>NZ_OMPE01000010.1 GCF_900312815.1 Aquimarina sp. AU474 | reverse complement strand
TGATAGGTAAGCCTACGGCTAATAATGAGATTTACATTTTAAATAGCAGCATGGGCTTATTACCTACCGGTGTATTAGGAGAGTTGTATATAGGAGGTGATCAGTTGTTTGATGGTTATATTGGTTTGGATTCAGAGACATCTTCTCGCTTGATGCCCAACCCTTATAAAGAAGGAGGGTATTTATACCGTACGGGTGATATGGGAAGATGGTTATCTGATGGGAATATAGAATTTTTAGGAAGAAAGGATTCCCAGGTTAAGTTACGTGGATATCGTATTGAGTTGGGGGAGATCGAACAGCAGTTATTGGGATATGATGGGATATCCGAATCGATAGTTCTATTAAAGCATACCGATGATGTTAGTTATTTAGTAGGCTATTATGTATCAGAAGCAGAGGTATCGTCAAGTGATATAGCCTCATATTTATCTGAAGTATTACCAGAATATATGATTCCTAAGCATTATATATCGCTAGATCATATTCCATTAACCAGTAATGGTAAATTAGATTATAAAGCTCTTCCAGATCTGGATTTCATGGAGGTTGATGATTATGTAGCCCCTCAGACAGCAGAGGAACATTTATTGGTTGGCGTTTGGAGCGAAGTGTTGGGTATTGACCGTATTGGTGTTACCGATGACTTTTTTGCTATAGGAGGAGATTCAATTCGTTCGATTCAGATTTGTTCCAGGGCTCGAAGAGAAGGATATGCTTTAACAGTAAAAGACATTCTTACACATAAAACGATAAAATCCATTGCGAAACATTTGCAGGCAAAAACAACTGAGGATCATCATGAGATTAATAAGAATAAGATAAAGGACTATTTTAAAGAAATTAAAGAAAAGTTCTATTTGAATAACCCAAGTCAAGAAAATGATAATATAATAGATGTATTTCCCAATAGTGATATACAAAGAGGTATGTTATTTCATTCATTGAAGGAAAGTGAAATGTATCATGATCAAATGATAGATATTGTAGAATTAAAAGATTTTGAACTAAATCTATTTCTAAAATCTCTTCAATTAATGGTCAAAAAACATGCTATCTTAAGAACAAGTTTTTTATTGAATCAAGAAGAAAACGAATTCTTGCAATTGGTTCATAAAACTATTCCGATAGATTTTTCGCATCAAGACATTTCTAATTTTACAACCCAAGAACAAAATGATATCATTAAAAAGGATTTTGATGCAGATCTTAAAGCATCATTTGAAATTAGTAATCTAGGATTATGGAGGTATAAAGTATATGCTTTGGGTCAAGATTTTTATGCAATGTGCTTTATCTTTCATCATGCAATAATTGATGGATGGAGTCGGGCATCTCTTAATACAGAATTAAAAAACACATATTTAAAATTAAAAACTGATGCTGATTTTGTTCCCAACACTTTAAAAAGTAGTTACAAAGATTATGTTATTGAACAAAACTTAAATCATAAATCAGAAAAAACAAGAGAGTTCTGGATTAATGAACTTGCAGGGTATTCTAGATTTTCATTTCCAGGTAAATCTACCACTTCCGAATTTAATACTCAAGGAGGTTTTTTTCCTAGAGAATTCTACAACGAATTATCGTCTAGAGCAAGAGAGCATAAAGTAAGTATACGGGCTATTTGTTACTCGGCTTTTCTTTATACATTAAACATGTTTTCACATACCAATGATATTACGAGTGGTCTTATTACCAATAAAAGACCAGAAGGAGAGGATGGAGATAAAATTTTGGGTTGTTTTTTAAATACAATTCCTTTTAGGTTTTCAATCATTGATAATATTGTCTGGGATGAATTTGTAAAAGACATTCAGAAAAAACTAGATAATTTAGATCAATTTGCTCATTTTTCATTATTTCAAATTATGAAGGCTATTGGAGAAAAAACTTCAACAGAAAATCCTATTGTTGATGTCAATTTTAGTTATGTCAATTTTCATGTATATGATAAAATGATAAAAGAATCTGGGATTTTGGATTATGAGAAAATCAATAAAATTGAACAATTTCGGGAAATGAGCTATGAACGAACAAATGCTAATTTCGAATTTGTAATTAACTCTACTAACGAAGTATTGTCCTATAACATTTCTTATAATACCTCTTTTATAGATGATGAATCTGTTTCTAAATTCAAAAATTGCTATGAAAAAGTATTGAAAGAAATTGTAGCAAATCCATCATCAAAATCGGCTAAGGAACAGTTTGTTGAAAAAGAACTTTTACTGAAACAGTTTAATTCAACCACTATTGATTATAAGATTGTTACCATAGTTGATTTATTTGAGCAGCAGGCTTTGCTTTATCCTGATCGTATTGCTGTAAGTTATGAAGGTAATGAGTATACCTATAAGGAGTTGAATGATAAATCGAATCAGTTGGCTCGATATTTAATATCGTTAGGCGTTGTTAATGGAAGTATTGTAGGACTTTTGCTAGATCGTTCTGTAGAGATGATCGTTGGGATTTTAGGAGTTTTAAAATCTGGAGCGGGTTATTTACCTATAGATTCAGGGTTACCAATAGGTAGAATAGAGTATATGCTAGACCAAAGTAGCTCTACTTTGTTGTTGGCAGATTCAGAATATTTAGAGAGATTTTCGGCCTACCTTCCAGTAAAAGATATACATTCAGAATTATTATATCAAGGTAGTATAGAAAACCTAGATAGGTCTATTGCAGTTGATGATTTGGCGTATTGCATATTTACATCTGGATCTACAGGTCTTCCTAAAGGAGTGATGATGAGTCATAAGAGTGTTGTGAATCTGATTCATGGATTACATGATCGCGTATATAAAGATTTAGGAACATCTGCTTTACGTGTTGGATTGTTGGCTTCATATTCTTTTGATGCTTCGGTTCAACAGATTTTTGGAGCTTTATTACAGGGTCATAGCCTTTATATATGTAGCGATGTAGATAGAAAAGATGGAGATCGATTATTGGATTTCTATAATAGTAATAAGATAGAAGTTTCTGATGGTACACCTACGCATCTGCGTATATTGTTAAGTTCTTTGGATGGAGATTCTCGATTACACTATTTACTAAAGTGGATGTTGGCTGGCGAAGTATTGTCAAAAGAATTAGTTAAAAATTTCTATAAGTACCATGATGAATCTCAAGTTAGGATGTATAATATTTATGGACCTACCGAAACTTGTGTAGATTCGACCAGTTATGAGATTGATTTGTCTCGTTTAGATAATTATACAACTATTCCTATCGGTAAACCACTGGGTAATGAACGTATCTATATTACCGATAGTGTTGGTAATTTGGTTCCTATTGGAGTTACAGGAGAGTTATGTATAGCCGGGGATGGTTTGGCTCATGGTTATATAGGAGATACAGAATTGACCTCTAATAAATTCACGAAGGATTGGTTATCGTATGAGGATCGTATATATCGTACAGGAGATTTGGGTCGTTGGTTACCTGATGGCAATATTGAATATCAAGGTCGTAAGGACCAACAGATCAAGTTACGTGGCTATCGTATAGAATTAGGCGAGATAGAGGGGCAGTTATTAAGGCATCAGTTAGTACATGAAGCAATAGTTGTGTTAAAGGATCAGGGAGAGGGTAATGCTAATCTGATTGCCTATGTTGTTTGCTCTGCTGATACAGATACGATCAAGCCGTCGGCGTTACGTTCTCATTTGTTAGGCGTGCTACCAGAATATATGATTCCCGCATATTATGTCCAATTAGAGATTTTACCATTAACTCGTAGTGGTAAGATAGATCATAAAGCATTACCTGAACCAGAATTTACAGAAGATATTGGGAACGCGCTACCTCAGACAGATGTCGAGATTGATTTAGCCGAAATATGGGGTAAGGTGTTAAACCTAGACCCTACAAAATTTAATACAGATCAATCATTTTTCGATTATGGGGGAGATTCACTGAGTATATTGATGATAGCTAGTCTTGTCTTTAAAAAGTTCAATGTTAAAATACCTATTATGGAAATGTTTGATAAGCCATCGATTAAAGAACAAGCAGAAATTATAGAGGCAGTGAGTAAAATTAAAAGTGAAAAAGAAGACGATCAAGATTTAAAAGAAGTAGTAATTTAAATAAGCATTTTATTTATAATAGAGTCATTTATGGAAATAACAGAATATTATTTAAAACCTAATGTGGTCATAGAACCATTAGTAGATAATTGGTATGCGTGGTCACATTTGATTCCTCCTGTTACCTATGGTCTTAATATAATAAAAAGACATGTTGAAATAATGAATTCTTATATACTAGCACCTAATTTGCATATGGAAGCCGTTAAAAACCCTAGATTTTTGGGAGGGCCTTTCATAGATTATGAAAGTGATAGATGTGAGGAAATAAAGGATTTACTAGAAAATACATTAAAGAAAAGAGAAAAATTAATATCATTTTCTAATGCGATTTCAGAATTAGATGATTTATTGCTTAATGAAGCAAAGGGGTATTCTATGGAACCACTATATGATAAAATTCCAACAATTCTTAAAGGATATGTAGAGTTGATATATGATCTTCATAATAATCCTAGTTTTAAGTTTTTCGAATCTCTTTTGTATAAAAGTGAATTTTATGACAAAAATTCTCAAAGTATTGCTCTATGGTTAACAAGTAATGATGAAAGACCATTTTGTCTTAGTACACCACGAATAGACTCGCCAGACGTGTTGAGTCTAAATGTTCCTTTCGAAAGTGAGGTAATAGATAAAATAAGTATGATGAGGAGAAAACCTGCCTCAATTCAACAGATTACAGAGTTGTTAAACATTGATTCAAATTCTAAATTTTTCAATGAATTTTTTACAACAGAACCTTTAACCAATTATAAAAGTTATGGCGGAGAAAAGGTGAGAATGAGATATTTTGGACATGCTTGTGTACTTTTAGAAACTTCGAATATTAGCATATTAGTCGATCCAATTATTAGTTATTATGGTTATCAAACTGATGTCGACAGGTTTTCGGATGTTGATCTCCCTGACACAATAGATTATGTTTTGATTACGCATAATCACCAGGATCATATACTTTTGGAAACTTTATTACCGTTAAGACATCGAATTAAGAATCTGGTTGTTCCTAAAACTAAGGCTGGTTCATTACAAGATCCCGCTTTAAGTTTAATGTTTAAAACAATAGGTTTTAAAAATGTTGTGGAGATTGACGACCTTGAATCGATAGAGTTTCATGATTGTACTATTACTGGTGTACCTTTTATAGGGGAGCATTGTGATTTAGATATTAGATCTAAAATTTGTCATCATATTCAAATTGAAAATTTTAGCTTGTTATTTTTGGCTGACTCTTGCAATATAGATACAATGCTTTACCATCATGTACAAAGAGAAATTGGAGATGTAGATGTTGTGTTTTTGGGAATGGAATGTGATGGCGCACCACTGAGTTGGTTATATGGTCCTTTATTGAATGACCGTTTAGAGAGAGATAAGGATTACTCAAGAACCATTTCAGGATCTAATTATGAGCAAGCCCAAAAATTAGTGAATATTTTTAATCCTAAGGAACTTTATGTTTATGCAATGGGTCAGGAACCATGGATAAAGTTTATAAGTACAAAGGAGTATACTGATGAATCAACACCCATAATAGAATCAAATAAATTACTGGACGAATGTAAATCAAAAGGTATTACAGCAGAAAGATTATTTGGAGAAAAAGAGCTGTTTTATGATAAAAAACTTAAGCTTCATATGTGATGCCTTGAGAGAATACAATAACAATATTGATTATTAAAGCAAATCATCAATTCACAATATTCAGTTCTTAAATTACCGAATACAACCTTTTATAATTTTAAGCACACTTCCTATTTATTCGTCATTTGGGAAATTAGTGGTATACAATTATTCTTTTTTAAGATTATTAAACTATAACAGATGAAAATAGAAAAATTCATTAAAACGCTTGAAGAGCGTGGGATATCTATATCTATTAATGATGAAAATGACCTCAAATTAATAGCTAAGCAAGAGTTATTGAACAATAAGGTTATCTCAGAAATTAAATCTAGAAAAAGCGAAATTCTGAATTTTTACAAAAGTTTAGAGATAGACACCCCATTTCAAAAAATATCTCCAGTTGCTAGTAAAGATTACTACAAGTTATCATCTGCTCAGAAAAGGTTTTATTTTATTTACAATTTTGATAAATTCTCGTTGGCGTATAATATGCCAAAAATAGTTAGAATTAATGGTAAATTAGATAAAGAAAAAGTAGAAAGGGTATTTAAACAACTGATAGATCGTCATGAGAGTTTTCGAACATCTTTTGTAACAGTAGATGAAATTGTTGTTCAAAAAATAATCTCTGATGTTGATTTTCAATTAGAATTTTTTGAATCTTCAGAATCAGATATTAATACGATTACACGAGAATTTGTTAAGCCATTTGATTTAAGCAAAGCTCCTTTACTTAGAGCAGGTTTGATTCGTCTGTCTGAAGATCACCATATTTTAATGGTTGATTTTCATCATATAGTAGCAGATGGAGTGTCTTATGGTATTTTGATTAAAGACTTTATAGCTATTTACAAAGATTTAGATCTACCAGAGTTGCGATTAAGTTATAAAGATTATGCAGAATGGCAGCAAAGTGATGAATATCAAAAACAGCTATCAAATCAACGAGATTTTTGGATGAATCAATTCTATGATGAGATTAACGTCTTAGATCTTCCAACGGATTACATTAGACCTTTGTTTAAAAGTAATAAAGGAAATAATATTTCCTTTTCCTTAACCAAAGAACAAACCAAGGAATTAAAAGCAATTGGTTATGGTGCTGGGTCAACTATGTTTATGACCTTATTATCTGCGTTTACAATTTTACTTAATAAATTAAGTAATCAGGAAGATATCATTATAGGTACACAAGTCTCAGGTAGGGATCATGCTGATTTGGAAGACTTAATGGGTGTTTTCTTAAATGCGATACCATTGCGTAATCATGTCAAAGGAGATTTGAGTTTTATTGATCTTTTAAGACAAGTTAAACGAAATAGTTTACAATGCTTTAATAATCAATCATTTCCATATGAAACATTAATAGAAGAGTTGAAACTTGTCAGAGATGCCAGTAGAAATCCTTTGTTTGATGTTATGTTTTTATATGAGAATATAAATATTGAAGATCTTATTTTACCAGGTTTATCTATTTCTTCTATGGATAATCAACATGAGATATCTAAAGTAGATTTAAGGTTAAATGGAGGAGAGGATAACGGTCAAGTATATTTAAATTTTGAATATTCTACGGATTTATTTGATTCAAGTACAATAGAGCGTTTTATTACGTATTTCAAGCATATAGTTTCTTCTGTTATTATAAACCCTAATATCTTACTGACGGATATTCAGATTTTACCTAATGAAGAATCATCCTTAATTCTAAGGGATTTTATAGGTTCTTCTTTGGAGTATCCAGAAAATAAAACCATAGTTGATTTATTTGAACAACAGGTATTGCTTTACCCTGATCGCATTGCGGTAAGTTATGAAAGTAACGAATGTACCTATAAGGAGTTGAACGAGAAGTCAAATCAGTTGGCTCGACATTTACTATCGTTAGGTGTTGATAAAGGAAGTATTGTTGGACTTTTACTAGATCGTTCTGTAGAGATGATCGTAGGGATTTTAGGCGTTTTAAAATCAGGAGCGGGATACTTACCTATAGATCCTGAGTTACCTACAGATAGGGTAACTTATATGTTAGATCAGAGTAGGGCTACTTTGTTGTTGGCAGACTCAGAATATGTAGAGAGATTTTCGGCACAACTTACGGTAAAAGATATACACTCGGGATTATTATATCAGGGTAGTACAGAAAATTTAGATATATCTATTACAGTTGATGATTTGTCTTACTGCATATTTACATCTGGTTCTACAGGTCTTCCTAAAGGGGTGATGATAGGTCATAAGAGTGTTGTAAATCTGATTCATGGATTAGAAGATCGAGTATATAAAGATTTAGGAACATCTGCTTTACGTGTTGGCTTGTTGGCATCCTATTCTTTTGATGCATCGGGACAACAGATTTTTGGAGCTTTATTAAAAGGTCATAGTCTTTACATCTGTAGTGATGTAGAAAGAAAAGATGGTGGGTTGTTACTGGATTTTTATAACAGAAATAAGATAGAAGTTTCTGATGGTACACCTACACATCTGCGCATATTGTTAAGTTGTTTGGATGCAGATTCTCGTGTGCAATATTTACGTAAGTGGATGTTGGCAGGCGAAGTTTTGTCAAAAGAATTGGTTAAGAATTTTTATAAGTATCATGATGAATCTCAGGTTAGGATGCATAATATTTATGGACCTACCGAGACTTGTGTAGATTCGACCAGTTATGAGATTGATTTATCTCGTTTAGATGATTATACGACTATTCCTATCGGAAGGCCATTGGGTAATGAGCGTATTTATATTACTGATGGTAGAGGTAACCTAGTTCCTGTAGGAGTTACTGGTGAGTTATGTATAGCCGGAGAAGGTTTGGCTCAAGGTTATTTGGGTGATGAAGAATTGACCTCTAAGAAATTCACAAAAGATTGGTTGTCGTACGAGGATCGAGTATATCGCACAGGAGATTTGGGTCGTTGGTTACCAGATGGTAATATCGAATATCAGGGTCGCAAAGATTCACAGATCAAGTTACGAGGTTATCGTATAGAATTAGGAGAGATAGAGGGGCAATTATTGAAGCATCCATTAATACAAGAAGCAATAGTTGTACTAAAAGATCAAGGAGAGGGCAATGCAAATCTAATTGCTTATGTTGTTTGTTCATCGGATACAGATACGATCGAACCGTCAGCGTTACGCTCTCATTTACTAGAGGTATTGCCAGATTATATGATTCCCACAAATTATGTTCAGTTAGAGACGTTACCATTAACTCGTAGTGGTAAGATAGATCATAAGGCATTACCTGATCCAGAGTTTACAGAAAGTGAAAATTATGAAAAACCCTCTACTGATATTGAACGTCAACTTGCTGCAATTTGGAGTAGAATATTAAAGATTGATTTTGAATATATCAGTACCAATAAAAGTTTTTTTGAAATAGGAGGGAATTCAATCAATGCTTCACAATTAATAAATTCTATTTCTAAAGAGCTGAATGTTAAGGTAACATTGAAAGAGGTTTTTATTTATCAGGAAATAAAAACTCTCGCAACTTTTATAGAAGAAGCAGAAGTAATTCGATATTCTGAAATTAATACATCTCCGAAAAAGGAAAGGTATGTTCTATCTTCAGCTCAACAGAGGCTATTTTTCTTATATAAATTTGATAAGTTGTCTACAGCTTATAATATGCCTCAGTTTGTAGAACTTATAGGAGATTTAAAAAGAGATAAATTAGAGAATACATTTGTTAAGTTAATCGAAAGACATGAAGGTTTGAGAACCAATTTTGAATTGGTTGACAATCAGGTTTTTCAATGTGTTAATGATGAGGTTAATTTTAAAATAGAATGCCATGAAAACCCAACAGATATAAAATCCATGGTTCATGATTTTATACAACCATTTGATTTAAGTGTAGCTCCTTTACTTCGTGTAGGTCTAATAATACTAGAGAAGCAACGACATTTATTAATGGTAGATATGCATCATATAGTTACTGATGGTACTTCTCATAGTATTTTGATTAATGATTTTAAAGAACTTTATCAGGGTAAGGAATTACCAAAACTAAAATTACATTATAAGGATTTTGCTGAATGGCAAATGAGTGATAGCTATAAAGAGCAAATAAAAAATCAAAAAGAGTTTTGGGTTAAGGAATACTCAAAAGAAGTTACAAAATTAGAATTACCATTGGATTTTGAAAAACCAAAAATTAATTCATTTAAAGGCGATACAGTTTTTTTCGAATTAGATAAACACGAATCACAATCTCTTAAAAGTTTGGCAGAGAAAAACAACACAACGTTGTATATGGTTTTGATGACAGTTTTTAATATCCTTATACACAAAATAAGTAATCAAAATGACATAATAATTCTTTCACCAACAGGTAATCGGCAACATGCTGATCTGGAAAATATGATAGGTATGTTTGTAAATACATTGCCTATTCGAAATGAAGTCAATCGCGATTTATCATTCAAAGAACTTCTTGAAAAAGTAAAACAAAAAACTGTTTCTTGTTTTGATAATCAGGATTATCAATTTGAAGACTTAGTCGAAGAATTAGGTTTAGAACGTGCCGCAAACCGTAACCCATTAACAGACATATCATTTACATTTCAGAATTTTGAAGATGAAGAATTTGATATTCCTGATTTACAACTGAAATCATATAATAACGAGGAACAAACCACAAAATTCGATTTGACACTTTTTGGTAACGAATCAGATGAGAAAATTTATTTGAGTTTTGAATATGCTTCAGATTTATTTTATAAAAATACCATAGAAAGGCTTATTCAGTACTTTAAAGCGATTACAAATTATGGTATTCAAAATCCAGATATAAAGATTGCCGATATACAAGTTCTCTCAGAAGAAGAAGAAAATAAGATTATTAATATTTTTAATAATACTGAAACCAGTTACCCTTTAAGAGGGAAAAAAATTAGTGATAACGTTATTAAGAACTTAAAAAATAAATCTCAAAAGAAAGCAATAATTCGTAACGAAACATTTTTAACCTATGAAGATTTAGGGTATGAAACTAGTAAAATTGCTTCGTTGCTGCAGGATAGAGGAATAAAAAAACGTACCGTTGGAGTTTTATTCGATAACAGTATTAATATGATTGTTTCCATATATGGAATCTTACGATCCGGAAATAGTTTTATTTTACTTGATTCTAATTTACTAGAGAATAGAATTTCCTGGATGGTAAAAGATGCTAAAATTTCTTTCCTGTTTTTTGAAAAAAAACACATACAATTGGCTAATAAGTTGCAATGGGAAACCAACTCATTACAATTCGTTACTTGTGTTGATAGTCTGGATATATATAACGAAGCAGGTCCTGAAAAAAAATGGGATAAGACCAAAAATCAGCTTGATCAAAGGAATTTAATTAACCAATCAAAAAAGTATGTCGAGCATAATTTTAATAATGAAGATCTGGCCTACATTTTTTACACTTCGAGCTCTGCAGGTGTTCCTAAAAGAGTAAGTATTCATTATGGTGAGTTGTTTAATTATTTGAGTTGGGCAAGTGAAATGTATTTTACTACCAATGATAATATGGCTTTGTTTGGCCCCTTATTGCCAGATCTAAATTTCACATCACTCTTTCTACCATTTTTTACAGGTAACAGTTTGTATATTTATGATTATGAAATGAATAATACTTCTGTAGAACAAGTGATTGAAGATGGTAAGGTATCTTTGATCAAACTAACATCGGATGATTTAAAGAGAATCGTAGCTAATCCAGATTTGGATTTAAGGAACACTAGAAGTCTTATTGTTGGAGGTGAGGTACTAGAGGTAAATTTAGCGACAACCATTCAAGAAAGAGGAGGCAAGTCCTTAAATATTTTTAATGAGTATGGATCTGCAGAAGCTATTATAGGTTGTATTACCCATAAATTCTCTTCAGAAATTATATATAAGAACAATCAAGTTTTAATTGGGAAACCAACACCTAATAATAAAGCATATATTTTGAATGATAATAAGCAAGTTTTACCTGTTGGAGTTCTAGGAGAACTATGTATAGGGGGAACTCAATTGTCCCAAAAATATTTTATTGATGAAGAAGGAAAACTTGATAATCCATTTGTAAATAATCCTTTTAAAGAAAGGGAATTATTATTTAAAACAGGAGATTTAGCTAGGTATTTGCCAGACGGAAATATAGAACTTGTACGCAGAAAAGAAGGGCAAGTTTATATTGAAGGAAACAAGATTAATTTAAGCGAAATTGAAAATCAATTAATGCTGTTTAATAATATAGATGAAGCTATAGTATTATTAAATGAAGAGAATAGCAAAAAACACCTGATATGCTATTATACTTCTTCAAAGGATATTGATCCTTTAAAACTAAAAGATTTTTTATCCAAGATCTTACCAAAATATATGGTTCCTCAAATGTTTAATAGATTAAGTTCTTTACCATTAAATTCCGAGGGTAAATTAGATAAGAAGTCCTTAATAGATTTAACTTTTATAACTACGGAAAACGAAAGTACGGCGTTTAGTGAGTTGGAAAATCAAATGACTAAAGTTTGGGGAGAGGTATTAAAAATAAAAGCTGAAAAGATATCCTTAGAAGACAATTTTTTTGATTTAGGAGGACATTCTTTGATGGTTGTATTTCTTGTTAACCGAATTTCTGAAATATTTGATGTAACAACATCAGTATCTCATGTTTTTGACAATCCAACTTTAAAAGAATTTTGCGAAAAATTAGAATTAATGATTTGGTCTAAAGAAGATAAGAATAATACCATAAAAGACGAGAAAATAGAAACCCACGATTTTTAAAATATAGATATATATTTTATCGAAACTAATTGTGAGTTTACACTTCAAACTACTAGTTTATAGACAAAAATCAGGCTTCTTAAACTGGTTAACTATAAAAATTGCACACAAATTATATTCAAAATGAAAAAAATATTCTTATTACTTACATTACCATTTTTAATTTCATGTTCTACAGATACATCAGTTTATGAAAACGAAATTTTGTGGGATACATGGGGTATTCCTCATATATATGCTGATAATGATGCCAATCTTTACAAAATGATGGGGTGGGCTCAAATGCACAATCATGCAGATCTGATACTTAAGCTATATGGCGAAGCACGCGCCAAATCTACCGAATATTGGGGCGGTGATTCTAAAAGAGATATATTACTACATCAACTTGGGTTGATTGAAGCTGCCGAAAAAACATTCGACAATATGGATAAAGAAGATAAGAATATTGTAATGTCTTTTGTAGAAGGAATGAATGCTTATTTAGAAAAACACCCAGATCAAATTGATGAGAAATATAAAGTTATTTTACCTGTAAAACCAATAGATGTTATGTATCATGTTACCCGCGTGATGTATATGGAGTTTTTAATTAGTAGAAATTTAAGAACTGCCCATCAATGGTCTCCAGGTTCTAATGCTTGGGCAATAAATGGTAAGAAAACAGCGTCCGGTAATACTATGCTATTGGCGAACCCTCATCTTCCATGGAACGACTTTTGGTTATTTTTTGAAGCGCACCTTATTAGTGGTGATAATGACTTATACGGAGCTACTTTGGTTGGTTTACCTACTCTGGGAATTGGTTTTAACCAAAATCTGGGGTGGACTCATACGGTAAACACACTAGATAATGTTGACTTTTATGAATTAACGATTAAAAAAAATCAATACCTGATAGACGGTGAATACAAAGATTTTAAAATAGATAGTGTATCCATTTCAGTAAAAACAGATTCGATCATAAAAAAACAATTTGTTGTTAAAAAACGATCCGACTTTGGTATGATTCTTAGAGAGTCAGGAGATAAGGCGATAGCTATTAGTTGGCCTAATATGAATGGTGAATTAAATGCTATGGGACAATGGAGGGCAATGGGGAGAGCATCCAACCTTAAAGAATTTCAGAAGGCAACTGATAAAAATGCATTACCTCTTTTTAATATAATTTATAGTGATAAGGATAATAATATCCTGTATCATTTTGGAGGAAATATCCCTAAAAAGAAAGGTGATTGGGAAAAATGGCAACAAATTTTACCTACATCTTCTAGTGACGAAATTTGGAAGGGCTATTACCAAGCTTCAAAACTTCCTGGTTACGTAAATCCTGATAGTGGTTGGATTCAAAATGCAAATGACCCTCCCTATACGAGTACTTTCCCTACTAAAATAGATCCAAATAATTATGAATCCCATATTTCTCCTAACTACATGTCATTCAGACCGCAACGATCTGCTAAACTTATACAAGATGTTAGTAATATAACATTGGACGAATTTATAACTTTGAAACATGATACAAAATCTGAACTTGCCCTTAGAATTCAGGATGAATTAGAAAATTTAAAAAGTAAAACAAAAGATAGCCTTACTTTGGCTGCTCTGGATGTATTAACCGAGTGGGATGCATCTTTTGAATCATCAAGCTCTGGTGCTATATTGTTTATTAACCTAATTAGTCAAATAGGAACCGATGGGTATTTTGAAAAACCGTGGTCATATAAAGATCCAGTTCATTTACCAGATGGTTTGATTGATGAGCAAAAAGTATTGTTAGCTATTAAAAATACAGCGAAAGCACAGCTAGATAAACTAGGTTCTCTGAGTACTCCTTTTGGTGACCTTTTTAGATTGAAGGTAGGAAAATACGAATATCCCGGAAATGGAGGTCCAGGAAATCTAGGTTTATTCAGAACGATGTACTACGTCCCAAGAAAAGATGGTAAGTTTTATCCTTATCATGGGGATAGTTATGTGTGTGCTACAGAATTTGGAGAACAAATAAATGCGAAAGCTCTTATGTCTTATGGTAATGCTACTCAAAAAGGTAATTCTCATGTAGGTGATCAATTAAAATTATTTGCGGAAAAGAAACTTAGAAAAGTATGGTATACACGTACTGAACAGGAAGAACATCTTGAACTTGTTGAAAAACTAAAAGATATGTAATCATATTTATGATACACATCCATTGTATTCTTGCATGCAATGAATATAATGCATAAACAATAATACCACAGTGAAAAATAATTTCTTGGTATATAAAACACTACAATAAGGATAAGTTTATTTCTTGAAACTTTCCGATTACTGATTTAAGTAATAAAATAATTTTAATAAAAAATAAATAATATGGAACCTAATATAATAGGAATATCTGGGTTATACCATGATTCGGCATGTTGTATTTTGAAGAATGGACGCTTAGTAGCCGCAGCAGAGGAGGAAAGATTCACTAGAATTAAGTTTGATCCTTCTATTCCTAAGAATGCCCTAAAATATTGTCTAAAAGAAGCAAAACTTTCTATTGCAGATATTGATTGTATAGCGTTTTATGAAGATCCTAAGAAGAAACTTTCTAGACAAATTTGGAGTGGACAAATACGATATGATTCTTCAATAAAGAATAAGAATTTTAATCAGGCAGAGCAGGAAATAAGAGAAGTACTGGGGTATACCGGGAAAATACTTTATTATGATCATCATTTATCTCACGCAGCCAGTTCGTATTATTTTTCTGGGTTTAAAGAATCTGCCTTACTTACAGTAGATGGCGTAGGTGAATGGGCTTCTACAACATATGGCATTGGGACTAAAGAGAAAATAGATTTGTTCGAAGAAGTGCATTTTCCTGATTCTATAGGGTTGTTATACAGTACAATAACAAGTTACTTAGGGTTTTTGGTGAACAATGGAGAATATAAAGTGATGGGCCTTGCTCCATATGGAAAACCAATTTATGTTGATCAAATGAATAATTTAATTATTTCTAAGGCCGAAGGTCAGTATGAATTAAATTTGGAGTATTTCGATTTTATAAAGGGAAATCGTATGTATACCGAAAAACTATTTGATTTGTTCGGAAAACCTGCAAGGTTGAGAGAATCTGATTTAGAACAATTTCATGCGGATATAGCAAAAAGCCTTCAACAGGTTTTGGAAACTATTTTAATTGAAAAAGCTTCGTATTTATATAATAAAACCGGTTCCGAAAATTTATGCATGGCCGGAGGAGTAGCACTTAATTGTGTTGCAAATGGAAAAATCCTAAAAAACACAGAGTTCAAAAACTTATTCGTTCAACCCGCGGCAAATGATGCCGGAGGGGCTTTAGGGGCAGCAACCCTTGCTCATGTTACTTTAACGGGAAATAGACCTAATAATGATCGACTTGAGAATGTGTATTTAGGGCCTTCTTATAAGACAGAAGAAATAGAACGGCTTTTAGATGGTACCAAGTTTAATTATAAAGGCTTTAATAGCAATGAGAGCGAACTATTTTCTGAAACGGCCAAAAGATTAAGTGAGGGCAAAGTAATAGGATGGTTTCAGGGTAGAATGGAGTTCGGGCCGAGGTCTTTGGGGGCACGCTCAATTTTGGCGGACCCAAGAGATCCCGAAATGAAAAACAGAATAAATGCAATGGTAAAAAAACGAGAAGGATTTAGACCCTTCGCGCCTGCTGCTTTATTAGAAAAAGCCTCTAAACATTTTGAAATTGATCACGCTTCTCCTTTTATGTTAGAAACATGCCAGGTGATTTCTGAAATTTCACTACCAGCAATAACTCATATAGATGGATCGGCTAGACTACAGACGGTTACCAAAGAAGCTAATGGGCGTTTTTATGATCTCATACATGCTTTTGATAAAATTACAGGGTGTCCAATACTATTAAACACATCTTTTAATGTGAAAGGAGAACCTATCGTATGCACTCCAGAAGATGCTATTAAATGTTTTATTCATGCAGATATCGATTGTTTAGTGATTGGAAATACTATTATTGATAGAGACGAACATAATCTTGATTTTCTAAAGCTAATTGTTAAAAATAGCATTGAAATGAATGAGAAAAGTGGAATACAGCATGAAGTTTACACCTTTATGTAATGACATTAATGAGGGTGACCTAGGTGTTTTTATGATTTAGAGTCTGAAAGTAAAGGAGCGTAACAAAAATGAATAACATTAGCTATAATATTGACAAATGAATGAATTAAAAGAAAAATCTAAAATTCTGTCGGACTTATTGGTGTCGGATCATAAAGATATGTCTCGTATTGAAGATCTGTTTAATAAATTTGAGATGCAGTTTTCATCTGTTAAAGAAGAAAATCTCACTAAATCGGTTGATTTTAATAAAGAAAAAGATATTCTAGGTATCTGGAAAATGAAGAATGTCAAAGGAGAGACTATACTTCAAAGGAATGAAGACAAACGAAATGAATGGCACGCATGGGCAAATGTGCATGAAATTCCCTTAAAGACGCATAAAAAAAGAGTAGTTCTTCTTGGAGAATCTGTAGCTAGAGGATTTTTTTATACGCCAAATTACTCGGTTGCAGATGAATTAGAATCTATATTGACCTCTAGTAATGTTTTTAGAGATGTAGAAGTCGTTGACCTCTCTAAAAATGCTATTGAAATGGAAGAGATTATTAATGTTGCTCAATCCTGTGACCTTTTAAATCCGGACTTAATGGTGATGTTTGCAGGTAATAATTGGCTTTCTGAATTATATCAAAAACTTGACAGTAAGGATTATAAGGAGTTGTCTTTGCTTTATAAAAAAGAAGGGTTCGAAAGCGTAAAATTGTATTTAGAAAATAAGTTTGAAAAGATTATATCTAATTTTATTGACCTTGTAATAACTAACAATAAGAATAATAAAACCACTACAGTTTTTGTCATCCCAGCATTTAACTTATTTAATTGGAAAAGTGATGATACTGAAAAAACAGTATCTCTATTAAAGAATGATGATCTTATAAAATGGTTTGAAGCAAAAGGCAAAGCTGAAAATGCACTGATTCAAAACGATTATGACCGTTTAGAATTTGAATCTAATCAAATGATAGAGTTGGATTCTTCGAACCCATTAGGTTACGAGTTATTGTCAAAAGCGTATATGCAAAAAGATAAAATTCCTGAAGCTATACAATGTTTGGATAGATCAAAAGATACTATTCTTTTTGGTAGAGCTTTGAATTCTTCACCAAGGTGTTTTCAGGTAATTAGAGATACAATTATTAAGAAAGCTTCACAAGAAGGAGTTCAAGTAGTTGATCTTTTTTCGATCTTTAATAAAATCTATGAGGATCGATACAAACATAATGAGTTGTTTTTGGATTATTGTCATCTTTCTACAGATGGAATTAAAATAGCAATGAAATATACTGCTCAGGTGGTAATAGAATCAGTAGCAAATGAAAAAATCAGTATTAAATCAATTCCAGATTCAAAGATATTTCCCAAAAAAAACACAGAATCTGTAGCTCATTTCGCTGCGGCTATCCATAATGCACATTGGTCTCAACCTAAAGAAATTTTAGAGTATCATTGCCAAAAAGCCATTGAACTAGATGAAAACATTAAGACATTAATGTTATTATATGCAGATTTATCTTCAAGAAAAAATACAAACGAGTTGTGTCGATCATTTGAAGAAATTATACTAGAGGGATCCATGCATCAGTTTGAAGGCGGACTTGCCTTTTTACACCCGAGAGGAGAAAAAATGATGGATTTGGATTTGATAGATACTATTGCAAATGCGATAAAACCCTTAGGGTTGGACTATGAAACCGAACTTAAAGAGTTGAGATTTTCTCAACATGGTATAACAAAGATTCCAACGAGTTTATTGGAACCCTTTTACCATGCACAAGGATACAATAAAACGAATGATACGATATCCAGAAATTTTTTTCGAATTCGAAGTACTGAAAAAGTATTTAATATTATCAGTGATGGATTAGAAAATTTACAGGTTAAAATGTGCTATAGGAGCCTTCATGAAATTAGGGGTAATTTAAAAATTTATCTAAATACTAATGAGCAAGAAATATGTGAAGCTGAAATTAATAGAGATTGGAATTCTATCTGTTTTGAAATAGCAAAAGATAAGGTATGCTCGGGAATAAATAAATTGATATTAAAATGGCCCGTTCCTAATGTGTTTAAAGAAACCCATAACAAAAACAATTATGTTTCGGTAAATAGTTTTTTTCCTGTTCTTGGAGATATTTACTCATTGACTATTGCTACTGTTTAAAACAGTAATTAATATTCTACTAATCAAAAAACCATTAATACTTTACGTTCTGTAGTAGCCTTTGTAAAATGAATAGTATACAAAGGAATCTCAGCAAGGATTCTTTTGACATCCATATTACCTATACAATCCTTATTAAATAGCTATAAAAATCTCACTACGACCAGATAAATTAAAATTATTCTACAGAATTGGAATACCTAAATAGTATTATGCCTGTAAAAAAAACAAATGAAATGAATGAGTTAAAAGAAAAATCTGTAATACTTTCAGAACTATTAATGTCAGATATTAAAGATGAATCTGCTATCAACAAATTGTTTCAAGAAATATCTCTTTCAGTTAATTCAGTACCTAGTACTAAAGAAGATAATAATCAAGATTATTCTTCGACGAAAGAGACGGTAGGAATATGGGAGAGAACGAATGCCAATGGAAAGAATACGTTTCAAAGAAGAATAGATAAAAAAGAACAATGGAATAGTTGGGCTAATGTTCATGAAATACTCGTTAAATCAAATAAAAAAAGAATAGTTCTCATTGGTGAATCTGTAGCTAGAGGATATTTTTATGCTCCCAAATACTCGGTAGCCAAAGAATTAGAGTCAGTTTTAAAAATTAGTAATGCATTTGATGAAGTAGAAGTAATTGACCTTTCTAAAACCAGTATAGAAATGGATGAACTTTCTAATGTAATCTCATCCAGCCCATTATTAGAACCGGATCAAATTGTGCTTTTTGCGGGGAATAATTGGGCTCATGAACTTTACGATGCTGTTGCTGAGGAAGATGTTAATAAATTATGGAGTATCTATAAAGAAAAACAGTTTTATGGACTTAAGCAGTATTTAGAAGAACTATTTGAAAAGAAGATACTTAATTTCATGGATAAATTATTAGAAACAACCAGTTCTAATGGTATTCCATGCATAATCGTCATTCCTGGATTTAATTTTGAAGATTGGAGAAGTGACGAAAGTCTACAATCTCTTAGTTTGTTGCCTGAAAACCAAATAAAAGAATGGCTAAATGCAAAAGAGGCTGCAGAAAAAGCCATTGCTGAAAATAAATATAATATTTTGGAGCAGGAGGCACAACGAATGGTTCAGTTAGATATCTCGAATCCATTAGGACATGAATTCCTTGCAGAAAGTAAAATGAAAAATGGAAAAATTTCTGAAGCTATTCAATGTTTGGATGAAGCTAAAGATACCGTTATTTATGGAAGAGCACTTTTATCTTCTCCTAGATGTTTTAAAGTTGTAAGAGAAACGATCAAGAAAAAAGCTTTAAAAGAGCAAATATCTGTGGTTGATCTTTTTTCAGTTTTCAATACTTTAGATAAAAATGTTGTTCCAGGTAAGGAATTGTATTTAGATTATTGTCACCTATCTTCTAAAGGTATTAAAATGAGCATGAAATATGTGGCTCAAATGGTAATTGAAAAACTAACAAATAGTAAGATTAATATTTCAGCTATTCCGGAATCTGCAATTGGCCCTAATAATCTTACAAAAGCTATAGCCCATTTTAGTGCTGCAATTCATAACGCACATTGGTCTCAACCAAAATACATTTTAGACTTTCATTGTAAAAAAGCTGTAGAATTTGATCCTAAAGTTAAAGATGTTATGTTTCAATTTATAGATTTTGCATCTCGTAAAACATCCAATGTCTTTTGTAGTAAATTCGAAGATATTCTACTGGGAGGATACATGACGCAATATGAAGGAGGAATGGCTTTAACACATGGACGAAACCTAAAACTCATGGATTTAGAATTAGTAGATGCAATTGTAAATGCAATAGAAGAATCAGAACAAAACTATGGAGATACTATTGCAGCATTAAGGTTTTTGGAACATAGTGTTGAAGGACGAACAATTGATTTGCTGGAATCTTTTTATCATCTTAAAGGGTATAATGCCTATGATGATAGACTACGAAGAAATTTTTTACAAATTAGAAATAGCCACAAAGAGTTCAGTTTTTTTTCAAACAAGAAAAAAAACTGCACGATTAAAATGTGTTACAGAAATTCTATTAATTCTAACTCTGGGGCAAGTTTCAATTTATATCTAAATTCAAAAAATCAAAAAATTAAAGAAGTTAAATGTAGTAGAGAATGGACTAATATTTCTTTTGAGATATCAGTAGATTTGTTGTCAAAAGGTCTTAACAAGTTAATCATAGAATGGCCAGTAGATCAACATTATCATTGGGAAAAGGCTGATCAAATTTATGATAAACTAGTGTTAGATACTTTGTTTCCAATAATTGGAGAGATTTATTCATTAACTATTACGTCACTCCCAAATACTAAATTATAATTGCTATACAGCATTATTTTTTCAGTTGATATTATTATACGAACAATAAATGAGTGGGTTCATACATATGCTGCTTATCAAAAATGATAAAATAATTTATCAAACCCATTTTGAATACAAGCCAAGTCAACTCCAATTGACTTGTTAAATATACCAATTTCAACACGTTAGATGTGAGTTTTAAAACTAAAAAACAATAAAGAATATAGGCACTCTTTTAAAGCTTCAATGTAAAATCAATTAACATTAATAAATAGAATCAAATTTTTAGTCACCTCTTAAAATACCGGATTTACTAATAATAAATCAAGTAGTGTAATTGATAATGATGACCAAATTTTAATATAAAGTAAACAATATAATATGACCAAATCAGATAAAATATTTAATATACTCAAAAAGATCAAAGATGCTAATTTCAGATTATATCTAGATGATTCTGGGAATTTAAAATTAGATACTTATAAAGGAAAATTGGATGATAGTTTAAAGGAAGATATTGTAGAGAACAAAGAAGGTCTAATTCAATTTTTGAAAGGGAATATTGGGTATACAAAAATTGAAAGATCCGAAGAGAAACTTGATTATTCATTGTCTCATGCGCAACGGAGACTCTATTTTATGTATGAATTTGATAAGTCTTCAGTAGCCTACAATATGCCAGAAGCGATCGAATTAGAAGGTAAGTTCGATATTCAAAAATTGAAAAATGTATTCAAAAAATTGATTGGTCATCATGAAATTCTAAGAACATCTTTTAATTTAATTGAAGGAGAAGTATTTCAGCGAATTCATGAAAACGTAAGTTTTGAAATAGAATATTACGAGAGCGAATATTCAGAAACGACTGAACTTATGAAAAAGTTTGTTCGACCTTTTGATTTGAGTGCGCCTTGTTTAATGCGTATTGGTTTGATCGAACTCCCTACTGATTCACAAATATTAATGTTAGATATGCATCATATCATTAGTGATGGAGTTTCGCAAAATATTTTGGTGAAAGACTTTATGTCCTTATATGCAGGAAAAATAATTGAACCATTAAGATTAAGATATTGTGATTATGCCGAATGGCAATTAAGCGCTGAACAAAAGGAAAACTTAACAAAACAAAGAGAATTCTGGTTAAATGAATATGCTAACGAAATAAACTCGTTGGATTTACCATTAGATTATAAACGTCCTGTAATGAAAAGTCATTTGGGAAGTTCTATTTCATTTTCGGTTAGTCAAAAACAAACAAATAATTTAAGAAACTTAGCCAAAGAGAACGGAGTGACAATGTTTATGCTGATATTGTCCTTATATAATGTACTCCTTAGTAAATTAACTTCTCAAGAAGATATTATAGTCGGGACTCCAATTTCAGGTAGAGAACATCCAGATTTAGAACCAATCATGGGTATGTTTGTCAACACTATTCCATTACGTAATTATCCTAACGGCGAAGAAGGTTTTCTGAATTTTTTAAGTGATTTAAAGCAAAGAGTGGTTTCCTGTTTTGAGAATCAATCCTTTCTGTATGAGGAATTGATAGAGGAACTTGATCTTTCAAGATTATCAAACAGAAACCCTCTGTTTGATGTATTATTCGCTTATCACAATTTTGAATCAGAAACTCTGGAAATACGGGATTTGATATTCAAAAGATTTGATACAGGTCACGAGATTTCAAAGTTTGATTTAAACTTAGTGGTGATGGAGGGCGAGAAAAGTTTAGAATTTAGATTAGAATACTCAAGTGAATTATTTGAAAGAAAAACTATTGAAAAATTTAGTAGTTATTTTCAAAGAATTGTCTCGGCAGTTATTGAAACTCCGGATATGAAAATTTGTGATATAAAAATATTATCAACACAAGAGGAAAATGAACTCATTACAAGTTTGGATAATATTGAGGTTTCATACCCTCAAGACAAAACTATAATTGAGTTATTTGAATCACAAGTTGATCTTACTCCTGAAAATATTTGTGTGACTATCGGAGATGAAAGCATAACATATAAAGACCTCAATAGCCGTGCTAACAGCTTAGCAATTCATCTTAGGAATTTAGGGGTTGAGCCAAATCAGGTAATTGGTTTATTGATGGAAAAATCAATCGATCTTATTATTGGAATGCTTGGAATTTTAAAATCGGGGGGAGGCTATTTACCTTTAGATATAGAAGCTCCAGAACAAAGAATTACATATATATTAGAGGACTCTGAAGCAAGTATATTAGTAACCCACAAAGAATATTCAAAAGACCTTAAATATAATCATACTACTGTTTTATTAGAAAAAATAGAAAACGAATGGATAGATAAAAATATTGAAAAAGTTAATCAACCATCAGATTTATGTTATGTTATTTACACTTCGGGTACGACAGGTAACCCTAAAGGTGTTATGCTGGAACACAAAAATGTAGTTAGACTTTTTATTAATGATCAGAACAAATTCGATTTTTCATCAAATGATGTATGGACTTTATTTCATAACCATACTTTCGATTTTAGCGTTTGGGAAATATATGGAGCTCTTTTATTTGGAGGTAAGTTGGTGATTATCCCTAAAATTGTTACTCAGGATCCTAAACAGTTTTTAAACATTTTACAACAGGAGGGAGTAACTATTCTGAATCAAACTCCAAGTGCATTTTATAATCTTATTGAAACAGGAGAGTTACAAGAAATCTCTAGTCTTAAATTAAGAATGGTAATTTTTGGAGGTGAAGCTCTAGCTCCATCTAAATTAATCTTATGGAAAAGAAAGTACCCTCATATTAAATTGATTAATATGTATGGTATTACAGAAACTACAGTACATGTAACCTACAAAGAAATTACAGAGAATGAGATTAGCAAAGATTTAAGATCAGTAGGTAGTCCACTTCCTACATTAGGAATATGCATTTTAGATAAATACAAAAATATTGTTCCAAAAGGAGTTAAGGGAGAAATATGTGTGGGAGGTAAAGGAGTAGCAAGAGGTTACTTAAATCGTAACGATCTGACTATCGAAAAATTTATTAATAACCCTTACAAAAAGAATGAACGTTTATATTGTTCAGGAGACCTGGGAAGAATATTACAAAATGGAGAGATAGAATATTTAGGCCGTATTGATGATCAAATAAAATTAAGAGGTTTTAGAATAGAGTTAAAAGAGATTGAAGAACAACTTTCTTCTAATGAAAAAATTTCAAAATGTGTAGTGCTTTTTGAAAGTAGAGAAGAAGATAATTTCTTGATTGCATATTATGTTTCAAAAGATGAAATTCCATTATCAGAATTGAGGAACTATCTGGCAGAAAAATTACCGAACTATATGATTCCTTCTTTCTTTGTTTCTCTAAAAGAAATTCCATTAACTCCAAATGGAAAAGTCGATAAAAGAACATTGAAAAATAATAAAATTACAGTAGAAGGAGGTTACATAACTGCCCAAAACCCTCAAGAAGAAAAATTATTAGAAATCTGGCAAAGAATTTTATCTGTTGAGAGTTTAGGAACAAATAGTAATTTCTTTTTATCCGGAGGCGATTCAATAAAAGCTATCAAATTAATATATAATGTGAATGCAGAGTTTAATGATATGCTTAATCTTGCGAACTTATATTCACATCCAACCGTAAAAGATTTTTCAGACTATATATATTCTTTTGAAGGAAATGAAGAGCATAAAAATAAGCACTACCTGGAGGTTGAAAAAGAACTCAATTCTTTTGAGAAGGAATATTTAAAAACTAGTGTGTATAAAAATTCATATGAGTCGGTATTTCCTATGAGTGGTATAGAAAAAGGAATGCTTTTCTATACAATGATGAAAGAAGATACGGAAGATAATTATCATAATATCTTGTATCATGAACAAAATGTTTATTCTGTAAGATATTCAAATTTTGATTTTATTCTTTTTAAAAAAGTAATTTCTTTATTAATAGAGACTCATAGCGAACTAAGAAAAGTCTATGATATAAAATACGGAGCACATATTATCCTTAAAGAAATTCAGCCCGAATTACACTATATCGACCTTTCACAGGAAGAAAGAGGGAATCAAGAAGAAATGTATTTAAAAAAAATTAATGATGGACGTTTAAGGGCTTCTGGAGATAGTATGGAAGTATTATGGAGAATGAATGTTTTAAAGATAAATGAAGGGTTTCATTATTTAATATTTGATTTTCATCATAGTTTGTTTGATGGATGGAGTCTTCATCAATTTTTAACATTATTAAATAATACATATCTTAAGTTAAATCACAATCCAGATTTAAAATTAGAACCTTTTAAATCCAATTACAAAGATCATATCCTTCAAGAATTAGTTGAGTGTCGTAAGGAATCTACTATTGCATATTGGCAGAATGAAATGAATGATTATAAAAGATTGGAGTTGACAAGAACTGGAGATACTTATAAGTATGTTTCTCAACGGTACGAAATGGGTAGTGAGTTAAAGGGAGAGTTTGAAAACATTGCTTCTTTTTTTGAAATCTCTCTGAAAGAATTATGTTTTGCAGCTTATTTATATACACTTAAAATATTTACTGGTTCGGATGAATTGGTAACAGGAATGATAACAAATAACCGTCCAGTTGCCGAAGATGGCGAAAAAGTGTTAGGTTGTTTTTTAAATCAGGTTCCTTTTAGAATTACCATTCCAAAGTCTGGAACTTGGAAGGATTATATTGAGTTAGTCGCTAAAAAAATAAGACGACAGAAAGAACATGAGCGTATGCCTTTCTATAGGATTCTTGAAGTTATAGATGAACCCAGTGTTCCAGGAGTAAACCCTGTATTTGATGCTACGTTTAATTTTATAGATTTTTGGATAGTTAATGAAATGGTGACTGAAAATGATGATGTAAATACTAATGAAAGAGAAGATATTAATTTTTGGCATGATGATATCAGTGTTGTTGAAAATACACTACTTGATTTTCATGTCGTCGTTACCCATGGAAATTTTACTTTTAATATGGTTTATTCTTCAGCCGTTGCAAATCATGAAATGGTTGAACAATTTTTTACATATTGTAAAAATGTATTGTTCCAATTTAAGAATTTAACTTCAGAAATTGGGGTAGAAAAAATAATGCCAAAGACCGATCGATTAGAATTACAGAATAGTTATCATGTAATTGATTCTTCTTATCCTTTGGATAAGACTTTTGTAGATTTATTCGAGGATCAGGTTTCTATGAATTCTGATACTATAGCAGTAGATGACCATACTTTGAGTTTGAGTTATGGTGATTTAAACCATCGTTGTAATCAGTTTTCTCATTTTTTATTATCTAAAGGTTTATCAAGCGAAGAATCTGTAGTTTTTTTATGTGATCGATCTACAGATTATTTGATTGGGATGTTAGGCGTATTTAAATCTTCTGGGGTTT
>NZ_OMPE01000007.1 GCF_900312815.1 Aquimarina sp. AU474 | reverse complement strand
ATGATACACCTGCCGATGTTGCAGAGGATAGTGGAACGACTAACATTGCAGTATTAGGCAATGATAGTTTTGGAGGCGATGGTCCAAGTACTGGAACAATCAATGTAACTGCTATTCCAGCGACAGTAGGAACTGCCGTAGTGAATAATGGAGGTACCCCGAATGATCCTACAGATGATACGATTGACTTTACACCAGCCTTAGACTATAATGGTCCAGTAACGATCACCTATGAGATTGAGGATGCAGATGGAGATACAGATACGGCTACGGTTACTTTTGATGTAACGAGTGTTGATGATAGTCCAACAGCTAACGATGATAGTTTAACCGTTGATGAGGATAGTACTGCAGGAGTTGCCAATCAGATCGATGTTTCGACCAATGACAATATTGGTGGTGATGGAGGCGATGGAGATGATTTTGCACTGGCTACCGGTCCAAGTAATGGTACAGTAACTGAGGTAAGCGATGGTGTTTTCCAATACGTACCGGATGTAGGATTTAGTGGTACAGATAGTTTTACTTACACTATCACAGATGTTGACGGTAGTACTGTTACAGCAACTGTTAATATTACTGTAAATGATACTGGCAATCCAATAGCAGTTGATGATACAGCTAGCACAACAGAAGATACGCCAGTGACTACAGGTAATGTGTTAACTAATGATACTGTTATAGACAATGCTACCATAACAGCCTTCGATGCAACAAGTACAAATGGAGGTACGGTGTTAAATAATGGAGATGGTACATTTACGTATACTCCACCTGTTGGATTTGTAGGAGATGATACATTTACATATACGCTTTGTGATGATGATATTCCACCAACTTGTTCCACAGCAACGGTTACCGTAACTGTTGGTGATGCAGGTGATCCAGTAGCAGTCGATGATACTGTTACTACCACAGAAGATACACCAGTAACTACAGGTAATGTATTAGATAATGATACTGTTATTGATAATGCTACCATTACAGCTTTTGATACAACCAGCACAAATGGAGGTACAGTAGTAAATAATGGAGATGGTACATTTACGTATACCCCACCTGTTGGATTTGTAGGAGATGATACGTTTACATACACACTTTGTGATGATGATACTCCACCAAGTTGTTCTACGGCAACAGTTACAATAACTGTAGGAGATGAGGGTAACCCAGTAGCAGTAGATGATACCGTAACTACCACAGAAGATACACCAGTTACTACAGGTAATGTATTAGACAATGACACTGTTGTAGACAATGCAACTATTACAGCTTTTGATGTAACGAGCACAAATGGAGGTACGGTAGTAAATAATGGAGATGGTACATTTACATATACACCACCAACAGGTTTTGTAGGAGATGATACATTTACATATACACTTTGTGATGATGACACGCCTCCAAGCTGCGATACTGCTACAGTAACGGTAACAGTTGGAGAAGTTGCGAACCCTCTCCTGTCTTTAATAAAGACTTCTGAGATTGATGGAACTCAGGTTGATGATGTAATTACGTATACATTCACTGTTGCAAATATTGGAAATGTTGTAATTGATAATATTACAATAGATGATCCTTTAACAGGAAGTGTAAGTTTGGCAATTACTCCAAGTACATTAGCACCTAATGAGTCAGGAACTGCAACAGCAACATATGCCATAACTCAAGCAGATATCAATTTTGGTGAAGTTATGAATAGTGCAACGGTAATAGGACAAGATCCAACCGGAAATGATGTTGTTGATGTATCAGATAGTGGAGATGAAACAGTAGACGAAGATAATGATGGTAATCCTACGAATGATCCAACAATTACTATGATTGAGCAATTACCAAATTTAGATTTAAGAAAAACTGGTATATATGTTGATGCCAATAATGATGGAGTTGCAAACGCTGGAGATGAAATTAGATATGAATTCATTGTAGAAAATACGGGTAATGTAGATATTACAAATATTGTTCTTGCAGATCCATTACCAGGAATTGTAATAGAAGGAGGTCCGATTGATCTTGCTGCGGGAGAGGTAGATAATGATAGTTTTAGTGCTACATATATTTTGACTGAAGAGAATTTACTTTCTGGTAGCGTAACGAATCAAGCTACAGTAACAGGACAAGATCCTAATGGTATAGATGTTACTGATGTGTCTGATGATCCATTAAATGATACCGACGTTGATTTGGATAATGATGGTGATTTTGAAGATGAAACTGTAACGGTTATCGTATCAGATGGTGAAATTGTAGTCTATACAGGTCTAAGTCCTAATGGAGATGGAGTAAATGATGAATTTAGAATAGTTGGACTAAGTAATTTCCCTAAGAATACATTGCGAATTTTCAATAGATGGGGAGTACTGGTATTTGACCAAGATGGGTATGAGCAACCAGGAGCGAGATTCTTTGTTGGAATTAGTGAAGGAAGAACTACAGTATCTAAGAATGATAAGTTACCAGTTGGCACCTATTATTATGTTTTAGAATATGAAAATGCAAGTGGTATTCTTAAGCAGAAAGCTGGATTCTTATATATCAATAATTAATTATTTGGAATAGTTTATATTTGTTATTCCCTAAATCAAATAAAATACGAATGAATAGACTACTAATTATATTTATGCTAGGAGTGTTCGGGTTTTTCTCCTTTCAAGGACATGCGCAACAGGATGCACAGTATACGCAATATATGTATAATACTATTACGGTAAACCCCGCATACGCTGGTAGCCGTGGAGTGATGAGTATAATGGGCCTTCATCGTAGTCAATGGGTAGGCTTAGATGGTGCGCCTAGAACTCAAACCTTAACACTTAATACACCTTTAGGAACCAGTGAAAGATTAGGTTTAGGTTTATCTATTGTGAATGATGAAATAGGACCAACCGATGAAACTTATTTGGATATAGATTTCTCATATACAATACCTACATCTGAGTATGGTAAATTAAGTTTTGGATTAAAGGCAGGTGGTCATTTATTGAATGTTGATTTTCAACGATTAACTCAATTTAATAGTAACGATGCTTTATTTGAGAATAATATTGATAACAAATTTAGCCCTAATGTTGGTGTTGGAGTATATTATCATACCAATCGTTTTTATGTAGGTTTAAGTGCGCCTAATTTGTTGGAAACGAATCACTTTGATGAAAGTACTACAGACGCGAATAGTAATGCTGTAAGTTTTTTAGCAGAAGAGCGTATAAATTATTACCTTATCGCTGGTCATGTTTTTGATATAAATGATGATTTAAAGTTTAAACCTGCATTATTAAGTAAGCTTGTTTTGGGAGCTCCTTTGCAAGTAGATCTTTCTGCAAATTTTTTACTATATCAGAAACTTACTCTAGGAGTAGCCTATCGTTGGAGCGCTGCAGTAACAGGTACTATAGGTTTTCAAATATCAGACTCTATGATGCTTGGTTTTTCGTATGATAGAGAGACTACTCAATTAGGACAAACACAATTTAATGACGGAAGTTATGAAGTTATGCTACGTTTTGAATTATTTAAGAAGTATAACCGAATGCTAACACCACGTTTCTTTTAATAACCAACTAATAAAAAAATTAGTATTAAAACATGGGTAAATATTTACGTAAAATAGGATTAGTTTTTTTAATTCTTTTATTTGGACAGACTCTTATCGGTCAAGAGAAAAAACTCGGAAAAGCAGAAGATCAATATAACAGATACGAATATATTGATGCTCAAGAAACGTATTTAAAGATCATTAAAAAAGGCTATAAGGATGCCGATCTACTAAAAAATTTAGCAAACAGTTATTATTTTAATAGTCAGTTTGAAGATGCGCAGAAATGGTATAAAGAATTGATCGATACTTACCCTAAAGAAATAGAACCTGAATATTATTTCAGATATGCACAGACTTTAAAGTCGGCTGAACGTTATGATGAAGCTGATCAATATATGGAAAAATTTACGCAATTAGCGGATCAGGATCAAAGAGTAAAATTATATAATGATGAGCCTGATTATCTAGAAAGAATTGATTTTCAATCTGGAAGATTTGAAATAGAAAACTCTTCGATAAATTCTTCTTTTACCGATTTTGGAACTGCCTTTTTTGGACGATTTGTAGTATTTTCTTCTTCAAGAGATACACTGATGTTCAAAAAAACACTGCACCAATGGAATAATGAGGCATTTTTAGATTTATTTCAGGCTGAATATAATCCTACAAATGGTGAGTTATCCGAAATCCAAAAATTTAATAGTACAATAAATTCAAAATTTCATGAGTCTACACCGATTTTTTCAAAAGATGGAAGAACAGTGTATTTTACGAGAAATAATTTTATAAAAAGAAAGATTGGTAGAGATAAAAAAGGAACAAATAAATTACAGATTTACCGATCTTATAAGAATAGTCAAGGTGGTTGGACTACTCCACAAAACCTATCATTTAATAGTGATGAATATTCTACTGCTCATCCAGCATTAAGCACAGATGGAAAAACGTTATATTTTTCTTCTGATATGCCAGGAGGACAAGGGGATTCGGATTTGTACAAAATAGCAATTAATGGAGATGGAAGCTTTGGAGAACCTCAAAACCTTGGAGAAAGAATAAATACTGAAGGAAAAGAAACTTTTCCTTTTATCAGTGATAATGGAGACTTGTATTTTGCTTCTAATGGCCATATTGGTTTGGGAGGTTTAGATGTTTATGTTACAAATCTTGACCCACAAACTGATGAAGAAAAATTAGTTGTAAATGTGGGTAAACCAGTAAATAGCCCACAAGATGACTTTGCTTTTATTGTGGACAATGGTTCAAAAAGAGGATATTTTTCTTCAAATCGAGATGGAGGTAGAGGTAGCGATGATATCTATAGTTTCTTGCAGTTAGAAGATCTAAGAAGTTTTTGTGAGATTGAAATTTCGGGCCTTACAACCGATAAGGATACAAGTGAGTTATTGCCAGGTACTAAGATTTCGGTATATGATAGTAGTAATAATGTGGTGGAGAGTATAGTAGTCGGCGAAGATGGAAAGTATATTTTTGAGAAGTTAAAATGCGGATCAAAATATTTTGTTAGAGCAGAAAAAGACGAATATGTTACTTTAGAAAAACTAGTAAATACTCCAGGCGAAACACAGACCTTAGATACACCACTTGCCCTAGAGAAAAGAATAAAATCTGCCGAGGTTGGGGATGATCTTGCAAAAGTATTAGCACTTAAACCTATTTATTTTGATTTTGATCAATCTTATATAAGAGAAGATGCTAGTATAGAACTAGCGAAGGTGATTGAAGTGATGAATGAATATCCGAAAATGAAAATTGAGGTAAGATCGCATACCGATAGTCATGGGGATGATGCATACAATATGCAATTGTCTGAGAGGAGAGCAAAATCTACCGTTGCCTATATGGTTGAGAAAGGTGTTGCATCTGATCGATTGACAGGAAAAGGTTTTGGAGAAACAGAATCAGTTAATGACTGTGGTAATGGTTCTAACTGTAGTAAAGATGATTATCAATTAAATAGACGTAGTGAGTTTATAATAATAAAGTAATAGTCTTAACAATTATAAATATTTAAAAAACACCTTACTTGTAAGGTGTTTTTTTATTAAATCAAAATAGCTATATTGATTCAATAAAATACAACACATTTACATGTTTTAGAGTTATGTGCTAAAATAATTGAACGTATTTACTGTTTCTTATTTAAGGGCATATAACCTTAAAAAACAAGATTACTTATAGTTCAATTACTAGAGTGTTTTTGTAATTTTGACCCAATACTAAATAATGGAAGAAGAAAGAGTAATTTTAGTTAATGAAAATGATGAGCAAATAGGTTTAATGCCTAAGTTAGAGGCACATCAAAAGGCAGTCTTACATAGAGCTTTTTCAGTATTCGTTTTGAATAGAAAGAATGAATTAATGCTGCAACAAAGAGCTCATCATAAATATCATTCACCAGGTCTGTGGACCAATACATGCTGTAGTCATCAAAGAGATGGTGAGACTAATGTTGAAGCAGGAACTCGAAGATTGCAAGAAGAAATGGGGTTTGTAACATCATTAAAAGACTCTGTTTCGTTTATCTATAAAGCTCCCTTTGATAATGGCCTTACAGAACATGAGTATGATCATGTGTTACTAGGTACTTATGAGCAGGATCCTGTAATCAATGTTGATGAAGTAGCAGATTGGAAATGGATGCCTTTAGAAGAAGTTCGGAGTGATATTTCTGCACAACCTGAGCTATATACAGAATGGTTTAAAATCATTTTCGATAAATTTTATGCACATATTACAATATGAGAATTAAAGCCTGTAGAAAAGCACATTTTAATGCAGCCCATAGATTATATCGTAAAGACTGGAGTGATGAGAAAAACCTTCAGATATTTGGTAAATGTAGCAACCCCAAATATCACGGGCATAATTATGATCTTATTGTTAGTGTAATTGGAGATATAGATCCCGAAACAGGATATTTGATGGATCTTAAAATCTTAAAGGAGTATATTAAGACTGAAGTTGAAGATTATCTGGATCATAAAAATCTTAATGAAGAAGTTGAAGAATTCATGGATTTAAATCCCACAGTAGAGAATATAGCAGTTGTTATATGGAAAAAACTTCGCAATAAGATTAATATGGATTATGATCTTGAGGTTACATTATATGAAACTCCTCGTAATTTTGTTATTTATAAAGGAGAATAAGTATGGCTTTACAGGTAGGAGATACGTTACCTCATTTTGTTGCTAAAAAAGATAGCGGAGAAGATTTTGATAGCAAAACATTAGTTGGAACGCTGCCATTAGTAATATTTTTTTATCCAAAAAATTTCACTCCAGGTTGTACTAAAGAAGCATGTGACTTTAGGGATAGTTATGAAGACTTTAAATCATTGGGAGCCGAAGTTATAGGCATAAGTTCTGATAGTGTTTCTTCTCACATGAAATTTAAAAATAAGTACAGGCTCCCGTTTATTTTCTTATCTGATACTGCGGGTAAACTTAGAAAACTTTTTGGAGTAAAGTCAAACCTCTTAGGGTTGTTACCAGGAAGAGAAACGTATGTTGTTGACAAAGAAGGGATTGTTAGATTAAAATTTAATAACATGAATGCTTCAAAGCATTTAACAGAAGCGATGACTAAAATGAAAGAATTGATCGCAATTTAATGGAAAATAGTAATTTTGTATAAAATAAAAATGATATGGCAAATAAAAGAAACCTTAAAAAGGATATCAACTACGTATTAGGAGATATTATTGAAGAAGTATATGTGTGGGAACTAGATAACCCTGGAAAGGATAACAAAGCCGGAGAAGCAATAATTGACGAGGCAATAACTTCTTTTGATGGTTTTATAGAAAGAGTAAATGAACGAAATGTAGAAAGTTATTCTAAACATTTTAAAGCTATTCGTACTGATTTAGAGACAACAGCAAAAGCTTTGGTAGATAAAGTAAACGCTTTGTAATTTTTTTTTAAAAAGTATTTGTAAATATGATTGTAGAAATTATATTTGCAACCGCTTTTGCGCCGATATAGCTCAGCTGGCTAGAGCAGCTGATTTGTAATCAGCAGGTCGTGGGTTCGAGTCCCTCTATCGGCTCTTTTGTAAAGCTCTGAATGAAAATTCAGAGCTTTTTTTGTTTCTTAAAAGCAAGTAGTTATTGCTGTATAGAATTAAAACAATTAAGAATCAATCGTATTATAACACAAAAGGCATTCATTAAAAAAATGAATGCCTTTTGTGTTAAGTTTAAATTCTGTCTAATTCAACTAATTAATTGAATCATTTTTTTTAGTAGCTTCCTCTTTAGTTTTTCGTTCCTTTACGTACGCTATAAGTTGTTTACCATACAATGATTTTTTTACACGAGGACTTAGTGATTTGGCTACTGTATCCAAATATTTTAAGTTGGCATCATACACTTCACTTAAAGTAATATAAGGAGCAACTTCTAATTTCTTATTATATATAGCGAAATTTATCGTGTACAAATACTTTTGGCGTAATAGTTTCTTATACGCTTTATCATTTTCGATTAATTTCTCATCGTCATTTTGCTTACTGGCTTCAAAATCTTCTTTCATAAGTCTAAGATTTCGTTCATTAAAGCGCTGCAACATTTTTTTATATTCCTGAAATTTCGTTTGATTTTTACCTCCTACAATTTTCACATCTTTTTCAAAATCAATCAAAGAAGTTGTAATAGTAATCTCACCAGGTTCTGCAAAGAAATCAATACGATCATTATATTGCGCACCATCATCTTTATCTAGGTATAAATAATGAATTTCTGGTTCTTCAACATTAGATTGAAGTATAAATTCTGAATTTCCATCAATGGTTATAGAATCAACATTAACCAATACGGTATCTTGTATTTTTTGAAGGTATAGCACTCCCTTCTTTAATCCTTTGATATCACCAGATATGATAACGTTTCCCTTTTTTTTGGGAGAACTACAGTTGATTAGAAATAATGCAGTAAGTAGTATGAAAGAAAATCTTTTCATAGAATTTTTTAGTGTTTTAAAAACGGGTTACAAAGATGCTACAAATTAGATTGAAATACTAGCTTCCAGATGCTATTTGCATTAAAATTGTACATAAAATAGCACCATAAGTTCCCACGACATATCCAAATACGGCTAGCAAAACCCCAACAGTAGTTAATGAAGGGTGAAAAGCTGCAGCAACAACGGGAGCAGAAGCTGCTCCACCAACATTAGCTTGACTACCTACGGCAAGAAAGAAATAAGGGGCTTTTATTAATTTTGCAACACCGATAAGAAGGGCTGCATGGATTGTCATCCAAACTAAACCAATTGCAATTAATCCAGGGTTTTCAAAAATTCTACCAATGTCCATTTTCATGCCAATTGTAGCTATAAGTACATAAATAAAAATACTACCTAGTTTACTTGCTCCAGCACCTTCATAATTTTTTACTTTAGTAAAGGATAATAAAATACCAATGGCTGTGGCGATAGTAACCATCCAGAAAAATTTTGAGGTGAAAGAAGACAAAGCAGAACTTTTGTCATTAAATATTTCAAAATTATCTGATAATAGATTAGAAATCCCTCCGGCGCCCCAATGTGCTATGCCTACTACGGTAAATGCTAAGGATAGCATAATAATATAATCCGTTAGAGATGGGTTACGAGTAATACTTTCTGCATAGCTTGATACTTTTTGTTTAAGAGATTCTATAGCAGTAGTATCTGCCTTTAACCATTTATCAATTTTTTTACTTTTACCAATACCAATGAGTAGTATGGCCATCCAAAGATTAGCTACAACAATATCTACCAATACCATTCCTCCATATTTATCTGGGTTATATTTGTAAATTTCTAACATAGCCGCTTGATTAGCACCACCACCAATCCAGCTTCCCGCTAGAGTAGATAACCCTCTCCATACCGCATCAAATCCTGCTCCACCAACAGTTTCTGGCGAGACTATAGAGATTAATAAAATTGCAATCGGACCACCTAATATAATACCAAAAGTTCCTGTTAAAAACATAATCAGTGCTTTTGGACCCAGGTTAAAAATACTTTTAAGGTCAATACTTAAAGTCATTAATACCAAAGAAGCTGGTAAGAGGTATCGACTTGCTATATAGTAGACTTTAGATGATTTTTCAACTAATTGTCCTTCTGTATTTAATTCATTCCATTCTGGAGCAATAATTCCTAAAGAATTAAATATTGATGGTAAAAGATAGCATAATAAAACTCCAGGGATAAATTTATAGAATGTTTTCCAAAAGTTTGTTTTAATCGATGATGTATAAAAAACTAACCCTAGACATAGCATTAAAATGCCAAAAATAATTGTATCATCAGTAAAAAAAGGAGTATTTTCCATTATTGCATGTTTGTGTTAAGAAGAGTGAATGGTGCAAAATACATTATTTTAAAAAAGTGGAAACAACTTTAACTTGAAAGTTTTTAATCATTAACCCAACTTTTAAGAAATTTTATTTGTTGTTCTGATGCAGTAGGATTTGATTCTAGGATTCTTTTTTCTATTGTAGGCTCTATTACTTCAGAGGATAATATCATTTCTTTACCATCACGATTAACCTTAAAGGAAATAGTATCTCCTATTTTCCATTGATTCGAATCTCCAAAAAGATCATAAATGTTTTTAATATCATATTTTTTGTCATCAATACTAAGTAAGACATCTCCTCCTTGAACTCCTAGATTTTTTAAGAAGTTATTGTATTGGATATTAGATTCGAACACAACCTCTTTTGTAGTTTCGGATCCTTTTACAAATGGTTGTTGTCCATTAATAAAATAGGAAGATTTTAAAGTTGTAGTGCCAAATTGAAGACCAACTTTTTTAAGATAAAACTCATAATCTATAGGATTGCCATTAACTACATGGTTTTCTAAAAATACGCCAATTTCGGGATAAGAAAATTCTCTTATAGTCTGGATTAATTCATCATCTTCAAAAGGCCTATTACTACCAAATTCGCTAGAAAGATTCCTCATAAGATCAACTATTCCATATTCGCCATTACTCTTTTCGCGCATGATAATATCTATACACATAGATATAAGAGCCCCTTTTTCATATACATTACGATAATTTTTACGATAAGGTTCTACCAGAATGTTTTTACTCATTTCTGTAAAAGACATAGTGTTATCAAATGCATTTGAAATCTCAATTTTTTCTAAAATCCTTTCAAAAAAATCTTCTTTAGCTATTAACCCTTGAGTAATTTGAAATAGGATCGAAAAATACTCAGTAGTACCTTCGTACAGCCAAATATGTTCGGACATTTTGGGAGTATTATAATCGAAATTATGAATTTCTTTAGAATGAATAGTTAATGGAGTTACAATATGAAAGAATTCATGAGAAACTACATCTGTAAGTGATTCATTAAGTTTCTTTTTCGAAATTGATTCGGGCAATACCACTAATGTAGAGGTATTGTGCTCGAGAGCACCAAAACCTAATGCGTCATCTTGTTTTGTAGTGGATAGGTATAATAAAACACTATATTTTTTGGTAGCATTAATATCGCCCAAAAAATTACGTTGGGCGCGTATCATACGTTCCATTTGCGGCATTATTCTAGCAGCTTTATGAACTTTATTAGGTGAATATACGCTAAGTAATATTTCGATACCATTAACAGTGAAAGTCACACGATCAGGATCAGAATACATTATTGGAGAATCAACTACATCTGCGTATCTTTTAAATAGAAAAAAGTCAACATCATAATTTATGTTTTCTCCTTTATTTTCAGGAATAATTTCATCCACAGAAGTCGATGCTTCTAGGTTTTTGGGATGTTTTATAAACAGTTTATATTTATTCTCTGTCATCCCATCAAAATAACCAACAAAAGCATAAAGATTGAGTATAAAGTTTTTGTCTTTAGAAATATTTGTACCGGTTGGTGAGAAAATTTCGTGAGTATCTTCAGAGTCAAAAGTATCATTTACCCAATACGTAATTTTATCTAATTGCTTTGCTCCGTTTATTTTCCAACGATTTTCACCATATTTTTGAACATATAAAGGCTTCCCTTCTTTGTCAAAAGCATTAAAATCGTCGATATATTTTCCGTAGTTGTTATTTTGATAAGTACCCGGAACAATTTTTGGGATATAGTAACTTATAGTATCTGTAGTAAAATATTCTGGCTTTATTTCTACTTTTACTTTATCATCCTTGGTGCCCAGAAGATCAATCGATGCAATTATTGAAGATGTGTTCTTTTCTGGAGTAATATGTTGTACAGATTTACAACCAGTAGCTGCGTACAAAATAGAAATGCTTAAGGCTAGGTTAGTAAGTAGTTTTGTTAATCTCTGCACAGTTATTGAATGTTATTTTTAATATATTCGGCTACACCATCTTCTTTTCCAGCTGATGTGATCACATTGGCTATTTCCAAAACTTCAGGTTTGGCATTGGCGACAGCCACACCAACTCCTACTGCTTTAAGCATTTCGACATCATTATAGTTATCTCCAAATGCAACTGCATCAGAAATCGGAATATTGAAATGTGTATTTAATAAAATTTCTATGGCCGTTAATTTAGAAATACTCTTATGAGCAATCTCAATATACGTAGATTTTGAACGGTATAGATGCAATGTTTCATTAAAATTATTCTTTAGAAAATCAAATACGTTATCAATATAAGCCTCTTCTCCCATACACATGATTTTATGGGCACCTTTACCAGAGTTTTTCCAATCCTTAATAACATTTTGGATTGGTTTAACAGTTGGTTGTACTTTGGTGTTATTAGCTTCTCTATTTGCCCAATAATCCATTTCGGGTACAAACCAATTATCATTATAATAAAGGCTAATATGTACTTTTTGATCTTTATTAAAACCAGATAAGGCATCAATGATATCCACTGGTATATATGTAGAGTGAGTAGGTTTGTTATCTACAATAATTAATCCACCATTATAACATATCAAAGGTTGATTTGTGATTTGTAACTCTTCTTGTAAATGAGTCATTGCACTTGGCATTCTTGAAGAAATCAATACAACAGGAGTTGTGTTTTTTATTCTTTTAATTTCTGAAATAGTATATGCCGAAAGTTCTCTTTCAGGATTTAATAGAGTTCCATCTATATCAGAAAATACAATGCGATTTGGCATTATTAATTACGGGATTTGGGTTAATTAAGAGTTATAAAAAAATTATTGTTTCACAAAGTTAACAATACCAGTTAAAACTTTGGGCATAATTTTTCGCCAGGCTTCATTGTAGGATTTATGATTTTCTAATCTACTATTTCCTTTAATTTCTTTTAAAATATGATTCATATTCTCAACAATTAAATATTCGACATTTGGTATTGCTTCTTTAAATTTTTCGGCTTGCGAAAGCTCCACCTGTATATCTTTATCACCATGAATGACAAGGATTGGTATTTCTAATAAAGAAATTTCTTCAATTGGGTTATATTTTACCCATGACCTCATAAATGGTTGTAAGTTGTATCTAAAAATAGATTCTAATGCTGGATCATAACCTGTTGCTCTTCCATTTTCTTTTAATTGTTTAAAAGCTACCGAGGCACTTTTGTCTAAACCAGGTGCTTGCTTAGAGATTTGTTCTATAATAACTTGATCTAAAGAATCTGCGTTACCGGCTATAGAAATAAAACCATCAGCTTTCCCTTTTGCAGCAATCATACCAATTAAAGACCCTTGCCCATGGCCAGCAACAAAAATTTGAGAATAGTTTTTATTTTCTCTAAAATAATTAATGATAGCGGTTGCATCTTCTATAAAATGATCAAAAGAGATTTCATGTTCTTGAATTCCAAGGCCATCCATTTTAAATAATCTTTTGTCATAGCGATACGTTGCAATTCCTGACTTTGCCATTTCATATGATAATTGTTTAAAAGTATCATTCTTAGACATGTGGTCGTTACCGTCTCTATTTATAGCTCCGGCATCCATAATAAAAATAATTAAAGGAACTTTTATGTCAGAATAAGGAGTAACCAAAGAACCCTCGGTATATTTATTAACTTTTACAATGGCCGAATTGTATTCCTTCTCTTGTGCGTAATTAAGAGATATAACGATAAAAAAGAAAACACAAAGTTTAAATTTCATATTGGGGGCAGATTAAATTTGAAAATTAATTAAGAAACGATAAATCCTCTATCATATTTTTTCAAATACATAAATTATAGAGCTTTGGTGATATCTTAGTTTAATTTGCGTCAGATTTAACGAATCACTAACATACCCTTTTTTATCTTTGTTGCAAAATTTATAATAATGAATCTTAAGAATACACTACTTATACTGTTGCTAATTTGCTTTAATACTATTTCTGCAAATGATGATTGGGGTAAAACAGGACACAGAGCTACTGGAGAAATTGCCAATACGTATTTAACCAAAAAAGCTAAGAGAAATATAGCGAACATCTTAAAAGGTCAAAGCTTGGCTTTGGTGTCTACATTTGCAGATCAGATAAAGAGTGATAAAAAATATAGGGGATATAGTCCATGGCATTATGTTAATTTTTCTTTTGAAAAGAAATATGGAGATGAAACTCCTAGTGAGTATGGTGATTTGGTCAAAGGTATTGCTAAATGTATCGAAGTATTAAAAGATGAAAATTCTACATCCGAGGATAAAGAATTTTATTTAAAGATGTTGGTCCATTTTGTAGGAGATCTTCATCAACCTCTTCATGTAGGTCGAGGAGAAGATAAAGGAGGTAACGATATCCAAGTACAATGGTTTAGAAATGGATCCAATTTACATAGAGTTTGGGATAGCGATATGTTAGATTATTACGGAATGAGTTATACAGAATTATCAACAAATGCGGTTGTGTTTTCAGAACCTCAAATAGAGGAAATCAAAAAAGGAACTGTATCAGATTGGGTACACGAATCTCAAACATTGGCAAAAAAAGTATACGCCTCAGCCAATGTTGGTGAAAAATTAGGGTACAAATATATGTATGACTATTTCCCAGTAGTACGCACTCAATTACATAAAGGAGGAATACGATTGGCAGAAATATTAAACCAGATATTTGGATAGTGATTTAATCGCTAAGCGCTAGTTCTTTTCGATATTGCTTTGGAGACATAAAAAAATGTTTTTTAAATGTCTTGGTGAGATGACTCTCATCTGTATATCCAAGCTGATATGCAATTTCTGCAATGGTAAATTCTGTATGTTGTAAACGATATTCGACCAATTTCATTTTATATTTGGTGACATACTGATGAATAGATTCTCCCGTTTTTCTTTTAAAATAAGTACTAATAGAACTTTGAGACATATTAAACTTATTCGCTAAGTAACTTATTTTGGTAAGATCATTATCATACACTTGTTGTCTAATATGACTTAGAATCTGATCTATTTTGGCATGATTAATCTGAATTTCTCTTTGGTTTGAATTATATTTTTCAGAAATATTGCGAACGATAATACTTAATATAGTACTAATGGCATTTGAAATAATTTCTTGATAATAGATTTTTTCATTTTTGAATTCTTCTAAAACAACATTATGAATATCCCAAATAATACCTCGATCCTCTTCATGTGAGATAACATCGCCAGGAATGATATTAGGATGATGTAAAAGTTGTTCTATTCTTTGTAACCAATACTTTCTATCTGGAAGATTTACTTTACTAGAAAATAAAAGCTCGGTAAACTTAAAGTAAGTAAATTTAGAATGCCTTTCAATTTCGAAATGGTGAGTGTCCTCAGGAGCCAATAAAAATATATTATTCTCATCATATGGGAAACGAACACCATTGATTGTATGATGACCATTTCCTTCTTCTACAAAAATAATTTCAAAGTAATTATGGTTGTGAGGTTCCGCTTCCCATTCGTCGATAGCATATTGGTGTACTACAAAGGTTTCATGCAATGTATAGCGGTTCATAAACAATTTTTTATATTTTAAAGTTACAAAAATAAAATCAATAATTTACGAATTGTATTTTACAAGTATTATCTATCGAAAACGTTTGATTTTGTTGATAACTAGATAATTACGGGTTTAAAGTACAAGTAATACGGTGATTTATACATGAAGATCCCCAAAGGTGCGTTTTACCTTTGTATCATAAATTTTTATACTCACCTTCACATGAAATTTAAAATTTATTTGTACCAGATTAGTAGGATATCATTAGGAATATTTCTTGTTCTATATAGTGTGTATACCGTAATAAAATATTCTGGCTTCTTGGATAGATTAGATGTATACTTTAATGCAGTTTCTGTATTTGACATTGGAATAGTAGAAGCTCTTGCTCCCTTAGTACCATTCGAGGAATTTTTAATAGGATTTTTTCTAATCTTTGGCTTGTTTACAAGGAAAATTTTAATAGCATCATCCGTATTATTTGGTTTTCTAACTTTATTTCTATTCGATGCTCATAGTTATAGTTGCGCACTGATTCATTTGTTTTTCTTTTTTGTTTCGATAATCTTATTAAAGAAAGATAACTATAACTTAAGTACACCTAATTATAAGGTTCAGGCTTGTCGTATAATTCAATAGGTTATAAAAATAATATTGCCTTTTACCAAAAAAGGTGTTTTTTCATAAGTGATTTTTGTTTGATTATAAAAAACACCTTTGTACGCCAACAAGGGTGTTTTTATTATAGTACTTTATAGATAATGTAAACTCTCTAATGCACAGATTTAGATTATTAGATAAATTTACATTACACATAAATATCATAATTAATTACACATATAAATATACCCAATAAATCAGACCAAATTGTAATAATAGTCTAAACACTAAAACAGATTTAGGGAGATTGAGTCCTGCTTTTTTATTTAATAACATATGTATGTGTACAGGAAAGAATACTATGAGCATTATGATTATTGTCCATAATGCTATTATTCTGGTAGATGCAAAAAACGTTCCTACACCAGCTAGGATTTCGACAATACCACTAATATATACCCATAATTTGTGATGCGGTATATATAATGGCATTATTCTCATAAAAGCTTTAGGACGAATCCAGTGAAAAACTCCTGAAATAATAAAAATAAAAGATAAAATATATAGATGCCAAGTCAAACTCCAGTAGTTTTTTGTTTACCTGCACTACTAATGGCAAATTCTTTTTTACGAGTCATATTCTTAATAAAACTAATTTTTCTAAATCGTATTGCAGACCAATCTTCATCAATAGAAACTTGCCTTACGGGTTCCAAATTATAGTCTCCTAAGACTCCCCAACCATGATCTCTAGTGATTTCCGTTGTGTATTTTTTAGAACTTTTTTTTGGATAAGCGAACCATAAAACTGCATCTCCTACTAATTTGGGATAAACAGTTTCAATACGGTTTTCTATTTGTTTTTTTTCAATTACAAACACAATAGCAAAATCAACTTCAGATACTTGAATTAAAGATTCTTTGATCATTACATCTTTTAAGCAATCCAATTCTTTGCAAAAGCCTTCAGGTTCATTGAGTATCAAAACCTCATCTAAGGTGGGAGGGAGTTGTAGTTTTTTAAAGAGAGGAGTCATAATGAAGAAATTTTAAAGCCAATGTTTGTGTGTCTTTTAAAGATACGAAAAAAACTTGTGATTTAGAATTCATTATTCATATAAGTGGATAAGTTTTGATGTTTATCTATATAGGTATATACAATAAAGCCCAAATACTCAAGTTAATATTATATCAACTTAAATAATATTAATTATGACACAAACTCTTAGAATTCACACGCTTAAGGTGTTGGCGATCGCCACGTGTGCAATGTTCATTTCTTGCGAAAATGAACAATCCGAAAATTCGTTAGAACAGATTGATCTTGATCAAAGTTTTACACAAGAACTTGCTTATCCAGAAACCACTGGGAAACTTACTACTGTCAAACTCAATGGAGAACCTGTTGAGGTTGAAGAGATAAATGGTGAGTACATTTTAGGTGGAGATATGATCTTCACTAAAGAAGATCTAATTTCTATGAGTAGTAAAAGTACTGGTCGTACCGCAAGACGTTGGCCAAATAATACAGTACATTATGATATAGAAGGTAGTTTACCAAATCAAGCTAGGGTTACTAATGCTATAGCGCATTGGGAAGCAAATACCGATCTTAAATTTGTAAGAAGAACCAATCAATCTGCATATGTTTACTTTAGAAGAGGTAGTGGATGTTCTTCTTCGGTAGGTCGTACTGGGGGTAGGCAAAACATCAATTTAGCTAATGGTTGTTCTACCGGCAATACTATTCATGAAATAGGTCATGCTGTTGGTCTATGGCACGAACAAAGTAGAAAAGATAGAAATCAATTTATCACTATTAATTTCCAAAACATTCAAGCTAATCGAGAATTTAATTTTCAAACATATACCCAGCAGGGTATAGACGGTGATGAATATACGAGTTCATTAGATTTTAATTCCATTATGCTATATGGTTCTTTTGCGTTTTCTGCAAATGGACAGCCTACTATAGTTAGAAAAAATGGATCTACGTATAATGCGCAGAGAAATGGCCTTTCTTCTGGAGATATTTCGGGAATCGCTATCATGTATCCAGGTGATGGAGGTGGTGGTGGAAATGATATTTGTGATGGCGTTGCCCCATGGTCAAGTACGCAATCGTATCAGGCCGGTGATCTGGTAACTTATCGCGGTTTCTTATACAGAAAAAGATCTGGTAGAGGATGGGATCGTATAGGGCAATGCGGAACCTCTAGAGATTCAGGTAAATCATTAGATCAAGACGGTTCTGATCTTAATGATATTTCTAAAGATTAATATGTGAAGTTTTTTAAAAAATAAATCCCTCCAAAAATTATTTGGAGGGATTTTTTCTTTTTTGATTGTGATATTTACAATTTTATTTCTTTTGCATTATCTGGTGTTTCAAAAATCTCACTTTCTTCATCCAAGAAGGTAATATCAGTAATACTCGCTTCGCCTAATTGATTTGTCATTCCTTTTTCGCTAGTCCATCCATAAAACTCCCATTTTGTAGCAAATGGAATACCATCGATCACTTTAAAATCTTTATAATGAATAGCATGTGGATCTGCTTCTGCTTTAGAAATATCTTCTCCACTACCGTAGGTAACAATATAAGCCGCTGCTTTTAAGGAATTTTTGTTAGGATCGGTATAAAGTACATACCAATCATCAGGAGCATCACCCGTACCATCTTCAAAAGTTAACCTGGCAGTGCGGTGATCTACACCTTCCAATGGTCTGTTATCTTCTGGCATCAAATGAGTTCCAGGGTCACTTAATTTATACGGGAGTCCGAAAAAATAAGTCCAAGTAAACATATCAAAACGAGCACCTTTATCATTAGCATCTTCTGGACAGAGGAATACTTTTTCACCAGTATAGATAAGTTTACTTTCATCTTTTTTGTCAATTCTAATTTTGCTAGAATTAGTCAACATTGTGATTTTACCATTTAAATGTTGTTTTCCGCCAAAAATAATATTGACATTAAAGCTTACGGCTTTATGTTTTAGAAATGCATTTTTTTCATGAGCATTTTCTATATTTTGTACATAATGATCCACAATTGAAACTGCTCCATCACCGATACCTCCATCGGGTTCAACAGGTGTCAATTTTTTATTTTCTTCTACAACATCAGTAGTTTCACGTTCTTCTTTTTTAGTTTGATTACAACCTGCTAAAGTAATAGCAAAGATCAATGCCCATATTTTTTTCATGAAAAGTTAATTTGTGTTACTCTGGTAAAATTACTAAAACCAAAAAATCAAAAGTAATATTTGTGAAAACTGTAACAGTACAAATGTGCTTTTATATCTCTAGGTTTTTCTTTATTTAACAAAAAAACTTATTGCCTTAAGTTTGTATAAAGGATTATTACTTTGTTAAATAACAAGATAAAATGTAACAAAATAACATAGTTGCTTACTTACTAAATACAAAAACTCTTATTTTTTAATAAATCCGTTAGTACAATGAAAACAAAAACATCAATCTTTTGGAGTGCTTTTATAGCACTGTTATGTATGTCTTTTGCTCAATCTTTTGGGCAAGAAGTTACAGGAACTTGGAAAGGAAAATTATCTGTTCAAGGAAATGAAATTCCGCTAGTATTTAATATAGAAGAAAAAGAAGGAGCTTTGGCAGCAACCATGGATAGTCCTTCTCAAGGAGCAACAGGTCTTCCTATGGATACCGTACTTTTTGAAAACAATCAATTAACGTTAGCATTTAAACAAGCGGGGATCAAATTTGTAGGATCTTTGGAAACCGAAAAATTAAAAGGAACCTTTTATCAAGGAGGAATGGAACTGCCATTAGAAATGGAAAAATCAGAAAAAACTATTCCAGGTAATCCCGAATTGGTAACATCAGACGAAGAATTAGTAAAGCTATCGAATTTAGGAAAAGGAGATCATAAATACTCTGTCGAGGATTATTTTGCAAGACCAAAGGCGCGAACTTTTAGATTTTCTCCAAATGGTAAGTATATGTCATATAGAGAGAAGGACGAGAATAAAAAAAATCATGTATATGTAAAAGAGATTGCCACTGATAAAGTAACCAAAGTAATTGAAGAAAAAGAAGAACTTATTCGAGGGTACGGTTGGGCAAATAATAGCCGATTAGTGTATGTTATGGATAAAGGAGGTAATGAAGATTATCATTTATTTGCTGTTAATATAGATGGTTCAGATCAAAAAGAATTAACACCATTCGATGGAGTACAAGTAAATATTTTGGAAGGTTTAAAAGAAGATAAAGATCACATGATTATATCGATGAATAAGAATAACAAACAGATCTTTGAACCTTATAAAATTAATATAATCACAGGCGAAAGCAAACAACTTTTTAAAAATGAAGATGCGGCAAACCCTATTGCAGGATATAATTTTGATAAAGATGGTAACCTTAAAGCATATGCGAAAATTAGAGATGGTGTAAATTTTGATCTTTTCTACGCTAAAGAAGCTGGAAAATATGAAATTATTAAGCAGCTAAATTGGAAAGATACGTTTTCGATATTAAGGTTTGATTATAGTACTACTAACCCACATGATGCTTACGTAGTTTCTAACTTAGATTCTGATAAAGCACAAATTTACTTATATGATTTAAAGGCAGATAAAGTAATAAAGAAGCTTTTTTCTAATGATAAATATGATGTGTCTAATTTATCCGTATCTCGAAAAAGAGGATATGAATTGGATTATTGGTCTTATGAAGGTGAAAAAAATGTGGTTGTACCTGTAAGTGATTACTATAAAAAACTTCACACTAAAATTAGCAGTAAATTTCCCGACCATCAATATTCTATAGCAGATAAAACTGATGAAGAAGATAAGTATTTGATTTTCTTACAAAGTGATAAATTATACGGAGTATACTATTCTTATGATGCTAAAAAAGAAGAGTTTAAGTTGTTGTATAACTTAATGCCTCAATTAAAAGAAAATGATATGGCCGAAATGCGTCCTATCACTTTTAAAAGTAGAGATGGATTAACTATTCATGGATACATCACTTTACCAAAGGAGGCTTTGCAGGGCAAAAAAGTACCTTTGGTTGTAAACCCTCACGGTGGGCCGCAGGGAATTCGTGACTCATGGGGATTTAATCCAGAAGCTCAACTATTTGCAAGTCGAGGGTATGCTACATTACAAGTTAATTTTAGAATATCGGGAGGATATGGTAAAGAATTTCTAGAATCAGGGTTTAAGCAAATAGGTAGAAAAGCAATGGATGATGTAGAAGATGGATTAAAATATGTAATCGATCAAGGATGGGTGGATAAAGACAAAGTGGCAATTTATGGAGGAAGTCATGGTGGATATGCAGTTTTAAGAGGATTGACCAAAACACCGGATTTATATACGTGTGGTGTGGATTATGTAGGAGTGTCTAATCTGTTTACTTTTATGAAAACAATTCCTCCGTATTGGAAACCATATTTGAAAATTATTAAAGAGATTTGGTATGATGAAGACGTTGCCGAAGAAAAAGCGATAATGGAAGAGGTTTCTCCTGTATATCAAATTGATAAAATTAAGAAACCATTATTTGTTGTACAAGGAGCAAATGACCCTAGAGTAAATATTGATGAATCAGATCAAATTGTAAAAGCTTTACGAGACAAGGGATATGATGTGCCTTATATGGTGCGATACGACGAAGGTCATGGTTTTGGTAAAGAAGAGAATTCTGTAGCCATGTATAAAGCAATGATGGGATTCTATGCAAAGCATTTAAGCAAAAAAGAAGAAACGAAACCTGTAAAAGGATAGGGTTGATTCTTTTTGCTACAAAAACCTCCTGAAAACTTGGGTCAGGAGGTTTTTTTTATAATATTTTTTCAAGCTTAAAACATGAGAGTCTAATGCCTTATTATTACAAATTGTTTTTAATATTATTACTATCGTGATACCCTTCATTTTTTAGTAAAATCCTAAAGAATAATAAAATGGTAGTTCTATCTAATTCTGTTAAGGTTATCATCTATATCTTTATTTTTAAAAGACAATTTTTTTGTTTTTCCGAAAGAATATTTCAGTGAAAAAGAGAGTTCTTGAGCATTTACATAAAATACATCATTAGCCACTATATCATTTGCGGTATATTTATCTTCGAAATTCATATTTCTAAGAATGTCATTGGCATTCAATGAAAACTGTAAGTTATTATAAAAGCTTTTGGTAAATGAAACACCTAAAATAAATACTGCGTTTCTTTCAAAAATTCCTTGATATCGTTTTGATAATCCCCAAAAATTAATACCCGTTGTTATTTTTGGTTTAATTTTGAATTCTGTATTCGAATAATAATAAACATAAGGTTCTGTTTTTTGATTCACGGCAAAAGGGTCTTTAATTTTGCTGTAGGTAAGACTAATAACATTTGTAGAGGTAATTGCTTTATGATTTAGCGTATTTCGAAACTGGATAGCATATCCTGTTTCTTGATTAAAATTTTGAGGAGAAGTTATAATTCTACCCTCCTGTGAATTGTAAATGGAGCTAAAGAATATTGGGTTTTGAGTTTCAAAATAGCGTAGACTAAGATTAGATTTTTTAAAAATAAAATCAGTGGAAATTTCTTCGGTTATCGTAGGACTTAAATTTACATTCCGTACAAACTCAATTAAAGGATTTATAAATGTACTTATAGAGCTTGCATTAAGGTACCCTGGTCTGTTTATAGTCTTGTTGTAATTAAATTTTAATGCCTTTGTACTATCAATAGGTATATTAAGCTTCATTTTTGGAAATATCAGAGTTTGTTCTCTATCTACTAATAAATCCTGTGTATTTCTAAAGCCTCCTTTTACTATATTGGTTTCAATTCTAATACCAGCGTTATAATTAATTTTATGTAGAGATCCGGATAGTTGAGTATAGGAAGAGTAGGTATCTTCATTATAATCATATGTAGAGATTATACGTTGATCCGGATTTATTAATTCGAAATCTGAAAAGGCTATAGCCGTGCTTTTGGATATAGAACCACCTATTTCGATCTTAATATGTTTACTAATTTCATTTTCAAAATCAATTCTAGAAGCAAAAGCACCAATTTGATAGGTTTGATTTCTGTTTTGAGATAACTGAAAACCAGTTTGATTGAAATTATTGAAAATACTACTTTTTAGATCCCTAGAATAATTGGAATATTGAATGCCAAAAAATAAATTGCTTTTTGTGTTAAGTTTCCTATTGTAGTTAATATTTGAGGTCAAAAAGCTTCTTGGCGCATCATTTGAACTTTCTGATAGAATAAAATCTTCTACTTCGTTAATTCGTAATAGAGTATTGGTAACAATAGGAAATCTATCTCTCTGAGTCCTATAATTAATTCTTCCAGAAAGATAATCGTACTTGTTAAATTGATAGAAAAAACCACTACCCATTATGAGTTGCGGTCTTGGGCCTACGGCCTTGGCATTATATTCCGAAGTGATATTTTGTAAAGGTACTTCTAATCTTGCACCCGAATTTTCCCAAAATCCGATTTGATTGTAATTAATATTAGCTTGTAGTTCTAGTTTTTTTCGTTTAAAATCAGAACGCATTTCGAAATAATTACTAAACTTTCTTTTAAAAGAAACTGTTTCTGATATATCAATTTTATATCCTTCTTTTTTACTTCGTTTTCCTGTGATTAAAATCAAAGTTTTACCTTCTGCTTCATATTTGGCAGGAGGGTTGTCGATTATTTCTACTTCTTTTATGTCGCTTAATGAGATTGATTTTAATTGATCAAAATCAATTCTTTGATTATCTAGGTATAATAAGGGTGAACCTCTTCCTATTATCGAAAGAGTTTCTTGATTGGGGCTGATCTGAACACCTGGTAATTTTGATAGTAGATCAGTAGTCGAAGGCAGTGATTCAAAAATCGAATTTTCGACGTTGATCTTTATGTTTCCATCTTTAAAATTAAAGGTGTTTTTAGAGCTATTTATAGTAACCTGATCAAGAGCAACCAAACTTTTTGTCAATTGTAACGAAAGGGCTCTATTTTCTTGCAAGTTTATCTCTAGGGTTTCTTTTATATATCCAAGACAAGAAACAGATAACAAATAATTGCCTTTAGGTATTTGGTTCAAATTAAATTGACCCTTGGCAATAAATGTATAAGAAATGATGCCTTGCCTTGCCTTGTCCTGTAACAAAACATCACCAGCCTCGATCAAGTTACCATTTTGATCGGTAACTTTACCCGATAAGTCATATGTTTCCTGAGCAAAAAATGGCAGCCAAAATATCAAAAATAATAGGATAGTTATTTGTTTTTTCATGTTTTAATTTTCTGAAAACAAATAACTATAGAAAATGACCTATGCTACATATTAATAGAGCTGAATAAGGTACTAGTACTGGTATGAATTTACTTTTTTGATAGTAATTCTTGGCGGTTAGAAATGCTTAGTTTGCTGTAAATGTTAGAGATATGTGTTTTTACTGTACTTATGCTTACAAATAATTCATTAGCAATTTCTTTATTGCTTTTGCCAGATTGTATGAGGTGTTTTACAATTTGTTCTTGTTTACTTAAAGGAGGGGAGTGCGTATTTTGTTTTTTCTTTGAAACAAAAATAAAACTAACTAATAAGACAATTACAAAAATAGCAATACCATTTACCCAAAGACTTGTGTGGTATTTTTTGTTGGTTAATTCTTGATTGACAACAGTAAGTTTATTTTCGAAGTATATGTAGGTTGCAGGATCAAGCTCACTAGATTTTAATTCCTGTAATAAATCCATGTAATACTTCGGGTTCTTAACAATATCTTTTTCTAGTAGATTTCGATCATCGAGTGCTTTGATTCCAATAAGTTTTACCAAGAGTATTTGTAGCGAATCTTTTACATACCCTTTGGTTTCAAGTAAATATTGTTTTGTGTCAAAATCCGAAGTCAAATTTTCAAATCGAGCGTTAAATTTTTTTAATTTTCGCCATTCTAAATCTGCCTTGTTCGTGGTAGTGTAACTACCAAATGTTGTTTTACTTCTATTGAAAATTATAGTATCTTTTTTTGAAGCTATAAATAATCGATGATTTTTTATTTTATCTGAGAGCTTCTTTTTTTCTTGTACAGATAATGACCGCAGCTGAATTTTATACATTCGATCATCTGCAGTAAACTCATGTTGGTCAAAGGCAAAAAAACCATCTTTATTAATAGTGGCGGTGGCAATCGGTGTTGCTTTATATGAACCATTATTCTCTTTTTGATCCATTCGACTTAGATATACTTTATTTTCCCATTTTTCTGGTTGCTCAATACTTATATGACCAGATACAGGAGCCTGACCAAATATATTAGCAGTAACCACTAAAAAATATAAAAAAAAGTATCGAAAAGCTTTCATGTTTGCGAATTGGTGATCATTGCGAATGTAAAATATTTAGCCTTTATATCAAAAATGAAGTATAAAAAAACCGCTTCAATACATTATTGAAGCGGTATATATTAGATCAATAAAATTTTATTTCTACTTAATCATATCAAAACTACGATTTATAAAAGCAGTCAATTCTTCACCTTTAAGTAAGTTTTGAGAGAGTCTAGCTAAATCAAGTGATTGTTTGATCAAACGTTCTTTCTTTTTATCGGTTTTTGTACTAGATATTTGTCCAACCAATTCATGGTTAACGTTTACGATTAGATTGTACATTTCGGGCATATTACCCATACCGAACATTCCGCCTCCGCCGCCAGTTTGCTGCATCTCTTTCATACGACGCATAAACTCTGGTTGAGTGATCATAAATGGTGCAGCATTACTATCCATAGCTTCTAACTGAACAGTATACTTTTCTTTAGGAACTACTTTTTCTAAATCAACTTTTAGAGTATCTTTTTCCTCATCGGATAATTTAGAGATAGTTTCCTCATCTTTCTTAATTAGGTTATCTACATGATCCGAGTCAACACGAACAAAAGTGATATTTTCTTTACTAGTTTCTAATTTTTGGATTAGATGAGAAACAATAGGAGAATCTAAAAGTAAAACTTCATAACCTTTGTCTTTTGCTGCAGTGATATATGAGTGCTGCTCATCTTTATTCGATGCATATAATACAACAAGCTTATTATCCTTATCGGTTTGGTTATCTTTTATTTTTTCCTGTAACTCTTCAAAAGTAAAGTATGAACCATCAAAAGTTGGGTAAAGCGCAAATTTATCTGCTTTCTCGAAGAATTTATCTTCAGATAGCATTCCGTATTCAATTACTATTTTGATATCATTCCATTTTTGTTCAAAATCTTCTCTACTGTTTTTGAACATAGAATTTAGTTTATCTGCTACCTTACGAGAAATATAGCTTGATATTTTTTTCACATTTCCATCAGCCTGTAAATATGACCTAGAAACATTTAATGGGATATCAGGAGAATCAATAACACCTCTGAGCATAGTAAGAAACTCAGGAACGATACCTTCTACATTATCGGTAACAAAAACTTGGTTTTGATATAATTGAATACGATCTTTTTGCATATTCATATCCTGACCTAGTTTTGGGAAGTATAAAATTCCGGTAAGGTTAAAAGGATAATCTACATTAAGATGAATATTAAACAATGGCTCTTCAAATTGCATTGGATACAATTCTCGATAAAAACTTTTATAATCGTCCTCTTTTAAATCTGCCGGTTGTTTTGTCCATGCAGGATTAGGATTATTAATGAAATTATCTACTTCTTGAGTAGGAGCGGGATCTTCCTCTTTTGCTCCTTCGGGTTTTGGTAAAGTTTCTGTTTTAGTTCCAAACTTAATCGGCACTGGCATGAATTTATTGTATTTTACCAATAATTCACTTATTCTAGTATCTTCAAGAAACTCGGCATCATCATCACCTATATGTAATATGATTTCTGTCCCTCTTTCAGTTTTGTCATGAGCCTCAAGACTATAGGTAGGTGATCCATCACAAGTCCAATGTGCAGCAGGTGCATCTGTATAAGATTTCGTGATAATCTCTACTTTGTTTGCTACCATAAAGGCAGAGTAGAAACCAAGTCCAAAATGACCGATAATCCCCGAATCTTTGGCACTATCTTTATATTTTTCTAAGAATTCTTCGGCTCCAGAAAATGCAACTTCATTGATATATTTCTCAACTTCTTCTGCACTCATTCCAATTCCTTGATCTATGATATGAAGCTGTTTCTTTTCTTTATCAATTTTTACTTCTAAAAAAGGATTACCATATTCTACTTTTGCTTGACCAATACTGGTAAGATGTTTTAATTTTAAAGTAGCATCTGTTGCATTAGAAATTAACTCTCTTAAAAAGATTTCATGATCAGAGTACAAGAATTTCTTAATCAGTGGAAAAATATTTTCAACTGATACATTAATATTTCCTGTTGTCATTGTTATTTGATTTTTAGTTTGTTGTCTATTTTATATTGGTAGGGGTTTCAAAAAAAATACCAATTATGTTTTGCTGACAAACTGACATTGCTACGTGGATTTTTATGGTAAAAACGTAATTATCTCTTCAGTTTTCGAACTAAATGTGAATTAGAGGAGTATTTCGCTCAATTAAAGTAAAAATTAACATATTTTTTGTTTAACTTTTATTTAAAAAAGTTAAACAATTTGTATATTTACTGTAAATAAAAAAAATCAATATGGCTTCATCAAAAAACAAACAAACTGTTGATAGTGAGTACATCATTTCAAAATATATGGAATATGTTTTGGATAATGATGGGTTTCCTAAGTCTGTATATAAATTCTGTAAAGAAGTAAAAATTTCAGAAGACAACTTCTATAGTTTTTTCGGTAGCATCGAAAGTTTAAATAAAAGTATTTGGAATACCTTTTTTACAACCACAGTTGATGCCATGAATAAAAATAAAGAATATGCAGAGTTTTCGAGCAGGGATAAGATGCTTACTTTTTTTTATACATTTTTTGAAATGTTAAGTTTAAATAGAAGTTATGTGTTATTCGCTTTAAGACAGTATGACATGCCTTTTAAAAATATAAATCAATTAAAAGGATTGCGCAGACATATAAAAGGTTTTGCTGAAGAACTTATTGATCAAGATAATGAAGTGAAGCATTATAAATTTACGAAAAACCCTTCTGCTATTTTCTCTGAAGGAGCATGGTTGCAGTTTTTGTTTTTACTTAATTTTTGGGTTGGAGATGAATCCGCATCTTTTGAAAAAACAGACGTAGCCATAGAAAAATCTGTAAATACAATTTTTGATCTTTTTGATAATACTCCTCTACATAATGTGCTTGATTTTGGGAAATTTCTATGGAAAGAAAAGACAATGTGGAATTAATGTAAGGAATTGAAATTATTATAGACTCTTAGTACATAAATAAATGAAAACGATAGATAACATACCAACTACAAAATTAGGACGCACTACCGAACTGGTAAAAACAGGAGTAAAGGTAGGAGGTAACTATCTTAAATATTATAGCAAAAAAGCTGTGAACCCTAAGATTACAAAAGATCAATTAAATGAGGATAATGCTGCCGATATATATGATGGTCTAAAAAGTTTGAAGGGAAGTGCTCTTAAAGTAGCACAAATGCTATCTATGGAAAAGAATTTATTACCTAATGCGTATGTCGAGAAGTTTTCGCTTGCCCAATTTAGCGTACCACCTCTTTCTGCACCTTTGGTAAGAAAAACTTTTAAAAAATATCACGGAGAATACCCAGAAGATTTATATGATACGTTTGCAACTCAATCTATAAATGCCGCTAGTATCGGACAGGTACATAAGGCGATTAAAGATGGGAAAAAACTTGCTGTGAAAATTCAATATCCTGGAGTTGCAAACAGTATAAGTTCTGATTTGGCGATGGTTAAACCCATCGCCGTCAGAATGTTTAATTTAAAAGGTAAAGACTCTGAAAAATATTTTAAAGAACTAGAAGGTAAACTTCTTGAAGAAACTGATTATATCTTGGAAGTACATCAAAGTAAAGAAATTACAGAAGCATGTGCCAAGATTCCTAATCTTAGGTTTCCAAAATATTATGAGCAATTATCTAGCGAACGTATAATCACTATGGATTGGATGGATGGTGTGCATATTAGTGAGTTTGCTCAACAAAATAAGGATCAGGAAAAAGCAAATAAAATAGGTCAGGCACTATGGGATTTCTATATGTATCAAATACATGTATTAAAGGCGGTTCATGCAGATCCTCACCCTGGCAACTTTTTGGTTGATGATACCGATAATTTAATAGCTATAGATTTTGGTTGTGTAAAAAAAATACCAATAGATTTTTATACACCCTATTTTGAATTGGCTGATCAAGAAAATATTGATAACCCTAATTTTTTTGCCCAAAAGATGTTTCAATTGGAAATACTCCGAGAAGATGATTCTCCCAAAGAAAAAACATTCTTTTCGGAGTTGTTCCATGAAATGTTAAGCTTATTTACACAACCATTTAATGGGCCAGTGTTTGATTTTGCAAATGAAGAATTTTGGGGAAGAATTACAGAGTTAAGTGAGAAATATTCTAAGGATACTGAGCTTAGAAAAATGAACGGTAATAGAGGAAGTAAACACTTCTTGTATATCAACAGAACGTTTTTCGGCTTATACAATTTGTTACACGATTTGAAAGCTTCAATTCGAGTGAAAAATTTTGAAAATTACCTATAGTTGATCGCTCGATCAACTTTGGTTTGTTTATTTATTGGTTAGGTTGTTAGGGAGGTGTGCTGTGGTTGGCACACCTTCCGCATTTAAGTAGGTGTTGTATTATGATTTGTAGGAATTTTTTTATTTAAAAAATTGAAACGTCTATAGCTGCAAAAATGCAAATATCCTTATCTTCACCTTTACAAATTTCCCTCAAGGATGTTTAGACAGAGTATTTATTTTTGTGTTATTTTTTTGATATCGGTTTTTTGTGGATTTTCTCAAGAAAAGGAAGACCTTCAGGACTTTATTAAAAAAGTTAATGATACACCCGAAAGTTTAGAAAAATTAGATGTATTAGATTCGCTTTCTAAGAGCATACAAAAATTGCAACGTGTAGATCGTGATTTTTATAAAAAATACTATTCAAAGTATGCTTTACAACATATAGATTTGTCCAAAAAGTTAGATAGTTTTGATAGAGCAGCTTCGCTAACATCACGACTTACTAATCATTATCTTCAAGTTATTGGAAAACCGGATTCGGCACTAGCTATCGTAAATAATATTATTAATGATAGTAATAGGATTAAGAAAAGAATTAACCTAGGACATCTCTATATAAAAAAGGCAGGTGCATATTATCAAATCGATAATTTAGAAAATGCTGTTGTTGAGTATAATAAAGCACAAAAAGTATATCACCAAACTAAGGATACCATTTTTGAAGCTGATGCGGTTTACTTTTGTGGTCAGGCTCATGAGCGATTAGGTCATCTCACTCAAGCAGTATTAAAATATCAAGAGGCCAAAGAATTATATGCGCAAATGAAGGATACCGCATATGTGGCTTTTACGGGTTTTGGTATATCCGGTATATTTAGCCAACTCTATTTAGTTGATAAATCTTTTGAAGAACGACAAAGTATCAGAGCTCTATTAGATAGCCAAAAAAATAAAAATTATCGAGCATTAGCAGAACTGAGTATTAATGATGCTCGTGATTTTGTGAAAAAGAAAGAATACAAAAAAGAGGAGAAAGCTTATCTTAAGGCACTTGCTTTTTTAAATAAACAAGAAAAACTTTCTCTTGATAAATTTAGAGTATGGTCTTATTTGTGCGAATTTTATGCGAAACAACAAAAACCAGAAATAGCCGAAGTATATTTTGATTCTCTAAAACTTCATCCTGATATGATCAATAGCCCATATGATAGGATATTTTATTTAAAAGCACTGGGGAGATTAAAAGTTGCACAAGGAAAACATCAAGAAGCTATCCCAGTTTTTGAAGAAGAAATAGAAATATTTAAAAACTCCAAAGATATTAGAGGTCAAGTACCCTTAGAAAAAGAACTTTCGCAGGCGTATAAACGATCAAATGATTTTTCTAATGCTTCTAAACATTTGGAAACACACTTGGTCTTAAAAGATTCTATTTACAATGTGTTGCGGTCTAATAGTTTTATTTACTATCAAACATTGTACGAGACAGAGAAAAGAGATAATAAAATTGCTTTGCAAAAAGTAAATATTGATATGCTCGAGGAAAAAGATAAAGCAAAAAGAAACCTAATACTTTTTGGAGGAATAGGTCTTAGTCTTTTATTTCTATCTGTATATCTATATAGAAATAGAACTTTATTACTACGAAACAAGAAATTGCAACAGTCCTTTTTGCAGGAGTTATTACAAACACAAGAACGTGTAAGTAAACGCATTTCTAAAGATCTGCATGATAGCGTAGGACAAAGCTTATTAATTATTAAAAATAAAGTCACCCGAAATAAGGATACTCAAACGGCTAAGGTAGTTGATGGAGTTATAGATGAAGTACGTTCAATATCTAGGAGCTTACATCCATTCAAGTTAGAAGAACTTGGATTGACGGTTACTTTAGAGAGTAGTGTAGAAATGATAGACGAGAATTATGATATTTTTATCTCGGCAGAGATAGATAATATAGATAAAGTTTTTGATCCAGAACGGGAGATAAATATTTACAGATTGGTTCAGGAAAGCTTTAATAATATTTTAAAACATTCTAATGCCAGATCCGCAGAGATTACAGTAATTAACAAAGAAAATGACGTTGAGATCGTTATTAAGGATAATGGTCAGGGATTTGATGTTTCCAAAGAAAAAGTATCACTTTCTAAAATTGGGTTAAAAACACTTAGCGAACGTTCAAAATTTCTTAGTGCAAGTTTTGATATACTTTCAGAGATAAATAAAGGAACTACATTGATCTTTAAAATTCCAAAATATGCTTAACCCAAGTATTCTTATTGCTGATGACCACCCACTATTGCTCAAAGGTCTTGAGGAGTTTTTGAAAGAAAAAAAATATAATATTATAGCTACATGTATGGATGGTCTCTCTGCGTATAATGCAATTGTAAAAGAAAAACCCGATATAGCCATTTTGGATATCGAAATGCCTAATATGACTGGTATCGATATAGCCAAAAACTGTAAAAGACATCAAATAGATACGAGAGTTATCCTTAATACACTACACAAGGAAAAAAAAATCTTTGAAGATGCGATAAAATATAATATTCATGGGTATCTATTAAAAGAGTTTGCCTTAAGCGAAATTGAGGCATGCATTAGGAGTGTATGTGAGGGTACACCTTATTTTAGCGAAAAAATATATAAACGTTTTATACATTCTTCAGAACAAGAACCCAATATTCAAAAACTAACTTCATCTGAAATTAAGATCCTTAAATATATTGCCGACGAAATGACTAGTACGGAAATTGCTGAGGTTTTAAGTATTTCTGTAAGAACGGTAGAGAAACATCGAGCCAATATCATTAAAAAACTTGATATTGATCAAAAACCTAATTCACTTCTAATTTGGTCTCAAAAGAATAAGGATTCCTTATCTCGATAATAGATACTATAATAATTACGTAGGGCTACGTATGTTTTGGTATGGGTTCGATCTATATATTTGTAGTATCAGAAAAATTACGAATAGAAATTCTTTTTTAGAGTTGAACGCAAAGTAGTAATGAGAACATTTTCGATATATCAAAATCCAATTGAAGGTAAAGTTTATGTGGATCTTATAGATCAAGCTTCTTCGGTATCTTTGAAGGTTCTAAATAAGAAAGGGAAAATTGTTCGAAAAAAAAATAAATTGGCAATTCGAAATACAATTTCGTTTGCTTCATTACCCGAAGGGATATATACCGTAAGAGTAGAAAACGAAAGCAAGGTAATGACTAAAAAATTTCTAAAATTATAAATTTTAGGAAGATTGGGGGAAAAAGGCTATATACTCAAAAAGTTTATAGCCTTTTTATTTTAAGAGAGTTAGACTTTGTTTATCTTCAAAATAGTTTTATGTTTTTTGAGTTGAATTAATCAAGTTGTTATGCATGCATATAATATAATTACTGTTTGTTTTATCAAGATGGTAAGAATACATATATTGTGCGGCAATTCTTATTAAAGCATAATATAACGCACAATACACAATACTTTATTATATGTATACTTCAAAAATATCAGGATTGGGATCATATGTACCTGAAAATGTTGTTACTAATGATGATCTTTCTAAATTAATGGATACTAATGATGCTTGGATTCAGGAACGAACAGGTATTAAAGAGAGACGCCATATCAAAAAAGGAGATGGTAATAGCACATCCACGATGGGGGTTAAGGCCGCAAAAATAGCTTTAGAAAGAGCCAATTTATCTACAGATGATATTGATTTAATTATTTTTGCAACCCTTAGTCCGGATATGTATTTTCCGGGAGGAGGAGTTCGAGTGCAAGAGATGATGAATATGAGAACAATTCCCGCTCTTGATGTTCGTAATCAGTGTAGCGGTTTTGTATATGCTATATCGGTTGCTGATCAGTTTATAAAAACAGGAATGTATAAAAATGTTCTGGTAATTGGTAGCGAGAATCATAGTGGAGGTTTAGACATGTCTACAAGAGGAAGGGGAGTATCAGTTATTTTTGGTGATGGTGCTGGTGCAGCTGTATTAACTCGAAGTGAGAAAGAAGGGCAAGGGATCTTATCGACACATTTGCATAGTGAAGGAGCGCATGCCAAAGAATTATCTTTAGAAGGACCTAGTACAGATCATTGGGTGCCAGAAATAATCGAAGAAAACCCGCAGGAGAATATTCCTTATTATCCTTATATGAACGGACAATTTGTATTTAAAAATGCAGTCGTTCGTTTCTCAGAGGTTATTAATGAAGGATTACAAGCTAATGATCTTAGTGCAGTAGATATTGATATGCTGATACCGCATCAAGCAAATCTTAGAATTTCTCAATTTGTGCAAAAACAATTTAAATTATCAGATGACAAGGTGTATAATAATATTCAAAAATATGGTAATACAACTGCTGCATCAATCCCAATAGCGCTTACTGAAGCTTGGGAGCAAGGAAAGATAAAAGAAGGCGACCTAGTTGTTCTTGCGGCTTTTGGAAGCGGATTTACATGGGGTAGTGCAATCATAAAATGGTAAAGCGCTATTATATCCATATAATGATATAAAAAAGGAAAACGCGATACTAAGATTAGTATCGCGTTTTATTTATGAATAACTCGGTTATTATTTTTTAAAGGCTAATTCAAATAAATTATAACCATGACTGTACTATATTAAACGGTATTATTTTCAAAGTGTTACAAAAAGTAGCAAATTTTTACATTTATTTAACTTTAAGCCTTTTTTCACCTGTAAAAATATAAATTTAACTAATATATTAATATATTCTTTGTGTATTAACATTTTTTGTGAAAAAAACATAATTAAAGTATGCCTCCGCCAGATTTTTCGTTATTATCTCTACGTTTTCTTGATACTTTTCTATTTTTCCCACTTCCAAATCGATAGGATAAACCTAGATAAACGGTCTGAGTTTCTCCTTGAAATCTTCCACTTTGTGGAAATGGTGCATCACTAGAAAATCGAAACCTCATTGTATTAAAAATATCATTAAAATTAATACTTGCTGTTCCTTTTCCTTTCATGAAGTTATATCTGGCACCTGTATTTATAAAGTAAAAAGGTTTTGTTTTAAACTGTACACCTTCTTGTTCACCTCTATAAAACCCAAATATTTGAAAAGTAAGGTTTTTAGTCGCTTTGAAATTGTTATTTACTCTAAAGTTATAAATAACAGCATCTACTTCTTTAGATATGCCTTCAATAATTCCTTTTTGAGTTTGGCCATATAAATCAAAACTAGCATTAAAATTCCACCATTTGGTAGGTTTGTAATTACTTGAAATCTCGATTCCGTAGGCAGAATTATTATCAAAGTTATCAAAGGTTAATATCTGCCCTTCTTCTACATCAGGGTTTTCTATAAGAGTTTGATTAATTTCATCATTAATCAATCTATAAAATACGCCTCCTGTAATAGACCCGCCTTTTATCCTTTTTGTATAATTTGCCTCTATAGAGTTGGTAAATTGTGGATCAAGTGCTGGGTTACCAATCGAAGTTATTCTTGGCGTACTCCACTCTCTAATAGGGTTTACTTGATTTAACCCAGGTCTATCCACTCTTCTGCTATAGCTTAGTTGATATGTGTCTTTTTCTCCTGATTTATAAGTTAAGTAAGCCGAAGGATATATGGTAAAAATTTCATCTTCAAATACTCTTTCACCGTTAAAAATGGCTTCAACTTGATAGTTTTCTAATCTAGCCCCAACTTGATAGGACCATTTTTCAAAGTTTTTTCCATATGTAGCATATAATGAGTGTATATCACGATCATAACTATATATAGAATTGGGAAATAACGTAGATTGATAATTATTATCTGTTCTTCTTAATCGCGCTTCGTAACCTAATTCTAGTTTAGTTTTTTCTGATAATGGGTTTACATAATCTAAGTTAATAGTTGTATTCTTTCTTTCGTTATCAATAAGATCATTATAATCAGTAAGCGTTCCGGTACCACCAATAAAATTGAAATCATCGTCACTATCACTATCAAAGACATTATAATCTACTTCTAATTCAATATTATGTCCTTCTTTTTTGAAGTCATGTTTATAATCAAAGTTATAGGTGGAACCTAAATTATCGCTATCACTTACTAAGTCTTGCGTGAGGTCATTTTCGTTGTTATCTAAGAAAATTATATCTGTAGTTCCTGATGTTATACCATCAAACAAATTTTGATTAGTATATACCGATACTGTATTACGATCATTAATAAAATAATCTACTCCTACTTTAAATAAATGCGATTTATTATTATCGAGGAAAACGAAATTGGTGAGATAATTTTCATCTTCTCTTAGTACAAAGCCACCATTTTGATTCTTTGTAATGTTTGCTCCATAATTACCATATAGGTTAATTTTTCCGGATCTATAATTTAAATCTATAGAGTTATTAAATCTTGCATTTTTGTCCCAATTAACTCCCATATTAATGTTACCATTAAATCCAATATTACTGTTTTTATGAAGTATAATATTGATTATACCGCTCATTCCTTCAGGATTGTATTTGGCAGAAGGATTAGTAATTAATTCAATTTTTTTAATGGAAGTAGATGGAATTTGTCGGAGTAATTGTGTGGCGCTTATGTTGGTTGGTTTACCATCTACAAGAATACGTACATTTTGATTACCTCGTAGTGCTATATTACCATCTTGATCAACATTAACCGATGGAATATTATTCATTATTTCTGCAGCGGTACCACCCGTAGTGGTTAAATCTTTTCCTACATTAATAACCTTGCGATCAATTTTTTGTTCTATAGTAGTTCTTTCGGCAACTATGGTTACATCATCTAATGCCTGGGCTGTTTCTTCAAGAGTAACAAGACCAACATCTATATCCTTGTTTTTTTTTGAAATTTCTATAGATTGCGAATATGTTGTATATCCTATAAATTGGATTTTTAAGGTATAATTTCCTTTAGGAATATCAGTGATTAAAAAATCACCAGTTTCAGTACTGATTCCACCACTAATAATTTTATCCGATCCATCATTAATTACAACCGTGGCATAAGGAATTGGTTGTTTTAGGTTTTTGTCGATTACCTTACCTTTAATGGTTCCTACTAGAGCTTCGTTTTTTGGTTGAGCGGTGATAATAAGACACCAAAAGGATAGAAAAAACAGTACAATTGTTTTTTGATTAATTGTTTTCATCTGAACGTTTATTTGATTGATTGATATTGACGATATGTTTTTGTTTTATTTCAAAAACATATCGTGTTATAATTGATACGGTGATTAAGCGTATATAAAGACAAGACGATGATGGGTAATTTCTGTTACAAATTATTTTGTTTTTAACATTACATTATAAAAAATGAAAACCGCCTTGTCCAAAGGCGGTTTTCCATAATAACCAAATAGTAACACTAACCATCAACTATGAATAAAATTTGATTATTATAAAGTAACTAACTAACTAAATCTATGAAAAATCATATCTTTATATATGTAAGACGGAGTGCTTTGGTTTGTGTTACACTCTTCAGTTATTTTTAACATTCTGACTTATTTTTTTAACGTTTTTGCTCTTATTTGATCTGCATATGATGCCTAAATTGCCACAAATTGAAATGATTCTATGAGTAAGAAAACATTAGTACTTGGCGCCTCTCTTAAACCAGATCGGTATTCAAATTTTGCGATTAAGAAATTAACTAATCATAAGCATGAAGTTAAGGCGATAGGCCTTAGAGAAGGTGACGTTGCTGGTGTAGTAATTGAAAAAGGGTTACAGGATTTTTCTGATATTAATACGGTTACCTTGTATTTAAATCCTAAAAGGCAACAAGAGTATTACGATTATATTATTGACCTAAAACCCGAACGAGTAATTTTTAATCCAGGTACAGAAAACCCTGAGTTATATGCATTATTAAAAGCTGCAGGTATAGAGGTTGAGATTGCTTGTACGTTAGTCTTACTTTCTACGGATCAATACTAGTCCCAAAAAGGTTAAAAAACCATTGAGGATTAAAATAAAAAACCCAAATTCAAAACCAAACCAAGTAGCACTATTTACACTTATGATATAGGATAAAATAGGGGATAGAATTGCTATAATAGGAACCAAACGATCTTTTACATTAAGTTTGGTAAATAGCCCAAAAGCATACAGTCCTAGTAATGGTCCATATGTATATCCTGCAAACACAAATAATTTTGCAATTACACTTTCATCCTTAATAATATACTTAAAAGCAATAATAACGAGAACGAGAATCAATGAAAACAGGATGTGAATTTTTTTACGTGTTTTTATTTGATCTTCAGGACTATACTTTTTCTCAAGATCTAAGATATCGATACTAAAAGATGTCGTAAGAGAAGTTAACGCACTATCGGCACTACTATATGCAGCGGCTATTAAGCCAAGAACAAAAAAGATAGCAATACCAAAACCTAAACCACTTTTTGTAGCAATAACAGGGAATAACTGATCCTTATGAGCATCTATACCATTTTGAGCGGCATATTGCGTAAGTAATAATCCAAGACCAAGAAATACAAAGTTTACAAAAGTAAGTACTATGGTAAACCAAAACATGTTTTTTTGTGCGTCCTTTAAGCTACGACAGGTTAGATTTTTTTGCATCATATCCTGATCAAGTCCAGTCATTACAATCGCTATAAAAGCACCAGAAAAAAATTGTTTCCAGAAATAATTTGCACTTTTAAAATCATCAAAGAAAAACATTTTCGAAAGATCACTGTCTATAACGTAGCCCAATAGATTAGATCCTTGGATACCAAGATCATCAGCAACATAATATATAGCAACACCAACAGCAATCAACATAAATAATGTTTGCAAAGTATCTGTCCAAACAATAGTTTTTATTCCCGACTTAAAAGTATATAACCAGATTAAAAGAATAGTAATGATTACAGTAAGCCAGAAAGGAACATGTAATGCATCAAAAAGAATTGCCTGTAATACGTTGGCTACCAAAAATAATCTGAAACTTGCACCAACAACTCTAGACAATAAGAAAAAAGAGGCGCCTGTTTTATATGAATAGTTCCCGAAACGCTCATCGAGATATGTGTATATCGAAGTAAGATTAAGTTTATAATATAATGGTAACAATACTGTGCCAATCACTGCATAACCTAAAATATATCCAAATACAACCTGCATATAGCTAAACTGTGAAGCTTCTATCCATCCCGGAACCGAAATAAACGTAACTCCACTAAGCGAAGCTCCAATCATTCCAAATGCTACAATATACCAGGGAGATTGTCTATTGGCCTTGAAAAAAGAATCGTTATCGGCGTTTCTTCCTGTGAAATATGAAATGAGTAAAAGGATTCCAAAATAACCTGCGATTAAAAGCAGGATGTGAGAAGGTTGCATAAATTTTGGTTAAAATGAGTCACCAAAATACAAATTAACTTGAAACTTTGAACTATTTATTTCTTACATCACTTTCTATCACACCATCACGCAATCTGATCACTCGATGGGCGTGGGTCGCAACTTCTTCCTCGTGTGTCACTATAATAACAGTATTTCCTGCAGCGTGGATTTCATCAAATAAATTCATGATCTCTATAGAAGTTTTCGAATCTAGATTTCCTGTTGGTTCATCTGCCAAAATGATGGATGGTTTATTTACGAGCGCTCTTCCTACTGCAACTCTTTGTCTTTGTCCACCAGATAGTTGATTAGGTTTGTGATCCATACGATCTGCTAGGCCTACATCCGTTAAAACCTCTTCAGCGCGAACGGTACGATCTTTTTTGGATGCACCAGCATAAATCATTGGCAATGCTACATTATCTAATGCGGTTGTTCTTGGTAATAGATTAAATGTTTGAAAAACAAAACCGATTTCGTTATTTCTAATTTCGGCTAATTCGTTATCCGTCATCTTACTTACATCATTACCATTTAGAATATATGTTCCTCCTGTAGGAGTGTCTAAGCACCCTAAAAGATTCATTAATGTTGATTTTCCTGATCCAGACGGTCCCATGATAGCAACATATTCTCCTCTTAGGATGTCTAAGTCAATACCTTTTAATACATAAACCGTTTCTTGACCTAATTGAAAATTTCTAATAATGTTTCTGATCTCTATAACGTTTTCCATATGATAGCCTCTGCAATTTTGTCTAAGATACAATATTCGCCTATTTGACGCATTAGGATTGAAGTTGTTACAATCTAATGGTAAAATGTTCTTTAACTTGTTCTTTTCTGAAAAAAATAAAGCCTAAAGCAAAGGTGTTTATAGTAACTTTTACTTTAGGGTGTTTTTTGATTTGGTTCCAAGTATCAGCATTTTTCTTTGATGCATTAATTGCATTAATTACTAATAAGGAATCATTATTGGTCTTACGAAAAAGTTCATCAATGTTTTCAAGATCAATAGTATTTTTCTTTAAATCAACATAAATAAAATCATATTCGTCCTTTTGATCTATGTTATTTGAAATATTAATGGCATTATAAAAAGGTAAGACCTGACTTACAAAGCCTGAAGGTTCTTCGAGCAATAATACCTGTTTATAATTGAAATATGTTAATAAACGATTGAGGAGTTTGGCTTTTTTTAAAGACAATGGGGGAGTGTCATTATTATTTGTAAATATTGCTTTTATAGAAGGGTATGATCGTTTCTCTTGTTTATCGTAAAAACATAATGTAATCAGATTATAAACAAAAGGAGAATGAACACCATGTTGATTGGTAGCCTTAAAAATAAATTTTAAAAAAGATTTAGTTTTGAAGAACATGAGGTGTTTTGGGGTTAGACGTATAAGATATTATGTTCTTTACAATTTATCATTCTTCGATTTTTTCTGAAAGTTCGAACCAACGCATTTCATTTTCCTCAATTTTATCAATAATTTGTTGTAGTTTTTGAGACTCCTCATTAATTTTATCTCCTTCGAGCGTACCTTTCGCAAAAAGACTTTCTATATCTTTTTTTTCGATTTCTAATTTTTTAAGATCGCGCTCTATTTTATTGAACTCTTTTTGTTCATTGTAGGAGAGCCCAGGTTTATTATCTTTTTTCCAGGTTTTCTTCGTTTTTGATTCAGTATTTTCTGACTTAGAAACTTCGGATGGTGTACCGCTACTTTCATAGATCCTGTAATCAGTATAGTTGCCCGGAAAATCTTGAATTATTCCATTCCCTTGAAAAACAAATAAATGATCTACAATTTTGTCCATAAAATAACGATCGTGAGATACCACAAGTAAACAACCAGGAAAATCTAACAGAAAGTTTTCTAAAACATTAAGGGTTACTATATCAAGATCATTAGTAGGTTCATCTAATATTAGAAAGTTCGGATTTTGAATAAGTACTGTACATAAATACAGTCTTTTTCGCTCGCCACCACTTAACTTTTCAACAAAATCATATTGTTTTTTTCGATCAAACAAGAAACGTTCTAATAATTGTTGTGCCGAAATTTGCCTGCCTTTTTTTAAAGGAATGTAATCTCCAAATTCTCGAATGACATCAATCACTTTTTGGCCTTCTTTAATCACAATACCTCTTTGAGTATAGTACCCGAATTTAACGGTGTCACCTATAACAATTTTTCCTTGATCAGGAGCAATTCCTCCAGTGATCATATTAAGAAAGGTTGATTTACCTGTTCCATTTTTTCCGATGATACCTATACGTTCTCCTTTTTTGAAAACATATTCGAATTGATCTAATAGGACCAAATCCTCAAAACTTTTAGAAACTTTATGGATTTCAAGAATTTTACTTCCTAATCGCTCCATGTTGATTTCTAATTGTACTTCATGATCATTACGACGTTTATGAGCGCGTTCTTTTATTTCGAAAAAGTCATCAATTCTAGATTTAGATTTTGTAGTACGTGCTTTTGGTTGACGCCGCATCCAATCCAGTTCTTTTTTATATAGTTGTTTTGCTTTATCTGTGGCAATTTGTTCATTTGCAATTCTAGCCTCTTTATTATTCAGGTAATAGGCATAATTACCTTTATAGCTATATAACTTGCCATTTTCTAACTCTACAATTTCATTACAAACATTTTCAAGAAAATATCGATCATGGGTAACCATAAAAAGGGTGAAATTTTCTTTGGCAAAATACTCCTCGAGCCACTCAATCATCTCTAAGTCAAGATGGTTTGTAGGTTCATCTAGATAAAGTAAATCGGGTTTACTTAATAAGATATTAGCAAGTGCAAGTCTTTTTTTTTGACCCCCAGAAAGATCTCCTACTTTTTTATCTAAATCATCTAATTTTAGTTTAAAAAGTATTTGTTTGTATTGAGTTTCAAAATCCCATGCATTAAAAGCATCCATTTGTTCAAACGCTTTTTGATAATTTTCTGCATCATCAGGATTTTGTAACGCCTTTTCATAGGCATTAATAATCTGCAGTGTTTCATTATCCGATGCAAAAATAGTCTGTTCGATGGTTAGGTTTGGGTCCAGATTGGGTTCTTGTGATAAAAAAGAAACTTTTAAGTTTTTCCTATATACTACTTGACCGCTATCAGGTTCTTCATCACCAGCGATAATGTTAAGTAAGGAAGTTTTACCGGTTCCATTTTTGGCTACAAAACCTACTTTTTGCCCTTCATTAATTCCAAAAGAAATGTCATTAAACAAAACTCGTTCTCCAAATGCCTTGGCTATATTTTCTACAGATACGTAATTCACTTATTAATTTTAAAATTGAGGCAAAGATAAATAGAAATAGATTCTATGAAAGGTTTTAAACGTTCTATGATCTTTCTTTTGAGTACAATTATATATTATTTCTTATTTTTACGTATATTTTGATTACCCTAAATTGAACTATAACAATGCCTATGAATAAATTTTTACTTACGATTGCTATTTTTTGGTGTACACATTTTCTACTGGCTCAAGAGACCTATCTTGATAATTTTGGCACAGTTTCTTACGCTAATAATGACGGTACTTTAAACTGGGCTGGTAATTGGATAGAAACCGAACCTTTTGCTACCAATAATGATCCGGCTGGTGGGTTTATTGCTATTTTAGGAAATCAATTAGATTTTAATTGGATTTGGAGCGAAACAATTACCAGAACTGCGGATTTATCAGGAACTTCATCGGCTATTTTGTCTTTTGATTGGGAAACTCAGACTTTGGATGCTAATGAATTTATGTCTATCCAAGTATCAAGTGATGGAACTAGTTTTACAACATTAGCAACTTTTGGCGGAACTCAAACTGGTACTTTCACTCAAAATATTTCGGCATTCATTTCTGCAAATACTACCATAAGATTTATTAATAATAACAATGATTGGTCTGATGCAGGGGATATTTTTATGGCTGATGATGTACAAATAGAAGTTATATTAATTGATGCGGCACCAGTTATAAGTGTTACGGGAGATCAACTTTTTTGCCCTAATGCAACAAATTCTATCCCTGTTGTCCAAACGGTTAGTATTACAGATGCTGATGATACACAATTAGATCAGTTAACAATACAAATTTCTACAGGGTATCAAAACGGACAAGATTTACTAACATTAACAGGATCTCATCCAAATATTACAGATACTTGGGATGTTACCGAGGGAAGATTAACCTTAGCAGGTCCAGCCACCTTAGCCGAGTTCGAAGCAGCAGTCCTAGCAGTTACTTTTTCTTCTACTCCACCAGCTGTTAGTGTGCTGAGAGAATTTTCTGTTGTATTAGGTACTCCTTTGTTTTTGCCAGAAACGGGACATTATTATGAGTTTATACCTTCTTTAGGTATCAGATGGGATGATGCAAGAGACGAGGCAGCGTTAAGGACATTTTTTGGCTTTCAAGGATATTTAACAACCCTTACTAGTGCTATAGAGGCAGCTTTTGCAGGAGATCAGATAACAGGAACCGGATGGATAGGGGCAAGTGATAATTTTGGAACAGGAGAAGGTGATTGGCGCTGGGAAACCGGCCCCGAGGCAGGAACGTCATTTTGGATAGGAAATCAAACAGGTACTGTGGTGCTTGGCGAATTTGCATTTTGGAATACTGGAGAGCCTAACAATGTTGGTGCTGGTGGAGAACATTATGCACATATCACTGATGACACAATTGGTATTCAAAATTCTTGGAACGATTTACCAATTGCAGGTGGAGGTGGAGCCTATCAAGCTCAAGGATATATTGTTGAATATGGCGGACTTCCTGGAGATCCTGTACTTCAAATTTCTGGTGTAACCCAATTAAGAATAAGTTGTTCCGTAATAACCAATAGAACAAAAACCTATCGAGTGAATTATTGATAGCGTACCGATGTATATCAAACAGTTTATGGCTTTGCTATTTTTTGTTTACGCCGAGTTACCGAAAATAAAAAGATAAAAACTGCCAAGAAAATAGAAATTCTCGCAATATAATCTCCAGCTTTCACATAAAAAGTGACCTTGTCATTAGTTTTTAATGTTCCTTTTAGGACTCCTTGTTTTTCATAACCTAATGAAGAAACTACTGTACCTGTTTGATTTATTATTGCAGAGATACCAGTATTTGCGCTACGAGCAATACTTCTTCGGGTTTCAATGGCTCTTAATTTGGCAAAAGAGAGATGTTGTCTATGCCCTTGTGTATTACCCCACCAAGCATCATTAGTTATTATGGATAAAAAATCAGCTCCGTTTTTCACATAACCAGTTGTAAACTCACCATAGATACTTTCGTAACATATCATTGTTCCAACACCTGTACTATCTTGGGTAAAGAAAACTTCACGATTTTCTTGCGTTGTTTTTTTGGCTACAGTCCCTCCAAGATCAATCATGACATCTCCAAGAATTGGTTTGAGAATACTTTGATAAGGGAAATTCTCAACACCTACGACTAATTTACTTTTGTGATATAACTCATTAGTTCCGTTTGGACGGACAAAAAAAGCAGAATTATAATCGTCATAAAAGAGGTTTTCTCTGTGAATATTTGTTTGTGGCCTTATTCTTGACGGATCATTGAATACATCAATTAATGAAATTCCTGAAAGAAAATGCGCATTGGGATAGATTCGTAAAATATTTTCAGCTGTTTTTTTTGCAGTAGAATTTGAAAATTGATGCAGTCTATTGTTGTCTGCAAAAACAGTTTCTGGAGCAATAATAAAATCAGTGTTATCTGTTATTTCTGAATTTGTTAATGTAGTTAATAATTCACCAACGCGTTTATCTGAAGTATTGTATTTTTCGGTATACGGATTGATATTAGGTTGCAAGAGGAGCACTTCAATCTCCTTTCCTTTTTCTGTATAGGTTTTTAAAATAATAACAGAAATAAGTATTGGGATTAAGATTAATAATCCATTTCGAATAGCTGACCGATATAAAATAGTTTTGTCTTTGTGTTCTATAAAAAGTAAAACACTTTTAAAAATTCCAATATTTACAATCCAGATCCATAAAGTTCCTCCAAAGGTTCCGGTATACTCATACCATTGTATCCAAGAAGAAAAACTAGCAAACCCATTACCCAAATTAAGCCAAGGCCAGGATACTTGCCATTCTAGATGAAGATATTCATAACTCATCCAAAAACAAGCTAGAAATATTGTGCTAATGGTAAAGTTTGTTTTTTTAGCAACGACATGATAGGTCCAAAAAACAATGGTCATCATAAGTGTGTTAACAATTTCGGCAACCCACATACCAAATGCTGAGGAATTATATATCCACCATGTTGTTATGATGTTCCATATAAAGAAAGAAAGAAATGCAAGTCCAAAAATTGTTATTTTGCTTCGCTTTTTATACCGAATATTATATTCGATAACTAAGAGAGGTACAAAACCAAAAAATAGAAATAACGGAAAGCCATAGGTTGGCCAGCTTACGGCTAAGAGTAATCCGGAAAGGATAGCCAATAGAATATTTTTCATAGTAGAGATATACACTATATAGAATAACGAAAATAAACTTATTTAGTTACAAATTATAAAATAGTATACTTCTTTTTTGTTAAGGATATAATGTCATATTTTAAATCTTGATTAATAGACCAAAATAGTTTGCTATTTTTACACAAAATCAGAATTCATGTGGATTAAAAAACAAATTCCAAATAGTATAACACTACTAAATCTTTTTTGTGGTTGTATTGCAGTAATCTTTGCAGTTAACGGCAATCTTGAGTTTGCAGCTTTTTTCGTAATCTTAGGTATTGGATTTGATTTTTTTGATGGTTTTGCGGCTCGAATACTAAATGCCCAAAGTGATTTAGGACTTCAATTAGATTCTTTGGCAGATATGGTTACAAGTGGTGTAGTACCTGGTATTGTTATGTATCAATTATTATCGCAAGTATTTGGTAAACCGTTTTATGTGACTCCAGGTTCTTGGGAAACTAATCAAATTTTAATGAGTTTTGATTGGTCTTATGTATCCTTATTAGGACTTTTGATCACATTAGCTTCAGCCTATAGATTAGCAAAGTTTAATATTGACACAAGACAAACCTCTTCATTTATTGGATTACCTACGCCAGCAAATACGTTGTTAATTATTAGTTTACCGTTAATTTTGAAGTTTCAGCATGAAGCCTTTGTATCAGAATTGATCTTGAACAAATGGTTTTTGATAGGGACTACTCTGGTAAGCTGTTATCTGTTAAATGCCGAAATTCCGTTATTCGCATTAAAATTTAAAACCTGGGGGTTTAAAGAAAATAAAATTCGATATATCTTCTTACTTATTACTGCAATCCTAATTATAGTATTACAGTTTGTTGCGATACCCTTAATTATAATCCTGTATATCCTGATATCACTATTCTGGAGAGATAAAAATAGTAACGGTGTCTAGTATTTATTGATTAAAATCTATTTTCTTTTTTCTTAATTCAAAGTTTTGTCCTAGATATACTTTACGTACCATCTCATCTTCGGCTAATTCTTCTGGTTTTCCTGCTTTTAAAATACTTCCTTCAAACATTAAATATGTTCTGTCGGTTATGGCCAATGTTTCTTGAACATTATGATCTGTTATTAAGATACCAATATTCTTATTTTTTAATTGGGCTACAATACGTTGAATATCCTCAACTGCTACTGGATCTACGCCGGCAAAAGGTTCATCTAAAAGAATAAAGTTGGGGTCGGTTGCTAATGCTCTGGCTATTTCAGTTCGACGACGCTCACCACCACTTAATAAATCACCACGGTTTTTACGAATATGACCTAATCCAAATTCCTCAATCAGGGCCTCCATTTTGTCAAGTTGTTCTTGTTTAGAAAGGCTCGTAAGCTGTAAGACACTTAAGATGTTATCCTCTATACTTAATTTTCTAAAAACCGATGCTTCTTGTGCCAAATAACCGATACCATTTTGGGCACGTTTATACATAGGGTATTTGGTAATGTCTGTGCTTTCTAATGAAATTTTTCCTCCATTAGGTTTCACTAACCCCACAATCATATAAAAAGAAGTCGTTTTACCAGCTCCATTAGGGCCTAATAACCCAACGATTTCTCCTTGATTTACCTCTAGAGATATACCTTTTACTACTTTTCGACCTTTATAAGACTTTACTAGATTGTCTGCTTTTAACTTCATAATAGAATGACTTCTTTATCATTGGGGTGTTGCTATAACGTATCGATAAATGTACATTATTCTTTTAAAACTTGATATTTTAATTTTGTGATGCTTTTTCTTCTAAAGCATCCCAAAATTCGTATGCTCTACGTAAATGCGGAATTACGATCGTACCTCCAACCAAAGTGGCAATACTAAGAGCTTCAGCTACTTCTTCCTTGGTCATTCCTTCTTTATGACATGTTTCGAGATGATAACGAACACAGTCATCACAGCGTAATACGGCAGAAGCAACCAACCCTAGTAATTCTTTTGTTTTAACATTCAAAGCCCCTTCCATAAAGGCATTGGTGTCTAGATTAAATATTCTTTTGATTACTTTATTGTTGTCTTCAAGAATACGAGAATTCATTTTTTCTCTGTAGGCATTAAATTCATCTACTATATTGCTCATTATGCTTGATTTTGTAGTTTTTTCTTTTCTTTTTTAATTACAATTTTCGAAATAAAGATACTTACCTCATATAATATTAAAATAGGAATTGCAACGATTACTTGGCTTGCTATATCAGGTGGGGTAATTATAGCTGATAAAATTAGTACAATTACTAATGCAAATTTTCGATATTTTTTTAAGAATTCTGGAGTGACGAGCCCTATTTTGGTGAGGAAAAACATGATTACAGGTAACTCAAAAATTAATCCACAGGCAATTACAGCCGCACGAACCAATGCAATATAACTATCAATATCAAATTCATTAAGTACTTCTTTGCTTACTTGGTATCCTCCTAAGAAATTAATTGAAAGTGGAGTGATTACATAATATCCAAAAAGTACACCTAAGAAAAACAACCAAGAACAGATAATGATAAACCCTTTTGAATATTTTTTCTCATTATCATATAGTGCAGGAGCCAGGAATTTCCAGAATTCGTATAAAACATATGGGAAAGCAATAATAAAACCAGCTGTTATAGATGTCCAAATATGTACCGAAAATTGACCTGCTACTTTTCTACTTTGCACACTAAATGGAAGCTCTTTAAAACACAAACTTTCGTTTAAACCAAGAAATTTAGATAAGTTGCATAACCCTTTATATGTTGGGAAATCAGGTTTTTTGGGTCCAAAAATAATGACATCAAAAATGAACTCTTTTGCAATAAATGCTGCAACTCCAGCAATAAGAATTGCCAAAGTAGCTCTAATAAGGTGCCAGCGTAACTCTTCTAGATGGTCCAGAAAAGACATCGATTGAGGGTTTCTTTGATCAGATCCTGCCATTATAAAATACCTTCTCTAATTAGATCATGAATATGTAATAAACCTGCATAATTTCCATTATCCTCTGCTAGCAATTGAGATATTGAATTTCCTTCTAAAACCTCAAGAGCATCAACGGCCATTGCATCGTTATTGATTTGCTTAGGATTTGCAGACATAATGTCTTTGGCAGTTAACCCTTCAAAAGAAGTATTAGTGGTTAACATTCTACGCAAATCTCCATCCGTAATAATTCCTAAAATGGTTCCGTTTTCTGTAACAGCAGTGGCACCAAGTCTTTTTTCTGTCATTTCTACAATTACTGTATTTATATTGGCGTTGGGTGCTACTTGTGGCTTTTCATTACTCGAAGTAATATCACTTACTCGCAAGTATAATTTTTTTCCTAATGCTCCTCCCGGATGATATTTTGCAAAATCACGACTAGAAAATCCTTGCAAATGTAGTAAACAAACGGCCAAGGCATCGCCCATAACCAGTTGAGCTGTAGTACTTGTGGTGGGTGCTAGATTATTTGGGCAAGCTTCTTTATCTACATAAGCATGTAATATATGATCAGCTTCTTTACCCAAAAAGGAATCTTTATTAGCAGTAATACCTATGAGAGGGTTTTTGAAATTCTTAATTAATGGAACCAGTACTTTTATTTCGGGTGTGTTACCACTTTTAGAAATGCAAATTACCACATCATCTTTAAGGATATTTCCTAAATCCCCATGAATAGCATCTGCAGCGTGCATAAAAACTGCAGGAGTTCCTGTAGAATTCATAGTGGCTACAATTTTAGTAGCTATAATAGCACTTTTACCTATACCGGTAATTATAACTCTACCTTTAGAGTTTTGTATGGTTTTAACTGCCTCCGAAAATTCTTCATCAATAAGTTCTTCTAGATAGGCAATCGCTTGGGCTTCTTCTGCTATTGTTTTTTTAGCATAAGAGATTATAGTATCTTGGGTATTCAAAATTTAAAAAATTTGCGTGTTATAAATAAAGATTTTATTATCTTTAATTTACGCAAAGGTATACAATACCGCATTAATTTTAAATACTGTCAAAAAAAAGGATAATAATTTATGGTTTCCTTATATTTGACGAACTAAAATTGAAACTGATAACATCCACTAAATCTGTACTGGGGAAACGGATTTTGGTGTTGGTAAAATCTTTATTTAATTGGTATATAAAAGTTAAGAGATTTAATGAGTTTGAATGAAACTGACTTACAAGATGCTCTAAAGAAGTATTTTGGTTTTAGTCAATTTAGAGGATTACAGGAGAAGGTAATAGAAAGTATTCTGAATAAGCAAAATACTTTCGTAATAATGCCTACAGGCGGTGGGAAATCCCTATGTTACCAACTGCCCGCTTTGATGTGTAAAGGAACCGCTATTGTGGTGTCCCCACTAATTGCATTGATGAAAAATCAAGTAGACGCAATTAGAAGTATTTCTGCAGAAGAAGGAATAGCCCATGTGCTAAATTCATCACTGAACAAATCAGAAATTAGAAGAGTAAAAGATGATATCATTAATGGTGTCACCAAATTGCTATATGTAGCTCCAGAATCACTTACCAAAGAAGAATATGTGGACTTTTTGAAGACCCAAAAAATATCTTTTTTAGCAGTAGATGAAGCACACTGTATTAGCGAATGGGGTCATGACTTTAGACCCGAATATAGAAATCTTAGAAATATTATAAAGAGAATAGGAGAGGATATCCCTATTATTGGGCTTACAGCTACTGCTACTCCAAAAGTGCAGGAAGATATTCTTAAAAATTTGGCAATGACTGATGCCAAGACTTTTAAGGCTTCTTTTAACAGGCCAAATTTATATTATGAAATACGCCCGAAAACTAAAAATGTCGATGCAGATATCACTCGTTTTGTAAAACAAAATGGTGGTAAAAGTGGTATTGTATATTGTTTAAGCAGAAAAAGGGTAGAAGAACTTGCTCAAACGCTAGAGGTTAATGGTGTTAAAGCTGTGCCATATCATGCAGGATTAGATGCCAAAACAAGAGCAAAGCATCAGGACATGTTTTTAATGGAAGATGTTGATGTGGTTGTGGCCACTATTGCTTTTGGGATGGGGATCGATAAACCAGATGTAAGGTTTGTGATCCATCACGATATGCCAAAAAGTATTGAGAGTTATTATCAAGAAACAGGACGCGCAGGTAGAGATGGAGGCGAAGGACATTGCCTGGCGTATTATGCCTATAAAGATATTGAGAAACTAGAGAAGTTTATGAGTGGTAAGCCTGTGGCAGAGCAGGAGATAGGCCATGCTTTGTTGCAAGAAGTAGTTGCTTTTGCCGAAACTTCAATTTCGAGACGTAAATTTATTTTACATTATTTTGGAGAAGAGTTTGATGATGTTACAGGCGAAGGAGCCGATATGGACGATAATGTGCGTAATCCTAAGAAAAAACACGAAGCTAAGGATGAAGTGAAATTAGTACTCGAAGTAGTTAGTAAAACAGGTGAAATCTATAAGTCGAAAGATCTTGTGAGCACACTTATCGGAAAAAGTAACGCCCTTATTATTTCGCATAAAACGCATAAGCAACCATTTTTTGGTAGTGGAAATGCCCAAGATGATAAATACTGGATGGCATTGGTACGTCAAGTATTGGTGGCAGGATATTTAAAAAAAGATATAGAAACCTATGGAGTGATTAGAGTAACTCCTGATGGGAAAGAATACATAAAGAATCCGGTTAGTTTTATGATGACCGAAGATCATATTTATGATCAAACCACGGATGATTCTATTATTACGGCAGCAAAATCTGGAGCCAAAGGAGGAGGAGATGATAAATTGGCAGGAATATTACGTGATTTACGAAAATCTGTGGCCAAAAAATTAGGGGTTCCCCCTTTTGTAGTTTTTCAAGATCCATCTATTGATGATATGGCTCTTAAATATCCCGTTACTGTAGAAGAACTAGGTAATGTGCATGGTGTAGGAGAAGGAAAAGCAAAAAAATACGGAACAGCTTTTGTAGATGTTATTGCAAAATATGTTGAAGAGAACAATATAGATCGACCGGATGATTTTGTAGTAAAAAGTACAGGTGCCAATAGTGGACTTAAACTATATATCATACAAAATGTGGATCGTAAATTACCGCTAGATGATATTGCGGCTGCCAAGGGTATGGATATGAATGCTTTTATCAAAGAAATGGAAGCTATCGTTTATAGTGGTACCAAATTGAATATAGCTTATTGGGTTGACGAAATTTTGGATGAAGATCAACAAGAAGAAATTCATGAATATTTTCTAGATGCCGAAAATGATAAAATAGATATTGCTATTGAAGAATTTGATGGCGATTATGATGATGAGGAACTTCGTTTGTATCGAATCAAATTTATTAGTGAGGTAGCAAACTAAAACCGTTGCACATATCATAAAAGTTTAAAACGAGATTGTTTTTAAAAACAATCTCGTTTTTTTAATTTAATTGCAAGCTACCTGAAAAGATCCGCATTCTTGTTGTGTTTGCTGGCATATACCTTGTGAAATAACATCGCAGTTTCTTGAATCGCAATGTATTACAGCAGAGTTTTCTTCACAATGTCTGCTTGTTCCAAAACCACAGGCAGATGTGACAAGTCCTCCTCCTTTTACGTGATGTCCACTGAGCTTTGAGATCACATTTTTACTTAATGATAAACCTTCTAATTTTTTTTTCTTCATGATTATGAATTTTTGAACTTATAGTATCCCGAACAGTTATAGACACTCAGGTGATATGTCTTCGATAATGTTATCTATACTATTGTTTATAAAATCATGAAATGTTACTATACGAAATGTTTTTTTTTAAGAAGTGAATAAATAAAATGTATAGAAAACAAAACTGGCTGATAACAAAGTGTTATCAGCCAGTTTTATAGTATTAGATTACCAAAAGGAAAATCTATGTAACCTCGATTTGAATTAATTACTGTATCGGTATACCAATGGTATCACCAGTATCACCATCATCATCATTATCATTATCCGGATTTGGGTCGATGATTTCCGGATTAATAGTACAAACTCTTACATTAATAAAATTGCTTGGCAGATAAACGGGGGGGCGACTAGCGGTATTTTCCTGAGTTCCATCTTCATCTCCTAAAGCTTCGCTTGCTTCAGCATTAATAGTTTTAGATTCCTCTCCATCACTTTTTGGGTTAAATATCGCATCACAAGGTACAAGCCATATTTCAGTTAATGGGCATAAAGATTCTTCAAGAGTTATGGAGCTATACCACTTACGTCTGGCCTTTTCTCTAAACAAAAGCCTTCGTTTAGTAGACATATTTCCAAAATAGACATAAATTCTTTTCTCACATGTAAGGCTAGGTGGTGCAAAGCTTTTAGTTAATGTTTCTTGTGGTGTAGAGAAATTTTTTGGTGCAATTTCTTCTTGTTCTTCTATAGAGCAACTTTGTATCCCAATTAGCATAATTGCAGCTATACATAATAAAGCTGTTTTTTTCATTTAAAGTGTTTTTTTTGTTTCTTATACATTAATATGTTTCCCCAAACATAAAAATGTTAATGCGCGAAAGTAAGAAAAATGAACAAAATGTTAAATTTTTTAAAACAATATCAAATTGACGTCTTTTTTATTTTGCGAAAAAAGTAAAAAAATACCATACAGATAATAATGCCAATAATAACCATAAAAACAATTTGTATTACATTGTATTCTTTTATTGGTAATAATGTTGTACTATCACCAATTAGAATAAGGGGAGCCCAATAATGCGGAGAAGCCTCTGCATCAGTATTATTATTAAGATAGTTTAATTTTGCCATACGTAATGCCTTTGATTTTGTTTTTCCTTTGCTAAGGTTGTTGTAAAAATCAGAAGTAATACTGGCGGTAGTTTTGTCATTGGTACTCCATAATGAAGGGATTACAGTATTGGCACCAGATTTAAAAAACCCCCTGGCTAGACTAAGTACTCCTTCACCTTTTTGTAATTCTCCTAATGACGTATTACAGGCACTAAGTATAACTAATTCGGCATTGTTTTCGAATGTGTTAAATTCTTCAGGGATTAATTTCGAATCATGAAATGCAATCCAAGGAGTTATAGTATCCGATGCATTTGCATGGGTGGCCAAATGTAAAATTTTATAATTTGATGCCTGTTTGATAAAGTTTTCTTTTGTAGCTGTTTCTCCAACTAATATAGAGCCTGTATAATAAGTTTTGGCTGTATTGATTTCTTTTTCACTTTTGCTTAGCTGTACTAATCCATTTTTAAATTGTACTGGTGCTATGCCCAAAAAATCATAGTCTGTTTGCCTGGTAATATTTGCATTTTCTTTTTGAAACGATAATGAATAGGTGTAGTTTATTTCACAATCTTCTATCAAATAGGTTCCCATATCTATATTAGTAACAAGTGCTTCAAAAGGGATAAAACTAAGCATGTGATCTGCTATAATGGTCACTTTTTTATTTGTAAGATAATCTCTTATTTGTTCAGGAAAAAGAGTGGTGAACAATTCATGTGCTGTATTTTTATAAGTTGTAATATCTTCTATACTTTTAAAAGGAGTGTTTAATAGCGTTCTTAAACTATAAATGTTGTCTAAGAGTTTTTGATTATCTGTAAGTTTAAAAAGTATTTGGTGATCTTTGGATATGACCATTCCGTAAGCATTTGGTACAACACGAGCGACTGTTTCGGTCATGGTGTATTCTATAATTACTTCGTTATTTTTTACTTCTAATTGCGAATACGATATTGTTTTAGGATTAAGGACAGACGAAAAATATACAGGATATTGCTTAGATAAAGAATCTTTAAATTGTTGTAGCTCATTTTTTTGTGTAAGTATTAGATCTGATATCGAATCTTTTTTGATATCAGAAATGTTACGAAATATTTTTTGAAGATGAATGATTTCTTTTTCAATTTTTTTCTCGTGTTCAAGAATTTCTTCAGGGGTATTTGTTTTCTTTTTAGAGATTTCTTGCGTGAGTAATAAGGCTTTGTTTTTTTCCATAAAATAAAAAGCATCTTCAAGATTCTGTACTTGGTAACATGCTTCAATTCCCGATATATAAATTTGAGAGGCTATGGTTTTCCAATATAACTTGGATCTATTCGAAAGATTTTCCCTCATGATAAGGTCTACCAAATCACTACTTGTTTTTACGGTTCTTATGGCATTTGTATATGCAGTATTGTTATTTCCTTTTTTACCTTGTGCAAGATATGCTTCTAGTTTTCTTTTTAATAGCTCAAAAACAAGAGTTTTGTCGTTGATATTAGCTAATTCTTTTTTTGAGGGTAACCAATGTATATCATCAGTTTCTATATTAAAATAATGTAAAAACGATTTTGTATAATATTCTAAGGCTTTTTGGTATTCTTTTTTAGCACAAGCTATCGCGCCAAATTCCGTATAGATTTCGGGGATTAAATAATTCGCTTTTTTGTTAGTAGTATAGGTTAAAGCTTTTTTTAGATAGGTGTTTGCAACGCTCATATCGGATGCGCTATACACTGTACCTAAGTTTAAATTAATTTGGGCCAGATTTTTATTAATTTTCATTTCCTTGGCAAGTTCTAGGGCTTTTTCAAAATAAGCAATAGCTTTAATATCATTTTCTTTGCCAATTTTTTGATAATACATACCTCCCAAGTTATTGTTAATTGCATATAGTTCATGTTTGCTAGGATTTTTAATGGTACTAATTAAAGAATCCGCTGTTAATAAGTGTGAGATAGCTTTGTCAAAATTTTTTTGAGTTCTTTTGTTGCTATAGGTGATACTTGTGTTAATATGATTAGATATAATCAATACTTTGTCCTTTACCGGATCAAAATATTTAAAAGCTTGTAATTGATTTTCTAGAGCTTGATATGGATCTCCAATTGCCGTATAGCTCTTGCCAATCAAGCCATATGCTCTGGCATGAAAAAAATCAGATTCTTTTACTTCGAGCATTTTTCTGAAATAACGAATAGCTATGGTGTATTTGCCAATCCTTCTATGAAAATTAGCATAATTATAATAACTACGTTTTAAGTTTTCTGGATGAAAAGGAATTGCTTTTTCTCTTGCCTTATAGGCAGTTTGAGCTATGTCAATAGCGGGAGTCCATTTTTTTTCAGAATGTATCCATTTGGCTAATTGATGTGCATCATGCCCTAATTGTGTGTAATCTTTATTTTGTTCGTATGTATCCAGAAGATCTTGATACAAGACAAGTTTTTCATAATCAGAGCCCTCTAATTGATGAATAGAATCTAATGCAAAAGATATTTCCTGACCCATACAATTATGAATCAGGAAATATAATAATAGAAATTTTAACAATTTATATGTTCCCATATTGTACCAAGGGTTAGGATTAAGTAATAATGAGAATTGATAAACCTAAAATAATAAAATTTTAATTACTTAATATTTCTTATAGGTGATCCCGGTGTGTTATGTGGGTTATCATCATCTGGTATTATAATAATAGGATCTTCGATACCTGTGACGCATGCATTAAAATTAAAACCACCTTCTACATATCTAGGAGTATTAGTGAGGAAAGGAGCTGGAGGCGCATCACCCGAACCAAGTATTAAACTGTCTTCTACTTCAACAGTCTCAGGGTCCTCACCTTCACTTTTCGCATACCCTGTTCTATTGCTACAGGATATAGTCCATATCTCGACATTAGGACACAATGACTCAACAATTGTTACTGTCTGATTAGAATACCAAGTATCCTTCGCTAGACGTTTAAATGTTCGTCTATTTATAGGACTCATGTTGCCATAAAACATATATACTGTTTTAAAACACAATGGGAAACCATTTTTGTCTAAGGAGTCCTCCTTAGTAATAGAGAAATCTTGCGGCGCGATTTCTTCTTGTTTGTCTATAGAGCAACTTTGTATTCCAATTACAAAAATTGCAGCTAAAATTAATAAAGCTGATTTTTTCATTTAAAATATTTTTTTTGTTTTCTAATTTATTAGTATGTTCCCCTTACTTAAAAAAGTTACCGGGCAAAAGTAATAAAAATTAAAACATTAAGGAATTTTTAACGTTTGTGAGAGAAATAGACCTTTTAAAAGAACTAGCAACAGGAAATAAAGAGGTTATACAAAAATTGTATATCACATCTTTCCCTAAGATAGCAAGTTATATTCAAAAAAATAGTGGGGATCGTACCGATGCAGAGGATGTTTTTCAGAAAGCTTTGCTACAATTAATTGCGAGATATAAAGTAAAATCTTTTGTGATAGAGAGCTCTTTGGAGGCCTATTTATTTGGTGCGTGTAGGAATTTATGGCTAAGAGAACTAAAAAAACAAAAAAGGATGGTAACAAAAGAAGATACTATAGAACTAGTAGGTGAAGAAGATGATATGACTATGGCAGTTTTGGAACAAGAAAAATGGGAATTATTTCAAGAGAAGCTAAAAGAAATATCTGATAATTGTAAACAATTACTTCAACTTTTCTTTCAAAAAACACCCTATAAAGAAATAGTTGAAAAGTTGGATTATAGTTCGGATAATGTAGTAAGACAACGTATTTTTAATTGTAAATCGCAATTAACAAAATTGATTAAAAATGACCCTAGATATAATAGTATAAAAGATTTATGAACGATTTTTTATTAGAAATAGAAAAATATCTTGACAATGAGATGTCTGTCGAAGAGAAGCAAGCTTTTGAAATAAAGGTTGGTAATGACATTACTCTTGCCGAAGAATTAAAGTTGCAAAAAGACATGCGCTTGGTCTATAATGAAGAAGATTGGGCCGAAGGAAATAAAGAAATATTAAAGAATAGTGAGGCAAAACAACTCAAATCTTTTTTTAAAAGTGATGAGACAGCAGTATTAAAAACATCAATTAATGAGGTTATTGCCGAAAATCGTTTGTCTACCAGTAACCGAAGACCTTTGTTTATTGGAATAGCCGCTGCAATTGCAGTGTTAATGACAATTTCTCTTTTTGTTTTTAAGGATAGTAGTACAGATAAATTGTATGCACAATACATCCAGGTAGATGATATCCCTTCTTTGATTACTAGAGGTGAAGAGAATGACAAGTTAATTGAAAATGCGCAATTGCTATTTGAAGATAAAAAATACAATGAAGCTATTACTATTTTTGTAAAATATCAAAGTGAGGCAGAGTCGATAAATCCTCTAAGCTATATATATACTGGTATTGCGTATTTAGAAGTAGATAATTTTGATAAAGCCATAGGTCAGTTTAACTCACTAGCATCATCTGGTACGTTGCAAAGTAAAAAAGCTGATTGGTATAGAGCAATGGTGTATTTAAAACAAAATAATAGAGAATTGCTCTTAGAGGCCTTACAATCTATTACAGCCGATACAAGTAACTTCAAATACGTTGAAGCTAAAGAGTTAATTGATCTAATAGAGTAGTAGGTAACAGGAGTCTTTAGCATCTAAATTCCTTATTAAATTTTTGGTGGTTTTTGTTGGTTTAAAATTAAAAACAATCCTGTTTTTTAATATGGTAAACCATTAGCAATTAGTTATCTTTGCAACTCAAAAATTAAAACCCGAAAATATAAATAACTATGCAAGAAGGATTATACGCAAAGTTTAATACATCAAAAGGAAGTATTCTAATTAATCTTGAATATAAAAAAACACCAGGTACCGTTGGTAATTTTGTTGGATTAGCCGAAGGTAATATAGATAACCAAGCTATTCCTCAAGGAAAACCATATTATAACGGTTTAAATTTTCATAGAGTAATAGCCGATTTTATGATTCAAGGAGGTGATCCACAGGGTACAGGTGCTGGTGGTCCAGGATATCAATTTGATGATGAGATTCATCCTGATTTAAAACATGATGGACCAGGAGTATTATCTATGGCCAATGCTGGCCCTGGAACTAATGGTAGTCAATTTTTTATTACACATGTCGAGACGTCTTGGTTAGATGGAAAACATACTGTTTTTGGAAAAGTTGTTGAAGGATTAGATGTTGTAAATACTGTTGCGCAGGGAGATGTTATTGAAGCTGTAGAAATTATAAGAGTAGGAGCAGATGCAGAAAATTTCAATGCAGTAGAAACGTTTAGACAATTTAACGGTGCAAAGGCAGAACGAGAAGCAGAAGCAAAAAAGAAATCAGAAGATCTTTTAGAAGAATTGGCTGCCGGATTTGATAAAACAGATAGTGGATTACGATATAAAGTAATTCAAAAGGGAGATGGTGCTAAAGCAGAAAAAGGAAAGACAGTATCAGTGCATTATAAAGGTAGTTTAACTGATGGCACGGTATTTGACTCTTCGTATAAACGTAATCAACCTATTGATTTCCCGTTAGGTATGGGACAAGTAATTTCTGGATGGGATGAAGGAATTGCTTTGTTGCAGGTTGGAGATAAAGCACGGTTTGTAATTCCACCTTATCTGGGATATGGAGATAGAGGAGCAGGAGGAGTTATACCGCCAAACGCAACACTTATTTTTGATGTTGAATTGGTAAACGTGAAGTAGTATAAATAGAAGTAATACTATCATAATAAATGAAAAATCCCTAATTTTTTTGGGGATTTTTTGTTGAATAATAAGAGGTAATTGTTATAGAAATCACCAATATTGTTCTGTTGTGATTGATGTAATAATATGTAGTTAAATAGAAATCAGAAATCAGAAATTTTATAGCTTATGCTATTTTTAGGATTATTAATTTCTTTTAACAAAATGATTTTTATATTTTGGTAAAAATCATTTTGTTAAAAAATATTTAGGCCTACTGATTATTTATTAAACAAAAACCGATTAACCCCCTAGATATGAGACAATTATTAACCATTTTATTACTTCTATGTAGTAGTTATTTTTCGTTTGCTCAAGACAAACAAGAGGTTTTGACAAGTATAAAAGACCAAATGGAAATTATAGACGGCTATATAGAATTTGATACCTTCTATTTGGATCCCGAAGAATTTTTGGACAAAATGGCCGATCATGGAGCAGAATTAGAAGGCTATTATGAACACGATCGTTTAAAAAAGATAAAAAGAAAAGTAAGTACTCGAAGTGCGAACATAACGACAGAGTTTTATTTCTGGAATGATCAGTTGATTTACGTAAATTATAAGCAGAGACCTTATTTAACGGCAACTGATGAAAATGGCCGAAAAGTACTAGATTATTCAAGATCGTTTACCAAATACGAATCCAAACATTTCTTCAGTAACGGAGATGAAATAGATAAGGAAACCGTTGGATCTCCGCTGACCGAAGTGACTACAGAAACCGATTTTATAGGATATGCCAATAAAATGAAAGGATTGTTGGATAATAAATTCTATAACAAAGGTACCTATGATGCTTTACAAGGAAAATGGGTATTTGTTCAAAACACCGAGGATTATATTATTTTTGAAGGAACGATACGATTTAATTTTTATAATGGAAAATTTGCAAATCGTTTAAAAACAAGAATAGAAGAAGGTGTACTCGTGTGTTTTTTTCCTATGGATGATCGTATGTATAGATATAAGATCGAAAATATTGATGAAAACGTTCTTACTTTGGTCGATCTTTTCTCGAATGAAGAATTTATGTATGCTAAAGTTGATTAATGTATAAGTATATGGACCTTAAATATCCTATTGGAAAATTTGAATGCCCTCAACATATAACTCCAGATCAGATTACTAATTGGATATCTGATATAGAAGAGTTGCCATCTAAGATTATTGAGTTGGTCTCTAATTTCACCGAGGAACAATTAGAAACTCCTTATCGATCAGGTGGTTGGACAGCAAGACAGGTGATACATCATATTCATGATAGCCATCATAATGGATATATTCGTTTTAAATGGGCGATGACAGAGGATAGACCTCTTATTAAGGCGTATAATGAAACGTTATGGGCAGAATTATTTGATACTAAGTCAGCACCTATTTACCTTTCTTTAGATATGATAAAGGCATTACATGCCAAATGGGTATATTTTCTCAAAGGTTTATCACCGCAGGATCTTGAAAAAGAATTTGTTCATCCAGAAGGAGATGTAGCAATTTCTTTAGGTGAAGATATAGGTATTTATGCATGGCATGGTAATCACCATTTAGCACATCTTAAAATAGTAGCTGGCCTATCTTAGAGTGGTAGTGTCATTCGCTGCATTTCTCGATACCCATCTTTTAACCCGGGATAGTCCAACTCATAGTAAGAGATAGTTTTAAAATTCATTTTTTTATAAAAATGAAGCGCTGGACTTGTAGTCATTACATCTAGCCAAATTATTTTTTTATCCAAGGTGTTGGCATAGTTTTTAACAAATTCTACCCCTTTTTTACCAACTCCCATTCCGATACTATTTTTTAAAAGGTATATTTTTTCTAACTGCAGTGCATCAAATTCAGAATGGCCTTCAATTGCTTGATGTTTTCTAATTTTTAATAAACCCAATTTTTCATCAGCTTTTTGTATAAGAAAGTATGCAATATTGTCAATCTTAAGGTCATCTTCAAAAGCTTTCTGACTAAAGCTTAGATTTACATAATAACTAGGGTCATTATTTTTCCAGATATGAATATAATGCTCAGGATAAAATTGCTGGCTAATTTTTACTAAATCAGAAATGTTACTCGGAGTACATGGAAGAAATGAAATTGTTGATGACATAGGTTAATTTTTCCATTTTATATTACAACCAATACTAGGCTTCTGTTCTTCAGATACTTTGGCATTACGTAACACAGCATCAACAGCTTGACGCAAATCACGTCCGTTTACAGGGATTCCATTGCCAGGTCTTGAATCATCTAGTTGTCCTCTGTAAATAAGCTTTAATTCTGCATCAAATAAATAAAAATCAGGAGTACAGGCTGCATCATAAGCTTTAGCCACCTCTTGGGTCTCATCGTATAAATAAGGAAAGGTGTAATTATTTTTTCTAGCAGTTTTCCACATTTCTTTAGGACCATCTTGTGGATAATTTTCAACATCATTACTACTTATAGCTACAAAACCAAACCCTTGAACTCGATAATCATTCGCTATTCTAACAATTTCTTCATTTACATGAATCACAAACGGACAATGATTACAAATAAACATCACAACCGTTCCTTTTTCACCTTGAATATTTTTTAAAGAAACTGGATCATTTGTGATCGTATCAATTAACGTAAAATCAGGTGCTTTTGTACCAAGAGCTAACATGTTTGAAGGAGTACGAGCCATAACTTTTAATTTTTGAGAGGTTCCAAATTACGATTTTATATAGTATAAGTCTAAAAATTATTACCTTAGTTACAACTAATCTTAACTTTAAAAATAGATGATGTGAGATTTTTCATAATTTGATTAATTACATCTTTCATTATCTTATTTTTATAAGATAAAATAATAAACTAAACGTATGAAATCTTTAGAAACTTGGTTTAAAGAATATGCTGTAAGCCACCAAAATAAAACAAACATTGCGATACATTTTATTTGTGTTCCGGCTATATTTTTCTCTATTGTTGGTTTGCTCATGAGTATTCCTAGTGGGTTTCTTGCTTCAATTTTACCAGGAGTAAATCCTTTTATAGAGAATTGGGCATTTGTGGTGCTATTGTTAGTTTTATTCTTTTACATAAGATTATCAGTAAAAATGGCTCTACAAATTCTTGTGTTCTCAGCTTTTTGCATTATTGCTAATTATTATATTGGTCAATACGCCTCTTTATGGTTGGTCTCTATAGGCATCTTTGTTGCGGCATGGGTAGGGCAGTTTTACGGTCATAAGATCGAAGGACAGAAACCATCCTTTATAGAAGATTTCAAATTTTTATTAATAGGACCTGCATGGGTGATTCAAAAAATGTTTGGAAAAAAATAATATGATGTTGGATAAATGGAAGAATTCTGGTTCTTATTTTACATATAAAGACCAATATCAAATTTTTTATAAAGCAGAGGGTAAGGGAGAACCTTTAATTCTTGTGCACGGTTTTCCTACGGCTAGTTGGGATTGGTCTAAGATTTGGGATGATCTTATCCAAAAATATAGGGTGTATTCTCTGGATATGCTTGGTTATGGTTTCTCTTCAAAACCCAAAAAATTTAAATATACTATTGCCTCCCAGGTTGATTTGTGGGAGTTTTTCCTTAGAAAAAATGATATTACATCATTTCACATTCTGGCACATGATTATGGTGATACTGTGGTGCAAGAAATGTTGGCAAGGAGTAAGGAAAATGATAATTATGAGTTTGAAATTAAATCAGTAGTTTTTTTAAACGGAGGAATGTTCCCTGAAACAAATTTCCCTACCATAACGCAAAAATTACTTCTTACACCGTTTGGAGTGCTTTTAAAACATTTTATGGGAAGAAATACATTAGCCAAAAATTTTAAAAAAATATTTGGTAAGAATACACAGCCAAGTGATCAAGAAATAGATGAGTTTTGGAGGTTAATAGATTATAATGAAGGTAAAGATGTGCTTCCTAAGCTTATTAAATATCTTACAGAAAGAGATACATATAAAATAAGATGGCGTGAAGCTATACAACATACAAATATGCCCAAACGCCTTATAGATGGAGGTTTTGACCCTATTTCAGGAAAGCATATGGCCATGTTTTACAAAGAGATCGTTCCTAATGCTGATGTAATAGTGCTTGAAGAAATAGGACATTATCCCCAGGTTGAAGCTCCTGAGGAAATACTGCATCATTATTATGAATTTAGAGACCGTCTATAAATGGTTTGTGGTGTTGCTTTGTTACCTATTACATCTCATCACTAAAGAAAATAGCATTCATTAATAATTTATTGGTTCCGTACCAAAATGCTCTAAAATTGGTGTTATCTGTAAATAATATGGTGTTTCCTTTTCCAAAATCATTTTTTCTAAAAGGCACAGTCCCAGACAAAGAATCTAGATTTTTATTACTTATATAACCGCTTAACAATGGTTTTTCGGTGTATTGAATTGGATTATTATAGCTTTGTTTGTCGGGTTTCATAAATAGTGTAGTGTTTCTAAATAATGCTATTTTATCATTTTTATATCCATAGTTTATAGGATGAGACCTGTCAATTTTTGCTTCAAAAATAGCTCCACCAATTACTTGGGCTCCAAAAAAATCTTGTCGTTGCTCAAATGATATATTTTTGGCATTGTTTTCGGGTTTTGAAAATTCAATACTCATTAAATTATTATTTTTAAAGAGCTGAGCAGCATTTCGATAGCCTATTAATGTTCCTCCGTTTCGGACCCATTTTTTGAGTTTATCTATTTTTTCTTTAGCCAAATTACCTCTGCTGTTTGGTAGAATAATGTGGGTATATTTTGATAAATTTGATTTATCTAGGTTGTCTGTAGTTAATTTTGTGATGGGTATATCATAACGTTGATCCATCAAGTGCCAAATTTCACCAGCGTCGTATGATGTTATCCCTTTGCCAGTTAATAAACCAATTTTTGGTAAGGATAATGTTCTAAATTGACTGCTACCTAAGTCAATCCCTGTGGTGAGTCCTGTTGATACGCCTGTTATATCTATCTGACTATCTGCAGAAATTTTCTTTAGAAATTTATAAAGGTTATCACTGTCTAAGTGCTGGTTTTGCACAGGAATCAAAATGGTGCCGTAGTCGTAAGTGGCATTCTCTAGAGAAAAAGGTTTTAAACCTACTTTTGCTCGTAATCCTTTAGATAGTATGTGATAGAGAGCTTTTGGACTGTAATATTCATGCCATCGTATTAAATAGCCATAATTACTTTTGTTAACAGGTTTAGTTGTTCTGGGTTTAAGCTCAACAACTTCATTACCCAAGTTAGATAAAGCTATGTTTTCGGAATAATCAAGATTAAATGCCAAAGGAAAAGTCCATGCCGAAATATCATAAAATAGACTATCTTGAAATTTTGTTCTCTTCTCAAAAATGGCTCTTAATAGTCGTTTTTGCTTTTGATCTTTAGAAACTACATAGCTATATCCTTTTTTGAACGATTTTCCGGCAACCGTTACATCCTGTTTCAATTCATGTAATGTGATTTGATGCCTTTTAAGGATTTCGGCCAAATGAAATACCGAAGCCGCATCCTTTTCATTTCCGAAGATATAAGCGTCTTTTGAGACTTCTTTTCTAGCATTAGCATAAAAGTTACGTTTATAATTTAATAACTCTTTCCGCATAGTTTTTGCTGCTTCTAGTGTAGAAAGCATGGCCGTAAATTGATTTCTGATAGTAAAAGGAAAGGTTAATATACCATTATCTGTTTCTTGCGCGTGCCCTCTTGAACTTCCTTGTTCAAACAAAATTCCGATACCTCCATTGATATCTGGAAAAGTAGATCCTTTACCGTAATAAAAGTCATCAAAATTTTCTTCGGTATAATATAAAGAACCAATGTTGTCCAGTGCTTTTGCGTGATAATTAGCAATTTTCTTAGTTAATTCTTGATTCAATTTTGGAGTTAGAGGGTGCGTACGAGATTGGATTCCTGGTTGAAAAAAGAAAGTGCTATTAGATCCCATTTCATGATGATCTGTTAGAATATTAGGGTACCATTGATGAAAAGTTTTGATACGAGCTCTTGATTCTGGTAATTGAGCAGGTAACCAATCACGATTCATATCAAACCAATAATGATTTGTTCTTCCTCCTGGCCATATCTCACTATATTCACGATCCTGAGGATCTGTGCTTATATTTTTACTTTTGTTAGTATTGGCCCAATATGCAAAACGCTGTAAACCATCTGGATTTAGAGAAGGGTCAAATAAAATAACAACATTATCCAAAAGTTGTTCTATTCCGGTACCTTGAGCGGCTGCAAGATGATATGCCGCGATTAAACCTGCATTAGCTCCACTTGGTTCATTACCATGAATAGATAGGCCCTGATATACAATCGTTGGTAATGTCTCTACGTTAATCGAACTTGCGTTTCTTTCGGTAAGTTCTACGTGTTGTTGTCTTATTTGGTCAATTTTACCATGATTTTGTGGTGAGGTAATGGTCAGTAATAAGATAGGTCGATCTTCAAAAGTGGTTCCTCTATTTTCTATGGTTATTCTCGGAGAGGCTTCAGCTAGTGCAGTCATATAACTAACCAATTTGTCGTGAGAAACATGCCATTTTCCTGGTACAAACCCCAAAACACTTTGTGGCGTGGGTATCGAAGCATCGTATGTAACGTTTTGAGGAAGGTAATAGTCTAAAGAAAGATTGTTTTGCGCTTGGGAGAAAAAGTGAAATAGGGCAAACAAAGTAATGAAGATATATTTCATTTCAGTCGAGTTATTTTTTTGATGTGTGAATATAAAAAAAACCGCTTCAGACAATGAAGCGGTTTGCATAACTTTAACTTAACTAAGGTAAGTTATATTTTATTAGATATCATCAAAGCTTACATCTGTAAAACTTTCAGTAGAAGCAGTTACCTCTTCTTTGTTATCTACAGTGTCTTTTTCGTAAGATTTTTGATAATCTTTTTGATGTCTTTCGCTAATTACTTCTTCGCCTTTTTCATCAACGATGTAATTTGTCATCTCATTTAAAATTTCAGTAAAGCCTACAAAATCTTCTTTGTATAGATAGATTTTATGTTTCTTGTAGTGAAAAGACCCATCGTCATTCGTAAACTTCTTACTTTCTGTTATTGTCAAATAGTAGTCTCCCGCCTTTGTAGCCCTTACATCAAAGAAATATGTTCTTCTTCCTGCTCGTAAAACTTTTGAGAAAATCTCTTCTTTCTCCATCATTTCATTGTCATTCATAATCCGTATTTCTTAAATTAATTAATATGTTATGATGGTTTCAAAAATCCAAAAAATTTGTTAATCGGACAAAAAAAACTCATATTTCTTTTTCGCTAAGTTGTTTTAAATAGAGTTCTTTATAGTAGCCATCATTCTTGATTAGTTGATTATGAGTGCCTTCCTGGATGATTTGCCCATCTTCTATAACGATGATTTTATCTGCATTTTTTGCCGTAGACACTCTGTGACTAACGATAAAAGTAGTCTTATTTTTAGAAATTTTGTTAAGATTGCTTAAAATTTCTTCTTCCGTTTCGGTATCAACGGCAGATAAACAATCATCAAAAAGTAGTATTGAAGGTTCTTTTATGATAGCTCTTGCTATGGATACTCTTTGTTTTTGACCCCCAGATAAAGTGATGCCTCGTTCTCCTAATATGGTATTGTATCCTTTACTAAATCCAATTATGTTGTTATGTACTACGGCATTTTTTGCTGCATTATACACCTCGTCATCTGTAGCTGTTTCTTTTCCAAACTTGATATTGTTTTTGATGCTATCACTAAATAAGAAAGCATCCTGGGGGACATACCCTATGTTTTCTCTTAAATCAAGTAAATTTAATCGTTTTATGGGGGTGTTGTCAATATTTATTTCGCCAGAAGAAACATCATAGAGTCTTCCGATTAGGTCTAATATGGTTGATTTACCCGAACCTGTTTTTCCGACAATACCAATAGTTTCTCCACTCTTTACCTCAAAACTAATATTTTTTAATGCTGTAATATTAGTATCGTCGTAGGTAAACGTTACATTATTAAAATTAACATTTCCTATTATAGGTGTTTTTTGAGTTACTGAATTTGTGATTTCAGGTTCTTGACTTAAAAATTCATTGATTCTTACCTGAGAAGCTTCCGCCTGTTGTACAATTGAACTAACCCATCCAACAGTAGCTACTGGCCAAGTTAACATATTTACATATAGGATAAATTGTACTATGACACCTAATTCTTGAATAGTACCGTCAAGAAATTGTTTTCCGCCTATGTATATCACTAGGACATTACTAAATCCAATTAGTAATACCATTAATGGAAAAAACAGAGCCTGAACCTTAGCAAGATCTAAGTTTTTATCTTTGCTGGTATTTGATAAATTCGTAAAGTTCTTTTGCGTTTCTGATTCTATACCATAAGCTTTAATCACGGTAATACCACTAAAAGATTCTTGTGTAAAAGTGGTCAGTTTAGATAAGAATTCCTGCACAACCGTACTACGTTTATGAATGGCTACACTAAGTTTATAAATAGATATAGATAAAATAGGTAGTGGTGCAACTGTATATAATGTAAGTTCTGGAGCAATACTAATCATATATCCTATTACAACCACAAACAAAGTGATTGTGTTTACACTGTACATAATTGCCGGGCCAACGTACATCCTTACTTTAGATACATCTTCGCTAATGCGGTTCATTAGGTCTCCGGTTCTATTTTTTTTATAGAAGTTAAGAGATAATTTTTCGTAATGTTGGAAAACTTCATTTTTTAAATCAAATTCTATAAACCTAGAAACGACAATAAACGTTTGACGCATTAAAAAAGTAAAAAAGGCAGAAATAAGAACAGCGCCTAGAATCAAAAGAATATTAGTAATAAGTCCAGTTTTAACTTCGGCAATATCAGTAACCTCATTATTGATGTATTTTTCTACAATATCAACAGAATTTCCAACAATTGTAGGAACCAATGTGGCAAAAATTCTTGCTATTATGGTAATTACTAATCCTATTATGAGTCTGTATTTATATTTAAGAAAGTATTTGTTTAAATGGCGTAATGCACGCATAAAAGCTACAAGTTTAAGTGTCTAATTATTAAAGAATTCGTAAAGTTTAACAGCTTTAAATTTTAAATTCATAAAAATACCTTATTTTAGCGGTCTGATTTTGAATATTATATAATTTATAACCGTTTAAATTTTTCGATACATGATAACCGAAGTGCTTACTGCAAATCAATTGAAAAAGGAAGCCCCAGTGTTTGGTCAGCTCTCTTTTGATAATCACGAACAAGTTGTTTTTTGTCAAGACAAAGATACAGGATTGAAGGCAATTATTGGTGTGCATAACACAATTTTAGGACCTGCTTTAGGAGGAACTAGAATGTATGATTATAAAACAGAGTGGGATGCACTAAATGATGTTTTGAGATTATCGAGAGGAATGACGTACAAAGCGGCCATTACTGGTTTAAATCTAGGTGGAGGTAAAGCTGTAATCATTGGTGATCCGAAAAAATTAAAAACTCCTGAATTAATGACCCGTTTTGGGAAATTTGTTCATACACTAGGAGGTAAATATTATACGGCAGAAGATGTAGGAATGGAAACATCAGATATGGATACGGTAAGAGAAGTTACCCCTTATGTAACTGGAATATCAGAATCTAAAGGTGGAGCTGGTAATCCTTCTCCTGTAACCGCTTATGGCGTGTATATGGGTATGAAAGCATCTACAAAATTTGCTTATGGTAATGAAAGTTTAGATGGTAAACGAATTTTGGTACAAGGTATTGGTCATGTAGGAGAAGAACTCGTACGATTGGCATCTGAAGAAGGTGCAAATGTAATCATAAGTGATATTAATCAAGAAAGATTAGAGGAAGTAAGCGCTAAGTATGGTGTAGAAATTTATAGAGGTAATGATTTGTATGCAGAAACAGCAGATATTTATGCTCCATGTGCTTTGGGTGCAACTGTAAATAATGAAACCATAGATAAATTAAAAGTAAAAGTTATAGCTGGAGCCGCTAATAACCAATTGGCAGAAGAGAATATTCACGGACCTTTATTGCAAAAGAAAGGAATTGTTTATGCTCCTGATTTCTTAATTAATGCCGGAGGTATTATTAACGTTTATGCCGAAATCGAAGGATACGGAAGAGATCAAATTATGACCAAAACTGAGAATATTTACGAAACTACGTTGGATATTCTTAATAAAGCAAAGGCAACTAATATGACTACAAATGCCTCTGCCCTTAGTATCGCCGAGGATAGAATTGCTGCTAGAAAAAAAGAACTCTAAAGAATATAATAAAGGCTATATAAAAAAGAAGTTTTTAGGTAGCTAGATTAAAAATAATAGTATTTTTGCAGGGCGAAAGTTATAATAATACTTTCGCCCGTTTTTTTAATATAAAGTTCTTTGTAATTATTCTATGTTAACCAGAAGACATATTAGAGTAAAAGTAATGCAGTCTCTCTATTCGATGGGGCAGACGCAAAGTGATAACCTTGATAAAGAAGAGAAATTTCTTCTTTTTAGTATTGATCAGATGTATGATTTGTTTCTGATAAATCTTCAGCTACTGGTTGAGATTAGAAAACATGCAGAAGATTTTTTGGCAAAGAGTCAAAAAAAATACTTAGCCACCTCCGAAGAAAAAAATCCAAACACGAAATTTGTTAATAACGAAGTATTATTAGCGCTCGAGAAAAATCTTCAGCTCAAAGAAGAAATTGATCGGAAAAAAATGAATTGTTGGGAGTTGGATAGTGAATATGTAGCTATTTTATGGAAATCTATTAAAGAAAGTGATTTGTATTTGGATTACATGAGTACCAAAATGAGTTCTTTTAAGGAAGATAAAGATTTTTTACTTGATATTTTTAAAGAAGTGATTGCTCCTAATGATAAACTTTACGAATATATAGAGGATAAAAAATTAACATGGATTGATGATCTGCCTATTGTAAATACTGCAATAATTAAGATGTTACGAAAGGTAAAAGCATCTCACGATCAAGATAAATCACTTCCCAAATTGTATAAAGACCAAGATGATAGGGTTTTTGCTGTTGAAATTTTCAGGAAAACAGTGCTTAATGGAGTAGAATTTGCAAAAGAGATTGATGGTAAAACGCCAAATTGGGACCAAGATCGTATTGCAGAATTGGATAAAGCCATCATAAAAATGGCTATTTGTGAGTTTGTAAAGTTCCCGTCAATACCAGTAAAAGTAACAATTAACGAATATTTAGAAATCGCAAAGGAATATAGTACTCCTAAAAGTAGTATTTTTATCAACGGTATTCTTGACAAGATATCTAAAGAGTACCAAGAAAGCGGCAAATTAAATAAAGTTGGCCGAGGACTTATGTAGTTCAAAAAAAAATGTATTTTTAACCCTCAATAATTAAAAACCCAAGTAATGAAAAAAGGAATCTTAATTCTGGCTGGAATCTTTGCTATGACGGTTGTGTCTTGTAAAGAGGATGCTACAAAGAAAGTTAAAGAAGAAAATGTTGAAATAGCTGCTGAGCGTGATGCGAAGAGTACAGATTTACCTGTAATGACTTTTGCTGAAACTGAGCACGATTTTGGAACAATCAATGAAGGAGATGTGGTAGAGCATAAATTTAGTTTTACAAACACAGGTAAAGCTCCACTAGTAATCGTAAGTGCAAAAGGAAGTTGTGGTTGTACTGTGCCAGAATGGCCAAAAGAACCAATCGCTCCTGGAGCAGTAGGAGAAATGCTAGTAAAGTTTAACTCTAACGGTAAGCCAAATCAGCAAACTAAGCAAGTTACTATAACTGCAAATACAGAAGCTGGAAAAGAAATTCTTAAAATTAAAGCAATGGTAACTCCAAAGGCTAAGCCAGCAGGAGGAACACCGGTAAGCCAATAATAATTTTATGGAACAAATTCAATCATTTCTTCCTTTTATACTAATATTTGTTGTGATGTATTTTTTTATGATACGTCCGCAAATGCAAAAAGCTAAAAAGGAAAGAAAATTTGCTGAAGAACTTAAAAAAGGAGATCGAGTAGTAACAAAAAGCGGTCTTCATGGAAAAGTTTTCGATTTCAGTGAAAAAAATAATGCTGTTATTATTGAAACAGGCTCTGGTAAACTTACTTTTGATAGATCTGCAATTTCATTGGAGATGAGTCAAAAATTAAACAAACCAGCAGAAGCCAAGTAATAACTAGCCTACTTGTTAAAAGCCCGATACAAATATCTAATACTTGTATCGGGCTTTTCTTTTTAATATTGTTTATGTTTCTATCTTCGTTTTAGAAGAATCTATACCCTACTAGGATACCACCTCTTATGAAACCTTCATCTGGACTTTCGTCAAGTAAATAACGTCCTCCACCAATACTAATTTCAAATACAAATCCGTTATCGCTCACCCATTTTTGTCCAAGAGTAAGACCTATCCCCATATCTGTCCAGTCTTCTCTAACTATCGAATTGTTTTGAATATTTAGAAATTCGTTTTCTCCACCAGATACACGTAGTGTACCTTCTACAAAAAAGCCTCGAGCCCCAAAATCTTTCTTGTTAAAGAAATACTGCCTATAATACGGTTCAATAGCGAAAGATTGGTATTCACTAAAGTCGTCGTCCAGACTAAAGCTAGTGGCTATACCAACCCCGGAATATTTGTTAAGTACATATTCGTAATTGATTTCAAAATTTTCAAAAACCAAAGCTCCAAATGCATCAAACCTAAATTCGTGCCTGTTTTCGTTTTTTTTAATCTCGTTTTCTTGCGCTTGCGTATTAAACGTAATAATTAATAATGATATGATTAAAATTCTTTTCATGTCGAAATACTTTTTTTGTTTTGTTCATAGATATGACGAACAAAAAAATATCAACACGTAAAACTTTTTTACTTTTTTAAAATTTTAATGAATATCCTTTATTTACAAGGCTTTTATAGTTTTAAGTTGTTTTGGCGGTTAGTTCTGCAATTTTTACGATAACTTCAACTGCTTTAATCATACTCTCTACGGGTACATATTCATAACGCCCATGAAAATTATGTCCGCCTGCAAAAATATTAGGACAAGGTAATCCCATATAACTTAATTGTGAACCATCTGTTCCTCCTCTAATGGGTTTTATCAGAGGTGTGATACCTATACTTTTCATAGCTTCTTCGGCAATGTCTACAATGTACATAACAGGTTCAACTTTTTCACGCATATTATAATATTGATCCTTTATTTCTATATGTATCACTTCATTACCTTGTTGGTTGTTTATTTCCGCAGCCAAATTTTTCATAACCTCTTTTCGAGCTTCAAAATGCTCACGATCATGATCCCGTATAATATATTGTAATTGTGTTTCTTCAACACTTCCTTTTATGTCATGTAAGTGAAAAAAACCTTCACGTCCAGTTGTATGTTCTGGGGTTTCCATTCGTGGTAATGAGTTAATAAAGTCTTGAGCGATATACATGCTATTGATCATTTTTCCTTTAGCATATCCAGGATGAACAATTTTACCTTTTACAGTTACAACAGCACCAGCAGCATTAAAGTTTTCATATTCTAACTCTCCTATTTCACTTCCATCCATGGTATATGCCCAATCCGCTCCAAACTTTTTTACATCAAACTTATGTGCTCCTCGACCAATTTCTTCATCTGGAGTAAATCCAATACGTATTTTTCCATGTTTAATTTCAGGATGTTGTATAAGATATTCCATCGCAGTAACGATTTCTGTAATTCCCGCTTTATCATCAGCGCCTAATAGGGTCGTCCCATCAGTTGTGATTAGCGTTTGGCCTTTGTACAGTTTTAAATCTTCGAAATAATCAGGAGAAAGAATAATGTTTTCAGATGCATTTAAAATGATATCCTTACCGTCATAATGTTCAATAATTTGAGGCTTAACATTGGCTCCAGTAAAATCTGGACTTGTGTCAAAATGAGATATAAAGCCTATGGTAGGAGCTTCTTCGTTAATGTTTGAAGGTAAGGTAGCCATTATATAAGCATTTTCATCTATACTAACTTCACTAAGCCCTATACTTTTTAACTCTTCGGCCAATTTATTAGCCAAATCCCATTGTTTTTGAGTACTTGGAGTAGTATCGCTTTCTGGATCACTTTCGGTATCAATAGTAACATAACTAATAAACCGATCGATGATGTGTTGTTTTGAAATCATAACAATCAATATTTATATATCTGAAGATTTCAAAAATACACTTTTATTAGAACCTTGTATGACTTATTTTTGCCCAAAATAATAATTAATGTATAAATTTCTTCTTCGTCCAATATTATTCTTACTTGATCCAGAAAAGGTGCATCATTTTACTTTTAAAATGGTTAAGACTATTTCAAGAATTCCTTTAATGGCTCCTGTTTTTAGAGGAATGTACCAGGTTAATGACCCTAAATTGGAACGTGAAGTTTTTGGGTTAACATTTAAGAATCCAGTTGGATTAGCAGCAGGGTTTGATAAGGATGCCAAATTATTTAATGAATTACATAATTTTGGTTTTGGTTTTATTGAAATAGGAACATTAACTCCTAAACCACAAAGTGGAAATCCTAAAACTCGATTGTTTAGGCTCAAAAAAGATGGAGCTATTATTAATCGAATGGGTTTTAATAATGGGGGAGTCGAAGATGCTGTACTTCGGTTGAAGAAAAATAAAGGTGTACTTATAGGGGGTAACATAGGAAAAAACAAAGTAACTCCTAATAAAAAAGCTGTAGATGATTATATCATTTGTTTTGATGCGCTTTTCGCCTATGTTGATTATTTTGTTGTAAATGTAAGCTCACCTAATACTCCTAATTTAAGAGCTTTACAGGATAAAGAGCCATTGACGGAACTTTTGAATACATTACAAAAGAGAAATAAAGAGAAGGCTTCTTCTAAACCAATTTTGTTAAAAATAGCACCGGATCTTACTAATGATCAATTATTAGATATTATTGATATTATAAAAGAAACTAAAATAGCTGGAGTAATTGCTACGAATACTACTATTTCTAGGGAAGGGTTGAAATCTGAAGCTAGCTTAGTTAGTGAAAACGGAGGTTTAAGTGGTAAGCCTTTAAAAAATCGATCTACAGAGGTGATTCGTTTTTTATCTGAAAAAAGTGATAAGGCGTTCCCAATTATTGGAGTAGGAGGAATACATTCTACAAAGGATGCTTTAGAAAAATTAGAAGCTGGAGCTAGTTTAATACAATTATATACCGGTTTTATTTATGAAGGGCCACGTTTGATCAAGGATATTAATAAAGCATTATTAAAGAAATAACCTTTCATGGATTTTAACTACGAAATTCTGTACACTTTTATTATCGCAACTTCTGCATTATCCGTATCTCCTGGACCGGATAATATCTTTGTGTTGATGCAAAGTGTTGTGAATGGTAAAAAATATGGTCTAGCAGTTGTTGCAGGTTTAATGACAGGTTGTTTGATACATACAACTTTGGTTGCTTTTGGAGTATCAATTCTTATTAAGCAAAGTGAAGTGTTATATTTTGCTATTAAATTGTTTGGAGCTTTATATCTGTTTTTTTTGGCGTATAAAGTGTTAAGAAGCGAGGCTTCAGTAAATCTTACTGAAAATACGATGCCTAAGAAAAGTCTAGGGCAATTGTTTAAACAAGGGTTTATTATGAATGTATTAAATCCGAAGGTTTCTATATTTTTTTTAGCGTTTTTCCCTGGGTTTTTATTTAGTGATACATTAAGTAGTGTTTGGCAGTTTTATATCTTGGGCTTTCTTTTTATCGCTGTTTCCTTCGTTATTTTTGGAATAATAGCCATTCTCTCAGGATCAATTTCTGGGTATTTAAAAAAGAGTACGAAAATTGGTTTGGTATTAAAATGGTTACAAATTATTGTTTTTGTAGGGATAGGGATTTTTATTCTTTTACCTGAAAAATAGAAAGCTTACGCGTTTATCTATTACAGCAAGAAAAGCCCTCCTTTTTTAGGAAGGCTCTACTTGGTAATCCATTATCAAAATCAAACAATTAATACGTACATTGATTTGCAGCATTATTACATTCTGTTTGGATATTGTTTAATCTACGTCTAAACTCTGCAGAATTACCGATACCATTTGCAACTGCTCTAATACCTCTGTCATAGAAAACATTGGTCCAACCTTTTCCGCCATTTACATCAGGTTCTCTTAATAATAACCCTCGGTAAGCGATATAAATAAATTTATGTACTTCAACACTGTTCAAATTATTTCTTGATAAGTAGCTATGGTATTGAGAATTCCATTTAACACTTGCTTCGTTCGATGTAATAAACCCTTTTGCCAAATCAGCAAATCCTCGAGTACGTAATACACTAATCCAACCATTAACAACATTTGCATTTTCTGGACATCTTCTTAAATATGATAAATAAGAAAGTCTTACTACGCAATGTGCATCAAATCTTGGTGGCTGCGGGATGTTCGGTGGGTTAAAATCTGGCCTTTCTGGTATCTGAAAAGCCTTTTGTGTATCATCGGAAGTATCAAGAGCTTCGATAGGTTCATCAAAAGTTTCATCTTTTTCACAGGAAACAACAAAGAATATTCCTGCAACTATAGAAAGAATTAAAAGATAACGTGACTTTAAAATTAGAGTGTTCATAATGTAAAGTGTTTTAAAAGTTAAAAGCAGATTTGTTTTCTGATGGTAAGACAGAGGCAGAATCCCCAGACTTTTGTTTTGAATTCGGCCTCTGGCATTTATAAATCTCCTTTGATATATTTTATTTAAGGTGAATTGTGTTTTAGCAAGTCATACAATGATAATTGTGACAAACATCACCAGCTCCACAATCAGAATTAGATGTGCATTCTGGTCTGAAACAATGCCCAGAATTACTACATACCGAAAATTGAGGTGGGCAATCTGAATCTCTGGAACAAGATATCAATACACCTCCTTTAATGAGCGCTTGCTGAGGCCTCCTTAATTGTCGAGTTCCATTAAGGTTTAAAATGTTTTTTAACATAACTAAAAGTTTTAAGATTGAGAATATATGTGAACGTTTATAGACACTCACGATTTGTGTCTATTCTTGCAAGAATGTTTGATCTGCTTTAAAATAATCAGGCAACAACATCAATAACATCAAAACAGATATAAACACCGCCCACATGGGTACATACGAAGTTATCGTCACTCCCTCCTTTGATCATTTTTGTTTGTTCCTTGTCTAATACTTTCATCCCGTTGATGTTAAACATTTGTGAATTTTTCATAGTAAGCTGATTTATGATTTTCCTTACTCTATTTAGGATTTTCAGGTTCTTCCTTTAATTTAAATTCTATAAAGAGCATAATTATGAACTCCTCATGAATCAAAAGTAGTTTTATAAGAGTCTAAAAAACAAGGGTTTGGTGTCTGGTTTCTGGAATCACGAGTAGTGATTCCAGAAACCAGACTTTAATTAGTGTTTAGAAAAAACATTGGTTTTATATATACTAATGATGTAAGAATAGGTGAATTCCTAAATCAGAAAATGCTATATTTACTTAGCAATAACCAGCAATATAATGACCCTTAGATCCTATAGTAAACCTGAGTTAATTCCTTTTTAGAATTGCTTTTATTATTTCAATTGTTTATAAACGAATTAAGTAGTTGTAGGTTTTAATGTAATGTCATTATAGTATACACTCTTAAAACAATATGAATAAAATAGCCTTAATAGCGCAGCTAGTATGTATTTTATTTGGCACTCACTTTTTCTATAGTCAATCGCTTACAAATCACTTTAAAATTCCTGATTCTCTAAAAAGCTATTCTTTTGAGGAACTTGATGAGTTGTTCTCTTATAATTATGAAGACACCTTACGATCAAGAGTGTATTTAAAATCTATGCTCGAGAAAGGAAGAATTAATATGGATAGCATTGAAATGGCTAGAGCATACTCTTTATTGTTTTATTATGAAAATGAAGAAGAATTAAGGCTATCGTACTTGGAAACATCTATTAGGTTAACTGAAAAATTAGGGCATAACAGGTATCCCGCTTCGTCGTATTCGATAAAGGGTGGTTTTTATTTAGGGAAATGGGATTATGAACAATCCTTGGATAATTATTTAATGGCTTTGGAATTTGCTAAAAGAAATAAAAATCAAGATTTCCAATATGTTACGCAACATAATATAGGCATTATTAAAAGTAAATTAGGGAAACACCAAGAAGCGTTGAATATTTTTAAAGAATGCCTGGATTACGAAGAAAGAAAAGGTATAGTAGATACTCTGGATTACCTTGATATTATGGTGGATTTGACCGAATCCTATGCAAAAAATAATATGATAGATTCTTCAAATTATTACCTTAACAAAGTGATACCTATTTCTTTAAGACATGATAGCGATTTATACTCTAAATTTGTTTTTGTTCAAGGAGTTAACCTTTACACTGAGGAGAAGTATTCAATCTCAGAAAAAACCATAATGAAAGTATTACCTCATTTGGTTCAATTAGAAGATAAACGAGAAATGGTTAATGCATATTTCTATCTAGGGAAAATAAATGAATCCTTATCAAAAAATAAGAATGCGATTCATTACTACAAAAAAGTGGATTCGGTTTTTAAACAAACCAGATTTATAACACCCGAAGTAAGAGAAGGATATTCTTTTCTTATCAATTATTATAAGGATAAGCAAGATTTTCAAAACCAGTTAATGTATGTTGAAAGATTGTTGAAATTTGATAGTATACTTCATCAAAATAAAGCTTTGGTAAACGAGAAATTGATAAAAAAATATGATACCGCAGAACTATTAGCCGAGAAGGAAAAACTAATTGAGTTTGTACATAGCAAAAACTCTAATTTTAAAATTTTCATATGGGTATTGGTGTGCATAATTCTGTTTTTAAGTATTCTATTTTATTATCAGTATCGTAAAAGAAAATTATATTCGGAACGATTTAAGAAATTTATAGAGTCTGATAATCAGGTAAAAGAAATTCAGGTTGATAAAGTGATTAAAAAAGATGCAATAAAACTTCAGAAAAAAAGAGACCTCAAAATATCTGAAGAAATCAAAGAAGATATTTTATTTAAAATCGAAAAATTTGAGAAAAATAGAGGGTACTTAGAACCTAATATTACCACCAATAGTTTGGCGATACGATTTAAAACCAATCGTAAATATATCTCGAGAATCGTAAATATTTATAAGGAGAAAAATTTTACGAATTATATAAATGATTTAAGAGTCGAGTATTTGATACAAGAACTTAAAACCAATAAGAAGTTTAGAAATTATACAATCAAAGCTATTTCAGGAGAAATTGGTTTTAATACTACAGAGGCTTTTTCTAAATATTTTCATAAAAAAACAGGATTATACCCGTCTTATTTCATAAAGAAAATGGAGGAATACTCAGAATGATCGTAGGATCTATTTTTTTCTGCTAATTATTCGGTCTGGTTTCCGGAAACCAGACTTTTGTTGAGTAAAATATAACTCGAAAAATGAAGTAAAACTTTACTTTTATGTACTTAACAATTAAAATCTAATAGCAATGAAAACTAATAAGAATACTAGCAAATTAGCCTTAAAAAAATTACCAATAGCCAAAATAAATAATTTATCTATGATTAATGGGGGGCATGGAAAAGTTAACGTATTTATAACTCCATCAAGAAGTTATAGGCCTACATGTTGGTTACTTAATAAGGAGTAAACAAAACTTTCTAAAAATAGTATGTATCACTTGATACTATAAGGGCTACCTGAAATTATATTTAGGTAGTTTTTTATTTAATAATACAGTGTTAATGTTTGTTCTTATAAATAGATATTGATCTCGTGTAATTGTACAAAATGATATAAGTTTTACGGGTTTAAAATGATAGTAGAATAGAGAATCCAGTTGACTAGCATAAAATTATGCCAAGAATCGACAGAATACCTTGAGTTTTGAAAAATAATTATACTTTTATAGGCAAAACTGAATATCTTTTAGCTTGATCTTCTAAAATGACCAAAAAAATAAAGATTATTGAATGTCCTCGAGATGCCATGCAAGGCATTAAAGAGTTTATTCCTACTTCAAAAAAAGTGCAATACATTCAGTCATTATTGCGATGTGGATTTGATACCATTGATTTTGGAAGTTTTGTGTCTCCTAAGGCAATTCCTCAAATGGTAGATACTGCAGAAGTATTAGCGCAGCTAGATCTCTCGGATACCGAAAGTAAATTATTGGCAATAATAGCAAATGTAAGAGGAGCTAATGATGCATCCCAACACGAACCTATTGATTACCTAGGATATCCTTTTTCGATATCTGAAAATTTTCAGATGCGTAATACTCATAAGACAATAGCTGAATCTGTAAAGACTCTACAAGAAATTTTAAATATTGCCGATAAAACTAATAAAGAAGTGGTGGCTTATCTATCTATGGGATTTGGGAATCCATATGGAGATCCTTGGAATGTGGATATAGTAGGGGAGTGGACAGAAAAACTAAGTAATATGGGAGTGAAGATTCTCTCATTGTCTGATACTGTGGGTACTTCAACTCCAGAGATCATAGAATACTTGTTTTCAAATTTAATCCCTAAATATCCGGATATAGAATTTGGAGCTCATTTGCATACTACACCGACTTCATGGTTTGAAAAAGTAGATGCTGCTTATAAAGCAGGGTGCACACGATTTGATGGTGCTATTCAAGGTTTTGGTGGCTGCCCAATGGCTAAAGATGAACTAACCGGTAATATGCCTACAGAACGAATGGTATCTTATTTTACATCTGTACAAGCAGATAGTAATGTAAGACCTCTTAGTTTTGAATCTTCTTATAACGAGGCAACGAAAATATTTACAGCTTATCACTAAACAAAAAAAAATGAAAGGAATTATTAAAAAAATTGCGTTGTTACTTTTACTTACATTAGTCATACTTCAATTTGTGCGGCCCGACAAAAATGAATCTGGTTATGAGTCGGTGGCGTATTTTGAAAATGAAACGAACCCTTCTGATGAGATTAAAACAATTTTGAAATCGAAATGTTATGACTGTCATAGTGATCAAACAGAATACCCTTGGTATGCAGAAGTAGCACCATTTTCGTATTGGATTTCTGATCATGTCGAGGAAGGGAGAGAACACTTCAATGTTTCTAACTGGAAAGAATATTCTACTAAAAAGAAAGATCATAAATTAGAAGAACTTATTGAAGAAGTTGAAGAAGGAGAAATGCCACTAGCTTCGTATACCTGGCTTCATGGGAATATAACTGAAAGTGAAAAACAAACCTTAATAGCATGGACAAAACAATTAAGGTTACAATATTCTGAAAAATAATAACTTAAGTTTTTTTTAGAGTTTCCCGTTTCGATATATTCATTATTGAACGTTACTTTTATTTAGATTTATTACAAATTAAGTTTGTCGATTGTATTTATATCAATATATTTGCCGTCGAAAAGAAAGCTATTTTAAATAAGTCTAAATAAGAAAAATGATGAAAATCAATAATGTATTGAAAATGATATGTATATCAGGAGTGGCCGTTCTAGGGTCATGTTCTTCTGATGATGACACCCCTACGGTTCAACTTCAAGAACCGGCGACATATGTTTTTGAACGAAATGGAGAAAGCTCTGTTAGTTTTGGAGGACAAACTACAAGAATTGCAATGTCTGAAGAAATTATTGATGCTCTAAAAGATAATACACTAATAGAAGCTACTTTGGATGCTATGTATGCCCATGTTGAAAATGCTGATGATTTTTCTGATGCCGATCTTAATGCATCAGATAAAAGTGTAAGAAGTAAAACAGCTGCATCTAGAGATTATTTTTTCAGTAATGTTACTGATGCAACTGCGATCAAAGAAGAATTTGATGGATATATTAAAAGTCAAGTTGATGACGTTTTTCCTAACTGGGCCATTACAGCAGTAGCGGGTACAGCTGGTGTTCTGCAAGAAGCTGGAGGAGGGTCTAATAGATATGTGAATGCCAAAGGTTTAGAGTTAAACCAAGCATTTGCTAAAAGTTTGATAGGAGCCTTAATGACAGATCAAGCTTTAAATAATTATCTAGGTAAATTAATTCTTGATGAAGCAGATAATAGAGTAAATAATGATAATGGAATTGTAGCAGAAGGGAAAACGTATACTACAATGGAGCACAAATGGGATGAGGCCTATGGATATTTATATGGTGCTTCTGTTAATACTGCCAATCCTAACCCTACTATTGGTGATGATGATAGTTTCCTTAATAAATATATAGGTAGAGTAGAAGGAGATACTGATTTTGCTGGAATAGCCGAAGATATCTATAATGCATTTAAATTAGGTAGAACAGCTATCGTTGCTAAGCAATATGATGTGCGTGATGCGCAGGCAGCAATTATTAGAGAAAAAATCTCTCAGGTTATTGCCGTTAGAGCAGTGTTCTATTTACAACAAGGAAAAAATGCTATAGAAGCTTCTACTGTAGATTATGGAAGTGCTTTCCATGATTTATCTGAAGGATATGGATTTATATATAGTTTGCAATTTACAAGAAACCCTAATACCAATGCACCTTATTTTACTCGTGCAGAGGTTCAAGCAATGATTGATCAATTAACTGGTTCAACTAATGGATTCTGGGATTTAACACCGGCCATATTGCAATCTATTTCTGAAACGATTGCTGCGAAATTTGACTTTACTGTCGCTCAAGCGGGAAGCTAAAAGATTAAACAAAATATAAAATGATAAAAAAAGAGGTTGAAATGTACACGTTGTCAACCTCTTTTTTTACATTTGCACATCTTTATTAAGAATAAATAAAAATAATATGAAAAGATTTTTGTTTTTGTTTTTGACAATTATCTTAGTATCAGCTTGTTCTTCTAGCGATGATGGAGGAGGTACTACAGGAGATAGTTTTGATAGAAAAGCAATGTTGGCTAATATGGCTGATAATATTATAATACCAGCATATCAAAGTTTTTCGAATGATATGACAGCATTAAAGGCCGCAGCATCTACTTTTACCATAACTACAAATGAAACAAATTTAATAGCACTAAGAGCCGCTTGGTCGAAGGCCTATGTTTCTTGGCAATCGGTAAGTATTTTCGAAATAGGTAAGGCAGAAGAATTGTCCTTTAGGAACTTCATGAATGTCTATCCTATTAATGTTACTGATATCAATGCAAATATTACTTCTGCTTCGTATGATCTTACCTCTGTAGCAGAACAAGATGAGCAAGGGTTTGGTGGTTTGGATTATATACTTAACGGTTTAGCAGCCACAGATGCTGATATAACAGCTTTTTATACAGATGCAACAAATGGCAGTCTGTACAAAGATTATTTGAATGATTTAGTAGATAGAATGGATGCTCTTACCAAAGAAGTTGTGGCTGATTGGACAGGGGCTTTTAGAAATAGTTTTGTAGATAATAGCGGATCATCTGCGACAAGTTCTGTAGATAAAATAGTTAATGATTTTCTTTTTCATTACGAGAAACATTTAAGAGCAGGAAAAATAGGAATACCTGCTGGAGTATTTGCTACGCAAACTTTTGACGATAAAGTTGAAGCTTTTTATAAAGGAGATTTATCAAAAATGCTTTTTAATACAAATCTTAATGCTATGCAAGATTTCTTTAATGGTAAACATTTTGAAAGTACCTCAACAGGAGAAGGTTTTAAGTCATATTTAGATTTTCTAAATACGATAAAGGATGGAGATGATTTGGCAACAATAATTAATAATCAGTTTAACCTTACTAGAACAACAGCGCTTGGTTTAAGTGATAATTTTTCTAATCAGGTACGCACAAATAATAATTTGATGTTAAACACTTATGATGAGCTTCAAAAAAATGTAGTTCACATGAAAGTGGATATGTTGCAAGCATTTTCGGTAAGAGTGGATTTTGTTGATGCCGATGGAGATTAGTATCATATTTATATATTAAATGAATTTTAGGATTAAAGAATATTTTGAGAAAAATACGAAAGCTGCTCCTCTTGCAGTCTTTCGTATTTTTTTTGGAATAATGATGTTGATCAGCATTATTCGTTTTGCAAGTTATGGATGGATAGATAAATTATATATCCAGCCGGAGTTCTTCTTTTCGTATTATGGTTTTGATTTTGTAAAACCTATTGGTGTATACACGTATCTCATTTTTATTTTTTGTGGTCTTTCGACAATTTTTATAGCCTTGGGATATAAGTATAGAGTTGCTATTCTAGTCTTTTTTCTTAGCTTCACATATATAGAATTAATGGATAAGACGACCTATCTAAACCATTATTATTTTATAAGTGTTTTAAGTTTTGTAATGATTTTTTTGCCTGCAAATGCATATTTTTCATTAGATGCTAGAAAAGAGGGTAAATCTTATGAAGAGATTCCGAAATGGACCATTGATTCGATCAAGTTACTGCTGGCTATTGTTTATTTTTATGCAGGTTTGGCAAAGTTAAATTCTGATTGGTTATTAAAAGCCATGCCTCTTAAAATTTGGCTTCCCTCTAAATACAATACACCTTTATTAGGAGATTTAATGCAACAAGAATGGATGCATTATGCATTTAGTTATTCAGGGGTTATTTATGATCTCTGCATACCCTTTTTACTTTTATGGAAAAGAACACGAACTGTAGCTTTTGGTTTAGTGATTATATTCCATGTGCTCACAAGAATTCTCTTTCCAATAGGGATGTTTCCTTATATTATGATTATTAGTACTCTCATATTTTTTAGTGCTAATATTCATCTTAAAATACTTGAGATACTATCTAAAGTTTTAAGAATAAATAAGAAGGTTTTTGATAGTAATAAGAGCTTCAGATTTAAGCCTTATTATCGAAAAATTAGCATAACAATTTTATCATTGTTTTTTGCAATTCAGTTACTTTTGCCGTTTCGTTATCTACTGTACCCAGGAGAGTTGTTTTGGACTGAAGAAGGGTATCGTTTTTCATGGCGAGTTATGTTAATGGAAAAAGCTGGATATGCCAATTTTAAAATTGTAGATCAAAAGACAGGTAAGAGATTTTATGTAGATAATGATGATTTTCTTACTGCTTTTCAACAAAAACAAATGGCAACACAGCCAGATTTTATTTTACAATATGCAAAATACCTTAAAACACATTTTGAGAGTGAGGGACATCAAAATGTACAGGTGTTTGTAGAAAGTTATGTAGCGCTTAACGGAAGGTTGAGTAGTACATATATAGATCCAAATATAGATTTGGGAACACAAAAAGAGTCATTTAAACACAAAACATGGATTATTCCATTCAAAGATGAAATTAAGGGATTATAGATTATTTTTTATTGCAGTTTTTATAACAAGTTTTTCTTTCTCACAATATAGGTTAACAGGTATTGTAAAAGATCAAAGTGGCAAAATAGTAGTAAATGCCGAAGTATATAATCAAACTTTAGGAACGCAAACTAATACTACTAATGATGGAAGTTTTCGTTTTGAAGACCTTAAAGCAGGAACATATTTTATTACAATTTTCAGTTATGATTATGAAATTCTGGAACAAGAGGTTAAAGTAAATCTAGATACTAATTTAAACTTCGAATTAGCTCCTCTAGGAGAACAACTTTCTGAGGTTTTGATTACCCAACGTAGAGCTAAAATTTTTGGCCTTAAACAATTAAAACCTGTTGAAGGTACAGCGATTTACGCAGGAAAAAAAAGTGAAGTAGTCTTACTCGAAAATGCCTTGGGTAATTTAGCTTCAAATAATGCAAGAGAAATCTATGCGCAAGTTGTGGGATTAAATATATACGAAAATAGTGTGGGTGGATTACAGCTTAACATCGGTGGTAGAGGACTCGATCCTAATCGAACGGCAAATTTTAATACTCGTCAAAACGGGTATGATATTAGTGCAGATGTTTTGGGATATCCCGAAAGTTATTACACACCTCCAGCAGAAGCACTAAGTGAGATCCAAGTGGTTCGTGGTGCGGCTTCATTGCAATACGGAACACAATTTGGAGGGTTGATAAATTTTAAAATGAAACAACCTAATCCTGATAAAAAGATAGAATTGATATCTAGACAATCTTTTGGTTCATTTAATTCCTTTAGTAGTTTTAATAGTTTGGGAGGAACATTAGGCAAGTTTAGTTACTATACCTATTTTAATTATAAGACTGGTGATGGGTTTAGACCAAACTCAGAATTTGATTCTAACAATTTTTTTGCACATGTGGGATATCAAATATCTGATAAAACTAGTATAACAGGAGAGTTTACATATCTGGATTATTTAGCTCAACAACCCGGTGGGTTAACAGATACACAATTTGCACTAGACCCCGATGTTAGTAATCGTACCCGAAATTGGTTCGATGTTGATTGGAAATTGTTTTCTCTAAAACTGGAACATAAATTTTCTGAAAAAACAGATTTTAGTTTAAGTCTTTTTGGATTAGATGCTTCTCGAAAGGCTGTAGGTTTTAGAGGGATACCAACAGATTTGAACTCGAATCCAATAACAGCAGAAGATGAAACTACCGTAGATGGAGAGTTCGTTTCTCCTAGAGATTTAATTGTGGGCAATTTTCAGAATTGGGGAGCAGAAGCTAGACTTCTACACAAGTATAATTTTTTCGGGAAAGAATCAGTTTTCTTGATAGGAACAAAATATTATCAAGCCGATAACGATGCCAGGCAAGGACCTGGAAGTATAGGAACTGATGCAAATTTCGATTTTCAAAATGATAGCTTTCCTGACTACGCTAATCAATCAACATTTGATTTTCCAAATAGAAACGTAGCAGTCTTTGGAGAGCACATTTTTACGATATCGGATAAATTATCAATTACACCAGGAGCTCGTTTTGAGTATATAAAAACTGAAGCGGAAGGGATTTATAACAATGTTATTTTTGATAATGCTGGGAATCCTATTAATAATACACTCGAACGTGATGATGAAACTTTTGAACGATCTTTTGTTTTATTAGGGTTGGGATCTAGTTATAAGTTTAATCCTAATATAGAGGCGTATGCTAATGTATCTCAAAATTATAGATCTGTAACGTTTAATGATATCAGAATTGTAAATCCAACATTTGTCATCCGACCTGATATTAGTGATGAAGAAGGCTTTACGGCGGATCTTGGGGTACGAGGAAAATATAATAATATTTTGAGTTACGACGCTAGCGTTTTTGGATTATGGTATAAGGATAGAATTGGGGAAGTGTTTAATGATAGAGCGCAAAGAGTTCGTGGAAATATTGGTGACGCTTTTATTTACGGGATAGAGAGTTACTTAAATTGGAATATAGCGAATTCGTTTTTCTCGGATAACACGAATTATGTGTTAAACGCATTTACTAATTTGGCAATTACAGATTCTGAATACACAAAATCAGAAGAACCTATTGAAGGTAATAAGGTGGAGTTCATACCATTAATCAACCTTAAAACGGGAGTAGGTTTTGGGTATAAGAATTTTTTGGGAAGCATTCAATTTACACATTTATCTGAGCAATTTACTGAAGTCACAAATGCAGATATTGGAACGCCTGGTAGTAAGGAAGAAGGAACGTTGGGAAAAATACCATCTTATTCAATATTAGATCTCTCTTTTTCATATACCTATAAACAATTTAAATTAGAGACAGGAATCAATAACGTACTCGATGAGAATTATTTTACACAAAGGGCAACAGGGTATCCAGGTCCTGGAATTATTCCTTCGGCACCTGTATCTTGGTATGCAACACTGCAATTTAAATTATAAATCTTAATTAGATTTAACTTTTGTTCAATCAGCAACTTGAGTTTAATTATATATTTTTAACAAAATTAAAGTATAAAGAAAAGAGTACAACTCTGATTTGTAATGAAAACATGCAAATTCTTTATGCATTTTGTTCAAAAATAAAATTTTACAAATGAAAGAGTTTTTTGGTTATGATCATATGATGGCAGAATATTATGAAAAAATGTCTAATCATACCTTACCACTATTATCTTGGGAATTTTATGGAGAACATCATGCATCACTAGAAATTTATAAAGACGATCTTACGGCATTAAAGAAAATCACTAAAAACTGGAATTTTGAGAGAGATTATCAAAAAGAATTTGTAGAAGAACAATCTGTTATTGTCATCACGAATCCAGATTTGAAAATTGTCTATGCGTCAAAAAATATTGAAAAATTAAATGGTTTTTCGCCTGATGAGGTCGTTGGCAATTCTCCAAAGATGTTTCAAGGAGAAGATACTTGTGTCGAAACTTCTTCCAAAGTAAGAAGCGCTGTTAGTAAAGGAGTCCCTTTTGAAGTCTCTCTTCTAAACTATAGAAAAGATAAAACACCTTATGTTTGTATAATTAAAGGTTTTCCTGTTCTCAATAAAAGAGGGAAGTTGATAAATTATATTGCTTTTGAGAAAGTAGCCTAGGATATTACTTTCTATGTTCTTAATTATTTGAACAACATATCTTAATCAAGGCCTGTATCTCCATAAAACAAAGAATAATTTGGTTTATAGAATCAAGATGATTTGTAAACCCGATATATTTTTTAATTTAGTCGTTTAAAGACAAAAAACAAGCATAACCTATGATACCAGAAATAGAAAAGCTTTTAAATGAGCAGATACGATTCGAAGCTAAAGCTTCTGCTCAATACCTTTCTATGGCCAGTTGGGCAGATACGCATGGATATAATGGAGTTGCAGATTTCTTTTACACACAATCTGAAGAAGAAAGAGTGCACATGACTAAACTAGTTAAATTTATTAATGAACGTAGTGGGGTAGCTGTAATACCTGCTATTGATAAACCAAGGGATGATTTTAAATCATTGATGGAGCTTTTTGAAATTTTTCTTGAAAGTGAAGAATTTGTTACTGCAAAAATTAATAATATTATTTATGAATGTTTAGAGCACAAGGATTATAATGTGCATAATTTTATGCAATGGTATGTTGCAGAACAATTAGAAGAAGAAGCAACAGCACGAACATTATTAGATAAATTAAAAATTATTGGTGATGATAAATCTGGTCATTATCTATTTGATCGAGACATTAACACTTTTCAAACGCCAGAGCAGGCTAATTGATTGTTAATAAGTTGATAAAGAAAAAGTAAAGATCTTTTTGTTGAAGGTCTTTTTTTTATATTTTTGTACTTTATTTAGATTCAATAAAAATTAATATTAGTGCAAAGTTCAGATATTCCATCATTGTATTCTCCTTGTAGCGCCATGAATTGTGAAGTAGTGTGCGGAGGGAAAAAGAAGAAGTGTTGTAAGAAATATAAGAAAAAAGGGAAATCCAATTGTAAGAGGTGCCCTAAGTTATAGTTAATAAGCAATAAAATAAGTAGATGAATAATCTACAAGAAAGGAGGTATATGTATATACCTCCTTTTTTTTATAAATATATACTACTAGTAGGGTATTTATTGAGATAACTGTATAATGTATAGAGTATGATCTAAAATTTGTATTCATTTATAAATTTATCCTATACTAAATAACTTGTTTGTACAGTTAATATAAAGTAGATTTACATGTATATGAGAAAGATGATTATAGTATTGTTGTTCTTTTTTGGGGTACAAGAATTGTGTGCCCAAGAATGGTTAACAGATTTTGAAGAAGCAAAGCAAATTGCTGTAAAAAATAATAGACCTATCCTTTTGGTCTTTACGGGTTCAGATTGGTGTGCTCCATGTATTAAGTTAGAAAAATTGATATTACATACAGAAGAATTTGAGGAGTTTGCAAAAGATAATTATGTGTTATTGAAAGCAGATTTTCCAAAAAGAAAAAAAAATCAATTATCGCAAGCTTTGCAGGATCAGAATAATAAATTGGCCGAAACATATAACAAGAGAGGAGGCTTTCCTTTAGCAGTAGTTTTGGATAAAACCGGAAAAAAATTAGGAGCAGTGGGATATAAAAAAGTGTCACCTGGTTCTTATATAGAGATTTTAAAAAAAATAACTCGATAAATAGTGTTTAGATCAATTCCTTTTGTTTTTCTTTTTTTAGTAGTTAATACTACAATATACTCACAGCAAATATATAAACGTACCCTTAAATTAATGGGAAGTCGTTTTGATATAACTGTTGTGGCTAAGGATAAAATAGAAGCAGATCAATTTATTGATCAAGGAGTAAGTGAAATAACCAGAATAGAAAAACTAATATCTTCCTGGGATAAAGATTCGCAAACATCAAATATTAATAACAATGCAGGTATAAAACCTGTAAAAGTGAATATAGAACTTTTTGATTTGATTCAAAGAGCTATTCGCATTTCCGAACTTACAGATGGAGCTTTTGATATTAGTTACGCGTCAATGGATAATATCTGGAAGTTTGATGGAAGTATGAAAGAAATGCCTTCACAAGATAAAATCACATCTTCTATTAAAAAAGTGGGATATAAAAACATTGTACTGGATCGAGAAAATGCTACAGTTTTTTTAGCGAAAAAAGATATGAAAATAGGTTTTGGTGCCATTGGTAAAGGTTACGCTGCTGACAAAGCCAAAGAACTTTTAATTAATCTTGGAGTAGAAGCAGGAATTATTAATGCCTCAGGAGATATGAATACATGGGGCAAGCAACCTGATAATACCGATTGGAAAGTAGCTATTACAAACCCATTGAATAAAGAAAATGCATTTGCTTTGTTACCGGTAGTAAATAGTGCTGTAGTGACATCGGGAAGCTATGAAAAATATGTAATTTTAAACCATAAGAGATATTCACACATTATAGATCCAAGAACGGGATATCCTTCAAAAGGTATTGTAAGTGTATCAGTTTTTGCTCCAAAGGCCGAATTAGCAGATGCGTTGGCTACGTCAATATTTGTGATGGGAATAGAGGTAGGGTTAAATAGGATTAATCAATTAGCAGGAGTAGAATCAATTATTGTTGATGATAAAGGAGATGTGCATACCTCGAATAATATTAAAATTGATAAATAGCCGATAAAGTCTATTGGTTGTTCAAAAATACATCAGATGAATTATAAATTATTTACGTTGTTTATAGTCCTAATTACAATTTTACAGTCTTGTGTGGTTGTAAAAGAATATGAAAAAGTACAACTGAATGATCCAGATATGGAGTTAGCGGTAAAAAAATGTGATCGCTTTGAAACTAATTTTCAGGCGTATCGTGAATCTGCAGCTGGAGCAAACGGAGGAAAAACAGGTGGTGGTTGCGGCTGTAACTAAATCAATATTTTAAAATTAAAAAGAGTTATTATTTATAGAATGCAATATCTTTTAAAACAATTTATTTTTATCATCGCAATTCTAAGCGTAGGATTAGCTACTGCTCAGGAAAAACAAGAAGATAATACCAATTATAAAAAAAGAGTTTTGGAGTCTACGGAGGTGGATTTTTTAATGAGTTATTATACCCAAGATGGTGATAATGCCGCTGTTACTGGAGGTGTTGGTACAGAGGAACTTACTGATATTACCCCTACAATTGTGGTTTCCATTCCGTTAAATGATGATGATGTGCTAATGATTGATGCAGGTATATCTGCCTATTCTTCGGCATCTTCTAGTAATGTAGATCCTTTTGATGGTAATGGAGCGGCAAATCCTTTTGTCGAATCATCTGGGGCATCAAAGAATGATATTTTGGCAACTTTTGTTGGAACATATGCCCATAGTAGTGATGATCGCAATACGATTTGGTCAACAAATTTGGCGATCGCAAATGAATATGATTATTTCTCAATAGGTTTTGGGGGTAGTTATACAAAACTGTTTAATGAAAAAAATACAGAATTAAGTATAAAAGCTAATGTATATCTTGATACTTGGAATGCTATTTATCCTTCAGAATTAAGAGATAACCCATCTTTTGTTCCGTTTAATGACGAGTCTAGGAATTCATATTCTATAGGATTAGGGTTCTCTCAAATATTATCCAGAAAACTACAAGGCTCATTATCATTTGATTTAATTCAACAAGATGGCTTATTATCTACGCCTTTTCAAAGGGTTCAATTTGCAGATGTGGCAGATCAGGTTGTTCAAGAATTTACGCTCGGTGACGATGTAGAAAGGTTACCAGATACGAGATTTAAAATCGCAGCAGGAGGAAGATTACATTATTATATAAATGAAATATTTGCCGTGCGAACTTTTTATAGATATTATACAGATGATTGGGGGGTTAACTCCCATACTGCAAGTATTGAAATACCAATAAAATTAACGGATAAATTCACATTATATCCTAGTTATCGTTTTTATATGCAAACAAATGCCGATTATTTTGCACCTTTCAATCAGCATTTATCTACTAGCGAATTTTATACCTCAGATTACGACCTATCGGATTTTGAAGCCAATCAATATGGTTTTGGAATTAGTTATACCGATATTTTTGCAAAAATGCATATTTGGAAATTTGGCCTCAAAAATATTGACTTACGTTTTAGACAATACGAGCGAGACTCAGGGTTAAGTGCCAGTTTATTTTCGGGAGGGTTTAACTTTGTGATGGACTAGTAATTTCTAAAAGACCTTTTCTAGCAAGTTTTGGGTTTTTAAAGTTGTACATAGGGCATATTTTTACTTCGTTTTAAAGTAATAACAAAATGGTAGAACAAAGTGAAATTAATTATTATCGAATTGCAGAAGCAATATCCTACATTAAACAAAATTTTAAAGATCAACCCAATCTTGATGAAATTGCAGAAAAAGTGCATCTAAGCCCTTTTCATTTTCAGAAACTTTTTACAGAGTGGGTTGGTGTTAGTCCTAAAAAATTTTTGCAATACATTAGTGTGGAGTATGCAAAACAAATCTTGAAGAATCAAGAAATATCATTGTTTGATACCGCATATGAGACCGGGCTTTCTGGTACAGGTAGACTTCATGATCTTTTTGTTAAAATCGAAGGTATGACACCTGGAGAATATAAAAATGATGGTCAAAATCTGTCGATCAACTATAGCTTTGCTGAAAGTACATTCGGAAAAATTTTGGTGGCATCTACCTCCAAAGGGATCTGTCATATGGTATTTGTCGATAACGAAACTAAAGCTTTTCGCAATTTGGCGCAACAATTCCCTAAAGCTAAATTTAATCAGGTAGTGGATAAAATTCAGCAAAATGCACTTTTTATTTTTACCAAAGATTGGAGAAAACTGGATCAAGTAAAATTACATTTAAAAGGTACAGATTTTCAATTAAAAGTTTGGGATACATTACTTAAGATACCTAAGGGCGGATTAACAAGTTATGGCACCATCGCAAACTATATTGAAAAACCTAAAGCGTCTAGGGCTGTAGGTACCGCTATAGGCAATAATCCTGTGGCATTTTTAATTCCATGTCATCGCGTTATTCAATCAACAGGGGTATTTGGTCAGTATCATTGGGGTAGCACAAGAAAAACAGTAATGATTGGATGGGAAGCCGCAAAAACAAATCAAAATTGAGCAAGTTTTGGGTGGTACGAGTTTTTAAATTGATGGATTTTTGAGGTATTATATTTAAAACATCAAGAATGAACCAGTTTAAAATTGTTCCCATTTCAAAAGAGTATGCATCGAATATTCGTGAAACAAAAGTTGATGATTTTGGTCATAAAATAATAGAGCAAGTAGCAACAGGCGTTGGTTCTTGTAGGGTTTCTTTACAGCCATTCGTTCCGGGAAAAGATAAAAGAATCCTGTTGAGTTATAGTCCTTTTACTATTGATAATGCGTTTAATCAACTAGGCCCTATTTTTATTCATAAAAAAGACGTTAAACCGTATGCGTCGGTTTATCAATTTCCTCCCAAAATCAAAGCCGATAAGCAAAATTTTCCAATAACATTAATCGGATATAATGAAAAACAGGAAATGATTTGTACACGTTTGGTAGGAGACAAGGATATAGACGTTTTAATTGCCGAAATATTTAATAGTGACCCTGAAATAAGCTATTTGCACGCAAGAAATGCCGAGGCTGGTTGTTATATCTGTAGGATAGAAAGAGTTTAATTTTAGGATAGCTGTATTTTTATTAAAAAAGGGGACACAGTAAAATAGTGTCCCCTTTTTGCCATTTACGTTATAGATAAGTTATGGGTGTTTTATTATAGAACGTTTTACCAAATATATACCCTACCTTTTGGACTAAGAATAAATCAATAATTATATAAATAAGAATAAAGGATTAAGTTTTTTTTATGAATAGGTTCTAAAATGTTTTTCTACTTTAGAGCAACACCTAATCAATGTTTAATATAAAATCAATCATAATGAAACGTATCTTCACTTTATTATTATTTCTTTTTGCAACTACTTTTATAAATGCTCAAGAATCTGATTATGTACTTATTGAGAAGGCCGTAGGATATTATTTGGACGGTGGTACTAATAATGATTTCGATACTTTAAAGAAGGCTTTTCATGAAACTGCTACAATGAAATATATAACCGATGAATATAAGGAAGTAAATGCACTAGAGTTTTTTGGAAAGATGAAACCGGGCCCTAAGCAAAACCGTAAAACCAAAATCGATTACATAAATATAACTGGTCATGCAGCCAATGCGAAATTAGAAATTGAGTACCCTAATTTTACATTTATTGATTATATGAATTTGCTTAAAATTGATGGAGAATGGAAAATCGTAAGTAAGATTTTTTTCAAAAAAAATCACGAAACAAAATAAAAACATACTCCTTTAAAACATATTCTATTATTTCTTTTTATGCGCTCATTAGAAACTTTAGAAACAGTATACTTTGATAATAGAAACGAATGGAGAAAATGGTTAGAGGAAAATTTTGAACTAAAAACTGAAGTTTGGTTAATTTACCCTAAAAAATCTTCTGCCAAACCACGTATTGTTTATAACGATGCAGTAGAAGAAGCATTATGTTTTGGATGGATAGATAGTATTATTAAAACATTAGATCAAGAACATACCATACAAAGATTTTCGATTAGAAAACCTAAAAGTAGTTATTCTCAAGCAAATAGGGAACGGTTAAGCTGGCTGATACATGAGGGTATGATTCATCATTCGATCTATCAAACGGTATTGGATATAGTACAGCAAAGATTTGTGTTTCCGCATGATATTTTGGATAATATAAAAAAGGATTCAATGGTTTGGGATAAATACAAAAGATTATCTGCACCTTATCGAAGAATACGTATTGCATATATCGATGCGGCGCGTAAACGTCCAGAAGAATTTCAAAAAAGATTAAAGAATTTTATAACAAAAACTTCTGAGGGGAAAATAATTAAAGGTTTTGGAGGGATTGATAAATATTATTAATTATTTAGGACATCTTTTTAAGCAAAATAATATGCAGTGCTAAGCATTTTGCCGTATAAAGAATTACTAGGTCATCGTAAACATTTAGCTTAATATAAATGAATAGAACAATCACTTATCCTTCAAAAAACGAATACCCCGAATATGCAGAAATGTATATGAATTATGTTAAAAAAGATGGTAGTTTAATAGAACAATTAAACACAACTTTAACGACAACAATAGAGTTTATAAAGTCTTTAACTCAAAAAGAACTGGATATAAGGTATGCGACAAATAAATGGTCTGTAAAAGAGGTGTTAGTACATGTCATAGATGATGAAAGGATATATGCTTACCGAGCACTTACTTTTGCGAGAAATGATCAGACCCAGCTGCCAGGTTTTGAAGAAGAACATTATATAAAACATGCAGACATTGCCGCAAGACCTGTTACAAGTATTATTGAGGAGTATCGGGCGGTTAGACTGGCTACCATAGCCCTATTTAATGGATTGTCTAATGAGGCATTATCGAGAATAGGTACAGCAAACCATAATAAAACGAGTGTTAGAGCACTGGGATATCATATTCTCGGTCATGAATTGCATCACATATCAGTGATTAAAGAAAAATATTTTAGGGCATTGTAATGTAACAATACACAAAAAAATGTTAAATTTATAGTTCCTTAAATACATTCATCATGCAATCAAAATGTTTCCTTACTGTTATTTTTATCTTATTTTCAACGTTAACAACCTTTGCAACTACGGTTACAAAAGAAACCAGTTTCTCTATAAATACTACACTTTTTTTTGATCAGGAAAACCCAGAAAAGTTAGTAGGTAAATGGATGATGGATGGAGATGATGAAACATATATAGAGTTAAAATCAAATGGTGTAGCAGTAGAAAAATCTATAGGCGAACCTTCAGAACGATATTGGTCTGTAAAGGATAATAAACTTTGTTTAAAAGCTAATCAAAAACAAGGTGGGACAGAAATGTGCGTGGATTTTGAATTATATGAAGATACCTTAACATTGACAATGAAAGAAATGAAACTTCCATACACTAGATTTAAAGAGTAATGATTACATTTTGAAAGTGGTCTGCTTTTGAGGATTATATTTCTATTATATTTTTTGTTTTCATAATAACTTTACCAACTTCTTTAATAGGGATACCTTAATAAAGGAGTAAAGGTTTCTTATATAGGTGTTAAATAATGTCCTAATATTAAAACGACCTTCGTCATAATGCTAAAAACATACATTATGCAATATTCTATTAAGCATCTTTTTCACATAGATGCTCCGAAACAAGTCGTATTTAAAGCTATTTCTTCTATTGAGGGTTTATCTAACTGGTGGACTATACAAACCAAAGGAGAAACACATTTGGGAGGAACTATTCAATTTGATTTTGGAGAAACCGTGGGCCCAAAAATGGAAATAACAAAATTAGAAGTAAATCAAGAAATTGAATGGAAATGTATTGCCAGTCATCATGGATGGGAGAGTAATACGTTTGTCTTTTTGTTGGATGATAACGATGGGAAAACTCGAGTACGATTTTCACATAATGGTTGGAAAGAGCAAAATGAGTTCTATGGTATTTGTAATTTTAGTTGGGGAAGGTATTTGTTAAGCCTTCGCCAGTACTGCGAAACAGGAAAAGGAGTGGCTTTCGGAAGCCTAGAATATAAATAAATTTGTTATTTGTGTCCAAATAAGAACAATCAGTTCGTCCTAGTAGTATAAAAATGTATAACCAAAAAAACAAAAACATGAAAGAATTTATGTTTCTTTTTAGAGGAGGAGATGAAATTTGGCATACCAAATCTCCCGAAGAACAACAAAAACACATGCAACATTGGCAACAATGGATTGGCGAAATTGCAGAACAAGGTAAATTCGTTAGTGGAGAAAGGTTGCATTCGAACGGTAATACTGTTGTTGATCAGGGAAAGAATGTAATTGATCGCCCATTAACTGAAGGTAAAGAATTAGTAGGAGGATACCTTAGAATAAAGGCTGTTTCTCTTGAAGAAGCTACCGAAATGGCAAAAGGTTGCCCCGGTTTTGATTGGGATGCCAGTGGTGTAGAAGTACGAGAAGTATGGCCCGAACATTAAATTAACATGCTTATAAAATAAATAATGAAAGAATTCTTATTAATAATTAGAGGCGGGCATGATATAAGTGGTACTAGATCACCAGAAGAAATGCAAAAACACATGCAACATTGGCAACAATGGATGGGTGGATTAGCACAAGACGATAAACTTGTGGGAGGACAACCACTTATGAATGAAGGTAAAACGCTTTTTGAAAGAGGAAAAAAAATAATTGATAGGCCTCTTGCTGAAGGTAAAGAGCTGGTAGGAGGATATCTTCTTATTAAAGCAGAATCATTAGATCATGCAGCGGAAATTACAAAGAATTGTCCTGGATTCGAATATGGGTGTAGTGTTGAGGTAAGAGAAATAAGTCCCATGTAAACCCTCTTTTCATATTTGGAAAATGATGATCATATAAAAAATACAGTTAACCATCTCTTCAGACAAGAGTCAGGAAAGATGGTTTCTGTTTTAATTAAAATATTTGGTACAGAGAATATTGAATTGGCAGAAGATGTAGTTCAAGATGCATTAGTAAAAGCTTTAGAAACTTGGAAATATAGAGGTATGCCTGATAATCCAAGAGCATGGCTTTATAGAACTGCCAAAAATAAAGCTATTGATGTTATACGACGTAATAAGCATAGTCAACTCATAGATTTTTCTGATCCTGAAAAACAACTACTTACCTCAAGCTATACTCTTGGTGTTACGATGGATAATTATTGGCAAGAGGATAGTGTTAAAGATGATTTTTTGGGTATGATGTTTGCCTGCTGTCATCCCAAAATATCGCAAGAAAATCAAATAACATTTATTCTAAAATCCCTTTGTGGTTTTAGCACAAAAGAGGTTGCGAAATCATTTCTTACCAACGAAGAAACTATTTCAAAACGATTGTATCGTACCAAAGAATATTTCCGTAAGCATAAAATACGGCCAGTAATCCCCAACTCTGTAGAAATTATAACCAGAAGTAATACAGTATTGAGTGCTATTTACCTTATGTTTAACGAAGGTTATAATTCTACGCATGATGATCAATTAATTAGGAAAGACTTAATAAGTCAAGCCATGCTGTTATGTCACTCATTATTATCCGAAGATAGAACAAGGTTACCTAAAGTATTTGCGCTAATGGCTTTGATGTGTTTTCATGCCGCTAGGGTAGATAGTAGACTTGGCCCAAAAGGAGAACTTATCCTTTTACATAAACAAGATAGAACGCAATGGGATGTCGATTTAATTAATTCTGGTGAACAATATCTTAACAGAGCGTCTTTTGGGAACGAACTTTCAACATATCATATTGAAGCTGCGATTGCCTATCAACATTGTGATGCTAAAACCTATGACGATACAAATTGGGCCGAAATTTTAAAATATTATAATATGATGTTGGATATCTCTTATGATCCAATAGTTTTTTTAAATAAGTGTTTGGTAATATTGCAACTTGAAGGACCTAAAGAAGCATTACGGATTTTTGACAAAATCCGTGAAGATAAAGTGCTTCAGAAATACTATCTATATCATGCGATTTTAGGTCAGATTTATCAAAAATTAGAACGATATAAAGAAGCTGTATTATATTATAAAGATGCTATAGCACTTACTCAATCAAAACACGAAAAACAGTTTTTGAAAGATAAAATTGATAAAATGTTATTATAAATAGAGTCACCTTTATTTAAAAATGTTAATATTTTCTACAACCTTTTTAAGGTATTTATGAGCATATCATGTGTTTTTTCTCCTAAATAAAGACAATTTGTGATGATTTTGAAAAAAAGGGGTATTTGCCCCTCGAAAACCTAGGGAAAACCTCAAAGATTTATTGAAATAAATACCTATGTTAGCTGATTCATAAGCTTTAACAAAATTTTAAGCTTCATGAACGGGATATTAGAAGACTCAATTCTTTAGATAAAATTGTGCTATCAAAAGATATTATAATGAATTGAAGAATCTATGTTGTAAAAAAACAAAAAGCCTCCAAAGTAAGTAGATTTAATGAAAACCCTAATATTGTCCATGATTAATGGATTGTTTGCTGCTAAAGAAAAATCACTAAAGCGTAGTGATAAAATTTTTCTAACATCTTCTGATGCTATTTCAGGAAGAACTCTTATGATCGAAGAAGATGCCTTTAATGTATGGGTATACATGCTTAGGTTGGATAAAAAAGGAATTGATTTTAATGGGTTTTTGTGTACTGTGATTAATCCTAAATTATCAACTATAAAGGTAAACGAGAATACAAATAAAGATAAAGCACTACCTAAAAAATATATTAATTCTTGTGGGTATATTAAAAACCTGAAGAAAAAAGATATCTCTATTCATTGGCACAAGGACTATGCCTCAATTCTTATAAAAAACAAAGTATATCTGGTTATGGATATTACATCCAGAATGGGGTATTCTAGAGGTTTGTCTGGAAGTTGTGAGTATGGAAAACCTCTTGAAGATTAAAACATAGAAGTTTTTTTCGAGTAACCTAAAAAGTATTAATTTTTATAAAAAAACAAAACGGTTACAGACCTATTGTGTGTAACCGTTTTTACATAATATTTGTTATTTTATCTATGTATTGCATAACTAGATGATGCTGGAAGCTCTTTTAAAAAGTTAATAAATGGTGTAAAATCTATTCCGAATTTAAAATAAAAAGTTTTCATATTGTATCATTTTTAAATTGTTTGTTTTGTTTCTTGATAATATATTTGCAATTGCTGTGCCAAACTCATTAAGTGTTGATATCACTGGCTTTAGGAGGTATTTTTGAATGCGTAAATGGATAAATTCAAGATTTTTTGCTACAAAGTTCTATAAGACTTATATTAGCGCCTTCGTTATATTTGCATTTTAAAAATAACGAGACGTAAACCATTTGAAAAACGGAGGAAGTGTAAGCTTACTCCGTTTTTTTTATTTTGTTTGGTCGATAGAAATAATTGTACAAAATACTATTTAAACTTACTTTGTTAAAAGCAGCGATTCGATGAGAACAGCAACTAGATCCAAAGTGTTTTTGGAAGATTAATTTTTAAAACATAGCAGAATTGATACTCTAGGAGATAAGAGATGAATTGATAATGCAAATTAAAAAAACCTGAAAAGTTGGATTATAGGTGATTTAACACACTTCCACTGTTGCCGAATTGCGAACCAATTACATTTTTCACAATTTATATTTTCTAGTACTCTTCTATACGGCTGGCCCATGTGTTAAGCGAGAGTAAGGCTATTAACCTTTCAGGTCTTTTATGCTGCTAATTCATTAGTTTTTATATCATACTTACCGATTACAAGTGATCCCGATTTTAAATCAGTATTAAATTTCACAAAAATAGGATTTGGTTTTTTGAACGTATCTAGAATTGTCTGTAATTCTAATTCATGAAAATAGATATTTAAGGTACCATCTTGTTGTTGTATGTTTGACGGTAATACCTTGCCATTTTTAATAATACCGAGATACCCTAAATATTTAGAATTTTCACCATATAGATGTAGGTAACCCATTTGATACCCTCCCCCTTTTGCGTAGTCACTTATGATTACAATATTGTAATACTCTATTTTATGTGTAACAATCATTTTTGTTATTTGTTAAGAGTTTGTTTTGTTCTTTTTTTACTAGTGGTATATTCAACATCAATATCTGTTCCAAAAATAATATATAGCTGTTTACAAGAGTAGAGGGAAAACACGGAATTTGGCAAGGGGGTATTTCCCCAATGTTTTCTATGGAAACAAAACTCAATTGATTGTATTTATAGGCTAACTTGAATTAAATGCATATTTATTCTAATTATTGCTATATGAAATGACAAATGTTTTGTTACTTAATATGTTATACGTCTAGAAAACTTTAGTGAAATAAAAACCTAAGCCATGACTATCGCTATATTGGGGAGTAAATGCTACTCCATCTAATTTCTCAAAGGGATTCCAGTCAATAAGATAATCAAAATGGTATACGAGTTTAGTGGCTAAGATTCCTATACCGGCTCCAACCATTACATCAGATAAATAATGAGCATTATTCATCATTCTTAACCCTCCAGTAGCAATAGCAAAAGCATAGCCACTATATGCTAATAAAGGATTAGTGTCTATAAACTCTTCATACAACACCGTAGCCGTTGTAAATGCAGTTGTAGTGTGGCCAGAAGGAAAAGAATTAGCATGTGTAGAAACATGATCATAATTTCCAGGCCTTTCTTTATGAATCTGTTTTTTTAATATAGTAGAAGCACCATTACTGATTATTGAGGAGAGGATTAGATTTTTGGTTTGATCAAACCAATGATTTTTTGACTGTACACCAAGAATGTCTGCTGCATATAATTGTACAACAGGAGCATATCGTGTGTAATCATCTATTTTACTTTTAAAATCCTTTCCAACAGAACTTCTTATGTCTTTCTGAAGAGATTTTTCAAACTCACTTGTGGAAAGTAAAAAACCTGTAGTGATTAAAGCGACAGGTATAATTCTTTTGGTAAATAAACTTTTCTTGGGTTTAAATTCTGTTTTCTTGAGTTTAAGAAATTCTTTATCAGTTAGTGGAGTCTCTGTAAATTGGGCATTGATAGTGCTAATATATAAGCATAGCAAAGATAGGCATACAATCATTTTCATAGGTGTTCTTTTTAGGGCGGCAAAAGTAGTTTTGGGACTATTTCAATAGAAAGATAATTTTTTTACTTTTAAAATATGTTAAAAAATCAATTTTTGTTAATAAATAATTAACTTTTTTTAAAAAAATCACAAAAAATAAAGCTTTTAATCGATTAAAAACGTATTTAATCGTGTTCTATTGATGTTTGATATAGTTGGAAGGATTTGGGAAATAATTAAATTTTAGAATCGCATAAAATGTATTTTTCAAAGTAAAATAAAGTGATATCTACTAAGATTTCTTTAAAAAAGGCGTATATTTGCACGCAATTAAATTTTAATTGCAATGACAGCACATGAGTCCAAAATTATTGGAGAAGGTCTTACCTATGACGATGTTCTTTTAGTTCCAGCATTTTCTGAAGTACTCCCTAGAGACGTTAGTATCCAAACCCAATTCACAAGAAATATTACGCTTAATGTTCCGATCGTTTCAGCTGCGATGGATACTGTTACCGAAAGCCGTATGGCTATTGCGATGGCACAAGAAGGTGGTATAGGAGTGTTACATAAAAACATGACTATAGAGGAACAAGCAATTAAAGTTCGTAAAGTAAAGCGGGCAGAGAGCGGTATGATCATCGATCCAGTTACGTTGCCAAGAGATGCAAAAGTTATTGATGCAAAAAATAACATGCGAGAACATAGTATTGGTGGTATTCCAATAGTAGATGGTAATAACAAATTGATTGGTATTGTAACCAATAGAGATCTTCGCTTTGAAAAAAATGACCAGCGCCCAATATCAGAAGTAATGACAAGTGAAAATCTTGTAACAGTAGGTGAGGGTACATCTTTACAAGAAGCAGAAGTAATACTTCAAAATAATAAAATAGAAAAACTTCCGGTTGTTGATAATGAGAATACTTTGGTAGGCTTGATTACATTTAGAGATATTACCAAATTAACCTTAAAACCAATGGCCAATAAAGATACACTAGGGAGATTGCGTGTTGCTGCTGCTATTGGAGTAACAGGTGATGCCGTGGATAGAGCAGATGCCCTCGTGAAATCTGGAGTAGATGCAGTAGTAATTGATACAGCTCACGGTCATACCAAAGGTGTGGTTGCAGTTTTAAAGGCCGTAAAGGCAAAATTTCCAAACCTAGAAGTGGTAGTAGGTAATATTGCTACTGGTGAAGCGGCAAAATATTTAGTAGAAGCGGGAGCAGATGCCGTAAAAGTAGGAATTGGACCTGGATCAATTTGTACTACAAGAGTCGTTGCGGGAGTTGGATTTCCTCAATTTTCTGCAGTTTTAGAAGTTGCTAGCGCTATTAAAGGATCGGGAGTGCCAGTAATTGCAGATGGAGGTATTCGATATACAGGAGATATCCCTAAAGCTATCGCTGCTGGAGCTGATACTGTGATGTTAGGTTCTCTTCTAGCAGGTACTAAAGAATCTCCAGGAGAGACAGTAATTTATGAAGGAAGAAAATATAAGACATATCGTGGAATGGGATCGGTAGAGGCAATGAAAAAAGGGTCTAAGGATAGGTATTTTCAGGATGTAGAAGATGATATTAAAAAACTAGTTCCAGAAGGTATTGTTGGAAGAGTAGCTTATAAAGGTGATTTAATCGAGAGTATTCATCAATTTATAGGTGGTTTAAGAGCTGGAATGGGATATTGCGGAGCCAAAGATATAGCTAATTTAAAAGAGAATGGACGATTTGTTAAAATTACAGCTAGTGGTATTCACGAAAGTCATCCACATGATGTAACGATAACCAAAGAAGCTCCAAATTATAGTAGGAGATAATTTGATTAAGGTATTTTACCTATAAAAAACAAACCCCATGTATATCAAATACATGGGGTTTGTTTTTTATGGTGTAGTATAGATTACTTGCCTTCTTCTACCTTTATACCCAATTTGGTCATTACTTTTTTAGTAAGGTCGTAATTAGGATCAATATAAGCCAAGCCACTAGTAGTTATAGTGAATACTTGAGTATACGACTCGGATTTAGCAATTTCTTCTAACGCTTTTCCGATTTTCCCGTATAGAGGTTGTAGTAATTTATTTTGTTCTAATTGTACTAATTGAGAACCATTTTGACGAAACTTAGCAATATCATTTTCTAAACCAATGATCTCTTCTTGTTTGGTTTTTTTCATAGGTTCAGTAAGAGTAGTAGCACCATCCTGGTACTCTTTTATTTTTGCCTGATATCCCTCAACTTTTATTTTTAATTCATCTTCAAGTTTCTTGTTGTAAGCTTTTAAGTCTGCTTGAACCTGAGTTAGTTCTGGCATTTTTGAAAGTATAAATTCGGTGTCAATAGTTCCGGTTTTCGATTGTGCGTTTAATTGAAAACTTGCTGCGAATACTAAGATCGATATAAGTATCTTTTTCATTTTATCTTTTTTATGTTCTAATTTTAAAATTTTTGCAAATATATAAGGTCTAGGGCAATATCTATACCAATACTTATTTTTTTGAAAATTTATTCCTCAAATAATTGTCCTCGATGCGGTTTTAATGCATCTCGAACTTTCTTCATTTCAGAATCTTTGACCACCATGTAAGCGATACTATGCATATCTGAAATGGAAGTATGCCCCGTAATGCTTAATGATAGTTTTTCTAAAGAAATATATTCTTTTAGATGAATTTCATGATGTTGTGCTGTCTTATGAGCAGAGGGACCTCTAAAGTCCCAGATCAATTTGAGTTTTCTTTCCAATAGTAGTGTATTCAGGTTTTTATTTGATGGATAATCGTATATGTTTTAAGCTTTATCAAGAACACTTTTTCCTTCTTCAGCAAAAGCTTTAAAATCTTTCATATAGGTATGAGATTGTTTTTTAAATGCTCCTGGCATTAAAAACCTCATAAGTTTCATAAAACCACTAAATTTAAACTCGTTTTTTGAAATCCATTTGGTATTTCCGTTAGAGAGTTCTTCAAAATAATTTTCCTGGATGTTGTAAACGTTCTTAGCATCAAAGGTAAGATGAAATGCTTCAGGTAGGTCCAAAAGAGTAATGGTTTCAATCATTTCAATTTCTCGTTTTCCCATTTTATAATTTAATTTAGCTGTAGCCCCAGTTTTTCCTTTTTCTCCGCTAAGATGTTCTATGCTTACAAGGCCTCTTTGCCAATGTTTCATATTTTCTTCATTATCAAACTTGGTAATCACTTCATTTCGAGGTAATCCAATTTCAATGTCTAGAGTATACTCCATGATTTGTGTGTTTCGTTTGTTAGGTTGTTTAGCGCGCACAATATACATAGATCATAAAAAAATTAAAAGTAAATACTAATTGAAGGCTAAGCTTCGTTAGGAAAGTAGCTTGGATAACATCTTAATATTGTTATTTTTGTCCAGTTTATGGACTTTATCATAAAAGAACTATGCACAAAAAATCGATTATATTTTTTTTAGGGGTTATATTTTTCTCATTTGCAAATGCGCAACAACAAAATGAAGTGTTGTTAACCATTGATGATCAACCTGTTTATATTTCAGAATTTAAAAAAGTTTATTTAAAAAATATAGATTTGGTTCAGGATGATGCTCAGAAAAATGTGGATGAATACTTAAACTTATTTATAAATTATAAGTTAAAACTTAAAGAAGCAAAAAACTTAGGTTTAGATAAAAAAACATCTTATCAAGATGAATTAAAAGGGTATAAAAAACAATTGGCTTCGGGTTATCTTACCGATACCAGAACTTCTGAAGCATTGATAAAAGAAGCTTATGATCGATCTTTAGAAAGAATAAACGCTAGTCATATTTTGATCTTTGTGAAACCTAATGCTCCTGCAAAGGATACTGTTTTAGCGTATCAAAAAATTACAGAGGCTAGAGAAAGGATACTTAAAGGAGAAAAATTTGAAGGTATAGCTAAGCAATATAGCCAAGATCCATCGGTAACAAAGAACGCAGGTAGTCTAGGATGGTTTTCTGTTTTTAGAATGGTATATCCTTTTGAAGATGCAGCATATAGCACAAAAGTAAATGAGATTTCTAATCCGTTTAGAACTAAGTTTGGATATCATATTGTTAAAGTAAACCAAAGAGAAAAGAAACTGGGCGAAGTTACCGTAGCTCATATAATGGTGGCAGTAAATGATACTCGATCTAATGAAGAGGCTAAACAAAAAATATTAGAAATTAATCAACAATTGAAACAAGAGGTCTCTTTTGCTTCTTTGGCCAAAGAATATAGTGATGACCCTAGTACGGCTATAGATGGGGGTAAAATAAAACGTTTTGCTCAGGGGGTTTTAAATTCAGAGAGATTTGAGAAAACAGCGTTTAGCCTTCAAACTCCTGGAGAATTATCTAGCCCTATAGAAACAAAATACGGTTGGCATATTATTAAATTGTTAGAAAAACATCCTCAAAAATCATTTGAAGAACAAAAAAGAGGGTTAACAGATAAGGTTAAGAAAGATAGTAGATCGAAATTGGTGACAGAATCATTCATGAACTCTCTTCGAGAAAAATATACTATTTCAAAAAATGAAGAAGCCATAACATACTTCAAAAAAATAGTATCTGAAGAAAATGCTGCGGAGAAATTAAATTCACTGGGTAGTGACTTGAATAAGAGGTTTTTTAATATAAAAGATAAAGAATATTCGTATAAAGATTTTACGGCTTTATTTCTTCCGCAAATGATGAAATTTCAGTCACAAAAAATCTCCACTTCATTTGTTGATCAGATGTATAAAAAATTTGAATCTATTTCTTTACTTAAATATTATGAGGAGCATTTAGAAGAGGATAATGAAGACTTTGCTAATATATTAAATGAATATCGTGATGGTCTTTTGCTTTTTGATCTAATGGAAACCAAAATATGGAATGCCTCTAAAACAGATACTTTAGGGCTTAAGAAATTCTATGAATTGAACAAGAATAATTATGCACAGCAAGAAACGTATAAGGTTTTAAAAGCGTCATCTTCCAGACAAGAAGCAATTGATAAAGTGGCACAATTGTTAAAAGAAAAAAAATCTATTGAAGAGATAAAAAAAGAAGTAAATCAAAGAGATGTAGTCATGGTTCTTTTCTCTGATGAGGAATTAATAAAGGGTGAAGATGAATTGCCTAAAGATTTTTTAACGCAGCAAGATGATATTACTATAGTACAAGAAGAGACTTTTACAGCTTTGATTATGGTTAAAGAAATCCTACCTTCAAGAATCAAAACTTTTGAAGAAGTTAAAGGGGAGGTGATTAATGATTTTCAAAAAAATATGGAAACGGAGTGGATGGAAAAACTTAAGGAAAAATACGCCGTGAAGGTGAATAACAAAGTCTTAAAAAAGGTAAAAAAAGAATTATCTATTTAAATGAAATATATCATATCCATAATGCTACTTGTGTTGATTTTCTCTTGCCAAAGTTTTGGAGATCAGAAAAAAAGAGAAGTCATAGCGCGAGTAAACGATACGTATCTATATAAGGATGATATTGAGTCTCTTGTACCGGATACTGCTTCAAAGGAAGACAGTACAAGTATTGTGAATAATTATATAAACACATGGGCTACAAGGCAATTGTTTATTGATCAATCAAAAATAAATCTTACCGAAGCAGAATTGGATGATTTTAGTGAATTGGTTGAGAATTATCAAAATACTCTTTACATCAATGCATACAAGAATGCTGTGATCAAAAAAGCCATAAATATGGAGGTCACACAAGAAGATATGGTTTCTTATTATAATCAAAATTTAGAAAATTTTAATCTTAATGAGGAGTTAGTAAAATTACGTTACTTACATTTGCCACCTGATTATGGAAATATTGTTGCAACGCAGCGACAATTAAATCGTTTTAATGAAGAGGATGTAGAAGAGTTGAACGGGAAAAAGAATGAATATATAGAATATTCCTTGAACGATTCTACCTGGGTTAGGTTAGATCAGATAAGAAATAAAATACCGATTCTTAAAAAACAGGATAAAAATAAATTTTTAAGAAGCGGAAAATATATACAACTAAGGGATTCTACAGGGGTTTTTATGGTTAAAATAAAAGGTGTTCTTAATAGAAATGAAAGAGCTCCTATCGAATATATTAAGCCAACCATTCGGCAAATTATATTGAACAAAAGAAAGTTGGAGCTGATTAAAAAAATAGAAAAAGATATTACAAGAGATGCAGTCGAGAACAAACAATTTGAAGTCTATAATTAAAACTACCATATTTGGTTTAATGCTTACCATTGGTGCAGGGCAACTTTATGCTCAAGAGATTATTGAGGGAGAGGTAAATGATACAATTACTCAAAATGATACCATAAAAGCTACAATAGATTCATTAAAGGTAATAAAAGACCCTATCAAAGAACCGTTTAAGAGAAGTAAAATTGATGGAGTTGCGGCTGTAATAGGCGAAAGTGTAATTTTAGATAGTGACATAGATATAGCATATCAGCAATTAGTGAGTGAAGGTGTGTCTACCGCAGATGTAAGTCGTTGTGAGCTTGCAGGTAGTTTATTTGAAAATAAGTTATACGCCCATCATGCAGTTCAGGATAGTATAGAGGTAAGAGATGCCGAAGTTAATTCTATGGTTGATCAACAACTAAGTTACATGACTAATGAACTTGGAACAGTTGAAAAAGTATTAAGATTTTATAAAAAGGATAATATTGAAAATTTCAAAAAAGAACTTTTTGAAATTAATAAAGCAAATAGGTTGTCGGAACTTATGAGAACCAAGATTATCGAAGATATCGAAATTACTCCTGAAGAAGTAAGAGAATTTTTTGACGAAATACCAGAAGGTGACAGACCACTTTTTGGAACCGAAGTAGAATTAGCTCAAATAGTTATTGAGCCTAAGATATCTGAAGAAGAAGAACAGAAAGTTGTTGATCGCCTTAGTCAATTTAGAGAAGATATTGTAGAAAAAGGAAGTAGTTTTGCTACCAAAGCAGTACTATACTCGCAAGATCCAGGATCAAAATCTACAGGAGGTAAGTATACTTTGGATAGACAAAGTAGTTTTGCAAAAGAATTTAAAGATATCGCTTTTAGTTTGCAGGAAGAAGAGGTTAGTGAGCCTTTCAAAACAGATTTTGGTTGGCATATAGTAAAAGTTGATAGAATACGAGGAGAACAAGTAGACGTGAGACATATATTACTTACTCCTGAGGTTACAAGACAAAGTGTTGAGCAAGCCAAGAAATTAATAGATTCATTAAGAAGAAATATTGTTTCAGGAACAATTAAGTTTAAAGAAGCAGCTAGGCAATTTAGTGACGAAAAAGCCACTCGCGAAGATGGAGGGCAATTATTGAACCCAACGACTGGAGATACTCGTTTTGAACTTACCAAAATTGACCCTATATTGTACGATCAAGTATCTAAATTAAAAACGGATGAGGTGTCTTTAGTAATTCCTGATCAAGATCGTCAAGGAAAGAAAAAGTATAAATTGATAACTGTACTTGATCGATATGATGAGCATATTGCAGACTATTCAAAAGATTACCTTAAGATTCAAGAATTAGCACTTAGAAAAAAACAAATAGATGCGATTCGAAAATGGCAGAGTGAAAAAATAATAGATACGTACGTGAAAATTAATGGTGATTTCAGAAACTGTGAATATAGCGGTAACTGGTTAAAAAAAGAAAAATAATATGTCAGACGACGTAGCGGCTATTGAAAAACTAGTAAAAAAACATTCCGAGCTCAAAAAAGAAATTTCCAAAATTATTATTGGACAAGAAAAAGTAATCGATCAGATACTTATTTCTGTTTTTTCTGGAGGTCATGCATTATTGATAGGTGTTCCGGGATTAGCCAAAACGTTAATGGTTAATACAATTTCTAAAGCCTTAGGATTGGATTTTAAAAGAATTCAGTTCACACCAGATCTTATGCCAAGCGATATATTAGGAAGTGAAATACTAGACGAAACACGTCATTTTAAATTTATCAAAGGTCCAATATTTTCTAATATCATTCTAGCGGATGAGATTAATCGTACTCCGCCCAAAACGCAAGCAGCTTTATTGGAAGCTATGCAGGAGAGGGCTGTAACTGTTGCAGGTCATCACTATAAATTAGACTTGCCTTACTTTGTTCTTGCTACTCAAAACCCAATAGAACAAGAAGGTACTTACCCATTACCGGAAGCTCAATTGGATAGATTTATGTTTGCGATTGAACTTAAATATCCAAGCTTTCAAGAAGAGGTTGAAGTGGTTAAAAGTACTACAGGTGATAATACCAAAACAGTTAATCCATTATTCACGGCTCAAGAAATTATTGATTTTCAACATTTGATTAGACGTATTCCCGTTGCGGATAATGTTATTGAATATGCTGTGGGTATGGTTGGTAAAACAAGACCAAATGGAGATACAGCAACAGAGCTAGTTAAGAATTATATTGATTGGGGGGCAGGTCCAAGAGCTTCGCAAAATTTAATTCTAGCGGCAAAGGCTAATGCCGCAATTAAAGGTAAATTCTCTCCGGACATTGAAGATGTTCAGGCCGTTGCTATGGGTATTTTACGTCATCGTATCATCAAGAATTACAAGGCAGAAGCCGAGGGTGTGAGCGTTGAAGATGTTATCAGCAGTTTGTTTTAAATATTTAAATTAATTTTTTTTACGAATTTATAGAACATGAGGAGAATTAAACCTTTTGTTTGTTTCGAAGTCTTAGTATAAACTAATATTAATAGTATAAATAAGATGAGAAATATATTAATTACTGCTGTGGCAATACTTACTACAGTTTTTTCTTTATCAGCGCAATCGGAAGCTGAGTTAACAAAGAATAAGAAACCTAAAAAAGAATTTTATCAAAACCTTTCTGAAGATCAAAGAGCACAACTCGATCTTAAAAGAGAAATGTTAAGGGGGCATAAATCTGCTATGGAAGCTACATTTACCCAGGAGCAACTCGCAATTGTAGATAATGAAAACCTATCAAGAAAAGAACGAAGAAAGGAGATAGCTTCTACGATGAACGAAGAGCAAAAAGCTATGGTTAAAGAACATAGGGAGGCAGTGAAAGCAAAAAATGAAGAATTTAAGGCTACACTTTCTCCAGAACAGTTGCAGGAATATGAAAGCTTTAGAAAAAGGAGAGGACGAAAAGATAAAGGTGATAGAAGAAAAAATTAAGAATGTAAAGTGAAACCAAATAGTTTCACTTTACTTTTTTGATCCAAATTTGCCTTTTTTCGTGATTTTTTTGAGATGTTACTACAACGTTTTCGTAAGCGAAAACTATTGGCTGTCATTTTCTTATATGTTTTTTTAGCAATTTTGTAGTATTGATAAATGGAATTTATGAATTTCGATAAATGGACACCCTTATTTTTTGAAAAATGTAAAAAGATAGGATTAAGACTATTCATTTAATAAAATCCTTTAAAATTCGTATTTTCGCTGGACTTTTCAATACTAAAAAAACAATTGTATATGGCATTCGATATCGATATGATAAAAAAGGTCTATAGTCAAGTAGCAGATCGTGTTAGTGCGGCACGTGAAGTTACTGGTAAGCCTTTAACACTAGCAGAGAAAATTTTATACGCACATCTTTGGGATGGTAAAGCAAATACAGCATTTACAAGAGGAAAAGATTATGTGGACTTTGCACCTGATCGTATCGCTTGTCAAGATGCTACTGCCCAAATGGCATTATTGCAATTCATGCAAGCTGGAAAAAATAAAGTTGCTGTACCTACAACAGTGCATTGTGATCACTTAATCCAAGCAAAAGTGGGTGCGAATAAAGATTTGCAATCTGCTTTAAATACTAGTAGTGAAGTGTTCAATTTCTTAGAATCTGTATCTGATAAATACGGAATAGGATTCTGGAAACCAGGCGCAGGAATTATTCACCAAGTAGTGTTAGAAAATTATGCATTTCCAGGAGGTATGATGATTGGTACAGATTCTCATACTGTTAATGCTGGAGGATTAGGAATGGTGGCTATCGGAGTTGGTGGAGCAGATGCGGTTGATGTGATGGCGGGAATGCCTTGGGAGCTTAAATTCCCAAAACTTATCGGTGTGAAGTTAACAGGTAAATTATCAGGTTGGACTGCACCAAAAGATGTAATTTTAAAAGTAGCAGAAATTCTTACTGTAAAAGGAGGAACAGGGGCTATTGTAGAATATTTTGGCTCTGGAGCAACGGCTATGTCTTGTACAGGTAAAGGTACTATTTGTAATATGGGTGCCGAAATTGGAGCTACCACTTCTACATTTGGTTATGACGAATCTATGGAACGTTATCTACGTGCTACAGATCGTGCTGATATTGCAGATGCTGCAAATGAGGTAAAAGAGCATCTTACAGGTGATGCCGAGGTATATGCAAATCCAGAACAATATTTTGACCAGGTAATAGAAATTAATTTATCTGAACTTGGCCCATTATTGAACGGACCTTTTACGCCAGATTTATCTACTGAAGTTGGTAATGCTATGACAGAAAAAGCAAAAACCAATGATTGGCCAATACAAGTAGAATGGGGTCTTATTGGATCTTGTACGAATTCTTCTTATGAGGATTTGTCAAGAGCTTCTTCAATAGCGCAACAGGCAATTGATAAAGGTTTAAAAATGAAATCAGAACTAGGGATTAATCCTGGTTCAGAGCAAGTGCGATATACAGCAGAAAGAGATGGGTTATTGGATATTTTTGAGCAATTAGATGCAAAAATATTTACAAATGCTTGTGGCCCATGTATTGGGCAATGGGCAAGATATAATGACCCTAAAAATGCACCTAAAAATAGTATCGTTCATTCTTTTAATAGAAACTTTGCTAAGCGTGCAGATGGTAACCCTAACACGCATGCCTTTGTTGCATCTCCAGAATTAACAGCAGCAATCGCTGTGGCGGGACGTTTAGATTTTAATCCAATAACCGATAAGCTAATTAATGAAGAAGGGCAAGAAGTAATGTTTGATGAGCCTACTGGATGGGAGTTACCACCAAAAGGTTTTGAAGTCGAAGATGCTGGATATTTAGCTCCACAAGAAGATGGTTCAGGAGTAGAAATAGTTGTAGATGCTAATTCAGAACGTTTAGAATTGCTTACGCCTTTCGAGCCTTGGAATGGAGAAAACATTACTGGTGCTAAATTATTGATAAAAGCATTTGGTAAATGTACTACTGATCATATCTCTATGGCTGGACCATGGTTACGTTACAGAGGTCACTTGGATAATATTTCAAATAACTGTTTGATTGGTGCCGTAAATGCATATAACAAGAAAACAAACTTTGTAAAAAGCCAATTAAATGGAGATTATGATGGAGTTCCTAATGTACAAAGAGCGTATAAAGCAGCAGGAGTTCCTACTATAGTAGTTGGAGACCATAATTATGGAGAAGGTTCTTCTCGTGAACATGCAGCTATGGAGCCACGTCACCTTGGTGTACGCGCCGTAATTGTAAAATCATTTGCTCGTATACATGAAACCAACCTGAAAAAACAGGGTATGTTAGGTTTAACCTTTGCTAATGAAAGTGATTATGATTTAATCCGAGAAGATGATACGTTTAACTTCGTGGATTTGAATGAATTTGCACCTAATAAACAACTTACTTTAGAAATTGTTCATGCAGATGGTTCTACAGATTCGATTAAATTAAATCATACTTATAATGATTCTCAAATCGAATGGTTTAAAGAAGGTTCTGCATTGAACTTGATTAAAAAGGAAAATTCTTAAAACAGATAGATAAAGTTTTATATGTAAAATGACTCTCGAAATTTTAATTTCGAGAGTTTTTTTTTGAGTAAAATGTAAGTTTTATACAGGATTTTCGTTCTAATAATGTAAACTAATATCTAAACACAATCGTCATGAGTGCAATCTGGTTTTTTGAGGATGCTAATCTTTTTAAAGTACTCTGCCCTCATAAGTTTAAGAAGTATAAAAAAGACCACGATTTTGACGCCTACAAAAAAAATGACTACATCTATTTTGAAGAAGACTCAGCTAATAAAGTATACTTAATTGAAAAGGGGAAAGTAAAAATTGGGTATTATGCCGAAGATGGCTATGAAGTAGTTAAAGCAATACTTACTAGAGGTGAAATTTTTGGAGAAAAAGCAATTCTTGGAGTGAATAAAAGAACCGAATTTGCTCAATCTATAGATAATACTACATCTATATGTCCTATTGGTGTGGATACTATGCATGGATTAATGAGAGATAATCAATCTTTTAGTCTTAGGATATATAAGTTTATTGGTCTACGATTTAGAAGACTCGAAAGAAGGTTACAATTACTTCTTTTTAAAGATACTAAAACAAGACTTCTCGAATTTTTAAACGAGTTACAAGAGGATTATGGTCATTGCTGTCCTGACACGGGTGATACGGTCATAGAACACCCTTATACTCAAAAAGATATCGCTAATTTAATTGGTACTTCAAGACCTACTCTTAATATTATTCTTAATGAATTAAAAGAGTCTAATATTATTGACTTCAATAGAAAAGAAATTCGTTTAAAAAATGTGGCTTAATGTTAGATGTCTAACACTTTAGGAAGATAGATGTCTATATTTTTATGATTGTAATCATAAAAACAAAAGCAATGTTTAAAAAATTAATTTTAGGGGCACTAGCAATAAGTTTTATTGCAGTCTCCTGTAGTGACGACGACGATTCACCTAATAATGATCAATCCAATTTAATACTCAACCTTTCTGGACTAGAAGAGTTAGGAAGTGATTTTGTATATGAAGGTTGGATAATTGTACCCGGAGAAACTTTACCAATAAGTACGGGAACGTTTACAAACATCAATTTTCCGCAAACATACCCTGTAAATCGTGAGCAATTAGCAGCGGCTACGGCATTTGTTCTTTCTATAGAACCTGCTGGAGAAACTGGTGATGCAGCATTAATGCCAGCGGCAACAAAATTGTTGAGAGCCGAATTTGGTACAGGTGATACAGCTACTGTAGGTATAGGTCCCGTAGGAGATTTTACCACAGCAGCAGGGACATTTTTCCTTAGAGCTCCAACAGATGAAGCAATGGGAAGTCCTAATAATGGTAATGATGAAAATGGAGTATGGTTTGGTACGCCAGGAATGCCTCCATCACCTAATCTAACACTTCCAACACTTACAGGTTGGAAATATGAAGGATGGGTAGTTTCAGATAATGGACCAATTTCGACAGGAACATTTACCTCATTTGATATGACAGACGATAATGCTGGAGATCCTAACGGTTTTAGTGGAACTGAATTTATAGGTCCACCACTGCCAGGAGAAGATTTCTTAAGAAATGCACCCGATGGATTTACTTTCCCTCTGGATATTAGAGGTAGAATGGTAGTAATTTCTGTAGAGCCAGATCCAGATGATTCGCCAGCTCCATTTGTTCTTAAACCTTTGGTTGGAACAGCTGGTATGGATACTGCACCTGCAACATACGATTTTGAGCTAATGACTGATAATTTCCCTTCAGGGAGTGTGTCACGATAATAGTTCGTTGTTTTTTTGTTAGTTTTAAAGCGCAATCATTGATTGCGCTTTATTTTTTTAAGGATAATTTAAGTAGATAATACTATTTTCTATGCTGTTTATTTATCTACATTTGTAAGTAATATTATTTTTGAAGACAAAATAATTCTACAAAGATCTTATGCCAATGAAATTCAGTAAAAAAAATATATCAAACTTAATTTTTGTTATTCTTTTGATTTTATTTTTTATTCCTAATACTAGAGGGATGATGCAGATTTTTTTAACAAGAATTTTTTCTTTTAGCCCTGGTGTGATCAATGTAGATGAAAGAACAAAAATAGCATCGTACGATTGGAAATTGCATGGAGTTAACACAGAATCTATAAATTTCAACAGTACCAAAGGTAAAGTAGTGTTAATTAATTATTGGGCAACATGGTGCCCGCCTTGTATTGCAGAAATGCCATCATTACAAGATTTATATACCGAATATAAAGATGATGTTGTTTTTCTTTTTATTACTAATGAAGTGGATGAGGATATTTATAAGTTTATCAATGGTAAAAAATATAATTATCCTGTATATAGGTCACTTGGACATGATCCAAGCCCATTAGAACACAAAACTATTCCGGCTACTTATTTGCTAGACAAAGAAGGAAATATTGTTATACATAAAGTGGGCGCCGCAGATTGGAATACAAATAATGTAAAAGAGATTATTGATAAGTTAGTAGCTACTACACAAAAATAATGTACAAATAACTATTTTCTAAAATATTTGAACGGAACTACGAGCATACCAAAGCATTCTCCCTTGTGTTTTCCTATATTTTTGTGATGAATCTTATGTGCTCGTCTAACACCTTTCGCATACCAATTATTAGCATTTCTAAGTAGTTTAAAGCGCTGGTGGATAAATATGTCGTGGACAATAAAATAAGCTATGCCATAGGCGAGTATCCCTAAGCCGATTGCTCTGCCTAACCAGAAAGTCTCAGAGTTATGAAATAATATGCAAGACATACTAACTACTGCGTAAAACACGAAAAATAAATCATTACGTTCCCACCAACTACCATGATCTTTGTGATGGTGATCTTTATGTAAAGACCATAAAAAACCATGCATTACATATTTATGTGTAAACCATGCCATAAACTCCATGATGGCAAATGTAGAAAAGAATACTAATATTTGAATTATAATTTTCACTTGCTAAATTTTATACAAAAATATGACTAAATTAAATTAAATCTGTAGTCTAAATATGATTTTGCTAATAAACCAAATTTTTGATAATTCGGAACGCGTATACGTGTATTTTTTATTTCTAAAGAAGGTGTTTTTTTAAGTTTATTTAGTAATTTTTTATAGTATATGAATGCAGTATAAACACCAAATTTAGCTTCAATGGGTAATTTTAAAATACCAGCTAGTCCCTGGTCGAAATCATCTTCTATTTCTTTAATGATTCTTAACTTAGAGGCCTCATCTAATTGTTTTAAGTCGGTATTGGGGAAATAAGTTCTATTAAGTTCCTCATAGTCTGCTTTAAGATCTCTTAAAAAATTAACTTTCTGAAAAGCGGAACCCAAGTGCATTGCACTTTCTTTTAAATCATTATATCTTTCTTCATCTCCATTTACAAATACTTTTAGGCACATTAACCCTACTACATCGGCAGATCCATAAATATATTCTTTATATTCTTGGTCAGTAAGATAGTCGGTTTTATGTAAATCTAATCGCATACTTTTCATAAATGCTTCATACAATTCTGGCTGTATGTTGTATTGATGTACGGTTTTTTGAAAAGCATTAAGAATAGGATTTAAGCTTATTTTGTTTGTAATAGCTTTGTACATTTCTTTTTCAAAATCGTCAAATAATTCTTTCTTATTGTAATCATGAAAAGTGTCAACAATTTCATCGGCAAACCTTACAAAACCATAAATATTATAAATGTCTTGTCTAATGTGGTCGGATAACATTTTGGATGCTAGTGAAAATGATGTGCTGTAAGAGTTAGTAACAATTTTACTACAATTATAAGATACTGTATCAAAGATCGCCTTCATTTGGATAGGATTTAAGGTGTATTGCGCTTTTTTTTAAATAATAGGGTTCAATTCTTTGGTTTGTTTATTTTCAGCTTCAATTAATCCAGCTACCAGTTTTCCGGATATTAATGAAGGAGGAACTCCTGGTCCCGGTACTGTAAGCTGTCCAGTAAAAAACAAATGCTTTACTTTTTTACTTTTTAATTTAGGTCTTAGAAATGCAGTTTGTAGCAATGTATTAGCCATTCCGTATGCATTTCCTTTATACGAATTGTATTCTTTTATAAAATCATTTACACAAAAGGACTCTTTAAATATAATACTATTTTTAACATTTTGTCCGGTAACGGTTTCGAAACGAGTTATGATTTTATCAAAATAAAGCTCCCTTAATTCGTTTGTATCTTCTATTCCTGGAGCTAAAGGAATTAAGAAAAAACCATTTTCATTTCCTTCAGGAGCCGTACCTGGATCTGTTAAAGAGGTAAAGTTTGCGTAAAAAAGAGGTTCCTTAGGCCATGTTGGGGTGTCATAAATTTCTTTTGCATGTGCATCAAAATCAGTGTCAAAAAATAAATTATGATGTTCTATGTTTTTCAGTTTTTTATTAAACCCTACATAAAACAACAAAGATGAAGGTGCAAATGTTTTGTGATCCCAATATTTTTCAGAGTATTGGCGATATTTACGATCTAATAATGATTCTCCATGATGATAATCAGCACCGCACAAAACAATATCAGTATTGATTTTATCTCCATTGATTATAATGCCATTGGCTTTGCCATTTTCTACAACTATTTTTTCAACTTCGGCATTGGTATGCAGTTTTACACCTAGAGATTTGGCTAATTTTCCCATTCCGAGTATCACTTGATACATGCCTCCTCTGGGATGCCATGTTCCTAATCCGAAATCGGCATAATTCATAAAACTATAAAAAGCGGGAGTATCACTTGGTTTGGCTCCTAGAAATAGTACTGGGAATTCTAGAATTTGTATTAGTTTTTTGTTTTTAAACTCTTTACGAACCTCTTTAGAAATGGTACTAAAAAATTGTCCTAAACGCTGTATGGTTTCTTTTGTGACAAGTTCGAGAGGGGATACACCTGGTCGATATACAAGATTTTTAATTGCTATTTTATAGTTGTTTTGAGCGGTTTCGATGAACTTTTTTAACTTAATAGCACTTCCTTGCTCTTCAGCTTCAAAAGCTTTGTATATCTTCTCTAAAGTATCTTCGATACTTATACTTTCATTATTTTCAAAAAAAACTTTATAGGCAGGATTTAGCTTATCCAAGGTATAATAATGCGATGTAGATGTATTAAAGTCATTAAAAAAACTTTCAAATACATCAGGCATCCAGTACCAAGAAGGACCGATATCAAAAGTAAACCCTTCTTTTTGTAATTGCCTTGCTCGACCTCCTATGGTCGAATTTTTTTCGAAAATTTCAACCGTATACCCTAACTGTGCTAAATAACAAGACGCAGAAAGGGAAGAAAAGCCGGAGCCTATAATTACTATTTTTTTCGACATAAATATTGAAAAATTAAAGCTCTGTGATTAATGAACTAATAGATTCGAAATAGCGATGATTTGGAGCGCTACTTTTAGAAATATGCATAATTTGTTTGCCTAACATCCAAAATTCACTGATTCGATCCTTGCAAATTAATTCATTGAAATTTTCGACATATTTAGAAACGTTATCCTTTTCGGGTTTTATAGTAAAATAGGATACGAATATTGTGTTTTCATGAAAAGTAAGCATATTAGGAAGACTATCTAAAGGAATACTTGGGCCAAGATAAATAGCTCTATAACCTTGTAATAATATCTCGTAATTAATATAAAGTAAACCTAACTCATGTATCTCATTTTCGGGTAAAAAAAGTATAAATGCTTTATCAGTTTTACTAGGTTTGATATATTGAAGCTTCTCAATATTTAAGAGTAACTTTTGCTTTATTAAATTAGTAACAAAGTGTTCATGTGCAGGACTTATAGTGTCTGTTTGCCATAAAAGCCCAATTTCTTTAAGCAATGGTATAAATACATCTGTAAATATTTGCCTGAAATTTCTTTTTCTTTCTAGTTGTTCGTAAGTTCCTAAAAATAATTCGAGATCATAATTTAACATTGCGATCTTAAACGAATTGATGGCTTGGTTTTTAGTACTAGTATCTGATACTATACTACGAACGTATTCATTTATTTCCTCTTCATTAAGTTTTGAAATTCGTGAAATTTTATAACCGCTATTAACCAAATACGTTACATTAAGTAGTTTTTGTAAACTTTTTAAATTGTACGTTCTAATATTAGTCTCGGTACGATCAGGAGATAGAAGATTATATCGTTTTTCCCAAATTCTTATGGTATGCGCTTTGATACCACATAGGTTTTCTAGATCTTTAATGCTAAAAACTTGTTTAATATTGTTCACTGTTTGATGTAAATTGTTAAACAAAATTAGTTAAAAGAATTCGTATATTTTTTCAATAATTGTTAAAATAATAAAGATAATTGTTAAAATAAAAGAATGTTGTGTAAAATCGTAGATGGTATTTACTATTTAATAAAATTTCATTTCATTTATTAAAGCATTCTAATTTGGTGAACGAGCACCATTTATTTTTGTATATTTAACTACGGTTTGATAATCTAAATTATTCTTAAATACCTAAACTATAAGTTGTTTTAAAGTAGTTAAAATTTAAATATATGAGAAAAATTGTTGTTTTTGGTTTATGCTTGGTATTTCTGGTTTCCTGTAAATCCAAAGAGAATTCTGAAACAGATACCGATACTAATAGTAGTGTATCTACATCAGAAGAATTAAGAGTTATTCGTGGTGAAGTGGTTGATGAAAGACGAAAGAAAGTCGCATATGCAGCCGTAAAGTTGTATTTAGACGAAAATGATTGCATGAGTGCTTATACAGGAGAAGACGGTGCTTTTGAGTTTAAAGTGGATGAATTGAGAATTAAAGATCAGAGTCACTTCGAAATTGTTTATAAGGGTTATGCAGAGTATTTGTTGTCACTCAGAAATTATAAAGAAGGTACTCCTATTAAGCTAAGTAAAAAAGGAAAAGTGGTTCCTGCCGCAGAATATCATGTTTTTTACGAATCTATAAAAAGTTGTGGGAGAAAATAGGTTAAGTAGATTGTTGTTAACCATAATCTAATTTTCATTTTTTTTAAAATCGCAAGAGATTTATTTAGTGCCCAGAGCGGGAGTCGAACCCGCACGCCCTAAAGGACACATGGCCCTCAACCATGCCTGTCTACCAGTTCCAGCACCTGGGCAATACAATAAGCTACAATATAGTATAAAACTAAAAAAGTATCGCAGGGAATACGATACTTTTTTGTGACCGGGCTGGGGCTCGAACCCAGGACCCTCTCCTTAAAAGGGAGATGCTCTACCAACTGAGCTACCAGGTCATTGATAAATTATAATTTTATCAAATATTATTAAGAACATAACAAATAAAATACTTTTTACTTGTTTTTTGTGACCGGGCTGGGGCTCGAACCCAGGACCCTCTCCTTAAAAGGGAGATGCTCTACCAACTGAGCTACCAGGTCTTGCATTTTTTTCCTTGAATGCGGGTGCAAATATACTATCATTAATTTATTTTTCAAGAAGAATTTCATATAAATTTACATTTTATTTAAAATGGGATTTCTTTAAGGTAATATTTATATAATTTTTGAGGTTATGATTTTAGTTTTAATAGGGTATATGGGATGCGGAAAATCATTGATAGGCAATGATCTAGCTGCAAAAGTGTCTTACGATTATGTTGATTTAGATGATTATATCGAAAATCAAGAGCATAAATCAATAAAAGATATTTTTAAGAATAATGGCGAAATATACTTTCGAAAAAAGGAAACATTGTATTTAAATGAAGTTTTGAATACTCTAGAAAATGCAATTTTATCGTTAGGAGGAGGTACACCCTGTTTTGCTGGAAACCTTGAAATTATAAAAGAACATCCTAAGACAAAAGTGGTTTATCTAAAAACTTCATTAGATGAATTAACCAAGAGATTATTCAATGAAAGAAACAAACGCCCTTTACTGGCTCATCTAAAAACTGAATTCGAACTAAAGGACTTCATAAGAAAACATTTGTTCGAAAGATCATTCTATTATAATCAAGCAGATTTGAATGTGAGTACGGATGAGAAAAATGTAGAACAAATTTCTGAAGAAATTATTTCTTCATTACTTTAAGATGGCGGTATCTTGTGAACCAAATTGCACTTCAATATGTTCATGAAGAGAAGTTGATAAAGAAATCCCCTTAAAATCGGCTTTAATTGGAAACTTTTTGTGGTTTCTATTTACCAAAACTGCTGTTTTAAATCGTGTAAGAGGTACCTCTAAAAAATGCTTAACTCCATAAATAAGGGCTGTTCCCGAACTAAGTACATCATCAATGAGTACCAATGATTTGTTTTGATATTCTTCTGGAGTAAGAGACGTTTTTACAGTGTTTTGTGGCGATTTTTTATTCATAGTTACCTCGCATAAAATAACTTTAATGTCAGAAATATCTTCTAATATTTTTTTTAAACGTTGAGCAAAAATATATCCGTTCTCAGATATTCCGGCAACTATAATCTCCTTTTCATTAACATTTGTCTCATAGATTTGGTAAGCAATACGTTTTATTTTGTGTTGTATTTGCTCATGAGTTAGTATAATATTGTTATTGGTTTGCATGTTAAAACGTATTGAGTACTATTATGATCTGTAAATATAGGGATTTGAACAATATTTTTTTAAGGTCACAAATGTAACTTGTGTAAATTCATCTATTTCATTATCTGAAGAAATATGGGTGTGATCATCACTATTCTTCGCTATCATCAGTGGAGTTTTTGATATTCTTATCTATAAACCAATCATCTATATCTCTACGATCTTTTTTGGTAGGCCTACCTGTTCCTTTTTTTCGATAATAATCCTTAGAATACTTTAAAAGGTCTAATTTTTGCAACGCTTCGGTTGGAGTTGTGTCTTTACGATAGATATCAACCAGTTTTGCACCAATACGGCTATCTGGTGTATCTAAAACAAGAAGTTCATAATTAACTTGATTCTTGCGTACGGTAATTTTATCCATAGGATAGATTTCTCTAGAAGGTTTAATAAGATCTCCATTCACTCTTATTTTACCCTCTTTGCATGCTTTGGTGGCTATACTTCTTGTTTTAAAGTATCGTATGCACCATAAATATTTGTCAACTCGCATAAAAAAAATTTAAAAAATGCGTTTTATATTTAAATAGATTTTGAAATAAACTAAAATTTAAGGTTGTTATAACGGCCTGTTTAAAAATTAATGAATTCCATCAAACGATTAAAAAGAACAAAATTACAAACAGATGAAACAAAAGTACGAGAAAATCGTATCTTGCGCGCTCAAAAAAGTAATTCGATGAATGTTAGAAAATATATTTTTGCCATTGGTCTAACTATGGTAGCCTTATATGCCTGTAATAATGATGACGATGATGCTCCTGGTGAGGTTATACCCCCAAGAGATCGTGCTGAACAACAGGCCAATGAAGATCCTATAATCAGAAAGTATCTAGAGACACATTTCTTTACGCTAATTGATAATCCTGCAAATCCGGATTATCAAATAGTACAATTCGATACAATTGCTGGAGCAAATAGTGGAGAACAAGCACTAATAGACTCAGATTTGTTAGAAACCAAAACTATTACGAGAGAAGATCCTGAGACAGGAGAAGATGTTAATTATACTTTATATGTGTTAAACCATAGAAGAGGAGCGGCTACCGAAAGACAACCTATGTTTTCAGATTCTACTTTGGTAACGTTTAGAGGAGAGCAATTTTATGAAAATGAAGATGAGGATGGTGATGGAATCCCTGATGATGCAGATGTTGATGCAGATGGAGATAACGTAGCTGATCAAATTGATGGAGTTACAAGAACCGATAAAGATAGTGACGGTATTGCCGATGATAGTGATGCAGATGATGATGGAGTAGCAGGAACCGATCCAGGAAAAGTAGATTCTGATGGAGATGGAATTATCGATGATAAAGATCCAGTAGATAACAATGATCCTAATAGAAGAGTTTTTGATAGTTCTGTTACACCAGTATGGTTTGATTTAGTTTCGATTATTGAAGGTTTTAGAGAAGCTGCTACCGATTATAGAGGAGCTTCAGGAAGTACAATTACTGGAGATGGGAGTGTTGACTTTAATGATGATTTTGGTAATTTAACAGTGTTTATTCCATCAGGACTGGCATATTTTGATGTGCCTCCTTTAGGTACTGGAATAGGAACATATAAATCATTGATTTTTAATATTCAGTTATATGCTGTAAACGAATCAGATCATGATAGAGATGGTATACCATCATATTTAGAGGATTTGGATAATGATAGGTTGGTCTTGGATTCTGATGATAACACCGATAATGATGCAAGTCCTAATTACCTAGATACCGATGATGATGGTGATGGAACACAAACAAGGGATGAGATCACCGTTAATGATGCTAATGAAGATGGTTTTATTAGCTTAGATGAAATTACGTTCTATGATGATGATGGGGATGGTATTCAAAATCATCTAGATCCTGATGATAGAGATTCAAAAAATGATTAAAAAAAAGTCCGGTAATATTACCGGACTTTTTTTTATAAGTTTCTTTATAGATCCAATGCAAGCCCTAATATGAGTTGATTAGGTCTAGTGTCTACTCTAATGCTTTGATCAATAGACGAGGCTCTATTTTTGCTAAGTCCGCGTTCGTACCTTATGTCCGCATTTAATTTTCCTAGTTGGATACCGGCACCAAATTGTAACCCTACCGTGAATTCGTTTTTTACATCTCCTAATCGCACATCTTCTAAGTCATTTTCTACTATGTATTGAAGAGCGGGTCCACCAAAAACATGTATAGGACCTAAAACGGAAATACCAACAAGTATTGGTAAATCTAGTTTTTGAATGTCGTAATCCAGGCTTGATCCAGCAAAATCATAAGTGCTATTATTTACTGTGTACTGAAGCTCTGGCTTGATATAAATGTTATCAGTAAGATTACCTCTTAAGAAAACTCCTAGATGATATCCAACTCTGTCGTCTGCCCTTTCTGATAATATGTTACTACCAGCATTGGTAATATCAGTAACTTCAATTTTACCATTATCACCATAGTTGAGACCAGCTTTTACCCCAAAAGTGATTTTTTTGTCTTGTGCAAAAATTGCACAGGACGTAAATAACATTAAAAAAACGAATACATTTTTCATTGTGAAATAATTTTTGATTAATAAATAATTGAAATGATTTAGTGTGATGGCTGGTGTTTATAAAACGTTTATTGTTTTTTTTTATTCTTTTACTAGACACAAAAAGCTTGCCATATGTTGTAAAAGGAATTCGGGTTTTTTACAAAATAGATGATTTATGATAAAAGTTGTATAAAGAAAAATGACCTTCTGAAATTATCAGAAGGTCACATATTCGTAAGAAATAAAAAAGTGTTCTCTATTTTCGTTTAAGCACTTTATGTACTGCATTATTAATGGCATTTGCATTTAGACCATACTTTTCCATAAGTTGTGCTGGTGTTCCACTTTCTCCAAAAGTATCATCGGTTGCGATAAACTCTTGAGGGGCAGGGTGACTTTTTGCAAGTACTCTTGAAACGCTTTCTCCTAAACCGCCTAAGAAATTATGTTCTTCAGCAGTTACTACACAACCTGTTTTCTTTACAGAATTGATGATAGCTTCATCATCAAGAGGTTTAATAGTGTGTATATTAATAACTTCAGCACTTATACCTTCTGTATTTAAAGTTTCTGCAGCTTGAAGAGCTTCCCATACAAGGTGTCCCGTAGCAACTATAGTTACATCTGTTCCTTCTTGCAATAAAACAGCTTTTCCTATTTCAAATTTTTGATCTTCGGCAGTAAAGTTTGCTACTTTCGGTCTTCCAAATCTAAGGTAAACAGGACCATGATGATCGGCAATAGCAATTGTAGCAGCTTTGGTTTGGTTGTAATCACAAGTGTTTATTACGGTCATTCCCGGTAACATCTTCATTAAACCGATATCTTCAAGAATTTGATGAGTTGCTCCATCTTCTCCTAAAGTTAAACCAGCATGCGAAGCACAAATTTTCACATTCTTATCACTGTAAGCGATAGATTGACGAATTTGATCATATACTCGACCTGTAGAAAAGTTAGCAAAGGTACCCGTAAAAGGGATTTTACCTCCTACAGTTAATCCTGCTGCAATACCCATCATATTAGCCTCAGCAATACCAATCTGAAAAAAACGTTCGGGATGGTTGGCTATAAAAGCATCCATTTTTAATGAACCGATTAAGTCTGCGCATAATGCAACTACGTTTTCATTTGTTTTACCTAATTCTTCCAGACCAGCTCCAAAACCAGAACGAGTATCTTTTTTTCCTGTATCTATATATTTTTTCATTTTATTTTTTAATTAGGAATTAATAGTCCCCAAGAGTTTCAGGGTTTTGAGCCAAAGCAGTCTCTAATTGGTCGTCATTAGGTGCTTTACCATGCCAAGCATGTGTATGCATCATAAAATCTACACCATGTCCCATTACTGTATATAGTAATACGCATACTGGCTTACCTTTTCCTGTTCTACTTTTAGCTTCTGCTAATCCTTCAATTACAGCAGTAATGTTATTACCATCTTTAATTTCCATTACATCCCAGCCAAACGCTTCAAACTTAACTTTTAAGTCTCCCATAGGAAGAACGTCGTCTGTGGCACCATCGATTTGTTTACCATTAAGATCTACCGTAGAAATAAGGTTATCTACGTTTTTTCCGGCAGCATACATAATAGCTTCCCAATTTTGTCCTTCTTGTAATTCTCCATCTCCATGTAAGCTATATACCAAATGATCATCCCCATTCAGTTTTTTGGCTTGAGCGGCTCCAATGGCTACAGACATTCCTTGACCTAATGAACCAGAAGCTATTCTTATTCCAGGTAAGCCTTCATGAGTTGTTGGATGACCTTGTAATCTACTGTTGATGAGTCTAAAGGTGTTAAGCTCTTCTACAGGGAAATATCCACTTCGAGCTAATACGCTGTAATAAACCGGAGAGATATGACCGTTGGATAAGAAGAAAAGATCTTCTCCAATTCCATCCATATCAAAATCATCTTTTCTTTCGAGAATTTCTTGGTATAGAGCTACAAAAAATTCTGTACACCCTAGAGAACCACCTGGGTGTCCAGAGTTTACTTTGTGTACCTGGCGTAGAATATCTCTACGAACCTGTGTTGCAAAATCTTCTAATTGTTTTGTTTTTGGCATTATGGTGCTGATTTCTTGATAATAAAGCCCCAAAAATACAGGTTTTGAATGCTGCGACAAAATGTAGAGACAGCTTTTAATTAAGAAACTCATGTTAATAACGAAAAGTTTTCGAAAACCTTAGTTTATCAATGTGATTTTAGTTAGCTATCTTTGCGCTCTATCAAAAAGAAAATATGCAATTTGACCTTTTATCCAAAGACCCTCAAAGTAAAGCTAGAGCAGGTAAATTAACAACAGATCACGGTGTAATTGAAACTCCAATTTTTATGCCTGTGGGCACCGTGGCTACCGTTAAAGGAGTGCATCAAAGAGAATTAAAAAATGATATTAATCCCGATATTATCTTAGGGAATACATATCATTTATATTTAAGACCGCAAACTCCAATTTTAGAAAAAGCAGGGGGGCTTCATAAATTTATGAATTGGGATAGAAATATTCTTACCGATAGTGGAGGGTATCAAGTATACTCTTTATCTGCAAATAGAAAAATTAAAGAAGAAGGGGTTAAGTTTAAATCACATATCGATGGTTCATATCATGTGTTCACGCCAGAAAATGTAATGGAAATTCAGCGTACTATTGGGGCAGATATAATTATGGCGTTTGATGAATGTACTCCTTACCCTTGTGATTATAGATATGCCAAGCGTAGTATGCATATGACTCACAGGTGGTTAGATAGATGTATGCAACATTTAGAAAAAATACCGGTTAAATATGGATATGATCAAGCTTTTTTTCCAATAGTTCAAGGAAGTACCTATAAAGACCTTAGAATGCAGTCGGCAGAGTATATTGCTAATGCAGGAGCTGTTGGTAATGCTATTGGTGGATTATCAGTAGGCGAACCAGCAGATGAGATGTATGCAATGACAGAAGTAGTGACAAATATTTTGCCAGAGGATAAACCAAGATACTTAATGGGCGTAGGTACTCCTATTAATATTTTAGAAAATATTGCACTAGGAGTTGATATGTTTGATTGTGTAATGCCAACACGAAATGGGCGTAATGGAATGCTTTTTACTGCTCATGGAACTATTAATATAAAAAATAAAAAATGGGAAGATGATTTTTCTGCTATAGATGAGATGGGAATTACTTTTGTAGATACAGAATACTCCAAAGCGTATTTAAGACATCTTTTTTCGGTAAATGAAATGTTGGGAAGACAAATTGCTACTATTCATAATTTGGGATTTTATTTATGGTTGACAAGAGAGGCAAGAAAACATATCTTAGCAGGAGATTTTAATGTTTGGAAAAATATGATGGTTAAACAAATGGATAAAAGATTATAATTTGAAAATTTTAGATTGGTATATACTTAAGCGGTACTTAGGAACTTTTTTTACGATGATTTTACTATTTATTCCGATAGGAATTATAGTTGATTTATCAGAGAAAATAGATAATATGCTAGAGCATAAAGTTCCTGTAGAGGCGGTTATTGGGTATTATCTTGATTTCACAGTTTATTTTGCAAATTTATTATTTCCTTTATTCGTTTTTCTATCTGTAATTTGGTTTACATCTAAGCTTGCGAATAAAACAGAAATTATTGCTTTTTTAAGTTCTGGGGTTTCTTTTTGGAGATTTTTGAGGCCGTATATGATAGGTGCTATAATTATTTGCATAGGTGCATTGGCTATGGGATTGTTTTTGGCGCCCAAAGCGAGCCAAGGATTTAATGAGTTTAAATATTCCTATCTAAAGAAGGGTAGAAAAGTACAAGAGACTAAAAACGTATACCGACAATTAAATGATAGTATCTTTTTATATGCAAACAATTTTAAACCTTTAGAAAAATCTGCCACTAATTTTACTTTAGAATATTTTGATGGTAATGTTTTGAAAACTAAAATATCGGCTAGAAAAATTACATTTAAGGATAGTATTTATGAGTTACAAGACTTTGTGCAACGTACCATTTTAGATGAAAGAGACGTTTTAGAACAAGCCAAGAAAAAAGATACTGTGTTGCCGTTTAATATTGATGAGTTTACCCCAGTAACCTATGTGGCCGAAACTTTAAATTATATTCAACTAAGTGAGTTTATTAAAAAGGAAAGTAAAAGAGGTTCATCAGATATTAATAGATATAAGGTTGTTGCGTATAAAAGGTGGAGTATACCTATTTCGGCATTCATTCTAACAATAATAGGAGTGGCCGTGTCCTCAATGAAAAGAAGAGGAGGAATGGGTGTAAATCTTGCAGTTGGAATATCGCTAGCATTTGTTTTCATATTTTTTGATAAAGTTCTTGGTACGTTGGCTAATCAATCAGATTTTCCTCCTATTGTGGCGGTTTGGTTTCCTAATGTGTCTTTTGGTTTATTAGCTATTTACTTATTATATAATGCCAAACGTTAAACTTCAGAATTACCTTCATTTACACTTTATAATATTTATATGGGGTTTTACTGCAATATTGGGGGAATTAATTTCAATAGAAGCCATACCATTAGTTTGGTATCGGATGTTATTGGCATCAATATTTATTTTCTTCTATGTTTATCTAAAAAAAATATCTCTTACTATTTCGAGAAAATTGTTTGTCACACTTTTTATTGCAGGTGTGATTATTGCTTTACATTGGATAACGTTTTTTGAAGCCATCAAAGTTTCAAATGTATCAATAACATTGGCAATGATGTCTACCGGAGCTTTTTTTACTTCAGTCTTGGAGCCAATTTTTTATAAAAGAAAAGTGATTTGGTACGAGGTGCTTTTTGGGGCATTAGTAATTGTTGGTTTATATATTATATTTAAAGTTGAAGGAGACTATTTGCTAGGAATACTATATGCATTATGTTCTGCATTATTATCTTCAATATTTTCATTGATTAACGGTAAAATTGCTCAGCAGTATAACTCATCTATGATTTCTTACTATGAATTATTAAGTGGTGTAGGTGTAATCACAGTATATCTTGGTATTTTAAGCATTTTTGGAAAAGAAACTGAAGGATTTACAGTTGCTTTTTTTCAATTATCTGCACAAGATTGGATATATATGTTTATTCTGGCATCTGTATGTACGGCTTATGCTTTTATAGGTTCAGTGCATGTTATGAAGTACTTGAGCCCGTATACAGTGATGCTTACGATCAATCTTGAACCCGTTTATGGTATAGTATTAGCTTTCTTAATTTTTGGAGAAGCCGAAAAAATGAGTTCTCAATTCTATTTGGGAGCTTTGATCATTCTTAGCACTGTAATATTAAACGGAATACTAAAGAATGCTAAAAAAAGAAAAAGACCTTCAACTTTAGATAGCATTACGAAGTAAAGTTTTTATATTTGTCCGCTAACCCTAGTTAATATAAATCATATTCTTATTATGGAATATTTAGAATTTGAACTACCCATTAAGGAACTCGAAGAGCAGTTTGAAAAGGCTTGCGCAATAGGTGCAGAAAGTGAAGTAGATGTAACAGACACCTGTAAGCAAATCGAAAAAAAGCTTAAAGAGACCAAAAAAGATATATATAAAAATTTAACACCATGGCAGCGAGTACAGCTGTCAAGACATCCATCAAGACCGTATACTCTTGATTATATTGATGCAATTTGCGGAGAATCGTTTTTAGAACTCCATGGTGACCGTAACGTTAAAGATGACAAAGCTATGATTGGTGGCCTAGGGAAAATAGGTAACCAAAGTTTTATGTTTGTTGGTCAGCAAAAAGGATTTAATACCAAAACAAGACAGTATCGTAATTTTGGTATGGCAAACCCAGAGGGATATCGCAAAGCGTTACGATTAATGAAGAGTGCCGAAAAGTTTGATATACCTGTGGTGTGTTTTGTAGATACACCAGGAGCATATCCAGGATTGGAAGCTGAAGAACGCGGTCAAGGTGAAGCAATTGCTAGAAATATATTAGAGATGACTCGCCTTAAAGTTCCGATCATTGTTGTTATCATTGGAGAAGGAGCAAGTGGCGGAGCACTTGGGATAGGTGTAGGAGATAAAGTGCTAATGCTGGAAAATACATGGTATTCTGTAATTTCTCCAGAATCATGTTCTTCTATTTTATGGCGTAGTTGGGAGTTTAAAGAACAAGCTGCAGAGGCATTAAAGCTTACCGCAACGGATATGAAAAAGCAAAAATTGATTGATGAAATTGTAAGAGAACCTTTAGGAGGTGCTCATAGTGATCGAGAAAAAATATTTAAAACGGTACGAGATAAAATTTCATCTACTTATGAAGAATTCAAAAACTTATCACCAGAAGAATTGGTCGAAAAGAGAATGAATAAATATGCAGATATGGGAGTCTTTAAAGGATAACCCTTAAAGAATCACTTACTACCTAAATCTGAAGTTTTGGACTTCAGATTTTTTTTATGCTTATTAACAATAAAATTTACTTATTAACAGTTCATTTGTTGAAGACTAGTGGACATTCGTATCTTTGTAATTGAGTGCATCTCTTTACAATTTTTTTACATTCGTAGTTATGGAAAAAGTACAGCAAACTCAACAGGTAAATTACGGTCGGGGGAACGTAATTTCACTTGAGAAAGGAAAAATACCTCCTCAAGCCGTTGATTTAGAGGAAGTTGTGCTTGGGGCGATGATGATTGATAAAAAAGGAGTCGATGAAATTATTGACATACTCAATCCAGATGTATTTTATCGAGAATCGCATCAATACATCTTTGAGGCAATATTTAAACTCTTTGAAAACTCCGAACCAATTGACTTATTAACGGTTTCAAGTCAACTTAAAAAGGATTCTCGTCTAGAATTGGCGGGAGGAGACTATTATTTGGTACAATTAACCCAAAAAGTGGCCTCTTCTGCTCATATTGAGTTTCATGCTCGTATTATTCTTCAAAAATATATTCAACGTAGTTTGATTAAAATATCAAATGAAATTATTGAAGAGTCGTATGATGAAACTACAGATGTTTTTGATTTGCTGGATATGGCAGAATCGAGATTATATGAAGTTACTCAAGGAAATATAAAGAGATCAACTGAAACGGCCCAGAATTTGGTTATTCAGGCTAAAAAGAAGATCCAAGAAATATCAAACAAAGAGGGTTTAAGTGGAGTCCCATCTGGTTTTGACAAACTAGATAGGCTTACTTCGGGTTGGCAGCCAAGTGATTTAATCATTGTGGCTGCCCGTCCGGGTATGGGAAAAACAGCTTTAACACTTTCAATGGCACGAAATATGTCTGTTGGTCAGAATATTCCGGTAGCTTTCTTTTCTTTAGAGATGTCATCGGTACAGTTGATTACACGTTTGATTTCTTCTGAAACTGGATTGTCTTCGGAAAAACTACGTACAGGAAAACTCGAAAAACATGAGTGGGAACAACTTAATGTTAAAGTAAAAGATTTAGAAAAGGCACCTTTGTTTATTGATGATACACCATCATTATCCATTTTTGATTTACGAGCAAAAGCACGCCGTCTTTCCTCTCAGCATGGTATTAGAATGATCGTTATTGATTATTTACAGTTGATGACAGCCGGAGGAACGGGTAAGAATGGAAATCGTGAACAAGAGATTTCGACAATTTCTCGTAACCTTAAGGCATTGGCAAAAGAATTAAATGTACCGGTTATTGCATTATCCCAGTTATCAAGGGCAGTAGAAACTAGGGGAGGTAGTAAAAGACCGTTACTTAGTGACCTTCGTGAATCTGGAGCCATAGAACAAGATGCCGATATAGTTTCGTTCATCTACAGACCAGAATATTATAAAATAGATGAGTGGGATGATGAAGAACGATCACCAACTCAGGGACAAGGAGAATTCATTGTAGCAAAGCACCGTAATGGAGGTCTTGAAAATATTAGGTTAAAATTCATTGGTCACTTAGGTAAATTTGATAACTTAGATGACTTTAGCACTCCTTTTGAGTTTCATTCAAAAATGAATGACGGAGACGAAGAAGATCCTTTTAGTACAAGTCATCTTCCTAGTGCCGACGAAGCTTTTGGGAGCAGTATCAATGATTCTGAAGACGATGATGAAGTACCATTTTAAAATATTACATTATTTCGAAAATATTTTTGTAAATAAACAATCAAAATTAGGGTTTGTTAGTACTCTAATTTTTCTTTTTTCTTTTCAATCATATGCTTCATATGTGCTGATTCCTATGGATTCTGAAGGACAGCAAAACCATTTGAAGGCCTACGGAATAACATATTGGACCCTAAGTAAAGATTTAAAAGTTAAATGGTTATTGAATTATAGGGGAGGCTCATTTCTTTTGCCGGATACCGAGAGTATTAGAAAAGAATGTACTATACGAGGAGTTACTTATGAGGTACTGAGTGATGCTGAAACCGAAGAGATTCTTGAAGAAATAAGTAGCCCTTCTCAAAACATGGAAGCAGTAGTTTTAGAAAAAGCTCCTAAAATAGCTGTGTATTCTCCCAAAGGTAATCAACCATGGGATGATGCGGTAACTATGGTGTTAACTTTTGCCGAAATCCCATATGAAACTATATATGATACCGAGGTGTTAGAAGATAATCTAATATTATATGATTGGTTGCACCTTCATCATGAAGATTTTACAGGGCAATACGGTAAATTCTATGCTACGTATCGTGCTTTTCCTTGGTATATTAAGGAAAAGGCTCAAGCAGAAAAATTAGCGAAATCACTGGGATATCAAAAGGTATCTGATGAAAAATTGGCGGTAGCTTTAAAAATTAGAGATTACGTTGTTGGAGGAGGTTTTATGTTTGCCATGTGTAGCGCTACGGATAGTTTTGAAATTGCTATTGCAGCCGAAGGGGTAGATATTTGCGAACCTATGTTTGATGGTGATCCTAGTGAACCAGGATATCAATCTAAGATTGATTATAATAAAACTTTCGCATTTAAAAATTTTACATTAGAACGTAGCCCCAATGTGTATGAGTTTTCATCCATTGATATGACTAGAAAACGTCGTATATCTAAAACAACTGATTATTTTACGCTTATGGATTTTTCGGCAAAATGGGATCCTATACCTACAATGCTTTGCCAAAATCATACAGCTTTGGTAAAAGGATTTATGGGGCAAACTACAGCGTACAACCCTAATGAAATTAAATCTAATGTATTAGTGTTAGGTGAAAATAAAACCAATAGTGAAGCGCGATACATACATGGAATCAAAGGAAAAGGTTTCTTTACGTTTTATGGTGGGCATGATCCAGAAGATTATACTCATAGAGTAGGAGATCCTAAAACAGAATTAGAGTTACACCCCAATTCTCCTGGATACCGATTGATTTTAAACAATGTACTTTTTCCTGCTGCCAAAAAGAAGAAACAAAAAACTTGATACTATTATGTAAGGTTTTAAAGATATTACGACTATTCTCGTTTTAATATTCAAACAGATCTTATACAATGAGAACACTAATCACATTATTACTTGGTATAACAGTTCTAATCTCCTGTAAACAGGAAACAAAAACCGAAAAGGAAACAGTCATTTCCGAAACTCCAAAAGAAGAAATTATTCCTGACCGTTCTGGAGAATTTCCAGAAGATATTGCAGCTGTTTTTAGTGCGCATGGAGGTATACAAACTTTTGATCAAATGAATACTTTGGTTTTTGAGATGGTAAAACCGGAAGGAAACGAAAAACATACGACTGACCTTAAAACACGTCACGCCCGTATTGAAACAGATAAATTTGCTTTAGGGTTTGATGGTAATGAGGCATGGTTAAAACAAGAAGATTCTACTGCTTTTAAAGGAAATCCTCGTTTTTATCATAACTTAATGTTTTATTTTTATGCTATGCCATTCGTTCTTGGTGATGAAGGGATTTCTTATGAAAAAGTAGAAGATCTTAAAATGAATGATATATCCTATCCAGGATATAAGATATCTTATGGTGATGGTATAGGGGATTCTCCAAAAGATAATTATTTTGTATACTACGATAATGCTACTAAGAAGATGAAATTTCTTGGGTATACAGTTACTTTCTTCAGTAAAGAAAGCAGTGAAAAAATTAGTTTGATAGAATATTCTGACTGGAATGATGTAAACGGACTGTTACTTCCTAAAACCTTAAAATGGAGAGAATATAAAGATGGGGTAGTAGGAGCAGTTAGAAATGAACGAAATTTTGTTAATGCAATAGTGAATAAAGAAACACCTTCTAAGTCATTGTTTAAGAAACAGTAAATAACAAAGGCAGAAGCATTACAGATATTGGAATACATTAATAAAAACCCGTAGATCATAGTGTTTACGGGTTTTTTATGTTTAACTTTTTTTTGATAAAAATTAAGACCATCTTTTCAAAATCTGATAAAATAAGTGATTTATGAGATGGTTATATTATTGAATTGTCAATTTTTGATCTATTTGATCAAAAGTTCTTATCATAGCCCAAAAATCAAACGAACAGAATTGTCTAATTTTGGACGTACGAAAACGTTATAGTGGTAAACTTAATAATCTATACTTATGTATAAAGAATTAAATACAAGTACAAGAATTTTAATGGGTCCAGGCCCATCAGATGCTCATCCAAGGGTACTTAAAGCAATGTCTACACCTTTAATTGGGCATTTGGACCCAGAGTTTGTTACGATTATGGATGAAGTAAAGGAGATGGTTCAGAAAACATTTATTACTAAAAACCATTTAACCTTTGTTGTATCTGCTCCTGGAAGCGCTGGTATGGAAACATGTTTAGTGAATCTTGTAGAACCAGGAGATGAGGTGATTATTTGTGTTAATGGAGTTTTTGGAGGTAGAATGGCGGATATTGCCGAACGTTGTGGTGCTACAGTACATAAGATTGAAAAAGAATGGGGAACTGTGGTGTCAGCAGCAGATGTAAAAAAAATGTTAGAAATATGTCCTAAACCAAAATTAGTGGCTTTAGTTCATGCTGAAACTTCTACAGGAGCATTACAACCTATAAAAGAGATTAGTGATTTAGTTCACGATGCAGGAGGATTATTGATGGTAGATGCAGTTACTTCGTATTGCGGGGTAGAATTAAGGGTTGATGATTGGGGTATAGATGCCATATATACAGGTACTCAAAAAAACCTAAGCGCTCCTCCGGGATTATCGCCTGTTAGTTTTTCTAATAGAGCTTTAAAAGTTTTAGAAAACCGTAAAACAAAGGTGCAAAGTTGGTTTTTGGATCTTAGTTTGGTGAAAAATTATTGGGGAGGAGCCAAAAGAGCATATCACCATACTGCACCAGTATCGTCGGTATATGCTTTAAGAGAATCACTACGTATTGTTTTGGAAGAAGGATTAGAAAATCGTTGGAAAAGACATCAAGAAGTACATTTAGCACTAAAATCTAAATTGGAAAGATTAGGGTTTACGTATTTGGTCGAAGAACAATATAGATTGCCTAATTTAAACTCGGTTTTCTTGCCTGAAGGAAATGATGAAGCTCTACTACGATCAAAGTTGCTTAATGAATATAATATAGAAGTAGGAGGAGGTTTAGGTACCTTTGCCGGTAAAATCTGGAGAATTGGTATTATGGGAGAAAGTTGTACTCTTAACCATGTAAATATGCTAATTAGTGCTCTAGAGGATATTAAAGAGTTTAAGAAAGGATAAGGTTATTTACACCAGGAATATGTAAAAACGACGTGAAAAATAGTAAGTTTATAATCGTGCTAATTCTATTAAAAAACGCAAAGGGTAACAATTTGTGTTTTTCGGAACATAACGTAAAGAATTCTTTATTATAAACATCAACTTCAATGAAAAAATTACTCTTGTTAAGCTTTATCTATACATTTTTGGGATGTAATCATACTCAAGAAACTAAAAACACTTTTGACAAAGGAGATTTTTCGATTGCATTGAATAAAAATATCAAAGCAGGGGATCAGACTCGTTATACATTTAGGATTATAGATTCTATACCCGAAGAATTAAAGGGAGTTCCCGATTTGGATACGATGAAACTTCAATATCTAAAATTTAAAAGTTATTTACAAAATGATTCTATAAAACCAAAACAGATATATGCTTATACTGGATATGAGAACGGGAAGTATGTGATTGTTTATGACCGTAATTTCAATAAAGATTTAAGTGATGATCAAAAACTTTATTTTAATCGACAATTTGGGCAATGGAAAGGAGGAGTTAACTATGATACGGAAACAGACTATGACACTATTACATACGAGCAGTATTTAAATGGTCAAGTAATAAAAGATAGTTTAATTTATAAAATGATACCAAATGATAGTTCTATTGTGCATCCAAATAATGTGTTAAAAACAGAGCTAGTCTTAAGAATGCAGGCATATAATCATGTGTGGAATGGTACATTTTCTTTGAATGAAAAAGAATATAAAGTTTCGGTGAGCCCGAGTTGGAAGGGGATGTCCTATGCCTTTGCAGCGAAGGGAGATGATTTTAGTACTCGAATGGATTATGATTTTGTAGAAATAAAATTGAAGGATACCATTCAATTAGGAGAGGTTTATTTTAAGATAGATACTATTAATTCGGATTTTTCAGAATTATTTTTGAAAGATTTGAAATTGAAAGAAAAACCAACAGGGCTCACTGAAGGTGAAAGAATAAAGGATATTAAATTTAATGACATCAGGTTTAGATCCACTAGTTTTTCCAAACTTATAGGAAACAAAGAATATTTACTTATCGATTTTTGGGGAACTTGGTGTGCTCCGTGCCTAAAACTTAATCCCCAAGTGATACAACTTAATAAAGATCATCAGGAACGCTTATCAATTTTAAGTTTAGCATATGATGATGAAAAAAGTAAAGTGTTTGAGCATATAAAAGAATATAATATGAGCTGGCATCATGTTTTTTTACAAAAAAACTTAAAAGGTGGTTTGAAAAAATATCCTAATATTCTTAAAGATTTAAGAATTGAAGCTTTTCCTACTTTTATCCTACTAGATAAAAATTTAAATATTTTGGTAAGAGGAACTGGAGAAGAGGCAATAGAAAAAACAAAAGAAATCCTTTCCGAAAAAACACGATAAAGATGATTATAAAAAATCCCATCAATTTTTTGATGGGATTTTTGCTTTCAAACGGGATAGTTATTTTGAATATTTTTTACTGTATCGTTTCCAGAGTTTTGTGTGATGACTTTCTAAAGAAATATCCCGACCTTGAATAAATGCTTTTTCTAAAAGATTAGTTCTCATATCCAAAGCATCTCCTTGACTAATAAATAGAGTAGCATCTTTGCCAACTTCAAGAGTACCTACAAATTGATCAATACCTAAGATTTTGGCACTGTTACCTGTAATGAGTTGTAACGCCTTTTCTTTATCCAAACCATGTGCAGCAACAGTTCCCGCTTGGAAAGGTAAGTTCCTTGCGTTAGATCGCTCCATACCACCACTATTTTGTATAGCAACTAATACACCTGCATCCATTAATAATTTGGCATTTTTATACGGCAGATCATAGTCATCATCTTCAAAGTTTGGAGTTTTATGAGGCCTACTCGATAAAACGGCAATGTTATTTTGTTTAAGTTGATCGACTACTTTGTATGCTTCATACGCATCAACTAGTACTATTTTTTTAAGATGATGTTCTTTTGCGAAAGTAATTACATCTAAAATTGCTTTCTCAGCGTTTACATGCACATATAAACGTGTAGAGCCATCCAAAACACCCTTCATAGCATGATGAGGTAAGTTTTTATGGATAGATGTTGACTTAATAGAGGCTTTAGCTTGTGCTAGAAAATTTTCTATTTGCACGACTTGCTCAGTATATTTTTTATTAGGTTTAAAACCGGGATCTTCGCCCATCCACCATCGTCCTTGACTATAAATATTGGGCCAATTCATGTGAACTCCATCATCAGTCTTGATTGACGCATCTTCCCAGTTCCAAGCATCCAACTGTACAACAGATGAGGTTCCTGAAATAACCCCTCCTCGTGGAGTGATTTGTGCTATTAAGACACCATTTGGTCGCATACTTTCTACAATTTTACTTTCGGCATTGTAAGCGATGATACTTCTTATATGCGGATTGAAACTTCCTATTTCACTATCATCATCTGTGGCACGCACAGCACCAATTTCTACCAACCCAAGAGTTGAATTAGGGGCAATAAAACCTGGATACACATGTCTACCAGATGCATCAATTGTTTTTCCTTTTACGGTAATATTACCGTTTATACCAACAGCCGTAATTTTACCATTTTCAAAAATGATAATACTATTTTCGATTATTTCACCATTGCCAATATGTGCAGTTGCTCCCGTAATTGAGATAGCTTCACTTTGATCATTTGAGGGGGTTTGTTGTGCTGTTACCTTTCCAAAAAAAGTAATTAACACCACTATATATATTAAATTTTTCATGTTATTGATTGTTTTGGGTTAAAACAATATCGCTAACCCTAATTTTACAACGCGTTTTAGTTAATTGTTTCTAACGTTTCACATTTAAAATGCTGTTTTTCTTTTTTCTTTGGTGGTTGCGTTTTTAAGCCACTATTTTTTGCTTTTAACATCATGGTCGATAGCTTATTTTTTTCGGCTGCAATAGTTTTTCTCATTGCTTTATCTTTTACAAGGTCGAAATAAACAGCCCCATCAATAATTGTTTTTTCGGCTTTTGTGTATATAGATAATGGATGATCTGTCCATAAAACCAAATCTGCATCTTTACCTACTTTTATACTTCCTACTCTGTCATCGATATGTAATAATTTGGCTGGGTTAAGAGTAACAAATTTTAAAGCATCTTCTTCGCTAACACCACCATACTTTACTGATTTTGCTGCTTCTTGATTTAATCTACGCGACATTTCGGCATCATCACTATTGATGGCTGTGATCACACCTTGATTATGCATTATGGCTGCATTGTAAGGAATAGCATCATTTACTTCAAACTTATACCCCCACCAATCGGAAAATGTGGATCCACCAACGCCATGAGCGGCCATTTTATCTGCTACTTTATATCCTTCGAGAATATGAGTGAATGTATTTACTTTAAAATCATATTTCTCTGCAACTTTCATTAACATATTAATTTCACTTTGTACATACGAGTGACAACTAATGTATCGTTGGCCATTAAGTATTTCGACAATAGTTTCCATTTCGATATCTTTTCGATATGGTTTTCCGCTTAGTTTTATTTTTTCATATGCTTTTGCTCTATCAAAATAATCTATAAAAAGTTGTTCGACTCCCATTCTAGTCTGCGGAAAACGTGTAGTACTGCCCCAGTTACTTTGTTTTACATTTTCACCCAATGCAAACTTTATAAATTTTGGAGGATTCTTATAGATAAGGTTTTCGGCATTTTCTCCCCATTTTAATTTCAAAATGGCCGAGCGACCACCTATAGGGTTGGCGGATCCGTGTAATATTTGAATTGAAGTAACTCCCCCAGCCAAGTTTCGATAAATATTTATATCATCAGGAAAAACCACATCTTCGATAGTTACCTCGGCAGATGAGTTATGTCCGGCTTCATTAATGGCATCTGCTGCAATATGAGAATGTTCGTCAATGATTCCTGCAGTTATATGTTTTCCTGTTGCATCTATTATTTTGGCTCCGTTAGCATTCAGATTTTTTCCAACTGCCGAAATTTTACCATTTTTAATTAATACATCAGTTTCAACCAAAATACCATCTATTTCATTAGTCCATACCGTTGCATTTTTAAATAGAATGTTTTCGGGTACTGGTAACTTTGAATTGCCATAAGCTATATTTGGGTATGAAACAGGTAGTACTTCTGGTTTTTCTTTTGTGGTAGATGCATCTATGTCTTTCTTATCTAAAGTGTCTTCTTTAGGTTTCTTTTTGGCAGTAAATGTTGTTTCTGTACCATTAGGTAGAATTGCTTTACCACTCCAAAATTTTGGGGTATTGCCTAAAGCAGTTACGATACTGGTGTACTGCGTTTTTAAGGTGTCAGCATCTGTAAAAGTCAAGGTTATCCAATCATCTTTATAATCAATTTTAGAACCTAAACTAACTTCTCCAAATTTAACTTCTGCTTTTGGGGCAGAAGGTTTGCCAGAAATGGATATATCATAAGATTTTCCGGCAAGTATAAGTTCGTAATTACCATTTATATCTTGGATATTCATATCATTAATGATGTTCTTACGACCTTGCACCCAATTTTCAAAAATGATGTTGTCTTTTGTAAATAGCTCATTTTCAGTAATTAAGAAATTAGCATAAGCCCCTTTTTTGATACTTCCTAACACATCACTTTTACCTAATATTTGAGCGGGAATAGTTGTTAAACTTGCTAAAGCAGTCTTTTTGTCAAGGCCATATTCTATAGCCTTCATTATTTTCGTATTAAGATCGGTGAGTTTTTTTAATTTATGAGTAGTTATAGAGAAGGTGATACCATTTTTTGATAATACAGAAGGATTTGTAGGAGCTTGATTCCAATGCTTCATATCCCCTAGACTTACTAAATTTGCCATAAAAGGATCAGATACATCATATGCTTCAGGAAAATCTAGAGGGATGATATAAGTGGCATTGGTAGCTTTTACTTTATCAATCCGGGCGTATTCATCACCTCCACCTACAATTGTATATTGAATATTAAATTGATCTCCTACTTTATCAGCTCTAAGACCATTGATTCTACTTTCAGCTTCAAAAATTTGAGGTAAATTTTTATTTCTATTTAACGCTTCAAGAGATAAATCTTTAGTATTGACTTTACCTAAAGTATACCAACCGGCATCATGATAAACCTGTCTGAGTAATGCCATTGCTCCCATTAACGAGGTGGGGTAAACTTGTTTGCTCGTATTACTCTTTTTAAAAGAGAGGAGTTGAGAAGATCGATCACTTAATAATCGTTCTCCGGCCGTGCCTTCATTGTTTAAGGCGATCAATAATCCTGTACCTCTAATTATTCCGTCCGGCATGTGAGTATTAACGACTCCAAATCCTTCAGTTATATATTCGGTAGCTTTTTTATTGTCATATTTAAAAGTGGTAAGTGCGCTGGTCTCTGGTCTAATATGATCATTCCAATAATAACCTTCTCTTGTTGCTTTCCAATTTAGTTTGGCTCCTGGACTAAATATGCTTCCACCTTGACTTTTTGGTTTTTTTATACCAAAACTGGTAAAGGTATCAATAAAAGAAGCATAGATATGCTTTCCTTTGAGATCAATAATTACACTATTTTCGGGAATCGGTATATTACTTCCTACTTGTGTAATCTTTCCGTCCTTAATGATTAATGTTCCATTCTTAATTTCAGAACTCGGTGTTGTATGAATAATGGCGTTTTTAAAAACAGTGTAATTTGTATCGGTTGTTTTTACACCGTTGTTTTTTGGGAAATATTCTTGAGCGTAAAAATTAAAGCACCAACATACCACGACTAGTGATAATAGAAGTTTTTTCATAGAATTTGTGTAAAGTGTTTGAATCGATTTTAAAGATAGTAGTTGGAGTAAATATAGCTGAAATATTGGGAATTATTTAACAGCATAACTATTATGCTTAAGTGCTATTTGGATGCTAAAGGATTTATTTTGTAATAATTTACTAATAAGGCAACTACGTAGCTATACGTATCAATACCATTAGGTTGATTGTTAGCTTTTAGATAGCTGTCATATGTGCTTTTAAAGATCGGTTCTAATGGATTTTCATAAGATTCCCAAAACTCATTTACTTCTCGATAATTTTTTCTAATTCCTGGCCTTAATTCTTCTATTAAGCAAATTGCTTTTTCTTCATTTCTCAAATAAAGGTCATTTATACAAAATTTGAGAGCGAATGTGGTACCGCTGTAATTAAAATAATCATCGGTATAATTCATTGTTGTAAGAGCAGCAATAAAGTTGGCTTCGTTTTCTTTGGCAAAACCTAATTGATGGGCCTCCTCATGACAGCTTGTGGTAGGAGCCTTATAATTTAAAATTAACCCATTGATTTGAGCCTCATTAGTAATAGGATTCAAGTAACCACTAAACCCCATATAGGTAAGAGGTATACTTAATATAGATTTTTTAATGCTTTTTGGATGATAATTTAATTCTGGAATAATATCATTTAGTTGATCATAGGCAGGGATAGTTTTTTGAAAGATTTCTTCTTTTGAGTAAGGCATTTTAATGCTAAGAGAATCATTCGATTCTAATTTTTTATGTAGCGCATTCGCTTCTGTAATTAACGCTTCTGTAACCTTTATGAGTTCCTGTTCGGTATATTGATCATCTATCTTTAATATTTCATGTAATGGTAAGCGATAATAATTCATTCCCCATAGAATATGAAAAGAGGCATAAACAATGGATAAAGTAGCACCAATGTCTAATAATACCTCTTTCCAAATTACTTTTTTTCGAAATATTTTTAGGATGATGAATCGAATGAGCATGATAATCAAAACCGAATATAAAATATCTCCAAAAGAAAAAGGAATCCACCCAAATACGTACCGAAGTATTTTTGATATGTAAACAAAAATACCATTACTATATAAGCGTTCAATAATTTCTGGAAAAAAAGAAATGATCTTTATTAGTATAACCTGGACAGGTAATAGTATGGTGAGATATAATTTTGTTTTTGATTGCATAAAATAAAAATATAATACATTGGTAAAACTACAACATTTAATATATCATTGTGTTTAAGATTATCTTAATATAGTACATTTGCGAAAATACAATGATACACTTATGAATTCAGAAATAAGAAATATAGAACCTCAAGCACTTTGGAATAAATTTGCAGATCTAAATGCAGTGCCACGCCCTTCTAAAAAAGAAGAGAGAGTAATTGCGTTTATGAAAGAATTTGGGGAGTCTTTAGGGTTGATCACAGAAATAGATAAAGTAGGTAATGTACTCATTAAAAAACCTGCAACACCAGGAATGAAGGATCGAAAAACTGTTGTAATGCAATCCCATCTTGATATGGTTCATCAAAAGAATGCGGATACTCAGTTTGATTTTGATAGCCAAGGAATAGAAATGTATATCGATAATGATTGGGTACGAGCAAATGGAACTACTCTTGGAGCGGATAATGGATTAGGAGTAGCAACAATTATGGCTATTTTAGAATCTACAGAACTAATACACCCTGCAATTGAAGCATTGTTTACCATAGATGAAGAAACGGGTATGACAGGAGCTATGGGACTCGAAGGAGGTTGGTTGCAAGGAGATATCTTATTAAATCTAGATACAGAGGAAGATGATGAAATAGGCGTTGGGTGTGCAGGAGGAATTGATGTAACAGCAAAAAGAACGTATAAGCAAGAGGTTGTCCCAGAAGGAAAAATAGGATATTCGATCTCGGTTAAAGGACTTAATGGAGGACATTCTGGTATGGATATTCATAAAGGATTAGGGAATGCTAATAAAATTATGAATAGATTACTTTTTGACGGGTTTGAAAATTTTGGTCTCCAAGTAAGTGAAATTAAAGGAGGAAGTCTTAGAAATGCGATTCCTAGAGAGAGTTTTGCCTTGATAACCGTAGATGCAATTCAGGAAGAAGCTTTTGAGTTTGAGATTAAAGAATTAATCAAAACTATAAAAAATGAACTCGTTATTGTAGATCCTAAATTAGATATTGAGATAAAGAAAACCGATTTACCTCAAAATATAATGGAGTTAGGAGTGCAAGAAGGAATATTAAAAGCATTGTATGCAGCTCATAATGGAGTATATACGATGAGCGCTTCGATTTCTGATCTGGTTGAAACATCTAATAATATAGCCAAAGTAACAATTGGTAAAGGAGAAATAACCATAGAGTGTTTGACCAGAAGTAGTGTAGAGTCTTCTAAAACAGATTTAATGAATAAGCTTAGAGCAACTTTTGAGCTTGTTGGTTGTGAAGTAACCACTAGTGGTGATTATCCTGGATGGGCACCCAATATGGATTCTCCAATATTAAAAGTAATGGATGCTTTGTATCAAGAATTATATGGAGAAAAAGCACATGTAGCCGCTTGTCATGCAGGATTAGAATGTGGTATTTTGGGACAAAATTATCCGGATATGGATATGATTTCGTTTGGTCCTACAATTTTAGGAGCACATTCTCCTGATGAAAGAGCTAGTATATCATCGGTACAGAAATATTGGAAATTTGTAAAAGAAATTTTAAAGAATATTCCTAAAAATTAAATTACGTTTTACTTTAAACAAAAAAAACATCCTGATAAAATCAGGATGTTTTTTTTGTTTAAAATTATCTAACCTTTATTCAGGTTTTGCTACAATCTCTACAATTTCAAGCTCAAATATTAGATCAGTATTAGGAGGTATTGGTCCAGTGCCTCTTTCACCATAAGCCAGATGTGAAGGAAGGAAAAGTACGGTTTTGTCGCCTACATTCATTAGTTGCGCTCCTTCTTTAAAACCAGCGATCATTCTAGCATCTGGAGAGTATGGCATTGGTATTGGAACATAACGACCGTTACCTCTTAAAATACCATGTTCTTCGGCTTTTTCACGAATATTCGTATCAAAAGCTCTTCCATCTGTAAAATATCCAGCATAGTTTACGTTTACTACATCTGTTGGTTTAGGTTTTACACCATCTCCCTTAGTAACAAAGGCTATTTCTAAACCACTTTCTAGTTTTGTAGCAGTTGCTTTTAACTCATTGAATTTTTTGGCAATGGCGGCACTTTTTTCTTTTATTAATTTTTCTTTTTCAATGCGTTCTTCTTCGATTCCTTTTAGTTTATCTGTAAAAAGACCATTGGCATCAAAAGCCTTCGCATCTTTACCTTTACGAATGATATTTACTTCAAGCATTTTTATTTCGCTGGCAGGTTTATCACGTGGTCCAGTTTTGGTGACTCCAATACTGTCTATAACATCTTGACCAATAACAATTTCTCCAAAAATAGTGTGCTTTCCATTTAACCAAGGAGTATCTTTAAGGGTGATAAAAAACTGACTTCCGTTGGTATTAGGGCCAGAATTTGCCATAGATAAAATACCTTTCGATTTATGAGAAAGAGAATCTACAATCTCATCAGGAAATTTGTATCCAGGATCACCAGCTCCGGTACCCAAAGGATCACCTCCTTGAATCATAAAGTCTTTGATAACTCTATGAAAAACAATACCGTTATAGAATTTTTTACCTGCATAAATACTATCAACCATAGAATGTGTACCTTCTGCTAAGGCCACAAAATTGGCTACAGTAATTGGTGTTTGTTTGGAGTATAGTTTCGCTACAGCAGTACCTTGATTTGTTATTATTTCTGCATAAATACCGTCTTGTAAATCTGGGTATTTTTCATCGCAACTACTAAAAGCTAAAGAAACGATAGCTAAGAATAAAAGATTTAATTTTCTCATTTTTTAATACTAGTTAATTTTCTGTTGTTGACTCTTTTGTGATTTTATTTAATGTTACTTCACTTACTAACGGAATATTTGTTCCAATCTTATTATCATCACCATAATATCCATATGCTTGATAAGATGGAAATAGAAAGGTTACAATTTCACCTTCTTTCATTAATTTTAAACCTTCTCTAAGTCCTAAAAAAAGTTCTTCTTTATCAATACGATAGGTGGTGGTGTTTAACTCTTCTTGAGTGTAAATAACATTCCCATTTAAATCTTTTACATTGTAATCGAAATTTACAATGTCACCAAATTTTGGAGTAGTAGTAGATGTTGTATCTTTTTTATTGTAAAAGTACCAAAACCCTCCTTTGGATGTTATGTATTCATTTATGGTATCCTGATCTATTATTTTTTGAATTCTTGCTTCTTGTTTAGCAGCAAGTTGTTTATTTCGATTAATAGATTCATTAATAAAGGAACCAGATTTTATGTTTACAGGTCTTCTAGCTTCGGGAGCCTTACAAGAAAAGAATAATAAGAAAAGACCAATCATGTAAAGAATTGTTCTCATTGATTCAGGACATTTTTATAAGACGGTAAGATACTAATAAATTTATCAACGGTATCCGATAAAGAGAGATTACTTTTACCTCCTGCAGCATTATGGTGCCCTCCTCCTTCAAAATGATCTCTAGAAAATTCATTTACAGAGAAATCTCCTTTTGAACGAAGTGAAATTTTAATAATTCCGTCTTTTTTATTTTCAATAAAAATGGCAGCAAATTTTATCCCATCTATAGATAGTCCAAAGTTAACAAAGCCTTCTGTATCACCTTTTTTGAATTTATTTTGATCTAATTCTTTTTGTGATAAAGAAATGTACGCTACTTGATATTCTGGTAAAACTCTAAGGTTATTTAACGCCACTCCTTTTAGTTGTAATCTAGATATGGTATTGGTGTCATATATGTTTTCATGAATCTTAGTATTATCGGCACCTTTATCAATTAGATCTGCAACAACTCGATGTGTGGTACTTGTGGTTGACCTAAACCTGAAAGAACCTGTGTCGGTCATGATTCCCACGTAGATACATGTTGCTATCTCCGCAGAAATCATATCAAGATGATCTAATTTTTCGATAAAATGATAAATCATTTGACATGTAGAACTCATAGTTGTATCACTAAACATAAATTTAGCATAATCATCTGGTTGTTGGTGATGATCAATCATGAGGAATACAGCATTCGACGATTTAAGATCATTTTCCATTTCTCCACTTCGTGATAATAAATTAAAATCGAGTGTAAAAATAAGATCAGCTTCCTTAATTTTAGATTGTGCTAATGGTGTGTCTAAACTAAATTTAACAATATGTTCTTCTCCGGGAATCCATTTCAAGAAATCGGGATACTCATTTGGCATTATAACTGTTGACTGATGGCCAAGAGATAAAAGGTAATGGTGCAAGGCCAAAGAAGAGCCAATCGCATCTCCATCTGGATTTTTATGAGCCGTAATAACTATGTTTTTAGGAGTAGTTAATAGCTCCTTTACTTCTTTAATATTCATAAGTGAGCGAAGATACAATAAATAATATTTTGGTAATATTAGATCAGTTAGTTTTGTATGAATTCCTTAATTATTACCTATGAAAAACATAAAAATTCTGTTCCTGATAAACATAGCAATGATACAATTGGTTTTTACTCAAACCAATAAAGCAAAAAACATTGATGATTTTGTCATAGCTTTTGGAAGTTGTAATAAACAAAACAGTCCGCAACCTTTCTGGAAAAATATCATAAAACAAGAACCAAATGTATTTATTTGGGGAGGAGATAATATATATGCAGATTCTGAGGATATAACAAAAATAGCAGATGATTATACTATTCAAAATAGTAATCCTGAGTATAGAAAGTTGAAAGAGCAAGTTCCTGTTATGGGCACTTGGGATGATCACGATTATGGTAAAAATGATGGGGGAGTAGAGTGGAAGATGAAAAAAAAAAGCCAGCAGTTGTTTTTAAATTTTATGGGACTACCTAAAAATGACCCGGCTAGAATACAAGAAGGGATATATACCTCTAAAGTATTCGAAATAGAGAAAGGAAGTATAAAAGTAATTATACTTGATACAAGGTATTTTAGAACTCCTTTAAAAGAAAGTGAGAGTGAGGATAGGAGATACGATCCGTACATGAATAATGAAGGTACTGTATTGGGAGATGAACAATGGAAATGGTTAGAGAAAGAATTAGAATCTAATTATTCTGATTTTGTAGTAATAGTAAGTAGTATTCAGTTTTTATCATCAGAACATGGTTATGAAACTTGGGGTAATTTTCCTCATGAGGTAGAACGGCTTAAGAATATACTTGTTAATAAGGCCGTCAGAAATGCTATTATTTTAAGTGGAGATCGACATATTTCCGAATTTTCAACAATCAAAATTGATAAATTAAAATATCCTTTAATAGATTTCACCTCTAGTGGGCTAACACATGCGTATTCAAGTTTTAAAGGAGAATCTAATAGCCTTAGAGTGGGTAGAGTTATTTCTAAGCCAAGTTATGGGATATTAAGATTTAACTTAGATACATATAATGTTACCATGGAAATGAGAGGAGAAAATGACATTGTATTGCAAGAATATAAGAAGCAATACCCCAAAAACTAAAGCTTTATAATTTCTTTTATCATTAGTATGAAACCACTTTCTTTCAATAATTCTTGTTTTTGATCCTTTTATAGCTAATTTTGCACAAAAATTTAGAAATCGGATGTATCCGATATAATGATTTAAAAAATTCTTCTTGAATTAGAAGCAGACAAAAAAAATTATAATGGCAACAAACAGAACTTTTACAATGTTAAAACCGGATGCGGTTAGAAAAGGATATATTGGTGCAATCCTTGAACAAATTACAGCTTCAGGTTTTAGAATTGTGGCAATGAAATTAACGCAACTAACTACTAACGATGCTAAAGCATTTTATGAAGTACATAAGGAACGTCCGTTTTATGGAGAGTTAGTAGAATATATGACTAGTGGTCCTATAGTAGCTGCTATTTTAGAAAAAGAAAATGCAGTAGAAGATTTTAGAACGTTAATAGGTGCAACTAACCCAGAGGAAGCTGCAGAAGGAACGATTCGTAAGAAATTTGCTACTTCTATTAGTGAGAATGCTGTTCATGGAAGTGATAGTGATGAGAATGCTGCGATCGAAGGAGCTTTTCATTTTTCAGGAAGAGAGCAATTCTAGGAAAATATATTTCAATAATAAAAAAGGCTGTTCACGAAGTGAACAGCCTTTTTTATGTTTGTATTTTTTATTTGTCGAGTAAAAAATAAATAATGTAATGTGCCCGGATAGTCACTACCAAAATACCCTGAAACTTATATTTGGTGTAATACCTAAAGAAAATACATCGGCATTGATAAGTTGATTGTTTAAAGAATTGGTGGTTCTAAACTCCCGATTTAATATATTCTTTCTATCATAAATATTAAGCACAGATAATCCTAAACGGTATTTTGTATTAGAATTTTGACCGATATTAAAATCATAAATTGCAGAAAAGTCTAATCGATGATATACAGGTAAATTATTACTATTGATTTCGCCAAATTCTAATACTACAATATCACCAGTATCATCGACTCCAGAAATATTAGTAAAAGCTTTACCGGTATGCCAAAGCCATCCCAAAGAGAATTGGAAATTATTTATTTTGTAGAAATGAGACCATTTTACAGTGTGTTCTATATTCCAATTACCAGGAAAAAAATCATCTCCGTTAATATCTTCAAACTTATTTTGTGTGTTTATGTATGAATAACTAACCCATGTTTTGTAATTTTTAAATCTCTTTTTTAAAAATACATCAACTCCAAAAACTTTACTTTCTCCATTATGATAGGTGTTATCTATTGGATTTATAAAACCAGCGGTTAGCGATGTGATATCATCTATTTGTTTATAATAACTATCAAAATCTAGATACCACTTATTTTTTTTAAAACTACTACCAAAGGTAAATTGATAACTAGAGATTATCGGGAATTGCTCATTATTGGCTAAGGTCCATACTTGATTTTCTAGAGATAAATTACTTACTACAGATTCTTGAATTTGACTAGTAGCTTGGCTTCTATATTCTGCACTAGTATTAATAGTCCAGTTTTTGGTAATATTTTTCTGAATAAAAACCCTAGGCTCTATAAAAGATTTATCAAGCTCAGCATAATGATTAAATCGTACTCCTGCCGAAAAATAAAAATTTTTCGGGTTTTCAAACTTATACTCTGAATAGAATGCATGTGTATTTAAAAATTGATCATCCTCATCTAAGATCAATTCGTAGTCGGGCGTATTTGTAACGAAAGCATATTGTATAGAATTGTTTGAGTATTGGTACCCTCCTGATAGGCTTTGATATTCAGAAAATTTATATTCTAAATTTAACTGAGCTCCATAATCACGTACACTATTCTTCTTACTTTCAATTTCAACAATACTTCCTAAGTTTCTTGTTATAAATTGATAATTTAAAAGATACTTTGTGTAATACCCATTTATGTCTAAAAAGACTTTGTTGTTATATGAGCTTTTCCAACTAATGTTATATCCTTCATTTTCGGTTATAAGATCATCATTTAAAGATTCCATATCATCACTTCGTTCAAAATCTAGATCATTTTTACTGTATATCGTATTAACTTCTATTTTTTGATTCAATGCAGGTTGTATGATTAAATTAGCATTATAGTCTGCATAGAAAAAATCATTCTCTTCATTGTTTAACACAACAGTCTCTGCAATTTTTGTATTTTGAAACACGCGCTTCGAGAGTTGTTTGTACGTAAATGTTTCTAAAATATCGGTATATGATCTTCTGCCGGATATTTGTAGAGATACTTTGTCTTTGATAATAGGGGTGTGAATAACGGCATCGGCATTAATCATATTAAATCCTGCTCCCCCTGTAAAACGTTTGGCTACTTCATTTTCTGAAGTTATATCGATTACACCAGCAATACGATCTCCATATTTTGCACTAACACCACTTTTAGAAAAATTAACTTCTTTGGCTACATAAGGATTAAAAACCGAGAGCATACCAAAAAAATGCCCTTGATGATATGTTTTAATTCCGTTCCAGAGTATTAAATTTTGGTGTGGAGTACTTCCTCTTACAAATAGACCCGAAGCCGTCTCATTTGGATTATTTACGCCCGGAGTGAGTTGCACACTTTGTAAAATATCAGGCTCTGTTCGTCCAGGAAGAACTTCCACATCGTTTAAATCAATGTTGATTATTTTTTTGTTTTGAGTTATCCCTTTGGCAATATATTCTTGAATTAGAACCGCTTCTAAGGCTTCTTCTTTGGTATGTGATAAAAATATTTTAATACATTCACCGTTTACAAAAGATTCAGAATTAAGAACATTTTGTCTAAACCCAGGAGCGCTAATTAGTATTGCAGAATTATAGGGTATTCCTGGATGTTCAAAATACCCACTTTCATCTGTGGTGCTATTTGCTCGGATTGCTTTAAAAAACACGCCAATATTTTTAAGAGGCTTGTTTTCTTCGTCTAAAACATATCCACAAATTGGGATATTATCTTTTCTTCCGAAAGAGCTTATAGTGACAAAATTATTTCCGGTAATTCGAAATTTAAGAAATGCTTGCTGTTGTAATTCTTTAAGTACGCTTTCTAGAGGTGAAGAGCGATTTATTTTGGTGGTTATTGTTTTATCTTCTACCAAATTATCAATAAAAGAAAATTTAACCGAGTACTGTTGTTCTATAACCGAAATCACTTCAGACAGAGGAGTGTCTTTAAAAATAATAGGTTCTGTCACTTCTTGTGAATACACAGATACACCCCATAAAAAAAAACATACACATAAAAATCTTGTCATGCTATTATTTTTCTAGTACCACGGTCTTGCCATCTTTCGATATGCTATAGTCCATGCCTAAGGTACTAAAAACTGTTCTAAGAGCAACTTCTTTGTTGTTGTTCGGGAATGTTCCCGTATATATCGTTTTGAGATCGATATTAGATTTTTGTATTTGTATATTATATTGTTTTTCAAGTTCTTCAAAAACATATTGTATAGGTATGCTTCTAAATGAACTAGTATGTGTTAACCAAGTGGGTTGATGTCCTGAAAAATTCCAGTTTTCGGGAGTGTTTTCAAGATTTCTATATGCTTTTCCTGCTGTGAGTACTGCTGTATGATTTTTATTGACTACACTTACTTTACCTTCAAAACACTGTACTGCAAAGAACGAGTTTTGAGATTGAACATTAAATTGAGTACCAAGTACAGAGACTTCACCACTCTTGGTAGATACAGTAAATTTACTTCCTTTCTTTACTTTAAAGAAAGCTTCTCCTTGTAGTGAGACAAGTCTGGTTTTTTCCCAGTTTTCTTTATCAAAAATAGCTTCAGATCTAGCATTTAAAATCATTTCTGAACCATCAGGAAGTTGTACTGTTAATGTTTCTCCGTAGTCAGTAGAAAAAGATTCATTTGGTCCAAATAAAAATAGACCAAGAATAATTGCAATAGAAGCAGCTGCCGCAAAATAAGGCCACAGCTTTATAACAGAACCGGTTTTTTTAGGAACCTTTTGATGTCGTTTAGATTTTAAAGAAGAAAGTTCATCGTCAACATCATAGCTTCTTAAGTCAAGAGCATCTGCACCAGCCATAATTTTGGCATAATGCTTATACTCCGGATGGGCTTGAAACTTCTGAAGTTCTTCTTCAGAAAGCTCTCCGCTAATCCATCTTGATAAGAATATATCGTCTTTTTTATCGTCTAACATAACTTTTATGTATATAATGAGAACGCCTTATCTTCATATTACCCTACCCCTATAGTGTTAAAAAAATCAAGTTTTAGGTTTTATCGTTAAAAAATGTACTATTTATAATAACTTTTTTCTGTGGTATTATTGTTTTCAGGAACTAAATATTCCCAATTGTTTTTCTTAATGCTACTAATGCCTTGTGCATTAATTTCTCTATTGCTTTTACCGAAACTCCAGATAATTCTGCAATTTCTCGATATGTTTTTTTGTCAATTCTACTTAAAAGGAAAACTTCCCGCTGTCGTTCGGGCAATGCAGCAATTGCATTTTTGAATTTTTCCATATACTCTTTTTCAAGCATTATAAACTCTGGTGATTCTTGGTTAATATCCGTTTTACGTTGCGTAACATAATCTTTGTACTTAAACCTCACTTTTTGATGACGGGTAATACTTATACCAAGATTAGTCGCAACAGTATACACGTAGCTTTTGGCTTTATCCAGATTTACTTTGGAGCAGTTATTCCATAATTTGATGAATGAGTCCTGAACAATATCTTCTGCTTGATCAAGGTCCCCAAATTTGTAATATACATAGTTTCGCAAAAGCTTAGCATGGCTTTTGAAAAACTCATCGAATACTTTTTCGTTACATGTGGAACTCTTATCAGACATCGGGGGTGTAAAATGAATGCCAAATCTAGATTTTTTTTCTAAGCTTTCAAAAAAATAAAAAAAATCAAGGGTAGGGTATACAAATAAAACTTCGTTCTATTTACGTTATAACATTTCACAACTCAATTGAGTAATTGCATAAATCTTGAACTTAATTTAAAATTAAAATGAAAAATCTTAAAACTTTGAGCATGCTTATGCTTGGACTTATTCTTACTTTCTATTCTTGTGATGAAACTGATGATATAGATCAAAACTCTGATTGCCCAGAATTGTCATTTAAGCAAGATGGTAAAGTGTTAACTGCCGACTTTGAAGGGATAGAAAATTTAGACGTTTACGAATGGTTTGTAGATGATCAATTGGTTGAAACTGAAAGTTCTCAAAATCAAAGAGACAATAAGTTAAATTTAGAATCTTACAATCCTGGCACTTATAATGTTTGCATAAAAGCCGAAACAGAAGATTGCCCAGAAGGAGCAGAATTCTGTAAGGAAATTGTTATTGAAGAAGGTAATAATCAATCTTGCCCAGAACTAAAATATGAAAGAGATGGTGATTACCTAATCGCTAATTTTGATGGAATCGATACTCTGGAGTTTTATGCTTGGAGAGTCACTGGCGAGCCTTTAGGTAATGAGACTATTATAGAAAACGAAGGAACCGATAATCAAGGAGATAATAAATTCTCTCTCAAAGATTTAGAACCAGGTGTGTATGATATTTGTCTAATTTCAGAAGGACCTAGTTGTACCAATGCCGAACCTTTTTGTAAAGAAATAAAGATTGATGATAGTAATACAAACGATTCTTGTCCTGACTTATCGTTTATAGTCGAAGGACAAATGTTGTTTGCGAATTTTGCAGGGATAGACCAACTACAAGTATACGAATGGTTTGTTGATGGGCAATTAGTAGAGACCGAGGATCTACAAAATCAGGATAGAGATGATCTGTTGGACATAAGTTCATACAACCCTGGTACGTATAAAGTTTGTATAAAAGCAGAAACCAACGATTGTCCTAATGGAGTAGAGTTTTGTGTAGATGTAGAAATTCCGACACCACAACCTGTAGATTGTTCTGTATTCGATATATTATATTTTGCAACGTCAAATGCAGAGTTTGTCGGTGCTAAAGTGATTAGTATTGGAGTAGATCCAAACACTGTAGTTTGGTCTATAGATGGTGCTCAAGTAACACCAACTTCGGCTACTGGTCATATATTAATTTTACAAGACCATCTTACACAGGTAGGCAAGTATGAAGTATGTTATAAAGCCGAATCACAAGATTGCGGGATTTTAGAAAAATGTATTGAAATCGACTTTAAGGGGCTTTAATGCCTACGGTTTAATACAAATAGAGATATATAATATAGTGAAGCAGTTTTCGGACTGCTTCACTTTTTTTATTTATGTGTATCGACATGTTAAAAGCTAAAAAAAAACTCTTTAGAAACTAATATGGCCGATGTGTGTTATCACACGCTAATGCTTGATTTTTGTAGGAATTTAACAGGTTTAACTATGGTAATTATTGTTTTTTTGTAAGAAAGGGGGTAGGGTATCTTTTCTATAGGGCGTTTCATTTACAGAAGCCTACTATAGCTTTTGGAAAAACAAATAACCCTAAAATTATTTACGATGAAAAAATTTAGTACTTGGTTGATAACGATTTTTGCTGTGATATTAGGATTTACTTCTTGCGAAGTAAATGAAGAATTTGATACTTGTCCTGAGATAAGTGTTGTTGTAGAAAATGATCCTGGTAGTGCAGTGTACCGTTTTGTTGCACAATTAGACGAATTAGAAGATATACGATTTACCTGGACGATCGATGATGAAGAAATCGCAACAGGAAATATTGATAATATTATTGGTGAGATCTTGGATTATAGATTCGAACCAGGAAAACATACTGTTTGTGTGAAGGTGGCTAATGATGATTGTCCTATCCAGGTGTGTAAAGAGATCGATGTGGTAAGAGACGAAACAGACCCTTGTCCGGATATGTTTTTTGATAGTAGAACCTATGAGAGACCATCTACATATAAGTTTATAGCAGACTTTGAAGGTATTGAGAGAGTAAATTACGGATGGTATGTTAACGGAGATCTTGTTGAAGACTCGAGCCCTAATGAGCGTAATTATTTAATTTGGAATTTTGAAGAACCTGGAGTATATGAGGTTTGTATCAAAACTGAAACAGATGAATGTCCAGAGGGAACTTCATATTGTAAAGAGATTAGAGTAAAAGAAACTGATTTGGCTTGTCCTGAGATTTCTTTTGAAAAAGGTTTGAAACCAGATACAGAGAGTACTTATGTTTTTGAAGCTGTAATTGAAGGAACAGATGAGGTTAGCGAAATACTATGGTTTGTAAATGGAGAAGAAATAGAAGCATCTACAGATCAACAAGGTGGAGCAAGAGTTGTAGAGCAAGAGTTTAGACCTGGAGTATATGAGGTATGCCTTAAAGTAATTACTCCTGATTGTCAAGATGGAGTAACATATTGTAAAGAAATTAGAATAGAAGGAGATTGCCCAGACTTGGCTTTTGAAGCAGAACAAGATGGAGATAATGCAGCATACTATTTTTATCCACGAGCTTTTGAAGGGATCGATGATATTACCTTAGGCTGGTTTGTAAATGGTGATTTTGTAGGTAACTCACCAGATTTTCCTCATAACAATCCATTTTACTATCAATTTAACGGACCTGGAAGATATGAAGTGTGTTTAATGATCGAAACTCCAGAATGTCCTAATGGTTCATCTTTCTGTAAAGTTATCGAAATTGAAGGCGATTGTCCAGATTTGTTTTTTGAATATGATCAAGAAGGGGATACTCCAGGATATAACTTCCGTGCGAGTTTTGAAAGAATGCAAGATACATCATACGAGTGGACTATAAATGGAGATGTAGTAGATAGAGAAATTGTAGATGGTAATGAAGATAAAGACGATTATATGTATTATCAGTTCGAACCGGGAACATATGAAATCTGTATCATAGCAGAAACTCCTAACTGTCCTGAAGGTGTTAAGTATTGTAAAACTCTTGTAATAGAGTAATACAACCCAGAATAATATTAATAATAAGTTAGTTTAGGTTAGATTAATTAGGTTATCCCCGAGAGTATTGCCATATACTTTCGGGGATTTTTATATTATTTTGATCCAAGTAAAAGAATTAATTAGGATCTTTCGTGTTTATATTTTAGAATGTACTTTTAGTATGTAACTAAAATTTTATACATTCATTGACTATAATTTATGAAAAGAAGGGGTAGGGTGTAATGTCTTTAGTACGTTACATATATATAAGATAAGTATATTTTGAAAGTAGATATAACATATTTTAAGATAGTATTACTGGCACTTATTGTGATGGTTAGTTCGTGTGTAGAGGATGATTCATTCTTTCCGGATGAGACTGGCGAGATTACTTCTACAGTTGCATTAGTAACAATACTTAATGAACTCGGTGCTGACCAGTCTATAATTTCAGATGGTGATTTATGTTTTGCTTTTCAGTATCCAATAGTGTTAGGGTATAATAATGATTCTACTATTAGGATTGAAAGTTTTCAGGGATTACTTAACGTGATTTCTGGACAAAGTGATAACTTTAATATAACAGGGTTACAATTTCCTGTACAGATTAAATATAGAGGAAATGATGCAGTGATCACTATCTCTAATGAAGTTAATTTATTAAATATAATTAGAGAATGTGAGTTCGATACTTTTAGGGATGATTTTAATACCCTTTTTAGACAGTGCTTTAGGTTTGACTATCCTCTCACAGTATTCGATGCGCAAAATGCAGAATTTACAATAGAAAATCAAGAAGGTCTTGTGCGCTTTATAGCAGATCAAAATGTAAACTATCAGCCTAATTTTAAGTTTCCTATTAATGTACTTGTTGGACCTAATTTTACACCAACTCAAGTAGCCACGTATTTCGATTTTTATGAGATCATTAATGATTGTGTAGGTTGCCCAAATATTAGTTTCGATATAGAATTAGAAGGAAACAGTCTTTATCAAATTATTTCCAATTTTGAAATTAGAGATGAGTTTCAGGTTTTTCTTGTTGTTAATGGAGAAACAATAACCGATGCTGTTTTGGATGGCAATGTATTTGCACGAGAATTTTTGCCTGGAACTTATGAAGTTTGTGTTAAAGTAATTAGTCCAAACTGTCCTGAAGGGAAAAAAGTGTGTGAACAATTAGTGGTTGAAGAAATATGTCCTGAGTTGGCATTTGTATCCGAAAGAGAACAAAGTTCATTGCAATATAACTTTACGGCTAATTTTCCTGGGATAGATCAAATATCATATGATTGGCTAGTAGATGACCAGGCCATAGAAGTTGGAGATGGTGGTGCTAATGGAGATAATATATTTACTTTTCAATTTACTCCGGGGATTCATAACGTATGTATAATAGCAGAAACTGAATTGTGTCCAAATGGCACAAAATTTTGTCAAGAACTAATAGTCTGTCCAGAATTGTTTTTCGAGGCAGAACAGCAAGGGAATACGAACTCATATACCTTTACGGCTAATTTTTCGGGCATGCAGGATATTACATATGACTGGACAATTAATGACGAGTTTCAAGAAACAGATGGTGGTGCCAATGGAGACAATACATTTACATTCGAATTTAATCCAGGAGCTACGTATGAAGTATGTATTACTTCTCAAGTAGAAGGCTGTACTACAGAGAATGTATTTTGTGTTAACATCACCGTTCCTTAATAAAAATCTTATCTAAGAACTAGCTTTTTGATCAATTCTTTACCCAATTCCTCATTTAAATTAGAGATAATTTTTTGTTTACCGTAGCTAAGTTCTTCTCGTAAAACAGAGGAGGTAAGTTGAATAAATAAAGTATCTCTTTCTAACTTAATGTTTTGAGTGTATTTAGTAATAGCAGGTCCCATAACACTTTCCCAAACATCTTTTATAGCTACTTTATCCAATCCTTTTTGAAGATTGTTGTCGGTTACAAAGTCTTTTAAAACTTCTTCTAAACTTTGATGTTCTTGGTGACGTTTTGCCATTATAATTCTATCTTTTTGTAGCGCTTATAAAAGTACGTATTTCCACTTTCATTTTTTATGATAATTTGACTTTCTTTTGCTGATATGATAGTTTCTCTCCAAGAATCAAGAGGTGTTTTATAATGTATCCGTAAACTGTCATCTTCCACCTTTAGAAGAAAGGTTTCGCTGTCTTTAGTAACAATAAAACTTCCATTAAGTCTGGGTTGTACTTTCTTTCTAATACCAACAGAATCATTTACTTCAAAAAAATCTATACTTTGATTAAACGTATACTCTTTTTCACTTCCATCGGATAACAAGACACGTTCAATTTCCCAATAACCAGTTATATGTTTTTTATATTCTTCTGGATTTGATGAGGTGCAAGAAAGTAATGTTCCGCAAAGGATATATAATAAAATGTTTTTTATCTTAAGCATGGCCATTTTCAAGTTTAATGATCTTATAAGATTGTGATATTTTTTTCACCACATCTTCTGTTCGATCTGCATGAGTGTCACTAATAAAAAGTTGTCCAAAGTTTTGGTCATCTACTAGTTTTATGATATGTTCTACTCTTTTTTCATCTAGTTTATCAAAAATATCATCTAGTAATAGTATCGGATTAACATTACTTTGTTTTTTGATGAAATCAAACTGAGCAAGTTTTAAAGCAATCAAAAATGATTTTTGTTGCCCTTGGCTTCCAAATTTTTTGATAGGGTGTCCATCGATTTCAAAAGATAAATCATCTTTATGGACTCCCACACTAGTATATTGTAACATTCTATCTTTTGCAAGATTTTGTTCTAATAATATAGACAAGGAGGTTTCTGATAATTTACTTTGATAAGATAAAGAAACTTCTTCTTGCCCAGAACTAATTGCATGATATCGATTAATAAATATCGGGATAAATGTTTCTAGAAAAGCAGCTCTTTTTTTGTGAATAATACTTCCAAATTCATCAAGTTGAAGATTATAAATTTCTAATTGAGTAGGGTCAAATGTATTGTTAGCACTAAAATATTTTAATAAAGAATTACGCTGTGATACAATTTTAGAATATTTCAATAAGGTAGAAAGATAGCCAGAGTCACTTTGAGAAATTACTCCATCAATAAATTTACGACGAGTATCACTACCTTCGGTGATAAGGTCTCTATCTGCCGGGGAGATAATAACAAGAGGTAAAAAGCCAATATGTTCACTAAAAGTATCATAGGTCTTGGCATTACGCTTAATCACTTTTTTTTGCCCTCTTTTGGCGCTTACAATTACTTTTTCATCTCGCTCATCCTTTTCATAATGCCCATCTATCACAAAAAAATCTGAGGTATGCCTTATATTTTGACTAGTAATTGGGTTAAAATAACTTTTGCCAAAAGATAAATGATATATAGCATCAAGAATATTGGTTTTTCCGACCCCATTATTTCCAACAAGACAGTTTATCTTGTGGTCAAATTCGAAATTGATGGCTTCAAAATTTTTATAATTGATTAAAGAAAGAGATTTTAAAATCATAAAACACTGACGATCAAGGAATCGTAACTTTAATAAAATTCGCAATTAATCTGCGCAAATTATTGAAAAATAATAAATAGTTGTGCTTTTAATTATGAATAAAAATTTTATTTTTGCCCTTCATTAAAGAAAATTTATGGCAACTTACAAGAAACGAGGATACAAACCAAAGAATAAAGCTGAAGAAGTTGAACACATTGAGGATAACTCGACAACAGCTGAGGTGTTTAATACCTTGGATGAAGGTGCTTCTAGAACCGAAGAATGGGTTGCAGCTAACCAAAAGTATATACTTGGTGCTGTTGGTGTTATTGCACTTGTGATATTAGGATATCTTGGATTTCAAAAATTCATTCAAGAGCCCAAAGAACAGGAAGCGGCAAACGAAATGTTTAAAGCACAGCAGTATTTTGATCTTGCAGTTAATGGAAATTCAAATACACGTGATTCGATATACGGTTTAGCTCTTAACGGAGGAGAAGGTAAGTATGGTTTTTTAGAAATCATTGAGAATTACGGTGGAACCAAAGCTGCTAATCTTGCAAATTATTATGCTGGATTTTCGTATTTAAATACGAACAAATATCAAGAAGCAATTAATTATCTTGATGAGTTTAAAAGCGATGATGAAATGTTAGGTCCTTTGGCTTTAGGTGGTATTGGAGATGCTTTTTCAGAATTAGATCAGACAGGAGAAGCATTAGGATATTACGAAAAAGCTGCTCAAGCAAAAGTGAATAACTTTACAACACCAAAATTTTTATTGAAAGCTGCAATTACTGCTATTTCTTTAGATAAAGGTGATATAGCAATTCAATATTTGGAACGAATTAAAAATGAGTTTCCAAAAAGTGTAGAGGCCAATCAAGTAGATGTTCATCTAGGAAAAGCCCAGGCATTGAAAAAATAGTTTACAGTTTGAAGTTTCAAGTTTTTTAGGCGAAACTTTAAACCTAAAACACAAAAACTTTAAATATGTATGGCTACAGAAAATAAAAATTTATCAGAATATGATAAGGCAATAATCCCAAACGCGAAGAACTTTCGGTTTGGGATTGTTGTTTCAGAATGGAACGAGACAATTACGCAAGGGTTGTTTCAGGGAGCGTTTGATGCATTAACAGATTGTGGGGCAATAAAAGAAAATATTGTGAGATGGAATGTCCCAGGTAGTTTTGAGTTGATTTATGGGTGTAAAAAAATGCTAGAATCTTTTGATATGCTCGATGCTGTAATTGCTATAGGTTCTGTAATACAAGGTGAAACCAAACATTTTGATTTTGTGTGCGATGGAGTTACTCAAGGAATCAAAGATCTTAATATCAAAAGTGATATACCAGTTATTTTTTGTGTGTTAACCGATAATACTATGCAACAATCTATTGATCGTTCTGGAGGGAAACATGGTAATAAAGGTACCGAAGCCGCAATAGCCGCAATTAAAATGGCTCAATTGCGAAAAGATGCGACGTTTTATAAATAGTATTCTCACCGTTTTCGGACTCTTATTAGTGGCCTAATTGTTGATATTTTGATGTTATTGTAATGCTAAAAGCTTTACATTTCAATACATTTTTAAGTACCTTTGGTTTATTATGGGAATCTTCAAGACAAGAAAAAATAAAAAATTCAGTTATTCTCCCAGGTATTGGGATGATAAAGGAGAAGGGAACCCTTATCAAATGGAACAGAAGTTTGATAAATTCCGATCTACAGTAGGAAAAAACAAAAACATTAAAAGTACTTTTAATGATGCTTGGGATGAACTAAAGCATGGTGCTGATAAAAAGGTAAACACAAGAATTTTGTGGATTATAGGTGCACTCCTTTTTGTTTTTTTATATTTTATAGATTTTGATTTGTCCATATTCTTTACAGATTCTTGATGTCAGATATCATACAACTATTACCAGATCACGTTGCTAATCAAATTGCTGCTGGAGAGGTCGTACAAAGACCAGCTTCTGTAGTAAAAGAATTGTTGGAAAATGCAATAGATGCTCAGTCTTCTTATATCAAATTGATTATAAAAGAAGCAGGAAAAACACTTATTCAGGTTATTGATGATGGTGTAGGTATGAGCGTTACTGATGCTCGACTTAGTTTTGAGCGTCATGCAACTTCTAAGATTAAATCTGCCGAAGATCTTTTTCACTTAGATACCAAAGGTTTTAGAGGAGAGGCCTTAGCTTCTATTGCGGCTATTGCACATGTAGAGCTAAAAACGAAGCAGGAAAAAGACGAAACAGGAACCGAAATTAAGATTGAAGGTAGCAAAGTGACATCACAAGAGGTATGTGCAACGCCCAAAGGAACTGCAATAAGCGTAAAAAATTTATTTTATAATATTCCAGCTAGAAGAAATTTTTTGAAATCTAATGCTGTAGAATTGCGCCATATCATTGATGAATTTCATCGCGTCTCTATGGCTCATCCTTCGATAAGATTTGATATGTATCATAATGGCTCTGAGATATTTAATCTGCCCATTTCGAATCATAGACAGCGTATAGTAAATATTTTTGGAGGAAAAACTAACGAAAAACTAGTGCCGATAGAGGAGGAGACAGATCTAGTTACTATAAGTGGTTTTGTGGGTAAACCAGAATATGCAAAAAGATCAAGAGGAGAGCAGTTTTTCTTTGTTAATAATAGATTTATTAAAAGTGGTTATCTTAATCATGCTGTTAATGCTGCCTTTGAAGGTCTTTTAAAAGATAAATCAAACCCTAGTTACTTTATCTATTTGGAGGTAGACCCTATGTCTATTGATATTAATATTCATCCCACAAAAACTGAAATTAAGTTTGAAGACGAACATGCTTTATATGCTATGTTGCGTGCTACAATAAAACATAGTCTAGGACAATTTAATGTGGCGCCCGTATTAGATTTTAATAGGGATGCATCGATGGATACTCCTTATGAATTTAAAGGTAAAGAGGCACAGGCGCCGATAATAGAAGTAGACAGAAGCTTTAATCCTTTTACTGAAGAAAAAGTACCTAGTAGTAGTGGTTCTTCTTCTTCTAAACAATATACTTCCTTTAAGAAAGAATCAGCTGGGGATTGGGAAAATTTATATGCGGGATTAGAGTCTGAAGTAAGTAAACTTAATACTAAGGATACCGAATTTTCTTCGATAGAGTTTGAGAGTGCCGAAGTGACCGGAGAACTATTTGAAGATGAGAAAAAAGATTTGGGTCAACAAACTACTTATCAACTTAAAAGAAAATATATAGTCACAACCATTAAAAGTGGTATGGTGGTAATACACCAACATCGTGCACATCAAAGAATATTATACGAAGAATTATTACGTAATATTACAATGGCTAGTGCAGCTAGCCAGCAGTTGTTGTTTCCTTTAAAAATTTCTTTTTCCAAACAAGAGGTAGCGCTTTTAGAAACTGTAAAAGAGCAGTTAGAAAATGCAGGGTTCGTTTTTGGGGACTCTTCATTAGGAGAAATAGAAATTAATGCTATTCCTTCTGCGGTGCAAGAAAAAGAAGTCGCAGTATTATTAGAGCAATTACTTAGTGATTTAGAAAATGAAGTGCCAGAAAGTGGATTTTCGCAAACTGATGCTTTGGCAAAATCAATAGCTAGGAGTTTGGCTATACGAACCGGAGTAGAACTAGCTCAAGAACAACAACAATATATGGCAAATAGTTTATTTGCCTGTACCGAACCAACAGTAACACCAGATAATAAGCCGACTTTCATCACGTTAACAGTAGATGAAATCGATAAGAAATTTTAGAAAATAAATGGGGAGAATTACAGAAACAGTAAAGGTCTTATTGATAATCAATGTGATTGTTTTTATAGGATCAATTTCTCTGGGAGATAATGCGTTCGCATGGTTTGCATTATGGTTCCCAAAAAATGATAACTTTCAGATATGGCAATTAATTAGTCATATGTTTATGCATGCAGATGCAGGGCATATATTCTTCAATATGTTTGCATTGTATATGTTTGGAAGTCATTTGGAAAACTCTTTAGGTCAAAAAAGATTTATTTTTATTTATTTATTTTCTGGCTTAGGATCTGTAGGATGTCAAATTTTATTTACCTATTTTCAATTTAACCCGGGATATGAAGCTTATTTAGAAGCAGGTTTGTCATCTTCGGAAATTGGTACATTTATTCAGGATGCAATTTCTTCAGGTCAGTATAAAGTATACCCTGGCATTTCACAAGAAGTTACCGAAAAAATGATTAGAGCTTATGTAACACCAATGGTTGGCGCATCGGGAGCTATTTTTGGAGTTTTGGCCGCTTTTGCTGTGTTATTTCCTAATTTGCCTTTGTATATTATGTTTATTCCAATACCGATTAAAGCTAAATACTTGATAGGAGGATATTTCTTATTAGATTTATATGGTGGTATTACGGGTCAAGCTATATTAGGACCTTCTAATGTAGCACATTGGGCGCATATTGGTGGTGCTGTAATTGGTTTTATTACCATGTGGTACTGGAAAAAAAATTCATTTAATCAACATCGTTGGTATTAAGATGGCAGTTAATAATATAACATATCAATTTAAAACGGCTAATATTGTTATTAAGCTTATTGTTATTAATGTTTTACTATTTCTATTTGCCACGTTAGGCTCTTGGATTTTTAAAACACAAGCAGGCGTTCTTATGGAGTGGTTTGTATTACCAGTTGAGCCTGGAGCCTTGGTTATACAAATATGGAGTATACTAACTTATAGTTTTTTGCATTTTGATTTTTGGCATATCTTCTGGAATATGTTAGTATTATATTGGTTTGGGCAATATGTCTTAAATCTATTTACAGAGAAAAGGTTCTTGACGATATATTTATTAGGAGCTTTATGTGGTGGATTATTGTTTGTTTTGTCTTATAATGTGTTCCCGGTATTATCTGGTAGCTTAGCGTATCTTATTGGAGCTTCTGCAGCTGTTCGAGCAATAATGATTTTTATAGCGGCATATACGCCTAATGCAGAAGTTAGAATTATCTTTTTTAATGTAAAATTATGGCAAATAGGAGTTTTTGTAGTCTTATCAGATTTAATTCAAATACCTACTTCTGGTAATGCGGGTGGTTTAATTGCTCATTTAGGAGGCGCAATATTTGGATATGTTTATGCCATGCAGCTCAAGAAAGGAAATGATATAGGTGCCTGGTTTGAAAAAATGATGGATGGATTTGTAAATTTATTCAAAGCCCAAAAGAAGAGTCCTTTAAAAACAGTGCATAAATCAAAAACATATGCAAAATCTACCAAAAAAACTACCTCATTAAAGAAACAAGTTAAAAACCCTAATCAGCAACAAATTGACTCTATTTTGGATAAGATTAGTAAAAGCGGATATGATAGTTTAACCAAAGAAGAAAAAGACTTTTTATTTAAGGCAGGTAAGGAATAGGAGTACGAGTATGAGGAAATTAATAAACAAATTTGTCTTTTTGATGAATTCTATAGCGGCATGTACGCTATTACTATCGTATTTATTGCCTTATGTTTCTCCAAAAACTTTTCCGCTATTATCTGTATTAAGTTTGGCGGTACCTATTTTGATTGTTATTAATGCAATCTTTTTGGTGTATTGGGTTGTGTTACTAAATAAAAAAGGAATACTTTCTCTGGTAGTTTTAATATTAGGTATCTCTCATGTTTCTTCTTTGTATAAGTTAAGTGGTAAATCTACCGATGATAATAAAGAGGGAATCTCGATATTAAGCTTTAATGTTCGAAGTTTTAATAGATTTCGTTGGATAGATTCTGATGTTATTCCTCAGGATATTTCTAAAATGATCCGTGCAGAAAATCCGGATATTTTTTGTGCTCAAGAGTACTATAACAATCCAGACTCAGATTTTACGCAATACCCTTATAAGTATCAAGATTTTAATAATGACAATGGTGAATTGGCTTTAGTAGTTTTTTCTAAATTTCCTATTATTAATAAAGGGTCTTTACATTTTAAAAAAACGGCTAATAATATTATTTTTTCTGATATTGTAATTAAGGAAGATACTGTACGCATATATAATGTGCATTTGCAATCTCATAAAATAAGTTCTAATACCGATAAACTTGCAAAAGAAGATTCTCAAAAACTGCTTAAAAGAATTCAAATTTCGTTTGAGAGACAGCAAGAGCAAGTAGAAAAACTGATCAAACACATGAAAACATCACCGTATAAAAATATTGTAATGGGTGATTTTAATAACTCGGCATATTCTTATGTGTATAATAAGGTTATTTCAAAAGGACTTCAGGATGCTTTTAAAGAAGCGGGTAGGGGGTTTGGAACAACTTTAGAGTTTGATTTGTTTCCCGTTCGGATAGATTTTATTTTGGTACCTCAGGATTTTGAAGTACTCGAGTTTAAAAATTTTGATCAAGAGCTATCGGATCACTACCCAATATCGTCTAGAATTAAGTTATAAACTTTGAGGTATAAAATTATATTTAATATATGGATTAAATATAATAGTGCTACTCAATACGAGTAGCGCTATTTTTCATTTTATCTTCCCAGCCTTCAGCAAAAGATGCATGACTATTTTTTATCATTAGTTTCATTTTGTCTTTAATGATATTTTGTATTTTTTCAGGTAATGCGTAAAATTTACTACTAATTTTAGTTAGTCTTCCGCCTTTTATGTCACTGTTTTGATGTCTAATGGTTATTCGTCTTTTATTGTGATAGAGCATAATTTTTACTCGTCCGTCAACATAGTCATTTTGTCCTTTCGTTCCATATACTAATAGCAGGTCGACTATACCATCCTCATCCAAATCGGTTAGTGATGAGTATGCATTCCAAAACCCAATCGAAGTTTCCCAATCCTCATCAATGTCATCTTTGATAGAAGAACTTTTTTTCAATTGCTTATTTTTATTTGATATTTTAAGTGCTTGTATATGGTTATATAATGAATCATTTTCTTCGTTTGTTTCTGAAAAATGATCGGTTAATAATAAATAGTATTCTCCTAATTGATCTTTATACGAATATGCTTGGTATATGGGGTAATCAATTCCTAATTGACCTTTTTTTCTTCTTGTAAATGTGGATGAAATTTCTTTTTCAGATAATTTATTTACAATAGCTGAATCATATTCGATAGAATCTTGTCTATTTAAATCTATTATAGTGGTAACCTCTTCTTTTTCGGTTTCCTGATCAGTATTATTTTTGGATTCGTTAGATTGTTTTTTACATGAAAAGACAGCAATAATCGTAATAAAAAGTAGAAATTTTTTCATAGATATAGGGTGGTTTAAAAATAATAAGTTGGTATCAGTTACGTAATAAATGTAGTCAATATTTTGTAAATAGATAATATAAAGATAATTACATCATCCAGCAATCCAGTTGATCCGTAATAATATGCCATAATAATGCAAGACCTATGATTCTAGTTTTTTTGAAAAAAAATAGAACACCATATCCTATTATAGCGTAGCATGTGTGTAAAGGATGAAGCTCAATACTGCAACGATTGGGATCAAAAATAGGATCTGCCAGAAGATGATCTAGATCGATGAGCATAGTGGATAAAAAAATGAGATATACCTCTTTCCACTTTTTGGGAAAGAAGATTAATGCAACTATTAGGGGGATAATTAAATGAAGACTATAGTGTATTATTGGACGTAACATGTAATTGAAAATTGGTATTGTATTCTCTATTTTTACTTAGGGGTAAAATAATTTTCTATAAGAGAACAAAGTAAATAGGTGTACTTTTCTGCTCCTTTATTATTAAGATGATTGTTGTCATATAGATATTTGGTATTAGTAATATTTTTGATAAATTTTTTCGAATATTTTATCTTTATACTATCAGGTAACGAATTATATAATGGAATAACAATATTTTTTTCTTTATTGTTTTTATAAGTTATGGGTAGAAAGAAAATCAATTTAGTATTATGTTTTGAACTTAATTCGAGTAAATAATTAATGTAATTGTGATAAGAACTTAAGTCCTTATTCTTTATTGATAAAGAATTTATTTCATTAAATGTTATGAATGGAGTAGTTGATTCAAAATTATTTTGATCTAAAGGAACGAAACCTACTATTTTTTTATTTCTTTTTTGATGATGTACTCCTAATATTCTTTTTATATCTTTTTTTAGAGGATTTTTTGCAAAAACATAACTGTTCAATGTATTAATACCAATACGAGTTTTTTTTAGAACATTTTCCTTTTTATTTAATTCATGAATACTTTTGAATATATCGAGTTCGGCCTCATCAGCAAACTGTATTAGACCCGTTGACAATTCTTGAATGATAGGAGATAATTCTACAAAAATTACTTTCGGAGTATGATTTTGTATTAAAAAGTCCGTAAGAATAGAATTGCTGAGAAAAGTCGAACCACTAATTCCTAAGTTATAAATGTTTTGATTGTGAAACTTTTCACGAAGAATAGCTGGGTTAATACTTTTTTGAACTCTACTAGAGCCTATAAAATAATAAGAAGGCTTTTCTTTATTATTCATGTTCTTTACTATAGTTGAAAATTGGGTTTCTGTTTTTTTTGGAGATATGCTCCTAAAGAACAACCCTACGAAGAAGATAATAGCTCCAAAAGTAATTAATTTTAGAATTGTTTTTTTTCTTCTCATACCATATGTCAGAATAAAATGTAATAATTGTCAACTCCTGTGCCCGCTCCAAATATCAAGATTATAATCGCTAACTTAATGTAAATAAACCATCTATTTAAAAAAGACTTATCCTGTAGGTAATTATCAAACCTTGTATTTCCAGCTTTACTATAATGATAATCCATTATTAAAAATGAGCATGATATTATTATAATATTCATTAATTCATTCTCTAAAATTTCTTGAGGAAAAAAAGAAGCATCAAAAAGTTTTTGAACCAAAAAATTAAGATCAGAAGAGATGAAAATTAAAGCTAATATACTTGAAAAAAATAGGTGGTATAGATAGCCTGCCGATTTCCTGAATTTGGCATAAGGAAGTTTTTTTAAATCGAATTTTTTTTCGAGTATAATCCATGATCCATTCAAAACCCCCCAAACAAGAAGTGTAAATATGACCTCGTGCCATAAGGCGATTAATATAAAGGTGATAAATAAAAATAAGTCAGTGTACTTTCTTTTTTTATCGTATTTAGCAATAACAAAGAAAAAATAATCTCTAAACCACTCGTTTAAGGTGATATGCCACCCTTTCCAAAATTCTTGTCTTGAATTAGAAAAATATACTCTATTGCGAAAATTGTCTTTTAATTGAATACCGAAGATTTGAGAAATACCTTGAAAAAGATCAACAAACGAACTGAAGTTACTATAGAGATAAAGAAAGAAAAGTAGCCCCAATACCAAATAATAAAAACCACTAATATCTGTGGATAATAAGTTATTGATCAAAGAGAAAATTCTTTGAGCAATAACCATGTTTTTAAATAATCCAAATAATATCAAACGAGTTCCCTTCGAAATGGAAGTGTCAGAAATAGAAATTATCTCAAACTGTTTTATTAAGTATTTTGCTCTGTGCAGTGGACCTGAAAATATAGCCGGAAAGTAAATTAGGTATAGTAATAAAAGAAAAAAATTCTTTTCAGGCTTTATGTATTTTCTTTTAATATCAATTAAATAACTAATACTATTAAAAGTGAAATACGATAGACCTATTATTTGAAATAATGATGACCACTTAAACCATTCAAAAAGCCATACGTCCTTTGTGATGTAATCTTCAAAATGAAAACTGGTGTTCGTTACTTTTGCTATGACTAAAGGTATTAATATAGCAAATATTGCGACTTTGGTTTTAGAATGATTACGTTGTATGACAAAGCCAAATAGGTATATTATATATGCAATAAAAACTAAAAGAAATAGCTTGGAACCAGCTAATATGTAATAAAATAGCAAGCTAGTAGTTAAGAGAGCTTTCCATTTATTTTCTTTAGAAAAAAAAGAAAGTAAAGCCAAAGAACTTAATACATAAAGTAGGATTAGAAGTAAATTAAATTCAATCATTTAGTTTACAATTCATTTTAAAATCTATTAAAATATCAGTTTTTATAAGATTGGATTATTCTATTTCGTAATGTTTAATGATTCAACGGTTCTCATAAAAATTTGTCTAGCCCATTTTATTTGTTGCGTACTGTCTATTTTATAATCTTTTAAAAAATTAATCATTGGTTTTAAACAAAATCTCATTTCTCGACGTGATATCTGAGCTCCTAAGCAAAAGTGATTTCCTCCTCCAAATGCCAAATGTTCATTAGGATTTCTATTAGGAATAATTTTATCCGGATCATTAAAAATATCAGGATCTCGATTTGCACTGGCTAGGCATAGGTATAATTTTGATCCAGCTGGTATAATTGTGTTTTTATGTTCGAAAGGTTCCTTATTTACCCTTACGGTATATTGTAAAGGGGAGGAAAATCTGAATAACTCTTCTATTAAAAGATTTAAACTCTTAGTGTCACTTCCTAATATGTACTTTATAAGAGTTGGTTTTTTTAGAATTTCAAACAATGCCATAGTTAAATTGTCTTTTGAAGTTTCAAAAGCCGCCATTACACTAATTGACATAATCGAATACATATCTTCTTCAGTGTAGTCTATATTCAATTGATCAGCAAAAAGCATAATGTTTTTTTTGTATTCAGAGTCATGAAAAATATCCTGCCCCCATAAAAACCATGAATTTATTTCTTTATAAACCTGTTTCGGTATGAATATATCTTGGCTTCTTGCCAACATATTCGAATATTTTTTCACTTTTTCAAAACTCTCATAATCTTTAATCCCGAAAAGTTTCTCTGTAACTAAGAAAATAAAATATGCACAGTAGTCAACTATATCAATAGTTTTTGAATCCTTATATCGATCATGTAATATGTTTATTGAATCATTAATGATAAGATCTAGATTGAATTCTTTAAAGGATCTACCCATTATTGACCTTAAATTTTTATGATCATCATTATTTAAATACATTGGCCACTTTTGAGTGCCTTTAGACAGATAAGGACATACATTGGTGTTTTTAAAAATATAGGGTTCTTTTTGTTGAAAATATGCACTCAACTCAGATGCTTCAAATTCGTTTGATCGTATTATTTTGCTTACGTCCTCATATCTAAAAAATATCCATTCATTATGAGCTCCTTTATGTATTGGTTTTTTTTCTCTACATTCTTTGAGATGCGTATATGGGTTTTCAAAATAACCTTTAGTAAAAGGGTTCCATACTATTTCTGAGCTTCTATCCATTTTGCAAGCTTGTTTATGGTATCATATTCAGAAAAAACAGTTGGATCAATTTCTCCAATATTTAATTTACCTTCTAAATCAAAAGCAAGAGTAAGAACAGATAGAGAGTCCATTTTAAAACTCGTAAATTCTTCATCATATGTTATTTCTTGGATTGGCAATTCAGTTTCTTCGGCTATTTTTTCCTGAAGCCATAATTTTATATCCATGGTATTTTACGGGTTTAAGGTTTATTAGTTGTTTTTGTGATTGGAAATTTTTAAAAACTTGATATTATATAAAAATCGATTGTTGTTCGAGATAAGTCAATGCATTTGTGCCTTCATTAAACAATAAATCCAAGATGCATAAATCGGGAATGAAATCATATTTATCCGAGAATACTTGTATGTATGATTCAAGAGAATAGGGTTTTTCCTTTTTGGCATTTACGAAATCTCGAAAATCCGTAACACCTTCTGGTTTGATTTGAAAAGCTGAAGTTTTAAAAAAAGAAAGGTCTAGTTGAAGACAATCCTTAATAACCTCTGTGCATTCATAATTAAAATCCAATAAAAATTCTTTTTTGGTTTCAAAAAGATGTATCAACTCATCTTCATAATATTCAAAAAAAGGAGAGGTTCTGTAGGCAGTTTCTATTGATCTCCAATGTAGTGTTTGCCATTCAAAGTCGTTTTCTATTCGAACATCCCTATATAATTGACGTTTCCCTTTACCAAGATGTTTAATGGGTATTGTTAAAAGTAATTTACCATTTGCGCCATAGATATACATCCGGTTTCGATATGTTTGTTTTTGATAATTATCTTGGTTTTCATAGGTAACAGAAGCAGATTGCGATATGGCGGCATATTGCCCAATAGAGCCAAAATACATTGGATGTAGTAATATGTTTTTCAATATTTGCTAGTAAGAGTTTTTAGTACTACTATGCTTTTTTCTTTTTTCTCTTCTTATATTGGTCATAGATAATCCAACCAGCTAATAGAATCAAGAAATATCTAAAATAAGAAACGGGTTTACCGTTACCACCAACCGTAGTAAACATACGATCCCAGCGTATTTTATTAAAAAGACCTTTAGCATTGGTGTCCCAACTAAACCAAACAAAAACAGGTTTACCTACAATGTGATTAGCAGGAACATATCCCCAAAGACGACTATCTTCACTATTATGGCGGTTATCACCCATCATCCAGTAATAATCTTGTTTGAATGTATATGAATCTAGTGGTTCTCCATTTAGTAATACTTGAGTCCCGTTTACCGATAGTTTGTTGTCAATACCTAGCTCAGAACCTTCATAAACCTCAATAATCCTACGGTATAGAGAAAAACTTTTTAAATCCATTTTTACTGTTTTTCCTGCTTCAGGAAGGTAAATTGGTCCAAAATTGTCATTGTTCCAATTTACTTTTCCGTTATTCGGAAAAATATTTGGATTTTTACGACCTTTTGGTTCTAGTATTTTTTCTAAGCTAACTACGTTAGGATGATTTTTAAACTTTTCTGCGGCCTCATCGGTCATTCCTGCCGAGTGAAACTGTGATTCATTATAACCAAACTCGTTTGGCTTTATTTTATAGCGATTGTATAAATTTTGAAGGTTAAAATTACTTCCTTTCGTATTTCCTAAATAGGAAAACTGTAATTGAGCCCGATCCGGCAATTCATTTTGTTTTCCGTTAATATGCACATATCCATCAACAACAGATAATGAATCTCCTGGAACACCTACACAGCGTTTTACATAGTTTGATTTTTTATCAATAGGTTTATAGTGATATTTTCCGTCACCATAAGGTTTGAATGCATTTACGGTATCTACAGGCCAACTAAATACTACAATGTCATTGCGCTTAATCTTTTGAAAACCTGGTAATCTAAAATATGGATATTGCGGACTACTAGTATAGGATTTTGTTCTTACTACTGGTATAGTGTCATGTACCATGGGAAAAGATACGGCCGTCATAGGCGTACGAGCACCATAATGAAATTTACTCACAAACAAAAAGTCACCTACAAGTAACGTTCTTTCTAATGAACCCGTAGGTATAGTATAAGGTTGCATAAAATAAGTATGCACAATAGTAGCCGCAACAACTGCAAATAATATAGAGCTCACCCATTCTCCTGTTGCCGTCCTTGGTTTTAAACTTCTATCTTCAATATAAGTAACGTCTAGCATGTAACTTATATAAAAGATATACAACCCAAGTGTAACGATTACCAAAATGGTATCTGTAGTAGAGTTTTTTCCAAAGCTTCTAATAGTTTCTACCCATATAACAGGAAGCATAATTACATTAATAACAGGTATAAATAGTAATATAACCCACCACCAAGGTCGATTTATGATCTTCATTAAAACTACAGCATTATAAACAGGAACAAGTGCTTCCCAGGCTTTTCTACCAGCTTTTACATATAGTTTCCATGTCCCTAAAAAGTGAATCACCTGTAATATCAGGAAAAAAATAAACCATTCTGTGAGTATCATCTGTCTTGTATTTTTTTAGTATAAGTACTATTTACTTTGAAAGTGTTACACTTTTTATAACCCTAAAACGTCTTTCATTCCAAAAACTCCTTTTTTATCTTGTAGCCATTCTGCGGCTACCACAGCACCTAATGCAAATCCATTGCGATTGTGAGCAGTATGCGTAATTTCTATATCATCAACTTGAGAAGAATATGTTACCGTATGAGTGCCAGGAACGTTATTAATTCTTTTTGCAGTAATCGGAATGGTGTTTTCATTTCCCTGGTCCAACTGCCAAGCATTTTGATTTGTGTTTTCGATAATTCCTTCAGCCAAGGTAATAGCAGTTCCACTTGGAGCATCTAATTTTTCGGTATGATGAATTTCTTCCATAGCTACAGAATATCCTTCTCGAGGATGCATCATTTTAGCTAGTTTTTTATTTAATTCGAAGAAAAGATTAACTCCTAGACTGTAATTAGAGGCATAAATAAAACTACCTTTTTTATCCTTGCACAATCCTACGATCATATCATAATAGGATAACCAACCTGTGGTTCCCGAAATAACTGGTACTCCAGAGTTAAAACAATTGGTGATATTATTTACTGCTGCAGATGGAATACTAAAATCGATTGCTACATCTGCTTCTGAAAGATCATAGTTAGTATCATCTTTATCTACTTTTAATACAATAGTGTGACCTCTTTCGATTGCTATTTTTTCTATGGTTTTACCCATTTTACCATATCCTAGCAGTGCAATTTTCATATATTGATTGGTTATTTTGAAAAATAAGATGCGTACATCTTAAAAACTAAAGTTTAGTGAAACCCCATAATTAGGAGTGGCATCAAACTCATTAAAATTTATTTTTGGTTTAAAAGAAAGGTCTTCGGAAATATTATATTGCTGTAAGTGAGCAGTAACATTTGCATCTACTATATTTAAAAGATATGCAGCAACTGTTAACAACAAAGCTAATTCTTTGTCTCGCCTAAAACGATCTTGTATATCGATTAATTGTTCGTTAGTTAATAATTCTAACCCTGTTTCTTGATCTATAAAACGGTCATCTCTAAAACCGGCAAGTCGGCGTTTAAAAATATCTCTAAACTCGTTGTATTGATTGTTGTTGTCGATATAGAAATATATACCTGCTCCTATGGCACCATAAACTGCAGGCAATCTCCAATATAGCCCTTTGCCATTATATACTTGTCCTAAACCTGGAAGTACTGCCGAGTAAAAAGCAGCTTTTGCAGGAGCTAGAGGCTTGTAAGGTCTTATTTTATCCTTTTTCTTTTCTCTTCGTTCCTTCTTTTTTCTTTTCTTTTTTACAGCTACTTCTTCAGTAGTAACTTTTAATTCTTCATTTTCTTGTGAGTGAACACTTTGAAAAGAGAACAGTATAAAAAATATGATATAACAACATTTAATCTTCACTATTGATAAGTTTCTTTATGCGTTTAAAATCTTCTTCAGAAGAAAATGGGATAATTAATTTACCACTTCCTTTACCAGAAACTTTTACATCAATTTTTGCGCCAAAATACTCAGAAAAATCTTTAACTCCCTTGGCAATGTGTTTTGGTAATTGCCCAGCTCTATTGGGAGATGGATTTTCATCACTTTCTGGAGCGTTTAACGATCGAACGAATTTTTCAGTATCACGCACAGACAAGGACTTACCTATAATCTTTTCATAGATGTCTAATTGTTGTTGTTGATCTGTTATATTTATTAGTGCACGGCCATGCCCCATAGAAATGAAACCATCACGCATCCCTGTTTGTACGATAGGATCTAATTTTAATAATCTAAGATAATTGGCAATAGTGGATCTTTTTTTACCAACTCTATCACTTAATTGCTCTTGAGTTAAACTAATCTCATCGATAAGTCGTTGATAGGATAATGCTATTTCTATAGGATCAAGATCTTGTCTTTGTATATTTTCTACCAAGGCCATAGTTAACGACTCCTGATCATTGGCGATCCTAATATATGCAGGAATCGTTTTAAGACCTGCTAATTTAGAGGCTCTAAAACGACGCTCACCACTAACAAGTTGGTAATTGTCAAAATCTAATTTTCTAACAGTAATAGGTTGTATTACTCCAACTTCTTTTATAGAAGTTGCAAGCTCACGAAGAGTTTCGTCATTAAAACTGGTACGAGGTTGAAAAGGATTAACATCAATGCTTCCTAATTCTAATTCTATAATATTACCAACTACCTTATCTGCATTTTTATCCTCAACGGATTTAATATCATTATCCGGATCTTTTAACAGGGCCGATAATCCTCTTCCTAAAGCTTGTTTTTTTGTTGCTTTCGCCATGAATCCTTAACTATTTTTCTTAATAATTTCGTGTGCCAAACTTAAGTAATTACTCGCTCCTTTACTGGCAGCATCATAATTAATTATACTTTCTCCATAACTAGGTGCTTCACTTAAACGTATATTCCTCTGGATGATTGTTTTAAACACCATTTCATTAAAGTGTTTTTGCACTTCTTCGACTACTTGGTTAGATAATCTTAACCTAGAATCGTACATGGTTAATAATAATCCTTCTATATCCAGATTTGTATTATGAACTTTTTGAACACTTTTGATCGTGTTTAATAGCTTACCTAAACCTTCTAAAGCAAAATATTCACATTGAATAGGTATCATAACAGAATCTGCTGCTGTTAATGCATTTAACGTTAGTAAACCAAGAGAAGGTGCACAATCGATTAAAATATAATCATATTCTGATCGTAATCCTTTGATAGCTTTCTTCATCATATATTCGCGCTCATCTTTATCAACAAGCTCTATCTCAATGGCTACCAAATCAATATGCGAAGCAATAATATGCACATTTGGAGATGTTGTCTCTTTTATGGCATCTTCTGGTTTTGCAGTATGTTCAAGGATCTGATATGTTCCTTTTTCGATACTCTCAACGTCCAAACCAAGCCCAGATGTGGCATTGGCCTGCGGATCGGCATCGATTAGTAATACTTTTTTCTCTAATACGCCTAGAGAAGCTGCTAAATTTACAGAGGTCGTAGTTTTTCCTACACCTCCTTTTTGATTGGCAATCGCTATTATTTTACCCATGTGGGGAGATTTGGATTTAAGAGGTAAAAATACAATTTATTATATATTATAAAAATGAAAAATGTTAACAGTGAAATATAAAAAGACCATTCGCCTTTACGAATGGTCTAAGTTAATTTTCTAATTGTTAATAAATTCTTATTTCTTGTTTTTAGATCGTATAGAAGCTTCTAGCATGTCCCACATTTTTTCGGGAACTTGTTCTAACATATTAAACTCACCTGCACCTTTTAGCCATTCTCCACCATCTATAGTAACAACTTCACCATTCATGTATGCAGAAAAATCTGAAACTAAATAAGCTGCAAGGTTTGCTAATTCTTGGTGATCTCCAACACGAGCTAAGGGTACTTGTTTTGTGATATCTAATTTTTCTTTAAGATCTGCAGGCATTAACCTATCCCAAGCTCCTTTGGTAGGGAAAGGTCCTGGTGCAATAGCATTGAAACGCATTCCGTATTTGGCCCATTCTACAGCCAATGATCTGGTTAAAGCAAGAACACCAGCTTTTGCAGTTGCACTAGGCACTACATAGGCCGAACCTGTCCATGCGTAGGTAGTAACGATATTTAAAACAACTGTGTTTTTATATTGTGTGTCAATCCAATGTTTTCCAAAGGCAAGTGTACAATTTTTTGTTCCTTTCAAAACAATATCTATAATTGTATCGAAAGCATTAGCAGATAGACGTTCTGTAGGGGAAATAAAGTTTCCTGCGGCATTGTTAAGAAGTACATCAACCGATCCAAATTCCTTAATAACGGCATCTCTCATTGCTTCAACTTGATCATAATGCCTTACATCACACTGTAATGGGAGACAAATTCCGCCAGTTTCTTCTTCTAATTCTTTAGCTGTATTTTGTAACTTTTCAAGATTACGTGAAGTTATAGCCACCTTAGCTCCAAGTTCTAGAAAATACTTAGTCATTGATTTGCCTAATCCGCTACCACCACCAGTAACTACTATAGTTTTTCCATCTAGTGCTCCATCTCGAAGCATTTTATTTGTATAACTCATATGTTTATGATTATCTAATATTTGCTGAAAGTTACAATTTATATTCTAAATACTATGCGCGCATAGTATTTTTATTCCTATTCAAACGTAGAAATTAAAATTTCCAAAATTGTGATTGCCGCATCGCTAATCTTTGTTCCTGGTCCAAAAATAGCTACGGCTCCTGCATCAAAAAGAAAATCATAATCGTCTGGTGGGATTACTCCTCCTACAATAACCATAATATCTTCTCTGCCGTATTCTTTAAGTATAGCAATGATTTGAGGAACTAATGTTTTATGACCACCTGCGAGAGAAGAAACACCAACAATATGTACATCATTTTCTACTGCTTGTTTAGCAGCTTCTTCTGGAGTTTGAAAAAGAGGACCAATATCTACATCAAAACCAACATCTGCATAACTAGTTGCGACTACTTTTGCACCACGATCATGACCATCTTGCCCCATTTTGGCAATCATAATTCTAGGTCTTCGCCCTTCTAATTCTGCAAATTGATTAGCTAATTCTCTAGCTTTTTCAAAAGATTCATCGTTTTTTATTTCTTTCGCGTACACTCCGGTAAAAGATTTTATTTGTGCCTTATATCTTCCAAATTTTTTCTCAAGAGCATCACTAATTTCTCCAAGTGTAGCTCTCAATCTTGCTGCTTCTACTGCTAAAGCTAGCAAATTTTGCGTGTTATCATCAGCTCCATTGGTTAAATTGATAAGAGCTTGTTTTACTTTTTCTTCATCTCTAGAAGCTTTTACCTTTCTTAATCCTTCTATTTGTTGCGTTCTAACCGCTTGATTATCCACTTTTAAAGTGCTAATAGCTTCTTCTTCTTCTAGTTTATATTTATTAACTCCTATGATAACATCCTGTTCACTATCGATTCTTGCTTGTTTACGTGCGGCTGCTTCTTCTATCCTCATTTTGGGTATACCTGCCTCAATAGCTTTAGTCATACCACCTAGCTCTTCTACTTCTTGAATTAATTCCCAAGCTTTTTCGGCAATATCATTTGTAAGAGATTCTACATAGTAGCTTCCTGCCCAAGGATCAACAGTTCGAGTAATTTGAGTTTCTTCTTGTAAATATATTTGTGTATTTCTTGCTATTCTTGCCGAAAAATCTGTAGGTAAAGCTATGGCTTCATCTAATGCATTGGTATGTAAACTTTGAGTACCACCAAATGCTGCAGCGCTCGCTTCAATACATGTTCTGGCTACATTATTAAAAGGATCTTGCGCAGTTAAACTCCAACCACTGGTTTGACAGTGTGTTCGAAGCATTAAAGATTTCGGATTTTGCGGATTGAATTGTTTGATCAATTTTGCCCACAACATTCTTGCTGCTCTCATTTTGGCAATTTCCATAAAATGGTTCATTCCAATAGCCCAAAAGAACGATAATCGAGGAGCAAAGGAATCAATATCCAAACCAGCTTCTATTCCTTTTCTTATGTATTCTAAACCATCAGCCAAGGTATATGCTAATTCTATGTCACAAGTGGCGCCGGCCTCTTGCATATGATATCCAGAAATACTAATTGGATTAAATCTAGGCATATTTTTAGAGCAATATTTAAAGATATCACTAATAATACGCATAGATGGAGTAGGAGGGTAGATGTACGTGTTACGCACCATAAACTCCTTTAAAATATCATTTTGGATGGTTCCCGAAAGGAGATTTTGATCAACACCTTGTTCTTGAGCCGCTACAATATAAAAAGCCATAATTGGTAAAACGGCACCATTCATGGTCATGGATACAGACATTTTATCTAAAGGAATTTGATCAAAAAGAACCTTCATGTCCTCAACCGTATCTATAGCCACTCCGGCCATTCCAACGTCTCCAAATACTCTTTCATGGTCACTATCATAACCTCTATGCGTGGCAAGATCAAATGCTACGGATAATCCCTTTTGTCCAGCAGCCAAATTCCTGCGATAGAAAGCATTACTTTCTTCGGCAGTAGAAAAACCGGCATATTGGCGGATGGTCCATGGTCTGCGAACGTACATTGTTGAATATGGTCCTCTTAAATAAGGGGGAACTCCAGCAGAAAAATTAAGGTGCTCGAGATTAGAGATATCGCTTTTTTGATAAGCAGATTTTATATCTATCCCTTCAGAGGTATTAAATATTGAAACACTGGGTTCATTATTTGATACTGATTTTTTCGGAAGTTGTATGTGTTGTATGTCTTTTCTATTCATTACTCAACGCTTCGTTTCGAATGCTATATTAACGAGGCTATAAAATTAAGCTTTTAGAAATGATTTTTATTTAAAAAAACACAGCTATTTGGCACTTTAATGAGAATATGCTAAAAATTACCCAAAAGCTTTTTCAATTACCATGAGTATAGAGTAGTAAATATCGAAAGCAATAAAGTTCTTGATTTCAATACTGCTAAATTTTTTATTTGGGATATAATATATTTTTTGAGCAATTAAAGATGTGCTAATATTTCCATCTTGTTCAAGAGAATTGATAAGATCTACAAAATCATCACTATCACTAGAGTTTTTTAAACATTGTATAAATCCACCTCTATAATTAAAGATTAAAATTTCTTCTTCGTTTTCTTGATTAGATGTTGATGGGTGAGATTTTTTGTAGGCTTCATGATTCTCGTATTCACTTAGTTTGATCCAGAGAGAATTTTTATTACTCGCAATTTTTTTGAATTCACGTGCTAGTTGAATAGAATTATCCGAAGGAAGTTTTCTAAGATCAATGGATAGGCTAGCTACTTCGGCCAGAAAAGTTCTATACGTCTTTATAGAATCGTTTCCGAACTTGTAGTAACTAAATAAGTCATTCTCGAATGAAGCGAATGCTTTTTTTATAATTCCAGTTTCATCGACACTTTGACAATAGTGACTCGATTGAGCATAAGCTGTCTGTACGGATATAATCAAAAAGATGATTATAATCCTAGATCTAATCTTAAGGGGCATTAATTTAGATTTAGTAATGTTAATGTATAGGCTAAACTTTATGATTTAGTATGCAAGTTAACAATAAGTTAGCAAATATTAACGTTTTATTGCATCTTTTTCTCCATAATCGCACTTAATCGGCGTTTTATCACGGGTTCGAGTAGTGTTTTTCTTACATTTTTTTCTAAAAAAACAGGTTTTTGGAAGGTCGGAACCGCTTCGTCAGCGTTTTTATATTTATTTACACCAGTAAGAATAATTTTTTCATCATCAAAAAGTTCCTGTTCTTTTCGAGCAGTTTCTTTTATTTTTTTCTGGATCATTCCAGATTTTAATTGAGATAAAAAACCACCGCCTTCTTCTATATTTTTAAATAAAGACAATGCTTTTTCGGCTAACTGGTCTGTAAGACTTTCGATATAATAAGATCCAGAAGCAGCATTATCTACCAAATCAAAATAACTTTCATTTTTAAGAATTAAAAGTTGATTTAGAGATATTCTTGTTCCAAAATCGTTTTCAAGATTATAAATATCATCATATGGTAGGTTGTAGATTGTATCTGCACCACCTATTATTGCGCTCATACACTCTGTAGTTGTGCGAAGCATATTTACATTATAATCTAAAATGGTTTTATTGCGATGCGAAGGATAGGCCATGATATGGCATTCTTGGTTCACTTCATATGCTTTTGCCAAGGTACTCCAAAGTATTCTTAATGCTTTAAGTTTTGCAATTTCGAAAAAATAATTCCCACCTATTGCTACCTTAAACGCTACCTTATTGTTATTTAATGGATTACTATCATTATTAGTAAAGTGATTAAGGTACTCATTGGCGTGTGATAAAGCGTAAGCCAATTGCTGAACCATAGTAGCTCCTGCATTTTGATATAAACCCATATCGATACTGATGGTACTTTTAAGGAATTCAGATCTTGTGATTTTGTTCAAAGATTCATGATCTTCCTTTAAGGTATTAAACCAATTACCTGTTTCTGCTAGGTGATTGATAATATCTGTAAAGAGATAGGTTGTTAAAGATTTGCTTTTACAAAAATCGTTTAATTTAGAAATATAGTCGGCAGATAGAAATTGTGTTTCTATATAAATGGGAATTTCTGAACTAATATTTTGTAAAAGTTCTTTTATATCGACACCCTCTTTTTTGATAATAAAAAATATACTTTCTGCCCCTTTCTCAATAGCTTCTATTGCATTTTTATTTCCAACCTCTACATTATCAACTTCTATTTTAATAGAGTTTTTCCAGGAGGATGTATAAAAATTAGCATTATCTATTTCGTTTATATCTTCTTGATTGTAAAAAGGTTTAATATCAATCCCTTCTAAAGATTTGAAAATTAAAGCTTCATTATAATCGGCACCTTTAAGATCAAATTGAATTTTTTGCTTCCATTGTTTGGCAGAAACTTGATCAAAACTATCAAATAAGGGTTTAGTCATCTTTTTTGGTTTTAGGAAGGCTATCTTCATATTCGATGATGTAGATTTCTTCATCATCTTTTTTCATAAAATATTCTTCACGAGCAAATTTCTCTAATTCACTACTATCTTTTAGTACATTAATATCCTTTTGATCTTTAACGATCTCTTTAATAAAGTACTCTTTGTTATCTTCTAACTCTTTAATTTCTTGATCTAATTCTTTATGAATTAACCACGAATTGGTATCCAGAAATAACATCCAAATCACAAAAAGCAATACGATAAGCACATATTTATTTAAAAATATGGCAAATATCGGTATCAGTGCCGGCTTGTTTTTTAATTCCTGAAAATAACTTTTTAGCTTCAATCGATGTGAGAATAATATTGGTTGTAAAGGTACAAAAGTTAATTCAAGCGTTCTTTTATAATTGTTCTAACAATATCAACAGCTACATTATTATAATTGTTATTTGGGATTATAAGATCAGCAAATTCTTTTGTAGGATCAATAAATTGTTGATGCATTGGTTTTAAGGTGTTCTGATATCTGTCTAAAACTTCATCCATATCTCTACCACGTTCTGCAATGTCTCTCTTAAGTCTTCTAATTAATCGTTCGTCGCTATCAGTTTGTACGTAAATTTTGATATCAAATAGATCCCTAATTTTGGCATTAGTTAGAATCAAAATACCCTCGACAATCATCACCTTACTTGGTTTTGTGGGTATTGTCTCTTTGGTACGGTTGTGCTCAACGAATGAGTATACAGGTTGATGTATAGTTTCGCCTTTTCTTAAAGCTTGTAAATGTTCTCCCAATAAATCAAAATCAATTGATTGCGGATGATCAAAATTTATTTTTGTCCTCTCATCATATGTAAGATGACTCGTGTCTTTATAGTATGAATCTTGAGAAATCACACAGACTTCATTTTCGGGTAATTCATTAACGATTTGATTAACAACTGTAGTTTTTCCACAACCTGTTCCCCCGGCGATACCAATAATTAGCATTTATATCCTTTTTGTGGCAAATTTACAGAATGCAAATCAATCTTTGTTATAATTTTTTATTCAAGAAGGTTTATATATAACTCCAGATGAAGAATCTTTTGTTGCACCAGTAACAGATTGTAAACAATTAATTTCGTTTTGATCTCTCAAAACTCCCATGAAACCAAAGATTAAAGCTTCTTTGAAGTCAATAATTTCTATAGATGGGATAACTACAGAAACTTGGTTGTCTAGTTTTTGTTTGAGCACTTTAATTAGAAAATTATTTTTTGCTCCTCCTCCGGTTATTAATACAGAGGGATTCTTTTTTTTGATGTTTTTTATTGCATTTGCTATTTGTGTAGCAATATGATATGCCGATGTATGTAAAAGGTTGATTACAGAATCATCGATATCCTCTATGATAGGAATAACTATATCCCTAAACCATTCAAACCCTAGGGATTTAGGATAGGGGAGTTTATAATATGCTAATTTATCTAATTGATCCAATAATTGCGTATTGATCGATCCAGATGCTGCCAATTTACCTCCTTCATCATATTCTAAATTGATTTTTTTACAGATATAATTTAATAACATGTTGGCTGGTGATATATCATAAGCAACTCTTTCTTCTTGATGATTAAAGGAGATATTACTAATCCCACCAAGATTAAGACAAAAATCATAATCCCCAAATAATAATTGATCTCCGATCGGGACTAAAGGTGCTCCTTGTCCTCCAAGGGCAACGTCGTTTGTTCTAAAATCACAGATAACTTTTTGCTTACAGGCATTTGCGAGATGTTGCCCAGATCCTATCTGATATGTTAATCCGATTTGTGGTTGATGAAAAACGGTATGACCATGACTAGAAACAAAATCTACTTTAACCTTATTTGTATTTATAAAGTTTTTAACCTGTTCTCCAAGCCAAGTACCATATTGATTATGATAAGCTATTAATTTTGAAGCTTCTAAGTGTACAGTTTTTTTTAGTTTTTCTTTAAAATGGGAAGTGTAATCAATACTTTCAGTTTTTTCTATTGAAAAATCCCAAGTATCAATATTCTTTTTAAAATGGCAGTATATTATATCCAGACCGTCAAGAGAGGTCCCAGACATTAAACCGATAACTTTATATGTTTTTTGTGCGATCGCCATTTTAATACCAAACTAATAAAATAATTTTAATGATATTCTTTTGGCCCAATTATATTTTGGTAATGTATTGCAGATCGAGTATTTCTGGATTGATTTCTGGTAGTGATTTTTTGTAGTAGAAGTCTATAATTTGATTTTCGAGGTATGGTTCGATTTTATCAATCCTTTTTTCATTATATAATCTGTATACATATACAGCTTCTGATTTTTTAAAAGCTTTCATGAAATCATCTGGATTTTTAACAATATCGAAACTTTTATATTTTTCAAATTTACCTTTCATCCATCTATGAGATGATAATTTGGTTTGATTATCGATCAAATCTTTTTTAAGTAGATCAAATTTTTCAATACTAATGACTTCCTCTTTTTTTGCACGATCTAATTTTACCTTACTTTTTGTGAATTGTCTTTCAAACTTGAAATCAACCACGTACATATCTTTTTTTACTTTCTTTACAACTTCGTATAAAGCATTTTCGTATACATCGGCAAAATCTTCATAACTATACAACGCATCTAGAAATACGATAGCTCGTTTTTTATAATATTTGGGTATAGGTTGTTTTTTGGCAGATATAAAAAGTGAATGAAGTTCTTGTTCTATCTCATCAGGGATATCCACGAATTTTGATTCATTTTTTAAAGTTCTTAATTGCCCCGTTATCTGCATTCTGGTGCCTTTATATACTTCTGATCGGTATTTAAATCGATATTTGTTAGGGGAATCATCTGGATTTTGAGCATTAATGATCGCTGGGGTTAATAACATGAAATAAAATGCTATAAACCTCATAAAGAGTGTTTTGGTAATCGAAACTTTGCCCCTCATTTGTGTGTATAGAATATTTCGTTAACGTTTAATACTCTAGTATTGTTGTGTGATTATTTTTTTATATCTGTAACTTCTTCTATAGTAACTATTGTTTTTTGAGTGTTGCCCCAGCTATTCATTATATAATTCATTACATCTGCAATTTCCTCATCCTCTAACCCTAATGAAGTCATGGCGCTATTGTAGGTTTTTCCATTTACTTCGATTGGCCCATTTAAACCATACTTTATAGAATGAATACTTTCTTTTCGTTTATTAACCAACCAATCCGAACCCGCAAGCGGAGGAAAAACGTTTGGAGTTCCTTTTCCATCGGGTAGGTGGCATTGCATACAAAAATCAGTATAAACTTCTTCTCCTCTTGCCATACTTTGGGATAATTCATCCTGTCTATCATCAAGGACAAGCATTGTGTAATTTGCGTTTGTTTTTCCTTGTTGTGCTGTGATAGTAATACTTATAATTAAGACAATTACTTCTATTATAAAAAGGCGTTTTATATGTTTTTTCACCTGCATTTACTTCGTATTTATTCTTTTAATTTGCGTTCGGGATTATTTTTACAATCCCTTTATTTTCTATAGCAACATATATATAGCCATCTGGTCCTTGCCTTACATTTCTAACACGCCCCATGCCCTCAAGTAACTTTTTTCTGCTGGTTACTTTTTCATTGGTAAGTTCCAGTAGTTCAAGATATTGAAATTTTAGGGAACCTACAAGAAGATCACCTTTCCATTCGGGATATTTGTTACTTGTAACAAAATCCATTCCACTTGGGGCGATAGAAGGAACCCAATAATATAAAGGTTGCTCCATGTTCTTTTTCTTGGTAATATCTGTTATTGCAGTACCGCTATAATTGATTCCATAAGTAATTACAGGCCATCCATAATTTACACTTTTTTTAATAGGGTTAATTTCATCACCACCTCTGGGTCCATGTTCATGTACCCAAATAGTCCCATTAGGATGTATTGCCATTCCTTGAGGATTACGATGACCGTAAGAAAAGATTGCTTTTTTAGCATTCTCTTCATTAACAAAAGGATTGTCTTTAGGAATGCTTCCGTCATCGTTTAATCTATAAATTTTTCCACCATCTTTTGTAATATCTTGTGGATTTACATCTCTATTACCTCGATCTCCAATGCAAAAATATAGATACCCTTCGTTATCAAACTCGATACGAGAACCAAAATGATGTCCTCGAGTTGTGTTGGGTGTTCCTTTATAGAGTTTTTCAATTTCTACTAATTGATTATTTTCTAATTTGGCTCTGATTAATGCTGTATTTCCTCCTTTTTCGCTGCCCTCTTTAGAAGAATATGTAATATAAATCCATCCGTTTTTGTCGTATTTGGGATGCAATTCTATATCTAATAAACCTCCTTGATTTCTGTTATAAACTTCGGGGACATTGGTAATAGATACTTTTTTTCCGTCCTTAAAGTGAATAAGTTCTCCACTTTTTTCGGTGATAAGCATACTTCCATCAGGTAGCCATACCATTCCCCAAGGGATTTGTAAATCAGGAACTACTAGTTCTGTTGTGTAATTTTTTGGATCTGGTTGCAATAGAACATCTTTTTTTTTGGTTTCTTGGCCGCAAGCCGAAAATACAATTACCAAAAAAAATAGGACCGACGATAATTTCATTGATTGCGAGTGTTTGGTTTTATCTCGAAAAATACAAAGAAATATTATCTATAATCTATATTTTATGTTAATCCCTCCGTAAGCATTGAAAGGTAAGCCTGGATAGAAATATCGAGGCGCGTTGCCGCCAAAACCTCTAGCATTGATCTGAATTTGAGAAGCATATTTGGTATCTAAAATGTTATTAGCACCAGCAAATACATCGTAAAAAAGACGACTTCCGATTTTATTTTTGTAACCAAACTTGGCATGTACCAGGTCATAATTATCACTAAATAGCGAATTAGCATCATTTACAGGAATCTTACCGATAGCCTGATAATTAAGATTACCATAAAACCCATTTTGAATGAAATCTAAACCAATATTAATTGTTTTTGAAGGGACACCTGTTAGGTCGTTACCCGAAAAATCATTATCCAGGTCTATAAAATCATCAAATTGATGATTAAATATTGATGTGTTGAAAAAGAATTTTAATGTTGTTTCTTTTCTTTTTATAATATCAAAATGTACATTGAATTCTATTCCATTATGTATTGTTTTTCCTGCATTGATAGCAAAAAAGTTATCATCGACTGTTCTTCTAGATACCAATAAGTCTTGTACCCGAAGTGTATACGCAGATAATGTCCCATAGATAAGATCATGAAAAAAACTATATCGAGCGCCAATTTCGTAGTTCCATCCTATTTCGGGTTTTATGTCGGGATTAAATAAACCGTCAGGCAGTAATGTCTCTGATGTAGTAGGAGTAGAGAAACCATTTGCAATATTCCCAAATAGGGTTACATTGTAATTCAATTCGTAGCTAATACCTAATTTTGGAGAAAAAATAGGATCAAAATCAAACTCACCAGAATTATCTTCGTTGTCTGATAAGAATCGATCTCGAATATCAAAAAATGTTTGATTAATATGTAAACCAATATTTGTTCGTAGTTTTTTAGTAATGTTGTAATTGGCTTCGGCAAAAATATTATAATAATATCTTTTTTCGTCTAGATCAGAAAGCTGATCTCCTATCACACTCCCAGTACCTACCGGGAAATCCTCGTATAGATTTTCGAACGTCTTACCGTTATAATTATCCAAAAGGAGTTCTCCTCCAATAGTCCAAGTCAATTCTTTTTGAACGATAGGTACAGTTCCCGAAATTCGTGACCTAATCCCAATTCCTGTCGATTCTTCTTCTAATATATTAAATGGTCTGGGTTCGTAATTATTTCTAAAAGAACCAAAAATACTTGTAGCTTGAGATAGTGTAGAGGTATACTTGTGTTTCCAGGTAATCCCCAAAATACCATAATCTACATCTTCAAAAGCTTGAGAACGTCCCCAAGTAAAAGCGGCTTGTCTAGGTGTATTGTCAAAATCTTCTTGGTTTAACGAGCTAGGGATTCCGGCTTTAAGGTCGATGTAACTTCCAAATATTGAAAAGCTATCATTTTCTCCACCATGTATATTAGAGGTTAACGTTATGGTATTACGATCATATTCATTATTATCTCTATAGCCACCTGTGTGGTTATTACTATACAAAACGTTTAGATTTGCTTTTTTTCCACTTGTTGATGCTTTAATAAGAGTTCTACGCAAACCATAGCTTCCATATGTATTTGATAACTGAACTTCGGTTGCTCTATTGAAGGCAAATTCTGGATGCAATAAAATAGTTCCTCCTAATCCAACACCATAGCTACTCGATGAAGAACCTTTTTGGATTTCGATACTTGATAATGCTCCAAGCTCAAGATCTTCTATAGAAGATTCTCCATTTCCATCTGTTAACGGAATTTCACCAAAATAGGCTTTGATATTGGCCGTACCAAACAAGTTTCGAGCTCCAATACCTCGAATTGTGATTCTATTAGTGTTTAGAGTTCCGTTTTGCATAAAAACACCAGATACTCTATTTAAAACCGGATGTAATTCTATAGGATTTGCACGATTAATATCGTTGGTCGAAATATAAGAAATGGCCTTAGTGGCATATTTGTCTTTATGTGGATTTGCATAATCTTCAATCAGTACTTCGGTCAAATTGGTAATACGAGATAGAGAAATAACAACAGGTATATTACTATTATATGTTTCATTTTGTATCACTATTTGTATGTCTTCATAACCTTCTTTGTTGAAACGTATAGTACCATGGGTTTTTATAGAAAACATCCCATCGATATCAGTAAATACTTTCGTGTTTGAAGTCTCATCAATGACCTTTACATTTTTTACAGGAAGACTATCGATGCTACTTGTTACAATTCCTTTTACATCAAATTGAGAATATATAGATAAGCTGTATAGGAAGAATAAGAATAAGAGTGTTTTTTTCAAGATTTATTTTTGATCAAATATCGTAAACTAAAGGCAAATGGTTTTAAAAATCATGATTGTATTACTGTTTTTTTAATCCTAGATAAAGATATAGATTACTTCTTGAGATTTATAAATCTCAAGAATAAAGCTTAACAGGCGCTTTACTTTTTTGCTAATTTTCAAAAAACAAAAATGTACAAATATATAAAGTATCTATTTTGTTTTTAAGGAGATGGCAGAAAATCCTATAGAAATAGAGTATGCATTAAACTAAAATTCATAACATGAAAAAATTAAAATCGGATTTAAAATTAAATTTGAAAAAACAAACAATTTCTGTAATCGAAAAAAAAGAATTAAATACTGTTAAAGGTGGAGGTTCACGAGGGTGTCATGAGCGTTCACTATATATTACAAGTTGTCACGTACATTAATTATTAGTTTAACTAGATCATTGAGTAGTGTTTAATATTGCTTAATCACACATAAACATCTTAAAAACTAAAGAGATATGATATACTCCGGGGTCTTTCTCTGGAGTATTTTGTTTTTAATTATAAAATAAGCGATTAATATTTGCTTATTTTTTAGGTAGAAATAAATAGTATTGCGTATATTTGCGCCCGCTAAGAGCATAACCTTATCGGGGTGTAGCGTAGCCCGGTTATCGCGCCGCGTTTGGGACGCGGAGGTCGCAGGTTCGAATCCTGCCACCCCGACTAACCTAGAGATAGGTCATAATAAAACACTGTTAATCGTATGATTACCGGTGTTTTTTGTTTTTGTTCATTTTTTCTAATGCCAAATAAAACCATTTAAAACCATTTAAAACCATATAAAAGGGGTGCAATTAGGTGTGCAATGTTTCACTAGAATTGTATTAATTTTATAGAGCTTTGAGGCATGATTTGACTTTTGATTTTATAAATTATTGTTAAACCAATGCCCCATATAAGGATATACCCCATATTTTCAAACACCTTAGATCGTGCATTACAAGGGCTTTGGTATCTGGTCTTGTTCTACAAAAAAGACGGGGATCGCTATTTTATATCCCCGCCGTTGCTTAAACAAACTCAAAGAACCAAATTTTATCCTTATAAGACCAATGGATGCTATGGCCCCACGCTATGACTCCATTGTGCAAACTTACTGTTGGATGACTCTTTGTTGAAAACAAAGATTGGGTTTTAGCACAAGACCAACGATAAAAAGTGTCCATATCGATTGAAACCGGGACAAACAGGCTATTAAAAGTGATAAAGGCATGAAAGGAATATGTTTTGGGGATTTTGTTCATCCTTGACCTGGGCACTAACCACTTTTGATCTCTGTTTTAAGAATGTCACTACTTTTATTGATAAGGCAAGGATAGGTTCGAAGGTTCGTGTTCGCGTATCCATGGTAAAAACAGCGCCACATAACCGCGTTCGATTCCTTTTTCAAAATCCCAAAAACACCTAATTATATCCCTTGTTTAACTGGTTTTAGCACTAATTATTGGGTGTTTTCTTCATTTGACTATTCTTTGCTTTTAATTAATATTTAAAAGGTTAAAAAAACTGTCAAATGAAAAATAACAAATTATATTTTTTTATAGCAATCGCGATATGTTTCATTCAGTCTTACGCCCAACAAGATGTAACATTTACACTGTACAATTATAACATGAATATTATTAACCCGGCCTATGCGGGAGCTGCTGAAAAATTTGAGCTCACCTCAAACTATAGAGCGCAGTGGGCGGGTCTAGATGAAGCGCCTGAAACCTGGAGTTTTTCATTGAGCGGCCCAATGCGTAGAAAAGAAGGTATAGGTGATAAGGTGGGGTTGGGTCTTTCTGTTACCAACAGTAGTGTGTTTGTACTCAAAGAAACTGATGTTTTTGTTGATTTTTCCTATAGGTTACAATTAAAGGAAAGATTAGATTTATTTTTAGGGATTAAAGCGGGAGGTTCTTCGGTTAATATTGATTTGGCAGGGATAGGACTTGATGAGGACCCACTTTTTTCAGAAAATGTAAGTGTGTTCAATCCAAATGTTGGGATGGGTGCCTATTTAAAAGGAGAACGCTTTTATGTAAACATATCTGCACCAGCCTTATTAAAAACAAAAAGATACGAAAAGGAATCGGGCATTGTAACACAGGCCACCGACAAAATGCAATTTTTTATGGGAGCGGGTTATCATTTTCCTTTAAACAAGAATTTGACCTTTACCCCTTTTTTTTTAACACGAGTAATAAGCGAGGTGCCTTTCTCCATGGATATTAGTGGTACGTTCGATCTGTATGGCAAAGCAGAATTTGGTCTCAGCTATAGATTAAAAGAATCCATTAGTACAGTTGTGTTATTTAAGATGTTGGATAGAATCAAGGTAGGGTATGCTTATGATAGTGCTATAACTGCTATCAGTAATTATAGAAGAGGAAATCACGAAGTGATAGTAAAAGTTCCACTATTTTCAGAAAAACAACCGCAAGAGCAAGAGCAACTATATTAGTATAGATGTAATAACCAATATTGTAGTAATAATTATATGTGTTTATGCATAAATACAACGGTTTAAAATACATCAAAAAGAATAAACAAAAATGCATAGTGCCAATTGTATGTAGGATTGGATAAGTACTATGGAGTTATAAAATGGGAGTGTATTTAGGTTGGTCTATAAATCTCTTTACTTATATAAGGTAGGTTAAGTAAGGTAGATGGTTTTTTCATAAAATGGGTTTAGAGACCTTTACAGTGACCAATCTATATACTTCCAAATAGTTGCGGAATAACGAATATCACTTGGAAAAATCGAAAATGGGTATTAGCACTAAATGTAGTGTGCTTTAAACCCTATAAAAAACGAAATAAGGTAAAATTTGAACCGTTGTAAAAAGGTATCAGTGTGATCCGTTTTTATAGAAATAAATGAATTTATGTTTAAAATAGTGGAGAACTACCATATTGAAAACAAAAAAATAGTTAAGGGAATTGCTAGCAATTTTTATTGCCAAATATAAATTAATAAAAATATGATATGTATTAAAACCTGTAAAGCATTGTTTTTTGTGCTACTTACTCTAGTATTTTTCTCGTGTAATTCTGATGATGACGCTAATCCTAACCGGGAAGACAGTGAAGAAATATTGGCCACTAAAGAAAAATTAGTTGGAGATTGGAAATTGATAAGCAGCACCATTGACAATAAAAATGTTTCACCTGCAGAATTCGAATGTTTAAAAAATTCAACAGCTACGTTTAATCAGGATGACACTTATGAATTAACTTTTTTAAAACTAGGCAGTAATTCTACAACTCTTTGTAATAGAACAGTTACACAATCTGGAACCTATACTGTAATTGGTTTGGACAGTGTTGCTTTTTTTAATTTTGATTCTGAGATCCAGTTGATCGGGGATACTTTACAGATTACCTCAAAAATTACTAATGGCGGCAAGGAACAAGATCAGATAGATGTTTTTATTAGAAGTGACAATTCAGAATTAGCGGAAAATCCGGAAGAAGAAACGGATAATGTGGAAATAGATGACGAAGAGACAGATAATGATGATGACAACATTTTTGATGGAACAGGGGTGATACAAGCTATTTTAGGGAAGTGGCAAATTGACTCCGACCGAGATTGCCTTCAAAAAAACACTATGGAATTTAAAGCTCAAAGTGTTTTTGAGTTCATTCAGCATAAGAAAACCTTTAATCGAAGAGATTTGTTAAATTATAACGTAAGCGTTAGTTATCCTTTATCAGAAAACATTAAAGCAACAATTACTAAAGGAAATGATAGGGTTGTTTTTGATACCGATGCAGAATGTCAATTTATCAAAACGAGTACTCTGGAATATGTGATAAAAGATGAGAAAACCATAGCACTTAAAAACATATCAGGATTGAAACTTTTGTTAGAAGATAATACCACTATTAAGCTCGAATATACATTCACTGATAGTGATAACAATGAACAGGTGAGAGAATTTATTTACAAAAAGCTATAAAAGAGAGAGACCAGAACAGTTTATTCGATAAATAGGTACAAAAAATGGAGGTAAATTTTACCTCCATTTTTTTAGTATTCAATGTTCTAAAAAGTTATATTTAAATTATATGGTTTAAGGTTGTCTATTCTTCCCATGACCATGATGGCGAATAATCCTCATCTTTAAATAATTCCCCAAGTCCTTTGAACTGTTTTAACCGCAGTACTTCATCAGCCTCCATTCCCAAGGCATCCATAATTTTTCTTGGAGACCATCCGCTGTTTGATAGGATTTTTACGACTTCGCTTATTTCTCCTACCTGATGCTGCCCTCGTGCCCTGTTGTGTCGAATTGCGGCTACAATTTGGTTTTTGTTGGATATATTCAATACTACCACAGGAACATTTTGATTTAACCTGTCACGTAACTCTTTGTTTGTTTTTATAATTCTCCAGCGATGATACCCATCTATTAATTCATACCGTTGGTTTTTTTCTGGCGCTACCAACAAGGGTTGAGTGATTCCATGATCCAACATAGAACTAAGTAGAAGGCGTTTTTCTGGAGTGGCCATTTTATTGGGGTTATAACTATTTGGTGAAATGGAACTTATAGGGATCCAAAACACTTCTGAAATAGGTTCTCTATGTTGATTGAAAGTAGTCACAATCTTTTTTATGAGTTGCTTTTTATAATCCTCGAAAATGAAATCACTTTCTTTTATGATGTCTACAATATCTTGTTTTACACTCTTATTCATGATGTTGTTTTTTTGCATATAAGGTCTTATACGTGTTTTTAGTTTGACAAAAGCCCAAACTACGGCACCACCAATCGTTTTTGATGATACATTTGCATATTCTTCTCCAGGATGGCATCTTTCCTGTATTTTCTAATTTTAGATTCCCTTGATCCGGGATGAGGTCTAAAGTAAATCCATTGTTATTCCACCACTTGAGAAAGGTGTTTATTTTCTCGACATAGTGCTTTCTTGTAATGGCTGGCATAGATTGTAATAAGATATAGGTGTATCTTTTCCAGGTAAGTCCCTCAGGTAACACCACTTTTATTCTGCCTAAAACCACTGTTTTGCTATAAAGTGCTCCAAAATTAACTCCTTGAACTCGTGTCACTACCTTGTTCCAAGTATCAGGTTCTATCTGCTGATAATAGACAAGGCTTTGGCGTTGATCATCACCATATGGTTGGCAAATACGCATTTTGTGAATGGACATTCCGCATAAGTAAAAATAATCATATAGTTTATTATACTGTATTTTCTGTTTCCCTACATAACGCCATATATCTTCGGTGCGCCAATCGTATATAGGGTAGGAGAACACTAAATTATCTGAAGCTTTACTTAGCCAGTTTTTGCCACGCCAACCATGTTTAGTAACAGAAAAGAACCTGTTTAAACTCTCATCTGACCGAATCCCCAATAGGCAAGTGCACCTTTCATCGTTTGAAAACCAATTCCCCCATTGGTATACAAAATCTTCAAATTCCATTCCATATTTAAAAAAAGTATATTGCTCCGGATTTGACACTACTTGTGGGTATTGCGGCATTGGACGAATCCATACGTTGGATTGTTCCGGATCCCAACAGCGCCAATGGGGTTGAAAAACACTAACTGAGTTTCTAAGATTTAAAGGCAAACAAATCCAATGCAAATTAATTTCTTCTGAATATAGAGCCACCTCTTCAATATGGCGTATTGTGGTATCGTATTGCCCCTCTAAATCGACAAATAATACATCAAGAGGTATTCTGTTTTCTGACTTTGCTACCTCAAGTGCCATATGTAACATTACAGTACTGTCTTTTCCACCACTAAAGGCTATGTATACCTTTGGGAACGTATTAAAAATATCTTGTATGCGTTTTTTAGCCGCGACATAAACATTATCTTTTTTATAATTTTTAGGCATATTTTATATAGTGCTACTATTTAATATCATTTACTTCTTTTATCGTTATTTTTCTTCTATGTTAGATTTTTAAATTGGTACACTAGTTTGTAAGATATTAGCAGTACCTAGTAAAATTTGTATTATTTCAAAGATCATTTTGAAGACTTTGTTATTTTGATTTTATTAACCAGAGTTATTCCATGAATAATGATATTATAAATAATACTGTACATATGAACATTATGACTGCCAAGGCACATAAAGCATATAGTTTTTCTGCGAAATGTTTCATTTTTAAGTTTTTTTATTGAATAAAATTCATCTTGACTTTTTTTAATTCTGATGAAATGATTGAAATTCTCTCGAATTTCATTGCCTTCTTACCGCTATACTACACTTTTTAAAAAGTTGCCTCATCTAGGTAAATTTTAAATCATTTTTGGCTAAAGAAACTTCGAGATGGTTAGTTTATATTGATATTAAATATTGTTTTTGTACTAACTTCATGATTAACCTAGGTTATGTCCTAAACAATAGGTATATACATATGCTGATATATAAAAGAGATATTAGTAGTGCAATGCGCAATAAGATTTTTGTTGTTTTCTTCATATTTTATTTATTCGTTTTTTAGTCGGGATATTAGTTTTTAAATTTTACAGTTCTTTTCGTTTTTCTCATAATTCCAATTCACAGTATGTTTTTGACTAAATAAAGGGACTGCATTTGAAATGTCTAATTTGTATTTGTTCGCTATTAGCGGTCTAAAACTATTTAAACCATCAATATGAACTCTATTGCCTACTACCTTATAGACTTTGTCTATATTGATGATTACGGACCTATTTATTCTTAAAAAATTCTTGGGTAAAATTTCTGATACGGATTGGAGTGTTTCTCTTATCAGGTGTTTTCCATTGTTCGCTAGGTATATGGTAATATAATTACGATCACTCTCCAGGCATAGGACCTCTTTCAAGTTAAATTTGATTAGGGAATATCCTTCCTTTAAGAAAAAAGTTTCTTTTTGAGGCGATATTTTCTCCGCTTTCGATATAGGCTCTATCGAATCCTCTAGTATGCCTGCAAGCTCCTCTTTATTTGCAGTTGTTTTTACCAGGTTGTTAAAATCAACAAAAGGCCTAAAGAAAATTCTATACAAATCAATGGTTACATTACCTTCCGGAGTTTTTACCTTTTGTGAAATATTACTGTAAAAAGTTATTTTGTATTTATATTTATGAAATACGTGATATATCACAATATCATCTCTAAACATATCAAAAAAGTAATAGTCGATTAATATAAAATCGTATTCACTTTTCTGTTCTGATAACCATATATCCTTCCAAGAAAAAAAAATCGCACTTCTTCTTACGCCACTTAACTTTAAATCTTCTAACAAGGATGTGCATTGTGATTTTTCCTTCGCCAAAATTGCCACTTTGTTCGTCATAAAATCTTAAATTTTCTTTTTTGTACTATAAGCTCAAAAATGTGGTTGTTACTTTTTTAAGACCTTAACAGATACATGCTAAGGTGAAAAGTAAACTTGCCCTTATCTAGGTTGGAAATTGAGGTCATTATGTGAGAATATCATAGTCGACTTATCCAACTTAGTGTCAAGATAACAACGCGCATATCGTTATTATTTATAAACAAAGCTACTTTCATTCTTTATGCTAAAACATGGATAATTATCTATTAAGCATGGATAATTTTATGTAAAGCCTCAATAAGGGTTTCGCTTGCCTACGCTAATATTCATCCTAATTATCCATTCTTGTAAAAAAATGTGTTTAAGCATGTTAAAATGGGGACTAAAAAATGGTTTTAAGGGACTTTACAAAACAGTTTTTCACAAGTATTTATAGGTTAGAGATTAAACATCTATTGTTACGTTAGGTTAATAATATGGGTAGTTTCGTTTTGTTGAAGAGGGAGCTGAGAATCAAAATGTAATCAGATAAGCTGTTGAAACGTATTAAAAAAAGAGAAGTAATAAAAACGACGGGAACCGTCGTTGTAAGTTCCCGCCGCCGTTAATAAACCTGAAACTAACTCAAAATACTTATCCATATATAGGACCAATGGTTGATTAGGATCTACACGATCACTCCACTGCCTATACCTGTGGTTGGATAAACGTTTATTGAAAACAAAAATGGGACTTTAGTAGAAGACAGAACTATAAAATGTGTTCACATCAATTAAAATTGGGACAAACAATCCATTAAAAGTGATAGCGTATCAAAGAAATATATTTTAGAGATTGTTTGTCCATTCTTAATCTTTATCATTGTCTTAAAAGGTTGGCACTCTTGGTGATAGTTTGAAGGACAATGTGCGTGCATACTGTATAAAAGCAGCACAATAATATTCTATTGGATTCGTGTTTTTAAAATCACATTTCAATCTTTCTTCGTCCCAGTTTATATAAGTTTCAGCACTTTTTTTGGAATAATCTAGATTAAGAATTGATCTTTGAATTCATAAGGATTTTGAGAAAAAAATAAATTATGGAGGGTAATTTAATCACATTGTCAAATATAGAAAAGTACTTTTTGAAATTGTCGGTTCTTAATTTCGACGATCAATACATTGCAGATTTTCTCTCCCTTAGAAAGGAAGATTTAAGTTATGTAAGAGGTACTTTAAAAAAGAAATTTAAGACTAAAAATTGGACAGTTTTAATTCAAAAAGCATTTGAACTTGGCATATTGAAGAAACAAGATTATGTGGATGCAACGGTAGAAAAAATAGCATTAGGATATGCATCAAAAATTATAAAGGACTTTAAGGATATATCATATGGATATCAATTCTCTCAAGATACAGTGCTTGATTTTGATCATACAGTAACATCTACTTTAAAACATTTGATAATTACTTCAAAATGATGCATACGTTATCAAAACTACTTAGTGATAAGGAATTAACTTATTTGAGTTTAACTTACCAAGGAGTAGATAAAAAAGCAATTGCCAAAGAATTACGGTTTAAGGATAATAGGAGGCATAGGTATATAGAAAAACGGATTTTTGATAAACTATCTGTTCATAATTGGCACAATGCCTTTAGGAGAGCTTTTTATTTGCAATTGCTGGATAGACAAGATTTTTTATTGATTGATATTCAAAAAGAAGCTTCAACGATTTCTGCAGAGATCACAGAAATTTTAAACTCTACAGAAATTGATGATAAAGAAAAGGAACTCGTAATCTATTTAGCATTATTATCCTTTCAAATTAAGATTGAATATAGCTATTTATTTAAGGATAAGGAATAATTGTATTAATTTACTACAATGGATATTTTTTCTGGTATTTCTTAAACCTTCACTTTTTCGAATCCTACTTTAATGCATTAACAAATCGCGCAAATATTTTAATAATTGTTTAACGAGATCACTAAAATTTATATGAAGTGTATTGCGTTAAAAATTAGATATTGAAGTGTTTGAATCCAACTAAAATCCTTCAATCTACAGCTCGCAAAACCTATATAGAAACATGGAAAAACTCCAGGATGTTCTCACAAGAACTAAAACAAAAATAGATACTGCTTTTAGAGATATTGCATTTCCGGATACGAATATACTCGAATCTACAAATGAAGCTATGTATTACATGCTAAATTTGGGAGATGGTGGGAAAAGAATAAGACCGGCGATAGTTTTTGCGATATCAGAGGGGTTTAATGGTGATAAACAGCAAGCGTTTGAATTTGCCAAAGCAGTAGAATTCATTCACACCTATACCCTAATTATCGACGATATTCAAGACAATGATGCCGTTAGAAGAAACGCACGAACATGTCATTTAAAATATGATGTCAACACAGCTACTTTGGCTGCCTCAAGACTTTTTGAAGAAGGATTGTACCCATTTCATAAATATTGCCGGGATATAGAACTTTTTCGAAAATTAAATAATCAGTTGCATAAAGGGCAATGTGCTGATTTAAATGCCGAATCATGGGCAGACGATATGGTGTCATTACAACACTTGCAATTTATACACTCGGGTAAAACAAGTGCTTTAATTCAAATCGCCATTTTAGGTGGGTGCATTTCTAGTAAACTATCAGAACAAAAAATAAATAAACTATTGGATTATGGATATTATTTAGGTCTTGCATTTCAAGCAAAAGACGATATCCTTAGTAGAACCGAAACAACAGAATCATTGGGCAAACCAGCAGGAGAACAAGCAGATGAAAATAAGCTAACCTATCCTTCCCTTTTTGGTTCTGTAGAAAATGCTCAAATCGAAGCCAACAAATTAGCAGAAAAAGCTATAGCTAGTTTGGATGAATTTGAAAACGATAGTGTAGCCGTCTTAGAAGAACTTGCAAGATTTACGGTTCTGAGGAAGCGCTAATATCATCTCGAAAGTAAACACTCATCTTACATATTGTTTTTTCGGAACAAAAAGCTAAGATAGATTCCACGTCAAATGTTTCACCAATAAATCAAAATAACATGAAAGAAGTTTTAACCCCAGAACTCATTACCAGCTTACAAGAATTATCACAAATATTAGATAGTTATGACACTATTGTTTTTGACTTGGGCGATGTCCTTTTAGATTGGGATTCTGTTCATTTTACTTCAGAGACAAAAGGAATAGATGATGTACGAAAAATGGTCAAACATCCTATTTGGCAGGATTTAGAAAAAAATGTGATTAATCAAGAATTTGCACTTACGGCACTTAGCTGTGAGTTAGAAACTCCTTGCGGTAAGCTCAAAGAAATGCTCGAGTTAAGTGTGGCTAGTTTAAAAGTAAATCCGCTCATGTTAGAGATGCTAAGAGTGCTACATAAAAAGAATAAGCAAATATATTGCCTTTCAAACGTAGATTTAGAATCTTTCTCCTACTTATATAGGCATTTTGATTTTTGGAAATATTTTGATGGGATATACGTGTCAGCTTTGTTACAACTTAGAAAACCAAACCCAGATATTTTTCAATACATTATTTCAAGTGCTTCAATAAATACCAAAAGCACCCTCTTTATAGATGATAAGTTGGAAAACCTGCGGGAAGCGGCAAACTTTGGAATTAGCACCTTAAAATATAATAAAGATAATTTTGAATATACGGCCATAGAAAGTGGTTGGTCTATATCTCTAAAAAATATAACACCAGAAGCACATAAAAAGAAGATATTAGGAGAAAGCTATTTAAATTTTAGACTACGCAAATTTCCTTTTTGCAAGAGTTTTGTGAGTAACAACGTACAGTTAATAGGAGGCGAAGATTTTTCTAAAGAAATATTTTCTACAGCGGTCATTTTACACTCCTACACTTCACTTCCAAAAGATATTATAGCATCCATGTGCCATGAGATACTAAACCATAATGGGCAAAACAAATTGCGTTGGTGTTTTTACAAAAATGAGGCTAGGCCAGAAAATTTTCCAGATGATTTAGATACAACATCCATGGTGTTATCTTTTCTGTTAAACCATAATAAGTTTAATAAAGAGGAGATTATACCTGTGGCAGAACAAATGATAAATAATAGAAATAAAGAAGGTATTATCCAGGTATATTTTGATGACAATAGACCAAGAATAGATGCTATAGTTGCTATTAATGTATTGTATTTAATGCACCAAATAGGGTACGGAGAAAGAAATGAGTTAAAAGAAACTGAGGCATTTGTTTTCGATTTTTTAATTAATAAAGAATACCTTAAAGGTACGCGATATTACCCGGCGCCAGATGTCTTTTTATTTTTTCTTTCCAGATTGGTAGTTGATTTCCCAGATAAATTTGAAAAATTTTATAAGCCGCTTACTGAAATACTTATAACTCGGGTAAATTGTTCAACGTTTCCATTAGAAAGAGCATTAAGAATCATCGCGTTAAAAAAACTAGGAATTGTGAATAGAATAGATTTTTTAAAATTATTAGACTCGCAACTAGCAGATGGGGGCTGGCCGGTGTATGGGCTTTTTATAGCACCGAGGTCTAATACATATTTTGGAAGTAGAGAACTTAGTACGGCATTTGCCTTAGAAGCTTTAAATATATTGAGTTAAGACTAAACTAAGTTTTATGGTACAAACGATTATTAATAAGCAAAATAATGAATTGGCATTTAGGTTAGAACAGTTTAGTAACCTAGATCAGTTTGGACACTTACAAAGAAAAAATTATTATTCTATTATCCTATTGAGAAGTAATAGTTTTAATTTGAAAATAGATTTCTCAGAATATAAACTCAAAGAAAATCATATCATTTGCTTGTCACCTTACCAACCATTTATGTTGAGTTCGGAAGAAGAATGCTCGGGATTTATATTAAATTTTCATCCGGATTTTTTTTGTACATACCGCCATCAAAATGAAATAGAAACAGAAGGGGTGCTTTTTGGTAATTTTCATGGTTTACCTTTTTTTAAAATAGTAGAGGAGTTTTTGTTTTTTAGTCTTATGAAGCAAATTTCTAGAGAAATGAATGAAGATTCGATTGCGCAACATGAAGTATTGGTGGCTTTTTTAAAAGTGTTTCTTATTGAAGCTGTAAGACAGAAAAAGAAATTCGATAAAGATACAGTGCTTAAGTTTACAGATAGACAATCCGAAATCTTACAAAATTTGGTAGATGCTATAGAAAGCAATTATGCTCGATTACATACCCCGCAAGAATATGCAGATATGCTATGTATGAGTTCTAGAACTTTGGCAGGAATAGTAAAGAAATATTTAAACCAAACCTTAACTTCTTTAATAACCCATAGAATTGTAGTAGCAGCCAAAAGAGAATTGTATTTAACCTCAAAACCAGTAAAGCAAATAGCTGCTAATTTGGGGTATGAAGATGAATTTTATTTTAGCAGATTTTTTAAAAAGAAAGTAGGTGTTTCACCAGATAATTATAGAAAAACGGTTGGATTTGCTAAGCTGGAAAAAATATAAACTTACCTCTTGTAGTTATATAACAAGTTTGAACATTTATGTATCTATATACAAAAAAAAGGAGCATCAATTAAAATGCTCCTTTTCTAATTATGTCGAACGCTATTATTTCTAAGCCGAAAATAGCTGTCTTCTGACTAGCAGTAGCCTTAAAATCCTTTAGTACAATAGATGATTTTCTATAAGAACGGTCATCTTAGGTGAAACTTCTTGTAAAATCTTCAACAAAATATGAGCAAAGTTAAATTATGGCGATCTCATTAAAGAAAATCAATACCAAAATAAGCTATCTCAAAACCCATTAAAACTGTTCAATTTTTTTTAAAGTCCCATGAAATAAATTTTTAGTCCCAATTTTAACATACTTCAGCACTTTTTTTATTGGGATAGCTAAATACGATGAATCTTCGCTTTAAAATTAACAAGAATTGATACAACTGAAGAAACATACGGTTATTCTTTTTGGGATACTAAGTTTAGCTAACTATGCTCAGGCTCAAATAGCTTTAAATACAAACAAATCGGTAGTTGATTTATCAGAATACAGTGTAAGCTTATCCGATGATGAAACCGTCTTGGCTGTAGGTACATATCAAGCTAATTATAACAGTACAAAATCAGGAAGTGTACGTATATACAAAAAAGATACGGGGATTTGGAATCAAATAGGAAATGATATCAATGGCGAAGCAATAGGGGACTGGTCGGGCTACAGTGTGAGCTTATCAGGAAACGGTACTACGGTAGCTATTGGAGCCAAGCGTAACAATGGGCGTAACGGTAAAAATTCGGGACATGTACGTGTGTATAAAAGTAATGCAGGAGTTTGGCAACAAGTAGGAGGAGATATCGATGGCGAAATGCAAGGGGATTGGTCTGGTTATAGTGTAAGCTTATCTCAGGACGGCACTACTCTGGCCATAGGAGCGGTACTTAATAATGGTAATGGCAGACATTCGGGCCATGTACGTGTGTACAGAAATATATCAGGAAAATGGTCACAGGTAGGTAAAGATATAAATGGAAAAGCCGCACAAGATTATTTCGGAGCAAGTGTGAGTTTGTCGAGTGATGGCCAAATGGTCGCTATAGGAGCTCATCAGGGTGGGATTTCATCGGGATATGTAAGTGTTTATCAAAACCTATCAGGGCTTTGGGAACAGGTAGGTAAAGACATCGTTGGATTACCAACAGGTAATTTTTCAGGATGGAATATCAGCTTGTCTAATAATGGCGCTGCCATTGCAATAGCTTCATATAATACTAGTAAAGAGAAGAGGTACGGGTGTGTGAGAACTTACCACAATAAATCTAATAACTGGGTACAACAAGGTGCAGATATAGATGATAAAATAGCAGGGTATAATCTATCAGGTTTTAATAATATGAGCTTGAGTAATGACAATACTATTACCCTTATAGGAGCCTTCGAAAAAGAGGGAAATAGGAATAAACAAGTGCCTGTATTAAGCTATGTCCGTGTGTATAAATTTGAAAAGAGCTCCAATTTATGGCAACACACAAATATTCAAATATAGAAGTTAAAAATGTGTTGCCTATATGGTGGGAGTATAGGTAGGTCGTCGTTCCCTCAACTCCTTTGGTATTACTTTAAATATGGTAGTAATATAATAATGGAAAATTGTTTTAATGAGTTTGGATTGAAATCCTTTGGAGAGCGACCTGTATACCACTAAATGTATTATATGTAAAATAAATAAATCAAAAAAATGGAAAAAAAGATGGTAAAAAAAGATGTCTTTACAATGGCATTGTTCAAAGCGTTGCAAAAACCAATTAACAGAATAAAATTATCATATCTATATCTGTTGTACTTTATTGTATTTGTGCAGATGATCGTTATTTTATTTGGAGTAGTAAACCTAGTTTACATTGCAATTCACAACTTGGGAAATATATAAAAGCAAAGAACAACACCAAACATAAGACATGTAAGTATATACAGCATAAAGAGATTTCTAATATATGTGCAAATACTTAAATATAAAAGTTAAAGGTGGTATGTTAAATTGTATTGGGGAGGTTGCTTCGATAACATTCTTAGTTATTGAAAATAGATAGAAGTTTAATTAAGAATTGGGGTGTTTAGGGAACAACTCGCATACCACCTAATAGAAACATATACCTGTATATGTAACAGTATTGGTATAAATAAGCATCATTTATTCGCAATGATAATGCTGTTAAGTAATAAAAAATGTATCAAAAATGAATGTCGAAGAAGTTATGAGGAATCAATTACAATCTAAAAATAAGTGGAGTCCCGTTATTTTTTCTTTTCTTTTAATGATGGTCACTTATGGGCAAAGCTTTGCTGTTGGTGATATAAGATATGAAATTATCTCCTCGACTGAAGTGATGGTTGTGGACTATACGGGTACAGCTTCTAGTGTAAATATTCCCGAAAAAGTAGTTAATAATGGTGCAGAATATACCTTAACTCATATCGGTACAAGTGCTTTTCAAAAAGGAGAATTGGTAGAGAGCGTTATCATACCAAACAGTGTGAGAAGTATTGGGAGTAATGCTTTTGGTTGTAATCAATTGGAACAGGTAACCATTCCCCAAAAAATGGAAGGTATCAAGATTAGGTCTTTTTTAGATCATCCAGATCATACTACTGTAGTAGTAGAGCCTGGCAGTCCTCTCATTTTTGAAGTTAGGACAAGAACCTTTAAAGATAATTGGTTTGGGGATGATTACCGAGGTGAAATGGATTTGATAGCTCCCTTAAATGACAGAATTTTGTATAAAAACTATGATAGTAGGGTATCGTTTAAATCCGTCACAGTAAATGTTGTGCGGCCTTTAAATGAAACTAATAAGTCCTGTGATTTTACAGTCTATCCCAACCCAGCACAAGATAAAATTCATATTCGGTTATGTGACGGTGAAGAGTTACAGGAAGTAAATATATACAATACGCTAGGTGTTCAATTGTATTCCTCACGCATCTTGCAAATAGATGTAAGTGATTTATATAGTGGGATGTATATACTAGAAATAGAAACTAAAACAGGAGCCAAAGTAGTTAAAAGAATAATTATAAATAAGGCTTAAAGATGAAAGAAGAAGATAAAAAAAGGAAAGTATGGTAAATTATTTTTTTTGATGAGTACAAAAACGGATATCTCAATCCCGTAAAATATTTAACTAATGCTATTGAAAGAAGTCCTTAAGCTACTAAGCAAAAGTGTTAAAATTTTGTCAAAATGAATTATTTGTTTAGCTCTAACTAAGATACCTGGTGTTTTAACAAGTATACCATTGAAATCACTATATAGCTCATCTAATTCTTGCTATTAATAGTGGATCTTCCCATTAGATTTATTTTCCAATTTCAATGTTTCCCTCGAGTACTAGTAAAGCATCAGGATATCTCGGTTTAAGAATATCATCATCACATGAAGTGTATATTAACTAAAAACTTTATTAATCTTCTATTTCTATTTGATTTTCTACTATTTCCTTAATGGGTAATACTACTTTTCCTTTTTCGGTTTTAACTATAAGCGTTATGTGATCTATGGATTCTATAGTACCGTAAATATTGTTATACTTTATTTTTTGACCTATTTCATAACTTTTTCTCATATAAAAAGTTCGTAATAAATCACCAATTATCTCTTTAGATCCAAGTCCAAAACCTATTGCAAATGCAATTAAAAATGCTCCAAGAATAATGGTCAAGTTGTTGGTGATAATACTAGTGTCTATGCCAGCTTGATTTAAGGCGGTTACCGTTATGATAATCGTTATGGCATAAAATACGATATTGCCAATAGCTTTAGAGCCGCTAAGGTTAAAAGATTTAAATACTCCATGGATTGACTTTTTTACAAAGTTGGCTACATAAAGTCCAATCATAAATAAGGCAATAGCACTAAAAAGTTTAGGTAGATAACGTAACAAATTTCCGATTTCTACAGATACAATTTGCCAGTTCATAATATCAGATGCCACAATTAAGAATACCAAGAACATCACCCATTTAATAAACCCCGTAATTACTTTAGTAATATTGAATTTTATATCTGTTTTCCCAAAGAGATCTTTTTCATTAATTACTTCTGTGAGTTTATCTATTTTGGCAAATTTCAGGATTCTTTTTACGATAAATACTACAATCTTAGTAACTAACCATCCTATTAAAAGAATGAAAATTGCACCTAGTAAATTAGGCACGGTTTCCATTACATTTTTAAACATTTCGTTTAATGAATTAAAAGTCAATTGCTTCCAGTTGGTAATTGTTTCCATGATGATATTTGTATGTTATTTAGTTTTAATCTCGATTCCTTCTTTTAAAGAAGCTTTCAGTCGCTTTGGCATAGTTTATCGAGAATAAACCAGCCAATTCCATAAAAAACTGAAATGCAGCTACATCTTCCATTACTTTTTTCTTTAATTCTTTAGGAACAGGTTGTGGGGGATGTCCCAGTTTTTTGAATGGATTATCCATAAGCATTTAGTTTTTCATTATATATTTCTATTATTCTTGCTTTTGCTCTTTTTAGACGCATTTTTACAGCGCTTTCTCCGATTTCTAACACGATCGATAAATCTTTGATAGATAGATCATCCTGATATTTTAATAGCAATATCATTTTATCTTCAGACGATACCATTTCTAATGCTTTTTGAAGTTTATCTACTTTTAATTGAAATAAACTGTAATCATCCGTTTCTATCATTAAGTGATTATCTTCATGTAAAGGAACACTCTCTTTTTCTATTTTTTTTGCAGTATTACGATTAATATGATTGACACACAAATTATAAGTAAACGCATATAACCAGGTCGAAAATTTAGAAGTTCCTTTAAAGCTTGGTAGTTTTACATATAGTTTTAAAAAGATATCTTGTGTTAAATCTTTTGTTTCATCTACAGTCTTGACAAAACCATAGCACTTATTGTAAACCAGGCCGCTATATCGATCGTATAAAATCTCGAATAGAAGCGAGTTTTTCGTTTTTACAATTTGTGCAACAAGTTCCTCATCGGTTAGATTACGGAATGTATTGTCAGTCTCCAAGGTTTGTTGTTAGATGGTTGTACAATAATTGAGACACCAGTATTACAAATAAGTCACTTATTAAGAATGTTTTTTGTTCTAACCGTTTTTTTTGATTTAAAAACAATGAGTTAGATTATTTGCGAAGTATCGTAATAAACAATGCTTATTTTCTTATGAACTACGATCAGTAGTTTTTCGAAAACTTTTGATGAATCAAAACTTATCTTTTACTCATTCGAAGTTGTCAAACATCTACAAGAATTCAATTTTTTTGATCAAATTAATTAGGCTTTTTTGGCTTAGATTCATAGTTAATCGATGAAATACCAAACTTTCTAATTTTCAATGTTTTAATTCATTGTTTTTAACAAAACATGTTTTTCTGAGATAAATAAGTATATAAGAAGTGACTTTTTGTAAAATCCTGTGTCTAAAAAATAAAACGATAAATAATTCACACAATGAAAAAGGTAATTTTGATTTTGATAGCCGTGGTAATGACAAGTTTTACTAGTGTGCCCGATTTGACTATTATTGAAACCGTTGCTACGTATAATGGACAATCTGATAAGGCAATTTATTTTACTGATGCCAAAAATGGAAAAGTACTTGAGTTTTCTATTCTTACGAAAAAAGTACTTTCTAAATATGACTTAACTGCTAAGGAGTATATAGGAGCTCATTTTACGATTACTTATGAAGAAGATAAAATTGAAATTGTAGGAGATCGAAAAGAGGTTTCTCAGGTAAAGAAAAGATTGATTTTAATGGATATTGATAAAAAAGAAAATATCATAGTTAAAAATTAACTACTCCGATAAAAAGGACTAAGCTCTAATTATGAAATCATTCTTTATGAATACTGTAGAAAAGGAACGTATTGTTAAGAAAAATGTGCTTCAAATATTTAAAGAAAATTTTGGTATAGCACAAACCGAAACAGAAATTCTTGATATAAAACCAGAAAATCAATTTGAACACGAGCTTACTGAACACTATTATGATGCCATTTTGGATATATTTTTAATAGAAGATATTCATAAAGAAAATATAACTGGAAAAGTAAAAGATACGATCAAAAAGGTTACTGAGTTATGGACGATAACCGTGCCTTATACTATTTGGTAAAAACAAAGTATCATGTTTTAATTTACTTCACTTTTTTTAATTTAGCACGGTTAGATCTAAGGATTGAGGTTTCTTAGTTGTTAACCAAAAAAACCAATTACTTTTGTAATTGGTTTTTATGATTTTAGAGAATGCTTAAAGCATTTCTTAGGCGTGATAATAACGTTCTCTATAAATTTTTTCATCTTTCCACTCGGTAACCACAGTCTGCTCAGAAAGCATTGTACTTCCATCTTTTAGTTTTAGTTCCATAACCGCATCATAAAAAGAGTGATTCCCGTTTACCGCATAATTATTTACTTCGTATTTAACGAATTCTGCAAGTTGATTATCAATAAAATCTTGTTCGAACTTAAGATTAAAAGCTTTTCCTTTTTTAGGAGTATCATTAGCTTCTTTTAATTCTACATCATCATGTAAATAAGTATCCATAGCTTCTATAAATTCTCCCTTTGCTAATAATTCGTGAATGTGTTTTAGATTTTTTTCAATTGTATTTTCCATGTTGATAATGTTTTAAGGTTAACTATATTATTGTCAATTATCTATTTATGATAATTTGATACAACAAAAGTAGAGGAGATTCTTTTGCATAAAAATGTAGTTTTTGCCCTAAGTGTTATCAATTCTTCCTTTCGGTAAGTGATCATCTGGAATGTAATATCAAAAAATAACAATGATCATTTCTATTTGTTTTATGATTTTGATTTTAAAAAAACTGAATTATTTATATATGTTTTTAAATCTAAATAAACTTAGGAATCAATAAAATATCCACGGTTTATATAGGTAGTATTCAATTTTTTAACGCAAAAAAAACAAAATATCAACACTCAAACGTTTGCGAGAAAAAATGAGACTTCTAAAGTTATCAAAACCGATTTTTTTTTAGAAATATTTATTACAACGTTTGAGGGGTTGATTAATAATTGATTCCCAGATGATTTAATTATTAACACACAAACCAAAAACTAATTATGAAAAAACGCTTACTCTATTTTGGATTGCTTTTAAGTGTATTGCTTCCAAATGTTAGTACAGGACAATCACTAAGAGAATTACCTTTTTCTTGGGATAATGTTACCATTTACTTTCTTATTACAGATCGTTTTAATAATGGAGATGAAACGAATGATGTTAATTTTGATCGCCAACAAAATAGTAGAAACAATGAAATCGATTTTCATGGGGGGGATATTGCCGGGGTTACAGAGAAAATTCGTGAAGGATATTTTGATGAACTAGGTGTAAGTGCAATTTGGGTGACACCTGTAGTTGAAAATAGACATGGGTTTAATAACCCTCCTGCAGATGATCCTGCTTTTAGAGATTACCCGTATCATGGTTATCATACAAATGATTGGACAGCTTTTGATCCAAACTTTACTTCGGCGGCTCAGTTTGAAGAATTCATTGATGAGGCACATAATCATGGAATTAGAGTGCTGATAGATATTGTAATGAATCATTCTGGTTATAGAACTTTTAAAGAAGTTAATGGACAATTAGAATTCGTAGATGATGATTACCCAAGCGATTGGATTAGGCTTCAATGTGGTACTGACAACGGAGAACTACCTTGTGATGATTTAACGACTCCGCTTTTTGGATTACCAGATATAAGAACAGAATCATTTAATAATGTAGCGCTACCGCAGTGGTTATTGGATAAATGGGAAACCGAAGGTAGAAAACAACAAGAACTTGACGAACTAGATGCTTATTTTGCGAGAACAGGAAAACCAAGAGCACCAAGATATTTTCTTATTAAATGGTTGACAGATTGGGTTAGAGAATATGGTATAGATGGATTTAGAGTAGATACCGAAAGACATGTAGGAGTTGATGCATGGGCAGAGCTTAAAGATGAAGCTGTTTTAGCCTTAAAAGAGTGGAAGCAGAATAACTCGGATAAAAAATTAGATGACCTTGATTTTTATATGACAGGAGAGCACTCTGGTGTAAATATTATTGGTAATGTTGGTGACCAATTACCCGATGATTTTACTGTTGGTAAATTTAATAGTATGATCAACTTTCGTTCTCCAAAAGAAGCCTATACAGATTTAGGTCAAGAAGAGATATTTAGTTCTTTTGCCGCAAAGCTTAATAATAATGACGGAGGCTTTGGTACGCCTGGAGAGTATAATATGGTAAGTTACCTTCGATCTCATGATTTTAGTGAGTTCTATACAGGAAATATGTTTTATGGGGGTACTACTTTGTTACTTTCTCCTGGTGGGGTTCAAATTTATTATGGAGATGAGTCTGGAAGACAATTTTTTGATGCACAAACCTATGTAGATGCTGGGTATCGAGGTGATATGAATTGGGATTCTATAGATGAAGGAATGTTGTTTCATTGGAGAAAGATAGGAACATTTAGAAGACAGCATATTTCTGTAGGAGCAGGATCTCATCAAAAGTTAAGTGATTCGCCATATATTTTTAAAAGAGAATACAATCGAAATAATGAAAGTGACAAAACATTAGTTTTTCAAGGACAAGACGGTGATTTTGTGGGAGCACTTAATGTATTTGGATTATGGCCTGATGGTACAGTATTGAAAGATTATTTTTCTGATCTAACAGCAACTGTTTCTAATGGGACAGTTACCTTCGGGACTACATTTGGCCTTTTGTTAGTAGGAGAACCTTTGGATACATCGGATTCTGTAAGTTTATCAATTGATCCAGCTTCAGGTACGTATACAAGTCCGATAAATGTAGAAATGATAGCATCATCTACAGCCTCAGGAGCAACGACAAATATTCATTTCACTACAGATGGCACAACACCATCAGCTTCAAGTCAAACATATACTATTCCTTTCGAAATAAATGAAACAACAATGGTAAAAGCAATTGCCATAGATTCTGAAGGAAATGAATCTTTAGTATTAACTCGAAATTATATAATCGGGGATGTATCGGCTTTTGATATACATTTTAAAAAACCAGCAGATTGGTCATCTGCTTACGTGTATATATTCGATAATAATACTGGTGCAGCGTTACCTGGATTTCCTGCTTGGCCTGGGATAGAAATGACACAAGAAGCTACTTCACCCTGGTATAAGTATACTGTAGATCAAAATGTGCAAGTAGGTATCGTATTTAACGATAATGGCGGTGCACAAAGTGATGATTTGACTAGAGTAGGAGAAGGTTGGTACGATAATGCATGGTTCGATACTTGTCCTAACGAATGTCCTGGTGATGTGGTGAGCACACCTTTTGAGGTCTATTTCAAAAAGCCAAATGATTGGAGTAGTGCGTTCGTATATGTATATGATAAAAATACAAACGCTGCAATCCCTGGATTCCCTGCCTGGCCGGGTGCTCCCATGCAACTAGTTAAAGATACACCGTGGTATAGTTATACTATTGATCAAACAGTCGATGTAGGAATAGTGTTTAGTGATAATGGAGGAACGCAAACCGATGATTTATTTAGAACAACCGAAGGATGGTATGATAATCAATGGACAGATACTTGTCCTAGTGATTGCCCTGGTGATATTGTAGATACTTCGTTTAATGTGTATTTTAAGAAACCAGTATCATGGAATACAGCTTTTATATATCTCTATGATAAAAATGCAAATGCGGCAATTCCTGGTGCTCCAGCTTGGCCTGGGGTAGCAATGAAAGCAATTGTTGGATCACCTTGGTTCTCGGCTACAATTGATCAATCGGTAGAAGTAGGAATTGTATTTAATGATAGTGGGGTTTCGCAAACTAGTGATGTATTTAGAACTACAGAAGGTTGGTATGATAATGAATGGTTTGATATTTGCCCAAGTGAATGCCCTGGATCGGGAGCTCGACCAAGTACGTCTGCTATTAAACAAAGAACAGATTTGGTAAATGTTGCACCAAATCCATTTAATGAAATTCTAACAATAACTGTTCATGGTGATGCAAATAAGAACCCAGTGCAAGTAGTAATGTATAACCTAAGAGGGGAGAAAGCAAACGTAACTCCAAAAGGAGAACTACGTTCAAATTCGATTACCTTAAATACTTCTTCATTACCAAAAGGGATTTATATGATCAAAGTAAGTTCAGGTAATATTTCTGAAGTAATCAAAATAGTGAAATAAACAGTATTCTCAATTATATATTAAAGCCTGTTACCAAATTGGGAACAGGCTTTTCTTAATATATTACTATACCGAAATTATACCAAAAGACCTTTTTCAAAAGCAACGCGAATCAGACCTGCTGTGTTGCGTACCTCCAACTTCTGAATAAGATTACTGCGATGTGCTTCTACGGTTTTTGCGGCAACGAATAATAGTTTTGCAATTTCTTCGGTAGTATGCTCTTTTGCAATTAATTGAAGTACCTCTTTTTCTCGTCTAGTGATCTTGGGGATAAAAGATGAAGATGAAATCCCGATACTTTCATTCAGTAATTTATTTTTTAAAACGGTGGGAAGGTAAGTTTCTCCACGATATACCATTTGTATAGCATGTTCTAATTCATCTTTTGAAGTGTTCTTTAATAAATATCCTTTCGCCCCATTACGTATCATGTTTTTAACAAAACCGGTATCACTATAATTTGATAAACCAATTATTGAAATAATTGGATAAGATTTGGTTATTACTTTACATAGCTCTATCCCATTACCATCAGGTAAATTAATATCTAATAATAGCACATCTGGAGTAGTGTTTGCTAAATCGTTCAATAATTCTTGCCCCAGGTGATAGGTGCCGATTACTTCAATTATTTCAGAATCTTCTAGCATGGTTTCAAGCCCTTTCAGCACCATGGTGTGATCATCTAATATAGAAACTGATACCATGTTTTTAGATTTTGTTAAGGTCGATGATGATATGAAATGAGGTTCCCTGATTTCCAGAAATAATATCCAGATCAGCATTCAAAAAACGTACTCTGGATTTAATATTTTGCAATCCTATTCCGTCACTTTTGATATTGGAGTCAAATCCCTTTCCATTATCTTCAACAGTAATATGAACTTTATTTTTATATTGATTTACTTGCACTAATACTTCTGATGCTTCGGCATGTTTTACAACGTTATTGATCAATTCTTGAGCAATTCTGTAAATAGCATTTTCTTTTTGTTTGTCTAATTCTATTTTATTTCCAAAATGTTGAAAGCTAACTTGCAGGGAGTTTGAAAAACTAATTTTATTACAAAACTGTTGTATGGTTTTTACCAAATCAAAATTTTGCAACGACGAAGGAGCGAGGTTATGCGAAATTCTTCGTACCTGCTCCACTGTATTGTCAAGCATAGTTATAGCCTCTTTATGAATAACTCTTTCTTTTTTATCCAATTTCGAAGCTTTTATAGAAGTAAATTTGTATTTAATAGCAGATAAATCCCCGTTAATTCCATCATGAAGATCTTGTGCAAGTCTGTTACGTTCTTTTTCTTCTCCCGAAATGAGCGATTCAAGTCTTATGATTTCCTGTCTACGTTGTAATGCTAATATTTCGTTATCTTTTATTTTTTGACGTTGTCGATAGATAAAAAGCAATGAAATGAATGCAAGTATGGCCGATAAAATAGATACTGTTAAATACGTTTGATGCTTTTTCTTTAGAAGTAATTGATTTTCTTGCTCCTTAATTTTAAAATTTTGCAATGCTATTTCTTTATTCTTTTTAGCAAGCTGATATTTCTGATCCAAGTCATAAGCCATGTAGGTTTGTTGTCTAGTATTAATTTTTTCTTTTATTTGAAGATGTTGATTTTGTGAATGATAACTTTTTTCAAAATCTTTAATAGCAGCCCAATAGATGGATGATAATTTATAAAAAGATTGTTTTAATTTTAATCCACTAATTTTTGGAGTTAGTGCATCCAATATTTTGATGAGTTCACCGGCTTCTGTCCAAGATGAACTGTAAATTGCTTGTTCTAATTTCAGGTTATAGAATTCGAATAAGGTACCAAAGGATATATTTTTATGTTTTTTAACGAAGAAATCTCTTGAGGGAATTTTTTCGAATTGTTTTCTTTTCCGATGAAGTTTTGATAGTAAAATATTAGCCTGGGCCATATACTCAGGTTGATTTTTGTTTTTAATAAGAGCAATAACAGAAGTAGCACATTGTGCTACTTCTGTATACTTGTTTAAATGCAATAAAATCTTTCCTTTTAGTATAAGAGCTCTGCATATGGCTACGTCATAAGAATATGCTTCCTTAGATAGATAATCTATGGATTTATTAATATAAATTAATGCTTTGGGTAAATCATTTACGGTATAAAAATTTTTGGCTAATATAGTGTGAGAAACGCCTAGGCCATAATGATCATTTTCGTTTGATAGAGCAATTTTTTTAAAGGTATAATGAAGGGAAGAATCGATTCGACCTGCTAAACTGTGGGATATATCTTTTTCGTTATAAAAATATCTTAGATTCGTTTTTGAAATGGTATCTGTAATGTATTCCCTAGATATAGTATTGAGTACAATTAGACATGAATCTAATTTTCCTTCGGCTCTTAATATATTTGCAAGATGTGCATTTAGGGCAACTAGGCTATTATATCGTTTATACTCCTCATAAATGCGAATACTTTTTTTGACATATACTTTTGCTTTGGGAAGATCCTGGCTAAACCGGTAAATCATTGTTTTAGCATCATATGCATAAGCCATAAAAAGGTTATCACCATTTTTCGCGCCATATGTTTCCATACTGTCAGTGATTACCAGAGCTTTTTTATAATTAGATTCATCTAATAATTTATAAAGCTTATATCTTAATTTATTCTCGATAGTGGAGGTATCCCGAATTTTTATATGCTGAGCAGAGACAATATAAAAATTAAATATTATGAAGCAGTATACATATATTGACCCTGGTTTCATGATTATTTTTTTGGAAAGCCTTTTAAGAAGAATTATACTTTCAAAGAAGTTCAAAGATCATTATTAAAGATACGAATCTTTAAGTTGATTAGATAGGGGGGTATACCTGTATTTTTGAATGTAAATGAAGAGGATGTCCTTACAACGACATCCTCTTTTGAAATAAAAACTCAAACTATTAATTATGAGATTAAAAAGTATTTAAAATTCTAACCTACCTGTTCCGATATTTCCCGTTTCAAAAACATCCCAATTTTGGGGATCGGTATTATCCAAAATTACATTAGGAAATGTAACTACACTAGAAAACCCTGTTGCACTTGCGGTTTGATCTACTCTTTTAATTTTTACTTTAAATTTTGTTACTAACCAACCATCTGTACCTTTTAAAGAGAGGGTTGCACTTTCTGCTTCTACCCAAGAAACAACTTGACCTGGATAAGTTCCTCTAAAAAGGTATCTATCTGTTTGCCCACGAACGTTACCCACATCTTCTAAAGCACCATAAGCGACACTAGAGCCTACATCTGTATTGAATGTGGCTGTAAATTGAACATCATTAAAAGTATTATTATTTGTTTGGTCTCCCGTTGTTGTAATTATCTTGAAAAACCATTCTGAACTAACTTTGTTTTGTACAGGATTTTTTTTGATATAATCTATTACTGCCGATTCCCATTGAAAATCTGCTTCTTCCTCACTTATTTCCTTTCCGAAACTCATATGCAGTACAGGACGAAGTATTTTATTTTTTCCCTCCAATATTTGATCGTGATTTCCCGTTGTACTGTTAAAACCTTCTTCATAGAGTTCTGCAGTCTCTGGTATTATATCGTTTTTTTCGCATGAAAATAATACTGCTCCCAGTACCATTGTTAAAATTGAAAATTTAAAAATTGATTTTTTCATAATCTTGGTTTTAAGATGATCCTACTCTTTTTAATTATGGGTTTTCGGTTGCCCCCAATTTTTGATAAAAGATGAATTAACAATTAGCTCCAATACATATGCGAGCATCTCTAAATGTGCAAGTACCTTCTCCAATACATTTATAGTTTTTGTAATCCACTCCAAGAGTTCCGTACTCAATTGCAAGCCCCAAATATATTTCTCCTAAAATATGATCAATTTCATTTTGGGCTGGATATTTGATTTTAATACTTTCATAAGAAAAAGTTTTAAGCCCCCTCTTATTAAACTCCATTGTTTTTACAACATCATTAAGAAGTTTTTTGTCAGAAAAAACTCTTTTTAATAAAGGATTAGCACGAACGTATCGTTTAAAATCATCAACATTTCTAATAATATTAGCATGGGGATTGTCCATTATTTCAGATAATTCATCATCTGTAGTAGCAAGGGGGTAGTTTTGATTCCATGTGACTTTTTCTTTAGTCAAAGTTTGATCTACTAATGGGGCTTCCAAATTTTCTGTGGATTCACTTTTGTTGCAAGATGCAAACAGGATTAACCCAGCAATTGGTAATACATAAAATAAATTTTTCATTTTGTTTTAGTTTTAAGAATATTTAACCCACTGATTTTTATACAGATTGCAGGATATCATCTGTCATTAGAAAATTTGTTGGCGCCTTTTGTTTTCCCTTTTTAGATATTACATATTAGCTTTTCTAAAAAAGTTGTTTTTCTAATGTTTTATTTATACTGCTAAATTACTGTAGATCAGTATTTTATTTATGAGTGAAAAACATAGAATTTAAAAATTAGGGTAAACCCTTAGTGCTTATATTTTTGTTGACAAAAGTTTAACTCTATTTGCTCAAAACTGTATTGTTTTTTTTTCTTAAAACCAGCTTTGAGGCGTATCTTTATAGTCATAATTGGAAATCAATTTCTTCTCTAAATTTTGTATATGGAAAACCTTGATGCTGCGAGACTCCAAATGGCATTTACCCTAATATTTCATATTGTTTTTGCGTGTATTGGTATGGTCATGCCTTTTTTTATGGTGGTATCTCATTACAAATGGCTAAAAACTCGTGATCAGATTTATTTAACATTAACCAAGTCATGGCAAAAAGGTGTAGCTATATTTTTTGTTACTGGAGCGGTATCTGGTACCGCTTTATCTTTTGAATTAGGTTTGTTATGGCCAGAATTTATGAAACATGCAGGGCCCATTATCGGAATGCCTTTTTCTTTGGAAGGAGCAGCTTTTTTTGTAGAAGCCATAGCGTTAGGGTTTTATTTATATGGATGGGGTAAGTTGCCCGAAAGGTTTCATTGGATTACGGGTATTATTATCGGACTGTCAGGTGTTGCTTCTGGGATTTTAGTGGTTGCGGCCAATGGATGGATGAACTCTCCTAGTGGATTTGATTACATAGATGGAGAATTTTTAAATATAGATCCAATACAAGCTATGTTAAACCCAGCATGGTTTACACAAGCATTACATATGACTTTGGCGGCATTTACAGCTACAGGTTTTGCGGTAGCAGGTATACATGCGTATCAAGTTTTTAAGAAAAGAAAGGTAGAGCTGCATAAGAAAGCGTTTAAGATAGCTATCACTTTTGGTGCGATTGCGGCTATTTTACAACCTATAAGTGGTGATATATCTGCAAAAGATATTGCCGAGCGCCAACCCGTGAAACTGGCGGCCATGGAAGCACATTATAATACCGAAAAATCTGCACCATTGTATATAGGAGGAATTGTGGATCCCAAAACACAAGAAGTTAAATATAAAATAGCATTGCCTGGGATGTTATCTTTTCTGGCTTTTGGAGATTTTGATGCTGAGGTAAAAGGATTAAATGATTTTCCTGAAGATGAACGTCCAAATGTACCTATGGTACATTATGCTTTTCAAATTATGGTAGGTATAGGTTCGATATTGCTTTTTGCAGGGGTATTATATTTTATTTCGTTAAAGAGAAAAAGATGGTTTGATAATAACAAATATTGGTTGCTTTTTGTTGTATTAGCTCCAATGGGTTTTATTGCTTTAGAAGCCGGATGGATAGTAACCGAAGTAGGTAGACAGCCATGGATTATTCATAAAATTATGAGGACTAAAGATGCAGTAACACCTATGCCAGGTATAGTATTTAGTTTTTATACCTATATAGCAGTGTATCTAACATTAACCGTAGCTGTAACATGGTTAATGTTACGCCAAATTAGAGTTTTAAATAATTCAAATCAATAGATATGTTATACGTTGTTTTATTCTTTTTGATATTTTCTTTATTTCTCTATGTTGTTTTGGGTGGTGCAGATTATGGAGCAGGAATTGTCGAGCTTTTCTCATCTGAGGAGAACCAGAAAATAACAAAAAAAACAATTTATAGAGTGATGGGGCCAGTTTGGGAGGCCAATCATATTTGGCTTATTATTTTAATTGTAATACTGTGGATCGCTTTTCCGGCGTATTATAATATAATTGTGGTGAATCTTCATATTCCTATTACTATAGTGCTCTTAGGGGTGACTTTAAGAGGAGTGGCCTTTGTTTTTAGACATTATGATGCCGTAATAGATAATTCTCAGAAATTATATGATGGGATGTTTAAGATATCGAGCTTGATAACACCAATATTTCTAGGGATGGTTTTTGGGGGATTGATAGGTGGTCATATTAAAATTGTGGAAGACGTATCTACTTTGTCATTTTATGAAGCTTTTCTAAAACCGTGGCTTAACATCTTTAGTTTATTTACAGGATTATTTTTTGCAGCATTATGCGCTTTTTTATCGTCTGTTTTGTTGATAGGAGAATCGGAGCCAGGTAAGGAAAATATATATGTACGAAAATCTGCTATTGCTACAATGGTAGTTTTTGCTATGGGATTATTAACGTTTGTCTATGGATATTTCTCGGGGAACATATTTGTAATAGATTTTATGAAGAGCCCTTTTGCAATAGTGGCGGTTGTATTCTCTGCTTTATTGCTATTTCCCCTATGGAAAACAATAAAAAATGGAAATAAAGTTTGGAGTAGATTCTTTGCAGGGTTTCAAGTATTTTTGATTTTACTAGCCGCATTGGGTTCTCATTTTCCAGATGTTATTATTACTCAAACTGGAAGTATAAGTTTACTTAAAAATATTGCCCCGGATAGTGTGATTAAAGTGTTGGGGATATCACTTATCATTGGAGGGACAGTAATTCTTCCCGGTTTATTTCATTTATTAAAATCATTTAAAATGATCAAGATTCTCGAACAACATAATAATCCTTCGAATTAATCATAGGATTATTATATTTGCATTCTATTTTTTTCGGGTAGTAGCTTAGTCCGGTTAAAGTGCTGGTCTGGGGGACCAGAGATCGGAGGTTCGAATCCTCTCTACCCGACAGTCATGAAATCCCTGTTTTAAAGGGGTTTCATGGTTTTAATCTCTCGTTTTTTACTCCATCTTTTGAGAGAAAAATGTTCGTTTATTACCGTTGTGAATGATGTTAAGGACTACGAGGAATTTAAACGTATCTTAGAATCTCATGATATTATCTTACTAGATAGCTTCAGAAAACTCCAATGGTTAATTAAACGATTTTAGATAAAACTATTGAAGAAGTAGCAAATTCAATTGACATTAATGAAGACAAAAAAGCTATTGTCAATAAAACCTAAACTACGTTAAAACGTAGTGTATCCAAACTGTTACTCAACATTTGATTAATCAAAATCAAGAATAAAATTAAATGCAATCAATGTCAAGAATATTGTTTCTAATTTATGTTTTCATTTTTATACTTCTACCCAATATCTTAATTGGCCAAGAAGCTGAATTTCTTGATGGTAAGATAATCAATGCAAAAAATGAAATTCCAATTCCTTTTGCAACCATACGAATTAAGAATAAAGGAAAAGGAATGATATCCAACTCAGACGGAGGGGTTAAAATTCCGTATGAGTTTCAAAAAAATGGAGACACTTTAGTAATATCATCAATTGGATATTTATCCAAAGAAATACCACTATCAAATCTTCATAGTGAACAGGTTAACTTTATACGACTGACAGAGAAAGTGGAAATGCTTGATGAAGTAATATTAATTGATGCTGAGAAAACTAAAAGACGAAGCGCAAAAGAAATTGTTCGTTTGGCAATGGAGAAAATTCCTAAGAATTATCCTTTTACACCATTTTCATATGTAGGCTATTATAGGGATTATCAAATAAAAGAAGGAAAGTATTTGAATCTAAATGAGGCTATAATGGAAGTTTTTGATCCTGGTTTTGACATTATAGATTTAAAAGGAACACGAATAAGAATTTATCAATATAAGAAGAACTCCGATTTTCCTATCGATACCGTTGCTATCAAACCTTATGATTATATTAACCGCAGTAAAATCATATCTAATGCGACTTTGGCTGGTCAAGGAGGTAATGAATATACTATTTTGCGATTACACGATGCTATAAGAAATTATAATATAAACACTTATGATTTTGTAAATCGATTAGATGTTGACTTGGTTAAAAATCATAGATTTAGGTTATTTCCTGAAACTTTTGTTGATAGTACTCCTCTTTATGCTATAAAAATTTCTAAAACCTATGAGGGCTATAAAGTTGCAGGTAAAATTTATATTAGTAAAGATGATTTTGAAATTTATAAAATAGAATATGCGGTCTATGGCAAAAGAAAGCCTAGAAGTTATCAAAAAATAATACAACCCAATTCCAGTTCATCGAGAACAAAAGAAAAAAATCTTGGGGAACTACTTTATGAAATCATCATAGAGTATCAATCCGTTAAGGAAATAATGTATCCAAACTACATTTCGTTTAACAACTCTTTTGAAGTTCAGCTTCCTCCAAAATTTATTCCTGTTGCCGTAAAAATCAATCATGAAAGAAAACGTTTTGAACTTACTTTTAATAATATTCCTTTACTAAAAGATGCTATAAAGAAAAGTAATTATAGATTATGGTATCAAGAAGTAAAATTAAAAATAGATAGTATTGCTGTTAAAAAGAATAATGTGTTATTGTATCCTGAAAACAAGAAGCTGGTATTTGCCCCTAAAAGAATACAGTCGCTTAGTAAGATAAGTAGTAAAGGGGTAGCTATAGAGGTCAAAAATGTAAGGGACATTTCTGGTAATGTTGTACATGAACAAGAATCAGTTTCATATAATCAATTCAGGGAGTTTTTTGTCCAAGAACTTAAACCTAATACAACAAATATATCAGATACATTATTCATGATTAAGACTAGACCAATTTTTAAAAACCAACCCACTATTGCACCTAAGAACCTATCTGACTATTGGATGAATACTCCACTAAAAAATTAAGTGATTATTTATCGATGTAAAAAAAATGAAATTAAAAAATAGTGTTTTGATATTAAAATATTTTACTATTCAAAATAAATAAAACGGCAAATTTAATTTTAACTATTCATATCCCAACCGGCTATTAATCAAGATGTGTGATATAGCAAAAAACACTTGGTTGTTATAAATTTTAATGGCAAAGAATCAATCGGAATATTTGTAGAATATTCCTCAAGTTAGTCTCCTTTTGCTATCTTAGTGTCTATCGCAACTAATCTTATATCAAACGTTAACTTTTAATAAAATAAATAATGAAGAAAATAATTTTAATATTTCTGATTGTATTTTGTTTTAATATTGATTCATACAGTCAGGATAGAGAGAAAATAGAAAGCGCAGCACTGGATTACATTGAAGGTTTTTATGAAGGAGATACTACTAAAATTAAAAGAAGTATTCATCCGGACTTATCAAAATTGGGATATGGAAGCAAGAGTAAAGGGTCTAAAAAGCATATAATGACATACGACAAGGCTATCGGTTTTGCCCGTGATGTAGCAAAAGATCCACAATGGGCAGCTCCAAAGGATGCTGTGAAAACAATTGAAATTTTGGATGCACAAGATAAAATTGCTTGCGTAAAGTTGACGTTGTATTGGGGAATTGATTATTTGTTAATGGCGAAAAATGAAGGTAAATGGATGATTACTAAGGTGCTATGGCAATCTTTAGATTAATGAAAATTCAATATTATTTAGTTACAATACTAAACGACACACACCATGATAGATATATAAAATCGTAGTGGCCAAACCTCATTACAATTTATACACAAGACGTTATGGTAATTAAGAAATAAGTAACAAAGAGGTTAATATAGGGGCTTCTCATGCAAAACCCTAAAGCGCTAGATTTTTTATTGATGATTATTTTATTCGAACATAGTTCTCTGAGTGATAATAATGCCCCTCTTCATTAATATCGATTTGTTGATAGGTATTCGCATCTAATATGAATTCAAACCTAAAAACTTTTGTAGTATCCACAATTTTCATCATAGGGCCAGAAGCATATTCTAATCGCTCTTCGAGTATACCATCTTTTAAGGTGTATGTTCCATAACCAAACCATTCATTATTGTCTTTAGGATCATATCTAGTCCACATGACTTTTCCTTTACTATACATTTTTACTTGGCGATATCCATTTTGATTTAAAATGGTATCTGCTATGTGATTATCCTCATAAATAAACTGATGTTTCAATTCCCAAACACCGTCAAGGTTATATGGCTCAATATTGGATTTATCGTTCTCTTGAGTAATTGCAAGATAAGAACACATCCCGACTAGAATAAGCAAAATGGTTTTCATGATTGATAGGTTTAAAGTCTGTATTTCATTAAGTTACGAAAATTTAGTGAAATAGAGCTACTTTAATCTACTTTTAAGAAAGCTTTACAATATGGGATATGCAGTATAAAAACAAACACGTTTGTGATTTAAAATTGCAGTGTTTAAAACCTTAGAAACTATATATATTATGGTTTAAATGCTTCTGGGAATATTCCTATTTCGATACCCCAAACATATGGTAATATAAAGTATACCAAGATGGATGCAATTATAATGGATATTATATTCATCCAAAAACCAACCTTAATCATTTTGGGAATAGTTAATAAACCAGATCCAAAAACTACCGCATTTGGTGGTGTTGCAACAGGAAGCATAAAAGCGCAAGAAGCTGCCACTGTAGCGGCAACCATTAGAAAATATGGATGAATATCAATAGACACCGCAAGAGCAGCTAATATTGGCATCAACATAGAAGCTGTTGCCACATTTGATGTAATTTCGGTAAGAAAGTTTACCACAGTAATAATGGCTATAATTAACAAAAAACCTGGTAACGCTTCAAAAATAGTAAGTTGATCTCCGATCCACTCGGCTAGTTTTGATACTTTAAACCCTTCGGCTAATGCCAATCCGCCACCAAAAAGTAATAAAATTCCCCAAGGTATGGTCTCTGCATTTCTCCAGTTAATAATCCCAATTTTTTGTTTATCTCCTGATGGAATAATAAAGAGCGTGATGGCACCAGCAATGGCAATTAGAGGATCATTAATTTCTGGAAGTATTTTTTTTAGAATGAATGAACTCGTGATCCAACAAATAGCCACTATAATAAATACGGTAAGTACAGATTTTTCTGGATAAGACATTTTTCCTAATGCTTTGAGCTGTGTTGCTATGGCTTTTTTACCTCCAGGAATACCTTCGGCCGTGACGGGAAACATAATCTTAGTCAAGTATAACCAACCGATAATTAGCATTATCAATGAGAAAGGGAGCCCTAAAGCTATCCATTGCGTAAATGTGATGGTGTGTCCATATAGGTCATCGACAACGCCAATAAATATAGCGTTTGTTGGTGTGCCGATAATAGTTGCAACACCACCAATAGAGCAGCCATAGGCAATGGCTAACATTAATGATCTACCCATATTTTTTTTTAACTCCTCATCTGCATTGATTTGAGATGCTACAGCTAACCCAATTGGAAGCATCATTACGGCAGTAGCAGTGTTTGATATCCACATGCTTAAAAAGGCAGTAGCAATCATGAAACCCAATAGTACTTTATTCCAATTACTACCTATTTTGTGTATGATAGAAAGAGCTATTCGTTTATGAAGATTAGTTTTCTCTATAGCTACGGCTATAATAAATCCTCCTAAGAATAAGAAAATCATTTGATTTGCAAAAGCTCCTGCAACACCCTTTAAAGACATCACGCCTGTTAAGGGGAATAATACTAGTGGTAAAAGAGCAGTTGCAGCAATAGGAATAGCCTCGGTAAGCCACCAAACTGCGATCCAAGTAGCTATTGCCAATGTAGCAATGCCTTCAGAAGATAACTCTTGAGGGCGAAAGAAAAGTAAAATCAATAAAAATAGAATTGGACCAGCAAAAAGACCTATTGATTTTGTTTTCATATTCTACGAAGAATTTGGTTATGCGTTCTTTATTGAGAAAAGAAACTGATGCTGTAATTTAGTAGAAATATTTGGATAAGGTTTTATGTAGAAAAATAAATTTGAAATGATGAGAGGCGATATGTTAAGAAAACAAAGTGAATAACTATAATTCGGCGCAGGGGAGTTTGGGTAAAACATGTAAACAAATCATTATGAAAATGACTCTAATCCCTTCTTCACTACGCCGAAAAAAATATAGTCTCTTTTAATTTATTTTTATGATATCATTATCTAATGCAAGTACCATTTGAATGTTACATCGTTCATATGGAGTAGGGTGACCCGCAATTTTTTTGAAACCTAATTTGTGATATAAATTAATCGCTGGTTTAAGTATAGTATTACTTTCTAGATATACATTTTTTGCATTTAATGATTGAGCTTGCTGTATGATGGCTTTACCTAATAACCAACCAATACCTTTTCCTTTTGCTTTGGGTGAGACAGCCATCTTCGCCAATTCGTAATCATAATTTGGATCGTCCATTTTTATTAAAGCACATACGCCTACGGGTTCATTTTCATAAAGTGCTATGATAATAGAACCTCCTTTATTTATGATATACTCTTCGGGATAGTCCAAAGCTTTACGATCTGTATCTTCCATTTTAAAGAACGTAGTTATCCATTGGGTATTTAAATCTCGAAAATGACTTTTATATTTTGATTCATAAGAAATGATCTTTACTTTTTTATTTTCTCGGATCTTTTTTTGCTCTTTAACGCGATTTAACATTGAATTTTTATCCAATAAAAATTCAAACTCTTCAATGGCGTTCCATAAATTATGAGTACTTTGATTTAAAGTCTCTTCAACAGCATTTTTTACATCAGTGTATTGATCTGTAATTTGGATAGTTAATTCTTTACCTTTTTTTGTGAGTTGAATGTTATTTTTTCTACCGTCGCTTTTGTCTTTTTTTTCAAATACGATTTCGGCTTTAAGCATTTCGCGAACTGTTTTACTCACTGACGGGTGAGAATGCCCTATTTCTTGAGCAATTTGAGTTATTGATTTTTCTTCGTCTTGAGATAGTATATAAAAAACAGGAAACCATTTTGGTTTTAACGCTACCCCATACATTTCATAAATCTTTGATGCGTCCTCATTCAATTTTTCACTTAGCATTCTAAGTCTTGTGCCTATGGCCATGACGCCTACATTGTTAAAAAAACTCATATTTAATATTAATTACGTAACTAGTTACGTAAATATAAAGATTTTTTTAAACTCAACATAGTAAGCATACAAGAAGTTATATAGATTAATAAAAAAATCCGATCAAAAAAGATCGGATTCTTGTACGTACTTATAGATTTGTATATTTTATCCCTTAGAAGCATTTTTCATATTGTCCTTAACTAGTCTAAAGAACTCGTCAAATTTTGGATCAATAATTATTCTTGTAACAGTTTCTATGCCACTCGTGGCATACTCGCTTTTACCTAGAGCCTCCATACGTTTAGGATCTACTTTATAATCTGTTTGTAAAGCCCTAACTACCGAAGCAGCCTGTCTTGCACTAAGATCCCAATTGTCAATTAACGTTTTACCATCAAGTTTAAGCGCATTACTATTACCTTCAACAGTAATTTTTAAACTTGTGTTTTTATTGAGTTCGGCAGCTATTTTGGCTAGCATTGGTTTTGCGTTATCACTAATAGAATAACTCTTATCATTCTCCCCAAAAAGCATGTCATTGGCCAATTGAATATAAATTACACCATTTCCTATTTTAATATTATCTCCACCGATAGCATTTTTTAAAGCACTAAAAGTTACCAAATTGGTAGAATCGGCCCTAGTCAACGCATCATTTATATTAATAAGTTGCTTATCTTTTGCCTGGATAATTTCTTGAGATTTCTTTAAGTTTTCAGCTTTCTGATTCGATAACTGCGTGAAATTACTCATGTTGGTTAACAAAGTAGCATTGGTTTCTTTAAGATCGTTTACCTGAAACTCAATAGTCTCTACTTTTCTTAAAGAAGCTTTTTCTCTACTACGAGAATCATTTAGCTCTCCTTTAGTTGTTTTTAACTCCTGTCTTAACTTGTCGATCTCTTCTAGAAGATCCTTTTTTTTCTGAGCGTTTACTGATAAGGTAGTTACCAATAGCACTGCGGTAAATAAAATAGTTCTTTTCATTGATTTAAGCGATTTGTTGCAACTGCTAAAGTAAAACTTTTTTACAAATTATATAACAAGAGATAATTAGGGCTTTTCTAATAACGCTTTAGCATTTTTTATACTTGCGTTAATCTGATCTTTTAACTTTTTTACTTTAATGTCTTCTTCTTTAAGCAATTTCATTTGCGATGAAAGTTTTTCTTTACTCATTTCATTGTCTACATCATGAGGGAATGTATCACTAAAATTACTCATCCATGTCATCATATAATCATACGCATCTTTAACATCTTGTTGCGCTTTTGAATAAGTTTGCCCATTGGTTGTGGTATCAATTTTAGGTTCTAATTCTTTAATTAAATTGCTCATTTCTCCCATTTTGGGCATTACTTCATCATGTACATCAATCACTTGTTGCATAAGCGCATCAAATTCTTGTTCTTCTTTAGAAAGTTGATTACAGGATATAAAAAATAGCATAGTCGCTATGATTGCATAAAAAACTGATGATTTCATAATTAATTTTATTTATGTTCAAAGATATTATTTTTCTTTTTCGATTTCACGTTTTTGTTCTTTATGCTGTTTCTCAATTTTACTTGTTTTACGCATTTGAACAATGATCTGAAAAATACAGAAGACTATTGCTCCTATTAGAATATAAATTATAATATCCATGATGATTCTAAGATTTAGTTTTTCTTGGGTATTGTAGCCAACATTTTATCGTACATTTTTTCTGTCATAAAAGTCACAACACGATCTGTTTTGTCTGGATGCCCGCCAGTAAATGGTGGTTTTGGGTCATATTCCAAATTTAGGGCTGTAAATTGGGCATAGTTACGGCCATGAATTTTATCAACTAAAGCAAGACTCATATCGATTCCAGCAGAAACACCAGCGCTTGTCCAGTATTTGCCATCATTGGTGTATCTCTTTTTTACATATTTAGCCCCATATTGCTTTAGTTTTTGTTCGGCTTTATACCAGTTAGTGGTGGCCTGTTTACCTTCTAACAAACCTGCAGCGCCAAGGATCCATGCTCCAGTGCAAACACTTACGGTATATTTGCTGTTTTCATCAATTTTTTTAACCCAATTAATAAGTACTTCATCTTTGGTAGCGTTATAAGTTTCCACAACACCTCCTGGTATCAATAACATATCTAATTGCTCAATATCTTCAATGCTGTAGTCTACTTCAATTTTTACATTATCACTACTGGTTATAATCCCTTTTTTTCTTCCGATCAATATTTTCTTCGTAGGATACATATGATTGAGTACTGATAAGGGTCCCATGGCATCAAGCATAAAATATCCATCATATAATAAGATCCCGATGGTTTTTATAGTATCATTAGGTGATTCATATATGGTAGCCATTAATTCTTTATGAGATATCTTGCTTAGTTCTTCACTAGAATAGGGTGTTCCATCTTTTTTTAAATTACGATCTTTATTTCTGAGAGCTGTTTGATTATTTTGAGTCTCACTTTTTGAAATAGATGTTTTCGTAATTTTGTAAAGATCTGTTTCATGATTTTTGCAACTCAGTAACAAAGTAGCAAAAAGCAATATGTACGTTATTTGTTTCATGATTTTCTTTTTTTCTGATTTAATGTTTTTGATGTTAGTAAATACAAAGTAAAACCTGAAAGAATCGTAAATATCCCAAAGAATGAAAAAGCTCTAAGCAATAGATTATTGAAATTATCCCGTTCCTGATAATCCATTGTATGTAGCATCCATAAAAAATCAAATACTCGCCACTGATTATTTCTAAATGTTTGCACGTTTCCGTAATCCTGTGAAACATATACTGTAGTGTTAACAGGTTTATCAAAAGTGATAGCATATGCGGGAAGTGGTCTTTTACGATACTCATGATGACCACCAGTATCAGTTATGTGTTCTACCTGAGTAATTTTTGCTTTAGTATTTAATTTTTGTTGCGCTACTTTTGTGGCTTCATCCCTAGTAAGTGACTTTCTTCGCTTTCCGCTTAAGGCATCGATCAATACTACTTTCTTTTTTCCTGAAGATTTGTATTGTACACGATAAATGGGGTGCTCTAAAATGGTCGTGAGTTCTAGAGAAATTACACTATCATTTTGATGGATTTGTTCATCTAAAAATGTTTTAGGAGATACATACGAAAGCCGATTAGGAATTCTAGGTGATTCCTTTTTTAAGTTATCACCCCTGATCTCATCAATATTAGTCCAGCTAAAATATAACCCTCCAATAGTCCATAATAAGAATTGAATTCCTAAAACCACACCAAGATATCGGTGCCATTTTCGGGTTAGTCTTACGATTTTACTTTTTTTCATATACGACCTGATTTATATTAAATAGAGAGTGATGTTTTTCTCTGTTTATTTAATTTTTTGATATATTCTATTGCTAACAATATCAGTAAACTAATTCCAAATAAAGGAAAGACTAATGCTAAGATTACAACAATAATCATTACGCCATATCCAATTTTGAAAGCTTCTGGTACTTTTGGAACCCCCCATGTCCCTTTACGTTTTCGTAATACATACGAAATAAGGGCAGAAATACTCATTAAAGTTAGTGCAACCGCAGTACATAACATTAACACCCAATTCCAAAACCCAAATTCTCCTTGATGAAAAGCCATAACCCATATTCTACCTCTCATTAATACACCTACATCTTGCCAATCATTGGATAAAATTTGTTTTCCAGAGTATTGATCAAAATGTATTTTTTTTTGTGATTTAATATCTGATGGATTTTGATTAGAAACACTAAAAACACCTTTCGGACCTTTTGGAAAATGAAGCGTTACGACCCCTGGTAGATGAAGTGCATTAGCTTTTGTTACCATGTCATCTAGAGTTAATCGTTCTTTGTTTTGACTGGATTGTAGTTGTCGTCCTTCCCATGAGGTTGGGTATCCTGTATTTGTAATTTGCTGAACTTTTTTAAAATTATCTCCAAAAACATCTGTCCAAGGAAATCCTCCTGCTAAAATTAGAATAAGCAATCCAGATATCCAGAACCCAGCTATGGCGTGTATATCTCGAAACAATGTTCTTTTTCCTTGATGTATTCTAGGAATAAAAAAACCTTTTAGATCCCATTTACGAGAAGGCCACCAAATATATAATCCGGATAGAATTAGTACTACCATCCAGCTGGCGATAAGTTCTACGATTTTAGTACCAAATTTACCCATTAATAATTCTCCATGTAGTTTTCTTATTTTGAACATGTCGGTTTCTTTACCGATGATTTGTCCAGAAACAGTACCCGAATATGGGTTTATAAATAGACTGCTTTTTCCTCCAAAACGACCAGAAATAAACTCGGTAGCTTGATTAAGATGAGTAGGTATAGTTATTGAATTTAGTTTTTTAGTCGTGTTATGGTTGGCAATTTGCCATTGCTTCTCTAGAGATATTGGATCACCTTGAACTGTTACTTCTTTGATGTGTTTTTGTCTAGGTGTTTCATAATCAGTTTTAAAAAGATATATCCCTCCGGTTATCGAAAGAATAATAATAAAAGGAAGTGAAATCAATCCCGCAATGAAATGCCATTTCCAGAGCCATTTATTTAATTTTTCATTTTTTTTCATAGGGTATTATTTAAATCTGCCAGGCTAATTAACCCCGCAGATAATATGTTTAAAAATTATATCTAGCTCCGAAATGAAATGCTATTGGATTACCGATGGTAAAACTATTTTCTCCTCTGAAACGATTAAATGAGGCTCGTGCAGCATATAATTCATCAAAAATATTTAGAGCATGAGTCCATACTTCAAAACCCTTATAACTTGCAGTGGCTCTTAGATTAAAAACATGATGTCCATCATATGTTGCAGTATCAAAAGTGCCATCTTCGTTCTCCACTTGTCCTTCAAAACTCGTGTTATACTCACCTACCAATTCGTGCTCTGCAGTAACACTAAACCCTAAATATTGATTGATAGCTTTTCTATATGTTATTAATGAAGTACCTAATAGGTTGGGAGCTGTTTCTCTATCTGTATCCGAATAATCAATACCTTGATCAAAGAAATCCACATATCTATGATGTGCATAACTGCCATTATGAGTTAAGGATATTTCTTTTATGGGCGTCCATGTGATACCATACTCTAAACCATATGATCTGGTTTTACCGGCATTGGTATTAAAAAAATTATCGTCTTGATCACGTAACGTGATTAATGTGTTTTCTCCTTCCAAGAGATAAATGGCTGCATCGAACTTAATTTTTGGTGATGATGAAAAATATCCACCTATTTCATAATTATTAAAACGACTAGGTTTTATTCCTTTTAATTCATTTCTATTACGGTATAATGTAGAAACTTGTGGAGGGGTAAAACCTTGTGAATAATTTGCATAAATTCCAGATCTAGTATCAAAGTTGTAGTTTACACCCAATTTGGGAGTTAGGTTATTAAAAGTATCTACAGCATCATCAACACCTACGATTCCATCGGTCAGGTTATCATAGTCATACTCAAAACCATCATAGCGCAATGCCGCTGTTATTTTAAAAGCATTAATTGGCGATATTTCATATTGAAAAAAACCAGCATAATTAAAGATGTTGGCGTCATAATTTAAAATAAAATCTCCAGAATTTATTGTGAAACCAGTATTTCTACCCGTTTCGGGGTCAACAAATATATCTGTTGTTTCAGCCACATATTCTTGAGGAGAATAATCGAAGGTAGCACCAATAATCAAGGAAGAATTCGCAAAATTGAAATCTAATTTGTGTTGCATTAATCCAACATAACTTTTGAATTGATTAGAATTTATCTCTCCAGAGCCAAAACCAGTTAACTGCCCTTGATTTCTAAATTGACGAACTCTATATGATGGATTTTGATCCATTCGATTATCTCTCACAATAAGATTAAAAGAAGTTTTATTGTAATCATTCCAAAAAGTACTTACTGTGGCTCTTACTCTAAATGCGATAGCTTCTCGTTCTGTAAACGTTTGATCACTCTCAAAATCCCTACTATTAAAATCGGCTTCGCTTAAGGACCCTGTCATATCAGATCTATAATCTATAAGATCGAATACTGTGGTCCAATTTGTAGTATCGCTGATATCAAAAACAGTTTTGAAGGTAATAGCTGTTTTTTCATAATCACTATGTTCTATAGGACCATCCTGTCTTTTTCCATGAAAACCTCCCAGATAAAAACCTAAGTTTTTATTTACACTGTCCGAAATTTCAAATTCGTAACGAGAAAGCCCCAAATCATTGGTTTGAAAACCTACACTACCACTTAATTTATCTGATGGATTTTTAGTAATAAAATTAAAACTCCCTCCAATCGCCTCGCTACCATAAATGCTTGATGCAGGACCTTTTAATACTTCAATGCGCCTATAAGAGACGTCATTCATTTCTAATAAGGCATTATGATTAAAAACCGAAGTGGGTCTAATCTGTAATCCATCTTCGAGATATAAAAACAATGCTTTGGTTGAGATGGGGGAACGCACTGCCATAAAATGTTGTTCATTGCTGGCGACTCTAGATGTAGACATGAATACTCCCGGTACTTGATTAACCAATTGATCAATACCAAAAGCTTTGGTTTCTTCAATAGTTTTTGTGTTTATAGTTGCTATAGAGCCTGGTACATCAGAACGTCTTTGTATTTCTCTACTCGCCGAAGTAATCAAGACTTCTTCGAGAATTTCAGTAGTGTCAATACTATCTTTACGTTTTTCTTGAGATGATACTTGTGCATAAGTTATTTGTGTTGCCACTACTGTTATTAGGGCATAGATATATTTTTTCATTGTATATAATGAATTGCAATGATGATCCCTGTAATATTATGGTGTAAGCCATAAGGGATGTCATCTTTCTATTTTTAAAAGATTCGATTTTTTAAAATACCAAGGTGCAGAATAGGTATATAGTAATCTATTCTTTATTGATATCGAAATAGTATTTGTTTAAGAAAAGAAATTATCTGGCGGGTGATCAATATCGTTGGGAATTGATTTTGAATGTACACTCTTTAATTTCCAATTTTGCGTTTGTTCTAGAATAAAAGGATGTGTATTTTTTATTCGAATTGAATTCTCTTGGAAGAAAAGAGGAATAAAAGCTTCAGTACTAACAATGGATTCGGACTTTTCTTTTGAAGGCTGTGTTTTGGCTTTCATTTGAGTCATTAAATAACATTTCCCGTTACAATTAAGTCTGGGTCGTTCTTTATTAACACAATATTTATCTACAATATAATCAATATTAAGTTGATAGTACATTACTGTACTAACCTCCATAATTGGTCTAATGGTGAAAGTTAAAATTAATAATATCGAGAAAAAACCCCTCATTAATACGTGCTGAATTTCATGCAAAAATACAAATAAGTATACTTATTTGATTATATAAATGAGATAAGTTGTTGTTAAATAAGCATGATGTTATAATTTAACAGATGTACTATATATTCTACTTAAACCATTTTCGTATGTATTCATTAGTTGCAGTAGTTGCTTAAGGTTTTTTGGCTGTGTAACATCCTGTTTGATGGCACTTCTTTTACTGGTAAAATAAAGAGTTTGTGTTTTATTATCATAAAAAGGGCAGTAATCCATTTTTTTAGAATTAATTTCTTTGGACAGATTTTTTGCAACACCCCAATTGCCTTCATTATCTCGGTACGAAATGTATAGATCTCCACTACCTAATCCATCTTTTCGCTGGTATCCTCCAAAAATTAAAAAAGATTCATCAGGAGCCACATAAGAATTATACTCATACCCAGGAGAATTCACAGCTTCACTTAATGAAATAGGAAGGTTATATTTTCCGTTTTCCCATGTACTCATAAAAATATCATCTTTCCCTTTAGAGCTATCAGCAGTACTAGTAAAATATAAATTCCCATTAGAAGCGATAGATGGATAGAATTCATCTCCAGAAGTATTTATGGGGCTTCCAATATTTTTTGGTTCTGACCAAGCATTAGAAACCGATGATCTTTCAATATACCAAATGTCTTGATCCTTGGTTTCAGATACAGAATTATCAATAGGTCTGTTGGATACAAAAAAAAGTTTTAGTCCATCAGGAGCAAACATTGCTTCTAGATCCGTGTATTGTCCAGAAAAAGGCGCAACTTCAGGTTTTGACCAGGTGTCATTTTCTTTAGTCACTTTTATTATGGTAGAGAGCTCTCCCAGATACCCTTGAGCTGTAAAATATATTTCATTCTGATCTGGTGAGATTGTAAAATCTCGAACAGTTGGCAATTGCGAAATAATTTCTGGCAATACAGGCTGAACTTTAGATTTTTCTTGACTATATGCGGATGTGGCTATTACAAAAAATAGAAGTATCGATATTCTTTTCATAATTGATTTTGATTGATATAATGGAGAATATAGATATTATTAGCCAAACCAAATATTAAGGTTTTGATAAAATTAAAATCAAAAATGGAGTTTCATTCCTTCATGAGATGATTTAAAACCAAGTTTTTCATAAAAGCGTATGGCTTCTAGACGTTTTTTATCTGTGGTGAGTTGAAGCAAATGAGCGTCTCTTTGTTGCGCGCGTGATATTGCCCATTTGAACATTTTTTCGCCTATACCTTTTCCTCTTTGATCTTTCCGAATTCTAACTGCTTCGATTTGGGCACGGATGCCTCCTTTATAAGTAAGGTATTGAATAAAAGACAATTGTAAAGTGCCCAAGATTTCTAGATTATCATCTTCCAACACGATTAATTCTTGATTTGTATCTTCAAGTATGTTATTAAATGCTTCGATGTACACTTTTGGTAAAGGATCCTGATAACGTTCTCTTGTTTTACCTAGATCATCATCGGCAATCATTTGTACGATCAAGGGAAGATCTTTTAATATTGCTTTTCTAAATATCATAAAACCATAATCATTAATTAGGAAGATATTCTTTGGGAATTGGATTTTGTTTAGACTCCTGACTCCAGTATATATTTACAATCCACCATCTTTTACCATCATTGAGTAATTGAATACTATTAATCCCGCGCATAAAAGGTTCTTTATTGGCTTTACTTTTAAAAGATTCATAGGTACTAAAAACATGAGAAATATTGCTAAATGAGTGAACGACTCGATGTATCTCTTTTTCGAAAAAACCATTTTTTACTAACCATTCTCCTGATGTATTGATATAATCGTCTGGAGATAAATAACGTACTTTAAAAACTCCTTCTTTGTCTTTCCCCGAAGGAATAAGTTTAGCTTCTGGTTTAAAAAGAAATTTGAATAATTGCCAATCTCTTTTTTCTCCTTTTTCTCCAGAAATAACAGCGTATAGTGTTTCGAGAGTACTATCAAGAGATTGTACTTTGGTCATATATGCGGCATTACTTTCTTGTGCTTGTAAAAAAGTATTTATAAAAAGAAAGAGGGTAATTACAATTATTCTCATGATATATACTTTTAGATGTTACTTTACGTCTTCAACAAAAAAAATGGCATTCATATTAAGATCATAAAAACCAAATTCATGTGTGCTCCATGGAGTATTACGTCTTAATTTATTTTCAGGTACCGTACCTCGTTGAACAAATTCATCGAACAGTTTTTGTACATTTTCAACAAAAATTTTGATTACAGACCCTCCTAATAAAGGATCTTCTTTAGTATCTGCGTGCCATTGCAAATGAATTTCTAAATTATCTCTTTGTAGTCCAGAGTACATTTTATCTCCAAATACAAAATCGAAACCTGTTTTTTCTTTATACCAAGCTATATCTCTTTGTATATCTGCAGAGGGCAGTACAGGAACAATTATTGGTAATGAAATAGCCATAATATTTGTTTTTAAAGAAGTACATTGGCAATCAATCGTTCTACCGTAGGATGGTCGTTTCCGCCAGAAGGCTCTATAGTAATATTTATAGATTCGGCATGGTCAATGTATTTCATAGCGATCATTTCTTTACCGGTAGATATAACTCCCATGTCGATCATTTCCCCTTCTACATCTGCCCACATTTGATAAGTATGTTCGTTATCTAATATTGCAAGTCCTTGTGGATTAAGTAATACCGTTTTTTCTTTATGATTTACATAAGTGATGGCACTAGAAGCTGGGGATGCTTGGTTACCTTTAAGTACCAATTGTAATGTATTCGGATTATTGATCGCCTGATACCATTTATTGGTTTCATTCAAATTTTGTTCTAAAGCAACAATTCGATCCTTTAAATTACTAGTCTCGTTTTGTACTAATTGTATTTCATTTTTGGATTGCTGCCATTGCGTATATAACCAACCGCTACTTATCATAAATAAAATAGCGAAACTTGCTGCAACAGCAAGATAAATTGTAGATTGTTTTTTAGCCTGCAACGAAATTGATTTGGTTACAGATTGACTTTGGACAGTATCAAGAATAACGTTTTTTATATGTGGGGGAGGAGTGATGGCATTTTCAAAAGCCATGTTCTGAAAATCACTTTCTATTTTATTAAAATATTCGCGCAATTCAGTATCTTCTTTCAAAATATTTTCAACTTCTAATTGTTGCTCTTTTGAAAGTTCGCCTAATAAATACTGTTCTAGTATTCCCGTATCTTTTATAGAATTCCTATCCATCATATCATCGTTTCTATAATTATCCACAATATAAAAAGTTCTTTCTGGTAAGCCGCTCTTAATTTTTTTAAAGCCTGCTTGATATAAGATTTAAATGTGCCTAGAGGCACATCCATTTCTTTATGTGCTTCTCGATGTGTTAATCCATTAAAATAAACCAGCTCTAATGCCTTTTGATGATGAGGTTCTAGTTGCTTTAAAGAACCGTTTAACTGTAATAGATCTATTGTAGGTTCTTCTGTGCTTTCATTTTTATATACACTCAAATCTTCATTTTGGATGAGCTTAGATGGACTACGCATAGAATTTAATGCAAGATTTTTGGCAATCCTATAGGACCAAGTAAAGAACTTACCTTTTTTTGGATCATATGAATTTGATTTTTGCCAAATTTTAATAAATGTTTCTTGCAGTACATCTTGAGCCTTAGCTTCATTTTTACAAATACGTAAAATAACCCCATACAAAGCAGCAGCATACTTATCGTAAATCAAGGACAACGCAGTGTTATCTTGATTTTGTAGTCGTTTAATAAGCTCTAAATCGTCTTGCATTTTATGGGTAAGGTTATTCAAATTTAAGAAAAAAATAATCCAACCTCATCCAAACCAATTAAACATGTGTATATGATAATACAAAGCGCGCAAAAAAATGTTTAATTATTAAAATAGAAATCATGAAAAAATTAATTTTTATTATCTCAACTCTTGTTTTATTCTTCATCGCACAATCAGTATCTGCTCAAAAAAACAACAAAGATATTGTTGATGTTGCAGTTTCTGTAGATGATTTTTCAACACTAGTCACTGCATTAAAAGCTGCAGACTTGGTGGGAGCTTTAAAAGGAAATGGACCCTTTACAGTATTTGCACCCACTAATGATGCTTTTGGTAAAATTGATTCAAAAACTCTTACATCTTTGTTAGAACCAGCTAATAAGAAGGCGTTGACAGCAATTCTTACATACCATGTGATAAGTGGTAAACTTGCAGCCGGCGATGTAGTAAATGCTTTGAAGAAAGGCAAAGGAAAAACTGTGGTTACCACACTTAACGGAGCAAAGCTAGAAGTAATCCAAAAGGATGGTAAAATTTGGTTGAAAGATCAAAACGGAAAATACAGTCAGATTGTAAAAACTGATGTTATGGCTAAAAATGGAGTGATCCATGTGATTAGTGATGTAGTGATGCCTAAATAAGGCAATACGTTAATATAGATGAGAAAAGCACCACTGAAATGTGGTGCTTTTTTGGTTATCTTATCACTATAAATGTACTTAAAAAGGTAGTAAATCAGGTTCTACAAATTTTTGTTTTCCTATTGTAGATGAAAAAATATCAAATCCGTAGTGGCAGCTTATTAACTCTTTGAAATTGAATTTTAACTTTGGGAATTCTTCTATAAAATCCTGAAAAGTAGAAGACTTTGACTTTTGGAGAAAATTATAAACAATTTTTATAGCGGCAACCGTTACAGTTTTATTGAATTTATCTGGATCCCCATTTACGGTTGCAAAATTTAAAATTTGAGAAGAGATTGCGTCGCAAGCTTTGGTTTGGTCATATTTTTTTAAATATATCCATGCTAGGCGTAAATGTGCTTCATGGCTAAATAAAGAAGGAGATAAACTACCTTTTTTAAATTGTGTTTCAAATTCATAATCTGATAATTCATGATGTTTTTCCATGATTACTGATGTTGTTTTTTATCTGAACTATTTTTTAATTCAATTAAAGTTAATTGCGAAACAGCACAAAGTTTTTCTTTTCCATTGTTAACGATAAAAATATCAGATTTACAAATAGTCAATGTTCTACCATGTTTTATAACGTTTGATTTTCCTATTAATAATTCGCCATTTGCTGGTGCCATGAGATTTATTTTAAATTCAACAGTTAAAACAGATGAACTTTCTTCCATTAAAGAAAACCCAGCATATCCTGCGGTATTATCTGCTATTGTACTGATAACTCCGGCATGAAAAAAACCATGTTGCTGCGTTAAGCTTTCTTGATAAGGTATTTGTATCTCACAATACCCTGGTTGCACATCAATTAGTGTTGCACCAATTAATTTCATGAATTCTTGTCGCTCAAAGCTTTCTCGTACTTTTTGAATATAGTTTGTATGTTTTGGTACAAATTTCATATCCTTAAAATTATAAAACCATAATGAAAGTATTAAAGAAACACATTCTTTTATGATGATGTTTTACTTTTAATATAAAACATAGGTAGTGTAATTTGATATTTAACTACTAATAATCGTATTAATATAATAAATAAAGTAGTACCGATATAGGTTATGTTTTGATGAATACTTAATGAATGCATTATCATAAAACATATACCACCGGCTATTGAAGCGGTTGCATAAATCTCTTTTCTAAAAATAACAGGAATTTCGTTACATAGTATGTCTCTTATCACACCACCAAAACAACCTGTCATAGCACCCAAAGCTACAGAAACAATTGGTTGTAAGTTTGCTTGTATACCCGCTTCTACACCTATGATAGTAAAAATACCTAAACCTATGGTGTCAAACAGAAAAAGAGATGTTTTAAGATAATTTAATTTATTTCTAAAAATGATAGAAAATGTAGTTGCCCCACCAATAAGATATATATTTAGGGTGTTTTGCATCCAGGAGACAGGAGTGTTACCAATAAGTATATCTCTTACAGTTCCTCCTCCAATTGCAGTGACAAAAGCGATAATAAAAATACCAAATAGGTCTAACTTGCGATTCATAGCGCTTAATGCACCTGATATTGCAAAAGCTATAGTACCTAAAATATCCAGAATGTCAAAAAATGTCATGACGTTTAATTTGGGAATAAATTTAGGATATCTAATTGGGATTATAATCTTTCCATTTATATTTTGTGTTTTTTCCTTTTACTTCCATATATATTGTACCAGCTTCCATTTTTAAGATTTCTGGAACAAGGCGATTTGTTAACAACTATATAGCTGTCGCCAAAGAATCTGTCTAGATTTAATAATTATTTAAGATGTCTATAGACGAATAACAATTCTTAATAACTTTAATGTAAGGTTTATGAGCAAATTGCTACTTTTACATCAGATAAAACATACTGATTATGTCTGATACAATAGAAAGAATAAAATGTCTTATAATAGGTTCTGGACCTGCAGGGTATACCGCAGCAATATATGCGGCTAGAGCAGATCTAAAACCAATAATGTATACGGGAATGGAACCGGGAGGTCAATTAACTACCACTACCGAGGTTGATAATTTTCCTGGATACCCAGAGGGTATTGATGGTCCAACGATGATGGTTCAATTACAACAGCAAGCAGAACGTTTTGGTACAGAGGTACGTATCGGAATGGTAACATCTGTTAATTTTAGTAAAGAAGCAGGAGGTATACATAAAGTTACTGTTGACAATACTACAGAAATAGAAGCAGAAAGTGTTATTATTTCTACCGGTGCAACTGCCAAATATTTAGGATTACCTAGTGAACAAAAGCTGCGAGGAGGAGGAGTTTCTGCTTGTGCTGTTTGTGATGGGTTTTTCTATAAAGGTCAGGACGTTGCTATAGTTGGAGCAGGAGATACTGCTGCCGAAGAAGCTACATATTTGTCTAATATATGCTCTAGCGTTACCATGTTGGTGCGTAAGGATTATATGAGAGCATCAAAGGCAATGCAACACAGAGTAAATAATACGCCTAACCTTAAAGTATTGTACAATACAGAAGTTGATGAAGTTTTGGGTGATCAAGTTGTAGAAGGATTACGTATGGTAAATAATCAAACAAAAGATAAGAGTGAAATCGAAATCACCGGATTATTTATTGCGATTGGTCATAAACCTAACACCGATATCTTTAAAGGACAGTTGGATATGGATGATACAGGATACCTAATTACTGAAGGTAAATCTACAAGAACCAATATTCCAGGAGTTTTTGCTTCAGGAGATGTTCAGGATAAAGAATATAGACAAGCTGTTACTGCTGCAGGAACTGGATGTATGGCTGCATTAGATGCAGAACGATATCTAGCAACTATTGAAACAAATGAAAGTGTTTCGGCATAGTAGTACCTAATTTATAATAATAAGAAAAGGTATTCTAGTGTATATTATAACATTAGAATACCTTTTTCTTTTGATCTAATTCAATCTAAGTTTACTGGGTACGTAATCTATATTTTTTTTGAATAAAGTAGCTTCGTTGGCAAATGTTTGAATTGTAACTTTTGGTTCCCCCAAAAGGAAAATTTCTGACTTATCCTTGGCTTCGATATTAATTTCTTCACTGGTTAATACATAGCAGTCACTGGCGCCTTCGGCAATTAAAGAAGTTTTTATAGCATTTAATTTTTCACCAAAAAAATCTGAAGTGTTATCTGCTCTTACCAACATTGATTTCACTTCACCTTCTAGTTTAGCAGATGCTTTTTGATATAAATCAACTTTTAGATTATCAGCTGTTAAAATTCCTTTTAATTCTGAGTTTTCATTTATTTGATACACTACTTCAGTAGCGGTGGCATGGATTTCTGCAGTAGATTTCCCATTAGTTATACAGTTCAATTTTCCTGCATCTGAAGATAAAAATATTTGTGCATAGTCATTAACTTCTATTGAAAGTTGAGGTGAATTTATTGAGGATAATGATTTAGCATTTACTTTATCGTATAAAATGATTTTTTTTAGTTCAGATCCATATAGGATATCCATATTTAAAGCTTTTGCACGACGAATATCTTTATCAGATTTAATTGTAAGAACACTATCGATGACCTCTACTTGTATCGCACGTTGTATATTACTATCTGCTTCAATTTTTACTTGGCTATCACTACTTTCATCTAGTGTGACTTCAAAACCCTCGTATATTTCGATGGTATGAAAACTTTCTATGTTATATTCTTCGGTACTAACAATTTTATTTCCCTTAACTTTTTCTCTTTGACCATATGCGCTTCCTAGTATTAGAAGTGAACATAATATTAGCAGTGATATCCTCATTTTGTGTGAAATTTTATACTGTAAATAACAGTTTTTTTAGTTTTTAAGTATACGCATTGTCGAATACTTGTTACAAATATAAATGACTCTTTTTTAGAAAGAAAATTACATTTTGTATTCGCAAAAAAACAGACCCCATAAAGAGATCTGTTTTTAAATAGCATTTAGAATGTAGATTAAGCAAATAGGGGTAGGATAGAATCGTACTATTTCTTTTTAGCTTCTTCTACTATAGTTCCGTTCTCTCGAACTATAAACTTAATAACCTGATTATCTTTATTTGTAATAAACTCAAAGGTTAATGGACTTTGTTTATGGAAAAATAGGGTTTCATTTTGAGGGTAAATAATTGCTTGCATTTTATCAGCATTTATTTCTAAAAGATTGTTTTTTACAGAAACAGTAACGGTTCCTGTATTAGGAGCTTGATATGTTCCAGCATATTGTAACAATGTCTTATTGGGTAAAGTCACTGTTATTTTATCAGTGTTTTGTGGAGCGGGTTGATGGTCAAAACTTAAAACTCGAGTCATTTTCCATTGATCATTGCTATGTTGCCATACATGAGTAAATTTAGCAACCTCGGTTAATCTTTCTTTTCCTCCATTTTCTGTTACATAAAATAGATGTTTACCGGCAATGATAGCTCCATAATTATTTAGGGGGTATACGTGTACACTTTCTTTTACTTCTTCTCGCCGTACTCTTACATTTTTGTTCCCACAAAGACCATTTTCGACAAGTTGCATCATTTTAGAAAGCCCTTTGGTTAATCCTCCTTTATCATGATAAAACTCAAAATCATCCACAAAAAAAGTTTTAAATACTTCAGTGTTACAGGAGTTATACGATTCCCAAAATTGAGTATCTAATTGTAGAATTGTTGTATTAAGATGATTAGTTTGATTGCTATTATCGTTGGTTTGGGATGTTATACTATGAATAGATAGTAAAACTATTGCCAATAAAGGCAGCATTTTTTTAAATATCATGATGACGCTTTTTGACCTATTTATATAGGTGAATTGATGAATGATTGTACTGGGGATTTCTCTTCAAATATCTGTGATGAGTAGATTTAAGAATATCCTTTGATGAATTTAAAAAACTGCCCGAAAAAGATAATGTATAATAACTTATACTAAACAACAATGGGTGTTTTTCGGGCAGTACTAATTTGATTGGTTAATTGGTTGGTTAGGCGGTTAGGGATTTAATGTCTTCTTACATTACCTCCAGAGTTGTCTACCTCAGATACTCTTTCAGGTTTACCATAATAAATTACATTTCCACCGCTAGTGGCTTTTCCTGTAAATTCATTTTTTGCATGTACTCGTACGTTAGCACCGCTACTTGCTTTAGCTTCTGTTACAAGACTTAAAAGGTCTTCGGCACGTATATTTGCTCCACTCGAAGCACTTGCAATATGATTTTCTACATTTCCTTCAAGATCCATTAAGGCTCCACTTGATACAGATGAATTCACGGTTTGCGCTTTTATTTTCAGCCTTAAATCGGCTCCGCTGGTCGCCGTAAGTGCAATAGCTTTTTGATTTACTTCTTGTTCTGAAGATACGCTGGCTCCACTATTTACATGTATTTTATTAAGCTCGTCATATGAAACATAAACATTTTTTTCATCAGCAAAGTAAATATTCTCGTCTGAAGTTACATATAAGGTATTTCCTTCCACATATATTTCTATATGTTCATGTAAGTTTTCATTAGCTTCTACAATAATTTTTCCATCCTTACTATCTACTAGGATGACATCTAACCCTCTGCTAGCTTTAACCGCATCAAAGTCTGCGTTAATAGTTCTTTCTTTTTTGATTACTTCTCCTTGACCTTTAACTCCGTTAATATTAATATTGCAAGAGCAACATGCTATGGATAGGCAAAGGGTTATTAAAATTTTGGCTAGTGTAGTCATAACTTTACGTTTTAATGTGTTGATTTGATTGTTCGTTTTTTAATTGATGTTCTGATTTATAATCAGTTTAATTATCGGTTTTAATTTCTATTCCGTCCTCGTCTATTTTAACCTTTACAGGCTCGTTATTGAGTTGTACGCCATCTTCATCGATTTTTAGGTTAAAATCATTGTCATCAGAGTTTATGTTGATTTTTACACCTTCATCATCGTCAGAATCTTTGTATTCCCATTCATCTTTATCAGGGCAATCATCACAGTCGAATTTTCCGTTAACAATTTTTAAATACTCTTCTTCTTGTCCTTCAATGGTGATGTAATCATCAAATTTCCAGGTGTTATTGTATCCAGAGGTATTGTCATCAGCAAATACAGTAGTTCCTTCAGGTAACGTTAAAATAACTTTTACCTCTTGATCTCGATATTTATTAGTGTAATCTGTAATTGCATATCCATTTAAAAACAGCGTATTACCCTCGACTTCATAAGAATACTTAAGTTCTTCGGCACGTTTTGATGCTTCTTCATATGATCTACCCTCTGCTTTTTTCTCAATTACAATACTGGCAATAGAATCTTTGGTTGAAGGTTTTATATACACCTCAATATCTTGAACAACGATTACCTTATTACCTTGATTATCCCTTTTGATTTTAAAATCATGTCTATGTTGAAGATGATTGATATATCTACTGTTACCCTGCATTTTTATAGTAAGTGTATCCTTACCATTTATCTGTAATGGTTGTACTTGAGAAATAACCTCGGCGTCATATGCTTCAAGAGTAGCTTGTCGTATACCTAAGATTCCCAATCCTATTAATGATAATATCCATATGCCTAATAGTCCTAGTTTTGCGGGTGTTCCTATTGATTTTAGATTACTAATTAGAATTTTTAATCCAAGTATGAAAAGGAAGAAAAACGGGATTCCTACAGCAAAAAATGTAAGTAAAGACATCAACCAAAGTGGAGCATCTGGATGGTTTCCTACCTCAAAATATTCTACCCACGGTGTATCCATAAATCCAAAAGTTCCTAATGTGAATAGCCCAACAAATAGACTAATTAAAGTAATACCGGCCGTGATGATAAAAATAACTCCTATAAATTTCACGAAAATCTTAAGTAAAAATAACAACACATCGCCTAGAGCATCAAAAAAGGTTGTTGAACTACTTTTTACTTTGCTGCTATACTTTTGATAATCTACATTTTTCACGGTATCCGTTACATCATCAAGCCCTTCTTTGATTTTTTTCTCTATGTTACTAATATTAACGGCTTCACCCTTCATGGCCAAAAAATCTGAAGTGGTTTTTGCTTCTGGAACAAAAATCCAAAACGCCACGTAAATTAGTATAAAGGCTCCACTAGAGAATATGGTAAATAATATCCATGCTAGTCTAATCCACATAGGTTCAATACTCAAATAATGCCCTAACCCTGAACTTACTCCACCAACATAAGAGTTTGTGGTATCTCTAAATAATTGTTTAGATTTTTTTGTTTTTTCATAAGTAGTTTTGGGCTCATCTTCAAATATTTCTTCGTCTAATCGGTAATCTTCAGGTTGTCCCATTACCGTTATAACTTCGTCAACCTCTTTGTTTCCGATGACCTGTCTTTCATCTTTTATTTTTTCACTAAACAATTCGGCTATACGCGCTTCGATATCTGCGATGATCTCATCTCTACCCTGTGAATCCGTAAAGGAACGTCTTATAGCGTCAAGATATCGTTGCAACTTCAGATAGGCGTCTTCATCTATATGAAAAAATATACCTGCTAAATTTATATTGATTGTCTTATTCATTTTACTTCTTTTTTTGTTTGGTTACCAGATTTACAGCATTCCGTAATTCATCCCAAGTACCATTTAATTCTTTTAGAAACAGCTTTCCCGTTTCTGTGAGTCCATAATATTTGCGCGGCGGTCCAGACGTAGATTCTTCCCAACGGTAACTTAATAATCCAGCATTTTTTAATCTAGTAAGTAATGGATATATAGTACCTTCTACCACAAGCATCTTTGCATCTTTAAGGGTTTCTAAAATTTCAGCTACATAAGCATCGTCGTCCTTTAGGATAGAAAGTATGCAATATTCTAGAACACCTTTGCGCATCTGCGCTTTTGTGTTTTCGATCTTCATAAAACTAATTTTTAAATGTTAAACTGTTCATTTTTTGATTGATGATTGATTGATGATAAATGATTGATGATTATTTAAATAAATATTGATCTAAGAATACTATAGCGGTTACAAAAACGCTCCCTAAAAGATAATTGATTAGGTTAAATTTTAGATTGTATCCTTGTTCTTTTGATGTTTTTATGATTAGAAATAGTAATGTAAAACATACCATTAACGGTAGTATCCAATATCCAAGACCTAACCAATAACTAATTCTTGCCTCATCGTTTGGGTTCATAATAGAAACGATCATTGCCATTAATCTAAAAACGAAAGCAAAGAATAGAAATGGATACCAGTATATATTTTTCGTTTTTCTAATTATATAAAAGAAAAAGAATGCTGATATTATTGTAAAAATAGGTCCTCCTGCACTTACAAGTTGATTATGCCATTCAGATTCATATATTCCTTCGGATAAAAAGGCCGAATTAAGAGTCATCTTCATCGAATATCCTAATAACTCTCCCGTGACTAAATGCGCTAATTCATGAAAAAAGAATGAAAGCACAACGGCCAGCGCTGTTATTAAAATATATTTTATGTTGATAGATGACACCATATTATTATTTTATGAATCTTATAGAAAGTGGATATCTATATGTTTCTCCTTTGTTGGCTTTTAAAGCGGCCGTTATTGTAAAAATGATTTCAAGAAAAAAACCAATCAGTGCAATAATACCTATAAAAGATGCACCTATTAGAGTTCTGAATCCTCCCGCGTCCGAAAAATTAAAAGATATATCATGAAAATGAAATAAATCTGAAATTGATGCGTCTCCCAGTACATTGAAAATGAAAAAAGGAAATGAAAACATTGCAAGTACTACTGTATAAAGTAAAATACTTAACTGAAAGTTAATAGCTTCCTTACCATTGTGATCAATAAATTCTGATTTGTCCTTGTTTGTTGTCCATAACAGTATAGGAACGATGTAATTTCCAAATGGGATAAAATATTTGGAAAATGCCCCCAAATGCATGAATGTTGCGATATTTTTATGGTTGTTAGTTGACATTTTGAAAAGTATATAATAGTTTCTTATGCAAATATATGGTTAAAAAAAGGTATTATGCAAAACATAGTACCATAATTTAACATAAATTTAAGATTTTAACACTGTCTCATCCCTATTACTTTTGCCTATATTGTAACAACTAAAAGCTAAAACAATGAAAATTACTCCTAGACAACTTAATTCCTTTTTATTACTAAAGTTACCATCGGCATGGATATGTGGAGTAAGAGTAAAAAGCATCGATAGAAATTCTTGTGTTGTTACAGTAAAACATCGTTGGATGAATCAAAATCCATTTAAATCTATGTTTTGGGCAGTACAAGGTATGGCTGCAGAACTTACTACTGGAGCCCTAGTTACTGGGTATATTAGAAATAGTGGCAAAAACATATCTATGTTAGTGGCTAATAACAATGCTACTTTTACAAAAAAGGCAACTGGAAGAATTACGTTTAAATGTAATGATGGTGAGTTGGTTAAAAAGGCAATTGAAAAAACAATTGAAACAGGTGAGGGACAAACCGTATGGATGAAATCTATTGGAACGAATGCTGAAGGAATAGAAGTGTCTACTTTTAATTTTGAATGGACTCTTAAAGTGAAGAACTAAATAATTTATTTCTTGTAACTATAAAATAATTGTAACATTTTAATACTACAGTTTACTAATTAGTTGTATTTAATTGGTACATATGAAAATAGTTCTGTATATCCTATTAGCCCTGGGAATCTTAATTTTAGGATTCTTTACATGGTTCTTTTTATTCTTTAATAAAATACCGGACCTTAATATTCCTGAAAATGTATCTGAAGAGGAAAAAATTGTTTTGATAGACGATTGGTTAGAAGAATTAAACACTAAAAATAAATTTAACGGAGCCATACTTATAGCCAAAGAGGGAAAAACTCTTTTGGCCAAAGGTTATGGATACACAAATCATTCGAAGAATGAAAAACTGACGGCAAATTCTTCTTTTAGACTCGCGTCAGTTTCTAAACAGTTTACGGCCGTTGGTATTATGCTTTTAGAAGAAAGAGGGCAAATAGAATATGATGATTTGGTATCAAAACATATAGATGATTTCCCGTATAAAGAGGTCACTATTAGAAGTTTATTGAATCAAGTCTCTGGTGTTCCCGATAAATATTTGACACTTGCAGAGAAAAATAAGGAAGTTATAAAAATATTGAGTAACGAGAAAGCGGTTGATCTCATCGTGACTAATACTTCAAAAAAAGAGTTCGAACCTTTTGAAAAGTACCAATATTCTAATACGAATTACATTCTTCTTGCCAGGATTATCGAGATTATATCTGGACAATCATTTGAAGATTTTATGGATAAAGAGGTTTTTAACCCTTTGGGAATGAAAAATACCAGAGTTTGGAATTTATTTTCTACAGAAAAGACATTTGAAAATAAAACCAATGGATTTGAAAACTTTATGGGGCGATTTAAAGAAATGAAACCTACTTTTATTGATGGAGTAGCAGGAGATGGAGGGGTGTTTAGTAGTGTAAATGACTTTTTGGTTTGGGATCAATTCTGGTATGATAATGAATTAATCGATAAAGGAAATCTAAAAAAGGCTTTTGGAACGCCAAAACTAAAAAGTGGTACGTTATCAGATTATGGTTTTGGATGGGTAATAGACAAAGATGTAGTTTGGCATAACGGAGCCTGGTTAGCTGCAAATACTGTAATAATTAGAAATACCAAGAAAAAAACTTGTTTGGTAATATTGGATAATTCATCAAATTTTTTCTTTGATAAAATAACGCAACAAATAGAAAATACTATTCATTAATCAATATAAATTCAAAAAAAAATGACAGCACACGAAATCGATTACGAAATTATTGGTGAAGAAATGCAATATGTGGAGATAGAATTAGATCCTCAAGAAGGTGTTATCGCAGAAGCGGGAAGTTTTATGATGATGGACGATGGGATACAAATGGACACTATTTTTGGTGATGGTTCTAGTAAGGATAAGGGAATCATGGGCAAGATTTTTGGAGCAGGAAAACGATTGCTTACGGGAGAAAGTTTATTTATGACCGCCTTTTATAATCAGGTTGGAGGGAAGAAAAAAGTGAGTTTTGCTTCTCCATACCCTGGTAAAATTATACCTATAGATTTGACTAATTACGGTGGCAAATTCATTTGTCAAAAAGATGCCTTTTTGTGTGCAGCAAAAGGGGTTTCGATAGGTATAGAATTTTCAAGAAAACTAGGAAGAGGCCTTTTTGGAGGAGAAGGATTTATTATGCAAAAGTTAGAAGGGGATGGTATGGCATTTGTTCATGCGGGAGGAACCACGGCTAGAAAAGAATTACAACCAGGTGAAAAACTAAAAGTTGATACAGGATGTATTATAGGTTTTTCTAAAGGAATAAATTATGATATCGAATTTGTAGGAGGTATAAAAAATACAATTTTTGGAGGAGAAGGATTATTTTTTGCAACCCTAACAGGTCCTGGGATTGTGTATATACAATCATTACCATTTAGTAGACTTGCCAATCGAGTATTAGCATTAGCTCCTAGAGGAGGGGGTAAAAGCAAAGGTGAAGGTAGTATTTTAGGAGGTTTAGGAGATCTTTTAGATGGCGATAATAGTTTTTAACAATGTTAAATAAGGGCCAAAAAACTGTTTTTGTCGTTTTATTTACATATATTAGATTATATAAATATTAAAATAGTAGGAATTTTCTTACAGTTATTTATTTTAAACCTAATATTCTAACCCCTATTAATTTATGGCTAGAGCAATGTTTGATTACACTAAAACTGTACTAAAAAAAGTAAGTTTTGATGTTAATCTTTTTACAAAGGAAGTTCTAAAAGCACTAAACAGACTACTTCCGCATGAGATTGAAGAATTAAAAATTTGGATTCAATCTTTAACGGTTAAACAACCAGAATTAGAATCTTGTTTAATTTATTTAAAAACAGAATAAAAAAATAAAAGCGACTTTTTAGTCGCTTTTTATTTTTGATAGAGGACTGATAATTTGTACGTTTTGAAAAGTTATTGCTCCTTTTACTACTCCGGCAATCGTAGATTGTAATGCTTCGATAATATGCATTTTTAATTCACTCTTATTAAAAATCAAACTTACTTCTCTGGCAGGAGAAGGCTCGTTAAAATAATGTAGATTTATTTTTTCACTTTCCTTTATGTCTAAAGTATGTAGATAAGGTAATAAAGTCATACCTAAACCTTCGTTTGCTAGTTTTACCAAAGTTTCAAAACTTCCACTTTCCAGTTGAAAATGATCCTCTTCATAACTCTTACGTGTTTTACATAGATTAATAATTCCATCTCTGAAACAATGCCCGTCTTCTAATAATAACATATCATCAATATCAAGATCGGTAACATTAATTTTTTTCTTTTGATTTAATCTATGGTTAGAAGGGATATAACCAACGAATGGTTCATAATATAACACGCGTTCTTTGATATTCTCATTTTCTAGAGGAGTTGCTGCTATAGCTGCGTCTAAGTGTCCATCAAGAAGCCGTTCTATTAATGCTTGTGTGCTTAATTCTTCAATTTTTAATTTAATCTTGGGATATTTTTTTATAAAATTGTTCAAGAACATTGGTAATAGAGTAGGCATTACCGTAGGAATTACCCCTAGTTTAAATTCGCCGCCAATGAATCCCTTTTGTTGATCCACAATGTCCTGAATGCGCTCACTTTCATTAACAATATTTCTTGCTTGCTGAACCAATTTTTTTCCTACCTCAGTTAGTTCGATAGGTTTTTTACTGCGATCAAAAATTAAAATATCCAATTCATCTTCTAATTTTTGGATTTGCATACTTAATGTAGGCTGAGTAACAAAAGTTTTTTCTGCGGCCTTAGTAAAATTTTTATGTTCGGCTACAGCAAGGACGTATTTTAATTGTGTTATGGTCATGAATTATATTTTGTAGAACAAAAATAATAAAGCTATTGATATTATTTATTAGTAATACGCAAAAAATTTATTTTATCTATTGATTAAAAAAAGAAATAGCGCTTATTTAACGCTATTTCTCTTTGATTGATGAATTATGATAAACGTTTACATTCTGATTTCCAGATTTAAATTTTCTGTACTTACTTCAAATTTAGCTTCGGTCCAAGTTGGAGGGCCATATAAATTCATTTGATTGTTAGAAATACCATAGTTTTCTTTTGGCATTCCATTAGGTTCAAAATCCATTCTGTTATTGCTATTAGCATCATGATAGCATGAAATAGCAAATACTCCTGCAGGTACGTTGGTAAAAGTGATTTTGGCTACACCATTTTCGATGTTGCTTTTTTGACCCTGTATAGGTGCAGCTTTCATAAATGTATTTTCGTCATATAAACCAAAATGTACTTCACCATCAGAGCTTGTTACATTGGGTACTGTTACAGTGATTGTGATTCCTTTAGTTTCTTTTTGAGCTTGAATTGCAAAATTGGAGATAAGTAGAGCTACTAATAAGGCTAACGTTTTCATATGATGTGATTTAATAGTTATTTGATTATTGATAGTTCAAATGTCTATAAAACCATGATTATTATATAAAGTAAAATGCCGAATTGTAGATATACGATGCTGAACCGTTATTTTATAATCCTTATAATCTACTTTTATATAAAATGAGCATTCAAAAATAATATTTGAATGCCCATTTCAAGTATGTATTACTTTGTTATTAATTATGAGTGTTATGCAATTTCTTCCAATTTGTATTAGCTACTGATACTAATTTATTGTGATTTTTTTCTGCTAACCATAATTGTTGTGCATCTAATTCTAGATTATATAGGTACAAGAAATATTTTCCGTCTTTTACTATAAATTTGTTCGGATCAGGTCTAAATTTTGCACCGGCATATACCCCAAAGGCACAAAAACCACCATATTGAGGAGTATATTTTGCAGGATTTTTGTCGAACGTAGTTTTTTGTTCTGCAGATGTAAAGTAATAAACCACCTTTTTATATTCTGATTTAAATTGTTTTACTCCTTTTTGCGCTATTCCCATATCTAAATATGATACTGGACTATATCCCTGTAAAGCAATATTACTATTGTCGATATTATTAGCCATTTTATCTTGTGCTATTATTGATGTACTTAATAACAATGTACATGCTACGATTATTGATTTTAATGTATTCATTTTTTTATTTTTTTAAATTAAACTTGTTGTACTATTGTGCGTTAAAATATTCTTCACGAATAACTTTTCCTTCATCATTCCAGATTCTTCTTATGATTTCGTGCCAATAAATTTTACTGCCATCTTTCATGTTAAAATCAAAAGTAAATTCTGATGCGGATACATCTCCATCAACAATAGAGTGGTGATGTGTTATTCCGTTTACTTGAGCAATTGATCCAGCAAAAGTTTCCATTTTTGCTACCATTTCTGATTTGTTATTAGTGCTCGTACTTCCGTAATCTGAAGTAACTGCATTTTCTGCAAAAAACTGTTTTACAGCGTCTACAATAGCTCCTTGGCTTACTATTGCATCCATACTTAATACTTGTTCTTTAATATTCATCTTTTATGTTTTTGGTGAATTAATAATTACACCACAAAGATGCAGCTGCAATGAAGAAAAAAGCCTACCAAAAAGGAGCTAAGAATTGTACTTTTTATTTTTAAATTCTGAAGGCGGTTCACCAACATAGTGCTTAAAAAAACGAGAGAAATGATTAGGTTCTTCAAAATTTAACTTTTGAGAAATGGCATTGATACTCTCTCCTTCAAGAAGCATTGTTTTGGCAGAATTTATAAGCTCGAATCTGATAAGTTGCCCTAGAGAAGTATTCATTTTTTGCCTTACTTTTTTGGAAAGTGTTTTTACCGAAAGATGCATTTTTTGAGCATAAAATTCTAAAGATCTTTCATCCTCATGATGCATTTTTAAAAGATCTATAATATTTTGAGTAAATAGATCTTTATTTTGGTAATCAAAATTGGCTCGAAACTCCAGAGGAGTTTGCCCTGTGTTATTTTTAAATACCCGATTAAAATAGGCGGTATCTTTAAAACCTAATTCATAAGAGATTTCTTGAATATTTTTATCGGTAAAAGCGATTTCTTTTTGACTTTCGGTAAGGCGTTTTTTGCCTAGAAGATTTTTGACCGAAAGGCCGACTTTATTTTTGATTAATGCTTGCGCATCATATCCTTTGGCATTAATGAAAGATACTAATTCTGTATTTGTAAGATGGTTCGAAAACTCATTGTCGATAACATCTTTAATATCAAATATGATTTGATATTCGTCTTTATTGGCATGAAAGGGATTCTGCCAAAACCATTGTTTTGAAGATATATCAAGGATATCACTGGATCGATCAGAGAAGATAGTGTTTGTTAAATATTGTTGACAATCACTACACTCCATAAGGTTAATGTATCCTAGAGATATTAAATGTTTAAACAGTACTCTAATTTCAGTATTTTGAAATTTCTCATGGTCGGGGAACTCAATTTTTCTAACAACGAAATCTTCGGATAGAAATTTTATGTACTGTCCTTTTTCTAAATAAATAGCCTTGTCTTCCCAATCATAGTAATTTTTGAAATCCACTTCGATACTACCTGTGCCCGATAATACATGTACAAGAGTGTATGTATTCATGAAATACACCTTATTGATTTCGGGAAACAGTTTTTCTACCATGAGGATATTACTATGTACTAGTTTCTTATTCTGTTTTAATATTAAAAAGATTCTTTAACTTTTATCTTGAATCTTAATTATTTGCCCTTCTTTAAACTCGAAAATTGATTGACCTTTTAATTGCAAAAGATCACCGGCCGCCATACCATTTGGTAAGTCGATAGCCAAAATAGCATCATAAGCTACGTTAATTGTTATTACATTATCTTGAAACTCCCAACGTGTAATTATTTGTTTTCTTTCTTTAAAATACTCTTTGGCAGATTCAGCCTGTTTTCTAAATTGTTCTATTCCTTGAAGTATAAGGTCAACTTGTCCGTTTGTTATATTCTCAAATTCCACATCATTATGTATATCCTTAGTCATACCCACGATATCAAATTTGTTATAGGCATTAACGTAATTTTGTACAATTTTCTTCATATCATTTTTCATATGCTCAGATGTATTATGTTAACTGATAGCTAAAAAATTGATTTAGACTATTTTGTTTCAAATTTAATGTTTTGAAGTTATTGTATTGCATTTAATTATACGAAACTGAGACTATCAAAAATACTTGAAAAAATTATAAAAGTCCTCTGGCTTTAATTTCGAGGTATTTATTAATTGTATTTATGGTAAGGTCTTCGGGCGCTGTAAGAATACAATGTATCCCGTGTTTATTTAGTTCGTTTACAATCATTTTTTTCTCATAAACGAATTTTTCAGCTATTGTTTTTTCAAAAATTTGTTTGGTAGAAACAGCTGGTTTATCTAATAACGACTCTAATTCTGTGTTCTCAAAGAAAATTACCACTAATAGATGTGTTTTGGCAATGGCTTGTAAATAGGGTAATTGTCTATGTAAACCATCTAGTGTTTCAAAATTGGTATAAAGCAGTAGTAAACTCCTATGGGTTATATTTCTTTTTATATCCACATATAATCTGGCAAAATCAGATTCAGAAAAGTCAGTATCAACATTATACAATGTTTCTAAAATCAAATTCATTTGACTTTTTCTACGTTGGGCAGCAACCATATTTTCTACTTTTCGCGAAAAAGTAAACATACCTGCTTTGTCTTGTTTTTTGATCGCAATATTAGAAATTACTAATGTTGCATTAATTGCGTAATCTAATAGACTTAATTCATTAAAAGGCATTTTCATTACCCTACCTGTATCAACGACCGAGTATATAGGTTGTGATTTTTCATCTTGATATTGATTGACCATCAAGTGATTTCTTTTGGCTGTAGCTTTCCAGTTAATATTTCTTATATCATCACCAGATACATAGTCCTTGATCTGTTCAAATTCTAATGTATTACCAATTCTTCTTATTTTTTTTAACCCGTAAAGTTTTAGTCTATTAGTGAAAGCAATAAAATCATATTTCTTTAACTGTAAAAAAGAAGGATAACTTGGCACCATAGCGGCTGTAGAAAATTGTTGTTTTCTTTCTATCAAACCTATAGGAGATGATGTGAAAATATTTAGATTACCAAAATGATATTCGCCACGTAATGTTGGACGTAAATTATAAGTGAATGTTTTCTGCTCTGAAGGTTTTAATTTAGAATTAATAGCAAAATTTCGATGTTGAAATTGTATAGGTATTTCATCAATAATTCTAATAGTATTTGTAAATCGATATCTATTAGTTACCAGGATTTCGATTACATTTTCATCTCCATTCGATAATTTTTCGGGTAAAGAACGATATCCCTGGATTCCTAATTTATTTCGATACAATAGCAGTATATCAAATATAAGAGCGACAAGAAGAATCGTTAGCAACAGTTTTGAGACACTTAATAAGTTTTCAAAGAAATAAGATACTACAAACAGTACTGCAATCGAAAAGAAGGCAGTAAAAAATAATTTCTTTAGGTATAAACTTTTTAAAAAGGTCTTCACTAGCGTGGAATTTCAATAGTTTCGATAATCTGCGTAACGGCTTTCTCCGCTGTAAACCCTTCCATTTCTCTTTCAGGAGTTAATATGATACGATGTCTCAATACCGATGAAGCGACTTTTTTAATATCATCGGGAGTAACAAAATCTCTCCCGTTAATGGCCGCCATAGCTTTAGAAGCGTTCATGATTGCGATTGATGCTCTTGGTGATGCTCCTAAATATAAATTCCCATTATTACGAGTATTATTCACAATAGAGGCGATATATTTTAATAGGTTATTTTCGATAATGATTCCCTTAATAATATCTTGATATTCATAAATTTGTTTAGCATCTAAAACCGGTTGAATAATATCTGTTGGAATTGCATTTTTTCTTTGATGATGCCCCTCCAAAATTGTAACTTCTTCTTCAATAGATGGGTATCCTACATTAATTTTGAATAGAAATCGATCTAATTGAGCTTCAGGTAAAGCATATGTCCCTTCTTGTTCGATAGGGTTTTGAGTGGCGAAAACTAAAAATGGTAGTTCCATTTTGTTTTCAATGCCGTCAATAGTGATCTGGCGTTCTGCCATCACCTCAAACAAAGCTGCTTGGGTTTTTGCAGGTGCACGATTGATTTCATCAATTAGAATAATGTTAGAAAATATTGGGCCTTTTTTAAATTCAAATTCTGAGGTCTTTACATTAAATATAGAAGTTCCCAAAATATCACTAGGCATAAGGTCAGGAGTAAATTGTATTCTACTAAAATCTACATTCATTGTCTTAGCAAGTAATTTTGCTGTAACCGTTTTGGCTACTCCTGGGACTCCTTCTATTAGTGAGTGCCCATTGGCCAATATAGAGATGATTAATAATTCTATCATGTCTTGTTGCCCAATAATGACTTTGCCAAGTTCATTTTTTATAGTTTGAACCGCTTCCTGTAAGTTTTTTAGATCTATTCTATTGTTAAATTCTAACGAGTTTTCATTAGTTTCTTCCATAATCTATAGTGTAAATTCTTCTATTTTTTTATTTAATTCTACCAGATCTTCTTCAGTATGAAATGCTTTACTTTTTAAAGCATTAATATAATCAACAAACTTGGTGGTTTCATCAATTGAGTGATTTGTTTTAATAGCCAGTTTATCGATAAATTTTTTGTCCAGATTATTGGTACTTATGTAATATGTACTTCTTATTTTTTCTAGTAAGTACGTGATTTTTTTGGATATAATATCACTATAATCTTTATGTTGAAAATATAAATCACCAATAGTTTTGGTGAATTCTATTGAAGTGTTTTCTAAAGGTTTAACAATAGGAATAATTCTTTGTTCTCTTTTTCCTGTAAATATTACAAAAACTAAAATACCAATTAGGAGCAAATAATATGCCCATCGTAAAGGAACTTGATTTAAGACAAAACGCATCGGGGAATCAATTATTTTTCTACCATCTTTTAAATAATCATCCCAATATATGGTTTCAGAAACATTTAAAAACGACAAGCATGTTGAGGCGTATTTTTGATTTCCGTTAAGCATATAGTAATTAGAAAAAGCTTGAGGCAGTGTATTTAGATATAAATTACCTTTTCCTTCTATTACTTTAATAAAATTAACTTCAGCTAGATTATCTTCACTTTGATCATTTTTGTAGTATCCTAACGCTGTGGTTTTTATTGTGTCGAAATTTTTAAAAACGGTCTTATATATTTTCTTTTTGAATTTGGATAAAGAATCTTCCTTAATAAATGACGAAAAGAATGTAGGTGTAATTTCTTCTTCGACTATTTGATAATCTACTTCTGTTTCTATATGCAAAGAATCAGAGATGATCCTACCAAAATTTTGAGCGGCCATAAAGACAGAATTACCATTTCTTACAAAGGCTATTAACTTTTCATAAGAACGTTTATCTAGACCAATGTTAGAATTGATAAAAATGTAGGACGAATTGGTTTGTAATTCTGAATCACTTAAGAAATCATATGGATTTTGAGTAATTAAATGAATATTGTTTTCATCTTTTATCTCCTTTAATTCTTCAAAAAGAACATAACTTCCAAAAGGGATCTTATCTGTAGAAGTATAACTGTCGTTCCAATTAATCGGTTTAGGTCGTACTAATTCAGTCACAATAATGGCTAAAAGAGCAATTCCAAAAAGGATCAATATGTTTCTCGATCTTTTATCCAATGGAGTTCATTTTTGTATGTAGTTGATCAAATGATTTTTTTGCACTTTGATAACCAGATTCATCTAATTCAAATTTTCCGTACCATATATAATCATACAAATACGAAACTCTACTAAAATTTTGTTTTAGCGTTACATCCGCAATTTCTCTATAATAATCTGTATTTGTTTTCTCAAAATGATAATCAATCACTTTTTTAATAGATAGATCCTGTAGTGTTTTTAAATACATATAGCGTATTGCTAATCTATAATTATTCTCTTTTAGAGCGTTTTTTATAAGCTCATCTAAGTTTATTTTTTCAATATGTTCTTCGGTAATATTAATAGGAGCAACAATAGTATTCTTTTTTCCAAAAAATGACACAGCTTCTTTTCCGGCCAAAACACGTATGATGAGATAAATTGCAAAACCAATAAGTAATATATAAATCAAGTTTTCTACCAGTTTGGTTAATTCTGGACTTACCTCTACACCAAATATACTTTGTAACCCCTCAAAAAACCAATCAAGAATTCGAACTAAGAAATTTTGTGTTTCTCCTTCGGCAGTGTCATAGTCGAATTCTTCTCCTGTATATTTTTTGGACAAATCTTCAGAAAAATCAACAATAGATATCTTACTGCTATCTATGGCAACCTCTAATGAATCCTTTTGTGACCAGCAAGGCGTACTTAAAAGAAGTAATAAAGAACTAAATGTTATGTATATGATTTTGTTACTCACCAATACCAATTTGATCAATCTTTTCTCGAGTATTAATATTATATTTTTGTTCATGTAATGAGAAGTATAAAATCCCATTAATGAACTGCGATAATGATTGCGAATAAGCCATTACGATCAAGAAAACCGATAAGGCAATCGTATATATGATTTTAGCCACTGCGGATTCGGCAATTACGGTACCGTTTTCTACAACATGATATGAATAAAGCCCGACCAAGACTCCTGGAATCATTAACAAAAGTAAAAGTAAAATACCCACCAATAAACCAAGAACAAAGTTCACTCCAACGCATTTCCAAAAATTAGTTTTCACCAAATCCCAACCTTCTCCTAAAGCATCCGTAGGGCTTTTGTTTTCATATAACATGACCATGAACGAAACACCTAACCATGAGGTTACCCAAAATTGAATAACATACTGGACCAAGGTGCCTAATAATGGTATAATCGCTAAGATTACAGATACTATCATGAATACAATATAAATGAGAACTAGCAGGATAATAAAAACAATAATATTTCCAAAGTTACTGGTAACCATATTCCAGACTTCTTTTTTGTTTTCTACTACTTTTTTATCTTGATCATACTTAATAATATAAGAAGATGCTAAGCTATAATTAAGGGTTGCAGTACCAATAAAAACAAAGAAAAATAGTATGGCACCGATCCCAATTAAAAAACTAGAATCAATATCAGGAGTACCTTCAAACCCTGTTTCTGAACTGAAAGCCCCAATAAACCCTGTTACCATAAGGTAACTACAGCCTAATAAAAGGAGTATAAAAATACCATTATAACTAATAAATATATTGGTAAAGCTTTTAAGATTTTGCTTAAAAAAGTCAAAATAGGTAGAAATGATCTCACCTAGATCTCTGATTTGTTTAAGCTCTATGTATTTGTCGCTCATAGGCTTTGTTTAAAATTATAGGGTAGATTATATAATAAAATAGAATTAAGGCTAATGAACCAAAAATAATTGACATTGCCAGCCATGTAGGCATATTAGAGTATCTTGTAATGAATCCTTCTATGAAACCAGCAATAATGAAAAAAGGTATAGTACTAACCACTATCTTTAAACCGTCTTTTGCACCTTTCATAAAAGAAACTCTTCTAGAATACGTTTTTGGAAATAAAATACTATTTCCCATCACCAATCCAGCGCAACCTGCAATAACAATTACCGAGATTTCTATAGTACCATGAAGCCATACTGATTTTGATGCTTCGAATAACATACCTTTTGTATAAAAAAATGTCATAAAAGCGCCAAGCATAATACCATTGCTAAATATTATATAGCCTGTACCTACAGAAGTAATCACCCCAAAAGCATAAGCTAAAAAAGCTACTCTAATATTATTGATGGTTATACCCAAAAAAGAGCCCACCATGCTACCACTCTTATAAATTCCTGTAGGATCTCCTTTCTCAATATTATTAAGTGTTTCGTTTACATAAGCATCACCTAAAATGAGCCTAAGAAATGAAGCGTCATTTAATGCGGATATAATACCGATGCAACAAGCTGTACCAAATATTAAAAAAGTATATAATAAGGTTTTTTGGTGTTTATAAAAGAATAAAGGGAATTCTGTTTTCCAGAAACTAATGATTCTATTCTTATTTTCTTTTTTATTGATATAGATTTTTTGATGCGCCTGAGAGGCTAAAGAATTAAGGTATAATAATGTCTTACTATCGGGATAGTATGTTTGCGCATAAGACAAATCATTAGTCAAATGGATATAGTAATCGGCTAGTTTATCTGGGCTTATATTTAAATTTTCACTAATAGCCTTTTCAAAAGCGATCCATTTTTCTTTATTTTGCTTCACAAAAGCTGCTTCCCGCATCTAAACAATTTTTGGTTAAAGATAATGACTTACTTGTAAATGGCAAATTTAGCAATCAACACAACACAAAACGTTAACCTAGACTATAAAACGGTTAGTATAGGAGAAAGAATGTTAGCAGCGCTAATAGATTTTGCTATTTTCTGGTTATACTTATTTATAGTGAACTTTATTACATCACTTGTTGGTATTGCTTTTAAAGACAACTGGACGGTTTTTGGAATACAATCTTTGTTGCTATTGCCTGTTATGTTTTATTCTTTGGTAATGCACATTATTTTTAATGGTAGAACCGTTGGTAAAATGATTTTAAAAATACGAGTTGTGCGTATTGATGGGTTGCCAGCACATTGGAGTAATTATTTAGTGAGGTGGATGTTGCGATTAGTGGATATCTGGATTTTTCTTGCTTCGGTCGGCATTTTGACTATTTTGTTTTCAGAAAAACGACAGCGATTGGGTGACGCTGCAGCAGGTACGGTAGTTATTTCGAACAAACAAAAGGTGAAAATCTCACACACAATTTTAGAAGACCTTACAGAAGATTACCAGCCAAAATTTACGAATGTTACTAAACTTTCTGATAAGGATGTTCGATTAATAAAAGAAACGTATTTAATTGCAAAAAAATCTAATGATTTTAAAACATTAACTGCACTTAGAGATAAGATAGAGCAGGTTCTAGAAGTGAAATCAGACCTTTATGATCGTCAATTTATTGATACTATCCTAAAAGATTACAACTACTACACTCAACAATAGTAATCGCTTATAATATTTTAATTTTTGTTGTTAAGCGTGTTATAATTTAATTCATGACGTTGCGGATGAGTTTTTTACAATTTTATTCTATACAGGGTAACATTTTTCTAATTGAATTGATATGATCATATAAATCATAAAATTTTCATATCATGAAAAAAAACAATTTTAAAAAACTAGAATTAAGTAAAAAGGCGGTAGCACAGTTAAGAGGAGGTTTGGCACACCCAATGGGTGAGTACAAAGAACGAGTAAAATGGTATGTAGGGACAAGAAATACATGTCAATGCGAAACCATTGCTGAGCCATGTTAAATGAAAAAGGCGGACTTAGGTCCGCCTTTTTTTACAAAGTTGTTTTCATTGATTTAAAGTGTTGACTTAGGATAAAGGGATTCGTAAATTAATACTATTTATTACCTAATCACTTCGGCTTTAATAAAAATGTTTTCTTTTGGCCATTCGCTACCATCAACAGGCACTTGTGATATTTTATCAGCTACATTCATACCTTTTACTACTCTACCAAATATAGTATGCTCACCATCTAAATGATGTGCACCTTTTTTGGCAAGAACAATAAAGAATTCATATGGAGTAGAGCGATTAGAAGGATTGTCGACCCATTGCTTTGATAAGGCAACTGTACCTCGAACATGTTTTAGACCTTTTATTTGTTCTTGAGGAATCGAATATTCACCAATTTCAAAACGCCTAGTAGCCATTTGTTGCCTATCACTATTACCTCCTTGAATAACAAAACCTTTGGCCACACGATAGAAAAAGGTCTCATCAAAATATTTTTCTTTTACTAAATAGATGAAATTGGCTCTATGAATTGGAGTTTTTTTGTATAACTTAATATCAATATCACCGTAACGCGTTTTTATCCTCACTAAAGTTTCTGGATTTGCTTTTCCGTATACTGCCATAAACTCTCTTAAATTCTCATTAGTAAGTTTAAAAGGCTCTTGATCATCATTTTTTTGACTTTTTAAACTATCTTTTTTTATAAATAAAGTTTCTGTAGTATCTTCTTTTTTATCTGAAGCTGTTTTGAAAACATTCTTTTTATTTTTTTTAGAATGTGTATCTTCACAATTAGAGAATAGAAGAAAACTAAAACAAAAGACTAAAATCGATCTGGTAAATGACATTTGAAACATTTAAAAAATTAATTCCAAAAATAAAGAAAATGTCAGTACCGGGAGACTCTTCACATTTTATTATGGCTCCAGAGATTCGTGCAAAAGAGCTAAAACGTTTAAAAATAGAAGAAAGAAACCCGAGAAATGCAGCAGTAATGATGCTTTTTTATCCAAAAGAAGCATTAACCCATATCGTATTAATTTTACGACCGCAGTATGAAGGTGTTCATTCTGGGCAAATTGCATTACCAGGAGGAAAAGTAGAAACGTACGATCGAAATTATACAGAAACTGCACTAAGAGAAACTTACGAAGAAGTTGGTGTACATACTAAAACGGTAGAAGTGCTAAAAACACTTACAAAAGTATATATACCGCCTTCAAATTTTTGGGTACACCCTTTTTTAGGTTTTACCGAAAATAGACCACAATTTGTACCTCAAGAAGAAGAAGTAGCAGAGGTAATAGAGGTTTCTTTGAACGAATTGCTGGATGATGACAATGTAGTTTTAAAGAAGTTATCCACTTCTTATGCAGAAAATATAGAAGTACCTTCCTTTAAATTAAATGGTTATACAGTTTGGGGAGCAACGGCTATGATGTTAAGTGAGCTTAAAATGTTTTTAAAGACCTCTATGGAATTATGATTTTGTATCTTTGGCAAGCTAAATACAACCTGTTTTCTACATATGGGATTATTTAAAAGAAATCCATTTGGTCATATATTGTTTTTAAAAACCTGGCTCATTCGCATTATGGGAGCCATGACTCATAGACGTTATCGTGGTTTTAATGAGCTTCAAATAGAAGGGAGTGAGATATTTAAAGACCTTCCTGATAATAACGTATTATTTGTTTCTAATCATCAAACTTATTTTGCAGATGTAGTCGCCATGTTTCATGTTTTTAATGCTAGTTTAAGTGGTCGTACAGATTCTATAAAGAACATTGGATATTTATGGAAACCGAAACTTAATCTATATTATGTTGCTGCAAAAGAAACTATGAGAGCTGGTTTACTAGCAAGAGTTTTGGCTTATGCCGGAGCTATTACTGTAGAACGTACTTGGAGAGAAAAGGGTAAGGATGTCAATCGACAAGTAAAATTGAGTGATATTACAAATATCAAAAGAGCCCTAGAAGATGGTTGGGTAATTACTTTTCCTCAAGGAACAACAAAACCGTTTAAGCCTATTCGAAAAGGAACCGCACATATTATTAGACAATACAAACCTATTGTTATTCCTATTGTTATTGATGGATTCAGAAGGTCTTTTGATAAAAAAGGAATACGAATCAAAAAGCGAGGAATACTACAATCAATGGTTATTAAAGAACCTTTGGATATTGATTATGAAAATGATTCGATAGATGATATTGTAGGTAAATTAGAATATGCAATAGAACAACATCAATCTTTCCTTAAAGTGATACCTCAAGAAGAGTTGGAAGCTGAAGAAGAGTTAAACAAAAAAAGACGCTGGGAATACTAGTATATCGCTTGTTTTTGGGCCTCTCTTTTTGTTAGCTATCTAACATTCACTATGCACTAGAACTGTTATAGTTATCTTACTGTTTTGTTAATTTTTTTATAAAAAACAAGATTGTTAGGATAATCACAACTCTGTTTTTTTATGACTTTATTGAAGCTAAAAAACTGTTTTACAGTGGTTTAATCATGTTTTTTGATTATTCTTTAATAAAGCTTATAGTTACAATATTTTTTTCCTCTTGTAAGTAAAAAAACTACCTCCGTACCAACTGGTAGTCGAGAAAAGTATATGGCAACACACTTTTTTTCTTGATCCTCACATCATATTCGGCCGAATTTATAAATGTGTAAAGTATCTAATAAGCATAATTGCTATTGATGCTAGGTTAACATTAATTTATAAAACTCAAAAAAGATGAAAAATTTAAAATTTAACGTATTTGCACTTTTGGCTATATCCCTGATAGTTGCATCCTGCAGTGACGATGACGATACCTTACCAGGTGGAGGTGAACCTACAGATTTTGTAGGGGCAGTATACGCTATGACCAATGGTGATGGGCAAATCACTGGTACCAATGTACAAGGACCAAATACAATTATAGCCTATGGAAGGAGTGAAGATGGTAGTTTAACTCCGATAGGCCCTATACTTACAGGAGGAAATGGTGGAGATTATGATGGGGGAGAAGGTTTAGACCCTCTTATTTCTGCTTACGCACTTACAAAGACAGATGATAATCAAAATTTACTTGCAGTAAATGCAGGAAGTAATACCATTACTTCATTTAATATATTAGATGATTTTTCTCTAGAAATCGCAGGTTCATCTCAATCAACAGGAGCTGTGGGGCCAAATAGTATAGCATATTCAGAACGTGATACAGATGGAGTAAAAGGAATCGTTTATGTTTCTAATATTACACGTCAGGAGTTTTTGGCAGGAGGAGAACCAGAACAACAAGGTACTGTAACCGGTTTTTGGTTATTAAATGACGGATCATTATCTCCAATAGCAGGATCTACAAGAAATTTATCTAATAGACCATCTGCATTACAGTTTTCACCTGATGGTAACTGGTTAGTGGTGGCGTCAATTAACTCTGGGGCTGCTGCTTTAGCTTCAGGAAGTGAAGACGAAATAGTAGTGTATTCCGTAAATACAGATGGAACATTATCTACAAATCAATTAAGTGGTGCTACATCTACCTTACGAGGAAATACCGAAGGAAGAAATCTTCCATCGGCAATTGGTTTTCAGATAGTAGGAAACAATTATGTGGTAGTAACAGAAGCGAGAGAATTTCAACCCGATGGAACACCTCCGGCTTTTCCCGCATTGCAAGATGGTTCTGTATCTACATGGCAAATCCAAGGAGATGGTAGTTTAACTCCTATAACATTAGACGTTAGATCTGGTGAAAATAATACGGGAAGAACAGCATGTTGGTTAGATTTTTCGGCAGATGGTAATACATTCTTTGTGTCTAATGCTATTGAAGCGGGTCTCGCTTCTTTTAGTTTTAATAACGGAGCTGTAGAGCTTATAAATCAAACTGCTGCGTCTGGTACAGGTACTGGTGGAGCAGACAATGGTCCAGATGCATTTGCTCGTACAGATGGCTGGATTGATATGTGGATTAGTGATGACGGACAATTTTTATATCAACTATACGGATTAGATGGTACTATTGGGATATATAGAGTAAATGGCGCGTCCTTAGAGTTTATTGGTGAAGAATCAGGAAATCTTCCTGATACTAACACTCAAGGAATAGTAGCTATTTAAATCAAAGGAGTGTTTTTTTACACATTGCTTTTCCTTTACATGCCAGGAGTCATTTTGTACTCCTGGCATTGTTTTTTTATTTTATTATGTCTTCATTGTTTTTTGGATAAATCAAACATCTCATTGTAGAATTTCTTTTTTGTTTTTAGAGTCAAAATTTTGATTTTGAAGTACTTTATTTAACATTCGACTGTATGGTACAGTCGTTCAGCTTTTTTTTTAGGGAAGTAAAATGTCATTAAATATCTTGATGTTATTATTAACCTTTAAATTAAATATAATGTACACACAATTTAACAAATTTAGGGTAGGAGTATTCACTTTTCTTACCATGCTCTTAATGGTATCATGTTCAAAAGATGATATTAATGAAGAAGAACTTAACCTAACCGAAGATGCGACTGAGGTAAATGCTAAGGCACATGGTTTAAAAACCCCAGCATCGGTTATGTATATCGAGGTAAATGATAATGCCATGGAAAATGCGGCCGCTTATACATTACCTAATGGAAAACCAATGATTGATATCGCTGTAATTTTTGCAGCTAATGTTAATTATAAAAATGCTTCAAGAACACATGTATTATCTATGAATGAAAATGTGAAACGAGTATTAAGAAATAAAAATACCACCATTAAACCTTTGCAAAGAAAAGGTATTAAAGTACTTCTTTCTATTTTAGGAAATCATCAGGCCGTAGGTATTGCAAATTTCCCTTCTCGTAATATGGCTAGAAAATTTGCCAGACAAGTAGCTAACGTCGTTAGAAACAATGGTCTTGATGGAGTAGATTTGGATGATGAGTTCGCAAAGTATGGTACTATTGGTGGGAGACCAGCAATAAATAGCAGATCATTTATTTGGTTATTGCAAGAATTAAGGGCAGCCATGCCAAGTAATAAAATAATTACTTACTATCGCATAGGAGAGTCTACAAGTCAAATGACTTCTGGTGGTAAAAGAGCTGGTCAATTTTTGGATTATGCTTTTCAACCGTTTTATGGTTCTTATACTAATATTTCAGTTCCTGGGCTGGGAAAAGGAAAACTAGCTGCTGCTGCTGTAGATGTTACCCGAACGGCGGCTTCTACAGCTCGAAGTTTTGCCCAAAGAACAAAAAATGATCGTTACGGAGCTTTTGTAATGTATAATTTAGACGGGGTAAATCGCGAAAGTTATCTTAACGGGATATCTCAAGGTTTATATGGTAAAAAAACCAAATTAACCGGTACACTAAAAAATTAATTGAAAACGCAATTATTATTTATAAAATAAAATTGTTGTTATATCAGTGATTTTGTTAAATGCTTATAGTTATTACTTTCTTTAAAGAGCCCAGGAGTACATCTCTTGGGTTCTTTTCTTTTTTCAAAGTTTACTTGCGTAATTGATTATTCTAGCCATTCCTTAAAATCTTTAACACGTTCCCTAGCCACAATAATTTCTTGTTCATTAAAGTGATTTAATTTTACTTGTAACCTAGAGTTTGTATAGGATATAATATCTTTAATTGCATTGATATTGATATAGAATTTTCTACTTACTCTAAAAAATTGTTGAGGGTTTAATTCATCTTCTAATGATTCTAATGTGTTGTCTATTAAGTAATTGCGATTATCTGTAGTGTGTAAGTATGTTCCTTTGTTTTCAGAATAAAAACACTCAATATCTTCTACCGCAAATATTTTGAGGTGTTGCCCAACTTTTGTAGTAAAACGTTTCTTGTATGTTCGATCCATTGGGTTTACTAAGAGTTTTTTGATATCATCAAAGTCTATTTGGATTTGTTTCTTAGTAGGTACTTGTTCTTTGTATTTGGTAATTGCTGTTTCAAGTTCATCATCATCTATTGGTTTTAATAGATAATCGATACTATTTAATTTGAAAGCTTTAAGCGCATACTCGTCATATGCTGTAGTAAATATAATAGAGCTTTTTATAGTAATGGTATCAAAAATTTCGAAAGACAACCCATCACTTAATTGAATGTCTAAAAAGATAAGATCGGGATGTTCGTTATTACTAAACCAATCGATAGATTCTTGTACAGAATGTAACATAGTATTCACCTCAATATCAAGGTCGTTTAGCATTCTGTTTAATCGCCTAGCTGCTGGTTTTTCATCTTCTATAATAATAACATTCATAATTTAACTGTATCTTAAATTTAGTTCTTTTTTTATTTTTCTTTTAATTAAAATTGATCCACTTATGCAAACAACTGCTGTTCCGAACCCTAAAAACCAAATGCCATAAGGAGCGGGAACAATGCGAGCAGACATTTCAGATACAAAAGCAGCATACAAACCTACAATACTCCAACTCATAACTTTTAAATGTTGTATGTACCAATTTTTTACCTTTTTTCTATATAACGCTGGGTACATCCCACAAACTAGGGCAAAGAGACTTATAAGAATCATAATATGAAAAATACCAAAACCTCCAAAGAGATGATAAATCCCAAAGCCTGTTAAATTCATAATTAACATCGAAACAACATAAATGTATCCAACGTTTACATGGGTTTTAGTACCCTTTGTGGTTAAAATAACATATGTTCCTGTGATTAATGAAATAATCGCAAAAATAGTATGAATAAGGCCTATGGTACTATGAATCATTATTAATCTTATTTATAGTATTGAAATTGATTCGTTATTTATTCCCACAATTGTTTTTGATCATCTTGCTCTTCGTCCATATATTTTCTAATCTTACGTTCTTCCCAATCTTTATCAAATATTGGGTTTATACGGTAGGCTTTAGCTGCGTGAAATGCGATACCGATTCCCCAGCCAAAAGCTGCCCATAAAAACCATGCATATCTCCATTCGTTTTGATAATAATTCAATCCTGCTAGAAATCCTATCACAATGATATATGATATCAGGTTATTATAGAATTTTTTTAATTCTTCTACACGGTCTTTTGCACGTTCATATCTTTTTTGTTCTTCAAAATTTTTCATGATGATTATTTTTTAAATTTCTTCGTCTTCTTCTACTAGTCTCTCTATTTTTTTCTTTTCCCATTTGTCATTAAATAGGAACGTTTTTTTGAATGCCCACAACCAATGAAATAACAATCCTATTCCCCATAAAATTGGAGTTAACACGTTACCTAACCACCAGAATTCAAAAAAATCTTTATCGTTTGGATCTGCATTAATGAATATTAAAATTTTGTGTTTAAAAAATATAATGACAATATTTAATAGGACATATACAATCAAATGAGTGTGAAAACCTTTTTCATTTTCTACTCTTTTTTTTGCTTCGTCAAAAACTTTTTGTTCTTCAATTTCTTTCATTGTAATGAATTTTGATTTTAGAAATCATCCTTATCCATAAGTTCTTTAATCTTTCGTTGTTCCCATTGTCTATTAAAAAAAATACGTTTACCAAATACAGACATACCATGAGCGAAAACACCAATTCCCCATGCTACCGGAGTAATGTATAGTTCCCATCTCAATAATGAACTTATACCATTATCTAAAACATCTGCATTAATAAGAAGTAAAGCAATATTGATAATTAAATACACCGTTAAATGGCCGTAGAACCCTTTTTCATTTTCTACTCGTTTCTTTGCTTTTTCATAGCGCTGTTGTTCAAGATTATCCATTGTGGTAGTTTTAAAGTTTTAAATCGTCGTCATTCATAATTTCTGTAATCTTATGCTCTTCCCAGCGTTTACTATATATTGTGTTTTTAAGCCATTTAATATTTCTCCTAAATGTCCAAAGGCCGTGACATAATATCCCTATACCCCATAAGAAGGGTCTAAGTGCGCTTAGCCACCAAAATGACCAATTATCTAGATATTGTTTTGATGTCAAAAAAAAGATAATGAAAGCTATATTAATTGTAATATATACTCCAACATGTACATAAAAAACTCTTTCTTCTTTTAATCTTAGTTTAGCTTGTTTATATGCTTGTTCTGTATTAAAATCAGTCATAACGTTTTCTTTTTGATGCGTCCATATATTTTTTTATTTTCCTTTTCTCCCATCCTTTACCAAATATTAAATGGTGATCAAAGGCTTCCATATAATGAAAAACAATACCAATTCCCCATCCAGCTATTGGGAAGATAACCCATGGTAAAGCAAATCCAGTGGTATTATAATTTATAAATGCTAAAAATGGAATTACTATACAGTAAGCTGAAAGGTTACCGTAAAATTCTTTAATCTTCTTTACTTGTTCCTTTGCACGTTCGTATTTAAGACTTTTAGTATGTTCTATATTTTCTAATGTTTGTGATGCTTGCATATCAGCGAATTTTATTTTTTTGGTTAATATTGGAAGCTCCGCTATAAAGGCGTTCTCCGTTTTATACACCGAGAATTTTCTTTTGGTTAATAAAGCATATCTCTGTTGCACATTTCCTAGCCCTACACCGCTACTTTGTTTAATTACTTCTTTGGGTTGTAGATTATTCTCTACGATTAAAAACCCACCTTTTTCATAGATTTTAATATGTAAAGGTTTTGAAGACATTACTACATTGTGTTTTATAGTATTTTCTAGCAAGATTTGTAACGATAATGGTACCACTCGGGCTTCGGGATTTGAAGCATTTTCAGGAATATCAAATACGATACTATCCTCAAAGCGTAATTGTACCAGGGTCATATATGTTCTTGCAAAGTTTAATTCTTCATCTACCGTAACTAACTCTTTATCTTTTTGCTCCAAAACATATCGATAAACCTTAGATAATGAAGTCGTAAACTTCTGAGCCATTTTTGGGTTTTCTTCAATCAAAGACGTTAATACATTTAAACTATTAAATAAGAAATGAGGATCCAATTGATTTTTTAAAGCTGCGAATTTTGCCGAAGCGGTTCCTGCAATTATTTTTTGCTCAGTAATTTTTTGTTTCTGAAGCTCTTTATAAAAATAGAATGCATGAAAAAACAATGTAAATATTAGCGTTATAATAAAGCCTACCATATAATAGCTTAGCCTTTCTTCCTGTATAAATTTCTCTAGAGGTTTACCATAGTAACCTACAACTAGTACGGTGCGTATTAGTGCTAAAGTAATCATGGTTAAAATAATGGATCCAATCGCTCCAAACCATAATCTTTTCTGCGGTTGTTTTTCCCAAGTATATAATATTCCTAAAAATCTAAAGAAATAAGAATTTACTGCGGCCAAGGGAAAAGCGAAGGCGAAGTGTATAATACTATCTTCTAACTCCCCTTTCCAGGTCATGGGAGTATCCAAATTGAACAGGACATCAATTACCTCTATGACAATTGCAATGATGAAACTGATTTTTGCTATTTTTAGAATACCTCCGTCTTTCATGTGTTTGGATCTTACTTTATTACTTGCAATTTTGTTGAATCCTTTTTATTTGATTCTTACCCCATTGTGGATAAAAAGGAACCTTTTTTTCTGGTTCTTTTTCAAAGTACAAGATAGCTTTTTCTACCTCAGGACAAAAAGACTTAGGATCTTTACCCCAGAATTTGGCACCCCCCATTTTCCATTCGGCATGATATAATGTAGCTCTAGGATTTTCGGGTTCATATGTTTTTGCTGTTCTATATAACTCTTCGACTTTACCTGAAAGTGTAGGACCATAAACCGAAGGATTATAAGCTACATATGCAGTGTTTAACATAGCCTCCATGATCAAAATTTCGGCATTTTCTTTTGAAAACGTTTTGGATTCATTTAAAAAATCTTGTGCTTTTTTTAATCGTGATTCAATCTCTTCAGCATCTTTTATCCCAAAGGTTGTAATGATATGTACTTGCGCGGCATAGTAATATGGCAACCAATTTTCTTTTTCGGCTTTAGCAATACGTTCAAAAAGGTTGATGGCTTCATCCGGTTTTTTAGTTTCCCATAACTCAAAAGCTTTTTTCATTCCTTTTTCATAAGCATTTTGAGCATGTATAGTATTAATTGCAAAAAATGTAAGTAATATGATTATTGTTCTCATGATGTATGTTGTTTATTTATAGTATAAAGATCCTTCGTTTTACATAGTTTTGAAATTAAAGAATACCGAAGTGTCGTTTTTTATGGATAAAATGTATTAGAGGCTAATCGATTGTATTACGGTCTTTTTTGAAACTAAAAATTTAGCATCTACCCATTTAGGAGGACCAAACCTTCCTTTTGCATTATTGCTAGTACCATATGGTTCTTTGGGGATCCCAAAAAAATTGGTATCCAATTCATTGTTGTTATTTTGATCATGATATAATGAAATAGCATATTCTCCTTCGAGAATATTTTTAAAACTGGCTTTTAAGGGTCCTTTATTGGCCTTGATTGATATTGATTTATAGGGTTTGTTTAAAAAATTACTTTCTGCATTATAAAGTCCGATCATAATAGTTCCTTCATCTGTTTGTACATTGGTAATGGTAACTTCAATACTTTGCAATGTGTTTTGAGCAGTACTGGTTATTGAAAGTACTAGAGCAAAGACGAGCACGATGTAATGTTTAGTTTTCATATGTCTTTTATTTAGAATTTATTATTGATTTTATAGATTGTCTAATTGGTTATCTTTCTTATCATCACTAATAGTCCAAAAGAAACCAACGATAAAGAATCGATCTGCATTTGGCCTAATCGGTCTTCTTGCAAAATTTCCCGAAACATCCGGAGTATTGGCATACTGATAATTAAAAACATTATCAAAACCTAATACGTTTGAAACAGAGAAGTACAAAATCTTTTGTTGGCTAATTAGATATGCCCAACTAAAGTTGAGAGAATTAAACGTTCTTGTTTTTTGATTTTGAAAAACACTTTCGTTTGGATCGTTATATGGTCTCCCTGAACCAAAATTATAGGTGGTACTTAATAGAGATTTCCAATCCCTAATCCAGTATTTAGTAACTAGAGACAAGTTGTGTTCTGCTGCAAAATTAGGAGTAGCTCTATTTGGATAATTTCTGTAATCTCTTTCGGTGTTTAAGTATGAATAACTAATCCAATATTCAAGATTTTTTATTGATTTATTATCTCTCCAGAATATATCAATACCAGTTGCGTATCCATCGCCATTATTGTTAAATACACTGTCAAATTCGGGGATTTCTGTATCAAATTTGATTAAGCTTTCATAAGATTTATAGTAACCTTCAGCTCTAAAGGTTCGTCCATTGTTTTGATATAAATAGTTTAGAATGTAATGTGATGATTTTTCGGGATCTAGAGTGGAGTTAAATTTTAATACGTTTTGTTGAGGGGCTTGATAAAAATCTCCATAGGCAAGCGATATTTGCGATTTAGACGAAGTTTTATAGGCTAGAGACACTCTAGGAGATACTTTGGTATAATCTAATAAACTGTTATGTACTCCTCTAAGACCTACTTGCATAGCAAGTTTTTTACTAAAAAACACATTTGCTTCTGTAAAGACAGCTGTACTGTTATTGTCGTAATTCGTTTTAATTGTATCGACATCTGAAACCTCTACATCTTCAGAGAAAGTATTGATAAATTGTTCTGCCCCAAAATTTAATTTAACTCTATTACTAAACCTCTTTCTTAACTTTAGTTTAAGGTGAAAACTGTTTTCGCGATCGTTCACATCCGTATTAATGATATCAATGTTGTTATAATCATTTGCATAACTAATACCAGAGGCTATGCTCCAATCATTACCGAGAGTCCCTTTATACGATGTGTTTACATATAAGTTCCGATTTTTTAAACCAAAATTTACTCCTTCGGGTACATTAATATCCTCCTGGATAAATTCGAAGTTAGAATAACTAAGTCCTCCATAAACTTTTAAAAGTCCGTTATTAAATTTGTGACGATACACAGCTTCACCCGATAATGATTCGTAAGGTTTGATCCATTCTACACGTTGTGATATAATTTCTTGATAAGGCTTTAGATTAAGATAAAAAGCGTTTAGACTTAAAGAATTCTTACCCCATTTTTGAGTGTTTCCACCTCCTAATCCGACATTAATAAATTGAAGTTCGGTTTTTTCTTGATCAGGTTCATCAATAGTATTTAATTGTAAAACACTAGATAATGCATCTCCATATTCTGCAGAGTATCCCCCGGTTGAAAAATTGGTACCCTTAAAAAGAAACGAAGAGAATCTACCTCTAGTTGGAAGATTATTGGTTGTAGCGGCAAACGGTTGAAAAACTCGTAAACCATCGATATAAATATTGGTTTCATTGGCATCTCCACCACGAACAAAAAGCCTTCCATCTTCTTCATTGTTTGATGTACCGGGTAATGTTTGTAAAGCTCCAATAAAGTCCCCATCTGCCCCGGCTGTGGTTACTATATCTAACGGAGTTAAAACAGAAGCTTTACTATTATCTCCTGCCGAAAAAGTTCCAGCGTTTAGTACTACGCTATCTAATGAGTTTACATCTTCTTTTAGCACAATTTTTAAATCAGTCATTGACGTTACATCTTGGATTAGACTATAGGTTTCGAAGGATAAAAATGATACTACCAAATTTTGTTGCCCTGTTTCTGAAGATGTAAAAGAAAAGGATCCATTCTCATCTGATGAAGCACCGTCATAGGTACCTTCTAAATATATGTTAGCACCCTGGATAGGGATGCCCGATGGGTCTGTTACCGTTCCCGTAATATCCGTTTGAGCGTGCGTAGAAAATAAAACAGAAAGAAAGATTAAGGTTAGTATTGATCTCATTTTTTTATATGTATTTGTTGATTGATAAGTCAAAAATGCCTGATCAATTAAGAAATTAAAACAAAACCTTACCGAACTGTAGAAAAAATGGAATGGATTGATACCTTTTGAAAAATAACATTAGAAACTAAGAGGGGATTTAATATTTATACATCTTCATTATGTACTAAATAACCATTAGTCTGCCAATACTTAATTATCTTATTGATTTGAATTTTAATTAAAACAATACCATTACATACATTTTAGAACTTAAACGTAGAAAAGAATAAGTGACTGGGTATTTGCAGGTTCCTTTGGGTTATTGATTAAAAATGGAGGTAACCGAAAATCCTAATATAAAGTAGGTAAATGAATTTAAATTAAAAATATGAAAACCTTAAAACCTATTTATTTCATACTACTATTAATTCTCTCTGTTTTTATAGAGTCTTGTGACACCAAAGAAGCTATTGATGATGTAGCAATCGAAGAACAGATTAGTGAACTTGACTTTAATGCTGAATCGGAGTTCTTGAATGGGAAAAGATTTGTAATTACTGATACTGGAGAAAGAATTTCTGAAGAAAAGTATATATTACAACTTGACGAATCAGTTTATGGTAGTTTTACTAAAAAATCTAAGTTGGTAAATAGTTTTTGTTTACACACGTTCTATTTTGTTTTCCTCTTTATTCTTAAAAGGACGTACGATTAGACGTGCCGCTTTATCATAATTGATGTAATTATATGTCCAATTAAAAAAAGTAACAAAACGATTTCTAAAACCTACTAAAAACCATAAGTGGATAAACATCCATACAAACCAGGCAAAGAATCCTCCAAATTTAAATTTACCAATATCTACTACTGCTTTATTTCTTCCTATTGTTGCCATTGATCCTTTATCAAAATATTGAAAAGGAACCATGGTTTTACCTTTGAGATGTAATTTTAAGTTTTTCGCCAAGTGCTTACCCTGTTGTATGGCAGGTTGCGCAACCATAGGATGTCCTTTGGGATATGTTTTAGTTTCCATAACTGAAATATCTCCAATAGCAAAAATATCCTTGTAACCTTCGATCTGGTTATATTCATTTACCTTATAACGATTTGCTCTTGGAATTAAAGAGGCTGCATTAATTCCCGAGACTGGTGCTCCTGTAACCCCTGCAGACCATATAAAAGTAGCAGTTTTTATAGTTAAATCGGTATTTGTAGTTACGATATTATCTTCATAGTTTTTTACTTGGGTATTTAAATGAATATGAACACCTAATCTTTGTAAAAATTTGGTTGCTTTTTCTGAGGCATGCTCACTCATAGGAGGAAGTACTCTAGGAGCTCCTTCGATTAAATGAATTTCCATCTCGCTAAAATCCATGTCGGGATAATCCTTGGGCAGAACATTTAGTTTTAACTCTGCGATTCCTCCTGCTAATTCGACTCCGGTAGGGCCAGCACCTGCCAAAACGAAATTTAATAACTCTTTTCTTTTGTCCAGATCTGTAGTTATAACAGCTTGCTCAAGATTTTCGAGCATTAAACTTCGCAGATTTAGAGCTTGCGGTAAGTTTTTCATCCGCATTGCATTATTCTCTATAGTGGTGTTTCCAAAAAAGTTTGTTCTAGCACCTGTAGCAATAACCAAATAATCAAAAGAGACATCACCAATATTTGTATGTACTTTTTTGGCATCTGCATCTATAGATGTTACCTCTGCCATTCTGAAAAAAGTATTTTTTGCTTTTTTCACAATTTTTCGAAGAGGATAAGCTATAGAATCAGGTTCTAAGGAAGAAGTTGAAACCTGATATAATAAGGGTTGAAATGTATGATAATTATGCCGATCTAATAGAACTAATTGGACATCTTCTTTTAATATTTTTCTTGCTAAAGCGACTCCAGCAAAACCACCGCCAATAATAACTAATCGTGGCAAATTAGTGAAAGGAATATTCATAATGTATTCTAGTTGTTGCACAAAGATAAACTCTTAAAATGATAGATTTCCTATTTTTTTGAAGAATCATTTAATGATTTTGAAGAATTATCATAATCATAATTTTATGGTTTTCGAGTAATGTTTTTCTGCTTTGTTGATACAAATACAAGAAGTCTTTATTAAAAAACAAATATTAATACTGTTATACCATACTTATATTATGGTTATAATGTATTTATGATACTTAAAGAGATCTTGCTAAAGCTTAAAAAAAGCAATATAATAATTGTAATTACTTAAAAAATAGAGTAAAACAACCAGATAATAATTTACTTTTTGTAAAAATGATATTAATATTCAACTTAGTATTAGCGAAATCTTAACGTATTTATCGCAGCCTCAAAAAGAAATTAAAAGTTCTTTTTTACTTCGTCATAATGAAATAAGATTAAGTCCAAATCTAGAAACTTGTCAAACCTAAAATGTTTTATTATGAAAAAAATCATACTATCTTATTGCTTCGGTATTAACCGCACTTGAAACGGATGTATTAGCAACGACTAACGCACCGCTGTATACAGATACATCAGAATAGATAATTATAAACTACAATATACTATTGGTATTACAATGGTTTATGCAAAATAGGTAGTTTGTTATAAGAGTAGGGGTTGATATGTGTCAACTTTATAACCTTAAAGAATACCAGATAATCATAAAAGTAATTAATCATGAAAAGGATGGATGGATATGTTATATTTCTTGTTATACTGTCATTAACTACAGTGATTATAGTAACGAGTTAGGACATTATTAAAATTGGAATATGAGTTTTGGAACTCAGGATAATGTTGTACATGTTTTAGTTAAAAAAATCAATCTGAAATATTGAGTTCTTATACTTTATAAGAAAAGCTATTAATATCAATGGCATTGATAAACAGTACAACGATTGTGTGTGATTTATTTTTGAGTTCGATTGAGTAGTAAAACCGTTATCATTTTTGATAATGGTTTTATTCTTTTTATTGAAGTATGAGTTTTAGAAAATTTGTTTTTTTCGATCTAGAGACAGTAAGAATATCTCCATTTGTCATTAAAACCTGCGGTAGTTTCGTTTTAATAATAGTATTGATATAATTTAAGTTAATAATATAGGATTGATGTATTCTATAGAACTCTTTGTTATTGATTAATAGTTGCTCAAAGCTTTTTAGTGTTTTAGAAACACACATAGATTTTTTATCGATTATGTGAATGTGGGAATAATTTATATCTGCCTCTATGTATAGAATATCCTGAGTAGGAATCATTTGTATCTGCTTTTCTTGAGGTACGGCTATTCTTTTTTTTGGAGTTGTTCTTTGTATATTGGTTAATACTTTCTGCAATTCTATAGCTCTGGATCGATTAACATAGGCTGTATTGATGCAAAATCGTAGTTGAGTGTAATCTATGGGTTTTATTAAATAGGATAGTTTGTTTTGTTCAAGAAAATCAATAGTAAGCGGGCATTGGGGTATAATAAATATGCAGTCAATAACATTTTTCTTCACTATTTTTAAGAAATTTGCTAAATCATCTATACCTACAGCAATATCTACTATGATTACATCTGGTTTCGTTTTTTTTAGTATTTCTTCAGTTTTAAGGTAAGAATCAGATTTTTCACAAGCTGTTATATAAAAGAAATGAGTTTGTAAAAACTCCTCAATTTTATCAAGTAAATTTTTATCGCTTCCAATTAGAAAACATCTCATTTTATCGAGTTTAATGATTACATAAAAATGCATTAATCCCTATAAAAGAGAAGTCATAACAATGTGTTTGGATGCTGCATCAAGACTAAAAAGGTGACATCGTACTACTACTACTACTACTACTGAAGAGCGGAGGTATATTCATAAGAATAAGGGGCAGTACTCTTTAATAATTATTTGCTTAGTTACAAGCAAACAATTAAATGTAAGAAAAAAGTGTGATTAATAATTCATCAAGATCAAATAAATTATCAGGCGGTTGTTTAATATTTATTTTTTTAAATAACAATACGATAATAAACTACTCATGACATCAATTTTAGCAGAGATATGATTTTTCTAGTTAAGATATAAATTCTTCAAGGATAAGTCTTGCCATGTTATGATCAATACTATTTTTGTGTGCTTCTATTGTATTTTTTTTTAAAATTTGGTTTATTTCTTTTAAAGAGGTTTTCTTTAAAAGCATTTCCCAATTTTCATATTTTCTTGATTCAATTTTCCCTGTTTCTAATAATTTTATAGAAGTATGTCTATGATCTTTTATTATTTTTTGATAAAGTATATCTATGCTTTTTTCTGGCCCTTCTATATACTGCAAAAAAATCTCATCAATACGTAATAAAATACCTGAAATTTTGTGTGTTTTATTATAACGTCGAGCTGCAATAATCAGGTCATTAAATTCAATATTTGATAGACCAATTGAAACATTACTAATGTAAAGAGCAAATTTTATCATATCGTTTTAGAAATGAGGGGTACATAAAATTATACTCAAATATAACAGATATAAAGAACAAATGTTCTGCTGCAACCATTTAATTTTCAGGTCATTTGAAGGAAAAGTTATAAAACTTTTTTATTAGATTGTAACAGAAATGCTTTCTTGACTACCTATAAGATGTAACTGACCGAAGTGAATAAAGAATTAGAACATAGTTTTGTAACGAATCTTGAGCAAAATCAGAATATTGTGCACAAGGTGTGCCGTATTTATACAAGTAATCAGGATGCCCATAATGATTTGTTTCAAGAAATAACTATTCAGCTTTGGAAAGCTTATCCTAAGTTTAGAGGAGATGCTAAGTTTAGTACCTGGATGTATAGAGTGGCTTTAAATACTGCCATTACTTTATATCGTAAATCTAAAAGAAGTATTAAGACTTCGGATCTTGATACTATGAATTTTAAGATAAAAGCCGAGGAATATGATGATGAGGTGGAGCAGCAACTTAAATTGATGTACACAGCGGTAAAACAATTAAATGATATCGAAAAAGCATTAGTTTTTTTATATCTCGAAGATAAGTCCTATAGAGAAATTGCAGATACAATGGGTATAAGTGAAGTAAATGCAAGGGTAAAAATGAATCGAGTTAAGACAAAATTGAAAAAAATATTAAATCCCTGACCCCATATGGATGAATTAGAATTATTAAAGCAGGATTGGAAGAAGCAAAATGAGGGGCTTCCAAAGCTATCGTACAACGAGATTTACCAGATGATTTTGAAAAAATCTTCATCAATGGTAAAATGGATTTTCATTATAAGTTTATTAGAGTTTGCTCTTTGGATATTTTTGGATATTGCCTTAAGATTAAATGGCTTTGCAGGAGAAGAAGTACTTGAAGAAGCTAATATAAAAAGTATTACAGTTATATTATCAGTTCTTTATTATTCGATTATAGTGTTTTTTATCGTGAGATTTTATTTGAATTATAAAAAAATTCAAACAACAGATTCTGCCAAAGTGTTGATGAAAAATATATTGAAAACTAGAAAGACAGTAAAGTATTATGTTTGGTTCAATATTGGTTTCTTTATGGTAACATTGGTCTCTCTAATAACATATTTAGCATTTTTTACAACATTTTACCAACAGCAAGGGGACCTAGAGGCTGTTCCTATTAAGGTAATTGTTATTTCTGCAATACTATCTGGATTGGTTTTTGTAGGTTTTATAGCTTTATTTTATAGACTAATCTATGGTATCCTAACGCGTAGATTAAAAAGAAACTATACCGAGTTAGAAAAGTTAGAAGTGTAATTATTTATTCTCATTAAAAGCTGAAGGTAAAAGCTGCGGGATAAATTTCACTAATAAAGGGAGTAATAAACTTCCTCCCGGCAGGATAAAAATGGCAAGTGATGGTATTGTTTTACAGATATCTAATAGTTGTTGTTTTACTTGTTGCTTTTCATCTTTAGATAGATCTCTTACAGCCGATTGTCCAAGCAGTATCATAAGTTCTTTACTTTCGGTGATTTCTTTGATCAAACGTTTTTTGTTTCTTAATACCAATACGCTAACTGTTCTCGAAGTTTGCTGATAAAAATGCAAAGCAGGGTGAGAATAATTGAAAAAAGCAATATCCTCTTTATGCTCATTAATGAACTTTTGAACCAGATCTATTGATTCCTTAACAGTATCATTTTTTAATTCTAATTCGGCTCCAAGAGCTGTCATAAAAATTTGCTCTCCTTTATCTAGTTTTTGATCATTCCAAACGGCTAAACTAGTGAGGTCCAAAATATATCTTTTTTCAATTTCATCAGTATAGCTGTCAAAATCGATAAAATCAAAACTGGCTTCTTCTTCTGTCGAAATATTGGTATAACGTACAGATGAAGCAAATAGTTTTACCAAAAGTTGATCATAATCATCCTGTTTTTCTTTAGAATTTAAGGCTAGAAAAACAGTGTTTGTTAATGTCTCCTCTAATTTTGCCGCATATTTAAAGGGATTTTTGTCATGAATGAGGTAATAATCAAAAGCTAGTACATCTATAAATAATAATGCATTGGTTAATAGATGACTAAAGTTTTTCTTGAAAATAGATTCATTTGTTTGAATACGGGCATGAATGATCTTTTCTAACTTTTCGGTTTTATTAGTGGTCAACACATTGCCAAAAGAAAAAATAGATTTTTTAGTATCTAAAAAGTCGTAATACTGCAATAATGCTTCGATACAGTCTTTTTTGTTGGCATTTTCGATAGTATCATAATAAGTAATAACCAACCCAGTAAGTAAATTGATTTTCGTTTTTTCTTCTTCAGAGTGAGTAATATCCGAATCATTAGAAATAATGGTACTTATAGAAGTACCATAAATAAACCCCACTTTTCTAAGGTCAGAGTACAGTTCATCCATTGACCATTGCGCCAAACTGGGATTATTATCTAAATCCCTAAGAAATTTTTCTATCCAACCAGAAGTTGAAGGATTCATTGGTTACAGGTTTAATACAAAGTTAGTTTTATTTTTTTCTATAGGTAACGTATACGTTATGAAGTCTATGATTTTGTTTAACAAATTTTTAACAAATCAAAGAAAACCGGAATAACATTAGCCTCGTATGTATGGATGTAAACTTTTAAAATTAAAAAAATGTACAGTATTAAAAAAACAAACTTATTTATTATCGGAGGGCTGCTTTCTATAGGGGCCGTGCTTATGGCGGCTGATCATTTGGATGCACCCGCAGTAATGGGTACTACTGCAGATATAACTGATTTTTATGCTTTTGAGGGAGCAAATCAAGACAATACAGTCTTTGTAGCCAATGTGCAGAGTTCTTTAGCTCCGGCTGGAGATTCGGCAACTTTTGACGAAAATGTATTGGTAGAGGTTAATATTGATAATGATGGAGATTTGGTAGAAGATCTTATTATTCAGGCAATACCAAGAAATGGTATCATGTATTTTTTTGGGCCATATGCACCTTCTCAAACTGGTTTGAATAGTGTTATTAATGAAGAAGCACAGTATTTGGGCCAGGTAGAAATCAGTACAGGACCAGCTGCAATTACTTCTTCTTCGAACGGAATTTCATATTTCGCTGGATTAAGAGAAGATCCATTCTTTTTTGATTTCACTCAGTTTAATGCAGTGATAGGAGGAATGGCTCCGAACGGATTTAATAACCCTGGAAATGACGATTTTGATGGTACAAATGTACTTTCAATAGTAATAGAGGTTCCGAATTCTTTCTTAGGAGGAACATTTAGTCATCCAGCAGGAACGGGAGTAGAGGTGTTCAACACCTGGGTAGAAGCAAAAAGAAAACAATAATTAAAAATTTTCAAAAACAGACATTATGAAATTTAATAATATAAAACATATAGTAGCATCTTTATTTCTAACAATAGGACTAGTAAGCTGCAATAATGATGACGAAGGAGTAGGACCAGTAGTGCCTTCGATAGATTTTTCAGGAACTTTTGCACAACAAGATCAAATGGGACGACCTGGGATTAATACAGTGCTAAGTGGAACTTCGGAGATTAAAAATAATTTTAATGTTACTATTCCATCAGAACAAGGAGCAACATTCCAGCCATTATTTTTAGATCAAGCTGTAGCATTACATGATGCTTTTGGAACCACTTATGAGACTAATATTTTAGGATTAGATGCGCCTACATTAACTACTATCCTGGCATCAGATGTATTGCAAGTGGCTCCTAATGCGCCCACTACTTATTTTGATGGTACTAATGTATTAACTGGTAGAACGTTGACAGATGATGTGATCGATGTTTCATTAATATTAATATTTGGTGGTGAAAACGGAGATCGATTTAACGGACAAGATCTTGATAATGATGGTACACCTGATTTACCGATTCTGGTAACTGATGGTGTTAGCAATGCTGGAGAAACTCCTCTTAATGTATTTCCATATTTAGAAGTACCTCATAGCTAATATGTAGTTGTAAGTGTTAAATATTTATCCTGAGCTTGTTGTAGTCCAACTGGTTCTATGATCAAAAACTTCAACAAGTTCAGAATAGAATCATATAAAAAAACAAAATAAACAAATGAAAATAAGTAATATAATATGTGTTTTAATGATCGGGTTGATCATTACTTCGTGCAATAGGGAAAAGAGCGATATTATAAATCCTAAGGATTATAATGTATATCTCGACACTAATGAAAATACAACTTTGCAAAACTCTAATTTAAGATTACAGTTTTGGAACAAAAAAATAAAAGAAGATAGTCTTCAAATTATGGCGATGGCCAATGCAGCTCAGGAGTATTCATTACTATTTCGAGTAAATGGGGATATTTCGAATGTAAAGAAAGCCGAACAATTACTTACCAAAACAGTGGATATTGCCGCTATTAAGAAAGAAGGATATCTGTTAACATTGGCTCAAAATTACATTTCTCAGCATCGATTTAAAGAAGCCAAAAATATAGCTTTTGGAGCTTATGTCTTGAACCCTGATATAAGTGCAAAAATGGTACTATTTGATGTATCTATGGAGTTAGGGGAATATCAAAAAGCAGAGGAGTACCTTAATGAAATTGCAGATCAAAATAATTATAATTTTTTAATTCGATTGGCTAAATGGAATGATTACAAAGGTAATCTGGATGCTACTATACGAAATATGGAAAAGGCGAAAATAATAGCAGAACAAAGTAAAAAGGTTGGATTAATGCTATGGTCGTATACCAATCTTGCTGATTATTATGGGCATGCAGGAAGGATTCAGGATTCGTACGAGCATTATTTGAAGGCGTTACAAATAGATCCTTCTAATGCATACGCAAAAAAAGGAATCGCATGGATTGCGTATTCGCATGAAAAGAATTCTGAAGAAGCCTTACGGATTATCAATAAGGTTTTGAAAACGTATCAAAGTCCAGATTACTTTTTGTTTAAAGCCGAGATCGTAGGTTTTCAGGATAATAAAAAAGCAAAAAGAACGAATATAGAAGGATACCTTGAATCTGTTAAGGACAAAAGATATGGGGAAATGTATAATGTGCACAATGCATTATTACTAGCCGAAGAATATCAAGATTATGATAAAGCCTTACAAATAGCAGAAAAAGAAATTGCTAATAGACCAACTCCACAATCCTATGATCTCAAGGCATATATATTAAACTTAAAAGGGTCATATAAAGAAGCTCTTCATATTGCTAATACTTATGTGGTAGATCAAACTTTTGAACCTACAGCACATTTGCATATGGCACAGATCTTTAAATCAAATGAATTAGCCGAAAGAGTAACAGGTTTAAAAGAAGAGCTATTAGAAAGCGCCTATGAATTGGGACCAGTTACTTATCAGGAGATTAAAAGTCTATAAGCGTAAAAGTGTTGTTTATGAAGTCTTTTTGTCTAAATATATTATTACTATGTAGTGGTATCGTAAATGCACAGTTTCTCGAAAAGGAATATGAGTTCTTTAGTCATATTTCACAAGAATTGTACGAAGAAAAAGATCCGATTGTTTATGCCAGTATTCACAACTATTCTTATTACTCAGAAATATTAACAGTGGATCAAAATGATTTACCTACAGGGGTTTTCTTTGAATATGATACAAATATTTCTGGATCTTTTTATAAAACTTTTGAGAATGATTACTTCAAATTGAGTAGTCATTTTAGAATAGATTACTTGCAGTATTTTGAAGATCATATTGAACAATCTAACTATAAAAATGTATGGACTTTGGGATTTAAAAGTGCATATATGATTAACAATAAGGTTCACCTTTTTTTTAATGGTAGGATAGGATATAATAATAGGGGTCAAATAGAGCAACTTACAGATGATAGAGCAAAATTACCCAAAGCATATGGATTAGATGTTGGCTTGACTTGGACACCAAATTCAAAACTTTCTATTGCAACTTCTTTATGGAGTTTTAATCTAAGTAAGAGTTTTATTTATGTAGATGATGAAGGAATAGTCAATTCAGATAGCAAGAGTGAAAGAGTAGGAGTAGATTTAGAAACAGAATATAAGTTAACTGATGATTTAATAGTAAGATCAAATCTTACATATGCCTATGATCAAAACGGTGCAAATAACAATTTGGAGTTGAGTAATGAAGGAGTTTTAGAAGTTATTTTGTCAAAGAATGTTTCTGGGACTTTTGGGTATAGATATTCGTATCAAAATGATATGAATAAAAGTAGTATGGTTGGTGATATTGGTGTTAATTATGAATTATCCAATTTTAGGTTAGAAATAGGAATACAGAATATTTTTAATGATACTTGGTATGAACCAGAGTTTGCAACAGCTTTGCGATTGGCAAGTGATCTAGAAACAGAAAAAGGGAATTATTTTGTGCCAGATGATACTCTTTTTTTTGGAGCATCTGTGACCTATAATTTTTAAGATTGATTTTTGTTTTTTTTGATGTTTAAAAAGCTTGTCTGCAGGGGCGCAGACGGGCTTTTTTTGCCTTACAAACTTTAGTTGGTTTTTGGGTAATCATGAAGATAGTCGAGTTTATTTTACTTACGTCGGTTTTACAATGTATTACCGTTTTTAAACCATTGTTTTTTTATAATTTTGTTTACTCAGGGGAGAAAATTATCAACTTTAACCAATTCATTAATATGAAAAAAAATTACTTAGTATTACGTTATTCATTTATTGCATTATTATTAGTTTTTGCTTCTTGTAGCAAAGATGAAGAAAATGAACTTACTGCAGATCCAATAGAAGCGATTGCAGAATCTGATTTTGTAGAAAATGATGGTTCCATGGGATTATCAAAAGCCGAAGGCGGAGAAACGGAAGAAGAAAATGCTCCAGAAGAATTCGAAGGAAAAACATACTGGAACTATGATTATACTTTATTAAAGCCTTCAGAATTATCTTCGGAAGATGTGAAAACTCGTGCTTGTGGAGAAACTAAAATCATGCCTTTATTGGTTGGTTCTTACAAGAAAAGAGTAGGTAGAGTAGAAGTGTCTAATGACGATGAAAACTTGTACCTAACATTTAGAGCAAATAAATCTAGGTATATGAAAAAAGTATATCTTTATATTGGAGAAAAAGGGCAAGTGCCTTTCTATTCTAATGGTTTTCCAAACCTTCGTAAATTTAACTTCAAAGCTTTTCCATATTACTACGGAGGATCTAAAAAAGCGACTTACGTTATTCCATTATCTTCTATTAACTTAGATTGTTTTGAAATAGTAGCTTATTCAAAAATTTATGATAAAAATAGTAGTTGTTTTTATTCTGCTTTTGCTTACAATAAAAGCCGTACACAACGTTATAACTATTCTTACTATTCAGGATGTTATTACTACCAAGATTGGGTAAGATCTTTTGAATATTGTACGCAAAAATGTGAAGCTGAGTGTGTTCAGGCATATGGTTTCCATGAAGAATGTGGTTTTTGTGAGAATGATGTATTTAATACATTCTTAGCATATACCTTTATAAATAGTCGTGGAGAAACAGGTGTAGATATTGAGCTTATTACCGATGTTAACGGATGTGATATCTCTGGTAGTACTGAAGTTGGTCACATTAATGTATCGGCTGTAAGTGACACTAAACTAAAAATAAAGTATCAGGTAGAAGCGGGTTATGAAATGTGTGAATTAAGTTTTAGTTATGGAACGGGTAGATTTAATACACCAAATAACTATTCTGAGCAATTTGATACGCCTACTACATCTTTTAGTTTTGAAATAGATAGACTTGCTGGAGCAAATATCTATATGAATAGTGGAGCTCAAATTACGGAGGCGAACTAAGAAGATTTACTTTAGATAAAATATTGAAGGAGCTAGGATTTAATTCTTAGTTCCTTTTTTTTATGATGTTACCGTACCTAAAGTGTATAACATTTCTAATGTTGGGGAGTCACTTCCTCCTTCTGGCTCAAGAGTAATTCCAAAAGCTTCAGAATCATTTGGATTGGCTAGAGAAAAGATTTTGTGATCATTTTCATTAAATGTATCTAAAGTTCCTAAACTTGTTGGAGTAAGAGGACTTAACTTTAGAGACCATACTTGATATACTTTCCCTGGGGGTGGGGTTGGTAAGCCAGCAACATCAATATATGTTTTTTCATTTTCTTTATCCCAGTATACAGCGGCGTATGCATTTGGATCTACTTGTTGTGCTTGTAAAGGAATTTGAAGAATATCTTTATTTCTTAAAACACTCAAAATAGTTTTAGCAGTATTAAGATCTTCCTCTGCTACATTAATTTTTCCTTCTAGTAATTGTTGTTCTATTTGGTTTTTGACTATTTTTTCTCTTAATACTCTGTTCTTGTTTAATTGATTAAATAACCCAATTAGCAGAGCAATTGATGCAGCCCACCCAATATAGGTCGTCCAATTAGTACGTTTACGATGAATAGGAATGACAGGATCACTATCAGTTTGTATTTTGTTTTCAATTTTAGAAAAAAGATCATGAGTATCTTCTGGCGCTACAGCTCCGGATAATTGTTGTAGAGATTTTTCGATGCGTTCTACCTCGGCAATAGCTTCAGGGTATTTTTGTAGTACTAGGTATACTTCAGCATTCTCCTTTTCAGAAAGAGAACCATAAACATAAAGTTCTAAAATACCAGATGCTATGTATGCTTTAATATCCATGTACTACTTATATTTCTAATACTTGTTTTAGTTTATCAATACAAATTCTATTCCTTGTTTTTACTGTTCCTAAAGGAATATCTAACTCTTCTGCTGTTTCCTTTTGTGTAAAACCTTTAAAAAACAATAGATCGATTATCTTTTTACACAATGGTTCTAATGTGGTAATATATTTTTTGATTCCAATACTATCTATTTTACTAGAGAAATTAGTTTTGTCTTCTAATATATCTACGAAATAATCGATAGTAAGGTTTTGTGAAGTGTTCTTAAAATTTTTGGATCGTGTTTTATCGATCGCTGCATTACGGGCGATATTAAGAATCCATGTAAAAAACCTTCCTTTTTTTTCAGAATACGAATTAGAATTATTCCATATTTTTATGAATACATCTTGCACAACTTCTTCTGATAAAGTTTCATCTTTAAGAATGTTAAATACAATCCCATATACATTTGCAGAATACATATCATAGATACTTTTTAAAGCAGCTTGATTTTTGTTTTGTAACGCTATGATTAATTCTGTTGGTTGCATTTAAAATATTGATCTGCAAGAATAGTGGGTAAGTGTATTGTTTTAATATTTAAAATAACAAGAGGTTGCTTTAACAACCTCTTGTTATTTTGATTATGTTCTAATTATTGAATAATACCTCCGCAACTTACACGACTACCGGCAGCACCAGAAGGTTGAGAGGTAAAGTCATCAACACCTTGATGTACTATAATTGCTTTACCAAGAATATTTTTTTTGTCATCATCACAACCTATACACCAATCAGTGGTGGCAAAATTAATACTACCATTTCCATCTGTATCGGCTTTAAAATTTCCAATATCTCCTTTATGATACCCTTCTTTTGCTCCCCATTTTCCATGAGGTTCCATAGTAGGGTTCCAATGTCCGCCAGTTGATTTTCCATCAGCAGATGAACAATCTGCCTTTTCATGTATATGTATTGCATGTTCACCTTCGGTAAGTCCTGTTAATTCTGCGATCATGTTTACAAGTCCTTCGGATTCTATAAAAGTAACTTTACCAGACACGTTACTTTCACTTTTAGATTCTAGGTTAAATGTTATTGTCTTTGTAATATCTTCTTCTTTTTTTGAAGTAGTTTCTACAGTTTCTGTATTATTTTCCTGATCTGTAGCTTCTTTTTTTTCTCCTTTACAGCTAAAAATACTGATAGATAGAAGGGTAAGAACTACCAATTGTAACGTTTTCATGGTTTTATGATTTGTATGTTCGTTTGTAAACGTAAGATAATGTAGTTTTAGTTTATGGCAAAGAATTTAAGCATGAAATCTTACTAGCTTGCGAGTGGCGCACCGTATACAGAACGTTATCTCTTTTGTATTAATTCTTTATGATCCCTAATTCCCAACTTTAAATTTTCTGTAATTAGTAGAGAACGATCAATTCTGGTTTGTGAGTTTTTAATTTTTAGAATGTAATAAATTAGACTTCGTTTTTTTCCATCAGTTAGAGATTCAAAAATATCAAAACCTTGAGGATCACTTTGTAGAACTGCCTCGAATTCTTCAGGCATTTCTACACCATATTTTGAGGTGTCTTCAAATAATTCAACTTTAAAGTAATCTGAAGGAAAAACACCGATACTTTTTTGGTTGGCTTTATTAAATGTAATATGGTGCTTATTATGATACTTTTGTAAGGCAGCATGAAATCTTACAGACTTGTTTTTGAACGTAATTTCGGTAATTACTCGTTTATATCTCAGTTGTAAATAATGTTGAGCAATATGTTCCGGAACAATAATACTATGATTAGAATTAAGTGAAGTTTCGAAAGTTAAAGTCTTCATTAGGTTGTATTTATGAGATTAAACGACAAATATGCTTTTTTTATAATAAGAATATCTTGTTTAGGGTTTGATAGGTTTTGTTAATCAAAACAACTCTTTTATAGCCCGAATTCGCGAATTAAATTAAAAAAACAAAATAAATATCGACACTTTTACCGTAATCTTAAAAAGGTATTTTTATTTTTTGTGTTTTACGGGTTTATGGCTAGACAAGATATCAATTTTTGTTTAACTCAGTATTTATAATACCTAGGGGCTCAGTAGACTTTAAAATAGCTGATTTAACATATGTGTTGCAATAAAATCAATATAAATGTTAATTTATGATAATTTAGTATGTGTTTGATAGTAATAGTAATAAAACCTTTAAAAATCCTTAATTTTGCTATACACAAACTCAAAACTTATTTTTATGAAAAAAGTCTACTCGTTTGTCATTCTATTTTTTCTAATAGGGCAAACAACTTTTGCACAGGACTTCAATGGTGTGGTCCAAAATCATTTAAGCGATGCGGTGTCAGTTTCTTCAAAATCCGCAAACACCATTAACGATTATTCTGGATGGAAGATTACCGACGAAGTTCCTTCGTTGAAAGACGGTCTTACACATGTTTATCTAAGGCAGATGTATAACAACATTCCGATTATGGATGGTAGTTATAAGTTATCTGTAGAAAATAATCAGGTAACCTATACCATAGATCAGTTTATTACCGAATTAAATACTAAAATTTCTTCGGTTAAATCGTCTATTACACCAGAAATGGCAATTAGAACGGTATTGAGCAAGCACAAATTAGCCGCTGCCAAAAACCTTTCTAGAACAGTAGGAAAATCTAAACTAGGTGATGTCTTGGTTTATAAAAATTCAGGAGTCACTATTGATGATCAACCAATTAAGGTTCAGCAAGTTTATAGGTTGCACAAAGGCCAATTAAGACTTTCTTGGAACGTTAGTATCTATCAGCAAGACGGACAACACTGGTGGGTTAGTGATGTTGATGCCGAAACTAACAGTGTGATTCATGAAGAAGATCATGTAATTAGCTGTAATTTTGATGCACCTGATCACAAGAATCATGGACACAGTGAATCTGTACTTTTCGACACTAAAAAAGTAGGTCCGTTAACGAAAGCAGAATCTGCAGCTTTGGCACCAGATTCGTATAACGTATATGCAATGCCTGTAGAGAGTCCAATTCATGGAGGACGTTCTATTGTTACGAATCCTGCTAATGCAACAGCATCTCCTTTTGGATGGCATGATACTAATGGTGCTGCCGGAGCTGAGTTTACAACAACAAGAGGTAATAATGTAAGAGCACAAGATGATAGTAATGGTAATAACGGAACCGGTTTTTCTCCTGATGGAGGTTCTGGTTTGGATTTCGATTTTCCAGTTAACTTAAATCAAGCACCAAGCAATTATTTAAATGCTTCTATTACTAATTTATTCTATTGGAACAATATTATACACGATGTATTCTACCAATATGGTTTTGATGAAGCTAGTGGAAACTTCCAGGAAAACAATTATGGTAATGGAGGTGCAGGAAGTGATTCTGTAAATGCAGATGCGCAAGATGGTAGTGGTACTAATAATGCAAATTTTGCAACACCAGGTGATGGTAGTAATCCAAGAATGCAAATGTTCTTATGGAACCGTACTAATCCGGGAAGAGATGGATCTTTTGATAATGTAATTATTGTACATGAGTATGGTCATGGTATCTCTACTCGTTTGGTAGGAGGACCATCATCAAATGTACTTGGTGGATCTGAGCAAATGGGTGAAGGATGGTCTGACTATTTTGGATTAATGCTATCTATGAGAGCTGGTGATGTTGGAACTGATGGAAGAGGTGTAGGAGCTTATGTTCTTGGTCAAGCAACTGATGGAGCTGGTATTAGACCAACACGTTATTCTACCAACAGATCTATTAATGATACAGATTATGCGGATATAGGTGGATTGGCAAGACCTCATGGAGTTGGTTATGCTTTTGCAACTATCCTTTGGGATATGACATGGGCATTAATAGACCAAGAAGGTTTTGATGCAGATTTTTATAATGGAACAGGTGGGAACAATATTGCTATGGCTCTTGTTGTAGAAGGGTTGAAAAATACAGCAAACAACCCAGGATTTGTTTCTGGTCGTGACGGTATTTTACAAGCTGATCAAGATCTTTATGGAGGGCAGTATAACTGTATAATTTGGAAAGCATTTGCTGAAAGAGGAGTAGGACAAGGTGCCAACGAAAATAATAACGGGGGATCAAATGGTCAAACAGATCAAACGGTTTCTTTTGTAAACCCTTGTGATGATCCAGGACCAGGGCCAGGAAACTGCTCTGGAGATGTAGCTTCTTTCCCATTCGCAGAAAGTTTCGAAGTTAACCTTGGAGAGTGGTCAAATGCAACTACAGGAGATGATTTAGACTGGACAAGAGATTCTGGAGGTACACCTTCTAACGGAACAGGACCAAGTAGCGCAATAGATGGTAATACTTACCTTTATGTAGAGGCTTCAGGAAACGGAACGGGATATCCTAACAAAAGAGCAATTTTAAATTCTCCTTGTTTAAATTTTAGTGGATTAACTTCGCCTAGTCTTACTTTCCAATATCATATGGTAGGTAGCGCAATTGGAAACTTAGCCGTTGAAGCAAGAACAGATAATACAGGAACTTGGACTAGCGTATTTAGCAGAACGGGAGCACAAGGAAGTGACTGGAATGCTGCGGATATCGACCTTTCGGCTTATGCTGGAGAGGCTAGTGTTCAGTTAAGATTTAATACAGTTACAGGTAGTAGCTGGCAAGGTGATGTAACCATTGATGCAGTAAGTATTCAAGATGGTTCAGGAGGACCAGATCCAACATGTGATTCGTTAAACTTTAACGATTTCCAAATTGTAGGATTCTCTAATCAAGATTCTGCAGGAGATTTCTCTGTGGGAACTGGAGGAGCTTCATTAGCATTGACCAATAACACTTGGAAGTACATTGCACTAAATTACAATGTAACAGCAAGTACTGTTATAGAGTTTGATTTTAGTAGTACATCTCAAGGAGAGATTCATGCTGTTGGTTTTGAAAATGATAACAGTTTGACTTCTACGAGATACTTTAAGGTTCATGGTACTCAAAATTATGGAGTTACAAATTTTGATAACTATTCTAGTGGTACAACAACATATGTTATTCCGGTAGGTAATTTCTATACAGGTAGTATGGATAGACTTGTATTTATCAATGATAATGATGCAGGTTCTGGAAATAATTCTACATTCTCTAATGTAAAAATCTATGAGGGTTCTTGTGGTTCTTCTGCTGCTGTAGCTGCAGATTTTGGACCAACAACAGCATTGTTAGGTACTGAGGATGAAGATGGTTTCGCTACAATTAGAATAGCACCAAACCCATTAAAAAGAGGAGACTTGTTACAAGTGTTTATTCCAAATAAAGATATTTCCGATACTTCTTATTCTATTATTAACTTAATGGGGCAAGTAGTTGGAAAAGGGAAGCTTAATAGTAATGGTTCTATAAATGTGGATTTCTTGAGATCAGGCATGTATATGCTTAAAATTCAAAATTCGCAGAATAAAACTGTAGAACAATTTATTATTAACTAATTGATTTGTTGAGAGAATTGATACTAAAGGGCCGTCGTAAGACGGCCTTTTTTTGATTTATAATTTTTTGTTCGAAAATTAGTAATAAATAGCACTGCCAAAGGAGCTAAGCCATGGGGTAATCGGTATAACATTTGATGAAAATTTTGATGAATAGATTCTAGTGGAAAGGCTATATAGAAGTTAGCCACTATTCGAGCAAGAGCAGTTAATAATCCCCAAAATACAGCATACCATAGCGCATATTTTTCAAGTTTCGGAATAAAAATAAGTACAGCTAATACAAAGTCTATAATGCCCGCGATATATAAAAAGGTGATCGCTATAGACTCTGAACAACCAAAAATTTGAATCACCATATCTACAAACTTACCAGGTACTGGATAGAACCCAAATGCATATAAACCGTGTGAGAAAAATGTGATTGCAATTACTATTTTTAACAACAGGATTATACGTTCCTTACGTATTGATTTTTGGTAACAAAATAGTAAGATAAATGGTAATCCAAATTGAATACTATGTTCAAAAAATTGAGCTGTATGATAAAACTTCTCTTTAGTCATTAATATTGAAAGAATAATAAGACTTATCCCTCCAATAAGTATTGGTATTCGTTGCCAAATTTTGATTTTTTCTTTAATCGATAGTACCGCAAGGGCAGCTGTGGCATACAGTAAGCCATTACATCGTATAATATTCTGAATAAAAGTATCTGTACTACTACTTGTGACATATTCTTTCCAAGAGGTGTTAAAAACTCCTTCTACTATGGGTTTTAACAAAGATTCGTCCCAAAAAAAAGAACGATAAGGAGCGTCCCAAAATAAATGTTGCCAAGCTCTGCCAATAAAAATTAATATCACAGAAATTTTAATAAGTAATAGCGCTTTTGAATTTTTCATAATACAAAGTAAATTCTATTCAGGTTAAGGACAATTGAAATCATTGTTATGTTTAAGAAAATCTTTTGTTACCTAATTTAATTCTAAATTAAGATTCTTTTTTTAGTAGATTTTTGTACAGTAGGAGAATTAGTTTTACAGCAATAAAAAGTAGAGTCAAACAATTAAAACCTTTTCAACTTGTTAAAGTAATAGGACAATTTGTTAAGAATGAATAAATTTAAAGTAATAAGACACCAACTTAATATAAACATTAACCTCTTAATTTACACAAAATGAAAAGAATTCTTGTACTAGTAATTTCTTTGCTTGCAATCAATTTGTATTCATCAAACGGTAAATATCGTTTGACGTTACGTGGTAACCCAGCAACATCGATAGTCATTGGTTGGGACCAAACATCAGGAAATAATCCAACTGTGTATTACGGGACTACAGATTTTGGAACGAACTATACTAATTATCCAAATTCAAAAACTCCAGATCGTACCGTTTCTTATAAAGGAATGAATAATAATTTTGCCCGCCTTACGAACTTATCGCCTAATACTGCTTATTATTTTGTAATAAGCGATAGTCAAGGAACTAGTGAGCGTTTTTGGTTTAAAACAGCCCCTGCAGATAATAGTAGATTATCTTTTATTGCAGGGGGAGATTCTAGAAATAATCGAACACCAAGACAAAATGCAAACCGTTTAGTGGCAAAACTAAAGCCACATGCCGTTTTGTTTGGTGGGGATATGACTAATGGTGATAGTAACGGAGAATGGAGAGATTGGTTTAACGATTGGCAACTAACAATAGCCAGCGATAATAGAATGTTTCCTATAGTAGCTACGAGAGGTAATCATGAGGATAGTAACAATAGTATCTATCATCTTTTTGATGTGCCATCAACAAGTGTTTACTATGCTTTAACTTTTGGAAATAATCTAGTTAGAACATATACATTAAATACAGAGATTTCGATTTCAGGAAATCAAACAACATGGTTAAGAAATGATCTAGACGCAAATCCAAATACCGTCTGGAAAATGGCTCAATACCATAAACCAATGCGACCTCATGTTTCTTCAAAATCCGAAGGAAATAATCAATATAACAATTGGGCTCAACTTTTTTACGATAAGGGAGTAAAGTTGGTAGTAGAGTGTGATGCACATACTGTAAAAACAACTTGGCCAGTGCGCCCATCTACAGGGTCTGGTAGTGATGAGGGTTTTGTAAGAGATAATCAAAACGGAACCGTATATGCCGGTGAAGGTTGCTGGGGTGCCCCATTACGATCAAATAATGATAATAAAAACTGGACTCGTAATTCGGCAAGGTTTAATCAATTTAAATGGATTTTTGTAGATGAAGATAAAATTGAAGCTCGAACTGTTAAAGTTGATAATGCTTCTCAAGTAGGAACTGTTTCTAATGACAATGTTTTTGCAATACCTAGTAATTTGGATATTTGGAACCCGTCTAATGGAAGCGTTGTTACTATAAATAAAGGAACTGTGGTAGACCCGGATCCGGATAATAATACGGTAGATATTGCAATTTCTGGGGGTAACGACGATGTTGAAGAAAGTGAAAATGGGGATTTATATACCAACAGTAGCGACTTAGAATTGGTGTATGATAGCTATAGCAATTCGGGAAACCAAGTAATAGGTTTGTATTTTAGATCCGTAGGTGTGCCTAAAAATGCCACAATCACTAGCGCGTATCTTCAATTCACTGCGGATGAAAGCAATAATGCCGAAGCAGAATTAGAAATAGCGTTACATGATAGTAGTAATTCGCCTGCTTTTTCTAATTCTAATAAAGTATCCAATCGAACTACTTTATCTAATAAAGTGGTTTGGAACCCAGACTCCTGGTCAAGTAATCAAAGTGGAAATGCTCAACGTTCTCCCGATCTTAAAAATATGGTGCAAAGTTTGGTTAATAAAAGTAATTGGATATCAGGAAATAACATAAGTTTTATTATTAGAGGAAAAGGAAGGAGCCTAACGGATACTTCTGCAAAGAGAGTTGCTGATTCATATGAAGGAGGATCAGGTAAAGCGGCAAGAATAATTATTAATTATACCACTGATAGTACACCACAACCTGTTAGTATTTGTGATGGGATAGCTCCATGGCAGAGTGGAGTAAGTTATGCCGTTGGAGCCAAAGTGACCTATCAAGGAAACCTTTTTGAAAGAACTTCTGGAGGATGGCAGTTTATTGATTCTTGTAATGCTACAAGAAATAATCAAACCAAGGTGAAATATTCAACTCCGCCCGTACACCAAATATCTGAATTGCACACTAGAGTACATCCAAATCCATTTACAGATAAAATTAGTCTATCCACTAGTTTATTCGTAGAAGGAAGAACTTATGCTATTACCATATACAATATGGCCGGAAAAATAATACATAAGCAAAATATTTCTAAAGCATCCAAAAATCAAGTTTTTACAATTACTCCAAAAGTAAATGCTTCTGGAATATATTTACTATCTGTTAGTGATGATAATGATACTATTATTAAAACAATGAGGTTGATAAAGCAATAAATAGAGTTTATACAGATCTCAAAAAGATACTTTTTCAAGAAGACCGTTGATTTTATTTATAATTGACGGTCTTTTTAATTAGGGAACGGAAAATCCTTTTTAGATACATTTTCTTTTTTCTTAATTAAATCTAAACTTACAAGGATAAAGCATGTGGCGGCAATAGTTAATAGAATCCCAGGAATGATTCCTCCTAGATAAAACGCCAGCACAGCATCAATGATGATGATTGAAGAAAGTGTAATGGATACTTTTTTATAATCATAGTTCAAGAAAATGGTTAAAATGCCAAAAGTTGTAAGACTAATGAGGTGGATAGAAGGGTGTGCAAATAAAACGGGGACTATTTCTTTTAGAAATTCTTCGGCATTTGAATTTTTAATAGCTTCACTAACATATACAAAACCACTTCCGTGAAATAAAGCCATAATTAGTAAAAGAGCGCTACCAATAGCACATAAAACAACACTCGTTTTAGGTTTTTTTTTAATCTCTGTCATACCTTAAGATTTTCAGTTTATTATATATAGCATCATATATTATAATAGACGTTGGTTTTTCTTAAATGGTTGTCTAGAGATGTTTTTCTTTTATTTCTATAACAAATTACACATGTTGATCAATCAAAATTGTATTTCCATCTGGATCCAGAATCATTAAACTTGCTGGTCCTGTACTACTTTGATCTGCTTCGGTTTGTAACATGATCTTTTTTTCTTTGAGTTTTTGTTGAATCTCTCTAACATCATCATAGTTTTCGAGATGATTAGCACTTTGATCCCATCCTGGGTTAAAAGTCAAAATATTATTCTCAAACATTCCTTGAAAAAGCCCGATCAATGAATTTTCATTTTTCATGATGAGGTAGTTTTTTTCAATATCACCCGCAAAAACTTTAAACCCAAGTGTCTCATAAAACTCTTTTGAAGCCAAAATGTCTTTGACACTAAGGCTTATTGAAAACGCTCCTAATTTCATATGGACTTTTTTTATTTATATCTATTAAACTAGTTTCTTTATTACAAATATGTATGTTTATTGAGGTATATCCAATTTAATACCTTTAAGATCATCAATATACACTGTATATCGATACGATGTTGTATTGACGGATATTCCAAAATAGAATAGTAATCACAGATTTCTAAATCAGCTTTGTGATCACTTGCGTCTCGCTATGTAATGTTTTATGTACTGGGCATTTGTCTGCTATTTGTAATATTCTGGCGATTTGTTTTTCATCCAAATTACCCTCTAATTTAATTTCTCTTTGAAAGGTATCAATCTTTGCCGTGGGGTCTTCACAATTTTCACAATCTTCTGCATGGGTTTTGCCATAACTAGTGTGTACCTCTACATTTTGAAGGTCCCAACCTTTTCGCGCAACATACATTTTTATGGTCATGGCTGTACAAGAAGATAATCCTGCGGATACGAATTCGTATGGAGAAGGACCAAAATCGTTTCCACCAACACTTTCAGGCTCATCGGCAAGCATATAATGATTTCCAATTTTCATTTGTGTGGTATACCCTTTGGCATTACCCAAACTGGCAACCACGTCATGTTTACTATTTATTTTTTGTACCTCCGGAATATCAATATACTTTGATGACCATCCTGCAATAACATTTCCAACGTATATAGAATCCTCTTTTCTCATTAACAAATGATCGGCTCCATCAAGGGTAACGAAGCTTTTGGGGTGTTTAGCTGCATGATAAATCTCCTCGGCATTAACTATACTTACGGTTGTATCTTGAGGAGAATGCATTACTAAAATTGCTTTATTAAGATTTTTGGCAACATCAGGTAATGATTTAGTCTCCAAATCATCGATAAATTGTTTTTTGATCGTAAAATCTCTGCCACTTAGATTTACAACTGCTTTACCGCTAACTTCGATTTCACTTAAACCACTTTTTAGCAAGTGCTTTACATGCTTTGGGTTAGATGGAGCTCCAACTGTGACCACGGCTTTAATGGAATCAATCTCTGAAGCGGCAAAAATAGAAGCAGCACCACCTAATGAATGTCCTATAATCAAAGTGGGGGCTTGATATTCTTCTTTTAAAAAATTGGCTGCTGCAACGAGATCTTCTACGTTACCAGAGAAATTAGTATCCGCAAAATCACCTTCGCTCTCTCCGAGGCCAGTAAAATCAAATCGCAATACCGCAAATCCTTTAGATGTAAGTCCTCTACTAATATTTCTCACAGCTCCCAAATTTTTGTTACAAGTAAAACAATGAGCAAATAACACATAATTATGAGGGTGTTGATCTGCCGGAAGTTCTAATCTTCCAGATAGGGTTTGACCTTCGGCATTGGTAAAGGTTACTTTGGATAGACTCATAGATGTAATTTTTTTTAGTAATGTCGAATTTTTTATTCTAAAATAAACGTTACTAGTATTAAAAATATGTTAAACTCAATTATTTGTGTGTCTTAAAATTGAAACTACATTTTCATGAAATTGTACTTTTATATATATAGAATTCCTTATTTTAAGGATTGATATAATAAATAATTTTGAACACTAGAATTAAAATAGCCCTTTCGATTTGTGGTTTGTTATTATTGGCCTGCATCTTATATTATAGAAGCAGTATTTGCGATTGTAAGAATAGAATCTCATACAAAACGATTGATGTCAATAATGAAATGGCTTTAAGCGATATTTATGCTCCTAGTACTAATGAAGAATTATCGAATATTGTAAATTCTTGGAATGACTTTTCTTCTCAAAGTGATTATTATATGATCGTAAATAAGAGTGCATATTATTATGAGCGGGTATTGGTGGTGATACGGCATTTTAAAGATGAGACTAAACATTATGGAGCAGTAATATTACCTAGTAATTATGACGCTTCTAAGAGTTATCCCGCATTACTTTGGGCAAATGGTTTAGATCAATCTAATCCAGTTGTGGATATTCAAAATTTTGGGCCTTTATATAAAAGACTACAGAATTATTTTATTATCATTCCTTCATATCGTGGGCAGGCATTAGTTGCAAATGGCCGACGATATTGTTCTGATGGTTTTTTTGGAGATGCATTTGATGGTGCGACAGATGATGCCTTGCGCCTATTAGAAGTAGCAAAAACCGAATATAATGCGATTGATCAAAAACGAATAGTAGTAAGTGGAGCGAGTAGAGGAGGAACGGTAGCCTTATTAATGGGAATACGAGACAATAGTATTAATGCTGTTATATCGATGGCAGCTCCAACAGATTTTTTTTCAAAAAAAATGTATAACAGATATGAGAAACAATACAAATATCAATTTTTAAGTAAAAAAGCACCACTTAAAGAGATTAGAGCAAAAATGATTAAAAGTTCGCCGATACATTTTATTGAGAATTACCCTAATCATCTTTTGTTAATTCATGGTAAAAATGATAAGGTAGTACCAGTTTCACATGCTAAGCAAATAATAGAAAGATTAAATGAGAAAGAGAATTTTGAATACCGAATAGTAAACGAAGGACATAGTATTAATTATGAAACAGAACATATCTTTAAATGGCTTCGATCACATAATTAATATTATTGTACAGGCTTATATATGTATATAAGCCTGTACATGTAGATTTAATGTTAATCATTTTTAATATTACTCCATTCGTATGTTCGGTTTTCTGTCCACTTACCATTTGTAGAGATACCATAAGAGGTAGTAGTCAATTTACCTTTTTTAAAACTAGATCGATGACCGTGAGTTGTTTTTTCTCCTTTTGGAGATACAAACTCTTGGATTAATTCAAAAAATTGATCTTTTTTCATAACCAAAGGGCCTATTCCTATGGAGCCATCACCGCCATATTGCACTATAGTACCCTGATGTTTTTTTACATCCCAATATTGTCTAAACTCCCAAAAAAAACCTTGCCTTTTGTTGGCTATAAGCCCGTATAATTTCCCGGTTATACTTTGTTTTCCCACGCCCCATTCCCATTGCATTTCATATGCATCAAAAGGCTCGTTTTTATTCTTATACATATCGTTACTGGTAACCCATGTACCGATCGATTGTTCCATATTTTTAATGAACCAATCAGGAACTTTTGGCTGGGCGAAAGAAATAATAGTAAATAGAAAAATAGAAATGTTTATAATTATTGTTTTCATAATGTAGATTTTGAAATTTGACTTTTACTTTCGGCTAGTCTTTGCCAATTATCTAATAAGTATTCGGTATCTCTTTTAGCTTGTTTCATGCCCAATGAAAGGAAATATCCACTTAAAAAAGGACTTTTGAATTCATAAGTAAAATCTAATAACAATCTTGTTTGTAAAGGGCTTACGGTTTCGACTATCCAGGAGCCAGATAATGATTTTAAAGGAAAAGGGTAATCTTCTTTTTGAGTATCTACTTTAAATTGAAACTCTTTACCTGGTTTCCATACCGTACAGGTTTCTTCCCAACTACTACCATCTGGAGCACTACATACACGTTTCATACCTAAACCTTGCCCTTCGACAATTTCTACATGATGTATGTTTGAGGCTGTAACTTCATGATAATTTCCTACATCAGCGATAATTTCCCAAACGTGATCTTTGGGGGCATAAATGATGCGCTCGGCAACAAAGTGTTGTTCTCCTTTGGCTTTTGGATACTGTACAAACCCGTAGATTAATAAAAGAACGATGTCTAATACTAAAAATAATGCTAATCCTTTTAAAATTTTTCGTGTCATAATTGTATGTTTTTATGACATAAAAGTACCCAAGAAAATTACGTGAACTGTTGTGAATAGGGAGCTCTTAATTAATTGATACTCTTTTTTGGTAGATTCTTATTTGATTGTGTTTCCCATTTAATTAAGTAGCACTATTTTTATACTATGAATAGTATAGAGTCTTTTTCTTTTGTAATTACCTTTTTGTTAGGAGGTATAATTTTAATAGGTCTTTTTGTTATTTTAATAGTTTTAAAAAGTACTTCACTCTATAGATCTCGTTTTTTTTTGGCAATTGCTCTTTTTGGATTGATACAACATCTTTTTACATATTTATTATTTACAACTCAACTCATTAAACAGTGGCCTAATTTATTTGGTATTGGATACCCGCTATTGTTTTTGGTAGGACCTTGTTTTTATTTGTTTGTTCATAGTTATGGTGAGGTTTCTTTTAGATTAAAAAAAATAGATGGAATACATATTTTTCCGTTTCTGGCAATGTTAATTTTTTTTCTTCCAAGATATGTTGATAGTGCGCAAGAAAAGCTAGAGATTATTACATACTATTATGAAATATTACCTAACGGACCAGTTGCTTTTTCAGATTGGTTACAAGCAAGTTTGCATTTGGTTTTGTTATTGGTTTACAGTAGTATGGCATTAGTATTAGTGCATAAAAGAGATAAAAAAAACAGTGTCTTATTGAAAAGGTTTAGTATACTACTAATTGTTTTGTCTTTTGCAGAAATTGTATTACAAACCGGGTTTTTATTAGCAGGAGCTTCGGCGATTACTACAGAGATAGTTTTGGCGGGATTAATGTCAATCACAATACTCTTACTTGGGTATTGGATCGTAGATATTAAACAAGTATTACCGGTTTTAGAAGGTAAAAAGTATAAGACTTCTCCATTATCAGATAAGCAATCACAAAACATTCAAAATCTAATACATGCATTTTTTGAAGAAGATAAAAAATACTTAGACCCCGATCTTAAAATTGCAGATATGGCAAATAGCCTCGATATACCATCACATCATATTTCTCAGGTTCTTAATGAAAAAATGAATTCTAGCTTTTATGATTTGATAAATCAACATCGTATTCGCAAAGCAAAGGATATGTTAGGTTCTGGGGCTATAGAGAAACTATCAGTGCAAGCTATAGGACAAGAATGCGGTTTTAGTAGCAAGACTAGTTTTTATAGAGCTTTTAAAAAATACACATCGATGACGCCGATAGAGTACGTTAAAAAAGTACCCTAATCACTTAATTAATATGTTTTTTTAAGGATTAGAGATCTATTAAGAGATCAAATCAATAATATTATTTGTAGAGATAACCGTTGCAAATTCATCTTTTAAACTAGCTATGGCAGTATCATGAATTAATTGGGCGCTATATTCTTGGCCATTAGCACCTACCTTATTAAATGTAGCCACAGCATCTTCTATTAAAAAAGTATTAAATCCAAAATTACCAGCCATTCTAGTTGTGGTAGATACACAATGATCAGTGGTCAACCCGACTATAACTAGCGTGTTGATATTATGATCGTTTAATTGCTGTTGGAGATCTGTACCTATAAATGCACTGTTAACATCTTTTTCGATGATAGGTTCATTAGCTAATGGAGTATTAAAATCCTGAAAATCATTTCCAGGATTTTTTTTGGATAATGGAGAAATAGGATCGGTTGAACAATGTTTGATATGAAAAACGGGTAATTCTCTTTTTCTCCATAATTTGAGAATAGTTTCCATATTTTGTTCGGCACCAGGGTTATTTCGTTCTCCTCCCCAGTATTTTATATTCTCAAAACCTTTTTGAATATCTATAAGTAGTAGGGCAGGATTGTTCTCTATTGAAATTGACATTATTTAGTTTCTTTTTTTCTAAAGTCGGTATTATAAATTACTCCTAACTGCAACCTGTCAAAATTTATACCGGTAAAGTGATTTTTAAGGTATCCCAATTGGATACTAAAATTACTTTTCACATTATATCCTATGGCACCATACAATCTATTTTGACCAAAAATGGGTTCTTGCAAATTGATAAATACTTCATCATATGCATTCAAAAACCATTTATCATCAATAGGATAAGTAAGTTGTAAACGGTAACGAGCACGATGTTCAGTGAAATCATCAATAGGTGAACTGATAAATCTTTGTTCTAATCGATAACGATGTTCGAATTTAAATTTGCCGACTTTATTCTTTAAAATAAATTGTTCAAATATTCGATGTTCATTGGTGTTTTCTTCATTTGGGAAATCTTCGAAAGTACCATCAGTACTTATGTATCCATATCCAAAAGTAGCAATAGCATTATCATTGATATGATAGTTTAACCCTGTTCTTAATAGTAATTGATTAAATGATGAGGTGGTTTCATAAAAACGAAATTGAGCTTCAGAATGAATACTTAATTGTTCTGTGATTCTATTTGTACCAAAATACATATACCACGCACCAAACTCATCCTCACCTGTTTCTTGAGAATTGACATTAATGGCTAGTAAAAAAATAAGGATGCTTAAAAATCTTTTCTGTAACATATTGAATTAATAATTGAAATAGAATATAGTTTTATAATGTGTGTTATATTTCTTATTTATTTTAGACTAAAACGTTCTGTTTTTTTAAATGGCGAAACATCCATTTGTTCTATTTGAGTACGATATGCTTTCCAGTCATTTTCAAAAAAATTATTAGTCTCGTCTAGTGCTTCTTGTAACGCATCTTTTGCTTGTTTAAGAAGCACAGTTTCGGTATTAGTTATACCGTTTTGGCGACTTGAAACGTAAAATTCCGAACTTCTAATGCGTTGAGAAACATTTACTTCGGGATTACGTGTTATACCTTGACGCTTATCTTCTTTACCAATATAAAATGCAACTACACTATCAATTTTTTTAGAAATATCTTTAGATAGTTTAATTTGATCTTTGTATTTCTTTTTATCTAGTTTTCTAAATTCTTTTTGATATTTTGAAGCGATTTCTTTGCTCTCTACCAATTGTTTAACGGCATCGTATACAGTTTGTTTCATGTTCTCAATATTTTTTGAAGCACTATACACTTCATCAATATTTTTTTGAGACACTTGTAATCTAGGATCAGATTTGATCTGGATTGTTGTCTTAGATTTCTGATCACCGTACTCCATTACCAAAGTATATGTTCCTGGTTTTACAGATACTCCCCCAGGTTCATTGTTTTGTTTTTCAATTTTCCTAGAAGGGTTTTTAACTCCTTTTTCATCCATACCCCAGCGAATCTTATGTAACCCAGTAGAATCCGGCGTCTTTTGTTTAATAGTCCGTATTAAACGGTCGCCATTATATACTTTTAAGCGAATAGAATCCCATTTAACTTTAGTATCATCATTTTCATCTTCTATATCAGTAGTATTTTCGTTTTCTTCGGGTTTTTCAATCTCATTTTTTTTCTTTTCTTCTGCTTGAAGGTAATATGTAATAAGTGCTCCGCTTTTACGATTTTCGGCACTGTACAATGCATCTCCTCCAAAACGTGTACCTGTTGGTTGTTGATATGCTGCTTGATATCCTATAGGTGGTTCAAAAATATGTAGCTTTTGCGTAAGTGTGTTTTTATTTTTGGCCAATGCTCTTAATGGTTTAATGTCATCTAGCACCCATGCGGCTCTTCCAAAAGTACCAATTACTAAATCGTGCTCTCTTGGTTGAATAACAAGATCTTTTACAGGTACGGTAGGAAACCCTTTGGTCCATTTGATCCAACTGTTTCCTGCATTCAGAGAAATATATAATCCATCATCGGTTCCCAAAAACAATAAATTCTTTTCAATTGGATCTTCAACGATACTCAAAGTATAACTTTTTACATCGTTTTGGTCAACTATTCTACTCCAAGTTTTGCCATAATCTTTGGTTCTATATGCATATGGAGTATAATTATATCTTCTGTAATCATTGGCGATCAAAAGAGCTTCACCTTTTTGTTTATTGGAGGCTTTGATTTGTACAATCCAACTACCTTCAGGAAGGCCTTTTATATTTTTAGAAACATCGGTCCAGTTGGCTCCGCCATTTTGGGAAACATGTACACGGCCATCATCTGTACCTGCCCAAAGCATATTTTGCTCAATTGGGGAGGGTTCAATTACCAAAATTGTACAATGATTTTCTGCTCCCGTAGCATCCATTGTTAATCCACCACTTTCAGATTGTTTTTGTTTTAGAGGGTCGTTAGAGGTTAAATCCTTCGAAATCACTTCCCATGTTAGTCCTTTATCAGTGCTTTTGTGTACAAATTGACTTCCAAAATAAAGAGTGTTATTATCAAAAGGATCAATGTTAATGGCAGAGTTCCAGTTAAAACGAAGTTTTACTTTAGAATCAGGATGTATTGGTCTAACAATATAATTATTACCCGTTTTCCAATCATAACGTACTACAAAACCTTGTTGACTCATAGACCAGCCATATCTAGAATCATCTTTATCTGGTACAACATCAAAACCGTCACCAAAAGAGATTTCTTGCCAATATGAATTTCGTATTCCTTGATCTTTCCATACATAAGCTGGCCCTCTCCAACTTCCGTTATCTTGCATACCGCCATATACATTGTAAGGGAATTCATTATCTATATTAATATGGTAAAATTGAGCAACGGGTAGGTTGCCAATAAATCGCCATGTCTTACCACCATCTCGTGTAATGTTTAAACCACCATCATTTCCATCAATCATAAAATTACCATCATTAGGGTGAATCCACCATGCATGGTGATCTGGATGCACACCATTGTCAACACCATATGCAGGCATGAGTTGAGTAAAGTTTTTTCCTCCATCTTCGGAAACATTAACATAAGTAAAAATCGAATATACGCGGTTTTCGTTTTCTGGATCTACAGAAATATCAGAGTAATAGAAAGGTCTATTTCCAATATCATTTTTGTCATTTACTTTTTTCCAATTAAAACCACCATCTTCTGATTTATACAGAGCATTTTTTTTAGCTTCAATTAAAGCGTATACGATATTAGGTTTATTAGCAGCTATGGCCAGACCTATTCTCCCTAAATCTCCTTTAGGTAGTCCATCTTTATCTGTTTTTTGTTTCCAAGTTTTACCTCCATCATGGGTGATGTATAGACCAGAACCCTTACCACCAGATTTAAAAAACCATGGATCTCGTTTATGCTCCCATAATGCTGCTATTAATTTGTTTGGATTTTTAGGATCCATAATAAGATCTGCAGCTCCAGTTTTATTATTAGCAAATAGTATTTTATTCCAAGTATTACCGCCATCTGTAGTTTTATATATTCCTCTTTCTGGGTGTTCTCCCCAAGGAGAACCAATCGCAGCAACGTATACTGTGTTTGGGTTAGTTGGGTCGACTATTACTCTATGGATATGTCGAGTTTTTTCTAACCCCATAAGTTTCCAGTTTTTACCACCATCCAAAGATTTATATACTCCATATCCTCCATTAAGACTATTTCTAGGGTTTCCTTCTCCGGTACCTACCCAAATGACCGAAGGGTTAGATTGTTGTATAGCAACGGCTCCGATAGAAGCTGTAGCTTCATTATCAAAAATCGGCATCCATTTGATACCCCCCGAAGTTGATTTCCATAAGCCTCCAGAAGCAGTACCTGCATAAATTATATCCGGATTGGTAGTTACTACATCTATGGCAGTAACGCGACCACTCATTCCTCCTGGACCAATGTTTCTAGGTGTAATGTCTTTAACAAGATCCATTGAAAATTCTTGAGAGGACACAAGAAGAGTAGTACTAAAAAATAACAGAAAGAGTAATTGTTTCATTATATGAGATGTGTATTAATTATAATGGTATTTGTATTTGTTCGTCTAGGGTAGTAAGAAAATATATTTTTGGATATTTTCTTTTTAATTCGACCAGTTCATTAGGCGGTATTTTTGGGGAAATATGAGTAGCCACAACATGCTTTGGGTTAATATTTTTTTTAAGTAACTCAACTGTATTTTTATGCAATAACATCCAGTAAGGAATAATAGCAATATCAATAGATTCATCAACCAGTCGTAACTGATTAAATAAGTTGATTTCTTCTAACCAATTGGTATCTCCAACGTGTAATACCTTTTTACCATTAAAGTTAACAATGTATCCTACATTTTCAACAGATACATGTCTTTTACCGGCATGATTTATCTTTACACCGCTAACACTAAAATCATTGATTTTTGTTGTTTGCTTAATGTAATCTTTTGTTGTGATTGTAAATATACGTTCTCTATGATCTGTAAAGTTTTTTGTGATTTGATGTGCGCCAAAAAGAACTGCTTTTCTATTTAATTCTAGATAATTTTTGGATAATTGAGAACTAAAATGATCTCCATGATGGTGCGTAAATAAAATGGCATCAGGTTTTAATTCATAATTAATTTTATGAACCAGATCTTTTGAAGGGAATAAGTAATCATCACCATATTTTGTATGTAAACCATCTATAAGAACAGAAGATTGTTCATGTATTATATGAACGCCCATGTTACCAGTATACGTGATACTTATGCTTTCTTGAGAAATACCTAAAATACTGAATAGGAAAGTTGATAAAACAAGAACTATGTGACGCACTTTTTTGATGATTAATGTATTGCGTGTTAAAGTTACTAAAATGTAAATACCAAACTCTTAAAGGGGTGTTAAGGTGAAATAATCCCTACATTTGAAATAAAAAAAGAATATAAATGAAGTACATAGAACTCACTTTTAAGAATCATACAATTGTTCACGGTTTTGATGCTAGAAATCGAGAAATTATAGAAGAAGTAGAGGTAAAGGAATCTTCAAAAAAAATGGTAGCAATTGATCGAATTTTATCTGTAAGTGAAAAATTTATTCTTATGCAATATGCGTATAATAGAATTATTTATTGGGAGTATGAGGAAGGCTACGAATATGTAAAAGAGAAACTATCTAAAATAGACTAAAAATACTACATCACCTTTGCGTTGTTTTTATCTCTAGCCGAAATGAGTTTAAAGTCTTTGTCTACTTTAACAATAATAATTTTTCCGGTATGTAGGTTTACCATTTTCCATCTAAAACCATAAGTTGTCTCAAAAATTGCAGACCTAGCCATTTTGCGCAAATCAATTGCATCAATGTTTTCTACTATTTCATTGGCTAGTAGATCAATTCCTCTTTGTTGAACTTCTTGTGAGGAAAGTTTACGATCTCTTGGATTTTGAGTTTGGTTAAATAAATCATTTGTATGATTTACAAAAGAAATGTTGGGGTACAGTAAAAATGAAGAAAATATAAGCAGGGGTAGTATGTATTTTTTCATAATCTATGAATTTAAAATTACATACTATGCTTATGCACATTATGCAATTATTATCGATATGTGTTTGTATTCATATTGTATTTGTAATAGTGCTTTAACAATTATCTAACTAGGGGGTATTGTAAAATTAAGGCTTAAAAGACCTTTTTATGGTATTGTTTTGTTAAAAAAAACGTAATATTTCTTAAAATCCAGATTATATGATGGATTTATAGCGTAATAGTTAAGAAATCATCAAAAGCATTATTTGAAAATTACTTGTACATTTTAGTAGTTACGCTATTTTTTCCTTTCTTTTTCCAATTCATAAATTTGCCTTCCTAACTCTGCCAAAAAAGGAATACCAATCTCTTTGTATTCATAATTATCATCATTATAAATCCCATTCTTGTTCACATGGATGGTGGCCGAGAGTACAAACTCTATATTATTTTTTGTATCCTTGATATAGGCGCAATCTGTAAGATACCCGTAGGCATATCCAACTTTGTTGTAGATGTCGATATGCTCCGGAATATGATCTTTTGTATCACCAAATAGAAAAAACTTACCGTAAGAATCATAATATTTTTTTCTGTCATACCCAGCTTCATAGGGTAGGGTATTCATAGCATTTAAAACAAACTGATAATCGCTTGTAGTAATATCAAATTTCTGTGACTTCGAATACTTGTCTGGGAAATGAATACGTTTCGTTATCTCGTGCAATGACCTTAGAGGAAGATAGTTCTTTTCAGAAAAATCCTTAGGATGAGGCATCAGCGTATCATTATATACATAAGCTTTGCCCTTTAAGAGTTTTTTTAAAGATAATTTTGGTTGAAGTGAATTTTCTATACTTTCTTGATGATATATGAAAGAAGTATCTTCAATATTCTCTTTAAAAAAAATGGACTGTGTTTTCGGATTAAGACTATAAAAAGCTGATAGCCGATGCGAAATTCTCCCGGTCATATTTTTGAAATGTAATTGTTCATTGATGTAATCCTGACCAAGAAATTCAAATAAACGATTATAAGCTTGATTATCGCTTACAGCAAAAATCTTGGTGATTTCTTTTTCAATTGTGGTATAGAGCGTATCGTTTTTTGTCGTAAAACTTGTTTTTCGATTAATTTTAATTCCTTTTCCCTGTAGCTCCTTCAGTTTTTCTAAAGCAATTAAAGCTATAGGAAGTTTTACAGAACTTGCAGGATAAAAATAAATACTATCATCTACATTAAACTTAAAATTTTTGAAACTTACCTCACCGGTTTTATTTCTGTTAATTTGAGTGTACATAACCTGTAACTCATATTTTTCTGGACTTTTCATTACCTTTTGAATAATTCCAGTATTCGATGTTAAGACCTGTTCAAGAGGAGATTTTTGAGTACAAGATATCATCAAGAAAAGCATGGTAATAAGAAAAAATGCATTTTTCATTTTAATGTTTTATGCATTAAAATTGGAGCAAACTATTTCTTATATAATTTTTTTCCAGCTTCGTAGTATTTATCTCCTTCTACCCAAAAAGGAGTGTCAGGGTTATTAGCAATGCTTCTGCATGCTAGGACATAAGATTGAAAAAACTTAAATAAGTAGTCATAGTCTAATGTGTTGGGATTATCAGTAACTTGATGATAATACTTCGTGATTTGTTCATCAAAAGCTGAAAACCCCATGCTAAATGTAGGTGCAGGTATTCCTTTTGCAGCAAAATTCACATTATCTGATCGATCAAACAAACCTTGTTCTGGTGCGGGGTCATCAATCGCTTTTAACCCAAATTGAGATACAGAATTGATAATATCTTTCTCTGCTGTGGTTCTACCTAAACCAATAATAGTAGCAAGCGAGGTATCATTATATCCACCGTTATCACTATTGAAACAATATACCATTTGATTTAATGGGATTATAGGATGTTCTACGTACCACTTACTACCTAATAAACCTTTCTCTTCTCCTGTAAAAAGAATAAATAAAGCAGAACGTTTTGTAGGATACTTTGCTATGTTTTCTGCTGCAGAAAGTACAGTTACTGTTCCTACGGCATTATCTCGAGCTCCATTGTATATAGAATCATTTTCAACGGGTTTACCTATACCTACATGATCATAGTGAGCAGAGTAAATGATATATTCGTTTTTAAGTTTCGGATCGGTACCTTCTACAACACCAACAACGTTTTGAGAATACACCGTTTTTTCTGAAATCCCTTCTACAGTGAGCGAAATCTCTGATTCTTTTTGTTTTGAGAATACATCGACTATTCCTTCATTTTTATCATTAACCCAAAGGTGAACAAATTCATCTTTTTTAGAATCATTAACGTTAGAGACAGACATACCATCTCCATTCATATAATGTGCTAATCGTGCTTGAGTATTATCATCTACATTGCATATTTCTATAATGCCAAGTGCACCTTTTGCTTTGGCCAAAGCGCTTTTTTCTTGAGCTTTAGAGAAAGAAGCCCTGATTGCTTTTTCATCTTTCGTACCTATTATGCAGATAACGTATTTACCTTTTACATCGACATTTTTATAATCTTCTTCTAATCCATGATTAAGGAAAACAGCCTTTCCATTGTATTTTGTGTTAACCTTGTTTAAGGTGAATATTTGTTCAAAATTCGAACCTCCAACTTTTAGTGATGCATGGGTAACACCAGTCGTTTTGTTTAATTCTACGGGCTGAAGATAACTATTGGTTTGCGGAATTGGTTTAACTCCATAGCTACGCAACATATTTCCTAGATATTGCGCTGCAATTTTATTTTCTGGAGTTGCTGTTTGTCTTCCTTTTAATTCATCTGAAGCAAGGAAATATATATGGGCTTCTATTTCGCTTTTGGATACCGTAGATTTAACTTTTTCAATATCATCTTGGGCATAAATAAATGCTGTAAATGTAAAAAGGAGTGCGAGTAAAATGGATTTTTTCATGATGAAAATTAAAGTGTAAAGTGTGATAAAATGTATTCGTTGTCGAACAAAAAACATAGGATAACTATGGTCTTTCCTCAAAGATAAGAAATGTAGTGGATAAGTATACATATTTTACTCGGTAAGACGCCTATCTTTTATAAATACTCCAAAACAAATGTTAATTCTCATTTCTTCGATACGAATAGAGGGCTTATCTTTTATAAAATATACTAACTTTATCTAATGGAAGAGAAAAGAAAATTGTTTAAAAAAGGTTTTACTTTTACAACCTATGAAGCTCCAGAACAATCCCCATTCGATAAACTTTTTGATATTTTTCAGGAGATTATAACACACACATCTGGAGATCTTGACGAAGCCCTTGATTGGTTGAAGGAATTGGATAAGGAATATCAATTAACAGATGAAGAGTATACTTTAGATGATTTTGTTGAAGACCTTAAGAAGAAGGGATATATACGCGAAGAAATAAAACCAGACGGTAAAGGGAAAATGGCAATTACTGCCAAAACGGAACAAGCTATTCGAAAAAGAGCTTTGGATCAAATTTTCGGAAAATTAAAACGGAGTGGAGCAGGTAATCATAGAACAAAACATACTGGTCAAGGAGATGAACATGCAGGAGAGTTTCGTAATTATCAGTATGGCGATTCTTTAGAACGAATTTCTATAACCGAAAGCCTTAAAAATGCTCAAATTAATCATGGTATTGGAGATCTTAATTTGACAGAGGATGATCTCATCGTCGAAGAAACTCAGTTCAAAGCGCAAATGAGTACTGTGCTAATGATTGATATTAGTCATAGCATGATATTGTATGGAGAGGACCGGATTACACCAGCAAAAAAAGTGGCGATGGCATTGGCAGAATTAATCACCACAAGATACCCTAAAGATACCTTAGACATTTTAGTGTTTGGTAATGATGCATGGCCCATAGCCATAAAAGATTTACCATATCTACAAGTAGGACCTTATCATACAAATACGGTAGCAGGATTGCAATTGGCAATGGATATGTTACGAAGAAAACGAAACACAAATAAACAAATATTTATGATTACCGATGGTAAACCTAGTTGCCTTAGGATGCCAGATGGTCAATACTATAAAAACAGTAATGGTCTTGACCGTCATATTGTAAATAAGTGTTATATGATGGCACAACAGGCAAGAAGATTACATATACCCATAACAACTTTTATGATAGCTCAAGATCCATATTTGATGCAATTTGTAAGGGAGTTTACTTATGCCAATCAAGGAAAAGCATTTTATACAGGCCTTAAAGGTTTGGGTGAAATGATTTTTGAAGATTATGAAACCAATAGAAAAAAGAGAATTAAAGGGTAATAATTAGGGTTTAAGTTTAGGATAAATCGTCACAGAGAAAAATTAAATATGAAAATAGAAAGTATAAAAACACTCGGACAGTTAAAAGAATCGGGGTATACAACTACATCTATCAAAGATGAATTAAGAAATAATTTAATAACTAAAATAAATAATAATGAAGGAACTTTTACCGGTATTCATGGATATGAAAATACAGTGATTCCCGAATTGGAGAGAGCTATACTTTCTAGACATAATATTAATTTGCTGGGGTTACGAGGACAGGCTAAAACCAGGTTGGCAAGACAAATGATTAACCTTTTGGATGAGTGGATTCCTGTTGTAGAGGGATCAGAAATTAATGATGATCCATTAAGCCCGATCTCTAGATATGCAGTTACTTTGATTGCAGAAAAAGGAGATCATACCCCAATTACATGGTTACACAGATCCGAACGTTTTGCCGAAAAACTGGCCACACCTGATGTTACAGTTGCAGATATTATTGGCGATGTTGACCCTATCAAAGCAGCAAATCTTAAATTGAGTTATGCAGATGATCGTGTGATACATTTTGGAATGATACCAAGAGCCAACCGAAGTATTTTTGTTATTAATGAATTACCTGATTTGCAAGCAAGAATACAAGTGGCATTATTTAATATTTTACAAGAGGGAGATATTCAAATAAGAGGATTTAAACTAAGGTTACCTCTTGATATTCAGTTTGTATTTACTGCTAATCCCGAAGATTATACGAATAGAGGCAGTATCGTTACCCCTCTTAAAGATAGAATTGGTTCGCAGATTTTAACACATTATCCTGAAAATATAGAAATAGCTAAAACTATTACCCAGCAAGAAGCTAAATTGGATGGAAGACAAAGTGATTTAGTCCATGTACCTGATATAGCCAAAGATTTATTAGAACAAATAAGTTTTCAGGCTAGAGAAAGTGAATTTATAGATCATAAAAGTGGGATAAGTGCTAGAATGAGTATTACCGCCTACGAGAACCTACTGAGTACAGCCGAACATAGATCATTGTATTCTAAAGATAAAAAAACACTTTTACGGTTAAGTGATTTTACTGGCGTCATTCCTTCAATTACGGGAAAAGTAGAGTTGGTTTATGAAGGAGAACAAGAAGGAGCCGCATCTGTTGCAAACTCTTTAATAGTAGATGCGATTAAAACATTGTTTCCTGATTATTTTCCTAAAATAGAAAAATTAGAAAAAGAGAGTGATGATAGTCCATATCAAGAATTAGTGAACTGGTTTTTTGAAGAAAGTGGTTTTGAATTGCTAGATGATATACCCGAACAAGAGTATAAAACAAAATTAGATGGAATACGGCCGTTAGATCAATTAATTAGGGAATATCAACCTGATATTAATAAAGACGATAGTTATTTCATGAAGGAATTTTTGCTGTGGGGATTAGTAGAGTTTAAGAAACTTAGTAAATATAGATTATCCGAGGGTTTCCGATTTAATGATCTTTATGGTAGCTATATTAGTGGTTTGTAATTACAGTAAGGTAAATATGTTACTGTATTTAATTTGTGATTAAGGTTACCACCAAACGATAAAAAATCGTTCAAAAGAATCTTTGCTGCTTTTCATCCACAGTAGTAAAGATTTTTTTTGGTTTTTTGCAATTTCAATTGATTCTTGTATATCATTAAATGACAACCAACTAGTACAATATTTGGGATTTACAATCCAATTCTTTTTTTGCGGAATACAATACTGGAAAGCTCCGTAACTTTTTGATCTAAAATCTTTTATTGTTATCCAGAATCCACTAATGCAATGGTTGTTTAATAGGGGAATATGTTGACCTTGCATGGAAAGGGGAATAAAAAGATGCCCCATAAAACAGACTTGCTGTTCTATAGCATCTAATTCAATTTCTAAATTTTCTAAAATAGGTTTAGTTTCGGGTTTAAAGAGTAAAGGAAGCTGTTTTACTTTTAGTTTTTCGATTTTTTGCGACAAACTATCATTTCTATTGGGGCCAATCCATCTATCTGATTCCATATCAATTGTAAGGTCGTATACGTAAAACTTGTAAACCAATTCAATATGAATTTGTTTTTTCTTAATGGTATCAAATACAAGAAAATCTAACTCACCGATAGTAATTTTATCTCTAAATATTTGTAGATTTTTGGCTAATAGAGTGTAACGATTGGATTGTAAAATATAATATTCAAAAAAAGATTCGACTCGTTTGCCTAAAACTTCGTTAGCAGGAATAGAAATATTCACCGTATCCTGTACCGGAAAAACTTCAGGAAATAGATCGAAACAAAATTGTGATAACCCAATAACGGTTTTCTTTTCCCATAAAGACTTACTTTCTAGAAAGCCTAGATATCTTTCTTTAATCTGCATTATTAAAATTAGGACTTAGAAAAAATTGAAAAATACTTACCAATAATAGGTTTTAGTATTTTGCGATCTACAGGTTTAGAAACGAAATCATCACAACCAGCATCTAATGCTTTTTGAATGTCTTCTTCTGTAGAATAAGCAGTTTGAGCTATAATGGGGAGTTCGGGTCTGATTTTTTTAATCCTTTTTGTTGCAGTATACCCATCCATTACTGGCATTCGGATATCCATAAGAATTAAATCAATATTTTCATTACCCTCACAAATATCTACAGCTTGCTTTCCGTTTTCGGCACGGTGGATCACAAATTTATATCCTTTCATTTTTAATAAAACTGTTTTTAAAAACAGGAAATTTATATCCCCATCTTCTACTATTAGAACTACTTGTTTTATAGGAGTTTGGTTTAAATCTTCTGACTCCACTGAAAGCGTACCCTTATTAGGATCAAAAATAGGGTGATATGGCACAGTCAAAATAAAATTAGATCCCTTGTTGGGTATTGATGTAAAAGAAATATTTCCTTTAATTAATTGAGCATTTTGTTGAGCAATAGATAGACCTAGACCGAGCCCGTCATAACTTTTGGTGACTTCTTTTTCTGATTGTGAAAAATTTCTAAATATAATTTCCTGATCTTCAGATTTGATACCTATTCCTGTATCTCTAATACTGATTGCTAGAGAATCTCCTTTAATTTCGGTAGAAATCTCTACGATACCTTTTTTGGTGAACTTGATAGCATTATCGATCAAGTTTGATAATATTTTGTTCATTTTTGAACGATCCATCAAAATAGTTTCTAATTCATCGGTTAGTTTATTGTTAAGATGGATTGCTATGTTTTTGAGTATAGCTTTACTCTGAAATTTGGAAAACAACAATTGTAACAACTCATTAAAGTTAACTTCTTCGAGATGTAATTCTACTTGATTGGTTTGCAATTTTGATATTTCAATGATATCATCAATAATAGTAATTAGTTGATTACTACTATCAATAATTATCTTAGAATATTCTTTTTGTTTATTATGTGTAATCTCAGGGTCATTGAGCAATTCGGAAAAACCAATAATACCATTCATAGGAGTTCGTACCTCATGTGATATATTATGAATAAATGCTGTTTTTAATTTATTACTTTCTTCTGCACGCTCTTTGGCAACTTTCAATTCCTTTGTTTTTCGCTTAATTAAATATTTGAGATATTTATTTAAAAGTAATATAACGATAAGACATAATAGAATAATCATCGATAGAAAAATCCAAAAATTAGCTTGTTTATAAAAGGGTACAATTTCATGATATAACCAATTATCAAAAATCACATTTTTCTCGGCATCAGTTATGCTATTGTCAGCTTTAGAAATAATTCTATTTAGAATGATATTATTCTTTTGCACGGCTAAACTTGGTGCGTAATTATATCCTGTTTCGCCAACAATTTTTAAATTTTCTAAATTTTCAGTTTTAATTAGGTAATTAGCTACTGCCTTAGGGCCAATATAAGCATGATACTTACCATTACTCACCTGTTTGATTGAAGCGAGGTCATCAATTTCTGTTGCAATATGAAGTCCTTTTTCTTCTTTTTTAAGTATCTCGTGGATACCATAATCTTTAGGCACCGTTACAGTTTTATTATAATAATCTTTAATTTCGGAGCCAAAATTTTTGTCTTCTTGAGTTACAATAACATAACTTGATTCAAAAAGTTGTGCATAGTAGTTTAAGTAGGCGTCTCGTTCAGAAGTTTGCTGTATTTCTAAGACAATATCGACGTCATTATTTTTTGCGTCGTTTAATAATCTCTCCCAATTAACATAAAGTTTTCTTTCAAATTTATGTCCAATTTTTTCTTCGATAAGATCAAGGTAATCAATAAGAATCCCATCAATTTTACTATTTTCATTAATAAACTGATAAGGTGCGTAATACGGAAAGAAAGCTACAGAGATATTATCATTATTACGCAACCAATCTTTTTCTTCTTGTGTAAGTAGAGACGTAGGTTTCGAACAGGAGAAAAACCAAGAACATACAATTAGTAAAACGAAAGTAAATCGTAATTTTTTAGACATAATTTTTTGACTAATGATCCTTTTACTTTTCCTTGTTCTCCTACTTAAAGATACTATTTAATAGTAACACTTTCAAGGAAACTGAATTCTAATTTAAATTTTTCGGCTATTTAGATACATAATAAAATACAGAAATATTATACTATAGGTTGTTAATCAGGTTATTGTTAATTTTCTGAAACAAGGTATTTTTTAAGGATTTTTTTTAGAATTTTTGGGTCAATAGGTTTCGATATAAAATCATCACATCCTGCGGCATATGCGTTTTGAATATCTTCTTTGGTAGAATAGGCAGTTTGTGCAATTACAGGGAGTTCGGGTTCCATTTTTTTAATAAGAACCGTAGCTTGATAGCCATCCATTTCGGGCATTTTTATATCCATCAATACGAGGTCTATATTTTTATTTTCTTCGCAAAATAACACGGCTTCTTTGCCATTTTTTGCTCTATGAATAATAAAATTATAATCTTCTGTTTTTGTTAAAATTGTTTTGAGAAATAAGTAGTTAACTTCACCGTCTTCTGCTATCAAAACAATTTTTTCTTTTAATTGCTCAGGGGTAGCTATTTTATTATGAATAGGATTGCTGTTTTTCTGGTTTACAGGAGTGTAGGGGAGTGCTAACCTAAAGGTAGTTCCTTGATTTTCTATAGAAGATAAAGATAGTTCTCCATTCATTAAATCGGTATTCTTTTTTGCTATAGTTAACCCTAATCCTAACCCACCATATTTTTTCGAAATTTGATTTTCGGATCTTGCAAAACTCTTGAACAATACTTGTTGATCTTTAGTTTTAATACCTATTCCAGAATCTCTAACAGAGATAATCAGGGATGAATTTTGTGTTGATCCCGAAATTAAAATGGCTCCTCGATTAGTAAATTTTATAGAATTTTCAAGAATGCCACCAACGGTTTTTATAAGTTTGGATTTATCTATGATTATAACACGTTTGTTACGATCAATAGTATTATTTAAAATAAGATCAATTCCTTTCTTTTTAGCTTTTTCATCAAAAAGAGAGAGAATAGTATTAAATACATCAAATATATCTGTTGGTTCTGGATTAAGTGTAACTTGTTTGGTTTGAAGTTTTGATACTTCAAGTATATTATCCATGTTTGTAATTAACTGTTTACAGCTTTGAATAATATTATCAGTATATTTTCTTTTTTCGTTAATTGTAATTTGGGGTTCGTTTAGAAGCTTTGAAAAACCAATAATACCATTCATAGGACTTCTAATTTCATGAGATACATTGCGGATAAATGCAGTTTTAAGATTGTTGTCTTTTTCAACATTTTCTTTGGTAATCCTAAGTTGTTTGGTTCTTCTTTTTACAATATGACCTAAATAAAAGTTAATGGTCAGAAGAATTATCAAAATTATCGAGATTGATAACAATAAAGGAACTAAAAATTTAGATTCCTTATAAAATGGCCTTGTTTCTGTATACAACCAGTTTTCAATGATATTTTGGTTTTCTGTCGAAGAAATATCCTGAATGGCCTTAGAAATAATATTATTTAAGATTTTATTTTCTTTATCGACTGCTATTCCAGGCTTGTACGAGAGTTTGGTCTCGCCTGTAATGGTTAAACTTGTTAAGTTTTTAGTATTAATTAGATAATTGACCACCGCTTTTGGACCTAAGTATGCGTCATATTTTCCGCTATTTAGTTTTTGCAGGCAAGTCAAATCATCGGCTTCCTCAATAATAGTTAATTTGGGATACTTACGTTTTAAATTTTCAACAATAGCGTAATCCTTCGGAACTACAATTTCCATGTTAGTAAAATCACTAATTTTATTACCTATATATGGTTTCTTTCTAGTTACTAAAACATGCTTAGATTCAAAAGTTTTAGCGTAAAAAGTTAGGTATTCTTTACGATTTTTAGTTTCTTGAATTTCGAAAATGATATCAACTTTTTTATCTTTTGCTTCTTGAAGTTCTTTGGACCAGTTTGAATAATACTTTCTTTTAAATGTATAGTCTATCTTTTCTTCAATTAGGTCTAAATACTCAATGAAAATACCTTCAATAGAACTATCATGATTTATAAATTGATAAGGCGGGTAGTACGGATATAAAGCTACACTAATGTATTCGTTTTCTTTTAACCATTCTTGCTCTGAAGGGGTAAGAATATTTTCTTTGGAGCAGGAGTATAACAATCCTAAAAATAACAATGATAAAAGAAGCAATTTTCTCATTAAATACCAGAATGTGGTCTTCTTGGCTAGGAAGAAAACCAACGATTATGTTAACATTGTTTTAAAGATAAGGATTATTTTTTATGTTAAAATTTACTTCTTTATTTCTGTTCCGTCTGGATAGAGTGCAAACCGGCCTTTGGTTTTATCATGAACATGATCATAACTTGGCCAAGGCCAACCTCCAAATTCAGTTTGTTGATATTCACGTATAGCGTCTCTAATTTCCATTTGTGTATTCATAACAAAGGGTCCTTGTTTTACTACAGGTTCATTAATAGGTTTGCCTTGAAGCAATAAGAAATGTGCTTCGGTATCTCCATTTTTTATGGTAAATTCCTTGTTGGCATTAAGAATTATTTCATGATTAGAAGGTATGGTATACCCATCTGACATGACTTCTTTACCTTTAAAAAAATATAATGATCTATTGATTCCTTCTGAAGCTGTCGGGAAAGAATAAGAAGCATTAGGAGCCATCTTTATTGTCCATATCACAACTTCGTTATCAGGATTCTTAGCCCAAGAATCTGGGGCTGGTGCAGAAGCGGTATATTGCTCTAGAGTTCCTGCAATTAAAGTGATTTCAGTATCATTGTTTAGGTTATCTGAAATAGATATTTTGGGGATTTCCTCATTCCATAACATTTTGAAATGTGGAGGAACCATTTTTTTATCTCTAGGAAGATTGAGCCATATCTGAAATAATAAAAAAGGATTATCTTTTTCCGTATGAAGTAATGGAAACATTTCTGAATGTTGCACGCCTTTACCTGCAGTCATCCACTGCACATCACCATTACCAAATCTGCCAGCGGCTCCTAAAGAATCCGAATGATCAACTAATCCTTTTTGAACTATAGTAACTGTTTCGAAACCACGATGAGGATGAGCAGGAAAACCAGGTACTTTATCTCCATGATACATACGCCATCCATCTTTTAAAATGAAATCTTGACCAATGTTGCGCCCTTCTAATGATTCATTTGGACCAAGGTTTTGGTTACCTCTAGGATAATTATCTTCGTGGTAGGCGCAAAACAAAAAAGGATCACTAGTTTCCCAAGTAAAACCTAAAGGTTTAATCTTTATAATAGCAGACATAGTTTAAATATTCTTTTGATTATTAGTGTATTCTTTAAGATCCTTTTCGGTATAATTACTTTTAAATGTAAAAGCATAAGGAGTTTCTCCATGCTCTCTTATATATTCTAACCGCGATTTAGCTTCTTGGGGAGTAGGGTGATGTCCTTCATTTACATACCAAAAGGCCATGTGCATATTTTTCATGTTTTGAAACCATTCCTTTTTACGTTTCAAAATCTCAACATGAGCAGTTTTATAGGTGAAATCAAATAAAGTTTCTACATCTTTCCAAACGGACATATTGATAATTAAGAAATCGTATTCAAATACTCGAATAGCTGTAGCGTTGCCTTCGTCTCCTTTTAATCGCCATACAAAACCTTTACTTCCTTCGGCTAACGCATTAATACGATCAAGGTTATTAACAAAATCGATCATTATAGGATCGTTAATGGGGGCTTTCATTTCTGCAATATTTACTTGAGCTAAATGCATAACAATGGATAGTTTAATTAATATTTAGACCCTTTTCCTATACCTGCAGATGATTTAGTAATAAAAGTTCTAATATCTTCATTAGCTTGGATTAGATCTTCGTTTCTTAAATACATCATGTGACCACTGCGATATCCCTTAAAACTTAATCTATCTGTTAGTTTTCCGTTGGCATTGAGTTGCCACATTACGTACTTAGCATTAAAATAAGTTGTAGCTCCATCATAATACCCAGACTGTATCATCGTATGAAGATTTGCATTCATGGCCATTGCTTTTCTAAGGTTTTCTCCTGTAGTATTGTCTTTGCTACGATCCCAAGGTCTTACGGGGCCAAACATGTTATATTTGAGATCTGTTTTAAAGCCAAGTTCTTGGCTGTAATAATAATTAATGGCCGGTGTAAAAGCATGTAACCAAGCTGTTAATTCACTATTATAATCAGGTTCATTTCCAGATTCTTTGATATCCATTCCCTTATATCTAGAATCTAATCTTCCAATGGTATACCCCTCACGATCTCTTAAAAGATCTTTCCAAAAATAACTCTTGGGGACTTGAAGATTATTTTGGCGAATCGTTCTTTTAGATAATCCAGAATAATAGGCCATTTTATTAATGATTTCTTCTTTTTTTGTGGCATCTAGATACCCACTTTTTACAATGGCTGGTAATAATTCATTAATGGTATAATCCTCAACCTCTGGAAGTACTTCTAATAAATCTTTATTTTGTAACTCGGGAGGTAACATTTTGTGGTACCAGGCCGCTGCCGCAAAATAGGGTAATCGATTGGCTACTTCTACCGGTCCGTCAAATTTAAAACCTATTTGAGTTGGAGAAACCAAGATAACACCATTTAGATACATCCATTGGTGATTTTGCAATTCCAACGCTAAGCCGGAAACCCTCGTAGTACCATAACTTTCTCCAATCAAATATTTGGGAGAACGCCACCTATTGTTTCTAGTCACAAAAGTATTGATCCATTCGGCTAGATAGGTAACATCTGCATTTACACCAAAAAATAATTCTTTGTCCGGCATTTTTTCATCTTTTCCTGGGATCATTCTAGAATACCCAGTATTAACAGGATTAACAAAAACAATATCTGCTATATCCAACACAGAGTTGGGGTTGGCTTTTATTCCGTATGGTTGCACAGGAAAACCTTCTTCATCTATTTTTAGTATTCTAGGTCCCGTATAGGCAATATGCATCCATACAGAAGCAGATCCTGGTCCACCATTAAATGATATTAGTAATGGCCTATTTTGATCGTTTTTAATGTCTGAACGTTTGTAGTATGTATAGCTCAAAGAGGCAATGGGCGTTCTGTTTTCATCCCATACAGGTTGAAAACCTGTGGTTGCTTTGTAAGGAATTGTTTTTCCTTTAATTGTTGTCGTATGATTAGTAACTATAGTTGTATCAATAGGAACTTTTACTTTTTGTGCTTTGGCTTGAAGCGAAAAAAATAATAGGGAACATACTAGGGAAATGATATTTTTCATTGTCAAAACTTTTATTAGGATCTCTTTTATTTATAAATGTTGCTCTATTATTGCTTCCAATAATCCACTAGATGGTTCGGGGCAGTGTTTATTTAGAATTTCTCCTTTTTCATTTACAAGAAAAAAACGAGGTATTGCCCAACTACTTCCTTTGGTGTCATCATCCATGGTATACGTTTCTGTTATTAAATTCATTAAAGGATTATTCATTTCCACCCAATATTGATGCCCCGTTTTTCCTTCTTTAGTAAGGTATTTTTTCCAGGTGGCTTCAGTCATATCTGCAGATATCGAAATAACATCTAATTTACCATTATATTTTTTCTCAATTTCTTCTAAATAAGGCATCTCGGCAATGCAAGGTTTACACCAGGTGGCCCAGTAATCAATAATAGTAAGTTTATTCATCATCTCAATAATTTTTACTTTTTCACCATCGGGATTGGTTACTTCTGCATTCGGAATAGTGTTTTTTTGCGCAATAGCGGTATAAGAACAAATTAACACTACGAGAAGGAAGACGATTTTTTTCATTTGCTTTTATTTTATAAATTTAATTATTTGCGGCATTTTTAGCGATTTCTTTTAGTTTGGTATCTATTATCTCTCTAGATAGCCAAGCTCCTTTTACCATAACACCATGAATTTGTTGTAATGATTTAATATTGCTTATAGGGTTAGCATCTAGAATGACCAAATCAGCATCTAATCCTTCCTTGACTTGCCCAAAATCATTTTCTTTATTAAAAAATCTAGCAGGATTTATTGTGCCAGATTGCAATATTTGAAAGGGAGTTAATCCTGCTTTTATCATGCCATCAATCTCATGATGAATAGAAAACCCTGGTACGTTAAATAGTTGAGGAGCATCGGATCCCAATAATATACCACAACCACTATCTTGTAAACTCTTGATTAACTTTCTTCGAATGTTGTTAAATTGATTCCATTGTTCTTCATTAAAGTTGGGGTTTTCTTCTGTATATTGACCTTTTCTTTGTTGCCAGTTTAATAATGTAGAAGCTGGCATATATTTCATTTCGGGGTCTTTTAATAGTATATCGGCTGATATTGGGGAGAACCATCTTTCATATAAACTTTGAGTGGGAACTATCCATACCTTATTGGTTGCCGTTAATTGAACCAATTCATCAATCTTAGATTCATCAGCGAGAGGAGTAAAATTATATCCAAAAAAGCCATTATCTACAGGGTTTACTTTTTCGGATTCAGGAACTAAACCCTCCAGAAAACCATCTACGTGATCTATAGATGCATATTTGCTTTTTAAAGCATTGCGCACCCCTACATCTACGGGTACGTGTCCAGAAAAAGTAATGCCTACTTCGTTAGCAGTTTTTACCACTTGATTAAACACCTCTAATTGGATGCCAGGATGAATTTTTAAAAAATCATACCCTTCTTTTTTATATGCCATTACTTTGGTAACAGCTTCTTCTTTAGTTTTAATTGAATTTCCGTTTAAAGAAGGACTAGATGTAAAGATTCTGGGACCAAGAATTTTTCCCTGAACTACTTGCTCTCTTAATTTGAGATGCGATGAATGACCTAACATGCCTCTTATCGTGGTGATACCATTAGAAAGATATAGGTATAATACTTCTTCGATACGTTCTTGAGAGGTAGAAGGAGGAGGAATATGAGCATGCATTTCAGCTAATCCGGGAATAATATATTTTCCGTTACCTTCGATAACGGTAGTGTAACTCTCGGGATTTATAACTGTATCGGTTATACGTTTTATTTTCCCCGAATCAACTACTATTTGTTGTTTTTCAATAATAGAACCACTGTTTACATCAATGATATTAGCATCTGTAATGAGTATTGCAGTAGCACTAATTGATTCTTGAGGCACCTGGGAGCAGGCTGTAAATGATATCGCGATAATTACAAATAAATATTTTTTCATGCCGTGAATTTTTAATTTTTATACGTGAAACAGTCAGTGCAATTATATTGTTTGGCAATAGTTGTAGGATCATAAATCTGATTTCCTTTGATGACCCTATAGATATCCCTAGTATTTCTAATTTCTTGTAACGGGTTGCTGTTTAATATTACGAGATCTGAATTTTTATCTATTTCAACAGTACCAGTTTGTCCATCTTTCTTTAAATACATGGCCCCATTGTACGATGAGGTTTGTAAAGCCTTAAGAGGATCAATACCAGCAGCAACCATTGCTTCTAATTCTTTATGCAATGATATTCCCGAATAGGTATACGAATTATAAGCGCCACTATCAGAACCTGCAAGCAATTTTACATTAGCATTACTTAAAGATTTCGTTAATTTTTTGAAGAATGTATTCAGTTCTTTTCTTGATTTTTTGGCTTCTTCTGAAGCATTTAAAGCGCGTTGAATGCGGCCATCATAGGTTTTAATGATTCCTTTTCCAATAATTTTTAAATAAGGATCATTTGTATGATCGGTCTCGTCTAGATGGCTTAAGATATCACCAATATGAAGTGTTGGGACAACAAATGTGTTTTTCTCTTTTAATAATTTGAAGGTTCGCTGAGCAGTAGAATCTTCATAACTCAAGATTAAATCACTCATTGCATTCCAGAAACTAAGTTCTTTATTGATAATAGCTTGAGTGATATCAGACTCTTTGGAAGAGCAACCTTTCAAAATGTAATATAGATGTTCTATAGCACCAATTCCTGATGTAACAGCTTCATTAAGTTCTACTGTAAAAGGCATATGCCCTGAAGAGATCATTCCCCTCTTATCTGCATCCCTTAAGATAGCGAGATAATTTTCTCGAGAGATCCTGCTGTCATATATCTTCACAAAATCCGAAGGTATTTTTTGTAATGAATCTAGTGCTTTTGTAACATCTTCAGGTGATTCTACAACAAGAGAACCTGCCCAGGTAGCCTTATTACCATCTAGTTTGGGACCAGAAGTATATATCGTTGGACCAATCAAACTATTTTGTTTTATTTCTTTTCTCCATTGCAGCACCTGAGTAGTTAAGTCACCACCGGCATCACGTACAGTAGTAATACCATTGGCAATAAATAGAGGTAATAAATTTCTGTTTTCTTTAATGAGTGAATCTCCTCCTCTAAGATGTATATGATTATCCCAAAACCCAGGGAGTACATATTTACCAGTACCATCGATATTATTTTCAGAGATAGCGTTAATTAAACTATCCTTAATACGTATATCAACTATTTTACCCTTATTAATATAAATGGTTTTATTGGTAATGCTACCATCCTTAATATCAATTAAGTTTATATTAGAAATTATGATATCAAATTGTGCTTTTAATTTTTCTTTTTTAGCACAACTAAAAATAATTATTAAGCAAAAGAGTAAAAGTACTTTTTTCATATCACTGTTTATTTATTCTATTCATTGTTTAGAACTAAAAGTATTATTATCAACATCTTTAATGAATTTGATTAATCCAGCAAAGAAATTTTTCTGATCATCAAACTGAGATAAATGACTACCATTTTCGCAATGAAGATAACGGCCATTTTGTACTTCATTGGCAATCCATTCCATTTCTTTTGGATTCATAGTGTCGTACGTAGCACCAATAGCAAGAGTGGGTATATTAATCTTTGATAATTGATCTTTTACATCCCAGTTTTTTAGAGTAGCGTCGCCTTTAATTCCAAACTCACTAGGACCTTGCATTGTAATGTATACATCGGGGTTAAGATGTTTGAATGAACGATTAATAGGCTCTGGCCATTGATCTACAGGCATTCTAATGATATGTTTAGTGTAATAATGTTGTACGATTAGATCGAGATATCTTGGGTTTGAATATTCTTCTTTTTCTTCATAACTCATAATTTCCTTTAAAACTTTGGGATCTAGTTGAGGGGCTAGTACTTCGTCAGAATATTTTTGATATTCTGGAATAGAAGCAACCATATTTGAAATGATTAAACCTTTAAGGTTTTGTTGGTATTTTAAAGCGTACTCCATGGCCAAAATTCCTCCCCATGACTGCCCATAGAGATAAAAGTTATCATTAGTAAGTCCTAGGGCTATTCTTACTTGTTCTACTTCTTCTACAAAGCGTGGTAAATCCCAAAGACTTTTGTCTTTAGGTTGATCACTATAATATGATCCTAGTTGATCGTAATAGTAGTATTCAATTCCCTCTTGGGGGAAATAGCCATCAAAGCATTCATAAATCTCATGAGTCATACCTGGTCCACCATGGAGTAAGAGTACTTTTATCTTAGGATTATTACCAATTCGTTTAGTCCATACATTAAATTCTCCTTTTGGAGTGGTAACCGGAATCATTTTAATACCGCCCATAAATTGATCATTGCGATTTGTTTGATCGAAATAATCAATTTTTTTAGGTTCAGTCTGTTTCTGAATATTAATAGGTTCATTTTTTGATTCGGCACAACTCTGTAATAGTAGCGCAAAACTAAATACGAGATATAACAGATTCCTCATGAGATGATGGTTTTTAGTATGTATTTATATTTTAAGACCTCATGAGTTTCTAGTACTCATGAGGTCTTTTGTTACATTTAGTTATGTCCAATATGACATCCGCATCCGGGACGCATAAAACTTTGGGATTCTTGATGCCAGGGGAAGGCTTGACTATATTTATTATTTTCAAACCAAAATTTACTTCTCTCTTTGGTTGTATTTCCAATTTCATTCATAGTATCGGTATCGTATAATCTACCATTAACCATGGTGTATTTTACGGTTTCAGTATTTCGAATGTTTTCAAGAGGGTTTTTATCCAGCACAATAAGATCTGCAAGTTTTCCTTCTTTTAGAGAACCAATTTCGTTTCCAGCACCTATGTATTGTGCTCCATTAAGAGTGGCTGCTCTTAATGCCTCCATATTAGTCATTCCACCTTGTGTAAACATCCACAACTCCCAATGCGCTCCTAAACCTTGCAACTGCCCATGAGCACCAAGATTTACTTTAATACCCAAATCTGTTAATGCCTTACAGGTTTGAGAAACTAGCATATGCCCATTTTCATATTCTTCGTCTGGTACCATAGTCCTGTGTCTAGAACGAGCATCAACAATTGACCTTGGGGTGTATTTTAGTAGTCTTTCATTTTTCCATACATCATCTTTTTGGTAGAAATAATACTCTCCATTTAATCCTCCATAATTAACAATCAGTGTCGGAGTATATGCTGTATTACTAGTCTTCCATAACTGATTAACATCTTTATATACAGGGGCAACAGGTATATTATGTTCAATCCCAGTGTGGCCATCCATGATCATAGACATATTATGATAAAAGGTTGAACCACCTTCGGGAACTACATTTATTTGTAGCTCTCGTGCAGCTTGAATCACTTGCTGTCTTTGATCTCTACGAGGTTGATTGTAACTTTTTACTGATTTGGCGCCAAAAGCTTTGGTTCTACGAATAGCCGAACGGGCATCATCTAGTTTATTAACCACAGCCTTAAAATCGCCATCGGCACCATATAATATAATACCAGTAGAGTAGAGGCGCGGACCTACCATAGTACCATTTTTGATCATTTCGGACATGGTGAAAATAGATTCTGTATTAGCAGATGGATCATGAGAAGTAGTAACACCAAAAGCAAGATTGGCATATAATTGCCAATGCTTTTGCGTGTTTAAACCATACCTGAAACCTCCAATGTGTGCATGGGCATCTACAATTCCGGGCATAATCGTTTTACCGGATACATCATACGTTTTTGCATCGGCAGGTATTGTTATCTCAGATGCGTTTCCGATTTTCTCTATACGATTTCTATTAATAATAATTGTTCCATTTTCAATAACTTGATCTCCCTCCATGGTAATGATTCGAGCATTAGTAAACGCAATTTTACCTTGCGGGTTATCTGTTTTTGTAGTTAGCTCGATTTTCAATCCACTAGAAGTTATGTCACCAACTTTATCAGGAGAACCTGGTAAGAAAGTGAATTTGTCTTTAACATCATTCGTGAAATATTCATCTCCTAATGTCCAGAATACTTTTTTACTGTCTTTGGACCAATGTATATTTACTCCAGCATCTTTTGAGATTTGTGATACAGGAACTAACTTCGATTTGTTATCTAAATCAATTTCTTTACCATTAAGAAGTAGCGGAGCTATAAAAGCTTTATGCAAATTGGTAAATGCAATCCATTTATTATCTGGACTTGGTACTAATCTATTGGCATATTTAGACTTAATATGTGTTTTCTTGTCTTTTCCATTAAGATTTACCGAAGCCAGTGTTTTTGTCAAGCCACCAAAATATGTTCCTCCTGTTTGATAAAAGATGCGTTGACCATTAGTCGAAAATATAGGATATTCACCTTCAGTGGTTACCAGTTTAATATTTGCTCCTGTTGAAGAAATCGTATAGATCCCGGTATTCTTGGCGAAACTTAATCCTTGATCACTATTTCCACCTTCTTTCCTAAATGTGATTAGCGATCCTTTTTGATTATATACTGGGGTACGATAAATTCCTTTTTCTGCGGTAAGTTTGGTTGGCGTCCCTCCTGAGAGTGCTATTTTATTAATAGAGCCTAAGTTTTCATCGTTCCATGTTACATAAACAATACTTTGTCCGTCTGGAGAAAAGCTAGGTTCAAATTCAAAATTAGTTGTTTGCGTAGTGATACGTTGCGGTTTTCCTTTTGGGAGCGTTTTTTTCCATAAACGCCCTAGGGCACTAAATACAATTGTTTTTCCATCAGGAGAAGTAACAGCATTACGAATTACTTTTGCTGTAAATTCTTCTGGAGCGACTGGCGAATTATAGTGTATAGTTTCTGCAATTTTTACAGTAGCATTTACAGTGAACGGGATATTGGTTACCTTTTGTGTATCAATGTGTAGCTTATTAATTTTTCCTCCAGACCAAAAAATAATTTCTTTATTATCGGGCATCCAACTAAAATTGGGGTACACTCCAAAAATAGCCCATGCTTCTTGTTGATCTTTATTTAGAGCATCATAGATTGGCCACTCTTCGCCGGTTTGCAAGTCATGTACAAATAATACTGATTTGGTACGTACTCTTTTAACAAAAGCTAACATTTTACCATCTCTTGATACTTGTGGTCTTGCAGCACCTCCTGGTCCTCCGGTTACGGTACTAGTTTTTCCTGTTTCAAAATCATACCTTTTAATCACATAGATTTGCTTGTTAGGATCTTTATTATACTGAAAAACTCCGCCAGGATACATATCTTCACTATAGTACATGTATTTCCCGTCTGGAGAAATATTAGGCTCATTTACATCTTGTTGATCATTCTTTCTTTTGGTTAATTGTATACCAGATCCTCCCGTGATATGATATTGCCACATTTCTCCAGCTCCAAGAGAGCGTTGCGATGTGAAATGCTTTCTTCCTACCAAGTAATTACCATCAGGCATCCAAGTGGCATTATTTAATAATCTGAAATTTTCTTTGGTGATCTGCTTGGCATTACTGCCATCAGCATTCATGATCCATATATTGTCGCCTCCTCCTGCATCACTGGTAAAAGAGATTTTTTTCCCATCTGGACTAAAACGAGGTTGTACCTCAAAAGGAATTCCCGTACGTAATGCCTTTGCATTTCCTCCAGAAACAGGAATAGTATAAATATCCCCTAGAAGATCAAAAACGATTGTGTTTCCATCGGGACTAACATCTAAGTTCATCCATGTTCCTTCATCAGTGGTAAAGGTGTGATCTTTGTAATTGAATTCTCCTTTAGGATTAGAGACATCCCATTTTTCTTCTTCCTTCTTATCTTTTTTGTTTTTTTGAGCGTGCGTATTAAAAATAAGAAATAACCCTAAGATTAGAGAGGTAATAATGTGTTTGTGCATGATGTGTATTTTATCAGAATCGAAAATAAGGATTTATGATATAAATTATCTTAAAGTGGTGTTAATGCAAATTACCCCCAGTTTCCGATGTTTTTTTGATTCGCCTCACACAGTTGGATAATTCTAACAATTCTTTTATCACGAGTTTCTTGTCGTTTCGCATTAAATAACCAATACAAATAACTTTTTCGGTATCCTTTGGCAAAATTTTGATAATTTTCGAAAGCCTTGGGGTTTTGATCAAAAGCCTCTTTAAGATCGTTTGGGATAATCCCATTTTCGACATCATCAAGAGCGACCCAAGAACCATTATTTTTTGCAATATCTATACTCGCTAAACCACTTTTATGCATGAGACTATTTTTTGTAAGCTCTATGATATGGTTTTTATTTACTTTGCTCCAAACGCTTTTTGATTTACGGGGACAGAAATATTGTCGACGTCGTTTCTCATCTAGTTTTTTTACTGTAGAATCAATCCAGCCATAGCATAATGCTACTCTTACAGCTTCTTCCCAACGCATACTAGGTATTTTGGTTTCAACTTTATAAAAAATCAAATGCACTCCATTCGATTTATCATAGTTTTTGTGTAACCAAGAACGCCACTCTTGATCAGTTTTAAAATATAGTTCTGGTTTATCCTGCATGAATACTATTTGAAATACAAATTACCGATCAAGATAACCATTTTTTGTATATTGATATAAACTTTGGATAGAGAAAAATAAATGCCAAAAAGAAACATACATAGAAGTATTATACTTAACTCTGCTCATTATTAATTATCCTGTTTTTTAGATCTATGATATCTAATAAAGTTCGAATTTCTCTTTTTATACTTTTTCTAATTATTGGAATAAATATACATGCCGCTACCAAGTAGGAAACATCGATTAAAATCATTTTCCAAGTACTAAAGTAAAGGCTGAACTCTGGTGTGATCATATAAAAACCAATAGTATATAATACAAGTATGATTATGGTTATTGGGCCATGGATTGTTTTTCTAAATTTATAATAAGTGATTGTTTTTTCTGATGTTTCTAAAACATTATCTTTTACATCAATATTTTTGGATTTAATAATACTTATCATTTCAATCACAATTCGCAAGAATAAACCTATAACCATGAGTCCGGCTCCAATTCTACTTAATGTTTCCTTTACAGGAGCAACATAATAGAAAAAAGCTGTAATGCCTAACATAGTAATTAATAGAACAATTATGTTCCCGAATTGAAAACGCACAGAAGCCTTTTTTTTCTTTTGAATCAAGAAAAAGAGGTCATTCATAGTCGTGGTATCACTTTTTATATTGTCTTTATCCTTTTGCCATTCACGTTGAAGGGCTTCAAAATCATCGTTCATTGTTTAATATTTTTTTAAGTCTTTTTTTTATTCTGTGAATCTTTACCCTAACATTAGTTGGTTTAATACCAAGAATCTCGGATATGGTATCATAATCTTGACCTTCTAACACCATCATTATAATCAGTCTGTCTAAATCTTCTAATTGGCCTATAGCCAGATATAATGTTTTGTTTTGATCTAAATTTTGATCATGTTGGTTATCTGCTAAAGAGTTTTCCACCTTTTCTAGAGATATTCTTTTCTTCTTTTTTTCTTTTCTTAGATATTGTAAGCATGTATTTACGGTTACTCTGTATACCCAGGTTTTATGTGAGGATTGATTCTTAAATGTATCAAGAGCATTCCATATATTAATAAATACCTCCTGAGAAAGATCCTTTGCCAAATCATTATCACCTTTCATAAAACCCAAGCACATTTGCAAAACCATTGGATAACACTGCTGGTATACTGTTTCAAAAAGTTGTAGATTCTTTTTACTCATTTGTTAAGAATGCATTTACTTGTTTGTAAAACCATTCAGGTTGATCGAACATAATAAAATGTCTGCTTTTTGGAGCCATTTCGATTGTTTTATTGGCTAAGCTAGCGTATTGTTTTTCAAAATTAGATTGAGCTATTTCTACATTAGGAAATGATGCTCCTAATATTAGTGTTTTTGCATTTATACTATTAAGAGTCGGCCTAAGATCTACCTTTAATAAATCGGTATACCCATATACATAAGTCTTACGATCGGCAACCATAATCCACTCGATAAGTGTTTCTATTTTTTCTGGGGTATTGGTCATGTTTTGTGCCATCATAGTTGCAGTTTGCTTAAACTGTTCTTCGTTCATTGCTAATACCTGTTTGTTATACGGACTTTCATATTGTATTTGACTAGCAGGCACTCCTGGCATCATTAATTCGCGCATGCAGGGTATTGCATCTACGATAATAAGTTTATCAATATGATTAGGTAACGTTGAGGCTAATTCTGTAGCCAAGTTACCTCCCATACTGTGGCCTATGATAGTTACATTCTTTAGTTTATGGTTTTTTATGTAATTTACTAGTTCATTTTTAATCGTGTTATACCAGGGCATGGCAATAGGATCGTTACCATTAAAACCTGCATATGATATAAGATGGGCCTCATTTTTTAAAGTAATATTATTTATAGTTTCTTTCCAAATTGATCCAGGAGTTGTAAACCCTGGTAAATATATAATCGGAGTTCCTTTACCTAGAACTTCTGTTTTAATTGAAGGTGTTTGACTAAATCCAAGGCTCATCATTGCCAAAAATACAATTGTAATCTTAAATGTTTTCATCGTTTTTATGTTTTGATTTTCCCCTTTGATGCATAACTATTAAAATTGTTACATCAAGACGAAAAAAAATAAAAACTAATTAAACTATCGCGATACGTGAAGGTGAAAAATTAGCTATATAAATTAAAGAAAAGACACTGTTTAGTTCCTTTTTACATCTTCAAGTTTTGAGGCTATTTTTTCCATATGTTCTTCATAATACTTCATGTGATCGCTATCAAATTGTTTTGCTAAGTTGACTGCTTTTTTTTGAGTTATTAATGCTTCTTTAAGATTATTGTTAGCCTCTAGAGCAGATGCTAATGTACTAAGAGCAGCAGGGGATTTTGGACAATATTCTACTAAACGTCTATATACTTCAATAGATTCGTTATATCGTTTTTGTCGAAACAATCGATTGGCACTAGCTTGCAAACTACTACCACTATTCCATCTTTCGGCTCGAGGTAGGATATTAAATCCGTATTCGGTAGATAATTGTTTATAATAATTGTCAATATTGTTTATTGTATTACCTGAAGACTTTTCAAAATCGCGATAATCTGGATTCCATTTCTTTTTCGGGAAAAATGTTTCCATCGCTGATATAAAAGCGGGTAATACAACACCATAATGACTCTCATTAGGAAAAACTTCGGCTTTAAATTTTAATTTTGAAGAATTGAGTTTTACGACTAGTTTTTTTAATTCTTCGATATTTTTACCGATCTCAGAATCCTGATCAACATCCTCTTGTGCCGATGTAATATATAAATGGGTTTTATAATCCGAAGAAGCTTTGATTCTTTCTGTAATAGCTTCAATAAATGTTTCCTGAGGTTTGTATCCCATACCAATAATATCTCCTGCTGCAATCGCGATATGCGCTTGAAATAATCCGGGAGCTTTACAAAAAGCGTGTATAGGAAAAGTGGAAGTAGGAGAGGTGCCTACAATCATTCTGTAATCTGCTGTGCGATATTGTTTTGATAAATATGTGAACAGTTCTTCTTTGAAAAATTCTTCGAATATTTTTGGAGAACCATCAAAAGGCATTTGTTTCCAACTTTTGGGCCAGAAATTACTATTATTTGTATATACCATTGGGGCATAAAACTTATTAAAACCATCAGGAAATCCTACAACAATAACTTCTGGCATGCTACTTACAGAGCTAAGGTGTTTAACAGTACCTGTAATTTGATAAAAAAATTCATTTTCTAATAAAAAAATAACAGGATAAGAATGCTGTTTAGAAGCTTTATAATAATTGTCGGGTAAATAAATATCTAAGGTGATATCTTGTTCTAATAGGTTAGATGTTATAGTATGTTGTTCTATAAACGCTATTGGTTTGGATACTTGCCCAAATATAGACTGTAAACTAATAATTAAGAATAAAAAAAATAAGATTAGGTAGTTAGATTTCATGAGTCTGTGTGTGCAAATTTTGACGTTGAGTTTAAATTTAAAAGAAATATGGTTAATTTCTTTATACCTACATATGGTTTGTTTTCTTTTCTAAAATAAAGTATAACTGATTATTAAGTTTGAAAATTTTCTTAAAAGTTACGGTAAAAATATAAAAGTACGGTGGTTAAACGTATTTATTCTTGATTCGTAAATCACGTATTTATAGGCTTTTAAATGAAAATTTAATTCATGAAATTTGTAATAAACAAATATTAACTAAACCTTTTTTAGTCATGAATAAAAATGATAATAATAGTATTGATGAAGTAAAGATAGACACGAGTAATATTTTAAACGTGTTAGAAGAACAACAAGAATCCATTCAAGAAATTAATGGTTGGATTAACGATATTATCAGAAAGCTTAATTCAATTATTGAGGGCATTAAGAATATACCTGGTTTAATTGTTAAAGAGTTAAAAAAGAGCCCTATAGTAAGTATTGTGGATAGTATAATGGGTTTTATAAGCAATATTAAACAGATGGTAACGGCTGCAACAAGTTTTTTAGGTCATACAAAAACTATCCCGCAAGCAGAAATGGATGTAAACAAAACTGCTATTGAGAATTTTATAAGCGGAATTGGAGAAATGATACAGGCCACTAATAGGTTAATAGAGCGTAAAGAACTACCATTTATTAAACTTGTATTTCCTGATTTGGATTGGTTATTTAATTTAATACCAAATTTTGTTTTGAATATCATTAGCATTGGACCTAATGCTTTGATCAAAGATTGGGATCAATTACCAGGAAGAATTGCTAAAAGAATTGATGGAATACAACAGTTTGAAAATGAGCAGGTCAAAACAGGTAATCTTCTTCTAGAGTTAACTTCGATAATAGGTCTTTTAAAACTGGCCAAAATTATAGCCTCTACCATAAGGTCATTTATCGCAAGAGATCTTACTTTGGGTGTTACTATTTTAGGAGAAGGATCCCAGATGGAAGTTAGTGCTTCGCCGGCCAGTATGCCGTGGACTATATGTTATAATGTTATCGATGCAGTAATTGTTATTCTTGAGATGTGTATACCAAACTCGCAAACCAAATTGTTGGCATCCTAGTAGTATAAGTGTGTTATATAGTAAAAAAGTTAGGTTTTAAAGGTCTAACTTTTTTACTATTGGAGTATTATTAAATCTTTAATCTAAACCCATATACTGGTAATTCACGTTGTACAAAATCTAAATCTTTGGCTCGAATAAAACCAAGTTTTTCATACATTTTCCACGCTATTTGCATTGCTTTTGTTGAGTGAATAATTACTTGGTTTTGTTTTTCTTCTTTGGCTAATTCTATGCATTTATTAGTTAATAATTTCCCGATGCCTTTACCTCTTGTAGCTGGGTCAACGGCTAATAATCTAAAACCGGCAGCGTTTTTTTCTTTGGTTGCTGTACCTCCAGAACCGTAGTGTGTCATATCTCCAAAATATACTACACCACCTCCTATTTGTCCATTTTCAGAAATGGCAATTAAGAGTCTAGTTTTTGGGTTTTGAGTTAAATTTCCAATATTAGTAAGGAAACTATAATATTCGGGTTGTTGATCTTGATTAGGAAAACCTTCTAATTGAGAATATACATTTACCATTAATAAACCAATCATAGAGAATTCATCTGATGTAGCATCTCGTATTAGATATTCATTTGTACTCATTATTTCGAAATGTGTTTAGTTTTTTCTTGATAAATAATAATTTGTAACCCATCAGGATCTCTTAAATAAAGATATTGCGAACCCCATGGTCGGAATACGGGGCCTCTGGCAATCCATTTTTCTTTTAAATGAGATGCCCAATAAGCTATGTTTTCAGTTCTTAACTGAATATCAATTTTGTCATTTTCTAGTTTATCATCGAATGGTTTTTGATGATAATAGTGATCACTTGATATTTCAGAAATTTCAAAAAAAGCATTGCTATTTTCACTTCCATATCTCAAAATAAGGCCTTGAGATCCATCTCCATCGTTATATTTTTCAACGATCTCTAAATTAAGGACCTGAGTGTAGAACCTTTTCGAAGCATTAAAATCTTTTGTTCTAATTACTGTTTTTAAACTTAATAAATTGCCTTGAGAAGAAATGTCTTTTGTACTCATAAAATCCCTGATTTAACATGTTCTGATACTATCTAATCAACAAGATACTAGTTATTCTTTATATTTTCAATTGTTTAACTCGTCGTTTATTTGTGTTGATATTTCTGTGACCAGATCATTAAAATCTAATTCATTTAAATTGCTTTGCACAATACTAAACATGTGATGATCATAAGTGAAAAATTTATTTACTATTTCTCCTTTCATAGTATGATAATCACTCTCTGTCCATATACTTTCTCCTAATAATACTTTTTGAGGATGAGTGTGATAGTATCGAGATATGTCATGCTCATTCATGAGGTATAACCAATACAGGCAATATTCTGTCCAGGGAATTTTCGAGAAATTTTTAATTTGTATTGTTAAAGCACCCATCCAATCATGAGTTTTAAAATGATTTCTTAAATGATTAACAAGGCCTATTACTAACTCTTTACTTAAAACTGCAGGAGTAACACCTGGGCAATTTTCATGCGGATTAAAGTTTTGGTCATACCCCATGAGTTGTGCGGTATTTATCCACCAATTTAGATGATATTGATATTTTTCTTTTTGGATTATAGGTTTGTCTTCTTGAAAAAAATCTTTATAGGATATTGGATTACATAATATTAGGTCTGAATCCAAAGTAAGATAATGCGATGACTTAACTTCGCCCGCGATGGCTAACTTTATTAATTGTTGCTTAAACCATCCAATTATAAATTGTTGTTTGCCAACAACATCTTTATCCGTAAATACGCGATACTTAAAATCTAACAATCCTAGATCGACGGGGTCAAAATGGTATAAATCTTCTTCGGGCGTGATAATGAGGAGCTCAATTTCTTCTTTATGTAACAGATTTTTTCTTAAAGATGGAATTAGAATTTTTTTTAACCTGAGATAATCATCAAATTTTCTTCCTCCCTTTAATCTTGTTGGTAAAACAAAAGTAAACTTTATGATATTAGACATAAAATAAGTTGATTAGTAGGTTATTTTTAATAGACATTTAATCTATTATTAGATGTCGTAAAAAGTTAATGATTTTTCAAAAGAATACTTTTTTGTTGATCAAACTCCTCTTGAGTAATGGTGTTTTCATCTAAAAGTTTTTTTAATTTGGTTAATTTATCAATTCCATCTTCTCCATCTTCTTTGATTTTGGGCCTTTGTTGATTAACAACAATTGGTTGTGGTTTATGATCACTAGATAAACTCCAAACTAAAGAAATTACCCAACCAATAAAGCTCCATCCTAAAAAGAAGTTTAAAGCAATAATGGCAAGTAGATTCTTTTTACCTCTTAATAATGCTATAATTGATGGTATAAAATAGAAAGCTATACCCACAATGATCATAATAATAATTACCGTGTCCTGATCAGGTAAATCTGAATTGGTTTGAAACAACAAATGCATAAAAAATAATTTAATTTTGAATAAGTATTATTAATCAGGAAAAAAGTGTGGGTAGATATTCTCCTTATAGAAATACTAAACTACAAAATTTATTAAGCTTTAATTACCAAATATCTTTAAGTTTTTCTTCTTTTTGAAATTTAGTTTATAGATTATTTTTTTAGAATGATCTAACTGTTAAGGCTTTTGATGGTTGTTTTTCTTTGCCAATATATGATATATAATGTTCCTAGTATAGTTGGAGTAATCCAAGCAATAACACTTCCAATTCCGATTCCTGCAACTATAAAAGCTGTAATTGATGCAATAAAAGCTCCTATTATCTTACCTATATGATTACTTAGCCATGCATTTTTAGAGTTTGAAAAAGTTTTAAAAAACTTGAAATCTCTGCTAGCCAATAATGAGCCAATCACACCAAAGAATAAAAATAAAATACTATTGCTTACTTGGTTAATAACCCCATATATTCCAATAATCACCATAATACTAGATACAAAAAGCATACTGCCAGAAATAAATTTATCAATACCATTGGCTTGTTTTTTGTATTTTGATTTAAAAGTTAACGCTCTATTACCAACAAGTACTAAATAAATAGTAAACAACCCTATTAAAAACAAGAATAGATTCTTATGGTTAGGTAACCAACAAATGGGTAAAGAGATCAACGAGCTGGTAATCATACCGATTGAAAATAATTTACCCGTTTTTTTATGTAAAGGACTTCCTTTTTTTGCAATAATACTCATCACCCCTGTGATCAACCCTAAACCGCCAAAGAAGGCGTGGATGTAAATGAAAATTTTAATTGTTTGTTCCATTAGTTAGTCATAAAATTATAATCTCAAAGATCACCTTTTTACGAAAACTGTCAAATGTTGATTAACCCAATTGTAAATTTTAATGGACGAATACTAGAAATTAGAAGCTAAGTCTTATATCAAATACAATAAACGGCTTACTAAATGTATTAAGCCTTTAATTATTCTATATATTCATTGTTGTAAATAGAAAATATAATATTATCCAAATTATCAGGGTCAACCTTACCCTCTACATAAGAAAAGTTGTTTTTGGATAAAAGTTTTTTAGAAGGTTTATTATCTCTATGTGTGTAAGCTTCGATTTGATCCAACTTTAATGCTCTAAACCCAAATTCTAGAATACATTTTAAGGATTCATTCATGATTCCCTTTCTATGAAAATCGGGATGTAAGTCATAACCCACTTCTGCGACCTTACGATTTTCTGAAAAATTCCATAGACATATGGTACCTACAAGATTGGGTTTCTCTTTTATCCGAATTGCCCAAAATAACCAACTTTGTTCTTTTATACCATTATTAATTTTGGTTATAAACTGTTCTGCTTCATCTATACTATTTGTTTGCGGTCTTTTTACAAACGCATTGACAACCGCATCAGATCTTAAAAATTGAATAGCTTTACTATCGCTTTTTTTTAACTGTTCTAATCGTAATCTTTTTGTTTCGAACCTTGGAAATGGGTTAATAATCATTGTTTGTATACACGAATTTTATAAGTTAAGAAATATAGCGTTTTACTATAAAGAAAATGCATTTAGTTTTCTTCTTGGATATTGGGCTGATTTTTTACATCCAGTTGAAAGATATCATTTCTTGAGTAATGTCCAATTACATCAAAATCAAGTTTGCTATGGTTAATTTCGTCTAGGTCCAATTCTGCAATCAATACCCCTGCTTTATCAAAAAGAGGATCTGCAATAACTTTCCCCAGTGGTGAAACAATAATACTTCCCCCAGGACATATATTTTCGACTTCATTTTCAACTAAAGGTTGGTATTTTTCTGGGTACATAGATTTGGTGTAATATTGATTGCAACCAAGAACAAAACATCTACCTTCTAGAGCGATATGTTTCATGGTAGAAATCCACTCTTCTCTAGAATCAGCCGTGGGAGCAATATAAATCTCAACGCCTTTTTGGTACATTGCCATTCTGGCAAGAGGCATATAATTTTCCCAGCAGATAAGCCCACCTATTTTTCCTATTTTGGTTTTAAAAGTAACTAGTGATTCTCCAGCAGCCTCTGCCCAAAATATTCTTTCTGTACCAGTAGGTTTAATTTTTCGATGTACACCTAATAATCCATCAGAAGGAGAAATGTATAGCATCGAACAATATAGACTACCATTAGTATCTTGTTTTTCGGTAGCACCAATAACCAAGTATACATTTTGAGATTTTGATATCTCTTCTAGTTCTTTGAGATCGTTACTTGCGAGATCAATACTGTTTTTATAAAATGTTTCGTAAAGCGCTCTTCCTTCTGGAGTTCTTCTTCCGGTGGTGGCACCAAAAGAAAAACCACGCGGATAACCTGGAATAAAAGATTCTGGAAATACCAATAGTTCGCAACCTTGTTTTGCATATTCTTTTGCGAGCTTTTTTATTTTTTTGATTGTTTCTGTTTTATCAAAAAAAACCGGACTTTCTTGTATCACACCTACTTTTACTTTCATATTCAGTATTTTAGAAAGAATTAATTACTTGTATTCCTTTGTTATCAAAGGAGTTCATGTTTGGTAAAGCAATAATTGCATCTTCAAGGGTTATGGTGTTTTGTATCAATTTCTCTGGTTGTAATGTTCCGCTTTTAATCATATTCAACATTTCAGAATATTTATAAGCTTGCATACCATGGCTTCCTATAACCTCTAATTCATTGGCCAAAACTTGGTCCATTGGTATTTTGGGATGTTGATGATCACCAGTCATTAATCCTACTTGAATATGTTTACCTCTTTTTCTAAGGTTAGCAATAGAATTAAAACAAGTTGTGGCACTTCCTAGCGCATCTATGGATACATGAACACCACCATTAGTAATAGATTTAATATGTCCGACGACATTTTCGGTTTTAGAAGCGTTTATAGTATACGCCGCACCCAATAACGTTGCTAGTTCTAAGTTTTCATCATTAATATCAATAGCAATTACTTGTGCACCTAAAGCTTTTGCTATCATAATGGCAGATAAACCAACACCACCACAACCATGTATGGCTATATATTGCCCAGGAGAGACTTTTCCTTGAGCTACCACAGCTCTAAAAGAAGTAATGAACCTACAACCAAGAGTTGCAGCTGTTGTATAAGTGATTTCTTCAGGGAGTTTTACAAGATTTGTATCGGCATAGTCAATACTTACAAATTCTGCAAAGGATCCCCAATGTGTAAATCCCGGTTGTGATTGATAATCACATACCTGATGATTTCCTGAGATGCACTGCGTGCAAGAACCACAACCGCATACAAAAGGAACAGTGACTCTATCTCCTATATTAAAATTGGATACATTTTTCCCAACTGCGGCAATTACTCCAGCCAATTCATGGCCGGGTATATGAGGTAGAATAATATCAGGGTCATGTCCCATCCATCCGTGCCAGTCGCTTCGGCAAAGTCCGGTAGCCATTACTTTAATAACAACTCCATTTTCTTTTGGCTTGGGATCAGGTACGTTTTGTATAGTCAAAGGTCCCTGAAAAGATTCGAATGTAAGTGCTTTCATATAGTAGAACTATTGTATAGCATCCAAAAATGGTTTCATTTCTAGTAGCTCTATATCATCTCGTTTTTGTAATTCTCTAAGGAACCAACCTTTATGCCCTGCTCCATAAGTAATAAGAATTCTTTTTCCTTTATAGCGATGTTTTTCCAAAGCTTTTTCAATATTCCAATAATGAGCGATATTAATATTATCCCATCCTCCTAGGCCAAGTTCGATATTAAAAAGCTTATTATATACTTGTAAACTAATGTCTTGGATACTATCATAACTGTGCGTATGAATGAAGTAAGGATCATTTACCTTTCCTGTAGCCTTATATATAGAATCAGCTAATTGATTCGCTTTTCTATAAGCCACCCAATCATTAGCTCTTGAAGAATCTTTACTAATTGCTCTTAATTTTTTACTTCTTTCTTGAGCCATGGGTAATGTCCATCCTGCTGTAGGGATAATTTCAAAATCCATTTCTTTAGTCAAAGGAAAAATAACATCTACGTATTCAGGAAAACGCATTACTCGTGGTTCTGAAATACTATCATCTTTTACGAATCCAGCTACCGCTTCTTCATATCGATCTGGTGGTATTTCTGTAAGAATGTAATCAGGTTTTATTTCTTTAATTAATTTCTTGAGGTAAGATGTGTTATAGATACTATCGGTAAGATGACCTCCATGAATCGCGCCTAAGACGAGTACTTCATTTTTTGTTTTTTGATCTATATTATCCGTTGTATTAGATTGATTACAACCTATACATAAGTGTATTAAAAAGAAGACTAATACATACTCTATTTTCTTGATCATATCTTAATTTTTCATTAGCGCATTAATAATCCCTTCTATGGGTTTAAGTTCTTCAATTTTGGTAGTTACCGATTCTAATACACTGCTTCCTACTATATTGAAATTAGTTTTAAGTGCAGAAATGCACTCCTCGGCATCTTTAATTAATAAACCATTAGGAACTTCATAGTATGTTTTGTCGTAATCATTTGGTTCTAAACAGTCAAAATCGAAATGAAGATATAAATTGTTTATGTTTTTTGATTTTAGTGTAGTCACAAGATGTTCAATATTTATTTGAGCTGGAGCATATATGTTATCTTCATCAATGCGATTTTGCTCGGTTGTATCAATATCTCTTAATCCTACATAATGAATTTGAGAAGCGCTTATTGTTGAAAATAATAGAGGATTCATGTTTCGTTCTCCTTCACCTAATAAAGTTCTTAAAGGCATACCATGAAAATTGCAGCTAGGAGAATCACAAGGACGATTAATATCGGCATGTGCATCAAACCATATAATTCCTATATTAGGATATTTTTCATTGAGATAGGATACAGGAACTATTTCTAAACCACAATCGCCACCTATTGTTTTAATTGTTTTTGGTTGATTATAATCAATTTCTTTTTTCAAACGTGTTAACTGTTCGGTGATTGCATCATAATTGTTGATATTATGTTTTTGAATACCATGTTCTCCTGCTGAAATATGAGATAATGGGATGTTAGCAAATTCTGGGTCATTCAAATAATGCAAAATTGTTTGCGCACCGGGTTCAATATTTTGTCCATTTCCAGAACCTTGCCATTGCGGGAAGTAAATTTTCATGTATTTAGTTTTCTAGTCCTTGTAATGTTCTTTTAAGCATACTTTTGACAATTACTTTATGAAAAGGTTTTACAGGTAAAAAATATAACCTCCCCAACCAATTATTGAAGATTACTGCAGTCGAAATAGTTAGTGTTTTCTTCATTTCCTCGGGTTCTAACAATAATGAAACTCTAAAGTTAAGATGGCTATCATCTTCACCCATGACAATTTCATTATCATTTTTGTCAAAAACTTTAAAAATCCCTATAGATGTTCCTTTTTGAAGGTCAAAATCAGTATCAAGAATATCTTCAGGCTTTAGATTATTGCCAGTTTTTAATCCAAAAACGGATACTATTTTATTTCGTAAGACCATAAGGGTTCCTACCCATTTCGGGGCTGAAAGAAAAAATGCTTTTCCTATATCTTGTTGCGTAATTCTATAATGCGACTTGTTTAGGTTTCCGCAATAGCTATCGGTATAATCATAGGTAGTGCCTGCTAAAATCGAGCTGTTCGGAAATGGAATTTTAAGAATTTTCATTTTTATGATTTTACGTTAACATAAAAATTAGGATCAATCTTTATCGCATCGCCTTTAAATTCTTTAGTTTGCCATTCGGCATTAGGTTGTATCCAATGTGATTGATCATTAATAAATATTCGAAGAGGCATATCAAATTTTTCTATAATATTAGAGTATCGGTATTTTAATACTCCACTTTTAAATTGATATTCTAATACGGGGATTTTGGTGGTTCGAAGATATTGATCAAAAAATTGAGTTAGATCTATATCAGAGGCTTCACTAATGTAATTTTCAATTTGCTTCGTAGTCACTGTCTGGTGATAAAAATCCTTATTGAGCCCTCTTAAGATTGACCTCCATTTTTCATCATCTTCAATAAGTTGACGAAGTGTATGCAACATATTTGCTCCTTTATAATACATATCACTAGATCCTTCATGATTTACGTCATATGTACCAATTATTGGTCTATCATTTTGAATATTTTTACGAGTTCCCAAAACATATTCTGAAGAGGCTTTGTTTCCATGATAATAATCTAAGAACAGGTTTTCAGAATAGGCAGTAAAACCTTCATGAACCCACATATCAGCAGCATCTTTATAGGTGATATTGTTGGCAAACCACTCATGACCGGCTTCATGAATAATGATAAAATCAAATTTTAAACCCCATCCAGAACCAGAAAGATCACGACCCAAATATCCATTACGGTATTTGTTACCATAAGTAACAGAACTTTGATGTTCCATGCCCAGGTAAGGAACTTCTACTAATTTGAAACTATCTTCATAAAAAGGATAGGGACCAAACCAATGTTCAAAAGCTTTCATCATTTTAGGAGCATCTTTAAACTGTTTTTTGGCCTTTTCAAGATTATCCCTAAGCACATAATAATCCATATCTAAGGTGCCTTTTTCCCCTTCATATTTTTCTCCAAAATGCACATAATCTCCAATGTTAATATTTACACCGTAGTTATTGATAGGGTTGTTTACGAACCAATGAAATGTTTTTGTGCCATTTGGATAATCATAAACATCACGTAATCGTCCATTAGAGATATTCATTAAATCTTTGGGGACATTTACGCTAATCAATAAACTATCAACTTCATCATACATATGATCTTTGTTCGGCCACCAAACGCTAGCTCCTAAGCCCTGACATGAAGAAGCTACGAAATGTTTTCCGTTATTATCTTTTTTCCATGAAATCCCACCATCCCAGGGTGCACGAACTGCTTCTCGAGGTTTTCCACTATAAAATACCTCGATTGCTTTAACACTATGTTCTTCTTGGGGTGCTTCGAGCGTTATAAAGTGTGCATTACCTTCAGATTTTATAGTCAACTCTTTATTGTTTTGAAGTACTTTTTCAATTTTTAAAGGTGGCTGCAGATCAATTTGCATAACATTATGCTCTTTTAGTACTTTATATTGAATTGTGTTTTTCCCAGAAATTGTTTTTGTATCCGGATCAACAGTAATATCCAGATGATAATAGGTGAGATCCCACCATGATCTTTCGGGAGTGATTGATCCTCGAAGAGAATCTTGTTTTGTAAATTTAGATTCTTGTGAGAAACCTAAAGTTGTGGTAAATAAGAATAGTATTACTAAATATAGTTTTGGCATTTTCAAAATATCAAAATGTTTCAAAGCGATGGTTACAATTTTACTATACAACTTACTCAAAATGTGGATGACAATTATAACAACTATTGTTAAAAAAAATGCAAATCTATTGATAGATAGTAATAAAAAGGCATTAGCTTATCGGTTATCCGTATTACTTTTGATCGTTGTTGAATCCTCTACAAGATATGAATAATACTATTGTCTAGATAGTAACATACTTTACAATTCTTACAGGTGCACTTTTGGTATTATCTGAAAATCTTTGAAGGAAAAACAACCGGACTTTCATGTCCATTTTTTCCTACAGTACTAATTCCAAATAAATAATTATCGATTACGATACCATGAAGTACAAAGTTGTCTACATCCCCAACAAAACGACTATGATCCCAGGTAGGAGAAGTTGTATCTCTCCAATATATTTTATATCCTTTTATATTTGAATCGTTAACCTTTGTCCATTTAAATTTAGCCGCAGGTTCCACAATACCACCTATTTCTAATACCGATACGGCGGGTGGGGCAGAGGCAATACTCGCTAAGTTAATGGCATTTACAGCAGTTAGTTTAGCTGCGTAATCAAAATTTACATGTTCTACAACATCGCCATATTTTATACCATTTTCTTCTCTAATATCTTGATGTTGTTGTGTGTAATTTTCATGGGCTTCCATAATTCTAATCCCGGCAAATCCGGCATCATTAAAAGGCCTATGATGACCACCTCTTCCAAAACGATCTAATCTATATACCATCATAGGATTCATCTCTGGCATATATGTTTTTACTGTTTTATGTATATAACGTGCTAATTGACGCGATATACCATCTACTTCACCTCCGTAAAAACGTCGTGATCTTCTTTGTTGTTCTGTTTCGGTAGGAGGAACAGGTTCTGAGAATATTCTAAATGTTCTATTATCGATTACCCCGTCTACGCCTTTAATGTTACCGATCATATCATTATTCATAATCCCGATAATGTTCCAATTATTTTCTTTAGCATGCTTAGCTAATCCTTGTCCACCAAATAAACCTTGTTCTTCACCAGATAGGCCTACGTAGATAATACTATTTTCAAATTTATACTTAGAAAGTACACGAGCAGCTTCTATAGCTCCGGCCATCCCGGTAGCATTATCATTTGCTCCTGGAGAATCATTAGTGTAATCCGTAGGATCGGATATACGCGAATCAATATCTCCACTCATCATAATAAATCGATTAGGATGTTTTGTACCACGTTGTATAGCCACTACATTAACTACCCAAACATCTTTTGTAATACGCTGATTTGTACCTTTTTTCACAAGATCTTTTTGATAAAAAACTTCAAGGCAATTATTACAGTCTTTAGAGATGTTATCAAATTCGGATTTAATCCATCTTCTAGCGGCGCCTATACCGCGAGTTTCAGATACAGTATCGCTTAGAGTATGTCGTGTACCAAAACCGGCTAGTTTTTTTATATCGCCTTCGATACGATCTGCAGATACCGCATTGATAATATCATAAATCTTTTGATCGGTTTGTGCAGTTAGGATAATGGATAATAAAAGTAATGTTGAGGTGAAAAGTGTCTTCATTTTAATTATTTTGATCGCCTAATTTAAATAAAAGGTCTTAGGCACAAAGGCGTCTTAACAAATTTATAAGATCAATTTCATTTGTATAGCCTTAATGAGCTAATAGAAACACCTTTTTTGATTGTATAAAAATTTTATATTAGAGCCCCTTTAGGCTAGTTGTTTTCAATTACATTTTGAAATAAACTTATCAACACGAAAACGTTGTAGCTGTTAATGGCATTAGGCTAACCAAATAATTCATAATACCTTAGAGACAGTGTTTTGGCAATTTCGGATTGAAATGCGAAGCCGAAACGGGATATAACACATTTTCTTGGGGTGAAAAATACAATTAGAATTCTTTACATAGTAAATCTTTTGATTTACCTATTATTTCCATGCTCGCTTTTTAGTCAAACAATTCCCGAAGAGGGAAGATATTACGTTTGGTTCGACCAGATATTTGGTGAGGAGCATACTGGTCTTTATAATGGGCGACAATATGTTGATTTGGATGTCAATAAAATATATGAGGACAAACACTCTTTTTTTAGTTCTGATAAAGTTCTATTTGGTACCGTACGTTATGATGATCAAACGTATTACAATGTAGGGATGAAATATAATCTAGAGACTGATGCCGTCCTCATTACATTAAAACCGGGTGCAGTTACTTCAATATTACAATTAATACCAGATAAAATACAGTCTTTTAAAATTGATGGACATTCATTCGTAAGATTAGAAAACCCATTGATGAGTGAAAATTTAGATTCAGGGTTTTTCGAAATTATTACTAAAAATAACAACTTTACTTTATATAAGAAAAACAGAAAAGTACGAAGAAAACGTCTCGAAGAATTAGGAGGGAGCAAAATCTATTATGAGTTTACCGAAAATAATAAATATTTGCTTTTTATCGACGAGACATATATTAACGTTACGTCTAAAAATAGTGTAACTAGCTTATTTCCTGAAATTAGACAAGAAATTAGATCTTTTTATAGTATTCATAAATCATTAAAAAAGTCAAATATTGATGTTTTTATGAGAAGATTATTTGAACAAGTTATTCATACTACTCAATCTAAAAATAACTTGTAATATGTTAAAGAAATACCTTGTTATTATCTTTTTGTGTTGTCAAAATGTATGGACTCAAGAAAGCGATACATTAATTACATTTTCTTATGAAAATGAAGATTTAGCTTTGGTTTTGGCCAAAATAGAAAAACTCACAAACTATGATTTTTTCTATCAAGATAGTTGGTTAGCAGATTACAAAGGCTTATCCGGAAATTATGTTAATCAAAATATTAAAAGCATTCTCGATAGCATTTTTGAGGATACACTTCTTAATTTTTTTGTTTTTAAGGATAGGGTAATAATCACTAAAAATAATAGTATTTATGATCATTTGCCTGATCATTTTTTTGGAAATATTAGGCGAGACAGCAGCGTATCGCAAATTAGAAATAATACCCGTGTTTCTCCTATTTTTGAGACCTCAAGAATTGCTTCGCAACAAGAATCAATAGAGACTATAAAAATTGGTAAAAGTGTAATCAACTCTTCGGAGTCTAATTTTGTTTTATTAGGATACCTTACTAATAATCAAACTCAAAAACCTTTGGAAAATGCCATTATTGCGATAAATGGAAAAGATTTAGGTATCAAAACAGATAAAAATGGGTACTACGAGTTTAAGTTAAATTCTGGAGTTAATATCTTAGAAATTAATGCAGTGGGAATGGAAGAGCAAAAGAAACGGGTTGTTATTTATAATAATGGAAAATTGGATATCGCTATAAATGAGAAAATCGAGTTATTAGATGAAGTAATTCTTCAATCAGAAATAAATAATAATGTTGAAGAAGTAGTTACTAAAACAGAAATAGATGTAGAGGAATCTAAAAATATTCCATTAGCATTAGGAGAACGAGATGTTTTAAAAGTAGCAACTACCTTACCTGGTATTACAACAGCAAGCGAAGGTTCTTCTGGATATAATGTTCGAGGAGGAAAATCTGACCAAAATTTAATTTTGCTAGATGGCGCTGTTATATATAATCCACAACATTTTTTTGGTATATTTTCGGCGCTCAATCCATTTGCATTGGGAGATGCTAGTATATATAAAAGTAGCATTCCTGCAGAATACGGTGGGAGATTGTCTTCAGTTTTTGATTTGACTACCAAAGATGCAAGCGACACAGCTATTAAAGTTGAAGGTTCTGTTGGGCCCGTTACAGGTAATGTATTGATAGAAACCCCTATTGTTAAAAATAAATCGGGGTTAATGATTGGTGGTAGAGGTGCCTATGCCAATTGGATATTGAATTCTCTAGATGAAGAATCCTTAAAAGATAGTGAAGCCTCGTTTTATGATGCAATTGCTAAGTATAATCATCAAATCTCAGAAAAAGCAAAAATCGAAGCTACAGCGTATTGGAGTAGAGATGATTTTAGTATTACGTCGGATTCATTATATATTTATGCAAATAGAGCTTTATCCTTGAGCGGGACATATAGATTTAATGAAAATCATACCGCCAAATTAGTAGCATCAAATAGTAAATACAGTTTTAATATCGAATTTGATGGAGATACAGATAATGACTTCGAGTTAAGATATAGTATAGAAGAAACAGAATTGAAACTTCAATTTAAATATATATACACTGAGAAGTTAAAATTTAATTATGGTCTCTCCAGTAAGTTGTATGCTGTAGATCCTGGCAGTATACATCCTAAAGGAATAGAATCAACGATACAACCTTTAGAGGTAGAAAAGGAAAGAGGATTAGAATCTGCGGTATTTTTGACTTCCGAAATAGATGTTACTGATAAATTTACTCTAGAAGCGGGTGTTCGATATTCAATTTTTAATACACTAGGTAAGGGAACTCAAAATGTATATCAAAGTGGTGTGCCCAGAAGTGAAGGCAGTATTGAAGAAACTTTGCTGTTTGATAAAAATGAAATTATTACAACCTATGGAGGACCAGAGGTAAGGGCATCTGCAAGATATTTAATAAGGGATGATTTCTCTGTTAAAGCGGCTTATAATAAAACTTTTCAGTTCATACACACATTATCCAATAATACAACAGCATCTCCTATAGATACCTGGAAACTTTCTGATCTTAATATAGAACCTCAAAGTTCACAACAATACTCTTTGGGGATATTTAAAAACTTAGATGATGAGACTTATGAATTAAGTCTAGAAGGATTTTATAAGAAATCAAAAAATATACTAGATTTTAAAACCGGTGCAGAAATACTTCTTAACGAAAATATTGAAACCGAAGTTTTGCGAGGTAATGGTAAAGCGTATGGAATTGAATTTTTGATCAAAAAACAGAAAGGAAAACTATATGGATGGCTTGGGTATACCTATTCGAGATCCTTTTTGCAGTTAGACAGTGAGTTTAATGAAGAACGAGTTAATAATGGAGATTTTTTCCCTTCAAACTTTGATAAACCTCATGATTTTAGTTTAGTGTTAAACTATAAGTTTACCAAGCGATTTAGTTTGGCGACTAATTTTGTGTATCAAACCGGGAGGCCTGTTACATTTCCAATTGGAAGCTTTAGTTTTGATGATGCAGAATTCGCCGTGTTTAGTGATCGCAATAAGTTTAGGATCCCGGATTTTTATAGACTAGATATAGGATTAAATATCGAAGGAAATCATAAAAAGAAAAAATTGGCACACAGTTTTTGGACAATCTCGGTATATAACGTTCTAGGGCGTAATAACCCACTTTCTGTATTTTTTGTTACCGAAAACGGACAAGTAAAAGGTTTACAAAGCTCTGTTTTTTCTATACCTGTTCCTTCTATAACCTATAATTTTAAATTTTAAGATATGATTATAGCTACAATATACATTAACGGTAAAAGAAGAGCAGCTCTACTATTACTTGTATTTGTAAGTGTAATAACTTCAAATTGTGTAGATGAATTCGATATACAAACCGAAAATTTTGAAAGTATATTAGTAGTAAATACATCGATTACTAATGAATTGAAAAATCAGAAAGTGCTATTATCAAGGACCTTTAAATTTGAAGAAAATGGACCTAGTGCAGAACAAGGAGCTACGGTTAGAATCTCTGATAATAATGTTGACTATATTTTTGAAGAAGTTTCTCCTGGGGTGTATATATCAATAGATGAGTTTAGTGCGATATCGGGAAGAAGATATCAATTATCGATAACTACTACAGATGGTACTTCTTATATTTCTGATACGGAAACATTACCGACAGAAAACTCTTCTATTACCAAAGTGACTCCTGTACAAATGGTTAATAATAATGGAGTAGAAGGTGTTGGGATCTTGGTTGATAGTTTTGATCCAACGGGTAGCTCGGTTTATTACCGATATCAATATGAAGAAACATACAAGATAGTAGCGCGATTTTGGGTTCCAGTAGATTTAACCACTTCTTTCGAATTTGTTGATAGGCCCGATGGCCAAGAAATATGTTTTAATAGTAGAGCATCTAATTCTATCATTATTACCGATACACGGTCTCAAGAAGAGGATCGTGTAAATGATTTTTTGATTCGTTTTATCGAAGCCGAGGATATTAGTGTGGCAGAGCGATATAGTATATTGGTTCGACAAATTGTGCAATCTAGAGAGGCATACGGGTTTTATCAAACTCTTAGTAATTTTTCAGAATCAGAGAGTCTTTTTTCCCAGGTCCAACCCGGATTTGTAAGTGGTAATATTATTTCTGAAAAAAATAGAAATGAGCGAGTTTTAGGATTCTTTGAAGTGGCAGCTGTATCCCAAGAGCGTATATTTTTTGATCGAGAAGATATTATTAATGACTTACCTAGATTTTCGCCAGGATGCGATAGAATAGCTCCTGCGCAATCTGCTAGCGAAAGTCTAGAAGAGTTCGAAAGACGTTTGCAGGATTTGATTCGATCAGGGAATGTAAAATTTCTGGAAGAACAACGTGGTGAGCAAGATGAAGGGACTTTTGTTTTTGTTCCGCGGGGATGTGGTGATTGTTCTGTTTTTGGTAGTAGTGCAGTTCCTTCTTTTTGGGTAGATTAATGTTTTGAACGTATAATGAAATATAATTTAACATATAACTAAAACTATATTAGTGAAAATTAAACTTTTATCAATACTACTTTTATTTACTGTATCGCTGAGTGCACAACATCAATCTGTGTTAAAAACTAATGAAGATGTAGTGGGATATTATAAAATACCCCAAGAAGAGGTTTTTATACATTATAATACATCATTGTTATTTGCAGGAGAGTACTTGTATTACAGGCTGTATTGTATTAATGCAAATAGCAGATCTCTTAGTAACATTAGTAAAATAGCATATGTAAGTCTAATTAATGAGAAAGGTAAAACCGTGTTTAAACATAAGATTGCTCTCGAAAACGGAGTGGGGCAAGGTGATTTTTTTGTTCCCGTTGCTATTCCGTCAGGTAATTACAAATTAGTAGGATATACCCAATGGATGCTTAATGTAGAAGATACTTATTTTTTTCACGGAGATATTAGTGTCGTAAATCCTTACCAATCTAATCAAAAAGTTATTGTTTCTGGCGAATCACATATCGATTCCCTTATACAAATATCAAACAATAGTAAGAATCCTGTAGCCTTTGTATACGATAAACAAGAAACTAAAGAAAGTGATGAAATTATACTCGATGCTACAACCTATAAGAAAAGATCCCCGGTAAGATTAACACTCAATAATATGAAATTGGAAGAGGGTAATTATTCAATTTCTATTAGAAAAAAGGATAAATTTAAAAAGGCTACCGTTCCTACGGCCAAAACTTATTCTACGATCTTTAATAAAAAAGGAAATAAAAGAATAAAATCAAAAGGATCATTGATCTACCTTCCAGAAATGCGTGGTGAATTGATTTACGGAAAAATTATTTCAAAAGATTCTTCTATTCCTGTTTCAGAAGTTAAAATAGGGAGTTCTATCGACGGAAATACAAGTGATGTACAAATAGTTTCAACCAATGCAAAAGGGGGGTTTATAATAAATCTTCATAAACGATATCATGATAAGAAAGTGCGAATAGAAGTCTTGGGAGAACAAAAAGAAAATTATACTATTCTTTTAGAAGACATGCCAAAAATCAATTTTTCTAAAATGAAATTCTATTCTTTTGAAATTAATACGGCATTAAAGGATGAAATTCTAGAACGAAGTATTTTTAATCAGATAGATAATAGTTTTTATAATTTGAAACCAGATACTATTCAAACTCCCAAAACTATGTCTTCTTTTTACGGCAATGATTATGAGAATTATGATTTGGATGACTATACCAGATTTGCAACCGTAAAAGAAACGATTATTGAAATTGTCGAAGGTGTAGGGATACGAAAAACGAAGGAAAAAGGTGAAGTGTTTACTGTACAAGGAAACTATTCTATAAAAAACAATAATAATTTTTTACCATTGGTATTAGTTGATGGTATAATTGTTCAGGATCATGGCAAAGTGATTAATTTTGATGCTAGAAAAATTAAGAATATTGGTTTTATTAGAAACAAGTACTATTTAGGAACCAAAATATTTGATGGGGTTTTAATCGTAAATTCTGTAAGTAAAGGATTCGTTACAAATTTGAAAGGCCCTTATGGTACTAGTTATGAGTTATCTCGACCTCGATCAACAAAGAAATATTTTAAACAAGTTTATAAAGATGAAAATAAATATAACCGCATTCCAGATTATAGAAACCAATTATTTTGGGAACCCAAAGTGGTTTTAAAAAATGAAGTAGACCAAACTTACGAGTTTTTTACATCAGATGTAGCGGGGGATTACGAAATATCTATACAGGGATTTACTAATATAGGTTCTTCAGTCTCTATAGGTAAGACTTTTAGAGTAGAATAATAGCAATTATTTTCGCAATGCATATAACCCAAAAGCAGGGCCGATTACTAGAAATAAATATAATAATGTATGATCAATCTTTTCGAGTAAAAATGATAATAATTGAATGCTAATAATAGTAACAGCAAAGCCTATTGAATTCGTTATTGTCAAAGCGGTTCCTCTTAATTCTGGCGGAGATGAAGCCGCTACCATAGTCGAAAATTGTGGCGAATCTGAAATAACTAACATCCCCCAAATACATAAGGCAACAATAAAAAATTGAGGTTGTAATTGAAAAAGTAAAGGAGAGGTAATACAAAATATTCCAGATACCAGTAATGAGTTATAGGCTACTTTTCTACTACCGAGTCTTAAAGAAATTAAACCTCCTAGTATGCAAGAAATAACACCAATACCTATTACAATAAATGACCAAAAAGCAATTTGTATTTGTATACCATGGAGCTTGGCATACGTTTTAAGAATTATTGGGATAAACCCCCAAAAAGCATAAAGTTCCCACATGTGACCAAAATAACCAAAGGCTGCTTTTCTAAAACTAGGAATACTAAACAATTGAGTTACAATCCCTAGTTGTAATTTTGAAACGGGTCGTCTAAAAGGGCCATCAGGAACAAAAAGCCACATGCTTAACCCACCTATTGCTGCTAAAACAGAAGTACTAATAATTACAGCTCTATAATCACTGCTCCAGGATAATTCATTAATTAAATGTGGAAAAGCTGTACCCAATACTAGTGCTCCTACTAGATAACCAAGAGCTCTTCCTAAGCCTCCCTTGTAATAATCTGATGCTATTTTCATTCCTATAGGGTATATTCCAGCAAGAAAAAAACCGGTACCAAAACGTGCGGTTAATAAATTGAAAACCGTAATATTCGGAATTAAAATAAGCAAGTTACAAATAGCTCCCAAAAAAGCACAAATCATAAATATTCTAGATGGAGAAAATCGATCTGCAAGAGTTAATAAAGCGAACGTAAGTGTGCCGGCTATAAACCCAAATTGTACAAACGATAGCAAATAACCCAAAATATTAAATTCTACATTAAATTGAGTAGCAAGATCATCAATAACAGCATTACCGGCGAACCACAATGAGGTACAGAAAAACTGCGAAATAATAATTACAGGAAGTATGTAAAATTTTGGTTTCAGAGTAATGGTGTATTTGATTGCGAATATAAAAGTTTATTCCCGTAGTATTATGGTTCCAAAAATATCTGCATTGATCCAACCTTGGTTTTTATCTTCTCCAGGAACAAAAACAGAACCAATGAAGTTTTCTCGTTCTTTACTACCGTCGTTATCATTATAAGCAAGAGCAAAACCAATTTTTTGATCTTTAGTGAGTACTACAGGATCATTAATTTCACCTTCTTTATAGGTGTCATCATACACTATGATTTCAAACTCCCATACAGAAACATCATTTTTGGTTACTCTTTTTGTAGTTACATGATTATTATAAAGTAAAGGTTTTTGATCTTCACCTAGATCTACCACATTACCATCTAATGCTACATGATACGCAAAAGCATTATTGTTATATTGATGACCTCCCCCGGAGTTATCTGCATCTATAAAAATTTCTACGCAATCATCATCCCACCAAAGTGTTAGGGGATCTTTGTTTTGATCATATAAAATATTATCCTTTATTTCTACCAAAAGATATAATGCCTCAGGTGTCCATACCATTTTATATCGCCCAAAAAAATCATTGAATTCGTACGGTGAGCCAAGCCATTTTTGGTCCAAACCATGCCATATTACTTGATTCCAAATAGGATCGTTCATATCTCCATCAAGTTTAGGAACGATAGTTGCTTTTTTTACTTCTCTTATCTGATGATCAACCTTAGAATTAAGATCTGAAACATTTGTTGTTGATTCTGTATGCGCTAAAGGTTTCTTTTCAACATCTTTTACTTCATTCTTACAGCCAAAAGTTAATAGTAGGGTTAGAATAAAAGGAATAAGTGATTGATTCATAGGTCGGATTATGTGCTTAATTTCTTATAAAAGTAATAAACAAAATTTAAAAAAAGCGGTTGCTACTTATAAATAAGTAACAACCGCATACCCTTCTAACAGAATAATCACTGAAAGTGAAAAAAAGGGAAAATTTAATTATTGTTTAATAGCCTTTAACTGACCTATAGTACTTCCTTCTAGTTTTATAGTATAAAAATAGATTCCTGATTGTTTTATTGAATCACTATTAATATCAATAATTTGATTCCCTGCCTTAACTGTTTTGCTGTACAAAGTTTTTGATTGCCCCAAAATGTTTGAAACGGTTATTTCTAACAGTCCATTATCTTGGGTAGTCAAATACAGTTTAGTTTGATTTGTAATTGGATTTGGAGAAAGAATTGCCTCGCCAAGAGTATGGTCTGTTTTGCCATCGTTATCAACCGAAGCAATTGCACTTCTAGATGGACAACCTGTGGGGCAATTATTAGACCATGTTCCTGTTCTTTTTCCGTTTTGTGAACCCGTAACACTATACCAACCATTGGTACCTCTAGTTAGATCAACCGTTTGTTGTCCGCTTCCGTTGTTAAATACAACTCCAATATCATTTGGATTAATACCATTTGGTATCGTAAATGTTTCTCTACACCAAGATGTGCCACTAAGGTTATTCATTCTTTGACCTGGCCAATCTGATGTACCAGATAAAGTACTATTCGTGCTTTTATTGTACACATATACATTTGTAAGATTGCCCCAGCCACCACCGGGTTTTCTGAAGTTTAGAGTAACATTATTAGAGGTTGTAGATCCACTACAATTACTCGGGCAGGTGTTTGACCAACTGTTACCTCTGTACCATCCAGTTGTGCTACGAGGTAAATTATCGGTTTGATTATTACCATCATTAAAGATTACTCTGATATTATTTGCAGTTGTTCCGGCTTGTGGAGTTACCGTGTATGAATACCAATTTGTGCCTGCTATATTTGTCATGGACTGCCCAGGCCATCCTGAGGTTCCAGGTAAAGTTGCATTAGCATTAGCATCAAAGAAATATGCGTTAATATTATTACCCCAGCCATTAGGTTTGAAGAAATTAACTGTAAACGGAGCAACTGTTTCTCCACCACCGGTGGTATCTCCTCCTTGGGTCCATACGGCATAGTCTGTACCCGAAGTTCTTAGTGTCCAACCGCTTCCATTTGGAGACCAGTTACCGTTTCCTAATTTCATAGCAATGGTGCCATCTCTACCATCGATATAAGCGGCGTACAGATTATTACGAGCTTCGGCTATATTAATAGATGAACCAGAGAAAACTCTAACATCTTTTCTAATTGCAATAAGATCTTTGATAGCATTCCTAACTCCTAATCCTGTATCGAAGAAATGTGTCCAGAAAACCATGGGATTTCCTGGATGTGTTAAAATGTAGGCATACCCTTTTCGAAGATTTGTTTCTCCTCCAGGAAAAACATAATCAGGTCCACAACATTGTTGCGCAGCTCCCGTATCATGATTATCCAAAAATGTAACAGATTTCGTTGGGTTTATTCCGATCATTCCCGATGGTCGGCCTTGGCCATCTCTTAAATAAGAAAGATTATTATCTCTTATGGCATTTTGTAGGCTTACTTTGGTGTTAAAATCAAAAGCAGACGATGATCCTTGTGTTCGGTTCACAAAATTATTTGTTTGTACACGACTGCTTTCTAGTAATTCTCCAACAGCAAAATATGGGCTTGTGGCATCATTATATTCTTTATTATAAATAGGATCATAGCCATGTACAAAATCATATCTCCATCCATCAAAACCGATGTCATTTTTTAAGAAACGCATCCATGTAATAAGTTCTTGTCTAACCGCAGGGTTTTTATGATCTAAGTCTCTAGCCGCTGCAAAACCGCCACTTGAACCGTCTGATTTTAAACTGGTGCCAGGTACAAAATCACCATTAATACTAAATTCTACAGGACCATTTACAAAATTCCTTCCTTCATCATCCGCAGTGATATAAAATGTTGGCCATGCCGGATTGGTAAAAGTAACAGCATCATTGGTACCTACTCGATGATTGATTACGATATCACTAATTACTTTCATCCCTAAACTGTGATATTGATTAATCAGATTGATTAACTGATTTTGAGTTCCGTAGGCACTATTTAGGTTGTTAATTTCTCTTGGTAAATATCCTTGTGGTGCTGCAGAATTACTTGGTGGCGGCATCCATATTAAATCAATGCCTGCATCATTGATGGCATTTCTGCTTTGTGATACCACGTTATACCAGGTTTGTCCTGCTGGTTGGTTTTGTACATTCCAGTCGAAAGCCTGAAACAATACATCTTCATCTTGTGCTGTGCTAAGAAAGGGGAGGGTAAACAGCAAGAACAGTACTAAAATTGATTTTACATTTTTTCGTTTCATTTTTGCAATTTTTAAGTTTAATTCGGTGATAATTTTGGTGATAAATAAGAGTTCGTGTTAACTAGTAGAAAATAATATCTGCTAATTATACTGCAGGAATATTTTTTGGAAATAATATCTGAATAACAAGGTTATTATATATCTATAGGTTACAGAAAATGGGGTAACAAGTTGATATGTAATATTGAAAAGCCTTTAGATATACGAATAAAGAATATGTTTCGCACTTTTTAAGGAGTAAAGGAAACAATTAATCCTCTAATTAGAGAATGATTTTTTCTTGATATTAGATCTAAAAAATAAAAAAGAGTATTACTTTATCAAATTAAGAAGGGATCTCTATATGATATGATAAAAGTAGCTCAAACAAATTTCCGGTTTTCGTAGGAAAGTCAATGAATTTCATAATTAGTAATTTTTTGTTTGTAAAAGTGTTTCTTGTGTTAAATTTTCACTAAGTTATTACGAAATATTCAATTGGAAAGAGTTCCTGGACTACTACAACGTTTTCGTGTTGATAAATTATCATTATTTTTCTTAAAAGAGCGTGAAATAACAATATAAATGGTTGTATTTGAGATTTATATAGTATTCTTATACAGAAACTGAGGAATAAATAGTTCCATTGTTAGAATAACCAAAATAAAAAACCCGCCTTTTACCCAATATGAAAAGGCGGGTTTTTAAATCAAAATTAAACAACTCCCTAGTTTAGTGCCATAGGGAGGGCAATATGACTTATAATTATCCTAAGAAATATCCATTTTCTTCGGCAATTTTGTCTGCAATTTTAGTTCTTAACGCTACAACATTAGGTTGATTAGTATATTTGGTAAAACGTTTAAGACCCATAAGCATCATTCTTTGTTCATCACCTTCGGCAAAAGAAACGATAGCTTCTTTTCCTTTTTTGATAGCGATATCTACGGCATTATAAAGATATAGCTGAGTCATTGCAATTTGAATTTCTTGAGTATCTTCACCAAAACGTTTTGCGTTTTTCTCTGTACGTAGTATAGTAGATTCAGCCATATAGATTTCGATTAGAATATCTGAAGCAGCCATTAATAACTGTTGGTGCTCTTCTAATTTAGGACCAAATTTTTGAACAGCAGATCCAGCAACCATTAAGAATACTTTCTTAAGCTTAGCAAGAATTTCTTTTTCTTCTGCAAATAATGTAGAATAATCAGGAGTATCAAAAGAAGGGATACCTGTTAATTCATCGGCAACTTTCATCGCAGGACCTAAAAGATCAACATGACCTTTCATTGCTTTTTTAACAAGCATACCTACTGCCAACATACGGTTAATTTCATTAGTACCTTCATAAATACGAGAAATACGAGCATCTCTCCAAGCAGATTCCATAGGAGTATCTGCAGAGAATCCCATACCTCCAAATATTTGCAAACCTTCATCGGCGGTACTTTGAACATCTTCAGAAACTGCTACTTTAAGAATAGAACACTCGATAGCATATTCTTCTACACCTTTTAACTCTGCTTCTTGATGTGTGTTTCCTTCTGCTTGACGGATAGAAATTCTATCTTCAATATTTTTTGCTGCTCTATACGAAGCAGATTCTCCTGCATATGTACTTGTAGCCATTTCAGCAATTTTGGACTTAATAGCTCCAAAATTCATAATTGGTGTCTTAAACTGGATACGCTCATTTGCATATTTTGTAGCTTCACCAATCACTCTACGTTGTGCATCCAAACAAGCTGCGGCTAATTTGATACGACCAACGTTAAGGGCATTCATTGCAATTTTAAAACCGTTACCTCTTTCAGATAACATGTTTTCTACCGGTACTTTGGTGTCACTAAAAAATACTTGGCGAGTAGAAGAAGAGTGAATACCTAATTTCTTTTCTTCGTCTCCAAGTGTAATCCCATTTGATGGATCATGCTCTACAATAAATCCAGTAATGTTTTTATCATCTTCAATTCGAGCAAAAACAATCATTACATTACAGAATCCTGCATTTGAGATCCACATTTTCTGACCAGAAATTAAATAGTGCTTTCCATCATCAGATAATACAGCTTTGGTTTTTCCTGAATTTGCGTCAGATCCCGCACCTGGCTCGGTCAAACAATATGCTCCCATCCATTCACCAGTAGCTAGTTTAGAAACATACTTTTTCTTTTGCTCTTCATTTCCGTATAAAGAAATTGGCATGGTACCAATACCTGTATGTGCTCCAAAAGCAGTACTAAATGACCCTGTAGCTCCAGATATATAATCACATACTAGCATGGTAGAGACAAACCCCATTCCTAATCCATCATAATCTTCAGGAACAGAAACTCCCAAAAGACCTAGCTCACCGGCTTTTTTCATACACTGCTCTGTGTATGCGTAATCTTTCGATTCAAATTTTTCCCAATGTGCCCATAGTTCGCGATCTACGAATTCTCTTGCGCTATCACGCATCATCTTTTGCTCCTCAGAAAAATCTTCTGGAGTAAATACATCTTCAGCTTTGGTCTCTTTAACAAGGAATTGTCCTCCTCTAAGAATATCTTTATTTACAGTTTCAGTACTCATCTTATTAGTGTTATTTTCTTTTATCTTTTTAGTTCAAAAATTCATAGATACCAGCGGCACCTTGTCCAGTTCCTACGCACATAGTAACCATACCATACTTTCCTTTCATATCGCGCTTACGCATTTCATCAAACAATTGTACAGATAGTTTAGCGCCAGTACACCCTAGTGGATGACCTAGAGCAATTGCTCCACCGTTAACATTTACGATATCTTGATTTAATCCAAGTTCTCTCATCACAGCAAGTGATTGAGAAGCAAAAGCTTCATTAAGCTCTATTAACTCAATATCTTCTTGTTTTAAGCCAGCTTGTTTTAATGCTTTAGGAATTGCTTTTACGGGACCAATACCCATAATTCTAGGTTCTACACCTGCGGCGGCATAGTTTACCATTCTTGCAATTGGCTCAAGATTTAATTCTTTTACCATCTCTTCGCTCATTACCATTACAAATGCAGCACCATCACTCATTTGAGAGGAGTTACCAGCAGTAACACTACCGCCAGCAGCAAAAACAGGACGAAGTTTACCAAGAACTTCTTTACTAGTTCCAGCACGTGGGCCTTCATCTTTGGTTACGGTATAAGATTTTGTGGCTTTTTTACCGTTAGCATCAACATAAACCTGGTCAACAGTAATAGGTACGATCTGATCCTGAAAACGATTTTCGGCTTGTGCTTTTAAAGCTTTCATATGTGAGTTATAAGCAAATTCATCTTGATCTGCTCTAGATACTTTAAACTGGTCGGCAACTGCTTCTGCAGTATTACCCATTCCCCAGTAATAATCGGCATGACCAGAATTTGCTAAGTCATAATTAAGTTCTGTTTTATAACCAGTCATAGGAACAGAACTCATACTTTCTGCTCCTCCAGCAATAATACAATCTGCCATTCCGGCTTGTATTTTTGCTGCTGCAATACCGATAGTTTCGATTCCTGAGGAACAAAATCTATTTACAGTTACTCCAGGGACATCAATAGAATCTAAACCCATAAGTGAGATAAGACGTGCCATATTAAGTCCTTGAGACCCTTCTGGCATTGCATTACCTACAATTACATCATCGATACGAGCTTTGTCTAATTGAGGTAACTCTGTCATCATATGCTGAATAGTCTCTGCAGCAAGCTCATCTGTTCTTTTAAATCTGAACACTCCGCGAGGCGCTTTTCCTACGGCTGTTCTATATGCTTTTACTATATATGCTGTTTTCATTTCTTTTTTTCTTTTTCGGTGTTCTAGTTTCTAAGAGGTTTTCCTTTCTTTAGCATATGCTCGATACGCTCAAGAGTCTTACGTTCTGAACATAAAGACAAGAAAGCTTCACGTTCTAGGTCAAGTAAATATTGCTCTGTTACCAAGGTTGGTTCGGATAAATCACCACCAGCCATTACATATCCAAGCTTATTTGCTATTTTATGATCATGCTCTGAGATGTATCTACTTGCTTCCATAGAATCTGTACCTACTAAGAACATTCCTAGTGCTTGTTTTCCTAGCACTTTAATATCTTTACGACGTGGAGGTTGTGTATATCCTTGCTCTGCCATTAATTTTGCATGAGCTTTGGCTGTAGCGATTTGTCGATCTTTATTTACAACTACAATATCTTTTCCTTTCTGTAAAAGATTAGTATCAAAAGCTTCATAAGCAGAAGTAGATACTTTTGCCATACCAATAGTTAAGAAGTGTTCTTGAAGTACGTTAAGCTCTACATCATCTTTCTTAAAAAGATCAGCAGCTCTTAATGCCATTTCTTTTGATCCACCACCACCAGGAATCACACCAACACCAAACTCTACAAGTCCCATGTATGTTTCTGCGGCAGCAACTACTTTATCAGCATGAAGCGAAATTTCACATCCACCTCCTAGAGCCATTCCATGCGGAGCAACTACTGTTGGAATACCTGAGTAGCGCATACGCATCATAGAATCCTGGAAGTATTTTATTGCCATGTTCAGCTCATCATATTCTTGCTCAACAGCCATCATAAATATCATACCAATATTTGCTCCTACCGAGAAATTGGCTGCTTGATTACCAACTACTAATCCTTGGAAATCTTTTTCGGCAATGTCTATTGCTTTGTTTAAGCCAGCGAGAACATCTCCCCCAATAGTGTTCATCTTACTCTGAAATTCTACATTAAGAATTCCATCACCAAGATCTTCTACAACAACACCACTGTTTTTAAATACCTCAGCAGATTTACGAATATTATCTAGAATAATAAATGAATCCTGACCTGGTATTTTTTCTTGTTTCTTGGTTGGTATATCATAGAAATACGAAGCTCCTTCTTTTACGGTATAAAATGATGTATTTCCAGAGGCAATCATATCATTTACCCAAGCTGCTGGTTCATAACCTTCAGCTTTCATCATTTCGATACCTTTTTCAACACCTACAGCATCCCAAATCTGGAAAGGGCCATGTTCCCATCCAAACCCAGCTTTCATAGCATCATCAATTTTATATAAATCATCAGTTATTTCTGGAATACGGTTAGATACGTATGCGAATAGCGCAGAAAGATTTTTACGATAAAATTCTCCTGCCTTATCTTTACCAGAAACTAAAACTTTAAAACGATCAATAACTTTATCAATAGTTTTGGTCATTTCTAAAGTTGCAAATGAAGCTCTTTTCTTCTCTCTATATTCTAATGAATCAAGATCCAAAGAAAGAATTTCTCTTTTCCCATCTGCGGTTACGTTCTTTTTATAAAAACCTTGTTTTGATTTACTTCCTAACCACTTGTTTTCCATCATTGTATTGATGAAACCAGGTAGTTTAAATAATTCATGACGCTCATCATCAGGACAATTATCGGCAATACCATTTGCTACATGAACCAAAGTATCAAGTCCAACAACATCTACAGTTCTAAATGTAGCAGATTTAGGACGACCAATTACGGGTCCGGTTAACTTATCTACTTCTTCAATAGTTAATCCCATATCTTGTACCATATGGAATAAACTCATAATACTGAAAATACCAATTCTGTTACCTATAAAAGCAGGAGTATCTTTGGCAACTACTGAAGTTTTGCCAAGAAATTGTTCTCCGTAACCATTAAGAAAATCTAATACTTCTTTAGATGTATTAGGTCCAGGTATAATTTCAAATAATTTTAGATATCGTGCAGGATTGAAGAAGTGTGTTCCGCAGAAATGTTTCTGGAAATCTTCGCTTCTTCCTTCATTCATAAATTTTATAGGGATTCCAGATGTATTAGAGGTAATTAAAGTACCTGGAGTTCTATGTTTTTCTAAGTTTTCAAAAACTAGTTTTTTAATATCAAGTCTTTCTACTACAACCTCAATAATCCAATCTACATCTGCAACTTTTGCAATATCATCCTCAAGGTTTCCTGTGGTAATACGATTTGCAAATTTTTGACTGTAAATAGGAGAGGGCTTGGATTTAAGAGCAGCGGTAAGAGAATCATTCACTAACCGATTACGGACTACTTTATCTTCCAAAGTAAGACCTTTTGCTTTTTCTTTGTCGTTTAGTTCTCTTGGAACGATGTCTAATAAAAGCACTTCTGCACCAATATTAGCAAAATGACATGCAATACCGGATCCCATGATTCCTGAACCGACAACTGCAACTTTTTTAATGACTCTTTTCATTTTTTAACTTCGGGTTGTTAAGATATTATTGTATAGATTCTTTTTTCGTGTAAATTTTCTTAGATGAAATTAGATCGTTTATGAGTTGAAATACTTCTAAAAAAGTATCTAATTTTTCTTTTGGGATATGTTTTTTTACAGTATTATCAAATGTAAAAACAACTTCCTTAGAAAAATTTCTCATTTCTACGCCAAAAGGTGTTAGGTAGATCAAAACACCACGTCCGTCTTGAGGATTCTTTTTTCGGAAAATGAGTCCTTTTTCTTCCATGGTTTTTAAAGTACGTGATAAACTAGTCGCTTCCATGCCCATCTTGGGGCCTAATGAAGTGGATGGAGTACCATTTTCGGGATCTATGCTTAAAAGCGCAAACCCAGTGGCCATCGTACTTCCCTTCTTGCTTGCTTCCTCGTTATACATTTTGGCAACAGCCATCCATGTGGCGCGAAGAGCGTAATCAATTGTTTTTTCCCTCATTCAAAAATTATTGTGAATGTAAAGGTAAGAAAAATTTATTATGCACGCATAATAAATAAGATAAAAATTTAAGAAAAGATGAAGTAATTTACATTTTTTTGCTGAATTAATAAAAAAACTCCCCATAAAATGAGGAGTTTACTGATTTACAGTTAAGCTTATGCATGATTAATAATGTAATCAGTGAATTGAATTAGCCATAAATTTTGGAGTATAATTCAGTATATTTCTGTTTTATTATTTTTCTTCTTAGTTTCATGGTAGGAGTAAGGTGACCTGCATCAATGCTCCATTCGTCAGGAGTAAGTTCGAATTTTTTAACTCGTTCCCATTTTCCAAATTTTTCATTGTGCTCATCGATTTCTTCTTGATATCGATCAATTACGGTTTGATTAGCAATAATTTCATTAAACGAATCACCTACAGTAAGTCCTTTACGCTCTGCCCAATCTTTTAAAAATTCAAAATTTGGTTGAATAAAAGCCGCGGGCATTTTCTCTCCTTCGCCAATAACCATAATTTGTTCAATAAAACGAGATTGTTTCATTGCATTTTCAATTAATTGAGGAGCGACATACTTACCACCAGAGGTTTTAAACATTTCTTTCTTACGATCTGTAATTCGTAAAAACCCTTCATTGTCTATTTCACCAATGTCTCCTGTATGAAAATATCCACCTTTTAAAGCTTCATTTGTTTTCTCTTCATCTTTATAATACCCTTGCATTACTTGAGGGCCTTTTATTAAGATTTCTCCATCTTCGGCAATTTTAACTTCGGTGTTTGGTAATATTCTTCCAACAGAACCAATCTTAAAACCTTTATTTCTAGTATCATTTACAGAAATTACAGGAGATGTTTCGGTCAAACCATATCCTTCCATTACGGCAAGTCCGGCAGCATTAAATATTCTTGCCAATCTTGGTTGTAATGCGGCACTACCCGAAGCAATCACCTTAATGTTTCCACCTAGAGCTTCTTGCCATTTACTGAAAATTAATTTTCTCGCTATACCTAGTTTCTTTTCATACCACCAGCCGTTGGCACCATAAGGCTCATATTTTAAACCTAGTTCTACTGCCCAAAAGAATAGTTTCTTTTTAACACCAGTAAGATCTGCTCCTTTGGCGATGATTTTATCATATACCTTTTCGAGTAATCTTGGCACTGCGGTCATTACCTCAGGCTTTACCTCTTTAAGATTATCACTAATAGTCTCTAGAGACTCTGCGAAATAAATAGAGGCACCAAGGTATTGATAAAAATACATGGTCATTCGCTCATAAATATGACAAACAGGTAAAAAACTTAATGCTTTTGTTGTTCCTTCGGTAAGCGGAAATCGAGTAGAACTGGCAAGGGCATTGCTTACAATATTTCTGTGACTAAGCATTACTCCTTTGGGTCTTCCTGTAGTCCCTGAAGTATATATTAAAGTAGCAAGATCATCTTCTTTTACAGAAGCCATAATTTTTTCTACCTCTTCTTGAGTGCTGTTATCTTTTCCTAGTTCTAGTACGTCATTCCAACTTTTACAACCTTCTATGTCATTAAAAGAATATACTTCTTTTAATGAAGGTATATTACCTTTAATGTTTTTTACTTTTTGAAAGACTTCCTCGTCGGAGACAAAACAATATACAGATTCTGAGTGATTTAAAACATACTCGTAATCATCTTGAGATATCGTTGGATATATAGGTACATCTTGAGCACCTATCTGAAGAACACCAATATCGGTTATATTCCATTCGGTCCTGTTATTAGTTGATATAATCGCTATTTTGTCATTGGGTTGTACTCCTAATTTAAGTAAACCACGACTTATCTGGTTTGCCTTTTCTACATAATCTGCAGAAGATGTTGCAACCCATTTACCATCATATTTAGTAACTAAAGCTTTGTCTAAATTGAATTTTTTTAGTTGATAGTGAGGGAAATCAAAAAGTCTAGTAATTGTTGTCATATGTTGTTTTATAATATTTCTAGTAGTTCTTTGGTTTCAAAAAACTACTATGCGTGCATAGTTTTGCAAATTATAAAAAATCCGGTAATACACAACTGTAATATATAAAAAAAGGAGCTGTAATTTGACAACTCCTTAATTTTTTATTGTTTTTGTTGATATATTAATCTCTATTTCTTTTAAAAATTAGAGTTATCTGTGTTTTCTAACCATTTTCTTGCATTTACAAAAGCTTCAATCCATGGCGATACTTCATCATGTCGTCCTTGAGGATAATTTGCCCAATTCCATTGAAAAATAGAGCGTTCGATATGCGGCATCATTACCAAATGACGACCAGTTTTATCTGCCATCATAGCAACATTATAGTCAGATCCATTAGGATTAGAAGGATATGCTTCATAACCGTATTTAGCAACAATATGATATTGATCTTCGGATAATGGTAAATTGAACTTTCCTTCACCATGAGAAATCCAGACACCTAATGTGCTTCCGGCAAGAGTAGATAGCATTACAGAGTTGTTATCTTGTACAGTGACCGAAGTAAAGGCACTTTCGTGCTTATTTGATTCATTATGTACTAACTTACCATGTGTTTTGTGATCAGGGTTTATAACTTCTAACTCCATAAATAATTGACAACCATTACAAATCCCGACAGATAAGGTGTCTTCTCTTTTAAAGAAGTTTTTTAATGCAGTATTTGCCTTCTCATTATATAAGAATGCTCCTGCCCAACCTTTTGCAGATCCCAATACATCGCTATTTGAGAACCCTCCAACAGCTCCTATAAAATGAATGTCTTCTAAGGTTTCCCGTCCAGAGATAAGATCTGTCATGTGTACATCTTTTACATCAAAACCTGCCAAATACATGGCATTAGCCATTTCACGTTCAGAATTACTTCCTTTTTCTCTAATGATCGCTGCTTTGGGTCTAGGTTTAGATGCATCTACAATAGGTTTTCGACCCATAAAATGTATCGGAAAAGAATACTGTAACGGTTGTGAGGTATAATTTTCGAATCGGGCAGTGGCCAAATTATTGGCAGTTTGCTTTTGATCCAAAAGGTAAGATGTTCTGTACCATATATTTCTTAGCGACTCAATATCCAAATCAAAAGTATCACTTCCGTTTGTAATGTGTACCGAAGTCCCTTCTTGAGCTTTCCCAATATTGAAGAATTCAATACCATGCTCAGAAAGTACTGTTTCGATATTTGAATTAGGAGCACTTTGAAATACTATTCCTGAGTTTTCGGCAAATAAAAGTTTTACAGAATCAGACTCTCCAATGCTCGTTAAATCAAGTTTTGCGCTTAGATTCACATCTGCAAAACAAAGTTCTAGTAAAGTAGTAATTAATCCACCAGAGGCTATATCATGACCAGCAACAATTTTATTTTCACGAATTAAATCTTGAATAACGTTAAAAGTATTCTTAAAACTTGAAGCATTATTGATACTTGGTGCTTGAGTACCAATTTTGTTATGTATTTGAGCAAAAGAAGAACCTCCTAATTGATGCTTATCCTGAGACATATTAATGTAATAAATATCTCCACCATATTTCTTTAATACTGGCTCAACAACTTTGTTGATATCGTTACAATTAGCAGCAGCAGATATAATTACTGTTCCTGGAGCTATAACTTCTTCATTAGGATATTTTTGCTTCATAGATAAAGAATCTTTACCCGTGGGAACATTTATACCAAGATCGATAGCAAAATCCGAAATAGCCTTAACAGCTTTATACAAACGGGCATCTTCTCCTTCATTTTTACAAGGCCACATCCAATTGGCCGATAAAGAAATCGATTGTAAATTATCCTTAAGCGGTGCCCAAATAATATTGGTCAACGCCTCGGCTATAGAGTTTTTACTTCCTGCTTCTGGATTAATTAAGCCAGAAATAGGGGAGTGTCCGATAGAAGTTGCGATTCCTTCTGTAGAATTATAATCTAAGGCCATCACACCACAATTATTTAATGGTAGTTGTAATGGTCCAGCACATTGTTGCTTTGCGACTTTCCCTCCAACACAACGATCAACTTTATTTGTTAACCAGTCTTTGCATGCAACAGATTCTAGTTGTAATACTTGAGATAGATAAGCTTCAAAATTATTTACGTCATAATTGATGTCGGTATAATTTCTTGTTATCGTTTGATCATTCATTATGGTTTTAGGAGAGCTGCCAAACATATCTTCTAGAGCCAAATCCATAGGAGTATCTCCTTTGATTTTGGATGTAAAGGTAAATCGATTATCACCAGTTACATCACCTACTTGATACATAGGTGATCGTTCACGTTCTGCAATACGCTCCAATGTTTCGATATCTTTTTGACCAATAACTAATCCCATTCTTTCTTGAGATTCGTTTCCGATAATTTCTTTTGCAGATAGGGTAGGATCCCCTACAGGTAATTTATCTAGATCTATTTTACCACCTGTTTCTTCAACAAGTTCTGACAAACAATTCAAATGTCCTCCTGCACCATGATCATGAATAGATACGATTGTGTTTTCTTCGCTTTCTATCATTCCGCGGATGGCATTTGCAGCACGTTTTTGCATTTCGGGATTAGAACGTTGAATAGCATTTAATTCTATACCACTACTAAATTCTCCTGTATCTGCAGAGGATACTGCTGCACCACCCATACCAATACGATAGTTTTCACCACCTAAAATAACGATTTTATCACCGGTTTTGGGCTCATCTTTTAAGGCTTGATTGGCTTTACCATATCCTATTCCTCCGGCTTGCATAATTACTTTATCAAAACCGAGTTTACGGGCGTTTTCCTCATGTTCAAAGGTAAGTACAGAACCTGTAATTAAAGGCTGTCCAAATTTGTTACCAAAATCAGAAGCTCCATTTGATGCTTTGATCAAAATATCCATGGGAGTTTGATAGAGCCATTTTCTTTCGTGCATTGCCTGCTCCCAAGGTCTATTTTCTTCCAGTCTAGAATACGAAGTCATGTATACAGCTGTTCCCGCAAGTGGCAGAGAGCCTTTTCCTCCGGCAAGGCGATCTCTAATTTCTCCTCCAGAACCTGTAGCAGCCCCATTAAATGGTTCTACCGTGGTAGGAAAATTATGTGTTTCAGCTTTAATCGAAATTACACTGTCAAATTCTTTCTCTTCGTAAAAATCTGGTTTATCTGCAGTTTTTGGAGCAAACTGCGTTACTTTAGGTCCTTTAATAAAAGCAACATTGTCTTTATAAGCAGAAACAATATCGTTTGGATGCGTTTCTGAAGTTTTCTTTATTAATTTAAACAATGAAGAAGGTTGTTCTACATCGTCAATAATAAAGGTTCCGTTAAATATTTTATGACGGCAATGCTCAGAGTTTACTTGAGAAAATCCAAAAACTTCAGAATCAGTAAGTTTTCGCCCTATTTTATTACTAACATTTTCGAGATATGCAATTTCTTCATCATTTAGTGCTAAGCCCTCACTACTATTATACGCTGCAATATCTTCAATTTCTAAAATAGATTCTGGTTCGACATCAATAGTATATATATTTTGATCTAAACCATTATACTTTTGAGAAAGCATAGGGTCAAAATCCGTATATGTTTCAGAGATTGCCTTAAATTCTTCAATTCGTATAATTCCTTGGACTCCCATATTTTGGGTAATCTCTACGGCATTAGTACTCCAAGGAGTAATCATAGCGGCACGTGGACCAACAAAAAAAGCGTCAATAGACGCCGATGTTACCTTAGGTTGGTTGCCAAATAACCATATGAGTTTTTTAATATTTTCAGGAGAGATTTCACTGCTGGTTTGAACTGCAAATACTTTCTCGTTTGGGTTTCCGAAGAAATGAATCATACTTCGATTATTTGTGTTGTTTTTTATTAAGCTGCAAATTTACTACTTTATATGTAAATTACTATATAAAATAGAGAATCAATAGTTGAGTTATTCACTAGTTTTTGAACAATTAAGAATCAGCTTTACGCTCTAGTAATGCCATATAGAAACCGTCATAACCAGATTGATGTGATAGTATTTTTTTATCCTTTACTAATGTAAAATCTTTACCTGCTTCTTTTGCTAAGAAGTTATTAACCTGATCCTGATTTTCTGATGGTAAAATAGAACAAGTAGCATATACTAACTTACCACCGGCCTTAACCATTTTTGAATAGCTCTCTAGTATTTCAGACTGTGTTTGTTTTATTTTGTCAAGAAACTCTGGTTGTAATTTCCACTTAGCATCTGGATTTCTACTCAAAACACCTAATCCACTACAAGGAGCATCGATTAATACGCGATCAGCTTTACCGTATAATTTTTTAATATCTTTTGTACTTTCTATAGGTCTGGGTTCGATATTATGTGCTCCCGCTCTTCGGGCTCTTCTTTTAAGCTCCTTAAGTTTGTTTGCATAAATATCCATCGCTATAATTTGACCTTTATTTTGCATTAAAGCAGCCAAATGAAGCGTTTTTCCGCCTGCACCGGCACAAGTATCTACTACACGTTGCCCAGGTTGTACATCAAGAAAATCGGCTACTAATTGAGACGAGGCATCCTGTACTTCAAAAAAACCACTTTTAAAAGCTTCGGTACTAAATACATTTGTTCTTTCAACTAATTTTAAAGCATCGGTGTACCCTTTGATAAATTCGGTATCGATATCCTCATCCTCAAGTACACTTCTTAGCTTATCCCTTGATATCTTTAGTGTATTTACTCTAAGGATTACTGGGGCTTGTTGATTAAGCGCACTGATTTCGGGCTCCCACTTTTTTCCTATTTCTTTTTCACCCAATTGATCCATCCAGTCGGGAATAGATTCTCTATATTTTCTTATTTTGCTTAATTCATCAAAGCGACCTTTGATACGACGGGTAGGAGTAGGGACAATTTGTTTCCAATCGGGTAATGGTATACCTCTTAGTGTAGCCCATACCGCAAAAATTCGCCATAGATTTTCTCTAGAAAACGGTTCTCTTACTTCTGCAATTTCGGCATAAAGTCTTTTCCATCTTACGATTTCATATACCGTTTCTGCAACAAAACTTCTATCGCGCGAACCCCATCTTTTATCTCTCTTAAGAAGCTTTTGTACAACTTTATCTGCATAAGCACCTTCATTGAATATTTCATGTAGTCCATCAATTACAGCAAAGACAAGATTTCTATGTAAACGCATCGTATTTTTTTTAAGGTTTGCAAAGGTAGACCTTTGTTGTCAAATACCGTTATATTTGGGTAAAATTATTGAGAATGAGACTATTTATTTTAGTATTACTTGCTTGTTTTTTATCTTTTTGTGGTGAAAAAAGCAAAAGTGTAACACATAATTTTTCTGAGGTCGATATACAGATACTTGTTGAAGATTCTATTAGTGTTAGAGCTATAGACATATATAAGGACTCATTAATTGGTTTTGGATATAATAAGGGATATGGTTTTTTGAATCTAAAGAATGATGATGTGGTGTTTCATGAATTTAAGGTGACCGATTCTGCTCAAAATGTTGATAATTGGATTACCGAACAACGGGCTGTAACTTTTTCTGATCGGGCATTTTATAGTCTAAGTATAGGTTCCCCGGCACGATTAAGAAAGATTGATATAAAAGATAAGACAGAGAAAATAGTATATAAAGAGATTCATGAGAAAGTGTTTTATGATGCTATAGCTTTTTGGAATGATAAAGAAGGAATTGCTATGGGTGATCCTACAAATGGTTGTTTATCCATTATTATAACAAGAGATGGGGGAGAAACATGGCAAAAAACACCGTGTACAAATCTTCCGGCTACAGTTATGAGAGAAGCGGCTTTTGCGGCCAGTAATGGTAATATTAGTATTGTTGATGAGCATACCTGGATTATTTCTGGGGGTATGAAATCTAGGGTGTTTTATTCTCCTGATAAAGGAAAAACGTGGCAGGTTTTTGATACGCCTATCATACAAGGCACTGCTACAACAGGAGGATATTCTTTGCAATTTTATGATGAAAGTAATGGAGTTATTTTTGGAGGAGATTATACACAACCCGAAAATAACAAAGGAAATAAAGCCATAACAAAGGATGGTGGAAGAACATGGCAATTAATTGCAGATCAAAAAGAACCTGGTTATAAAAGTTGTGTGCGTTATATTCCAAACAGTGGAGGTCATGAGATGGTTGCCGTTGGTTTTACAGGGATATCAATTTCAAATAATGGGGGAGTGCTTTGGAAAGAACTCAGCAAAGAGAGTTTTTATACGCTACGATTTATTAATGATAGCACCGCTATTGCCGCTGGTAAGAATAGAATAGCTAAATTGACCTTTAAATAAAAAAGAGAGCATAACGCTCTCTTTTAATTTTTTTGTAGAAATCTGTTAATTCTTATTTCTCCGTCGTTCTCGAATTTTATCAAGTATACGTTTGTTAAAATCATTTTCGGCCTTAATAAGTCTTAGAATCTTTTTATTAGGTAAAATTTGCTTAAGGTCTTTTATTAGTTTTTTACGAGTAGTAGATTTTTGTTCTTCTACTTCAAGATATTGATCCAAAAAATCTCCTGCTTGTTTGTCGCTTAAACCAACGGCTCCATTATGGGCTTCTTTTACATTTTTTATTAATCGACGCCCTGTAGATTTAAGTTTACCTACAGTTTGTTCATGTGCGTTATAAATGGGCCAAAATTCTTGAGCTTCCTTGCTTGTTAGGTTTAATTGCTCGGTGATATAGGCTATTTTAAAAGCTTTCATTCTTTCTCGAGGGCCATTCTTTTGAGCAAAGGAAGCAAACGATAAGCAAATTAAACAAATAAGTAATATGTTCTTTTTCATGTTTCTATTTCAATGTTTACTGTGGTCAATTAATCCACAAATATAATCTCATCTTCTATATTATCCTCTTCGGATAAATATTCTAATAAATCGTCATCATCTACTAACTCATCCTCAAAGGTTTCTGTGTAGTTATGTTCTTCTCCTAATAACGAAGCCATCTCTTGATCACTTAACTCTATATTTCCGTCATCAAAATACGTTTGTATATCGGCAATATCGATATCGTCAAAATTTATTTTTGATTCTGTATTTATAGATAACGAAATAATAATAGCGATCATTGCTGCGATACCAGAAACAAATAAGATATTTCGTTTAGAAAACAAGGCAATAACCTTACTTTTGGGTTGTACACCAATAGTTTTTTGTAATATCTCTTCTTCTACCGCATCAAAGTAACCTTTGGGAACTTTATCTCCTGTGCTTTTTAGGGTATCTAATATTGATTCTTCACTATTTTCTGAAGATATGGCTTGCGAAAGCTTCTCTTCGAAAGAAGTAAAGTAATCCTCTGGTACTTTAAAACCACCTTTGTCGTTATGTAACTTATCTTTTTTCACTATATATATGACTGTCTAAAAGTAAAAAGGTTTAGTTAGTTTTTAAAAATTCTTCTATTTTTTTTGTAGCAAGATGATACGAAGCCTTTAAAGCTCCCTCACTAGTTTCCAAAATTTCTGAAATTTCTCTATATTTTAATTCTTGAAAATATTTCATATTAAATACTAATTGCTGCTTTTGAGGTAATGTCGCTATGGCGTTTTGAAGCTTCTTTTGTATTTCATCTCCTTCGTAATAAATATCTGCTTCAAGATTTTGTATGAGTTGTTGACTGAGTTCTTCATTACTAATATTGTATTTTTTAGCTTTTTGATTTAAAAAAGTGATGGATTCATTGGTAGCTATACGATATAGCCATGAATATAGTTTACTATCACCTTTAAAGTTTTTAATACTCTTGTATACTTTAATAAAGACATTTTGTAGCACATCATCAGCATCGTCATGATTTTTAACCATATTACGTATATGCCAGTATAGACGTTGTTTGTACAAACGCACTAATTGGGTAAAGGCTGCATTAATATCCTTATCGGATTGCAGAGAAATGAGTAGGTGTTCTTCCTCTTTACTATTCAATGATATAATTCTTTTTTGATTAGGAATATGATCTGTTCTAATCTGTTAGACTAATGTACATAAAAAAGGTTTAAAATAAATATGAAAATAAATATGAAAATAAACTAAACCATTATTAATTGTAGGAATTTGTAAGAATAAATGTTAAAAATGATGATTATTTACTAATTTTATAGATAAAATACACTTTTTGTTTGGAGAACTGAAAAATTGTAGTATCTTTACAGAGTAATAATGAATTAACGCTTTCATTTCCCCCAAGATGAAAGCACTTTAATAAGAGTGAGTTTTAATTTTAGAGTAAGCCCCTAAATTAAGATGATTTGTGTGAAGAGAAAGAGTGCGACAGCACTCTTTTTTCATTTCATATATTTTGAAATGAAATACCAATTTGTAAGATTAAGATTACAAAAAGAGTTAATTTTTAACAAATGAAACGTTAAAATGTGTTTTTTTTAGATAAAATACACTTTTTGTTTGGAGAATTAAATTATTGTAGTATCTTTACAGAGTAATAATGAATTAACACTTTCATTTCCCCCAAGATGAAAGTACCTTAATAAGAGTGAGTTTTAATTTTAGAGTAAGCCCCTAAATTAAGATGATTTGTGTGAAGAGAAAGAGTGCGACAGCACTCTTTTTTCATTTATAGAGGTTTTAAGTTCTTTATGTTATGTAGGAATTAAATTACAATTATGTTATTGTAATGAATTATAAAAACGTTAAAATGTGTTTTTTATAGATAAAAAGCAATTTTTATTTGGAGAATACAAAATATATTGTATCTTTACAGAGTAATAATGAATTAACGCTTTCATTTTCCCCAAGGTGAAAGAATTTAATAAGAGTGAGTTTTAATTTTAGAATAAGCCCCTAAATTAAGATGATTTGTGTGAAGAGAAAGAGTGCGACAGCACTCTTTTTTCATTTTAAATATTTGGTAATCAATTAGTTTTTAATCAAAGGATTGCATGTTTACCAATTTTTGGTACACACCATTTTTAGAAATGAGTTCGTCGTGAGTTCCTTTTTCAACAATTTCACCTTTTTGCATTACAACGATTAAATCCGAATTTTGTATTGTAGATAACCTATGGGCAATCACTATACTAGTTCTATTTTTCATCATATTTTCTAAAGCCGATTGTACTAATCGTTCACTTTCGGTGTCTAGGGCAGAGGTAGCCTCATCTAATATCATTATAGGCGGGTTTTTTAGTACCGCTCTGGCAATAGATAAACGTTGTTTTTGACCACCACTAAGTTTATTACCGCTATCTCCAATATTAGTTTCTATACCTTTGGGTAAGTCTTTTACAAACTCCCAAGCATTGGCTACTTTAAGAGCATCAAGGATTTCTTCGTCTGATGCATGTTCATTACCTACTAATAAATTGTTTTTGATGCTATCGTTAAACAATATAGAATCTTGAGTTACTAATCCCATCATACCTCTAAGAGATGTTTTGGTAACATCTCGTATATCTGTATTGTCTATTTTAATAGCGCCTTCATTTACGTCATAAAAACGTGTAACCAAATTCGCTATAGTAGATTTACCACTTCCAGATTGCCCAACTAGGGCTACTGAATTACCTTTGGGTACTTGTAAAGTAAAATTGCGCAACACATAATCGTCTTCATATTTAAAAGAAATGTTATCGATATTAATGTTGCTTGTGAATTCTTTTATGTCTTTTGCTCCTGGTTTATCCTGTAAAGGCGAAGGCATGTTTAATATTTCTAATACACGCTCTGCAGCGGCATTACCTCTTTTTACCCCATAACTAGCTTTTGATATTGCTTTAGCCGGAGTTAATATATTATAGGCTAATCCCATGTATACAATAAAAAGCCCTGGATCTAGAGTTTTTTCTACCAATACCATTTGTCCTCCATACCATAATAATATAGCTATAACCGTAATACCCAAAAATTCACTGGTAGGAGAGGCTAGATTTTGCCTATTTAGTAGGGTATTAGAAAAGTTGTAAAAGCGAGCGGTAGAATCTTTGAACTTATTGCCAAATATTTTTTCGGCGTTAAACCCCTTGATTACTTTTAACCCTCCTAGAGTTTCTTCTACAATAGATAAAAAATACCCTTGTTCTTTTTGCACCTTATCCGAGTGTTTTTTTAGTTTTTTTCCTACTAGTGAAATTAAAAACCCCGACACCGGTATAAATACAAAGACAAATAAAGTAAGCTTAGGACTAATTAAGAGCATCGCAAAAATGGTAAATAAAATCATTAATGGTTCTCTTACAATCAGTTCTAGTATGGATAAGAAAGAATGCTGTATTTCTAGAACATCTGTAGAAATTCTGGCAATGGTATCTCCTTTTCTTTTTTCGGAAAAGAAAGAGAGCGGAAGCTCTACTGTTTTTTTGTATAATTCGTTACGTATGTCTTTTAAAACACCATTTCTTAAGAATGTAATAAAATACATAGCTAGGTAACTAAAGATATTTTTTAGAAAAAACATGCTGATCACCAAGACTACCATAAAAATAAGTACATCCTCATTACCTTGTTCTGCTTTTTGAGTTACAAAATGATTTAAATAATTTTCGGCGTATTCTCTAACTTTAAGTATACCTTCCCATTTGGGTTGTTCTGATACCCTTTTGGTTTTATCAAATAAAACATTAAGCATAGGAAATAAAGATACCATCGCTAGGGTACCAAATAATGCATAAAAAATATTAGAAATAATATTTAGGATAGCATATATCCTATATGGTTTCGCAAAGCGAAGAATTTGTTTAAAGTAATTCATTAATGATTATATACAGAAACAACTGTTATTTAGGTTAATCTTAAATCTTTTTTGATGGCTATGATTTTACTATCCAGTTTTTGTTCCACAGTTTCAAAACCTGACAAATCGTCAAGTGTATCTTGCACACTAATGTAAAACTTAATTTTTGGTTCGGTTCCACTGGGTCTTGCTGCTATTTTGCTTCCATCTTCGGTATAAAATATAAGCACATTAGATTTTGGAGTATCAATAGCACTCTCTGATCTGTCTTGAGTGTTTTTTGCAATACTGGTTTGATAGTCTTCAATTAAAACTACTTTTTGATCATTAATAGAAGAAGGGGGATTGTTCCTTAAATCAATCATGATCTGTTTGATTTCTGCAGCACCATCCATTCCTTTTTTTACCAAAGACACCAAATGCTCTTTGTAAAACCCATGTTTGGTGTATAGTTCTAATAAGGTATTATAAAAAGAACCTCCTTGGGCTTTGGCAAAAGCGACTATTTCACAAGCTAATAAGGTAGAAGTTACGGCATCTTTATCTCTTACAAAATCTCCAACCATAAATCCAAAACTCTCTTCTCCACCACCAATAAAATGCTCTTCAGGAAAATCATTAATAAGTTTTGCAATCCACTTAAAACCTGTGAGTACTTCTTTATAGGTAACTCCATATGCATTAGACAGACTTCGCATCATAGGAGTAGATACAATGGTAGAAGCGATAAACTCATTAGCATTAAGACCTTTGGTGTTTTTGTAATGTTCTAATAAAAACCAGGTCATTACCACCATGGTTTGATTTCCGTTAAGTAATTCTAAATCTCCTTGATTATTACGCACTGCAATCCCCAAACGATCACAATCAGGATCGGTACCAATCACAATATCTGCGTTAACCTTATTTGCAAGCTGCATTGCCATAGTTAATGCTTCGGGCTCTTCGGGGTTTGGTGATTTTACCGTTGGGAAGTTACCATCCGGTTCGGCCTGCTCTTGTACGATATGTACATTATTATACCCTGCTTTTTTTAATGTTTCGGGCACTGCCGTAATCGATGTGCCATGTAGTGATGTAAAAACAATGGTTGTATTATCTTTGGCCTCTTGCGAAGCAGCAAAACTTCCGTTTTTTACACTTTCCTCAATAAAAATATCATCGACAGCTTTATCTATTTTTTGTATAAGATCTGCATTGGATTCAAATCGTATATCTGCGTATTGTAATGCATTAATTTCTTCAATAATCTCACCATCTTGTGGTGGCACTAATTGCCCACCATCTTGCCAATACACTTTATACCCGTTATATTCTGGAGGGTTATGACTTGCAGTAAGTACAATACCGCAATGACATCCTAATTCTTTTACTGCAAAAGATAACTCGGGGGTAGGGCGTAATTCTGAAAACAGATACACCTTAATCCCATTTGCCGAAAATACATCAGCTACGATTTGCGCAAGTGTATCACTGTTGTTTCTACAATCATAAGCGATAACTGCCTTGGGTTGCTCACCAGCAAATTGTTTGATCAAATAATTACTTAATCCTTGAGTACTTTTACCCAGAGTATATTTATTGATGCGATTGGTACCTACGCCCATAACACCTCTCATACCACCGGTACCAAATTCGAGATTTTTATAAAAGCTTTCTGTTAGTTGTTCTGTAGCACTGGTTTGTAGGTGCTTGATTTCGTTTTGTGTCTCTTCATCAAAAACTGGAGTTAACCATTCGCTAATCCTGTTATTTATCTCTGAATCTGTGATTTGCATAGACATAATTTTGGTTTCAAAAATACAATTTATTTTTTTGGCGAGAGGCTAAGAATATAGCTGTCATCCTGTGTTGGGGTAACTATTATGACAAGTGTAATGTATCTGAGATTTTATAGCGTTCTTTACTTCTTTTACTGGTTAAAATGATTTCTCCCAAAAATCCAGCAAGAAAAAATTGAGTTCCTAAGATCATTGAAGTTAAAGCTACATAAAATTCTGGTCGTTGCGCAATCAATCTTCCTTTTGTTTCTATAAAAAGTTTATCGATACCTAAGTATAACGAAAACGAAAACCCAACGATAAATAATATGGTACCAATTAATCCAAAAAAGTGCATGGGTCGTTTGCCAAAGCGTGACATAAACCAAATCGTAATCAAATCCAGGAAACCATTTACAAAACGATTCATTCCAAATTTGGTTTTACCATATTTTCGAGCTTGGTGCAGTACTACTTTTTCTCCAATTTTGGTAAAACCTGCATTTTTGGCCAGTACCGGGATATAACGGTGCATCTCTCCATGCACATCAATATTTTTGACTACAAGATTTTTGTACGCTTTTAAACCACAATTAAAATCATGTAGTTTTACCCCAGAAGTACGCCTTGCGGCTGCATTAAATAATTTTGAAGGTAAATTTTTTGCAATAACCGAGTCGTATCGTTTTTTCTTCCAACCCGAAATCAAATCATATCCATCTTTGGTGATCAAATCATATAGCTCTGGGATCTCTTCGGGGTTATCCTGCAAATCGGCATCCATAGTGATCACTACATCACCTGTTACTTCACCAAATCCGGCATGTAGGGCCTGTGATTTACCAAAGTTTTTTAAAAACCGAATACCTTTTACATTTGGATCTTTTTGCGATAATGCTGTAATCGTATCCCAAGAACCATCTGTACTACCATCATCAATAAACATAATTTCGTAAGAAAAAGAATTGGATTGCATAACTTTTGCAATCCAATTATATAATTCGGTAAGTGATTCCTGCTCATTAAGCAGCGGTATGACCACAGATATATTCATAAATCAATAAATACGTTGTATTTGCGGTGATTGATTATAAAAAATCACAGCACAAATAATATTCAAAGATAATAAAATGTTATTAGCTATATGTCTTAAGTAATATGAAATCAAACGGTATTTTAAACATAGATTCTAAATCAAGTTGTATTGCATTTAGTGTGTTGTTTTATTTTGATACTATAATTTTTCTCTTTTAGAGAGTATTGCTACAATTATCAAAGTAATTGCAAAAGGTTATTGCTCCAATAAGCAGTAGTAGATCTATTAGTATTATTAGATTGTTTTCGGGAGTTGTTTCTTTAAAAATTAGAGCTACAATTGAGAGTTTTATAAGAATTATACCACCATAAGCTAAGCCATATTTTAGTATGTGTTTACTTATTGAAATTTCTTTGACTTTCATGTCAAGATATTAATTAGTTATAATTGTTTTCTCTTAGACAAAATAGCACCACTTACTAGAGAAACAAAGAACCCCATAAAGATTTGTAGAACAATTGGAATGGAATCGAGTATAAGAAAATATATCATTACCTCTTGTTTAGCTTCTATAGGATTACGTTCAGGATTTTTTGATATTTTTCGGCTTAAATGATCATCAAACCAATTGGGTTCAAGAATTTTATGATGGATCAATCTCAACCAAATAAGAATAACAACTGCAGTTATAAACCCCACTCCAAACCCTATTTTAATCGCTTCGCTAATTTTTAAGAAATTGTGATTCAATTTTTTGTAAGTGTATATAGCATAAGTTACAGTGCTAATGTGTAAACATATTTCAAAAATGATATTACCCCAAACTAAAGGATTACGGAAATCACATAGGTAAAAAAATATATAATACAAAAGCCAAATAACACTATATACTGCGCCATACTTTACAATATGTTTATTTATAGAAGTATAATGATCTTGTGTCATTAGTGTTTATTGAATGTTGATAATATATAGATAAAAATAGTAAAGTTTCTTTTCTTGTATTGGTCGATGAGGGTTTAATTTTAATAAAAGATATTATAACAATATGCCATGCTATAACTGTGTTTTATTTAAAAAAAAATAGCAACATAAAAGAGGATTGCAAAATTTTGCAATCCTCTTTTAATTCTTTACATAATACTCATTTATTGAGCATCGTTATGTGTATATGCTAATATATCTCTTGTTTCTTTTGCATCACTAAACCAGCAACTAGCGAAATGATAAAACCAACAAATAAACTACCTACAATACCTAAAGCAAAAGCAATAGGAGGGCTTTGTAGTTTTTCGGGTATGGCAAACATTTGATCTACCTGCTCTTGTGTAAAATCTGGATTGTCTTCTAATAATTTATCTTTTTGTACCTGCATCACCTGCTCAGAGTAATCTGGCTCGATCACCGTAGTTAGGGTAAAACTCCATACACTAGAAATAATACCACCTATTAATGCAGCACCTATACCTACTTTTAAGGCATCAGTTAAATTTAGAAAACCACCATTTGCTGTTTTAAATGCTTTGATGGCATATACCAAAACTACTATAGTAATCACAAATCCAAAGATACCAATAGACCAATGCGGGTCTTTATAGATACCGGTAGCATATAAGATGGCACCAAATAGTACAGAAACAATACCTAAGATAACACCATAATTGATGATTATCTTTTTTGATGATGTTTTTTCATTTTCCATTGTTGAACGTTGTTAAGGTTAATTATAAACCATAAGTATCCAAATATACCAAAATGTTACAAATTACAAGATAGTAGTTCAATCTTTGCAACTAGGATTTTGTTTTTTCGGTTGGTCGTTTTGGCTTGAAAAGTAGGTGTCTAGGTAATTTACAACTTTTTTATTTTGCAAATGATAGTTCTATCAATGGAAGAAATAAAGTTGTTTTGTAATTATAACTTTTGCCTTTTGTATAAAAAAACGTAAGCGATTAATCCGAAAATAGGCCCAAATATTAGATTTTGGAAAATGTATATTCCTGCTTGAGCATATGAGGACGCATAAAGATATGTGTGTTTAGTAAGCTGTTCTACTTCTTCATAAGTTATATCGAAGTTTTCTTGTAATAGTCTTTCTTTTTCTCGCTCTACCGCTCTATTGAGATAGTCAGGTTCTATAATGTTATATTTTAAAGCAAACCACAAGACCGTAAACAATCCTCCAATAAAAGAAATTCCCAAGGTAATATATAACACTTGTTTTAGGGTGAGAATACCATGAGTACTTCTTTTGTATTTATATATACCATAAAAAATAGTAGAACCTAAAAAAAATAATTCCGAAAGTCCTAATATAAAACGAATTGGAAATGTAGTATACGTCATAAATATAATTTTTGTCGTAATAAGAATACCAAGAATTAATCCATATTTAATGACATGTTTTTTAATAGAAACAGGTTTTTTCATTTTAAGAGATTTGATTAATTTTTCTTTTAGACATAATAGGGCCACCGATTAGAGAGGTTAAGAATCCAAAAATAAATATACAACATGATTGTATGCCTACATAAAAGGTGAATGACACATATATCACACACTCTTTTATGGTGCTTTCTTTTTGTACATGATCGAGCCACTAACCAACGAAATAAGAAAACCAAAAACAAAAATAAGGAGCATGAGTATAACTGAAATAAAAAAGGGCGTGTTATATTTTTGATATATTGGCATTTTTTCATTCAATTCGTTGATCGAAATATCAGGATTACTATCTATCATCCAGGCTTCGTAAATTAATGCAATTTCTGAGTTAAGATTTGGATCAAAATAACACATTAAAAATATACTCCAAACCCCAACCATAATCGTTGCAATAAAGGCAATACCCGCACCAATTTTTAATGCATTATTTAATTTTAAAATGGTTTGATTGGCTTTTTTGTAAGTATACAATCCATGCACGATGATTAGTATAGGTAATAAAACCGCGATGATAATTGTAAACCAATTTAGCTTTACTAAATGCAGTGTTACATAAAAAATAGTGCCATACGCTATATATAAAACACCAAGAATAATTCCGTAAATGATACTATATTTTTTAATAGATATAGAGCCTTCTTTCATTGCAGTACTTGTAGTATGGGTGTCGAAAATGTAATGATATCCAAAAGTAATAAAATAGGATAACAAGAATTTGTTTTTTTTATTGATGAAAAGCTATTGATTTAAGATATCTCAATTAACTCACTATATCTGGGATCTGTAGAAATATGTTGAATTAGTTTCTTTTTGGTTTCGCATTTCTTTTTCCGCACATATTTTTTGGTATACCCCATGGTTTCGACAATTTCTTCGGTGCTTTTTTCATCAAAAATAAGTTGCCAAAGTTGTTTGGTAGACTCTTGTAGTGTTGTAAAATAAGAGTAAAACAGATGTTTACGGTCTTTTTGAGTTAGTTGTTCACATACGGTTATTTGTTCATCCTTAGGGTCAGTTAGCAAATCTGCCATTATCCATCTTCGATCTTTTCGGGCTTGGTTGCGCCATAAATTTTTACAAATACCGCTAAAATAGGCAGATAATGACGTGGTTATTTCAATTTCATTCGAACGGAGTTTAGAATAGATCAATATCAAGGCGTCTTGAAAAATATCCTCGGCATCTTCAGCGGTGCCTCCATGTTTTAGGACATAACTTCGGATGTATGGGAGATGTTTACGATAAAACAATTTCAAGATAACTTCGTTTCCTGATATGATGCCATTAATGATTTCTTTTTCCTTCATAACCATGCTATATGTATTGATATTCCCTTTCTAAATCAAAGTGTAGCGTGTATTGCTTTGATGATTACAAATGTATACCTAATGATAGGTGTATTACAAGCAAAATATGTCGTATTTTATAAAAATCGACTCATTTTTATATATAAAAATAAAATTTAAAATACTGATAATTAGTTATTTATAATGATTTTTTAGTTTTTAAGTTTTCAAAGTAGTATGCCATAGTTTTTTACCGTAATTTTGGTTGTGTTGGATACATTTAATGATAAAATTAGAATGAAAAACATAGTTTTTATAGTTCTTTTGATGTGTGTGGTTGTACAAGCTCAGGAGCAAATATACAATTCTAAAATCCCTGATTCTTTACAAGAAAAATCCTATTTTAAATTGTACGAACTTTTTTTTGAGCATTATAAAAAATCTCCAAAAAAAGCTCTTGCTTATGCTAATGCATATTTAGAAAAGGGTAAAAAGGAAGATAAGAAGATTATTATAGCTCATGGTTATTTTTTGGTTTCTCATATATACCAAGGCCAGGAAACCTACTTGAAATATGCAGATAGTATTATCAATCTTGAAGAGAATTCTACAAGTAATGAATATCCGGCTAGAGGGTATTTACTACGAGCAAATTATTTTTATAATAAAAACTTATTTGCGGAGGCCTTTGAAAATTACCAAATGGCAAATTCATATACCGTAAGAAGACCAAATGCTAGTGTACGGTATCATAGTAATAGAATAGTTGGTCGATTAAAAAGTAGAGTTGGAAAACACAAGAGAGCAAGAGCAATTTTAAGAGATTGCTATAAGTATGCGGTTAAAAATGATATCGACTTGCAGCATGAAGACTTGCTCCATTTAATTAAAGCATACAATAAAGAACAAAACTTTGAAGAAGCACTAAAATATGTACAACAAGGTATAGAAGAGGCGGAGGCTACCAAAAATGATGATTTATATTATAAGTTAATGTTGAGTTCGGGTATAACGCATTATTACCAAAAAGAATATAATAAAGCAATTGATAGCCTGGCAAAAAGCCGACTTTATCTTGAGGACACTGCTGGGTTGCAGGATCTGGTGGATTTGTATTATTATTTAGGGAAAGCATATACTATTATAAATCAAAAAGAAAAGGGTATCGATTTTTTGAAGAAAATGGATTCTGTAGTGCAATTACAGAAGGATATACTACCCGAGATGATGGATGGATATACCATTTTACAAGAGTATTTTAATGAACAAAAAAATGCAGAGGCCTTTACGTTATATACCAAAAAGAAAGCTCGTATAGATAGTGTCACCCGGCATAATTTTACAGATACACTGGCCAAAGAAATTGAAGACTACTATATATATTGGATTGTTACTCGCAGAGACGCCAGGATTTCTAGGCAAAGTGATGAATTGGTCCAATGGAAAATAATTTTCATGGTTTCAGTATTATTTTGGATCATATTTGTTTCAGTAATCATTTATTTGATTAAGGACCGCAAGCGTTATCAAAAAAGTTTTAGAGCCATAGTCTCCCATACCAATCAAACCGAAGATGTTACTCCTGAGCTAAAAGAGGAGAAAGAAAAGAAGTTGAATGATTTAAAAATATCTCAGGAGGTTATTGACAGGGTGTTACAAGGGATGGAGAATTTTGAAAGGAATAAACGGTATTTGGATAATAAATATAGTCTAGGGGTATTGGCCAAAGAACTGCAAACTAATTCGGCCTATTTATCCAAAATTATAAACGTATCCAAAGGCAAGAATTTTTCTAATTACCTACATGATCTTAGGATAGGCTATGCAATTGAACGTTTAAAAAATGATCGACAATTTAGATTATACTCTATAAAGGGAATCTCTGAAGATATTGGGTTTAACAATAGCGAGTCTTTTTCAAAAGCGTTTCACAAAAAAACAGGACTATATCCCTCTTCTTTTATTAATAAATTAAAACAAGTTGAATAAGAAATGCGTTATAAGTTTTGCAAGCTCAAAGATTTGTTTTTTAAAGAGATCTTTTATGCATAATTGCACCGCTAATTAAAGAAATGATTAATCCCAAAATGAAATAGAAAATTAACTCTGTCAAAAATAGCTCAGCAAACTTACAAAATACTCTTTCAAAATGTGATTTTTCTGACAATGTTGAAACATCTTCAGGAAATCCAATGAATCGATTTAATCTATTGGAATCTATAGTATATAAAATTATACGGGAAATATTATTGATGAAAAAACCAACAAGCATACTACCAACACCGATCATTAGTGCTTGTTTTAATATGATCACATTATTGTTTATTTTTTTGAATCTGTAAATGGCAAAAGAGATAAAGCTGATATAAAACAATAGTTCTAGTAAACTTGATACCCTTCTACCAGCTGGACTATAGTGGTGCCAATTATAATCGGTATATATACCTTTAACCATATAGGGCACCGATATGATACCTAGGATAACCCCATATTTTATAATATGTTTTTTTATAGAGACGGTAGTTTCTTTCATAGTGTCATACAGCGTTTATACAAGTTAATAATAGACCTAAATCAATCTTTTATACATAATCGCACCACTTATCAATGAGATGATAGCTGCTAAAGCTAAATAAAAAATAAGTAAAGGTAAAGATTCTGTAACGAGGTAATCAAATGCTTTACCAAATGTATACTCTTCTGGATTTATTGAAACATCTTCGGGGAATCCAATGTGTCTATTAAATAAATCGGGATCAATTATTGTATATAAAATAATTTTCCATACCCTCCTCATACATGCACCAATTAGCATAGTACCTAATCCAATCTTTAGTGCTTGTTTTAAGCTTAGTAGCTTATTATTTAAAATTTTGTATTTATAAATGCCAAAAGAGAGAAAACTACTATAGAAAAACAGTTCAAGTAAACTTGATACCATCTTACCGAGATCATCATAATGATTCCAATGATAATCGGTATATATGCCTATAAGCCCGTATATTATTTTTATAATACCTAAAACAACTCCATAGGTTATGATATGCTTTTTTATAGAGACGGTCTTTTCTTTCATATTACGAATTTACATTTAAAATTATCGACTCATAATAGTTTACCTTGAAAACTATGGGGTATAGAAATAAATTGTACCGGGTAACACTGTGATTTAGAGTAGCTACATCACCTTGAAATAATAGACATTTTAAAGCATATTATGAAAACAAGCCTATATCTCTCTTCTTTTATCAATAAATTAAAACAAGTTTGGTATAAGTAACAATATTAAAATTTTGCGGTTACAAAAGGGCTACTCAAACGGATCAGGATTTTTTTGCAGGATGGCACCACCAAGTAAGGAAACAATAATACCTAACACGACATTGCCTATTAGTTTACCAAGAGAAACACTGAATAAGAAATCATTTTTTCTTCCAAATCGATAGGTCTTATCAGCTGAATTATTTTTATTTAGATTAATCAATTGATCTAATATATCAGGCGCTAGAATTTTGAATAAAATAATATCCCATAATATTTGAATACCTGTACTGATTAAAACAATTCCCAATCCTACTTTTAATGCCTGTCCTAGTTTTAAGAACCCATTATTTAAAGATTTATATGTGTAGATTCCAAAAACAATTGCTCCAATGTATATGGATAATTCAATTAAAGATAGCGCCCAATTATTCGTTGTGATATTATTAGTTAAATGTCGAATGAAGCCATAAACTACCCACATGACTCCAAGAATAAAACCATGTTTAAGCACATGTTTTTTAGTAGAAATAGTAGTTTTCTTCATACGATAAAAGTACGTTTTAAATGCACTAGTTTATTACGAAATTATCTGCTGAGTATAAATTAACTCATTTTTTATAAACTTGTTTTTTTTGCATGATAACAGCACTAATTAGAGAAACAACAAAACCTAAAACTACATTAGCAATTAATTTACCAAGGGATACCGTAAATAAAAAATCAAATTTTCTGCCAAATCTATAATGTTTAACTGTTGTGATGTCTTTGGGTAATCCAATTAATTTATCCAGTATATCTGGCGCTATTAGTTTAAAGAATAAAATATCCCAAAGTATTTGGATACAAGTACTAATAAAAATAATACCCATTCCGATCTTTAACCCTTGCCCTAGTCTTAAAAAACCATTGGCCAAAATTTTGTATCTATAAATACCAAAAATTGTTACTCCAATGTATATAGATAATTCAATTATTGATAATATCCAATTACGTGTCAGCGTATTATTGGTAACATATCGAATAACCATATAGGATATCGATATGAGACCTACGATAACACCATACTTTAAAACATGTTTTTTTATAGAGACGGTAGTTTCTTTCATATTACGAATTTACATTTAAAATTATCGACTCATAATAGTTTACATTGAAAACTACGGGTATAGAAATAAATTGTACCGGGTAACACTGTGATTTAGAGTAGCTACATCACCTTGAAATAATAGACATTTTAAAGCATATTATGAAAACAAGCCTATACCTTTCTTCTTTTATCAATAAACTAAAACAGGTTTGGTATAAGTAACAATATTAAAATTTTGCGGTTACAAAAGGGCTACTCAAACGGATCAGGATTTCTTTGCATGATGGCTCCAGCTAAAAGAGCCGTTAAGGAACCAAAAAATAAATTAGAAATTAAAGAAAATAGAGAAATCATATACGAAGAACTGAATCGTTTTGTTAGTACCAAACTTTGGTTCAATTTTTCAGAAGAAATGGTCGGATTATTTCTTAAAATGGCCTCTTTTCTGATGCCTAATATTTGATTTATCATATCGGGTTCTATAAAATTCATAAGTAAAAATTGCCACGCAAAGGGAATTATCCCACCAACAATTGCAATACCAAGCCCAATTTTTAATGCTTGTCTTAATTTCAAAACTCCCTCATTCGCTAACTTAAAACTAAATATACCGTAAGAAATAACAGTAATAAGAATTGTCAAGTTAATAAACGGTTTTATCCAGTTTTCCCCAGTTATATTATCCGTAACATAAAGGATGATATTATAAATAATGGATAATGACCCTAAAACAATGCCATAAGTTAAAATATGTTTTTTCGCAGAAATAGTAGTTTCTCCCATATATTACTATTATGTTTTTTCCAATTATTTAACAGTTAGTCCACAAATATACTAAAATGTTACAGATAGTTTAAAAATAGCACTTTATCGGGTTATTTCATATTTTTATCGTATATTTATCAAATGTTTACGGTTTTTCCGTACACAAGATATGGTGTCAACAGGCGTAAAATAAGGGGAAACGCTAATATGAAGGATGGAGTATTAAATAGTTGATATTATGTGTTTTAAAGGTGTAAAAGCTTAAGTTTTTATAAAAAGACACCTAAATTTTTTAAAAATTGTTCACCCCGATTTTAAATTTGTATAAAAATATATTAACAAAACTCTTATTTATGAAAAAACTATTACTTTTTATAAGCGCGATTGCACTACTGGGCATATCATCTTGTTCAAAAAATGATGTTAATGAAATATCGCAAGCGGAGAAAGAAAATTTGGTTAAGCATGCTATAATTGAATTTAATAAAAGTGCTATCAAAACAGGTAAGTATCAAGTTCTTATAAGTGAAATAGCTCAGAAATCGGTTACGGGAGATTTGGACGACTTAGAAGAGTTATTACAAGAATTTTTGGGAGACCAGACTCAATCATTTTTGAATGTTTATTATAAAATTCTAGAATTAAATCTTACTGAAGATGAATTTTTTGCTATCGCAAATCAATTTGAATATTTAAGGATAGATACCACTGGAGCTAGTAAGGAAGATACAGATGGTTGTTGCACTTTAGCTGATTCTAGTGATAATGACCCTATTGGATGGTTAATAAGAGTCGCATGTGGTTGTGGCAGCGATGATGGGGTTGGTGATCAAGGTGATAATACTAATGATTAATACTTATATCATTTAGTAAGTACCGTTTGCTTACTATCACAAATTTTTCAAACACATTATAATTGTAAAAAATATTTTGCAATTAAGAAATTAGTTGTAAATTTGCAGCTCGAAAAAAGAAAAGATTAAACAATGAGAAAAGGTATTCACCCAGAAAATTATAGATTAGTAGCTTTTAAAGATATGTCTAACGATGAGGTTTTTTTAACTAAGTCTACTGCGAATACAAAAGAGACTATCGATGTTGATGGTGTAGAGTATCCGCTAGTTAAATTAGAAATTTCTAGAAGTTCTCATCCTTTCTATACTGGTAAATCAAAACTTATCGATACTGCAGGACGTATCGACAAGTTCAAAAACAAATACGCCAAGTTCAAAAAATAATTTGGTGATACAATCTATAAAAGCCTTTCTTTATGAAAGGCTTTTTTTATTTTTATATCTTAAATAACATAGCTTGTTTTGTGAAAATGCTAAGGTATTACGTTTCAAAAAGCCATCAGATGGAGTTGTTTTTTTTGCGGTGAAACGAAGAAAAATTGTATTGCAATTAGGCTTTTGGTTGAAAATTTACTTGTCTTCGATGCGATTTTCTGTCGAAAATCACTCTTACTAACGTAAATTTCTTAAACCTAACTTTGATTCATCTTCTTTGGGAAGACAAAGAAAATGAATGACTGGTAAAATTGTAGTAATTTTGCCTGAATTTTAGTTAAACTTGTTAATTGAAAATCAACAAAATAAAAGAAAATATACCAATGAACTATATTCTTTTTGATGGGGCTTCACGCAAAGCACTACTTCCTTTTACTTATACACGGCCAGTAGCAGATATACGAATAGGTGTGCTTACCATACGTGAGAAATGGGAGAAATACTTAGGCTATACTACCTCTACCGTTACCGAAGAGTATTTGAGTGAAAAGTTCCCGATGGTGGAATTGGAAGATAATATTATGATCAATGCATCGTATTTGCCCTCCAAAAATCTTGTTAAAATTGTTAAATCGCTAGCGCCAAATCAAGCTGTTTTTGATAAGGATGAGCCTATTGCTTTTTATGTAAAAAAAGGTGAAGAAGTAGACTTTGATACCTATGATATTATCACCCTTGATCAAGATGTGCTTACAGTTAAAAATACATGGGACATATTCTCTAAAAATGATGAGGCGATCCGTCAGGATTTTGAGTTATTGACCCAAGGAAGAGAAAGCCAACCTATACCGGATAGTAATAAAGTAATTGCTCCTGATAATGTTTTTATAGAAGAAGGAGCGACATTAGAATTTACGATTCTTAATGCAAGTAATGGTCCTATATATATTGGTAAAGATGCAGAGATTATGGAAGGTAGTATTATACGCGGTCCTTTTGCTTTGTGTGATCATGCTACTATAAAAATGGGAGCAAAGATATATGGGGGGACTACAGTTGGACCGTACTCCAAAGTTGGAGGTGAGGTAAACAACTCTGTGCTATTTGGGTACTCTAATAAAGGGCATGATGGTTTCATTGGTAATACAGTACTAGGAGAGTGGTGTAATCTAGGCGCAGATACTAATACCTCGAATCTTAAAAATAATTATGCTCCTGTACGCCTGTGGAGTTACGAAACTGAAGGTTTTGCAAAAACCGGATTGCAGTTTTGTGGTTTGATGATGGGGGATCACTCAAAATGCGGGATCAATACCATGTTTAATACCGGTACTGTAGTGGGGGTGAATGCCAATATTTTTGGTGGCGGTTTTCCGCGTAATTTTATTCCTAGTTATAGTTGGGGAGGTAGTGGTGGTTTTACAACCTTTCTTACCAAAAAAGCTTTTGAGGTAGCCAAAGTAGTGATGTCTAGAAGAAAAGAAGAGTTTACAGAGCAGGACAAGGCAATTTTAGAACACGTTTTTGAAGAAACTAAAAATTGGAGAAAAAGCGATTAATTCACTTTTTTCTCTTTCCACACTCTTTTTAGAATCAAAAAGTTTTGAGGGTTATTGGTTAATCCTCTTACGTTTTTTTGTGTAAACCTTACAACCTCGTCATAGTAGAGCGGTACTATAGGGGCGTGGGCTACAATGATCGAATCCATTTTTGCATAATGTTGTTCTCGTATTTTGGTATCGGTAATCAAAAAACTTTCTTCGTACAACTTATCAAAAGTTTCATTTTTAAAATGCGTATAGTTGGGGCCGTTAGGCGTATGGTTTTTGCTATAGTATGGCGATAAAAAGTTTTCGGCATCTGGGTAATCAGCAATCCAACTGGCTCTAAAAGTATCTAATTTACCAGCCCATTTTTTTTGGCGAATAGTAGATGATGGCATCACATCTACTACAATATTGATTCCGATTTTTTCTAGCTCGCGTTGTATATACTCGCAAATACTTTGGTAATTGGCATCGGTAGCAATCCTAATAGTAGGCTCATTATCACCAGTTTCTTTTTTGTATGCTTCTACTAATTGTCTCGATTTTTCGGGATTGTAATCGTAACCCTTTATATTGTTATACCCTGGTATGCCTTTGGGGATAAACCCATTTATAGCAGGCATACCGATACCGTTTTTAAGATAGGTGATCATTTTAACTCTATCGAACCCATGGTTTACTGCTTTGCGCAGCAAGCTTGATTTAATCTCTTCTTTTTCGGTGTCTAGGTAAAACCCTAGATATTCAGAGTTTAAATAAGGTCCTTTGCTAATATTAACTCGATCTTTATAGGCATCTCTTAGTTTACCCATTGGGGTGAGTAGTTCATCTTTATATGACGCGTCTAAGCTATTAAGTAAGTCAATTTTTCCTTTGGCAAATTGTAAAAACTCACTTTGTTTATCTGGTAAAAATGTAATTGCTACAGCTTCTAGGTAGGGGAGTTGTTTTCCGTTTTTATCTTTTTCAAAATACAATTCATTTTTTCTAAAAACCAACTTTATATTTTCTTCCCATAATTTAAATTTAAAAGGCCCTGTACCTACTGGGTTAGCTCTAAATTCACTACCGTAATGGGTAACGACCTCTTTGGGAACTACAGAGCAGTAACGCATACTCATTAATCCTAAAAATGCGGGAAATGGTTTTTTGAGATGGATTTTAAAAATGGTATCGTTAACTGCATTATAGGATTCAACAGTTTTTAAGACCCAATTTCCGGGAGAAGCTACTTTAGGATCGATTAGCCGATTAAAACTATATGTAAAATCTTTTGCTGTTACCCTTCTAGTGCTATCTACACTCTTAAATTGTGGGTGTTTATGAAATTTCACATCATTTCTTAAAATGAATGTATAGTGCAGTCCATCTTCCGAGATTTCCCAACGTTTGGCGATATCTGGTATAATGTGTAAAGAATCATCTAATTGTACAAGCCCATTAAATAATTGATTTGTAGACCAAATATTAGCTACATCACGTGCAAATGCGGGGTCTAACGAACTTACATTCTCATATTGATTATACCTAAATACCAAATGATCTTTACCTTCATTGTTGCTTTTTGAACAAGATGTTAAAGTAAAGAACAAGTAAAGTGTTGTTAAGTAGCGAATTATGTAGAAAAGATGATAGTATTTCAATTTTAGTAAACGGATTATTGTTGGTATATTTGCACCCTCAAAATTTATTAAAGGTAAATATAGCGAGATTTCTATCTACACGGAAACAAGAAGAGGTTTTATGAGAAAAAAAGTTGCATTTTATACATTGGGTTGTAAGCTGAATTTTTCAGAAACATCTACTATAGCGCGAAATTTTACCGAAGAAGGTTTTGATCGTGTTGATTTTTCTGAGAATGCAGATATCTATGTGATCAATACATGTTCGGTAACCGAGAATGCTGATAAAAGGTTTAAAACGATTGTAAAACAAGCTCAAAAAGTAAATCCAGATGCTTTTGTTGCAGCAGTAGGATGCTACGCACAGTTAAAACCAAAAGAATTGGCAGATGTAGATGGTGTAGATTTGGTTTTGGGTGCTACCGAAAAATTTAAAATTACGGATTATATCCATGATCTTTCCAAAAATGATTTTGGAGAGGTACACTCTTGTGAAATCGAAGAAGCCGATTTTTATGTTGGGAGTTATTCTATAGGAGATAGGACTAGGGCTTTTTTGAAGGTGCAAGATGGTTGTGATTATAAATGTACCTATTGCACCATACCTTTGGCTAGAGGGATTTCGCGAAGTGATACGTTAGACAACGTGCTTAAAAACGCCAAAGAAATCTCGGAGAAAGGAATTAAAGAAATTGTTCTTACGGGCGTAAATATAGGAGATTACGGTAAAGGTGAGTTTGGTAATAAAAAACACGAACATACTTTTTTTGAACTTGTACAGGCACTGGACAAGGTTGATGGGATAGAGCGGTTACGGATTTCATCAATAGAACCCAATTTATTGAAAAACGAAACCATAGATTTTGTGGCAGGATCTCGTACTTTCGTTCCTCATTTTCATATCCCATTACAATCAGGTAATGACGAAATTCTTAAGTTAATGCGTCGTAGGTATATGTCTGGTTTATACGTAGATCGTGTAAATAAGATAAAAAAAGTAATGCCGCATGCTTGTATTGGTGTAGATGTTATTGTTGGATTTCCCGGTGAGACCGATGATCATTTTTTGGATACGTACAACTTTTTGTCTGAGTTAGATATATCATATCTTCATGTGTTTACATATTCTGAAAGAGATAATACTGTAGCGGCAGACCTAGATGGAGCGGTACCGATTGGAGTTCGAAAAAAGAGAAGTAAAATGCTTCGCGGGTTATCCGCTAAGAAAAGAAGGGCTTTTTATGAAAGTCAATTAAACACAGAACGAACGGTATTATTTGAATCAGAAAACAAAGAAGGGTATATTCATGGTTTTACAGAGAACTATGTGAAAGTAAAAATGCCATGGGATCCATCTTATGTAAATACACTGCATGCAGTAGCACTTACCGAGATAGATGATGACGGTATGGTAAGATTTGATTTTGTAAAAGAACGGGTTAAATCTTAATCCCATAAGGAATAAAAAAAATCCGCAACTAGGCAGATTTTCTTTATGATTTGATATAGATGGTACTATAGGTTGATCCCTACAGGTAATAGATCTTTGTATTTTCTTCGATTCTTTCTCATGAATTTTGCAATAATAGGACTTGTTGGGACTAATCTAATATTGCGTTCTTCGATTACATTAAAAACTGCAACGATAAAATCTTTCTCGTATCCTTTGTCAATTTGCTCTTCGTTCATGACAAGTTTGGTGAGGAAAATTTTCCTTTCTTGTAGTGCGTACTCAATTTTTGCTTTTTGACCGTCAATTGTAGTCTCGAATTGTCTTAGAAATTCATTATCAATAATTTCTAATGCAACATCACTCATGTTCTCCATATGTTTTAAAATTATGAGGTATTTAAATTATACACAAGGGGAAAACCCCAGTTATCTAAACACTAGTCAGGATAAAACAAATAGCATGTACGACCGCAATTATTTCACAATACTGGTACTATCTACATGTTTCCTAACTAAGATTCGTTAGTTGAAAATTCCCTTTTATAAAAATTTAACTTAGCATTTCCTTTTTTCTAAAACGGGAATACTATAATTTTGAAGTGCAAAGATAAGAAAATTAGAGCTTTAAACTTAAAATCTATTGTTAAAATACCTATGTCGCAGGATGTTAGCCATGTTTATTTTGTTCCAGGAATGGCCGCAGATGTTTCGATTTTTGAACATATAAACTTACCAGAAAATCAATTTAAAACCTATACTATTCCTTGGAAGATACCGGAGAAAAAGGAGTCTATCGAAACCTATGCTCGGCGTATGTGCGAAGAAATAACACATGAAAATGCGATACTGATAGGGGTGTCATTTGGTGGTGTAATTGTTCAGGAAATGAGCAAATATTTGCAATTAAAAAAACTCATTATTATATCCAGTGTAAAAAGCAAATTCGAGTTGCCTAAACGGATGAAAATAGCAAGAAAAACGAAGTTATACAGGTTATTGCCAACATCGGTTGTTTCTAGAATTGATAATTGGGAGAAGCTAGCTTTTGGTGATTTTGCAAAAAAAAGAGCTGCTATGTACCAACGTTATTTATCGTTAAATGATAAGACGTATTTGGACTGGGCTATAGAAAAAATGGTGTGTTGGGATCAAGAAAAACCACCAGAAGGACTTGTTCATATCCATGGTAATAAAGACATTGTTTTTCCGTTATCAAATATTCAAAATTGTATCACAGTCGATCAAGGAACGCACGTTATGATTGTGAATCGAGCGAGGTGGTTCAATAAGAATTTGCCCGAAATAATTAACGATAACTTGCAATAGTCTAACTTTTTACGTTATATTGTGACTTAAAGTTTTATTTCCCCCAATAAAATCTACTATTGAAATGAAGATGATTAGAAAAGTATTAGTTTTTTTAGGTGTACTATTCACCTTTAGTATTCTGGTAAACGCTACACAAGAAGCTCCAGAAAAACCCGTAGCCCAAGAAGTTTTAGAAGAGAACTTAGTAAATGACTACAATGTCTATGCTATTCCTATGCCCGATAACCTCAATTTTTCGGGTGAACTTGTTCCTATTGATAATCCTGATATTCGAGAAAGAATGGATAGAGAATTGTTGGTAAATACTTATTGGCAATCGAATGGATTACTTCTTTTTAAGAGAGCAAATAAATATTTCCCGATTATAGAGCCAATTCTTAAAGAACATGGTGTTCCTGATGATTTTAAATATTTGGCGGTTATAGAAAGTAGCCTAACGCAGGCTGTTTCACCGGCTAGAGCAACTGGTTTTTGGCAAATACTAAAAGGTACAGCCAAAGAATATGGCTTAGAGGTAAATCAAAATGTTGATGAGCGTTATCATATTGAAAAATCAACTGAGGTGGCTTGTAAATACCTAAAAAGTGCAAAAGAAAAATTTGGTTCTTGGACTTTGGCGGCTGCAGCATATAATGCCGGAAGAGCTGGAGTAAATAGACAATTGGACAGACAAAACGCTTCTTCATATTATGACCTTTTGTTAGGTGAAGAAACTGGGCGTTATGTGTTTAGAATTGTAGCAGTAAAAGAAATCATTAGCAATCCTAAAAAATATGGATTTAACTTCAGTAAAGAAGACTTATATAAGCACATACCTACGTTTAATGTGTTAGTCGACGAGCCTATTGCAGATTTTAATGAGTTTGCTAAGCTGCATGATATCAATTACAAAATTCTTAAGCTACATAATCCTTGGCTTAGAGAAGCACATTTAAATAACAATACAGGAAAGGAATATCTTGTGAAAATACCAAGAGAAGGATATTACAAAACTACTACCGGTCAGTAGATAGTTGAATATATTTTATTTCGAGTTTTTTACTTAAGTTAGCTACTTATATGACATGATATGAATATAAGTGTGTTTATTTCTTTGATCTTAATCGGTTTATTAGCAGGTTTTTTTAGCGGTACTTTAGGAATAGGAGGTAGCGTGGTTATGATCCCGTTAATGTTGATATGGTTGAATTTCTCGCAACATCAGGCCCAAGGAACTAGTCTAGCTGTTTTGGCCGTCCCGGTTACTTTATTGGCAGCTTATAATTATTATCAAGAAGGACATGTAAACTGGAAATATGCGGCAATAATAGCAGTAACCTTTATTGTAGGAGGCTATTTAGGAAGTAAACTTGCGATTTCAATCAATCAGGTATTGCTTAAAAAAATATTTGGTGGTATTCTTTTATTAGTGGCCTTAAAGATGATTTTTGGCAAATGAACTTTAAACAACTAGTTGTTATTGTTTAAAGAATCTTTTTCTCTTTTATACCTCTCATATTCCTCATCAATCCTTCTTTCTTCTGCAGTACGACCATCTTCACCTATTTCATCATCCTTGTCATTCGTTTTATTTTCTACAGATTCTGTATCAGGATTAAGTAGCCCTTTAGCATCAAGATCTGCAATAATAAGGGATACTCCTTTGGATAAAGAATTGAAATGTATATTGTATGAATTACTAAGTGTTTCACTAGAATGATGCGTTTCAATTTTTTGAATATTCAAAACCTTTTTCTCTTCATCCATAAAATACATCATAGGAAAACCTAATGCATGTTTTAGTTTATTAACGATATATGAATCCTGATTGGTTTTTTCGTCTACATATACCAGTTTAATATTTTTAGTGTATTCACTACTTTTATCTTTTAAATTTTCTTTGGTGTCCCAAAACAATACGATAAAGTCAATCTGATCATGAAATCTATCTGCCAAATCATTAAGCGCAGGAATTTCTCCTACTCCAGGAACACACCATGCAGCATATGTTATAAGGAATAACGGTTTCTCGTATTCATTAAAGGTGATAGGTTCTTCTTTTATGGTGTTTATCGTAAAATCATCCATATACGTTCCGTTAAGATGATTTGTAACCAAAGAGTCAAATAAGTGTTTTGCACGCTCTAGATCGCTTTGTCTATACGCGTCATCCATTTTTTGATTATACTTTACGATATGTGCTGATATGGCGGTAGAAAAAGGAATTCTAATTTCTTCTTGAGCATGTAAATTGCTGCAAAATGAAAGCAGTATTCCAAGAATTAATAATTTTTTCATTATAAAATAATTACGATAGCTAATGTACTATAAAGTCTTTAAAAAACCCTTTTTTGCAATAAAAACTTATGTTCCTTACTCTTTACTTCAAAAGCATTGGGTATCCTTAAACTTTGTAGATAACGTAATAATATAAGCAATTAGTGTGCCTAGATTTTCTTCATTTGCTGTTTCATCATTGTGATTTGATCTTTCAGCATATTATGCTTATCTAATTTTTTGGCTTCTGTCAATAACATTTGGGCTTCTCTCTTTCTTCTTTTGGTCATGGCAATCCCTGCAAGATTTAACTTAGCCACTGCAAGATCCTGATTCATCGATAAACCTAATTTGATGGCTTTTTTCAGGTATTTTTCGGCTTGCGTTATATTAGTTTGCGATAACATGATACCTAATAGGTAGTTGTAATACCCTTGTTGTTTAACAGTTAAAGCGGTCTCAGGGTTTTTGATTTTGTCCAACCATTTTTTGGCACCTTCAAAATCTTGTTTTCTTAATCGTAAGAAGGCAAGAAGAATTAATTCATTTTTAAAGTATAAAAAAACAAAAATTAACGATAACAAAATGAGCATAATCCCATTACCGATATATCCCTCTACTATTTGCCAAACGGCAACTCCGATTACTAATACTGCAATTATTAATTTTATATTTTTATTGTACATTGAAATGGTTTATTTTTAAAGTCGCGGCAAAGGTAATAAAAACAAATAAAAATATTTTGATATTTCGGTTTGTCAAAGTAAAAACTCTTCGTATATTTGCCCGCAGTTTTGGGGAGCGATTCTCGAAATAAATAAAATTAGATATATCAAGAAGATAGATAAAGATAGATAACAATGAAAAGAACGTTTCAACCATCGAAGAGAAAGAGAAAAAATAAACACGGTTTCAGAGAGCGTATGGCTTCTGTAAATGGTAGAAAGGTATTAGCTAGAAGAAGAGCTAAAGGAAGAAAGAAGTTATCTGTTTCTTCAGAATTAAGACATAAGCACTAATGATAATGTGTTTTTTAAAATATTAAAGGTGTTACTTTATAGGTAACGCCTTTTTTTATATCTCAATCATAAATTATTTAAGTAAATAGCAATACTTTTTTTACATGCCTAAAAACGAAAAACTCAAGAGTATACTGATAATAGGGTCTGGACCAATAGTGATAGGTCAGGCTTGTGAATTTGATTATTCTGGAACGCAAGCATTACGTTCGTTAAGAGAAGATGGAATTGAAACTATATTAATCAATTCTAATCCGGCAACTATCATGACTGACCCTTCGATGGCGGATCATGTATATCTAAAGCCATTAAACACTAAATCAATTATTGAAATCCTTAAGGAGCACCCTCAAATTGATGCAGTATTGCCTACTATGGGAGGTCAAACGGCATTAAATCTTTGTATTGAGGCGGATGAAAAAGGTATTTGGAAAGATTTTAATGTTGATATTATAGGGGTAGATATTGATGCTATTAATATCACTGAGGATCGCGAACAGTTTAGAGAATTGATGCTTAAAATAGGTATCCCTATGGCACCGCAAGCAACAGCTAACTCGTACCTTAAAGGAAAAGAAATTGCCCAAGAATATGGTTTTCCTTTGGTGATTAGAGCTTCCTATACGCTAGGAGGAGCTGGAGCTTCTATTGTGCATAAAGAAGAAGACTTTGATGAATTGTTGACTAGAGGGTTGGAGATTTCTCCAATTCATGAGGTGATGATTGATAAAGCTTTATTAGGGTGGAAAGAATATGAGTTAGAGTTGCTTAGAGATAATAATGATAATGTAGTTATTATTTGTACGATAGAAAATATGGATCCTATGGGAATCCATACAGGGGATTCTATTACTGTTGCACCGGCAATGACTCTTAGCGATAAGACTTTCCAACGTATGCGTGATATGGCAATACATATGATGCGTAGTATAGGGGATTTTGCAGGAGGATGTAACGTACAGTTTGCAGTAAGTCCTGATGAAAATGAAGATATTATAGCGATCGAAATCAATCCAAGGGTGTCAAGATCCTCGGCATTGGCATCAAAAGCTACAGGATATCCAATTGCAAAAGTTGCTGCAAAACTTGCTATAGGATACAACCTAGATGAATTAGATAACCAAATTACAAAGTCTACTTCTGCATTATTTGAACCTACAATAGATTATGTGATTGTTAAAATTCCTAGATGGAATTTTGATAAGTTCGAAGGTTCAGATCGTACTTTAGGATTACAGATGAAGTCTGTAGGTGAAGTAATGGCAATTGGTAGATCTTTTCAAGAAGCACTGCACAAGGCAACTCAATCTTTAGAAATTAAAAGAAATGGATTAGGAGCAGATGGTAAAGGATATAAAAACTATGATCAAATCATAGATAAACTTACCCACGCGAGTTGGGATAGAGTGTTTGTGATTTATGATGCCATACAAATTGGAATTCCTCTAAGTAGGATTCATGAAATCACCAAAATAGATATGTGGTTCTTAAAACAATATGAAGGGTTATATAATCTAGAAAAAGAAATTTCTACCTATACCATACAATCGCTTACCAAAGATCTTATACTGGAAGCAAAACAAAAAGGATTTGCCGATAGACAAATAGCTCATATGGTTGGGTGTTATGAGAGTGAGGTTTATACTAAAAGAGATAAACTTGGTGTAAAAAGAGTATATAAATTGGTTGATACTTGTGCAGCAGAATTTAAAGCTCAAACACCATATTTTTACTCAACTTTTGAAGCAGAAATAGAAACTCCTGATGGAGAAATTTCTGTATCTAATGAAAGTATTGTTACCGATAAAAAGAAAATTGTTGTTTTAGGTTCAGGACCTAATAGAATTGGACAAGGAATAGAATTTGATTATTGTTGCGTACATGGTGTTTTGGCATCGGCAGAGTGTGGATACGAAACGATTATGATCAATTGTAATCCTGAAACAGTTTCTACAGATTTTGATACTGCAGACAAACTATATTTTGAACCTGTATATTGGGAGCATATCTATGATATCATTAGACATGAGAAACCTGAAGGGGTGATTGTTCAACTAGGAGGTCAAACGGCCTTAAAACTAGCTGAGAAATTAGATCGTTACGGGGTCAAAATCATTGGTACAAGTTATCAATCCTTGGATCTTGCAGAAGATAGAGGTCATTTCTCAAAATTATTACAAGATAATAATATTCCTTACCCAGAATTTGATATTGCTGAAACTGCAGACGAAGCACTAGCGGTTGCAGATAAATTGGATTTCCCAATTTTGGTAAGACCATCCTATGTGCTTGGTGGTCAAGGAATGAAAATTGTTATCAATAAGCAAGAGTTAGAAGAGCATGTAGTTGATTTACTGCGCAAAATACCAAATAATAAACTTTTGTTGGATCATTATCTTGATGGAGCAATTGAAGCAGAAGCAGATGCTATTTGCGATGGCGAAAATGTATACATTATAGGTATTATGGAGCATATTGAGCCATGTGGAATTCACTCAGGAGATTCAAATGCTACTTTGCCTCCTTTTAATCTAGGAGAATTTGTGATGCAACAAATTAAAGATCATACGCACAAGATTGCGTTGGCATTAAATACTGTTGGTTTGATCAATATCCAATTTGCTATTAAAGATGATATGGTATATATCATCGAAGCTAACCCAAGAGCATCTAGAACAGTACCTTTTATTGCTAAAGCTTATGGAGAGCCATATGTAAACTATGCAACAAAAGTAATGCTAGGAGAGAAAAAGGTTACTGATTTTGATTTTAAACCTCATTTAGAAGGGTATGCTATTAAACAACCAGTATTTTCATTTAACAAGTTTCCGAATGTAAATAAGAAACTAGGACCAGAAATGAAAAGTACAGGAGAGAGCATTTTGTTTATAGATGATCTTAAAGATGATCAATTTTATGACTTATATGCTAGACGTAAAATGTATTTGAGTAAGTAGTTTTACTTTTTTTAATAAAATAATTAAGAACCGGATCGCCCAAAGCGATTCGGTTTTTTTATGAATTTACATAATTTTTTAAGTGTTTTTTTAAATAAAAATGAAAATAAGGCAGTAATTATTGTCTATGTTTCATAAAGTTGATCCTCATTATAAGAAGTACCCGGAAATTAATTTTATATTGATATGAAAATCAATGCATTTCTCACTATGCTAATAAGTGTAACTCTATTTTCTTCATGTTCTTTTAAAAAAGAAGATCTGCAATCTGTAGATCCTATAGATATCAAAGTGTCTAAACTATTATCTAGTATGACGCTAGAGGAAAAAATAGGGCAGATGACACAAATCACTATTACGGCATTAGAGAAAAATGGAGCTCCAGGGGTATTGGATAAAAATAAACTAAAAGAAGCAATCCATAAATATAAAATTGGATCTATACTCAATGTTCCTAATCCAGGGGCGCCCAAACCCAAAAGGTGGGATGAGATTTTAAACGAAATTTTAGAAGAAACGAATCAGACAGATAAAAAAATTCCTATAATTTATGGTATAGATGCTGTGCATGGATCTAGTTATACAGATGGAGCCGTATTGTTTCCGCAGCAGATAGGTATGGCCGCAACATGGGATACTCAATTGGTAGAAAAGTGTAGTGCGATTTCGGCTTATGAAACTAGAGCATCTGCTATACCTTGGGTTTTTTCTCCTGACCTTGATTTACCAAGAAATCCAAACTGGTCTCGATTATGGGAATCCTTCGGAGAAGATTCTTATTTGTCATCCGAGATGGGAGTGGCTATGGTGAGAGGTTTTCAAGGGGATGATGTAGGTGCTTCTGATAAAGTAGCGGCATGTGTAAAACATTATATTGGTTATGGTAGCCCACCTACCGGAAAAGACAGAACACCGAGCATAATTCCAGAACGAATATTAAAACAGTACGACCTTCCTATTTTTGCCAAAAGTATAGAGGCAGGTGCTAAGAGCGTAATGATAAGTTCTGGAGAAATTAATGGAACACCAGTGCATGCAAGTAAAAAACTTATTACTGATGTTTTAAAAAACGAATTAGATTTTAAAGGGTTTGTGGTTACAGATTGGCAGGATATTATTTACCTGCATACGAGGCATAAGATTGCGGCAACAATGCGGGAAGCTGTAAAAAAGTCAGTAATGGCAGGTATAGATATGAGTATGGTACCTGATAATTATACTTTTTTTGAAGAATTATTTTCTTTGGTAAGCGATGGTGAAGTACCTATGTCGCGAATCGATGATGCAGTGGGTAGAATTTTAAAAGTAAAATTTGAGTTAGACTTATTTAGAACACCAGTAACACATCCTGAAGATTATCCGGATTTTGGTTCGTCGTCATCGGTTGCAATGTCTTATATATCGGCATCAGAATCGATTACTTTATTAAAGAATGTAGGTAATACCTTGCCTTTGCCTAAAGAAAAGAAAGTGTTGGTTACTGGTCCAACGGCTAATAGTATGAAGTCTCTTAATGGCGGGTGGTCATATACCTGGCAAGGAGAAAAAAGTGACCAGTATCAAGAGGATAAATTTACAATCCTTGAAGCCTTTCAAAATAAAATTGGAGAACAAAATGTGTTATATGCTCCAGGAGTTTCGATTTTCGAAGAAATAGATATTGCAAAGTCAGTTTCGTTAGCCAAAAAAGTCGATTATGTTATTTTATGTCTTGGTGAGCATAATTATACTGAAACTCCTGGAGATATTAACGATTTAACTATTACAGAACCTCAGGTTAAGTTGGCAAAAGCACTGGCTAAATTAGGGAAACCTATTATTCTGGTTCTTAATGAAGGCCGACCAAGAATCATTAATGAATTCGAGCATGAAATGAATGCTGTGTTACAGTGTTACCTTCCAGGTAGCGAAGGAGGTAGAGCCTTAGTGGATATCGTTTATGGAGATGTTAATCCTAGCGGAAAATTGCCATATAATTACCCTAGATATACGAATTCATTACAGAAATATAATAGAAAATATACGGAAAGTTTGGGAGATAATGAGCAAAACGATGATGCTGATTATCAAAAAAGTTATAATCCCCAATATGAATTTGGTCATGGATTATCGTATACTTCTTTTGAGTATAAAAACTTAAGTTTTGATAAGATATTTATAAAAAAAGAAGATGTAGTCGAGGTAAAGGTTGATGTTCAAAACGTGGGAGTAAAAACGGGTAAAGAAGTAGTGCAACTGTATATTAGTGATTTGTATGCGAGTATAACTCCCGAGGTAAAAGTGTTGAAAAGATTCAAAAAAATAGAGCTTCAACCAGGAGAAGTAAAATCAGTTTCGTTTACCATAGACCTTGATGATCTAAAATTTGTTGATGAAAATAATGAATGGATAGCCGAAAGTGGTGAGTTTGAAATCACTATAAATAAACTTGCTAAAAAAATTGTTTTGGAAAAAGAGTTATAAACGTTTTTAATTATATTTATGTTAATTTACTAATAAAGATCTAAGCGCACGATTAAATTTTTAGGAATATACGAATACACAAATAAGTTCAAATGCAATCCACCAAAAATGTAGATTCTATTTTATGGGCAAAAGTTAAATTAGGAGATTTAGATGCTTTTAATCAGCTTTATGATAACTATGTAGACAAGCTATATGCGTTTGGTATACAACATACCAACGATAAAGACTATGTCATGGATTGCATACATGACCTGTTTTTGGATATTTATAAATACAGAAAAAAACTGTCAGATGTAGATAATGTGAAATTTTACCTGTTTAAATCTTTGAAAAGGAAAATAAACAGAAAATTTAAATCTAAGATCAGATTTTTTTCTACCGAGGATAACAAAAACGAAATTAGATCTGTAAATGCGTCTGTTGAGGAATCTATTATTCAAACAGAAAACTCTAAAGAAATTAGTGCTAAACTTTCGTTGGCCATGTGTTCTCTTTCTAATAAGCAAAGAAGAGGGCTATCACTAAAATTTGATGAAAAAAAATCCTACGAAGAAATTGCTGCAATTTTAGGAATCTCTATAGAATCTGTTCGAACACTTATCTACCGGGCGGTAAAAAAACTACGAAACGAAATAGAAGTATAAAAAAATAAAAAATCACGTTTTTTTTGTCTATACCTGTTGAGTCTGATGCTTTTATACAATATAGAACCTACGGTTTGACATTATATAAACAAATCAATATCAAGATGTTCTTATGAAAAAGAAAAATAATTTAATGTATTTAATATCCCCAAGATGTTAACTGAAAAAGAAAAACAATTTCTAAAAAGTAGGATTAATACCTCTGTCGATAAATATCGAAGAAAGAAGAAAAGGAAAAGATTTGCGCTGGCTCTTGGTACTGCTGCTGCTGTTTCATTACTAGTGGTGTCTGTGACCTACCAGAATAGTTTTAATAATTCTTCAAAAATTAAAAACTTCGTAGATGTTAATAAAGTTGATATTAACAAAGAAGGAGATGTTAAGCTAGTACTTAGTAATAAAGAAGAAGTGAAAATATCAGAAAGAGTTTCTAGTATATCATACTCAAGTTCTGGAAATCAGGTTGATATAAATAACTCAAAAAAGGTTGAACAACGCTCTGAAGATAGCTTTAATACGATTATTGTACCGTATGGGAAACGAACGAAAATAACGTTGTCTGAAGGAACTAAAGTATGGCTTAATTCGGGATCAAAGTTAACGTATCCAGTAGCGTTTAATGGTGATAAAAGAGAAGTCCATTTGGTAGGAGAAGCGATTTTTGATGTAAGACATGATAAAGAAAAACCATTTTATGTAATTACGAATGATTACGATATTAAAGTATTGGGTACCGTGTTTAATGTGAGTAGTTATGAAGATGATTCATATACCAGTACTGCTTTAGAAAGAGGGAAGGTAGAAATAAAATATTCTGACAATTCTATTTTTGGGAAATCTAAAATAAAAATTACACCAGGTACCTTGGCAGTATATAATAATAAAAATAATACACTTCGCAGTAGTACGGTGGATGTTACGAAATATATGTCATGGCGTGATGGGAAATTTATTTTCAAAAAACAAAAGCTAGATGTGATTGTGAAAAAATTATCTAGATATTATAATGTTCAGATCCTTATACAAAGTGAAGAGTTGCAAGCAGAAACTTTTTCGGGACATTTGGACTTAAAGGATAGTATTGAAAAAGTGCTAGAGGTATTAAAAGAAACTACCGATTTAAAATATAAAAAGGAAAATGGCAAAATTGTAATTAACTAAAACACACAAATTATATGAAACAATAAATAACCACCCATTTATTTTATAAAAAAAAGTCAGAAAATGCGGCAACATTTTCTGACCTAAGTCAAAATATTGCGATAACGCAATACTTAATGTATAAAAAACAAAATTATGAATAAAAAAGCTAACTGTCTTTCTTTTTCATCTAAAAAGAGGACATTCAATTTTTTATTAACTATTATGAGAGTTTTTATTTTATTCCTGTGTCTCGGACTAACAAGCGCTTACGCTTATAACTCTTATTCGCAAACAAAACTAAATGTTAATGTAAAAAATGGAACTTTAGAAGATCTGTTTGATCAGATTCATTCACAAAGTGAATTTATATTTTTTTATAAAGATGAGGTTATAAAGACTAACCATAAAGTAACACTCAATCTTAAGCAGTCTACAGTTATTGAAATTTTAAACAAGGCGTTTCAAAAGACAAACCTTACTTACAAAATAATTGATCGGCAAATTGTTATTTCTAAACAAAAAAAAGAAGTAGGCACGAAAACGTTTTCAGAACCCGAAGAAATTATTCAGAGTTTAATGAATGGTGTTGTTGTAACATCAAATGGATCTCCATTGCCGGGTGCTAGTGTAATTGTTAAGGGTACAAATAGAGGAACCCAAACTGATTTTGATGGTAAATATTCTTTAGAAGTAGCTAACGGAGAAACATTGGTATATTCTTATATAGGTTTTGTAACGAAAGAAGTTGTATTTTCTGGCCAGGCTACTGTGGATATAACACTTATAGAGGATGCAAGCGAATTAAGTGAAGTTATTGTTACAGGGTATACAAGACAAAGTGCACGAAATATTACTGGCTCTGTTAGTATCGTACAATCAGAAGCTATTGCAGCAACTACTCCTGCTAGTATTGAACAAGCATTACAAGGCCAGGCCGCTGGTGTTACAGTAGGTGTTGAAGGTGGACCTGGAGGAAACTCTGCGGTACGTATTAGAGGGTATGGAACCATTAATGGTAATGATCCACTGTATGTTATTGATGGTGTACAAACAGGACAAGGTTTAAATGATTTGAATCCTGGTGATATAAAATCAATTCAAATTTTGAAAGATGCAGCAGCTGCATCAATTTATGGTATTGGCGCTGCAAATGGGGTAATCGTGATTACTACAAAAAACGGTAATAGAAATAATAAAGTTACTTTTAGCTATAATGCGCTAACAGGTATTGATTTTATACCTGATTCTGTATTTCCTGAGTTCGCTACGCCGCAACAAATAGCGGATGCTAGATGGCAAGCACTTACAAATGATGGACAAGCACTTTCTCACCCTCAATATGGATCAGGTGCAAATCCTGTATTGCCAGATTACATATTACCAGAAGGAGTTTCAGGAAATGTTGATGAAAGCACGTATAGCTTTCCTAATAATAGAATAACAAGAGCAAATAAAACAGGAACAGATTGGTTTGATGCATTTTTTGATGCGGCTTTTGTACAGCAACATAATATATCAGCAAATGGAGGAGGAGAAAACTCTAAACTATATATTGGGTTAGGGTTATTAGATCAAGAAGGAGTTGGTAGAGCTACTAGTTTTGAACGTTATAATTTAAGAGTAAATTCTGAATTTGATATTACAGATCGTTTTAGAATTGGAGAGGCCGTAAATGTATCATACTCTGAAAGAATAGGAATCTTGGATCCAGTAGGAAGTTCTCGTAATCAAGATAATGAAGGTCAAATTGCTTCACTTTACAGAAGTAATCCGTTGATCCCTGTTTTTGACGTAGGAGGAAATTATGCAGGTACGGCATCTATTGGTGGTGTAGGTAATGCTTCTAATCCAATTGGTCAAGCAGATAGAAATGCTAATAACCCAACCGAGACTATTAGAGCACTTGGATCGGTATATGTAGAGTATGATATTATAGACGGATTGTCTTTAAAATCAACATTTACAGCAGATATGAGTAGTTCAAACTTCACCTTTTTTAGACCTGTAGATGTTGAGAATTCTGCCGCAAGACAAGTAAATTTATTAAGAGAAACATCAACCGATGTAATCAATACCAACTGGTACAATATTTTACAATACAATAAGACTATAGGCGGAGTACATAATATTGATGCTTTTGTAGGAACAGAATTTAAGAAGAATAGATTTGATCAATTTTTTGCGCAGATCACAGATTTCTTACAGGATACACCTGATTTTACATTCTTAAGTGCCGGTACAGGAACACAGACTGTTGGTAGTGGGCAATCAAAATCATCTAGTTTTTCTGTTTTTGGAAAAATAGATTATACTTATGACGATAAGTATTTGTTGAGTGCTACAGTAAGACAAGATCAATCTTCTTTATTTGAAGGAGGAAATCAAGATGCTGTTTTTCCAGCATTTAGTTTAGGATGGAGAATGTCTAGCGAAGGTTTCTTAGAAGATTCTTCAATAGTGAATAACTTGTTACTTAAGTTTAGCTGGGGGCAAGTAGGAAATAATTCGGTACCAGCTTTTAGGGGTGTAACCTCATTTGCTTCCAATTTGAATTTTTATAATTATAATGGAGAAACAGGATTTTTCTTATCTAATATTGGAGACCCTAATTTAACATGGGAAACCACTACGACCACAAACTTTGGTTTATCGGCATCTTTATTTGATAATAGATTTGGTGTTGATCTAGACGTATATAATGCAGTTACTAAGGATATGCTTCTTGCAGTACCTGTTGATCCTACAGTATTTGGTAATACTATTGGTTCTATTTTTAGAAACTTTGGTCAAATGACCAATACAGGTTTTGATCTAGGCCTTAAGTATTCAAATCGAGCAGATAGAGCTTTTTCTTATTCAATAGGATTAAATGTATCGCATTATAAAAACGAAGTTGACTTCTTAGATGAAAACAACTTGGATCAAGTTATTGCAAATCCAACTTTGGGGTCGCAAACACGATTTGAAACTACTAATACTCTTGCAGGAGAGCCTATTTCTTCTTTTGTTGGGTTTACCTGGGAAGGAATTGATCCAAATACAGGGAGAGCTATTATTACCGGTGATGCGAGAGATATTATAGGTAATCCTCACCCAGACTTTACTTATGGGATAAATTTTGACGCAGAGTATAAAAACTTTGATTTATCACTTCTTTTTCAAGGTTCGCAAGGAAATGATATTTATAATTTGACAAGATTCTGGACGGATTTTTCAAATTTTGAAGGAGCGAGAAGTTTGGATTACATACAAAACTCTTGGACACCTACGAATACAGGCGGTACATTACCAGCTTTCACACTAAGTGCTGATGAATCAGTAGGTTCTTCATATTATATTGAAGATGGTTCTTATGTAAGACTTAAAAATATAGCCATTGGATATACTCTTGGTAATACAATTAGCTCTAAGTTAAATGTTGATAAAATTAGAATCTTTTTACAAGGGAAAAATTTAATTACCATCACTGACTATAGTGGTTTAGATCCAGAAATTAATCTATCGAACTATACCAATCAACAACAAGCCAATTTAGAAATTGGAGTTGATAGAGGAGCTTACCCCGTTTCAAGATCAGTGAACATGGGATTGAACGTTTCATTTTAAAAAAAAATTGTAATGATTAAGATATTAAAATTTTCAAAAACCAAACGAATCCTTATAGTGATTTGTATTTTATTACAGATAGGGGTTGTATTTCAATCATGTAAGGATGAATTAGAGATTCCCCTTCAAGGGCAATTGAGTGAAGATGTTATTGTGTTTGATAGTGGTTGGGTTAGTTCTCAATTAACTGCAGCATATGGTATGTTAGATTTAAACGTATCAACATCAGATCCGTGGAGATCTGACCCTTCTCATTGGATTTATGGAGAAGTAGCATCTGATAATGCATACAAGGGGAGTGATCCGGGAGATCAACCTATTATTGATAATGTTGAGGCTTATAGAGCCTTATCCACCGAAAATAGTTACTATGGATTTTTATGGAATGCAATTTTTGAAGGAGTTGCGCGAAGTAACGAGGCCATACGTGGTGCACAAACGGGATTAGAGAATGGAGACTTAACAGCTGCAGAATCTGCTCAGTTTGTTGCAGAAGGAAGATTCTTAAGAGCACATTATCATTTTGAAGCAAAGAAAATATGGGGTAAAATACCTTATATTGATGAAACTGTTACAGAGTCTCAAACCAATGAAAATATAGATTCTTGGGCCTTGATAGAAGCAGATTTTCAATTTGCGATAGATAACCTTCCTGAAACTTCAAGATTTGTTGGTGCAGCAAATAGTTGGGCAGCAAAGGCGTACATAGCAAAAGCTCATATGTATCAGTTAGATTATGCTTCGGCAACACCAGTGCTTGATGATGTTATTAATGCAGGACCTTATAGTCTTACTGCAAAATATTCGGATAACTTTAATGCAGCTACAAAAAATTCTAGCGAATCAATATTCGCAGTTCAGCATACGGTTGATGACGGTGCTTCTCAAGATGATAATGGTACTTGGGGGCAAGCGCTTAATTTTCCTAATGGTGCTCCGGTAGGAACAACAGGTGGAGCTTGCTGTGGTTTTTTCCAACCTTCGCAAAACCTTGTAAATGCATATAAAACAGATGCTGCAGGTTTACCGTTATTAGATACATTTAATGATGTAGATGTAACTAATGATGATGGTATTGCTTCTGATGCAGCTTTTACACCTTATACTGGGGAATTAGACCCTAGATTAGATTGGAAAGTTGGACGTAGAGGTATAGACTTTAATGGTTGGGGAATTATGCCAGGACAATCCTGGATTAGAAACCCTGCAAACGGAGGGCCGTACTTGCAAAAAATTTCTGTATTTAGAGAAAGCCAATTCGAAGATGCAACTATAGATGCTCCTAGTGCATGGGCACCTGCAGTAAGTGCAATAAACACTAATGTCATTAGGTTTGCAGAAATACTTTTATGGCGAGCAGAAATTATGGCCGCAATGGGGCAAGGTGATCTTGGAGTATCTTTGGTAGATAGAGTACGAATGCGTGCTACTAATATGGAAGATTTTGTTAGAGAAGTAGATGCAGATGGGATGCCAACAGCAACGCCAGCAGCCAATTATGTAATTAGTACGTATGGTACTTTTACAGGTCAAGATCAAGCTATTAGAGCAGTTGCTCATGAGTATAGAATCGAAACAGCTTTAGAAGGACATCGTTTCTTTGATTTGGTAAGAAGAGGAGAAGCAACTAATGTGCTTACAAGTTATTTAACTGAAGAGTCTACAAAAAGAACACATCTAGGTGGTGTGTCTTTTGCACCAAGAAGCGTTGTATATCCAATTGCACAAAGTGTAATAGATGTAAGTGGAGGTGTTATTAAACAAAATGATGGTTATTAAATTATTTTAGTTTGAATTGTTTTATAAAAACAGTATGTTTCACATACTGTTTTTTTGTTTTTTAAAAAATTGGAATTGTATGTTAAGTAAATGGGTAAAATTTTTTGTTATTTCACTATTACTGGTGGGTTGTACACAGAAGGAAGAATTAATAAGCGAAAAGATTTTTACTAATCTTGTTCATTCAGATACGGGAATTGATTTTAGTAATACCTTAACCGAAAATGATTCTTTAAATTACTTTACCTATTCCTATTTGTATATGGGAGGAGGAATATCGGTAGGAGATATAAATAATGATGGACTTAAAGATATTTACTTTACAGGGAATCAAGTTTCTAATAAATTATATCTAAATAAAGGTAATCTCAAGTTTGAAGATGTAACTGAAAAAGCAGGACTATCTGGTGATAGTAGATGGTATACAGGTGTGACAATGGTAGATATTAATGGTGATGGATTCTTAGATATCTATTGCTCTGTTGGAGGTAAGTTTGAGCCAAAACAGAACCAATTATTTATAAATAATGGAGACACTACGTTTTCTGAAAAGGCAGCGGCATACGGTTTAGATGATATTGGTAACAGTGTACAAAGTACTTTTTTTGATTTTGATAAGGATGGAGACTTAGATGTATATGTTGCGAATTACCCTCCTACAAGTTTTAATGCACCTAATTTTTATTATTCTTTTAAAATGAAGAATATTAAGGATCATGAAACAGATCATCTTTATAGAAATGACGGCGATACATTTACGGATGTTACGGAAGAGGCAGGTGTTAAAAGTTTTGGCCTTACTTTGAGTGCTACTGTTGGAGATTTAAATAACGATAGTTGGCCAGATTTATATGTGTCTAACGATTTTAGTACTCCGGATTATTTATACATTAATAATCAAGATGGAACTTTTAAAGAAGTTGTAAAAGAAGCAACGGCACACACAGCCTTTTTTGGAATGGGGGCTGATATAGCAGATTATAATAATGATGGAAACCTTGATGTTTTTCAAGTTGATATGGATGCCGAGTCGAATAGACGAAAAAAAGCGAATATGGCAAGTATGAATTCCAGATTATTTTGGAGTACAGTAAATTCGGGATTTCACTATCAATATATGCACAATTGCTTTCAACTTAATACAGGAATAGTAGAAAAAGGTATTCCCAAGTTTTCTAATGTATCTAGAATTACAGGAACATCATCTACAGACTGGAGTTGGGGACCACTTTTTGCAGATTTTGATAATGATGGGTATAAAGATTTATTTATCAGTAATGGTACTAGACGAGAAATTAATAACAATGATTATTTTAAGAACTTATCTGATTCTAAAATTAATAAAGACAGTCTTTTACAACAAAGTTTAAACATACCTTCAGAAAAGATAGACAACTTTATGTTTCAAAATAAAGGCGATTTAAGTTTTGAAAAGGTAAATGAAAAATGGGGTATTCAATATGAAGGATTTTCTAATGGCGTAGTGTATGCCGATCTTGATAATGATGGAGACTTAGAAATAATTACTAATAATATAGATGATTATGCTTCGGTTTTCGAAAATAGAAGTTCGAAAAACAGTAATTATATTTCGATAGGGTTCAAAGGAAATTCGCAAAATAAATTTGGATTAGGAGCACGAGTTTATATAACAACAGATGCAGGAACCCAAATGCAAGAATTAACATTGTCAAGAGGTTTTCAATCCTCTGTTGCTCCCGAGTTACATTTTGGTTTACATACGGCTAGTACGATAAACGAATTAAAAGTGGTTTGGCCTGATCAAAAATCTCAAGTACTACATAGTGTTCAGGCAAATCAAAAATTGACAATTATGTATGAGGAGGCATCTGCTAATACTTCTACAAATGAAGAATATAAAACTTTGTTTGTGTCTAATGAAGATGAGGTTTTCCCCGCGTACAAGCATACAGAAAATACGTATAATGATTTTGGAAGACAGGTGTTATTACCTCATAAAATGTCATCTTTTGGCCCTGCATTAGCTGTTGGGGATCTTAATAATGATGGATTGGATGATTATTTTGTTGGTGGAGCTGCAGAGCAATCAGGAAGCATGTTTTTTCAAACAGATACGGGTTTTGAAAAACAGGAAACACCGGTTTTCGAATTTGATAAATCAAATGAGGATATAGGAGCGGTTATTTTTGATGCTGATCAAGATGGAGATAATGACCTATATGTTGTAAGTGGTGGATATGAGTTTTCGCCAGATTCTGATTTGCTTCAAGACAGAATATATATCAATAATGGATCTGGTGATTTTAAGAAAGCAGATGAAGTAGCTTTGCCTAAGATGTTTACTAGTGGTTCGAGAGTATATAATATTGATTTTGATAAAGATGGTAAACAAGATTTAATAGTACTGGGTAGGCAGATACCTTGGCAATATCCAATGCCTGCTAATACTCATTTATTAAAAAATGTAAGTGAGAATAATACAGTGAAATTCGAAGATGTAACAGAGACTCATGCACCAGATTTTCTAAACCTTGGTATGGCAACAAGTGCTGTAATTACAGATTATAATAATGACAATTGGTTAGATGTTATTGTCGTTGGCGAGTGGATGCCAATTCGAGTGTTTAAAAATACTAAAACTGGATTTGTAGAGGAGTCAGAAGAATTAGGTTTAACAACAGATACAACTGGTTGGTGGTGGAGTATTGCCGAAGGAGATTTTGATGATGATGGGGATATGGATTACATTATTGGTAATAATGGATTGAATTATAAGTATCAAGCATCAGAAGATGAAACTTTCGATATTTATGTAAACGATTTTGATAAAAATAGTTCTGCAGATATTGTATTGAGTTATTATAATGAAGGAAAACAATTTCCTGTAAGAGGAAGACAATGCTCTTCTGAACAAATATCGGGTATCGAATATAAGTTTAAGGACTATAAAAGTTTTTCTGAAGCTACCTTAGTTGATGTATATACTAAAGAGTCGTTAGAATCTTCATTGCATTACCAGGTTAAGTCTTTTGCAAGTGTATATCTTGAAAATAGTGATGGTAAATTCATGATCCATAAACTACCATTAGAAGCACAAATATCATCGATTAATCAAACTTTGGTAGATGATTTTGATAAAGATGGGCATTTAGATGCTTTGATTGCCGGAAACTTATATGTTTCTGAAGTAGAAACACCTAGAAATGATGCCGGATATGGTGTATTTCTTAAAGGTGATGGTGCCGGAAACTTTACACCAATCCCTGCAAATCAAAGTGGCTTGTACTTGCCGGGGGATATAAAAGATATGGCAAAAATTAATGTAAAAGACACTCAGTATATAATTGCAGGTAAAAACAATGATACCTTGCAATCGATTAAAGTAGGTAATCTAGAATAAGCAAAAAAACTAAAAACTAGGAATTTACTACCTCTCTAAAAAACCGTCGGCTTCCCAATCTAGAATAATATCAATAGTTTCTTGAGGAAGCCTACCAGATGGAGGCATTACATTATTAATACTAGTAGAGACCATTCTTAATACTAAATCCCGATTTACACCAACAATTACTTCGTCATAATTCCTCATAGGAAAAGGAGCACCCTCGGTCAAAGGAATGGTATGACAACGTAAACATTGTTGATCAATAATGGCTTTTACATCGGCTTCATAAGTAGTTATCTTATTTGGGTTAGGATTTACATCTGGATCCGGATCTGGATCTGGAGTGTCATCACTACTACTGCAACTTGCTATAAATAGAACACAAGTAAATAAGACAAATTTATGGAGGGCATTCTTCATAGCTCGGGGTTTTTTATTGAAATATACGAAGATTCTAAGAATTGGTTATATAACGTAGGTTTAGAGATTTAATTATAATTCAATTTTGACCTTATATTCTTTTAATAATTCGATATGAGACTCAAATTCAAATTCAGAAGCTTTAAAACGATCTCTTCTTGCTTGTGCATCTTCTTTGCGTATGATACTTCTAACAAATCGACGTACTGCGGTTTTGTTTTCTAAAATTAAACCAGGAACAGGTACACTTTGCCCTTCACTGTTTTTAGAAACCATGGTAAAGTAGCTAGAATTACAATGCTTTACCTTTCCTGTTTGTATATTTTCTGATTCTACACGCACACCAACAACCATTGATGTATTACCAACATGGTTTACAGATGCTTTCATAGTTACGAGTTCTCCAACTTCAACAGGTTTAAGAAAATCTACTTTATCGACACTTGCGGTAACACAGTATGCTTCAGAATGTTTCGAAGCACAAGCAAAGGCAATTTGATCCATTAGCGATAAAATATATCCTCCATGTATTTTTCCACTAAAATTTGAATGAGAAGGGAGCATCAATTCAGAGATGATAACTCTAGATTCTTTGTTAGTTTTATATTTTTTCATACCACTTCATTTTATTTATTTCTAAAGTGCGGCGAAATTTCTTCAACTACATCAATAACAAAATACTTGGTATCTCCAAGCCACGAGATCTGACCAAATCGTTCTTTGTATTTGAGTTTTACATACCTGCCTTGAAATTTTTCGAGTTTTTTAATAATAGTTTTGTCTTTATCCTCTACAGAGAAACTAAATATTTGTGCACCAGAAATTCCTTGGCTAATTTCTCCTTCCCAGGTTTTGAAAACTACCCCTTTATTGCTGAACTTAATTAACTCACCACTTCTTGTTCCTTCACTATAACTAGCATAGTATACAAACGCATACCATCCTGCAAAAAGCGCAAGAATTGCTATAATAATTATCAATAATACTTTTTTCATAAGGCACTATATACTTTGGTCATAAATTCATCAATTTGATTAGGTTCTAACCATCTTGTTACTACTACCAAGTTTTGTTTTTGATCAATAACAATAAAGTTACCACCAAAACCGGCAGCATAATATATGTGTTCAGGGAGTCCTTCCCAATGGCGACTTCCTTTTTGATTTAACCACCACATAAATCCGTAATTAGGATTTGCTTGTGAGGGTTTAATAGCTTCATTAATCCAATTTTTTGATAATAACTGTTTTCCATTCCAATTCCCATTGTTTAAAAAAAGGAGTCCAAATCTAGCATGATCCAATGTATTGATAAACATTCCACCACCAGAATGTCCACCACCACTCACAGATTGCATTTTCATGCCATCTATAGTCACCCACGAATTGTCATATCCAAACCATCTCCATGTGGTAGAGGCTCCAATAGGGTCCATTATCTTTTCTTTTAAAATTCGCGGTAATGGTTGTCTCCATACATTTAATAAAGAATATGCTAATACATTTACTCTAACATCATTGTATTCAAAAACAGTCCCGGGTTTGTTTAATGTTCTCAGTTTCCAGCCATCAATTCCTCCTTCTCGAGGTGGTCGATCTGCCCAATCAAATCCTCCCCATAGTTGACCAGACCAATCAGAAGATTGAGTAAGTAAATGTCGCCATGTAATTTTTTTATTGTGCGCTCCATCAAAAGTATGATCCCAAACATGGGTATAGGTGTTAGTATCTACAGAAGGTATTAGTTTATGATCTATTGCAAGCCCAGCCATGGTGGATAAATAGCTTTTAGTAACACTAAAAGTCATATCTACACGATTTATATCGCCCCATTTGGCAATAATATACCCGTTTTTGATAATTAACCCAGCTGGACCGCCACGTTTTTTGGTGGGTCCCAAAATTTTATGATATGGTTCTCTTTCGAACCCTTTTACGATAGCCTGTCTTAGATCTTTGGCTCCAGAGTATTCATGCTCTTCTGCAAATTGAATCGCTTGATCAATTTTTTGCGAATTTATGTTGAATTCAGTTGGAGTTTTTTCTTCCCAATTTTGTCTGTCAGGAAAATAATTTTGTTGAGCATGTGTGATACATCCAATTAAAAATAATAAGATGAAGAGATGTTTTATTTTCATTATGTTATACTTATAATTTATTTTTCACAACTTTTCTAATTAATAAAAATAAGCCTACAACGAATAGCATAGCACCAATAAAAGAAAAAATATTAACTGCGGTAACTATGTACGAATACATGGTACTTTCCCATTTTTGATAATAAACAAATTGAATAAATAAGATTTTACCAATGATTGTAGACAAAATAATAATGATATTCCCTATAAGAATTAGAAGGCCATCTGTTTTGGCTCCTTTGTTCATTATATAATACGCACTAATAATTATAAATAATAGGGTAGGTATAGCATAAAGTAGTGCCATTAATAGCTGTATTATAATCTGTGATAGATCTATACCGTTCATATATAGTAGTTTTTAAAAATCGTTATCTTCGGTCGCTCTTTTGATAATGGTTTCGGGTAAAGATTTTTTGGCTTTGGCTCCCATTTTTTTAAGTTTCTCTACACTAGTGATTAAATTTCCTCGTCCCTCGACTAATTTGTTCATGGCTGCAGAATAGTCTTTTTTGGCATCATCGATTTTTTTACCAACTCCAGTTAGATCTTTAACTAATCCTTCAAATTTATCATATAAAGCTCCTGCTTGTCTTGCTATTTCAATCGCATTACGTTGTTGTTTCTCGTTATTCCACATAGTATCTATAGTACGCAATGTAGCTAGAAGTGTAGAAGGAGTAACAATTACAATGTTTTTTTCAAAAGCCTGATTATAAAGTTTGTTGTCTTCATTAATTGCAATAGCAAATGCAGGCTCTATAGGCACAAATAGCAATACAAAATCGGGTGATTCTATATCATAGAGGTCCTGATAATTTTTTTCTGAAAGCTGATCTACATGTCTTTTTAAAGCGTTAATATGTTCTTTAAGATAACCAGCTTTAAGAATGTCATCTTCTTCATTAACAAATCGTTCATATGCGGTAAGTGTTACCTTAGAATCGATAACCATTTTCTTATTATCGGGTAGATAAATAACTACATCAGGTAATACGCGTTCACCACTAGGTGTGGTAAAACTTTGTTGCACATAATATTCACGATCTTTCTCCAATCCAGATTTTTCTAATACACGTTCAAGTACCAGTTCACCCCAGTTTCCTTGCATTTTATTGTCACCTTTAAGCGCTTTTGTAAGGTTAGTAGCTTCTTTACTCATCTGTTCATTTAAATCCTTGAGTCCCAAAATTTGTTGACGTAAAGCAGCATGATAATCAATACTTTCTTTATGAGTTTGTTCAACCTTTTTTTCGAAGGTGTTGATTTTTTCTTGAAGAGGAGTAAGGATGTTTTTTATATTTTCTTTGTTCTGTTCTGTAAACTTGTTTGATTTTTCATCAAGAATTTTGTTGGCAAGATTCTCAAATTCTTTGGTGAATTTTTCTTGTAGTTTTTCTACTTCTTCTTTTTGTTCGGTATTTTTAAGTTGGAGGTTTTCAAACTGAGCATTACGCCGGGTGAGTTCTGTATTTATCAGATCTTTTTCTCTTCGGATTTCTTCTCGATCCTGACTAAGAATTGAAATTTGATTTTCAGAAGATTTCTTGAATTCATCAAATTGATATTGCAATTGAGTTGCTCTTTCCTGAACGGCACTTTCTTGGCTTTTATTTTTTAATGAAGCCACATATTTACCAATAAAAAAGCCAATAATGATTGATATTATAATTACCCCAACGGTAATAATGATCGGTGTGTATTCTGACATGAACTCTCTAATTTACTTTATTCAAAGATAAAGATTAGAAGTCAGAAAAGATTTATTTTAATCAAACTAATATCCTTAGGGTATAATGTTTTGCTATGGAGTTTTTAGAATACGAATTAATAGCGCCTCGACTTGCGTAGCATTTAATCCAATTTCCATGTCTGGGTGGTACAAGAGTTTAATAAGATCTTTATCAATTGTAGCATATTCGTTTGTTCTGGTCCATGCGGATTGAAAAATACTTTCTTGATATGTATTAGAATCTCTAGCCAACCCTAATGATTGTGTTAACTCTTCTCTAAGCAGATGTTTTTGTTCTACATCACTAGCACGATTAATGTCTACATACATATGACCGGTGTTAAGCGCATTGGCCCCATCCCAGAATATGCTAAACAATCCCCAATTATTAGCTACTAATGAAGATTGATTAGGGTATAGAGTTGCATATTCGTCACCGGTACCAAAAAACATGTAGAAATTGGATTGATTAACATCATCTACAATTTCAATTTTAAAACCATCTGATACCAAAGTGTTAAGTTCGGATACAATACGATCTAATTCCGTTCTTAGCCCTGCACTAGGAGTCCCGGCTACAAAAATTTTCATAGTCGAAGTCCATTTTCTAGTGATTTTACTTGCGTTACCAAATTCGAACCCTAACGCTATTGCTTTAAAATAAGTTACAACACTAAGTTGATAGTCTGTTAAGCCATTTTCATTGGGATTTTCAATTTCGGGAGGTAAAGAATTATCATCACTAGAACAAGAAGAGATAAATAAGGAAACGGCAAATAAGTAAACCAAAAATTTAAAATGATGAGGTCTCATAATATATGTTTTTGTATGTGTAATAGTCTTAATTTCTAACCTTGTATCTTCCTGATTTAGTGTCAAAAAGTATCAGGTCTTCAGGGAATAATCCCGAAAAAGCCCTTGCTTGTACTAATTCTTTAGGACGACCAAACTCAAACCCGTCTTTGTTCATAACGATCATCTTATCACATAATTGTATCGCAAAATCGATTTCATGAGTGGAGAATAAAATTGTTTTTTTAGTCTCGAACGCAAGACGTTTTAATAGTTTTAAGATATACGCTTTGTGATATATATCAAGATGAGTGGTAGGTTCATCAAGCATTATAAATGGTGTGTCCTGAGCAATGGCACGAGCGATAAGTACTTTTTGTAGTTGTCCATCACTAAGCTCAAAACATCGTTTTGAAACAAGATCAGATATATGCGTTACCTCGATAGCTTTAACTACTTTTTCAATATCTTCTTCGACCATTTTACCTACCCAATTTGTATAAGGTTGACGACCCAGAGCTACTAATTCTTGAACTGTTAAATTTTTTGAAGCAATTTGTTCGGTTAGGACAATGCTTAATTGAGAGGCCAACTCTATCGATTTATACGAATTAAGATCTTTGTCTGATAATACAACATTACCATGTAACGGTTGTTGTACCTTGGATAGGGTTCTTAACAGGGTAGATTTACCAATTCCATTAGCTCCTACTAAACCCACAAGTTCCCCTTCGTGTAATTTTAAATTAATATCTGCGGCAACTACATTTAATGCATTTTTGTCGCGATATCCGATGGAGAGATTTTCGGTTTTTAAAACAGTATTGAGGTTTTCGGGATCGATAGGGTATGATTTTAAAGATTTAGGCTTTCTATATCAAATATAGAAAATAGAATTTTAACCCGCTTTAATATACTTTTTCTTTCTGACCATAAAAAACACAAAACCAAAAGTTCCCAATAGAACTAAAGGCCCTAAAATATTAAGTATTTGTACAAAAGTTTTATTAGAAACAACTTTTTCAACATCAAGAAATGGTATTTCAATTTCTTTGCTTCGCACCTCAATTAAACCAGAATCATCCAATAGAAAATTAACAGAATTGAGTAAGAATTCTTTATTACCATATTTTAAATTCATGTATGGATCAAAACCTAACTCAATTGGCTGCCCTTGTCTAGTTTTATTTTTAATAACATCTCCATCGGCAATCACTATCATTTTTGTAGGCACACTTTGATCGCTATGTGATGCTATTTTAACAGGTTTAATTCTGTCTTTATATGTGGATTTAAATTCGCCTTCTAATAATACTGCCAGATTTTGAGGACCTTCGCTATAACTGCTAACATCTGGTTTTTGTCTAATAATGTCTAGTTTGATTTCCTTAGGAACACCTTCTAATTTCGAATTATTTGAACTGGTAAGTAAAATAGTTTTTTGAATATTGTTTTTGAGCGTATCTATCTGATTTGCAAATTCAAATTTTACGGATTCCGTATTTTTTACTATTGGATGATTACTATTACTTTTGGTTAAAGATTCATAAAACCACGGATAAGGAGTGAATTGCGTATTTTCACCTTGACCTGAGGCGAGTACTAATGGAGCCGAATATAAATCATTGACCAACACAGGGTTTACCCGTAAGCCATACGAAAATAATGCATCACCTAATCTTAAATCTTGCATTAATGCTACAGAAGTCCCTTCGGGATTCATAAGGCTATCAATTTCCATAGCAACCGATTCTACTAACCAGATGGATTTACCGCCTTTCATGATAAATTGATCCAAAACGTATTTTTCTTTTTCGGAAAAAGCTTGGGTTGGTTTTGCATTAATGATCATATCAAATTTTTGAAGATCATTAAGCGTTTTTTCGGGATTACCCGAGACTGAATCTAATGTGAAAGCGCCAACAAAATAATAGTCCTGAAGCGTTTTAATAAAATCGGCAATCATAATATCAGGCAACTGACCATTACCTTTTAAAACTGCAATTTTATGTCTTTTTGGGTGTAACAATTTAGTAAGTCCATCTGCAAAAGCATATTCTAATTGCTGTATAGAGTTGTTTACTCTTTCTTGCGATGTTGCTCCTATATTATTTTTAATTAAAGGAACTTTTACACTTTTGTTTCCATAACTCATGAGTGCCCAAGGCACAATAGTTTCAATTTCAGTTTTTCCACTTTCCTGCACACTTACTTCCATAGGTGTAAGTCCAAAACGTTGCAACTCTGAGATAGTCTCCGATCTTAAAACTTCCTCCTCGAGGGGATTGGTGAAAATGTATTTAATGTTCGGGTTTATTGCATTGAATTCTTCAAGTAGTTGTGCCGTTTCTTGTTGTAAACGTCTAAACTCTGAAGGAAAATCACCTTTTAATAATACATCAATAACAATAGGAGTATCTACTTCAGAAACTAAAACCTTGGTAGCTTCAGACAAGGTGAAACGATTATCATGAGTAAGATCAAATCTATTGTAAAAAGAGTTTCCTAATAGATTGAGGGATAAAACAGCAACAAGAGTAATGATAATAGGTTTTATCATCATCTTTTTACTTCCTTTTTTAATTGTTAAAATGGCTAGGATAATAAATAAAGCAATAATACTTATGAAGTAAAATATATCTCGTGTGTCAATAATCCCTTTACTAATTCTATCATAATGAAATTGCATTCCAAATTGATCAACACTATACTCAGTAGATGCTAGGATGTTGTAATCAGAAAGCTCACTAAAACTATAATAACAAAGAAAACATAGGAATACAGCTAATAAGAAAGCGATTATTTGATTTTTGGTAATAGCTGATGAGAATATACCGATAGCAGTATATGCGGCACTTAATAGAAGTATTGCAATATATGATCCAATGGTACTACCAATATCAATATTGCCCGTAGGTTTACTTAAAGTATTAATTGTTATAACATATAATAAACTTGGTATTAGTGAAATAACAATTAGTAACAAGCTTCCTAAATATTTCCCGCAAATTAATTGCCAGTATCGAATAGGTTTAGTGATTAATAATTCGAGAGTGCCTTGTTTTTTTTCTTCGGCAATACTACGCATAGTAACTGCCGGTATAAGAAATAATAATATCCACGGGGTAATCTGGAAAAAAGGAGAAAGATCAGCAAAGCCACTATCCAAGATATTGTATTGCCCTTTAAAAACCCATAAAAAGAGTCCATTAAGAATCAAAAATATCGAAACAACGAGATATCCCGAGGCAGAGGAAAAAAAAGTGCTAATCTCTTTTCTAATTAATGCAAGCATATTTAATATAAGGTTTTTAGGTATAAATTTTAGTTTGATATAAAAAACTACAAACTACTTACTTCATCTATACTCCAAGCTTCTGGTTTTTGATTAAACTTATTTTTGGTATTCGCCCAAACTCCTTTGAATAACGTAGAGTTTCTATAGTTATTGAGATGTTCTTCAGATTCCCAATGACTATATGTGAAAAATTGGTTTGTATGGTATGTATCTCTTAATAATCTAAGATGGCTACAACCTTCAAAATTTCTTATTTTAGTTTTGTTTTGCTCAAAATTTTCGAGAAAAGCTTCTATTTGATCTGGGATAAATCCCATTTTTACTATTCTTATTATCATTTCATTCAAAATTAATACTTACCGTATCGCGATAATGTAATCCAAAAAGACTAGAAGCACCTCCCACAGTTTTGGGATTACTTTTATAAATGGCGAGTTCTAGATAACCAGATGAGTTAAAAATAGCTAGCTTTTTGCCATCTTCTTCTCTTTTACCTTTTTCAATTTCAAAATTAATTGCATCACTGTATCGGTCATAAACACGCTCAAAAACTGCTGTTCTGGCTGTTATCTTAAACGTCCTACCTTTTCCTATTTTCTCAAAAAGTTTACGAGTGATATTTGTAACTAAATTTCCATAGTTATCTATATAAATTATACTACCAACGATTTGTTTGTCTCCTAGATTAACAATAGGGGTAATCCCTTTAATGGTTTTAGTTTCTTTAATTGTTTTTCCTATTACTTCCAGTGTTCCTCCACGCGCAATATGACATGCTACAACAACAAATACATCTAATACAGGAAAATTAGTCGCAATGGCATCATGAATATTTATTTCAACAATCTTTTCTGGATTAAATTCAGATGTGATCAAGCAGATTAATCCATTATTGGCACAAATAAAATAATGATCATCTAATTTTACCGCAATATGTTTATTCTCGGGATTAAGCTCACTATCAATACCTATAATATGAATACTACCTTTTGGAAAACTTTTATATGCATTTTGAATGATGTAAGCTGCCTCGGTAATATGAAAAGGAGATATTTCATGGGATATATCAACTACTTTGGCATCTGGTAATTCAGTGTAGATTGCTCCCTTAACCGCAGACACAAAATGATCTTTGATTCCAAAATCTGTAGTTAACGTAATAATCGGCATGAACAATAATTGTTAATATCTTTTACTTGTAAGCGCTTAAAAATATGTAAATTTGTTTCAAGTTATATAAAGATTTTCTTTGTGTGTTAAAATAAAAGAAAATACCGTGTTTTTTTATGTAAACGGCAGTGCGATCTTATAGTAATTTGATCTATTTTCAATTTCTATTTTTTCCCCAAAATATCTTGAATAACTTTAGCAAACTTAGTCAATCCAAAAAACAATTCATACTAAAATACGTATAGCTTTTGAATGAACTCATTATTGAACTAACAGAGATTAATCCGAGAGAGTTTTTCGGACTTCAGAATAGCAATATTCAATTATTAAAAAAATACTTCCCAAAGCTAAAAATTGTTGCACGTGGTAGCAAGATGAAAGTATATGGAGACGAAGACATGCTCGAAGAGTTTGATATGCGTCTTAATATGCTTTTAGAACATTTTGGAAAATATAATAAACTGGATGAAAATGTAATTGAGCGGGTGCTTACCAGTGAAAGTAAGGAGGACTATGAAACATCTGCAAATAGTGGAGAAACATTAGTTCATGGCGTAGGAGGCAAGTTAATTAAGGCCCAAACCGCTAATCAACGTAAACTAGTTGAATCTTGTAATAAGAACGATATGGTTTTTGCTATTGGACCGGCTGGTACAGGAAAAACGTATACAGGGGTAGCCCTTGCTGTTAAAGCGCTTAAAGAAAAACAAGTAAAACGAATTATTCTTACCCGACCAGCAGTCGAAGCAGGAGAAAATCTGGGATTTTTACCAGGAGATTTAAAAGAAAAACTGGATCCATATATGCAACCCTTATATGATGCCTTAAGAGATATGATTCCTAATGAAAAATTGGACAGTTTTATCGAAAAAGGAGTGATTCAAATCGCTCCCATGGCATTTATGAGAGGTAGAACTTTAGACAATGCATTCGTAATACTAGATGAAGCTCAAAATACCACCCATGCCCAGATGAAAATGTTCTTAACACGTATGGGGAAAAATGCAAAGTTTATTATTACAGGTGATCCTGGGCAAATAGATTTACCAAGAAGAGTAACTTCTGGTTTAAAAGAAGCTTTGTTAGTCTTAAAAAGTATCCAAGGAATCGGAATGATTTATCTGGATGATAAAGATGTAATACGTCATAAGCTTGTGAAGAAGGTGATTTCGGCCTATAAAGAAATCGAAAATAGAAACGGATAAATTTTAAAGAAAAGTAAGTGATGGTGTCTAAAAACAGTAATTATTTATACATACGAATTACTAAATAGTAACCAAAGTCACTTATGAATTTGCATAGTAACACATGAATACAATAGTAGATACAAACTATAATTTTCCTAATCAAAAATCTGTTTATAAAGGAAAAGTAAGAGAAGTATACAATATAAACGATGAACTATTGGTGATGATTGCTACCGATCGTTTATCGGCCTTTGATGTAGTAATGCCTAAAGGAATTCCTTTTAAGGGCCAAATACTAAACCAAATAGCAACCAAAATGATGGAAGCTACTCAGGATTTAGTACCAAATTGGCTTATTGCAACTCCTGATCCTAATGTAGCTGTTGGGCACCTTTGCGAACCTTTTAAGGTTGAAATGGTTATTAGAGGGTATTTGTCTGGTCACGCTGCTAGAGAATATAAAGTGGGTAAAAGAGTATTGTGTGGAGTGGATATGCCTAACGGGATGAAAGAAAATGATAAATTTCCGGAGCCCATAATAACACCTTCTACTAAGGCCGATAATGGAGAACATGATGAAGATATTTCTAGAGAAGAGATTTTATCCAATGGTATTGTTTCTGAAGAAGATTACTTAATCCTTGAAGATTATACACGTAAACTTTTTCAAAGAGGAACAGAGATAGCGGCAGAACGAGGACTTATCTTGGTAGATACAAAATATGAATTCGGAAAAACGAAAGACGGTAAAATCGTGCTGATTGATGAAATTCATACTCCTGACTCTTCGCGATATTTTTATGCTAATGGATATGAGGATTTACAGGAAAAAGGAGAACCTCAAAAACAATTATCAAAAGAATTTGTTAGACAATGGCTTATTACTAACGGATTTCAAGGTAAAGAAGGGCAACGAATCCCCGAAATGAATGAAGAATATATTACTTCAGTTTCAGAACGTTACATAGAATTGTACGAAAGTATTACCGGCACATCATTTACTAAAGCAGATGTTTCATCGGTAGCTACACGAATCGAAGATAATGTGCTATCATATCTTAAAAATCAATAGTATAGGCTATTTTTTTTGGTTATACTAAGCCACTTTATATTCCAAAACCTGAATGCTGTCTTGTAAACGTTCTCTAACAATATTCATCATTCGTTTATTTAGCGCCGATGAATTTTGAGTATAGACAAGGTATTCTTCCACGGTAAATTGACCGATGATCATACCTTTAAGGCTGTTCCTGAATTTCATATCCTTCTGGACGGCATTTGCTATAAAATCCAATTTTTTCTCAAGAGTAAGCTCGTAAAAGGTGTTCTTTCTTTTTTTAATGTAATTTTTGAAAACTTCAATAAGTAAATTGCCTTGTAATTTTATAATTGGCCTTATGGTTTTGTTCTGAAATTGCTCGTCATTAGACATGTTTTCTGAAACTCTCGCATTTAATAACTCTGGACGTATTGCCAATAAATTTGATTCCCTGTTTTCCATAATAAAGAAGGTTTACTAAAAATACTTAATAGTTGTATTCAAATTTCATTACTCATATTAGAGTTTTAAACTACTTATAAACAATAAACGAGTTATCGAAAATGAAAGACCGCATTATAAATATATCAATGTAACAACTCTAGTTTATGCTAGTTTTAAGCTAACTATAAGTTATTTATAAATCCTATTTTTGTTAGGACTTAATAATCTTTTAAATAAATTATATGAAATTTGGTAAGGTAGAGCACCCAGAAGATATAGATTTTTCGTTACCCGAAGATCATCCAAACACGAAATCGGTCCTTCAAAATTCTGATAATGGCGAATTATCTGTTTATGTAGGGTGTGCCAAATGGAATAAACAAGATTTAAAAGGTTTTTATCCCAGAGGAACCAAAGATGAGCTAGAATATTATTCGAGACAGTTTAATAGTATTGAGCTTAATGCTACTTTTTATCGAATCTTCCCTGAGGATCAGTTTAAAAAATGGTATGATAAAACACCAGAGAATTTTAAATTCTTTCCAAAATTAGTACAAAACATTTCTCATTTTAAAAGACTTAATGATGATGTACAGCCATATGTAGATGCATATTTGGCAAACGCAATACATCTTAAAGAAAAATTGGGGACTATATTTTTACAAATGCCAGCTAATTTTGCTCCTAAATATTTTGACAGGGTAGTGCGTTTTATTGAAAAATGGCCAAAAGAAATAAGATTATCAGTAGAATTTAGACATACCGATTGGTTTAATGATCAAGCTGTAGCTAATGAATTGTATAGCCTCCTACAGGATAATAATATTGCTAATATTATTACAGACTCGGCCGGAAGAAGAGATTTATTACATATGCACTTAACCAACGATGAAGCATTCGTGAGATATGTGGGAGCAAATCATGAAACGGATTACTCTAGACTTGATGATTGGATAAAACGGTTAGTAGTATGGAAAAAACAGGGAATTAATAAAGTTCATTTTTTTGTACATCAAAACATAGAGAAAGAATCACCTTTATTATCCAGCTATTTCATTGATAAGCTGAATGAATCTATGGATACAAAACTAAACTTACCGGCTCATTTATCTGATGGCCCTAAACTATTTTGAACTGTTTTTTATTCAGTTTTGTGGTGATACGGTAAAAAATAGAGAGTATTTCTTCTGAAATATGTTAAAAACCCAAATTAAGTTGCTTCTTGACGATTATATGTGTACTTTGTCGACGTTTTAAAAGAATATTGATAAGAGGTATTAACTATTTTTTATCAATTTAGGTACTTTTATAACATAATCTAATTAACCTCAAATCTAAAATTTAACGTATGGCTAAACTTCTACACAACCTTTCTTTACTAGCTTTTTTACTAGCCTTTACTTTCGGAAAGGCACAGACTACAACTGTAAACTTTAATCATGTTGATCACGATCACGAGATTAACCTGTCGATTAATGATATACCATCTTTTAAAAGTGTTGACTTAAAAAACAATAAGGAATTTTCTTACGGTTATTTGACAGAAAAATCTGAGTACATTCATTTATATACTGATACAGATCATGATCACAAATCAGATATAACACTATTAGATATTATTACTTCTGATGAAGGTGCCGATTTTAATTGTCATGGTGGATTTTGTATGAACGAATTACATTTTCACAAAAGAGGATTGAGCGTTAAAAAACAACTTTTCGGTTACTTTATGAGTATTTCTTGTTAGAATAAGATTTACTGATGTTACTTATTTGGTAGATTAAGACGGGTTATTGATTTATTCAATTACTTTTGCAGCTTAAATCTGGCAATTATGACATTTTTAGAATTAGGAGTACCTAAAGATCTTAATAAAGGTCTTAAAGAAATGGGAATTATAACTCCTACCAAAATCCAAGAACAGGCAATACCTGTTCTTATGAATAATCAAACTGATTTTATTGGTAAAGCCCAGACTGGAACTGGTAAAACTGCTGCCTTTGGGATTCCTTTGTTGTCACGAATAGATACGAATAAAAAACATATCCAAGCTTTAATTTTAGCCCCTACAAGAGAGCTTGGTCAACAAATAGCAAAACAACTTTTTAAATTTACGAAGTACACTGATAAAATTTTTACCGAATCAGTTTACGGAGGAGAAAAGATTGAAATACAAATTTCGAGATTAAATAGACCTACTCATATAATTGTTGCTACACCTGGAAGACTTATTGATTTGATAGAAAGAAAAGTAGTAGATATTTCTAAAATTGATACATTGATAATGGATGAGGCTGATGAAATGTTGAGCATGGGGTTTAAAAAAGATCTTACTACTATATTGAGCAAAACTAAAGGATACAGAAACGTTTGGCTTTTTTCGGCTACAATACCACATTCTTTGAATGATATTATTAATGATTATGTTCATAAAAATGCAGAGCGAGTAACAATAGATAAGGATGATGCCGTAAATAAAGGAATTGATCACCAATTTGTGGTAGGTGATGAATCCAGTAAATTAGATACATTAACATATTTTCTTAAAACGGAGAAGGATAATAGAGGTATAATTTTTACGAAAACTAAAGTAGCCGCCCGAACACTTTCTAAGCAATTAAAAGCCAAAAACTATGATGTTGGCCTATTAGAAGGAGAAATGACTCAAAAAGAAAGGGATAAAGTGATGCGCGCATTTAGAAATAAAACGTTACGTTTATTGGTTTCCACCGATGTAGCCGCTAGAGGGATAGATGTTGCAAATTTATCTTTTGTGATTCACTACCAATTACCCGATCAAGTAGATTATTATACACATAGAAGTGGTAGAACAGCTAGAGCTGGGAAAACAGGTATATCATTGGCTTTAATCACAAAATTAGAAGTCAAAGTAATTCGAGACCTAGAAAAAGAATTGGGTATAAAGTTTGCCCAAATTAGATAATATAATTTAAAATAAAAGTAATAGCGGTACGAATCGATTCGTACTGCTATTACTTTTATACATTCTTAGTAACTGTTTGTTTATTTATTCTACATGGGTAAAAATCTTATTTACAATTTTCCAATTATCATCTATTTTTGTTAAGGATAAATAATCGTAATAGTTATACCCCAACATAGGCACATGCAATTTTACCATGGCGATTTTGCCCATAATATCGATTCCTATAATTTTCATTTTTAATGTTTCTTTCAAATCTTTAGGGCTTTGCCTACTTTTTACTCCTTCAAGATATTCATTAATACTTTTGGTATAATCGACACCTTTGATATCTCCATAGATATATACATTTTCATGAAAACAAGTTTCAAGTTTGATTGTGTCTCCATGAAAGATTCCCTCAAAATAACGGATAATTAAACTCTCAATTTCTTTTATATTCTCTTTATACATAGTTTGTTTTTTTAGATTGCATGCCCAACGGTATGCCCGCCTGCTACGTTAATAGTTTCTCCTGTTACGAAATTGGCTGTTGCCAAATAGTATGCAGCTTCAGCAATTTCGTTTGCTTCTCCAATTCTATTTAATAAATGTAATGCTGCCAAGCTATCAGCATCTTCAATACCGATTTTTCCTTGTAGTGGACTTCTTATTATCCCCGGAGCTATGGTATTTACTTTTATATTGTTTTTTCCAAATTCTGCGGCTAATTGTCTAGTTAAAGAATGTATAGCGCCTTTACTTGTTAAAGGAGCAGTTGCTGGAAATCCATCAATAGCATGATCTACTAAAACGGTTCCTATGTTTATTATAGCACCATTTTGCTGTTTTATCATTTGAGGGATGACCGCTTGAGATGTAAAATATGTTCCTTTTAGGTTTACATTCCAATACAGATCTAATTCACTTTCTTCAACGTCTAAAAAAGGTTTGGGGGAAAATATACCTGCATTATTGATCAAAACATCTACGGATTTGAATTTTTCTAAGGCCAAATTCACAAGTTTTTGCCCTGTTTCTTGTTTGCTGATATCTCCAGCTAAGTACATAGCATTAGCAGGTTTGCCTAGTTGTTCATAAGCTTGTTTTAAGTTCACTTCATTAGAAGAGTTCATAATAACATTACTTTCTCGAGCTATAAAGTACTTAGCAATTTCTTTTCCGATTCCGGTAGAAGCACCTGTAATAATAACTGTTTTATTTTTCATTTTTTTATTTTTCGGTTCCTAGATATTGTGTTCCATTAACTCCCCAGTTTTCGATTGGTATTTCTTCAATAACCACATGAGTTGTTTTTGGGTTTTTGTCAAGTACGTCAACAACGAGCTGGGTAGCTCCCTCTATTAATTGACGTTTTTGCTCTTTCGTCACTTGTTCGTCAGTAACCTTAATATTAATGTATGGCATAACTTTTTTATTAAATTAATAGTTATACAAAGATGATTTGAAATGAAAATATTAGGAAGGAGGTTTGTCACTTCTTTGAAGTGATGTATATCACATTACTTAAAAATAGAAGTGATGGAGTTAAGAATCTAGTCTACTAAGTGTTTCTCTAGAAACACCTAAATACGCGGCAATCATTTTTTTAGGAACGCGCTGAAAGAGTTTAGGGTACTGGTTGAGAAGTGCATCATATTGCTCCTTAGTAGAGTTCTTTAATAATGATAAAACCCTGTTTTGGAGGGCAATCCGACCGATTTTACTTTTTTTTGCCCAAAAACGCTCCATTTTGTGCATTTTGGCTGTAAGTATTTCTCGATTTTCAAAAGTTATATACAACAACTCACTATCTTCTATACAATCTATAGATGTTTTAGACTTAGTTTGTTTTACGAAAGATTCATAATCGGTAATCCACCAGTTTTCCATACCAAATTGAAGTATATGCTCTTTTCCATTATCATCAATAAAATAGCTTTTTAAACACCCTTTTACGATCCAGTATTCTTTGTTAACAATTTCCCCTTCCTGTACAACATACTGATGCTTACGTTTTTTGATTTGTTGAAAATGACTTAGAATAAATTCGAATTCTTCATCAGTAAGACTGATGATCTCTTCTATATGTTGTCTTAAGGGATGTGTCATTTTAAATATTACTAACTATAGTGTAGTCATTTGAAAAATAAAAGAGAGAGAATACGTAATGATATCCTTAACTTACACCTATCGCAGAAATAACTGCCAATAACTTGTCAAAATTTACTGGTTTAGAAAAGTATTTATCAAAACCTAAGTCGATAAAACGTTGTTCATCTCCGGGCATGGCATACGCGGTAACCGCAAAAACAGGAATACTATTTAGAATGTCTAGTTTTCGAAACCGCTGTAGTAGTTCGCAACCGTCCATCTGATTTAGTCCAAGATTTATATCAACAAGAATTAGATCAAGAGTTTTTTCTTTGACTACTTTTAAAGCTTGTGAACCGTTTTCTGCAATAATAACATTAGAATTACTCTTGGATAACATTTTATCCATAACCATTGCATTTATTTTATTGTCTTCAACGTAGAGTACATTCATACGCATTTTGGAATTATAATTATAAACTCTGTACCTTTTCCTAACTTACTTTTTACCTTAATACTACCTCCTAAGATCTCTATGTATCTTTTAGAAAGGCTAAGGCCCATACCTGTTCCTTCATACTTTCGACTAAAACCAATACTCTCTTGTACAAAAGGGTCAAATATTTTTTGATAGTTATCTTTATCGATACCTATACCAGTATCTATAATATAAATATAAATATTTTTTTTAGATCGCTTGGTTTTAATTTTTACTTGTACGCTTCCGTCGATAGTATATTTTATAGCATTATGTATGATATTATTAAGGGCAGTATTAAAAAGATTTTCATCTATAGAGGCTTGTGGGCAGGATTCATCAAGGTCCAAAGTGTACTCTAATTTTTTTGCATTAGCAAGATGCCTGTATTCTCTAAACGAAGTTTCTACTACATAATTGATGTCTAGTTCAGAATAATTAAGGTTTTTTTGAATACTTTCTATTTCACTAAAACCTCCCAAGGTGTTAAGAGTATCAAATAGTCGATCTTGACTTTCTTTAAGATACTCCGTTAATTTAATACGTTCTTCTGGATTTTCTTCAGTTTGAAGGAGCGTACTAATAGCAATAATTCCATTTAATGGTGTTCTTATCTCATGACTAAGGTTTGATAAAATATTTGATTTTAATTCGCTTAATTCATGTTCTTTGATATGGGCTTGTTTAATTGCTAGTTCTGCAAGTTTCTCCTCGGTAATATCATGAAAAGTGATTAAAACAGAATCCACTTTTGATGCATCATCCAGAATAGGAATATACTTTGTTTCTAACCATTGATTGGTTCCATTATGAGTTACTCTTTCAATTTCTTTTTTTATTGTATTCCCTTTTAAAGCTTCATTAAAATTATCAGCAAAAGATGGTTTAAAGTTAACGGGCATTACATCAATAAATAGGGAAGTAGATCCTGTTGGATCTACATCAAAATCACGTTTAATTATTTTTAATGAATCCTCATCTGCCATCAAAATTTCTCCTTTGGTATTTAATAAAATGATATAATCCATACCATTATTAACCATTGCTATAAGTCTCTTTTTACTTTCTTCAATGGTTTTTTTACTTAGCTTCTTTTGGTGAACGTCAATCAAGTTTCCAACCATTCTTACCGTTTCTCCTTTTTCATTTTTTCTTTTAAATCCATGAACTTCATAAAATCGATATTTTCCTTTTTTTCCTCGAAGACGATATTGATTATGATAATGATTCCCGTCTTTTTCTAAATTATTTTTATGCTTTTTTAAGGCTTTGTCAATATCATCAGGGTGTATCATTTCTCTAAATTCCTGCTCAGGAACAATATGAGTATCTAAGGGTAATCCAAGCATTTTTTTAAAGGCCTCACTATAAAAAACTTCTTTTTTATCAATAAAATGATCAAATAATCCAGATTGTATACCTTTTAAAGCTAGATGCTTTGTTTCTTCATTGTATTTTAATTTTTCTACATAATTATGGCGATCAGTAATATCCGCAATGGTTCCGTTCACATAAACCACTTCGTTTCTATAGATGACTGGTTGTGCAACAACTTTTATCCATTTTTCATTTCCTTTATGAGTTATTATCTTTTCTGTATACTCATAAGGTTCTTTATTTTGGATTAATGTACTCAAGTAATTTTCAACTCGATCTCTAGATTCTTTGGGATAAAAACTGGCCCCAAGATCTCTCGTCATAGGTGTATCAGGATCAAGTTCTTTGATGAGATAGCACCCTTTGGTCCAATACATTTCTTGGTTCATAACATCAAAATACCAAGCTCCAGTTTTGGTAAGTTTAGAAATCGTTATTAAGGCTCTGTGCTCTTTATATTCTTCAGTAGTGTCTATTCCTGTAACATAAACCAAATCATTATGCAATGTGAAATCAAATTTTAAGGATAATACACCGGTTTTACTTAAAGGAAAAGTAAAAGATTCATTAACTATCGGGGTCTCCAGAGATAACTTTGAAATAGTTTTAATAAAAATAGGAACATCTTCATCAATAACAAAATCAGTAATGTACCTACCCTTTATTCTATCACATTCATTAGGGAATAATACTTTACATCTATTATTGAAAGCGATTACTTGTCCATCTTTTTTCATGATGAAAAGAAAAAGCAATGTTTTTTCAGTTAAAATCCCAAATTGCTTTAGAGTGAAAGGCATAGATTTAAGGTATATATCTTTTAAAGTTACAAAATCATTTGTAATTCAAAATGCGTAAAACCGTAATAAATTTTCAGGGGATAATTTATCAATATATAAAATATAAGGTTCCTAATTGAGAGAGTATTCAAATGTCATTTCCTGATGCTTCATAATTTATTACAGGATTTTTAAAGTGTCATGGTCGCATAATGATCAGTACTTTGAATTTTCTTAATACGATTACAGATAATATAGATCTTTTTATTGTTGAAAAAGATGGTACCGAGCTACATCGACTTACCAAAACTTCTAAATCTGAATATACAGTCATCTTAGGGCATGTTGAAAAAATAAAGGAGTGACTTTTCTATTAGGATTGACTGTAGTGTGTTTCGGGTAAAGATTCCAAAGTTTTAGCAGCTAATTCGGCAGTAATATCCCTTTGTGGGTCGGCAAACATTTCATACCCCACCATAAATTTCTTAATAGTTGATGATCTTAATAAAGGTGGATAAAAAGACATATGAAAGTGCCATTCTTGATGTTCTTGCCCATCGGTAGGTGCTTGATGAATTCCAGCCGAATATGGAAAACTAGTTTTGAATAAATTATCGTATTTGGTAGTTAATTTTTTGATGATATCCGCAAGAGCCAATGTTTCATCATTGTTTAATTCGGATATGTTAGTTAGATGTTTTTTCGGAAGAATCATTGTTTCATATGGCCAGATAGCCCAATACGGAGTTAAGGCTACAAAATGTTGATTTTCGATAATAATTCGTTCTTTTAATTCAAGTTCTTGCTCCAAGTATTGTTGTAATAAACTTTTGTTGTTTTTATTCCAAAAATCAGAAAAATGTTTTGTCTTTTTCAAAATTTCTTCCGGGATAGATTCTTGAGCCCAAATTTGGCCATGTGGGTGAGGATTACTACACCCCATGACATCTCCTTTATTTTCAAAAATTTGGACATGATTGATGTAGGGTAATTGTCCCAATTCAATATATTCCTTTTTCCATAAACGAATAACATCTTGTATGTCATTTACAGCCATTAAGGGTAATGTTAACGAATGATCCGAAGAGAAACATACTACTTTACAAATACCTCTTTCAGATTTACCTTTTAATAAGCCAACTTCATAGTTTTCTTGTTTGATATCAACTAACAAAGCCGAAAAATCATTGACAAAGGAGTGTGGCTTTGTATATTTGGGATTTGAACTACCACTAGCTCTTGTATTTCCGGGGCAGAGGTAACAGTTCTCATCATAGGATTCTCTTTTTTGGGTAGAAGAGATTTCGGTTTTTCCTTGCCAAGGTCGTTTGGTTCTATGTGGTGACACCAATACCCATTCTCCTGTTAATATGTTATATCTTCTATGTGGATTTTCATTCATTCTTAAATCTTTTAAATTAAAAATTTGAATATTGGTTTTTATCTATGAAATGCTGTGGGAAGTACCTTTGCTGGGGTTAGCCTGAAAAGCTTTTAATTCTATATCGAATCGGTTTTTATAGGCTATACTTACTTCGTTTATGTAATTATCGATATGATTTTTTTTGATAATGTTAATAGTACAACCACCAAATCCTCCTCCCATCATTCTTGATCCAAGAACATATTCTTTGTTAAGTGAGTAATTAACCAAAAAATCAAGTTCGGGACAACTCACTTCATATTTATGTCTAAGTCCTTCATGACATAGATATAATAGACTTGCGAATTCTTTTATTTTATTATTTTTTAGATAAGTTACGGCATCAAGAACTCTTTTGTTTTCTTCTAATATATATTGGCATCGCTCAAAAATCACAGTAGGTAATTGAGTTTTTACAGTTGTAAGCATCTCTAATGTAACATCGCGAAGTGAAAGAACAGAAGGATAAGTTTTGCGGATAATAGAAACACCCTTTTCGCATTGTTCTCTACGGATATTATATTCGCTTGTAGACAGGTTATGAGAAACATTAGTATTTAGTATCAAGATCTTATAATCAGATAAATGCATATTAATCATCGTATGCTGCATAGATTGGCAATCTAGAAATAGGACTTTATCTGTTTCGCTAAATACGGATGCATATTGATCCATAAGTCCACATTTTGTACCTACGTACTTATGTTCTGCATCTCTGCATAGTATTACAATGTCTTTTTTTGAAATTCCTAAATTAAATAATTCATTTATTCCGTAAGCAATACCGCATTCTAGAGCTGCAGAAGAGCTTAGACCAGAACCAATAGCTAATTCACTTTCGAATATACAGTCAAAACCTTTTATTTTTTCTGACCTCTGTTGTAGTTGGTCAAGAACGCCTAATATATAATTCTCCCAATTTTCTTTACTAGGAGAAATGTTGTTCAGGTTTACAGTAAATGACTTATCATAATCCTTGGTGTAAAAGTTACACGTAGAATCACTTTTGTTTTTCCTGAAACTAAACTTAATCTTTTTGTCGATTGCCGTTGGTAAAACAAAACCATTATTATAATCCGTATGCCCACCCATAAAATTGATTCTTCCCGGGGAGGATACCATTAGCTCAGGTTCAAAAGTGTCTTTTGTAAACATGCTATAGTAGTATTTTTAAGACAAATATAATAAATGTATTTTTTACATTTATTATATTTGTCTTAAAACAACTTGAATTTTATGCAAAATCTAGAAGGGAATAAATGGTATAGAGGTAGAGAAAGGCTATTTGTAGCAGTAGATTGTGTGATTTTTGGCTTTGATCAAGGTGTTCTTAAGCTATTAGTTTTTAAAAGAGCAGTTGAGCCTCTAAAAGGAGAATGGTCTTTGATAGGAAGCTTTATTCAAGAAGAGGAAAATGCTAATGAGGCCGCAAAACGAGTATTAAAAGAGATTACAGGGCTGGATGATATCTTTATGGAAGAGTTGAAGACATATTCTAAAGTGGATCGCGATCCTGGAGCACGTTGTGTATCTATTTCTCAATATGCTTTAATAAAGATTGAAGAGTATGATAAAGAATTGGTAGAGCAACATGGAGCATTTTGGTTTGCCGTAGATAGTTTACCTAGTTTGGTTCTGGATCATAATCAGATGGTGGTTGATGCTTTAGAGCATTTAAGACATAAAGTGCAATTTTATCCTATTGGTTTTGAGTTATTACCACATAGGTTTACAATACCGCAACTACAGTCATTGTATGAAGAAATTTTTCAGAAAAAACTCGATACAAGAAACTTTAGAAAGAAATTTTTTTCCTTGGATTTATTAAATAAAACCACAGAGAAGGATAAGTCTTCATCAAAAAAAGGAGCGTATTTGTATCAATTTGATCTTAAAAAATACAATACACTACAACAAAGTGGTTTCAATTTTTTGTTGCTCAAAAAATGAATAATAATCTAAATTAATTATATATATCGGGCTATTTTAAGAGGCTCTTGTTGTTTTTCTTTGCAAAGTTTTTGGGGTTAAAACTCTGGGACTTGATTTACTCGTACATAAGGATGTTTATCGATCTTGGTTAACGAATAGTAACTATTTAACCCTGAAATTCCGACACTATTAGTAGCTTCTAAATCAATATCGTCTTCAATAATGGCAATATCCGGGAGTATGAGTTGTTCGATTTCACCAATAACCAAAATGGTACCATTATACTTAATGTCAATAGCTTCTTTAAAGGATAGTCCTATTTTAAAAGTGCTCTCTTTTACAAATGGAGCTTTAAAATTGTTAATATATTCTTCGGAAAGATTACAGCGTTTAAATTCTGAAATATCTGCCTCAAATTTGGCAGAGGTGTAATGCGCATTTTTTATAAATTCGGGATGAATGTGATTAATTGTATAATAATTGTTTTCTTGAATATTGCGATACGTATGACCAACTTCTGGTGTTTGAGGTCTTGAAATGAACCCCAAAAGGGCAGGATCACTTCCTAAGTGAACTACAGAACTAAATATAGCAAGATTAGTTTGTCCTTGTTGATTAATAGTGCCTATAAGATTTGCAGGCTTTATTCCTGAGACTGAATTGATAATCTTTAATCTAGTGATACGGTCAAGTTGTTGTATATTTTCTTTAGTATAAATCATTAAATCTAGTGAATATGGATCGTGATGTTTAATTAATAGTATTTATCGTTTACTTATTTTGTTTCCCGAAATTGCTTTTTGGCGAGAACACTTAAAACGATTGATATTTGGATTGCGTTTTTTTAAATGTTTCTGGCTCACACCACTATTCACGCGTTTACGCCAACGTTTAAAACTCGATTCTTTTAGATTGCTCCGCATTAGTTGTATCACATCTTTTTCAGATAGTTCAAATTGAAACAAAATAGCTTCAAAAGGTGTTCGATCCTCCCAGGCCATCTCTATAATACGATCCAGAGCTCTAGGACTTAATTCTTTGATGTTTTTCATAATAGGACTATATCTTTTCCCATATTTGGTCTACGTTTAGATAAAAACTACCTAGTGTATTAAAATTACATTGTTCGGGTCCAATAATGGATAAAAAGGTTTCTCCGCTTTCTCTTTTATATAAATGATATATTTCACCAATGATAGGTTCAAAACTAAATTTTGCACTAAAAATGAGTTTATTATATTCAAACTCCTGCATCATTTTATCGTACTCGGCTTTTAATTCTAAGTATTTAGTTTGGACTTTGTGATTTACTTTATTGATACTTCTATTTTTCCAGGCAATGGTATCTGTGGCGGTAATTAAAGGTGCACCTACCGAAGTTGCATAAGGTTTCAGGGCAGCATCATATTTTTGCGTTTCTGGATTATAAACTACACTATCTGGTTTCTTATCTTCTATCTTGTTTTTCATTAAAGTGTATTAGATTAACTTTTCAAGTTGTTTCATCACTTCTTCGGCTTCATAAGCTTTTTGATCGCTCATTTTTCTATTCGTGGTAGATAGACTATGAGCTTCTTTCAATAACTTTTTGTATTGAACTTCTAGTTTTTCTTTCTCAGATTTCTTTTTAAATATTCCAAACATCTTGATTACATATTTATTTTTTGCAATAAGGCTCTATAAAAATACAAAATGTTTAACTATTTATAAAAAATATTAAACATTTTAAATAATTTAAAATTTTAGCTAAGCCTCCTAATTTTATGCTAAATTAGTTGTTGGTTCCTTTAAATATGTTTTACTACTGGTAGAACTTGTCTTTAAGTTGAGATTTTTATTTTGAAAAACCGATGGAAAAACTAGTAATTGAAATAAAGGATATACATGATTTAAGTGCTATAAAGAATATTATACTAAAAAAGTTAGGGTTATTCAATTCTAATGTTTCATATATTTCAAAAAACAAAAAAATTCTATCTCCTATAAAGATTGATCCATACAAAGAGTTTGAGGTTAGAATGAAGTTTTTTCTGGTTAACAATAATGTGAAAATATCCCTAATCTTAAACTGTGATTCGATCAAAAATAATATCCAAGAAAGAATCAAACGAAATGTATATAAAACGTATCCGTTAGAAGGTTTCCATTTTGGTATGAGTAATATGGAAGCCCAAGCTTATTGTCCATCTTATTCTGAGGAGGAAATAAGATTAAAAGAACTTGAAATATTAAACCAAAGTGATGTCCAATATTCTATTTTGGAACGCTCCATTTTAGAGCTTAATACCAAATATAATATTGAATTAATCTATAAATAGAATATAATACGAAGAATGTAAAACGACAAAATCATGAGATAATAGAATTATAGAGAATGATTAAAACAAAGTAGAAGACAGAGATAGAGGGCGTAATGGCATAATCCTTATTACTACAAAAAAGTGACCGGAATAGTAAAGTTGGGAGCTAATATAGTTTACTAAATTGTAATAAGATTGTATATAATAAATGTTAGTTTTATTGATTTATTAATAACCTTTTTGTGTAAGTATTTATTTAAAATTTAAGAAGATGGGTTTACAGATATTCACAACTGGTGGAACGATTGAAGGGCTTGATTATAATGAAACTAATCAGGCATCACATAGTAATTCAATTACTATTAAGGAATTCTTAGATGCATCTGAAATTCATTTTAAATATTCTTTAGATAGTTTGTTTAGAAAAGATAGTCGTTTTATAACTAATGATGATAGAAGTTTAATAGTAGAAAAAATAAAAGTTTCACCATATAAAAGAATTCTAATTACTCACGGAACTTATACAATGGCCGAAACAGCAATTTATCTTGGTAAACTTAATCTAGATAAAACCATTGTGCTTACTGGAGCTTTTGTTTTAGGGACAAAAAAAAACACTGATGCTTTAAAGAATTTAGAATATGCAATATCTCATTTAAAACTTCTTACAAAAGGAGTATATATAGTAATGGATGGAGTAATTTTTAATTGGCACAACGTAAGAAAGAATTTAGAAAAAAATAGGTTTGAAGTGTTACATAAATGAAAATTCTATTTTTTTAGTAATTAAATGTCAAAACCCTAATTTTTAACTTATTAAGGTTCGATGGTTCTAAATGTTAAGTTTATTCTTGGAGTTGTTACTTTTTTGGTTGGTGGTAAGCGATGTAACCAATTTGTTTGTGTTGTTCCTTTCATGACTAATAAACTTCCTTTTTCTAAAACAATATCTACTCGATGTTTATTTTCTTTATGTTTAAACGAAAATTTACGTATTGCTCCAAAACTTAAAGAACCTATAGCTCCATTATTTTTTAAATCTTTTTCACCATCGCTATGCCAGGCCATTCCTTCTTCTCCATTATGATATAGGTTAAGTAAGCAAGAGTTAAAAGTTTCTCCTGTTTTCTTTTCTACCATTTCTTTTAACTCAAGCAGTTCTTTTGTCCAGGGTAAAGCAGATTTGGTTGTTTTAGAATAGGTATATTCAAATGGCTTTTCGGCATACCAGGCTACCTTACGTTTGGTAACAATGGTTTTTCCAAAAATGACGGCTTTGTCATTTTGCCACTCAATATTTTCTAAAAGTAAATTATAAAACTCTTGTGCCTTTTTAATAGAAATAATGGTTCCATAATAATGTACCTCACCATCAAAAGGAAGTATGTTTTTGTTTGTGTCGGGATTAAATAAGTCCATCTTTCCAGTTTTTATAATCGACTCGCATACAATGCCCGCAAGGCCTATAACCTTGCTCTTTTGCTTGTTCTATTGTTTTAAAAAACACACGGTTTTCTTGTTTCATTCGTTTACCTGATTTGCAATGTAGAGTTCCGTAAATTTTAAGATTGCTATTTCCTGCGTAAACAATTTCTTGTTGTTTTATCTTTTGATAAAGCTCGAAATTACTTATTTCTGAATGGTTTATCATTAAAAAATAATCTAATTAATTGTTTCTTTCGTATCTCGCAATTTCAATAACAGAGGCCACCGAAGTACTAAAATACTTTTCTTTGATCATCAAATAATCTTTATTATTAAAAAAGGATTCCATATCAATTTCATCCTTAAATTTAATGGTGAACACCCGATTTATAGGCTTGTTTATTTCTGCTTTAAGAACTTCTTCAATTTTAAAGTCATATCCAAAACTACCATTATGCTTTAATAAAATTGGAGTCATTTTTTCTCTATACGTATTGTATAAATCATTATTGGTTACCTGTAGTGCTATTAAGCTTTCTATTGCCATTTATTTTAATTGTTTAGCTAGTTGCATCATGAAAAATAATACCCAAAGTATGTCGTTCACCGCTAGTCACTTCACTAACTCCATGTTTCATATGTACTCTGTAGTGTGCTTTGGTTCCTTTTACAGGTCTAAAGTTAGTGGTAAAAATAAGCATATCTCCTTTTTTTGGTAGTAAAACTATGGCTTTAGATTGGGCTCTTGGTGTTTGTTGAGTGAGTACAAATTCACCACCAGTGTACTCTTCTTTAGGTTCATTTAAAAACAGGACCGCCTGCATGGGGAAATAAATATCACCATATAGATCTTGATGTAGTGTGTTAAAACCACTTTTTCTATATTTTAGAATTAAAGGAGTTGGTTGTAATTGATTACTTCTATGGCAAAGCGATTGTAATTCTTCATGAGTTTTAGGGAATGACTTATCTATCTTTAATACCTTCATCCAGAGGTCGGCAATAGGAACTAATTTGGGATATACAACTTCTCTTATGGTCTGAATAATTTGGGGTAGAGGATAGTCAAAATATTTATATTCACCTAAACCAAAGCGATATCGTTCCATTACTACTGTTTTTCGATACAAACTTTCTGCATTGTATTTTTCTACTAGATCTTTGCACTGTTCGTTTGATAATGTATTAGAAAGAATAGCATAACCTTTTTCGTGTAGTGATGTTGTTGCTAATTGCCAATTCATGTTTTCAATTTTGGCTTTTAATTTCTCCATTGCTATATGATTGAATTTTATACTAACAAAAATAGTATCGTTTCTACTGCTGTAAAACCCAATACTTGCTTAACATCATAATAGAGGAACAGATAGTGAATTTGATGAAGATGCAATTTTTTAAGTAGAAAAGTATACGTATGATTATCATACAAACATCTCTTTGATTACTGTGTTTACATTGTGGTAAAGTAAATTGTTTAAGTACAGGTACTGTTTGTAAAAATATCGAACCTCAGAATAGATGTATCTCGAGTATAGTTATGAAGTGTGCCTAGTTTAAAGTTTGCAATATAAACCCTGTTTCAATACCATAACCCAGGGAGTGCAAGTGTTAACCTTGTATGATTAATAACTTGTTATTTATTTTTGATTATTGATTTAAATTTGCTGTAATAAGGCTCTCACTGATAGCTTTTTCTAAAACAGAAGGTTCACTTCCTGGTCCTATTGTAAGTAATTTAGGTCCTGTAATTGGTACTCCATTAAATGGTCTAATATGTATTTCTCCATCTGGTTTGCGTTCAAAATAAGTATACTCATTTTCTTGCCCTATTTTAGTACAACCTTTTACCCTAAGAATACTTTTTGGTAATGTGTAACAAATATCATTAATGCAATTTATATGAGGTAGTTTTGGTAAATCTGTAGAACAAGAAGCCCAATGTGCTTTTTGATGATCGAACTTTTTGGCAGTATTATTAGATGGTAAGAGCTCAGGAAGAAGAGAAACATCTAGGTCATCTATAGTTACAATTTTGGCTGTTGGGTTGAGTTCTTTCAGTTCTTTAATCACAAAAGTTTGTCTGCTTGCTGATGTTTTTGCAAGATGCGTTAAAATAATAAGAGAAGAAACCTGAATCTGATTTGACTCAAGTTCGTTATGCTCTCCACGCTTTTGCCAGTTTTTAACATCTACAACAGATATTTGTATTGGTGGAAAAAACCTATCATTGATACCTACACCAAGGAATTCCATTAAGGAACAAGCATCAGAAGTTCCATTAGCTTCAATTAGAGTGATTCCGTTTATTCGTTCAGGAATTCTATTTACTGTATTTCTAAGTTCCATTATACCACCACAACATATACAGCTACCACTAAGTGCTTTAATAGACTTTAACTCTATCTTGTTTGTAAGCTGCTGGGCATCAATATTTGCGTTTTCATAATCATTAAGAATAACAAAAGGATCCCAGCCATTATTAGTAAATTTATCTATTAAATATCGTAACAATGTTGTTTTTCCAGCTCCCAAAAACCCAACAACAGTAATGATAGACTCCATATTTTTCTAAGTATTGTTTATTAACTTTTGGCTTTTATTTTTTCTTAGGCCTGAATGGCTTTATTACATCTTCATTACATTCTAAGAAAGGGCCTTCCATAAGGTCAATACAATATGGTACAGCAGGAAAAACAGCATCTAAACATTCTCTTATTGATTTTGGTTTTCCAGGTAGATTAATAATTAAACTATCTCCTCTAAGGCCAGCAGTTTGTCTTGAAAGAATAGCAGTTGGTACATATTTTAATGATTCGGCTCTCATAAGCTCTCCAAAACCGGGCATTAGACGATCACATACAGCCTCGGTGGCCTCGGGTGTAACATCTCTTTTTGCAGGACCTGTACCCCCCGTTGTAATAACCAAACAACAATTTTGATTATCTACCATGTCGATGATGGTTTTTTCAATAACCTCTTGTTCGTCTGGAACTACCTTATATCTTTTTTCCCATGTTGAAATTAAATATTCACTTAAAGTATCTATGATTGCTTTTCCACTAATGTCTTCATACACTCCAGCACTTGCTCTATCACTTACAGTGATGATCCCTATTTTAACTGTTGACATATTTATTTTCTTTGTATAGGTGTAAAGTTATCCAGATTTGCCTAGAATAAGAATACTTTTCTAATAAAAGCATTCTATAAATATTTTTAAAGGTTGGATTCTATTTGATTTAGTTTATTCATCTTTTCGATTAAATCACCTGTAATGGCAACAACTGCTGGTTTAGGAATGTTGTCTCCATCAAAAGGCCATTTGCTCGTTGGATTGTCTAAATCTTCAGTTTGTTCACCAGGATGTTGAACACTTAAAAACAACGTTTTTCCATCTGGAGAAAACCAAGGACCAGTAAGTTCAGCATCTTTTGGAGCTGAAGCAACTCGAATTACTTTTCCGGCATCTTTTCCATATCTCGGAATTACAAATAAGCTATTGTTTTTAAATGGCATATATGGTTTATCTTCTTTGTTCATCGCACTTCCCGACATGTCTGATGTTATCCAAAGATTTCCTGATAAATCGAATGCTAAATTATCGGGACAAGAAAAACCATTTTCTTCGCCTCCTGCTATGTAAGTAGATGCCTTAAATGTTAATGCATCAAAAGCTCCATGGGTTTCTTCAATTTTTAGAATAGAACCATGAAAATCATTTTTGCTTTTGTTATTAGTTAACGAAACAAGTATGTTCCCGGTGATAGGATCTATTTCAATATCTTCTGGACGATTTAATGCAGTAGCACCTAATAGTTTTGCCGCTTCTCTTGCTCTAATCAGTACCTCGGTTTGATTTTTAAATTTACGTTTCAAAATAGGTTGGTTTTCCCAATCTAAAGCGAGCCATTTTCCATTAATAGTATCGGCTACATAAAGTGTTCCTTCTTTTAGAGAACTTGGTTTGGATGAAATAAATTTATACAAATGTTCATTGTTTCTATCATCACCAGTATAAGCAACTATTCGTTTATCTTCTAATTCGTAGAGTGTGCAGCATTCATGAGCAAACCGTCCGAGTGCTATATGTTTTTGAGCTTTTCCATCTTTTGGATTTACCTCTACTACCCAACCATAATGTTCTGGTGGATAATCATAAAAATTTTCCCAGCCATAATATTCACTTGGTATATGGGTTGCAACATTATTTTCATCATATGTAGTTTCTCCAAAAAAACCATCGTAATTTTCTTCGCAAGTAATAAAAGTTTTCCAAGGCGTAATACCTCCAGAACAATTTGCAAGTGTTCCTATCACTGTGTTTTTCCCTTTTATTGGCGTATCCCAGTTTAATTCTATAGGTGTTTTACCAGTAATTCTTCTATTATGTGGATCGTTTTCTACAATTTCCCACATCCCATTAACCTCTTTAATTCTTACAATGCTTCCGCCAACATCGTACATTTCTTTATCTACCTGCTCTTTGGTTCTATGTTTTGTAGGATCTTCATGCTCTCTATAATTAAAGTCAGAAACATAAAGCGGATTTACATATTCGTGATTTACCCATAATAATCCATCTTTAGGATTGTTTTCATCAAGTGGAATAAAACAAGTAAAATCGTTATTAAATCCAAATGTATCTTGATTACTAATTTTATCTCCCCATTTTACTATGGTATGATAATCTAGTCCATTGGTAAGCAATAAATCATCTTTATCAGATGGAGCTAGACTTTCTAAAACTATTTTTTTTAATCTTTTAAGATTTTCTTCAGAAAAATTTTCTGTATTTGGTGGAGTAGTGGTATTACCACAACGTATTAAGAACGGAGGAGTGATCATAACTCCTAAACTAGCTTTACCTAAAAAGGAGATAAAATTTCTTCTATTATATTCCATAGTATTTCTAATTTTTGGCTGTACAAATGGCAGGTTTTAGTATAATATACCTATGTTTTAAAACCTATTCCAAATATAATTGAACTTAGTATCCTTAAAAGCTTTAATTATTATTTTTATGTTAAGATAAGAGTAGGTACTTTTAATTTTAAATAATTGTAATGGAAGAAAACCTTGAAAGCCAAACATTCAGAAACAGTGAAAGAGAATATATGGTATCTAATCTCGTAATACATCAAATCATTACATATTTTGTTGTTTTATTTCTATGCAGTGTAACTGTATTCTCATGCATTTGGATGCTTATGATAATTAAAGAAGAAGGATTCTTGTCTATAGGGGGCATACCGGTGATTATATTTTTTGCAGGATACTCTTCTTATGTTGGTATACAGGTGTTACGATTTAGAACCGCTCGGGTTGCATATCACCAAAATGGTTTTTCGGTAACTAAAAACGGAAATGTTTCTAAGTATTCATGGTCAGAAATAACAAAAACCAAATACTACGGAATAGCCCGGGTTTTAAGGTTGTTTGGCAATAATGGAAAAACTATTTACGCTATCCATGGTATAACGCGAGATAACAGAAAATTTATGAACAAGATAAGCGAAACTGTAGGGTATACTACAGATGTGTTTTAAATCTAATAGATACTACTTTTAGCCCAAAAAAAACGCACTCCAAATTCTATTTTTATTATGATATATAACCAAAAGACTATGCTAAGAACTATAAGTTTTCTTCATGTATAAAAATATTGCAATATTAAGAAATAGCACGCCAAGTCTAGAATTATTAAACCCATACCTAAAAAATGAGGGTTATGAATTTAAATCATATAACCCCGAAGAGTTCGAAAACATGTTTAGAGTGTTAATAGGTGGTTTTTCTATTGATACACCTAGAACAATGGGAATTAAATACACAACAGGCGCTTTTAGTCATGAGTTTTTTAATGTTTTAGAAAATTTAGGATTCCGAGAAGAATTGGATAGAAATAAAGGAGTGTTTACCGTTTGTCAAAGCATAGATACATTTAATAAGAATAAATTAATTGAAAAAATTAGAGAGCTTGCGTATGAGATTGTTAATCCTTTAATAAGCAAATTACATTTATTTAAACCAGGTGGATTATCTCCTTTTAAATTTTGTTCAATTAACGAACAAAATGAGTTAGCAGGAATAACTTTATTAGGACCTCTTCATAGAGGATTGCATAATGATTTTAGGATTGATGAAACCGAAACCAAAGATCTAGTAAAATTTCTTAAAAGGGTTAATCTGGATAATAACTTGTGTAAAATCGCATTAGAAAATTTGGAATTAACGTATCTCACAGATAGTTTCGAAACCACATTTACTTGTCTTATGACCGCATTAGAAAGCCTTTTAAATTTTGATAGATATCAAATTTCTCATACAGTCTCTAGGCATTTGGCTTTAATCATCTCTAAGAATGAAGACGAGTTTCAAGTCAACTATGCTAAAATTAAAAAGATATACAATACAAGAAGCTATATTGTACATGGTAATCGAGATAAAATATCTAAAAACTCTAATGTTCAATTAACCGAGTTAAATAGTTTTGTTCGCAAAGCGATAATTTATGTTTTAGAATCCGGGATTACAGATAAAAAAGAACTATTCAAAAAATTGAATGCGATGGGTTATAGATAGTTACTATTTGTATTAATAGAGTTTGTTCATTGTAAATCTCGATGTTCAGAAAAAATTATTAAACGAAAGGACTTGATATAGAAAATACTTGTATTGAAGAATATGATGCATCTTCAAAAAATTCGCCCGCTAGCGCTCGTCTGAGACGAGTGTCGGTATGAGTAAGTAAATATATAAGACAGCTATGAGTTTTGTAACTTATGGTTGTTTTTTTATAGTCTAGGCATTGGGTTGTGTGGCACACTAGTTGCAAACTAGCGGCGGCAGAGGTTAACCAGGACTTTTTTCGGGTCCAACTATAAAATTATAATCGGGCCATTTGATCCAAAAGTTTAATTAGATCTTAAATGGCCCACCAAAATAACAGTAATTAAAAGAACAATGCTCTTGATTTAAAGAGAGCTAATAGCATTAGGAGAATTAGTAATGCTTAATACTGCGCAAGGATCATAACCTACTTCACAAGAGAGGATATATAGATCTCCATTCTTACATTTATATTTACAGCTACCACCTCCATGAATAGTTTGTTGTTCAGTTTTACTAAGAGTTTTACCCAAATTTGAAATGTTTTTTAACATGATTGAATTTTTAAGATTAATAATAAATTAAAATTAAAAACAAAAAATAAGAATAGAACATAGAAAACCTAATTAGTAGTAGTAATGTATACATTAACACAAATTAATAGTAGTAGTGTATAATAATATCATCAAGATCAGGTCTTTAGATAAACATTAATTCACTTATTCTATTAAATCTAATAAGTTGTTTACCAAACAATTTTTCCTTTTTAAGTGGTTTACTATTTTCTTTTGAAAATTCCTTTACAACTTTTGTAAGCGTAAACACATTGAATACACTCATATGTCATTAGAAGATTTCCAAGAGTGCTTAGGGAATAGTAAGAAGATTGGTGCAGTAGGCCATTTATGCAGCTTTATACTATGGGTTAAGAATAAGGAGCGATATGAGTATCGTGATTCTTTAGGAGATTATGGACTAATACATTTACTTTTTCATTGTCTAGAAAACCCACATAATGCCGAGTTACATTCAGAATATATACATAAGCTATTTAAGGAAGATATTACTTTAATTTAAATTATATATATACATTGTTGGTGTTTTGGTTATTTTCCCATTAAATTCCGCTCTATAACCATATTCAAGTAATTCAGTATTATTTCCTAGTGAGTTTAACCATGAGTTATTTTTGTACACTTCTTCACAATGGATTTTTTGCTTAGTCATATGGGAATATTTATAATCTTTATCTAAAAATGCATTTTTGGAAAAAAGATTATGTATTATTAATTTTTCCTTTTTCTTATCATTTAAAACCAATTTCCCTGTTTTATGATGAGTTTGAAACCAAATATCACTAAGAATTAGCTTGCTTGCATCTTGAGTTACTCCTATTCTTAATTCATTAGATCTAATTTGGCTTTGTATTATTTGATTCTCTTTCTTTCTTGCCATAATGATTACTCTATGATGAGAGCGGATTTTTGAGTTCTCAATAGAAGAATTTTGTATTCTAATTGTTAAAGGCATGTCACCTTTCTCATATGCAATCGAGCTATGGATAATTCTTGATCCTTTTTTTAGATAAAGAGAAAATGATGTTTCCATATTAACCTCTACAAAAGTTGAGTTTTCAATCAGAACGTGGCTAAATTCCATATTATAAAAACCAACATTCTTTAAGTAGCAATTCTTAAATTTAAAATCAGAGAGTTTTAAGAATTTACGTGGTAGTCCTAATACCACGTTTTCTAGCCTCATATAAGTAAAGTTGCTTCTAGATAAGATCGAATTCAGATCTTGAGCAGACATTCCGCTATTAATTAAATAAGCGAAAAGATGACCCTTTTCATAACTATAAGATTCGGACAAAGTATCCCCGTCAAAGCTTTTGTACGGCTTCATGGATATCGTCACAGCTATTATTCTGCTTTTTAGTTTTTGAGAAATTATCGATTTATCATTGACTAATTCTTGATCAATTCGATTAAAAATTTCCGAGAGTTCAAATTGCAATGATGACCGACGTTGAGCTTCCACCAAATAATTTTGTTCTACTATTTTATTATTTTGCTCCCTTAATATTGTTGTCTGCCAAACTAAAACACCAAGTGATACCAGTGCAATAAATCCGCCGCTTGCAGCTATTACCGCTGGTGAGAAAAATAATCTCCAAATCATTGAGGCGAATACTGCTTTACGTCTAGGATCATTTTTTGGCCATTGTCTACGATTAATGAAATTTTTAATAATAATTAATGGACGATGTTCTTGTTCAAGAAGTCTTACTTCAAGGTCAGCTAGTTTATTACTAATTTCATTTTCAGAATCTTCCATATTGCATTTCAACTACTTCGATTAGTACCAAAATAATATCCCAATATTATACCTATTATTCCACTAAAAAGGGAAGAGAATTTTTCAATAAATGAATATGTTAAGTCATCTATGCCACTTGTTCCTTTTAACCCGGCAATATACGGGAGTATAAAAATGAAAGCTATCATTAATAAAAAGAATGACACTATAGTTATAGCAAGTATGTGTCTCATTTTGTTCTTATTCATAACACTGATTTATAGGATTCATAAAATTGTTTAGTCCATTACCCTGAATATTCGTATTCTTTATTCTACCTAACCTTTTTTCAAAAGACTCAAAATATTTAATTTGAAAATCGGCTTTTGAATTATTAAGAAGATGAACAGAGAATATTTCTAAAAAGTAAAAATCTCCAAAGAATGATTTTTTGGTTTTTTGCCCGAATCGATAATACCAAGTTTCGTTTTCATCAATATATTTTACTTTAATGTCGGAGAATTTGGCTCTAATTAAAGCTTCAAAAGGACAATTACTGTTTTTTAAGGTTACTCTAGATTCATCATTTGCATTTGTTCTACTTATATATTCAACCGGCATATCATAACCTCCACTAAAAAGATTAGTGAATTTTATGGCATCCTCATTCGAGGGATTTAAACCTGCTTGATTTAATAAGTAAGTCATTTCTGCAGGATTTAATTGAGAATAGTCCGGGGCATTGTCATAATTTTGTGTTTGCGCTTGTGTTTCATCATATATTTCATTTAGAAGGAGTTCATTTTTATATCCTTCACTTGGAACAAATGAAGCCTGATTAGAAGCTTCTATTCGCGAAAGAGCTTTACCTAATCGGATCAAATATTCATTTTTTTCAGATTCAGCTTTATTATATTTACCCCAAATTTGGTTTATTTCTTGGTCAAATAACTCTTGGGTTAACCGTCTTTCTTTTTCATATTCTTTCTCAGCATTTATTCTTGTTGTTTCGATAGCTTTATTTTTCTCATATGCTATCATTTCATCAACCTTCTTTCGGGAAACACAACTTTGAAAACTAGATATTATAAGAGAAATCGTAATTAAAAGAATTATGCTTTTATTGAAGTTCATGCAAATTTTTAGGTTAATTAGTTTATAAAATAACAAACCCCTCATCAAAAGAAATAAGTTTTTCTATTGAAAGGGGGTTACGTTTATCCACTAAAGGTAATACATTTTATGATTATGAATAGTTTTCTTACTGGCTTAATTTGAATTAACTGCCATTACTTTAGTGACATTACGGATTACCATAATGATTAAAAACGAATAACTCTTACATTGGATAATATTTACAATTAAATCCGAATAATGAGCCTACCTGGAATACCATCAACAAATAACACTTGGATTATATTCGTGGTCTTTGGATGTATATTAATTTATAATTTGGTGTACAAGGTTACCGATTACTTTTCGTTACAAAGAAATTTTTTAGAAAGTTCAGAATTAACTCTTTATGAAATCGAAAAGAAGAGTAAAGAACGTACTCTTATATTTAATAAAGTAGATTCAATTAAAAAATTGAACAGTAGTTTTCCTAATGATTCTTTATATCTAAATATTAAAATTAAATTACTAAAGGAAACTACTGATGAGTTAACAGAACACGAAGCTAAATTCGATTCTTTGATACAATCATATGAAGTAAGTGAAGTAAAATATAAAAACGAAAAAACTTTTCTTGTACATGATCTCTTAGGTTCAATCTTTCTTGGAATTGTAGGATTGGTATTAATAATTTTTGGTATAAATAAACTTCAAAAAAATCAAACTATTAGAGATGCGGTTTTGTATTCGGATTATTTAAAATTAAAAGTAAGAGATCCGTTTTGTCAAAGCTGCGGTATGGATTTACGATATGATAATAAATTCGATAATAATAGCAATTATTGTAGTTTTTGTTTTGATGGCAAGAAATTTAATCATGTTAATATTGAAATTCAAGAATTTAGAAACTTGATAGAAAAACAATTAATTATAAAAGGATTTACTGTCAAACAGCGAAAATCAAAATTAAAAGAAGTGAATAAGTTAGGTCGTTGGATACAGAAGTTTGATTGGGAATCTTAGTACTGAATATTTTGTATATTGATAGTGGAAACAAGGGAATACAAGTACGTAAATATGGAATTCAATGAAATACTGGATACAGAGGGGAAATATCCAATTAATAAATCCAAATAAGATAGCGGGGATTTATTTACTCACCCTCGATGGAGTAGTTAGTTTTACGATGTTTACGAAAGAAGCTAGCCCTTTTTTCTCAAAAATTCATAATAGTAAAAATAGAAATGGTCAATATCGACAACTAGTTTTACTGGATAAGGAATTTGAACGAGAATGGTTAAGAGATGATTTAAATGAAAATCATATAAACGAATTGTTTAAAGTAGAGTATAATGATGAAAGTTTGATAACTCACCCCGTAAGCAGAGATTTATTTTCTAGATCTATAGATAGTAATACCGGATATTAAAGTACCACAAAATAACCCTGAATTAAAAGTTTTGGGGGTATTCGTAATAATATGTACAAAACTAAAAACTTAATAGTATTGATTGGTAATGGGTTTGATTTAGCACATGGTCTAAAAACAAGTTACACGCATTTTGCTGATTATTATATCGATTCAATTGTCTCTCCAGAATTGGTTAACGCCCTTAGATATCGTCGTAGTGATTTGGAAATGTTTAATTCTCAACATTTGAGTTCTTTATTTGATAATTCAATGAGGCCTGATAACTCTGTAGCTTTTTTGAAAACTTATGTAAATAATGATAATTGGGATCACTTTAATAAATCAATTCATAATCATAAAATTTCCCTAAATGGCTTTTTAACTAATAAGCTTTTGGGAACTTTATATGGTTCCATTAATGATAATTGGTTCAATGTTGAGAAAGTTTACTTTAGAGAATTATTAAAAATACCGAAGAAATATTCTATAAATGAAGAGGCAAGGATTAGTGAAGATGCTTTAATACTTAACTCAGAATTAAACCATATAAAACAAGAATTAGGTAATTATTTGAATACACTTAAAATAAAACCTAAACAGGATATTAGAGCTTTTTTGGACACCAATGTAAGTAATAAGGCGGGGTTGAATAATGCTTATGTAGTAAACTTTAATTATACTCCTACTTTAAATAATTATGAATTATATAAGGATCAAAAATTAGAATTTAAGGTTAATCACATTCATGGAACGTTGAATAATGAGATTATTTTCGGATATGGAGATGATCAATCCGAAGAATATAAAATGTTACGAGATTTAGAAATTGACGAATTGCTTGATGGTTTTAAAACATATGATTATGCAAAAACTAATAATTATTTGAATATACAGAGTCACGCAATTGATTATTATCTCGAATATGATGTATTGGTACTGGGACACTCATTAGGGATGACAGACAAGACTTTGTTAGAAGAAATATTAAATTCTGAAAAATGCAAACGTATTCATATTCCGAAAAGAGGGGATTTACAAGATAATTTAGAAGATCAATATAGATCATTTATAAGTATCTATAAATCTGCTAGTCGAATTATTTCTAATGATAAAAGACTTAGAAATTTGGTTGTAAATTTTGATGATACAGTTGTATTCCCTTGATTTCCGAATTATGTCAAAAAAACGAAGGAACTTATCATTAATACTATCGACAATAAAAATATAGTTAAATGAAAAGCGGTGATCTAGTAAAACTCAAAGATGGAAATGCCCACATGAATGTTATTGGTGTCGATGAAAGCTATGTAATTTGTGAATGGCAGAATAAATTAAATGCGCCAATGAGAGGGAGTTTCCCTAGGCATATATTTGAATTAATTACAGATATTTAGAATGATTAAAAAAAAGATAACTACCGTTTCTGAGTTTGCAGAATATTTCGAATTAACTGAATATACAGGACCAACTCGTGGTAAAAATAAAAAGTATATAAAACTAGAATTGATTATTGAAAACGCAAATGTAGATGTGGTTTTCAATGTTGATGTTCTCTTTAAAATCTTAAAAATAAAAGATTATGATAAACCGGAAGATGTTGACCTGTTAGTAAGTTTGGATATTAAAAGCTCTAAAATGAAAGGGGTAGATTTAGAACTTAATCCTCATAGTGGTTACTTAATAAATTATGTTTTTATTCGCTCTTCGGAAATATACTTTATGGAAGTTAAGGGTTGGTTGAATCCTATAATCATAGAAAATTGTATTATTAAATATTTAAAAATTACTTTTTTTTCAGAATGGCGAGAATGTAGGATTAAGAAAGTAATGTGCGATGAATTTGTCGTTGAGAGATCTCATGATGAACCAAAGCTTCAAAAAATTTATCATATTAATAATTTGACTGTAAAAAGAAGAATAAAAATAGATCATCAATTATTAGATGAGTTTCGATTAAGGTATATTAATATTAGTAGTGCAACAAAAAGTGATCTTGTAGATATAAGAAAACTAAAGCTAAGGTTTAAGGAAGATGGCAATACCTTTGATGAGTTAAATGCGGCATCATGTGAGCAAAAAATAGTGTTTTCCGATTTAATGAGAAATACAAGATTGGGTGAATCAATTAGTGAAAAAGTTCTTTTGTCTTTAAATTTAAGTTCTAATGAATTTGGTATTAATTGGTTAAGAGCGGCAACATGGACCATTATGATAAATGTCTTGGGTTCATTTATCTTGTATTGCTCATTTTTTCCAGGACCATATGATTATTCATCTATTTCTCCTGATTATTTAAAAATAGTGTTTGGAAATTTTGCGCCAATTTATCGAATAGATTTTTTAGAAGATAATAATGCCAATATCTGGCATTACCTTTTACATTTTACTACAAAAATATTGATTTTCTACGGCATATATCAAACGGTACAGGCCTTTAGGAAGTATAGAAAATAGTTTGTTTTATCAGATCAAATAGGAAACCTTTTCCAAGATCCTTGATTACATTAATTTATAATACAATTTATGACTATGATTAAGTTTAACATATGCTAAAGAAGACATACTTTGGGATTGAAATTCATAAGTTAAAAGATTGTTAACCAATTAATAAGGTTAGATGCCTTTTGAGAACTTATTATACATTTAGAATATATTAACATTAAAACCTGTATGAATGAAAAAGTTAAATGAACTAAAGGGGAAATTTAGAAATCTAGATCGTGAAGAAAAAAGCACAATTCGAGGGGGAGGGGTTGTATGTGTATTAACGAATGGTACTACTGCTAGATATATGGGAGGAGGAGATCTATTGTCTATTACAATACAATGTGTAAACGATTATGGAGATCTTTGCGGTTATTGTTTTGAAAATATAGGTGGTGGAGGAAACGGAGAACCAACTCCAAACTAATCTATATACACTTTAAAGATATTAATGTCAAATGGTACAAGGATTTAGGAAATAGTTTGTTTTATCAGATCAAATTCGAAACTTTTTCCAAGATCCTTGACTACGAAAATATTTGAACTCATCATGCTCAAAGCTAGAGTATTTGTTAATTAAACCAATAAATATCTTTTTAAGGGGGAGTAGTTTTTCTTTTGTAAGTATTCCCCGCTAGCGCTCGTCTGAGACGAGTGTCGGTATGAGTAAGTAAATATATAAGACAGCTACAAATACCTACAAACACCTCCTGTTGGATCTTTTTAATGAAGTTTTGGGCCAAAAAGACGAAAAATTAGACCTTGAATACCCATAATTAAAGCAAAGAGACTCAAAATTAGACTCTGAACACTCAAAATTAGGCATGGAACACTCAAAATTAGACATGCAACACTCAAAATTAGGCTTTCAGTGTCTAAATTTGGGTCAACATGGCCCAATAGAAGGTCAATATGGCCCAACAGAAGGTGTTTTATAGATAACGTAAGATATAAAAGGTCTAAAATTGTTAGAAGGGGAGTATAAACGGGTGCAAGTAGGATTGTATACAGGTGTTGATTATATAAACAACAATCCGACATATCAATGGGATCATAATGGAGATGTATGGTTAGGTTTTGGGATAGGATTCAATGTATTTCAAACACCCATAGGTAATGAGTCTAGTGAAGCGGGAAACAATGAAGAAAAGCCCTAGCATGCGTATTATTACTAAGTATTCATAATTACCGCAGATGGGTTACTATGTAATACAATATTCAATTTAAAGTTATTATGCCTTTGTATGGAATGCTTAAGAACTAAAAAAGCCTTGAAAATCAAAGATTACAAGGCTTTTTGCGGAGAAAGAGGGATTCGAACCCCCGGAGGTGTGACCCTCAACAGTTTTCAAGACTGCCGCATTCGACCACTCTGCCATTTCTCCAGTGTTTAGTCTCATCAGGTATTCCCTGAATGCGGGTGCAAATATAAAACCTTTTTTAATTCTAAAAAGAATATTTTAAAATAATTTTAAAGGTTTTTTTGTGTCACCAAAAAATCTTACAAACATATGAGAGGAATTAAGTATCTTGTGCACTCTAAATTAAATAATTGCATGAAAAACACTCTTATCATTCTTGGATCTTTTATAATTTCTTGTTGCGGAACTTCTCAAAGTTCATCAACTAGTAAAACGACATTAGATCCAAAACCTAATGCTAATACTGAATCTACGGTAATAACATATGCCGAAAGTATCACAGCAAAAGAGCTAAAAGACTATTTGTACACTTTTGCGGGAGACGATTTTGAAGGGCGAGATACCGGAGAACCTGGTCAAAAGAAAGCAGCAGAATACCTAAAAAAGCAATACCAGCGTATGGGTATACCTTCACCGCTTGGAGGTGATGATTATTTTCAAGAAATACCTAAAAGCTATTTTAGAGGAGATATTCAAGCTTCAGAGAATGTATTAGCTTTTATAGAAGGCACAGAAAAACCTGAAGAAATAGTTGTGCTTTCTGCACATTATGATCATGTGGGTAAGGATAGTAGTGGTAATATTTACAATGGTGCTGATGATGATGGATCGGGAACAGTAAGCTTATTAGAAATAGCCGATGCCTTTATACAAGCCAAAAAAGATGGTAATGGCCCTAAACGATCTATACTTTTTTTACATGTTACAGGTGAGGAAAAAGGATTATACGGTTCTAGGTTTTATACAGAAAATCCTGTTTTCCCTTTAGAAAATACAGTAACCGATTTGAATATTGATATGATTGGTCGAATTGATGAAAAGCACGAAGACGAGGATAAAAACAATTATGTGTATCTAATAGGTAGTGATCGATTAAGTACCGAATTACATGAAATAAGCGAAGAGGCAAATACTAAGTATACCAAACTCGATTTGGACTATACATATAATGCCGAAAACGATCCTAATCGATTTTATTTTAGAAGTGATCATTATAATTTTGCTAAGCATAATGTACCTATTATATTTTATTTTAACGGAGTGCATGAGGACTATCATAAGCCAAGTGACACGCCAGATAAGATAGAATACGATTTAATGGCAAAACGTGCGCAATTGGTATTTTATACTGCTTGGGAAGTAGCAAATCGATCAGAAAGAATAGTGGTTGACGGAGCGAAAGAAAAGAAATAGAAATAGAAGATATTGTAAAATAAAAAAGCCCTTCTAAGAAGGGCTTTTTTCATTATGGGGTGGAAGACGGGATTCGAACCCGCGACCCTTGGTACCACAAACCAATGCTCTAACCAACTGAGCTACAACCACCATTTAATTTCAGGCAGCAAAAATAAAGTATTTCTACATTTCTACAAACAATTTTTTGCATTAAATTAAATTAAAAATTGAATCTACTGCTACAGAGCGTTCTACAGTAAAACCTTCGGCGTATTGTACGCCAATAATTCGACCTAAATCGGCTGCTCGGTATTGTATGCTGTCTAAAAAGTTCTTGCTAGAGATAGGTGTAGAGGGTTCTTTACTGCCCGCATCATAAAATTGTGACTCATATGCTTCAACACTTTTCATTTTTTGATCCATGTGACCACTAATGTCTACTACAAAATCTGGGGTAAGATTTTTCCATTGGATGTAATGATATACATGCTTTGGTCTCCAAGCTTCTTGTGATGCTCCATTATAAGTGGTTTCAATCTTTCTTAATCCTGATAAAAAACAGGCGTCGCTAGTTAACTTACTACCTTTTCCATGATCGATATGTCTATCATCAATGGCATTACATAATACAATCTCCGGACGATATTTTCTTAGTATTTTAATGATCTCTAATTGATGTTTTTCATCATTTAGAAAGAAGCCATCTCTAAAACCAAGGTTTTCCCGAGTAGCAACACCCAAAATTTTGGCTGCATTTTTTGCTTCTTGATCTCTTATTTCTGGGGTACCTCTAGTGCCCAATTCTCCTCTTGTAAGGTCAAGTATTCCTACTTTTTTTCCATTATGAACTTCTTTTGCAATAGTTCCAGAGCAACTTAATTCTACATCATCAGGATGCGCTCCTATGGCAAGAATATCTAATTTCATATTTAATATTGTAATGCTAATTTTTTTACTTTTTGTATGGCTTGTTGGATATCTTCAATAAGATCTTCTTTTTCTTCAATTCCTATGCTAAATCTTAATAGCCCATCCTTTATTCCTTGATTTTTTCTTTCTTCTTCGGTAAGTAATGCATGCGAAGTTAGAGATGGTGATAGCATGGTGCTTTCTACGCCTGCTAGACTCATAGAGCTTTTAATGAGTTTTAATTCTTTTTGAAATTTACTAGCATCAATATCTTCATGCAATTCAAAAGATAACATCCCCCCAAAACCACGCATTTGTTCCTTGGCGATTTCATAATCGGGATGAGATTTTAGCCCTGGATAATATACAGCAGTTACATCTTCTTGTTTTATAAGCCATTTGGCTATTTTTAATGCAGTTTTGTTTTGGCGTTTAACACGTAGTCCTAGTGTTTTGATACTTCTTTCTAACATCCATACTGTAAAGTCACTTAAACTTCCTCCGAAGTTCTTTGCTACTTGAAAAATTTGATCTATATTTTGTTCGGTAGAGATTACTGCACCAGCAAGGATATCACTGTGTCCACCTAGGTATTTGGTTGCAGAATGTAATACAACATCAATTCCTAGTTCAATAGGGTTTTGATTTACCGGTGACGCAAAAGTATTATCTATCATAGAGACGATTCCATTCTTCTTAGCTAATCCAGCAATAGCTTTCATATCGGTAATGGTTAATAAAGGATTAGAAGGCGTTTCTATATATATAACTTTTGTATTGGGTTGTATTTTTTCTTCAAAACCTGTTACATTTTGAGAATCGACATAAGAAAATTCTATTCCATACTTTTCGAATTCTTCATTAATTAAATTGGCGGTACCTCCATAAAGTGTTCTTTGTAATACGATATGATCACCTTTTTGTAAAAAAGCGAATAGTGTAGTGCTTATGGCGGCCATTCCGCTTCCAAAGATTAAAGAAGACTCTCCTTTTTCGAGAGCAGCTATTTTTTTACAAAGTGCTTCTTGATTTGGGGTGTTAAAATACCTTGGATATCGTTTTGTATCTACTCCTTCAAAAGCATAAGATGTAGATAGATAAATAGGTGAGATAGCACCTTTAAATTGTATGTCCTCAATTTCTCCTATATGCGTGCAAACAGTATTAAAACCTGGTTTTTTAGAACTCATAATAATGTAATGATCTTGTGTTTTGCATCTAAATTAAGATATTCAAAAGAAACCAAATAGCATTTAACAATTAAATGCAAAATATTAAGAAGTAGAGGTGGAGAGTAAAGAATTATGCCATCTTAACTTTAGAGATATTTCTCATGATCGTCTGAAAGAACTGTTGGGTATCGTATGGTTTAATGATGACATCATTCATCCCTACAGATAATGCCTGGTTGCGAATTTCTCCCTCTTCAACAGCGGTTAAAGCAATAATCGGTAAATGCGAATTAAAAGTTCTAATCACTTTTGTAGCCTCGAGACCATTCATTTCGGGCATATTAATATCCATTAATACTAAATCAAATTTTTCATCTTTAACTGTCTTAATGGCATCCATACCATTACTAGCAATATTACAGGTATACCCCTTCTTTTTGAGGATATTTTGAGTTACGATTTGATTTATTTTATTGTCATCAACAATAAGAACATTAAAATTGCTTGTTCCTATGCTAAGATTTTCTCCGGTTTTTAAAGATATTTCTTGTTCTTTTACAGCTTTTTCATAAGATAAATCAAAATAGAATTCAGACCCTTTACCTTCTTGACTTTTTATTTTAATATCACTCTTATGAAGATGAATTAATTTTTTAACAATAGCAAGGCCTAGTCCAGTTCCTTCATATTCTTGATTCTCATTTTTTACTTGAGCAAAATTGTCAAAAATTGATTGTTGTTTGTTTTTAGGTATTCCTATTCCATCATCTTTAACCACAAAACGTAAAAGATAACTATCATCTTTCACATCAAGAGATTTTACCTGAACCCAAATATTCCCATTTTTTGTAAACTTAAGAGCATTACCAATCAGATTGATGAGTATTTGAGATAATCGTACAGAGTCACCAAGCAATGTTGTATTAATACTTTGGTCGATATCTATATGAACCGTATTATTATTACTCTTTTGTTTGGTATGAAGCGAGTTTACGATTCCTTCTAGTAGGGATCTAATATCAAAAGAAACTTTTTCTAGCTTAACCTCATTAGTTTCAATTTTACTTAATTGTAATACATCATTAATTAAAGCCAAGAGATAATCACCAGAAAACTTTAATGATTCTAGGTATTCAGTTTTCTTCTTCTCTTCAGGGTTTTCCATTAAAAGAGATGTTAAGCCAATTACTCCATATAGAGGTGTTCTAAGCTCATGACTTACTGTCGATATAAATTGAGACTTAAGTGTAGATACTTGTTCTGCAGTTTCTTTTGCACTAATTAATTCTCTATTCTTTTCGATTAGGTCACTATTAAGTCTTTTCTTTTGAATATTATTTTTATACGAACTAATTAAGAAAGCCATCGAGATTAAAATTAGAATAATACCAAGAATGATACTTATTCTCCATTTTAGAACTTCAGATTCACTTTCTTTTTGCTCATTCTCAGCTTTTGTAGCTCTATTTTTATATTTATCAACCTCATATTTAATATTAGCTCGCCTAAGTTCTTCTAACTTTTTGTATTCGGTAGCTTCTAGAATATTTTGAAATTGTTTTTTCTGATACGTATATGCCTTTTGATAATCTTGTTGCTTTCTATGCAATTCAGATTTGGTTTCGTAAGCAGAAGCTAAGGCTTCAAAGTATTTAGAAGTTAGTTCATTATTATTATTTTTATTTTTTGTCTCACTCAAGGAGTAAGAAATCGCTTGATCTATATAATCCTCAGCTTCTTCATATTTTCTGGTATTAAGAAAATATTTTCCAAGCAACCCAGTTAATTTAGCTTTTACTAGATTAGTTGATTTTTTATGAATGAGTTCTCTAGCCGGGTCAAGATATTCATAGGCGCTGTCAAAATCACTTCGAGTAATATAGTATTCGCCTAAATTCAATAAAGGCCTTATCATTCTAACGGTATCATTTAATTTGACCGCAAGTTCATAAGATGTTTTGTAGGATGTTACTCCTTTTGCTCTTGTAAGGTTATGCTTGGTATCAACTCTAGCGAGATTATTATGAAGATCAGCTTGTAAAGCAAGACTTTTAGCGTGTCGTGCATGTATTAACGCTCGACCATAGTTACTTCGAGCTTTTATATCTTCATCATTAATTTCATAATTCTTAGCAATAATATTATAGATATCACCCAAACTTTTGTCGTCATTATTGTATTGGGCATTCTGAAGAGCAATTTTCGCCATCTCCATAGACTCTTCATATTTATACTCTTCTTGCAACTTCATAGCTTTTTCAATATATATTTGAATGCTATCAGTAACTATTTGAGCTTGAGATTGTACCGTTTGGGTAAAACCTATTAGAAATAAAAGGGTTATATGGCAAATAAAGTTTTTCAAATATTGAATAATTCTTGCTTGGTTTAGTGGACCAAAATACGAAAATAGATTAAACATAGTGCAATTCACCGTAAAAAAAGTGCAATTTATCCGTAATTTTTGTAGGTGAATCTTCTTTTTTGTAGGAAAGTTTCAGTTTTTATAAGAAAATTAATTTATGATTAGAAAAAACTATTTAAATATAAATAATTAGAATAAAGTACTATTCTTAATTGTTGGGCTCGATGTATATTTGCGCTGTCAAAAAATAATCAATTATAAATTTTAAAAATAAGAATATGACATTTGTAGGTAAAAAATTCCCTAGTTTAAACGTTGACGCAATGAACGATATGGGGGATACTTTTAAACTTAATGTTCTAGAAGAAGCTAAAAACAACAATAAAAAAGTAATACTTTTTTGGTACCCTAAAGATTTTACTTTTGTATGTCCAACAGAATTACATGCTTTCCAAGAAGCTGTTGCAGAATTTGAAAAGAGAAATACTATTGTTATTGGAGCTTCTTGTGATACACCAGAAGTACATTTTGCATGGTTAAATACCTCTAAAGATAACGGCGGAATTGAAGGTGTAACATATCCAATTCTTGCAGATTCTAATCGCAACCTTGCAAGTACGTTAGGAATTCTTGATATCACTAATGAAACGTATAACGAAGAAACTGGTGTTGTAACCGTAGAAGGAGATAACGTTACCTACAGAGCAACTTATCTAATTGATGAAGAAGGAATAGTTTTCCATGAAGGTGTAAATCATATGCCAGTGGGAAGAAATGTTGCTGAGTTTTTAAGATTGATTGATGCGTATAGCCACGTTCAAAAGAACGGAGAAGTATGTCCTGCAAACTGGGAAGAAGGAAAAGAAGCAATGAATGCAAATAGAGAAGGAGTAGCTTCTTATTTAGCTTCAAACTAATAAAGAAAAATAACTTTCTCTGTGATCTTAAATCACAGAGAAAGTATGTTTATTCAAATAATATAAATATGATTCAAGAATTAACCGAAGATAATCTTTCTCAAATCGTTGACGATAATCAAATTGTAATCGTACAGTACTCTGCCTCTTGGTGTGGTAATTGTAGAATTATGAAGCCTAAGTTTAAAAAAATGGCGACAGAAAAAAGTGATGCGACATTTTTAATTGTTGATGCAGAGAAGTTTCCAGAGTCGCGAAAAATGGCAACGGTTAATAATCTACCAACTTTTGCAGCTTTTAAGAACGGAGCTTTTGTAAATCAAGTACAAACCAATAAATTTGAGATTCTTAAAGAATTAGTAGATGAAATTACCAATAATTAAGCACCTAACAGGGTTTATTGAAGAAAACGATGAAGATTTTGTCGTAGAAGCAATAGAAACATTAGAAGCCTTAACAGAAGTCCCTTCTTTAAAAGATGAAGAACTTGATGTGATAGGGGAGTTGATTTCTAATATGTACGGAGCATTAGAAGTTGATAAAATGATAAAGGATGGTGCTACAAAGAAAGAGGCTCTAAATAATTTTATGCAAAGGGTCTTAGGATCTATTGATGCATAAAAAACCTTCTTTAAAGAAGGTTTTTTTTATTTTGTAGAAACGTTATCAAAATTACCATATAATCATTAATTTTAAAGCTCAAAAAAACAACAACAATTATTATATCATGGCTTCAATAACTTTACAAGGAAACGAAATACATACAAATGGTAATTTACCAGCAATTGGCCAAAAGGCCCCAGATTTCGAATTGGTAAATACTGATTTATCTACTTCTAAATTATCAGATTTTCAAGGCTCTAAAGTGGTTTTAAATATTTTCCCTTCCATTGATACAGGGATATGTGCGGCTTCAGTACGAATGTTTAATAAAGAGGCTAGTAGCTTATCAAATACCAAGGTTCTTTGTATATCTCGTGATCTTCCTTTTGCACAAGGTCGTTTTTGTGGAGCAGAAGGATTGAAAGATGTTATAAGTCAATCTGATTTTAAAACTGGACAATTCGGAAAAGATTACGGACTCGAAATAGTTGATGGACCAATGCAAGGATTGCATTCTCGTGCGGTTATTGTTTTGGATGAAAACGGAAATGTTACGCATGCAGAGCAAGTACCAGAAATTGTTCAGGAACCTGATTATGCAGCAGCAATTAATGCCTTGTCATAATATAAAATGAGTAAAGCTTCTAAATTTATTTTAGGCAGATTGCGTGGTTGTGGTTATGCTTTTAAAGGTGCACTACTTTTATTAAAGACAGAACCAAGTATCCAGGTCCAAGCTACCATTGCGGTAATTATGACTGCATTAGGATTTTATTTTGAAATTTCTTCTGTAGAATGGATTTTGCAAATTTTTGCCATAGGTTTGATTATGAGTGTCGAAGGGGTAAATACCGCAATAGAAGCAATAGCAGATTTTATTCATCCGGATTTTCATGATAAAATTGGGTTCATCAAAGATGTAGCAGCGGGAGCCGTATTTATTGGGGCTGTGACGGCTATAATTATTGGTTTAATAATCTATATTCCCTATTTCATTTAGAAAATTTTTTAGGCATTTTTACGTTCCATTATAGATATTCGTATTTTTGCGGTAAGACATCCAAAAAATGGCTAAAAGAAAGGTAAGTACAAAAAGGAAAACAACAAAAAAACCTAAAACTTCATTAAGAGAAAAATTTACACTGTCCAGACAACAAAAAGTAGTTCTGGGAAGTTTTTTATTCTTTTTGGGGATAGGATTATTCTTTGCTTTTATTTCGTTTTTCTTTAACTGGAAAATTGATCAAAGTGAAATTTCTCAATTTTATAATAGAACTTCTTCTCCAAAAAATTGGTTAAGTAAATTTGGAGCCACAGTAAGCCATTTCTTTATATTTAAAGGTTTTGGAATTTCGGCTTTGATATTACCGGTGTTAACCTCTTTAACAGGGGTATATCTGTTCTTTGATTTAAATAAAAGAAAACTTGCTGGATTCTGGTTTTGGGGAACCTTAGTAATGGTGTGGGTTTCGGTAGTTCTTGGTTTTATACGAAAAGAAAGTGGTTTATTGGCAGGTGTGATCGGGTATGAGACTAATGATTTTTTACAAGATTATATTGGTTTTATAGGAACAGTCTTAGTACTTGCATTTTTTGCAATAGTGTACATAGTTGTTCGATTAAGATATACCCCAGAGAAATTAACCGAATCCCTAAAGAACACTCAGAAAGTTATTACGAAGGATTTTGAAGCAGCTTCAAAGAAAAATCCAACAAATACTACTACCAATAATGGTGTGGCAAGTGAGAAGTTAGAACACTCAGGATCTAGTATTAAAGAAAGAATAGATACTTTAATAAATAAATCTAAGGATAAAGAAAAGAAAGAGGAAGTCGTTCAAACAAATACAGACACTAATGAGGTTACATTAAACCCTACCATTAATGAATTTTATAAGGATCCAAATAATAGAGATAGCGAGATCCCTGAAAAATTAATTATAAAATCCGAGGATAACCCTGAAGATATAGCCATGGAAGTTGAAACAACTGTGGAAGAAAAAGAGGTTAAAAACCTTAGTAATAAATTGGTGAAAGATTTTGGAGAGTTTGATCCAAAATTAGAGTTGGGTAATTTTAAATTCCCGACGATTGATCTTTTAAAAGATTATACAGCTAAAGGCGGCGGAATTACAATCGATCAAGGTGAGCTAGAAGAAAATAAAAACCGTATTGTTGAAACGCTTAAGAATTATAAGATTGAAATAGCACAAATAAAAGCAACAGTTGGACCAACGGTTACTCTTTATGAGATTGTTCCTGAAGCTGGGATTCGGATTTCAAAAATTAAAAACCTAGAAGATGATATTGCATTATCTCTAGCTGCTTTGGGGATACGTATTATTGCTCCTATACCTGGTAAAGGAACTATTGGGATCGAAGTGCCTAACAAAAATGCTACAATTGTATCTATGAGATCAGCAATTGCCTCTCAGAAATTTCAAAATGCAGAGATGGAGCTTCCTTTATCGTTAGGAAAAACAATATCCAATGAGACCTTTGTAGTAGATTTGGCAAAAATGCCTCACTTACTAATGGCCGGGGCTACCGGTCAAGGTAAATCTGTTGGACTTAATGCAATACTCACCTCATTGTTATATAAGAAACATCCGGCAGAGGTTAAGTTTGTACTAGTCGACCCAAAAAAGGTAGAACTTACATTGTTTAACAAAATAGAACGACACTATTTAGCAAAGTTACCAGATACTGATGAGGCTATTATCACCGATAATACCAAAGTGATCAATACTCTTAATTCTTTATGTATTGAAATGGATGCGCGATATGACCTTTTAAAAATGGCTATGGTGCGGAATATCAAAGAGTATAATGCAAAATTTAAAACCAGAAAACTGAATCCAGAAAATGGACATAGATTTTTGCCGTATATTGTATTGGTTGTAGATGAGTTTGCGGATCTAATTATGACAGCTGGTAAAGAGGTTGAAACGCCTATTGCTAGATTAGCCCAATTGGCCAGAGCAATAGGAATACATTTGATTATTGCTACTCAAAGGCCATCTGTAAATGTGATTACCGGTATGATAAAAGCTAATTTCCCGGCTAGAATAGCTTTTAGAGTTACTTCTAAGATAGATTCTAGGACGATTTTAGATACAGGAGGCGCAGATCAATTGATTGGTCGAGGAGATATGTTATATACACAAGGAAATGATCTTGTTAGAATACAATGTGCCTTTGTAGACACACCAGAAGTAGAACGTATTACAGAATATATAGGAAGTCAAAAAGCCTATCCGGATGCTCATCTATTGCCAGAATATGTAGGCGAAGAAAGTGGCACAAGTCTTGATATAGATAAAAGCGATAGAGATAAACTTTTTAAAGAAGCTGCAGAAGTTATTGTCACAGCACAACAAGGTTCTGCGTCTTTATTACAACGAAAACTGAAATTAGGATATAATCGAGCTGGTAGATTAATTGATCAATTAGAATCTGCTGGAATCGTTGGCCCTTTTGAAGGAAGTAAGGCTAGACAGGTTTTAGTTACCGATTTAGTTGCGCTTAAACAATTGTTAGATAGTGAGTTGTAATTAAAGCTTAATGTATCGACTTTACAATTAAGAAATGAATATTAAAACGAAGAAAACGTATAAAATGATAAGAAAGATAATGTTCCTGATTTTTGTTCTAGGAATTACAGCAGGACAAGCGCAAAGTGCAAAAGATCTTTTGGATGAAGTTTCACAAAAGGTAAAAGGATATACTAATATTGTAATTGGTTTTAAATATGCTATTAATAATCCAACCGAAAATGTTTCGCAAGAGACCCGTGGAGATGTAGCACTACAAGGAAATAAATATCGACTTAATTTAATGGGGACAGAGCAACTATACGATGGTAAGAAATTGTATGTTATTATTCCCGAAGATGAAGAAATTAATATTTCATCTCAGAATGAAGAAGATGATAATAGCATTACACCATCCAAGATGCTTACTTTTTATGAAGATGGATATTCCTACAAAATGGATATTGTGCAGGATGTAAAAGGACGCAAAATTCAATTTGTAAAACTCACTCCAATAGATTCTAAAAGTGATTTAAAAGAAGTGTTATTGGGTATAGATAAACAAACCAAGCATATTTACAAAATGATTCAAAAGCAAAACAATGGTTCTAATGTAACTTTTACTGTTACGAGTTTTAAAACAAATCAACCGCTTTCTGAAACATTATTTATGTTTGAAGAATCCAAATACGAGGATTATTATATTAATCGATTAGATTAATACTTGTAAATAATATAGCAAATAAAAGAACGGGTATTAAAAAATGCACGTTCTTTGACTTTTAATTCATTATCAAAATAATGCAACTAAGAAATAGTTAATTCGTGAAAATACTTGATAGATATATTTTAGTAACTTTTTTAAAGACGTTTTTTCCACTCTTTTTTATTATAATGTTTATTCTTTTGTTGCAAACGATATGGTTATTTATATCTGAATTAGCGGGAAAAGATTTAGATTTTTCGGTGATTATAAAGTTTTTAACGTTTGCTACTCCTCGTTTAATACCGATGGTTTTACCTCTTACCATTTTGCTTACTTCAATTATGATTTTTGGGAGTTTTGCTGAGAATTATGAGTTTGCGGCTATGAAATCTTCTGGGATATCATTACAACGAGCAATGAGAACACTATCTGTTTTTATATTTTTTGTTGGAATAGGTGCGTTCCTTTTTTCTAATACGGTTATTCCTGCTTCAGAAAAACGTTTTATTAATCTTAGAAAGAATATAGTAAAGGTCAAACCGGCAATGGTAATTACTCCGAATCAGTTTAATGATCTTGGGGATATAAATATTAAAGTTTCAGAAAAATTTGGTAATAATGATGAATTTCTGAGAGATATTATTATTCATAAAAAAGCAGCACGACCTGGCAATTTTACTGTAATAAAGGCAGTTGACGGACAATTAAAAGGTAGTACAGATTCTGATCTTGTGACCTTAATTCTTAATGATGGGAACTATTATGACGAAATACAGCAAAGATCACCACAACGTAGAAAAAAATTACCTTTTGCCAAAACTCATTTTGAAAAATACTTACTCAATATTGATTTGTCTTCATTAGATAATGTGGATATGGATGCCCAGCAATACAAAAAAGGGTATAATATGCTTAACGTTAATGAGCTAAGACATGAGATAGATACATTATCGATACGGGTTAATGATGAGGTGAAATCGGTTACGGATGATGTGAGTAGGAAAAATGGATTGAATGAACTTAATAAAAACCTTAAGATAGATACCATAATAAAAGCTGCCAAAACTGTTAAAGATACTTTGGACCTAAAAGAATACTTTAACACTGCTCAAAAAATGCAGATCTATAAACTGGCCTTTTCTAATACTGATGGGGTTATTAGAAAGATTAATTCTACAGAAACTGGCAATGTAGCATTAAAAAGAGCTTTAAATAAGTATGAAATGTCGTTGCATGATAAATATGCACTAGGTATAGCTTGTATTTTATTATTTTTTGTTGGTGCTCCTTTAGGAGCAATAATAAGAAAAGGTGGTATGGGATTACCTATTGTAATAGGAGTTGTATTGTTTTTGACTTATCATTTTATTGGAATTTTTGCCAAGAATAGTGCCGAAGAAGGTGGTGTTCCTCCTTTTATTGGATCTTGGCTTTCTACATTTATAATATTTCCGCTAAGTATATTCTTAACTAGAAGAGCTACAACAGATCAAGGTATCTTCAACTTTGATACTTTTACCCAACCTATAAAAGAATTCTTTATAAAACGTTTTGGTAAACGTAAAAAGTAGATTTCTTTTTAAATATCTTTGCAAGTAATTATTTAAGTGTAACACTATGTCAGAAATTACAGAGACCACAAATAAAATTAAATTGAATACTATTCAAGAAGCCATTGAAGATATTCGACAAGGAAAGGTAATCATTGTGGTTGATGATGAGGATCGTGAAAATGAAGGAGATTTTTTGGCTGCTGCTGAAAAGGCTACACCCGAAATGATAAATTTTATGGCTACTCACGGTCGAGGCCTTATTTGTGCACCTCTTACCGAAAACCGCTGTGAAGACCTGAAGCTTAATATGATGGTTGGGAATAATACAGACCCGATGGAAACTGCTTTTACCATTTCTGTGGATTTAAAAGGAAAAGGCGTTACAACAGGAATATCTGCTGCCGATAGAGCAAAGACTGTTTTGGCATTAACTGATTCTGATACTAAACCGCATGAATTGGCTCGTCCTGGACATATATTTCCACTAAAAGCAAAAGAAGGTGGGGTATTAAGAAGAACTGGGCATACCGAAGCGGCTATTGATTTTGCCAGATTAGCGGGATTAAAACCAGCAGGTGTTATTGTTGAGATCATGAATGAGGATGGTACTATGGCTCGTTTACCCCAATTGTTAGAGGTGGCAAAGAAATTTGACCTTAAATTGGTGTCGATTGAAGATTTGGTTGCTTATCGCATGCAACACGATTCACTTATAGAGAAGAAAGAAGATTTTGATATTGTTACTCGTTTCGGAAAATATAGACTTAGAGCTTATAAGCAAACTACTAATAATCAAATTCATATAGCATTAACCTTGGGTAACTGGAACGATAATGAACCAGTCCTAACCAGAGTAAATTCTACATTATTTAATAATGATATACTTGGTACTTTAACAAACAATGCAGATAAACGCTTGGATGCCATGTTTAAAAGAATAAACACTGAAGGTAAAGGAGCTATAATCTTTATCAATCAAGAAAGTCAATCTCTTAACCTTTTGGGACGTTTAAAAGGACTTAAAGAGATCCAAAATGGTAAAGATGTCTTGAAAGCTCCAAAAATCCTTATGGATAGTAAAGATTTTGGTATAGGTGCTCAAATATTACATGACCTTAATATTCATAAGCTTCGTTTGGTATCAAATACGGTACAACAAAAAAGAGTTGGTATGATTGGATATGGCCTAGAAATAGTAGACTATGTAAATTACTAAATGTACATCTAGAGTACACTTTTTATTGCACTAACCATTTTTGATGCCCTTTCTTTAACTTCGGCTTCGGTCCAATTTAATTTAATTAAACAAGATATAGTTCGACCCATCCATACATCACTAGGGTCAAAAGATCTTTTGTTTTTTTGTAGACCTAGTTGTATTTCATTAGAAAATTTACCCAGAGATTTTTGTTCTAATAAATGCTCCCATTTTTTGTAATAGTGCCAATTATTATCAAACCAATAAAAACAAGCATCAACATTATTTGCCCCTAAGGCTTTATGTGTCTTTCTAGCAAGGTCTTCATTGGGTAAAAATATACTAAGAAAAGCATAACTTTCTACTCCGGTTTCTGGAACTCTTCTAAAAGTAACTTCTGGAATAGAGGTTAGCGCATCTCGCAGGATGGTATAATTTTTTTCCTGTACTTCTAAAATGTGATCCAATTTTCTTAATTGTGCAATTCCAACTGCGGCATTCAATTCTGATAAACGGTAGTTGTACCCTAAAAAAGGATGTGTTTCTGCACCTCGATCATTACCTACGTGATCATGTCCGTGATCCTGATATTTGTGTGCACGATCCGCATAGATCTTAGAGTTAGTAATCAATCCACCACCTTCACCACAAGTAACCATTTTTACATAATCAAAAGAGAAACAACCAAGATCACCATAGCTACCCAAAGGTTTACCGTTGTATGTTCCTCCAATTGCTTGACATGCGTCTTCTAAGAGAATTAAATTATGCTCCTCGCTAATCGCTTTTAAGGCACTTAGATCTGCCATAGAACCGCACATATGCACAGGCATAATAGCTTTGGTTTTTGGTGTAATAGCAGCTTCTACTGCTTTGGGATCTAAAGTAAGTGTATCGTCAATATCGCACAAAACAGGTACGGCACCAACTGATAATATGGCTTCAAAACTTGCAACAAATGTAAATGTTGGCATAATTACTTCGTCTCCAGATCCAATTTCTGCACAAGCCAAAGCAACGGTTAATGCTGCAGTACCACTAGATACTACCTGGGCATATTGAGTTTGCATTTTTTTTGCCAAATCTTTTTCTAACTCTAATGCTTTATGGTGTCCGTTTCGCATAGAATCAAAACCATATCTCATTAAAACTCCGTTGTCCAAAACATCTTGAACTTCCTTTTTTTCTTCAGCTCCAAATAACTCAAATCCTGGCATAATGATAGTGTGTAAATTAAAAACTCTTTCCGGCAAAAGTACCGAAAAGAGTTTTGATATTGCAGTTGATATTTTATATTTTTTTAAGTAATACTATCCCTCAAAAGAAAGTAAACGTTCTAAAGAGTAATAACCGTATCTTGTATAGGCCTTCTTACTTTTTTTAATTCAGAAAACATGTCGTCTTTAGCTCGGTAACCTACTGGCATAACCAATATTGAACTTAATCCAAGTTTATGAAGCTCTAATATTTCATTGTATTTTTCAGGAACGAAACCTTCCATAGGGCAAGCATCAATTTTTTCAATGGCACACACGGTTAATAAATTTCCCATGGCCAAATACGCCTGCTTAGCAGCCCAACTTGTTACTTCTTCTATTTTTTTATCTTTAAAAGAGCTTACCAATTGCTCTTTAAAAGGGTTTAATATTTCATCTGGAGTATCTCTTACTGTTTTTACATTGTTAAAGTGCTCCGTGATATATTCTTCATCTATTTTGTTTTCGATACAAAAAACCAAAACATGAGAGGCATCTACAACTTGTTGTTGATTCCAAGAGTGTGCTGTTAATTTCCCTTGAAGTTCCTTATTACTTATAACAATCAATTTTAACGGTTGTAAACCATAAGAAGTTGCAGTAAGGTTAAAAGCTTCTGTAAGCGTATCTATTTTTTCTTGAGGAAGAGTTTTATCATTATCAAATTTTTTGGTGGCATAGCGCCATCGCAAACTATCTATAATATTCATTTTAAGTTTTTTTAAATATACAGCAAAGATACTGTGATAAGATTTACCTTTGATATATAAACTAATAAGAAAAAACTATATCGCGATTGTATGAACAATATAGATGAATTGATAGAAAAATCAGAAACTAGAATTTTTAAGGCCGTTTTTCCTAATACCACAAACCATTATGAAACGCTATTTGGTGGTACTGCTTTACAACTTATGGATGAAGTTTCCTTTATATGTGCAACCCGTTTTAGCAGAAAAAAGGTAGTAACTATCTCTTCGGATAAGGTTGATTTTGAAAAGCCAATTCCAGAAGGTACTATTGTCGAATTAATAGCTAAAGTGTCTGAAGTCGGACGTACTAGTTGTACGGTAAAAGTTGATATTTTTAAAGAAGACATGTACAGTTATGATCGAGAAAAGGCAGTTTCGGGTTCATTTAAGTTTGTGGCTATTGATAATCACAAAAAACCTACTCCTATAGTGTAGTACATCAAAAATTAAAATAAAAAAGGTGCATGTTTTAAACATGCACCTTTTTTATTTTATATAATTATTCTTAATTACTTCGTTGCTAACTGTTTTATTTTTATCCTAAAGGCGGCAAAAATTAAAGTCATAAATGGACTTAACCAATTAAAAATGGCAAAAGCAAAATAATCTACCACAGGTACGCCTAGTACTCCACTTTGATAAGCTCCACATGTATTCCATGGGATAAGAACAGAGGTTACCGTACCAGAATCTTCTAAAGTTCTACTTAAATTTTCTGGAGCAAGCCCCTTATCTTTAAACGCTTTTGCATACATTCTTCCTGGTACAACTATTGCCAAGTATTGATCAGATGCTGTTACATTAAGTGCTAAACAGCTCACTACTGTACTGGCAAAAAGGCCAAATACAGAATCGAATAAATTTAATAACGCTTTACTAATTCGTGCTAGTGCACCAATGGCATCCATAACGCCACCAAAAACCATCGCACACACAATTAGCCATATCGTACCTAACATCCCAGACATTCCACCAGAAGAGAATAGATCATTAAGTTGAGCATTGGTGGTTTCTACAGCAGTATCTACGGTCATTGCTTTCATTACTCCCATATAGGCAGATGTAAACGTGAGTTCTTTACTTCCTGCGATACCTATTATTATATCTGGTTGCGCTATGATAGCAGCTATGGCACCTAATAGTGTTCCTGCTAATAATGCAATTAGCGGCGGAGTCTTTTTTATAATGAGCACAATTACTAAAACCGGAACCATGAACAGCCAAGGAGAAATATTGAAAGCACTTTTAATTGCTTCTAATTGTTCTCCAATTTGTGGGGTTCCAGATGTATCTATAGAAAAACCAATAATAATAAATACAATTAAAGTGATTACAATGGTTGGTACTGTGGTATAAGTCATATATTTTATGTGAGAGAATAATTCTCCTCCTGCCATTGCTGGTGCTAAATTAGTAGTGTCGGATAGGGGGGACATTTTATCTCCGAAATAAGCTCCCGAAATTACGGCTCCAGCTGTCATACCCAACGAGATTCCTAGAGTATCACCAATACCAATTAAAGCTATACCAACTGTAGCAGATGTTGTCCAAGAACTCCCTGTAGCAATTGATATGATAGCACAAATAATAACACAGGCAGCCAGAAATATAGTAGGATTCAAAATCTGCAGACCATAATAAATCATGGTTGGTATAATCCCACTAACGAGCCATGTCCCTGCAAGAGATCCAACCATTAATAAAATTAATAATGCTCCTGTTGTAGATTTTACGTTCTTGGCTACTTCTTCCATCATCTGTTTATAGGATACCTTATTAAAAAAACCTACAATAGCAGCTCCTGCAGCACCTAATAGTAAAATGAATTGATTACTACCACTTAAGGCATCATCACCAAATACATAAACGTTATAGAAAAGCATTCCTACCAATATTACTACGGGTAGTAGTGCTTCCCAAATGTTTAATTCTCTATTTTCAATAATTTCTTCGTTGTTTGGGGTGGTAGGAGTGATGTTTTGACTTTCCATTTGATAAATTCGAAATTTTATGGATGTAATGTTACGATATTAATAAAATCTATGCAACGTCTGGATTCAGTTTAATTAGATAATACCAAAATAAAATAGAATCATTATAGAGAGTATATTACAATATTTTAATTTAATAATGTATTTTATCGATTATTTACGCGTTTTGTCGATAAAAAGTGTTTTATCTATTAAGCATTTTATAATAAACAGGAGTAAGTGCACTATTTTTGAAGTGTAAAAGAAGAAAAGTAAGAGAAAAAGAAAAATTAAGATTGTTTGTTTGATTGTTTTTAGACTTTTTTTGTCCCTGGAAAAAATAATTCCCCCGAGTTATTAGCCCAAAACCTAATAAAAGCCTCTTCCCCAAGGAGGCTTTTTTTGATATTAATTAATAATGGAAATCGCTAATTAATCAATAAAAATACACTTTTATCGATATTATTTGCTTTTTAACGATTAAATTTATATATTAGATTCAGAAATGTAAGATTCTTGTAAAGAAAATATAGTTTTACTTTAAAGAAGTAAACAACATAAGAGATACTAAAAATTTTGATTAGCCCCATTGAACTAAATTAAATTTACCCCAAAATTATTTTACCCTATAAAAGCCTCTTTCCCCAAGAGGCTTTTTTTATTGTATTTCACATTTCATTACATAAGTTTATGCTTTTGCGATGATAATACGAGATTGAGTCGACTTTAGATCTTTTTTACAAGAATAAAATCTGATCGCATTATGGGTGTTTCACTTTTTATATAGAACTTAGTAAAAAAAATAAAATAATGCAGAACCGCATATATAAAGGAGTTGAGTTGTTTCTTTTTTTTATTTTATTACCATTAAGTTTTTTATGGAAGTATCCGATACTGATTAAGGTAGTACTTACAGTTGTTGGGTTTGTATACATATTGGTTTTATTAAAAAGAAATGGGTTATTAAAATTGAGATTTCCAGAGAAAGAATATTGGGCACCTTTTTGGAGAGAAACACTTATAAAACTGGCAATAGTTATAATCGTTACTGGGTTATACGTGTTTTTAGTGGCACCAGATAAATTATTTGCAGTATTGATCAAAAAACCACAATTGTGGCTTATGATATTGTTTATTTATACGTTTTTATCTGTTTGGCCTCAAGAGATAATTTATAGAACTTTTTTTTATGAACGCTACGAAGGTTTAATTAAAAATAAATGGTTATTTATTTTCCTTAATGCCATACTTTTTTCGTTAGCTCATATTTTTTTAAGAAGCTTTTTGGTGCAGTTGTTAACTTTTTTAGGCGGATTATTATTTGCGTATACATATCAAAAAACAAAATCTACTACTTTGGTTTCTGTAGAACATGCTATATATGGAAATTGGCTATTTACTGTAGGAATGGGAGAGATGTTAGCTTTTCCTGGAGTAGATTAAGAATTTAAAAATTTAATTAGTTGTTGTACTGCTTTTCCGCGATGCCCTATTTTGTTTTTTTCTAAAAGAGGTAGTTCTGCAAAAGTTTTGGTATAGCCTTTGGGTTGAAATACAGGGTCGTATCCAAAACCACCTTGGCCTTTTTCTTTTAAGGTAATGGTTCCTTCGCAAATTCCTGTAAAAACTTTTTGTTTACCATTTAATTCTAGAGCAATTACTGTTTTAAAATGAGCATCACGATTTTCTTTTCCCGTTAATTCGTTTAAAAGTTTATTCATATTAGCCTTGGCGTTTTTATCCTTTCCTGCATATCTAGCCGAATACACACCAGGGGCCCCATTTAATATATCTACTACCAAACCAGTATCATCTGCAAAACAATCCATACCGTAGTTTTGTTTAATGTATTGAATCTTTTGTTTTGCATTTCCTTCGATTGTAGGAGAAGTTTCAGGAATATCTTCAGTACATCCAATATCTGCTAAACTTACTATTTCAATTTGTGGTGGGACTAAGGCTTGTACTTCCTTTAATTTATTCAAATTATTTGTGGCAAATACTAATTTCATATAATCTATACTATTAACTAAGCTTCGGCATCAAAGTTAGAAATCCATTTCCCTTGCACTTTAAGAACCTGTTCAATTACATCTCTAACGCAACCTTTTCCGCCTTTTTTAAAAGAAACATATTTTGATACTTCTTTAACCTCTGCAACTGCATCTTGCGGGCAAGTAGGTAATCCCACCATTTCCATAACCGGTAAGTCCGGAATGTCGTCGCCCATATAAAGTACATTTTCTATTTTTATGTCATAAATATCCATATACTCATTTAGTTGTTTTACTTTTTGATGAGCTCCAAGATATATATCCTTGATGCCCAAACCACTTAAACGTTTCCGTACACCTTCATTTTTTCCTCCAGATATAATACACACATTAAATCCTTGTTGCACAGCAGTTTTAAGGGCGTATCCATCTTTTATATTCATTGTTCTTAATAACTCTCCATCGGTATGTATAAGTACTGTACCATCTGTGAGCACGCCATCGACATCAAAGATAAATGTTGTGATATGCTGTAAGTATTCTTTATAACTTTTTTCCATATTTTGACTGTATAGACCTGGTTAAGGTTTGGTATATTTCTTTTTGTGTATTGTCTGTTAGTATATTTAAGTGCCTTTGTATTGTCTCCAAATCATTTCTAATCGCAGGACCAGTTTGTGCTTTATCAGGTATGATTTTTTGAATTTTTTGAGCAGTTTCCTGAATTAGCGGATGTAAAATCTCAAAAGGAATTTCATGTTCGTCGCAAATATCGTTACCAACAGAAAACAAGTAATTGGTGAAATTATTCACAAATACAGCAGACACATGTAATATATTTCTTTGCTCTGAAGAAATCTCATACACCTTTGGCGATAAAAAAGATGCAAGTTTTTTTAGAAGTTGTTTGTCATCTTTACTTTCTGCTTCTATGCAAAAAGGGATTTTAGTAAAATCAACAGTTGTGTTTTTACTAAAGGTTTGTAATGGATAAAATACTCCTTTTCGATTTGTATCTTTTATAGTACTCATAGGTACACTACCCGAGGTATGAACCACAAATCTATTTTGAAAAGGTAAATTAGTAGAGATTTCCTCTATGGCATCATCACTCACTGCGAGAATATAGATGTTGGCCAAAACAATCTTATTCAGATCAGTAACAATTTTATTGTTGTTTTGATCTGGGTGTAATGTTATTCCTTTACGATTATAACATTGTACGATATCTACCAACTTTTGAGAACTTAAAGCAGTGTATAAATGCTGAGCTACATTTCCTCCTCCAAGAATTACAACTTTGATCATTTGGCAAAAATAAGCAAGTTACAGTAAAAAGAGGAACAATCCTTTTATTCTTTTAATTAGAAAACAGGAAAATTTTGTAACCTTTTTTAAGTGTTTTTATCTAAGTCCTAAGCAAGCTTAAGAATGTACATTGATAATCTACGATTGCAATGCAAAAATCTGTTATAAAGCTCTTAAAAAGGATATTAAAATAATACACAAAAATGACGTCATGAAACTTAAAAAAACAATTTTTGTATTCACTTTGATTGGAGTGGGTATTCTTTGTAGTCAATGTAAATCCGATGATAACTTAATTCCTATCCCAACAGAATTAGTAATACCTCCTCCTATAGAATTAAACTTAAATCCTAGATTGGTAGAAGAAGGGAAGGCAACTTTTCGTTTTGATACTTTTGGCGATGAGGATTTCTGGAGCGGAGTTTTGGAATTGGATAAAGCAGTATTAGGTGAGGCTAATGGAGGTTTTGGACCTGGATTAAGCCCTAATTTAGCTTTAAATGTGGGATTAAAAGTAGATGCAGAAGCATTACCACAAAATATTGTAGATGCTATTGCTGCAGGAGAAATAGATTTGGATGATCCAGCAACTACAATAGCGCTTTTAGGTTTGGACGCTGTTGTGGGGGTAAAGGGAAATTTTGATGAAACTGGGAATTTAGCTTCTATGGGTATCACTTGTGCACTGTGCCATTCTACGGTAGATAATTCTTTTACGACTGGGATAGGGAAACGACTTGATGGCTGGCCTAATAGAGATTTAAATGTTGGAGCAATTATAGCATTTACCAAAAATCAACCATTAGCAGATTTACTAGGTGTTGATATTACAACACTTAATAATGTTCTTAATGGTTGGGGTAAAGGGAGATTTCCTGCAGGATTACTTTTGGATGGTAAGGCAACACAGCCAGATGGTACAATAGCAGCCAATTTGATCCCACCAGCTTACGGACTTCAAGGCATTGAACATGCCACATATACGGGGTGGGGAGATATAACGTATTGGAATAGATTTGTTGCTGTTTTAGAAATGGGAGGGCGGGGCAACTTTTCAGATCCTAGATTAAATAACGAGATGCAATTCCCTATAGCGGTAGCAAGAGGAGCGTTTGATGTTATGGTAGAGAATGATTTGGTAGATTCTAAATTAGAGGGATTAAGAGAATATCAATTGTCATTATTGGCTCCTGTACCTGATGAGAATAGTTTTGATGAGATGTCTGCAATACGTGGTAAAATATTATTTGATGGTAAAGCTAATTGCGTTTCATGTCATACGGGGGCGGCATTTGCAGATAATATACTACATACTCCCGAAGAAATAGGCATTGACGATTTTGAGGCAAATAGATCTCCTACAGGCAAATATAGAACGCCTCCTTTAAGAGGGTTGTTTGTAAAAGAGAATGGAGGTTTTTTTCATGATGGACGATTTGCTACTCTTAATGATGTGGTAATGCATTACGATGCTCATTTTGAACTTGATTTAACTACCCAGGAACAAAATGACTTAGTAGAATATCTAAAGGCATTATAATATATACCGGTTTTACCACTTAAAAAATGAAGTAATGAAAAAGAAATTGGCACGAGCTAATATTGCCTTGCATAATATATGCTGTACGTATTGTAAAGAAAAGATTTTGAAGGGCTTATCCCAAATTAAAAACATTTCTAATATCTATGTAAATGTACCTGATGCTTTTGTGATGTTTACTTTTATTAAAGCCAATGATTTATCCACTGTTGAGAATTGTTTAACCTCTTTGGGGTACCCGCCGATAGGAGATAAAATTGATGATATCTTCAAAACAACATGCTTTTGTAAATTAGAAATTGATAATAGATGTTATACATAGCATATACTTCTGTTAAAACCTATAAATCAAAAGCGGATAATGGCATAATATCTTTGTAAAAACACTAAATTTGCCGAGCTAAAAAAATAACGATTACTATGCAAGATAAGCTAGCAAGCATTTTGTTTTCTACACGATTAATGGCAATTTTATTTATTGTATTTGCAACATCTATGGCAGTGGGGACTTTCTTAGAAGATGCCTATGGTACTACCGCAGCTAGAATTTGGATATATAATACCTGGTGGTTTGAGGCCATAATGGTTTTTTTTGCTATAAATTTTTGTGGAAATATTGTTCGATATCGATTATACAAAAAAGATAAATGGGCAACATTATTATTGCACTTATCATTTATTTTAATCATTGTGGGTGCTTTTGTAACCCGATATATCAGTTATGAAGGAGTAATGCCTATAAGAGAGGGAGAAACTACTTCATCATTTCTTTCAGAAAAGACATATTTAACTGTTTTTTTGGATGGGGAAATTGATGGAGAACCTCGTCGCCGTATTGTTTCAGAATTTTTAGAATTGGCAGAAGCTGCTGATAATACCTTTGATATTCAAACAGATTATAATAAACAACCTGTTACAATTGAATACAAACAGTTTATTCAAGGAGCAGAAATGGGATTGGTTGAATCAGATGATGGAGAACGTTATCTTAAAATTGTTGAAGCTGGTGATGGTGATCGCCATGATCATTTTCTTGAAGAAGGAGAAGTATCCAATATCCATAATGTTCTAGTAGCTTTTAATAAGCCGACAAAAGGAGCTATTAATATTACATATGAAAATGATGAATATTTTATAGAATCTCCATTTGAAGGTTCTTTTATGAGAATGGCTGATCAAAAACAAGGATTGGTTTTTAAAGATAGTGTGCAACCATTAATGTTACGATCTTTATATCAAACAGCTGGAATGCAATTCGTAATCCCTGATCCTGTCATCAAAGGTAAATATGATGTAACTCCTATAGAAATAAAAGAGAAAGGGCAACAAGATGCGTTAATTTTTAATGTTACAACCAAGGGTGAGACCAAAGAAGTTAAGTTACTAGGAGGTAAGGGATATAGTAATGATATGGCCAAAGTTTCTTTAGGCGGCTTGGACATGTATTTTAATTATGGTTCTAAGCAATTAGAATTGCCTTTTTCTCTCAAACTAAATGATTTTATTGCCGAAAAGTACCCAGGTACTCAAAATGTATATAAATCATTTATGAGTAAAGTAGATGTTGTTGAAGATAATAACTCACGTCCGTATGATATTTATATGAATCATGTCTTGGATCATAAAGGGTATCGATTTTTTCAGGCCTCATTTGATCCAGATGAACAAGGAACCGTATTATCTGTAAATCATGATCGATGGGGTACTTGGATTACCTATGCAGGATATATGTTATTGTATTTGGGATTAATGTTAATTCTTTTTACTAAAGGCTCACGTTTTAAAGATCTAGAACAAATGTTGAGTAAGGTAAAAAATAAAAAGAAAGAACTTGTTACTATAGCCTTATTGGGGATCTCTACGTTATCTTTTGGGCAAAATGTTCCTGGTCATAATGATCATTTGCAAACATTACCTACCAAAGCACAACTTGACTCTGTTATTAAAAGTAATGTAGTACCCAAAGAACATGCGGCAAATTTTGGAAGTATCGTTATTCAGGACGAACGAGGACGAATGAAGCCAGTGAATACATTTTCTTCAGAGTTACTTCGTAAACTTAGTAAAAGAGATACATACGAGGGATTAAGTGCAGATCAAGTTTTTGTATCCATGGTCGAAAATCCGTTTATATGGTACAGCGTTCCGTTAATTGAAATTCAAAGAGAGAATGATAGTATTCGTAAAATTTTAGGAGTTCCTAAAACTGAAAGAAGAGTATCACTTATAGATTTAGTAGAACCTGATGGAACTTATAAATTAACTCCATATTTAGAACGTGCAAGTAGTACAAATACACCAAGTAGCTTCGAGAAAGACTTTCTAAAAACACATGAAAAGTTTTATTTACTTAATCAAGCATTAGGAGGAGGGATTCTAAGAATTTTCCCAGTTCGTGGTGATGAGGGCAACAAATGGGTATCTGTACCAGAATTAAATGAGTTTAAATTTACAGGGATGGATTCTGTGTATACAAGACAGATTATTCCTATTTACAGGCAATCTTTACAAGAAGCTCGAAAAACAGGAGATTATAGTAAGCCCAATCAATACGTAGAAAGTATCAAAAGTTTTCAGAAAAAATTTGGAAGCGAAGTTTTACCATCAGACAGTAAAATTAAAGCAGAAATGGCTTTGAACAAATATGATGTCTTTAGAACCCTATATAGGTATTACATGATGGTAGGCTTATTCTTGATGGTATTCGTGATATTTAGAATATTTAAAGAATCTAAAGTAATCAGAGCTTTGATTAACGGTACTATTGGTCTTGTAATATTACTTTTTATTTTACACACAGCGGGATTGGTTATTCGTTGGTATGTATCGGGTCATGCACCTTGGAGTGATGCATATGAATCTATGATATATGTTGCATGGATGACATTGGCGATTGGACTAGCTTTTGGAAAAAGAAGTAATTTAACGATTGCTGCCACTACTTTTGTAGCTGCTATCATATTGTTTTTTGCTCATGAAAACTGGACTGATCCAGCTATTGCTAATTTACAACCAGTGTTAGATTCATATTGGGTACTCATTCACGTTTCAATTATTGTGGGTAGCTATGGACCATTTTTTGTAGGGGCTATTTTGGGTATACTAGCATTATTACTTACAATTCTTACTACAAGTTCTAATAAGAAAAGAATGGATCTCAATATTAAAGAGATTACTATTATTAATGAAATGGCGCTTACCATAGGGTTAGTAATGCTTACTATAGGTAATTTCTTAGGAGGTATGTGGGCAAATGAGAGTTGGGGACGTTATTGGGGCTGGGATCCTAAAGAAACTTGGGCTCTTGTAAGTATCATGGTATATGCATTTGTAATTCATATGCGATTGGTACCAGGCTTACGTAGTAGATGGTGGTTTAATTTGGCGTCTATTATTGCAATATATAGCGTGTTAATGACATATTTTGGTGTAAATTTCTACTTAAAAGGGTTACATTCATATGCAAGCGGTGATAAAGTTATCACACCTAATTTTGTATATTATTCTGTTGTTATTATTGCCATTCTTGGAGCACTTTCTTACTGGAGAAATAAAGTACACTATAAGAAAAAAAAGGAAATTACTTCTTAATACATAATTATTTGTCAGAACAAAATGATTACACTCTATTAACAGTTCATTGTTAATTAGAGGTATATAAAGCTGTACAATAAGTTTTGAAACTTATGACGGATTAATAACGTCTTTTTTTATCCAAAATACGTCACGAATTTATTTTTACTAGGCCCTAAATTTGCATCGCTTATTTAGACCAAATAAAAATAATATGCTACTCGATACAGAAACCGCCATATTGGTTGATTTAAAAACCGATAATTTTTTTGACCCCAAATCACAAAAAACATATGAAACATATATTCAAAAAGCCGTAGAATATGTATCTGGTTTTTTAACCAATAAAGATTTCTACAGTGGAGAAACACCTTCTAATTTACGATTAAAAGAAACACTTTTAAAAGCTGATCCAGATATTAATTTATCTATAGAAGAGGCTCTTACCCAAATCAAAGAGCTATATCTTGATCATACGATAGCTTTTCATCATAAGAATTATGTAGCTCATTTAAACTGTCCAGTTTTGCTTCCTGCTATTGTAGGGGATATGATAGCCTCGTCTGTTAATACTGCAATAGAGACTTGGGATCAAAGTACCTCGGCAACATTGATAGAACAAGAAATGATTCGATGGGTTTGTTCAAAAATGAGTTTACCCAACACCTCGGATGGTGTGTTTACAAGTGGTGGTACACAATCCAATTTCATGGCATTACTAATGGCTCGGGATGATTATGCTTTTAAGCATTATGGACTTAACATTAAAGAAAATGGTTGGTCTGATGTTGTATCAAAATTTCGAATATTTTGTTCCGAAAAGGCACATTTTAGCATTAAGAAAAACGCTGCACTTTTGGGTATGGGGTACAATTCTGTAATCCCCGTAGAGACAGATGATCGCATGAAAATGAAACCAGATGCATTGGTACAAGCTGTTGAAAAAGAAAAACAATTAGGTAATATTCCTATTGCTATCATAGCGACGGCGGGGACTACTGATTTTGGAAGCTTTGATCCAATTGATACTATAGCCAAAATTACCAATGAATATAACCTTTGGTTTCATGTAGATGGGGCTTATGGAGGAGGTTATATACTAACAGAAACTCATAAAAATCAATTGAGCGGTATCGAGCATGCCGATTCTATTACTATAGATTTTCATAAAACAATGTTTCAGCCTGTATGCTCGAGTGCCTTTTTGATAAGAGATACTAAATATTTTAAATATGTTTCTTACTACGCAGATTATCTTAATCCTTTAGAACATAGAAATGATGAATGCCCTAATCTTATCGAAAAATCTATCCAAACCACTAGAAGATTCGATGCCTTAAAGCTTTGGTTTACATTAAAAATGACTGGAGCCAAAACCATAGGATCTTTCCTCGAAAAAGTACATTATTTGACATTAGACCTATATCAACATATTAAAGATGATCACTATTTTGAAATTGCTCATAAACCAGAATTGAGCACTTTGGTATTTCGATATATTTCACAAGGAATAGATAATGACTCTATTCACGACACCATTAATCTACATATTAAAAATACATTATTCAAATCTGGCCAAGCTTCTATAGCTAGTACAAAATTAAAAGGAAAAGTGTATTTGAAATTTACATTATTAAACCCCAAAAGTACAATTGATGATCTATTGAATATTATTCAAATGATCAAGACAACAGGACAAAATTATACATTTAATAACTAACAAAATTATGCTAAAAAACGAAGAAAAAATATTCGATTTTATAGGTGTAGGAGTGGGGCCATTTAATTTAGGATTGGCGTGTTTAACAGATCCTATAACCGAATTGGATGGCATTTTTTTAGACAAAAAAGAAAAATTTAATTGGCACCCAGGAATGTTATTACAGGATACCACATTACAAATCCCTTTCATGGCGGATCTTGTAACCCTAGCAGATCCAACAAGTCCATTTAGTTTTCTTAATTATATAAAAGAACAAGGGCGCATTTACTCATTTTATATACGCGAAAACTTCTTACTCCTTAGAAACGAGTATAACCAATATTGTCAATGGGCGATTCGGAAACTATCGAACATTTACTTTGAAACTGAGGTCACCCAAGTGACCTATAGTAATAAGGATAAATACTATACAGTCTTATCAAAATGTACCAGAACTCAAGACACTACGATCTACAGAACCAGAAAATTAATATTGGGTACGGGAACACAACCGTACATCCCGAATTGTTGTCAAAATCTGAAAGGAAAAACGATTCATTCTTCTTCCTACTTAACGCACAAAAAAAATCTACAATCCAAGAAGAAAATTACTGTTCTAGGAAGTGGTCAAAGTGCAGCAGAAATTTTTTACGATCTTCTGCAAGATATTGATCAATTAGGTTATGAACTTAACTGGATTACACGTTCGCCAAGGTTTTTTCCTTTAGAATATTCGAAGCTCACTTTAGAAATGACTTCACCAGAGTATGTAAATTATTTCTATAATCTTACTGCAGAAAAAAGGGATCATTTAATCAAAGATCAGAAACATCTTTATAAAGGTATAAATCAGGACTTAATAGCCAATATTTATGATTTAATATATACCAAAAAACTCACTAATAACGTGAGTATTAATCTCAGGACAAATTCAGAATTAGTAAAGGCCACGTATGATGATGTTTTGGATAGTTTTTATCTAGAACTTCATCAACATGAGCAAGATAAATATTACCAACACCATACAGATGGATTAATATTATCCACTGGTTATACATATCATGAACCTGAGTTTATAAGTGGTATCAGAGATCGCATTCGATGGGATGATAAAAGAAGATATAAGGTGCATCGTAATTATGCTATTGATAATGAAGGTATGGATATTTTTGTTCAAAATGCCGAATTACACACACATGGATTTGTAACTCCGGATTTGGGCATGGCATGTTATAGAAATTCTTATATCATTAAGGAGTTAACGGGTACAGATTATTATCCAATTGAAAAACAAATTGCTTTTCAGCAATTTGAGGTGACTGAAGAAGAGGAGATTAAGAAGGAAACACCTGTTGTATGAAGAATTTTCTAATCATAATGACACTGGTGGCGGTAGTAAGTGATTATTTGCTACATCCATTTTACCCACAGTTTTTCGAAGCTCGATTTGGAGTTACAGATCCCGAATGGGTTGGGTATTATTTTGCAGCAATTTGCTTTATGGTGATGATTGCTTTTCCATTTTGGGCTTATGTTTCTAAAAAAATAGCAGAACTCAATATCTTGGTGTATACGCAATGTATTGCGGGTATTTTGGCACTCTATTGTTATTGGACTACATCATATATTAATTTCTGGATCATTTCTCTTGTAATGGTACTGTTTAAAGGAAGTTACTTATTAGTTTACCCATATATTCTAAAAATCATAACTAAAAAAGAACATCCAGATACTATTGGGTTATTATCAGTAGTGGTTCATCTTGGTGGAATTTTGGGAGCGGTAATTGGAGGTTTAACCGTGGATTTGATCGATGCCAGTTATATCTTTTTGATTATGGCACTGGGTGATTTTATACAAATGGCAATGAGTGGTTATTTGCTTAAAAGTAAGAAATATGATACTTCAATAACCAAGGAAATCAAAGATAAAGTAGTGGTAAATAATAAAATGATCCCAAAAGGATTCATCCTAAAAATAGGAATTACTACACTACTGTTATATGCAAGTGCATTTATTACTCGACCATTTTTTTCTTCTTATTGGGAATACATATCGGTTTATGAAAGTAAACTTGTTTCGGGAGCTGTATATGCGTTACCAGGTTTTGTTGCATTGTTGGTGCTTTGGTGGGATTTTAAAAGAAAAGAGACAAAATTGAAAGGCATTGCTATCCCATTATGTATTGGGGTAATAGGTTTACTAGGACAAGGAATTTCGATACCAGTTGTGGTTGCTATAAGTAGAGTTATATATGGATGGGCAGTTTTTAGAGCGATTGTTCGTTTTGACATATTGCTTTTTGAATTTAGTACTCCAGAGACCTATGCAACAGACTATAGTAAAGTCCATTTTTTTCAAAATTTTGGAGTATTGATTTCTTCATTATTAGTTGGGGTTCTTGTAGATCAATATGGATTAAAAATTCCTTTCACATTCGCATGTATAGGCTTTGCGGTCACTTTAGGACTGTATATCATACTATTCAAAATAAATTTTAAAAAACCTGTTTTAAAACCACATAAAATATGAACCCCATAACCAAAACGAAAATACTGTTTTCTAAGAGTTATGAAAACTTTGGAGAAATACAGATACGCGCTTTTGATCTTAAGAATGACCATAAAACAATACATAGTTGGGTTAATAAACCATATGCCCGATACTGGGGAATGCAAGAATTTACTGTAGAACAGGTCGAACAGGAATATAGAAAGATAGAGAATAATGAGCATCACCACGTATGTATGGGAACCTTGAACCATGTTCCTATTTTTTTGATAGAATATTATGACCCAAATCAAGATAGTATTGCTGATCACTACAAGGTTCTAACGGGAGATGTTGGGATGCATATTTTGGTAGCTCCAGTAGAGAAAAAAGTTTCAAAATTTACATGGAAAGTGTTCGCAACTACAATGGATTTTTTATTTAAAAACCCAGAAGTGAAAAGAATTGTTGTAGAACCTGATGTTGCCAATGAAAAAATTCACGTACTCAATACCAAAGCAGGTTTTGTATATCAAAAAGAAATTCAATTATCACATAAAAAAGCACATTTAGCGATTTGCACACGTAAGGATTATGAGGATGCAATTCAAAATCAAAATTCACATTAAAAATATTACTGCCTAATGAATACTTCAGATACATTAATGTTATCAGATCAAATTTCGCATTTAACTCCAAAAGTTTGGTCATTGGTAAATAGAAATTTAATCAAAAAAGCTATTGCCGAATTTTCTCATGAGTTATTATTAGAGCTTGAGTTATTAGAGCATAAGGAGAATTGGAAAACCTATAAGTTATTTACAGATATTCCTGAAATTTTCTATTTTTTTAACGCAAAACAAGGTGCTTTAAATCATTTACATATTGATTCTTCTTCGATATTAAAAATGAAGGATAATAAAGAGATAGAACTTGATGCTCTTGATTTTATATTAGAGCTTAAGAATACGCTTGGAATTCATGATGATATGTTACCTACGTATATGGAAGAAATAACCAGTACGTTGCACGGTGCTGCTTACAAGTATGTTAATCAAACATATACTGCAAATGAATTAGTAGAAGCTAGTTTTCAGGATGTAGAAAGGTCAATGACTGAAGGTCACCCATGTTTTGTGGCCAACAATGGTCGCAATGGTTTTAATATAAGGCAGTACCATGATTTTGCTCCAGAGACTCATATGACACTTTCACTGATCTGGATAGCTGGGCACAGGACTAAAACAGACTATCATAGTGTACCAGCGTATAATTATGATGAATTAATGAGAAACGAACTTGGAAAAGATGCTCTTGGGATGTTTACTCAAAAATTAATTGATCTTGGCCTTCATCCAGATGATTATATCTTCATTCCAGTGCATCCTTGGCAATGGGATACTAAGATTAGTACCATTTTTGCTCAAGACATTGCACAACAGAACATCGTTTTTTTAGGAAAAACTGCCGATAAGTACGCTGCACAACAATCCATTAGAACTTTATTTAATAGAACACATCCTGAGAAATTATATGTAAAAACTGCCTTATCTATACTTAATATGGGATTTATGAGAGGATTATCTCCTTATTATATGCAGAGCACACCAGTAATTACAGATTGGATTTCAAATCTCCTACAGCAAGATGATCTTTTAACCGAAACTGGGTTTACCATGCTCGGAGAAATAGCAACGGTTGGTTATAGAAATCGATATTATGAAACCTTGGGAAAAACAAAGGCTCATAATAAAATGTTATCGGCACTATGGAGAGAAAGCCCATTTTCTAAAATTACGAGTAATCAAACTTTAATGACTATGGCCGCATTTCTGCATTTGGATAATGATCAAAATTCACTTGTAGTTGAACTAATAAAGGCTTCTTCGGTATCTGTAGAGATTTGGTTAGAACGTTATCTACATGCGTATTTAACACCACTTTTGCATTGCTTGTTTCAATATGAATTAGTGTATATGCCTCATGGAGAAAATTTAATCATGGTATTAGAAAATAATATCCCAGTAAAGGCAATTATGAAAGATATTACCGAAGAGATTGCGGTTTTCGATGAAACAATGGAGTTGCCAGATGAGGCAAAAAGATTATATGTCGAAGTTAATGATGAAATAAAAGCACTAGCAATTTTCACTGATGTTTTTGATTGTTTCTTTAGATTCTTGTCGGATATCCTCGTCACACAAGGCGGTTATTCTGAAGCCATATTTTGGAAACAAGTTGCACGATGTATTACAACCTATCAGCAATCAAAACCTGAGCTTTTGGATAAATTTAAGCGAATAGATCTTTTTGCTCCAGAATTCAAAAGATGCTGTCTTAACCGATTACAATTAATGAATACAAAACATATGCTCAACCTAGCAGATCCTGTAGAAAGTCTGCAATTCAAAGGAACCATAAAAAACCCCATTGCTCAGTATAAAAACGAAATAGAAAATGAAAAATCAGATACATCCTATGCAACCACAAAATAGAATACGTGCTATAGATTTGGCGAGGGGAATAAGTGTATTAATGGTAATTATCGTACATACTTTATGGATTTATGGAGATACCGCTACACAATCAGAAACCTGGTTGGGAAAAGCTATCCACTTAATAGGAAAAGGAACACCGATGTTTTTAATTGCGATGGGAGTATCATTTACATTATCGCGAAATCAAAGTATTGTACTTTCTATCAAAAGAGCTTTCTACATTCTAGGTATTGGCTATCTTATGAATTTTCTAAAGTTTGTACTTCCGGCATTGATAGGTACTGTTCCCGATAGTTTTATTGAAGCTTATGGTTGGACGGCACCAGCTACATTAGACAATATGATCTATATGCTAGGAACTGGTGATATTCTTCAATTAGCAGGAGTTTCTTTGTTATTTATGGGAGTCATTAATAAATTCTCAAAAAATAAATATGTCCCTCTTATAATAGCATTTTTCGTAGCTATTGTAACTAAAGAAATTAGTGGCCTTAGGTTAGGAATAGGGGGAGCAGATTATATTCTTGACCTGATGTGGGGGGCAAAGTGGAATGTGTATTTCGCAGTATTCCCTTGGTTTTCATTTATTCTTATTGGGATGTTCTTTGGGATGTGGTATAAAGAGAAAAGAAATAGCACAAGACATTTATTTAATAAAATGGGTATAGCAGGAATCATCCTCATGCTTGTTGGTGGCGGGCTGTGTTATTATAATTTTGAATATCATTTTGGAGATTATTTTCATTTAGGACCAGGAGGAGTATTTTATTTGGCAGGGTTCAACCTGATAATAATGTGGTTAACAAATATACTCGTGACACGAGTAAAAGAAAATATTGTTTTCGAATTCTTTTATTATTGCAGTAAACGAGTAACAACAATCTACTTGATCCAATGGGTATTAATCTGTTGGGGGATGGGTGTCTTAGGATACCAACAATTTGAGGTTAATGGTGTACTCTGGCTAATTTCTTTTTATATCCTTTTAACGTTAATAGTTCAAAAGCTTGTATTAGACAGGTTGTTTCTTTCAAAAAATAAACATGTTAGTCTTGCCAAAAAGCAAGTGGCAATCCAAAAAACATAATATGATGAGACAATTTGATTGTGTTTCGATACATTATTTTAAAGAAAAAGAGCTCTTGCTTTGGAAAATAAAAGATACCGGAATGCCCAACTTTTGTTTACAAGGTCTTCAGGAGTTTCGAGAATTTTGTGATTGGGTAAAAGTTTATTTTTCTCATCCTGATAGACCTTTAAAGTTTATCGTTTCGGGGTCAGAACATCAAGGGATTTATAACATGGGAGGAGATTTACCTTTTTTCCTTGATTGTATTACTTCTGGCAATATTGAAAAACTAAAAATGTATGCCCATCTTTGTATTGATGCTATTTATAATATTTATTCCTCATTTAGTTTACCAGTGATTACAATAGCATTGGTAGAAGGAAACGCTTATGGCGGCGGTTTTGAATGTGCTTTAGCTCACGATTTTATTATAGCCGAAGAACATGCGCAATTTTGTTTGCCCGAGAATAAATTTAATTTATTTCCTGGTATGGGAGCTCATAGTTTACTAACCAGAAAAATTAGCAATGTAAATGCTGATATTCTGATTAGAAGTAATAAAATCTATAAGGCGAGATATTTACAATCTTTAGGGCTAATAGAGAATATAGTCGAAAAACAAAAAACAATACTCTCTTTACATCAGTTTATTCGTAATACAACGGATCGATTCAATTTTGAATACCATCATATTCAATGTAAAAAAAAGGTAAACCCGTTATTAAAAAAAGAACTGTTAGAAATAACAAACCTCTGGGTAGGGGCTTGTATGAAAACTAAACCATTTGACTTACGTAAAATGGAAATTTTAGCAAAAGCACAGTTTAGAAAGACAAAAACCATCGTATAATGAAATTTTAAGAGGCATTACTGTTTCTATACCCCTTAGGAGTCATACCTTCAATTTTTTTAAAGGCAGCAGTAAAGTGGGTAGCATTTTTATACCCAACAAGTTCGGAGATTTCGTAAATAGGCTTATTGCTATGAAGTAAAAGTTGTTTTGCTTTATCCATACGAAGTTCAATGGCGTATTCGAAAATTGTTTTATCAAATATTCTTTTAAACTCTTTTTTTAGGACAAAATCATTTAATCCAATTTGCTTAGATAACTGTTGTATAGAGTACTGTATAGAAAGATCCGAAGCAATTAGATGCTGTACCTGATAAAGTTTTTTGACTAGATTATCTACTTGAGCTGTTTTCTTGGGTTTAACGGCCGTTACTGTTTCGAGTTGCAAGGCAATGAGTTCTAATATTTTGGATTCTAGAAATAACCTTTTTAATAGACCTTTACGCCTGTCTGATAATATCTCGGCAAGTATTTCTTGTTTTTTAGAACACAATGGGTGTAAAAAACTATTTTGAAACTTTAATAAAGAATATCTGTTTAAAATATCAAATTCTTCGTTAAGCCTGTGTCTTTGTATAAATTCAAAACTCATTCTAATTTTTATCTCCTTAAGTCTTTTTCTTTTGTAATATGAGATGGATCCGTGGATGTTTTTTAAATGCACCAAATAACATTCTTGACTTTCATAAACAAGGTCGTCGTTTACTCCATCAATTTTGATGATTAGTTCTCCTTCAATTAAGAAAGAGAGTTCCAAAAAACTATCTGGTAAATGCCCATCTATAACTAAATCTTTTTTTAAAAGCACATCACAGATACTAATATAAAGACCATCAAAACGATGAGATGTAAGATGACCAATACCATATTCGTCTATAAATTTAAAATTTTTAGAGACGATGCCACATTGTTCCTGAGTCGTAACTAACTGTGAAATTGAATATAATGTACATAAGTTCTGCTTGTCTTTAACCGACGTATTTTCACGTCTTTTTTTATCCATAATGCGTCATTTTTCTCTTTCTCTAGACACTAATTTTGCACTTTAAATTTATTTAGACCAAATATAAATAACAATTATCTGGTCGCTAAATTAATCAAAAAATAATTATAGTCAGTGGTTATTTTAAAACAAAAATGTAGCATACTTTTTTTGCTTTTTATCACTTTATGGTGTAATGGGCAAGAACTAATTCAAGGGGTAGTCCTTGATCAAAATTCTAACCCCATACCTGGGGCATCTATTAGAATAATAGAATTAGAAAACGTAGGAACCACTAGTGGTTTTAATGGTGAATTCGAGATTTCTTTACCCAAGGGGTTGTATACTTTAGAAACCAGTTTTATTGGTTTTAAAAAGAATTTTTATACCATAGAAGTAACAGGAACAACTACATCATTAAAGATTATTCTTCAAGAAAATATTGAAGCTCTTAGTGATGTTATCGTAAAGGGAAAAACAGAGGCCAAAAAAATAAAAGAAAAAGCCTTTGAGGTAGAAGTTATTCAAACCAAAGGTTTAAAAAATGCCAGTGTAGATATAAATGCTATTCTAACTACGATACCCGGTGTAAATGTTAGACAAAGAGGAGGTTTGGGATCGGCATTTGATTTTTCGCTCAATGGTTTATCGGGTAAACAAATTAAATTTTTTGTTGATGGAATTTCATTAGAAAATTATGGAAGTTCTCTATCACTTAACAATTTTCCGGCTACTCTAATTGAAAGAGTAGAGGTGTACAAAGGAGTAGTACCCATTTATCTGGGAGCAGATGCATTGGGGGGAGCTGTGAACATCATTACAAATCGGCGAAAGAATAATTTTTTGGATGTGTCTTATGATGTAGGTTCTTTTAATACCCATAGAGCTACTTTAAACGGTCGTTATTTTTCAAAAAAAGGGTTTGTAATACAGTTGTCTTCATTTTATAACTATTCGGATAATGATTATACAATTGATGATATCGAAGTTAGAGATGAATTAGGTAATGATACAGGAGAAAGAAGGGATAATGTAAGACGATTTCATGACGCTTATGATTCGCAAATGGCACATCTAAAATTTGGTGTAGTTGATAAAGTATTCGCAGACCAACTCTTGATCGGAATCTTAGCATCTGCGAATAAAAATGAAATTCAACACCCAATAGATCCTCAAAACCCTTTCGGGGAAGTTTTTACCAAGAATGATGTGATTTCGGCATCCTTAAATTTTGAAAAAAATAATTTATTTAATGATAGATTGAAATTAAAAATCTATGCATCGATTGCTCAAAATCAAGAGAAAGTAGTAGATACGTCGTCTCGAAAATATGATTGGTTTGGCAATTTTATTGAACGTGGCGATCAAACATTAGGAGAGTTTGAATCTAGCAAGACATTATTCGAGTTCAAGGATAATTTACATCTAATTAATGCATTAGCAAAGTATGAGATTAACAATTTACATGCACTTAGTTTTAATTATACCAAAAACTATATTAAACGAAAAGGAGATGATCCAGCCAGAACAGGGCGTATTGCTTTTCAAGACCCACATATAGTAAATAAAAACATTTTTGGACTATCCTATGATGTCAGTTTAGTCAACTCAAATTGGAATACTTCTGTATTTGTTAAAGGGTATCTTTTAAATTCTGAAGGAATTATCGAGGATCTTTTTACAAATGTCGAAGAGGATAGATTCACAAAATTCGAAAATGAATTTGAAGAATTGGGATATGGTCTAGCGACCACGTATAAGCTTTCAGATGATTTTCAAATCAAAGGTTCGTTCGAAAAAACGTTTAGAATGCCAGAGGGGTACGAAGTGTTCGGAGATGGGTTTTTATTAAAATCTAATCCAGAATTGTTACCCGAAGAGAGTTCTAATGTGAATTTTGGGGCACTTTTTTCTACAAATAAAAATGAACTGAACATACAGTTGGATACCAATATTTTCTTTAGAGAATCCAAAAATTTTATAGCAATAAGATCCGAGGGTATCTTCTCTAGGTATTATAATACAGCTAATGCCAGAAGTACTGGGTTTGAAGGTGAAATTAGAACCCTCTATAAGGGCACATACTTTTTGGATCTTAATGCCACTTACCAAAATATTATCGATCGTAATGCTGGAGAAAACTCAGGAATAGACTTTCTGAAAAATCAGCGTATAGCCAATATTCCCTATTTATTTGGTAATGCGAGAATGGGAGCGAGGTTTAAGAATATACTTTCTGGATCGGATGCATTTAATATGTCGTGGAGCACATACTACGTGCATGATTATCCACTTACTTCATTCGTTGAAGGAAATCCCGAAGATCGGGATATTATCCCAGAACAGTTTTCTCATAATTTACAATTAGGATATTCTTTTGATCAAGGGCATTATAATATTTCTCTATTAGCAAGAAACATCACTGATGCCAAAATCTACGATAATTTCGAAATCCAACAACCAGGTCGGGCTTTTTATATAAAACTTAGATACTACGTATCGAACTAAAAACAATTTCTAATATTTTAAATCATATCAAAAATGAAAACAATACAATTAACCAAAAATATAATACTACTTGTAGTGATGACTATATTCATTATTTCTTGTGGGAGTGATGATGATGGAGTTCCTGTTGATCCAGAGCCAACAGCCGTTTCTAAATATATTGTGGGTTTTGAGGCATTTCCTGTAGGTGATGCGAGTCCTGTAGATTACATTTTAGAGCTTCCGTCAATAGCATCTTTAACGACTGGTGAAATTACAGTAGAAGGGCAAGGAACACCATTAAAAGGGTGGAGGTTTTTTCATAATGTAGAAAACACGGTATTCACAGCGGGATATTCTGATGATGATAAATGTATAGCATACGAGTTAGATGAAAACGGCGAATTGATAGAAAAATCAAATTTTGCTTTTCAATCTACTCTGGATAATTATGCGGCTATAGATGATAAAACGCTTCTTGCGGTAGAATTGACTTATGGAGGCCTTGCAGATAAGAGATTTCATATTGTTAATGCGGAAACAGGTCTATTAGAAAGAGTTGTAGAACATCCTATAGATATTGATATGGGAAGTGGTACGGCCGAAGACCCAGGTTCTATTCCGTGGGTTACGGGGATGGTACTTAGAGAAGGTAAATTATTCGTGTCTTATCATAAATGGTTAGCCGATGGATCTTTTGTTACTCCAGATGTAGATCGTGCCTATGTAGCGGTTTTCACATACCCAGAATTCCAATTAGAGAAAATCATCCAAGATTCGAGAACAAGCCCTATTGGAGTAAACGGACATAGCACGGGTATTGAAAAAACCGAAAACGGAGATATTTACTCTTTCTCTACATCTGCATTAAGTGCAGGGTTTACTGCTGCAACAAAACCTTCTGGTATTTTAAGAATTAAAAATGGTGCAACAGAGTTTGATCCTGATTATTTCTTCAATATTGAGGAAGCTACTAGCGGTGGTAAATTATTTTGGATGGATTATGTGGGTAACGGAAAAGCCATAGCTAGAATTATTGTTGATGATACCAATGGAGCAGGAGAATGGGGAGCCTTTTTTAAGAAAGATGTTTTTAAGATGGTGGTGATAGATTTAGTAAATAAAACTGTAACAGATGTGACAGGGGTTCCAACTCATGGTCATCGCTACACATCACCTATGTTTGTAGAAGATGGTAAAGCCTATTTAAGTAGCTCAACCGCTACCGAAACACATATTTACATCGTAGACCCAGAAACAGCAACTGCTACCAAAGGAGCTAAGGTTCTAGGTTTGGGATTAAAAGGAATTTTCAAAATAACTAACTAACCACTTTACTTGAGTAAGAACACTCCTAGATGTATAATAATACTTCTAAGGGTGTTTCTTTTTATATAACATATCATACATGGCCATGAAGAAGAAGAGAAACACTCGTAAAACGATACTGAAAATTCATAAAATATTAGGTTTAACTACTGGTTTGGTAGTTTTTGTAGTTTCTATAACAGGGTGTTTTTGGGTATTTAAAGAAGAGATAGAGAGTTTTTATAATGACTATAAATATGTAACTCCTAAAGATCAGGAATTTCTTCCTGCATCGACAATAAAACAATTGGCAGAAATGGCTATTCCAAATAGGAGTATCCACGGGGTAATTTATGGACAACCAAATGAAGCTATTGAGGTTGTGTTTTATGAAGCGGAACCAGAACTATTTTACCACAGCGTCTTTTTAAATCCATATACGGGGGATTTTATTAAAAAAACTAATAATGATGTTGGCTTTTTTGGGTTTATATTAAAAGGACATTTACGGTTATGGTTACCAGATGCTATAGGCTCAAGAATTGTATCCTATTCGGTTTTATTATTTCTAATCATATTAATCAGTGGTCTTATTTTATGGTGGCCAAGAAATACAAAAAATTGGCGTCAACGATTAAAATTTGATTGGAACAGTAAAACCCGTTGGAAACGCAAAAATTTTGATCTACATACCGTAGTAGGGTTCTATATCTCTTCGCTTGGATTAGTTTTGGCTTTTACGGGATGCGTTATGGCATTTAACTGGTTTTATTTTATCGCATACAAAGCCACAGGAGGAGATAAAGCACCTCAATTTATCATTCCGGAAAGTGTAAGTGCTGTTCTGGTTGAAAAAGGTCAAAAGCCAGCCTATGATCGACTCATCCCTTTACTTTCAAAAACATATAAAAGTGCCAAGGCTTTTGAGTTACATTATCCCGAAAATGATTCAACCACAGTTCTTGTAGAGGTAAGTAATTCTGAAGGACTATACTATAATATGGATTATCTGTTTTTTGACCAAAATACACTGCAAGAAATTGAAACTACCAGTATTTATGGTAAATACAAGGACGCAAAATTTGCGGATAAAGTGATAAGAATGAATTATGATATTCATATTGGTGCGATTGGAGGTATAGTAGGTAAAATCATTGCTTTTTTAGTGAGTTTAATTTGCGCCTCTTTACCAGTAAGCGGTATTTTACTTTGGTACGGTAGAAAGTATAAAAAAGGATCAAAAAAATAAAAAGAATAAGCTTTAACAAAACAAAAAAGCCATACTATTACTAGTATGGCTTAATGTGAGCCCGATAGGATTCGAACCTATGACCGCCTCCTTAGAAGGGAGGTGCTCTATCCAGCTGAGCTACGAGCCCGTAACTCTATAAAGTCGGGGTGGCAGGATTCGAACCTGCGACCTCCGCGTCCCAAACGCGGCGCGATAACCGGGCTACGCTACACCCCGAAAACAAAATGCGGAGAGACCGGGATTCGAACCCGGGCAACACTTGCGCGTTGACAGATTAGCAATCTGCTCCATTACCACTCTGGCACCTCTCCTAAAATTTGTTATGAACTTCGCATTACTGTTTCAAATGCGGATGCAAATGTAACTTTTATGTCCCTACAATGCAACATTTTTTTTGCATTATTTTCTATTTGATTTTGTTCTGTTTTTAAAAACTTGAAAATCAGTTTTTTCGATACTTTTTATTTGGCCTAAACTTTGTATTACATGCCAAAGAAACCTTTTCATATATTTGTATTCTATTGACCTATTTAATCTGTTATGAGCATTTGTAAAAACATTTCGAAATCGAAGATATGTTGTATTCTTCTTTTTACTTTTTTAGTTAACGGCTTTCTTTATGCCCAAAAACCTGTTCTTCTCGAAGATTTTACATTTAAAACAGGAGAGAAGTATAAACGTATCAAAAATTTAAATACGTATTATGTTGCCAGTGGAGATCGATTAGTTTCGGTTAAGAAAGGTAGAAACTCAATGACCATACAGCGTTTTGATTTAAATGATCTTAAAGAAGATATTAAAAAACGCCAGGTTATCGAAGATAAAGGGGATTTTCAAACCGTTATGCAATTAAATGGTAAAGCAGTAGTGTTTTATACAAAAAGCAATAGGGCATACGGTCAAAAAGTTTCGGTAAGCGGGATTGTTGCAGAAAAACCTATACAATTAGTAAATGATAAAGAAGCCGTAGCAAAGGATTTTGGTTTTAAAAGTACATATGGCTATGATGCTGGTGGTAGAATAAATCAATTCGTTTTTAAAAAATCTCCAGATGAGAGTAAACTATTAGTATTGTTTCGAATCAGAACTGGGGATAATAAACCTGATAAAGTAGGAATAAGTGTTTTTAGTGATGGTTTAAACTTATTATGGAGAAGAAAAGTAAAGATGCTTCATCCATCAGATCTTATGCAAGGAGAAGATTTTGCTATCGATAATCAAGGGAACTTTTATATGACTGCTTCATTTTTTGATGAGGTAACCAATGAAAAGGATAAATTAACTACTTCATATCGTACAGAAGTATATAAGATTAATGAAAATAGCGGCCCAATTGTAAAACACATGTTAGACATCCCTGGAAATTCGATTACGGATGCAGTAATAGAGTTTGATAAAGGTGGAAAAGTGAAAGTCTCTGGTTTTTATGCAAAGAACATAGATAAAACAGAAATATCAGGAATCTTTTCGGCTTCTCTAGCTAGTGATGGGGCTGTTGCCGAAATGATTAAAAGTGATCTTCCAAGTGAAATACTTCAAAATTTTGCTTTACAAAGAGAAGCACGAATTAATGAAGGGACTCAAAAAGATAATGATAAGAAAGATCTGGAAAATCTTAGAGTAAATGATGTAATGTTTAATAGTGATGGAAGCACTACTATATTGGGAGAACAACGTTATGTAGAATCTTTTACAACATCAAGCTCCTCCGGATCCAGAACAACATACAGATACTATTACAGGGATATTTTTGCTTTTAAGTTATCCCCAGACAATAAAATAAGATGGATGCATAAACTTCCTAAAAATCAATTAGGAACAATAAGTAAGCGAAGTATGTCGTATCTTAATTTTATGAATAATGGTAAACATTATCTATTTTTTGTAGATGACTTTACAAATTTAAAACGATCTTTTGAAGAGGCCCCTGCGCGATACTTTGATGGTAAAAAGGAATTTATTTATCTTACTTCTTATGTTATAGATGACACTACTGGTGAGGTTTCTAAAGAAGCGATTTTAACAGGTAGTGATATTAGAAACTCTAGATTAGATGTATTAGAATTAACCAAGGCAGCCACATTACCTAATAAAGATGTTATTCTGGAAGCTTATGATGGTAAAAAAAATAATTTGTTGTTAAAAATCTCGTTAGCTAAATAATTAATTCCTTTACATGAAAATTTTATCTATTGCCTTTGTAATGATCTCTATGTTTTTTTCTAGTGATGTAGTTACTGTTGAAGAAATACGTGATTCTTATAAGTATTGTAATGCTTCTAAAGAAAAAGCAGATCATTTTTATGAATTAACAAAGAAGGCAACACAAAACGATGGCGCTATTTTTGAAGGTTATCATGGTGCGGCTCTTGCTTTAAAAGCCTCTTTTGCTTGGAACCCTTTTACAAAATTGTCTTATTTTAATAAAGGAAAAAAGATGATTGATCAAGCTATATTATCTGAACCTGATAATATAGAATTAAGAATGATTAGATTGAGTATTCAATCTAATGCTCCAAAAATAGCTGGATATTATAAAAACATTGATGAGGATAGAATCTTTTTGATTAATAATGTAGAAAGTAGCTCTCCAAACGAACTAAAAATATATATCGAGGGATATATGTCGCACTCTACGGTTTTTACCAAGCCTTAAGAGAGTAGTTTTCTACAATGTATGACTATCTTTTTTTGTTCATTGTTTGTAGTAAAAAATAGATAGTCCTCTCCACCGTCTTTAATTTTATATTTTTTTCTAAGACTAGTAACACTTTCTGGAAAGTTTCGTGTAGTGATATTGGCTTTTTTAATACCAATTTTCGAAATAATTTTTTTCTGGTATGCGTATACGGATAGGATTTCAAAATTCCTGCCCGGGAAATCAAATTTTTGATCAGAGGTATACAAATGCGAATGTAAATGAAGCTTATCCACATTAAGTTTATTCGCGACACTTAAAAAACCACCGCTTTTTAAAATAGCAGCATTGGGTTCATAAAGATATTTTTTTGGTAATGAATAACTTACCGAAACATTGGATTCATCTTTTAGTAAAAACGAAAACTCTTGATTTCCTTTTTTTCGAATGTTTATCGTTTTAATGATGATATCGCCATTAAAATTTTTATCCAAGACCCATAATAATTCTTTAACCTCATTTTGTACAGCCACAATATGAATCTCTTTTACGTGTTGTAAAGAGTTGATTCCGGCTCTTAAATCGAGCAGAGGAGAAGTTTTTATGAGTATAGATGTACTTTTAGTAAAAAAAAGATCAAGATTAGCGGGAACATTAGGTAAACAATCTTCAAGAAAAAAAACCTTTCCTTTATGATCATGCCTTCTCGAAGGGTCAATATATATCCAATCGGTTTGTTCTAGTTTTTTTAGAATGTCAATGCTATCACCAAAAACTGGGGTGATATTATTAGATTTTAAAATTTTGAAATTATGCGATGCGATCTCACTTAATTCGGAGTTGAGTTCGCAATGAATAACTTTATTACATGTTTTGGAAAAAAAATAATCATCAATCCCAAAACCACCGGTCAGGTCAATTAATGTTTCTCCGGATATTAATTTACTTTTATACAAAGCTGTTACCTCAGAAGAGGTTTGCTCCAAATTAAGGTTTGGTGGATAATAGATACCACTTTGGGTATGCCAAGTAGGAAGTTTTTGTTTTACTTTTAATCTTCCGCTAATTTGTTGTGCCAATTCCTTAGAAGAAATGTTTTCAAAAGGACTTTTACTTAAAATCAACTTGCTTAAATCAATAGTAGTATTTGATTTTTCAAAAATATACTCCTGTACTTTTTTATGTAATAGGTTAGAATTCAATTACAAGTCTTTAGTCAACGTTTTTACAATTTTATACTCTGATAAAAACTCTTTAGCGATTACTTTAATCGCAGTATAGAAAGGTACTGCAACGATTAACCCTCCAATCCCAAATAATAATCCAAAAATAAGAATAGCTAAGAAAATTTCTAACGGGTGCGATTTTACACTAGTACCAAAAATTAAAGGTTGGTTTATAAAATTATCAATTAATTGAATGATTAAATAACCTATAAGAATGTAACTTAACTTTGGTAGTATTACGGAAGAAAAATCATATCCCAAATTACTGGTTGTGGCCAGGATTAATACTAGCACACCCCCAAATAAAGGACCTACATACGGTATTAGGTTTAAAATTGCTGCTATTAGTGCGACGGCTATAGCATTATGAACACCAAATATGAGTAGTAATATAGTGTACAGCACAAATAAGATAAGTACTTGTAGTAATAGACCCACGAAATAACGAGACAACAAATCCTTGATCTTAGTAAAGGCTCTCATGAATTTATTTTCATCTTCTTTTTTTGCAAAAACCAACATACTATTTTCTAATAATAGGCTATCCTTCAATAGGAAAAAAGAAATAAATAATACGGAGAAGACTCCAATTAAAACTGCACCAAAACCGCTTAAAAAAGAGTTTATAGCATTAGGTACAGCTTTTAAGTCAAAAAATTGCATGAGGTCCGTTTTCCTAATGACTTCCAAAAGACTTAGTTTTTTGATGTTGAAATAATCACTTATTTCTTGATTAAGGCGATCTAGATCATCACCAATGCTATTTACATCAATTTCTCCAATTAACTGCCCTTGCTCTACTACAATAGGAACAAATAATGTGAAAATACTCAAAAAGAGACCAATAGTAATACATAAGGTGAACATAACAGCCAGTGTATTATTAAATTTTAATTTCCTTTTTAAGAATGAAACCAATGGCCTACCCATTAATGAAATTACGGCGGCAAAAGCAATATATACCAGAACTGATTGGATTTTGTATAAAAACCATAACAGCCCTAAAATACCAACAATAAGGGCTATTGCTCTTAGGATACCATATGCTATTGTTTTAGAATTCATAAAGCAAAGATATTAAGTGTTTGATAATTGTTTCGTCATTTCGTATAATGCAACTCCTGTAGCGGTAGCAACATTCATACTACTGTTTTTTCCATACATATTAATATGTAGGTTTTGATCGGATAATGCTAGTGCCTCATCAGAAACGCCAAAACTTTCTTCTCCTATAATGAGTGCAACTTTTTTTGGGGATGCTAATTGGTATTCAGAAATAGGAATACTATTGGTAGTTATTTCTAAAGAAATAATAAAATACTGTTCCTTTTTTAATTGATTAATTACATCCGTGATATCTTCTGATTGAGTAAAAGGAACAAATTCGTGAGTTGATCTTGCAGTACGTTGCATACGTTTACTTATGATGCTAATATCTTCTCCACAAAAATAAATTTGTTCTATTCCAAAGCTATCTGCAATTCTGAATATGCTACCAATATTTGCGGGAGAATTTACTCGATCACAAATAAGTGTTATCGGAAATTGTTTTGTGTTAAACGAAGTATTATGATGATGTAGTTGTTCACTCATTAATTCTCAAAAGCATATTTGATAATATTTGCTCCCATTTTTAGTGCTTTTATACGTACTTCTTCAGGATCATTATGTACCTCGGCATTTTCCCAACCATCACCAAGATCACTTTCGAAAGTAAAGAGAACCAATAATCTATCTTCATGAGTAATTCCCAGTGCTTGCGGGCGTTTTCCATCATGTTCATGGATTTTAGGCAAGCCCTGTGGGAAATTGTATTTAGAAGAAAAAATAGGATGTGTAACAGGGAGTTCTACTAATTCTTTTTCTGGAAAAATTTTCACTAATTCTTTTCGTATATATGGCTCCATCCCGTAATTATCATCAATGTGTAAAAAACCACCACTAATAAGATAATTCCTTAGGTTTTCGGCATCTTCTTCTGTAAAGAATGCATTACCATGCCCAGTCATATGTAAATAAGGGTACTGAAATATATCAATACTTTCTGGTTTTACGGTTTTAGGTTTACTGTTAATTGCAGTATTTATGTTTTGATTACAGAACTGGATGAGGTTAGGTAAGGCTGTTGGATTACTGTACCAATCTCCACCTCCTTTGTATTGTAAAATGGCTATATCCTGACTATAATTGGAAACAGAAAATAAAAAAATGAAAATACCTACAGTAAGTTTACCCATAATTTTCGTCTAAAATAAAGTCTAAAAATACTAAAATAAAACAGATGAAAAAGAAGCTTTTGATTGTATTAACGCTTATAGCTTCGATATCACTAAATGCGCAAAATAATAGTGAGTCGATTGTTGTATTAGAATTGTTTACCTCACAGGGATGCAGTAGCTGTCCGCCAGCAGATAGATTACTAGATAATATTAGGAAATCCTATGAGGATAAAAACGTATATGTATTATCTTATCATGTTGATTATTGGAACAGATTAGGTTGGAAAGATCCTTTTAGTACAGCATCGTATAGCGACTATCAAAGAGAATATGCAGTTAAGTTTAATAGTCGCTCAATCTACACACCGCAGTTGGTAGTGAACGGAAGTGAGCATTTTACAGGTTCTAATCGATATAAAGCAGATGATGCATTGCAGAAATATTCAAAATCAAAAGCAAATAATGCGATTGTACTACATGATGTAAAAATAGAAGGTGAAGCTGTACAGTTAAATTATCAAGTCGAAGGGAATGATTTTGATACAATTACATTAGCCTTGGTGGTTTCTGAAAGAACAACTGATGTGTCCCGAGGAGAAAATCGTAATCGAGTATTAAAAAACAGTAATATTGTTGCTAATCGTAGAGTTGAAAAAGAAAATGCAGGAAAAGTAACGATTAAGATACCAGAGTGGATTTCAAAAAATGATAAGCTTTCGGTTATAGCATACACACAAGATAGCGGTTTAAGAACTACAGGTGCAACAATAGCCAAAATTTAAAATAATTGTAATTGGCATAAAGTTAACCTTTTGAAAAGTAATTTTGATGTATTTTGAATGCAAGTCTAATACATATCTGTATTGGTAAGCATCATCAAAAATAAAATCAACATGAAAATTACTGTTATATTAAGTCTTTGTTTACTTTTTATTTCGTGTAAACAAAAAATGAAAGCTCCTGATACGGCCCAAATTTTTGGCGAAGGAAAAATATCCACTGAAGCTCCTGAGTTTGCGAGTACACTTAATGCTCAAGAAAATGTAGTCTTTTTTAATAGAACTTCGGCAGATCGATCTACTATGAAAATCATGTACTCTTTATATGATGGAAAACATTGGTCTGCAGCCAAAGATCTTCCATTTTCTAATGGCCAATATAGAGATGTTGATCCATTTGTAACGCCCGATGGAAATAGGTTATATTTTAGTTCTACAAGACCAGTAGGTACCCATAAAAAAGAAGGAGTGTATAATACTTGGTACGTTAAGAAAACTAGAGATGGTTGGTCTAAACCTATCAACCCTGGATCACCTTTTAATTCAGACTCAACAGATATTTTTGTTACCATGACTACCACAGGGAATGCTTATTTTGTGTCAGAAAGAGAAAAGAGAGGTATTGTAAGAAGTGAATATAAAAAAGGTAGCTATCAATCATCAAAAAGTATAGAGTTGAAATTGAACGGAAAATCAATTTATGCTAGTAATCCTTGTATATCTTATGATGAAACCTTTCTTATTGTTGCTGCTCGTGATCCAGAAGGTAATGGTTCACCAGATTTATTTGTGTCTTGGAATAATAACGGAGCGTGGTCTGAACTTATTAACCTGGGATTGCAAGTAAATTCAGAATATGCAGATTTTGCTCCTAGTTTGAGTAAAGATCAAAAAACACTTTTCTTTACCTCAGAACGACCGGGAATCATTCCTAAGCAAGAAAAAAATGTTCGTCCACCAGGTGATATCTATTATGTAAATATTGAACCTATTTTGAATACATTAAAATAATTGGTCGTATGATCCCGATTACGGAATTACTTTAAACGCAATTAATTGATTTAATTGTGGGAGAAAAGAATTAAAATTGTTGTCGGATATCACTACAATGGTTCGACTTCCATCGGCTAATTTTGGACCAAACGTGATTCCTTCAAGGTTATCTACGGTATTATTTGTTAACTGACTTCGAATGGTTTCAAAATCAAAAAGTAATGTTTTTTCGGCCTGTACTACTGTAGTACTAGTTAAGGTTTCTGTGGTCAAAGTGTTTGTGGCATTTGTGGCATCTACCTTATAGATTTTTACATTATTACCTCCGTCTAAATAACCTGAGGCAAAAGAACGTTCTAACGTTAAAAATTTGTTTTCATCATATTCTATAATTTCGACTAAGCCATTTACTTCAAAAGTAGTCCCTAGAGTAGCTTCTCTGGCTACAGGATCCAATTCATAAGCAAACTGCCGTTGCGCAGTGGCACTTGTTTTATCAAAATAGGTAATTCTTACAGGTGATTGAGTATCGACAGTAGTTGGTTCGGGCCCATCTTCGGTAAGAGGTAATTCAAAAGAAACCCAATATCCTTCAGTATTATAACTTAATGATAAACCTTCTAAAACACCATTATGTCTAGGACCTTTTGTGTCATCACTGTTATTCGCTTTAAAATTATCTGGTAGCGTGTAACTTTTAATTTGATTTCCGTTGGTTGATATTTCTAGTAATGCAGGATCAATGTTGTTTACTATAGAGCCTTCACTGGTATATAAAATTGTACCAGATACAGTATCAAATCGTATCGCTTCGGGATCCACTATTCCGGTTTCTAACGGAGCTCCAGTTTCATCTTTTATTTCAACCATGGTATTGATAGCTACATTACTAAAGCCATCTTTGGTATATGCAATATCCGCTTCATAATATCTAATTGGTGGTACCGAAGTATCGCAAATTAAATACCACTTGTTGTTATGGTAATCGATCCCTGATAATCCACCTATGGGAACTCCATTAATTTCTTGAACGGGAATAACAAATTCATCAATAAATTCAATAGCACTAATCGTATTTTGATTATCTACTATTGGTGTGCTATCGGTGTTATTATTATTCGAAGAACAACTTGTGAATAGCAAAGCAAGAATACATGTTTTCTTAAATAGATGTATCATAAAAAACGAAATATTGAGTGATAAATATATGACTTATACCTGGATAATTATGTTAAGGGATTTTCGTATCTCTAAGAATTCATAAAAGCTACGCTATGCACTGCTACAATAGCGGCTGTTTCTGTACGTAACCTAGACTCTCCTAGACTAATAGGGCTATATCCTGATGCTAGAGCAATTTCAATTTCTTTTGAAGAAAAATCACCTTCTGGTCCAATTAGTATGGTAATGTTTGTCTTTAGGGATAGTGTATCTTTTAGTGTTTGTTTTTGCTCATCTTCACAGTGAGCAATAAGCAATTGATCGTCATTATTTTGCTGTATAAAATTAGAAAACGAAACAGCAGAATTTAGTTTAGGTAAATAGCAATGTAGCGATTGTTTCATTGCACTTTGCAAAATTCGTTCAAACCGTTCTGTTTTTACAACTTTTCTCTCACTATGGTCGCATAGTATTGGTGTGATTTCATCAATTCCAATTTCTGTTGCTTTTTCCAAAAACCACTCATATCGATCGTTCATTTTTGTAGGAGCAACGGCTAAATGAAGTTTGTATGGCTTTTGTTCCTGGGTGGTATACGAAGAAATTGATACTACACATTGATTCGGAGTAGAAAGTGTAATATGACCTTTGAATAAATGACCTTTTCCATTAGTAATGTGCAGTATATCACCTTCCTTTTTTCTAAGCACTTTGGATATATGTTTGCTTTCTTCTCGTGAGAATTTTAAAACTGTACTTGATTCGTTTAGTGTGTTATTATAAAATAACTGCATTTGGTGTATTCTTTTAGAAAACTTAAAACGTGGTAAAGTTAGCGTTTTATCTCAAAAGTTTTCGTGTACAATATGATAGACATAGTATTGTTTTTAAATTTTTCTTAAAGAGGAGAGCGTAAGTTTTTTGCCATGAGAACTACTAATCCATAAATTACGATAGAATTATGGAGATATTCGAGTACTTAACTGGCAGAGGAGGGTTTTTAATATTAGCCTTATTTGTGGTTTTAGTCGTTTTGTATAATAAAATTAGTTCAAGAAGGAAATATTTTAAAACATCACCTAAGAAAAAAAAATAACTATTTTTTTTATTTTGATAAAGGTTTGTATTAAAATTTGATTCTGGCTTTGGCCACAATACTCATATCAGCGAAATCATTTTTTAAAAACTTCAGATAACCAACAATACCTATCATAGCGGCATTATCTGTGGTATATTCAAATTGTGGTATAAAGGTTGTCCATCCGTATTTCTGTTCTCCCTCTTTTAAAGCTTTTCTGATACCAGAATTTGCCGATACACCACCTCCGATAGCAATGCTTTTGATATCGGTTTGTTTTGATGCTTTTTTTAATTTGTCAATAAGGATATTAACAATCGTATATTGTAAAGAAGCGCAGATATCATTTAGATTCTCTTCAATAAAATTAGGATTTTCTTTTACTTTTTTCTGAATAAAATATAGCACCGCAGTTTTAAGACCACTAAAACTAAAATTTAAATCTCCTACTTTTGGTTTAGGAAAAGGAAAAGCTTTAGGATTTCCTAATTGTGCATATTTATCTATTAAAGGACCTCCGGGATAAGGCAATCCAAGTATTTTGGCACTTTTGTCATAGGCTTCTCCAACGGCATCATCGATAGTTTCGCCAATCACTGTCATATCAAAATGATCATTAACAGTTACTATCTGGGTATGTCCACCACTTATAGTCATGGCCAAAAAAGGAAATTCAGGGGTGTCATAACCTTCTTCTTCAATAAAATGTGCAAGGATATGAGCTTGCATATGGTTAACATCAATTAATGGGATATCCAATGCAAGGGCCAAAGACTTAGCAAACGATGTACCTACCAAGAGAGATCCCATTAATCCAGGTCCTCTTGTAAATGCAATAGCGCTCAAATCTTCTTTAGTAATATTGGCTTGTTGTATGGCTTGATCAATTACAGGAACAATGTTTTGTTGGTGCGCTCTCGAAGCTAGTTCGGGGACTACACCGCCATATTGTTCGTGTATTTTTTGAGAGGCAACAACATTTGATAAAACTTTTCCGTTGCATAATATAGCCGCAGAGGTATCATCGCAAGAAGATTCAATACCAAGAATGTATATTTTTTGTGGATTCATTATGAGGAAAAGGGCATAGAAATTGTTAATATTGTCAACAAAGTTAAAACAATAAAACGTATCAAAAAATTTAGGAAAATAATGTTAAGGGTATTTCTTACCCTTTTGTCACTTTTTGCGTTTACAGTGATCGTGTTTTCCATACCAGGAGTGCAGACGTTTTTTGGAGGTAAAATTACAAATCGAATTAACAATGATTATGGTGTAGATATTACTGTTGGTAGGATTGGATTAACATATGCCGGTAAAGTAAGTTTAAAAGAAATCTTTATAAAAGATCATCATGAAGATACGTTGTTGTATGCTGGTAGTATTGAGAGTTCAATTCTTAACCTAGGTAAAATCTCTGCAGGGACGCCAGAATTGGGGGATGTTACTATCAAGGATTTGATCTTTAAAATGAGAATTTATAAAGACGAAAAATCAGATAACTTAATGACGTTCGTTAGAAAATTTAATTCTAACAAGCCGCCATCAGGAAAAAGATTTCTTTTAACCACCAAAAACATTTCTATTGATCAAGGTGTATATAGTTTTGTTAATGAAAACCTTCGTAACCCAAACGTTATTAACTATAGTGCTATTACTTTGGATGCCGAAAACCTTATGGTCGATGGCCCAGATGTATATCTAAATATTAACGCATTAGCTTTTAAAGATCAAAGAGGGTTAAATATTTCTAAGTTTAGTACCTGTTTTTCAATAAAACCAGAAGAAATGACTTTTCAAGAATTGGTAATCGAAACACCGGATTCCAAAATTCAAGGAGAGATATTGTTTTCATATGCAGTTGGCGGATTAGATGATTTCGAAAACAAAGTGAATATTACAGCAGACTTTGATAAAGCGACCGTTTCTACAAATGATCTGATCCCTTTCTATAGTGGTTTTGCAAGAGAACATGATTTAAGATTAAAAAATACTTCTATTAGAGGAGTTCTTAATGACTTTAGAGTGGTTAATGCTGATATTACGGGATTAGACAGATCTATTATTAAAGGAAATATAAGAATTAAAAATGCAGTAGCGGACGCCACAAAATTTGAACTCGAAGGTGATTTTGATGATCTAACTACCAATTATTATGACCTGGTAAATCTTATGCCTAATGTTTTAGGTAAATCGCTTCCTAGGCAATTATATCAATTTGGGAGTGTTAAAGCAACAGGGCAAGCTACAGTAACCACAAAAACTGTAGATGTGGATATGAATCTTTTTTCTCAACTAGGCAAAATTAACGCTTTTGTTTTATTAGAAAATCTAGATGATACTCAAACATCTACTTATAATGGTAATATTATTTCTAATAATTTCAATGTAGGGCAATTGTTGGGAGCGAAATCTGTTGGGAATGCATCTTTTGATATTCAAGTTGATGGAAGCGGATTTACATTAGAGAGTTTGAATACTAAGATTGAAGGGGATATCAATAAACTTGAATTTAATGGGTATGCCTATTCTAACCTAAAAGCATTAGGGAATCTAAAAGATCGAGTGTTTGACGGTAAATTAGACTCCAAAGATCCTAATGTAAAGTTTAGTTTTAACGGGGTAGCAGACCTCTCTGAAGAAGTACATAATTATGATTTTGCAGCCAATGTAGATCATATAGACCTTAATCAATTAAATATATTTACAAGAGATAGTATTTCAGTTTTTAAAGGTGATGTCCTTATGAATATGAAAGGTACAGGAATCAACGATGCTTTTGGTACGATATCTTTTAAAAAGACATTATATACGAATCAAAATACGAGCTACTATTTTGAAGATTTTGATGTTACTTCTAGCTTTGATACTGAAAATGTACGTACCATCGATATTAATAGCCCAGATATAGTAGAGGGTAGCGTTAAAGGAATTTTTAGGTTTGAAAATGTGTATGATCTTTTTCGAAATTCAATAGGAAGCTTGTATACCAATTTTGAAGCAACCGAGATTACCGATAATGAATTTATGGAGTTTAATTTTAGTATCTACAATAAGATTGTAGATGTGTTTTTTCCAGAAATTGAATTTGCACCAAATACTATTATTAAAGGTAGAGTAGAAAGTAACGAATCAGAATTTAAACTCACATTTAAATCTCCTCAGATAAAAGCATTCGATAATTTAATGCAAGATGTAGATATACAGGTAGATAATAAAAATCCTCTTTTTAATACGTTCGTTGCAGTCGATAGTATTGATTCAAAATATTATGATGTGTCTGAGTTTAGTCTCATTAATGTAACGTTAAAGGATACCTTGTTTATGCGTTCAGAATTTAGAGGAGGTAAGAATAATGAGGATAATTTTAATCTAGAATTTTATCATACGATTAACGAAGAAAACAATTCTGTTGTTGGTTTTAGAAAATCTGATTTCACCTATAAGGGACATACATGGTATGCTAATCGCAATAAAAGTAAAGACGAAAACAAAATTATTTTTGATAACGACTTCACTAATATTGATGTAAAATCAATCATATTAAATTATCAAGATGAAGAAATCAGAATTAATGGAGTTACCAGAGGAAAGGATTATAAAAATTTAAAGGCCACATTTGATAATGTTGATCTGCAAAAAATTACACCGCGAATAGATAGTTTAGACTTTGGTGGTACGGTAGACGGTGAGTTGACAGTATTACAAGAAGAAGGAGCATATTTTCCCAATTCGACAATAGCGATCAATAATTTATCGATTAATCAAACACTATTGGGCGAACTTAAAATGGACCTGGCAGGTAATGCCGATCTTACCGAGTATAATATTAATACAACATTAGTTAATGACAAAAACCATAGAACACTATCTGCTCTGGGTTCGATAAATGTTTCAGAAGAAAACTCTACGATAGATGTAGATGTAGATTTGGATAAATTTGATATCTCAGAGTTTAGTGCTTTGGGCGGAATTGTAATATCAGATATTAGAGGATTTGTTTCAGGTAATGCCAAGGTATCGGGTAATTATAAAAACCCTTCTATTGATGGAGCTATGTATTTGGATCAAGCGGGTTTGATGGTTCCGTATTTGAATGTAGATTTAGATTTTGCACAAAACTCAAAGATTATTCTTGAAAAACAGCGATTTAATTTTGATAATGTTAATGTTACCGATTCAAAATACGACACCAAAGGAGTGTTATCCGGATTTATTGGTCATCGACGTTTTTCAAAATGGGAACTTGGTTTAAAGCTCTTGGCTAATGAGAGGTTATTAGTTTTGGATACTGAAGAAGATGAGGAATCATTATATTATGGTACTGGTTTTATTAGTGGGGAGGCTTTTATAACAGGACCCACTAATGGGTTGGTGATTGATGTAAATGCTACTACCGAAGAAGGCACAGTTTTTAAAATCCCTCTTAATGAATCAGAATCGATAGGTGATAACTCGTATATACATTTTTTAAGCCCTGATGAGAAAAGAGCTCGACTAGAGGGTAAAGAAATAATACTCGAAGATGTAAAAGGATTAGAGTTAAATTTTGATTTGGATGTAAATGATAATGCCGAAGTTGAAATTGTAATCAATAAAGAAAACGGAAGCTCTTTAAAAGGTCGAGGTGCAGGAACCCTACTTATCGAAATTAACACTAATGGTAAATTTAATATGTGGGGGGATTTTGTGGCTTATGAAGGAACCTATAATTTTAGATACGGTGCTTTTGTAGAAAAACTATTTACGGTACGTGATGGAGGAACAATTAACTGGGACGGAAGCCCAACACGAGCGGTATTGGATCTAAGTGCAGTGTATAAAACAGAAACTAACCCAGCTATTTTACTAGAAAATGCTTCAATAAACCGTAAAATACCAGTTGAGGTGGTTGTTGATCTTAAAGGAGAATTAACGCAGCCAGACCTTACTTTTGATATTGAGTTTCCTAATTTAAGCTCGGTTGTGAAAAGTGAATTAGATTATAAATTAAGCGACCAGGCTACCAAAGAGATCCAGGCGTTATCATTGGTTTCTCAAGGGCAATTCTATAGCGGAAACCTAAATGCGAATAGTCTAACCGGAGGCTTAGTAGAAAGAGCTTCGAGTTTGGTTAATGGATTGTTCTCTGGTAAAGACGATAAGGTTCAGGTAGGTATTAATTATGTGCAAGGTGTGCGTACTTTGGATCAAGAAAATGCAGATCAATTTGGTCTTACACTTTCTACTCAGATTAATAATAGAATCCTTATTAATGGTAGAGTAGGAGTTCCTTTGGGAGGCGAAGATCAATCTTCGGTGGTAGGTGATGTAGAGATAGAGTATCTTTTTAATGAAGATGGATCATTGAGAGGTAAAATCTTTAACAGACAAAATGATATCCAATTTATTGGTACTGCAAATCAAGGTTATGAGCAAGGAGTAGGGTTGTCATACTCAGTAGATTTTGATAATTTCGGAGAACTTTGGCAAAAGGTCTTTAAAAATAAAAAAGTAAAAGACTCTATTGTAAAGCCCGTAGATACAACAAAAATAGAAACGCCTAATTTTATTAACTTTACAGAAAAGAATTAGTAATCTACGATGATTATTTTCGTGATGTACTATTTAAATGCTATACTACAATTAGGAATACTAATACACTTTAACAAGAAAACCGAATGGCAAAAGAGATCAGAACTATTGGAGTTATGACTTCAGGAGGGGATGCTCCGGGTATGAATGCGGCAATTCGTGCTGTGGCAAGAGCATGTGCTTATTATAATGTAAAATGTATAGGCTTTTACAGAGGATATCAGGGTATGATCGAAGGAGATTATTGTGTAATGAATGCAAGGAGTGTTCGTAATATTATCAGTCAAGGAGGTACGATATTAAAATCTGCCAGATCAGAAGATTTTAGAACCCCAGAGGGAAGAAAAAAAGCCGCTACTCATCTTACTGAAGCTGGTGTGGATGCTATGGTGTTAATAGGAGGAGATGGTACATTTAGAGGAGGGCAAATTTTTAGTCAGGAGTATGAGATTCCTGTGATAGGAGTTCCTGGCACCATTGATAATGATATTGCAGGCACTAATTTTACTATTGGTTATGATACAGCATTAAATACTGTGATCGATGCTATAGATAAAATACGTGACACGGCGAGTTCTCATAATAGACTATTTTTTATTGAAGTCATGGGTAGAGATGCTGGTTTTATAGCATTAAATAGTGGTGTAGGAGCTGGTGCCGAAGAAATTCTAATTCCTGAAGAAGATTTGGGACTTGATCGTTTATTAGAGTCTTTAAAAAGAAGTAAGCGCTCGGGTAAATCCTCGAGTATTGTAGTGGTAAGCGAAGGAGATAAAATCGGTAAAAATGTGTATCAATTAGCTGATTATGTAACCGAAAACCTCCCCGATTATGATGTGCGCGTTACGGTTTTAGGGCATATGCAGCGTGGTGGCTCGCCAAGTTGTTTTGATAGAACTTTGGCAAGTAGGCTATGTGTAAAAGCTGTAGAGTTGCTGCTCGACGGTGAAAAAAATGTTATGGTAGGACTTATTAATAATAAAGTGGCAACAACAAGCTTTGATGATGGACTCTCAGGAACTCATGAAATTAATAAGGAGCTACTACGTATCTCAGATATACTTTCTACATAAATCAAATTATCGTTAAAACGTTTTCTTATGACAATAGCCATAATCGCACACGATGGTAAAAAAGCCGAAATGGTTCAATTTCTAAATGAGCATCAAGAAATATTACACTCCAAAAACATACGATTAGTATCTACAGGTACTACTGGCGAAAAGGCAAAGAGAGCTGGTTTCGAGGTTTCTGCATATCTTTCTGGACCATTGGGCGGAGATGCACAAATTGCCTCAGATGTGGCCGAAAACAAAGTGGATATGGTGATTTTTTTTAGAGACCCATTGGCTAAGCATCCTCACGAACCCGATATTTTTATGCTTATGCGTTTGTGTGATGTCTATAATGTTCCTCTTGCTACAAATCCTGCGACCGCAGAGTTACTTTTAAAAAGTATTTAAAATTCTTCAAAAAACTTTTCTCAGTATCGAAAAATGAAACTGGCGTGCTTTATTATTGCACCATGTTACGCCAAATTTGGGTACAATTATTTGTGTTTAGTTTGTGAATCAACATGTTAGGGTCTGTGGTGGAATTTTTTTTTAAGCTAAAGGGTATTTTTCCCCTAATGACCCTATTGATTCACGATACAAATAGCTGTAGTTTTGGCGCGGGAAAATAAAAAAAATGTCAAAAATTCAAGGAATCACTTTATGAAAAAACAGATGTTCTTTATGTTGGTAATGGTGTTTACCATTTCCATGGGGCAGTCATTGCAAAATTTGTTGCCACAATCACCGGAGGCTTCATCGATTGGGAAATACGGCCAAGTACCTGTTGGTCTTTTTACAGGGACACCACAATTGGGTATTCCGATTTATCAATTTAAATCAGGAGCTTTACAATTACCCGTTAGTATTAATTACAGCTCTAATGGGATACGAGTAAACGAATATTCATCTTCGGTAGGATTGGGATGGAATCTTTCTGCAGGTGGTGTTATTACCCGCACAGTATTTGGGCAAAAAGACGAAAATCAATATATACCCGCAAATCAGGTTAACCTTGATGCCAGTGTGGATCAATTTCAATACGTTACGGCGGCTACAGGATCGGGCAATAATGCCGTAGATACGCAGCCAGATATTTTTTCATTTAGTTTTAATGGATATAGTGGTAAGTTTTACTTAGATGATAATAGTACCTTTATGTATAGTAGAGGTGTTATTTTTTTAGAACCTAGCCCTTTAAAAGTTCAATTGCTACAAGTTAACCAAGAAACTCACTTTAAAATTGTAGATCCAACAGGGGTGGCATACTATTTTGGAGGAACCAATGCCATAGAAAAATTTAGATATCGAGCCAGCAATCAAGCCGATAGTTCCGAAAACCCTGAAGATGTAGCTTCTGCCTGGTACCTTACCAAAATGACTCATCCATCTGGAGATGAGATTACGTTTTCTTATACCCAGGGCAATGTGAGTTATACAAACGGTCTTTCGCAGAGTATTAGTAAAGAAAATAATATTACCAATTATGGTGTAGCTCCTCGATTTTGTGATTTTCAATCTAATGAAAAAGCATATGTAACTTTTGCCACCGGAAACTTCAGTTACCTTACCGAAATCAATTCTGGCGCGGCAGGAAAGATCACGTTTACCTATTCTCAAAAAACACAGATGCCAACTGGATTTAAGCAATTGGATCGTGTTATGATACAGGATTATCGTGCTCAGGAGACCAAGCATTTTGATCTTGACTATTTAATTACGGGTAGTAATGGTCCTTTAAATGGAGACATCATTTCTGAAGGGTATTATAGCAAACGTTATTTCTTATCATCAGTAACCGAAGTCTCTAAAGATGGGAACAGCTTATCCCCTCATACCTTTACGTATACAGATCCCGAAAGTTTACCTTCGCGATTCTCATATGCGCAGGACCATTGGGGGTATTATAACGGGAAAAGTTTAAACGAAAACCTGATCGATCAAAAAACTATTGATGCCATTTCGGGTAATTATTTGTTACGAAATGCTTTGAGTTCTTTTAAAGCGGCAGATCGCTCACCAAACCCATCTTTTGCTCATAAAGGATTGGTAAAAGGGATTACATATCCACTAAGAGGGAGTAACGAATTTACGTACGAGGGTAATGCATATTATGGCGAGGTAAAAAGTTATCCTCCAATAGCAACAAGAGTTGCAGATGTATCTCAAAACGGATTGTTAACCAACAGTTTTGATATTTCTACAGTTGATTTTGATCATAAAGGTTTTTTATCTTTTAAAGCAAATCTAGATGATTTTTTTGCAGCATCAGATGGTACTTTTAATACTACTGATTTTAATATTGCCTTAGTAGAGGTGGTTGATCTTACAACAGGCACGGTACAATCTATCTATGGTGATTCTGATATTCATGGTCAGAATCCTTTTATGACTCCTTATGGGGTGTATAATCAGAATTTTTCCAAATCGATGTATGTAAAGTTAGTGAAAGGACATTCCTATCGATTTACAATTCAGTTAGATCCGGGATATTCGATATCTGGCGTTACATTGCGCTATTATGATGCGCCTATGGTGATCACTCAAGAGAATATTCCGGTAGGTGGAATGCGTATCCAACAAGTAAATACCATAAACGGAAGTGGGAAAATAGAAACCAAAAAGTATCATTACGGTACTATGGATTGTTTGGGATGCGATACAGGAAGTGTTTTTAACCGAAATATGCGACCTACTGTGATCGACTCTAAAGTGTTGTTTTGTATGTCAAACTCTTCGGGTACTGTAGGTAATAATAATGGTGGTACAGGTGGTAATACTGGTGATGACCCAAATAGCCAAGGAGACAACACAAACTCAGGAGGAGATTCTAATGGTAGTTCGGGAGGTTCAAGCGGTTCAAGTGGTTCAGGAGATTCTAATGGTTCTAACGATTCGAACAATTCGAACAACAACTCGAATGATTCAAATGATTCTAATAATAACACTGGTAACGGAACCGGATTTAACGGTGGCCCTGATGGTTCGATAGTTTGTACGAATATCAACGAATGTGGATATACGACCATTACTGCAAATACATTATTTTCGTTATATGCTCAGGGATATCATATCGGATATAGTAATGTGGTCGAAGAATTGGGTAACGACTTTAAAGGGGGAGCCGTACATCACGAGTTTGAAGGTAATTTTGCCATTGAACCCTCTTTAACTTTTCAAGGAAATCATATCTCAGGTATTCGCAATAGCAATTTCTTTGGTTTCGGAAGAAATAAAGGAGCTACTACTTATGTGAAAAACGGAAATCAATTTCAAAAAGTATCAGAAACCAAAAATGTCTACACCAAGCAAGCGGCTTTAGATAAAAATGCAGATATCTATGTGGTACGACAAGAAACTGTAATGAAAGAAGGTTTTTCGTTTGTAGAAAATGAACATTTTAGTTTCCAAAATAGCCTTTTTGCCATTGGGCAGTACAGCTTAAAAAGGCAATGGCATACAATGAGTAAGCGTATTTCTAAGCAATACGATCGTAATGGAGAAAATCCTATCACTACTACTCAGGATTTTTTCTATGATAATGCGCAGCACTTGCAACAAACCCGAACCGAAACTACCGATAGTAAGGGTAGACTGATCAAAACGCAAACGATCTATCCTCAAGATATAGCGGTAGCCAATAGATCTGCCGCAGAACAAAAGTTGATCGATCAACATCGTATTGCAACGCCAATCGAAGTGATTACTTCAAAAAAAGAGGGGAATGATCCCGAAAAAGTGCTATCCAAGGTCTATACCAAGCACAAAATCTGGGGTAATAACCTAGTGCTTCCTGAAGAGGTACAAAGCTCGAACGGATTAAATGATTTAGAAAAAAGGGTAACCTATACCTCTTATGATAGTTTTGGTAACCCAAGACAGGTAGCCAAGGCCGATGGTACGCCTATTACTTATATCTGGGGGTATAATCATCAATATCCAGTGGCCAAATTAGAAAACACTACCTATAGCGCGGTATCGAGTTATGTAAACAATATCGAATCCAAATCTAATCAGGATGTAGATCATACAATGGGAGATGCTGGTAGTGAAGGAGTATTACGTACGGCACTTAACAATCTAAGAACGGTACTGCCTGGCGATGTAATGATTACAACCTATACCTACGATCCTATGATTGGAGTGACCAGTATGACAGATCCTAGGGGGTATACCGTGTATTATGAGTATGATACCTATAATCGCTTGCAGTATGTGCGTGATGCGCAGGGCAAGCTGGTTTCAGAAAACAAGTATCACTACAAAAACTAATTCCAAAAAGTAAGAACACATGAAAAACAATATATATATGATTGTATTCCTACTGTTAGTAGGATACACCGCACAAGCACAATTAACCGATGGCCCCAGTGATGGGGGTGGGGGTACTACCAAATATTACTACGATGGTGATGGTGATGGATATGGTAATCCCAATTCGTCATATGTTACAAGTCCACAGAGTCGTTATGTAGCCAATAAAACTGATTGTAACGATGGTAGTGCAGCTATCAATCCAACCACCAGATGGTATTATGATCATGATGGTGATGGTAGAGGACGAACCAGTCCTGTAAAAATCCAATGTACTAAGCCTTCGGGATATGTATTATACAAAGATGATAGAGATGATAACAATGTTCATATCACTCATATTGCACCTCGTAATTTTTATAGAGATGTGGATAAAGATGGCTTTGGTAATCCTGGTGTTAAGGTATATCGTAGTGTTCGCCCTAGCGGTTATGTTACCGACAATAGAGATTGTAATGATAATAATAAATATATCCACCCTAATACAGTTTGGTATCGGGATTATGACAAAGATGGTAGAGGAAACATAAACTCAACTACCAAAAGTTGTACGAAGCCTTCAGGCTATGTAAGTAATAATGATGATATCAATGATGGTAATGTTCATATCACTAACATCCCACCACGCTATTTTTATAGAGATTATGACAAGGATACATTCGGCTCACCTGCAGCAGCAGATCGGCTATATTATAGTGCACAACCCATCGGTTATGTAACTAATAATAATGATTGCGATGATCGTAATATCAATATTCACCCCAATACAAAATGGTATAAAGATGGTGATGGTGATGGTAGAGGTAATGCAGCCATAAAAAAGACGCAATGTGATAGACCTTTAGGATATGTAATCAATAATGATGATATCAATGATGGTAATGAATTTATCACCAATATCGCCCCCAAGAATTTTTACAGAGATGGAGATAGGGATACCTTTGGTAATCCTAATGTGAAGTTTTATCATAGTGTAGCTCCAAGTGATGGGTATACGTATGTATTAAACGGTAGTGATCGCGATGATAGTGATGAGTTTATCACCAATATTGCACCAAAGTTTTATTACAGAGATGGAGATAGAGATACTTTTGGGAGCCCTAGTATTAAATTTTATCGTAGTGCAGCTCCAGATGATGAGTATACCTATGTGCTAAATGGTAGTGATCATGATGATGGTAATGAATTTATCACTGATATAGCTCCAAAGAACTTTTATAGAGATGTAGATAAAGATACCTTTGGTAATCCCAGTGTAAAGTTTTATCGTAGTACAGCTCCAGATGATGAGTATACCTACGTTTTAAATGGTGATGATTGTAATGATGGTAATATCAATATCCACCCCAATACCCAATGGTATGCAGATGGTGATACTGATGGATTAGGAGATCCCAATACGGTTATAACGGCATGTGCACAACCATCAGGGTATGTGTTAGATAATACAGATCAATGCCCAGATGAATATGGAGAGATAAGAGGTTGTGCAAATGAACCATATACTCTTACGTTATCAGAGAATGAGAACTACGTCTATAGCCGAACATACCTCGAAGAAATGACCTCGCCTAGTGAGATCAAGTATAATAAGGATGTAAGTGAAACGGTAACTTATGTAGATGGATTAGGTAGGCCAAAACAGCAAATTGCGGTTAAGGCATCACCTACAGAGCAAGACATCATCACTCATATCGAGTATGATGAGCTGGGTAGACAAACCAAACAGTACTTACCTTTTGCCAAAGCTAATACGGGAGCATATACGGCAGTAGATATCAACAATGATATCAATAGCTATTATTTAAATACCTATGCCAATGATTTTCCTGGGATTACCAATCCGGCACAGGTAAATGCATATTCAGAAAGTATTTATGAAGACTCCCCATTAAATCGAGTACTAGAACAAGGCGCACCGGGTACGGCTTGGAAAGCGAATCCTACTAGTGATGCAGATCATACGATTAAATTTGATTGGAGACATAACACGACTAATGAGGTAGTACGTTTTGATGTAACCTTTGCAGATGCAAATAATACTGAGGAGCCAAGTTTAGAACAAGACGGTTATTATGCTGCCAATGAGTTGCAAGTAACTATTACCAAAGATGAAAACTGGACGACTGCCGATGGGGATAACCATACCACTAGAGAATATAAAGACAAACAAGGTAGAGTACTTTTAAAAAGAACTTTTAATGAGAGTATACCGCACGACACCTATTATGTATACGATGATTATGGTAATCTTACCTATGTATTACCACCAAAAGTGACAACTGCAGATGGTGTTTCTAATACCGAACTTGTCGAACTCTGTTATCAATACCGATATGATTATAGAAACCGATTGATCGAGAAAAAAATCCCGGGCAAAGGATGGGAGTATATCATATATAATAAATTAGATCAGCCAGTAATGACCCAAGATGCGAACCTAAAGGCACAAGGCAAATGGTTGTTTACCAAATACGATGCTATAGGTAGAGTAACTTATACTGGTATGGTTACAAATACTAGTGGTAGAGTGGCTATGCAAGGATCGGCAGATAATACCACAGTATACAAACAATACGAAACCAAACAAAGTAGCGCTGCTACCATAGCGGGTACTACGATATATTATTCTAATGATGCCATCCCACAAGGGATTGCAGAGATCCATACCATTAATTACTACGATGATTATGTTTTTGATCGCCCAGGGATTAGTGCACCTCCTATTGTATTAGGTCAAAATGTAGATGTAAATGCAAAAAGTTTATCCACAGGTAGTAAAGTAAGAGTTCTGGGAACAAATAATTGGATTACAACAGGTACATTTTATGACCAAAAAGGAAGACCAATTTATATAGCCATAAAAAATGAATATCTAAATACTACAGATATTATTGAAAGTGAGTTAGACTTTGCAGGTAGAGTACAACAAACCAAAACTACCCATACAAAGGATAGTAATGCAGCTATTGTTACCATCGACAAATTTACATACGATCATACAGGTAGAGTAACTAAGCAAACTCAAAAGATAGGTAATCAAGATGAGGAATTAATTGCCAATAATCATTATGATGCATTAGGCCAACTCACTAGCAAGAAAGTAGGAGGGATTGTCACCCAGAGCACTGTCGAAGGGTTACAAACTGTAGACTATAGCTATAACATACGTGGTTGGTTACAAGGGATCAATGATGTAGGTGCTATCGGTAGTGACTTGTTTAGCTTCGCCATTGATTACAATACGGGTTCAAATCCATTATACAATGGTAATATCTCAAAAATATCTTGGCAAACAGCTAATGATAATATTACAAGAAATTATAGTTATACTTATGATGCTTTAAACAGAATCAAAACGGGTATTAGTAATGATAATAAATATAACCTAAGTAATGTATCCTATGATAAAATGGGCAATATCTTATCCTTAAACAGAAAAGGGCATACCAATACGGGTGCAACTACTTTTGGGGATATGGATATCTTATCCTATGCCTATGATAGTGGTAATAAATTATTACAAGTTACAGATACCGGTAACGATAATTACGGTTTTAAAGACGGTACCAATACCAATGACGACTTTGAGTACGACGTAAACGGGAACATGATCCTGGATCGTAACAAAGGCATTACAGACATTACCTATAACCATTTAAATCTACCTGCAACAGTTTCTATAAGTAATAGCCAAGGAACAGGAACTATTTCATATATTTACGACGCCACTGGAGCGAAATTGAAAAAGATCGTTACAGAAGGAAGTTCTTTAATAAACACAGAGTATGCTGGAAACTATGTATATAAGAATGGTACTTTGGAGTTCTTTAACCACCCAGAAGGGATTGTAGAAAAAGAAGCAGATGGGTATAAGTATGTGTATCAATACAAAGATCATTTAGATAATATTAGATTATCGTATAGGGATAACCGTATTGTTTATATTGATAATAATTTTGATAGCGGTTTACAAGGTTGGACAAATGCAGGCGCAGATCAGATAATTAATGAAAATGGAAGGCTTAAAATATCAGCTCCTCAGAAATGGAAAGGTGCTCATATATATAAGTATGATATCCCTGCAGGTACATCAAGAGCCTCTGTGAGTATGGATGTAGATATGGGCACGACTCATTTAGTATCGATTACGATATGGCAATTTCGAGCAGATGGGAGCTATATAACCAGATACGGTGAGTATACCAATCAAACAGGGTTTAAAAAAATAGTTTCTGATCTAGATCCAGAAGCGGTTACGCTTAGGGTTAAAGTCGAGAAGAGTTATACGACTCAAGATGATGGGGTGGTTACACACTTTTATATTGATAATGTGGTGTTGCAAAATGAAGAGTTAACAATCGTACAAGAGAAGAATTATTATCCTTTTGGACTCACTCATAGGGGGTATAATAGTATTCTTAGAGGTAGGAATCATGCGTATGGATTTACGAATAAAGAAGAGCAAGATGAGATAGGCCTGGGTTGGATCGATATTACTGCACGTAACTATAATCCAGAGCTTGGTAGATGGATGAATTTTGATCCTGCCACAGATGTTTTGGAATCTTCTTCTCCATATGTTTATGCTTTAAATAGTCCAATTGTATATTTAGATCTAGATGGTGAGCTGCCAATTTTAATTAATGGTAGAGTTGGATCCGATTTAGAAAGAGGAAATGAATCATATTGGACTTCTGAAATTATAAATACCATTAAAGGATCTGGTATAGCTAATCCGGGGGGACAATTCCATTATGTTGATGGTGATAGAGGGTATAAATCAAGTTTTCATGCATATGCTAGAGGTGCTAGAAAAGGTGAGAAATATGCAGTAACAGCCGGCAGCAGATATCAAGGAGGGTATTCTGCAGCGGGGAAAGATATCGATAATATTATTGCAAAATTGGAGCGAGATCCGGAAACTGGAAAAATTACTGAAAAAATTCAGATATATACTCATAGTAGAGGGGGGGCATTTGGAGCTGGATATACAAGTAGGCTGTTAAGATACATTAAAGAAAATTCAGAATTGTTTGAAGATCCAAATAATGTAATTGACTTTGTCTTAAATTTAGCTCCTCATCAATCAGATTCTATTGATTCTCCTGAAGGAGTAGATGCTTATTCAATTGATAGAGATTACGATATGTTGTCTGGTAATGATATGGGAGGACTTAAGGCGGCGTTTAAAAGTAACGCTGAGAAGGGTAAATTTGGAGAATCTCATAGAATAAAATCTTTTAAAAATGACTTAAAATCTTTTATGCAAGCATTTAAAGAAAGTAAAGGAGATAATAGTAAATTAATTGATGGTTTCGTTAGCAAAATGAAAGAATACGGAATTAAAATAACTGTAAAGGAATAAAAATGGAAATATTAAAATATTTTGGCTATTTAATAATAAGTATAGCAATGTACTATGCTTTGCAAATATTAGGCTCTTTTATTGAATTTGGAATATTTGGTTCTGGATCAGGGATAAAAGGCTATGAATTGCATGTTCCCATAGGAATGGTCATTCTTCAGATTATTCTAACAACTGTGTTAAAATATAGAATGCGGTTATTTAGAAGTAATATTATTTATGCATTAATGATGATTATACCTGTTGGTTTATTCATGTACTATTACTTTTTAATAGTCAATTAATATTAAGTAAACTATCCCTCCCGCTAGCGCCCCTGCTGGGTTATAGTATGTGCTAGTTCGAGTTTTCAACTTGGACTTCCACAAGAGTAAGAAATAAATACTAAGAACCCCCCGCTAGCGCTCGTCTGAGACGAGTGACGGTATGAGTAAGTAAATATACAAGACAGCTATAGGTTTAGTAACTTATGGCTGTTTTTTTATAGTCTAGGCATTGGGTTGTGTGGCACACTAGTTGCAAACTAGCGGCAGCAGGGGAGCCTTAATGGCGATTGAATGACCTGTAATTTAAAAGTTTCTATCTACTCAAAATTTTGAGTAAAAAAATATTTTTTCAGTTCTATGGGTAACATTTTTGATGTTTAGGGAACAGGGCGATAGTTTAAAATAATTAATCTTAATAAATATTGTATTATGTTAAAAAAAATTTCAAGTTTAGGTGTTACTTTAAATAGAGTTGATTTAGAATCTATTAAAGGAGGAAGATCTGTTTCCTATCTCCCAGATGGTAACGGAGGTTGTAAAAAAGTTGTTTGGAATGAAGATGGTGTCATTAAAGTTAAATACAACGATCGTTATGATGGAAGATGCTAAACCCCGCTAGCGCTCGTTTGAGACGAGTGCCGGTATGAGTAAGTAAATATATAAGACAGCTATAAGTTTTGTAACTTATGGCTGTTTTTTTATAGTATAGGCATTGGGTTGTGTGGCACACTAGTTGCAAACTAGCGGCAGCAGGGGGATACCCAAGAATAGTAGATTAGATTGTTGGAGGAGGTAAGGAAGGTAGAGAAATAAAACCTGAAAATTAGAAGACAGCTACAAATACCTACAAACACCTCCTGTTGGATCTTTTTAAAGAAGTTTTGGGCCAAAAAGACGAAAAATTAGACCTTGAATACCCATAATTAAAGCAAAGAGACTCAAAATTAGACTCTGAACACTCAAAATTAGACTTTGAGCACTCAAAATTAGACATGGAACACTCAAAATTAGACTTTCAGTGTCTAAATTTGGGTCAACATGGCTCAATAGAAGGTCAATATGGCCCAACAGAAGGTGTTTTATAGATAACGTAAGATATAAAAGGTCTAAAATTGTTAGAAGAGATATTACAAAATCTGGTATTTTACTAAAAAATAACCCCCGCTAGCGCTAGTCTGTGACTAGTGCCGGGAAAGAGTAAGATACAAAGCAACAAGCCAGTTTCATTTTTTGAAACTGGCTTGTTGTATTTTGGATTTGTATGAGCAGAAAATATAAGTTTCATAACAAATCAGGTTTATACTTTGTAAGCTTTGCTACGGTCTATTGGATAGATGTTTTCATAAGAGAAAAATATTTATTGCATTTGGCTAGTAGTATTGATTACTGTAGAAAAGAGAAAGGGATGGAGCTCTATGCCTATTGTTTTATGGCAAGTCATGTTCATTTGGTTTTTCGTTCTAGTAATGCTGATCCTTCTGGCTTGATAGGAGATTTCAAAAAACATACTGCAAAAAAAGTAGTGCAAGCCATACGAGATAACCCACAAGAAAGTAGAAAAGAATGGTTGTTATGGATGTTTGAAAAGGCCGGTAAAGCAAAAGGAAATGTAAGTACCTATCAATTTTGGCAACATCACAATAAGCCCATAGAATTATGGACTGATAAAGTCATAGAACAAAAGATTGATTATATTCACAACAATCCTGTAGTATCTGGTTTTGTAACAAATACTGTAGATTGGAAATATAGTAGTGCCAGAAACTATCAGGATGATCATACTGTACTACAAATTGATAGTGATGGGGTTTTATTAGGATTACCTAAACAGATGTGATAAGGCACAAGTTGCAAACTAGCGGCGATCTTAGATGGCTCGAAAATACTTGCCCAATCGCTCGAATACGATAGCGCTGATTTGTAATACGCGTCTAGTATGACTAGTCGTGATATTGATATAAAAAACAAAAACTATGCTGGTTAAGGCATAGCTTTTTTTGCATGTTGACGATGTGGGATCTGGGGATCAATATTATTTAAGTATCTGTTATATGTTTCTTTCTAGAGGCAACTCCCGGTTACTTATTTGATGTTTCATACAAGCTATACTGTTTTTGTAATAACTATGGTATAAAAGTAGGTCTAATCAGGATGGTAAACAGGGGTCCTTAGTTTAAACTCAAATCCCTTTAGACGAAATGCATGTTTTCTTTCGATAAATGGAAATATCGATATAACTATGATAAATTATAAGCAGGTATAGTATGTTAAGGGTAAATAAATACAGCAAAAACAATATAAGGGAGTTCACATTTTGTATTTTGGGCCACACCAAACAATCAAATTAAGATGATAGGATATATAAAACGTATGTTCGTAGCGGTTGCTGTATTAGTTCTGGTAAGTTGTACAACCTCAAAACCTGAGCAAAAGATAGAATATCATACCAATGGTAATGTAAAAGGTATTGGATTGGTTAAAGGAACCGAAAAAGTAGGAGTATGGGCCTATTATGATGATCAAGCCATACAAGTAGATTCTATACCCTATATAAATGGAGTAAAAATGGGTGAGCAAAAATCATACGATCTGCGCACGGGAGCATTAGTAGGAAAAGGATTTTATATCGAAGATCTTAAACAAGGAGTTTGGCAAACCTACCACGAGGGTGGCGAGGTGCATAGTGAAGAAAAATATAGAGATAACGTGGCCATTGATGAACGAATTTATTTTTTTGCTAATGGCAATGTAAAAATGAAAACTGCAATACAAAATGGTGCATTACATGGTGATCATAAAGAATATTATGTTGATGGCGCAGTTTCGGTTTCGGGATATTATCATAATGGTAAGGTAGATGGCGAGTGGAAAGAATATAACGAAAACGGACTTACCAAAGAAATATACACCTGCCAATCGGGATTATGGCATGGCAAATATCAAAAATATCATGAAAACGGAAATATCGCAGAACAGGGAAGGTATGACCTGGATAAAAAAGCAGGCACCTGGGAGTATTTTGATGAAAACGGAGTAGTGATTTCTACAGAAATTAATTAGCCAAAGTTCGATATAAGTAATAATATTTAAAAAAAGCGTCAATTCGAGTGGTTTTTCAGAATGAAATGAAGGAAAACTGTATCGAGAATAGTTTTTTGAAGGAAAATTACTATTCTCGATATAATCCCCCTTCTTCGGATCATTCGAATTGACGTAATTTTCTTACGTCGAATTCAGGTTATTAGTTTAATATTGTTTTAATAAAACTTGTGCTGGTTAAAGATTACCTTAGAACCTTACTTCGCGGTTATGTTGATATTACAAGGCAGCGCTTTGAATTCTTTTCTCACCAGTATAAGATTTGTTTTGTGTTAAAAAATCTTGAAACCTTGGAAAGATTTTAGCAGAACAAATCTGGTTTTCAGTATAACTGAAAAATACCTTGAGAAAAGTGCCTTTTCTTTTGTTTCGTTTTCTTTGAGCGAGCAAAGAAAATGAAAAGAAGATTAAACTGATGTCACTTAAATTAATATGAAATAAAAGTATTGATACAAAAATCAAAACTTTACCATATGTGGCTATAATAGTGAATGTAAATAGGAAATTGTATTGAAGATTGGAGCATTATTAGAAGATAAAACTTGATGAGGGTAACGAGTAGATACGAAAAATCGATCTCCTCAGGTAGCAAAAAGATCGATCCAGTGGAATTTTAGACACCATATCAAGCTAGTAGGTTTGTGATATAGTAACGGTAAGATATTGATTTTATTGCAGTTGCAATTTTGTGATCGATTAGTAGTGCCATCTTTATGTCGATAAGTTTTTGATACACGATTCTCTGATAGCCCAGATAGCATCAAAAGAAAAATCAAGTTCTTCTTTTTTAATCCATTCTTTGATATAGTTTTTATGAAAATCAATTTTATACCTCCCAACTTGATCGGGAGTAATGATTTGCTCTAATAAGATATCGTTTTTGATACGATCAAAATCAGATTGCGGCGAGGTTACATCAATAGTAAGCGATCCTTTTCGCACATAACAATGGGCTTCTGGGATATACTCTAGATGATGTTCTGTAAGTATGGTTCCAATTTTAGGAGTGTTTTTCTGGTTCATTTTGTACATCCCCATGACTAAATCTACAGCAATCATATTATGATCTGCAATTGTTTTTAAAAGAGCATGTTTAGAACTGCAGGTGCCTTGATGCTCAGAGATGACTAAGGATACATCTGTTCTACTAGCATTTCTACCATAAGGAATCTGTTGCACATATGTCAATAAGGCTTGCCAATCCTGTATTCCTTTGGCTATCATATCTCTGGTTAGAGGGTCAGAAGACGTGAGTTGATGTATGCTCATAGTAAAACTAAATTAACAATGCTCTTACCTACAAAGTTAATATAAGTATTCAGTTTTAATATCACGTAACCTAATGGTTAATTTAACCGATGGTTATCAAAAGAGATTGTTAGGCAATTTAAACTTCTATTAAATAGAAACACTCCTATATTTTTTGTTGAGGTGTTCACATATTTTCGCGAAAAATTCATCGAACACTAACCTTAATTAAAACCTAACATGAAAACACGATTACCACTATTCATTATGGCGTTTTTGATCGCACAATGTTTCTACGCACAACAACCAAAAACGCAACTTACAAAAATCGAAAGATCGACTAGTAACAAATCTATCGACGCCTATTTTAATGCCAGTTTAGCACCATTTTATCATGGTGTAGCTTCTGGAGATCCTCTAGAGAATGCAGTGATTATCTGGACACGAATAACCACAAATAATGCTACAGCAACTGTAAACTGGCAAGTGGCTACTAACCCAGAGATGACACAGATAGTACAACAGGGGCAATTGGTAACCAACCAAAGTAAGGATTATACAGTAAAGGTAGATGTTACTGGTCTTGATGCTTTTACAACTTATTATTATCAATTTGAAACCGAAGGATCACAATCTATAGTTGGTAAAACCAGAACCACTCCAGCTCAAAACGAAATGGTAGATAACCTAAGGTTTGCAGTAGTGTCTTGTTCTAATTACCAAAACGGATATTTTAATGCTTATAATCAGATTGCAGACCGCAATGATATTGATGCTGTAATACATTTGGGGGATTATATTTATGAATACGAATCTGGTGGATACGGTTACAGCGATGATATCGGAAGAGGGCATTTACCCGAAAATGAGATTATAACTTTAGATGATTATCGCGTGCGTTATTCGTACTACAGATTGGATCCAATGCTACGTAATGTGCACCAACAGCATCCTTTTATTAATATATGGGATGATCATGAATTTGCGAATGATGCTAGTAAATTTGGAGCCGAAAACCATACTCCTTCTACAGAGGGGAGCTGGGAAACCAGAAAAAACAATGCCTACAAAGCATATTTTGAGTGGATGCCAGTTCGAGCTAACTCTATAGAGCAATATCGATTGTATCGTAAGATTTCTTATGGTAAACTTTTGGATTTGATTATGCTAGATACTCGAATTGAAGGTAGAGAAACACAGGTGTCAACTTCAAAAAACCTGATCAGTGCTGCAGCCTCTAATGAAAAATTTAAGCAATATGCGCAAGAGGTGATTGCAAAAAAAGATTTGAATAACCCTAATGATGTAAAGGAAATACTATATACTGTTCTTCCGATGCTCCTTCAGGTATCTGATACTTCAGAAAAAACATCAACAGGTTTGTCTGTCTTAGAATTTGAGAGATTAGTTACGCTATTTACAGAGGCGATCATTCAAAAAAAAGCAGTAGATAATAATAATGCATCTACCAAAGAATTAGAGACATTACTAAAAAAAGGAACTGTTTTTTCAGAACAAGAAAATACAAAAGAAAATAAAGCTACCTATACTTCGATCCTTGGATCAGAGCAATTTGATTGGCTTACAGAACAATTGTTATCCTCTAGTGCCAAATGGAGAGTAATTGGTAATCAAGTAATGATGATGCCATGGAACGGAGTGCCATCTGGTGATGCTTGGGATGGATATAGTGAGGAGAGAGATCGATTGTTAGGCTACATAAAAGATAATAGTATTGATAATATAGTGGTGCTTACAGGGGATATACATAGCACTTTTGCGGGTGAGGTAAGATATCAAAGAGATTGTGAGATGTGTGAATTTGTAGTACCGAGTGTAACCTCTCAAAATCTTGACTTTGTAGGGAGCATAGCTTCGGGTATTGGTGAGTTTTATATCAAATTATTAAACAGGCATATCAAAGATGTAGATCTTGATAATCATGGGTATTTTGTATTGGATGTAAATCAAAATAGAGCACAAGCAGACTGGTATGATATTGCAGATTTATCCAAACCTACAGTAGGAGAGAGGCGATCAAGAGGTTGGTATGTAAACTCCAACGATTGTAAAATCAGGAAAGCATCAAATGCCGCAAGATCGATAGCAAGAAATACAGATCAAGAAAGTATGATTACCAAAAAACCTGTAGAGTCCCTAGCAAAGGATGATTTTGTAATTATTGGAGCTTATCCTAACCCGATGCAAAATGAAGGCAATATTCATTATCTGGTGAATAAAGAAAGTACGATCAAAATCGCATTATATGATCTTAATGGTAAATTTATCCAAGAACTTCAGCATCAAAAAGTAGAAAAGGGGATTTATAATTTATCTTTTGATCCAAGTGGGATCAAAAACGGAAATTATATTATAGTTGTAGCCTCTGAAAATGTAAAAGCCAGTAGAAAAATAATAATAAAATAAGAAGTAAATAATGTACTAAAAAAGCCAGAGTATCACTACTCTGGCTTTTATGTATGTGGTATAATAATTACTTTACGGCAATTACAGAAATCTCTACGTTTACAAATTTTGGTAGCGCGGCAACAGCAACTGTTTCTCTTGCAGGAGCGGTGTCTTCATTAAAATAACTACCGTATACTTCATTTACTTGAGCAAAATTATTCATGTCGTTTAAGAAAATAGTCGTCTTGATCACATTTTCGAAAGTCATTCCTACTTCATCAAGAATAGCTTTAAGATTCTGCATTACTTGCTCTGCTTCAGTTTTAATATCATCTAATACCAATTCTCCACTTTTTGGGTGTATTGCAATTTGCCCAGAAGTGTATAAGGTATTACCTGTCATAATTGCCTGGTTATATGGCCCTATTGGAGCAGGTGCATTAGCGGTAGTTATGATTTTTTTCATGTGAAGTATTTTTTATAATTATTTTATTTTTTTCAATCCTCAAACTCCCAAGTTTCACTGCCCGTCTTCGAGTTTAAAATTTATAGTTGCCTATCTGGTTCACGTCGTTTATCCCACTTGATATCACTAAGTACAGACGACTTGATACCGATAAAGAAATTCCATGAGGTACGTTCGCTAAAAGGAATCCAGTTAAAACTCATACGCCAACTCTCTAGATCTCTTTGAAAGCGTAAGTTGGTAAATGTAAAACCAGGATTTCTAAAATCATACCCCGATGATACTCCTACAGACCATCGTGGTGCTAATTCTACATCACCAGAAAACATGACCGAGTGCGATGATATTTCGTTCTGCCGGGCATTATTACTATAGTTAACATTATAGGATATCCTTAGGTTCCAGGGCATCTTATAATTATAGTTTTTTTGCTCGGTATCTTTGTCTTTTTTCTTGTCCTCGACATACGACCTGGCTTCACCAAAATCGGTAACACCACCAAATAAATTATCTGGTCGACCCTCATTCCTGAAGTTCTGATTTTCTAGAGGATCTTCATTTACTTTTCCTTTTTCAAAATCTTTACTAGAGAAAGAGTATCCAAAATTGGCACTTGCTCTGGTAAGACGAAATAAACTTCCGCCATTATCAATATTCCACACGTCGATCCTACGATTGTTATTATCTAGTGCATAAGGATCTAATTGCGCATTAAAATTAATATCTAATTTATTTTGAATAATAGGTATGTTACCAGTAATAGATAGTGGACTTAACTTTAATGAATCTCCGGCTATATTATAGGATGTGCTGATGTTAAGGTTGTTAAGCAGGATTATTTTTTTGGCTTCGGTGGCTGTGGTATCCTTACTTTTTACTTTCATCTCTAAGTTATTACTTATAGAAAAACCAATATTACTAGAAAAAACATTACCTGGTGCTCCAAAAAAGCCTCCTTCAAATCTAGAATATTCTACCACTTCGGTTTCGTCTTCGGCAGTAGTGGGATCATCGGTTATTGTATATTCGTCATAAAATTGATCAAAAGCAGGGGTAATATTATAACTTATAGAGGGGCGCATAGTATGTCTAATGGCCTGTATTTTTTTACCTTTCTTAAAATTAAACGTCCCATAAATGGTGGTTCCTAAACTTGTAGAAAAATTATAGGTACGATAACTATCAAAACCAGCAATAGTATCCCGTACTACTTCACCATTACCATCTTCATCACGTACAAAATCTTGTTCTATGGTTTCAAACACCCAATTTTCTTGATAGCTTGTACCTGCAGATGCACTTAGGTATTTAAATATTTTAAAATTAGTGCTTAACGGAATAGAATGTTGTATTCCTGATGATGCATTTTCAAACATTCTGGCAGAGAAAAGATCATCATCGGTAGTGGTAATCCTATTTTCGCCTCTAAAGTTATATTGTGTATTTATATTTTGTATAATTCCTTTTTTGACTCCTACTTTGGGTGCAAAAGGGAACACTCTGGATACACTAGCATTAACATTAGGTAGAGACATATTTACAATACCCGTATTAGTATTAGAGTTGTGTGTAGCGGCTACGTTTACATTTACTTGAGGATCTCCCTGAAATGTTTTGGAGTAGGATATATTAGAACTGATCTGATTATTTAAAAAGTTACCTGTATTTAACTGGTTGGTAGACTGTTGAAAAAAGTCACTACTACCAAAGTTAACCGATGCCGAGAAACGAGAATTTGGATTTGCCTTGGCATCTTGGCTATGTGTCCATTGTATATTGTAGGTAGTAGTTTTGGAGAAATCAGGAAACCCTCTTTCACTTTGTAAATTATTCTCATACCTAAAACGCAGATTTCCTCTAAATCGATATCTTTTTGCATAAGCAGATTCAACCGCAAAAGTATAACTTCCATTGGTATAGTAATCTCCAAGAAGCGTTAGATCTACATAATCACTTATAGCAAAATAGTACCCACCATTTTGTAGAAAATAACCACGATTTCTTTCTTCACCAGGATTTGGGATGATAAAACCAGAGGTTCTGTCTTCGGTTAGCGGAAAATATCCAAAAGGTAACCCAAGAGGTGTAGGTACATCTGCAATGAACATATTTACTAAACCAGTAACAATTTTCTTTTTTGGTACAAATTTGATTCTTCTAGCATAAAAATAATATTCGGGATCTTCTATATTTTCTGAAGTAGTAAATTTTACATTACTCATATAAATCACCGAGTCATTTTCACGTTTAGATACTTCATTTTTAATTTTAAAACCGTTTTGTTCGGTTCTAGAGTTATAGATTAATGCTTTTTCAGTATCAAAATTAAAACGAATAGAATCTGGTTCTACTACATTTTGTGCTTGTTTAAACACGGGAGTTTGAGTGTATTCGCCCAAAGAATCTTTAATACCATATGCATATACCTCACTCTTTTCATTATCCACAACTATAAATCCTGCGTTAATTTGCATATCTCCATAGATAATTTCGGCTTCATTGTAGAGATACATTTTGTTTTCTCTTCGACTTAACCTCATATAATCTGTAGCTTTATAGTCTACCTTATCTGTTAACAGTTGAGGTTCTGGAACAATGCTATCTTGTTTAACCGTGTCCTGAGCTTGCTCATTAAGGAGTTGTTCTGGAGTAAGTTCTATTTTTTTTTGTGTATTCGATAGGGTATCCTTTTCAGCAGGAATAGGAACCTCTGTAGTCTTGTTTGTTTCCTGTGCAGTAATTTGACAAATACAAAACAGTGAAAAACTTAGTGAATAAAGTATGTGACGTACCGTTGTTTGCAATGGTTTAAATCCTATTTTTGTAAAACTATGGCTTAGTTTTTGAAGTGCCAAAATTACATATATTTTTAATGCCTCGATTGTAAATGGTGAAAAAATAAAAAATTATGTGAGCTATATCTCTATAACGCCATTTAAACGAATGGAATATAGAATTATTTTTATGAATCATAATCTTTATTTTTTTACGATATATATTAAATACGGCAACATAAAGAGAATGTTTCAAAGTAAGTGATAAAATTGTTTAGAATTGATGAAAAAGAAAACGACATATACTAGTTTTTTAATCCTATTGGTTATTACACTATCAATGTTTCAAGCTTCTGTGTATGGGCAGGATAGCAATAAATTTGTAGTGGTATTGGATGCGGGTCATGGTGGTAATGATCCAGGAAACAGAGGAAATGGCTATAAAGAAAAAGAAATTTCGCTTAATGTAGTATTAGCTGTTGGTGCTATATTAGAAAAAGATACTAGATTTAAAGTAGTCTATACCCGAAAAACAGATGAGTTTATAGAATTGCATGAAAGAGGAAACATTGCAAATAAGGCAAATGCAGATCTTTTTGTTTCTATACATTGCAATTCTCACCGATCTCAAGCTTACGGAACCGAAACCTTTGTATTAGGGTTGCATGCAAATGATGAAAATTTTAATGTGGCAAAAAATGAAAACTCGGTAATCCTGTTAGAAGATAATTATGAAGCTAATTATGATGGGTTTGATCCTAATTCGCCAGAATCTATTATCGGATTGACATTAATGCAAGAAGAATATTTAGATCAAAGCCTTACTTTGGCAAGTTTTGTGCAAAATCGATTTAAAAAATCACTAGACAGAAAGAGTAGAGGTGTAAAACAGGCAGGTTTTGTAGTATTACATCAAACCTATATGCCTAGTGTGCTTATTGAATTAGGGTTTCTTACCAACAATGGAGAAGGTAAGTATCTTAATTCTAAAAAAGGACAGGCAGATATGGCTAAATCTATTTCTACTTCAGTTATTGATTATAAAGAAAGCTTGGATGCTATTTATTATGCACCCAAACCAAAAACTCCCGAAGTAACCGAGGTTAAGGCAGAGATGGAAGGTGATAAGGTGTATGATGGCGTTACTTTTAAGGTGCAAATTGCTGCTGGATCTACAGATATAGAATTAGCTCCATTTAATTTTAATGGGTTAGACCAATTGTCTAGAACAAGAGATGGAGAGCTATATAAATATTTTTTTGGGAGTACTTCTAATTATACCTTAATTAAAGAATTACAGGAAATTGCCTTAGGAAAAGGCTTCAATTCTAGTTTTGTTGTTGCTTTTCGTAATAATGCTCGAATTTCTTTAACAGAAGCTCTAAAACCTAACACTTCTTCTAATTAATCTAAATAAATACTGATAATTCATCAAAAAATAACCGACATAAAAGTATTTTTATTCTAAATTTGTGTCCTAAAATCTAAGTTATTTTGAAATTTACTCGAGAGATCAAGACAGGAATATTGGCAATTTGTGCAATAGCACTTTTGATTTTTGGATATAGTTTTTTGAAGGGACAAAACCTTCTCGAAAATGATAGAACCTTTTTTGCGGTGTATAAAAATGTAGAAGGGTTAATACCATCTTCTCCCGTTACGATTAATGGTTTGGTTGTTGGACAAGTAGTATCTATTGATTTTGCTGATAATAAAGGTAATCTAGTCGTAGAATTTAACGTAGATAATGATTTTACGTTTTCTAAAAATAGTGAAGCCAAAGTATATGGAGGAGGATTGATAGGAGGTAAATCCTTGGCAATTATACCAAAATATGAACAAGGATTGGATGCAAAAGATGGAGATACATTACAAGGGCGAGTAGAAGCAGGTTTGTTGGAGTTGGTTAATGATAAGCTGGCACCACTACAGGAAAAATTAGAAGCAGCAATAACAGATGCTGATACCTTATTAACATCGGTTAATGGCATTCTTAATGTAGATAATCAAAATAATTTAAATTCGATCTTTAGGGATTTAAGTATTAGTGTAAATAAGTTTAAAGGAACTTCGATTAAGCTCAATAATTTACTTGCAAATAATGAAGAAAAACTAAATAGAGCTTTCACCAATGCAGATGAAATCTCTACAAAACTTAATAAAGTTTCAGACTCTCTATCCAAAATCAATGTTAAGAAGATTGGTCAGGAATTAGAGGTGGTACTTGCAAATTTTAAAAAGATATCAAACGACTTAAATTCAGGAAAAGGAACCGCAGGAAAGTTACTTAAGGATGATAAGTTGTATGATAACTTAGAAAAAACAAGTAAAGAATTAGAGTTGCTTCTTCAGGATTTAAGATTAAATCCAACACGATATATTAATGTATCTGTTTTTGGCAAGAAGAATAAACCATATCAAAAACCAACAGACTCAATAAATTAATACAAGTATGCAGTACATACCTAACATCTTATTCATCATTATTCTGGTGGCAGGAATTGGATATTTTACTAAGAATATCCGTAAAGTAATCCGAAACATTCGTTTGGGTAAAGATGTTAATCGATCAGATAATAAAGCAGAACGATTTAAGAATATGGCTATGATTGCTCTTGGGCAATCTAAGATGGTTAGACGACCAGTAGCTGGGATCTTACACATTGTTGTTTATATAGGTTTTATCGTTATAAATATCGAAGTGCTAGAAATCATTATTGATGGTATTTTTGGAACGCATAGAATTTTTGCCTTTCTAGGTGGATTATATGACGTTTTAATAGGATCTTTTGAAATTTTAGCTTTCCTCGTTTTTGTAGGAGTGGTTTTATTTTGGATTCGCCGTAATGTTATTAAACTAAAACGTTTCTGGAATCCTGAAATGAAAGGATGGCCAAAAAATGATGGAAATCTAATTCTATATTTTGAAATGGTATTGATGACCTTGTTTTTGGTTATGAATGCAGCTGATTTACAATTACAAGAATTAGGAGCTGATCATTATGTTAAAGCGGGATCATATCCTGTGAGTCAATTTATAGCACCGTTGTTTAACGGCATGTCCGAAGGAACCTTAATCTTTTTAGAAAGAGGAGCTTGGTGGCTTCATATTATCGGAATCTTAATTTTCTTAAATTATTTATACTTCTCGAAGCATTTACATATTATGCTTGCTTTTCCAAATACCTATTACGGGGATTTGAAACCTAAGGGTGAGTTAGATAATCTTGAAGCGGTGACTAATGAGGTAAAATTGATGATGGATCCAAGCGCAGATCCTTTTGCCGCACCAGCAGGGGATGAGCCAGAAGGAGAGCCTGAAAAGTTTGGAGCCTCGGATGTAACAGATCTTAATTGGGCACAATTGCTTAATTCTTATACATGTACCGAGTGTGGGCGTTGTACCAGTGAATGCCCAGCAAATCAAACAGGAAAAAAATTATCTCCTCGTAAAATTATGATGGATACTAGAGATCGTTTGAAAGAGGTGGGGGATAATATTGACAAAAATGGAAGTTTTGTAGATGATGGAAAGCAATTACTAAACGATTATATCACTCCCGAAGAATTATGGGCATGTACGAGTTGTAATGCCTGTGTAGAGGCTTGCCCAGTAAGTATTAGTCCACTGTCAATTATTATTGATATGAGAAGATACTTGGTGATGGAAGAAAGTGCTGCCCCATCAGATTTAAATAATATGATGTCTAATATCGAAAATAACGGAGCTCCTTGGCCATTTAACCAGATGGACCGATTGAATTGGAGTAACGAATAATTAGTAACCAAAAATTAACCAATTAACCCTTAAAATTAAAGAGAAATTAGAAGTTATGAAGAAGGAAGAAGTAGAAAAATTATTGCATGACAAAGTCGAAGCTGGTGAACATATAAGTCCAGTATTACCAGAAGGTATGAAAAATTACCTTATTGATATTGATGGTACTATTACCGATGATGTTCCTAATGAAGAACCAGAAAGAATGGTTACTTGTGAACCATTTCCAGATGCATTGATAACACTAAATAAATGGTTTGATCAAGGTCATATTATTTGTTTTTTTACATCAAGAACAGAAGATCATAGAGATGTAACCGAGAACTGGCTTAAGAAACATGGTTTTAAGTATCATAGCCTTTTGATGGGTAAACCTAGAGGAGGAAATTATCATTGGATTGATAATCACTTGGTAAAAGCTACTCGATATACCGGTAAATTTACAGAATTGGTAGAAAGAGTAGTAACCATTGAGGTTTTTGATGATGGAAAACATGATTAATAAGGAGAATTTTCTTATTAAGTTATAAATTAAAGAATATAAAGTATTACATATGAGCGAAACAATAAAGGTGCCAACAATGGCAGAGTATATGGCCGAAGGAAAAAAACCTGAAGTTTTATTTTGGGTTGGTTGCGCTGGTAGTTTTGATGATAGAGCTAAAAAAATTACTAAGGCATTTGTAAAATTATTACATAATGCAAATGTTGATTTTGCTGTATTGGGTACAGAAGAGAGTTGTACCGGCGATCCAGCAAAAAGATCTGGTAATGAGTTTTTGTTTCAGATGCAAGCAGTTACTAATATTGAAGTAATGAATGCCTATGAAATTAAAAAAGTAGTCACTGCATGTCCTCATTGTTTTAATACTTTAAAGAATGAATATCCAGCATTAGGAGGAGATTATGAGGTAATGCATCACACTCAATTTCTTAAATCACTTCTAGACGAAGGAAGATTATCTGTAGAAGGAGGTAAGTTTAAAGGAAAACGAATTACTTTTCATGATCCTTGTTATTTAGGTAGAGCAAATAATGTATATGAAGCGCCTAGGGATTTACTTAGAAAACTAGAAGTAGAATTAATAGAAATGAAACGTTGCAAGCGTAATGGTTTATGCTGTGGAGCGGGAGGTGCTCAAATGTTTAAAGAACCAGAGCCAGGTAATAAAGATGTAAATGTCGAAAGAACAGAGGATGCTCTAGAAACCAAACCAGATATCATTGCAGCAGGATGTCCTTTTTGTAATACAATGATGACTGATGGTGTAAAAAGTAAAGAAAAAGAAGATAGTATAGAAGTAATGGATGTGGCAGAACTTATTGCCAATGCCCAAGATTTATAATTTTTCTTCGTTTTAATACAATTTTATTAGAGTTAGTATGTTTGTTCATATTAACTCTTTTTTATAACAGAATATAGAGATAGTTTTTATTACTTTAGTAAAAAATAGCGAATGTTGGTAGATTTTAATGACCTTCCCGAGACATCAAGAGTATGGATTTATCAGGCTAATCGTTCATTTTCTTTGGATGAATTAGAAGAGATCAAACAAAAGTTAAATGATTTTGTAACCCAATGGACAGCACATGGTGCAGATCTTAAGGCAGGTTATGATATTAAGTATAAAAGATTTATAACCATTGGTTTAGATCAAGGGCTAAATGCAGCATCTGGATGTTCTATAGATGCTTCAGTTCATTTTATTCAAGAATTAGAACAAGCATATAATGTGGATCTAATGGATAAAATGAATGTTTCTTTTAAGCAAGGAGAGTTTGTAGCCTATAAAACTCTTTCGGATTTTAAGAAAATGGCAAAAAACAAATCAGTATCTCCAAATACTATCGTTTTCAATAACCTAGTTACCAACATCGCAGAGTATCGTACCAATTGGGAGGTACCGGCAAGGGATAGTTGGCATAACCGTTTTTTAAATTAAATTTTTTGTGTGGCAAATAATTAATAAGTTTTCTTTTTTAATATTTCTTTTCGTTTGTCTTGGGTCTTATGCCCAAACAATAGATTCTTTGGCAGTGGTAAGTACCGAGTCCAACGATTCTATATTGACTGTAGTCAAGAAACAAACAGGTCCATTAATAGTTGATGATTTTGAAACTCAAAAACGATGGGTAGATAGCGTGTATAATACGCTGACGCTTAAAGAAAAAATTGGCCAACTTTTTATGGTAGATGTATTTTCTTCGAACCCAAAAAAGGATACAGATAAATTAAAACAACTTATTGAAGAATACCATATTGGCGGAGTGATTTTTTCTAAAGGAGGTCCCAAACGACAAGCCAAACTTAATAACGAGTATCAATCACTTTCTAAAGTACCTTTGTTAATAGGAATGGATGCCGAATGGGGATTGGCTATGCGATTAGATTCTACTCAAGCTTTTCCTTGGAATATGACTTTGGGTGCTATACAAGATGATAAACTGATCGAGGAAACCGGAAGACAAATTGCAAGGCATTGTAAACGCCTGGGAGTGCATATCAATTTTGCTCCTGTTGTTGATATTAATACCAATCCTAAAAATCCAATAATCGGAAATCGATCTTTTGGTGAGGATAGAGATAAAGTAACACAAAAAGCTCTGGCATTTATGAAAGGAATGCAAAAAGAAGGAGTTTTGGCCAGTGCAAAACATTTTCCTGGTCATGGGGATACCGATAGCGATTCGCATAAAACCTTGCCAACGATTAGTTTTGATGCAGAAAGAATAGATAATATAGAATTGTTTCCGTATCGTAAACTTATTAATGAAGGGTTGTCTAGTGTAATGGTGGCTCATCTTAATATTCCGAGCCTTGAGTCTAGATCAAATTATCCTTCTTCAATTTCAAAAAATGTCGTAACCAATTTACTTAAGGATGATTTGAGGTTTAAGGGCCTTATCTTTACAGATGCATTAAATATGAAGGGTGCTTCGGATTTTAAAAGCCCAGGAGAGATAGATTTGGCGGCTTTTCTTGCAGGTAATGATGTGTTATTAATATCTGAGGATGTTCCTTTAGCATCGCAAAAAATTGTTTCGGCATATTACTCAGGTCTTGTTACCGAGGAGCGTTTGGCACACTCGGTTCGTAAAATTCTTTTAGCCAAATATAAGGTTGGGCTCAATAAATATAAACCTGTTGATCTTTCCTTTTTACATGAAGAACTTAATAGTGTGAAAAACGAAGTGCTACATCATGAGTTGGTTGAAAACTCGCTAACATTAATTAAAAATGATAGAGCAACACTTCCTGTAAAAAATCTTGATCTAAAAAAGATAGCGTACGTTTCGCTTGGAGATGATTCTGGAGATGCGTTTTATCAACAGCTTAATAAGTATACCAAAGTAGATTGGATTAAAGCTAATCAATTAGGTGAAATGATAGAAAAACTTAAAGAATACAATTACGTTATTGTAGGTTTTCATAAATCTAATGCTTCACCTTGGAAAGATTATAAATTTAAGGATAAAGAATTGGTCTGGTTATACGAAATAGCAAGACTTAATACTACAATTCTTAATGTTTTTGCTAGGCCATATGCCATGCTAGATATGTTGACTACAACTAATTTTGAAGGAATTTTGATGGCCTATCAAAACAGTACTGTAGCACAAGAAAAGGCGGCTCAATTACTTTTTGGTGCTTTTGAAGCTAAAGGGAAACTGCCGGTGAGTTTAAGAGAAGATTTTCCTGAAGGTACAGGTTTGGAAACTAGGTCTTTAAAAAGATTATCATATGGTTTACCCGAAAGTGTAGGGATGAATTCATATAAACTTAATAGGATAGATTCTATTGTTAATCGTACCTTAAAAGAAAAGATGGCACCTGGATTGCAATTAATCGTGGCAAGAAAAGGGAAAGTGATTTTTAATAAAAATTATGGATATCATACCTATAATAAAATACGAAAAGTAAAAGGAGATGATATTTATGACTTAGCTTCATTAACCAAAATATTAGCAACCTTACCCCTTACGATGGAGTTGAAGGATAAGGGGTTAGTTTCTTTAGATTCTCGTATTGGTGAATTACTACCATCTTTTAAAGATTCTAACAAAAAAGATATTACCCTAAGGTCAATGCTGTCGCATTACGCAAGATTGAGAGCATGGATTCCTTTTTATCTTAAAACATTAGATACGGTTACTCAAAAACCAGATAAAAAATATTATAGGAACAATTTTTCTGATGAGTTTAATATCAAGGTGACTAACAACCTTTATTTTAGAAGTGATATGAAAGATTCTTTAATGCTAAGAATCAAGGATAGTGAATTAAGAAAAAGGCTTCGTTATAAGTATAGTGATTTACCTTTTTATCTGTTGAAATCTTATATAGAGAATCATTACGATAATACCTTAAATGCACTTACCCAACAACATTTTTATGGACCCTTGGGGGCAAGTAATACTTCGTATCTACCATTGTCCAAATTTAAAAAGAAAAGAATAGTGCCTACAGAAAATGATAAGGCATTTAGGAACCAAATCATTCATGGTTATGTACATGATCAAGGAGCTGCAATGTTTGGTGGTATTGGTGGGCATGCGGGGTTATTTTCAAATGCCAATGATGTGACCAAAATTATGCAGATGTATTTAAATGGTGGGTACTACGGAGGAAAACAATATCTTAGAACACAAACATTAGATGAGTTTAATACTTGCTATTATTGTGATAAAGATGTGAGAAGAGGAGTAGGGTTTGATAAACCTCAATTAGGAGATGTAGGGCCTACTTGTGGCTGTATATCTAAAACGAGTTTTGGTCATAGCGGTTTTACAGGTACTTTTACCTGGGCAGATCCCGAAGAAGATATTGTATATGTGTTTTTAAGTAATCGTACTTTTCCGGATCCAGCAAATCGAAAATTGATATCTAATGATATTAGATCAGAGATACAAAGAGTAATTTATGAAGCGATAGATTACTAGTCTAAGCCAAAAAACTAATAGTAGCTATTTCAATATGAATATAAGAGTGTCAGAATATGGTCCGATGTTTTCGCGAATAGTAGCAGGATGCATGAATTGGGGAGAGTGGGGAGCAAATCTAGAAGTATCTCAAGTACAAAAGTTAATTGAAGAGTGTTTAGAAATAAAGGTTACTACTTTTGATCATGCTGATATATATGGACATTATACAACCGAAGAACTATTTGGAAAAGCAATAAAAAATAACTCTTCGCTTAGAAATCAACTACAATTAATAACCAAATGTGGAATAAAGCTGGTTACACCTAATCGACCAGATAATAAAATCAAATCATACGATATAAGTGCTAGTTACATTACCCAATCTGTAGAACAGTCTCTAAAACATTTGCATACCGATTATATTGATCTGCTTCTAATACATAGGCCGAGTCCGTTAATGGACCCACAAGAGATTGCAGAAGCTTTTGTAAAACTTAAAAAAGAAGGTAAAGTAAAAGACTTCGGTGTATCTAATTTTACCACCTCTCAATTTGAAATGTTAAACAATTTTGTTCCTTTAGCCACAAATCAAATAGAGATTTCTCCACTTCATCTAGAGCCATTTCTTGATGGGACATTGGATCAGTGTCTTTCTAAGAAAATTACTCCAATGGGATATTCAACTCTAGCAGGAGGGAAGTTCTTTGCTAATACTACTAATGAAAGAGTAATGCGAATTAATAAGGTAGCTCATCAGTTAGGTGAAAAATATGGTGCCACATTGGATCAAATTCTTACTGCTTGGATTTTAAAACATCCATCAGGTATTTTGCCAATCATAGGTTCTACAAAAGTGAATAGAATTAAATCGGCAGTTCAATCCTTGGATATTCAGATGACTAATGAAGAGTGGTTCATGATCTGGGAAGCATCAACGGGATCCGAAGTTGCATAGGATTATTTTATACTTTTATCTTTAGACTCCTTACTTAGAAGAAGCATATGTTTCTTTTTCCATCTAGCTGCACTGGTAAAATCTCCTTTAGCAGAATCTAACTGAGCGCTGTATTTGTAATTAGTTAATAAATGATTGGTGTAATTTAATTCTTTAGATTTTGATCTTGCATTTGTGAGGTATTTTTCTGCCTGATCAAGATCTCCAGTTTTTAATGCAATTAATGCTAAAGCGTGTTTGGTTGTTACTAATCGACTTGTATATTCTGTCTTACCTCCTACAAACATAGAAGCTTCTAAATATTCTTTTGCTTTCTTATAGTTTTTTTGATCTAGATAAATTTTTCCTAAGGCAATATATGTTCCTGCAATGCTTCTACTGTCATTTTGTAATTTACCTTCTTCAAGAGCTTCGTTCAAAATTGTAATAGCAGAATCTACTTCCTTAATATTGATATGTACATTGGCAAGATTGTTTAATGTTGAAGCTAGATTTTTAAGTTTGTTTTTACGTTTAATTTCTATTGATTTCTTGTAATATTCTTTGGCATCTAGAGATTGATTCAGTGTATTGTGTACATTACCTATATTATTAAAAGTGTCGGCAAGACTTATACTGTCTTTAAGTTTTTCGTAATACACATTAGCATTTAATAAAAGAGCTATGCTTTTTTCTAAATTTCCTAATCGATGTTCAATAACTGCTTTATTGTTATTTACTACAGCAATACCTTTATCGTATCCCGATAATTTAAAAAAATGTTCAGCTTGATCATAACCTTGCATAGCTTCAGATGATTTATCAGTAATATTTAAAATGTTAGCTTTTTCAATATAAATTTTCCCAGCACCCTTATGATGTGTAATAGATTTGGATAGTTCTATTAATTTATCACAATAGATAAGACAAAGATTGTATTTTTCTTGTAGGCTTAATTCGTAAATCAAATCTGCTGCAGTATTAATATTGGTAGAATCTGTAATAGAAATAGTAGATGTAATTAAACTATCAATTTTTTTTTCTTGAGAAAAAATTAAACTACTAATAGAGAACAGGGTTAATTTAAGGTATAGGTTAATATATTTCATATAAAGTAATTTTGGGGTACCCATAAAATAAGGCTTTTTTTGTTTTTATTAACAGTTTTTTCCAGTTATTCACAAAAAATATGCTTTTTTTTAAGAGAATGATAGAAAAATTTTAATGTATTTCAACAATATTCTTAACGTTATTAACATAAAATGACCCTTGTTTCTATGTCGTTAAATTAGACTTAAGTACTTTGTTTTTAATTGTTTAATGTAGATAATTGCGGTTTTTCAGTATTACTTTAATGTTAAAATACTTGTAAATAGAACCACGAAAAAGTTTTTTGCCTATATTTAAACTGTCAGACTCTTAACGAATAAACAATTAATAATGATTGTATAACCGTAAAAATCAAACATCCACACAAAACACATCCCCCTAACTTTAATCCCCCACACTAATGAACAAGTATAGATTATCACTAATCGGATTGGTATTGTCTATTTTTATTTATTTATCCTCCATTCTTTTAGAATTAGAACTTTTTGAACGAGCAATGTCATTTCTAGCAAGCTTAGGACGCTTTGAATTTGAAGAGGCTATTATTCCTCTATTGATCTTTTTTACATTTGTCTTTTTAAATACCAGAAGAAACAGTAAAAAGGTCCAAATGGAAAACGCAAAGCTTAATATTTATAAGGCGATGCTTAATTCTAGTCATCATATTTTGAATAATTTTATTTATCAAATGGATATATTCAAAATCACAGCAGAGGATACTCCAGGATTTGATACTAAAGTATTATCGTTTTATGAAGACATAATAAATAATGCTTCGCATCAAATTGATTCTTTAAGCAACCTCACTACAATAGATGAGTTTTCTATAAGAACATCCGTGATGAGTACCTAGAAAAGTTTATTTCTTATAATTTTTATTAGTTTTCAAAGAAGCTAAATACCGAGCCACCATATTTTCTAGAGTTGCTAAAGTACGCTGATTTTTCGAGAGAAGTGTACTTCGAATGCTCAATGATAAGAACACCATTTTGAGTTAGTAACTCTTTTGCGAAAACCAGTTCTGCAATTTTAACGAATTGTTCTTCGGTAAAATTGTAGGGTGGATCAGCAAAAATGATATCGGCTTTATGGATTGTTTTTTCTAGATAACTATATACATCACTTTTTATTGTTTGTATGGGTAGTTCTAATTCGCTAGCGGTATTTTTAATATATCCCAAACAAGCATAATGAACGTCAACCGCGGTGATTTCTTTTGTCCCTCTAGATGCAAATTCGTAGCTAATATTACCAGTTCCCGAAAAAAGATCAATAACAGTAAGGTTAGAGAAGTTATAAGAATTGTTGAGAATGTTAAACAAGCCCTCTTTTGCCATATCGGTTGTAGGTCTAACGGGTAGCTTTTTTGGAGCAGATAATCTTTTACCCTTATGTTTTCCTGAAATGATTCTCATATTAGAAGTGGCTTAATAAGATGAAATGTTCATGAGGTTTAATAGTACTAATATTTGGAGATAGTTTAGGCTCTTTATAATGCTTTCCAAAACCTACATTACGAATATATTTATAAGTAATAGTGTAGTATTCGCTTTCTGTAGTTATATCGCCCAAAAAGAATAATTTTAATTCTTCAGGATTTAACTTTAACTGTTCGATAGCGAACAATAAGTAGTACAAGAAATCTTCTTTGGTTTCATGATGATAGGTATTAGCCAAAATCAATTTCCCTTTACCAATAATAATTAAGTCAAAACACGTATCATTCATGTTGACAAATACATTGGTACCATCATTGTTTTTTTCTTGTGCTAGTAAAGAATTAACCAATATTGTACTGGCGTGTTTATATGTGAATGATCCAAAAGTATCAAAAAAGAAATTATTTATGTTGGCGTAGGGGATATATACAGAAACCATATCATGTTGTTCCAACTCATCATACACTATAAAATCGGTTGCTAATACTTTGATGTTATATTGAAGATACAGCTTTATTGCGTTAGAATCAAATAACGGCTTTGGTACTAACGAATAAAGGTCATTGTGATAAATAACCTCAATAATTTTAAAATCACTTTTTAAGATAGGGTTATTATCAAAAGTGTATTTTATTTTATCTAATACTTGTTCTGGAGTTAATCGTATTCCAAAATTATCTTGTTCAATAGCCGTGACCTGATTTTCAGAATCTATTGTACAAAAAGAAAGTCCATTCAGGCTTACCTGAATGGACAATGTGTTTGATGTATTATCAATTATATTATTGGTCGTTTGCACCATAAGTTCTTGGCCAATTACCAGAAGTGTTTACTTCTGTCATTGATCCTACTAAAAGATAAGGACCATCTACTCCATCAACAGAAACTACTTCTCTCTCTTGAGCTAGTAGATCTTTATCTTGATCATGTAATAGAACATCTTTAGCAACTTTGGCTTCGAAAACTGCAATTCTAAGATCATTTTTATTGATATAACCAGCATCTAATTCAAAATTAGCATCAACGCCTTCAATAGGAACTTTCATCATATTTTTATGATTTCCAGTTTTGAACAATGAATCTTTAACAGATGCATATCCTAAAGTGTCGATTACTACAGTATCTCTTGGTTCGTCAATTTTTAGTATTTTATTGAATCTGATAAAACTAGAATCTCTTCTTTGGGTAAGCGTAAACTTTGCCGTATCTATAAAAGATATTAATTTTTCAGGGTTCTTTTCAAATTTCCCAGTTATGGTTCTATACGCTAGCTGTGCTGCGCGGATATCCCTTAGATTTTCAACAGCTTGAGCATATCTTACTTGTTTTACTTTATTGAATTTCACAGGACCATTTACAGAATTGAATACTAAGTATCCTAGAATTCCTATAACCACCCACAGAACTAATTGAATAACAATTTTCATTTTATGATTTTAGCTTTAAACATTAGTGTATACGCAAATCTACAATTTTTTTTTAATCGTAAAAGTTTATTGCCAAAAAATCATTCCTATCTTTGATTTATTAACTAAAGTATAAATACTATATAAAAAATTTAAATGCGGGAAAAAGAGTTTTATGAGTTGTTGAAAAAAGATTTCCCATTTGAACCTACTTTGAAACAAGATATAGTATTACAAAAACTATCTCATTTTATTTTAGAAGGATCAAAAGAATCTCTTTTTTTACTTAAAGGATATGCCGGGACCGGGAAAACTACTTTAATAGGTACGTTGGTTAAGAATTTATGGAAAGCTAAACTCAGCTCAGTCCTATTGGCGCCAACAGGCAGGGCAGCAAAAGTAATTAGCAACTACTCAGGAAGACAGGCCCAAACGATTCATAGATATATTTATTATCCAAAAAAGGATAAAGCGGGTGGTGTGGCTTTTCAATTAAAACAAAATAAAAATAGAAATACTATTTTTATTATCGACGAGGCTTCGATGATACCAGATACGCCAAGTGACAGTAAACTTTTTGAAAATGGCTCTTTGTTAGATGATTTAATGATGTTTGTGTATTCGGGTCATAATTGTAAAATTCTTTTTATAGGGGATACAGCTCAATTACCACCGATAAAACTAGAAGTGAGCCCAGCTTTAGATTTTGATAACTTAGAAATTGGGTTTAATAAGGATGTTGTGCAAATTGAATTAGATGAGGTGGTAAGGCAAGCCGAAAACAGTGGGGTTTTAATGAATGCTACACGGTTGCGGGAATTGCTTAACGATGGGTTTTATGATACTTTTCAATTTGAAATAGGGAATTATACAGATATTGTAAGATTTCAGGATGGGCATGAGATAATGGATGCATTAAATGAATCGTACTCTAGTTCGGGTCATGAAGAATCGGTTATTATACTTCGTTCTAACAAAAGGGCGAACCTATATAACCAACAAATACGTTCTCGAATTCTTTTTCAAGAAGACGAATTGTCTACAGGGGATTATTTGATGGTAGTGAAGAATAATTATTTCTGGTTGGATAATAAAAGTGAAGCAGGTTTTATCGCAAATGGAGATATAATCAAGATTTTGGAGATTTATGCTATAAAAGAACTATATGGCTTCAGATTTGCCGAGGTAAAAATTAGTATGATTGATTATCCTAATCAACAGCCTTTTGAAACTGTCCTGTTATTAGATACATTAACTTCTGAAACCCCATCATTGTCGTACGAAGAATCAAATAAATTATATCAAGAGGTTATGAAGGATTTTGATGGAGAAAGGTCCAAGTATAAGAAGTTTCTGGGGGTGAAGAATAATAAATATTTTAATGGTTTACAAGTGAAATTTTCTTATGCAATCACTTGCCATAAATCACAAGGAGGGCAATGGGATACAGTGTTTATAGAACAACCTTATTTACCTGATGGAATTACCAAAGATTATTTACGCTGGTTATACACGGCAGTTACCAGAGCTAAGAAAAAATTATATTTAATTGGGTTTAAAAATGACTTTTTTATAGAAACCTGATAGGTTTAAGTGCTTTATTTTCTATGATTTAAGATTTTTTTAAGAATTTTCAGGGAAACTAAATAGTTTCGTTGGTTCAAAAATTGATTTAAAAAAGTTATTTTTGCTAGTTCAGAAAAGCAAAACATTTTGAATAAAAATACTCTAAAGACTATCGCAATGATTCCTGCGAGGTATGCTGCCACACGTTTTCCAGGTAAGCTCATGCAGGATCTTGGTGGAAAAAGTGTTATTAGAAGAACGTACGAAGCTACTGTTAACACTGAACTTTTTGATGCCGTATATGTGGTTACGGATAGTGATATAATTTTTCAAGAAATAATAGCTTGTGGAGGTAAAGCCATCATGAGTAAAAAAGAACATAGCTGTGGAAGCGACCGAATTGCTGAAGCAGTAGAGGATATGGACTTTGATATAGTAGTCAATGTACAGGGAGATGAACCCTTTACAGAACGCGAAAGCTTAGAGAAAGTACTTAGTGTTTTTTACGAAGAAGATGCTGATCGCATAGACTTGGCAAGTTTAATGACACCTATTGATGATTGGGATGATATTATGAATCCTAATAGTGTAAAGGTAATAGTTGATGAAAATGATTATGCTTTATACTTTTCTAGAGCTCCTATTCCTTATCCTAGAGATAAAGAAATAGATTATACATATCATAAGCATAAAGGCGTTTATGCGTTTAAGAAACAAGCTATTTTAGATTTTTATAAATTACCTATGCGAGAATTGGAAGCCTCTGAAAAAATAGAATGTATCCGATATCTCGAATATGGTAAGAATATTAAGATGATCGAAACACAACATGAAGGTGTTGAAATTGATACCCCGGAAGATTTAGAACGAGCAAAAAAAATAATTAATAATATAAATCCATTGAGTACGAAATCTATTCCTACTTCCGAAGTACAGAATTTAATACACAAGAATTTTCCAATGGTACCTAAAGTGGTCTTTGGAAATGGATCTTTTAATCAAATTGGTGAAATAATTTCTTGCGAACGCAAAGGAGTATCTCCATTTATATATTTGATTGATGATGTTTTTGAAAGTAATACCTCTTTTATTGAGAGTAGAATACCTCTTTCTTCTAGTGATGAATTGATCTATGTCTCCACAGCCGAAGAACCTAAAACTTCACAGGTAGATGCTATTGTATCCAAAATCAAAAATGACTATCAATATGTTCCAAGTGGAATTATTGGTATAGGAGGTGGCTCTATTCTAGATTTGTCAAAGGCAGTAGCTATTTTGATGACGAATCCGGGGAGCGCTGCTGATTATCAAGGATGGGATTTAGTACAAAACAAAGCTTTGTTTCATGTTGGAGTTCCAACGATTTCGGGAACAGGGGCAGAAGTATCAAGAACTACAGTTCTTACTGGACCTGAGCGTAAATTAGGGATAAATTCAGATTTCACCCCTTTTGATCAAGTAGTGCTTGATCCTGAATTGATTAGGGGAGTACCAAAAGATCAATGGTTTTATACTGGGATGGATTGTTATATTCATTGTATAGAATCTCTTAATGGAACATATTTAAATGCTTTTAGCCAAAGTTATGGCGAAAAAGCTTTAGATCTTTGTAAAGAAATTTTTCTTGATAATTCATTAGCCAAAGAAGAAGCAGATGCCAAATTGATGATGGCTTCATGGCACGGTGGGATGAGCATTGCGTATTCTCAAGTTGGGGTTGCTCATGCTATGAGTTATGGATTGGCGTACGTGTTAGGTACAAAACATGGGATTGGTAACTGTATTGTTTTTGATAAATTAGAAGAATATTATCCAGAAGGAGTTGCCGTCTTCAAAAAAATGAAAGATTTTCATGGGATAGAACTTCCTGAGGGAATTTGTGCAAATGTAACAGAAGATCAATTAAATGTAATGACCTCTGTTGCTTTGAGTTTGGAACCCTTGTGGGAGAATGCCTTAGGTCCAGACTGGAAATTAAAAATAAATGCGGATAAATTAAAGAAAATTTATCGTTCTTTATAGAGCAGTATTTCTAATTGATTGCTTATGAAACGTTTTTCTTCTTTTATCTATCATAGGATTCTCGGGTGGAAAGCCATTGGTGATTTTAGTAAAGAAACAGTAAAAAAGTGTATGATTATTGTCGTGCCGCATACCAGTTGGCATGATTTCTACATAGGTTTATTAATACGACAAGTCAAAGATTTAAAAATAAGCTTCTTAGGGAAAAAAGAACTTTTTAAGTGGCCTATAGGATGGTATCTTAAACGAGTAGGAGGTATCCCTTTAGATAGAACTCCAGGTCAAAATAAAGTAGAAGCTATTGCAGAGCTTTTTGAGAAAAGAGATGTACTACGATTAGCAATAGCCCCAGAAGGTACGCGAAAAAAAGTGACCGAATGGAAAACTGGATTTTATCATATAGCAAAAGCAGCTTCGGTGCCCATTATTATGGTGACGTTTGATTTTGGAAAAAAACAAAATGTAATTTCAGAACCCTTTTACCCTACTGATGACATGGAGGAGGATCTAAAATTTATGTATGGTTTTTTTAAAGGAGTTAAAGGTAAAACTGCTAAATACAGTTTTAATACTGATTAGAATTTATGAGTTTTATTTTCTTTAATTTTTGGTTCTGAATCTTTTTGGATAGTATTACCTCCAAAAAGAAGCTCGGTACTTGAGAAAGTAGTTCCAAAGGTTTTTGCTGCATAATACACTTGAGATATAGCATTTTCTAATTGCTCGGGAGTTAGTTCTTTAAGAGGATGAATGTAGGCCGACCATAATATTCCGTTAGAGATGGCATACTTTACATCTAATGCAGAGTGAAAATTAGCAGTCATAGCGTCTAATAATAAATCTTCATCTAGATTACTGGATTCGGTTATAGGTGAAATAATCCTCATTCTATTATTAGTTTCATCAGTAACACATAACATTGGGATCTCTTTGTAGATAAATTTCCAATTACCACTTACTCCATCCAAAGTATCCGCTTTTTTTTGTATAATCTCCTGTAAAATAGAATTATTCATATTTTGAGAATACGAGTAAAAACTTCCCAAAAGTACTAAAGTTATAAGTAGTCGATTCATGTTATGTTGTTTTAAGGATAGTCGTATGTATATAGTAAACATAACAAAAAAAGAGCCTAACATGTGTTAAGCTCTAATAGTACGGTTGTATTTATGGTGTTATATTATTCTGGTGAAGATTCTTCCATGGTATGATACACATTTTGCACATCGTCATCTTCTTCTATTTTCTCTAATAGTTTCTCTACATCTGCAGCTTGATCTGCTGTAATTTTTTTAGTGACTTGTGGGATACGCTCAAAACCAGAAGATAAAATTTCAATTTCGCGACCTTCTAATTCTTTTTGTATCGTACCAAAACTACCAAAAGGAGCATAGATTAATATACCATCATCATCTTGAAAAACTTCTTCGGCTCCAAAATCGATAAATTCAAGTTCTAATTCTTCTGGGTCAATACCTTCTCCGTTAATTCTAAAATTACAAGTATGATCGAACATAAACTCAACAGATCCAGAGGTTCCTAAATTACCATCACATTTATTAAAATATGACCTGATATTGGCTACTGTTCTATTATTGTTATCGGTTGCTGTTTCTACTAAAATGGCAATTCCGTGAGGAGCATACCCTTCAAAAAGAACTTCTTTGTAATCACCTTGATTTTTATCTGAAGCACGTTTTATGGCACGTTCAATATTATCTTTAGGCATGTTTACAGACTTTGCATTCTGTATTACAGCTCTTAGACGAGAATTAGAATCCGGATCTGGACCACCTTCCTTAACAGCCATTACAATATCTTTACCTATTCTAGTAAACGCTTTGGCCATAGCTGACCAACGTTTCATCTTACGTGCTTTTCTAAATTCAAAAGCTCTTCCCATATGCTAAAATTAAAATCTAAATACAAACATAAGTAGAAACCAAGTTTTTGACAAATGTTTATTTAAGATGAATATTGAATTTTGGACTCAAGATGTCTAGAAGTTGTATTATTCTCCTTCTATAATTTGATCTATTGTCTTGGCAAGTGTAAAATCATTTTCAGTAATGCCTCCTGCATCATGAGTAGATAATGAGATATGTAATTTGTTATACACATTAGACCAATCGGGGTGGTGACTTTGAGCTTCGGCTTCGAAAGCGATTCTTGTCATAACCGAAAAAGCATCTTTAAAATCCTTAAATTCAAAAGTAGTGTGAATAGCATTGTCATGATATTCCCATCCATCAACTTCTTTGAGTTGGTTTAGGATTTGTTCTTCTGTAAGTTTTTTCATAAATATTTTTTGTGCTATTAAATTTACAGTCCTAACTCTTCGCGTAGAACCTCGTCTTTATTACTGTTTTTGCCCCAGTACGCAGATTTTATACTTTTTAATTTTGTGGCTTTAGTTGTAAGTTCTTTAGCTTTAGGGCCAAATCCACTTTTAAAAGTTTCTGACCAACCTTCAATCTCATAAGGGAAAGTGGCTTTAAAAGTGATGCTAACGCTTCTGTTAAGTTCTGGATATGCAATCGTATATGTCTGTAGGCCTTCTTGTTTTTTTAATGTTGCTTTTGCAGAATAGGCTTTTATTTCTTTATGTCTTAATCTACAATATTCAAATGATGGGATAATTTGTACATCCCCTATAGGCAAATCTTGTGGAGCGATTCTAATTTTTGTCCATATTTCATTTTCTAATATAGCTTTGTCAAGTGTGAATTCTTGATCGGCTTCTCCTTGAAAATATGAATGAGATAAGATTTCAAAATCTTTTCTATTGTTTAATTGCGCATACACATGCCCGCACCATTCTTGCATAGAGCTAGATACTTTTACAGCATGTCTATTATCAGCTACAGGATAAAATGTGCTTTGCATGATAGAATAGGGGTAGATGCCCGTATTAAACTTTTTGGTTGCATTTAATTTGAGCACAGGTATGTTATCCGGATTTTGATAATCGGCTTTTACCTGTTCCTTGGATAGAAAATCTTCGGTAACATAAATAAGCACTGCGGTTCCTTTTCTGATTTCGCCATATCTAGCTTGTTCGAGTTGATATGATGATATTTCGGCATTGCCAGCGTACCAGTATTCTTTAAAGTTTTTAGATAGTTCTTTGGCTAAAGGATCTTCACCTATAGTTTCTTTTTTTTCTACGGTGTTAGATGATTTATCAGCTATTACATTACTACAAGCTATGATAACCAGCATGGCTAAAACCCCAAACAATAGTATTGACCTTTTCATAATTTTCTTAATTGCTTTTAATGCAAATTACGACAAAGCTATGATCTGGCAATTTCAATTAACGTTTCATAAACAAGGTGTGTTGGTAGCCCCATTACATTAAAATAACTACCTTCGATATTGGTGATACCGATAAAACCAATCCACTCTTGAATGCCATATGCTCCTGCTTTATCAAGTGGTTTGTATTTTGATACATAGTACTCAATTTCTTGAATAGAGAGAGGTTTAAAGGTCACCTCGGTGCTTTGATGTACAATTTTAATAGTGCCTTTATTTTTAAAACATACCGAAGTGATTACTTCATGAGTATTATCAGATAGGGAGGCAATCATTTTTGTGGCCTCTTCTAGATCTTTAGGTTTTCCCAATGCTTGATTTTTGTGCCATACAATAGTATCACTAGTGATTAAAATATCATTAGGATGTAAATCATCAAAAGCATCGGATTTAAGTTTTGCTAAATAATCAGAGATTTCGTGAGCTACTAGGTGTTTAGGATAAATTTCGTCTACTTCTCTTAACTTAATAGTGAAATCTAATGCTAAATCTTTAAAAAACTGTTGTCTTCTTGGTGATCCAGAAGCAAGGATAATATGATACTCTTTAAGTAAATCGTTTAGCATAACTTATTTTAAAATATACTGATAAAACATAAGGGATAACGTAGCCATTACAAGAACAATCTTAAGTATAAGCTTGAGTATTGTTAATTGTTTATTCGATTCTGCTGTAAAGGTTCTAATAATAAAATATATAAGAGGAGCAATTATCGATACTAAAACAAGAATAACAGCTACAGTGTTCGAAAAAAGATACGTATAGATATAATAGATAAGTGCAACAATAGGAAGAACAGTTAAAATACCAATCAGTTTTATAGTTCGTTCTTTTCCTAATGTAATAGGGATAGTGGTAACTCCTGTATTATGATCTTTATCTATTCGAATACAGTCCTTGATAATTTCTCTTAAACAAACAATCAAAAAAGCGAATATGGCATAATCAAAAATAATAGAGAAAATAGTAGTTTGTGATACTCGATTTTTTTCAGTTATAGCGGGTAGGAGATCAAAAATACCTACTACTATAAGACTTAGCGCTACCAATAAACCAATAATCACATTTTTAACAACAAGAACTTCTTTTAAATAAGAGGCATAGACATAAAAAATTCCGGATGTGATAACAAAAAGTGCTGCAAACCCTGGTCTACCTACCAAATTGGCTAAATAAAATCCAATTAATACTCCAATTACATTTAAAACAATGAATAATCTGTTAGCAGATTTTTCTGTAATTGAACCAAAAATAAACTCTTTTGAGTTGGAACTTTCTTGATCATAAATTTCTATAATCACATTTCCTGCTGCCGCTATAGAAACGGTAGCTATAATTAATAAAGCTATACCAAAACCATTAAGTGTAATTGCAATACCAAAGGGTTCAAAAAGACCATATTTTATAAAGACTTGAGCAAGTGCTATTAATAGTAGGTTATCGATTTTTATAAGCTTAAAATAGGCCAGCATAGAAAAGTTTGGTTTGTTAGTTAGCAAATGTAATAATTAATAGTAATTTCTACGGTTGTTATATTCGTAATGTCTAGAGTGTATAGGCGCAAGAGTTATAACTTGTTCATCGTTGGTTGTTTATAGAAAGTGATGATAAAGATATTAATTATGAGTACCTTGATAAGGTTTTAAAAATAGAATTAGAATTCATAATTATAATTGAAAAATATGGATGAACACTTTTTGCCTGATTTCCCTTTCGTGAACGGAATGAATTTGGCCTGGATAGAATTTGGAAGAGATGTTGGAGTTGATCCTTTCTTTCCTGAAAAAGAATATCACCCAAAGTTAGACAAATTTGAAGAGGCAATGGATTTTGTTAAAAATCTAGGAGGAAATATGATACGTTGGTGGTATCATACCAATGGATCAACTAATCCGACTTTTGATACTGACCAAAAAGTAGTTGCAAATCCTTCTTTTTTTCATGAAGATGTAAAAAAAATATTGGATTTAGCACATCGTAAAGAGCTTAAAGTGCAAATCTGTTTATGGTCTTTTGATATGTTAAAAGAACAATGGGGAGCAGATGTAAATAGGAATAAAAAGTTGCTTACTCAAGATGAGTATTTAAATGCTTATATAGAAAATGCATTAGTACCCCTAGTAAATTTTATTGGAAATCATCCGGCTTTATTTGCTTGGGAAATTTTTAATGAACCCGAAGGAATGACTAATAGATACGCAAAGCATTGGACAGGATTTAAAGAAAGAATAGAAATAACAGATATTCAAAAATTTATTAATCGCACCGCTGGTGCAATAAGAAGAAATCAACCTAATGTGAAAATTACAAATGGAGCTCTTGGATTTTTAACTAGTATTAAAGATGATCAAAAAGGGTTCTGGAATGCATATTCTGATGACAATTTAATATCGCAAGGAAAAGATAAACTCGGGTATTTGGATTTTTATAATATTCATTATTATAATTGGGCTCGATCAAAAGGATCACCATTTCATAATGAGTATAATCTAAATACTCTTGACAAAAAAGCAATCATAGGAGAGTATTATCCTGATGATTTGTCTTTTAAAGAAGGTAGTAATGATAATGACCATAATTTGCCAACTATTTTAGCTCAAGATTTGGGAGTAGCTTTATCCGATATGCAATGGGCAGGTTCTATTGTTTGGTCTTGGACAGATAGAACTTCTTATAACGAACGTAATAGAATGGCAGATATCATTAAAAATATTAGTGATAGCGTGCAGAGGGAAATCGTTTAGAATATTCTTATTTAGATAATTATCTGTGATGGTAAGGCTCGTTCTTTAAAATAGTCAACCCTCTATACAATTGTTCTACAAAAAACAAGCGAATCATTTGATGAGAGAACGTCATTTTAGAAAGTGATAATTTACTATTTGCTCGATGATATACTTCTGGGCTAAATCCATAAGGCCCACCAATAACAAATATTAACTGTTTAATACCACTGTTCATTTGTTTTTGAAGTAATTCAGAAAAACCTACAGAATCATATTGTTTTCCGTTTTCATCTAATAAAATTAAAACATCAGAATTGTTTAATTTATCTAGTATTAACTTGCCTTCCTTTTCTTTTTGTTGAATCTCACTAAGGTTTTTTACATTTTTGAGATCTGGTATTATTTCAAAATTAAATTTGATATAAAACCCTAACCTCTTGATATATTCATTAATAAGGTCATTAAGCTGTTTGTGATCAGTTTTGCCTACAGCAAGTAATTTTATCGTCATAGTTTACATTTAGCATTTACTTTGCTACATTAGCAAAAATAACCATTCGATATGATTAGTGAAAACCAATTTAACAAAGAAATTGATTTAATAATAGCTAATGCCATTAGAGAAGATGTAGGTGATGGAGATCATAGTTCGCTAGCATGTATCCCTAAAACTGCTTCTGGTAAAGCAAAACTTTTGGTAAAAGATGAAGGGATTTTGGCAGGAGTAGATTTTGCTAAAAAGGTATTTAGCTTTGTAGATCCTGAAATGGTTATTGATGTAAAAATAAAAGATGGTTCTCCAGTAAAATACGGAGATGAAGCTTTTTATGTTTCTGGAAGTTCGCAATCAATTCTTAAAGCAGAACGATTAGTACTTAATGCTATGCAAAGAATGAGTGCTATAGCAACAAAGACGAATCAATTTGTAAAACTTCTAGAGGGTACAGGTACAAAAATATTAGATACCCGTAAAACCACTCCAGGAATTCGTGCTTTAGAGAAATGGGCTGTTAAGATAGGAGGAGGAGAGAATCATAGATTTGCATTATATGATATGATAATGTTAAAGGATAATCATATTGATTTTGCTGGCGGAATTACTCAAGCTATAGAAAAAACTAAGAAATACTTAGTTGACCATAATCGAGATCTTAAGATTATTGTAGAAGCAAGGGATCTTAATGAGATAAGAGAAATTCTTAAAACTCCCGGAGTATATCGTATTTTGATTGATAACTTTAATTACGAAGATACCAGAGAGGCTGTTAAATTGATTGGTGATACGTGTTTAACTGAATCCAGCGGAGGAATCAATGAAAAAACGGTTAGGAAATATGCAGAGTGTGGTGTAGATTATATAAGTAGCGGAGCGCTCACACACTCAGTATATAATTTAGATTTGAGTTTGAAAGCGATGTGATTTATGTCGAAGAATATTGAAGATAGGCTTAACAAAATTCCTATAATTAACCTTATGGTTAAAATAGGAAAAAAACTGGTTCTCCCAGGTTTTCAAGGGCTGTCTATATATGATCTGATCGAAATTTATGTTATTGGCATTATCAAAGGAACTTTTTCTGCAAGAGCAAGTGCGATTTCTTGGAGTTTCTTTCTTTCATTATTTCCTTTTTTATTATTCCTTTTAAATCTTATTCCTTACTTACCAATTAATCAAGAAAATTTTTTCGAGTTTATCAATGGTGCATTACCCAAGCAATCCTCAGATTTTTTTAAAGTTATTTTTGATGATATTGCATCAAACCCAAGAGGAGGATTGTTATCTACAGTTTTTTTGCTATCTATTTTTTTGATGACTAATGGTATTAATGCTGTTTTTTCAGGTTTTGAATATTCTTACCACGTTACTTTGAATAGAAATTTTGTTAGACAGTATATCGTTGCGCTGGGAGTATCAATAATCGTGGCATCGTTATTGTTAATCACCATTATAGGTACTATTTATTTTACATATTTAGTAGATGATTTAAATACAATGGGAGTAGTAGATGATACTGTCTTTTGGTTAACGATCGGTAAATATTCTTTATTTGTGTTCATGATATTTGTAATCATAGCGACATTGTTTTATTTTGGCACCTCAGAGGGAAAACAAAATAAATTCTTTTCACCTGGTGCTTTTATGACCACTTTTTTGATCATAATCACTACCTATTTATTTGGTATCTATATTGATAATTTTTCAAATTATAATCAATTATATGGATCCATAGGTGCAATGTTGATCTTAATGTTATATATATGGCTTAATGCTAATTTATTATTATTAGGCTTTGAATTGAATGCATCATTGATTCAACTTAGAAAAAACTTTGACACATAATTTAACACAAATATTTAATTACAAATGAAAAAACTTAGCGTATTATTTTTTGCTACAATGATTGTTTTATCTGCTCAGGCTCAAATAGAAATTGGAGATGCCGTTGTGCCCGAAACTGTTACTTTTAATAAAGAAAACCTAGTGTTTAATGGCGGTGGATTAAGAGAGAAATTCTTTATCGATATATATGCTGGCGCCTTATACCTGAAGAAAAAAAATAATAACCCAAGTGCTATAGCAAAAGCCGATGAAACTATGGCGATCAAATTACATATTCAATCAGGTTTGATGTCAAGAAGTAAAATGGCCGGTGCCTTACGAGACGGTTTTGATAAATCAACCAATGGTAACATTGATCCTATTAAAGAACGAATGGAGAAATTTATTGGTTTCATTAAAGATGAAATAGAAGTTGATCAGGTATATGATATTGTTTACGAAAAAGGAAAAGGAAGTGTAATCTATAAAGATGGTGCAGAAAAGGGTTCAGTTGCGGGATTAGATTTTAAAGAAGCTCTTTTTAATATCTGGTTAGGTAAAAAACCAGCAGATAAAGGACTAAAAAAAGAAATGCTAGGTTATTAGTAATCAATAGGATATAATCGTATTTTTATGTCTATATACAAGTAAACATACTCCAAAGTGTTGTGCGTGCATAATATTTTTATATATTTGTTAGCCAGGAAAGTAGGAAAATTTTAATCCACCCCAAATAAACCTTATTTAATAATGAAAAAAATTACTTTATTGTTAGTAGCATTGGTCGCGCTAACTAATGTACAAGCCCAGATTAGAGTGGGTAGTAAAGCTATATTGCCTTATGAGCAAACTTTTGCGGAAACGGAACTTAAACTAAATGGAGCAGGTTTAAGAGAAATGCTTTGGATCGATTTGTATGCAGGAGGATTGTATCTTCAAAACAAAAGTAAAGATCCAAAAACAATTCTTGATGCAGATGAGACGATGTCAATTAAACTTAATATTGTTTCTGGTTTTGTAACGCAAAAGAAAATGATCAAAGCAGTAAAAGACGGTTTTCATAAAGCCACTTTTGGTAATACAAAGGCTCTTGATGGAAGAATAAAAGAATTTACTAAGTTTTTTGGTGAACCGATAGTAAAGAATGATATTTTCGATCTTGTGTATATCAAAGGAGTTGGTGTTAAGGCATATAAGAATGATAAAGAATTAGGCCTTATTAAAGGACGAGATTTTAAATATGCTCTATTTAAAATTTGGTTAGGAGATGAACCGGCTAGTGAACCTTTGAAAAAAGGAATGTTAGGATTACAATAGTTTGATAATTCCTTAATAATATATAAAGCTATCTGAAATTATCCAGATAGCTTTTTCTTTTATGAAAAGTATAAATGTTTAATCTATTAATTATAATTATGAACCTTTTTAGAATCTTTTTTACCTTTTTAATACTATTTACAGGAACCCTAAGTGCTCAAGAGCAAATCATTGGTAAGTGGAAAACAATCGATGATAATACAGGAGAACCTAGATCTATTGTAGAGATATACAAAAAGGGAGATAAACTGTATGGCAAAATTGCGCATATTATAAATGAAGCAGATAGAGGAAACCTATGCGAAGAATGTAAAGGGAGCGATTATAATAAGCCTATAGAAGGAATGGTAATCATTAAAAACTTAGAGAAAGATGGGGATGAGTATGAAGACGGTACTATTTTGGATCCAGAAAACGGAAAAGTATATCGTTGCAAAATATGGATAGATGAAGATAACCCGAAAGTGTTAAATGTGAGAGGGTATATTGCTTTTCTCTACCGAACACAACAATGGATAAGAGTCTAGTTTTAATGGTGTTAATTGGTGTTTTTTATAGGTGAATATAAAATTTAACATTTTTTTTATGTTAGGTTTTCAAAGATTATGGAACTAACTAGGGGTAATCTTTAAAAAAACTAAACCATGAAAAGAATAATTACCCTAACAGTTCTTTTACTAATTTCGAACTTAACTATAGCACAAATTAGAATAGGAGATATCGTTGTTCCTGAGAAAGTAAATTACGATGGAGAAGAATTAAGTTATAACGGAGGTGCAATGAGAAAGGTACTTTCTTTTAAAACGTATGCCGGAACGTTATATACCAAAGTAAAACATACAGACGATAGAAAAGTGTTGGATTCTGATGAGACTATGGCTATCAGATTAAATATAGCTTCTAAAAAAGTTACCAACGAAAGAATGATTAAAGTATTTAGAAAAGGATTTGATGATGCTATGTTTGGAAACACGCAAAGCTTAGACGTAAGAATAGAAGATTTTCTTAAACTTTTTAATTCTCCAATGAAAATTAACGACTATTATGATTTAGTTTACCTAAAAGGAAAAGGTGTAAAAACGTATAAAAATGGTAAAGAACTAGGTTTTATAGAAGGACGCGATTTTAAATATGCATTGTTTAAAATATGGTTAGGAAATGAGCCAGCTTGCAAAATCATAAAAGGAGGAATGCTTGGAGTGAGCGAATAAATAAAAATTATATAATATAAGATGCCCGATACGTATTGCACGTGTTGGGCTTTTTTTTATTATCCTTTTTAAAACGTATACTACCACTTAAACTTGTATTTTTGTTTATTTAATAAACGTATTTTACATTTCTTTATAGTTGATAATGCCATATTTTATAGATGTAATACTTCCCATACCTCTGGATAAAGAGTTTACCTATCGTATTAATGAAAATGAGGCTGGTTTTATAGTACCAGGAATGCGTGTTGCTGTTCAATTTGGTAAAACAAAAGTATATGCAGCTTTGGTGACTCAAGTACATCAAAACCCTCCTGTAGTGTACGAGGCAAAAGAAATAGAACACATACTCGATGAAACTCCTATCGTTACCGATCAGCAATTGCGATTATGGTCATGGATTTCTAAGTATTATATGTGCACTAAAGGAGAGGTAATGAGAGCAGCACTCCCTAGTGCTTTCCTGTTAGAAAGTGAAACTATCATACAGAAAAATAACAATAACTCTGTAGATGAAACTTTGTTGAAGGATGATGAATTTTTATTATACGAAGCCCTTCAGTATCAAAGTTTACTTAGAATACATGAAGTAATGGACATACTGGGTAAAAAAAATGTACTCCCGGTAATAAAGCGACTGTTAGAAAAAGATATTGTTACCGTTCAAGAGCAAATTTATGAGCAGTACAAACCTAAATTGGTACGATATATTAGATTAAGTGCAGAGTACGCCAAAGAGGATGCGTTAAAAGCTTTGTTAGACGCCATGACTCGTGCTCCAAAACAAAGAGATGTACTAATGCAATTATTTGTTTTACAGGCCAAAACAGATACACCTATTAAAGTTAGCGAATTAATTAAAGAATCAAATAGTTCTTCTGCGATTATAAAAACTTTAATAGATAAGAAGATACTGCAAGAATATCATTTGCAAACAGATCGAGTACGATACGAAGGAGAGGCAGAGCATGATATAAAAGAGCTTAATGAGTATCAATCCAGGGCTTTTGATGAAATAACACATTCTTTTAAGGAAAAAGAGGTCTGTTTGTTACATGGGGTTACCTCTTCCGGAAAAACTGAAATATATGTTAAGCTTATAGAAAATACTTTGAAAGAGGCTAAGCAAGTTCTTTATTTATTACCAGAAATTGCGCTAACGACACAATTAATAAGTAGACTGCAAGAATATTTTGGAGAAAAACTAACCGTATATCATTCTAAATATTCTGTGAATGAAAGGGTAGAAGCATGGAATAATATTAAGAATCAAAAAGCAAAGGCTCAAATAGTAATTGGAGCTCGATCTGCCATGTTTCTTCCGTTTAGAGATTTGGGATTGATTATTGTAGACGAAGAGCACGAGAGTACGTTTAAACAATATGATCCTGCCCCAAGATATCATGCAAGAGATGCCGCTATAGTTTTAGCCAAGATGTTTTCGGCCAAAGTATTATTGGGCTCGGCTACACCTTCTTTAGAGACTTATTATAACGCAAAACAAGATAAATATGGTCTAGTTGAACTTACCAGACGATTTGGTAATGTATTGATGCCAGAGATTAATTTGGTAGATATAAAAACCAAGTATAAGAAAAAGGAAATGACAGGACATTTTAGTGATACGTTATTAGAAAGTATACGGGATGTTATAAAAGAGGGAGAGCAGGTGATTTTGTTTCAAAATCGAAGAGGGTACTCCCCAGTTATTGAGTGTAATACTTGTGGCCATTCACCACAATGTCCAAATTGTGATGTGAGTTTAACATTTCATAATCATCGCAATCAGTTAAGATGTCATTATTGTGGATATCATATTGCTATGCTTCAAAAATGTATGGCATGTGATAGTACCGAGCTAACTACCAAAGGTTTTGGAACAGAACAAATAGAAAAAGAGTTGCAGGAGCTTTTTCCTGATCATAATATCGCCAGAATGGATCAGGATACTACGAGAGGAAAATATGGGTACGAAAAAATAATAAACCGATTTGAAGAAGGAGAAATTGATATAATGGTGGGTACACAGATGTTATCAAAAGGATTGGATTTTAGGAATGTCAGCCTAGTTGGTATTATGAATGCAGATAATCTGCTCAATTTCCCCGATTTTAGAGCTCATGAGCGTAGTTTTCAATTAATGCAACAAGTTTCTGGTCGTGCTGGTAGAACCAAAAAAAGAGGTAGCGTATTAATTCAAACCTATAATCCGTTTCATCAAATTCTTCAACAGGTTTCAGTCAATGATTTTTCAGGAATGTATAAAGATCAAATAGAAGAGAGGCATCAATATAAATACCCTCCTTTTTACCGATTAATAAAAATAACCGGAAAACATAAAGATTATAATAAGGTAAACGATGCTACTAATTGGTTGGCAAAATCATTAAGAAATGTTTTTAAAGACAATGTTTTGGGGCCAGAGTTTCCTGCTATATCTAGAATAAGAAATCAATACCATAAAAATATTTTAATTAAGATACCGCAGGGGCAATCATTAATTAAAACAAAAGAGGTGATAAAAAAAGTAAATACATCGTTTAGTAGTATAAAGGAGTTTTCTGGTGTACGACTAATTATTAATGTCGATAACTATTAAAAGTAAAAAATCCCGCGCAAAGCAGGACTTTTTAAAAATATTTTAGGTACTAATTAAAACTTTAAATTAGTTGTTTAAAGCTTCAATTAATGAATGCTTTTTATGTCGGCTAAGCGGTATTTTTTCGTCAGCAATTTCAATATTACGACTATTATAGCGCTCTACTTTATCTAAGTTAACGATGTACGACTTATGAATTCTTAAGAAACGATCATCTGGTAATTGGGCTTCAAAAGATTTCATAGTTGCCAAAACAACTATAGGGTCTCCTTCTTCCATAATCAACTTTACATAATCTCCTAAAGCTTCTACATATTTCAATTGATTTAGAAATATTTTACGCTTCTTAAGGTTACTTTTTACAAAAATGTAATCATCATCTTCAAGAGCAGCATTTTCTGTATTAAGACGAGACATACTCAATGCCTTATCTACTGCTGCATTAAAACGATCTTTTTTAAGAGGTTTTCTTAAATAATCTACAGCATCATAATCAAAAGCTTTAAAAGCATATTTTGTTTTTCCTGTAACAAAAATAATATGAGGCTTGTTCTCGAGATCATCTAATAAATCAAATCCAGTAAGAATTGGCATTTCTATATCTAGAAATAACAAATCAACAGGAGTATCGAGTAAGCCGTTTTTTGTTTCGATAGCATTATTCCATTCTGCCACTAGTTCTAGTGACGAATGTTCGTCTATAAGCTTTACTATTGCTAGTCTTTGTAGACGCGAATCATCTACTACCGCACATTTTAATTGAGATTGTTCCACTTGTATAGTGTTATTATTCTTATACAATATTAATGAATATATCTTATTTCCACAAACATTTTACGCTTTTTATCGATAAAAACAGTGTTTCGTCGAAATGGTTTTATGGTAAAACACTTTATTCGATGCAAAACCCTCTTTTAATTAAAGGCAAATAAGCAGTATAAGTATTTAATTATTAATGTGTTATTATTTTTTATAATAAGTTTAATGCATCTTTAAATTCTTGTTTTTTCATTCGACTTATGGGTATTTTATTATCCCTTATTTCCATATAATGGGCACCAAAACGTTCTATTTTTTTGAGATTTACAATATAAGACCTATGCGCTCTAAAAAAATATTTAGAGGGTAATACAGATTCAAGAGAAGTCATAGTACCAAGAGTAACCAAAGGGCGACCTTCTTCCATATGAATTTTTGCAAAATCTTTTAAAGCAGAAACATAAAGAATTTGTTTCAAAAACACCTTATATTCTTTAATACCACTTTTGATAAAAACAAAAGGATTATCCTGTTCTTTCTGATTTTCTGGCAAAGAATATGTGTTAAAGACTTTTTGTACTGCGATATTAAATCGCTCCTTTTTTAAAGGTTTTTTTAAAAAATCTATAGCATGATAATCGAATGCTCTAAGAGCATATTTTGTTTTTCCGGTTACAAAGATGACATGAGGTTTTTCCTCTAGATGATCCAGAAGATCAAAACCGGTAAGAACGGGCATCTCTACATCCAGAAACAAAAGATCAATTTTTGTGTCTAACAATCCATTTTTAGTATCAATTGCATTATTCCATGCATTAACCAATTCTAATTGTGGATGATTTTTTATTAGCTTCATAATAGCTAAACGCTGTATAGTAGAATCATCGACGACAGCACATTTGAGTAATAGTTGTTCCATATTAATGATTTAGGTAATACAATAATAAGAAAAAATTAACAAATTTTACTATAAATTGTGTTTTTTATCGGATAATAATGTTTTTTATCGATTAAAATTTGATTTTTTGAAAAGAGTGTAGATGTGTTTTTTAACCTCGTTTTACTGAGTATTTAGATATATAATAAAATAGATCATTAGGATATACGATTGTGGTTTGAAAATCCAAATAATAATGTTACTTTTGCAGCCAATTTTAATTTTTAACTTAGATTTTATGAATCAATACGAAACTGTTTTCATCTTGAATCCCGTTTTATCTGATGAACAGATAAAGGAAACAGTTAAGAAATACGAAGACATTCTTGTTTCTAACGGTGCCAAGATGATATCAAAAGAGGATTGGGGGCTTAAAAAGCTTGCTTATGCAATCCAACACAAAAAGAGTGGTTTTTATCACTTATTTGAATACCAGGTGCCTGGTGAAGCTATCAACGCATTAGAAGTTGAATATAGAAGAGATGAGCGAGTAATGCGTTATCTTACTGTACGCTTAGATAAGCATGCAATTGCTTGGGCTGAAAAGAGAAGAACTAGAAACAAACAAAAAGCTTAATTATGTCATCTATAGAACAACAAGCTAAAGGAAAAAAAGATGGAGAGATCAGATATCTTACTCCTCTTAATATAGATACTGCAAAAAACAAGAAGTATTGTCGTTTCAAAAAATCAGGTATTAAATATATCGATTATAAAGATCCTGATTTCTTAATGGCATTTGTAAATGAGCAAGGTAAATTACTACCTCGTCGTCTTACAGGAACTTCTTTAAAATATCAACGTAAAGTAAGTGTAGCTGTAAAAAGAGCTAGACACTTAGCTTTAATGCCTTACGTTGGTGATTTATTAAAATAAAATTCGTCGTAACATTATGGAACTTATATTAAAGAGAGACGTTGAGAATCTAGGATTCGCAGACGATGTGGTACAAGTGAAGAATGGTTATGGACGTAACTATTTAATTCCTCAAGGAGCTGCTGTTTTAGCTACTCCTTCTGCAAAGAAAGTACTTGCTGAAACTTTAAAGCAACGTGCTTTTAAAGAAAAGAAAGAAATTGAGGATGCACAAAAAGTAGCCAAGAAACTTGGTGGATTAGAAATCAAAATTTCTGCAAAAGTTGGATCTGGAGACAAATTATTTGGTTCTATTTCTAATGCAGATGTTGCTGCTGCTTTTGGTAAAGAAGGAGTAGAGCTAGAAAAGAAATTCATTACTGTACCAGGTGGAACAATTAAACGTTTGGGTCAGTATGAAGCTTCAGTTCGTCTTCATAGAGAAGTTGTAACTCCTGTTGCCTTCGAAATTGTAGCTCAAGCAAAATAATACTATATAATAGTTAGTTAATAACTATTTATAATATGCATAATTAAAAATCGCCCATTTGGGCGATTTTTTTTATTTTAAAATCACAATCAATTAATATAAAGTTCTTTACATGAAAAAAATCGTCTTATTTATTTTGGTATTAATAGGCTTTACTGTTAATGCGCAAGTAACCACGTCTAATATTTCTGGAGTGGTATATGACAATAACAATCAACTACTTCCTGGGGTAAATATTACTGCGGTTCATGAACCAACAGGAACTAGTTATGGTGGAGTGACAAATTTTGATGGTCGTTTTGATTTGATAAACCTTAGGGTAGGAGGGCCATATAGAGTAACTATTAGTTATGTAGGGTTTAAGAAGCAGCTTATTGATGATGTCTTTCTACAACTAGGACAAACCTACAATGTTGAGGTGGTTATGGTAGAAGATGATAATCAATTAGAAGAAGTAGTTATTACTTCTAATAAAAATAACACTTTTAGTAGTGAGCGCACAGGTGCCGAAACGAGTATTGGTAATAGAGAATTAAAAGCACTTCCCACAATTACTAGATCTGCAGCAGATTTTTACAGACTCGAGCCTACGGCATCTAGTAATGGTTCTTTTGGAGGTAGAAATGATCAGTTTAATAATTTTAGTTTGGATGGTTCTATTTTTAACAACCCATTTGGATTAGATGCTGCTACCCCAGGGGGGCAGACCAATGCGCAACCGGTTTCGTTAGATGCGATTGATCAAATCCAGGTTTCTACAGCTCCTTATGATGTTACTCAAGCAGGGTTTACAGGAGCATCGGTAAATGCGGTAACTAAGAGTGGAACAAATCGATGGAAAGGTACGGTATACGGATTCTATCGTAATCAAGATATGACGGGAGATAAAGTAGGAGATGATGATATTATTGTACCGGATTTAACACAAGCTCAATATGGAGTTAGTGTCGGGGGACCTATCATAAAAAACAAATTATTCATATTTGGTAATTTTGAAAAAGATGATAGAGAAGATCTCGGCTCTAACTTTTTGGCCGCTAGACCTGGTTTAACAGGAGCTAATGTATCAAGAGTAACAGCCGAGGATCTCGAATTTGTATCACAACAACTCGGTACATTAGGATATGAAACAGGACCTTTTGAGGGGTATACACATGATACAGAATCAACAAAAGGTATTTTGAAACTAGATTGGAATATCAATGACAATCATAGATTGGCAGTAATATATAATTTTTTAGATGCGTCTAGAGACCTTCCTGCAAATCCAGAAGCAATTGGTAGGAGAGGACCCGATTTAACTACTTTACAATTTAGAAACTCAGGATATAGAATTAATAATAAAATTACCTCATTCTTAGTAGAGTTAAATTCTAGTTTTGGCAGTAATGGTAATATATCTAACAAATTTCAAGCGGGATATACCTTTTTTGACGACAGTAGAGATCCTTTTTCTGCACCAGCACCCCCTATTAATATTCAACAAGACGGTGTGCGTTATATAGTGGCAGGACATGAACCTTTTTCTATTAATAATAGATTAGAACAAAAAGTATTTCAGATAACTAATAACCTGAACGTCGTAACAGGTGATCATACACTTACTTTTGGAGGTACATTTGAGCGATTCGAATTTGATAATTCTTTTAACCTGGGTGTATATACGTATTTTAATGCAACAGGTGGTGTAGGAACTTTTGCTCCCGACTTCACCAGTGTTAGAGAAGACCCTTCTATACCTGGTCTTAGTTTTGAAGAGGCGGTTAATAGCGGACTTATTGCAGAATCTTTGGCAAATGCACAAAACGTATTTGACACGAATAATGCTACCGATAACTGGGCACTTGCAGAAACCAACGTGGGGCAATTTGCACTATATGCACAGGATAAATGGAAAATAAGTGACCGACTTACAGTAACTTATGGTCTTAGAATTGATCAACCTTTGTATTTTGATACCGAAGATAAAATTGCCGAAAATATAGAAAGATCGGCAGGGGGTACTTTTCCTGATGGAAATTACCAACCAGGAATTACGTATTTTGATCAAAATGGAAGTCCAACACAACTTAATAGTTTGGATCTGCCAACTCGAAGAATATTGGTTTCTCCTAGATTAGGATTTAATTATGATGTAAAAGGAGATAATACACTACAAATAAGAGGAGGTACTGGTATTTTTACAGGTCGTCTTCCGTTTGTATGGATCGGAAATCAAGTAGCAAACCCTAATTTCTTTTTCTATACAACTTCTGCACCTAATTTTAGATTTCCGCAAGTGTGGAGAAATAGTTTAGGAATCGATTATAGGTTCAAAAATGGTATTGTTGCTACAACAGATCTTATTTATACGCAGGATGTAAATGCTCAAATGGTTAGAAATTTTGGTTTAGGAACACCAACAGGAGTTCTTAATGGTGTAGATGATAGATTGATTTATCAACCATCGGATAGAGCGGTAAACGAATTTGGAGGGCCTACAAATGCATATGTATTTACTAATACCAATGTGGGATACTCTTTTAACTGGTCGTTTAAACTTCAGAAAAACTTTAGTAACGGTTTATTTGCTAGTATAGCATATAATTTCCTAGAGGCGGAAGATGCAAGTTCATTAGATGCAGAAATTTCGAGCGATGCGTTTGATAGAAATCCAGCATTAGGTAATGTAAATCAAGCCATAAGCTCTACCTCAAGATATGGGGATAAGCATAGAATCGTAGGACAAATAAATAAAAGCTTTAGTTACGGTAAAAATAAACAATGGAGAACTTCTTTGGGAGCGTTTTATGAATATGCCCAAGGTGGTAGATTTTCATATACATATTCTGGAGATATAAACGGAGATGGCTCTCCTTTAAATGATCTTATCTATATACCTACATCTCAGGATTTGGCTACATACAATTTTACAGGTACTTCTTTTAATGAAAGAGAAGCACAGCGGGTAGCCTTAGAGAATTATATTCAACAAGATGAGTATCTAAATGAGAGAAGAGGAAGTTATGCCGAAAAGTATGCGATTCTAAGTCCTTGGAGAGGAAGATGGGATGTTAAGTTGTTGCAGGATTATGATATCCAAGTTGGAGAAAGAACCAATACGATTCAATTAAGTTTGGATATTTTAAATTTCGGAAATTTACTAAACTCTGATTGGGGAGTTATCGAAATTCCTGTCAATGATCAGCCTATAGGTGTTTCTGTTGATAATACCGGTACGCCTGTATACACGTTCGATGTATCACAAACACAAACATTTGCAAATGATTTTAGTTTAGATTCTAGATGGCAAGCACAAGTTGGATTACGTTATATTTTTAATTAAATAGTATCTATTAGATCAAAAGAGGCTTTGTAGTTACAAGGCCTCTTTTTTTATGTTTTATTATAAGTTGATTAATCGATAAATTAATAGAGCCGTTCTTTTGGTTAAGGCCTCAAAAGTGGATAAATCCATCGTTTCTTTAGGGGTATGCGCTCCTGTGCCCATGGTGCCCAAACCATCTAAGCAATCTACATAATCTGCAACGAACGAGGTATCAGCAGCACCACGTTTTCCTGGATCATAGGCAAGAACTTCACCTTGATTTAGATCTGCACTTACGCCGTTTAAAAGAGCCAAAAGCTTGTGATTTCCGTCTGTAGGTTGCATTGCAGGATAACTATCGTTAAAAGTTATTTTGGCAGTGGTATGCGGTAGGTTTTTTTTAACTATTTCACGCATTTTTGATCTTGCTCTCTCTTTTTGTTCTTCCGAAATAAACCGTAAACCACCTTTTACAATTAATGTTTGCGCTACTACATTGTTTTTGCCAAAAGCTTCCCCTTCATTTTGTTCTTTATCAAATTCAATATCAGTACCTCCCAATATAACTCCTGGGTTAAAGGTTAAAAATTCTTCACCCTTTACCTGGTTATAAAAGGCATTCAAAATTCTAGAACCTTCAAAAATAGCTCCTGCACCAATTTGTTTATTAAAAATCCCAGAAGAGTGCGCTCTTTTTCCACTAACTTCTAATTCCCATCCCGAAGAGCCTCTTCTAGCCACTGTGGCATAATTAAAACCTGTAGAGGTTTCGAACCCCAGAGCAATATCGGATCGTTTGGCGGCATCAATTAGATCTTTTCTACTCAATTCTAAAGGTTTTCCGGTGCTTTCTTCATCTCCTGTAAAAGCCACAATGATCTGCGAATCGTTTAAAAGATTGTTTTCATGTAATGCCTTTAACGCATATAGAACTACAACATTTCCTCCTTTCATATCATTTACTCCTGGGCCATATGCAATATCGCCATCAATGCTAAATTCTTGAAAAGGACTATCTTTTTCAAACACGGTATCCAAATGCCCTATGAGTACAATTTTTTTACCTTTGGCGCCCTTATTTTCTGCAAAAAAGTGTCCAGCTCGGTTTACCTCTTTAGGCATATCAATCCAACGTGTATCAAAATCGATTGCTTCAAATTGTTTTTTAAAAACCATCCCTACTTCTTTTACTCCCTCATGGTTCATTGTTCCGCTATTGATATTCACTACTTTTTCCAAAAATTGTATTGCAAATTGATGATTCTTCTCAATAGTTTTAATGATTTTTTTTTCGGATTTAGATAATTCTTGAGATGACATTTGTACGGGTGTTAGAAAAAAAATAAATGAATAGACAGCAGTGATTATAACAGATAGATTCATTGTGAGTTAAGTTTATGTGTATGTATAAATATAAGAACTTTAAGAGATACAAAGTTGCTCTAGATCGATTAAGTATGTATTTGGATAGAAGACTATTATTATTGTGGATTAATCATCTTTTTATAGTTACTTTTGCAGTCCGTTTTTAAGAATTAGAAAGTTCAATAATATGTGAGGCGCATATTACTTTATTTGAAGTGATAGCGAAAAACAAGAAGAGTAATGAAATATCAAAGATTAAGTAAAGAACAACTTGAAGAGTTGCATGTAGAATTCATCAATTTTTTGGCAACGCAATCAATAACGGCCGACGAATGGAGCGATATTAAGGCCAATAATCCAAATGTAGCCGAAGAAGAAATAGACATTTTTAGTGATTTGGTTTGGGAGGGAGTACTTGATGGTGCGCAGTATCTTGAGCATTTTTCAAAAGATCAGATACATTTGTTTGAGTTGCATGATAATCAAATGTACTTGATTGCGATAAAGGTAAATAATGAGACTATCGATATTACAACACCCGATGGGTATAAGTGGTTGCAAGAAAACTTACTTAATGACGAAGTTGTTTTTTATAATGCTTCTAAGGAGTATGGAACGGATAAAAATCTAGATAAATTTAAATTAATACAACAAGGAGCTAATATCACCAAAGGAGAATTGTTTAACTACTTCTCAAAACTGGTTCAAGATCAAGAATAATATATAAACTTACATGTAATAAACAGATCAAGATCTTATTCGTATCGCAATGATTCTATAGGATCTTGATTTGCTGCTTTTACAGCAGGGTATAATCCAGATACTACTGCTGTTAAAAAAGAGGTGATCACGGCAGCAAACATGGCCAGCCATGGGATCGAAAATTGAAAATTCGATAAGTTAGCGGCAAGACTACCTACCAAGATACCCAATATAATACCTAGGATTCCGCCAAACTGTCCAATGATAACAGTTTCAAGAAAAAACTGCCCAGATATAGTATGTTTTTTTGCTCCCAAAGCTTTTCGTACCCCAATTTCTCGAGTACGCTCGGTTACCGATACCAACATAATATTCATTAGTGCAATAGAAGATCCAAAAATGGTAATGATACTAATGATCCATGCTGCATAGTATAGATAAGAGGTAATACTAGTAATACGATTAATAAGATCATCACTGCGTTCTAAACCAAAATTACTTTCTTCAATAGGATTAAGACCTCTAATATTTCTAAAAGCTACAATAGCTTGATCTTGTGCTCCTTCAAGAAATTGTTTGTCATCTACTTTTACACTTATTCCGTAATTAATGTTGGGTAGTGTATAAATTGATCTGGCGGTTTGCAATGGGATTAAAACTCTAAGATCTTGATTGTTTCTAAACGTAGCTCCTTTACTTTCTAATAATCCAATTACCTTAAATTTAACACCTCTAATACTTATGGTTTTTCCTATTGGGTCGGTATTTTTGAAGAGATTTTTCTTAAAATCAGAACCAATATGGCATACGTGGTTATTGTTTTCGATATCAAAAAAGGTGAAATTTCTACCTTTTTCGATTTCTGTTCCTGTGTTTTCTAAATAGTTTTCATTTACTCCCAGTACAGATACTTCGGGATCTGTTTTTTCATTTTCAAATTTTACTTCGGCATTTCGCGTTCCTGTAAAATAAATAGAGGTTTTAGAAAACGGGTATTGAAATTTGTCTTTAAACTGCTTTACATTACGATAACTAATAATAGGATTTACTTTTTCTCGATCTCGATTGTTTCTAGTGCTAAACTCATAACGTTGTATGTTAAAAGTATTTGCTCCCATAGATGCAAAATCTCCGGTTATGGTTTTTTCTAAAGCCCCAAGAAAAGTGAGAATTCCAACGAGTGCTGTGATCCCAATGGCAATGATTAAAATAGTAAGGATTGTTCTTAAAACTTGTCCTTTGATAGAATCCATCGCAATACGAATATTCTCTCTAAAAAGTGAAAACATAATAGATATATTAACCGGTTTGTATGATAAGACTACAAAACTTGTTTAAAGTTACTCAAAAAACTAGATTTTTATGTGTTAGATGAAATGCCTTTATACTTTTTTCAGATATTTGCAGCCCTAAAGGTTCGACGTTTAAAATTCTGATACTACTTTTTGATTACAGAATACATAAAACTAAAGACGGCAAATAATAAAAGAATACCATGGCACAAAAACCATCAGTACCCAAAGGAACACGTGATTTTTCACCAGTAGAGGTGGCAAAAAGAAGTTATATCGTTGATACTATTAAAGAACAGTTTAAATTGTTCGGGTTTCAACCGATCGAGACCCCTAGTTTTGAGAATAGTGACACATTAATGGGTAAATATGGAGAAGAAGGAGATAGATTGATTTTTAAGATATTGAATAGTGGTGATTATTTAAAGAAAGTAGATGATGCTTTGTATACGAGTAAGGATAGCACTAAAATGATTTCTAAAATAAGTGAAAAAGCACTTCGTTATGACCTTACGGTACCTTTTGCTCGCTATGTGGTGCAACATCAAAATGAAATAGATTTTCCGTTTAAAAGATATCAAATACAACCCGTTTGGAGAGCAGATAGACCTCAAAAAGGCCGATTTAGAGAGTTTTATCAATGTGATGCTGATGTAGTAGGTAGTAGTTCTTTATGGCAAGAAATTGATTTTATTCAGTTATATGATAAGGTATTTACTAAGCTTAAACTTGAAGGAGTAACTATAAAAATTAATAACCGAAAAATACTATCGGGTATTGCAGAAGTTATTGGTGCCAGTGATAAATTGATTGATTTTACGGTGGCATTAGATAAGTTAGATAAAATTGGAGAAGATGGTGTAAAAAAAGAAATGCTCCAAAAAGGAATTGATCAAGATGCTATAGATAAAGTAAAGCCGCTTTTTAATTTTACGGGTACTACCACAGAAAAAATAGCGAAATTAAAAGAATTGCTATCTTCGTCTGAAGAAGGAGCAAAAGGAGTTCAAGAATTAGAATTTATCATACAGGCAATGGATCAAGTTGCATTAGAAACGGCAAACTTAGATCTTGATGTTACATTGGCAAGAGGATTAAACTATTATACCGGAGCAATTTTTGAAGTTTCGGCGCCAGAAAATGTAAAAATGGGCTCTATTGGTGGTGGTGGAAGATATGATGATCTTACTGGTATTTTTGGATTAAAGAATGTGAGTGGCGTAGGGATATCATTTGGATTAGATAGGATTTATTTGGTGCTAGAAGAGTTGGGATTATTTCCTGAAACAGTAGCACTTTCTACCAAAGCTTTATTTATTAATTTTGGAGATCAAGAAGCATTGTATTGTTTTAAAGCAGTACAAGCTTTGCGTAATCAAGGAGTGGTGGCAGAGTTGTACCCCGATAGCGCAAAGATGAAAAAACAAATGGGCTATGCTAATAAAAGAAATATACCTTTTGTAATACTGGCAGGGACTTCAGAGATAGAAAATGAGACATTTACAGTTAAAAATATGGAATTGGGAACCCAGACTGAAATAAATTTTGACGAATTAAAAGTGCTATTGCAATAAAAAATCAGTAAATTATCAATCTTAGGTAAAGAAAACCTTTAACTAAGACATATTTGTAAACTAACTATTGTCCCTTTAAATTCATGTGTATGAAAAAGACCATTGTAACTACCTGTATTTGTTTGCTACTTGCAACTATGATTTCTTGCAAGAAAGATCCTAAAACGGATAAGTTAGATGTGGTAGAAACAGTTCAAGATTCTACAGCTGTAGCTGTAGAAGAGGTTGTTGAAGAAAAAAAACCTGTAGTAAAGAAAAAGAAGAAAAAAAAGACCACAAAAAAGAAGAAACCGACAATTGATGATAAAGCAATGCGTATCCCTGGTACTTTTGACACTACAGAGAACACACATTCAAAAAAGTTTATCAAAGATTATGAGCGTTATGTAGCAAATTATAAGAAAGCAGTGAAAGCACATGATATGGATTCTTTTCTTAAGCTTGGTGATGCCAGTAGTGATCTTTCTAGACAATATAATAGGCTTATGAGTATATTACCAGGAGAAGAAATATCTAAGCTAAGCGAATATATGCAGGTAAAATCAAAGCAAATTAACGAATTATCTGCCCAGATGTAGTAGCTTTTTAAAATACAATACTATATAACCACCAATCGCTAGATTGGTGGTTTTTTTTGTTTTTAAAATAAAAAAAATACCATAGAGCTATAAATAAGATGATAGAAGAAGCTTTTTACACCATTTTTAAGACTTCTGATACTTTCATAAAAAAAATCAAAAAAGTTTTCCCAGTATCGAAAAATGAAACTGGCAGCGATTATTATTGCACCATGTTACGCCAAATTTGGGTACAATTATTTGTGTTTAGTTTGTGAATCAAGATGTTAGGGTCTGTGGTGGGAAAGTTGTTATGCTAAAGGGTATTTTTCCCCTAATGACCCTATTGATTCATGATACAAATAGCAGTACTTTTGGCGCGGGAAAATTAAAAAAATTGTCAAAAATTCAAGGAATCACTTTATGAAAAAACAGATGTTCTTTATGCTGGTAATGATTGGCGGGATGGTCTTAGGTCAAGACTTACCATCTATTACACCACCTTCTCCAACGGCTTTTGAGTTAGGGAAATACGGAGAAGTCCCTGTTGGGATGTTTACTGGTACTGCTAATGTGAGCGTACCATTGTATCAATACAAAACGAGAAATTTATCGGTGCCGATTTCGTTGAGTTATAACTCAAATGGGCTTCGTGTAGATCAGATGACTAGTTGGGTTGGTTTAGGTTGGAGTTTAAATGCAGGAGGAGTAATTACTCGAACAGTTAAAGACGAAGATGATGATGGAACCGGAGCTGGTTTATTAAAGAATGCACCAGATAAGGAAATAGATGAAATGATTCAGGCAGGAGGTAATATGATCAATCCCAAAGTGATGGATTTTTATCTTGATGGTACAGGATCAGGAATAGATTCAGAATATGATATCTATAACTTTAATGTAATGGGCGCATCGGGTCGTTTTATCCTTGATAGAGAGAACAGGGTTCATATTTTATCAGATAACCCTTTGTTAAAGATTACTACTACAGGATATCAATTTAACCGCACGTTTGCCATTACTACTCAAGATGGAATCATGTATGAGTTTACCGCTATAGAAAGTAGCGATGTGCTCGCGCCACCAACTGCATCATTTGATCCACCACGAACAGTGACGTCTTGGTACATGACTAAGATTACACACCCATTAGGGGATGAAATTTATTTTACATACGAAAATCAAAATTATGTTTTTGTTCAAGGTGAAGGAGAATCGTATTCCAAATTATATTCGAAACAAGAATGTGGTAGTGATATTACATGTCCTCCAGGAAATTTAAGTGTTTCAGAAACAAGAGTTTCTATCAACGGGCTTAGATTATCTGGTATTACTAGTAATATGGCATCTTCCGGGAGTGTTGAGCTTACAGCAAGTGCTAAAGATTCAGATATTCCACTTCAATTATTAGATCGGGTGCAGGTCAAGGATGCGCATAATACTTTGGTCGAAGATTTTACTTTACAATATACAGTGACTGCAAATAACCGAGCCTTTTTGGATAAGGTGGTTATGAAAGATACCAAACAGTTTTACGAGTTTACCTATGAAGATAAAGAGCAATTCCCTAGTCGATTATCAAAGGCACAGGATTATTGGGGGTACTATAACGGTAAATTGAATAATACACATTGGGTTCCAAAATCAAGCAATCCAATATTTAATAATTTTGGAGCCGACCGAACGCCTTCACCAACTCATGCAAAAAAAGGATTGTTACAAAAAGTAACGTATCCTACCAAAGGCTATAATGAATTTGTGTATGAGGCTAATACCGTTAGAGCAAATCAATCTACCTATCATAAAACACAACAACAAGTCCATACCGGAAATCTAAACCCGGGTAGTTTGGCTATTACATTACCCGATAATTATATTGGTAATAGTGTATACCCTACCAAAGTTATTGCCAATATGGATTTAGATGGTTTTGGTTGTCAAAGTTGTACAGGTACAGGCCAAGTTCGTATTTATGATAATACTAATAATACTTATGTATTTACAAAAACGATAAGTCGAGAAACTTCTGTAAATGAAGTGGTTAGTTTAAATAAGGCGTATAGTTACACACTTAGTGTCACTAATTCTGGTACTATAGATTACATAGCTAACTTAGAATACTATCAAGTAACATCAGAATTAACAGATGTCGTACAGGCTGGACTTCGTATTAAAGAAGTGCATACCAAAGATGATACGAATTCAAAAGTAAATAGTAGATATTATCTATACGAAAAACTGGATACCCCAGGAGTATCCTCGGGAGTTAGAGGAACGCCTGTAACGTTCGAAAACACATACGAAACTCGAACAAACTGTTCTACAGTTTCAAACGAACAAACTGCTGGTTTAGGGAATTATACACACTGTAAATACGTTTCCTTGTCTTCTAGTAGCACCAATACATTATTTAATCAAAGAGGAACCGCGACGTACTATCCATTTGTATGTGTGAGTAATGGGGCTGCAGATGGTAGGTATGGGATTGAAGAGCATGAATTTATGGTCAATAGAAATACTACTAATGAACTGATTTGGGGACTTGGAGAATCACTTCCTGTTCAATTTAATAATCAAGATGCTGTAAATAATGGGTTTACAAAAAGAGTAACCACTTATGCTAAAAAAGCAAGTGGTTTTGTAAAAGCTCAGGAAACCATCAATACGTATACAAAAGATGATTCGTACACTAATACTGTAAGTAGTTATATCATCCGTAAAGATTTTAGCCCTGTTCGAAACGAGCAGATCGATTATGTATGTAACGCTCAGGATGTAAATCAAACCTATGCCTATAGTTATTGTGATGCCTCGCATACACACCAATGGCATATTGATAATGGATACAGTTGTATTGCTCCAGGGCATCATAATGTTACAGTACAACGGCAACACCCTTGTTATGGGCAAGCGGTAAATTCTATTGTAAAGCATGATGTGTATTACGACTATGATGTGCCTACTTTTTTAAGTGTAATTAGAGAACAACATGTATCCGAACGTTTTTATATGGATCAGGTAGAGAACAAGATCTATGATCGCGATGGTAATAATCCATTAACTACAATTACCAAGTATTATTATGATAATAGCTACCATCGTTTGCCAACTAGAACAGAGGTTACAGATTCTCATGGAAAACAGTTGATTACTAAGACCTATTATCCCGATGATGTAACAAGTTTGTCAAGTCTTCCTGGTGGAAACTTGACTCAAGAAGAGTATAATGGGATCAATACTTTAAAACGTATTTACAAAAATCAATCGGCCACACCGATACAGGTGGAGCAATATGAAAAAGATGGTGCTACTCAGAAATTACTGTCTACGCAGCGTACACTATACAAAAATTGGGGAAGTGATAAAATTCTTCCACAAGAGGTACGCACTGCCAAAGGAGCTAATCCTTTAGAACCAAGAGTAACCTATGTTTCATATGATGGTTTTGGTAACCCAAGACAAGTAGCCAAAGCCGATGGTACACCTATTACCTATATCTGGGGGTATAATCATCAATATCCAATAGCCAAATTAGAAAACACCACCTATAGTGCGGTATCAAGTTATGTAACTAATATAGAATCAAAATCTAATCAGGATGCAGATCATACCATGGGAGATGCTGGTAGTGAAGGAGTATTACGTACGGCCCTTAACAATTTAAGAACTGTACTGCCTAGTGATGTGATGATCACCACCTATACCTATGACCCTATGATTGGGGTGACCAGTATGACCGACCCAAGAGGGTATGTTGTGTATTACGAGTATGATACCTATAATCGATTGCAATATGTACGTGATGCCCAAGGCAATTTGGTTTCAGAAAATAAATATCACTACAAAAACTAATTCCTAAAAGTAAGAACACATGAAAAAAAATATATATATGATTGTATTCCTACTGTTAGTAGGATACACCGCACAAGCACAATTAACCGATGGTCCCAGTGATGGGGGTGGGGGTACTACCAAATATTATTATGATGGCGATGGCGATGGATATGGTAATCCTAATTCATCATATGTTACAAGCCCACAGAGTCGTTATGTTGCCAACAATACCGATTGTAACGATGGTAGTGCAGCTATTAATCCAACTACCAGATGGTATTACGATCATGATGGCGATGGTAGAGGACGAACCAGTCCTGTAAAAATCCAATGTACTAAGCCTTCGGGATATGTATTATACAAAGATGATAGAGATGATAATAATGTTCATATCACCCATATTGCCCCTCGTAATTTTTATAGAGATGTGGATAAAGATGGCTTTGGTAATCCTGGTGTAAAGTTTTATCGCAGTGCTGCTCCTAGTGATGGATATAGTTATGTGACCAATGGTAGTGACTGTAATGACGGTAATATCAATATTCACCCTAATAATGTTTGGTATCGGGATTATGACAAAGATGGTAGAGGAAACATAAACTCAACTACCAAAAGTTGTACGAAGCCTTCAGGCTATGTAAGTAATAATGATGATATCAATGATGGAGATAAATGGATCACCAACATCGCCCCGAGATATTTTTACCTTGATTATGATAAAGATGGTTATGGATCTCCTGCTGTTGCAGATCGATTGTATCGTAGTGTGCAACCTAGTGGTTATGTAACGAATAGATATGATTGTGATGATCGAAATAAATTAATTCATCCCAATACTAAATGGTATCAAGATGTTGATGGCGATGGTCGAGGTAATGCAGCCATAAAAAAGACGCAATGTGATAGACCTTTAGGATATGTAATCAATAATGATGATATCAATGATGGTAATGAATTTATCACCAACATAACACCAAGGAACTTTTACAGAGATACCGATACCGATACTTTTGGAAGTTCAAATATCAAATTTTACCGTAGTGCAGCTCCAAATGACGGGCATACGTATGTGTTTAACGGGAATGATTTGGATGATACCAATGAGTATATTACCAATATCCCGCCAAAGAACTTTTATAGAGATACCGATACCGATACTTTTGGGAGCCCTAGTATTAAATTTTACCGTAGTGCTGCTCCAAGTGATGGATATACGTATGTATTAAATGGTAGTGATCATGATGATGGTAATGAATTTATCACTGATATAGCTCCAAAGAATTTTTACCGAGATGTAGATACCGATACTTTTGGTAATCCTAATGTGAAGTTTTATCGTAGTGCAGCTCCAGATGATGAGTATACCTATGTGCTCAATGGTGATGATTGTAATGATGGTAATATCAATATCCACCCTAATACCCAATGGTATGCAGATACCGATACCGATGGATTAGGAGATCCCAATACGGTTATAACAGCATGTGCACAACCAACCGGATATGTGCTCGATAATACGGATCAATGCCCAGATGAATATGGAGAAGTAAGAGGTTGTGCAAACACATTACACGAATTAACAGTTTCTGATACCGAGAACTTTGTGCTAAGTAGAACGTATCTCGAAGAAATGACCTCGCCTAGCGAGATCAAGTATAATAAGGATGTAAGTGAAACAGTAACTTATGTAGATGGATTAGGTAGGCCAAAACAGCAAATTGCTGTTAAGGCATCGCCTACAGAACAAGATATCATCACCCACATCGAATATGATGAGCTGGGTAGGCAAACCAAGCAGTATTTACCTTTTGCCAAAGCCAATACAGGAACGTATACGTCAGTAGATATCAACAATGATATCAATAGTTATTATTTAAATACCTATGCCAATGATTTTCCTGATATTACCAATCCGGCACAAGTAAATGCGTATTCAGAAAGTATTTATGAAGACTCAGCATTAAACCGAGTACTAGAACAAGGCGCACCAGGTACGGCTTGGAAAGTAGATCCTACTAGTGATGCAGATCATACCATTAAATTTGATTGGAGACATAACACGACTAATGAGGTAGTACGTTTTGATGTAACCTTTGCAGATACAAATAATACCGAGTTGCCAAGTTTAGAACAAGACGGTTATTATGCTGCCAATGAGTTAACGGTGAGTATCACCAAAGATGAAAACTGGACTGCAACTGATGGTGATAATCATACGACCAGAGAATATACAGATAAGCAGGGTAGAGTACTTTTAAAAAGAACTTTTAACGAAGGAGTGCCACATGATACCTATTATGTATATGATTCTTATGGTAACCTTACGTATGTATTACCACCAAAAGTAACGACTACAGATGGTGTTTCTACTACCGAGCTTGTCGAACTCTGTTACCAGTACAAATACGATTATAGAAACCGCCTGATCGAGAAAAAAATTCCTGGCAAAGAGTGGGAGTATATCGTGTATAATAAATTGGATCAACCAGTAATGACCCAAGATGCTAACCTAAAGGCACAAGGCAAATGGTTGTTTACCAAATACGATGCTATAGGTAGAGTAACTTATACTGGTATGATTGCAAATAGTAGTGGTAGAGTGGCTATGCAAGGATCGGCAGATAATACCACAGTATACAAACAATACGAAACCAAGCAAAGTAGTGCTGCTACCATAGCGGGTACTACGATATATTATTCTAATGATGCCATCCCACAAGGGATTGCAGAGATCCATACGATCAATTACTACGATGATTATGTTTTTGATCGCCCAGGGATTAGTGCACCTCCTATTGTATTAGGTCAAAATGTAGATGTAAATGCAAAAAGTTTATCCACAGGTAGTAAAATAAGAGTTCTAGGAACAAATAATTGGATTACAACAGGTACATTTTATGACCAAAAAGGAAGACCAATTTATATAGCCACAAAAAATGAATATCTAAATACTACAGATATTATTGAAAGTGAGTTAGACTTTGCAGGTAGAGTACAACAAACCAAAACTACCCATACAAAGGATAGTAATGTGGCTATTATTACCATAGACAAATTTACATATGATCATACAGGTAGAGTATCCAAACAAACCCAAAAGATCAATGATCAGGACGAGGAGTTAATTGCGATTAACAACTATGATGCATTAGGTCAACTCACTAGCAAGAAAGTAGGAGGGATTGTCACCCTGAGCTCTGTCGAAGGGTTACAAACCGTAGACTATACCTATAATATACGAGGGTGGCTACAAGGGATTAATGATGTAGGTGCTATCGGTAGTGACTTATTTAGCTTTGCCATTGATTACAATACGGGTTCAAATCCATTATACAATGGTAATATCTCAAAAACATCGTGGCAAACTGCCAATGACCATGTAACTCGTAGTTATGACTATACCTATGATGCTTTAAACAGAATCAAAACTGGGGTGAGTAATGATGATAAGTATAATTTATCTAATGTGTCCTATGACAAAATGGGTAATATTTTATCCTTACACCGAAAAGGGCATACCAGTACCAATGCAACTACCTTTGGGGATATGGATATCTTATCCTACACCTACGATAATGGTAATAAGTTATTACGAGTAGGCGATACCGGTAACGACAATTACGGTTTTAAAGATGGTACCAATACCAATGATGATTTTGTATATGACGCTAATGGCAATATGACTATCGACCGTAACAAAGGCATTACAGGCATTATTTATAACCATTTAAATCTACCGGCAACAGTTTCTATAAGTAATAGCCAAGGAACAGGAACTATTTCATATATTTACGACGCCACTGGAGCGAAACTTAAAAAGATCGTTACAGAAGGAAGTTCTTTAATCAACACCGAGTATGCTGGTAATTACGTATATAAGAATGGTAATCTAGAGTTTTTTAACCATCCAGAAGGCTATGTAGAAAAAGAAGCAGATGGATATAAGTATGTATATCAATTTAAGGATCACTTGGGTAATGTAAGGTTATCATACAAGGATGCCAATAAAGATGGTACCATCACCCAGAATGAGATTGTACAAGAAAAGAATTATTATCCATTTGGATTAACACATAAGGGATATAATAGTGTTCTTAGAGGTAGAAATCATACGTATGGGTTTACTGGTAAAGAAGAACAAGATGAGATAGGCCTGGGTTGGATTGATATTACTGCTAGAAACTATGATCCTGCACTAGGTAGATGGATGAACCTTGATCCTCTTGCAGAACAAATGCGTAGACACTCTCCATATAATTATGCTTTTGATAACCCTATTTATTTTATGGACCCTGATGGGATGGCCCCTGAAGGTTGTTGTGAAGGCTTAGGAAGACTCTGGAGAGAAATAAAGGCAGATTTCACAAATGATATGGCCAGAGCTCCTCAAGATTTTGAACGCATGAAATCTGATATTAAAAAGATCAAGGATACAGATTTTGTATTCAAAGTTAAGGGAGAAGTAAACGTAGGCCCTCAGATGGAAGGTAAAGTTAAACTTGGAGCAGGAAAGTTAAAAGCTAAAGTATCTGCAGCTACTTTTAAAATAGCTTCAGGAAGTATAGATTTCACAGAATTAGGACCGTCCGGAGATAATCCGTTTGAAGGAGATTACATTGGAAAAGATGGAGAAGTAGATGTAACTCAGGGAGTTTCGTTAACCGCAAATATGCTTAATGCTATTGAAATTGGATATAAAGGAGATAGTAGTTTTACCATTAATGAAAATGGAGAATCTATTAATGAAGAAACTAGTGCCGGTTTTGTTGCGGGACTTACAATGGGGTCAAGCAAATCGGGAGGAGGAAAAAGTTCTAGAAGCACGCCTTTAATAGCATCAGGTTTACAAAAAAGTTTATCTCCTAGTGGTAAAATAAAAGCTGAGGATGATTTTTTTGGACTCGATATTGGTGCAGGAGGAGCATTTATATTAGGATTTGATTTAAGTATGCAAATAGGAATAAAACCACAATAATAATGAGAGTTATTTTTTTAATTATCCTTGCTTTAGTTATTACTTCATGTAAGACGGACATAAGTAGCAAAGAAAATTCCATAATCGAAGCTGATTCCATTTATGTAGAGAGTTATGTTGATGGTAAAGATAAAATTGTATCCGAAATTGAGAATGGCTTTTTTCATGGGCTCTATCATTCGTATTATAAAAATGGAAACATTGAATCTAGTGGAGTAATGATAAAGGGGAAAAAGTTTGGTATATGGAAGTTCTATAATAAATCAAGCGAGTTAGTTCGAATATCTAAATATATTGAAGACTCTGTTCAATTTGATTTCGATGAAGGAGATTTTCCAACAAGGAAATTTGATTTCTCTTCATTGAAAACTTCAATAATTATACCTAATTCTTGGAAAGAGATAGCTCATGCAAATAAGCAAAAACCACTTTTAGAATTAGAACAAAAATGTTCTAATTCTAGTGGAATTTGCCCCAAAATAATCGTAACAAGGGAGAAAACGAATGATGTTAATTTTTTGGACTATATCAATCAAAATTTGGCTTTGCCAGAAAATAATTTATCAGGTTTTATCAAAGTAGACGAAAAACAGTTTGAAATTAATGGTTTAAAGGCGTTTCGGCTTCAATATAAAACTGTTATTAATGGTGTTACTATTGCTGGAGCAATTAATTTCATTGAAAAAGCTAAAGGAGATGTATATATGATTTTTGTACGTGCTGAGAATAGTGAAGCTAACAAAGATTATTTAAAATACAGATTACTTTTTAATGATATAGTAAATAGTTTTAAGTAGGAGACCAATTTTCATCAAATTTCCTAGCTTGAAAAATATTTCCAAAGTCAATTGTTACGGTTTGACTATCTTCATCAAAGTCAAAATCGATTACTGAGATTAATGTAAAGAGGATATCTATGTTAATATCACTATCACAATTAATTTTGATTAAACTTTTGTTAAACCTATTTAGAAAAGTATGCTCATAAAAAGCAATTTGCTTATTATTTTTAAATATTGATGTTTTAGTACCTCTATGAGGGTAAATTTCATAGAGGTTATTATCATGTACGAATTTATAATATGGCTTAAAAAGACCTTTATATTCTATGGTAAGGGTTGAATTCGAATCTGTATAGTTAATACCATATGAAGCTTTAAAGGGTAAGAAATTAATATTCAAATTAATTGTAGCTGATATATTATCATTCTTAAGAATTTGTTTTTTCATTTTGAAACCAGCTCTCAAAAACACACACTTATATTTTACATGTTCATTTTCCAGATATAAAATATTATCGATTATCTCACAAATGTATTGCATATATAGAAAATTGTTTTTTTAGAAAAAAATAAAAGCCGTTATGTATTTAATTTATCGCTAATATAATATTTTACGCCCTAAAGTTATAGTCTTCCCTAAAAAAGGAAGGTTATATGCCCCCTGCTAGCGCTAGTCTGTGACTAGTGCCCCCGCTAGCGCTCGTCTGAGACGAGTGACGGTATGAGTAACTAAATATATAAGACAGCTTAGGTTTTGTAACTTATGGCTGTTTTTTTATAGTCTACGCATTGGGTTGTGTGGCACACTAGTTGCAAACTAGCGGCAGCAGGGGAAAGCTACGGAATAATTCCCCCCGCTAGCGCTCGTCTGAGACGAGTGACGGTATGAGTAAGTAAATATACAAGACAGCTATAGGTTTTGTAACTTATGGCTGTTTTTTTATAGTCTAGGCATTGGGTTGTGTGGCACACTAGTCGCAAAGATACCCAAGAATAGTAGATTAGATTGTTGGAGGAGGTAAGGAAGGTAGAAGGTAGAGAAATAAAATCTGAAAATTAGAAGACAGCTACAAACACCTCCTGTTGGATCTTTTTAATGAAGTTTTGGGCCAAAAAGACGAAAAATTAGACCTTGAATACCCATAATTAAAGCAAAGAGACTCAAAATTAGACTCTGAACACTCAAAATTAGACATGCAACACTCATAATTAGGCTTTTAGTGTCTAAGTTTGGGTCAACATGGCCCAATAGAAGGTCAATATGGCCCAACAGAAGGTGTTTTATAGATAACGTAAGATATAAAAGGCCTAAAATTGTTAGAAGAGATATTACAAAATCTGGTATTTTACTAAAAAATACCCCCCACTACTTATGATATTGTAGGTGATTCTAGAATCAATGAACTTGATGGATTACAACTTATTAATTCAACATCGGTATCATCTGAACCTTTAACCAATACAATTAATTTTGCAAATGCTGGATCTAGCATTCAAAAATTAGCCAAAGACAAAACAGCAGGAAATTTGAAACTGCTTTTTAATGCATCCAAAAAAATGATGTTGAATAGTTCAAAAAACCTTGATAAGAGTAATTTTGAAAAGAAAACACTTGAAAATCTATAAAAATGGACAAACAGAAAACAAAAAGACTTTTTCTAACTATAGGCCTTACATATTTTATTTTATCCGTAATAAAATCGCTTGGAATGTTAATCTTGATATATTCTGATCCCTACTTTTACGATTTAGATTTTAAAATAGATCAATTAATTGAAAAAAGAGAAATAATTTTTTGGACGTATTATTTAATCCCTTTTGCACTTGGTATTTTAGTATCATTTTTTTTAAATTTTTTCATTAAAGAAAATTGGTTTATCCATAGTGCCGCTTGTTTATTTGGGTTTCTTTTGTTTTATTTTTTTGATAATGATTACTATAGAAGAATATGGGCCATTTTTGAAAATGTTAGGATAAATGTTTGGATTCAATTTATTATTGCAGTTATTTTGGTTTTTCTACTACTTAAGGTTTTATTACGAGTTCGTTTAAAAAAAATGGATGTAGATTAAAGCGATTTCAATAACTGTGAGGATGCTAATAAATATAACCCCGCTCCCCCTCGTCTGAGACGAGTGTCAGTAGGAGTAAGTAAATATATAAGACCCCAGCTGTTCCATAGTGTGGGATCTGTCTCCCCCGCTAGCGCTCGTCTGAGACGAGTGTCGGTATGAGTAAGTAAATATATAAGACAGCTATAGGTTTTGTAACTTATGGTTGTTTTTTTTATAGTCTAGGCATTGGGTTGTGTGGCACACTAGTTGCAAACTAGCGGCAGCAGGGGCCAAATTAATTATCAATGTTGATGAATATCTAAATAATGTAATTTATAAAGACTACAACTCAAAATCTTCTAATTCTAAACTATCCTATCATCGAGAAGAGGTTAATTCAGGATAGATTAATTCAGCTAATTTATTGCCTAAAGTTACTCTAATTACCTATTCAAGTCCATGGACAATTTAGAACAAGGCCCAGGATAGAAAGTGTTCATATGGGTTGAAACCGGAACGAACGGATCATCAAAGGAGATTTCAGGATTTCTATTATCCCCAAAACATCATGTATCATCCCATTTTTAAAGGAATTCGACACTAATTGTTGGATATTTCTCTTGCATGGTTCTTTTTTGTTTCGAATTAATATTTAAAAGCTTTTAAAAAATCTATTCAAATGAAAAAACAATTACAGTTAATAATATATACTCTGTTTATAATATTGACAGGCCTTACCGTTTATGGCCAAAATACAATAGTATTAATTTTTAGAAAAATGAAAATGAAATCTTTAGGAATACTTTTTTTGATAATATTTATTTTATCGTCTTGCAATAGCGATGATACGCCTGCTCAACTTCTGACACGGGGTGTGGTGGCTTTAGAGACTGCTCAACTTAGTCAATTCGATGTAAACACGGATTTGGAAATTTCTATAGAGACTATTGATGGTTTTACTGTTGATCAAATAAATGTTCTTAGAAATGATGAAATAGTTGCTAATGCAGTCATATCTGACAATTCGGCTACATTTAGTAGTTCAAACTTAATTCCTTTTGAATCTACTATTAGTCTAGATCTTGAATATACTGTTTCAAATGGGAACACTTTCAAAATACTTCGGGAAGAAGTGGATATTTTAGATCCTTTTTTCTTCACTCAAGAAATGCCAACATTAAGCTTTAGAGATTCATCCGCTATTGAATATGGAAGTTTTATGGTTGATGCAACTATTGATAATGTAAACGTAGAATGGAAAGTAGGTGAAAATGGCACATTTGTAAATGCTACTGGTGTGTTTGAGACTGATTCTGATGCTTTTCCTTTAAGTGCTGACACTTATATAGATCAGTTTGGAGCAATGAAAGGGGACACTCTGTTCATAAGATTAAATGCAACTAGTGGATCAATAGTAAAAGAAATTGAAACATCAATAGTTTTGGTTCCACAGAGTTTTGGTGTGGATCTCGAGTTGAAAATTGGCTCGATTGCGAGCATAAATGAAACCAATTTATTTGATCCCAACGTATTTTCTGAGGGAGATGATATGGCAGATATAGTTTTCAACGGTCCTCAAGGTATTTCCGTAAATGAAGACACGGATATAAGTTTTGTCAGAATTAATACTACAGAAGAGCCTGAGGACTTTTATGCAACATATAATGATGTTGAAGTTGCCAAAGCAAATTTCGATGCTGGAACTCCTCAAACCTCTCTTCAAGTAAATGTAGGTGATATATATGTTTACAAAGCGATTAGAGACTTAAAAATAGATAGTGATATAGTTGTGGACATCGAAAGCTACGGAATAATTCTTATTACTGAAATAACTGAAACTGTAGAAAATCTTGAAATTGATTTTAATGTCAAAGAAAACACTATTATCGAATAAAGAACCCTATCCCTAGGATATGATCGCACGAAAATGTTTTCCGTGCCAATTATGAGCAAACGGTAACAGTTCTATAGATGATTAAAGGCAGTCACTTTAGTGTGACTGTCTTTTTTGGTTACTTCAATTTTAATAAAGGTATTTTAGTTTCAAAAAATGAAACGAGTTAGTTTTACATGTACCTGTAGATACTATTGGCACGGATTGCAAATCCACGCTATCAATTTATACTTATAAAAACAAAAGCTATGCTGGTTAGGGCATAGCTTTTATTACATGTTGACGATGTGGGATCTGGGGATCAATATTATTTACGTATCTGCTATATGTTTCTTTCTAGAGGTAACTCCTGGTTACTTATTTGATGTTTCATACAAGCTATACTGTTTTGTTTTGTAATAACTATAGTATAAAAGTAGGCGCAATACAAGGATTACACGAACTAACTTAGATCAAACACCAATCTCTTTAGATCAAACACATGTTTTCTATCGATAAACAGAATGTTTCTTTATATATAAAAAGGTTGTCTGATCTAGACAACCTTTTTTTGTAGCGAGAGGGGGGCACGATCCCCCGACCTCCGGGTTATGAATCCGACGCTCTAACCAACTGAGCTACCTCGCCATATTCGTGTGATATTTTTCGATTAAGACAACCATAAATGAAGCATTTTTTACAATTTATCAGTATAGTAACTCAAACGAGGGTGCAAATATAAAAACAAAATGGATTGACGCAAACAATAATGCGTAATTAATTTTTTTTTCATTGTCCTTTTAAAGTCGACAATTAATCTATATATTGGCTTACCAACAATTAATGATATGTCTGAAAAAACAAAATATGAACTTGAATTTGTGGTACAATCATCGCCGCAATTATTATATCAATATATTTCTACTCCATCTGGGCTTTCGGAGTGGTTTGCGGATAACGTAAACTCTAGAGGAGAATTATTTAATTTTATCTGGGATGACTCTGAAGAAGAAGCTAAACTATTAAGTAAAAAAAGTGGGGAACGTATAAAATTTAGATGGGTAGAAGATGAAAATGATGGAAACGATTACTTTTTTGAACTACGCATCCAAGTAGATGAAATCACAAAAGATGTGTCTCTTATGGTTACAGATTTTTCTGAAGACGATGAGATAGACGAAAATAAAATGCTTTGGGATAATATGATTAGCAACCTAAAACAAGTTTTAGGGTCGGCGTAATTTTTTTTCTTTTTTTATCCATACTTTTGCTCACCCATAAAAATTAATTTATGGGACTTTTTTTATGGTTAATATCAACGGAAATTTGGTAGGAGATGATCAAGCTACACAAGCCATCTCTAACAGAGGGTATGCCTATGGCGATGCCTTGTTTGAAACTATTCGCGTAAACTCGGGGAAAATATTATTTTGGGAAGATCATTATTTTAGATTAATGGCATCGATGCGTATTTTAAGAATGCAAATCCCAATGCAGTTTACTCCAGAATTTTTAGAGAAGGAAATACTAGAAATTGTTACGCAAAACAACCTTATTAACTCTGCAGCTAGAGTAAAAATCATGGTGCATAGAGTTATAGGTGGGTTATATACACCAACATCTAATGATGTTGAGTATAGTATAGTAGCCTCTGGTTTGGATAGTGCTTTTTATACACTATCAGATGATAATTGCGAAGTAACCTTGTTTAAGGATCATTATGTGGCAACAGATTTGCTATCTACATTAAAATCTAACAATAGGATTATTAATGTATTAGGAGGTATTTTTGCCAAAGAAAATGGTTTTGATAATTGTTTACTGCTCAATGCCAACAAAATGGTGGTAGAGGCCCTAAACGGAAACTTATTTTTGGTTAAAGGCACAGTGATTAAAACACCACCGGTATCTGATGGGTGTTTAAAAGGAATCATAAGAACGCAATTATTGCGAATACTCGAAAAATTATCAGACTATACAATCGAGGAAGCATCGATATCTCCGTTCGAGCTACAAAAAGCAGATGAGTTATTTACCACTAATGTGATTGTAGGGATTAAACCTATCACGAAGTTTAGAAAAAAAGAATACGATACTAATACAAGTAGAAGATTGTTGGGTATTCTAAATTCTAGAATCCGATTGGGAGATTAATTATAGGTAGGATTTTCTGGTGCATTAGACCATAAAATATAGTCACCACCTAGTTCGATCATCTTTTCTTTCCAAAAAGTATCGTAAGATTTGATGAAGATATTCTTTTTGTAATCGTTTTTCACGATCACCCAAGAATTTGCTTCAAGCTCTTGGTTGAGTTGTTCAGAGTCCCAGCCAGAGTATCCCAGGAAGAAACGAATCTCATTAGGTGTGATTTTATTTTCGGCAATAAGCTCTGATACTACTGTAAAATCACCACCCCAATATATACCTCCAGAAATTTCTACACTATTTGGGATTAGATTAGGTACTTTGTGTATAAAGTATAGATTATCCTGTTCTACAGGACCACCGTTATAAATTTTGAATTCAGAATCAATTTCTGGCACAAGATCTGCCAGAAAATACTCAAGTGGTTTGTTCATTATAAAACCAATAGACCCTTGTTCGCTATGATCAGCAAGAAGTACCACAGACCTATTAAAAGACACGTCTCCAATGATGGAGGGCTCAGCAATTAAAAGATGTCCTTTTGAGGGTTGAAGTGATATCATGCGATGGTTTTCTTTATCTTAAAGCTAAATAATTATTTCTAATTATCAAAGATAACGACTGATTTTTGTTAAAAAATCATAAAAAAAGCTCCCTAGTGGGAGCTTCTTAAATAATATCGAAAACTAACTGATTAGTTTACTGAACTTGATAAATCAGCACCAGCCTTAAACTTAACAACGTTTTTAGCAGCGATTTTGATAGTTTTTCCTGTTTGTGGGTTTCTACCTTCTCTTGCAGCTCTTTTAGAAACTGACCAAGATCCAAATCCAACTAAAGAAACACGTCCTCCTTTTTTAAGAGTACCTTCAACGTTTCCTAAGAAAGATTCCAAGGCTTTTTTAGCCGCTGCTTTAGTAATTCCAGCGTCAGCTGCCATTGCATCGATTAATTCTGTTTTGTTCATAATTCTGTTTTTAAATTAATTGTTGGTTAGACCAATCTTTATGTTAAACGCTTTACAAATTTATACGGATTTATGATTCATGCAAGGATTAGCCCAGTAAATACAGGGTTTTGTTGATAACTCAATACGATTGTTAATAAACACCTTTGTTTTTTATATGTTTTTAAACCCTTACTATACCTAGGTTTCACATCATTTTGGCATCCCGATAAAAATTATACCCATTTAGTAGTGCTTTAGCTTCCATTGCTTTTTTACCAGGAAGTTGAAGTTTATGAATAAGGATATATCCTTTATCTACCGCAACTTTGATAGTCGTATCTTCGATAATTATTTTTCCGATCTCAAAACTATGAGGTTCTTCTACAGGTGAAGCTTCGTATATTTTGATATTCTCGGTAACACCTTTGTTATGTAATTCGCACCAGGCAGAAGGGTAGGGGCTTAGTCCTCTAATCAAATTATAGATGATAGATATCTCTTGACTCCAATTGATCTTAGTATTTTCACGATTTAACTTATACGCCGTTTTAAACTCACTATCTTTTGGTTGAGGTTGTACAGTTACGGCATCATTTGCAATAGCGGCTATAGTTTTTACTACAAGAAGAGCACCATTGGTCATTAATTTATCATGTAATACTCCAGCAGTATCATTAGTGTTGATAGCTACCTCTTCTTGAAAAATAACATGGCCAGTATCTATTTTTTCGTCAATAAAAAAAGTAGTGATCCCCGTTTTTTCTTCGCCATTGATAATTGCCCAATTAATAGGAGCAGCACCTCTATAATCAGGTAGCAAAGAAGCGTGTAAATTAAAAGTACCATATGTTGGCATATCCCAAACAACTTTGGGTAACATCCTAAAAGCTACTACAATATTAAGATTAGGAGCTAAGGCAGCAAGTTCTTCGATAAAACCTTCATCCTTTAAATTAGTAGGCTGTAATATATTGAGGTTTTTTGATAAAGCATATTCCTTAACGGCAGAAGCTCTAAGTTTTCGACCACGTCCTGCGGGTTTGTCTGGAGCCGTGATCACCCCCACTACATTATAATCATGTGCTATGATAGTCTTTAAGGTTTCGACAGCAAAATCTGGGGTGCCCATAAATACGATCCGTAAATCTCTCATTTGTTTTGTGCTAGTTGATAGTTGTTATTGTGATTGATTGTAATAATTTGATGCTGATTCATTTCTCTGAGCACTTCCAATAATAATTTTTCAGGATAGTCTAGATACGCTATCAAATCTCTTGAAGATAATTGTTTTTCTTGTAAAAGCCTTACAATATCCTCTTGTATTTTAGATGTTTCGATTTTTTCTTGTTTTTTGCCTTTAGAGAAGCAATAACTGCAAATGCCACAGTCTTTGGTGTTCTCTTCTCCAAAATAAGCTAATAACAATCTGCTTTTGCACATTGTATCGTTGTCGATATACTCGATGATAGCTTCTACCTTCTCTTTTTTAGAATCATTTTGTTCGATTAAGAGGTGTTTAACTCTATTGATCGTACGATCATCCTCTCTGGGAATTAAAAAAATGATCTCTGCATCAGATGTTTTATAACTAAACTCAACCAATTCGGCCTCTTTTAGTTTGTTTAATACCCTAATGATCTCTTTTTCTGAAATATTAATTTTTGAAGAAATTAAAGGAATATTAATAGCTACTTCTTCATCAAAAATACCGCTATACATTCTTAATATAGCTTTAGTGATGATTTCGTAATTTGGATTGTTATCTAAATATTTTAAAAGATAGTTGCTTGTGGTGGTGATATACAACCCACTTTTCTTAGTGTATCGCTGTACGAACCTAATCACACCACAACGATCCAAAAACTGTAGTGTATTATAAGTAACTAGAGCATTTAGATCATAGGTTTTGCAAAATGTATTAAAATCGAACTCATGAGATGTTTGCTCGCCTTCACCATAAGAGATCTGAAAATAGTTACATAGTTTTCTGTATACCAGTTTTACCGTATCGATATTAGGTAATACTTTTATAAACTGATTATAAAGTCTATGCTTATCATTTTGATTGCGTAATAAAAAGGCAAATGACTTTTCTCCATCTCGACCTGCTCTGCCAGCTTCTTGAAAATAACTCTCAATACTTTCTGGAGTGTGGTAATGAATCACAGTACGTACATTGGGTTTATCGATTCCCATACCAAAGGCATTGGTAGCCACCATTACACGTACATCTTCTTGTAGCCATCGATTAAAACGTTTTGTTTTTTCTTGGTGGTCTATACCGCCATGATAAAATGTTGCAGATATGCTATTGGCATTAAGATAATCATTGAGCTCTACCGCAGATTTTCGGTTTCTTACATATATAATAGAAGGACCAGCGTATTTTTGTAATATCTTACTTATATGGTATACTTTATCTTCAGATCGAACAACCATATATCCCAGGTTAGCTCTAAAAAAAGATTGCTTTAAGATTTTAGGTTGAAATAGATCCAGCGCTTTTACCGTATCTTCAACGACTTTATCGGTAGCAGTAGCAGTTAATGCAATTACGGGCACTGCTGGGTGCATCTCCCTTAGAATAGTGATTTTTTTATATGATGGTCTAAAATCATTACCCCATTGTGATATACAATGTGCTTCATCAACAGCGATTAAATTAATATTCATCTGTTTTAGGCGTTCTTGTACAATATCTTGCTGCAATCGTTCTGGTGATAAGTATAAAAATTTATAATTACCATATAAACAATTATCAAGAAGAGTATCTAACTCTGAATATTTGATCCCACTGGGTAATGCTATTGCTTTAATGTCTTTTGCAATTAGATTTTTTACCTGATCTTGCATTAAAGCAACCAAAGGAGAAATCACAACACATATTCCTTCTTTTAACATTGCAGGAACTTGAAAACAAATAGATTTTCCGCCACCGGTTGGTAATAATGCAAAGGTATCATTCCCCTCAAGAACCGTATTAATAATTTCTTCCTGAAGTGGTTTGAAACTAGAATACTTCCAATACTGTTGTAATATTTGAAGGGGGGATTGTATCAATCTATGTTATACTTTTAAGAATAAAATCTTGACGTTCATCTACACTACCAAAAGGAACTTCTATACACGAATATCCAAATCTAGTGTAGGTTTCTAATAAGTGGTGATGAATATCTTTTGCTTGTGCAAAACTTTCATATCGTTCATTATCCGACACATATATTTCTTCCCAAGGAGGTAATAAAAAGATGTGATCGTAGGTGTGGTTTTTACATTCATTTATAAAATCATCACCATAGGTTTGATCAAAATAGTCCATATACGCTAAAACATCAGGTATCCCTCGATCATAAAATAAAATATCGTCATTTTTTGATGTAGCATCTGTATACTGCTTGATTCGTCCATTTAGAATCTGAGTGTTAAACTCATAGGGATCAGAGACAGATACTATGGGGTTAGAGGCAAAGGTCGTAGATTGATCACTTTCTTTTGCTTCTTGAGTCATAGATCGTATAACTTCATGAAAGCAGAAAAAATTGGAAGCTTCCAGTTTAACAATAACAGAAGTTTTTCCTGTTCCTGGTGCTCCTGTGATTACGATTCTTTTTTTAGTCAAAGCGGTATTTTTCTACAAATCTCGTGATTATAAAGGGAATTTTAAAAGAAGTTGTTTAAACTTTTCTTGGTTAGAGAAGGCAAGACTAAAATTATACCCACAAAATTTTAGGATAAATTGTAAAATGACATAAATCGTAGAGAGTATTAATATTAATATAAAGCTCTGTTAAAGTTCAATTTGCCCGTTTGATTTTTTAGTAACTTCCTTAGCAATTCACATACAATTGCTTTATTTAGACTAGTTAAATACAAATCCTAAAATTAAATTTCATGCCGGTTTACAATTTGAAAATAAATGGAAAACCTCATACTGTTGAGGCTGATCAGGATACCCCTCTTCTTTGGGTACTTAGGGATCATTTGGATATGGTAGGTACAAAATTTGGCTGTGGTATTGGCCAATGCGGAGCGTGTACTGTACATGTCGACGGATCTGCAACCAGAAGTTGTTTGTTACAAGTGGGTAATGTTGAGGATATGGAGATTACTACTATCGAAGGTATTTCAGAAGATGCTTCTCATCCAGTGCAACTAGCTTGGAAAGAAATCGATGTGCCACAGTGTGGGTATTGTCAAGCCGGGCAAATCATGTCGGCAACAGCATTTCTCGAACAAAATGCAAACCCAAGTAGATCAGAGATTAGAGATGCGATGAGTGGTAACATATGTAGATGCGCCTCTTATAATAGAATAGAAAAGGCCGTTGAACTTGCTGCTAGTAAAAAATTGAGCTAACCAATTAAAAACTTATCAAATGAAACAGATGATATCACCTTCCTTTAGTAGAAGGTCATTTATAAAAACTTCTGCATTGGCAGGAGGAGGAATATTAATTGGTTTTAACTTATTTCAGGCCTGTAAGCCAGAAGCAGCTCCACCAGTTGATATTACTCAATTAAACTTCAATGATTTTAATGCATTTATTAAAATTGCAGATAATGGTATGGTTACTATTTTTTCTCCTAATCCAGAGATAGGACAAGGAGTAAAAACATCTATGCCAATGCTTATTGCCGAAGAACTAGACGTATCTTGGGATAATGTGCATGTAGTACAAGGTGCTTTAGATACCAAAAATTTTACAAGACAAGTAGCTGGGGGTAGTCAGTCATTACGCCAAGGATGGGAACCTCTGCGGCAAACAGGAGCAACCGCAAGACAGATGTTAATTAATGCCGCGGCTGCAAAATGGGGAGTAGACCCATCGACTTGTAAGACTGAAAATGGTGTGATTATAAATGCAAATGGTGATAAACTTGGATATGGTGAAGTCGTTAAAGAAGCCGCGGCACTCGAAGTTCCGGAGAATGTGGCACTCAAAGAAATCAAAGATTTTAAAATTATAGGTACAGATGCTAGTAATGTAGATATCGATAAAATAATAACCGGTAAACCATTATATGGTTTGGATTATAAAGAAGAAGGAATGCTTTATGCGGTTGTATTAAGACCGCCTTCTTTTGGAAAAAAACTTGAAAGCTTTGATGCTACTGCTGCTAAATCTATTACTGGAGTACAAGATGCAATTAGATTTGGAGATAAAGTAGCCGTTTTAGCCAGCAATACGTGGGCAGCCATGAAAGGTAAGAAAGCGTTACAGGCTACCTGGATATCAGACTCAGAATTAGAGAGTACCGAAAAACATGATAAAATTCTAACAGGATTATTAGATGGTAAAGAGTTTAATACGTTACGTGCAGATGGTGATGTGAAAAAAGCATTTGCTGAAGCGGATCAAGTAATTGAGCGTACGTATGAGTCTCCTTTTCTTCCTCATAATTGTATGGAACCAATGAATTTCTTTGCAGATGTAACTGCAGATAAGGTACGTTTGGTAGGGCCTATACAAACTCCCGCAGGAACAGGACGTAGGGTAGCAGAATTATTAGAAAGAGATCCAGAACAAGTTACAGTAGATATGACCAGGATGGGTGGCGGTTTTGGAAGAAGATTGTACGGTGATTTTGCCTTAGAAGCTGCAGAGATATCCAAATTGGCTCAAAAACCTATTAAGGTTGTATATTCTAGAGAGGATGATATGGCAGCAGGGATTTATCGCCCGTCTATAAAATATAGAATCAAAGCCTCTGTAAAAGATGGAAATATTACAGGGTATCATCTTAAAGAAGCATCTGTAAATTCTAATATGTATGGATTAATCCCTAATTTTTTCCCTGCTGGAGCGATAGAAAATTATCAGGTAGATGTTGCTAGTTACGATAGTAATATTACCACAGGAGCATGGAGAGCGCCATATACGAATTTCTTATCATTTGCAGAGCAAAGTTTCTTTGATGAGATCGCAGAAATACTTGAGGTTGATCGTATCAAACTACGATTAGATTTACTACAAAAAGTAAAAGGAACCACAGATGATAGAATTCAATACTCTCCAGAGCGATTAGAAAATGTGATTAAGGTTGCGGTGGATAAATCTGGATGGGGTAATGCCAAAGAAGGAGTCTATCAAGGATTTAGTGCTTATTATTGTCATAATACACATGTGGCCGAGGTAGCAGATGTAGTATTAGAAAATGATATTCCGGTAGTTAAAAAAGTAACGTGTATTGTAGATTGTGGTATTGTTGTTAATCCGCTGGGGGCCAAAAATCAAATCGAAGGTGGTGTTATTGATGGTGTAGGTCACGCCATGTATGGTGATTTTGCATTTAAAGATGGAGCACCAGTAGATACAAATTTTAATACCTATCGCTTAATACGTATTAATGAAACACCAGTTGTAGAAACGCATTTTATAGAAAATGATATTGCCCCAACGGGGCTTGGTGAACCTACCTTACCACCAGCTGGGGCTGCCGTTGCTAATGCAATAAAGGCTGCAAAAGGAATACGATTGTATAAACAACCTTTTATAAAACACATGAAAGGTAATGCACCTTTAGGATAGGAGAATATTGTATGACACACGAGTTTAAAGAAATTATAGCATCATATGCTGTAGCCAAACAACAGGGTATTCCTGCTGTTATGGCTACAGTTGTAGATGTAGAAGGGTCGTCATATCGAAGACCTGGAGTAGGGATGCTTATTTTAAAAAATGGAAAAACTATTGGCGCCGTTAGTGGGGGATGTGTTGAAAAAGAAGTGCTGAGACAGGCACAAACTGTATTTGATTCTGGTAGCCCTAAAGTAATGACCTATGATGGTAAATATCGTTTAGGTTGCGAAGGATTATTGTATATTTTGATTGAAACCTTTGAGATTAATAATGCTGGTATTGAATCGATTCAAAAACATCTCGAGCTAAGAATTCCATTTGATATTAAGTCATTTTACTCGAAGATAGATGATCATAACTCAAATATGGGATCTGTAGTAGTGTTTGAAAAAAGTAATACATTCTTCTTTTCTGATCAAGTGGATCAAGTATCGTTTCCTCAACATACAGATACTGAATGTTTTTTTAGGGAAATGAAACCTTGTTTTAGGTTAATAATCATCGGTGCAGAGCATGATGCTGCTCAATTGTGCACCTTAGCCTCTGTCATGGGGTGGGAGGTTGAGGTTATTTGTTCGCCTAAAGCCCCGAAGAATTTAGAAGATTTTCCTGGAGCAAAAGAGGTAACTCCAGTGTCTCATGAGGAGTTACGTATTACAAATGATGATGATCAAACTGCAATAGTGCTAATGACACATAATTTTGCTAAAGATCTGTTGTATTTACAAGCGATAAAAGATGTAAATGTTTCATATATAGGCTTATTAGGTCCTGCTAGGCGTAGAGAAAAGTTACTCTCTGCATTTATAGAATATTATCCAGAAGTTACAGCCGAATTTATCGAGATTATTCATGGGCCTGCGGGATTAAACCTTGGTGCCGAAACGCCTCAAGAAATTGCCATAGCAATAATTGCAGAGATTTTATCTGTGATTAGAGATCAGGACCCAATTCCTTTACAAGATAAAAAAGGAGCCATTCACGATGATTCTAAAAGGAAAAGTATAAAAACTATCCATGTCAAAGACTAAGATAGCACACCTTATACTTGCTGCGGGTTCTTCGAGTAGAATGGGTACACCAAAACAATTGTTACCTTGGGCCAATACTACATTAATTGAGAACGCGATCCAACAATCACTAGCACTAGAGAACGTAGATACTTTTGTCGTACTTGGTGCAAATTTTAAATTGATTAATGATCGTATTAAAAATTCATCTATTACGATACTCAATAATACCAATTGGCAGTCGGGAATGGGGTCTTCTATAAGTTGTGGGATTAATTATATAGTACATAAAGATTTCTGTTATGATGCCGTGTTGATCTCAGTAATAGATCAACCCTTAATCGAAGCCGATCATTTTAGTAAGCTGATTACTGGTTTTAAGGAAAAACCTGATCATATCGTTGCTTCAGATTTGGGAAACAGAATAGGTGTTCCTGCATTGTTTTCTAAAAATTTGTTTAGCGAGTTATCAAAATTTAATAAGGATTATGGAGCTCGGTATTTGATTGATAAATATCAAAATAGGACAAAAACTATTCCTGCAAAGGATATTGCGATAGATGTGGATACGGTAGAGCAATATGAGGCATTATATAAGCGTAAATTTTTGAGCTAAAGAATTTATTACAAGGTCGTTTTTATAAATAAGAACGCTTATCTTTGTCAAAATTTTTGTTGGGGATTAATATATGAGTGATTCAGAAGAGTTCTATAAAAAATTAAAGGTACAATTGGCGGATACAGCGCTATGGCCTACTGCATATTTATACAAGTTTATCGTACCTACAGATGATACCAAAATACAGCAAATAGAAAGCATATTTGATAATTTGGGAGCGGTGATTAGTACAAAACAGTCCAAGAATGGAAAATACACGAGTGTTTCTATTAATGTACGGATGAAGAATCCTGATGAGGTAATCGTTAAGTATAAAGAAATCTCTTCAAAAGTTGAAGGTGTTATTTCACTATAACAAGGTGCTTGGATTGTAAGGGTACTTTACAATATATCATTTAAGTGGCTTAAAAAAATGAATAATAAGCTGCTTTATTTTACGTTTAAAAAAAATCAACTTACTTATTTTATTTTAGTATTTTGCGGAACGAATTATTTTTGCTTCAAAAAGAGAGAGAATAACTTCACTTTTTATTTTTACATTTTATGGATATTAACAATTTAGAATATAATACTGAGCGTGAAAAACTCATTATTCCTGAGTATGGTCGTCATTTACAGAAGATGATTAATTTTACTGTTGCAATTGAAGACCGAGAAGAGAGAAATAAAGTAACCAAATCTATTATAGCGGTTATGGGAAACTTACAGCCTCATTTAAGAGATGTGCCTGAGTTTCAGCATAAGCTATGGGATCAGTTATTTATTATGAGTGATTTTAAACTAGATGTTGATACTCCTTTTCCAGTTTTAACTAAAGAAAAACTGCAGGAACGACCAGAACCTCTAGATTATCCTCAAAATTTCCCTAAATATCGTTTTTATGGAAATAATATAAAAAGGATGATCGATGTTGCAAATAGTTGGGAAGATGGCGATTTAAAAAACGCACTTACATTCACGATTGCAAATCACATGAAAAAGTGTTATTTAAACTGGAACAAAGATACTGTTGAAGACAGTGTTATTTTTGATCATCTTTTTGAATTGAGTAACGGAAAAATTAATCTAAAAGGAAGTACAGAAGATTTAACCGATTCTTCAAACTTACTAAGAGGTAGTAATAAAAAGAAAAAACATACCAATACCAATAATAGCGGTAAGAAAAACTACCGTAGTAGAGGTAAAAAACGTTATTAAATCTTTGAAACCAGCAATAAATTAGATTACTAACCACAAAAGATTAACAAATACATGGGTACTTTTCAAATAGAAGGAGGGCATCAGCTTAAAGGAGAAATCACTCCTCAAGGAGCAAAAAATGAAGCCCTTCAGATTCTTTGCGCTGTTTTACTTACAGCAGAAGAAGTTACAATTTCTAATATACCTGATATACGCGATGTCAATAAATTGATAGAAATCTTAGGTAATCTAGGAGTTAAAATTCAAAAACTTGATAAAGGAACATATTCTTTTAAAAGCGATGAATTGGATCTTGATTATTTAGAAAGCGAAAAATTTAAGAAAGAAGGAAGTGGCCTTAGAGGATCTATTATGATTGTGGGCCCATTATTGGCTAGATTTGGAAAAGGATACATTCCGCGTCCCGGTGGTGATAAAATAGGAAGAAGACGTTTGGATACTCATTTTGAGGGTTTCATAAATCTTGGCGCAAAATTTAGATATAATAAAGAAGAACGTTTTTATGGAGTAGAAGCGCCAGATGGTCTAACAGGCACGTATATGTTGTTAGATGAAGCTTCTGTAACTGGTACTGCTAATATCGTAATGGCAGCTGTATTAGCCAAAGGAACAACTACTATTTATAATGCTGCATGTGAACCATATCTACAGCAACTTTGTAAGATGCTAAATGCAATGGGAGCAAAAATCTCTGGTGTGGGTTCAAACTTACTTACCATAGAAGGGGTAACCTCCTTAAATGGTTGTAATCATCGTGTATTACCAGATATGATCGAAATTGGTTCATGGATTGGTCTTGCGGCAATGACCAAAAGTGAAATTACTATTAAAAATGTAAGCTGGGATAATTTGGGAATAATTCCATCGACCTTTAGAAAGCTTGGGATTACTGTAGAGCGAGTTGGAGATGATATTTATATTCCTGCACATAAAGATGGGTATCAAATCGAAAGTTATATCGATGGCTCATTTATGACTATTGCCGATGCTCCTTGGCCAGGATTTACTCCTGATTTATTGAGTATTGTATTAGTTATAGCTACTCAGGCTCGAGGAGAAGTTATGGTACATCAAAAAATGTTCGAGAGTCGTTTGTTTTTTGTGGATAAACTGATCGATATGGGAGCAAAAATAATCTTATGTGATCCGCATAGAGCTACTATTATTGGACATGATTTTAAGTCTACTTTAAAAGCTACTACAATGGTCTCTCCAGATATTAGAGCTGGTATTTCATTATTAATAGCTGCTTTAAGTGCAAAAGGTACTTCTACCATTCATAATATAGAACAAATTGATAGAGGATATGAAAATATCGATGAACGTTTAAGAGCGATAGGTGCCAAAATTGTAAGAACTACATAATTTAGGCCCAAAACTTAGTTCATGAAGTTGGTTTTGTATTAGGAATTTAGGTTAACGTACTTTCGATATTATATTTTTTTATCGTTTTGGCAGAAATCGGAATTGAGTTTTTTCTAATATCATCCCATTTTATTTTTAATCGTTTAATTTCTTTTTGAACATGTTCGTTATCGGTAGAATCAAAAGTCAGTAAGAACTCAAATTCTTTTCTAATAGCAGCGTATTCATTCCCAGAATTATGATATTGGTTTGCTATTTCTGGTAACTTTAAGAAAGCAAGAACACTGGTTAAAATAGTGGCAACAAGACTAATAAGACCTGTAAGTATTATAAGTGTTTTATCAGTGTCTTTTTGTCCTAAAGATGCAAATATACTAGACCCTACTATGGCAGATAGGACTGCCGATAAGATTCCTATATTCCTATGTTTTCTTCTAGTAGCTTCTGCCATAGATAAATGGCATTTAAGTAGGATTTGTGCATCTTCAACCCATGTCGAGATTAACTCTTGTTGTTCTTTGGTCATTACTTTTTGATATTATCGAAGGGGTATTATTATTGGTGTATAAAAGATATTTAAACGATTATGGCAAACTAAACAAAATCCTAATATTAGATAAACTACATTTTTTATTTAGATATCTAGAATAGCCCGCATATTTTAAAGATATAAAAATATTTAATATTGAAACGATTTAGGAGTAAACTTATGCATAAGAAATGTAGCAATGTTACAGTTTGTTTTAATAAGGATATGTAATAGAGTTATTTCTGTAAATAAGGAATAGTAAAATAAAATGTGGTGCCTTTATCTTTTTTACTTTTCAGCCATATTTTTCCATCTAACATTTCTACATATGCTTTGGCAATAGACAACCCAATACCTGCACCTTCCAGTGCATAACGATCCTCAATGTCTGCCTGTACAAAACGATCAAAAATAGCCTCTTGTCTATTTTTGGGTATACCTATACCAGTATCCTGTACATAAAATTGCAGAAATTGATCTTTCTGTTTGTATCCAAATTCGATTTGTCCTTCATTGGTATATTTAATTGCATTTTTTACCAAATTTGTAAGTACGGCATTAAACTTTTCCTTATCTGTTTGTATAATAGCTTCCTCGGGATTTAAGCCATTATGAAGAGATAGAGAGATTCCTTTTTTGTCGGTTTCTGGCTTAAAAAATTGATAGAGATATTCGGTCTGTTCATTTACATCTACTTCATTGGTAAATAATGTTACTTGATCGGCCTCTATTCTAGATATATCGATAATATCTTTTATGATATTTAACATTCTAGCACCACTTTCTTTAATCAAATCTAAATACAATTTTTGCTCATCTCCTGTAAGTTTAGGCTCTTTAAGCAATTCGGCAAGTCCCATAATACCGTTCATTGGAGTACGAATTTCGTGACTCATATTGGCCAGGAAAGCAGATTTAAGTCGATCACTTTCTTCTGCTTTTTCTTTTAATCTACTTAATTCGATCTCATATAACTTTATTTCGGTGATATCAGTAATGGTTCCGACATAACCAATAATTTGATGCTTTTCGTTATACTCGGGAATAGCTTGACCTAGCACCCAGGTTATAGATCCATCGGGTTTAAGGAATCTATATTCTGCATCAGAATCTTTACTTTGCCCGGTTGACGCATACCACTCCTTTTTTAGCTTTTTTCTATCCTCAGGATGTACTGCCTTGAACCACCCATCATTAATTGATTGTTCTTGAGATAAACCAGAAATTGAACACCATTTTGGATTTACAAATGTTGTTTTCCCGTCTGCTTTGGTCATAAAAATTCCAACAGGTACTAAGTTTGTTAATGTATGATATCTGTTTTCTGTTAATTGAATAGCTTTTTCTGCTACTTCGAATTTTTGGCGATAGGTAAGTGAATGATAAATATCCTTAAAAGTCGAATGATTGGCGCGATACGTTTCTTTTTCAAAATGCTTTAAGTAGAGTGTAAATAGTATACTATAAAAAATACCGGTAAATACTTTAGAAACTAATCCTGAATAGAGAATTTTTATAATATCATCGAAATACCAAAATGATCCTAGCGAAAAAAAGATAGCATCAAAACTTAAAACGATAGTCATGGTGAGTAACATTCTTAAAAATAAAGATGATACGTATTTCGAAATAAATTCGAAAAGGAAAATAATAAGAATCGAATCGAGAAATAAAATCGCAGTACCTACAAATAGCACAAATACGTTGGTGTAGAAAAATTCAGTCGAAATGTCAAATGGATTATAACTATCGGCACCTTCAATATTTAAACGAAAAGAGATAAGAAGAAAACATAAAAGAACATTAGCAATCACTAATGCATAAATTAATCTTCTTGCTGTGCTAGCATCTTCTTTAATATAAATGAGTAATACTGCAAAAAGTGTAGCAGAAAATAAAATCGAAGATCCGGGAGAGACTAATAGCGTATCAGAAATCTCAAAATAAAGCGTACTCGCTAGAAATACTTGAATAAATTGAAATAGTCCTAATGAGGTGAACAACAACCCCATACCCATAATGGTGCGTAGACGGAATAATAATAATATCAGCGAAGCTACTATCAGGCCCTGAAACAGGAAAATCGATATTTGATAAAAATTTATACTGTCCATAAAATCCAAAAAATCCAATGCAATAATTGGATGATCACTTAGGGTCTTAGTTTAAAACCCATATTCAATGCGTTTTTGTTTAATTTGGGTTCCTTAAAGCTACGAACAATTACTAAACTTTCGTTACGGTATAACCGTAATGTTTAATACTAGTAAAATGTTCTGATTTTTGCTTAATTATGTTAAGGATTATCATGTATGCTAGAAGAGTTGTAGGGTTAATTTTTGCAATCTGAAAAATATTTAGTTCCTTCGTTAAAAACAGAAAACACACTTTGGAAGACTTAAAGAAAACAATACTGTCCTATGCACAAGTGAGTGATTCGGATATGGCATTTGGTCTTCAGTTTTATAAAAAGCAAACCTTCAAAAAGGGAAGCTTTCTTTTGCAACCGGATCAGCATATTGAACATTTTTATTTTATGAAACAGGGCTGTGTTTCCTATTATACTGTAGAAGAAGGAACAACTCAAGTCATGGAGTTTTTTACAGAAGGATATTTTTTTACAGATTTATATGCATATATACAAGAGATTCCGTCTCAGTCATATTTAGAAGCATTAGAAGATATTATTGTGTATTCGATATCAAAGACAGATGTACAAAAAGTATTTGATCACTCCCACCAAATGGAACGTTTTGGAAGGTTGTCTATGCAAAGAACATTTGTAATCAATTTTCAAAGAATTAATCAACTTCGTAATCTTACAAATCAAGAACGATATTTAGAATTATTAAAAAAACGACCAACTCTTTTTCAACGTGTTCCTCAATATCTCATTGCGTCATACCTAGGAGTAACGCCAGTTGGACTTTCCAAAATTCGTAAAAGACTTAAATCTAACGAGTAATTTGACATAAAATACTCGGAACCAGAGTAGTCGTATATGATCAAGTTGTTATTTGTGTAAAAGGAAAAGTTAAGAGTCTCTAAAATTCTATATTTATTATACTAGTTTAATGAGAATCCATTAAATATTCACGAAATTTATTGTGCAATTAATAGCCAATTTCAAAAAATATTACATTATGGCCGATCAATATATAGATTTAGAGACTCTTAAGTACCTTTTATACGATGTTCATCACCTGGAAGATGTATTACAACAAGATCGTTTTGCTGATCATGATCAAGAATCTTTGGATATGTTTTTAAACTCTGTAAAAGAATTTTCGGATAGAGAGTTATTTCCTTATATCAAAGAAATGGATGAACAACCAGCCTATCATAAGGATGGCACCGTAATAGTGCATAAGCAAGTTGGAGTGATGATGAAAAAAGGGGGTGAAATGGGGCTTATTTCGGGAACCTTTGATTATGAGGCTGGTGGATTGCAATTACCCATGATGCTGTATACAGCATCAGCTTTTATTCAAGATGCTGCAAATAATCATTTACCAGGATACGTTGGTCTTACTCTGGGGGCGGCAGAGCTTATTATTCATTTTGGGAACAAAGAACTTAATGATACATACGTTCCTAATATGTTATCTGGACAATGGGGAGGTACCATGTGTCTTACCGAACCACAGGCAGGAAGCTCACTTTCTGATGTAGTTACCAAAGCGATACCTACCGATAATGGGTCTTATAAAATATCTGGACAAAAAATATTTATTTCTGGTGGAGATCACCAATATGCAGATAATTTTGTTCACCTTGTTTTGGCACGTATAGAAGGTGCCCCAGCAGGAACCAAAGGAATTTCATTATTTGTTGTACCCAAAAAACGACCCGATGGTAACGGAGGTTTGGTTTCTAACGATGTTACTACCGTAGCCGATTTTCAAAAACTTGGACAACGAGGATATTGTACGACGCATTTAGGGTTTGGAGACGCAGATGATTGTCAAGGTTGGTTAGTAGGAGAACCGCATCAAGGCTTAAAATATATGTTTTTGATGATGAATGGGGCTCGTATTGCAGTTGGTCGCGGAGCGGCAGCTATTGCAACGGCAGCGTATCAAGCATCACTTCAATATGCAAAAGAACGCCCACAGGGACGTAAACTAACTAATGCAGGAAAAAAAGACTTGGACCAGGGACAGACATTAATTATCAATCACCCTGATGTACGTAGAATGTTATTATTACAAAAAGTGATAGCCGAGGGCTCATTGAGTTTGGTGTTATTGGCTTCAAAATATTACGATTTTAAAGAAACACTTAAAGATCCTACCGAAAAAGAAAAATATAGTCTGCTATTAGAATTAATTATCCCAATGGTAAAAACATATCCATCAGATATGGGAGCACATGCTGTATCTAATGGCTTGCAAATATTAGGAGGATATGGATTCTGTACAGATTTTATTCTTCAACAGTACCATAGGGATATTCGAATTTTTCCTATTTATGAAGGAACAACCGGTATTCAATCCCAAGATTTATTGGGTAGAAAAATTGTTATGGGTAATGGAAAAGCGTTAGAATACCTGACTAATGAGGTTATGCAAACCATTGAAAATGCTTCTAAATACGACGACCTTAAAAAGTATGCAAATACCTTGGGAGAGAAATTAAAATTAGCCCAAAAAGTTGTAGGGTTCTTAATTGGTTTCGCTCAAAAAGGAGATTATGAACGATTTTTGGCAGATGCTACACCGTTTATGGAGTTCTTTAGTACTATTACTATGAGTTGGATATGGCTTGATATGGCGATTCATGCCAAAAATACTTTAGTAGTTGGACAAAAGAAATATAGTGAAGAGTTTTACGAAAGTAAGATTCATGCCATGAAATTTTTCTTCACATATGAATTACCCAAAACCAATGGTTTAGCAGAAATTTTAATGAATGATGAAGTGCTCACCATAGCAGGAGAGAAAGAAGTTTTCAACTCATAAAACAAGTATCAATTTTATTATCAAACTTATTATTTAATACATGAGCAGTATAAAAAAATCGTTCAATCTTGAAGGAAAAGTAGCCATAATCACAGGATCAAGTAAGGGAATAGGAAAAGCTATTGCCAAAGGTCTTGCAGAACATGGAGCCAAAGTAGTTATCAGTAGTAGGAATCAAGAGGCTGTAGATGAAGTTGTTTCTGAGTTTAAAGCCAATGGTTTGGATGCTGTTGGTATTTCTTGTCATATAGGAAAACCAGAACAACGAAAAAACCTTGTTCAAAATGTTATAGAGCACTATGGTAGAATTGATATTTTGGTCAATAATGCGGCTATTAACCCTATTTATGGCCCTATCGAAGATGCCGAAGAAGAAGTATTTGATAAAATCATGGATGTTAATGTAAAAGCACCATGGATGTTATCAAATTTAGTATTGCCTTCTTTTAAAGAAGCGGGAGGAGGTAGTATCATTAATATAGCCTCGGTTGAAGCCATACATCCAGGTGCTGGATTAGGATTATATAGCACGAGTAAAGCGGCCTTATTGATGCTAACAAAAAATCAAGCTAAGGAATGGGGACAGCATGGTGTACGAGCCAATGTATTGTGTCCTGGATTAATAAAAACGAAGTTTAGTGCGGCTTTATGGCAAAATGAAAAATTACTTCAGAAAATAGAAAGAACCTTACCTAGTTCAAGAATGGGAATGCCCGATGAAATGGTTGGTATGGTATGTTTATTAGCATCAGATGCCGGAGCATATATGACTGGTAGCGTGTATAATGCAGATGGAGGATACCTAATTGCAGGTTAACTGTAGTACTGCAAAAAAAACATAAAAATTGTACTAAATACTTACGTAGAATGAATTTTGATTATTCAGAAAAAATAATGTCACTTCAAGAAAAACTTAACCGTTTCTTTGAAGAACATATACTTCCGGTAGAAAAGGAAGTGAGTGCCTTTAATTATGACCCCAAAAATTTATGGAACCGTTGGCCAGGAATGGAAGACCTTAAAGAAAAAGCAAAGAATGCGGGCTTATGGAATCTTTTTCTTCCGAAAAGTTATGGAGATTTAAGTCCAGGGCTTACCAATTTAGAATATGCTCCTTTGGCCGAAATTATGGGACGCGTATTATGGTCTTCAGAAGTGTTTAATTGTAATGCTCCCGATACGGGGAATATGGAAGTACTGGCAAAGTATGGATCTCCAGATCAACAAAAACAATGGTTAGAACCTTTAATGAATGGTGAGATACGTTCGGCTTTTTTAATGACCGAACCGCAAGTGGCTTCATCTGATGCAACAAACATAGAAACGTCAATTGTAAGTGATGAAGATCATTATGTAATCAATGGCCGTAAATGGTGGTCATCGGGTGGTATGGACCCACATTGTAAAATAGCCATTATTATGGGGAAAACCGATCCCAGTGCACATAGGCATCAACAACAAAGTATGATTTTAGTGCCGATGGATACGCCGGGGTTAAAAATTATTAGACCATTATCTGTTTTTGGATTTTATGATTCTCCAGAAGGACATGCCGAAATTGTTTTGGATAATGTACGCGTACCAAAAGAAAATTTAATCTTAGGTGAAGGTAGAGGTTTTGAAATTGCTCAAGGACGTCTGGGGCCAGGACGTATTCATCATTGCATGCGATTAATTGGTATGGCACAACGGTCATTAGAATTAATGTCTGATCGAGCATCAGAACGTATTGCATTTGGTAAAACATTTAAAGATTTTAGCAGCATTAGACAAGAAATAGCATTATCCAAATGTGCTATAGAACAAGCACGATTACTCACGCTTTCTGCAGCAGATAAGATGGATAAAGAAGGTAATAAAACTTCAAAAGATCTTATTGCCATGATTAAGATTGTAGCTCCTAATATGGCTTTAGAGGTTATCGATAGAGCAATGCAGATTCATGGTGGTAAAGGAGTTGGACCAGATACGCCACTAGCGCACTTTTTTGTAGCTGCAAGAATGCTTCGATTGGCCGACGGTCCAGATGAGGTGCATATGTATCAATTAGGGAAAAGTGTAATTAACACCTACGCCAAACAAAAAATATAACTGTTGTAATACCAATAAAAGCAAATTGTTGATTGGCGTATGTCACTCGCAATTTTAAACTTCATGAAAATGCAAAACGTACGCAAAGGCGAAGAATTAAATGAAAAAACGTTGAAGATCTTTCTTGAGAAAGAAGGACTTATTGATCATAATCAAAGCGATTGGACGGTAACACAATTTACTCATGGTTACTCTAATCTCACATATTTGTTACAGATAGAAGAAAAAGAATATGTACTACGTCGTCCACCTTTTGGAGCAATAAAAAGAGGACATGATATGGGTAGGGAGTTTAAAGTACAATCTGGGATTTACACTTCTTTTCCTAAAGTACCTAAGATGTATGCATATACCGAAGATGAAGATATTTTAGGTTGCCCTTTTTATATTATGGAAAAGGTCGATGGTATTATTCTTAATGTACATGAGGCTAAAAAAAGAAATATTTCCACTCTGGATTTTAAGACCATCTCTGATTCATGGTTAGATACATTTGTAGAATTACATAACATAGATTACAAAACTTCTGGATTATCAGATTTAGGCAAACCCGAAGGATATGTTGAAAGACAGGTGCTAAATTGGGGTAAACAATATCTAAAAGCAGCAACCGAAGATGTGCCAGCAGCAGATAAAGTGATGCGTTGGATGGAAGACAATCAACCTAAAGAATATAGGTATAGTTTGGTACATAATGATTTTAAGTATGATAATGTCGTTTTTAAAGATGATAGTTGGAAAGAAGTCAACGCTGTTTTGGATTGGGAAATGGCAACATTAGGAGACCCATTAATGGATTTAGGAACTTCTCTTGGATATTGGACCATGGCAAGTGATCATCCATTTGTACAACAAGGTATACCATCTCCTACAATTATGAACGGTAATCCAAGCCGAAGTGAGATTGTAGAATCATATATAAAGAAAAGTGGGAGAGAAGTCAATCACTTAGTCTTTTACTATGCATTTGGTCTTTTTAAAATAGCAGTAATTGCACAACAGATCTATTATAGATATAGTAAAGGACTTACAACAGATCCTCGTTTTGCAAAATTAAACAAAGCAGCAGAATTGCTTTGTAACCTGGCATTACAAGCCATTCATGATAAAAAAATAGATTAATAATTACGAAGTAGTCAAAAGGAGAAAAATGGATTATTTAGCATCAACATATTTTTTCGATTATAAGGCAGAAGAGATTCAAGAACTTATAAAAGAATTTAAAAATGATACATTAACGGCAAAAGAAAAGGCAGTTCAATTGTATATCAAGATAAGAGATAACTGGCGATATGACCCCTATAACATAAGTTTATTAAAGAATGGATATATAGCAAGTAGCATAGCCAAAAAGACAAAGGGACACTGTGTTGATAAATCAATTCTTTTAATTGCTTGTTTGCGAGGGTTAGGAATTCCAGCAAGAATTCATCTGGCTAAAGTTAAAAATCATATTGGAGTAGAAAGATTGACCGAAAAATTTGGAACTAATGAATTGACTCCTCATGGTATGGTTAATATATATCTTAATGAAAAATGGGTAAAGGCTTCTCCTGCTTTTAATGCATCCTTATGTCGAAAATGTAATGTATCTCCGTTAGAATTTGATGGTGAAAATGATTCTATATTTCAGGAGTACAATAATGAAGGTAATGTTTTTATGGAGTATCTAGAGGATTATGGCCATTTTGAGGATCTTCCTATAGATTTTATTTTCAATAATATGAAAGAACATTATCCTCAAATAGTAGAAAAATATCAAGGATTAGATGCAATCAAACTATAAATAACATACATACACACAAAAATGAGTACTACATATACAGGGGTTACTCCAGAACAATTTCAAGATTTTACAACCTTAAAAGTAGAAGGTCCTTTTCAAATGTTAAACTTACTTAAATTTAAAGATAAAGTAGAAGAAACGGGAACTTCTGGGGCAGAAGGATATGCACAATATTTGCAAGCTGCAATGCCGTTTTTTCAAAATTCGGGGGCTAATATAGTATACCACGGAAAACCACTTATGGGTATTATTGGTCCAAGTGATCATTTAGAATGGGATAAGATACTCATTGTAGAATATGCGGCTAAAGAAGATTTCCTTAACATGATTACGGCTGATGGTTACCCTGGAGATCTACGAAGTAGAGCATTAGAAGATTCAAGATTAATTTTATGTACTTCAAAATAAAACATTGATATGCAAGTAAACAATAAAATAGTAATTGTTACCGGAGCGGGATCAGGTATTGGTGCGGCGACAGCTAAACATTTTGCAGCACATAATGCCAAAGTGGTAGTGTCTGATATCAAAGAAGAAAAAGCACAAAAAACGGCTAACGAAATCAATCAAAATGGAGGAGAAGCTACTGTAATAGTGGCTAATGTTGCAAAGTTTGAAGATGTAGAACAATTGATCGAAAAGACCGTGGCCAAATATGGTAAAGTAGATATTATGGTTAACAATGCAGGGATTGGGCCAAAGAATATGGCAAGAACTGCAGAGTATACTTTTGAAGATTGGGACAATGTGATTGCTGTAAACCAAACCGGAGTTTTTTATTGTATGAAAGCCGCTTTACAACAAATGGTAAAGCAAGGAGGGGGTAATATTGTAAACATCGCTTCTCTTGCAGGATTAAAGGCTTCCTTGAACAACTTATCGTATTGCGCAAGTAAATTTGCTGTTGTTGGAATGACAAAATCGGCAGCATTAGAGTATGCCACCAAAAATATAAGAATCAATGCCGTTTGTCCTGGTTATACAGAATCGGCATTGCTAGACAAGCTACTATCCGTACGGCCAGATATGGATCAACGATTAAAAAGTGTGATTCCTATGAAACGATATGGGATGGCTGATGAAATAGCCGAAGCCGTGGTATGGCTAGCTTCAGATAGTACAAAATTCATTACAGGACAAACCATAACTCTTGACGGCGGAACATCATTATAAAACTAAAAAGAACTATATCATACACACCATGAACAATAAGCAACTAATTTTTAAAAAACGCCCAACGGGACTTCCTGAAGAAGATACATGGGAATTACAAACAAATCCAATTCCTGAACTTAAAGATGGAGAAGTATTGATACAACAACATTATATTTCTTTGGATCCAGCTATGAGAGGTTGGATGAATGAAGGAAAATCCTATATCGAACCAGTACAAATCGATGATGTTATGCGTGCCGGATCTGTAGGTACAGTTATTAAGAGTAATAATCACCCAAAGTATAAAGAAGGTGATTGTTTAACTGGTTGGGGAGGAGTACAGCAATATTCGATAACAGATGGTAATAACTGGTATCAAGTAGATCCAAAATTAGCACCATTACCCATGTATATCGGAACCTTAGGAATGCCCGGAATGACCGCTTATTTTGGAATACTAGAAGTGGGAAAAATTAAAGAAGGTGATACTGTTTTAGTATCCGGAGCTGCTGGAGCAGTTGGTAGTATAGTTGGGCAAATAGCCAAAATTAAAGGCTGTAAGGTTATAGGGATTGCAGGCGGAGCGGATAAATGTAAATATATTGTAGATAAGCTTGGTTTTGATGGGGCTATCGATTACAAATCCGAAAATATTCATGCAGGTTTAAAACGAGAATGTCCTAAAGGAATTGATGTGTATTTTGATAATGTTGGAGGCGAAATTTTGGATGCTGCATTGGCACGTTTACGAATGCACGCACGAATTGTTATTTGTGGCGCAATTTCTCAATACAATAATAAGGTGGCAATCAAAGGTCCAAGTAATTATTTATCATTATTAGTGAATCGTGCCAGTATGCAAGGCATGGTAGTTATGGATTACGCCAAGGATTATGGTAAAGCGGCTATGGAAATGGGCGGATGGATGGCTCAAGGAAAATTGAAAAGTAAAGAAGATGTTTATGAAGGAATTGAGAATTTTCATGAAACATTTTTACGACTATTTTCTGGAGATAAAATGGGTAAACTGGTATTAAAAGTAATCGAAGAGTAATAGCACATATGAAGGCAGTAGTTTGTAAACAATTTGGTCCCCCTTCTAGCCTTGTACTAGAAGAAGTAGAAAGCCCAAAATTAAAGGATAATGAAGTGGTGGTTCAGGTAAAAGCGTGCGGAGTAAATTTTCCGGATACGCTAATTATCCAAGGATTATATCAATTTAAACCAGAATTGCCATTTACACCAGGTAGCGATATAGCAGGAGTAGTTAAACATGTGGGTTCTAATATTAATCATGTAAAACCTGGGGATGAGGTTTTTGGATTTGTAATGCATGGTGGCTATGCTGAAGAAGTAGTAGTGCCAGGTAATGCTTGTTTTATTAAGCCTCCAATGATGGAGTTTCCGATTGCTGCTTCTTTTATGATGGCATACGGTACATCATATCATGCTTTAAAAGATAGAGGGCAATTAAAAGAAGGAGAAACCCTATTGGTATTAGGAGCATCAGGTGGAGTAGGATTAGCCGCAGTTGAGCTAGGAAAATTGATGGGTGCTAGAGTGATTGCCGCGGCATCTTCAGATACAAAATTAACATTGTGCAAAGAGTATGGTGCAGCTGAGGTCATTAATTATACTACCGAAGATTTAAAGTCTAGAATTAAAGAGCTTACCGATGGTAAAGGAGTAGATGTTGTCTATGACCCTGTTGGTGGTAATTATGCCGAACCAGCTATTCGAGGGATGGCTTGGGAGGGTAGATATTTGGTTGTAGGTTTTGCTGCGGGAGATATTCCTAAAATTCCATTAAACCTTGCTTTATTAAAAGGAAGCGCCATTGTAGGTGTGTTCTGGGGAAGCTTTGCTATGAAAACTCCTAAAAAAAATATGAAAAACACTATGGAGCTGATGCAGTGGTACGCCGCAGGAAAGCTAAAACCTCATATCCATAAAATATACCCGTTGAGCGAGGCTTCAAATGCATTAGAAGATATGATGAATCGCCAGGTAAAAGGAAAAGCTGTTATAGAATGTTCTTGAGAAAAAGAAAAAAGATTGAATTTTGATACAAAAAAAGAAGTTCAAAAAATAAGAAAACAATAGTATGAGATTACAAAATAAAATAGCAGTTGTAACAGGAGGTGCCCGTGGCATTGGAAAAGGTGTGTCTGAACTATTTGCAAAAGAAGGAGCTACCGTAATTATATGGGATTTGTTGGAAGATGGCGAGCAAACTGCGAGTAATATTAATAGCAAAGGACATCAAGCCGAATTTACCAAAATCTCAGTCACTGATAAACCAGCCATCGAGAAAGAGGCAGAAAGAATACATCAGAAATATGGTAAAATAGATATACTAATCAATAATGCAGGGATAACCAAAGATCGAACATTACATAAAATGAGTGAAGCAGAATGGGATGCCGTGGTAGATGTAAATTTAAAAGGTGTGTTTTTGTGTACACAAGTTGTTTCAAAATATATGAAAGACGCGGGATATGGTCGAATTGTATCTGCAGCTTCTAATGTAGGGCTACGTGGTAATTTTGGACAAACGAACTATGCAGCTACTAAAGCAGGAGTGATTGCCATGTCTAAAACTTGGACTATGGAGCTTGGTAAATACGGAATTACAGCAAATGCATTGGCCCCAGGATTTACATTAACCGAAATGACAGAGCAAATCCCAAAAGAACACCTAGACGGAATCAAAAAACAAATCCCTCTTCAAAAAGCAGCAACTCCTTTGGATATAGCTTATGGATATTTATATCTCGCATCAGACGAAGCATCATATGTGTCTGGTATTTGTTTAACCATTGATGGCGGGATTTCTAGGTAAGATTAACAATCAACAAAGAAGCAAAAGGATTATTAAATAATAAGATCATGAACCAACTAATTTGTAAAAATTTTGAAGAGTTTAAAACCTACGAAGGGAAATCATTACCTACAGGAGAGTGGCTTATCGTAACCCAAGATATGATCAATGCTTTTGCCAATGCTACATTGGATTTTCAATGGGTGCATGTAGATTTAGAACGCATTAAAAAAGAATCCCCATTTAAAAAACCAATAGCTCATGGATTTTTATCAGTGTCTCTATTGTCTAAAATGTTGATGGATTTAATTCATATAGAGAGTTTTGCAATGGGTGTAAATTACGGGCTTAATAAAGTACGTTTTCCGCATCCCGTACCTGTAGATTGTAGATTACGATTACATAGTAGTATACAAAAGATTGAGGCTTATGCCGATAATGGTTTAAAAATCACATGGGACTGTTCGGTAGAAATCGAAGGTATCGAAAAACCTGCTTGCGTAGCAGAGTTCGTATCATTGATGTTTGAAGGATAACTTAGATTCAATTATGTTCTGAACAAAACAATTTTACCTTTTAAGGTAGATATTACTTGATCCTCATATGTAGGTCAAGTTATTTTTGAGTATCGAATGTTGGTAAAAAAACATCTTTCGTAATGGCAAAAGGTAATTTATCTTCTTGAGAATTATATGCGCCTCCAGTATAAACGGCAACCATATTTAATTCTGGAATGACCATAATGTATTGCCCTCCATTGCCAGTAGCTGTTTTAGAAATAACTACTTTATTATCTATTTTGAACGGGATATTCCACCATAAATAACCATAATCTATACCCGTAATTTTTGTTTTTGGAGTAGTAGCTTCTTCGATCCATTGTTGCGAAACAATCTGTTTTTGATTCCATTTGCCTTGATGTAGAACTAATAAGCCAAGTTTTACCATATCTCGAGAGGTCATATATAATCTTTTGCCAGACGGGATTACTTTTTTGTCGGATGTGTGTCCCCAACGTATATTGGTGATACCTAATTCGCTAAACAGATAGGTGTCGGCAAATTTATCTATTGTCATACCTGAAGCTTGACTTATTATTTCGGCAACAAGCATTGCACCCATCGAACAGTAATTAGAAACCGTACCAGGTTCATTAACCATAGGTAAATCAAGAGTGTATTGAAGCCAATCTTTTTTTCTGTACACTTTGTCTTCTTGTCCTTTTGACTTTTTATCCCAGTCATTGCATTCAAGCCCGGTAGACATAGTTAGTAGGTGTTTGATCGTAATTTTTTCTTTTCTATCGTCGATATTTTTCTGCGGAATTGGATTTTTGAGATATTTTGATATAGGATCATTAACGTTATCTATGAATCCTTTGTCAATGGCAATGCCCATTAAGATAGATCGTATACTTTTTGTGGTTGATCGAAGATCGTGGGGTATATCTGCTGTAGTATTATTAAAATATTCTTCGATGATTATTTGATCATCTTTGACCAATAATACACTATGTAGCTTATTCTTTCCATTTTTGGCTTGGTTGAAAAAATGATAGATTCTGGTTGTATCTATATTTAATGATTTAATATTATTTGTTTTTAACCCATCATTGAGTTTTTCTGGTTGCACATAAGTATAGGTATCCTGCGCAAAGGATAATGTGTTGATTAATAGAGTAAAAACAATGGGTAAGATGGTGTTTTTAAACATGATGATCATCTTTTTAAATTAGAAATAAACAGATCATATAGGCCACAATTATTGAGCCAATTTTATACCATTTGTGGTTATTATGGATTAGATATTCTTTCTGGACGCTACTTTTAATTCTACTATGACCAAAACAACAATAATGGTTATTTCTAATAAAAAATAAACGAACCCCAAAGGAGTGAGGTGTTCATAATGAGAACAAATACTCCAAATAGATATACCACAATACAAAAGATTTAAAATGGCTATACCGGTTAACCATTTACGAAACTTCTTTTTAACCGATACATAACAGCATATGTCATAGATTAAAAAAACTACAGGAAAAAAAGCCAGAAAATACAATATGTCCACAGGTAACCCTATGACATGTATAAACATAGGAAAAACACTGCCTAAAATTAATGCCGATAGCAAAGCACCAATCCCATCAAATAAAAAGAGTGTTTTTGGTTTTGAATACATATTACCTTGTATTAATTCTTGAAAGTACAATTTCTATTTTGGTATGCATTTTCTTTTCACCATCTATTTTTAAAACTGTGCATTTTAGCTTCTTTAACCAGTTGAGGTGAGTTTTATGTGTTCTCCCATCAAAATTCGGGTTTTCATATTGATTAGCCCATTCTAAAAAAGCTTTGGATTTTTGTAGTATGTTTTTATCGGTTAGAAGTTTTTCTCCATAGCGTTGGATTTCCCTTTCTTTAAGCCTTTCTATTCTTTTTTCATTCTGGAGATGTATAAATATTACTAGATCAAATGTTGTTTCCCATTCCTTCCCCCAACTTATCATAGAACCACTAATAATCACATTTTTAAATTTTCGAATATCAGATTTTAAGTTTTCATTTCTAATGACTAGTGGTAGTTTTTCCTGAAAAGGAACTTTTGTAGGTTTCCAATAGTAATTATCTGTGTCCAAATGAACAAAATGGGTTCTCTTTTCTATTTCTTTTCCCAATGTTGTGGTTCCCGAACCTGATGCACCTATAATTAGTACTTTCATTTAACTTGTTTACCTGTGATAAATAATAAAGCACCACTAGATAAAATCCAGAAGGCAATGCTAAAAGTGAATATTCTAAAACCTGTAAGACTTGTGAATACAAAACTAGTAAATCCACCGATCACTGCAAAAAGTGTAATAAAGATCCCTAAGTATCCTATCCATTTAGGAAATTTGTTCTCTAATAAAATTATAAATGAATATAAGAGTATTGCAACACAACAAGCCACAATAAAAATATAATCTAAAGAGGTATTTATTGCAAAACTAAAATTGGTTATGGGCTTTAGGATATCAATGTTTTGATCTAATCTATCTGCATATTGATTCAAGAAATAGGGTAGTACTAACCCATTAAATAGTGCCGCAAACATAGCTGCAATAAGACTAAATGATATAGTGATAAAAGCCAATACCGATAATCTACGTGTATCCAAAATACGTATGGTAAGACCATAGAATCCAAATAAAATAATAGGAAGGCTGCATATGGCAAGCGAATGAGTTATGGTAATAGTTTGCGAAATTTTGATAATATGTGCAATACTGCCACCAGAAGGATGTAGTATCATTGTAATGATAATAAGTAACGCACCTAAAATAAGAGAAATACCTGTGCTTTTGTAAAAAGAATTGTCCATTTTCTTGATTTTAAATTGAAAACCAAATATCAATGGATTCGATAAAATGAGCACTTGATCGTAATCAATAAATGATTACACTTTAGAAAGTCTTTTTCGTACTCGACTTAAAGTTTCGGGTGTGATTTTTAAATAGGATGCGATAAGGGTTTGCGGGAATTTTTGAAGGATTTCTGGTTTGTTTTTTAATAAAAACATATACTTTTCATCGGGTGTATTGTTATTATCGAAAAAATCAATTCGTGACACCGCATTTTCCAAAAGTTTACCCATTTGTAAAAATGATTGAGATTGCGCAATTAAACGATGTATAGATTCGATATATAGTATATAGACTGTAGTTTTTTCAAAAGCTTTAATATTATATTCGGATGGTCTTTGCGAAGTGAAGCTTTTGTGATTGATCACCCAATCATTAGATATGTTGAGGTCGATGACAACCTGATCCATATCAGAATTTATCTTGTATTGAAGCACAGCACCGCTTTCTACAAAGCATATACAAGAACAAACCTCACCTTTTTCTAAAAGAAACTCATCTTTTTCTAGAATTTTATGTTCTAATGAATTTTTAAGAAGCTCTAATTCTTGAGGAGAATAATCGCCATTAGTTTTAAGATATGTGGTAATTGGATGACTCATTAGGTGCCAGCAAATATAGGGCACAACAAAATGACAAGATTATTAAAAAAGATATCATTAATCATTCTACAGATACATTTGTAGTATCGATTACCGCTTTAGGAAAATAATCCTTGGTGTTTTCTTCGATAAGTTTTTTTAAACTATTTAGATTTTCATCCTCTTGTGTCTTCATTGCGCCAGACATAAATGAAACGATTGATTTATTGATCATACCATTACCAGCAGTGGTTGATTTTGAAGAAATAACAGTTTTACCTTCTTTTTCCTTAAAAAAGATCTCGTAATCCATATCCATAAAATCCATGGTAAAACTCATAGCAAGATGCTCGTTAGGTTGTATTGCTGTTATGGTTTCTTCCATTACCATTTCTTGGCCTTGCTCTTCAATATAAATTTTAGAAACCGCTCCAACGGTATTTGCTGTGCCACTAGTAAGCTCACTTTTTTTAAACCCTTTTATCCATTTGGGCAAATTCGATTCATCTTGCATTACGGCCCAAGATTCGTTTACTGGTTTGTCGACTACCACTTCACTTTCATAAAAGACCGTAGGAGATAAAAGTCCTTTACCAATAAATACGAGTACTAGTATAATCACTAGAAATAATAAATATTTTAAATACTTCATAATCAAGAGATTTGTTTCACTATAAATGTAATGAATTAATAAGAACAAACCGTGATATTGTCAAAAATGGAATTAGTGACTAGATTTTCTTAACGAGTAGTTATTTTAATTCTTCAAATTCGAGGATGGTTTTTCCTAGAATTAGGGTATCTCCCGATTTTAAGTGACAAAGTTTTTTAATCGAGTTTCCATTTACTGTTGTTTCATTCAAAGGAGAAAATTCTTGAAACATGACTTTATTACCTCGGTAAAAGAACACTCCATGATCTCTAGATACTGTTTCATCAACCAAAACAATATCATTATCCTCCTTTCTTCCAACCGATACCTTGCATTGATAGGGGATAAAGTGTTTTGATGCTGTTTTACCTTCACTATCTCTTACAATAAGTAACCCAATAGCGAATTGTCTAGCAAGTTGAGCCGCAGCATCAGGATTTTCGATGAGTAATTTTGAATAGTTTACAGCAAAATCTGTATTCCAAATTTTGATCTCGTGTTTCATTTTTACTTTGGCGAGAATATATGACGAAATAAGACTGATCGTTCCTCCGGCTATCCCGCCAATTATACCTGCTATTATTTTTTCATTCATAATTACCTTCTTTTATGCATACTAACAGTCATTGTACTAGAGCAGTAGAGGATCATAGTTCATAAAACTACTATATGTTGTTGTACCAGTAATTTTATTTATTACCAAAACAAGGTAGAACATCTTTTTCAAAATAAGGTGCCTGATTTACCCAAAACATATAATCTATTTTTAAAAAATCTTTTGCAAATCCATGAAGCAATGGTACTTTGTTTTTTCGTGACGTATCGCCAGTATCTTTATTTTCATTATAATCTTTATCGGCACCTGTTTTTCCAACATAATTACCATCTTGAATGGCTATTCCTAGTGGAACTTTAAAATCTCCCTCATGCATCATTGCCAGCGGGTGGTTAAGCTGAGCTTTTCTAGTAATCATTAAATCAGGCGCTCCAAGACCGACTCCGATTTCATTTCCGTATTGATAAATACCTCGCAGATACCCTTTGTCTTCCCAAGGTAACCATTCTCCTGGTATAAAATTGGCATATATCATTGTTGTTGACGTAGGAAATGCTTTTTTTAGGGAGAGCATATTTGCTTTTACCCCATCAACATATTTTTGATTTGTAAAGCTATCATCATTTTTGTTACTTACACCTATAGCAGTTTCTTGCAGATTGATACCTTCAATTACACCATCGAATTCTTTACCTAATGCCTGTAACAATAGTGCAAATCGTGTTCTAACTTTTTTATTCCACCGTTTTGCAACCCAGCCTTCTGGTTTTCCGATATCATTGAGTTGCATTACAGCTCCACCATCATATTCGCCTGATAGAAGGTAATCTGGTACCGCTTTGTTACGTGTATAAAACGTGACATCTTGTAATTGAATAAACAGTTTTTTGCCATGTTTATTGAGGTATTCAATATCCTGTATTATTTCAGAAAAATCGTAGGTTTCTTTTTCAGGTTCTAGATCTTTCCATGCATACATGATTTGTGCTCCTAAAAACCGAGAATGAGTTAAAAAGGGGTGATCAATAATTTGTTTTCTTTCTTTTAAAAAATAAACAAAGTGTTTTATACTGTCTGTAGAAATAGGGCAGTTAGCATCTTGATATTTTTTGTATTCCTCTAGATACCGATTAGCAGAGTTATTCCAGTTTTGCCCATGAACCAATCCATAAAAAGTTAGGAATATAATAATTAGAGAGAATTTGTTCATTAGATTAGATATTTAACTATGTTATTTAATTTGCATGGGTTACAATTTTTTAAAATTTAAAAATATTTAATTTCTAATCCCATTCCTATTACTTCTTTTATTAATAGATTCTTCATTTTTTACCTTTAGAATTATTTGTTTTATTATACTATTACTGTGTTGACTAGGGGGGGGGGAGTGATGGTCTGTGTGAGAAATAAAAGTAGTAAACTTTCAAATAAATATGGAGTTTATCTTTTAATTTTGATGTTTATTGTTTTAAAATTAATTTTGAAAAGAGCAAAAACTGGGAAAAGAATATTAAATGTTTTAATGATTTTTATTATAGTGGATTTGTTCATCATAAAAGAACATTTTGTCAGTGGTAATACGTTAAAATCATCATAATTAGATATTGATGTATGGGGTGTATTCTAAATCGTTTTTTATCGTGTTTTGGATTGCGGCATATCTTTTGGTATTATGGTGAATAATGAATAGCATATTAATGAAAAAAATGAAATTTTATATTGTTATACTATTATGGACTCCTGTGTATCTGTTTGGGCAATTTTCGCCAGAAAAACTAATTGATTTTGATACAAGATCATCACAAAAATATATCAGAAAACATAGGGTAATTACTGCTCTTCTGGATCAGTCATTTAATTTTGGGTCGATTGCTAATAGTAATGATAATACAATTTGGATCAACGAAATAAAAGCCAATTTCACCACCTTATATGATGGAAAAAAAGACCAACTTAGTGTTGCAAACGAATCGCTAATGCATAATTGGCTTAAAGAACATAGATCAGATCGCATATATTTTTCTGTCAATGAATCAGCAGGAGGTATCAGGCTAATTGGTTACAGTAAAAAAGGAATTAAACCCAAAATAAGGAAACAACTAATCGATAAAGAAAATATTGAGTTAATCGATTTTACAAATGTCGATATCTCAACATTAGATCCTACAAATTATGCCGTTGGTTGGTTAGAGACTAATAGCTCTTTTCCTCTTTTTTTTAAAGATAATATAACATTGATCTATCCTACAAATCTTACTTTAAACCCAGAGACTTTTATGAAGACTTATTCTTTATCCAAAAAGATCTCGGTACGTATGGCCGAAATACTCTTGCAAAATAATAGAGATATGGGATTTGATAGCCCCAAATTAGTTCTAAAAAAAGTAGGAGATCGTTATGAGATTGTAGGTTTTACAAAAAAGAAGCGGTAGTAATTGGGCTTGTTACTTTTTTTCTGTTTTAAATATTTTTTCAAATGCACTATACGCAGCTAAGTGTAGTACATTCCCATGATTTTGCTTTTCGAAAAATTCAAAATATAAATTCGTTTTTTCGTTTTTTGATAGTTTTAATTTATTGTGTAATTCCTTGGCAGTTCGTTCCATTACTTTTCCTTCTTTTCCCACTGCTATATAAATCGATTTTTTAGTGTTATAAGTAGATGGTTTGTATTTTAGCAACGATTCGTCATCCCACCATAAGCTAGGACTTGTAATGATAAAATTGTTGAATAGTTCTGGGTTTTTAAACAAAATTTCTGTTGCCAAAAGCCCACCAAGTGATTGTCCAATCAGTGTTTTATTTGCATTTGTTTTATACTTTTTATTAACAAGGGGTTGTAATTCCGCTTTAATAAATTCGATAAATTTTTCTGATTCACCGGTTGTGGGAAATTCTTTTTTATCTTTTTTGTTAGTAGTGGGAAAAGTAAAATCTCTTTTTCTATCTATATTGGATATCCCAATGACAATGGATTCAGGAATCATATTAATCCAAGAAAAAGATCCAAATTGTACAATTCCTGAAATATGAATAAAATCTTCATCAATACTACCATCTAATAGATATATGACTGGATATGTTTTTAATGTATCTTTTGAATATCCATTGGGTAAATACACATTTATAATTCTATTTTCATTAAGGGTTTTTGATTGAAATTCAATTTTTTCTCCAATTGTGAGTGGAGTTATTTTATTAGATATGTTTTTATTTTGAGCAAAAACTAAACTGCATAAAAATAAACCTATGACTGTTGAAAATATTCCTTTGATCTTCATTTGTTTTTTAATTGACTACAATATTAAGTGTATATTTCTTACTACTATTTAATTTCTAAAATTTTGAGCAACCCTTTGTGATATAAATCAGATAAAGAGATTTTATCATTGGCATAATAGAATTCTTTATCTCTAAACTCTATTGTTTTATCAAGTTGAAATATGTAACTATCTCTATCATTTAGTATTGATAGGTTATTTTCATGAAGTGTTACATAATTAAAATAAGTTATAACATTTAATTTACGTGCTTCCTCAATGGTTATAGGACTATCTTCGTATTTAAAAAAATACTTATCTCCACCACCAGGTTTCCCGAACCATGGCATTGCTTTACCTGCTGCGATATCTATATATTCTGGAATTTCACTCAATAAAAATGTTTTTTGCTCGTATTGCAAAAAATCATCAGGAAGAGATTTTTTTTCAAATACTTCATCGGCTTTCCAGAAAAACATTCCTTGATTTTGCCAAGCTGGATTATTCTTATCTATTTCAGTTTTTAAATCAAAGTAGTGCATAAAAGATTCTCCAGTGTCGAAAGTTAAAATAGACTCATTGATATGCCAATCGATTTTGGAAGTATTAGTATTCTCTTGCTTAGCGGTAGTTTTTTTTTGAAAAATTTTTTGAACATGTTTTTTCTTTAGTTGTACACAAGGCTAAATATAATAAAGATTGTCGATCTATAGAGTAACGATTCTATGTATATGATATTCAGTGCTTCCGGATTTTTTAGTGGTTTAATCTATGTAAAAACCTTGTTTTATAGTCAATTTTATTGTCAAGATAATACACTCTATTTGGTTAATCGATAAGTCTAAGTATTACACGGTTTTATTGTTAATCAATTTTAAATTTTTTTGCAATAAGATTTAGCGATGGTTTACCTTCTATAGTAAAGTTAGCATTATTACCATCTGATGTACCATGACCTTGCCACTCCCAGATATGAATGCCATGAAACCAAGGCTCTTTCCAAATGGTATTAAAAAAAGCTTGGTAACATAGGAGTTGTTCTTTTTTAGAAATTTTTGAATACATATTTTTTACACCATTCCATTCCCATGGTTTTTTAGAAGTACCTTGGATGGATTTATAGCCTAATTCTGTAAAAAGAATAGGTTTGTGAAACTTTGAACTCACCAACGCTATTTCTTCTGCATGTTTTATCCAATGGTTTTCTAATTCTAAGAGTGTTGGAACATCTTTCACACTTAACGGAAAGTAGGCTTGAATACCTATATAATCTAACTCATCCCAAAAAGGTACTTCTTTATATTCATTATTCCAATTAGCGGCATATGTCAATTTTCCCTTATAGATTGTTTTAACTTTTTGTATTAGAGCTTTCCATTGATTAGGTTTTTTATAAACAGTAGTTTCTAATTCGGTACCTATACAGAATTGTTCTAGTTGTAATTCTTCTGCGATTTTTGCATAATTTAATATGATTTGATTGTAATTTTTAAACCATGTATCCCAATCTTGTTCAGTTTCCATTTCAATATCGGATCGCCATTTACCATCTTCCAGTTTTGTCAACCAAATATGAGGTTTTAGCATTATTTTTATTCCAAATTTATCACATTCTTCTTTGATTGATTTATAACGTTTTAGTATGTTGTTATAACCACTATCAGAGATTAAACCTAACGATGGTTTATTATAATCACCTTGATTTATAAATGGTGTAAGAGTAATCCATTCAAAATTATTAGTCTTAAGCTGTTCAATATCTTCTATATTTTTACTTATGTTAAATACATGAATACCTCTTTGCTTATTATCGATATAGTCATAATTGTTTACTTTGGCGAAGTTGTTTTCTACAGCAGCATCCCAGGTATACTCTAATACTTCAGATGATCGATAGCTTTGTAATATCAAATTTCCCGTAAGAAGCAATGTAATGGGAAGAGCAATTTTAAAAAAAGAACCTTTTAATACCCCTTTTATTTTATTTCGCTTATAGTCATGTATGATACTTTTTATCAAAAGAAAAATAAGATATGGAATGATTGCTATTAGATGAAATAAAGGTTTGGTCAACATATTAAATACAAAATCTTGAAAAACCTTGGTAGTAGCATCTATTGAATATCCACTTTTATGTAATATTAAAAAGAACATTAATGCGAATAAAACAAAAATTGTGCTAACGTAAAACCAGAAAAAAACCTTTAGAATTGATGTCTTTATCTTTATTTTTTTGAACATAAAACTTTTTCAAATATTGGATAATACATTGATGGATGGTTAATTGTGTTAGCTAGAACTAATTTAGTAAAAGAAAACGAACCTGAGGCAAATCTGTAGGGTTTTCCGAGCGCATACACAACGGGCAATTTACGATACGGATGTGCACAAAGGCTTGTATATGATGTATATCCTGAAGAATATGTATTATAAAATGGTGTTGTAAACTGGTGCTAGTTTAAGATATATTAATGAAAATATTGAAATAAAAATCCACAAAGTAAATGCCAACACAATAGGTTTGATTCCGTTAGATTTCAAATCTCTTATAGAAATAGTAGAACCCACAAGAAACAATGTTATTACTAATAATCGTTTGGCCATTAATACAATAAAATTAGTAGTTGGTTCGGGTAAAATATGGTAACTATTAATAATAATCGCAACAATAAATAAAATGATAAAGTAGGGGATTTTTATTTTCTCTCCTTTTGTTTTAAACAGAAACATTGAAAAAATTGATAAAGGAATAATCCACAAAGTTCTGGATAGCTTTACCGTTGTTGCTATTCTCAAAGCTTCGTCTCCGTAACCCAACGCAGCACCAACTACCGAACTTGTATCATGTATGGCAATAGCGCACCATAAGCCAAATTGTTCTTGTGTTAAATTTAGAAAATGGCCGATTGCAGGGAACACAAACAACGCAATAGAGTTTAATAGAATTACGATACCTAAAGCTATACTTATAGTTTTATTTTTGGCTTTAATTACTGGAGAAATTGTAGCAATTGCGCTTCCGCCACAAATTGCTGTACCAGATGTGATTAGATGCCCTAGTTTTAAATCTAATCGCATAAACCTTGTTAGTAATAAACCCAACAATACGGTGAAAAATATTGAATATATAGTTAAACTTAATCCCTCTCTGCTCGTTTCTAAAGTTTCGTTAATCAACATCCCAAAACCTAGCCCTACAACCGAAATTTTTAGAAAATAATGAATTGCTTTATGACTATATGCTTTAAATGAATTATTGAAAATGAGTGTATATATAAAACCTAGAAATAATGCGATTGGACTGTTTATAATACCTAAAAGGGCAACAATAATTATAAGGAAGTAAACTGTTTTTGAACAAATCTCTCTCATATCATTTAGAAGTAATTGATACAAAAATAGATTGAATTAATAACTTTTAAGCAAATTAATTAGTTATATGAAATAACTAAAAGTTATAATTGAGTCGAATGTATTTTTCGAAATATTCTATTGTATTTGAAAGGTACCCTGTTCTTTTTACGAAAAAAAACCATCTTTCGATACTTAAATCTTTGATATCTATGATTTTGAGTTTGCTGTTTAGCAAATCCTCAGTGATAGCATTAATTGAAAGAAGTGCATAATCATCAGAATTGTATAAATAATTTTTAATAGCTTCAGTACTGTTTAAAGTTACTACAGTATTAAGCTTTTTGATATTATGTTCCAATAAAAATTTGTCAATTATTACTTTGGTTCCAGAACCTTTTTCACGTTCAATCATTGGAATTGTTTGTAATTTTTCGATATCGATACCGCCTTTTTTTAAAGAATTATTATTGGCATTGGTTACGAGAACAATTTCATCTTTAATAAATTTTTCAAATTGTAATTTTGGATTCGAAATACTTCCTTCAATAATTCCGAAATCAATTTCTTCATTTAATAATAAATTTTCTATGTTTTCAGAATTATTACTGATTATGTTAAATTTTGTTTCAGGAAATTGTATTCTAAATTTCGAAATTATTTTAGGGATAATGTAGTTAGATAAGGTTGTACTTACTCCAAAGTTTATTAATTTAGGAAAGGTTTCTTTCTTGTGTATAAACTGTTCATCCATTTCAGAATAGATGGCCAGGATTTTTTTAACGTATATAAGAAACGACTTTCCTTCCTTGGTCATTTCTATTGAGTTTCTTTTTCGAATAAAAAACGTTGTTTTATATTCTTGCTCTAAACTTTTAATAGCCTTGGATATGGCAGGTTGCGAAATATATAATTGCTCTGCAGCTTTTGTAAAACTCAAATGTTTAGCAACAATTTTAAATATATATAACTTGGTTTTCATTAGCTTGTGTACTTTGGTAAGGAGTAAGAAATCCAAAGTTAGACAACTAGGTTTACATATTCAAAATCATTATTACCAATGTTAAGTATATATTTTGTTTGGTAAATCGCTTGCATAGCGTAAGCAAAGGCTAGCGATTTACCAAGATCAAAATTACATAGTATTGTGCACTTTGTTTTTTTAGTTATTTATATACTCTATAGCTTTTTGGATTATATTTTCGTCTGTAGTAGGTGTATCAGGAATTACAGGTATAGCTCCATATATATTTTTATTTCTATCAGCCATAGAAGTTGTTGCTAAAAATAACTCAGAACCATCAATCAAAGAAAATGTGGAATTGGAGGCCGTTATCCCGCAGGTAGAACTTCCGAAACTTTTGGTGTTGTTTCTGCCTATGAAAGCTATGGCGAGAGCTTCTCCTGAAGTTACAACTGCACTATTAAGTAAAACAGCCACCTTAGGGTTAGCATTAACAAGGTTATAAGGATTTGGTACAGATACTATAGGATTTTGATCTATCATTGCAGATCCGTTTGAATAAGACCAAGCACGCGTCTCATTATCGGGGTCGATATAATGGCCTACTGTTCCTTCTCCTAAAACGGGGCCTATACCTGCTAGCATCGACCATAAGTAACCACCTCTATTATTTCTTAAATCAACAATCCATCCTGTTATATTTGAGTTATCTTGATTTTTAATGTCATCATGAATATCTTGGGCAAATGCTATTTCTTCAGAAGCATCGCCAGTGTCCGGTTCAACTTTTATGTATCCTATATTATCCGGAACAGTAACGGGGGAGATGATAGTGGGATCACAATTTAGCTCAAAACCGGCAATAAATGTTCCGTCTTCTTTTATAATAAAACTACTATCTTCTTCAAGCAATTGCAATGCGAGACGAAGTGCTTCATCTGCTTGATTAATATCTTGCACATCTGAAGCTTTATTTAGAACTTGATTTCGGAAATCGTCCCAGTCAATAGTATTTCGATTCATTGAGTTAGCTTGCATCTGATCCACCAAATTATTAAGGAAAGCTGAAATCCGAGTGTCGGTTCCAGGATTATCATCAGAATTACAGGATATCAATACAAATAAACTTAGAATAAAAAGAGATTTTAGGTTTTTCATGGTAATCATTTACAACTTTATTATTAGACTTTTTATATAGGTGCCCGAACATAGTAAATTGTTACCATGTTATTGATGTGTTTTATGTTGAATTTATATTTTAGTTTCATTTTATCATTTTATAATGAAGGTTAATAGTGAAAAAATGTTGAATAATGGTCTTGTGTATTTCTCAGTATTACATTCCTTTTCGTATCGCTTCTACAGGATTCAAGCGTGATGCCGAAACCGCAGGAAGAATTCCAGAAATTAATCCAATGACCAAGGAAACTACCGTTCCAATCAAGATATTTGCAGACGACAGTATAAATTCGAACTCTCCGGTTAACTGAGATGCCAACCAGAAAACTGAAAACACTAAGAATATACCTATCAAGCCTCCGATAATTGCAAGAATAACGGCTTCAAACAAAAACTGTAATAATATAAACTTATTCTTAGCCCCAAGAGATTTCTGTATTCCTATAAGGTTGGTCCTTTCTTTTACACTCATAAACATAATGTTGGCTATTCCAAAGCCTCCAACCAATAAGGAAAAGCTACTAATTAATAATCCTACTTGGTTTAAAGTACTGGTTATATTATCTACTACATCAGTAACCCCCTTCATTTGATTAACAAAAAAAGTATCTACATTATCTGGTTTCAAACCACGCATTAAACGAAAACGCTGAGTAAGAATAGCACGGAATTCTGCCATATCTATGCCTTTCTTAGGTTTAATAATAATACGAGGGAATGTGGTACGGTTATTATCTCCATAAATTTTTCTTGCAAAATTTGTCAATATTAAAACAAAGTTGTCCTTTGAATAATCTCCCAAAGCTGCTCCTTCTTTCTTAAGTACTCCAATTACGGTAAATTTCCGACCATACAACTTGACTTTCCTGCCGATTGCTTGCTTGGCAGAACCAAATAATGAATTTGCGATTTCATCGCCTATAACAATAAGAGTAGAACCCCTATCAGATTCAGATTCAGTAAAGAAACGGCCTTGTGCTATTTTAAGTTCTTCGATATCTGCATATTCATAGGTAATGGACGCAATATTCACATTAGATGCCGAAGCATGGTCGGTCTTAATTATTTTAAGAGGAACTTGCATCACAAAAGTAGCCGCTTCAAGATTAGGGGTATTTCGCTTTATACTTCGGTATTCATCATAAGTTACATCTGGAAATTGCTGCCATTTCCATTGCGGAATGTCTGTTGGAGTAAAAGGAAATCTCATTACAATGACTGTGTTTTTATCGATACCACTAAGACTCCCTTCAATCTCTTGCTTTAAGCTATCTACACCTGCCAAAACCAATATAACTGAGAAAATACCGATGGTAATACCCAAAAGCGATAAAAAAGAACGGAATTTGTGGTTTATAAGTGCATTAATAGCGAAATTAAAACTCTCTTTAAGTATTCTAAAGTAAGTTAATATGGCCTGGGTGAAATGCTTAGATTTCCCCAAAGGGGTTTTATTATTTTGTTTATACATTTAAATAATGATAAATGATTAGATATTTGTTTTTATCATTTTATGCAGTAATGTGCATATTCACATAGAAAAGAAGTCTTTTTTATGCTATGTATAAACTTGAATATTGATTATTAGAAGTGTGCGTGTGCTTTAAAAAGGTGTGCTGGGCAATTATTGAGGTTATTGTTTTGTAGAGCTCAACTTGTAATTTTAAAGTAATTAAAGATGTTGCACTATAAGATATTTTTAAATTTGTATATGTATTTAATACAATTGAAAATACATTTTCTGAAAGAACTTTTCTAGGATAAACAAATAACCTCGAATGCTTGTGTTTAAACTCCTCTCTACTATTAATGTTTGAGACTTGAATATAATTTGAAGAAGCTATTCCCGAATATGTAGAACACTCAGTAACCGTCAGACCGAAAATTAGAAATAAGGAAATGAGATATTTTAAATACTGTATCAATTTATTGTCTTCAAATTAATTCGTTCAAAGTTATTATTTTTTTCAATATGTCGTACAACGATCTAGTGCATGAAATCGTAGCGTATAAAAAGACACTAGCTTTTGATTTAATACAGAACCGAATTTTTATGTTTTAATTTATTTTCAATTAATACCAATACTACATACGAATCGGAGCAGGACATGTATTCTTTAACTAATTGATAAATTTTATTTCATATTAAACTTGTACCTGTTTAGTACTTTTTGCGAAGTAAATTACCTTTCGTTTTAACTACAAAACTTGCCCTCGTTTAATATATAATGTTGTATTACCCTTTATTCTGTATCAGAGCTTTTATTTTTTTATGATCTTCCCAGATTTAAGAACTTTAACTTTATCTTTAATTTGATAAAAATAAATTCCTTTGTATTTATTAATAGGCGCTTCCCATAGGTAATTATAGATTTTATTATCTGAATGTATTGTATGAATTTTTTTGCCTAACATATTATAAATTTCAATAGTATAGAAGCCATCCAAGCTTTGGAAGTATAATTGTTTACTCATTGGATTTGGATAGATTTTAAAATCTTTTTCTGCTTTAGCGTCATATTTAAGGACAGCTTTATAATGTACATTACTAGATTTCATGGGATTTGATTTATTTTCCCATTTTCCATTGATTAATTTTTCAAAATCGGGAATTTTTCCAATTAGTTTTGTGTTCATATTTATATCTCCATCCTTTACAAGAAGTTGTACTTGATTATTGCTATCTATTGTAAACAGATCACTCTGTCCATTATAATTTAAATCGTTAACATAAAAATCTTGAACTGTATTTAGATCAATATTTGTTTTTACTGTTTTGATTGCTGAATAAAAACTGTCATTAGTCATATTGAATTTATACAAATGTAGTTTCTTTGATGGTTCGTGATAAGCAATAAGGTCATCCGAATTACTGTTAGTCCAATTCCCAACCAAAAATTTTGTATAATTACTCCATCCGGTACTCACAACACTATGATTCGCATAAAAACTACTATTGTCTGGGTTGTATTTATATAAGTGTAACTGTTTTGTAGGTTCATGATAAGCAATAAGATCATCTGTTTCTTTTAAAGTCCAATTACCAATTATATACTTAGTATAATTACTCCACCCCGTACCTACAATTTTATAATTTGCATAAAATCTATTTTCATTTGGATTATATTTGTATAAATGCAGTTGCTTAGTAGGTTGATGGTATGCAATGAGATCATCTGTATTTTTACCCTTAGTCCAGTTTCCTACCAAAAACTCTGTATAGTTGCTCCATCCTGTACTGACTACTTCGTAATTTGCATAAAAACCACTACCGTCGGCCTTATATTTGTATAAGTGTAATTCCTTTGTTGGTTCATGATATGCAATAAGATCATCTGTACCATTATTAGTCCAATTACCAACTAAAAACCTAGTGTAATTGCTCCATCCAGAAGAGATCTTGTTAAACGTATCTACACAATTGTTGTATTTAATTAAATTTTGTTCACTATTTAAATAAAGATAATTATGGTTTCCTACATCGGTAAGAGACTTTACTTCCTTATTTGTGCTTGGGAAGAAAGTAGGATAAAATTGTAGTAAATTTTTTGATTTTGACGGATTATACAAATCAAGCTGCCTTTTGTCCAAAGTGTTACAGTTAATGTAATGTGAGCCATAATATTGATCAACATGTTCTTTAATTGTAATATTGTTATCATCATATTTTTCAACCATTCGATACAAACTTTCTCGAATTAATTCGATTTTAGAATTATACAAACTCCAAAAAGAAAACCCTCCCTCCATTGCACTCATGGAATAGAAATATGGTGCGTAGCCATCGCCAGGAAGTTTTGTACCGGTTGTATCCTTTCTATAAATTCTATTATAACGATGCCAACCATTTGCTCCATTAAAATAATTTGAGAACAAAGGAAAATTATGATCTCCGTTAAAAATATTATTAGCGAATTGATTGGATAAACTTTCCATAATATTTAGGTCAGGAAAATCTTGATTAGATAAATTTTTATTATAACAGTTTTTATTTCTATAAAGACTCTCAAAAGTATGTACCCATTTTCTAGCATGACTTAGGTCTATTGTTATTTTATTATCAGTACCACTTTCTATTAAACCACAAGGGTCTTCTGATTCATTATAAGCATATTGGTAATCAAGATGTTCTTTCCAATATCCAGAATCCATTACTAATCCACCATTGTTTGTATAGGATAATCTACTTTCAATGGATTGTGAGCCTTTATCAATAAATTGAACAAGAGAATTTTTTATTTCTTCAGAAATACTAATGTTACTAGCTAATATATCAGAAACGCCGCCTACCATTGACATTAAATGCCCTCTAATCGCTTTACAGTAACTTTTTCTGGAATCCCAATTGTTAGTTTTTATTTTGTCAAAAAGATCTATTGCAGAATAACAACCATACGGAGGAGAATCACAAGCCCATTCTTCGCCACTAAATGTATTCGGTATGTTTAGCCATCGATCATAATGATCGATTACTATATTCAAATTTTTTTCTTTTAATAATTCAACAATATTTATATAATGTTTTCTTTCTGTATCAGGTATTTGACTTGCATATAAAATAGCTCTAGATATTATTTGTAAAAAATTGGAACTATTTAACAAATGTTCATTTTCTTGGTGAAGCCACATGGGTCTGTTCCTTGAAAATTGATATTCGCAACTAAGTATTTTATTAGTATCCTTTTTACCTAAATGTGTAAAGGTTTTAAGATAGACACCAATTAGGTCATTCATTAATGTATAATTTTGTTCATTATGGGTGTATATTAAAAGATTTATGGTCTCATAGCCTAAATCATATAAGATCTCTGTGTTACCGGCGCTTAGTTTATCATTTATATCTTTTTCGTAACCGTTTTTAAGGTTATTCCAAATAAGATGTAATTCATTTTCTATTGCAACTATATCTTGTGAATAACTATTCGGATATAATAATACAGTGATTAGTACTGTAAATATTATCTTTTTCATATAAAAGTATTTTGTTTTTCTATTAATGTCTTTAAAGACTAAAATGTTACTGATGAAAAGAAATTAAGGATATACGCATCATATATACTAAAACGATTAGTTTATAAATTATAGCATCCCGAAGATTATGATTTTTAGGCAATGTTATGGAGTTGTTTTTTACTCAAGGATGCCTTTTATTTCGTTTATAAATTTTAAAGACTCCTTTTCAATCTGTTCTGTCAAATATCTTTTATCATTAAAATTCGGTTCTTCTACAATGGTTTGATCAATAATAGACAAACTTTCATTGATTGATTCGGCCAAATGATATGTGTTCCAATCACTATCTTTAAATATTTTCCAATACTTTTTTCGAATACTTTTGTTTTGACCGGATAGGCAAATTGAAAAACATAACGTTTTGTGATCTAAGATAATAACAAACTTAAGTTTTTGTTTTTTCAATTCTTCAGGAGTTAGAGAAAAATAGGAGAAATTTGGGTTACCTTGATAAATAGTTCCAAGTTTAAAATGAGTGTCATATTTTTTATGAAAAAAAGTTCTTAATTCTTTCATATAATTTATCAGTTGATGATAATCTAAGTTTTTTTCATAGTGTTCGTTATGATTTAAAAAATCTTCATTACGTATTTCCGCTAGTTTAATATTATCTGTTTTTTCAAGCGGAATACAAATGTCTACTATAAATTTTTGCTCAGGATGAGTTCTATGATCATTATGGTACATTTCAAAATAGTCTCCATCCCTAAATTCATAGTCATTTTCTATGACCCAGAGGCACATATTTCTCCACCCTTTTGAAATTTCTTCAGCTTTAATTTCAAAATGGCCAATGGCATAAATACCTTTATTTAGAGTTATTTGCCTGATTTCTCCATCGGTAGCGATGTTCTCACTAATGGTTATACAAGTGCTGAATCTCAATTGTGAGGTTTGAGTAACATTAGGGTTATCGTGATAAATGGTTATGGCTTTAAAATCCGAATCGAGCAATACTTTTTTTTGATGCCCCCACTTCATTAACCTTTCAAACATATTACCTGCTTTCTCAAATTCGCCAATATGCGATATACTGGCAAGTTTTAGTTCTGGTAATTCTTTTATTGTTATTTGTGTATTCATTTTAATCCATTGTTTACTGTTATCAATGGAGCAAATGTATTTTTTGGATGAAAAAGGTTCTATACCAATCTTGCTAAGTAATTTTTTTCCTTCTGATTTAAATTTTGTAGGACTGATACCATAGTACTTTTTAAACGCTCTTGAAAATGAATTATCACTATTAAATCCATATTGATAAGCCAAGGTTTTTAATGAAACGCTTTTGTCGATGAGTAATATAGAGGCAATCCGTTCAATTCGTTTTCTATTGATAAATTCATTTAACCTTTCGCCAACTACTGTTAAAAATACTCTGTGAAAGTGATAAGGCGAATAATGAGCTTTTTTAGACAAATATTCGAGTGATAGATCCGTATCAAGGTTATTTTCAATAAAATCTAAGACGAAATTTATTCGTTTGAGATATTCGCGTCTTGTCTCATTCATTATTTTTAGTTTTTTTATAGATATCGTAACGGTACTATATATCCAAGACCAATCAAGTTGGAAAACAAGCAACTAGAAAATTAGGAGGCAAGGCAAGAGTTAGTTTGGATTTTAGGAATATCAAGAGTTCATCCCTGGGTAAAACTTTTAAAACCAGAGGTCACTGTTCTTTTTTCTTACCTAATGAAATTTTATAATCATCTATGTTCCCTTTAATTTTTAAATTAAGATACTTTATTTTTTTGTTAGGATCTATTTCTACAATCTCATCTTCTTGCTCCTCATTAATAGCAGCATCTTTCTTGTTTTTGAATAATTTTTGCCAAGCAGCTTTTCTTACAGTTTTCCAAGGAATACGTAAATAATAATCGATATTTTGATTATTATCATGTGTGCCAGACAATTCTATATGGCCCAAAGTAGATTTGATCGTCATAGAAGGAATATTAATCTTCCCTTTCTTTATATCCAAGTTATTGCGTAAGGTATCAAAACGAATGTTTTGCAGATTTTTGGCTCCCATATAATCCGAAAGCGCGAGCATTGGATCATAATTTTTTAATCTTCCATTTAATACTTTTACGTCCATTTCTATAGTAGATTGATCTAGGTCTGGCACCATATCTGGGTATACTCTAATCTTACCTTTAATTCTTGAAGTGAGTTTTCCTTGTAAATTTTCAGAAACGAGATGGTCTTGCCCAAAATTTTCGAATTTGAAGAGCAATTTATCCAAATCAACATTATCCATAACCAAATCTGGTTGCATATAGATATGTTTTGGGTCGCTACCATTAAAATATCCGCTTAATCGAATATTTCCTCCTGCGGCATCCATATGTAACGTATCTATATAAATGTAATGGTCGGGTGTTGTTCTTAAGTCTGCTTTTATATTTTGTAGATCTATTCTATGGTAAATAAAGTGTGCGACATCTGCCTTAAATTGCATATCCGTAAATGGCAACTCATATAAATTGAAGGCATCTGCATGTTCTTTTACATCTGCAGTTTTGGAAGTAACGACTTCTGTTGGTTTTGGCGGGCTTAAATCGAAATTAAAAAGCGCATCAAAATCGATATAATTTGCCTTTAATTTAAGATAATTATCTCTTTTCTTTATTTGCTGATCTTCGCCCAAATAATAGTTTAAATCGAAATTGAAATTGGTGGTTCCTATTTCTCCATGAAAGTCTTTTATCACCAGGTGTTCCTCTTCGTAATGTATGTTTCCTCTAAAATTGTCAAAGCGAAGAGGATGCAATTTCATTTTGGTATCTAACTTATCTAAAGCCAAATCGATAGAGTGTAAGGCAGAATCTTTATAATGCATACTAGATTCAAAATGCAATGCCAAATCATCAAACGCTTCATGTTGGTATTCTTTTGGGACATAATTTTCTCCCTTATACGAAAAGACATCTTCTAGTCTCAACTTTTTAGAAGTAAGGTTGATATCTAAATCTACATCTCCGTTAAGTTCGGGTTGCATCCAAAAAGCATAATCATGTATTAGCCCATCAAAATGAAAATCACTATCATCAATATACCCTGTAAAATCTATTATTTCTAAGTCTTTGTTATCGATTAACACATCGGCATGAAAATCATGTAGTTTATGAGGATAATGCTTCAAGTCTGCATATAAGCTATCAATAAAAAATTCACCTTTCGGTAAATACTTAGATTCTGTAAAATCTTTGGCAGATGCTTTAAAAGAAAGCCCCAAGCTTAGATCTTTTATTTGTTCATCAAAACCGGTTTTGATAGTGTCTTGTTTTGAAAAACCTGTTAATTGGGCAATATCTAAGTAACTAGAGGTAATATCCAAATGGGCTTCTACTGGGATATTAGTATGATGTACAATTGAAGGTAAGTCCGAAAGAAAACCACGTATCGATAGATCCGAATTTCCCATCAACAATTCAAACTGATTCAGGGTTGCTTCCTTACCATTCATTACTAAATGTACATTCAAATCGTGCAAGGGAGCAGGAAGTTCTTTGGCGGTTAAACTCAAGTCTTTTACTATCAATTCTGTAAAGTATGCTTGATTAAGTTTTTGCAATGCCTTTTCGGGGTTGTCAATATCAATAATATCGTGAAAATTCATTTTCAGCGAAACTTGTCCCGAGGCATCTTGTACCTGTTCTAGTTCAAAAAAGTCTGTAATAAAATCGAGATTAAAATTCGAGTTTATTCGCATATCTACTTCTGGGGATTCAAAATTCTTCACAAAAATAGAACCTTCAAACTCTCCCTTTTCCAAAGATGCAGTCATATCGGTTAGAGAAAACTCCATGGTACTTGTGTCTCTATTGGCTCCATTAGTAAAATGACCGTTGAAACCCATATTATCTATCTTTTTCTCCCTTTCAGTATTTTCTAAAAAGGCTTTTCCGGCTCCAAAATTGGCATTGATAAAAGGTCTATTTCCTTTGTTAGCCGGCCCTTTGATATTGGCATTAAAATAGATTTCACCAGCATTTTTGTATTTCTCTAATACTGGTATTATATCTGTCGGGGCAAAAGCTATAAGCATATCAAAATTGGGCTTTGTTCCTTTTATAGCAAGGTTAAGATCTACATCATTCTTTGTATCTATAGAACCTTCTAACTCAAAATCGCCATTTTCCATTACAATACCCGAAGGTTGTATGTCGAGAATGCCTGTATATTCATTAAATACCAGATCTGTATGAACCTCAAAATGTTTTTTATGGATAAAGGTGGTATCACCGTCTTTTATCACATTTAATTCAAAATCTGTATCGATATGCCCAGCGATGATACTGTCTTTTCGGCTAAAACCGCCTTTGCCAGTGTATATAAATTTTTCAACATCTGTATTGGTGGCTTCATCCAAGGTGTGGATATCTAGATTTTTAAGTTTAATTTTTTTGAGATGAATATTGGTAGAGGGTGTTTCTGTTTCAGAAGTGCTTGCCAGAGAGTTCTGAATATTGGTGGTGTTGTTTTCATGAATAACAATATTAAAAACACCTTCTTCAACTAATACGGATTGAATATCATAATTTTTGTTAACAATGTCCCATAGGTTAAAGCCTATATATATGTCTTTTACATCCATTATAACGGGTGCATTGTCTTTTTTTGTTTCAAAAATTTGCACATCATCAACTTTGATAGAGATGTAAGGAAAGTTACCAAAAAGAGATAAATCACTTTTGCCAATACTAATAAGACCTTTGTGTTCTTTGTTTAGTTTTGCGACCTCCCCTTTAATAATTTCAGATTGGTTGCTTTGTATATATAGCATTAGGCCTCCTACTAATACAATAGGAACTAAGATTAGTACTAATAAAATTCGTTTCCAGAATTTTTTAATTTTCAAAGTAGATGTCTTTAGGGTTAGAAAAGATGTTTGACCTTAAAAGTAACGAATTCGTATCAAAAATCTTATTTTACAGTACGATTTAGTTTTTGGGTCAACCGCATTTATTGATGAAATATTAGTTTTGTAATTATTATATAACAAGAAAGAGGATTACTAATAGCTAGTAATCCTCTTTCTTGTTATCAATCGTTCTTAATTTATATTGCTGATGCTCCAGCTTCTGCTACAGTGTGATCGTTTTCGACCGAACTTCCACTTACTCCAATAGCTCCAATGATTTCTCCTGCTGCGTTTTTAATCGGTACACCACCAGGAAAAGTAATCAATCCATTATTTGAATGTTCGATATTAAATAAAGGTTGTCCTGGTTGAGATAACCCTCCAATAACTCCGGTGTTCATATCAAAATAACGAGCTGTTTTTGCTTTTTTAATTGATATGTCAAGTGAACCTAACCAAGCCCCATCCATTCTACCAAATGCGACTAAATTTGCACCCGCATCTACGATAGCAATATTCATTTTTGTGTCTATTGCTGTAGATTTTAGTTTTGCTGCTGCGATTACTTTTTCTGCTTGCTCTAATGTAATATTCATAACTTTTTGTTTTAGTATTGTTATTAATTTGATGCAAATGTACTTTGATAGTCATCTAATCGAATTACTAAAACGGTTCAATAACTTATGAAAAAAGGTCAAATTTGAAAGGAAGAATTTTAATTAGAAACCTGATTTGGGCTAAAACCGAATTTATTTTTAAAGGCTACACTAAAGTTTGAAAGATTGTTATAACCAAAATCCATATAAATATCTGATGGTTTTACATTTCCCTGTTCTAATGTTTCTTTTGCTTTTTGAAGTCGTTTATCTTGAAGCCATTTTCCGGGTGACATTTCATATTCTTTAATAAAATGGCGTTTAAAAGTAGATAAACTCATATTGCATAAAAACGCGATTTCTTCCAATTTCAGATTAGAATGGATTTTCTTTTCTACAATTCTTTTAAATTGTGAAGTTTCTTTGATTATTAAAGAACGTAGATATAATTCAAATTTTTTTCCATATTTCTGTAGAAGATATAGCATTAATTCTTCAAATTTTACAGAAAGTAAATTCTCTATAAAAATCGTTGGTGCTTCACTAATTGTTGATAATGAAGTTAGGTAAGAAGTTATGTATGCATCATTTCTGATTATAAAATAAGGTGTTTCTTCTTTTACTATCAGATTATTTTCTGTGTGTTTTTCTAGAAACTCTTTTAATTTTTTTTCTGAAAAAAAGAAGAGCTTACAGTAATAAATAGCCTCTGTATCTAGTAACTCCGTCCAAAGCCAATTTCCTTTTTTTAACAACAACGATTGATCCTTATTTACAGCAACGGATGTCCCGGCAAAGTGCACTTGTTTTTTTCCAACTTGTAAAAAACTAAACATATTCATACCCAAATTGACCTTGCTTTTAACAACGTCACGAGTCATCTTAAAATCATAGACGAACAAATCAGGACTTCCTTTTTTGTCCTTAATATAAATTTCGGGTATATTTTCTATAGGCATATAGAAGCTCTAGCAATTAATTATACACATTGGTCTACGTTCGTATTTTTTCTACCAAGGACCATTCTTAGTAATATTTGTAATTTTTTCCATTTTATAATCCTCTACAGAATGTCCGTTTGGGAAGGAATTTACAATGGATTCTACTATTTTAAACCCGTTTTTTAAATAAATATCAATCGTATTTTGATTTTGCCGGTTAACAATTAGTTCAATTTTATCAATTCCGTTATCTGTTGCGAATGCGTTAACGTATTCCAGCGCTTTTTTTCCAATTTTAAGTCCACGAAAAGATTCTAGAATATAAAGTTTACTCAAAATTAATTTTTTATCCAGTTTTTGAATTCCTAAATATCCAACATTTTTAGTGTCAAAATTTAAGAGAAAGTAACTGAAATTTTCATTTTTAATTTGATTTTCAATTGCATTTTCTGTTTGAAATTCTGTTATAAAATAATCAGTATGTTCAGCTGGAATAATTGGATCATAAACTTCGTGCAAAATTTTGTTAGCTAATGCTTCAATGATTTTAAATTCAGTCGAATTATTAGCTTTTTTAATCTCAATCATCGTTTTTCTCAAATGTTGACCAACGGTTTGGTATATGAAACGTAGCAGATAAAAATACACTAACTTTTCGGTATAGCATAGCGCATAATTTTTATATTTTGTTTTATCTTTTCTATTTCTAGATTTTAGATAACTTGCAGACCTATATTTTTTTTGAGAAGATTATATTTTCGTAGTCTTTTCCATTGACTATAAAATTTAATGCTCCAACGTTTTTAAATTCATTTCTTTCATAGAACCTAATGGCTCTATTATTTTTTATGTACACAGAGAGCCACATCGTATCTAATCGTAATTCTTGAGCTTTTTCTTCAACAAAGTTTAAAAGTTGTTGTCCAATTTTTAAGGGTATAAAATCATTTAGGATAAAAATTCGTTCTAATTGACAACTGTTTTGTGATGTAACATTTTTATTTGATGCATGTACTACTAATTTGGCATAACCGACAGGTAAATCATCTACATAAATAATATAGAAGAGTTGCTTGGGATTGTTTATATTCTGTTTCGTTTTAGAAACTGAAAAATTCTCGTTAAGGTATTTTAATACATCGTTTTTATCTTCGATATAATGCCCATGAGATTCTGCCCATGTTAATCGACCTACAAGTGCTAAAATCGCTGTATCTGCTTGCGTAGCTATTTTTATTTTAATCATTACTTTTCTTATTTATTCGTAATCTTCTTATGTGATATCCATGAAGAAGTACAGCAATTGTACACCCTACAATTATTGGTGTTGCAGTAATTAATGCACCATATAAAATGTAACCTATGTTAGCGATTAGTGATATTAAACGTAGTTTATATTCGCCTTTGGTAGACATAGAATATAGATTGATAACGAGAGCAGCATAACCGATACTATCAATTAAAATTGGACTCATGCTTTATCTTTTTTGGTTTGATTAATTAAAATTGGAAACTATTCTGTTTGTATATTGTGATACAAATATAGAATGCATTATCTTATTTTTGGTTTATAATCGAATTAATAAACGTATATTTATATTCGATTATATCGAATAATTAATAATAAAATTTTGATTATAAATGGATACATTGGATAAAAAGATACTTGAAATGCTAAAAATTAATGCTAGAGAAAGCTTCGCTAATATTGGAAAAGAAGTAGGATTGTCTGCTCCTGCTATTGGCAAGCGTGTTAGGCAAATGGAAGAAGAAGGAATTATAGAAGGCTATGCTTTAAAAGTAAATCATGAAAAATTGGGCATTGAGACTAAAGCATATATAACATTAGTAATGCATCGAGGAACAACAGGAACAACTGATGCTCAAAAACAAATACTAGCAATGGAAGAAGTGCAAAGTTGTGATAGAATTACTGGTGATGATTGCTTATGCGTTTTGGGTTATTTTAGAAACAATAAGCATCTTATTTCTTTTCTTGAAAAAATAGCAGCGTATGGCGCTTCCAAAACGAGTATTATTTTGGAAGTGTAATGATATCCTTGTAAGATGTTATAAATAGATAATTTTTGTCATTTATTTACCTCGAGGGTATAATATTACTGCTAACGTCTCGTATAAGAAACGTAGAGTAGGTGATAAGCAATACGTTTCAGATTGACGACTTTGTAGACAGGTACAGATCTTTGGTATAAGCGCAAATGCCCTTTATTTTCTTATGAATTGTCCAGCACCGTTTTTATTTTATCTCCAATGTCATTGTAAAGATTTTCTGAATTCTCAACCATATGCCAATGACCAATTCCTTTATATAGCATATTTGGAATATTTTGCTCTTTTAAGAACTCCTGCGTTTCTTTTGGTGTGTCTACATCTCCCCAAATATATATTTTGTTGCAATTCAGATTTTTAAACTCAAATCCGCACTTATTATTTTTTATATGCTCTTGACTTGTGATGCCCCAATTGCGCATTCCTTTTGGATTAGCAAATCTCAAACTGCTATAATATCTTCTGTACCTTTCTTCTTGGATTGCATTTTTAAAAATTTCTTTCTCAAATGATTGTATAAAATCTTTAGCCGTTTCAAAATTCAAAGGTTTACTTGATAAATAGCTGTCTGCCTCGGTTAAATTACCCTCTATATTAAAAAAATAATTAATTTTTTCAGATTGTAGTTTGCAAATCCAAGTTCCTATTAAAGCACCAATAGAGTGCGCAACAATATTTACTTTTCCATTGTTGTAAGTTTCTTTTTCTATTATTCCCGAGAGCAAGTCAGCTTGCTCTTTAATCGATAGATACTCATTATTTATGGGGCTAACTCCATATCCCGGTAAGTCTACCACATAAAGATTAAATTCGTTCGAAATTTTTGAATCAAAAACTTCTTTGTATGCCAATCCAGAATCAGCAAATCCGTGCAAAAACCAAATCGATTGTCTGTTTTTATCTATTTCGTTATGTCTTATGAATAACTGGTCAAGGATTTTAATGTTCATGAACTATCTTTTTAATGGCGTAACGGTGAGTGTAAAAGATCGTTTTAAAGTCTTTTATGCCATATTGCATGCTAGCTTTTGCTCTTTTATAATATCATTAATTGCATCCCATAACAAAATTCTTTGCTGTAATGATTGTTTTGCAACGGCCAAGGTTTCACTCCATTTTTGTTCGTCATTGCCGCAAAGTTCTGAAATCATTTTAAGAGATAGTGGCCCATGCTCATCACCATCTAATTCTATATGTCTTTCTAAATAATATGTCAGCTTGATATATGACTTGTTTTCAGAATCAGCATTTTTAAGGATTTCAATAAACATGTCGGGGATGACATCTTCTCGTCCAAATGTGAATGCAGAAGCTACAAGGTGAGCTTTGTTGGTTTCAATAATTGAAAAAGAAAATTTCACAAAATCAGCAACTCTTTTATCAATATTGATTTCGTGTAATGAACATTCAATTGAATTTCCAGATTCAATTAATCTTATAAAATTATTGATCTCAGCTGTATTTCCATGGGCTTGAATCATTGCATCCAAATACATTTCAAAATGACTTTTAGGTTCTCCTAATTCATTAATATCACTTTCTTCTCCATGTACGATTTCATTTATGAATCTTGAAAGAACTGGGTTTTTACATGGAGTCCAAGGGATTTGAACATTTGTTAATTCTATTTGTAATGATTTTAAAAGTGACATAAAATCCCAAACGGCAAATACATGATTTTCCATAAAAACCCTGATGTCATCTACTGTCTCTAAGTTGTCATAAAGCGTATGATGCCGTAGTTGATTTCTTAACCCTGAAATCTCATTTTCTATATGTTGTATTTGATTCATTCTGTAGTTGTCGTTTGTATATAACGTTTACTATGAGAAATATAGGATGAGAGCGTGCACTAAGTTTTGATTTGATATTATGCCAAATATAATATTTTGCTTTTACCTTTAATGTTGATAAACGCTAAATTTTATATTTACATCTCTTATACCTCAATTATTATGTTGTTTTGGCATTTAAGAGCGTGGCCAATTCTTTACCATAATCCACAAACGCAATGGTTTCATCTGTTCGGGCTAATTTAATTTTATCAAAAATGATTAATGCCTCACCATTGCTTTCTAAATGATAAATCTGATGATTTTCGAAAAAGTGAATGATTTCATCTGTAAAAAATGATCTAATCTCAGATTCATTATTCCCCTTAAGTCTGAATTTTTTAGAAAAATCCGGATACATCTCAAAATCAACATCTTTATAACCGGTAAATGCCATCACCCGATCAAATATTTTTTCTAATACTCCTTCTTTTTCCATCGTAAAAATGGGTATTTTTTTATCCAGTTTTAAGACCATTAGGGTTGTGTTAAATGTCTCAGCTGTAAAAGCTTGGCCTTCATTAAATGTTACATCCGCAATTTCCCAAGACACATCCAAATCCTTAAATGTTCCTTTAAGACAATTGTATTTGCGTTCAATAGGTCTAATTTCAAAAAAGTGGAACTTCTTTAGATAAATTGTATTCCAATCAACTTGACTCGTGTATTGATAATCTTTCTCATTTGCTAAATTTAACAATCGTTTTTGCCTTAGCGATAATTTAGCCGCAGAACTGGTCAAACTAATTTTTAAAGCCCTATTATGCGTAGATGATGAAACATGCGAATCCAATCCGGTTATAAAGACCTTACCGCCCGAAGCCCTTTGTATCTTTAAGTATTCCACCAAGTAATCCATATAGGTCATACCTACCAATCTTGTTTCTGATAAATCAATATTGACATCTGCTCCAGAAGGAATTTGGGTTACTAGTTTGTCGATTTTTATAATACCTAAGAAATTCGCAATCCCTCTAATCTTTAAATCGAAACTGCCATCCGGTCCCTTGACCAATTTTGTACGCGAATTATATACCATTTTAAAAAATTGAGGAATAGACAGTTTAGCCAGCAACATGTGAATAATCAATGCCAATAATAATCCACCGAGTAAACCAATTAATAAATTAGTATATAGGGTTAAAACCATAGTCCCAATAAAGAATGTTAGTTGCTCAGTTCCTTGATTATAAACTTGTTTGAAGACTGCTGGCGAGGCCAATTTAAACCCAGTATAAACAAGTAAAATGGCAAAAGCACATAGTGGTACTTGTCTCATTATTGGACTCAATACCACAATAAAAAGTAGTAACAAAAGTCCTTGATACATATTAGACCACTTTGTCTTGGCACCATTATGGATATTGACAGTGCTTCGAATAATCACGGCAATGATTGGCAAACCTCCAATTAAACCAGCTACGACTGTACTGAAACCAATACCTGTTAAATCCTTATTTAAATCTGTTTTGCGTCTATAGGGGTCAATTTTGTCAACTGCTTTTGCAATGGCTAAGGATTCAATACTTGTTATAATTAAAATGGAAAATACGGTTGTCCAGAATTCAAGTGTATTAATTTTACTAAAATTGGGATGCATTATTGAATCCATAATAGTATCAGGAATGTTTAACAATAGATGAGGTCCTACCTCATATGCTTTTCCAAAGAATGAAAGAGTATGTTGGTCAAAGAAATTGAAGATATAGACAAATGGAATGGATAGGACTATAACCCACATGGGTGCAGGTAAAAGATGGAAAAACCGGTGACTAATTTTGGATTGAAATAATAATAAAAGTAATCCTGTCAAAGCAATAATTAAGACAAAAGGATTCGCTTTAGGTAAGTATACAATTGCATCGATTAGGTTTTGTATAATGCTCGGGCTATCAGAATGTGTTCCCATGGCGACATGGATCTGTTTCGCAAATATGATAATTCCGATGGCTGCTAAAATTCCGTGAATCACAGAAGAGTGGAAAATGTCCGCTAATCGACCCAATTTTAATAACCCCAATAACATTTGAATTGCGCCTGAAACTACTACTGCTGCCAATACATAATTAAAGGCTTGACCTGAACCATCATCCATCAATGCAATACCCAAAAGTATAACTCCAATGACTCCTTTGGCAGGTCCGTTGACAGATATGTGACCACCCCGATACAGGGTTGTAATCACACCACCTACGATGGCAGAAAATATACCCGACATTGCAGGTGCTCCCGCTGCCAAAGCAATACCTAATGAAAGGGGTAAAGCAATGAGTGCGACACTCACCGCGGCGACTAAATCATTTTGCCAATTTTCAATTAATCCCTGAATACCTTTTTTGGGTGTAGTTTCCATTTATTTAGCTATCGAATGATTTATTAATATTAACCTAATCTACTAAAATAGTAAATATTCGGAATTATTAGGGGTGAGAAAGGGGAGTTGTTAATTAAATTGGAAAAATGAAACTGTCTTCTGGTAAATGAATACTTAAAAAAATACGAAATTTTTATTTGAAATATTCTTGTTTTCTTTTTTTTATAAGCCCCTATTGTTCAGGTGTATATGAGGTTTTTGGTTTTTGCAGGCAATGAACGTCATACATAACGTTGTACGTTCGTTTTTATTTTTCTTTAAGATCTTCAATTAATTGTTCCACATTATTTTTTATAACATCCCTTGCAATATTATAATCCTTACTTACTGAAGGAGTCCCATTCCACTCAAGTGTCAAATCCGAAGATTTTTTAGAAGGTACCGAACAATCAAACGTTACAATTTTATATGCTTTTTCAACATCTTGAACAGTCACTTTTTCAGGTTTCCAATTATCAGTTTTAAATCCATCATTTGTTAGCCCTTTGATTGTTTCTTTAGTTAAAACTAGACCTGGTTCCGTTCCTTTAAAAACCGCATGGTAATTTAAATTATTTTCATTTGCTAACTTGTTGAAATAAGCCGCTGCAATTGGACTTCTTGCTGCTCCATGAGTACAGACAAATACAATCTCTTTAGATTCATTTGTAGATTCACAAGCGAAGAAGGCACACGTAATTAAAATTGATAATATGATTTTTTTAAGCATTAACTTTATTTTTCTTAGTGACGTACAACGGTTTGTATATAATGCGTTGCATTTGGTTTAGTGACTAATTTAATAAATAAACTACCAAAAATAGTTCTTTTGCAAAGGGAAAATCCGTAGCAATGAACTATACATTGGGTTAGTGGTTGGTTTTATTCCTTTAATTTTTTAAGCTTATTAATAGCATTCTGGTTTTCAGGGTTTAATTCCAATGACTTCTTGAAATTGGAAATAGCATTTTTAAAATCCTTATTATAAAGATATGCTTCAGCTAAACTGTCATATAAGTTTGCAGATTTTGGGTAGATATGCAGAGCTAATAAAAACACGTTTATTCCTTGTTTTATTCTTTTCGGATCAAATGTTAATCTTAATCCTAGAGTGTTTAGCATTCCTTCTTTTAATTCAAGATTTGGGTGTTTTAACAATGTCTGTTTGTATAATGGTATTAAATTTTGGTAACCTTGCTTTAATGCTAAATCATTAAAGTTTTTGTAATTGAATTCTGAAGTGATTGATTTCTTCATTTTTTTTGAGATCACACTTTCTACAGAACTGTTTTTATCGGGATTTTTTTCGATAAACTCTTTTGCTCTCTCCTCATTTTTTAAGGTTGCATTGAGAAACTGTAAGGTATATCTTGAAAGTTGATTGTAAGAAGTCATAATGTTGTCGTCACTCTTATCTTGCCTTTTATCTCTATTGGCGAATAAAACACCATACGAGCTAAAATAAGAATGGGATAAATCATGGAATCTGTAACTATAAATATTACTATATTTTAAAGAATCATAAAGTTGAAATTTGTAATTTAATTCTGCTGGGATTTTATCTTGTTTTAAAACTGTTTCGGGTATTTCTTTTTGGGCAAAATGAATGTACGGAATATTTAACCTATCTAAATTAAAATAAGCCGATTTTTCTAATACTTCATACCTATATCTTTCGGTTCCATCAAGACTTACTAATGCTTTAATATTTTGATTTTTCATTACGGTAATAGTGTTTGATAGTCCACCAAAACTAAATCCCATTAACGCGACTTTATCCGAATCTATATTCTTGTAATGTTGAATTTCTTTTAAAAGAAACTCAACATCTCTAGATTGTGTTTCCATATCTTTTGTAGTTCCGCCTTCTAACCATCTTGTGTATGTCCCTCTTGATGGACTTGATATCACAATATATCCGTTGCTCGTCAAATACTCAAAAAGGGCAAAGTTTTCAATTGATGATGCTTGATAACTTGGAGAATAAACAATTACAGGAAATTTTTCATTAATTGCAGTTGCATCTAAATAAGCTCCAGTCTTTTCAGGTAGATGGGCTCTGTTCTTTTTGGTATTACATAAGTAAGGAAACCAATCTAATAAAAACTCATTTGGTAAATTTTCCCATTCTTCCTCTTCTTTTAAGATTTCCAAATAATTTAAGACTGTTAATTGCTTAGAATTTCCATTTTTTATATTGGCGGGATACCAAATACTAATGGGAATTGGTCTATATATGAGTTGGTTGTTAAATTCATTTTTAATTTGATAGTTTCTCGTGCTATCCGTAGCTGTATAGTGTACGAAACCTACTTTATACTTTCCATAACTAAGGGCTATATTTTTTAATGAAGTTTGTCCATTTAATAAGCTTAATTGAAAAAGCATAAAAATCAATAAAGTTGCTATTCTCATTATTTTATATGATTAGTATTCAAATTTAAGGATTCGCTAATTGTATAATTGTTAGGATTTGCCAGCTTGTCACTAACGTTTAATATATGAAACGTTGCGGATAAAAAGACACTAATTTTGAATCAAACACAGAATCAAATTTTTATAAATAAGCAAAAATCTCTAGATATAATGGTTGTTAGCCAAGTTTTATATATCGTGTTAGGTACAGTTTTTCTTAAACTACCAATATTCAAAGATTCTGGATATTTTTCCTTTTTCAAACTCAAAAAGCGTCATTCGTGCTTCTCCTTCTTTAATTCCGTCACCTTCTTTTTCCATATAGATTCTTTCAACCACCACAGCATTCAGTCCTACAATTTTATTTAGTACTTTAATATCTGTGACCTCCCCGTTATACCCTCCATTTTTTTGATTTCGTACATAACCATTGTACAAATCTTCTCGAGTATAAGTTCCTCCATATTTTGGATGAATATAGGTAAAGCTATCAGTAAAAAGTTCAAAAATTCTATCGATATCTTTTATGGTTGAGTTAGCCTGAAATGTTTTAAGGTTTAAATCATAATATTTTTTAACTACAATTTCTAAGGAATCTCTATGGACTTTTGTAACATCTTGCGCTATACTTTGGTTCGTTGCAAAAAGAAGCGCAATTATAGAAATTAATATTTTTAAATATGTTTTCATAGATGATTTTGTTCGTTACAAATTGCGCGCACAACAGCCTTGTTGCATACGAAAAATAGCAGGTTTATATGTACCAATTTTCAGTTTAAAAACAAAGATAGAAGAAATGAACTAAACTTTAAACTACTATTTTTTAAACACTATATTTTTAAAGTTTTGTCCTGATAATTTAAATCCTGTGATTTGTTTATTTAAGTCATAAGTAAAATCTAACTTTCCTAATTCTGGCGAATAAAAACTTTCTAAAGTAAGAACATTTAAAACTATAGGATTGCCAAAAGTACGGGTAAGAATAAGTTTATCTTCTTCTATACTTAAGTCATAAACAATACTATGTTCTTTATTTCTGAATGTTCCTATGAAATTAGTCAATTCTATTTCATTTGAATTGGGCTGTTTTATACCACTTTTAAAGCACTCATAGATAAAATCTGCAATTCGGAAATCAAACTTATCCTCATAAAAGATAAACTTGGTGTGCGGGATATACGGGAAATCAAAAGTGTTTCCGTACAAATGGGGTAAAGGGTGTAAGTCTTTTGTTCCAAAAGGTTGAAAATACAAAGTGTCTTTCTTTGCTATAATGTTGTAGTAAACACCAGGCTGAAACTCGTATGTTCCTGTGTGTTTTTTTAACTGGTCATTACTGATAGCGATTTTTGCTGGCGTTTTAGTTTTTATATTTCGCTTTAAAAGTAAGTCGATTGAGTTATACACAATGTCAAGACCCGAAAAGTTATTAGCGTTAGATAGAAAAATGATAGACAACTTGTGCTTGGGTGCATGCAAAATATATGAGCGATAACTTGCTGTTCCGCCACCATGAAAGATAATATCAATCCCTTTGTAATTATCAAACTGCAAGCCTAATCCATAATTGATTTCTTTTTTAGAATTAAGAATAGTTGCCGCTTGCATTTTTTCATAAAAGGCGCTATTACCAACAACTGGATTTTGATAATTTTTTGCCCATAAGGCTAAATCATTTATGGTAGTATAAATTCCCGAAGAGCCTATAGTTGCAAGTTGTACCGGGTTACTTGCATACATATCATTATCCAGATTGTATGAGTAGGCTTTATTGTTAACAACCATATCATTATTATCTACCGCTTTTGTGTCTTTCATACCCAAGGGAATGAATATTTTTTCTTGTAGTTGCTTCTTAAATGGTTTTTGTCCCACTCGTTCTATAATTTCTGAAAGCAATATATACCCTGTGTTATTGTATTCGTATTTTTCTCCTGCTTTATAGTTTACCTGTTTAATGTTTAACAACATTTTTACAACTTCTTGGTGGTTCATTGTTTTAAAACCTTTTAGTCGAGCCAATTCATCTGGGTTTGCTAGTCCATGTGTATGGTTAGTAAGTTGCTTAATAGTTATTTTACTCGGTAAGTGTATTAACTCTGGTAAATACGTTCGGATATCATGATTAAATGAGAGTTTACCTTCTTGTTCCAAAAGTAGAGCCAAGTAGGTTGTAAATTGCTTAGATATAGAAGCGATATTAAATGTAGTAGCATCTGTTATAGGAATGTTATATTCAACATTTGCCAATCCTATGACGTTTTTATAGGTGGTTTTACCATTTTTAATGATGGCAAATGCTGCACCAGTTTTGTTAGTTGTAAAATGAGCATTGAGTAAAGAATCGATTTTAGCATACGGTTGTTGTTCTATAATGCTTGTCTGACCTAAAACGGCTATCGTTTGGGATACCAGAAGTAAAATGATAAAAATTTGATGTTTCATTGTATTGTTTTTTTGTTCGAGACAAAAGTGAAACATAAAGCCAAATAAAGAGTGTGACTATCGGAAATCGAACTGATTTTACAACAAAAAATGAGTACGACTTTAAATCGAACTATGCTATGTTGTTGATTTTCTGTATGCTAATGGTGTTTGAAGTGTTTCTTTTTTAAAAGCTGTATAAAACGATGATTTTGAATTAAAACCTATTTGGTAAAGTATTTCTAAAACCGTTAGGTCGGTTTGTTCTTTTAATAGTGCTTTAGCATCATTGATTCTATACTCATTAACATAATCAAAAAAATGTTTCCCTATATGTTTATTGATGAGTTGTGATAGTTGTTTTTCAGGGATATTTAAACCAATCGCTAATTTTTGCAAACTAAGTTCGGGGTCAAGATATGGTTTTTCATTACTCATATATTTAGAAAGTATTTGTAAGGCTTGTTCGGTTTCGGTACTTGTTTTTTGAACTATTTTAAGTGCCATTAAATTTTTGTCAACTCCTAAAAATAATTTTGGTTGATACAACGCTTTTAAAACAAACCAACAAATAACAAATAGGGCAAAAACACTTATAAGTAAGTTAATGTTAGCCAACAGAATACTGTTTTCCTTAGGAAGAATAAACTCTCTTAATAGCACAAAACAATTTCCGATTAAAAATAAAATAGTGATTTGAAACAGCCATTTATACGTGTTTTTGTGGTTGGCAGCATAGTTTTCTTGATACAGTTTTTTAAAATGACTTAAAGTAAAAAACACTGCGATGATATACCCATAGTATTGTACTTTAGCTAGTATTTGAAAAATATTATAGCTTCTATCAGATACATTAGTCTTAAATAAAAGGGCAAATACAATTAAAAATAAAAGGGTATGAAAAAGGTGTTTTTTTTCTAATTTAAAATTATAGTAACAGACCGACTGCGCATATAAGTAATACAAAGGCATTTGAAGTAATACAGAAGCTATTTTTAAACTGTTTAGTACGTTGTTAGGAATATTCAATAAAAACATACCACTAAAATCAAAAGCGGTAACCAAAAGAAATGCTGCAAATAAATAATTTGATAATTTTTTAGTAGACTTTACCGTAATTAAGAATACCGACAATAGTATCATTAGAAAAACAATGATTTTTCCAATGTCATGTATTAGTGCTGTATTTGTCAAATCTGGTTATTGTATATTGTTGCCAACGGTAAATGTATGATTAGTTACGAGAAAGTACACAGGTACTTTCGTACAGTTGCTAAAGATAATTAATGCAAGTGAATTTTCGATAGGGAAATTCTGGCGCAATGAATTCTTACACCATGTTATATGCTTTTCTTTTTCACTACAATGTTTATTAATTCGTTAATGAGTACTAGTCCGACCGAAACTACAGATAGGGTAACGGCAGAAAGTGTCCAACTTCTCACACCTAAATTTCCGGTATGCTCTTTAAGAAAAGCAACAACTGCAACTATTCCAGCAATCAGTATAAATATTCTAAATAGGGTGTCTAGATATTTTGATAGTTTGTGATTTATTTTTAAATCACATTTGAATGAAACTACATTCAGTAATGAAATAAACAGTATATATATGTGGTTTGCCCTTATTTGCATTCTCATTACGTGATTGTCAAGATGTTCGGGTTTAAAATATTCTGCCATATAATAACCAGTTGCTAGAAATCCAATAAATAATGTCAGTCCAAAATACAAGTTTATCTTTTTCAATTCTATTCGTTTAGAGTATTCTTATATAATTTCAATTTTTTAAAAATAACAGATAGTTTATTTCTTAATTGGGATTGCATATAGCGGTTTTGCATAAGATTAGTTGCGTGGTTAAGCACGTAATTTAGCAAATAAAAACCCAATAGAAAATCTGCGAGGATTTTCGTGAGTAGGCGAGTATTAGCAATGAATTATACGCGTGTTGGCTGTTCGTTTTTTAATACCTAAATACTTTGTCCAAATGTCAATAGGTTATTATCTGGGTCAAGTAAGGCAAACTCTCTTTGTCCCCAAGGTTTATTTTCCAAGGGTCCATTTGGATGAATTTCTATTTTATTTTCAAGCATAGATTTATACAAACTGTCTATATTATCAGTTCTGATATAAATCATTCCATAATTCTCTTTTGGATTAAGTTCTTTAAATTCAAAGAAGTGAATTTCTATGCCATCCTTCTTAACCATTAAATACCCTTCATAATCACCTAATTCTTGAAAACCTAGTCGATTTACATAATAACTTCTTGTATTAGATTTATTACGCATTGGTAATTTAGGGTTAATATCTGTTAACATAAATTTACTATTTAATTTAAATTTTAAAATGACACGTTTTCTTATACATTGTTAGTGGTAGTTTTTCCCTATCTATTTTTCATATATTCACTTAGTCTTTCCTTTCCGTTTCCATTAATTATTTCATAATGAAATGGATAAACATTGATAAAATCGTATTCCAATAATTTTCTACAACTTGCCATTCTGTTATCCAAATTTTCATAATCAGATTGACTTTCTTGACTAAAATCTATTACTTCGCCTTTTTTGTTACCGTAAAAAGTGTCGCCCGAAAATAAAGTTTTTGAATTTTTTTCTAATACACATATAGCTCCAGCACTGTGTCCTGGTGTATATATTACTTCAATATTGTCCGCAAAATTTGGCATTTCCGTAAATAGTACGTTTGGTTTCATTTTCAACCAAGGATGATTTATGTCGGCTTTATGTGCGTAAACCTTTAGTCCGATTTTTTCTTGCCATTTTGTACCATCCGATATTCCGCACGAGCCGTGTGAAATAATCGCAAAAGCTGGCTTGTCAAAAGAAAGTATAAATTTCTCGATCTCTTCGGAATAAGTAGGGATGTCAAATAGTAATACTTTGTCTTTTAATTCAATCAAATATGTATGTACTTTTTCTTTGTAAAAATATTGGTTGTTTATTTCGTAAATGTCAGTTTGTAGTTTCGTATAAGCCGGTTCATTGTTACTATTGCAAGAATTGAAAAACATGGCTGAAACAATTAGGTATGTTATCATTTTCATCGATGTTTCTTTAAATTACCACTACGGTTTGTATAAGAAACGTAGGGTAGGTGATAAGCGATACGTTTCAGGTTGATACTAAGCCAAATATAAATATTTTGCTTTTATCATTTTTCGTAAATGCCAAATTTTATAGTTGGGAACATTGCAGATAAGCACAGACCTTTTGATTAAGCCTAAAATCCCTATGTTTTCTTATACATTGTTATCAGAGTATTTTAATCGAAATCAAAATCATAGTCTCCATCCCAATCCCCTCCGCTATCAAAATCAAAATAATCATCAACGGAATCAAACATTTCAGATATATCAGACATCAGGTCAGAAATTGATAAATCAGAGTCATACATAAAATCAGTCCAAAACCAATCATCATAATATTCATCATCACTATTATTCGAGCGGACAGTTGAAATTAATTTTAAGTTTTCTAAAAGCTCAAATTTTAAATTTTTCAAAAGAAAAATGTTTCCTTGAAGAAAAAGTATTAATTCTAATGCGTTATCAGGTTCGTTTTCTATTAAGTTGTCGATATTTTCATCTACTTGATTTAGGTATTCAGCAATATCCTGTTTCAGTTTATTCCCTTTTGGATTAGTTTTAAGCCAAGAGAAAATACTTGAAATTAAATCACTATTAAAAAGATCATTGATTTTTAAATCACGAATAATTTCCTTTTTGTGTTTGTATTCAGATGGGATTTCTTTAAATATAGCTCTTAAATACGCTTTTAATTGAAAATAACTGTCCTCATCTATTCTCTCCGTGAAATATTTCTCAAAGTTATTTGGTTTGTATTTCGAGTAATTCTTACCAGTTTCTACTATTACATATTCTCTTAAATGTGGGTCTCTTGGATGGGACCTTTTTAGACTTTTCTTTATTATCAGAACTTGTTTTAATGTCAAGTCGAATAAAGTTAATTTTAAGAGTTCAATCAATTCTGTTTTAGGTTCCAAAATCAGTTTGGTTCCAGCTGGTTTTAATTCCGATAATCGGTAAACATTCAAGTCTGCGAATTTCGAATTAGGACTAAACTTTATTATTTTATTAATATTGCTCAATATTTGTGGTAACGTTTAATATATTGTGTTGTAGCAAAGTAAAATGTTACCCCGATTTTCGGTTTTTCTACGCATTGGTTGCTAATTTTTACTTCTTGCAAGCATTACCGCCTTACCAAAAATACGAGAACCATTCGATTCATCACTAATCAGCTATGATCACATATATCTTGTTAGGCAATGTTTAGTATTCGATTTTTCTTTTCACGTACTGATCAACATAACCAGAATAATAAAATGTTTTTTCTATCCAATCTCCGTATTCATTGTATTTGTACTTATATTCTTGTTGATTTTCACCATTTTTATTATTACTTATACTTTTTATATTATCAAAGGTATCGTAAGTAGTAAATTCTTTACTAATTACAGTTTTGTTTGGCTCTGAAAGTAATATATATTCAATTTTATTTTTTCGTTCATCATATTTATAGGTAGCTGACCTGATAAGATTATTATTAGAATCGAGTTCTTTCGTTCTAATTAAGTTATCAAACTCATCATATTTATATAGTGCTTTTGGATATCCTCCATATCTTTCAATAATATAATCATGCTTTAAAACCTTTCTACCTTTCTCGTCATATTCGTAAGCAAAAGCTTTCTCCCAAACTGAATTCTTTATAAATTCACTTAATATGAGATTACCATTTTTATCATAAGTATTTCTTTCGTTACTGATAGTATCTTTATTTCTGATTTGAATTTGACCAGTTACTAGTGATTTATTCTTATTATTTCTTTCATAATTTTTTTTAGTAATTAGTTTATCCTCACTATTATAAATTTCTTCTCTTAATAAATTTTGCTCATTATCATATAAATACCTGATAACAGTTTTTGATGAATAGATTTTCTTGATTATATTTCCATGCAGATCATATTGCCTCTCCTCAGATCCCTCATATTTAAGATCTTCTATGTGTTTAACTTTTGCATTTAATCCTGGTTTGGAATAGTACTCATAATATTCTTTTTTTATTTTTTTTTCAGAAATTCTCTTTTTCTCTTGAGCTTCACAAGATGAAAAAACTAAAAAAAGACTGATAATTATCAAAAGATGTTTCATTCTTTATTTTGTTGTTATATTGCCTAAGGTGTTCGTGTATGGTTAAGTTGCGGGAAATTAGTTTAAATTTTCCGATGAGATAAAAATATGAATATTATCTAGATCGTCCACTTAACCAACTGGCGCAGCAATTAATTTTACACATTGTTACCCAACGTTTTATTTCTTAATTATATCTTTTAATATTTTTTTTGCTGCTTTATTTAATAAGTTGGGTGTTTTTGGTCCACTTTGGTTGGTGATAATAGATATTCCAAGATTATGTTTTGGGAAAATGTAAAGCCAATTTTGCGTACCACTTGTTCCACCATGATGACTATATGATGTACCATAATAATCATTCCACACTCTCCAGAAATATGATATTTGCAATGGACTACGCACCTCATAAAGAGCTTTGTGAGATTCAGAAATTATTGGATCATCAATATTTAATTGTAATTCAACATATCGCATAATATCAGTAATTGTCATTTTTACACCACCACCAGTTGCCCAAAGCGAGTTAAAATTATTAGGTGCTGGTGTTTTATTATTCATCCAATATCCACGAACAAGCTTTTGCATTTGTATTGAATCTAATTTAATTGCTGTATTTGACATATTGTATTTATTCAAGAAACTCTCTTTTATCAATTCGTCAATGCTTTTTTGATATATAGTTTCTAATACATAACCTATCAATTCTGCTCCAGCATTAGAGTAGGAATAATTAGTGCCTGGTTTTATTTTTATAGAAATAGTATTTAAATCCTTTAAGAATTTTTCTTTATCATAAGACTTTTCTAATTCCAAATATTCTTTAGGCACATTTTGATTGAGTTTTTCATATAACCCATTCATATTCATTGGAAGGAACATTGGCAATCCACTTGTATGTGTAAGTAAATTCTTTATTGTAATCGGTATGCCGTTATATTCTAAATTTGAATAATTCCCGTTTAAATAGAATCTTACATCGTCCTCTAATTTAATCTTTCCTTCTAATACAGCCTTTGCAACAAGATAACCAGTTATAGTTTTTGTTATAGAACCAACTTCATAAATAGTTTCATCATTAGGTAAATTACCTTTCCCTTTTTCGATTTCCCCAAAGTGTTCTGTGTAAATTTGACCATCTTTATAGATTCCAATAGAAACAGAGTTTATATTCTTGTTTTTTAGAAAATTATTGCCGTTTTTTTGGATAGTTTTAGAAATATTATCATTACTCTCTTGAGAAAAAGATTTTTTACAAAAAAATGCAGAAAAAAGAAGCGCAATGAGTAATGAATATTTCATGTTATTTTTTTAATGTCAAATTCAAAAATCAAGCCATATTCTTCTTTTATGATTGATAGTTAATTTTCTCAAATGTTGGGTAACGATAAATATAATAAACGTTGCTGACCTGAGGGGCAGCTATGTTTTGTTATATAGAGTGATAGGACGTTTTTTATTTTATACATCACCCTAATTTTTAATGATTTTTTTGGTGAACTCCCCATTGTTAGCTTTTATTTTAATAAAGTATACTCCCTTTTGAAGCCAAGAAACATTTAATTGTTTTTGATTTTTATTCGATTCGATATTTTTAATGATTTTACCTTGAATATTATAGATTTCAGCTGATTTAAAACCATTTTCTATATTTAAAAATAAGATATCTTTAACTGGATTAGGGTACATTTCAGATATCTGAATTGAATCTGAGTTCCCCTCCATATTTTTATTTAAGAAAAATTTAGAAGCGTTATTTTTGTTTGATAATGCATCCGATTGACCATCTTCATTGAAATCTCCTACATACTTTGGTGGATCTCCGATGTTGATAATGTCAGTTTTGCCATCGCCGTCTAAATCTCCAAACATTAATTGTTCCTTGAGTTTACTAGAACCATTTATTCTAGTACGAACTCCTGTACTAGAATAGGTTATATACCATTCGGTTCCTGTGGTTTCAAAATAATCAGGAATGGTATCCCCATCAAAATCCATAATTTGGAAATCAGGATTAATAATATTACCCGTATTATTATTGTCAATACCTGTATAAAAATTACCATTTGAATTAAAATATGAAATTGTATAAGTATCACCAGATTTATAAACCAAATCATCGATGCCATCTCTATTCCAATCCTTAACGAAAAGACTACTAGTAGTTTTATGGGAATTCCCCAATTTTATCCATTCTGAAATTCCTCCCCATGAAATCCACCAAGAACTACCATTTCCTTTGAAAAAATCAGATTTTCCATCTCCATTAAAATCACCAATCAAAAATAGCTCATTCATATACGGTTTAAGTATATTCCACTTAGTAATTCCTCCCCATGAAATATACATTAACTTCATGTCATTTTGTTCGAAGTTATTTTCAGAAAGTGTTATTCCTCTTCCATTATCATCATTTTGGATAACGAATATCTCTTCTTCATCTGCCAGACCTAAATCTATGCATCGTTGATCGGCTTCTGGAGCTGCATGTCTTTGATATAGAAATTGATATTCGGCAGCATTGTTTGCTGTAGCAAATTTTCTCGTAAAATGATTGTTATGAATTGTTGCGTTTTCAGGTTCACCAGCAATACTAATATTTGGATATCTATTACTGATTGAATTGTGATGTGCTATATCGGTTGCAAAGTGATTAAATGCTATTTCTATTATTCCCCCTGCAGCGAAGCAGTCTTGGTATCTTTCTTGGCATATTGAACTTTTTCTGCAACCATGCATGTCAATTTCATGCATATTCTGGGAAGTTCTATTTGTTAGAAAAAGATTTCTAAGAATGTTATATCCGCTATTAGGAAAACCTCCGCCTGCTACTGAATGTCTATTATAATCAAATATGTTTTTATAAATATTTAAATACGTATTATCTCCTACATAAATACCATATCCAAGACCGTTTGTCATATTGCGATGTATAAAATTATTATGGATGTTAATATTTTTGGCTAAATCTATATTATCTACACTTATCCCAATTGTCCAATGTGAGATTTCACAATTATCAATAAAAATATTATTCGCATTATTAATTTTAACACCTATGTTTTTTGAAGCCCCATCACTTACATGCGATTCTGGGTTTAAAATAAGCCCTTTTAACCTAACTCCAGATAAACGAGAACCATCTTTTAGAATGAAACCAGTTTTATTGATATTAGATTCGCTTACTGTAAATCTTGCTCCTTTTTTACCTTCGATACCTCGCATTCCAAAAATGGTTACGCCATTTGGTATTGTTACAGTCGAATCAAGCGATATAATCTCATTATCATTTATGTTTATTAAAATGACTTGACCTGAAGTAGCATTTTCTATTCCATTCTTAATAGTATTAAAATCAGAACTATTAATAGTTAAATCAAAAGAATTTAGCATTAGCTCATAGTTTCTACCTCCTCCATACGGTCCATAAAAGTTTTGAGAATAGATATTGCAAATAAGAAGAGAAAAAGAAAAGAAAATAATAATGTTTTTCATTAATTGAATTTTAGAAATGTTTTATTTTGTGAAATGTCCTATCGGTTAATATATGTGTCGTAGCAGAGTAAAATGTTACCGAGTTTTTCGGTTTTTCTGCACAGTGATTGCTCTCTTTTCTTAATTACGAGTGCTGTGCTACTCCAAAATAACTAGATCTTCCACTGAGTCATCAAACTGCTATGATCACATATATCGTGTTGGCAGTAGTATTTTATTTTTTAGTATTACCATTTTCATATTCCACACTCTTTTCCAGTTTTCCATTTTCATCAAAATATAGCCAAGTTCCTTGAGCCTTTCCACCGTTTTCTGTCTGTCCAATACTTTTAATTACTCCATTTTTATGGAATTTGATTTTTTGACTGTAGTTGTAAATATCCGCACTTCTAAATGATTTTATAATTCCCTCATCGTAAAATTCAATTATTACACCATCTTTTTTTCCATTGTTTGTTTCATACAAGTATTTAGGTCGGAATGTATTTTCGTTAAGCAATAATCCATAACCATTTAGAGTATCATTTTCATAATGTTTAAGTCCTACAACATTTTCGTTTTGGTCAAAAAGATATCCATTACCACTTTTCAGTCCGTTCTTTGTTAGAATTTTAAATTCCTTGGTTCCGTCTGTCCGAAATTTTACTACGCTATCAATTTCTTCCGTTTTAATTGATTCGGTTACTTTCGATGCTTTTTTATGGGGATTTTCATTACAACTTAATAAAGTCAGAATGATTATGATATGTAAAAAGATTCTTGTCATATTGTTGCCAACGGTCTAGTGTATGAGTAGTAGCGGATTTCTACTCACTAACTTTTCAGTTTTGTACTGACCTTTGTTTTATATTTTATCTTTCGTTTTATCACTTAAACCGCTATTACTTATACACATTGTTGTACGCTGGCTAATTATAGTAAGTATCAATGCTTCGTATTTGTAAATATACTTTATGGAACAAAATGAAACAGTAAATACCTATGTTATAAATACTTTTCATAATACTATTCGTTTTCTATGATTTTGATTGTATCCATCACAAAATTTAGTGTGCTTTTTGAAGCTTCCAATTGATTAAAAGTACCTGCTATATAAGTATCCAATTCTATACAATACCATAAAAAAGATGCAGTACTACCTGTATGACCTAAAAGAGTAAAGTCGCCATTAAACTCATTAAAATCTTTAAGTGATACTTTTCTAATCCCATATCCATACTTTGTCCCTATCGATTCATTAACCCACTTCTGCATTTCTATGCGTGTATTCACCTTTACAATTTTATTAGCATTGAATGCTTGAAAAAATGTTATAAGGTCTTTGGTATTAGAGACTAAACCTCCACCACCCCAATCTGAACTTAAACTATTTATTAATGACAGTTCCACATCGGCGACATAGAATTTAGATATACTACGGGTATTACTTAGAGGTAATGATTTTAAATTTATATAAGAATTATTCATACCTAATGGTTGAAAAATATGTTTCTTTAAAAACTCATCAAATGAATTACCGCTTATGTTTTCTATAATCAAAGCCAAAAGGACATAATTTGAATCTGAATAGCGATACTCATCACCTGGAATAAAATGAGGTTTCATCCTTTCTTTAGTAAATTCAAGAACTTCCTGTGGCGACCAAATCTTATCTGTATGAATCAGTAGTTGGTTTATAATATTAGGGCTGCCGTCAAAAGTTTGGTCTGTGAAATAGTCTGGTAATCCTGATGAATGATTTAGAAGGTGTGCTATTGTAATTTCTTTAGTATAGTCTTTACCTTTAAAATAGTGTAGTTTGTTCCATAAAGCTTTGGGTAAATATTTGGTAATATTATCCTCAAAATTTAATTTTCCTTTATCCCTAAGTAAACCTATAGAAGTAGCAGTAAGCATTTTTGTTATACTTGCCGTGTAAAAAGGATTATTGATATTCAAAGAATCTACTTTTGCATTTTTACTTTCTACTAATTGGATATCAATATTTTTTGATTCCGAATATATGTGAAAGAATACATTTTTAATAGACTCACTTTCTAATTGAGTTTTCAATCTTGTCTTAATCTTTTTATTTAAAGAGTTTTGACCAAATACAATTGACGATAGGCTAAAAAGAAAAGCAATAATTAATATTATTCTCATATTTCTATTTTTTAATTGTCTATTATTAAAAGTGTTACAAAATTTCTCGTTTTAGGTATAATTGTTATTTGACTAATTTTAATATTGAGACCAATCAATACTTTTTAAACAAATTTCAACCATAAATGCAAAAATTAGAGAGTTAAAATCCAAGAGTTATAATCTGTATGAATTTAGATGACCTCTGTTTATAAAACCATACTTTCGGTATATAGGCGCACCGAATTTAGATGCTACTAAATGAATTTCATTACTATGATTTTTAAGTGCATTTGCTAACAGATGTTCCGTCATTTGCTTACCAATACCTAAACCTCTCATTTGCTTTTTAGCTCCAATCATATGCAAGCCTGAATCTCCGTTTTTATCCAAGTAAAGTATACCGCAACTTACAAATTGTGCTTTGTGCTGCCCTATAAATAACTGGGTATTTGGGTCTTTTATTAATCCTACTATTACTTTGGGATGAATATTATAACCAAAAGCGTTTGATGCAATGCTTGAAAATATATCAACACCAGTCTCATCATCTACTCTTATAATATTAGGACTCTCTTTAAACAATATATTAGAAGATACTTTAACTGACATACCTTCTACTACAGATGTCATATTGAAGTGATTTTCAATTAGTACTGGATTGATTACATCATCTGCATCTAAAGCAATAGCATTGGGTATACTACTTTTCAAAATTTCAGTTTTGAGTTTAGTAATACTGTTATTCTGAATATTGAATGTTTTTGATGGCCAAGTACCTTGGCTTGGTAAGAGTGTGGTATATCCATCATATTGATAAATATAACCACCTACCTTACCTAAATTTGCCCAAAACTCAAATTGATGCTCTATTGGTCTTGATTTCATAACTATACTAATTGAATAGATGATGCCTCAATTAATGCAGCAGAATCTTCGTAGAATCGATATTCTTTAATCATCTCATCTTTGATTATACATAGTTGTACCCAATTGCTATTAAATAACTTCCCTGAACTTTTTACAAGGTGTGAAAACTTACCTTTAGCAATAACCAAATTACCTTCAGCTTCAACTACAGTATCTACCGTAAACTCTTTAGTTTCAAAAAGTGCTACTATATTTTTTAAGAATTGCTTCGCTTCTTCACGTGTGCGATATATACCGTGTAATTTCTCGGTAGAACGCTCTTCTTCTTTAACACTAACGATATAGGCATTTGGATGAAAAATAGTAAGCACTTTGTCTAAATTGCCACTTGTAAACGCATTGAAATAAGATTCTACAACTTCTTTATTAGTTTTCACTGCTTTTGTGTCGTTGCTAATAAAAGCATTAAATGCTTTATCAAGTTTTTTAAACTCTAAATCATTTGTAATTCTTTTAGTGTTTACATCAAAGTTACTTTCAAAACTACCTAAAGAATACGTTGCTTTTAGTTTTCCTCCCCATAAAGGAACTAATTTAGCTAATAGACCTAAATGTGTTCTTGCGCCTGTTGCACCAGGTGATGTACTTAACAATAGTACAGGTTTGTTATCGAAGAATTTTTGAGTGATCACCGATAGCCAATCTATTGTGTTTTTTAAAAAAGCTGATGGCAAACCATTATGCTCTGGTGATGCTATGATAAAACCTTCACTCTCCTGAAAAATTTTATACAGTTCTAAAATAGTATCAGGTATGCCACTTGACTGAATTTTTTGAGAGTAAATGGGTGCGTCAAATTTCTTTAAATCTATAAATCTGATATCATATTCTGGATATTTGTTGATTACAGACTGTACTAATTTTTCGTTAATCGAATCTGGATTATTACTTCCAGAAAATGCTAAAATGTTTTTCATAATAATTATGTTTTTAAATTGTTATTTATTTTAATGCTTCACCGAGCTTTCCAATTTTGAAAAGCCATTTTTTACGTTGCTCTAAAGAAGAACTTTTTATAGGGGCTAAATAGGTCGTTTTTACGGGCTTAATACCACAAAACTCTAATACACCTTTTTTCATATGATTAATCACTGGCTTTTTCATAACCAAGCTATGATACCAGCTTACCGTATCTGATGTTATGACCATTCTTGAAGTTTTTCCTTTTAGTAATTTATTTGGAAATACTTTTCCTTTCTGATATTTGAATGTTACACCTGGTAAGAATGTTCTATCTATAAATCCTTTTAATAATGCTGGCGTACCGTACCACCACATCGGGAAAAACCAAACGATGTGGTTTGCATCCTTAATTTTAGCGATAGCCTCTTCTAAATCTGGTTCTAAAGGGTAAGGAATGCGATACCCATATTTTAAATTAGGGTCGAACTTTAAATCTATTAGGTTTATGATTCCTACTTTTGCACCTGCCATAATTGCGCCTTTAGTATAACTTTCTGATAAGGCCCAGTTGAAACTTTCTTTGTCTGGATGACCATTGATTATTAGTATATTTTTCATTTCTGCTGTTTTAAATTAGTATTGAAATGTTTCCGCGCTTTCTGCCTGTATCAACATAAGCGTGTGCTTTTTGAATATCTTCTAAAGGGTAAGTTTTATCTATAAATGGACGGATTGCTTGATTTTCAACCATTCTTTTTACTTCTTCTAAAGACGCTTTACTTTCTTTAGTGAGCATTTTGGTTGTTAGATATTTACCGCTTTTAAAAAGGACAGTTTTTGCCTCTACTTTACTTATTTTACCAACGGTATCAAAAACAATATCAAATGCTTTGTCTGTTTTGGTAAAATCTTCTTTTGTATAATCAGTAACTGCATCTGCACCAAGCGCAGTTACCATTTCTATATTTCGACTACTACATACTCCTGTAACTTCTGCGCCTAAAAATTTTGCAATTTGGACTGCATAACTACCAACGCTACCAGAAGCTCCATATATTAAGATTCTTTTACCCTTATAAGTCTCTGCCTTTTTTAATAAAAATAATGCTGTCATTGCACCAATAGGAAGCACTGCTGCTTGTTTAAAATCTAAATTCGTTGGTTTAAGTGCTAATGCTCCTTGTTTCCAGAATTCGGGTACTGCTATAAATTCTGTATATGCACCTGATTTAAGCATTGATGTTGTTCCAATGACTTCATCACCTATTTTAAAATTTGAAACTTTTAGCCCAGAATCAACAATAATTCCTGAAAACTCGTGACCCAATATTTGTTTTTTGGGTCTAAATAATCCAAAAATTAATCGTGCAGGTAACCAAACTAATGGTGGAAAATTAGATTCTCGAAGACGTACATCACCAGCAGTAACGGAAGTTGCTATTACTTTAATTAAAACTTCGTTAGGCTTGACTATAGGTTTAGGTATATCCTTGAATTGAAGTACTTCTGGACCTCCATATTTTTTATATACTACCGCTTTCATGACTTCTGGTTTTATTTTAAAACTTTATTCTGTAAATGTCTTTTATGTAGCACTGTAAATCGTTCTGAATTACTTTTCAGAACTTCTTTTGTACTTATATTTTTCGCATTAGATAAATCCAGATTATTCTGGAAATTCTCATATTAAAAGCAGATAAGAGTAATAATGTTAATCCTATCCAAAAGATTATTCTCATATCGTAAACCGACTCAAAAAATAACCTTCCTAAAATGAAGACTGCTACAGCTTCTGCTATACCAAGTGCGTAACTCACATACATTGCACCAAAGAAAAACCCTGGTTCTTTTTCGAATTTATATCCACAATTCTCACACTCTTTATTCATCTTATTTGAAAAAAAATTGAAGTAGATATTCTTTTTACTGTAAATATGTCCTTCGTTACAATTGGGACATTTATTGCTTAAAATTTTACGTATCATCACATTAATTATTTAGAATTACGAGTCTCTATTAAATAGAAATCTTGAAGTTTGTTTTTTCCATAGCGCATAGCTACATTATCATCTGCCATAAGCGTTAAAAAGAACTCTAAAGGACCATAAGTACTTATTGATGTAAACTTGCGCAAAGTCCATAGGGTTAGCCTTCTTATCCAGTCTGGTAAATGCCAAATTGATGACACTTTGCCCTGTGTACTAAATGCTAATTCCGCAATCTCATTATGCGTTAGAATGTCAGGACCACCAACAGAAATTTCTTCTACATCATCATCCACCAAATCCAAACACAATTCCGCAAGGTCTTCACCGTGAATTGGATTCATTAGTTGTTCACCGTTTCCAAAGAGGTATACCTTTCCTTTTTTTGCCATTTCTAAAAAGTCTTTCATATCTGAAAAGAAACCATTAGGGCGAACTACAGTATACTCTAAACCGGATTTCTTCAATTCATCTACAAAGGCTTCTTTTGCTTCCAGAATTTTTAAGTTTCTGTGCTTATTACCATTTATTGCTGATACATAGATAAATTTTCTAACTCCAGCTCTTTTTGCTTCATTAAGCAGATTGAGATTAGCTCTGTAATCCACATCCATATATGTTAATCCGTCTTTTTGACGTGTTATTCCTATAGTAGAAATTACGGTGTCTACATTATTTGCTATACCTTTTAATGTATTAGCACTTGTTACTTCTGCTTTTACAATTTGTAATCTTGAAGACTCAAGATGTTTTAGCTTTTCTGGACTACGTGCTATTAGTACTCCTTTCAGACCTCTATCTTTCATTTCTCTTGCGATATAGCTACCGAGATATCCTGTCGCGCCTGCAAGAAGTATCCTTTTGCTATTATTTTCTGGTATCATTTTTAAATGGGATTATTTGATTAACTGTTTTGGATATACTCTTGAATACCTTGAGTCACCAATTGAAGTACTTCTTCCCATTTTGGTGTATTATCAGAGAATGTTGCATCTACATTTGCAATGATTGAGAATCCATAAGAACCGTCTGCTTCTATTTGTATATGACTTGAAACTCCTAAACTATTTCCACCGTGAGACCAATTGTTATTTTTCTTGTACCAGTATATACCGTGATTGTCAGCAAAGAAATCCGGTGTAATATTATCTTCTAATTGCTCAGTAAATAGTAATTGGTAATATTCATTTGGAAAAAGTGTATTAGATTGTCCTTTTATACCCTTTACCATATCTAGCAAATAATTACTTAAGTCATTATTCGTAGTATGTATACTACCTTCTGGGTATCCGTGATTACCATAAAAAGGTAAGGGTGTGTTCCTATCTAAATAGGGTACTGCAGTTTGAGCAAAGTCCACTTCTAACACATTAAATGTTGTGTTATTCATTTGTAATGGTTTTATAATGTTTGATTGAACATAGGTTGCAAAGTCAATTTCAGTTGCAGATTCTATAACAAATCCCATTAATGAGGTTGCTACATTTGAGTACGACCAAGTACTTCCTGGTACGACGTCGATAAAATTAGCTTCACCATAGAGTTCTCCATCCTCAACAAAATATTCTGCTAAATACTCTTCTAATGGTACTGGGTTAGTAATTGAAAGCCCTAATTGATTCACCAAAATATCAGCACCTGGTGTAGACATATCCTGATTTGGTAAGACAAAATAATTTGTTGTGATGTAGGTGTTTGCGTCATCAATGATACCCGAAGTATGGGTGACTAAATGCTTTACCGTAATTATGGCTTCAGGATTTTTAAGATTAACTATATCTACTGGAAGTAATTGATTAATAGGTGTATCTAAAGTAAAATAGCCTTGCTCAATAGCTTTTGCAGTAGCCGCTGCAACATAGGTTTTACTCAATGAAGCAATATTAATTACGGTCTGATTGCTAAAAATCTCGTCTTGTTCAATATTTTTTAACCCAAACGCATTACTATAGGTAACACTATTGTTTTTTACAAGAGTAACAGCAAACCCAGCTACTTCTTTGGCATCTAATACTTGTTGCAAATATGATGTTAAGTCTTCTTGTGTTTGAATTTCTGAAGGTGAAGGGATTTCAGAAAGTGCATCATCATCGTTTGAGCAAGCCATAGTAAATGCTGCTAATAGAATGAATAAAGCCGTTTTGATTGTGTTTTTTGTTTTGTGTAACATAACTGTTCGTTTTTTGCTCTAAATGAGCTGATTCAAAAATTTTGATGATACAAAAGTGTAGTGAAATACAAAGGCAGTCGTTCTGAAATGAAATTCAGAACGTAAGAAGTGAGATTTAGAACTTATTACATTCTAAACAGTAGAAAAATAAAATCTAACTAATTACAATTGCGATTTTAACCACTGTTTTGGTGTTATTCCTTCTACCTTTTTGAAATAGGTATTGAAAACTGTCTTTGAGTTAAAACCACTATCGTAGGCTAACCCTAATAAGGTAAGATGCTTATTTTCTGGTTTTAGTGCGATTTGTTTGAAGTGGTCTAAACGATGGGTGTTGATAAGCTCATTAAAATTGGTTTTTAGATTATCGTTAATGAACTTTGATAGTTTATTTGGGTTGATGTCTAACTCTTTTGCTAAAACTCGTAACGATATTTCAGGATTTAAATATTGTTTGGACATACTTAAAAGCCCTTCTAATTGTGCTTTTAACTTTGAGGATTCAGCATCAGAGAATGTTAGTACGGATGTATCCGTTAATTGCGGAACTATTAGGTTCTTAATTTCTTGACTTGCAGAAACACTCTCTACTAATTTTTTATATCTATTTGTTTGCCTTAATGGTTCTAAAAATGGGTCGAACTGAAAGTTGATTACCTGTCCGATTCTTTCATCTACCAAGACTTCTAAACGGTTAAGAGCTTCTTCTATTTTATTACAATGTATTAAGTAGTATAAATCCCAAAAGACCATCAAGTTTTCTGCATCAGTTAAGAGTAACCCGTTATACTCAATAGTTTGCTTATTATTAATAGCATTATATAACTCTTCAACCATAACCAAGAACTTATCGCTTAAAAACGTCTTTGCGAATACTATGGCTTCTTTCTTATTCTTTTTAAATATTAGACACGCCAATTTTAAATGTCTACTTAAATCAAAAGTTTTGTCAATTTTTAAAGAACTTTCGAAACATTTTATTGCTGTATCAAAATCACCCTTTAGGTAGAAAATATTTCCTCTTGTATAGTAGTGATTTGGTGATAACGGATTTATTTTAAGTATATGGTCAGTCTCTTTTAAAGCCTCATCAAAAAGACCATTTGCTGTATATAATTCAGCCAAAGCTTCATTAGCCTCACCAAAATAAGGATTGACATCTAAACATTGCATAAACTCCTGATACCCTTTTTTGAATTGCCAGTTACCCCAAAAACTTATGGTTGCTTTTGCGAAGTGTCCCGTATATGACTCTGAATTTAGTTGGTAGCCTTTTTCAAGATATTCATTCGCTTTTATAAGACCATCAACTCTGTCTATATGCCTCCAACTGGCAAGTATGGCATAGCACCAACCAATTGCTACTAAAGGGTCCGCATAATTAGCATCAATACTTGCACTTTTTTTATAAAAGTCAATGGCTTTCTCCATATTAACCAAATTCCAGGTTAATTGGTAATGTCTACCTTTGAGATACCATTGGTAGGCTTTTAAATTTTGAGTATGAATGGTTGATAGAGATTCATCAATTTCAATATGCCCAAAGTTCTCTCTTATCTTATCTGCAATTAACAGACTTATTTCATCTTGCAATGCGAATATATCGTCTAATTGCCTATCGAACTTTTCGGACCATAAGAGAAATCCGTTATCGGTACGTGTTAATTGTGTCGATATACGAATCCTGTCTTTTGCAATTCTAATACTGCCTTCAACGGCATTTGTAACACCCAACTCATTACCAATAATTCGAATATCCGTAGGCTTATTTTTAAATGCAAATGATGATGTTCTTGCGGTTACTTTAAGCCCTTCAACTTTTGATAGGGCATTAATGATTTCTTCGGTAATACCATCTGAAAAGTAATCGTAGCTATTATCACCACTCATATTTTTGAATGGTAATACGACAATGGATTTATTAAGGTCTATAGTATGATTGCTAATTTTATTCAATGGAAAATAAATTACTATTTGTAAAAATAGATAATTCTAGTCTTTCAGATTCATTATTGCCTCAAGCTTGCGTACAACGTTTTATATATGTGTCGTAGCAGGGCAAAATGTTACCTTGCTTTTCGATTTTTCTGCGCATTGGTTGCTAACTTTTCCATTTAGCAAGCATTGCGTCTTACCAAAAATACAACAACCATTCGATTGATTACTTAGCTGCTATGACATCATATATAGTGTTGTAAGCTGTTTATTTTTTTCTTTTCGGATTTTCACCGTTCAATTTTCCGGAAGCATAGGCATATCCAAATACGGAATTCAATTCAGACACCTCGGAAACGTACTTTTTATATAGTTCAAGATGTTTAATTGTTTCGTCAAGACTATTAGTTGTCCATTCAAATTCCATTTTATATTTAATCTCTATTGATTCAATTTGATTATTTTCATTTAGATGATATATTGATCTATAGGGGACTTCAGAGGTTTTAAAGTCATTTGCAATTTCATTTTCTCCACTATAATAGGTTTCGACTATTTTATTATCCAAATAATCATACCGGATGATCGGTCCTCCGTAAAATCCAGAGCCAGCATATGTTAATTTGTGCAACGAATTATAGAATCTTATTTCTTGAGTTCGGCCATTATTATCAATGATTTCCTGAACAAATGGAACATTTGACGTATCTGAAATATTAAATTTGACTGGATGTATAGATGATGCAGTTATCTTAATCTGATGAAATTTAATCTGTTCACTGTCAGATTGAGCAATTCCAATTATTGACTTTAATAGTAGTGCTATTAAAATATAGGTTAATTGTTTATTCATATTTTTTCATATGGCTTACAACGTTTAATATATGTGTAGTAGCAGGGCAAATTGTTACCAAGTCATCGACTTTTTCTGCGCAGTGGTTGCTAACTTTTCCTATCAGCAAGCATTGCGCCTTACCAAAAATACAACAACCTTTCGATTCGTTACTAAGCTGCTATGATCACATATATGTTGTTGTACACCGTTTTCTTTTTTATAATGGTGCAGTAATTTCCAATATAGCACCTAAAACAATAGCTAAAATTGAGATGGTTATTGTTTTATTTAATTTTAAACTACCTTTTATAGTTTTTACGCCCAACAAAAACATCAATAATCCAAGGGTTATATTAATTGCTAGAACATAATTTGGTAGCATAGTAAAAAATAGTAAATCTGTGAAATGATATAAATATACTTTGTAACAGTAGTGTATGATCCAAAGTATAGCTAAAATTATAATTATGATTCCAACAATTTTATTTTTGTTCATTTCTGATTTCTATTCTGTTATTGCTTTTTGAGCACGTTCAATAATTGGTTCATAATCAAGGTGAGAACAACCACTTTCGCTCATCACTCTTTTTCCTGTCTTTTTGTATTTTCCTTCTCCCATTTCCCAGTTGAAAACATAAAACTCTTGTTTAAAAACTTGATCTAGTTTTGAGTAATTTAAACCGTCATCATTTCGTTCAAAGTTTTCTTCCATTTCGATAACCTTTACAGGGATTCCGTTAGTTAAATAAATAGTCGTCCTAATTCGTCCATAAGAAAGTCCAATTTCTTGAACGACTTTATGAATATTGTTGTTATCCTTCCAGACTTTTAAAATTCCACCACCATCTGTTGCAATTCCTGTCAGTTCAACCCAATCGAACTCATTTATAGTAAGTTCAGAGTTCGAATCTATTGAAATCACCTTGCGATCAATTTGTTCCAGATTATTTTCTTGTCCAAATGTTAATAGTCCAATTAAGAATAATATGATAGCGGATACTTTTTTCATATGGTGTACAACAATTGGATATGTGCACTAGTACACATATTTCTATTATGTTTTTCACAAATCTAGGGGATTTCTAATTGACTTAAAATTATTTACAGGGATTTGCATGTACATTTTGATTGTTGTATCGCTTAATTTTAGACCTTTTATATCTTACGTTATCTATAAAACACCTTCTGTTGGGCCATATTGACCTTCTATTGGGCCATGTTGACCCAAATTTAGACACTGAAAGTCTAATTTTGAGTGTTGCATGTCTAATTTTGGGTGTTCAAAGTCTAATTTTGGGTGTTCAGAGTCTAATTTTGGGTGTTCAGAGTCTAATTTTGGGTCTCTTTGCTTTAATTATGGGTGTTCAAGGTCCAATTTTTCGTCTTTTTGGCCCAAAACTTCATTAAAAAGATCCAACAGGAGGTGTTTGTAGGTATTTGTAGCTGTCTTCTAATTTTCAGATTTCATTTTTTCTACCTTCCTTATCTCTTCCAACAATCTAATCTACTATTCTTCGGTATCATTGGTTTTTAAAGTGGTACGGGAACGATTAAAAAACTGTCGTAATTCGGCTACTTTTTCTGTAAAACCCGATTTTCCTGCACCTTTACTATATTGCGAATATGCATAATCATTTAATGCATCCTGATAATTATCATAATCGTGCAAAATTTTGGTGCTTTCTA
>NZ_OMPE01000006.1 GCF_900312815.1 Aquimarina sp. AU474 | reverse complement strand
TATCTGTATCTCCATCTGCATCCTCAATCTCATAGGTGATCGTTACTGGACCATTATAGTCTAAGGCTGGTGTAAAGTCAATCGTATCATCTGTAGGATCATTCGGGGTACCTCCATTATTCACTACGGCAGTTCCTACTGTCGCTGGAATAGCAGTTACATTGATCGTTCCAGTACTTGGACCATCGCCTCCAAAACTATCATTGCCTAATACTGCAATGTTAGTCGTTCCACTATCCTCTGCAACATCGGCAGGTGTATCATTAGTAGCTGTTGGACTATCACTATCTGGATCACATACATCACCAATACCATCAGAATCAGCATCTTCTTGACCTGGATTAGCCGTATTTACACAATTATCAGTTTCATCTAAAATACCATCACCATCCGTATCACTTAAACAACTACCAAAAAAGACAATTTGTTGAGAAAAATTAAATCCTTGAGTACATCCTCCTGGTATCGCAATGGTGCCAAAACTTGCACTTCCTGCTGTAGTAACTGTATCAGGGTTATTTAAAAACAATAATGTCGTTAATCCCGAAGCTGTAATATATAACTTATCATCTGGACCTAATTGCACACCAGAGTATCCAATACCCGTAAGTGCTGTAGAAAAATTATCCCCAAGTTGATGTACATATATAGGGCTAGACCAACCTACGTATTGATTATCAAAAGTTGCTAATCTATGTCCAAAAAATAATCGAGAGCCATCAGGTGAAAACTCTACACTATATCCTGTAACAGTATTTACCCCAAAAGAAATTGGAACTTTTGTCCAAGCTCCTACTGTTCCTGTAGATGAATCCCAATCTGCATACCATACACCACCATCTATAGTGCCAAAACCACCTTCTATCGCCAGTGCTATTCTATCATTTTGCGGTGAAAATCGTATGGAACCACGCTCACCACTACGTGGTAAATTTTGTGGTAGAGGAATCGTTAAATCTGCATTATTACCCCTTGCTAGAGTTAATGGATTGTCTGCATCAACCTCCCATAAATTTAAAGTTCCTGCACAATTTGTTGTACATAAAGTGTCATCATTTGAAATTGCCGCTAACCACGCTCCACAACCACTACCATTATTTGTACCATATATAGCTTCTGAATTATTATCCAGCAATAAATTATTACTGCTAATTACAGTTTTTGAAGGAATATCTACAATAGAATAATATGCAGTACCATCCCTGTCTTCATCTCTACCATTAGCATGTATAATATAAATCTGTTCTGCATTGGTTCCCGGTACTGGCATTACAGATGCCATCTGTGTACGAGTACCATTAGTATTTATTCCACTCCCGTTAGTATATAAAACACCTGCCTCATCTCTAACTGTACCATCGTCCACATAAAATACCAAATCCCCAGTTCCAGGATCACTCCATGTTGCGGTAGCCTCAAAAGCTCCATCAGTAGGTAATCCACAAGTTACTGTTGGTGTCGCTGTTCTAAAATCAACAAGGTATCCTCTACCATTCCACCAATGGGCACCGACGGTTTGAGCGTACGATGTTAACGAAAGAAATAAGGAAAACACAAACAGGAATCCAAATCGAAGTAGATTATTCCTTTTGAATTTAAACGCAATGTAGTGTAGAGCATGTACAATATGTACATACCCAGAGATTTGGGTAATTTTTTTCATATGACGATGTGTTTACAATTCCATCCGATAAAGTCAAAAAGGGGTTAGACTTTTCCGAATCATTTATAAAACAACACAAATATAACTATTTGTGTAACAAAAACTTACATTAACTACGGTAAAACCATAATTTACTATTGTAAAAATAGTAATAAGATTTCACTAATATCCTATTGCTTTAGATAATTTTCTATTACAAATCGGCTAAACAACAGTTTTATTCGACGAAATACCAAAGTATGTCGATAAACGTTGTTACTTAATCTAGGGGAATTTCGCTTACAATAAGGGTAACTTCATCATTTGATAACTTTTTTTGGTTCATGTACTAAATACGAAAAACGTATTCTCTTAAAAGTTACTTGCTGTAAAAATGATATTTAAATTTAAAAATTTAACACTTATGATTACGGATTTCCGTAAATATTTCGACCAAAAACACATTTTTTCGCCAAAAAACCTTTATCAAAAGAAAGCTTACTCTTTTTTTTCTAAAAATTTAGAATTATAGCCCTTAACCCAATAGACATGATTGTGTATTTTAATGTTATATTTGCATCCTCATTCGATAATTTGCTATGAAATTTACAGACGAAATCAATAGAAGAAGGACTTTTGGGATTATATCCCATCCAGATGCTGGTAAAACAACATTAACTGAGAAATTATTATTATTTGGAGGTGCGATTCAAGAAGCTGGAGCTGTAAAATCAAATAAAATTAAAAAAGGTGCTACTAGTGACTTTATGGAAATAGAGCGTCAGCGTGGGATTTCTGTAGCGACCTCAGTTTTAGCATTTGAATATAAAAATATTAAAATCAATATTCTAGATACTCCTGGGCATAAGGATTTTGCCGAGGATACTTTTAGAACATTAACTGCCGTAGATAGCGTTATCGTAGTTATTGATGTAGCAAAAGGAGTCGAAGAACAAACTGAAAAATTAGTTTCGGTATGTAGAATGCGAAATATTCCTATGATTGTTTTTATCAATAAATTAGATCGTGAAGGTAAGGATGCATTTGAACTTCTTGATGAAATTGAACAAAAATTAGGGCTCACTGTAACTCCTCTTAGTTTTCCTATTGGAATGGGTTATGATTTCAAAGGGATTTATAATATCTGGGAGAAAAACATTAATCTTTTCAGTGGAGATAGTAGAAAAAATATAGAAGAAACTATTGAAATTTCTGATCTATCATCTAACCAACTAAACGACACTATTGGTGACGATGCAGCCGAAATGTTAAGAGAAGAATTAGAATTAGTAGAAGGAATTTATCCAAAATTTGATAGTGAAGCCTATAAAAATGGTACTCTACAGCCTGTATTTTTTGGATCTGCACTAAATAACTTTGGTGTTCGAGAATTGTTAGATTGCTTTGTAAACATTGCTCCAACTCCTAGGCCAAAAGAGAGTGATATTCGCCTTGTAAGACCTGATGAAGAGGATTTTACAGGGTTCGTATTTAAGATTCACGCTAATATGGACCCTAAACATAGAGATAGATTAGCGTTTATAAAAATTGTTTCTGGTACTTTTGAAAGAAATGTGCCTTATCTACATACAAGACATAATAAAAAATTAAAATTTTCGAGTCCCAATGCCTTCTTTGCCGAAAAAAAGCAAATAGTAGATATTTCTTATCCTGGAGATATCGTAGGATTGCATGATACAGGTAATTTTAAAATAGGAGATACTCTTACCAAAGGAGAAGTATTACACTACAAAGGTATACCAAGTTTTTCTCCCGAACATTTTAGGTACATCAATAATGCCGATCCTATGAAATCCAAACAATTAGCAAAGGGTATTGATCAATTAATGGATGAAGGTGTTGCCCAATTATTTACTTTAGAATTAAATGGAAGAAAAGTTATTGGTACCGTAGGAGCACTTCAATATGAAGTTATTCAATATCGACTTGAACACGAATATGGTGCAAAATGTACTTATGAAAACCTGAATGTACACAAAGCATGTTGGATTGATCCAGAAGACGCGGATAACGATGAATTTAAAGAGTTTAAACGTGTGAAAAGTAAATTTCTGGCCAAAGACAAACACGATCAATTGGTATTCTTTGCAGATTCATCATTTAGCTTACAAATGACACAACAAAAATACCCAACAATTCGATTTCATTTCACATCAGAATTTTAAAGACTTATAATAGCCTTTAAAGCTCTAACCTAAGCTCTATATCTATAAACAACAAAAACCCGCTTAAAAAGAGCTCTTTTTAAGCGGGTTTTTGTTACACTATATTTTTAATTTATTCGTAAATTACAATGAATAAATAAAAACTATCACGACTAAGCTTCGCCTGTTGGACCAAAATTCATAGGGATTGGAGGTTGTTCATAGTCTTTAATTTCGCCATGTGCAGATTCGAATCTATTTACATTATCACTAAGTGCCTTCAATAATCTTTTGGCATGTTGTGGAGTTAAGATAATTCTACTTTTGACTTTGCTTTTAGGTCTTCCTGGCATAATATTCACAAAATCGACAACAAATTCAGAAACTGAATGGTTTATAATAGCCAAATTGCTATATGTTCCATCGGCAACTGCTTCGTCTAATTCTATATTTAATTGATTTTGTTTTTGGTTTTTATTCTCAGCCATATCAATTTTATTAAAATCCTTTATAAAAAAGAAAGCCTGCCTAAAAAGGCAGGCTTTATAATTTAGTTATAATTAACTTCTTGTCGTTGTTCCATTCGATCTTCGAATTCTTCTTTAGAACCTACAATAATACTTTCATAATCTCTCATTCCCGTTCCTGCTGGTATTCTGTGTCCAACAATTACGTTTTCTTTAAGACCTTCAAGTGTATCTACTTTTCCACTAACAGCGGCTTCGTTCAATACTTTTGTAGTTTCCTGGAAAGAAGCTGCAGATATAAATGACTTAGTTTGTAGCGAAGCTCTTGTTATACCTTGTAGTATAGGAGTCGCAGTAGCAGGAGAAACATCTCTCGCTTCGACTAAGTTTTTATCATCTCTTCTTAACACAGAATTCTCATCTCTTAAATCACGAGGAGAAATGATTTGACCTGGTTTCATGTTTTCACTATCTCCAGCATCTTCAACTACTTTCATTCCAAAAATAGCATCATTCTCTTCAATAAAATCAGATTTATGTACCAATTGATTCTCTAAGAAAATAGTATCACCTGGATCCTGTATTCTTACTTTACGCATCATCTGGCGCACTACAACTTCAAAGTGCTTATCATTAATCTTCACACCTTGTAATCGATATACCTCTTGAACTTCATTCACAAGATATTGTTGTACAGCAGAAGGCCCTTTAATTTTAAGGATATCTTCTGGCGTAACAGAACCATCAGATAATGGCATTCCTGCACGTACAAAATCATTTTCTTGTACCAAAATCTGATTAGAAAGTTTAACTAAGTATTTCTTAATCTCACCTATTCTAGATTCTACTATGATCTCACGATTACCACGTTTGATCTTACCAAATGATACAACTCCATCTATTTCACTAACAACTGCAGGGTTTGATGGGTTACGAGCTTCAAACAATTCCGTAACTCTTGGTAAACCTCCAGTAATATCACCTGCTTTTGCAGATTTACGTGGAATCTTAACCAACACCTTACCTACTTTGATCTTATCATTATCATCTACCATTAGGTGAGCTCCAACCGGAAGGTTGTAAGAACGTAATACTTCATCTCCCTTACCATATATAAGAAGAGTTGGTATTTTTTTCTTATCACGAGATTCAGAAATTACTTTTTCCTGGAATCCAGTTTGCTCATCTATTTCTACTTGATAGGTAATACCTTGTTCAATATTTTCATATTTCACCTTACCGGCAAATTCTGAAATAATCACACCGTTATAAGGATCCCATTGACAAATTACCTGATCACTCTCCATCTTATCACCATCTTTGATGAATAATTGAGAACCATAAGGGATTAAGTTTGTACTTAAAACTATTTTAGTTTTAGGGTCTACGATTTTAATTTCTGAAGTACGAGAAATTACTACATCAATTTCTTTTCCTTCTGCATCTTCTCCTTTAACAGTCTTTAATTCTTCTATTTCTGCTTTACCAGCAAATTTAGATTTCAATTGATTTTCTTCAGAGATGTTACCTGCAATACCACCCACGTGGAAAGTACGCAATGTAAGCTGTGTTCCTGGTTCTCCAATAGACTGTGCAGCAACTACACCTACAGCTTCACCTCGTTGAACAGTTTTACCTGTAGCAAGGTTACGCCCGTAACATTTTACACAAATACCTTTCTTAGCTTCACATGTAAGCGCCGAACGTACTTCTACCGATTCTACAGGAGAATTTTCAATAGTCTTAGCGATTACATCATCAATCTCTACACCTGCCTCTACTAAGATTTCTTGAGTTAAAGGATTAATCACATCTATAAGTGCTGTTCTACCAACAATTCTAGCTGCAAGACCTTCTATAATCTCTTCATTTTTCTTCAAAGGAGATACTTCTACACCTCTTAACGTTCCACAATCTTCAATATTAACAATTACGTCTTGTGCAACATCTACTAAACGACGAGTAAGATATCCTGCATCAGCCGTTTTCAAGGCTGTATCTGCAAGACCTTTACGTGCACCGTGCGTAGAGATAAAGTATTCAAGAATAGAAAGACCTTCTTTAAAGTTAGAAAGAATTGGATTTTCAATAATTTCTCCTCCAGCAGAACTAGCTTTTTTAGGCTTAGCCATAAGACCACGCATACCTGTTAACTGACGAATTTGCTCTTTAGATCCCCTTGCACCAGAATCAAGCATCATATATACCGAGTTAAATCCTTGTTGATCTTCTCTAATACGTTTCATCGACAGTTCTGTCAACTCTGCATTTGTAGAAGTCCAAATATCAATAACCTGGTTATAACGCTCATTATTGGTTATAAGACCCATATTATAGTTTGCCACAATATTATCTACCTGAGAATTAGCATCGGCAATCATCGTATGTTTCTCTGCTGGGATAATAATATCTCCTAAACTAAATGATAAACCACCTCTAAAAGCGAAATTATATCCTAACGTTTTGATCTCATCAAGGAAAACTGCTGTTTCAGGAACACTAGTTACCTTAAGGATTCCACCAATAATATCTCTCAAAGATTTTTTGGTCAATACTTCATTAATATATCCAGCTTTTTCAGGTACTTTTTCATTAAATAAAACTCTACCTGTAGTAGTTTCAATAATCTTAGTGACTACTTCTCCTTCTTCATTAATATCATTCGTTCTTACCTTAATATTAGCATTAATATCAAGTCTTTTTTCATTATAAGCAATAACTACCTCTTCAGGAGAATAGAATGTTAAATCCTCACCTTTTATTATCAATTCTGGTGTAGATCTACGAGACTTAGTCATATAATATAAACCAAGTACCATATCCTGAGAAGGAACTGTTACTGGTGAACCATTAGCAGGGTTCAAGATATTATGCGATGCTAACATCAATAATTGAGCCTCTAAAATTGCTTCTGGACCTAATGGTAAGTGTACTGCCATCTGATCCCCATCAAAATCGGCATTAAATGCCGTACAAACTAATGGATGTAATTGTATCGCTTTACCTTCTATAAGTTTAGGCTGAAAAGCTTGGATACCTAGACGGTGTAACGTAGGAGCACGGTTTAGTAATACTGGATGTCCTTTAAGAACATTCTCTAAGATATCCCAAACTACAGGCTCTTTTCTATCTATAATCTTTTTGGCTGATTTTACAGTTTTTACAATACCACGTTCGATCAATTTTCTGATCACAAATGGTTTGTATAATTCTGCTGCCATATTTTTTGGAAGACCACATTCGAACAATTTCAATTCTGGTCCTACAACGATTACCGAACGTGCAGAATAATCAACACGCTTACCTAATAAGTTTTGACGGAAACGACCTTGTTTACCTTTTAACGAATCAGATAATGATTTTAATGGTCTGTTAGAATCTGTTTTAACAGCTGACGCTTTACGAGTATTATCAAATAAAGAATCTACAGATTCCTGAAGCATACGTTTCTCATTTCGAAGTATTACTTCTGGAGCTTTGATTTCCATCAAACGCTTCAAACGATTGTTACGTATGATTACACGACGATATAAATCATTAAGATCCGATGTTGCAAAACGACCTCCATCAAGCGGTACCAATGGACGTAATTCTGGTGGAATTACTGGTACTACTTTTAAGATCATCCACTCTGGACGGTTCTCTCTATTCTTATTAGCATCACGTAAAGATTCAACAACCTGAAGTCTCTTAAGTGCCTCGGTTTTACGTTGTTTCGAAGTTTCGTTATTAGCTTTATGTCTTAACTCATAAGACAATGCATCTAGATCTATTCTTCTTAAAATCTCGATCAAACATTCTGCCCCCATCTTAGCGATGAATTTGTTAGGGTCAGTATCATCTAGATACAAATTCTCTTGTGGAAGACTATCTAAAATATTTAAATATTCTTCTTCTGTAAGGAAATCCATTTTCTGAACTGGTTCTCCCTCTTCATTTTTGGCAATACCTGGCTGAATTACTACGTAACGTTCGTAGTAAATGATCATATCCAGTTTCTTAGAAGGAAGACCTAATAAATATCCTATTTTATTTGGTAAAGAACGGAAATACCAGATATGCGCAACAGGAACAACCAAATTAATGTGACCCACACGATCTCTACGTACTTTCTTTTCCGTTACTTCTACACCACATCGATCACAAACAATTCCTTTGTATCGAATTCTTTTATATTTACCACAAGCACATTCAAAGTCCTTTACAGGTCCAAAAATACGCTCACAGAACAAACCATCTCTCTCAGGTTTGTGCGTACGATAATTGATAGTTTCGGGTTTTAACACTTCTCCATTAGACGCCGCTAATATTGATTCTGGAGAGGCTAAACCTATAGAGATCTTATTAAATCTCTTTACTGTATTCTTATCATTATTTCTTGCCATAATATATGGTTGCTTAAGAATTATTGTAATTTAAAATTGAATAATAAACTGATAACAAACTGTCTCTCTTTGACAACGCTTAGAGTGACAGTTTGATTATTTTCTTATTATTCTTCTAATCTGATATCCAGACCCAGACCTTTTAATTCGTGCATTAAAACGTTAAAAGATTCTGGTAATCCTGGTTCTGGCATAGGCTCTCCCTTAACAATACTTTCGTATGTTTTCGCTCTACCTATAACATCATCAGATTTTACGGTCAATATCTCACGAAGCGTACTTGAAGCACCATAAGCTTCAAGTGCCCAAACTTCCATCTCTCCAAAACGCTGACCACCAAATTGTGCTTTACCACCAAGTGGTTGCTGAGTGATCAATGAATATGGACCAATAGAACGTGCGTGCATCTTATCATCAACCATGTGACCAAGTTTAAGCATATAAATAACTCCTACTGTAGCCGCTTGATCAAATCGATCTCCTGTTCCACCATCATAAAGGTATGTATGTCCAAATCTTGGAATTCCCGCTTCATCAGTAAATCCATTAATTTGTTCAAGAGAGGCACCATCAAAAATTGGAGTAGCAAATGTTCTATTCAACTTTTGTCCCGCCCATCCTAATACAGTTTCATAAATCTGACCGATGTTCATACGAGAAGGTACACCAAGAGGGTTCAATACGATATCCACCGGAGTTCCATCTTCTAAGAATGGCATATCTTCTTCTCTCACGATACGAGCAACGATACCTTTGTTACCGTGACGACCTGCCATTTTATCCCCTACTTTTAGTTTACGTTTTTTAGCAATGTAAACCTTAGCAAGTTTTATAATTCCTGAAGGTAATTCATCCCCTACAGAGATCGTAAATTTCTCTCTTCGAAGATTACCTTGTAAATCATTTTCTTTAATCTTATAGTTATGGATAAGATCAGCAACCATACTATTAAGATCGTCATCTGTAGTCCAAGTTCCTTTGGTAAGGTGAGCATAATCATCAACACTATTCAGCATTTTTTGAGTATACTTTTTACCTTTTGGAAGTATTTCTTCTCCAAGATCATTCATTACTCCTTGAGAAGTTTTACCTCCTACAATAGCAAATAACTTATCAACTAATTCTGACTTTAAAAGTTCGAATTTAGTATCGTATGATCTTTCTAAGATTTCGATATCTTCTTTATCCTGAGAACGTTTTCTTTTATCCTTAATAGCACGAGCGAATAATTTTTTATCAATTACTACACCATGTAATGAAGGAGAAGCTTTTAATGAAGCATCTTTAACATCACCAGCCTTATCACCAAAGATAGCTCTTAATAATTTTTCTTCAGGAGTTGGATCACTTTCACCTTTTGGAGTAATCTTACCAATAAGAATATCTCCAGGCTTAATCTCTGCACCTACTCTAATCATTCCATGCTCATCAAGATCTTTAGTAGCCTCTTCAGAAACATTAGGAATATCATTAGTTAACTCTTCGTTACCTAATTTGGTATCTCTAACTTCAAGTGAATACTCATCAATATGTATAGATGTAAAAATATCATCTCTAACTACTTTTTCAGAAATCACAATCGCATCCTCAAAGTTATACCCTTTCCAAGGCATAAAGGCTACTTTCATATTTCTACCAAGAGCAAGTTCTCCATTTTCGGTTGCATATCCTTGACATAATACTTGTCCTTTATTAACTCTATCCCCAACTCTTACAATTGGTTTAAGGTTAATACTTGTTCCTTGGTTTGTCTTACGGAACTTGATTAAGTTATATGTTTTAGAATCACCATCAAAGCTAACCATTCTCTGCTCATCGGTTCTATCATACTTAATAGTAATCTTTTGAGCATCAACATATTCTACAACTCCTGCTCCTTCAGCATTAATCAATACTCTAGAATCTGAAGCTACTTGACGTTCTAATCCAGTACCTACAATTGGAGCATCTACTCTCAATAAAGGAACTGCCTGGCGCATCATGTTTGATCCCATCAATGCACGGTTTGCATCATCATGCTCTAAGAAAGGAATTAAAGAAGCTGAAATAGAAGCAATCTGGTTAGGAGCAACATCTGCATAGTTAACATTTGTTGGCTCAATTACCGGGAAGTCACCTTCCATACGAGCAATTACCTTCTCTGATTCTATAGTTCCATCTTCTTTTAACGGAATATTAGCTTGAGCAATAAGTTTTTCTTCTTCTTCCTCTGCACTTAAATACTTAAACTCAGCAATATCTACTTTTCCATCTTCTACCTTACGATAAGGAGTTTCTAAGAATCCCATTGAATTTACTTTCGCAAATACTGCAAGAGAAGAGATCAAACCAATATTTGGTCCTTCAGGAGTTTCGATCGGACATAAACGACCATAATGTGTATAGTGAACATCACGAACCTCAAATCCCGCTCTTTCTCTAGATAAACCACCAGGTCCTAATGCCGATAGTCTACGCTTGTGCGTAATCTCTGCCAGTGGATTCGTTTGATCCATGAACTGAGACAACTGATTTGTTCCAAAAAATGAGTTAATTACAGAGGATAAGGTTTTTGCATTAATCAAATCGATTGGTGTAAATACCTCATTATCTCTTACATTCATACGTTCACGAATTGTACGTGCCATACGAGCAAGACCTACTCCAAATTGCTGAGACAATTGCTCTCCTACTGTTCTAACACGACGGTTAGAAAGGTGATCGATATCATCTATCTCTGCCTTAGAGTTAATCAACTCTATCAAATATTTGATAATGGTAATAATATCCTCTTTGGTAAGTACTTGCTTATCCATTTCGATATTAAGACCTAATTTCTTATTCATTCTGTAACGTCCAACCTCACCAAGGTTATAACGTTGATCAGAGAAGAATAATTTGTCAATAATTCCTCTTGCAGTCTCTTCATCAGGCGGTTCTGCATTACGTAATTGACGGTATATATGTTCTACCGCTTCTTTTTCAGAATTGGTAGGATCTTTTTGTAATGTATTGTGGATAATCGCATAGTCTCCTTTTTGATTGTCCTCTTTATGAAGTAAGATCGTCTTTGCTCCAGATTCTACAATCTCTTCAAGGTGATCCTTATCTAAGATTGTATCACGATCAAGAACAATTTCATTACGTTCTATAGATACTACTTCTCCAGTATCTTCATCCACGAAATCCTCATGCCATGTATTTAATACACGAGCAGCCAATTTACGACCTAATACTTTCTTTAGTCCAGATTTAGAAACTTTCACCTCTTCAGCAAGGTCAAAAATCTCTAAAATATCTTTATCTCGTTCAAAACCAATTGCACGGAAAAGCGTTGTTACTGGTAATTTTTTCTTTCTATCGATATACGCATACATAACGCTATTAATATCGGTAGCAAATTCTATCCAAGATCCTTTAAAAGGGATAACTCTTGCAGAATATAATTTTGTTCCATTTGCATGGAATGATTGTCCAAAGAATACCCCTGGAGAACGGTGTAACTGAGATACTACTACACGCTCTGCACCATTAATACAAAAAGTACCACTTGGTGTCATATAAGGGATAGTACCTAGATAAACATCTTGTACAATAGTCTCAAAATCTTCATGTTCTGGATCTGTACAGAACAATTTAAGACGTGCTTTTAAAGGCACACTGTACGTTAGACCTCTTTCTATACACTCCTGAAGATCATATCTTGGAGGGTCAACGAAATAATCTAAAAATTCTAGTACAAATTGATTACGTGTATCCGTAATCGGGAAGTTTTCCATGAAGGTATTATAAAGACCTTCGTTTCCTCTCTCTTCAGACTTTGTTTCTAATTGAAAGAAATCCTGAAAAGATTTGATCTGAATATCAAGAAAATCAGGATAATCAGGTCTATTCTTTACAGAAGAGAAATTCAATCTTTCAGTTTGCGTTGCTAACATCAATGGACGGAATTAAATTAAAATTTAAAAAAGGGTGTATATAAAAATACTTAATATTTATATACGCAAAATGGTTTAGACCTCAGAGAATACTCTCTGGGTCTAAACCTATGTGTTAATCTATGGTAAGCTTACTTAAGCTCAACCTCAGCTCCAGCCTCTTCTAATTGAGCTTTAAGAGCTTCAGCTTCATCTTTAGCTATTCCTTCTTTTACAGCTTTAGGAGCACCATCAACTAATTCTTTAGCATCTTTAAGACCTAAACCAGTTAATTCTTTAACAAGTTTTACAACTGCTAATTTAGAACCACCTGCAGCCTTAAGGATAACATCAAATTCTGATTGCTCTTCTGCAGCATCACCACCTCCAGCAGCAGCTCCACCAGCTACAGCAACTGCAGCAGCAGCAGGCTCGATACCATATTCTTCTTTTAATATATCAGCTAACTCATTAACTTCTTTTACTGTTAAGTTAACTAATTGTTCTGCGAAATCTTTTAAATCTGCCATTTTCTATCGTTTTAAATAGTTTTTTTTAATTGAAAATATAATTTGTTAAAAAGTGCGTACACTATTAATGATTATCCTTCTTTCTCGGATAACGTTTTAAGGATACCTGCAATAGTACCTCCACCTGATTTTAATGCCGAAATAACATTCTTAGCAGGCGACTGTAATAAGCCGATAATATCTCCGATAACTTCTTCCTTAGACTTGATATTTACAAGTGCATCTAGGTTCTCGTCACCAACAAATACTGCTTCTTCTATAAATGCTCCTTTTAATACAGGTTTCTCTGATTTCTTACGAAATTCTTTGATAACCTTTGCAGGTGCATTACCAGTTTCAGCAAACATTATTGAAGTATTACCTTTTAATGTTGTTGGTAATTCTCCAAAATCCTTATCAGAATTCTCCATTGCTTTAGCAAGTAGAGTATTCTTTACTACTTTTAATGATACATTAGCTTTAAAACAAGCTCTACGTAAATTTGAAGTTGTTCCTGCATCCAAACCTGAAATATCAGCTAAATAGATATTAGTGTTTTCAGCCAACTGAGCAGTTAAGTCTTCAATTACTAGTGATTTTTCTTCTCTTGTCATAATCGTTTATCTTAATTACCCAGCAAAGTTTTTAGTATCTATTTCTACTCCAGGACTCATTGTAGAAGATATATATATAGACTTAATATATACTCCTTTAGCCGTCTGAGGTTTTAACTTTACTAATGTTGTTAATAATTCTTTAGCATTTCCAGCTATTTTCTCTGCGTCAAAAGAAGATTTTCCAATTGCTGCATGTACGATACCTGTTTTATCAACCTTGAAGTCAATTTTACCTGCCTTAACATCTGAAACAGCTTTTGCTATATCCATAGTTACGGTTCCTGTCTTTGGATTAGGCATTAATCCACGAGGTCCTAATACTCTACCTAGAGGTCCTAATTTACCCATAACACTCGGCATGGTAATGATAACATCAACATCTGTCCACCCACCTTTGATCTTGTCAAGATATTCATCAAGACCAACAAAATCAGCACCAGCTTCTTTAGCTTCGGCTTCTTTATCTGGAGTTACTAATGCTAATACTTTAACATCTTTTCCTGTTCCGTGCGGTAATGTTACCACACCACGTACCATTTGATTAGCTTTACGTGGATCCACGTTCAAACGAACAGCAAGATCTACAGAAGCATCAAAATTAACGCTTGTTATTTCTTTTATTAAAGCAGAAGCTTCATCTACTGAATAAGATTTATTCTTATCAACTTTTGCCTGAGCTTCTTTTTGCTTTTTAGTTACTTTTGCCATTTTGTAAACGTTTTTTAATTAAAAAGGAGCTTGTCCTTTTACGGTTACACCCATTGAACGAGCAGTACCAGCGATCATTTTCATAGCTGATTCAACAGTAAATGCATTTAAATCTTGCATTTTATCCTCTGCTATTGCACGAACTTGATCCCAAGTAACACTTGCCACTTTTTTACGGTTAGGCTCTCCAGAACCTTTTTTCTGTTTTGCTGCTTCCAGTATCTGAACAGCTGCTGGTGGAGTTTTAATAACAAAATCAAAAGACTTGTCTTTATACACACTAATTACAACAGGTAAGACCTTACCTGCTTTGTCTTGTGTTCTACCATTGAATTGCTTACAGAATTCCATGATATTAACTCCGGCAGCACCTAGAGCAGGTCCAACTGGTGGTGATGGGTTTGCCGCACCGCCACGAACTTGAAGTTTTACAACTTTACTTAACTCTTTAGCCATTTTTCTAATTTTAAATTAGAACTGTTCTATAAGTGGAAGCAAAAGAACAATTCTGGATATATTATTGTAACAATATTATACTTTCTCAACTTGCATATAACTCAATTCTAATGGTGTCTTTCTACCAAAAATCTTTACCATTACCTCAAGCTTACGCTTCTCTTCATTTACTTTTTCAACTGTACCATTAAAACCGTTAAAAGGTCCATCAATCACCTTAACCGTTTCACCAACTGTATAAGGGATTGCAACATTATCAGTTTTAACAGCAAGTTCATCTACCTTACCAAGCATTCTATTAATCTCTGCTTTCCTAAGTGGCACAGGGTCTCCTCCTTTTACCTCCCCAAGAAAACCTATAACTCCGTTAATAGACTTAATTATATGTGGCACTTCTCCTGCAAGATTTGCTTCAATCATTACATATCCAGGAAAGTACACTCTTTCTTTATTTATTTTTTTTCCGTTACGAATCTGAATTACCTTTTCCGTAGGGACTAGAATCTGGGAAACATAATCCTCAAGACCCATATGAGCAATCTCACGCTCTATATAGTCTTTAACTTTATTTTCCTGACCACTTACCGCTCTTACAACGTACCATTTCTTTGAATTATCCACCTCGGCCATTTTGAAAATTTAAGATTTAACTAAAGTAAAATAATACTCTATCATATTACTAAACACAGTATCAATACCCCAAATAGCAAGAGAAAAAATAATTGAAAAAATAATCACAACCAATGTTAACCTTTGTGCCTCGGCCCAAGGGGTCCAAGTAACATGGTTTTTCAACTCATTGTATGATTCTGTAACATAATTTACTAATCCAGCCATCTTATTTTATTTTTTAAACGAATCTAAAAAAGGTTCACTTTTATTTCGTTATAAAATTTACTATCTAAACAATCAACACTCCTTAAAGAAGCACCAACAATTCTCGCACGGGTTGAGAGGCTCGAACTCCCGACACCTGGTTTTGGAGACCAGTGCTCTACCAACTGAGCTAAACCCGTATACATAAGTCAAGGTATTCACCTAAGCGAATACCTTTCTTATATATAATATAATTGTATTAGTCTAAAATTTCAGTAACCTGACCAGCACCTACTGTTCTACCACCCTCACGGATTGCAAAACGAAGACCAACATTCATTGCAATTGTTTGAATCAACTCAACAGTAATTGTTAAGTTATCTCCAGGCATAACCATCTCAACTCCATCAGGAAGCGCAATGTTTCCAGTTACATCAGTTGTACGAACGTAAAACTGAGGACGGTAGTTATTATGGAATGGAGTATGACGTCCACCTTCTTCTTTCTTAAGGATATACACCTCAGCTTTGAATTTTTTATGTGGAGTAACAGATCCTGGCTTAGTAATTACCATACCACGAGAAATCTGAGTTTTTTCAATACCTCTTAAAAGAATACCTGCATTATCTCCAGCCTCTCCTCTATCAAGGATCTGACGGAACATCTCGATACCCGTAATCGTAGAAGTCAATTTCTCAGCTCCCATACCGATGATCTCTACAGGATCTCCAGTGTTAGCAATACCAGTTTCGATACGTCCAGTTGCAACAGTACCACGACCAGTAATAGAAAATACATCTTCGATAGGCATTAAGAAATCTTTCTCAACATCACGCTTTGGCAATTCGATCCACTCATCTACTGCTTCCATCAACTTCATTACAGTATCAACCCACTTTTGCTCTCCGTTAAGTGCTCCAAGTGCAGAACCTGCAATTACAGGACCATTATCTCCATCATATTCGTAGAAAGAAAGAAGATCTCTTACTTCCATCTCAACCAACTCAAGTAGCTCCTCATCATCAACCATATCCACTTTATTCATGAATACAACAATTCTAGGAATACCAACCTGGCGACCTAAAAGGATGTGTTCACGTGTTTGTGGCATAGGACCATCTGTAGCAGCAACCACTAAGATCGCACCATCCATTTGTGCAGCACCTGTAACCATGTTCTTTACGTAATCGGCGTGACCAGGACAGTCAACGTGAGCGTAATGACGATTTTGGGTTTGGTACTCAACATGAGATGTATTAATAGTAATACCTCTTTCCTTTTCTTCAGGAGCATTATCGATTTGATCGAAATCTCTTGCTTCAGAAAGACCTGCATCAGCTAATACCTTAGTAATCGCAGCAGTTAAAGTCGTTTTACCGTGATCTACGTGTCCAATAGTACCAATATTTAAGTGCGGTTTGGAACGATCAAAAGTTTCCTTTGCCATAATTAATTTATTTAATCTTAGTTATATATTAGTGTTCAATTTATACTTCTGAACCTAGAGCCAATGACGAGATTTGAACTCGTGACCTCTTCCTTACCAAGGAAACGCTCTACCCCTGAGCTACACCGGCTTTTTAATGAGTATAATGACAAACCAGAGCGCTTTCATTGTTTTCAGAAAGAAATCCGATTAATCATCACATTTATGTTAAAAATCCAATCTTTAAAAAAGCATCAAGATTAGCTCTATTTTAAAATCAGAAATCCAACATACATTAAATTCCGATTCGCACAGGTTTTTTCAGCCTGTTCTTTTCAACAAAATCTCAGTTATTGAAAACCAACTTTTATTGAAAATTTTTTAGAGCGGGAGACCGGGTTCGAACCGGCGACATTCAGCTTGGAAGGCTGACGCTCTACCAACTGAGCTACTCCCGCTTTTTTAACTCAAAACAACCGATACACACCGATTATTCGTCATTAAAATTTTCAAAATTATGTGGGGAGAGCAGGATTCGAACCTGCGAAGACGTAGTCAGCAGATTTACAGTCTGCCCTCGTTGGCCGCTTGAGTATCTCCCCAATTAAATATTCAATATTTCAATATGAACTTCATGAATTTCAGAGCGCAAAAGTAATCAAATATTTTACAATTCAAAATTCATTCAAAAAAGCTTTCATTTTAATTTAAAATTTTCACTTTTTTTGAGCCGATGGAGGGACTCGAACCCACGACCTGCTGATTACAAATCAGCTGCTCTAGCCAGCTGAGCTACATCGGCTTTTCACTATGTTTTAGAACATAAAAAAGTCCGCTATTTCTAACGGACTGCAAATGTATAATAATTTATGTTTTAGACAAAACTATTTTTCAAAAAAAATAGTCAAGCATGTGCATTTAATTTTTCCTTTCGTTTTTTCAATTGTCTTTCTAACGAACTAACACACTCATCCACACCTTCTTCAAATGTTTTATTGATTTTTTTTATCATAAATTCTCCTCCCGGAATACTCAATAAAATTTCTGTAACTTTATTTTCTTTTCCACTTGTATTCATAACTTTCAAAAATACATCAGCATGTATTATTCGATTAAAATGAGTTTCGAGCTTATCCAATTTGTTTTGAGTAAAACTCACCAACTTTTGATCAACATTAAAATTTACGGATTGCAAGTTCACTTTCATAGGTGTTAGTTTAATTGGTTTAACAATATATTAAGCTTAAAAGAACGACAAACGACACATTTATCTTTTACTTTTTATTCCTTGGGTGGGATTGTTTATAAACTTTCGTTAGCTGCGCCACACTATGATGGGTATAAACCTGAGTTGCGGCTAAGCTAGAATGACCAAGTAATTCTTTTACAGCATTTAGATTAGCACCTTCATTAAGCAAATGAGTAGCAAATGAATGTCTCAGAATATGCGGACTCTTTTTTACCTTTGAAGAAGCCTTACTAAAATAGTTATTTATGATTCGATATACAAGTGTTTCGTAGATTTTAACTCCTTTTTTGGTTAGCAACAAAAAAGAAACCTCTTCATCCCTTATCAAATCCGATCTTAAGGTTAAGTACAATTGCATCGTTTCACAAACAGACGAAAGTAATGGCAAAAATCTCTCTTTATTTCTTTTTCCAAGCACTTTAATTTGTTTTGCTCTTATATCTATATCAGAAAACTTTAAATTCACTAATTCAATCCGTCTTATACCTGTTGCATAAAAAAGCTCTACAATCAAGCGGTTTCTAACACTTTCAAAATCGGTATTATCTGTTAAATCTTTTATAACATCTTCTATTTCTTGAGTCGAGAAAGGAATCTGAAGTTTTTTAGGAGCTTTCAAAGCCTGATGCTTGGCCAAAGGATTCTTTTCGACTTGCCCTAATTTAAGCAAGAACTTATAATAGGTCTTAAGCGAAGACACCTTCCTATTAATCGTTCGATTAGAGACATCCTGATCTACCAAATTAACAATCCAGGAACGTATTTGCGCGTAATTAGCCTTATCTATATCAGAAAGCTCATATTCTTGCTTATAAAACTCTAAAAAGGAAGATAGATCAGCTTTATATGCCGTTGCTGTATGAGTAGAGTATTTCTTCTCTAATAACAAATAATCGATAAACTCAGAAATAAGCATAAAAAAACCGTTAGAAAACAAAAATATAAAACTTTTGCTACCCTAACGGTTTTAATTTATACTGAAAAAACGAAGTCTCTCTTACATTTAGAAAGAACTATAGACAACGTTTCAACTTTTTAAATTTCTTCCTGGTCTCTTAAATGCTGGATATAAGCAGCTTTCTGAACCTGAGCTCTACGCTCTACAGAAGGTTTTGTAAATGCTTGACGTTTACGAAGCTGACGCATCGTTCCTGTTCTGTCGAATTTACGCTTAAAACGTTTTAACGCTCTATCTATATTTTCTCCGTCTTTTACTGGTATTATTAACATAGTTGCACCTCCTTTCATTAAAAATTAGGGTGCAAATATAATACAAAACTATTATCTACAAAGCTTTTTTTTAAGGAAGTTCATTAATTCGTGTTTTTTCTATGCAAACCTATGTTTTAACAACCACAAAAACGGCTTTTTATCTATTGTTTGGGGTTAATCCAATAGACAAAAAACCGTTAAAAAGCATCAGTAGTGTTTGATTCTTATTTTAAAGACCAAACCGTATACCCTTTTGGTGGTGCCTGAATTTTAACCCATTTACCACCTTGAGTAACTGGTTCCCAACCAGAATTACCCGTATAATCTTTTATTCTTCTATTAGACCAATTGGTTTGTATCCATCTTTCTTTCCAGGAATTAGAATTATTTATATATACAATTAAACCGTTTTTACCACCGCCGCCATTTCTTCTTGCAATGTATTCGTCATTATCTGTCCAAAGGTTAGAGGTATTCCCTCCCGCCAAATTATTATGAATCCAAATCAGGTTATTCATTTTTGATTTACTCAACCATTCTTCATAATCTCTATAAAAAATAGCCGGATACCCTTCATGAGTTAATATATAAGCATATGCTAATAACTTATTATTAATAATCTCATCAGTATCATGGTTAGCAACAAATGTAACTGCTCTGGATGCATTTCGTTTCCATAACATATCCCCACCTAATGCATTTAGATTGTTACCCATAAAAGCATCTCTCATTTTATAGTAACATCCAAAATCAAAAGCCGACATTTGAGCTTGATCAGTCCACCATTTAAGAGTATTTACATTTCCATCCCAATATTCTCCTACTCCAAACACACCTGTTGATTGACGAAATTCTCTAGCTACCCATGGCTCAAAACCTTTTACATAATCGAATCTATATCCATCAAATTTCATGGTATTCTTATAGTATTTCGCTACAGAATTATTTCTTTTCCATAACCAATCCTGTACATAACTCTTTTTATGACTTAAATCAGGGAAACCTCCAAAAATACCGCTATCAGAATTATATTTATCATTAGGATGGAAATCATATTTCGTTCTATTAAACTTCCCTGAGAGGGGATTAAATATTGTATACGTATCTTTTCCAGCAAACTCATTAGATTCTAAATCCCCACCACTATTGTGATTTATTACAATATCTGCTATAACATTGAGACCTTTATTGTGCGCAGTTGAAATTAAACTTTGTAATTCTGATTTAGATCCAAAACGAGTTTGAGTACTACCCATTTGATTAAATTCTCCAAAATCATAATAATCAAAAGGATCATATCCCATTGAAAAAGGTCCATTTTGAGCTTTACTCACAGGAGGTAACCAAATTGCATCTATACCCGCATTACTCCATCCGTTTACTTTATCTTTAATTACATCCCACCAGGTACCTCCCGCAGGAACATCCCAGTAAAACGCTTGCATCATTACACCCGACCCTATTGTTTTTAATGCTTTTGAAGAAATTTCTTCTTGAAGATCACTTGATTCAGACGGTAAAGTTTCTACTACTTCGTCCTTACTACAAGATGCCATGAAAAACGTTATAGCTAGAAAGCCATAAAAAAACTTAGTTATTTTCATAATTACTTAGTGTTTGTGTTAAATTTTAGTCAAATTAAGAATTTAACAAACAACGAAAACGTTTGAATCCGAACGCAAACGTTTTCGTGTTGATAAAATCAGAAGTTTTAACATAAAATACTAGTAAAAACGAATGATTGTGTTTATTCCGTACTTAAAGTACATCATAAACACAATCATTAAAATATTATAAAAAAAGCTTCAGAAAAGCCTATGTAGCTGGTTTATATTCTTTTTTATCTATAACCATTTTGGCAATTATTTCTCGTAAGATTTCTGAGGTACCTCCGCCGATGGGCCCTAATCTACTATCTCTAAACAATCTGGCCAAAGGATATTCTTCCATATAACCATATCCGCCTAATAATTGCAAACATTGATAAGCTACTTTATCAGCCATTTTTGTAGAAAGAAGTTTTGACATTGATGCTTCTTTAACCACATATTGTCCTTGATCTAATCTTTTTGCAATAGAATAATTAAATTCTTTACACATTTCCATTTCACTGGCCATATCAGCAACCGAATGTCTTAATGCCTGAAACTTATCTATTGTTCTTCCAAAGGCCTCTCTTTCAGACATGTATTTAATCACATAATCAATAGCATACTCTGCCCTGGCATGAGAATTAATTCCCATAATTAATCTCTCTAATGCAAAATGCTGCATAATGTAAGAGAACCCTTTATCCTCTTCTCCCATTAAGTTTTGGGCAGGAATTTTTACATTATCGAATGCTATTTCACCAGTGTCTGAGGCTCTCCAACCTAGTTTATCTAATTTAGTAGCAGAAACCCCAGGAGTATCTCTATCAATAACAAATATGCTTATCCCTTTATTCCCTAGTTCAGGACTCGTTTTTGCAGCTACGACTAAATAATCACTGTATACTCCGTTTGTAATAAAAGTTTTAGAACCATTAATAACATAATGATCTCCCTCCTTAACCGCGGTTGTTCTCATTCCCGCAACATCAGAACCTCCAAAAGGTTCTGTAATTGCCAAACAGCCTATCTTCTCTCCTGTAATACTTGGCCTTAAGTATTCTTCTTTAATCCTATGATCTCCTTCTTTATTAAGGTGTGTCATTGACAAATAAACATGTGCCCACATTGCAGCAGCAAATCCTCCCGAATTAATCTTTTGAAGTTCTTCTAAAAAAATCACGGTATAAAAGAGATCCAAACCAAGACCTCCATATTCTTCTGGGTACGCAATCCCAAAATAACCCATCTCTCCAAATTTCTCCCAGATAAACCGATCAATAATACCCGTTTCTTCCCATTTTTCAATATGAGGAACAACTTCTTTCTTTAAAAATTCTTTTAAACTTTCTCTAAACAACTCGTGCTCTTCTGTAAAATACATGCTATTCATCTATTCTTTACTATTTTGTTTTAAATGGCTAGAATGTATTTACCTCACATTTCTTACACTATATTGAAGAATTATATGATGGCTCATTACATACAAAAACCCATTGATGACTTAGTTAACATTTTACCGTGTAGTACCAACGAATCTCTTAAGAGAATTAACCTCTTAGAAAAACAAGATTCGTCAAAATTCACAGCAATTTTTTCCGATAATTAATTTAAAGTCAAATATAATGCTATTCTATCTATTTTTTCTAAAGAAAAACCATCGATTTTTCCTAATTCCTCAAAGCTAGAGATATGGCCGTTATCTTTAATAAAATCTCTAATCGCTAAGGCCATTTCAAAATCAAAATATGGCACTTCAATAAGTTCATTAGCTGAAGCCGTATTAATAGCAATTTTTTGATACGTATTTTCGGTCTTTACTGTATAAAGAGATACTATCTTTTTTCTTTGATTATCATATAATCCTTTAATATCCTTGAGTTGAGATTCCCCTACAAAACCCCCTATTTTATCTTTATAATTAATAATTCTTTCTGCAATAAAATCTGGAATATTAATCTGTTCTCTCAATTCTAGAGCAGTTACGGTATTTAAATCGCCTTTTTCTGCATAGGTTTTAACGGCGTATCTATTTTTTGAAGTTTTTCTTGTTTTGGAGGTAACCCAATCTGGAAACTTAAACAAAGGAGCAATTATCTGTAAAAGAGAATCTGAAACCATTGTTACTTGTTTAAAATCTGCAACCGAATTAATCCATTTATCCTTGTTTCTATATGCATAAAGTCGATCCAATTCTACTGCAGAAAGCCCAAGAATATAACCTTTATAATCATTAATAAAATTTGGATTAAAAGGTTTTAAAGTATTTATCGTTTTTTTTGAACTTGCTACTTTCTTGAGAGAGTCTATCTGTTTTTGAAACTCTACCAATTCAACAAGATTTTCTTTTTGCCCTATAACACTATCTGGATAGAAATAGTACACAAGAATGCTTATAAGCAGTAATATCGATAAAAGAAAAATCCCATTTCGAAAACGTGAATGTATCTCGAAATGGGATTTTAAATTATTCATATTGCTATACTCGTTATTTACTCGATGCTCTAATAGCATCAAAATATCTCACAAGTTGTTTTTTAACTACCGGGAACAAGAAAAATAATCCTACCATATTAGGGAATACCATAGCAAAAATCATAGCATCAGAGAATGCCCAAATAGATCCCATACTTGCCGCAGCACCAATTACTACAAAAGTTAGAAATAATAGTTTATATACTAAATCTGCTCTTTTACCTCTTCCAAAAAGATATTTCCAAGATTGTAATCCGTAATACGACCATGAAATCATAGTAGAAACCGCAAATAATACTACTGCTATAGTCAAGAAAATATTAGAATAAGGTATATATTCTGCAAAGGCTTGCGCTGTTATTCCAGCTCCTTCATAAGAGACTCCGTCGATTAAAACTGCACCACTTCCATCACCTCCATAAGCAAATGCACCACCAGAATTAAAAATAATAATTACCAATGCGGTCATTGTACAAATAACTACAGTATCAATAAAAGGCTCTAATAACGCCACTAATCCTTCTGAGGCAGAATATTTTGTTTTTACGGCTGAATGGGCAATTGATGCCGACCCTGCTCCAGCTTCATTAGAGAATGCAGCTCTTTTAAAACCAACCAATAATACTCCTATAAATCCACCTACTCCAATTGCTTTAGGGTTAAATGCTTCTGTTACGATTAGTCCAAGAGCATCATCAATAAATGAGAAGTGACTAAAAATGATATATAAACAAGCAAGGATATACATTACAGCCATAAAAGGCACCACTTTTTCTGTTACCGAAGCGATTCGTTTAATTCCTCCAATAATTATTATTCCTACTAGAATCGCAAGTATTATTCCTATCCAAAAACCAGCTCCTGTACTTTCAAAACCAAACATTTCTTTAAGAACAATAGTTGCCTGATTAGATTGAGCAGCATTACCACCACCAAAAGAACCACCGATACAGAATATTGCGAATATAACTGCTGTTATTTTTCCTAGTGTTTTAAAACCTTTTTCTTTAAGTCCTTTACTTAAATAATACATAGGACCTCCGTATACAGTACCATCTTCACCTACATCTCTATATTGAACACCAAGCGTACATTCAACAAATTTTGTTGACATCCCTAATAATCCACAAATAATCATCCAAAATGTTGCTCCTGGGCCTCCAAGAGCTATCGCCAATGCAACACCAGCTATATTTCCATTACCTACTGTTCCAGAAACTGCAGTAGCCAAAGCTTGAAAGTGTGATACTTCTCCTTCTTTAGATTCGTCTCTAATAGTATCTGGTATATCACCATCTACTGCAGCAGCAGGATCTCCTAAGCTGTGTCCTTCAACATCATCGTACTTTCCTCTTACCACATTAATAGCTTTCCCAAAGTATCTTACATTTGGAAACCCAAAATAAATAGTAAAAAACATAGCACTAAGTACTAGTAATATAATAACGAACGGCGCACCATCAAAAACCTCAAAAAAGATAACAGCCGAGAAAAAATCCGAAACTGGTTTAAAAGCTTCATCTATTTTTTGATCAAGTCCTTTTTCTGTAGTTTCTTGGGCAAATGTTAAAAAGGGAATAATAAGCGCGAAAATTGAAAGAAGAAATCTCTTCATGATATGTGAGTTAATTGAATTTAGTTATTAAGAAGCCAGCAAGATGCTAAAAAAAAAGGTTGCGTACAATTTTTAATGAGTTAAATGTTTAGTAATAGTTAAATATTAAACTGCTTATTAAGCTGGTTAATTTGCTCTGGACGGCCTAGCACTACTATCTTAGAACCAGGTCTTAAGCATGTATCTGCCTCGGGGTTTACAATATAATCTCCTTCTGGCGATTTATAACCAATAATAGTACACCCAGTCCTGGATCTCATATCTATTGTAAGAATTGTTCTTTCCTTTTCGTCATCAAACATATCTTCAAAAGAAATCTCTTCGATATTTATTGATCGTTTTCCAATTATAGAAAGGTTGTCTAAGAACTCTATAAGATCTGGTACTACAACAAGAGATGCCATATGATCTCCACCTATACGATCTGGCATAATTACATTATCTGCTCCTGCCAATCTAATTTTCTTGTATGATGTGTCTTGAGATGCTCTACTAATTATTTTAAGTCTTTTATTAATTTGGCGTGCAGAAAGAACTATGAATAGGTTATCAGCATCCTCTGGCAACGTGCAGATCAAACAATCTGCATTCTTTATACCAGCTTCTATCAAAACCTCATCCTCTGTAGCATTGCCTTTTAAAAAAAGTAATTCTTCACTTTGATATCTTTCTATGAGCGCAGCATCTTTTTCAATAATAATAAATGGCTTGTTGTACGCCAGTAATTTGGCAGCAGCTTGTTTACCATTACGCCCATAACCGATAATAATGATATGATTTTGTAACTGAAGTATCATTTTTTGTGTTTTTCGATATTGAACTTTTTTTGGATCATTCTTACTCACGATATATTCTGTAATCACAGATACAGAGTATGCAAATATGGCTACACTTGTAGATATTAAAAATACGGTAAATAATTTGGCATTATCATCTAAGGGCTGAACTTCTCCAAAGCCTACTGTAGACATGGTGATAACAGTCATATATAGCGCATCAACCCATGTGTAGTTTGAAAAATATCTAAAACCTATTACTCCTATAGCTATTACAAAAAGTAATAAAACTAATGCTATGTATATTCTTGGCCTGCCCCAATTCTGAATCTTTATCATAAGTCAAATACAGAAGTTCGTTTAGTATATACCAAATCTTTTAATTTGAGCCAAAATGCCATATTTAGATATAATACGAACCCAAGACCAGCTGTTGCAAAAGTTAGATAAATAAAGAACAAACGAACATTTTTTGCCCTCATTCCCAATCTATCAGCTAGTCTAGAGGATACATAAAATCCATTTCGTTCTAAAAAGTGTCTTAGATTATATAGCATACCGCAAAATAATTATATTATCTCACACTTCTATCCTGATTCAATAAATAATTACCTATGCCACACTGCAAACACGATTTTTGATCACAATAAGAATTTTTAAGTTGTATCATTGCTTGAGACTGCATAGCGTTTTCTATTTTTACATTTGAAGCTGAAAATCGTTCAATTATACTATTTTTTTCTTTCGGGATTTTTGATATTAGTTGTAATACTTCATCTTCGGCATTTTTACCCATTTCTCTAGCCACCATAAATCGAATAGGTATAATTGTATTTATCAAAATGAGATCTATAAAAGATTTGGTTATTCGTTTTTTCCTTACTGTAGATTCTTTTTTGAACGTATAATGGTTTTTCCAGAAACTACTTACCTCTATTTCAAAAAGATCATAAAACCCCTCGATGGTATTGATATGAATTATTTTATCAAATAAGTTTATATGAGTGTTATATAGACTTGCTAATTGTGCAAGTCGTATTGTTGGGAAATTATATGGCCTTAACCTAAAAAACTGAACAGGCAGCACCCCTGTATTATCTAAGAGAAATTTATTTTTTAAAAAACGATATTCTTCTTGTAGTTGATTCTCATATTTCGATTCAGGTTTTTCACTTAATAACCCTGTTTGTCCAAAAAATAAAGCCTCTAACTTGTTAAGGTCATAACTACATTTTCGAATTATAGAAAAATCTATACGTTCCGCCAAATGTAAAAAAGCTTCTCCATTGGTTTTTAAACCAAAATTTTTAGTCAATAACCTAAATAGAACAGCTTCCCAATTATTGGCTGAGTTCTTTAATAACTGAGAAATTAATTTAGATTTCTGCTCCAATCGCTCAATATATAATCGTTCTTGCCAATTGGAAAGTGTAAAACTAGAAACAGCCGGCAAATTATTTTCGCAAGGTATCCATTTTTGCTTGTCGGCGCTAAAAAGTTCTTGATACTTGATTAACAATTGCTTAGACACATAATCCTTTAATTGCAAAGTAGGAATGGTGGTATTATCCTTTCTGAATACTTCAATATCTTCTTCCCATACCACATGAAGAATTACGTTATCATATGCCCGGTCAACCTCATGATGATGAATATACCAATCACTTGATTTTATATGAATTTCGACATTTCCAGCCCATTTTTGATTTTGAATTATCATTTGTGAATTAAAAAAATCAGGACCAGAATTACCCGTATTATGTATGCCAGTTTTCTGAAGAATAATTTTGTCTTGGGTTGTTGTTCTTAAATTGGAAAAGTCAAACTTTTTATATTTCCATATGTACTGGAGTAGATCCTCTTTCATCCTAATATCTATTTGTTATGCTTTAGCTTAATCCTGGTTACAGGTTACATTTGCTATTAAACATTTCGGGTAGGATGAAAACACCGGTAATAGCTAGTTAAAAATATTTGATGAAAATAATAAATTTTATCTTAACCTTGTAAGTCATCACGTATAACTTTGACTACAATAAAAACTAACATATCATATGAAAAACGTATTTAAATCGATTTTTATATCCATTTTCCCGGTCATAGCCCTCTATTTTGTGATAGATAGTGTAATTCACCTTATTAATCATGGCGTATCATATCGTTATATCGGGAGGTTAATAATTGCCATTACGATAGTTTCATTTTTCGGTTTGCTTTTTCTAAAACCAATTGCCCGAACCGATGCTAATTTAAAAGCATATACATTGCCTATTGGTATTGGATTTATACTTAGTTTAATTTTTGGAGGAATTATTGAAAATGATGTAAACGGCTCTCTTCCAAGTATTGGTTTGTTTTTGGGATGGGTTTTGTATATAAAATGGTATTCTAAGTTCGAAGACAGAAAATCTAACAAACACTTGGCTATTGGTAAATCATTACCAGAATTTACTCTTGAAGATTCAGAGAAAAATAAAGTGAGTACTTCAAAATTTATAGGCAATCCATCTATATTCTTGTTCTATCGAGGAAATTGGTGTCCTTTATGTATGGCTCAAATCAAAGAAATAGCATCTCAATACAAAGAATTAGAACAAAGAAAAGTAAGTATGATTTTTATAAGCCCGCAACCTCATGGTCATACCAAATCGCTAGCAAAAAAATTTGATCTTAATTTTAATTTTTTGGTTGATCATGATAATAAAGTAGCAAAACAATTAGACATTTTTTCTAAAAATGGATTACCTATGGGTTTTCAAACCTTAGGCTATGATAGCGATACCGTTTTACCGACTGTGATTATTACTGACGCTACAGGGAAAATTATTTTTACTGATCTTACCAATAATTATAGAGTTCGACCAGAACCAGAAGAATTTCTTAAGATTCTAGACGCCAATTAAACCTTTCTTTTCTAAAGTAAGTTACTTAAACTCTTCTACAACTTAAACCATTTTAAAAACTTTCACTCTAGTAATGACGTTACTGGTTATTTCTTACTCATACCAGAACTACAAATTAGTAAACGTCAAATACCACTGAAGCAATGCCACAAAGTGTAATTTTAAAAATTCAAAAATCGAATCAAAAACCCTATGCTTTTGAGTCATTTTTCATCTACAAAAGGAATACTGAACCTATTTTTGTAAAGTTTTCATCTCTGATTCATAGGCAAAAAGCAAGTTTTTAGTCAAAAAAGCGGATGTTTACCATAGTAAAAATGCGTAAAAAACCTATTTTTTTCTTAAAATCTCGTTAAATTCCTATAGAAATGTACTATTGGTAAGAATTTATGTATTAATGGAAAACCCTGCAACAAATTCATTTCTTTACTTTGTTATTAGAATTAAGGGGGAAAATTAATTCAAAAAACGACATTAAAGATTACAAAACCCTAAGCTAAGTTGAGTTTGTGTTAGGTTATAGATGGTTGCCATTTTTTGGTGACCATCTTTATTTTAAACCTATTTGCACTTACAGAACAATATCCGGGTAGATATCAAACTTATTGAAAAAAGCTTTCCTAAATTTTGAAGAGTTTGAGTAATTAAGACTATCCATTACTTCTTTAATAGATAACCCTTCGCTAAAAATCATATTATAAGAGCTTTCCAGTTTTTTGTTATTAAAAAACTCTAATGGTGTTTGATTATGAATCTCTTTAAACATATTAAAGAAATTTGTGCGGCTCATATGTGCCATGGTAGATAACTGATCAACACCAATAAAAGGCTCGTGTAAATTACGTTTTAAATAGTTACTTACTTTATAAATACTTCCTACCTGATTACTATTGATATTAAAGGGATTGCTTTCGGTTTCCCATTTCAAAACGTCTTTCCAAAAAGTTTCTAATAATCGAATACCTCTTGCTATAAAGTATAGATAATTTTCTACTTTGTGTGTACGTGGTTGTACAATTTGGTCAAAAAGATTTGATTGTTTATAAGAGAGATAGAATTTATGAATGTATTGATGAGAATATCGAATATAGCTATCCATCTTTTCTGCCATATCGTTACTTTTCATAAAATAAGGCTTCGTATACGAGCTTTTAAGTACAATCATAGTAGATCTCACCTCTGCTCCTTTGGTAATAAAAACTTGCTCTCCTTGTTGAGCATCCATACATCTCATATTACCTGGAGTATAACTATCTGAGTATCTACTAATAATTTGGTCTTTCTCTATTTGATGATCTAGTGCATACTTCCTGAAATGAAGAATAATATCTTTCTCGTTTATTGGCCTTCTTATATATTCAATATCTGCGTTAGCTTTATAATTGTTCACCAATAAAAAAACTTCGGGAGATATTTTATAGTAAGACAAATATCCATCTGCTATTTCTGACGGAAAATAAATTCGGTCAGATACGCTATCCGGGTCGAGTTGTCCCCTAAAGTAATTCCTTAGTTTATCTATATCAGAAAAATCAAATATATATTTGTGCATATCCCCTTATTTTACACTTATCTTTATTCTTATAGATTAACCTTACGCATTAAAGTTGCGTGAGATCTCTTGCCAAATAAAAATATAAACAACCCCTTTACCAGCAAATAACGCTAATAGAGGGGTTAAATTATATATTAAATATAATGATTTATTTTATATGACTAATAACGTCATATTTTGTGATAATGTGATGTTTCCCGTTGTCCAATTCAACCAGAACTGCGGGATTGCCATTCTTTATAAGTTTAGAGATATCATCAAGTGATGTTTTAGAATTCACGATAGGAAAAGGATCTTTCATTACCTCTTTTATGGGAGTACTATCCATATTTTTATCTTCCATAAAAGCCTTAAACAAAGCGCTTTCATCTACAGAACCTACAAAACCTTCTGTATCCATTACTGGGATCTGCGAAATCTGAAATTTCCGCATTCGTTCAATTGCATGCGAAACCAACTCTTCGGTTTTAACTGTCACCAAAGGTTTATCTGCGTGATCTTTTATTAAATCAACAGCAGTAGATACTTCTTCTTCAAGAAATCCGCGCTCTCGCATCCAGTCATCATTAAACATTTTACCTACATATCTACTACCATGATCATGATACAAAACAACTACCACATCATCTTTTGTAAATTGTTCTTTTAATTGCAATAATCCTTTTATAGCAGCTCCAGCACTATTACCCAAAAACATACCTTCTTCTTTAGCCAGTTTTTGAGTGTATACAGCAGCATCTTTATCTGTAACCTTGGTAAATCCATCAATTACAGAAAAGTCTACATTTTTAGGAAGAATATCTTCGCCTATTCCTTCGGTGATGTACGAATAGATTTCATTTTCATCAAAAATACCCGTTTCATGATATTTTTTAAAAACTGATCCATAGGTATCCACTCCCCATATTTTGATATTCGGATTTTTTTCTTTTAAGTATTTCCCTACACCCGAAATGGTTCCTCCAGTACCTACACCAACTATAAAGTGCGTGATCTTCCCTTCGGTTTGTTTCCAAATTTCAGGGCCTGTACTCTCGTAATGTGCTACGGCATTAGAGGGATTATCATATTGATTAACATACCAAGAATTTGGCGTTTCTTCTGCTAATCGTTTAGAAACCGAATAATATGATCTTGGATCATCAGGCTCAACATTAGTAGGACAAACCATTACCTTAGCTCCCACTGCGCGTAGAATATCCATTTTTTCTTTAGACTGTTTATCTGCCATTACGCAGATTAACTTATATCCTTTTATAATAGCAACAAGTGCTAATCCCATCCCAGTATTACCAGATGTACCTTCAATAATAGTACCTCCTGGTTGTAATCGTCCATCGGCCTCTGCATCTTCAATCATCTTTAAAGCCATACGATCTTTAACCGAATTCCCTGGATTAAATGTCTCATACTTAGCCAATACCAAAGCATCAACATCTTTTACTAATGCATTCATCTTTACCAAGGGTGTGTTCCCAATGGTTTCTAATATATTTTTTGCGTATTCCACACCAATAATGTTTAAGGTTCCCAATCAAGGGTATTTTGTGCGGCAAAGATACGATCTAGAACATCGATTACAATGCACTCGTATAAACTTTTTACGTAATGCTAAAACTTACTCAAACCTAATAGATTTTGTAGGTGAAATTTTAGACACTATATATGATGGAATTAACAACATGATCATACAAAGAATCATGGTTCCTACATTAAGTAATACAACATACCCTATATCGATATATACAGGGGCTGTACTTACATAATACGTTTCGGGATTTAGGCCAACAACTCCATATTTTTGTTGAATAAACAACAATCCTATTCCTATAAGATTACCCCAAAACAAACCTACCAAAATTAGATATCCCGCATTGTATAAGAATATCTTTCTGATACTCCAATCTGTAGTTCCTAATGCTTTTAGTATACCGATCATAGGAGTTTTTTCTAAAATCAGTACCAACAAAGCCGTAATCATATTGATCCCTGCTACCAAAATAATAATACCTATAATCCCAATAATATTAAGATCAAAGAGTTTAAGCCACTCAAAAATTGTGGCATATTTTAATGTTATAGTTTGGCTATCCAGGGTTGATGGTACATTCTCATAAATTTGCTGCCCTTTCTCGTTTATTTTATCAAAATCTTCAATAAAGACTTCAAAATTTCCAACCTCATCGGCTTTCCATTTATTCATTCGTTGCACATGCCGTATATCTGCAAAAAGATAAGTCTCGTCAAACTCTTGAAATCCTGAATTATATATACCTACTATTTTAAAAGCTCGAATATAAGGTTGCGAATTAGACGAAGAATTCTTTTTAAGAAAATACGTAATCGCCTTATCTCCTATTTTTAGTCCAAGACGATTAGCAAAATGAGAAGACAACAAAATTTCTTCATTTAATTTATCTTCAAAATTAGGAATACGACCTTCTATTATGTACTCTTTGAAATAATCCCAATTATAATCTTTTCCTATTCCTTTTACGACGACTCCATCAAAATCGGTTTCGGTACGTATTAATCCTATTTTTGTAGCAACTCCTTGTAAATGCAGAATACCATCTACATCTTCAAACTCTGGATAAAAGTCCTGATTGGTCGTTATAGGAATCAACGACTCTACACTACTATTGTTATCAAAACTAGAAATTAGGACATGACCATTAAAAGCCGCAACTTTTTCACGTATTTTGCGTTGTAGACCTATACCAGTAGCAACAGTGATAAGCATCATGATCATACCAATGGCAATTGCCGAAATAGCAATTTTTGTGATAGGAGTCAAAATGCTACTTTTATGTTCCTTACCTTTGATAAGGCGTTTAGCGATAAAATACTCGAAATTCAAGCTTTACTATGATTTTTATTAGAAATGCATTCAAAAATACATTTTTATTCCTTTCTCTGATTTTTATTTCATGTATAAGTGGAATAAAAACAACTTCTGGGGCTTCTTTAGATATAAAAAAACCAATATCAGAGCAATATATTGTTCAAGATACTACAAAAACTAAAGTTGATGTAATTACTGGAGCCAATCAGACATTGGTCTATATTCCTATGTTGGAAAATAAAAATGTTGCCATTGTAGGCAATCAAACTACAGTGATTTTTAAAGACAATGTTACCAAACAAAATTATGTGCATTTGGTAGATTCGTTACTTTCAAAAAATATTAAAATTCAAAAAGTTTTTGCCCCTGAGCATGGTTTTAGAGGTAAAGCTGATGCAGGAGAATTAGTTGCCAACGGTAAAGATATTAAAACGGGGTTACCAATTTTTTCTCTTTATGGTAAGGACAAAAAACCGTCAAAAGAAGAATTGGCTGGTATAGACATTGTAGTTTTTGACATACAAGATGTTGGAGTTCGGTTTTACACATACATCTCGACATTGCATTACGTAATGCAAGCTTGCGCCGAAAACAATATCCCAATGCTTATTCTCGACAGACCCAACCCAAATGCACATTATATCGATGGTCCTACTATGGAACCTGAGCACACAAGTTTTTTGGGAATACACCCCATACCTCTAGTTCATGGTATGACTATTGGCGAATATGCCAAAATGGTAAATGGTGAAGGTTGGCTTGGTGATGATTTAAAATGTGAAATCACCATTGTCCCAATTAAAAATTATACCCACAATACCTTTTATAGTTTACCCATACGCCCCTCTCCAAACTTACCCAATGACATAGCTATTAATTTATATCCTAGTCTTGGTTTTTTTGAAGGGACAACAATAAATGCCGGACGAGGAACAGAAACACAATTTCAGATCTATGGTTCTCCTGATCTCTCTATAGATAAGTACGACTTTGCGTATATTCCTAAACCAAATTTTGGAGCAAAATATCCCAAACACCGTGGTGAAGTTTGTTATGGGAACAATCTTGAAAAAACAAAACGATTAAGTGCTATAAACCTATGGTGGCTAGTTAATGCTTATAAAAACTCAAACAATAAAGAAAAGTTTTTTAATACCAAATCTTTTACTTCGCATGCCGGAACAAAAAAACTACAACAACAAATTGAAGAAGGTGTAAGTGTTACCGAAATCAAGAAATCTTGGAGTAATGATTTAAAGGCATATAAAGAAAAAAGAAAAAAATATCTAATCTATAAATAGAAAAAATCTGTTACAAAACCCCAGTTTTCAGGGAATTCTAAATGAATAAGAATTGATATTTTTGTTTATGATTAAATTAACCCTCAACTGCATTCGTTTAAGCTTTATTTTATGGAGCACCCTAGTCGTATGTCAGATTGATTCAGAAAACCTAAGTGCCTTACCAAAAGGAATCACAATAGAAGCTAAAGAAAAGAAGTTAGTAGATGATGCCTATTTCTTATTCAATAACAATCAGGTCGAAAAATCCTACGTTATTGCACATCAATTAAAAAAAACTTTAAAAACAGAACGTGCAAAATTCAATTGCAATTTACTATTAGCTTATTATTTTAAAAATAAAGCGCTAATTGATTCTTCTATATATTATGTAAATCAGTCTCTCAAATTCGAAAGACTCGACAATGATTCCATAAAAACCAAAGGTCGTTCATCGGCATATAACATTCTAGCTGTAAATTACAAAAACAAAGGCCTATTACAGCAGAGTAAAAAATGGCACCTTAAAGGTATTGAAGAATCTCAAAAGTATAACGAAAAGGATTTATATTACACCCATACACACGGCTTGGCATTAACCTATGGCGAAATGCAAAATTATAGTAAAGCATTAGAGTTGTTTGAAGAATGTTCCAAGTATGAAGGTGATCCAGAAATAGTTTTTGGAAGTTATATTAATATGGGGATGATCTATTCAAGTCTCAAAGATTATGAATCATCAGACAAATACTTTAAAAAAGGTCAAGAGTTAAGTCAAAAACAAAATAAACAATCAGCTTTAGCTATTATTTTACTTAACCTTGCAGCTAATGCTCAAGAACAAAACAAATTAAATAAGGCAATTGATTTATACGAAGAGGTCATTGTTATATCTGAAAAAATTGATTTACACAACATCAAATTAATTGCAAAAATGAATATAGGTAGTGTATTTATTGATGCCAAAAATTATAAAGATGCGCAATTAATATATGGCACTGCGCTTCATGATGCCATAGAACTGGGGTTACTAAGTCAGCAATTAAATATCTATAAAAACTTAAAACAAATTGCAATAGAACAAGGCAATTACAAAAATGCTTTCACCCATATTACAGACTATTTTAAAATTAAGGATTCTATCTACAAGCTTCAAAAAGATGAAGAAATTAATGAATTAGAAATACGGTATTCTACCTTAAGAAAAGAGAAAGAAATAACGATTCTTCAAATCGAAAATTCAAATCGAAAATTAGAATTAACGAATCAAAAGGAAGCGATCGAGAATTTAAGATTACAACAAGAGATTGAAAATAAAGAAAGTGAAAATCAAATTTTAGCTTTTCAAAATGCTTCAGAAAAAAGAGTAAGTGAAATCAATTTATTGAAAAAAGATCAAGAGATTCAAGAGTCCAAACTCATTCGACAAAAGAGTTTAAAAAATACAATTTTGTATTCTTTTTTGATTCTTTTGGTGCCTATTATTGGATTATTGATTATTTATTATCAAAAACTTCAAGCACAAAGCGAGCTCAATAAAAAACAAGAAGAAGTAAGTGAACAAAAAATTTCTTCATTAATAAAAAGTCAAGAATTAAAACTTATTAAAGCTTCGATAGAGGGACAGGATAAAGAACGGAAACGTATTGCTCAAGAATTACATGACAGCATCGGAGGAAATCTTGCCGCGATAAAACTTCAACTTAATAATACTTTTGCAAACGGGAAAGCAGAAGCCTTACAAACGATAAATACACAATTAGATGATACCTATGAACAAGTTCGTGATTTATCCCATAATTTAATTCCGAAAAAATTCAGGAAAAATAATTTTTGTGAAGTATTAGAAAGCTATTTTAATAATATTGGAGAAGCTAGTAATCTTAAGACTTCATTTATTGTTTATCCCAGAGTTGCCATTGATGAACTTGATGAATTTTTACAGATCGAAACCTTTAAAATTATCCAAGAGTTGATTACCAACACTATTAAACATGCTAAAGCCTCATCTGTAGAACTACAAATAAATTTAGTTGAAAACGTACTCAACTTATTGTTTGAAGATAATGGGGTTGGCTTTAATACTAAAAACAATAGTACCGGAATAGGGTTTGAAAATATCAAAAGTAGATTGCGTAAATTATCAGGTACGTTCCATATAGATTCAAGAATTAATAGAGGAACCATTATCAATATAGAAATTCCAACTTAAACTTTTTTAACCAATGAAATTTAACCTAATTATTGTCGATGATCACAAAATGTTTTTGGATGGTCTATTGAGTATTTTACACTCTGAAAAAGATTACAACATTCTGTTTACCGCTAAAGATGGTAAGCATATTGTAAAATACTTAGACATAAACCCTGATGAAAAAATTGATTTAATTATTACTGATATCTCTATGCCAGAAATAGATGGCATTACACTAAACAAAGTGATAAAAAAACAAAATAGAAATATCAAAACACTTGTATTAAGTATGCATAAAGATGCTGATATGATTGATAAACTTATCGAGTATGAAGTAGATGGTTATGTGCCAAAAAATGCTGAAAAAGAAGAATTATTAAAAGCTATAAAAACAATATTGAAAGGAGAAAAATATTTTTCTAAAGAAATAAAAGATATCTATTTAGAGAATAAACTTTCTAAAAAGAAAGAACAAGAAATAAAACTTACCCAACGAGAAATTGATGTTATAAGCTTGATAGCTCAAGAGTTTACCACCCAAGAAATTGCCGATAAATTATTTTTAAGCAAACATACAATCGAAAGTTATAGAAAAAACCTAATTGCAAAATTGAATGTGCGTAATCTTGCAGGTCTAACAAAATACGCACTTAAAATGAAGTATATAGAACACTAAAAATCTTAAAAGTTCAAGATATACTATACTTTATTTTGATGCGACACCTCTATTTTTAAAACCAGTACCTAGGCGGTAGCTTAAGATAATACCATGAGTTGTTTGAACCGGGCCATCTCTTAACATTTGGTTATAATTATAAATTAGACGTAAATGATTTGATAGGTAAAGGCCCGCTAAAAGATTAACAGAAGAATTTGTTCTGTATCCTGCTCCTACTTCAATTTTGTTTTTATAACTTACTATGGTATTAAAATCTAGTTGTGTGGGAGCACCAGAAACATATTTAGTCAATATGCTTGGGTTTATCAACACTTCTTCGAATCGTGATGCAAAAAAACGATAACCTGCATAAAGATAATACGGAGTTTCTAGATTAATATTATCTTCAGAGGATAATGAATCTCCCAATATATTTGGTGCAGAAAATCCAAAATACATCTTATTTCTATTATACAAAATCCCTATACCTAAAGTAGGCACGGTTGTATTAATATTACTGGCAAAATTTGGATCATTCTGTATCCCAAGTTCTAATAAGTTTTCATCATAAATCATGGCTCCTGCTGTAATACCAAAAGATAAAACATGAGGATTATAAGACCACCATCTTGCTCTATTATAATTATGATCAAAAAATATCTTATAGGAATACGCTGCAAACACATTTGTAGTGGTTGTAACTCCAACTTGATCACTAAAAATACCCGCCCCAAGTCCCATTTTTTCTGAACGCATTGGTGAATTAAATAATAACCCTATATTTCTTGGACTACCATCTATTGAATTAAGGTATCCCCTATTGCTAAGCGTAAATTCTGAATCTGGATAAAACCCAGCATGTGCAGGATTAATAATAACAGTATTGTAGTTATAATTTGCAAAAACTGGTGTTTGTTGTGCAAATACAGAGCACCAACATATAAACGATAAAACTATCGTAATGATTAAACATTTATTTTTCATGATTTAGCGTTTTAAAACAAGGAAACCGTTCAATTTTTTTAAGCGATGAGTGCCATTAATTTTTATATTGAAAAAATAGGTTCCTTCGGGTAGTTGATCTCCACCTATGCTTCTTTTTCTATTGGCTATTCCTCTAAAAGTTCTTGAATTATTATCGTATCCTTCGATTTCAAAAACCAAATCCCCCCACCTATTAAATATAGAAACCCTATTATTAGGATAGTTTTCAATATTATCTATCTCCCAAAATTCATTAATCCCATCTCCATCTGGGGAGAAACCATATTTTGTTTCATCTTCTTCCAAAGGTGTTACAAATACTGTTATGGAATCTTCAACAGTACATCCATCATTACTGGTAAATAAAATTGTATAGGTAGTAGTTTCACTTGGGTTTGCTATAGGGTTCATAACACTTGTATCATTTAATCCTATTGAGGGAGACCAAATAACACTCCCTTCATTATTAGTCATAGCATTTAATTGAATTTGTTCTCCTTCTATAATTTCTTGATCCTCTCCGGCATCTATCTCGCATAAGATTGGAGGTACATCGGTTATCTCTACATCAAAACTACATCTAGTTGTGTTTCCTGCGTTATCGGTTATTTCGAAAATATTAGTTGTTATTCCTAAAGGAAATTCTGATCCCGATTGTAAACCTGCAACTTGTACGATAGAATCTACACTACAATTATCAGTACCAACTGGAATAGAATACATTACTACCTCTGTAGATGTACCAAGGTCAACACTCTGGATAATATTTGCCGGGCAAATTATTTCTGGGTTTGTAGTATCATTAATCGTTATCGTTTGCGTAACATTAATACTATTCCCTGCCGTATCGGTAACACTATACGTTCGGGTAATTACCTCTGGATTACTATTACCATCACTAACATCACTTACAAATGCAACTACAGGCACACCACAATTATCCACCTCATCGTCAACTACTACAGGATCTGGAACTGGTATCCCAGATGCACATTGTACATTTATAGGTGATGGATTACTGGCTGTTGGATTAGTAGTATCATTAATGGTTATCATTTGTGTAACATTAATACTATTTCCTGCCGCATCGGTAACATTATATGTTCTTGTAATTACCTCTGGATTATTATTACCATCACTTACATCACTAACAAATGCAACTATAACTGACGCGCTACAATTATCTGCCTCGTCATCCACTACAACAGGATCTGGAATTGGTATGCCAGAAGCACATTGAACATTTATAGGTGATGGATTACTTGCCGTTGGATTTGTGGTATCATTAATCGTTATCGTTTGTGTAACATTAATACTATTTCCAGCCCCATCAGTAACACTATATGTTCTTGTAATTAACTCTGGATTACTATTACCATCACTAACATCACCTACAAAAGCTACTATGACTGACGTGCTACAATTATCTGCCTCGTCATCCACTACAACAGGATCTGGAGCTGGTATGCCAGAAGCACATTGAACATTTATAGGTGATGGATTACTTGCCGTTGGATTTGTGGTATCATTAATCGTTATCGTTTGTGTAACATTAATACTATTTCCAGCCCCATCAGTAACACTATATGTTCTTGTAATTAACTCTGGATTACTATTACCATCTCTAACATCACCTACAAAAGCTACTATGACTGACGTGCTACAATTATCTGCCTCGTCATCCACTACAACAGGATCTGGAACTGGTATGCCAGAAGCACATTGAACATTTATAGGTGATGGATTACTTGCCGTTGGATTTGTGGTATCATTAATCGTTATCGTTTGTGTAACATTAATACTATTTCCTGCCCCATCAGTAACACTATACGTTCGTGTAATCACCTCTGGGTTGCTATTACCATCACTAACATCACCTACAAAAGCTACTATTGGAGGAGTACCACTATTATCCGCTTCGTCAGTTACAACCAAAGGGTCTGGTAATGGAATATCTGCCGAGCATTGTATATTAATTGGTAATGGATTACTGGCTGTTGGATCTTCGGTATCTGCTCCTATAGATAAAGTAGTAACATCATTAATATGATATATTTCTCCTTGATTACCTATATTATCTTCTAAAAACATATAGATATCATAGGTCGTTCCACTACTGAGCGAAGAAATCACTTCTTGGACATCTGTATTGGCAACGTTCATTAAAAAATCTCCATTAATAGTGGCTCCAGTTCCATTTAAAATACCTTCATGATCTGGAGATCCTGAAAAATTACCAGGATAAACAGCATAATAAATGGTTCCCGTTTCTGGACCATTAACCACCAAAGTAAAGCCAGAAGTAGTCTCGTTAATTGCTCGTGGATACCCTGTGTTTAATGGTAATGCATAATGGTCTCCCCCAAAGATCACATATGCCTCTCCTGTTCTTTCGGTACTTCCTTCGGGTATTTCGCCAGGACTTCCAACAATAAAATCTGCTATTCCATCACCATTAATATCGCCATTTCCACTTACTGGTCTACCAATATTCGAAGTTCTAAATCCAGGAATAGTAAACCCATTAATTCCATCAAGTGTACTTTCATTAATAGGATCAGGAAATCCAGTAGTGCTACCAAATACTACGTAAGCATTACGATCTGAACCTGATCCGCCATAACATGTAATAAAATCATTTATACCATCAGAATTTATATCCCCAATAGAAGCCGAAGTAAGTCCTCCTGGCATAATAAAACCGTAAGTCCTATCTACAACACTGCTTAAAGGAATATTAGCAGGAAAAGGATCTGTAGATTCTTTTCCAAAAATTGCTGCTGTTTCAGAAAAAAAATCATCAATCCCGTCTCCATTTATATCACCTAAACTACCAGTAAAGGCTAAAAACCCACCGCCTGTATGATTAATAGTAAACACTTCTGTAACAGGTGACGTTTCCAAGTTTATTTGAGCAGTAAATGTATTTCTTCCATAAAGTAAATGAGTACGTTCTAATTGAGTTCCAAAGCCAGATGACCAATCTCCTACGATAATATCATTAAAACCATCATCATTTATATCCCCCGCTCCTCCAACTAAAAAACCTGGTATCGAAGAATCAGAATACCTCCTAATTTGGAATCCTCCTGCGCCATCCAACCACGATGCATTAATTGTAGCCGGAAAAGCCGAAGAACGACCAAAAACTACCCAAACACTGTTAGAAAAATCAGCTCTACTGATTGCAAAATCACTAACCCCATCACCATTTACATCTCCTAATACAGCAACCTCATTAGCTGTCCTAGCTCCTTGAATCAAAAAACCATGTACCCCATCTGCATAATTAATATTAAAGGTTGCAGGAAAAGGAGACATTTTTCCATAAATTACCATAGTATCTCCCGAACTTACTATGGTCAGATCATCAATATCGTCACCATTTATATCACCAATTCCTTCTACAGAATTACCCATCCGGGTACTACCTGTAACTCCCTCTACAGCAAATCCATTGTTCCCATCCAAAGTGGTAATATCAAATGAAGCTGTAAAACCTGTATTTGTCCCAAAAATAATATATGCTGCTCCTGCAAGATTTAATCCATTAACATCGGCATTGTTAACACCTAATGCTATATCCTCAAAACCATCGTTATTTATATCACCAATAAATTTGGCTTCTGCCCCAAATTGCGATGCCGGGTCAATTCCTGGTATTCGAAATCCATTTGCACCATTTAAAGTACTAATGTCAAAGTTGGCAGGATATAACTGTTGAGCATAACCACTGTAGTTAAAAAAATAGTGCGTTAAAAGTAGTATTAGATATATTACCCCTGCTTTATTTCCTTTTGTATTTCCCATACTTAAAAAAATTATCAGCTTCAAAATTATATCTCTTGTTATTTTCTTCCATCACCAGAAACAGGGTTTTATAGCAAATCATACCCCCCTATTTTCAGGGGAGCGCTTTTCACTAAAAAAGGTGTTTTTCGCAAACAACTAGTCTCCCATCTTTGTAACAATATTCTGAGAAAGTAAAAAGGATCATTAAAAAAATCTCATTTACATTTTAATGAATATGTAAAAACTAATCATTAACCCTTTTAAACGTATATATCATGACTTGGGGAATTACATTAATTTTATTAAGTATTATCGCAGTACCGTCTTTATTACTTTCAAAAAAACCAAATGCAAAAGAATTATTAGAAAAAATAGAGCCTTATCAAGGTTGGATTGGGTTAATTTTCTGTGTCTGGGGAGTTTGGGGCATTATTTCGGCAGTATTAAACATTGGTTGGCTGACCACATTTCCAATTTGGTGGGTAACATTACTAGCAGGAAACATTATTGAAGCTGTTTTAGGTTTTATGTTAGGCTTTGGATTAATCAATAAATTCTTTTTATCTAAGAATGAAGCGGCAAAAGAGAAAGCCAATAGTCTTAGAGAAAAATTAGCTCCAAAACAGGGGAAATTAGGCATATTAGGAATCATAGTAGGCTGCTGGATGATAGTTGCTTCTTTTTTATTCTTTGGATAACAAAGAATAAACACATTAGTAACATCGCATTTCTATATTCACCAACCATAAATCCAACATAATATGATCATTTTTGGAACCGGGTCTTCTACTATTCAACCACAAAAACTTAATACAGGAGATTGTCCATACTGCAAAACCGAAAATAGTATGTGGGTACAAGGGTATAAAAAGTATGTACATATCTTTTGGATACCATTTTTTCCAATAGGCAAAAAAGTATATACCGTTTGCGAGCATTGCAAAGGAGTTTTTGAGAAAAAAGAAATTCAAAACCAGAAATTACTTCAAAGTTTTGAAGATTTTAAAATCAATAATGTAAAAACGCCTTGGCATCATTTTATTGGACTTATTATTTTAACCTTACTAATAGTATTCATCATTATAGTACCTATTATTAAATAAAAACTAATCAAATAATTAATTAACATTCTAAATTTTAAAAATGAAAACAAAACTTTTTGTTCTACTAGTTGCTTTAGCATTCGGAAGTAACCTTGACACTCACGCTCAAAAATTAAAAAAATTCGGAAGTTCTATCGAAAAAAAAATAGGACCTAAAACTATTAAAGTTCCTTATACTGATGTAGTATCTTATATGGGATATGCAGCGCCAGGAAATGAAGACGAAGTAAAAGATGGGAAGAAATTTTATTACATCTACGTTTGGATTCCTGCTGTAGCTCCTGAACTTGGAGTTAGAATGATGTCTCCTGTAGGAAAAACTAAAGTAAAAGGAGCTACTATGTCTAAAGCCTATGAAGATAACGCAAGTACTAAAGATTTTTTTGACACTTATGTTACTTTGGAGCGATCAGACATCATTAGTAAAGACAAGATTAGCGAAGATGCTGCTAAAAACGCAAATTGGGTAACATTAGAAAGAAATGATGATAGTAGCGAAATGCCTAAACAACCAAGTGGAAGTAGTTATAACTCTCTATTAAGATATAAAAGTGAAGCAAGTGATCCGTTAAAAGCATTAACAGTTGGATTATATCGTATAGGGTTTACTACTTACAAAACTGGTGAAGTAAAAGGTACATTCTTAGCACAAGTTGCGGCTCCTATTAAATTACCAGGAGTAGTAATGGCGAAGACAATTACCGATTTAAAGAAAGGGTTGTAATCTAGACTGGGATACGATTTAACCTTAAACAACCTCTATATCTTACTCGATAATATAGGGGTTGTTTGCTTTAATACTATACAAAGAAACATTTTCCTTCATTTTTTCAACAATAGTATAGGCAGCGGGGCAAATAGCCACGTTTTTTAATGCGAAATTTGATATTTGTTGATTTTTTTCGATCTGTATGAGAAAACTCACGACAAACTTTAAGTCTCACCTCATAAATCAAACAATAATTATGAGTTCCTAAAAATGTAACAGGCACCCCCTTGTAAAACTAAGTCACCTTCTTCATCTCTACTTAAATATTCTTCCTCAAATTGACTTGGTTTTATTCTAAAAAACTTTGAGATTGGATTATCATATTTTTTGACATTATTAATAATATATAATCAAGAAATGGCATTATTTCCTATATAAAAACTCATTTTTGTCTATATTTTGTATTGTCAATTACTTATACCATATAAGTGTGTCTAACTAATTATTAATAAACATAGCTAAATCAATTATTATGAAAACAAAAATCTTAATTTTATTAAGTGTATTTACCTTAGTTTTTTCTACAGCAGCTCAGGCTCAAAAATTAAAAAAATTTGGAGGTCTTACTGAAAAGAAAATAGGTCCTAAAACTATTAAAGTACCCTATACCGATGTAGTATCGTACTTAGGATATGCAGCTCCTGGTAACGAAGACGAGGTAAAAGAGGGGAAAAAATTCTATTATATCTATGTTTGGGTTCCCGCTGTGGCTCCAGAACTTGGTGTTAGAATGATGTCTCCTGTAGGTAAAACTAAAGTAAAAGGAGCAACTGCAGCAACTGCATATACTGAAAATGCAGGTTCTAGCGACTTTTTCGACACTTACATTACTTTAGAACGTTCTGATATTATAAGTAAAGATAAAATTAGCGAAGATGCTGTTAAAGCTGCTAATTGGACTACATTAGCTAAAAATGACGACAGTAGTGAAATGCCAAAACAACCCAGTGGAAGCAGCTATAACTCTCTTTTAAGATATAAAAGTGAAGTTAGCGATCCTTTAAAAGCATTAACTGTTGGTCTATACAGAATAGGATTTACTACATACAAAACTGGTGAAGTAAAAGGTACATTCTTAGCGCAAGTTGCTGCTCCTATTAAATTACCAGGAGTAGTAATGGCTAAAACGATCGAAGACTTAAAGAAAGGATTATAATAATCCTAATTGACGAATAAAAGACACACTTTCAAATTATTCCTATACCTTATATGAGGTATAGGAATTTTTGTATTACAACATAGCTTTCATCCTCTCAACTATATTATACGCTGCCGGACAAATAGCCACATTTTTTAATGTAAGATTTGATATTTGTTGAAATTTTTTTCGATCCGTATGCGGAAACTCTCGACATGCTTTAGGTCTCACCTCATAAATTGAACAATAATTATCTGCTCCTAAAAATGTACAAGGCACCCCTTGTAAGACTAAATCACCTTCCTCATCTCTACTTAAATATTCCTCTTCAAATTGACTTGGTTTTATTCTAAAAAACTTTGAGATGCGCTCAACATCCTTGTCTGTAAACAAAGGGCCTGTTGTTTTACAACAGTTTGCGCACTCTAAACAATCCGTTTGTTCAAACTCCTCATCATGCAACTCTTGCATAATATGATCAAGTTTCTTTGGTGGTTTTTTTTTGAGCTTCGCAAAGAACTTTTTGTTTTCGTTATGTTTATCTTTGGCCAGTTGTGGCAGTTGATCTATAAATTCTTGCATACCCACAAAATTACGATTTACAAGTTACCTATGAGTAGTATACATAAAGATATCTTTGGAGAGGCCATAAAAGATTATTATCATCAAAACTATACTGAAGATATAGTAGTGCATGCCCCAGATTTTGATAATGATAGTATTCCTATACCTTACTTATTTAGATCTTATGATGAAATGCCCAAAATAGAACAAAAAGCTTTAGACTTATCCTATGGAAAAGTATTAGATGTAGGTTGTGGTGCCGGGAGTCATAGTCTTTTTCTTCAAAATGAAAAAAAACTTGATGTTACCGCTATAGATATTTCTCAAGGCGCTATAGAAATAGCAAAAAAAAGAGGTCTACAACATACGGTTATTCAAGATATCTATGAGCATCAAGAAAAATACAACACCGTATTGTTTCTTATGAATGGTAGTGGAATTATAGGAAAACTAGACCAGATTGATCGTTTTTTCATGCATATGAAAACATTACTCGTGCCGGGTGGACAAATACTTATGGACTCTGCAGATATCTCCTATCTATTCATCGATGATGAAGGTGGGTTTTGGGTAGATGCTACTGCTGGGTACTATGGAGAGATGCAATATAAAATGAGTTATAAAAAGTTGACATCAGATTGGTTCGACTGGTTATATCTAGATTATAACACATTGCAAAATGCCGCCAATGCTTATGGTTTTTTATGCGAATTGTTAGTAGAAGGGGAAAACAACGACTATTTAGCAAGAATTACTTTGACAAATTCATAGTAATGGTATAATCTTTGCGGCTATGTCTGCTTTACTCACTTTACTTGTAAAAGTGTTTAAAACATTACTCTAACTAAAAATAAATCTCGTGCAAATCACCAAATTTTTAGCATATCTCTTATTCTCTTCTTTTATTTTAATTAGTTGTTCAGATGATGATGACAACAATCCATTAAGTAATGCACTACAAGCCGATAATCAACGTCCCCTAGGGAGCTCGGCCAACGCTCTTTTAAGTAGTAATACTTTTACAAGTTTAACTATAGAAATGGTTTCTGTGCAGGGATTTGAACCTACTACCACAGCAGTAAATGCTTTTAAACAATTTCTTGAAGAAAGATTATTCAAACCTGATGGAATCACAATCAATCAACGTTCTGTACCTTCTTCTAATACAGCTCCTTTTTCGATAGAAGAAATTTCAGAAATTGAAAACAACACGCGTTCTTTGTTTAATGTAGGAGATGAAATTACGGTATATGTATATTTTGCAGATGGAAGTAGAGAAGATGATACTAACGTACAAGTTACTCTGGGAACCGCTTATCGTAATACTTCAATGGTAATTTATGAAGGCACTTTACGGCAATTAAGCACACGGCCTAACTCTCCTTTATTGAGCACTATAGAAACTGCGACTTTAAATCATGAATTTTCTCATTTATTAGGATTGGTTAATATCGGTACACCCTTACAATCTGACCATGAAGATCAAGATGCTAACGGTCATTGTAATGTACAAAGTTGCCTTATGGAAGCGGCTATAGAATTTGGAAGCGGCATGATGGGCTTAGGTGATATGGTGCCTGAGTTAGATGCTCAATGTATTGCAGATTTGCAAGCAAATGGAGGTAGATAATAAAAAGCACCATCAAATTGTTAGTCCGATGATGCTTTTATTCACACTTTACGCGCAAAATCCCCTATTTTAATTTGACACTAATGAGGTATTAATATCTGCCAATTTCACTAGCACAAAAGCACCAATTGCCATAACAATATCCCTTACAGCAACATCTATATAATGTCCACTAAAAATTAATACTAAAGCTATTGCGCTTAACCATCCCATTACAACATATCCTCCTACTTTGGGACGAGAAAGCACCAACAATCCTGCTATAATTTCAATAACCCCCACTACCATCATAAATGTTTCTGTTTCTATAGGTACCATATTAGCAAAATTAGTAGATACATACATACTCCAATCTGTGAGGATATTTGTAAACTTATCTAATCCAGCCACTATAGGCACCACTCCATAAGTGTATTTTAACAGGTTAAAAATGGTTTTAATTTGTAGATTCATCACCTTTTGTATTTTTAGTTATTTGGTTTTTAGATAAAAAACAATTCAATTGGTTACAAAACTTTGTAACTTTTTAGAAGTTTTATAATCTAAAGGGTAAAAGATAAGCTATGGAACCCATTAAAATCAATGACTACAGGACTCATAAAATATCAGACTCTGATGTTATATCTCGTATTCATTCTGGAGAAAAAGAGTTATATGAAATTTTATTAAGAAGAAATAACCAAAAACTATTTAGGGTAATTAGGAGCTATATCAATGACCTGGAAGAAATTGAGGATATTATGCAAAACACATATTTGAAAGCATATGAAAAATTACATCAATTTAAATCTAATGCTCAATTTTCTACTTGGTTAATACGAATTGGAATTAACGAAACACTTGCTCGTTTAAAAACAAAACGAAAACACGTAGATCTTTATCCCACAGAAAATTATACCACTAACCTAATACTGGAAATTCCGGATGCAGAACAACTAAACCCCGAAAAGAAAATGATCAGACAGGAAGCCAGACAAACGCTAGAAAAAGCCATTGACCAATTAGATGTAAAATATAGAACCGTCTATATCCTAAGAGAAATTGAAGGTATGAATGTCTCCGAGGTCTCTACATGTTTGGGGCTAACTACATCTAATGTGAAAGTACGTCTTCATCGTGCAAAAGAAATGATAAGAGAGGAGCTTTACGAGATTGCGGTTAAAACGGATATTTTCGAATTTGGATTTAGCAAATGTGATCGCCTAGTAGAGCGTATAATGAAATTAATTTAATTCTTACTCCCATATACTTTTTCACCATCGATATAGGTTGCCTGCACCTTTATATTCGGAATTTTGTCCTCATCAATTTCCATAACATTCTCTTCAAGGATAACAAAATCTGCAACTTTACCAACTGATACGCTTCCTTTTTCAGTTTCTTCAAAATTACTGTAGGCCGCCCACAATGTCATACCTTTTAATGTTTCTTCACGAGTTAAAGCATTTTCTATTTGAAAACCTCCTTCTGGATATTGTTTTAAATCTTTTCTAGCTACAGCGGCGTAAAATGTATAAAAAGGACTTACATGCTCTACAGGATAGTCAGTTCCCAAAGCAATTTTACCTGTTTTTTCTAGTAGTTTTTTATACGCATATGCTCCTTTAATACGTTCTTCTCCTAATCGCTCGTCTGCCCAATACATATCACTTGTTGCATGGGTTGGTTGCACACTCATTACTAAATTATCATTAAGAATCTCGAACTCCTCTGGAGCCACAACTTGAGCATGTTCAACACGCCATCTACGATTCGATTTATTTTGAAGAACTTCAGTATATGTATTCATGACCACGGCATTGGCAGAATCTCCGATTGCATGCGTATTCATTTGAAAGGCAGAACCAGCTAGTCGTTTGGCTAAAGTTTTAAAATCTTCTACCCCAATTACCATGGCACCATAATGTTCGTCTTTGTCACTATAAGATTCTTTTAATACAGCTCCTCTCGACCCTAGAGCGCCATCAGCATATACTTTAAATGATGATACATTTAATTTATTTGTTTTGTACACTCCTTTTTTTAAGTAATAATCTACGTATTCTGGCACATTACTTATCATAGCATACATTCTAATATTAAGTTCTTTTGCTGTTTGTAAGCTATCGACTAAACTAATTACTTTAGGGCTTAATCCAGCATCATCAACAGTGGTTAAACCATATCCAAAATTAATACTCTCGGCATCTTTTAAAGCTTGCACTTGTTCTTGAACTGTAGGTTGAGGAATAATTTTATTCACCATTCCCATAGGTGTATCTACTAATACCCCCGTAAGTTTTCCATCCTTAACAATAACTTCTCCCCCAGGAACTTTAGTATCAATTGTAATACCCGCCATATCTAATGCTTTTTGATTTGCAAGCATTGCATGACCATCTACACGTTTTACAGCAACCGGTGTATCAGGAAATAAACTATCTAACTTTTCTTTAGTAGGAAACTCTTTAATTTCCCAATCATTTTGATCCCAACCTCTACCTGTAATAAAAGATACATTTTTCTTTTTCTGAAATTCTAACATACGATTCAGTACTTCATCGTAGCTTTGAGTACCCACTAGATCAACCTTTTGTTGTTGCATGCCCAACCCGTAAAAATGACAATGAGCATCAATAAGTCCAGGTATAATTGTTTTTCCGTTGGCATCAATAGTTTGAGTAGTACTATACATTTTTAAAATATTCTCATTTGTACCAACTGCTACAAATTTACCCTCTTTAACAGCAAAAGCCTGGGCTTTTGGTTGTGTATCATCTACAGTATACACATTTGCATTGGTAACTATTAGATCTACAGGTGTGGGTTGTTGACATGAAATAAAAAATGAAATACTGATGAGTAAAAAAGTAATCTTTTGCATGATGTAGTTGAGTTAATTTGTGTTTACAAGGTCTAAAAATAGGGATATCTATTTCGCAAAGAGGTTAAGGTTTTCTTAATATGAAAAAGAAAGGAGGTTAAAACCAAATGTATTAACATTTATAAAATAGGTAGTATACGCAAATTTACATATTACCATAAATGACCTATAGATACAGTCTAGCACTCTCCTTCGACTTATTTCTATAAACAAAGCAAAATCAAACGTTTATCTGGCACAAATTATGTGGGTTATTTTAGGAATTTCACTTCATATATTAATCTCTTAAATCATAAAACGATGCGTAATTTTTTATTAGTACTATCAATAGTTTGTAATTTAGGTTGTGCCACTGTTTCTTCTGTTAGTCAAAATGAACCTAAAAGTTTTCCTGTTAAATTTAAGAATGAAACCCCTAATTATGTCGAATTTTCAGAAAACGGAAATTATCTAGCCACAGGAATTTATGGTGCGGTAAGAGTCTGGGATGTTAAATCTAATGATTTTAAAGATTTCAAAACTAAATTAATGAATAAGACCCCTCTATTTGTTAGTTTCTCCCCTGATAGCGAATATATTGCTACAGGAATATGGGGAGCAGTAAGAATTTGGAACATCAACACTAATGAATATAGGGATTACAAAGCAAAATTTAAAAATGAAACTCCCATTAGCGTCACCTATTCTCCTGATGGAAAACATATAGCAGCAGGAGTATTTGGAGCCGTCAGAATTTGGAATATCAAGACTGAAGAGTTCATAGATTATAACACAACTGTAAGAAATGAAATACCAAAATTTGTGAGATTCTCTCCCGACGGAACATTTATTACCACAGGAACATTTGGACAAGTTAGTACCTGGGAAATTGAATAATACATCAACCAAACTACTTATTAATACGTACTTACTCCCAGAAAATTCCCCTATTAAAAAGGGATATAATCCCCTGAGTACTTTTCCATAATTTACATTAGGTTTGTCATCATAAAGATAATAGTCAAAGATTACAAGGTAATAAATACGACATATCATCTGCTGACAACCCAGATGAAACTAAGCAGTAATCGTCATACTCGCAATTAAAAACCGCCCAAGGGCGGTTTTTTTATCTAAACATCTATTTTTTATATGCCATAGGCGCAACCGGATTAAGAAACATGCATCTATACCATATACATCAATCCTAAAATCATGATACGTTATACTATAGTTTTGTTACTTACATTTTGTTTGTTTTCTTGTTCGAATGATGACGATAATAGTGATCCCATAAATCTTATAGGCCAATGGAGGTTGTACGAGCAATTAGCAGATCCTGGTGATGGTAGTGGTGTTTTTAGAGCTATAGACAGTGATAAAACTTTGAAGTTTTTTACTAATGGAGTCATTACATCACAAAACGGTTCTTTATGCGAACCCTATTCTAACGAACAAATCACAACAGGAACCTATTCTATTACAGAAAATAAAATAACAACTAATTGTCAAAACCCAAGTATTGCTACAATTTCTTTCGAAATTGTTGGTGATGATTTGATTCTTAATTTTATTTCTATCGAAGGGTTTTCTCAAAAATTCAGGAAAATTTTATAGTACTATTTACATACTCTCGAAAATATATTCTTGAAAAATAGCTATACTATCTAACATAGATAGTATAGCTATTTTTAATATGTATTATCAAAAAAACTATTAGCTTTACAAAAACCGTACAGCCAACTTTACAAATGACAGAACTTAAAGAAAAATATGGATTCCCCCTTTTTACAAAAGAGACGAATCTAGTGTATTTAGGTCACGAGAGAAAACTTATTATATCCGATCTATGGGCGTTTTGGGATTATGTGATTAAAAAGAAAAATACTGATAAAAAGTTTTTACTCTCCTTATTAGAGCAAGCCAAAAACTTTTACAATGCAGCAGAAAACGCTCCTCTAAGCACTAAACCATTGCTATTTTATTATTCATTCTTAAATCTTGCAAAAATTGTATTGAATTTAGAATACAATTATGGTGAAAAAATTCATTATTTACATGGTATTAGTGAACGAAACAACAATTCTTTTAGAAGGAGTGGTGTTACTTTACAACCAATAGAAACCAGTAAAATAAAAGTAGCCTCGGAGTTGTACAAATTGTTCAATGGGGTAACCATAGATGCTAATACCACTATCAATCTTAAAAATTTACTTTCTCACTGCGTAGGAATACATAGAGCATATAGTGAAATATATAGGCAAAATGAAGCATTTTGTAAGTTATCTGATGTTGAATACTTTAAAAACGGGATGCAAATAGGAATGAAAGCCAAAATACAATGTGATGGTCGAGATATAACTACTCTTAAAAACCTGGGATATTCTATCGAAAAAATTGAGAACATACCATATCTAATAGAATCATTACAAACCAATAGGTATAATCCGGCGCGTGAAGATTATCATTCGCTATCACAACAAATTTTAACCAAAGGGATTTGGTATTATGTTGGTGATAATGGATATAACATGTATTTATCGAAACAAAAACAGCATCGATACCCTACAGAAATGATTATTTACTGGACCATCTTTTATTTAGGTTCGATTACGAGATATCGTCCTAATTTATTTAAAGAAATATTTAATGATATGGAACAATGGTTAATGAGTGAATTTTTAACCACACAGCCTAAACAGTTTTTGTATTTAACTACAGCAAAAATGTTAGGCCAAAAAGTAATGAAAGCCTATACTAGTTTTTAAGAAATCTAGTATATAATCGATTCACATTTGATTCATGAAATTTGATAATTATTCTATACGATTATTAACCGTAAAGAATTAGGATCCATATTTTAAGTTTATAAAAAAACAGATCAAGATTTGATTTTTTTTCACAGGAACCATTTCAAAAACAAAAAACTCTTGAGGATACAAAAGCTTTTCTTATAGAAATTACAGATTTAATTTATTACGGAAAACTCCGCTAACTTTTTTAACTATACGTATAGCATATTCGAACGCATACGGTATTTATCCTTTCAAAGCCTTATTTCTCTTCTATATTCAAAAAGGAGCTAATACATTTGACTCTGTTTAAAAATCATTAATTAAAAATTACCGAGACTTATGAAACTTTTAAAAAATCTAGTTTTATTATTTTGTTTAAGTACAATCTTTTTTCAATCGCAAGTACATGCACAAGCACAATCCTCTATTAAATCATATTCTTTTAAAAAAGGACAAGTATTTGATATTCTCTTATTGACAAATAAACCTAACACAAAAGAAAATTTACAGGATTATTTTAAAAAAGTGTTTCCTGTCGCTACCGAAATGGGTTACAATAACCATCCCGGATTTGGTATTAAAGGAGCGGTAACACAAGGAAATTATCAACCCCAAGCCATGGTTTTCGGGCATTGGAATGACTTTAATGGTAGAAAAAAATTTCTGCAAAAAATCGAACAAACAATGCCCGATTTTCATTCTAAGAGAAGAGATATTTGGTCTACTTTTAATTTAACCTACTATGAGCTAAAACAAGATCTTTCTTTTGACCTCGATATTAATAAATATAATGTTGTTACCGCGTATTGGAAAAACGATAATTTATCATTTCAAAAATTTAAGAAAGAATGGAATACAAAAGCTCAAAACGCAGGAGGGGTTATAAAACTAAAATTAAAGGATGGAAATTCTCCTATGGGATACTATTACAACCCGGATTACTTTGTGATTACAGAATGGAAAGATAAGGGAGCATTTGACACGTTTTATCAAGAAAACATGAAAATGAATCATAATTCGGTAAAACATGTAAATCAATTCGCAATTAAGTAATTATTTTAGATATTTATATAGCAGGTTGTTCTTAATAAAACAGCAACCTACATAATTTACACCTATGCAATCTATAATCAATCAACTTGTATATTTTGGTTTTTTTCAAAGTGTATTTTTATTATTTATATATCTTTTTTCTTCTAAGAATAGAAAAAAAATTAATGGATATGTTGCTTTTTTAATATTGATATTAATGATTGGTTTATTAGGCCGGGTATTATATATATCAGATATTTTTGGTAAGAATTTTCGGCTAATTTCCTTTTCTGAGTTTGCCACATTGTTATTTGGGTCTACTATTTATTTGTTTACTAAATCAGCATTATTAGACAAGCGTTTTTCTTATAAGGATTTATTACACTATATCCCTGGTTTCTTTTATGTGATTTTTGTGATATTTCTATTTATGTTGCCCTCTGACAAAATCATTGGAGAGCGTATCAAAAGCGGCGAACTGTTTAGAACTATTACCATTTTTATAGGGATTGGGTTACTTTTTAATATCACTTATTGGGCGTTAAGTTGTCATCAATTTTTAGTGTTCAGAAAAAAATTACGTGATGAGTTAAGCTATACGATAAAAACTCAATTCTTCTTAAACTTTTTAATCGCAATAGGTATTTGTTTATTAAGTTGGGTAATCATATACTTCATTAGTATTTTCGGAATCAAAACTATAGAAAGAACCGCCAGAGAATTCATTTGGCTAAGTCTTGCATTAATTATTTTATTTATAGCATATTATGGAATGGTTTCTCCTGATATATTTAAAACGGTACCGTTAACAAAAAACAAAAAATATGCCCAATCAAAATTATCCAAAACAGATCTTGATATATTAAAGACAAAATTAGAACAGCTTATGGTAGAGAAAAAACCTTTCTTAAACCGAAAATTATTAAAAGCTGAGCTAGCCGAAATGCTTGGCGTTAGCAATCCAGAAATTGCACGTTTACTTAACGAAAACATTGGTATGAATTTTTTTGAATATGTTAATTATTATCGGATAAAAGAATTTGTAGCATTAGCAAAAACAGACAAAGCAAAACATCTTACCTTTTTTGGGATTGCTCAAGAAGCTGGATTCAATTCGAAAACTACTTTTAATAAAGCCTTTAAAAAATTGATGGGTACTTCTCCAAAAGAATATTTTGCCAATGAAACTTGATTAAAGGGTCATCAATTTTTAATAAAAAAGCGCTCAAATTATGATTTGAGCGCTTTTTAAAAATTTAATCTAAGTGTTTACTACTTATTTTGAGCAATCCACGTATTAATTTTATCTTCCAAAAGTGCTAAAGGCACACATCCAGTTTCTAATACCTGATTATGAAACTGACGTATATCAAACTTATCGCCCAATGCTTCTTCGGCCTTAGCTCTAAGTTCTCGTATCTTTAACTGACCAATTTTGTATGATAGTGCCTGTCCCGGATTTGCCATATATCTTTCAATTTCTGAAGTAATTCCTGCTTCAGATTCTGCTTCATTATCTAAAGAATATTTAATAGCTTGTTCTCTGGTCCAGCCTTTAGAGTGCAGTCCTGTATCTACTACCAAACGCACTGCTCGGTGCATCTCTGCTCCTAACATTCCAAAATACTGGTATGGATCAGTATACAATCCTAATTCTTTACCCAAAGATTCGCTATATAGTGCCCATCCTTCTCCATAACCACTATACCATAAGGTTTTTCTAAACTTTGGCAGTTCTTCGCTTTCTTGTGTTAATGAAATCTGATAATGATGCCCAGGAATGGCTTCGTGTAAAAACAATGACTCATCACTATAGGTGTTATATTGAGTTACATCTGGAATTGGTGTATAGAATATACCAGGTCTTGTTCCATCAAGTGATCCTGGATTATATTCTGCACTGGCAGATTTTTCTCTAAATGCTTCGGTACGACGCACCTCGAAAGGAGTTTTTGGTTTTACATCAAATAGTTTTTCTATTTGCGGTTTCATACGATCATGGATCGCGTTAAAATTATCTATAACCTGCTTAGGCTCTGTAAAAGGTATTAATTTTTTGTTGTTACGCACATGATCAAAAAACGACTTTAAATCCCCTTTAAATCCAACTCGTTCTTTTATTTTTTCCATTTCGGAAGAAATACGTGCTACTTCAGATAATCCTAATTTATGGATTTCGTCTGCAGTCATATTTGTAGTAGTATATAATTTGATCTGATATTTATAAAAATTTTCTCCATTAGGGATATCAGCGATACCAGAACTTGCTCTACCAGCATCTAGATATGCCGTACTCATAAACTGATGTAATGATTTATAAGTAGGTATGATCTTTTCTGATACCATTTTAGTATATGCTTCAGTAAGTTGTTTTTTCTCCTCATCAGAAAAGTTTTCAGGAAAGTTTTTTACTGGTGTATAAAACAAATGCTTATCTAGGTTTTCTACTGTTAAAGCTTCCAACTGCGGTAATACTTTTACAATCAAGGATTTTGGCAAAACATAACCAGATGCCATTCCTTCTTTCATTTTTGCCTCTGCAGATGTCATCCATTCTAGATAACCTTCTAATCTTTTTAACCAATTATTATAATCCTCAACAGTTTTGAACGGTTGGGCACTAGCCCCGCTAGCCAATTGTCCCGCCACTAGGTTAATAGACCACATTTGATCTATAGGAAAATAGTCTGATTTAAAATTAAACGCTTCCAAATTCATATCGCATTCCCAGTTAAGAATTGCTTTAGTCATTTTTTCACTCTCTGATAAAGAAGCATCATCAAATTGAGAAAGTTCTTCTTTATACCTATTATAATAATCTTTGGCTTTATTTACTGTTTCGTCTGCCAGCGGATTAGGAAATTGATCATTAAATCTATTATCTCCTGCAAAAGTTGCTTGAACAGGATTAAGTTGCAAACCTTCTTCATAGTAATTATCAAGCATTTCATTAAATTTTGCACTAATATCAACCTCAACTGCAGGTTCTTTAGTGCTTACTTCTTTTTTACATGCAGTAAAAGAGAGTACTAGGCAAGATGCTATGAGCATTTTTTTTATCATGATGTATGGCGTTTTTGTTTAAATATACCCTGTTATTTACAAAACTCATTTGAGTACAGGACAACTCTAAATATTATTTGAGCTATTGTCTTTATTTTTGTAACAAATCTAACAGATTAGAATCTTAAAACAAATTATTCATAATTGAAGTTCTTGTCTTCTAGATGAGAGAGCGAAGCCTTACTTAATTTTTCTTTCCTGCTTAATCTAGTTACAATTATTCGGATAGTGATTTTTGAGTACATCTTACCTATAAATTTACCTCCTATTGCCCCAACGAACACAAATAACAACACGTTAAAAACAATGTGATTAAAGGGAAAATTAGCTTTAAAAACTTCCCTGATTACAAAAAAAGTAATCACACTAATCATAGCTCCTATTTTCCCTTCAAAACATCCACATGTCCCTAAATTTCTTATTATTTTATTCGCATAGAATATATTTTCTCTTCCTGTTAAAAAAGGGAGTTTTAATCTAAAATCCATATTGGATTTATTAATAAATTTTCGAAGAGAATGAACCTCCATTATTACAATTTTATCTTTCATGACTATGCATTAAACAAATACACAATGTTTAGAGCTTCTAAACCATGCTCTTTGAAAAGCACTCATGGTATTATTTGCTCTTGCATTATTAGGAAACATAAGATTTTGAATGTTGTCACTATGTGTTAATGCGCATGCGTGACCAATTTCATGAGCAACAGTATCTGGTGTTGCACTGGTTAAGTTAGCAGCTTCTATAGTAACATAATTATGAGTAGATGAAAAACTACAACCTACAGTCGTTGGTGGTTGAACATCTCTAACCACAAATACCATTATTTCTGAAGCATATCCAACTACTCTATTAAATCCATTTTCGAAACCACAATCTGCACTTACAAATTCGAAATGCGCCCCTTGAACACCTAATAAATCTGCAAAAAAACCAGAGGAACCACAATCAATAGTTTGTGCTTCTGTGGGTGTGGATAGCTGTGGAGTACATGTACCAGTATATATTAATCGCACATTGCACTCTCTTAAAAATATTTGGCTGGCCAAGGTTATACTAGGCATTATGGCAGCTTCATTCGTTAGAGGAACTCCATTAGCATTTAGTATTACTCCTTTAACATATATCTTCTTCGGAATCATAACTCCAGCTAGAGATAATAGTAAATCTGGTATAGAAATTATTCTTAATACAATATCTGTTATCCAATTTAAAATAGCCCTTATTATTCCGCCTATTACCGGAATACTAAGAATTAAATTAACAATGGCAGCAACAACATCTAATACTATAGAAATTATAGTACACACTATTTCGGTTACAAGTTTAGTTACTGTTACAGTAACCCAAACTACAACCCTAACAAAAAAGGTCACCAAAAAGCAAAACCACTTATTACAGCATAAACACCACCAATTACATGGTTGTTCCCGACATCGTCTCTCGGTTCTTTCTATCCATTCTTCTAATGGCCTTTGCACATTTTCAGTTACCCAACGACTAATTTCTCTACATACTCTCATGCCTTAACTTTTTAGGTTTATATTATTAAGATTTGATAAAAGATCACATAGATCTTTTACCTTGCTCTTGTTAATATCAAAACCACAAAAAGGTTAACATGTTTATTTTGAATACAATACCTTAATGTAAATTTAATCTGTAATTTAATAATCTCTAGTGTACTGTACTTTTTCGGTAAGTGTAATAGGTTTTTTTCCTTTTTCGGTAAGAAATTTCGTCTTGAGCGTTACTCTTTCTTTTAACTTTTGAAAGAAAACAACGAAATGTAAATGAGGTCCTGTTGCCCAACCAACATCACCACTAGACCCAATAAGTTGACCTTTTTTGATAGTATCTCCTTCTTCTACTTTGGATCCATTTTTCTTGATGTGTGTGTACTCGGCAAAAGTACCATCACTATGGTATACTAATATAAAATTATTGAATTTGGCACATTCTGAAGTTGTACAACTTTTCTCAAAACTCTCTTCAACTTGAATAACTACTGCATCCCGTGCAGCATATATTCCTGTACCAACAGGCATCTTAAAATCTAAAGCGTATTCATTTTGATGAGAAATTGCACCATTATACCCTTGTGAAAGCCAAAAGGTGGCCCCTTTTTTAAACGGTAAGTGATATTCATAATCAGTGTCATATTTTTCTAAATTATGATTACCATGATTATAAGTAGATTCATAACCTAGTTTTATTCTCTTTTTACGATCTATTACCGTTAAATTTGAAATCATAAACTTTTTAGTACGAGCAGGAACAACAAAAACTTTATTATTTCCATTACTTGATTCAAGGTTTTCTAACCTAAAATTCATAAGAACAGATACTGGGCTATGTTCATCATTATCAGCGTGAATTACAAAACCGTTTTCTGTTTCTTCATGATACAGTTCAAAGTTTTTTTGAGAGAACATTTCAACAGAAACAAGTCCTAAAAGAAAAAGTATAACGATTTTCATAGATGTAATTTTCATTAAAATACAACAAAAATTATACCTGATACAATTTTTAACGATCTGGAAACACAAGAAGTGGTCGTTATTAATAATCAAACTTATAGGTCACCCCTCCTAAAATTTGAATATCCTGTACGGGGAAATTAACCCAACGCTCATAATTTTCTCCTGCCAGGTTATTTCCTTTAACAAAGAAAGATAGCTGATCGTTTAATCGATAACCTACGTTCACATTTGCATCGAAATAACTATCTAGTGTTATGGTAGGTACAGGAGAAGAAGGCAATGCTACTATTGCATTATTAATATCTTTACGTTCACCAACATAAAATAATTGTGCCCCCAAAAACCACTGTTTGTTAATTTGATAATCCAAAAGTACAGATGCTTTAAGCTCAGGCAAATTCCAAGCTTCTTGCTCATCTTCACTTTCATAATTAAAATACTCTGCTGTTGCTCCTAATTTAAATTTCTTATTAATCTCAAAATTAAGTTCTCCATATCCCGATATTGTAATTACATCATCATAACGATACGAAAATGAATTACCATTATCATATCCCTGTAATGGGATCACTGCTCGTGTATTATTAACGAATAGTGGTTTCTCATCTTCAGATAAATAACTACCTCTAAAATTATAACTCACTACATCTGATATCTTACCTTTTAGTCCAAAATAAGCATCATATAAAGCATTTGTAGGCTCTATAATCAAAGTAGGAGATACAAACGGGTTTTGTAAAACAGCATCTCTATACGTGTTTTGATGCAGTTCACCTTCGAGACCTCCGTAAGCAATTACATGATCATCTGCTAATCTATACGAAGCAGTAACTTTTGGGTATACAAAAAAATCATTATCAGTATTTTCTGTATCAATACTATAATATATAGCTGCTCCCAAATTTACCGTTAGGTTATCTCTAAGTATTACTAAACTTGGGTTAACTCCCAAATTAAGGATACCGTAGTTATTAGGAGTTTGCAATGCCTGATCAATATCTCGTTCAAAATTACCATTTAGATAATCTACGATAAAGTTGGTGGTGATTAAAGAATTTCCTACTTCAAACTCAAAAGTAGGTTTAGTAACTACATGATGTTCAATCGAACTTAAAGCATCCCCGAAGAATCTATATTTTAATGTGGCCCTTTTAAAATATAAATCATCAAATTGAAGTTTTCCTCCTAGTTTTGCTCCATAGTAATTTTGTTGTGGATCAATAGCGCTGATCTCTTCTGGGGTAAATCCAGGAGTTTCTGGTAGTCCATACCAATTATACAGTTGATGCTCTGCTCCTATCTCTATCCCATACGTATAATCTCTATTACGCGAGGTATAATTAAAATCTAATGAAGTATTATAAAACTTATCATCCAGTTGTACATCCTCTATTCCACCCTGAGAAGAATTATGGTGTAAATATACCCCGATATTATCGGATCGATTTATCTGAAAATTGCTATAAAACTCTGCTAATACTGATGTAAAATTTCCAAAACCTAAAGTCGCATAGTTATCATATATTTTTATAGGTTTTGGCCTATCTATATTGGCAGCACGTCCTTTGGCCGGAGTATAAGTCGATGCTACGGGAACAGAGAAAATACTATATCTAATTTGTTTTTTTTGTTGTGTTATAGAATCATTAAGTACAGGCGTGGATTTTACTTTAAATGCATCACTAATCGTAGGTGTATATGCTTTTACAATAACCACACGTTCTGTTTCAAGGGTTTCATTCTCTTTCTCTTGAGCTGTGATTCCCCAACTCACAATACTTAAGCAGACAAAAGGGATTATTTTCTTAAAATATCTAATCATAAGATACAAATCGTTTTAAAACTTGTTATTATTGTTCGGTTTGGATGGATGAATTAGTTTTTGCCTCTTCGGCTTTGATTTTTTTGAGTTCGGTTGTTGCCTCATATACTACATCTGGATAATCAGGAAAGTTTTTAATCACACTTTCTAAAATATATGTGGCTTGGTACGCATCTTTAAGTCCATAAAAGTTCTTAGCCATTAATACCAGCCCTTTAGAACCATACAATCGATATCCAGAGTAATCCTTTGCCAATTTTTGAATAATCGTATTAGATTCTTTATAATCGTTTTTTAGATTTTTAAAATAGGCATTATAATAAAGAGCTTCAGCAGCTAATTCTCCCGTAGCAATTTTCTGAACTTCGGCATAAGCATTTGCTGCTCGTGTGATATCATTAGTTTGTAAAGCAGCTCTGGCAGTAAATATTTTGGCATCGCTTTTTACATCATTCTGGATTTTGGGATTAGCCAAAACTTTATCTGCGTAATCAATTGTTTTTTGGTAATTAAGTAATTGATAATGTGATTTCATTAAATTAGATTGTGCAAAAACAATATTTTGAGGATAATCGGCATCACTTTCTAATCTTTCTAATACAGGAATAGCTTTTTCATAATTACGGTTCTCTAGATATACTTGAGATAATCTTGCCAATGCTTGCTCTGTAAATTCTGTTCTATCATTTTGAAGAACATATTCATAATGTGGTATAGTGCTATCCTTTTCTCCTTTTTTGAAATACAATTGTGCCAAATGAAAATGGCTTTTTAAAGCATGTAACCCATTCGGAAACTCATTTAAGTACTTCTCAAAACCACTAATAGCAGCATTATCATTATTTTCTAAAAACTGCTTTTCTGCAGCTTCAAAAGAAGTGTTATCCAAATCTGCATCACTAACATCTACAAAACTTAATCCTTTTACCCAAGATGCGTATTCATCTGTTCTTCCTAAATCAACATAAATCAATCTAGCTGTATTGACTGCTTGAACAGCCTCATCGGTCCCAGGGTAATCAGCGACCACTCTTTTAAACTTAGATAATGCTCTATTGCCTTGATCCGCATTATAAAACACCAATCCTTGTTTAAGTAACGCTTTTGGCACATAAGAACTTCTAGGAACATCTCTGATAAGGCGATCATACGCACCAATTCCTAGTTCTGTTTTATTTTCAGAGATATATACATCTCCAAGAGCGAACATTGCATCATCACGGTAAGTAGATCTTGGATATTTTTTAAGAAACATTTCAAGATCACTAATCTTTTGACCATGTTTATTTACAAAACCATAACTAATTGCCTTTTGGTAATGTGCATAATCGGCATCGGGGCCATTTTTTTGGATCGCTTTATTATATGCTTCCATAGCCGGCCAATATTTACTTGATATAAAATAACTATCACCCAAGCGCAAATACGTATCCGTTTGCCTTGTTTCGTCGATGTTACTCTTTTTTGAAAACTCTTCAAAATACTTCGCAGCTTGAGGATATTGTTTCAATTTAAAATACGTATATCCCAAATTATAATCAACATAACCATATTCGCTTATTGATGATCCCCCAGTACTGCCTAAAAATTCTTTAAAACCTATTAAAGCTTCATCAAAGTCATTAAGCAAATAATAGCTTTCTGCTCTCCAAAACATGGTTTTGGCTACAAAACTAGGATCTACTTGTTGTTGTAAAGATTTATCAAAATAAACAATAGCCTCATTATAATCATTTTCATTGTACAACTCTATCCCTCGATAAAAAGCTACTTTTTGATACACCTCTTTATCTGCATAATTTCTACTACCTTCTAGCAGATCCATGGCCTCTTTATAGTTCTTGGAAGTGATATAAGAACTAATCAATAACTCTTTAATTTCATCCTTATATTCTGTATTAGGATATTCATCTAAAAACCCCAATAACACCTTCGGTGCACTTTCATAAGAGTTCCCTATTTCGTAACTCAATTTGGCATAATTATACATGGCATCTTCTTTGATTTTCATTTCAAAATCCATTTCTGATGCATTCTTAAAGGCATTTAATGCTTGTTGTTTTTGATCTGTTTTAAGGTAAGACTCGGCTAGGTGATAATAGGCATTTTGAGCAGTGGCATTACGACCATCAACAATTTTATTAAATTCTGAAATTGCACTTTGGTACTCACCGTTTTTATAATACGCATATCCTAGATAATAATAATCTGTATTATTCCATTTTCCTTTTCGCCCTCTATACCCTTTTAAGTAAGGGATGGCTTTTTCATAATCGGCTAGATTAAAATAACTCTCTCCAATTATTTTATTTAATTCTGATTTTTCTGAAGGTTTTGATTTTGGCAATTGCACTAACCCTTCTTTAATTGCCTCTTCAAAATTTCCAGATTTAAAATTCATATCACTCTGGAAATACGACAAATTTTTATTGTATTGATCTAAATCTTTTACCTCATCAAAGAGCTTATCTGCCTCTTTATAATTATCACCTTCATAGGCTATAAAACCAAGGTAGTATTTTGCTTTAGCACCATATTCTGGAGAATCCTGTACTTTATTCAAATATTTCTTGGCTTCATTAAAGCGTTGGATTTTAAAATAAGCATAACCATTATTAAAGTTAAACTTTTCTTTTTGACTACGACTCAAATTTCCTTCATCAACTTTTTCATACCATTTACGGGCATAAGCATATTTTCCGTTATCAAAATAATATGTAGCTGCATCTAGGTATGCCGAGTTACGCTTTATACTCGTAGGGTATTTCACAACAAACTCCTCCAAAAGTTGATCTGCATCCTTTTGATTAAGCCATACAGCACAATTAGCGACATAGTAAGAGCAATTAGCATCAATGTTTTCATCATCTACCATATCTCGTACTTTATCAAAAAGATTTTGCGCGGCCAAAAACTGTTTATTATTGTACAATTCTAGAGCTTGATTATACAGTACTAGCTCATTAGTATATATTGCGGATTGCTGTGCAGACATTGTTCCATGCAGGCCAATGACAAAAAGCATCCAAGTGATGTATTTGTTCATTTAAATAAGTATTATAATCAAAAGGTAAATATCGTTTCCCGCGAATAAATTTAGTGTTAAAGATAGCCTAATCTTCATACTAATAACGAAAGTTTTTGGAGATAATTACACAAATACTAGAATTGTGAATTCTTTATGAATTATTGAAATCATTTTTGTATTCATAAATTTTATAAAAAACCACTTAGAAGTTAAGAAGTTACTGAAGCATTAAAATATTTATTTTAAAAATAGGTTATCAACGTATATTCGTTAAAAACTATTAGGATACTCAATTTTTTTAAACGAAAACTTTTTACTTTTACCATATCATAATAATTCAGAAATCCAAACTATGTCTAATACGGTATTGAGCCTTAAAGATGCATCGATCTATCAACGTGAAAGTTTAATTCTCTCAGATGTTAACGTAGAGGTCAATAAGGGTGACTTTGTATACCTTATAGGAAAAACCGGTACAGGAAAAAGTAGCTTTATGAAAACTCTGTATGGTGATCTTCCTTTATTAGAAGGTGAAGGCAGCATAGTTGATTTTGATTTACCAACACTACAAGAAAATCAAATACCTTTTTTACGAAGAAAATTAGGTATCGTATTTCAGGATTTTAAATTACTTAATGATAGAACCGTTAGGGGTAATCTTATGTTTGTTCTAAAAGCGACAGGATGGACTGATGAAAAGGCGATGGAAAGTAAAATTGATGACGTTCTAGATAAAGTAGGGATGAAAACTAAAGATTTTAAATATCCATATCAATTATCGGGAGGTGAGCAACAACGAATTGCTATTGCAAGGGCACTACTAAATGATCCTGAATTAATTTTGGCCGATGAGCCTACAGGAAACCTTGACCCACAAACATCAGTCGAGGTAATGGAAGTTTTGCAGGATATTAATAAAAATGGAAACACCATTCTTATGGCGACACACGATTATGCTTTATTACTTAAATATCCTTCGAAAACTCTAAAATGTGACGGTAATAAGGTCTTTGAAGTAGTACAACGAAAAGGGTAATTCTTTTCATGATATACCTCTTGATTTTAATCAATTCTAAAAAAATTAGCCAGGGTTTTGTCTTTTTCTAAGTTTACAAATCCGCAAAATAAATAGATTTTTTGTGTATTTTATCGATAAATACCTGTATTTTACCGAATATTTGTTGATTTTTACAAGTTTTCATACGTTATTTATTCTTACATTTGTACTATCGAATTAAAGAAATCATTTACGGCAATTCGCCCCAAAATAACGAAAAGCCCCAATGAATTACCCTAAAATATTGATTACCCCAAAATCATGAATTAGTGCCCTGAATTCATACCCCAAAAGTTACCCCAAAATATCGATAAAAATCCCAAGACCTACTCTTGGGATTTTTTATTAGTAACGGCCGTCATGATCATTTTTTATAATCTTAAAATTATTATAAAACTTATGCCAAAATTAAATTTTGGCCCGGTTACTGTATTGTAAGTGTAACAAGGATATATTTTATCCTTCCAAAAAGGTTTAACGGGGAATAAATTAAAAAAGATGGGTTATGAAATTATTTTATGGAATTATGATTGTAGATCTTAAAGCATTTGGAAGTTTTTTAAAACAATTACCGGGAGCTAGTAGATACGCAATGCGAAAGTAGTATCTAACATACTACATTAAAAATCAAGAAATATTTTCTTGGTTTATATAAAGATAAAACCCCGAGCGATGCTCGGGGTTTTATCTTTATATAGAAATTCAGTTTTCTTAAACTATCTTATTTCTTTTACGCTCTACCTCGGTCAAGAATACCTTTCTTAATCTAAGGTGATTAGGAGTTACCTCTACGTACTCATCTTTTTGAATATATTCTAAAGCTTCTTCTAAAGAAAATTTAATTGCCGGAACAATTTTAGCTTTATCATCTGCTCCCGAAGAACGCACGTTAGATAATTTTTTAGTTTTTGTAATATTTACAGTCATATCATCACCACGAGAATTCTCTCCGATCACTTGTCCTTCATAAATATCTTCTCCTGGATCTACAAAAAACTTACCTCTATCTTGTAGCTTATCAATAGAATAAGGAATTGCTGTTCCTTTTTCCATAGATACTAAAGAACCATTAATACGTCCCGGAATATCTCCTTTTAAAGGTTGGTACTCTTTAAATCGGTGCGCCATAATAGCTTCTCCCGCTGTAGCAGTTAGTAATTGGTTACGTAATCCAATAATTCCTCTCGAAGGGATCATAAATTCACATACCATACGATCACCTTTAGCTTCCATGCTTAACATTTCACCCTTACGCAACGTTACCATCTCAACTGCTTTTCCTGAAACAGTTTCAGGAAGATCTATCGTTAATTCTTCAATTGGTTCACATTTAACCCCATCAATCTCTTTAATAATTACCTGAGGTTGACCGATCTGAAGTTCATATCCTTCTCTTCTCATTGTTTCAATAAGAACAGATAAATGCAATACTCCTCTACCAAAAACCATAAACTTATCGGCACTATCTGTATCATTAACACGTAATGCTAGGTTTTTCTCAAGTTCTTTTGCTAATCTCTCTTTAATATGTCGAGATGTTACAAATTTTCCATCTTTACCAAAGAAAGGTGAATCATTAATAGTAAACAACATACTCATCGTAGGCTCATCTATAGCAATAGTCTTTAATCCTTCAGGGTTTTCTATATCGGCAACAGTATCTCCAATCTCAAATCCTTCAAGTCCTACTAATGCACAAATATCTCCGGCCTCAACCTTATCTACTTTCATTCTTCCCAGACCTTCAAAAGTATGAAGCTCTTTTATTCTTGATTTCTTCACAGATCCATCACGTTTCACCAATGATACTTGCATACCTTCTGTTAAGGTACCTCTTTGTAAACGTCCTATAGCAATACGTCCTGTAAATGATGAGAAATCTAATGATGTAATTAACATCTGCGGAGTACCTTCTTCAATTTTTGGAGATGGTATATGCTCAATAACCATATCCAAAAGAGGTTCGATATTATCTGTTTCTTTTTGCCAATCTTCGCTCATCCAATTATTCTTGGCAGAACCATATACTGTAGGAAAATCTAACTGCCATTCTTCTGCTCCAAGTTCGAACATAAGATCAAAAACCTTTTCATGAACTTCATCAGGCGTACAATTTTCTTTATCAACCTTATTTACAACCACACAAGGCTTCAATCCAAGATCGATTGCCTTTTGTAATACAAAACGAGTTTGTGGCATAGGTCCCTCAAAAGCATCAACCAAAAGCAAAACACCATCGGCCATATTTAATACTCGCTCCACTTCTCCACCAAAATCGGCGTGACCAGGAGTATCGATAATATTAATTTTGGTTCCTTTATATACTACAGAAACGTTCTTTGACGTAATTGTAATTCCTCTTTCACGTTCTAGATCATTATTATCCAAAATTAGATCACCCGTATTTTCATTTTCACGAAATAATTGACAATGATACATAATCTTGTCTACCAGGGTAGTTTTACCATGGTCAACGTGAGCAATTATTGCAATATTCTTTATAGCTGTCATAAACGCCTCATTTTTAAGGCTGCAAAGGTACGAGTTATTTCGACAGGTTGTACATGAAAACTTAATTAATAAAAAAGCTTTATAATCCAGTTTACAAAACCTTCATATAAAGCCATTTATTCTAGGTATTAAATTTTAGACCAAATAGGCTACCTACCAAATGCCCATCCTAATCTAAAACCAACTATAGGTGCAACAAATGAATCATTCTCATTAAATGTATAACCTACTCCTAGTTCTAGGCCCAAGTTAAACCCCGAATCATACGTTCGTTGAAAACCCCACACTGGGCCTACATGTCCTATATAATCTGTTGCTAGTTCCAAATCCCCTATTATTGGATCACCAGTAGCCAAAAATGTGGTCAAGGCAATATAATCCCCTGAGTTTCCTGAAGTGTTTTTTCCTTGACGAGCTCGTTTTTCAAAATTAAAATAGTATCGATATGCTCCTTCAAAAGTTAAAAACACACCAAAATCTTCAGTATTATTAGATTTAACATAAGCCAATCCTGTTCCTAACCTGAAGTCTAACGTAGCATTTTTACTTACTCCAACCTCATACTCTAGTCCTGGAGTAAGTAATAAATTTGCTTTAAACATATGGTCCTCTACCCCATTTGTTGTGTTTTGAGCGGATATTAATGTTGCACTCAAAACAAAAATTACTGTAATAATATTCTTCATCTTACTATATTTTGTGTTTTCTTTTAATGATGACGAATCAATTTATCTGCACACGTAACTACTAAATAAAAATATTTTTTTTTAGATTTAAATAGTCATATTGATTTCACGTATTATAAATCAGGATAATAATGCTTCTAACACTAAAAAGCATTATTTTTGCTTTTTTAAAAAACACATATGGATCTTTCTAATATCAAAAACTTAAAACATCTTGATGCTGATAATTTCTTTCTTCTAGCTGGACCATGTGCCATAGAAGGAGAAGAAATGGCTTTAAAAATAGCCGAAAAAGTAGTAGAGATCACATCGAAACTAAAAATACCTTATGTTTTTAAAGGGTCTTTTAAAAAGGCAAATCGCAGTCGTATAGATAGTTTCACAGGAATTGGAAATGAAAAAGCCTTAAAAATATTACGTAAAGTTGGAGAAACTTTTGAAATACCAACAGTAACCGATATTCATGAAAATGAAGATGCAGCTATGGCCGCAGCCTATGTTGATATTCTACAAATCCCTGCTTTTTTAGTACGTCAAACTGATCTTGTAGTGGCTGCTGCCAAAACAGGTAAAACGGTCAATTTAAAGAAAGGACAATTTATGAGTCCTGAAGCCATGCAACATGCAGTTAAAAAAGTAAAAGATAGTGGTAATAACAACACCATGATTACGGATAGAGGAACCATGTTTGGATATCAAGATATGATCGTGGATTTTAGAGGTATTCCTACCATGAAACAATATGGTACTACGGTACTGGATGTAACGCACTCATTGCAACAACCTAATCAGTCTAGTGGTGTTACTGGAGGCCGACCAGATATGATAGAAACTATAGCGCGAGCTGGAGTTGTTACTGGTGTAGATGGTTTATTTATGGAAACACATTTTGACCCTGCTAATGCCAAAAGTGACGGTGCCAACATGTTACATCTTGACCATTTAGAAAACTTATTGAGTAATCTAGTCGCTATTCGACAAACGGTTAACCAGTTATAAACTTTTCGTTTCTATACCTATAGGCTTGTTCTAGAATTTCGATAAGCATTTGATCATTGATGTCTTCTAAAATTCGATAACGAAGGGATTTTACATACTTTCTTTTATCAGATTCTAGTTGCTCTAGATATTTGGTGAAATATTGCGCATTCCAGAAACCTACATCCACATACCCTCTAGTGACGTTGAGATAGCAAACAGGACTTTTACCTACATAATAAAAAGGTACTTTCCATTTAAATAGTAAATCTACATCAGGAAGCGTAGTTTCTATAAGCACTTGTAAATGCAACATGATAGTCTTGTAAGGTTCAGGTTGCTTAAGGATGTATTCCTCTGCTGGGTTCATAAAAATTACCTATTTTTAAGAGATCAATGAAATTCTCATTACAAGATATTTATTCCTAATGAAATCGCAAAACTGTAAAGTTTTTATCACATTACTTATTTATTTCGCTCTGTTTGGAATTACAAAACTCATTGCTCAAGAAAAACCATCTAACGGTATTATCTACATTGAGGCTACTGTATTAGATAAAGAAACCAAAGCCCCTCTTCCATTTACTAATATTATAATAGAAAACACATCTATTGGTACAATGACCAACGAAGAAGGTAAATTTGAATTAACTATTAGCAAAGACTACATTTCTTCAAATGTAATTTTTTCATTTGTTGGATACCAAAACACTTCCATCTCAGTTAAGAATTTTAAAAACCCTGAAAAGCTAATTTTTTTACAGGCCTCTTCGACCTCTCTTGATGAAATAATTGTTAAGGTCAAAAATAAATATAAAGAACTTATTGATAAGGCAATTACTTTAATTCCTGATAATTATTCTCAAGAAAATGTATATCTAGAAACCTATTATAGAGAACTCACCAAAATTGATAATAGTTATACCAAATTTATTGATGCAGCAAGCACTGTTTACTATTCAGCATATGACAGTTCTTATGACCCTGAAGTCTCTAAATACGATTATATGCAATTTAAAAGGTTAGAATATGGTATCAAAAAAGTTCCTCTTCCCGAACCAAAAGATTTTGTTGCAGATACCAGAGATCAGGCTAAAATTGTTGCTTTGCGTAAAAGTAATAACCTACAGAAATATAAAATATTGAATCAATCCAAAAAGCTACAAGCTATTGATTCTACAGATTTAAAGTGGTTAGAAAACAATGAAATTGGAGGAGGTCCATTGAGACTAACTGGGGCAGATAAGATAAAACGTAGAGCAGACTTCTTTAATCCTAAAATAAATAGTAGTTATCTTTTTACATTATTTGGTAGGAGCACATATAATAACAAACCTGTATATATTATTTCATTCGCCCCAAAAGATTCATTACAGACTAAAGCAGTATATAAAGGTGAAATTGTAATCGATGAACAAAGCAAAGCCATTATCTCATATCAATATCAACTCACCAAAAAAGCAAAGAAAAAACTTAACCAAAGGTTTGCGGCACAATTGAAAACACCTGAAAGTATTGAAAAAAAGAGCAAAAAAACTTTCATTTCTAGAACAACAAGTCTTATGGATTACAAAATATATGTTACTTTCTCTAAGTATAAAGGAAAATGGTATTTAAAAAGAATAAAGAGCAATAACACCTACAAAAATACAGGTGATCTTTTTGAGGCATACTCCATCAATACCGAATCTGAAATTATTATAAATGCCGTTGAGTTAAATAACGTTAGTAAATTCCCTACTCCTAACATATTCGAAAGTACTTTTTCCAACCCTTTATCGAATCACAAATTGAATTATAATCAGAATTTTTGGAAAGAGTACAGCGCACTGGTTCCAACTGGTGTTGTTGGAAAAGCTTTAGAAGATCTTGAGTCTAAAAGTACATTACAAGAACAGTTTGAAGAAAAGCAATAAAAACACTTCGTATCTCTTACACAAGAGAATATAAATTATATAAAAAAGTTATTATTTCGGGGATTGATTTAAAAATAAATTTGTTCAATTCGAAATTTTAATTTTACTTTGTAATTCAAAGTACTTTACAATGAGCACAGAAGAATACTTAAAAGACATAACCGAGATCAAGGACATGATGAGCAAATCGTCACGTTTTTTCTCCCTTAGTGGTTTATCGGGTATTATGGCCGGTATTTATGCCCTTATCGGTGCAGCGGTAGCCTATTATTTGGTAAGTATTAGTGGTAGAGCATATCTTATTCTTGATGGCCAAATATTTAGGTATATCTTACTCGATTTGATAGTAGTTGCGTTACTAAGCGTGATTACTGCAATTATCTTGAGTATGCGAAAAGCAAAAAAAAATGACGAAACTTTATGGACCGGTGCTTCTAGAAGATTACTTATCGCCTTCTTAATACCACTAGTTACTGGTGGCATTTACATTATGATAAAGATTTTTACTCATCATTATGGGCTTACGGGCTCATTAATGCTTATTTTTTATGGGTTAGCCTTGGTTAATGCATCCAAATACACAATAGGTAACGTTAAATATCTAGGGTATATCGAAATAGCACTAGGTTTGATTTGTGCCGTATTTCCGGGATATGGATTCTGGTTTTGGGTTTTAGGTTTTGGAGTAATGCATATTATATATGGCAGCCTTATTTATTTTAAACACGATAGATAAGCATAATTAATTAACCCACTTTTACATTAGTAGTGCGGCACTCATGAAAAATATAATAGGAAATATAAATAAAGCTTTTGATCATCGTATTCGATTAGGTATCATGTCTGTATTGATGGTTAATGAATTTGCAGATTTCAAGATGTTAAAAGAACTTTTAGGTGCAACAGATGGTAATTTAGCAAGTCACACTAAAGCTTTGGAAAAAGAAGAATATATTATTGTAGAAAAATCATTTATTGGTAGAAAACCAAATACTAGATACAGTACAACAAAAAAAGGACGAGAAGCATTTAAAAAACATGTAGAAGCTATAGAAAAACTATTAAAACAATAACACTATTTTTTTATCATTTTTACTTTGAAATTCAAAGTACTTTTAAATATTTAATTCATGAAAATTTTTCAACCCATTAATCAAAAAGCATTGTTTATAGCTACAGTTAGTTTCCTTTTAGGAACCATATTATTGCTTTCGTTTTTAATCTTACAATCCAACACATTTCTGGATATAGGTCTATTTTATGTTATAATCGCATTTGTATTTAATACGATCACTCTTATTGGACTTATCATAAATTCGATTATTAACTATCAGTATTACAAAGAAAATCTTATCACTATCTCACTTTTTTTACTCAATATCCCGATTACTATTGGATATATAGTGCTTATCCAGATTAATCCTTTAAAAAATATTATTGTCTAATGGATACGATTTACAAACAATTACCATTTATAAAAGGTATTACAGCTTCTATAGGTTTTGGACTTATATTATTACTTATTCGAATTATCAAAACAGACTCTACTTATTATCTGTTTTTGGTTTGGAATTTATTTTTGGCTTGTATTCCTTATGCCGTTGTTACTTTTCTAAGCTTAGGTAAAACAAATCGCTTTATTTTTTGGATAGGTTTTATTATTTGGTTGGTTTTCTTACCAAATTCACCTTATATCTTAACCGATTTACAACATATTAGACTAAGTACATTACAATCTGTTTGGTTTGATGTACTTCTAATTTTATCCTTTGCCATTAACGGTATGATCCTAGGTTTTGCCTCTTTATGGATGATGCAAAAATTACTTCATAAGCGATTTTCTAATAAAACAACTCAAATTCTTACGTATATGATTCTACTATTATGTGGGTTCGGGATATATATGGGTAGAGTGTTACGATGGAATAGTTGGGATATTCTGCAAAACCCGATGGGGATTTTATCAGATATCCTAAAGAGAATTTTATTTCCTCTGCAACACATAAACACATGGGCTTTCACCATTGGGTTTGGTGGTTTTTTAATCATCACCTATAGATTAATACAACATTATCAAGAAAAGAAATAATTAAACAATACAAATACAACAAATTTTATATTATGGAAACTCCAAAACAAAAAAAGTCCTTTGGGCAATGGCTAAAAACCTCAATAACTGTTCGAATGTTAATGGTAGGAATACTCATTTTAGTATTATTAATCCCATTATCCTATATTAAAAATCTCATACAAGAACGTTCTTTTAGACAAGTAGAAGTTGTAAAGGAGATCAACCAAAAATGGGGAAATGAAGTATTACTATACGGCCCCATATTAAAGGTCCCTTATCAAAGGCACAATGTAAAAAAGAGTTGGGATGATAAAACCAAATCCTACATAGAAGAAGATCTAATTACCGTACAATATGCATATTTTTTCCCAAACACTTTGGACATAAAAACTAATATAGAATCCGAAACCCTGGGAAGAAGTATTTATGAATCTGTAGTTTATACAGCAGATTTGAAAATCAAAGGTTCTTTTACAATTCCTAATTTTGAAACCATAGATATTCTTGAAGAAGATATTTTATGGAACAAAGTTACGGTAATAATCAATTCGACAAACCTAAAAGGGATTAGAAGCAATCTAGAATTAAACATAGGTAAGGAGCAGTATCCTTTGCGATCAAAATATACTCAAAACTCGTATACGAATACACTTGAAACCAAATTCATCAAAGAAGCTTCTTTACCCAAAGAAAACTCAATCAACTTTGATTTAGACCTTATCATCAATGGTAGTGAGCAGCTACGCTTTATACCTGTAGGTAGAGAGACCACAGTTGCTATGACATCAAACTGGGCATCTCCAAGTTTTAATGGTAACTATTTACCAAATACAAAAACCAAAGAAATATCTAAAAACGGTTTTAAAGCCAACTGGAAAGTGTTACAAATCAACAGAGAGTTTGAACAAGAATTCTTTGGTGAGTTACCCCAAATTGATTCCTCTGCTTTTGGAGTAAAGCTACTGATTCCTGTAGATGAGTATCAAAAAAGTGAACGCGCAACAAAATATGGATACTTGGTTATTGCACTTACTTTTTTGGTGTTTTTTTTAATACAAACCATAAGTAAAATAAATATTCATCCTTTTCAGTATTTAATGATAGGACTGGCACTCACCATGTTTTATACCCTCTTGATTTCTATATCAGAACATTCAAGTTTCTTAAAGGCGTATATTATAGCAGGAGTCTCTGTCGTCATATTAATCTCAATGTACTCTAAGGCCATATTAAAAAGTTTAAAGTTTATGAGTTTTATTGCAATTTCCCTGGCAGCGCTATATACCTTTATTTTTGTGATCATTCAATTAGAAAACTACGCACTTCTGGTAGGTAGTATTGGGTTATTTTTGATCTTAGGAACGATCATGATGGTATCTCGAAAAATAGATTGGAAAAACGATTAAGAAGTTAATTATTTTAAAACCCTCATTTCAAATTTTTGAAGTGCGGGTTTTTTATATACTTTTAGTTCGTTATAAACCTAAACCAATGAAAAGAATCATTTATAGCGGAATAATTATCTGTAGTACTCTACAGTTATTTTCTTGCAAAACAGACACAAAAAATAATCAAAACCTGGTTAAAGAAGTTACTTTTACTAAAGAAGGAGAACTTTCTTTATTTAACACTAATGACTCTATTACCTCTCTAATTACCAAATTAGATATAGAAATTGCCGATGATGATTATCAAATTCAAACGGGGCTCATGTATCGCAAATCTATGCAGTCAGACCGAGGAATGCTTTTTATTTTCCCTAATGAATCACCGCATTCTTTTTACATGAAGAATACAGAGTTTCCTCTAGACATTATTTTTATAAATGAAAAATACAAAGTCGTAAGTATCCAAAAAAATGCTCAACCTCTTGACGAAAGCTCATTACCATCTGAAGGACCTGCAAAATATGTGCTGGAAGTAAATGCGAAATTATCCGACTCATGGAATCTTAAAAAAGGAGATTCTATCTCTTTTACCAAAAAGTAACTGATATAATATTTAAATCCCTTAAAACCTAAATTTTAAGGGATTTGTTATTTTCAAAAATATATCAGATTGATTATTTTAATACCTTGACTACTTTATTAATTTTTTTATTATAAAATTTCACAAAATACATTCCTTTTGCTACATCTAAAGGTATAGATATTTTACCATCTTTTATCGTAACTTTATTAGAATAATATAAAGCTCCTTTAATATCTCTTACCGAAATATGAAGTGAATCGACCTCACCCACAAGATTAAAGTGTATTGTATTCTTAAAAGGATTAGGATAGGGAGCTGAGATTTGTAAAACATCATCTGTATTTGTGGATTTATTCAATGGATTATCAACCCAGCCATTATCATACCAACCTTCTCCACAGATTTGTAAGTCCTCTGTTTGTTGCGCTCCATTAGTACTAAAAATAACATTTGCACAAGTTACACCAGGTAATGTATATTCATACCAGCCATCTCCATTAGCATCAGTCATCTCAACCCCTGGCCATGTTGTTGTTACTACCGCAGGAGAAGTTTCCCAAAAATACAACGTAACCGTACTCCAATTTGTAGTACTGTTATTATAACGTATTACCAAGTTATCATTGGATACATCGCCAGGACATGCTGTGGGACAGGTATCATACCACAAATTAGTAGATTGATCATACCATCCTTTTGTACTTCTTGACAAATCATCTGATTGTGCTCCGTTATTGTTATTATTAAATACAACTCCCACATTTCCTCCTTCTTCTATTAAGAAAGAATACCATTGAGATGATGCCTCTCTACTCATTGATTTCCCTGGCCAACTCCATCCCGGTAAAGGTTGGTTCGTATCTGTATTAAATAAGTATACATAGACATCACTCCAATTAGCTACATTTCTATAGTAAATCTTATACGATTGCACTTCATTGATTTCATATTCTTCAGATACTACATTAGACTGACCAGAACTATTATAGGCTATTGCCCTAAGCGAAGTATCAGATGTAAAAGTTAATTCATTATCGTACACATCACTAGAATTTGAGGGTACTGTACCATTAGTAGTATAATAAATAATTCCTTGATTTGTTGTGGTCAAATTTACAGAAACGCTGCCTTCATAAGATCCACCAGCTGGGGATACAGATAACTCTGGTAATCCCAATACTCCTGGACAATCTGAAGGGCATTCGTTATACCAAGTATTTTCTGAATACACAAACCAACCTTCAAAATTACGAAATTGATTATCCGATTGTTGTCCAGAGCCATTGGCAAAGACCAACCCTACTTCAACCCCTTCATCAATTGTATATACATACCAAGGAGAATCTTGTTCCTTGGCCATCAATCGACCTGGCCAACTCCAACCAGATAATGGAACATCATTATTTTTATCATACGCATATACATAAACATTATTCCAGTTCGAGGTATTTTTAAAATACACCTGATAAGAAGGCAAACTCCCAAAAGTATAGTTTCTTGTCGTTAATTCAGATATGTTTCCATCCTGATCATATGCAATAACTTTTAACGTAATAGGATCACTATTACTATTCCCTATATCAAAAGGCAAGGTGTATACATCACTTCCTGTATTGGGGTCAGAACCATCTAAAGTATAATATACCGTAACCTCATCATTATCTGCTGTTGTGGTTGCCTCAATAACTACTTCAATTGTATCATCAAAATTGCCAGAGTCAGGAGTTACAGAAACTGTTACTTCATCACTACTATTAAATTCTCCAACAAAAACGTGCTGTATTGGAGTTTTAAATATATTTCCTTTGGTATCAACTACCTCGACATAATAATCTACCAATACATTTGATAACCCTTTAATCTCTGCATAACACAAATCAGCAATAGCAGTAGGCTCTATAAACAAATCTATTTCTGGATCTTGTGTTACATTTCCTTTAGGAAACTGTTTTTGAGTCATCGACACACTACTCCATGCACTCACTCCTTCACCACCTGCATAGGTATCATTTATAGCATCAGAAACTGGGTTATTACCATCATTATCTGTTCGATATTTTAACTCTACTGAAGCCAACCCACTAACATCATAAGCGAATGTCCATACATGAAAATCTGAAGAATTTTGCACCTCTTGATACGCATAAATCGGTCCAAAACCTTTGCCTCCAGGATTGTATGGAAAACGTTGTGGAATAAATACTGAAGGAGGTGTGTTATCATCACTAGGTGTAGTGCCAATTTCATTGATTGCATGTTCTATAGCAATATTACCGGCCAAGGTTTGTTTGACCTCCATGTCTATCGCTTTACCATAGTACATGTATCCACTTGTTAATGAAGGAAGGAAAAAATGCCAGGCTTTTTCAGCATTCGAAGCTCCGAATGAAGGATCTATAACTTTTGCTATATCTACTCCCCCGCTCTTATCTTCTGCCGTGAGCACATAATTTTCGGCAGCAGTAATTACCGCCCAATTCCTTGCATCTTCTGTCCAACCATCTGGATTAAATCTATAGTTGGTTGTATCATATAAAGGCCATAACCAATTTATAAATTGAGGATGCCCCCAATCATTTGCCGCATTAACCCAAGAACCATCTTCTACCCTAACGATATCGTTTTCTGGTACTGGATATGAGTTCAAAAATTGCTGAATTGTTGTTGGATCGTATCCTTTTGAAGCTGCTTCATTTGCAAAACCAGGAACAGATTCTTGATAATAACTATCACCACCACCCCAAGCATTGTCACCATCATGAGCCAAAAGCACAATAGAAGGTTGACTAGTATTGCTAAAAGGAGTAATATTAGCATCAATTTCTCCTGTACCCATAGAACTAAATCCATTTTGATAGCTCAATAAATCTGCCATTGGTACAACATCCATTTTAAAAGCTTGTCCCGTCTCTGGGTCAATATATTGTGCTTTGTGAGCCTGATAACAATAAGGAGCTGCAAATGTACCTCCTCGACCATCAATCTGACCTTTCCACCAATTTTGTCCATTAGTGGCTACTTTGTCGGCTGCATTTGGTGGATCTATATTGACACCAGATGTACCATAATCTAGTGGATAGTCATTTAATGTTCTTGATAAATGACTATTGGCTACAACGGACCACTGAAAACCTTCTTCGACCAAAACTTTTATTATTCTTTCTGAAAAAGAACACTCTGCCGGCCAGAATCCCTTAGAGTATGAGCCTCCAAAAGTTTGTGTCGAAATATATTTATGTGTTTTAAGCTCCATTCGTAAAGCACGTTCACTAATTAATGGAGCCAAAGCGTGATGAAAAGTAAATCCTGTAAGATCCATTCGTGGTTGTCCTCCTGAAGTTTTCCAATTTTTGGCTTCGATAAAGTCATTTTGCCATCCTTGGTTATAACCCCAAACCCCAGCATTTGCAAGACTATTAACATTTTCGATCAAACATCCCGAATAATTTACTTGAGCACCTCCATTTGGTAAACCCAATAATCGCTGTACCGAGTTTTTAGGTCCATATTGATAAGCCTTGACTCTATCATACTTCCCAAAAATTTCTTCTAGATTGTTTAATGGGTGACTTATCCCATCATCATAAATATTCCAAGAATCTCCCGAGGTTTTTAAATTATGAGATTCTAAAACCGTTTGATAACGATTAGGGTTTTCTTTACTCCTTTCTGGCCAATAATTTGGTTGTTGCATGTGCCATAAATAGGACGTGTGAACTTGCTGAGCCATTATTCCCGAATACAGAAATAATAGCAATAAAAATAAGTTAGTGTTTTTCATGAATCTTGTGTTAAAATATATACATGTTACATACTGCAACTGCAGTATTTATATATTCCTAAAACAAAATCACTTACCCAAAGAGTTTCCCTGTATCTCTTATAATCATACTACGAATTGTATACCTTAATGCAAACAAAAAAAATGGTTGTGACGTATTTCTTTCTTAGTGAAGAAAAAGGTTAAATCACTTCAATTTTTTATAGTATTCTCAAATGTAGGGAATTACAAATGCTATATGAATAAGGAAAAACAGCTCAAACGATTTCGTGTTAACAAAAAACTCTATTTTCTCTATTAAATTAACTCAAACTCTTAAAAAGTTATGCATAACACAAACATTTAACATCATGTATATTAATTTCTATACAAAATAATTCTTCTTCTGTAGGAATAGAAAAAGCCGTATTCTTAATTAGAATACGGCTTTTATCTATATTAATTTAGTAAACTAAATTTACTCTTCTTCTTTCTTAGTCTTTTCTTTTAGACCAACTTTACTTACCGTATCATGCATGATTGGTGTTGCAATAAATAACGAAGAATACGTACCCACTAACACACCAATAATTAGAGAGAACATAAACCCTCTTAAAGGTGCAGCAAATATAAAGATTGCTACAAGTACTAATAACGTAGTTAACGAGGTATTTAATGTACGACTCAATGTGCTATTTAACGCCCCATTTACATTTTTATCTAATGGCCATGTAGTATGTTCCTTGAAAAACTCTCTAATTCTATCAAATACTACCACGGTATCATTTAATGAATACCCAATAACCGTAAGTATCGCTGCAATAAATGCTTGATCAATTTCCATGTTAAATGGCATAAATTTCCAGGTTAATGAGAATACTCCAAGCACTACAAGTACATCATGGAATACAGCCGCAACAGCACCCAAACTAAACTGCCATTTTCTAAATCTAAATAAGATATATAAGAACACTACGATCAGTGATCCTAATACAGACCAGAAAGCTGCTTGTTTAATATCATCGGCAATGGTAGGCCCAACTTTCATAGAAGACATGATACCTACCTGTTTATCTTCATCACCATTTGCAAATTGATCATATGTTAATCCATCTGTCAAATAAGGTTTTAAGGCTTCAAACAATTTATTAGAAATTTCGGTATCGACAGCCGCTCCAGTTTCATTTACTTTATACTTCGTTGTAATTTTTAACTGGTTATTTGTAGATAATGTTTTTGCCTGAGCACTTCCAAATACGGCTACAAGGTCATTTTCTACAGTGGTAGGAACAACATCCTTCGCAAAACGAACGGTATATGTTCTACCTCCAACAAAATCAACACCATAATCCAGGTTATTGGTAAATAAAGACCCAACACCTGCCAAAATAATAACTCCAGAAATGACGTATGCTATTTTTCTCTTTTTCAAGAAATCTATATTCACATTCTTAAATAAATTTTTAGTCATTCCGGTAGAAAATGCAAGTTCTTTTCCATTTTTACCATATCCATCAATAAACAATCTCGTTACAAAAATGGCTGTAAACAATGAAGTAAGAATACCTATTAATAATGTAGTAGCAAAACCTTTAATAGGACCTGTACCAATAGTTAATAATATTAAACCTGTAAGACCAGTAGTAATGTTAGCATCCAGAATAGAAGATAATGCATTATTAAATCCATCTTTGATCGCATCAGCTTGAGATTTTCCTTTTGCCAATTCTTCTCTAATTCTCTCAAATATTAACACGTTTGCATCCACAGACATACCAATCGTAAGTACAATACCCGCGATACCAGGAAGTGTTAATACCGCTTTTAAACCGGCTAATACTCCAAAAATAAATAAGATATTCACTACTAATGCCACATCAGCAAAAGCACCAGCTTTACCGTAGTAGAATATCATCCATATCAAGATCAGTACTAATGCGATCGCAAAAGACATAGCACCACTATCGATAGCTTCCTGCCCTAATGATGGCCCAACAATTTCATCCTGGATAATATCTGCTGATGCAGGCAACTTACCAGCTCTTAATACATTCGCTAAATCCTGTCCTTCTTCGATAGAAAAATCACCAGTAATCTCACTTCTTCCACCGCCAATTGCTCCTGTAGTAACTCCTGGAGCCGAATACACGATATCATCAAGAACAATTGCTATTTGACTTCTTTGACTAAATGCACGACCAGTCATTTCTTCCCATTTCTTTGCTCCTTTACCATCCATTTGCATGGTAACAGTAACTTTACCTACTTGATTATACTCTTGTCTCGCATCAGTAATCACACCACCACTCAATTCTGGATTATTATCGCGATTACCTTTAATAGCGTATAAATCTATAATTTCAGAATCTTTCACAGGCTTACCCCATGCAAATTTTACGTAACGCAATTCTTGTGGCAATAAAGCTCTTACTTCTGGATCATTAAGGTATGCCATCATTTGATCAGCATTCTTCTTTTCTACAGAAAGAATTACTGGACCACCTTGTCCACCTTGCTGAGCCATTAAATCAAATATTGGGTTTACTTGAGTCTCGACAGCTGTAGAATCTTCAGCATCTTCTAATAAATCATCAACCACAGAATCGGCATCAGATTTTAAAGAATCTACTTGAGTAGAATCTGTTACTATTTCAGTAACCTCATCAGTTTCAGAATTTACTTCTTTTACTTTATCTAATCTTTCTTTTATCGCATTATTTGCAGAAAACAAGAAAGGAAAAATCTCTTCAGCTTTATACACATCCCAAAACTCTAGTTGAGCTGTACTTTGTAATAGTGCTTTTACTCTAGTTACATCTTTGGCTCCTGGTAATTCTACCAAGATACGTCCTGATTCTCCCAAACGTTGAATGTTTGGTTGTGTTACCCCGAATTTATCAATACGCTTACGTAATACTTCGAAAGCTGAAGTTACAGATTCGTCAATTTTTCTTCTTAAAATAGGTTTAACAACATCATTGGTCATTTCATAAGTGATATCATCACTTAGGTTCTTATTTGCAAAAATATCAGGTGAAGCTAACTTCGCATCTGGTATTTTCTCAAACTCCGTAAAAAAGTCTTCGATATAATTATTCTGACTATTCTTCTGAACCTCATCTGCAGCCAGCAATGCTTGATTAAATGCTGGATCTTTTGAATTATTAGCAAGTCCTTCTAAAATATCTTTTACTGAGATCTGAAGAATAACATTTATTCCCCCTTTAAGGTCAAGACCTTTATTAAGTTCTTTGTCTTTGGCATCATTATAAGTAATACCGGCAAAAATTTCTTCTTTACCTATAGAATCCAGATATGCTCCTTCGGCTACTTCTCGTAACTTAGAATAATCTTCAACACTCTCTGGGTATTTTTGCTGAGCATACGTTTCAGCTTCTTTTTCTTTTGTGTATGTTAAGTATGTATACGATAATTGGTAAACACATACCAATCCAAATAAAATCGCAAAAACTCTAACAAGTCCTTTATTTTGCATTATCTATTTATTTTTGGTCAAATCCTTAAAAAGTGAGTGAACTCAATTCACCCTTGACTTGACAATTATTATTTAAAATTATCTTATTAAATTTTATCGTTTTAACGATAAAGAACATTTCTAAAATGTAATTAATCTAGGAATCTTTTTGAAAGCTCTATATTCCCAATTAAGAAATTGGTCCCGCTCTCACTTCAGGAATTTTATACGAAGTATTATCTATTGCAATTGCAATATTTGCATATATTTTTTGAGTAGTTTTTATGAGATTATCTATCTCATGAACATTAAATACAGAAACTAAACTATAAGAATTTGAATTAAAATTTCTTTTTTGTTTTTGTTCTACGTTTAATACATAAACACCATTAAAGTCAACATCTGTACTTTTTTGGATTTCATAAACATCAAAATTGTAATCTTTAGGATTTTTATCAAAAGGAAATTGGCTATCATCCTTTTGGTTTTGATCATAAACAACATGATCAAGAGCTAAATGATGTTCTTTAGAAAGTATTCTTTTTATAAATGCTACATCGGCATCGCTGTAGTAAGCAATTTTAAGCTTACCATTTTTTAATTCTCTTGATATTTTGGTGTTTTTAACCCCTATAGATTGTAATTGCTTTTTTACAATCGCAATTGTTTTTTGGGCTTCTAATGAAGTTACCTCAACATCAACAAACTCTAATACAATTTCTTGATTAGGCACAACGGTTTGCTGTTGCATTACAACAAGTAATGCAAACGCAGTTAATAAAATCCCGAAGTACCATTTTTTCTTCATGCGGCAAATATAAAAAAATAAAAGCTGCGTTATGCAGCTTTTATTGTAAATATTATAAAGTTTGGAAATGTATTACAACTCCAACAATCCATTTGTTTTCTTAACACCTTCTGCGCTCTCTGCTAGTTTTGCTTTTTCTGCATCACTAAGCTCGATTTCAACGATCTTTTCAATTCCGTTTCTACCTAAAACAACAGGTGCACCTATACATAAGTCATTTAATCCATATTCGCCCTCTAATAATGTAGAGCAAGGAAAAATTTTCTTTTGATCACATGCAATAGCCTGTACAAGACCAGAAACTGCTGCTCCTGGAGCATACCATGCCGATGTTCCTAACAATTTTGTTAAGGTAGCTCCTCCAACTTTAGTATCTGCAGCAACTTGTTCTAATCTATCGTTTGATATATATTGTGAAACTGGCACACTATTTCTAGTAGCTAGTCTAGTTAATGGCACCATTCCTTTATCACTATGTCCACCAATCACCATTCCGTCAACATCAGAAATAGGCGCCCCTAAAGCTTCTGCTAATCTGTATTTAAAACGAGCGCTATCCAAAGCTCCACCCATTCCTATAATTCTATTTTTAGGTAAATCTGTAGTTTTATGTACCAAATAGGTCATCGTATCCATTGGGTTACTCACCACAATAATTATTGCATTAGGAGAGTGCTCAATTAAACTAGAAGAAACAGATTTAACAATACCTGCGTTTATTCCAATTAGCTCTTCGCGAGTCATTCCTGGTTTACGAGGTATTCCTGAAGTAATTACAGCAATATCGCTCCCAGCCGTCTTAGAATAATCTCCTGTAGTTCCTGTAATTTTAGTATCAAAACCATTTAAAGATGCAGTTTGCATAAGGTCCATTGCTTTACCTTCTGCATACCCGTCTTTAATATCTAACAACACTACTTCTGAAGCAAAATCCTTTATGGCTATATACTCAGCACAACTTGCGCCTACCGCACCAGCTCCTACTACTGTAACTTTCATTTTATATATTTTTGAATGTGATTAAAAAACTTATTTGTCCCGCGAAAATACAAATTCTAGGATTATTTTATGCTATAAAAAGAATATATAAGAATATTGTAACATGATTACAATATTAGCGTCATTTAATTTTGTAATTTTCACATTAATCACACAAATCAATAACTATGTTAAAAAAAGTAATTGCTTTGGTATTATTATTTGTAGTAAGCTTTAGTTATGCCACAGATAATGATCCAAAAAAAATCACTTCTGTTGAAGGAATCACAGAATATCAATTAGATAATGGCCTGAAAGTGTTATTGTTTCCAGACAAATCTGTGCAAACAATCACTGTAAATGTTACTTATCTAGTTGGATCCAGACACGAAGGTTATGGAGAAACGGGAATGGCTCACTTATTAGAACATCTAGTTTTTAAAGGGTCTCCAAAACATAAAGACATACCAAAAGAATTATCATCTCATGGGGCTCGCCCAAACGGAACCACCTGGTACGATCGTACTAATTATTTCGAAACATTTTCAGCTAATGCCGAAAATTTAGATTGGGCTTTGGATATGGAAGCAGATAGAATGGTAAATTCTTTTATTTCTAAGGAAGATCTTGAATCAGAATTTTCTGTAGTTAGAAATGAATTTGAAAGTGGAGAAAACCAACCGGCAGGTATTTTACTAGAACGTGTTTTGGCTACTTCGTACATCTGGCATAATTATGGAAACACTACTATTGGAGCTAAATCTGATATAGAAAAAGTGCCTATTGATAATTTAAAAGCTTTTTATACAAAATATTATCAACCAGACAATGCCATTCTTCTAGTGGCTGGAAACTTTGATCCCGAAAAAACATTAAAGTTAGTGCAGACAAAATTTGGAATCATTACCAAACCCTCTCGAAAATTACAACAAACGCATACGGATGAACCGGCACAAGATGGAGAACGTGTTGTTCATTTAAAAAGAGTTGGTGATGCTAAACATTTTGGTATGGCATATCATATGCCTTCTGGTGCTCATGCAGATCATCCACCACTGAGCATTTTGGAAGAAATCCTTACCGATGCTCCTTCAGGAAGATTGTATAAAGCATTAATTGAGAGTAAAAAAGGTACAGGAATGTGGAGTTTCATGCCTTTCTTAAAAGAACCTGGGTTTTTATATATTAATGTAGATGCTCTTAAAGAGAAAAGTCTTGACGATATTTATACTGCTTCTGGAGATGTACTAGGAAATTTAACTAAACAACCTATTACTCAAAAAGAATTGGATAACGCCAAAAACAAAATTCTTAAAAATATTGATCAGGCTATCAGGAATTCTGAGAGACTAGGCCTTTTCTTAAGTGAATATATTGCCGCCGGAGATTGGAGATTAATCTTCTTATATAGAGATGCTATAGAAAAAGTTACTCTTGAAGATGTGCAACGCGTAGCATCAACTTATTTTAAGGATTCTAACAGAACAATCGGGTATTTTACTCCAGAAAAAGAAGCTGATCGTGTTGAAATACCGGCCTCTCCGGATATCTCTGCTTTGGTCGCTAACTACAAAGGTAGGGCTGCAGTTGCCGAAGGTGAAGACTTTGACAATTCATATGACAATATCACCAAAAGAACATTTATAGGTAAACTAGATAGTGGTATAGAATATGCATTAATTCCTAAAAAAACTAGAGGAAATACAGTACAAGCTTCTTTAGTATTACGTTTTGGAGATGAAAATTCTTTAAAAAACAAAAGAGTCGCTGCATCATATACAGCTAGAATGTTAAATAAAGGAACCAAAGATAAGAACAGAGAACAGATAGAATCTGAGCTGGATAAACTTAAGTCATCTGTTCGTATTTCTGGTTCTAGCAACAGATTATTAGCAGATATCACGAGTACTAAAGAAAATTTTATAGCTACACTTAATTTGGTGTCTGAAATGTTAAAGAAACCTTCTTTTGATGAGAATGAATTTTCTAAGCTAATTGCAGAATCATTATCTGGTATCGAGCAATCTAAAAGTGACCCTATTGCTTTGGCACAGAAAAAAATGACCCAAGTAACAAATAACTACGAAAAAGACCACCCTTTCTACAACCCAACTTTTGAGGAACAGGAAGCAGAAATCAAAGCACTTACGATGGATGAATTAAAAGCTTACCACAAAGAATTTTATGGTGTAGCTTACGGGACTTTTTCAGTAATTGGAGATTTTGAAAAAACGGAAATAGAAGGTTGGTTACAAAAAGAATTAAATGATTGGAAATCAAATAACAAATATGAAAGAATCAGAATCATGTATTACGATTATCCAAAAGTTGATGAAAAAATTCTTACACCAGACAAAAAGAACGCTATTATTTTTGGAACCACTAATTTTAAATTAAAAGATAGTGATGACGATTATGCTGCAATGATTATTGGAAATACTATTCTTGGTGGAGGGTTCCTTAACTCTAGAATTGCAGATAGATTGAGACAAAAAGATGGATTAAGTTATGGAGCCGGATCATTTTTTAATGCAGGTTCTTTTGAGAGCAATGGGTCCTTAGGTTTTTACGCCATTTATGCACCTCAAAATCTTGAAAAAGTAGAACTAGGAGCTAAAGAAGAAGTTGCTAGGTTGATAAAAGATGGAATCACTGCTGAGGAATTGAAAAATGCTGTAAATGGATGGGTGCAGCAACAGAGCGTTTCTAGGTCAAAAGATGATGAATTAAGAAGAACATTGGGTTCTGATTTATACTTGGATAGAGACATGAAATTTCATGCAGATCTTGAAACAAAGGTCAAAAAACTTACGATTGAAGATGTAAATAATGTATTGAAAAAATATATTGATCCTAGTAAATTCTCGATCATAAAAGCTGGGGATTTTAAATAAACCTCCTTCTAAAACATAGCGCAAAAAAGCCTGGCATTATTACCAGGCTTTTTTTATATATAATACTTGATTCTTTTACCAACCAAAATTTAATCCTAAAGACAAATTATTATAATTCTGCAGTGTGTAATCCATATTTGCCTTAAAAACACCAAACTCAACCCGCGCTCCAACGGTAGCTTTTACCCCATTCGTTTTAGTTTTTACACTAATAGGATCTACTACGATATCTGAACTAAAAGGACCATTTTGAATTTGATAAGTTCCTAACAAATCTGCATCATTAGCACCAAAATAATACCCCAACCCACCATAAAAATTTAACACTGGCAATTTAGTAGAAACAATACCGGTGAGTAACCAAGAATTTGAGTTTAAACGTACTTCTTGATCAGAACCAGGAACAGCACTAGCGCCATCAAGGTCATAAAATCCCTTTACATTGGTATACCCCAATAAGGCCGAAAGTCTAAAAGGCCATCTTTTTAACGGAAAAATCCAATCCGTAAATTCATGCTGAAAAGCTACACCGTACAATTGAATTTCAGCATCTTCAACAGCTTTAATTCTTGGTAAATAACGAACTTTTATTTCTGTACTTTTAATTAAACCCATCGAAGCTTGAATAAAACCTCCTGGTATTGAATTTATTTCTGCATTACCTATCCCATCTGGTAAATTAACTTCTAACTCTCCTGCTCCTCCAGCATTAATGACCACCGTTAGATCTTCTTGATTTGTTCCCAAAGCAGATGCCACCGATTGACTTAATCGGCCATCTCTAAAAGAGATATCTGTATATTCTGCTACTCTAAATACAAACGATTGCTTATCCTCTCTTACAAAAGAAAGATTGCCTACTATTCCTACCTCAAAATGCCAAAGTTTTTTCGTTTGTGCCGTAGTATACCAACCATTAGACATATTGTTTATTAACGATTCTCCCGCAGGAGCAAAATAATCCTCACTAAATCTTTGAGCGTTTTCTATACCAATCTCAAGTATTTGATCAATATCTGTTTGAGAAAACGATGCATAGCTTAGAAAAAAGGTAAATAATAAAATGATTTTTTTCATGGATTTGGGTTTATAGGCATTGCAATATAAAAAAAAACGCTCAAACACTTTGAGTATTATACTTTTGGTAAATTTCTTGAATAAAAAAAGGATGCATCCATAAATGCATCCTTTTTTTATTATACTTAAATCTAATATTGATTATTTATAATCGAAAATATTAAGGTTTTTTCCTTTAGAATAAAAGATTCTTTTCTCCACTTGATCAACATGATATTGTGGTGAGTTGTCTTCAAAAGTAAATTTATCCTTTTCTTCACCAGCATCTTTTGTTACTTGTACTAAGAATTTAGTACCTGCATCATTTTTAGTGAAATAGAATGCATAATCCCTTGTATTTGCAGAACCATCATAACGATTAGGGTTGTATAGTGCAGAAGAAGCCATTTGCGCATACGCACCACCAACATATTGGTTAGCTCCTTTATTAGCTTGATTAAACCCTCCTGTTCCTGGTGCTCTTACTCCTGTAGTTGATTCAGCAATTCCAGAACCTACTCCAGCAGTCATATTGTATGCACCTGCAACTTGATAAGCAGCACCTGCAGCTTCTCCAACAACAGATAAAGCGTTTAATAGTTTACGACCTGTCTCTCCTGGCTGAGGATAATATTGTGTTTTCTTAACTTTTCCGTCCTTACCAACAATAGCATACTCCCAAGAACTACTTAAGAAATAATTATCTCCTCTTACTTCTAACCTATTAAAATCTTTATGCTTTTTAAGCTCAAGTTTTTGATTATTATCTTTCCCCCATCCTTTATCTGGGTTTAATAAGTATAGTTTTTTACCATCAAGAACAATTACGTTCTTTTCTTTTTCATCATATGCAATTCTCGTGTCTTCATCAACTCCAAATTTCCATATTGCCTTTTTTACACCATCTTCATAGTAAGAAATTCTATAAGGAGTAGCAATTATGCTTCCTTTGCTGTATGCAAACTCATCATAAGTATCTTCCTCTCCAACATCGGCTAAGAAATCATTTCCGTTAAACTGTGGTTTTTTCCAGATTTTCTTACCCACTTCATCAACCAATAACTTTCTAGCTCCATAATACACCATATATCCCTCTGCCACTTTTTCAACTTCATTGATTCTTCTTTTTTCAAAGTCTTTCTTCCAAAGTTTTTCACCAGTTTTATAGTCATAAAGACTACCCGCTTTTTCGTGCTTCACAAACATCTTTCCGTCCACCTCTTGCACAAACATAAATCCTTCGTCTAGTTTAAGTGGTTTTTTCCAGGCTTTACTACCATCTGCATTAAAAGCATAAATCTTATCTCCTAAGGCAACTAGTTTATTTAAATTCATTGTAATAGCAGCTCCCATCATCGATCCTAGACCACCTCCTGCAGCTTCTACAGCATAAAAAATATCTTTAGAAGGGTTAAGGTAAATTTTTCCGATTTTTTCTTCCTCATTAAGAATAACATTACCATCGGCACTATTAAGAATGAAAAAGTTAGAACCTAAAGAAAAAGCGATATTGTTATTTTTATCCACAACAAGGTTATCTAATGTACCTCTCTTTTTAAGAGTAAGATCTTTTTTCCACTTTACATCATTTGATTTTAAAGAAACTAAGAATGATTTATTTATTGTCTTCTCTTCTGTTGTACACTGGAAAATGAAAGATTCTAATTCAGGAATTATCTGAAAAGATTTAATTTTTTTATACCCTTCTTTTTCTTTATCAAGTATCACTTTACCGTCTCTAGTATCAATCAAAAGGTTTGAAACAATGATATACGGAGAGAAAGGAACCATTTCATAATTTGATTGATCTGATTGGATTGCTCCTCCTAAAAGAGAAATACGATCTCCTTTAACTTCCCAAATTTTTGTTCCCTTTTCTGCATCAATTCCGGCAACAGTTTTATCTGTTAATACGATTGGAACCGCAGAAAATTCATGAAAAAATAGTTCTTCTATTTTTCCATCAAAATTTACTTGCTTATCAGCACTACGCTGAGCAAAAATACCATTACAGGCTACTAAAAGAACCAGCAATGAAAGTTTAGATAGATTTAGCTTCATTTGTAATTAATTTAAATATTTAGGGATTTAATTTCGAGTTCAAATAAAAAGAAGTCCAAATACTTATATGTATAAGGCATCGCCTTATATATACAGTTACTAGAAGAATATTTCATCATACAATTCAGACTCCTTGTTTTCTTAGCTTTTTGTTAAGATTTTGCTAATTTATGTAAAAAAAAAGAACCTACCATATTTATGATAGATTCTTAATGTCTTTTTGAAATACATTTATTTATAAATCAACACTTTTAAGCATCGATATTAGCATATACTGCATTCTTTTCGATAAATTCTCTACGCGGTGGAACTTCATCTCCCATAAGCATTGAAAATATACGATCTGCTTCTGTAAGATTATCTATAGTTACCTGACGCATGGTTCTAAATTCTGGGTTCATTGTTGTATCCCATAATTGTTCTGCATTCATCTCTCCAAGACCCTTATATCGTTGTATTTTAGAATTTTCACCAAATTCTTTTACGATGATATCTCGCTGATCGTCATTCCAAGCATACTGCTTCTTAGCTCCTTTTTTCACTAAATATAGTGGTGGTGCAGCAATATATATATGTCCTGCTTCGATTAACTCTTTCATATAACGGAAAAAGAATGTTAATATCAAGGTAGAGATATGACTACCATCGACATCGGCATCACACATAATAACAATCTTATGGTAACGTAATTTTGAAAGGTTTAATGCTTTGCTATCCTCTTCGGTTCCTATGGTCACACCTAAGGCAGTAAAAATATTTTTGATTTCTTCATTTTCAAAAACCTTATGATGCATTGCTTTTTCAACATTCAAGATTTTTCCTCGTAATGGAAGAATAGCTTGAAACATACGATCACGACCTTGTTTTGCAGTTCCCCCTGCAGAATCTCCCTCGACAAGGAACACTTCGCATAATGCAGGATCTTGCTCTGAGCAATCCGATAGTTTACCTGGTAAACCACCTATACTCATAACCGACTTACGCTGTACCATCTCACGTGCTTTTTTGGCAGCATGACGGGCTTGAGCAGCAAGAATTACTTTTTGAACAATTGTCTTTGCATCATTAGGGTTTTCTTCAAGATAGTTTTCTAACATCTCAGAAACAGCTTGTGACACTGCCGAGGTTACATCTCTATTTCCTAATTTGGTTTTTGTTTGTCCTTCAAATTGTGGTTCCTGTACTTTTACAGAAATAATAGCAGTCAATCCTTCACGAAAATCGTCTCCAGCAATTTCAAACTTCAATTTATCCAACATCCCAGAGGCATCTGCATACTTTTTTAGTGTAGCGGTAAGTCCTCTTCTAAACCCAGAAAGGTGTGTTCCCCCTTCATGAGTATTAATATTATTTACGTAAGAGTGTAAATTCTCTGCATACGAATCATTATAAATCATTGCTACTTCTACAGGGATATTGTTTTTTTCTCCCTCCATAGCAATAACATCACCAATGATAGCACTACGACTCGTGTCTAAAAATCTTACAAATTCTTTTAATCCTTCTTCAGAATGAAAAGTTTCTGTAACATCTTTTCCTTCTTCATCTTGATGTCTTTTATCTGTAAGCGTAATTGTTATTCCTTTATTAAGGTATGCCAATTCTCTCAAACGACTTGCTAAAGTATCATAATTGTACTCTAAAGTTTGCTGAAAAATAGTTGGATCTGGTCTAAAAGTAACAATCGTTCCATTAAAATCTGTATCTCCTGTTGATTTTACAGGGTATAATGGTTTTCCTTTTTCATATTCTTGTTCCCATACTTTTCCATCTTTATGAACAGTAGCGTGTAAATGATCTGATAATGCATTCACACAAGAAACACCAACTCCATGAAGTCCTCCAGATACTTTATACGAATCCTTATCAAACTTACCTCCGGCACCAATCTTGGTCATTACTACTTCTAATGCAGAAACCCCCTCTTTTTTATGTATTCCCACCGGTATACCACGACCATTATCTCTAGTGGTAATAGAATTATCTTCATTTATGGTAACTTGTATAGAATCACAATATCCTGCTAATGCCTCATCAATAGAATTATCTACAACTTCATACACCAAATGATGTAATCCTCGAGACCCAACATCACCAATATACATTGATGGACGCATACGTACATGCTCCATTCCCTCGAGTGCCTGAATACTATCCGCTGAATAATCCTTCTTAGCTTCTTCGCTCATAAAACCCTTAATTAATTATTTTATTTTTTCGACAACAAACAAAGATAAAAAAACAGTAAAAGGATAAAAGTATTTTATCAAGGATGATTTAAAGAGTTATTAACAATTAGTTAAGATATAACCCTAGAAAAAGAAAAAACACTCTTAAAAACGATAAAAATAGCCTTAAACGGATTTTAGTTTAATTTCATAATTTATCTAATCTCTTAATAATGTGTCTTTAATATATAGTTCATTACAGCAATTTCTTACTCTTATTTCTCATTAAACTTAGTTTTACTACATTTATTTTCTTCGGAAAATTACTTCTATAAAACCTATCTTTTTTCATAAAAAAGCGCAATGGTTTATCTGAAAACACGTATTTAATCTACGGTTAATAACCAATTCCTTACGAATTATCATTCTTCACAATAAATAACTACTATTTAAAATACTTTTGACGTCGGTGATGTGTTAACTCACATCAAAAACAAACTCAAACTTTTAATTTAAAAAAATGAACACAAAAAATCTAATTAACCTCACAAAGGTGGCTGCGTTAAGCTTAGGGCTTTTTATGACTTCATGTGCTACTGAAGACTTTGAAGAGATTCCTGAAAGTACTGGAATTGAACTTGTAGAAAAATACTTTTTAGGAGAACTTATTAAAGTAGAAAATTTAGGAAATGGCATCTACGCAGATGGCGATATGCTTTTATCAGACGAACAATTAAGTGATTCTCCTAGTGAATTTGATAAAGACCCTATTCCGGGAGAAGATATTACGAAATTAGGATTAGCCAACGGAATTACAAAGTGGCCAAACAATACTATAATCTACGTTCTTGACGGAAGTTTGAGTAATAATCAAATTCAAGTAACTAGAAACTCTATGCAAGAATGGAGCTCTAAAACCAATATTAGGTTTAAAGAACGTACTAACGAAAACTACTATGTAACCATCGTAAACAATGGTGACAACTGTAATTGTGCTTCAGCAAATTTAGGAGTTATTGGAACAAGAGGTAGAATTAACATGGGAGTTAGAACTAGTGAAGTAGTTATGATTCATGAAATTGGCCATACTTTAGGGTATATTCATGAACAAACTCGTTCTGACAGAGATAATCATGTAAGGATTTTGTTCGAAAATATTCAAAACGGCGCAGAAAGTCAATTCAGAAAAAATAATAATGCTCGACTTATTGGTGATTTTGACATCAAATCTACAATGATGTATGGAGCTTTTACTTTTAGCAAAAACAGACAGCCCACAATTACACTTCTTGATGGTTCAACACACCCTAGAAGAAGACCAGAATTATCTGCTGGCGATATTGCAGGAACAAACCAAGTTTATCAGGCTGGTGATGGTGATGGCGGAGGTGATGGTGACGGAGGAACCAATGACACCTGTGAAGGTGTAGATGAATGGGTTAGAGGTCAACAATATAATGTAGGAGATAAGGTTACTTACAGAGGCTTCTTATACGAAAGAGATTTTACCAGATGGAATAGAATTCTTGAGTGTGATGCAACACCACAAGGAGATATTTGTGACGGAGTAAATCCTTATAGTCGAAACAATAGTTATTCTCCAGGAGATAAAGTTACATATAGAGGTTACTTATATGAATTACAAAGTAATTTTAGATGGTCTAATCAGGGCCAATGTGGTAATTAAACAAAATAATTCTTTAAAATTACTAAAAAGTCATAGTGTATGCTATGACTTTTTTATTATATAATAAAACCCTGAATAAATTTCATTCAGGGTTTTACAATCTCAATTAAACTCAACTCTCAGCTAATAATAAACTGATCTCTTTAATTATATTGTTACTAAGGCATCATATGCCTCTTCATGTACGTTGGCCACTGCTCTTCCGCTTGGATCATTCATGTTTTTAAACGCTTCGTCCCATTCTAAAGCTATTTTTGTACTACATGCCACAGATGGTTCTTGAGGAACACTTAATGCAGCTGCATCACTTGGGAAATGACCTTCAAATATCGAACGATAATAGAATTCTTCTTTATTTTGAGGGGTCTGAATAGGGAACCTAAAGTGGGCGTTTGCCATTTGTTCATCAGACACTTCTTTTTCTACCATTTCTTTAAGTGTATCTATCCAGCTATACCCTACTCCATCAGAGAATTGTTCTTTTTGCCTCCAGGCAACACTTTCTGGTAAATATGATTCAAAAGCTTTACGGATTACCCATTTTTCCATTCGTTCTCCATTGATCATTTTATCCTTTGGATTAATTCGCATTGCAACATCCATAAATTCTTTATCCAAAAACGGCACTCTACCTTCAATTCCCCATGCTGCCAAAGATTTATTAGCTCTTAAACAGTCATACATATGTAATTTATCTAGTTTACGTACAGTTTCTTCATGAAACTCTTGAGCATTCGGAGCTTTATGAAAATACAAATACCCTCCAAAAATCTCATCAGCACCTTCTCCTGATAACACCATCTTAACTCCCATAGATTTTATCACTCGTGCCATTAAATACATAGGTGTCGAAGCTCTTATGGTAGTTATATCATACGTTTCAAGGTTATAAATTACATCTTTGATAGCATCCAAACCTTCTTGGATAGTAAACTTAATCTCATGATGAACTGTCCCAATATGATCCGCGACTTTTTGTGCTGCGGCCAAATCAGGAGATCCTTCTAGTCCAACAGAAAAAGAATGCAATTGCGGCCACCAAGCTCCCTTAGTGTCTCCGGATTCTATACGCTTCTCTGCATATTTTTTAGCAATAGCCGAAGTAACCGAAGAATCCAATCCTCCAGACAATAGTACACCATACGGTACATCAGACATTAATTGCCTATGCACAGCCGCTTCTAGGGCATCTCTAAGTTCATCAATACTTGTTTGATTTTCTTTAACCGCTTCATAATCTGACCAATCGCGAACGTACCATTTTTTAATTGTATCATCTTTACTAAAAAGATAATGACCTGGAGCAAACAATTCAATTTTTGTACATACACCTTCAAGAGATTTTAGCTCTGAGCCCACATAAAAAGTTCCATTTTGATCCCAACCCATATATAAAGGTATAACCCCCATATGATCTCTTGCGATTAAATACAGATCATTTTCAACATCATAGAGCGCAAAGGCGAAAATCCCGTTTAATTCATCAATAAAATCAGCCCCTTTCTCTTGATACAATGCCAATATTACCTCACAATCCGAGTCTGTTTGAAAATCATATTTACCCTCAAATTGTTTACGAATTTCTCTATGATTATAAATTTCACCATTAGCGGCCAATACCAGTTTTTTATCTGCACTAAATAATGGTTGTTTTCCAGAAACCGGATCCACAATAGCTAATCGCTCATGAGCCAATATTGCTTTTTCATCTGCATATATACCATTCCAATCCGGACCTCTATGACGAATTTTTTTTGACATTTCTAATAATTGAGGCCTTAACACCTCTGCATCTTGCTTTAAATCAAAAGCACAAACAATTCCACACATATTCTTCTTTTTCTATTAATTGAGAATTCAAATATGCATATATGATTACAGAATAAAAACCAAAAACACATTATACATTACACATTATAACAATAAAATCATTCATTATTATGAACTGAAACTATTTAATTAAAGAACTATAGATAAACTATCAAATTGTTATTCTGAAGATTTAACACAATTTATAGAAACGATTAACATTTAGCTTACGAGTTGGCGTATATCTTTACGACAGTATATTCGAAATTTAAAAAAGTATTATGAAAAAATCACTCTTATTAATTGCAATTATGTTATTTGGTGCGTTATCAACTGTTAATGCTCAAAAATTTGCTGGATTACAAAAAAGCCCAACAGACATTTCTTATGCGAAAGTTGATAGAAATGCTAAACCAGAAATCAAAGTGGTATACAGTAGACCTCAGAAAAAAGGTCGTGAAATTTTTGGAAACATTGTTAAATATGACAAGGTGTGGAGAACTGGAGCAGACGAAGCTACCGAAATTAAGCTATTTAAAGATGTAAAAATGGGAGATAAAACAGTAAAGGCTGGCACATATTCTCTATACACTATTCCTGGTGCAAAAGAATGGACTATTATCTTAAGTAGTGATCTTGATAGCTGGGGAGCTTATTCTTATGACAAAGGAAAAGATGTTGCTCGTGTAACGGTACCCATTTCATCAGGAGATGCTTTAGAAGTTTTCTCTATTGCTTTCAAAAAAGTAGATAAAGGATATCATATGGTTATGGGATGGGATACTACGAGAGTAGAAGTTCCTTTTTACATGTAGAACTTACCGAAAGTACCGCATAAAAAAACAGCTTGGAAAATTCAAGCTGTTTTTTTAATGCCCTAAATTGATGATTTTGATTATCCTTATATGCACAAAAAAAGGATAATTATACTGTCATTTATCTACCTATGAATTGCATTACTTGATGCTCCTGGTAGTTCTCCTAGAAATTCCATTACAATTCTAAAAGTTAATCTGAATTTAGTGTAAAATAGCCCCATATCTTTATATTAAATTAATATTAAACAAATATAACATTCAAATAATGTGATGTCAATTATTTTAAACGATTTTAGATATAACAAGAGATTTTATCGATAACAAACACAAAATTTAATTCAGTGTGAAATTTCCCCGTAAATTGTTGTTGTTTTTTACTAGGAGAATGGGGTGATTTCCCCAAAAATTTCACAATTATTTCACATTTGGTACACATACTATCTTTTGCTTTTTATATAGAATACAAAAAACATGTTATCTATGAATTGCATTACTGCAAGCCGATGGTAAATCCTTCAAAAATGACTTTAAAGCCTTAATATCAATTACCAAAATACCGTATAATAGTTTCATAATTATTTGATTTATAATTCTTTGAACAAAGATACTGTCTTGGTATCCGTGGGTAAAAAAATTAACATTTTTAATACCCTATTTTAGCTAAAGCATATTTCGAATACGACAAAATACACAAATCACATATACACTTGTTAATTCTTGAAGAAATATCCTACTCTAATTAATGCATTTTTAGGGGGATTTTCCCCTAAAATATCTACCCGCCATAATAAAAAAGTTGCGATCCTTTTCCCCAAAAGTGAACATACCTCAACTGCAATAAATTGCACCCTATTAAGTACCTTATTTATCATTATTTTTTTATTCAGTCTACAAAAAAAGAGACTACACCATTTGGGGACAGTCTCTTTTTTTGTAAAATAAATATTTTAAATTTCCTGGCTGCATTATGCCATATGCACAATATTACTTACGCATTGCATTTCCTGATGCTCCTGGAAGATCCTTGATAAATCCAATAAAAGATTTAATACCAAGCCCTATAGTTATAAAAAACCTATTCATGTGTGATTCAATTAAAAATTAATTGGTATTAAATTTAGTCAAAGAAATCGAAAAAATGAAGTGCTACGCATAATAAATTTTGTTTTTTTGACAAACCACAAATTAGATCGAACAAAAACATATTTATGATAAATAACCTACATGCTATTGAAGTTTTTTCTTACAAATAAAAAGAGATTGTTTTGCAACAATCTCTTTTTACCATTGTATTACAATGATTTACACCAATAAAATTTAAAATCACTTATGTTCTCTTGGTGCTAATATTTATTATTTACGCATAGCATAACGCGATGCGCTAGGTAAATCATTTACAAAACTTATAAACGTTTTAAAATTTAATCCAAAATAAGTGTAAAATTGCTTCATAGCATATTGATTTAAAATTACTTATGTAAATTTAACCACCACACTATCTTATGTCAAGTAAATGTTAAGTCAATAATTAAATAATCGTTACAAAACTTAAAAAAATCGTTAAAACGCAATTTTTGTGTTAAAAAATTTACATAAAATGAGTTTTTTCTTTCTTATAATAATTTATATTCAGGAGAAATCTCCCTAGAAGTATGGTTTAACCACAGTTTACCGCCTATCATATACTTGTAATTTTATTTAAAAAATTCGAATACCGTAATTAATCTAAGTTTTTATGGGAAAATATAGTCCTTTTGGACTGGGAAAGTAATTTCTAAAAGCCTATATAACTAAATAAGAGATTGTTCATGTATAACAATCTCTTATTCGAGGGGGCAAAACATCAATTATTTTGTAATAATTAGGTCTTTTCATTTTATCATATTATTTAGTGATTCATAGCATACCTTGAAGCTCCAGGTAAATCCTTTAAAAAACTGATAATAATATTAAATTTTAATCCGAATATTGTAGTAATAGATTTCATAACTTTTAGTTTTTAATTTATATCTACAAATTTAGAGGATATCTATCTTGTTTAGTAAAAAAATCGATTATTGATCCCTGGGATCGATTTAAATGCTATTTACCTTCGATGAATGGTAACTTTATCTTTAAATTACATATCTAAACTAGATATTTCTTTATATCTCAATAGTATTTAAGAGATCTTTAAATACTTATGTGTATGAAAAGAAATTTTACATACCGTAATCAATCTAAGTTTTTTATGGTAAAATAGCCCTTCTTGGGCTGGGAAAGTAATTTCTAAAAGCCAATATAACTAAATAAGAGATTGTTCGTACTCAACAATCTCTTATTCTGGGGGCAAAACATCAATTATGTTATAATTTAGTCTTTTCATTTTATAGCATTATTATTAGTGATTCATAGCATACCTTGAAGCTCCTGGTAAATCTTTTAAAAAACTGATAATAACATTAAATTTTAATCCGAATATTGTAGTAATAGAATTCATAGCTTTTAGTTTTTAATTTATATCTACAAATTTATAGGATATCTACCTTGTCCAGTTAAAAAATCGATTATTGATCCTGGGGATCGATTTAAATGCCATTTACCTTCGACGAATGGTAATTTCATCTTTAAACCAGCTCTCAAACCGTATATTTCGTTAAATTGTAATTGATTTTTTAAGGGATATTCAAATACTTATGTGTTTGCAAAGAAACTTTCCATTTTGGATTTTGCATTACATAATCTACAATTAAAGGAACTATCTTTTCGCGAACACTCCATTCGGGTTGTAAATATAAAATGCAATTATCAGAGACTTTTGCTGCCTGCTCTTCAGCAAATTCGAAATCACTTTTATTATATACAATACATTTTAGCTCATCTGCCTTATCATAAATCTCTTCTTGTGGGAGTTTTATTTTTTTTGGAGAAAGACAAACCCAATCCCATAATCCCGTTAATGGGTAGGCCCCAGAAGTTTCTATATGCGTTTTGGCTCCTCTATCTTTTAACCCTTGTGTTAAATAGGACATATCCCAAGTTAAAGGCTCTCCCCCAGTAACCACTATAACCTTACTATACTGTAAGGCTTTCTTTACTATAAGATCTGTATCTGTTGGCGGATGTAAATCTGCATTCCAACTCTCTTTAACATCACACCAGTGGCATCCTACATCGCACCCTCCTATTCTCACAAAATATGCGGCAGTTCCTTTATAATAACCTTCTCCTTGGATCGTATAAAACTCTTCCATTAGTGGAAGCATTTTACCCTCATTAACTAATTCTTGAATTCTCTCTTGCATAAGGCGACAAAGGTAATTAATAATACATTATGAATTCAGTATTTAAAACCTCGTTTTTAAGACAATTCTAATGCAAAACACAAGTTTGTCTAACTAGCATTATTCTTTAAGATTAGCCCTTTATGGTTTTACAGCTATGCATTCAATCTCTATCTTAGCTCCAACAGCTAAACCCTTTGCCGCAAAAGTGGTACGTGCAGGTTTTTGAGGGAAGTACGTTTTATACACTTTATTAAATGCTGCAAAATCTTTTATATCAGATAAAATCACTGTACATTTTACCACATCTTTCATATCCATTTTATGATGTTGTAAAACGGCCTTAATATTTTCTAAAGTTTGTTTTGTCTCAGCTTCAATACCACCTTTTGCTAATGTCCTTGTTTTATGATCCATTCCAACTTGGCCTGATAAAAAATACAAATTGCCAACTTGAACGATATCAGAAAATGGAGCACCAGCCTTTTTTGGTTCATGTGTTTTATGAAAGATAGCATTATCTTTAGCATTTTCAGATTGCGCATTGCAACTTAAAAAAACTGTAAAAAGGCAAATAATCGACACTATTTTTTTCATAGATATGGTGTATAAAAACTAATAAGATAAATTTACTTGACATTAAAAGTAACTTATAATTTCAATAGAAAAGTTAAGATTCATATTTTTATCAAAAATAATATCAATTATGAGCGATAATCAGGCATTTCTTGATCATATTAATAAAGGGTATACTACCAAAGGAGATTTTCTAACCATGGGAGCTGCTATGCATAATGGAGAAACGATAACAAATGCGCATGTAAAAATACCGTTAAAAACATTAAATCGACATGGATTAATTGCGGGAGCCACGGGTACAGGTAAGACTAAAACTTTACAAATACTTGCCGAAAATTTAAGTGAAAAAGGAATCCCTGTATTACTCATGGACATAAAAGGTGATTTAAGTGGTATTGCCGCTGCAAGTCCTGGGCATCCCAAGATTGATGAGCGTCATGAAAAAATCGGAATTCCCTTTGAAGCTAAAAATTTTCCGGTAGAATTACTTTCTTTATCAGAGCAAGATGGTGTTAGGCTTAAAGCTACTGTAAGTGAATTTGGCCCTGTTCTATTATCCAGAATTCTTGATGTTACCGAGACACAGGCAGGAATCATTGCTATAATATTTAAATATTGTGATGATAATAAACTACCACTACTAGATCTAAAAGATTTAAAAAAAGTTTTGCAGTTCTCTACTCGAGAAGGAAAAGAAGAACTTGAACGAGATTATGGACGCATCTCTACTGCATCAACGGGTTCTATTTTACGTAAAATCGTTGAACTAGAGCAGCAAGGTGCTGATTTATTTTTTGGTGAAAAATCATTTGATGTTCAAGACTTATGTCGAGTAGATGATAATGGACTGGGAATAATAAATATTATACGATTAACAGACGTACAAGATCGTCCAAAATTGTTTTCAACCTTTATGTTAAGTCTTCTTGCCGAAATTTATGGAACTTTTCCTGAACAAGGAGATAGCGGAAGACCCGAGCTAGTTATTTTCTTAGATGAAGCTCATTTAATTTTTAAACAGGCCTCTAATGCTTTGATGGATCAAATAGAAAGTATTGTAAAATTAATACGATCTAAAGGCGTTGGATTATATTTTGTAACACAAAATCCTACTGATGTTCCAGATGGGGTTCTTGGGCAATTAGGCTTAAAAGTGCAGCATGCGTTGCGAGCATTTACTGCAAAAGATAGAAAAGCTATAAAATTAACAGCCGAGAATTATCCAATTTCTGAATATTACGACACCAAGGAAGTGCTAACCTCATTAGGAATTGGAGAAGCTTTAGTATCTGCATTAGACGAGAAAGGTCGCCCTACTCCTTTAGCAGCAACGATGTTAAGAGCACCTATGAGCAGAATGGATATACTTACTCCTAATGAATTAAAATCACTACTTAAAAAGTCAGAACTAAGTTCTAAATACAACGAGGACATAGATAGAGAAAGTGCTTACGAGATCTTAACAGAGAAAATTGAAAAAGCAGAGGCTGAAGAAGCTAAAGCGATAGCAAAAAAAGAAAGAGAAAAGTTAAAAAGAAGCTCTTCTAGTTCGCGATCAAGAAGCAGAAGAACGAGCACCACAGAAAAAGCAGTTATAAAAGTATTAACAAGCGCCACATTTATTAGAGGTGCTTTGGGGGTACTTAATAAGTTATTAAAATAATTTACGTTTAAGTAGCAGACACAAATTATCAATTTATTAGCCATGACAAATAATTTTTTTCAAATACTTTTAATTTCGATACTCTTTTTTAGTTGTCAAAAGGAAGTTGAACAAGATCCTTTTGAAATCTCTAACAATCGAGTAGGTCTCTTAACTAATGAGGTTAAAGTACACCAATTAGATTCAATTTTCGCAAATGATTCTATTGCAAAAAGGGTTTCCGGAGATCAATTTTTAAGTGCTTCAAATGAAATAGAAATCTATGAAAAAGGCGGGGAGAAACTTTTAGTTCTTGAAGCCAGAAAAGAATCTGATCCCACATCAACAATAGGAAGTATTCAAATTCTAGATCCTAGATACAAAACTGCTACTGGGCTATCTTCTAACAGTATTTTTAAAGATGTTAAGGACGCTTACAGCATTTCCAAAATTAATAACACATTAAGTACTGCTGTTGTTTTTGTAGATAGTATTCAGGCATATTTTACCATTGATAAAAAAGAATTACCTAGAGATTTTCAATATACTACAGATATAAAAATTGAAGCTTCTCATATCCCTGACTCTGCCAAAATCAAACATTTTTGGATTAGTTGGAACGAAAATTAAGATTAAAATCATGAGTAAGAAGTATAAAATTCAAACAACACCCTTTGTTGTTCCAACTACAGATGGTAAATTAATTGAAGAACATTTTGGGAAAGCAACAGATGGGAACTCTGCAGTTAGTATTGCACATATGATTGCTCCACCTAATTGGAGTGAACCATTTCAAACTCCAGAATTTGATGAATACACCTATATAATTAAAGGTAAAAAGCAATTTATTATTGATGGAGAGAAAGTTATTTTAGAAACAGGTCAATCTATAAAAATTGAAAAAAACACAAGAATACAATACTCTAATCCTTTTGATACAGAATGCGAGTATTTAGCCATCTGTCTTCCAGCATTTACTGTAGAAGCTGTACATCGCGAAAGTGAATGAGAGAGAGATTTAAAAAATATCTACCCGTACTAATTGGAAAATATTTCCAACTACTCTTTTTCTTTTCTCCCAAAAGAGCTATAAGAAAAGCCTATATTCTTTTTTGCACACCTCAAAAAGGAAAAATACAGCCAGATCAAGAGTATTTTCTTGAAGAAGCCGAAGACGAAATAGTAATGGTAAATGACACCTATATCCAAACCTATCTTTGGCCTAGTTTAGGAGAAACAGTATTAATGATACATGGATGGGAGAGTAATGCGCATCGTTGGAAAGGATTAATTCAAAAACTGCAAGAACAAGGATATAACATAGTAGCGTTTGATGCACCAGCCCATGGCAATTCTTCTGGAAAAATCCTGAATGTTCCTTTATACACACAATGTTTGCAGAAAATGGTGGAGCTATATCGTCCTAATCATTTAATAGGCCATTCGGTTGGTGGAATGACCTTAATATTTCATCAGCATAGTTTTCCAAATCAAGAAATTGATAAATTGATTGTTTTGGCGCCTCCAGCAGAACTTGCCCGAATTATGAAAACATACCAAGGTATTTTACGGTTATCAAAAAAATTTATGACTGCTTTAGACGAATACTTTAAGAACAAACACGGTTTTTATTTTGAAGAATTCTCTGTCGCTGAGTTTTCTAAATCCTTAACATTACCTGGTTTACTCATTCATGACAAATACGATGAAGTAGCACCATATTCTGAAGCGGTAAGTATTAGTAAAAACTGGAATAATGTACAATTTAACACTACTGAAGAATTTGGGCATTCATTATTTTTTGATGAAGTAGATGATATGATTATTGATTTTTTGAAAGATTAATTTTTATAGCCACCTTTGCATGTGGAAAATTCTAAACTCACCAGACTTAATAAATACCTTAGCGAAGTAGGATATTGCTCTCGCAGAGAAGCTGATAAATTAATAGATCAAGGTCGTGTAACTATAAATGGAGAAATTCCTGAAATGGGAACCAAAGTAGCTACCGATGATATGGTTCGTGTTGATGGAGAACTCATCACAGAGCCTAAAGAAAAACATGTATACCTTGCCTTTAATAAACCTGTTGGTATCGTATGCACTACTGCACAAAATGAAAAAGATAACATCATTGATTATATCAACTACCCTAAGCGTATTTTCCCTATAGGAAGATTAGATAAGCCCAGTGAAGGATTGATATTCTTAACGAGTGATGGTGATATTGTAAATAAGATTTTAAGAGCTAGAAATAATCACGAAAAAGAATACGTAGTAACTGTAAACAAACTTATAAATCCACAATTTATAAAACGAATGGGCAATGGTATCCCAATACTTGATACTGTAACCCGAAAATGTGAAGTAGAACAAATCAGTAAGTTCACTTTTAGAATTATACTTACTCAAGGGCTTAATAGGCAAATTCGTAGAATGTGCGAGGTTTTAGGATACGAAGTTGTTACTCTAAAAAGAATTAGGATTATGAATGTATCTCTTGATGTACCTGCTGGACAATGGCGCTATCTAACCGATACAGAGCTAAAGGAAATAAATACCGATGTAGGAGACTCAAGCAAAACCGAAGAAGCGTCAATCATTAAGGATTCTCAACCCGAAAGAAGGAGATCTTCAGGAAATCATTCTTCCAAAAAGAACAATCGTGACAATCAAGCAAAAAGAGAAACACCTAGGTCAAAGGTTAGAAAACGTAGAGATCGTAAGCGTTAATTAAATACTAATTTTCTTCCTGATAGATTTATTACATTTTCAAAATAAGTAAATTACTAGTCATACAATTTTTTGATAATATGAAACAGCTAGTTACTTCCTTATTCCTTTTGGCACAAATAATAGCCGTGGCGCAATACTCATATGAACCTTCTCAAGAACACCCTTTTGGACTGCCCAATCCTAATGCACCAAAAGAAATTCAAGATTTCGCACCTCTTATAGGGATTTGTGATTGTCTATCTATTACCCGTAATAAAGATCAAACTTGGGCTGCACCCAATAAAATGAGTTGGAAATTTAAGTATATTATGAATGGTATGGCCGTGCAGGATGAAACACTTAAAGAAGATGGTAAACACTCGGGGAGCATAAGACAGTTCATTGCAGACAGTAGCAAATGGTATGTACACTATTATTCATCATCTGCCCCAACTACGGTGCTATCTGCCTGGGAAGGAAATAAAAAAGAAGGCAAAATCATTCTATATCGTAAACAAAAAGCACCAAATGGGATGGATGGGTTTTATAAAATTAATTTTTATGATATTAAAGAAAATGGATTTAAATGGTTAGGAGAATGGGTGAATACTAATGAGTCCATTTCTTTTCCCACCTGGAAAATAGAATGCACTAAAAGAAAAGAGAAATAATAACAGGAAAATGCATCTTGATATTTGAAATAAAATAAAAACTAAACTAATTGAACTCAAAATTTATTGTGAACACTACTTTATCTCCATTTCATCTTGCAATACCCGTTGATGATTTAAAAAAAGCAAGAGATTTTTATAATACCACTCTAGAACTAAGAGAAGGTCGAAGCAGTGACCATTGGGTGGACTTTGATTTTTTCGGACACCAATTAGTAATTCATTACAAGCCAAATACGAATCTTAAAGGTAATCACAGTAATGCAGTTGACGGAAAAAATGTCCCTGTACCTCATTTCGGTATCATATTAGATTGGGATACATGGCATGATTTAGCTAATACACTTACTGAAAAAAACATAGATTTTATTATCGAACCTTACATACGATTTAAAGGAGAAATAGGCGAACAAGCTACCATGTTTTTTATCGATCCATGTGGAAATGCTTTAGAGTTTAAATCTTTTAAAGATAGGGCTCAACTTTTTGCAAAATAAAACCTGTTTTGGATTACAAATCCCTTTTAATCGATAGACAATCGTTAAAAAATCAATTTTTTAATAATTACATCGCGATTGTTAAAGAATTACTAAAAAATCTTATTATATTCTGCCCTTATTCTAATAGAACAAAAAAAGAATGGATTTCACAAACCCCTTAGTCTACGGAGTACCTTGCTTTCTTGGGTTGATTTTGCTTGAACTTACCTACAGTAAAACGCATGATCATAAAAATCTTTATGAATGGAAAGATCTTGGCGCCAGTTTATTCATGGGCGTAGGTTCTGCCGTGTTAGCACCTTTAATCAAAACTATTTCTGCGATTGTAATTTTCAACTACGTTTATGATGTTTTTAATCCAGAAATTGATGGGATTCGCACCAATATACTCGGTTGGAAATCCTTTGGCTATGCATGGTACATTTGGCTAATATGCCAATTACTAGATGATTTTACCTACTACTGGTTTCACAGGCAAAATCATATGGTTAGAGCACTATGGGCTGCACATATTGTACATCACTCTTCTGATAATTTTAATTTGGGTACTGCAGTACGCAATGGGTGGTTTACCATATTATACAAACCTTTATTTTATATGTGGTTACCTGCAATTGGGTTTCCTCCAGAAATGGTAGTTGTTTGCCTAGGTATAGAAGCTCTTTGGCAATTTCAGTTACACTCAGTGTATATTCCAAAAATGGGATTTATCGAAAAGATTTTTAATACACATACTATGCACCAGGTACACCATGCCAAAAACATAGAATATATGGATAAAAACCATGGTGGATTTCTTAATATTTTTGATAAGATTTTTGGAAGTTGGAAAGAATTAGATGAAGATATAAAAGTACAATACGGTGTTACACATGCACCTGATTCTTATAATCCTTGGGTTATATTAACTCATGAGTATAGAGATATTTGGCTTGATACTAAAAAATCAAAAAACTGGTATCATAAGTTTATGTATATTTTTGGTCCTCCGGGATGGAGTCATGACGGGAGTACCCTGACCGTAAAGCAAATGCAACGAGAATTGGAAGAGAAAAAAAAAGTCGAAAAACACAACCAAAAAAATATTCATGAGACTGTAGATTTTAAAACCCCAGAACAAGTCAAGCTATGAATTATCAAAAAATTATAGATCAGCAACGTAGTTTTTTTAACTCGAATGCTACTAAAGATATTTCGTTTAGAATTCAAGAATTAAAACGTTTAAAGAATGCTTTAAAAAAAAATGAAGCCTTACTTTATGAAGCCATTTATAAAGATTTTAAAAAATCTGAATTCGAAACCTATGTCACCGAATTATCAATAATTTATCACGAAATAGATCTTGCTCTCGTAAAAGTTAAAAAATGGGCTAAAAAGAAAAAGGTTTCAACTAGCATAGTTAATCTACCCGGAAAAAGCTATATCATACCTGAACCATACGGCAGTGTTCTTGTTATCGGAGCTTGGAATTATCCTTATCAGCTATCTATTTGTCCTGCAATTGCTGCAATTGCTGCAGGATGCACCGTTGTTCTTAAACCAAGTGAGATTCCATCAAATACCGCGGAGATCATGGCAAAGTTGATCAATCAAAATTTTGATCCAAAAATCTTTAAGGTAATCGAAGGTAGTGTAAAAGAAACAACAGAATTATTAAGCATTAAGTTTGATAAAATATTCTTTACTGGAAGTGTTGGAGTTGGAAAAATCGTCTATCAAGCTGCAGCAAAACACTTAACTCCTGTTTGCTTAGAATTAGGAGGAAAAAGCCCTGCAATCATTACTAAAGATGTAAACGTTGATATGACCGCAAAAAGATTGGTTTGGGCTAAATTCTTAAATGCGGGACAAACTTGTATAGCACCAGATTATGTATTGGTCTCTTCTTCTATACATGATAAACTTCTCGCAGCAATAAAAAAACATATCGAGAAATCTGATTATAAAGTAGAAAATCAAAATTATACCCAAATCATTAACACCAAAAACCTAGATCGACTTAATGATATGATTGATCCCCAAAAAGTATTTATTGGTGGCAAAGGCAATGAACAAGATAGAGTAATTCCTCCTACGGTTCTTACCGATGTTGAATTTTCGGATAAAGTAATGCAAGAAGAGATTTTTGGACCTATTTTACCCGTATTAACATTTGACACAATAGATGAGGCCATAGAAAAAGTGAAACGATTTTCTAAACCACTCTCCTGTTATGTATTTACCAAAAACAATTCAATCAAAAAGAAAGTCTTGAATGAAATTTCTTTTGGAGGCGGAGCAGTAAATGATGCTGTTATGTATTTTACTGAACAAAACCTGCCATTTGGTGGTGTTGGAGATAGTGGAATTGGTAACTATCACGGGAAATATGGTTTTGAAACATTTTCACACTATAAAAGCGTTTTACAAAAACCGTTTTGGGTAGAACTCGATCTAAAGTATGCCCCTTATAGTGGAAAGAAACTTAAATGGTTGAAAAGACTTATTGGTTAAATATCTCTCTATTAAAGATTTTAGAGTGTAGCCTTTATTGCAAATAACAACGGATATAATTTATCCTTAGTTACGTACATTCCTTTTTCTTTTTCAATCAATCCTGGAAATATTTCGTAAGGTGAAGCATCATGTTCCTCAAGAGATTCTATTGTAAGTCCAGCTTTAGAAAGAGAAGAAATTACTTCGCCTAATCCATGATTCCACCCATATTCTTTACTAATCATGTTCGAATTTGTATCTGCATATGTTCCCTCATATTCTTCATAAATCACTTCCTTTTGATTATACCCATATTTAATTACAGGTGTTTTCTCTAAATAATCAAACATCCATACTATAGGATGAAACTCTACAATATAAAAAACTCCTCCCGGTTTTAATCGTTCTGCGATCATTTGTGCCCATGGCATTAGATCTGGCAACCAACCTATCACTCCATAACTTGTAAACACAATATCAAATTGATTTTTTATATATAATGAAGTATCTAGCACATTGCAGCACACAAAATTTGCATCTAATTCTAATTCAGAATTTAGTTCTTTTGCCAAAGTAATAGCATTCTCTGAAATATCAACGCCAGTACATTTGGCTCCCATCCTACTCCAACTCAATGTATCTTGACCAAAATGACATTGTAAATGTAATATTGATTTCCCCGAAACATTACCTAGAGCCTTTAACTCATACTTCTTAAGCGAAGTCTCGCCCTTTTTAAAAGAATCCAAATCATAAAAATCGCTTTTTGCATGTACTCCCACTTTATTATCCCAGGTTTGCTTATTTGTTTCGAAATATTTTTGAAATTCTTTAGACATGATACTTTTTATATTGGATTATATGAGTGTAATAATTTAGTTCAAAATCTAAATATAATAAATTGTTTCACATTCAAATGCATAAAGGCCTTTTACCCTTTATTAAGGAGTTTTGCAGACCAATTTTACGCGATATATGTTTTAAAACTTTATAAAAACCTTATGAATTGTGTAATTTAGGAATATTGCAAAGCGATTTTTTATTACCTAATTTTAGAAGATGAAAATCACTCCTCACGATCTTAAGGAAATACCCGATTTTATTAATGTTCCAAAAGAGCAACTACAATGGCTAATTGACAATTCTAATATTCAAACATTTAATCAAGGTGAGTTCTTTTTTAGTAAAGGAGATAGTATTGACAAACTATCCATAGTTCTTGAAGGAAAAATTGAAATTAAGTTTGAACAAAATGGAAGTTACAAGATCATAGGGCAAATTAAAAAGAATGGCATTTCAGGGTTACTTCCATTTTCAAGGATGAGCTCTATAATGGGCTATGGTGAAGTTGTTGAAGACACAACAGCTCTTTTCTTAGACAAATCATTTTTTAAGGAAATGATTTCTAATTATTATGAACTTACTGAGAGCCTGGTACATAACATGACTTCTAGGGTACGCGAATCCACAAAAAACAATGTGCAATCAGAAAAAATGATGGCGCTAGGAAAGCTCTCTGCAGGACTAGCACATGAACTTAATAATCCTGCCTCTGCCATTTTAAGAAGTGCTAAAGCATTAAAGCAGCACCTTGGTAATGTTCCTGAAAAGTTTAAAAAAATTACTTCAATTAGAATATCAGAACATGAAGTAGATGGTATAAACAACATTCTTTTCGACAAGATTAATAATCGCCCAGAAAATAATATGAAACTCATTGAGCGTAATGCGAAAGAAGAAGAACTTGAAGAATGGTTAGAGGACCATGGCCTTGAGAACGCATACGAACTTACGGAAACACTTTTAGATTTTTGTATGGACGTAAAAGGAATGAAAGAGATTTATGATATTACTGGAGAGCAAAATTTCCCTCATGCTATTGAATGGATCGAAAATGTATTAACAACCGAAAAAATGGTTGATGAGATTGAAGAAGCGTCTGATCGAATATCAAATTTGGTACAATCTGTTAAAAGCTATACTCATATGGATAAAGCCATCGAAAAAGTAGCCACAGATATTCATTTAGGCATAAAAAGCACGTTAACCATGCTTAATCATAAGCTGAAAAAGAAAAATATTGCTCTTGAAAAAGATTTTGAAGAGAATCTTCCTGCGCCTAAAATATTCGTAAGTGAAATTAATCAGGTATGGACAAACTTAATTGACAATGCTATTGATGCAATGGATCATTCGGGAATATTAAAAATCAAAACTCAAAAAGATAATGAATTTATTAAAATAGATATTACTGATAATGGTCACGGAATTCCTAAAGAACACCTGCACACTGTTTTTGATCCTTTCTTTACTACCAAAAGTATCGGAAAAGGAACAGGAATGGGGCTTGAAGTAGTACAACGTATTATTAATCAGCATCAGGGAGACATAAAAATTGTTTCAAAAAAAGGGGAAACTACATTTACAGTTTGTCTACCTATTAATTAATTTGAATATGAAAAAACCAATCATTTTTGCGTTGGATGACGATCCACAAGTATTAAGAGCTATCACAAGAGATTTAAAAGCAGAATATCGATCGACGTATCGAATTATGAGTACTGACTCTGCGAATGATGCACTTGAAGCATTAATAGATTTAAAAAAGAAAAATGAAACCGTGGCTTTATTTTTAATCGATCAACGAATGCCAGAAATGCTTGGTGTAGAATTTTTAACCAAGGCCAAGCAACATTATCCTGAAGCTAAAAAAGTATTATTAACTGCTTATTCTGACACCGACGCTGCCATTAAAGCTATAAATGACGTACAGTTAGATTATTACTTAACCAAGCCCTGGAATCCCCCTGAAGAAAAACTGTACCCTACCTTAAATGATCTTCTTGATGTCTGGCAAGTTAGTTTTCAACCCGAGTTTGATGGCATTAAAGTTATTGGATATCAGTTTTCTCCAAAATCACATGATATCAAAGATTTTTTATCTGGTAACCTATTCCCATTTCAATGGTTGGATGCCGAAACTAGTGAAAAGGCAAAAGAAATTATCGATCTATATAATCTATCTCCAAAGGACATGCCCGTGATTTCGCTTCAGGACGGAAAATGTTTTAAAAACCCAGAAATTGTTGAACTTGCTACAGCGCTAGGGCTAAATGCGCAACCTAAAGATAGCCTATACGATGTAGTTATAATAGGCGCAGGACCATCTGGGCTCGCAGCAGCGGTTTATGGAGGATCAGAAGGTTTAAAAACATTACTTATCGAAAAACATGCTCCTGGTGGACAGGCAGGAACAAGTTCTAGAATAGAAAATTATTTAGGATTTCCTAATGGATTAAGTGGACAAGAGTTAACGCATCGAGCTATCACTCAAGCCAAAAGGTTTGGCATCGAATTTCTATCTCCTCAAGAGGTTACTTCTATTTCAGAAAAAGATGGTTATAAAAGTCTTACCCTAGGAGATGGAAAATGTATACGTACTAAAAGTGTTGTTATTACTACAGGGGTAAACTATAGAAAACTTGAAGCAGAAGGTATCGATACCTATACCGGTGCCGGGATATATTATGGCTCTTCAATGACAGAAGCGCAAGCATGTAGCAATAAAGAAGTATATATTGTTGGCGGCGGTAATTCAGCAGGGCAATCTGCCGTATACCTATCCAAATATGCGAAAAATGTATATATTATTATTAGAAAGAAGGACCTATCCAGTAGTATGTCTAGCTACTTGATAGATCAAATAGACGCGATAAATAACATTACTCTTATTGACCATACCAACATCACCAAAGCTGAGGGGCAAAACGAACACCTTTCAGCCTTAGAGCTCACTAATAATCAAACCTCTGAAATCAAAAAAGTACCAGCCGATGCTTTGTTTATTTTTATTGGAGCAAGACCATATACTGATTGGGTTCAATTGGATATTATCAAAAACGAAAGAGGTTTTATTGAAACCGGTAGAGATCTCACTCAATATGCCAATTTTAAACAAGTTTGGAAAAAAAATCGAGAACCTTTTCTATTAGAAACATGCAGCCCTGGTATTTTTGCTTCTGGAGATGTTCGAGCAGGAGCCATGAACAGAGTAGCCTCTGCCGTAGGAGAAGGAGCCATGGCTATTAAATTTGTTCATGAGTACCTTGCAGAGATTTAATTTGTTATATTACTGCAAACTAAGGTTATGAAATTACAAGTCAAAATATGTGACCATCTAAAAAGTTTTGATGTAGCAAGTATAAAAGAAAAAACTTCATATGAATGTGAAGAATGTATAAAAGCTGGAGATACATGGGTACACTTGCGTACTTGTCAAGAATGTGGTGTGACTTTATGCTGTGATTCATCTCCAAACAAACATGCCAGTAATCATTTTAAATTGCATCAAAATCATAGCGTAATCATTTCTGCAGAACCTAATGAACATTGGGCTTGGTGTTATGAACATAAGTCATTTTTAGAATATTAGTCCTAAAAATCAAATGAAATGAAAAATGATCTCATTTTTGAAAAAATAACCTTAACGATTAGCATATTTCTTTATGCTTTGGTAGTTCCATATTTAGAAATTAACAATACGCATGTTTTTAATCCAGATTGGACTCCCCATGTTCGTATACATGAAGTATGGCAATTAATTACCAATACAAGTATTGGTATTTTGTCACTTTGGTTGATCTATAAAAAAAGACAAGTGCTACTCCCTTTTATATTGAGTATGATTATTACTGGTAGCTTTTTGATTTCATTTATGATTAAAAATACATATGATGGATCTATGAAATATTTAGATGGAAGCGAAAAAACACTATTTGGATTAAACATTGGCATTGTGGGGTTTGGGTTTGCTTTTGTGCTACTTGTATTATCCCTCATTACGTATTACAGAAAAAACATAACAACAAAAAATACGTAAATGAATAAGTTATATATACTCATAGCGTTATTCATTGCCTTTTTGGGAAACTCCCAAACATCATCAAAAAAAGTATTATTTCTAGGTAATAGCCTTACTTATTCTAATGATATGCCCAAAATCTTAGAGCATATTGCCAAAAATTTTAAACTAACAATCAAAACTAAGGCGCTATGTTATCCTAATTACGGTCTTGAGGATCATTGGAAAGATCAAAAGTTTCAAAACCTCATACATCAACAACGCTTTGATAATGTTATTATACAACAAGGCCCGTCGTCGCAAGAACCAGGAAAAAAGATGCTTGTACATTATGGCACAAAAATTAAAGCCGTTTGTAAAAGAAAAAACATCACTTTAGGATACTTTATGGTCTGGCCTGCAAAAAGATATTATCATACTTTTGATGGTGTTATTACCAATCATCAATATGCAGCAAAAATCTCGGCTGCTCAATTATATCCTGTAGGGGCTATATGGAAAATGTATGAAGCAAAAGACAATCTAGAGTCTTTATATAGTTATGATCAGTTTCATCCTTCAACAGCTGGTAGTTTATTGGCTGCTCTCACTATTTTTAAAGGATTATACCCTAACAAGGACATTACTACTCTCAATTTTAAGAAATACAAAAAGTGGATCAATGACCAAAAATCTTTTGAGAAGATGATAGAGTTGATACAAACTTATAAATCCCCTTCAAACAAAATATCCAATTAACAAATAACACTACTCTCTCCAGCATTAAAATTACCCAGTATTGGGTATTGAAATGGTTATGTATACATAATACTTTTGGTAAAGAAATTACAATTAGTAATAATCAATAATAAATTGTTTAATCATAAATTTAAAATTATGCCAGAAGTTACAAGTGATCAAATCAAAAATGTTCTAGCAAGTCATGGAATAGAAAATCTAGATGATCTAGCAAGTTTATTAGCTGAACAGGAAAATTCACCAGCAGGTTCCATCGCAAAACCCAACTTAGGTGAGCTTGATAAAAGTTGGGTCATCAAAGTCTGGAAACTTGATAAAAGTCTTGAAGAGCTAGATATAAAAGAACTCCCAAGTAATTTAGGAGGAAATATATTAAGCGAATAAATGACTACTGAAAGATGGATATACGATTTTATATCCAAAGATATTTTAGTTAACACATCAGAAAACAGTGTATTAATAACTAAGTCTTTAGGTGAGTTTTCTATTTTTTGTTTTTTATTACAAGAAAAAGAAAGATTACCTAAAGACTATCTGCCTCTTCTGAAAGAAATAGATAACAGAAAAGTTTTAACTAATTACCATACCGTTTTTTTAAAAAATTGTTTAAAATGTTATAACTATCATAACTATATAACAGAACCTAGTGAAGAAGGGTTAGAAATAGACTACATCAAATCTAAATTTTTTCAGAAAAAAGGTAATTGGCATAACAAATTGATCTCTCTTCTGTATCAAATTAGATCAAAAGGAATTGATATTCATAATTCCTATTATTTAACTCATATTATCTTTTACAGTACTGATTTCGGAAAGAATACATATTGGGATAGCCACCCTAAAATAAGGAATATAATCTTGGAAATTTTAACAATTTGCGAAAAAAAGTTTTATTCTGATCTTAATTGGGATATCCTTAGGGAAATTCATTTATCTCGAATTTTTATTGACAACAAAGCTCATCTTGATGTTTTGATAAAGTTTGAAAACGAAAATACATTTATTCAATCCGATCAAGGTTGGTTTTTATCCGATGGAAATAAATTAAAAAAGTACGAGAACGCATATAAATCTTTAAAGTTGGAAGAAAAATACAGTCTATATCATACGACTTTAATTTCTGTAATCTTAAATTATACTATCAAAGATTTCTCTAACACATTTATTATATAGTTCGATTAATTGATAATGGTTATGTATCTCAATCAACAATAAATCAATTCACAAGAACACTACAACTATATACAGACTTTAAGTCTAAAAACTTATAAAACTAAATATCTAATACAAAATTATTATGAAAACATTCAAAATAATATTTATCGCTTTCGTTATATGCTTCACTATAAATATGCGAGCCCAGGAAGAAGAAGAATTCGAAATATTAAGTGTGCAAATTGAACAAACAATAGCACTTATACAGGAAAAACAAGAGAGAATACAAATACTTGAAGAATATATCAAAACATTAAACAGTTTAGATGACAACCGAGTAAAAGAGATTAAAAATAAAGAAGATGAAATCGAAAAACTTCGGTTTGAAATCCTTAACACATCTCTAAAATTAAACACACTTAAGCAACAACAACTAGATAGTAACGAAATTTTCACGCCAAGTCCCGATATAAATTATTTAACAACTAAAGAGAAAAGACGGCTTGATAATTATAAGAATAATATCATTCTAAAAAATGAATATCTTAATACTACCGAAGAAGCAAATCAAATATTTGCAGATAAGACGGTAACATTTAAAGCTATTATATGGAACACAAATTTCAACGTACCTATAGCGCGATTTAATTTCGCAAAAGATGATTCTGAAAAAAGAGGTGATATTCTATTATTTAGTTCTGTTGGTGCCGGATTTGGAATAAGCTCGGGTCGTATGACCGAGACGAGAGATGAAAATGGCGATCTAATAAGTAATGAATTTGAAAATTCGATAGGACTACACCTTGGTTTTTTATTTTCTGCTTCTACCGGAGATGACAATAAAAATGTCTTTGCCCCAACCATTTCTTTAAGTTTATTAGATTTTCAACTAGGCTACGGTTATGAACTAGGAACTACTACTATAAATCAGCAACGAAACTTTATAACGTTAGGATATGGGATTCCATTGTACAAATTAACAAGGGGAAAATTTAGATATCTACACAGAGGGAAGCCTACTAAATTTTCTAAGCGTTAATAATCAATAAGAATTGATCTAACCTTACTATAACACTTAATATTTTTATTTATCCAAAATCTTATAGCTTTGTGTTAATCTCTTATTCATAAATAGGTAGACAAATGCAAATGAAATATTTACTCACAGGACAAGAAACCGAAAGATTAAAATTCAGACTACTAGAACAAAAAGACTTTGAAGAATGGACAAAGTTATTTAAAGAAAAGAATGTAGCTAATTTTTTAAAACTTGATACCGCACTCTCACCTACTCAACTATGTCAAGCATGGTTTGACAAAGCTTTTTATAGATACGAAAACGAACTAGGAGGAATGAATGTGCTTATTGATAAAGCAACCAATAAATTTATTGGCCAATGTGGATTATTAGTACAAACCATTGACGATGTAGAACGTTTAGAAGTTGGGTACTCTATACTTCCCGAATTCTGGAGTCAAGGATATGCATATGAAGCAGCATCTAAGTGTAAAAATTATGCTTTTGAACATAATTTTTCAGATTCGCTAATCTCTGTAGTACATATCAACAACATAGGTTCTGAAAAAGTAGCTCGTAAAAACGGAATGACTTTCGAAAGAATGACAGATGACGTATTTAACGTTTTCAGTATTGATAAAAAAAATTGGAGTCATCCGTGATATTTTCAAATTAGGTAAGTCATTTGTATTAATGCAAACAAAGTGTAACAAATGATATTTTAAGACATCTATTATATACAACACTAATCATACACCAATGCAAAAAGTACTAATTGCAGGTATATTAATGGGGTTATTTTTTTCTTGCAACTCTACCTCTACCTCTAAAAAAGAAAATCAATACCGTATAGGTCAAAAATCTATTACCTATACAGATCAATCTAGAAATCGACCTGTGGTAACCGAAATTTGGTATCCTACTAATGATACAATTAGTCAAAACCAAATTCCTTCTCGGCGAAAAGAGTTATTTAAAAGTATTGATACTAAAAAAAATGCTAGTATCCCCGAAGATAAATTCCCCTTATTACTAGTTTCTCATGGAACTGGCGGAAATCGTTTTTCGTTAACCTGGTTTATCGAAAAAATGGTAAAAGAGGGATATATTGTGGTCTCAATAGATCATTACGGAAATTCTACTTTTAACAAACTACCGCGAGAATTCGTCAAATGGTGGGAACGGGCAATAGATATGCAATATGCACTAACTAATGTACTCAAAGACCCACTGGTAGGATCAAAGATTGATGTTTCCAAAATTGGTGGTGTAGGTTTTTCTTTAGGAGGCTATACCAATATTGCTTTGGCAGGAGGATATGTAGATAGGAATCATCATGAAGGCAATAACGATGATAGAGCTATGCCTCCAGAATTCCCTAAAACCGATGAAATCATTGATTTTGATACGGACAGTCTGATTGTTTCCTCTTATAACATGTATAAAGATCAAGTAAAAGATGATCGCATAAAAGCTTTTTTTGTAATGGCTCCGGCGATTGGTTTTGGGTTTCATTCTGAAAAACAAACCGACAAAATAACCGCACCTATTTTCATTGTTGCAGGTAAAGGCGATACCAATACGCCAATAAAAAGTAATGCACTGCATTATCATAATTTAATTAAAACTAGCTCACTACATCTATTTAATGAGCATGTAAATCATTATGTTTTTTTAAATGAATCAACGGAATTTGGAAAAAAAATTGCTCCCATCATCACTACAGATCATCCCGAAGTAAACCGAAAAGAGATACATCAAAAAACAGTAGATCTAGCAATTGATTTTTTTAATCAACATCTATAGCGGCCATATCAATAGATTTAAGCTTTAACATTAACAATAAATTATTACTCCCCATTTGTAATGAAATCATTAAAAACACGACCTTTATAGTATGATCAAGGAGTTTAAGGAATTTTCGACCGAAGCCGTATTAAAAGTAGCCAATGAAGAGTTATTACAATCCTATCAAAAATCTGAAGTGATAGGTTTATATACTTTTATTTGGGTTAAAGACAAAGAAACGGTTTTAGAGGTGGATGGAATTTCTGTTACGGTACCTATAAATAATATTGTGGTACTAACCCCTAATCAGTATTTCAAATTTATAAGCGGATCAGATCTTATTGTTTATCAATTTAACCGTGAGTTTTATTGTATTAAAGATCATGACAAAGAAGTTAGTTGTATGGGTGTACTCTTTTACGGAAACAGTGTTATTCCAATTGTACATCTTGATAACGAACAACGCAGTAAATTAGAATTGTTTCACCAGATTTTCCTTGAAGAACTGGACACAGTTGATACTATACAGGCAGAAATGTTACGTATGTTGATGGCTAGATTTATTATTACGACGACCAGACTTATTAAGCAGCAAGATGATTTTAACAGCATTAAAGATCAAGCTGATTTAATTAGACAATTTAATGCTTTAGTTGAGTTTAATTTTAGAGAAGAGCATTCTGTGGGGTTTTATGCCGACAAACTTTTCAAGTCACCTAAGACATTATCTAATAATTTTGCCAAATTTGAAAAGAGTCCCTTAAAGATTATTCATGATCGAATTATTCTAGAAGCCAAACGCCTACTTATCTATACAGAAAAAACTGCTAAGGAGATTGCATACGAATTAGGTTTTGATGATGCCTCTCATCTAAGCAGAATGTTTAAAAAACATACATCTTTTTCTCCCTCTGAATTCAAAAAACAATTAAAACTTGAAGTCGTAGGGAAATATTGACAAGCTTAAAGGAAGAAGAGCTATGTTTTAATTTTGATTTTTGCCCCACCTTTGTACTATAATTTAGTTAAACAACCACCGAAATTTTTTCGGGTAAAAATATAGAAAAGATGAAAACATATTCACAACATATCCAACTCACAATATTAAGTCTTTTATTATTAGTGTTCTCGACAGGTAATGCACAGGTTACTTATGAAGACGAATTAGAAACTGTATACTTAAATGATCAAGTAGAAGAAGTAGTATACACAAATAATTTTAGCGGTTATAACAATGACTTAATTGCAGACAATAGTATCAATTTTAAAGTTAAAATTAAAGAAGCTAAACAAAATAACGAGTATTTATTGTTTCTTTCTGAAAGAAGCAATCTAGAAATCCTGAGTATATCTTACTTGAAAACCATACGTAAAGGAGCAAATAGAAGTACTGACCCTGAGGCTTTTGCAGAATTCTTAAATGAGCGACTTCCAGAGTTAATCAATCAATTTAGAAAAGATAATAATCTAGAAGAATTGTATATTATCTCAAGAAAGAATACTTTTAATGGGAAAATAGATGCTTTACCGAGCGTTTTATAATTTTCGATAGAGCCAAAAAAGTAAACACAAACTCAAAAATGAAAAAGATCCTACCCCTATTGCTACGAATTATCGTAGCAATTATCTTGATCCAAACTCTTAGATTTAAATTTACTGCCCATCCCGATAGCGTATACATTTTCACAAAAGTTGGAATGGAGCCATATGGTCGTATTGCCACTGGTGTTACAGAACTGATTGCAGGAATATTACTATTAATACCCAGAACAGTTTGGATTGGAGCAACGTTGACTCTAGGAATTATTGGTGGAGCAATTATGCTACATCTCACCAAACTGGGAATTGAAATTAACAGTGATGGTGGTATCTTATTTTTTACTGCCGTTATTACCTTTATATTAAGTGCTATTATACTTTGGATAAACAGAAAACAAGTAATTTTTTTCTAAAAAAGATTACAAGACTAAAATCAAAACCTCTGTAATGCAGAGGTTTTTTTATGCTCGGGAAATATTGACAAGTCTCCGGGAAGAACAACCATTTCTTCAGCATCATCTATATCGCATCTTTGTATTGTTAATTTAAAACAATATCAAAATGACAATTCAAAATAAATCAATTTTCAATTTAATAGAAATTTTCCGTCAAGGAAAAAAAAGAATTATAACTTCATTAAGTACGAAAACACATTGTGAAAGAAGTGCTATTCATGATTTTTATTGTGATGCAGAAAAGCCTTTTATAAAAGAACAACACTAAAAGAACAACACAGGAAATATTGACATGTTATCGGGAAAAACGATCATTTTTTCACAATCGCTCTCTCCCGATCTTTGTAAAGAAATTAAGAATAACGAATTAGAAAAATAAATATTAACCGAATCTGATAGAATATCAGACTAACAAAAACCTTAAAATTATGAGCACATTTAATGTACCAACAAGAGATGAAGTAAGCGCTAATAACCAAGCCATATTTGATAATCTAAATAAAGCTTTAGGATTTGTTCCTAATCTATATGCAACATACGCACATAGTGATACTGCCCTAGAAAATTATCTTACTTTTTCTAATGCAAAGACATCTCTATCTGCAAAAGAAAAAGAAGTAGTTAACTTAGCTGTAAGTCAAGTAAATGAATGTATCTATTGTTTATCCGCGCACACTGCAATTGGAAAAATGAATGGTTTTACCGATGAGCAAATTTTAGAATTACGAGCCGGAGCAGCTTCTTTTGACTCAAAATTAGATGCATTGGCAAAATTAGCGAAAAACATTACCGAAAAAAGAGGTAAAACGGACCAAAATGTAATTGATAACTTTTTTGCTGCAGGATACACGAAAGGAAACTTAATTGATACTATTTCATTGGTAGGAGATAAAACAATCTCAAACTATATTCACAGTACAACTCAGATTCCTGTAGATTTTCCGGTAGCTCAACCATTAGAAACAGCAGCGATATAAGTTGTAACCACTAAGAATTATCCCAATTATTTATATATCTGAAAAGGAATGGAAAGATATTTTATTCCTTTTCAGTACCCAAATTAAAAATTAGTAAATCATTTAAATAAATAAATTAAATTAAAATCATGAAAAAATTAATCACATTATTCACATTTGTTTTAGCAGTAACTTTTTCTGCACAAGCTCAAGAAGTAAAAAATGTATCTCTTGAACAAACTAAAGGAGAGTTTACTGAAAAAGAAGTAACACTTTCTGAAGGAAGTTATGTTTTTAACATTACTAACAATAATGTTGGAACTGATGTTGGATTTGTATTAGTACCTGAAGGAAAAGATGCTTCTGATCCTAAGAATCACATTACATCTGCTTATGTAACTAAAGTAGTTGCAGATGGTAAGACAGAAAGTTCTAATACAGTTACATTAAAGAAAGGAACATACAAATATTTCTGCCCTTTAAATAAAACACCACAATATACATTGACTGTCAAGTAAATTGACTTTCATAAAAACCCTAAAACCTTGTTAATCTCGATTAGCAAGGTTTTTCTTTTTATATTTTAGCCCAAAACTAATCCAACATGAAAACCCTGGTATTCTATACAATGTGTTCTTTGCTTTTTTTAAGCTGTAAAAACGAAGTAAAAAAAGAAAACCACCAATATGATGATGAAGTTGAAGTTAGAGACCCACAACCTATAACAAAAACAGAAAATCCAAAAATATCAACTACCGCTAGTGCTATTGCTTCTGCCAATGGTTTACAAAATTGGAGTAATGTAAAAGAAATTAAATTCACATTTAATGTGGATCGAGACACAACACATTATGAACGTTCTTGGACATGGAAACCAAAAAAAAATATGGTTTCTTTAACTTCAGTAAATGATACTATTACCTATAACAGAAGTAAAATAGATAGTACTAATCAAAGAGCAGATCAAGGGTTTATCAATGACAAATATTGGTTATTAGCCCCTTTTAATTTGGTTTGGGATGCAGCAAGTTTTACTACAAAACATGAGGCCATAGCCGTAGCCCCTATAAGTGGAAAAAATATGCAAAAATTAACTATCGTATACAATACCGATGGCGGATATACTCCTGGCGATGCTTATGATTTTTATTTTGAGGGTGATTTTATCATCAAAGAATGGGTTTTTAGAGAAAAGAATACTAAAGAACCATCTCTTATTACTTCATGGGAAAATTACCAAACTTATAATGGTATTAAAATAGCAAAAACTCATAAAAAAAATGAAGGAAATTGGACGCTTCATTTTACAAATATTGAAGTGATTACAGAATAAACACATTCTCGTTTTTAATGTATCAAATAATATCTAACCGTACGAAATAATACATTATGGTTTGACATCTTTCTATTCTCCCATTTTAATAATGCCTACAATTTCATCTTTCCGGTTCCTGGAATGAACTATTAATATACTATAGAGTATAATCTTATTTATATTAAAATAACGAGTATTATTTTAATATAAATAAGCATTTTTTTGTAACTTTATGAAACACTGTTTCAATTATTAAAACACGTTAAATGTCAACTCTACTCAAAACTAGTCTAGCATACGCAAAAGAGCAAGATCAAAAAGATGAATTAAATCACTACAAGAACCAATTTCATATCCCAAAAGATGATCAAGGAAATGATTGGATTTACATGTGTGGTAATTCATTAGGGTTACAACCAAAAGCAACTCAAGAGTACATTTTACAAGAATTAAAGGATTGGGCTAACCTTGGTGTCGAAGGGCATTTTGAAGCCAAAAACCCGTGGATGCCATATCATGAATTCTTGACTGATTCTATGGCCAAAGTAGTTGGAGCTAAACCATTAGAAGTAGTAATTATGAATACTTTGACTACTAACTTACATTTGCTAATGGTTTCTTTTTACCAACCCAGCAAAACAAAATTTAAAATAGTTATAGAAAGTGATGCATTTCCTTCGGATCGATATGCTGTAGAATCTCAACTACGTTTTCATGGTTTTGATCATAAGGAAGGAATAATAGAATGGAAACCCAGAAAAGGAGAAGAGTTACTTCATTTAGAAGATTTAGAAACCATTCTTGATCAACAAGGAGATGAAATTGCTTTATTATTAATTGGCGGGGTAAATTACTATACCGGCCAGTATTTAGATCTTAAAAAAATTGCATCCTTAGGGCATGCCAAAAACTGCATGGTGGGTATAGATCTAGCCCATGGGGTTGGCAATATCACCCCTGATCTTCATAAATCAGGAGTAGATTTTGCAGCGTGGTGCACTTACAAATACCTTAACTCTGGGCCTGGGAGTCTAGGGGGCTTATTCGTTCATGAAAAACACGCACATAATAAAAAATTAAAACGCTTTACAGGATGGTGGAGTCATAATAAAAACACAAGATTTAATATGCGCCAAGAGTTTGATCTCATGCCTGGAGCAGAAGGTTATCAATTAAGCAACCCTCCTATCCTTTCTATGGCTGCCATAAAAGCTTCTCTGGATATTTTTAATGAAATAGGCATGGATACGTTAAGAAAAAAATCCAAAACACTTACTGGGTATTTTGAATTTCTAATTCATCAAATAGATACTGATAGAATTCGAATTATCACACCTAGTAATCCAGAAGAAAGAGGTTGTCAGTTATCTATTCAAGTAAAAAACGCAGATAAAAATCTACACCAAAAACTTACTGATCATCATATAATTACAGATTGGAGAGAACCTGATGTAATACGATGTGCCCCAACACCGCTATATAATAGTTTTGAAGATGTATACAGAATGACAGAAATATTAAAAACCTTGCTATAATGCCAAAAAAGGAAAACATACTAATTATTGGTGCTGGTCTATGTGGATCAATGTTAGCACTAAGAATGGCCCAAAGGGGCTATAAAGTATCGGTATATGAAGGAAGGCCTGATTTAAGAACTACCGATATTTCTGCCGGACGTTCGATTAATCTGGCATTATCAGATCGAGGATTAAAAGCTATACAAATGGTTGGGATTATGGATAAAGTACTTCCCTATTGTATCCCTATGTATGGCAGAATGATGCATGACATAGAAGGAAACACCTTCGCATCTGATTATTCGGGAAGAGATGGCGAGTACATTAACTCAATGTCTCGAGGAACTTTAAATGGGTTATTACTTACTGAAGCAGAAAAGCATGAAAATGTAAATTTATATTTCAACAAAAAATGTATTGGCGTAGACATTGAAAATACTGTAGCCAATTTTAAATGCTATATCACCAAAGAGAAACTTCAGGTAAACGCCGATATTATATTTGGTGCAGATGGCGCAGGTTCTGCTCTTAGAAAAAGTTACTATCTCGAAAAGAAATTTTTATTCAGTAATTCTCAGAACTATCTAACGCACGGTTATAAAGAGTTAGAAATCCCTGCTAATAAAACCGGCAATCATAGAATCAGTAAAGATCATTTACATATATGGCCAAGGGGGCAATATATGCTTATTGCACTGCCAAATTTGGATGGTAGTTTTACAGTGACTTTATTTTTGGCCTACGAGGAAGGAGAATACAACTTTAATAACCTTGTAACTATCGAAAAAGTCACAGAATTTTTTGAGTCGCAATTCCCAGATGCCCTAGCATTAATTCCAGATCTTAATAACGAATTTTTCAATAATCCAACCGGTGCCTTAGGCACTGTAAAATGCTCTCCATGGTATTATAAAGGAAAAACCCTGTTAATTGGGGATGCTGCCCATGCAATTGTTCCGTTTTACGGTCAAGGTATGAATGCTTCTTTTGAAGATGTTATCGTTTTTGACGAAATCCTAGATCAATCTGAAGGAGATTGGGGCGCTATCTTTAAGGCATATCAAAAAGAAAGAAGAAAGGATACAGATGCGATTGCGGATTTAGCAATCGATAATTATTACGAAATGCGTGACCATGTAGCGAATCCAATTTTTAAAGAAAAGCGAAAATTAGAAATGGCTTTAGAAAAAGCATTCCCTAATGAATATTTTTCAAAATATTCGTTAGTAACATTTAATGAAAATATTACATATGCCGAGGCGATGAAAATTGGTAGAGCCCAGGATAAAGCTTTATTAAATATGATAGCTGATAGCGAAATAGATACAAGCACTGATTTAGAACAAATTTTAAAACTTGTGCAAAAAGAAACTAACAACATATTACAAGAAGATAAAATAGCTGGTTTAAAATAAATTTAATCCATGCATTAAGTAAAAAATATGAATAAAGGAAAACTAATACAAGGCAAGGCAATACCAAGAGGCAAGTTTCCGCATGTTAAACGTGTTGGTGATTTTATATATGTTTCTGGCACAAGTTCTAGAAAACCAGACAACTCTTTTGAAGGAGTAAAAGTAGATGAGTTTGGCACAACCAACCTAGATATCAAAGCACAAACAAGAGCTGTTTTAGAAAATATCAATGATATTTTAAAAGAGGAAAACGCTAGTTTAAAGGATATTGTCGATGTTACTTCTTTTTTGGTTAACATGAATGATTTTGGTGGATATAATGAAGTTTATGCTCAGTATTTTGATTACGATGGCCCTACCAGGACAACAGTTGCAGTACATCAACTACCTCATCCCCATTTATTAATTGAAATAAAAGTAGTTGCTTACAAAAAACAGAGCTAACAAAAACTAAAAAAAAATGAAATAACAATGAGTACAGTAACAGACAAAAAAATTCTAAACACTTCTGTAGAAAAAGCATTCAAAATTCTTGATTGTTTTTCTATCGATAAAATGGAATTAGGTGTTACTGAGATTGCTAAACAAATGGGTACCAATAAAAGTGCAGTATATCGCATGTTGGCAACCATGGAAGCTCTTAATGTTATTCAACAAAATCCCGAAAACGGAAAATATCGACTAGGATTAAAATTATTTGAGTTAAGTCAAAAAGTAAGTATACACAAAAATTTTATATCCAAAGCACGACCGTTTATGGAAGAATTGGTTAAACGTGCTGGAGAGACCGCTCATCTTGCCATTTACAAAAATCAAAAAGTATATTTCTTAGATAAAGTTGTAGGTAGACATGACCTTCAAATTAATTCACAAATTGGTACCGAAAAGCCCTTACACTGTACGGGTCTCGGAAAAATTATGCTTGCCTTTGCAGAACATAATTATAACAATATTGTCGAGCATATTAACTTAGAAACTATTACCAAGAACACTATAATTAATAAAAAAAAGCTACTCCTTGAAGTAGAAAAAATAAAAAATCAAGGTTTTGCCTTAGATATGGAAGAAAATGAAATAGGACTAGTTTGTGTAGCTGTTCCTGTTTTTAGCACCAATGGCAAATTCATAGCCGCAATAAGTACATCTGGTCCTTCTGCAAGATTTAATGAAAATGAAATTCAAACCTATACAGGAGACCTAAAGCATACTGCTGAACAGTTAAAACATATTTTCAGTTAATTGAAAACTTGAGAAAAATGAAAAAAATATTGAACTATATCAATGGCGAATTCAAAGCTCCTTTGCTTGATCAATGGCTTGATAATTACAATCCATCCACAGGAAAAATATATAGTTTGATTCCTAACTCGTCTACAAAAGATGTTCAATTGGCCTATGAAGCAGCCAAACAAGCATTTCAAAGTTGGTCAAACACTCCTTTACAAGAGCGTAGTGAAATTCTATCAAGAATATCATCCTTAATTATTGAGAATATAGATACTCTGGCTAATGCCGAAGCTATAGATAATGGAAAACCATTAACTCTAGCGACCCGTGTTGATATCCCCAGGTCCTCTTCTAATTTTCAGTTTTTCTCCCACGCCATTACTCAATTTGCAAGTGAAGCACATGAGAGTATTGGGCTAGATGCTATTAACTTTACACTACGGCAATCTATTGGTGTAGTGGGTTGTATTTCACCTTGGAACCTACCTCTCTATTTATTCACATGGAAAATTGCTCCGGCTCTTGCTGCGGGTAACACCGTAGTTGCTAAGCCGAGTGAAATAACTCCTATGACGGCATATTTATTAGGAGATATTTGCACAAAAGCTGGACTCCCAAAAGGGGTTTTAAATATTGTTCACGGATTAGGAAACACAACGGGCCAGGCCATTATCGAACACCCAGATATAAAAGCTATTTCCTTTACAGGCGGAACTGCCACGGGTGCTCACATTGCCAAAACCGCAGCTCCAATGTTTAAGAAATTATCGCTAGAATTAGGAGGTAAAAACCCAAATTTGATTTTTGCAGACTGTGATTATGATAAAATGCTCAGTACTACAGTGAGATCCTCTTTTGCCAATCAAGGGCAAATATGCTTATGTGGTTCGCGAATATTTGTAGAAAGAACAATCTACGATAAATTCAAAATCGATTTTATTCAAAGAACGAAATCTTTAAAAATTGGCCCTCCGTTAGATTCTACAACAGAGATTGGCGCGTTAGTTTCTAAATCCCATATAGAAAAAGTTAAATCGTATATCGATCTCGCCCAGCAAGAAGGAGGAACAGTTTTATGCGGAGGAGAGTATGTAACTATAAAAGATCATGAAGATGGATACTATTTACAACCAACGGTTATAGAAGTAACCGATATCAATTGCAAGTTAACACAAGAAGAAATTTTTGGTCCAGTCGTGACTATAATGCCTTTTGATAATGACGAAGAAGCGCTTGCCCTAGCAAATAATGTTCGTTATGGATTATCCAGTACAATCTGGACAAATAATTTAAATCGAAGCATGTTTTTGGCAAAACATATTCAAGCTGGAATTGTTTGGATAAACACATGGATGATGCGCGATTTACGTACAGCTTTTGGAGGAGTTAAAGACTCTGGGGTAGGCCGTGAAGGAGGCCAGGAAGCATTGCGGTTTTTTACAGAACCCAAAAATGTTTGTATACACTATAAATAATAACATAAATTATAGAAACACTAATAATGAATCTAAATCTTACACATAAAAATGCACTAGTTTGTGGTAGTACTCAAGGTATCGGAAAAGCTTCAGCTATTCAATTAGCGACCTTAGGGGCAAATGTAACATTGGTCGCTCGAAACGAAGAAAAACTTAACGATGTCCTTAGCGAACTGCCCACAGATCAAGGACAATCTCACACATATGTTGTTGCGGATTTTCTAGATCCAGAAAAATTACAACAAAAAATTTCTAGGACAAACCATATCTATCATATCTTAATCAATAATACTGGTGGTCCAGCCGCTGGACCTGTTTTTGGTGCTACTTTGGATGAATTTGAAAGAGCATTCACGCAACACTTAAAATGCAATCATGTTTTGGTCCAATCAGTAGTTCCTGGGATGAAAACCGAAGGTTATGGTAGGATCATCAATGTTATTTCTACCTCTGTCAAGCAGCCTCTCAACGGATTAGGTGTTTCTAACACTATTCGTGGAGCGGTGGGGAATTGGTCTAAAACCTTAGCTAATGAATTAGGCGCATACGGAATCACAGTAAATAACGTATTACCCGGAGCTACGGCAACAGAACGATTAAATGAAATTATTAACAACAAAGCAAAAAAAACAGGTAAATCAGTTGAAGAAATTTCTGAAACTATGATGAATGAAGTTCCTGCCAAAAGATTTGCTAAACCAGAAGAGATCGCCAATGCTATTGCATTTTTAGCATCAGAAGCAGCATCCTATATCAATGGGATAAATGTACCAGTTGATGGAGGAAGGACAAAGTCCTTATAGTTAACGATTTGTTATTACTAAAAACAAATCAAAAGGATTAAATTTAATACAGAATAACAAGCATTTACATATAAAAACAAGCGCATGAGTAATTTAGTTTCACCCTTAAATTTTAAAGCCTGGATAGATGAACATCGCCACTTATTAAAACCGCCAGTAGGTAATAAGTGTGTATGGGAAAATGGAGATTTTATTGTGATGGTTGTAGGAGGTCCTAATAATCGCAAGGACTATCATTATAATGAAACTCCAGAATTTTTTTATCAAGTAGAAGGTGATATTGTTTTAAAAATAATTAATAATGGTACTCCTGAAGATGTACATATCAAAGAAGGTGAAATTTATTTACTCCCTCCCAAAGTTCCTCATTCACCGCAACGAGGTGAAAACACTGTTGGCATGGTCATAGAATACCCTAGAAATGAAGGAATGATGGATGCTCTAGAATGGTATTGCGAAAATTGTAATACACTATTGTACAGAGAAGAATTTGCTTTGGACAATATAGAAACAGATATGCCTATCATTTTTGACAAATATTATAGTGATAGAAATAAATGTACATGTTCTAATTGCGGTACCATTATGGACGCTCCTAAAAAGAAGCAATAATATTTAGATAGAAAACCAAAAAAAAGTTTCATCAATATCTCTCTAAACAACACAATATACCAATGAAAAGAAAACTTAGAATAAACGGACATTCGCATTTGTTACCATATCCCGAAGAGATCCCTCAATTCATGAAGGACAAAGAAATTTTTTGGGTAGATGATGAACGCAGATATATGTTACAAAAAGGTTGGAAACGACCTGTAACGCACTCTAGTTTTTTCCTGGATGAAAAACTAGCATGGATGGAGCATAACAAAATTGACCATGCAGTAGTACTCAATCTTTCGCAATTATATGGTAATGGTCTACGTCTAGAAGAAATGAAACATGCGCTGCGATTTCAAAATGATTTTAATGCCAATGTACAACGAGAGCATCCTGATAAGTTTTCTTGTGGATTTGTAGTGCATCCTGGTTTTATAAATGGAGCATTATGGGAGATGGAGCGTTGTGTTGAGGAATTAGGGATGCATGTATTATGCTTACCAACTCACTTTATGGATTCTATTGGACAGTGGAGATGTATTTTTGATGAAGAAAATGATCCTATTTTTGAATTAGCAGATAAATATAAACTAGCTATAGAGGTTCACCCATATGACGGTGATAAAATGATTAAACTAGAAAATGTGGCTTGGCGTTTTCATTTAGTATGGATGTTAGCACAATGTGGTGATGCTTATCATTTTTACACCCTTAATGGTATGCAAAATCGTTATCCTAATATTAGAACATGTTTCGCTCATGGAGGGCAGTTAGCCCAAATGAACTTAGGTAGGCGTATTCAAGGGTTTGATGGTAGACCAGATTTATTTGAAGGAAAGCAACACCCAAGAAAAGCTGTTGGGCATCCAAACATATATTTTGATACCCTAGTACATGATACAGATTCTTTGAAACTTACTGTGGAACGCCAGGGTAGTAAACAAGTCATCATGGGATTAGATGATCCATATCCTCTTGGCGAGATGGAAAGTGAACCACAATCATCATATCCGGGAAAAATTTTGGATCTTGCTTTAGACCGTGATATTATTAATCAAAAAGAATATGATGATATTTGGGAGTGTAATGTATTACAATGGTTGTTTGGAGATAATGAAGATGCCAAAAAGGATCTAACCAATAAAATCTTGGGTACAACAATGGAAGTAGATTAAAGTTAAGAAAACAATTTTATCAACTTATCTTTTTAAATAATTTAGCTTTGCAAAAAAGTAATATATATGCATTTCATACCGGAAGAGCTAGACAATTATGTAGTTAATCATACCGAAAAAGAACCTAAATTACTACAACAGTTAACAAGAGAGACTTATCAAAAAATACTACAACCTCGTATGCTCAGTGGAGCCTATCAAGGTAGAGTATTAAGCATATTATCTAAGCTTATTAGACCAAAAAATATTCTCGAGATAGGTACTTACACAGGGTACTCTGCATTATGTTTGGCCGAAGGTATGCAAACTGATGGAGTATTACATACTATTGATATAAATGAAGAACTTGAAACTTTTCAAAGAAAATATTTTGACCTATCTCCCTACGGAGAACAAATTCATCAACACGTAGGTGATGCCACCCAAATTATCCCTAAACTAGATTTAAAATTTGATTTGATATTCATCGATGCCGATAAACCCAATTATCCTGCCTATTTTGATTTAGTTATTAATCGAATGAATCCCGGAGGAGTAATACTATCAGACAATGTATTATGGAGTGGTAAAGTTATAGATGCTGTAGCCGAGGATGATTTTTCAACCAAAGCACTTTTAGAATACAATACGTTATTGTTAGAAGATCATAGAGTAGAAACTGTATTATTACCTATTCGAGATGGGTTAACAATTAGTAGAGTACTATAAAAAAATGGAAGCCTTTTGAGCTTCCATTTTTTTTCAATTACAATTTATATTTTATTGAACCGCCTTAAGAGCGTCTATATTTCCGTAACCGAATTTACTATTTCGGTTGGGATAAAACTCTGCAGCTCTTTTCAACTTATCTAATACTTGTGCCCTAGTCATATTTGGATTACGCGCCCATACTAATGCAGCTATACCTGCTGTAGTTGCAGTCGCCACAGATGATCCACCTACGTAATTTCTACTTCCAGAATTAAATCCTATTACAGGAACATTTCTACCAGAATCTCCAGCTCTTTGCATCACAATAGTAAAGTCAATTTTACTTCCTTCATGACAATTATTGCATCGGTTATATCCGTTATCTTTAAGTCCTGTAACTGCTACTGTTTCATTCATATTTGCCGGAAAAATAACACCAACAAAACTTGTAATTGAAGTAGAAGTTCCTCCTGCCGCAATTACCATTTTACCACGGTTATGTGCATATCTTACAGCATCTCTTACATTACCAATACTAAAAACCCAACCAATAGACATAGAAATGATTTTAACATCTCCACGATTCCCTAAAGCTCTTAACGCATTAGTAACCCCTTTACGCTCATGATAATCATTCAACAATACATCTGATGTACCTCTATATGCCACCAAATTAGCATTATAAGCTACACCGACAGGCATACCATCATCATTACGAGGAGATGCAATTGCTGAAGCCATTGAAGTACCATGTCCGCATCTATCATTAGGGCCATCTATATTATTAGACCACCACCAAGGAGAATCGATATACGTTCCAAACCTTTGAACAAATCTACCATTAGAAGCACCGTCATTAAAATTGCTTCCTAATAAACTTTGACTTGCCGAAATACCTGTATCTATTAAACCAACTGTAATACCTGCACCTGTACTATAGTTCCAGGCTTGAGGCACTTTATGAATATCAAAATTCCATGGTAACCATGCATTTGGAGAGATTACTCTGTAATCGTTACCATTAATATTTTCACCACTTTGAGCACATCCAAAGTCTTTTTGCTGAACGGCTTCGTCGTTTAAGTATCCAGTATAAAAGGTATCAATATATCTAATTTGATCTGCTTTTTGTAACGCAATAATCGTCTCGAGTTTGGTAACCTCAACATCTACAAAATTGAATGTATCATCATCATGTTTCACAACATTAGATTTTGTTTGTTGTTCTGTATCTTGAACAATATTGAATATATTATTTTTAGCTCCTACCAAATCTGGAGAACGTTGTTGTAAAGAGAAACTATCTCCTTTCTCACCATAACCAACGCTAACAATATTACCACCATGAACGGCAGCACTCCAAAGGACAACTGCAGGAGCTTCTAACCATACAACATCACCTTTAGTTTTGAGTTGATCTTGTATATATTTATTTATTTCATCAACCGAAAGTAATTTTTGATTATCAATAGATGTTACGGCAGGATCATTAATTTCACTAGGGTCATCTTTGGTACAAGAAAACACAAGAAATAGCCCTAAAGTAAAAAGGATAACTTTTTTCATTTTAGAATAAGATTTATGAGTTTGTGTGTAAATAATTACTAAATATAAAATCCTTAAAAATCAGAAATATTTATCATTTAGTTAGTTTCATGGCTAATATATTAAATATTATCTAAATATTTAATCGTTTTTTTGAAAGAATAGCAATGAAAACCGATTTATTATGCTCGCATAGCACCGTTTTTTATACTGAAATTTCCCCAAAAGACTAGTAAACATTGAGACTTACCCATACTCGAGAATAATATTATTATAGTGCTAAAAAAAAGTTTATTTTTTTACGAAAAAATCAAAATTTACAATAAAAATTGAGCAAAATAAGAATTTGAAGAAGTAAATTATCTAGAATTTCCTTTTAACAGGACCAGTTATTTCATGTATATCATCTTTAACCTGGTCTATTTCTTTCTTAATATCTGTAGTAATCGAAGAAGGGATATCGGTATCGATGCCATGTTTCTCGGCACTTTTTGTGATCTCTGTTTTGATATCATTAGTCGCATCTTTAACGATACGCATTCCTTTTCCCAAACCACGAGCGATTTCTGGGATTTTATCGGCACCAAAGACCATTACTAATATAAAAACAATAAAAGCAATTTCGGTTCCGCTAATAAACAAAGGTAGTGTTGTCATAACAGTGCAAATATAGGCATTATCCACAAAACAAAAGCCATCGAATACTAATCGATGGCTTTGTTTATGAAAATTTTATAGCTCTTAATTATTGACCTTTTACTTTATTTTTAAATTTATCAAATTTTCCAATTTTATTTTTTTGTGGCCAACTATTATTTGATGTATCAATATCCGCAGTTTCCATATTAGGATCTACTACAATTTTTGTGATACTCTTATCAGAAGCTATGGCTCTTTTTACACTTTTATCATTTTTACGCCATATTTCTGCAGGATACTTTATAGTTTCTGAGCTACCATCCTCATAGGTATACTCTACAATTAAAGGCATTACTAAACCTCCTGGTTTTTCGAATGTAACTTCATAAAAATACTTAGGTTCTTTTAATTTTTGTTGTTCTCCTATAGAGAAGTTATCCATAAGGTACTCTTTCAATGTTGTAGCATTATCTATAACATTACCATTCTTTTTTATAGTTGCATATTCTTCACTACCCTCTTCTACCATAAACACTAATGGCCCAAAATCCTCAATTCTTGCTCCTCTGGCAGCAGCAAATGCTTTCGCTTTCTGAGTAGGTTCTTTAGAAACTACAAATTTCTTAACATCTTTTACACCAATATCCGTATAGTCTGTAGTATAGAACCATCCTCTCCAGAACCAATCCAAATCTACTGCCGATGCATCTTCCATTGTTCTAAAAAAGTCTTCAGGAGTTGGATGCTTAAACATCCATCGTTGCGAATACGTTCTAAATGAATAATCAAAAAGTTCTCTACCCATCACCGTTTCTCTTAGGATATTTAAACCTGTAGCAGGTTTTGCATATGCATTTGGTCCAAATTGATGAATATTATTAGATTGAGTCATTATCGGAGATAAAAAATTCTGATTTCCACTCATATAAGGAACTATTTTTGGTGCAGGACCTCTTCTAGAAGGATATTTTTTTGAAGGAGCTACCGCAGCTGGATACCACTCTGCAAAATCTTGCTCTGCCACATATTGTACAAAAGTATTTAAACCTTCATCCATCCATGTCCATTGACGCTCATCACTATTAACAATCATTGGAAAAAAGTTATGTCCAACCTCATGAATAATAACACTCATCATTCCATATTTCACTCTATCGCTATATGTTCCATCAGGGTTTGGTCTTCCGTAATTCCAGCATATCATAGGGTATTCCATTCCCTGATTCTTTGCATGTACAGAAATTGCTTTATGATAAGGGTAATCAAATGTCATACGACTATATGATTTTAGTGTACTAGCAACAGCTTTTGTAGACCAGTCTTCCCAAAGAGGGTTTCCTTCTTTAGGATACATCGATACTGCCATAATATCTTTACCACCAATTTTAACTGCCATCATATCCCAAATAAACCTTCTAGATGTTGCAAATCCAAAATCTCTAACGTTCTCTGCTTTTAATTTCCAGGTTTTCTTATTCTCAGAAAAGGTTTTTTCTTTTGCTATAGTCTCTTCTTGAGTTACAATAATAACAGGTTTATCATATGACTTTTTTGCTTTTTCATAACGACTCATCATCTCCTTAGTATACATTTCTTTTCTGTTTACTAAGACTCCTGTCCCATCCAAAATGTGATCTGCTGGTACAGTTATGTTGACTTCAAAATTTCCAAAAGGTAATGCAAACTCTCCTCTACCCCAAAACTGATGATTTTGCCATCCTTCTACATCATTATAGACTGCCATACGTGGATAAAATTGAGCAATTACATATGCTCTATTACCATCTGCAAATTCTTCATATCCAGATCTTCCTCTACCATTTACATGATTATTAATATTGTACCACCAATCAATAGAGAACACAAATTTTTCTCCTGCTTTCAAATCACTAGGCATCTCTACTCTCATCATTGTAGCATTAATCGTATGTTTTAATGGCTTTCCATTTGCATCTTTTACCGCAGTAATATTGAAACCTCCATCAAAAGCTTCACCCAAATACTTAGTCACAAAACCACCGGGCTGATCTGCCGGAGCGACTCCTCCTCCTTGTATTAATGGAGTTTTAGAATCTTTGGCTCTCATATTTTGATCTAATTGAACCCAAAGAAATTCTAAATTATCTGGTGAATTATTGGTATAAGTAATGGTTTCCTTTCCGGTAATTTTTGTGTTCTTATCGTCAAGTTCAATGTCCATTTTATAATCAGCTTGTTGCTGATAATATGCTGGACCTGGGGCCCCAGAAGCAGTACGATACATGTTAGGAGTAGAAAACTCCTCGTACATTTGCTTAAATTTATTTTGATTTGTGTGCCCGAGTTCGCGAGCATCTTTAGCCTCCTTTTGGTTTTGAGCATATGACATAGTTCCCGACATCATAAAAGCCGCCAAAAGAAGTAAAAGTACTTTTTTCATCTGAGTGATTTTGAGTTAATTGATAATGATTTGCAAAATAATCGTTTTTTAAAAGCTTAATGATTTATTCACTAAACTTTAACATCCCAGAATCTCTTCTTTTCTCTAGGATAAGACTCTTTCTGTTGTTTTCTTTTTTAACGTGAACAATATTCTGTTGTTCTTCAAAAAGATCCATCAAGATTTGATTTGAAATTTCTAAACTTTCTAAAGAGCTAATATTTTCTATTTCAAGATAAAATATAATTAAATCATCTTCATATTCTTTACCCAGGTATGTAAAAGAAGCCTCTTTGCCATTAATTAAAAAATTAATTTTTTGGTCAAAATATTTTTTAATATACTCCTCTGCCCCAACAGTTTCTTTATTAACCTCTAACCGAATAGCATCATCATATCTTTTACGTAAAACTTCTTCTAAATCATCAATAAACACTCTTGAAATTATCTGTAACGACTGTTCTTCTTTATTATATTCTATTTGCATAACACTAACATAAAACTTATGCGCTGTAAAAGAACTTAAGATTACTACCCCTATCAATGCTATTAATACTACTTTCTTCATTCTAAAAAATTATAAAGGTTAAAAGTAATTAAAACAAACGTATTTAAAATAACTAATCAATTTCTTTAAGTTTTTTATAAGATATTACCTTCTTTTTAAAAAACTCCAGTAGTGTTAATTTTTTAGAGTTCTCTAATAGATTTTTAAAATACTGATCCTCTGCACAATAATACATAAAATCAGTAATTAAATCTTGTGAGAGGTCTAAATCGTTTACAAAAAACGAAGTATCAAAAGTAATTTCTGCTCTCTCAACTAAGTACTGAAGATCTGTAAGTGCTTTAATTCGTTTTAATCTCTTTAATTTTCCGTTAAGATAGTTAATAGGTAAGTCTAATATTCCAGATCTAGCCGTATATATTCGTCTTTCTATTTGTGTAGGTTGTGGTTTATCGGTGAAGGGAAGACCCAGTGTCTTATTATCCACAAAAGGTTTGAGCTCTACTTTGCCTACATCATCATCTAGATTTCCAGAAAGTTTAATATTACTTACTTTTACTTGATCAAGTAGCTGTATTTTGGGTCTTAAAATAATTTTCACTCCCTCTTCTTCAAAATGGTTTGGGGTAACGACAATAGATATTATATCATATTGAACAGATGAAAAAGTAATAGAATCTCCAACATTTGCTGGTATTTCAAAAACTCCATTTTGATCATTAGTTGTTCCTGTTTTATTGGTGAAATTCACAATATTTATTGCATAGTCTTCTAATGACTTCGCTAGTATTTTTCCTTTAAGGGTTTTAGTTTGCCCAAAAGTCTGAAACGAGCTAACGATGAGAAAGGCTAGAATTATCTTACGCATATATATTCTTAATTATAAATGACCATATGTATATCGATATACATATGGTCATTTATAAAGACGCAAAAAAAATAATACAGTTACAGATTGGATTTGATGTAATGTATTTCTTTCTCTATTTTTGATCTAGATATAATTTACTTTGAAATACTAAGAACTGAAGAAGATCAAGTTCTTTACCAGTTTCAAAATATATGTTACTCAATCCATTATCTTCTGCAAAAAAAATAAAATCATTAATCTGATCCATTTCTAGGGCCAAATGATTTTTAAAAAAATCATCGTTGTACATATTTCGAATTTTCACATCAATATCGGCATTCTTTTTCTTCTTTTTAGATGTGTTTTTATTATCGTATACCAATTTAAATAAGTTCACAAAATTTAACCCATTGATCATTCTATCTTCAAGAAAAACTTTATTATCTAGCGTTGAAAGCTCATCAGGTCTAAAATCATAATCCGTATCATTAATTTTTGTACCCGTCTCTTTAGAAACTTCGGTAATTCCGCTTTCACTAAAACCAATTTTCTTTACATCAACCGTAACATTACCCAATAAATCATATGGTGTTACTATAACTTCTTCGAGTTGATTTATAGATTCATTTAAAAAAACATGAAGTCTTTTACTATCTACGACCCCTTTATCAATCAATACCAAAAAATGCTGATATTGCATGGCTACAATCTCTATTTTATCATTAATTCCTGCATTGATTTTAAAAGTTCCTCCTTTGTTCGTAATGGTTCCTTTATTAGTACTACGATTATAAACAACTACTCCTTCTACATCATCTCCAATAGGAGCACTAATCTTTCCATTTACAACAACTCTAGAAGTTATCTGGCCAATGGATTGGCTTACTACAATACAAATTAAAAAGATCGATAATTTTATTCTCATGTCAAATTGGGTTATTTTTTCTTCATTAAGATACTACATTTTTTTATCTTCCCTTCCTGTTTCAATATAAGAAAACGTTAAACCATCTTTACAAAAAAGTCAATGATAAATTGTGTAATCGCTAGTACTTCTACAATCCATGGAAGTCAGCCCTTAGAATACCTGAAAGATACATTAATAGAACTGTATAGCAATAGTGATGAAATATTATTTATTCCCTATGCCCGCCCAGGAGGAATTTCTCATGATGAATATACCATAGGAGTCAATAATATTTTCAAAAAAATTAATAAGAAAGTAGTTAGCGTACATATGTTTACCAGTATTGCTGAGGCTTTTGAAAATGTTCAAGGGATTTATACTGGTGGTGGTAATACTTTTTTATTAGTTGATCAATTATATCGCAATCATTGTATCGAACCTTTAAAAAAGGCAATACAATCCGGTATACCGTATTTGGGTACAAGTGCAGGTAGTAATATTTGCGGTTTAACCATGCAGACGACTAATGATATGCCTATTGTTTATCCAGAAAGTTTTAAAACCTTAGGCGTATTCTCGTTCAACATTAATGCACATTATTTGGATCCAGACCCTAGTTCTACACATAAGGGAGAAACTAGAGAAACGCGTATCAAAGAATTCCACAACTTAAATCCCCAACCAGTTGTCGGTTTACGTGAAGGCAGTTGGTTGAGAATAAAAAACAAAGATATTGTTCTAGAAGGAAATTTATCTGCGAGAATTTTTGAGCCTAATAAAACACCTTATGAAATTGAAACAGGAAGTTCTTTAAATGAATTACATTAGATGATTCTATGGAGTATCAGAAAATACTTAATCAAATTGAAGCAGAGTTAACGGCAAAACAAAGTACAGGTCAAGTAGCTTCTTACATTCCTGAGTTATCCAAAATTAGTTCCAAAAAACTTGGGGTTCATTTATATTGTATTAATTCTGGTCATTATAATTTTGGAGATAGTACCGAACGTTTTTCTATCCAGAGTATCTCTAAGGTATTTGCGCTAACAAAAGCAATGTCTTTGCTAGACGATGAATTATTTGAACGTGTAGATGTAGAACCCTCTGGTGATCCATTCAATTCATTAGTGCAATTAGAATATGAACAAGGTATTCCTAGAAATCCTTTTATTAATGCCGGAGCATTGGTTATATCCGACATTTTGATTTCTTTGTTAGATAATCCTAAAGAAGATTTTTTACGTTTTATTCAGAGCATAGCACATAATGATAGCATAAAGATTAATAACGAAGTATATGAATCCGAAAAGAAATACAGTCATCGCAATGCCGCTTTATTAAATCTAATGAAATCTTTCAGAAATATTAAAAACGACATTGAAGTTGTTTTAGATTTCTACATATTTCAATGTGCGATTGAGATGTCTTGTGAAGAATTATCGATAGCTTTTATGATATATGCAAACCAAGGAAAAACACTTTCTGATGGTCATCAAGTTCTAGCACCAAGAAAAATAAAACGTATTAATGCAATTATGCAAACCTGCGGTTTTTATGATGAAGCCGGGGAATTTAGTTTTAGAGTGGGTTTACCAGGCAAAAGTGGTGTTGGCGGTGGCATTGCAGCTATTCATCCTGGACAATACACTGTAACCGTGTGGAGTCCGCCTCTTAACCCCAAAGGAAACTCAGAATTAGGTATGTATGCGCTAGAGCGATTGACTACATTAACTGGGTTGTCTATTTTTTAGATTTGTAATTACAATCTGCTTAAAAACTATTAATTTTAAATAACGTAAAAGATCTCGTAAATTGAAATTACTTATTAAAAATAAAAACCTACTCTTCATCATCGTAATGATTATTGTTACTACAGTAACATATCTAAATCATTTTGATAATGCTTTTCATTTTGATGATTTTCATACCATTACTGAAAATCCTAACATTAGGAGTTTAAAAAATATAGTTAGTTTCTTTACTGATGGTAGCACCATAAGTTCTTTACCACAAAACCAAACCTACAGACCAATTGTAACTACTTCGCTTGCATTTGACTATTGGTTGGGAAATGATTATACACCTTTCTTTTTCCACCTCACTACATTTATAATCTTTCTTTTGCAAGGAATTCTAATTTTCTTTTTTACTAAAAAAATTTTAAACATATCCACTGAAAACCCATATAATTACTATATATCTGGTGCAATTGCATTATGGTATATGTTACATCCAGTAATGGCTGAAACGGTCAATTATATCATTGCACGCTCTGACCTACAATCCACTTTCTTTGTTATACTGGCATTTGTTTTATACCAATACTCATCAATAGCTCAAAAATATCATTTATACTTAATACCTATATTAATAGGAGCTTTAGCAAAACCTTTAGCTATTATGTTTGCCCCATTATTCTTTGTATACGTTCTTTTATTCGAGAAAAATCTCGATTTTTTCGACCTCTTTTCAAAAAAATCAATTACTCCAATACTACAAACTATAAAAAAAGTATGGTTGTCATTTGTTTTTTGCTTTGTAGTTTACATTTTTCATAACACAATGACACCAGAATCTTTTACCACTGGTTCGTCTAAAACATTTGAATATTTAATTACTCAACCTTTATCTATCTCCTATTATTTTGGAAGTTTATTTTTACCAATTCAGTTAAGTGCAGATACAGATTGGGTCGTTTTACAAACAGTTTGGTCTCTAAAATTTTTGTTGGGAATACTCTTTATTATAATACTCTTAATAATCGCTTTATACTCATCAAAAAACAAAAAGTATTACCCTATAAGTTTTGGCATATTGTGGTTTTTTATTTCACTTGCTCCAACCTCAAGTATTATCCCTCTTGCCGAAGTCATGAATGATCACCGTATGTTTTTTCCTTATGTTGGTCTGATTATTAGCGTAGGGTATTCTTTATGGCTATTTGTAGCATATTTAAAAAAGCGATATGAACTAAAAAACATTTATATAATGGCAAGTACTATTATTCTACTGCTAATGTATAGCATAGGAACATATCAAAGAAACATTGTGTGGGATTCTGAAGAGTCATTATGGAAAGATGTTACTATAAAAAATCCTAAAAATGGTCGTGGTTTAATGAATTACGGGTTAACTCAAATGTCAAAAGGTAAATATGATATTGCCGAAGGTTACTTCACAAGAGCTCTAAAACTTGCTCCAAGATATCATTATTTACATACCAATTTAGGAATTTTATATAATGCACAAGGAAATTTAACTAAAGCCGAACAATACTTCAAAAATGCCATTACTTATGGTGGAAATTACTATACGCCATGGTATTATTATGGTAATTTCTTATTTCAAAATTCTAGAACTGCTGAAGCTATCGAAAAGTTGAATATATCAAAAACACTATCACCTTCTCATATCCCCACAAGACATCTTTTGCTCCAAATTTATTCAGTTACTGGTGAATGGAAAGAATTAGAGAAACTTGCTATAGAAACTTTGGCAATTGACAACAACGATTTAAAGGCTAAAAGATTTTTATTGGCTAGTACAAAAAATGTAGATCTACATCAATCCGAAAAGAAACTAACATCCAATAGTTCGGCTCTAGGAGAATACCTCGATTTAAGTTTTAAATATTATCAGAATAAGCAATACCTCAAATCTATTGAAGCGGCAAAAGAAGTGTTAAAAATACAACCTCAATCCTATAGAGCATACAACAATATTTGTTCTGCTCTTAACCTTTTGGGAGAATTTGACAATGCCATTATTGCTTGTAATAAAGCTCTCGAATTAAAACCTGATTTTCAATTGGCTCAAAACAATCTCAATTATGTTATTTCTCGTCAATCCGAACTACAAAATCTCATTACTCTCATCGCAAAAGAACCTTCAGAAGCAAACTACCTAAGTCTAAGTCTTTTGTATTACAATTATGAACTTTATGAACAATGTGTAAAAGTTGCCAAAGACGGCATACGTTTATTCCCTAACTCTGATAATCTATACAACAATGCTTGTACAGGGTACAATGCCCTTAAGAAATGGAACCAAGCTATTGAAGTTGGAAACAAGGGTATTAAAATAAACTCAAATAACCAATTACTAAAAAACAATCTTAATTGGGCAATAAAAATGAAAAAAGAAACTCAAGGAAAAAGCAACAATTAATAGTAAATTATAAAATTTTTTATTCTGTAGACATACTATATCATATACTCATTACAACATAGTTTTGATATCAGTAAGCATCAAAATCTAGTGCGCTAAATTTTACTCCTGAAAAGTTAAATTGTCGATTTTGCGATGTAAGATCCTTAAAAATTAAATTCAAAGGAGAAGGCCTCATTTTTAAAGGAATATCAAAATAAAAAGATTTTTTCCAATTAATGGTATCATCTATACCAATCCAAAGTTTAATAGGTCTAAAGCCTAAATAGTTTTTATTATCCTCGAGACTATATTGGCTATCAAAATCATTTAAAATGGCTTGTATTCCAAAAATATCTGTAGCAGCTAAAACCCTATTATCTCTAACTTTATATTGCAATTCAGGGTTAGATAAACGCCATTTTAAAGAAGAGGTATCCCAATCCCTTTGGTAATCCAAAACATTACTTCCTTCTTTACGCACAATTTTACCACAGCCCAGTTTAGCTTTTAACATTCCCACCAACTGAAAATCCAGTTTCTTCAAAAATCCTGGAGTACTCTGCGCATTAGCCACTCCTATTATAAAACCAAAACCCAGCTTCGCAGCCAATGTATAGCTTTCACTGGCAAGCGTTGGAAATAGTTTTTTCCCTCTATGATTCGGATGCGTGGCTGTGTTCAATGAGAGCAGACCTTTTTCTTCTTTTCCAAAAATCTTAGCTTTTATAGGCATTAGTGCATAATGGGCTGCAAGTTCTCCATCAAAATATGCATTATATCCCAACATAGGATGAATAGGGTTCTCAGCATATTGCCACCTTATAAAGTCTTCAGTATATTTCTTAGCCTTTGGAAAAGTAACACATAGAAGATCTGTTATTTCTTTAATAGCCGCGTCATCAATTTGAATAGGTGAAAAATTGTAATTCATTATTTATAAACACATTAACCTTATCTCTAGGTAATTATTATTCATTATCTATACCTTCCACAAAACTCTTATACGTTATTATTTTCGAGTCGTATAACTTCATAATTTTATGAAGTCTAGTAAATACTTTTTTTCTATTAAAATACATTAATTGATTATACATCCAATTGTTATTGATTTCGGGATGCATAAATCTTTCTTGATCCACATCAATATCGTAAGGATGAAAATAGCTTGTCACTGCTCTGTTTTTTTGATAATGAAAATCAAAACTTCTTTTTATAAAATAGAACGGTAAAAATCTAAAGTATACCCCTCCAGAAAAAGGTACTTTGAAAAAAGATCCTTTTCTTAAACTAACAGGTATTTCCCATAAATTAGCATTCATTTTTCTGGGATTTTCACCAAAATCCTTCCAGCCATATAAAAGATTCTGGGCCGGTAATACAGAACTAGAATATCTAAACCCTAAATCTGTCAAAACCTCAAAAACCCATGGAGTATCCTTTGTAAGCGAATATGTTGGAGCTCTGTACCCTATTAGTTCCTTTGCACCAGCAGTATATAAGCTTTCCATATTTAATAACAAGTCATCTCTAAACTCTTTACTGGTTTGACTAGTAATAGGTAAATGTTTGTGCGAATGACAAGCTACCTCGTGCCCTTCTTCAACAAGCATATTGATAAGACTGGGATAATATTTAGGAATGTCTCCAACTGTAAAAAAGGTTGCTTTTGCTTGATATTTATTCAAAAAATCTAAATAATATTCAATCATTTCTTCGACTCTGGGGCGATAAGATAAGCCTTTATGTACTCTCAAACGAACATCTTCCAAGTCAACACTAAACAAGAAAAGGTTTTCTTTTTTTCTAGACATCATTAATAGAACTTTACATATTTTTTCTCATCCCAGATAATTGTTCAGCAATTAAACTCAAAAGAAAAACAATTAAACCTGTCAAAATCAATGTACTGGCACCTATACTTATCCCTTTTCCTTGGAAAAAAAAATATGCTCCCCATATCGTTCCGAAAACAAGGAAAAAAGCAGAAATTGGGAGAAAGACTCTTGCTGGGTTAAACAATATTATAATGTTAATGATCTCCATTACAGTTTCAAATGCCGTCCTCACACCTATTGTACTTGTACCCTTGAGTCTATTTTTTATCTGTATTGGCTCTTCAATAACCAAATGTTTATTATTTACAAAAGTCAACGTAATAATATCGCTGAAAGACATCGTATCAGGTGTGAGTTTTAGATATTGCTTAGCCAGTTCAGTATTATAAATCTTCATTCCTGAATTGATATCATAAATTGACAATTTCATTAGCATACGTGCAACTGTACGAATCAAACTTTTACCCACACCTCTAAACCAAGAAGCAGATAATTGCCCCTTTCTACTCCCCACAACCAAATCTGCATCTGTTTCTTTAATTTTATAAAAAAGCCTATCTACATCTTCCATATAGTGCTGACCATCAGCATCTATCGTAACAACATAATCAGTATCGCAAGCATTGATACCACTTTTTAATGCTCCTCCATATCCTTTATTAACCTTATGTGAAACTATTTTAAAAAATTCTTCCGGTGCTGAAAAAGAAGATAGCACCTCTAAAGTATTATCTAATGACCCATCATTTACAACAATTAATTTATAATTTTTCTCTTTACAATGATGTATAACTTTTGGTAAAAACAATTCTAAAGACTCTTCTTCATTAAATGCTGGTATAACAACAGTCAGGTTTTTTGTCATTAATTAAATTTTTAATATGATAAACTTACTAAATTTATTTATATATCTTTTTAAGGCAGTGCAAGAAGATAATTTTTTCTATTTTCACTAACTTATCAATAAAAATAAAATAATGAACGATTTTATTAATCAATTAAATCTAAACTTTGAAGAAAACTTTTCAATCCTAAACTTTGTAATAAACATTGTTATATGTGGATTACTTCTTTTTTGCTTACGAATCATCTATATAAAATATGGTGGTTCGATATCCAATAGATCTCAACTATCCAAAGTTTTAATGTTAGTAGGAGTTACTACCTTTATTATTATTTCTATTGTAAAATCCTCTTTAGCTCTGTCTTTAGGATTAGTTGGTGCACTATCAATAGTAAGATTTAGAACTGCCATTAAGGAACCCGAAGAATTAGGATATTTCTTTATTGCCATTTCAATTGGCCTAGGGTTAGGTGCAAATCAATTATTACCAACTATTATTGGCTTTATTTTTCTGACATTAATCATCGTTCTTTTCAGTAAAAAGAAATTGAACAATTCTTTTACACAAAATTTATTAATTAATCTAAATTGTAAAGAGACTGAAAGATCAAAAATTACCGATCAAATAAGCGCTGTAGTAACAGGTAATTCGAAACAAGTTGATGTAAAACGAATTAAATATTCTAAAGAAGAAATCAGCTTTAATTTTTTGATCAATGTATCCTCTCTAGACACCATTAAAAAGATCAACGATCAGTTGATTAATATTAATAATTCTATTGACATTACTTTTGTGAGTAATGATATTTAATAAATCTGGATATTTAGAATACATGTTTGACAATATATGAAAATCAAAAGACCAGAAAACACAAAAATAACTCTTATCCCTATAGGGGTAATTATCCTTGTTCTTCTGACAATCAGCTTAAAAGTAAAAATTAATAAAAGGAATAATAGCCAAACTATTACAACCAGCAGTATACACGACACCAGTGTCACCACAACTGTCATCAAAGAATATGGTATTCTTGACATGTTAAAAGAAAATATTAATGTTATCCACTCAGACCCAGAGTTTACCATACATTTTAATAAGATCAATAGTATTCCCAAAATCTATTATGTATATAAAGATAGCCTAACACCTAGGCAATTAAACGATAAATTTTTCATTCATGTATTTCCTAAAAACAAACAAGATCTTTTAAAAGTAAACCCATATAATTACATCAATATGGACTTTACTGATATTGATCCGGAAGAATACACTATTAATAATGAAAAATATTATGTTTTTCAACGAGAATTTACCCACGAAAGTTTAGGTAAATTTATAGAAGTAGATAACATTGACTTTTTTAACACGGGTAGATATGAACCTACTCTCGGAAGATCATATCAAGTGTTCAATGTCAAATTTGATATATTATCCAATAACAAATCCACAAATATTTTTGAAAAACTTACCATTACCATAGATCAAAAGGATTTTGACAAAATTAAAAACCGAAGAAACGAAGCTTTGAAAAGCAGGGTTCTAGCAAAAAAAGATGATGATTTTGTAAAATCATTTATTTCTTTTAACAGTTCTGATAAAATCGTTTCAAAAATAAGATTAAAAGGTGACTGGACTGATCATCTACAAGATGAAAAAAAATGGTCTTTTAGGGTTATTCTTGAAGAAGATAAAACCGTAAAAGGCATGAAAAAATTTTCTATACAACATCCCAAAGTAAGAAATAATGAATGGGAATGGCTTTTTAACAAAGTTATAAAAAGAAATGGCCTAATAGGCTTGCGCTATGATTTTATTAATGTAGATCTTAAGATAACTAAGAATAATAGCTCCAAACTGATTCCTATAGGAATCATGGGGTTTGAAGAATCCTTTGACAAACATTTAATTGAAAACAATAAAAGAAGAGAAGGCATTATACTTTCTTTTCACGAATCATTTCTATGGGAAGATCGAAAAAAATCATTTGATTTAGGTCTTAATATAAAAACTTGGAATCAAAAACTTCAAAAAGCCAAAAATTTACCTATCAAAGTTTTTGATGAATCTAGAGTTCTTTCAGATCCTAAACTATCAAAACAACTTAACATTGCTAAAGATTTATTGAATGGTATTAAAAAAGGAGAACTAAAAATTTCGGAAGCATTTGATATCGATAAACTCACGATGTTTGTAGCGTTGTCAAATTTATTTGGAGGACATCATGGATTAATAGATCATAACCTAAGAATTTACTTTAATCCTATCACAAATAAACTAGAACCTATTGCTTTTGACTCTCATGGTGGATTTAGAATCGATAAAATAATAAATTATCCGTTTTCGGATAATGATCCAATATATAAACAGAAACTTCTCGAGAAACTCGAATTAATAAGTAGTCAAAAATTTATAAAAAATTTCGTTGATGAGTTTTATAAGGATTTAAACTTAATATCTGCTAGCTTAAAAACAGAATTAAAAACTTACACCAATCTTTCTGTTTTGGATTATAACAGCAACTTTATCAAGAAACAAATCGATCCCGCTAACACTATCATATCCAACTTAGTACAATTTGATGAAAATAAGATTCAACTTGCCATTTCAAACATAACAAACTTTCCTATAGTAATAAAAAACCTCGAACATATAGATGGAAAAATATTAAATAAACCGTTCTCTTCTTCTCAAATTATTTCTCCACAAGAGAAACAACTTATCACATTTGATTTAAAAAATTCCTTTGACAATGCTTTTGTCTCTAAAAAAAATAAAAAGGGTGGATTTCGTTTCCCAAAAGATGTCAAGAAATTAAAAATAAAACACAAACTCCAAGGAGTATCTTTTTACAATAAAAGCGCTATAATACCATATGGTTCGACCAACAAAAAACTTAAGAATAATATAATTTCGTATAAAAAATCATCTAGTTCAAATTATAGCGATTTTGGTTTTATAAAAACTAATCAGAATCAAATAATCTTACCAAAAGGAAATTATCAAGTGAACAAAACACTTTTTATTCCTGCTAATCACAAAGTGATTATAGAAAAGGGCGTTTCCTTAGATCTAATAAATAATGCATCGATAATATCATATTCACCAATCATAGCTGAGGGAACTAAAGAACTACCTATTACAATATTCTCTTCAAATAATTCTGGTGCCGGAGTTTTTGTTTCAAGCAGCAAAACTAAATCAATACTACAATTTTGCGAATTCATTAATTTATCCAATCCAAATTCTGATGTATGGGATTTATCCGGTGCAGTAAATTTTCATGAAACTGATGTTCAAATATCACATTCTACTTTCAGAAATAACAGATGTGAAGATGGCTTAAATATTATTAGATCTAATTTCTCTATTAATCATTCCTCTTTCGAAAACACATTTTCTGACGCTTTTGATGGTGATTTTGTAGAAGGATCTATTCAAAATACTATATTTACAAATAATGGTAATGATGGTATTGATATTTCTGGGTCTTCAATTTTTATAAATAATATTGAGATTAAAAACTCTTCAGACAAAGCAATTAGTGCAGGAGAATCAAGTACTATTACCGGTAAAGACATAGTAATATCTGGAGGAGAAATAGGAATTGTAAGTAAAGATCTCTCAAAAATTTCCTTACAGGATGTTCATATTTCTAATACAAGATTAGGTTTATCTTCTTTTCAAAAAAAACCAGAATATGGTACTGGATCAATTGATATTTCAAAGTTAATCCTAAAAAACAATGAATTAGATCATTTAATTGAAAACGGATCACAATTATTGGTTGACAATATTGCTGCGCAAACAGTATCGGATAAAGTTATTGATCAAATGTATGGTAAAGAATATGGTAAAAGCAGTAAATAATCCTAAAATCAGTAAACATAATTTTAGGTATGAAAGAAAGTTTATTTTTCAAAACATACATCTTGATGATCTTATAGCTACTCAAATCAACACCAATTCCTTTTGTTTTCATGAAATCTTTGAAAAAAGAACAATAAACAATATTTACTTTGATGATTACAATTATTCCTTCTACAAAGAAAATGTATCCGGAGATGGAACACGAAAAAAATATAGACTTCGCTGGTATAATGATGTTTTTTCTGAAGTCAAAAAACCAACTATAGAAATTAAACAGAAATTTGGAGAAGTTGGAGACAAGATTAGTTACAAAATAAAAGATTTCTTGATTGATTTAGATTCAGTATCTGCTACTGAAATTAATTCGTCTCTAATAGAACATCTTGAAAAAACTGAACATCGTGAATTAGTCTCAAAACTAGAAAATCTTCACCCTACTCTATATAACAGTTATGAAAGAAAGTATTTTTTATCAAACTGTGAAAAATTTAGAATTACTCTAGACTTCAATATGAAGTTTTACAACCCAAATACTTTTAATCAAAATAATATAATTAAAAATCAAATCGATGAAATTATTCTAGAGTTAAAATATGATATAGAACATGATATTGAAAGTAGGACACTTACACAAGAAATCAATTCAAGACTATCAAAAAACTCTAAATATGTAAGAGGTGTAGATTTCATTAATTATCAAATCACTTAAATCAAACAAATGAGAAACTTCATAAAACATATGATGTCCTCAGGAATTCTATGTTGTGTTTTGAGCTGTGCTCCTTTGTCGCAAAACAATAATAATTCATCTTCTACATATATTTTTTTGTCACATACAAGAACAAGTACTAATGATCGAATTTTCAAAAAAGTATATGATTTAAATTTAGAACTATACGAAATGACCTTATTAGGCGGAGACCTAGGAGTAGACTCTTTTCAAGACGACTTCATAAATCATATAGATTCAATTTTTAATTTAAAAAGTAAAAATACATTATGGAGTGTTGGTAATCATGATGTAACCACTAACGAAAATTTTAAGAATCTTACAGGAAAAAACAAATATCATTCATACAAAACCAACAACACTACTTTTATAACGTTAGACACACAGGACAGTCTAAGTAATATTGTTGGAAAACAAAAACAATATTTCTTAGATATTTTAAAAAATACTTCATCTAAAAATATAATAATTATATCCCATAAGTTGATTTTTATGGATCAACATCCCATTATGGATGGGCAAATAAATAAAGTATGCAATGGTCCCAAAGGAAAATGTGATTATTGTCATAATCGAAATAATTTTCAACATGAAATATATCCCGAACTAGTAAAACTAAAAGAAAAGGGTATAAATATAATATGGATCGGAGGTGATTTAGGGTACAAAACATCTAGTTTTGAGTATAAAGATCTAAATGGGATCATTTTTCTTGGAAATGGCTTTTGGTTTAAGAATAAAGAAAATAAAGTACTAGTTCTATCGGAAGATAAATCTTCAATAAAGTATAAATTCGTTTTTATCGATTCCTTAATAAAAAATCAAACTAAGGAATATATTAATCACTTATTTGAAGAGTAAACTATCGTGAAGTCAATATTAGTTTGGAAAAATTAATTTCTTAAACAAAAAAAGGTTTCATATTTAATGAAACCTTTAGAGCGGGAGACCGGGTTCGAACCGGCGACATTCAGCTTGGAAGGCTGACGCTCTACCAACTGAGCTACTCCCGCTTTTTGCGATGGCAAATGTATTAGATTTCTTTTAAATTAAAAATTAAAAACTTCATTTAAATTAAAACTATTTAAATTTTAACATTCTAAAGATAAAAAAAGCAACAAAGTGTTTTTAATCGTTAAAAATTGTATTTTATCGAAAAAAATGTATATTTGTCTTGTTAATTGCGTTTTAATGCCTTAACATTTTATATTTATGATGCATGTGAAACGTCACAACAAGTAAACACAGATAAATATTACGGCCAAACCATAAATACGTATGGTGCATGGTTCTAAACTTATATATATGAAGATAAAATTACTCCTCATAATCTTATTTTTATCTTTAGCCAGTGCTCAAGCTCAGGTTAAGATTGGTGACAATCCTGATTTAATAGATGCATCCTCTTTACTAGAATTAGAAAGCTCTGACAGAACACTAGTTCTTACGAGAGTAACAACTGCGCAAATGAATGCTATCACTCCACTTAATGGAGCGTTAGTATACAATACAACAAACAATTGTATTTTTCAATACAACAATAACACTTGGAGTAGCTTATGTACTGGAAATGATGATCAACAAATTAGTTTCGATTCTTCGACTAATATTCTTACTCTTGAAAATGGAGGTTCAATTGACCTTACTTCCCTTATTAATGATTCTGATCCAGATCCAACTAATGAAATACAAATTTTAAGTAAAACCGGTAATACTATTACTTTATCTAATGGTGGAGGAAGCATTACCGAAACTAACTCTACACTAGAAGATCTTGGTGGTGGAGTTTTTAGATATACTGCAGAAGATGGTACGGTAACCACAATAAATCTTACCGGACCTACAGGAAATCAAGGACCTACTGGGCCTACGGGTAATCAAGGACCAGTTGGACCTACGGGTAACCAAGGACCAGTTGGACCTACAGGAAATCAAGGACCGGTTGGACCTACAGGAAATCAAGGACCAGTTGGACCTACGGGTAACCAAGGACCAGTTGGACCTACAGGAAATCAAGGACCAGTTGGACCTACGGGTAACCAAGGACCGGTTGGACCTACAGGAAATCAAGGACCGGTTGGACCGACAGGAAATCAAGGACCAGTTGGACCTACGGGTAACCAAGGACCAGTTGGACCTACAGGAAATCAAGGACCAGTTGGACCTACAGGAAATCAAGGACCAGTTGGACCTACAGGAAATCAAGGACCAGTTGGACCTACAGGAAATCAAGGACCAGTTGGACCTACAGGAAATCAAGGACCGGTTGGACCTACAGGTAACCAAGGACCAGTTGGACCTACGGGAAATCAAGGACCAGTTGGACCGACAGGTAACCAAGGACCGGTTGGACCTACGGGAAATCAAGGACCGGTTGGACCTACAGGTAACCAAGGACCGGTTGGACCTACGGGTAACCAAGGACCAGTTGGACCTACGGGTAACCAAGGACCAGTTGGACCTACAGGTAACCAAGGACCAGTTGGACCTACAGGAAATCAAGGACCAGTTGGACCTACAGGAAATCAAGGACCGGTTGGACCTACGGGTAACCAAGGACCAGTTGGACCTACAGGAAATCAAGGACCAGTTGGACCTACAGGAAATCAAGGACCAGTTGGACCTACAGGAAATCAAGGACCAGTTGGACCTACAGGTAACCAAGGACCGGTTGGACCTACGGGTAACCAAGGACCAGTTGGACCTACGGGTAACCAAGGACCAGTTGGACCTACAGGTAACCAAGGACCAGTTGGACCTACAGGAAATCAAGGACCAGTTGGACCTACGGGTAACCAAGGACCGGTTGGACCTACAGGAAATCAAGGGCCGGTTGGACCTACAGGTAACCAAGGACCAGTTGGACCTACAGGAAATCAAGGACCGGTTGGACCTACGGGTAACCAAGGACCAGTTGGACCTACAGGAAATCAAGGACCAGTTGGACCGACAGGAAATCAAGGACCGGTTGGACCTACAGGAAATCAAGGACCGGTTGGACCTACAGGAAATCAAGGACCGGTTGGACCTACGGGTAACCAAGGACCAGTTGGACCGACAGGTAACCAAGGACCAGTTGGACCTACGGGTAACCAAGGACCAGTTGGACCTACAGGTAACCAAGGACCAGTTGGACCTACGGGAAATCAAGGACCAGTTGGACCGACAGGTAACCAAGGACCGGTTGGACCTACGGGAAATCAAGGACCGGTTGGACCTACAGGTAACCAAGGACCGGTTGGACCTACGGGTAACCAAGGACCAGTTGGACCTACGGGTAACCAAGGACCAGTTGGACCTACAGGTAACCAAGGACCAGTTGGACCTACAGGAAATCAAGGACCAGTTGGACCTACAGGAAATCAAGGACCGGTTGGACCTACGGGTAACCAAGGACCAGTTGGACCTACAGGAAATCAAGGACCAGTTGGACCTACAGGAAATCAAGGACCAGTTGGACCTACAGGAAATCAAGGACCAGTTGGACCTACAGGTAACCAAGGACCGGTTGGACCTACGGGTAACCAAGGACCAGTTGGACCTACGGGTAACCAAGGACCAGTTGGACCTACAGGTAACCAAGGACCAGTTGGACCTACAGGAAATCAAGGACCAGTTGGACCTACGGGTAACCAAGGACCGGTTGGACCTACAGGAAATCAAGGACCGGTTGGACCTACAGGTAACCAAGGACCAGTTGGACCTACAGGAAATCAAGGACCGGTTGGACCTACAGGAAATCAAGGACCAGTTGGACCTACAGGTAACCAAGGACCAGTTGGACCTACAGGAAATCAAGGACCAGTTGGACCTACGGGTAACCAAGGACCGGTTGGACCTACAGGAAATCAAGGACCGGTTGGACCTACAGGAAATCAAGGACCAGTTGGACCTACAGGTAACCAAGGACCAGTTGGACCTACAGGAAATCAAGGACCAGTTGGACCGACAGGTAACCAAGGACCTACTGGACCGACAGGAAATCAAGGACCTACCGGGCCGACAGGAAATCAAGGACCTGCGGGACCTACAGGTGCAACTTCGATTGGGCCTACAGGACCAACAGGAGCTATGGGTGATACATTCATAAAAGCAATGGGTAAAGTCGCAGGTAATGGAACTGCTTTAAAAATAATGAACGCAACCGTTTCTAGATTAAATGAAGGTGACTATGAAGTACTATTCCCGGTTGGATCACCTATGCCTGATGCCAATTATATCATTCAACTTTCTATACTAGATTGTGGTGGTGATTGTCCAGGAAATACAGGACAAGATTATGATGATCCTGGTATCACATATTATAGTCAGTCTACCACTGGGTTTAGAGTGAATATTGGAGATAGCGATAATGGTACCACTCAAAAAGATGATATTGATTTAGAATTTATGTTTATCGTTATTGATTTTTAATAAATAGTAATGTATCGTATTTTTCTATTGAAAAAAAACATAAAAATGATAAGTCAAAGTAAATAATATCAAAAAATGAAAAAAGCACCTCTATACATATTATTTATAGCATTGATGAATGTTGCACATTCTCAAATAGGTCCTAATGACGCAAATGCGTTGTTAGGTTTACCTAATGCTACTGATTTAACAGAAATCAACGCTATTTTAACTCCACAAATTGGTGCCGTGGTTTACAATCTAGCCGATGATCAAATTTATCGTTTTACCAGTTCAGGTTGGCAGGTTGTAAATGGAGAAAATATTTATAATACAAATGGAGCGCTAAATGGAGAGCGCACAGTAGACATGGCTGCAAATCAATTAAATTTTGACATAAGCAGTGATACCAGAACAACATTAAGTTTACGAAGAACAAATAATGCAAATAGTGTTGGTATTGCCTTCCGGAATTCTGGAAACGCCTACCCTACTGCAATTGTATTAGGTTCGGCAGGCAGTGGCAACTCGAATGGATTAGATTTTTACGCTGGAGGAAATGATGGGAATGCCGATAATTTAAATAAAACTTTGGCCCTTCAAAACAGCAATCAAATAGAATTTTCACAATATGGAACTGCAAATACGTTTCAATTTGATAATAATGCTGCTACCCGATTTCTAGGCATTGAAAATGATGGAGACGTAGTAACCATAGATCCTTCTACTATAGTAGACACGGATGATCAAGATGCGTCTGAGGTTAATTCTGATACTCCTGTAGATGTGGATGGTGATGGTGCAATGGAGGCCACTGTAGAAGACGTAATACAAGACATTGCTCCTATCACTTCAAAAGCAGCCAGAATATTTTATCCTCCTTCGATAACTATTAATGCATCGACTACAGGAACAGGGTTCACAGAAGATTTATATGACGAATATGTTGATCAATTTACGCTGGCAAATCCAGCAACTTCAGCTTCTAGCAATGGTGCACCTGGTACCATTCCTATATACAATAGAGATGAACTTTATTACTATGTAACTTTTGCCGACCCCGCTGTTTTTTCTAATATTACCATTGGTGGTACTGGAGATGGAGTTAACGAAGGTGTAATGACCTATAATATTGTAGGTACACCTCTAGATTTCAACACATTAATCAATGTGGTTTTCGTAGTTAAATAACCTTCTATGAAATTATCCAGCACTACATATCTTATCTTTATTGTATTTCTGTTCGGTACATTACTTGTATCTGGGCAGACTACTTTTGCCGATAATTTTACTACTCAAGCTTATAATAGAAATGATGGTACTGGTACTTGGTCCACTAATTGGATAGAAACCAATGATAATGGATCTCCTACAACTGGAGATGCCTTTATCTTTTTAGGAACCGTAAGTGGCAATACTAATGTTTTGGCATTTGTTGGAGGAACTGGACACGGAATCAACAGAACAGTTGATCTTAGTGGTGCAGCATCGGTCACTTTATCGTTTGATTGGGTAGCTAATGGATTAGATGTTTTTGGTGGTGGACAAGAAGAATTAGGAATTTTTATGTCTAACAATAATGGTGTTTCTTTCACCCAAATAGGTGCAGGAACTATAGTAGGAACAAATAATGGAAATTTCACGCAAGATATATCGGCATTTATATCAGCAAATACCGTATTTAGACTTCAGGTAATCGGTGGTAATCAAACCTTTGAAGGAGGAGAATTTGCTGTTATCGATAATTTAGTAATTTCTGGAACCTTTGGTCCATCATTATCTATAACCGATGCAACCTTTAATGAAACTGCTGGAACTGTTAGTCTAACCGTTAATCATATAGGAACTAACGCTTCAGGGCCGTTTACTGTAGATGTGAATACAATTAATGGCACGGCCTTTTCTGGTAGCGATTTCAACGTAGTTTCTGGTAGTCTTTCTTTTTCGGGTACGGCAGGTGATTCTGATACTATTGATATAGCTATAGTGGATGATAGTGATGTTGAAGTTGATGAAATATTTTCTATTGGTTTTACAAATACCAGCGATCCCGCTGTAGACATAACAGATCAAGCTACAATAACGATTACTGATAATGAAACCGATAATCCTCGTCCTTATGAGGAACGAATTACATTTAATGTACGAGGTAATTTTGATATGATTGGTAATACAAATCTTACCTGTACAGCAAATTGCGCTGCTCCTGTGGCCAATAATCCACCTGTGGTTATGGGATATGCATCTATTGATGGAACCACTGTTAACTCAAGTAGTGCGGATCTTACTCTACCCGTCGGCGCCACTGTTACATGGGCGGGTTTATATTGGGGAGGAAATTACAGTTCTTCTTTTGGAGGAATTAACAATCCAGATCCCTCAATACTTAGTACTGATCAAGTAAGATTTAGAGTTCCTGGATCTGCCACATATAATACAATTACTGCAAACATCTCAAATTATGAAAATTCATCTTTTAATGGGTGGGCCGTTTTTCAATCTTATGCAGATGTTACAAGCCTCGTTCAAGGAGCCGGCTCTGGATCTTATACTATCGCAGACATAGCCTTAACTACGGGAAGTGCTTTTACCGGGCCTTTCGGTGGTTGGACCATGATTATAATATATGAAAACCCAGCTGATATCACACGAAGTGTTAGCATCTGGGATGGTTTTGACTTTTTTGGGTTTGGAGCAAACGATTCGTTTACAGTTACTGGTTTACTAACCCCATCTTCAGGAGCATTCGATACTGACTCCGGGTATTTTGGTTTTGACGGTGAAGCAGGTGCCGCTTTTATTGGTGATTTTGTTGCTATTAACGGTACCGCTCTTTCTAATGGATTAAACCCCGCAAACAATACATTAAACAGTACAATTTCAAAATTTGGTGTAGATGTTGGAGGTAGAAACCCAAATCAAAGCTATAATTGGGGTCTAGATATTGATATTTTTGATGCTACGGGACTTGTACCAAATAATGCTACTTCTTTAGATGTAGATTTAGGAAGTGCAAATGAAGGTATTTGGGGTGGTGTTTTCGCAGTGTCAACGGAAGTGGCTTTCCCTGCTGTCGCCAATAAAACTTTTGCCCCTACACGAATAGGATATGGAGAAGAGTCTACAGTAACTATTCTTTTAGAAAATCCAGCTACAGGAGTGGATCTTACTAACTTAACACTTACCGATAATTTACCTACAGGAATGAATATATCGACTACCCCTAATCCAAGTTCTTCCTGTGGTGGCACTATAACTGCAGTAAGTGGATCCGATAATTTTAGTATTTCTGGAGTGAGTTTACCAGCTGGTAATAGTTGTACATTTACCTTTGATGTTATAGCAACCCAGGGAGGTACATTGTCTAACACAGTTTCTTCTGGAGATATTACTAACGACCAAAATATACCATTAGCAGGTACAACAACGGGTATACTTGATGTCATTGTGCGTACCGTAATAACAAATAGAAAAATAACTTATAGAGTAAATAGAAATTAATATATTACCCCCTTAAAAATTAAAGTAAATTAAATATCGTCAAAATATGAAAAACTTTCCCTATTTAAAATTTTCGAAAAACAGACTATTGTAAAGGTAAATTTGTATATCAGATATTATTTTTTCCTTGTACCGAAAGGATTAAATAATTTATCGACATACTAGTAATTCAACTGTATGTATGCACTTCATTAAAAAATCATTTATCGGAAGAAAAGTGCATTTCGTCGAAAAAAACACGCTTTTTATCGTCAACAATTGGTTGGTTACAGTTTTTTAGTGTAATTTAGCCTCATTAAAAGTACGGTTTTACAGTAAACGCATTTACCCCCAAATACCATGAAAAAAATAATATTCTTAACAACCTGTTTTCTATCATCATTTACTCCCTTCGCTCAAGAAGCGTTTCATAATTTCGGAGATGTACAAATCCATAACCAAGGAGCCATCGGTTTTCATGTAGATGTAATTAATGATGGATCTTTTGACCAAAACGTAGGCTTCACTGGTTTTTATAGTGACACTGAAAGTCTAACTGTTTCTGGAGATAACCGACCAGTTTTTCATGATGTAGAGATTGACGTTGCTAATGATCTTTTCCTTGAAGTAAGTATGGGGGTTAGTAATTTTCAAGAATTTGTTAATGGTAGAGTACAAACTCCAAGAGATAGAAAAAATGTTTCTTTAGATTATATAGATGACGCTCCATATTTAGGAGAAAACGATGATCGATATGTAGATGGTTATGCATCTATGACAGGGTTATTGGATTTTACTTTTCCTGTAGGAGATGATTTTAGATTAAGACCAATGAGCATCCAAAGTCAAGCAGCTGTTAATACAGCTAATGGCGCATATTACTTTGAAGATCCAAATTCTCCTAATTTTTTTCCTGGTAGTTTTAATACAAATAATTTTGGTGATTTACTATTTGGAATAAGCACTTTTGAATTTTGGGATTTGGACGGAGATGTAGAAACTAGAGTAACGCTTACTTGGGATGACAATAGTAATATCCCAACATTAGTTAACGATCTTACGAATCTTAGAGTTGTTGGGTGGGATAGAAATTTAGAACAATGGGTAAATCTTGGAAACACTTCTGTATCAGGAGATTTAAACAATGGTCAAATTATATCAGAACTTATGATACCAGACAATTATATTGTAATAACATTTGGTACTTCAGATATTCTATTGGATGGTGATCTAGAGATATTTACTGCTGTATCTCCAAATGGAGATGGTCTTAATGATACTTTCATTATACAAGGTATCGCTCAATTTCCGAATAATGAACTATCTATTTTTAATAGATGGGGTGTTGAAGTATATAATAAAAAAGGATATGATAATTCGTGGGCAGGAGTTTCTGAAGGTAGAGCTACTATCGCGAAAGGTGAAGAATTACCTGTCGGAACTTATTACTACGTATTTAAAATCGAAGGTCGAAAAGATCAAGCCGGATATCTTTATATTAATAGGTAATTTCATTTAACTTTAATAAATCTTATATTTGGAATTAATGACACTTTATCGAGCTATAAGTGGAATAATATTATAAATTACTAAAACTACTTTATCCTAGAATAATAATAGTTTTTCAATGGTATTTGTGTTTTAGTATGACAAAAATCATTATAATGAAAAAACTATTACTCCTACTACTTATTACACAATCTATTTTTTCTCAAATCGACGAGTTTTCGGTTATGGGATTACCTACCGCAGCTACTAATATAGAAATGAACGCTGTTACTGCTGCATCTACAGGATCTATTTTATATAATCTTGAAGAAGGTAAGATATTTGTTTATGATGGTACCAATTGGGTCTCCACTAGCAATGATAACTGGTTAGTAGATGGTAATACAGGTTTACCCACTACTTCTTTTTTGGGACATATTGATGATGTTGCTATGGAGATACGCTCTAACAATTTACCCCTCTTGCGATTTGGACGTAGACAAACTCTGGGGTTAACTCAAGGATTTCCTGATTATACCGATGATGATCAGCCTCTAGTCTTCGTTAATGGAGACGGAAACGTTTCGGCCTTACAATTTGCTGCTTCTGGAGCCGGGTTTTATAAACCTCTTTTTTTTACAACCACAAATGGAAGCTTTAGATTAAAAGGAAGTACAGGAGGTTCAGATTTGTTTGAAATAGGTTCTGCTGGGCCAGCAAATGATGGAAGGTTAGAGTTTATTATTGGCGACGATGGTGCAGAACCCATTATATTTAAACGATATGATTTTAGACGAGGGCAATTTAATAGAGAGTTTTTTAGGGTTCAAGGAAGTAACAACACTGCAGATGCAACTACCCGGTTTGGTATAAATCTTAATCCACAAGAGGTTCCTGTAGATGCTGATTATGATGATTCATCTGCTGGCTTTGCAATTGCAAATTCTACTTTGCAACTCGAAGGGTCTTTTTCTACTTCTATACTTAATACAACAGGAAATCTGACTTTAACTGAAGATCACCATACCATAGTGATTACTGGTACTCATAACATAACTCTACCCGCCGCCAATACGTGTGAAGGTAGAATGTATGTTATTAAAAATAGAACTAATGTAAATAGAACAATTAGCACCTATGTTGATCTTACCAATTCAAATCAATCTACCATTACCAACGAATCTATGTTATGGATAAAAAGTGATGGTACGAACTGGCAACAAATAAATAACAATAGTGATTCTGGTAGTAGTGTGATTGTAAGTGCTGATGCCAATAATGATATTACAACAGGCACCGATGGGGGAGCTTTTTACAACGCACCCAATGTTAGAGTGTTTGAAGCTTATGACAATGCCGGTGGAACAGCTGCCAATGAAGGTTTTGGCACCTATAATATCTTAAATTTAGATACACAAAGAACAAATCAAAGCGGATTTGTCTTAAATAATGATAGAGTAACAATACCTGAAGATGGGATTTATGAAATAGGATATTCTGTTACGTTTGCGTCTAATGCAGGAAATAATAATAACAGTACTGTAGAAACAATTATCTTTTTAAATCTGGTAGAAATCGACGGATCGTCAACATATGTTACCTTAGATAACAATGGGGATGATTATAGCGCTTCTAAAAACCTTATAATATCTTTAAGTAATGGAGATGAATTACTATTAGGCGCTAATAGAACCGGAACAACTAGTGGTACAGCCAACACAGTAGCAGATGGCACTAACATAACTGTAAAAAAATTAGATTAACTATAATCTTTTCACAAAGTGATGTCCCCATATCTCATACCCTTCATTTAAATAGAACTTATGAGATGGATAATTGACTACGTAACTATTTAACTCAGACATCACGCATCCTTTGCTTTTGGTATATTCATAAATCCATGCAAATACCTTCTTCCCTATTCCTTTACCACGATAACCATCGTCAATATACACATGATCTGGCTCGCACGAACGACCTGCATAATGTCTAGTCATAAACCATAGTCCAAAAATCCCAATTCGTTCTTCTCCTAGATATACCCCCCAGCATTCATAATTTTGATCAAACATTTCTCCAAAACGTTCGATTAAGATCTGATCAGAAAACTGATTATTCATCAATTTTTGAATCAAAGGTAGAACCTCGAGAAAGTCTTGCTTTAAAATTTTGTGAAATGCCAAATCCATATGATGCTTTTCTGCAAAAATAATTATACTTTTATCTCAAAGATGTAAAAAATTCTTAAAAAAATAAAACCTTTAGAATGAAAGAAAAATCAGGAAAAATCCAAGATATAATAGATAGAAAGTTTTTAGAAGAACGAAGTGTTTTTTTATGGGGGCAAGTAGATGACAAATCAGCCAAGCATGTAATCGACAGGTTAATGTATTTGGATATGATTAGTAATGATGAAATTAAACTATATATCAACAGTCCAGGTGGGTATGTTACTTCGGGATTTGCTATGTATGATACTATCAAAAGTTTGAAAAGTCCAGTTTCTACAATTTGTACAGGCCTAGCGGCATCAATGGGATCAATTCTTTTGAGCGTTGGTGAAAAGGGACGAAGATTCATCCAGCCAAATGCCAAGGTAATGATTCATCAACCAAGTGGTGGTGCTAGAGGTCAAGCTTCTAATATAGAAATTCAAGCTGCCGAAATTCTTAAAACAAAAGAATTAAGTGCGCAAATTCTTGGTGATAATTGTGGTCAAGATGTAGAAAAAGTCCTAAAAGATTTTAATCGTGATTACTGGATGGATGCTCAAGAATCATTGGAGTATGGCATTGTAGACGGGATTCAGGAATAATTTTCGTACCAAACTATTTTATAACGCAGTAACAGGGTTTTATGATAAGACGAGATTTTATAAAGTTAAATTCACTAACTATACTTGGATTATCATTGTCTTCATTCACTGTATTTCAAAAAGAAATATCCAAAGATGACCTTATGGGAAAAAGTAACCCTTCGCTTTTTGGCGAGGGTTACCATCTTAGAAAAGAGGCTCATGAAGCTTTTATAAAAATGAAACTTGCTGCTGCAAAAAATGGTTTCAAAATTAAAGTAGTTTCTAGTTATAGAAATTATGCGCATCAGAACAGGATTTGGGAACGTAAATACAAAAAATTTACGACCGAAGGTTTATCTCCGATCCAGGCAATAAAAAAAATTATTGAATACTCTACAATCCCAGGTACATCAAGGCACCATTGGGGAACAGATCTTGATATTGTAGATGGAAACGCCCATCAACCTAAAGGTTTACTATTAGCCAAAAATTTTGAAGGTGAAGGTCCTTTTTGTAAATTCAAAGAATGGATGGACAAACATGCCAATTCTTTTGGATTTTATTTAGTGTACACAGATAAAATCGATAGAAAAGGATTTAAATATGAGCCTTGGCACTACTCATATGCACCACTTTCTATCCCAATGCTTAAAGAGTATCGCAAACTAGACATCTCTACAGAACTAAAAAAAGCAAAATTATTAGGGAGTGATTTCTTTAGTGAAGACTTTATTCATCAATACATTAAAGAAAATATATCTGACATTAACCCTCAATTATTATAATTTATATACTAAAATTATACTATTTTAGTTATTTATTTAAAGACCCCATACTAATGAAAACTAATTTTATTACCTACTTCTGCGCTTTCGTAGTACTATTAAGCGCCTTTTCATGTTCTGAAGACGAAGATCCCGTTGCTTCAGAAAACGATTTAACTATAACAGATCAAATATTAAATTTGATAAATGCGCACCGACAAGGTGAAGGTTTATCTCCATTAGAAAAAAATGCAACTGCAGAACGACTTGCTGTTGAACACACACAATACATGATTTCTCAAGCAGAAATTAGTCATGATAATTTTTCTTCGAGAGGAGATGTTTTAAGAGATCAAGAAAATGCCTCGGGCTCTGCCGAGAATGTTGCTAGTTTTTATCCAGATGCTGCCAGTGTTGTAGAAGGTTGGATTAATAGCCAAGGGCATAGAAACAATATTGAAGGTAATTATACCTATACTGGTATAGCTGCTCTTAAAGATGAGAATGGAAATTATTATTACACACAACTTTTTTATCGCTAAACTATGCAAACTCAACTCTGCTAGGTTAGCACTATTCACGTTCTATAAATAGAACACAACCTCTAGTAGTTGCTTACTAAGAAGTGTTTTTACATTTTATTAGTAAGCAACTTTTATATTTATTAACTTTAAGTTTTAATTAAAATACATTTCTAATGAGACGTGGTGGCCTTAAAATCAGGATACTTATTGGTTTGGTAATTGTTGCTTTTGCATTTATTAAAAAATGTAATAATAAAACTCTAAACCCATATACTGATAGAGTACAAAATATTAATATGACTAGTGATCAGGAAATTGCAATTGGCCTTCAGAGTGCTCCTGCAATGGCCGAACAGCATGGAGGATTATACCCGGATCAAAAGTTACAGAGCTATATCGATATGGTGGGCAACAAATTGGTAAATTCTAGTATGGCCAAGCAAACACCTTATAGATATGAATTTCATTTACTTGCAGATCCTAATACGATTAATGCCTTTGCTCTACCCGGTGGGCAGGTATTTATCACCTATGCTTTATTATCCAAATTAGAGAATGAGGATCAGGTGGCAGGTGTTTTAGGTCATGAAATTGGCCATGTATTAGGACGACATTCTGCGGAACGTATTGCCGAGCATGATTTCTGGAAAACTATTTCTACAGGCGCATCTGTTGGTGCAGACATGGGAGGTTTGGTAAACGGTATCGGACAAAATGTACTTCTGGGTAATGGTAGAGATGATGAACTAGAGAGTGACAAACTCGGTATTTTGTTTATGATTAATTCTGGATATAATCCTGAGGAAATGATTGGTGTCATGAAAATATTAAAAGCCGCTGCTGGACCAAATCGTACTCCCGAATTTCAAAGCACACATCCCGATCCTGAAAATAGGATAGAAAAAATAAGAGAAGCCATACGAGAGTATAGAAAATAAAGCATAAAAAAATCCGGTATACAGGTGATTAGCTGCATACCGGATTTTTTATTTCAATTGTTATTACTTAGGACATTTCCTCAAGAATAGCAACTGCTTCTTTTGCATTTGATAGTTTAGCAAACTTCAATGCAGTATATCCCTTATCATTTCTAGCCTTAATTTTTGCTCCCTTTTCTACAAGTAGTTTGATAATGTCTACTTTGTTATAGCGCGCTGCATACATTAATGGGGTCATCCCATTCGATTTTTGATTAACATCAGTTCCAAGTTCGATCAGTTTCTTTACTGTATCAGTATCACCTTTTACAATTGCCATACAAAATGGGCTCGTTTGTGGTACTACGGTTTCAAACTCGTTGGTGTCATTTGCAATATTAGCTTCTGTAGCAAAACTCATTGAAGAGATAAATACTACCATTAAGGTAAATAAAAATGTTTTTTTCATGATGAATGAATTTAAGTTAAAAATTGATTTATAATTAATAAGACCTTCCATCTAGGTCATTTGTTACATATAAAAACGTAAATAACATAATATTAACCTTTGGTCAACATAATACCAGTATCGTTAAACTTAATAATTAACTCATTTTCAACAATTTGAAACCCATTACCCAAAATCGCATTACTCTTTCTAACATATCGTTAATTTCTCTCTTTCACTAATTTTTTACTTTGGCAAATGAATTACATTATCTACATAAAAAAGCTAGTAATTTTAAGAATAACCTACTTTTAACCTTCTGTATACAAATCCGTTAATAGTTTCACAAAAAAGGGCTATTGGATAATCTTAAGAAAAGGTTTAAATCACTAATGAATAACTTGTGGTTTTTGTGTACTTGCCAGTGAAGTTGTAACTTTGTCTCTTGTCCATTTTTAAAGCTTTTAACCAAAAAAAAACCAACCAGGAATTAAATTAAACGCCACATGAATAAAAAAGTTATTTTAATGATACTTGATGGATGGGGAACATCGCCAGACCCTAAAGTATCTGCGATTGATCATGCAAAAACCTCATTTATCGATAATTTATATAATACTTATCCCAATGCCTCTTTACGTACTGATGGTCTTCATGTAGGCTTACCCGATGGACAAATGGGAAATAGTGAAGTTGGGCATATGAATTTAGGTGCAGGTAGGATTGTATATCAAGATTTGGCTAAAATTAATCTGGCTGTCGAAAAAAATACGCTAAAAGATGAATTAGCACTTACCGAAGCTTTCAAATATGCCAAAGAAAATAATAAAAATATCCATTTACTCGGCCTGGTAAGCGACGGTGGTGTACACTCACATATTAACCATATTAAAGGTTTATTAGATGCTGCACATGCTTATGAATTAGACAATGTGTTTTTACATGCTTTTACCGATGGTCGTGATGTAGATCCAAAATCTGGAAAAGGGCATATCCTGGATATTCAAAAACACATGAGTAAAACCACAGGTAAAATAGCTTCTATTATTGGTCGCTACTATGCCATGGATAGAGATAAAAGATGGGAACGTGTAAAATTAGCTTATGATCTTTTGGTTAATGGTGTTGGAACATCTAGTAGTAATGCCGCAGAAAGTATTCAGACTAGTTATGACAATGATATTACTGACGAGTTTATCAAACCAATTGTACTTGAGGAAAATAATACTGCCGTAGCTACCATACAAGAAGATGATGTTATAATTTTTTTCAATTTCAGAACAGACAGGGGGAGAGAATTAACCGAAATGTTATCTCAAAACGATATGCACGAATACAATACACATAAACTCCCACTGTATTATGTTACTATGACTAACTATGATGATACCTTCAAAGATATTCATGTTGTTTATGATAAAGAAAATATTACCGAAACTTTAGGACAAGTGTTATCTGAAGCTGGTAAAACACAAATTCGAATTGCCGAAACAGAGAAATATCCGCATGTTACTTTTTTCTTTTCAGGAGGACAAGAAGAACCTTTTGATGGTGAATCAAGAATTTTAAGAAACTCACCTAAAGTAGCAACATACGACCTTAAACCAGAGATGAGCGCTTTTGAATTAAGAGATGCTCTAGTACCTGAATTACAAAAGGGAGCAGTAGATTTTGTGTGTTTAAATTTTGCTAATGGGGATATGGTAGGCCATACAGGAGTTATGGACGCCGCTATTAAAGCTTGCGAAGCCGTTGATGAATGTGTAAAGGATGTAGTAACAACTGGACTTGAGCATGGATATACTACTATTCTTATTGCTGATCATGGTAATTGTGAAACCATGATTAACCCAGATGGCTCTCCACATACGGCACATACGACTAATCCGGTTCCTATTATATTAATTGATAAGGATCAAATAGAAATAAAAGATGGTGTGTTAGGTGATATTGCTCCTACGATCTTGCAGCTTATCGGGGTAAATCAGCCAGAGGCTATGACACAACATTCTTTACTCGATCAATAGCAAAAGACCTATTTATTATAAAGTGTTTAATGCATAATTTCATGTACGTAGAAATATGTGAAAGAGTCCAAAAAAGATATCATATAGATGTTCTTATAAGGATTAAGATGCATCTATTAGATGTATCTTAATATTCTTCGTAAATTTGCCTTCTTTTAATACGGAATTGTTCACAAGCTTATGATTATTACTAAAACAAGAGAAGAAATTGAATTAATGCGTGAAAGTGCATTAGTTGTATCCAAAACACTAGGTATGTTAGCCAAAGAGGTTAAACCAGGGGTGACTACTTTACATTTGGATAAACTTGCCGAAGAATTTATCAGAGATCATGGTGCAATTCCTGGTTTTTTAGGATTATACGATTTCCCGAATACACTATGCATGAGCCCCAATGCACAAGTAGTACACGGGATTCCTAACAACACCCCTCTTAAAGAAGGTGACATTATATCTATCGATTGTGGAGCCATTAAAAATGATTTTTATGGAGATCATGCCTATACATTTCCTGTTGGAGAAGTATCTGAAGATGCTCAGCGGTTACTTCGTATTACTAAAGAATCTTTATACGTAGGTATTGCCGAACTGAAAGTTGGAAACCGAGTAGGAGATGTTGGATATGCCATTCAAAAATTTACTGAGGATGCAGGTTATGGCGTAGTTCGAGAATTAGTGGGTCATGGTCTGGGGCGTAAAATGCACGAAGATCCCGAAATGCCAAATTATGGCCGTCGCGGAAGAGGTAAAAAATTTATTGAAGGAATGGTAGTCGCTATAGAGCCTATGACAAATATGGGCACACATCGTATTAAGCAATTGCGTGACGGTTGGACTATTCTTACTGCCGATGGAAAACCCAGCGCACATTTTGAACATGATGTAGCGATTGTGGATGGCAAACCAGAAATCCTTTCTACCTTTAAATATATTTACCAAGCTTTAGGCATTGAATCTGATGAAGAAGATGCTTTTAGACAAGAAGTACTAACCGTTTAGACAGTACTTCCTATGTAAAAATTGAAGCTTTTACAGCTTTTCAGGATGAAAAAACTCTTTAAACTTATATTAAATACGATCCCGAGGCCATTACTTATTCGTTTAAGTTATCTGGCTAGACCCATTATTGCTCTTTTTTTAAGAGGAAATACATATACAGATCCTATTGATGGTAAAAGTTTTTCTAAATTTTTGCCTTATGGATATGGTACGCAAAGAGATAATGTACTCTCCCCTTCTACGCTATCCTTAGAGCGCCATCGATTGCTATGGGTATATTTAAAAAGTGAAACTAATTTTTTTACTGCTCCGGCAAAAGTATTGCACTTTGCTCCCGAGCAAGCTTTTTACAAAAGGTTTAGGAAATTATCTCATCTTGATTACACTACAACAGATCTTAATTCGCCACTAGCCGATATAAAAGCAGATATTTGTAATCTTCCTTTTAAGGATAATCAATACGATATTATTTTTTGTAATCATGTATTAGAACATATACCTGATGACACTAAGGCAATGCAAGAGATGTACCGAGTTTTAAAACCTGGTGGAATGGCCATTTTACAGATTCCCCAAGATCTTAATAGAGCCATTACTTTTGAAGATGATAGTATTACTGATCCTAAAGAAAGAGCCAAGATATTTGGGCAATACGATCATGTGAGAGTATATGGTAGGGATTATTTTGATAAACTTAGAACTATTGGTTTTGCGGTTGATGAAATTGATTATACAACTATACTTTCTTCTAGAGAAGTAGATTTATATAGATTAGCACAAGGAGAAATTTTACCAGTGTGTAGAAAGCACTAAGTACATTTTAAATCAAAGTATATGAAATATATGTATCTCTTTTTTGCATTGGTCATAATGCAAACGAACGCACAAACCAGTATTGATACCATACAGAAAGAAATAGATCAAACTGTATGGAAACCTTTTCAAACAGCGTTTGAGACTTTGGATGCAGAGGCCTTAAACAATACGTATGCCGCTAATGTATTACGGGTTACTCCAGAAAAAATTGACACCAAAAATGTTTTTAAGAAAGGAAATATAAAACGTTTTATGGGTATGAAAGAAAAGGGGAATGCCATTAGTTTAGATTTTTGGTTTGATGACAGAAAAACAAATGAGACTACATCCTACGAAGTAGGGTTTTATCGTATTGGATTTACCTTAGACGGAAAAACTGAATATAGTTATGGTCAATTTCATATCGTATTACAAAAAATTGATGGCCAATGGAAAATCACTCAAGATTGGGATACTACAGCCATTGCAGGTGAGACTATCACCGCTTCACATTTTAAGAAAAAAGAAGGTATACGTTTTTGATAATTATATATCATAAAGAAAATATAGTCTTATTCGATACAGTTTATATTTAAATGAGAAAAAATATGTATTAACCCTCTGGAAATCCATTAACAGCAAGGGTTCGTAACTCCTTATTTTCATTTTCATAAATAAAAAAAGCTTTTAATCCAGGATGAGTTTCTAAAAATCGTTTAGATCTTTCTAAGCCCATAGACATTAAAGCTGTCGCGTATGCATCAGCATCCATACAAGTATTGGCAAGAATAGACACGCTTAATAAATTAGATTTATGAGGATATCCAGTTTTGGTGTCAATAATATGGGCATAGCGATTTCCGTTCTCATCTAGTTTAAATTTACGGTAGCTCCCTGAAGTTGCCATTGCTTGATTTTTCAATATTACAACTTTGCTATAAGATTGCGTATCATCAAAATTGGGATCTTCTACTCCTATCCTCCATGGTTTTTGCTTTAACAAATTACTCCCTTTACCTCGTATTTCGCCTCCTATTTCAACCAAATAATTGTCATACCCTTTGTGTTCTAAAAACTCTGCAAATACATCCACAGCATAACCTTTGGCCAATGCATTAAAATCTATAAATGTATTGGTGTGTACTTTTATAATTTTACCGCTGTTTAATTTCACTTTATCTAATCCTACAGCTACTAGCAAACTATCTATTTTAAGACTATCTAAAGCCACAACTTTTCCCTTTGGCCCAAAATCCCATGCATTTACCAAAACACCAATAGTTGGATCAAAAGCCCCTTCAGTCTCTCTGTGAATTCTCTTTGACGCAGCGAATACATTTTTAAAATGTTGATCTATCGTTACCGATGTATCCCCCTTATTTATTCTTGATATATCAGAGTCCTTGATATACGTCGACATAGAGGCATTAATTACATTGATCAAACTATCATATGATTTTGAAAAATCTACTTCTTTATTATCAATAAACTGAACTGTAAATGTGGTTCCAAAAGCATTACCAGTTGCATAATTGAGGTGTGTTTTTGATGTTTCATTACAAGAAAGCAACAATGTAAATATTGCTAAAACTACTATATTCTTGATCATCTGCATTAGTTTAGATTCGTTTCTATAAGCTGTAATCCGGCATATTCTAATATATACTCTTCGTTTAGAAATACAGGTTTATTCGGATTTTCGGCATTTTGTAAACCAACTCCAGCATAAAACACCTTAGCTTCTTGTTCTATTGCATGTTTTTTAAAAGCTTCCATCCAGATTACATCATAGTTATGGGGATTATCAGGATGCGAAATCGCTTTAACCAATACAAAATAGCGTTGATTTGATTTATCAACACAAACAAATTGTGGATGTTTCCCCAATTTGCTATTGATGGCAATAAATTCGAATCCTTTTTTCTCTAATTCTTCCCCAACAATATTCATTGCAAGGTTATGTAGTTCTTGTTGATTAAGTATCCTAGTCATAGCGGTGCAAAGATACAATCAAATTGAAGAATTTAAATCTACTACGTTAAATTATTTAAACCGTATAAATCTAGCTTTGTCAAAGTAATAACTTGGAGTATCTACAGATGTATTCTCATCAAATGTATACCAAGGAGAAGTCGAAGTATTCTCAAAATTCTTGAGTAAACATACGTTTTGAGCAGGAGTATTTCCTTGTGCCAAAAGATACATTTTCTCTCCTTGATCATTTATAATTTCATCAACTATAATTTCTATATGTCCAGGAGAACCTGGTTTAATGAGCATATCCCCTATTTTTATATCTTTTACCTTTATTTTTTCAAGCTCTGTATACATCGATAAAGTACCAGCATAAGTATAAATTAAATTAAGATATTTATAAAAATTAGATGTAGAAGTATTTGTCGAAGCCGTTTTGTGAAAGGTTACTTTATTACCTCTAATTTTTGGTCGATATCCTTGGGCATATTTTGCCCACGAACAATAATGTCCTGAAGTGAAGTTAAATCCTATTTCATTCTTTCTATTTTGATCCCACAAATATTCTGATCGCATCCTCATCAAAGCATCTGCGCATTGTTGTAATCCATTTGATGGTACAGGAACTTCTAAAATAGCTTCATGCCAATCCTGCGCAAAATAAGTACTGCCATCATAGTTAATAATATTACTCCCGTAAGGTTTTAATTGATAATGACGAAGGTATTCCTGAAAAGATCCCTTTTCATAGGATACTCTTTTATAACCGTCTGGTACAATTACTCTGGTCGAAATTGAATCTCCTTTTTTATTAATATAATCGGGGGCACTTTTACCCATAGAAAACACCCCTTTTACAGGTTGCACAACCTTATGATTAATAATTGTGTTTCTTAGTAGAATTACTAATATTACAATTACAGCAGAGAAAAAAACATACTTTTTCATATGATTAATTTATATTCAAAAATATAAAAACCGATACAAATTAATTTGTATCGGTTTTTATTATATCCTTGAAAGACCTTTATGTCTATCCACCAAAGTCATCAAATCTAATGTTCTCATCAGGAATTCCGAAATCCTCTCCCATTTTCTGAACAGCTTTGTTCATTAATGGAGGACCACAGAAATATAATTCTATATCTTCTGGAGATTCGTGATGATTAAGGTAATTATCGATTACACAATTATGTATAAATCCAACAAAACCATCTCCATCGGCATCAATATTTTCTTTCACTTTCCAGTTATCTTCTTCTAATGGCTCAGATAGTGCCAAATAAAACTTGAAATTAGGGAAGTTTTTTTCTAAATCATAAAAATGATCTAAGTAAAATAATTCTCTTTTAGATCGACCACCATACCAGTATGTTACCTTTCTACCAGTTTGCAATGTTTTGAATAAGTGGTATAAGTGTGAACGCATTGGTGCCATACCAGCTCCTCCACCTACATATAACATTTCAGCTTCAGATTCATTAATAAAGAACTCACCATAAGGTCCAGAAATTACTACTTTATCTCCCGGTTTTTGAGCAAAAATATACGATGATGCAACTCCAGGGTTAACATCCATCCATCCATTTTTTGCTCTGTCCCATGGCGGAGTAGCAATACGCACATTAAGCATGATCTCTCTTCCTTCTGCAGGGTAAGAAGCCATAGAATATGCTCTTTCTACAGTATCGTTATTCTTCATTACTAAAGGCCATAAACCAAACTTATCCCATTCTGCCTGAAATTTATCAGGAGTTTCATGTTCTTCGGGATGAGCAGTAATATCTATATCCTCATATTTAATCTCACATTGTGGGATTTCGATTTGGATATATCCTCCTGCTTTATATCCCATATCTTCAGGAATACGTACCACAAATTCTTTAATGAAAGAAGCTACATTATAGTTACGTACTACTTCTGCTTCCCATTTCTTGATTCCGAATACTTCTTCAGGAACCTCGATATTCATATCTTGTTTTACCTTTACCTGGCAAGCTAATCTTGCCCCATGTTGTAACTCTTTACGAGAAAAATGAGGTGTTTCTGTTGGTAATGCTTCTCCTCCTCCTTCAAGTACATGGCACTCACATTGAATACAGGTTCCACCACCACCGCATGCCGATGGTAAAAATATCTTTTCATTACCTAAAGTAGATAGTAATGTTCCTCCTGAGGCCACCTCTATCTCTTTTTCACCGTTTATAGTAATCTTAACCGGTCCTGATGGTAATAATTTATCTTTTGCAAATAATAAAATCCCTACTAAAACTAAGGTTAAAACCAAAAACGAAATAATGGTTATAACAATTGTTCCCAGTGTTGATGCTAAAAATATCATGTTATTTAAGTATTGTAACGTTAGTATTTTCGGCTACTTCTTTTGTAGTCTCTTCTTTTTCAACTTGAACCGCTTTAGATTCTTTTTTCTCTTCTTCATCACCACCTGTCAACATACCTCCAAAACTCATAAAACCAATCGCCATTAATCCTGTAAGAATAAATGTTATTCCTAATCCTCTTAATGGAGCTGGTACATTAGAGTATCTTATTTTTTCTCTAATAGCAGCAATTGCCAGAATCGCTAAGAACCATCCGATTCCTGAACCGATACCATACACACCTGCATGAGTAATCGTAGCAAATTCTTTTTGTTGCATAAACAATGAACCACCTAAGATTGCACAGTTTACAGCTATCAATGGTAAGAAAATACCTAATGAGTTATATAATGATGGTGAAAATTTCTCAACAATAATCTCAACCAATTGCACCATAGTTGCTATCGTAGCAATAAACAAAATAAACGTTAAGAAACTCAAGTCATAATCTGCATACTCAGGCCCTAACCACACCAAAGCTCCTTCTCTTAAGATATACTTATCAAGTAAGAAGTTTAATGGTACTGTGATTGCCAAAACGAATATAACCGCTGCTCCAAGACCAACAGCAGTTGATACCTTTTTGGATACAGCAAGGTATGAACACATTCCTAAAAAGAATGCGAATACCATATTATCTATAAAGATCGATTTTAAAAATAATTCTAAATATTCCATGTTTCTTTATTTTAATGATCTTCGATTAATGCTTTATTTTTACTTCTCTGAATCCAAATAATAACTCCTACAGTTATTAACGCCATAGGTGCTAATACCATGAAACCATTATTTTCGTAACCATAAGCATACAATCCTGTTTTATCTATTGGATCACCTAATACTTTAGCTCCAAATAATGTTCCTGATCCCAATAACTCTCTAAAGAAAGCCACAATTACCAATAAAACACCATAACCTGCAGCATTACCAATACCATCCAAAAATGATTTCCATGGTCCATTACCCAAAGCAAAAGCTTCAAAACGTCCCATGATTATACAGTTAGTAATAATCAATCCAATAAATACCGAAAGTTCTTTACTAAGTGTATATGCAAAAGCTTTCAGTACTTGATCAACAACAATAACTAAAGCAGCTACAACAACTAGCTGAACGATAATTCTAATTTTTGAAGGAATTATGTTTCTCATTAAAGAAATAACCACATTACCAATCCCTAATACAAAAATTACCGAAATGGCCATCACAATTGATGGCTTTAATTGAGCTGTAATTGCTAGCGCAGAACAAATACCTAATACTTGAATAGTAATCGGATTATTATCTGCTAGTGGATCTGTAAGTAATTTTTTGTTTTTCTTCGAAAACAAAGGCTCTTTAGGCTCTTTTGCTTTTACTTTTTCTTCTGTTACTTCAGCCATTTGTTATTTTTTTAAAGTTTCGAAATAAGGTTGATACATCTTTATTCCTTTCTTTACCATTGCTGTTACACCGTCTCCAGTAATTGTAGCTCCAGCCATAGCATCAACTGCATTATCATCTTTTCTTACATTTTTAGGATCTGCATTACCTTTCTTTACTGTAATCCCTTTATAAGTGCCAGAAGCATCTACAATGCGTTCACCAATAAAGTCATCTCTAAAATAAGCTTCTTTGATATTAGCTCCTAATCCCGGAGTTTCACCTTTATGATCAAAAAACGCTCCTTTAACCGTTTTAAATTCTTTATCTAAAGAAACATATCCCCAGATAGCATCCCAAAGACCATTTCCTCTCATAGGCACTACATAAAATTCTTGACCATCTTTTTTACCGATGAACATAGGTAATTTTCTTTCGTAACTATCATCTTGTTTTACCTTGTCATTCTCTTTCTTAACTTCGATATCAAATGCATCTGTAGTTTTTTGAGCTGTACTTCCAACAATGATGTATTGTTCTTCACCTACATACTTATCGAATAATTCCTGAGCTTGCTCTGCAGGCACAAATTCGTTAGGATCTTCGGTATCAGTAACCCCCATTGCAAAAAGTATGTTCTGCTGCTTTTCTGTACGTTTATTTGCATCTATCCTTCCTTTTAACGAAGAAGCAGTAAATGCTAATAATGAACCAACCACAACTACCATCGCGATAGCAAATATGATTGTATATGAATTTTTATCTGTATTAATCGCCATGATTAAGCCGTTTTAAGTTTTAAACGTTTCATTCTTTTCTTCACGTTACCCTGAACCACATAATGATCAATGGTTGGAGCAAATACATTCATCAATAAAATTGCTAACATTACTCCTTCTGGGTATGCTGGGTTGAATACGCGAATTAGTATAGATATAAATCCTATAAAAAATCCGTATATCCATTTTCCTTTATTAGTTTGTGAAGCTGTCACAGGATCAGTTGCCATAAAAACAACACCAAAAGCAAAACCACCAATAATTAAATGATGCCAAAACTCTGTGCTCATCAAACTATAGAATTTACTTCCTTGACTAATCCATTCGGCATTTACAATACCATTAAAAATTAATCCCATTGCTAATGCTCCTAGTGTAGCACTTAACATAATTCTCCAGCTTCCAATCTTAGTAAAGATCAAAAACAATCCTCCTAATAATATCAAAAGTGCAGAAGTTTCTCCAACAGAACCAGGAATAAACCCAAGGAACATATCAGAAACAGAATACGAAAGATCTTTTCCTTGAGCCAAAGCTCCTAAAACGGTTTCTCCCGATATCGCATCTAATTTTGCACCATCTGCAATTTCATTTGCTCTTTCTACAGCACCATGCACCCAAACCTTATCTCCAGACATCCATGTTGGATATGCAAAGAATAGAAATGCTCTAATCGTTAATGCAGGGTTAAGAATATTCATTCCTGTTCCTCCAAAGACTTCTTTTCCTATAACCACACCAAAGATTACGGCTACTGCTAGCATCCATAATGGAGTATCTATCGGTACTATTAAAGGTACTAACATCCCAGTAACCAAATACCCTTCTTCAACTTCGTGTCCTTTAATAACCGCAAATAAGAATTCTACGCCAAGTCCAACTCCGTAAGAAATAATCACTAATGGTAATACTTTCCATAGTCCAATAGTAAGGTTATCAAAGGCCCAAAAACCTGCACTAAAAAAACCATTAGCAACAGCTTCTATATTTCCTTCGGCAAGATTATGTTGATATCCAGCATTAAACATCCCAAATATTAAACATGGCAATAAAGCCATGATAACAGTATTCATGGTTCGTTTTAAATCATCTGCTCCTCGAACATGAGAACCAGAATGTGTAGTTTCATTGGGTAAATACAAAAATGTATGGATAGCATTAAAAGCTGGAGCCATCTTTTTACCCTTATACTTAAGTTTTAGTTTATGTAATTTATCTTTTAATCCCATAGCACTATCCTATTTCTTTTAACATTAAGTCTAACCCTTCTCGTATAATTTGCTGATGTGGTTGCTTAGAAACACATATAAATTCTGTAAGGGCAAAATCCTCGGGAGCAACTTCATACATCCCTAACTGCTCCATAGCATCCAAATCATTTACCGCGCATGCTTTAAGCAGTTGTAATGGATAAATATCAAAAGGGAATACACTCTCATAGTTTCCTGTAACTACAAAAGCTCTATGCTCACCATTAGTATTTGTATTAAGACTATATTTTTTATTTGGAAATAACCAAGAAAAAGTAAGTGCTCTTGATGGAGATATTTTATTAAAAATTGGCTTGTTCCATCCAAAGAACTCATAATCATCTCCTTCTGGAATCACAGAGATACTACTATGATAATATCCTAAATAACCATCAGGTTTTACATTTTCTCCGGTAAGTACATCACCACTAATCACACGTATATTTCCTTCATCATATACTCCAGAATCGTATACAACACTTGATACTTGAGCTCCTATTTTGGTTGTGTAATACTGTGGATTTTTAACCGAAGAACCTGCCAAAGCAATGTTTCTTTCTGCATTAAATTTCCCAGTTAGCAATAATTCCCCAATAATAATAAGATCTTGTGGATTTACTACCCACACAACTTCTCCTTTATTAATAGGATCAAGTTTTGCTATTTGTACGCTAACATTTCCTGCCGGATGTGGACCAGAAACATTATGAAGTACTACATTATTAAGTTTTGCAAGAGGAGAGTTTCCATTTTTACCAATCGACACATGAACTTGTCCATCGGTTAATTTGCCAAGTGCATCTATAGCAACTTGAATTTCTTGCTCTTTACCCTCTAGAATATAATCATAATCTGCCGATAAGGGTGCAGTTGCATATCCAGAAATAAATATTGCCTTTGGAGCAACATCGGGATTTGCAATTACATCATAAGGACGTTGTTTAATGAATGGCCAGCAACCAGATGCTAATAGATGAGTTTTAACCTCATCTCCACTCATAGCACTTACGTCTTTAGCTCCAAAATCTGCATACTTCTGCTCCTTATCACTAAGGATTTTAAAGGCTAAAATCTTTCTTTTGGCACCACGAACAATTTCCGCTATTTCTCCACTTACAGGAGAAGGAAAAAGTATTTTTTCATTAGATTTAGAGTGAAAAAGTGGTTCGCCGGCTTTTACTTCTGTACCCTGTTTTGCAATAACTTTTGGCACAATACCGTGAAAATCGTCAGGCTTAATTGCGTAAACATTACTTCTGGTAGCTTTTGAAGTCTTCTTCTCTGCCTCACCAACAAGCTTAATGTCTAAGCCTTTTCTGATACGAATGTCTTTTGACATATTTGTAGTCTATGTTAATTAACTAAAAAAATCGTGCAAATTTACTAATTAAAACACGTAAGTGAAAGCTGGTTGTGTTATAAGATTTTATTTATAACGTTTCTAAATAAAGGTTTTACTCTCAAAGAAACCAACTTTATCATTTAGGCACGTATTTTGTTTATATTTATACCCTCAACAACCTTAATAATGTTTAAAAAACTTCAACAAACTACACTTTTACTTGTATTTCTTACCAATATTAATCTTACTCTATTTGGTCAGTCTATTGTTGAAGAAACTCCCGCAGTTGATTATATCCGGACCATACAATTTACTGGCAATCAAGAATTCGCAGGAATCCCAATTATTAAACTAGGAGAACCTCTTAGAATTACTTTTGATGATATTCATGGTGATGAGGCCGATTACTATTATAGAATTACGCATTATAATTTTGATTGGACTCCATCGGTTTTATATAAAAATGAATTCATGGATGGATTTGATGAAATTCGAATAGTTAATTACGAAAACTCATTTAACACCTTGCAAATGTATAGTCATTATACATTAAGTATCCCAAATGAAGACACAAGAGGATTAAAAGTAAGCGGAAATTACATACTAGAAATTTATAATGATGATGACGAAACCGTATTTTCTCGCAAATTCATCATTTACGAACCATTAACAACTGTAAAGGTATACACCAAAAGATCAAGAGATTTTAAATATATCGATACCAGACAATCCGTTCAATTCGAAATAAACTCACCTAACCAAATTCTAAGAAATCCTAAAAAAACAGTACAAACCCTAGTCATTCAAAATAATGATATTAAAGAAGCTATAACCAACCTTATACCGCAATTTACTATTGCCAACAAACTGGTGTACAAATACGATCAAGAATCCAGTTTTTGGGGAGGAAACGAATATTTATCATTTGACAGTAAAGATATACGTGCTGCCTATGCAAGTATCGCCAAAATAGAACTAAAAGATATTTACCATAATTATCTACATCGTAATATCACAAGGGCAAATAGAAGATACACGTACAACCCCGATATTAATGGAAACTTTGTAATTCGAAATATTAATGCTAATGATAACAACAATGTTGAAGCTGATTATGTCTGGATGCATTTTTTATTAGAATCTTATGAAGGTATAGGGGATGGAGAACTTCATATATATGGTAATTTTAATAATTATACGCTAGACGATTCCACAAAACTACAATACAATAAAGAAACTGGTTTTTATAGTGCTACGAGGTTATTTAAACAAGGTTTTTACAACTATAAATACGTTCTTTTACGCCCAGACGGAACTCTGGATCCTGGGATTATTAGCGGTAATTATGACGAAACTGAAAACGAATATACCGTTATCCCATACTACCGAGCTCCGGGAGCTCGGTATGATCGTGCTATCGGAAAAGGTACAGGAAACTCTTCGACTATTACAAATTAGAATATTTAGTTATTCATTTTTGGCATTGTAATAAACTCCTATTATTTTAGTCACCTAGTTGGGACAAACTAACCATTCATGAAAAATAAGGGGAGATTTTTAAAAAAGTATCGGGGAAACGAATGTCTTAATTGCGGCGTTCCTTTAGATATGATTGATCGGTATTGCCATAATTGCGGACAAATCAACACCACAAAAAAACTATCATTAAAAGATTTTTTTGGTGAGTTTTTTGCCAGTATTTTTTCATACGATTCTCGATTAAGGCACACTATAATTGCTTTACTATTTAGCCCTGGAAAAATCTCTAAAGATTATGTAGAAGGCATTAGAGTGAAGTATGCTAATCCTTTTCGATTTTACCTTAGTGTTTCTATAATATTTTTTATCATCAATGGGTTGTTTATTGATTTTGATGATTTTAGCACAGGAGTAGAAGACAAGATATCTTTTGGAAAAGATGCTGTTAATGAAATAAAAGAAAATGTTGATGTAGATTCTCTAAAACAGAAAATCACTAAAGACATTAAAGGAAACAAAGGGCTTTCGGTATCACAAAAAGAAGAAATCGCCAAAAATATAGCAGAAATAGAAAACACCTCACCTTTCTTTACAGAAGAACAAGAACCTGAAAAAATCATTTATTATTCGCAAGAACAAATTGATTCTATGGGCTTTTTTAAGAAAAGTACAAAACTATGGACAATGTACGATGATCATTATGACAAAACAGGGGAAGTCTCAGCTATTCGAGCCCTTACAGAATTAAATCATAAAAAAAATAGATTTAATAAATATATCTACCACAGAGCTATAAAAACAAATAGTATTAACGATAATTATGGCCGTGAACTATTAGAGTTTATATTTAACAAATTGCCTTTTATTATATTCTTCTTCCTTCCTTTCTTTGCATTAAGTATATGGCTACTCTATGTTAGAAGGCCTTTTACTTACATGGAGCATTTAGTATTTACGTTTCATACGCAAACCATGTTTTTTATACTTATCGGAATATCTATACTAATTGATCAAATCATAAAAAGCAAAGCAGCTTCGGGGATTGCCATATGGATATTTCTTTTTTACCTTTATAGAGCAATGCGAAAATTCTATAATCAAGGTAGAGGCAAAACTATTGTTAAATTTCTATTATTGAATGTTTTATTTTTTATCTTAGCAGGTATTGGCTCCGCCATTACTATTGCAGGTTCGATTTTTATTTTTTAGGATGGTTCAACAAATAACAAGAGGTATAAAGATTTCGGTGGACACCACCTTTGAAGGTACGTTCTATAAGAACTACAAGATTCATTTTGCCTTTGGTTATCGTATCACAATTGAAAATCAAAGTAAAGACTCTGTACAACTCACTTCGCGTTTCTGGGAAATCAAAGACGCCTTAAACAGCACTGAAGTTGTGGAAGGGGAAGGTGTTATCGGCAAAAAACCTGTTCTTAAACCTGGAGAATCTCACACATATAACAGTGGATGTCTTCTTAGCTCTCCATTTGGTGCTATGAAAGGACACTATAATATGGTTAACTTCACTTCTACCAGAAAGTTTAAGGTATTAATCCCTGGCTTTAAACTAAGCGCACCATTTGCTCTTAATTAATCAGACATTCTTATTCATTCTATATTCTAGCCATTAATTGGTATAATGCGATGTTTTAAATCAAATCGGATTTTATTCCCTTCTTGCTCAACATGGCAATACTTACAATTAGAATCATAAACAAAAGAATAATCTTTCTCTATATCAAAGTGTTTGCTCTTAACAGAAAACACACCTTTAAAATCTTCCTCTCCACACTCTGTATATCTTGTGATCTCAAACAGATTTTGACTGGATTCGTGAGAATTCATAACAAAGTATGCACTACTTCCTATACCATCCAGAAAATGAGCGTTCTTTAAAAATCCTTGTGGACTAACCACATGGTTATTCGTCATTTCAGGAATTTTCTTATCAAAGTAGTTTGTGAGGTTTTCTTTAAAAACTGATCCTGGATACACTATCAACTCCCCTTTTTCAACTTGATAAATAGGGTTTTTTAAACGCGATTTTTCAACATTACCCAAAGGACTTGGTGTAAACATTTTATTTCTCAATAATGGGGTTCTAATTTTCGAATTGTCTGTGCTTTCCAATATGGTATCAGTAACGATTCTCGAACAATTACTTCCTTCTTTTCTAAACGTGCTATACGGAATACTCCCTCTGCTTTGAGTCTCTATAACATACGCCCTTGCCTTATCATAAAAAATATTATCACATACCGAAGCCACTAATCGACCACTACCATGAGTTTTTTCGGGATGCTTTTCAAGCCACAACAAAAATTCATTAATATTTGCTAATTTTTGGTCTGAGGTAAATGTAGCCTTAAAAGGTATTTCTAACTCCACATCGGTAACAGCACTTCTAACCCTCCCTTTACCTTGAGGAGTAATATACCGTCCAAAGTCATAGTATTCTGCAATTCCTGTTTTGTTTTCAATAAGAACAAAGGCTGCATGTCCAGCTTTAATCACTCCATTCTTACCCAAACCAAATAATTGTAATAGGTTTGATGCATTTTTCTCGTCAGAAAAACGAACAAAGGTATCAGGAAAAGCAAGCGAAATTATTTTGCCTGTGTAGTTCACGCCGTTATAGCTTCAAAAGTAACCGTATTTACCTCTTTGTTTTGTAAGTTCTCATATCTCATAGATAAGTCTTCATCATTCTTAACAATCTGCGTTATGCTTCTTGTTTTCAAAAAACCTCTATCTATTTGCAGATCAACATCCTTATCTCCAATTCCAGCATTTTTATGAAAATCTAATAAGGTATCTGGAGTATGGATATTTTCTTCTTCAAAGGTCTTAAACCACTTTTTACGAATGGTCTTCATTTTTTGATTATAAAGCGTAGAAGATGACCAAATATGGGTTTCTTTCTCTAAGGAACGGAAATGTTTTTTCTTACCATCCCAGACCAATTCAAAAAGCACCAAATCAGATTGCCAATTTGCCGCTACTATAGTAAATGGCTCTATACCGTTATAATCATATGCTAATATGGCCTCCTCTAAATAATCTGCTTCTAGCAAATCCTTTACAACAACCCCTCTACTTTGTCTATATGACGAAAGCCTTTCATGAATTTCAAAGCCACCATTTAGTAAACATATCATTGTATTTTTATCACTTACACCTATCCAAGTACCTCCTGCTACAGCATCTTTAGGAAATAGCATTCTTGTTTTATTTACTTGATAGAACTCAGGAAGTAATGTTTTTCTATTAATAGCCTCATCACGATTAGAGGTTAGAATAAAATTATTTTCTTGAGTTGGAATTAACGTTACTGTACACATAAATTTTGGGTCGGCTAAATATTTGACAACTTACAAAAAAAAATACATACCCCACAATGTTTATAAAAGGTTAAAATAGATATTAACTTTTTTAATTTTCTATCTTTGCTATCCTAATTGACTAACTCATTAGATAATACATCTTAATAATTTTAAACAACATATTACATTATGGGAAAAGGTTTTTTTCAAGTTCCTACAGCAATAAATGAACCTGTAAAGTCTTACGCTCCTGGAACACCAGAGAGAGAAGAAGTTCTGGCTACTTATAAAAAAATGTATAGCGACACAATAGATGTTCCTTTATATATTAATGGTGAAGAGATAAAAACCGGGGACACCGGCACAATGTCTCCTCCTCACGATCACAAGCATGTATTAGGAACATACCACAAGGCAGAAAAAGCACACGTACAAAAAGCAATTGATACCGCCATAGAAGCAAGAGAGCAGTGGGCAGATCTAGCTTGGGAACAACGTGCTGCTGTATTTTTAAGAGCAGCAGAACTAATAGCAGGGCCATATAGAGCAAGAATTAATGCATCAACAATGTTGGCTCAATCTAAGAATATTTTTCAGGCTGAAATTGATGCGGCATGCGAATTCATAGATTTTCTACGCTTCAACGTAGAATTTATGACTCAAATTTATGAGGACCAACCAGATTCTACCTCAGATTCATGGAACAGATTAGAATACCGACCATTAGAAGGATTTGTATATGCTATTACACCATTTAACTTTACTGCTATTGCAGGAAATCTTCCTGCAAGTGCTGCATTAATGGGTAATACTGTAGTTTGGAAACCTAGTGATAGCCAAATATTTTCGGCTAAAATTATTGTAGACATCTTTAAAGAAGCTGGCGTGCCTGATGGAGTAATTAATGTGGTATATGGAGATCCTGTAATGATTACAGATACAGTTTTAGCCAGCCCTGATTTTGCGGGTATTCACTTTACTGGAAGCACACATGTATTTAAAGATATTTGGGCAAAAATTGGAACCAATATCCATAACTACAAAACATATCCTAGAATAGTTGGAGAAACAGGAGGTAAAGACTTTATAATCGCTCACCCTAGTGCAAATGCTAAGCAAGTAGCCACTGGTATCTCTCGAGGAGCTTTTGAATTTCAAGGACAGAAATGTAGCGCTGCTTCAAGAGCTTATATTCCTAAAAGCCTATGGGCAGATGTAGAAAAGTTTTTAATTGAAGACACTAAGTCTTTTAAAATGGGATCACCAGAAGACATGAGTAACTTCATTACTGCGGTTATCCATGAAGGATCTTTTGATAAACTAGCAAAATATATCGACCAAGCTAAGAATGACCCTGATGCAGAAATTATTGCAGGTGGTAACTATGACAAATCCAAAGGTTATTTTATAGAGCCTACAGTAATTCTTGCAAAAGACCCAAAATACACTACAATGTGTACAGAACTTTTTGGGCCCGTAATTACCATTTACGTATATGATGACAATCAATGGGCAGATACCTTAAAATTAGTTGACAACACTAGCGAATATGCCCTCACAGGAGCTATATTTTCTACAAATCGTTATGCAGCAGCAGAAGCTACTAAAGCATTACAAAATAGTGCTGGTAATTTTTATATTAATGATAAACCAACAGGAGCTGTTGTTGGACAACAACCTTTTGGTGGTGCTCGAGCTTCTGGAACAAATGACAAAGCAGGATCATATTTAAATCTATTGCGTTGGGTTTCTCCAAGAACCATTAAAGAAACTTTTGTTTCACCAAAAGATTATAGATATCCTTTTCTAGGAGAATAATACAATTAACAAAAAAGGATGTCTTAAGACATCCTTTTTTTATTTCTTTTAACACCAATACCATATGATTCTTAGAACTGCTAAAATAGAGGATTTACCTACCCTTCTTGATTTTGAACAAAAAATCATAGAAGCCGAGCGTCCTATGGATATCACTTTAAAGCAACATGAAAAAATAAGTTATTATAGTATTGAAAAATATATCCTTTCGAAGCAAACGGAAGTTGTGGTTGCCGAAATTAATGACGAAATCATTGGTAGTGGTTATGGTCAAATTAGAGATAGACAAGATTTTTTTTTACAAAAACAGCTAGGGTATATTGGTTTTATGTATGTAAAAGAAGAACATAGAGGAAAAGGTGTTAGCCAGGCCATTATAACACATATTACCAATTGGTTTAGCACTAAAGACATTGAAGAGATTCGTTTAAAAGTTTATGAGAAAAACCCGCGAGCTATAAAAGCCTACCAAAAGACAGGCTTTAAAAAACATTTAATTGAGATGCGGTTAAATTTAAAAAGTTAAAGTTTATATTTTAAAGGAAGATACACCACCTTCTTTGTTTCGAAGAAACCTTCTTTAAAATAATCAGAAAGATTATGTTCTACAGCTTTTGGAAAAAGTGCTAGCTCCTGAGTTAAATCTCCGCCTTTCAGGTACAAAATCCCATTTTGCAACTCATGATTACTTTTTTTAGCAATATTTTTGCGTACCCATTTCACAAAATCCGGCATATTAGTAACTGCTCGACTTACTACAAAGTCAAAACGTTCGTCAAAAGTTCCTGCTCTGCGTTGTTCAGCTTTTACATTTTTGAGCTCTAAAGCATTTGCCACTTCATTAACCACTTTAATTTTTTTGGCAATAACGTCGATCAAATAAAACTGCGTTTCTGGGAATAAAATCGCCAAAGGAATCCCCGGAAACCCTCCACCCGTACCTACATCCAAAACATTAGATCCAGGCTTAAAACTCTGTATTTTAGCTATTCCCAGAGAATGCAATACATGTCGTTCATACAGCAATTCTATGTCTTTACGAGAAATTACATTAATCTTTGCATTCCATTCAGTATACAATTCTCTCAGCTTAGAAAACTGATCTTGTTGTTCTTCGGTTAAATCCGGAAAATATTTTAATATGGTATTCATCAATTCAAGTTAAAGCGCAAAAATACATGTTAAACTGATATATTTTACTTCTTTTTAGGAACTTAAAAAAATTTAAATACCTAAATTTACCCAATATTACGATGACCTATAACGTTTGGTCATAAACCTCAATAACATGACAACACCTAATGTACGTTTTAGCAGAGCCGATTCTGCCAAATTTTTTAGAACGCTAAATAAGCGTGTTAATCAGTATTTCAAAGATAACGATATCAAAAGAACAGGAAACTGGAGATTGCACTTAAAAACAATAGTTATGTTCTCCCTTTTCTTAACACCATATTTTTTAATCCTTACCCTTGATATCTCTCAATGGTGGTTATTATTACTTACCATAGTGATGGGAGTTGGTATGGCAGGCGTAGGTATGAATGTAATGCATGACGGAAATCATGGGTCATATTCTTCTAAGAAATGGATCAATCAATTAATGGGAAACAGTATTTATATCCTAGCCGGAAATGTGTACAATTGGCAGGTACAACATAATGTTTTACACCATACATACACAAATATCCATGGACATGATGAAGACATGGACGCCGGACGAGTGATTCGATTTACTAAACACGCACAATGGAGACGTTTTCATAGGTTTCAACATTATTACTCTATATTCCTATATGGATTGTTAACTTTTAATTGGGCGTTAACAACCGATTTCAAACAAACTAAGAATTATTTGGCCCGTAAGTTATCTTATGGTAAGCTACCTAGTCCTTTAAAGCAATGGAGTACTGTGGTAGTCACCAAAACGATTTATGTTTTAATATGGATTGTAATCCCCATGATATTTATGTCTATAGCATGGTGGAAGATTTTACTAGGCTTTTTTATAATGCATTATGTTGCTGGATTAATATTAAGTGTTGTATTTCAACTGGCTCATATGGTTGAAGATGCGCAAATGCCTGTTCCTGATCAAACGGGAACAATGAAAAATTCTTGGGCTATCCATCAACTATTTACTACTGTTAATTTTTCAACCAAAAATAGATTGGTAAATTGGTTTACTGGTGGATTAAATCACCAAGTGGAGCACCATATTTTTCCAAATATAAGTCATGTTCATTATACCAAAATTTCGAAAATCGTAAAACAAACTGCTTTAGAGTTTAATTTACCCTATAACGAATATAAAACCACACGAAAGGCTATAATTGCTCATTTCAAACACCTAAAAGAGATGGGAGTTAAGCCTGCAATTCAATCATAACTTTTATTATTACCAATTAAAATGAGTACACAAGTATCGGAAATGAGTACACAATTATCAGACAGAATCAATGCTCTTGAAGCTTCGGCAACATTAGCGATGGCTGCAAAAGCAAGAGAACTAAGAGCAGAAGGAAAAGACATTATTGGTTTAAGTCTTGGAGAACCAGATTTTAATACTCCAGATTTCATTAAAGAGGCTGCAATACAAGCCGTTAATGACAATTATAACTCATACACTCCAGTAGATGGTTATGTTGAATTAAAAGATGCGATTATCACCAAATTTAAACGAGACAATAACCTTGTTTATGACCGCTCTCAGATTGTTGTTTCTACCGGAGCTAAGCAATCTTTATATAACGTTGCGCAGGTATATATTAATCCGGGTGACGAAGTTATATTACCATGTCCTTACTGGGTAAGTTATAGTGATATTATAAAACTATCTGGAGGAGTACCTGTAGAAGTAAAAACATCTATAGATACTGATTTTAAAATGACTGCCGAGCAATTAGAAGCTGCTATCACACCAAACACAAAAATGTTATGGTACAGCTCTCCTTGCAACCCTAGTGGCTCTATCTACAGTAAACAAGAACTTAGAGCTCTGGCAGATGTGTTACAAAAATATCCGGAAATAATCGTAGTAAGTGATGAAATCTATGAGCATATTAATTATGTTGGTGATCATGCTTCTATGGCACAATTCGAAGATATGTATGACAGAACCGTAACAATTAATGGTGTTGCAAAAGCATTTGCTATGACGGGATGGAGAATTGGTTATATAGGAGCTCCTAAATCGATAGCCAGAGCTTGTAATAAAATACAAGGTCAAGTGACTAGTGGTGCAAACTGTATTGCTCAACGAGCGGTAATCACAGCACTAGAAGCTCCTGTAAGCAAAATTCAATACATGGTTGATGAGTTTAAAGAACGAAGAAAACTTATCTTAAACCTATTATCTGAGATCCCAGGATTTGAATGTAATGAACCAGAGGGTGCGTTTTATGTTTTCCCTGATGTTTCTTATTACTTCGGAAAAACATTACAAGGGCAAACTATTGAAAATGCTACAGATCTTTCTATGTTTTTACTAGAAAAAGCCAATGTTGCCACCGTTACAGGAATTGCTTTTGGAAATGGAAATTGCATTAGAATTTCGTATGCCGCTAGTACAGAACAAATCATAGAAGCTATTAAAAGAATTAAAGAAGCTATAGGCTAAAAAGTTCAAAATATTATAATACAAACCGACTATATCACACCTCGATATAGTCGGTTTGTATTTTTTAGAAATATCTTAATACATCTTAACTTTTATTTACCATTAAAAGATTTTTTTTCGATAATAAATAAATGAAATCAGAGTTATAGCTATCTATGTTACGGTCCTGTTTCACCTAAACAGGTCATAAAAACCAACTTAAAACCATTTCCCCCATGGATATACAGGAAAAAGAACGTATAGTTCAAAAAAATGTATTGCAAATCTTTAAAGAGAATTTCAATGTAACCAAAACCGACGACGAAATTTTAGACATGAAACCTGAAAAGGAGTTTATATCTAATCATTTGAGTTATTACGAATCTATTTTGGATATTTTTTTAATAGAGCCCGAACACCTGGATAGCATAACCGGAAAAGTAAAAGACACTATAAAAAAAGTTACAGAGCTTTGGACTATAACACTACACTACTCTCTTCCTTAAGAAACTAGCCGTTTATTTTTAAAAAATCTATATTACCTATTACGCCAGAAAAAAGGTGTAAGAAGTATTAACACCGTAAAAAGTTCTAATCTTCCGATTAGCATTAAGAAACAACACCACCATTTCCCAAAATCAGGAAGAACATCGAAATTATTAACCGGACTGAGTTTTCCAAAAGCTGGGCCAACATTACCCAATGATGAGGCTGCCCCACCAATAGCCGTTTCAAAATCCAAACCTAACGCTCCTAACACCACAGAACCTATAATAAAAGCGAGCATATATAATATAAAAAATGCTAATATATTAAATACAATTTCTTTAGATACAGCTCTTGTATTATAACGTACTGGCAATACAGCTCTAGGGTGCAGTGTTCTTTTAAACTCCAAAATTCCGTTACGAATAGTAATTAAATGCCGAACTACTTTCATCCCTCCTGAGGTCGATCCTGCAGATCCTCCTAAAAACATAATCCCGAAGAAAAATACTGTTAAAAAAGGTGTCCACATTGTAAAATCAGCACTTACAAAACCAGTGGTCGTGACTACTGCTAGTACTTGAAATAAAGCATGACGAAAGGCACTTTCTGCTTCTCCCCAAACCATGGGGTGATCTATTGAAGAAATAGAAACATCTGCTTTAAAATATATAATCACCGTTGCAATAACAGTAAATGCAATTACAAAAAGGCTATACAACTTAAACTCTTCATCTTTAATAATTTTCTGAACCTTGCCCTTAAAACCGAAATAACTAAGTACAAAATTCATCCCTGCCAAAAACATAAACAACATAATGATATATTGTATCATGGGTTGATCATTCCAATAAGCTACACTCGCATTTTTGGTAGAAAAACCTCCAGTAGATAGTGTACTTAATGCATGGTTTATAGCATCAAAGAAATTCATTCCTGCCAGCTTTAACAAAATAGTTTCGGCTGCTGTATATCCAAAATAAATCAACCACAATCTTTTTGCCGTATCTGTAATTCGAGGATGCAATTTATCGGCATTTGGCCCTGGCGCTTCAGCTGCAAATAATTGCATACCTCCTATTCCTAATAATGGTAAAATAGCAATCGCCAAAACAATAATCCCCATACCTCCTATCCAATGCGTTAAACTACGCCAGAACAAAATTCCTTTAGGGATAATTTCTATTTCATTTAAAATAGAGGCTCCTGTGGTAGTGTACCCAGACATCGTCTCAAAAAAAGCATTTGTAAAAGTTGGTATTGCTCCAGAAAACAAATAGGGTAAAGTACCGCTCAAAGACATAAAAATCCATCCAAAAGTAACTACTATATACCCTTCTCTTTTATTAATTTCTTTTTGATGTTCTCTAGTCAAAAACATCATTGCAATACCAATAAACATAGTCGCCAAAGATGCCATCATAATCTCTAAGGTCACACCATCTTTATAAATAAAACTGATAATAGTTGCGAACAACATAAAACAACCATTACAGAGCAACAAAAGCCCCATAATATGTGAAATAATTTTATAGTTTAATTTAGACATGTTTACAAGAAGAGCTTTTCTATTTTCTTAATAGATTTTGGTAAACAACAAACGACTACCCTATCCCCTGCTTCGATATAAAAATCTCCTAATGGGATCATTCCTATTCCATCTCGAATAACTCCTGCAATAATAGCAGAACGAGGAAAATCAAGTTCTTTAATAAGATTATCGCTTACCTCTGAGGTAGGTTTAACAATAAACTCGAGTAGTTCGGCATTCATATTGTTAAGTTTGGTCATCGCTACAACCTCACCTTTTCTGATAAACCTAAAAATATTATTAGCTGCAAGTAGTTTTTTATTGATTAAAGTATCGATACCTATAGAGTGCGATAATTGAAAATAATCCATATTCTCTACCAGTGCAATTGTTTTTCTAACCCCTTTGGACTTGGCCACTAAACAGGACATAATATTTGTTTCAGAATTACCTGTCACCGCAATAAAAGCATCCATATCCTCTATACTTTCTTCTTGTAATAGCTCTACATTGCGGCCATCTCCATTAATTATTAATGCATTTGGTAAATCATCTGCCAAGTCAAAAGATTTGTCTTTATCTTTTTCAATAAGTTTTACCCTAAATTTATGATCACAAAGATCACATGAAGTTTGATATCCTATTTTACTTCCACCAAGAATCATTACATTTTTAATCTGCTCTTTTACTTTACCCGTAAGTTTATAGAGCTCCTCGACTCCCCCTTTGGAAGTAACAAAATACACCTGATCTCCTTTCTTAAAGGATGTATCTCCTCTTGGTATAATAGTATATTGTGTTCCTGAACGCTGAATAGCGATAGGCATAAAATGGAGTTCTGGAAATATCTCTGCTGCTTCTCGTACTGTTTTACCCACAAACAAAGCTTCTGCAGATAATGTGGTCCCCACCATAGTTAATGCTCCATCTTCGAACTCATAACTGTCGTGAAATGCCGATTGATTAAGTAGTAATTCTATTTCACTTGCGGCAAGTGCTTCTGGAGATATTAATTCATCAATACCGAATTTGGTAAAACCGACTTCTTCCTTATTCTCAATAAACTCCGCATTCGAGATTCTTGCAATAGTTCTTTTAGCACCTAATTGTTTTGCTAATACACAAACTGTAATATTAGTTGTTTCGCTAGAAGTTACGCTAATAACCATATCAACATTGGCGACTCTTGCTTCTTTTAAAATCGTAATAGAAGTAGCATCTCCTTTAATAACTCTAATATCTAGATGAGTATCTGCATAGTTAAGACATTCCTTATCTGTATCTATAAGAGTAATATCCTGGGACTCAAACGAGAGTAATTTAGCCAAATGAAATCCTACTTCACCTGCTCCGGCAATAATGATTTTCATCGGTTTTGTATATTGTTTTTCATCTAAAGATAAAATAGAACTAAAAATTATTTTTTACTCCATTATATAACGACACTTACTGTCTTAAAATATAAAAGCGTACAAAGATAGTGCAAATTGAGTAACTGGTGAAATTTGATTATATCCAACTTAATTCGAATCTGTTATCACAAACAATATCAAAAATGTATATTTGCCTAAATTTTTTTGAATGTCAGAAAATATAACACCATATAAAGATAATAACAGATCTAAAAAAGAACAGGTTACCGAAATGTTTGATACAATTTCGGGAAACTATGATGGGTTAAATCGTGTTATTTCTTTTGGTATTGATGTTAAATGGAGAAAGAAAGTAGTAAAACTGGTAGGTAAAATCAAGCCTGAAAAAATTCTAGATGTAGCTACAGGAACCGGAGACTTGGCGATAAACCTATCCAAGACTGGTGCTTCGAAAATTGTAGGTCTTGATATTTCGACAGGAATGCTAGAAGTAGGTAGAAAAAAAATAGAAACAAAAAATCTAGATACTGTAATTGATATGGTTACAGGGGATAGTGAAAATCTTCCTTATGAAGAAAACTATTTCGATGCTGTTACGGTTGCTTTTGGGGTTAGAAATTTTGAGAATCTCGAAAAAGGGCTTTCAGAAATTTACAGAGTGCTTAGACCAGGAGGAATTTTTGTGGTGTTAGAAACTTCTCTTCCTACCAAAACCCCTTACAGGCAAGGCCACAAGCTATATACCACAAAGGTATTACCACTTATTGGCAAGATTTTCTCTAAAGATCAATCCGCATATTCTTACCTAAGTGAAAGTGCTGCAGCTTTTCCTTATGGTGAAGCGTTCAACAATATTTTAAAAAAAATTGGGTTTATAGATGTTGAAGATAAACCTCAAACTTTTGGAGTAGCTACTATTTATAAAGCTAAAAAATAATATAAAAGCCCAATCAATAGGGCATTTAAAAAGCAACTATACTGATTAATATAAACATGATAGACATCATGAGTCAGTAAATTTTTAGGTAGATGAAAAAACTTTTTATTGTAATTGTCCTTGTAATGTGTGCTCAAGACATGAGTGCTCAATTATTTTCGAAAGAAAAAGTACAAAACTTACAAAATTTTGACAAACCTCGATTTAGTTGGGGTTATATTCTTGGATTTAATAGTTACGATTTTAATTTTGATTATGCCACCGAGTTTGAAAATGCAGATATTGTAGTAGATAAGACAATAGGTTTTAGTGTAGGTTTACTAGGGAACATGAGAATCAATGATTATCTCGACCTTAGATTAGAACCAATGGTTACATTTACAAGCAGAAACCTAAATTTTTCTAATCCAGCATTTACTTCGCAATTCGAGTCATTTCGAGAAGTTAAATCAACTTATGTGCATGTGCCATTGCTCCTAAAAATATCAACCAAAAGGATTAATAATTTCAAACCCTTTATTATAGGAGGAGTATCTACTTCTATTAACTTATCCAGTAATGAAGATAATCCTGATGACAATAGCACCGGAGAGTTTAGAATGACTACCAATACTAATTATTATGAAATAGGTTTTGGTATAGACTTATATCTTTTCTACTTCAAGTTCACTCCTTCTATAAGAGGTGTATTTGCAATGTCTGATGAATTGGTAAAAGACAACGACCCTAATAGCCCTTGGACTGCGGATATAGATAAAATGTCTACTCGAGGAGTTTTTATAAACTTTACCTTTCAGTAAATCACTATAAAGATCTTTTAAATTCGCTGAGAACAATTGCTGTTGCTGTTGCCACGTTTAAACTTTCGGTTTTTTGGCCAGCACCAAATTGAGGTATTGCAATTCGTTTATTAACAAGGTTTTCAATTTCGGCAGATATTCCATTAGCTTCATTTCCCATTATAATAACAGCTTGTTCTGGTAATTGCATTGGATATATATTATCTCCATCCATAAAAGTACCAAAAATATTAGCACCTTCTTTTTGAGACTGTAAAAATGCTACTGTATCAGTATAATTAATATTTACTCTAGTTATAGAACCCATAGTGGCTTGAATCACTTTAGGATTAAAACAATCTACCGTTTGATTCGAACACACCAGTTCTTTTACTCCAAACCAGTCACATAAACGAATAATAGTACCTAAATTTCCTGGATCTCTAATATCATCCAATAAGAGCACAATGCCATCATCATTAATTTCTCTAGGCTTAGGAGTAGAAAAAATAGCTAATACGCTTTGAGCTGTAGCCAAAAAACTAATTTGTTTTAACTCTTCTTCTGTTACAATGAACTGCAGTTTATCATCAATATTAAAGATTTCTTCATCAACAGTGTACAGTGCATACAACTCAAAATTTGCATCAAGCAATTCTTTTATCACTTTTTTTCCTTCAGCAACGAACAGTTCATGTTGTTTTCGGTACTTTTTTTGATATAAACTCTTTATTAGTTTCTTTTGGTTTTTGCTAACCATACAAATAGTGTATTTTTGAATCAATAATGAAATAGGGATTGAAACACTTTCTGACAAAAATATTATTTATTACCTTAACTACAATCTTTTTAATTTCGTGTAATGCGGTTAAGAGAGTTCAGGAAAACGAATATCTACTAGAAAAAAATCAAATTTTTGTTGATAGCGTCAAAACCAATGATGTCAAACTTGAAAATCAACTAATTCAAAAGCGAAATACTAGGCCTCTAGGAATCCCACTGCGCCTCCATATATATAACCTTGCTAGTGTAAATAGAGATTCTTTATATCAAGATTGGTTACATCGAAAACCAAAAAGAGAAAAACGAATGATTCGTTTTTTATCCAAAAAACAAGTTGATAGACTAGGTGTAGGGCTTTCAGGTATTAATGAATGGGTAAAAAAAACAGGAGAACCTCCTTCAATTCTTGACGAAAATAAAACAAAACGTTCAGAAAAAAGGTTAGAAGCTTATTATTGGAACAATGGTTGGTTTAATGTTGAAACTGATTATAAAATAACCAGAAAAGATAATAAAAGAGCTTTTGTGGATTATTATATCAAACCAAACAAACCTTATTTTATAGATTCTTTACAAACCAAAATTGAATCTCCCATTGCAGATTCAATCTACAGGATCAACACGGATAAATCGGCTATAGTTTCAACAAAACAATACAAAACGCTGGATATCGAAGCCGAAAGAGATAGACTTACCTCTTTATACCGAAACTCTGGTCTTTTTCATTTTGAGAAAGAATTTATAAAATTTGATGCAGATACTGTAAACACGGATCATAAAGTAAATCTTAATTTAATTATTAAAAATCGCCCAGTAACTTTTGGAGATTCTACTGCAAGAATTCCATACAAAGTTCACAAAATTAGCGAGGTAAATGTATTCACTGATTACTCATACAAAAACAGAGACAAAAAACCGACAGATAGCACCTCATATAAAGGGTACAACATATACGCTTATGACAAAATCAAATTTACGCGAAAAGCAATTGCCAATTCTATTCTGATCACACCTGGAGAGGTTTTTAAAGATCAGGACAGAACAATTACTTATAATCAAATAAATAACCTAAGAACATTTAAATATCCTAACATCAGTTATGATATAGATCCTAATGATCCCACGGGAGAAAGTCTAATTACAAATATTTTATTGACTCCAAGAAAAAAGTACAGCACCAATGTACAGTTTGATGTTTCTACATCTAACATTCAAGCATTTGGTATTGGTTTTGGAGGATCTTTATTAATCCGGAACGTTTTTAGAGGAGCAGAAATCTTAGAAATATCAGCTAGAGGAAGTATTGGTTCATCTAGTGATGCTGTAGATGGTGGAGAAAGATTTTTTAATATTTCTGAAGTTGGGGCCGATGTGAAATTATCTTTTCCAAAAATCGTTTTTCCATTTAAAACAAATAAAATTATTCCGAAAAGAATGTCGCCAACTACGAATCTAATTTTTGGAATCAACATTCAACAAAACATTGGGTTAGACAAACAAAATGCCTCTGGGATATTCAATTACCGTTGGAACTCCAGCAATATCGTAACCAATCAATTTGATCTTATAAACGTCCAATATGTACGCAATCTAAATACGAACAATTACTTCAACATATACAACACCTCCTTTAATCAATTAAATGATATTGCTCGCCAAGTTTTAGACCCTAACTCTCCTTTCTTTGTGCAACCAAGCACAGGTATACCTGATATCAATGATGCTGTATTACAAATCCCAGGAGGAGCTGATGATTTTATAACAGAATCTTTAGGAGCCGCTCCTGATAATGACCTAAATGCAGAACAACTTCAGGATATAAGAAATATCAACGAGAGAAAAGTAAGATTAACTGAGGATAACTTAATCTTTGGCTCAAGTTATACGTATACAAGAAATAATAAAGAAAATTTATACGATGAAGATTTTTCGAGGTTTAGAGCCAAACTAGAACTTGCGGGAAATGTATTAAGTACCGTATCTAATTTGGCAGATTTGAAAAAAAATTCGAATGATCGATTTGAAATCTTTGGAGTTGAATTTTCTCAATATGCAAAAATCGAATTAGACTATACAAAGCATTGGGATCTTGCAAGAAAAAATATAATTGCATTTAGGGCTTTTGGAGGGATTGCGATCCCATATGGCAATGCCAACAGTATACCTTTTGCTCGAAGTTTTTTTGGCGGAGGCCCAAATGACAATAGAGCATGGTTAGCCTATGATTTGGGCCCAGGAAGTAGTGGTGGGAGAAATGAGTTTAATGAAGCTAATTTAAAATTAGCTTCAAACTTAGAATACAGATACAACATTTTAGGCTCACTTAATGGCGCATTATTTATCGATGTCGGGAATATTTGGAATGTATTGGATAATGTAGAGGAAGAAGAAGCTGTATTTTCTAGATTAGATGATATACAAGAAGTAGCCGTAGGCTCAGGTTTTGGTTTTAGATATGATTTTGAATTCTTCGTTGTTCGATTAGATATTGGATTTAAAACTTTTAATCCAGCTAGTGATCGAGATCAAAGATGGTTTAAAGGATATAACTTTTCTGAAGCCGTTTATAATTTTGGAATTAACTACCCTTTTTAATCAAAATCCATCACTTATTTACCTTAAGATTTTCTCTTCTCTAACAAAATAATAATGTTAAAAAAAGAGTCCCAAGTTCTACTATCAAAACTTCATAATTCTAAGGATACAAAGATTATTTTATTCCTACAGGTTTACGTATAATTTTACTATTTTTGTAAGCTTATAAACCAAAACTAAATTATGAGTCACAACATCAAACCAGGAGTTGCTACAGGAGACGAAGTGCAAGCAATTTTTAAGTACGCGAAAGAAAAAGCTTTTGCCTTGCCTGCGGTTAATGTAATAGGTTCTAGCTCTATCAATGGAGTTTTAGAAGCTGCCGCAGAATTAAATGCTCCGGTTATTATTCAATTTTCTAATGGAGGTGCCCAATTTAATGCTGGAAAAGGCCTTCCTAACGAAAACCAAAAATCAGCAATCGCAGGAGCGGTAGCTGGAGCGAAACATGTACATCTTTTAGCGGAGTCTTATGGAGTACCAGTAATTTTGCATACTGACCACTGTGCAAAAAAATTACTTCCATGGATAGACGGATTACTTGATGCAGGAGAACAATTTTATAAAGAAACAGGAAAACCTTTATATAGTTCTCATATGATCGATTTATCTGAAGAACCAATTGAAGAAAACATTGAAATTTGCAAGGAATATTTAGCTCGAATGAGTAAAATGGGCATGACCTTAGAAATAGAATTAGGAATTACTGGAGGAGAAGAAGATGGAGTAGATAATAGTGATGTCGACGATTCTAAATTATATACTCAACCCGAAGAAGTTGCTTATGCTTATGAAGAATTGAGTAAAGTAAGTGACAAATTCACTGTTGCTGCCGCTTTCGGAAATGTACATGGAGTATACAAACCAGGAAATGTAAAACTCACTCCTAAAATCCTTAAAAACTCTCAAGAATTTATCTCTGAAAAATATGGAGTCGAAAATAACCACATCGATTTTGTATTTCATGGAGGAAGCGGTTCTTCATTAGAAGAAATTAGAGAAGCAATTGGATATGGAGTAATAAAAATGAATATTGACACCGATCTTCAATTTGCTTTTAATGAAGGTATACGAGATTACATGACCACTAATATCGAGTATCTAAAAACGCAAATAGGTAATCCAGAAGGATCTGAAGAACCGAATAAGAAATATTACGATCCAAGAAAATGGTTACGAGAAGGTGAAGTCACCTTTAAGACCCGTCTTAAAAAGGCATTCGAAGATTTAAATAATGTAAATACATTATAAAAGACTGAAAACCAAGCTGAAACTCACCCTTAGGAGTTTCAGCTTTTTTAATATAAATATTTTATGGCTTGGTTTAAGAGAACACAAAAAGGTATACAAACCGCTACAGAGGACAAAAAAGATGTACCAAAAGGACTTTGGTATAAATCTCCCACAGGAAAAATTGTAGACGCAGAACAATTAGAGAAAAATTTCTATGTAAGTCCAGAGGATGGATACCATGTAAGAATTGGAAGTAAAGAGTATTTCGAAATCTTATTTGACAACAACAAATTCAAAGAGTTAGACAAAAACCTTTCTTCTAAGGATCCTCTTAAATTCGAAGACAAGAAAAAATATGTAGATCGTCTTAAGGATGCTCAGGAAAAAACTAATCTTAAAGATGCCGTTAGAACTGCAGTAGGAAAATCTAATGGAAATGACTTAGTCATAGCATGTATGGATTTTTCATTTATTGGTGGATCTATGGGAAGTGTTGTAGGTGAAAAAATAGCTAGAGCAGCAGATTACTCATTAGAACACAAGATTCCTTTTATGATTATTTCAAAATCAGGAGGAGCCAGAATGATGGAAGCTGCATTATCACTAATGCAATTAGCAAAAACCTCGGCAAAACTAGCGCAATTGGCAGATGCCGGGATTCCTTATATATCACTGTCTACGGATCCAACTACTGGAGGAACTACTGCTTCTTTTGCAATGTTAGGTGATATCAATATTGCCGAACCCGGAGCTCTAATAGGGTTCGCAGGACCACGAGTAGTAAGAGATACAACAGGTAAAGAACTTCCTGAAGGTTTCCAAACTTCAGAGTTTTTAATGGAACATGGATTCTTGGATTTTATTACGCCAAGACAAGAATTAAAACAAAATATAAACTTGTATTTGGACTTGATTTTAAATCGAGCACTTTCTAATTAGTGATACATTTATTATAAAAACATAAAGCCCGGTATTTTACCGGGCTTTACTTTTAATCAAAAAAGTGCATGTTTACAGAATCATATAGACACTTTTTCTACTCACTAATCAAAAAATTTATAATCGAATTTCTTTTTCTTCTCCGTCTGCATTTACAAATACAGCCAAATTATCGCACTCTCCTTCTCCATAATTTAACGTGCCACTAAAATTAGTGCGCACTAACTCAACCTCTCCACTTACTAAAAACTTACAACTAGCCTCTCGTCTCACTGGTGTGGTAATCGTTGTACTATGCGTATTTCCATTTACAAAATTGGTTTCCCAAGCTCCTGTAATTAAAAAAACATTATCCCCCCAATTACCATTAAGTACTCCTTCTACCCATTCTCTAGTTTTGGTTCCTATTCTTGAGGCTTCGGTACCATTGGCAAAAGTAACTTTGAAATCTAGATCCATTATGTACTGGGGATTACCATTTTCATTGATTCTTTGTCTAGTTATAGTTTTTGATCCTTCAAATTGTATATCATCAATAAAAAAGTCTTCGAGAATATAATTGATAACCAATGCTTTTGTATCGGTATCAACTTCATAAGACATGTTGACTTTTCCTTTAATCAAGCGCCCTCTTACTTCACAACCTTCCGATCCGAAATCGACTAATATAGCTTTAGAACTATCAGTGATTTCAATAGTAATGGTTGCACATTCGGGGATAAAAGGATGGACTGAGCTTTTAAACGGACTTTCTTCGAACTCATATATCTGTAGAAAGGTATCACTAATCACTTCGGCAGAATTATCGATTTTTGCACTAAGTTCTGCCTCTTCAATTTTCAGAGATTCGGTCATAACTTCATCTGATTCGTTTTCGCTACAACCAATTAAAAGTATCGACAAAAACACGGTTAGACCAAATTTTAAGATGCTGTTTTTCATAATATTTAATTTTAACGTTACCATCCTAAGACTCATATTTTTATAAAAGGTTTAAAGCCTTGCGTTTTTTTTTGATAATCAGCATTTCTTATCTAAAAAATATTATATTTGCACGCTGATAGCAAAGAGCTATCCATACATAAAAATCATTTAAATAATATTGGAATGTATTTAACAAAAGAAACTAAAGAAGAAATCTTCGCAAAGCACGGTAAAGGAAAGAAAGACAGTGGTTCTGCAGAAGGTCAAATTGCTTTATTTACGCACAGAATTACTCATTTAACAGAACACTTAAAAAATAATCGTAAAGATTATAATACAGAGCGTTCTTTGGTAAAATTAGTAGGTAAGCGTAGAGACTTACTTGATTATCTTAAGAAAAAAGATATCATGAGATATCGTGCAATTGTAAAAGAATTAGGATTAAGAAAATAATAAAAGAGAGGCTTTATGCCTCTTTTTTTATATAGAAAATAATTATAAAAAACATTCATTACCGCGGTAGGTATGAATGCATGCCTTAGTTTTTCATTGGTCGCACAAACACTACAACAACACAACCTTGTCCGTCCGAGTAAGACGGAAACCAATGTTTAATTAAACCTATTTCATCAATAAAATGATGCAATAGGCTAGAATCAAAAAAATATGATTCCACAAGTTTATAGAGAGGTCATAGACCTTGGTGACGGTAGAGAAATTTCTATCGAAACCGGAAAATTAGCAAAACAGGCTCACGGTTCTGTAGTAGTACAATCAGGAAAGTGTATGTTGCTATGTACAGTTGTTTCAAATTACAAACAAAGTGATGTAGATTTTTTACCATTAACGGTAGATTATAGAGAGAAATTTGCGGCAGCTGGTCGTTATCCAGGAGGCTTTTTCAAAAGAGAAGCAAGACCTAGTGATGGTGAAGTACTTACAATGCGTTTAGTAGATCGTGTACTTCGTCCACTTTTTCCAAAAGATTATCATGCCGAAACGCAAGTGATGATCCAGTTAATGTCTCATGATGAAGATGTAATGCCTGATGCAATGGCAGGATTAGCTGCTTCGGCAGCCATACAATTATCAGATTTTCCATTTGAATGTGCTATTTCTGAAGCACGCGTAGGTAGAGTAAATGGAGAGTTTGTCATCAACCCAACAAGAGCACAGTTAGACGAATCAGACATCGATATGATGATTGGTGCATCTGCTGACTCTGTAATGATGGTTGAAGGAGAAATGAAAGAGATTAGCGAAGAAGAAATGGTAGAAGCCATTAAATTCGCTCATGATCATATTAAGGTACAATGTGCTGCTCAACTTAAATTAGCAGAAGCTTTCGGAAAAAAGGAAGTTAGAGAATACGAGCCAGAAAGAAATGATGAAGAATTGGCTAAAAAGATTCATGAAATGGCGTATGATAAAGTATATGCTATTGCAAAGGCAGGTTCTTCTAAAAAAGAACGTGGTTTAGCTTTTTCAGAAATAAAAGAAGAAATTCTTGCTACTTTTTCTGAAGAAGAATTAGAAGATTTTGGAGATTTAGCTTCTAAATATTTTTACCAAGCAGAAAAAGCAGCTATCCGTGATCTTACTTTAAATGAAGGCTTGCGTTTAGATGGTCGTAAAACAGATGAGATTAGACCAATTTGGTGTGAAGTTGATTATTTACCTTCTACACATGGTTCTTCTATATTTACAAGAGGAGAAACTCAAGCATTAGCAACAGTTACTTTAGGAACTTCAAGAGAGGCCAATCAAATTGATATGCCATCTTATGAAGGTGAAGAAACATTTTATTTACATTATAACTTCCCTCCTTTCTGTACTGGTGAAGCAAGACCTATTAGAGGTACTTCTCGAAGAGAAGTAGGACATGGTAATTTGGCCCAACGAGCTCTAAAAGGAATGATTCCTGCAGATTGCCCATATACTGTACGTATTGTATCTGAAGTATTAGAATCTAATGGTTCTTCTTCTATGGCTACTGTATGTTCTGGTACTATGGCTTTAATGGATGCTGGAGTGCAAATGACTAAACCTGTTTCTGGTATTGCAATGGGATTAATTTCTGATGGCGAAACTGGAAAATATGCAGTTTTATCTGATATCTTAGGTGATGAAGATCATTTAGGTGACATGGATTTTAAAGTTACTGGTACTGCAGATGGTATTACCGCTTGCCAAATGGATATCAAGGTTAAAGGTCTTTCTTATGAAATTCTTGTAAATGCCTTAAAACAAGCAGCAGATGGTCGTTTACATATCCTTGGTAAATTAACAGACACTATCGCTACACCAAATGCCGATGTTAAAGCTCATGCTCCAAAAATGGTTACTAAAACTATTCCTGGAGAATATATTGGTGCATTAATCGGACCAGGTGGAAAAGTAATTCAGGAATTACAAAAAACAACTGGTACTACTATTGTAATCAATGAAGATCCTGTTACTGAAGAAGGAAATGTAGAAATTCTTGGTACAAATCAAGAAGGTATCGATGCTGTATTGGCAAAAATAGATTCTATTACTTTTAAACCCCAAGTAGGAAGCGTTTATGAAGTGAAAGTAATCAAGATGTTAGATTTTGGTGCTGTTGTAGAATATATGGAAGCTCCAGGTAATGAAGTATTACTTCATGTTTCAGAATTGGCTTGGGAACGTACAGAAAATGTTAGCGATGTAGTAAACATGGGTGACGTTTTTGATGTAAAATATTTCGGAATCGATTCGCGAACTCGTAAGGAAAAAGTTTCTAGAAAAGCGCTTTTACCAAGACCTCCTAGACCAGAAGGTAATGATAAGCCTAGAGATGATAGAAGACCTCCTCGTAGAGATAAAAAAGAGAATTAATTTTCTATATAAAAAAAAGCCTTCCAAATTTGGAAGGCTTTTTTTTACCTCATTGCCAAAGATAAATATACTAGCCCTACTCCTGTAGCAGCATACGACACTGGTAAAATCACGAAAGTTTTTATAAACGAGAATTTTCTGTTTTTAATTTCCTTTATTTCAGAAAAAGGAATATGTTTTTGTTTTTTATCTAATATAGTAGTAATACCATAATCCGTTATCTTCAATATTTTTATTTTTTCCTGATCCAAATCCTGAGTAGTAACCTTGTATTTTTTATTTAACACTATCTCATCTGTACTTAAATCCATACTTCGATAACTATGACAGCTAGACAAAATAAATAAACATGCTATACCAATACTCAAAAGAAGTCTTGTTTTTGTGCAATCTTTTTTTAAAATCATCTCTTTAATTTTTACATTTTAGAAATTATACTTCTCAAACATACTTGCTTTGCTTCAATCTTAAATAGTAAAAATTGCAAGGGTTTTAATTATTTTTTGCGATAATCGCAAAAAATATATACTTTTCTATTTTACCTTACCAGTCCTCTAGCAATACATTTTATGATTTAAAACCCCTAAAAATGATCCAACAAACCTTTTTAGAACTAATAAAATCACAACTAACTCAAAAAACATCTCTTATAGACCAAGTTGCCACTGTTCTTGACATCAGCTACGATGCAGCTCATCGTCGAGTAACTTATAAGAGTAAGTTATCGTTAGAAGAAGGGATCACTCTGGCAAAATATTATGGAATATCCATTGATCAATTATTCACTAATGAACTTGAGCATATCGTTGCGGTAAAAAAAACCGCTCCTGTAAAAGATATGAGTAGTTTATTAGCCTATTATCAAAACTCTTATAATTCGTTATTACCCTTAATTAATAATTCGGCAGTAAAAATGATATACTCTGCCAAAGATCTTCCTATCTTCTATACTTCAAATGATAATCTTTTATCAAAATTTAAAATGTACGTATGGCTTAAAATTATGGATTCGAGTCTGGCCGACACTTCATTTAATAATTTTAATCCTTCATTAGCATTATTAGAAGCGGCTAAAAATCTTGGACAATTATACAACGGTATAAATGCTATAGAAATTTGGGATTTAACGACAATAAACAGTACACTAAAACAAATTCATTTTTATTTTGAAGCTAACATTTTAACCGAAGACGATGCGCTACAAATATGTAACGATTTAAGTGATCTAATGCAGGCTATCTCTAAAAAGATTGTCACTCAAAAGAAAACCTTTAAATTTTATTATAATGAACTCTTATTAATGAATAATAGGGTTCTAGTTAAAACGCCATCTACCAAATCCCTTTATGTTCCTTTTACAATTCTTTCGTACTACAGAACAAACGATATTAAAACATGCGATCAAGCCGAAGATTTTTTGAATATACAAATGGAAGGCTCTAAACTATTGAGTACTGTTGGTGAAAAAGAACGAAATATTTTTTTCAATAAAATGCTAAAAAAAGTAAACAATTTACGCTCATTAATAAAGATTCCTGATGTACTAGAGTTTGAATAAAACCTAAATTTAATAAATACACTTACGCAACCTTTTAAAACACAATAGTCTAATAGGGTGAATACTTAAAATCACAAGCATGATAAAGTTAAAGCCCATATTTACTGTAATTATACTGCTTACTATTGTTTCTTGTAGCAACGAATCATATGAATTGTTTGACATTGGAAAAATAGACGCCAATTCAGAGTTATTTAGCTCATTAAGGGATTTTTCTGAGAGTAAATCAGAAGAAGATCCAGTTTGCCTCACTTTTATTTATCCTTTCAATGTATATGTGTATGATGACCAATCTGAAATTATTGATAGTAAAATCATTCGGAATAACATAGAGTTTATCGCAGCCCTAGATGCTACACAGGAGGATGGCGCTATAGGGTTAAGTTATCCTATAAGTAGTGTACAAGAAAACGGTACTACATTAAGTATTAATAACAATAATGAATTAAAAACCGCCATTGAAGTCTGTATCAAATCAGAAATTATAACATACTGCAATGGGTTGCTAGAAGAAGTGAACTGTATTTGGAAAATAACTTCATCAACAGAAAACACAAGATATAATAGTTCTTTGATGGATTTTTATGATGATGGAACTGGCATTTTTTATGATAAGGGAAATGCCTATCGGACTTCTTGGGTATCTCTATTTATAGGAGAAGAATTACATATTAATATTCATATTGAAGGTGATTCTCAAGTGGCCAACGATTGGAATTTAAACTGGAAAGTGATCACGCTAAACGATGATAGTATTGAAATCATGCATGATGATAACAAATACACAGTCAATAAGAGATGCGGTATCCCAAATGCTTGTGGTTATGTTGAATTTAGAACATGTGAGAAAAAAAACAAAGAAGAAAAAGCAGTATTTATACTTAACAACTATATCGATTGCATTCTCTCGTTACAAGAAAACATAACCGATTCTGCACCCTTGTCATTATCCTTTTTTGAGAATCTCGAATCTGCAGAACAAGAAATAAACCCATTAGACGCTTCTTCGTATACAAACACTACTAATCCCCAATTAGTTTTCGTTAAAATTAAGAATACAAATTCTAATGAATTCAATATTATTAGAATCGTATTATTTGTTGAGGCCTGTGATAGTGATGATGGACGTTAATTTAATTTTAGACAATCTTCTCTAATAAAACTAGAGAGGATTGTTTTTTTCTACACCCAAGCAACCTTATTCAAACTTCAAGTCTATATAAATACAATACCATAAAAAATATACAAATGAAAAAAATAGTTCTACTAACATTATTAATAATATCCATTGGATGTTCTGAAGATAACGATCTTGTTAATTCAAATACCACACCTATTATAACTATTATAGTTGACGAAGGAGTGGCCTCTACAGATCAAAAATTATTCTACGTTGTAAAAGGTGAGAATGGAGAAAATTTAGGTCATGGTCAACTTTTTAATCTGGATAAAATTAAAATCGAAAAATCTTATTCGGGAACCAATATTGCTCTTACAATCTTTAAACATTTAACCTTTAACAACACTACTAAAGCTCAAAGTTACACTGATATTCGGATAAATAACACTATCAAATTAATCAATACTTTTTTTCCTTCTCCTGCATCAAACACTATGCTAAAACTTGATAATTACCCCAATGATTTTAGTGAAATCATACTAGCTCAACTTGGACGTTTTTCTCCATTAAATTTTAAGTTTGAAGAAACATTTTCATATGCATTTTCAGAAAGTGCACCACTACTTGTTATAAGCACTTCTTTTTTAAATCAAATACCTAAATATCAAACTATGGATTTAAATGAAAATAGCAATCCTACTATTAATTTAGATAATAGTATCGATATGGAAAACAAACACACTATTAATACATCTTCTCTAGGCACTATTGGCGATTTCAATTATACTACTGAATTATCTGGACTAATTGATAAAAATGTTGATTCTACAGCCTATAAATTATATGTAGACCGTAATCCAGACATATCGGCAAACGAAATTAGTTTATATACACCATCGATATTTGAACGCTTTAGATTAATATTAACTGCATATGATCAAAATGCTACCTACAGCCAAAATACTAGAGGTGGTATTCCAAGCTCATTTAATATTATCAATCCAGATATCACTATAGTTAATAATGCATTTGAAAACACGAATATTCAAATTTCTGGAGATCAAATTTCTTATCTACGCTCCACATGGCAATTAAAAAACAATTCAGGGCTGCTATGGAAAATTGTATCTCCTAAAGAAAAAACGGGAAACTATAACTTACAAGATGTTCCCGAAATGATCATACAAGAGATTGGGTTATCAACAACATCAGACTCTTATATGCTCTCTGCTGTCGAGGTCGTAAATGTGGACAATTTAAATTATCTACAAAGTATAGATCGTTTATTTAAATCTGATCAAACTGAAAGTCTTTTAATTCTTTCTAAGTATATAGAGCTTTAATTTATTAAAAAAATCAAATTGCGACGCAACCTTTGAAGATTACTCAGTCATTAAAATAGACAAATGTCTTATTTTAAATATATTGAAAAACATTTAGACAATATTAATAACACAAATTAGGTCTCTATAAAGCCAAAACGAGTTGGACGTACACAAATTAGTCAAAAAGTGTCAAAAAAATAATCGCGAAGCGCAGAGTGAATTGTTTCATTTATACAAAGATGTACTTTTTGCTTTGAGTCTAAAGTATTGCAAAAATCATGATGAGGCCGAAGATAATTTACAGGATGTGTTTATCACTATTTTTAAAAAAATACATCAATATAAATTTAAAGGGTCGTTTGAAGGTTGGATGAAAAGGATAACCATTAATAAAGCGATCGATAAATATAAAAAGACACCCTTTCTTGATATAGAATTAGATGAAAACATAATAACCGATACAACTATTGATCCTGATATAGTTCAATTTCCTTTAGACGAATTACTAACATTCATTCAATCATTACCAGATAGTTACAGGTTAGTGTTCAACTTATACGAAATGGACAATTATTCTCATAAAGAAATTGCTAAAATGTTGAATATTTCTGAAGGAACATCAAAATCTAATCTTCATAGAGCCAAGGTGCTATTGAAAAAGAAAATAATGTCAAGTAATAACTGTTTAAAAAAAATTGCGATAAGTAATGGCCAGTAAAAAAGACATTGGGGAAATTTTTAGAGAACAACTAGAAGGTTTTAACGAATCCCCTAGTAGAGTTTCTTGGGAGGACATTGAAACCAAACTAAAACCCAAAGAACGCTACAGAATTCCTTATTGGGTTTTATCAATTGGTCTTCTTGCTATTGTTTTAGGTGCAATCGTAACTTTAAATTTACCTATCAATTCAAGTAATACCGAAAATGTTACTATTATCGAAGTAGATCCAGAAAATTGCAACGAATTTCCAATAACTCAAATAGAAGAAATAAAAAGTACTTCTAAAAACAATGTATTAAAACAATCCATAATACCCACCCCTAAGACGGAGAGCCCGAAAGGTAAAATTAATGCTACAACCAATAAAAAATCTAATCCAACCGATATTACCTTCACAGAAAATAGAAATAACACCATCAATAAAAAGACGAATTCTAATGTTCTAAAAATCAATCAAAATTCGAAAAAAAATATAGGCAGAAAACCATCATTGGACAATAACCAAATCACGAAAGTTAAAAACCAATATCAGGACAACTTAGATTCTTCCAAAAAAGTTGGTAATGATCATCAATCTGATCGCAATGATATAAATCCAGAGCAAAAAGAAGTGACAACTTCTCAATTTTCAAACTTAGAAGATGAAAAAGAAAATGTAGTACCCACCGCATCTAATGCTCAAAAAAATGTAAGTGATAATGAGGAACAAAAAATATTGATGTTACCTAAAAAAGATTCTTTACTGATCACTAGTACTATTAAACCTAGTGATTCTACAGATTTACATAAAACTGAAAAAGAATTTTCTCCTAGGTTTAGTATTCAAGCACATATCATCCCGATATACAACTTTGTACCCAAAGGTTCTTTAATTGACAACACTTTATCAGCAAATTCTAATACCGGTAATGTAAGTTTAGGGTACGGCATTACACTAAAATCACATCTTAATAAGCGCTTCTATTCTAGAATTGGTTATAACCACCTTAGGATTACTAATGAAGTAAAAAACATTAAAACCGATACATTATTTACAAGCGTATTAGGCAGCATAGGTATAGCACCCACTAATCAAATAATTCAAATCTTAAATAATCAAGAAGAGATTAACCTTACTCAAAAAATCAACTATCATGAGATTGCTATGGAGTTAGGTTATGACATTATTGACAAAAAGGTGATTACCTCGGTGGTAGGAGGAATAAGTTTAGTGATCTTAAATAACAATACCATTACCGCTAGTTCCCTATCAAATACTATAGGGTCTGGAAGAAATAATAAAATTTCTAAAACCAATTTTAGTATTAATCTAGGTGCGAGTTTTCAATATAAACTTAGCAAGAACATTTATTTTAATGTAGAACCGATTGCCAAATATCAACTACAAGATGCAAGTAATAATAGAGCATCGTACAAACCATTTTATTTCACTATACAAACTGGGTTTTCGTATGAATTTTAAAATAAATTCTAAAACAAGAAAATGTGAAATGTTCTCTATTTGTGAATAATTTCTAAATTTTATTCGCTTTTTATTTAAAAAAATAAATATTAATCCGATCCAGTGTTAGTAAGGGGTTTCGTTTACGACTAAAGAAATGAAAGTGATTATTTTAGATTAAAAACAACGTTTTTGTAACATTTTCGTAACATATTACGTATAATAGACAAAGGCCCTAAATATTCACAAATAAAATTTCAAGGAGAACATAGATGAGACAACTTAAAATTACGAAGCAGGTAACGAATCGTGAGACTGCATCGCTGGATAAGTATTTACAAGAAATTGGTAAAGTAGATCTTATTACTGCGGATGAAGAAGTAGAATTAGCTCAACGTATCAAAGCAGGTGACGAGAGAGCCCTTGAAAAACTTACAAAGGCAAATTTAAGATTCGTAGTATCTGTTGCAAAACAATATCAAAATCAAGGACTTACTCTTCCTGATCTTATCAATGAAGGTAACCTTGGATTAATAAAAGCGGCGAAACGTTTTGATGAAACTCGTGGATTCAAATTTATCTCATATGCTGTATGGTGGATTCGTCAATCTATCCTACAAGCGTTAGCAGAGCAATCTCGTATCGTTCGTTTACCATTAAATAAAATTGGTTCTATTAATAAAATTAATAAAACTTATGCATTCTTAGAGCAATCTCATGAACGCCCACCAAGTGCGGAAGAAATTGCAAAAGAATTAGATATGACGATCAATGACGTAAAAGAATCTATGAAAAATTCTGGTCGTCATGTGAGTATGGATGCTCCTCTTGTTGAAGGAGAAGATTCTAACCTTTATGATGTATTAAATTCGGGAGAATCTCCAAATCCAGATAGATCATTATTACATGAATCTTTACGTACCGAAATAGAAAGAGCATTAGAAACATTAACTCCAAGAGAAGCAGATGTAATTAGATTATATTTTGGTTTGGGTGATCAGCATCCAATGACACTTGAAGAAATTGGAGAAACGTTTGATTTAACTCGTGAACGTGTACGTCAAATTAAAGAAAAAGCTATTCGTAGATTAAAACATACATCTAGAAGTAAAATATTAAAGACATATTTAGGATAAATTCCTAAATTGCAGCTACAAACAGTTTTATAACATAACTGTTCGTTTTTTGATTGATGAATGACCTCCGGCTGATTACCGGAGGTTTTTTCTTGGGGTTATCCATAATGTATCTTGAGGAATCCCTTAGTTTTTAAATAAAAACTCACATTCAACTTTTTTTTAAACATTTGATAGCCTATCAATATAGTATAGTATTAGTAAAAATTGTATCTTTAAGTGATTGCCCCTCAAACTATTCTATTATGAGGCATATTATTAGCTATGTTAGCACTGTTAATCCCTTAATATCAAATTCTGATATAACAGATCTTTTTGATTATATTTCTGTACACAACAATGTATTGGAAATAACAGGAATACTAATTTATTCTGATGGTAATTTCTTTCAAGTTCTTGAAGGAGAAAGACAAATCATCAAAAAGATGTTTGAAAAAATTCTAAAGGATTCCAGACATTATAACATTATAAAAATGTTGGATAAAGAAATTAAGGATGGTTCTTTCTCTAAATATTATTCTTCATTTGTTGTTATCTCTGAGGATAATAGCCATATGGAATTGCAAAAATTTCTTGAAAAAGAAAAAATACAAAATCCCGAACATTTTAAGACCATCTCGTATTTAACACAAAAATTTATGAAGCTATCTTAGCACATAAATTAAAACTTAAATAGTATTTTTGCTCGAAACAATACTATTTTATGTCTTCAAAACTTATAGCTCCATCTGTATTGGCCGCAGATTTCGCGAATTTACAACGCGATGTTGAAATGATTAATAAAAGTGATGCAGATTGGTTTCATATTGACATTATGGATGGCGTTTTTGTGCCTAATATTTCATTTGGGATGCCAGTACTACGGGATATTGCTAAGCATGCTTCAAAAACAATTGATGTGCATCTTATGATCGTAGATCCAGATCGTTATATAAAAACTTTTGCCGATTTGGGTAGTAATATCCTTACCGTACATTATGAAGCTTGCACACATTTACATAGAACACTTCAAGCTATAAAAGCTGAAGGTATGAAAGCTGGAGTTGCAATAAACCCGCATACCAATGTTAATCTCCTTGAGGATGTAATTAATGATATTGATTTAGTATGCATAATGAGTGTAAATCCAGGCTTTGGTGGTCAATCTTTTATAGAAAACACATATAAGAAAGTAGAAACTCTAAAAGAAATCATTAATCGCAACGGGGCAGATACACTCATAGAAATTGATGGAGGTGTCACGAACAAAAATGCTAAAAAACTAGTTGATGCTGGTGCTGATGTTTTGGTTGCAGGAAGTTTTGTATTTAAAAGTGAAAATCCTACACATACTATTAAAGAACTAAAAGAAATTATAAAAACTTAAGAAATATAATGCTGCAGGGCTCGTTACCATCATTTGATACATGGACTTCCATTTTTCTATTGGTTAGTTCATTCGGGTTCTTTCTTAGTATTATTTTAGGTTTAAACAAAAACAATAGAGTTCACAATGCACCTATAATACTTCTAATTCTAGGGTTTTCGTTTATTCTACTACAATATGTTTTCTTTTGGACTGGATATAAGATCAAGTACCCTTACCTCTATTTTTTTGATTCTACTTGGTATCTTACTTTTGGGCCGTTATTATATAGTTATATCACTAAGTTTTACCGAAAATCTTTTAAGATAGGGTGGTATCATTTTTTACCCGCACTTTTGTCATTATTTTTAAATGGTTTTTATTTTATTAAGTCTAATGGATTTCAAAATATAAATGATTACAACGGTGATATACTCTCTTATTTCTATTGGTCCATTAAATCTCCGTGGTTACCGGCTTTGTCACTTATTATTTATCTAATCATTACCAAAGATTTAATTTCGTTTTACAAAGACAAACCTGAATCGCAATATGAAATTACTAGAAAAAAATGGACAAACCTTCTTATTACTTTATTTCTAATATTTACCGTCTCGTACATAAGTTACTATACCTTAGTTAAGTTTTCTTTTTTTAACATTGGATGGGATTATGCAATTTCTTTTTCAATGTCTCTTGCCATTTATACTCTTGGTTATATGGTGTATAAGGAGCCTTCAATTTTTAATGGTGAACTTTTATCTAACTTATTTTTCAAATCAACTAATCATACCGAATTAACAGAAATTACTAAAGATGAATTTTATCACAAATTGCTTTTCTATATTAAAAATGACAAGCCCTATTTAGATAATAATTTAAGATTAGTACATCTAGCAGACAAAGTAGGGTATTCCAGCCATATTCTGTCTAAACTCATAAATGAGAAAGCGAAAAAAAATTTCAATCAATTTATCAATGAGTACAGGCTAGAAGAAGCCAGCAAATTATTATTAGAAGATACGTCTACAAGTATTAAAACTATTTATTTTGATGTTGGGTTTAATAACAAGGCTACATTTAATAATGCTTTTAAAAATAAATTTAATTGTACTCCATCAGAATATAAAAAAATAAATTTGGTAGGTCAAGATAAATAAAGAAGTAAAAAATTATAATTATAAACGCCTTTACTCCTGGTTTTATAGAGTTTTGTTTCTATAAATCTTAAAATCCAGGGCATATGAGAACTTTACTTTTATTCTTTTTTTGTAGTGTTACTTTCACTGCTTTATCACAAAAGTTTACACTAATAACCGAAACTGATAACCCAATAGTTTCTGGCCCCACTATCGGAGGTACGTATTTTGGGGCTTCATGGGCCGATATTGATAATGACGACCTTTTGGATTTATTTTATGGAGGTACTATTTATAGAAATCTCGGAAAAGGAAAATTTGAAATCGCCCAAGGTGGTTCTACAATTCCTACTGCTAGTGCATTAGCTGGAAGTAGTTGGGCAGATTATGAAAATGATGGGGATTTAGATCTAATCTATTCGCGATTTTCCACTCCTTCGACCCTACAAACCAGAATTTATGTTAATAATGGTGCTGGGCAATTTACAGAAGCTAATACTATATTAAACACAATTAATTCGGCCACCTGGAGTACTCAATGGTGTGACTACAATAATGATAGTTATCCCGATTTTATTTTAACTTTTGCAGATGGTTTTCTAAATCCAGCTAGTTTCTCAAATCGTCTTTATAGAGGAAATGCCGATGGTACTTTTACTGCCATAACAGCACCCTATGAGTTTCTAACCGAAAAAGCAGCCTATACTGTATCCAACTGGACAGATTATGATGAAGATGGTGATACCGATTTATTTATTGCAAGTGGCCCTGCAGCGGGGCCAACTGGAATAAAACCAGATTTTTTATTTAAAAACTTATTGAAAGAAACTGGAAGCGAAGGGTTCCAAAAAATACCCTCTACAGAGTTATTTTTTTCAGATGAACCTCAAGATGGACAATGCTACAATGTTATCGATTATGATAATGATGGAGATTTAGATATTTGTCTCACCAATTATTCTGGCGTCGAAAATAAATTTTATGTCAATACCTCGGGGACTTATGTAAAAACAGATGTTCCCTTTACCGCAACAAATAATCAGAATTTATCTAATGCTTGGGGAGATTTTGACAATGATGGTGATCTTGATGTTATCATTACTGGATCTAATCCTACCGGTAGCGGTTTCTATATCAATAATGGAGATGGCACTTTTACCGAAAAAGACGCTAATTTCATTAATACAGCCACATCAGGAAACTCTACTGGTGCAACCATTGGTGATTACGATAATGATGGTGACCTCGATTTTTTTGTGGTTGGCCGAAATATTAAAGGGTTATTTAGAAATGACTTGGTTATCAAAAATCATTTTGTAAATCTAAAACTCATTGGTAATCCATCTAACAAAGCCGGATTAGGTGCTCGATTAGAATTAACAGCAAGAATCAACGGGAAATTAATTACTCAAAAAAGAGAAATTTCGGCCTCAAACACTTTCATGGGCCACAATAGTTTGCGTGTACATTTTGGGCTTAATAAGGCTTCAAAAATAGAAAAACTCACCATCTATTGGCCATCTGGTAATGAGGATACGTATATGAATCTAAGAGTTAATAAATTTTATACCCTTGAGGAAGGTAAAAAAAAACCGATCTCCCCTCCCATTAAAGACATCAAACATAGAATAATTATATACCCTAATCCTGCTAAAAAATTTGTAAAAGTTAAAGTAATAGGTAATCAAACACTGAATTCGATAACAGTTAAAATACTCGACGGAGCCGGGAGTCAAATCTCTGAACAAACATTTAATCATGATCAAGATATTATATTGGATACATCATCCCTAGTTAGTGGAAATTATTTTTTAGACGTAGCCCTAGATGATAAGAGTGTAATAAAAAAGTTGGTGATCAAATAGATCTGTTCCTCTTTCATCTTAAAAGACAAATTTCTTAATTGAAATTTGTCTTTTTTTAATGTTTCATGTTCAAAAAACAGTAGTTTTAAGGGGTACTTATAATGTAAGTATGATACTGTATACACGACAACTTTTTTGAATGAAACATATAGATTTAATTATAATAGGTGGTGGCCCCATTGGGATAGCATGCGGATTAGAAGCCAAGAAAAATAATATCAATTATCTAATTATTGAAAAAGGTCCTATCGTTAACTCACTGTTTAATTACCCTATAAACATGCAGTTTTTTTCTTCTTCTGAGAAGTTAGAAATTGATAATATTCCTTTTATAAGTAAAGAGGCCAAGCCTAAAAGAAATGAAGCTTTAGAATATTACAGAAGAATTGTAACCTCTAATGATTTAAATATTAATTTATTTGAAAAAGTTAACTCGGTAAAAAAAGAAAAAGAAGTTTTCAATATAAAAACAGATAAAGGCACCTATACGTCTTCATTTGTTGTAGTTGCAACTGGATTTTATGATTTACCCAATACAATCAATGCTCCTGGAGAAGATTTATCAAAAGTTTCTCATTATTATAAAGACCCTCATTTTTTTGCAAAACAAAAATTAGCAGTGGTTGGCGCCAGTAATTCTGCTGTAGATGCAGCTTTAGAATGTTATCGTAAAGGTGCAGAAGTAACTATGATCGTTCGTGGTCCAGAAATAGGCCAACGCGTAAAATATTGGGTAAGACCTGATATCATAAATAGAATCGAAGAAGGAAGTATACAAGCTTTTTACAATACAACAATCAAAGAAATACAATCAGATAGCATTATTTTAAAGACCGTTGAAGGAGAAAAAATAATTGCAAATGATTATGTACTCGCTTTAACGGGCTATACTCCAAATTTCGAATTTCTAAATAAGATTGGTATACATTTATCGGGTGATGGTAAACTATATCCTCAATACAATGAAAAAACTATGGAAACGAATATACACAACCTATATCTAGCAGGTGTTATTTGTGGTGGTATGGACACCCATTTATGGTTCATCGAAAACTCAAGAATACATGCAAAAATGATCGTGAAATCAATTTTAGAAAAGGTAATTTCATGATATAAAAAAAGGTCAAACATTTATTTTTTTGACCCTTTTATATATCCTATTCTCTTCAAATATTAATCTCCACTAAATCTTGATAAAATGCTTATAATGTACCAAAACAATAACATTAAAGAAGCAAATAAACCTAATGAAGCTCCTACGTACTGATCTTCAGAATACTTATGCACCAGGTTCGACGTTTGGTATAAAATCGATCCAGAGGCCAATATAACCATCCCAACGCTAAACCATAGCCCTAAATTAAATCCAAAAATTAACCCTGCTACTATTAATCCAATTGCAATAAAAAAACCAATGGTAAGTATTGATTTTAAGAACGAAAAATCCTTTTTGGTTATAAGTACAATAGCCGATAATCCCGTAAATAGTGCCAAAGTTAGAATAGCTGCCTGATTTAATATATTAGCGCCTCCACTTTCGGCAATTATCATTGCCATCCCTATAAGAGGAATAAATATAAAAGCTTCGGCAACTACATAAAGCAATAGACCCAAATATTGTTGATTGATATTATGATTTTTTAAAGCCATTTTTTCTGCATAAGAAGTAGCTAACATAAATCCTCCTAGCATAATTAACCATCTCCATCCCTGAGTCATAGAAAATGCAAACTCAACAATAGGTTCTATCTGAAAAAACACCCATTCTACAATTACAAAAAGGAGTACCGCCATAGCCAAATGAGTATACGTCTTTTTATAAAATGCTACTCTTTTTTCTTCTGTAAGAGAACTCACAGGTAATACTTGTTGAAATTCTTTCATTCCCTGGTATAAATTAAAAGTTGTTTTAGAGTGATAAATATAATTTTATTGATTGCAAAATCCTTATTATTTTTCAAAATATCGAAAATTAAGCATTCGTACTACGTACTCGTATATTTGTGGAAATTGATTTTTAAGTTGACCTGGAGATTCCATAAAGACTTCGATAAGTACCGCAATAAACTCAAATTTATCGGTAAAAGCATATTCTCTAAGGATCTTAGCATCTACTATTTTTTTTCTAATTTCCTGAGAACCTAAATACTCTTCTAACTGTAAAAAAGTATCATAAAATATCTCAGAACTGATATCATTTTTTTTTATCGAATTGTAATGTATAGCATGTGTAATCTCATGAATTCCTAAATTTCTTCCGTCATCCTTATGCTCGTTTCCTTTTTGAAAGTGTTTCCAAGATAACGCTATCGTCTTTGACCTTGGACTAAACTCTCCAATATTTTCAGTTTGATTAAGTATCGAGAAAAATGATTTAGGATATACTATAATTGTATGTAAATATGCTAATAGATAATGACGCATGCCAAAGGTTAACTGGATCATCAACATGGTGATTTGCATACGCATAAAACCATCGACTACAAGTCCTTCTCGCCCCACAAAACGTATCTCATCCAAAAACTTAACACATCTATGCTCAAAGTATTTTTTTCTCTTTTTATCTAAGGAGTTGTAAAACTCATTTTCTCTCAGAAATGATTGCAGATAAGACGGTAATTTTTGAGGCTTAAGATAAAAATGTATAAAATAAGGTTTGTTATAACGTTCTACATAAACGGATTCTAAATATCGTAAGACATAATACACACAAATAGAAACAATCCCAGCAGTTACTAGTACTCCAATAATATTTTGGAACACAGAGTTAGATACTTCTTCCTCTTGGAGTATTAAGATTGTTATATAAAGATTCAAATAAGAAAAATGTAGGTTAAGGCTTCTAAAAATAACGTTTTAGAAACAAAAATCTTATTAAAATTACAATTTAACATTAATTATCCTTTATCAATTACCTCATGTCTTCTTTTATTTACGGCACTTTATTATAAGTTTAATACTATTCCATTTGTTATTAAAAACAAAAAACGGACCTTAAAAAGATCCGTATTCTCTTACTAATAAATAACAAAGTTGAGTTTTGATATTTACCTTTAGAATATAATACTTAGCAGTAATATCTATTCTTTAATAAAATGCATAGATTTATGCATGCTATCACTTTTTATGTTCAAAATATAATTACCGGTTTCTAAAGCCTCTACTGATAATTGGTATGTATTAATTCCTTTAATTTTTTTTAACAGCACTCTACGTCCTATCAAACTAAACACTTGCTATGTTACTTTTTGATTTTCTAACCCATCAATTGATCGCATATCACTTTTTATCGGGCTAGGATATAACATTATGAATATTATCTTTAGAAACGGCAATTTTACTTTGTCTATTAGCACATGAAGGAGCCTGAGACGAATTGCTAAAATAGATAGTAAAATCTTCATCTTTGAAACCATCACAAAGTTATCTTCATCTGGCGTGATCCATTATTTAATCTTTAAAATTCTCAGCTTGTCTTAAGTATTTTATGAGTTGTCTTTTTGCCGTTTCACAATCCAAATCAATGGCTTCTACATCTAACATTTTATTAAACTCTTCCTCTGTATATCTGGGAGTGATATGTTGCGGACAATTCCAATCGAAAGCCTTCACATTGATCACGATTAAACGCTCGATTTTGGCAGGATAAATATCATCTATCAATATATTTTTAAGAAATGGATCATCAGCAGGTAAAACTTCGGTTTCTCCCCAAATTTTTAATCTTGTTCTCGTTGGGTAATCTATTAAAATTAGAGCTACTTTATTATTAGTTCTTAAATTTCCCGATGAGATATACTGCATATTACCTCTAAAATCGGCAAATGCAATTTTGGTAGGAGAAAGCACTTTTAGAAATCCTTTAGGCCCTCCTCTATATTGTACATAGGGCCAACCATTTTCACCTACGGTAGACATATAAAACATATCCCTTTCTGTGATAAACTTTTGTTCTCCCTGATTCAGCTGATTCATTTCGATCTCTCCCATACGCAGGTAATTATTTCTTGACCCCTGTTTACGCTGTATCTCTTTCACTGATTCGGTAAAAGCAATATCAGTAAAATTTTTTATCGGTTTATTCACATTTTCCATAGCATTATTTTTGATTTCATTCATTTTCTTTCATCAGGAATTCTTTAAAACTACTTTGCCTACATGGGGGTATTGCTTTAATACGTAAAGCATTTCTTATATTATCATAACCATCTCTCTCAAAATATCCTTGTATATAGTTTATTCAAAATTATTCTGTAATTGTCTATTTTAGTCTTCGGTCTTCTTCTTTAATAGGAAGGTCATTGATACTTGCAAATCGTTTTTTCATCAAACCATTTTCGTCAAACTCCCAATTTTCGTTTCCGTAAGCTCTATACCACTGACCATTATCGGTTCGATATTCATATTCAAAACGAACAGCAATGCGATTTCCCGAATGTGACCAATATTCCTTTTCTAATGTATACTCGAGTTCGTTTTCCCATTTCCCAGTAAGAAAATCTTGTATTTCTTCTCTACCGTTTATGAAAGTAGATCGATTTCTCCATTCACTATCCACAGAATATGCTTTTGATATTTTGATAGGATCTTTACTGTTCCAGGCGTCTTCTGCCATCTGTATTTTCTGTTTTGCCGTTTCTTCAGTAAATGGCGGCAGTGGGTATTTTTTTTCTTCCATCTTATTATTTTTTATTAGTTTATATTTCCTTTGATTTTTAGTATTATTTATAGATGCTATTTCTGCTAAGGTAACCGTTGTTACTATTCCTAAAACAAGTACTAATAATCCATTTTTCATTTTAAAATTCTAATTTATTCGTACAGACAAGTCTGTATGATTTAATCAAATAAAAAAATACCTATTTAAGTAATCTTTTACAGTTTCTTTGCGCGCTTGTGATAGGCCATACATCTTTTTGTATTTGAGAAAGTATGATTGATCCCTCAATTAATACCATCACCTCATCTGTAAACTCATTAACATTAGCATCTTCGTATTTAGATTCTTCTTTTAATGTAGCATGTATCCAGTTTTTAAGGCCGTTTTTATGCAATACGACTTGATCATTTATTTTTTGTTGCTCCTTAGGTAAATCGCATATAATATTCTGAAATCCACACCCTCTATAATTAACTTCTATCATCCAATCTCTCAAAAAATCGAAACTCGCTATGATTTTGTCAGCACCTTTTTCTTCTCGATTCACATGTTCTAAAAACATTCCCATCCACATGGTATGTCTTCTTTGAAGATATGCTACTGCAATGTCCTCTTTTGATCTAAAATGTCTATACATACTATCTTTAGATACCTTAGCCTCTTGAAGAATCCTATTAATTCCTGTTTGATTATAACCATCAAAATAAAATAATTTTGATGCTGCCCTGACAATACGTTCCTGAACTCCTTCTTTTTTCATATTACGAATATAGTTAAAATCTTCATCGAACAGACAGGTCAGTACGATTTTAACATTTTATTAATCATCAAGTTAGGTTAAGTTTATTAAATCCAACTGTTTTTCTATACCTTGAAGGTGACACATCGGTATTCTTCTTAAAAAATCTACTAAAATAAAATTCATCATCGTACCCCAATTCCAGTCCTATCTCACGTATTGATTTATTGGTCAAATACAATTCTCGTTTTGCTTCAATAATAATACGTTCTGATATCAGGGTCGTGAGTGTTTTATTAAAATAGGTTTTTGCAATTTTTGCCAATGCTTTCGCCGAAATATGCAATTCTTCAGCATAATCTTTTGGAGAGTGTTTAGTTTTATAATTTTCCTCAATCAAATCCTTCAATCTTTGAACAATAAAATTTTCTTCAATGTTTGGTTTTTCAATCTTTGGATGTAAACTTGCCTTAAGACGAGCTCCATTAATTAAAAACAACTTTAGATATGACAATACCGATTCATTCATAGCGATATCATTTTCTTGAATGTCCTTAAACATTTCTTGTAAAATCATATCAAATGTTACTGCTGTTGATTCATTTAATTCTACAAAAGGGAAATCATATATATTATTAAATAAAACCCCATTGCAAGCAATTTCATTATGATGTTTATGAATACAAAAGAAGTCTGGGTGAAAATGAATTATTATCCCTTTGGTTTGTGACTCTGGAGTAAACAAAAATGGTTGATACGGGGTTAAAGCAAAAAGATAATTAGATTTATATTGATATGTATTGAAGTCAATAATAGACTCACCGTTTCCTTTTTTTATCCATATCAACGAATAGTAATTTAATCGTTGTACATGATCAAAATGTGCTATTGTATCAAATTCATACAACTTAAAAGCCAATTCTTTTGTCTGTTTATTAATAAGTGTATGCGTGCTATTATCAATCATCTTATCCTAAATTTACCGGTTCTCCTATTTCTATAGTATCCCCTAGTGTAATCCATTTTCCTTTTTCAGTCTCTGGTAAATACGTATTTACTGTTAAATGATACATACTACCGTAATGCGCTAAATCACTATCTTCTGGCAAACTATTTGCTCTGCTTTTCATCATTTTTCTGGCAAACGAACGATCTGCTTCACCTGTAAATGGATCTTGCGGCGGCACATTACATCTAGCTCTTGGGCTTACTCCTATCATTTCAACATCACCTATTTTAAAACGTATTCCGATACCAGGAGTTTTAAATAGTTTTTCTTCCCAAAACTCAGGGATACCAGCTATTTCTATATTTGCTCTAAACCGCAGACGTACATTCTCTAAAGAATGTTTATCCAAGTCCTCATGTATAGATTTTATAGATCCTTCACTTACTATAGTTACACTACTTGCTCTAGGAATATCCATTAATTCGCCTTTGGTACGATGTATAAGAAATACATCTAGGCCAAAGAAATCAGATAAATACGTATTTAGAGCTGTGTTATCTTCTTTAAGTTCAAATTCACTTACAATCTTATCTTTACGATGGGATAATTGTATAGTACCTTTTTTTAAGTCGTACGTAGCTTTTAGTTCATTTACCCTGCCTGTTCGTTTACCATTTACATAGCGCCCATCATTTGCAACCATTGCATATGCTCTATCATACTTAAGAGAATGTATACCTATTTCTGCTTCATTTACTTCAATAGGATCCAGGGATTTTACTGGATAAATACGAATTTTGGATATATAAGGATTTTCCATGTTTATATAATTAAGCTTCAATTATTGCAGCAGTACCCATACCACCAGCTGTACAGATAGAAATCAAGCACCTACCGCCTCCATTTTCTTGAAGTATTTTTGCCGCACCTGCCAAAACACGCGCTCCTGTTGCAGCAAAGGGATGACCTATTGCCAAACTACCTCCGTTGATATTCAATTTACTTTGATCTATCGACCCTAATGCTTTTGACGCATTAAGACGTTCTTTTGAGAATGATTCATCCTCCCATGCCTTTAAGGTAGCTAGTACTTGTCCTGCAAAAGCTTCATGAATTTCATAAAAATCAAAATCCTGAAGTGTAAGGTTATTGCGTTCTAACAATTTGGCAACCGCCAATGTAGGAGCCATTAATAAATCTTCGCCATCAGCATAATCAAAAGCTGCATTTTGAATATCTACTAAATAGGCTTGAATAGGATGCCCATTCTCTTTGGCATATGCTTCTGAAGCCAGAAAAACAGTAGCTGCTCCGTCTGTAAAAGGAGAACTATTACCAGCAGTTAATGTTCCTGTACCGCTCTTATCAAAAGCCGGAGAAAGCTTTGCCAAACGCTCTTGGGTTGTATTAGCTCTTATGATAGTATCTTTATCATTATTTTTAAAGGGCACGATCAAATCTTTAAAAAACCCTCGTTTATACGCTTCTTCCGCTTTTTGGTGACTTACAAAAGCTAACTCATCTTGTTGCACTCTTGGTATACTCCAATTTTTAACGGTACGTTCGGTATGTTCTCCCATACTCATTTTGGTACGAGGTTCATTAACATTAGGATATATGGGTTTGAAAAATTTTGACCATGGAGTTTTAAAGATCGCAGATAAGCGTTTACCAAATGATCTTGCATTTCTAATATCCATCAAGTCATGTGTAAGTTTTTGCGGCAATGATAAAGGTACATCGCTATTGGTATCACTACCGCCTGCAATCCCAGATTCGATTTGTCCTGTTGCGATTTTAAGAGCAATCGTATTTGCAGCATCCAAACTAGTACCACATGCTCTAGAGATAAAATGCGCTGGGGTATGTGGATCCAAAGTCGTGTTTGAAACATTCTCTTTTGCCCAATTCCATTCTGATGGATAATGAATTAAAGTTCCTAATGAAACATCACCTACAAGCTTACCTTGGAGCTTAAATTTTTCAACCAATCCATTTAAGGCAGCTGTCATTAATTCACTGTTTCCGGTGCGACTATATTTTGTAAATGATTTTGCAAAAGGAATACGACTCCCTCCCAAAATTGCTACTTTATTATTGCTGTTTTTCATTGTTATACGTTTATTATATGGGTCCTTGCTATACAACATGAACCCATTATTATATTTAACTTTTCACGCAACTTACTTTTTTAGTGTACTTCTATTTACATTCGGTAATCAGAGCACTGCAATAGATTTAATCACACATTACAGTGCCTCTCTTAACACTATGATTTCTTTATTTTTGGCCAATTTTTCTTACCAGCAGTAAGTAATTTTGTTGTCTCGGCATTCCAAGGTCGTGAGGTATCAAAGACTTCTCCCTGGAAAGGTGCATTATAAAAAAGGTATAATTTACCATCAACAATATCAAACGTTTCTGGATTGATAGGAAACTTTGCTTCCTTAGCTCCTACTGCCCATGCGCAGTATCCATCATATTGAGGTAAATATTGTCTTGGTGATTTCTTAAATGCCTCTCTATTATCTTTACTTGCAAAATAATATGTTGCGCCATTATGCTTAGTCGAAAAACTTTTAAAACCTTTTGTAGCTGTCCCAGAAAAGTATGCCACAACATCATATCCTCCTATAGCTAATCCATTTTTATCTATTGGTTCTATTTGAGCTTGAGCAATCGATACAATTGACAATGCTACGATAACTATTAATAACTTAATATTTTTCATTTTACTTCTTTTTTGAGTTTATTGAATTTTTTAAATTGAAGGGAAATCAATATCGGTTTGTGCAGTATTATTAATATAGTTTGTAAAAATATTTAATGCTACATTTCCAACAATTTCTGCTACTTCGCCGTCAGTATACCCTGCTTCTTTAACTAAAGAAACATCTTCTGAAGTCACTAGCCCATTTTTGGTAACCAATGTTCTTGCAAAAGTTAAAGCCGTCTCTGTTTTTGGGTCACTATTTTTTCCTAAACGAGCTTGCGCAAGGATATCAGCATCTATTTTTACTAAATTTGCTCCAATATACGTATGTGCTGCAAGGCAATAATCGCAACTATTAGTTTCTGCTACAGCTAATGCAATTAGCTCACCCGTTTTTGCTCCTAGAGAACCGCTTCCTAGAGCTCCACTTAAATTTAAGTATCCTTCTAATACTGCAGGAGAATTTCCCATGGTTCGCATCATATTAGGTACCATTCCTAATTTACTTTCTATACCATTAAATAATTCTTTTGATTTGCCTGAGGCTTCTTCAGGACTTAGTGCTTTTAATCTAGCCATTTTATATGTTCTTAAAATTGTTTGTCAATATCGACAGTACAAATATTGAACGATAATCAAAGAAAAAGAATGGAGGATTTACGCTTTAATATGGACAATTTTCTTTTTGAGATCTGCTCCAAAAAATTGTCAGAAAACTTATTTAGAAGTTTTGGTTTTCCATCGTGTATTTCGCCATTCTGCCTGTTCTGTTTTAGACAAAAATGTCCAAGCTACGATACGACTAGATTTATTACCTGTACCCATTGGGATCGTTTTGACCTCATGAGCTTCTACTTTTTTCAGGAATTTATATATCCCTTTTAGATTAGATTGTTTTGATACTAACGTTGAAAACCAAAAACAATTTTTATCAAATTTTTTACTTTCCCTTACCATATTGGTAACAAATTTTAATTCGCCTCCTTCATATACGAGTTCATTACTAATACCAGCAAAATTAAGTTCTGGAGTTTTTACTTTTTTTCCAGATAGGTTTTTAATTTTTCTTCTTGTTCCTTTTTGTGCTTCTTCAATAGATGCGTGAAAAGGTGGATTACAAATAGACATATCAATTTTATCTTGTTTGCCTATAATACCATAAAAAATGTCTTTTGAATCCTTTTGCAATCTACATTCTATCTTATTTGTAAGAACCGTATTAGCATTTATAATTTTTTGAGACGATGCAATTGATTTTGGTTCAATATCAGAACCTATACATCTCCAATCATATTCTGTTACTCCTATTATTGGATATATACAACTAGCTCCTACCCCCACATCAAGACAAATAACATTATCTCCTTTTGGTATTCTACCAAAATTACTCTCACTCAATAGATCTGCTATATAATGTATATAATCTGCTCTTCCTGGTATAGGTGGACATAAATTATTATCCGGAAACTCCCAGTATGCTATTCCATAATAATGATTAAGTAGTGCTTTATTTAAAATTTTTACAGCGGCTGGGTTCGAAAAATCAACAGATTCTTGACCGTGCTTATTAAGTTTAACATAATTGGCTAATTCTGGATTGGCTACTATTAACGCTTTTAAATCATATCGTTCTCGATTTTTATTTCGAGAATGTAACCTGGTTTTTTCTTGTGGTTGTTTTGTTGACATGATTTAATTTTGAATATTTTTCTAATTTTAGAGTAGTGGCTATTAATCCACATAACAGGGAACATAAAAACGTTGAGTCTTTCCGTCTTTTAGTTCTACCCAAAACTCTTTTTCATTTTTTGTTTTCCATATTCTCTGACCCACATAAAAATGTTCATTCATATCATATTCATTCTTAAACGTGTATTTTAACTGAGTGTATGCCGAATCTTTTTTTCGTATCCGTAAAGTTTGAAATCTTATAGCGATAATAAAACCTTCGTATCCATCCTTTAGTTGTTCGACACAATGGTAAGAGTTTAACCTTAATTCTTTTCTTTCTTTTTCTTCATGCAAAAAATACAAATAACACCCCAAAAGAGACATTGTACTTAACAGCAAAAATATGATATTTCGGCTTATGAAATAGTTTTGACGTTTTTTTGAAAACAATTGATAATCTATAAGCCATAGTATAGCAAGGCCAATAAAAATAACAGGTAATAAATATAAAAAGGCAAATCCATTAGCTCCTTCAAAATTACTTGCTTGTGATGTAAGTATAAAAGACACCACAGGAGTGAATACAAAAAGACATATAATTCCTAAAACAGTATGTAATGCCTTATTTTTCATGATATTTGAGGCGTCTTTGATTTAAACACCATTCTTTTTTGATCTACTTACCATCATCTTAAGATTAACTCTTCATCTCTACTACAATCTCTATCTCTACCGCCCAATTATTTGGTATCACCATCCCCACTGCAGAGCGTGCATGGCTACCTGTATCCGGAAATAATTTATTAAAGAAATGCGTAGCACCATTTACGACACCCGATGTATTATTAAAATCCTTACCTACATTCACCATTCCTAAAACTTTTACCACACGAGCGATATCATTAATATCAGCAATTGCTCCTATCGCTTGGATACATTTTACAGCGCACATCTCTGCCGCTTTATAACCATCTTCTAGATCAATATCTTCACCTACTTTACCTTTGATACCAATATCATTTATTAATGGTACTTGCCCCGAGGTATAAATTAAATTACCCGTACGTACTGCGTTTTGAAAATCTAATACTTGTAACGGTCCCGGTTCATAGTCGTATCCTAATTCTTTTAGTTTTTCTTCTAACATGGCTTATGATTTATGTGTTATAAATGTAAGTAAATAATTTCTTTGTCAATTGAGACATTTCTGTTCTTTTCAACAAGTTACATCGATAATCCTTACTAGGTTTTTTGTGTTGTTTTTTAAAACATCTAAAAAACCTATCGCTGTACATTTTTAAGTTTATCGATCAAATCTTTTGCTTCTTCGTCTTTAAAATTCATGGTATCATTAACCATAATCTCTAATTCCTGTTCTGCTATTTTGATATTATCAATTTTAAGATAAGACAGTGCAAGATACCAATGTGCTTTTGCAGCATCAAGAGTATTACTAGAAAGAAGTTTTCTAAAAGTATTAATAGCTTCTTCATGTTTACCTAATTCTAACTGCGCTACTCCTATATACATAAGTAACTGAGAGTCAGTTTTAACTGGATTTTTCTGTTTAAGCGATTCTAAAGCTCTTAATGCTTCTACATACTTTTCTTGATTAAATAATATTTCGGCATTTGTTAAATCAGTATCACTACCTCTTAATGTTAAAGAAGGTAATTCTTTCCAATCATTACTAAATTCACTATACAAAGAATTTGCATCAAAATCATTTGGTCTATACAACAATAAAAAGCCAATTATCAAAATCGCCGCAATAGAACCTGCAAACAAAATGATCTTTTTTAATTTGTGAGGTTTCTGCGAATGATAATTATCAGCCTCTTGGTATATTACATTTTTAATACCCTGACCTTTTTCACCTTCGAGGAAATCTATATGCTTTTGCATACTTGGGTGTTTCTTATTGATAATCTCCCAATCATTATTGTCATATATCAGTTGCATTTCTTTGAACACCTCAACAGAATTTGCTAATTCTTTATTTTCATTTATTTCCTTCAAAAACAAATTTCTTTCCTCATCATTCATCTCTCCTTTAAGATATCTATCTATACGATTATCATTCATTTAATTTTTATTTTAATGTTTAAAGGATTCATTTTTATTGATTTAAAAATGTTTCAAATCTTTATATCGTATATCTGATTGAATACTTTCTTTAAGCTTTGATTTACACTTAAAAATACGTTGTTTTACTGTATTCTCTGATGCATAATTCTTAACTTCTGCTATTTTCTTATACGAAACTTTTTCAAAGAATAATTTTAATAATTCTCTACAATTTGTAGAAATATCATTTAATTTTTCACGAAACAGCTCCCATTTCTCTTGTTCATAAATACTCATTGCTATTTCCAACTCTTCATTTACTAGATCAAAAACTTTATCGTTGGTTACCCTCAATTTTGTTTTTTTTATTTCTCTTCTCCATAAGTTCTTACAAATGGTCATAAAATATCCTTCAAAACTTGATGTAATACTAAAATTTGGATCTTGTGCCCTAACAGATAACTGAATTAATGCCTTTTGCATAATATCTTTGGCATCATCATCGCTACCGTCACTTTTTAGAATATACCCTCTAATTTTCGGATAAAGTTCTTTGTATATTTTACTAACACCTTTATTATCTCCGTTGATCAAACTTTGCAAAAAGTATTCATTATTCATATTATATACATAAAGTAAGTTCTTTGTAGTACTTGTATTTTTAATCACAAAATTAGTCAATATTTAAAATTAACAACACCTAGGCATCAACTGTTTCATATAAGGATCATTTTAACTTCTTTGTAAAAATCAAAAACCCAACAATAGCAGGGTAACCTTTTGGTAAATTTGAGCTCACTAAGACAGAAAACAATTAGTGATAAAATTTTTATCACTTTATAAGGTAAAAACGAAAGTATTATGAAAAACAGTAAATTAATATTAGTAAGCTTGATTTTATTAATCACTTGGTCTTGTTCTGTTGATGAGTATTCTCAAGACGGGGAAATAAATCCTGAGAATAAGAGTCTTACAAAAAGTTACACCAACGACTCTTTAGAACCCACTATTAAACCTAATCAAATAGTAATTCAATTTAAAAAAGAAGGACTTGGCGTTGAAGAAAAAATCGATATCAGAAATAAACTGGAAAAGAAATATCATTTTATAATTGATCATATCCAAACCTGTGACTGTGACAATGACAGTATAGAGTTATGGACAATTATAATATCAAACCCAAGTTTTTTGGGAATTGAAGATTTGGTTAAAAACCTATCCAATACTGATGATGATGATGAAGACGTAGAAGGTGATTATCAATTTTGGTTTTCTATTAATAGTGAAGGACTAGATGGAGCAAGTATATCTACTATTGAAGATAAGGTACTTGATTATAATTTGGATTATGCAGTAAATATTGCTGTCTTGGATACAGGTATTGATTATGATTATTTTCCTGAGAAATTTTTATACAATAGTAAAAACACTAAAGGATGTACTGATGAAATATCAGGATGGGATTTTGTAAATCATGATAATGACCCAAGAGATGATCACGGACATGGAACTATTACTTCCAAAATAGTTACAGATGTTTTAGACAATGCAAGTATTCCTTATCAAATACTCCCGGTAAAGGCATTTGATGACAATGGCATAAGTAGTTATTTTCGGGTTGGTTGCGCTTTAAAATATATAGTAAAAAAACAAAAAAAGTTTATTATTAATGCCAGTTTTGGCTTTTATAAAATATCAAAACAACAAATATTAGAAAACATTATCGATAGTGCATCGGATAGAATATTAGTTATCTCTTCTGCCGGAAATAAAGGAATCAATACTGATTTGCCAGGAAATGAACATTTTCCGTCGAGTTATGAAGCTCATAATCTATTAACTGTAGGAGGTCATATTGGGGATTTTACTACTTTCCCTTCTTACGGAATGCAGCATGTAAACGGATTCAATATCGCATCAGATTCTAATCATGGCGGTACTAGTATCGACATTGCTGCTCCCTTTACTCATCACATAATCCTAAAATCTAGCCATACCATAAATATTATCGCCCGAGGCACTTCTTTCTCTGCTGCTTATACTACCGGAAGAGCGGCTTTTGTTTATTATAATAACCATGTTACTCCTGCTCAACTGAAACAGGAAATTTTGGATACTGGATTTAATTCTCAGAGTTTTAACGGAATGATAAGAAATAATAAAATCCTTGTAAAAGGCTTTTTTAATAATCCAACGGCCCAAACACCAAGGCAATAATATTAAGTTAAAAATTGTTTGCTTACAGTTCTGGATTTTATACTTTTAAGATATGAAATCCAGAATTTTGGCAAATATTTTTTGTCTGCTTTTTTTTCCTTTCCTAGGCTCTTCGCAATATCTTGACAGCCTTAACAACATTATATCATCGGATATAACGCATCATTTTAAACGGCAAAAAGTAGATTTTTTTTTACAAAAAAATCAAACCAATATAAAACCAAATGAATTAGCAGATTGTTATCATGAATCTGGAAAATGGTTTTATAAAACCTGGAAAAAACAGAACAAAAATAAGGATTTAACAAAAGCCATTTTTTATACAAAAAAGGCATTAGATCTAAAAAAAAGCTTTAACTCATCTACAACTTCACTTAAGAAAACTCTTTACAACTTAGCTAATTTTCACTCTTGGCAAGGAAATTATCCTGAGGCTATTAATTATTACAAAGAAATCAAAGACATTCATCACATAGATACTAAAACTCTAAGTGCATTAAGAGCTATTAGTAATAACTATGTGCAAATAGGAGACTTTCATAAAGCACTAACTAATTTAAACACCTTGATTAGCATCTCTGCTAAGGATACTACTTTACGTAAAAGAACTATACAGGCATATGTAAATCGTGCAGATGTATACTCATCTATGGGTAGAAAAAAATTCTCTGAGGAAATTAAACAAGATGTGGAAAAAGCAGATTCTTTACTTGCTCTATATAGCTTAAAAAAAAATAAATATCATTATAGGATATATCAAATAGAAGGAAACAGACTTTTAGAAAACGGTTATTATAAAGGCGCTATTACTTATTTTGAAAAAACACTAAAAGGTATAACTAAAAAAGATTCTATAAATCGCGCAATTGTATATAATAGTATTGGTAATGCCTACGGTAAGTTAAAAGAATATAAGCGTGCATATAAATATTTTAACATTGCCCTATCTTATAATCCTTCTTTTTCTCCAATTTATGAAAATATCGGTGATATTTATATTGATCAATTAGAATTTACCAAAGGATTGAATCACTATCAAAAAGCAATAAACACTCTTTGCATTACCAATGGAAATGGATTACAGGATGATATTTCTATCAAAACCTTAGAGGTTGCAAGAGAAAAATACGATCTTCTATATCACCTAATTCAAAAAGCTAAAGCGTGGATTGTATATTATCATTATAATAAAAATAAAGAACATCTCTATCATGCACTTCGAACTTTTGAAACTGCAGATAAACTTATCGATATAATTCGTTTTGAAAGTACAGAGCATAAATCAAAATTATATTGGCGACAAAAAGGGGCTTCTTTATATCAGGGAGCTGTCGAAGTATGTTATCTTCTTAACAAACCAGAAAAAGCTTTCTACTTCATGGAAAAAAACAAAGCTATTTTATTATTAGAAGATATTACAAATCAACAAGCCAAAGAAAATGCCAAGCTTCCTTTTTATGTCTCAAAAAAAGAATTAGATCTTAAAAGATCTATCCATTTTATGGAAAGTAAACTACAGCAAGCTCTAGAACAGAATACAGATAGCATAATAGATTCTAGAAAGAGAAAACTATATATTTCGAAAAGAAAATATGAAATTTTTATTGATTCACTGGTTCAAACTTATCCCGAATATCGCAAATACAAGAAACTAATCCCTATTATCTCTTATGAGCATGTGTTATCAAAATATATCACCAAAGATGAACTAATTTTACAATACATAACCGATAATCATAAAGGATATGGTTTACTACTCACTCCTCAAAAACCTATTCTTTTTCAATTAAACAATACAACCGACTTATTTACAGATATAAAAAAATTACAACAACTCGTAACCCAAAAATTCATTACGAACCAACAAAAACAGGACTATAACAAATTCTCACATCAATTTTTTCAAAAATTAATTCCAAAAGTCATTTTTCAACATATTAAAGGAAAGAAGGTAACCATTGTTCCTGACTATATGTTACATCAAATTTCATTCGAAACTCTTATAACATCAACAAATCCTGACAATTTCTTTATCCAGGACACAGAAATTAACTATGCCTATTCTATATCACACCTTATTAATAATGAGCAAATATCAAGAAATACAAAACATAAGTTTCTTGGAATAGCTCCCATTCGATTTGACTCTTTAAATTTACCTTTATTACAACATAGTTTACAAGAAGTTGAAACTATAAATGATCATTTATCTGGTGAGGTTTTACTAAAAGAACAGGCTAACAAGGTTAACTTTATACAAAACGCCTCTCAATATGGCGTTATTCATCTTGCCACCCACGCAGGCATAAATGCTACAAATAGCCCTTGGATTGCTTTTTATGACGACAAACTATCATTGCAAGAAATTTATGGCTACAAAAATCAACATGAAGTGGTATCCTTAAGCGCTTGCAAGACATCTGTAGGGCAAATTCAAATGGGAGAAGGTGTTATGAGTCTTGCCAGAGGTTTCTTTTATGGAGGAGCCAAAAGTGTAGTTTCTAGTTTATGGTCTACAAATGATAAATCCAACAAAAAAATTATGATCGATTTTTATTTAGGTTTAAAAAAAGGTTTATCAAAATCTACTGCTCTAAGACAAGCCAAATTAAACTATATCCAAACCCATCAAGGTAGCGAAGCATCTCCATTTTATTGGGGAGCACTAGTACTTATTGGCGATTCTGGGCCAGTAAACATTAACAATCACAACGTTAATACAGGCCTAACAATTGTAACTTTAATTCTTTTTATCATCACTATAATAATTCTTCTAAGAATAAAATTTTTAAAAGCTAAATAATTTTTTCACTTTTTCTGGGTAACCTTTTCTATTCTCCAGACTCCTCTAGGCAAATAAGCAATTGCTTTGGGGCTGATCACCCTATCTCACAAACAAAAATCACAGATCGTGATCGCGGAAACCGAAAAGCGTATGAGTAGGAATTAACTAATAACAAAATGTAAAAAAATGAAAAATAAAATCTTAATAGCAATACTGGCTTTTTTAACAGTTTTTATTGAATCTTGTTCAGATGAAATAGATATAAGAGATGAAAATCAAAATTCTCAACTAATAATTGCTACCAAAATCAGGGAGCTTTCAAATAAACATATCAATTGGAATGTACAGATCAAAGCAAATGATGTAGATTGGAGTAAAGTAGCAGCAGCAGATGTAGGTGCCGCCTTAACTGCATATGCCAATGATGGATCTTTCTACACGGTATTAGGAGAAGCATCTGCCGCTTCAATCAAAAAATATGGTGAATTAGAATCCACATCCCAAAATAACGATACGGGTAATATAAATAACATTAATACTAACTCAGCAAATGACTTTGACAAATTCGGATATTGGCATTATCAATGTATAGAAAACGTTATTAAAAAACCTTCTAGTTATCTAACTAATGATGTTTTAGATATTTCAAAATATTATATTACTACTGAAGGCTTTCTTTTAGAAAATAATGTCATATCCCAAAATGATTTAGAAGGTTTTTCTATGGAAACGGCTCATCAAAAATTAAAATACAATAGTGAATTATTTAACAAATACGGTTTAACAGGAGGTTTAGAATATCAATTTAAAAATGGACAAATAGATGAATTGGTTTTTGAAGTCATGAAACCTTATTTTACTGTAATGGAGCATCTAGTCGATGTTCAAGAATTTGTTTCTTATTCTGAAGAGGCAGAAAAAATTATCGCGAACAGTGCGATAAAAGAAGAACATAAAGGGCAAATTCTTTCTACTATGGCAACAGCAAGATACGGGGTTCAATATTGGGATCACCTTATAAATCAGTAGAATAAAACAACTTTATAATACCAATTATATCACAAAATGATTGGTATTATAAAGTTAATATCGCAAAAACATTTTAATTTTTCTCAATTTACTTAAAGTGCTTTACTCATGAAAAAAACAACATACATATTTTTACTAACAACCATAACTACTCTTTTTTCCTGTTCTAAAAATGATGATCAAACCGAGATAGAAACTCAAGATTTTAGAAAGAGTAATCAGGAAATATTAGACTCTAAATCCTTTAACAAAAAAGGAATTCAACATAATCGAGATCTAGAATACTTATTAAATCATTTACCAGAAGATACAGATACAACTAACATAAGGAAATATACTCAACAAATCCTTTCAGAAAAATATCAAAGAGATCACTTGGGTGATATGCATATTTTTAATAGTTATAACGATCCAAATGAAATGTTGAATGAATTGTTTGAAAGGAAAATGATCAATACACAACTTTTTCTCCTGGCAAAAATTGATTTTAAAGATTTAAATGATTTTGAACAGTATGATAATTCTATTGATAATTTTGTTATTTCTCGTCTTAACAAAATTCCAGAACTATCGACAATCGATAAAGAAAAATATATTAATTTTTTATCCGTATTAAAGCACTCTTTTAAATTCTGGGATGCAAACAGTAATAATTCTCTTGGTAGAAATAAGTCGTTTAAAATAGATTCATTTATCAAAGAACTTATTGCTTTAGCACAGGCAGACTCTGTAACAAATCTTGTATCAATAGGTGGTATAGATCTTCCATATACAACATTTGATTATGTTCAATCTTCCTATTTTAGGTTTAATAACTTTTAATCGATATTAAGCTTGGTATATTAATGATGCACAAAAAGTCAATACCAAAAAAACCACGCTAATGCGTGGTTTTTTAATTGCTGTGACCGTGAAGGGGTTAACTATGTTGATCCCCTTTGAAAATGAATTATTGAAAATCAACAAGTTGGCAGAAGGCAATCATATAAAAATCAGTAGTAATTAAGCCTTACTCCAATCTTAAACCTCTAAACTCCAATTCGGATAATTATGCGATTAGAGGTTTAGAGGAATTTTCCACAATTAAGAACCCTCAGTTTCAAGAAGATTCAACTCGAGTTTGCCCCTACTCGGAGATTGGAGTAAATTTTTCAATCACTACAGTTCCTGTCGATGCACTTTTACTCTCGATAATCACTTTTTGTTTTGTAGTTAACTTTGTTCCCCTTAATCTCAGTGTGTATAGGGCTTCTATGGTAGCTTCCTGTGGTGTTAGTGTCATCACTGCCTTTGCTATATTTCCTGGAGGAATATTTACATTAAGTTCTTTGGAAACCGTAATCGTTTTGGTTTTAGACTCTTCTTTCCCAAAAGTAAACGTCTTTTCAAAGGTTGAAGTCACTGTTTGTTCAACACTTGCGCTCAAAGGACCAGCGGATACTCCAACACTAGCTGTTGTACTAATTTCCAGACCAAAAAGTGTCGATTCACTAAATGACCTTGTAAAACTTTCTTCATAGGACCTTTCTAGTGTGATATTTGCTTGCTGCTCTAAATTAGAACCATTTTGCGCTGTACTTGAAATCAGGATTGGTTCCCCATCTTTAGTCTTTATGTTCGTATACTCGATATTCGTTACCTCTAGGTTATTTTGTATGATTTGAAGGCTAGAGACTACATCATTAAATCCAAAAATAGACAGATTGGGATAATCACCAGATTCTAAGGTAAGCGAATGACCTTTCTGGAATGAATCTTTAAACAAGGTAACCGTAACTCCTTTTGGCACTTTCACCGATGAAAAGACATCATGTCGGAAAAAGGGAGAATCATAGTTAGTAACCTGTCCAGTTCCTGCTAAATTCTGCTGGAAACCTTTAAAATTATGCCCTTCATAGAATTCGATTATCGGAAAAATCGTCTTATCATGATCAAATACCTTGATGGCATCGATTTTATTATTCTGCTTACCAAATTGGGGATATTTACCTTCAAAAAGAAGAAAAGAACCGTCTCTAAAACCCTGTGTTATAAAGAACTCTGCATAGGTTCCAGGTGCTACTACTACCGAGCTTAGTTTATCAATACCTAGTGCAGGCACACTATCTGTACCGTGAATAATAGGACGAACAGCAGGATCTGGATTGAGTGTAGGATACACTCCTGTTTTGAGCTTATCTCTTTTGCCTTTGAAATTTGCATGATCATAAATTGTAATTGACATAATTGTTAATGTTTAATTGTAAAGGGAAAAAATAAACTGTTGTAGTTGTTTTCATCTTATTCTTACCACTTTGTAGGTTTATACAAGTTTACTACTAGCTAAAACGACTAGTAACTCATGTGCAACCAAACAATACATAATATAGAAAACTAATTAACAGAATATTCTCTTACCCCTACATGGTTAAAAAATATTTTTTTGTTGATCCAAAGGTATTATGAATGAATGCTTTAGCATTAAAACAAACCCGGCAAATGACTACATATTTCCGACAAGAGTACATAATTAACACTACCCTTAAGTACATAACCGACATGGGTTTCCATCATAAAAATCAAATGTTCATTACCCTGAGAATGGAGCTCCAAAAATATTTGAAGCTTGAACTGTATTAAAACACCCTGTTTATAAATACAAACCTGTCGCGAAATTGATAGTATTTGGCGCTTTTATAATAACAAACAAAGGGTAATTCCTCATAATTTTGATTCAGTATTAATCCTCTATAAATTCATTAAAACTCCCTAAAAATGAAACCAAAAAAAATATATTTGATTCTATTTTGCATAGCCAGTGTATTATTCAGTTGTGCAAGCTACGGTCTCAAAAACAAAAACCTTTCTATAGTCTTATCACAAACCGAACTGGCGTTAACAGGTCTCGAGAAAAAGATTACAACCTCAAACGATCCAGAATTGAAAAAAGCGTATTCCAGATTAAAACAAAAGAGTGTCGAATTGTTCCCAGTTTTAGAAAAGTGTAATGATAAATATGCACTGACTACAGAATATGTAACTACTTTACAAGCTTCAGAAAAAACCTTAAAAAATTTAGATAAAGCATATGAAACGATAGCGGATAAAACATTTATTCTGGAAGCGATCTATACAGATTTTGATGCAAAACTACAGACCATAAATAATACCGCAAAAAATGATGCAACCACAAAAATTAAAGTAATCGTAAATTCAAATGAAGAAGAAGGATTTTTTGTTTTCGGAAAATTGTCCTACGAACAGGGACAGAATATTAAAAGATTTCGGTTTAACCAACCTACTCAAAATGCTATTCAGGATTTTGTTCCTGGGTATTATTTATTTTGGTTAGAAAAAGAAGACCGAGTAGGAGAACAAGAACTACATCTCATTTTGAGTACTAGTGGAGAAGAAGAAAAAAAATTGATATTACAAACTCCAAAATAGTAAGGTCATGTTAGTATCAAAATTAAAAGAAATTTGGAAAGAAATTACACTACTAAGCACTTGGATTGCTGCCGTAGCAGGAGCTTTTATTATTCCATTGCCTTCCTGGCATGCATCTGATGATAATACCGCTTTTTTGATGAAGTTTGGAGTGTTTATTTCTAGTGCATTGGCAGGTTTTCTGATTTTGTATTCTTTAAAAAATAGAATGATTCAAGTATGGATGCGGTTATCCATTAATTTTATTTTGATTTTAATAGGAACTTATGCAGCATATCATTTTGCCAGAGAAGCCAAAACATTACCCTATTTAGAAAAAGATATTGTAATCGGTAATGAATTTGTAAACACCAATCCCTTTGAAGCATTCAAAGCTTCTAACGGATTTCTACCCGCTCGAAATGAGCAAATGATGATCCTTTTAGGAGATCCTGAAAAAGCCTGGACTAAAGAAAGTATTATGACTAATAGAGTACAGCTTATGGTGCTATTATTTTTATGTTATTTGTTTTCTGCGGGCTTTATTATTTCTTTCTGCAATCTGATGATTTTATATAAGGAAAAGTATACTATAAAAGTAGAGGAAAAAATGGCATGATAAATGAAAATCATAAATATTAGTATCGTAATATAGATAATAGCATTACCAGGTGTTTTATTGTACATTGAGGGTATAGTAGTCAGTAAAAAATGGATATATTTTTGATAAATTAAACAGGGGTTTATTAACCGGTGCTCAAAACCGTTCTATTTATAGAGGTTTTAACAATTGTTATTGGTAAGATTAAAAAAATGATAAGTACTTTTATGTTTACTTTAAACTATTTTTCCTGTAACTCTTGTTTTAATGAATTTTTTTGAGGCTTCTGTACATCCGTCAAAACGATATTTATATGGTAAAAAGTTAATCGTTTGCATCATTTTTGGATTCTTTTTAAGCACTAATTTTTCCTGGGCTCTACAGAAATCGAAAAAGATAGATAGCTTACATAATAAATTACAAGCCTATACTTTAGAAGATACAATAAAGATCAACCTTTTAAATGATATAGGATATGAATATTGGATCGTAGAGGCTAATGAATCTATACGTTTTGGCTTGCAAGCCCTGCAATTGTCAAAGCGATTATCGTATCCAAAAGGTATTGCCAGAGCTAATCGTGTAGTAGGTGTAGCATATTGGGCACAAGGCAATCTAACACAAGCATTACTATTCTTAAATAATTCGCATAAAGCCTATCAAAGTATACGAGATAAGAAAGGGATAGCCAATACTACGCTTAACATAGGAATGGTATATGCAGATCTTAAAGAGTATAAAAAAGCACAACAATATTATGAACAGGCCATTAATGAATTTACTGCATTAGGCTTGAAAGGGAGAATAGCTACTACTTTTACAAAAATAGGTACGATGCTGGTAGAACAAAGTAAACATGAGGAAGCATTAAAATATTTAACCGATGCGCTAAAAATGCATACCGATACTAATTTTACCTATGGTATAGCAGAAGCACATAGTAAACTGGGAATTTTATATTTGTACAAAAGCGAAATAGAACAAGCCTATTACCACGTAAAAAAGTCTAAGGAATTAGGAAGCAAAGTGAGCGATATCGATGGATTAACTAATAATTTGATCATTCACGGTAAAATCCTAAGACTATCGGGTAAACTGGAGGAAGCTGTTGGTGAGATAAACAAAGGATTGAAACTAGCCAAAGAAAACAATCTTAAGAAATATGAGTTGTTTGCCTATGAAGAATTAAAAGAACTTAAAAAACAACAATCTAAACCAGAAGAGGCATACTATTTTTATGATAAATATATTGTGCTTAGAGACTCTCTTTTTAATTTGGAGAAATCTAAGCAAATAGCTTACATAGAATTTGCGAATGAACTAGAAAAAAAAGATAAAGAACTAGTATCATTTAAGGCGCAGGAGGAAAAAGATGATATAATCCAACTTGTTTTGGTCCTTAGTGTAATTATTATATTAATTAGTGCTTGCTTTATTTATATAATTTCCAGACAACGTGCTAAAAAAAGCAATCAATTAGCTGTAAAAACAAAACAACTTTTAGAATCTGCCAATGCACTAACACAAAAAGAGTTAGAAAACTCGGAGTTAAAACAAAAAGAATTAAAGCAACAATTAGATTTTAAGAATAAAGAATTGAGTTCTTACACTTTAAATTTTATAAAGAAAAATGAAGTTATTCAAAGCATACAACATACGATACAACAAATCAAAAAGTCTCCTTCTTTAGAAAAAACTAAACTGATTGCTGATCTGAATAAAATTGTACGAAAAAACCTAAGTATTGATAAAGATTGGGAGGATTTTAGTCGGTTTTTTGAAGATGCGCACCAAGGATTCTATACCCAATTAAAATATAAACATCCAGACCTAAGTATGAACGATCTAAAGATATGTTCATTGATACGGCTTAATCTTAATGTAAAAGAAATGGCCGGGATTTTAGGAATCTCTCCCGATAGCGCCAGAACTGCTAGATATCGTCTACGTAAAAAGCTAAAATTATCTCCAGAACAAGAAATTTCCTCCTACTTGATCCACCTCAAACAATAAAAAGAGTAGTTATAAGCATCTATTACTAAGATATTTTTTTTTAATGTTTAATTAATTGATAATCAGTATTTTGAAATTTTAATGTCTACACATTGTATATCTATTTTTAACATTTTACAACACATAGTATACACTTTGTAAGCATTGTTATTATGGTCTTCGACTTGTTATTCTTTAGTTTTATAAAAGTAACTGTTTTACAATACTTTTTAAAACCGACAATATGATAAAACCAAAGACAACATATGCAAAGAGTGGAGATGTCAATATAGCCTATCAAGTTTTTGGTTCGGGACCTATTGATCTAGTATATATTCCAGGATGGGTTTCTAATATTGATTTGATGTGGTCATGTCCAGAATTGGTTAATTTCTTTGAAGAACTTGGTAAATTTGCAAGAGTGATTCTTTTTGATAAAAGAGGGACCGGACTTTCGGATAGAGTCGTAGAATTTGCTACACTAGAAGAGCGGATGGAAGATATTACCGCCGTTATGGATGCAGCGGGATCAGAAAAAGCTGTACTCTTTGGTCATTCAGAGGGCGGTAGTGTTTCTGCCTTATTCAGCGCAACCTATCCAGATCGTGTCATCTCTTTGATTGCTTTTGGGATTTTTGCAAAGAGAAGATATTCTGAAGAATATCCTTGGGCACCTAAAGATGAAGAGCGCCAGGAAGTGTATGATATGATAGCGAATGATTGGGGAAGTGGAGCTATGAACTTAGAGTCTTTAGCACCCTCAAAAGCACAAGATAAAGTATTTATGGAATGGTTGGCTAATTACTTTCGTTCTGGAGCAAGTCCGAGAGCAGCTATGGCACTCACCAAAATGAATACCCAAGTAGATATCATTAACATTTTAGGATCGATAAAGGTTCCTACATTATTATTGCAGCGTGTAGATGATATCGATGTTAAGATCGAAGAAGGGCGATTTATAGCAAATCGTATTCCCGATTCGAGATTAGTAGAGCTCGAAGGAAATGATCATTTGTTCTGGGTTGGTGACACCAAGGCGGTTTTAGAAAACATAAAATCATTTATAGATACGATAGAAATAGCTTCTGAGCCTATTTATGAAAGAAAGCTGTATACCTTTATGGTAGGACATCTTCAAACTGCAGAGGCTTATCAATATACTGTTCAAAACTTAGTACAGAAATTTGCAAGTAAGTATAAAGGGAATGTAATAATCAATACTAAAAACACTTTTACTATCACTTTTGAAGGGCCTAGTAAGGCAGTATATTGTAGTACAGAACTTGTAGAAATCGTCAAAAGTTTTAACACGCAAATTTCGATCGGTATTGATATCAAAGAATGTTCTATTAGAGACTGCGTTTGTGAAGAAACAGAAGATTTTGTGAGCTTTATAGGAAACCAATCCTCCCCTAATCAAATTGTACTTACGCAAACAGTAAAAAACTTACTAGTTGGTGTGGATATGGACTTTACACCTAACAAGACCGTTTTTAAAACAGAATTGGGAACTTCCTTGCTCTTATTTACGGCAACCAAAAAATCGCAGCCAGAAACCACTATCATAAAAAAACATAAAGATCCACAACAAAACTCTTTTTTACAACAGGTAGTTCAGAACATAAATAATCATATGAGTAATGACTATTATGGAGTGACAATACTTTGCAGAGAGATTGGAGTAAGTGAACGACAACTGCAGCGTAAGCTTAAAGCGATTACCAATAAATCTCCGAATCAATTAATTTCTTTAATTCGTTTAAACAGAGCTAAAGAGTTAATTATGAACAAACAGAGTACCATTTCTGAAATTGCATTTCAAACGGGATTTTCTAGTCCTTCCTATTTTTCTAAATGTTTTAAAAAAGAATTTGCAGTGAGTCCATCAGAACTCGTAAATTAGAAGATAAATATTTTATAGTAAATTGTAATTATCTATGTCACATCAATTAACCTTAATCTAGAATGAAATTTCTGTGCAAATTGGTATGCTTTTTTTAAGCCCGATAAGACAAATGTGAAATTTGTCTCTTATGGTGACCGTGAAGGGGTTAACTATCTTGATCCCTACAACGCTCCGCGTTGATAATCACAAAAAGAATTACTTCGAAAGTTTCAAAAAAAGAAGCGAGCTTCATTTCTGAAACTCGCTTTGTAATTCACACTTTTTGTGATTCATTCGTGACCGTGGAGGGATTCAAACCCCCAACCCTCAGAGCCGAAATCTGATGCGCTATTCAGTTGCGCCACACGGCCTATATACTATAATATATAACTAAGATAATTTACTTTTTACAATGGTAGAAATGATTTTACCATCTGCCTTACCTGTCAATTCTTTGGATACAATCCCCATCACTTTACCCATATCTTTCATACCAGATGCGCCAATATCATCGATTGTCATTACCACAACTTTTTCGATTTCTTCTTCGCTTAATTGTTCAGGTAAAAATTGCTCTATAACCTTGGCTTGATCAAGCTCGGGTTGCGCCAAATCTTCTCTTTTTTGCTCAGAGAAAATAGCTGCACTATCCTTACGTTGTTTTACCAATTTTTGCAATAGCTTAAGCTCTTGATCTTCGGTTAATTCTTCTTTTGCTCCGCTTTCTGTTTGAGCCAACAAAATAGCCGATTTAATGGCACGTAATGATGTTAATGCATTCGTATCCTTAGCTTTCATAGCCTCTTTCATGGCTGTCATTACTTCTTGTTGTAAACTCATCTTTCTTTAAATTAATCTTTAGGATTGCGAAGATAAAAAATAAACCGATAATCTTTAATCAGATTATCGGTTATCTAGTAAATTTTATATGTTACAAAATTCTTAATCTACATTGTCATGAAGAAAAGAATTATTTTTTCGCAATTGTATATCATCATTACTATCAGTTCCTAAAGAAGTTCTAGATAATCCTGGATCATCAGGTTTAGCCTCAACATCTATTCCCGCACGCTTATATGCTGGCTCTTTTTCGATATCATCGATGTTTGATGAACTATTTCTGAATTTATAATTAAATTCTTTCATCTTAGCACGTCGCTCTGCTGCTCTAGCTTTAAGAGTTTCTGAAATTGGTTGATCCACTGGATCTACATTTTCTGGTGTTTCTGCCTCTGGTTCGGGAGCTACAGTCTTCTTTTCAAAAATCACTTCTTCATCCTCTTCCATAACATCTGCAGGTTGCGCATCAGTCAATCGTTTTTCTTCTTCCATATAATCTTCAAGACTATATTTTTGACCTCCTCCAGAAATTGCCTCTCCTACTGGTACAACTTCTATAGGTTCATTAACCTCTATATCAAGGATATCATCGCTTAAATCAAAGATTATAGGTTGATCCTCTTCCTCTATTTTTTGTTCATTGGTAGCTGCAACATCAATAGCACTGTCGGGTTCTTGATTACCACTTGCTGGCATATCAAAAGCTAGTGAAAATTGATCATTATCTTCCTCTTCTTCTTGACTTATTTCTTTGGCATCATTTACCTCTATTTCTTTGATGATATCTTGTGCATTAATAATCACAAAATCATTATCAGAAGAGAAAGGACTCACCACTTCATACTCTACATCGATATTTTTTATCAAATCCGTAGTTCGAATAAGATCAGACTCCTCTTTTATCTCTTCATCTTCGATTAACTCATGTTTGATAATCTTAGGTTCCTCTATTTCTTTGTTCTTTGGTAAAGGAGAAAGTGCCGGTGTAACTTTGCTAGTAGATTTTGGCGTTAAGTTCTGTATAGCAGCCCTTTGCTCATCCTCTAGCGTATGGATAATCTTTTTTGTCTCAGTATTTACGATTTCATCCTGTTGCTCAACATCAAAACCTGTAGCTATAATTGTAACCGAGATAGCATCCTCTAGAGACTCATCTTCACCTACACCCATAATTATATTAGCACCATGACCTGCTTCTTGTTGAATATGATCATTGATTTCACCAATTTCATCAATAGTAATCTCTTCTTTACCTGATACTATTAATAAGAGAACATTTTTAGCACCCGTAATTTTATTATCGTTAAGCAATGGAGAATCCAAAGCTTTTACAATAGCATCGTGCGCACGTTTGTTACCAGAGGCATTAGCAGAGCCCATGATTGCAGTACCACTATTACTAAGTACAGTTTTGGCATCACGTAAATCAATATTTTGAGTATAATGGTGCGTAATTACTTCGGCAATACCTCTAGATGCTGTAGCAAGAACTTCGTCTGCTTTGGAGAAACCAGCTTTAAATCCAAGGTTACCATATACTTCTCTTAGTTTATTATTATTGATTACTATCAATGAATCTACATGAGCCCGAAGTCGTTCTACACCTAATTGTGCTTGTTCATTACGCATACGCCCTTCAAACTGAAACGGAATAGTAACAATACCTACGGTAAGGATATCTAACTCCTTAGCCATTTTAGCAATAATAGGAGCAGCTCCTGTACCCGTACCACCACCCATACCAGCAGTAATGAAAATCATTTTGGTATTGGTGTCCAACATGTTCTTTATCTCTTCATAGCTTTCTACAGCAGATTGTTCTCCCACTTCGGGATTTGCGCCTGCTCCTAACCCTTCGGTTAAGGATACTCCTAATTGTATCTTATTTGGAATTGAGCTATTCTCTAATGCTTGTGCATCTGTATTACAGATCACAAAATCAACACCTTTGATCCCCTGCAGGAACATGTGATTGATAGCATTGCTACCACCACCTCCTACACCAATCACTTTAATCACATTGGATTGGTTTTTAGGTAAATCAAACGAAATGTTTTCAAATTCTTCGTTATTACTCATAATTGCTAATTTTCTGGTTCTCCTATTTTTTTATACTTTTTTTACTGCTCTTTTCTGGAGCATTATTAGTTCCTAAATCTATTCGGCGTTATCCAAAAATTCCTTGAATTTTTCTGTCCATTTTTCCAGAATATTCTTTCTTGGTTTTAGATCTACCCTTGGGTTTTCTTCTTCATTCACCACTTCATTCTCATTTGCTTCTACATGTTGTTGACCAACTGTTTCAGTATTTGTTACTACTTCTTTCTTTACTATTTTCTTTTGCTTCTGCATATGCACTAACCCATCCATCACTAATCCTACCGCAGTGGCATACATCGGACTCGTAGTTTCAGAATCGCTATTACCTGCCAAATGCTCATTTGGATATCCTATTCGAGTATCCATTCCTGTTATATACTCTACTAATTGTTTAAGATGTTTTAATTGAGACCCTCCACCTGTTAATACTATTCCTGCGATTAATTTTTTCTTAGGAGATTCATGTCCATAATTTTTAATTTCTAAAAAAACCTGCTCTACAATCTCTACTACACGAGCATGAATAATTTTGGATAAATTCTTTAATGTAATTTCTTTAGGTTCCCTTCCTCTTAAACCAGGAATCGAAACAATCTCATTATCTTTATTTTCTCCTGGCCATGCAGAACCAAATTTGATTTTTAATAATTCAGCCTGTTTTTCAATAATAGAGCATCCCTCTTTTATATCTTCAGTAATTACATTTCCTCCAAAAGGAATCACTGCAGTATGACGAATAATACCATCTTTAAAAATTGCCAAATCTGTAGTACCTCCTCCTATATCTATCAAAGCAACTCCTGCTTCTTTTTCTTCTTGACTTAAAACGGCATTGGCAGAAGCAAGTGGTTCTAGAGTAACATCAGACAGTTCTAATCCAGAACTCTTTACACATCTTCCTATATTACGAATAGAAGTTACTTGTCCTACAACGACATGAAAATTTGCTTCTAGTCGTCCCCCATACATACCTACAGGCTCTTTGATTTCGGCTTGACCATCAACTTTATATTCTTGCGGCAATACATGAAGAATTTCTTCTCCTGGTAACATGACCAACTTATGCACTTGATTGCATAACTTATCGATATCATCCTCGTCTATAACAGCATCTGCATTAGGCCTGGTGATATAATCACTGTGTTGTAAACTTCTGATATGCTGCCCTGCGATACCAACCGTTACATCATTAATCTTCATTCCCGAAACACTCTCGGCTTCTTGGATAGCTTGTTGTATAGATTGAATAGTTTGCGTTATATTATTAACAACACCTCGGTGCACTCCTAAACTCTTGGATTTACCAACTCCTAGGACTTCCATCTTTCCATATTCATTATACTTCCCGACCATAGCAACAATCTTTGTTGTTCCTATGTCTAATCCTACCGCTATTTCATTTGTTGCTCTTTCCATGTTGGTATTATTTTATGGTACACACCACTTGATTACTAAACTGTAAACTGACTTTTTTATATTTATCAAGACTTTTATCTCGTAAAGCTTTTTGATAAAAAGCTTTGAAATTCTTGACTTTACTTCCTAAATCTTCTACTTCCCCAATAACGACCTTAAACGAGTATACCCTTAATTCTAACTCGTAATGTCCTTTGTTATTTCTATATACTCCAACGACATGCTTTTTCAAAAATTTATCTTTCTGAATTTTCTTCAGTAAAGGAAAAACTTCTGTCACTTCTCTTTCTGACACATTATGCACTAATGGTACATGTGCCGAATGACTACTTGATAAAGGCATGGTACTTCCAGTAATATCCACATAAAAAGGAGTAACCGCATTAACCCGTGCAATTGGGGTGCGTTGTTTAATTAGTGCCCTAAGTTCTCCATTTACAGTAAGATATACATCAGAATGCTCGATCATTTTGTGTGAATCCAACTCCTGCTCTACAGTATTCAAAACTAAAATTTCTTTACCCACGTTCGTAACTCTCTCCTGATTTTGTATTAACAATTTATTAACCATGGCTTCATTTACGTATGGATCCTGCTCTTCGACAAATTCTATGAGCACTTCATTGATCTGTCTCTCCTTATTTCGCTTACTTGTAAAAGCAAAAAGAACTACAATCAAAACGATTAAACCGCTAAATTTCAGATATGTCATTATATTTTTCATATCGCTAATGCCTCTTTTATACTTTTTACTTCTTCTCCAATATCTCCCGCACCAATTGTTAATACAACTTGTGGATTACTTTTTTTTATTTCTTCAATTAAATTTTCTTTTACTACCAATTTTTTATTGCTCACTTCTACTTTATTTAATAACCATTCTGAAGTTATACCCTCGATCGGTAACTCTCTGGCTGGGTATATATCAAGAAGTAATAATTGATCAAATTGACTGAGGCTTATTGCAAAATCTTCTGCGAAATCTCTGGTTCTACTATACAAATGAGGTTGAAAAATAGCTAGTACGTTTTTACCTGGATGCATTTCTCTTACTGCTTGATGCAAAGCATTAATCTCTGTAGGGTGATGAGCATAATCATCTACATACACCAAATCTTTTGTTTTTATTTGATAAGTGAATCTACGCTGTACACCTTTAAAAGAAAATAAAGCCTTTGCCAGAGATGTGGTCGGGGTGCCGTAAAGCATCGCTATGGCAAAGGCTGTTATGGCATTTAACAAGTTATGTGTACCTGGCAGGTTTAAATGCAAATCCCTTATGAGCTCGTGTGGTGTTTTTAAATCAAAAATGTAAGTCCCGTTATCTATTCTTATGTTTTGCGCACAATAATCCGAAGTATCATTCACACCAAAAGTTATCCCCGAAATGGGCAATCCATTGCAGATCAACAGATGATCTTTTGCCCTTGACGAAAATTCTACAAATGATTCTTCGAGTGCGTTAGCTTTCTCATATATATCCAAATGATCAGCATCCATTGATGTAATCGCCACGATATCCGGATAGAGTTGTAAAAATGACCTATCAAATTCATCAGCCTCGACAACAACTACTTCATTTCCTTCTAAAATCAGGTTAGAATTATAATTCTCACTAATTCCTCCTAAAAACGCTGTAACCTTTACACCTGCTTCTTTGAGTAAATGTCCCAAAATAGCTGTAGTCGTGGTTTTACCATGAGTTCCTGCAACAGCAAGTGTATACACATTTTTGGTAATTATCCCCAAAACCTCTGCTCTCTTTTTTACAGAAAACCCGCTATCCTTAAAATGATTAAATTCTTTATGATCTCTGGGAATTGCAGGTGTGTATACAACCAATGTTTCTTCTTTGTCTAAAAACACCTCTGGAATAGCAGTTATAGCATCATCAAAATGAATATCTATCCCTAACTCACTTAAATCTAAAGTGATTTGTGTTGATGTCTTATCATAACCCGCCACATTCTTTCCTAAAAACTTAAAATATCGAGCAAGAGCACTCATACCGATACCTCCGATACCGATAAAATAAATGTTTTTTATATGTTCTAAAGTTTTGTTCATATTCACTTTAGTTCCTAATCGATTTTTCTTTAATTATTTTTTCAATTTCATCAACGATATCAGCGGTTGCATTAGGCAAAGCCATTTTCTTTATAGCTTTTGATAATTGTACCTGTAACTCTTTTGAATCTAATAATTCTGATATGGTATTTTCAAAATTTTCATCTAACTCACTCTCTTTAAGCATTTTTGCTCCTTGCTTATTAACTATAGCATTTGCATTTTTAGTCTGATGATCTTCTGCAACATTAGGCGATGGAATAAACAATACGGGTTTTGCTACAATACACAACTCGGAAACCGAACTTGCACCTGCTCTAGATATAATTATATCCGCCGCCGCATAAGCCAAATCCATTGTGTCTAAAAATTCATGTACCTGCACATCATTTTTACCATTATATTTCTTATATTCTGAGTAATACAACTTTCCACATTGCCAAATTACCTGAACCCTGGTATTTTTAAAAAAACCAAGTTCTTTTTCTATGAGTTGATTTATTCTCCTCGCTCCTAAACTTCCGCCAAGTATTAAAATAGTCTTCTTATCAGTATTCAAACTATATTTAGCTACACCTAAATCTCTTTTATGCTCTGTATTTAATAAATCTTGACGTACTGGATTTCCTGTTTTCACCACCTTCTTTGCAGGAAAAAAACGATCCATGTGGTCATAAGCAACACATATCCTATTTGCTTTTTTTGCCAACCATTTATTCGTAATTCCAGGAAATGAATTTTGCTCTTGGATTACGGTCGGAATATTTTTTGAACTTGCCATTCTTAATAAGGGTCCACTTGCAAAGCCACCAGTACCTATCACTATGTCCGGCTTAAAATTTTCAATAATTCTCTTTGACTTCCAAAGACTACTTATCAATTTTAACGGAAACAATAAATTACTTACCGTTAATTTTCTTTGAATACCACTAATCCATAATCCAATTATTTTATACCCCGCTTTAGGCACTTTTTGCATTTCCATGCGATCTTTAGCACCAACAAATAAGACATCCATATTTGGGTATCTATTACGTAATTCGTTGGCAATAGCTATTGCAGGATAAATATGACCTCCTGTTCCTCCTCCTGATAATATGACTTTTAATACTCTACTCATACCACTTCCTGCAAAACCTCTAATGGATTCTCTTCTTGTTCTAATTCTTGTTCTTCTTCTATTATTGCTTCTCTTTTACTACTCACACTTAAAACAATCCCTATCGCTAGACATGTCATCCAAATAGAGGTCCCTCCACTACTAATAAGTGGTAGTGTTTGTCCCGTTACTGGAAATAATTCTACTGCCACTGCCATATTAATTAATGCCTGAAAAACAATAGGAAGACCAACACCAATGACCAACAATTTACCAAAGACATCTACACTTTTATGCGCCGCAATCACCAATCTAAATAATAGAAGTAAATACAACAACATTAAAAAAACACCTCCTACAAACCCCCACTCTTCAATAATGATCGCATAAATAAAATCTGATGAAGACTGAGGTAAAAAATTTCTTTGAACACTTTTACCTGGCCCTGTACCAATTACTCCTCCTCTTGCAATAGCAATTTTTGCACGCTCGATTTGATAATCTTCTTGAGTCTCTTTGTTATCGGTAAAATTCTCAATTCTACTCACCCAGGTATCCACTCTATTAGGAAACACTCCCGGAAAAGCTTTAGCGAACAAAATGAAAAAAGTAAGTATCAACAATCCAGATCCCAAAATTGTCATAATGTATTTTAAGGGATACCCCCCAAGAAACACCAACATGATTACCATTGAAAATATAATCGCAGCTGTCGAAAAGTTAGCTGGTAAAATGAGTATTAAAACTAAGAACACCGGCACCCATAAAGGCAACAACGTTTCTTTAAAAGACAACATTTCACCTTTAATTTTGGAAAGGTATCTTGCTACATAAGCCATTAATACCACAGCAGCCAAAGTAGATGTTTGAAAAGTGACTCCTACAAAAGGCAGTCTAATCCAGCGACTTGCATTGGCGCCATCTATGGTTGTATTCTGTGCCATAGTAACCAACAACAAGATTAAAACCACTGGTATCATTATGATAGAGAGCCCCTTGAAATAATGATATGGTATCTTATGAACTCCATACATAATCAAAAAACCCAATACTAAATGTGCAAAATGTTTTACTAAAAAACTAAATGTATCTCCATCGCCATATAAATATGCCAAATTACTACTAGCACTATACACAGGTAAAAAAGAAAACAATGCCAACAAGGCTGCTACAGCCCAGATTACCTTATCACCTTTTATATTTGCCAGTACTCTTATCATTATATTTTTTAGTATTTAGTATTTATTTTTTTTTATAATTCTCTTACTGCTTCTTTAAATTGTCTTCCTCTTTCCTCATAATTTTTGAACAAATCAAAACTTGCGCAAGCCGGAGACAATAGCACATTTTCATTTCTTTCGGCAATTTTATATGCCATATTTACTGCTTCTTTCATAGATTGTGTTTCAACAATATTATCTACACAATTGCCAAAAGCATTTACTATTTTACTGTTATCTATCCCTAAACAAATAATCGCTTTTACTTTTTCATTTACCAAAGGATATAACTCTGAATAATCATTTCCTTTATCCACTCCTCCAACAATCCATACCGTTGCAGATTTCATAGCATCTAATGCATAAAAGGTAGCATTAACATTTGTTGCTTTTGAATCATTGATGTATTGAACATTGTTTATTTTCAATACACTTTCTAATCGGTGTTCTACCCCATGAAAATTTTCTAAACACTCTCTTATGGTAGTTTTTCTGATTTTCAATAATTGTGACACCGTAGCCGCAGCCATAGCGTTTTTCACATTGTGATTTCCTTTTAAGGATAAATTTGTTGTTGGCATGATTAATTTGTTGTTATCTATTATTATGTTAATATTTTTTTTCTCTACATATGCTCCGTTCTCTACCTTTTCTTTTAATGAAAAAGGCAACAATTTTGAACGAATAGGGTGTTTTTCTAAATAATCCGTAATTACAGCATCGTCGGCATCATAAATGAAATAATCATCTTCGGTTTGATTCATTGTAATTCGAAATTTTGAAGCGATATATTTTTCAAACTGATAATCATATCGATCCAAATGATCGGGTGTTATATTCGTAAGCACCGCTATGTGAGGTGCAAAATCAATAATACCGTCTAATTGAAAACTACTGAGCTCTAATACATAATACGGTGCGTCATTTTCTGCTACTTGTTTAGCAAAACTATCTCCGATATTACCGCCCATATTTACTACTAAACCTCCGTGTTTAAGCACATGATTAGTAAGCATCGTAGTGGTTGTCTTTCCATTACTTCCAGTTATCCCCACTATGATAGCCGAAGTATATTTAGACGCAAACTCAATCTCTGAAACCACAAGAATCTCTCTTGCTTTCAAGGTTTGTATTAAAGCAACTTTATCAGGAATTCCTGGGCTTTTTACTACGATATCAGCATTTAAAATTTTAACTTCTGTATGCTGTTGCTCCTCCCATTCTATTTCAAAATTTATAAGAACTTTTTTATAATGATCTGCTATTATCCCTTTATCAGAAACAAAAACATCATATCCTTCTTTTTTACCCAAAATGGCAGTTCCTACTCCACTTTCTCCAGCTCCCAATACCACCAATCTCTTCATACTACCTCACCTTTAGAGTAATCACCGCAATAATTGCAAGAAAAATACCTACAATCCAAAACCGAGATACAATCTTACTTTCATGAATTCCCTTCTTCTGATAATGATGATGCAATGGAGACATCAAAAACACTCTTCTTCCTTCTCCATATTTCTTTCGAGTATACTTAAACCAGCTAACCTGGATCATTACCGATAATGTTTCTATAAAAAATATTCCACAAAGAATTGGCACTAAAAATTCTTTACGAATAGCTATTGCAATGACCGCTATAATCCCACCAATAGTTAAACTACCTGTATCTCCCATAAAAACTTGAGCGGGATATGTATTATACCACAAAAACCCTACTAGGGCACCTGCAAAAGCAGTAATGAAAATGGTAGTTTCACCAGAGTTAGGGATATACATCACATTTAAATAATCTGAAAAAATGATATTACCAGATACCCATGCAAACAATGCTAACGTGAGTACTATTATAGCCGATGAGCCGGCCGCCAATCCATCAATACCATCGGTAAGATTTGCTCCATTTGACACGGCTGTTACTATAAATATTACAATGGGTATAAAAATTAACCACGCGTATTTACCTAAATCAGGGCTAATCCAAGTAATTAGATCAGAGTAATCAAATTCATTATTCTTAAAAAACGGGATTGTGGTTTTGGTTGATTTTATTGCAGGATTAAAATCCGATTTTTCTTGAGTGGTCACAACCTGCTCAATATCGGAATCTGCTTTTTCTTGTCTCACCGTTATATCTTCATGGAAGTACATAGTACATCCCACAATAAGCCCTAAACCAACCTGGCCAATTACTTTAAATTTTCCTGCTAGACCTTCTTTATCTTTTTTCTTTATTTTTAGATAGTCATCTGTAAAACCAATAACTCCCATCCATAGGGTAGCGACTATTAATAAGATTACATATATATTATCCAGCTTAGCAAATAACAGTACAGGTATCAGAGTGGCTAAAATAATTATCACTCCGCCCATAGTAGGTGTCCCTGCCTTCTCGGCCTGCCCATCTAATCCCAACTCACGAATACTTTCTCCCATTTGTTTCTTTCTCAAAAACTCAATGATTCGCTTACCATAAATTGTAGAGATTAATAACGACAGTATTATCGCCAACGCCGCTCTAAATGTGATAAATTGAAACAGCGACGCCCCGGGGAACTGGTATTCGCTTTCTAAATATTCAAATAAGTAGTATAACATAAGTTCACAACTTGCACATCCAAAAAAGATGCGACAAGAATTTTATTTATTTAGTTTTTTCAATTCTTCTTTAACAATTTCAAAATCATCAAAGTCAATTCGTTCTTTATTAATTTCTTGATAAGTCTCATGACCCTTACCAGCAATCAAGATGATATCATCATGTTCAGCCAATTGACATGCGGTTTTAATTGCTTGTTTCCTATCGGTTATCGCTAATGTTTTTTTATAATCCTGTGGTTCAACTCCTGTTTCAATATCTTTTATTATTTGATCAGGATCTTCTGTTCTTGGATTATCACTAGTGAAAATTGCTTTATTACTTAATTTAGCCGCTATATTGCCCATCACTGGACGTTTCATCTTATCCCTATCACCACCGCACCCTACAACTGTAATCAGTGTTTCGTTTTTAGTTCTAATATCATTAATGGTTTCTAACACGTTTTTTAATGCATCAGGGGTATGTGCATAATCTATTATCGCTGTAATTTTTTGTTCTTCTGAAATCAAATATTGAAACCTACCACTCACACTTGTGAGATCACTAAGCAATCGTAAAGTTTCTAATGTTTCTAAGCCCAATAATTCTGCCGTTCCAAAAATTGCCAAAAGATTATATGCATTAAAACTTCCTATTAATTTACTCCACACTTCATGATCATTTAACTTAAGAAGCAAACCCTCTAAGCTACTTTCTAAAATCTGACCTCTAAAATCTGCATAGGAACGTAAAGCATAACTATACTGTCTTGCCTTGGTGTTTTGAAGCATAAAAACACCATTTTTATCGTCTTTATTTGTTAACGCAAAGGCATCGGAGGACAAACCATCAAAGAACACTTTTTTCACATCGCGATACTCTTTAAAAGTGCTATGATAATCCAAATGATCATGAGATAAATTAGTAAACACACCTCCTGCAAACACCAAACCTTCTGTTCTTTTTTGGTGAATCCCATGTGAGCTAACCTCCATAAAGCAATACTCAACACCAGTTTCACTCATTTCCTTAAGGTGCTGATTAATAGACAAAGAATCTGGAGTGGTATGTGTAGCTCCATATTCCTTATTATCCACAAGAATTTTTACTGTTGATAAGAGGCCTACTTTAAAACCTGCTTTTTTAAACAATTGATACAACAAAGTTGCAATGGTCGTCTTACCATTAGTGCCGGTAACTCCAATCAATCTTAGATTCTCTGAAGGAGCACCATAATAGTTAGCGGCTATTATTGCTAATGCCGATTGAGTGTCGTCAACTTCGATATAGGTAACACCATTGACGGTTACCTCTGGCACTTGTTCACAAACAATTGCAATCGCTCCTTGATTAATTGATTTTTCTATAAAATCATGCCCATCAACAGCAGCACCTCGAATTGCTACGAACACATCATCTTGTTCAATTTTTCGGGAATCGAATTCAATTTTATTAATGCCCGTAGCAGTATTACCTACTACAGCATTAATTGCAACTTTATATATAACATCTTTCAATTCAATCACGACAATTCCAACTTAACGGTTTGATTAATTTGCACTTTTGTTCCAGGTTCTATTGATTGTTTTCTTACTCTACCAGATCCCTTTAACTCTACTCTAAGTCCCATGTTTTCTAGAAGTGAAATAACATCCATCGCTGGCATATCTTTCACATTAGGCATTATGGTTTTATATTTTTGAGCTTTCTCGTAATAAGTATCATAACTTTTAATCACCATACCACTTTCCTTAATTTGGTATGGCACTTCGTCGATCACAGGAATATCATTATAAATTTTGGTAGCGATAGTCTTAAACACAGGGCCTGCCACTTCATTACCATAATACCCCTTTTCTTTATTGGGTTTATGAACAACTACTATACAAGAGTAAATAGGTTTATCAGCAGGAAAATATCCTGCAAACGACGAGATATATTCTCTCTCTTTATCCCTACCATAATTACCCCAACAAGTGCCTGTTTTGCCTGCGATTTGAAAATTACTTGTATTAATATTATCTGCCGTTCCTCTTTTCACCACATTTCTCATCATTTCTTGAACGATTTTTGCAGTTTTCTTGGAGCATATTGTAGGGTTGATCACCTCTTTATCAAATCTTTCTCGAGTTTTATCCCAAGTTTTGACCTCTTTAATAAATCTTGGTTTTACCATTTCCCCATCATTAGCGATGGCATTATAAAAAGCCAATGTTTGTAAAGGTGTAAGGGCAACGCCATAACCATGTGCCATCCAAGGCAATGTAGTACCATACCAATCTTTATCCCCAGGATATGGGATTTTTGGAATACCTTCTCCCTTAATAGAAACCCCTAGAGGCTCTGCTAACCCCATATTCATCAATCGATCTACGAATGTTTTAGGATCGTTCTTATAATTCTCATTAATCATTTTTGCAAAAGCAGTATTTGAGGATAACTCAAAAGCTTTTGCTGCCGAAATTTCCCCATAACCTCCCCATTTAGAATCCTTAACAATCCTATCATAAAAACGCACACGACCATTCTCTGTATCTATTACATAACTAGAATCAATTTTTCTATCCTCTAGAGCAGCAACCATTGTCATCAATTTAAAAGTAGAGCCAGGCTCATGAGATTCTCCCACGGCATAGTTTAACTTTTCATAATATTTACCTGCTTTCGTTCTTCCAAGATTAGATATTGCCTTTATCTCCCCTGTTTTAGTTTCCATAACCACAACAGTCCCATGCTCAGCTTCAAATTTTTCTAACTGAGCCAAAAGTGCATGATGTGATATATCCTGAATATTTACATCGATGGTAGACACAACGTCATAACCATCTTGTGGCTCTACTTCATTAGCATCACCAATAGGTTTCCATTGATTTTTAGCAATCTTTTGTTTTTTACGCTTACCCTCTTTTCCTCTTAGAAAAGGGCCATACGCGCCTTCTAATCCCACTCTAGTATAATACCCTTGATCATCTCTTCTTTCATAACCCACTGTGCGCTCAGCAATCTTTCCAATAGGATGTTCTCTTACCGTTCTTTGCTCTACAATTAATCCACCACGATTGGCCCCAAAATTGAATAAAGGAAATTTCTTCACACGCATATATTGTGAATACCCCAAATTTCTACGAATCAATAAATATCGATTCTTGTTGGCTCTAGCAGTCCTTATCATTTTATCGTAATAAGAAACAGGCTTTCCGAATTCTTTAGAAAGCGCTCCACATAGTGGCTTTACATATTCTCTAAAATCTTTATCCGTTACGGTTAACGCATCAAATCGTATATCGTATTTTGGCACAGAAGTAGCTAATAAATTCCCTTTGCTATCATAAAGATTCCCTCTATTTGCTGGTATATCAAAGGTTTTAAAAACCCGTTCCTGAGCTTTCTGTCGATACATATCTCCTTCGACAAATTGTATATTGACCAATTTCACCAATACAACTACGGCAAAAACGAACATACACGCTGCTATGAAATACAATCGGTTTAATATGTTTTTTTCTTTAATCGCCAAAAGCTTAATTTTTTACAATTATTTTTCTAGGAGGTTGAGTAGGACGTTTCAACCCCTTCTGAGTCATTTTTTTAATAATTGAAGACTCCATCTTTAACCTCATTAACTCTGTTTTTCCGTCGACAAACTGCGTTCTCAATTCTCTTACTTCATTATTTAATCTTGCAATCTCGTGCACTTTACTCTCTGCGTTATGAGAACTAGCGATCATTACGATTGCCAAAAAAGAAAGAAACAACAGCATTCTCCAGTTCTTCATTGCATCATCTGCAATAAGAAACTTACCTTTTAATATGTCATATACCGTTTGTTTCAAATTTTTGCAGCTATCCTTAGTTTAGCACTTCGTGCTCTATTATTCGCTTTTATCTCTTCATCAGATGGAACAACTAACCCTCCTACTTTTTTGAATGGCACAGTCACATTACCATATAGATCTTTTTCGGGCTCTCCTTCAAACATCCCATTTCTTATAAATCTTTTCACCAATCTATCTTCTAATGAGTGGTATGATATCAAGCTTATTCTTCCCTCAGGTTCCAAGAGCCCCGTTGTTTGTTCCAAAAATTCTTTAAGCGCTTCTATTTCTTGATTTACCTCTATTCTTATAGCTTGATAAATCTGAGCCAAAATCTTATGCTCTTTATGTTTTGGCAAAAATGGCTTCAAAACTTCTTTTAACTCTGAACTTGTCTTTATATGTTCTGTTTCTCTAGCTGCTACTATTGTTCTTGCTAATTTGGGAGCATTCCGCAGTTCTCCATATTGCAAAAACATTGCTCTCAAATCAGATTCATCGTACTCATTAATCACGTTGTAAGCCGATAATTCTTTATTTTGATTCATCCTCATGTCTAAATCACTCTCGAAACGTGTTGAAAAGCCTCTTTCAGCAACATCGAACTGATGAGAGGAAACCCCAAAATCACCCAAAATCCCATCTACTTTACGAATCCCATGAAACCTTAAGAATCGCTTAATAAACCTAAAGTTTTCATTGATTAAAGTAAATCGATCATCTTGTATAGCATTATCTAAAGCATCCAGATCTTGATCAAAAGCATATAACTTACCATTCACCCCAAGTCTTTTAAGAATTTCTCTAGAATGTCCTCCTCCTCCAAATGTCACATCGACATACACCCCATCAGGCTTAATAGCCAAACCATCTACGGTTTCCATCAATAAAACTGGATTATGGTACTCGGTTTGTTTCATCATCTACTTTCTTATCTTGTCTAACCTATTTATAAAGAATAGGGTGAAATATCCACCACTCAAATCAACTAGAAAAATGTTTTATTCTTGCTCGTTTTCATCATCAAAGCCCATTACTTCTTCGGCCAAATCAGCAAAATCAAGAGCAACATCATCAATAGCTTTTTCATATTGATCTTTGTCCCAAATTTCGATTATATTAACAGCAGAAGACAATACTAGCTCTTTTGTAATACCCGCAAATCCCACTAAATCTTTTGGAATCAAAAGACGACCAGCAGCATCTATTTCGACTACTTTTACACCAGCAGTGAACCTTCGAATAAAATCATTGTTTTTCTTTTTAAAGCGATTAAGCTTGTTGATTTTTTGCATCAATAAGTTCCATTCTTGCATCGGATATAACTCTAAACAAGCCTGAAACACTGACCTTTTTAACACAAAACCATCTTGTAATACAGACGAGAGCTGCTTCTTAAAAGCAACAGGCATCATGAGACGTCCCTTAGCGTCTGCCTTGCACTCGTATGTACCAATAAGATTTACCACTTTGTTTTCCCTATAGGTTTAATTAGTCAAATATATTGAAAAAATTACCACTTTTTACCACAATTTACCACATTGTTAATAAGTTGTCTCTCAAAAAAGGTGTTCACGAAGGTTAAATGCTTTAAAAAATTGTCTATCAGCATCCTAGCCAAAAGCCAATTAATTCATTGTTTCCGACGATTAAAGATTTATATTATGCGCTAGAAAAAGAATTATAAAAATTCATTCTGTAGTATTAATAAAAAATCCCCAAACTAATTATGAAAATGCTATATTTGCTTTAATTCTTGTAAGAAGTATTAATGGAGCACGAATTAAAAAAAGACGGAAAATTTAGTTATCTGGATTCAGGAGAAGGTACACCAATAATCATATTACATGGGTTAATGGGGGGCTTGAGTAACTTTGAAGGCGTAAATTCTTACTTCCCTCAAAAAGGTTACAAAGTTTTGATTCCTGAGCTTCCTGTCTACTCTTTACCGCTAATAAAAACTAAGGTAAGCACTTATGCAAAATACCTTAAGGACTTTATAGATCATTTAGGTTACGGAGATAAAGAAGTAATTCTTCTTGGTAATTCTCTTGGGGGGCATATTGCTCTTTTGTGCACAAAAATGTATCCGGAAAAAGTAAAAGGACTTGTTATCACAGGTAGTTCTGGCCTTTATGAAAGTGCAATGGGCGAAAGTTATCCAAAACGTGGGGATTATGAATACATCAAAGCCAAAGCTGAAAATGTGTTTTATGATCCAGCTATTGCCACAAAAGAAATCGTGGACGAGGTATACGCCACCGTTAATGATCGTAATAAACTGATAAGAACTTTGGCTATTGCCAAAAGTGCGATTCGCCACAATATGGCTAAGGATCTCCCAAAGATGGAAACCCCAACTTGTATTATATGGGGTAAAGACGACAATGTTACTCCGCCCGAAGTTGCAGATGATTTTAATCGTTTATTGCCAGATTCTGATCTTTATTGGATAGATAAATGTGGCCATGCTGCAATGATGGAACATCCTGATGAATTTAACAAGTTGCTGCATAGTTGGCTACAAGAACGAAATTTCTAATTATAACATCGTATTATGAAAATTAGCAGCGCTGAATTTGTGATGAGCAACAGCGATGTGGCCAAATGCCCAAAAGACAAATTACCAGAATATGCCTTTATTGGCAGATCTAATGTTGGAAAATCTTCATTGATCAATATGCTGACTAATCGAAAAAGTTTGGCAAAAACCTCTGGTAGGCCTGGAAAAACACAGTTAATCAATCATTTTGTTATTAACAAAAATTGGTTTTTGGTAGATCTTCCAGGTTATGGATATGCACGTGTTTCTAAATCTGCAAAAAAAGTATTTCAAAAATTTATAACCGCTTATTTTGTCAAACGTACGCAATTAGTAGCTGCCTTTGTACTAGTAGATTGCAGGCACGATCCACAAAAAATAGATTTAGAATTCATGCAATGGTTAGGAGAAAATCAAATTCCTTTTTCGATTGTTTTCACCAAAGCAGACAAACTTTCAAAAAATAAACTCCCTGTTCAGATAGAAGCCTACACCACCAAAATGTTAGAGTATTGGGAAGAAATGCCAAATTATTTCATCACCTCTTCATCTTCGGGGTTAGGCAAAGAAGAAGTTCTAAATTACATTAATGACATTAATCATCAACTCAAAACTTCTTAGTCAAGATTTCCTTTTTAAGTTTTTTGATAAACTCTTCTATAGATCCTATTGACGCCAGTTTTTGAGCATCAAAAAGTATAATCGGGTCGTTATCATCTTGTAATTCAAGAATTATTGGAAAAACATACTTATCAAGATTTGAATACTTCTTTACAAACGCATCTTTATAGATAAACACAAAACCAACATCTGAGTTTTCTTTAAAATTTTTCCAGATTTTTTTTTCAGAAAAATTCCCATGAGTAAGAGCACAAAGATCACAATTATATGTAGATGGGCTCAACATTTTATGAGCTAAATCCAATGATTTACTCCACACATCTGATTTTGCGTTATATACAAAGATTACTGTTCTACTCAAATTTTCGATTTTTGAATATTAGTCAGCATACTTCCAAAAACATTTCAAATCACCCCTGCTTTAACTCCAATTTTTCTGCAAAATAATCACAAAAATCTTTCATTGTCGCAGTCATTTTATCATCTTGAGTTGCCCGATGAAATGTATCACTCATTGCTACTAATGTTTGATGAAAAAAGATTTTCATTTCATCTACAGGCATATCTTTGGTCCATAGATCAATTCGTAAACTTTCTTTATTTTTACTATCCCATACAGATAACAACAATGCCTTCGTTTCTTCATTTTCTACTCCACCATCTTTTGCTGTCCATTTTAGTTGTTCGGGGATTCGGTTTTCATCTAATTCTATATCAATTTTAATTTCTGATGTATGTTCACTTGCCATTATCGTGCGGGTTTATATTTTGATTCATTAAAAATCGTTTCGGCATCTGCCACTAATAATTGGCGCAAAGATACATTGTTATTTTTCATATACGACGTTACAATCTGCCAACCTATAAATTGCCCCACTCTATCTGGAGCTTCTTTATCGATTTCTTCAAGATAAAACTTAGAAAAAGGACCTGGATATAAAAATCTTGGCATAAGATTACTTTCTGTACTATACAATAATTGACGATCCACAAAGTACCTCCAAATCTCTTCTTCGTTCTCTACAACCCAATTATATTGCTCTTCGAAATAGCCCATTTTTCGAGCGTTTGCCATATCCGGTAATAACAAATCTTTAATATAAAGTTCTTTTCCAAAAGATATAAGATTCCCCAAAAATGTTCGATCTCTAATAGGTCCCACCAAGTTCTTAGCATACATTGAAGCTACATCTGGCACAAGTTGCTCTCTCTCGAAATTCTGTTTCAAATATTTTTGTATTCCTTCATAAAATCTATGGTCTTTTCCCAAGTATGTATCCAAAGAAATAATTAACAACCCTTTAGAAAGAACCACTTTATTGTGATAATCTACATCTGATGTAATAGTTATTATTCTTGGTTCTTTAATTTCGGGGAAATAAAATTTAATATGTTGAAATAACGAATGAAGCTCTTCTTCTTCTACAGAAAGATCAAAAAAGGTCTTGCCTATTTCCTGATTGATTTCTTGCTGGATAGTATCCTTAGTTTTATTTATCCATACGCTATCCGCATATTTTGCCGAAAACAAAAAAGGGTAACTCTTTTTCAAATCAGGTAAATTCTTTTCTGTCACTTCAGAAAATAACTTATCAAAACGTTCTATATTTATTTCTACAGGAACTTTTGCTACCTCACTCTTTATTTTATTATCATTCCCACAAGAGCATAATAAACAAAAAATCATCATTAATTTTAAATATTCAATACTTTTCGTCATCTGAGTATAAGATCTTTTTAAATAATTTCTATTCCTATAGAACGCCATCTTTTTTTATTAATTTTATACCACAAAGGTAATACAACATATTTCGAATTACTAAACATTACTTTTGAGGGTATACGCTTGAAATGACATTCATTTTTAACACGTATTTTCTTCAATTTTTAACAATTATACTAAATACAACAACATGCAAACAGAAAAAGTAATTGACCATATCACTAATTGGCTAAAAGAATATGCCACCAAAGCAAATATAGAAGGTTTTGTAGTTGGTGTAAGTGGCGGAATTGATAGCGCGGTTACTTCTTCATTATGTGCAAAAACAGGATTAAAAACATTATGTGTTGAGATGCCGATTCATCAAGCTCAAAGTCAAGTAACAAGAGCCCAAGAACATATTGCACAATTAAAAGAAAGGTTTTCTAACGTATCTGACACAAGAGTAGATCTTACTCCTGTATTTGAAGAATTCAAATCTTCTGTACCTGATGCAGAATCAAGTTCTCAACTTGATTTATCCCTTGCGAATACCAGGGCAAGATTAAGAATGACCACATTATATTATTTTGCTGGTCTACACAAATATTTAGTAGCAGGTACTGGTAATAAGGTTGAAGATTTCGGAGTTGGTTTTTATACTAAATATGGTGACGGAGGTGTTGATCTGAGTCCAATCGCGGATTTAATGAAAAGCGAAGTTTATACTATAGGCAAATCTTTAAAAGTACCCCATGATATTCAAATAGCCGCACCTACTGATGGATTATTCGGAGATAGCAGAAGTGATGAAGATCAAATCGGAGCTTCGTATGACGAATTAGAATGGGCAATGAAAATGAAAGCTGAAGGTAAAACTACAGGAGACTTTTCTGGAAGACATCAAGAAGTATTTAAAATTTTTACTCGACTAAATACCGTAAATCAGCATAAAATGAATCCCATACCTGTCTGTAAAATACCCGTTAATCTATTATAACCAACACTTTATCGATAAAGTAACAAAAAAAAGTTTACGAGGAATAGTTCTTAGTAATTTTGCACAAAGATTAAAAATTACCCCTAGCCTAAGAATGTTAAAATCTTAAAATTAAAATAACAATCGTAAACAAGAATGACAACCGTACTAATCGCTGATCATCATCCAATTACTAGGAAAGGGATCGTTTCTTTATTTCGCCACTCAGAAGATTATGAGATTACTGGCAAAGTAAGTAATGGAAACGAAATGTATGATGTGCTCAAATCGGATACCCCTGATGTACTTATCATGGAGTTAGACCTTCCACAAATCAATGGAATAATGGCCCTAAGGACCATTAAAAAAGAATTTACTGGAATAAAAGTAATTATTTTTAGTTCTCATCCAGAAGAAATGTATGCGTTAAGTGCTATAAAAGCTGGCGCATCTGCTTATTTATCTAAAACAGTACCTACTAAAACCTTGAAAAAGGCAATCGAACGTGTAGCAAGAGGTGGAATATACTTAAATGACAATCTTACTCAACAATTAGCAAATGGAAATGCTAATGAGAATAATATGGTTGTGAAGTACAAGAAACTTTCATCTCGAGAAATAGAAGTTCTTAATTTACTTTCCTCTGGTAAGCGAAATAAGGATATCGCAACTACATTATCGATTAACGAAAAAACAGTAAGTACATATAAAACACGCTTATTGAAAAAGCTTAAAGTTGATAATCTTGCAGATTTAATTCATCAATCAAGATTATTGCATATAAGTTAAATCACGCGGTTTAGCTTTCTATACAATAATTTCTTGAGGATTTGATAATCTCTAATATCTTCTAAGACATTCATATTGCTTTCAATATTCTGAGCTTTCATTTCTTGTGAAAGCTCTTTTATTTTTTGATCGATTAAAAACCCTCTTAAACTTAGAATTATATTGTTTACATATTCTGCTATAGAATCTGTTTTTTGTTTTACATGAATTTCCATATCCACCCATCTATGAAGTTCATAACGCTCTTCTCTCATCATGATTTCTGTAATCTCTGATGCTATTTCGGGTTGGATTTTGTTGATAAAACTTTCAATTTTAAACTCATCTACTTGATGCAACTCTTCGATCAAAATCGCGTATATATCTTTAAAAACTTGATCTGTAAATTCAATCTCATCATCCTGCAAGTCTAGATATATCTTTTCAAAAACTTTTATTTTGTGTATTTCTGGTTCTAAAACAAGCTCCCCCTCTTCGTTCTCTTTCATGATCAAATCTTCAAACTCTTCCTCCTGTACACCATATATGAGCAAAGCTTTTATGATATGCCGTTCTAATACATATTGTCTATTTACTTTAGGTTGTTTCTGAGTTTCAGTTTTTACAACTTCTAATGGCTTTTGTTCCTTTTTTTGTTGTTTACGCTGATCTTTGAGATCTACATTGCGTAACTGAGCAAGAGTATCGAACAAGACGTCTTCAGAAATATCCATAATTCTTGAACATTCTCTTACATAAACTTCTCGTTTAATGACATCTGGGATTTTAGCAATACTCGTTACCATATCCCTTATTAATTCTGCTTTCTTTATGGGATCATCCTTAGACTCTTGTTGTAACAAAGAAGCTTTAAAACTAATGAAATCCTGAACATTTTCATCTAGATAGCTAGATAGCTCTTCAAAAGTATTTTGTTTTGCAAAACTATCTGGATCTTCTCCATCTGGAAAACTACAAACCTTTACATTCATCCCTTGTTCAAGGATGAGATCTATCCCACGTATTGATGCGCGCATCCCGGCAGCATCGCTATCAAATAACACCGTTACGTTTTTAGTAAGCCTACTTATTAATCGAATTTGATCTGCAGTCAATGCTGTCCCTGAAGAAGAAACAACATTTTTTACTCCTGTTTGATTAAACTGAATAACATCTGTATACCCTTCTACCAAATAACAATTGTCCTCTTTTGCAATAGATTGCTTAGCATGATAGATACCATAAAGCACCTTACTTTTATGATAAATATCACTTTCGGGTGAATTAAGATATTTGGCTGTCTTTTTTTCATTGGTAAGTATTCTACCCCCAAAACCTAATACTCTCCCAGACATTGATTGTATCGGAAACATTATCCGCCCTTTAAAACGGTCAAATTGTTTTTCTTCTCTAACAACAGTAAGACCTGTTTGTTCTAAATATTTTAATTGATATCCTTTTTTAATCGCCTCTGAGGTAAGGGCCTCCCAAGTATCTGGAGAATATCCTAAATTAAATTTTTTGATTGTTTCTTCGGTAAATCCACGTTCTTTGAAATAGGTTAACCCAATAGCTTTTCCTTGTTCTGTTTTATGTAATGAATTTTGAAAAAATGTACTTGCAAACTCACTAACCAAATACATACTTTCTCGTTCATCTGCTTGTTGTTTTTGCTCATCGGTTTGCTCAGTTTCCTCAACTTCAATATTATATTTTTTGGCTAAATATTTTATTGCCTCAGGGTAAGTAAAATGCTCATGTTCCATTAAAAAGGCAACAACATTACCTCCTTTACCACTGGAGAAATCTTTCCATATTTGTTTTACAGGAGATACCATGAAAGAAGGTGTCCTTTCTTCACTAAAAGGACTTAATCCCTTAAAATTACTCCCTGCTTTTTTTAATTGCACAAAATCCCCTATTACTTCTTCTAAACGAGCAGTTTCAAAAACAGCTTCTATAGTGGATTTATGGATCATATAATGGTTTCTAAATAATTATTACTGCAGCAAAAATAATATAATTCTTTAGACACACTCTTATTAGGTTATAGAATAAAAAAACCTGATGGGTTTTAAGACCCACCAGGCTTTTCACATATACTATTAAATCGTTATTAACGCGTTTATTATAAAATTACTCTACTGTGAATTTTCTTGTCACCATAACTTCTGGACCTGTAATTCTTGCAAAGTAAGTTCCTGCTGGAAATGCACTAACATTAATTTGAGAATCGGCACCTTGATATACTCTTTGACCATACATTGAGAAGATCTCAACACTTTCTAAAGGAGTTTTACCAACAGAAATATTCAAGAAGTTTTTAGCAGGCACTGGATGTACCATAAACAATTTTTGATTTGCATCCAGATCTGTTAATGGATAAGTATCTACAGTTCTAGCATCTCCTTCGATACAGAAGTCTGTTGTTTCTGAACTTCCAAACTCTCCTCCTGATACTATTGTACCTGAACTACTTGATAATGTGTACGAACCATTACCAAATCCACAACACATACCATCTCCAAATGAATCAGACATTGTAAAAGTATATGCTCCAGCTGCTAGTCCACTGATTGTTTCAGTAACTGTTGATCCATCTGGATTAGCTGTTGAGTAGCTTTCCGAAGCAACAGTTGCACCACCACCATCAGTTACTGCCCAAGAAGTTTCTTGAGGGTAGTTATCAAATGTAATACTTAACGTTAAATCTCCTGAAGCACAATTTCCTCCTGGATCTCCTGTAGTTGTAAGTGATATAGCATCTATTGCTGCATCAGCTCTCCATGTGTTTCCAGTTAAACGGTTAAATCGTAATTGCAATCCAGAACCTACATAAGCAGCAAGATCTACAGTAGCAGTTTGCCAAGAATTCCCTTGGTTTCCACTTCTATTCCAAATGCTTGTCCATGTTACTCCCTCATCATTACTAGCCTCAAGATCAAGAGATCCAAAATTAGCAGCTCCAAACATATGATATTGGAACGAGAATGTTGCTGATGTTGCTCCTCCTAAATCTAAACAAGGAGAATTAAGAATTGCACGTTTGTTAGGGAATCCAGTACCGTTACCAGAAGCTTCTACATATAAGTAAAATGTTCCGTCTGCTGCGCTAGATGGTCCCGTATTTCTAGACGGCGTACCATTAGCATCTCTAGACCAGTCTAAATCGTCTCCAGAGTCTTGTGTCCAGTCTCCGATAGAACTTTCAAAGCTTTCGCTATACGGAGCAACAATTCCATTTATACATCCTGAAGCTTGCGGCGTAGTCACTCTAAGAGGAGCACTTGCTGCTGATTCGTTTCCAGCTGCATCTTTTGCCACTACCGTAAACTCATAAGTTGTTTGTTGAGTTAAACCAGTAATTGTTGCTGTAGTACCTGTAACAGTAGCAACTACAACTCCATCTTGTAATACGTCATATTCTGTAACTCCAACATTATCTGTAGAAGCGTCCCAAGTAATCGTAACTTGACTAGCTGCAAGATTTGACTCTACTAAATTAGCCGGAACTGATGGCGCCTGAGTATCAGGAGCTGATGTAGTTTCTGTTATAGTAGCACTTGCTGCTGATTCATTTCCTGCAGCATCTTTTGCTATTACAAAGAAATCGTACGATGTACTAGCACTCAGACCAGACACATCAAAAGTAGTGCCTGCAACTGTACCAACAACTGCTCCATCTTGATATATATCGTAACCTGTAACTCCTATATTATCTGTAGAAGCATCCCAAGTAAGCGTAAGAGAAGATTCTGTTACAGCAGAAGCCGCCAAATTAGTTGGCGCAGTAGGCGCTTCTGTATCTGGAGTATCTGGCTGTATTTTGAATGCCACTACGTGACTTCTTCTTACATTAGGAGAAGGTCCTTTCATATATTCTGCAATATGCCAAAAGGTCATATCATCTGTAGGATCTATAGTCATTTGACCATAATCACCATAACGTCCATCTCCTCTATTATTTTGACTATCTCCATCTGCAGAAACTTGCTCTGCAGCAGTCATAGTTCCTAGTGGATCGCTTGATAATCTTCCTGTATAACGTAAAGATGTAAATACACTGCTACTTACCACAGTATAAGCCAATCCGATATTACCTTGAGCATCTTGCGCAATACTTCCACAAAATGCACTTAAGCCATCAGGTTGCGTATATGTTCCTTCTTGGAAAATTGTCCAAGGTTGACCATCACCTGTTTGTCTAAGCTCATACCAACGAATACCAGCTAAACTATCTGTACCATCTAAGTCTACAACAAAGTTTAGTACCATAGAATTATGAGTTCCAAAACGACGATATTGAGTCATATACATCATTGTCGCTTGTAACGCATCAATATCAGGACCATTACCTGGCTCATCAAGGTTTTGGAAAGAACCTCCATCAAACACACTATCAAAAGGAGCGGTTGTGATTTCTTGAGGCTGTGAAATTGTTGAGTTTGCAGGAGTTGTCCAATCAACATTGGTCGTCCATACTTTTAAATGGTCATTAGATACTCCCGACCATGAATCATCTTGCAAGTAAATAATAGAATGCCCTACACCAACTGGTGGCAATGTAGTTCCTGTTGCATTTGATCCTCCTGGGCTATAAAACCCATTAGTTTGTGCTGCAGGTAGTGGAAATCCAATTAATCCAGCACTAGCATCACCTACTAACATTTTATCTCTATCTACAGCAAACACTACATCATTTGTAGTTGGATTATTTTGATCCTTATTTGCAGTAATATAATATCCATCACTCCAGATAGATAGTTTTTCATAATCTGGGAAAGAACCTGTATTAAATCGGTACGTAAACCAACCATCATTAACTGGGTCTGGTCCCTGACATACTGCGATCAAAAATCCATTTGGAGTATTACTAAACTCCATAATGATAAATCGATCTGCAAAGTTGTCGTATACTACAACTGGATCTCCTAGATCTTCTCCAGGAAATAATGTTGCCAATGAAGCTTCTGGCACCAAAACGTTTCCTGCTCTATCCAGAATACCAAATCCCGAATTAAATGCATAAACATAATGGTTAGGTCCTATAGCACCTGTTGCATCATTTAGCACTGTACCGATATGAGCATCAAAAGATGCTACTGGCGCAGTTACGGCCATTTTTGTAGCATTTTTTTGCTTCACAACAAGCGGGTCACCGCCAACTTGAGGAAATCCTTTTCCTGGTACAAAAGTATTACTTCCTTTTTGCTTTTCCGGAGCTACATGTCCATTTCCTTTAGCAGAAATAACGTTGTCCATTTGTGAGATAGCAGGTATGCTTCTCATATAAACCGCTTCGCCAACTGAGCTTGCTTTCATGGGTGTACCTTTTTGAGCGAAAAGCCCAAAACTGCAAAACATGAATAATGTTAAATAAAAGAATTTTGTTTTCATTTGCGTGAAATTTGGTTAATTGTTTGTGTGATTTAATTAGTATAAGCTTTTAATATTGAGTAAAGTTCTTAGAAAGACTTTGTGTAATAAAAATGATAATCTATTTAAAGTAAATGATGTGTAGAATTACTTCAGTAATGACTTGGTTAAATATAGAATAATTCATTTACAAACAAAAAAATATGTTGTCATAAAATACTTACAATCAAAAACTTACGCAAAAACCGTATTATTTTTAAGGATTTTGATTATTATTAAATATTTAACAAATTGTAATTTTTAGTATATTATTTAACAAAACTACAGTTCTAGATTAAACCAGCACATTACTAGGGTAATAGACATAATACGGCTCAGAAGATATAATTTGAACCTTTTTATCACAAAAAACAAAAGAACAATATCGCAATGATATCATTCTTTTATAGAAACAATTAGCTAACTCTTAATTAACACTTTGTAGGTATTTTTACCCTTTTCGTTTTTTCACTTTGAAGTCGCTTGGCTATTTCGTCGTATTTAGTAATCGATTAAAGGTCAAAACGTAATCCTAAGGACACATTATTTTGATCAATAACTGCATTTTTAAAGATTGGTGAGAGGTCATATTTGATATATAATGACATATCGCCAAAACCAACATAAGAACTTAATCCATAAATCAAATCACTCGTATTATAATCCCTTTTAATTTTATCCTTAACACGATCTCCGTTCTCCTTATATTTTAATTTTTGACGTGTACTAATATTAGCACCTACATAACCTCCAAGTCCTATTCTAAACTTACGTGCGGTATAATACCTAATACTCTTTTCTGTTTTTTTAACTCTTGAAGGTCCAAATTCGAAATGAACAGGTATAACAAGATTATCCATTCTGAACTTAGATTTATCTAATTCTAATCGAAACTCTTCTAACACAGTTTGATTTCCATTTTCAACAAAAACTCTATTGTCTGTAGGTTTTAGTCCATTAGAAGTATATGAAATTCCATATTTAAGCCTTAAAAAGTTCGAATTCTTAAAAACTCTTGTTTTCCAAGCCCATCCCAATTCAAAAAACCTACTCCCCGCGATTTTATAATCCGAATCATCTAATGATTGCCCATCTACAATGGCATTGTTGAGCCCAAAAGCAACCACCAAATTTGAAGTAGTACGTCTATCATACTTTATCTTTCTTTCTTTACCCGTGTTTATTCTAAGCCCCAGCAGCACATCGGCATTATCTTCTTTTGTACTAAGACCTATAAAAATATTACCTAGTTCGGTGTTTACATTTTCTATCCCATTACGCTCTAACAATGCTGTCTTATTATCTATAATTGCCAATCTGTTTTCTATATTAAGGGCATGCATTTTTGCTGCTTCCTCTTTTAATTTTTGAGCTTCCTCTAAGGTGATTTCATTTTCATCTAACCTTTTATTTATCGCTTCTACTTTCTTTTTTAATGCTTCTTTTTCATTGTCAATTATGTTTTCTTTTTGCTCTTTTAATTGTATAACTTTATCATTACCTGTATTTTCTTGAGCATTTAAAATTTGGACAAAAAATGTCATGGCCACCATTGTGGCTAGTGTAACTAAGGTCTTCATTATATGGATTTTTTTGATGTTCTGTATAGCCCCTCATAAAGAGGGGTTAAACAGATTTTGATTGATGAATAAATTTAATTTTCCCGTTCTGCTACAGCAGTTTTCACCTTTTGGAAACTAGTCTTAAGCGCTTCAAAAACTCGTTGCTTAAAGGTCTCATCAACTTCATTTTCTACTTCTTGTAAAAGTGCTGATGCATTTACTGTATTTGATTTAAATATTTCTTGTGATGTTATCTCTCTTTGGGCATTTCGTAATAACACATCAATTTCTTCTTCTGTTACTTCTTCATTATTGTTTTTCAACTCTTGAATTTGCGCTACTACACTTGCCACTTTATCTTCAACTATATCAGCACTTATTGGCAACTCCCCTTCTTTAACTATAGTTTTGGCAATCTCTTGTTTAGGTGGTGAAAATTTAAAGGTATCTTTTACTTTGGCTGCAATGCTAGTATTAATTTGATTTTTGGATGTATCATCTTCAGAAATCGGGTCATTGTTATGTACTACAATATCTTTTTTCGTGTTGCTTCTGAGTATGATATCCTTTTTTGTTTTATCAACCAAACGATCTTGATGTTTTTCCTTTACCTCTTGTTCTTGGGTATCATTTTCAAGAACAATTTCTAAATTATCCTTTTCTTGGATCTCGTTGGTGACATCAACAAACTGAGTGTCCTTATTGCCTGATACAGAATTCTGCCCTCTAAACATAAATGCTAATATCATAATTCCAACAAAAACTGCAGCAATACTGTACCATATGGTTTTATATCCTTTTCGAGCATGAGGTTGTTTATCTAATTGAGCTTCTAATCGCTTCCAAGAACCTACAGTAGGTTCGATAGCGCGCTGCTCAAGCTTCTCCTTTATCTTTTCTTCAAATTTCAATGGCGCCATTACTTATTTTATTTTGTTTGTTCAATTTTTGCTGTAGCATTTTTCTTGCTTTAAATAATTGTGATTTAGAGGTGCTTTCAGAAATCTCAAACATTTTAGCTATCTCGCTATGTTTGTATCCTTCTACAGCATATAACACAAACACCATTTTATATCCTTCAGGAAGACTATCAATCAATTCTTGAATCTGTTCTACTTCTAAATCCGAATTAATATTATTCCAGGATTCTTCTTTATAACTGGTCATCTCTTCGGTAAAAAAAATTTGTTTTTCTTTTCGTAAAAAAGAAATAGATTCATTAACCATAATTCTTCTTATCCAGCCTTCAAAACTTCCTTCAGATTTAAAATTTTTAATATTCATGAATACTTTCAGAAAACCACTCATCATTGCTTCTTCAGCAAAATGCACATCTCGTATATATTGCCTGCAAACACTTAACATTTTGGGCGAATATTTGGTATACAACTGCTGCTGAGCATCTCGATGCTGTTTTGCCGCTTTTTTAATGAGTTGAGCCTCGCTTTTATAAAACTGAATAACTTTCAATACTAAAAATTAATTGATTTAATCTTCTATCTACATAGACGCAATAAAAAACAAAATGGTTGTCTGAGAATTTAAAATTTTATTTTTAAGTTCATAAATTTAGAGTAAAAAAACAATCAATACGCTGATTTACAAATAAATACTTTTAAAATAAAAAAAATTATTTTTTTCTATCTATTACATAATCAACCATTAATTCAAGAGAAGACTTGTATTCAGAATCCGGATATTTGGCTAAAATGGATAATGCCTGGTCTTTAAATTGATGCATTATTGTAATTGCATATTCTAAACCGCCACTTTCTTTAACAAAACCGATCACTTCTTTAACTCTCTTTTTATCTTTATTGTGATTCTTTACCGAATTAATAAGCCATTTCTTTTTTTCGGTGGTACAATTATTAAGAGTGTAGATAAGTGGTAATGTCATTTTTTGCTCTTTGATATCGATACCGGTTGGTTTACCTATGGCAGCATCTCCATAATCAAAAAGATCATCCTTTATTTGAAAGGACATACCTATAAGTTCTCCAAACTTTCTCATATCTTCTACGTCTTTACTGTCTGGTGCTACAGAGCAAGCTCCCAAACTACAGCATGCAGCAATAAGAGTTGCTGTTTTTTGACGAATAATTTCATAGTAAATTTCTTCGGTAATATCAAGATTTCTTGCTTTTTCGATTTGAAGAAGTTCTCCTTCACTCATTTCACGAACAGCAACAGAAATGATTTTCAATAAATCAAAATCACCATAATCAATAGAAAGCAGCAATCCTTTAGACAAGAGATAATCCCCTACCAATACAGCGATTTTATTCTTCCAAAGAGCATTTATAGAAAAGAAACCTCTTCTGCGATTAGAATCATCCACCACATCATCATGAACCAAAGTAGCTGTATGAATAAGTTCTATGACTGAAGCTCCGCGATAAGTTCTTTCGTTTACCTCGCCTCCAGAAACCATTTTGGAAACCAAAAACACGAACATAGGTCGCATTTGCTTACCTTTTCGATTAACTATATAATGAGTAATCCTATTAAGAAGAGCGACCTTTGAAGACATTGATTCTGAAAACTTTTGTTCAAAAAGTTCCATTTCATCAATAATAGGTAGCTTTATTTGCTCTACAATTTTCAATACCTGACCCTAATTCTGATTTCTAAATTAGTACGAAGATAGTATAAATTGTTTGTTGTTTACCGCTAATATTGTTAATAAAGAAAAATCATGATTTATTTGCTAATTGCCCACAGGCTGCATCTATATCTTTTCCTCTACTTCTTCGCACATTTACAACAATGCCATTGGACTCTAATACATTAATATATTGATCTATTGCTTTATTAGAAGCTTGCTGAAATTCTCCATCATCAATTGGGTTATACTCTATTAAATTAACCTTACACGGTACGTAAGAACAAAATTCAAGAAGTGCATTTATATCTTCCTTTCTATCATTTATTTTATCCCAAACTACATACTCATAAGTGATTCTACTTTTTGTTTTGGAATACCAATATTCTAGAGATTCTCTTAAATCAGACAAAGGAAAATTTTCATTAAAGGGCATTATTGATGTCCTAACGTCTTCTATAGCCGAGTGTAAAGAAACAGCAAGTTTAAACCTTACCTCATCATCGGCCATTTTTTTTATCATTTTTGGAACTCCCGAAGTAGAAACTGTAATTCTTTTTGGAGACATCCCTAAACCTTCAGGGGATGTTATTTTATCTATTGCCTTAAGGACATTATTATAATTCATTAGAGGTTCTCCCATACCCATAAAGACAATATTAGATAAGGGGCGATTATGATACAACCTACTTTCTTTATCTATTGCCACTACTTGATCATAGATCTCGTCTGGATTAAGGTTTCTCATTCTTTTAAGTCGAGCAGTAGCACAAAATTTACAATCCAGACTACATCCAACCTGAGATGAAACACAAGCGGTAGTTCTTGAAGGTGTAGGAATAAGAACAGATTCGACAATTAACCCATCATGCAACCTTACAGCATTCTTTATAGTGCCATCTTTACTACGTTGCATTGTATCTACTCTAATATGGTTAATCACAAAGTTCTCCTCTAGCATTTGCCGAGTTGCCAGAGAAATATTTGTCATATCGTCAAAACTATGTGCTCCTTTACTCCACAACCATTCGTAAACTTGATTACCTCTAAAAGCTTTATCTCCACTATCTTCAAAAAAGGATCGCAATTGATCTTTGGTAAGTGCTCTTATGTCTTTTTTCTTCATGCTCATACTTCTGCAAAAGTAAAAAGATAAAATGGTACTTCTATCGACATATTCTTCTTTATTCTATATAACTAAAAAAAACCCTAATAAGACTATTAGAGTTTTTATATATATTATTTCAAAAATTGAACTATTTATTCCTTTACTCTTTTCCATTCATGCGTTCCCTTACTTCCTTTGTATTTCACAAAGAGCACATCTTTACTATCCTCTTCAATCCACATCTGGCAATCTGAGATTTCTCCACTCCTAATGTTTGTAAATTTTCCTCCCGCATAACGATTATCTCCTTTGAGTTTAAGGTTTTTAATGATCACCAAACCTTCGACTTTTTGATTTTTATCATCTCCTTGACAATCGTAACACACATCATCTTTTTCTGAATGGCGTAACATTTCTACAATAGAACCAAAAAGTTTATCTTTTAACATATACATCTGAACGATGTTGATTGCCACTCCTGTTTTTTTATCATACGTCTTCCATTTTCCTAGCACAGGATTAGGTTCATAAGAAGCAAGTAAATTTTCTTTCAATTCTAAATCTACAGGGTTTTCTCCTAACCATATTTTAAATAGCGCCTTCTTAAATTCGGGGCTATTAATAGTACCAAGTAACTCTCTATTTTTAAAAACTGAAATGTTCCCTCCCTTAGTATGAACAATTTTAAAAATATCAAATTTATTTATTTTCTTGGGTAGAAGGCTTAAGAAATCTCGAATTTGGTTTTCTAATAGGTAACTATTACCATCTGTTGCCCTTTCCATTCCATTTCGAATAATATTTTTTAGTTCTGGGCCTGCAAAAGATGAAGTAACTTTTATGGTAATTGCCATATTATCATCTTTTTCTGCTACTCTAACACCATCGTCCACTCCATCTACTTCAAAATCAAGATACAACCCCATGGCATACATTTTTTCTCGTTGTCCCGCGCCATTAAGCATAAGTTCTGAGCCATCAAAAGTATCTACATCATTAAAGTGTACCGATCCCACTTTAGTCTGTGAAAAGGAGAAGGTTGTAGTAAAAATAATTACGTAATAAATTACTTTTTTCATGTTACAATTTGGGTTTAGTTCTAGGTTAACAATTCAGAACATACAAAAAACGATCCAATTCTATAAAAAGTCCTTTTATAAACAATATACAATATGATTTTTTCGACAAAATGCAATATTTATCGACAAAATACACTATGTTATATTACGGTAAAACCGTAATTTTTTGCGAAGGCGAAAATAGCATTTTTTTTACACAAAAAACATCTTAATCTCTTAATTTTTAAGAATATATAAAAAAAACCCTGTTTAAATATGTATTAAACAGGGTTGCGATTATGTTAATATTTTTTCTTAGATAATAAGCATAGCATCACCATAAGAATAAAATTTATACTTCTCTTTTACAGCTTCTTCATAAGCTTCCTTAATAAAATCATGACCAGCAAATGCAGAAACCATCATTAACAAAGTAGATTTTGGTGTATGAAAATTAGTAATCATACAATTTGCAATACTAAAATCATACGGAGGAAAAATAAATTTATTGGTCCACCCTCTAAATTCGTTTAAGGTTCTTTCTGAAGACACGGAGCTCTCTAGAGCTCTCATCACCGTAGTCCCAACCGCACATATCTTATTTTTATTCTCTATACCAGAATTAATGATATTTGCAGCATGAGCTGTAACATAAGCTTCTTCGCTATCCATTTTATGTTTTGACAAATCTTCAACCTCAACTGGGTTAAAAGTTCCTAAACCAACATGCAATGTAATTTCGGCAAAATCTACACCTTTAATCTCCAAACGCTTCATTAAGTGTTTAGAAAAGTGTAATCCCGCAGTTGGAGCAGCTACCGCTCCTTCATTTTTGGCATATATAGTTTGGTACCTTTCTTCATCTTGAGGTTCTGTATCTCTTTTAATATACTTTGGCAATGGAGTCTCTCCAAGATCTGTAAGCTTTTGTCTAAACTCGTCATAAGATCCGTCATATAAGAAACGTAACGTACGCCCTCTTGATGTAGTATTATCAATAACTTCTGCCACTAAACTCTCATCATCTCCAAAATAAAGTTTGTTTCCAATACGTATTTTCCTTGCAGGATCAACAAGTACATCCCAAAGGCGTGTTTCAGAATTTAACTCTCGTAATAAGAACACTTCAATCCTAGCACCAGTTTTCTCTTTATTTCCATATAATCGAGCAGGAAAAACCTTAGTGTTATTAACCACCATAACATCATTAGGTTCAAAATAATCAATTAAATCTTTGAACTGCTTATGTTCGATAGTTTGTTCCTTTCTGTTAAGAACCATTAAACGAGATTCGTCCCTGTTTTCTGCCGGGTACTCTGCTAATAAATCTTGTGGAAGGTCAAAATTGAAATGTGATAACTTCATTCGTGTCTGTTTTTTTGAAGGTGCAAATATACGATCTCGTGATAGGCGTTGTCAAGTAAATCGAGATATATTTTATCTCTTATATAACAATTATCCTATAACATAGGAGTAGATGCCCCTTATAATGGTAAGTAGACCATTCATAAACCAGCTAAAGATTTTTTTAAACTATAAAGTTTTGAACCCCAATTGCTGCAAATCTGTCCAAAAATCTGGATATGATTTTGAAACTACATTAGCATCTTCTATATCCAAATTTGTTCTAAGCGCTAAGGGAGCAAAAGCCATAGCCATGCGATGATCATTATATGTTGCTATAGAAATCCCTTTATTGATTTGAGATGTAGGTAACAACCTCAAAGTATCCTGAGTGATTTGTATTTCTCCACCTAATTTCTCTATTTCGGCCTTTAATGCTTCAAGTCTATCGGTTTCTTTAATTTTTAAAGTATGTAACCCTGTAAGATAACATCCTATACTTAATCCAAAGCAAGTAACAACTATTGTTTGAGCAATGTCTGGAGAGTTTGATAAATCCAAACCTTCAGGGATCGCAACCGTACTATCCGGTATTTTTTTTAAAGTTATGTTTTGCTCTCCAAAAATGGTTTCTACTCCTAGGTTTTTATAAATTTCTACCAAGGCAGAATCTCCTTGATAGCTTTCTTTTTTATAACTCCCAATGGTTAGGGTTGCATTACTAGATAACGCCACAATACTATAAAAATAAGAAGCAGAACTCCAATCTGATTCTACAACCATATTTTTGGACAGACCTACTTTATTAGGTTCAATCGTAATAGTATTATTTTCAAATGTTCCCTGTACCCCAATATCCTCAAGTAAACTTAACGTCATTTTGATATAAGGAACTGATGTCACTTTTCCCAATAATGAAATTACTAAACCATTTGGTAGTGACGAAGCGATCAACATTAACGCTGAGATATATTGACTACTTACATTTGCTTGCAGCTCTACTCGATTTGATGTAGGTTTTTTTCCCATAATTTTTATGGGTGGGTATCCTATTTCTTTTTCGTAACCTATCTCGCAACCCAATTGTTTTAAAGCATCTACTAATATCTTAATAGGACGCTCTTGCATTCTTTTACTCCCAGTAAGTATAGTTTCTCTACCCTCTTGCACTGCAAAATAAGCTGTTAGAAAACGCATTGCCGTACCAGCATGATGGATATCCACAATAGTTTCATCACTAGTCAATGCCTTTTGCATTAATTGAGAGTCATCACTGTTAGATACATTATCAATATTTACATTGGGATACAATGCTTGTAAAAGTAATAACCTATTGGTTTCACTTTTAGAACCTGTTATCTGTAAAGTGTTATCCTTTAGATTCGAAATATGTTCTAATTTCAAATTCATCTTATCGATTTGATTTTTGTTTTCTTAATTCAAAGTAATACCCCATGATCATACCATAGAGGAGGCCACCTGCCAATCTAGATAGCAAATATCTCATCCACTGCCTATTTTCAATTCGTTCTTTCACAAAGGTATCTATATCTATTCCGCTATATTGCATAAAGTGCTCAATAACACTAAATATTACTATAAAACCTAAGCCTATATAAAGAACAGTGATCCAATATCTCTTGGAAGAAAGTATAGTCAAAAACATTATTTTAGTTTTTCATTATTATGGTGTCGATCATGATCTCTTTTGGTTTTGACATCTAATTTTTTATCAAAAGCCTCTTGAAGATTTACACCAGTCTGATTTGCAAGACAAAGCACAACAAACATTACATCGGCTAATTCTTCACCCAGGTCTTTACCTTTATCACTCTCTTTTTCACTCTGTTCTCCATAGCGTCTTGCAATAATTCGGGCCACTTCACCAACTTCTTCGGTAAGTTGTGCCATATTGGTTAATTCATTAAAATATCTTACTCCATGATTTTTGATCCAGTCATCGACTGCTTGTTGTGCATTTTGGATATTCATAATTATATCTTTTTAAGTACTACTTGATCACTTTGTTTTTCTATGATTTTATTATAATATTCTTTTACTGCAGGATAATACTGAGGTAAAATAACTGCAGAATTTATGGTCTCTGTAACGGAGATTTGAATCATACCATTCACCAATTTTGAATTAAATGAAAAAGATCCCATATCCTCTGGCAATTTAAATCCACCTGATTCTGGCAGTTCTGCAATTTCATAACCTTCGGGTATTTTTATGTTTACCATATACATGTCTGAAAATCCATACCCGAAATCTACTGGATATCTTCGATCATCAGATTTGAATATATTTTCTTTATGACGCAAAAATAATAAAGGAGAAAAGAACATTTCGTTATCTATGACTTCAATTTGATCATCAACTACAAATTCGAAACGTTCATTAACAGGTTTACCTAAGTCAGTCGTTCCTTTAACTTCATAATTGGTTAATTCATTTATTTCATACTTTTCTTTTATTCTTTTTATTTGAGATTCTTGATCATAGATACCATATTTATCTCTAAAATTATGAGCTAAATAGTCTAAATGATACGTATTCGATTTCCCTTTTACAACACCATCAGTATCTATTTCATATTGTATACTATTTCTATTCAAAGAAGGTTTTCCCGGGCGAAGGTTTAAACGTTGTGAATTCCCTGTTTCTGCAATAATTCTAGCTACACCTTGTATTACTCTAGTAGGCAAAATATTAGGTTCACCATATTTATCTGTAGCATCTAAATAAATCGCGCCTCCATTAGGTAATTTTACACGAGAAATTACATAATCAAACCCATCTAAAGTAGGAAACAAAGAAACAACTTTGGTATTTGAAGTTACCAATACAGGATTTGCTTTTATTCCCGCATATTTTAACATTGAAGTCAACATAAGGTTAATCTCGGCGGCATTACCCGTTCCTTCCTTGTAGGCTTTTCGTACCCCTCCTCTTGTAACAACGCTATATTTACCGTTCCAATTCATTTTATTTTTTACAAAATTGTAAATCAAACCTGCTTTTTTTACAGGATCACCTATCCCGCCGACTAATTGTTGGATATCATCTTTATAATAACTGGTCTTATTTAATTCTCCCCCAAAATTAGGATTGGAGTATATTTTTTTAATAATCTCTTCCCACGATGTAGCATAATTCTCTACAGAATTACCAAACTTTGTAAACTGTAATTCGTAAACTACAGAGGATATATAATTGCTTACATTACCTGAATATGCTTCCATTTTGAATGCAGGCACATCTGTAGACAAAATTGTGTTTACTTTAATTTTGTAATCTATTGTTCTTTGTTTCCCTCTATATTTTGAAGAAAATCCAAGTTCTCCTCGTACATTTCCTCCTCCTCTTTTCAGTACATTTACAGTTTTGCTTCTTTCAGGAATATATACAAATTGCCCATCCGAAGATGATTCCTTTAAATTTATAGGCAAATACCCTGTTGTAAATTTTTTAAAATTAAAATACTCAGGAGCTTCTACTTTGACTTCTAATTTTTTAATCGGGATCTGCCCCTGTAAAACAATACGATCCATATTATATACGAATGGAGAAATTATTTTATACTTATATTCTATAACCGAATTATCTTTTAAATCAGGCATTGTAAATTTAATCTGATCATAGTTATCAGAAAACTCATTTTCGAATATGCCCTCCTTTTTTAACTTAGTCTTTATAATTTTATCGCCCTCAATACTATATGTTATCCCTTTGAGGTCGCTTACCTTTTCGTTGGCTCTTGTGTTTTTATACAACAAAAAATCATCTGATGCATACTCAAATCCATTTTCATTGTACAGTTTTACTCTTCGATGTACTTCTGTTATTAACAAAAACCATCTTACTGTAGGGTTATATTCGTAATATACTCTTTTGCTCTCATACAAAACCACTGCATTAGCCGTACTATCTAATGCATATGATTGTTCTAAAAGTTCTTCTTTGGATACTTTTCCATATTTATAATCCTGCGCAAGGCAATTAATTGATGATACTAAAATACATCCTAATATCAATTTAGTAATAATGTTCATAATGGTTAGCTAACTTTATATTTTTTTAAGCACTATTTGATCGCTTTCTTTTTGAATTAACAAATCATAAAATGTTTTTAACTCAGTATAATATTGTTCCATAACTAATGGGACGTTTAAAGTTTCCTTAACAGAGATTTGGATCGTATTTCCTACAACTTTCATTCGAAACATAAAACTTCCAATATCATCAGATAATTTAAGCCCCATATCATCTGGTTTTTCAATGATTTCATAACCCTCAGGTATTTTAATATTCACTGAATAACTTTTAGATACTCCATAACCCAAATCCACTGGATATAACCGTTCATTAGATTTGAATATATTTTCTCTATTTCTCAAGAACAAAAGTGGTGAAAAAAACAACTCATCATCTATAACTTCCACCTCATCAGATGTTTCAAACGCAAAACTCTCTACAACTGGCTTACCTATGTCTTTTAAATTACTGATTTTATATTCAGAAATGTTTTGAAGGCTATACAGATCACCTATTCTTTTCCTCTGTTCCTCTTCTTTCTTTAAGGTATTTTTTATTCTAAAATCATGTGCTTCATAAAAAGTATGTTTTATCCTTTGCCTTCCTCTTACATTACCATCACTTCCCATTTCGCACATCAATATATTTTGTTTTTTAGAAATTTTTGATGGTCTAAAAAAGATCATTTCAGAATTTCCACTTTCTGCAATCAACCTTCCTAATCCATGGACTACTCTATTTGGTAAAACATTAGGTTCTCCATATTTATCTGTAGCATCAAGAAATAATATATCATCATTTATTCTAACTCTTGCAAGGACATAGTCTAGCCCTTGAATTGTGGGGAACATCGACAAAGGTTTGTCGTTAGTAGTAACTAATATTGGTTTCACATTAATCTTAGCATACTTTAACATTGCAATCAACATCAAATTAATTTCGGCCGCATTTCCTATTCCTTCTTGATATACTTTTTTCATGCTTTTTCTAGGAATCAAAGCATTTCTGTTATTCCAGGTAATTTTATCTTTCACATATTCATATATCAATTTCGTTTTTTCTAATGGATTAGATATTTCAGAAACTAATTGATCAATATCATCTTTAAAATACTTATTGTTTTTCATTGCTCCACCAAATCGTGAGTCTTTAAATGCTCCTCTAGCAATAGCTCCCCAAGTAGTTCCATAGTTAGTTATGGAGCTATAAGGGAATTGAGTAGATTGTAACTCAAAACTTAATGTTGAAATATAATTTTTGTAATTTCCAGAATAAGGTTCTTTTTTAAATGCTGGGACATTTTCCGAATCTATTTGATATTTAGTTACATTATAATCAATACTATTTCCTAAAAAAAGATCACTTTGCCTATCTGATGATTCTTTGATATTAATAGGTAAAAAGCCTGAAGTTCTCTTTCTAAAATTGTAATATTCTGGAATAGCTAAAGAGATTTTTATTTTTTTTATCGGTATATCATACTGCAACAAAAGTCTATCGATACTTCTAGAAAAAGGAGATAATATTTTATATTTAAATTCTATAATCGATCCTTCTTTGATAGCGGGCATTGTAAATGAAACCTTATTAATGTAATCAGAATCTGCTACCTTGAACACTCCTTCTTTTTTTAGTTTAGTTTCAACAATATCATCTCCAGAAATTGAATACGTCTTGCCCGTAAGACCCAACATTTTTTCTTTAACTCCATTACTATCAAATAAAAACATCTCTTCAGTAGCATAGTCAAACCCATTTTTATTATATAATTTAATTCTTTTATGAACTTCAGTGATTAATACGAACCCTTGCTCCTTGTCATATTTGTACCTAATTTTTTTACTTTTATATAATACTGCTGCGTTTGCAGCACTATCGAGCGGATATGATTGCTCTAAAAGTTCTTCTTTAGAAATCTTCCCAAATTCATACTCTTGACCAAAAGAATGTAGTGAACAGATCAAAACTAATCCTAATAATAACTTATCCATATAACTCATAATCTAATCAATACGTATTTAAAGTTTTTTTAGCACAATTCTGGATTTATCTATTTTTTTGATTTCGGATCTAAATTTTCGATATTCTTCATATTTCTCTTTTGGATACATTCCGTCTATAATCTTAAGATACCTTCTAAATTTAATTTTTGAATCATCTATTTTTTCTAACTCGTGGGTATACTTTCCAAATTCGGTTTCTAGCACCTTTTTTTTCGGTAAATTATTCACAACATACCCCTCAGGAAGATTGATATCGTATTCATCTGTATTCACATAACCACTAGATATTAGAAGAGGTGTATTTCTATTGGTATATTGAGGTAAATTAATTTGATCACAACTAAACACATTTGGAGTTACTAATAAGCGATTTCCTACCTTCTTTGTATAGTTAGCACAAGAAACAACTATCTGTTCTGTAAACTTAACAACATCCTTGTTATCATTAAATTTAATCGAATTAATTTCTATATTATTAATATACCCCCAATTCTCTTTATAATGTGCTTTTTGATCTTTCGGCGTTTCAAATTGATTTCTATATCTCCAATCATATTCTAATCCTTCTGATATCCTCTCTACAGTAGCAGTCATTGATGCATTGTCATTTAATTCTACAGTAGCTTTGGTGCGTAATATATTTTCTTCTGGTTCGTATCTTTTTGTTCTTTTGATTTCTCCCCCTTCTGGCTTAACGATGAGCACATTTCTATCATCGGTAAAGTCACCTATAAAATCAAAAGGCACTGTTTGATTAGTACACTCTAACCATATATCCTCTCCTTCTTCAGGAATATTAAGAATTACATGATTTCCTTGTATAGATGTAAAATCAGGATCAATGTCTTTTCTTTTTTTTGCAAATACTACTGTATAATATGAAGGGATTTCTTGACTTTCTAATAAGGCTTTTGTATAATTGGTTAATGCTTTACAATCTCCATACCCCAATCGATCCACATCGCTAGCCAAAAATGGCATCCATCCTCCTATACCCAATTGCACACTTATATACCTTGTTTTTTCTTGTACATACTCATATATCAATTTGGCTTTTTCCCTTTTTGATTTCGCCCCTTTAACCAATTTATTGACCTCATCTATTGTTTCTTGAGGTAATTGATCTCGATCTTTTAAAAGTTCCTCATACATCCATTTGCCCAACGACTTCCAATCCAATGCAGATCCATGTACACCTTCTAAAACAAAATTAGTTAACGCTACATTTACCAACGGAAAAACATCATCTCCTAAAGGACTCAAAACCTCTGACTCTTTAGCAGAAATATTAACAATAGAATATGTTATTATTCCTTCTTCCTTTTGATTGTTTATCAAATAATTATCAAAATTGGATTCTTTAATTTTAAGAGGAAGTTTTTTAGGGTTTGAGATTGCATAAACTGACCTTTGGGTGCTCAAATAATTTGATGAAACAGGTCGCCAAGGTCTAATAAATGCTGTAGTCGAATTTTCTATTTCGCTTTCGAAAACCATCGTATATGGATATCCCACGGCGGTATAGTTAATGTACAAAATTCGAGTGTCATCAAACAATTCACCTGAGTTTATCATACTACGATCTACAAAATCACCTTTTTTGTATTTCTTAATTTCTTTACCCGTATGGTCATAAAAAATCGCGCTTATTTTTTTAACTCTTCTTGATTTGTCAAAAACTTCAAAAGAATCGGCGTGTCTATCACCATATTTATTAAGTACGGTAATTACCTTCTTAACTTTTGTAGTAATCGAATTAACCGAATTTATTTCTATGGTTACCTCTTCAGACCTCACTACTGCATTAGCATTCTTAACTAATACAGAATCAATCACAGCGCTATTAAGATCAATTTCTTCTTGCGCCGAAACTTTCACAAAATTAAACATGGTGATCACCACCAGAATTGGTAGTATTATTTTTTGCATATCAAATCTATTTCGGAGTAGTTATTCTTTATTTTTTGTATCAATAATTATAGTAACAGGACCATCATTAAGAAGAGATACTTTCATATCCGCTCCAAATATACCTGTTCCAACTTTTTTCCCAATATCCTTTTCTAATTGTGTGACAAAATTCTCATACAAAGGTATTGCTATATCTGATTTTGCAGCCTTAATATAACTAGGTCTATTTCCTTTTTTGGTACTTGCATGTAATGTAAATTGACTTACTACAATTACATCACCATCAATGTCCAAAAGACTCTTATTCATAACACCATTTTCATCTCCAAAAATTCTTAATTTAGAGATTTTGGCAGATAACCAAGTAATATCTTCTTCACTATCTGCATCTTCAATACCCAATAAAACCAGCAACCCGTTCTGTATTTTCGAAACTATTTCCCTATTAACCGTTACCGATGCCTCAGAGACTCTTTGTACAACTGCTTTCATATATAAGTTTCACTAATTTCTAATTTGTTACCTTGATTTTTAAAAAAAAATCAATTTTATTTTGCAATACTACATCCTGCGAGTTTCAAAAAATGAAACTGACAGATTTTTTTGTTTTTGTAAAATATTTGATAATCCGCAGGAAGCGTTACTAGTTTTCTCTGGTCTAAAAAAATTAATCCTCGTCGTAGTTGTTTTTTCTATAATGCTCTTCTTCCCCTTCCAGAATCTGTAAATAACTTTTGTAGCGGGACCAAGCAATTTCTTCATTATCCAAAGCTTCCTTTACTGCACATTTAGGTTCATTAATATGCATACAATTATTGAATTTACATTCGTGCTTTATGGCAAAAAATTCAGGAAAATAATCCCCTAGTTCTTCTTTATCCATATCCACCACACCAAAACCTTTTATTCCTGGAGTATCGATAATTTTTGCATCAAAACCAAGATCAAACATCTCGGCAAAAGTAGTAGTATGTTGCCCTTGTTGATGTTGATTACTAATTTCTGCAGTGCGCAGAGAAAGATCTGGTTCTATGGTGTTTATCAAAGTTGATTTCCCAACCCCACTATGACCTGAGAACATGCTTACTTTCCCTTCCATTATTGCCTTTACTTTATCCGTGTTTTTTCCTTCTTTTGCAGAAATACCCACACAATCATATCCTATTTTTCTATACAAAGCGGCCAGATATTTTATCTCTAAAATTTCATCTTCATTATACGTATCGACTTTATTAAAAAGTAACACTGCCTTAATTCCATAAGCTTCTGCTGTAACCAAAAATCGGTCTATAAAAGTGGTAAATGTTGGCGGATTGTTAAGTGTAACCAATAAAAACACAACATCAATATTTGAAGCTATTATATGCGTTTGCTTTGATAATTTAACCGATTTTCTAATGATATAATTATGGCGTTCATGGATATGCTCAATAACACCAGTGATTTGATCATTGTTGGTTTCTAACTTAAAATCTACCTTATCGCCAACAGCAACAGGATTTGTACTTTTTATCCCCTGAATTCGAAATTTTCCTTTTATTCGACATTCATACACCGTACCATCTGGAATTTTTACGGTATACCAGCTTCCTGTAGATTTATATACTGTACCTGTCATAAACACAAAGATGCGAATATTAATATTCTTTGAAGGCTTATTTTTTTTCTAATTCAGAAAATGTAATTATTCTAAAAAGAAAAACGAATTCCACACTTCAATAATTACCTGTGACTTTAGACAAATCACAGGTGATTAATAGATTCATCCTCTAGCTACTTTTTTCTGATGATTAATAGATTCTTGGTGAATTGCTTTATATATTCTAAGCATAAACTCTTCACTTAGTCCTTTTTCTTCACCTTCGATAATCATTTTACCAAGTATTTCATTCCATCGTTTGGATTGCAAAATAGCTACATTTTGTTTTGCTTTCACTTCACCAATTTCATCAGAAATTTTCATTCTCCTTGATAACACTTCCAACAACTGGTTATCAACTACATCAATCCTTGCTCTTAGTTCGCTAAGGGCTTTTTGATATGCCTCATCTACCCCAATTTCTTTACGAATTCTTAAATCTTTCATATACTGAATTAATGTTTCTGGGGTAATTTGTTGTTTAGCATCACTCCATGCATTATCAGGATCAAAATGAGTCTCTACAATTAATCCGTCAAAATTAAGATCTAAGGCCGTTTGAGAAAGGTCAAAAATAAGATCTCTTCTTCCGGCAATATGCGATGGATCCAATATTAATGGCAAATCTGGAAAACGATTCTGTAAATCAATAGGAATCTGCCATTCAGGAATGTTACGATATTTTGTTTTTTCATAAGTTGAAAAGCCTCTATGGATCACCCCTAAATTCTTCACATCGGCAGTATAAAAACGTTCTACAGCTCCCAACCAAAGGGAAAGGTCTGGATTAATAGGGTTTTTAATTAATACGGGATTATCAATCCCTTTACATGCATCTGCAATATCCTGAACAATAAAAGGAGAAACAGTACTTCTTGCACCGATCCATAATACATCTACCCCATGTTCTAATGCCAATTCAACATGATGGGGATTAGCTACTTCGGTAGCAATTTTCAACCCTGTTTCTTCTTTTGCTCTCTGTAGCCATTTTAATCCCAAAGCACCAACACCTTCAAAATTTCCAGGTCTAGTTCTTGGTTTCCAAATCCCGGCTCTTAATACAGTAGCATCAGAATCTTTAAGTTGATGCGCTATTTTTAATACCTGATCTTCGGTTTCTGCGCTACAAGGTCCTCCGATCACTAAAGGGTGATCCAAGTTGTAATCATCTAACCAGTTTCTGAGTTCTTTCTTATTCTCCATATCAATTGTTATTCTATATTATTGTCTATCGTTTATATATTTTCTTACTATGAAATTCCTTTTAAAATTGATTTTATATGATTTGTACACTCCATTTCATTATATATTTCATCAAAATCGTCTTCTTCCATTAATTTTTTAAATTGAGTTAGATTAGCAATATATTCTTGTAATGTTTCAATTACATTCTCCTTATTATGTTTAAAAATAGGAGCCCACATTGCAGGAGAACTCTTAGCCAACCTTACTGTCGAAGCAAAACCACTACCCGCCATATCAAAAATATCCCTCTCATTTTTTTCTTTCTCTATTACCGTTTTACCTAACATGAATGAACTAATATGAGAGAGATGAGAAACATATGCAATATGTTTATCGTGTGATATTGGATCCATATATCGTATTCGCATTCCTAAACGTGAAAAAACTTCCATTCCTCGTTCTTGCAATTTAAAAGCTGTTTTTTCAACTTCACAAATGATATTAGTCTTACCGCGATACAAATTCGCTATTGCCGCTTGCGGCCCAGAAAACTCAGTTCCTGCAATAGGATGAGCTGCCAAATAATTTCTGCGTTTATGATGATTGGATATTGTCTCACACAATTTTTGTTTGGTCGAACCTACATCAAAAACCAAAGAATCATCATTTACATGATCCAAAATAATAGGCAATAATTCAACTGTTTTATCAACGGGTATGGCTACAATTACAAGATCTGCATGGGTTAGGTTTTCAAAATCTGATTTATGATCTATAATACCTAGTTTTAAAGCCTTATCCAAATGCTCTTGACTCTGATCCACACCATAAATCACGGCTTCATTAAAAGCTGCTTTAATATCTATGGCAAAAGATCCACCTATCAATCCTGTTCCTATTATAAATACTTTCATATTTTTATTTGTAATCTTTTCGAAGCTTCAATTATATTCTCTTTAGAAACGCAAAGCGAAAAACGAATGTATCCTTTTCCATTACTTCCAAAAATATCTCCTGGTGCGATAAATATGTCATTTTGATATAAAATACGGTCAATAAAAGGAATAGCTTCTGTATCTTCTGGTAATTTGGCCCATACAAACATTCCTTTTGCTTTTTTATCATAAGTACATCCTAATTGCGTAGCCAAATCCCAAATTAATTGTCTTCGTTCATTATAAACAGCGTTTATTTTTTCGTACCAATTATTAGAAATTTTTAAAGCAGCGATTGCTCCTTTTTGAATGCCCTGAAACATCCCACTATCCATATTACTCTTTACTTTCAAAATGGCTTCTATTTTTTCACTACTACCATTAACCATACCTACTCGCCACCCAGCCATATTAAATGTTTTACTTAAAGAATTTAATTCTAAAGCTACTTCTTTTGCGCCATCAATAGACAATATGCTTATAGGGTTATCATTAAGAATAAAACTATATGGATTATCGTTTATTAATAGAATACTATGTTTTTTAGCAAAATCAATTATCTTCATAAACATCTCCATACCACCAGAAGCACCTGTTGGCATATTAGGATAGTTAATCCACATTAATTTCACCTTACTTAAATCCTTTTTTAAAAGGCTATGAAAATCAGGTTCCCAATTATTTTCTTCTTTCAAATCATAAAAAACTGGTGTTGCGCCTACCAATTTTGTAACTGATGTATATGTAGGATATCCAGGATTAGGCACCAACACCTCATCACCTTCATTAAGGTATGCCAAAGAAATATGCATAATGCCTTCTTTAGATCCCATTAGTGGTAATATTTCGTTATTAGGATTAAGGTCTACCCTATACATATCTTTATAAAAATCTGCAATTGCCTGACGTAACTCTGGCAATCCCTGGTAACTCTGATATTTATGAGCACCTTTTTCGATAACTGCTTCCTGAATAGTCTTGACTACAATTTGAGGAGGATCTATATCGGGGCTTCCGATAGCCATATTTATGATCGGTTTTCCAGATGCTGCAAGACCACGTACTTCTCTCAATTTCTTAGAGAAATAATACTCTTCGATAGTCTCTAACCTTTTTGCTGTTTGAACATTCATCCGTTCTGATTTTTATATTCTCCTAATACTTTCAATTCTAAAGCCATAATTTTTAAAATTGACATTGCTTTTTCATAATCGGTATACTCGCTAAATGTTACATCTACAAAAAATGAGTATTTCCACGGCATATCTATTACGGGTAAAGATTGAATCTTAGTTAAATTCAAATTACAATCACTCATTACATTTAGTACCGTAGCCAAACTCCCTCTTTTATGATCGGTAAGAAATTTCAAAGAAGCTTTGTTAATTTCTTCTTTTTTTACTTCTAATTCATCTCTAGTATTTAAAATAAAAAAACGAGTGCTATTGGATTTTATAGTCTGAATTTCTTTGGCCAAGATATCAAGTTCATAAATATTGGCAGCTGTTTCGCCAGCAACTGCAGCAACACCTTTTATTTTTTTTTCTTGAATTCTTCTTGCTACATCTGCAGTATCAGCATCTTCAACCAGTTTGATATGTGGTTGTTCTCTAAAAAAATCTTTACATTGTAATAAAGCCATAGGGTGCGAATACACCTCCCTAATGTCCGAAATTTGCTGTCCTTTTAGTGCCATTAAACAATGATGAATCGGCGAAAAATATTCTCCGCTAATTGTTAAGTCATGTTCATCTATATACGCATAATTAGGAATAATAGATCCCGCTATAGAATTCTCTATTGCCATAACGGCATCTGTACTTTTCTTTTTCTCTAGGCTATGTACTAATTCTTGAAACGACATGCATTCATTCACATGTACATCCTGACCAAAATAGGCTTGGGCAACTCCATGATGGTACGACCCTTTTACTCCCTGTATAGCTACTTTTTTACTCAAACGTTTTATTTTTTCTTATTCAAAAAAAAATCCCGACTTTTCAGCGGGATTCTAACTATATGTTAAACTATTATTTACATAGCAATCCCGATCTTACTTTTAAAATAAAAGAAGAAAAAATAAAATCGGTTCCAAGTAAATAAACTATTCATTGTCTTGTTGTATTACAGTGCTAAAGTAGGTAAAACTATTTCGATTCAAAATAATTTTTCATTTTTTTCACTACTTCTACAGCATTATCATCAAATTCTAAATAAATCGAAAGTATCCATGTGATTTTTCAAACAAAAACCAACATCTATTATTAAATCATCACATTTTTAGCCACTAACAAACGTTTGTATTTATATCACTCCCAGTTCCTTACCAACTTTAGTAAATGCCGCAACAGCTTTTTCAAGATGATATTTCTCATGCCCAGCTGATAACTGAACTCTTATTCTGGCTTTTTCTTTGGGTACAACTGGATAAAAGAATCCGATAACGTAAATGCCTTCATCTAATAATCTAGCAGCAAATTCTTGTGCTAATTTTGCTTCATACAACATAACAGGAACAATTGGATGATCCCCAGGAATAATATCAAAACCTGCCTTGGTCATTTCTGACCTAAAATATTTGGTATTAACTTCTAATTTATCTCTTAACTCAGTCGAAGAACTTAAAATATCCAATACTCTAATAGATGCACCTACAATTGACGGCGCTACTGTATTCGAAAATAAATATGGCCTTGAGCGTTGTCTAAGCATATCTACAATTTCTTTTCTTGCTGCAGTAAATCCTCCTGAAGCTCCACCAAGGGCCTTACCATATGTACCTGTAATAATATCTATACGCCCCATTACGTCTCTATACTCATGAGTACCACGACCTGTTGCTCCCAAAAACCCGGTAGAATGACATTCATCAATCATTACCATAGCTCCGTATTTATCTGCCAAATCGCAAATTTTATCTAATTGAGCAATCGTTCCATCCATAGAAAATGATCCATCTGTAACGATAAGTTTTCTTCTTGTTCCTTGGGCATCCTTAAGTTGTTTCTCAAGATCTACCATATTATTATGCTCATATCTGAAACGCTTAGCTTTACACAAACGAACTCCGTCTATTATAGAAGCATGATTTAAAGCATCAGAAATTATAGCATCCTCAGGGCCAAGAATTGGTTCAAACACACCTCCATTAGCATCAAAAGCCGCAGCATAAAGAATACAATCCTCCATACCCAAAAACTCGGCTGTTTTTCTCTCTAATTCTTTATGTATATCTTGAGTTCCGCAAATGAAACGCACAGAAGACAAACCATATCCATGAGAATCAATTGATTCTTTTCCCGCCTTTATTACTTCTGGGTGGGATGAAAGTCCTAAATAATTATTTGCACAAAAATTCAACACTTGCGTTGTTTGAGTTGTATCTATTTCGGCACCTTGAGGAGTAGTTATGATACGCTCAGATTTATATAATCCAGCTTCTTTAATCCCATCAAGTTCTTGTTGTAAATCTTCTTTAATATTTGAAAACATACTTATATAGTTTAAATTCTTTTTTATTTTTTATTTCAAATTATCCAAAAATCAAAGCAATAACGTATTATGACTTTTTGAATCTATTTTATATTGTTGTTTAAGTTTTTGGATCATAGTTGCTGTTATGGACTCTAAATCAAATTCAGGTTTCCATCCCCAATCTTTTTTGGCAGTTGTATCATCAATAGATTTTGGCCAACGAGAAGCTATATCTTGCCTAAAATCCGGAGTATACTTCACTACAAAATTAGGATATAATTTACGAATTTCCTCAACTACTTCGGCAGGAGAAAAGCTAATTCCTGCTATATTATATGAAGTTCGAACAGTTATGTTCTCTTTTGGAGCTTCCATCAATTCAATAGTTGCTCGTATTGCGTCCTCCATAAAAATCATAGGCAAGGTGGCATCTTCTTTTAAAAAACAGTCAAATTGCTGTTCTAGCACTGCTTTATGATAAATATCAACAGCATAATCTGTTGTTCCTCCTCCTGGCAAAGATTGATATCCTATAACACCAGGGTAACGAATTGATCTGATATCTAATCCATATTTTAAAAAATAATATTGCGCCCAATTCTCTCCTGCTGCCTTACTTATTCCATAAACCGTTGCAGGGTCCAAATAAGCATCATTAGGGGTTTGACTTAAAGGAGCGCCTTCTCCAAAAACAGCAATCGAACTTGGAAAAAATACTCTTTCAATATTACTTAGTCTTGATACTTCCAAAACGTTAAACAACGTTTTCATATTAATATCCCAAGTCTGTAATGGATTTTCTTCTCCTTTTGCCGAAAGTATAGCGGCAAGATGATATATCTGTGTCACATTATATTTTGTTACCACATTTTGAATCCTAACTTTATCAGTTGCATCAATAACTTCAAAAATACCATCAAAACTTTTCCTTTGATGTAAATCCGATGCTATAACATTATCTTTTCCATGCTTATGCTGCAGAGATTCTGTTAAAACAGAACCCAATTGACCATTGGCACCTATAATCAAAACAACAGTTTTCATATTGTATTTCTAATTTTTTAAAAGCGTTATTCGCTAACTAAAGTAATAAATAAGGGTTTTACAGCCATAAAATAAAAAAAATTAAGTTATTTTTACTGTATTTTAACTCATTTAAAGTTATATTTACTTTTCAGGATTAGAAAATACCTTTCCAAAAGTAATTTTTTCAACCATCTATGGAGCAATTAGATCAAACAGATATTACGATACTTAGAATTCTTCAGGAAGATGCTAAGAAAACCGCTAAAGAAATTGCCAAAATTCTAAATCTTACGGCCTCGCCCGTTTATGAACGAATTAGGAGATTAGAAAAACAAGGATTTATTAAAAAATATGTAGCTATTCTTGACAAAAAACTAATTGATCGTTCTATAACTACAATATGCCAAGTTTCAATGAGATATCACAATGAAGCATTTATTGAAAAATTTGAAGAACAAATCCAAAATTTGCAAGAAGTTCAAGAGTGTTATCATATGGCAGGGCAAGTAGATTTTGTTTTAAAAATCCATACTAAAAGCTTAGAAGAGTATCATGATTTTGTAAAATCAAAATTATCAAAAATTGAAAACATAGGAGTTTTAAATAGCACCTTTGTACTGAAAGATATAAAGCACACCTCAGAGTTCTATATTTAGCAAGTACTCTTTTAGCCAAAGAGCAGATTTTTTCATAGTGCGTTTTAATGTCTTTTTATCTAATTCGACAATACCAAATTTGGGAATATAACCTTCGGCCCATTCAAAATTATCGACTAAAGTCCACAATAATATACCCTTAAGATTAACTCCTTTATCCAAAACAGATTTCATCCCTATTATCACTTTTTGATAATACTCAATTCGATTTTGATCATCTTCATCTTTTGCTAATGCCATACCACATTCTGTAAGCCATAACGGTTTCTTAGTATCATATTTAGCAAATCTTTCTAAAAAATAAGGTATTCCTTGAGGATAAGTTTCCCATCCCATTATAGATGTTTTTACATTTCTCTTCTTCGGACGCACTAACATTGCTCCTAAGTATGGAATATACCATGTGCCTTTAACTACTTCGCGAGTATAAGTTTGAATCCCCCAAAAGTCAAAATCTACCTTTAATCGTTCCAAATCTCCTTCTTGATAATATTTCGAAATACGACTAATAATGGGCAAGTCTTCGTGTGGATACCCCATTCCCAAATGAGGTTCTATAAAAAGACGATTCATTAATGCATCAATCCTAATCGCAGCTTTCCTATCATTAATAGTATCTCGGTATGGTTCTATCTTAGTACAACTAATAGCGGTACCAACCTGAAGGTCTTTTTTTTGCTTAAGCACCCTAAAACCCTCGGCCTGTGCTAACAAAAGATGATGGGTTGCAGCAATAAAATTCCTAATACCTCTTTTACCTGGAGCGTGCACGCCAAGGAAGTAACCACCTCCCATACAAACTACACCCTCGTTAATCAAAATCCAATACTTTACTCTATCTGCAAAGTGTTCTTTTAAGATTTCAACATAATCTGTGTACCAGTTAACAATCTCCCTATTTGTCCAACCACCTTTATCTTGTAGTTTTTGAGGCAAATCCCAATGGTATGTTGTTATCCAAGGTTGTATCCCAACTTTAAGGCAATAATCAATTACATTATTATAAAAGTCAACTCCCTTTGTATTAACATCTCCGGTTCCATGTGGGATAATTCTAGGCCAAGAAATTGAAAAGCGAAATATTTTTAATCCAAGACTAGCCGCTAGATCTATATCTTCTTTATAACGATGATAAAAATCTGTGGCTATTTTGGCATTCGATCTATCCTTTATTTTATATGATTTTCGAGTAAATTCATCCCAGATCGAGGGGCCTTTACCTTCTATATTATAAGCGCCTTCTGTTTGAGCTGCGGCAATAGTACACCCCCACAGAAGTTTTTGGAATTTACTCATTAAATCTTAGAAATTCTGATCACGTGAATTTAATGTCTAAACAACCCTTTTTTAAAAAAAGGGAACAACATTAAAAAAATTAATCGTTGTATTAAACAAGTTAATTTATGAGAAATTTTTCTTATAATTTGCCTTAGTCGTAATGATAACATACTAATTTTCTTTGATTTATAAATATAACTATCTTTCTTATTCTTAATCTTACCGTAACATTATCATAGTGTTAATCAATTTTTGTGATTTTTTTATAGTTACCTCCACAATAAATAATGAATTATGTACTTTTGAATAGTTCAGATAGATTTTTTCGTGTATGTCAATAACAGTATCCAACATTTCTAAATTTTATAATGATCAAAAAGCATTAAACAATATTTCTTTTGAAGTAAAACAAGGAGAAATTGTTGGCTTTTTAGGCCCGAACGGTGCCGGAAAATCAACAATGATGAGGATTCTTACCACCTATCTAAACCCTAATGAAGGTAATGCTTTTGTGAACGGGTATGACATTGACACTCAATCAATAGATGTGCAACGAAGTATTGGTTATTTGCCAGAGCACAATCCTTTATATCCAGATATGTATATACGAGAATATCTGGCCTTTAACGCCAAAGTATATAAAATAGGAAAATCTAGAATTGAAGAAGTTATTGAGCTTACTGGGCTCACCCCTGAATCCAACAAAAAAATTGGTCAACTCTCTAAAGGATATCGTCAACGTGTAGGTTTAGCATGTGCTCTTCTTCATGATCCACAAGTTCTAATTTTGGATGAACCCACAACTGGGCTAGATCCAAATCAGTTACTAGAGATAAGAGAATTGATTCGTTCTATAGGTAAAGAAAAAACAGTTTTTCTTTCTACACATATCATGCAAGAAGTTGAAGCTATGTGTGATCGTGTGATCATTATTAATAGAGGAGAAATTGTAAGTGATAAAAACCTTACCGAAATATTAAACGAAACCGAACAGATTATCGAGGTAGAGTTTGATTATAGAGTTGAAGAAGCATTTTTATTAAAGCTGCCTAACGTTTCTGAAGTAAAAAATATACATGGGTTTATTTATCAAATTAATTTTGATTCATCGACAGATATGCGACCAAAGGTTTTTGATTTCGCTCATGATAACGAATTAAAGATTTTGCAATTATCACGAAAGAATAAAAATCTTGAAAGTTTATTTAGAGAATTAACAAGTACAACTACATCAAATCAAGAAGATACAAAAGTCTAACTTTTCTATTGAAAGATTAATTTTCCTGTAAAAAACTCCTCTACCTCGACGATTTGTGGTCTGTTTACCGAAATTACATCCCCGGTACTTCGAATTTCGCCCCGTAATGTACCTTGCGGATTTACAATAATCTTGTTTGTTCCTCTATGAAAAATTCGAACATTTTCGGCCACCAAATCAGCACCCTCAAATCTTCCTGTACCTGAAGCAAAATTTACATTCAAGTCACTTACAACGCCTTCAATAAAAAAAGAACCAATATTATTACCTAAGACATCCAAAGTGCTACTATTTACTTCTAAATGAAATGTTCCTGTGGTATTTCCTGTATTTTCGAAAAAATCTTCTGAAAATAAGTCTAATGATGGATAATTCAATATTCCATCTGAAGAAATATCAAATTGGGTTGCACTTCTTATTTCAGTTATATTTGGTGCCGTTACAAAAATTTTAGTTTGATTAAAATCTCTAAAAAAAGCACAGTCGTTAGTATCATTAAGTTCTAAACGCCCATCGTTAACTACCGCAGATACCTCTTCTAACAAATTATCTCCAGTTTCAATAACAACAGAAGTCTCATCACTTTCTTTTATAACTAATTCTACATTAGGATTTACTAAGATTCTTGTGAAATTGGAAACCTCAACTTCTATTCGTACAAGATTACCTGTCCTTTGAAAACAATCAGGAGCATTCTCAGTATCACAACCTGAAATAAAAAATATCGCTATTATGTAAAGTAATTTCTTCATAATCTATATCCAATGGTAAATTCCATAGCTTCAGCTTTAGCTGCATGAGCCCTTACAGTAAACTCTCCTAATATATTCTTTGTAAAATAATATCGAAGTCCTGCCCTCACATATGTTTGCCCTTCAAAATCATATGGGTAATATATATAATAGCCGTATTGTGTCAACAAAGACACTTTACTTACCCGTAATTCATGACCTAAATACAGGCCTACTCGTTTGGCATCTTCATCACCAGTTGTACCATCGTTAAAAGCTCCTGTAGCTCTAAAATCAATGAATCGTTTCAGTGCTTTAGAAAGGAACAATTCTGTTCCTAATTGCAGTGCACTTTTTTTATTTAATCTCTTGTCAATAAAAGCACCTAATGTATAAAATGGAAATTGACCTGAACCGACTACATCACTTTCATTAACTCCACTTCTAAACAAAAAACCATATCCCAAAGGCTCTGATCCTTTAACCAATCCTTTTTCTTTCTCAATATATTCTGGGTTATCCTGATCCAAATCATAAGTAACCCCTGCGTTAAAAAACAAAGTATTTGTACTTTTATTTGGAGCTTTTGCATTTCCATTAGAATAATGTACCAGTCCCAAACCAGTTTGAATACCAAGACCTTTAAGAATATTTTCTTTTTTAAAATTTAATAAAAAATAAGTAGCACTTGTTAAGTGGGACCCATGAGCAATATTTCTAAAATTACTATCCTCATCATAAGGTTTTGTAACATATGCTATTCCTTGACCTAATCTTAACATTAGATGCCTTTTCAAAAAATAAAAATTATAATGGGTATAGATACTATAATGCTCTCCTAGATAACGATTATCCAAATCATTATAAATAAATGAGATTCCATAATCGGGTTTATTATACAACCTTTGCCATTCTTCATCGCCAAAAGTTTTTTTCTGGAATGAAAGAATAACTCCAGAAGGATGCCCAGTAATCAAATGGGAAATATCAGGATTATGTTTTAGTATAGTTCCATAAAAATTATTCACATCCAAAGTATATGAAGCTTTGGATTTATCTTGTGCCTGACTTTGAAAAAAAACAATACACAATACTAAACATATCCTTTTTATCATCCGGCAAAAGTAGTAATTATGGTAAAATAATCAACTTGGTTTACAAACATAAAACCAAGAACGCTTATAATGATTAAAAAATTGCCGAAGCTATTTTTTTAATATTATCAGATTTTCCCATAGAATAATAATGCAATACCGGAACGCCAGCATCCATCAATTCTTTGGATTGTTGAATGGTAAATTCAACCCCAACCTCTCTTACCTCTTTATTAGTTTTACATTGTTCCACTGCTCTAACCAATTCATCAGGCATATCCAACTTAAATACTTGAGGTAATAATTGAAGATGGCGTTTTACGGCTACCGGTTTTATCCCTGGGATTATGGGAACGCTAATACCAGCTTCTCTTGCTTTCTCTACAAATTTGAAATATCTGTTATTATCAAAAAACATTTGAGTCACTACATAATTTGCTCCTGCAGCAACTTTATCCTTTAATCTACGAATATCAGAATCCATAGAAGGAGCTTCCATATGTTTCTCCGGATAACCAGCAACTCCAATACAAAAATTAGATTGATTATCACTTTCAATAACCTCATGAAGAAACTGTCCTTGATTCATACTTACAATTTGTTCTACTAATTCATTTGCATAGCGATGCCCCCCTTCTGTAGGTGTAAAATATTTTTCTTCTTTCATTGCATCACCTCGTAAAGCCATAATATTATCAATTCCTAGATAATGACAATCTACCAAAAGATATTCTGTCTCTTCTTTGGTAAATCCACCACATAGCACATGAGGAATAGTATCCACATTATATTTATGTTTTATTGAAGCGCAAATCCCAACGGTACCAGGACGCATACGTGTAAGTTTTTTATCTAAAAGCCCATCTCTATCAATGTATATAAATTCTTCTCTTGATGTCGTAACATCTATAAAAGGAGGATTAAATTCCATCAATGGATCAATATTATTATATAACTCTTGAATACTTCTTCCTTTTTGTGGTGGTATAAGTTCAAATGAAAATAATGTTTTTCCTTTTGCCTTTTTTATATGATCAGTAACTTTCATTTTTAAATTTGTCGTTAATAATTATTCTATTAGATTAGGACTTAACCATTTCTTAGCATATTCAAGATCTACATTCTTTCTCTCTGCAAAATCTCTTACTTGATCTTCTTTTATTTTTCCCAATCCAAAATATCTTGCTTCTTGATTTGCAAAATAATATCCTGACACAGAAGCGGCGGGCCACATAGCTAACCCTTCGGTAAGTTCTACACCAATATTTTCGTTGACTTTAAGTACATCCCAAATAGTAAGTTTTTCTAAGTGATCTGGACAAGCGGGATATCCCGGTGCTGGCCTAATCCCTTTATAGGACTCTTTAATCAATTCTTCATTTGTAAGGTGTTCTTTGCTTGCATAACCCCAATTTTCTTTTCGAACTTGCTCATGTAAATATTCTGCAAAGGCCTCGGCAAGACGATCGGCTAATGCTTTAATCATAATAGAGTTATAGTCATCATGATCTTTCTCAAAAGCTTCTGCAAGCTCCTTTGTTCCAAATCCTGTGGTTACACAAAAACATCCCATATAATCCTGTATACCTGATTGTTTAGGAGCTACAAAATCTGCCAGTGCAAAATTTGGTTTACCTGCATGTTTCTTTAATTGCTGTCGTAAGGTTCTAAAATAAAAAACCTCATCATTCGAACTGATTTCTATATCATCATCATTTACAGTATTTGCCTCAAACAATCCATAAATAGCTTTTGCTCCTAGTAACTTTTCATTAAATACTCGTTTTAGCAAATCTTTAGCATCTTCGAATAATGATTTTGCTTGTTCACCTACTATTTCATCGGTTAGAATAGCTGGGTATTTCCCATGTAAATCCCAAGATCTAAAGAAAGGTGTCCAATCAATATACGCCTCTAATTTTCGCAAATCGAAGCTATCAATCACATGTATTCCCAATGTACTTGGTTTAATTATTTGAGAAGATGACCAATCTATAGCGTATTTATTTTTTCTAGCATCAGCAATCGACAGGTACTCTTTTTTCTTTGTTCGTTTAAGAAAACCTTCTCTAAATTTCTCGTAATCTTCTTTCAGGTCTCCTACGTATTTCTGATTACTTCTTTTGTTTAACAAATCTCCCACCACTGTTACTGCTCTTGAAGCGTCATTTACATGAACAACTGCATTTTGATATTGCGGATCAATCTTTACCGCAGTATGAGCTTTAGACGTTGTGGCACCACCTATTAATAAAGGAATATTAAAATTTTTACGTTCCATTTCTTTGGCGAGATGCACCATTTCATCCAAAGAGGGCGTAATCAAACCGCTTAATCCAATGATGTCAACTTGCTCGTCCATTGCAGTTTGAATTATTTTTTCTGGAGGTACCATTACTCCAAGGTCCACAATCTCATAATTATTACAACCCAACACTACAGATACTATATTTTTGCCTATATCATGTACATCTCCTTTTACTGTTGCCATAAGCACTTTTCCTGCACTATCAGTTCCATTCGAAGATTGCGGATTTTTTCTCTTTTCTTCTTCAATAAAAGGTAAAAGATAGGCCACTGCTTTTTTCATTACCCGAGCAGATTTTACCACCTGAGGCAAGAACATTTTACCAGATCCAAATAAATCTCCTACAACATTCATCCCCGACATCAAATGTCCTTCAATCACCTCTATTGGTTTTGCTACACTTTGTCTAGCTTCTTCTATATCTTCAACAATATATTGATCTATCCCTTTTACCAATGCTCTGGTGACTCTATCTTGTAATGGTTCTTCTCTCCATGATAAATCAACAACTTGTTCTTTTTTCGAACCTTTAACAGTTTCTGCAAAATCTAACAAGCGTTCTGTAGCATCATCCCTTCTATCTAATATTACATCCTCAACATGCTCTAATAAATCTTTGGGTATATCATCATAAACCTCTAGCATAGCCGGGTTTACAATCCCCATATTCATCCCTGCCTTAATAGCATGGTATAAGAAAACTGAATGCATCGCTTCTCTTACAGTATTGTTACCACGGAATGAAAAAGAAACGTTACTTACACCTCCACTTACGCTACAATGAGGAAGATTACTTCTAACCCATCGTGTTGCTTCAATAAAATCAATTGCATTTTTTCGATGTTCATCCATTCCCGTTGCAACTGGAAATATGTTAAGATCAAATATGATATCTTCAGGAGGGAAATTCAACTTATTTACAAGTATGTCATAAGATCTTTTTGAAATCTCTATACGACGTTCATAATTATCAGCTTGACCAACCTCGTCAAACGCCATAATAATTACCGCTGCTCCATATCTTTTTATTTTTTTGGCATGCGCCATAAATTCGGTTTCACCTTCTTTAAGACTAATCGAATTCACAACACACTTACCTTGAACCACTTGTAATCCAGCTTCTATAATATCCCATTTTGAGCTGTCTATCATAATAGGAACTCTGGCGATATCAGGTTCTGCCATAATAAGATTTAAAAACCTTACCATAGCTTCTTTACCATCTATCAGACCGTCATCCATATTAATATCGATAACCTGTGCTCCTCCTTCTACTTGATGTCTCGCTATATCTAAGGCTTCGTCGAACTTTTCTTCCTTAACTAAACGTAAAAACTTACGCGATCCTGCTACATTAGTTCGTTCTCCTACATTTATAAAATTTGTATCTGCAGAAACGATCATAGGTTCGAGACCAGATAACTTTAGATATTTTCTTTCTGTTTTAGTTTTCATATCCATTTACTATACTGCCTCCAATTTAACTCGTGGTTTATACTTTTTTGCCAAATCTGCTATAGCTCTTATATGTTCTGGCGTTGTGCCACAACATCCTCCAATAATATTCACTAAACTCTTATCCATGTATTCCTTTATCTGAGAAGCCATTTGCTCTGGGGTTTCATCATATTCACCAAAAGCATTAGGCAAACCGGCATTGGGATGCGCCGAAATTCCGAAATTCGCATTTTTAGCTAACACCTCTAAATGCGGTGTTAATTGACTTGCTCCCAGGGCACAATTAAAACCAACAGAAAGCATTGGAATATGCGATACCGAAATTAAAAATGCTTCAGCCGTTTGTCCCGACAATGTACGACCACTAGCATCGGTAATTGTTCCACTTATCATTATTGGAACATCAATATTTCTTTCATCCTTAACTTCTTCAATTGCAAATAGTGCAGCTTTAGCATTTAATGTGTCAAAAATAGTTTCGACTAACAAAATATCCGATCCACCGTCTACGAGTGCTTCCACCTGTTGCTTATATGCGATTCTTAATTCGTCAAAAGTCACAGCTCTATATCCAGGATCATTAACATCAGGCGACATGCTAGCAGTTCTATTTGTTGGGCCTATAGAACCGGCAACAAAACGAGGTTTATCTGGTTCGTTTTTGGTAAATTCTTCGGCAACTTCTTTAGCGATTTTTGCAGATTGATAATTTAGTTCATACACCAAATCTTCCATTTGATAATCTGCCATTGCTATTGTTGTTCCCGAGAATGTATTTGTCTCTATAATATCTGCTCCTGCTTCAAAATACAATCGATGTACTTCTTTGATAGCCTCAGGCTGAGTGATACTTAACAAATCATTATTTCCCTGAACAGGAATGGGCCAATCTTTAAATCGTTCACCTCTGAAATCTTCTTCCGTAAATTTATGACGTTGCAACATTGTCCCCATTGCTCCATCGAGCACAAGAATCCTTTCCTCTAATATTTTTTGTATGTTTTTCATAATGTTAAGACACGCTAAACCTATTCTATATCTAAATTAGTATTGTAATAAAGCTACTAATCGAATTATTTAATAAAGCTCATTTTCCGTTAACAGGAATATTAAAATGGTATCAAGAAAAATAGTGGAAAACACGGGCAAGCAGACAAGCTATGCATCTTCGTTATCTATTCCTAAATATAGGATAGAATGTAGCACCTTCTTTAAAAATTAAAGGGTTGCTAAGGTTTCATAGGGTCTAATCCCTCCACCTTTCTTGATAACAATAGAAATAAAGTAATGAACTAAACAGCTAAGCTGTTAATTTGAATACAAATAAACGGTATAGTCCTTTGTTTTGCAAGTTTATTAGGTTTTTTTATACTTGAAAAATCAAATTCAAGTATCTTAAATCTATACATTCTGTAACAAGTAGAATTATTCTTAGTTTTTAGTATACCAAAAACCTCTAGTATAACTTTTATGATTCAAAAAGTGAATTCAAAAAATTGGTGGCAACGAAATTGGAAATGGGTTTCGCTTTTTGGGGTTTTACTTATCCCGGTCTTATTATTTTTTTCATTAACTGGTGATGCTACCCTTAGGTATGGATCTATTTATCTTCAACCAGATTTAATCGAAAATGCATTGAATATAGCAAGTAAAAATGATAAAGTGATTAAAGAACTTGGGGAACTAGCTCCCACCAGTTTTTTTAGACTACTTGAAGGAGAGGTCGAATATCTAAACAACGATTCTTTGGTAGCTGTAACTGTAGGAATAAGAAGTAAAAATGGAAAAAGGGCAAAAATAGATATTCTAGCAAGGAAAATTGAAAAAAAATGGGAATATCAAAAAATCATCATCAGAATTAAAAAACCCGTAAAAAAAATGATCAAAATCTTAGAGTTATAATCTCTTACTAAGACTCTGGAGCCAATTCAATTTCTAATCCATCTAACTCAGGAGTGATTGCAATTTGACATCCTAACCTACTATTGTCTTCTACATAAAATGCTTCAGCTAACATCAAATCTTCATCTTGACTCATTTCTGGTAATTGATGATCAGACAACACATAACATTGACAAGATGCACACATCGCCATACCACCACATGTACCTTCTACCGGAAGTTCATAAGCCTTACATACTTCCATAAGATTCATGGCCATATCGGTTGGAGCTTGAACTTCGTGTATTTCTCCTTCTCTATCTTTTATTTTTATGGTAACGTCTGACATAGTTCTTGCCTTAATGATATAAAAATCCTCACAAATATACTTAAGTAATTAGTATTATTTATGAGGATTCTTATTTAGTATTCTAAAATTATATGATAGCCTTTACAACTTCTTTTTTAGCCTCTTTTTTGGTTCCATCAAAACCTTCTACACCACCTACAGTAGTATATTTCATTACATATTTCTTATCTGGAAAAATTCTTTGATAAGCGCTTTGACACATAATAGCAGCCTCATGGAAACCTGAAAGTATTAATTTTAACTTCCCTTTATATGTATTTACATCTCCAATAGCATAAATACCTGGGATATTGGTTTGATAATCATAAGAGTTATCAACTTTAATAGCATTTTTTTCAATTTCTAATCCCCAATTTCCTATCGGACCTAGTTTTGGAGATAACCCAAATAATGGAATGAAATAATCTGTATCCACTGTAATATCTCCTTCAGTTTTATGTTTAATACCTACTGCCTCAATATGATCATTTCCCTTCAGTTCTTTAACTTCGGCTTCGGTGATCAAATTCACTTTTCCTAGCTTGGTTAATTCTGCAACTCTTTCTACAGAATCTAAAGCTCCACGGAATTCATTTCTCCTATGCACTAAAGTTACTTCACTAGCTACATCTGCCAAAAAGATTGTCCAATCTAATGCAGAGTCACCTCCACCTGCAATTACCACTCTTTTATCTCTGTATACCTCGGGGTCACGAATAATATACGCCACTCCTTTATCTTCAAAATCTATAATATTAGGAATAGGAGGTTTACGAGGTTCGAAAGAACCTAAACCACCTGCAATTGCAACTACGGGTGCATTATGTTTAGTTCCTTTATTTGTGGTAACTAAAAACGTATCATCTTCTAATTTTTCAATAGTTTCTGCTCTTTCTCCTAATGTGAAACCTGGATTAAATGGCTTAATTTGCTCCATAAGGTTATCTACCAACTGCCCTGCTAAAATTTCGGGAAATCCTGGAATATCATAAATTGGTTTTTTAGGATATATCTCTGAACACTGTCCACCTGGTTGAGGCAGCGCATCAATAAGATGCGTCTTTAACTTTAGTAATCCTGCTTCAAAAACAGTAAATAACCCTGTAGGTCCCGCTCCGATGATTAAAATATCAGTCTTGATCATTTTTCAACTTCTTTTTTTCCTATTAATCCTTTGGTGAATTCATTTAATGTTTCAACTTTTTCTTCGAAATCACCTTTAATCGTTTTTCTATATTCATTTAAATTTTTGACTAAATCATCAATATTTTCAGGAATAACTTCCTCAAAAAACTGACGCAGTCTTTTGGCTGTAGTTGGTGACTTCCCATTAGTCGAAATAGCCACTTTTACATTACCTTTGGTTACAATACCACCCATGTAAAAATCACAGTATGGCGGATTATCTGCTACATTAACCAACTTACTTCTTTTCCTACAATCTTTATACACTTGTATATTTACCACAGGAACATCTGTTGTAGCAATCACAATATGCTTTCCTTTCAGAAAACGTTTATGATATTTCTTTACAATCATTTCTACTCCAAATTTATTTGCTAATGTAATTGTGTCTTCTCTATACATGGGCGAAACCATTGTAACACTTGCATTTGGACTAGATTTTAATAAGAACGTAAGTTTTTCTTCGGCTACATTTCCTCCTCCTACTATTAGTAAACTAAGGTTTTTTGCTTTCAAAAAAACTGGATATAAATTATTTCTTTCTTCCATCTTACAGCTATCCTGAACTATCAAGATACGATTTCTTCTTGAACTTCTTGATAAATAGATGCCAGTTTGGCCCTTTGTCTAACTACTTCTCCAATTACAATAATCGCTGGAGAGGATAAGTTTTTCTCTGCTACTATCTGCTCAATTGTATTCACCGAACCCAAACCAACTTTCTCATTATCAGTTGTTCCGTTTTGAATTATCGCTACCGGAAGATTCTGCTTATTTTCGGCTGCAAAGATACTAACTATTTCACTTAACTTACTCATCCCCATCAAAATTACCACAGTTGCATTTGATTTTGCTGCCAGGCACACATCCTGTGATAATTTATGGGATTTTGTAGTTCCTGTTATAACCCAAAAGCTCTCAGACGAACCCCTTTTGGTCAATGGTATACCTTGATAAGCCGGTACTGCCAATGATGATGATATTCCAGGCACCATATATGATTCTATTCCAAATTGTTGCACATAATCAATCTCTTCTGCTCCACGACCAAAAATAAATGGATCTCCTCCTTTAAGTCTTACTACATGACCATGACTCTTTGCTCTACTTATTATTAACTCATTGATTTGTTCTTGTTGATATGCGTAACATCCTTTTCGTTTACCTACAAAGATCTTCTCTGCATTATTTGCGTAGTCAAGTAAAGTTTCATTTATAAGCGCATCATACAGGACAACATCTGCAGACTCCAAAGCTTTAATCGCTTTTATCGTGATTAAATCAGGATCTCCAGGACCTGCTCCCACTACTGTTAATTTTGGTGTTTTATTGCTCATATTACTCTACTTAACAATTCTTATCAAACTACGTTATGAGTTACCAAAGATATTATACATTTTCTACTTCAATTGCTCTAAACTCTTGCACTTTTTGTAAAAATTGCCCTGCTTTTTTGATATAATCTAAAGCAAAATTCTTACTTGGTGCATTCTTTTGAAGTTGATATACTAAATCGGCAAATGTTCCTTCCAAATGGATCTTATTGCTCGATACAAATTCTTCATCAAACTGATTAATTATACTGGCATGCGTATTCGTCTTTTTATTTTCGGCAAGCAATAATGCTTTGGCAGAATTTATCAAAGAGCTGTATGCATGATATACTGCATCAGAATATACTTCATTATCAAAGGAAACTTTTGCATTTTCTATTTTCTCTTCGCTTTCTAAAAATAATGTTGCAATTAAATCAATAACAACACCGGCACATTCACCTATTCCAATAGCTTTAACATAATTATCTTCAGTTCCCCAATCGATAAAATCTTCTTGAGTTAAATTATCTACATTAGATAAATCTGTAAGGAAATCATAAAAATACTTTTCTCCTTTTTCTTCATAATAATCTACAAAAAGTTTACCGTTTGCATTAACCTCAAAATCATCCAAAATTCTTCGTAATGCTTCTGGCCCTCTTCTACTTGGTATTTTAACAACTTTATCTGCAAATCGCCCATTACCGCCACCAAGATTACCACCACCCAATAATACTTGAAGCGCGGGTGCTACTAATTTATCTTTAGTACGAACAGACATTCCCTGAAAACCAATATTAGCCATATTATGTTGCCCGCAAGCATTCATACATCCGCTAATTTTGATCACGAGATCTTCTTTTTCTAAATATTGAGGATATTCAGCTTTAATGACTCTTTCTAACTCTTCGGCAATACCGGTACTACTTGCAATACCTAAGTTACAGGTATCCGTACCTGGACAAGCCGTAATATCTATTGCCTTATTATATCCAGCTTCTACAAATCCTAATTTTTCTAATTCTTGGTAAAAGAATGCTAACAAATCTTCTTTCACAAAAGGGATTAAGATATTTTGTCGTAGCGATAACCTAATCTCTCCTGCTGCATATTTCTCTACTAGGTTTGCCAATAATCTTGCCTTATCTGTATAAAAATCTCCTAAAAGCACTTTTATACCTATAGCTACATACCCCTCTTGTTTTTGAGAAATCACATTTGTTGATTTCCATAAATCAAAAGCTTTTTGATCTCTAACTTCTACTTCTGGTACTTCAACTGTTACAGGTGTAGAAACTTGAAATGCTTCTGCATCAATTGCAACTGTCTTTTGCGCTATAGCATTTTGTTCTGCTTCTATTAATCCCTTAAAAGCCTCTAAACCAATATCTTTAAGAAGAAATTTCATTCGAGCTTTAGCCCTACTTTTACGTTCTCCATGACGATCAAAAACTCTTAAAACTCCTTCCATTAAAGGAATAATTTTATCAGAAGGCAAAAAACTATATAACTCATCTGCATGCCTTGGTTGCGATCCTAATCCTCCTCCTAACATTACCTTAAATCCTCGTACTCCATTTTCAATTTTGGCTATAAAACCTAAATCGTGCATATAAGATAATCCTGTATCTTCTTCTGTACCTGAAAACGATACTTTAAATTTTCTTCCCATCTCTTGAGAAATAGGATTTCTTAAAAAGAAACGAAATAATGCGTCTGCATATGCAGATACATCAAATGGTTCTTTTGGATCAATTCCTGCAGTTTCAGAAGCAGTAACATTACGTACAGTATTACCACAAGCTTCTCTAAGCGTTACATTATCTTTCTCCAATTCTGTCCAAAGTTCTGGGGTTCTATTTAGATCTACGTAATGGATTTGAATATCCTGACGAGTAGTTATATGCAATCTACCTCTAGAGTATTCATCAGACACCTCGCATATACGACGTAATTGATTACTCAGCACTTTACCATAAGGTAGTTTTATACGAATCATCTGAACGCCTTCTTGGCGTTGACCATATACTCCACGCGCTAAGCGCAGGCTACGAAACTTTTCCTCATCAATTTTACCCTTATGAAATTGCTCAATTTTATTCGCTAATTCAATAATGTCTTTTTCGACAATTGGGTTTTCTATTTCGGTTCTAAAACTTTGCATTTTTTTTCGTATTTCGGTCCTTTAAAAAAGAACATAATTATGACTTTTGTATCACAGATTTTTTAATTCTAAAATTCTTGTTTTTCTACACTTCAGTTAGCTATTTTTCCTCATTCTATAAAGCCTACTCCCGAAGTTGTATTGGTTTGAGAATCTATTAATATAAATGAACCAGAAGCTTTATTTTTACTGTATGAATCTATAGCCAAAGGTTTACTTAGTTGTATTTGCACTTTTCCTATTTCATTTAAACTTAAAGAGGTTTTAGTAGTATCCTGTCCTGAAAAATCTGTAGCTACTGTTCCGCTAACACTTTTTACCTTTGCTAAAATTCGACTACTTCCGCTCTGAATAAAATAATTAGTTCCGGGATTCAAATTTCTACTATCCATCCAACATACAGTAGCCGTTAATTGTTTTTCTACTCTAGGTTTTTCTGATGACTTCACAATCATATCACCACGGCTCACATTTACATCGTTTTCTAAAGTAATTGTACAAGAACTACCTCTACCCGCAGCATCAAATTTTTGATCAAAAAAGTAAATTTCTTTTACTTTTGATGTAGTTAACGAAGGTAAAACAGTCACCTCATCTCCAACTGAAATATCTCCTCCATATAGTTTACCTGCATATCCTCTAAAATCATGAAATTCATCTTTTTTAGGTCGAATAACTGTTTGTACTGGGAAACGAACCTCTGCTTTTTCGTACACATCTTGAGCATCCAACTCTTCTAAATGCGTTAACAGCGTTTGACCATTATACCAGGGTGTTTTATTAGATTTTTCTACCACATTATCACCTTGCAACGCACTTACAGGAATAAATGTTATGTTTTGTTCTTTATAATCACTTTTTTCAATTAATTTTTCAAAATCAGCTTTGATAGCTTCATACTTCTCTTGAGAAAAATCCACCAAATCCATTTTATTAACAGCCACTATCACGTCTTTAACTCTTAACAGATTATTGATAAAGAAATGACGATATGTTTGTTCGATCACTCCTTTTCGAGCATCTACAAGTATGATTGATGCTTGTGAAGTAGAAGCACCTGTTACCATATTTCTTGTATATTCAATATGGCCAGGAGTATCTGCTATGATATAACTCTTAGTCTTTGTAGAAAAATAAATATGCGCAACATCAATTGTAATTCCTTGTTCCCGCTCTGCAACTAATCCATCTGTCGCCAACGAAAAATCCAAGTAGTCAAACCCATTTGCTTTACTTCTTTTTTCTATCGCTTCTAACTTATCAGTAGTCAATGATTTTGTATCATACAAAATCCGGCCAATCAAAGTACTTTTTCCATCATCTACACTTCCTGCTGTTGCTATTTTTAATACATCCATAGCTATTTATTATTTTTCCTTTTGGGAATGGTGTTCTTAAATTATTATTTCTTTTACTTCTTATTCCATTTTACAGTGGAACAGTAAATTAACTTTTAGAAATATCCTTGTTGTTTTCTTTTTTCCATTGCAGCTTCGGATCTCTTGTCATCAATACGAGCTCCTCTTTCTGAAATTGTTGACTCTCTAATTTCGGCAACAACTTTATCAATTGTAATTGCATCAGAAAGTACAGCCGCCGTACAAGACATATCACCTACAGTACGAAATCTTACCAATCGTTCTTCTACTGCTTCATCATCTTCTCTATGGACTACCTCATCTTCTGCAGACCATATCATACCATCTCTAATAAAAGTTTTGCGTTTATGTGCAAAATAGATAGATGGAATCTCTATATCTTCTTTTTGGATATAACTCCAAACATCTAATTCTGTCCAGTTACTAATTGGAAATACTCTAACATTTTGACCTAAATCAATCTTTCCATTAAGGTGATCAAATAATTCTGGACGTTGATTTTTTTCATCCCATTGCCCAAAATCATCTCGTACAGAAAAAATACGTTCTTTTGCTCTTGCCTTTTCTTCATCTCTACGAGCACCACCAATAGCGGCATCAAACTTAAATTCTTCTAGTGCATCCAGCAGTGTAGTAGTCTGAAGACTGTTACGACTGGCGTATTTACCTTTTTCCTCTATTACTTTTCCCTGATCTATAGAATCTTGAACATTGCGAACAATCAATTCTACGCCCAATTCTTTAACAAGTTTATCCCTAAATTCAATAGTTTCTGGGAAATTATGACCTGTATCAATATGCAACAACGGGAAAGGTATTTTACCCGGATAAAAAGCTTTTTGCGCAAGTCTTACTAACGTGATTGAATCCTTACCTCCAGAAAAAAGAAGTACTGGTTTTTCAAACTGAGCAACAACTTCCCTAAAAATATAGATTGCCTCACTCTCTAGAGGATTTACTCTAAGCAATGAATTACCAGCTAAATTACCTACTGTATCATTTACTTGTTCTGCTTTCTTTTCTAATATCTCCATGCTAATTATTCGTCATTTATTAGTTCGTGTGCAATCCACATTCTCTATTCTCTAACACCTTGGTAGGGTCAAAATATTTAAACTCGTTAGGTAAATTATTATCATCTAAATACACATCCAGTTCCTCATCACTATAGTAATAAAATGGACTTACCTTCAAAACACCATCACTACCCATACTTAAAATATCTAAAGAATCTCTAAGTGCTGTTTGACCTTTTCTCAAATTCGTAAACCAAACATCCGGCTTAAAATCAGACATTGCTCTTTTAAAAGGCTCTAATTTTACTTGCTCTGTAAAAAGTTTATGCTTGGGGTCCTCAATATCTGGAATACCCATCACTACATCACGATGAGCCGTAGTTTGTTGAGGTACATATAGTTTGATATTCAATTCTAATTGCGCTATTACCTCTTCTGCATGCTTATACGTATTAGGTGTATTATACCCCGAATCGCACCATATGACCGGGATATCCTTTTGAGCCACAACACAAACATTAAGGATAGCCGCTTCATAAGGCCTAAAATTAGTAGTAACCACAGGTTTTTTTCCTTGATTTACAGCCCATTGCGCAATCTCGATTGGAGTTTTTTCTCTTAACTCTTTATTAAAATTCTCTATTTCTTTTTCTGTAAAGCTCATTTCAAAGTTTAGATTCTGGACTTTTTTATTTCTTTTTCAAAATCACAATTATTTTCCCCATTTTACTCGATTCCATATTCTTTCATGAAAGAAATACAAAATCATTTTAGTTATAAAATCAACTGAAGCAATCGATGTAGCTAAAGCTATCTCTCCAGTTAATATATATGACACCACCAAAGTATCAAGAGTTCCTATCACTCTCCAACTAACTGCCTTTGCAATACTACGCATCGGTTTTTCTGAGGTTTTGTCATCCTCAAAAGTTGTTTTCTTCGAAGCTACTTTATCTAATATCATTTGATCTAAAATCATACTCCTGTTTTAAAATCTATTACCCTATCGGAATAGTAGGATAAAGAACAAATGTATATATAAAATTTCACATACAACACACATATAGTCGATTTTTATGATATTACTAACAAAGCTTTATTAATATCATGAATATCAACAACTTTACTCACAAACCACGTCAAATATGGAATTTATTTAACGCCTTAAACCATGGAGATAACGCAATATGCCGTTTCAATTATCGTTTACTACATAGTATTATCAATTCAAATCTTAATTACAATGAAAAAACTTAATCTGCTTTTATTTCTAGTTACTAGCACACTACTTATCTCATGTGGTAACGACGACGACGCACCCTTTGTAGCCGATGAATCACTAATTCCTGGAGAATGGAATTTAACAGAGGTAAAATCTGAAGATGGCAAAATTTCTGCTACTATTGAAGGTATTCCTGTTACAGGAGATTACAGTGTGAGCGGTAAAGATTATACCGCATCTGTTACTTTTACAGCGTCAACAGCTGATAACGAACCTAATACACTATCCAGTACAGGTGGTTTTACATTGGTTGCAACGGTTACATTACCAACTCAAGACCCTGTAGAAGTTGAAGAAGTCGTTCCTAGCGTTATTGGAACCGGAGAATGGACGGTTGATGGCAATACACTTACCACTACAGTCCAAGGAGAAATGTTGAAATATGAAATTGTAGAATTAAACGAACAAACCATGACTTTGAAAGTGGCTATTGACGAAGAAACTACAATAGAACAACTTAACAATCTTTCTGTTACCATTACCGGAAGTCAGTTTTTTGTACTTACTAAACAGTAAAAAAACATCACATATCATAAAAAAAGCAGTGATAATATCACTGCTTTTTTTCATATCTTTTCTAAAGCCTGTTCTATATCATGAATAATATCATCAATATATTCAAGTCCAACAGAGCATCTTACCATTCCGTCTGTAATTCCGACAACCAGTTTATCTTCTTTCGCCAATTTACTATGAGTTGTAGAAGCGGGATGCGTAACAATAGTTCTAGTATCTCCCAGATTTGCAGATAAAGAACACATTTTTATTTGATCAAAAAATATCTTTCCAGCCTCAATCCCTCCTTTAACTTCAAAAGCCACAATATTTCCTCCCAATCGCATTTGTTTTTTAGCTATTTCATATTGCGGATGAGATTTGAGAAATGGATATTTTACCCAATTTACTTTAGGGTGAGTTTCTAGAAAATCGGCCAACTTCATGGCATTCTCACAATGTTTCTCTACTCTAATCGCTAAAGTCTCTAAACTTTTAGACAATATCCAAGCATTAAAAGGCGATAATGCGGGACCCGTATTACGAGAAAATAAATAAATTTCTCTTATTAACTCTCTTTTACCAACCGTAACACCTCCCAGAACTCTTCCTTGCCCATCTATTAATTTGGTAGCAGAGTGAATTACTAAATCTGCTCCAAATTTGATTGGATTTTGCAAATATGGAGTTGCAAAACAATTATCAATAACCAACAATAGGTTATGCTTCTTTGCAATCTCACCCAACAATTCTAGATCTAATATATCTACTCCCGGATTAGTAGGAGATTCTGCATATATTATTTTTGTATTAGGCTTAATAAGACTCTCGATACTCTCTACATCATCTATTCTAAAATAACTTGTTTCTATATTCCATTTTGGAAAATATTTGGTAAACAATGTGTGCGTAGATCCAAATACAGAACGTGCCGAAACAATATGATCTCCTGCATTTAATAAGGCCGCAAATGTAGAAAAAACAGCTGCCATTCCTGTAGCAAATGCATATCCATCCTCGGCTCCTTCAAGCTTACAAATTTTATCTACAAATTCTGTAGTATTGGGGTTACTAAATCGACTGTACAAATTTCGATCTTTTTCTTCTGCAAAAGCTGCCCTCATTTCTTCAGAATCTTCAAAAACAAAACCCGAGGTTAAGTACATCGGTGTAGAATGCTCTAAAAATTGTGTTTTTTCTGTTTGCGTTCTTACCGCTTGTGTTTCAAAATGTTGATTTTTGTCAATCATATTTCTTTATTATTAAGCACCACCTTATAATTAATAGTAGCAGTAGGCTCTAACGTTTTTGATACTGAGCAATATTTTTCGAACGATAATTGTGCCGCTCTTTTCGCTTTTTCGGGTACAATATCTCCTTCTAAGTATACCGTAACATCAATTTCTTTAAAAGGCTTTGCTCCGTCCATTTCTACGCGAGCTCCATCTACTTCTGCTCTATAATCAGTAATTTCTTGTCGTTGCTTTTTTAGAATAGAAATCACATCAATCGCGCTACAACCTGCTACCCCCATAAGCACATACTCCATTGGGCTTGGTGCAAGATCATGCCCTCCCACTGCAGGAGTACTATCGATATGCGTAACATGGCCTCTTTCATTTTTTAATTCAAAATGATAGTCGTTGTCTATTCTTTTCAATTGTATTTTCATGTGTTTATCTTATTTATTTTTATTCGCGATCTGCTAACCTTAATATATCTCCAAATACTCCTCTTGCTGTAACCGCCGCACCAGCACCAGCACCCTGTATTACAATTGGTTGATCCCCATAAGACTCTGTATAAATCTCAAAAATAGAATCTGATCCTTTCACTTGTCCCAATGCACTACTTTGAGGAACCGAAACCAGTTTCACATCTAGATTCCCTTTCTCTTTTGATAAATCACCCCAAAGATCACCAATATATCGCAATACATGATTAGGTTTTTGGTCTTCTTTAACTTTTTCATATACATCATTTAACGCTGACAAACGTTTTAAAAATGATGTGGCCTCACCTTTTCTAAGAGATTCAGGAATGAGGTTATGAATATTAATATCCTCAAATTCATTACTAAGATCTAATTCTCTTGCCAGAATTAACAATTTTCGTCCAACATCATTGCCACATAAATCCTCACGAGGATCCGGTTCTGTATATCCTTTATCTATAGCTTCTTGTAACACCTCACTAAATAGTCGCTCTTCACTAGAGAAAGTATTAAACAAATAACTCAATGATCCTGAAAAAACCCCCTTTATACGTGTAATATTTTCTCCAGATAAATGCAATAGTTTAATAGTATCAATCAAAGGAAGCCCCGCGCCTACATTAGTCTCATATAAATATTGTTTCTGATTCTGTTGTAACTTAAATCTTAATTGCTTATAAAACCCAAAATCTAATGTATTGGCTATTTTATTCGAAGACACTAAATCAAAACCATTCTCGATTAACTGTATATAATTCTTTGTAAACTCGCTACTAGCCGTATTATCAATGGCTATTACGTTTTCTAAATGATTGGCATCGGCATACCTAATGATATCATCTATATGATATGAATTGCCCTTTTCCTCTAGTTTCGTTTGCCAATCATTCTGTAAACCGTTTTTGTCCAAAACCACTTTTCGAGAGTTTGCAACTGCAAAAATATTAAGGTTAATATTTTTACGCTCCTTAATTTGCTTTGCCGATTTTAATATTTGATCAATTAACGTTCCACCAACTAAACCATGTCCAAATATGGCAATGTTGATTTTTTTTGAAATCTCGAAAATTTCACCATGAATAACATTTAAAGCCCTGTGCAAATGATTTTTTTTCACCACCAGACTTACGTTTTTTCCCGTTATTGTGTTATTGAATAATAATGGAATCACTTGATTTTTAATTAGCGCATTATAAGGTTTATGAAAAGTACTTAAATCTTGCCCTATAATTGAAATCACCGACACTTCGTTTTCGACCGAAATATTACTTACATCACGTTTGTAAAAATCCGCTTCAAATTCTTGTTCTAATATTTTTTTAGCTTCTTGTGCCTTATCTGAAGAAACCACAAAGCCTATTCCTCTTTCTGAAGATCCTTGGGAGATAATACTAACACTAATCTTTTTAAGTCCTAAAGCATTAAATATCCTAGCATCAATACCAGCTTTTCCTAAAAGACCTCGTCCTTCGAGATGAATTAAAGATACATTTTCTAATACCGAAAGTGATTTAATTCCTTTTTCGCTTGTCTCAGAAGTAATTAATGTTCCTCTATTTTTATAATCAAATGTATTTAAAATTCTTAATGGTATATTTTTCTCTATAAGAGGAATAATCGTTTTGGCATGCAAAATATTGGCTCCAAAATGTGCCAACTCATTCGCCTCGGTAAATGATAGTTTCTCAATTTTCTGAGCATTAGGAACTAGATCCGGATTAGCCGTATAAATACCATCTACATGTGTGAAATTTTGAAGCTCTTCGGCTCCTAAATAATTAGCGAGTAATGCAGCAGTATAATTACTTCCGTTTCTTCCAAGAGTAGTAGTTTCATTTTTGGTGTTTGAAGCAATAAAACCTGTCACCACGTTTACAGTATTACCATTATATTTTTGAAAATGAGCTACTATATTCTCTTTCGACAATTGGTCCAAGGGTTGCGCATCTCCAAATTGTCCATCGGTTACAATCAGTTCTCGACTGTCTGTAAATTGCGCCTTGATATTTTTCTCTTGAAGTAATTGCGTTAATAATTTTGCCGAAATAACCTCTCCCTGTGATAATACCTGATCCTTTATTCTCTTGCTATAATCCCCCAAAAGAGAAACCCCTTCGAAAAGTTTATCAAGCGTTTCGAACTCGTCATCAAAACAAACATTTTTAAAATCAGATAGCTGATAGTTTTTAAATGCAATTAATTGTTCTGTATAACTTTTGTTTTTTCTAGCTTTTTCGAGAATATCTTCTAAGTCATTGGTAGAATTCCCTCGAGCCGACAATACAACAGTGATTTTCTCACCACTTTTAATTTTGCTCTCAATAATATCAACTACTGTATTAATACCATTTCCATTAGCCAAAGATTTCCCTCCAAATTTTAAAATTTTCATCTATTCAAAATTTTTATTTTCTTTTAAAAAATTCCTTTTAACAATTTACTTAACTGTTCAAATTCTATTAAAAATGCATCGTGACCATGTGCAGAATCAATAACCTGGTGTGTCACATTATTCTTTACTTTTTTAAGCTTTTGATATGTAATTTCATCTTCACTTTCTGTGAAAAAAACATCAGAATTAACACTAATAATATGAATATCAGAATCTATATTACCAGCTACCTCTTCAATCCCTTCTCTTCCTTTAGTAATATCAATATTTGCCAAGATATAATTCAACTCCTTATATGCGGATAGAGTAAATCGTTCATTCAGTTTTTCGCCATGATACAACAACCAACTCTCTATATTGAACATACTTTTATCCTCATTATACGTCCTATTAAACTTAACTTTGAAGGATTCTGGAGATCTATACATCAACATCGCATGTAACCTTGCATCATGAACTGGGTTTATAGAGTTTAATAAAATTTGTTCTTGTACCAAACAATTGGCCTTTAACCAATCGGTAGACTTCCAATCAGTAGCTACAGGAATCAAATGCTGTATTAAATCTGGTTTTAAAGCCGCTAACTCCCAAGCAATCCCACCTCCAACTGAACCTCCTATAGCTGCGTATAATTTGTTTATACTCAATCGCTCTAGTCCCTTTAAAAAAATAGTTGCAATATCTCTGGCGTTAAACAAATTATAGTCAGAAATTAAATTTTCTTCTACACCATCATAACCATTACCAGGGATATTGAAAGAAAGTACAGTATACTTATTCGTATCAATGCATTTACCTTCTCCAATCAACCCATTCCACCAACCATTCTTTCCACATACGGTAGAGTTACCCGTTAATGCATGATTAACAAGAACTATAGGCGCCAGACCTATTGAGGGGCCAAAAATCTCATAGGTCAAAGAGATTTTATCTACTCTCTTACCCTTTACAGTGGTAAAGCTTGAAATATTTATTTTTTGAAGCATAAAAAAGGCGTTCTAAACTTATTTGACTGTTTGAGCTATTTTAACAAAAGCTTCATTTAAATCTGTTTTCAAATCTTCGATATCCTCGAGACCCACCGATAACCTTATTAAATCTTTTGTTACTCCTGTAGATTCTTGTTGATCTTGATTTAATTGTTGATGTGTAGTGCTAGCGGGATGAATAATTAAAGATTTAGAATCTCCAATATTAGCTAGTAATGAGAAAATTTTTGTTTCGTTTGCTATGGTTTTAGCCGAATCAAAACCTCCCTTTACTCCAAAAGTGATAATCCCACTTTGTCCTTTTGATAGATACTCTTTTGCTAATTTATGATATGGATCACTATCCAAACCAGGGTATTTTACCCATAATACTTCATCTTGTTGTTGCAACCACTTAGCCAACTCCAAAGCATTTTCACTATGTTTTTTAATTCGAATGCTTAATGTTTCTAATCCCTGTAAAATTTGAAAAGCATTAAATGGACTCAAGGCAGCTCCATAATCTCTAAGGCCTTCTATTCTAACTTTTGCAATAAATGCTGCTGCTCCCAGCGCCTCATGATATACTAGCCCGTGATATCCTGGAGAAGGTTCGGTAAATTCAGGAAATTTACCACTTGACCAATCAAAGGTTCCTGCATCAATAATTACCCCTCCTAATGATGTTCCGTTACCACTTATATACTTAGTAAGTGAATGGATTACAATATTAGCCCCATATTCGATGGGGTTCAACAATGCTGGAGTCGCCACTGTATTATCAACAATAAAAGGTACTTTATATGCCTTAGCTTCTGCAGATATTTTTTTAAGATCTAATACATCTAGTTTTGGATTCCCTAATGATTCTGCAAAAAACACTCGCGTATTTTCTTGAACAGCATTTTTAAAATTGGCAGGATCTGATGTATCAACAAATGTGGTGGTAATTCCGAATCTAGGCAAAGTAACATTTAAAAGATTATAGGTGCCTCCATATAAACTACTAGAGGCTACAATGTGATCACCAGCTTTTAATAATGTTAATAAGGCAGTGGTGATCGCAGCTGTTCCTGACGCCGTAACAACAGAGGAAATCCCACCTTCTAAGGCTGCTAAACGCTGTTCTAAAATATCATTGGTAGGATTGTTTAAACGAGTATAAATAAATCCCGGTTCTGATAAATTAAATAGATTAGCGGCATGATCTGCATCATTAAAAACATACGATGTAGTTTGGTATATAGGCACCGCTCGGGTACCTCCATGGGTAGATACATCATGACCCGCATGTAAAGCTTCTGTTGCAAATTTTTGAGTGCTCATAATTTTCTAATTTAAATTTTAAAAATGACTAAAATTCAAATACATCAAACGCTAGATTAAATTGCGAATGGATATAGAAAATTAAAAAGAAAGGAAATGAAAATTACCGAAAAGGGTAATTACATAGAGTTATCTTCTCTCGAATAAATTGAGATAGAATTTAGCACCTTCTTTACGTATAAAGGGTTGCTAAGGTTTCATAGGGTCTAATCCCTCCACCTTTCTTAATAACTTACTAAAATGTATAAGAAACTTGAGGACAAAACTAGTAATTATTTTTAAACTGCAACATGTTTCATTAAAAAATTACTTAGTCTTAAAAAAACTCGACCTAATTGAGGTTATTACTATCAAAAAAATAATGATACGTTAAAAGCTTTTGAATATTATCATTTTTTTTACCTTTGCCGAAATATTTTCAGGGATAGATTTGACTGATTGCAACCCGAGACATTATGATATTTTAATGTTAAAAATGCTAAAGCAGTTCGATAAGTGACTAATCATCGAAAGCTTTATATTCTAATCCCGTCTTATTAGTCTCTATAAAACAAAAACAATGGCATATTTATTTACTTCGGAAAGCGTATCTGAAGGACATCCAGATAAAGTAGCAGATCAAATAAGTGACGCTTTATTAGACAATTTTTTGGCTTTTGACCCAGATTCGAAAGTAGCCTGTGAAACACTTGTTACCACAGGTCAAGTAGTTTTGGCAGGTGAAGTAAAATCTCAAACCTATCTAGACGTACAACATATTGCTAGAGAAGTAATAAATAAAATTGGATATACCAAAGGAGCGTATCAATTTAGTGGAGATTCTTGTGGTGTAATTTCTTTGATTCATGAGCAATCTCAAGATATCAATCAAGGTGTTGATAGAGAAACTAAAGAAGAACAAGGTGCTGGTGATCAGGGAATGATGTTTGGATATGCATCTAAAGAAACTTCTAACTATATGCCTTTGGCTCTTGATATTTCTCATAAAATCTTGATGGAACTAGCTACATTGAGAAGAGAAGGCACAGAAATTCCTTATCTACGTCCTGATTCTAAAAGTCAAGTTACGATAGAGTATAGTGATGATAATATTCCTCAAAGAATTGTAGCTATTGTTGTCTCTACTCAACATGATGATTTTGATAGTAATGATGAAGCAATGCTTAGCAAAATAAAAAATGACATCATTTCTATTTTAATGCCGCGTGTTATAGCACAATTACCAGAATATATTCAAAAACTATTCAATGATGAAATAACGTATCACATCAACCCAACTGGTAAATTCGTTATTGGTGGTCCTCATGGAGATACTGGTCTTACTGGAAGAAAAATTATAGTGGATACTTATGGTGGTAAAGGAGCACACGGGGGTGGAGCTTTTTCTGGAAAAGACCCTAGTAAGGTGGATCGTTCTGCTGCATATGCATCTAGACATATTGCTAAAAATCTAGTAGCTGCAGGAGTAGCTAATGAAGCATTAGTTCAAGTATCTTATGCTATTGGAGTAGTAGAACCCACTTCTATTTTTGTAGATACTTATGGAAGCAGTAATTTAGACCTTACAGATGGTGAAATTGCTGAAAAAGTTGCTCAAATTTTTGATATGCGTCCAGCGGCAATAGAACAGCGTCTTAAATTACGTAATCCTATATATCTTGAAACAGCCGCATATGGTCATATGGGTAAAGAGCCACAAACCGTTACCAAAGTTTTTAATAGCCCGTATTCTGGTAAAGTAGAACGAGAAGTAGAGTTGTTTACTTGGGAGAAACTAGATCATGTAGATGCCGTAAAAAAGGCTTTCAATCTATAGTTTTATCGGCTTTTATAGTTCTTTATCGATTTTATAAATTTACACTAAAAAATTGCGGTTTTTCCGTACGCTAAACTCAAGTAATATTGTTACTTTTATCTCGTTAATATATAGATACTTTACGTGTCATTTCGGGGGAAATAATATTAATGATTTTGGAATACATTTAAATTTAGAATTACACGCAATTATTAAAATTTAGGGAGATGAAATTAAGAACAATATTCACAATTACTTTTTTTTGTGTTTTTGGCGTATCATTTGGTCAGGATTATAAAAATGATCTAACATCTGTAAAAACTATTGATAATCAAATTCAGGAAGAACGATATAGTACTGATGAGGTTTCAAAGGTAGATAGATTATTATTAACCACACCAATGGAAAACGTATCTAGAAGCGACAAACAGTTTTTTAGTCGTAAAGAATGGAGAAAGATCAAAAAACAACTTCAAAAAAATAAAAAAAGAATCATTGGTGAAAAGAACAGTATTCATACTTCTAAAATTATGGATACGATATATTTAAATGTCCCAATTGAAGGAGGCGAGTCTCGTCTATCAGGATGGTAAAACATTTTAAAAAAACGTAATATAAAAAACCACTCAAAAGAGTGGTTTTTTATATTTTAAGAAGAATACAGATATTTTAATTCAACAGGAAATTTTCCTCCCTTTTTACATTCATATTTGAAGTACTAGAAAAATTATTATTGTTGCATTTTTAAATAATAATCTACAGAGTGTTTTCCTGATCCATAAAAAAGAAAGAAAACACATAACACTAGTATCACGCTTGCTATAACAAGGTTTGCTGCATTCATTTCTCCTAAAAAATTTATAAGGACAGCTCCAATCAATAAAGGCAGTTGTACGGTAACAGACCACCTAGTTAACAATCCAAAAGCGATCATTATACCTCCAATTAAATGTGCAGGTGCAACATAATGAATAACGATCATAGAACCTGCAAGATTTTGAACTGGTCTTAGCAAATCCACCAAAATCTGACTATTACTAATAAAATTTATCCCTTTAATAAATAGGAATACTCCTAAAGCTATTCTTAAGAGATCCAATGGATAATACGAATGTGCATTTGCCCATTTATTTAATGATTTTATTGTTGGCATAACAAAAGAAGTATTGATTAAACCGATATAAGATACTGGTTTATAGTACAATAAAAAAATAATTCACAAACGATTAACGTCTTGCGTATTTAATACTTCTATAAGTTCGAATAATTATGTTCTTCATTTCAGAAATAATATCTGGTAGATGTATCGAAAATCTTCTAAGCGCATTATCTAGCACTGTGCTTGTATTTTCTTTAATCATTTGCTCGTATTTATAGTAATACAAAACCAAAGCACAAATACCGATCACAAACAATAATGCCCCTACAATGACTTGCACTGGAGATAAATCATGATAAAAAAAGCGACTAAGTCCTAATCCGAACCAACTGCCATATAACACGAAAAAATGAATAATATAAATTGACAAGGTTTTACCTCCTATTCTTGTGATTACTTGATGGGCCAGAATATCTTTAAGCAACATAAAAACAGCAAACAAAACACAAACATTCCCCAATCGTATAAACAGGAAGTTATTATAAGCCACAGACTTAAAAATTCCAACACCAGTAATATTATGAATAAACATTAATGCACTAGAAGAATAAAAAATCAACAGTAAACCAATCAATAAAAACGATATAATTGCATACTTATGAAACATTTCTCTTTTACCATATTTTAAAAATAGTGTAGCCATAAAGCTTCCAAAACAAACATATCCAAACCATGGAAACAAAGTAAAAACAGATCCATTGCGGTTGGTAAAATAATTAGCAATGGTTTGCGGTAAAAACTCGAGGATACAACTACCATAAATTGGTTGCAATAAGAAAATAACAACTCCAATACTTAATACAAGTTTTTGAAATAAGGCTCTATTTGTAACACGATAAGCAATAAGGTATACTCCTATTAACAATAACAATGAGGTTCCACTACATTGTAGAACATCTACATAAAAAAATGAAGGATTAACGGTACCGTTAAAAAGTGCGAAAAAACTTATTCTAAGCAAATATCCCCAAAAGATAACTTTTACTGCTCGTTTTATTCCTTTTAGTACTCTTGGATTGTCTAAACCTACGGCCTTTTGTTTTAATAACAAATAAGTGAAGATAAATCCGGTAATAGTAAAAAAAGTTGGAGCGGTCATTCCTCTTAAATACTCCCATGTGCTATAAAAAACATCGCTTTTATCTCTATAAGTATCATCCAACAAAGCATGAACAAAATGTCCTTGAAGCATCATCATAATAGCAAATGCACGAATCGCATCTAGGAAATGCAATCGACTAGCTGGTTTAGTCATAATTGAGGTCTTTGGTTAGTTTAGTTACCCAAAAAACGAGTTTTGGGGGCTAATATTGCTTAAAAAAAGTGCGAATTTAATCATTTTATTTAGTTTTCACACTGATAATAAGGCTTTTAAAAAACACTTCCTATTTATGTTTAATTTCTTAACCCTTAAATCTCTCCGTCCCAGAACAAAGCCTTCATTAAAATAAAAAAAAGTATAATACTATTTTGGCACCTTAATTGGTGCATATTTAACAACTATAAATTTAACGTTATGAAAACCAATAAGTACTCTCAGTTTTTACTTACGATTATAGCAGTTTGCCTAGTAATAATAGTAATCAGAGATATTGATATTATCCCTAAAGCACACGCCAACAGTTCTTATCATAATACATTTGCCAATCTACCGATTAATGAAGATGGTAGTATAACTGTACGCATAAATAACACGGATGAGATTAATGTTAATATAAAAAGTATTGATACCTATGATAAACTTAAAGTAGACCTCAACGGTATTAGTACTCGCGATGAATTAGATATTAATATTGATGAAATTGGAGGAAGTTATGTTTCAAGTGGTGGGCCTATAAAAGTGAAGATCCAAAACTAACATATTTAGTTTAAAACGATATATACGCAAATTTTGTGCTTACTACAACTTTGTATAAGGATGACTAAAATGAACTAATACAAATTCATTCCATCATGAATTCTGTAGGAAATATTTTTTGTAATATTAGATCGATTTTACAACTCTGCTGCTGTGTTTGATATTTTATCTAACGCTCCCTTCATTTTTTCTAATACTTCACTTTTTTCAATATTATGTCTATTTTGTAAATATATAGGATCGTTATAGGATATATATACTACTCCTTCATCATTTTCCCATACCAACATTTTTTGAGGCAAATCTAAGCCAGCAGTTTGAGAACTTTGCATTAATGGTGTTCCTAACTTAGGGTTTCCAAACATGATAATTTTCGTTGGTTTTAAATCGAGATCAACTGAAGCTGCATTAGCCTGATGATCCAACTGCGCAACAATTTTTAAGTTAGGATTATTTTGGATTATCTCTACCAATGACGCATACGTGTCTTCAAAGTTTTGTGTGCTTTTTTTTGTGATCACACCTTGTTGAGCAGTAATTTCCATATCTTCTTTAGATTCAGTTTGTGAAGTGTTAGACGTATCATTAGAAGTTTGATTACAAGAAACAAAAATGAACATTAGGATTAATCCATAAACTTTATAAAAACTCATTATCTTTTTATTTTTTTATAAAGATAATCGAATAGAAAAACCTCATCTACATATTTATCACAGGATTAACAAAGGCTAACGCAACAAAATCCGTAAAGACCATTTTCAAACATATATACCCTAATACAATTGCATTAGTTATTCAACTTACTGCTCTATAGATTATATTTAACAGTTAGTATCCAATATCTAGGCTGAACAGCATAACTAGAGGTACTGTTGTATAATTCATTAAAACTATCTCGATTAATATTTTGGGTATCTAATAGATTAGTTACAGAGAATTTATATTCCCATTTACTATCTGGTTTTTGATAAAACAAATCAGCATCCCAAAAACTATACTCATTTAATGTTGTCTCTGTATCCCTATAATTATAATAGCTATATGAAGATTTTAATAAAAAGCCTTTTGCAAAGGACCAGTCTAATCTAGCAAATGGCCTACTTGTATAGAATGTACTTTCGGCTCCGTTATTATCATAATCATTTACCGTAATACTATATCCAAGATCAAAATTTGGTCCTTTTTTAAAATTTGTTGACCATTCGGTTCTATAGGTTTGTGTAAGACTAACACTCTCACTAGGTAAGTTATTAATGATATTGTTAAAACTTGACCAACTTAAGTTTGCATTTAACTCTCCTTTAATCTTCCCAAAAGTTCGACTAAACCTACCATTTCCAGTAAGCACCTGATCCGCAAGGTTAGAATTAATAGGAGTATTTACTCTATTAATTTCTTCAATTACACTAGTATTTTTAATAGGGTTACGTCTATTGGTATAACTCACTCTAGCAAAGATGTTGGTATAATTAAACATATTAAAACTAAAATAGTTCAAAGAATAGTTATCATACAAAGCATTTTCTAGGTTTCGATTACCCTGCGATAATGAGTTATAGTTATTAAAAACATATCCAGAAGCTAATCTATTAATATCTGTATATTCTGCAGTTATAGAATAATTAAATCGTAAACTTTCGGTTTTTTTAAATTGAGCCAGTGCAAAGAAATCAGGTAAAACCTGCCACTCATTTTGATCTATTGTAGTACCTAGCTGTCTATCTTTTAGATCATAATTATGTATACTTATTCCTGGATTAAATGTAAAAATTCCTGTAATAAATTTATAATGAACTCCAGCAAAAACATCATTAAAATTATATCTCACATCATTATTAAACTCATCGTTTTCAAAATCATTTTGATCACCATTATCTAATATTTGAAAAATACTAGAATCAAAATTCTGAGTACTTAAAATGGTCCCTAGAGAAAAATTCAAGTTACTTTTTTTATTCAGCACATAATAATAATCTAACTTAGCATCAATCTTATTGGTTTGCACTTCTTTTGTTTGATTAATATTATATCGATCTGATTCTTCAAGAGGGTCAAATGTATCTAAACTCGAATCTGTTGGATTATTTATTGCTGTAAAAATTCCTCTAAACGGAATTTCATCTCGAATAGCATTATAAAAAGGGTCTTCATTCTGAAATAGATGCTGTGCTTCTAAAGAAAAAATATTCTTTTCATTCAAGGTATAATAGGCATTTGCGTTTTGTTGAATCGAAAAGGGTGTATTCTCGAGTCTTTCGTTTATATCTTCGGAAACATCACTACGTATAGATAAGAATTCGTCATTTTCTTCTTGTTTTGAAAGCTTACTAAAAATATCATAATCTAATCTAAAATCACTATTAGGTCTATAACTTGCACTTAATTTTAACAGTCCGAGTTTACTACGCTGTTCAACATTATCAAAAGTCTCTTCAATAGTATTATCAGCAGGATCAGGAGTATCATCAATGTAAATCCTACGAGTATTCGTAATCAAATCTGTTTTAGTATCACTTACAATTGCATAACCACTAATGTCTAATTTTTTATTGGCGGCTAGGCTAAAATTAGCTGCTCCAAATTTGGTATTAATCTCGTTAGCTCGATTATTCTGAAGGGTTGCAAAAGCTAAATCATCACTCGACACATTGAATGAGGTACCGCCACGGCCTAAATTTCTAAAGCCTCCTGTAAAATTGAAGTAATCACGTCTTGTAAAAGGAACTTCTCCTATATCGTTTAAATCCGTAATAATATTAATACTATATTTTGGGTTATAATAAAACAATTTGGGTTTAATCAAATATCGTTCTGTATCACCAACACCTGCGCCCGCGGTTATATCTCCAAACCAAAAATTCTTCTTTCCTTCTTTTAATTTGATATTAATAGCTACCTGATCTTGAGAATTACGAAGGCCTCGCATTTGGTTAACATCCTCATAGTTTCGCAACACTTCAACTTTATCCAATGCATCTGCTGGAATGTTTTTGGTAGCTAGTTTAGAGTCTCCATCAAAAAAATCTTTCCCTTCGACCATTACCTTAGAAACTGTTTTACCCTCAACTTCGATCTCTCCATCCTCATTAACCTCGATACCAGGTAACTTTTCTAATACATCCTCTAATTTTTTTTCTGATCCCGTGGTAAAAGAATCCGTATTATACACCAGTGTATCTCCTTTTACCACTACTGGTATTTCGTATACAATTTCTACCGCATCTAAGTTATTTTCTTGAGAATTCATCACAAAATCCACCAAAACATCTTCTGTAGTAACCGCTACTGATTTAGGATCAGCAAACAAACCGATAAAGCTTACTTTAAGATTATAAGTTTGATTTACGGGTACCGATATTTTGTATTTCCCTTGACTATTAGTAATTCCATAACCCATCATTGCGTTATCTCCCTTTTTATAAGCAATGACATTTGCCATTTCTAAAGGATTCCCTATAGAATCTTTTACGAAACCAGATATCTGAATAGTTTGAGCAGAAGTTGCTATTGTTATTAAAAGTATTATAAGTTGTATAAACTTGTTCATATGTATTGATTGTTGCTATTTGATTTACCTCAAGGTAATTCTACCCTCTACTAAAAGTATAGAGGAGTGATTCATTGATGTATAAAAAGTATAATTACTGAGTTATTTCTTGGAGAAATTAATTTCTTCTGCCCCCAAAACCACCTCTACGACGTGTACTAAATTGTTCGATCATCTCTTCGATTTTCTTTTTCGAAACGTTATCAAATTCATCTTGAGAGACTTTTTTTCCTTTTGTTGGTATTTTAATCAGATCATCTTTCGTGTTCAACACAATTTTATTGCACAACAATGTATTTCTTCCTTGTTGTACTTCTAAAATTAATCCTGGTAATCCCCAAAATTCTCCAGGACCTTGATTAATGGGAATCTCTGGCGTGTACCATGCGACTACTTCAATTTCTTTAGAAGCACTACTATCTGTTTTTGTGGTTACATCTTTGCTTTCTTCTTCGCCTTTATTTCTGAGTTCTCTTGCTTTTCTTCGAATACTGCGCCAATCGGCAACATCGCTTATTATTTTTGTGGTTACCGCCTTAAAGCATGTATAATTTCCTATTTGCTTAGTTTCATTTAGCATAGTCCATTTGTATTGCTGTATTGAATCTTGAATGAGAAAATTTTTACCATAAAACTCCCTTTGATCATAATAGACCTTATCTATAATATTTTTATAATAGTTATTTGAAGTAAAACCAGACATCATTGCACCCCACCTACCACTATTACCAGATTCTTCTAATTGAGATTCTTGTTTATATGCCGACGCTTCTTTATTAAAAGTGAGTATAAAAGTTTTTTCTGAAGCGGACTTTAAACGTTCGGTAATTGCTTTCTTTTGGTCTTCAGACATTTGTCTTCCTCCAAAATTCGCATCCACGCTTGTTTTACTAAAATAATAGGCTTTTCCTTGAAATTCTTGGGCATTACCCCATATTACTGTTGTGAGCAGAAATAACATTACGATTTTTTTCATGTGATACTTATTTATATAAAAAATAGTAAGACCACAGTATTACCTCTTGGTTTAATCCCAGAAAGTTAATCTTATCTTAAATTATCCCCCAATACGAATCCTCATACTTTCCTGACCATTTCTTCTTGGCATTCGATCTTGCATTTCTTTCATTTTCTTTTGCATTACCTCTTCAAATTTTTCTTGAGTAACTACCTTTCCTTTTCCCGGTTCATTAATTTCAAGTTTCTTTTTAGGATTAAGTACAATTTTGTTACATAACATATTTTGTTCCCCATCATTAACTTCTAAAATCAATCCAGGTAATCCCCAAAAATCATCTGGTCCATGGGCCACAGGTATTTCTGGTGTATACCATGCAGTTATGGTCAATTCTTCTTCTTGAACTTCTTCCTTTTCTTCACTATCTATAGTACTACTTTGGAAACGTTCTACCGTTCGTTTTGCTGTAGCTTTATAACAAGTATAATTTCCTATTTTTTTGGTTTCATTTTCAAGTGTCCAGTCCAATTTCTCTAGCTTATCTTTAACCAAAAAAATTTTACCAAATACATCTCGCTTATCTGCAAAACGTTCTTCTTTGACATTTTTATACGATACATCACCGCCTCCACCTCCGGCAATCATGATACGTATTCCCGAAGATGGTTGAGGAGCACCAAGGCTTTCTACTTCTTTGTAAACAGATTCTGATGCATTAAAATGTAAAGTAAATTCTTTTTGAAATTGTTTTTTAAGCATTTCCTGAATTTGCTTTTGCATATCAGGATTAGTTCTTGAGTCATTAAGCTTAAGGTCTATTTTTCGATTAGTTTGATAGGTTACTACTCCTTGAAAACCTTGAGCGATTATACTCTGGGATATAAAGAAAATAATCAATAATATAATTCGTAACATAACATTCGTTTTTTGATGAATACTTCTGCAAATATGATAACTAAGCCTTAACTCATGAGTTAAGTAGTGTTAACGAGTGTTAACCGATTCGTTTTATATCTAATAAGAAACTTACTTTTGATATATGAGAAAAGGGAGTTACAAAAACATTTTATACTTTATTACTGCGGTTATTATCATCACGCTTGCCATACAGGTGTATTGGAATTATAAAAATTATAAAACCGGAAAACAGCAGTTAATCAATGAAGTGCAAATTAGTCTAGATAATGCTGTAGACGAATATTTTACTGAGTTAGCCAAAGAAAATGCGGTATTTATTATGCCGAATAACATGATGACCAAGGCGGCGAAACAAATGCATCACATGCAAAAAAACATAGTTGCTAGCACTAATTTTAAGCATCTTGACTCCTTTAAACTCAATGAGAACACTAATATTTCAATAGTAAAGGATTCAACCACTCAAGGTATTCATATTATAAGAAGTCCAAATTTAAGTAGAACTGAAGCAAATCAAAAAGTTATGGATATTATGCTTTGTCTAGAAAAAGGCCAGATTAAAAAACATAATTCGGACAGCATTAATGAAGTCTTTAGTAACCTAGCCACCAAAGCAATAGTATCCATCACTCAAGATTCGTTAAAGCTGACTACAATAAATTCTTATCTGCAACGAGAGTTATCTAGAAAAAACATTAATGTTGACTATGGATTACGGTTTATTAACCCTTTTGGGGTTAGAGAAGAAATCGGCGGAAAAGCTATAAAATCCGCAGTACTACACACCAAATCAAAATCTTCTTTTTTACCAAGACTAAGCTCATTAGAGTTATTTTTCACCAACGAAAAGTTAACCATTTTCAGAAAAAACTTACTAGGAATTTTACTATCTTTTACATTAGTTGGAGCGGTTATTGGCTGTTTATTGTTTTTATTGCGGATCATTTATCATCAAAAGCAACTCGCCGAATTAAAAAATGATCTGATTAGTAATATTACTCATGAGTTTAAAACACCCATAGCTACTATTAGTGCTGCCTTAGAAAGTATTCAAAGTTTTAATACAACAAATGATCCCGAAAAGACAAAAAAATATGTCGAAATCTCAACAGATCATTTAAGCAAGTTGAACACTATGGTCGAAAAAATATTAGAAACTGCAACGCTGGATAGCGAAGAACTTGAGCTTGATTTTGAAGAAATTGATCTAGTACAGATGATAGATTCTATAATTAAAAAACACCAAGGAAATTCTTCAAATAAAAAAATTACACTAGATCACTCTCAAGAAAATATATGGAAAAAAGTAGACCCGTTTCATTTTGAAAATGCCCTTAACAATATTATCGATAATGCCATCAAATATGGTGGGGATATTATAAAAGTGGTTATAAAAGGCCAAAGATCTGGTGTTATCATTGAAATTATAGATAATGGCGTTTCATTAAATAAAACACATCGTGAGCGGATTTTTGATAAATTTTATCGGGTACCAAAAGGCAATGCTCATGACATTAAAGGCTTTGGAATCGGTTTATTTTATACCAAAACTATTATTGAAAAACATAAAGCAACAATACAATTAATACTAGAACAAGGACAAACAAATTTTAAAATTAATTTACCCAATGGTTGAAATTATTGAAATATTACTCGCCGAGGATGAGCCATCATTAGGTCAAATTATTAAAGAAAGTTTAGAAACTCGCAATTTTTATGTGCATCTAGCAAAAAATGGCGAAGAGGCATACAACTTATATAAAACTAAACAACCTCAACTTCTTGTTTTGGATGTTATGATGCCAAAAAAAGATGGTTTTACATTGGCCAAAGAAATTAGGAATGAAGACAATTCAATCCCTATTATTTTTCTAACAGCAAAATCACAAACACAAGATGTTGTAGAAGGTTTTACAATAGGCGGCAATGATTATCTCAAAAAACCCTTTAGTATCGAAGAACTCATAGTACGAATCAATAACTTATTACAAAGAACCAAAGTACAAGCAAGTTCTAATATCATTTCTATCGGCAAGTATGTGTTCGATTTCCAGAAACAATTGTTAACTTTTAAGGAAGAAACGCAACAACTTACTCATAGAGAGGCTCATTTACTATTTCATCTAGTAAAAAATCAAAATCAGGTATTGGATCGTTCTTTAATTCTTAAAAAATTATGGGGGGATGATGATTTTTTTAACGGAAGGAGTATGGATGTTTTTATTACAAAACTTAGAAAAAAACTAAAAAAAGATGATTCTATACAAATCATCAATGTACGCGGTTACGGATATAAATTAGTCGTTTAAGACTTGTGTTAACTATGATAACAACTCTATATACAAAAGTTAGAAATTCAAAAATTACCCTCTCACATAAATTCTTTTTTATATCTCTTTTATCTTCCTCATAAAATCCACTATATTTACCCCAAACTATAACCAACTGTTTTAACAGAAGGATCCCCCAGTAAAAAAACAATCAACTATGCATATAGCGATAGCTGGAAACATCGGTGCCGGAAAAACTACATTGACCCGATTACTTGCTAAACATTATAAATGGGAACCCCATTTTGAGGATGTTTTAGAAAACCCTTACTTGGAGGATTTTTATAACAAAATGGAACGGTGGTCGTTTAATCTTCAAATTTACTTCCTCAATAGTCGTTTTAGACAAATCCTGGATATACGTGAGAGTGGGAAAGATATTATCCAAGACAGAACTATCTACGAAGATGCATATATTTTTGCTCCCAACTTACATGCAATGGGATTGATGACTAATAGAGATTTTGAAAATTACAAATCACTATTTGATCTTATGGAAGCGGTTGTAGAAGGCCCTGATTTATTAATATATCTTCGAAGTAGTATTCCAAATTTGGTAGCACAAATTCATAAACGAGGTCGTGAGTATGAAAATACAATTAGTATAGATTACTTAAGCAGGCTAAATGAGCGATATGAAGCTTGGGCACACGACTATGACAAAGGTAATCTTCTTATTGTAGATGTGGACCATCTCAATTTTGTAGATAATCCTGAAGATTTAGGTAACATCATTAATCGAATTGATGCTGAACTTAACGGTTTATTCTAAGATCTAAAATTAATCTTGTCATTTCGCATTTACAATAAATAAGATCTATTCTTTGTAGGAATATTTTTTAAAAAACTTATATTGTTATATTAAATCGTATACAATCCAACGATGGAGGTTTTCTTTTTTATAGGTATTGCAATTAGCTCTTTACTAGCATTACTTATATTTAGCAAAGAAAAACAATCTTTTAGTGATAAAATATTTGGGGTTTGGCAAATTATTTTAGTCTTTCATTTTTCACTATTATACATTAGGCATTCTGATATAATATACAAATACCCTCATTTTATTGGTATTGACACTTCGTTTGTCCTACTCTATATTCCTTTCATTTTCTTTTACACACGTACCGTTATAAACAAACGACTTAGCTATAAAAACTATGTCATACATCTGCTCCCTTTTTTATTGGTTAATTTAGGACTTTTATTTTCTTTTTATCTAATGCCCGGAGTAGAAAAACTAACGCTATTCTTAGAGCAATTCTCAAGAAAAAAAATATATTCTATTGTTGATTTAATAGTGTTAATACAGGCTTTGGTATACTTCCCATTGTTAATCGTTATGCTTAAAAAATACAATAACAATATTTCCAAAAAACCAGTAAAAACAGATACTGTTACATCTTTCTGGTTAGAAAAAATAATCATTGGTGCCTGTTTTATAATAGGTATTAATTTCATCATTTATTTTTTCTACCTATCTACCGATCTTTTTTCCACTACTTTTTTTAGTAAAATCAGTATCATTAACATCTGTTTATTTCAGGCTTCTCTTGGATATTTAGGAATCAAACACACGTCTATATTTACTTTTAGTACCGGAAATAAAAAAACCAGATTAGGTAAATATCATAAAACAGGTTTAAAAAAAGTGGCTTCCGAAAAACACTTCAAAATTTTGATAGAGTACATGACAGACAATAAACCCTATTTGGATCCAGACCTTAACCGAAATACATTGGCATCCCAAATCGGAATTTCTTCGAACCATCTATCTCAAATAATTAATCAAAAAACGAATCATAACTTTTATGCTTTTGTAAATGAGTTTAGAATTAAAGAAGCAAAAAAAATTCTTCAAGATCATGCTTCTAATCAGTATACCATTTTAGCCATTGCAAATGATTCTGGCTTTAAATCTAAATCAGTTTTTAATGAATTATTCAAAAAACAATATGGTATGACACCATCGCAATTCAGAAAATCCAATACCACTTCAAAATAGTTGTACGCACCTATCCGCCAGGTCGATTTCTATCTTCTTTTTATTGATCTTACCCCTGTAAATTTCAATACTTATGGATAAAAACAAATTATTTTCAGAGAAAAAATCACAACATCAATTAAGAAACGAACCCTTAATTACAGGAGGTTTAATCATTCTTTTAATAGGCCTAACAGCTTTAGGTCAAATAGGTTTCATTGCTTCTTTATTATTAATATTAACCATTCATTGGTTCATGAAGAGCTCTATAGATGAATTAGGATTATTAGCTCCAAAATCATGGACAAAAACTATTGTAATAGGAGTCATTCTTACCATCCTTATTTTACTTTTTTTTACGATCATTAATCCAGTACTTTTAAAACTATTCCCTAATGAAATCAAAGATCTTAGTAGATTTAACACCATTAAGGATAATGAATTTATGTTACTCGTGGCAATAGTAAGTTCTTGGGTAACTGCAGGGTTTGGAGAAGAATTGATCTGGAGAGGATACATTTTAAAAAATCTGGCTATACTATTTGGTAATAAAAAAACTTCCTGGGTGCTAAGCTTGATAATCACCTCATTGCTATTTGGCTGTATTCATTATTATCAGGGAGTAGTAGGTATGGTTCAAACGGGGCTCGTAGGTCTTCTTTTAGGTATAATCTATATCAGGAATGGGAAAAAGAATCTGTGGCTTAATATAATCATACATGGATCTATCGATACGATTAGCATGGTAGCATTATATTTTGGCGTTGTATAAAAACATATTAAAGGATAATCAAATTCATTCTTATTATTTTTAATTCATCATTTCTTTTACCTTAGCAAGCTGTATTGATACTATTACACTTTATCAGAATGGATTTTAATGCTTTATTTCAATTTCTTGAAGAGTTACAAGATAATAATCATAAAGAATGGATGGATGCTAATAGAAAGCGCTATCAAAAACTAAGAAATTCTTTCGTACTATGGCTGGATGAGTTAGATACACGGTTAGCTCAAATTGATCCTGATTATTATCCAACACCAGGTAAAAAAGGTGTTAATCGTATAAATAACAATCTTCTTTTTCATCCCAATAAGCCAATATATAAGGATCATTTGGGAGCTGGACTTGATCAACTCACTAAACAAGGAGATTTTTATATCGAAATTGGCATCTCCAAGGGTGCATTGGCAGGTGGGTATTGGCGACCAGAAAATAAAACATTACAAAGTATTAGAGAAGCCATAGATTATAATGGAGAAGAACTTGTAAAAATCATAAACAAAAAAAGTTTCAAAAATACTTTTGGAAACTTATATGCCCAAGATGATAAGCTTAAGTCTGCTCCCAAAGGGTATAACAAGGATCATGAACATATCGATCTACTTCGCTATCGTACATTTGCAGTTACTTATGACTTAAAAAAAGAGGACATTCTCAAAGATGATTTTGTAGATAAAATCATCAAAATCTATAAAGAAATGCTTCCTTTTAGAAGATATCTAAGACAAGCAGTAACAGTATAGTAATCCATCTATACTTAATTAAATTTTAGATTCCCGTTATATTCTATACCTTCTTATTCGTGGGATTTCTAACTCAAGATATAGTCATTGTTTTCATGCTATAGAACCTCTTTAAAAACTACCATCTCAAACTTGTAAAACTTGTAGTTTAAATTTATAAATATCAAGAAACTTCACTTGTGTTTTATGGTGATAATTAAATAATTTAGTCGAAAACCATTTTGGTTTTGATCAAAACCACTTGCTTAAAAAGTTCAAAATCAAACAAATACAAACCATCATTCTTAAACTTAAATTATGAAAAATATTTTCACACTATTCATCATTTTCTTTGCGGCTACGTTATTAGCTGTTGGACAAACCAAACCGCGAATTATTGTAGAAACAGACATTGGTGGTGACGCAGACGATCAAGCTACTCTTGTTAGATTTTTATTGTACGCCAATGAATTTAATATTGAAGGCATTATTCTAAGCAGACCAAAAAACAAGTACGGTACCGATCCCTTATTTAATGACCCTACTAATTCTAATGATCCTTATCAAATGACTAGGCGCTATCTTGCAAAGTATGGTGAGATAGTAAATAATCTAAATGCACATGCTCCAGCAGAACGAAAGTACCCCTCTAGATCCTATCTAGAATCTATTACAAAATGGGCTCATACTACAAGCAACAGACCAAGCGATGCAGGAGTAAACCGTATTATCGCAGCCTTACAAGAAGATTTTGGCCCTTGCCCCAACTCTAATCCCCCTTGTCCCAACCCAGATATTCGTGGAACTATTTGGTACACGAATTGGGGGTCTAATGATCGCACAGGAAGTAGTTTAAAAAGAGCTCTGGATCGTATTAAAGCTGGTGGAGTAGCAGGGTTAAATTATGAGGATGTTGTAAATCGAATTCGGTTTGTAGAGTATGAAAATTTAAATGGAAGTAGTCTAATAGGTTGTCATTTGCCAGAAGTAAGATTTGCTATGGATACTTTTTTACCAGGTACCGGTGGCACTCGATGGGCAGCCCGATGGGAAGCTTTAACTGGGGATAAAAGCTGGATTAAAAACACTAATAATGTAAACAACGGATTATCTCGCTGGTATACTACCGCCAAAGAAGGAGATACCATGACCTGGATGCACCTTATTGATAATGGAATCAATATAAAAGGATCGCCAGATAGTGGTGGATGGTCTGGTAGATACACTAACTTATCCAATAATGATCGCTGTGATGGAAGTTACCCTAACAGCGATTATAACAATGGGTTCTGGAAATGCAATGTAAGTGACGCATCGCCTACTAATAATGCAATCAATAGAGATAATACTCTAATACGTTGGGGAACTAGTAACAGTAAAGCCACCGATATAATAAATGATTTTAGAGCCAGATGGAAATGGACCAGAAGTGCTACAAGAACAAGTGCCAATCATGCTCCTGAACCAAAAGTATCTGCAAAAGATGTTAATGGCAATGTGTTTATGACTTCTACGGGCACTACTCCTATATTTGAGTTTACATCTGCCGGTGTAGATATACAATTAGACGCTTCGGCCTCTTCTGACCCTGATGATAATTCATTAAAATACCAATGGGTACTCTATAAAGAACTTACAGATCCCAGTTTAAGAAATACCGTAATTACAAATCCAAATTCGGCCAAGACTACTATTAAAATACCCAATGTTAATGTTGAAGGACTCATAAGTCTATACCTTAGAGTTACAGACGTTCCTGGAGGGAGTAAAATCCCAATTACAAGATACCAAAGAGTGACTTTCAAAACCTTAGGATTACCGTATCTACCTCCGGCAATGAAAATGGTAAACCAATCTAACCACGCATTACCACCAAATTTGATTATAAATCGCCAATCTAATACTTCGTATCAAGTAAAAGTTCAGGTAACCGAAACCACAACACCTATAAGTAAAATTGAATTTTATAGCAACGGCACCAAAATCTCTGAAGATACTACTGCTCCTTATGTATTTAATTTTAGTAGATCACAACCAGGAACATATAAGATTAAAGCACGGTTATGGTATAACAACAATACCTACAGCGTATATTCTAATGAATCGACAATTACGGTCAAAGATGTATTTATTGCAAGTATACAACCCAACAGTAGTCGCATCTACAGGGTCATGGAAAATTTTGGAAAAGTGCAATACTTTACGGATCGTAACTATAAAGTAACGATTCTACCTAGTTTCTTAAATAGAGCCGAATATATAATGACACCCAATGCAGATAAACGCAGTACCATCGCTAACTTGCTCACCATACGTTTAAACAAACCGGCCGATGTTTACGTAGCTTATGACAGACGTTTACCAAGATTACCCGTATGGTTAAGATCTTATACCGATACCAGAGAACATGTTCGTACATCAGATGGAGCTATTTTTAGATTATATAAAAAGAAATTTAATGCAGGTAATGTTGTTTTAGGCGGTAACGAATCAAGACAAGATAACTCATCTAACTATTTTGTAATGGTGCAAAAACCTCTTGTGTTACCCCCTACCAATTTAATCACCAGTATACAAGTAAGAAGTAGCAGGTCATATAAAGCAATGGCAAATTTTGGTAAAGTTTTATATTATACCGATCGAAGTGATAAAGTGACTATTCATCCAGCTTATCTTACAAATGCCGAATACGTTAAGACTCCAAACAGTGATAAATCTGTACGAAATGACAATTTGTTAACCCTTAATTTAAAGGAAGCAGCAGATGTATATGTGGCTTATGATAGACGGCTACCAAGAATACCCGTATGGCTAAGATCTTATACCGACACCAGAGAGCATATAAGAACTTCTCATGGAGCTATTATGCGTTTATACAAAAAACGTTTTGCAGCTGGGAGAGCAGTTCTAGGAGGTAATGAATCCAGACAATCAAATTCATCAAACTACTTTGTAATTGCTAAACCTGTTTATTCTGTAAGATCATCTGTCGAAATCACTAACAATACAAAAGATATTGAAGTTGATTTTAATCCTTATCCTATACCAACTCCCGACAAGGTTTTTGTTGGCATCACTGCAGAGAAATCATGGGTTCTTCTTAACATTCAAGGCAAAACCATTCAAAAAGGTAAAGGATCAATAGTGGATCTTTCTAAGTTTGCAGATGGAATGTATTTTATAAAAACAGATATTAAAACATATAAAATATTTAAGAAAAGTAATTAAGTATACGTACGTATCATCTATTAAAAACGAAAAAGGAACTGCTTTAAAGCAGTTCCTTTTTTACTTATATCGCGTAAACCCTATGGTTTCTAGTCTATTTTATTTTGTAAATAATCCACAATCATTGCTGTTGCCCCGGTATTACTATTTATAAAATGACCAGCTATCATTCCGGTTTTTTCTCTAAATTTTTTATCTCTTGCTAGTTTATTCATCATTATAGAAAACTCTTCTGCCGTAGATATCGCATACAACCCAGCTAATTTTTGAAGTTGTTTTGCCTCTCTAAATTTGTCAAAATTCTTACCTATAATAATAGGAATTCCAAAAGTAGCTGGTTCTAATATATTATGTAAACCTCCTGTACCCATCGCACCACCAACATATGCAATATCAGCATAACTATACGCTCGAGATAAATACCCAATAGTATTCATGATAAAGACATCCTTATCTTTAAGTACAACATTTTCTTTTTGAGAATATAATACAGTAGGTTTTTGGATTTTTTGTTGCAACGCATTCGTCTTGCTATCTTTAATTTCATGCGGTGCAATTATAAAACATACTTTATCCGAAGTATTATTTATAAAATCAACAAAAACATCTTCATCTTCTGGCCAAGAACTTCCTATCACAATACAGGTTCTCTCATTAACGAATTCGGAAATAAAATCAACATGATTATCCATTTCGATTTGATGGCTAACTCTATCAAATCGCGTATCACCACTTAAAGTAACATTTTCAAAACCCTGTTTTTCTATAAGTGTTTTTGAAATAGAATCTTGCACAAAAAAATGATTAATCGCATATAATGATTTGCGCATAAAACCACCATACCATTTAAAAAAAGCTTGATCTTCTCTAAAAGTTGTTGATATAAAAACTATTGGAATCTTATTGTTTTTTAAAACTTTAAGATAATTAGGCCAAAACTCATATTTCACAAAGACCGCCAACTCTGGTTTAAGTAATCGGATAAATTTCTTTGCGTTTGTTATCGTATCTATCGGGAGATAGACAATCAAATCAGCCAGTGTGCTATTTTTCTTTGCCTCATATCCCGAAGGTGAAAAAAAAGTAACCAATAATTTATGATCAGGATATTTCTTTTTCAATTCTTCCATCACAGGGACTCCTTGTTCATATTCTCCCAAAGAAGCACAATGAAACCATAAAACTCGATCGGCAGAAGTTATTTTATCTTCTATTATGTTAAAAACCTTTTTTCGACCATTAACAAATAGTTTGAGTTTAGGAGTAAATAACCCCACAGCAGGAAGTAACTTACTAAATATTGCTATAAAGATATTATATAAAATACTCAAGAATAATGATTTTATGAAATGCTAAAATACAGCTCTTTTACTATAAAACGTCACTCTAAGCGGTAAAAGAAGTTGTTTTTTATTATATCAATAACTCAAATAAAACTTATTAAAAACAAATTATTCTTATATTTTTTGTTAAAAAAATACTATTTTCACAACAAATAACACACAAACTCACTACTTATGAAATTAAAATCTACTTTAATTGCATTATTTTCATGTGCATTATTATTTTCTCAAAGTTTCTTAGAAGTTCAGCTTCCCAAACCGGATAAGCTAAATCCGTTTTTTGTTGGCCCTTTGCTTAAATCCACTATACATTATGGAGTTACTCCTCCAAATTACAATGGAAAAGTGATTCTATTTAATCATGGATACATTGATCTTAATCAAACACAATTTTTATTTGATAACTCATTCTATCAAGACACATACAATGAAGGGTATCAAGCCGTTTTTGTAGCTACTACACGAGGAGAAGGAATATGGGTTAATGGAAAACTACTAGCAGAATCTATCGATATTGTTACAGAGAAATACAATGTTTCACAAGTATATTTGGTTGGGCACAGTAACGGAGGTAAAGCTTCAGAAGCAGCTATGTTTCAATACAATAAAAACGATAAAGTAACGAAAGCTTTTGCTCTAGGAACTCCTTTTTGGGGAACTTACCTCGCTGATATATCTCAAATGCCATGGTTAAATTGGGCATGGAAATTAACTGGTTTAAATGAAGGTGCTAGAACTTCGACCACATATTATTGCAGAAATGTAGTACGACCTATTTTGGACAATCATCCTAATAATCAACCTGAAAAATTTGTCGTATTAGGGGCTTCAGGTTTTTATAAGGGATCTACCATTGCCGCTCCTGCTTTTTTGGTAACTGGTGGGATTTTACTCCCAATACAAGGAGTTAATGATGGAGTTGCTCCTTACAAAAGCACATTACGACCTGGTGCAGAATATGTTTTTAGGAAAAATGACTCTAGAGCAATTTTTGATCATCTTGATGTTGGATTAGGACAATTTAGTTGGCCATATGTCAAATCATACATCAATAATCGAACGCATAAAAGCAACATCTCCTTTACTAATCAAAATACAACTTCCAAAATAGTAAGCAATTATTATATCCTGCACTCAGAAAATGAATATGACCGAGTACTACTGGATAAAAACTCGACATACGCAGTTGCCGAAATACTTCATGAAAATCCCAATGCTACTTTTCGCGCCTTTGATAAAAATCGAAATAGTATACCAATAGATGAAAACACTATCGAAAACCATAAAACAGTTATACCAATTTCTGAAAATAATATTGGGCTAAAAAGTGATACAAAATTTGCCGCTTTTATAAGACAGAAAAGCGATATAAAAATGTCTCTAGAACAAATATCTAATGATAATCACCCACTCTTAAAAGTAGATGTGTATTCTGAAAATGATCACACAAATGAAAAACTAATACGTAACACCAAAGTTCGAGCAGTACTTATAAAAACCTCAAGAATTGATGGAACACCAACACAAAACGAAACAAAAGTGGTTATGTTTGACAAAAAAGGATCTAGTTTTTATTTTAATACGACAAATTTAGAAGATGGGGTATATAGCTTGTTTTTAAATGCTGAAAACACACATAATTTCAGAAGAAGTATTATTTCAGGATTCGTAGTAGGCGATATAAAAAATGGCATATCATCCATAGGGGAGTTAAATACGAATTCTATTCCAGAAGATCTGATCAAAATAGTTCCAAATTCTATTCAAGACAGAGCCTCTCTTATAATTCAACGCAAGGTCTTAAAAAATGACCTTTCCATCACCATATATGACATCACAGGAAGGCATATCAAGGATTTTACGATCCAAATGACGACAAGTAATAATACTGATATCTCGTCTTATCTTCAATCCCTTAATCCTGGTATGTATTTACTTAAAGCTAACGACTATAACACTATAAAATTTGTGAAAAAATAAGATATTATAATGGGAGTAAAGTATTTTTCATCCCTTTTAAATAAAGTACTTTGCTCCATTTCTAATTTAAAAGATAAATATGTATCAAAAAATAGCATTGCATTGGCTATAGCATCATTATTTTGTACTTTCGTGAGGTTACAATACACATATACATGAAGAAAATACAAATGGTTGACCTTAAGGGTCAATATGAGCATATCAAAGAACAAGTAAATTCATCTGTCCTTAATGTTATAGATTCAACAGCTTTTATAAATGGACCTGAGGTTCATAGTTTCCAAAAAGAATTAGAAGAATATTTAGATGTAAAACACGTCATCCCCTGTGCAAATGGTACAGATGCCCTGCAAATAGCTATGATGGGATTAGATTTAAAACCAGGTGATGAAGTAATTACCGCCGATTTTACCTTTGCAGCCACAGTTGAAGTTATTGCCTTATTACAACTTACTCCAGTTTTGGTCGACGTGGATCCTGATTCATTTAATATTGATTTAGATGCAATTCGCAAGGCCATTACACCAAAAACAAAAGCTATAGTACCCGTACATTTATTTGGTCAAAGTGCAAAAATGGATGAGATCATGGAAATTGCCAAGGAGCATAATTTGTATGTTATAGAAGATAATGCGCAAGGAATAGGTGCCGATTATACATCTTCTCATGGTAAAGTTGCCAAAACAGGTACTATTGGACATGTAGCGTCGACTTCGTTTTTTCCATCCAAAAACTTAGGATGTTATGGAGATGGTGGCGCTATTTTTACCAATGATGATGACTTAGCACATACTATTCGTGGTATTGTAAATCATGGTATGTATAAAAGATACCACCATGATGTTGTTGGTGTTAACTCTAGACTAGACTCTATACAAGCAGCCGTTTTAAGAGCAAAATTGCCTAATCTAGATCATTACAATAATGCAAGAAGAGCAGCTGCCAGAAAGTATAATGAAGCTTTAAAAGGCATTGAGAATATAATTACTCCAAAAATTTCAGGAAATACATGTAACACTCATAAAGATGTGATCTGCGATACCTGTAATTGTCATGTGTTTCATCAATATACATTAAGAGTAGTCGATACCGATCGAGATGCTCTAGTAAAACATCTTAATGATAATGGTATCCCCTGCGGTGTATATTACCCTATACCATTACATAGTCAAAAAGCATATCGGGATGATCGCTATAATGAAGCTGATTTTCCTGTTACGAATCAATTAATTAAAGAAGTAATCTCTCTACCCATGCATACAGAGTTGGATGATGAGCAGATTGGTTTTATCACTAAGACGATTATTGATTTTGTAAATTCATAAGTTTCACACAAATTCTTCATACCATGCAAAAATTACATATTCTTATTTTCGTATTTGTTTGTACTTTTTTTTCTCAAGCGCAAGACATCTATTTACAATGCGGAAAGGTAATAGATACAAAAACTGGTAAAGTACTTACCGAAAAAACGATTGTTGTTTCTGGAAATAAAATTTCCAAAATTCAAGATGGGTATACTACCGGAAAAAAAGATGACACTACCATTGATCTTAAAAATAAAACGGTTATGCCTGGTCTTATCGACATGCATGTACATATCGAAGGAGAAACCAATCCTAAGGCATATTTAAAACGATATACCGATAACGAAGCTGATTTGGCTTTTGATGCCGTTGGGTTTGCCAAAATATCACTTATGGCCGGCTTTACTACAGTTCGTGATCTTGGTGGTAGTGGCGTAAACATTGCACTAAGAAAAGCAATTGCGCAAGGAAAAATTGTTGGTCCCAGGGTATTTACAGCAGGTAAAATATTATCAACAACAGGTGGACATGGTGATCCTACGAATGGAGGCAAAAAATCATTAATCGGAGACCCAGGACCAAAAGAAGGTGTAGTTAACAGTGTTGAAGATGCTAGAAAAGCGGTAAGACAACGTTATAAAAATGGTGCAGATCTTATTAAAATTACGGCAACGGGTGGAGTATTAAGTGTGGCAAAAAGTGGATCTAATCCTCAGTTCACTATTGAAGAAATAAAAGCTATTTGCGAAACAGCAAAGGATTATGGTTTTCATGTAGCTGCTCACGCTCATGGAGATGAAGGAATGCGACGCGCAGTTCTTGGTGGCGTAAAAACTATAGAACATGGTACGCTTATGAGTGAAAAAACCATGGATCTCATGAAACAACATGATGCTTATCTTGTACCTACGATTACCGCAGGGAAAGAAGTGACAGAAAAAGCAAGGATCGATGGATATTATCCTGCGATTATTGTTCCTAAAGCATTAGATATTGGTCCAAAAATCCAGAATACCTTTAAAAAAGCGTATGAACGTGGTGTAGGTATAGCCTTTGGAACTGATGCCGGAGTGTTTAAGCATGGGCAAAACGGAAAAGAATTTGGTTTTATGGTAGAAGCTGGCATGCCGGCTATCGAAGCTATACAAAGTGCGACCACAACAAATGCCAAAATCCTTAATATGGAAAATGAATTAGGGCAAATCACTGCAGGTTTTCTAGCAGATATAGTTGCCGTAAACGATGATCCTACTCAAAAGATTGATACAATGGAAAATATTGTTTTTGTAATGAAAGAGGGAAAAATTTACAAGCAATAAACAGACATCGTTGAATGTATAAGTATGGATTAAGGGGTTAATCAATTTGGAATATTCATGACAGAACTAAATCACCAATGCAAGAACTGTGAGCATCAATATCAAGGAGAATATTGCAACCAATGCGGGCAAAAAAGAATTATTGAACGATGGACAATAAAAAAACTATTTAATAATGCTCTTACAGCAGTTCTTAATCTAGAAAAAGGATATTTCTATACATTTAATAGACTTCTTGTAAATCCAGGTGAGGTTGTAGAAAACTATTTAAATGGCAATACAGTTAAGTATTCTAACCCCTTTAGATATGCATTAATAGGCATAGCTATAAGTATCTTTTTTATTTTCACACTAGGTGTATGGGATTTACAAGTAGATGGTATGGTCGAAATGTATCGAAATTTAGGAATAATTCAAAATGATGCCGATGAACTTGTGATGCGTGAGAGAATGGGAATAGGTACCAAATTCATGAATTTTCTTCCTTTTTTCATGATTCCATTTATTTCGCTTAGCTCCAAATTGTTTTTAGAGCGATATAAGTTGTACTATGCTGAGCATTTTATCATGAATACGCTCTTATTGGGGCAAGCCACCTTGTATGGCGTTCTTGTTTCAATATCGATATACTTTCTTCCTGATTATATAAGTCTTATTTTTGTTTTAGGAATCCTTATTGCCGCATTTGTTTATTGCAAAATGTTTCATCATTTATTTAAGATAAGCTATGTTAAAGGATTCTTTTTGGGTCTTTTGATATATCTATTTGGGTATATGTTTTTTATAATATTTGTCTCGATCATTACTGTTATAGCCATTATTTTGTCTCTTATTTTTAAAGCTGTTTTCTAATTACACGTAACTTATAGCTCATAGATTAACTACAAAAACATGAAAAATGAAGACTATTAAAATATACTTGGTACTATTATTAATTTCTATTTCTTCATGGGGTCAGGAGTCCGATCTTTCAATTTTTGAATCGCTTACTGGTAAAGTCTGGAAAGCCGAGGGCTCTTGGGGAGATGGCAGTGCATTTAAACAAGAAATCGTTTTCTCATTTGATTTGAATAATACTATTGTCATTACAAAATCTAAAGGATTTACCAATAAAGAACAAACCCAATACGGAGCGAGAAATCACGGTATTCGAAAATTTGATACAAATACTAAAACTATCAAATTCTGGGAGTTTGATGTGTTTGGAGGATTAACCAAAGGTGAAGTAAAGGTTGTTGGTAAAAATATTTTATATCAATATCAATATGGAGAAACGATAGTAACTGATATGTGGGAGTATGTTGATGAAAATACTTATAATTTTAAAGTTGGAAACTACGAGAATGATACATGGAAACAACTTTATTTAGAAACTCAATTTAAAGCAAAGAAGATGAGTAATTAATATGGACTGAAAGTTTCTTCATTATGTTTACGACTAAAAACACTTAAAAAGACCATCATGCAAATCGTAAAACCCGATTTTAGTCGTTTCGAATCTATTAAAGATTTTCAATACAAAGAAAATTTTATTGATTTTGAAAACCTTCAAATGCATTATATTGATGAAGGTGAAGGAGAAACTATTTTGGCTCTGCATGGTGAGCCTACCTGGTCCTATCTATATAGAAAATTTATTCCTGTTTTAAAAAACTACCGATTTATCGCTCCAGATTTTATAGGTTTTGGTAAATCCGACAAAATAGTAGGTAGAAAAAACTATTCTTTTGATTTACATTTTAGGTCTTTAGAAAATCTAATTCAAAAATTAGATCTTAACGATATTACCCTAATCGTTCAAGATTGGGGAGGAATATTGGGATTATCTTTATTAGGCAAATATCCAGATAAAATCAAAAGAGTGGTGATCTTAAATACATTTTTACCCGTTGGTAAAAAAATGTCTCTTCCGTTTAAAATATGGCGAATGTTTGCCAAATACCACCCTTCTTTACCCATTGCAGGTATTGTGCAAAGAGGATCCTATCAAAAACTACCACAAGAGGTTATGAATGCTTATAACGCACCGTTTCCTAATAAAAAACATAAAGGAGGGGCTATCGCGTTTCCGCTGTTAGTTCCTGCAAATCCTAATGATCCAGCAGTAAAACCAATTCAAAATGCCAGAGATGTGCTTTCAAAATGGAACAAACCTGCTTTGGTCTTATTTTCTGACAAGGATAAGATTTTAGGAGGGCTTGAAAAATTCTTTTATCGACTTATCCCTTCTACTCAGGAGCAGCAAAAAATCATCATTAAAAACGCGGGGCACTTTTTACAAGAAGAAAAAGGTGCAGAAATTGCAAAATATGTCGATAAATTTATGAAGGATGAATTAAAGGTCATCAAATAAAAATTATCGTGCATTATAAAACAAATAAAACCCTCAAAAATTGACATTTTTGAGGGTTTTTATAATAAATAATTTTGGTCTTACTAGATAGATGCCAAAGTGGTTTCCATAGATCGATCAACTTTTTTAACCAAACCAGATAATACTTTTCCTGGTCCAACCTCTGTAAATGAAGTTGCTCCATCTTTAATCATATTTTGTATACTCTGCGTCCATTTTACTGGTGCTGTTAATTGAGAAATCAAATTCTTTTTAATTTCTTCGGCATCCGTAACCGCAGTTGTTGTTACGTTTTGATATATAGGACAATTAGGGGTATTAAAATTAGTAGCTTCTATAGCCGCAGCCAATTCTTCTCGTGCAGGTTCCATCAATGGAGAATGAAAAGCTCCTCCAACGGGTAACACCAATGCTCTACGAGCACCTTTTTCTTTCAATATTTCGCACGCTTGTTCTATAGCTGCTACATCACCCGAAATCACTAATTGTCCCGGACAATTATAGTTTGCAGCCACTACTACTCCATCTATTTCTTTACACACATTTTCAACCACCTCATCTTCTAATCCCAAAACAGCAGCCATCGTCGAAGGTTGCAATTCACAAGCCTTTTGCATAGCTAATGCTCTTTTAGAAACGAGTCTTAAAGCATCCTCAAAATCAAGGGCTCCATTAGCTACGAGTGCAGAAAACTCTCCTAACGAATGACCTGCAACCATATCAGGCTTAAAACTATCTCCTAAAACTTTACTTAGAATCACCGAGTGCAAAAAGATAGCTGGTTGTGTTACTTTGGTTTGTTTGAGTTCATCTACAGTTCCCTCAAACATAATTTTTGTGATCTCAAAACCTAAAATATCATTCGCCTTATGAAAAAGTTCTTTGGCTAATTCTGAGTTTTCGTATAGATCTAGACCCATTCCCGAAAACTGAGCTCCTTGACCAGGAAAGACATATGCTTTCATATAATAGTATGTGTTTAAAATTTTGACAAAAGTAAGGATTAAAAGTTACAAAGTCTTAAAGTTTCTACCCCTATACATATCGATCAACAACGTCCTTTACCCTTGAATAATATGAACTCCCAAATAAATTAAGATGAACTAACAAATAGTACAATTGCCATAAAGGCAACCGATCTCTCCAATTATTAACCAATGGGTAAGTTTCATTATACGTTTCAAACAGTATAGGATCAAATCCACCAAAAAGATGCATCATAGCAATATCCATCTCTCTAGAAGCATATGACACGGCCGGATCAATCAAAGCTGGCATCCCGTTTTTATCTATCATAAAATTACCATTCCATAAATCACCATGAATTAAACTTGAAGACTCTTCGGGGATTTCGTCATAAATATTTTTATATAACCGTTTTATATTAGAGAAAGAAAAACCTTTTTGTAAAGCCAACCCAAATTGAGGCTCTATGCGTTGTGTAATATAAAATTCTGAAGCCTGGCTTTTTTTGTATTATATTGTTTTAAGCTACCTATATAATTATCTTCTTCAAAACCAAAATAAGGTTGAGTGGTTTGGTGAAGACTTGCTAAATGCTCTCCAAAGACTTCCCAAAAATCATTAGATTGCGTATTAGAATCAATATATTCTAGTATTAAAAAAGCAGTTTTATTTATCTCTCCGTACCCCATACTACTTGGAATACTGAACGTATTTGAACGACTTAAATGCTTAAGCCCTTTGGATTCTGCTTCAAACATATTAGGAAATGTAGAAGCGCTATTTATCTTAACAACAAACTTTTTCCGCTCTGTGTGTAATAGATAAACCTGATTAATATCGCCACCTGATAGTGGAATAATTTCGTTGATTTTTTCCGAAAGTAATTGTTCGCAATGAGTTTTTAATTCGGGCGAGAGCATTACTTCTTTTTATAGGTCAAATAGGTAAAAGAATATTTATGTTTTTCATCTACATCATGAAACTCTTCTTTTTCGAGCTTCCAAGTCTCTTCATCAATTGCTGGAAAAAAAGCATCAGCTTCAAAATCTCCATGAACCCTAGTTAACTCTATTGCATCTGCATATGCTAACCCTATTTTATAAATTTCTCCTCCTCCTATTATAAAAGGTTGAACATCATTCTTTGCAATATCTAAAGCATCTTTCATCGAATGTACTACAATGGCACCTTCTGCCTGATACGATTCATTACGTGAAATAACAATATGGATTCTATTGGGAAGTAATTTAGGAAATGTTTCAAAAGTTTTACGTCCCATAATAATATGGTGTCCCGTTGTGAGGTCTTTAAATCGCTTAAAATCATCTGGTAAGTGCCATACTAAATCATTATCTTTTCCTAAAGCATCGTTTTCGCCTGCTGCGGCAATCATTGTAATCATATTCTTAGATTCTTTTTCTTTTAACTCTTCTACAATTTCAGATGTTTTACCCTTAATAAATCCTTCTTTCTTCTTCATAAGATCATCTTTGGGATACATTAAATCGACATCCTTTTGCATCAATGCAATTTCTTCTTTTTGCTTAGCAATTAATCTTTCCATCTGTTTATCAGACCACTCTCGCCCCATAAACGTTGTAAACAACCATACATTACAAAAGTGAACTATAAACAGAAATGCCCAACACAAAATTGCAACCACATACCAATTTACACCAAAAAAAGTAATGTCTTTTCCATAGTCAAACACTAGATTAAGTAATGCAAAAAATACAGCCCCCACTATAAAAATTACAAAATGCTGAAATAGTCTTTTTTTTTGAATAATTCTTTTTCTAGCATGTTCATATAATTCTCGCTGTTGCGGATCAATTTGTGGAGTTTCTTTCTTCTTTAAAAACATATTAATGCTAACTTAGTATCGGCAAGTAAAGATATAGTTTTTACCAAAAAGCCATGAAATTACTTATGAAGAATTTAAGAAACGAATTTCCTGTTTTAAGTCAAAATACATATTTAAATACTGCTTCATCTGGATTGCTCTATAATACACTTTTGGATTACAGACAAGAACATGATCTGGACTTTTTGATTGGAGGAAGTATATTCAGAGATTCTCAACAACAATTCTTAAGATCTGTTCGTAAAACTATCGCAAATTTTTTCGGAAACTCAAGCGAAAATACTATTCTAAGTCCTAATTTTTCAATTGGTTTTAACACTATATTAAATGGATTTTCAAAAGAACAAAAGGTATTGCTGCTTGAACAAGATTATCCTTCGATTAATTTTTCAGTAACCAGTAAAGGTTTTGATGTATGTTATGCGCAAGTAGATGGTTCTTTAGAACAGAATATTGAATATGTAGTACAACACCACAAACCCGACATATTTGCTTTTAGTATTATCCAATATATTAATGGTATTGCTATAGATCTTAATTTCATTAAACAGTTAAAAATCAATCACCCAAATATGCTTATCATAGCAGATGCAACACAATTTTGTGGTACGCAAGCTTTTGATTTTAAAACTTCGGGTATAGATATCTTGGGATGCAGTGGGTACAAATGGTTATTAGGAGGCTATGGTAATGGTTTTATGTTATTTAACGATCAAATTCTTGATCAAATAACCCCTTCACCTTATCATATCGAAACTAAAAACTCAAATTATGATCAGTCATACACCAGTTTACAATCACGATTTGAATGCGGGCATTTGGATATGTTCAATTTTGGTAGTTTACAACATTCTCTAAAATACTTATCCAAAATTGGTATTAGTACTGTCGAACACACCATTACCAATCTTGTGGATTACACCAAAGAAGAATTAACTAAACTTGATTTATTAGATCAAGATGTGCTACAACGCAAAAAACATAGTTCTATTTTTAATATAAAAGGAGATCAAAAATTGTTTAATCATTTAAAAGAAAATAATGTTATCACTTCTCTTCGTGGGAATGGTATAAGAATCAGTTTACATTTTTATAATACCGAAGAGGATATTAACAAACTACTTAAGCTACTACATCGTTATCGTTAACATTTAATTGTTAATTGTTGATTAAATTATTGGAAATCTGCTAGTTTACTCTTTTGTGTCTTGATGTTTTGTGGTAATTTCACTTAAATTTTATTAACCAAAAATTAATTATACACTAAAATTATGGCAATAACCAAACAATACTTAAAGACTAAACCTATTTGCAAAGTTACTTTTATTGTCCCTGCAAAAGATGCATCCTCGGTATGCGTTGCAGGAGAATTCAATAATTGGAATACCGAAGCAACAATGCTTAAAAAATTAAAAAACGGAACTTTTAAAGGTACCTTGGATCTTCCTAGAGATAATAAATTTGAGTTCAAGTATGTAGTAGATGGGGAATGGACTAATGAACAAGAAGCTGATGGTTATCAATGGAGTGACTTTGCTTCTGCAGATAATAGTTTACTTGTATTATAACAACACAAAAAAGGTGTTAAGGAATGTTCTACTGCTTTAACACCTTTTAAATACCTCTTCATGAAATATCAATAATATACAACGAAAACCATATTCTCTTTTTATTTTTCGTTATTAATCCTACATTTCATTTATAAAAATTACTGTGATTATTAAATTTTATTAATAATTTAAATTAATAATCTTAGTTTTAAGTCATGAATTTATTGGAGACAATTTTTCTGTTTTTCGCTTTTCAGGCTTTTGTTTTTGCTATCCTATTTTTTATGAAAAAGAAAGGTGATCGAGTAGCTAATGTACTTTTAGGCATTTACATCCTACTATTTAGCTACAATATCGTATACAATGTTTTGTACTGGTCCAATCTTTTAAATTCATATCAATTTATACATTTAAGTTTTACAAATAGGATACCCTGGGTTTTATATGGCCCTATATTGTACTTATACTTGAGAAGACTATTGTACAAAAATAAATTTAGAAGTATTGATTTTCTTCATTTTATACCGCTGGCATATGTTTTAATTAATTACTCTCCATTCTACTTTCTCTCTGCCCAGGAAAAAATAGAAGTTCTCATAAATGGGGAAATTCGATATTTTTCATATTTCTACACGCAGTATTTTATTCAAATTATAATTGCTTTAATGTTGTTTTACTGTAGTCAACTTTTTTTTTCATTTAGGTTTATCATCAAAAGTTTTAATAATTATAGATGGTTAAGTTGGTTAAGCTATTCTTTTTGCGGTTATGTACTTTCTTTTTCTTCATACTTCGTTTTAGTCTATTTTAATATATTAAAACAAGGGTCGGATTATTTTATTGGTTTTTCTATGATGTTCTTTACAGGATTACTTTCATATTTTGCTTTTTTACAACCTCAGGTTTTTGATGGATTATCGATGGATAAAATTATTCCGTTTAAAAAGTATCGCAAGACTGGACTTACTACAAAACATTCTACAGAATTAAAATCCCGATTATTGGATTTCATGAAACAGGAAAAACCACATCTAAATCATGATTTGAGACTTGATGATTTAGCCAAAGAATTAAATATTTCGAGACATCATATGTCTCAAGTAATTAATGAAAACTTAGATTCGAGTTTTTTTGATTTTATTAATCAATATAGAATCGAAGAAGCCAAAAAAATGCTATTAGAAGAAGATAATTTAAATATGACTGAAATTTTATATTCTAGTGGTTTTAGCAATAGAGTATCATTTTATAAAGCTTTCAAAAAATTCACTAAAACTACTCCTTCGGCATATAAACTTCAAAAAAATAACACAGGAACTACTCACTAAAAAAGATTCTTTATCTATCTCTTACATTGAATTTCAAATCAAAACTTATTATTATTCTTCAAGTCAAAAATCAAATTATGTAAATCTTTATCGGCAAGCAGTAAACGCTTGTAAAGGATAACTATTCTTCTTCAAAATACATATTCATTTGTCTATATCAACATAAATTTAAAAATAGACAAGATGAAAACATTTACTGCATTTTTATTGATTATTTCAATCTTATTTTGTTCGTGCAAATTTGACGATTTTATATCTGATGATGATGGCACACCTTATCCGTCTGATGAGTACACCCTATCCACCCTTGTGACGTTACCAATTGGTACCGGGGGACTAGACGTAGACACTTATGGTAATATTTATGCTGCAGATTTTGGAGTTGGTTTAGCCAATATTAATGGGTCGGACATTTTTAAAATTGACCCTGAAGATGGCACTTCCGAACTTTTTGCTAGTCTTGAGCCATCAGGACTTACTGGAAATCATTTTGATAGTATGGGGAATTTATATCAATCCAATTTTGGATCAAGTAAAGTGTTTAAAATTGATCCTGAAGGAAACAGTGAACTCTTCACACAGGAAGTACCTCTACCTACCGGAATCACTATCGATGACACTGGAATTATATATGTATTAAGTTGTGCTAATGGTACAATCACAAAACTTACTCAAAATGGAGAAGCCGAAGTATTTGCGTCAAGTTCCAATTTTGCATGTGCAAACGGAATAACTTGGGTAAAAGATACAGGTAGTCTCTATGTAGTAAACTTTAATGATGGTAATGTATTAGAAGTAGATACTACTGGCGAAGTCTCCATACTCACTACAATACCTACATCAACAGGCAATGCTCATATCACATCCTTTTACGGAGAATTATACCTTACAGCCGCCTCCTTAGGTCAAATTTTCAAAGTAAGCTTAGACGGAAGCTCTGTTGAGGTAATTGCTGGGGATGGCAGTTCCACAAATACTGACGGTGATGCCAACACTTCGGGATTACGAACTCCTAATGATTTGGCATTTAGCCCCGATGGAGAAAATATATATATTAATTGCGTTGCCAACTCCGGTAACAGTAATGAATTATCACCTACTGTTATAAGAGTTCTAGAAAGACATTAACATTTCAAACAAATACATAGTGTTGTTGGGGTTACTTTTTATTCTGTAACCTCAACACCTTTCCAAAATGCTACATATCCTTTAATCTGTTTTGCCAAGTCGCTGGTTTCAGGATAATACCATGCCGCATCTTGATTTTCTTTTCCATCTACCTCAATCGAGTAATATGATGCCACCCCTTTCCAAGGACAGTTACTATGCGTTGCGCTTGATTTAAAAAATTCTTTTTTTATAGCCTCTGGTGGAAAATAATGGTTATTCTCAATCACTTTGGTGTCATTACTTTCTGCTATAACTTGACCATTCCAAATTGCTTTCATTTTGTTTATAATTTAGAGTTATTACGTATTACATTAAGCTTTGGCAAGTAGATAGTTTTTATAGTCTTGATTAGCATCTGAAAATGCATTTATAATCTTCAAACCAGATTCTTTAGCTAACCATTTTACAATATCATCATCATATTTTTGAGAAATTTCGGTATGAATACTCTCCCATGCTTCAAAATGTACTTCTAATGATAACTGGTTAATATCTACAGTTTGTTTTTCTGTACTTACCAAATAGCTTTTAGCTGTGCCACTTTCGGGATCATATGTTTCCCAATGCATAAACTTATCGAGATTAAAATTTCCATCAAGTTCTTTGTTTATTCGCGTTAACACATTTTTATTAAAAGCTGCTGTCACTCCTGTTTTGTCGTTATAAGCATCTAAAACTTTCTGCGGATGTTTCTTTTGATCAAACCCCATAAAAATAAGATCATCTTGGTTCATTGCATTGCATAATTTTTTTAAAAACTGAATCGCTCTAGAGTGCAATAAATTACCAATATTAGATCCAAGAACCATAACCACTTTTTTACGAGTACTTAATTGTTTTAAACGATCTAGTACCTCAAAATATTCACCTACCTGCCCTTGCACGAACACATCGGGCATCTCATTTTGTAATGTATTTACAAGACCATCTACCGCATTTTGACTTATATCTATGGGCATATAGCCAAAATCGAGCCCTTGTTGCAGAAGATCTTTCAACAAAATTTTGGTTTTCTTACCATCTCCCGCACCCAACTCAATTAAATCAAAACCCTGCTTTTGCTTATCAAAACTTCGCACAATCTCTGTGCTATGAGTTGCGAATATCTCATACTCTGTTCGTGTAAGATAATATTCTGGCAAAGCCATTATTTGTTGAAAAAGCTTATCCCCCACTTCGTCATAAAAGTATTTTGACGATAAATATTTTGGGAACGCTGTTAATCCTTCATATACTTCCTTTTCGAAAGTAGAAACTAGTACTTTTTGATCTTTGGAGTTCATAAAAAGTTAAATTATTTTTGCTTCACTAGTCGGAAACCGGTGAATTGCCATCTTAAATGAGGGTGAAAAAAATTACGATATGTTGGTCTAGTATGTTCTTGAGATGTGGCAACAGAACCTCCTCGAAGTACTTTTTGATTGACCATAAATTTCCCATTATACTCTCCTAAGGCCCCAGGAGCCTTGCTATAATTAGGATAAGGCAAATAGGCACTTTCGGTCCACTCCCACCTAGATCCCCATTTAAATAGAGATTGAGCAGCTTCCCATTCGAATTCAGTAGGGAGCCGTTCTCCTTTCCATTGTGAGAAAGCAAATGCTTCATAATAGGATATATGTGTCACCGGAGCGCTAAGATTCAAATCTTTTAAGCCTTGTAAAGTGTATTGGTTATAAACACCATCTATTTTATGCCAGTATAAAGGGGCATGTATATTTTCATTTTGTATCCAATCCCAAGCTTCAGCATGCCAAAGCAAACTATCCTGATAACCTCCATCAATAATAAAATCAAGGTACTCTTTATTAGTCACCATTTTATTGCAGATAGCATATTCTTGTAACAACACCTTATGTCTTCCTAATTCATTATCGTAACAGAAACCATCCCCTTGATATCCAATATCATAAATCCCTTCGTCCATTACAATATACTCTAACCTCTCTTCTGAAACGATATTCTCTGTAAAGGTCTCATTATATTTAGGAAGTAATGGGTTATTGCCTAGTATGAATTTAATATCTGTGAGTAACAACTCCTGGTGCTGTTTTTCATGATGAATCCCAATTTCTATCAATTGAGTAATTGTATCATTGTCGTTTTCCTCAAGAAATGCCTGTACATGTGAGGTAACATAGTCTCTATATTCATAGACCTCACTTACAGTAGGCCTAGACAGATTACCTCGGTTAGTACGAACTACTCTTTTGCCAACACTTTCATAATAACTGTTAAACACAAAAGCATATTCTGGATGAAAACGCTTATAACCACTGACATATTTGGATAAAATAAATTCTTCAAAAAACCAAGTCGTATGCCCCAAATGCCATTTTGGAGGAGATACATCTACAATAGGCTGAATTACATAATCCTCTATTTGGAGAGGCGCACAAATTTCTTCTGTATTGGATCTGGTTTCTAAAAAAGAGGTAAGTATACTATTTATAATAATCATAAAAAAAAGTGCACTCGATTTACGAATACACTCAAATTTACTGATTTTTCTATTGTCTATACCCTTAACAAGGTTAATCCAATGTTAAAATATAAGAATTTACTGTGGTTTTCTAAATGTAATAGGTACCGTGTATGCTATGGCAATAGGCTTATCACCCCATCTCCCAGGTTCCATTTTAGGAATAGCTCTAATGATTCGTATAGCTTCTCTTTGTAGATATCTATGTGCTCCTGTAACCTCAAGCACTTCAACCTTACCTTTTTTATTGATTATAAACTCAACAGTAACCGTACCTGTTAATCCATCGTCTAATGCTATTTCGGGATATTCAAAATTCATAATAATATGATTCCTTAATTTCCCATCAAAACATTGTGTAGGCGTTTGTCTTGATCGATCACATTTTGGCCATATAGGAGTAATCCCTTTTTCATTTGCATTTTCTTGAGATAGAATTAATCCATCTTGAGAAAAACAAAATCCTGAAAATAAGATTGCAAATATTAGTAGTAGTTTTTTCATAAGTACATTGTTTTAAATTTAGGGCTAAACTGCTACCACTCCCTTAATATGAGGATGTGGATCATAGTCTATTAACTTGAAATCATCAAAAACGAAGCCAAAAATATCTTTCACCTCTGGATTGATGATCATTTTGGGTAATTTATGTGGTGTTCTAGATAGCTGAAGCTCTAATTGTTCCATATGATTATTGTATATATGAGCATCTCCAAATGTATGAATAAATTCACCAGCTTCATACCCACACACCTGAGCTATCATCATAGTAAAAAGTGCATAAGAAGCAATATTAAAAGGAACTCCTAAAAATATATCAGCACTTCGTTGATATAATTGACAGGACAATTTACCATCTGCTACATAAAATTGAAAAAAAGCATGGCATGGAGGCAGGGCAGCTTTTCCATTACCTACATTTTCAGAGAAGGATTTAGAAGTATCTGGCAAAACACTTGGGTTCCATGCAGAAACCAACATACGTCTACTATCAGGATTATTTTTAAGCGCTTCTATAACTTCCTTGATTTGATCAATTTCATCACCATTCCAGTTACGCCATTGATGACCATAAACGGGTCCTAAATCTCCGTTTTCATCAGCCCATTCGTTCCAAATACGAACTCCATTTTCCTGCAAATATTCTACATTAGTATCTCCTTTCAAAAACCATAATAGCTCATAAACTATTGATTTAAGATGTAGTTTTTTGGTAGTGACCATAGGAAATCCTTCGCTAAGATCAAAACGCATCTGATATCCAAAAACACTTTTTGTGCCTGTTCCAGTACGATCTTGTTTTATATTCCCATTTTCTTTTACATGACGAACAAGATCAAGATATTGTTTCATACTCTTGATTACAATTTACGTTAATCTATAATAAGTTATAGTGAATCCAAATATACAAAAAATAGGTATGGAGAAATATGATAACCAAAAGATTATAAAATAGTTATAAACCGCTTATTAAAATTATCAAATTACTAATAAAAAGTTAGCCTATTATCATTCCTGCTATAGTAGCAGAAAGCAGTGAAGCTACAGTACCCCCAAGAAGTGCTTTCATACCAAATTCCGACAAGGTTTTACGCTGGCCCGGAGCAAGAGATCCTATGCCTCCAATTTGAATCCCAATTGAAGCGAAATTCGCAAACCCACATAACATATACGTAGCCATAATAACGGATTTATTATAGGTTAAATGTGTTGCATTTGCTACATTTTTTAAATCTGCTAATTGTATATAGCCTACAAACTCACTAGCTGCCAGTTTTATCCCCAAGAGTTGCCCCATTAGAGCTATGTCTTCCTTGGCGACTCCTATCAACCACATTAATGGTGCAAAAAGATAGCCCAAAATAAGCTCAAGAGATAAGCTTGGATAAGCTGTATTTGATGCTATCCAGGTGTTTATAGAAGTGATATCTCCAACCCAACTTAATATACCATTCAGCATGGCAATAAAAGCCACAAACACTAATAACATTGCGCCAACATTGACCGCTAATTTTAAACCTTCAGTTGTTCCGTTTGCTATAGCATCTAAAATATTAGATCCTATTTTTTCTGAAGACACATATACATCTGTATTAATTTCTTCCGTTTGCGGAAACAGTATTTTAGAAATAACAATTGCTCCTGGAGCTGCCATTACTGATGCTGCCAATAGGTGTTTTGCAAATTGCAATCTCAAAACTGGGTCATCTCCTCCTAAAAACCCTATATAAGCTGCCAGTACAGCTCCTGCGACAGTTGCCATACCTCCTATCATAACCAATAGCATTTCAGATTTATTCATCTTTTCTAAATATGCCTTAATTAATAGAGGTGCTTCTGTTTGACCTAAAAAGATGTTACCTGCAACACTTAAGCTTTCTGCCCCAGATATCTTTAATGCTTTAGTTAACAACCAAGCCAAGCCTTTTACTACTTTTTGAATAATACCTAAATAAAACAATAAGGAGGTCAACGCCGAAAAGAATATAATAGTTGGTAATACTTGAAAAGCGAATATAAAACCAAAGGTGTCCATATCTACAACCAAACCTTCAAACAGAAATTTACTTCCTGCTCTAGTAAAATCTAAAACACTAACAAATAAACTTCCAACCCATTCAAAAATCGCTTGAACAAATGGCACTCTTAAAACTCCAATGGCAATTATTAACTGAAACCCAATACCTAATCCAACTGTTTTCCAATTAATAGCTTTTCTATTACTACTAAATAAAAATGCAATTGTAAGAAGTACTAGCATTCCTAAAACACCTCTCCATAAACTATTAAAAGAAAACCCTTGGCTAGGAATTAACTCTTCTGTTTCAGAAATTTGCGGTACAACTGCAATCTCTTTAGAAGGGGCAATGAACGAATATAAAATTCCTTTTTTGGATAACACCAAAGTAGAATCTGTTGCAGATGTTATTTTATACTTAATGATAGAATCCTCTGCAACCTCAGGAAACAGTAATACTATATTATTTTGTCGTAAATAATCTCCTTTCAGAGATTCTTTTGTGTCATTAAACGAATATGAAAATTCACCTTTTGCTAATTGAAAGTAATCTTCTTTCTTTATTGTAAGAACTTCTCCCGAAATATCTTTTATATTTTCTAAAACCCACTTTTCCTCGACAGATTGTGCAAATAATGAAGTAAAAACAAAAAGTGAAAATAGAAAAGTAAGCAGTGCTCTTTTCATAAAATTGAAATTATTTAAAAAAATACAATGTAGGTTATTTTGGGCACGCATCAACTAGCCGCGTTTAGAAATTTCATCCCTTATTCTTGCTGCCAGTTCATAATCTTCATTATTAACTGCTTGATCTAGCATTTTATTAAGTTCCTCAAGAGATAAATCTTTATAACTAGTTTCTTTACCAACCATCTCAACATCATCAGAAACTAACTCATCAACCAATAAGCTCTCTGGATCATTTTCATCATCCTTTTTAGGGTTTACCTTAAGATAAATTCCTGCTTGATCTAAAATGTTCTTATATGTAAATATGGGTGCCTGAAAACGAAGAGCTAATGCAATTGCATCACTGGTCCTTGCATCTATAATTTCTTCAATCTTATCTCTCTCACAGATAATACTGGAATAAAACACACCATCTACCAACTTATGGATGATGACTTGCTTTACAATCACATCAAATCGATCGGCAAAATTTTTAAAAAGATCATGTGTTAAAGGACGAGGAGGTTTGATCTCTTTTTCTAGAGCTATTGCTATAGATTGTGCCTCAAAAGCACCAATTACTATTGGTAACTTTCTTTCTCCATCCATCTCACTTAGAATTAATGCATATGCCCCATTTTGGGTTTGGCTATATGATATTCCTTTTATGTTCAGTCGAACTAAACTCATAACATTTTCAATAAAAAAAGGCTGTTTGAACAAATGGACTTTTACCTAGGTTCAAACAGCCCTTAATTGGGCACAATTTATGAAAATTATGCGTTATTCGCCTTAAATTCCTTTAATTTTTCAATAAGTTTTGGCACTACTTCAAAAGCATCTCCAACAATTCCGTAGTCTGCTGCTTTAAAGAAAGGCGCCTCAGGGTCGTTATTTATAACGACCTTTACCTTACTGGCATTAATCCCTGCGAGGTGCTGAATTGCACCAGAAACTCCAATAGCAATATACAAATTAGATGCTACTGGTTTTCCTGTTTGTCCTACGTGTTCGCTATGTGGTCTCCACCCCATATCACTTACTGGTTTAGAGCAAGCTGTAGCTGCACCAAGAACTTCTGCAAGTCCTTCTATCATACCCCAATGCTCTGGTCCTTTTAGACCACGTCCACCTGACACAACAATATCTGCATCGGCAATAGATACTTTATCTGTAGCCTTATCTACTGCAGTGATATTTACTCCAAAATCAGCATCAGACAAAGAAGGAGCAAAAGCTTCGGCAGAAGCGGCTCCAGAACTTTCTTTGAGTCCAAATGCATTATTTGACAATCCAATCACTTTAACATCAGTAGACATTTCTGTAATATTAAAAGCTTTATTTGTAAAAGCAGTTCGCTTCACTGTAAAAGGAGAAGTACTTTCTGGTAATCCTACCACATTTGAAGTGTATCCTGCATTTAGATTTACAGATAATAATGGTGCAATAAACTTACTATCTGCTGTAGAACTTACAACAACTACTTTTGCCCCTTCTTTTTCTGCAGCTTGCTTAACTACATCTGCATATGCCCTGGCATTAAACCCAGACAATTTATCATCACTAACTTCTAACACTTTATCTACACCATAAGCACCTAGTTCACTGCTCGCTCCTCCATTTATACTAACAGCTGTAACTGTTGTCCCTAACATGTTAGCCACCTCTTTTGCATAAGATGCCACTTCAAAAGCCGCTTTTTTAAACTTTCCTCCTTCGCTTTCTGTATATACTAAAACTGACATATTTTTTCTTTTAAATAGCTTTTGCTTCGTTATGTAATAAATCTATAAGTTCCTGAACATTATCAGGAGACACCAATTTCACATCTCCTTTTGGAGCTGGTTTTTGAAATTGAACCGCCTTAGTTTCCTGACCTGCATCAACAGGGTCAACTACTGTAAGTGGCTTTTTACGAGCCATCATAATACCTCTCATATTTGGGATACGAAGATCACTCTCCTCTACTAAACCTTTTTGACCACCTACAACCAACGGTAATGTAGTCGTCGAAGTTTCTTTACCTCCATCAATTTCGCGAATAGCAGTAGCTGTATTACCATCAACCTCTAATCCGATACAAGTATTTACAAAGTTTGCTCCAGTTAAAGCTGCGAGCATTCCAGGAACCATTCCTCCATTATAATCAATAGATTCTCTACCTCCTATAACCAAATCATAACCTCCATCTTGAACAACTTTAGCTAATTGTTTGGCAACATAAAAACCATCTGTAGCTTCAGCATTAACTCTAATAGCATTATCTGCTCCTATGGCAAGTGCTTTACGTAAGGTAGGTTCTGTTTCCGGACCACCAACATTTACCACATCAACAGATGCTCCTTGTTTTTCTTTAAACCACATTGCGCGAGTTAATCCAAATTCGTCATTAGGGTTAATTACAAATTGAACCCCATTAGTGTCAAATTTAGTATCACCATCCGTAAAATTAATTTTGGAAGTTGTGTCGGGCACATGGCTAATACATACTAATATCTTCATTTTATATAGGTATTTTTTGAGAATTTAATAATAAAGGCGAAGGTACAAATAAAATGTCTAATTTACTATGCGTGCATAATAAATTTTTCAATATTCAAGAGTAATCAAAGGGTTTTAATTGCTACTTTTGCCTTTCGTATAGCACAAAAATAACATTTATATTAATGAAAACGATACAATTCAGAGAAGCAATTTGCGAGGCCATGAGCGAAGAAATGCGCCGAGACGATTCTATTTACTTAATGGGTGAAGAAGTAGCAGAGTATAACGGAGCCTATAAAGCTAGTAAAGGTATGCTAGATGAATTTGGCTCTGATAGAGTCCTAGACACCCCTATCTCGGAGCTAGGTTTCTCAGGAATTGGCGTAGGGAGTGCTATGAATGGCAATCGACCGATTATCGAGTTCATGACTTTTAACTTCTCTTTGGTAGGTATTGATCAAATCATAAATAATGCTGCCAAAATGCGTCAAATGAGTGGTGGTCAGTTCAATATTCCGATCGTTTTCAGAGGACCTACAGCCTCAGCTGGACAATTAGGAGCTACTCATTCTCAAGCTTTTGAAAATTGGTTCGCTAATACCCCTGGATTAAAAGTGGTTATTCCTTCTAATCCAAAAGATGCCAAAGGATTATTAAAATCTGCCATTAGAGATAATGATCCTGTTATTTTTATGGAAAGCGAGCAAATGTATGGTGATAAAGGTGAAGTTCCTGAAGGAGAATACACGATACCTCTAGGTGTTGCCGAAACAAAAAGAGAAGGTAATGATGTAACTATCGTTTCTTTCGGAAAAATTATTAAAGAAGCTTATAAAGCAGCCGATGAGCTTGCTAAAGAAAATATATCCTGTGAAATTATAGATCTGAGAACAGTTCGTCCTTTAGATCTAGAAGCTATATTCACTTCGGTTAAAAAAACAAATTGCTTAGTTATACTAGAAGAAGCTTGGCCTCTAGCCAATATAGCTTCTGAAATTACATATCAGGTTCAATCTAACATTTTTGACTATCTAGATGCACCCATCGTAAAGATTAATACAGCAGATACTCCCACTCCATATTCTCCTGTATTACTCGAAGAATGGTTACCAAATAGTAAAGATGTTGTTAAAGCTGTAAAAAAAGTAATGTATAAATAAAATAAACCCTTTATTTTGCGTTTCATCAATTTCAGGAATCTTAAAGTTGGCCTGAAAATTGAGGTGATCCACTAACACTATCACAAGTATTAATTTTAATAGCTTTAGATGAGAGATTTGATTTTAGGGGGAATTCTAACATTATTTAGTTGTACTTTTCTTCTTTCGCAAACCAAAGTTGGTGGTCAGGTTTATGACAGCAACAAACAACCAATACCTTTTGCAAATATAGTTTTCGTAAATTCTACTATTGGAACCATAACCGATGAGAATGGTAGGTTTTATATGGAGTCTGACGATACTCATTCCAGCATTAAAATTTCATTTATTGGGTTCGAAACCAAAACCATAAAGCTTACAAAGAGTGTTACATACAAAATGGAGATCACTTTGGAAGAAGAAGCTGCGTCATTAGACGAAGTGGTAATCTACAAAGGTAAAACTTCTAAAAAGAACAATCCTGCCATAGATATCCTAAAGAAAATATGGGATAATCGAAGAGAAAATGGAGTCAAAAAATTCAAACAATATACGTATGACAAGTATGAAAAGTTAGAATTTGACCTAAATACTATAGATAGTTCCTTGATCAATAGTAGGATTTTTAATGGTATGGAATTCATTTTTAATGATGTTGACACCTCAAGAATAACAGGAAAAACATATTTACCTATTTTCCTTAATGAAGCCATTTCAAAAGTCTATGGTGACAATGTGCTTAATGAAGCTAAGGAGGTTTTAACCGGAAACAAAAATGCTGGTTTTAGTGACAATCAAACACTTATTGCTTTTGTAAAAGACCTGTACTCGGATTATGATGTATACGACAACTACCTAAAGTTTTTTGACAAAAGTTTTACTAGTCCCTTATCTCGAACAGGAGTTGGCGTATATAATTATGTGCTATCAGATAGTGCTTACATAGGCAATAAATGGTGCTACAATATTATTTATTACCCACGAAGAAAAAATGAACTCACTTTTAAAGGTGATTTCTGGGTAAATGATACCACATGGGCTATTAAAGAAATTAATCTTGAAATTACCAAAAGTGCTAATATAAACTGGGTAAAAGATTTATATATCGAGCAAGAATTTGACGTACTTAACGATTCGATATTTTTAATTACGAAAGATTACTTTCAGTCCGATTTTGCCTTTAGTAAAAAGGAAAAATCTCGTGGTGTTTACGGAAAAAGAACAACATTATTTGACAACTACAAATTTGATCAAAAAAAGGACAGGAAATTCTACCAAAGCCAAGTAGATCCATATGATCAAGACATATATAATCGTGAAGATTCTTTCTGGAAAAATGCCAGAATGGAAGAGCTTAATAAAGACGAGCAAAAAGTATATAAGCTTTTAGATACTTTACGAACCGTAAAAGCTTTTAAAAGACTCTATAATATAGGAACCATCTTAGCCACAGGGTATGTAGAGTTTGATGGTTTCGATTTTGGTCCTTTATTCTCTACGGTTGGTTTTAATGATATCGAAGGTTGGAGATTAAGAGCAGGGGGACGAACTTACTTTACAGCTAACGATCGATGGAGAATCGAAGGGTATGGGGCTTACGGGTTTAAAGATAAAAAATTTAAATACGGGGTATCTGGTAAATACCTAGTAGACAGGAAATCAAGATTAATTGTATCTGCAGGAAACCGAAGAGATGTTGAACAATTAGGAGCTAGTTTAACCAATACAAATGATGTAGAAGGAAGAAGTTTGGCCTCTTCCTCAATTATAGCAACCGGAGATAATGACAGGTTAACTTCAATTAATTTGTCTGCTTTTTCTATGCAATTAGAACCTAAGAAAAATTTTACCGTTGGTGTTACTGGGTCATACAGAACTCTTAAACCAGCAGACAGGTCTCTGTTTAGTCTTGATTTTATAGACTCAGAAACTAATGCGCTCGAATCAGAAATCAAACAAACAGAAATCGCTACTTCTTTGGCATATTTTCCTGGAAGAAAAACTACTGGGTATGGTGTCGATCGAGTAACCGTAAATGAAGGCGATTTTGCTACCTTATTTCTTAATTATGGCGTTGGTATCAAAGGGCTTATCGAAAGTGATTTTGACTATCAAAAAATTCAATTCTTATACCAACAACCTTGGAATATTGGTGGTTTTGGGCGATTAAACAGTACACTGGAACTAGGGAAAACTTTTGGAGATGTACCTTTAGGTTTACTGAGTGTAATACCCGGTAATCAAACGTATTTATCCATATACAACACATTTCCTTTACTTAATTTTTATGAGTTTGTAACTGATACTTATGCTACTTTGCATCTAGAACATAACTTTAATGGAAGAATCTTCTCGAGAATTCCATTATTAAGAAAACTCAACCTTAGAGAACTAGTGGGTATTCGTGGTGCTTGGGGACAATTATCCGATGAAAACATTTTACTTAGTGCACCTTCTAACGAAATTTTGATTGCCCCTGAAGATGAAGTGTATTGGGAATACAGTCTTGGTGTAGGTAATATTTTTAAAATTTTTAGAATAGATTTTCACTTCAGAGGGAACTATTTTGACAATCCTGATGCACGTAAGTTTGGAGTTACAGGGTCATTCGGGTTTTATTTCTAACCCTTTACTTCGACAAATTTCAAAATTAAATTGCATTAATTTTAATGGTATTGGTATCCTGAAAACGTTATAGTTTAACATTACATTAAAATTTAAATAATAAATTGATATTTATTAGCAATAAATTTTAACTAACCCCTTGTAATACCTATCTTTGCCGCCCATAAAAAGAAAACAAAAATTATGAGCGCAGCTAATCGCGAAAGCTTTGATGTACTTATCGAAATTCCAAAAGGGAGTCGAAATAAATACGAATACGATTTTGATATCAAAAAAATACGCTATGATCGCATGATATTTTCATCTATGATGTATCCTGCAGATTATGGTTTTATACCAGAAACTCTTGCACTAGACGGAGATCCTCTAGATGTTTTAGTATTAGTAACAGAACCTACTTTTCCTGGATGTGTCATAGAAGTTAAACCTATTGGTGTGTTTCACATGACCGACGAAAAAGGACCGGACGAAAAAATTATCTGCGTACCGGTTGCCGATCCAATTGCTAGTAAGCTTGCAGATTTAAAAGAAATGAATCCTCATTTGATAAAAGAGATTGAACACTTTTTTCAAGTTTATAAAGATCTTGAAGAGAAAAAAGTTGATGTTGGCGGATGGGGTAATATTGATGAAGCAAAGGATATTATCAAAGCCTGTGTAAAACGTTTTGAGGATATAGAAGATAAACCTAAAGGATTGTTTAGCATCTCTTAAACTTTATTTCAAAAAAATTTAAAAAGCTCAATATTTTATTATAAATATTGAGCTTTTTGTATTTAGGGTATTTTTACTACTTTTAGCGACTAATTAACTTAAAATATATTTAATGGAATCAAATATGATTTATATGCCAATCGCTTTGGCATTACTAGGGCTAATTTATATGCTCATTAAAAAATCTTGGGTAATGAAACAAGATGCCGGTGACGGTAAAATGAAGGAAATTTCAGATCATATTTATGAAGGTGCCTTAGCTTTCTTAAATGCGGAGTATAAATTACTTGCCATATTTGTTGTAATCGTTAGCATCTTATTATTTATTGTTTCTATAGTAGTAGACACTACTCATTGGTTAATTGTAATAGCCTTTATTTTTGGAGCCGTATTTTCTGCATTTGCAGGAAACATAGGAATGAAAATTGCTACCAAAACAAATGTTAGAACTACACAAGCCGCTCGAACTAGTTTACCTAATGCACTAAAAATATCTTTTGGTGGTGGTACAGTAATGGGGCTTGGAGTAGCTGGATTAGCCGTACTAGGGCTTACCGCATTCTTCATTATATTTTATAATGTTTTTATGGGAGGAGAATGGGTTTCTACAGATAAAATGACAATAGTTTTAGAAACATTAGCTGGTTTCTCTTTAGGTGCAGAATCTATAGCCTTATTTGCTCGTGTTGGTGGAGGTATTTATACCAAGGCAGCAGATGTGGGTGCAGATCTTGTTGGTAAAGTTGAAGCTGGTATTCCTGAAGATGACCCTCGTAATCCTGCTACAATTGCAGATAATGTAGGAGATAACGTAGGAGATGTTGCTGGTATGGGGGCCGATTTATTTGGATCCTATGTTGCAACAGTATTAGCGGCCATGGTATTAGGTAACTATGTAATTAAAGATATGGGAGGTTCAATCTCGGATGCTTTTGGTGGTATTGGACCAATATTATTACCAATGGCTATAGCAGGTGTTGGTATTATCATCTCTGTTATAGGAACCATGTTGGTGAAAATTAAAAGTAATGAAGCCAAAGAAGCTCAGGTAATGGGAGCTCTTAATATAGGTAACTGGACTTCAATTATATTGGTTGCCGCTGGTTGTTTTGCTCTATGTACGTGGATGCTTCCAGAAACTATGAAAATGGAATTTTTCGGAGAAGGTCTTGTAGAGATTTCGGCTATGAGAGTTTTCTATGCTACACTAGTTGGTTTAACTGTTGGAGCAGTGATCTCTTCTGTTACCGAATACTATACAGGATTGGGTAAATCACCTATTCTTAAAATTGTTCAGCAATCAAGCACAGGTGCAGGAACCAATATTATAGCTGGTTTGGCAACTGGTATGATTTCTACTTTCCCGTCTGTCCTATTATTTGCTGGTGCAATTTGGGCATCTTATGCCTTTGCTGGGTTTTATGGTGTTGCTTTAGCAGCTTCTGCAATGATGGCGACTACAGCAATGCAATTAGCTATTGATGCTTTTGGCCCTATTTCAGACAATGCCGGTGGTATTGCAGAAATGAGTGAACAAGAACCAATCGTTAGAGAACGTACAGATATTCTCGATTCTGTTGGAAACACCACAGCAGCAACGGGTAAAGGGTTTGCTATCGCTTCGGCAGCACTTACTTCTTTAGCATTATTTGCGGCATACGTTACTTTTACCGGAATTGATGGGATTAATATTTTTAAAGCACCAGTATTAGCTATGCTTTTTGTTGGTGGTATGGTACCTGTAGTGTTTTCGGCTTTAGCCATGAATGCAGTAGGTAAAGCAGCTATGGAGATGGTACAAGAAGTACGTCGTCAGTTTAGAGATATAGCAGGTATTATGGAAGGTACAGGAACACCAGAATATGACAAATGCGTTGCTATTTCTACAAAAGCTTCTTTAAAAGAAATGATGTTGCCAGGTTTACTAACTATTGGATTCCCAATGGTAATTGCATTTGTGCCATTATTATTTGGAATGGATAAGTTGGCAATTGCCGAAATGCTTGGAGGATATATGGCCGGAGTTACAGTAAGTGGTGTATTATGGGCTATCTTTCAAAATAATGCAGGTGGTGCATGGGATAACGCAAAAAAATCTTTTGAAGCTGGTGTAGAAATTAACGGAGAGATGACATACAAGGGTTCTGATGCTCATAAAGCTGCTGTAACAGGAGATACGGTAGGAGACCCATTTAAAGATACTTCTGGCCCATCTATGAACATTTTAATCAAACTAACTTGTTTAATCGGTTTAGTTATTGCCCCAATATTAGGAGGCCATACTGAAGAAACGGCTGTTGCAGATAACGATATTGAAATTGTTCAATCTAGGCAAGATACTTTAGAAAAAAGCAATGAACTTAAGAAAAATGAAGATTCGCAGTCAAAAATCGTAGCTACGAAGCTTCATTAAAATAAAAAAACACAAAATTATATCTTGACAACCTCGCTCCTTTGAGTGAGGTTGTTTATTTTTATATCAAAATCTACTTTTTTTACATGTTCAAAAAGAAAGCTTTACGGATCAACACCTATTTAGGTTATGGCACTCCTTATCTTTTTCGTGCCACCGGAAGAGCTCTTGAAGATGAAAACATAGATTTTGGTTTAAACCAAAATGTACTAAAAACGTTACGAAATATTTATCGTCAGTTTGAAAGTGACGAAATAAGAAATATATCTTTATTAATTAAACTCCCTAACGGTGAAATCGTTGAAACATCAACCGATGCCGAAGGCTATTACTATTTAGAAAAAGATATCCCAGAACTCTCTAGTTATCTTGATCAAGAAGGTTGGCTTACATATTCTGTCGCGTACAATGATAAAAAGATAAAAAAGAAAATAAACAACAATAACAATTTCACAAGTGAGATGCTCATCCCTTCCTCTGATGCAGAATATGGTATTATCAGTGATATTGACGACACCATTTTACACACAGGGGTAGCTTCTTTTTTTAAATGGCGGGTTATCGCTAATACTTTTTTTAAAAACTTTGACAAAAGATTAGCTATTGAAGGAACTGTGAAGTTTTATGAAAAACTACATAACGGAAAAAACAACAACCCAGTGAACCCTTTTTTTTATGTGAGCAATAGCCCTTGGAATTTGTATGATTATTTAAGTGCTTTTTTTAAAAAAAATAGTTTTCCCAAGGGGCCCATTTTGTTACGAGATTTCAGAACTCCTTTTGACAAAACTCCAAAACCCAAAATGCCTCATAAAAAATCTGAAATATTAAATCTTTTAAAAATGTATCCAAAAATGCAATTTGTATTAATTGGAGATAGTGGAGAAAAGGACGCCGATATTTATACTACCATAGCAAAACAATATCCAGATCGCATTTTGGCAATATATTTAAGAAGTGTAAATCATAAGCGAAAAGAAAAACGGATTCAAAAAATAATAGATTCCTTCAAAATAACACCTATCCTATTGGTACGCACTTCAGATGAAGCCATAGTACATGCAAAGAAATTAGGTATAATCAATTAACTTTTTAAATTTCGCACTTCAGAAGTTAATACAAGCATTGCTTCTTGAAGTTGTTTGAGACTAGCAGTATCAGAATTAGCATCAATATTAAAACTTAATTTGCTATTTATTTCCCATAACTCTACGATTTGATGTGTTTGAATATTGTAGGGTAAATATTCAGAATTTAATGATACCAATGTAATCACAGAAGCATCTTCATTTTTCTTTATCTTTTTTACCACAACACTATCTTCAAGAACAACAACACAGATTGAGTTATTACCAATTTCAGAAAGGTTATTAATTGCTTTCCCTATCACCCATTCCTTAGGTTCTAAGACAGGCATCATACTATCTCCTTCAACCTGAAAACCTCTATAAGTAGCATTTCTATACTCTGGTAAAGGGATGTCAAAAGCTGGTAATTGTTGGTACCAATCCACGTCCTGCACATTATGTGGATATCCTGCAGCCGCTTTAACGTTAACTAAAACAATATTCTCATTATTTTGAGAATCTACAGTGATAACTTTAGGAGAAACATCACCCAGATGCAGTTGAATCTTTTTTTGATTACTTTCTCCAAATAACCATAGTGGATTGATGTTAAATTCTTGCAGTAATCTGGCTACAACTTTTCCGGATATTTTTGTTTTACCGCGCTCGATATCTGCTGTTGAGTTTCTAATCTGAAGAACATTAGCAAAATCGGATTGGGTATAATGGTTCTCTTCGCGAATTTGTTTAAACCGCTTAATTGTTTGGTCAGTTAAATTATCCATAAAATCAGGATTTTAATTATTATATCATATATGTACCTTTTAAATCTGGGATAACCAGTAACAAAGATACAAGATTTTGGAATATTTCCAATTTTAACATAATTTAATTTTAATTTATATGGAATTTTTCCATAAATTTGGAAAAATTACAACTAAATACACCAATTATGTCCGCACATGTTATTCCTCTCTATCAAAAAGTGCCAGAAAAAGTAATTCGGCATTCTTTAAACAACACTATTAAAGTTATTGATGATCTTGAAATAAAACTTAATGAAAAAGGGTATCATTTTCTAAGAAATCAAACTATTGGTCGTTACCATTTTAACTTTTATTGTCCTCAACTAAAAATAGCAATAGAGATAGATGGTTATGCACACGAGTTTCTTGAAATCTATAATCAGGATGCTCCAAAAAAATTATGTATTTCATCTTTGGGTATAACAGTGTTTCGATTTACCGATCATCAAATTTTGGTTGATATTGATGAAGTACTTAGAGCACTTAAAAACCAGATAAAATCTGCATCTACCGTATATGTCGTTTGATCGAATTAGAGAGAAACTCTCAATTCTTGCAGATGCAGCAAAATACGATGTTTCTTGTGCGAGTAGTGGTGGTAAACGAGCAAATACTCAAAAAGGGCTAGGCAACAACACTGGTATGGGCATTTGTCATACCTATACTGAAGATGGACGTTGTGTTTCTCTCTTAAAAATATTACTCACCAATCATTGTATATATGATTGTGCATATTGCGTTACTAGGAAAAGTAATGATATTAAACGCGCTGCTTTCAAAATCCAGGAAGTAGTTGATCTTACCATAAATTTTTATAGAAGAAATTATATAGAAGGATTGTTTCTAAGTTCAGGTATTTTCAAAAACTCAGATTACACCATGGAAAGGTTGATAACTGTAGCCAAAAAACTGCGTTTAGAAGAAAATTTTAATGGTTACATACACCTTAAATCTATTCCAGGAGCAAGTGATGAATTGATGAGGCAGGCTGGATTATATGCAGATCGATTAAGTGTAAATATAGAAATCCCCACAGTTTCAGGACTCAAGTTGTTAGCTCCAGATAAAAAACATGAAGATTTCATAAAACCTATGCAAAAGGTAAAAAATGAAATTATTCAGTACAAAACCGAAAAAAAAATTATTAAATCAACACCTCGTTATGCCCCAGCTGGTCAAAGCACACAAATGATCATTGGCGCCACAGGAGAAAGTGATAAAGATATTATGTATTCTGCCACATATTATTACAAAAAATTCAATATGCGTAGAGTATATTATTCTGGTTACATACCGGTTATGCCAGATAACCGCTTACCATCCATAGGAACTGAGGTGCCTACTCTAAGAGAAAACAGATTGTATCAAACGGATTGGTTAATTAGGTTTTATGGGTTTTCTATCGCCGAAATACTTAATACTACGCATAAAAATTTAGATTTGGATATAGACCCAAAGTTGAGTTGGGCATTGCGTAATTTACAACTCTTCCCGATTGATATTAACACCGCGGATAAAAGAACGTTGGCGCGTGTACCTGGAATTGGTATGGCATCAGTTTCAAAAATAGTACAGGCAAGAAAATTTAGACGTTTAGATTGGTCGCATCTTAAAGCAATTGGTATCGCCACAAACAGAGCCCAATATTTTATTACATGCAACTCTAAAGACTTTTACTCTAAAGATCTGACCCCAATAATGTTAAAAAATAAAATATTAAAAAGTACGAAAAGTAAATACTCTAATTATTTTAATCAACAACTTAGTTTATTTTCATAAAAGCAAAGAGAATGAATCCACAAACCATATTAGTCTACGATGGAAGTTTTGATGGGTTCTTATCTTGCATTTTTATTGTATATGATCAAAAAATAAAAAACCCAATAATTAGAAAAGCATCGCAAACTAATAATCAAATGTTTATGATTGTTGAGCACATTGTAACTGAAGAACATAAAGCACATCGAGTATGGAAAGGTTTTAAAGAAAAAACAAATGCTACACAACAACGGGATTTTTTCAAAGTTTTTTTGAGTGAAATTAAAGGAGTTGAGAATACATTATTGAATTATATGAGGCATGTTTTTGAAAAAACACATGCCCCAAGTACCGATTTTAGCAATAAAAATATTTTGAAAATTACTCAAGTTGCTAAAATGGTTCAACGTGAAAAACATAGAATGGAAGCATTTGTTCGTTTCCAATTAACCAACGACAACGTATACGTAGCAACAGTTGCTCCAGATTTCAATGTATTACCATTAATTTCACATCACTTCAAAGATCGTTATGCCGATCAAAAATGGCTCATTTATGATACCACGAGAAAATATGGCCTATATTACAACCTTTCTTCTGTAGAAATCATAACTTTTGAGAATAGTAACACAATATCCTCTAAAAACATCGAAAAGCATTATAATGGTCAAGAAAGGGATTTCCAAAAACTTTGGAGCACCTATTATAGAAGCGTAAACATTACCTCCCGAAAAAATACGAAACTTCATTTACAGCATATCCCAAAACGATATTGGAAGTATCTTATTGAAAAAACTAACAATTCATAAGTCAAATAGATTTGACATGTTTTACACTTTCAATCTAGGAAGCTTTTTTAACTGTTAAAATAAAGTGTTACATTTGACGTTAAGTAACCAAATAACTATATCTATTTATTATGAAAAAAATTTTTCTAGGAGCTATGGCTCTAATGTTAGCAGTATCAGTAACATCATGTAGAGAAACAGCTAATAAGGCAGAAGAAGCTGCTAAAGATGCAGCTACAGAAGCAGTAGATGCTGCTGGTGAAGCTGCAGATGCTGCAAAAGACGCTGCTGGTGAAGCAGTAGACGCTGCAAAAGACGCTGCTGGTGATGCAGTAGACGCTGCAAAAGATGCTGCTGGTGATGCAGTAGATGCTGCAAAGGATGCTGCTGGTGATGCAGTAGACGCTGCAAAAGATGCCGCTGGTGAAGCTACAGACGCTGTAAAAGACGCTGCAAAAGAAGGTACTGATAAAGCTGCTAATGCCGCTAAAGACGCTCTAAAAAAGCAGTAATCAAAATTTAATGTAATTTTTTAAAGCCATCTCAAATATTTGAGATGGCTTTTATATTTTAATCCAACCATTTAACCTTGTTGGCTATACTCTCTCTTTTTGAATCTAGCTCAACTTCAGCATCATAATTCCCCATATAAAAGATACCCAAACAGCGTTCTCCTTCTTCAAATTCTAAAAAATCACCCATATATTCAATTAACTTAGGACTACTCCAATAAGAACCCACACCATATTCTGAACATGTTAACCACATGTTTTGGACTGCCATGGCGGTAGATGCTATTTCTTCCCATTCTGGTATTCGCTCTTCGAGATCTCTTTGCATGCATATCAAAATGATAACATTTGCAGATTTACAATTATTGATAATTTTTTTATGCTTAAAAGGAGAAAAACTGGCATCTGGCGTAATATCGGTATATGTATTCGATAAAAACGTGCCTAACCTATCCTTTGCTCCCCCTCGTAAAACTTTAAAACGCCATGGTTCTGTTAATCTGTGTGTTGGTGCCCAATTTGCATTTTCTAAAACTGTTTTTATTAACGCCTCAGATATAGGTGTATCATTATATTGCGGTGGAAAAACAGATCTCCTTTTTTTAATAATATCATTTATTTTCATCCTACAATTTCTTTTTTTGTAAAGTTATTATTATTCTTATGACTAATGATGCCTAATAGCTATTTAATGTACTATTAATGAATCCCAGAGTAAGACTACGTACATCAGAAAAACTGGATGACTTATCCTTATCCGGAGAACCGCTTACACACACTTTATCCAGCCTAAAATGGATAAATTCGGTTTTAGGGAACCACACACAATTATCTAATGCAGTAGTACAATATTGTAAAAAGAATAAGAATAAAAAACGAATTCATATAGTCGATTTAGGTTGCGGAGGAGGTGATTGCATTTTTTACATTTCCAAAAAACTTAAACAAAAAGATGTTGAAGTCTCTTTTACAGGAATAGATGGTAACCCCTCTAGTATATTGTTTGCTTCAGAAAAAATACCTCATTCGCAAAATATTAATTTTGTAGTTGCAGATATACTTGACAAAAATTTTAAAATCCCAGATTGCGATCTTCTAATAAGCAGTCATTTTATCTATCATTTTGACAATGAGGGTCTTGTTGATTTTTTAAAAAAAACGCAACGAAAAAAGATAAAACATATTATTTTTAGTGAACTGTATAGAAGCAGAATGGCTTATTATTTGTTTAAAAATATGAGCTATTTATTACCTATTTCTAATATGGCAAAAAAGGATGGTTTGACTGCTATCCAAAGAGCTTTTTCGATTAATGAATTGCGAGAAATCATAAAACAAAGTAGTAGCAAAAAATTTAAAATTAATAAAAAACCATTTTTCCGTATGGTCGCTAAAATAGAACCGTAACATATGATTAACACAGTAGTAAAAAAGCTAAAAATATTACAAGAAACTCCCAAAACACTAATCTTAACGTACGTTGTTATTTATTTTTTATGGGGGTTAGGTATGAATCGTTTTGGTGCAGAAATGGAAATAGCAAGATTTTCATATTGGTGGCAAGTAATTACATGTTACATCTTGTATATGGTACCGATTTCAATTTTATTGAAAAATTATACCTTTTTTAACCAGTATGCTTATGGGTTAGTTGCTATGGGAATATTAGAGTTCTTAGGCTATTGGCTTCACACATCATACGTGTATCCCAATAATATTTTAGATCAGATATTTAGTCCTCAAAATTTTAGTTTAGGGATGGCATTATTTTTTGCTTTATACTTCCCTGCAGGGAATTGGTTAGTACAAAAAATACATAGGCTTATTTTTTTAAAACAAGAATGAAATTATTTCCTGGGAATTAATACAAACTGTTGTTTCCCTTGCTTTTTAACCCTATACTTATCGGCAATATCTCCAGCACCTTTAATATTTAAGGTATCGTCTATGTAGTCAATCCAATCTTGCCTATCCACAATAGCATTATCCAAAATAACATCGCTTAAATTCGCATTTTCTAATTTCGTACCCCACAAAGTTGCTTCGGATAAATCTGCTCCCGTAAGATCAGCTCCAAACAAATTAGCATGCGTTAAATCAGCACTTAATAATTCTGCTCGTTGTAAATTAGCGTTATGTAGTCTTGCTCTTTTTAGTATAGCATCTGATAGATTTATTTTACTCATTTGGGCTTCCTTAAGCTCGCTTCGTTCTAAATTAGCAGCAGGCATTTGAGCTTCACTCAAATCGGAGTAGTCCAATCTTGCATACTTTAGGTTCACACCTCTTCCCAAATTCACCTTTCTAAGATTAGTATATTTAAAATCCGCAGAGTTTAAGATATCCTGAGAGGATTCTGTACCCAAATCACTTTTTAAAAGACTAAATAATAACTGCCCTCTTTCTGGACTAATAGGCTCCTTAATCAATTCACCGTTTTCAATAAACTTATATGGCTTCATTGCCATACATAATCCAATTATTCTTGCTTCTAAAGTCTTACTAATGTTTCGACTACTAGATCCTTTATATTTTAATTCTTCATTGAGATCGGCTAATACATCTCCCATTACAAAAACAAGGGATGATCTTCGATCTGCTTCTACCAGGTTATTTTGACTAGTAATTAATTTATTTTGATTCATCAACAACTTTGTCTGAAAAATCAAAACCGCAGCAGGCACTATAGCCACCATAAAAGCGAATAAACCAATTCTGGTAATTCTCCATATCAAACTTGAAGAAACATCAGAAACTGTATCTACAGATACCGTTTTAAATTCTTTATACTCGTTAATGGCATTACTAATGCTTTTTTTAAGTCTTGAACCAAAAATAGGAACACTAGATTTTTTTAGAAGCCACCGCCTAAATTTTCTTTTCTTTTGCTTCCCTGTATTTATCTTATCCAGTTTATCCTGAAGTAACTTATTCTCAGTTTTTAATCTATCAATGTATTCTTGTTCGTTGTTCACTATACTATAGATTTTGGATATTAAAACGTTCAAGATATAAAAGTTATTATTACTTAGAAAAAGAAAGCCCATTTATCCCAGATAAAAAGGCCTTCTTTCAAAAACATGGAGAATTCAACAAATACTTATTCAAGATACATTGAAATGTCATTAGCAATATCTTCTATAACCGAAAATTCTACATCGTCATCTATAAGATTAATAGTTTTAATCAAAAGATGCACATAACCCAGAACATATTCTTTTTTGTGTTTATCACTTACGTATTCTTTAGCATCAACTACTATAAAAGTGATCAAATTATGGATAATCAAACGTATTTCGGCGTTATTTAAATCATTTTTCATGACATATCTTTTTAAACAAACTATCGGGGAAATACATCAAAATACAACTCTACACAGTCATCAAGACAAAAATAGATTGATTTAAATGATCATTATTCGATAAAAAACCAGTTTTATCGTTTTTAAGGAATTATACATTTAATTCATCTATTTATTACTTTTACAACGTACCCATTTGAAACATTGCTTTATGAAACGAAGAATTATACTCCTGTCTATTATTTCAATTTTGATACTTGTATCTTGCAAAGAAAAACAAGGTTCTAGTCGTTCTTCAGATATGAATCAGGAGATAATACCCATTACACCAAAAGACACACTTTTCTATCTATACGAATTATCTGCCCAGTCTTCTGACCAAAAAGATATATCCTTAAATGTAGTTTATCGCTTTACTGTAAACAGTTATCGATCCAAAGAGGTGGATACGATTTCTAATGAAACTGTAAATACTAACACTGTAAAACCTGCTGTTTCGGAATATTTACAAAGTCTTATTAGTAAAAAAACAAAATCAGAATTAAATAATTTGAGGGATCTAACGAATATCTCCGAATTAAATACAACTTTATTAGATCAAGAAATAGAGATTATAAGTCTGGTTCCTACCGTAAAGAACAAATAGAAGCTCATTGCCTCTTTAACCACCTTCTTTCCCGTATAATATTTAAGAAAATAGCCAATACAATACGCAAAAGCCTCGAAGAAAAAATCTTCAAGGCCTAGTATACGGATTTTGAATATGGAATATCTTGGCTAATCCCAATAATCAAAATTTCCCTTAGTCACAAATTAAAGAAATGTGTTATTAAAAAACAAAAAACCCTCTTAATCTTAAGATTAAGAGGGTTTAGTACTGAAGGCGGGACTTGAACCCGCACGGCCTTACAGGCCATTGGATTTTAAGTCCAACGTGTCTACCAATTCCACCACTTCAGCATGGTGCGTATCTCAGAGCGAAAGACGGGATTTGAACCCGCGACCCTCACCTTGGCAAGGTGATGCTCTACCCCTGAGCTACTTTCGCAGTATTTTAAGAACGTTGCAATTCCTTATTGCGGATGCAAATTTAAAACAATTATAGAAATACCAAAGTCTTTTTTAAAAAAAGAATTAAAAAAATTACACCTGCGATGCTTTCTTCCTGGTTAACATACGTTTAATCTCATTTAGTTTCATTAATGCCTCAACAGGAGTGAGCGTATCTATATCAATATGTAATATTTCTTCCTTAATTTCTTCTAATAAAGGATCATCGAGATTAAAGAAACTAAGTTGCAATTCATCCTCTTCCTGTATGTTTTTAATTTTATCGGTAAGCTCTTCGCTACTATGAGATTTTTCTAATTTCTTAAGCATTTTATTAGCTCTGTGCAATACTTGTTGTGGCATTCCGGCCATTTTTGCTACATGTATCCCAAAACTATGCTCACTACCGCCAGGAATAAGTTTACGCAAAAACAACACATTGTTCTTCAACTCCTTAACAGCAACATTGTAGTTTTTAATTCTACCAAAAGTTTCGCACATTTCATTGAGTTCATGATAATGCGTTGCAAACAATGTTTTTGGTCGTGCAGGATGTTCATGCAAAAATTCACTAATAGCCCATGCAATAGAAATCCCATCATAAGTACTCGTCCCTCGACCTATTTCATCTAACAGAACTAAACTACGATCCGAAATATTATTAAGGATGTTTGCTGTTTCATTCATTTCTACCATAAATGTAGATTCTCCCATAGAAATATTATCACTTGCACCTACACGAGTAAATATTTTATCCACCACACCGATTCTGGCTTCTTCTGCAGGCACAAAACAACCCATCTGAGCCAAGAGTACGATCAAGGCTGTTTGTCTTAATATAGCAGATTTACCACTCATATTAGGCCCGGTGATCATTATGATTTGCTGTACATCTCTATCTAAGAGCACATCATTTGCTATATATTGCTCTCCAGGTGGTAATTGTTTCTCAATAACTGGATGACGTCCATTTTTAATCTCTAGATCATATGATTCATCCATCAAAGGCCTAACATACTGATTATCCTGCGCTAATTGAGCAAAGGAGCATAAACAATCTAATCTACCAATTAAAGAGGCATTTAATTGTACAGGTTTAATGTACTCATTCATCCACACCACTAAATCATTAAACAATTGCTGTTCTAGCGCAAGTATTTTTTCCTCTGCGCCTAATATTTTGGCTTCATATTCCTTAAGTTCTTCTGTAATATATCGTTCTGCATTCACTAGAGTCTGTTTCCTAATCCAAGTATCGGGGACTTTATCCTTATGCGTATTTCTAACTTCAATATAATATCCAAAAACATTATTCGAAGCAATCTTAAGTGAAGTTATCCCAGTGCTTTCGGTTTCACGTTCAAGCATCTTATCCAGATAATCTTTACCAGAAAATGCTATTGATCGTAATTCATCAAGTTCATCTAGATACCCATTGGCGATTGTATTTCCTTTTAAAACATTTACAGGAGCTTCTTCATTTAAGGTTTCTTTAATTTTATCACGAAGTAATTCGCAATCGTTCAGGGTTTCTCCTATAACTTTTAATGCTTCATTATCACTATTAGAGGCTTGTAGTTTAATTGGAGCAATAGCCTCTAGAGAATTCTTAAGTTGAATCACTTCACGCGGTCCCACTTTACCAGTAGCTACTTTAGAAATCAAACGCTCTACATCCCCTATCTGTTTAATTTGATGTTGAATTTTTTGATGTAATGCAGGAGTATCCAAAAAATACTGCACTACCTCATGACGTTTTTGAATATTAGAAATATTTTTTAATGGCAATGCCAACCATCGTTTTAATGTTCGACCACCCATTGGAGAAATAGTTTTATCAATCACATCCAAAAGTGTAACGGCATTTGTTGCATTAGCACGATATAATTCTAAATTACGAATAGTAAACCTATCCATCCAGATATACTGATCTTCGGCAATACGCTGGATCGCTGTTATATGTTGCAATTTATGGTGCTGGGTTTCACTAAGGTAATGTAAAATCACACCTGCTGCGATAATCCCTTCATTCAAATGATCTACTCCAAACCCTTTTAAAGAGTTAGTCCCAAAATGGTCATTTAACGTTTCGTGTGCATAATCAGTCTTAAACGCCCAATCCTCCATGAAAAAGGCGTGGTAATTTTGCCCAAAATCATTATAAAATGTTTGTTTTTTTGGTTTAGTAACCAATACTTCACTAGGATTGAAATTTTGCATTAACTTATCCATATGTGCGATATCTCCTTGAGCTGTTAAAAACTCTCCTGTAGACACATCCAAAAAAGCAATCCCTAAACCTTTTTTACCATAATGCACCGCGCATAAAAAATTATTGGTTTTACTCTGTAAAACCTCATCATTAAGTGCTACTCCTGGGGTAACCAATTCGGTCACTCCTCTTTTTACAATTGTTTTGGTTTGCTTTGGATCTTCAAGTTGATCACATATGGCAACACGCTCCCCAGCCTTTACCAATTTTGGTAAATAGGTATTTAACGAATGATGAGGGAAACCCGCTAAAGCCGTTTCCTGCTCACTACCATTCCCTCTTTTGGTCAAAACAATATTCAAAATTGCCGCAGCCTTTATAGCATCTGATCCAAAAGTCTCATAAAAATCCCCAACCCTGAATAATAATAATGCATCTGGGTACTTTGCCTTAATTGCATTATACTGTTTCATTAAAGGAGTTACCTTTTTACCATTCTTTCCTGCCATTCAACATCTAATTTTATGAATGAAGCTAAAGTAGCTATTCTCCTATTTTTTTTGAAATATCATCACTACGAGTTATTCAATTTTATTCACAATCTTATTTCTTTAATAAAATGAATAAATGATATTTTTGCAGTAATGGAAAAAAACAGAAAACTTAAAAACAGCGAGCTCGATCGAAAAACGATAGCCCAATTTAAAGCAGCATCAAAAACTCCTTTGATTATTATATTAGATAATATTCGAAGCTTAAATAATATTGGGTCGGTTTTTAGAACCGCCGATGCCTTTTTGGTACAAAAAATATATCTCTGCGGCATTACAGCCACTCCTCCTCACAAGGATATCCAAAAAACAGCTCTAGGAGCAACCGATACTGTAGATTGGGAACACAAAGAAAACACGCTGGAACTAATCAAAAACTTACAAGCAGATAAAGTTAAAATCTTATCTATTGAGCAAGCAGAAAATGCTACAATGTTGAATACGTTTAAACCCGAAAGCAATCAAACCTATGCTATTGTATTTGGAAATGAAGTAAAGGGCGTGCAACAAGAGGTCGTTTCTGAAAGTGATGCGGTTATAGAAATCCCTCAATTTGGCAGCAAACACTCTTTAAACATTTCGGTAAGCACCGGGGTGGTGGTTTGGGATTTGTTTTGTAAGTTTAATGTGAAATAAAATTCACACTCATGAAATACATCTCACTATTCGTAGCAATTATATTTCTTATGATATCGTGCAAGAAAGAAAGCCAAAAAAAAGAGAACTTATTAGAAGATCAACTCATTGTCAAAGCAAAAGAAATTCATGATAAAATAATTACTCTAGACACCCACTGCGATATTAATATTAAAAACTTCACAGATTCTATCAATTATACTCAGGACTTGAATTCGCAAATCACATTACCCAAAATGAATAAAGGTGGATTAGATGTCGCTTGGTTTATTGTATATACTGGTCAAGATTCTCTAAATCAAGCTGGATATACAAAAGCTTATGATATTGCTATGTCTAAATTTGATGCTATCCATAAGCTCACTAAAGAAATTGCTCCAAACCAAATAGAACTCGCGTTAACTTCTGATGATGTTCGACGAATTTATAAAAAGGGTAAGAAAGTTGCCATGATCGGAATAGAAAATGGATACCCTGTAGGTTTAGATATTAGTAATGTGAAAAAATTTCATGATTTAGGAGCGAGATACATGTCCTTATCTCATAATGGCCATAGCCAGTTATGTGATTCTAATACTGGTGAAGCAGATGGAAAATGGCTGCATAATGGATTAAGCCACCTAGGCAAAGAAGTTATTGCAGAGATGAATAAACAAGGAATAATGATCGATGTTTCTCATCCATCCAAAGAATCTATGCGTAAAATGATTGAACTCACCAAAGCTCCAATTATTGCTTCACATTCTTCTGCCAGAGCACTTTGTGATCATAGTCGAAACCTAGATGATGAGCAATTACAATGGTTAAAAGAAAATGGTGGTGTTGTACAAACTGTTGCCTTTACATCATACCTAAACACAGAAAAATTTGAAAAGCGTTCTGTAAAAGAAATTGAAATAGGAAAACAAATAGCCGATTCGATGGGGGTTACTTGGTTAGAGCGCGAAGAAGTAATGAAACTAAGTGCCGAAGGAAAAGAAAAATACTATGATTTTTTAGGCACCATGGCAGCCATACGTAGAGCAAAAGTTAAAAAAATGGATAATTTACCCCCTGCTGTAGATGTAATAGATTTTGTAAATCACATTGACTATATGGTAGGCAAAATAGGTATCGATCATGTTGGTATTAGTTCAGATTTTGATGGTGGTGGTGGAATTGAAGGCTGGAGCGATGCTTCAGAAACTTTTAACGTAACCTTAGAATTAGTAAAACGTGGATATACCGAAGAGCAGATTGCCCAACTATGGAGTGGCAACCTACTTCGTGTACTTGATGAAGTGCAAAAAATTGCTGAAGAATTACAAAAAACTTAAGAACTAGTACCGGACAAAGTTGTGTAAAAAATCAAATTACTAGCAAATCTGCTCCAAGATTGAAACAAAATCAGATCGATTAGCAATAAAATCCAAATCAGAAACATCTATTATTTTCACATTAAGGGCGGGTTGAGATTTCATAAACTGTAGGTAGCCTTTATTAATATTATCGAGATATTCAGGTTTAATTTTTTGCTCATAATCCCTTCCCCTTTTTTTAATATTTCTCAATAGGCGCTCAGTATTTTGGTATAAATAAATATATAGCCCCGGTTTAGCAAGGTTTCTGTACATTAAATCAAATACTCTTTTATACAATACAAATTCTTCCTCTTGTAAAGTAACTTGTGCAAAAATTAAAGACTTAAACACATCATAATCACTTACTACAAAGTCTGTAAAAAGATCAAATTGAGCAATATCATCCTGCAATCTCTGATATCTATCGGCAAGAAAAGACATTTCTAAAGGAAATGCATATCGCTCCATATTTTCATAAAACTTTGGCAAAAAAGGATTATCAGCAAAACGTTCTAAAATAAGCTTAGCATTAAACTCGTTTGAAATTAGTTGTGCTAAACTTGTTTTTCCTGCGCCTATATTTCCTTCAATTGTTAAATACTGAAATCGTGCCAGATCATAACCCTCTTTAGGGTTTACAATCTTTTCATCGATTAATGACACTATCGAATCGTCTTCACCACTTTCTAATAATTCTTTAATAGTTTGTTGTAGCACTGGATGCTTTTCTTTCTCCGCAATTTCAGCCAAAGGTGCCAAAACAAATTTTCTATCCTGCATAGACGGATGAGGAACAATAAGTTTTTTAGTATTAATTATTCCTTCAGAGGAAAGCACTATATCCAAATCTATTGTCCTTGCTTGATAGACATCATCCCCTTCCCTTTTCCTTCCTAACTCTACCTCAATTTGCAGTAAATAGCCTAAGACTTCACTAGTGGAATAAAATGTATCTATAGCAATACAAGCATTGTAAAAATCATCACTTTCAAACCCCCAAGAAGGTGTTTTATACACACCAGAAATAGCCCTAATGCCTCCAATAGTTTGATAAATTTTTTGAGTAGCTTTTTGAAGAAAATCTAGTCGATTTCCCATATTACTACCTAATGAAATATGTACGAGATTTGGTGTTTTCAATACGAGAGGTTTATATTCTGGACAGAACTTCTTATTTTTAAGAACAAATTAAGTAAAACAAAACCACATCGCCTTATTTTTGTGCGAAGTATTATTAACTACTCTATTTTGAACAATTCTACCTTAAGCATTAAGGACAAACAAGCCGCGTACAGAATTTATCTTATCCTAGGGGCTTTGTTTATCTCCTCTCTTGTTGCATCTAATCTAATTTTTCAAAAATTTTTTCATTGGGATTTTTTCGGAATTTACACTTTTGAAATCTCTGTTGGCATATTACCATATCCAATAACTTTTTTGATAACAGATATTATCAGTGAAATTTTCGGAAAACGAAAGGCAAATCAAATAGTTACTGCAGGAATTTTTGCCTCATTTTTCTCTTTATTAATAGTATCAGTCGCTACAGCCGTTCCAGCCACCTCTTGGTCACCTATAAATGATGAAGTATTTAAAAGCGTCTTTGGAGCCACAGCTATTGCTGTTTTTGCTTCTATGATAGCCTATCTATTTGCACAATATATTGATATTCAAATTTTTCATTTCTGGAAGCGAGTTACCAAAGGAAAACATCTATGGCTACGAAATAACTTCTCTACATTTTCTTCTCAATTTATTGATACTGCAACAGTACTTTTATTACTATGCTCTACTGATATCATTTCCTGGGATAGATTTGGATTGTTGTTGCTAAATGGTTTTTTGTTTAAAATCCTAGTAGCTGCACTTGATACGCCAATTTTATACTTGGCAGTTTATGCTTTTCGTAAGAAATTTAACCTGAAACAAGGAGAAGAAATTAATCTTGAAATATAAAATCTAACAAATAGTTAACTTAAAAAAAGCAACATAGTACCTTTGCAAATCGTTACTTTATAAAACTTTTTAACAAAACATAATCAACATAAACACATGAAAAAGGCCCTAAAAATTCTTGGTGTTATCCTTTTACTTTGCATTATCGGCATCATTTCGATACCTTTTATATTTAAAGGAACCATTAAAGATAAGGTGCGTTATCTGGTTAATGAACATGTAAATGCAAAGGTTGATTTTGCTGATATTGATATTAGCTTAGTCAGAAGCTTCCCTAAAGCTTCGGTCATTATAGATGAACTTTCGGTCATAAATTACGCTCCTTTTGAAGGAGACACACTTGCCTATTCTAAAAAAATAGCATTAAATATGTCGATCAATGAATTGTTCAAAGATGCATCGGAAGCCATAAATGTTCAAAAAATAATTATTGACGAAGCTCATATTGCCATTAAAACAGATTCTCTGGGTAATTCAAATTTTGACATTACCAAAACGAATAAAAACGAAGTAACACCTGCACCTGCACCTGATGAAGAAGACAGTGGTTCTTTTGTTTTTGATCTAGAACATTATGAAATTAATGATAGTAAAATCTTTTTTATTGATGATGTAAGTAAAACCGTTTTAGAAATGACACATCTTAATCATCAAGGTGACGGATCTGTTTCTGGCGAAAAGGTGATTTTGGACACCAAAACAAATACCGAGGTATCATTTAGTTTAGAGGACACTAAATATTTAAACAACAACAAACTGCACTTGGATGCAGAAATAGAATTAGACCTTAAAAACCAACGATATTCTTTTAAAGAAAATAAGGCTCTTATCAATAGATTACCTTTAGAGTTTGCTGGATTTGTTCAATTGAATGAAAAACATATAGATGTAGATTTAAGTTTTAAGACTCCAACTTCTGATTTTAAAAATTTTCTTGCTGTTATACCAGAAACCTACGCAAAAAACCTTGATGGAGTAACCACCACAGGAGATTTTTCGATTAATGGAATCGTTAAAGGAAAATCTGATGACACCTATATCCCTACCATGGATATACAAATACAATCTCACAATGCATCCTTTAAATACCCTGATCTCCCTAAAGGAGTTAGAAACATTAATATCGACACGCAAATAAAAAATGAAACAGGATTAGTTGATGATACCTTTGTTAAGATAGATAACTTAACTTTTAGGATAGACGAAGATTCTTTTGCCGCCAAAGGGTATTTAAAAAATCTAACCAAAAACATGATCGTCGACATGATGATGAAAGGAACTCTAAATTTGGCAAATTTAAATCAAGCCTACCCATTAGAGCTTGAGGAAAAAATCAATGGCATAGTAAATGCCGATATAAGAACACATTTTGACATGCAATCTTTGGAAAAAGAGCAATATCAAAATGTAAAAAGCTCGGGAACAGCTAGTATATCTAAGTTCACATACGCATCTGCGGATCTCCCAAATGAAGTTAAAATTGAAGAAGCAAACGTAAGTTTTAATCCTCAAACTATTTCATTAGATAAAATGGAAGCCAGTACAGGCAAATCTGATCTTGGAGCTACAGGAACTATAGACAATCTTATGGGGTTTTTATTTTCTAAACAAGATTTAAAAGGAAACTTTAATGTTACATCCAGTGTTTTTGCAGTAAGTGATTTTATGGTCAGCGATTCTGGTACTCCCGAAGATGTCTCTGAAGAAACTTCTGATTCTAGGCAGAAAGAAAATGAAGTAATGAAGATACCCTCTTTTCTAGATGCTACTCTTAATTTTGATACTAAAAAAGTTATCTACGATAACCTAACACTTCAAAACACAAAGGGAACAGTAAAAATCAAAGATGAAACTGCTTACTTACAAGATGTTACTTCAAATATATTCGATGGTGGATTAGCTTTTAATGGTAATGTATCTACAAAATCTGAAGTCCCCACATTTGATATGGCCTTAGATTTAAGTAAAATTGATATCGTTCAATCTTTCAATAATCTTGAGCTCATTAAAGGTCTTGCTCCTATTGCACGTGCACTAACAGGAAATCTTACTTCTCAAATAAACCTTAACGGTAGATTAAACGATGATCTTACACCAGTATTAACCTCATTAAAAGGAAAAGCCCTTGCCGAAATCTTAAATGCTCAAATATCTACCACTAAAACTCCTCTTTTATCAAAATTAGATGGTCAACTTAATTTTGTAGAACTCGATAAATTAAATTTAAAGGATATCAAAACCAATTTGAGTTTTGATGATGGAAAAATTAATGTTAAGCCTTTCGAGTTTGATGTAGAAGGTATAAAAATAACGGCCGGAGGAAATCACAGTTTTGATCAAAGTATGAATTACAATGTTACCCTTGATGTTCCTGCTAAGTATCTAGGTAGTGAGGTAGGGAGTTTAATATCTCAACTTGATGAAAAAGAAGCCAATAGTATGACCGTTGGACTTCCTATAGGAATTTCAGGAAATTTCACTAATCCTAAGGTAAATTTAAATACAGGTCAAGCTGTAAAACAGCTTACCCAGCAAATAGTTAATAAGCAAAAAGAAAAGGCAAAAGAAAAGATTGTAGGCGAAGGTACAAAGGTGCTTACGGACCTTCTAGGAGGGTCAAAGAAAAAAGATTCTTCGGCAACTAATGATGATGCATTAAAAAATACTGCTAAAAACATTTTAGGTGGATTTTTAGGGCGAAAAAAGAAAAAGGATTCGGTTAAAAATTAAACACATCCAAAAACTTACTAACAATACTTTCTTCACATTTTAGAACTGGATATTCTTTTCAACTCCCAAAGGAATTTTTGTGGATAAAACCATTATCCTACAGGCAATATATTGCTTAAAATTAGGTTAACGATTTAATAACGTCACAATTGTCAGTAAAATAATGGTATAATTTTAATTTTAATTCCAAACCAAAATAACCCCGCTATGAAATTGAATACACTACCAATAATTATTTGTTGTTGTTTCTCCATTTTCTCTTTTTCACAAACCGAAATTAGCGACCCCCATATGAAATGGACTAATGGGTGGACAAGTTTTGAACCCAACCTTCAGGACTACCCTGAACCCGAAGAAATTCTCCCTAATCTTATCGAAACAGATTCTTATTTAAGAAATGATGTTGTGTATTTGATGTCCGGAAATGTGTATGTAGCCAACGACGCAACACTCACCATTCAAGAAGGTACAATTATAAGATGCGATAAAGAAAACCCTACAAGTTTAATAATAACAAAAGGATCAAAACTAATAGCAAATGGCACCAAGACATCTCCTATTATTTTTACATCTAACAGCGCTCCAAGATCTAGGAAACCTGGAGACTGGGGAGGAATTATTATTGCAGGTTCAGGAAAAATTAACTCCCCTTCGACTTCAAAAGTGCTGGAAGGGAATTTTTTACCTCAATACTCAAGTTATGGCGGTGATCTTAATAACGAATCAACAGCCGAAATGTCATTTGTAAGAATTGAATTTGCTGGAAAAAAAATTGATAAATCCAAAGAACTAAATGGTCTATCATTATATGCTTTAGGTAAAAAATCAATTATAAATAACATCATGATAAGCTATTCGGCAGACGATTCTTTTGAATGCTTTGGGGGATCGGTAGACATGCATAATTTAATATCCTACAAAGCCAAGGATGATGATTTTGATTTCACCCTTGGATATAAAGCAGAGCTTAACAATATTATGGCAATAAGACACCCTTACATTAGCGACGTTAGCGGTTCTTATGCTATCGAAACTGATGGGTATGATAAAAAGGAAGGGTATGTTAATCCAAGTTCTTTATCTCATGTTAATATCCGAAACGCATCCCTAATTAATTTATCCGATCAAAAAAATTATCAACATACAGTAGCAGCGATTTCTTCAAAAAATCTAGCTAGATTAGAAATTACCGAATCAAAAATATCTGGTTTCGCAAATATTATACAATTTGATAAATCATACCAATCTTATCATGATATAGAGAAGTGTTTTTTATTAGAAAACAGTATTTTTAATGTACATAATACACCAGTATTGCTTAGCTTTGAGTTTAAGATCCAAACAGATCGACTATTAAAGTATAATATGTACACTAATAATTTTAAAAGCGTCAAAGATCTGTTCACAGATCCGCTTAACAAAAAACATCCTAAATTTTCGATCAAAGACCCTAAGAGTTACACTGTTACGCATTAGTCTTTGGCATATATGATCGAATATTAATAAATACTTTTACACAATGAAAACATTAAGTAGTATCCTTTTTCTAATTTTTATCTCGGCTTACAGTCATGCACAATCCAAAAAAAATGTGTTTTTTGACCAAAATATTATGATTGGTAAATTTCATACTATTGATCAACTAGAAGAATTAAAAAAAGGGGAACTAATACAACTATACACAGAACGAGTAAAAGAAATAACAACAATCCTGCCTTATCTAGCTTTAACCAATGAAGCAGGAGTTAGTTTATCGGATATCGGTATTAAAGAAAGTTCTGATCACCTAAAATCTCTCGATAAATATCACGAAGAGACAACTGAAACCGCAGAAAGTACAAACGAGATAATATCCGAGTTTATTCCTTATGCAGATACGGAAAAAATAGTTTGGGCTATTTTATATTTTGAAGAAATTATAAAAAAGATAAGAATTGGAGCTAATGGGAATTTCTAAATAGCACAACCAACTATTACAACATATTAAAAACCAACCTTAAAAAGGTTGGTTTTTTGTTAATTTCTTTTTAGGATATAATATCGCATCGATTTCAAAGTAAATTTCTATGATTTAAGTGTTCATTTAGGCAACTTTTATAATCGATTGGCAACTAACAGGTTAGTTTTTTCAAAATAAATCAAAAATTTAGCTGTCAAAAATGACATTATAGATAATAATATTCAGGGGAAAAGACCCTTTTTTTAACAAAAATGAACGACGCTCGTCGAATTACACAATACCCAGCTGATATACACCAATATTTCTTAATTTTTTGATTATCAGTAAACTAAATTTAACAAGAGTAGGAATAATACTCATAATGTTTTCATAATTATAGTTAAAATAACGACGAACGTACAAAGTTTACGGTAAAAACGTAACCAACTTTAACAAAACTCTGTTAACTTAGTAATCCCAAAATTGAGGGAGAGAAATTTCCTCCAATAGTTTTAACCCCAAAACAAACTATTATGCTTAAACATTGCTCATTGGTTACAGGTTTAATTTTACTCCTTTTTTCTTCAACTATTATTGCACAAGATTTTAATGAAAATGACGACAGATGGGCGAAAGTATGGACCAATTTCTCCCCGAACAAAACAGATTACCCTACTGCTGAAGAAAAACTACCAAATATTATTGCCAATAATACATACTTAACAAATGATGTTGTGTATTTAATCTCTGGCGATGTTTATGTAACAAGTGGCGCATCATTAACGATTCAAGAAGGTACAATTATAAGAGGTGATCATAAAAACCCAGCAAACCTTATTATCACAAAAGGATCAAAACTAATTGCTGCCGGAACAAAATCTTATCCTATTGTTTTTACTTCTAATAAAGCTGCCAAATCACGTAACAGCGGAGATTGGGGTGGTATCATTATTGCTGGATCAGGAAAAACAAACACTGCCTCCGGAACAGGTATTATGGAAGGGAACTTTAATCCTCAATTCTCATCATATGGTGGAGATCAATTAAATGAAGAGACTGTCATCCTTAGATATGTACGAATTGAATTTTCTGGTAACACTACCAAAAGAAAAAAAGGATCTAACGGACTTTCTTTATACAGCATCGGCTCATCTTCTATTATAGATAATATTATGATAAGTCACTCTGGACAAGATTCTTTTAATTTTCACGGAGGAACAAACAATATTCAAAACCTAATTTCTTTTAAAGCCAATGAAGATGATTACCATATTTCGGAAGGTTTTAAAGGAAACTTAAATAACATAGTAGCCGTACGTCATCCTTATATCACAAGTCCTACCGGTTCTTATGCGATCGAGGTTGATGGTTACAATAAAAGCTTAGGTTTTACAAAACCAAATGACATTACAGATGTTACTATTACCAACGCAACATTAGTAAATCTATCCGATAAGACCAATTTTCAACACACTGGGTCAGCAATTTACACCACAAACTCTGCAATGACCTATATCCATAAATCAAAAATATCAGGTTTTTCGGATGTTGTCAAATTTGATAAATCATATACTTCATTGGCGTTAATACAAAAAGCGTTTATGATGGATAATAGTTTCTTTAATATCCACAGTGAAGGTGTCGAAGTTTCAAACCAAGTGATTAAGAAAAGTTCTTTAAATATTTTAAAATATAATAGATTCACCAAAAATTTTATTGATGTGAAAGATCTATTTGATGATCCCCAAAATAATCTTGCTCCCAAATTTAAATTAAAGCAATCTATGAATAACTATATGGTTATGCAGTAGTAGATTAAAATTTGACCCAGTTTTAAGTACAACTTAGAATTGGGTCAAATACAACTTTATTAAATATTCATATGTTTAGATTATTATCCATTAGTTTTTTCTTCTTTATAATTGCACATAGCGCTATAGCTCAAAAAGTAAACGACGCGGTGTTTTTTACGCAGAAGAAACAAATAACCAGATTTCATACCATTAGCGATCTAGAAACCTTAAAAAAAGGAGAGCTTATTAAGCTTTACACCGATCGAGTAGAAGAAATCATGACTATACTTCCATTTATTTCTTTAACCAATGAAGCGGGTGTTAAATTAAGCGACATAGGCATAAAGGAAGATTCAAGACATCTCAAAATCTTGAAAAATGGTACAGAGTCAACCGAAAAAAATCTAGAAACTACTAAAGAGGTGATTGAAGAATTAGTCCCTTATGCAGATACCGAAAAAATTATTTGGACCATACTCTATTTCGAAGAAATCATAAAAAAGATGCGAATAGGGGTCAATGGAAGTTTTTAAAAAATCAGTAATGTGTTTTTAAATTATCATTATATTACTTAGGGTAGGAAGCGGCGAATGCCGCTTCTTTGTTTTTTAAAATCGTATCTTTTGTAAGATTACATGACCAAATGCAACTAAAGAGGCATGATTATACTATATCTTTTTATCGGAACCATAATTGCCATAATAGGAGCTGTACCCATAGGTGCAGTTAATTTGGCAGTAATTAACACCTCTATCAAGGAAAATATCAAAAAAGCTTCATACGTAGCATTAGCGGCGGGTATCGGCGAGGTATTATTGGCACTTTTTGCATTACACTGTAGCATGGAGTTATCCGATTTCTTTCAAGAGAATAGATGGATTCAAGTTGCCTTTATCACCTTATTTTTTTCTATTGGAATCTATTTTATGGTAATCAAATCCAAAGAAAATAACACCAAGACAAAATCCAAATACAAAACAAAACTACCCAAATCTAAATTTTTAACTGGATTCTCTTTAGCATTACTTAACCCACCCGTAGTTATTTATTGGATTATTGCTATTTCGCTCACTAACAAGTATATTTTTGAATTAACTGCTCAAAATCCTATTTCATCGCTCGCATTATTTTTCTTAGGCATCTATCTAGGTAAAATCACTACACTCTACTTTTATGGTAAATGGGGAAACAAAATGTCTCAAAAACAAGAAGGTTCAAAAACAAAACTTCATAGAATCATTGGTATCGCTTTAATTACAATATCTTTTTTTCAAGGCATAAAATTCATCATAGATTAATTTAGTGTTAATAGCAACGTACCATTTTTTTATTGGATTATACAAGTAAATCACTGTATATACTCTTACATTTGTTCATGTTGTGATAAAAAAACATTTGATCATGATTGAAAATGACCTCAATTCTAAATTAAAATTATCAAAAGACGAAATGAAAAAATATGGCTATCAAGTAATTGACCATATTGTAGATCATTTCGAAACTCAAAAAGATAAAAAGCCAGTTGCATTAGCAACAAGAGAAGAAATGGATTCTTTACTTGCAGAAGATATTCCTAACGTGCCTTCGCCTGCTAATGATGTTCTTGATTTTGTTATGAAACAAATCATACCTCATAGTAATATTGTATCTCATCCAAAATCTTATTCTTTTGTTCCTGGCCCCAGTAACTACATTAGTGTAATGGCAGATACTTTGGCTACCGGATTCAATATATTTTCAGGTGGTTGGGCTGCATCTCCTGCCGCCGCCGAATTAGAGATCGTAACTATGAATTGGTTATTAGACATTTTTGGGTTCCCCACAAAAAAAGGAGGTGGTATATTTACTAGTGGTGGTTCTATGGCCAATTTAACAGCTTTGGTAACGGCGCGAAGAATAAAATGTGGAAGTGATTTTTCTAAGGCCACCATATACCTTTCCGATCAAGCACATTCATCAAATATAAAAGCTATTAAAGTTATTGGATTTAAAAAAGAACAAATTCGCATTATCCCAACAGATATCGAATTTAAAATATCCTTAAATAAATTAAAAAACATAATTGCAAGAGATCGTTTGGAAGGATTACAACCCTTTTGTATTATAGCATCTGCGGGAACTACCAATACCGGAACTGTAGATCCTCTTGAGGATATGGCCAATATATGTAAGGCCGAAAATTTATGGTTTCATATAGATGGTGCTTATGGTGGAGCTGCTATATTATCAGAAAATGGGAAACAACTTTTAAAAGGTATAGAACGTGCTGATTCGTTAACTGTAGATCCTCATAAATGGTTTTTTCAACCTTATGAAATGGGATGTTTGTTGGTTAAAAATCATGAATGGTTAAGCAGTACTTTTACCGAAAAACCAGAATACCTTAGAGACATAGAAGGCAATCAATCTGAAATTAATTTTTATGATCACGGCATCCAATTAACTAGGCGTTTTCGTGCCTTAAAATTTTACATGTCATTAAAGACCTTTGGATTAGATTCTTTTAAAAAGGCCATAACTTACAATATCGACCTGGCAGAACAAACTGAAGCTCTTTTAAGAAAAAGTGTACTATGGGAAATTACTTCTCCGGCAACATTGGCCATCATCAATTTTAGATATAATCCTATACAACAAAATCTCTCTGAAGAAGAACTCGATCGAGTAAATCAAAGCATTTCTAAAAAAATAACAGATTCTAGAGAAGCATTATTAGTCACTACTGTTTTACAAGGTCAAGTTGTACTTAGAATGTGCCTTATTAACCCAAGAACTACTCTTGAAGACATCACTAACACACTAGAACAATGTGAAGTTTACGGTAAAGAAGAGTTAGCAATAATTAACGAACAAAATTAATTAATAGTTAATCGCACCACATATCCTTCATTGTTTCGCACATTAAAAACAGTATTGTCTTCAAAAATAAGATATTGACCCTTAATCCCTTTTAAAACACCTGCATATTCAGGTGTTTTTTCAAGGTTAAGACTTTTCAATTTATCAGGATATCTAAGCACAGGAAAATCTAATTTGGTTTCTTTTCCATTTTCAATAAAGTACTCTTTAACCTCACCAGGAATAAAACTTTTCATCTTATCTTTAAACGCTACGAGATCTTCATCCACAATTTCATTTTTTAACATGGTACGCCAATTTGTTTTATCTGCCACCTGATCTTTTAATGCCACTTCAGTAATTCCTGCCAAATATCTATTTGGCACTTCAACAATCTCAATAGCTTCATGAGCTCCTTGATCTATCCAACGTGTTGGCACTTGTGATTTACGGGTAACTCCTACCTTAACATTACTCGAATTAGCCAAATACACTATATGAGGCTGAAGTTGTGCTTTTTTTTCAAACTCAAGATCTCTATCCTCAACACCTAAATGCGCTGTACTTAGCTCAGGTCGCATTACCCAATCCCCCACTTGAGGTTGATTATAAAAATCGTCATAACAATACCCTTGTCTAAATATCTTCTTATTCTTACCACAAGCAAGACATTGATAACCTACGAAAGCTATACTCACTTTTTTATCTAATAACTGATTGATATGAATAAAATCAGATTCAAAAACTAGGTAATATTGAATAGGACTCCCTATTTCTGTTTGCATCTTGGTAAGCACCCCTTGATATTGCATAAAGTTGTATTATAAATTAAGGTTCTGGGAAGAATGTTATTATTTTTACTATTTTAGTTTTCAGATCACAACAATCTGAACACAAATAAACCACAATTTTCGCATAAATATACATCAAAAAATGCCAATCCCATTAGTTAATTCTATTGCCAGCTGGTTCTTAAAAAAACGATTTCATCAAATGGAACTTTTCTTAAAGTATCCTAATGAAGTCCAGCTTGAATTATTACATGTGCTATTGGAATCAGCAAAAAATACCGAAATTGGGAAAACGTACGATTTCTCTTCTATATACAATTACGAAACATTTAAAGAACGTGTTCCTATTCGATCCTATGAAGATTATGAATCTATGATCGAAAGAAGTCGTCTTGGCGAACACAACATATTTTGGCCTACTCCTATTAAATGGTTTGCCAAATCTAGTGGAACAACTAGTGCCAAGAGTAAATTTATCCCAGTAAGTCAAGAATCTCTTGAGAATTGTCATTTTGCTGCTGGCAAGGATCTTTTATGCATGTATCTTAATAATAATGAAAATGCAAAACTCTTTACAGGAAAAAGCCTACGCTTAGGAGGCAGTAAAGAACTTTATAAAGAAAACGGCACTTCTTTTGGGGATTTATCAGCAATAATTATAGACAACATGCCTTTTTGGGCAGATTTTAGCTCTACACCCAGTAGCGAAGTCTCTTTAATGAGTGATTGGGAATTTAAAATGAAGGCTATTGTTAATGAAACTATTCAAGAAAATGTAACAAGTCTAGCTGGTGTACCCTCGTGGATGCTCGTTTTGCTTAACGAAGTACTCGAAGCCACCGGTAATGAAAACCTTTTTGAAATCTGGAATAACCTAGAAGTATATTTTCATGGAGGAGTTAGTTTTGAACCTTACAAGGATCAATACAACAAAATTTTGCCCAAAGGTTCTTTTAAGTATTATGAAATATACAATGCTTCTGAAGGTTTCTTTGCTATACAAGATCATAATGACTCTTCTGAGCTTTTATTAATGTTAGATTATGGTATATTTTATGAGTTCATCCCAATGGATAGTTATGGTTCTAAAAATGAAAAAGTGATACCACTAAGTGAAGTAGAAGTGGGAAAAAATTATGCTGTTATTATTACCACCAATGCTGGATTATGGAGATATCAAATAGGAGATACTGTACGTTTTACATCTATCAATCCTTATAGAATTAAGGTATCTGGCAGAACTAAACATCACATTAATGTATTTGGCGAAGAATTAATTATTGAAAATGCAGAAGAGGCTTTGAGAAAAACCACCAAAAGTACCAATAGTGAAATCGTAGAATACACCGTTGCCCCTATTTTTATGGTAGGAAAAGAAAAAGGTGCTCATGAGTGGATTATCGAATTTAACAAACCACCAAAGGATATTGATCAATTTAGATACCTTTTGGATCAAAATCTACAACAGGTAAATAGTGATTACGAAGCCAAACGATACAATAACACTACACTAAACTTACTCGAAATACAAGAAGCGAGAAAAGGTTTGTTTTATGACTGGTTAAAAAAGAACGACAAACTTGGCGGACAACATAAAATACCTAGACTTTCGAATAAGAGAACGTATATTGATGAATTATTAGAATTAAATAGTGTAAACTCCTTCACTTAAACACTCAGTTACAATCGTTTAAAGAAATTGACCTTTTTTGATCAAAGTATGGTCGGGAATATGATCAAAATTATGGTTAAACCGTAAAATAAGTATGTGGGAATTGTAAATTTTAACAAAAAAAAGTGTTTTTCATCGACCAAAAAAAGCGTTTAATCTAAAAATTAGTGAATTGCTTTTTGACATCTGTTTTTCATATTAAATTTGTTCCCAGATAGTTATAAATTTTTCAAAGTCCCAAAATATGAAAACTACGATATCTTGTTTTATTTTTTTACTCTCAGCTACGGGAATTAGCGCACAAGAAATCAATACAACAACTCTTGATGATAATAGGAATAATGAAGTTGCTGAAGTTGTAAAAACTAACACGGACATTTCTTCATACCAATCATCTCAAAAAGATTATACATTAGAAGAAAAAATAATATGCTACAGTGAAATTTCTAAAGTTACTTTTTATGAAGCTTTGATTCGTCAAAACAATTTTGATATTCGACTTAAGGATAGTCAGATTGTATTAAGAAATACTGAAGACATCATTACCAACAACAAACAAAGAATATCATATTCTGATTAAATAGATTCATCCAACTAATCAACCAACAAAAAACACCTTTATATCTGATATAAAGGTGTTTTTTTATGTCAACACTTTATAAAAAGTGTATGTAATTAAATCATCCCTAATTAAGAAACGGCTTTTAGTTTTTTAATGGTTGATTTATTAAGTTTCTTTTCGGCATAGTCCTTAGTCACCCTAAATTCCTTTTCGTCACTTTCTGGCAGCTCAAACATTGCATCTGTCAAAATAGCCTCACATAGTGACCTTAAACCACGAGCACCAAGTCTATACTCCATCGCCTTATCCACAATATAATCTAATGCTCCATCTGTAATAGAAAACTCAATATTATCCATTTCAAACAACTTCTTGTATTGCTTAATAATAGCATTTTTTGGTGCTGTCAAAATAGATCTTAGTGTCTCTGCATCTAAAGGGTTCATGTATGAAAGCACAGGTAGCCTACCTATAATCTCAGGAATCAATCCAAAATCTTTTAAATCCTTAGGTATAATATACTGCAATAGGTTGTCTTTCTCAATAGCATCTTCACTTTTAGAAGCGCTATATCCGACTGCTTGCATATTCAAACGTTTTTGAATGATTTTTTCAATTCCGTCAAATGCACCTCCTGCAATAAAAAGTATATTCTCTGTATTCACCTCAATAAACTTTTGATCAGGGTGTTTTCTACCTCCTTTGGGTGGCACATTTACCACTGTTCCTTCTAAGAGTTTTAACAATGCTTGTTGAACTCCTTCACCAGAAACATCACGTGTTATACTAGGGTTATCACTTTTACGCGCTATTTTATCGATTTCATCTATAAACACAATTCCGCGTTGCGCTTTTTCAAGATTATAATCTGCAGCTTGAAGTAATCTTGTTAAAATACTTTCTACATCTTCTCCTACATATCCGGCTTCAGTAAGTACTGTTGCATCTACAATTGCTAAAGGCACGTTAAGCATTTTGGCAATTGTCTTAGCCATCAATGTTTTTCCTGTACCCGTTTGTCCAACCATGATGATATTACTTTTTTGAATCTCAATCTCATCTTCGGTCTGGGGTTGAAGTAGACGCTTATAATGATTATAAACCGCTACAGACATTACTTTCTTGGTAAACTCTTGCCCTATCACGTATTCATCCAAGAACTTCTTAATAGCCATTGGCTTACGCAGCATTAATTCACTACTAAGCTCTCCGGTTTCTTCATCCTTGGCTTCTTCTACTACAATTCCATGTGCCTGAACTATACATCGGTCACAAATGTGCGCATCTAATCCAGCAATCAATAAATTAGTTTCAGGCTTCTTTCTCCCACAAAAAGAGCATTCTAAATCTTCTTTGGCCATCGTTATTTAGTTTCTATTTCATCATAATTTATACATCTGCTTACAAAACAGATTACATATATAAACTCCTCTTCTTTTTAAAAGCAGTATTTATTCTCTAGTCAAAATTTCATCAATCATTCCATACTCAAGAGCTTTATCGGCTTTCATCCAATAATCTCTATCACTATCTTCATAGACTTTATCATACTTTTGCCCAGAATGTTTTGCTATAATCTTATATAATTCTTCTTTTAATATAAGAATTTCTCGTGCTGTAATTTCGATATCACTTGCTTGTCCTTGCGCTCCTCCTAATGGTTGATGAATCATCACACGGCTATGAGGCAATCCAGAACGTTTCCCTTTTTGTCCAGCACACAACAATACTGCGCCCATTGATGCGGCCATACCAGTACATATAGTGGCAACATCTGGCTTAATAAACTGCATTGTATCATATATTCCTAAACCTGCGTATACACTTCCACCAGGCGAATTAATATATATCTGAATATCTTTTGTAGAATCTACACTTTCCAGAAACAATAATTGCGCCTGAACGATATTGGCAACTTGATCATTAATTCCAGTTCCTAAAAAAATAATACGATCCATCATCAATCTAGAAAAGACATCAAAAATTGCAATATTCATTTGACGCTCTTCTATGATATTAGGAGTCATTCCTGTTGGATACATACTACTCACAATCTGATTATAGTAGTTACTATTAATCCCATGGTGCTGAGTAGCGTATTTTTCGAATTCTTTACCGTAATCCATATTTCTTTTTCTGTAAATTTTAATTTATAAAAAAGGCGTTAACCAAATGATGGTTTAACGCCCTAAATATAAGTATAAATTCCTTAGTAAATTACAACATTAATTATTTGTAAACTTCTTTTATGAATTCGTCAAAGCTAACCTCTTTTGTTTTAAGCTTAGCGTTCTCTTTATAATAATTTAACAACTTTTTACTCATTAATTGCTCAGAGATTCTTTTAACTTCATCTTGATTTGATAATATTCTGGCAGCGATATCATCCAACTCTTTATCTTCTGGCGAATTTTGTCCAAATTGAGCCATTTGACCTTTGATTAATTCTTTTGCAAATGCTTTAAGTTCATCAAAAGTAACCTGAAGATTATTATCATTGATGATTTTACCCTCGATCAATTGATAACGTAATCCTTTTTCGCTTTTTTCAAACTCATCTTTGGCTTGATCTACAGTCAAAGGTTGTTCTCCAGTTGCCTGAATCCATTTTTGCAAAAACTCCACAGGAAGTTCAAATTTAGTGTTTTCTAAAGCAGCCTCAGTAATAGCATTAAGTAATTGTTGTTCTGATTGTTGTTCGAATTGCTTCTCAGCATCTTCTTTTATCCTATCTCGTAATTCAGTTACTGATTTTATAGCATCTGGACCATATAACTTATCAAACAACTCTTTATCCAAATCTGCAAGCTCTTGCGTATTTATTTCTGTTACAGTAAAAGCTACCTCAACATCCAAATCATGAGCATCATCCTGAGAGATTTTTAACGCATTAATCAAATCATGATCATCATTAAATAATCCCTTTGTTTTTAATGTAATAGTGTCTCCAACCTTTGCACTTAAAAACTTGTCAAGATTTCTTTTTCCTTTAACTTTCTCAAGAGAAACAGTTGTTGGATTATTAATTTCCTTTTCTTCATTAACAAATGAACCCGCAATTAAATCTTCCTTTTCAGCTACATCTTTAGGGATTAGTTTCCCGTATTGTTTTTGGATGGTTTTGATTTGATTATCAATCATCTCATCATTAGCAACAATTTTATAATGTGTTATTGCTTTTTTTCCATTCAATTTTACCTCAAATTTTGGTGCTAACCCTAACTCGAATTCAAAAGAATAATCTTCTGCTTCCCAATCAAAATTTTCTTGTTCTTTAGGTAAAGGATTACCTAAAACATCCAATTTCTCTTCAGTCAGGTATTTATTTAAAGCATCTTGCAATAGTTTATTAACCTCATCAACCAAAACTGCTTTCCCGTATTGTTTCTTAACCAACCCCATAGGAACATGGCCTTTTCTAAACCCAGGAATATTCGCGTTTTTGCGATAATCTTTAAGTATATTTTCTACCTTATCAGTATAATCTTCTTTGGCGATATCGACAGTTACTACTGCGTTTAATTCGTCTAATTGCTCTTTTGAAATATTCATTATCTCTACGTTTACTACTAAAAATTGGGTTGCAAAAGTAATACTTTTTTACATCACAACAAATTTTTAACTCTCTGAAAAACAGTTAGCTTTTATCTTTTTTCAAAATTGAATGTAGTATCGATTGAAATATTGATAGCAAAACACTAAAGACCAGTGCCCATAGCCATCCGTTTACATTAAAACCAGGGATAAAATAATCTGCCAATAAGATGATTGCAGCATTAATTACCAACAAAAACAATCCCAACGTCACAATTGTCGCAGGAAGTGTAAGAAATACTAATATAGGCTTCACAATAGCATTTAGAATTGCTAATACCACAGCTACAATCAAAGCACTTACATAATTATTTACTTGAGCTCCTGGTAAAATTTCGGCTAGTACTAATACTGCCACCGCGCTTAAAAGAAGTTTTAAAAAGAATTTCATGATGTATACTTATTATTAATGTATGAATATAAAAAAACCTGCTAACTAATTAGCAGGTTTTTTTATATTTAAGAAATTGATTCTATATTAATTTACATCATTACTTAATGTAACGGTCCCGTAATCTCCAGGGTTAACACGTGGTAAATTTGCATCATATGTATCTTGAATAGCGTCAATTATTCCATTTGTCACTAATGCGTGAGCTCTAGGAGTAGGATGCACTCCATCAAGAGAAAAACCACCTCCAGTAACAAAATCAGAAGTAATAATCCCACCATCAAATGGTATACCCCCGTTAGCCGCTTGAGCCAAATCAGTAGCCACATCATAAAACGCCAACCCATTCGCTGTTGCTAGTCCAGCGATAGTGGTGTTAAATGAAGTTCTAGCATTAGAAATAGCAGTTAGCTCACCAGAATCTAAAGCGTCTTGGTCATTGATTGCATTAATAGCTGCAATTACCAATGCCCCTTGCTCTGCAGTAGGCATTCCTCCAGCTTGAAGAATCCCTAATACCTGAAGAACTTCAGGAGTAAGCACTACAGATCCATATCCTTGAGCCAAAGCAGCGCTATCAATTGTAAGCACCAATAACTCTTCTTCTGTCATTTGTCTAAATCCAAGAGGATTAGTTGCAGAAACATCGGTCTTGATCAAAAATCTATTTGGTCCAGCATTAAAAGTAATAGCATATTGCGCAGCTACGGCTTGTGCCTGTGCCAAAGGAACTCCTGTTCCTGCTATTTGAGCTGTAACTATACCAGCAACTGCTTGAAAAAATCCAGTTAAACTACCAGCCGTAGCAGCATCCAAAACTAAAGCGTTATTAGGAACAGTTGTAAAAAATGGAAGAGAAGAAACATCAGGTAAATTCAATACCACACCCTTAGCTCCATTTGCAGTTAGTGCTCCAAGTAAATCATTATAAACTGAAGCAAACACATTACTGTTTGTTATATCATTTCCTCCATAAGTTGTAGGATCTAAATTACCAGTTTCATTATGATCTACTCCTACACCACCAGAAGTAGCATAACTTAAAATATCATTATTACCTATCCATAAACTAAAGAAAGTAGGGTTTTGCGCAACAGCATCACCAATCACAGTAGATGAAGCAGAAGAAGCGAATCTAGCGTAATAAGGATTTGCTTGTCCTGTTGCTACACCCGCTACGTTTCCGTAACCTGGAGCGGCTAAGTGAAAACTCTTTGCTCCTGGCACACCCAAATTATTAAATGAGCTTCCTAGGTTTGTAGAAATTTCGGTTGTAGGGGCAGCACCTGTATATCTTGCCGGCCCAGGGTTACCTTGAGCGTCAAACGCCAATACAAATCTGTTTTCTAAAATCTGAGTTCCGCCAAGTAATGCACCACCAGCATTATCTGCCATTAATGGTTGCGTAAATTCTCCACCACCAGCTAAAGCAAATTGCTGTGATAATATATTAGGAAATGAATTTTCTTGTCCTGTAATGTATAATGCTCCATCTGCAAAACCAGCAGTAAGCGAATTTCCTAATGCTAGGAAATTACTAAAATCGGCTTCTCCACTTGTAAATACACCTGACTCATCTATTGGATTATCAAATTCTGGTTCACAAGCGACTAAACCAAGTGCCAGAATTGCTAGATATTTTATATTTTTCTTTATCATCTCTAATTACATTTTATAAGTTAAACCAAGTCCTGGCGCAAATGCGCTTGATTTATATGTTCCGCTAAAAGGAACTCCCTGTCCGTTTTCTTGATAAAAATCATAAGAAGCGTCAACTTCTTCGAATCTTAAATAAAAGAAAGAAGCATCGATAGCTAACTTAGGCGTTATTGCAAAACTTAAACCTCCAGAAAATCCATCAGAATCATTACGAGGTGTTTCTGGTGCAAAGAAACCTTCTTGTACCGGTGATTCATCTCTATAATATCCTGCTCTAAGTGTAATTTTTTCTGTTGCCTCATACTGTAATCCAAATCGGTATACAGAAGAGTTCTTATAGTTACGTGGGTTTACAGAATCAGGACCTGTAGGAGTATTTCCGAAATCTATATCCAAAGATTCATAAACATCCCAAAACTGTCTGTTATAATCAAAAGCAAATAACCATTTTTCAAACTGGTAAGAAAGTCCAACTGTTAACTCTGCTGGTAATGGTAATTCTGCATCGAATGTTGTTGATCCATTAGCAAAAGGAACTGCCGGTGAGTTTGGAATATTAGTAAAGGTAGCATCTCCTCCTTCAGCTTCAAGAATAATCTCACTACGATAATTAAATCCTATACGAAAATTCTCTGTAGGGTTAAACATAGCTCCAACACTCCATCCCCAGTTACTAACACCAGAATCATCGATAGTTACATTAGAACGATTTCCTTCAAAATCTGCTAATGTTCTATTCAAATTACGATTAAAGTTTACAGATCCAGTTACATAAATCGGTCCACCACCAATACTAAAATGATCAGATAATTTAAAAGAAACTACAGGTTGAACATAAATCGCAGCAAGTTCTATATTGTTTACTAAGTGAGATCCAGGCCAATCAGTAGGCCAAGTTACTTCACTACCATATGGTGTATACACACCAAGCCCTACGGACATCCACTCATTCACTTGGTAAGAAGCATAGAGATTTATAGGAGTTCCTACAGAACTATCTGTTTCAGAAGATATTCCTAGATCTTCATTTTGATAAATTACATCTGTAAAAATCCCACTAGCACCTACACTCACATTTAGTTTATTCTCAAGGAACACCAAACCTGCTGGGTTAAAGAATACAAGTTCTGCACTATTCACTACAGCTACTCCTGTATGGCCCATTGCCATTGCCCTCTGCCCTTGTACACTAACTCTATATCCACCAGCATAAGTGACTGTAGCCACCGAGATGAATAGAACTAACAATAGAAGTTTTTTCATAATAAATTAGAATATTTTTTTTGAATTTGTAAAATTGATTTTCCAAAAATAAAGGAAAATACCAATTATCCAACGAAATCACGAAAATATTATGCATACATAGCATTTTTTATTTATTTATTGACAAATTCTAATACCTCTGTCAAAAAATCTGTTGGATTTTCGGCATGTAACCAATGTCCCGCAGATGAAATTTCTCTTATCGTAACATCAGGAAATTGTCTTTGTATTCGGGTTTCATCTTCCTGAAGGATGTAATTAGAATTTTCTCCTTTAAGAAACAATGTTGGGCCACTAAAATCATAATGACTAGGAAGCTCTACTCCTATTTCTTGCGAATTCTGAATCAACACTTTGAGATTTATTCGAAGCCCTAATATTCCTTTTTCTTTCCAGTACAGGTTTTTCAAAAGAAACATTCGAACTCCTATATCAGAAACATACTGGCTTAGGTCTTTATCTGCTTCGCCTCTTGATTTTATATGATCAAAATCCAATGCACTTAAACCGTCCAAAATATCCTGATGATGCAATGGATAATATTTAGGCCCGATATCGGCTATAATTAAGCGACTAACTATATCTGGATATTGCGTAGCAAAAAGCATTGCCGTTTTACCTCCCATAGAATGCCCTAACAGGTAACAGTTTTTTAAATTATTCTCTCTACAATAGAGTTCTAAATCCGCAGCCATGATCTCGTAACTAAACTCTTCATTATGCGGGCTTCTTCCATGATTTCGTTGATCCAATAGATGCACTTGAAAACCATGTTCTGAAATTTTCTTTCCTAGCGTTTTCCAGTTATCCCCCATTCCTAAAAAACCATGAAGGATAATAAACGGTTGACCTTCTCCTATTACATTTCCATATAATTGCATATTATATACTATTTAAGACGATGTAAATACATGTTAATCACATTTTCTAATCCAAGGTAAATAGACTCGCTTATAAGTGCATGACCAATAGAAACCTCTAATAAACCAGGTATATTTTCTTTAAAGAATTTGATGTTATCCAATGACAAATCATGGCCAGCATTAACCCCCAAACCACTATCTATTGCTACCTGAGCACATTGGGCATAAGGTTCTACAGCAGCTTTGTTACCTTTTATATATTCTGAAGCAAATTCTTCGGTATATAACTCAATTCTATCCGTCCCCGTCTCTGCTGCTCCTTCAATAATATCTTTTTTAGGATCCACAAATATTGACGTTCGAATTCCGTTATTTTTAAACTCGGTTATTACTTCTTTCAAAAAGCCTTTATGCTTTTTCGTATCCCAGCCTGCATTGCTGGTTATTGCATCAATAGCGTCAGGAACCAGAGTAACTTGCGTAGGTTTAATCGACAAAACCAAATCAACAAATTTAGGAATAGGATTTCCTTCAATATTATATTCTGTATGCACAATAGGTTTTAAATCGTAGGCATCTTGATATCTAATATGTCTCTCATCTGGCCTTGGGTGTATAGTAATACCTTGCCCTCCGAAATCCTGAATATCTGATGCTACTTTAAGCAAATTTGGAGTATTCCCCCCTCTAGAATTTCTTAAAGTTGCTATTTTATTAACGTTAACACTTAACTTTGTCATGATTTTTGATGTCTTTATCTAAAAAAGCAAAAATACGAACTTGGGAACGCCTTGTTTGTATATTTTTTGATTATTTTGCATAATATAGCACCCCAAAAAAATATGAAGACAAATTTGTACGTAGTTAATGAAATAGCGCCATTGGATATTGCCGTAAAAGTCACGGATGCACAGCTATTATTTAATGAACTCACATATACTCATTTCCCTGTTATTAAAGACAATATATATATGGGATGTATTTCTGAAGCAGATATCAGGTGCTTTGAAACGGACAAAACACTAGATGCCTATCAATATGCTCTTGAAGGGTTTTATGTAAGAAAAGACAACAATTGGCTTGATATCCTAGAGGCATTTGCACAAAACAATTCTAACATCATGCCTGTTCTTGATGATAACAATAGATATTTAGGTTTTTTTGAATTAGGAGATATCATGAATTTATTTAATGAAACTCCATTTCTTAGTGAACCAGGGAATATTTTAATTGTAGAAAAGGGAGTTTTGGATTATTCGTTTAGTGAAATTTCGCAAATCATAGAATCCAATAATGCTAAAGTTCTTGGGCTATTTATTTCTAATATGGAAAATGACGTTGCTCAAATTACCATCAAAATTAACGATAGCGACATCAATAATATAGTACAAACTTTTAGAAGATATAGTTATAATATTGTTTCTAAACATCATGATGATTCATTTTTAACGAATCTTAAAGAACGATCTCAATATCTTGAAAAATATTTGAATATTTGACACTTTTTACCTAACCAACTAACACAAATCAAATCCTAATGAAGATCGGTATTTACGGACAGTTCTACCACAAGAATTCTGGAATATATATCCAACAATTATTGGAAACCCTTGATGAAAATGGCGTAGAAGTAGTTATTGAAAAGAATTTTCTAGAACTTATAAATCTTCATGACGAAATTGACAAATCGTATTCTCATTTCAGCACATTCGAAGAACTAGACACCTCTTATGATCTTTTTTTTAGTATTGGTGGAGATGGTACTATATTAAAGACAATAACCTATGTAAGAGATTTAGGCATTCCAATTGCTGGAATAAACACTGGAAGACTTGGTTTTTTGGCAACAATCCAGAAAGAAGAGATAAAAGAAAGTATTGCACTCATTCTTGACAAAAAGTTTTATCTCTCTCCACGAAGTTTGGTTACCGTAGAAACCTTACCTGCAACTCAAGAATTTGGCGTACTAAACTTTGCAATGAATGAAATCGCGGTTAGCAGAAGAAACACCACCTCGATGATCACGGTTCACACAAGTCTTAATAATGAATTTTTAACTTCGTACTGGGCAGATGGTTTAATTGTTTCAACACCTACTGGATCTACCGGTTACTCACTAAGTTGTGGTGGCCCCGTAATGATGCCGGATGCCGAAAGCATGATGCTCACACCTATTGCCCCTCATAATCTTAACGCAAGACCATTGGTTATACCCGATACCCAAGAAATAAAACTACAAGTATCTGGAAGAGAGGATACTTATTTGGTTTCTTTGGATTCGAGAATTCATACATTACCAAACGAAACAACAGTTATTATTAAAAAAGCTCCTTTTAAGATTAACATGGTAGTTTTACAAGAGGAGAGCTTTCTTAAAACATTACGCAAAAAGATGCTTTGGGGAGAAGATAAACGCAATTAAACAATAAAATCTATTAAAAAGTGTTTTTTAATTCATACTATTTTACTCAAATTCTTGTGTACTAAAGTTAATTGTTATATTTGCAAACTTTTGAAAATCTATGAGATACTTAGCATCGTTTATAATTATCGTGTTTTTTATACAATCAATGGCAGCACAAACCTATGAAGTAGGATTGATGGCCGGGGGAGCTAATTACGTTGGTGATGTTGGATCTACTTATTATATTGCACCCAATGATATTGCATTTGGAGCGATAGGAAAATGGAACAGAAGTAAACGTCACGCGTTTAGAGCATCATTTTTATATGCAGCATTAGATGCAGATGATTCTAAAGGTGATGACCGAAGAAAAGAAAGGGGATTAAGCTTTTCTAATTCTGTAAAAGAAATATCCCTAGGTATGGAATTTAATTTCTGGGAGTGGTACTTGTATGATGGAAAACAACAGTTTACTCCATATATTTATAGCGGAATCACTACATTTAATTATGGTGCCCAAGCTGTAGACTCAAACAATGAGATTGATGCCTATAGTGATAAATGGAGTTTTGCTATCCCTATGGTTTTAGGAATAAAGAAAACTTTAGGAAGAGATTTTGTGATCGGGGCCGAAATCGGGGCTCGATACACTTTTACAGATAATTTAGACGGTAGTGATCCTGACGATAGATTTGGTACAGGATTTGGTAATTTAAATAACAATGACTGGTATGTTTTTACAGGTATAACACTATCATATACCTGGGGTAGAATACCATGCGATTGTGCATTCTAAAAATGATTGATAAAGAACAATTAAACTCTAATATCCCTAAGCATGTTGCCATAATTATGGATGGCAATGGCAGATGGGCTAAGAAGAAAGGCTTTTTTAGAGCAGTTGGTCATGAAAACGGCACCAAAGCCGTTCGGGAGGCTGTCGAAAGTAGTGCCGAGATAGGAGTTAAGTTTCTTACCTTATATGCATTTTCTACAGAAAACTGGAACAGACCAAAACTCGAAGTAGACACCTTAATGAAGCTTCTGGTAAGTTCTTTGAAAAAAGAAATTAAAACACTTCAGAAAAACAATATCAAACTTAATGCAATTGGAAATTTAAAGTCCTTGCCCGAAAAAGCAAGAGTCGAACTTAGTGAAGTTATCGACAAGACCAAATCCAATGAACGCATGACGCTAACTTTGGCATTGAGTTATGGAAGTCGCGAAGAACTTATAAAAACTATCGAAGAAATAAGTATTAAAGTTAAAAATGGTGTAATTTCGCCACATCTTATAAATGAAACAGTCATTAATGAGCATTTGTATACAAAAAATCTACCTGATGTGGATTTATTGATACGTACTAGCGGGGAGCAACGTATCAGTAATTTTTTATTATGGCAGATTGCGTACGCAGAATTATATTTTACAGAAGTCTTATGGCCTGATTTTAAAAAATCAGATTTATTTGAAGCCATATACAATTATCAAAAAAGAGAAAGAAGATTTGGAAAAACTAGTGAGCAGCTCAGTTAAAGAAATGACAAAAAAATTACCTATTGCGTGTTTTACGTTACTTGCCTTATTCATAAATACATTAACGATTTCTGCACAAAGTGTACCTGGCTCTAATGGGAAACAATATATCCTAGGAGAAATTAAAGTAACTGGTACCACAAGTTACAATGAAAAAACAGTAATCACTTTTACAGGGCTTAGAAAAGGAGAACGTATTTTTCTTCCGGGCGATCGAATTAGTAAAGTAATTAAGAAGTTATGGGATCTCGAGTTATTTAGCGATATTAATTTTTATATCTCAAATATCGAAGGGGAAGTCGCGGATATTGAAATTAATATTCAGGAAGTTCCAGAACTTAATGAAGTTCGTATAGAGGGTGTAAAAAAACGTAAAGGAGAAGAGTTAATTAAGGATAATGGCTTGACCAAAGGAGCTAAAGTTACAGAAAACCTTATTACTACTACCCGAAACTTTATCTCTAACAAATACAAAAAAGAAGGTTTCTTAAATACCAAAGTTGTTATAAACACAACTCCTGTAAAAGACACTATTGTTTCCAACAAAGTAAATATGTTGTTACGTTTGGACAAAGGAGATCGTGTAAAAATTGACAACATTAATATTGAAGGAAACGAACAGCTTACAGATGCCAAGGTGCGCAGGGCAATGAAAAATACCAAGCAAAAGAAAGGGTATCGATTCTGGAAACGATCAAAATACATCAAGGCGGACTATCAAGAAGATAAGGCTAATATCGTAACAAAATATAAAGAAAAAGGATATAGAGATGCCCGAATCACATCGGATACATTAATTGTAGAGAGTGACAAGAGTATCTCGTTAAATCTAAATATCGAAGAAGGAAATAAATACTATTTTGGAGATATTAATTTCTTAGGTAATAGTGTATATACCGACCGACAATTGGCAAGGCAACTGGTTATTAAAAAAGGTGATGTGTATAATGGTGTTTTACTTGAAAAGCAAATCGCAGACAATACCAAACCTGATGCCGATGATCTTACCAATTTATATCAAAACAACGGATACTTATTCTCTAGTATCGATGCTGTAGAAACCAATGTATATAATGATACTATTGATTTCGAAATCAGAATCCGTGAAGGAAAACTAACCTATTTTGATCATATTACCGTTACCGGAAATGACAAAACGAATGATCACGTTATACATAGGATTTTAAGAACAAGGCCTGGTCAACGATATAGCAAAGATTTAGTTGTAAGAACCGTTCGTGAAATTGGACAATTAGGTTTCTTCGATCCAGAACAACTCGAACCACAATTTAAAAATGCAAATCCTCAGGCAGGAACAATTGATATCAATTATCCTGTTGTAGAAAAAGGATCCAGTCAAATCGAACTTCAAGGTGGATTTGGAGGAGGTGGATTTGTCGGAACTCTAGGACTAGCTTTTAATAACTTCTCTATTCGAAATATTTTTAATGGTAAAGCTTATAGTCCATTACCTATGGGTGATGGTCAAACGCTTAGGCTTAGAGCCCAAGCAAGTAGATTTTTCCAGACCTATAGCCTTTCGTTTATTGAGCCTTGGCTAGGAGGAAAAAGACCTTATCAGTTATCTACTTCATTTTCTCATACGATTCAGTTTTTATTTAATAATATTAACCGTGATGTAGATAGAGATAGTAAATTTCTTATTACTGGTGGATCAATTGGTATAGCCAAAAGATTAAATTGGCCAGATAACTACTTCACACTTTCGCAAGCAGTTAGTATAAGACACTATAATTTAAAGAATTATAACACAAGATTATTTACCTTTGGTAACGGATCATCAAATGATTTATCATATACTATAGGATTAAGTCGTAATAACACCACAGTAAACCCGATTTTCCCTATTGGTGGATCAGAATTTAATATTGTTGCTAAACTTTCTTTACCGTATTCTTTGTTTGACGGAAACGATTATAGTGATTTAGCATCACAACGCAGCGTATTAGATGAAGAAAGAAGTAATCTTGATCTTACAGACTCTAGAGATGTTGTGAGAAATACTGAAATAAATGAAGAGATTGGTGAAATTGATCAAGAACGTTTTAAGTGGTTAGAGTATTACAAAATTAAATTTGATGGAACCTGGTACACGCGTTTGGTAAATCTTGGTAAAAAACCATTAGTTTTAAAAACAAGTGCCGAGTATGGTTTCTTAGGAGCATATAATAATGATAGAGGAAACATTCCTTTCGAACGTTTTTTCTTAGGAGGAGATGGATTAGGAGCAACAAGTCTTGATGGTAGAGAAGTTGTAGCCCTTAGAGGATATCCAAATCAATCTTTAATTCCGTTAAGTAGACCAAATGATCAAGATTTTGATGGAGACGGTGCAACAATTTATAACAAATATTCGTTAGAACTTCGTTATCCTATAACACTAAAACCAGCGGCATCAATTTATATGCTAGCGTTTTTAGAAGGTGGAGCATCATACGACAGCTTTAAAGGGTTTAATCCTTTTCAATTAAACCGTTCTGCTGGAGCAGGTTTACGTATATTTATGCCAGCTTTTGGGTTATTAGGTATTGATTTAGGATATGGATTTGATCCTATCCCAGGAACCAATACAGGGGCTAATGGGTTTGAAACTCATTTCATAATAGGACAACAGTTTTAGTTTTGGCACGATTATTTCAATAAATAAACAAAGTTATGAAAACAAAGGTTCTTTTAATGTTTGCTGCGATGGCTTGGCTATCATTCACACAATCGGCAAATGCGCAAAAAGGTATCAGGATTGGTTACATCGATATGGAGTATATCCTAGAAAATGTTTCAGAATATAACGAAGCGTCTTCTGAACTTGCTACCAAAGTACAGAAATGGAAAGTTGAGATTGAAGCAGAATTGAAAGATGTTGATGAAATGCGAAAAGATCTTAATAACGAAAGAGTTTTATTAACTAAAGAATTAATTGAAGAACGAGAAGAAGATATCTTTTTTAAAGAAAAAGAAATATTAGAATATCAACAAAAACGATTTGGCCCAAATGGAGATTTATTTCTTCAGAAAAAAAGATTGGTACAGCCTATCCAGGATCAAGTTTTTGTAGCTGTACAGGAAATTGCAAAAAACAAGAAATATGATTTCGTTTTTGACAAAACCGCAGACTTAGTGATGTTGTATTCTGCAGACAGATATGATATTAGTGATCAAGTTTTGCTTAGATTAAACAGAGCATCAAAAAGAAAACAGTTAAACAGCAAAAAAGAAAAGAAATCTCTAGAAAGATCTGAAAAGAGAAATGCAGAGCAAGAAAAAGAGGTTACAGATAGAGAAAGAGCCGTATTGCAAAAACAATCAGAAAGAGAACAACTTCTGGCGCAACGTAAGGCAGAAAGAGACTCAATTAGAGCTGTAAAGAGAAAAGAATTTGAAGAAAGAAGAGCTAAACTATTAGAGTTACAAAAAAAGAAAAAAGATTCTATTAACGCTTTAAAAGCTGCAAAAGAAAAACTAAAAGAAGACGGTACTCAATCCAACGATGGAGCCGATAATAATTGAAAAATTTAATTTGAAATTTATAACACCCTTTAATATTACTTACAAATGAAACAATTTAGAACATTACTAGTAGCTATTGCAATTACTATAGGAACTTCAGGTTTTGTAAACGCTCAATCTAAAGTAGCACATATAGCATCTCAAGAATTGGTTGAAGCAATGCCTGCATTTAAAGCTGCTAAAAGTGAGATCGAAAAGTTGAACAAAACTTATGATGCTGAGATTAGAAATATGGTTCTAGAATTACAAAGCACTATCAAAAGATATTCTCAAGAAGCTGAAACAAAAACTGATGAGGAAAACTTAAAAAGACAGCAAGAAATTCAAGCTACTGAAAAAAGTATCAACGATTACAGAACTAATGCACTTCAAGATCTTCAGAAAAAAGAGATCGAATTAATGAAGCCTATATACGAAAAAGCACGTACTTCAATCCAAAAGGTTGCAAGAGCTCAAGGTTTTCAATATGTACTAGATTCTACTACAGGAACTGGAGTGATCATGGCAGACGGTAAAAACCTTATGGCAGATGTTAAAAAAGATTTAGGTATTTAATATATCTACTTTAACAAAATAAAATTAAAGACAGTGAGGCAAGATCTCACTGTCTTTTTTATTTTTGAAACAAATTATAGTAAGAATGGTGCAAAATCAAGCAATTGGTATATTTGATTCTGGTATTGGAGGTACTTCTATATGGAATGAAATTACAGCAGCACTTCCTTTTGAGGACACTATTTTTTTGGCAGACAGTAAATATGCTCCATACGGCAAACGTAGTAAAGAAGAGATCCTAGCATTAAGCATTAAAAACACAGAAAAACTTCTAGAATTTAACTGTAAAATTATTGTTGTAGCCTGTAATACTGCTACTACAAACGCTATAAAAGTATTACGATCTACATATGATATTCCGTTTATTGGTATCGAGCCTGCTATAAAACCTGCTGCTATTCATACCCAAACCAAAAAAGTTGGGGTACTTGCCACAAAAGGAACCTTATCTAGTGAATTATTTGCAAAAACTTCGGATCTGTATGCCCAAAATATCGAAGTAATTGAAGTAATTGGTACAGGCCTAGTTGAACTTATTGAAGAAGGCAAAATTCACTCTACCGAAATGTACGCCCTGCTTGATTCTTATATCACACCCATGATAGCACAAAACATTGATTATCTTGTTTTGGGGTGCACGCATTATCCATATTTGATTCCTATTTTAAAAAAGATGTTATCCAGTGATGTTAAGATCATAGACTCTGGAGAAGCGGTCGCCAGACAAACCAAATCCATACTCACCACTAATGAGCTATTAAATCCCAACACTACATCTGGGACACATTTGCTATATACTAATGGCGATATATATCCTTTAAAAGATATATTAAAAACACACACGGTAGATTACTCTGTAAAGGCTTTAGATTTTTAGGTTCTATTTATTTAAAATAATCCAAAAGAGCACCTTTTTTTGAAGAAGATACAGCCAATTCTTTACCAGAAGAAAGTACAATACTCCCCCCCTTCCCTTTTCGATAACGTACAATCCTACTTACATTTACCAAATGACTTTTATGAATCCTTGCAAAACCTTGTTCTTTTAGAGATTCTTCAAAATACTTAAGTGTTTTACTTACTAGCTTTTGTCCTTTTTCGAGATAAATCTTAGTATAATTATCATCTGCTTCGCAATACAAAATATTAGCTATCTCTAGCACTTCAAAACCATCTTGTTGTGGGATGGTAATTTTACCTTCGACCAAATTGGCCTTAGGCACCAATACAGTATCCTGCAATGCATTTTCCCTTTCCTTAATATGGGTTACATGAGTTACTGCCTTTATAAGATCATCAATCGCAATTGGTTTTAGCAAATAATATGTCGCTTGCGCATTTAATGCTTCTACCGCATAATGATCATAGGCCGTAACGAACACTATCTCGAAAGTACGATCAGGAACCTGCTCTAATAAATCAAAAGCATTACCATAAGGCATTTCTACATCAAGAAACAATACATCGGGATTATGAGACTCTAGCAATGTTAGTGTTTCTTTTACACTAGCGGCTTCTCCCAACACCTTAACCGATGGGCAATACTTACCTAGGTAATTTCTTAAAATTACTCGGCTGTTTGCCTCATCATCTACTATAATTGCGGTTAAATTCATTTATCTTTTTTAAGTATTAATTTCACAAGAGTACCTTGGGTGTTCTCTTCTAAATCTGTAATAAAAACATCCACTTTGTCTTTATACATTGTATTAAGAATGGCTATTCTTTTTTTGATATTACCCATTCCTTGAGATTTTTGTAATTTTTGATTTTGAGTCTTTAATTCTTTAGATTTTTTGCGGCCAATACCATTATCACTAATCGTAATCTCTATGTTATCTACATTTAATTTTTGAAAACGTATGGCAAGTAATCCTTTCTCAGATTTGTATCTTAATCCGTGCCATACGGCATTTTCTACATAGGGTTGTAATAACATTGGTGGTATCATATAATCTCCCACATTGATATCGGGATCGACCTCGATAGTATATTCAAATTTATCCTGAAATCTAAAATGTTCTAATTGGGTATATAGCTTAAGTAATTCAATTTCTTTCTCTAGTGGTATAAAATTTTCTTCACTATTTTCTAAAACGGCTCTCATCAATAGTGAAAAATCTGTAAGATAACGATTAGCTGTTCTCTCATCATTTGTTGCTATAAATGTGTTTACAGAGTTTAATGCATTAAAAATAAAATGTGGATTCATTTGAGATCGTAGTGATTTTAAAGCCAGTAGATTATTAGCGTGTCGTTGTTGTTTCATATTACGATACATCAGGTAGGCTGCCAATAATAATAAAACAGTAAGCCCGATCAAAAAGTAAATTACTATCTGTTGCCGTAAACTTTTTTGATTGACTAATTCTTGTGAGGCAAAAGCCAATTGGTACCGTGTTTCGTTTAACTCACGATCTTTTTCTAATGTAGTAATACGATTTGCACTTAAAGCAAGCTCCCGACTAAACCTTGCTGCTTGCGATATTTCTTGTTCTTTTTGGATATGCAGTTTATCTACGATCGCCTCATACTCCTCAAACGCTTCGGATGCCTTTTTTAATTCACCCTTTTCGCGATATACCTCACCCAATTTCCTAGTGGCATCTTTTTGAACAATTAAATCGTTCTTTGAAGCCGCTTCTTTTTTACTTTCTTCAAAATAGGTAATGGCCTCATCAAATTTTTCTTGGGCCGCAAAAGCATTGGCTATTTTATAATTTTGTACTTGTGTGGTAATAGCTCTATCCTCTTCGGATGGGGCTTCGTCATCCGCACTTTCTTCAATCTCCTCGATATCTTCTAGTGCCTCTTTTCGTAATTGTATTTCTTTATCAAAACTATTACTCTTATTATAAAAATCTGCTGCTACACTTCTTTGTCTTGCTGCTGTTTTTCTATCCTTTTGGCGAGCTAACTGTACCGAGTTATCCAAATACCCCTCGGCATCAGATATGTTTCCTTGTTGTTGTAATATGCCGGCTAATTTAGAATTGAGCGATATTACTTTATCATCCAATCCTTTTCGCTCGCCAATAGCAAGTGCTTTATTATAATTTTGGATTGCAGCCGTATTATTTTCTAAGCCTTTATTGCTATCTCCTAATCCTTCATAAACCAATATTCTTTGATTAGAATTTAATCTAGCGCGCTGTAATTGATCAAAAGTTTTAAAAGCTCCTTGATAATTTTTATTTGCCAATTGCGCCTGGCCCAATTTTATTTTTACATCGGTACTGCTTTTATTTGAAAGGCTAATCAAATAATTACTTTCTGCCAAATCTGGCTGTTTCCAGTAGCTATAAATATCGGCCAAGGTCTCGTACAATTCGGCTTTTTTGGTATCACCTGCATCATCATCATCCCGCACACTCTCTAGTGCTGCAGTTATAAATTCTATACTGGTGGCCGCATCTTTATGAAGTGTTTTTTTGGCCTGGCTTAAGTTATCCTGATAGACCGATTCTCTTTTTTTCTTAGACAAGGATTTTGATCTGGATTCTTGAGGGTTTTCTTGTACAGTTACATCTATTCGTTGTGCATCTTCAATAATATAATGTACAGTTTCGAAACTATCATGACTAATCACCAACTCATCACCAACTCGTGCTTGTATTTTAAAATCTCCAAACACATCTGTGATCACAGTTCCCTTACCCATTATGGTGATATCGGCTCCTTTAATTGGTTTTTTGGTGCTTTCTTCTTTAACAGATCCTTTTATGGTCATAGGCGCAACGGATCTAGCCGTTTCGTTTTTTTCTTGACCATATATCAACACTGGCAATAACCAAAGTGCAAGTAGTATGACGCCTATTTTTTTCATTACTGTTTTATTTGAATAGGATAAACTTAATCCATTTAACCCGGATAATAAAATCACTCATTTCAAGAAATATCATTTTATGGGGCTTTTAGAGACAGAAACTGAAACTTCCCTAAATCAAAAGTCGAGTTTACTCAATTATACGTCGAGTTTACTCATTGTAGATTTTTATTAAAAAAGCTTAGCCATAGTTTTAGCCTAAATTTAAAAAAACAAAGCCATGAAAACTTTTTTTGTATGGAGCACATTATGCCTATTAATTCATATTTCTTGTAATGCCAATAACAAGAGAGATACCGAGTTAGCTTTCCAGAATGAGAGTACACATAAGATCCAAACTACCAAAACCGACCCCAACACAAGTAATATACAAGTAGCCCTTTTATTAGACACCAGTAATAGTATGGATGGGCTTATTGATCAAGCCAAAGCACAATTATGGGAAATAGTAAATGAATTATCCTACGCCAAATGTGGCCATAATACGATAAAATTACAGATCGCTTTATATGAGTATGGCAATGATGGCTTATCATCAAAAGAAGGATATATACGCCAGGTACTACCTTTTTCTGAAGATTTGGATGAAATCTCTAAAGAACTCTTTGCATTAACCACTAATGGAGGTAATGAATACTGCGGTAAGGTTATTACCACTTCTATAAATCAACTTGATTGGAAAAAGAATAATGACCATCTTAAACTAATATTTATTGCCGGTAACGAGCCTTTTACACAAGGACCTACTAATTATAAAGATGCAGCCACAGATGCCTTAGAAAAAGACATTACTGTAAACACTATTTTTTGTGGTAATTACAGACAAGGAATAGATACTATGTGGAAACACGGAGCAGATATCACCCAAGGAGAGTATAGTGCTATAGATCACAATCGCCAAACAGTACATATTGCAACACCTTATGATGATATCATTTTAAAACTTAACCACCAATTAAATGACACCTATATCTATTACGGTAGTCATGGAGCCCAAAAAAGAAGCTTGCAACGTGAACAAGACAGTAATGCAAAATCATATAGTGCAGCCAATGCTGTGAGTAGAACCGTGAGTAAAAGTTCTGGATTTTATAAAAACAAAAGTTGGGATTTGATTGATGCGGCCGAAGACAAAGAATTTGAAATAGAAGAAATTGCCGATGATCAACTCCCACAAGAGCTTAAAGGGAAATCTGCTAATGAATTAAAAAAGCATATTGCAGAAAAGAGCGCTCAACGTAAAAAAATACAACAAGAAATACAGGAGTTAAACAAAAAAAGAACTGCATTTATCAAAAGTAATAGTAAAAAGGATGAGACCAGTCTTGAGACAGCATTATTAAATGCTATCAAAAAACAAGGGGGTAAAAAATCGTTTAGCTGGGAGCAGTAATTTTTTAATTTGAATATTTATTTTATACAAACACCACTTTTATGAAGTGGTGTTTCTTGTTTTAATTTGCAGTTTTATACAACCTTAAGTAATTTTAATTATTTACAAACACTTACAATTGGTTATATGTGTACTTTTACATATACACAGTTGTTGTATGCCATTGCGGAAAAGCCAACCGCACATTAAGCACATTTGGTTTTTGCCACTACACAATCCAAAGCTGAAAAACCAAAAGAGCTTAATCTTCCCACGCTCCCAATAGTTACGATTTTGACTTTCTTCTAGTCGGATACATTACCTGTTGCTCTTTGAATTGACCGATTTCCTTTCTGAGCGTTTGATTGATATTTTGGATTAGGTCATTTTGGACTTTCATAATTCGTAACAAATCATGCATTGCGTTTAGATTATCTAATTGCTTATATACAATTTCTTCTAAATCTGCTTTGGTATATCTTTTGCTCATATCATTATACTTTATAAATAATTCTTTAGATTTTCTAAACAAATCTAATGATAATCTATCTAAATCCAAAACAAAACTTTAGATATTCTAAATTTTTATTTAATAACTATATATTTATCTTAACAAATTCAAAAGAATCATGACATCTTTAGGACTATATCTTACTAAGAAATCTGTGAATAGAGCAATGGTTTCCAGGCGAACAGGAATCAGTCAAGCTCGACTTTCTCAGTTGACTTCAAATGAATCGACAAAACTACGTGCAGATGAATTGTATCTAATTGCTTTGGCAATTGATATTGATCCGGGAGAAATGTTTAAGGAAGTGTTTAGTGATTTGAAATTGGAGAATGATTAATAATGAACGAGGCTAAAACAAGGAAAGAACTAATCGATAAACAACTGCATGAAGCTGGTTGGAACATTAATGATCGTACTCAGGTATCAGTTGAGTATGATATTAATGTAGGTCTTCCTGAAGGAGTTAATGAGCCTCAAACCCCGTATCAAGGTCATCAATATTCGGACTATGTTCTACATGGGAAAGATGGAAATGCTTTAGCAGTTGTTGAAGCGAAGAAGACTTCTGTAAACGCTGAACTTGGGAGAGAGCAAGCTAAACAATATTGTCACAATATTCAGAAAGAATCTGGTGGTGAACTTCCTTTTTGTTTTTATACAAACGGACACGAAATATATTTCTGGGACTTAGGTAATTACCCTCCAAGAAAGGTTGTTGGGTTTCCGACTCGTGATGATCTTGAGCGATACTTGTACATTAGAAAGAATAGAAAACCACTTGCTCGTGAGCTGATCAATACGGATGTCGCTGGACGAGATTACCAGATACATGCGATACGTTCTGTAATGGAAGGAATCGAAAAGAAGAGAAGGAAATTTCTATTAGTAATGGCAACAGGGACGGGTAAAACTAGGACCACTATTGCCATGGTTGATGCACTGATGAGTGCTGGATGGGCTGAACGAATCTTATTTTTAGTTGATAGGATAGCCCTTAGAAATCAAGCCTTAGAAGCATTTAAGGAACATCTTCCAAATGAACCAAGGTGGCCAAAAGTTGGAGAGAAAACAATAGCTAAAGACAGAAAGGTTTATACAGCTACTTACCCCACAATGCTGAACATTATTAGAGATGAAGAGTATTCTTTATCTCCTCATTTTTTTGATCTGATAGTAGTTGATGAAAGTCATCGATCAATCTACAATACATATCAGGAAGTACTGGACTACTTCAATACAATAACACTTGGGTTAACCGCAACACCAACTGATGTTATTGACCATAATACATTTAAGCTTTTTAAATGTGAAGATGGTATACCTACGTTTGCCTATTCCTATGAGGAAGCAGTAAATAATGTCCCTCCTTATTTGTGCGATTTTCAAGTAATGAAAATCCAAACAAAGTTTCAGGAAGAAGGAATAAGTAAAAGAACGATTAGCCTTGAAGATCAAAAGAATTTGATCCTTGATGGAAAGGAGGTTGCAGAAATTAATTTTGAAGGAACTGACCTCGAAAAATCGGTCATTAACAAGGGAACCAATGTTACAATTGTTAAAGAGTTTATGGAAGAATGTATAAAAGATCCGAATGGTGTCCTTCCTGGAAAAACAATATTCTTTTGTTCCACAAAAGCACATGCCAGACGGATTGAAAAAATATTTGACTCCTTATATCCAGAATATGCTGGGGAACTAGCAAAAGTGATCGTATCTGATGATCCACGTGTTTATGGTAAAGGCGGTTTATTGCATCAATTCACGCATAATGATATGCCAAGGGTTGCCGTGAGCGTTGATATGTTGGATACAGGAATTGACGTTAGGGAACTGGTAAATTTAGTATTCGCAAAACCTGTGTATTCCTATACTAAGTTCTGGCAAATGATAGGTAGAGGAACTCGATTGTTAGAGCCTACAAAAATGAAACCATGGTGCCCAGAAAAAGACAGCTTCCTCATCATGGACTGTTGGGATAACTTTGAATACTTTAAATTAAATCCAAAGGGAAAAGAATTAAAAGCACAGATACCATTGCCAGTTCGATTTATTGGAATAAGGATTGACAAGATTGAAGTAGCTATTGAAAAAGATGAACTAGAAATAGCGAATAAGGAAATCGAAATTCTGAAAGAACAGATAAAGGCTTTACCAGCTAAATCTGTAGTAATACAAGACGCTAAACCTGAATTGGCGAAAGTTGAACAAGAAGAATTCTGGAACCATCTTTCAACGGAGCGAATTGAGTTCCTTAGACATACTATAAAACCATTGTTTAGAACATTGTCTCAAACCGATTTCAAGGCAATGCGATTTAAAAAGGATGTATTGGAAATTAGTCTAGCTCATTTATCTGAGGAAGAAGAAAAGTTTGATACGCTGAAAGAGAATATCATTACTGTAGTTAGTGAATTACCTCTTTCAATAAACATTGTTGCAAGGCATGAAGCTTACATCAAACAAGTCCTAACTAGTCAGTTTTGGTCAGATATAGACGATGAAAGTTTAGATGAGTTAGCAGAAACGATTGCACCAATTATCAAGTTCAGAGAGCAACGAATCCAAACTGACGGGCCTTCAAAATTGGACTTAAAAGATATTATCCAGACCAAAGAAATGGTTGAGTTTGGACCTCAAAACGAAGCGGTAAGTATTTCAAAATACCGTGAAATGGTTGAAGCCAAAATAGCAGAACTAACTGAACAAAATCAGATACTGCAAAAAATTAAATCTGGTGGAGCAGTAACGGAAGAAGAATCTCAACAACTCGCAGATGATCTGCACGATGAAGATCCTCACATTACAGAGAGTCTTTTAAGAAAGGTTTACAAACACCAGCAGGCAAAATTCATTGAATTCATTCGTCACATTTTAGGAATAGAAATCTTAGAAAGTTTTGATGAGCAAGTGACGAAGGCAGTTCAACAATTTATTCAAGAACACACTAACCTTTCCACGAGGCAAATTGAGTTCTTGAACTTGTTAAAAGATTACATCATTGAAAGAGGGAACATTGAGAAACGAGCATTAATTCAAGCTCCATTTACAATTATTCACCCAAAAGGAATACGAGGGATTTTCTCTCCACAAGAAATAAAAGAAATTATAGCATTAACAGAAAAATTCGCAGCATAATATGAGCTTAATAAGTAGCAACCCAGCAATTGCATCAAAAATAAATGACCTCTGGCAAAAATTCTGGAGTGGAGGAATCTCAAATCCATTGACAGCGATTGAGCAAATCACTTATTTGTTGTTCATGAAAAAATTGGACGATAACGATCTAAATGAAATGGCCAATGCTAAAGATTTTGGTTATGAATACAAGTCAAAATTCGAAGGTGTTTATTTGCTCCCGGCAGATAGGCCTAAGGAGGACGCTACTAAGAAAGAAATTGAAAAAATACTGAAGGACAAAGGAGTTGATAAGAATTCCTTGAGGTGGAGTCAAATAAAACGAATTACAAAAACCGATGCCATGTTGGAACATGTGCAACGTTATGCTTTTCCTTTTATAAAAGAACTTGACCAAACAGATTCTCCTTTTTCTAAGCACATGGCCAATGCTGTGTTCATCATTCCGAAACCCTCTCTTTTAAAAGAAGCGATAAGCAGTATTGATGACATCTTTGATGAGATTGATAAAGATGCAGACGAAAAAGGACAGGATTTCCAAGACATTCAAGGGGACGTATATGAAATGCTATTAAAGGAAATAGCTAGCGCTGGTAAAAATGGACAGTTCAGAACCCCTAGGCACATCATTAAGTTATTAGTTGAAATGGTTAAGCCAACTTGGAAGCAAAAAATTGCAGATCCCGCATGTGGTACGGGAGGTTTCTTGTTAGGTGCATATCAGTATATGGTTACTCACTTGAACGATAAGAAAGAATTGAAGAAGGTAAAACCTGATGAAGATGGTTTTATCCGTACAAGTGTAAGTGCTAAATTGACAGAGGATGTCAAAGAAATTATAGGAAAGAACCTTCGAGGATATGATATTGATCAAACTATGGTTCGATTAGGCCTAATGAACCTGATGATGCATGGGATTGATAGCCCTCAGATTAACTATAAAGACACTTTAAGCAAAAGCTATCATGAAACTGGTGATTACGACATTGTATTAGCGAACCCTCCATTTACCGGTAATGTAGATAAGGGAGATATAAATGAAGAGCTTAACCTTAAAACAACGAAGACTGAACTTCTATTTATAGAACGAATTTTTAACATGCTCAAGTCTGGAGGAACTGCAGGAATCGTTATTCCTCAAGGAGTCTTGTTTAGCTCAGGTAAGGCATTTAAAGATGCTAGAAAGTTAATGATTGAAAAATCTCAGTTGAAGGCTGTTGTCTCCATGCCAAGTGGTGTTTTTAAACCGTATGCTGGTGTAAGTACTGCTATTTTAATCTTTACAAAAGGTGGTGAAACAGATAATGTCTGGTTCTATGACATGGAGAGTGATGGGTATAGTATGGATGACAAACGTACTCCGCTTAAATTAAAAGGTGGAGCAGATGATCACGGTGATCTTCAAGAAATTATTCAGCAATACGAAAAGGCAAACCCAAAAAAGGATAACAATAGAAAAATTAAACACTTCTTTGTTTCGAAGCAGGAGATTGTAGATGAAGGGTACGATTTAAGTTTCTCTCGCTACCATGAAGAAGTGTTCGAAGAGATTGAATATGATAAACCAGAAGACATTTTGGAACGCCTTATAGGCAAAGACGGAAAAGGTGGTCTAGAAAAGGAAATAGTTGATGGATTAAAAGAGCTGAAAAAACTATTCTAATGGGGAAATTGAAAACAATTGGTGATTTAATTACCCCTGAAGGAGTTTTTACAGATGGGGATTGGATAGAAAGTAAAGATCAGGATCCTTCTGGGGGTGTACGTTTGATTCAATTAGCTGATATTGGTGATGGAGCATTCATCAATAAGTCTAGTCGATTTATGACCGAGGCAAAAGCTGAAAAATTAAAATGTACATATCTTCAAAAGGGAGATATTCTTGTTGCAAGAATGCCTGACCCCATAGGAAGAGCCTGTATCTTTCCTGGTCTAGATCAAAAAGCCGTTACTGTAGTAGATGTCTGTGTGATTCGACCTAATAACTCAGAAGTACATCCTCCATTTCTGAAGTTTCTAATCAATAACGACATTTTTAGAAGGGAGATCAATCGACATGTAACAGGCACAACTCGTAAAAGAATTTCTCGTAAAAACCTGAATCAAATTGAATTTGACCTACCTTCAATTGGAGATCAAAAGAGAATTGCTAAAATATTTGCAGATAGTGAAAAGTTGATCTCTAAAAGAAAAGAAAGTATTTCTCTGCTTGAGAAATTTCTTAAATCTACTTTTCTTGAAATGTTTGGAGATCCTGTATTTAATGATAAAGGATGGAAGACAGATGTTTTGGAAAATCTTACGTTAAAAATCGGTAGCGGCTCAACACCACGAGGAGGTAAAGAATCGTATAAAACTGTTGGGATTTCTTTGATAAGGAGTCTTAATGTTCATGATTATCGATTCAAGGTGAAGAACCTTGCTCGTATTGATAATGATCAAGCTGAAAAGCTAAAAAATGTGATTGTTAACAGTGGAGATGTACTGTTCAACATCACAGGAGCGTCTGTTTGCAGATGTACAGTTGTTCCAGATAGCATATTACCAGCTAGAGTAAACCAGCATGTTTCCATTATTAGAGTCAAAGACTCTAAGTTGAATCCAAATTTCTTGAACTACTTGTTATGCTCAGATAATTTCAAAAAACACTTGATTCGGATTGCTACTATAGGAGGTGCTACTCGTGAAGCAATAACAAAAGATCAATTGGAGAAATTGGAAATAATCGTTCCTTCTCCAAAAGCTCAAAAACAATTCGCTGAAATTGTAGATAAAGTTTTGTTACTTAAGAAGGTTGCCTATAAAAGTTTTGATGAACTAGTTGAACTTAACAGGACGATACAAAAACGGATTCTAAATCCAAAAAAGGGAGATGAAATAGATATTAGCAATATTTTAATTCAAGAAACAAGAGCATTTTCAACTGATAAAGTCGAAACTCCCGAAACATTCGAAGAGCAACTAAACAAAGAAGTAGAAAAATTTAGCCCTAAAAAGAAAGATCCAAAACGCGAGAAGATCGACATCTCAAAAATGACCTATCTGGATTTCATAGGTATGCCCGAAGAAATTCAAATGGAGAATTATGCTTCAGACTATTCGATCGAGACTGACTTTGTAGAAGAAGAATTGTTCTGGCAGTTCTTTCTGAAAGGCCGATACAAGAAAGAACCTTTCGATTTAGATCAAGTAGAGGCAGATTTTAATGAATACTTCATCCCTAAAGGGAAAGATTTCGAATATGAAGTTTACAAGAAACATCTCTTTAAATTCATAGAAGTAAACCCTCCGATAGTGGATCAGTACTTTGATGAAAATGATAACAGAATAAAATTAAGATTGACTGATGAAGCTTTTAAGGCTTAAAATAAACCAAGAGGAAGGCTTCAGGTCCTTACCAAAAGAATTTGAAATTTACTTTCTAAGGGATTTCGATTATTCTTTGGCATCGGATTTTAATCCGTATTTACTCGCAGGATCCAATGGAAGTGGAAAGTCCAATGTATTGGAAGCGTTAGCTGAAATATTCTTCCACTTAGATTGCATTTATTTAGCATACAAACCAAACTATTTCTATAAGAGTGAGAAGAACCCAAAGGGATTTGACCCTAAGGTATCACGGATTGATGCCTATGATTTAGAATATTTCACTTTCCTCGATAAGGACTTTGGAGATTTCGACAGAACCAAGAAAGTGCATGTTTCTATTGAAAAGAAGGCTGGTGAAAGGCCAATCGTTAAATGGGTGAATGAAGCTGAGTTTCGATCACCAGAATTAGAAGGACTTTCTCAAAAGGAAATCAAATTTCTATTGCCCGAATATGTTGTGGGTTATGCATCTGGAAACAATGAAACGTTGAGTCTGCCCTTCTTCAAAAGTCGATTCCTACAATTCGATGAATACGTAAGTGGGTTAGCAACTCAAGAGTTTGTTAGTCCCAGCCCAGAGGCTTCACTTGTATATCTCGAAGAATCATATAGCCAAGCCATCTTGTTGACAAACCTCTTAATGTGGGATTCTATCGAATACCCTGACAAGAAAAAGGTTCTTGAGCCATTCATGAACTATGTTGGTTTAACTGACGTTGATTCCTTCCGATTGGTAATTCGGCAGGATATCAACATGAACATAACAGGTTACCAAGATGACGATGAAGATGTTAAAACGAAATCAACATTCGAATCGAAAGTGAATCTTCTTCGTAATTTGGATTTGAAAGACCGTGAAGATTCTGTGTTCATTCGGTCTTATATCGAAAAATTAAAGAGATGTGCTTCTTCGTGGTATGAACAACAGAATTATGACACGTACCGAGAGGAGGATGATTTAGAAGAATACTTTGATGACAGTAAACATTTGGTTCTAGACTATAAGGTCAATGATGCGACTAAACAAGCATTCCAATTTCATTTTGAACATGATCCTTTAAAACTGTTTGAATTATTCCAATTACTTCTTGTTCAAGACTTGTACAAGGTAAGCATTAAGGAGAAAACAAATATTTATGGCTCGCAGAATATGTTCTTGAATCAAGACATCAGTCTTCGACCAAATGAGTTAGATCGAATCATTCGATTCAAGGATTTTCACATTAAAAAAGAAGGTCTTAAGGAAACGATTTTTACAAAATCGCTGTCAGATGGCGAACATCAATTTCTTCATTCCCTTGGACTTTGTCTACTGTTTAAAGATACACGTAGCTTATTTCTAATGGATGAACCTGAGACGCACTTTAATCCAGACTGGAAAGCCAAGTTTGTAACAAGTCTAAGAAATTGTTTCAGCAAAGAGGAAAAGTCAAGTGAAGAAACAATGCGTGAAATGTTGATCACGACACACTCACCTTATCTTATTTCAGATAGCAGAAGTGAGTATGTCCATGTATTCAAGAAAGACAGAGAAACAGGAAAAGTGATTGAGAATTTACGCCCAGGTTTTCAAACGTTTGGTACTTCTGTTAATAAGATTGGTATCCGAATTTTTGAGATGCCAAATACGATTGGAGAGTATGCGCAGCAGCGATTAAATGAGTTTGATAAAGAATTGAAAAGGCTCAAGTCGAAGAAGAGCTTGGAGAAATTGATAGTAAAAGTCAAATCAGAAATGGGAGACTCTGTTGAGAGAGTGCTGTTCGTCAATAAGATAATGGATAAAATTGAAGCGATTAAATAATGTTATTTACCTACAAGCATATACCACATCATATTGAAAAACTTCAGGAGTATCTGGACTTTTTATTCCATAACGTTTGGATTGTTGCTAAAGGAAATTTCAATTATAGAAAGCTTAAAGGCAATAAGGAGCTGTACGACATTTGTATTCAACTGGAAATTGACGATACCGAGTGGGGAAATTTCTTTAATGGGAGAATAGCTTGGATTTTCGATGAGTTTGTAAAGATTAAAGACGATAAATTTAAGAAAGACCTGATCAAAGCATATAAGGCAAATAACAATATAAAGAAATTGTGTGAAGACAAATCCTCTTTACCTATTACTTATGATGATATAGAAAGACAATACCCAGATCTAGCTAAAGCATTAAAATCGTTCTATGGCAGAATTTATGGGAGCAGTTCTCCTTTTAATTTGAAAGTTTTCGGCTTTTTAAATGATAAATTGATTGCAGAGTATGATGTTAAGTTTATGGAGGCAAACAATAAAGAGGTTTGTCCATTTTGCGGGATCAATCATCTTAAAGGGAACAACCATAGCTATCGAGAAGCTTATGATCATTACATTCCAAAAGGACTATACCCTTTTAATAGTTTGAATTTTAAGAACCTAGCACCTATGTGTCACGAGTGTAATTCAACATACAAGCTGTCCAAGGTTCCTATTTACAATAATGATGTAAAAAAAATAGACCCATTAATTAAAGAAACTCATCGGAGTTTAGCCTTCTTTCCATATGCCAAATCACATCCTAACATTGAAATAAAGATTGACTTGAAATCCAAAGACATAATTAATTTAAGGCCTAGTGAAATCGATCTAAAGATAGAAGCGACTGGTTATGACGAACATGTTGATACATGGTTAAGAGTTTTTGGAATGGAAGAAAGGTATAAAGCTCTTTTATGCAGTCCAAGCGAGGGTAAAGCTTGGTTTGATTCTATCATTGATGAATTTGAGAATGCAACGGAATTATCAGAAATTAATGATGCAGAATCTTATTACAAGGCTCAATTGAAAGATGCTAAGAAAGTTCCTTTATCCAGTTATGGCTTTATTAAGAGTGTTTTTTTAGAGGAGTGTAAAACTAAAGGATTATTCAAAAATGAGACACCAAAGTAACCATACACATTGCCAAGTCGCTCAAAAAGCCAACCGCAAGTGCCAAAACTTGTCAAAGAGTATGTTTACCCCAACGCTGAAAAAACGAAATGAAAAAATAAAAACGGCATACAACAAGGTATAAAATGCATAGCCACCCTGCGGGATGGCTACGACATCTTATACAGAACGTTGTGTGTAATTAAAACAAACCTAATTGAAAGAATTTGAGAAATACGAAGTCTGGGAAGATTATTGGTGTTATAAACCTACAAATAATCCCTCTTTCGAAATACTAAAAACACTCAATTATTATTGTTGGAATCCAAGAGAAAATGATGAAATTAAAATCAGAATTGAATCTTTCAACAATACTGAATTTCCAAGAGAAAATCAAATAAAAGCACTTGAGTTTGTTATAGAAAATGAATTTGCAATTTTAGACGGTATTTGGAATTATTATCAAAACTTGATTCTACCTGTATATAAATCAGCTATAGACATTGAAGCGGAAGATATTGCAAACAACAAATCAGAACTTTCAAAAATTTTCGGAGTTAAAGGGATTGAAATAGCTCCACTTGAATCGTATGATTCTGTTTACTTTTTAATTGAATTTGACTTCAAATATGATTGTGAACACGGACTCTGCTTACTATTTAAGAACAATACACCAATTGATTTATTTAGTGAAGGTGATAAAGATTATGATTCAATTGGAATTTATGAAAATGGACTTGAAAATGAAGATAAATCTCCTTTAAAAATTCATCTCAGTGAGACAAATGGAAATCCATTATTAGATGGACAATATTTCTATGACCAGATAATTGAATTTGCTTTATCAAAAGGAGCTTACAGAATATTTTATACAATTAATGATAGTCGAAGAGTCCGAAATTTCATTGTAAGTGAAAATCTCGAAAGATTTACATTGAAATATGTACTTAAAAATTGCGACATAAAATAAACTACACACAACATTGGCTATAATTAATACGGGTTTTGGTGCTTAACCCAAAGTTTAGTGTATTTTTATAATGTCCGCCAAATCTTTTGATTTGGTATTAAAAGAGAAAAATTAAAAACAAAATATAAAAATTCGGCTCTGTGTTAATCCGAAAAATTAGTGTCTTTTTATACGCTACGTTTCATACACAAGTCCGTTGTACTTAATTAATAAAAAAAATATGAGTGATTTTCCATGGTTCAAATCCTACCCAAGTGATGTGTCAAAAACAATAGAGCTAAATAGATACAATAACCTTGTTGAAATATTTGAGCAATCCGTAAAAAACTTTGGTGACAAAATCGCTTACAAAAACATGGATGTCGAAATGAGCTTTAACGAAGTTTCAGCACGTGTAGATGCGCTTGTTTGGCACCTTCAAAAAAATACGAAACTAAAAAAAGGAGACCGAATAGCACTTCAAATGCCCAACCTTCTTCAGTTTCCAATAACCATTTTTGCCTGTTTGAAGGCCGGCTTGGTAATCGTAAATACAAATCCTTTATATACGGCAGAGGAGATGCGCCACCAGTATAAAGATTCAGGAGCAAAAGCTATTATAATTCTGGAAAATTTTGCTCATAACCTTGAGCAAATTCTTGATGAAACTGAAATAGAAACAGTTATCACAACGACCATTGGTGATATGTTAGGTGGATTAAAGGGTGCTATCACAAATTTTGTCGTTCGAAAAGTAAAAAAAATGGTGCCCCCGTTTACCCTAAATGATACAACACCGCTAAAGCAAATTTTTAAAGATTGTAAAGGAAAGAAAGGCGCAGCAGTTTCTCTAGGGAAAGAGGATCATGCTTTTCTTCAATACACGGGTGGTACAACAGGAGTTTCAAAAGGAGCTACGCTATCTCACGGAAACATATGCGCTAATGTGCTACAAGTAGAGGCCTGGATTGGACATAAGTTTAAGGAGGGACAGGAAACCATCATCACTGCTCTTCCCATGTACCACATTTTTGCCTTAACAGCAAATTGTGTTGTCTTCTTTAGATATGGGGCAAAAAACATTTTGATCACCAATCCACGGGATATGAAAAGTTTTTGTAAAGACCTCAAGAAAAACCCCTTCACTTTTATCACCGGAGTAAATACTCTTTTCAATGGATTGCTCAACCAGGAAACCTTCCGTAGTCTAGATTTTAGCTCTCTTAAGATGGCTCTTGGGGGTGGGATGGCTGTTCAAGACGTCGTCGCCGCTGAATGGGAGAAAGTTACGAATAGTCCTCTTCTAGAAGCATATGGCTTATCTGAAACGAGTCCTGCAGCTACGATTAATCCGGTTGGGGGAACACACAAGGTGGGTACAATAGGCTTGCCTCTTCCGAATACGGATATCAAGATTTTTGATGATAGTAGAGCTGAAGTTGCCCAAGGTGAAAAGGGTGAAATCGGAATCAAAGGCCCACAGGTAATGAAGGGTTATTGGAACAGGATTGAAGAAACCGCCAATTGCATGCATGAAGAATATTTCCTCACGGGTGATGTTGGGATAATGGATGAAGATGGCTTTTTTAAAATAGTTGATCGGAAAAAAGAAATGGTCTTGGTTTCAGGATTTAACGTATATCCAAGTGAAGTAGAAAAAGCAATTACTGAAAATCCTAAGGTATTAGAAGTAGGTGTTTGTGGTGGTAAAAATGATGACGGAATAGAATACGTTCAAGCCTTCATTGTGAAAAAAGACGACTCTTTAACCAAAGAAGAGGTTATCAAAACTTGTAGAGATAATTTAACCAAATACAAAGTACCTAAGGTGATTCACTTTAGGGATGAGTTGCCGAAGTCCAATGTTGGAAAAATTCTGAGAAGGTTACTGAAATAGACCTTGTGTATAGACTAGTTCATCTGGCATAATGGATTGTCAAAGGCCCGTTCTTTGGTGGTAAGGCTTATGGAAGGAAACAAAATAAAACTTATAGAAATAATTTCCTGAAAGAATTAATCGTCCCATGTACAAATAAACGAAACAAACAAAGAGTTTTTCAGAAACCCAACACCAAATATTATGGCATAAAACAAAGACAAAAAATGTGGTTTTTGTGGCGGGAAAATTAATAGTTATGGAGAAATGGATGCAGACCATTATTCAGTTAAGTGTAGTGATAGAGGACCAATAAAAATAGCAAAACAGCTCATAGAGATCGTAATAGAGCAAACTAAGTACAACAAAACCTAAACTGCATTAAAACGCAGTTTAGCTCAAACGCTGTATACAATTACAAGAGACTATTACATGGTTTTAGATTTTCAGTACATTGAAATAGCTTACAAAGTTTAATTTTAATGTATAGGCCCTTACAAAACAAGTGAATTGTATGACGCTAGTCTCAAGATATCTTCAACAACCAAATATCGTATCTCCTTATTCCTTCAAATAAAATTATTCTGAAAATAAATTCAGAAGCTATCTCGAGCTTAGCCTTAGAGCATTTAATCTCGATCGAGTAAAATACTTTGCTACCGGGTTGATTCCCTTTTTTAAAATCCCAAAAGTACCCAGTTATGTCCCTTGTTTAATTGGTTTTAGCACGAATTGTTGGGTGTTTTCTTCATATGATCATTCTTTGTTTTTAAATAATATTCAAAAAGTCATACAAAATGTCAAAAATGGAAAAACAGTTACAGTTGATAATGTCTGCCATCTTTATAGTATTGGCAGGCTTTAGTGTTTATGGTCAAAATGTAGGAGACCAATTTACCGATGATAACATCACCTACGAAATTACTTCAATCACTACAGCCGAAGTTAGGATCGTGGTTTATGAGGGTTCGGCCACAGAGGTGGATATCCCCGGAACGGTCCTTCATAATGGCGAAACCTATGCAGTGACCCTCATTGGAGAAGATACCGATACTTTTCAAGGTGGTGTTATTCGACCTTTTATAGGAAAGGGGCTAATCCGTGTCACCATACCCAACACAGTAACCACTATTGGACTTGGGGCTTTTACTAACAATAAATTGACCGAGGTAGAAATACCGAACAGTGTCACTCATATAAGGAGGTGGGGCTTTTCCGGAAACAGTATAGAAGAGTTGAACATACCAGCCAATGTTGAATATATTGGGCCTGGCGCTTTTTTTGGAAGCCAAAACATTCCCATTGTGAGGTCCTATCGCAATCCACCACCAGAAATTGATGAAACAGCCTTTAGCCATCCTCTCGGCCCGAGCTTTATAAAAATGGATCTTGTGGTGCCCTTTGGTAGTATGCAGGCTTATGAAGATGCAGGCTGGAAGGACTTAGGGTTCGAGAATATTACCTCCGGAGTCACCAACTTGGATGGCGTTAGGTACGGAATTATTGACACTCCAAACGAAGTAACGGTGATTGGTAATGCAGGTGGTGTAGGCTTTAATATGACCATTCCTCCAACGGTGGAGATTGATGGGAGTACCTATCCAGTGACCGCTATAGGAGATGGTGCTTTTCGCGGCATAGGTGCGTTGCTAACGGTTATCATACAAGGCAATGTAAAAAGAATCGGGTTTCAGGCCTTTCATTCGCCAGACCTTAATCGCGTGACATTGAATTCCACAGATCCACCAATGCTCGATGAAGATGCCTTTGAGTATCCACAACGTCACGACAAAATAAAGGTGATCGTGCCCAAGGGCAAGGTGCAAGCTTATAAAGATGCAGGGTGGACAGGTTTTAATGATATCTTTTCGCTCATTGGACAAGAACACAATAATAATGGCTTTATATGGGAAGTCACATCGACATCCCCCAATGAAGTGGAGCTTCACAGACATATTGGTCTTAATGGAGTTCCCACTGGGGGCCACGTGGAGATCCCCTCGAAGGTAATCTACTTTGGAGGGGAGTATTTGGTAACCTCCATCGGGGATGATGCTATGCGGAACACGGATTCAAAGATTTGGGATGATGATCCGGAATCAATTGACAGAACATTAAACACCGTCCACATTCCCGAAAGTGTCACCAAGATCGGGAAAGGTGCTTTTGCAGACAACCAATTGACAGAGGTCACCATACCTGAAGGTGTTACCGAGATCGGAGATCATGCGTTTGCACATAACCAACTGACCGGTGTCGAGATTCCTACCGGTGTCACCAGTATCGGAGAGGGTGCTTTTTTGAACAACAACTTGGAAAGTGTTGAGATACCCAACAGTGTTACCAGTATCGAGGAGGGAGCTTTTTCGAACAGTAACTTGACCAGTGTGACCATACCGAGCAATGTGAGTAGGATTACAAGATGGGCCTATTCCTCCAACAAATTGACAGAGGTGACCATATCTAGCAATGTGACAGCCATAGAGTTGTATGCTTTTGAGGACAACCCGGATCTTCGTTTGGTAACGGTAGAGGCCAACGATCCCCCAGCGCTCCATAAGGATGCCTTTTCAGATGCGGACCGTGACCAAATAGACGTTGTGGTGCCCATGGGCAGCAGACAGACCTATTTGGACAATGGGTGGGGCGGGTTCAGGTCCATCAGCTTCGGAAACTTTACCATTGATGGCATCAAATACGCCATTACCTCTTCAAGAGAAGTAATGGTAGTCGACTATAGCGATACAACCACAGCGGTCATCATCCCCGAAACGGTGGATCATGGCGGGAACACCTACGATGTGATCGCTATCGGGGAAGAAGCTTTTCAAAACAACGAACTGGTTAGTGTTGAGATTCCATCCAGTGTCACCAGTATTGGGGAAATGGCTTTTAGTGATAACCTATTGACAGAGGTGACCATACCGGGCAGTGTTCAAAGTATAGGGTCTCAGGCCTTTTATAACAATCCGACCCTTGACCTGGTGACAGTAGGGGCCAATACCCCACCGGCACTCGATGCAATTGCTTTTGTAAATGCAAACCGTCACCAAATAGACCTTGTAGTGCCCATGGACACCAGACAAGCTTATTTGGATAATGGATGGAGTGGGTTTAGATCCATATCGGATGGCAGTACTCCTCCTAGGCCAACTATTGATGCCCCGCAAAATGTGGATGGTTCAGAACCCTTTACGGTAAACATTAGATTCGATGATGAGGTCACGGATTTTGGGTTGTGCGGTATCCAAGTTGCTAATGCCATGGTAAGCGACTTTACGGGGAGCGGATCGACATATACCGTTACCATTGTACCCGAGTTGCTCTGTGATGGCAACATTACCATCAATGTACCGGCCAATATGGTCATGGGCACAAACAGTTTATCCTATCTGGCGGCACAGCTGGTAAACGTAGCTGTTGTGGATACTATTGCTCCAACAATAACATGTGCCGCCGATGTGGAGGCCAATGCTTCTGATAATGGTACTGGCGATTGTACCACTACTGTCGACCTTGGAACCCCTGTTACCGCCGACAACTGTTCTGTTACCACTGTTGTTGCCCAGGTAAATGGTACAGATATAGATCCCGATACCTATGAGTTCGGTATCGGAGAAACTACCGTGACCTGGATTGTAACTGATGATGCCGGAAATACCGCTTCTTGTGGGCAGATCGTGACCGTTGCTACCGGGAATTGTAGTAACTCTAAGGAGCCGCTTATGGATTTCAATAGAGGGTTTTCTCCTAACGGCGATGGCATTGGCGATACCTTGGTGATCGAGGGCCTTGAAGCGTATGGGAACAACGTAGTGAAGATATATGACCTAAGCCAACGCTTGCTGTTCAGCGCTCATTATGGGGGACCGGGCGATGGTTGGGACGGCACCCATAAAGGCGGGCGAGTACCAGTTGGCTCCTATGTATGTGTGATAGACTACAACGAATCGGGGCTGGACTACGAGACAAAAATGATATATGTCAATTACTGATTGTTCCTCTAATCAAAAAGAGTTCTCTGATACCCGCGCCAGGACTCCCCTTTTTCAAGCAAAAAATTAAATACATATAAAATCGAAAATAATGAGAAACGTAATTCAAGATTCTTTT
>NZ_OMPE01000011.1 GCF_900312815.1 Aquimarina sp. AU474 | reverse complement strand
TTACGTATTGATATGGAGGGTCATGGTCGAGAGGAAGTTATAGCAGGTATAGATATTAGTCGTACGGTAGGATGGTTTACCAGTATTTACCCTGTATTGTTATCTATAACAGATCCTAGTATGGATTTATCTGGGATTATTAAATCGGTTAAGGAATGTTTACGAGGGATTCCCAACAATGGATTTGATTATTTGTTGTATAAGTATTTAGATGCTTCGATTGATTTAGGAGATATTGATAGTTCTCAGATTAGTTTTAATTACTTGGGTCAGTTTGACAGTGATACAAGTGATAAGGTCTTTGAGATAGCCAAGGAGTCTGTAGGAGATGAGCATTCTTCTACTCAGGATCGAGAGTATGAATGGGATATTTCAGGTATGGTTTCAGCGGGTCAGCTTCATATGAGTTTAGTTTATAGTGGATTGCGTCACGATGCTTCTAAGGTAGATAGTTTTATGCAGAGTTATGCTTCTCATTTAGAGTCTATCATATCGTATTGTTTGTCTTATGAAGGAGTTAGTTTAACACCTTCAGATCTAAGTTATAAGGGCTTAAGTATATCCGCATTAGATGATTTAGCATCCAGGTATGCTATAGCAGATGTTTATCCATTATCCCCGATGCAAGAAGGGATGTTGTTTCATTGGTTGTTGGATAATGATTCGGATCATTATTTTAATCAGGTAAGTTATGGTGTAGTTGGAGATTTGGATATTACCTTATTTGAGAAGAGTTATGATGCTTTGATATCTCGATATGATATTCTTCGTACTATTTTCTTGCATGAGGGTTATGATGTTAATCTTCAGGTTGTTTTGAAAGAACAGAAGAGAGCATTTGAATATCGAGATGTTCGAGAAGAAGTTTTATCCTCAGATCGCTCTTCTGTAGTTAAGAAGTATGTAGCATTAGATAGGTCTAATAAGTTCGATTTAACTTCTGATGCTTTGATGCGAGTAGGAGTTTATCACTTGGGTGATAAAGATTATGAGATCATCTGGAGTTTTCATCATATTTTGATGGATGGTTGGTGTATGAGTATTTTGGTTCAAGATTTTAATTCCTTTTATCAGGGATATGTATCGGGAGATACTTTAGAATT
>NZ_OMPE01000009.1 GCF_900312815.1 Aquimarina sp. AU474 | reverse complement strand
GTTTTTCCGAAATACAAAACTCAATAAAATCTCAATGAACTAAACAAAACTTAAACCCCGTTTTGCGGGTGCAAACATATAACCAAAAATCCATTCCACAATACCTTTTTTAAACTATTTTTTAAAGTTCTTATAACATATTGATTACATACTATTTAAAATCTGAAAAAAATGAATATATGTATCACCTCTTGTCTATTTGTATTATTATAGACTTGCTTATAGGAGTATGACTTTTATCGGCAAAGTGATCATAGGGCACCAAAACATTGGTTTCTGGGAAATATGCAGCTAGATTTCCTTGGGGAATATTATAAGGCACAACCAAAAAATTAATTGCTTTTCTTTCTTTATTGTCATAATTGCTTATCAAATCAATAACATCAAGTGCATTTAAATCATAACGTATCATATCATTCTTATTCATCATCACGATTCTTCTTTCATTATAAATACCTCTATAACGATCATCTAACCCATAAATAGTTGTGTTAAATTGATCGTGTGATCGAATAGTCATCAATATAAATTCATTTTCCGCTACTTCATGTTTAGGCAAATCGCAAATACTAAATTGTGCTTTTTGATTAGGTAGTTTATCAAAATCTAAATCTCTTACATTATTAGGAAGATAAAAACCAGATCCTTTCGATCGGGTGTTGATATCATCAAAGCCTTTAATAACATTTTCTATTTTTTCTCTGATCAACTTATAGTCTTCAGATAATTCTTTCCAGTTTACAACATGGTCACTATTAAAATAAGTATCTGCAATGCCTCCTATTATTTCAGGTTCACTTATTAAATTATCTGAAGCTGGTTTCATCAAACCTTTAGATTGATGAACTTTCCCCATACTATTTTCTACCGTGAAAAATCTTGGTTGCCCATTTTTTATATCTAACTCAGACCGTCCTATTGTTGGTAGAATTAAAGCTGTTTTGCCTGTGACCAAATGGGTTCTATTTAGTTTTGTACTAACTTGTACCGTTAAATCACAATTTTGAAGCGCCTGGGCAGTATATAATGTATCCGAAGCGGCAGACAAAAAATTGCCTCCTAAAGCCATAAATACTTTTACTTTTCTATCATACATAGCCTTTATAGCATGCACAGTATCTAACCCTTCTTTATTCGGAGGAGTAAAACCAAACGTTTTTTCTATTGATTCATTTAATACAGGAGAAACATGATGCATAATACCCACTGTACGATCTCCTTGAACATTACTATGCCCCCGAACCGGGCATGTTCCTGATCCAGGTTTACCTAAACTTCCTTTAAGTAATAGAAGATTTACACATTCTTTTATGTTTTCAACACCATTTTTATGTTGCGTAAGACCCATTGCCCAACAAATAATGATCTTTTCTTTATTCGCTATTAACTCAACAACTTCATTTACCAATTCTTCTTTGACTCCACATAACTCTAATAACTTATCATTAGAATAGTTTTTTACATCATTTAAAAGATTATCATATCCATTGGTATATCTCTCTATAAACTTATGATCAAAAACATTTGCTCTTTCTTTATCTAGTATTGCAAGTTTTTTAATGATCAATTTTAACAAAGAAACATCTTGATTTATTTTTACCTGAAGATGGATATCTGTTAATGAGGTTCCTGAAGAAAGCACTCCTTTAACTTCTTGAGGATTCTTAAACCGAATTAACCCAGCCTCTTCCAGAGGGTTAACACTTATTACTTTCCCATTATTCTCTTTACATTTTTGTAGAGCAGATAACATCCTAGGATGATTAGTACCTGGGTTTTGCCCCATTACTATGACAACTTCTGCTTGATCAAAGTCTTCAAGTTTTACAGAACCTTTTCCTATCCCTAAGGTTTCATTTAACGCAACACCGCTTGATTCATGGCACATATTTGAACAATCCGGCATATTGTTTGTTCCAAAAGCTCTTACAAATAGACCATATAAAAATGCTGCTTCATTACTTGATCGTCCCGAAGTATAAAATGCCGCTTCGTTTGGTGAATTTAATTCATGTAATTCTTTTGCAATAAGTGCATAAGCTTCTTTCCAGGAAATAGGTTCATAATTAACTTTATCAGATCTCAAAACCATGGGTTCTGTAATCCTTCCGCTTTTTCCGATCTCGAAATCTGACCAACGAGATAATTCTTCGACAGAATATTTTGCAAAAAAATCCTTATCTACTTTTTTATGAGTTGCTTCCTCAGCCAAGGCTTTTACTCCATTTTCACAATACTCTCCTAATCTGGATGGTTTTTCGGGATCTGGCCATGCACACCCCGGACAATCAAAACCTTCTTTTTGGTTCATATGAGATAATGCCCGAAAAGATTTCAGAACTCCCATTTCACTAAACGCATGCTGTAGTGCAACTTTGACAGCCGGAAGTCCCGCAGCATAATCTGCTGGTTCTTCTAACTTAATTCCAGTAAAATCATTAGGTCCTAAAACAGAAACGTTTCTTTTTATGATATCGCTCATTAGTATATACTCTAAAAATAGAATGATGTAAAATAGTGCTATCAAAGATACATCTAAATAGTAAAACACATTCTTAATATACTATGAGCCTATATTGATTGCTTTATCCCCAAAAAGTAATTTCAAAAAATATAAGCTACTTTATAAGAAGAAATTCCAAACAAAACCAAAGCGTATTACAGCATCTCTGGTAGCATATCCTCGAGCAGAAAACTCATTGTTTTGACTAAAAGCTTCCCCAAAGTTTTCGACTCTAAAGAAAACCCTTGTTTGTCTCACTTTTGCATTAAAAAATAAATCAATTTGTGGAAACCTTCCTATTTCTTGATCGTTCTGCGTATAAAATTCTGACAACACAGGATCATAAGCATCTGCATTATAGCTAGAAAAGTATTTAAACGTAACACCTGCTTGTAAAAAAAGTGCATTTTTCTTAAACCAGTGATCCTGATAATACAAACTATTTCTGGTTATTATTTCTGGAACATTATATATCCCATCTCCACCCTGAATACTTTGATACATTACTGTATTGTCCAAACCAAGTTTCCAATATTTAAAGGTATTACTTAATTTTACCTTAAGCACATCTATGTTTTCTGAAGCTTGTAATGGAACTGTAATAGAATCAGCATCTTTTGTAAAATAAGTATGGTTTTTTATTGTTGAATAACTAGCTTGAATAGTTGCGATTTTTTTTGCTTTAAGATCAACTTGAATTTTTTGAATTTCAATATTCTCAAAATCATTTTGCCAGTTATAATTTACATAGTCACTTTGATATAAAAGAAAATTATAGTTAGGAGCTACCGAATTCGAACTTATTTTTGCTTGCAATTGATAATCATCATTAAGCTGATAGCCAACACCAGCATCAACATAATGACCATCAAAATCTCCAGAAACCAAAGTCATTCCTTCTGCAAATAACTCAAACCCTTTATACGTGTTTTGATATTCTCCTCCTACAGAATACGAATCCCCTTTAAGACGATTCGTAATATTAATTTGTTCTCCCGCCGTATTTACCTGACTAAGAATAGTATTGTACCCATAATTGTAGTTAGAACTACCTCCTGTAACTCTAAGATGCCCCAACCACGTATTAGAAAAATCTATAAAAACCTGATTACTAAAATCTTCTAAAGCCACTTTATCTGATAGCGCTCCAGATTGATAAGCCTCTCCTAACAATCCATTTGGTGCCAAAGCGGCTTGATCAAATTGAAATGATTTATCAGAAAGATCCATAATATGCCCTACAGATAATGAAGTGTTTGTACTATCGGTTTTTTTAAACAATGCGAACTGATGGTTTAAATAAAATCTTTTACCCAACAAAATACTTTCGGCATTCTCAAAATTAACGGATATCGAACCTCTATCTGCAAACTCGGATTCTTCTCCTACAAAATCCCCTAAAGCCAAGTATTGCTCTATACCTTCAGAAGACAAACCTCCATTTTCCTCATTAAGCAAGTCTTGAGATACAAAATGAGATTTTACCTGATATCTCTTATTTTTGGTAATGTAACTTAAGGTAGATCTAAAATTACCCGTACTTGTTAAAGCGTGTTGATACTTACCTAAAGAACGCACTCCTTTGTATGCTATAGATAAATTAAGTTGTGGTGATGTATTTATAGTAAAAAAAGCATCTAATTGCTGACCCTGTTCAAAAGTTGTTTTAAAATACAGTTCGGTTAACGGAGTGGGCACATGATAATAGTTAATATCCTGAGCCTCCATAAAATTAAAATGTCTTGCTCTAGCCCCAAAAAGAGGTAACAAATGATTTCTTTCTTCTCTTTTTGCTAAACTATTATATGTTTGTCCAACATTATTAATAGGCAATAATTCAAAATCATCTCTTCTTAGATAATTAAATTTATAATCCTTTTGCAACGTTAATGTAGTGTCTACATAAGTTGTATCATTTTGTATAGTAATGATCTTATAATCTGTAATCGGAGGCTTCTCCTTTTTATCTCTAGATCTGGGAGCAGAATTACGAATCGATTTCTCATTCAACTCCTGACCCTCTTCTGTCTCTTCTTGATTTCTATCTTGAGCCCAAATTACAGAACCAGATATAAGTGCAATTATTAATATTAAGTTTTTTCTCATTAGCATACTGAACTGAGGCAAAAATATACTTTTTTAACGAAAGTAAATCATGCTCATTGTCTGTTTAGGATAACTTTTATTATCTGTTTTAAAAAATAGTTTTTTTGAAGTTGTATTCATACTGTATATTAGCATTATGCTTACATTAAAATTAAATCCTCATCTTCTCGAATGCGGAACAGATGAAGCTGGCCGAGGATGCTTAGCGGGACCAGTAACTGCCGCAGCTATAATACTCCCTGATAACTTTAGCAATCAAATACTAAATGACTCTAAACAACTTAGTGAAGCAAAAAGAAAATCTTTAAAACCTCTATTAGAAGACTGTTCTATTAGCTATGGTGTTACACATATTTTTATGGAAGAGATTGATAAAATCAATATTTTAAACGCTTCGATTCTGGCCATGCAAAAATCTATAACGCAATTAAAACCTCAACCTGAACATATTATTGTTGACGGAAATAAGTTTAAACCATATCATAATATACCTCATACATGCGTTATAAAGGGAGATGGAAAATATTTAAACATTGCAGCTGCTTCCGTTTTGGCAAAAACATATCGTGATGAATTCATGGAAAAAATACATGAAGAATTTCCAATGTATAATTGGAAAAAAAACAAAGGATATCCTACGGCCGAACATCGTGAGGCCATTCGCAAGCATGGCATCACAAAATATCATCGTAAAAGCTTCAGGTTATTACCTGAACAATTCACATTAGACCTTAAATAATTATATCTTTGGCACACAGAAAATGGAGAAAATATATAAACATTCAAATTGTATTTCGATCATTAAAACAGACTTTATATTTTGCAAACCTGGAAACTGAAACTTTTAATTTTGAAAAATCCACCCAAGGAAACAAAACGAATCCAAATAATGAAAAAGATAGTTGCAATTCTTTTAGTTTTTATTGCCATCTCTTGTGGTAACACATTAGAAAAGTCAAACTCCTTAATAGATTATATTCCTAGAGATTCTCAAATCATTATTAAAATTAATGATCTAGAAAAAGCATCCAGCACTTTAAGAGATAATAATTTTATTAAAAACAACACTCAAATTGCATTGGTGGATTATTTTAAAGGGTTATCTGTATTAAACGAAACTAAACAAAAGGAGGGTCTATTATGTTTTTCGCCAAGAGGAAAAAATGATTTTGAATATACTTTTGTTTCCAAATTTGATCCGCATATAATTCAAAAAGATTCTAGTAATACCAGAAATATAGAGACCATAAATTATTCTGAACGTACTATTTACAAGGTTTCATCAAAAGGAAAAACATTTTATGCCACAAGACAAGATAGTATCTTAATAGCATCATCATCCCAGTTATTAATTGAAAATGTTATTCGCGTCCAGGCTAACCCCTTACCAATAGATAACGATTTACAAAAAGTATATGAGGTTTCTGGTTCAGACAATACTATGTCTATACTCTTAAATGGAAAAAAACTAAAAAACATACATAATTCTCTATTACCAAATACAACCTTAAAGGGTTTAGATAACTTTAGTGGTTGGGCATCGCTAGATGCTACTTTGGGCCAAAACTCTATTCGATTAGACGGAATTGCTGTTGAAAAAGATTCTCTGTCGAGTACCATTGGTATTTTTGATAATACAATCCCTCAACCAAATGAGATTTCGAAAATCACTCCTATTACCGCTCTAGGTTTTATCTCTTATACCTATGATGATTTTTACGTTTTAAAAGAGAATTTATCAAAAACTCAAGATAGAGAACTAGAAGATGTTCCTAATGATCTGGATGAATTACTATCTGGGGTTTCTGAGATCGGAGTTTTATTTATGGAAAAAGAAAATGCTTTGGTTCTAAATTCTTTAGATGGTACCACTGCTCTAGAGAGCCTAAACGGAGAGAAAACCGGAACGTACAGGAACATTACTCTATACAAATATCAAGATCCATCTTCTTTTTCACAAATTCTTACTCCTTTGGTTAAAAATATTGAAGCAAAATTCTACTTTGTTCAAGATGATTTTATTGTATTTGCTTCTTCTACAAACACCCTGAAAGATATTATCGCCAATGCTCTTAATCAAACACTCATAGATCAACAAGAATACTACAAGAACACCGTTAAAGGAATGTCTGACAATGCATCTATCCTTATGGTTGGCACTGTTGAAAACTTAAAAAACTATGTCAGTACCAATGTAGAAGAAACCTACAAAAAACAATGGATCGATTTACGAGACAAAGACTATCAAATAGGAGTATTGCAGGTCATTAAAGAAAATGATTTTGCACATATTCATAGTGTTTTACAAAAAAACATTGCAAAAGGAACAGCTACTTCGGTTAGCCAAACAGCCTCTACAACATTAGAAAATAAGATATTGAATAGACCTATCCTTGTTAAAAATCATAGGACAAAAGGTATGGATGCTGTTGTGCAGGATATTGAAAATAACTTATATCTAATTTCGGACAAAGGATCTATTTATTGGAAAAAACAAATTGATGGCGAAATTCTAGGAGATATTCAACAAATAGATATCTACAAAAATGGTCGTTATCAATTATTATTTAATACCTCAAATACTTTATATGTATTAGATAGAGATGGAAAGGATGTCGCATCTTATCCAAAAAAATTCGAAAACACGATTACACAGCCGTTAAGTTTATTTGATTATGATAAAAGTAAACGATATCGAATCATAATTACTCAAGGCAATCAAATTAAGATGTTTGATGCAGAAGGCAAAATCGTTACTGGTTTTGGGTTTAAAGAAACAGAAACAGACCTTATTCTACCTCCCAAACATATTAGAATTGGTACCAAAGATTATATTCTTTTATCGGAAACCAATGGAACTTTGACCATCTTGGATCGTCTAGGTAGATCAAGAGTAAATGTAAAAGACAAAGTAGATTTTTCTAAAAACGAGTGGTATCAATATCAGGATAAATTTACATCAACTACCAAAGACGGAAAATTAATTCAAGTGCAAGCAGATGGTAATGCCGTTACTCAAAACCTTAAGCTAAAGAATGATCATAATATAATGGCGACAAATAAAACTCTTGTTACATTTTCTGAAAATAGGTTAGCTATTAAAGGACGTACATTAGAATTAAATTTTGGAGTATACACAGCGCCCAAATTATACTATATCAACAACAAGATATATATTACCATTACGGATATACAAGCCAAAAAAGTATATCTATATGACAGTAATGCTGAACTGTTTCCTAATTTCCCTGTATACGGAAACTCAGTACTAAGCCTAGGTAATATGGATAATGATGATAATCTGGAATTTGTGGTTCAAGGAGAAGAAAATAGTATATTAATTTATCAGATAAATTAACTACAATCATATCATTTATAAAAACCGAAGTCTTATGCTTCGGTTTTTTTGTTTTAAATAAAAATCATTTAAATTTTATTTAACAATTAATTAAGAATTGAGGGTTGATCTTAACATTTTTTGTTAAACCTCATCTAATGAGTACTAATTTTTCACAAAAAGAGTTGTAACTTGATATAACTCAAACAAACTAACACAAATCAACTCAATTATGAAAACAAGTATTTTAACCAAAATACTAGTACTCTCATTTTTAATGATGAGCATTGGTATTAATGCACAAGTGTGGACTCCCATATCCGCAAGTAAGACTGCTAGCAAAGCAAAAGAACTTAGAAAAACAACACCTTCTAAGTATAAACTTTTCACTCTTAACACCAAACAATTAACTTCAATTCTGGCTAAGACACCAGAAAGATCTCAACAAAAAAATTCGAGTATTGTTCTAGAATTTCCAACAAATGATGGAGCGATTCAAAAATTTAGAATCCTTGAAGCTTCAGTACTTGACACAGAACTTGCAAAAAGATTCCCTGATATTAAATCTTATATTGGCTATGGGGTAGATGATCCAACATCTGTAGTAAGATTTAGTTTATCAAAGGTTGGTTTACATGCCATGATCTATTCAGGAAATCATAAAACCATATATATTGATCCTTATACAAAAGATAAAGAGAATTATATCTCGTATTTAAAAACAGATTTACCAGCGGATCCCAATGGATTTCAATGTTTAGTTGAGGATAATATAAAATCAAATTTTTCTCAAGATCAAATTCCAACTACCAAAAACGCTAATGATGGTAAACTAAGAACGTTTAGACTTGCCGTTGCATGTACTGGGGAATACTCGCAGTTTCATATCAATAATCAAGGGATTAGTTCTGGCGCTTCGGATCAAGTAAAAAAAGCAGCAGTTCTATCTGCTATAAATACCACCATGACTAGGGTAAATGGTATTTTCGAAAGAGATTTAGCAATAACTATGGTATTGGTAAATAACAACACTGATATTATCTTTCTTAACCCAAATACCGATAATTTAAGTAACAGCAGTGCTGGTTCTTTAATTAATGAAAGTCAAACGGTTTGCGATAATGTCATTGGTTTTAATAATTATGATATTGGGCATGCTTTTAGTACAGGAGGTGGTGGATTAGCACAACTAAGATCACCATGTACAAATTCTAAAGCAAGAGGAATTACAGGTCAAAGTAGTCCTATTGGTGATACATATGATGTAGATTATGTAGCTCATGAAATGGGACACCAGTTTGGAGGGAACCATACTCAAAATAATAATTGCCAAAGATCGGGTGCTTCTGTAGAACCTGGAAGTGCATCTACGATTATGGGGTATGCTGGTATTTGTTCTCCTAATGTTCAAAATAATAGTGATGCATATTTTCATGCTATAAGTATCCAAGAAATGTGGCAAAATATCTCTCAAGGAAATAGTAGATGTGGAGCCCAAAGTAATACCGGTAATGCTGCTCCAACAGCAAATGCAGGGCAAGATTTTACTATACCGTCTTCTACTCCGTTTATTCTAAAAGGTATTGGATCTGATACTAATGCTGGAAATTCACTAACGTATTGTTGGGAGCAAATGGATGCACAACCGGCAACAATGCCCCCTTCATCAACATCTACTAATGGACCAGCATTTAGATCATTAACACCTACCTCATCACCAGATAGGTATATGCCCGCATTACCCACAGTTATCGCTGGGCAAACATCTTCTACTTGGGAAGTTGTACCCTCGGTAAATAGAACAATGAATTTTAGACTTACTGTTAGAGATAACGCCCCTGGTGGGGCAAGTACAGCTAGCGACAACACTGTTATAACCGTTGCTGGCGGGGCTGGCCCTTTTGTGGTAAGCGCACCTAACTCTAATGTGAGTTGGGCTTCCGGATCTACTCAAACAGTAACATGGAATGTAGCAGGAACGACAGGAAATGGAATTAATGCAGCCAGTGTAGATATTCTTTTATCTACAAATGGAGGAAATACATATCCAACTGTTCTAGCATCGGCTGTTTCTAATGATGGTTCTCATAATATTACTGTCCCTAATGCTGTTGGTACGCAAAATAGAATTATGGTAAGAGGATCAGGACATATTTTCTATGATATTTCTAATGCTAATTTTGAAATTACGTCTGGCGGCGGCGGTGACACACAAGCACCAACCGATCCTGCAAATTTAACAGCATCAAATATTACACAAACTACTGTAGATCTTTCCTGGAATGCTTCAACAGATAATGTAGGTGTTACAGGCTACGATGTATATCAAGGAAACACAGTAGTTACAACAGTAACAACTACCTCATATCAGGTAACTGGATTATCATCAAATACAGCGTATAATTTTAGTATAAAAGCTAAAGATGCAGCAGGTAACGAATCTAACGCGAGTAATATTGTAGATGTAACAACATCTTCTCAGCCAGATACCCAAGCACCAAGTGCTCCAAGCTCGTTAACCGCTTCAAACATCACGCAGACTACTGCAAATCTTTCATGGAATGCTTCTACAGATAATGTAGGAGTATCGGGATATGATGTATATCAAGGTAGTACGGTAATCGCAACCGAAACAACTACCTCATATCAGGTTACCGGGTTATCACCAAATACCAATTACAGCTTCAGCATCATTGCCAAAGATGCTGCTGGCAATGAGTCTACTGCGAGTAATACAGCAACCATTACTACGCAATCTTCTGGAGGTTCTAATTGTACTGGAGGTATATCTTCTTATCCTTATGCAGAAGGTTTTGAAAACACATTAGGTACATGGACCCAAGGCAGTGGAGATGATTTTGATTGGACTGTAGATGCGAACGGAACACCATCAAGAAATACAGGGCCATCAAGTGCAGCTCAAGGTACATTTTATGTATATATGGAATCATCTTCTCCTAATAATCCTACTAAAAGGGCTATACTAAATTCTCCTTGTTTTGATTTGGGAGCAATTACATCTGCAAACTTTACGTTTCAGTATCACATGTATGGTCGTTCAAACATGGGTAGTTTAGAACTAGAAGTAAGTAATGATAATGGAACTACATGGGCTTCTATCTGGTCAAAATCTGGTAATCAGGGTAACTCATGGCAATCAGAAAATATAGATCTAAGCTCGTATACCGGTGGAGCTATACAGTTGAGATTTAATGGGATCACAGGAACTACATGGCAAGGTGATATGGCAATCGATGATGTACGCTTAATTGAAGGAGGGCCTTCTACATGTACTGATGTTGTTTTAACCTTAAATTTTGACGATTATCCTCAAGAAACGAGTTGGCAAATTACCAATAGTAGTAATCAAGTTGTAGCATCTGGAGGGACTTATGGTTCTCAACCTGATGGATCTACCCTAACATTAACAGAGTGTTTAGATCCTGGAACGTATACGTTTACGCTTAACGATAGTTATGGAGATGGTATGTGTTGCGCTTACGGAAACGGATCGTATTCACTTTCGTCTCAAGGCACTACTATAGCATCAGGTGGGCAATTTGGATCATCAGAAACGACAACCTTTACAGTTACAGGAGCAACCAAAGCAATTACTGTAGAAAGTATGACAACCACAGAACCGTTACAAGTAAAAGCATTTCCGAATCCAGTTGGAGAAAATGAATTACTAACCGTAATTGTCTCTAAAAAAGACACACCATATGAAATTGTTGACTTGCTCGGAAAAACGGTTATGTCGGGTATGTTAAAACAAAAAGCCATTAACACTCATGATTTACCGTCAGGACTATACATTCTAAGACTTAACCCAGGTGGTGAAGGTAAATTGAAAACAATACAATTTATTCAAGAATAAATAATTAGTTTATTGGGTAAAAACAAAGCGGTGTATTTTTCAATACACCGCTTTTATTTTTTAAAAGATAATGGTTTCTTTTAACGCAATAATTTTATGGGAAACTTCATTTACAGCGAATTCTAAATCTATAACCATCCCTTCCTCTGTTTTATTAACTATCAAAACTCCATTATTCACTCTATAATATCCAGCTTCTCCTTTACAAAAACAATGTTTTCCAAAAAGTAATTTCACGTTATTTAACTCATCATTTTCTATCCGCATCTCTTCTTGTGTCTTTGCAATTTGAAAATGCACAGTTTCAGAATAATCTCCATCAACAGTTCCTTCAGGTCCTTTTATTTTGAAAGTGTACTCTACAACTGTATAATCTCCTTCTTCAATTACAGGATAATAACGACCTGTAGTATCTTCTTTTAATGTGATTAAGGAGTTTTTATATGTTTTAACATTGCAATTTCCATTTTCAGGACAAAGATTTTGAATGTTAATAGTTGTCGAAGTGTTGGCAATAATCAATGGTACGTGTGACGAACTGGAAACTTTACAAGAATGTACGGCTAACGCCAGTAAAAAAAACACATATATTTTCATAAGATTCAATCAGTATTTACTCATTAAAACCTTTAGAATATTATTTTAGTATTTAAGCGAGGACTAAATTTCTTCTTGAGTAATGATCAGTTTTGCTTCGAAAAGAGTTCTAAAGTGCTTCAATAGTTTTCCTTTAACCTCTTCAATATCAATTTTTTCTTTACCTAATTCAACATTTAAAGAAGTTACTGCTTTACCTTTTATACCACAAGGAATAATATTATCAAAGTATCCAAGATCTGCATTAACATTCAAAGCAAAGCCATGCATTGTTACCCAGCGACTAGCACGCACACCCATAGCACATATTTTTCGTGCAAAAGGAGTATCAACATCCAACCACACACCGGTTTCACCTTTGCTTCGAGTACCTGTAATACCGTATTCTGCCAAAGTAAGAATTACCATCTCTTCAAGAAAACGCAAGTATTTATGAATATCCGTAAAAAAATTATCTAAATCAAGAATTGGATATCCTACAATCTGTCCAGGCCCATGATAGGTTATATCTCCTCCTCTATTTATTTTATAAAATGTAGCTTCCTTTTCTTTGAGTTGCTCTTCTGAGAGCAGTAGATTACTAACATCACCACTTTTACCCAAGGTATATACATGTGGATGTTCGACATAAAGAAAATAGTTAGGAGTTTCGAGTCCGGCATCTTCTCGTCTATTTTTGATTTTGATATCCAAAATTTCTTTAAATAGTTTTTCCTGGTATTCCCATGTAACACCAAAATCTTCAGACCCTAATTCTCTAACTTGTATGTTCTTATTCATAATTTGATTCCAAAACCCATATCTAGGAATTTGGATTATTAAGTATAACTAATGCAGCTATTACTCCAGGAACCCAGCCACAGATTGTTAATAACAATACTATAAGCACAGATCCACATCCCTTATCTAATATAGACAATGGTGGAAAAAATATAGCCAATAAAACTCTCCAGAAACTCATATTTTGCGATGTAAAAATAAATTAAATATTATAATTATAGGTAGCTTAAGATTTTATTCTGTTACAATATTAACTTAAAATTAATTTCTATATTTTTAGACTGTTATACCATACTATGAAATTTCGACCCTGTTACTTATTGTTTCTTATCCTATCCTTAGGTTCCAATTTATTATTCTCGCAGCATGAGTTTACAGGTTATGTAAATACAGAAAAATGGTCTGGTGACATCTATTTATCTTTAATTGAAGATTACCGACAATTATCTGGTATTTATCCTGAACAAATTATCCAGAAGACCGCAAGTGATTCTTTAGGATATTTTAGTTTTTCTGGCGACAATCTACCCTCGGGAAATCGTATGTACAGAATACACATTGAAAACTGTTCGAACGACGAAGAAAAAACGATTCATTTTAATGGATTTTGTCCAGACAGTAAAGAAATTTTATTTATCGCCAATAATTCTGATACACTTACATTACCTTTTTCTTTTGACAAAGAAATGTTCTGTAAAATTGTTTCAAACAATCAAAAGAGTAGCGCTTTTATAAAAGTAGATTCTATTATTAACGACATGCGTTTTGCATTTGCATCTTATCGCAGTGAAACCAATCGTAGGATTAACACCAAAAAATGGTTTTCTACACTGCAAGAATATGCTCAAAATCAAAATGAACCCCTTACAGAGCTGTACATTTATTCATTTATCTCTAACAAATCCAATAATTTATATTCGTATTATCTAAAAGACTTAAAAGAAAATACATACTATGATCATTTATTAGAAAGGCTTCAAAAAAAATATCCAGATAGCAGGTATTACACTCAATATAAATCTGAATTGGCTTCAGATAAATTTTTAATAACTCCTCAAAAAACAACTTCAAAGAATTATCAAGTGTGGTCTTTACTTATATTATTATTTGTGTCTTTAGGCTTTAACTTTTTTCAATTTTCAGCATCTCGAAAAAACCGAAATTCGACTTCGGATCAGACCAAAAACCTAACCCAGCAAGAACAAAAAGTATTGGATTTTATTCTTAAAGACAAAACCAATAAAGAGATTGCTTCATCCATGTTTGTAAGTGTAAGCACTATAAAAACACATATTAACAATCTATACAAGAAATTAGAAGTACGATCAAGAGAAGAGGTTAAGTCACTGTTTATCAATAAGTAAATAAAATTTCCACCCCGATCTAGTCCCTTTTTCGAACCCCAGTTTGTTCATTTTTCCGGCTCTTATTTTGATTTTTGGTTTCATCATCTATTTATGAACTAAAAAACAAGAAAATGAAAAAAGTAATCTTAATTGCATCGGCAATTTTAACCATTGGTTTGGTATCCTGTACCACTAATGCATCGAGTAAAGTAAATCCTGAAAATGTGGTTACAGCAAGTATTCGTGATGCAAAAACAACATTAAAACCTGTAATGACTTTTAACAAGGTTAATCATGATTTTGGGACTATTAACGAAGGCGAAACAGTAGCACACACATTTACTTTTACAAATACTGGTAAAGCTCCATTAGTTATCATTAATGCTGTGGGTAGTTGTGGCTGCACTGTTTCTAAATGGCCCAGAAAACCAATCGCTCCCGGAGCTACCGGAGATATGCTAGTTACTTTTAACTCTAATGGAAAACCCAATTTACAAAGTAAACAAGTAACTATTACCGCAAATACAGAAAAGGGGAAAGAAATACTTAAAATCAAAGCTATGGTTACTCCTAAAACGAAAATCAAGACGAACGGTTCTCCTGCTAGTAAATAGCATATTAAATCAATGTTATATCCCTCCTAATGGGGGGATATTTTTTTTAGAATTGGGAAGTATTAGGAGCCATTAATAATAGGTCTCGTTTTCTCACCTTTTTGTAACGCTATAATATATCCACATGAAAATAATCATATCCCTGATTATAGTATCGATTATATCTACTATAACATTATACGCACAGTCTTTTAATCATGAAATAAAGTTAGAACAAAACTCCCCAATGCTAGTAGGGAAAATAAATAAAGAAGGTTTTAATGAAAAACCTTATAATGATTGGTTCTCAAAAAATCATTCTCAATATACTCCTAAACAAATTAGTATTGATTCTTTAAAAAGAAGGTTAGATCAATATACCATCAAAGTTTTTATGGGAACATGGTGTGGGGATAGCAAACGTGAAGTACCTCGTTTTTATAAAATACTAGAGAACAGCGAATATCCTTTGGATCGTCTTACTATTATTGGTGTAGATCGTCGTAAATCTACATACAAACAAAGCCCCGGAGGAGAACATGAAGGTTTAAACATTCATAGAGTACCTACATTTATTTTCTATAAAGATGGTAAAGAAGTAAATCGAATTGTGGAGTCACCAAAAAATACTTTAGAAACAGATATGCTAAACATACTTTCTGGAAACTATACTCCAAAATATGAATCTGTAGCTATGATGCATACGTTATTAACACAAAAAGGTAGGTTATATGTATTAGAAAACGCGAAAGAATTGGTGACAAAATTTAGAAGCAAAACCAAAAATCTATATGAGTTGAACACTCTTGCCAATGTCCTTTTTTATGCAAACAAAAAAGAAGAAGCCATGGCGGTTCTAGAATTTAATACATTGCTATTTTCTAGAGAAGCTAATGTTTATATCAGTATTGCCAACAAGTATGTTGATATAAAAGACTTAAAAACAGCAATAAAGTATTATCAAAAATCTTTAGAAATCACTGATAATCAAGAAGTATTAAACAAAATCAAAAACTTAATGGCAATAACAAATAAAGGATAAAAGTTTTAAGCAGTCTTTTTCTTTAAATTCTTCAAATACGCTACTTTTGTGCATTTAAAATGGCAGAATTATGCAATTATCAGAACAAGAGCTTGTAAGACGAGAAAAACTAGACGCGCTACGCGGCCTAAACATCAATCCATACCCAGCTGCACTATATCCAGTTGATCACACATCAGAAAAGATAAAAAGTAAATATGACGAAGGAAAAAAAGTGATTATTGCTGGACGATTAATGTCACGACGTATACAAGGAAAAGCTTCTTTTGCCGAATTACAAGACGCCGATGGGCGTATACAAGTATACTTTAATAGAGACGAAATTTGTATTGGTGAAGATAAAACAAAGTATAATGAAGTATACAAAAAATTACTTGATATTGGTGATTTTATAGGAATCGAAGGCGAACTATTTACTACGCAAGTAGGAGAAAAAACCGTTATGGTTAAAGATTTCACCTTACTGAGTAAGTCTTTGAAACCTTTACCATTGCCAAAAACAGATAAAGACGGAAATACCTTTGATGAATTTAACGACCCAGAATTAAGATATAGACAACGCTATGCAGATTTGGTTGTAAATCCACAGGTTAAAGAAGTTTTTGTAAAAAGAACCAAGCTTTTTAATGCAATGCGTGAGTTTTTTAACGATCGCGAATATTTTGAAGTTGAAACTCCTATCCTACAACCAATACCAGGTGGAGCAGCGGCACGACCTTTTATTACTCATCATAACTCATTAGATATTCCGTTATACATGAGAATTGCCAATGAATTATATCTCAAAAGATTGATCGTTGGTGGTTTTGATGGTGTTTACGAATTTTCTAAGAATTTTAGAAATGAGGGTATGGATCGTACTCATAATCCAGAATTTACAGCTATGGAAATTTATGTAGCGTATAAGGATTATAATTGGATGATGGATTTTTGCGAACAATTACTAGAGCATTGTGCGATTGCTGTTAACGGAACCACTAAAGCTACTTTTGATAATCATGAAATTGATTTTAAAGCTCCGTACGCCAGAGTCACTATGGCAGAATCTATAAAACATTTTACAGGTTTTGATATTACTGGTAAATCTGAAGCCGAAATACGAGAAGCTGCAACTTCTATGGGAGTAGCAGTAGATAATACAATGGGTAAAGGAAAACTTATTGATGAAATTTTCGGAGAAAAATGTGAGGGTAACTATATCCAACCTACATTCATAACAGATTACCCAAAAGAAATGAGCCCGTTATGCAAAGAACACCGTGATAATCCAGAGCTTACAGAACGTTTTGAGCTTATGGTGTGTGGTAAAGAAATTGCTAATGCATATTCTGAACTTAATGATCCAATAGATCAGCGTGAACGCTTTGAAGATCAGTTAAAACTTGGAGAAAAAGGAGATGATGAGGCTATGTTTATTGATCAAGACTTCATAAGAGCATTAGAGTATGGTATGCCTCCAACTTCTGGTATGGGTATCGGTATGGATCGTTTGATTATGTACTTAACCAACAATCAATCCATCCAAGAAGTATTATTTTTCCCTCAGATGAGACCAGAAAAGAAAGCTGTTGCTCTTACTGAAGATGAAAAAGCAGTAGTAACAATATTAAAAAGTGCTTCTCCTTTAGATTTAAATGAGTTAAAATCCAAATCAGGTCTTAGTAATAAGAAATGGGATAAAACAATCAAAGGGTTAACCAAAAACAAACTTGCCAAAGTTGAAAAAACTGAAGAAGGTTTGTTTGTAGCTCTTTTGTAGGTAAAATATAACCCTCATGAAGAAAAAATTACTTTTTGTTATAGTTCTATTTTGCTATGCGATTTCTTTTGCGCAAAGCACTAATATGGATAGAAAACGTTTTGGAGTTTCGTACATTAAGCTACCTTCTTCTCCCATACTAGACGATAGTAAAAGAACGTTTTCGACCAACTCAAAGTTCATTTCTTTATACGGATTCTCTAAAGTTAATTCTGGAGCTAGTCTTGATATTATTTTAGACTATCAAGGAATTGCAGTAGACGACTATGATATTGTTAAAAATAAAGTAGAAGATAGAGATAGCGACGGGAAACTTATAAGAACAAGATATGAATACCAAGTTATTGTAGATTATAATTCGCGTGCTGCTATACAAATAAGTAATAGTCTTACTGGAGAATCTAACCAAGAACACTATCTAGAAAACAGTATTTTTAAGAGTGGTATATATAAAAGTTATGACGGTGCTAAAAAATATTATGCTGGCAATGCAACTGCTATAAAAAAGAGGTATCGATCAGAACAATGGGTACGTTTAATCAGAAGGATTAAAAGTGATCTAAATGAAATATATGGATATGTTCCTTTTGAAATTAAAAATGAAACATTTCTGATTTTGAGTTCTAAAAAGCATCCAGAATATGTCACTCATCAAAAATTATTTGACGAGGCTGAAAGTATTTTTGACAGAATGAAATACAATGAACCTATTGATGGTTTGGCATTACGACTTAAGCCACTTATCGATTCTTTTGAAAAAATTACTACTAAATACACAGGTACAAAACGTAAAGAACGAAAAATACGCCACGCTAGTTACTTCAATATCTCTAAAATGTATTATTACATGGATAATCCTGAAGAAGCAAAAAAATACGCTCAAAAGATTATTGATAATGACTTTAATCTTAGTGAAGGTAGACGCCTTATTAGCCTAGCTGATAGACTTAAAGAAAGATTAGATGTCAATCAACTAGCAAATCGACATTTTGACATCGTTACAGAAGATCTTACCAATCTTGACTATTCGGATGTGCCAGAAGAAGATAATTTTCAAGAACTAAAACAACAGAAAGAAGTTGATATTCCTATTATAGCTTATCTTATTACTACCGCTAATGATACATTAACAGCCCAAATATCTAATACAAATATTAGTAAAATTGGATATACCGTGGATGTACATCTTAAAGGTGATGATAACAATCTGCAGCCTAACACCTTCAAAGCCGAAGAAATTAATACGCTTGCATTGGCCAACGGAGAAATATACAAAACGATAACTTTTGATGAAGTATCAACAGGAACAAATGTACCCGGGCCAAAACTTGTAAAAACACTTCATGAATCCGATCAAATTACTTTATACGTATTTAACGATAAAGAATTAATCCTTAAGACTCCTAATAGCGATAAAGGAACATCTACATTAACTCCCGACTTTGTATTTGGCATTCATAAAAAACTTGCGCTATATGCAGCGGATTGTCCGAAACTAAAAACTCGAGCTCAAAATAACGAATTCAAAAATAATCAAGAAAGCCTTCTTGAATTCTGTAAAGCTTTATCAAATTGTGATTAAAAAAACAAAACGCTACATTAAGTAGCGTATAAATATGTTTTTATTTTTTGCTTTCTAAAAAAGTATCTTCTTCCCAAACACCTTCATTTACAAGGTTCCCATCCGTGTCAAATGATTTCCCTTTGCCATTTCTAGAATTATTTTTCCATTTTCCACTATGTTTTGTCCCATCTGACCAGTACATAGTTCCTTTTCCGTGACGCTGATTATTTCTGAACGATCCTTCATATTTATCTCCATTAGGCCAAATATAAGTTCCTCTTCCTGAAATTTTGTTATTACTAAAGCTTCCAGAATATTTAGAATTATCAAACCATACAACATTTCCTTTTACTAAATTACCTTCGGAAACCTCAACATCAAAAATTGCTCCTTCAACAGAAAATTTGTGCCAACCGTTATTTAATTGACGTAAACCTTTTGAAGCGGGGTAATTGAGTTTTTGTGCTTGCATCCCTAAAACACTCCCCAAAATCAATGCGATAACAATTACTTTTCTTTCCATTACTTGTATTTTTTCTTAAATGGGTCGAAACTTTTATGTACTAGCTTACATTTCAATGCGATAAATCTTCATTACCATGCTAAAAAAATAGGAGGCGCCTTGATAAAACGCCTCCTTCTCCTTTTTAAAAAAAATCCTAACTATACGTTATTGTGTTCCCTATAGTTTCGGTATAATTTTCTTGTGCTATAGTATCCACAAATATCCATTTTGCCTCTGCTGTACTAGAAGTAAAAGCAACTTTTAAATACCCTCTTCGCGAAGAATCTGTGTATTGTAAATCATCGATAAGTGTTTGAAGTGAGGCCTCAAATCCACTTATTTGATTATCTGGTAATCCTGCAAATTCCTCAAATCCAGGTGATGTTACCGAAGGAGTAGCAAATTCTACTCCTACCTCTTCTCCACTAGCATTTTTTAATAGACTGTGCCATGCATTATGCGTGTCTCCAGCGAGACATACAGTCTTTTTTCCTGCTAATGCCGCAAAAAGTTGCTCTCTTTCTGTAAAATAACCATCCCAAGAATCTAGATTGTACGGCAATACAGTTCTAACTCTGGTAATTTCTTCGGTAGTTAATGTTACATCTCCTGCTATTAATCTACTTTTTATATCGGTAAGCTGTGCTAATGAATCTTGAAAAGCTTGTGTCGTTTCTGGAGTAACGCTTCCTGCTGCACCAATTTCTGCAACAACTCGCCCCAAAATAATAAGTAATTCTGCTGGCATAAACATTTTCCCCATCAATACTTGTTGTCCCAAAACCTGCCAAGATGAAGTACTTCCTGATATTGACCCGGACAACCATGTTAATTGTTCTGCCCCTAAAAGTGTTCTATTAGGATTTAATAATGCTTCCTGAAAAGCATCACCATCCAATTGCCCTGTGTTAAAATCAAAGAAAGTGTTATATGATATTTGCTTATCTCTTCCTATAATTCTAGTATCTAACATATGTAGACTCAAAATAGACCCAAAATCAAAAGATCGATATATCTTATATGGATCTGTGGATCGTATTGGTAAAAACTCACTATATACTTGTATCGCTCTTTGCTTTCGTGCCTCATAAGAACCTTCGTTTTCTTGATGGTTCTCTGCCCCATATTTATATGCATCATTTGTAACTTCATGATCATCCCAAACGCAGATAAAAGGTTTCTTTTGATGAGCTAACTGTAATTGTTTGTCACTACGGTATTGCTTATATCTGCTTCTATAATCTTCTAAGCTTATAATTTCATTTGCAGGACTATGCACTCTATTTAAAGCGACTGTATTCTCATTAGTACCATATTCTCCTTCTCCATACTCATATATATAATCCCCTAGATGCACAATTACATCTGCATCAGAATTTGCCATCATCCCATAAGTATTAAAAAGACCTGCTGCAAAGTTTGCACAAGAACATACTGCTAATTTTACATCAGCAACGGCATCCCCAACTCCTGGCAAGGTTATGGTTTCCCCAATTACTGATACTGTTTTGGTATCTATGTTAAAAAATCGGTAGTAAAATTTTTCATTTGAGGGTAAATCCTGAACATCTATGGCTACCGTATAGTCATTCTCTGCAAACGCACTTATTTCACCACTTCTTAAAACTTTTTCAAAGGTTTTATCGATAGACAATTGCCAGTTTAATGTAATCCCTTCTACTGGAGATAATTTTGACATTATTTTTGAAACAGGTGTAAATCTGGTCCATAAAATTATACTAGTTTGAGTTGGATCAAAGCTAGCTAACCCTTCAAAAAAATTATCTGTAGTTAAATCAGGAATCTCTCCAATTGGTAAATCATCATCATCATTGCAACTAATATATATTGGAGCCAATATTAAACCACCTGTAACCAAAAGTGACTTTTCAAAAAACTTTCTTCTATCCATTTATCTAATTTTATTACTTCGTAAAGGTATTTTCAGTTTCATATTTCTATGTTACCTCTCAATTAAATAAACCTTAATTGTTATGCACACCGATATCTCGCAATGTTTGACCTTCTCAACAACCCAAATCCATTTAAATATTGAAGTTTTACAAGAATCTCCTATATTTGAGTGTTTTAAAAACTAACAACATGCCTTTTATCACAGACGAAGAATTACAAAGTTTTAAAGATCAAATAGAAAAATCTGAAGAATCTGCGCGTTCTGCAGGCTATTTGAGCGAAAAAGCGGTTAAGGACGAGAAAGAAAACTCTCGGAAATTTAAGATCGCTACTATAATACTGGGTATAATTGCCTTACTTGGAGTTGCAGGAACGGTTTATTTTATGCAATTTAATACTCCTGCGAATATGATTTCTCAGAAAAAACATAAAGAACAAGTAGGGATTCTTGAAAACAAAGTTACAGAATTAGAGGCAACGCTTCAGAACCTTTCTATGAATCAAGAAATAGATGGAAATAACTCTAATGAAGATGCTGGTTCTATAAATGATCAAATAGTATATGCGGTTCAGATTGGTGCCTTCGAAGAAAAGAGACTGTCTTTGTATTCAGATAGTTTTGTAAACTTGAAAGAAATTAAAAGTGAAGGGTTTAACAAATATGCCTTAGGTAATTTTGAAACATTAAATGAAGCTAAAAAGTTTCGTAGAGAACTCGTACGAATGGGTTTTAGAAATGCTTTCATTGGGTCTTATCAAAATGGAAAACGCTTAAAAATAGAAGAAGCTTGGTAAAGCGATAAAAATATTGCAATAACAAAGTGGTTAGACTGTCGCAACAGGCTTCTAACCACTTTTTTTATAGGATAGTTTATTTAATTAATGCACTTTTACACATTAACCACTATATATTTTCTTCCAGATCTTTTATAGTACACACCATTATGTGCAAAATACTTTACACCTCTAATCTTAACTACTTTATACCCTCTTGGTAAAGTAGTCACTCTAACTCCGACTGGCACAGTTACCGTCCTATAAGATTTGTTCTTTTTTATATACCATACTCCTCTACTTTTATAATATCTTACGTTATTATGTACTACAACTCTGGGGTGATTTAATTTAGTAACTACAACTCCTCTAGCAGGACGAACAGTAACCGTTGTAGCGCAAGAAGTTGTTAAAAAACAAATTATTAAAATCGGTATCCACATTTTTAATATCGCACCCATAGTCTTAGCTTTTTTTTTAGTTTCTTATACTTCTATGACTGCGATATTTTAAAATGGTTTAACGTGTACCCTATTTCTCAACATATTCCTGTATCGGGATCCCATCGATAATTACATTCTTAAGAACTGAAACCCCATCCTTAACATACACCTCTGCATATACATTTTCTTTCAAACCATCCCGATTCACTTTTCGATATGCTTTTTCTGCATCATAAGCTTTGGTTTCTTCCATATAAAATCTATTAAAAGGTAATTCAAAACTTATCTCTTTGTTATAGTTCCCGATTACTTTTGCTAATATAAAATCCTTAGAGCTAGTCAATGGTTTTTTACTTATGGCTACAGGAACAGCAAAACCGTTGTCATCTTTTTTGATATAGATTCTTATTTTATCTCCATACGCATAACTTGTATCTTCTTTTGTAAAAGAATCCATCTCGTATTGCAGTGTTATGTATTTTCCTCTAAAAGGATCTGTTGGGTCAATCGGTCTGGTTTTAAACTTATATACTTCTCCAGAAATAAGCACATCTTCTTGCTCCCATATCATTTGTACTGGAATAAAAATTTGCACTAATACCAGTAGCATAAATCCTATAAATAAGTGAATTGTTTTCATACCTGTAAATCTTTAATTTGTTGTTTAAACCTTTGTTGTTTCTTTAACATAATATAATTGGTAACAAAAAAACCAGTTCCTACCAATACAAATAATATTCCTCGGATTACAAAACTCATACCTGTGTCAAAAAATCTACAGATAATTAGTGTAGCAATAATTAATAGTCCATAATTAAGTATTCCAAAATTAAATTTATCTACTCCTATTTTTATAGCAGATATCCCTAAAACAAATACTAGTACATTCATCAAAATAACAGGGACTACTATCGATGAAGAAAACGAGAAGTACACTATCCAGAACAGTATAAATGTTACTTGAAATAGATTGATTTTTTTCAAACCTTTTTTAAGAACCATGTTTGCCAACATTACAAATGCAATTACAAATAATGCTAGTGCCACATACAATTCATTAGAACCATAATTAAATTTACCTATAAGATCATCCCATACCCACCTGAATGTAAATATCATCAATGATATCACTGTTCCTAATGAACCAATCACAGTATACCCGTTTCGTAGGATTCTAAGCTTATTAAATATGGTAAGTTTCCCTACATTATAAAGCAAACCATAAGCCGTCATATACATTAAAAACCCTAACGCTCCATTATCACCAACAAAAGCACTCAAAGCTATTGTAATGCTTATTGGAATAATCCAATTAAATATTGTGATTGTATTACTAGAAATCCTCGTTCTTAACAAATTATAATAATGCGGAATAATGGCTAATAAGAATACAACATATAACCAAGGTGTTTCACGATGTCGATAATTCCACAACCCTACTTCGATGGCATAATAAGTACTTAAAATAAGTACAAGTAATGCTACCGCATTAGATCTCAATACATAAATCATGGGTAAACACAAAATGATCCAAGTAAGTAAATAAGACCCTAGTTCTCCGGGAATATTATATACCTGACTGATTAGAGATATGCAAGCTCCAACTGAGAAAAACAGAAAAGTTCCTGTAGCTTCTTTCCACGCTGTACTTTTTTCTTTAAGAATTGAAAAACCGACCATAAATTGACCAATAACCAAAGGAATAAAAGCAAGTATTGTTTTAGTAATTCTTGAAAAATCATCCCAGTTATGCGCGAGCATCAAGATAATACCTGACCCTACTAATAATGCTCCAAAAATCCCAAAAATAGTGAACAACTTATTGGGTTTCCCCAAATTTTTAGTCGCATAGTATTGTTCTATCTTATTTGCAAGTTCTGGTGAAATAACTTTATCTCTTACCAGTGTTTGCAGTTCTTTATTAAATTTTGAACTCATGATACAAAGTTGTTTAGTGATACATTTTAGTTAAAAAGGCAGCTGCCTTATACAGCTGCCCTTTCTAATCATCAAAACAAGGAGCTTCCCCCCGGGTATTGATTTTGATCTTATTACTTAGAATCAAATCAACATAGCTCCTTCTTTTGATTATTGCTCCTTACTTTCGATATACTTCTTATCTCTAGTATTTTTCTGTACGGCAATGGCCGCAAATAAACTTAGTGTAAAGGACATCCCATAAAACCCTTTCTCACTTAATTCTAGATCAGCATTCCATAAACCAACAATTAATAATAAAATAGAAATGATTGTTGTAAACCAACTAATCCCATAGTAGATTTCTGTAACAGGAATCCCTTCTAATCTATCCCTAACACTTTTTTGTACAGATACCGCAGAAAACAATCCAAATAATAAGATTGTAAAATAATATCCCTTTTCATTTAATGGCATAAACGCATTCCATAAACCTATGCAATAGGATATCATACCAATGAATAAAGCAGACCATGATGCTGATATAAAAGCCGGCGTTGGCTTTTGATCATATACCTTAACTTCTTTTTTTTCTAACTTTTCGTTTGTAGTATCCTCAGATACATCATTACTAAATTTGTAGTCCATAATTAATTAATTTTGATGATTATTTTTTTATTTTGAACAGTACAAATGTGCGATCATCTAGTCAGGTATTAAATTCTAGTTTTTGCAAAAACTTACGATATAATTAATTAAAAATATATCATTAAGTCTTAATATAGTATATTTATATCATATTTTACTTACGATATAATGAATCATACTGTATCTATTATTCGCACTTTATCCGATGAAGACAAACGAAGTTTCATCACTTTACTTCGACAAAAAAACAAAAGGAATGACACCAAGAATATTCAATTATTTAAATTAATGAACGTTCATGATGAGGTCAAAGGTCTTGATGTAAAGATTTATGGCAAACCTGCTAAAGGTGCTTTTCATGCACTATGCAAAAGATTACATGATAATTTAATAGATTTTGTAGCCTCTAAGAGTTTTGAAGGCGAAACCTCTGAAGAGATGGATATCCTCAAACTCTTATTAGCAAGTAGAATATTTTTTGAGCAAAAACAATATAAGATAGCCTTAAAAACTATCCAAAAAGCAGAACTTAAGGCAAAAACTTACGACTTGTACAGCATCTTAAACGAAATTTATTATACCAAAATCCAATATGCCCATCTTAACATTACAACACCATTAGAAACCCTAATCTCCGACTTTAACAACAACAAGGCATCCATACAGCAAGAAGAAAATCTCAATTTATTTTATGCAACCGTACAAAATAAACTTATCAAAAAACACAAAGATTTTGCAATAGTAATACGTGATACCCTATCAAAATTTGGAATTTCAATCACCCAAGATTTAACGTTTAGATCCTTATTTAAAATTTTAGAAATTACAAATACCGCAGCCCAAGCCACACGTGATTATTTTACCATATTGCCTTTTGTTGAAGAAGCATATACTCTCATTGACACAAGAGAAAAACTTATCGACAAGCATTTATTTTATCATATTCAGATCTTATATTATGTAGCCAATGCTTATTTTAGAAATAAGAATTTTGAAACTTCAATGCGTTATCTTTCGTTAATGAAAGATCAGATGGATAAGTATCAATATAAATACCATCGTCGATTCTACCCTCAATATATATTACTCTATACCTTAAACCTTAATTATACTGGGAATGCGAATTTGGCTATTACCACAATTCATGCTTTTGAAGATGCCAAACATAAAGAACAAATAACATATTTATTAGATCTTAAACTAAGCTTGATTGTATTTTATTTCATGCAATCAAGGTTTAAAGAAGCTTTAGGTGTATTAACTAACCTATATCATAGCGATCATTGGTATGCTGAAAAAGCTGGGACAATCTGGGTGGTTAAGAAAAACCTGGTAGAAATTCTTTTACATATCGAACTAAATAATATTGATTTGGTAGAATCGCGGGCAAATAGTTTTAGAAAAAAACATAGTGTATACCTTAAAAATAATAATGAAAATAGAGCTTTAGAATTTTTAAAACTAGCGCTCGAGTATGATCGTAAACCTGAGGTTGCTACAACTGACATTTTTAGAAACAAAATATCAAATTCACTTACCACATCAACACGAGAACAAGAAGATATTTTTGAAATAAGTTTTTATGCTTGGATAAGATCTAAGGCATATAATACAGAATTATATACCACAACACTAAAGCTGGTAAACTAATAATTTTGTTAAAAAATACTCTTTAACCTTACTTTCACATAAGCGCTTATGTAATTTTAGTACTTTCCGCCGTTTAAAACTCTTCATATGCTAAAAAATACATTTTGGTTATTTCTATTGATGATAACCATTACAACAGCGGATTGTTATGCTTTTCAATCCAAAAAAAGAAAAAAAGGAAAAAAGACAGCTATAGCTCCTCAAAAAAAAGGAGGTAAAAAGGACACTATTATGCCTTATAGCAAAGTCATTACCAAAAATGCGAAGACGGATAAAGGTTTGTTCGACATTCATCATGTAAACGACAAATATTTCTATGAAATACCTGATACTTTATTAAATCGAGAAATGTTGATGGTAACTCGTATTGCCAAGACTGCTGCCGGAATTGGGTTTGGTGGCGGAAAACAAAACACTCAAGTACTACGATGGCAAAAGAAAAATAGGCAAATATTACTTCGTGTAGTTTCACATCAAGTTTTTGCTTCAGACTCATTACCTATTCATGAAGCTGTTGTTAATTCTAATTTTGAACCTGTTCTATATGCTTTTCCTATCAAGGCTTTTCATAAAGATTCTACTAGCACGACTAATAACGCAACGGTAATTGATGTCACTAGTTTATTTAAAAAAGATGTGAAAGCTTTAGGCTTTCCGGATAATAGACGCAAACAATATAAGATTTCGAAATTAGATGATAGTCGGTCGTATATCGACACTATACGAAGTTATCCTCTAAATATTGAAGCTCGTCATGTTAAAACTTATAATGCTGCCGAAGCTCCTTCAAACACAAGTACAGGATCTATCTCATTAGAAATGAGTAATTCTATGATATTACTTCCTAAAACTCCTATGAAACGTCGTTACTTTGACCAACGTGTAGGGTGGTTTGCAAGAGGACAAACAGATTATGGTCTAGAAGCTCAAGAGAGTAAAACCGTAAGATATTTGGATCGCTGGAGATTAGAAGTGAAGCCTGAAGACGTAGCTAAGTTTAAAAGAGGAGAATTGGTGGTTCCTAAAAAACAAATCGTATACTACATTGATAGAGCTACTCCAAAAAAGTGGAGACAATATATCAAAAAAGGTGTCGAAGATTGGCAAGTAGCCTTTGAACAAGCCGGTTTTAAAGATGCTATTATCGCCAAAGATCCTCCAAGCAAAGAAGAAGATCCCGATTGGAGCCCCGAAGATGTACGCTACTCTGTAGTGCGTTATTTGGCATCACCAATACCTAATGCAAACGGCCCTCATGTAAGTGACCCAAGATCTGGAGAAGTTCTAGAAAGTGATATCAACTGGTATCATAATGTTATGACGCTATTAAGAAATTGGTTTTTTGTACAAACAGCAGCCATCAATCCAAATGCTCAAAATGTTGCCTTTAAAGATGAAGTTATGGGTCGTTTGATCAGGTTCGTATCGGCTCACGAAGTAGGTCACACTTTAGGTTTACCCCACAATATGGGTAGTAGCGTTGCTTATCCTGTTGAATCTCTTAGAAATCCAGAATTCACCAAGAAATATGGTACTGCACCTTCAATAATGGATTATGCTCGTTTTAATTATGTAGCACAACCTGGAGATGGCGATGTTGCCCTAATGCCAAATATTGGTATTTATGACAAGCATGCGATAAGATGGGGATATAGACCTATACTAGATAAGAGCGCCAAAGAAGAAAAGAAAACATTAGATCAATGGATTCTTAAACATCAAAATGACCCAATGTACCGTTTTGGAAAACAACAATTTGGGGTAATCGATCCTAGTTCTCAAACCGAGGATTTGGGTGATGATGCTGTAAATGCTAGTACATATGGTATTAAAAATTTAAAACGTATTGTACCTAACTTAATTAAATGGACTGCCGAAGATGGTAAAAACTATGATGATCTAGGAACCATGTACCAGCAAGTGTTGGGTCAGTTTAATAGATATATGGGACATGTAAGCTCTAATATCGGGGGAGTATATGAATATTACAAAACATATGACCAGGAAGGAGCTGTCTATACTCATGTAAGTAAAGAAAATCAAAAACGTGCTATGCAGTTTTTGCATGAACAGTTATTTGCTACGCCAGAGTGGTTATTAGACAAAAACATCTTTGATAAGATAGAATTTGCCGGTAGTATCGAACGTATTCGCAATTTTCAATCTAGAACTTTAAATAGATTATTAGAACATGGTAGAATGGCTAGATTAATCGAAAATGAAGCTTTAAATTCTAACGAAGCTTATACTTTGCTTAACATGATGACTCAATTAAGATCTGGGTTATGGTCAGAGTTACAAAGTGGTAAAGCTATAGATGTATATCGTCGTAATTTACAAAGAGCTTATGTTGATAGAATGGAGTTTTTAATGATCAAAGAGCAACCTAAAGTTCCGGAAAACATAAGGCGTTTTGTAGTAAGAACTAATGTAAACGCTTCTCAAAGTGACATTAGAGCTGTAGTGCGAGCAGAACTAAACGCGCTACGAAGAGATACTAGAAATGCTATTGGAAGAAGCCGTGATCAAATGACAAGATATCATTTACAAGATATTGTAGAACGAGTAACTTCTATTCTCGAGCCTAAGAAATAAAAACATTGAAATTTATTTAAAATTGTCCCTACTTAAGTTATTTAAGTAGGGACTTTAATATTATAACCAATTTATGTTTTGAAAACGCTTTCAATTATATAAGCTCATATACAAAACTTCAATCTATAATTATTCTCAGAAATTTCCCCTATTCAAAAAGGGGTATTATCCCATAGCATTGTATTATGATAAGGTTTAGGTTTGCTCACTAAACTAATGTAATCTTTAAATCATACATATCGATGGCTTTAGAAAACTTAATAAACACAGTATTTTCTGATAAAGAACTATCTCAACTCACTCAACACATTAAAACAATTAAAGAAGTTCTATCTGGCAAAACTTACGATCTTTCTAACGAACAACGTAAACAATATGGCCATATCGCTAATAAGAATAAATTAATGGTGAATAAGGCCAAGAATTACATGGAACAATATCCCGAATGGATTCCTCAATCTATAGACAAAGAGGAGTTTGATCGCGATCATGAAACTTGCCAACAAATAGATATTCATATAAAAACATTACAAAACATCACCCAACAGCTAATCGACACCAAAATGCTTTTGGATTATGAAAATTATTCTAATGCATTAAGTTTTTATCGTTCAATAGTTTATTTATTAAACAAAAATGAACCAGGAGCAGAAACAGCATATCTAGATATGAAAGAATTATTAGACAAAAAAGAAACTTTAACAACTGATACTAAGGAATAATTAATCCTGCTTAAAACAACAAAAACTATTGTTATTACGTTATAAAGTTGTAAAAATCATCTCTTCACACTAATGAGTATATTACCTAAATTTGGATTATTACAGTTTAGAAATTCGGTAAGAATATATCACACAAGTATTACCGAAAGCTTACAGTTATTTAAAGAAGAAACAAGAGAGCGAAAGGTTAATCTTTTTTTATTTCATAAACCTAATGAACTTGAAGAACTGGATAGTGCTATAAATTTTCTAAATAATTTTAGGATCATGATCCATGTAGATTGGTTAGAAAATGTAGAAGAGGATGATAAGGGTGATAGTATTACCACCAGCATTACTCAAAAAATTAAAGACAATAATAAATTTATTTTCTTGGCTACCGAAGATGCAATACACTCCAAATGGTGTAACTGGGTATTGCGTTTGGCAAAAACCAAAATTCCGGTAGATGATATTGTGATGCTACCAGTAAGAGGAGATTATGATGATTATGGGGGTGAAGAATTTTTACAAAAATATCCTTATATTCATGAAGGTGAAGAACAGATCTATTACATAAAATATCCCAATGGAGATATTAAAAAATTAACCGAGTGGATGACGGTATAACTTTTTGTACTTAAAAATTAATCATTGTTTTTAAACTTTTTAACTACTTCATCATCCCATACTTGTACTTCGATATAACGATCATATTTCATTTTTTCTATAGATTGCCATTTTTCTTCAGAAGGCATCCCAAATTCATCAATTAAACTATTTATTTCACTAAACATAAATACTTGCCCATTACATTTTTTACGATACATCTCTAACTTTGGTTCATCATGAAACTGAAATGAAACCATACTATCAGGATATGTAAAACTAATGTGTTGGGGATTAAAGTTCTCTATAGGGATTTTAACGACACCTGGATTCGCATATAAAGATTTTACCCAATCGCATTCTCCCAAAGTAAAATAAAAAGGATCATTACGATTAGGCTCTCCTCCTTTGCGAGCAAAGGCATTTTTTAATCTTTTCTCTAAATCAAACCTTAACTCAATATAGTTTGCAGGTCTTTTACTATTAAAACCTTCAGAAATATTGTTTTGAATTTCTAGAGCTTTTTCAAATTCGTTCTGTGTTATATTGAGAAATGGCCCTTTATCAATTTCATAATAATGATATAAAAATTGTGGTATCTTCACGTAGCGTATTAAAAACAATTAGCAAACTCAATTCGTATCTATTTTTTTTAAAGTGTACCTGCCACTTTATCTATAGCCGCAATAGTTTTATCTAGATCATCATATGTAAGTGCTTCTGTAATAAACCAAGTTTCGAAAGCACTTGGTGCTATATAGATTCCGTTATCCAAAAGACCATGAAAAAACTTTTTAAAAGTATCATTATTTCCAAGAGCTGCAGTATCAAAATCCACAACATTTTCTTCAGCAAAATGTACCGAAATCATTGATCCTAATCTATTAATAGTATAAACAACGTTGTGCTTATTAAGAACTTCTGCAACACCTTTATGAAGATATTCAGTTTTATCTGCAATGCTCTTAAATATTCTGGGGTTTTTATTTAATTCTGTAAGCATTGCTAAACCAGCTGCCATTGCTAATGGATTACCGCTTAGGGTTCCCGCCTGGTATATGGGTCCCAAAGGAGCAAGGTGATTCATAATCTCTTCTCTGGCAGCAAATGCGCCAACAGGAAGTCCTCCTCCAATTACTTTACCAAATGTAACTATATCAGCATTAACCCCTAACAGTTCCTGTGCACCTCCTTTGGCTAATCTAAAGCCAGTCATCACCTCATCAAAGATTAGCAAAATATTATGAGCATCGCACAAATCTCTAAGTCCTTCTAGAAACCCTTTAACTGGGGGGATACATCCCATATTACCTGCTACTGGTTCTATAATAATACAGGCTATTTCTTCCTTATTGGATGTAATTATACTCTCAACATGTGCCAAATCGTTGTATTTTGCCAATAATGTATCCTGGGCGGTACCTTTTGTAACGCCTGGACTATTTGGACTTCCAAAAGTAACAGCACCACTGCCTGCCTGTATCAAGAATGAATCACTATGACCGTGATAACATCCTGCAAACTTGATAATTTTATCCTTGCCTGTAAAACCACGTGCCAATCTCACTGCACTCATGCAGGCTTCGGTTCCTGAATTTACAAATCGTATTTTATCTATATTAGGCACCATTGAAACGGCCAATTCGGCGATTTGTGTTTCAATCTCTGTGGGCATACCAAAACTAGTTCCTTTTTTGGCTTTTTCGACTACTGCATTAACCACAGGTTCATATGCATGCCCAAGAATCATAGGACCCCAGGAGTTAATATAATCAATCAGTTCATTTCCATCCTCATCGTACAAATACGCTCCTTTGGCTTGTGTAACAAATATAGGGTCTCCCCCCACAGCTTTGAATGCTCTTACTGGTGAGTTCACCCCTCCAGGAATTACTTTTTGTGCTGCCTTAAAAAGGGCACTACTTCTTTGGTAGATCATGTTTAATTGAAATCTTCTTCATCATTATCAGAGACAGTAACTTTTAATACTTGTCCGACTTTGATATTATTATCTGCTAGATTATTATATGTTTTAAGTTCTTGTACCGATATCTTATATTTTCTAGAAATAGAGTATAATGTATCTCCTTTTTGCACAAGATGTCCGTTACTACTTGTAATACTAGTAACAACGGTAATTTCTTTATTTTTCTTAGGTTTTTTTTGTTTTTTTCTACCCAAAACATCATTATCAAACTCATCTAATTGATAGCGCTCAATAATACTTATTAATTTCTCAGGATATTTTTTATCTGTTGCATATCCTGCTTCTCTAAGCCCCCGAGCCCAGGATTTATAATCCCGTTGATTAAATGTAAATAATCGAGCGTATCGCTTTCTGTTTTTTAAGAATAATGAATGATCTCTAAAAGATTCTTTTGCACGGTCGTATTTCCGGAAGCATTCTTGTGAACGGTCATCATCATGATATACTCGAGCCCCTTCCCAATCATGGCACTTGATTCCAAAATGATTCTTTGCTTTACTAGTTAGTTCACCATAGCCCGCTCCTGATTCAAGAATCCCTTGCGCTAAAGTAATACTTGCAGGAATACCATATGTTCTCATTTCATCTTTGGCAATTGCCGAAAATTCGAATATATATTGTTGTACGCGTTCTTTATATGAAAGTGCCGTTCTAGGTTTTTTAACCGGTTCTTTTATAGTTCTCTCCGTGGTAGTACGTTCTACTTTGGTCACAGAAGTTTGTCGAGGTGTTGGTTTCTTTGCTCTTGATGTGCTTATTGCTTTTTTGTTTCCTCCACACGAAAACAAAAACGCAACCATACACAACAACGAAATAAATTTCTTCATTTTTAGTATCAAATTGTAATAGGGGGTAGCTTCTTTTTCATTAATTTTTTGTTCATCCCAGCTATACCCTGTAGCCCGCCAGTATGCACGGCTAAAATACGAGTATTTTTTGGAAAAACACCTTTTTGAATTCTATCAAAAATCCCAAAAAGCATCTTAGCTGTATAGACTGGATCCAGAGCTATTTGTTGCTGCTCTTTAAACATATTTATAAACTCAATAAGTTCATGATTTATTTTACCATATCCCCCAAAATGATAATCCTGAACCAACTCCCAGTTTGTTTTAGAGGTAAATCTACTAATTTCCTTGACAAGAAAATCCCCTTTTAGAGCAGGGAAACCGATTATTTTTTGATGTGAAAAAGAACTATTGATAATTCCGGATATTGTTCCTCCGGTTCCTACAGCGCAACAAACAATATCATATTCAGAATCTTGAGCCGATAATATTTCTTCACACCCTTTTATCGCCAAATCATTGGTTCCTCCTTCAGGAATTAGATAAAATGATCCGAATTCAGTTTTTAAAGAATCTAAAAAAGCCGCTGTAGTTTTATTTCTATAAATTTCTCTTGACACAAATTTCAACTGCATCTGCTGTGTATTTGCAAATTGTAAAGTATCATTTTCAGATAATGTTTTATCAAGATTTTTTTCTAATTCATCTCCTCGTATAATACCAATAGTTTTTAATCCCACTATTTTTCCTGCAGCAGCAGTAGCGGCTATATGATTACTATATGCTCCTCCAAATGTGACAATAGCATCATATCCTAATGCACGAGCTTTGGCAAGATTGTATTTTAATTTTCTAAACTTATTCCCAGAAACATGCTTATGAATCTGGTCTTCACGTTTTATATCCAACATCACTTGTGCATGATCCAAAATAGAATGAGTGATTGACTGATTAATAGAGTTTATGGATTCCGAAGAAAAAAATTGCATAATAAATGCTATAGTTAAGCATACAAAAGTACACTTAATTTATTTTTTCTTATTTTTGGTCAACCAATTTATGTAACTCAAAAGATCATGATAAATAGAAAGGCCTTTTATAGACTAGTAATACATACATTGTTTGCAATATCTATATCGCTGATCCTTACTAACTGTAGTGCATCTGAGGAAAACACACCTGAAGAAACTTCCGGCGAAGTACCTGTAGAAGAAGAACCTGAACAAGAAGAGGAACAACAAAAAAATATTACATGGAAAAACTGGTACCTATCTGTCCCAATTAATAGAGGTAATGGTAAAGCTACTTCTATCTACTATGAAGCGATCGAAAACAATGTTCTTACCGAAAATCAAAAAAAATATTTTTATAAAAACGCAGATGGAAGTTATACGTTTTTTACGCACTTTACGGGATACACAACTTCAGGAGAATCATCTTTGAATGGAGGGAAGTACTGCCGAACAGAATTACGTGAGTATTGGCAAGGCAATCAAAGCACATCGGATAATTGGTCAATGACTACAGGTACACATGTGCTAGAATCAACATTAAAAGTAACGTATTGCGAAGGAAGAAAACAGACGTATGTTGCCCAAATTCACGGTATTAAAAATGATGCGTTGGGTCTTAAGAATTCACCCGCCACTGTAAAAGCGCAATGGTATGATGGTGATCTTGTCATAGAGTACTACCAAAAGCCTGATAGCGGTGAATGGACTAGTGATGGAGATAAAAAAGTGACCATTGGTCGAGTAGACAATGAGAAGTTTACAATTTCTTTAAAAATTGAAGGTGGTAAGTTATTATATAAATTAGTATGCGTGAATAAAGATATTGACACCAACTACATCATGTTATATGATTATGTAGGAAATGGTTATCAATACGAGAATTATTTCAAAACTGGTAATTATTTTAAATGGAACTCCGATTACAATCAATCTGCCGAAGTGATTTTATATAGTGCAAAAACAACACACAATTAGTTTACAATGTTAAATAAGGTCAATTTACTTTTACCAATATTTAATAAAACTCCAAGGTTTTCTTGTTTTCAGGTAGTTGAGATCATCTTCATTAAGGTAAGCTTCTCGTTCAAAAGAAATATTACGATACGCTTGTTGAGAATTGCGATATTGTATTAGCCTGATGATATACTCTGCAAAATAAAGAAAATAAAAAGGTAACACTAATAGTTCTGCCTGTTGTCTTAGATGTATTCGTTCATGATTTATAAAAGCTTCATCTTGCTTTAAAAAAGGTTCTTTTACCACAATAAAGGGCCAAAGAGCAATACCAACAAAATGTCGGCCTATCAAATATTTGTTAACGATTACGGGCATATAACTGCAAGATACTTATTTTTGTATAATATGAACAATCCTAAAAAAATAATAACTCCAGAAGAAGGAGATTATTATATCACCCCAGAAGGGTATCGATGTTTTACAGAACAATATCACCTAAGAAGAGGGTATTGTTGTGAAAGTGGTTGTAGGCATTGCCCATATGGGTATGACAAAAAAACCAATAGTTATTCTAAAAAATAGATCTGTAACCCATTGCATGGTATGATTATTGTGACAGATTTATTTACAAATGTTGTTGTTAAATCTATAAAAAATCCAGGATTATGAAATTTTTTTCACTTTTATCATTAATCCTTATCATAACTCTTAGTTCTTGCACTACAGTTCGCGTTGCTTCGGATTATGATAAGAAGGCTAATTTTAATACATATAAAAGCTTTGCTTTTTACAAGCCAGGAATAGACAAGGCTGAAATTAGTGACCTAGACAAAAAACGCATCTTAAGGGCTATTGAATCTGATATGGCCGCCAAAGGATTTACTAAATCTGCAAACCCAGATGTATTAGTTAGTATTTTTACTAAAACTAAAGAAAACGTAAACGTATATCAAAACAATTTTGGATATGGAGGTTTTGGATATGGATGGGGATGGAACCCATGGTTTTGGGGAGCAGGCTATAATAACACTGTATCCAGAACTACTGAAGGCACTTTGTACATAGATCTTATTGATGCCTCTAAGAAGGAATTAATTTGGCAAGGAATGGGAACATCTGCTTTGACGAAAAAAGTCGATAAGAAACAAGAAAAAATGAATGAGATTGTATCGGCTATTCTTGAAAAATATCCCCCACAAGTAAATTATTAAATAATATTTCATGTTAAGCATAGTAGCCTTTCTTTTGTAGAAAGGCTATTTTTTTATGTACATTTATACATAACTTGACACTAAAATATATGCGTAATTTTTTGCTTGGTGCGTTAATGGCTGCCCTACTAGTTTTTGGAATAAAATATTTTATAGATCAATCTAATCAGCGAAAAACCGAAATACAATCATCAGATTTGATTTTAACTCAAATGCAGAATGTGGGTAAACTAGTAGTCACTGAAGGTCATTTTTCGGAAGTCATCACCTATAAAGATGCTAAAAAATACTACTGGGATGCCCTAATAGCCAGAAAATCGGCAATTGTTGTAGTTAATGCCAAAGTTCAAGTTTCTTACGATTTAAGTAAAATCGATTATATTATCAATAAGGATAATAAAACAGTGGTTATCACTAAAATACCAGAAGCAGAAATCAATATAAATCCCGATATTAAGTACCATAGTTTCGTTTCAAACATTTTCAACTCTTTTGTCCCCAAAGATCTTAATCGAATTCAGAAAAGGGTGACAAGCGAACTAGAAACAAAAGTCAAAAAATCTACCTTGGTTTCTAATTCTGAAAATAGGCTGATAAGTGAACTTCAAAAAATATATATTCTTACGAATTCTCTAGGCTGGAAATTAAAATACAATCATACAGAAATAAGTGATCAAAAAAATCTGAAAGAATTTCTTAATTAATCCCATCACATATATCTAATTGCCACCCCAGAACCAACATCTACTACTATTGGGTCTGGGATCCATTTAAACAAACTCATATGGGTAAGGACTCTGGTAGTACCAGAATGACAACATCGCGTTTCTAAATAAATAACAAAAAGATGGAAAGAGTTTTATCTTTCCATCTTGGTATAAAACCTGTTTAAAGAAATTCGCTTTGTCCCTCAAACTTCTCAAGTTATTACAGATTATTATTTTGTTATACATGTAGAACGAGAGAGATTTGAATTACCCTACCCCCCTTTTTTAATTTTTTATAAAATTTTCTATTGTTTTTGCCAAATCCTCCATATTTACCCGTTCTATTTGATGTGGACAATTTTCAATAACTACTAATTCACCGTTAGGTAATGCATTACTAATTTTTTGCGACTCTTCTCTGGTGACCATTTTATCTAAGGCTCCTACACTTACTAATACCTGTTGTTGTATTCGTTGTATCCCTTCTTCTTCTAACGTAGGCGAATTACCCAAATCATTCATCATTTTTGCGGTCTGAAGTACCACATCTCTCCAATACATATCAGAATGTAAAACCTCTAAATATTTAGCAAATTTTGGAACTTTTTCTGCTATTTTATCCGGATCGAGCATACTCACTTCTTGTTTAGAAAATTCTGGTGTCCAATCAAATTTTGTACCTAGGGTTATTATTTTATTCACAATGTCAGGATATTTTCGAGCTACATTAATACCAACATATCCTCCCATACTATATCCAAAAATTATAGAACGTTCTAATTGATGTTCTTCTATAAATGTTTTAGTATTTTCTGTAAATAAGTCAATATTAAAATCACTTTCTATGGGGAGCCCTCCATGCCCTGAAAAATTAAATGAATAAACATTGAACTTTTCTTTTAAGATATCGTGCAATTTTTCGAATTGCTTTTTACTTCCTAGTGCTCCATGAAGTAATATGATGTTATTTTTCAATTGGAAAGGGTTTAAATTTTACTTTGGTTCGAGACTCATTACATAATCATAGCTCTCATCAAGATACTGAGATAGCCTATCTAAATCCTCTAACATCTTTTCTGGTATCAATACATATCCTTTCATTACCGCATTGTATGATTTGTAAAGTGTTGAATCAAATTCTTTAATATATTTTTCTTGAACTTCTTTAGAAAATCGAATCCCTATTTCTCCCGCTTTATTAAAAAGTGAAAACATATACCCATTGGCAGAAGTATACGGCATTGTTTTTCCTTTTCTTTCAAATCGATTACACTTTGCCACAAGTTGATCGTAAATTTTTAATTTTTCTTCCCACATGGTTTATTGTTTTTCGGCAAATACTTTAAATTGTTGCATCCACTTTTCTACTTGTTTTCTATACATACCAGGAAAAACTAATGCCATTAACTTAGGTAACACCCAATTTATCCTTATATATTCACATTCGTAATCATATCGTGTTTGATATTCGTCAATTTTAATAAACGTATATTTCATGGTATTATCCATATGTTTATGATGGTAATGTGCTTCAAAAGATTGAGGTAAGTTATTATTAAGTATGGTTTCTGTAAGAATCATATCTCTTTTACCATGCTTATAATACATTTTTGATATTGCCCCATTTTCTCCGACATTACCATGTTCTAGTTCTTTTTTTACAAAACCATCTTGATGCTCTTTCAAATTTGACGCATCCATAAAAATAGCAACTAATTTATCTCTCGATTGATGAATGTTTAATGAACCCTTGTACTTCATAATGTTATTTTTAATTTAATACTTAAGGCATAGTTAAAAATACAAATTTGAGTTTTGGTTACAGAAGTGTTTTGTAACCTATTTTTGAACGCTATTTTATTTATTTTTTAATCGTTCAAAAAACTCTGAAGGAGAAATACCTTCATACAATTTAAAAGTCCTATAAAACGAAACTTTATTATTAAAGCCCGAGTCGTAGGCGATTTCTATCAATTTAATTTTTGAATTCACCTTTTGTTTCATAATTCGTTTAGCTTCATTTAACCTATACTGAGCTAACAAATTTTTAAATGAACAATTAAATTTTTGATTAATTATTTCTGAAACGTAAGGTGTTGGTAAAGAAACAGATGTTGAAAAATCTTCTAGAGTAAGAAAATTATCTACATGAATTTTATCTATCTCGAATTTATCAATAATCAATTTCTCATCTTTTTTACGCTTTTCAAGATCACCTAAATCAGTAATTTTAGCATTAAAAACAGATGATTTATTAACCAACTTATAAGCTATAGATTGAATGATAAAGGTCATGATCAACATACTTATTTGATTAACATGAATTGTTTTAAACTCCCCTAATGGTTGAAGTATGTAAAAAACGAAGTGTAATATTAAAAATGAAGAATATAGAATCAAAACATGGTAATACCAATTCACCAAAGTATTATTAGTCACTTGAATTTTAAACTGCTTCAACTTGCCAATACCGGCAATCACATATGCTCCAATGTATGCAAAAAAACTAAGGCTAAAATAAAACTCAAAATCTTGATAACTAGGAATCTTATCCATAAAATCGTGAACAGTTTCTATTTTTTTATTAGCCTCTAAAAAATAAAATGGCAAATTGAGTAAAAACATCAACCCGAAAGGAATGAAATGGAGATAACTCTTCTTATGCAACCTAAACTTTTTTTGAGTCAATGCATAAGCCATAAAAAAAATCAAAGGAGGTTTTATAAAACTAATAGGGTAGCTAACACCAAGCACATGGGGAACAGAAACAATAAGGTTTGTCTCTACTAATAAACGCTCGAAAAGCGTAACCCCTTCAATAACCAGAAATAAGGAAAACAACTTTTTAAATAGAGTTTTATCTTTGGTTTTTAGGAGTACAAATGCAATAAAAAATGCCTGACAAGTACCATAGACAATAAGAATGTTCAAAATCAACGAGATATCCATCATTTATAAAATATTGCTTTCTTTTTTATAATTACGTAATCCTATTTTCATGGCCCACCAATATTTTCTCTTGTATAACCAGGTCCAGCTTAGATAATCAAACAACCCTAAATATATCCATTCCCACACTATAAAATTAATACACATTGTTTTTCCCGCTTTTATTCTAATCTGGTTTAATTCTGATTTAGAAATTCCATTTTCTTCTAGCTGCTGTATAGACATGGATTTTTCGTATTCTTCAAATTCTGTATCTAAAAACGGTCTATTTATATGTTCCCAAATATCAAACCTGTCGATAACAAGAATGGAGTTATTTTTGGCAAATATTTCTATTTCATCTTTGGATTCGTCTCTTAAAAAAATGATTTCATTATGATTATAAACCAGAGAGGGAGGATAAGTGTTTAGGTTGATTTCTGATATTTGATCTTGATCAATTTTTTTAATTTTGTGAACAGGGCTTTGTTTGAAAAAATATCCATTAGGAAATGTTATTTCTGTATTGGTTATCTCTACCTTTATTTTTTCAAATTTGTTATACATCGATGATATTATCAGTACATTAAAAAAGATTCTTATCAAATTCCTTTAGGGACTATATAAATATATTAAAAAAGCACAAGTCTATACACTTGCGCTTGATCGGCTATTTCTTTTATTGTTAGGTACTGATTTAGGTAAAGGTTCGCGAAAAAAAAACTATTACATAATTTTATCTATACCATACTTATTTTCCATCAAAACAAAATTTATTTAAATCATGTAATGTCATGGCACCAGCAAATCGTTTAATCTCTTTTCCATTCTCTACTAATAGAAAGTGAGGCAATCCTCGAACATTAAATTTCTTTAAGGTCTCCATGTTCAAATCGGCATTAACCTTTACTACTTTTATCCCTTTCGAGGTTTCGGCAAAATCCTTTATGATTGAATTCATCATTACGCAAGGACCACACCACTCTGCCCAGAAATCAATAAGCACTAATTCTTCTTTAAGAAGTTGATCTATATTACTATTATTCCCTTTATGTATTTTAAAATTCTTATCCTTTTGAACAAATTGCTTTAATACAAATCTAAAAGGTAATGTAAAAGCCGCAAAAATTGTTGAACCAAAAAAAAGAAGCAATGCCAGTAAAAATTTAAATGTAGTAACTATGTTTTTATTTTTCTCGAAGTCTTTCTCTGCTGTGTTCTGAAAATCAATTATTTTACTTTTAAAATTCATTTTATCAATTAATTCGTAGGGATATACCAGTTAAGCACCGCTCAATCTTCTTTGCAATACTATTCAAAAACTTAATTTTTCACATAAAAACAGGTAGAATAGTGAGCATATCAAATAATCGCTATCGTCTATTTCATATTCCGTTTTAATATTGACCAGCTCCCGGATTAAAATTTTTACTCTTTAATTTACGATAAGTATCGTTACCCAATAGTAATAAATTATCCTTAATAATAAGCGTTAATGTATCTTTTTCGATCATCATTTTCAAAAACTCTTGATCAATTATGGCAGGATATTTCTCGTTTTCAATTTTTACATCAACCCTGTAGTTATCACCTGCTCTTGAAATAATAAGGATATTTTTATCATTTTGAGTATCTACCCATTTTCCTTTAAATTCTTTGCCTGGATTCTTTGTACAAGAAAAAAATGTGGTGATAACCACTAATAAAACCCATATAACTCGCATATTATTTTTGTTTTGGCATGTTACCTTTGTTGGTATTTAATTTCTTGAATATGTTACATCAAATGGTAATATCTGTCTAAATTAAAAACCCCTCCCCGTTTACTCATAACATAAATTTTAATTGAAAAAAAAGTTTTGATACCTCTTAAACACTCTGAAATATTTAAAATAAATATATTTATTTCTTAATTTTTGCAAAAACAATTCGCAAGTAAAAACTCGTAAACCATTATTTATCAGACATATATTCAATTACAAACGAATACAAGTGATTACAAGCGAAATTAAACACTTCCTAACCGAATCTCTGAAACGACGCCATCTAAGTTTGCATTGTCGAAACATCAAAACTCGATAGTATCAATTGTTTAACGCTAAAAAATTAAATATTATGAACACGCTCAAAAACAAAGTACAGTTGATTGGAAACTTAGGACAAGAACCTGAAATTGTAAACCTAGAATCTGGTAAAAAATTGGCTAAATTCTCGATCGCAACAAATGATTATTATTATAACAAAGCTGGAGATAAAATCACAGATACTCAATGGCACAATATCATTGCATGGGGCAAAACTGCAGATATTATCGAAAAATATGTCAACAAAGGTCAAGAGATCGCTATCGAGGGTAAACTCACCTCTAGAAGTTACGAGGATAACGAAGGGCAAAAAAGATATATTACCGAAGTTGTTTGTAACGAATTGCTTATGCTGGGTAACAAATAAAAAACACCTACATAAAAATCATATAAAAAGCCTCAAAAATGAGGCTTTTTTCACATCTAATTCTTACGTCAAAAACACAATAAATATCTCCGTTTGTCGCCTGAAGTAAGTTTCGTAAAATTAATACAACCAGGGTGTTACTAAAATTCACTATTTTTAACAATAGTAACAAATACCCTCTCTTTTTTGAATACATATACCAAATATTGGTTCCTTGAAGGATTTAATCTTTTCAATAAACTTGGCAGAATTACTATGATGCGGATGTGCGAAATTCTAGAAATGGAAAACATTGATAAAGGGAGCAAAATTGAATTCATAAAAAAGGACGAAAAAAGTATCTTTTTTCTTAAAAAAGGAACTATCAAAATTGTAGATACAGTTAATGACAATGTAAAATACATCGTTAAAAAAGGGAACATTTTTGGAGAATTATCTCTTTATGATACTATTGCCGCTTCTCAAGAATTAGCTATCGCATTAGAAGATTGTATTATCTGTTATATCGAAGCCGATAGAATGGAGAAAATCATGGAAAAGCATAAATCCTTGAAAAATGGTGTTTTAAAAGTATATGGCTTACGTATTAAAAAATTAGAACGTAGACTCAGAGATTTATTATATAAAGATAGTGTATTGCGTATCACAGAATTTATACAAGATTATATACAGGAATTTGGCGAGCAAGAAAATAATAGAATCATTGCCAAAAATCTTTTATCTCATAAAGACATATCTAACCTTACTAATACATCTAGACAAACAGTTAGTAATGTTATGAGTTGTCTTCGAAAAGAAGACGTAATTGATTACGACTCACAACATATTTCTATGTCAATAGCTCAAAAAAGATGATCGTATTTTTTAAAAAAATATGGGTGAAAATAGTTGATCTTTTTAATCAAGATCTTATGCCTCAACAATTAGCTCTAGGTATTGTTATTACAACCCTAATATTCATTTTTTACATATGCAAAATATTATTATTTGGCTTTATAGATTGGATAACAACGGTCATCTCGATTGTAATGGTGTTATTCTTTTTATTGAAAGGATTGTTAAAGTTTTTCGTCAAACCTAACCAAATCTAGCTAATGAAACCAACAACCAAAACAACCAAAATACTTGGATACCTGGGGCTTATAGCTTCGGTTCTTGTAGGACTAGGTGAGTACTTTTTACATTACTCGGATCAAATTCTAGGTCATGCAGAACACTATGAGTTTTTTAGATTTGTATCTCAAAACAATCTGACTACGGGTCATTTTTTGGCGGTAATCGGACTTCCTTTGTACTTTGCAGGATATATTCATATATATCAAATGTTACGTCCTGGTAACGAAACTTTGGCTAGGATGGTTTTAGGGATTGGTTTTATTGCATTTGCCGTAGGCGGAATCTGGATTGGTTCTAGATCTTCAATAGGTAATATCATACATTTAAAAAATACTATTCCCCCTGCTGCATATCAGAATCTCCTAGATCATTATACCAGTCATATGGAAATCTTAGTCAAAGTGTTACGCATAGTTATTGCCGCTCTTTCTGTCGTATTTGCCATTGCTATTATAAAAGGAGGCACCTATTATAAAAAATGGATGGCAATCTGTAATCCTATTGTCATCCTATTGCTCTTAGTACTTATTGGCCAAGCGTTCCCGGCCATAGGAAAACATATGCTACCTATATTAATGAACGTAACTCATTTTATACTCTTTACCTTATCATTGCTTCAACTTAACGCTTATATAAAAGATAAACACTAATCATGATTAAAAAGATCTTAAAAATCCTAGGGCTTCTTATTCTTTTACTTCTAATCTTTGTGATTGGGTTTTTCTGGCGGGATTCTGTATCAGACAAATATGAAGTCTCGATTAAAAAAGAAAAAATCCCTACGTTTAAACCAGTACCATTAGATTTTACCCATCAATATAATAGTAAAAAATCTCTTCCAATTGCACCTTCTGCATTAATCGATATTAATAATGATAATGTAGATGAAGTTTTCTTTGGAGGAGGAATGGCGCAAGAAGATGCCATTTTTGCATATCGCAATAATCAGTTTGTAAATATTTCTTCAGAAACAAAATTACCGCAGAAAGGAACTTCAACCACTACAGTAGGTATTATTTCGGCCGATTTTGACAATAATGGGTTTACAGATTTATTAATTGGTCGAGAAGATGGACTTCATTTATATTATAATACTAACGGGGTTTTTTCTGCACAAAAAATTGATACTCCTATGAATGAGAAATCAAATCCTGCCGGTATTACTGTTGGTGATATAGATAAAGATGGAGATTTAGATATTTTTTTGGCCACCTATCTCAAAAAAGAACTTATGGAAGGGCAAACCATTTTTGAAGATTATGAATATGGTTCTACCAGCGAATTGCTTCTTAACAATGGAGATAACACATTTAAAAGTATTACCAAACAAGCCGGATTAGATTATATACATAATACTTTTCAGGGGGTTTTGGTAGATATAAATAATGATTCATGGTTAGATTTAGTAGTAGTTCATGACACTGGTGAAGCTCGTACTTACAAAAATAATGGAGATTTAACCTTTACCATGAAAGAAAATCCGTTAACCAAAAAATTTGCATACCCTATGGGGCTTGCAGTAGGCGATTATAATAACGACGGCTTAGTTGATTTTATGTTTTCAAATACAGGAAGTACTTTACCGCGATTCTTGGCCAAAGGGGATATTAAAAATGCATCATTATTTAATGAAAAATGGATTTTATTTAGAAATGAAGGAGGTTTTAAATTTAAAGATGTCGCAGAAGAGGTAAAAATAGCAGATTATGAATTTTCTTGGGGATGTACCTTTGCAGATATGAACAATGACGGGTTACAGGATCTAATGGTCGCAGAAAACTACGTAGATCTTGCACCTAATAAATTGTTTCGATTACCCAGTCGTTTATTAATACAAAAAGAGGATCATACCTTTGTTCCTACTGAGGAGGAAAGCGGAGTTATAAATCCCAATTTTGGGATTACTGCATTAGTAAGTGATTTTAATAAAGATGGATATCTGGATATGATTTGGACAAACATCGACACTCCATCTTTGGCATATATTAATCAAGGGGGTAATAATAACTTCGTACAAATTGACCTAGAAGACAATGCAGAAGCCCAAGGAGCTAAAGTGACCATCGAGACCCGAAAAAAGACGTTAACCGATTGGCTAGTAACAGGCGAAGGATTAGCCAGTGATCAAACAGCAATATTACATTTTGGGTTAGGTAAAGAATCTGAGATCAACAAAATAACCGTTGATTATGTAAATGGAAAAACATTCGAAATTGATCATCCAGAGTCGAATCGTATTATTGACATCAAAGCAGAAATTGAAGTAAAGAAAATTAGGGATTCTATTGCAAAGGCACCAGTACAATGAGAAAGGTTCTCAATATCATTATAATACTATTAAGTATTATAGGAATCATGGGCGCAGGAAGTCTAGTAATAGAAGAAATACAAACAGGTAATGGATGTCCCAAATTATGGATAATTCCTTTTTGTTTGATCATCTTAATTTGTTTTGTAGTACCCCTGTTTGTGCATGTTTTAAAAAAATGGAATGTTTTATATTTCCTTTTTACAGGACTCGCAGGAATAATTGCATTAATCGCCTCAATAATGCAGTTTATAGGCACTGGTGAGTGTCCAAAAACAAATAGCGGTATACCCATGTGTTATTTTTCGCTATTACTTTTTGCTAGCCTTATTATTTCAAAAGCATACCTACTTAGAAAAAATATAAGTAACAGATCATATTAAAACTCATTCACAATGAATACCTCTTTTATAACCAAATTCATGATTATTGGCTTCTTTGTAATTGCCACAAATTCATATAGTCAAGATATAGAATCTTCTCTTTACATTATAGCTAATACTAGTGAGGATATTGATCAGAATATTTTGCAGAGTATTGTATCATCATCTTCAGAAATGAAAAACGCCACTTTATTAATTGTAGGTAATATGGCAGACCCCATTAGTATCAAAGAAAATTCTGCAAAGACTACTGTTGGAAAACAATTAGATGTTATCGCTGATTTTAATGGAGAGATTGTATTCGTTCCTGGTTATAATGAATGGAGAGCCAAAGGGTATAAAAATGTAAAAGGTTTGGAGAAATTCATTCAAGAAAACAGTAGAGCCAAGTATTATCCGGATCATGGATGCCCTATCAAGAAAAAAGATATTTCAGAAAATGTAGTTTTAATTGCTGTTGATTCTCAATGGTTTCTAGAAGACTGGAACAAAAACACGTATATTAATGATGATTGCTACATCAAAAATAGAACACAGTTCTTTCTTGAGTTTGAAAGTATTCTTAAAAAATCGCAAAATAAAACAACAATTGTTGCAATTCATCACCCTATGTTTACAAATAGTAAAATGGGGCTTATTGCCAGAACTGGAGGGCTTTCTATTCAAGATTTCCAGAACAAACAATACCGAGCACTGCGTAATAAATTAATCACATTAGCTAGGCAAAAAGAAAACGTAATTTTTGCTTCAGGTCAAACCAATAATCAACAATACATTTCTAAGTATGGTATCCCACAAATTATAAGTGGATCTGTTGGTAACACCAAAAAAGTTAAACCTTCCGAAAATGGCGATTTTGGTTCTTCTGAACATGGATTTGCTCAACTTAATATTTTTAAAAACGGTAATGTTACGGCAAACTACTATAGTGTAAACAAGAGTAACCCTTCAAAAATTCATTCCGCAGAAATATTTAAAAGAGAAAGCCCTAAAACAGAGTATACATTTGCACCAAAAAGCAGTTATGGGTCATCATTTAATGCATCTGTATATTCTAAAGCGGAAACTACAAAAGGAAAACTATACAAAGGTTTATGGGGAGATCATTATCGCGAGTATTACAGTAAAAATGTCAATGCGCCGATTGCCTTTCTAGATACTTTAAAAGGTGGATTAACCCCTATAAGAAGAGGTGGTGGTCACCAATCAAAATCACTGCGCTTAGTAGATAAAAACGGCAAGCAATATGTTATGCGAGCACTTCGGAAAAGTGCAATAAAATTCTTGCAATCTACTGCTTTTCAAGACAGATATGTCGAAGATGATTTAGAAGATAGTTTTGCAGATCGTTTTCTTTTAGACTTTTATACTACCGCGCATCCTTATACGCCATTTGCCGTAGGAACGCTAGCCGATGCAATAGGTGTGTTTCATACGAATCCAGAACTCTACTATATCCCTAAACAAGAAGATTTGGGTGTATACAATGATGAATATGGTAATGAATTATACTTAATTGAAGAACGTGTAGAGTCTAATCACAATGATTTAGAAAGCTTTGGAAAACCTAAAGATATCCTGAGCACTGATGATGTTTTACAAGAAATTCATAAAACAGGTAAGTCAATCGTAGATGAACCTTCATATATAAGGGCAAGAATTTTTGATATGCTTATTGGTGACTGGGATCGACATGAAGATCAATGGAGATGGGCTCGTTTCGAAAAAGAAGACGGAACAGAAATTTGCAAGCCTATTCCTAGAGATAGAGATCAAGCTTTTTCTGTATTTGATGGTAGTATTATTTCTTTTTTGAGATGTGCTGTCCCTTTTATTAGAATGATGCAATCCTACGATGAAGATTTGCCAAGTACTAAGTGGTTTAATTTTGAACCCTACCCCTTGGATCTTACGTTTCTTAATCAATCCGACTGGAGCCAATGGCAAGAACAAATAAAACACATACAAACTCAACTAACAGACGAAGTTATTGATCAAGCTTTCCAAGAACTCCCCGAAGAAGTTCAAGGAAAAACTGTAGAAGAAATTAAATCAAAACTTAAAGGAAGAAGACAGAATATTCTGAAAATTGCTAGAGAATATTATCTGTACATTAACAAGTTCGAAGTAATCGCAGGTACTCAAAAACAAGATAAATTTAATATCGTCAGACTTCCTGGAGGCAAAACTTCTATTGAAGTAAATAGAAAAGATTTAGGCATATTTAGTCGAACTTTTATTGCCGAAGAAACCAAAGAAATATGGTTATATGGTCTTGATGGTAAAGACTCTTTTACTGTACAAGGAGAAGGAGATCACCCTATAATGATCAGGATTATTGGTGGTAGAAAAAATGACACCTATGATTTTAAAAACACACGAAAAGTTAAGCTATATGATTACAAGTCTAAGAATAATACGATTGTAAACAAAAAATCAAGGAAATGGCTCGTAGACTCTTATGAGATTAACAATTATGACTATAAAAAAAGAGACTACTCGGTATACCAAGTGCTTCCACTATTAGCTTTTAACCCAGATGACGGGTTAAGGGTTGGTGTTTTAAATAATTTTACGCATTTTGGATTACAAAGAAATCCATTTACTTCTAAACATTCTATAGGCGCATCTTATTATACAGGTTCTTCTGGATTTGATGTGTCTTACAAAGGAGAGTTTTCTAATATATTTCATAATTGGAATTTTGGTATCGAAGGTTTATATACTAGCCCAAATTTTGCGCAAAACTTCTTCGGATTTGGAAACGAAACAGAATACGACAAGGATGAAGTCGATCTTGATTTTAATAGAGTTCGTATTAAAAAATGGAATGCGGCCGTGTCATTAATTTGGCGAGGTAGAGATGGAGGTTCTTTTTATTTTAAACCTTTAGTTGAATCATTTGAGGTAGAAAATACCGAAGATCGATTTATCAACCTAGCCCCTGCAAATAGTACTTTTTTTGACCAACAAACCTATATAGGAGCAGAAGTAAACTACAATTTCAAAAACATGAATGATCTCGCTTTTCCTACCTTAGGATTAGACCTCGGGATTACGGCTGGATATAAAACAAATATAGATGGAGGAGATTCTGATAATCGCTTTGGATATCTCGAACCTCATCTTGCCATTGATCATAAATTATCTAAAAATGGTAGGCTCGTGTTTGCTACAAAAATTGGAGGAGAAGTTATTCTTGGTGATAATTTCGAATTTTATCACGCTGCACAAATTGGAGGAACAAATAGTCTTAGAGGATATAGAAATGAAAGATTTATCGGTAAATATTCAGCATATCAAAATACAGATTTACGCTATCAAATAGGCAAATTCAAAACCAGTTTTATACCGTTAAAATATGGGGTCACCGGAGGTTTCGATTACGGACGAGTATGGGTAGAAAATGATAATTCTGATAAATGGAATAACAGTTTAGGGGCATCTTTCTGGGTAAGTGGTTTAGATACCTTTACCGGAAATTTGGGGTATTTCTCAAGTTCAGATGGGGGCAGGATTGTCTTTGTTCTAGGATTTGCTTTTTAAAAAAAAATAAAGAAAATATATTAAATACGAATCTAATGTTTCACATATAAATATTTTAAAAATGTCAAAACAATTAAAAGAAATTACAGAAAAACATTGCGAAAATCCACCAGCGAAATATGATGATCTTAAAGTCCTTTTTCTGAATTGCACACTAAATAGAACTCCTGTATTATCACATACCGAAGCTTTAATTGGAGTAGCCCAAAAAGTTTTTGAAGCTAATGGAGCTACAACAAAGGTAATTCGCCCTGTTGATTACGTAATTCCTGCAGGATTAGGAATGGATATGTCCTTAACGCCAGAATGGGAAAAAGATGATTGGCCAATGCTTCAAAAAGAAGTGGATGCTTGTGATATCTTAATCGTTTGTACTTCGGTTTGGTTAGGAGAAAAATCTTCGGTGTGTAATCGAGTATTAGAACGTATGTATGGATATACGCACCAGTTTAATACTAAAGGGCAATATAGAGATTATGGTAAAGTTGGAGCTACATTAATTACGGGAAATGAAGATGGTGTAAAACACTGTGCTATGAATATTCTTTTCTCACTATCACATATTGGATATACAGTACCTCCACAAGCCGATGCTGGTTGGATGGGAGAAGCAGGACCAGGACCATCATATAGAGATGAAGGATCAGGAGGGCCAGAAAATGATTTCACCAATAGAAATACTTCTTTTCTTGCATGGAATTGTATGCATATGGCACGGATGCTAAAAGATAATGGAGGAATTCCGGCGCATGGTAATCAACCCGCAGAATGGGAAGCTGGATGTAGAGCTGGATTTGATAGTCCTGAACACAAAAGATAATCAATGATTTATCTACAGTAATTTTAATTTTATGTAGATGCTTAAGGCAATATAATTTTCTATTGCCAAATTAAAATTACTGTAGGTAATAATCCTTTTTTCGATTTGAAAACTCATCGATAATATGAAACTAATATCATAAAACATGAAGATTCACACAACTCTTTTTTTGCTTTTGATAACCATAAGTATGAGTGGACAAGAAAGATGGATGCTAGGATTTGCTCCTTCCTTAGAACTTGAAGAGGAATTGATCGGAATTAACGGACGATTTTACTATGGTCTAAATGAACAAATCTGTTTCGGGCCAGAGGTTACTTATTTTCCGTATCAAAGTATTGATAGTGATAATGAATTAGCAATTCTTGATTTGAATGTAAACGTTCATTACATTTTTGAAGTTTCAGAAAAATTGGGGTTTTATCCACTTACAGGGATTAATTATACAATAGAAAAAGAACGTTTAATCGAACAAAATGATCAAAATGAAGAAGAAAATGAATTTGGATTAAATTACGGATTTGGAGCACATTACAATTTAAAAAAGTTTTTTGCCTTTGCCGAATTCAAAGGAGTTTCGGGAAAACTCAATGATGAATTTATAACCATAGGAGTTATATTTCCTTTGGTCAAACATAAAGAGAAAAAATAAAAAGGTCTACGTACCAGTATTAACTTATAAATATAAAATCCATGACCACTCAAATGCATATTGCAGCTCAATATTTGGCCGCCGCGGGGATAAGTTTTTTAGACAAAAAAGATGATGATAGTCATAGTAACCTAAGGTTTAATGCTCAAAAAGGGTATTTAGAAACTCGACCTTTAAACAGTTCGGGATGTACCATTGCATTAGACTATAATAAATTCGCCTTATACTGGCTAAACAATAATAATGCACGTCTTAGTATTCATTTGGATCAAAAAACGCATATAGATGTTCTTAAATGGATGGAAAAAGTATCCAAAGCAATGAACATGGAAAAGAGTTTTGAATATAATCTTCATTATGACCTACCATATACGGTAACAGATGATTATGTTTTCAAATTAGAAGATGCAAATAAATCACAAAAACTAATAGAACTCAGAACGCTCGCGCAATCGGTGATTCAGGATTTTCTTACTAACAATCAATTAGATTCAGAAATCAGAATATGGCCTCATCATTTTGATACGGGAGCTTTCGCTGCCTTAGAAGATGAAACCGGAATCTCTGTAGGGCTAGGGATGGCTATTCCTGATACTATGCATGATGATTACTATTTTTATATAAGTGCATATCAGGGTCATGATGCGGTATCTACTTCTGGGTTTAAAACATTAACCCATGGGAATTGGTCAAACGAAGGATTTAAAGGTGCTGTATTACCTCTTTCGGGAATAAATAAAGATACTGGAGTAACTTTTTTTCAAGAAGCACTCGCAGAATATATAAACTAACAACTATGGAAAACTGGTATATTCCTGCAACTATAATACCTGGTATTGGGCTTTTAATATTATCTACTTCTAATCTTCTGGTTAATCTTAGTACTGAGATTAAAACATTAATAACAGAAACGGCCATGGAAGAAGAGTTAATAAAACAAAAATTAAAGCAATTAAGATTATTAAACAATGCTATGGTTTTTCTTTATGTCGCTGTCGCATGTCTAGTGATATCGGCATTGATTTCAGGGATATTAAAAAGCATTGAAGCCAATTTCGATTCGGGAATTTACATCACTATCGCTGGTATTATTAGTGCTTTATTAGGCCTAATTACGCTAATTATTTATTCCTACAGAGCTGTAAAAATAAGACAAGATCAATTTCACAATAAGTGCTAACTCTATAAAAAAATACAAATGACTTCAAAAAAAGAAACAGTTTGGTACAAAGTATTAAGCAATAAGGATAAACTTCCAGAGGGGAGAGTGCAAACCGTTACTGCTGGTCATCAAGGCATTTGCTTAACACATTTTGAAGGTAAATTCTCTGCCCTGGATAATAGGTGTCCACATCAGGGAGGTCCTTTGGGCGAGGGATCCATAGAAAATGGAATGTTACGTTGTCCATGGCATGGTTGGGATTTTCATCCCTGTACTGGATTGCCTCCAGGAGGATATGATGACGGAGTAACCACTTTTGAAGTTAAAGAAGAAGATAGTGCTATTTATGTGGGTATCCCCGAGGAGCCTACTCATCAAGAAACCATCTCTGATGTAATGATGCAAACTATGAGTAATTGGGGAGTCAACACTGTTTTTGGGATGGTTGGTCATTCTAATTTGGGTGTAGCAGATGCAATGATGCGATTAGAAGAACAAGGGAAATTACAGTTTTTTGGTATTAGACATGAAGGTGCCGCCGCATTTGCAGCCTCTGCTTATGGTAAACTAATGGGTAAACCAGCTGCGTGTTTTGGGATCGCAGGACCAGGATCTACCAATATGTTTACTGGGATGTGGGATGCCAAGGTAGATAGATCTCCTTTATTGGCTTTTTCTGGGCAAGTAAATACGCAGGTAATGGGGACTGGTGCTTTTCAAGAGGTAGATTTGGTAAAAGCATTTCAAACGGTTGCAGATTTTAATCATGCGGTACAACAAAATTCTAAGCATAGCGAATTAATGAGTCTTGCCATTAAAAGTGCATTACTTAATAGAAATGTTTCACATATCACCTTTCCAGACGAAGTGGCTTTTATGCCTAAACCTAAAGGTGAAGAAGCACAAACTCCAGAGGGTAGAATTACACCTATGAATATTTCGCCTCCTAAACAAATGGTAACAAAAGCAGTATCAATGCTTTCTAAATCAAAAAAACCTGCCATTATAGTTGGACATGGAGCCAGGTTTCACATGAAAGCCATTATAGCTTTTGCAGATAAATTAAAATGTCCTGTAATTACTACTTTTAAAGGGAAAGGGCTTATACCTGATAGCCATGAATTAGGTTGCGGAGTATTAGGTCGTAGTGGTACTCCTATTGCTTCCTGGTTTATGAATGAAAGTGATTTATTATTAATATTTGGAGCATCATTTTCTAACCACACAGGAATTACACCAAAAAAACCAATCATTCAAGTTGACTATGATCCAAACGCTTTGAGTAAATTTCATAAAATCGATGCCGCCCTTTGGGGTGAAATTTCAGAAACCCTATCTATCATAGAAGATGCAACGCAAGATAAAATTGATACTGTAGACAGAAGGCCTGAAATTGAAGAAAGATGGAAAATCTGGAAAGAAGAAAAAGAAAATAGATTAAAAGATCAAAGTGATAAAGGAATAAGTTCTATAGCTGTATTTGATGCCATGAATAAAGTTACTCCAGAAAATGCAGTTATCGCAGTCGATGTAGGAAATAACACCTATTCGTTTGGACGTTATTTTGAACCTCAAAATCAATCTATCCTCATGTCAGGATATCTAGGTTCTATTGGTTTCTCTTTGCCTGCTGCTATGGGTGCATGGGCCGCCCAAGGAAAAGAAAGACCTATCTGGTCTGTATCAGGAGATGGTGGTTTTGGACAATACTTAGGAGAAATGATGACCTTAGTGAAGTACAATATGAATATCAAACATGTACTTCTTAATAACTCGGAATTAGGGAAAATTTCTAAAGAGCAAAAAGCTGCCGAATTGGATGTATGGAAAACTTCTTTACACAATGTGAGTTTTGCAAAATATGCAGAAAACTGTGGGGCATTAGGAATAAAAATTACTAAACAAGAAGATTTACTACCTGCATTAGAAAAATTGAGAGATCATAATGGTCCTGCATTATTAGAAATAATAACCGATGTAAATTTAATATAACTATGGAAATTGTAATTGATGTAATACTTTCTGTTTTGGGATTATATTTTGGAATAGGATTACTTTTTGGTATTTATTTCTTTTTCAAAGGTGCCTTTAAATTAGATGAATTGATTATTGAAAGTAAGTGGACGGTTAGATTATTATTAGTACCGGGAGCGATTGGTCTTTGGCCAATACTTCTTTTAAAAATAATTAACAAATTAAGAACATAAAGTATGACTTCAGGATTAAGAAAAATGCATAAAATTATTTGGATAATGCTAATAGTTATTGTTCCGGTATTGATTTTTTTATCGATTCAAAGTATTAAACAACCACTACTAACGGATAGTGATGTATTGCTCACATCTGAAGAATCAGGAAAACGAGCAGTTATTGATAACGAGCATTTATCTATAAGTATAGATGAACAAGGTTCTTCAAATACATTACAACTTATCCTGAAGAAACCCCTAAAAAGTGCTTCCTCTATAGTTTATGCAGTAAGCTCTAACCAACAAAAACGTTCGCTTTTGGGCGTTTTGGATACAAAGGGAATATATACGTTTGAGCTTAATAAACTAACCGAAAGTATTACGATCTACGATGAGATAAAGAAAAGTGATATTATAAATATAAAATTATAATGGGAGTAAATTATCAGCCAGTACTCTGGAATAAAAACAAAAAGAAATATGATAAGTGGATTGCCATTAGTATGTTTATTTATCTAATTAGCTTTATTGGAATTACCTTTTTTACGAATTCGCAAACCAGTATCGAAACATTGGTTATACGAAGTTTTGGCACACTAGCCCTTGCTCTACTACATATCATCTTAGTAATTGGCCCTTTAACAAGGCTCAATACTAGGCTTTTACCGTTACTATATAATCGTAGACATTTAGGAGTAAGTATGTTTATCGCTGCCTTGGTGCACGGAGGGTTTTCTATTTTTCAGTTCCATTCATTAGGAAATGTAAACCCAATTTATGCTTTGTTCACATCTAATATGGAGTATGATTCTCTTGCCAACTTCCCTTTTCAAGTATTAGGCTTTTTGGCATTAATCATTCTATTTTTAATGGCGGCAACAAGTCATGACTTTTGGTTAAAAAACCTTTCTCCCAAAGTATGGAAACGTTTACATATGATGGTATATATTGCATATGCTTTAATACTGTTACATGTCTTTCTAGGAGCTTTTCAGCAGCAACCATCAATAAGCTCTATTTCAATATTGATTATTGGATTTTTTATTATTGCAACACTGCATATCATTACCGCTATAAAAGAGTCTAGAATAGATAAAAAGAAAACCTCAATAATTGAAGAGGGTTGGGAATATGTTTGTGATTTACAAGAAATCCCAAATGATAGAGCCAAAATATTTGTTGTGAGTAAAGAGCGTATTGCAGTTTTTAAATACAATAATAAACTCTCTGCTATTTCTAATGTTTGCAAACATCAAGGAGGACCTCTTGGTGAAGGAAAAGTTGTTGATGGATGTGTAACCTGCCCTTGGCATGGTTATCAATATTTGCCTCACAATGGCCAATCCCCTCCGCCATTTACCGAAAAAATAGCTACTTATCGTTTAAAAAAAATAGATAATCAAATATTCGTACTCCCCGAGGCTCTGGCCGAGGGAACCGAAGTAGAACCAGTTACTTTTTAATACAGGACTTATGGAAAATAAAAAGGATGATTTTTATATCGGATATATCGAAGATGTTTCTCTCAAAACCAAAGCTACTATAAAAAAGTTTGTACTTATTGGTTTGATTACATTACTACTAATTGCCATCACTTTTGCTATTACACAAAATAATTTTAAGAATAGCACTTTCGAACTCACAACCAATAGTAAAATCATGGGAGTTTATCACGAAATGCCTTATCCCATGTTAAAAGTAAAAACTGCCGAAAACACCTTTAAAAATATACTCCTAATCGGATTTGGTAAGTATAGTGCTAATCCATTTTTGAAAAAAATAAGAAGTCAGACACCCGAGTTATCAGGCAGCATGTTAAGCATCGAGGGAAATCTTATTTATTACAATGGAAAAACTTTGCTACAGATCACCAATGATGAAAAAATAACATTGGTTGAAAAAACAAACCTTCAACGATTACCTCAATTAAAAACATTGGTTAGCGATATGGAATTAAAAGGAGAAATCATTGATCCCAAATGTTACTTTGGAGTGATGAAACCCGGAAAAGGAAAAATTCATAGAAGTTGTGCCGTTTTATGTATTTCTGGAGGTATTCCTCCAGTATTGGCAACTACCGATAGGAATAATATATCAGAATACTATTTAATAACCGATAACGCAGGAAAACCAATTCATAAAGACATATTACCCTATGTTGGGAAACCTTCTTTATTAAAAGGTAAAGTGGTGCAATTAGAAGATTGGTATCAATTACGAATAGATCTTAAAAATATTAAAGATTTGAATCAACCATCAAAAATATATTAATGTTTTGATAGGGTAAACGAATGACCGATTCATAAGTATGATCTTTACTAATAAGCTCCTAGAGGACTTAAAAAGAAGAGATTATATTATATAAATTATTAACACAGGTACTAAAACTTGTGAACCAATTAAAGAAAAATATAAAATGGTATTAGCAACTATTCCAAAAAATGAAGATAAAAGAATAGCTGATTTACTTTCTTTAAAATTGTTTGACCCTATTAAAAAAGAAAATTTTGATAAGATCATAATGATTTTATCAAAATGTCTCAATGTTCCTATTGCATATATTTCTTCTATAGAAACAAAAAAACAGCGAATACATGCATCTTGTGGGCTTAATTTTGACTCTTCTGACAGGGGCTCTTCTTTTTGCGGGCATACTATTTTACAATCTAAAATCCTGGTCGTAGAAGATACCTTAAAAGACAAACGATTTTTTGACAACCCCATGGTCATCGGTAAACCCAAAATTAGATTTTATGCTGGGTTTCCACTATCTAGTGCTTCAGGAAATAATATCGGAGCATTATGTGTGGCAGATACGCAGCCCAGAAAATTTAACAAACAAGATCGTGAGATTTTAAAATCTATAGGTAGTTTGTTAATTGAACGAATTAGATTATTTGAACTTAAAGATGTACAGCAAGAAATTTTTGATTCTCAAAAAGAGCTAAAAAAATTAAACAAAAAATTAAGTGAAAACAATAGGTTTTATGAACAACTTTTTGGGCAATACATGAGTGAAAACTTGTATGATACGATTGTTAAAAATAAAAAGACTCAATTAGGTGGAGAACAAATTTACGCTACTGTCCTTATGAGTGATTTAAGAGGTTTTACTGAATTATCAGACAAATTCGAGCCGCAAGTAATTGTGGATGTGTTAAATGTATATCTAGAGAAGATGATCTCGATTATACATAAACATGACGGATATATTAATGAAATTTTGGGAGATGGAATTCTTGTTATTTTTGGGGCCCCAAATTATATAGAAAACTGTGCCAAACGAGCAGTAGAATGTGCTCGAGAAATGCAAGAAGGTCTTTTGCTAGTAAACGAACAACTTAGTATACAAAATTTACCAAACCTTGGAATGGGTATAGGAATCAATAGTGGGAATTTGATTGCAGGCAATATTGGTTCTAAAAAAAGAATGAAATATGGGGTTGTAGGTGGCACTGTGAATATTGCCTCTAGAGTAGAGTCATTAACCTTATCCGGGCAGATTTTAATAACAAAATCTACCTACGATATTATTAAAGATTGGGTTAAAATAGCCGGGCAAATTAGAGTTAAAATAAAAGGTATAGTAGATCCAATAAATATTTACGATGTGTCCAGGTTTAATCATATTTAATTAAAACAAAACGACTCTTAAAGATATACTAAAATGAATTTGAAATTATAACATGAAGAAGAAACTAATTCAAAAATTAAATACCTATAAATATCTAATCGCATTGATTAGTGTGTTTAATTTTTTATTAACACCAATTCATGCTAGTATTTCAGAAATGTATCCTGCACATGTGGTAGTTATTAATTACACGCTCGTCATCTTAGCTAGTTCTTTAATTGCTTCTAGTGCAAAGACACGAATGCGATCATATGGTTTGGGGTTTATAGCTTTACTATTTATATGGCTTGAGTTTTCTAAACCCGATATGGCGATGATTAATATCTTTAGATTATTATCATCGTTTATCTTGTTTTCTTATTTCTGTTTCCTACTAATTCAACAACTAAGAAAAATAGAAAAGATTAATCTCCAATTTATTTTAGGCCCTATTTTAGGGTTTATCTATCTAGGTATAATTGGTGGGATTCTTTTTGAAACTATTCATTATATAGATCCAAATTCTTTCCATCTTAGAGGAGATTATTCTGGGTATATTTTTTACTATTTCAGCTTTATTAGTATCACTACAGTTGGTTATGGAGATGTAACCCCTCTTACTCAACAAGCACAAGCCGTTACACTAGTTATGAATATTATTGGTCAGTTTTATCTAGCCATAGTCATTGCTGTTTTTGTTGGAAAATATATTAATGTAAAATCTTAGAAACTATGTTACAATCCTTCAGTATTATCTTTGCAATAGCCGCTTTTTACAGCTATATCAATTATAAATGGTTAAAATTACCTAACACCATAGGTTTAATGTTGATGAGTTTGGCTACTATCTTAATCATCACCATAAGTAAAAGTATTGTACCTGAGTTTTATCAATTTTTTTGTGATATTGTTACTAATTCTGATTTCAAAACCTTGTTACTTGATGGTATTTTAAGCTTTCTTCTCTTTGCCGGTGCTTTACATGTTAATATAGAGGATCTTGCCAAAGAAAAATGGTCCATTATTTTATTTGCAACTTTAGGTGTGCTTATCTCTACATTTATAGTTGGCGGATTAACCTTTGCAGTGGCACAACTTGTTCATATTGATCTTCCTTTTCTTCATGCTCTTCTTTTTGGTGCTCTAATTTCTCCTACAGATCCTATTGCAGTAATGGCTATTCTTAAAAAAGCAAATATTGCAAAGAGTTTAGGTATCAAAATCGAGGGAGAATCTCTATTTAATGACGGTATCGGGGTCGTGGTGTTTTCTGGTATTTTGATTCTAACCGGAATGGGAGAACATCATGGCGAGGGTTCTGTAGGTGTCGAAATAGGGAAGTTATTTCTAGAAGAAGCTGTAGGAGGTATTCTCTATGGTACTGTATTAGGATTTTTAGGATATGTATCTATAAAATCAGTAAAAGAAAACCCTCAACTAGCGGTTATGATAAGTTTGGCAATCGTTATGGGCGGATACTCATTAGCATCAATGATACATGTTTCTGGACCCTTAGCTATGGTTGTGGCCGGAATAATCATGGGTAATAAGATTAATGTTAAAGAAAATAAAGGAGCTACCAGGAAATTACTAAATGAGATGTGGGAAGTCTTGGATGATATTTTTAATGGTATTTTATTTGTACTAATTGGCTTGGCAATACATCTTTTAAAATTTGATTTAGACCATCTTATTCTAGGAATATCGGCAATATTAATCGTACTTATTTCTAGATTCATCTCTGTATTTATACCTTATTCTCTTTTAAAACACAAAGAAGATAAACCTATTAAAACAGTGGCTGTACTAACATGGGGAGGATTAAGAGGTGGTATCTCCATAGCGCTGGCATTAAGTCTTGCCGATACTTCATCTTCAGAAGTGATTTTGTATATCACCTATGTAGTGGTGTTATTTTCTATCATTGTGCAAGGTCTTAGTATAGGAAAATTAGTAAAACGTCTGTATCGTTAAAAAAATAATCAAAACTTAATTTACCATTTTTGTATTCAAAAAGGGATCACCATACATTATACAAATTTACTATATCATTGATCATCTATCTTAATTAAAATATTGAGGTAAAAACAACATAAAAAATGGCATTAATTTCAAAAAAGTATTACAATAGAGATCTCTCATGGTTACGTTTTAATCATAGAGTATTACAAGAAGTTGCAGATGAAAGTAATCCTTTATACGAACGCATAAAATTTCTGGCCATTTTCTCATCAAATCTAGATGAGTTTTTTAAAGTACGTGTATCGGATATCAGGAAAATTAAAAATCTGGATAAGCCATTACGAAAAAAATTAATTACCAAACCCAATAAGCTTTTAAAGGAAATCAAAAAGCAAGTACATCAACAACAAGAAGAATTAGGTCATCTTTTTAACAATCATATTTTACCCGATCTAAAAAAAGAAGGAATTCGATTAATCAGTGCTGAGGAGTTCTCTGATTCTCAGAAAGAGTTTGCAAAAAACTACTACCAAGAACACCTAAAAAACAAGTTGTCTATTACTATAAATATTGAACAAGGTGATGAAACTGTTTTTATAGAAAATGAGCAGCTTTACTTAACTGCCTTATTACATAACGCTGAGCTTATCTTAATAAAAATCCCTTCAGATACAACTCGATTTATTACGTTTCCTTATGAAAACGATACTTACGATATCACATTCGTAGATGATATCTTAAAATATAATTTGACACAATTTTATTCCCAAAAACAAATATCTTCTTTTTATTCTATAAAAATTTCTAGGGATGCAGAGTTATATATTGACAATGAATACTCCGGAAATTTATTGACCAAAATTAAAGATTCTCTTGGCAATCGAGATACAGGGCAAGTTACCAGACTTTTGGTTGATCATAACATACCCGAAAAATTATTAAGCTTACTTGAAGAAATGATGGATGTTAATGATACAGATATCCTACATGGAGGCAGGTATCATAACTTTAAAGATTTTTTTAGTTTCCCGAACCCCACTAACAAATTATTAAATGAAGAAGAATTAATCCCATCTCGGGATACTGATTTAAAAAGGTTTTCAAACATCTTCGATGCAATTTCAGAAAAGGACAGGTTGCTCTATTACCCCTATGAATCTTTTGACGATGCTTTACGCTTGGCGCAACAAGCCGCTACTGATGAAAATGTAACGAAAATAAAAGTTACTCTATACAGAATTGCCAAACAATCCGGATTAGCAGATGCTCTACTTGAAGCTACCAAAAATGGAAAAGAAGTATTTGTTTTTATAGAAACAAAGGCACGCTTTGATGAAGAAAACAATATTAAATGGGGTAAAGTCTTAGAAGATAATGGCGCAAAAGTAACCTATAGCTATCCCGGAATAAAAGTGCACTCCAAAATATTATTCATAGAACGTATCGAGAGCAATCAGCCCAAAACTTATGGATATATTAGTACTGGTAATTTTAATGAAAAAACAGCCAAAATATACACTGATTTTGGCTTAATGACTGCTAATAAAAAAATAACTTCAGAACTAAGTCAAGTTTTTCAATTGTTAGAGCGCAAAATCATCATTCCTAAAACTAAAAAATTATTAGTTTCTCCTTTCACAACCAGAAGTACTTTCAAAAAATTAATAGAACAAGAAATTGAAAATTCTATTTCGGGTAAAAAGGCATATATCATTTTAAAACTTAATAGCCTACAGGACACTAAAATGATTGATTTACTATATAAAGCAAATAATGCCGGAGTAAAAATTAGATTAATCATTAGAGGGATTTGTTGTTTGGTACCGGGTATTGCAGGGCAAAGTGAAAATATTTATATTACAAGTATTGTAGATCGTTTCTTAGAGCATGGAAGAGTATATATTTTTGGCAATAATGGGGACGAAAAAATGTACATGGGTTCTGCAGATTGGATGACTAGAAATCTTGATCATAGAATCGAAGTTATAACTCCTATTTTGGATAAAGATGTGTATTCTAAGATTAGAGGAATGATCCAACTTCAATTAGACGATACGGTAAAGGCCAGGATCATCAATGAAAATCAAAACAATGTTTATGTTCAATCTTCTTCGCAAGTAAGAGCTCAACTAGAAACGTTGTCAAAAATTTAAAGCATTCTGATATTATGAGTGATAAAAAATCGGAAAAAATTAAGGATCTATTATTAATGGAAGAACTTAAGATTGATAAAGATGAATTAAAATCTTTAAAAAAGAAGCTTTCAAAAATTGCTCCACGCCCAGAACGAGGTGTAGAAACACTATTTCGATTACTTTCAAAAAATCAATATACCCTTAATTCGATGATCGATAGAAAATCGAATATTTTAATCTCAATCAATGCTTTAATTCTTTCAATAGTTCTAGGGACTGTTTTGAATCAACTAGATAAAGACCCGCATCTAATTTATCCCGCAATACTAATTTTATTGACTAACCTTGCGTCCATCACATATGCTGTTTTTGCTACCCGTCCAGAGCTCAAACACGGTGATAAGCAAACCAATAACCTTATGTTTTATGGTAATTTTCATGAAATGGAAGAAGCTGATTATGTAAATAACCTTACCAATCTAATGAATCAAGGAGATGAACTTTACAAGACCATTGCTAAAGACACGTATCATTTAGGAAAAGTGATTGACAAAAAATTTAAACTCCTTCGTAAATCCTTTAATATCTTTCTTATCGGTATAATTGTTTCGGTTATTGCTTTTATTTTGTGCCATTTACTTTTTGGGGGTTACTTTGGATAAATAGCTATGCGTAATACTTTAAATATTCGTTCTCTATAACTTTTCCGGATAGACTATCGTTAGCTATATTTTCTGATTGTATGCATAATCCACCTGCGATTGTTCCATATTTCATGCATTTCTCAAGAGAATAGCTTTTAGAAAAACCGTATAAAAAACCAGAAAAAAAAGCATCTCCTGCCCCATTAGTATCCTTTATCTTATACGCTCTAATCGCAGAGGTTTCTATCCATCCTTTCTTAGTTAAAGCACTCGCCCCTTCTTTACCATGTGTACAAACCACTAATTTTTTTCCAACATTCATCATTTTTTCCATAAAGGGTTGATAATTTTTCAAATTATCCGAACTCAAAAAAATATAATCCGCAGCTTCAATAAAATCTTGATGATATGTACTCTTTCCATCATAATCATGCAAATCAGTCCATATAGACTTTCCTTTTGCTTTACATATGGGTAATACATTTCGGCAATAGTTTGAGATATTAATAACTACATAATCTGAAGATTTCATATAGTTACCGAATACGTTATAATCAATCGCTGGATCATTAGATATAGAGTTCATAAAAATAGATATTCGTTCTCCTTTTTGATTCATTAGATTTAAATGTCTTTCGGTACCTTTAGGGTCAATATCATAAATAAAATTAAGGTTGGGTTGATCCAAAAAGAGTTTGATCTTTTCTGCATAAATATCTTGTCCTATCATAGCGTGAAAAGTAACATCAAATCCAAGTTTAGAAAGTGTTATTGCTTTACCTGCTCCCGTATTCCCTACAGTTTCTTTAAACTCACAATCGTGTATCGTTACCGGAATTGGTAGAGGAAATTTATCTAAATGGATAATTGAATTAAAAGACGCTCCTCCGATATTAAAAATTCTTTTCATAATTGTATTTATTATATAGATAACTCTACAATCAAAGCCGTCTTTTTTGGTAAAACAATCTTATCTAACTTACTAATTTCATTACCTGTTATAATATCTATTCCTTTAGTATACCCTTTTAATGACCCTTTAAATCTAGTGAGATCAAATGTTTGAATATTCTTATCACTGTTATTAATGATGATCATAGTGTTTTGGTTCTCGTTATACCTGAAATAAACGTATACATTATCATCAGGCTTATAATGGGTAAGTTTTCCTTCATGAATAGATTTTGCGTTTTTTCTCCAATTAAGAATTCTTTTAACGTAATTAAATACTTCATTTTCTTCAATAGTTCTTCCTTCTTGAGTAAATGCATTGCGAGAATCATCTCTCCATCCTCCAGGAAAATCTTCTCTTACTCTTCCATCTGGTCTTTTGTTTTTCATCAAAATCTCATCGCCATAATAAATTTGCGGAATCCCTCTTGTGGTAAGTACAAAAGCCATACTCAATTTAAGTTTATCCACATCCCCATCTAATTGAGCTAATAATCGATCAACATCGTGATTCCCATTAAAAACTTTATTGTTATTTGGGTTTCCGTAGACAAAATCCTCGGCCAAAGTTTCATATAACTCGTATACATCTCCATCTTTCTTAAAAGCTCTTAAGATCGAATAGTACAATGGGTAATCACTCACACTATTCACATTAGAAATATATCCATTTCTATTTGGTGTTTCATTATTCCAATATGATAAATATGATGCTCTTTTTGCCCAAGTCTCGGCCACCATAAAAAAATCTGGATATTCTTTATTAAGAGCTTGCATCCATCTAGACATTACTCCTTGATTAGGATATGCATAAGTATCCATTCTTATACCATCTAACCCTGCGTACTCAACCCACCATATTGAATTTTGTATCATATACGTTTCTAAATATTTGTTTTCTAAGTTTAGGTCCGGAAGATTAGAATCAAACCATCCTTTGGTTAACAAATTGAAATCACTTACAGAAACGTGAGGATCAGAAGATGCGATATTAGTAAAATTAGTTCTCGTAAAAGTTTCCCATTGATTAAGCCAATCTTTTGATGGTAAATCATTCATCCACCAATGCCCTAAGCCACAATGATTAAACACTTGATCCATAACGACTTTCATCCCGTTATTGTGACTTTTATTGATCAAAGTCAAAAAATCATCATTATTACCAAAACGTGAATCGGTTTTATAAAAATCAGAAATTCCATATCCGTGATATGAATATTTTGGTTGATCATTCTCTAAAACTGGATTTAACCACAATGTAGTAATTCCAAATTCTTGTAAATATTCAAAATTATCCAGAATCCCTTTTAAATCTCCTCCATGTCTACCGTTTTCATCTTTTCGATTTACCTTTTCAATGGTATCTTCTGTTGAGTCATTAGAGGGATCTCCATTTGCAAATCGATCGGGTGTAATTAAGTAGATAACATCAGAGCCATCAATCCCTTGTCCTTTGTTTATTCTTTTAAGTCTCGATTTTAAAGAATACTCATATTCGATTTTTTCATTTCCATTTACAAAAAAAATAGAGAACACCCCAGGTTTTGTATTTTTAGAAATTTCAAGGTTTACAAATAAGTAATTTGGGTTTTCTACTTTATCTACACTCTCTACAATGACTCCTGAATATGAGACTTCGACTTTAAAATCACTTATCTTATCCCCATGAATTAGTAATTGTAATTTGGTGTTTTTCATTCCAACCCACCAAATTGGGGGTTCTAGATGTTTGATTATGTTACTATTGTTTTGTTGTGCGTTTACAAATAGTCCTAAAAAAATAGCACAAATAATTACCAAGGATATTGTTCTTTTTTCCATTTTATATTTCTGATTTTATTCATAGATACACTGTATAAACCCTGATAACAAATTCTTTATACAGACATCTAATTTTGAGGACGAACAACAAGTTGTATGTTATTTTCTGTAAAATCATCCCAAAATTGATTAAGGTTAATCCAATAAGTAGTTTGTAACTGATTACTGGTCATCTATCCTTGATTTTGTTATTTCCCAATATTTTTTCAGATTTTAGTATGCTCTATGAAATCAGAACAAATTATATACACATTACCTAGCAACAGTTTCTTTTCTCAAAAAATCGTAAAACATATATTTTATTGGATAGGACTCTTAGTATTTTTTGGTATTACGTGGGGTACGTATGATGACGATTACGAAAGATCGTTTCTTATTCAGTTTTTTGCACTTCCGGGCAAAATGGCATTAGTATATTTCACGTTATGGTTCTTAATCCCCAGGTTTTTTGTTACTCGAAAATTCACTTTGTTTGTTGTTTTTTATTTCTTCACTTTGGTTCTCATTACCATTATTATACAAAGGCCAATAATGTTATATTACGTAGAGCCTAATTACCTTCCAGAATGGAGTAGTACAGGTTTTTTTTCTATCAATGAAATTATGAAAACAGCTCTTGATGTAAATAATGCAGCCATACTACCTCTTACTTATATATTTTTTAGGTTTTATTACAATTCTCAACAAAAGGCACTTACACTTAAAAAAGAAAAGTTGGAAGCCGAATTAAATCAACTTCGTAATCAGGTACATCCTCATTTTTTATTTAATACTTTAAATAATCTTTATTCCTTAATCATAAAAAAATCTGATTTAGCCGAAGCTGCAGTATTAAAATTGTCAGGTCTTATGCGCTATATGCTATATGAAGCTAACGTTACTAAAGTACCATTATCTAAAGAAGTAGAATATCTAAAAAACTTTGTTGATTTAGAAACATTGAGATTTGATAGTCATACCGATATAAGCTTTAATACCGAAATAGATAAAGAATATAGTATATCTCCTTTCTTATTAATACCTTTTGTAGAAAACGCTTTCAAACATGGTGCTAGCGCCAATAAAGATTCATGGATTGTGATTAATATTATTGTAAAAAATCAAAACCTGATCATGCAAGTAGAAAATGCTAAACAAATTGAAAAAAATCAAAACGTAAATTTTGAAGGAGGCATTGGATTTGATAATGTAAAAAAGCGTTTAGAATTACTTTATCCTAATAATCATTCATTACGTACAGAAGATAACGGAATGTCTTATGAGGTTGTTTTGAAATTAAATTTGGGTAAAAATGAAGGGTAAATCTAACATATCTTGTATTATAGTGGATGATGAACCCTTGGCTAGAGATATTATCGAAAATTACATTTCAAGAATTGATAATCTAGAATTAATCGCTAGTTGTTCTAATGCGCTAGAGGCTTTTAATCTTATTACTAAAAGGCCTATAGATTTGATTTTTTTGGATATTCAAATGCCCGAAATAACTGGTATCGAATTTTTAAAAGAGTTACAACCAACACCAAAAGTAATTTTCACTACTGCATATAGTGAATATGCTGTAGATGCTTTTAATCTAGAAGCTGTAGATTATTTACTTAAACCTATCGAGTTTTCTAGATTCTTAAAAGCTATCAATAAAGTATTTAAACTAACGAACAACACCAAAGAAGAGAAGTTAGTATCTCCTAAAACCAAATTGGATACTTCAGACTATTTTTTATATCTGAAAGTCGAGAAAACAATGCAAAAGATTTTTTTAAAAGACATCCATTACATCGAAAGCTTAAGAAACTATATCAAAATCAAAACAAGTGATAGAGAAATAGTAGCTCTTAAAAGTATATCTTCAATTGAAGGTCTTTTACCTACCAAAAAATTTCTACGTGTGCACCGATCCTTTATTATAGCGATAGATTTTATTGATTCATTTTCTCCAAGCGAAATTAACATCAAAGGAATTCATATTCCTGTCGGGCGTCACTATAAGAACACTGTTAAAAAGGTATTGGGGTATTACTAGTACTATTACTTATTTCTCATATTTAGGTAAATACCATTACACATATTTATTGCCGAAATAATATCTTTAAAGTAAGTAATAAACAACTCTTTAACCTAAATCAAATGAGCGCAAATCATACATTAGTTACTCTAGTCAAAAAAGATAAGGTTTGGATTATCATTATATCGATTATTCTTATAACACTAGGGTGTACAAATATTCTTGTAAACCCCGCGATTAACTTTTTATCAGATGTAAATAGTGATATGATGTTAAGTCTTGGCTTAGCTATGGAATTAAAAAGTATTGTTTCTGGCACAGATATATCCAAAATCCCTTTAATTGGCGGGGTAACATCAGAGCTTCAAGATATTTTTACTCGAACGATTAACTATCTCACCTTTGCTAATATTGTAATAGGAGTTCAAACCATTTTAGTAAACATGAGTAAATCCTTATTGATCAAAATAATACCTGTTTTTTTTCTGGCAGGTTTATTTCTAAAAAAATATAAGCAAATCGCTCTAAAACTACTCATCATTATACTTTTGATCAACCCTGGGCTTTCATTATACGTTAATGGTATTAAGTATATATCTCAATCTATGGAATTGAATTTAGGCTCTAATATACACCAACATCTCTCTTTGATTAAAAACAAATACAAAGAAAAAAGAGAAAAAATTAAATCTAAACAAGAAATCCGAAAAGAAGAACAGCTCAAAAAAGCAAAGGAAAAAGGTCATAAGGGTATTGGCATTTTTACAAAAGCCGAAGATGCTGTAAAAAATACCGTTGAAGATATAGGTGTTGATATTGGCCAAGGAGTTTCTGAAACTTTTGACGTCTTAAAAAATGGTAAAAAAGAGCTCATGAAACTTATTCTTAATATGATAAGCAACCTCGTTGTTTTATTTTTAATTTTACCATTATTTTATTTTTACATACTGAGTTTCTTACTCAAAAAGTTCTTTCATTTTTCGGGATTCAGTACTATTGCCACCTCTGAATTTGACAATTTAAAATCACTTGCAGGAGATCTAAAAAACCATACAACCTAATACATAAATACCTCTTAACACCTAAATTTAATAACCAATGAAAAATATTATACCCTTTTTATTAATATCATTTTTTTTAAATATATCCTGTAAAAAAGATACTCCTATTGAAGAAAAAGAACCAAATAACTCACAAAAAAAAGTAGAAGTATCTACTCCTCTATGTTCTTCTCAAAGTAAAAAACTTGAAACTGACCCTAGTATATTAGGATTAGACATTTCTCATTTTCAAGGAGATATTAAATGGGAAAAAATTAAATCCGACGGAGTTAACTTTATATATATTAAAGCTTCAGAAGGCACCGAGTTTAAAGACCCCATGTATACACAGAATTATACTTCGGCAAAAAAAGCATGCCTATATAGAGGAGCCTACCATTTTTATGAAACAGGAAAAAATCCTAAAAAACAGGCACAAAACTTTATTGAAGCTGTTAACAAACTAGAATCTGGAGATTTACCACCCGTTATTGATCTTGAAGAACTAGGAATAAAAACACCCGTTACCAAAGAGATGTACGAAACCAATACTTTATTGTGGTTAAAAATTGTGGAAGAAAAATTAGGTGTTCGTCCCATCGTTTATACAAATACTATTTTTGCCAATACATATTTAAAACATCCCGAATTTAGTAAATATAAACTCTGGATCGCAGATTATACTAAAGCACAATCACCCGAAGTACCATATACATGGAGAAGTAAGGGATGGATCATTTGGCAACGTACTGATCAAAAAAAAATAAAAGGTGCACTGGGAGATGTAGACTACGATATATTTAATGGAAACGCAGAAGCTTTTATTAAACTAATCAAAAAGTAACTACTCACCAATCACATAATTACTATATTTCTGCATTAAACACTAACGTAATAATGAAAGTAAATCTCTCGCAGGAAAGTAGCTATTGGACTCAACGTTATAACGAGAATCGTATGGGTTGGGATATTGGTTATATATCTACTCCACTAAAAGAATATTTTGATCAGTTAACAGATAAGAGTATCAAAATTTTAATTCCTGGAGCAGGCAATGCCTATGAAGCAGAGTATTTATTTCTGAATGGTTTCAAAAATGTTTTTGTATTAGATATTTCTAAAACTCCATTGGACGCATTTGCCAAAAGAGTTCCAAATTTTCCCAAATCTCAATTATTGCATGATAATTTTTTCACACTAAAAGGAAATTATGATCTAATCATTGAGCAAACTTTTTTCTGTTCTTTTGTTCCAACAAAAGAAAATAGAAGCGCATACGTATCTCAAATGTCAAAATTACTTGGCAAACATGGCAAACTTGTAGGTTTATGGTTTGATATTCCTCTTACTGGTGACATGGAAAAGAGACCGTTTGGAGGTGATAAAACAATTTATTTGTCTTTTTTAGATAAGCATTTTAGCGTCATTACTTTTGAAAAGTGTTATAATTCCATCCCCGAAAGACAAGGAAATGAACTCTTTGGGATTTTCAAGAAAAATTAATACTTCAACAACTCATCTATTTTAATTTTTACTTTTTCGGTTGACGGAATCATGGTTTGCTCCAATGTACTGTTTAAGGGGATCGCTGGCATATTCTCGGATCCAATTGTCATTACAGGCGCATCCAAATATTTGAAACATTCTTCTTGAATTTTTCCTGCCAAAGCTCTTGCAAAAGAGTTATTTGTTGGCTCTTCAGTAACTACTAAACACTTTTTTGTCTTCTTTACCGATTCAAAAATCGTCTCTTCATCCAAAGGATATAATGTGCGTAAATCGATTATTTCTACAACATCTTTACTATCTTTTGTAGCATTCAATGCCCAATGCACGCCCATCCCATAAGTTACTATGGTTAATGTTTCTTTTTCATCTTCTGGCCAGATTCTTTGTACAATATTTGCCTTACCAAAAGGTAAAATATAATCCTCTGAAGGTTCTATAGTTCTAGCCGCATCAGTTCCTTTTACCTTTGACCAATACAACCCTTTGTGTTCTAAAATTACTACCGGATTTGGGTCATGATATGCAGCTTTCATTAACCCCTTAAGATCGGCCCCATTACTAGGATATGCTATTTTAATCCCTCGTATATTGGTTACTACAGATTCTACAGAAGATGAGTGATAAGGACCACCACTACCGTAGGCACCAATAGGAACTCTAAGAATCATAGAGACAGGCCATTTTCCATTAGAAAGATAACATGATCTACTTACTTCTGTAAATAATTGATTTAATCCTGGCCATATATAATCGGCAAACTGTACCTCGACGATAGGTTTTAAGCCTACAGCAGACATCCCTACTGTAGATCCAACAATAAAAGCTTCTTGAATAGGTGTATTAAATACTCGTTCATCTCCAAATTTTTGAGCTAAGGTAGCAGCTTCTCTAAACACACCACCTAGTCTTCCTCCAACATCCTGACCGTACAGCAAGCATTCTTTATGTTGCTTCATTAACTCCTCAACCGCAAATAACGCACAATCTACCATAACTACCTCTTCTTTGTTTGAAGGAGATCGTTCACCAGTTTCTTCAGTAATAGGTGTAGGAGCAAAATCATGGGTAAATAAATCCTCTGGCTTTGGATCTTCGGCTTTCATCGCTTCTTCCAGATCCTTTTTTACAATAGTCTTTGCTTCAGTCTCAATAGCAAGTATGTCTTCTTCCTTGAAACCATTATTTAGTAATTGATTTCTTAATACTGGATAAGGATCTCTAGAACGTGCTTCTTCCAAATCATCTCGATACCACTCCATACGCACGCCAGAAGTATGGTGATTTAATAATGGTACTTTGGCATGCACCAATATTGGTCTTCGTTCTTTACGAATAATTTGTATTGCTTCCTGTATTGCTAAATAGCTTTCAGTAAAGTTTGCTCCATCTATAGAAATAGCATCTAATCCATTAAATCCTGCAGCATATTCATAAGCGTTTTGTGCTCGTGTTTCTGCTTCATTAGCAGAAATATCCCATCCATTATCTTGTACTAAATACAAAATTGGCAATTGTTTTAAAGCTGCCATTTGAAACGCCTCTGCAATTTCTCCTTCGGTAACCGAAGCATCTCCCAAAGAGCATACAACCAAAGGTTTTTCTTTTAATACTTTATCATCTATACCTATCAATTCTTTGTATTGTAATCCCAAAGCTACACCAGTAGATGGTATTGCTTGCATACCAGTAGCTGAAGACTGATGTGGTATTTTAGGTTTATCATCATCACGCAAACTTGGGTGCGAATAGTATGTTCTCCCTCCCGAAAAAGGATCACTTTTTTTTGCCAGTAATTGTAGCATCAAATCATAAGGACGCATCCCGACACCCAATAACATTGCATCATCTCGATAATACGGAAAGGCATAATCTTGCGGTAATAATTGCATTGCTGTAGCTATTTGGATAGCTTCATGCCCTCGAGATGTAGCATGTACATATTTTGAAACAGTTTTGAAATTCTCTTCATACAACTCGGTCATCGACTTCGCTTTGCAAAGTGTCAAAAAAGCTTTTTGTAATATTTCTTTCGCTATTGTTTTTTCAGCTAACATATCCTTCAATTTTTTGCGTGTACGACTATGGTTTATTATTCCAAATTCGTGTTTCTATTCTCTAAAAAATTACTATCCTACTTTTTCTTCAACGTCTACAGGTATGATCCATCCATGAGTATCATCTCTTTTCTGAGCCTTAATTTCATCCAATGTATTTTTAACATCTTGGCTTACTGGATTACTTCCTGGTAATGTTACTACCTCATCTTTATATCCAATGGCTTCTACCATTGCAATAGCAACCGCCGTTCCCGTTCCAAATGCTTCTTCTAATTTCCCATCTTTAGAAAACTGTATCACCTCGTCTATTGTAATTGGGCGTTCATCTACTTCGAAACCTTTGTCCTTTAAAAGAGTGATTACACTATCTCGTGTTATTCCTTTTAAAATAGAGCCGCCTGTACTGGGGGTTATAAATTTACCTTCAACCTTAAAAAAGATATTCATTGTACCTACTTCTTGTACATATTTATGTTCATTAGCATCTAACCATAATACCTGATCATATCCTTTGGATTTAGCTTTTTCTGTAGGTAATATGGCAGCCGCATAATTCCCGGCTGCTTTTGCCTCGCCAGTACCACCATCTGCCGCTCTTATATATTCGGTTTCTGCATATAACCTTATTTTTTTGGTAAAAAATGGTCCCGCAGGAGAGCATATCACTATAAACTTATAACTTGTCGCTGCACGCATACCTATAAACGGTTCGTCTGCATACATAAATGGTCTTAAGTATAAAGCACTACCCTCTTGTGGTGGAATCCAATTATGTTCTACTCCTACAATTTGTTTTACCGCTTCTACGAAAAGTTCTTCGGGCACAGATGGCATCCCCATTCTCGCTGCACTATGATTAAAACGCTTAGCATTCTCTTCTGGCCTAAATAATAACGGGGTGCTATTCGTGCCAACCGTAGCTTTCATACCTTCAAAAATAGCTTGACCGTAATGTAAAGCCATTGCAGCGGGATGCGTTGGGATAAGTTCTAAAGGTTCAATCCTAGGATTTTGCCATTTCCCATCCTCATATTCACAAATAAACATATGATCAGTAAAAGTTCTCCCTAATGGGATGTTTTCAAAATCTATATGCTGTAAGGCCGAATTTGATGTTCTAGTAATCTTGATCTGTGATTCCATTTTTATATTGTTTAGTGCGCATCCTTTCGGGTCGGGCTATTTGTTATATCTTTTTTATTTGTTTTATACTTCGGCAAGCTCAGTTTGACAAACAAAAAAGGATGTCACTTCTATCCCTTGCGCATGTATTATATTTTTCTATCTATATCAAATGCTTCTAATTCATCTCCTACTTTTCGCAAAAAAGACCCTCCTAAAAATCCATCAACTACTCTGTGGTCAAACGACAGTGATAAATACATCATACTTCTTATCGCTATTTCATCTCCATTATCAGTTGTAATAACTTCTGGTCGTTTCTTTATAATTCCTAACGCCAGGATTGCTACCTCGGGTTGATTAATAATTGGAGTCCCCATCAAACTTCCAAAAGTTCCCACATTAGAAATCGTAAATGTGCTTCCTCCTATTTCATCAGGTTTTAAAGCATTATTTCTTGCACTATTTGCCAAATGATTTACGTTCTCGGCTAATCCCAAAAGGTCTTTTTGATCTGCATTTCGAACCACAGGAACAATAAGGTTTCCGCTTGGTAAAGCAGTCGCCATACCTACATTAATATCATCATGAACCACTATTTTCTTACCATCAACAGATACATTGATCATAGGGTATTCTTTAATTGCTTTCGCAACAGCTTCAACAAAAATGGGAGTGAAGGTTAATTTCTCTCCATACTTATCTTGAAATTTGCTTTTTGCTTCGTTTCTCCAATTCACAATATTGGTTACATCAACTTCAATATAACTGGTGACATGAGGAGAAGTATGCTTAGAATAGACCATATGATCCGCAATCATTTTGCGCATACGATCCATTTCTACAATGCTATCTTTTCCTTCAACATACGATATCGGGGGTGCGTTATACGTAGATTTTGCCACTGGAGTTTGTGGCCTACTAGGTAAAGGATATTGTCTGTTTTTCAAATATCTCATTACATCACTTTTTCGAATTCGTCCTTCTGTTCCTGTTCCAGGAATACTTTGCACTTCTTCGATAGTAAGGTTTTCTTTTTGAGCAATACTTATAACTAATGGAGACAAAAAGGCATCAGGATTAGATACCAATCGTTGCACATCTCTATTAGAATCGAGACTAGACTTATCAACCGATTTTGAAGGAGTCGTAGTTTTTGGTTCATTATCCTGCGCTTTGACATTTTTTACAGCCGAATTTTGATCTACATGGATAACAGCAATTACCTTTCCTACCTCAATAACTTCATTGGGTTGACACAGTATTTTGGCAATTACACCATTACATGGAGAAGGTACTTCAGAATCTACTTTATCTGTAGCAACTTCTAGGATTGTTTCATCTTCTTCTACCGTATCGCCTACATTCTTTAACCAGTTCAAAATGGTAGCTTCCGATATGCTCTCGCCCATTCTAGGCATCTTTAGTTCTATTGTCGTCATTTTGGTTAACTAATGTTCGTTAGTTTCTTATTTTAAAGCTTTTCTTTCAGTTGCACTTCAATAAATTTAATGTGCATCAAGAATTATGGTTTTTATGTATTCTTAAATTCTTCTAGTGTTTTGTAAAACGCATCTTGAGTAGGTCTATCTTTTGGAATTTCTCTTAAAGGCTCTACCTCGTGTAAAGAATCAAAACAATCTGCTGGTAATTGCTGATATAATTTTGTTCCTTTTGTTTTCCAGGATATCATTTCATCGCTAACTTCTTTAACTACTTTGGCAGGGTTACCTACAATTAAACTACGTTTATCAAAAATAGTATTTGCTTTTACAAAAGACATAGCACCAACAATACATTCATCGCCAATCTCTGCATCATCCATAATCACAGTGTTCATCCCTATTAAGCAATTGCGACCTAAATTTGCACCATGGATTATTGCGCCATGCCCAACATGAGCACTTTCTTTAAGGACAATGGATTTACCCGGAAACATATGTATAGTACAATTTTCTTGTACATTTACTCCATCTTCAAGGATAATCTCACCCCAATCTCCACGAATTGCAGCTCCAGGACCGATATAACAATTTTTACCAATAATCACATTACCAGTAACAGCTGCCAAAGGGTGTACAAAACTACTTTCGTGCACTACGGGTATATATCCTTTAAAGCTATAAATCATTTAAATCGTTTCAAGGTTTCTTTTGTAAATTCACTTAATGCTAATCTTCCACTAATTACCGCTCTATCGCCCAGTAATGTATCCCAATGTTCTGTACCTTCCCAAAACACCGTTTTCATTTCTTTCATCGCTTCTGGATTATAAGTACATAGGTGTGCTGCGAACGCATCCACCTCTCTATCCAAAGTTTCAACATCATCAAAAACTTTGGTAAACAACCCTTTATTTCTAGCCCATTCTGCATCATAAAAAGAATTAGCATCGATTGCAATTTGTGTCATTGCAGATAGTCCTATTTTACGTTCTATTGCAGGTCCTACTACAAATGGTCCTATACCCACATTAAGTTCACTTAACTTAATTGAGGCGTACTTTGTAGCCATGCAGTAATCTGTTGCTGCGGCCAATCCTACTCCTCCACCAACAGTCTTTCCTTGTATACGCCCGATCACAAACTTTGGGCATTTGCGCATAGCATTAATCACATTAGCAAATCCAGAAAAGAATATCTTACCTGTATCGGCATCATTGATATTAATTAATTCTTTAAAACTTGCTCCAGCACAAAAAGTCCTATCTTTTCCGCTTTTGAGAACAATAACTTTAACATCTTTATTATTTCCAGCATCAGTAATCGTTTGGGCCAATTTTGTAAGAATATCTCCCGGTAACGAATTATGAGCAGGATGAAAAAATTCTATCGTCCCTATTCCGTTTTCTATATCAATATTTACGTATGGTGCAGTCATTATATTTTGTAATCATGAGCACTTACATAAACTTAGTGCTACATGTTTTCTATTTTTAAATTAATCTAAAAGGTTAAATTGTTCAAAATGATGATTCAGGTGTTTAACATTTAATAAATCCCATTCAAACTTATTCATCTCCCCAAATACCGCATTTTTTGTTATCGCATCTGGGTTTTCTTTATAATATGCTTCAAATTCGTCTAAAGCTTCTATTAATTTAGCTTTTGCAGATGTTAAATCTTCATGAACAAGCTCTTCTAATTGCCCTTCTTTCATTAAAGGATGATACACTCCCCTTGGCATTTGTTTATGATTATAAATCATCTCTTGTACTCGTTCTAAGTACTTTTCGGGAGTAGCAATTTCAAAGTTCTGAATCTGACCCGCTCCTATTCTAATTGTTTTTTCTATATGCTCGACCATATGTTGTGCAGTCATTAATCCCCAATTAGGTTTCGCATCTTCCTTTAATTTTGATAAATATCCTTCAATATTTGATCTATCCACTTGTATAAACGGTGATTTTTTCTGTACCATCGTCAAAATCGTGGCTATAGCTGCAAGCTCATCATCTTGATCAAATACCTCTACAAACCATTTTGCAATTCCGCTAGGTAATTCTTTTCCACGATGATCCCGATCAATTTTTTGCTTACAAGTTAATCTCACATATACAGTATCATTATGGTATATAGGGCGTAAAAATCGACATTCTTCTAGACCATAATTTGCAGCCACTGGTCCTTTATTTGGATAGACGAACAACCCTGCCGCCGCTGCCAAAATAAAATATCCATGAGCTGTACGTTTTTCAAAAATACTTCCGTCTAACGACGTAATATCTGTATGTGCATAAAAATGATCCCAAGTAAGGTTTGCAAAATTGATAATATCAGTATCAGTAACCGTTCGCTTATGTGTTTTAATAGACATACCAGGTTCTATATCTTCCCAATGATAAGAAAAAGGATGATTTTCGGACTCTTTATATGCAGAATTGGCCTGATAAATTCCGGTGATCTCTGTTAGTGTTGTTGGTGTTCCTTGTATGGCACACCTTTGCATATAATGTTTGATACCTCGCATGCCTCCCATTTCTTCTCCGCCTCCAGCACGACCTGGGCCTCCATGGGTTAACATAGGTAATGGAGAACCGTGCCCTGTACTTTGCTTTGCATTTTCTCTATTACCCACTAATATACGACCATGATGCGAAGCCGCCTCTACAACAAACTCTTTTGCAATAGTATCATCATAGGTAAAAATAGAAGATACCAATGATCCTTTACCCATTTGAGATAGGGTAATCGCATCATCCAAGGTATCGTAAGGCATAATAGTAGATACTGGACCAAAAGCCTCAATCTCATGAACGTTAGTATTCTTAAATGGCTCGTCTTCTCTCAATAAAATAGGAGATACGAATGCTCCTTTTTCGGCATCTGCACCAACAGTTTCAATTTTATCCAAATTACCATATACCATTTGAGCCGTCTTGGCTATGGCAGTAATATTATTTTTAAAACTTTCTACTTGTTGTTTGCTTGCCAAAGCTCCCATTCTCACTTCTTTCAACCTTGGATCACCGATAGTAACTCTATCTAACTGCTTACCTAATGCAATCTGTACATCTTCTACCAAATTAGATGGCACAATTATTCTTCTAATAGCCGTACATTTTTGACCTGACTTGACGGTCATTTCTTTACGCACCTCTTTGATAAACAAATCAAACTCTATCGTTCCTGGTACAGCATCCTCACCTAATATCGAGGCATTAAGAGAATCTGCTTCCATCGTAAACGGTACAGATTCTTCTATTAATCTTGGATGCGCTTTAAGGATTCTACCTGTATGTGCAGATCCTGTAAAAGTAACTACATCTTGAGATTCTACAGTATCTAAAATGTTTTTGGTCATCCCACTTAGCAACTGTAATGATCCTTCTGGTAAAATACCTGAATCTATTATCACTCGTACTACAGCTTCTGTTAAATAAGCAGTTTGAGGCGCTGGTAATACTACCGAAGGCACTCCTGCCATCCAGTTTACAGCACATTTTTCTAACATCCCCCAAATAGGAAAGTTAAATGCATTAATATGTACAGCGACTCCTCTTTTAGGTACTAAAATATGGTGTGCCATAAAACGTCCTCCACGAGAAAGATCTATTGGATCTCCTTCTACGTGATAAGGTTGATTTGGAAATAATTTACGTAACGAGGCGTTAGCAAATAAGTTTCCAAAGCCTCCTTCAATATCAATCCAACTATCTACACGAGTGGCACCTGATCGATAACTCAACTCATAAAATTCTTCTTTTCTTTTGGTAAGAAATAATGCCAATTTTTTAAGCATATTACCTCTTTCCTGAAAGGTCATTTTTCGAAGTATTTCTCCCCCCTTGGTTCTACCATACTGCAATACTTCTGGCACATCCAAACCCTCTGTCGATGATACCCCGATAATTTCGCCAGTAACGGCATCATGCATTATAGTTCCATCACCAGAACCCGAAACCCATTTACCGTTTATATAACTTTCTAGTTTTTTCATAATATCAAAGGTTTGTGTTTTCAATTACACATGCATATCCCTGACCTACACCTACACACATAGTGATTAACGCGTATCTTTTCTTTTGTTCTTGTAATTCTAGAGCTGCAGAATATGCTATTCTGGCTCCCGTTACTCCTAATGGATGTCCGATTGCGATCGATCCTCCATTAGGGTTTATTCTTGGATCATTATCTGCTAACCCCCACTCTCTTATGCATGCTAATGCTTGAGAAGCAAAGGCCTCGTTAAGCTCTATTACATCAATATCATCCATAGTGATGCCTGCCTTTTCTAGCGCCTTGTTAGAAGCTTGAACAGGGCCAATACCCATTATTCTAGGCTCTACACCAACTACTGCAGAACTAACCACTCTTGCCAGAGGTTTTAAATTATATTTTTTAACTGCATCTTCGGAAGCTATTATGGTAGCCGCTGCACCATCATTAAGTCCTGATGCGTTTCCTGCGGTTACGCTTCCACCTTTCTTAAAAGCTGGTCTTAGTTTACCAAGTATTTCTTTGGTAGTACCAGGTTTTATAAACTCATCATTCGAAAATTGGATAGGATCTTTTTTTCTTTGAGGAATCTCTACAGTAGTAATCTCTTTTGCTAATCTTCCTGATTCTTGAGCTTTAGTGGCTTTCATTTGACTCCAATATGAAAACGCATCCTGATCTTCTCGAGATATATTATATTTTTCTACCAAGTTCTCGGCGGTTGTACCCATACCATCAGTACCGTATAACTCATGCATTTTATGATTTACAAAACGCCATCCAAAACTAGAATCATACATTTTAGAATCGTTACCATAAGCCGAAGATGGTTTGGCAATCACGTATGGTCCACGCGTCATATTCTCAACTCCACCAGAAATAAATAAATCACCATCACCTGCTTTGATAGCACGATTTGCATGAATAATTGCAGATAATCCCGAACTACATAACCGGTTAACCGTTTCACCAGGAACTGTAAATGGTAAGCCCGCAAGAAGTAAAGACATTCTGGCAACATTGCGATTATCTTCTCCTGCTTGGTTTGCACACCCCATAATCACATCATCGTATGCTTCTTTAGGAATACTTGGATATTTTTCTACTAATTTTCGAATAACGAGCGCTCCTAGATCATCAGTTCTTACTGCTGATAATGTGCCTTTATAATTTCCTATAGGTGTTCGAATTCCATCTATGATATATGCTTCTTTCATTCAGTAGTATGAATTAGATTCTTTTCTTAATAATTTTATTATTCCCAGTCCTTACCGGTTCTATATACCACCCCTTTGAATAGGGCTACTATTTCATTATTTCTTTTTACCTCTACAATATTAAAACCAATCTTAGTCTTGGCAATATCTGTTACAGCTTCTGCTGTTAGGTAATCATTTTCTTCTAAAGCCTCAATATGATTAATCGAGGTCTCAATAGACACTGCATATTTTCCGTGAGTATTTGCCGAAAAACCAAAGGCTGTATCCGCCAAACTATACGAAATTCCTCCGTGTGCTTTACCCATACTATTGAGCATTTCTTTTCGCACAGTCATTCCTACTTTACATCTGCCTTTTTCAACTTCAAGAATTTCTATCCCCAACCATTGACTAAAGGCGTCTTGAGATAACATTTTATGCGGAATATCTTCAGATTTCATAACCATCATTAATTATCTACTATCTCTTTTGTATTAAAAAAAGTCGTATGCTCCCTTCCCATTTTTCGTAATAACGGACTACATCTATAGCGATCTTCTCGATATTCATCATAAAGGGCATCAAGTTTATTTACACACCAATCAATTCCTTTTTCATCTGCCCATGATAATAATCCTTTTGGGTAATTAACCCCTTTGGTCATTGCATTATCAATATCCGAAGCTGAGGCAATGTTCCAAAACAAAGCATCGGCAGCTTCATTAATTAGCATAACCAATACTCTATCAAAAACATATGTCGCCACTTCTTTATCCTCTTTGGGAGAAGGTTTAATTGCTGTATCACTATAATCGTAATATCCTTTTCCTGTTTTTCTTCCTAAATACCCTGCTTCAGATAATCTTTTTTGAGTAAAAGCAGGCTTATACCTTGGATCATAATAAAAAGCTTTAAAAACAGTTTCTGTTACCGTATAGTTAATATCATTACCTATAAAATCCATTAATTCAAAAGGGCCCATTCTAAACCCTCCCAAGGTTTTCAAACTCCAATCAATTGTTGCTTCATCGGCCAAACCTTCTTCTAATATTCTTAAAGATTCTCCATAAAAAGGCCTTGCAACCCTATTCACAATAAAACCTGGAGTATCCTTTGCAAGGGCAACCACTTTTTTCCAATCTTCAATAATCTTAATGACTTTTTGGGTAACCTCTTTAGAAGTTTGAACTGCAGGAATTACCTCTACCAATTTCATTAATGGCGCCGGATTAAAAAAATGAATCCCGATACATCGTTGTGGTTTCTGCAATGCTGAAGCTATCGAAGCAATAGATAATGAAGAAGTATTTGATGCAATTATAGTATCTTCCGAAACATAACTCTCGAGCTCAGAAAACACTTTCTTTTTAATATTTATATCTTCAATGATCGCTTCAATAGTAAGATTTGCATCTTTTAAATCTTTCAAAGAATTAACGTGAGATATATTTCTCTGAATGCGATTTTTCTCTGTTTCATCTATTCTTCCTTTTTCAACCAATCGGGAAAGAATTTTCTCTAATGCCTGTTTACTTCTATTTAATGCTTCTACATTGGTATCATACACTTTCACTAAACAACCAGCAGTAGCCGCTACTTGTGCGATACCACTTCCCATTGTACCAGATCCTATTACTCCTACAACCATTTTTTATTTTCCTTTAAATACAGGTTTTCTTTTTTCTATAAATGCGTTTACTCCCTCGGCATAATCTTCACTCTCTGCAGATTCTATCTGTAAGTCAGATTCTAAATTTAATTGCTCTTGGAGATTATTAACCATAGATTGGTTAAGTAATCTTTTTGTTAACCCTAACGCTTTGGTAGGCATTTGAGCCAATTTTAATGCTAATTTCGATACTTCTTCATTAAAAGTATCTACAGCAAATACCTTGTATAACATTCCTAATTGTTCTGCATCTTTGGCAGATACTTTATCCCCTAGCAGCATTAATGCCGATGCTTTTTGAAAACCAATTAATCTTGGTAAGAAAAAGGTTCCTGCACTATCAGGAATTAAGCCTATTTTACTAAACGCCTGAATAAAGCTTGCAGTTTCTACAGCTACGACCACATCACATGCAAGAGCTATATTTGCTCCAGCTCCAGCAGCCACACCATTAACCGCAGCTATTATTGGTTTTTCTATAGAACGTATTCTCTCTATTATCGGATTGTAATGCTCTTCTAGAATTTTTCTAAAACCTGGGTTTAACTCGGGAGATGTTACTTCTTTAAGATCCTGACCAGCACAAAAGGCTTTTCCTTTACCAGTAATAACAATAGATCTTATTTCGGCATTAGTATTACATTCATCCAGGGTCTTTTGTAACAAAAGGGCCATTTCTCTATTAAAACTATTAAAGGATTCAGGACGATTGAGCGTTATTCTCGCTACTCCATTTTCGACATACAATTCGATTGAAGGCATATTTAATTTTCTATTTAAATTTTGAGTTAAACATTATTTCTTTACTATCATTTAAGACACTTGAAATAATCAAAAGGTTCTAAACAATCTTCACATTTAAACAATGCCTTGCAGGCAGTAGAACCAAATTGACTTACTAATTTTGTATTAACAGAACCGCAATTTGTACATTTTACAATCCTTTTATTATTAAGCAATGCCTCTTTGTCTGCATTTTCTTCTAAAGGCGCCGCTATTCCATACTCCTCTAACGATTCCCTACCTCTTGGAGTAATCCAATCTGTGGTCCAGGCTGGTGACAATACTAAGGAGACCTTGGCTTCTATATTTTCTTTGGCAAAAGCTTCAACAATATCCTCTCCTATAACATCCATGGCTGGACACCCACTATAGGTTGGAGTAATTTTAATTTGAGCTACAGAGTTTATCATTTGCGCAAAACGTACAACTCCCATATCCATAATTGACAAAACCGGAATTTCAGGATCGTGTACCTTTTCCAAAATTGGAAAAAGCATCGGATCAATATGATTTTCTAATTCTATCGTCATCTCCTAACTAAGATTATATTAAAAAAAAGATTTCCTTAAAAAAGGAAATAGCGTTCATACACATAACTTACCACTTCATATTAGGGTACGTACGTTGCATATATTGTAAATCAGAAAGCAAATACCCCATATGTTCACTATGAATCCCTTGTTTACCTCCTTTTTGAAACCACTTAATCTCTGGAATTGTTAAGGTTGCTTCTTCAAGAACTTCTTTTACTCTTTGATTATATAGTTGTTTAAGGGTGGTAACATCAACTCCTATTTCGGCTTCAAAAACTTGTTTATCATCTTCGGTCATATGAAATAACTCATCTGTAAATTTCCATAGATCATTTATTGCTTCCTGAGTTTTTTTACGACTTTCTTCTGTACCATCTCCTAATCTTTTCATCCAATCAGACGAGAATCTTTGATGATAACTTACTTCTTTAATTCCTTTTTTTGCAATTGCCGACAAGGTTTCGTCTTTGCTATTTTGCAACTCTTGTAATAACAATAAATGGAAAACATCATAAAAAAATTGTCTTGTGATCACATACCCAAAATGTTTATTAGGCTGTTCTACTAACAATACATTTTTATATTGTCTTTCTATTCTTAAATAAGCTATATCATCTTCAGTCTTTCCATCACCCAAAAGTTGTGCTGCATACTGATAATAACTTCTGGTTTGCCCTAATAAATCTAAAGCCATATTGGTTAACGCAATATCTGTCTCTAAACTTGGGCCGTGCCCACACAATTCTGATAATCGTTGACCAAGAATCAAAGCATTGTCTGCAATCCCGTAGATATAGTGTACTAAATTTTCGTTTTTCATCATTAAATCTGGCTTTACTTAAGCTTTATATTTCAATACACACGTTACATATGTTTTACCTCATCAGGTAAATCATAAAATGTAGGATGTCTATACACCTTATCTTGAGCAGGTTCAAAAAGCTCTCCTCCATGCTCTGGATTAGAAGCAGTAATATTTTTTGATTCAACTACCCAAATACTAACACCTTCATTTCTTCGTGTATATACATCTCTTGCATTTTCCAAAGCCATTTCTGCATCTGCAGCATGAAGGCTTCCAAAATGACGATGTTCTAAACCGTTTTTACTCCTTACAAACACTTCCCAAAGTGGCCAGTTTTTCATCTGTTCTATTTTTTAAATTGCTTTTTTAAGCTTTTTTTCTTCTTGTTTCTTTGCATATGCCATTGCCGCATCACGAACCCATTCTCCTTCTTCCCAAGCATTAACTCTAGCAGATAATCGCTCTTCGTTACAAGGACCATGACCTTTTACAACCTGCCAAAACTCATCCCAATCAATATCTCCAAAATCATAATGACCTGTTTCTTCATTCCATTTCAAATCTGGATCTGGCATTGTCAGACCGATTAAATCGGCCTGAGGAACAGTTTGATCTATAAACTGCTGGCGTAACTCATCATTCGTCTTGCGTTTCAATTTCCATTTCATTGATTGTTCGGTATGCACAGATTCTGCATCTGTAGGACCTAACATCATTAAAGAAGGCCACCACCATCTATTTAAAGCATCTTGAGCCATTTCTTTTTGCTCTGGAGAACCTTTCGCAAGCTTGATCATAATCTCATAACCTTGACGTTGATGAAAACTTTCTTCTTTACATACACGAATCATTGCTCTAGCATAAGGGCCATATGATGTACTACACAATGGAACTTGATTAATAATTGCCGCTCCATCTACTAACCATCCTATTGCACCTATATCTGCCCATGTTATTGTTGGGTAATTGAAAATACTAGAATACTTGGCTTTACCGGTATGTAATTGCTCATATAATTCATCTCTAGAAATCCCCAAGGTTTCACACGCACTATACAGATATAAACCATGACCTGCCTCATCTTGAACTTTTGCCAACAAAGCAACTTTACGCCTTAATGAAGGCGCTCGAGTAATCCAGTTACCTTCTGGTAACATCCCTACAATTTCGGAATGTGCATGTTGAGAGATTTGACGGATATGCGTTTTTCTATATTTCTCAGGCATCCAGTCCTTTGGCTCAATTTTTTCATCTCTTGCAATTCTTTGCTCAAAGATCTCTTCTAAATTTTTAATTTCCTTTTCACTCATTACGATCGAGTTTTATACATCAAAATCAACAACTACTTTTTCAGTAGTAGGCACCGCTTGACAGGACAAAACAAGTCCTTTAGCTACCTCATCTTCTTCTAATGCATAGTTTATTTTCATTTCAACAGTACCTTCAATTACTTTACATTTACAGGTACTGCACACTCCTCCTTTACATGCAAAAGGCAAATCTGCTCCTGCAGCCAAGGCTCCATCCAAAATATTGTCATAATCATCATCCATAGCGAAATGAAATTCTTTTCCGCCATCAATAATAGTAACTTCGGTTCCTTCAAATTTATGTTCTACCGCTTGTGCTGCTTTCTTTTTATCTTCTTCAGTAACTCCTGAGAAGAAAAGCTCATAATGAACCTTCTCTTTAGAGAGCCCCGCATTAACCAATTCATCTCTAATTATAAAAATCATTTCTTCTGGCCCACAAACAAAACATTCGTCGATTGTAGAAACATTTAAAATTTTAGCTATAAGTTCCTGTATTTTTTCAGATGTAAATCTTCCATTAAGCAGGGGAATATCGCGTTGTTCCTTAGTTAGGAAATAAAAAATTTCTAACCTACCAAAATACATGTTTCTTAATGCTTCAATCTCTTCTTTAAAGATAATTGATTTAACATTCCGATTCAAATAAAATAGTTTGAAAGTGCTATTAGGCTCAGAAGCTAAATGTGTTTTTATGATAGAAAGTATAGGCGTAATCCCGCTACCTGCAGCAAAAACAACGTAATTTTTAGTGACAGAAGGGTTCGTTTCAACAAAAAAGCTACCCAGAGGTGGCATTAATTCTAAAACATCTCCTGCCTTTAATACATTGTTTGCATAATTTGAAAACACTCCTCCATTTATTCGTTTTACTGCTACTTGCCATTTGTTTTCTAAAGGGCTTGAACATAACGAATAAGAACGCCTAATATCCTCACCATTTATAGATGCTTTAATAGTAAGATGCTGTCCTTGCTTATAAAGAAATGTCTCTTGTAATTCTTTGGGAATATCAAAAGTGATGGACGTGCAATCCTTAGTTTCCTTATGCACCTCAGAAACCCGTATTGGATAAAAATCTGTCATATACTCTATTTAACTATAACGTTATAGCTAAACAAAACTAACAATTGTTAGTTTCTTACACAAATAATTATTTGTTAATTTTAAAACTCAGCAAACATCTATTTTAGACTATACCTTTAAGTAATACTGATACCATATCATGCTTCAACATCTCTGCCTCTATATTTCTTTGCTTTGGATACCACAGATAAAGTGTTCTTAAGGTAGAAAGCGTTGAAAACACTATAATTTCTATATTGAATGATTTTATTTCATTTCTCGCTACCCCTTTCTTTACTATATCTCTGAAGTTTTCTTCATATTCCTGACGCATTTTTTCAAAATATTGAAGATTCTCTTCTTCAAGGTGCATCCAATCATTATTTAGAGATGCCAAACCATCTGCATTTCTCAAAGTAACATCAATATGTAAGTCTATGATTTTTTCTAGCTTTTGTATCGTATTTTCATCAGAATTTACGATTTGATTCATACCATTAGTAAACATTTCGGCTAGATCAATGATAATTGTGGCCAAAATCTCTTGCTTAGATTGAATATGATTATAGAGGCTGGCAGCCTTAATGCCCATTGCTTTAGCCAAATCTCTCATCGTAACTGCACTGTATCCTTTTTCTTTAAAAAGAATAGAAGCTGCATTGATAATTTCTTCCTTTCTACTTTCTGCTCTCATTGATGGTTTACTTAGTTTTCCCTACCAAAAATAAATTTTAATCTCTTATAATGAGCCTTTTTGCAATTAAAAACATAGATTACGATAAATTTGTACCACTATAACACTCTCTTTTATAAATAAAAAGAATTTTATACCATGAAATATTTAACTCTAATTCTGTTTTCGTTTATCCTCTCTAACACTAATACTTGTAATACCAAAAACAAAACTACAGCTAGCACGACAGCAGAGATTCAAACAAATAAAAAAGACAAGTTTGAAATACACCAATTAAACGGAAAAAATGTTCAAGCAGAAAAACTTTTTATCGTCTTTGACAAAGAAAACAGTAGAATTTCGGGATATTCTGGGTGTAACACCTTTTCTTGCAAATACACACAAGATAAAGATGTAATTTCTTTTGGGATACCTATGGCTTCAAAAATGTATTGCCAAGCAAAAACAGATTTAGAGCAAGAATTTTTTAAAACTTTATCCTTGGTTAGTATAAAAATCATCGAAAACGACTTGTTAGTACTAAAAAATACCAACGGAAAAGAATTATTTTCCGGAAAGCGACTAGAGAATTAGCTCTCTAAAATCTTCGATTTATAACTACTTTTTTAGTAAATGCACGACCATTTGATGTATCCTTGATATAAACAAAATACATCCCCGAAGATTTATCTGCCATATCAATTTCTCCTTCTTGAGTTAGTAATCTACCTGTATCTACTAAGGCTCCAGAAATATCGTAAATCATATATTCTATAACATTTTCGGTAGTTTTGAAAATATTAACTTTTGCTATTGAGGGATTAAATGACACTAAGATTTCATCTGTAGCAGGAGGTGTTACCTCGCCATTGGTCATTTCTACCGATAACATATCCAAAGTGGTTTTACCCGTATTTGTTGGATCTAACCAATTTGATAGCCTTGTAGCATCTGTTGTTCCAAAATCCCAGGAAACATCAAAACGTCCATAAAAATCTAAGGCACCATTATCATTTACACCATCACACGCAGCGGCACCACCAGAAAGTTTACCTATAATCCTACCATTTGGGTCAAAAAGAGCAGATCCCGATGACCCTTTTTCGGTAACCCCAAGATCCCAGTCTGCAATATTCCAAACCTCAGTACTAGGATTTCCATTAAAATCAACCACTCTTTTTGTAGGTGATTGATCATACCGGCAAATTTTCATAATATCTCCTGCTGGATGATGAATACCTACAACAAAACCTGGAGCTTCGCCACTTCTATCCCAACCTGCCCATTCTAAATCCCATGAGGGATCCAAACCTCCATCAAGGTTTAATAATTTCATATCAGATTCACTATTAGCTGCAAGTAATGTAGCACCACTAGTAGTTTGATTAACCGCAGCATCAGGACTACTTGCTGTTGTAGCACAGGAAGGATTTGGACTTATCCAATTAAAGCGAAATGCCCAAGTAGATGTAGATCCTGATTCGCAATGATTAGCCGTTAAAAAATACGGTGCTTTATCATTATTAGTATTATTAATTAGGGTACCCGTACAAACAAAACCATTAAGAATAATAAACCCAACAGCACGCTTTAGTTTATCTTTTGTAGCTTCAAAATCATCTCCTATCGGGCAGTTAACATCTTGATTACAATCACCAGAACTACCCAACGCTTTTTGCTCAATTTCAGCATCAGTTACAGAACGGTACCCATGTACTATCTTACCTAAATTTAATTTACCCTGCCCTTTTACGGCTAAAGGCTCATAGTATTCGATCCATACATTTTCTCCCTGCACCAACCATGTTCCTAACATCTCATCGGGTCTATTACAAATATTCGTATACGCTCCTAATAGGTCCGTTTTATCATTATTGTACAAATATATTGTTGCTCCTCTAGGAATTTGAAATAAATCAAAAACAAAATTCATTGTTCTTGCTCCTTTAGACAAAAGATTAATCCTCCAGATTCTATCTCCGTTAGGAAGTTTATCCCAGGCCCCAGAATTTCCTAACCCAAGATCTACATCAAACTCATAACCAAATCTATAAGGCACATCTCCTTTCAAATCATTTACCGCATCTTCAGCTTTTATTTTGTTCAAATCAAAACTTTTCATCACTACCGGAGTGATCTTATTTTTATTTACCTCATTCATTTCCCAACTCCATGGTGTTCCCTCATTAGTAATTTGGCTTTTTACCAAATTAACACTGCATATTAATACGACGTAAAAAATTAGTTTTTTCATTGTTAAATAATTTGATTGTTTCAAGTTAACGTAACTTATCAAAGTATAGTTTATTATTTCCTATTATAATATAACACTAAACATAGCAAACACCCTACTTAAATCTTCACAAATTTAGTTAATTAATACCTATATTGCTCACAAAACTGTAATTTCCCGAACTTTAAAAACTTACGCTAATCAATTATTTATATGTCATTATCCATAACATCTAATCCGTTAATTGACAAATTACCTCCTCATTTAAAGCAATTTATAAAACCACAGAATTATGAGGAGTACACTCCTATAAATCAAGCTGTATGGAGATATGTTATGAGAAAAAACATTACCTCGCTAAGCAAAGTTGCTCATGATTCTTATTTACGAGGTCTAAAAAAAACAGGGATATCTGTCGATTCAATACCTAGTATGTATGGTATGAACAGAATATTAAAAGAAATTGGCTGGGCCGCTGTTGCTGTAGATGGCTTTATTCCTCCTAATGCTTTTATGGAATTTCAGGCATATAATATTCTTGTCATTGCTTCAGACATTAGACAATTAGAAAATATAGAATACACCCCCGCTCCTGACATTATTCATGAAGCGGCAGGTCATGCTCCTATTATTGCAAACCCAGACTATGCCGAGTATTTAAGACGTTTTGGCAAAATAGGGTGTAAAGCGATTTCTTCTAAGAGAGATTATGAAATATATGAAGCTGTGCGTACTCTTTCTATTCTAAAAGAAGCCTATGACTCCAATCCAGAAGATATAGAAAAAGCTGAAAAAAGAGTGGAAGAATTACAAGAACAAAAAGAGATTCCCTCTGAGATGGCACTAATTCGCAATTTACATTGGTGGACCGTAGAATATGGATTAATTGGCCAAGTCAATGACCCAAAAATTTATGGGGCAGGATTACTCTCATCTATCGGGGAAAGTGAATGGTGCATGACGGATCAAGTAGAAAAAATATCATATTCTCCTGAGGCCGCTTTTCGAAATTTTGATATTACTAAACCACAACCTCAGCTATTCGTCACTCCAGATTTTGCATACTTATGTCAAGTACTTGAAGAATTTGCCGATACTATGGCATTACGAAAAGGTGGACATAGAGGGTTATCGAAACTTATTGAATCCGAAAATCTAGGAACTATAGAATTAAGTACTGGTTTACAGGTTTCTGGAACCTTCTCTCGAATCCTTAAAAATGAAGACAACGAAGTTATCTACTTTGAAACCTCTGGACCTACAGCTCTTTCTTTTAGAGAAAAAGAGCTAATAGGACATGGTGTTGATGCACACCCTAATGGTTTTAGATCTCCTTTAGGAAAACTAAAAGGCATCAACCTAGCTATAGAAAACATGTCTCCAAGAGATTTAAAAGCGTATAATTTTTATGACGGAGAGTATATTGAATTTGAATTCGAAAGCGGTATTACTGTTGCTGGCACAAACGTTACGGGTATTAGAAATATTAAAGGAGAACTTATTTTGATTCAGTTTAGTGAGTGCACTATCAAATATAAAGACGAGTTTCTTTTTAAGCCCGAATGGGGAACCTTTGATCTTGCTGTAGGAAAAGAAATTGTCTCAGCCTTTTCGGGACCTGCAGACGACTATTCCTTTGATCTAGTAACTCATAAATCCTCTACAACTACCGGCAAAAGAAGTTTTACACCAAAACAAACAGAGCTACATTCTCTATATCAATCTGTAAGAAACATTAGAGAAGGAAAAAACACCAAATTTTCGTTAGAAGCTGTATTTGATATTCTCGCAAAAGATCATACCAATGATTGGCTACTACCTCTTGAAATTTACGAACTTGTATATGATAGAGACGAAAAATTTGGAAAACGAATTGTAGAACATCTAGATAAAACAAAATCGGAGAAGCCCGATATTAAACACCTTATAGATAGCGGAATTGAAATTATTAATAAAGGAGAATGATATTTTATCAACTGTTTTTTAACATATCTTTATGGAATACTTTTTGATGATATAAACTTCAAAATAAAAAGCAATTCAAACACAAAGTTATTACTTATGAGATACTTAAATATTTTAATTTGTTTTGGATTACTTGTTATAAGTATAAAAGCTTTTGCTCAAAACATACAAAATCCATCGCTAAGTGTAAAAAACCATACTACGCTTGTCATTGATTCTATTCCTGTCACTACTCCAAAAACTTATCAATTATCAGGAGTAAATAAGCTTACTAGTGATTATAGATTGTTTTTGGGAGCATCCCATATCTCAGGACATCCTTTTTTTGGCACTTCTAAAATCCGTTCATATTTAATAATCCCAAATACTGCTTTTACTCACGAATCATTATTTGATCCAATAGTATACAATTCTTTACAACATCAATCTTGGGATAATCCCCATGGAGCAGATTCTTTTGCGGTAGGTATTCTATATGGAAGTTTACAATTGATGTCTACTATTTTTGCAAAATAATTACATCGTTATTAGTACCAAAAAAAACTTTAAAACTTAATAAAAGAATATTCTTGTTGAAGTTTTTGTTTTTTCTGTTCTAAATTCTGTAAAAAAGAAAGGTGTTGTTTACTTTCGGGATGAAACGGACGATGCGCCAATCCTTTTTGGATTTCCTCCACTTTTTTCATTGTGTTTATGGTATTTTCTGAAAACCAAACTTCAGAAAAACGCTCCCAAATATATTGTATCGCCAGCTCACTTGGATGAATCATATCTACATTATAAAACCTATAATCCCTAAGCTCATCCATCACAATCTCGTATGACGGAAAGTAACACAGGTTTTTATCTTGCTCGACTGCATTATGTATTGCTGCAATTAAATGCGACTTGCTTCTTGTATTGGCCACAAAACCATCTTTAGCGTGTCGTACGGGAGATACTGTAAATACTATTTGAGTAGTTGGATTTAAATTTCGAATTAAGTGAATGCAATTATGAATACATTGACTAATTTCTTCAATAGAAAGTAACTCTTTTGCAAACTCTTTCTGAGGCACTTTATGACAATTAGCTACAACTAAATCTAGAGTCTTTAACCTATACACCCATGCTGTACCCAGTGTAATACATATGTGAGTAGCTGTACTTATCTTTTTTTTACTATGAAGTAATGCACTATTTAAATCTGATATCAATTTATCCTTATTTGGACCACTCAAAGAAGAATGGGCATCAAAACAATGCCAATGTCCATTATTAAAAAACAAATCGGCTTCTGTGTACTTCTCATCCTGTACTGCCATCCAAAGAAAGGTCTCGATAGCTTTGGGGTGAAACAGAATTCCAAATGGATTAATCAAATTTTTAAACTTATAATATTCAAATTTTTCGCCTATATTTTCTGCAAAACAAGAACCCAGCATTACTACCTCTGATTGATAATCAATCCGAGGTTCTTTCGGAAGCAATGATATTTTAGTTTGTAGATTCATAAGCATTCAACTCAACTCTTCACTAAACGGTATGAAAGAGCCTAAAGTATTTATATTAATTCAAAAATTGCTTGGCATTTTCTAGAGCCTCATCCAAACCTCCGGGATTCTTACCTCCAGCGGTTGCAAAAAACGGTTGGCCACCGCCTCCACCTTGAATATACTTACCAAGATCACGAACCATCTGACCTGCATTTAACCCCTTTTCAGCTACCAAATTCTTAGAAACGTAACAAGACAACAATGCTTTTCCATTTTGTTCAGAACCAAATAGAGCTACAATATTATTTAGTTCGCCACCCAATTCAAACGATAAATCTTTAATTCCGGCTGCATCCAAATCCACTTTTTTTGCTAAAAAATTAACTCCATTTATTTCTTGGAATTCTGATTTAAGATCTCCTTTTAGATTCTTTGCCTTATCTTTAAGAAGTACTTCAATTTGCTTTTTAAGATTGGTATTTTCATCCTGTAACGATACAATTGCTTTAACAGGATCTTTTGTATTCTTAAGCACTTCTTTAACCTTATTATACGACTCGGATTGAGTTGTGAAATATTCTTTGGCAGCATCTCCTGTTATAGCTTCTATACGTCTTATTCCTGCAGCAATAGCACTTTCTGATGTTATTTTAAAGTGCCAAATATCTCTAGTGTTCTGTACGTGAGTACCTCCACACAACTCCATAGATTCTCCAAAACGGATCGCCCTTACTGCATCACCATATTTTTCTCCAAATAATGCAATTGCTCCATCTGCTATCGCTTTGTCATAAGAAATACCTCTTTGCTCTTCGAGAGGAAGGTTTTCTCTAATCCTTGCATTTACAAATATTTCTACTTCTTTTAATTCATCTGTACTTACCTTAGAAAAATGAGAAAAATCGAAGCGTAAATTTCCACTATGTACCATAGAGCCTTTTTGCTCAACATGAGTTCCTAGAATAGTACGAAGTGCTTGATGTAATAAATGAGTCGCTGTATGATTAGAAGCAGTTCTATCTCTTTGTTTATCGTCAACAACAGCTTTAAAACTACTTTCAACTTTCTTAGGTAAGCTCTTAGCGAAATGAACAATCAGGTTGTTTTCTTTTTTGGTATCAATAATATAAACAACGTCGCCATTGTTAGCTTCTAGATATCCTTTATCACCGACTTGCCCACCTCCTTCTGGGTAAAAAGGAGTTTGATCAAATACCAATTGATATAATTCTCCATCCTTTTTACTATTTACTTTTCTAAAACGTGTTATTTTGACTTCAGAGAATAATTGGTCATATCCTATAAATTCTTCTGTTGAGTTATCTAGTAAAATTTCCCAATCTCCTGTAGAAATTTGCGAAGCTGCTCTTGATCTTTCCTTTTGCTTTTGTAATTCTGCCTCAAAACCTTTCTCATCCAATTGCAACCCTTGTTCATTCAAAATCAAAGCTGTAAGATCTATCGGAAAGCCATATGTATCATACAACTCAAAAGCTTTCTCTCCCGAAACAGTTTCGCTTTTAGTATTTTTAATCACATTATCCAATAAAACTAATCCTTGATCTAATGTTCTTAAAAAAGAATGTTCTTCTTCTTTTATTACATTTAAAATAAGATTTTTTTGAGCTTTAAGTTCTGGAAACGCCTCACTCATCTGCTTACTTAATATCTCTACAAGTTTATAAATAAACGGCTCCTTTGTATTTAAAAAAGTAAATCCATATCTAATAGCTCTTCTTAAAATTCTTCTAATCACATATCCAGCACCAGTATTACTGGGTAATTGACCATCTGCAATCGAAAAAGCGACCGCTCTAACGTGATCTGCAATTACTCTAATAGCAACACTTACCTTACCGTTATCATCGGTAGGTAAGCTATTTTTATCATATGTCGAATTCGTGATGGTTTCTATTTCTCTAATAAGCGGAGTAAAAACATCTGTATCATAGTTAGATTTTACTTCTTGCAGCACCATACAAAGACGCTCAAACCCCATACCCGTATCTACATGTTGTGCCGGCAGTTTTTCTAAAGATCCATTAGCTTTCCTATTATATTGCATAAAAACCAGATTCCAGATCTCTACCACTTGAGGATGATCTGCATTAACTAGATCTTTACCAGGAACTTTAGCTTTTTCTTCTTCGGATCTTATATCTACATGAATCTCTGAGCAAGGGCCACAAGGTCCTTGATCCCCCATCTCCCAGAAATTATCACTCTTATTACCCATAATGATTCGATCTTCGGGAACGATAGCTTTCCAAAGATCATAAGCTTCATTATCCATATCAAGATTTTCATCTTTTGCACCTTCAAAAACCGAAACATAAAGCATACTCTTATCGATCCCATACACCTCTGTAAGTAATTCCCATGCCCAATGAATAGCTTCTTTCTTAAAATAATCTCCAAAACTCCAGTTTCCCAGCATTTCGAACATAGTGTGGTGATACGTATCCATACCCACTTCTTCTAAGTCATTATGCTTACCACTTACACGAAGACATTTTTGAGTATCAGAAAGGCGATTATTTTTTGGTGTACCGTTACCCAAAAAGAATTCTTTAAATTGATTCATTCCCGCATTGGTAAACATTAATGTGGGATCATCCTTAATAACCATAGGTGCTGAGGCTACTATACTATGCTTTTTGGATTTAAAAAACTCTAAAAACTGATTTCTAACTTCTTGGGATTTCATGAATTCTATAGTATTACTAAAATTTATTCAAAAAACACACAAATACCTAAAAAACAACTAATTAACCTTTTTAAATTCAAAAGTTATTACCTCGATATTTGTCAGTTTTTTCTGGACTTTGCAACATTTTATTATATTTGTTGCGTTGTCTTGTCTTAAAACAAGACTTTTTTGGTTGATATCCTGCAAAAATAGCATATTTTAGATTATGTCAAAGGTTAAATATTACTATGATAGTGACACGCTTTCTTATCGCAAAATAGAGCAAAAGAAAGGACGTAAATTTGGTATTGCCGCATTAGGTACTATCGGGGCTTTTCTAGCAGGTTTTATCCTGCTACTTATTTATCTAAATATACCTCAACTAGAGACTCCTAAAGAAAAAGCATACCGAAGAGAACTCGAAAATATGCAGCTTCAATACGACCTAATGAATAAAAGATTGAAGCGTGATGAAACCATTTTGCAAGAAATTGCAGAACGAGATGATAACATTTATCGCCTGTATTTTGGTGCTAAATCTATTCCCGAAGAATTACGTAATGCCGGTTTTGGAGGTGTAAATAGATATAAAAGCCTTGAAGGTTTCAATAATTCTGAAATGATTATTGAAAGCAGTGAACGAATCGACAAATTAACCAAACAAATTGTTGTGCAATCAAAATCTCTTGATGAGATTGCAGAATTAGCAGAGCAAAAAGAAGAATTACTAGCCACTATCCCAGCGATTCAACCCATAGAAAATTCTAACTTAAAAAGGATGGCATCTGGTTATGGATGGAGAAGTGATCCTTTTACCAAGGCAAGAAAGTTTCATTATGGTATGGATTTTTCTGCTGCAACGGGAACACCAATTTATGCTTCAGGAAATGGAGAAGTGACTCGCGCTGATGCAAACTCTACAGGGTATGGTAGACATATCCGAATCGATCATGGTTTTAACTATGTGAGTCTGTATGCACATTTAAGTAAATACAACGTAAAAAAAGGTCAAAAAGTTAAACGTGGAGATGTTATTGGTTATGTAGGTAGTACAGGTCGATCTGTTGCACCTCATTTACATTATGAAATCTTTAAAGATGGCGAGCGCATTAATCCTCGTAATTTTTATTATGGAAGTTTGACCTCAGAGGAGTTTAATGAAATGCTTAAGGCTTCTAATCTTATCAATGAAACTCTAGACTAAATATCTATGCACAAAATACTTCTTACTGTTTTTATTTTTGGTTTAAGTATATCGATACAAGCTCAAAAATTCCCTAAAGAAGTAGTAGATTCGATGTTTGTCATTACCCAGAGCACACAACTTAAACTTGCTAAACCTCAAAAAATCAAGGTTATGGCCGTAGGTGATATTATGATGGGAACCGATTTCCCTAATGACAGTTACCTCCCTCCAGACAGCAAAGGTCCTTTTGATGATGTAAATAGTATTCTTCAACAAGCAGATATTCTTTTCGGAAATCTAGAAGGCACACTTACTGATGATGGCGAAAATGCAAAAAGATGCTCGGATCCATCAAAATGTTACTCTTTTAGGTCACCAGAATATTTTGGGAAATATCTTGAAGAGACCGGATTTGATGTGATGAGTATCGCAAATAATCATATTGGAGATTTTGGTGAAATAGGAATTAAAAACACTTCGAAGACTCTAGAAAAACACAATATTGCATATGCCGGTGTATTTGCCCAACCATCAACTATTTTTGAAAAAGATGGAATTACCTATGGATTTTGTGCTTTTGCACCTAATAAAGATTGCATAAAAATTCATAACTTAACCAATGCAAAAAAAATCGTAAGTGAACTTAAACAAAAAGTGGATATTGTGATTGTTTCTTTTCACGGCGGTGCCGAGGGTCTTAAACATACACATGTAACTCGAAAAACTGAACGTTTTTATGGAGAAGATCGAGGAAATGTTTATCTTTTTGCACATACTGTGATTGATGCTGGTGCAGATATAGTAATTGGACATGGACCACATGTATCCCGAGGTTTCGAAGTATATAACAATAAGTTTATAGCGTATAGCTTAGGTAATTTTTGCACATATTCAAGATTTAATTTAAGTGGTATAAAAGGATACGCTCCTATTGCCGAAATTGAGATTGATCTTGATGGTAATTTTATTAAAGGAAAACTACACTCGGCAAAACAAATAGATGAAGTTTACCCCTTTATAGACGAGAAGAAAAGAGCCCTTAAGGAAATACAAAAATTAACAGAAGAAGATTTTCCCGAAAGCCAGCTTATTTTTGATGAAGACGGAAGTTTTACACAACAAAAAGAGCAATAAATTATGTATGTAGACTTACCAAAAAAAATGTACTATGGTATTGGCGAGGTCGCCGATGCTTTTGATGTAAATGCTTCTTTAATTCGTTTTTGGGAAAAGGAATTTGATATTCTAAAACCAAAAAAAAATGCCAAAGGCAATAGAAAGTTTACTCCCGAAGATATCAAAAATCTTGAGTTGATATATCATCTTGTTAAAGAAAGAGGGTTTACACTCGATGGAGCAAAAATTCATCTAAAAGAGCAAAAACAAGAGGCTCTGGATAGTTTTGATATTATTAGAAAACTAGAGTCTATCAAAGGGCAGTTATTAAAAATCAAAGAACAACTATAAAGATCATTTGAAAATATATAGAATATGAAAAAGATTTTAATTCCAATTGTGATACTTATTGTCATAGTAGGTATTTTATACGCTCTATCCGCTGGTAAATACAACCAAGCAATAGTTCTTCAAGAAGATGCCAAAACCGCTTGGTCTAATGTAGAAAGCGCATATCAAAGACGTAGTGATCTTATCGGTAATTTGGTTAAAACTGTACAAGGTGCTGCAGATTTTGAACGCACTACCTTGAAAGAAGTTATTGACGCAAGATCTAAGGCTACTTCGATAAACATTGACCCTAGCAACATTACTCCTGGGCAAATGGCTCAATTCCAACAAGCACAAAGTGGATTAACTTCTGCCTTATCCAGATTATTAGTTACTGTGGAGCGTTATCCTGATTTAAAATCTAATCAAAACTTTTTGAATTTACAGACACAATTAGAAGGTACCGAAAATAGAATTAATGTAGAGCGTAATCGTTACAATGAGGCTGTTGGTACTTACAATAAGCATTTAAAAGTTTTTCCTAACAACATAATTCTTAACATCCTTGGAAGTTTTGATGAAATGGCAAGATTCGAGGCAGACGAAGGAACCGAAAAAGCCCCAGATGTAGATTTTGATTTTAAATAATGTCTAAAGTAGAAGATTTTCTTACCCAAGAACAAGAACAGCAAATTGTTGCCGCGATACGACGTGCAGAAAAATCAACCTCTGGAGAAATTCGAGTACACCTCGAAAAGCATACTGATCTAGACATACTAGACAGAACCAAAGAAGTTTTTCATTTGCTCAAAATGGATAATACCGTTCAGCATAATGGGGTATTAATTTATGTAGCTGTAGAGGATCATAAGTTTGCCATTTATGGAGATCAAGGGATCCATGATGTAGTCTCTCAAAATTTCTGGGATAGTACTAGAAATACTATTCTTAAACAATTTAAAGATGGTAATTTTACACAAGGTTTAATTGATGGTGTTCTCTTGGCAGGAGAACAATTACAGAATTACTTTCCGTGGGATCATAATGATGTTAATGAATTGCCGGATGAAATATCGAAAGGGTAAATGAAATCATTACAGCAATTTATAGCATCATCTTTACTTATTCTAGGCATTTGCTGCCTTTCTTTTAATTCCGTTTACGCTCAAAGAGAGATCCCTAATAAACCCAAATCGCAAACTGCAGTTTATGATGAAGCTCATATGCTTTCGGTATCTCAATCCAAGCGTCTCGAACAAAAACTAGTACAATATTCTGACACTACTTCGACACAAATAGTAGTAGCAACCATCAATTCTTTACAAGGTGAAAATATTGGTTTATATGCTGCAGAGTGGGCGCACAAATGGGGAATTGGTCAAGAAAAAGAAGATAATGGTGTTTTTGTATTAGTAGCAAAAAATGATAGGAAAATTTGGATTGCTACTGGGTATGGAGTTGAAGAAAAATTAACCGATTTTACCAGTAAGACGATCATTGATCAAATTATTACTCCAGAATTTAAAAAAGGTAATTTTTATAGTGGCCTAGACAAGGGCACAACTGCTATCTTTGAAGTACTTGATGGCACATTTGAAGGTTCTCGTAAAAAAGATAAAAGCATCCCTATCACGCAACTTGTATTATTGCTCGTTTTCTTTATTATTATCGTAAAAGCTTTTTCAAAAAGTAATCATGACAATAATGGAAAAGGAGGAAAAGGAAGAAGATCTGGAGGAGACAGTCTATTAGATATTATTATCTTAAGTAATATGGGACGGGGAAGTTTTGGTGGCGGAAGTTTTGGTGGTGGATCTAGCGGCGGTTTTGGCGGTGGATTTGGCGGCGGCGGCTTTGGCGGTGGCGGTGCTGGTGGTAGTTGGTAAAGCACCTTTATCAATAATGTTGTATTTCTATACTAATACAACAAGGCATAATAATTGTGTAATATTATCTAAGCGAACTATACACTCAAGGCTATATTAAAACTATTTCTTTTGAAAAATTATTATATCACATCTCTTTTGCTAGCGTTTTCAATGCTTTCTTATAGTCAGAAAAAAAATGATGAACCCGTAACATATAAAGATGATTTTGCCTTTACCTGGAAAAAAGAAAATGATAGTTTACAGCTTATTGCCAAAAGCAAATTAAGGACAGTAAGTGAATTCATCATATCCAATAGAGAAACAGGTCTTGAATTAAATTCTCTAATAGTAAAACCCCAAGATAGCATTATATTGATACAGTATAAAGGAAGTAAGCCAGATAGCTTATTTCGTAAAGAACTCATGGATAGTTTAAATGTTGCTTATTACTTTGGTCACAAATCGGTTGTTCATCCAGATCTTGACTTTGCCTATAGATTACCTTTTAAAGAAGGAAAAAAATACAGAGTAAGTCAAGGTTTCAAAGGAAAAGTCTCTCACCACAGCAAAGCATCTATGTATGCTATTGATTTCCAATTAAATGTAGGAGAGCCAGTATATGCAGCAAGAGGAGGATTAGTAATCAAAGTCATTGATTGGTTCACAAAACAAGGAGGCAAAGAATTAATAAAGGCTGCGAATAGAATATTGATTTTACACAATGATGGTACAATAGCTTCATATGTACATTTAGATTACAAAGGAAGTTTTGTAAAAGAAGGAGATATCGTAGCTATGGGTGATAAAATAGGAGTTTCTGGTCTCACAGGTTATACACGAGGCCCACATCTTCATTTTGTAGTTAGAAAAGAAAGAGACATCGCCATCCCAATTCATTTTGACGGATACCTCAATGAAAACCTTAAACAAGGAAAAAAGTATAGAATTAAACAATGATTCGTAATATTTTTTTTCTAGTTCAAGAATAAAATTATTTTTTCCTAAAATATACTGAAATAGGTACCCCATGAAAATCAAACTCTTTACGCAATTGATTTTCTATAAAACGCTTATAAGGGTCTCTTATATATTGCGGTAAATTACAGAAAAACGCAAATTGAGGCTGCGGTGTAGGCAATTGTGTAATGTATTTTATTTTCACGTACTTCCCCTTATATGCTGGTGGCGGGCTATTTTCTATAATAGGCAACAGCACCTCATTAAGCTCACTCGTTTTAATCTTTTTGGATCTGTTTTTATACACCTCAACGGCAGTTTCCATGGCTTTAAATATACGCTGTTTGGTTAACACAGAAATAAATACCACAGGCACATCTGTAAAAGGTTCTATCTCTTTACGAATATATTTTTCGAAATCTTTGAGTGTATTACTCTCTTTATTTTCTACAAGATCCCACTTGTTTACCAAGATTACAACTCCTTTACGATTACGTTCTGCAAGCCAGAAAATATTTTGCACCTGACCATCAAAACCTCTTGTGGCATCTAGAACTAAAAGACATACATCACAATGTTCGATAGCACGTACAGATCGCATTACCGAATAAAATTCTAAATCTTCCTTTACTTTTGATTTTCTACGTATTCCGGCAGTATCTACTAAATTAAACTCAAATCCAAAACGATTATATTTAGTATCAATAGCATCCCGTGTGGTTCCTGCAATATCTGTTACGATATAACGATCTTCTCCTATCAATGCATTGATAAACGATGATTTACCTGCATTAGGTCTACCAACCACAGCAAATCTCGGTAATTCGTCATCTTCTTTTTCTTCTTGCTCAGGTAATGCTTCTACTAAAGCATCCAAAAGTTCTCCTGTACCACTTCCATTAATACTGGCAATGGTATAATATTCCCCAAGGCCTAGACTATAAAATTCTACTGCATCCGCAGCTCTCTGACCATTATCTACCTTATTAATAGTCAAAAAAACAGGTTTGTCCACCTTACGAAGTAAATTAGCCACATCTTCATCCATTCCTGTAACTCCGGATTCTACATCGACCATAAAGATAATTGCATCAGCCTCATCTATAGCCAGTTCTACTTGTTTATCTATTTCGGCTTCAAAAACATCATCACTTCCAACCACATATCCTCCTGTATCGATCAAAGAAAATTCTACTCCGTTCCAATCACTTTTACCATAGTGACGATCACGAGTAACCCCGCTAACGGCATCTACGATAGCTTCTCTTCTCTGAATCAACCGATTAAAGAAAGTTGATTTTCCTACATTAGGTCGCCCTACAATTGCCACTATACTACTCATCGAGATCTTTTCTAAATTTTGTGCAAAATTAGACTTTTTATTTAAGCAATACTATAAATGTTGAGAATGATTGAAATACCGTGAAAAATAAAAAGCTCCACAGCCAATATTACAGGCTCATGGAACTTTTTAATAATTGATAGTCAGTCAGTGAAATAATTACTTGATTCAAATATACCAAGTATTTCAGTTAACTAGGTTACTGTAAAACAACAAAGTTTTTATGGAAGTTATTTAGTAGATTATTCATTAGTTCTACTCAAGAATAATTTAAATTTTTAATTCTTTTTTACTTCATAAATAGTTACCGTATTAGAAACTTCATTAGTAACTATTACCAAAGCATTTCCCGTTGGACTACTTGCAGCTTTTATCGCAATTAATCCTTCTGGACTAAGATCATTTGCATCTCTCAACCACTCTAAAAACTTTGGACTTGATGGATTAGAGATATCATAAACCATAAGGCCTCCTGTTCTTTCTAACCCTACAAATAGTAAAGTACTATTACCAATCTTTATCGTTTCTACAGTTTCTGGTTCTGCTCCTTTGTCATCGGATCTTTTATCGGCTTCACTACCTTCATTATTATTAAACGCTCCTGGATCAAGATCAAAAACAGTTTTACCTATTTGATCCCCACTATCATAAATAAGGGAACCAAAAGTAGACCAAATAGTGAATGATCTACCGCCATACGTATAGATCTCATCATAATCTCCGTCTCCATCAATATCTCCATTTGCTGTAGTAGTTTTTAATCTTCCTAAATTTCCATCTTCTTGTAAAACATCTGCATTAGGAAAAACAGTTGGATCAAGGTTTAAGTCTTTTACTCTTTCCTCTTCAGAATACCCATCATAATCTCTCGCATCTCCCTCGTTAGCAGTAATTAAGTATCCTGCACCTTTAATCTTTGCATAGGTAATAGCATCGGGGTGATAAAAACCTAAAACAGGCCAGTTTTGAAAGTTTCCTGCCAGGTCATCTTTATCACTAGCGTCAATTTGATTATTAGGTAAGTCGTAATTCTTAACTCCCAATCCTATTATATCGGTTATCGTTTTAGATTCTAAATCCACAACAGCAATACCATTGTTCTCTTGCAGGGTTACATAAGCTTTTTTAGAGTTTTTAGAAACTGCGATGTATTCTGGTTCAATATCTTGAGCAAAAGTAGCTCCAGGACCAAAAACTCTAAGATTAGTTCCTATGGTAGCATCGGTGAAATTGGTAAAACCAACTTTAAATGTTTCTCCTGTGCTGGTTTTTATAATAGTAATAGAACCTTCTGGATCGTTTGTATACTCATCATTTGGTTCTCCTTCATTTGCAGCAACAATATATTTTCCATTAGGGCTAAAAGTTACCATATCTGGTAAAGGGCCAGCTTCGTATACATAAAGCAATTGTTGTGTATTCGAATTGTATGTTGTAATCATACCATCTGCCTGCTTATTAGTTGAATTCTCAAGTGCTACCGCTACAATTCCGTTATGAATCGCAACACTATTAGGCACTCCTGATACAGAAATTGCTGTCCCCCGTACTGGCGCAGTAGGATTTGATATATCCCAAACCGAAAGTTCGTTATCATTTGGGTTAACAACAAAAAGTTTACCCGTTAATGGATCAAACGCAGAAATCTCGGCAAACCCTTCGTCACCTGTTCCGTTTGTAAAACCTCCTATTTTATTGAATGTTAGATTTTCAGAGCCGCCTCCGCCTTGAAAATCATCAAGGTCACATGAAGCAAATACGCCCATAATAGCGGAAGTAAAAAGAATAGTTTTGTTAAAAATTTTCATTGTTGAAATCGTTTTGTGTGATTAAAATTTCAAAAGTTAACAACGCATATTTCTTTAACGTTACCCAAAAGCTAAATAATCGAACTGAATTAAGATTTCAATATTAATTTTTTGGTTCGAGGAACTAAAAAAGCCCGCTTTTTTAATAAAGCAGGCTTTTATAAATAATAGTATATTTTGATTTTTCTACTAGTCGATAACAAATCTTTTTACCATATCCAATCCATTATCTCCCTTGATATTTATCATATAAACTCCTGAAGATAACTTAGAAAATTGGCTAAGGGCGATATTCATTTGAACATCCCCTGCTACCATATTTTTAGTAATAATAGGACCAACTGTACCTCCCGATAGATTATGCACTGATATTCTTACGAATTGACTCTTTTTTAAAGAAAGGTTCACTGATAAATCTCCATCAGGTTTCAATAATGTTGGATATACTGCGGCAACCGTTGTTGGACCACCATCACAATCCTTTACAATAACCGCAACTTCTGCGGATGCCTCACAACCATTAACTGTTATAGTAACGGTATAAGAAGTGGTTTCCGTAGGAGACACAACAATACTTTGTGTAGTCTCTCCTGTTGACCATAGATATGAATCTCCTTCACTAGCAGTAAGAGTTACCGGCTCTTTAATAGTTGATAATTTTGAGAAGCTAAAAGCATCAGGATTTCCATTATCATTACAAATTTCTACATCTTCTCCTGCAGAGGCTCTAAACCTTGTTACGGAAACCACAACATCATCTGATCCCGAACAACTACCTTTTAATACAGTAACTGTATAATTTTCAGTTGCTACAGGAGCAACCGTAATAGATTGTGTTGTTTCTCCTGTCGACCATAAATACGAATCTCCATCGCTTGCAGTTAACTCAACTGATTCTCCATAACAAATTGCTTTGTCGTCTCCCGCATTTACTACCAACTCTTCTACACTTACTGTTACAGAATCCGTGTTTTCACAATTTCCTTTTGAAACAATTACTGAATAATCTGTAGTCACATCTGGAGTTACAGATATAGTTTGAGTAGTTTCTCCTGTTGACCATAAGTAAGAATCTCCTTCACTTACAGTTAATATAGCCGATTCACCTAAACACACTAATTGATCGTCTCCTGCATTAACTACTGGTGCATCTGCAAAGGTTACTGTCACTGTATCAGCATCTTCACAATCAGCACAATCAGCAACAGTAACTGTATATGTTCCGGATTCTGTTACATTAATTGTAGGTGTTGTTTCTCCTGTTGACCATAAATATGTTACTTCACTAGATTGAGTTGTAATACAATCTCCAATATTGATGTTAAAATCACCTCTATTAAATTCGCTATCGGTAGTATCAAACCAACCAGATCCTCCATATTTCCCTACTTCATCCTCTGTAACATTTGCTCCATTTCCTAATTGAAAAGCAGGCCCTCTTCTTGAGATATCAAAGGACCAAGAGCCATCGGTTTGAGAAACGGTACCCGTAACTTCTGTATAATATATCCATTCGCTTGAATCCTCAGTATTGCAAAAATGATCTTTGGGGCTTCCTGAAGGAGTATTTACAGTTTTTCCCGAATAGGTTACATCAACCTCTAAAATAATTTGAGAGTCATCGTTGTCTACCACAGTACCTGTTAAAGTTGCTGTGCCATTATCAAATTCTTGCCATTTTAAATCTACATTAGAAAACCTTCTAACAACATTATTGCCGTCATCTTTTAACCATAATACATAGTTAAAATCTTTTCCACATCGATATGTGTTTTCTATTTCATATGTTTCTGTACAATCCGTACAAGTTGATTCTCCAGAGATTACAGCAGATAATGTTACCTCTCCATCTCCGCAAATTTCAACATCTTCACCAACATCAACTGTCAATGAGCAAGTAGGGTTTTCATTATCTATGCAAGGCACAAAGGGATGATGATGAAGTTCTCCTTGATTATGATAATAATTGTTGGCGATCACTTGCCCATTAATATTCCCTGACGAGTTTTTAACTACATCGGCTTCTGGAGCAAATAAAGTACCCACAAGAGTTCCTCCCCCAGTCAACACAACATTGCTTGCGTTGTAGAAATTCCAAATAATAAAGCGACCATGTTGATCTCCAATATTATTCATATTAAACACATTCCATTCAAAATCTGAGGAAACATCTACATTAATAACTAGTGGCGTTTTATCATCTGGCTCATTTTCAAAAGTCATATATGGCAAATTCAATAGCTCATCACCAGTAAGATTCAAAACATTTATTTGATCAGAAATAAGAGTAATTTTATATTCTGCATTTATGCTTACATTAGACTGTAACTTACTCCAAGCACCTGCCTTTGCTTTAAAAATTTCGAATGCAGCTTCAAAATCGATAAGATTACTTTGACCTACTGTACCTCCATTCTGTTTTCTTTGTACCTGAATTCGTGGTTTAGCATCGTAGTTTCCTGATGTTATTCTTGTATTAACCGAAGCACTATTACGATCAATATCATAAACGTTAGATCCATTTAAGTTTCCAACTTTTACATAGCCGTGATTAAGGTGAATCCCTTCTCCTGACTCGTAATTAATTTCACCATTTACTACTAATGAAGAAGGTTCGCTATCTCCATTAAAATAATTCTCCCCGCCAGTATGGGCTGCCAATGCTATAATACCTTTCATTGTTAGGTTTCCGCCAATGGCTATTGGCCCCTCGGTATCACCTCCTTTTAGGTGAGTTTCGTTTCTAACAAAAGCATTAAACCCTAAGCTAGAATGCAGCGCGTTTTGACAGTTAGTATCTGGGTCTGGAGTGTGTTTTTCTTTTTCAGGATCATTTAATCTATTAAATCCTGAAAAAAGTGTGATAATTACAATCATTAAGCAACTATAACACATATAAAATCGTGTTTTTTTGCCGTATTCGTTAAGTGTTGTTGTAAGTTGTGACATGGGCTGTGTGTTTATTAAATTCAAAAAATGAATTCGTTAGTTAGTTCTACGTTTTTCAAATATCTTGGAAGGTAATAAAGTACTCATTAAGGTTATTTATAGGCAGTATTAATGCTTAAAAAAACCTTTTGAGTCTACTAAATACAGTGATATGATCCTTTAAAAAAAGAAGTAAGGGAGTGTTTTTGTGTCATATTTTTGGGGCAATTTTAATTATTTTGGGTAACTAAAATAAGTATTACTCATTGAATTTCAGCAAAGAAACACATTAAAAACGCCGATATGATTAATTTAATCCACGAAAAGCATCTTTATGGCTTAAAGAGTAAGAAAAAACCTATAATTAATTACTCAAAACATTGCAAACCAATGTTTTGAAATTATTTATTATAACCAAAACGTTTTAATTGACGTTCATTACTACGCCAATTTTTATTAATCTTTACATAGAGTTCTATATGTATCTGCTTGCCAAAGAATTTTTCTAATTCTTTGCGCGATTCTACTCCCACTTTTTTTAGAGCAGCTCCCTTATGGCCAATTATAATTCCTTTTTGAGAATCTCGTTCGACCATTATAACAGATCGAATTCTGATTATATTTTCATCCTCAATGAATTCCTCAGTTTCTACCTCTACAGAATAAGGTATTTCTTTCTTATAGTATAATAAAATCTTTTCGCGAATAGCTTCATTCACAAAAAAACGTTCTGGCTTATCGGTTAATTGATCCTTTGGATAAAAAGGAGGTGATGTGGGTAATAGTTCAACCAAACGATCAAAAACTTCTCTTATATTAAAATTTTCTAAAGCCGAAATAGGGTACAACTCGGCATTAGGTACTTTTTTGGCCCAAAATTGAACTTGTTCTTCGAGTTGTTCTTGATTAGATTGATCTATTTTATTGATCAATAATAAAATTGGGATTTTGGCACTAGTAATTTTATTAAAAAAAGCTTCGTCTTTTAATTCTTTCTCTCCTATTTCTACCATGTAAATAAGTACATCAGCATCCTCGAAAGCCGATTTAACAAAACCCATCATAGATTCCTGAAGTTCGTAGGCAGGTTTTATGATTCCGGGAGTGTCTGATAAAATAACTTGAAAATCATCTCCATTTACAATTCCCAAAATTCTATGTCTCGTCGTTTGAGCTTTAGAAGTAATAATGGATAATTTTTCTCCGATAAAAGCATTCATTAATGTAGATTTCCCAACATTAGGGTTACCTATAATATTTACAAAACCTGCTTTATGAGTCATACTATCTATTTTTTGCAAAGGTAGATTAATATTAAAGAAGAAAGTAGTTCTTGACTAAGATTATTGAATATCTATGATTTGTTAACAGTTTTATTCAAAAAATGGTTAGCAAATAATTACTAATATGTAAATTTTTGTTTTATTTTTTTATAAATTTAATTCCAGTATGTTTTCAAAAACCCCATGAAAACAAGTTGTATTACGAAATACTGGGACAATTTGAAAAATTACTTATTCTTTCCTTTATTAGGCTGTATAAGAAAGAGTATTGTGCTATTGAGCATTTTACTACTTATATCTCCTGCGCTCTATGCGCAAGACAACACCAAACGTTTAACTAAAGCAAATAAGAGCTTTGAGGCATTTGCATATATAGATGCCAGAGCTATTTATCTGGATGTGGCACAAAAAGGATATACATCGCAAAATCTGCTCGAAAAACTGGCAGACTCTTTTTATTTTACTGGAGAATTGGAAGAATCTGTAGAGTGGTATGAGAAATTAGTGAATACCTACTCTGATAGTTTAGATCCCGAATATTTATTTAGATATGCCCAGAGTTTGAAAAGTGTTGAGCGCTATAAAGAGGCAGACAACATTATGGATCAATTTTATGAAATCACCGGAAATGATAAAAGAGCTGCATCTTTTATAAACAAAAGAAATTACTTAGATTTTATAGAAATGCAATCAGGTAAATATGATGTTTTTAATTTGAGTATTAATTCCAGAAATTCTGAGTATGCTCCAAGTTTTAATCATAATAATCAAATTGTTTTTGCCTCATCAAGAAGTAAAGAATCAAAAGGTTCTAAGATTCATGGTTGGACAAGAATGCCTTTTTTGGATCTTTTTTCTTCAACAATACAAGAAGATCAAATCTCTCTAGAGCCGCCAGAAAAACTAAAAGGAAAAATCAACACTAAGTTTCATGAATCTTCAACAAGTTTTAGCAAAGATGGAAAAACAGTTTACTTTTCGCGGAATAATTATACAAATAACAAATTAGGTACTAGCAAAAAAGGAGTAGTACTGCTAAAATTGTACAGCGCAAGTTTTAGAGAAGGAAAATGGACAGATATTAAAGAGTTACCCTTTTCAAGCGACAATTACTCGGTATCTCACCCTTCAATAAGCGAGGACGGGAAGAAACTTTATTTTGCAAGCGATATGCCTGGATCATTTGGGCAATCAGATCTTTTTGTGGTAGATGTACTAGGTAATGGCCAATTTGGCAAACCAAAGAACCTTGGAGCCAAAATAAACACCGAAGGAAGAGAGACTTTTCCCTACATAAGTAATAGTGGAAGATTATATTTTGCAAGTGATGGCCATGTTGGTTTGGGGGGATTAGACATTTTTGTAGCGGTACCTTCTGAAACAGGTTTTTCTGGCGCTTTTAATGTTGGCAAACCCGTTAATAGCTCTAAGGATGATTTTACTTTTGTGCTCAATGAAGATACGAAAACGGGATACTTTGCAAGTAACAGAAAAGGAGGAAAAGGGAATGATGATATTTATAGTTTTCGACAAACTGAAGAATTGATAACATCTTGCAAACAATATGTGCAGGGTATTATTAGTAATAAAGAAACTAATGAAAGTTTACCTGGAGCAAATATTTCTTTGGTAGATGTAGACGGAAATACACTCGAACAAACATCTTCAAATAGTTTAGGACAATATAGCTTTGATATTGAATGTGATACACAATATACTATTAAGGTATCTAAAGATAAATTCATCCCTAGAGACATTACTCTTAATACCGATGATATTTTTGAATTTATTCATGATGTATCTATTCCAATTACTCCAGAAAAGCAAAGTGAATTATTATTAACTGAAGTTGCGGTAAATATTGGGGATGATCTTTCAAAAATCCTTCAAATGGAACCTATTTACTTTGGACTAGATGATTCTACAATCACTCCTAATGCTGAAGTAGAGTTACAAAAAATAATTTCTGCAATGAACAAATATCCCGATCTCAAAATCGAGGTTCGCTCCCATACCGATAGTAGATCTAGTTATTGGTACAATAAAAGATTAAGTGTTAAAAGAATGCGTACTACCATCAAATACATTGTACAAGAAGGCGGTATTTATTGGCGTAGAATTAGAGGTAAAGCCTACGGCGAACGAAGGTTGATTAACAAATGTAAAGATGATGTACCTTGTACCGAAAAAGAGCATCAAGAAAATAGAAGGAGTGAGTTTATTATTCGAGAATAACAACTTGTCCTGCATAGGCATTCGAATTATGTTTTGTATTGATTAAAATATTCCTTTGCCCTTTTATTTACTTTTGGAGCTAGTAATAATCCAGATATTACCGTAGGAATTGCCATCAAAGCAAAAGCACTGTCAATCAAATTAATTGCAAAATCTATTTTTACAATAGCTGCAATAATTATAGAAGCGATATAAATATAATTATAATATTTACCGTATTTGGGCTTGGTTAAAAACCCAAGACATGTGGTTCCGTAGTAAGAATATGAAAATAACGTAGATAATGCAAATACCAATACCATAACAATTACGATAATATCTCCCAAACCATAAGGCAGAACCGAATTAAATGCCTGCAGTGTAAGAGAAATCCCATTACTTTCTGTGTCTTTCCATACTCCTGTCGAAAGTATCGCCAAAGCTGTTAATGTACACACTAATAATGTATCTATTGCAGGACCTATCATAGCGACCAATCCTTCTCTAATAGGCTCTTTAGTTTTTGCAGTACCATGCATCATTGGTGCTGTACCTACTCCTGCTTCATTAGAAAAAGCACCTCTTTTTATTCCTGTTTTAATAAGATATCCCAAAGCACCTCCCGCAATAGCATTACCAGAAAAAGCATCAGAAAAAATCAATCCAAACATATAAGGCACCTTATCTATTTGCAGTATTAAAATCGTAATTACCGTAATAAAATATAAAACGACCATAAATGGCACCAATTTACTGGCTACCAAACCAATTCTTTTAATTCCTCCTAATATCACTAAGGATGCTAATACTGCCAATGCGATACCTATATAGACTTTATCACTCTCTTCCCAACGCATTACATCTACAAGTGTTTGCGTAAGTTGATTTGCTGTAAATGCAGGCAGTGTTCCTACTAAACCTGCTAAAGCAAAAAAAATGGCTAACGGTTTCCATTTCTTACCCAAACCATTTGTGATTACGTACATAGGCCCACCAACAGATGTATTATCTTCTCCTTCGGATCTATACATTACAGCAAGCGAGCATGTATAAAACTTTGTGGCCATGCCGATAATAGCACTTATCCACATCCAAAACACAGCACCAGGACCGCCAGTGGCAATAGCTACCGCAACCCCACTAACATTACCCATACCAACAGTTGCTGCAATAGCAGATGATAAAGCTTGAAAATGACTTAATTGACCAGGAGCATTTTCATCATCATACTTTCCTCTAAGGACATCTACACCATGTTTAAAATAAAAGAAAGGAGCAAAACGTGAATAGATCAAAAAGAATAATCCTCCTCCTATAAGAAGTATCAGTAATGGCCAATCCCATACCCAAGAACTAAACTTAGCTACAAGGCCTTCTAGAGTTTCGAACATAATTTTTTAGTAGTTGTCATAAAAGTAATGACAAAAATCGAATTACCGTATTCCTTTTTTCTGAGAAAACAACATATTTAAGAGGTTGATACTATTTTGAAGCTCTAATAAATCTTGGTTTGTTAATCCCGCGATCATACATAATAATACTCCCTGCAACAGCTACATTAATACTAAGCTCTGACTTAAACTTTACTAAGAATTGCGATTTTTCGATTGCTTTATTAGATAAACCATGATCTTCTGCCCCCAATAAATACACACATCGTTTGGGATGTTTGAATCTTTCTAAATACTCGGCACCCTCCGTAAGTTCAACACCGACAAGCATAGCTCCTTTTGGTAAATGACGATAAAAATCCTCAAAGGTATCATAATGAAAATATGGCATTGCTTTTACTGCATTATGGGTATCACTAGCTTGTTTTGCATAGCGATTTCCAATAGTAAAAATAAAACTCGCTCCCATATTTTGTGCAGAACGCCATAGTACGCCTAAGTTTTCTGGAGTTTTACCATTCTGAATACCTATACCAAAAAACTCATTTTCGAAGTTATCTACCATAACCGCAAAAATATAAAAGTAAATTTCTACTTACTAATTGTAATTGTTTTACCTTCCTTGGTATATTCTTTTTTTAATCCTTCAAGGAGATAATTTAATTTAATCTTTTCATTTTTACTAGCTATTGTTTTTAAACAAGCATATTGCGTAATATTAACGATGTTTGCCCCTGTAATAGCATATTTCCTAGATATCTCATCAAGAGAAATGTCACTCTCTAAATCAACATTTTTTGGCAATATGTTCTGCCAAAGTTTTAATCGTTCTGGAGCGCCCGGTAGTTTAAATTCGATAATCGATTGAAACCTACGGGTAAATGCAGCATCAATATTCGTTTTAAAATTAGAGGCTAGAATAACCAATCCTGGATGAGCTTCAATACGTTGTAATAAATATGAAACTTCTTGATTTGCGTATTTATCATGTGCATCTCTTACATTGGTTCTTTTACCAAATATAGCATCAGCTTCATCGAAAAAAAGAATCCAATCTTTATTAATTGCCTTATCAAATAAAGATGAAAGGTTTTTCTCTGTTTCTCCAATATATTTAGATATCACCATAGATAAATCAACCCGATACACATCTCTGCCTGTATATTTACCTAACAAACTAGCTGTAAGTGTTTTTCCTGTACCTGGAGCACCATAAAACATGACCCTATATCCTGGCTTTATTTTACTTTTCATCTTCCACTCATCCATTAAAATATGATTGTGTTTTAACCATACTTCAATTTCTTGAATTTGCTGAAGTGTTTTTTCTTGAAGAACGAGATCATCCCACTCGAGATCTGTACTAATAAGACTTGCTGGGAAATTTTGACTAAGTGTTGGTTTTAATATTCTACCAGTTGTTAAAAACGAAGAAAACTCCTCATCAATAAATAATTTACCACTCATTTTGGGTTCTCCACTAGGTACATTATCTATATACAGTATTCGTTCTTTAAACAATCCTGATCCCGAATGGATATAATCCATAAGCACAGTTCTTTCATCAAGATTGCTTCCTGCCAAAATATATAATGCGGTTTCTCCTGTTGGAATAATTCCTCTGTGAAATTTTCCCTTTATTCCTCCAAAGGCAACAAACTCATTCCCTCCAGGAAAATAAGATGAAACTATCTGCTGTAATAATGAAGGATTAATATGAGGAGCAAGAGCAAGTAAAACCAATATAACCTCAACCTCAGATAATTTATTTGTGACAATAAATTGTGCCAAGGGAGATTTATTCGATGGTAAATACAACTTAGGTAATTCTAATATATCTTTTCTTAGCTCTATACTAAGACGGTATTTTATATATGCTTCTAAATATTGAAATAGTACTTCTATTTCTGTTTTATGTGCTTCATCAGTCATTGCTATATTTGACATATGCATTTTTCAATTTGATATCGTATTTATTCTTTTTATATCCGGGGCCATTATATCCTTCGGCAAACTTTGCCCAATTTTTTTCTTTAATCCAATCAATTAGCTTTTTACCTTTAAAAGAAGTTTTTGAAATAAACTTCCCGAAAGCTTTAAGGTGTTCTCTTTCATGCTCATACATTTCTGAAACAAAATGATCTATCGATGCATATCCTAGATGTTCGTAATGAAATCCCATAATCTGAAATGACCCCCAAGAAGCAGAACTAAACGCTGCTTCGTGAAACTCTGGTTTATCTGATATTCCTGCAGCTTTCTCTAAACGATCATATTCTCCCGACCCTCCTTTATAATGAGTCTTGGTCCATTTTTTATACAATATGTCTTTGGTTTTTCCCGAAACAAATTGTGATGGTTTTATACCTCGTTTCTCTAACTGTTTCCAGAAAATATGACCTTCAAATAGAATTCTTGGTCTTCCGTGTAACAAAAACCCTTTTCCGCTGCTTTCTATTTCATTAACAGCTTTAACCATAGCTAACTCTAATCCAAACTTATTGGCGAAGTCCTTTACATCTTTTTCTGAAAGAAATTTATCATTAAAAGCAACAAGATTCTTTTCGGCTTCAATAAGCACCGACCATGTTTTTAATCCAACAATACCATCAACAATCAAATTATTTTTAAGTTGAAAATCTTTAACCGCTTTATGAGTATCTTTTCCGAAGAAATTTGATACAAATACAGTATATCCTAGTTTAGCCAGAATTTGTTCTAAATGATGAACATCTTCACCACGAGATCTATAACGTATCGTTTTCATATATTAAAACTTTGTTTATTGCAAAATCATTTCTAACCCAAAAATACTTGATCTATTTCTATAATCATTGGTTCTATATCGCATAAACCACCCTCTATGGTTAATGTTACTGTAACTTTGATTCTTACATTCTTTACTCTATAGCGATGTGCTACTTCTCTAGCTTCAAAAGAGCTTCCATCTCCAAAATCCCATATAAATTTATAATCTTTATCATCTATACTACTTAAGTTTTCTGCAAAAAACGAAAATATTATTGGGAAAGCATTGGGTTGGGGACCATCAATGATTGGTCCCTCAGTAATGATCATGCCCTCTTCTGCAAATCGGTTAAATCTAGCCGAAAAGATTGGTTTTTTAACAACAGTGAGTGTATCCGGAACTGGCTTATCATTAACTGTAAACTCAATCGGTTCGTCAAATCTAGTAAAACCAGAAGATAATGTTAATTGGTTAGTACCTATTCGCATCCCATTAGCTCTTCTTACCGCTGCAACTTTTCCTCCAGCCGGAGTCACTACAAAAGGAACAGGGAGATCCCCATCCATTTCTCCACTATCATCCAAACAAACTCTTGGCGCAATGGTTAAAGATACTTCTTCTTCAATCTCTTCAAAAACAACCCTGGCCGTTTCGGTCACCGGTCCACACGCTGGATCTTCGACCGTTAAATTTACAATAGCAATTCTATCACCCAGAGCTGCTATATCTGTATATTCATGTTTTTGTATTAATTCGGTGCCTTCAAAAACTGGACTACCATCACCAAAGTCCCATTTTAACGCAAAAGGTTCTGGGATGTATTCTCCTGTAACATCAAAAGTTACTATAGCTTTTGTCTTATCATCATTATATTCGATCTTATCAGGGTCTACGGTTATGGCAAACTCTGGTGCCCTACCCACAACTAAAGTGGTTCCTGTATCAAATCCATCTACCGCAAATGTAATAACCTGACCATAAGCATCGAACTCTTGCGGGTTTATAGTAATCACCGTGCCCTGAATTTGTAAACCATTAAAAGAAGCAGTACCTAAAGTGGTGATTTGTCCTCCTGGTGGTTGTAATGTTATGGCATTAATTTTTTCGACACAGCCTATAGCATTGTCTAAAACTGTCTTAAGATTACTCAAAAACTGACCCAATTGACCAAAGTTTGTAAAAGAAGAATAATCGGCAGTGTCTATATCTGAAAAATCGGGATTACTTAAAACCGGCGGCCTACCCAATAGATCCGGTAACGCTACTGCTAAATCTCTACTGGAAGAGGAACTTGCATAGGAACCATCACTAAGTGCATAATAAAAAATATGAGTTTGATTGCTTAATCTGGCTACCCTATCCTTAAGTTGAGTAAAGTTTTGAGTTTGCAACCCATCGGTTATAATAATCACTATATCCAAATCTACTGTAAGTGGATTTGGAGATGAAATATCATTGGTAAGATACCCTATAGCACTTGACCAGTAATCTGCACTTATAAGAGTACTATTATCTGTTTTATATTCACTAATCCAATTGGTGAATTGCGATTTGGTTGTTGGTGTAATAGCAGTCTCAGGAATAATTCTAGTAGGTAAAAGATTGTCATTAACATTCATATTACAAAGTGTGATCAGGTTTCCTGAATTTTCTTGATCATTTACAAATACCGTAAGACCATTTTTTATTTCAGTAATTTCATTACCACTTATCGACCCTGATTCATCAATGAGCAGTGCTATATGAACAGGAATATCACAATCTTCTGGATTTACACAAATTTCATTTCTATCCAACTCTAACTCAATGACTATCGGATCTTCAAAAGTAATTGGGTCTATAATAATCGTATTCTCACAAAAATCGGTGTTTACTCTAAGTACAGGGTTGATGGTATTAGGTGCAGTTTCAGGAAGATTATCATATTGCCTAACTATTACCCCAGCAGCATCTGGCTCCATTTCAATAATTGTACCGTCACCAAAATCCCATTCGTATCTTGTAATTTCATCAATATGTGGTCCAGATACCGTATAAGTAACTGTTACTTCTGTTTTAAAAGGATTATCATATACTACCGAAGTTGTAATTATTGGTTCTGGTTTTCTATGAATCGTTATGGTAACTTCAGAATCTTGATTATTTACTTCGAACTTTATTGGAGCACCTATTAATTCTGGGCTCACCTGATTGGGATCGAAAAAAGAATCCCCATTATCATCCCGTACTACACCACCGCTTAATCCAGCAGGGATATCGGCTGTAACAAATCCATCCCTAGGATTAGTTTTAAACGGAATAGGTTCTGTATCTCTTCCAAAACATAAAGTATCCATAGGTAATTCTAACGTTAAAACACTTTCGTCACAACATAAATAAGGCACCATAAAATCTGCTATCACCGGCTGAAAAACACCTTCTGCAAATTCAGATACCCTAACCTCTCTTCTAAAAGACTCACCTTCCCCAATTATTCTAGGAGCGTCTTCTAGAAAAACCAAAATAAAAGTTCCTCTTGGTGATACTCCAGCTTTATGTTCAATTCCTTGTCTTCTATTTAGATAATACGAAGTATAATTTTCTCCTGTAATAATTTCTCGACTCGTAACTCCCAAGGCCACAATATTAAAACTTAAAGCCTTTTTACTCTTTATCTCTTTAAGTTTTTCAATAACAGCTTTATAATTTTTTCCTTGGTGTCCTTCAATTCGATAAAAATTTTTATCAATGCATAAGTCTAACGGAATTTTGTTATCTAATAGATTAGTATGATAACTTATATTTGTCCCTTCTCGATGTCTCACGGATTTATCAAAATTCCAAAGTTTTAATAATGTTTTATCTACTTTATTATAAAACGGTATAGCTTTATTACCTAAAGTTCCACGAATAAGTGATGGGGTAATCTTAATTAATTTATATTCAAAATTATAGTTTTCAAGTTGTGCAATTACCCGCAACAAAAGACTATACATCTTTTGTTCGAGGTTATGAATATCATAGCATACGCTAAGCTCTGTAGCACTATCATCATTATTACAATTATTACAGCGATCTCCACTTTTAGAAGTATGTGCCAAAGATTTATAAAAACTATGCCTACAATCATAACATGCTTTTTCTTTAAACACTTCTCCTAACATTAAATGTTTAGGGAAATCCCCGAGATTAGCAGTACAAACTGTAGATGATAACTGAAGTAATACTCTTTTAATCTCATTATAAGTATCTACAACATCTTTTAATAAATCGTACCGATATTGTATATCTTGAAGTGCATTATCAGTATCAAAATCAAAAAGCTCATTGATTCTGTTTTCAAACCTTAGCTTAAGCTCTGGAGCTTTTACTGTATCTAGTATTTTTACAAAGCCTTCTTTTACATCTTCTATTATTTTTTTATTCCCAAAAGGAGCACTAAGACGTTCCCATAGTGTAAATAATGTTTTGAAATCATCTGTTCCTGGAATTACTTTGGGTAAAAACACCTCTGGTAATTGATAGTATATCGTTTTAAAGTTTGGCCTACTTATAGTTTTATCATGACTATTAATGACCGCAGCATTAGCTTTGGTAGTGACTAAAATTTTGAAATTGGCAACAACATCTATACCTTCTCCATCACAACTTAGACTACTACATCTATTAATATTGCGCTCAAAATGTTCTAGATAGATTAACACTACCATATCCTGTAAATCTGGACCATCACCAGCAGATAATTGAGTAAGCGGAAAAGTTTCACTGTCTTCTCTTCTAGGAAGCAATTCATATAACTCAATTTGATCATCTCCCTGATAAAAAAACGGTGTATAATTAGCCTTTTCATTATCATAAACTCGAAAATGAGTATATGTAATCTCTGGAAAATCAATAATTTTATTCTCTCCTCTATCTCGATATAGATGCAATAAATCTCCGTCGGTAGTAATCCCTAGTCCTTGAGTAATAGTAATTGTTCTTGCTGTTGATTTTATATCAAAACCACATACAATTCCTACACCACTCAAATTGATTCTTGATAAGCGTATTTGATCATCAAAATGATCAACAATTTGATTAAGATGGCTTTCTGTTAAGAATTGACTCTTTGAAAACCTTCTAAAACCTGGCGATATTTTTGCTAGTTTGGTGATCATGATTTGTGTATATTTTATTATATTTTTTTATCTCTATGTTCTTAATGAATAAACTTACCAATCCGCAAAAATCAGTTTATCTTTCCATGGTAATTTTATAACGCTGATATTCCATGGTAATCTATCTAATAGAATATCTTGCGTTTTTCTTTCAATAATAATCTTTGGGTTATCTCCTTTTAAGATTAGCTTTCCCGGACGTTGAATAAATTCATTACGCAATAGATCGGGAGAAGCATTTTTTAATGCTCCCCAATTTTGAAGTGTTGCTTCTAAAAGATTTTCTGCATGATTCTTATACTCTTCTAGTAACGTAACATCTCTAGCTATTGGTTTATGTATTGGAATATTACATAAGAACTTTTCAAAAATCATGAGATGCTCTGGTTGTTGGTGCCCCTGAGTTGCAACATAATGAAGCAAATGTGTTGCTAATTCCTGATTCTTTATGTTTTTACTCTTATCATCGAGTAAATTACAATGTTCGAAAAAATACTTTAAATAGGGGTGTAATAGGATTAATCCGGCATTTGAAATATAATAAGATTCCTCTACTAGGTCATCAATTTCGTCATGATCAGCATTATCTGTTTGGGTTTTTATATTTTGATCGTCTTGGCTATTTTCTTTAAGATTTTTGGTTAAAAAATCGGCTTCTAACTCTTGTACTTGTTCCTTATGTATGTTTTCCTGATCAGGTGTTTGATCTATATCATTTTCTATTAATTTAATTTGAGAAATATCGGTGTCTGAACTTCTTTCTTCCAAATTAAATTCTTCTAAAACATTTAACTCTAAACCAATTATATCAATCGTTTTTGAAAGCCATGTGTCTTCTTTGCTTATCGATTCTTTTTTATTTTTTAATTCTTCTGTATGTTCTAATTGGATATTTTTTAAGATTTGATAAAACTCCAAGTCATTTTTAGTATAAATATATTGTACTATCGCACTCCATATCCTTTCGCGATTTTGAACACTTCCATTTTCTAAATATGTAATCAATTCATCCCCAAATAATATCTCTGAATTAATCTTGTACGTCGCAGATGTATACATTCGCATTAGTACTGATCTAACTACTTGATCTGGAAATTGTTTGATCAATCGTTGTTTGCTTACATGATTTTTCAAATTCTCAATAATGGCATTTTCGAATCCAGAAACATTAATAATTTCTTCGATTTGATCTATCTCATGCAAAAAATTAGTAGTTTTAGTATCCCACCAAGGCGCAGTTCCTTTTTTTAGGAAATACAAAAATGTTCTCAATTTACTTTTCTCCGAACTCAAAAAAACATCTGATCCTTTATCGCTTGTTGCTTGTTGCTTGATTTTTTTACGAACCTCCTGATCAATACTTTTAATAATCTCATCTTGTAATTCTACATTAGAAAATTGATGATCAAACTTGAGGTCGAGATCAAGTTTTTCAATCCGAATAATTTCAAATTGATATTCTTTCTCTAAAGCTTCAAAATGACTTTCTAATTTCGGAAACACTTTTTCTTTCAAAAACACATCGAGATTATCTTTAATCTCATAAGCTTTATCTCTAGAGTTTGTATTAACCTCGAGATACATCTTATTTATTATATGTTTTTTAGCACTACTCATCTAGCAGATATATTTCATATTTGTCATTAAATTAGCAAACTCCTTTGGGTAATTTTTAAAAGCATATTCCATAACATCAAGTGATATTTCTTTCATTCTTTTGTAATGCATCAAATGAGTGTATCCTGTTTTATCGATATTATTAATATCAGAAGGAGCTACATAAAAACCATGATCAAGACTTGACGTATTCCCTACATACTTTTTGATGATCTTATCCAATCTATGATCACTATTGGTGTACATATAATCATTATAGGTAGATTTGGTTCTGGGGTAATATTCGTATATCTGATCTGTCTTATTGTGTTTTTGAACTGTTTTTAGAACATAGGTTTGTTCTAAAAACATAGTGAGTTGTGCCATTGTATATTCATCAAAGTCTAAATGTTGATTTTGATATATGGTAGAGAAATATGCATCATAATAATCATAAATTATATTTCTATCGGTGCACCTAAATAATCCCATATTTAAAAACCTTAAATCTTCATCGGCGTACTCATAGTAAAACTTCACTCCTTTATCCTTAAAATAATGATATAGACAATAGGGATGAGAGTTTAAACCTTCGTCGCATTGCACGATAATATCCCTTTCTTTGATTGGTTTGGTAATAAAAATATCGTAATCGAGATATAGATAATTTGGTAATAAATCAGCTAGCATCTTGTATCCTAATATTTTTGCATCTACAAAAGTGGTTACCTCATCCATTTGTCCTAATTCTGAATATATTACATCATACGGCAGCTCTAATTGACGAATCAACTCTTTTCCGTAATAATCTGTCATAATATGAACCTCACCATAGACTTTTTTGATCATCAGTGCACTTAAAAACATATAGATGCATGATTCAAATTTGTCATTGTTATGATCAAATGGTTTAGTCCAAAGCAATTGTACCGGCGTCATGAATTTTTATTTTCTTTTTATTATGATTTAGTTTAAACAATTCGATATTGATTACTTTATTCTTATTAGGATATAGCTCAAAATTAATTTTCTTGTTTTGGTGATCAGATTCATCATGTGAATAATCTTCTGAATTTGTATCTATGCGTTTTTTTTCATTAACCGTCCTTAATGCATCATCGTGTTCTATCACATCACTACATAAATGTCCTGGAGCTTTTAATTGTTTTAGACCCATTTTACGTAGCCTCAATGTAAACTCTGTATCTTCATATCCATAGTTCTCTATCTTAAGATTATAGCCCCCAATTTTTTTAAAATCTTCTCTATTGACCATAATACGACCAAAAGATCCTCCTGTACATAAAATCGAAGGACGCAAGAAAAAATCCTTTTCGCGTTTTATTAATGAAAGGCAATAGTTTAGATAACTACCGCTCACAAAATTATCTGCATCTATATTAATTAGATACTCTCCTAATGCTAAATAGTGGACTACATTTTTGGGAAGAGAACGATGATAATACTCTGCAGTATAATTTTTATAATATATAATTAATCCATCTTGGATCGCTTCGATAAACCAATCCTGACCAAATAAGAAATCTTCTAATCCATCTGTAGAGTTGTAATCGATGATATTGATATCTACGGCACCTTCAAAATTCCTTACAATTTCTAGGTTATGTTTTAAAGTAGTAATCAAATGATCAAATCTATTCATCACTACTGTGCATAAACTAATCTTAATTTTGTTTTCTGTTAATAATTTTGGAACAACTAAATGACTGTACTTAGGAAATTCTTTATGGATATTGCGAACAATTTGTTGTTGAACGGGTTTGGTGTATTTACTCAAAAAAGTGAGGTGAGTATACCCCATCTTTTTTGCCTCTTCTTGTATATTTTGCTCTTTGGGTAGTAATACCTGCACCTTTGCTTTGTGAGATTTTGCAACACAATACATTAGGTATTGATCTATCATTCTAGACACATCAATATCAAAAAACCTTTTTTTGTTAGTACCGCGATTAATTTGCAAGCACTTTAAAAAATCATTGATATATGCATCTCTCAATATCAAATTATTAAATCCAATAATTGCTGTATTATATACCTTATAGTGTGTTCTATTTAATTCTTCAATATAAAAAGGGCTATTATCTGCAATCCACTTAAAATTTTCTATATGTTCCCATAGTATTTCATTACCAATAGTTCCTTTTTGATCAAACGAAATATCATCCAAACTTTGTACGATTAAATCTGCTTTACATGATTTAATAATATCGACTACAGTCTCTTTCCTTAGCATTACATCCCAATCAATATGCACGAAAGGTTTTGTTTGTTTGGAGATCGCAAACATTTTACCTTGTATCCAAGAACTCCCTTCATAACTCAAAAAAGTAAGCTCTGTAGACAAGTTATCTACATCTAATTCTTCAAAATGTTTTACACTATCTAAATCGGTTACAATTTCTACTTCGAAGCCCCATTTTTTTGAATACAACGCAGATAAATACAAGCAGTTGATAGAAGATTGTATTATTTCTTCTAGATCCAAACCTTCTCTATATTCTCTCCACCTTTTTTTTAAAGGTGCAGTCCAGAAACTGTACACAATTTTATTCATATTAGTGATACTGTCTTACTTGTTTATATAATTTTATACTTTGTTTTAAAATCTATACCATCACGGTTTGGTTTAAGTTTACTTTTTCTTTAATTATTTTATAGTGAGCATTAAACTTTTCATTTAACAATTCTTCTATTTTATTTATGTTTTTGGGGTGATACTTTGAAGCTCCAAAAAGATGAGTGTACCCAATCTCATTTGCATAGGATGATTGTTTTTGATGTGATTCTCCAGGAATTAAAACTGCTGGAATTATATCTTTTTTTGAAAGAAGACTAGTGAGATTATACTGTTCTAAAAGTAAACCTGGTTCTAAATACCACCCTTTTCCATTACAACTGTTTTTAAAACACTCATAATCATTTTTATTTTTTTCAAAAACATCTTCAAGCACTTTATAACCATTCACAAAATCATCTCTTAATTCTAAATCTTTAAATCCAATGACTCCGCAAGACCAAGCATACCTTAATTTTGGATTCCAAAACATCATACCATTGCAATACTGATCAAAAAAAGTTATTAAATCTTTATAATTATGGTAGGCTATATCTTTGCGTTCGACTAAAACCTTATCAAACTCCATAGCAATTGATTTCTTTAAAAAAACATCGTTATCTATATGAATAAAAGGTGTATTCTGATTTTCGATAACCGATAATTTTGGTTTCATCCATAATTCTGAGTTTTGATCAAAATCAACTAAGGTAACTTTACAGGGCAATGTTTCTAAATAGGCATACCCTATGTCATCCACATATAATTCGACCTCTTCATACCACTGGCAGCTATATAAAATGCTAGCAGCTGTCATATAAATGGTATCCTTTAATTTATTACCCATATTCCATCTATTATGAGTAATTGGATACGTATTAAGGCTATATATTAGTTTGATTTTTTCCAAATTTCTATAATAAATCTCCTATTGACATTGATAAAATATCATCATCATCACCATTAAATCTTCTTGCGCTTGTATATCCATAGTAATAAGGTACATCATCAAAAATTATATCACTAATAGGCACATTTGTCGAGCAAAAATCTCTCGTTATAGTAAGCATCGGAGAAACCATATTATCATCATTTACAGGTAGATTATACACTTTGATGACTTGCCCAAAACTATTTGGTCTTGTACTAGCAATAGGAGAACCATCTCCAAAATCCCATCTAAAATCTGTAATGGTACCGATATCGCTTCCTACAACCGTATATGTTACTGTAGCCATAGTTTTATTATTACTATATTTCACAGAATGTGTTATCGATAATTCTGGTTTTGGATATACCTTAACTCCAAAATTAGAATTCTGATTGTTTACAATAAATCGAATACTTATCCCATGTAATTGTGGACTCACTCTTCTTGCATCAAATGAATATGTGCCATCAGAATTTTGTATCACTCCACCATCTAATCCATCAGGAACATCTGCTCTAACCACAGCTGTTCTAGGCACTACATCAAAAGGAACCGGAGGTGTCTTTTCGTCAAAACAAATAATTTCGTCAGGAAGACTCACTTCTATTTCGTTTTCATCACAGCAGAGGTATGGTAAACAAAAATCTGCTACTACAGGATTAGCTACTCTGGGATCTATCTCAAAAGATTTAGCACTAGCAGCAGCTGCGCGTCTTTTTGAAGGTACTTCTCTAACACCATCAAAATCTCCTTCTCCCACAAAAACACTTCCTCCATCGGATTGTCTATTTTGTAGGTAAAACAGGACTAAGGTCCCCCCAGGAGGCACTCCTGCCTTGTGCTCTAACCCAAAATTGCGATTTAAATAAAAAGATTTATAATCCTCACCTATTACATCATCATTATCAATAGGTAATGCTACTACATTAAAACCTAAACTATTTGATTTTTTGATGGTGTTAATTCTACCTACTACCTCTTTATAATCTCTTCCCAAATGACCTTCTACTCTATAAAAATCACTATCAATACAAAATTCTAAAGGTTTTTTTATCGCTAACAGGCCATCGTGATAACTCAAATTGGTTCTATGTCTTCCAAGTATAGTCTTATCAAAATCCCAATATTCTATCAATTTTTCACCTACGTTGTAATAAAACGGAATTGCCTTTTTACTTAAAGCTCCCAAACTCATAGATGGCGTAACTTTAATAAAGCCATAATCTGGGTTATAATTCGCTAATTGTTGCACTGCTCTTCTAATCAAAGTAAAAAGTCGTTGTTCACTTTTACCTGCACTATAACAAATAGTAAGTTCTGTATTAGATGCTCCTACCACTACCTCATCTGCAGTAGTTTCGGGACAAAGAATATTCGAATTGATTAATGATTCATTTAGATTTTTAATTTTTATCTCTAAATCTCTAAAATCTGCAGTGACAAAATAATCTGAAGTATCCAGATCCGTTTCTCCATCAATACTGGCAACCGAATCTGCCGAAACCGCATCTGAAGCTATACCGGATAATACAGTATCTCTGTTGGAATCAACAATATATAAAAACAACTTGGTATCTCTTTTTATTGCTCCCGCTCTATCGATAGTCACACTATGTCCCGCGGCATTATAAGGCCCAGGTCCTTCATCACCAAGAACAATAACAATTGTAGGATCAGGAATATCGGTATTCAAGATTGACTCTAAAACTACTTGATAACCACTTCCCCAAAAATCAGATCCTCCATTTCCTTGAGAAGCAGCAGTTCCATAAATACTATCAATCCAATTTCTGTGTACCGGATCATTCGCACGCTTATAAATCACGTGATCACTTCTGGTATTATCAACATTAGTAGACATCCCAATAATCGAAATATTTGTGTTGGTAGCGGATACCGAATCCAGATAACCATTTAAGGAATCTTTCACAAAATCTATTTGCGATCTAAAAGAACCAGACTCATCTATAACAAAAACAATATGATTACCATCTGTGTTGCCTACGCTATCATCACAAACAGGATCATCATCAACGCTAATATCATAATCTAACTCTTTGGGAGCACAACTATCACAGGTGGTGGATACAAGATCTGCTAGTATTGGAGATTTATAAAAACCATGTCTACACTCATAACATTCTCCTGCCTTTTCGACTTCGCCTAACATCAAATGTTTAGGAAAATCTTCATACCCTGCGCAGCAATCTGATACTTCTATGGTAAGCAATAACTCTTTGATTTCATTATAAGTACCTACAAGATCCTTTAATAAGTCATATAGGTATTGAAAATCGTCAGGAATATTAACTTCTCCAAAATTGAATAGCTCTGCAAATTTTCCATTTACTACAGCCAATAATTCTTGCGCTTCTAAAGCTGTTAAAAGTTTACTGTATCCTTCTCGTAAATCTTGTAATGTGCTGGTCGTTTTTATTACTTCATAAAAGCTCTGTTTTAAATCAATATAGGTGTCAAAAATATCTGGTGTACCTACAACTTTATTCATGGTAACCTCGGGAAGATCATAATATAGCTTACCGTAATTAGTTTTTTGTATCGTTTGATCTTGGCTAATAATATATCTTGCATCTGTTTTGCTAACTAACAATACTCTGTGATTAACAACCCTACTCTCTCCCTGATTATCACAACCCAGAGTAGTACAAAGATCTGCCTCTTCAATATACGTTTCGCGATACAATAGCACCACCATATCTTTAAGGGTAGATAAACTACTAAGGGGTCTTATTCCATCTCCTCTAGATTGAACTGTAAGTTCTCTTAAAGTAATTTGAGAACTACCTCTATAAAAGAAAGGTCTATAATTGCCTTGGGTATTATCATAACCTTGATATCCACCATAAGTAATAGATTCTAAATCTATTGTTAAAGCTCCTTCAGCATCAGATTCAAAAAGATGCATTAGATCTCCATCGGTTGTTACTCCAACTCCTTGGGTGATGGTAATTTCTTTGGTGGTCTCATCGCAGCTTACCTCAAAACCACATACGATCCCAACCCCACTAAGACAGGTTCTGGATAATCGTATTTGATCATCAAAGTAATCAACGATTTGATTAAGATGCCCCTCGGTAAGGACCTGATTTTGAGTAAACCTTCTAAAATTGGTGGTTATTGCCTCTAATGTCGTTGTCATAACCTTATGTGTTTTGTTATTGTATGTCTTGTTGTTACCCTCTTTTGGATTATAAAACAGAGATTAATCTTTATTGTATTCTTTTAAGCCATCTATATCAGTTTCTACTGGTTCTTGTAATCGCAATGTTTCTGTTTTTTCACCTAAAGCAGTCTCATTTAAAACAAACTCATCATCTACTTTATGTTCAAACCTTTCATCACCTCCTCCAGAAAACCATTTCATATCTCCTCCCATACCATTATCAGAAAGAGTGAATTTTGTAAATATTTTCGGCTCATTATCAATATAACCAACAATGAATAAACTAAATAAACTAGCTATTTTGGGATTTGAACCCGAAGCCATACACGTATATACAATGTCTCCTTTAGATGTTTTATATTCATCGATTCGAAACAAATGTCGCTTCAGAACAGGTGGAGCCTTTTGAGCTCGTTCATAAAAACTTTCATCGTAAAGTTTCTTGGCAGGTATCATACCAAATGAATTCTTTAACAATTCAATAGTTAACTCGTTCATTAACTTTAATTTTTCATTATAATTTGCCATATCGGCTTTTCGCCGAGCCATTAAAGCATTTACCTCTCTCTCAAAAAAATCTTCTAAAAGATTAATTATATTTTTCATATAAATTATTATAAATGTTTGTCCTCTCCTATTTCTCTTGGTTCGATAAAAATTGACTCATCTACCACTCCTCCAATTTTAACCTTTTCAACAACATAGGTCACACTTTCACACCTTCTTGGATCTTGATCTCCTTGCAAATCTAAATGCACGGCTCGTAATTGTTCTGGTGTTAGGTCTGATCTAAGAGCTCCCAAAGTCTCTACTACTTTATCATCACCTGTAGCTTGATAGATAGCAGTAACACGGAGATCAAAAGTTACCAAAAGATCTCCCGAATTCCTCTGGACTTCCCTTAACTCTCTTGTGATTGCCTTCTCTTCATCTCCCATTATTTTTTTATTATAGTGCTCACTTGTCAAAATCAAATTTAAACCTTGCCTATAACCACTACCATTAAACCAATCGGCAATAATATGAGCCGAATTTAAGGAAACATTATCTGGATTGGCCCCATCACGTAAAAGTCTACCTGCACTATCTGTTCTACCTCTACTACCTGAAGGTTTTATAGCTAGTCCTCCTCCAAAAACTTGATGATTTACCTTTTTTTCTTCTACATCTTCGATTTTCATTCTTACTTCAACTTCTACCAATTCATCACGCCCTAACCCTTCCGGACCATAATCATATTTCAAGACGAAGAAATCACCATCTACTGAAGGAACTACATTTTGAGGTTTATAATCGCTATGTTCTGTGGTGGAAGTAGCATGTTCAATCTCTCCTGATTCCCATTTCGTATTAAATTGAGTAAATGAATTAGTTTGATCACGTTGCTTTAATTTTTCCCAGTTAAATTGATGTTCAATTTTATTATCATCAGGACTATCGTGAGCATCTTCAACTTTTTTAACAATAGCGTGAAACTTTCTATCACTTGTATATTTAGCTTTAATCTTATCATTCTCTGCTACTTCTACAGTTAGTGAGTTCTCTTCTCCAAAAGCACTAAACAAGTTTTTTAATAACGGTTTTAACTCATCTTGTTTTCCTTCTATCTGATCATCAGCATTTTGCTGAGCTACAGATTCTCCTTGTGTATCAGAATTAGATGAATTCGCTTGTTCTTCTCTTTCAAACACATCAATTTGTTGATTTGCTTGATTGTTAATACCTTCAGCCTGAGTAATCCATCCATTGATTTCTGTCTTCCTAGCCTGAGTCCATCCTTTCTCAGCTGCAACTGTATCCACTTTATTCTTCCATTCTGTAAGTTTTTCCGATACTGGTTTTGGGTTTCCACTAGCAACCATAAGTTCAGCTTCTCCATCATCTTGAACCCAAAGTCTATGTCCTTCAGTTCCATCATTAAAGGCAACATTTTTTCCTATTTGACCATCGCCTTCACCCTCACTTGTTTCTGAACTACTTTCATCTTCACCTCCACGCCCAGTTAATCTTCTAAACAATCGTTTGGCAGCACTCTTAATACGATTTAACAAGCCAACAACAGCATCCTCGATTTTCTTTCGGATTTTTTGAATAATCTCTTGTACTTTTTGAGTAATACCGGTAATCCCTAACAAGGATGATAAGAAACCAATCAATACTGGTATAGATTTCTTTAAAGCCATTTCTATAGCGCTGGCAATTGCACTTACATTACCTGATGCTACTGCTTTTACTCCATCGATAAAGGCACGTACCATTTCCATAATTTGACTGCCTCGTTGTATAAAGAACTTAACAATATCAATAATAAGCATTGCTGCTTTGATAAAGGCTCCTGCCGGATTTAACAACCCTAATATCCATTTAATTCCTGCCTCGACAACTTTGGTAATGATCATATCACGGATAGCATCCATGACCATTTCTTTCAGGTTATTAAATTGCTCTTTGATATACTCCCAAAGTCCTGCAATACCATCTGTACGTAATATCGTAAAGATCTCGAACGCAGTTTCTACCACTCGTACTACTGGTTCACCTAATACACGAACTGCTATACTGCGCACAAAATCCCAAGAGATTCCTAGTATTTGTGCTACTAAATCAAAAATCCCCGATAAACTAAATAGGTTATCTGGTATGGTGATACCTACACTGCCTAATGACCCTGTTAACCAAGCAATAAGCCCCTCTTGCATATGTGAAAGGATATTACTCACAAAATTATTAAGCCCTTGACCTACTCCCTCTATTAATAACCCTAAGAAACCTATTGGATCTTGTATAATAGTACCTATAACACTAATGGCAGAACTTAAAAGTTCCATCAACATATTTTTAATATTGATGATGGTCTGGATTACACCAGCAACAGCATCTAATGCCATATCTATCAAGCCTCGATTTGCAGCTTGCATTTCTTCAATTCTAGCATCTACAGTCTGTAAGCTTTCATTATATTGATTTGCTAAGCTATCAATCAATTCATCTTGCTTGTCATCTACAGATTGCTCTAGTTCATCAAATTGAGATTGAATTCCTTCTGCAGCTTCCTGGCCTATTTCTTGTAAATTTTGTGGGAGTGAAGTAACATAATCTTGTACTTCTTGTTTACCTTGGGTAATACGATTTTTGGCAGCGGTGAGTTCTGTAGCTACTACATTAGCAATATCAGTAATTACAGCGTCCATTCGCTCTATAAAAATCTCTCTCCCTCGAACAAAAAATTCATTTACTTCATCTGGCAACCCTGTAAACACATCTCCAACACGGTTTAAGAAACCTCCAAAGCCACCATAACGCTCATCTAAATAAGCATCCATTTCTCTTTTTACATGATTCTCAAATGCTTGTTTTGCGCGTTCTGCACCTGCAGTGAAAATATCGCTAACTCGAGTATCGAGATCGCTAAGAATAGTTTCGACATCGGTTTTGGTATTCTCGTAAATTGTATTTATTTCTCCGGCAATACGTTCTCGTTCTGCAGTATCAGTAGTACCAGTTTGTGTTTGTTCTGTAGTGACTTGATTTAAGACTCCAGCACGATCCTGATGCATCCCTTCTAGGGATTGCTGGCTATTACCAGCAGCGGTACTTTGTGCATTTTGCAATTCGCTTTGCTCTCCTGCTCTAAACTCACCAGGTGCCTGAACGGTATTTTCTCTAGCCTGATTTGTAGAGTCTAAAGCCCCTATAAACTCTGGTTCATTAGAATTGGCTAATTGCTCATCGGTAATTTCGTTATCAGTCATCTGCTGATCAACCTCAGACATGTTATCATGTAAAGGTTGACTCACTTCACTATCTCCTCTAGCTGGAGGCATTGCACTTTGTGCACGTACACTACCTGGCGCACTACCAATAGGTGCTTCTGGTAATGGTGTCACCTCACGCTCTGGTATGGCTTCAGTATTTGGTTCTTGAGCTGTAGTTGCCGATATATTACCTGAGGCAGCTTCTTGTTCACTTTGCACATCCTGTGTTGCGGCATCTCGAACTTCGTCTATATTATTATTATTTTCGAAATCCGCAGCTTCTTCTTCATTGGCAGGCAATTGCATACTTTCGATACGTTGCATCAGCTGTGTTTTGAACGCTTCAGCACTAAATTCTCCAGCTTCTTGCTGTTCCATTGTATCTACTTGCGCAGCTTGGGCTCCACTTTGACGTTCGTTTGATGGAGAAGCTGCTGCTGCTTGCGCACTTCCTGCCGAAGTTGTAGCCGGCTCATGATCTTGCTGGTCACTAGCTGTATTATCTACTCTTTGCTCTAGTTGTTTGAAATTAGGATCTTCTTCTGGACTTCTTGGTGTTGTAGGTTGTACTTCTTCGGCATTAACCTCTCCTTGGCCTTGGCCTTCAATAATCACTTCTTCTCCCAATATTGGGGTTTCTACAACTTCTGCGGCGACCTCATTAACAGGAGTTTCTGATGATGTTTCTGATTCTGTTGATTGCGATGACGTTGCTCCTCCAGCCGAAGTTTCTGCACTTTCTTGAGTAGCAGGTCCAGATGCTCCTTGTTGAATTGTATGTGTTAATTCATGAGCTAACAGCGTTTGCCCTTCATTGGTGGTAGGGTTAAATCGATTTTGATTGAAATGAATATCATTCCCATTCGTAAAAGCTTGTGCACCCAGTGCTTGATTCATCCCAACCGATTGACTGCCCGTATGAATTCTAACTCCACTAAAATCTGCTCCAAACCCAGACTCCATTTGTGTGCGTACCCCATTTGGTAATGGAGAGCCCTGTCCTCTAGAATTTCTAAGGGAACTACCAATATTTGCGGTCGAATTTATACTTGGATTTCCTGAATTTTCTCTCGCCTGCACCTCTTCATCCTCTGCCATCATTTGGATGTCTTCTTCTGCCGGCATGGTTTGTACCTCCTCATCGGCCATCAATTGAACATCTTCATCCTCCTGGAGTTGTAATGGTTCTTCTTCCATTCTTTGTACAGACGAGCCATCAGACAAACCTGTTAAAGGTTGAATACGCTCTGCAATAGGCTTTTCCTGTATAGTATCCTCTTCGGTCATAGTTTGCACAGCAACCGGAGTAGGTGTAATATTAGATTGTGTTGTATTCTGTTGTTTATTGACTACTTGATCTGCAGCATGATCAGCTTCTACTTCATATTTATCACCAGGTTGACCCACCTTTACTTTAGGCTGTATAAACATATCGCTTCCATTTTTTGGTTTAAAAACAGAAGGCGTGTTATTGCCCTTGGTTGCGGTATTTGATGTTTTTGGTGAAAACATGTTATTATCTACTTTCTTATTTTATGAGTATTCATAAGTTATAATGATCCTAGAGTTGTTTTACCTAGTATAACCTGACCTTCGATATCATCATCATTATCACAATCTATTAACCTGCCTGCTGGGTATAGCGTTTGCAGACTAAACAATTTATCTACAAACTGTTCTAATTTTGATGTTTCTTCTCCTGTATCTTCGTCTATATATGTCATTTCTTCTTCTCCTGTATTAGATGTTTTTGCTTCCAAAAATTCTTTATATGCATTTTCAAATCTAAAAAGTCCATTTTCCTCATCGGGGACTTCTCCTCTTCTATGACCTACCCAACATATTCTTGCTATTACATGAGCAGGGATCTCTTGTTTGATGACATTTTCCATGTAATTTCTAAAATCTGTATCGGCAAATCGATAGGTATATCCTGGTAAAATAATACTTACTCTATAAGAATAAGGATCAACAGGTTCACAGTTTTCGCAGGTATCTGCACATACCGGAATAAAACTTTTCTCATCGACATCAATCTGTTTTACATCTGGTCTTAATAAAATATGTTCGACAAGAAACAAACCTTCTTCTGTAAAATCATTTTCGACAAACGCTAAAGTTTCAAAAATCCCATCTTTTAGTTCTTCTTGTGTGTCATAAAACCGAGAATGTATTGCCGTTATTCTTTTGGTACTTGAAACAGGAAAATCAGGATTAATTACGCTAAAAGAGTATACCCCTTTAAGGCTTGATTTATTGAGTTTGATATTATCAACATCGGTATCGTCTTTAATCGTTTTAGTAAATGCTTCTTCGAGATCATATTTACTTGTCTCTATTAATTGTAAAACTGAAAAATGAAGCTCATTTATAGCGGCTGTTTTGGAACCATAATTCTCCGTAGACCTAAGAATTGGCTCTCCTTTGGTATCTAAAATTTCCCATCTAAAAACCTTACAATCATTTTCATCTACATCTGTTTTGATGTTTATAAACGAGTTAGATATATTTCTGCGATTATAATCTTTGATTCCTAATAAACGAGCTAGTCTTTTTTGCGTTCCAGAAACATTATTGGTATTCCATAAATTGCTAAATGGTTGTTTATAATAATCAAAGGCGTTACCTCGCTCCCGACTAATAACTTTATAATCCTTTAAAAATGCCTCTTTATTTCGAAGTACAACTTCTCCTGTTGCATCTCCATAAAGCGTTTTCATCAAAAAAGTATACTCTCCAAAACGTTCTGCAAAACGACTCAATAAATGATCAAGAATTTGATTTCGGCGTACAGTATTGTTATCTATTTCTTTAAATAATGCATTAGTTAATTCTTCGTCATTATTGGTGTTATAATTATTAACCAAATCTTCGAATCCAGCTACATCTTTAATTGCCTGTGTGAAATAGGTGTTTTCGGATTGACCACTAACAGATAATAGTTCTTTGACTTTGCCCAAATGTTGAAAATAACTAGCCAATATCTTATCAAAGAATAATAGGTATGCTTTTAATTGTTTTGCTTGTGATTTTCTGCTGGTCGTTGCTCTGGCCGATAGTCCATCTATTCCTATACCATAAGTATCCGGGAAATCATTTTGGATGGTAGTATATGAAGCATTATCAAAATATTGACCTTCTGGGAGTGGCAACTCTTGATCTAATACTAATGTAGCTTCAGGCTTTAAGTCATCGAGATATTCTTCTACCTGTTTTTGATTCAAATTAAGAGGTAAAAAACCTTTATTATAATTGATAATACTTTTATCGCAGAGCACTGGTTTTTTACCTTTATCAATACAAATTAACCAATCATTTGATTCTGCTATATCATCATCGCAATTCCCAACCGAAATTTCTTTGACAAACTTTACCCCTTCGATATTCATAATTAACTTTATAATATCAGACAGGCGTACCTCTTCCCGTAAATTGGCGTTTTCTAGCTCTTCAGTATCTATAAACCCTCTATTAAGTATAGGTCCTTCAAAAACCTGATCTGTAGTATACCCTTTATCCAACATTTCCTGGATGGAGTAGAAATTAATTGTGGGCGAAAAATAATTTTCTATTGCAATTAAAACTTTGGCATGTATTAACTCTTCATCAGCTTCATTTTCTACCTCTATACTCGCACAAATTGATATCGGGTGTAATTCGACTTCTCCCAAATCGATGAGATCTTCACATAGATTACGATTTTGGTGATACTTAACCCGTACCTGTTCTATTAGTTCTTCTTTTTTATTTTGTATACGCTCTGCTTTCTTTTGTTTCGAAAGCTTTTCTGTACCTATCTTAAGAAAATCTTCATCATATTCTAAAGTAATATTATTAAGACCTTTTAGATTAAATTCTTTAATAAAATCGGACTCTGCTATGCTTCCTGATCCAATAATATCAATATCTTCTTTGTTATAAGTAAGTTTATCTTTTTTACAATCTAGATACATTATTTTCTCGAACTTACTTAACCAACAATTCTTAATCCCAGGAATATCAATAAATATCTTTCTATAATCTAAGGCTGTTACTGGTTTTGATGGGAAAATATCCGCAGGCTTAAAAAATTGAGTTTCTATTCCTTTATCATTTTCATCTGCTGCCAACAAATTTTCAATGGGCATATTAATGCGCATTCCCAAATCTGATATTGCATACGACAACATTTCTAGAATAGTGATCCCAGGATCATGAGAGTTATAATCTGTCCATAACCTACCTCCTAACTGTGAAATATATTCTATTCCTTTTTTTCGTAAGAAATAGAAATCCAGGTCGTCTTGAGAGGCAACATTTTTTGGAATGGTAATATTTGTATCTATGCTTGACATGTGTCTATTTCTTTTTCTTCTTGGTTTCCACACTTTTCTATATCAGTACTCACTATATGTTCTCTTGCCGAAACTAATATAGAGGCCGGGTTTGAGGGTTCGATGCTGGTAAGGAAATTTTCATCATTTTTTTTCATGACTACATCCTGCAGGTAATCTACATAAAACAGTTTTTCGAGGTAATCAATTAGTACACTTCGATGTAATGTTACCCCAAAATCTATACTTCGCGAAGTATCAAAAGCCCAGGGCGATAAAAATTGGGTAATGTCTTCACTTAATTGTTTGGTATAGAAATTCTCGTCATATTGATCATAAAACTTTACTGCCAAAGAAATCTCTACCTCCTCGTAAGTAGGATTAATAACTTCAGTTTCTACATGCATTGAATTTAACCGATTCACGAAGGTTTTTACTTTATTTAAAGTCGCCCTACTTACCCTAGGTTGAAAAATATCAAATACGTTTTTATTGATTGTATCTGGAATTACAACCAACGTTACATTTCCTGGTGATAAAAAGGAAGAAACGTTAGTGTGATTAAGACATTTTACCTGATATATTTCTGGAAATTCTTGCAATACCAAATTTTCATAATCCCAAAGCGTAATTGCTCTATTTTTATGCCTAAGACGCTCACTGATCCTTCTGTAATATGCATCATCAGATTCCTGAGGTTGCCCATCAAAAGAATTATAAGGTTGCGTTATGCTTTTTATCTGAGGCACTCTAGTTATCAGTTTACTAATACTACCATTAGGTAATCCGGTTTCTAAATGAGACAATTCATTATTCCTATCTTCAAACTCTGCTAAAACAGCTTGGGTATGAATTGTTTTTGCTTTACTTACAGCATCATAATTTTTATGAATCCTAGCTCGTAGCCAAACATATCCTCTTGGGAGTCTTGTATTTTGATCCGTTACTTGCTTAGGAATTCCAAATTTTACAATTCCCGATGTTAGCAAATTATCGGTACTATTTTTTAAGATATCATTTTGTAGATCTTTCCAGTGATTATCACACAAAATTGACCATTCTACACGTTCTTTACCTTCAAAAGAAATGGTCAACGGATTTTCGCTTCCTTCTAAAACTTGAATCAAGAGTGATACTTGTTGGCCTATTTCAGCATTTTCAAGACCTATAAATAATGATCCTCCTCTGCAATGCTGCGGCACCAAATGATTAATTAGAAAACTACCATTATCTTCGAGCTTTTCATTATTTTTTTCTAATACCTTACTCTTTAGATATTCATGTTCCTCATATTGTCCAAATGGAGATTCATGAAACAGTTTAATAAGGTTATTTTCATATTTTTTTTGCTGAGTTTCATTATCCGCACCATCAATCAATTTCAGAGTGGTAGTATCTGAAGCACTGTACCCCATAGTGATTGTTTCAATTAAAGGTATATAGGGTTCTTTAGGAATTTGAGGTTCAACTGGTGGGTCAGGAGGTGTTGTAGGAGGATCTGCCAAGATCTCTTTAGAAATTGCTAACGCGTATTTGGTTGGATACAACTCTTGCAAAAATGATTGATCAAGAGAAAACCTAAGTGGCCCATTTTTACCTAATTCAAATCGAGTAGGATTGCTACTTACTGCAGGATTATCATATGTGAATGATGTTTTATAAATTTTGGTATCGGTGTCTATTGAGTTAAACAATTCGATAGACGAATCTTTAACCTTATCATTCCAAATTTCTCTATTAAGTATAGCAGGTGTAAACTTGAAATAAGTATCATTCACATCGGATCGATCATAATAGGCATATTGATCTTGAAAACCATTATCAAAATCAGGTGTATCTCTCCAAATAATATCAATATCTATAGTCTCCCAGGGTTTTCTAAAAACCTCTGGGTAGTTCATTATAAAATTAGATCTTTTTATAGGATCTGTGGTAAAAGGATAAAACGGTTTTTTGACATTAAGCACTCCCGTATCGTTCTCTAATTCGAGAGAAACTATATCAGTTACATTAACATCTACTTTTATAGAATTAAGAGTATTAATAGCTAATCTCCTATTAATATCATACCCATCTTCTGAGGATTGATCTATCAAAAAACGAACAACAGGATGTTTGGTATCAAAATCTTCAAGATGAATTTCTTTGTTATAATTAACCACCGAAGGTTCGTCTCGGGCTATTTTAAACGAAAGTAACATACTACCTGGATTCAGTACCGAACTATTTTCAAGTTCATAAGGACCTAACCATCCTGATTCTCCACTACAAAAGATGGTAATATTGTCTTGTAAAGTTTCAAAAGGAAAACTTTGTGCAGGAAATGGAATTATAGGCTGGGGATCATCAGGTCCAGGATTTGCAGGCACTTGATAACTAATAAGAATATCAATAGTTCTTTCTCCTTCTTTAAGTTCTAATAAAGGAGAGGTTAAACTAAAACCTGTTTTAGCATTAGGAAGTGGTGGGTATGGGTCAACAGAAGAGGGATACCCAAAAGGCCACCAATCTGCCTGACCCTCGGGAAAATCTTCTCCATTTCCATCAAAAGAGTTTGCCATATTTGCAGCTTTTAATTCTCTTTTAATCCCATTTACACCATCTTCTTGATGATTATATATATTTTTTAGTAATGCAATACTCGTTTTATTAGCTACTAATTCTTCTGATGTTTTAAAAACGCGCTTACTTCCATTTTTATCTTTACCACCATCAAGCTCGGTACCTTCTTCTATTCTTTCACTTGCGCTCTTTTTTGCAATTTCAAAAAGAAGATGAACCTTATCTTGATGAGCTGGAAGCTTTTCGACTTTTAATATTTCTTTATAATAGAAGTCAAGATGTCGCTTTGTTAATCCATTAAAACGTGTTTGCGAAAAAGACAACAACCTTAAAAAACAAATGAATAAGGTAAAATGCGGAGTTACTCCACTATCTTTTTCTTGTTCTGCAAGAGTTTGGGTAATCTCATTTTTTATTTTCTCATAATCTGATTCTCCTCTTAGAGGAATGGTTTCTTCATTAAAATTGAAATAACGAAATAAGTCTTGCCAATTCCCTACGGGAACATCATCGCTATTATTATCAAAATAGTTAACGTTTTTGGCAAAATTATAAGCAAAAAGCATCCAATCTTCAATATCAAGATCATGAAGCTTAAGGCTATCGGGATTCAATATTTTATTGAAACGTTGTTGTTGATCTCTTCCGTTTCTTCTTAGAATACTATCTATATAATCACAGTTTTCTGACATTGTCGCGTTTTAATAATTAAATATCAGTTCCTTCTTCTAAATAAAATGGGAAAACCACATTATTTCTCGAATTCGTGGCTCTAACAGTATACTCTACTTTGATAAAAAGCTCTCCTTGTAATACATCACTTTCAGAAATATCAATACGATCTACATCTATTCTTGGTTCGTGATACAAAATTGCCGTCTTGATAAGCTCAATTACATAAGTTACAAGAGTTCTATTCAAGTTTTCAAAAAGTAACTCATCTAGATTACAACCATATTGGGGAACCATTACTCTTTCGCCCAAACGAGTGGATAGCAATATTTCGAGGCTACTTTTTATATCTTCTTCGTCCGAAATCATCTTTACAGCCGCGGCTTGTTTATTGAATTCGGGTGGGAAACTCCATCCTACTCCAAGAAATGATTTTTTATTTTCCATATTATCCTATCATTACAGTTGGTTCACCTGCCACTATAGACCCTCCATGTGCAGTAGAATCACCCATTCTTGCAGCGGGCATCCCTCCAATTAATACAGTTGCTGACCCAGCTGCTATGGTATCTGGAGGACCACTACAGGTAGCCATATCTCCAACTCGAGCTGCTGGCATACCTCCAATCAATACTGTGGGTTCTCCTGCTGGTAAAATAGGACCTCCTACATGAGGCACAGGACCTGGATTTACCATTGGGCATACATGCATATCATTTACTCTTGCTGCAGGTGGCATACTATATCTATTTTATTATTGTTTATATTTTTTAAACTATAGCCTTACGCCTAGTTTATTTGCACTAATGATCCTTTTAATACTGCTGTAGCACCCGAAGAGACTTCTGCTCCAGAAGAGCCTTCGGCTTTAAAAGCTGCACTAGCCGTTAGGTTAACATTAGTTCCTTCTATATTTACATCTCCGGCAGCTTTAATTTCTATATCGCCAGCACTTTCCATTAAAATTCCGGCACTATCTATAGTAATAACATTTGAGTTTTCATCCTCAACGATTATAGTTCCTTCATCTTCATCTAAAGCAATGCGTTTACCCGCTGGAGTTGTGATATTTATAGTTTTTTTATCATCATCAAAAAGCACTTTCATTTCGCTACGAGTTACAAAGCCTTTTTCATGATTATCATCACTTGCTGTTATAGGTGCTGGTTTTGCACTACTATGCAACATCCCTAAAACTACTGCATCATTTGGGTCTTTATTTATAAACCCTACAATGACCTCATCTTCTATTTCGGGTCTAAAAAAAGCACCTCGATTATCGCCAGCATCCAAGGATGCCACTCTACACCAAATACCTTGTTCCTGATTATCAATAATTGGAATTTGCACCAAAATACGTTCCTCGCCATCTGGGTCATCTTGCAATTGGGATACTATTCCTATTTGCAATCCATGAATAGCCGGTAATAGCCCTGATGCAGGCATCATATCAATATCGTATGTTTCTGAAAACCACTCTGGATCTAATCCAAATTGGGCATCAACAGTCCAATTACCCTCGGTAATATTATGGCGCACACCACTTACATAAACTTTACCATTAAACCGTTCTCCAACTCCTTCTAAGTTTAATATTGTATTTGGTTTTACGTCTGGGATGCCTTGAAATTTTACTCTACCACGTATTTTAGCCAACTGCTGAAACAACCATTTGGCATCTGCCCAATTTTGCAATTCAGAATCGGTAACGGCACCTCCATGTCGAAGTTCTAAGTTTTCTAACCCAATCGTTTCGGCCAAATCTCCCGAAGACAAATTACCATTTAGAGAAACCGAAGGATCATTAGCTTCTATCTCTAATAATTCTTGATCAGCATAATTCCATGAATAAGAGGATACTTTGTTAATTTGATGTCTAGCATCAATTTCGGCATCAAAATCCAAAAGATTTCCTCCAAAAACAACGGTTTCTATCTCTTCCTGTCCAAGATCAGGTTCTTTAATATTAATCGTGCCGTCATCTACAAAACATATTTTACCATTTGCTTGCGCTCTAGACACTATAAAATCCCAATCTGATGCATTATATTGTACTAATTCTGCATGCGTATATGTTGTAGCTTCAACATCATTACCTAATCCATAATCTCCAATAATCTCTTCAAAAATGTCGCTATCGGTACTATCATAAAAATATTTACTTTTCCTTCCTATAGTAAGTTTTACAGCTTCATCTTTACACTCTATTGTTAATTGATTACTTTTTGGCCTAATCCTAAGGTTATGTTTAATAACAACACCTTTAAAAATAGTAGCTTCATCAGAGTGATATCCTGCAGTGATTTCGATTTCTTGACCAGGGATTAATAGATCCTCATTACTAAGTTTAAAATCTCTTGTTGATGCATCTCCATCAACTATAATCAATCTCGCCGTAGATATTCTATTTATTTCTTTATCTACCGAAATACTTTTTACCTGATATTTCTTAGACAATTCCTGTCCGGCAATGAGAATTTTGAACGTAACCAGATCCGAACTCTGCGAAGTTTGTATAACACCACTATTATTCATCTAGGATTGTTTTTGTAATGGAGGAAAAAAAAGCTCTTGTCCTTCCTTCAGTTTTCTAAAATTGCTAATATTATTTACCCGTGCTACTTCGAGATAATATTTGGGATCTCCATATATACGATAGGTCATCAAAGGAAGCGTATCTCCGGCCTTTACTCTACGATAATGAGTAAGGTCAGGGGATTGATTGTTTTCTTGTGCAACCCTTTCTTCAGCTTCGATAAACCGTTTAAAAGTGGCTTTTATATTAGCTCTAAGTGGTGTGCCATCTGGTTTAAAGAGTTTATACTCCACATCCATAGAGGTAAGAAAACACCTAAAAGAAAGCGCTCCCCAAGTAACAATAAGATAATTAGGTTTATGTTTATCGCCATTGTAATCATAGACTGCTTTCTTAAAAGCATCTACATCATCTATAATTCCGTTACCTTGATCCTTATACACCATATCTCCCCCGCTAGACAATGGATCATCTCCATAATGTACAATTACCCCTGTACGATCAAAAAGAAAATCCAAACTCAGGTCTTCGGGCAGAGATCTTACAAACTTAGGATCATCAGAGCTCGTTCCTTGTGCTTGCTCTTCCTGATAATCAGCTTTAAAAGAAAACGAATATGTTTCAGGGTTTAATAATGCAGTATATTTTAGATCTACTAATTCATCTTGAAATCGTTCATCTTTAAAACACCGTATTACTAGTTTCTGTAATTTACCTTCACTCATTTTTGAATCTTTAACGTTCTTTACGCATTTCTAGAATTTCCATTACTTGTTCTACACAAGATGCTATTAAAGCAGATTTTTGTTCTTTACCAAAAGTTGCCACAGATTGCTGGCCTTTACCGCCTTCATCAACATTAATTTTAATATGTAATTCTTTAATTTCTATTGGCATCAAGTAATTGTTTTGAAATAGTTATATGACAGTTCTAAGGACTCTATAGATAGTTTATTTTCTTCGGCATTAAAATCCTCAACGGTCCATTTTACAGGGTAGGCATGAACTACATTCCATGTTAATAAGGGTTCATGTTTTTCGTTAAGTAATTTTATAGTAAGATTAATCGGTTCTATTTCGAAATCTTCTATAGCTTTTTTACACCAATCAATTAGTCCAGAATCAATCAAAAGCCCGCGTTTTAATACCAAATTGGGATATTTAGTACGCACGGGGATTTTATGTTTAAATCTATTTTCTCCACCCTCAGCAATCTCTTCGGTTTCAAGATCTACAGATAGACCTGAAACCGATTGAAACTGGTGATCATTGGTTCTATTTTCAATATCTTGAAATTCAACCTTAAAATGAAACCCAACGGGTGGATAGTAAGCTGCCATATTATACTAATGAAAGTTTTTCATGAACAAACTCTGCAGTTTCTATAGCAATTTCATTCCCATCTGCCTTAAGATCTGTAGATTGAATTTTGGTGATATATGCTCGTTCTGCTTTCCATGTTACTACAGGCTCATGTTTTTCATCAAGCAGGCTTATCGTTAAATCTCCACGATATTGCTCTTCTCCTTCTTGAAAATACACAGTTTTCACCCATTGTTCGTAAAACTGTTTATTACTATCAGCAAATGTTCCTCTTTTGATAGTGATGTTACTATATTTAAAAAGTCCTGGTTGCTTTGTTTTATGATATTCGTTATCGGCTCCCGCTCTGTATTCGATCATTTCTGTTTCAAAATCTAAGCCCGATACTTCGGTACAATTAAATTCTGAATCTCCAAATGATACTCTAAAATGAAACTTTGGTAATGGATATGTTGTTGCCATTTTTATATACTTTAAAAATTATTAAGATGATTTGTTATTTATGCTTCTTGCATTTTGTGAGAGAATTTAAGAATGATAAATTCTGCTGGGCGAACCACAGCCATACCTATCTCTACGATCATATATCCTTCAAGAACATCTTGAGCCGTCATGGTTTCTCCTAATCCAACATTTACATAAAATGCTTTATCTGGTGTAGGTCCTGCCAAAGCTCCTGCTCTCCATTGTAAATTCAGGAAATTTGTAATCATAGCCTTTACTTTAACCCAAGTATTAGCGTCATTAGGCTCAAAAACAAACTGCTCTGAAGCTTTTTTGATAGACTCTTCAGCCATATTAAAGAAACGACGAACAGAAACATATCTCCACTCATTATCATTACCCGCTAATGTTCTAGCTCCCCATACCAATGTTCCTTTACCAGAGAATGTACGGATAGCATTTATAGATTTTCCAGTTTCATGAACGTTTAAACTCTCTTGTTCTTCATGAGAAATATGTACCGTTGGTTTAATCACATAATTCATTCCTACGTTTGCCGGTGCTTTCCAAACTCCTCTTGTACTATCGGTACGTGCATAAACACCCGCCATACCACTACTCGGAGGTAATATTATAGGTAATTGACCTATCTCGGCTTTAACTCTGTTAAAAAGAGCATTATCCTGAGTTTCTAACTCATATAGTTTAAAGGAAGCTTTTTTACCTGGGATTTTTGGATCTCCTAATCCGTTTTTAATTGTAGTAATATCTCCTCCACTTTTTAAAGCATCGATTTGCACAAGTATCGTAGAGCTGGTTATCGTAGTTTCATTTACTCCTAAATCGCCATAAACATTATTCGACCCTGTAGAAATAAACCCGAGTATTTTTGTTTTGGTATCTGTAGCAGCATCGTTGATCCCTGTTTGTCGGGTTGTAAGATCTGCTGCTAAGTCTTTAACATTAGTATCTACCCATGTTTCTAAAATAGCTCCAGAAGCCGCAACATCTGCATTTGTACTTGCTTTTGCATCTGTATATAGCGTAGTTAATGCATCATTAGTATCTGTTGCTAAGTCTATCATATCATCAATCAATGAAGATAAAGCGGGTTTTAAAGCTATTGCATCACCAGCGCTGGTAGTGGCACTAACATCTGCTTTAAGACTAACAATCTGAGTGACATATTCGGTAAATGATTTTTTAGCTTCGTTAATTACCTCATCAGCAGTTTTACCAGCTGGAGTAACATCTACGTCAACATCCTGATCTTCGTATCTATAATCCAAAATAGTTTCTACAAAAGGATAATAAGCTCCACCATATTTAATAAAATCTTTTCCTAAATCTATTCCATCTCTTAATGTTTTGATATTCGTATCTACAGGAGTACTATTATCATAGGAATAGGTGTCAATAATTGCAAATCGGTCTTGTAGTTTGTTACATTGAATTAATGCAGACTTATACAAACCATAGAAATCACCGCTACCTGCTAATGATGTAGCATCAGGAAAGACTATTAATGTAGGCTCATCCTCTTTTTCTAGCAATTTTAATCCTTTTGCCAATCCAGCAGTAGTTTCTGAACCCAAAGTCACAGCAGTGACTGGCGTCGTACCTTCTCCATATTGACCTACAGAAAGAATGTAACAAGGTCCTCCTCCGTTAGCAAAGTACAGTTGCAAAGAGTAATACATCAAAAAAGGAGACTTTGTTGTAGGAGTCTTTACAGAGATAACATCTTCTACTACTTCAACATCAATTCCTTTTTCTAATTCGGCTAAGCCAAAAAAAGTTTCATACTCCAACATAGAAGTAATACGTGTCGGAATCTCGTTAAGATCTCCTTCGGTCTTATTCGTAGCTTTCTGTGTATAACCAATAAAAGCTGGAATAGCAGTTTCTACTTGAGCTACCGAAGGAGGAAACTTTGCTATTTCCTCAATGTAGACTCCTGGTGTGCTGTACGTTGCCATAATTTTGAATTTTAATTTGTATTAAATTTTAAATAAATATTTCTGAGTAAATTTTATCGTCTTCTATTCTTACCCCGCTTTTACCTGGATTAAGAAGAAAAACATTCCTTAATCTAGGCCTAAGATCATTTGGCCTAAGATCAATAAATCCTTTTTGAGTAAGGGGTTGTTTTCTCTTGGTTTCAAAAACATCATCTGTTGTTAATTGAATATATCTCCAAAATGTTTTTCTGTTTTCAAATCGAATTGTGGGATTAGGAGTATTATCTGGTAAGCACCCCAAAACTTGATCTGGACCACTTGACATTTCAACCAAATTATCTTCAATAAGGTCATTAGTATTATCTCCATTAACCTTAAAACGTATATACCCCAATAACCCGTTACGTTTTTCGGTCTCGATATAATTATTTAGGACATCAACATTTTCTGGAGATGTTAAGTCGGCTTCATCAATGGCCGTTATACGATCTAATCCCAAGTCATTAATTGGTGCCACCTCTTTTGTAATAATATCATAAAGTAGCTCCCTACTTGTTTTTTCCTTCAGTAAAAACTTAGTATGTACATCACTTGCATCAAAAAAGTTAGGGAACGAATTAGGCTCACCATCGGGTTTAGTATTTGTAAAATAGTAATATCTATTTTCGTTAGCATCCTTATCATTTGTGTAATTATTAAAATAAGGATCTGAAAACCTGAGTTCAAACGTAAGTGTTAGCTCACCCTCCATTTGAATCTTTGGGCAATACACCTTCGCAGTTTCTCCGGCCTTGGTATATTCTTCTACATTAACAAAAAGATGAAACCCTTCATTAGAATGTCGAAGAACAATCTTATGATTTCTAAGCTGGATTTGTGTTTTTAATGTAGGAACAACAGATAAATAGTCTAAAAACCGATACTCTGCTAATTGAGTTTTCTTTTGCTCATCAGATAAATCTATAAATTTATCTGTACCATCATCCAAAAAATAGTCATGATGGATCTTTATATCTATTAAGGGTTTATACTCTATTTGAAAACTCATCAATTCTTATTTAAGGTTGCCTTAATATTTGTAATAACAGATCCTTGCGCTTGCAATGCTGTTCTTTCAATCTCTAATAATCTTATTTTATACAATACTGATGGATATTGTTTTCCGCCTAAGATGCCCCAGATATAACTTAGTTGTTCAAAGGATGGAGTATACAATTCTGTGATGAATTTAAAATTGCCAAGATCTTGCATATCAGCATCATCTCTATTAAAATTACTATTTGCATGAGTGAATACATTTTTACCTTGAAAAAAAGCTATAATCTGAGAAAGACTTTTTAAAGATTCTGTATACCTACTATTATTAGCGCTAAACATGACGTAAAGATTAACATTAACTTTAGGGTTCATATAGGAAACAGAAGTACCTTCAATTTTATAATTAGGAATATTTTTTAAAGTAGGTTCCTCGTCTATATTAATTAAGGTCAAAATAATATCGGCGTCGGCGTCATCATTATCTCCAATATCTACAGTAGCTATATTCGCTAACTCGACAGGGTTATCATCTTCGAAATAATCATTTACTTCTTCCTTTATTATTTGCAGTACTTGAAAAATCATAATCAATTATTAATTTATAAAACAAGTCACATTGGATAATGACAAAAAATTATCTAAAACACTTTGCATAAAATGCAATGTCTTCTAATTGAAAAATTATAATCTCTGACATTTAGATTTATACTAGAACAATACAAATCTTCATCTTCTCAAATATCGAAAGGGAACGGATTTACTTATATGGGGTATAAACAAATCAGAAGAATTATAAACCTTTTGGCTCATAACTTTATCGGGGTAATCAAGGTGAAGATACAAAAAAAAGTGCTTCCAAAATGTTATGAAAAAATTAATTTTAAAGTTTATGGTTTTAACGTAACTCAAGTAATAATAAGCCTTACCAGAGGTTTCAGCATCTCAAAATTTAATCATTTCAGATAGATTTAATTAACCAGAAACAGGTGTTCTAGAAATATCTTTTTTGAAGTTTTACTTTTCTTAGTTTAGCAAATACATCTGCACCATAATTTATAGTATCAAGATACATGAACGAATATTGAATTTTTAGGCTTAAAACGAATTCTAGTTGAACCATAACGAATTCTAGAACATTATCTTTTTAGATAAATTAAGACTCTACTTTTACATCAAATAGCCAACCTCAAAATACTCTGTTATGAAAAATGTAGCCATAATCATTATTTTATTTCAAGGTTTTCAATTCCTGAATGCACAAAAAGGATTTATTAAAACTGAAAAGTATTTAGTGACCACTGAAATTACTGATCAGGAGCAGGATTTTCCTGCTTATATTGTTAATTTGGTTCGCTCTGACGATAGCTCCGAAAAAATATCCACGCTAACCATTAATGATACAGAACTTTTTGAGGACATCTTTATTACCACCTTAGAGAATCCCGGCCTAGAAGGGATCTCTGAGGTGATCAAGATGGAAGTAGAATATCTGGCTTGTTGCGCGCATGTAGAATCTTACTATTATATGGTAGAAGAAAATGGTAATATTGTTGCGCTACCAGAACTAAACAACGTATACTGCGAAGATTCTGATACAGATTTTCAATATATATTTCCCACTCAAGAATATGGGATAGCCGGTAATATTTTGCAAACCCAAACATTTTATAAAAATACAACAGATATAAAATATGTGAATTTAAAGCAGAGTTATGCATGGAATGACAATGAAGGTACGATAGACATTTCTAAAACTACTGCAATCACAGGATATTAAGAATCTTTACACGACTCAATCTGATAAACAAAAAGGGGGAAACTTTTGTTTATTATACCGACAAACCTTTTTAGGTATTGTCGGTTTTTGTTTTTAATACATACTATTTAAAGTCGAAATCAGTTTTGATTATATTTGTTCTCAACCAGATTTACCATTTATGACCAATTACCGAAATATTTATATCTATTCTATACTTTTTTGTTTTTGGTGTTCTATCTGCTCGATAAAAGCCCAAAATAATCAATTGAGAGCCTATACCTTAGAAGATGGCTTACCGCAATCTCAGGTTTATGATATTATTCAGGATGAAATGGGGTACCTGTGGTTAGGTACTCAAGGAGGCGGACTTTGTAGATTTAATGGCGAAGAATTTGATATCTGGAATGAAAGCGATGGTTTACAATCAAATTACATTCATGCTCTTGGTTTTGCCAACGACAGCTTATTTATTGGTACTAAAAGAGGGTTATCTATTAAAATCAAAAATAGGTTCACTAATCTCGAAGGCCCTAGAATTAATAAAGTATGTAGAATTGGAAATAAGACTTTTCTAGCCACCAATATTGGTATATATAGGTATGATAAAAAATTGGGGCTAAAAAAAATATCATTGAATACAAAAATTAATACCAGTATCATAAATGATATTGCTTTTGATGGAAAACTTTATTGGATAGCTACCAACAAAGGGCTTTGGAAATTAAATAAGATACATAAAAGCGCCACGATTATAGAACGTCATAGCGCGCATAATTTTACCGCTGCAATATTTCATAATAACAAAGTTTTTGCTGCAGCCTTTAATGAAGGTATTTTAGTTCTTAATACCAATGCAAGATCTTATGGTAATCGATGGATATCAAAACCAGTAAGGGTTACTAGTATTTCGGTTCATAATGATAATGAACTATGGTTTGCCACAGATAATGAAGGAATTAGCATTATTGATGCACAAAAAAACACGCAAAAGAAAATTATAAATCGAAAAAATGGTTTGGCTGTTTCTCATATGAGAAAAAGCATCATAGATCAACAGTCCAATATCTGGATTGCAACATCTGGTGGAGGGTTCTATAAATATTTTCAGAACAATTTTATTCATTACGATCAGGATACAGGTTTAAAAGGCAATAGGGTATATGCTGTTCATAATGCAAAGGATGCTATATGGGCATCAAATTCTGAAGTTGGATTAATTAAGATTGATTCTGTTGGTGTGCATCATATAGAACAAGATGATCATTTGGCCGAGATCAAGATCAAAACAATAACTAGTGATACTCAAGGAAACATTTGGGCTGGAACCGATGGAAAAGGCATTCTTTTTAAAGAAATGATGCAAATCGATAGCATAACTATCGATTCTAATCAAGTTCAAGGAACAAATACTGATTATATAGTACAAATAGACACTATTGCAAAGACCATTTACAAAAATCATATTGTTGATCGTGATAAAGGATTACCATCCGATTGGATAAGAACTGTACTTGTTGATAACACTACTATATGGGCTGCCTCGTATTCGACCGGAATTTTTAAGTTTAAATATGACCCAGATCGAAAAAAAATAACCAATCTTCAAAAATTCGAAAGAAAAAAAGGAATCAAAGACCTGCAAATTAGGCACATGAAAAAAGATTCTTTGGGTAAAATCTGGTATGCTACCCAAAATGGTCATATTGGTTATATCAGCAAAAATCGAGTTACTCACTTGGGCAATGTTCTTAATCAAAAGACCGCCATTAGCACTTTACTTTTTCATGAAAACAAATTATTTATAGGAACTGCGGGTAGAGGGATTTGGTGGACAGAGCTCGACAAAAACAATATTACTTTCAAAAAATTAAAAGGTAGAAAAAGACCCTATTCTGACAATATATATCAAATGATATTCGATGATCAAGGTAATCTATGGGCGGGTAGTGAAAGAGGAGTAGATAAAATCGAACTTAATCAATCTAATGATATTGTAGATATTTTTCACTTTGGAAGAAACGATGGCTTTTTGGGTATCGAAACTCATCTTAATGCCACGACCAAGGATGAAGAGGGTAATTTATGGTTTGGAGCTATATACGGTTTAACAAAATATGAACCTACCGAAACTACTAAAGTTACTGTAAAGCCAAGATTGTTTTTTGAAGATGTGGAAGTGACTTATCAAAGTGTGGATTCAATTAACCTAAATACTTGGACCAATAGTGATCATGTATTAAAATTAAATCCTAATCAAACCGAGTTATCTTTTAGTTACAAAACTGTTGATCTTGACCATCCTAATGATATTCAATATCGTTTTAGATTAAATAATTCTGAATGGAGTCCTTGGTCTTCCGAGAGCAGACAAAATTTAGCCGGGCTAGCATATGGATCACATTACTTTTCTGCTCAATCTCGAAATTATAGATGGGAAGAAAGTGATCTCTCTACTTTTCGTTTTTTTATTGATAGTCCTATTTATGAAAAAACCTGGTTTCAACTCGCCGTTCTGGCAGCAATATTGCTTGTGCTTGGAGGCTATGCCCTGTCTTATATAAGAAGAGTAAAACGAAAAAACAAAGAGGAGCAAGAGCGCTTACAAATGCAAAATCACCTACTTTCTTTAGAACAAAAAGCATTGCGATTACAGATGAATCCCCATTTTATTTTTAACGTCCTCAATGGAATAAAAGCAATGGGGACTAGTAATCCGCAACGAATGAATATTACTATCAATACTTTTGCTACCTTGCTAAGGGAAACCTTATACAATTCGAGAAAAGATTACATCACTTTGGATCAAGAAATACAGACATTAAAACATTATATAGAAATGGAACAATTAATGGCTAGTAAACCATTTACATATGACATTACTGTAGATTTGGATTTTGATCCCGAAGAAATATTGATTCCTCCAATGTTAATACAACCCTTTGTAGAAAATGCCGTACGACATGGTATTCTTAAAGGCACTAGAGATGGTGAATTAAAAATCCAGTTTCATGCTTCTCAAGAATTTTTACATTGTACCGTTTTGGATAATGGGCAGGGGATTTTTGAATCACAAAAAATCAAAACAAACACAGATCATCAATCTATGGCCTTAACGGTTACCAGAGAAAGATTAGAATCTATCTCAGGGAAAGATTCTTTGCATATAAAAGAGATTACCAATAAAAGTAAAATTATTGAAGGAACAGAAATAGCCTTTAAAATACCTTTACAAACCGACTATTAAAAAGATTATGCTTACAGCTATTATAGTAGAAGATATGCCCGATGCGCTACAACTTTTAAAAAGTGACATAAAGGACAATCATCCCGAAATTAAAATCGTTGACACTGCTCAAAGTGTGGTTGAAGCGGCAAAATCATTACGAAATACTGAACCTGATATTCTTTTTCTTGACATCATGTTGGGCGACGGAACAGGTTTTGATGTTTTGGAAATTTTTCCTGAATTAAAATCAAAAATCATATTTGTTACCGCTAGTGACGAATATGCCATTCGGGCTTTTAAGTTTGCAGCAATAGATTACGTATTGAAACCGTATTCTAGTGAGGAACTTGGGCAAGCAATTGATAAGGCAAAAAAACAAATTCAACCCAATAAAGAGCGATTAAATATTTTAAAAGATACGTTATCTGCTCCAGAGCAAAAACCGGATAAAATATCACTACATACGCTTGATAAAATTATTATTGTAAGCTTAGATGATATCATCAGATGCGAATCTGATAGTAACAATACTATTTTTTATTTGCAAGATGGGCAAAAAATATTCGTTACGAAGACCTTAAAATACTTTGCGGATATGCTGAAAAACTATCAGTTTTTAAGAGTTCATCAAAGTCACTTAGTTAATTTACAGTGTATAAGTGCTTTTATCAAAACCGACGGAGGATATCTTATGCTAAAAAATGGAAAAAACATACCTGTTTCTGTTCGAAAAAAGAATGAGGTTATGGAAATTCTAGATCGATTGCACAGGTAAAGTAATGTGGCAAAGCAAGTTATCTAATACTATTTAGATTAAACGCAAAAAATAATTCAAACCTTCAACTTTTACTATTCAATAATTATTCATCTATGCAAAATTAACATCGTATTCTATTGATTATCAATTATTTACATCAAATATTTCTTTGCCTTTTGTTGTTAAATCACTTTCACAATATATCCATGATATTTGATCAGCCCCTCCTCTAATACTTTTCAAGTCAGAAATTCTTGCAACCACCAACTTTTCTATACTTAATCTATTATTGACTATTTTTTTCATTATTAGCACATCTATTATTCTATAGTAGTACAGAAATAGTCTATCAACTCTTTCTCTTACCTTGATCAAACGTTCTTATTTCTTTGGTCTTTCATTTTTACAATCACATTTTTTATCTCCTAAATATCCCCAATATTTCTGTCCATAAAGAATATCCATGTTAACCTTTTCTAGAATCTTCATTAATAGACAAACGGGTTTATTAAAAAGTTAACCCGATTGATAACAATTGGTAAAGTAAACTCAAAATATTTTTAATATGAAGGCAAGAAAAATTTTATGGATTATGATCATTTTTTGTTCCTATTTCCAAGGTATTTCTCAAACTGAAGAACTCAAATATGTTCCATCCGAAAGTGAGAAACGTAAAGGTACCAAACCAAAACAATTAGAAGGAATGGAAGGTAGTGTAGAAAAAGTTGTCGTACTCACTCAAACTCAAAGCACCTTAGAATTGGATATTCATTTTAAAGGATATTCAGGAAAACACCTTAAAATATTAGCTCTTAGTAAATCAGGAAATCCAAAATTAGAAATCATTCCCTTCGCCAAAAAGGTGTCTTCCGGAAAGGAGAGAATAAAAGCACGTCTTAAGCTAATGAGTTCGAAAGAAACTTCTTCGGGTTTTATAGAGTTAATTTTTACAAACGGAATGTTACGTTTTAAAGGTATCTCCTATGTATTCGAATTGAACAAAAATTGGTCTTCAAAAACATCCTCTTCTGAAGATTCCTCTACTTCTACTCCACCTCGAATAGTAGAAAGAACCCCACAAACTATCGAGTTAAGACTAACTCCTCTAGAAAAAACTCGCAGAACATTTATCCACAATTAAAATTACAGAAATCATGAAAAAAAATATTCAATACACCATACTCTTTTTTGTACTAATATTCTCGTTAACAAGTTTAAAAGCTCAACGAGCCGGGGCAACGTACTACATACAATCTGCCATATCGGGTAAAAATATGGATGTGAAAAGTAATCAAATTGCCAATGGTACTCCATTACATCTGTGGCGTCACAATGGTGGTAATGCTCAAAAATTTACACTAGAAAATGCTGGAGGAGGTTATTTCTACATCAGATTCAGATCAGGAAAATATGTTCATGTACAACACGGGTCAAATCAACCTAGAGTTTTAGCTCATATATGGCAAGGAAAGAATGACAATGCCAAATGGCGTTTTGTCCCAGCTCCTAATGGTTATTTCTATATTCAATCTAAAAAAGGAACCTATCTTGATGTAAAAGGAGGAAAATCCACAGATGGCACTCCCATTTGGTTATATACCCTTAACCGCAGTAATGCACAACGTTGGAAACTTAAGAAAGTACCCATTACTGTTCGTACCACTAGAGACAGATCACAAGTATTTACAGCAAATACCCAAACAAAATTAGCAGGCAAAACATACTATATACAATCTGCGATTGCAGGCAAATATATGGATGTAAAAGGAAATAAAACTGCAAATGGCACACCACTTCATCTATGGAGATATAATGGTGGAAATGCTCAAAAATTCACATTAGAAAATGCAGGAGGCGGATATTTTTATATAAGATTTAGACCAGGAAAATACATTCATGTGCAAAACAGATCAAATCAACCAAAAGCTTTGGCCTTATTATGGGCGGGTAAAGGAAATGATAATACTAAATGGAAATTTGTACCTACCTCTAACGGATATTACTTTATACAATCCAAAAAAGGTACTTACCTAGATGTACAAGGAGGACGATCCGCCGATGGCACACCAATATGGATGTATCCTCTAAACAGAGGAAATGCACAAAAATGGAAGCTAAAAGAAGTTCCTAACACAGCCTCAACAATGAACACACAATTATTACTAAACAACAATTCATTGTATCAATATCTAGGTAATTTCTCTTTCGCATCTCCAGCAGGACCAGCCAAGGCTCCAGCGGGGCCCGATCTTGACAAAGAGCCCTTACCTGTTTTTATCAATCTTGAAGCAGAATTAAGTGATCGATTTGATCCTAATAGATCCCATCAATACTCTCGTATACAAGCAAATCTAATTGTAGACAAAGAACCAAAGTCTGGGGTGTTCTATTATCTTCCCAATTCATATCATTTAGAGTGGGATAAAGACATCAAAAAACATAAATTAAATGTTGACTACGGAAAAAACTCTAATGGAGAGCAAAACAATAGCACCCGTGTGCAAGCTACACTTACATCGGGTATTACACTAAAAGAAATACGATTTATAGAGGACATGCTCAAGAAAATCATTCGAGATATCGATGGTAGTATGACAAACCCTAAAGTAAAATTAAAACCTCTACCTGTAAAAAACCCAAAAATAGAATTCAGTGGTGGTGGGTTCGATATTAGTGATGATCAAATATCAACCATCGGTTTCTCCGACTTTGGCCATCCTTTAGAAATTGCTTTTACCACCTCGGATGATAACATAGACGCTCTTAAAAGTGGAGTATTGCAAAATGGACTCTCATTTATCTTACATTTTAAATCCAAGCTGGCTGGTGATAGTGAAGCTGCAGAAAAATATGACATCCCTGCAAAAATCAGTATTAGAGACAAACAATCTTATGGAGTATTTGAAGTAAACTTGAAATCATTATCCCAGCTTACGAATCCAATTCCCTTTCCTATTCTAGTCAAATATCTTCATGTATTAACTCCAAATAAAACTAGTGAAGGAATCAAACCGACTATTTACTCTTTTGATTTGGGGAATAAAACAATACAACCCAAAGACATTTTAAAATTCACCAAGCCAGAGAGATTTAACATCCCAAAAAGTTTAAAACCGTTACGTGCTTTTATTGACTATAGCTTATTAGAATGCGAGCCTTGTTCTCAAGATATCATCAATGATATTACAGGTGGATTGAGTGCAGCAACAAAACAAAAAATAACATTCAGGTCACTTAATCTTCTAAAAAGCACAGGAGCAGCTTTTGTTTGGATAGATCTTAAATCAACACAAATGGATCCTGGAAAAAGAAAAACAATAGAAACTTCTGATCCTATTGAGATTTCTGACGACAACCAACGTCAAAAATCACCTACAGTTTATCTCTTCGATTCAGAAAAACCCAGTTTTCAATATCGTGTTACGATGGTTATGCCAGATGGTTTACAGTACGAGATGAACAAATGGATCCAAGGGGATAAACTTCAGATCATACTTAGTCCTAGCAATTTAAAACCACATTTTAATCAATGGCCAGAAATTAACATATCTGAAGATCTCGAAGAAACAGAAAACTAGTACGATTTAATAAACTCAAAGATTAAACTATGAAATCGCTTATCTACATATGGATTGGATTATGGGTGTCTATTAACTTAACAGCTCAACCAAACATGTCTGATAGACATCTGATTCAGGAAGTAATTATTTATGGTGATGAGAGTGACAAAAATACCTTTTACTATGCGCCAAAGACTATCCAATTAGATGAAAACGAAGAAGGAGAACCTAGTTTCTCTTTTGTAAAAATGACACATATAGGTAGTCGATCTCGAGGAACTGAAACCTGGAAACAAAGTAGTATGATCCAATTTACAATTTCACCTCGAACTTTAAGTTCGAAACAATTAAAATATGTAAAAGGTATACTTAAAGAACGTATTTGTCAATCGTGTAAACTCAGGTTTCTTCCTATGCCCATAAAAAAAATGGAAGCCCATCTTGTATATGTAGATCTAGAAACCAACAAAGAAGAAATTCTTACCGCGAACTACACAAAAAATGATTCAAAAGAAAAATTTGAAGGAGGTATATGGAATACCAAAACATTTACAATCAGACCTGATAAACACACCACACAAATTATTTGGGATGGAATCAAAAAAGAAAAAGGTGTTTTAAGTGTTGCTTATGCTTTATGGGGGAATGGCAAATACACCGATAGTATCTCATATATGTTTAATGGTCCCAAAGAGTTGGCAGAAGTATTTCACAACCTGAACAATGATTCACTAAAAACTAAAGAAGAAAAAGCTAGCGGAACTCTTATTAGCACAGGAGCATATGCTGTGGACGTTGATATCAATAAATGGCCAGAACTTCTAAATGAAATCAGTTTTGAAAGCACGCTATCTCCAAGGTATGGATTAATCGATGTGTACTGCTATGATTTTACAAATCAGATACGACCAGATCTTGTAGCCAAACTTATAGAATTCCAAGCCGAAGGAGTACGAAATAAAAAAGTTACTTCAGAACTCGAATTCAATAAAGATTCCCCCGATGTATATGCATATGAATTAAGGTTCAAATACGCTGTAAGGCTGGACAAACCATTAAGATACAAAGTTATTGAACTTACTCAAAAAGGAGAGGTTATAGAAGGAAGTTGGCAACAAAAAGAGAATTGGACAGGAATCATCGATGTCAGTTCTCAAAAAGATTTTGAAGAAAACACTAAAAACGAAGAAAAATGAGACAATTTATCATCATACTGTTAGGGCTAATTGTCCAAATAAATGGTACTGCTCAAGTACATTATGACAAAGGCAGAATAACCATAGACGAGTTGCAATTATTACAAGATTATAATGATTCGCTCACCTATTATTATATACCTCAATATCCTCGCTTAGCGATTAATGACAAAGGAGATTTCGAATTTTTATGCATGAAATATGTGGGGAAAGAAGAAAAAGATAACGGAGGATTACTTCATGCTTTGTTTGAGTTTAGAATGGAAGAAGACAAACTCAAAAATGTTGAAAAAAAACTACAAAGTAAAATAAAAGATGCCAAAATCAGAGGTCCTATTCCTTTATTAGAAACACTAAAAGAAGGAGAATCAGCATTAGGGAGTTTTAGGGTAATATCTTCCATTTTAACAGATACATTAGGAACTGAAAGTTTTACCAAAAATATGATTACAAGTGGTAGAGCTCCTTTTACCCCCGGATCAAAAGCCGTTCTTGCAGCAAAATTAAATCAAGAAGGATCAACTCTTTTATGGGAAACTTTTAAAGGAGCTGCTTCAGATGTTTCTATAGCAGTAGACGGATACTACGAAGCGGCTGTTGAAGCATACAACGTAGTAGTCGAAGCCGAAATGGATATGATTTACGATCATTTTAGCTCGTACTCAAAAACTGAAACACTATTTACTCACGATGAGGTTAGTAAAGTAGTAGATAGTTTATATAATAATAGTACTATAAAAATCCAAGCTTTGGATCGCACTAAAACATTAGGTGTAAAAAGCGATTTAAAGAAAATATTGCAAATCGTTACCGACAAGCTTATCAATATCATGTTTGATACAGAAACAGGATGGTCAAAGAGGCCTGATATTGAGGATCCCGCCAAAGAAAAAGATAAAACAGGGAAAGGTATTCTATCTGGATTTGCCTTTGGTCCTGCCAGCATGTTCATCCCTGATATTCAACATGTAGTAAAAGAAAAAAAGGATATTCGGGTGCATCGATTTAGACTTGACTTAAGTGAATCCACTACCATAAAAGTTCCATTTTACACGGCTGGTAATCTAGGTGGTTTATATGAAAGCTTCAAAGAAGATCCTAAATACTTTAGAGTGGTCGATATGGATAATGCAGATTTTGAAAAGCGAGAGATCATTTTTCAGTTGGATACTGATTTTGCAGAATCTTTTGAAGAAGTAGTGAATTTTGTTACTGTAAATTTCAGAAAAAAATACACCGGCAGACGTGATTTTACTAGTCAACTTTATTTTAATGCTAAGGATATTAAAAATGGAAAAATTTTTAAATCCATTGCCTTCCCTCGATTGGGCGAACAATCAGCCAATTGGAAGGAATATGAATATCAAATCTCATGGAGTGTTCGCGGTCAATCAGAGTTTGTGGGCTCCAATTCTCAATGGAAAACATCTCAAAGTCCGGCAATTGTAATATCTCCCCCTTTTCAAAAACTCGCAGTAGAAGTTGACCTAGATAAACAAGTGCTAGCCGAAGCTGATGTTGCCTCTGTTATTGTGGACTTTGCCGCAGATTTTCTTGGTAAAACTCAATTTGTGAAATCACTTACTCTTAGAAGTTCAGGAGAAGAAAACAATTCTAAAACAGCTGTATTCTATGACTACAATGGTGATGTTGCTTACCGTACAATTTGGTATACCAAAACAGGTGATAAAGTTAAAAGCCCTCATCAAAAATTGGAAAATGGATACATATACCTCACTCCCCCAAAAAAATTAGGTAACTAAAAAACAGAGAAAAATGAAAACAACAATAACAAGTATTGGGATCTTTCTAATAATTTTTTTAGGGGGTTCAAAGGGAGTATTTGCCCAACTTTTAATAGATCAAGGTATAAGAGTCGAAGGAGTTTGGTGTTTTCCATCAAAAGAAGACCCTTCCTCATATTACTATTTGCCATCTCTATCGAGATTAGGTATAGAAGAAAACAAACCACAGTTTTCTTTTATGAGATATGTAAGTACAGAAGCAGAACCAAGCGAAACTAGTAATAGCATTCTTAAAGCAAAAGGTGGAGGTGTATTACATTTTCTAGTACTCTATGAGACTCCAGAACAGCAATTGGAGATCGTAAGTGACGAATTGGCTTACATCACTGGTGATTATAATGCCAAACTTAAAGGGCCAGTTATTTTTAAGGAAGGAAGTTATGCACTAATATCTTCAATTATAGACCCTGAAGAAGGAGGACAAAAACGTAAGGTGATGATGAAAGGAAAAGCACCTGTATTAGAAGGTAATAAAATTGCTTTGTCCTTTGAATTAACCCCCAAAGATTCTAAACTTCTATTTGAGAGTTTCAAAATGGCCACACCAGATATTTCTCTGGTATTTGACCTTACTTTCTCCGGTTTAAGTAATGCATACGATGCTCTTTTAGAAATTGATTGGTCAGAGGTAAACAAACGTCATGAAGCGAGCGTAGGTGGAGGGTATATGTTTATAGGTGCGCAAGCAGGTTTAGAAATCGACGAGCTAATGAAAAATCAGGCCATAAAGCTTACCACCAACGGAGCAGATGAACAGATGGATCAGCTCATGAATACAGTGATGGAAAAAATGCTTCAAATGCTTTTTGATCCTGTAGAGCAACCTCCTCAACAAAACCAAGATGCTATCACCGAAATGTTATCTGGTTTAATGAATCAATCTCAAGATAATAAACAACCAGGATTGAGTACCGGAGGGTTTGGTTTTCAGGCCTCTTATAAATACAAAGAGGTTAAAAAATCAGGTAAAAGTACTGTTTCTTTTAACTCAAGACTACCAGTAGAGAGACATCATTTTATCACTTTCAATATCGGTAATCTATACAAAAAATATAAAAGTGATAACAGCATATTCAAAACCACTTCTATCGAAGATGAAGATTTTCAATTAAGAGAAGTACGTGTTGGTATAGATGGCTCATTATACAAAGAGTTTGATAAAATGGTCAATAATGTAACTGTATTGGTTAGGAAAAAGCATCAGAATGGCGAAGAAACGATGCGCTCTTTAATAGTAAATAAAATACAATTTAATCAAAATAATGCTCAACCATTTTCTATCACTTATGGATCCAAAGGCGATAAAGATCGTTTTCTCTGGCTAGATTATGAATACAAAACTATATGGCAATTTCAAGGAGGAGCCAATCACGAAACAGATTGGGAGTCAGCCTCGGCTTCTATGATCAATTTATTCACTCCTTTCGAGCGAACTCATATTCAACTAGCCGGGAATATGGAGACCATACAAAGTCAAGGATACAGAGCCGTTGCAGTGCAAATAGAATATCCTTTTTTTGGAAAAACTATGCGTCCACAAAAAATTGTTAAACAAGGTGATGACCTATCTCAATCAGGTTTTGAAATAACACTACCTCTAAATCATCAAGACTACAAATATAAGATGACTTGGATTGGAGAAAACGGAAAACGAGTTACCAAAAATGGAACTGATAACTCAGGGATCATTTTTGTGGATGACCCAGCAAATTAATAATTCATAAACATCTAAAAAATAATTACAATGAAAAATACAAAACAACATACAGTACCCAAACCTATATGGTTTGTTATTACGATTCTCTTATTTTGTTTACCTATTCAAATAGGAGCACAAGCACTTGATGCCGAAAATAGAATAGACATTAAACTTGAAGACGGAACTTCTGTAATCTTATATGGTCAAAGTTCTCGACAAATTGGGTTCAAAACCAATAGGTTTTATTATCTACCGACTGGATTAAAAATTGGTTCGAGACCAGATGGTACTCCCGAATTTCTTTTTGCAAAATTTACAACAGAAGAACGTTCGGATCAAGGAGGAATCAATGGAGGTATTATCCATTTTTTAATGGAATGGGGATTGACTCCTAGTCAAAAAACAGAGCTCGAAGAAAAACTGGCAAAAAAAATAAAGGGAGCCAAAGTAATGGGAGCCGTCCCTATGAAATTAGATGAAAAAACCGAATCTTTTCGTATTCTATCGGCAACCTTATCAAATGATAAAAGAACCTCTAAGGTAGTTACTTCGGGTAAAGCACCTTTGATCGAAAGTGGTAAGGTCGCAGCTGCTTCTCAGTTAGATAAATATGGAGCTCAATTACTGGCTTCTACATTTGAAAAAGCAAAATCTATAACTGATTTATCTGTCGTATTGGATTACTATTTCACACTACAAACACCTGCAGTAAAAGGTAAGATCGTATTTGATTGGAGTAAATTCTCACGTGAGTATGATAACATATCTGCTGGATATTCTAAAAGAGATAAAGGATGTGGATTTTTATGTAATAAAACATATCGATCCTATGCAGAGATAAGAAGTCACTATGATTATTTAAGAGAGCGAGAAGTGATTCGTTTCGAGTGGGAAGAGAAACTTAATGATGAACGAGTTACTGTAATTAGAGAAGCTTTTTTTCAATATTTCTTGAATGCTTTTACCGAAAAAGGTACTGCGGGTAAACCCGATGAGAGTAATACTCCAACATTAGCAGACACTCTTTCTGTTCCTAACATTAAAGGAGGAGCAGGATATAAATTTAGAACTTCTCTATCAAAAACTTCTTTTAATAGAAAAACGCAAGTGGTTGACCTAAGAGAGGTACGTCTACCAGTAAAACAACCTTATCAAATAGTTGGTAATCTTGCCAGTTGGTACAATCAAGTTCGGGATAATCCAAAATGTGTATATAGCATCAATCTTAACGATCCTTTTTTTCAGCATAGAGATATTCGATTTGTATTAGACCTAGAAGCCAAAGAGATGTTTGATGAAGCGGTAAACTACGTAACCGTTAACGTTCGTAAAAAACGAAGTTCTGGTAATGATTATGAAGATCACCTAACTATCGACAAAGCATTTATTGCCAAAAATGGTATTACTGGCGTAAAAACCTATGCACGTGGTGAAGATACCGATCCTTCTGCCTATGAGTACCAAGCGCAATGGAGTTTACGTGGTGGTAATATTTATCCAAAAAACCCTAGATGGAAAAGAGGTGCATGGGAAGGTGTTACGCTAGAACCCCCAGTTACTACTAGAACCATTGAATTAGAAGCAGATATAGATCAGCTACAGAGTAGTGATATCTCTAGAATAACTGCCCAAATTCGCTATAAGCGCTTTGGACAAGAAGTAGAATCCAACATACATGTTTCAGCATCTAAAGGAGAACCTCTTACCGAGAAAAAGATCTTTCTGGACAAAGACACCAATGGTTATGTATATCGATTGATTATCAATCATAAAAAAGAGAAAAAACTGATCCTACCATGGGAGCCTATGATCAACGACAACTATATCTATGCCAATATCCCAGATGAGTTAATAGATCTGGACACCGAATCTGAAGTCTTTAAAATTGCCAAAGAAACTGGGAAAGAACTAGTAAAAAGTGCAGGTGAAAAAGTACTGGATAAGTTTGAAGAGCTATTTAACAAATAATAAAAAATATAGTGATGAAAAATAATATATATATCTGTTTGATAATATGCATCGGCTGGATGAGTTTTGCAAATGCCCAGGCGATCGTATTAGATGAACTCGTAAAAGCAGGAGATTTAACACTATTTCCCAGTATTTATAATCAAAATGAATACTACTACCTTTCTGATCAAGTAAGATTGGCAAAAGATGATAATGGTAAACCTCAATTTTCGTTCCTTCGTTGGGTAGAAAACCAAAGTACAACCACCGAAGATAATTATAAAGATACTGAAGGCGCTGGAGGCGGTATTGTTACCGCATTGGTAGAGTTAAAAGTATCTGATGAACAAAAACAAGAAGCAGAACAGGAACTAAGGAGAATCAATCCGAGAGGAAAAATAAAAGGTCCTGTAATGTATCGGGGAGGAACCGTCGCATTGGTCTCAGCTTTTAATGCAGAAAACGAAGAGTTTTCGCAGCAAGTTTTAGGATTAGGGCCTGCACCTGTTTTGGATGGGCAAAAAGCCTCTGTATCGATTCAATTGACCAAAAAAGGATCCAAAATTCTTTGGGAATCCTTTAAAACCAACACACCGAATATTGTTTTTAAATTCAATATGGAAATTGAAGGGTATAACTCCCCTATCAAGGCCAAGGTTAATTTTAAATGGGAAAAAATATATGAGCATAAAAACTTTCAGGCTGGTATAGCCACACCTGTATTATCTGCAGAAATTGATGCCGCAATGGATGAAATGATGGAAAACAATACCATTTCGATCACAGAAATAGGTGAAGATGAAGATTTTGACGAAATACGTAATATGGTGATGGAAATTGTTCGAACAGAAATGTTCGAATCACAAGAAAATTCAACTACCCCTTCCTTATCAGAGCTCACTTCAGGAAGCGGTAGCCGACCAAGTATGTTGGATCGTGCTACCGCACTTTTGAATCAGCAACGACAGGATTATAATAGTGAACGTGACCGAGCACGAGTTGCAAATAGTACAGTATCAAATACGAACAGGACCACAAATACAAGTAGCAGCACAACATCTAGTTCTGAGAGTGATGATGATGAAGATACAGCGGATAGTGATAGCGATGATATCGAACCTCGTGCAGGTACTGCTGTAAGACGAGCAAGTCCCGAAGATGAGCCCTCGACAGTCCCTCCTCACCAACCTAGAGAGACTAACGAACCTCAAGCTCCATCAATAGCCATAGCAGCTTCTTTTAGATTTAAAAGTGTGAAAAAAACAGGAACATTTAATCTAAACATGGAAAAATCCTTGCCTCGTAATCAAGTGATCAACTTTGATGAAGGTATCGGGCGCATTAAATGTAAAGACTGTTTTCATATGGTTAATCTAGATGACCCACTCTATAAACAACGTGAAATTGTGGCTTTTGTAGATGGATTTAATACTGATGATTTTGGGCAATTTGTCAATTTTGTAAGTGTATTGTTAAAGAAAAAACACGAAAATGGCCAAATTACACAACGCGAAATAAGAATTGATCGTAATAATTTTAATAATGGTAATCTTTTCAAATTTGACCCATATGGATGGAAAGGTGACAAGAATAGAGGCAAATGGTTGGAATACGATTACAAAACCACCTGGAGTTTTTTTGGAGGCCATGAAGTTTCTACACCGTGGAGCAAGAGAGAAGCTGGTTCTATAGCTTTAGCACCTCCTTTTCAGAAAAAAGATATTTATATCGAAATAGACGACACTTTAAAAGACGATTATCAAGTACGCTTTGCCGAGGTAAAATTATACTACCCTCAAGGTGAAAAAGAAAAGACAAAACGCATACGTATTGATCTTAGTAAAGATGAACTTTCTAAGCGCATAGGTATTATCCAAGCAGATGATCAATTACAATACGACTATGAAGTGAAATGGCATATTAAGGGACGACCACCTGTTACACAAACACGTGCTGCTTCATCAGATGAAACTATATTCTTAAGTGATATAGGGCAATTTTAAAAACCTGAGAAATCATGAAAAATCACATATACTACAACATCTTTCTATTGTTGTTTCTGACTACACAGGTAATTGCTCAGGAATCAAACGCTACGAATTTTTTAAGAGATCGATTAATGGTCTACTACGTCGAGGATCCATCCTCTGATCAATATAGATTGCTAAATCCCGGCGAAATGACAACAGAAGGAAATCTATTTGGAGGGAATCCCCAAATGGAAACTGCACAGCTACTTATAAGGGCAATTTTTTCACCCAGGGATAATCAGGAATATCAACAAACGGTAATCGAAACTCTTAGAAATTATGAAAAACCTGTTGCTTTATTTTTATATAGCGATGAAGGACCTATTGACGAAGCAATTGCTTCAGAAAATTGGACGAACTGTATCGAATCAGGGCATTTTACGTCATGTGTTACTATCGAACCGGGAGATGAATATGCAGGTATAGTTCATTATGGATCTAATCAAATGAGTAATGATGGGGTAGAATTAGCCAAAAACCGTCTCCTTTCATTACTCAATTTAGATAACAATTCTTTATCAGAAACGCAAAATGGTATTACCTTAACATTTTACACCAATTATGTAAATGCAAACACAGCATTTACCTCAAATTCTCATGCAGAGTTTGAACGATATGCGAAAAAATTTTCTAAGCAACATAACGCAATCGCTTTAAATGGTCAGAATATCATAAATGGAGAGAATGCCGCAATACCAGTACTTACTGTTCAAGAAATAATTGATAAGTCAACTGAAATTATAATGCGACTACGAGAAACAACAAACAACCCTTCTCTTAAAATACAAACTCTGGCAATATTAACACATGGATTAACAAACTATGTAAATTTCGGTAATCACAACATCATAGCAGTCAATGAAACTGTCGCCAGGCAAAAAAATCGAAATCAACCACCCGATGCTTATGAAACTGCTGAAACCTTTGCCAATGGTGTACATCCAATTCTTACATCTGATGGTAGCATAATTCTATACGCTTGTTTATCCGGAAGTTCAATATCTGATGACGTATGGGAAAACCGAAGCACTGCAAATATCAGATTTCGTGAACAGGATTTTTCTACAGCAGGCGATGGTTCTATTGCTAAAGAGATCAAGAACCACCTAAACACTGCCGGAAATAACCGTCAAGTCTGGGCACATCGTACCACTGCACACACCGTAGGCAACCCAGTTTGGAGAGTTTTTAAAGGCTCCAATACAAGCGGAAGATCTTATGAAGATTTACCCTTTATAAAACATCATCCCATATTCTCTTCTTGGGGAAGAAATCATCTTACGGCTAAGGTAAATGAATTGCTACATACTCGTAATTTCTCAACAAATAGTAATGACAATATAGGTATTTGGATTGCTCAGGAAATTCCTTTTGTTCCAAATTCTTTATTCCCTTTGGTAACTAGTGAACCAAATTCTTATCGAAACTCAAGAGATTATCATTTTAAAGAAGGTCTCGTAGAATGGTATGCCAATCGTTGGATTTCGCAAAATCCCAATACACCTTCAAATTAAAAACAAAAAACATGAAAAATTCAACATACATCAAGATTCGACATCTCATTCTATTTTGCATATTAAGCTATTGCCAAATTGGGATGGCACAGAATGATAGTAACGATTCATCTATAATTTCTCAAAGGCTTCGGGTATATTATGTAGAAAACCCAAATACCAATACTGAAGCCAGACCAGTTAACATTAATAGTCCTGGAAATATTTTTGGATCTAATCCCAATATGGAGATTGCCCAGCAATTGGTACAGGCAATTTTTCAAGAAAATGGGCAGCAGTCGGAGTTTCATGAAAATATAATAACTACAGTAAGAGGTTTTAGAGAACGGGTGGCTATCTTTTTTTATGATGACACAGATGATTTAACTAATGACGCAGTATCAAATACCTGGGTAAATTGTATCCGAAGAAATCATTTCTTCATTTGTGGCACTCAAGAACATGGGGATGATTATGAACGTATTGTACATCTGGGAGCCCATCAAATGAATAGTTTAGGGCTTGCCAGGACTCAAGCACAATTTTTGAGAGTTTTGAGAGGTGCTAGCGGAAATACAGGTTGGTATGATCAAGTACCAGAAAGTGAAGCCTCTGCATCGTCTTTCGAGGTATGTGCTCCATTTAAACGAAATTATGAAGAATTTAGACAATCTGTTGTGCGTAATTCTACCGAACTACGAAGAGGTATGATTTATAGAAGTGATTCTTTGCATGCCGGAACAGTTATCGATAGAAGGCCAGATCTACGACACATCCATAGAGGTTCTATGAGAATTGGTTTTAGAGAAGGGCAAGAAGTTTGTCTATCCGGGAATATAGTTAGAGATTCTCGTAGATATGTCTTATTTATTCGTTTTAGTACTCGTACTGAAGAACATACATTTGACGATGATCAGGTACGATCAGAACACAGTGAGGATCGACAACAAAGAATACGACAACGTATGGAACGAATTGTGACCCGAATGGGGCCTTCGAGATTACCTCCCAGAGGTACTGGCGAATCGGGAAGGCTTTCTCATATACAGTTTATGTCTCAACTAACAGGATATAGAAGAGCTTGGGAAAGGTACTTTCAGTACGGAAGTATTGATCAGGTAAGATCATGGGGATATGCAGAATTTCAACAACCCGGTATGGAACGGGCAATACGAGAAATGCAATCATTAGATAATCAGCCCCAATGGGTAAAAGTAGGAGTTATTAGACAACATGAATACATTTTAGAACAAATAGATAATAACATAGAAAGAACTGAACAAAGACTATTAGAAAATAGATAAAAAGATAATATCAAACTCTTTTAAAGAACTAAACTTAACTTTTAAAGTATGATGAAATAGCAAAACAGGTTTGCATTTTATTTGTTTTTTTTACCTTTAGGTCAATGTTACCCTTCACCCAGGTCATTGTATGGTACAAAAATCAGAACTTACTCTCTTTGAATCTTTAAAAAACGGCTCTGATGAGGCTTTTAAAGAAGTTTACCAAAAAAACAAATCATTATTTTTAAGCTTTGCTAGAAAATATGGATTAGGCCAAGATGATTTGTTAGATATATACCAGGATTCGTTTATCACTTTATATGAAAATATTCAGGATGGAAAATTGGTGAAATTATCTAGCACTTTGTCCACATATTTAATTAGTATCGGAAAATATAAGATTCTAGATAGATTAAGGAAAAATAAACAAAACGTAAACAATGAATTGGTTCTTGAACTCGCTAATCAAAAAGATGATCATTTAGAATCTTTTGAACTCGAGACCAAAGAATTAACTCCTGAAGAAGTATTATTAGAAAAATATTTTAATCAGTTAGGCGAAAAGTGCAAAGCCATACTGGTCATGTTTTATTATAAAAAATACAGTATTCGGGAAATTATGTCTGCTGGTAAATACAATTCTGAAAATGTTGTAAAAAGCCAGAAATCAAGGTGTTTAAAAACACTAAAACAATTATTCACCAATACCCCAAAAAAATGATGAATAAAGAAGAATTACTACACAGGTATTTTTTGGATGAACTCACATCTGAAGAAGAGACTATGTTTACTTCTCTTTTACAAGATGATGATGAATTTAAAGCTCAATTCGAATTTGAAAAGAGTGTACAACGTGTTATCAAACATAAAGAAAGAATTGGTTTAAAAAAGAAAATACAGGGATTTGAGGATGAGGATCAATCGAAAAACATCACTAAGAGAAAAGTCATAAACTGGAAACCTCTTGGTATTGCAGCTTCTTTAGCGGTTATCATTTCATTAGGAGTATACATGTACAACACTGTATTTAATCAGGGTACCGAAGAGTTATTTGCTTCTAATTATGAGAAATACCCCAATACTGTATCTCCAATTGTTCGTAGTGGTACTCAACCGCAAACTCCCGAACAACTAGCCTTTGAAGCTTATGAAACTGATAATGATACCAAAGCAATTGAGCTTTTTATAGCCCTTAAAGAAAAACCACATCCAGAATATATTGATTTTTATTTGGCACAATCTTATTTAAAAAATGGTCAGCTAGTGCATGCAATAGGGCAATTTCAAAAAACAATTTTGGAAAATAACGAATTTTCTTCACCTTCAAGATGGTACTTAGCACTTGCATATCTTAAAAACAATGATATCAAAAAAGCGACGGCCACACTAGAAACTATTATTGAAAAAGGAGGTTATAAAAACAAGGAGGCAAAAGTACTATTAGGAATTATGGATTAAGTTTTACGTTTCTTTTTTTTCCATAAAACTACCAATAGTATTAACATTATTGATCCTGCCAACCATACCCAGATAGGCGTATTACTTTTTATAGCAGCAGTATCGCCAGTAATAACAAGTCCAGCCCAATAATATGGATGTCTATATCCATTATCATAATTTCTCTTCAGAAAATTAATTTTGGCCAAATGCAAAGACACATCTTTTCTTTTACCTTTGGATAATTCTTTATAAAAGTTATTCATGATATCCGCTGTCGAACGATCATTAATCTGCCATTTTGTATTCGCCAAACTCGAAGCTCCAGCGTAGAAAAAAGCTCTAGATAAACTAATCATACCTTCTCCGCTTTTTAAATTTCCTATCCCTGTTTCACAAGCACTTAAAGAAACCAAGGAAGCGTTAATATCCATAGTATAGATATCATTAATGTATAATAATTCATCATCAGATTGCGGAGCAAAAACTAAATGAGAATTTTCAGGTTTTTTATCATCTATTATCGCATGAGTAGCTAAATGTAAAATTCCATAATTAGAACTTTTAGTTGTGAACTTATCCAATGTTGCTTGATTTCCACTATAGGTTGTTCCTTTAAAATAAGATGATATATGTTTAGCTTCTGTTTCAGAATGATTAAGACGCGTATACCTCTCTGAAAAACTTGGTGCAAAAACAAGAACTTCACTATTGTTGATTTCCTTATGCCGTAACTGCGCTAATAAGGTAGCAGAATTATTATAACTTATTGTTGAATTTTCGATTACATACTTCTCCCCATCATATAGGCTTTCAAAAGGGATATAATTTAATATCCCATCTGGTATAATTATCAGATCGTGATACCCTTTATTATCAATAACTGGATGTATTATTTGATCAAAAACTAGCTTAGAAGTCGCTTGTAATTTTGACAATTTTGAAGAAGAATTAGTTAATAATGAATATAATTCGAGTATTTGCTTATTTACATTTTTGGTTAAAGGAATAGAAGTTAACTCCTTACCTCTTTTTGATAGTGACAGTATGTATAACGCTTCTTTTCCGTAAAAATAGGAAATAGCCATTGTATGATCTTCTATCATGTCTTGAAAATCACTTATACTAACAACATTATTATTATGTTTCAAATTATAATACCTAGGAAATTGATTTTCAAATTCATTAATAAGTGCACTATATTTTGATTTTTCTTCAAATAAGAGATCTTCCCACTTATTCCTATTCTTCTTTTTTGCTACCTTTTTTTGAAGGTAATTAATTGAAGCTTTTAGTTGTTGCTCTTGTTCTAAAAGATGATCTGGTATATCAGAAAATTTATAAGCCCTTGAATTAATCAAAGCTCCTAATAAAATAGCGCTTTTACTCTTTTCAGATAAGAAAAAAGCATCATCAATATAAGTATTATCCTTAGTTTGTTGATATAATCGATATGCCGAAGTTAAACCTGTATCAAAAACTGTATAAAAGTTTTCTATTAAAAACTGTTTATCTTCTTCGTTATGGAAAGATGGTTTCAGCTCATCCATAATGTGTATTGCCGCTTTAGAGGTTTGTAAAGCTGCCTTGAGTTTATCTGCTTTAACAAGTGTTTTGGATTTTTCAATAAGCACCTTAAGATATTCAAATTTGTTTTGTACTGTACTAGGTTCAGGGTTTTCTATAGGGGATTTTGAATCAAACTCGATAGACAATTTTGCCAGTGCAAATTGATAATTTTGTAGGGCCATCTCATGATTTTCAATTTGGTCATAAGCCTGAGCTCTTAAGACATACAACCTAGCTTCTTCCACACGTTTTAATTTAGAATTATCCCTTGTTAAAAGCACAATGGCCATATCAAATTGGGTAATTGCTTTTTGCCCTATACCTTCAGCGAGATAGGCTTCACCTAGTTTTTGATAATATTGAAATGCTAATGGGTCATTATCCAAAAATTGTTGCTTAGCAATAGTGAGATAGTATTGGGTACTATCTGAATTACTCAATTGTATATGATTATCTGCAATAGCAAAACAAGATTTTACAATTCTATTTTTGGATGCAGTTCCCTTTTTTATCTCTTGGTCTAGTCTTTTTCTAAGATATTGGTTGGATTTAAGATATGCTCTCTTTTTTCTATACAAATCACCCAATAATCTATAGGTAGGCAGTGCAAAATCTTCATCCAAATGTTCAGAGATGATTCTTAGACTTTTTTTATAGATCTCCTCGGCTTTTGTGTATTCTCCTTCATGTTTGTACGCTCCTGCAATATATTCATAAGCAGCACATTTTAGTTTAATATCTTTGGCTGTAATCAGAGAATCTGGAATAGATTCGATAATTTCAATAACACTAGTTCCGTGTTCTCTTACTCTTTTGTAATTTCTAATTTTTGAATAATAGTTTGCTTTTTCGAGAAAATGTCGACTTTTTAATGATGTGTTGACATTTAACGAATCAAAATACAATGACCTTTGTTCTAAAACAGAATCAATAGAATTTAAAGTTTTCCTAAATCTATTTAAATCATAATGGTAGCTACTTGAAAAACTAATTCCTTTTAAAACAAAAATGGCATTTAACCAATCTTGTTGTTTCTTAAAAAGCTGATAGGATTGCTTATAGTAATAACATGTAGAATCTAAGTTCTTAAATCGATACGTCCTTCCTTTACTATAAAGTTTATTAGCAGTTATTATATCTAAGGAATCAATTTCTTGACCTTGGACTTTAAAAATCATTGATAAAATAAAAAGTATCCAAACTAGTTTCATAAAAACCTCACATTTTATGTGAGGTTAATGTATTAATTATTAAACAATTATTTGTAATATTTATTTAAAATCTCTTACTTTTCAACTCCTCAATTACTGCTTATATAGTGCTTATAATGTTACAATCCCGCCTATCTCTAAATCTTGAATTTATTAAGTTTAATTAGACTTATATAAAACTTGACATAAATACTATTATTAATAGTCTTTATTTTAATTCATTTTTATAGCGGCCAGATAACTACCTTTAAGTTTTGGTCCAGACCTGAAAACTTTAACAAAAATATTTCCTTTACTATTTTTTATATTTACTGGGTACACAATATGATTTTTATCACCATCTATCAATAACGGCTTACCAGTTGATCCTATTTTTACTCCTCTTACATCATAAAAGACCGCTTTAAATTTGGTAACAGACTTTGGTAAGACTAAATACTTTAGATTTCTATTAATATTAATAGGAAAACAATGAGGTCGTGTATCATCTGGACAATCTCGAGGTATTTCATCCTCTTCTATGGTTTCTATCCTCATTGCATTTTTAATATTATCGCATATCTGTTGTGTAATTCGTTTACCACAATCACTACCATTATTTAAGGAATAGTCATATTGTTTCGGATTTTCTTTTATAGTCTTAATTTGATTGTTTACAACTGTCATTTCATGATTAGCCTTTTTCCAAACTTTACCCGAACTTTTTGAAGGTTTTGCAGCATTCTTTTTTTGATATTGCAATCTTCCCTTTTTTCTTTTAAGATGTGCTACGTACAAATCAGATTCGAATAAAACATATTCTCCATTAAATTTCTTTGTATTTAATCTTAGATCCCATTTCGTTATTTTCTTTGGGATAATCTGATTATTTTTAATTTTCACTTTGGTTTTTAGTTCCTTGTTATTTATTTGTGCATTAACAGAATGCGCAACAAAAAAAACAGTGCAAAATAAAATCAAAGCTAGCCTTTTTGTGGTTTTCATTGTGTGAATTTTTATGGTTGATTGTTTACTTTATTTTTTACCTTTCTTAAAAATAAGTAATTACTAATGAACTAAACAATTTGAAATCAATAATTTACGGATCAAACTATATCTGCTTAGAATATCTTTAATTACATTTTAACAAATTCTACCCTTCTATTTTTTGCTTTTCCTTCTGGTATTGTATTATCTGCAAGAGGTTTTAAGGACCCTTTACCTTCTGTACTCAACAAAGTTTCTGAAATATTAAATTGAGATACTAAACTATTTTTTATTGCCATAGCTCTTTGTTCGGATAGTTGTAGATTAATTTCTTCACTTCCATCTGAGTCGGTATGTCCGATAATATGAATCTTAAAATTATCTCGTTTCAAGACCGTTGCTATTTCTTTTAGTATCCCATAAGACTCTGGTTTGAGAACAGCTGATCCTGAGTCAAAACGTATTCCGTTTGTGAAAAATTTACCGTCGTTGATTAATTGCGTTCTAAAATCTACTCCCCCAGCTGCCACCTTAAAATTTGATACCAAAAATGGATCGTTATATCCATCAACATTAAACTTAAACGTTGCCCAATTAGCCTCGGGAGCTAGTCTAGGCATATCAACTACTTTTTTCTCATTTACCCATAACCTAAATCTCCTTTTATTAACTGCAACAGAAACATGTGCAGGATGAAAAAAATGTTGTGCCAGATCAGCATATTCTATTCTATTATTTATTTCTACTTTTCCGTTTCTATTATTTTTCACTTGTACCCGTGTATCTATAGCGGTCCAAAATGTAAATGATGTTCCTGCCCAATTTCTACCTGCTTTATAATTTTTATCATCATCTATCCAAAACCAAAACCGTACTGCTGGCCCACCACCACTTTGTTTAAAATTAACGGGATATACGTCAAATTCTATCGTGAAATTTTCTGGTAACTGTTCTAAAGGCAAGGGCATATATATCGTTTTTGAAGACAACTTTAACCATTTTTGATGGTTTATCTCGACCAGTTCACCTCCTCCATTACCATCCCATCTAGAAGGGAAATCTCCAACATTATCTCTCTCAAAATTATCATAAAACAAAATTTCTTCACCAGGTATAAAATCAAATTTAGAATACATCTCTACCGATCCAAAAGTATCCTCAGCATATACCTCTTCTATAGGTTCTTGAGAGTTATTTTTATCTTTTTTAGATTGTTTTTTTGTTTTTTTCTCCGAGTTTCCCTTGATGGTTTTAGCCGCCTTTTCTTCGGCTTTTTTTAAAATTGCTTTTTCTGCTGTCTTCCCAGCAGATTTTGTCAATTTTTTCCATATCTGAGCTTCTGCTGGGTTTGATATGCCCAGTGTAATGCATACTAATAGTAGTGTCAATAATTTCATAATTTCTAATTTTTCTTACTTTTTTAATTCGATACGAATTACATCTTGTTATTTTAATTTTGAACAGTTTTATGTGAATTTATAATCTCATATTGTTCATTTCATAAGCTATTCTAAGCTCTAACGGATCATCTGGATGATCTAGAAATCTAACTTTTACAATATTTCCGTACTCATCAAATTCATTTTCAATTGCCATTTCATGACCTTCGTAACTAATCGAATGAACTTCTTGAGTATTGTATAATAGCATCCCAAATGAATTTGTAGCATGAAGTAAATTTTGCACCAAAAACAATGCTGGTTGGATATTAACATCTTTACATAAACCATCTTGATACGTCATTGCTATTTCGATCATTTGTATATCACCGATTTGTAATGTTTTAAGGTTCCCATCATCATTAAAATTGAATGATTGTGTAGATTTATTCATTACATACGAATAGATATTTTCTTCTTTATTATGGGTTACATTAATGTATTTTGTCGTACTGGTGTTGATGATTCTTATTTGTGTAACACTATTCTTTTCGTATTCAAATAAGAACTCTGAATTTGATATTGATGGGTTGGTTGAAATTTCTTGGATTTTAGAAATAAGCCCATCTTCGTTATACGTTATAAATGCAGTAAACACATCATCATTATAGGTTGTATTCCTAGTTACAGCGGTCAAGCGATAAGAGGCATCATAACCAAATGAAGTTTTTGTTTGTTGGTTTGGATTAGCAGTGTTTACTTCAATTATACTCTTTGGCAACCAATAGGCATAATTATCTTTTGACATACATGAACCCAATATGGCAAAGTGAAAAATACATACGAAAATGAAGACTCTAGTCATGGTTTTACTATTTATTTCCTTTTTATGTTTTTATCCTAAAAAGGTTAACACCTAGTACCTGTTATTTTATATTCACCATAACAAATGACAAAGCCATTTAATAAAAAATTAAATGGCTTTTACGCTAAGTTAATCAAGGTCTACAATCTGTAATCCAATAAAAATTGAAAGGGTAAATTGTTGTAAGGCACGTAATCAATCGTTTTGACTAGATTTTATTTTAAAATAAACCGAACCACCAGTAACGCTTTCTTGATTTCTTTATCTACATTCTTAATTATTACATTCATACTGTCGGCTTTAATTTCTTCATCTCTTATTGCAAAAGTTTTAGTTTCGCCAACGGATATACCATCAGTAAAATTAACCTCATCATCTCCTTGCTCAATTACAATTTCTGAAGCTTGTAAATCCGAATCTGTTGTTAAAATAATATCTGTTAATTTAATATCTTTTGCTTCTCTAGGTTTACCATTCTGGTCCAACCTCACATAATATGGTAAAAAATCTATAATATTTTTAATGGGTAGTATTCGCTCTGCATCTCCTTCATTGACCTGCATTGCCTTGTACCATTCGTTACTCAAATCGTGTTTAAGGTCAATAATTGAAAACAACCCCTCTTGCTGTCCCAATTCTTCATTATTCTTATTAAAATCAACAACTGTATCAATTGCAGCTTTTTTCATTCGCTCTCCTCCTTCATTAGCCGTATAACGAACATGAACGATGGCATCTGAGATAGTATCATAATCAAACTGACGGAAATCTGGCAATTCTAATCGCCATTTGCTAATCGCTCCAGCTCCCTCAAAAGGCAAGTACCGTTCATCTTTGAAATTAAGTTCAAACATTCCACTTTCATTTTGTGCAGAACTAGCTGCAATAGCAGTAACAGGAATATTAAACGTCATAAAACGATCATCACTTTCTTCTATCTTCTCTTTATAATCATTCTTGTTTTTTGCTATAGCACTATTGCGAAACTTATGTTCTAATAGTCTTAATGAAGCATTTAACCCAGTATATGGGCCCACAATACAAGGAATAGATAACGAAACTGATTTGATACGACGCTTATAATGCCCTGGATAATCCATATCGAACAAAATTTCGGGAAGATTAAATTCACAAATACCTGTTTCTTTGAGTTGTATCAAACTTAACGGGTTTATTTGTCGTAGGGATACGTGTTTTGTGATTTCATAATCATGAGTTTTTTTCTCGTGATATGCAGATTCAAGTTGTTTTAATCCTACATATAATTGTTCTCCGGCTAGTAATCCATCACGTCCCGAATCCCAATATCCTGATTGTATAAAATCCGAAGTGCTCAGTCCACGTTCAAAACGATATATTTTTTCTGCTTTTTTTGCCAACTCATAAGCCAAACTATATACTTGGTGATATACCGTTTTAAGGTTCCCTTTCATCCAGGTATACAATTCTTCATTTGTATATTTATCTCTCAAGAAATTTTCTACTTCTTTGGCATTATCAATTAGCTTTTGCTGATTACTAATTTCTTGATTGGCAATGTTTACCCTAATTTGCTGCGCCAAGATTTGTTTGTCTATTTGTTTAAGTTCTAAACCTGCAATATTTGCTTGTAGTACTCTATTTTGGTGAGCACGAAGGAAACCTGATTTTTTAGCTGCTTTACCTGATGCATAACTATGTTCTGCCGCATCAGTTTGCATCCAACGGGCAATTGCTGCAGTAGCTGGACCTAATTGCGAGCCTCCAAAAACTATTGTTCCCCCCAAACCTAATGGTTTTGCATTAACTTCAATATCTGGTATATATGATAATGCGCTACCCATAGATTCTATTTTCCCAATGGTATCTTGTAAATCATGAGCATCTTTGGCCTTTTGCATATCCACTTTCTCATATGTATTTACATACACATTACTATAACTTTCGGGTATCTTGATTTTATTTTCTAATGGACTAAAGTCGGTTTCGAAATTTGGCACCTTATCTTCAGTTTCTCCAATCAATTTCAAATAAAACTTCATTCGCTGTTCAGGTAACCTTCTGTTTTCCATTAGATTTTGAATAGTACTCTCTGCTTCTTCTAGTTGTTTCTTTCTAACTTCCATAATTAGACTATTCATTATCCCTTCGTGAGTAGCTCTAGTATATGCCAGAGATTCGCCATCTTTTTTCTCTAATGCAGATAGCATTGCTCCTCCCAAAGATTTTAATTCATTACAAAGTTCAATTGATTTTTGTAGTAAATAGTAAAAACGATAATTTGGCATTGGCGTATTAAGATCATTTAATACTGAAGCAATACTGAGGCCTTGTGCAGCGGCTTTCACTAATAATGCTGGGTCGATAGGCGGTTCGAACAGTGGAAGTTTACGAAAGATTCCCTCAATATTTAGACAATGTCTTATTTTAAACAAACGATCCTCAACAGTATCCCAATATCGCATCAATTTTGGGTTATTAGGAATACAAAAATACAATGAAGATGAAAAACCAAATATATTAGCAAATCCCACGACTCCACTTTCAACTCCTACAGGTAATGAAGTTTGATTGCTAAATGGTACTGCCATCTCAAGCTCTACCATAGCGTTTGAGAAGGCGTCCCACTTATGTAATAACGAATTATACGTTTGCGGTTTGATTTTCCCACGTTTAGGAATCATTTGAGGGCGTTTGCCTAGTATATGAAATGCCAATACATAAAGTTGTGTTGCCTGATTAATACTTTCGATAGTATCCTGACGGAATAAATAATCTCCCCAAGCTATCAGGTTATCGATATACTTCATGACTACCCATTTCATATACGCTACAGGGCGGCTTCTCGCTATCAAATGTGGTTTAAAAGGATCATTACGCCATGCGGTAATATCTTGATTAGATGTATTAGGTTCTAAATTCTTAAAAATTGAATCCAAAATCTGTTTAGTATCTATTTCTTTAAACGGTCTGAACTGCCAAAAACGTTTATTATCAATCCCATCTGCTGTAGGATTAAATACATAGTGATACCATTTCATAGCATCTTCAAACTGTTGCGACTCACTTAAAGTGTTGGCCAATATCATCGGAGTGTGAAAAAATAATTCCCAATTATAAAGGGAGTAAGGTCTTTTTAACTCATGGTATACATCATGGGTCGCTAAATCATTATCATGATTATATGCTCCAAAAGCTTCGTCAGGATTAGAAATATTAAGATTATAGCCAAAAAAAGTGGTGAGGTTTCCCGAGTTTAATTTACTGAGTAAATTATGGTTATCTGCAAAATAAAAATTATCTCCTCCATTATAAGTAGTTGCATTTTGATCCTTGAATTCGTACTTATCAATTTCGTCTTTAATTGCACCTTGTGGTTGTAGAGATTTTATTATACCAAGATTATCATGATGAAAACGGACTACTTCAATATCGTTATTGTTAGTGGATGAATCTGAAAAAGTGGTTAAGTTAGTTCCACTAAATTTAAAAGAATTTTTACCAATTATTGTACTACTATTCTTATAGCTTATCTTAATATTGAATTCTTTGTTGGAAGAGTGTATTGATGGTATAAATTCAAAACGCTCGATATCTGGAAGTGTACTACCATCTACAAAATTGATGGTATCTTTACTCAATTGTTTTGAAGTCCATTTACCATTACGATATTCACTCATTCCCATTTTTATTTCCCAATATTCTTTAGGTTTATTATTCGCTACAGAAGTATTTGCCATATCAGTTATCGTTTGGCTACCATCATTTGCAGGTTTTACTTTTTTCATGAACTGAGGAAAAAACACCAATAATCGATCTTGCCATGCAATAGGAATTAAATAACATCCATTATTCGCAATTTCATTATTTGAATTTACTACATCATACGACGGAATATCTACTTCCATTTTTTCCCAAGGGCACCAATTCATCTGATCTAATGTCAAGTATCGGTAATAGTAGAAATAAGGGGCATTTCGGGTTCTGGCAAACACATGAAGCTTACTTCCTTCGGTCCATATATCTGAAACATTTTTAGTTCCTTCGATATAAAGTCCAACAATTTCCATATTAGCTACTTCATCAACTTTATACAGATAAGATTTAAGGACGTATTCTGTATTTTCTTTGGTGATATCATTTTGCAGTAATTCGGATTCTAGCTCTTTAAAGAAAGGCGTTTTATCATCTCTAAGATTACTTTCGATCCAGTTTTCGGGATATAAAAACACTTTTCTGTTCGCTTCCCAAACGCGATAGCGCTGCATCCATTTCCAACGTTCTCTATCTAGAATATCGGGAGTAATCCCACTATGCACTTCTTCTAAACCTAGAAAACATCTTTGAACAAATAATTGTACCGAGGATAGTGCTTGTTTGATCCTGGAAGTCTCCATACAAGCATCCATTTGTACATCGATTAAAAAATATTCAAATAATCCATCGGCATCCGTTACTCCCCATTGGATAAGATCAGGTTGTTGTAATAGATACGCGATTAGAGCATCTTCCTGGTGATTTCTAATTTGATCATTCAAAGGTTTTACAACTTGCTCCCAATCCTCTTGTTTATATTTTGCCCGAATGGCATGTTGTATACTATCTGCTATTTTTCTGGTTTTTTTGAAGTTTGATGTCGGTTTGGCCCATTCGAACAATAGATCGATATCCATAGCTATCTTATCGGCGACTTCTAAAGCTTTTTGTAATTTCAACAAGTTAATTTCATTCTGAAAAGCTTCAGGTTTGTTCATATCAAAATGGTCTTCATGAATCAATATGTCGATGTTCTCTTTTTCCCAAAGGGTAAGTGTAGACATATTTTCGCTAAGCTTAGAGGCATCGTCAGGGGTATGTGTCCACTTAAAAAATTCTATTAAATTAGTTGCTGTCTTAGGTAATGAGTTTCGTAAGCGGATATAAGCCTCTAACCGCAACCAATGATCAAAAGTGATAGCATTAAAATCTATATTTCCGAAATCAGAAGGATATTCATTGAAATGCTTAAGTTCGAAATTAGCAATATCAAAACCGCTTACCAGAATCGAAGTCTTATACAAAAGAATATATGCCTGTTCTGTCATTGTTGTTGTGAAATCCGGAAGTAGTAAAGAGGGCGGAATATTCTCGATTGATGATGTTGGTGTTTTCCAGAAAACAGTATTCAACTCTTTACCTGAAACATGTAATGTATATAACTTTCCTGATTCAAGTTTTATCGGGTCACTCCACCATTCGTTGGTAGGGTCTTCCTGTTGAGCAAATGATAGCATATTACCATCTAAAGTTATAACAGGTACTGTATCGGTGTCTTTTATAATAAAAGTATATTCATTTTTTGCTGAAGGAATTAGATAACCATTCCAATCGGTTTGTACAGGTTTTGCACTTTCTTTTATGGCTTCAAAAATAGTGTAGATAGGTTTTTTGGGATTGCCTGCAGTCAATATTTCTGAAATGAGTACATCAGTCTCTTCTTCTTCAAGGCCGATAGACTGTGATAGGGTTTCGACGACAAACCGATGTGTGAGCTGATCTCTCAAATAGGGTAAGAATACATTCATAAAGGCTCTACTCTTTTTAGGAGCCGTATTTGGATCTTCTTCTCCTTCATTTATTTCCTCAAATGGAACAAGGATATCACCCGATTTCAGAATTACCTCAGCGGCTTCTACTTCTATTTTTCGCTCTGGTGATTTTTGTTTTTCAGTTTCAAAAACATGAAATAATACTTCTTTAAATAATTTACTTTGCTGTTTTTCAATTCGTTCTAAGGCTTCCCCCCATTTAGGGTCATTGGTTAAACTGTTATAATCAGTTGTTTCGGCCTGAGATAATATTCCTGTGATCTGAATGTTTCCTTTTTCGGGATTATAGCGCAATTTGTTTTTTAATGTTTTGCCTTCCGCAATTTCAATTGTCAAGTTTTTAGGAGTATTGGTTATAAAAGGGTTCATTCCTTCTATAATTCCAATAATTTTCTCTACTAATTCCTGGGGGTATAACAAAACGGCTTTTGTACGAATCATCTCGATGGTCAGTTCGTCCTCTTCTTTAATATCTTTATGGGTTTCATCTATGGCATTTAATCCATCATAAAGTGTTTTGGCCAACAGTAGTATTTCTTGTGACGATGGTGCTAAAGGTCTTTTGGGATCATCATCATCCTTTATTACATAATTTAACTGACGATAATTAAATCCTGTATCTTCCATTTTGGCCCAATTATCCGTAAACATCAAAGAGGTATGTGCGTCAATAAAAGGGTCTCCAAATACCGGAAGAACACGTATAAAGGCAGGAATTTTCAATCCAATAACTTTTGAAAGAAGTCGATAGCGGTATATCATAGTAAGGTTGGAAATATTCAAAATATCTTCTATCCCTTCAACTTTCATAATTGCTTTTATGTCATCTGAAGAACTATTAAATGCCGCCATAATAACAGGCATATGCTCTGTGATTTTGGTTTGTTTGGTTAGGTAATTCCCGTTCTTATCTTCGACAAAAACTTTGTCTATTCCCTTTAGGTTATGTTTCAGGAACAAGCGTTTATATAAAGATTTCTCTCCGGCAGTACTAATGTTTGTCCAAAAGGTGAGCAATTTGATTAATTCTAATCCGGTGACATCCAACAGTTTTTTAACGGCAATTAATTGATGTAAAAAGTTTGGCGTAATCTCGCATTGTATTTTTTGAATATCTTTTGCTCTAAAACAATCTCCATTACTTTCACTTTCGCCACAGTCTTCTGTATCTTCAAACAAATCATCACAATCTGAAATACAATCTGCATCACCTGGTAAAAGGTCGTCCATACAATCATCTTGATGATCTCCTAAACCAATAAGCGCTTTATCTACTTCATCAATAGTCCATCCCAATTTTTTCCATAACCGTATAAATCGATGAATATGATCATATTCCTGTGCTGTTACCGGGCTTCCGTCTAAATGAATCAATCTTACGGTATCGAGATCGCAATTATCGACTTTACCTACAGAAAAAGGAAGGTTTCTTCTTTCACTTACCAGATACAAATCATCACCTACTTCAATTATTTTTCCTTTCTCGCCATTACTACTTTCAAACTTAAAAAGTGTCCAGGTACTATAATCTGCACCGGGATCTTCATCTATTATGGTTATTAATCCCGTATATTTATCGATAGTTGCAATAACAGACTCTTCGCCCGTTGTGGGATCGGTAAAAATGATTTGACAATTTCTAACTATTCCCAAGGTTAAACTACCGATGTCTGAAGAAAAGTGATAGGTGAACTCACCATCAATGCAACTCACTCCGTTTTCTAGCACGATGATCTTTCCGATACGTTCAAAATAGCAATACACCCATTTTTCAAAATCTTTATTATCTGCACAAGGATCAGCTTTTGGACCACAAGGGTCGGGATTTAGTAATTCTTCATATATAGGAACTAGTGGTTGTGCCTTATTTAAACCTTCTATCAATACTTTATATTTATCCTTTGGGTTGCTGGCACTATGATCAACTAATGTTTGTAAAAACCGATAGCTAAAGGCAATACTTTGCATAATTTGCAAAGCTTCTCCGCTGGGGATATTAGGATTAAGACATTGGGTTTTGAGTAATGCTACTAATTCTACATACGAAACTCCTGTACGCCTCAAAAATTGATCTTTAACAAAGGTAAGCCCTACTTTTGAAGTCTCTGCATCATCTAGCATTGCTGCTTCTGTGTCATATCCGTAGTACTCGTGTATAGGTTTTACACCAATTTTATCAAGATACTCCTGATCTGTGTGTTCCTTTTTACATTGCTTATCCCAATACTCCTTGGTAACAAAAGCCTCTTTTGTAAGGATTACATATTCTTCTTGTGTAAGTTGCAAACACTCTGCATCTACCGCCCGATCTATATAGGTTGTATGTAAATCATCTAACTCTTTTTCTTCTTCTTCGGTAAAGGTAATTGATGAATCAGTAGATGGATCTCCTTCGTCTGGTACAGGTTCGGTCTTTTCTTTTCGTACCGATCTGAAAGTATCTATCAGCTCGGTACGACTGGTATCTAAATGATTGAGGTATACTCTGGCTACATCAATAGGCTGATGATACGGCAAAGTGAAAGGATACACTGCCTTATGCAAAATACAATAGGCTTCATATTCGGTATTTTGAGGTTGTGCCAATAGCTCGCCAGAAGTTTGATCCGTAACATTAAAAGGTTTGGTATGATGATGGACGATATAGTTTTCCATTACCTCATTGACCAGATCGATATATGGGAGTATAGTGTTGGTATTCTTACAGGTAAGTTGCAAACATCCTAAATCCGGACGGCGTTTAAAGAGTTTTTCTAGTGGCGTGTTGGATATATCATGATTATCTTGCGGTTGTATTGCGGTTGGACCAGTTGCATGAGGATCCAGATTATTATTTCTTAGGTATTGTAATAACTCTACGAAATATGCAGCAGCACTATATACTGAATTACACTCTCCGCATTCGCAAAAATCGGCATCACCAAATAATGCATCCCAACTTAAATGATGATCTTGTAACACTCTATGAACGACTCCCTCGGTAGCATGCGAGGTAGAAGCCATGGCTCCCACACTCTTAATATCGTCAGCAGAAGTTTTTTGTAATGATCGATCTATAAAATCAACACCTGTTCCCTGTCCTACCTCTTTAAGAGCGATCAATGCATGTTCATTCCGGATTCTAGCATTAACGGCATTGGTATGTAACTGCTTTGCTACTAATTCTCCGTCTTCACCAAAATCTTTTGAAAATGTATGTATGAATTGAGTTTCTGGCATATCGCTAATTCGCAATGCCGAAGTCATATTACTTTTTATCAAAACAGGCAGTACTTCTGGGACTGGACTTAAAGCTACCACTCGTTGTAGTGTTTTTATTTCTTGTACAACCTCTTCTGCACTTTCGCTATTGATATCCTTAAAGGCATTCTCATGTTTAAATGCCTCATATACCGACATCGTTTTTATATTAAAACTCTGGGGTTGATTACTTAAGAACGTTGCTAATTGGCCGCTTCTGGTTTTATCGCTAACGGGGCTTTCTTTAGGGTCACCCAGCATGCGTTGTATTGTCGCTGTAGGTTGCGCATGAAATAAACGCGTATGTAACTCGCTTGCTATAATCTTCGGAGTTTTTGCTTCTATAACAGCATTAGTATTTTTTACCACTTTTACTAAAGCCTCTTTATTGAAATTAAGTGCCACATCCCGCATGGAATTGATTTTCTTATCCTTTTGAAATCGCTCAACTAATTTCTCTCTATCATCACACCATTGAGATATCTTATGAGTGAAATGTAATTTTTCGCACATCTCTTTTGAGAACCCTGGTTCTTTTTCTAATCTTACCGAGATCTTATCCCAATTCCCTTTAGATTCTTCATAAATCGAAGTAAATTTTTCATTTATGATTTTCTCCTTCCCTAAATCTGCTTTAAAGAAATTAAGGCGTGTTGTGGTTTTAGTATTGACTGTGGTTTTCATGATTATATTGTTCTTATATTCTTCTTAATTTCTAAATATATTTGTCACTGGTACAAGACTAGAGTACATTTGGTTTTTTGGATAACACAGATTGGAAATCCGCGCTATCGAGTTCTTAACTTCTTTGAATAATTATTTTGAAGATCAGTTACCTCAATATTTTATTATTCTATATCATTTAATTCGTTATCCTATTAATTCCTATGTTGACCTTTAGGTCTTACAGGTATTGGAGTTTCGCCAGGGTGAGCTTGATTCCAATCTCTTATTCTATCGGCATACGATTTTTCGAAAGTACTCCACCATCGATTTCCAGATGCCGACTGAGGCATTACTTGCACAGTAGTCCCTTGCGGAGAGAGCACATGTGCCTGACCTTCAACATGTCCTACCTGAACATCTCTACCTGTTGCTCCTGGAATAGCTGGTCCATCTGCAGTACCATGTTTTTCTGCCCATCTTTGAAATCTTTTTCTAAGCGAAGCAGTAATACCATCTGATGTCGCACCTGTAACAATTTTCTTTCTTAGTAGTGCTCCTTTCCAAACATGGAATTCTGGTTTACCATCTGGCCCAATAGGTAATCTTCTAGGATTATCTGGCAACTGTAACACGGGTTTGGGAGCCGCTGTCACTGGTGGTGGCGAAGCGACAGGAGGCGAAGCAACGGGAGGCGAAGCAACGGGAGGTGCAGATACTGGAGGTTTTGGTGCAGGAGGTTTTGGTGCAGGGGGCTTTGGTGCAGGAGGTTTTGGTGCAGGAGGATTTGGTTTAGCAAGTGCACTCTTTACATTGTTTAGAGAGGCTTTTGCTCCTGCTATAGTTGACACAATTGCTGCTCCATCCAAAATAACATCTGTAACAGCATTTCCTATTTTTGCACCTGCATCGGGTTCATCACTATGAGTCGAATAATAAGCTATATCTCCAAGTCCATTCCCAGTGTTTTCTACAAGACCAGCAAAACCCTTAGCAGCACCTACTAAACTTTTGAGAGGAGCCTCCCCTCTACGTTTTAACGCGGCAGTAAGTTTGTCTTTTGACCCTTCTTCATTTATATGAGTTATACCATAAGCTATATCCCCTAAATCTTCACCCTTTTCTTTTAAACTATTTAAAGTAGAATCGACTATAGCTTCCCCTCTATCATTTAAATTATTCATAACTGCTCTGGCGACTGGGTTCGAAGGATTAACCGCGCTATCTAATGTTTCAAATACAGCCCCTCCAGGTTTAAAAGTATCCCAAAAAGATTTTCCTTCATGCCCGGTAGGGTCATATAAATTAATAGGGTTATTACTTACATAACTATAAACATTTATTCCATCATTAACTCCACTAGGATCGGCACTTAACCATCGTCCTAACCATGGTAAATAATAGCGTGCACTGTGGTATGCTAATCCTGTTTCTTCATCCCGTTCCATACCGGTATACCGGTAGCGTTTGGCGGCCGCTTTGATCGCTGCATTTTTGGCTTGATAGGCCGTGGTACCATAAGGATGGTATTCTTCGTAACTTATAACCGTCGCATTTTCATCAAGTTCGAGGCTAGAAGATCCGAGGTGGTTACTTAATTGATATCGTATCGTTTGTACCGGTGTGGTTCGGCCAATAGAGATCCCAAGCAATACTTTTGATTCGGTTTCTGTATCAATCATAGCAATGCGCTGTTGATCATCCATGACATGCAATGTTTCTCGTTCTAACCCATTTTCATGTCGATACACCTCATACCCTCCTACATAGATACGTTCATCTTTTTGAGTTGGGGTATTGCCCGCACCTGCCTGATTTTCGGTTATTTTTCTAGCTCGTTGCCCACTACCATCATATACATAGTAGGTCATTTCGGGAACACCACCATCGGTTCGTACTTGTTTCGCACTCACTGTAAGTTCCTCTTTAAAATTCCATTGCATTAGAGGTAGGTGAGGCATCGCTAGTATATATCCATGCTGTTGATGATGCATATACTCATGCGTATAATTACCAACTTCGGTACTTTTGATCCGATTATTTTTGGTCTCATACACATAATCCCGTGTCCATGAACTAGGGCCTGCCATATGTTTCATCTGCATTATATTACCTACATGATCATATTGATAGCGTTGCGTATAACTATGCATTGCCATTGGGTCATTAGGATTGTGATTAAATTTGGTATTGCCATCGCTCCAATTATCACCAGTACTAAAGTCTGTGGTATAGGTACTTTGTTCCCTACCAACAGCATGAATCAAGCGATATAAGGCATCATAGGTATACTCATTTTTACCATTTATTTTTTGGTTATTATAAAACACTACGGGGATTGCTTTGTCCTGTATTTGAGTTATATTCCCAGATGGGTCATAGGTATAATTGAGATCTTGTAGTACTTCTCCATTATTTTTTATACTTCTAAGTTGTTTTAGGCGAAAAGTTTTGGGGTCGTATTTGTATTGTGTTTGTATCTGGTTTCCGTAGAGGATATTTTTACGTTGCCCTTTTTCGTCATAATTGATGTTTTGTACATAATTTGTGGTAGTATTCTCTTTTTTGACTTCAACTTTTTCTAGGAAACCTGCGGAATTAAAAAATGGCATATGCTCACTACCATCAGGTTGTATCTGTTTGATCGGGCGATTTAATGCATCATATTCAGTACTCGAAGTAAAGCTATATTTGGCCCCTTCTAATAGATCATCAGGATTAACAACATTCCAATTAGGCGTAGTTTTGTATTCTTTTGCAAATATTCGAGTTGAAGAAAGTACATTTCCTTTAAAATCGTATTGATCGGTTACTATTTTGCCAGCAGTATCATATACTGTAATTGCCTTAGCTCGTAGGTTATTTTGTTTGTCATTGGGTTGCCCCTCTCCATATTCTATTTTTTCGTATAACACATGAATGGGAACAGTTTCTTCTCCTCCTTTTACCCATTGTTCTATAGGTCGGTGTATAACATCATATACAAACGAGAATTCGTATTTACGCTCATCCCAGGTTTTGACCGGATTGCCCAATACATTCATAAACATCCATCGTTTACCTGCATCCATGCTCGTTTGCACAACGCGATGCCCTAAAAGGTTATATTGATACTGCATTACTGTATTGCCTCTGGCATCAATTACCGCTAGAGCATTACCCTCAATATCAGTAATGGCATAGGTATATGAAAATTCTTCTATAGTTTGCTCATTGGCATCTTTAAATCGGTTATGATCAATGGCAACAGCTGCTCGACCTAAGGTGTCTAATACGACGCAGGAAGGGGTATTATCATGTATTTCTGTTTTTAAGGCTGCCTTCTTTTCTGGATTATTATCAGCAAGAATCATTCTTTCTTTATACCATGCACTATCTTTTACAGTATCATTGGTGTCATACGAATATTGTTTCCAGGCATCATACTCTATTTTTGTACATGTTCCATTAGGTAATTCGGTTTTGATAGCTCGCCCAGCTACATCGTAAAATAATAGTGGCGTAACACCTGTTTCTACCAAACCTGCAGCATCTTCATATACAGGAGATACTGAAAAATAAGGTTCATACTGTTTTATTGGATTTCCTTTATTATTTAAAACCGTACGTCCATTACCTACCCACCGTAATTGATTGGCAGTATCTACTTCTTCTATTTGCCAGTTATCATTGGCTAGAGGAATTGCTTTTTTGGCAATGCCAGACTCAGCTTGTACCTTGGCCATTGCCACATTACCCAAACCATCACTATACTCAAAACCGATTTGTAAAGGGCCATCCTGATTTTCGGTGGCATGTTGTTCTCTACTAATACTAGCCACTACAGTTGGTATTTGATCAAAATTGTAAATCAATCTGCTACTTGCCGATTGTAATAAGTCTTTTGCTAAGCTTTGTAGTTGGGTATAGTTACAAATCTCATGTACCTGAGCAGTAGCAAAAAAATTATCAATTAGAGATTGCTCATTACCACTGGTTATTTCGGTTAAGCCAATTAAAGTATCTCCTTCTTCACCTATATTATCATTATTAGTATCCTTACCTTCTATCGCCATAGCTTTTACAGATCCCAGCTCATCTAGTATTGTAGCCGATATATTATCATTGATATCCATCATTTTTGTAGGAGAAAATGTGCGATAATCGAATTCTAGTACTTTTGTTTCATTGCCTATTGCATCCAAAGTACGGTTCACAAATAACAAAAGTGGATCATAAAACACTTCGGATTTGGTACCAAAAGGATCAGTGTATGATATTGGATGTAGAAAACGATTTTTCACATCCTCTATAGTTTCTCCCGATTTAATAAATTGAATGGTTCCTGATCTAATCCACCAATGCGTATCTTCCTGATAATATTTTGCCAGTAACATATCCTGATCGGCCACTTCAAAGGCTTGCGAATGATCACTAGGAGTGTATATATCTTGTAAAAGATTAGGAGTAAATGCCAATTGGTAGCTTTCATAATTAATTCCCCAAATCCCTATTTTACCATCGGCTAATGGTATTTTTAATTCATTATCATAAAACTTAGTTTTTACATGCTCAATTAACCTTTTTTGTTGCTGAGCGTCATTGGTTTTTTTATGGTACTCGATTTCAGGTAATGCATCTACAAGATTTTTAAAATCATCGATAACAAAAATATTATTCCCAGGAGTGAGACCCGTTAATTCATATGTTCTGGTTTGCCAACCCTGTCTTAATATATAATGTTCGTCAGTAATGATGTCATCGGTATAATCGGTTTTTATATAGGTAATCCAGTTTTTTTGTTGAGCATTACGAGCGTGCTGTTTTGCTTGGCGAGCTGCCATTGTATCACTCTGGGAATCATTTAATATCTCTTCTGTTTGTATACGTGGATATACCACAGCAACCGATTCAAGAACATTACCATATTCGTCTATTTCGATATTTAAGGAATGAGCTATTCTGGGATCTTCAGGATTGCGTTCATAAGCATAGGTTATAGCTTCGATTTCTTTTACTATAAATACAGCATGTTTATTCTGATATTTTGGTTGTAGTAATTGAATTTCACAATTATGGGTAGCCACACTATAAGGAGTAGCTTGCTTTTTTAACTGTTCAAGATCATTTTCGTCTTTTGCATCCAAAGAGAATACCTCGGTACGAAGTACCATTCCTTTACAGGCTCTTAGCGCTTCTCTATATTCCTGAACATCTAATGTGTCTATATTAAAATCGGCTAGATGTTTTGCTACAGATAGTACTGCATCTGGTAATTCATATTCGATAGGGTCGACATCAAATCCTTTTTGTACAAACCCTTCGTACCAATATTCTTTTTTAAATTGGGTGATTATTTTTTTGACATCGAGAAAAGCTCCGGTATGATACCAGGTTTTGGTCAGTACTGGCGGTTGGTGATCTTCTTTGGTTACCACATTACTCGCTCCTGTTTTTTTAAAAACTTCAAAAAACTCGCTATCTCTTTGTTCTACTCTACCAAAACCTCTAAATTCTCTTTCGGCATGATCATAATATCCATGATGATACGAGTATTCTGTAGCAAATCTAACTTTGGTTACTTCTTCGGTTATAATGGTTTTACTTACACACTGTACAGGAAACGGTAGTTTGGTTATCCATGGCTTTCCTTCTTGCTTATCCTTAAGGTAGTAATATGTCGAACTCTTATATTCTACCTGGCTTTTCTTACCTAATCCGTTTTCATAGCTTTTCATGATATGTGGCTTAACACCTCCCATAAGATCTATATATCGCATAGGGGCATTTTTATAAGCCGGAAGCTCTGAAGACCAAACAATACTAGAGGTACCATTACCCAATAGATCAGTTATTGTAATTTTATTGGGTTGTTCTGTAGTAAAGAATGGTCCTATGTCTGTTGCATCGCTCCATGCATTTCCGCTATGGTTAAGATATGCTTTAAACGTGTTTTTACCCAGGTATATAATATCCGATACTCCTGTTCCGCTAATATCTGTAATCTGTATGTATTGAGGATTAAAAAGTTCTGGAGTATCAAACCAAGGGGCATTTCCCATAGTAATTTTGGCACTAAATCGGCCATAACCCAGATTTGCCCAATAGCATATTTCACCATTCATAATTCTTACAATATCTGTAAGACCGTCTCCTGTCATGTCTGCCAAAAAAATACGTTGTTGTTGATCTTGAAAAACTACTGCAGGTCCGGATTCATCATCATAAGGTTTTGGTACAAATTGCGCACTATCATAACCAATTTTTCCTTTGTTTTCATACCACCAAAAAGCTCCATGGTCACTTAAAATTACTTCTGGTTTTCCATCTCCATTAAGATCAAATATGCGCACATTGGGATTACGCAGATCTATACGTAGTTCTTTTAAGAAACTCTTGAATGGCTGCCATTTGCCATCATCATTTAATTCAAAATATCCTTGCTGTCCGGGAGCATGTACTACAATTTGTTTTAATCCATTAGCATCCAAATCTTGTAGTTGCACTACTCCATTATTAATTCCTAAAGATGAAGGTTTAGGGATAATCGCTTTAGCATTAGTAAAACGTACATTTCCATGATTATCTTCTCCTAAGTTACTTTTATAATACCAGGCATTGGCCTGCTCTGTGAGAATTCCGTTAATTCCTTCATTATAAAGATCTACCCATTGATAATTACCTGAAAGGCCAGTAGGAGCATGTCTCAAATTTTCTTCAGAAACTTCTTTTACCTCCGTATTCCAATGCAACCATTGATAATCAAAAGTCATTTTAGGTAATGCTTTTACAGCATAGGTTGCGTCAGGTTTTCTAACATATCCTTTTTGTGTAATTCCTACCAAATAGGTGAGTTCTGCAGGACGATCTGTCTTTTCTTTTAATGATGTTGAAGACAAATACTCAAAATCTAATGATCGAACCAAAGTTGGAGTACCTGTATGTAACTCTGGAAAAGTATGAAACATCAATATTCGTTGACATAATCGATTGGTACGAATTTCAAAACCTGATCTGTACGAAGAAAACGGGTCGTTGCGATAACCCCATTGTTGTGCATAAAATCCATCTGGTGTTGGTACCTCGTTATTATGCTCACCATAATCAAACACCAATTCAAAATGACATGGGTCATTCAATGGTTTTTCAAACATGTATGGTTTTTGAGTGTTAGGAAAATAAGGGTTTTGGTTTCCATACGTGATCCGTTTTAGGTATCTATTTGTAAAAGATGCTAAGCCGTTAATTCTATTTTTTTCATAAACTTCGTTTGCAACATTATCAAGGTTTTCTTCTTTATATTCATAAGAAATGTAATTCCCTTTATTATCATATGAAAACTCTGGTAGCCACTCAAAAACTCTTTCTTCATCTTCTGGATCGACTATGCGAGCGTTTAAAGAGTAACCATAAAATGTAACCTGATCATTAGGTGTCGTTACTTTCCAATATACACCCTGATCAGAATGGCTGATTTTTTCAATTTTTGCAAACCCTCCTTCGATACGGGGACGGTACTTTTTAATTGTATAACCATCAATTTGATTAATTTTTGTTTCCCATTTTTCAGAAGATGCTTTTTCAATACAAGGAACCAGGTCTTCTACCCCAGAAAAAACAAATGTATCCTCAGCAAGATCATCATTTAGATATTTAGGCAATCCCTTGTCGGTTTTTCTTTTTATAGAAGATAATCCCATAGACCAACCTATGCCAAACACACTGTTACCTACTCCAGAATTATAACTCAATCCTATCGACGGAGAAAAACCGTTTCGGCCTGGAGAAATGGGTAATGGAATACTAAACCCTGCTGTACCATTGGATGGATTTACTTCAAATTTCTCATCGATCCCTTTTAAGGCGCCCCCGCCTTTTGGGAGCGAAATTGAAGGAACCTCTATTGCATTAGACTGTGTTGCGTTTTCTTTTGTAAGAAGATCAACATTTGTTGTTGACTGCTGTTTCCCGGTATTTTTATCCTCAGAATCATTTTTTAGCATATCAAATAATTTGAAATTATTTATATTCTTTTTCTGGGGTTATCAATTATAATAATTGATTTAATTACGTGGGGATTACTTCTTGCACTGGAGTAATATCGAACAAGAAAAATATTAGTACATACAGAGTTATAACAGATTCAAAACTCTAGCACTGCATTAAAGAGGAGTTAAATATAAGAATATACACACCTGAATTACAAAGGGTTAATCACCCCTATTTTAAGGAAAAACACTGAGTTATTTGTAAAACTAATCCAATATCCATCCATCTATGTATGGCAGTAGCATGAATGATTTAAGGAGGATTTTAATAACCGAAACAAATCTACCATTCGACTACACTTATCTACCATTCGACGAAAGACAATGATTTTACATGAATAAAAAAACCATCTTAGCATAATTCAAAAATTATGTTTACCTTAAACACATATTAGATATGAGCTTAAATTTTTTATTAATCGATGATGACGAAATAGAACGATTAAAATTTGCGAGAGTTCTGCAAAAAAACAATTACCCCTACAACATTATTGAAGCCAAAAATGGAGAGGAAGCACTCGATGTTTTAGCTAATAAAGAACAATTACCAGATATCATTTTTCTGGATCTAAACATGCCAAAAATGAACGGCTTGGAGTTCTTGACAGCACTAAAATCAGATGACTCTTTGCGATATTTGCCAGTGGTTATTTTAAGTACTTCTAACAATCATCAAGATTTAAAAGAAGCTTATAAAATTGGAGCGGCAGGATATATTGTTAAACCATTAAAATATGAGGATTACGCATATAAAATTAAATGCCTTGTAGATTATTGGACCGTAAATGAGCTTATAAAAGGATAAATTATAATTTATATGAAGGGTATTGTATTTACAGAATTTTTAGAATTGGTAGAAGACAAATTTGGCTTAGAAGTTGTCGATAAAATCATAGAACAATCTAATCTCCCATCACAAGGAGTATATACCGCTATTGGTACTTATGATTTTTCTGAAATGCTTGGTTTGTTAAAACATTTAAGTGAACATACACAACTAAGTATTGATGATCTTCTTCTTGTTTATTCTGAACATTTTTTTAGTGTTTTGGCCAGTAGTTATCCTGGTTTAATCGATAAATATAAAGATCCGATAGAACTGTTATCTTCTATTGAAAATCATATTCATGTCGAAGTTCGTAAAATATACCCAGACGCAGAATTACCCACTTTTGAAGTACTCGAAAAATCAGAATCTAAATTAGTCATGATCTACAAATCTAGCAGAGCCATGTATAATTTTGGATTAGGCTTGATGCGCAAAACTTTTGAACATTTTGACTCTACAGCACACATTTCTCTCGAAAAATTAAAACCAGATGGAACCGAAGTGAAATTTAGTATTGTTAAGACAAATGAGTGATGAAGAAATACGCATACTGAAAAGAGCCCTTCAAAGACAAAAAGATGCTAGAAAACAAGCAGAACAGATCCTTGAAGAAAAATCCCGAGAACTCTATACACTTACCCAAGAATTAAAAGAAACTAATGAAAAATTAGAATACAGGGTAGATAAAAAAGAATCTGAACTACAGGGAGTGTTTGATAATTTGGTCGACGCATATGTCCTTATGGATATCATGGGTAATGTTTTGGAAATGAATCATGCTGCCAACACATTATTTGGATACGATATAACGCAAGAAGACTTAAATGTCACCAGTCTTATCTATAAAGAAGACATCAAATATGCTATGACTTCTTTTCAAGAACTTGTGGTAAAAGGATCATTTTCAGATTATCAAGCTCGAGTATATACCAAAAATAATGGAGTAAGAACTGTTCATATCAATGCTAGTCTTATAAAAGATAAAAAAAACAATCCTATAGGAGCACAAGGTATTGTTAGAGATATAACCGATGAACTTTTACAAAAACAAATATTTGAAGAACAGAAAAAACAGCTTTCTGTAATTGTAGAAAATTCTTCTCTAGGTATCGCTCTCACCCAATTTGGTAAAATACTACAGACCAACAAAGCCTTTCAAAATATCTTGGGATATACCGAACAAGAACTCCTTGAAAAGGACGTAAAGGACATTTCTCTAAAAGATGAATATGATCAAGCTGTTGATAATCTTGAGAAAATGAATCAAGGAGAAATTGATAACTTTTCGATAAACAAAAGGTATGTTAGGCAAGATCAGTCAACTTTTTGGGCTAAAACCAATGTTGCTGCAGTACGAAATCAAGACGGAAACATCAAATATCAGGTAGCTTTAATAGAAGATATTACAGAACAATTGGAGTTTGAAAAGCAGCGTGAAAAATTAGTAGCAGATCTCGAGAAAACCAATGAAGAGTTAAAAGATTATGCCCATATCGTATCCCACGATTTAAAATCTCCTTTGAGAAATATCTATGCTCTTGTAAATTGGATTAAAGAAGATTATGGAGATGTTTTTGATAAAGGAGGACTAAATCATTTATCAATGATTGAAAAAACTTTGGAGAAAATGGAGACCTTAATCAATGACATTCTTAGCTATTCGAGTGTCAACAATAAAGAAAATCTTGAAAGTAAAAACATAGATCTTAACAACCTTATTAGTGAAATCAAAAACGTGATATTGATTCCCGAACACATCGCAGTTTCTACTGTTAAACCATTACCGGTAATAAAAGGCGATGCTACAAGAATACAGCAATTGTTTCAAAATTTAATTGGTAATGCTGTAATCTATACCGATAAAGAAAATGGGATCGTAGAAATCGATTATAAGGATCAAAAAACACATCATCTTTTTACAATAAAAGATAACGGTGTAGGAATCAAAAAAGAACATCACAGTAAAATATTTAAGATGTTCGAATCTGTTGGTGATAATGAAAACTCATCTGGAATAGGACTTGCTATCGTAAAGAAAATAGTAGATCTATATGAAGGAAAGATATGGTTAGAAAGTACCCTAGGAATAGGTACAACATTTTACTTTACACTAAAAAAATAAACCTTATGAGATTTCAACAATTTGAAAAGAAGAAAAATCAAGAGTGGACTGCCAAAGAGAAAACAGAAATAACATTAAAAAAACCCCTTGTGTTGGTCTTTGGAAATCGATATGCATTAGAAAATACGAATATTTATAATGAAGTAAAAGAACTCTTTCCTGATGGTGAAATTGTTTTTGGTTCTACCGCTGGCGAAATTATTGGAGGCAATGTTCTTGATGAATCTATAACGCTTACGGCAATAGAGTTTGAAAAAAGTACTTTTTCTGTTTTTAGAGAGAATAGCCTTGACAATGATAAAGATGCCATACAATTAGGACGTAAACTTATCAATAAGGTACCACAAAAAGGATTAAAACATATTTTCATTGTTTCTGAAGGAAGTTTTGTAAACGGTTCGGCATTAATTGAAGGTCTCGAAACCATGACAAATGACGTAGCAATAACAGGTGGTTTGTGCGGTGATGATTCTAGATTTGAAAAGACCATTTCCGGTTATAATGAAAACCCTAGTGAAGGAGAAGTAGTATTAATTGCTTTTTATGGCGAATCTCTCGAAATTAGTTTTGCGCAATATGGTGGTTGGACTCCATTTGGACCAGAACGAATGATTACCAAATCGGATCATAATATTTTGTATGAATTAGATAATCTACCGGCTTTAGATTTATATAAAAAGTATTTAGGAGACAAGGCTGCAGAACTTCCTCAATCTGCTTTATTATACCCTCTTAGTGTTAAATCTAAGGATAAAAAAGAATCTATTGTTAGAACCATACTAACTATCGATGAAAAAGCCAATGCCATGATTTTGGCAGGTGATGTGCCAGAAGGATCTATCGTACAGCTAATGATGGCCAATATTGATCATATTGTTGATGGAGCTTTACGAGCTGCCGAAATAGGTATGGAACATAGAAAGAATAAACCAGAACTAGCATTATTAGTGAGTTGTATAGGTCGAAAATTAGTAATGGATCAACGTGTCGAAGAAGAGGTAGAAGAAGTTATGGAACATATAGGTTCTCAATCAACTGTAGCCGGATTTTATTCTTATGGTGAATTAGCTCCTTTTTCTGGGAATATAAATTGCGAATTACATAATCAAACGATGACATTAACTCTATTTAGTGAATAATATGCATTCATTATTAGCACGACAAATTAGAAAATTCTTACATGTAAGCGAGGAAATCAAAGAACTTGAAGAAGTTCAAAAATTTCTTAATGCTGTAGACAAATCTTATCATAATTTTGAAGAACAGTTCAGCATGTTACAAAGAGCTATGTCTATAAGCTCTCAAGAATTATCAGAAGCAAATCATCGACTACGACAAGAGGCAGAACAACAACAAAAGGTAATCGCTAGTCTAACCGATGCCACTAAAACATTACAATCACTAACCATTAAAAATCCAAAAGGTGATAAACAAGGAAAAGAGCTTAGCGGTATTGAACTCGCTTCATTAATCGAAGAACAGGCAATTCAGATTTCAGAAATAGAGAAACAAAGAGAACTACTATTCAAAGATTTAGAAAAAAGTAATAAAGAACTTAACGATTACGCACAAGTAGTCTCGCACGATTTAAAATCTCCTCTTAGAAGTATTAATACGCTTATTGCATGGATCAAAGAAGACTCTGAAGGAAGTCTAGATACGTCAACAGTGAATAATCTTAATCTCATCGATCAAAATATTGAAAAAATGGATAACCTAATCAGCGGGATTTTAGAATATTCAATCATTGATGATAAATCAAGGAATCTTGAATCTGATATTAATGTAACCGACTTGGTCGAAGAAATTGTATACCTCATGCAACTTCCAGAAAACATAACTATCCATGTTCCCAGTTCGCTTCCTATCATCCATGCCGATCCATCTAGAATAAAGCAAGTGTTTCAAAACTTACTTAACAATGCTTGTAATGCTATAGATAAAGAGAAAGGAGAAATAGAGGTTCTATTTGAAGATCTTCCTGGTTTCTGGAAGTATGGAGTTAAAGATAACGGAAAAGGGATTCTTAAAAAATATCACCATAAGATATTCGAAATATTTCAAACTCTAGATGATGAAAAAAAATCTACAGGGATAGGGTTATCCATTGTCAAAAAAATTGTTGAATTTTATAATGGTAAAATTTGGTTAGAATCCGAAGAAAATAAAGGAACTACATTTTACTTTACTTTAAAAAAACATAAATGACCGAAACCCCTAATCTAAAATATATCAAAGACTTGGCTGCAGGATCTGAAGATTTTGAAAAAAAACTTATCAGTATCATAAAGCGTGAGTTTCCCGAGGAAAAGAAAGAGTTTCTTGCGAATTATAATAGTAAAGTATTTACTAAAGCTGCTGAGAATGTGCACAAACTAAAACATAAAATTGGAATGCTTGGATTTGAAAGAGGATATCAGGTTGCTATTGACTTTGAAGAAGGATTAAAGGAGGATAATCCAGTATTATTTAAAGAATTTATATTAATTTTAGAAGCTATAGAAAAATTCCTGAAGGGAATATAAAAATAATTTACGTATATGAATTGCATTATTATAGATGATGAAGAAACCTCAAGAGCAATCATTCAACAGCTTTGCTCACAGGTTGATCAACTTGATGTTATAAATGAATTCCCTAATGCCATACAGGCAATGAAATTCCTTAATACAAATTCGGTTGATCTTATATTCTTAGATATTCATATGCCCGATTTTACCGGTTTTGATTTTATTCAGACTTTAAAAAACCCTCCTAAAATTGTTCTTATTACCTCTGACAAGAATTTTGCGCTAGAAGCCTTTGAGTATGACTGCATAGTTGACTATTTGGTAAAGCCTATAACATTACCTCGGTTTCTAAAAGCAATTCAAAAAGCAGAAAGTAAAGAAACTTCGGTTTCTACAAATTCTACAGAAAGCGTATCAGGAATATCTTCTGAAGAAAACGATCTGTATGTCAATATTGATCGTAGACTCATTAAAATTGACATCCCTACTATTAATATTATTGAAGCTAAGGGTGATTATATATTAATCAAAACAGAAAACCAGAACTACACTGTGCATTCTACCCTTAAAAAGATTGAAGAAAAGTTACCCGATGATCTTTTTCTAAAAGTACACCGCTCATACATCATAAATACCAAGAAAATCATTGATATAGAAGACAATAGCGTTCTTATCAAAAAAGATGTAATCCCAGTAAGTCGTTCTAATCGTCCAGAGTTAATGAAACGACTCAACCTATTATAAACCTTTATCTTTTCTATATTTCCATTCGTCTATAGCAAACGTCCAGTGACCGAATAACGATCATCTTCATCGTGCTTTTGAACTAGTTTTGAGTATTCTGAAACCCAAAAACTAAGTACTATGAAAAAAATTACTCTTCTACTAGCAATTCTAGTGACCACGATTTTAAGTGCACAACAACCCTTTGATTGTGCCGAAGGTAATTTTTACCAGGTGATCTCTGGAGTATTAAAAGCATATGACCCTGTAACTGGTGGCTACTCTGATGCATTGCATAGCTATTCTGCTTATAACGCAGGGGGATATAATGCAGTTGACAATTATCTATACGCCATAAAAAGAAGTGACAAACACTTGTTACGAATAGGTAAAGATGCGGTTGTCGATTTGGGCGCTTTAACTCCTGCTGGCAATACAGCCTTCGGAGGTGGTTATGCTGCCGATGTAGATCCAGAAGGTAACCTATGGGTATTTCAAAACAACAATAAAAAAACATTTCATAAAATAACGAACTTACAAGATTATAATGGTTCTTCTTCACCTGTTTTTGAGGTTATCGAAGCCAATGTAGCTTCTCCTAGTACTTGTGCCGATATTGCTTATGTAAATGGAGCTTTTTATGGTGGTAGTAGAGGGAAAATTTATAAATGGGATCTTTCTTCAGGATCTCCAGTGTTTACCTATAAAACAGTTGCTAATCTACCCAAAAGCACTTTTGGCGCTGCTTATGCAGATGCGAATAATCGACTTTATTTTTCAGATAATAATGGTGGTTTATACCTTATTAACGATTATGAGGGTAATACACCAACGGCTACTTTACTTAATCTTACCGAAACAACTAACTCTAATGATGGTTTTAAATGTGCTAATGGTATTTCTCCATTAGACAAAGACCAAGATGGTATATTAGATTCTATGGATGCGGATTGTGATGGTGATGGAATATTAAATATCGTAGAATGTAATGGAATCGATCCTTATGGAGATGATGATGGGGATGATTTGTTCAATTATCTGGATAATGACATAAGCGGTAATGGTGATAATGTAGTTCAAGACATTTTTGATAGAGATGGCGATGGTATGCCTGATTTTTTAGATATTGATTCTGATAATGACGGAATCTATGATATTGTTGAAACGGGACGTGGGGATAAAGACACAAATAATGATGGTGTATGTAATGGATCTGATGCCAATTTTCAAGATAGTGATAATGATGGGATAGCCGATGCTTTTGATGCAGATCAAACAGGAAGTACGTTTATACCAGTAGACACTGATAATGACGGTATTTTTGATTGCTATGATACTGACTCTGATAATGACGGAATTGTTGATATTATAGAAGGACAGTATAGCGACTCGTACAAACCATTATCTAATAAAGATGAAGATAATGACGGATTAGATGATGCTTTTGATCCTGATTTTGGAGGTACTCTTAACGGAACAGTAAACACCGATGGTGCAGATAATTTTGATCACTTAGATACTGATTCTGATAATAATGGAGTACTTGATACTACTGAAGCTTATGATAGTGATGGTGACGGAATTGCAGAAACCACAGCTTCTGGTAATGATGCTGATCAAGATGGATTAGACGATAGTTTTGATTTAAGAAAAACTAGTCTTTCTCCAGAAAACGGAGGACAAACCCCTGATAGTTTCCCAATTCCAGAAATATGTGACCGATATAATTATTTAGGCGAATTTACTGCAGATGGTGCACCGCTATACTTAGACGAAAAAGATGTTGTTAGTGAAGAAACCATTGATATGATTAATGATGCGTTACCTGAAAGTTATCCGGTACCAGATTTTAATCCTCATTACATCTCATCAGGATATGATACCGATGTAGTATTACAAGAAGAAGCTGATATATGGGTTACTTTTGTAGGCGAAGGAGCAGGATACAAAAACACATTAGGATTTTATACATATGATATTAATGATCCAAATCCAGCGATGCCCGTTCCTGAGGATATCACTATTATTTTCCCGAATGTTTCGGCAGTAGGAAGCGGTGGTAGTCTAGAAGTTGGAGATAAGGTAAATATTGGGCGATTTGCTCCTAACGTTGGGATTGGATGGGTTTTACTTGCCAATGCATGGTCAGATGGATGTGTAGGAACAGGAAACTGGCAATTACATTCTAATGCGGATTATAATCCAGAAAGCGACCCTAACTTACGTTATCATAATGTTTTATTATCTGATCCTAATAACCAAAGAATAATCCTTGGATTTGAGGATATCAGAAGAGATTATGCATCTTGTGATCAAGATTTTAATGATGCTTTGTTTTATATCACAGCAAGCCCTTATACGGCAATCAAAACAGATAATTATGTTGATATTGATACTGCTACAGATGTTACTTCGGCAAATGATGGAGGATTAGAAAGTAATGGTGATTTGGCTAACCTTATTGCTAAACGAAATTTTAATAGAACAAAAACAAATTCATTCTATAACACTAAAAAATCACAACAACGTTTTCAACCAGAGACTATGTCCTATAAATCTGCTAGTGGTGATGATTTAAGTGTATATTTCCCAAAAACAGGAATAATTGGGAACGAATCTACTTATGTATCAAGTCCAGAAGATTTAATCGGAATTACAAATGCACAGGCTATATTTTCTGTAGATTATTACCAAGCCGAAAAAAGAGTAGCTGCGGCATTAGCAACAGTAACCAAGGGAGGTATTTATGATCATTCTAAGACGATTTGTGATCGATTAAACGGTTCTAAACTATTAGATGTGCGAACAGTAATGATCAAAAATCATACTGTAGTAAGCACAAGAATTGAAAGAGCTAGTGGAGAAATTGAATATGCATTGACATTTTCTGTGAAGAAAGGAGAGTCTGAAAATGAGATCTATAGTTTATGGAATATAGCTGATTACCCTGAAGGAGATTATACAAACTTCCAGGTATGGGGTGGATCCGTATCCCAAGTAGCTAATATTGCTAATCATATCCTTAATAAATTCGTATCGAACAAACCTTTAAGAAGTCATAAAGTAGCGAATCGTGTTCCTACAGTTTTTGTACAACAAGGGTGGTATTCTAACGGAAAATTAACATTGCATATGGTAAATAAGCAAGCTGCTCAACACATGGTTTTCGATAGTAATATTAGAAAAACAGAAATATCAAAAGAGCAAAACTATACGCAAACAGTAGCATTATCTGGAGCATATAATGAACAAGTTACTGTAGAAACTGGATACTTATTTGACATTGGGTTTTCGATCAAAGGAGAAAACTCTACCCAACTAGATGCTTTATACTTGGCAGACGGGCCTTGGGGAATAGATTATAAAGAAGAAACTGTTGTTATTGAAAATTTCGAAATACTTGAACATAACTCGATAGAACAAAAAAACACCTATATCGTTGAGCGTAACGCCAAAGTAAAAGGTGAAGTAAAAGAAACTTTAAATTTATTTAGAAATATATTGGCAGGAGAATTAACGCTAGATGTATCTGAGTATGAAGCATTACAATTTGAAATGCAAAACGATAATGATGTAGAAGTTATTTTGGTAACAGAAGGTCTTACCGACTGGAACAATAGACTTAGATTTAAAATACCTGCATCTACAGATAAAAATGTACATACAATTAAGTTTACAGATTTTGTAAATGGAAATGATCAAGCCGAAATACTTAAAAAAGTAAGAAGTATCGTATTTTCTGTACAAGGAGATTATCAAAACTTTACTCCCTTTACTCTAGAGATATCTGCATTAGCATTTACAAAGCAGGTAGATACTGAAACAGAAGAAGAAGAAGAAGAAGAGGAAGAGGAAGAGGAAGAAGTTCTAATCGTTATGGAAGAAGAAAATTTAATAACTACGGCTAAAAATTATCCTAACCCATTTGTTACTCATACTACTATTGAAATCCCAGGAATTCATGAAAAAATAGAGATTGAGGTAGTGGATATGGTAGGTCGAATAGTGAGAAAAGAAATCTTAATGGTAAATCGAAATACAGTTATTTTTGAAACTAGAAATCTAACACCAGGAATTTACCAATACATGATAAGAGGCAATAATAAGCAAAGATGTAAAGGACGTTTATTTATAACAGAACAGAATTAGTGTTTCAGGATTTGGGTAAATGGCGAGAACAAAATCACTTTTTGTTCTCGCTATTTTTTTGTTCCATTATTTTTTTATCAAAAATAGGTTTCCTTAAAAAATGCCATTTTAATTTAAACCCTAATTCAGTAAATTCGAAACCAGCTGCTGTAGCTGATGCTATGTTACTGTATTTACCGTAAATCGTAGCTTTAAAACGATCCGAAAACTGATACATAAATTTTCCTTCGGCCCTAAAAGTAGATGAACTAGGATCATCCTCGACAAACTGTCGACCTAATGCATTACTTAACGAATATGACCATTTTTTGTTTGAATCACTGAGGATTTCTAAAAACACTTCTCCAAGATTAAATTGTGAAGGACTGAAATAAATAGTAGGCACCTGATTTTCAAAAGTGATATATTGATAATTAATCCCTCCCTTTATCACTGGTCTTCTTAAAAAGGTATAATATAAAGAGGTAAACAATAGATTCCTTGAATTATCATCTGTCTGAGATGTATATATGTATTGTGTATACCATCCCAAATTAAAATTAGTTCCTAAATTATAATTTAAAATAAAATTGTTCATTAAAATTTCTCTATTCAACAAGTCTGCATTAAAATTTTGTAGATCTCTTTTAAATCCAACATCAAGACTCTGAAGCCTAAAAGGCTTTGTTTTAAGCATAACCTCTGCAACCAATGCATTAAAATCTGTAGTAAAACCTTTGGCACTTGTTATCCCTACCTTCGAAAACAAGGAAATTTTACCATTATGTTTATATAAAAATCCTGCCGAAAAATCATGAGAACTAGCCTCAACATTTGTTATGGTGTTTTTTGTAGTTCTATAATCATATTGTACTTGAGGAATAAACTTAACAGACAAAGGGATTTCGGCTCTTACGGTAACATTAAAAGCTTCATTATCTCCATTATCAAAAGTATAGGCCGTTTTTTCTTCTAAGAATGGAGTATGAGATTTCTTAAGAGTTTTGATCAATTTTTCGGCATCGGGTTGTTTGGGATAATATTTCAAGGTTTTAAAAGCATACTCATAAGATTTCATATCCAGCCCCGCAGCTCTATATGCATTTGCAATTCCTAAATTACCATCAAACGAATTTTGTGATGTATTCAAAATAGTATTATATCTATCTAAACTTATTCCAAAATTACTGGTATACATACCATAGGTAGCTTCAAGACTCAAAACTCTAGCTTCATTTGGAAGTTTGGTTTTCAATTTTCCTATCTCTGTTTTAGCTTGAGAGAATTTTCTATTCCAGAGTAAGGCTTGTATATAACGTTCTTGGGTAGATAACCATAAATTTTTATCATTTTTAAATCGTGTGACTTTCTTTTTTGATATTCGTGCCAATTGCAGAGCTTTTTTATCTTTATATTTTTTATGAGCCAATAGTGCCAATCCGTTAATGGCTGTAATACTATCTTTTGCATTATTTGCAAAACCCAAATAGCTTTGTTCGGCCTCAGTATATCTATTGGTAAGAAGAAAAATATTTGCTTTGTTTAGCAGTGTTTCTTTATCATTAGGAAAATCCTTAAGGTTTTGATCTAGGAGTTCTAATGCTCTTTTGTATTCTTTATTTTGAGATAAGATAGATGCATATCCCAAACGAATATATTTTTTGGATAATAATGCATTCGCATTCCCAGGGATAATTTTGAGCGCTTTATCTACCCATTCTAACGCTTCAGGGTATTTTTTTAAATTAGACAATGTATTGGCATATCCCAAAACTCCAGCAAAACTTGTAGGGTTTTCAACTACTAATTTTTCGTAAAAACCTTCTGCATTATTAAACTGTTTATCCCAAAGAAGAGATTCGGCATAGTTTAATTTAATTTCAAAATCATTTGGGTACTCCTCTTTTAATTTGGTGAATATAGTTACAGCCTCTTTAGCATCTCCCGATAAACCCACAGCTCTACCATAACATAGTCTGGCAGTTTTATTTTCAGGAAATTCTCCAAGAATATTCTCAAAGAACTCTTTGGCTTTTACATATTTCCCTGTTTCTAAATAATTGAAACCTTGTTTCATATCCTGTGAGAATAACGATGAATATAATAGTAAAAATACAAGGGTTAGAAAAAATGACTTTAAGTGCATTATTTTTTGTGTAAAAGTGGATTAACAATGTTAAAGTAAGCATTACTTCAAAAAGTCACTATTAAAATGCACATAAGTTTTTTATTAGACTAACAGAGTTTTTTAGATAATCTATCCAATTTGATTTTTTTAACATTTTATTACAAAAAAGTACTCCAAAAGAGAAGGGAAAACCTCAATTTTTAACACAAAATTGATACGGAAAACCTCATTGTTATTAACTTTAGTAATATTAAACCTACATTTTTGTGATGAAAAATGTTAAAATTTCAGTAAAAAACACTCAATTTTCGATGAAATACATGGTTTTTGGTGTTTCCTTACAAAAATTGTGGTTTTACCATAAATAAATTTTAAAAATACTTTTTAGTTTTACAATGTGTTGAGAAACAAAATCTTATCACAATCACAAATAGAAACTTCGTCAAATTGCTAAATTTTCTTCTACACCCCAGAAGAACGTAACATTAAAGAGTTTAGTAACCCTATTTATATATAAAACTTATTACAGTAAGTTTTCGTCAAAATGTCAAATGGTCTTCAAAAAACCCTAGAAGAATGTTTAACATATTAAAGATTAGGCCCCAAAATAAAAAAGCCTTCTTTAAAATTATACTTCAACACCCCAGAAGTATACCCAAATCTTAAAGAAATATGACGAAAATTACCGGAATTATTATTCCATGCTATAATGAATATTATAGACTGGAAAAGGAAAAATTTTGCAAATTCATTAAAGAAAATTCAAATTATCATCTTTGTTTTGTTAACGATGGCAGTTCTGATAATACATTAGAAATGTTATATGATCTAAAACAATTTGACCCCAATAAAATAACTGTACTTAACTTAGAAACTAATCAAGGTAAAGCTACAGCAGTACAAACCGGAGCCAACTATCTTGCTCAATTAAGCTTCATTGAAAACATTGCATTTCTAGATGCAGATCTATCTACATCTTTAGAAGAAATGGATAATCTGGTACAAAAATTAAACAATAACCCTAGACTATCTATGGTTTTTGGATCCAGAAAAACTGAAGAAGCTAATAATATAGAAAGAAACTTTATTAGAAAATTGTTGTCAAATTTTGTCGGGTTTTTTATTCGCCATATCCTACAACTTCCTATTAAAGATACACAATGTGGAGCCAAAGTGTTTAAGAAAAATATTATCGAAAATGTGTACAGTCAAAGATTTATTAGCAGATGGTTATTCGATATAGAAATCTTTTTAAGACTTAAAAAACATATTGGATTAAAAGATCTTTTGAACTGTATCAGCGAAGAACCATTAGATAGCTGGATTGAAGTAGAAGGCTCTAAAATAACACTAAAAGATTCATTCCTAATCCCTATTAACCTTTTGGTAATATGGTTTAGCTACCTGAAAATAAGAACTTCAAGTAAAAAATTATCTGAAACATTTAAACTAAAATTAAATTACAATATGGTAAAATAACTACTATGCATTCGATTAACTAATGAAATATAATTACTTAAATAATCAAAAGTTATGTTTATAGGTAACTACGGTTTTCCATAACATATTTATCATATAGTTTTGGATATTAGGGCTAATCTGGAAAAATTATATTTATGGAAAATTTATTTAATACATACAAAGAAATTAAGTTAAAAGGCGAGATCGGAATTTTGAAACGGAATAATATTCTGAACAATTCAAAGAAAACCTATCATATAAAAGGGAAATTAAAATATGGGAAGTTAATTAGAGATGAATTTTTAAATAACGCAAGTGAACTTATCTATCATATAGAATATTTTATCTCCTATGACAACAATTATAGATATATAAAAATCAAAGATGAAAAAGAATCTATTTGCTATGAAAAAGAGGAATTACCATATATAAATATTTTTGAAGGTAATATCGTAAAACTAAAAACCGGAGGGCCTAAAATGGAAATAATAGGTTTTAATAAAGATTATGTCGAATGCCAATGGAGTGATCAATTTGGAGTTAAATCTGTATCCTATCCATATTACTCCCTTGAAAATGCTTCGGATTAATTTTCACTTTTTGTTTTCCTCTATACTCATGAGCATAGAATTGTTATTTAAAATTCATTAAATCACCAGTTAAAAAATCACTATAATATTTAAAGAAAAGCAAACTATAATTACATAATAATCAAATGATTACTATAAAATCACTCCAAAGATTATTAATACATAATTTTCACAATAGTAGCGTATCACATAGAGAAAAGATTTCTCAATTTCGTCAAAACCTAAATTCCGATTTGTTTTGGAATTTTTAAACTTCATAAAATCACATTTAGAGCCCGGGCTTTTATTTTTTTGACGTTTAACCAATTTATGAGATATGAAACAACACTACACTAATCAATGTATTTACATTGCTATTATCTTAATTCTTATTTTCTCATCTTGTGAGAAAGAAGATTTAACCACTTTTGAGGAACCGAAAATTCAAGAAGTCCTAATCCCAGAAACAGTTAAAGATACTACTTATACTGACAAAGAACTTTTAAAAGTTCTTAACGAGGAACTCGAGTTTTTAAAAATCGAAGAAAAAAACGGGATAGTTGATATTTCACACATGGATATTGTAAAAGAAAATCCTAAAAAAATTTATGTTCATTACCTTCCGTGGTTTCAAAGCAAGGATTATGATGGATATTGGGGACAACATTGGACAATGAACAATCAAGATCCTAATAATAGTGACTCTGATGGTAATGCGCAGATTGCCTCGTATTATCATCCTACAATTGGCCCCTATTCTTCAAATGATCCTGATCTGCATGAATATCATTTTCTTACCATGAAATTATCTGGAGTAGACGGAGTTATTTTTGATTGGTACGGAAGTAAAGATTTACACGATTACGGATTAATCAAACAATCTACAGAAACTTTTATAACTACGCTAGAGGATCTAGGGCTTAAATTCTCTATAATGTATGAAGATCGAGTTGCAAAACAATCCTCTGATGCTGGTTTGTCACCCAATATCATTGAAGCTGCTCAAGAAGATTTCTTATACATTAATGATACTTATTTTTCAAGTCCAGAATACTTAGAATACAATAATAAAAAAATGCTATTTGTTTTCGGACCACATTATATCACAACAGAAAACGAATGGAATCAAGTATTCGATATACTACCAACTCAAAATTACCCGAATTACTTAACATTATGGGCAGCCAGTGATCGTGTCGGTGCTAATTCATCAGGAGAATTTTTATGGGTAGATAAAGATCATTTGCTTGCGCATGAGTATTACTATAACACTTATGCATCACAAGACAAAATTATTGTCGGTTCTTCGTATCCAGGTTTTAATAGCTTCTATACCGAAGGAGGATGGTCTAATGGAGTAAATGATTGGGTTATTAATACTGATAACGGTAATACTTTTGTCGAAACATTAAATTATACACATCACGAACAATCCGATTTTATTCAAATTATTACCTGGAATGATTTTGGAGAAGGAACCATGATAGAACCAACACAAGAATTTGGATTCATGTACTTACAAATTCTTCAGGAGTATACTGGTGTTCCTTTTACTCCAGATGATCTTCAAGTTGCCGTTGATTTATACAACATTAGGAAAAAATTCAAAAACGATAACCAAGTACAGCGTTTATTAAATAGAACGTATAGATATGTAAAAAAATTAGAAGTCGAACGGGCTGATAAAGTATTAAAAGCGATAACACGCTTTTATTAATATTTTAAAAACAATTTTTACCGTATTAGGTTTATAAAAAGTTGGTTATAATACTATCATTTTTATACAAAATATATCACATTAATAAAAAAATGAATAGGCATTATTGTATTACCAAAAAGTCAAATTAGATTTTTTTAACATTTTATATAATATTTTTTCACAAAAAAGAGCAAAAAAACAAGTTTTTTTAACACAAAATTGATACGGGAAACCTCATTGTTATTAACTTTAGTAATATTAAACCTACATTTTTGTGATGAAAAATGTTAAAATTTCAGTAAAAAACCCTCAATTTTCGACGAAATACATAGTTTTTGGCGTTTCCTTATAAAATATGTGGTTTTGCCGTAAATGAATTTTAAAAATACTTTTTAGTTTTACAATGTGCTGAGAAACAAAATCTTATCACAATCACAAATAGAAACTTCGTCAAATTGCTAAATTTTCTTCTACACCCCAGAAGAACGTAACATTAAAGAGTTTAGTAACCCTATTTATATATAAAACTTATTACAGTAAGTTTTCGTCAAAATGTCAAATGGTCTTCAAAAAACCCTAGAAGAATGTTTAACATATTAAAGATTAGGCCCCAAAATAAAAAAGCCTTCTTTAAAATTATACTTCAACACCCCAGAAGTATACCCAAATCTTAAAGAAATATGACGAAAATTACCGGAATTATTATTCCATGCTATAATGAATATTATAGACTGGAAAAGGAAAAATTTTGCAAATTCATTAAAGAAAATTCAAATTATCATCTTTGTTTTGTTAACGATGGCAGTTCTGATAATACATTAGAAATGTTATATGATCTAAAACAATTTGACCCCAATAAAATAACTGTACTTAACTTAGAAACTAATCAAGGTAAAGCTACAGCAGTACAAACCGGAGCCAACTATCTTGCTCAATTAAGCTTCATTGAAAACATTGCATTTCTAGATGCAGATCTATCTACATCTTTAGAAGAAATGGATAATCTGGTACAAAAATTAAACAATAACCCTAGACTATCTATGGTTTTTGGATCCAGAAAAACTGAAGAAGCTAATAATATAGAAAGAAACTTTATTAGAAAATTGTTGTCAAATTTTGTCGGGTTTTTTATTCGCCATATCCTACAACTTCCTATTAAAGATACACAATGTGGAGCCAAAGTGTTTAAGAAAAATATTATCGAAAATGTGTACAGTCAAAGATTTATTAGCAGATGGTTATTCGATATAGAAATCTTTTTAAGACTTAAAAAACATATTGGATTAAAAGATCTTTTGAACTGTATCAGCGAAGAACCATTAGATAGCTGGATTGAAGTAGAAGGCTCTAAAATAACACTAAAAGATTCATTCTTAATCCCTATTAACCTTTTGGTAATATGGTTTAGCTACCTGAAAATAAGAACTTCAAGTAAAAAATTATCTGAAACATTTAAACTAAAACTAAATTACAATATGGTAAAATAACTACTATCCTTTCTTAAAGAAAATCAATACTAAAAAAATTAATTAAAAAAAGCATGTTTTAAGTCAAGGTCTTAAAACACATACAATAATCATACTATGAAAAAAACTATACTAATCCTGGTAATTCTTATAGTTAATATTACCACTGCTCAACAATCTTTTGATTGCAATGATGGAAAATTCTATCAAGTAATCTCAGGGGCGTTACGATCATATGATCCAATAACGGGAACCTATTCTGATCCTTTGCATACACATTCTGCATATAACGCTGGAGGATATAATCCTATAGATAATTTTTTATATGCAATTCGGAATAGTGACAAGCATTTATTGCGTATTGGTACTGATATTATTGTCGATCTTGGCGCAGTAGCAGATAATGGTGCCATTAAGTTTGGAGGTGGTTATGCCGCAGATGTGGATAGTGAAGGTAATTTATGGGTTTTTCAAAATTCATTAGATAAGAAGTCATTTCATAAAATTCCGAATCTTCAAAATTATGATGGCTCTTCTCCTCCTGTATTCGAGATAATCGTTTCTGATCAGGCTTCTCCTAATTCATGTGCCGATATTGTATTTGTTAATGGAAATTTATATGGAGGTAGCAGAGGGGATGTATACAAATGGGATCTTACTACTAATACACCTGCTTTTAGTAGTAAAAATGTTACCGATTTACCAAATCATACATTTGGTGCATCCTATACTGATACTAGTAATAGGTTATACGTGTCCAGTAATAGCGGAGGACTATACTTGGTAAATGATTATGAAACTGCATCACCTTATGCCACATTATTAAACAACACAGAAGTAACCAACTCTAATGACGGTTTTAAATGTGCAATTGGAGTGTCTCCTATTGATGCTGATAACGATGAAGTACTAGATCCTTTTGATAAAGATACTGACGGTGATGGAATTCCTGACCTTGTCGAAGGTGGTGGTGTTGATCCTTATGGAGATGATGATGGTGATGGAACTTTTAATTACCTCGATCCAGATTTTGGTGCTACCTGTAATAGCGGAGTATCTTTAGCTTTTGATACGGATAGAGATGGTGTCCCTAATGTACTAGATTTAGATAGTGACAATGATGGTATTTTTGATATTGTAGAAGCTGGCTTAGGAAGTTACGACACAAACGGTGATGGTTTTTTTAATGCACTGGATACAAATTTTGTAGACTCTGATTTAGATGGAATAGCAGATATCGTAGATGTTGATCAAACAGGAGTAGCTTTTTATCCCACAGATACCGATGGCGATTTAATTTATGATCCTTACGATATTGATTCTGATCAAGATGGAATTATTGATTTAATCGAAGGGCAAAATAGTGCTTCTTTCATAACTCTATCTGGATTAGATACGGATAGAGACGGTATGGATAATGCATTTGATCCCGATAATGGTGGTACACCCCAAGGATATGTGAACACAGATAACACCGATACTCCAGATTTTATGGATACAGATTCCAATAATGATGGCATTTTAGATATGATCGATGGATATGATACTAATAATGATGGTATCGCAGATACTATGCCTATTGGTAATGATTTTGATCAAGATGGACTTGATGATAATTTTGACCTTAAAGAAACTGTTTTTGACTCCAAAAACGGAAATCAAACTCCTGGTAGTTTCCCTATATTAAGCGTAGGCGAACGATATCAATATATAGGAACATTTAACACAAATGGCACTCCAAACTATTTAGGAACAAATGAAACTTTAACTTCAGATTATACGACAAGAATAAATGATGCATTACCAGAAGGAAGTTCGATCCCCAACCTTAATCCCAATTACATCTATTCAGGATATGATACTGATATTATTTTAGAAAACACTGCAGATATTTCGGTAACTTTTATTGGCGAAAATACCAACTACAAAAACACATTAGGGTTTTATACCTATGATATCAATAATCCATCTACTACTGTTCCAAATCCTGAAGACATCACTATTGTTTTCCCTAATGCTTCTAAAGTGGGTAGTGATGGTGAATTAAATTCGGGCAACACAGTAAATATTGGTAATTTTCCTGAAGATACAGGCATTGGATGGGTATTACTTGTAGACGGTTGGAACGGTACATCTGTAGACTCAGGATTATGGCAGTTATACACTAATCCGGACTATAACCCAGAGTGCGACGAAACATTACGCCCTCATAATATCTTATTGGCCGATACAGCAAATCAAACAATTGTATTAGGATTTGAAGACGCAAGGAGAGATTATCCAGGTGCAGATCATGATTTTAACGATGTATTATTTCATATTCGAGCAGATCAATACGCATCTTTAAAAACAACTAATGTACCTGAATTAACAGAAGAAGGAGTAGTTACTTCGGGTAACGATGGTGGATTAGAAAGTAATGGTGACCTTGCTAGTTTGATTGCAAAACGAAATTTCTTACGATTTAAAACCAACAAAGTATATAATCAAAAGAGATTGCAACAACGTTTTGAACCATCAAAAAAGTCGTATATATCTGCTAATAACATAGATTTAAGTATTTATTTCCCTACCACAGGAGTTTTGGGAACAGAAACATCATATGTTTCTAGTCCAGATGATCTAATTGGTATTACCAATGCTACCGATGTGTTTTCTATCGATTATTATAATAAAGATGATAGAGTGGGCGCCGCATTAGCAATTGCTACTACTGGATCTGTTTATGACCATTCTAAAACGATTTGTGATCGACTCAATGGCTCTATATTAGAAGATATAAGAACATTAAAAATAGGTAATCACACTTTGGTAAACACCAAAATAAAACGAATTACCGGAGAGGTTGAACAGGCATTGCATTTCTCAGTGCGAATAGACGAATTTGCAAATGAATTATATAGTTTATGGAATATTGATCAATACCCTGAAGGAGATTATCTTAATTTTCAAATATGGGGTGGTTCTATACCGCAGGTAATGAATATGGCGAATTCAATCCTAAATAGATTAAAAACTGAAAAGCCTTTGGCAAAAACATTTATTCCTAATAATGTTCCTTCTGTATTTGTACAAAAAGGATTTTATCGAAATGGTAAATTGGTTTTGAATATGGTTAACAAGTTCGAAGAAAGTCAATTTTATTTCAGAGGAAACAAAAGAACAACCGAATCAGCCGAAGAAGAATTGATTACTAAAACCATTGCTCTAACCGGAGAATATCATCAACGTGTTACTATAGATACTGGATTTTTATTTGATATTGGATTTGCTATTAAGGGTGACGACTCAAGCAAATCTGATGCACTTTATCTAGCAGACGGCCCTTGGGGATTAGATTACCTCGCAGAAGGAGCTGCTATTTCTGACTTTGAAATTTTGAAAAACACTACATCCAATACAAATAGTGATGATTACCTTGTAGAAAGAGATGTAAAAGTGAGTGGTGATGTAAAACAAACTATGAATTTATTTAGAAACATTCTTGGCGGTGATCTCGCCTTAGATGTTTCTGAGTATGAAGCAGTAACATTTGAAATGTTTTCTGACACTGATGTTGAAGTAATTCTAGTTACCAAAGACTTAACCGATTGGAATGAACGATTAAGGTATACAATAAAAGCAGATGATAATAAAGGAAAGCAACAGAAGTATATTATACCTTTTTCAGATTTCACTAATAAAACGAAACGTTCTATTTCAATAACCGATCTTAGAAGTGTTGTGTTTTCTATTCAAGGAGATTATAAAAGTTTTAATCCTTTTATCATTGATGTGGCTAAACTTGCTTTTACTAATGAAAAAGATATCGCTGAAGAAGTTCCTACAACAGGCAACATAACTTCAATAATTAACTCTCCTAACCCATTTAAAACTCAAACGGTCATAAAAATGCCAACTGAAAATGAGAAGATAACCATTACAGTGGTAGATATGTTAGGAAGAATTGTACAAGAAGAAGAATTAACAAATGAAGGAAGGCTATCAACAACCTTTACGTTTGTAGCTAATAGTTTATCACAAGGTGTATATAAATATATTGTTCGAGGAGATAACTTCAAAAAGAGGTATGAAGGGAGTTTCTTGATACAATAACGATAGTAGATTGCTTCGACTTATTGCCGTAAGAAAGTTTCGAAGTTTTATATTTTGACTTTAATTGTTTTTTAATGTAAAGCTGCTGTACTTTATTTTTAAAGTACGGTAGCTTATACTAAAAAAGGAAGTAACTTTATGAGGTGTCGAAAAAAACCTTAAAAACGAAAGTTAATCTTATAAATGATATTAAATCGTAACATACTAAAGAAATTAGACGCTGAACAAAAGTTCATGATCAGTGTAATTGTTGTAAACGGTGGTAATTACCTTTATAATCTTATTTTAGGTAGAATACTAGGCCCAGAACAATTTGCTGATGCTGCTTTATTAATTACTTTTCTTTTGGTATTATCATTTATAGCCATGACTTTTCAGTTATCTACAGCAAAATTTTCTGTGCTTTTTGAAAATGAAATATTTAAAAGTTTCATCAATATAGTTTACAAATATTCTACTATTGCGGGTATTGTTTTTGGAGTAACGCTTATTGTTTTATCCAAACAACTTCAAATACTTTTTAATACCCAATCCTCTATCATGTTTGTCATTTTTGGAATTGGGATTCCGTTGTATTTTATCATGAGTGTCAATCGAGGCATATTTCAAGGGAAGAAAAAATTTGATAAGTTGGCCATAACCTACCAAGGTGAGATGCTAAGTCGACTTATATTGACATTAATCTTAATTTACACAACAACTTTACAATCTTCAATATTGGTATCGTTAGGTATCGCTTTATCATTTATATTTGGATTACTACCGTTTTATAAAAAAGATATAGACGTATTTGCTACCCACAAATTACCAAGTACCGAAAACAAATATCTTCTTCGTTTTTTCTTGTTAACTGCCTTTTATGAACTTACTCAAATCATCATTAATAATAGCGACATTTTAATGGTTAAACATTATTTTGACACCTATAATGCCGGTTTGTATGCTTCTTTGGCTTTGATAGGAAGGGTAGTATACTTTGTGGCCTGGATGTTTGTCATGTTATTACTTCCTAAGGTTGTACAAAAACAAAAAGATGGAGAATCTCATTATCCAATACTATTTAAATACGTACTATATATTACGTTACTGTCTACGACAATTGTAATAGGATGTTATCTTTTTCCTGAGTTAGTTATCAATATTATGTTTGGTAGTAAATACATTAGTATTGCACCATTACTCTGGAAATACGCGATAGCCACCTCATTATTTGCGATCTCTAACATCTTTGCTTACTATTTCTTGTCATTAGATCAATATATACCAGTAATCATATCTTCAATCTTAGGAATCCTTCAAGTTGTTTTGATAGTATTTTATCATAGCACTCTAGCCGAAGTGGTCATCGTGCAAATCATAGCCATGACCATCCTGCTCGTCTTTCAACTACTCTACTTTACAGGATATTGGCGATTTTCTAAAAAAGGTTAGCTACACATTAGAACAACTCATCGCAACATTCACGCAACTCACCGAAACTCGGCTTTAATTACTAAATAAATTATTGAAATTTGAATTATAAACATTAAATAAAAAGAGAATTATGGCCCTAAAAATTACAAATAATCAAGGAATATTTGAGATCAAAGGAAGTATCGTAAGAGAAAATGCCTCTTCACTAAAACGTCATTTTGAACAATTACTACACACTTCTGACAAAGTGATATTATGTGTAGATAAAGTAAAAAAAATAGATGTTACCGGAGTTAATGTTTTGACCACCTTATTTAAAAACGCGATGAAAAATAACAAAGTATTTTTTGTAATAGGAAAAGAGAATGAAAAAGTTCGCAAAGCCTTTGGCGATTGCAGTTATGTACTAAGAAATGATTTCGTTTAAAAAACCAATTCCCAAAATAATATATCATGAAACTACAAATTATAAATGCTACAGGAACATATGAAATAGAAGGAGATTTTATCCTACAAGACACCGAATTAGTAAGAGCTCATTTTAACTACCTTTTAGATCACTATGAAGAAATAGTTATGTGTCTTAATAAAGTTAAAAAAATAGATCAAAAAGCAGTAAATGTGCTTAAAGAGGTTTATGCCAAAGCGCAAAGAAGAAGTAAAATTTTATTTGTTTATGGTAAAGAGAATAAAATAATTTCTAAAGCTTTTAAGAAAAATAAAGTAACCCATTTTTTCAAAGACAATTATTAAAATCTCTATTAGCAATATTAATATTTTTAAAAAAAGTACTACGTAAAATTAAAATGATCCATATATAAAACGTATTAGAGTCAATTTCTTTTGCTTTTTCAATATAGTAACTATAAATTGTATATGAATTCATAAAGACGTACCCCATTCGTCCTAAAATCATGAATAAACAACTTAATTGATGTAATTCCTTTCAGATTTTAATTCGTCTCTGTCTATTTTCTAAAAAAATATAAAGCTCAAAGATGAAACTAGCTATTGTAACTGCCTACCCACCCAGCAAAGTAACCTTAAATGAATATGCATATCATTTGGTAAAGCATTTTAGACAACAAAACGATGTGTCTGAACTGATACTACTAACCGATGTTAATCCCGAAAATGCAGATATTAATTTTACAGAAGATGGTTGTAAAGTTGTAGTTAAACAATGCTGGACATTTAATAAGTATCGTAATGTCTTTTCTGTAATGAAAGCAGTAAAACAAACTAACCCAGATGCTATTTTATTTAATCTTCAATTCATGAAGTTTGGAGATAAAAAAATTGTTGCTGCCTTAGGTCTATTACTTCCTTTGCTTTGTAAAATGAAAAAGATCCCTACAATTGTATTATTACATAATATCTTGGAGCAAGTAGATTTACAGAGTGCAGGTTTTACCAAAAACAAATTACTTCAAAAAATATATAACCTCATCGGTACAACGCTAACACGATTTATACTTTCTGCAGATACAGTTGCCGTTACCATTAGTAAATATGTAGAAATCCTAGAACAAAAATATAATGCTAAGAATGTAGTATTGATTCCGCACGGAACCTTTGAACTCATCGAAGAACCATCCTTTAAGTTACCCGAAGGCCCATTAAAGATTATGACATTTGGAAAATTTGGAACGTATAAGAAAGTAGAAATTCTAATTGAGGCTGTTGAAAAGGTAAGGTCAAAAACTGGTAAAAATTTGGAGATTGTAATTGCAGGCACAGACAATCCTAATGTACCAGGATATTTAGCATCTATGCAAGAAAAATATTATAACGTACCGCAATTAACTTTTACTGGTTATGTCAAAGAAGAAGATGTTCCTGTTATTTTTGGAGAAAGTGCCATGGTGGTATTCCCTTACACATCAACTACCGGAAGCTCTGGTGTATTGCATCAAGCAGGGAGTTATGGTAAAGCGGTAGTAATGCCCGATCTTGGAGACTTAGCAATTCTAGTCAAAGAAGAGGGTTATCGAGGCGAGTTTTTTAATCCAAAAAGTGTGGATAGTTTGGCATCTGCTATTGAAGAAATTGTAATAGACACAGAATATAGAACAGAATTAGGAAAAGCCAATTACGCTGCCGCAACTGCATATCCTATGAGTAGAATTACCAAGATGTATCTCGAGAATTTTGAAACTATTATCGAAAAGAAAAAACCGTATAAAAGAGTTAAAAGTACTTCAAACCAAAGTATTTATTTTTAACAAAAATATATCCCCCAAAATTTATTAAATTATTGTAATTGTAAAGCACCAATATAATTGGTGCTTTACTTTTGCTATATAAGAATGAGAATACATTTGATGTGTATTTTCGACTTTGAAGTTGCGATTTCACTACTTAGCAATAAACTCAAAAGCAGCTTTCTTTTTACCTTTACGGTCTATAAAACCAAAATGCTTTTGTTTATGTTTTCGCCAGGGTAATTTACCTACTACTCCTTCTGGAACTTCTTCGAAATCGTACAAGGTCCAAGAAAGGTAATGCAGGTTATTCTGTTTAATTACTTCTTGAAATTGCTTGTGGTAAGCAGCCTGTTTCTTTTCTGAAGGGCCTAGAGGGTTCCAAAACCCTCTGCTCGAAGGCAAACCAAACTCTTGCAAAACGATCGGTTTTTTGTTTTGGAAATTTACCTCCAAATAATCTGCATTAAACTGGTCAATATCATTGTAATAATGAAATGAAATCATATCCACTTCATTTTGCAATAAGTGTACTGATTCTGTATTAGACCAACCAATAGTAACTAGATGATTAGGATCGTATTGTTTTACTTGTTGGATCATTTCTTTTAACCAAGCCAATACATTTTCTTTACCTCTGCTCTCAAAGTCTAAGTTAGGTTCATTTTTGATATCCCAAGCCAAAATGGCTTTATGATTGGCAAATGCACTAACAATTTGTTCGGCATGACGGTGAGTTAGTGTCCAATCAATCACACTATAATCTCCATAAAAATCAAATAATGTAACCACAACTTTAAGGTTTTTAGTTTCGGCTTCATCCAAAACTTGTTTTAATTTATCCAATTTTGCTGTGTCAATTTTAGCTTTTCCAAAAGCTTCATAAGGAACAAAAATTCGTATCGTATTTAAACCTGCCTTGTTCATGATATCAAAATCTTTGGCTATGACATTACGATCAAATTCATCTCCAAACATGTTCCATGGTGTCTGTTGCGGGTAATAATTAATTCCTTTTATTTGATACTCATTATCATTAATATAAATTTTACCATTTAACACCTTAGCAAAGGTATTACCTTGTTCTTTGGTATCTAATGGATAGGTTTCTTCTTTTACGATATGGCGTATTCTCCAAAACCCGTCTTCTAACATCAACAAGATTTGATAATCCGATTGTATTTTCGATTCGGATAGTAATTTCTCGCCTTTATAGACTCTTTGATATTCTTGTACATTTTTATCAGATAACACAACCAACTGGCCATCTGCGCTATAAAAATCAAGTTCAATATTATGGTTGATTGTCGTACTATGTACCGCTATGTCTTTTTGTGAATTAGCCTGCACCAATTTTATAATATTTTTTCGGGCACTTTTGGTATAATAATCATCTATCCCCTCTATCGTATTGGTTTGATACGCAGTATTACGTATATACCAAGAATTAAGATAATCTTGTTCTATATCCTGCAGCGTTTGTTTTTCTATTGGGCGTCCTGGATTTAATGTATCTTCCCATTTTACTTTGGGTAAATACACCTCATCTTTTTTCAAAGCTAAATGTAGCATCGAAGTTCTATCCGCGCCTGTGTTTAGGTATGATAATGTTTGACCAATGCCAAAGAGCATTAATGCAATCACTCCTATAAAAGACAGAAAAATAAGGGATCTATATATATTTCTATTCCAACCTATCATTGTAATGCTATATTTTTATATGTTTTACGAACTCCTAAGGCTTCAATGTCGATATCGTAAGTTCCTGAAGGATAAAAACCTTCTTGAAGCAAAAACTTAACTAATCCTTTAGAAGATGTTTTTACGAGTATATCCAACTTTTTACCTTCTTTGGACACATTAACCTTTACAATAGCCCCATCAGGAATTAATTGTTCCATAAAGCTCATTAATGGGCCTATCGTTATCTCACGATTATCTTCTCTAAATTGTACATCAAAATCCTCTATGACTCGGGTATACCTTACCTCTAGTGTATCACTTTCTGCCATTCCATGCACATAAGCCTTAACTTTCCAGGTTTCTTCATGATCTGGGTGTAACATCTTTGCAATTGCTTGACCGCTAATTGTTGTCCCTTGGGTACGCAATAGTGCCCCACTAGTATCCTTAATTACAAAATCAACTAAGGTACCATCACTTATAATATTACCGTGTTCATCCTTTATGATAGAGGTTATAAATTTGGTGATTTGATTTCCATCTGCATACGTATGTCTTCGTTGAGGAAGGATTGTGAAATTTTCAGGTAAATCTGGAAACACATCTACAGTAAATTCTTTGGATACTGTATTACCTACTTTAGAAAACAATAATAATCTACCTGATGGTTTGTATGAAAATATATTGATCCAACCTATCATATCTTTACTGTAGATCATTCTTTCTTTTTCTATACTCAAGAACTGATGTTTCATTAAAACAGCTGTGCTATCGGGCATAGGATTATCGTAAGAATCTGTTGGTAAAACTACTTGCATTGTATAATCTTTTCCTCCTGCAATAATACTCGGTGGACCAATGTAAGATTCTAGATGTACTTTGGTTTTCTCATTAGAAGTTACGCAAATACTTCCTTGAGTCAAAACTTTAGTATCATGAAACAGTGTATACGTAACCACTCCTTTTTTATATGATATAAACTCTGGTATTGTAAATTGTCCCGTATTAAAATTATCAGGGGCTATCATTGTACTTCCGTAAGAAGAGTGTAATAAAAGATCTGTACGAGCGGGTATGTTAAGTTTAAATACTAGCTTTATATTGTTACCTGCCTCAAAAGTAGTTTGTTTTGTAAGCAACACCCCCGAGATATTTTCGGTTTCCTTTAAAACGCTAGTAAAAGAAATACTTACAAAAAGTAGCAATATCGCTAACAAAAAAACAATATGTCGTATGTTAAACTTCATTAATTAGGTGCTCCTATATAGGTGTTAATTTCTAATTTCACATAACTATACCCTTTTCCATCTACAGGTAGTAGTGGTGCCGATTGATGATCGTGTTTTCGCTCGGGAACGACCTTGTTACTAATTTCTGTATTTAATAAACCATTTACAAAAACATTCTTTAGGTCGTTATCTCCTTTTTTAAGTTGTAGCAAATCTTTAAACGCATAACTAAAATATTGTTTGCGCTGAGGTCGGATACCCTCGGGGAGATATTGGTGATCAACCCATATTAGTTCATTCTTTTCGTTATAATATGAAATCAACAATAGAGGAATCGTAACTTCCTCTAAACCCGAATTAAACAAAACTCCTTCAATATGATTTTCTTTTATCGTAAGTTCATTAACCGTTACTCCTTTATACAAATCAACATTGGCTACATTTCCTGCACATTGCAAATTAAAAATGCTTGGTGTTTCTAAAAAATCCATTGCTGTAAACTCATTAGGATCAAACGTTTTTGGTTTGCGTTCTTCATGGTTCACCCATGCTATCCCCTCAAAATTAACTCTAAAACTTGTTGTTTCTTTGGGCATTAATTTATGTTTCATTTGATCCTTGGCATTATATCGTGCCAGTATCTTATCTTCTTGATTATATAATGTTCCTGTAATTACTACATCCGCAGGTACGTTATCTATATTTTGCAATTCTCCAATGATTGCATATTGGTTATCGAGTTCTACAATTTTTGCCGATAATACTTCAAGAACTGGTTGTTTAAGTACATCCTCATGATGTGTTTGTTCTGAAGTGATTCTACGTCTACCGTGATTAAAATATGTAGTATTGTTTTCTGCAAACAATTGATCCGGAGGAATATCTAAATCATATAGTGATGGTTTTACAAACCATTTTTTATTTTGCTTTACTAGTTCATGATAAAAGGTTTTATCAATTTTTTCTAAAGGAGTAATCCAACTTGTATATGCTTTAATTCTCGCGGTACTATCAGTTTGTTTAATAATCTCAACATCAATCTTATTCAATTTCGCGTACGAACTTAATAAACCATCTGTTACGGCAATCTCGAGCATGAATTGATCTTTCGTTTTATTACTTTTAGGATCCAAATAAGAATATGCCTGTTCGAATTCTTTAAAGTCTAAGGCATCATAATAAGCCTCTGTTAAATTCACAGGACTAATCTGTTTTGCATTTTTTATATAAAACATATAAATCCCAATGGCAAATGCAATAATTACAATACCAGCCCAAACGTGCGATATTCTTATGATTTTTCCTTTAAACCCTTCATAGGCGATTCCAAATTTAAAATACACAGGAAAGCTTTTGTGCTTAGCCTTTAATCCATGTATCCAGATAAATTGTATATTTATAATTAGCGCCAATAAAACAGTACTTATAGGTATTAATCCCCACATCAATTTTTGAAATGTAGGCACATCATCTTTAGGCAAAATACTTGATAGTGGAGGTACATTTAATTTTTCCCAAACCATAATTCCATTTTCTAGCTGCCGCAATCTTTGCCAACCACAGAAATATAAAATCGGATCATAAAACTTATCATTAGAAAACACATATTTTAAATTATATTTCTCTGGTACGGTGAGAAACTGTTGTAAAGATCCTATACCTTCAAAACCTCTAAATTTTGAATTCTCTAATCGCTCTACCGCTCTTGTGGTTAACTCTGGTAATCTTCGTGCAGAATGATAATTACCATCTACTGTCATAGCTTTGGTTTGGGCAGAGAGCCAAGCCATTTGATCTCCAAATCCTAAAGGTAAATAACGCCAATGATCATGCTGATCTTGCTGTAAAAAGTTAAGAATAGGAAGCATTTTTATTTTTTGTGGTTGGAAAGGCCTAAAATATCCTAAACTCATTGTAAAGAAGACAATGAACACAAAGGTCCCCATAAATAATCCTCCTAAAATTCTACGATATAAACTTCCAAATTTCTCTTCGAGACTTTTCTTTAAATCCCCCTCAACAAAACGATATCCAAATTCGCCAAATATAGGCAAAGCCATTATCGATGCCCATAAGGTAAATCTATCTAATGTAAGAATGTTAAATGCGTTATCGCCTAGCATCATTCTAGGGATTGGAGTAGTTCCTCCTGTACCTAAAATTGTCAAAAGTGTAAACGATAAACCAAAGAACAAATATCGTTTACTATAAAATCTATAATATATATAGGGTAATATAAATAACAAAATACCCCAGGGTATTAAAAAAAACACTAAACCAGATGAGGCAACTTCTAAAAAGTTATCTCTTGAACCATGAGGAATCGGAACCTGAGTAATTGGATTTTTTTTGGTGTTGATCCAATACGGAAGGATACATATTATAATTAATACCAATGATCCAAAGCCAAAACTTACAATTCTTTTAAAAAGTGATAGAAATGTCTTAAAAAAAAGAAGAAACCTAACTTCTTTATACGAATTAACTTTCTCTCTAGAAGCGTCCATAATTACCATTCCTATTAATGGAAAAATAAAAAAGATCATTCCAAAAATTGGAGTTACATGATGAGAAGTCACTGTAACAGCAAGTAAACTTAAAGCATTTACCAAATATTTATATTTCCCTATTTTGATCCAAAGGTAAATTTCTGGTAAAGTATGTAACAAAACCGAGAGTCCTATAATACTAGGTAATTGCCCAAATACATGTAGCGTCTCTATAAAAGTTGATGAAAATACTGCGAAAATTGCTGTATATCCAGCCACATTTCTATTAGAAGTAAGCAGTAATGCAAAACGATATATCCCAGTGATAAATAGAATAATCCCAATAACAGCTACTGTAAACATCCCAAACTTAAGTCCACCTATATAAGAGAGTAACCCAATACTTTGATGTACCAAAGGAGGATATCCCATAACGGTAAATCCTGTATACCAACTATAACTCCAGGGTTCGAACCAACTATTTGCATAATGATTACCAAAAAAAAGATGAATTAGTGCATCGTATGTAGATTCTAATGTGAAAAAAATCGACGTACCATGAAAAATCACTCCAATTAATAATGCACTAATTAAATACTTGTTTGTGGATTTATCCATAAAGACTCGCCGTAGAATTTGTTTTAAATATACAACAAAGGTTTCATTTTCGACGAATAGTTGGTCTGGCGATAAATACCATTCATCGATAGCAATTTTCAAATCATCGAAATGCATTGTAATAAGAGGTCAATTCATATTAATTTCGGAATGAACCCCTAATTAATATAGTATGAAAATCGGAATCATTGTTCCTTGCTATAACGAAGAAAAAAATTTAAATAAAACTGCTTTTCTAAATCTTATACATCAAGAAAATGAATTTCACATATGTTTTGTGAACTACGGAAGTAAAGACAATACTATTTTGATTTTAAAAGAAATTCAATTTTCTAACCCTGCCAAAGTAAGCGTAGTCGACATGAAAAAAAACTCAGGTAAGGCTACTGCCGTTAAGGCAGGTGCTCGTTATCTTCATAGCAGAGGAGATATAAAACATGTACGTTTTCTTGATGCCGATTTATCAACAAATTTTAGCGATTTTGATGGTTTTTTAAAGGTGATAAAAGAAAACGCAAGATTAGGTACGATCTTCGATTCTAACACCAAAAATCCTTTATTGTCAATAGTCATCTATTTATTTCTACTCTTTTAATAAAATATGTTTCGATCAGTGAAGTACCCTTAGAAAGATGACCTCTTATTAAATGAAGTGGTTTATCAAACTTTAATTACATATGTATATTTTTTTATCGGCATCATATATAGAATTAGGACACCAATTATCTAATCGTACAATATGAGCTATTTGATTGATTTTTTCTTTCGCATTAAAAAGATAATTGAGGGCCTCGGTATTTGATGAATACCTACCCATACATGTTCTATAAGCGTTATTACGATACCAAATACTCACATTGCTAAAACCATTTTTTTCGGCTTTCGATTTTTCAAAACTTGCTCCTTCCATATTCGAGTCTCCACCGGCAACTATTGTCCAAACGACATTTTTATTAGGTTGCGGCAACCCTGATTTACTGGTATTATCAATTATAGAATCAGCTTTAATAAATTTTTCTGTTTCTTGTGCAATTAGTCTTTCCTTTCTGTAACGAGCAATTTTAGTGGAATCAATGGATAACAATCCATTTTCTTGCAATGCGACAAGTCTATTCGAGAATTCTTCATACGTTTCAGAATCTGTTACTTTTAGTAATAAAGAAGATTGAAATTTCTTATCTTCCAAAGAATGTTCTGTACTACTTTCAAAGTAATTTAAAGTAATCCCTGTGATTATAGTTATTAATCCGCCAATAACAGAAATAATAAGTGGAGTAGAGAATTTTTTTCTTTTAAGTTCTAAAAGTCTTAAATCTAACTCTCTTTTTTTCAGTTCTAATTCCTCAAGTTTTATCTTTTGCTCAAGTTCAAATTTTTTTATATCAAGTTCTTCAGTTGTCATATCCCTGAAATGAATTAATCATTATTTATATAAAGCTCATCAAGGAGGTTTCTAACACCTTGATATTACATTAATTTAACTCTACAATTTATACTTTGTAAGGCGTTCATTTTTTCACAAATCGATATGCACCAGAAGAAATGTCTTTAAACAGATCTTCTTAATAACACTACTACGTATATAACTATGTATTGATTTGCACATGGATTTTTGTGAGGCTTCTATTCATAGATGCTCATCCAAACGTCTTTGTGGGGTATATTTACTAGTTTAAAGATAAACTTAAAAATATTCTAATAAAAAATATTTACTTAGAATTATTAACGCTTAGGGGAGGAATATTTAAAAACTAAAGTTGATCCTTTACCGTCTCAACTTTCTAGAAAACATGATTGAATCCACCTAAAAGAAATTGGAAGCCAATTTTCGTTTCTATTTTTAATAAACACTTGTTGATTTTTTGAATACACTCGAATCGTCTTAATTGGTGTTTGATGATGGTTTGTATCCCTTTTCATTAGTCCAATTGTTTTTTATAGCGATTACGCCCCATATTGAATATCCCCAATTTTATTCCGATTTCAGTAGTAAAACCATTTATACGATTTATAGGGCTGTCGACTAACTCTATCTCGCTAGAGAATCGATACTTAACACCAGCTTCTATTTGTACATATCTCGAAATATTAAAAAGAGCGCTCACCCCAGGTTCTAATACAAAAATTGCATCCAAATCATCATCATCTACATCAAAATCTTCTTCGCTCTTCACAATATCTCGATCAACATAACCTACTGCTCCACCTCCTATAAAGATCGGAAAAGAAAGACTTACTCTAGATTTACCAAAAAAAATCGGTTCCAAATGAAACCCCGCATAGCCAGCAAATAAATCATCGTTGTCCCTAGACCTAGGGTTATAAATATTTTGTCGTGAATATAATCCTTTGGCCAAGAAACCCACTTCGAATTGTTGATTGGCAACATATGCAACTTTAAAACCAGTGACATAGGTATCTTCTCCTTCAATTTCACCATACCCAAGTGTGAATCCTACATATACTCCATGAACAACATTTCTACGGTCATTAAAAGTAATATAGTTTCCTTCGTTATCTTGAGCATAACTACTTAGTGCAAATATTGATAGTAATAAAAGTATAATCGCTTTTTGATTGTTCATTTTGTAGGTTTTATTGGTTTTGTTGATGATTATAATTTTTGTAGATGTATTGCTTTAATTTTTAATCGTTTAGTGTCACTATTCCTTTAGTTCCTAGAATAGATATAAGCCCCTGTTGCTTCTTACCATACGTAGCTTCAATTTCACGGAGTTTTTTTGCTTTGTTAAGCATGGTAGAATTAACATTTTCAAACGACTTCGGTAGTCGAACTACACCTTGCTCTAATTTGGCTATAAAACGGTGTGAAAAATTGGCGACTGTAAGATTGATATCCGAAGATTCTTGTTCTATTTCAATTTTTGCTTCTGAACTTAAAATTTGTTTTATACGGAAATCGGCTATTTTCATACTCAAATTCACATCTTCAATCAAGCGATTTAAATTTAAAGTGGTAAACTTTAAACTCCCGTAAATTGTTCCTGCTTCTTCTAATATGATATCATCTTTATTCGAAAAAATTTCTAAGGAGTTTACCATATTGATTTTGATATCAGTTCCATTACTACTTAGGTGTAGACTTTGCGAGTTTTTCATATCAAGTTCACCATTCTTTAGTGTAAGGTTGGCATAGTTCAAATCATTAGCTCTAACCTTTCCAAATTTTAATTTGATATCTGCTTTATCCAAATCTTCTCCCAACCAAAGATCACCGTGTTCTATAACAATATTAAGTGGGCCACTCCAATCTTCAATAAACACATCACCAAAGCGATTTGTTACCTGAAGCTTAGCTTTTTTAGGTAAAAACACTTCATAATCTATCTTTACATAACTTCGATCAAAATCAATAGGATTATTACGATTAAAAAAATCGGCAAACCAGCCGGTATTCTTATTTGCAATTTCAGAAACAATAGAAACGTACCCACTTGTTGATTGAATTTCAGGATTTATACGGCTCAATAAATCTTTGGCACTTTCTTTTTTTCGATGATTTACTTTAATCTGAATAGTAACCGCTACTTTCTCTTGGTCCCATCCAGTCAACGTTACATTACCATACTTATTTTCTAAATTTAGTTCACCTCCATTAGTTAGGGGGAAAGTTTTTTGAACGGTCTTAGACATCCCTTCCTGAGCAATACTAACCGTTACCAAAAACAAAGACAAGGTCATTAACAAGACCAATTTATAAGGTATATCCATAAGTATCATCAAGTTTTTTCGAATCATTTATCTTTTGCAATAAATTGGTAATGAGATCAATGCGCTTTTGGTAATTAGCTACAATAGCTTCTAGCACTTGCTCATTGTCTAAATTCTTATGCATTTCTAAACGAAGAGTTTCGTATTCGGTATCAAGTTCGTCCATAAAGGACAAAAATTCTGTTTTATCTTCTTTAGAGAGATTAGGGTTTTTCTGAACTAGTTCAACTTGGTAAGCAAGTAGATCTTTATAGTGCATATTTATCTCCTGTAGCTCCTTGGATACGAATTGCTCTTTTGGAGTACCACTTTTATAAATAGAAAAGCCAATAAAACCACCTATACTTAGTAATAGAACTACAAAGCAAGCTATACGTAGTGTAGACCAAACCCAAAGAGGAATTACTTTTGTTTCTTTTGATTCTTCCTTTTGAAGTTCTGTAGAGATATGTGCCCATAATTTGGCACGATCTGCTTTGTGTTCATCAAACTCAGCAGCATTCTCTCGAATATGTTTTTCGAAATTATCCATTACATTGCGTTTATAATTGTCAATAATTTTTTCTTTGCTCTGTGGTATTGTGATTTGGATGTACTGGTCGATATCCCCAATATTTCTCCAATTTCTACATGATCATATCCTTCAATTAGGTATAAATTAATAATCTGCTGATACCCATCGGGCAATTTTGCAATACCCCATTGTACCTTTTTTACATCTACGGTTTCAGTTGCTTCTAAAGGTTCTTCATCTGTAAGATAAAACTCATGTGTTTCCATTGAGACTAAAGGTATTTTTTTAGCCTTAAGGCGATTAATACTCTTATTGATGACGATTCGTTTTAGCCAAGCACCAAAACTACTATCATACTTAAAATTGTTTAGATTTTTAAACGCATCTACAAAGCTGTCTTGCACAATATCTTCAGCTTCTTCCTTATTACCCAAAAACCGAAGCCCAACATTATACATAGCATCTACATATAGGCCATACAGTTCAAATTGTGAACTGGTATTACCGGTCTTACATTTCTCAACCAGCATTTTATGCGTAAAACGGATGTCGGTTTTCAAAGGTTTAGGTAGATGTCTTGTATGCAAAAGACAAAGTAAAAAATAAAGGGTTGCATTTCTAGATAAAAACTTTGAAAAATATTAATAGATGCAACCCTTTATTTTTTGGTTTGTCCATAGTTATGAAAATTTTATACAACTTTTAAAAATCAAAAAATGAACAATCAATCGTACCTAAGCCCAACAATCAAAATCAACCTATGGTTGCTGTGGCTATTCTTTTTAAGTTACTCGATGGCAGTTGCTCAAACCAATCATACCATTAGTGGTATTATTACCGATAGTAGTAATGGTGAAACTATCTTTGGTGCTTCTGTATTCCTTACAGGCACTACAATTGGTGGAATTACTAATGAATATGGATTTTATTCTATTACCGCTCCTTCAGGAGAGTATACCTTAAATATTTCATATATGGGGTATAGTGATATTAATGTTAAAATCAACTTGAACCAGAATACTAGACATGATGTAGAGATTGCTGAATTGTCTGCAGAACTTGATGAAGTTATTGTTACCACAGAAAGAACAGAACGAGCTATTCTTCGAAAACCACAGATGAGTGTTGCCAAGATGAACATTGGAACAGTGAAACAAATGCCAGTTGTTTTGGGTGAAGTGGATGTGCTGAAATCCCTTCAAATGCTACCAGGGGTAACGAACAATGGTGAAGGTACAGGGGGTTTCCATGTAAGAGGAGGAGCACAGGATCAAAATTTAGTACTACTTGATGAAGCTGTAATTTATAACACTTCACATATGTTTGGCTTTTTTTCGGTGTTTAACGCAGATGCTATCAAAGATGTAAAACTATACAAAGGGGGTATCCCTGCTCGTTTTGGAGGGAGGGTTTCTTCGGTGTTGGATATACGTCAAAAAGACGGAAATCGTAAAAACTTTGGATTAACTGGCGGAATCGGTTTGATTTCTAGCCGATTAACTGCCGAAGGCCCTGTTTTTGGGGATAAAGGTTCTTTTTTGATTGCAGGCCGACGATCATATGTTGACTTGATACTTAAAGCGGCTGGAGAAAAAAATAGTGTCTCCTTTTACGATCTAAACCTAAAGACTAATTACAACATCAATAAAAATAACAAGATCTTTTTAAGCGGTTATTTTGGTAGAGATGCCTTTAAACTAGGAAATAGTTTTGATAGCAGTTATGGCAACACATCAGGCAATATACGCTGGAATCATATTTTTAACGATCGTTTATTCTCAAATCTTTCCGCAATCTGGAGTCGTTATGATTATGATTTAGAATTCGCTCAAGATGAGTTTGAGTGGGTATCTTCAATAACCAATTATAATCTTAAGTATGACTTTAAATACTATCTAAATGATGCGTTAACTTTAGATTTTGGAGCTAATGGGCTTTACTACGATTTTGATCCCGGGCAAATAAAACCTACTGCCGAAACCTCGCCAATAAACGCATTGTCTTTGGATCAGAAACGAGCTTTCGAGGGGGGATTATATCTCAATACAGAATATAAACTTACAGACAGATTAACCACACAATTTGGCTTGAGATATAGTGTTTTTTCTCGTTTAGGAGAGCAACCTATTGCCGAATATGCAAATGGCCAACCTGTAGTATACAATTCAACTTTGGATATTTACCAACGAGGAGAAGAAGTGGGTGAGACCAATCATACAAAAAGTGATGTTATCAAGACTTTTGGAAATTTTGAGCCTCGTTTGTCGTTGGCCTATTTGTTAAATGAAGATTCCTCAATTAAAGCTGGATTTTCAAGAACGGCACAATATATTCATTTGTTATCAAATACATCATCGGTTACTCCTTTGGATGTTTGGACACCCAGTGGACCTTTTATTAAACCTCAACTTTCTAATCAGTATGCCTTAGGATATTTCCGGAATTTTTTAGATAAGACCTATTCATTAGAAGTTGAGACATACTACAAAACTGTAAGCAATCGAATCGATTATATAGATGGATCAGAATTGATTGGTCAAAACAACATTGAAACAGAAATTTTGAATGGAGAGATGCGTGCCTACGGTCTGGAACTTTTACTTCGTAAAAACAAAGGTAATTTAAAAGGATGGATAGCATATACACTTTCTAAATCCGAGCAGCGTACTCCAGGAGGAAATGCAGGAGGTCCTGGCATCAATAATGGCGCGTGGTACAATGCGGTTTTTGACAGAACTCATGATATTTCTATTTCAGGTACATATCGATTCGATGATCAATGGAGTTTTGGGGCAAATATGGTGTTTCAAACAGGTAGACCTGTAACATATCCCAACGGGCAGTATGAATACGAAGATTTGTCTATTGCTAGTTATGCTCCAAGAAACTCAGATCGATTACCCGCATATCATAGAATGGACGTTTCTTTAAATTATAAACCAAAGAAATACAAAAACAAGCGTTTTAAAGGAGAATGGGTACTAAGTGTATATAATCTTTATCATAGAAAAAATGCGGCTTCCATTTCTTTTGGACAAAACCTCGAAACTGGAGCTAACCAAGCTACTCGAACTGCCATTTTTGGTATTGTACCCTCATTAACTTACAACTTTACATTTTAAGCCATGAAAACATTAATAAAATACATTTTAGTACTTATAATTGCCTTTTTAACTTCTTGTGAAGATGTGATCGACATTGAAGTGCAAAAAGGTCCAGAACGACTGGTTATTGAAGCCTCTATCGATTGGGAAAAAGGAACTGCTGGAAACGAACAGACCATTCAATTACGGAAATCAACTCCATTTTTTGATACCAATAGTATCACTCAAGTTACAGGAGCCTCTGTGGCAATTACTAATAACACTAGTGGTGAAACATATATTTTTATTGATCAAAATAACGGAGCATACAGTACCGTCAATTTTGAACCAATTATTGGGCAATCGTATTCGCTTCGCGTTGATTATAATGGAGAGGTGTACACTGCAACAGAAACGATGACATCGGTTCCTGAGGTTACAAATATTTTTCAATCCAGAGAAGAAGGGTTTGATGAGGATGAGTTGGAAGTACATTTGGTTTTCACAGATCCTGCTCAAGAAGGAGACAATTACTTGTTTAAATTTCAACGAAGAGGAGATTTATTACCAGATTTGGAAGTAGCAGAAGACGAATTCGTAAATGGTAATGAAATCGATTGGTGGTACGAGATTGAAGAAGATGAGGATGAGAATCGGGTTCCGTTTGAACCTGGTGACATCGTAGACATTGAGCTGTTTGGTATTTCTAGACCATATTACGACTATATAAAGATTTTGATTTCGCAATTAGGAGGTGTAGGGCTTTTTGAAGCTACACCTGTCGCCGTAAAAGGTAATTGTATCAACGAAACAAATGCAGATAATTACGCTTTTGGATATTTCAGATTAACAGAAGTAGTCAAAATGAGTTACACTTTTCAAGAAGATTAGATTAGGTTTGTTTGATGTTCGGTGTCAAGTTTCTAGAGCTTGGCACCTTTTTTATTTATATAAATTTTTCTCTATGCTCAATAAATTCAACATCAACATCCCCTAGGAAATTGCAGTCATTGGGTTTAGTAATTCTAAACACTCCACTGTAATTGAGCCTAAACTTACCACAGTCGATCAACCTGGGAATACGATGGGAAAAACAGCAATAAAATACTTAATTGAAGAAATCGAAAATGACGACGCAAATGATATTACCATGAATAAAACAGTAGAGGTAAAAACCGAATTAATTGTTAGAGCATCAACTTTCAAGATTTTTTAAACATTACAATATAACTCAATACAGCAGGGTTCATGAAGGTTTAAACAAAACTACTATAGAATAAATCTTATTGTAGTAACAAAAACTCAAATTATTATTCACATTACATATTACTTTTTTTGTAATAAATTAACCATAGTTATGTCTTTAAAGATTAGTTAAGGATAATATAATACCATAAATAGGTAAAAATTAATTATTTAAACCAGGAAACAAGTGATAATTTTGTTAGAGAGCTTAGCTATATTTTCTACAATTTATTCATTTTTTATATCTAAACATTTTTTATGAATAGACGTTATTTATCTATTTTCCTGTTTCTAGTTGGAATATTTTATTTGAAAGCTCAAGAAGTTACAAAAGAAAACTATGACAGTGCTGTAAGTTTTATGTATGATAATTTCAATAATAAAACAGCTTTTAACCTATTCACAGATGTATACTGGTTTAAAGATAACTCGGGGATTTGGTTTATAAATCATCATACTAATGGTAAGTCCTATAAAACATTAACATTTAAAGAAAAAAAGATTGTTGATCTATTTGATCAAAAACAATTAGCAGAAGCTTTAAGCAATCTTACTCAAGAAAAGTTTAAAGCCAATAACTTATCACTTTCAAACATTGAAAAAAGGTCTGACACGTTAGAATTTTCAACTAAAAAAAAGCGTTATTGTTTAGATTTAAAAACGTATAATTTAAAACTTCAAGAAGAGAAAAACGAAGAAACAAACCCTAACGAGAGTAAATCGCCAGATGGTAAATGGATTGCCTACACCAAAGATTACAACCTTTATATTAAATCAACAACTACTGGAAAAGCATATCCGCTAAGTAATAAAGGAAAAAACGGTTATGAATATGCCTCATGGTATGGTTGGTATGATAAAATGGAAGGAGAAAACGGGGAACGTCCCAAGCGGTTTTATGTTGATTGGTCTAAAGATTCTAAATGGATTGCTACTAGTATTGTAGATACTAGAAATGCTGAAAAAATGTATTTACTTGATTGGAGTATAGACTCTTTATATAAACCAAAATTACTGTCGTACTACAGAGGTTCTCCCGGTGATACAACTATGGTAAGAATAACCCCTGTGTTTTATAATGTTGAGACTAAAAAAGAAGTAAAAACAAATTTACCGACAGGTACTCATATAAATTCTGTTAATGGAGATTGGATGAAGGAATCTGGTAAGTTTATTGCAAATTATGCAGAGAGAGGGTATTTAAAAGAGTTTACAAAATTGATTGATCTTAATTCTGGAAAAGAGCAAACATTAATCGAAGAGATCAGTGATACTGGAATAGATAATTTTACGTATAGAACTATAGAAGACAATCAAAAGTTAGTGTTTTTATCAGAGTTAAGTGGTTGGCGACAGATGTATCTTTTGGATTTAAAGAATAATGAAACTAAGCGGCTAACCAAAGGAAATTACTACATCAATTCTATTCAACATATTGATGAAAAAAAAGAGATCATTTACTTTTTGGCTTCCGGAAAGGAAGAAGGAAACAATCCCTATCATCAACAGTTATATAAAGTAGATTTTAAAGGAAATGTTTCACTTTTAACGCCCGAAAAGACTCATCACATTGTTAATTTCTCAAAAGATGGGAACTACTTTGTAGACAACTATTCGACCATTCAAACTCCTACAAAAACAGTTTTAAGAAATGCTAAAAATGGGCAAGTAATTGTTCAATTAACTCAAGCAGATATTTCCAACGCCATAGGCAAAGGATATCAAGTACCAGAAACATTTAGCTTAACAGCAAAGGATTATAAAACGACTATCTATGGAGCTTTTTGGAAGCCCACATTTTTCGATGCTTCTAAAAAATATCCAATTATAGATGCTACTTATACTGGCCCCCATACTCAGCGTTTCCCTAAATCTTTTGAAAGTGTTTTTAACGAACAATCATTAGCCGAATTAGGATTTATTGTGATCAGAATTGATGGATTAGGAACTTCTGGGCGTTCAAAAAAATTTCATGATCACTCGTATAAAAACATGGGAAATAATTTGGAAGATCATGTTTTGGCAATAAAACACTTGGCAAATATTCATTCGTTTATTGATATAAACAAAGTTGGAGTTTTTGGTCATTCTGCCGGTGGTTTTGATACAGGAAGAGCACTATTAACTTTCCCAGATTTTTATAAAGTAGGTGTAGCAAGTTCTGCAGATCATGACTTTAGGATGGAAAAAGCATGGTGGCCAGAAATGTATCAAGGTTGGCCTATTGATTCAACCTATCATAACGTATCAAATATTACAAATGCCAAAAATCTTAAAGGAAAATTACTGATTACACATGGTGGTATTGATGAAAATGTTAATCCATCTGCTACTTTCAAACTAGCTGAGGCTTTAATAAAAGCCGATAAGGATTTTGATTTATTGATTTTACCAAGTCAGCGTCATGGATATCAAGATATCCATAGAAAATATTTTATTAAAAAACGATGGAATTATTTTGTAAAACATTTATTAGGTGCTGAAACTATCTGGGATTTCAGATGGGAATGAAACGTATTACCCATAGTATAAACAATAGATAAATATATCGGCTTTAACGTAAACATTTTTTAATCGCAAGTTTTATTAATGATAACAGAAAGAATAGGCAATCTAAGGGCATATATGCATTCAAAAAGAATACATGCTTTTATTATCCCTTCTACCGATCCACATCAATCCGAATATGTTGCTGATCATTGGAAACTTCGAGCATATTTTTCTGGTTTTACGGGTTCTGCAGGAATATTGGTTGTTACCAAAGATATAGCCGCCTTATGGACAGATTCTCGCTATTTTTTGCAAGTTGAAGAAGAATGTAAAAACAATGAAGTAACACTCTACAAGCAATCTATTCCTCATGCTCCCGAACATATAGAATGGATATGCAATATATTGGATGAACATTCTAGTATTGGGCTTGATTATCGCCAATTTTCAAAAGCGCAAATCGACTATATCCAAGGTTTTACTAGATTAAAAAATATAGAACTTCAAAATCTCCCACATTTTGCTAAAGAAATTTGGACCAACAGGCCAGATGTACCAAATCATTCAATAACCATACACCCAATAGAGTTTAGCGGTGAATCAACAGCTTCAAAACTTAAAAAAGTAAAAGAAAAAATCAAAAACCAACAAGCAGATTTTTATTTTTTTTCTTCTTTGGATGAAATCGCTTGGTTATTTAACATGCGCTCCAAAGATGTTGATTTCACACCTTTAGTAACGGCTTATGCTTTAGTAGGAAAAAAAACTTCGATTTTATTTTGCGATAAACATCGATTCTCTGCTTCTGCAATCTCAATGTTTCAAGAGTTAAATATTTCTATACATGATTATGATAGCATTGCTGCAATGCTACCATCTTTAACTCAAAATAAAATAATAATTACAGACGCATCTTCTTTAAATTATGCAACTTTTGAAGCTGTTCGTGGAACGTTTGTTTTTGAAAACTCATTAGCGAAAGAACTAAAAGCCATTAAAAATACTATTGAGGTTGAAGGGGTAAAGAAATGTATGTTAAAGGATGGCGTAGCCTTAACGAAATTTTTTATCTGGTTAGAAAAAGAATTAGAAAAAAGAGCAATTTCTGAATATGAAATTGGTAAAAAACTTGAAGGTTTTAGGCAACAGCGAGAACATTATATAGGAGAATCTTTTGCAGCTATTGTTGGATACAAAGGTAATGGTGCTATTATCCATTATACAGCGCCCAAGGAAGATTCAACAATGGTTTCAAATGAAGGTATATTATTAGTTGATAGTGGTGCGCAATACAAAGATGGCACTACAGATATTACCAGAACTGTTTGGTTGGGTGGGACGCCTTCAGAAGAACTAAAGAGAGCATATACTTCAGTTTTGAAAGGCTACATAGAACTAGAACAATTACAATTTCCGGAAGGAACCGCAGGTGTGCAAATTGACGCTTTTGCTAGAGCTTATTTATGGAAAAACGGGCTTGATTATCCACATGGTACCGGTCATGGAATCGGAAGTTTTGGGATGGTTCATGAACCTGACCAAGGGTTTGCAACTACAGCAACTACCAAAAGAGGAACAACACCACATCTAGCAAATCAATTGACAACGATAGAACCAGGATGTTACGTGGCTAAAGAATTTGGAATTAGAATTGAAAATGTAGTACTTTCTAGAATCATTAACAAAACCAAATTTGGTGTGTTTTTGAGCTTTGAACCATTAACGCTATGTTATATAGATACAAATCTTATCGATTTTGAATTATTAACCAAAAATGACATTAACTGGTTAAACAACTATCACAAACATGTAATAGAATTGCTCGGTCCATTATTAAATAAAGAAGAATTAAAATGGCTTAAAAATAAATGTAAGATGACTCATTAATTGCACTCATATTCTAATCGATTGATAGATAACTAGACATATAGAAGTCTGTATTTTTAAAAAATGAATATAGTTACTCAAATATCTGCTGATTTTATCGAAGAACAAACCGTTTTTTCAGAATTAATTTCAGAATTAAAAACGGGATTTTCTTCAAAGGAAGTTATTATTCCTATGCGACAGCATTACGATTTTCCAAATCCTGAAGTTAATGCAGATTCTACCCTGTTGTTAATGCCTGCATGGAATCCTAGTAAAAATGCAGGTGTAAAAATGGTAACAGTAAGTCCTAAAAATGCACAATTTAATCTACCATCTATTCAAGGTATTTACATTTATTTTGATGCTGTAAAAGGCACTTTAAAAGCCATACTAGAAGCCAAAAGTTTAACTGTAAAACGAACGGCTGCGGCTTCTGCGCTTGCCTCTTCTTTTTTGTCTAAACCAGATGCCTCATCATTATTAATGATCGGTACTGGGGCTCTCTCAACAAATCTTATTAAGGCTCACTCCAGTGTTAGACCCATCAAAAAAGTATATGTATGGGGGCGCACTTTCGAGAAAGCAAGAGCCATTGCATCACTACTAAAAGATGAAGATTTTTCTGTTTCAGCGATAAAAACCATTGAAGAAAAAATAAGTGAAGTTGCTATTGTTTCTTGTGCTACCTTATCAAAATCGCCTTTGGTATTAGGTAAGTATTTGAAAGCAGGACAACACATTGATTTAGTTGGGAGCTACAAAAAGGATATGCGCGAGACCGATGATGAAGCCATTATTAAAGCTTCTGTTTTTTTAGATACCTTTCAAAGTGGGTTAAAAGAAAGTGGAGATATTGTTATTCCTCTTCGAAACGGAATATTAAAGGAAGAAGATATTAAAGCCGATTTGTTCGAACTATGTTCTGGCAAAGTACAAGGAAGGCAGTCTAATGATGAAATCACACTTTTTAAATCGGTAGGGCATGCACTGGAGGATTTAATTGCTGCCAATTATTATTATAAACGATACCATAACAACAATGAATAACACCTATAAAAACATATTATCTAAAACAGAATTCTCATCACCTGAAAATTGGTTGCAGATCAAGACTATTGATATGCATACGGGTGGTGAGCCTTTACGTGTTATTGTTGATGGGTTTCCTAAATTAAAGGGAAATTCAGTCCTAGAGTATCGCAGATATTGTAAAAAACATTACGATCACTTGCGTACAACTTTAATGTTTGAACCCCGAGGGCATGCAGATATGTATGGTTGTATTTTAACACCTCCAAATAATGAAGAAGGTGATTTTGGGATTTTATTTCTACACAATGAAGGCTATTCTACTATGTGTGGTCACGCTATTATTGCTATATCAACACTCGCTGTAGAAATGCAATGGATCGAGGTACAAGAAGGTGATAATGTCTTAAAAATTGATGCACCTTGTGGAAGAATTACTTCATACACCAATGTGAAAAATGATAAAGTTACTGGTGTGCGTTTTCACTGTGTACCCAGTTTTGTTATTGGATTAGACAGAATAGTTGATGTTCCTGGTTTAGGAAAAGTGACTTATGATTTAGCTTATGGAGGTGCGTTTTATGCCTATGTAGATATGGCTAAAAACAATTTTAATTTTGATTTAAGTCCAGAATCTTATAAGGAATTAATCATCAAAGGAATGGATATTAAACATGCTGTAATGCAAGCAGACAAAGAAATTTTGCATCCTTTTGAAGAGGATTTAAGTTTTCTTTACGGAACGATTTTTATTGATAATAAGAAACAATCATCAGGAAACGACAGTAAAAATGTATGCGTTTTTGCCGAAGGCGAAATAGATCGTTGCCCTACAGGTTCTGGTGTTTCAGGACGCATGGCCATTCATAAAGTTCGAGGCGAAATCGATTATGGTAATACAATGACTATTGAAAGTATTACAGGTTCGGTATTTAAAGGTTCGGTAATTTCTGAAGAAGATTATGGTTCTTTTGAAGCCGTAATCCCTCAAGTTGAAGGTACCGCATATATCACAGGAACGCAAACTTTTGTAATTGATCCTAACGACCCAATGAAAAATGGGTTTATATTAAGATGAAAAAATTAATTTACGTAATCATCATTGTTTTACTTTTTAGTTGTACACAAAAAGAACTACAGCAAATACAAAGGTTTGAAGCACTTTCTTACACTAAAAACATTCTCAATTATAAAATCATCCCAAAACATAAGTTTGACAAAGATGGTTTAATGTTTTCTGACCAAGGCGCGTGGTTTGCCTATAGCTTTCCAGATTCAACCAACCTAACAGGTTTTACAGGTCCTTTTTTACTCACGCAACAAAATGGAATTTGGGCAAGTAAGGCCTTGACCGAATTATCAATTACAGATATCGAATGGAAATCACATAAAACAGCAAGTTACAACAGTCATTTAGAACAAATCTTCACCTCAGATGCGCTTCAACTTACCCAGCAATTGATTTTTGCATCTGGACATACTGCACATATTCAATCTGAAATTAAAAACACTTCAAGCCGAACTATTTCTATAAAATATCAATGGAAAAACAAGCCCGTTTTTGCTGATAGTTTAAACCTTAAAGCAGAAGGCAATAGCATCAAAATTACGTCAGTAAAAACTCCAGCCATAGGATATTTACAGTTTTTTGATATCGTTGAAAATTGTCAAAACAATAGTTATAATACTGAGCCTAGAACCATCACTTTACAACCAGAAGAAGTCATAAAACTTCAAACATCCCAAAGCTTTATTTTTCCTGAATATTCGTGGAAAAATGAACTTAAAAAGATTAAAAACACAAATTTTGACTCGCTTTTAATCCAAAGAAAAATAGAGAAAGACCAGCAATTACAGGCATTATTTACGAATGCAAAGTCTCAATTTGAGGATACCATATATAAGGAAACTTTGGCGAAAGCGCATCTCACCTTACAAAACAACTGGCGCATTCCTGCTGGCGAAATTAAACACGATGGCTTATTTCCTAGTTATCATTACAAGTGGTTCAACGGATTTTGGTCTTGGGATTCTTGGAAACATAGTGTAGGGCTCTCATTTTATAACACCGATTTAGCTAAAAAACAAATTAAACTCATGTTCGAGTTTCAAAATAATGATGGTTTTGTTGCTGATGTCGTCTATCGAGATACTACGATTGAAGCGCATAATTACCGAGATACAAAACCTCCATTATCAGCTTGGGCAGTTACTAAGGTTTTTGAAAAAGATAATGATTTAGAGTTTATAAAATACATGTATCCCAAACTTAAAAAATATCATTATTGGTGGTATAACAAACGTGATCACGATAAAGATGGTATTTGTGAATATGGCTCAACAGATGGTAGTTTAATTGCCGCAAAATGGGAAAGTGGTATGGATAACGCCATACGGTTTGACAATTCTAAAATTGTAAAAAATAATGAAGGAGCCTATTCCTTATATCAAGAAAGTGTAGATCTAAATGCTTATCTCTATGCCGAAAAATTGTACCTCGCTCAATTAGCTAAAGCATTAGAAAGTGCTGATGCCGCAACCTATTTAAAAGAAGCAAAAGCTTTAAAGCACATTATCCAAACACAATTTTTCAGTATTGAAGATGGGTGGTTTTATGATACTTCTTTAGACGGAAAAACCTTTATCAAAGGAGAAGGTAGTGAAGGTTGGACGGCGCTTTGGGCTAAAGTAGCTACCCAAGATCAAGCAGAAAAAGTAAAGAATCGAATGATGAATCCAAATAAGTTTTATACCAAAGTACCTTTTCAAACCATGAGTGCAGATCATGAAAAATTTGCTCCGTTAAAAGGCTATTGGCGAGGACCAAACTGGCTAGATCAAGCTTATTTTGGCGTTAAGGGATTGCGAAATTATGGATTTAATGATGAAGCTAATAAAGCTACAATCCAAATATTAAAAGGAGCTGAAGGCTTATTAGAAAAAGGGAAACCAATTCGTGAAAATTATCACCCGATTAGCGGACAAGGCTTACATGCCAAAAATTTTAGTTGGAGTGCTGCACATGTAATTATGTTATTGGTAGAAGATTAATTTCAAAATGAAAAAAAGATTTTATAGTTTCAAAAATCATCAATGATAAAAATGGAAATGTAGCTTCTTTATGAATCAAGAGGCTTTCTTTGATGCAGGGCATCAGATTTTTGGGTATAAAAAAACCAGTTGTTTTCACAACTGGTTTTCTTCGTAGCGGGAACAGGACTCGAACCTGTGACCTTCGGGTTATGAGCCCGACGAGCTGCCTACTGCTCTATCCCGCGCTATTGGACGGCAAATATACAACCATTTTTAATTTAAACAACACTATTTATATTAAAAAAGTAAAAAATAATACAAGTGACTTCAAATTAAGATGTTATATTCATTGTTCTATACTTATAGCTTCAAAACTTATAAGTTCCTGCTCTTCAAATCGTGAATGTAGCTCTATAGGATTACAGCATACCTCACAATCTTCGACATAAATTTGATATGTTACAGAAGGATCTAGTAGCATCGATATTTCTTCCCAACAGTATGGGCATTGAAAAAAATGTTCAAACATCGTGTATTATATAGTACAAGTTAGTAATATACCAAAAGTATATATAACTTAAAACTCAATATTAAGTAGCTGTCCTGTAAGTTGTAAAAGTTGCAGCTCGGCTATCTTAGCATCGTATTTTGCCGCGTTCTTATTCGTTTCGGCTAATATCAAATTAATTTGCGCCTGCCTGAACTCTATAGAGGTTATCTGACCTAATTTGAATCGTTCTTTTGATCGTTCAAAATTATTTTGATTAGTAAGTACATTTTGCCGTTGAATGGCGTATACACTCAGTCTGTTTTTATAATTACCTAATGCATTGGCCATATTTCTCTTTACATCCTGTTCTATTCTGTTTTTGGCAATTTCTTGATTGTCCAAAGCAATTTTTGCATTCTTAACTCTAGTAGCAGTTCCTCCTCCATCAAAAAGATTCCAGGTAAGATTTACTCCTGCAGAAAGTGTATACGTATCGGCTACATTACCAGGAAAAAAAGCCGATGGCGGGTTTCTGTTCTCATTCCACCCATAAGAACCTGTTAATCCAATCGTAGGCAAATATCCAGATTTACTTACTCTAATATCATACTCACTGATTCTGATATTACTTTGGTTTTGTAATAAAGTAACATTATTCTCTACAGATGAATCCATATACTCATCTAATAATAATTTTGGAATAAACTTAACAACGGTATCTGCTTCAAATTCATTTTCTAAATCATCTGCAAGAATTACATTTAAATCTCGCTTGGTATTAATTAGTTGTTGTTTTGCATTCAACAAATTAATACTATCATTAGCGACATCAACTTCTGCATTGAGTACATTAAGTTTAGTATTTTGCCCATAATCAAATTGATAATTAGATCTCGACACACGTTCTTGTGAGATCCTTAATGTTTCTTCAAGAATTCCGATATTTTCTGATAATCTTGCCACTTCGTAATACACAGTAAACAACTGCACGATCGTATTTTCTATCGTTTCTCTTGCTTGTAATTCGGTAAGATTATATTGCTCCTTGAGTCTTTTGTAATTATAAAACCTTCCTAAACCATCAAATAACGTGTAGTTAAGGTTTAATGATGCATTATATCGTTGTGTTTCTGCATCATCTATTTCAATATCTGCTCGTGGCGCTCCTGTATTAGGATCAATAGCACCTTGAAAACTCGTATTACTATTTGCCGATTGATAAGTTCCTCCGGCTGCAGCACTAAGCGTTGGTAAATATCCAGAATTAAGGATATTTTTATTGTTTTTGGATACTTCAATATTATTGGTTGCTACCAATATCCCGAAATTATTTTCTAACGTAAGCCTTATAGCTTCGGCTTTGGTTAATTTTTGGGCAGTTGCACTTACAGAAACTACTAACAAAAGTAACACTACTATAGCGGTAGACTTATACTTGTACTTCATGATGATGTTCTTCATGTTCATCTTTTTGCTCTATTATAGCTCGTTCTACTTCTTCTTTGGTTATTGCATTACCTGTAACTAACCACTTGGTTCCTACCTTTATCATATTACTAAATGATAAAAATAAAGGTAATACTAATAGTGTAAGAACAGTAGCAAAACCAATTCCGTAAGCAATAGCAATAGCCATGGGGATTAAAAATTTTGCTTGTCTACTTTCTTCAAAAATAAGAGGTGCTAATCCCGCAATAGTGGTTAGTGAGGTAAGAAAAATGGCTCTAAAACGAGATCTCCCTGCTTCATAAATGGCCTGATCAAAGGTAAGCCCTTCTCTAAGATTACTATTAAATTTACCTATTAAGACTAATCCATCATTAACCATGATCCCGATCAGAGCAATAATTCCTAATAATGATAATAGATTAATTGAAAAACCATGAGCCCAATGCCCAAAAGCTACTGCCGGCAAACTTAATGGGATTAATAATAATAGTAATAATGGTTGACTATAGCTTCTAAACGTAAATGCTATGGTTATATAAATCAAAACCAATACCGTAAGTCCTACTGGCCCCAATGACCCCAAAAATTTGCCCGCCTCACGATTTTGACCTTCGTAAGAAGGTGTAACCGTTGGGTATTTAGATAAGATCTCTGGCATGGTTACCGTACGGATTTCGGTAAGAATATCTGTCGAACTTGTAGTTTCTGGATTTTTAAGATCTGCAGAAATTTGTATTTCTCTTCGCCCATCTAAATGATTTACGGCAACGTCGCCTCGCTCTATACTATAATTGGCAATCTCGGTAAGAGGTATTTTTTCTCCAGATATCGTAGTGATGCGCATATCTTCTAGATCCGAAATCGAAGAACGATTATCTCTATCATACCTTACCCATACACGAATCTCATCTTGTCCTCTTTGAAAACGTTGTGCTTGAACTCCAAAGAAACCTGATCGCACTTGTCTCATCACATCGTTTAAGTTTAACCCCAACAAGTATGCGTTCTCTTTTAACTCTAATTTAATTTCTTTTATTCCGGCAGGGTCATTATCGGTAACGTCTTTTAATAACGCATTTCCAACTAGTGTTTCTTTTAATTCTTTTTTTGCAGCTTTTAATTCGGCTATATTATTACCCAATAAAGACACTGAAACCGGTCTTCCTCCAAAGTTACCGCCACTACCATACACCAAACTTTCTACTCCATTAACCTCTCCCATTTTTTGTCTAATAAGATTGGTTACCATAGATGCCGATACTATATCCGGGCGTTCCTCTCCTGGCAATAGATTTATCACCAACGCGGCTGACGAAGATCCTGGACCTCTATTACTAATTATATTTTTAAATAATTCTTTATCCTCATATATAGGATCTTGTAAATGCTCTTTGGTAAGTTGCTTATTAACCTCAATCGCTCTTAGTTCTATTAAAGAAATAATACTATCTGTTGTTTTTTCATTAGTACCATTTGGCATATTAAGCGTTATTCTTACCTGATCACTTGCAATCTGGGGGAAAATAGATGTACGAACAATACCTCCTCCAATACTACCAATAGTTAGGATCAGTAAAACAATAAATAATGAAAATGTAAACAGTTTATTTTGCAATGCAAATCGTAACATAGGGCTATAGACATTATCTCTTAGCCACCCCATGATATGATCACCAAACGTGTTGATATATCTTAATTTGGCAAAAACTGCTGCTATTCCTGTTTTGGTTTCTTTACCTTGTTTCTTTAACGCCTTAGAATGCGCCAAATGCGCAGGAAGAATAATCAATGCTTCTACTAGAGATACCGTAAGTGTAAGAATTACAATTACCGAAACTTCTCCAAAAAATTCGCCAATACGACCATCTAAAAACAAGAAAATACTAAAGGCTAATATAGTGGTGATAATTGCAGATATAATAGGCGGTATTACCTCCATAGTACCATCAATGGCTGCCTGTACCGGGGTCTTACCTTTTTCATAATGTTGATATATATTCTCGGCGATTACAATACCATCATCTACTAAAATCCCGATTACAATTATCATCCCAAACAAGGATAATACGTTAATAGTAACACCAAATTGTCCTGCAAAAACAAACATCCCCAAAAAAGCAATTGGCAATCCAAATGCTACCCAAAATGCTAAGCGGGTATTTAGGAATAAGGATAAAAAAAGTAAAACCAGAATCATCCCTATTATTGCATTTTCGGTAAGGAGCTCTGTTCGTTGCACCAAAGTAATAGATCGATCACTAATTACATTTAATTGAACATTGGTATACTTTTGATTAAAATCTTCTATATACTCCTTTACTTTTTCTGCCGAAGAGATCAAATCTTCGGTGTTTGTACTTGTTATTTGTACATCAACAGCAAGATTACCATTAAAATATGTTGCATTCGGTGTTTCAGAAAAACGATCTCGCAATACTGCAATATCTTTTAAGCGTATTGTTCGACCAGAAGGATCTGTTTTAACAATAAGATTAGATAATTCACGACCATAATACGACCGATTATTAGCTCGAATAAGATACTCTTCGGTATCTGTTTTGATTGTTCCTCCTGTTGTTAAAATATTAGCTTGACTAACGGCTTGAGCAACTTGATTGAAACTCAAATTATATGCTAATAAGCTATTTTCGTTTACGGCTATTTCAATTTCTTCTGCAGGGTATCCCGAAATATTAATTTGCGAAATCCCATCTATTCCTCTAAGGTCATTTTCTATTTGTCTGGCAATTTGTTTTAAGGTACCCAAAGGAATATCATTACCACTTACGGAAAAATTAATAGTAGGACGAATTGCTTCTTGTTTGGCTACTACCAAAGGCTCCATACCCGTTGGAAAAGAAGGAACACGATCTACAGCATTCTTTACCTCTAACAGCATAAAATCGATATCTTTTCCTTTTTCGATTTCTACGTTTATAGATCCGCTATTTTCTCTTGATGTCGATGTTACTCGATCCACACCATCTAATCCTTTTAGATTATCTTCTATTTTGAGAATAATCCCTTCTTCTACCTCTTGCGGAGAAGCTCCCGGATAGGTAACATTTATAGATACGTTTTTAGAATCTACCAGAGGGAAGAATGAAGATTTTAATGAAATTGCTCCAAAAACCCCAAAAATCAGGAAGGCAAGAACTATTACATTAACAGCTACATGATATTTGATAAAATATGCAATTATCTTTCTCATTATTGTGCTGCTTTACTATTAGACTTCTCTCTAACTTTAGTTTTCTTAGATCCATATACAGAAATGAGCATGCCAGCATAAGCACCAGGAACACTTTTTGACAAAATAATGGTCTGATCTGGAATCCCTTTGAGCACCACTTTTTTATCCGAAAAATATACTGGATTTACATTAATCATATCCAAAATACTATCTCTAACTACAAAGATTTGGTTTCCTTCTTGAAGCAAGCTTCTGTTAATCTCTATGGCATTTTCTTCGGATTTGGCATCTAGATTAGCTTCGAGATACATTCCTTCTCTAAGTGAAGGTTCTTTTATTTCTATAAAAGCGGTTATCGTTTGTGTAGATTGGTCTACTCTACCATTGATTCGAGTTACTACTCCTGTAAATGTCTTGGTATTATTTAAATCTGAGAGTTTTACTGATTTTCCGATCTCAAGTAAATCTCCATATTCTTTTCCAACGGCGACTTCCATCTCATATACATTGGTATTAATGTACTCTCCTAATTTTTGTCCTTGTCGTATCAAAGTACCTTCATTTACCAAAGCTTCAGTAAGTACTCCTTCAAATGGTGCAGATATGGTATATTTTGCCAGACGTTGTTCTAGATTTTTAACATTATAATATGTCGAATAGATATTTCTTCCGGTAATAAAATACTTTTCTTTTTCTGAGGTGGTTTCAGGCAGTGGTGGCGTAGTCTTATTCATATCTAAGGTATTTAAATAGACTTGCCATTTATCATAAATCTCAGGATAGTCTAATCGCAGATCGGGCATTATCGAAGTCACCAAATTATACAAATTACTTTTGGCCGATTGAACGCTAGCATAATACTCTGATGCATCAATCCTTATTAAAGTTTGACCTGTACTGTATTTTTGACCTGTTTTAAAAAGTTTAGATCCTCCTCTAAACACACCTTGCACCTCTGAGAACAATTCTAGTCGTCTTTTTGCGGTAAGAGTACCATTGGCAGCAATAATAATAGGCACAGTCCTATTTTGTACGGTATCCACAAAGACCGTTTTGATCACTTTGGCAGATCGAGGTTTAATTCTTTTTTTGCTATCTACAATTGTTTTAGCAAAAAAAAGAGCTACTGCTATTAACACTACTCCAAGTATAGAAAGTACTATTTTTCTCATACATTATTTTGTTTACGCCTTATTCTTATTTACAAAAAGCTGCACAAAACTATCAACAACCCAGTTAGGTTGCAGTTAAAGAACTCATAAAAATTAAAAGGTGAATTTTCGAAGAGATAAAAACAAAAAAAACACCTATTGAATAGGTGTTTTTAAAGGTCAAAAATTATGACTATTATTCTTCTGCTATCTCTGCAATTTTTGCTTTCACTTTTTTTAAAGCAGTGATTAAAACTTCTATTTCTTGATCATCCAAACTTTCTTGTACCATAGGAATCAAATCATACATTATAGGTCGCACTTTTGCTATAACCTCTTTACCATGATTTGTTAGAAAGATACGATTCACTCTTCGATCATTCTCATCACTTTTTCGAACCACAAGATTTTTACTTTCCATGGTATTCACTAATCTAGTCATTGAGGTTTTATCCCTGTGGGTAATAAAAGCTAGATCATTTTGTGGCTGTCCATCATCAACATATAATCTCTTCAAAACACTCCACTGCTCTTTGGATAAATCAATTCCGTTTTCCTCAAATGCCTTTTGCACCAAAAATCCAAAATCATAATGAATTTTACCCACCCAAGACAAAGCATGAGCATTTAAATCGATGACTTTTGTATCACTCATAGATATTTACTTTTAATTTTTCAGAGTACAAAAATATTCATAAAAATCTAGTTGCACCTGCAACTAAAGGCAAAAATATCGTAAAAGTAACATACCATTTTTTTAGTAATCGTAAAACAACCTCACCATTCTACAAGATTCTCATAAAAAACCTCGGACTACTATATATATTAAAAATAATCACGATGATTTTACGAATTCAACAAAAATATGCTCAATATTTATTAGTTTGTTATTTGGTCTATTTCTCCTTGCGTTGTCTCCCAATCTTCCATTAACGTTACCAAAAGGTCCTTTTTTGCTTGATAAGAATCAAAAAAATTGGGTTTTTCGATAGTTTTATCATAATTGATAGCTAATTCTAAATCAATTTCTTTTATTTCTTTTTCAAGCTTATTGATTTTGGCCTCTACATTACTCAATTTATTGTTGAGTGATTTTAATTTCTTTTGATCTTGATAGGATTGTTTTGCAGTCTCTTTTGTGCTTGATACTTCTTTTTGTTGCTTGTCTTTCTTTTCTATATCCCTAAGGTCATCAACCCTGCGTTGCTCTAAATAAAAATCTATATCCCCTAGATATTCTTTGATTTGTTTATTCTTGAATTCGTAAACGGTATTACTTAATCCCTGAAGAAAATCCCTATCATGCGAAACGAGTATAAGCGTACCTTCAAAACTTTTTAAGGCTTCTTTTAATACATTTTTAGATTTAATATCCAAATGATTGGTAGGTTCATCCATCACCAACACATTAAAAGGTTCTAGCAACATTTTACACAATGCTAATCTATTACGCTCACCTCCTGATAACACTTTTACTTTTTTATCTACTTCATCTCCTCTAAATAAAAAAGAACCTAACATATCCCGAACTTTGCTACGATTTTTCTCATTAGCAGCATTGATCATGGTTTCATGAACAGTTATATCACCATCCAAATATTCGGATTGATTTTGAGCAAAATATCCGATTTGAACATTATGACCGAGTTTTAGATTTCCTTCATGTGATATTTCATCAATAACAATTTTGGCTAATGTAGTTTTACCTTGACCATTTTGACCAACAAATGCTATTTTAGACCCGCGTTCTACCAAAAGATTAATATCCTTCAGAATCTCTTTTTCGCCATATGATTTACCTACATCATCTGCCTCAATTACCACTTTTCCTGGTTGTATACTTATAGGAAAGCTAACATTCATAACTGCATTATCATCTTCATCTACTTCAATACGCTCTATTTTATCTAATTTTTTAATCAATGATTGCGCCATCGAAGCTTTAGAAGCCTTTGCTCTAAACTTTTCAATCAGTTTTTCGGTTTGTTCAATTTGTTTGGATTGATTTTTTTGAGTTGCTAATTGTTGTTCTCGCATTTCCTTACGAAGCACCAAATACTTAGAGTAATAGGTATTGTAATCATAAATACGCCCCAGAGAAATCTCAATGGTACGATTAGTAACGTTATCGAGGAACATTTTATCGTGAGATACTATTATTACTACCCCCGAGTAGCTCTTTAAGAAGTTCTCTAACCATATTATAGATTCTATATCTAAGTGGTTAGTAGGCTCATCTAGTAATAATATATCATTGTTTTGCAATAACAGCTTAGCCAATTCAATACGCATTCGCCATCCCCCAGAAAAGGTATCGGTTAATCTACCAAAATCTTCTCTTACAAACCCTAAACCTTGCAACACACGTTCTGTATCTCCTTCATAATTATACCCGCCAATGATTTCGAAATGTTGTGTAAGGTCACTAAGTTCTGTAATCAGCTCATTATAAGAATCACTCTCATAATCTGTACGTTCTGCCAATTGCGCGTTAATTTTATCAATCTGGCGTTCTGCCTTTTTAATTTCGACAAAAGCCTCGTACGCCTCTTCTAATACTGTTCTACCTTGAACAAAATCAATGTCTTGTTTTAAAAAGCCAATTTTCACCTCTTTATCCATAGCAATTTGCCCGGTATCGGGTTCTTGCTCTTTGGATAAAATCTTTAGCATTGTGGATTTTCCTGCTCCATTTTTTCCTATCAACCCTACACGGTCCCCAGCACTTAATCTGAAGCTGATTTCTTCAAAAAGGTACTCTCCTCCAAATGATATTGATAAGTTGTGTATGTTTAACATGAGCTTTTGAATATTTTCTGCAAAGATGCTTAATTTTGTGTTACCATAAAAGCAGCATATGAACTTCTTAAAAGGAACTAAGATTTACAGTATTATGACAGGCAGTTGTCCGGTTTGTCAACAAGAAAGCATGTACCAAGTATCTAACCCCTATAAACTGAATGAAACACTAAAAATGCATGAACGATGCAGTCATTGCGAGACCAAATATAAAATAGAACCTTCTTTTTTTTATGGCGCCATGTATGTAAGCTATCCAGTAGGCATTATCTTTGCGGTTTCGGCTTTTTTAATTGGTTATTTTCTTCTTAAACTTAATTTAGTTGCCACTTTTTTATTAATTGCAGCGACTATGATTATCTCATTACCGATAATTTTAAGGCTATCCAGAAATATTTGGATCAACTTTTTTATGCATTATAACAAAGAAAAAAAGTTGTCGTAGCGTTTGATATCGATTTCTTTATCTAAAGCAGTATCGTTTTCAATCGCATCGTATAAGTTCTCGGCAACAGTAGGCCCTATTAGTATACCTCTGCTTCCTAAGCCATTTAAAACATGTAGCTTTTTATGTTTTGGATGAGTCCCCACCAAAGGTCTTCGATCTCTAACTGTCGGCCTAATCCCTGCTACATGGTCTATAATTTCATATGGTACCTTGAGAAAACGTTCTAATTTGCGTAATAATTCTTCTTTTGCTTCTAAAGTAACCCCTGAAGTAGTGTCTTGATTGTTATATGTAGCACCAATTTTGTATCGATTATTACCAAGAGGTATAATAAATATTGAAGATTTTACGGCTTCATTTAATTGTAACTTAGGAGATGATATCACCAAATACTCGCCTTTATTACCAACCAATGGCAAATATTTAAAGAAAGGGTTGTTTTGCACTCCAAAACCTTCAGAAAATAATATGTTTTTCGCTTCTTGACCCTTATACGAAACAAAATTATCTGTTATAATTAATTGTTCATGATCAAAGGATTCGTTTACCAAACAATCTTTTTTATCAAGATAGTTTAAGTAGCACGAAAGCATGTTTTTTATATCTATTCTACCTGTATGATGTACTCTCCCATAATGGAAAGGAATATCCAGTCCCTCATTACTATTATACATTAGCTCCTGATCCAGAAAATCTTCTAAAATAGGTTTGGTACAAGCCTCAAACCAAGCGTTTTGCTCTTCTACAGAATTAAATCTTCGTAAAACAGGAAGCTCCAACACCAATTGTTCATTAAGTTTAGTTTGAACATTTTTATAAAAAGGTATCGCTTTTTGAAGTTGTTTTTTGGCGTTCCATGCAGCGGTAAAACGCTTTAATATTACTGGATTATATAACCCGCCTGCCACTCTAGAGGATTTTTGAGAAGAATCTTCAAAAACCAAGAATGACTTATCATTTTTTTCTAATTGTTCTATAAAAGACAAACCAGATAACCCAAAACCGACAACAATATAATCTAACATGATGTAAAAATATAAAAACGCCCAACTAGGTTGGGCGTTTTTTGTATAAGTTATTTTATATAATAGAACTTAGTAGCTCCACATATCCATTTCGAAATTTCGAATACTTTCTTTAATTCGTTCACTTTCTAGAAGTTGCATTAAGGCGTTATCCACGATATAATCTTTAATCTCACGGTCACCTTGTTCATTATCTTCTTTATAAATAATCGAGTTAAATCGCCTAGCATTTAAAATATGATCTAAAGTAAAAGGCATGGAGGTATTTCTTCTATTGAAAGCAAGCGCATTATGAAGAATTTCTCTTACATCAGGATACCATACCCAAAATAATGCAACCATATCAGGCTCATCATCATCGATAAAGTTTACATCCGGAGCTACAGGTGCTAACCCAAGCAATCTGTATCTCAATTCTCCTTGGCGTTTATCAAAATACCAATATCCTCTTATTTTATACTCGGCAATATCTGCAGAATTAATATCTCTTCTATTAATATATTGAGGATCTACTGTTTCACCTGCATTATACTGCTCATACCCTAAATCTGTAGTGTCTATCTTAGACATTGTAGACTGAAGGTCTTCGAAAGTACGCGTTTCAGTAAAATATGAATCTGAATAAATACTTTTTACTTTTCCGTTTTTGATATTAGAAACTAATACATCATATAAAGAACGACGATTAGCACCTATATTAAAAGTATCAATAGGGTAATACAAAGGAAAATTAATTCTCTCATCAAGATCAATAGTTTCCCAAGTTGTTTTAGCCCATAATACATCTCGTTTATCAACATAACCATATTCTAACGGGTGATCGTTATCATACAATATTTGTTCTGCAGTTTTCTTTCCGATATCATCGGGCTGCTCGGCATTTAATATATTATTGGTTTGACCTAGCGCAACTGCCGAGATCAATACACCAAAAACGGTTAATATAAAATTTTTCAAATTCATAACTAATACGTTTATTTTAGTTCGTTAACTCAACAATAACCGGAGATATCTTTTTCAATTTATATCCAGCATTTGTAGTTAACTGTGCTTTTATATCTATAATCTGTATAGAAGAACCTCTTTTTGCTTTACGTAATGCAGATTTAGCCTTAGAATCAAGTCTTTTTCCTCGTACGCTTACAGTAGGTTGTCCTTCTACTTTAAACTTAAATGCTGTTACATTAAGTTTGATATCGAAATCAAAATCTGGTAAGATAGCTCCAATAGAAGAAATATTTAATGCATTTCTTGCCATTTTTATTGCACCATCTTCTCCACGAACAGTTCCTACTGGTCTTGGAATATCCTTAATTCTAAATTTCTTACTATCACTTACTGAAGTACCATTAGCAAGTTTACCACTTACTTTAATGCTCACTTCACGTGCTCTTACAGTTGTAACATTCATCATGTATTTACCAGCACCACCAGTTTTTCTTAAACCAGGAGCCGTAGCATTTACATTTGGCACACCAGGAATAGAAATCGTCATTGGGTTGTTTACCCCACGATATACCACATTCATTTTATCTGCAGAAATTACAGCAGAGTTTGGTCTCGGAATTACAGTATAAGAACTCTTAATAGGAATTTTTACTATAGAGTCACCCTCTTTAAATTCAAGCTCACCTGCTACATCTCTTTCTCCAACATTTCCTGCAGGGAAATCTAACATAATTTGACCATTTTGAACTTCTGTCTGCTCCTTACCATTAACCATTACTTTGGTTGGTTTAAGTGTAGCATCAAAACGTCCTAGAACGATTCTACCTTTAAATTTCTCTCCACTAAAGAATGCTGTTTTATCAGCTACAACAATTGCCTCATAGTTACTAAACGAAAGTTCTGATGCTTGTTGACCTGCTAATAAAGCAGAAAGCACTTTACTTTCAGTAGTTTTAACATCTGCTTGCATTTGAGTAAGCTTCGTTAAAGTAGCAACTAAAGGAAATCCTTCAAAATTGTAATTCAACCACTTTTTGTTTACACCAGCTCTGTCTTTAACATCACTAGTAGAAAAAGTTTTAATAACATCATCTGCAACCGAAGGATCCACTTCTTTCACCTCTTTAATTGCAGCAGATACACCATCTCTATATTTTGAAACATTATCCAAAAATTCTTGTGCTCCCGGAGTAACTTTACCTCCTGCAAAAAACTTTTGATCTAAAGTTAGAGACTTATCCATTGTTTCATAATCAGTTGGATCGCTTAAGTCTTGAGTTATTTCGGCTTTAACCTTGTCTAAATATGCATTAAACTCATTAGAAAGCGTACTAATTTGATCTGCTTTCTCTTTAAGCGGTGTATATTTCTCAGGTTGTTCTGTTACTTTTTCAGCCAGACCAGCCATAAATGAATTATTACGTTCTGTAGAGATTGTATTAGATTCGGTAAGTTTTTCGTTCATCAAACCGAAAGCTGATAATACCTCTTTTGACATATTTAATGCCATCATCGCGATGAAAACCAAGTACATTAGGTTAATCATCTTCTGCCTTGGGGATAGTTTTCCTCCTGCCATATTCTTCTTAGATTTTGGTAGTTATTATATAATTATTTAATTACTAAAATGTTAACTTCTATTCATTGCAGTTAACATACCACCATATACTCCATTAAGTGAAGAAAGGTTACCAGCAAGACTTTCCATTTGATCTTTAAGTTTTGCAGCATTGTCTGCGATAGCTTGATTAGCTTCAGCTTGTTTAGCAGAAGATTCTAACTGTACTTTATATAAGCTATTTAAAGATTCTAGGTGAGAAGCTGCATGAGCCATCTCCTCGCTATATTTCTTAGTTCCCTGGATTGCATCTACTGTAGGAGAGATATTTTTAGCAGCTCCTTCAAAATTACGAATACTTTCGCCTAAGCTGTTCATTAAATTAGTATCTACTCTAGCTTCTTTAAGCATATCATCTAATTTCTTAGATAACAATCCTTCTGGAGTTTCTTTTTCTTTTTTATCTTTTTTGTTACCTCCTGCTAGTTCAGGATATACAAGAGACCAATCTACTTCGTCATCCACAGGTTCGAATGCAGAAACAGTAAATACAAATGCTTCTGTGATCAAACCAATAATAAGCATTTGATTACCAAATGGCCAGTGCATAATTTTAAATAGTGCACCTAAGATTACAACGGCCGCTCCTAGACCGTATACCATGTTCATTAACTTTTTGCTTGCTTTTGAATTTGCCATAATAAATTTGTTTTGTTTTTTAAATCTAAATTTTTAAAAAAAGGGTTAGTAATTAAGTTGATAGAAAATTTTGGGACTTATTTTTGATTCACGGTATTATCTTCTCCAGTCACGTCAGTACCCATATAGTCCTGAACGGTTCTAAATCCGATATAACTTCTCGCGGAATCAGCATACTCGTAATCTCTGGTGCTTACTTGTAGGAAATAAGCAACATCTTTCCAGGATCCTCCACGTACTACTTTACGCTTATTATCGTCGTCATTAACGTTAGGGTTCATTGACGACACGTATTCGTAAGCTGCTGGATCATAGGATGACTGCACCCACTCTGAAACATTACCTGCCATGTTATATAAATTATAATCATTTGGCTCAAATGTTTTGGCTTCGACAGTATATAAGAAGTTATCTGCTGCGTAGTTTCCTCTAAGAGGCTTGAAATTTGCAAGGAAACAACCTCTATCATTTAGGGCGTAAGGTCCTCCCCATGGATAGGTTGCCGATTCTAGACCTCCTCTTGCGGCGTACTCCCATTCGGCCTCAGTTGGTAATCTAAAATAGTTTACAAATTCTTTACTTTTTTTCTTTTGAAAGGTATTTTTCTCAATAGTTCTCCATCTACAGAAGGCTTTAGCTTGTTCCCAAGAAACACCTACTACAGGGTAATCATCATATGCACTATGCCAGAAGTAATCGTTGTGCATCGGCTCATTATATGAATAGTTAAAATCCTTGATCCACACAGTGGTATCTGGATAAACTTGTATAACTTCTTCTTTTACAAAATCTTTTCTTCCACCTTTTCTAGCTCTTGCTGCTGCCTGAATATCCATCCAAGTAAATCTAAACTCAAATTTACTTACATCTAATGTACGTCTACCATTATAGGATTCTTCTAGGGGAATATACATGGTATCCATAACCTCTGCATAAAACTCGTCTGGATAATCATCAATATCCCATTCGATATCGATATCCTTATTAAGTCTTCTACCTTCGTAGCCAGTTTCTCCTGTACCACTATAGTTATCGTACATGTATTTTTCGTAAACAGACATATCTTCGGTATCAGCATCTAGAAATGCGTACTCACCAATGCCATCGTCACCAGGAGCTTTACCTAATTCATCAGCCATAATCGCAAATCTCATTCTAAGAACGGAATCGCGGACCCAATGAACAAACTGTCTATATTCACTATTAGTGATTTCCGTCTCATCCATGTAAAAAGAACGAACGGTAACCATCTTGGTGGGTGCGTTTGCTAACGCTGCTTTGTCATCATCCGACTTACCCATAATGAAGGATCCTCCGGGGATGAGGGCCATTCCATACGGCTTTTGCGGGTGCCATTTTTTTCCTTGTGCTCCTATTAGCTCTCCTCGGTTTCCTCCACCACAACTATAGAGCATTGCTAAAATAGCAAAGAGTGATACAAATTTCTTCATAACGTGTTTTAGGTTAAGATCTTCTAGATTTAAGGACGTAAACCTATTTATTTATTTCCAGAAAAACAATTTTTTTCTAAAAAAAACCTTAAATCTGCCTAATAAAAATGTTAAACTTCGTTTTTTCGTTTTGCCTTATACCATCTTTCAGGTATTTCTTGATTACAAGCTCGCTCATAATCGTTGTACGTGCAAGGTAATAACGTGTGTCTTTTCAATTTATTATTACCAGATGAAATAAAAGGTATTTCTATCCACCATCTTCCGGTTTTAGCACTCTTGTAGAAAGACAATATTTCGTCTTCAATAGGAACGCTATAATGTAGTGTACTTTTCTGATTTTTGACATCCAGTTCTTCGGACCTGTAGTTAACTCCTTCGATAAAATACCAAATAATTTGGCTTATCAATAATGAAGCAGTTTCTTCATTTTTAAAATTCTTAAACTCATAGATCCCAAAACTTTTGACCTTATCACTTATCCCAGCATATCTTGATATCGCACATATTTCTCTCCCATCAAAACCATTAGGTGAAGCCACGGCTCCGTGCATGCTATTCGAATTCATAACTCCAATGTCTATTGTAACAATATCTGCATCACGCATAATAGGTTCGACAATAGTTACATCAGAAATTACCTCACCCAAGCGATACGCATCAAAATATAGTTTCTCGATAAGATCTATTTCTTCCTGAGCATTAAAATAGGTTTGATATCCTATATTACTATAATTAAAAAGATTATACGGTTGCTCTACAATAATCTTACCTACAAATGAAGTGTTGGTAATTGGCTGAGAAGAATTTCCTAGATCAAATCTACTATCTACATTAGCCATATTAACCATACGTTCTAAAATATCAAAAGATCTGTATTGGGCATATACCACATCCTGACTGCCCCCTAAAATAATAGGGATTATATTTTTTTGCAAAAGTGTAGATAAAACTTCTTGAACCAAATAATATGTATCACTAACTTCATTACCTGGTGTTACATCACCAAGATCTACAATAGACGTATCCCAATTACCTGGATATAATTCATATAAAGATCTTCGAATGGAATCAAAATTCAACTGCTCACCCAAAAAATCTACATCATTTCTATTTTCCTGAACTCCAAGAATAGCAATATCAACTTTTTCAAGATTAGGCACACCATTATCCACAGTGTGAATTTTTATTTTTTTTCCTAAAGAATGATCTGAAAGCAATTTGGTATGTGCTGCTACTAAATCACTAACTGGAGCAAGAAATTCGAAAGACATGTATTATTTCTTTTTGGTAGTAGTTTTCTTTTTGGTAGTAGTTTTCTTTTTAGCTGTTTTTTTCTTCGGAGCATTTTTTTCGATAAGGTCTTTCACTTTATCCAAAGTCAATTTTGAAGCATCTACAGTTTTCGGTAATTCTATTTTGACTTTACCTTTAATAATATTACTTCTTCCCCATCTTGCTTTTTCTACACGAATCCCTTCTTCTTCCCAGTTATGAATCACCTTATCAATTTCTTTTTGCTTTTTTTCTTCGATAAGGTTTACGATATCTTCATCAGACAAATTATCAAAATCGTATTTTTTATTTACGTTGATAAACATTCCGTTCCATTTAATAAATGGACCAAATCTACCTTTACCTTTTTGAACTGGAAGATTTTCATATGTATATATAGGAGCATCTGCTTTTTCCTTTTCATCAATAAGTTCCTTAGCTCTATCCAAAGATATATTTAATGGATCTTCTCCTTTTGCCAGGGAAACAAACTTCTCACCATAACGAACATAAGGACCAAACCTACCATTATTAACCACAAGGGTTTCTCCTTTGTAATCACCTAATTCTTTGGGCAACTGAAAGAGATCCATTGCTTCTTCAAAGGTTATCCCACTTAATGTTTGCCCAGGAGGCAGACTTGCAAATCTTGGTTTATCTTCATCGTCTACAGTACCTATTTGTACCATCGGTCCAAATTTACCTAATCGCACGCTCACTACTTTTCCTGTAGCAGGATCCTCTCCTAGGATTCGTTCACCAACTTCGCGATCGGCATTTTGTGCCACATCTTCTACTCTAGGATGAAATTCTTGATAAAACTCCCTCATCACATTTGTCCAATCTTCCTGACCTTCTGCAATTTCATCAAAATCCTGTTCTACTTTGGCTGTAAAATTGTAATCTAAAATTGAAGAAAAATGATTTACCAAAAAGTCATTAACCACCATCCCAACATCTGTAGGGATCAGTTTTCCTTTATCACTACCTACCTTCTCAGACAGTTTTTTCTCATCTAATGCATCTCCAGAAAGAGTAAGCTGTATATAATTTCTAATCTCTCCTTCTTTTGCTCCTTTTTCTACATAATTTCTATTCTGAATTGTAGAAATGGTTGGAGCATATGTAGAAGGTCTTCCGATACCTAACTCTTCGAGCTTCTTAACCAACGAAGCTTCTGTATATCTACTTGGTGGCCTTGTAAACCTCTCGGTTGCCGAGATATAACTATTATACAATGATTCTTGTACCTTCATAGCAGGAAGAATTCCTTCTTGCTCCTCATCTTCATCATCGCTACCTTCTAGGTATACTTTTAAGAACCCTTCGAACTTAATCACTTCTCCACTAGCAGTAAATTGTTCTTTATGCGTATTAGCCTCAATTTTTACATTAGTTCTCTCTAAGCGTGCATCACTCATTTGTGATGCGATAGCTCTTTTCCAGATCAACTCATACAATCGTTGCTGATCATAATCCACATCAACACTATGCCTAGAAAAATCAGTAGGTCTTATAGCCTCGTGAGCTTCTTGTGCTCCTTTTGCTTTTCCTTTATATTGCCTAGGATTACTATACTCATCACCATAAGCAGAAACAATTTCAGCTTTTGCTCCTTTTTGAGCTTCAGCCGATAGATTCACACTATCCGTTCTCATGTATGTGATTAACCCAGCTTCGTATAATCGCTGAGCCATTGTCATAGTCTTACTTACTGAAAAATATAGCTTTCTTGAAGCTTCTTGTTGCAACGTAGACGTTGTAAATGGAGGCGCTGGAGATTTCTTAGCAGGTTTTGTACTAAGGTCTGCAACTTTAAAAGATGCGCCAATATTATTTTTTAAGAATGAATGTGCTTCTTCTTTGGTTTTAAAATTTTTAGGAAGCTTAGCTTTAAATGACTTACCTGCTTGGTTAGAAAATTCTGCATCGATTCTATAAGAAGCCTCAGGCTTAAATCCTAATATATCCCGTTCTCTCTCAACGATCAAACGTACAGATACCGACTGCACTCTTCCAGCAGATAAACCACCCTTTACTTTACGCCATAATACTGGCGATAATTCATATCCCACTAAACGATCCAAAACACGCCTAGCTTGTTGTGCATTCACTAAATTATAGTCAATACTTCTAGGGTTTTCTATTGCTTTAAGAATTGCATTTTTTGTAATCTCATGAAATACAATACGACGCGTTCTTTCTTTATCTAATTTAAGCGTTTCTGCAAGATGCCAAGCAATAGCTTCTCCTTCTCGATCCTCATCACTAGCTAACCAAACCATCTCTGCTTTCTTAGAGAGATCTTTTAGTTTTTTAACTACATCTTTTTTGTCTTTAGAAACAATATATTTGGGTGTAAAATCGCCATCTACATCCACTCCAAGTTCTTTTGCAGGTAAATCTGCAATATGTCCAAAACTAGAAGTTACAGTATAATCTTTTCCAAGAAACTTCTCTATCGTTTTGGCCTTGGCAGGCGACTCGACAATCACTAAATTCTTAGCCATAATCCTATAATTTGTGTCCACAAAAGTATATCAAAAAAATGATATCAAGATTCTTTATCAAAAAATTAGTTCAAAAAAAAACCTGCCGACTGGCAGGTTTTAAAATTTTTACTTTATAAATAAAGTATTTTCTTTTTCAGGTTGACCATCTTCAAAGCCAATGGTCTCCTTATACATATAGTATGAGACTATGTATGAAAAAAACATAGTCGCAATAACACCAATATAACACCCTAACACGCCTAATGAAGAGAATATTGCAGAAACGAATATTAATCCAAAAAAGATTAACCAGTATTTATTCCCTAGTTTAAAGGCTGCTTTAATGATATCCCCTACGCTCATTTCTTGATTAAAAATAAAAATAGGAATAACTAACTGAAATGGAACCATTACATAAAAGAGCGGGAAATAACATAATAGCATAGCCAATATCCCTATCCCCATTGTAGCTAAAGAAAGAATAACTATTTTTCCAAAATGATTTTTTGCAATAGTAAAGTATCCCCCTATATCATCTGTAGTGTTTAAATCCTCATTTTTTAATGCTTTAAAGAAATGTCCGTAAACAGAGATATTTAAAACCTGCATAATAAAAGACATAACAAATACTACCAAAACCCAAATTGCAATCATTATAAAAGAATAATCTTCAAAAAACGTTGGTTGATAATATGGATCGCCAGAATACTCAATCATCTCTATATATGTTGGCAGAATAGGTATGTATACAATTAATACAAAAGGAATTGCAATTGCCAAGCTTATTAAACCATGGATTAAGCCAATAGAAAAGGCCTTTTTATACAACTCAAAACTTTTAGATAGTATATCTCCAAAATCAGGTTTTTTAGAATTTTCAATCTTATTAAAAATAGGATGTTCCATTATTGTTGTTTATTTAGTTACATCGCAAATTAAAATTTTTCCGAAAATAAAACCCTGACACTTTGTCATAAATCGTATTAAAAAGTATCTTTGCACATTATTTGACCCTAGAATTGGTAAGGAATTATTTTTTATGGAGAAGATTATAGATGAAAACGCACAAGGACAACCTCTCGTTCTTGACCAAAATAAAGACAACCAGCGCAAACTCTTCATTGAGAGCTATGGTTGCCAAATGAATTTTAGTGACAGTGAGATTGTAGCTTCAATATTAGCCAAAGAAGGCTTTAATACAACTCAAAATCTTGAAGATGCTGATCTAGTGTTGGTCAATACTTGTTCTATTCGTGAAAAAGCAGAACAAACAGTACGAAAAAGATTAGAAAAGTACAACGCTGTAAAAAGAATTAACCCTACAATGAAAGTTGGTGTTCTTGGATGTATGGCAGAACGTTTAAAAAGTAAATTCCTTGAAGAAGAAAAAATAGTAGATCTTGTAGTTGGTCCTGATGCCTATAAAGACCTACCCAACCTGATACAAGAAGTTGATGCTGGGCGTAATGCCGTCAATGTAGTTCTTTCAAAAGAAGAAACTTATGGTGACATCTCTCCTGTTCGTCTTCAAAGTAACGGGGTTTCTGCATTTGTTTCTATTACCAGAGGATGTGATAATATGTGCACATTTTGTGTTGTTCCTTTTACCAGAGGGAGAGAGCGTAGCAGAGATCCACAAAGTATACTAGAAGAAATTGATGATCTGGTACATCAAAATTTTAAAGAAATTACACTTCTAGGACAGAATGTAGATAGTTATCTATGGTATGGCGGAGGCCTTAAAAAAGATTTCGAAAAAGCTAGTGATTTTCAGAAAGCTACCGCTGTCGATTTTGCTAAGCTTCTGGATATGACTGCTAAGAAATACCCTAAATTACGTATTCGTTTTTCTACATCTAACCCCCAAGATATGACGCTAGATGTAATTGAGGTTATGGCAAAACATAAAAACATATGTAAACACATCCATCTACCTATACAAAGTGGTAGTGATCGCATTCTTAAAGAGATGAATCGCTTACATACGAGACAAGAATATATTGAATTAGTCGATAACATAAAAAAAATAATTCCTGACTGTTCTATAACTCAGGATATGATCATTGGATTTCCCACAGAAACAGAAGAAGATCACCAGGACACATTATCTCTTTTAGAACATGTAAAATATGAGCATGGTTATATGTATGCGTATTCTGAAAGACCTGGCACACTGGCTGAACGAAAATTGAACGATGATGTTCCTGAAGAGGTAAAGAAAAGAAGATTAGCAGAGGTTATAGCTTTACAACGAAAGCATTGTGCCTATAGACATGAGAGTTTTATTGGACAAACTTTTGAAGTACTGATCGAAAAAGAATCAAAAAAATCAGATCAGCATTGGAGCGGAAGAACCACTAAAAATATTGTAGCCATATTTCCTAAAAAGGAATATAAAATAGGAGATTTTGTAATGGTGCAGATTAATGAATGTACCAGCGCTACATTACTAGGTGAAGCAATTGCGTATTCTGAAAACAATTAATTACAAAATTAAAAAACAACACATAATCATATAGTATTATATGGAATCAGTTCAAGCTATAAAACAACGATTCGGGATTATCGGAAACGACCCAAAACTAAATCGTGCTGTAGAAAAAGCTATTCAGGTAGCCCCAACCGATATTTCGGTATTGGTTACAGGTGAAAGTGGTGTAGGTAAAGAAAGTATTCCTAAAATTATTCATTCCTTATCGCATCGTAAACATGGCAAATCCATTGCCGTTAACTGTGGCGCCATCCCAGAAGGAACCATCGATAGTGAACTTTTTGGACATGAAAAAGGTGCTTTTACTGGAGCGACTCAAACCCGTAACGGATACTTTGAAGTAGCAAGTGGTGGAACCATTTTTCTAGACGAAGTAGGAGAGCTTCCGTTAACCACTCAAGTACGATTATTAAGAGTTCTCGAAAATGGAGAGTTTATTAAAGTAGGATCTTCCAAGGTTCAAAAAACCGATGTACGTATTGTAGCCGCTACTAATGTTAATATGTTTGAGGCTATTAAAAAAGGAAAATTTAGAGAAGACTTATACTATCGCTTAAGCACAGTAGAAATTCTTTTACCGCCATTAAGAAATCGAAAAGAAGATATACACTTATTGTTTAGAAAATTCGCTTCAGATTTTGCTACAAAATACAAAATGCCAACCATTCGTCTTACAGATGATGCTGTAACGCTATTAGAAAAATATCACTGGAGCGGTAACATTAGACAATTGCGCAACATAGCAGAGCAAATTTCAGTCCTTGAACAAAACAGGACCATCTCTGCGGTTGCTTTACATGGGTATTTACCAAACATAGGTAGTAATTTACCCGCGGTGATTTCTGATGACAAAAAAGATAGTGATTTTAGTAACGAGCGTGAAATTTTGTACAAAGTACTTTTTGACATGAAAGGTGACCTTAATGATCTCAAGAAGTTAACTATGGAATTAATGCAGAGCGGTAATAATCAACAAGTACAAAAGGACAATGAAGGATTGATTAGAAAAATATATCGTGAAGAAGATGAAAAAGAGGTTAATTTTGAAGAACCTACTACTCCTGCTGCCGAAGTATTGCAAATCCCTTCGCATGCAACTTCGGTTATAAAAGAAGAAGATAAATATCATTTTGCCGAAGAAATTGAAGAAGAAGAAACATTATCCCTACAGGATAAAGAGTTAGAGTTAATAAAAAAATCATTAGAACGCCATAGAGGTAAACGCAAAGCTGCTGCCGAAGAATTAGGAATTAGTGAGCGCACCTTATATAGAAAAATAAAACAATACGACCTATAACATTGATGAACACATTAAAACATATTGCAATTGGGATATTCACATTAATCTTATGTCAAGGTTGCGGTGTATACTCTTTTAGTGGGACCAATATTTCTCCAGACACCAAAACGTTTCAGGTAAATTTTTTCCAAAATCAATCCCCAAGAATTTTCCCTGGGGCAGATTTAACATTTACCAATCAGTTACAAGATTTAATACTCAATCAAACCAATCTGGATTTGGTAACCTCGGGCGGGGATATCATATATGAAGGTGAAATCATACAGGATTATGTATCCCCAAACACAGCAACATCAGACATCACTGCAGCGCAGAATAGATTAACAATTGCGATCAACATGAGATTTTATGATGCCAAGGATCCAAATCAGGATCTCGAACAGCGGTTTTCATTTTTCTTCGATTATCCCGCTTCGCAATCCGAAAATGCTGTGAGAGATGAAGCCTTGCAAATCATTTTTGAACGTATCACACAAGATATGTTTAATGCCACATTAGCGCGATGGTAAATTAATTCAAAAATCGAAAACTATATAGCTAGCTAAAAATTGAATATTAAAGAACTTACATATTTGCTTCAACACCCGGCGCAACTAAATAGTGCGCAAGTAGCCTCTTTGGAAAAAATCTCTAAAGAATTCCCTTATTTTCAATCAATTCGACCATTATTGTTAAAAGCACTTAAAGAACAAGAAAGTTTTAGATACAATCAAGAATTAAAAACTACTGCTGCTTATACTACGGATCGAACCATTCTTTTTGATTTTATTACCTCTGATATGTTTAGTAATACAGAAGAGGAACAGGTTTCTAAACCGATACGTAAATCCGATATTGAAGTTGTAGATCATGAAGAAATAAAAACGCTTCCTAGAATAGCAATGGATGATGCCGTAAGAATGAAAATGAAAGAAGCTGAGGACGTTCTTGATCCAGCACTTTTTCTTGAAAGAAAAGAAGAAAGCTTACAAAAACAAATTACTATTCCTGAAGAAGAACAAAGACCTAAAACTCCTGAGGAAGAATTAAAAATAGACCAACCACTTGATTTTAATAAAAAGGAAACACACTCTTTTGCAGAATGGCTACAACTCACTTCGCTAAAACCTATTGACAGAGAAGAGGCAGTTGAGCCTGAAAAATTAATTTCGGAACAAGAAGAAAAACACCTTGACACTTCATTAAAACAAAAAGATAAATTTCATCTTATTGACGAATTTATTGCCAATAACCCCAAAATACAGCCAGTAGAAAAAAGTACACCTGTACGCAACTTAGCTAAAAAAAATCAAGTCCCTTCGGACGAACTTATGACCGAAACTTTGGCCAGAGTATATTTGGCTCAAAAAAACTATAAAAAAGCAATTCAGGCTTATAACATATTAATTTTGAAAAATCCCGAAAAAAGTGGTTTCTTTGCAGACCAAATTCGAGCAATAAAGAAATTACAAGAAAATAAATAACAATATAATGACAACGTTTTCAATCTTTTTAATATTAATCGTTATCGTATCCTTTTTACTAGTAGTAGTAATTATGGTACAAAACCCTAAAGGAGGCGGATTATCTTCTTCTTTTGGTGGAGGCGGAACACAACAATTAGGTGGTGTAAAAAAGACCACAGACTTTTTAGATAAAAGTACTTGGACTCTTGCTACACTATTGTTGGTATTGATCTTATTATCAAATATCGATCTTATGAACGAAGGTACTACTCAGGATTCGAAAGTAGACACTCAGGATGTTCAAATAGAAACACCTGTCACTCCTGGTACAGATGATAATGATCAAGAATAACATCATTTGAAAAACAATTACAAAAATGTCGACTTGTCATACGGTCGACATTTTTTGTTTCAATTTGTCAGTATAGCATCACTGGCATAATTTCTGAAATAACAGCATCGAAGATTTCATTTTAATTTTAACAACAAAAAAAAACGAATCATAATGGGAGTAAATATTAAACCTCTTTCAGACCGTGTGGTTGTTGAGCCACTTCCTGCGGAAACGCAAACTGCATCAGGATTATATATTCCTGACTCGGCTCAGGAAAAACAACAAAAAGGTAAAGTAGCTGCTGTTGGTAGTGGTAAAAAAGACCATGAAATGACTGTCAAAGTTGGCGACACTGTACTTTATGGAAAGTACTCAGGTACCGAATTAAAATTAGATGGACAAGATTATCTAATTATGCGTGAGGATGACATCCTTGCTATCGTTTAATCACTGTTTATTCGTAAAACACAAATCGAAAATCCTGAAAAGATAATATGATTCGGGATTCACAATTTCAAAATAAGTAATTATTATGGCAAAAGATATAAAATTTGACATAGAAGCACGTGATGGTATAAAACGTGGTGTCGATGCATTAGCCAATGCAGTAAAAGTAACTTTAGGACCTAAAGGTCGTAATGTAATTATAAGCAAATCTTTTGGCGCACCTACCGTGACCAAAGATGGCGTTTCTGTAGCAAAAGAAGTTGAATTAGAAGATGCTCTTGAAAACATGGGAGCTCAAATGGTAAAAGAAGTTGCTTCTAAAACAAATGATCTTGCAGGAGATGGTACTACTACAGCAACTGTATTAGCACAAGCTATCGTAAAAGAAGGTCTTAAAAATGTAGCTGCTGGTGCAAATCCAATGGATCTTAAAAGAGGTATTGACAAAGCAGTAACAGCCATTACAGAAGACTTAGCAAAACAAACTAAAGAAGTAGGAGACTCTTCTGATAAAATTAAACAAGTAGCAGCAATTTCTGCTAACAATGACGGAACAATAGGTGACCTTATCGCCCAAGCTTTCGAAAAAGTTGGAAAAGAAGGTGTTATCACTGTTGAAGAAGCTAAAGGTACAGATACAACTGTAGACATCGTAGAAGGAATGCAATTTGACAGAGGATATCTTTCTCCTTACTTTGTAACCAACAGCGAAAAAATGACAGCAGATCTAGAAAGTCCATATATCTTATTATATGACAAAAAGATTTCTGCTATGAAAGACTTACTTCCTGTATTAGAGCCTGTAGCTCAAACAGGAAAACCTCTTTTAATTATTGCTGAAGACGTTGACGGAGAAGCTCTTGCTACATTAGTAGTAAACAAACTTCGTGGAGCACTTAAAATTGCCGCTGTAAAAGCTCCTGGATTTGGAGATAGACGTAAAGCAATGTTAGAAGATATTGCAATTCTTACTGGTGGTACTGTAATCTCTGAAGAAAGAGGTTTCACGCTTGAGAACACTACAATCGAACACCTAGGGACTGCAGAAAAAGTTGCTATCGACAAAGATAATACTACTGTTGTAAATGGTGCAGGTGGAGAAGATTTAATCAAAAACAGAGTAAATCAAATCAAGGCGCAGATCGAAACTACAACTTCTGATTATGACAAAGAGAAACTACAAGAACGCTTAGCAAAATTAGCTGGTGGTGTTGCTGTATTATATGTTGGTGCTGCCTCTGAAGTAGAGATGAAAGAAAAGAAAGATCGTGTAGATGATGCTCTTCATGCAACTCGTGCAGCTGTAGAAGAAGGTATTGTTGCCGGTGGTGGTGTAGCCCTAGTAAGATCTAAAGCAGTTCTTGGAAAAGTAAAAACTGAAAATGCTGATGAAGCAACAGGAGTACAGATTGTAAATCGTGCTATCGAAGCTCCATTAAGAACTATTGTAGAAAATGCAGGTGGAGAAGGATCTGTAGTTACTTCTAAAGTTCTTGAAGGAAAAGATAACTTTGGTTATGATGCTAAATCTGAAGATTATGTAGATATGCTTAAAGCAGGAATCATTGATCCTAAAAAAGTAACGCGTATCGCTCTTGAAAATGCAGCGTCTGTATCAGGTATGATCCTTACTACAGAATGTGCATTAATCGACATCAAAGAAGATGCTCCTGCCGGAGGTGGAATGCCACCAATGGGCGGAGGTATGCCAGGAATGATGTAATCTCGCAACAAAAGCGAAATATCCAACAAGCTCATTAAATAATGTCTTGTTAAAATATATAAAGACCCTGTTTTGAAATTTTCAAAACAGGGTCTTATTTTTTTTAAAAACTTACATCTAATGACAACATGAAGTATCTAGGAATCAAATTGCTTTGATATACGGTTGTAGAAAAATCTGAATTTTGGATTTGCTGAAAAACGCGATTGTCTAATAAGTTTTTACCCACAAAACGCCCAGAAATCCATTTTATCTTTTCGGGTTTGTACTTTATTTCAAAATCTAAGAATGAAAAATCTTCGTTTCTTGTTGTATCCGGCTTGAAATAATCATACGTAATGGTAAACAACCATTTTTTATTAGGCTTAACGATTGCTTTTAAAGCATTTTTAATACTATAATTCGTATTATTAGATTGTCCCACAATTTCATATGTATTTACAGTATAAGTAATTTTGTTTTCAAAATTTAAAGGAATTCCAAATGCGGTTTTAGCAAAAATACTTCCATTGTAATTTTGTGATTTACCATTTCGCAATTCAGATTGATTTACAACATTTTTAAAATTTGCAACACTATATTGCGAAGAGTGTTTAAAGGTAGTCCTAATAAATCTTATATATCTTTCTATTGAAAATACTACAAAATAATCCTCTAAATTAATTGGTGATTGAAAATATGTAATTCCAGTAAAGTTCGGGTTTACATTAATATTTGATAAATAAGTATTTCTCCTATTAGTATAACCTCCCAGCAAATTCAAATCAATATTTTTAAATAAATCATTCATTCGGTATCCTAGAGAATACTTTTGAAGCTTTTCTAAATCTAAAGAAACTACATTCCTCCTAACGGATCGGTTGTTTGTTATTATTTCATTTCTAAATAAAAAACTCTCCTCAGGCGTTTTTTGCTCATAACTCCCACTAAATCTTAGAGTAGACACAGAATTAAATCTATGTACGACTTTCAAAGCAGGTATAGGAAAAAACACGTTCTTCTTCAATACCTCTATATCACTCATATTGTTTTCTAATCTTTGAGAAATATAATTTACACCTAGAGAAGGCTCTATCGTCCATTTCTTTTTAATATAAAACAGAGAAAACTGAGAGAAGTAATTTGTCTTTTTATAGTCAAACTCATTGCGAAAATCTGAAACTCTTATCTCATTTTCTACGACAGAAGATCGAAAAGGGTTTATAAAGTAATCAACCCCTCCTGTAAATGCATATTTAATATTTTTTCTTTTTCCAAGTAGAATGAGATGATTTTGAAATACTTCTTTTCTATACTCACTAAATTGAACATAAGAATTTACAACATCCTCATTAGAAAAAAAATTTCCTATCGTATTAAACTCTTGAGGAGTGTTGTTTCTTGAATATAAAGATTTAAATTGTAAAGCAGTTTTTTGATTTAATTTGTTCGTAAATTCAATTTTATTTCTCCAAAAGAAATCATCTGTTTTTAATTTTGTATCAAAATTCGACTCCAAATTACGTGTGAAATCATTACTACTAGATACTGCTTCTTTACTAATCGAAGATTCTATTTCCAATAGAGATTTTTTTGAAACATTGTAAGTGAGTTTAATATCTAACCTTTTATTTTCAGGTTTTTTGATAATTTCTGTACGATCAGAATAATTTATTCTTTCGGAACCAATTAAAAAATCATTTTCATATAATTCTTGTCGGAAAAATTCATCTTTTAAGTAATAAACATTAGATTTAATGCTAAATGTTGGCGAAATTTTATAAATAAAATTATAACTACCAAACCATTCATTATTCAATCTGGTTCTTGAATTGCTTAAAACACTGCTAAGAGGAGTATCATTGATAATATTTTCAGCATATAAATCCACGTTCTCTATATCCTCTAGAGTTGTTGAATTAGAAAAATAATCAAATGGAGAATGGTTAACACCAATATTATTAAATGAAAAAATTCCAAAAGATTTAAAGGATTTTGCAATACCTAATATATTTGTTGCAATATCGTAGTAAGGTTTATCACCATAGCCATATCCAAAATCACTTGTTCCTGAATAATCGATTTTACCTTTTTTTAACTTTAAATTCAGTGCAACATTATCAGAATTCTCAATACCCTTTAACAAAGGGTTTTTAGAATAATTCTCGATTGCCTCGATTTGATCCACCATATTAATAGAGATATTTTTTGTACCTATAGAATAGTTATGCCCAAATAAGTCATCTCCATCCAATTGCACAACCTCTACGATTTTGCCTCTATACTTGATCTTACCATTCTCCGCCACCTCTATTCCTGGGAGTTTTTTTAACAAATCTTCGACTTTTCTTTCAGTACCATCCTTGTATGCTTCAGGATTAAAAATCACAGTGTCTTTTTTAACACTAAATTTTTTTCTCTCTGCTATAATAACCTCTTCTAATTGTGTTATTTTAGGGAAGATTACAAAATCAATGTTATAGGTGTTTCCTTCATTTGGGCTATTAATACTATCGATTGTTTTTTCAAAATTTAAAACATTAACCTCTAAAAAAATAGTAGTATCATATTTCTTTTTAAGTAAATATGAAAACTTCCCCTGATCATTAGCTATAAAAAATTCCGAAATCCTAGAATTATTTCTAGAAGTTTTAATTATAACGTTTGCTCTGGGTAATGGTACTCCGAAATTATCCTTTACAGTACCCTCAAGCCTTTGAGCAAATGATACGGATACGAAAAGAACAAAAAAGAAGTAACTAATATATTGTTTATACATTAATTAATTTTCTGTAATTCCTCAATCAGATTTTCTGGAATATCAATTAAATATTGTGTGAAAAAATGTTGATCCTCATCAAAAGAAATAGTCACTTCCATTTCAGCCGCCATAGTAACTTGTTTTCTTTTTAAGTTTGTCATATAATTAGTTAGCGTGCTTTTATAGTCATTATAAGAATACACTTTCTTAGTTTTTTGGAAAAAACCTTTGTAAAAATTAAAAAATTCTTTATCCCAACTCTTTTTGACATTTAGTAATGAAAAAGAAAAGTACCCTTTATCATCTTTTCCTTCTACAATAAGCCCAGGTAATCCGTTCAATTTCAAAGGGCCAAAATTTACTGGTATTTCTGTAGTAAACCACACACAGTAAGTTCGTTCATGTAATTTCATCACTGCTTTCTGGCATTGATAATTATTTATTTTTTTCGATTCTCCGGTTAATGTCCATTCATGATGATTACTAGGGTATTTATAAATAAAGCGTCCCCTTTTATACGGGATACGCGTATAAATTTCACTATTATTAGAGTACATAAATGTACTTAATTCATCATTAACAACATAAAACATTTCTTGCGTATCAGGATTTGTGCCTCCCCCAGACTCTCTCTCATCAAATACTTTAAATATTGATTCTTTATTGTTATGAATAATTAATTTACTACTACTCGAATAACCTATTCTATCCGTGTATTCATATTCTATAACATAATCCTCTTGAGAAAATGATTTGTGAGAAAAAGCAATTAGCAATAATAAAAATAGTATCCTATTTCTTTTCATAAAATTTAAGTTTACATGTAATCACAATCATTTTCATTGAAAAAATGATTGTGATTATTAAATTCAATTAATTACCGGGATCCGCAGCAGATACTAATAAAAACCAAGCTGCTCGAGCTCTACCACAACTATTTCCTGGATTACAATCTGTTACACTAACCCCTGCTCCTTCTACAGTACAACAGTTATCTAACAAGGATTCAGTGTTTAAAGTTTTTGCATTCAGATTATTAAAACTGACCATTGTTCCGGCTAAAAAAAGCCCAAAAATTACTTTTTTCATTTAAAAAAGATTTAAAGATTAATAAATTAACTTGTGTTATTTAAATTATTCTTTAGATAACATAAATATATGTCTTATCACACAACTATGTTACCTCAAAAAGCCAAATAATTCAAAAAAGGTAAGTTTATATAATTTTACCGTAGTTCAGTTACGGTTTTCCACACAATACGTAAAATCAATATTTCATCTGTATAAGTTTATTCCTGAGATTTATAAATCTCAAGAACCTTTTGTTGCAAATCAACTTGTGTTTAGAGTAGCTTTAAACGTATAACTTAAATATTAAAATCATGAAAAAAAGCATTTTAAACCTAGAAGGAGTTAAAATCATTGAGAAAAAAGAGCAACTTAAAGTAAATGGATCTGGATGTGGATGTGGACCTGCTTTCACAATCCCAGGAACTTGCTTGTGCTTGATCTCTGTATAATACTGAAATTGTGCCTGTTGTGCTTTTTGATAGTATATATTGCAGGCACAATACTTTTTGGTTCACTATTAAAACCATTAAATTTTACGGCTCTTTTTAAATAGATTCTGAAATCGTCTGAGGTTCGTGAGTTTATTCTTGAGATTTATAAATCTCAAGAATCTTTTGTTGTAAATCAATTAGTATTTCAATTAATTTTAGACTAATAATTTAAATAAAAAAATCATGAAAAAAAGCATTTTAGATTTAGATGGAGTTAAAGTAATTGAGAAAAAAGCGCAAAGCTATGTAAACGGTGGCGGTGAATGTTATTGTGGAGTTTTGGAAATGCCATTTTTCCATGATCGTTGTGATAGCTGCTTGTAATACCTATAATAAACTGTGCCTGCTATACTCATTAAAGGAGTTAACAGGCACAATTTAATTTATCGACAAATAACCTTATGAATATTTCTTTACAATATCCTCAACTAAGGTTGCTGTTCTTTTATACTTCTCTTTAGCCAATAACCGTTTTGGCGGCGCCATTCTCACATCACAATCCGTTAAAGAGCAAGACTCACAAGTTACTCCTACTTTTACTTTAGGAATTTTGGCATCCCCAACAAAACTAATTTTTTTCTCTAATGATGAAGAGATCAAAAATCCTATCCCTATACTTCGAAAATAATCATTCTTAAACGGATCTTTTGTCGCCGAGGTAAACACTAAATATTGCTGGTCAGTATCTGCATAATCAGAAATTTGAATATTAAATGCATAGTCCAAATCCTCACTCGCAGTTCGTTGCAATGTTTTTATAGCCATCCAACGTCTGCAGTAATGTTCATTAATCTCGTTTGCATGCGGTTGTTGTTGATGCGTTATATGTAGTTCTTTAACTAGGTTAAACTTTTCTACCCCTAACTTATGCGTAAATCGTAAGAAAAATACATTTTGCATCCCAAAATCTTTTGGTAACACATTAGTTAACCTTTGATAAAAAGATTCTGGTGATGCATTATACAAATGCATAATTTTATGGAATGCTCCCTCCGAAAATCTCTTTGTCGAAAACAATTCTTTGAGGTGATTTTTAAGATGGTTTCTTGGTATAATCAATGCTCCTGCAAAATACGACGCATAAAAATTATGCAACACTTCTTCAAAATTATCATATCGTATCCATGAAAATGTATACGGTCTATCTTTAATTTCAAGGTATTGATACCCCAATTCCTTGGCATAAATAAAAGTTTTTTGAGCCTCATCTACCCTATCTGATAACAATAATGTTTTTGTGGATGGTACAAAAACCGATCTTAAGTTATCCAACTCTTCTTGCTTAGGAATTCCTGCATTATTAATTGTATACCCATACTCCTCTTTCAAAATTTCTTCTAATTCTACCGAAGTGATTTTACCCGATAAATCCAATTGATACGTATTAGCACATTTTACAGCCTTATCCTCTAAGTCTTTAAAATAGTTATTATGTGCTTCTTGATATGACCGCAAAGAGGCTAAATAAAACCCTTCGCGACTCATATTGTAGTGTTGAGCAATTTCAATAATCGTACTTATAAATGCATTCACTTTTGAGGGTGCATTAGCAATAATATCTATCAAATCACTTTGTTGTATTCCAAACAACTCCAATGGAATCTCATCCAGAATACCTGATTGTAAAATCTCTCCAATCGGAGCCAGGTTTTTGTCCAATTTCAAAGACACTAATTGATCATAAGGAACTTCTAAAGTTTCTGCTAGCTTTATTATTTTATCCGTTTTAGGATACTTTTTTCCTTTTTCAATTTCGTTTAAATACGACTTCGACAATCCACTTAACTTGGATAAACCAAAAAGAGACAAATCTCTTTCTGTTCGTATTTGTTTGATTTTCAATCCAAAAATCAATCTTATATATTCTTCTGCTATTGCCATAAGTTCAAAAGTAACAAATTTTGCGTAACTGTTGAAAAAAGAAAAAAATCACTTTTAGCGAACGTTCGCTTGTTTTATAAAAAACTTTTTTATAATATTGTTCACTCAAACGATAATAGTTATGGAAACACAGACAAATCTTAGTCAAAAAATCAGCTTCACTAAAGAAGTAAGAAACTATCATCCAGAAATATTAACTGATGGTGCGTTAACTTTCTTAGAAGCTTTACAGGATCGTTTTAACCAAAGACGATTAGTACTTTTGAAAAACCGTGAGTGTCAGCAACAGTTGTTTGATCTGGGAACTTATCCTTCTTTTCCAGAAAACACCAAAGAGATTCGCAATAGCGAATGGTCGGCCGCTCCAATACCCGAAGATCTACAGGATCGTAGAGTCGAGATTACAGGTCCTGTCGATAGAAAAATGGTCATTAACGCCCTTAACTCAGGAGCCAAAACTTTTATGGCAGATTTTGAAGATAGTAATGCCCCCCTGTGGGAAAACTGCCTTCAAGGACAAAAAAACCTTAAGGATGCTGTAGATAAAACTATTTCATTTTACAATCCAAAAAAAGACAAAACATATCAACTTAGAGAAAAAGTTGCCACGCTGATTGTTCGCCCTAGAGGTTTACACCTTAACGAAAAACATCTATTGATTAAAGATGAAGAAATGAGTGCCTCTTTATTCGATTTCGCATTGTACTTATTTCATAATAATGAGCAATTAAAAGAAAATGGAACTGGAGCATACTATTATCTTCCCAAATTAGAACATTTTACTGAAGCTATCTGGTGGAACGATGTTATAGATTTTTCTGAAGAATACTTAGGTATAGAACAAGGAAGTGTAAAAGTTACTGCCTTGGTAGAAACTATTACCGCAAGTTTTCAATTAGATGAGATTATTTATGCCTTAAAAGATCACATTGTAGGTCTTAATTGCGGAAGATGGGATTACATCTTTAGTTATATCAAAAAACTAAGAAATCACAAAGGTTTTGTTGTTCCGGATCGTGCTCAAGTAACTATGACAAGTCCTTTTATGGATGCATATAGCAAACTAGTGATCCAAAGATGTCACAAAAGAAATATTTTGGCTATCGGGGGTATGGCTGCACAAATCCCTATCAAAAATGACGAAGAACGTAACAATGCTGCTTTTGCAAAAGTTATGGCCGATAAAGAACGTGAAGTAAAAAATGGCCATGATGGAACATGGGTTGCACATCCAGGATTAGTAAAATTAGCAATGGAAGTTTTTGACACACATATGCCTACTTCTAATCAAATGGATGTAAAACGTAACGATATCAACATTACAGAGGATGATCTTTTGGCTATCCCACAAGGAACAATTACCGAGCGAGGGATTCGAGAAAACATCAATGTTGGAATTCATTATATAGCTAATTGGCTTAGCGGAAATGGCGCCGTAGCCCTATATAACTTAATGGAAGATGCTGCTACTGCTGAAATTAGTAGAACACAACTATGGCAATGGTTAAAAAATGAAGTGAACTTAGAAGGTAATAGAGTTCTAAACCAATCTTTGTTTGATCAACTGTTTGAAGATGAACTAAGAATTATAAAAGAACAAGTAGGAGACTCACTTTTTGAAACAGAAAATTATCAAAACGCTATTTCAATCTTTAAAGAACTCATTATCTCTGACGATTTTGAAGAATTCTTAACTACGACAGCATATCAATATTTATAAAACAAAAGTTATTGCTATCAAATAAATCTTCTACTGTTACCAAGAAGAGAAGTACAGAAGTTGAAAAACTCTAAAAACAAGCATAATTTTTTCCGATTTTTATAATTGTGCTCAAAAAACGGCATCCAACATAATGGATGTCGTTTTCATTTTAGTTCTCTATAAATATGTTGGGTAACATTTTATGCTATCATGACATAAATAGCTATATTCAACATTAATAATTCTTATTTATGGAAATCACACAAGATCTTTCTACTCAATCTAAATGGAACTTACCATCTCTTTTAGCATTTAGACTTTGCGCGATTTACTTTTTGCTTCATATTTTTCCTTTTCCATTATATTACCTAGGGCTTATCCCTGGCTTAGAAAATTTATTTTCATTCTATTACGACGGAATGGAAATATTATGTGTCTGGACAGGAAAAAACATTCTTGATATTCCATACGAAATGTATCTGGGACCAACAGGAAGTGGAGATACTACAAAAGATTACGTTTTTGAATTTGTTACTATTGTTATTTCCTTAATAGGAACTATTATTTGGAGTTTTATTGATCTAAAAAAAGCTAATTACAATCGGCTTTTACAATACATAACTATTTTGGTAAGGTATTATTTAATAACTATTATGTTTTCTTACGGCTTTTCAAAAGCATTTACTCTTCAGTTTTCAGAGCTAAGTTATTTTGATTTGATCAAAACTTTTGGAGATCAATCTCCTATGGGATTAATGTGGAATTTCATGGAGTACAGTGATACCTATACCAGATTTTCTGGATATGCTGAAATCATTGCAGGAATCTTACTCATTTTTAGAAGAACAGTCACTTTTGGTGCTATTATGATTATAGGAGTCATGTTTAATGTTTTTATGATGAACATGAGTTATGACATACCTGTGAAGCTATATAGTGGTCTGCTCACAATTATGGGGGTGTTTTTATTAGTTCCCGATATTAAACGTATTTTAAACTTTTTCATTCTTAATAAAATAGTATACCCTAAAACTATATTACCTTATTTCTCAAATCCAAAATACCAAAAAGCGGTTATTATTTTTAAAATCATAATTATAGGTTACTTTTTATACAACAACGTTGATAGATCCATAGAACGTCAAGAAAAATGGGGTAAAAAAGCACCAAAACCTGCTTTATATGGAATCTATGAAGTAGAAGAATTTATCCAAAACAATGACACTTTACTTCCTTTAGCAACTGATAGTATTCGTTGGAAACGTTTAATTGTCGATAAACGGAGCTGTGGGATTCAAACCATGGACGAAAAGATTATCGGATTCAAAGAGGAAACAGATACAGTTTCTAAAACCCTTAAGCTAACGTCTTATGCGGACAGTACAGATGTAAGGAGTTTTTCCTTTAAACAAAAAGCCAGTTTGTTTTATTTTGAAACTGTCCACAAAGGAGATACTTTAAAAATTATGACCAAGAAGAAACTCAGAGAAGACTTTTTGTTAATTAACCGAGGATTTCATTGGATTAGCGAACGACCCTTTAACAGATAAGCTAATCACACTTCCATGTAAAATCAGAAATTTTAAACTTTTTCCCAGTACTAAAATTATAATGCCACCACTCAGTTCTGATAGTTGTAAAACCATGCTTTTCCATAACGCTACGCAGTACTTTACGATTTGCAATCACTTTTTTTGGAAGCTGTGCATAAGCATGACTTGCTTCTTTACCAAAATGATCAAACGATGTACCCATATCCAATTCATTACCTTTTAAATCGGTTAATGTAATATCCACAGCAGCTCCTCTATTATGAACAGAACCACCTTTTGGGTTGGCAACATAACCTGGATCTGGAACAATTTTCCACATTTTTTTCTGAACACTATGAGGGCGGTAACAATCGAAAAGTTTTATTTTATACCCTTTTCTAATAAAATCTTTATTAGCCCTAACAAGGGCTTTTGCAACTTCATATCGAACATAGCATTTGGCACACGAATATACTTTTTCCTTCAAAAAATTATCCGAAGTAGCATATTTCATGTCCAAACTAAAATTATTTGACAGGCTTTCAATATTTACAAAGTCGTTATCTTTTTTGGTGTTTTGAATTTTCTTTTCGCCAAAAAGCGATTCTATAGAATCTTTTTTCTTGAGCATACTTTGCTCCACTTTTTCTCCTCGCAACCTAAGAGCTTTTGATTTTTCTATAATACCCAGCGTCTGAACTCCTGGTACAACCTTAGCATTATTACAAGCAAAAAAAACTACCGAAAAAATCAACAAAACCAATTTTCTCTCTATCATATTTTTTTTGTTTTTATCCCAATTACAATACGATCAAATAGTTAAAAATGCCATAATATTTTTCCCTTAAAATCATGCATTTCAAACTATTAATCTTTTTTAAAGATAGTTATTATTTTTATTTCAAAATATTGTTCAGTTCAAATAAAGAATGTTTTCTATTCAAAAAACATCGAATTATTTAGCTTTCAAAACTTCTTTTACGTTTCCACACTTAAGCATTTTAGTTCCAAAGTACGGGTTTCTAATTTCTTTTGAATCAGACAACCAATACCCTCCTTCACCTTCAAAAGCCATAGGACAAAACTGCTTGTACACCTCACCAGAAACGATTATTGATTTGCTTACCAAATTTTCGATCTCATCCGTTAACGTAACAAAAAAGTCTCGTTGTTTTTTAATATCTTTTGTTAAAGAAATTAACTTAGAAGTTGCCTGGAGTTGCTTATTATTTCCTACAATAGTTTCTAATTTTTTTGATTCTATTTGTACAGTTTTATGATCAGAATTCACTAGCGCTCCTTTAATTTTAAGGTATTGCGTATAAATTTCTTGAGTACTATTATCTGAAAATTTCACTTCTGATTTAGAGTCAGTAATATTATAATTCACGATTCCATTATCAGACACCTCCTCGACTACAGTTTCTGTTTTTTTATCTTTTTTGCATGATATGCTCATCAGCATAAAAATCATTAACAATACACTAAAAATTCTTCTCATCATTTTGATTCAATCATTAATTAATAGTGCGCAAATGTAATCTATATATAAATTAATCACCAGTGTATTTTCTCTTTTTAGGCCTAATTTTTAACAAAACAATACCATTTCCTATTAGTACGTATTAGAAATATTTTAAATATTTTTGCCGGAATAAAATTGTAGGAATGAGGTTTGAAGATTTAAAACCAGAAGTAATTAAAATACTTCAAAACGAAAAACAATCCACCACAGAAAGACTTCATTTAATTTGTCTATTACTAAAAGACAGTATTGAATATTATGATTGGGTTGGTTTTTATTTTAAAAATGGAGACAAAGAAGAATTAAAGCTTCGCACTTATGTGGGTGCCAAGACTGACCATGATATTATTCCTTTTGGAAAAGGGATTTGTGGACAAGTTGCTCTTTCTAACGAAAACTTTGTAGTTCCTGATGTACAAGCACAAGACAACTATATAGCCTGTAGTTTTGCTGTGAAATCCGAAATTGTAATCCCGTTGTTCAAAAATGGGGAAAATATTGGTCAGATAGATGTCGATTCTGAAACTCCGAATCCTTTTACCAGCGAAGATGAACAATTTTTGGAGTTTGTAAATTTTGAAGTTGCCAAAATAATATAAAAAAGACGTCTACATAAGTCTTTTACCCATACTATCTATTCATTAAAGACTTTAGAACTATTAGAGTATTTAGTTCTTAAAAATTGATTGGTTTTTAGTATCCAAAATATGTACTCATGTGTAGGTTTTGATCATTAAAAGAATAGGATGTAGTAGAAATCTGCGTATAATTTTGAAATCTAATTAAGTTCATAGTTATATTTGTCTGAAAAATACCTTTAAAAACTATGTCGCCACTTCTAGAAAAAATTTATGATCTACAAGACATACACACTATATCAAAGCATGAACAAATCGTTCTTGGCATAATAGAAGCTATTGACTCTGGTGTATTAAACGTAGGCGATAAACTCCCTTCTATTAATGAAATGGTTGCTGAAATTGGATATGCAAGAAAAACATTTGTAAAAGCCTATACCGAGTTAAAAGAAAGAGGGTTAGTAGAATCCAAAAACCTAAAAGGATATTATATTATTAGTAAAGAAACGAAAGTTACGCTCAAAGTAGCTTTGATTCTATTTGCATTTCATAGTTTTCAAGAAGATTTCTATAACACTTTTAGAAAAGAACTTGGAAAAAAATATCATATCGATATTTTCTTTCATCACAATAATTTAACTCTTTTTAAAACGATAATGGATAATATCTCTAGAAAATATGGGATGTACGTTATTGCTCCTATCCAAGAAAAATCGATACCTACTCTTCTAAAAAAAATTCCTTCGGACAGGTTATTATTAGTAGATCGATTCCTTAAAATGCCGAATGATTATTCTTATATAGCACAAGAATTCGAAGAAATCACCTATGCTAAACTTGTTGAACTGGCTCCTTCCATTAAAAAGTATGACACATTTGTACTTTTCTTTAAAGAAGACACCGATCTCCCTCCAGACATTTTACGTGCTTTTAACCGTTTTATTAAAGATTATGATGTAAACGGAAAAGTTGTAGAGAATTACGAAGCCAATATCTTAAAGAAAGGAACTGTATATTTTTCAATTAGCGACACTTATTTATGGCAAGTATTAAAAGACGCTAGGAAAATGGAATATCGAATTGGTTCAGATATTGGTATACTAGCACACGATGACAATATTGTAAAAGAAATAGCTTTTGGAGGCATAACCACTATTTCAACTGATTTTGAGATCATGGCAAAAAGAGCTGCTTCTTTTGTTAAAGAACGAAATCATACTCAAGAAATTATCCCTACCTATTTACGACAGCGAAATTCACTATAATCACGTCCACACAAAGATGTTCGCCTAAATTCCTTTAGGCTAATTTTAATATTTTTCTCTTTCACTCACTTAAATTTCGAGAACAACCAAAGTTAGAATAACCTATTTTTTTAACATTTATAACCGCTTATTTTTACTTATGTTAACGATATTTTAATTTTTTATAAAAAAAATTATATATTTGCATAGTAGCATAGTGTATCATAGCATATAAACTATTCACTAAACTAGAGCCTATAATTTTCGACGAATTCAAAATTTTATAAATAAACACAAATCATATGGATCAAAAAACTTTCACTGGTTTTATGATGTTTTTGTTCGGGCTTTTTACCACTGTTGTGTGTGCACAACAAACGGTATCAGGTACAGTAACCGAAACTCAGGGACCTCTGCCTGGGGTAAACATCCTTGTAAAGGGCACTCAAAATGGAACAACAACCGATTTTGACGGTAAGTACACCTTATCAAATGTAGCAGAGAATGCTATACTGACTTTTAGCTACTTAGGTTTTATAACTCAAGAAATAGAAGTAGCAGGACAGACCACAATTGACATTATATTACAAGAAGACGCAGCAGCTTTAGATGAAATAGTAGTCGTTGGTTTTGGTACACAATCTAAACGCGAAGTTACCGGAGCTATCTCGCAAATTAAATCAAAAGACATTGCCCAAGTGGTCGTAGCCAACCCTACAGCCGCATTGCAAGGTAAACTCGCAGGTGTACAGGTCGAAAGTGCCGGGGGAGCTCCGGGTAGTTCGACAAATGTATTCGTAAGAGGTGTAAGTTCTTTAACCAATTCTTTTCCGTTATACGTAGTAGATGGAACCGTGGTAGATGACATCGTTTTTCTAAACCCGAAAGACATTGTTGATCTACAAGTATTAAAAGATGCAACGTCTGCAGCTATTTATGGATCTAGAGCTGCTAATGGAGTAATCATTGTAACCACTAATCGAGGTAAAAAAAACACCTCTCCTACGGTTAATGTAGATATTAGAGGAGGTATCAATACCCAGGCAAAAGAACTAGATTTATTAAATGGCCCAGAATATATTCAATATTTAAACCAACGTAGAATCAATGACGGTCTAGTTGGCAATATTATCGATCCAGGTATTAATACTGATTTTCAGGATTTAACAATTAACTCGGGCGAGATACAAGATTATGGATTTAATATATCGGGCGGAAATGAAAAATCATCGTATTTCTTTTCTTCCAATTACTATTATGAAGAAGGGTTATTAATAAGTGAAGATTTTCAGAGAATCAATACTCGTCTTAATAGTCGATTTGAAATAGGTAAATTTAAAATCCAGGAATCTTTTGCCTTCGCAGAGAATACTTTTACTCAAAACTTGGCATTTGGTAATCAAGGTCCTACTTTACCAATACTAAATGCTTTTAACCCAAATAACGAAGGTGGTTTTGAAGCCGTTGACGGAAACTTATACCCCGGAGTTGGTGGTACCAATAAATTTGCTCAAGCAAACTTATTGGATGACGAAAATACAGAACGTAATCTATTAGGTAATATTAATATTGAATATGAAATTATTGAGGGATTAAAAGCAAAGCTAAATCTAGGTTTAGATTATAAGAATATATATCGAAACTCTTTTTTACCAACTTTTTTTCAAAGTAATACCGATGCAAGTACCAATTTAAATGATGCAAATGATTTAACCGAAGTACGAGGAGAAATTCTATCAACCAATGTTGAGCCTACATTAAATTATAAGCGCACCCTAGGAAAACATGGTATAGATCTATTAATTGGTGGTGCGAGACAGGAAGTAGACAGTAACACTCTAGCTGTATATGCCCAAGGGCTACCTAGTAATGATATAAGAAACATTGGAAGTTTTACAGATCAGGTAGAAAATACTGGAGGCGGTAAATTTGTGTCTCGTCTTTTCTCTTATTACGCAAGGTTAAATTATAAATTTAATGACAAATATCTATTTACGGGAATAATTCGTCGAGATGCTACTTCAAGATTCTCTTCCGAAAACGACCTTAATGAGGACATTTTTCCTTCCTTTTCAGTAGGCTGGGTAGTAAGTGAAGAGAGTTTTTGGCCAGAAGATGGTATCATAAACACCCTAAAGCTTAGAGGTGGTTATGGAGAACTAGGATCGCAAAACATTGGAGACTTTGTATTTCAATCTGTTCTAAATCCAACCTCTAATGTCGCTTTTGCAGATAATCCTAGTCAAGGATTTGCCATTACATCTTTAGTAAATGAACAAATAAGTTTTGAAACTTCTACGACAACAAACTTTGGTGCTGATATTGCCTTATTTGACAGATCTCTTAAAGTAAGTTTAGATTATTTTAATAGAGATAATGATGATGTACTACTTGCACTATCGATACCTTCTACAACAGGATCTTCTAATCCAGTAATTCAAAACGCAGCCTCTATAAACAATAAAGGTTTTGAACTTGAAGCCAGTTATAGCTACAATAAAGACAGTGATTTTAAATTTGATGTTGGTGTTAATTTTGCTACTATCAAAAATGAATTAACCTCTGCAGCTAATCCAATTTTAGGACCTATAATTAACGAGGAACAAACAAGAGTGAATAAGTACGAAGAAGGAGAACCTTTAGGCTTTTTCTTTGGGTTTCAAACCGATGGTATATACAACTCTCAAGAAGAGATTGATAATGATCCTTTTTTAGCCAATGATCCCGATAGAAGAAACCTTCTTCAACCTGGAGATTTCAGAAGAGTTGACACCAATCAAGACGGAAGGGTCGACGAAACTGACAGAGTAAACCTCGGGGATCCTACCCCAGATTTCACTTATGGTATTAACTTTACAGGATCCTATAAAAAATTTGATTTTGGTTTGTTTTTTAACGGTGTACAAGGAAACGAAATTTACAATGTGACCAAATTCTTTGGAGTATTCTTTGCAGACGACAACAAATTTGGTCTTGTTAGGGATGCATTCACACCAGCTAATCCTAATACTAATATCCCAAGGGTAACAAATTTAGATCCTGCTGGTAACCAATTACCATCAGATTTCTTTGTTGAAGATGGTTCTTTTTTCAGGCTTAAAACCCTAGAAATAGGATATGACTTAACCGATATTATTGGCTCAGAATGGGTTAAAAATGGAAGAGTATTCTTTAATATGCAAAACGTATTTGTTATCACAAATTATTCAGGCTATGACCCAGAAGTTGGCTCTACATCCGGAGCACAAGCAGATGCCAACACAGGTTTCTTTGGTTTTAGAGGTGTTACTAATCCTATTTTTGGTAGAGGTTTAGATGTACGAGCTCAACCCAGACCTAGAACATTCATTATGGGAGTTCAATTCTCCTTTTAATAATAAAAATTACATGAAGAAATATAATAAAGATATACATCATGAAACTAAAAAATAACTTTTACCTCCTTACAATGTTAATGACGCTTTTATTTGTTGTTAACGGCTGTAATGAAGATCAATTAGACCTTTCTAATCCTAACGCAGTAGCAGAACCTGATTTTTTTCAAAATGAAGATGATTTCAGGTTAGCTGTTAACGGAATGTTTCATCCTATTACCGCAGTGTTATTCTGGGGTCGAGTGATACACACAGGAGCACTTCTTAGATCAGATGCTTTTAACATTGTCCCTTTTCAACAAAATACCACAATGTCTACTCTAGAAGGCCAACCAGGAATTGCCAGATGGTCATCAGATATGTTTCCGCAATTATATCAAACTATATTTAGGGCAAATACAATTATTGAAAAAATAAATGAAGAAAATGTTCCTAATGAAGCTGCTAGAAATGAGATCTTAGGTCAAGCCTATTTCATGCGAGCTTTTGCGAATTGGTATCTGGTAAATCTATGGGGTAATGTTCCTTTGGTTTTAAAAACTCCAACAACAAATGAAGAATTATTCCCCTTTCCTGCCTCTCCAGCAGATATCAACGCTGCCATAATAAGTGATCTTAACGAGGCCGTGAATAGATTACCTAATTCATGGGCAGAAGAAGATAGCGGAAGACCAACTGCGGGTTCTGCTTTGGCACTTCGAGGGAAAACATTTTTATATACAAAAAGTTATGCTAATGCGGTTAATGATTTAAGAACTGTCACTACTGATTTCAGTTATCAATTATTACCTGCCAGCCAATACGACGACAATTTTACAACAGTAAATGAAAACAATATAGAATCAGTTTTCGAACTTCAATTCTTAGGACAAGCTAATTTTATATGGGGTACTGATATTCCTGGTACAGGAACGCAAGGGCATTATTTTATAGATTATTCACCACCAAATTTAAGTCCAGATAATGGCCATTTTATAAACCCGCATATCCTACAAGTATTTGAGGATAATGGTGATACTGTAAGAAGAAATGCTACTATCGCATTTGATTATCCAGGCGCATTAGGGTATGGAGGAGTTCCTTTCACTGAAGATTTTGCAGATGATATCGCAGAAGCTGGCCAATTAGGGATTCCCGCACTATTTACCAAAAAATACGCTGGTTTTGATGAAGGAGTAAGAGATCAAATTCCGGTTCTAGGAAATACAATTGGAAACAATTGGAGAATTATTCGGTATGCAGATGTTTTATTAATGCTTGCCGAAGCTCTTAATGAAGATAATAAACCCGCAGAGGCTATCCCATTTATAAACCAAGTAAGAGAACGTGCTCAGATTGCTCCATTGGCTCTTACATTAGACAAAACACAAGTCGAGCAAGCCATTATAAACGAACGTATTATGGAACTAACTGGTGAAGGGCATCGTTTTTTTGATTTAGTTCGTTGGGATTTGGCAGATGATGTTTTAGGTTCGGGATCAACTATTGCAGGTGGTCGTCATCCAAAATCTCTTGCAGGGCCCACCGCTGTATTTACAGTTGGACAAGATGAACTATTGTGGATTCCTGTACCAGAATTACAGGCCAATAGTAATCTAAGACAAAATGATGGATACTAATATCTTATTTATTAAACACAGTTTTGATTGTTTGTAATTGTTCTCAGTTTTAACTACCAAGCAAATCACATTTGATTTGCTTGGGGTTAAAGCCATTTTATATCAATAATGTTATTGCATAGCAAGTTTTGAAAAAAAACAACCTAATCTTATTATTTCCATCCAAAACTAAAATGAAAAATATTGCTTTTCCAGATCAATACATTTGTTTGTTAAGCATAAAGAATAAAACCATATTACATGAAGGAAATACTTACCCATCATATTGAAGTATTAGGTGAAACCGAAGCTTTTGAAGTTACGATCACTTTAGAATCTGAAAATGAAGGGATCTCTATTTATAACATCAATTTTTCGGCAAATCAAGATTTTAACCCTCACTTAATTACTATTAAATGGAAAATCCCCGCGATTAATGTTAAAGGAGTATGGAAACCTACTTCGGATTTTTCGAAAAGAATAATGGACGATTGGGAATTGGATCATATGGAATCAAGAATTTCTGTTGATTCGCCAGTTATTTCACTTTTTGGTCACAATGATCAAAACATCCACACATTCGCTTGTTCTGATGCAATAAATACCACAAAATTAAATGCATTATATAGAGAAGAAGATAATCATGTGTATTGCCATATTTCTTTTTTTACTGAAAGACATCATAGGATAAATTCATATAACGCTCAACTAAGAATTGATCAAAATGATCAGCACTTTTCTAATGCGTTAAATAATGTGAGTCTTTGGTGGAGTAACTTTAAAGAACTTAAACCCATAAAAACTCCAGATCTTGCCAAAGTTCCTGTGTATTCAACATGGTATCAATTCCATCAAAAATTAGATACCCAAGAATTGATTCAAGAATGCAAAATAGCATCACAATTAGGGTATGAATTAATAATTCTAGATGATGGTTGGCAAACAAAAGATGAAAATCGAGGATATGATTTCACCGGAGATTGGCAACCGCAAAGAATTCCTGAGTTAAAAGATTTTGTAGCCCAAGTTCATGAAACAGGAATGAAATTAGCACTTTGGTACTCTGTTCCTTTTTGCGGGAAAAAATCAAATGCTTACACAAAGTTTAAAGGTAAATTTCTTACCGAAAATCATCGTTGGGCCCCAGTATTTGACCCCAGGTACCCTGAAGTAAGAGAACATCTAATTGGCCTTTATACCAACGCTTTAAAAGATTGGCAAATTGATGGTTTTAAATTAGATTTTATTGATGAATTTAAAGTGTATCCTGAAACGATATTAACCAAAGAAAATGGAAGAGATTTTTCATCTGTAAATTTAGCAGTGGATCGTTTAATGACAGACATTATAACATCATTATATAAAATCAATTCTGAAATAGTAATTGAATTTAGACAAAAATATACTGGGCCAGCCATGCGTAAATATGGTAATATGTTTAGAGCATTTGATTGTCCCGGAGACGCAACAATGAACCGAGTACGCATAACAGATATCAAGATGCTTTCTAGAGAAACAGCTGTTCATAGTGACATGTTTACATATCATCATGATGAACCTATCGAAATTAAAGCATTACAAATGGTTAATACCCTATTTGGCGTACCGCAACTCTCTATTTTATTACAAAAAGCTAACGAAGAAGAATTATCCATGATTGGTTTTTATACTCAATATTGGAAAACAAATTCAGGTGTTCTTTTAAATGGAAAATTCATCCCCCAAAGACCTTTGGCCAACTACCCTATACTTAAATCAAGTAATGATAATTTGACCATCATTGGATTATTTGACAATTACATAATTGATTTTGAAGAAGAGACCAACCGAGTTGATATCATAAATGGGCAGCTCACTCAAAAAATTATCTTGAATAGTGAAAACAACTATGGAGCATACCACTGTACTATTTACGATTGTACAGGAGAAAAACTCAAAGAATCCAAGGTCATGATACTAATTGGTGGAGTTCTCATAAAAGTTCCTCCATGTGGATTAGTGAGATTAGAAAAAAGCACCTAAATCCAACACTTAGAATTAACTATATTTATAGAATAAAGTCGATTACCAATCATTTTACAATGCATAGAGCATTTATAATAATACATAGTACACAAAAATCTATTTTGGCTTAACTTTAAATACAAACATTATCCATGGGAATTTTTTCATTTATTGCATTTACATTAGCCGTAGCGGTATACGCTTGGTGGAAAACTAAAGGTACTGACGAAAAATCTGCAGATGGTTATTATTTAGGAGGACGTAGTTTGGGTGCTATCACAATAGCAGGTTCCTTATTACTCACCAATCTATCTGCAGAGCAAATTGTAGGCCTTAATGGGCAATCTTTTTCTGAAGGAGTAGTTGTCATGGCATGGGAGACATTGGCGGCAATAGCAATGATAGGGACAGCAATATGGCTACTTCCTCGGTATATGAAAGGTGGCATTACTACAATTCCCGAATTTATAGAAAAACGTTTTGATGAAAATACGAAAGCAATTCTTTCTGTATTATTCCTGATCGCATTTGGATTTGTTTTACTTCCTACGATTTTATATGCAGGATCAAAGGCTTTCATTACCATGTTTGAATTGCCTAAACTCTTAGGTTCTTCTGAAACAACCACGTATTGGATATCTATATGGAGTATAGGGATTATAGGAATTATATATGCCATTTTTGGAGGACTTAAAGCCGTAGCCGTTTCTGATTTAATAAATGCTATTGGCCTATTAATAGGCGGGTTAATGATTCCGTTTTTTGGCCTAGCCCTTATTGGTGATGGTAACGTAATGGATGGATTAGGTGAACTATGGAGTACCAATCAAGATAAATTTAATGCTATTGGAGGAGAAGATTCATCTATTCCTTTTGGTACGATTTTTACAGGTATGATGATCGCTCAAATGTATTATTGGGGTACAAATCAATCTATATTACAACGCGTTTTTGGGGCTAAGAGCTTAAAAGAAGGTCAAAAAGGGATGATATTAGCTGCTTTGGTAAAGTTTTTAATTCCGGTAATTGTAGTGCTTCCAGGAATTATCGCTTGGCATATTTTTGGTACTAATTTAAAAGATGCCGATGCTGCTTATCCAGAGTTAGTTCGTAAAGTATTACCTGCAGGGCTTTTAGGTTTTTTTGCAGCAGTATTATTTGGCGCAGTATTAAGTTCGTTCAATAGTTTATTAAATAGTAGCGCTACTCTTTTTGGTTTTGATTTATATAAAAAGTTTTTTAATAAAAACGCTTCAGAGCACAAATCTGTAACTGCCGGAAAATATTTTGGTCTAGGATTAGCCTTAATATCTATGACAATTGCACCTTTTATAAGATATGCTCCAGATGGATTGTTTGATTATATCCAAAAAGCTTTAGGAAGTCTTAGTGTGCCTATTCTAGCAGTTGTAATTATAGGTATTACTACCAAAAAAGTCCCTGCCCTTGGCGCCAAAATTGTCTTAGTTGGTGGAGTTTTAATGTACCTTATAAGCCTATTGATTATAGGGCCATATTTTACTAATAGCGCATTAGCAGAGGCAAAAGCAAGTGGTATAACGGATATTGAAGCTTTAAATTTAGTAAAGACAAGAGCGTACCCCCATTTCTTGCATATTATGGGGGTTTTATTTGTGATAAATGTCGTTATCATGTTGATCGTTGGTAAATTAAAACCTAAAACTAATATTTACATACCAGTAACTACTAAACAGATTGATACTACTCCTTGGAAATATGCATTGATAACCGGGACAATTATTACCATATTAGTAATCAGTACCTACTTGATTTTCTAAAGGTTAAAAAAACTTATTCATTATCTGTTCTTAATTGTTACTGGTATTATTAACTTTACAATTGTATTACAATAAGCAACTTTTGAAGATAAAAAAATGAAAATATTAGTTACAGGCGGACTAGGTTTTATAGGTTCTCATACCGTGGTAGAATTACAAAACAAAGGTTATGAGGTAGTCATTATAGACAACTGTTCCAATTCTTCGGCAGACGTTTTGGACAGGATTACGAAAATAACAGGCATAAAGCCACTTTTTGAGCAATTCGATCTTAGAGAGAAAAATAAGGTTCAAGATTTTTTTAATCGCCATAACGATGTTAGCGGTGTCATTCATTTTGCTGCCTCTAAAGCAGTTGGTGAAAGTGTAGAAAATCCTTTATTATATTACGAAAATAATCTTTCGACCTTAGTGTATCTTTTACAACAACTCTCTAGTAAATCATCTGCTCATTTCATTTTCAGCTCATCATGCACGGTATACGGCCAAGCTGATGAACTTCCTATTACTGAAAATGCCCCTGTAAAGGCTGCAGAATCTCCTTATGGCAACACAAAACAAATAGGAGAAGAAATTATTAGAGATACTTGTAAAGTTACTTCTGATTTAAATGCAATTTCATTACGATATTTTAACCCAATAGGTGCTCATCCTTCTTCTGAGATAGGCGAATTACCTATTGGCGTTCCTCAAAACCTGATACCATATATCACGCAAACCGCTATTGGATTAAGAGAACAATTATCCGTTTTTGGCGATGATTACCCAACATCAGACGGAACGTGTATCAGAGATTACATACACGTTGTAGATTTGGCAAAAGCTCATGTTGTTGCCTTACAACGTTTACTAGAACATAAAAATGTTTCGAATTATGAAGTTTTTAATGTAGGAACCGGAACCGGAAGTACAGTATTAGAAGTAATACAATCTTTTGAAAAGATGTCGAATCAAAAATTGAATTACAAAATTGTTGGTAGAAGAGAAGGTGATATTACCGCTGCTTATGCTGATACCACTAAAGCAAATAACGAACTAGGATGGCAGGCAAAAAGCAGTTTAGATGACTCTTTAGGTTCTGCCTGGAAATGGGAACAGAAAGTTAGAAGTTAGTACTTTTACGCTGATATAGATTCTATTATAAATAAAAAAAATCCTGAAGAAATTTCTTCAGGATTTTTTTATTTCATCACGATCTACTAATTATTAGTAGAATTTAGATCTTTTATCTTCTATTTCTGCAGCTTCTTTAAGTGCTTCAAATACTTTCGTATTTACTAACCCTACCTGAGATTTTGAAGCTTGTGAAGCATAGCTAATATATGTATCTAATCCACTTGCCGGGGTCTTTTTAGTAACCTCAATAACATATACTCCATTATTTCCTACAATTGGACTAGAAACACCTCCTATTTCTTTTGCAAAAGCTGTTCCCACTACTTTTGGTTCTGTTCCTGCACCACTTATCGTTGGTGTTTTCATATTTAATGCAGAAGCCGTTTTCACCGTTTGTCCTTGAGCACTTGCTATAGCTTGTAAATCACTACCAGTGATTTTAGATCTTAGCATTTCAGCTTTCTTTTCTTTTATCAATATAGGTTTTACCGTTAGGCTAGCATCAGCAACAATCATAGTACCTTCATCAGCTTTTGCTGTTAACTGTACTACAGCATATCCTTCAGGAATTTCGAAACGTTTTACATCTCCTACTTTAGACTCTTCATTAAAAGCCCATTGTACAATTGTTCTTTTAGCTCCTAATCCAGGAATATTTTCGTCTAATTCTTTAATTTTATTTACAGGACGTACGGTCATCTCATTCTCCTTAGAAACTTCTTCGAAATCCTTATCTCTAGCCGAAATCTGGAATTTTGTTGTTTCTGTAAAAATAGTGTTGATCGTTTTTTCACTTGGCTCTATTTTTTGAGCAACAGTAGCTACTTTTACAGTCTTTTGCTCATTTTTCTGATCATCCAAACGAATGATGTGATATCCAAATTGTGTTTCAACTATTCCTTGATCTCCTGTTTTATTTTCAAAACAATACTCATTAAATGCAGGAACCATAGCACCTGGTACAAAATATCCTAAATCACCACCTTTATCTTTATTAGAATTATCTGCAGAATACTTTGCTGCCAGTACAGTAAATGTATCATTGTTACCTTTTACCGCAGCGGCTATACTATCTGCTAATGTTTTTGCCTCTTCTTTAGTACGTTTTAGATCACCTGCAGTACGAAGACCTTCCCAAGCTACTAGTATATGACTTGCTTTAACAGAATCAGGCATCTGCTTTTGAGCAACTATTCTAGATATCTTCATGTATTCTCCATCTTTATACGGCCCAAATACTTGTCCTACAGCTAGGTTATATAACGTATCTGCTACTGTAGCAGGAAGTTGTTTTTTATACTTAAAGGTATCATCATATTTTAAAACAGAATTTTGATTGATAAATTCTTCTACATTTTCTACACTTGTAAATCCAGCAATAGAATCTGTAGTTTTAGTATTTTGATTAAATTCTACTTTATCATTTAACAAAGCGGCAACATCTTTCTTTATTTCATTTTCATCCTCTTGACTCGCTTCTTCTTTAAAAATAACATACTTAATACTTCTAGAAGCCTCGGCTTTGTATTTCTCTACATTCTTGTTAACATATTCCTGTATCTCTGCATCAGTAACATTTACATCAGCATCTTGAATACTAGAAAACGGGAGTTGAACATATTTTATATCAACATTATCATTCTCCATCTTATAAGCCAATTCTCCTTCTTTTAATGTAGAACCTACACCAGCTTTTACCATATTAAGATATGTTTCTTCTCTAGCTCCTTTACTAATAGAAGCCTCATAATCTAACCATTGTTGGTATGCTTGTGGAGATGTAGCCTTTACATTTGCCACATATTCTTGCATTTTAGCCTTATCAAAAACACCCGCTTCATTCTGAAAAGTTGGATTATTAGCCAAAGACTCACCTAATAACTCATTTACTTGATCTTTTCCTACTTTGATTCCTAGTTCTTCAAATTGCTCTTCGAATACTGTTTCTCTAATTTGTTGATCCCAAACATAATTTACAGCTTGGATACTAGATCCACCTGTTCCAAAACTTCTAGAAGCGGCTTCAACCTTTCTGGCAAAATCTGTTCTATCAATATCTTTTCCATTTATCGTAGCGATCGTATTTTCAGCTTTCTGAGAAATAGCTCCTCCATTACGAATCAAATCTGCAAGCACGAAAGAAAAGAGTGCTAATGCGATGATCACAATTAAAAAAACTGAGCGCTGTCTGATTTTATTTAAAACTGCCATGATGTGTTATAATTTATTCAAAATATAGTGGGCGAAAATACCATTTTATTGTAATAATACCAATTAAAAATATCAAAGTCTTTTTGAAGTCTTTATGCTTTCAGTTTTTCCAATAGTACGGGGCTGTTTTTAGAGCACTATTTTTCTTGAATTACAGGTTCTTTTTGAGTTAGAATCCCATAAACTATTAATAGCTGAGCTGTTGCATAGGTGGTCATTACCCATATATGAGCAAGGGGTATTTTTTTATAAAACATATTAATTGCCAACAAACTATCTGAAAGCATAAAAAAAAGCGAACCTATAAAAACCAATACATAACTTATTTTTGAGACATTTTTTGATCTCATAAAGGACGCATTAGACATTAATAATATAATCAGCATATAAACAATAACAGGGATCAACATCTCTCCTAATCCAGGATATAATATGTAAAACAACCCAAAACCATAAGCAATTGTAAATATTGTGAAATACCACCCTTTATTTTGATTGTCTCTATTCTTAAAAAAAACAATGATATACATGACATGAGCGAATAGAAACATAACCAATCCCATAATAAAAAAAAGTTGAGATTTGTTGGTGAATAACAACAAGATATCTCCAAATAAAGAAAATACCAAAGCCATAATCATCATCCAGAAAACACTTACAGGTAGTTTTCTTTTATATCCTAAAAAAAATATAATTAAGGAACTAATAATAGCAGGTTTTGTATACAATCTTAAATCAAGAAAAGATGGGGTACTACTACAAATAAGATCACATAAGAGAATGATAGCATAAATTATAATAAAGATTATACTTTTTTTATCTAGTATTTTTTCACCCATTACCTGCAGATTAATTAATCTTCTTCTGTTACTAAAAGTTCTACAATTTCGATTTTAGTATTAGAAGTTTCTATAATACTAATCTTAAACGAATCTATAACTACCTCGTCGTCTTGCTGTGGTATTTCTTCGGTATGATTTACAATCATACCCCCCAAAGTTTCGTAGTTTTCACCTTCGGGTAAGTTCAACTTATACGTCTCATTAATATAATCTACTTCCATTCTGGCTGAGAATCTATATCGATCCTCTCCCAATTGCTCTTCGATAAGAGCTAAAGAGTCGTGTTCGTCTTCGATTTCTCCAAACAACTCTTCAACGATATCTTCTACAGTGATAATACCACTGGTTCCTCCATATTCGTCAATAACTACAGCGATGCTCTTATGTTTTTTAGTTAATAAGTTAAGAACATCTTTAACAAACATCGTTTCTGGCACAAAAACAACAGGAAGTATAATAGACCTTAACGTTTTAGGTTTCTTAAACAACTCGAATGAATGAACATATCCAATTATATCGTCTACGGTGCCATTATACACAATGATTTTAGACAGACCTGTATCTATAAACAGTTTACTTACCTCTTCTATTGATTGCGATTTTTCTACAGCCACGATTTCCGTTCTTGGCACCATAACCTCTCTGGATTTTACATCTGAAAAATCCAAGGCATTCTGAAAGATCTGAATTTCACTATCCACCACATCATGTTCTTCAACCGTTTCCATCTGTTCTGTAATATAATCTCCAAGTTCGGTTTTACTAAACGCCAATTGAACTTGGTCACCATCGGTTTTAAAAAACTTTTTCAAAACCACATCAGAAACCCATATTACAAAGGAAGAAATCGGAGAGAATATAATGTAAAAGACATACGCCGGAAATGAAAATGCCTTTATCAGATTATTTGAATAGATCTGAAAAAAAACTTTAGGCAAAAACTCTGCAGTCATTAAAATTACTAGAGTAGAAATAGATGTTTGCACTAACAAACTAATACTAGTAGCCATTCCTGGATAGTAACCTTCTATAAGTCCCATTAGCAACTTACCCATATACAGCCCATAAACAACCAATGCTATATTATTACCCACCAACATTGTGGCAATAAATTTTGAAGGTTTCTTCGTTAATCTTATGAGAATATTTGAAATAAATCCACCTTGCTTTTTTTCAATTTCAATATGGATTTTATTAGAGGAAACATAAGCTATTTCCATTCCAGAAAAAAAAGCCGATAATATTAGAGAAAGAACAATAACAACGATCTGTAATTCCATGAATTAGTCTTTGTTATTTGCATCAAATCGTTTTCTAAAATTTCGTTTAAAGAAAAACATAAAAACGGCTACTACCGCGAAAAACAGGTATAAAAAACTTCTACCTCCTTCTTGCCCCCATTCGACATATGCTTGATATGCAAAAAAACACATTATAGCCAAATAGGCATATTCAAAAAACTTAAATACTTTCATCATAATATTAGATCACTCCTCGATAAACATTATACCATCGTTTATTCTTGAATTCAAGATAGTAAAATCCTGATTAGCATCAAAGCCATCAGCCTCATTGATATTACCATCGGGCAATAGACTCTTATAGGGTTGATCTGTAAAGATCCAATTTATATTTTGATCCCAATACAGTTGGCGCGCTTGTAAATGCGTGCTATCTGCTGTTTTTATATCTACATTACCTCGCATATCTATTAAGCCAGTTTGTTGATAAGAAATTGCATAATCTGAAGTAATCACGCTTACTTTTCCTTCTTTATCTATAACATCTAACACAATCCCTTCGGGAAACTCATGATATCCAAAAGATTTATTAGTAAAATCTAAGACTTTCGAAGTTTTTAGTATTGCAGTAAGCCTCCCTGAATCGGTATATTTAAGATTTACATCAAACGCTTCTGCAATTGGAGGTGTACCTGGAGTTTTATGATTTTTACTTTTCTCTGCAATATTTGATTGACATGAAAAAAACAATGTCACAGCAAACGCTGTGACAAAGTTTATAATTATGTAATACTTTTTTTTCTGCATTATAGCTTAGGAACTCTAACTGTTTCTCCGATCCAACATCCTATTTGAACTTTAGTAATTCCTGGATTATTGAAAATATCAGTTTTTGAAGGAGCCTTTGCTTTATAGTTAGCTGCAGTTTTTGTCGCTGTAGATCTCAAACTTGGATCTACTTTCCCTGCTTTTCTAGCATAGTTTTCGGCCAACCAATATACAGCTCTCTTACTAAACACATCATCTCCACAACCATTAGCACTACTTGCTATCATACTAGCAATCCTAAGATATGCAGTACCCATAGATGGCTTATACTTAAGCGCTTTTCTATAGTATCCTCTTGCTCTTCCTTTATTTCCTTGTCTTTTCAAAACTTCACCTATTCTAAAGTATACTTTAGCTTTATCATTAGCTTTAGTTTCTAACTCTGCAGACTGGTTAAAATATTTTAATCCAGTTGTAGTCTTTTTATCTTTTAAGGCTAATATCCCAAGATAGTATGCTGATTTTGCAGATGGTTCTGCTTTATGCAATGCTTCTACCAACTTAAAGAATAATGGATCATCTGTACAATCCTTGGCAGACATTCTACCTGCTGCTCCTTTTAACCAGCTTACATCACCTTTTTTAGCTCCAAATTGACCATTATATAATGGAATAAGGTTAGCACAATCTGCTCTTTCTCCAAGTTTTTGATTAATTCCTGCTTTTACTTTACTAAATGCTGTAAGGTTAATACCTGCATTTTTAAGTTTTTTCTTCTCTTTTGACGATAAAGCAGTACCAGATTCTTCTTTTTCTGTATATCCAGCAATAATCTTTGCCAATCTACTTTCTTCATTTTCTATCTTCTCGGTGATATCATCATAAAGATCAAAAACTCCTTGAAGTTCTTTTTTACCTTCATCATGTAAATCTACAAATAGAGAAAAATACGTATATAATTTTTTAGGTCTTTTAAAATTACCTTTATCTTCATTATATGCTTTATCAAATTCTGCAAATTGAGAATCTTTAGTTCCCATTTTGTTATCAAACATTAATTGCCCGATATCAGAATGCATAACTCCTAACTTAGTTTTTGCTGGGAAATATTGATAACGTTCTTTCTTAAGCGTTATAATCTCACTGGCAATTGCCTTCTTTTCTCCTGCTGCTGCTTTCTTTAATTTGGCTTTCAGTAATTTCTCTCCAAACTGATATGTAGCAACACTATATGTTGGGCACTCTTTTCTTACTTTCCAAAGGGGTTCTTCAGCAGATGCATAATTCTTCACCTTAGCATGCTCATATGCAATAGAAGCTGTAGTAGCACAATCAGTAGCTTGGGCACTTACTTTTGTAGTACCTAAAACTAATCCTGTTGCTATAACAAATAAAACTTTAGTATTCATAGCTGTATTCATTGTGTTAATTAAATTTTATTTTTCTGAACCATTGATCATTCAATGATAAACTTATAGAGAAATTAAAGAATTCTTCTTTAACCAATCCAATATCGGTTGTTCCGCGTTGGCCAAACTCAAAACCTAAATTGGCATTAGAGAATAATCGACCCACTGGTAATCCTACTCCAAAAGATATGCCAAACTCATCAATCGATGTACCGTTTATATTCAATCCGGTTTCTTCATACCTAAATCCTGCACGATATACAACTCTACTAAAATAACTAGTTAACGAGTTGTAGTTAGGAATATAGTACCCTCCCATTCTAAATTTTGACGCACTTTTGCTCTCTACATTATCCTGTATAAATAATGCATTCGTATCATCTCCAGAATCCATATAAGTATACTCTGCACCTACAAACCAATTCTTAGGTTTCCCTATACCACTTCCAAATTTCACCTCTGCAGGTAAATCTATATCTCTATCTTCAAGTTCTGTTTCTTGTCTTTCAACAACTCCTTCTGCTCCATTAGTACCAATAACAATGGTAGCCAATTCTCGTGTACTTTCCGCAGTTAATCCAAAAGATGGTGTAGAAACAACAGATGCAGATAATTCTAGTTTATCTGTTATCATTCTTTTATAAACTATCCCCAAAGATAAACTGAAAGAAGACAAATTCGAACTTGTAATCTCTCTTGTATCAAATTGAATATCAGGCCTTCGCAAAACGGCTTTGTTTTCAATATTTCCAAAGTTATAATTAAAATCCAAACCTACGCTTAGATTCTTGTTAACTTTAGCCCCTGCAGATAAAAAAACCTTATTCAAACCTCCAGTTCCTGTAAATCTACTTTCAGAACCATCGTCACGTAAATCATTAAGTTGATATCCGACTGATGTAATAGGAATTACACCAAATCCAAATCCGAATTTACCGGCAGGTATACCCACCGCCAAATAATCTAATGAAGCAACATCTCCCGAAGAAGATTGTGTTTGATCACTAATTTTGAAAACACTATTCGAAGCACCTACTGTATATGTAGTAAGTTTGAGTTCTCCGAAAGAAGCTGGATTTTGAAGATTTAAATGAATACTATCTGAAATAATACTCAATCCCCCCATCGATCTATTTTCTACCGTTCCTTTAAACTTCTGAATTCCTATTCCATAAAAAGAATATGGAGAAGAAGTTCCCTCCTGAGCATTGGACATCATGGCTACAAAAGCCAATACGACTACTAAAATCTTCTTTATCATCTACTATTATTAAAAGCTAAAATGTAGTTTAATCCCTCCAATAAAAAATTGGAAGTGGCAAATATGCCATTTTTTAATCTTTTAGACAAAAAATGTGCATCTCCTCCGGTTAAAATAACTGTTAAATCAGGGTAAATGTTGCAATAATCTTCAATAACCCCCTTTATTTCATATAAAATCCCTTGCACAACACCCGAATGAATAGCTTCTTCTGTGGTGTTACCAATATGATTATTAGGGGTTTTTGGCTCTAACAACGGAAGTTTTGCTGTATAATTATTAAGACTATGATATCTAAGTCTTATTCCTGGAGAAATTGCTCCTCCAAGATATTCTTCTTTACTATTTTTAAAATCATACGTTATACAAGTTCCTGCATCAATGACTAAAACATTTTCTTTAGGAAATTGATCAACTGCAGCTGCAACTAGCGCTAAACGATCTATTCCTAATGTTTTTGGGGTTTTATATAAATTTTTGAAGGGCATTTTTAACAGATGATCCACTACAAGTGTATCAAAAACATGTTTGATATGCGCAATAGTACTCTCTTCTATATTAGATACCGAAGAAATTATCGCTTTTGTTATTAAAGGGTGCTTATTCCTAATGATTTCTATTTCATTAATAAAGTCATTCTGCACAATAGTTTGTTTATAAATGATTTGCGTATTATCAAACACACCTATCTTTATATACGTATTCCCAACATCTATAATAAGATTCATCCCATAAATAGTAAGCTGCAAAAGTACAAAACGATTTTTTTAATTTTTTCTTTTGACTATTAAAAAAAGCGTTCTATATTTGCATCCGCTTACAGCAAGGTGCCTTAGCTCAGTTGGTAGAGCAAAGGACTGAAAATCCTTGTGTCCCTGGTTCGATTCCTGGAGGCACCACCTTGAAAGCCCAAACAAATGTTTGGGCTTTTTTTGTGTCCAAAAATCTAATTTTCAGCTATTTAAAACTATTTTTGTTTCTTTTTAAGAGTTTCTCCCTTATAAATATTACAACATACCAAGCCACAACTCTTAATTAGAAAACACATAATAAAAAACTGGCAACATTAAACTTTATCTATAATCAACTATATTTTAAATAGAAAAAGAAGCCATTCTATTAATAAAGAAAAGCTGAATTTAATATAAAAAAGAGAGACACACTCAAGGATGAGTATGTCTCTAGTTAACTAATTAAAATTAAAATTATTAAAATTTTACATTTTAAACCACTACACTTAATTCTTGTTCAACGTTGTTATCCTTTGAATCAACTTCAAATTGATTTGAAGTATTCTTTCCTCCTCCAGCTTTTAAAGCGTTCTCACCTGCAAAAAATGTTTTATGATCATCTCCAAGATCCGAACCTGCCATTCTTTGATGTTTAACACAAGAAACGCTTTTGCGAATTTCTTGTCTTTGAACACCTTTTACATAAGCCAACATTCCTTCCTCTCCAAAATACCCTTCGGTTAAATCATTCATATGTAAAGCTGTAGTATGATATGTTGGTAAAGTAATTAAATGATGAAAAATACCAGCCTCTCTTGCTCCATCAATTTGGAAGGTTCTAATTTTTTCGTCTGCTACCTTACAAAGGTCTGAATGATCATATTTTGCATCCATTAAGTTATTTTTATCATACTGAGATACATCTTTTCCTAATGCTAACATTTCTTCATATGCCTGATTACGGAAATTTAATGTCCAGTTAAAAGATGGTGAGTTATTATAAACCAATTTAGCACTAGGTACAACTTCTCTAACTCTGTTTACCATATTAGCAATTTGTTTAACATTTGGCGTAGGAGTTTCAATCCATAAAAGATCTGCTCCATTTTGAAGACTAGTAACACAATCTAACACTACTCTATCTATATTTGATCCGTCTTTAAATTTATACAAACCATTTGCCAACCGTATTGGGCGAACCAATTTACCATCTCTCTTCAATAAAACATCATCTTCTTTAGCATCTTCTATAGCCACTTCTTCTGCGTCTACAAAAGCTAAATATTGCGATGCCAAATCTCCTGGTTCTTGACTTACTGGTAATTTTTGAGTAAGTCCAGCTCCTTCAGAATCTGTTCTTGCAACAATTATCCCTTCGTCTACACCAAGTTCTAGAAATGCATATCTTACTGCATTTAATTTCGCAATAAAATCTTCATGTGGTACTGTTACTTTTCCATCTTGATGACCACATTGTTTAGCATCAGAAACTTGATTTTCAATTTGAATAGCACAAGCTCCTGCTTGGATCATTTTTTTTGCCAATAAATACGTTGCCTCTTCATTTCCAAAACCGGCATCTATATCAGCTATAATAGGCACAACATGTGTTTCAAAATTATCTATTTGATCTTGTACATCTTCTCCATTTTCAAGTCTTCTAAATAAATCATTTAACTCAATAGCATCTGCTTGACGTAAAAAATCATAAATTTCTTCAATAAGCCCAGAAACAGCAGTTTTTTCATGCATAGACTGATCAGGTAATGGTCCAAACTCAGAACGTAACGCTGCTACCATCCAACCTGAAAGGTATAGGTATCTTTTACTAGTCGTTTTGTGGTGTTTTTTAACAGCTATCATTTTTTGCTGCGCTACAAATCCATGCCAGCAACCAAGAGATTGAGTATATGCAGATGAATCTGCATCATACTCTGCCATATCTTTTCGCATAATACCCGCTGTATATTTTGCTATATCTAAACCTGTTCTAAATTGATTTTGCGCAACCATTCTAGCTGCACTTTCAGGATTTATTGCATTCCAAGTTTTACCGTATTTTCCCTTAAGATCTCTTACTGTTTGTAATGCCGAACGATAATTACTTTGGGCTAAATTTTTCATAATCTTACTTTTTATTATTTGGGTTATTCGAAATTTTGATAATTAAGTCTCGTAAATCTCTAATAGTTACGAGGTGTTTTTTATTGTACTTATAAGCTTTAGAAACTCTTCAAAAATGAATCTATATAGTATTATAATTTTTGTGCAACACTAATAGAATCAACATTATTTCATTACTAATTAACTCTAGACAATATCGAGTTACATCTCTAAAAAACTGAAATTTAGTCTTTGTAAAAGTTGAATTTTGCATCGCAAATTTGTTTTTGTCAGGACAAACATAAAATAAAGTTTTCGAATAAACAAGCGAACGTTCGCTAAATATCATTATTTCACTTTATTTGAATATTTCGCAAAAATTCACATATCTGTTTGCGAATTACAAAAAAGAACTATGTAAAAATGTCATTGACTTATTAACCATTACCAAAAACTAATGAAGTAAATAAAGCGCCGTATTAATATGACAGCTAAAAAAGAAGACAGGGTGTATTACTAACAAAAATCAACCTCTTTGAAATCGTTATCACCTGCGAACGTTATGCATTAGTAATTTTAAAGAGTGGTAGATTCTGTTTATTCAAAAGAATACAATTAAAATTATTACAAAGAAATAATTTAACGTATTGTACCGAAGTTACTTATGTTGTGTCCCGGAAAACAAAAGAGTTTTCAGAAATCTGAAAACTCTTTTGTTATTAATAACTAGAACTGAATTCAAACCAATAATCTTTGGATTACTATATAGTCGAACTAACACCCTTATTAAAAACTACTGTTAAAGTCAATCCCAATGTTATATATAAGAGAATACTTAAAAACCCATTGGTCATACAATCAACCGACCTCAAATCTTGTATCAAGAAGTTCGATTTTATTTCGAAAAATCTGTTTTAAAAATATTATAAAACTTATATTATCCATTCTAATTTTTGATATAGGTAACAGCAAGGTCAATATGCGTATCCTCTCCAGCATTTACTTCAGTGGATGTAGGAAAACTCAACTGATCTGGTGATATACCAATCCCTTCGAAAGATTGAAAAGAATCGTTATACAAAACTTCAACATCGTGCGTAGACACTCTGGTTTTCCATTTCCCTGTTCCATTATTTAATGTAAAAATATCGCTCCCTGCAAAAATCCCAAATGTTATATTGCCAATTGTTTTTACATGTGTTTGAGTTTTCATAGCCGCAGTAAAGTACTCTGCAGCACTTGCCGTTCCTCTAGAAGTTAATAAAGCGATTTTACTTGTATACTGAAAAGTACCTGAAGCTTTGATAAAATTATCCTCTGGAAATACTCCTGCCACATATCCTCCTTCTACTCTACTATCAGGATATCCTTCAAACTCTAAGGTAGCCCATGCCCCTAGAGCTTCAACTCCACTTCCAGTAGTTGTCTTTATACGTTGGCGGATTAAGGTAGTCGTTGTACTATTGGCAAAAAATCTTCCGGCCAAATAATAAGCATATGGTCCTTGCCCTCCTCCATTGGTGCGTACATCCAAAATGATTCCTTTCTTATTTTTGAGCGCAACCAATGTTTCATCAACAATAGATTTAAAATTGTTAAACTCGCTATCATTTTCATTTACAGGTTCAAAATTTTTGGCATTAACATACCCAATGGTAGTATCATTTTTTAACGTCCCGTAGGATATGTAAGGATTATTGACACTACTAGCTACAATATTTACTTTGCTTCCTGTATTATTTTGAACCATGTTTTGGATATTTTCATTGAATTGGGGCTCAAAAACGGCTTCTTGCTGATTATTATATACTACATCAGTATGACCATCTTTAATCACATTATTCATAATATCCTTGAAGATATCAAGCAAATCCTGATCTGTAGTAGTCTTATCAATCTGAGTATAATAAACATCATAAATTTCTTTCCAGTTAATATCTTTACGATGAAACAATGGATAATGTCTATCATAAATATCCCAAAACTCTTGAAATACTTTTTGTTGTAATGTATTATTTGTAGTAGGTAACGCTACATCATCATCTTTTGAGCAAGCTACGCAACACAAAAAAGTACTGATTACCAAAACGATTATTATTTTAAAACAATACTTCATATTTCACTATTACTTTTGAGATTTTGGGCGTTTAAAAATGTAACGAGTAATATAAATCCCGAATTCATCTCCATCACCTCCTTTACTTTCGACCCCACTTACTACAAAACTCAAATCCCAACCTTCAGAAAGCATTTGTGTCAGTTTTGATGATATAATTGCATCATTAGAAGCTATATTTTGAAATCGTATCCCTCCCAGATTAAAAAAATTGAGCAATTTGGTCTCTTCAAAATCCTTTACTCTAATATTTTTTCGCTTTGCTTTGTTTCTGGTATTGTTTTCTTCTGTTCTTTGAGATGTGAATTCTTCAAAATCTCGATCTGCATTAGCAGAAATCAATCTCGATCTTCCTAAACCACTAGGAACAATGGATTCTACACTTGTAATTACTTTTACCTCATATTGCGGTGTTACTTCTTGATTTTGTGCTTGTACGTTAAAAATTGTTACGGCTACAAAAATTCCTGATAAAATTACTTTCTTCATTTTTTTAAATTTATTGTTTAACTATATTAAATGTTTCTATTTCTTGTTCTGTCATCCAATGCACATCTTCTGCTGGAGCAGCATTAATTGTAAAATAATAGAAGTCTTCTGCTTGTTTTTGTGTAAACCCTACTGATATGTAATAATTGATATATTGTAAATGCACAGTGTGACCTACAGGGTATGAAGTAGCTATTGGTTGTCCTGGGCCTCCACTCCATGAATGCACTCCTATGCGACTACCTTGCTCTCGAGTTCTTTTAGCCCCGCCTACATACATATCGACTGCTCCTGATGCTATTGCAGAAGTTGAAAATAAATGAAATTCTATCCCAACCTCATGCATTCTTTTTGAAACTTTTAAATTGGCATCATCATCTTCAGATCCCGGACAATCAAGCATATTGATCTTTTTGAGATTGGGATACTTTATCAATAAATTATTGAAATGAGCAGGAGTGTTCCCTGAAATCACTCCATTCATTTGAGCGGTAGTATCATTTATGGATTTAAAGATCCCGAAATCATCTGGGGCAATTGTTCCATCATCATCTTTATTACAAGCCACAAAGCTTATAGAGATGAAAAAAATAATCATTAAATGGTAATTTTTTCTAATTTTCATTGTGTATCTTTTTTATTTATAATCACGAACACTACTGTGACGAATAAAACTTAAAATACACGTATTAAAGAAAGTCCGAGTAGACGCAATTGGACTTTTTAAATTTCAAATATTTGATTATCAAGATACTATGAATTACATAAATTATGATAAAATTTAATTAACAGCAAGGAAGTGGAGCTTGAAGAATGAAAATATTACTTTTAAAAGTATATAATTTCTATAGTTATTGCTCTAATTTGTATTGTTTTTAATAGATCGTTCATATTGTTTGGGTGTAACTCCTTCTAACGATTTAAAAACACTATAAAATGTTGATTTAGATAAAAAACCAGCTTCTTTGGCTAGTCCTATATTAGATAATTGTTGGGCTTTTGGTGTTTTTAATAGCCTTTTAAATTCTTCAACTCTTAATTTATTTATAAAATGATAAAAGTTAGTGCCAGAATATGTATTGATTAGTTTAGAGAGTTCTTTTTCTTTTAACTGAAGTGATTGCGATAATACTCTTAAATTTAATTCTGGATTTACATATAGCTTATCTATTACAATACGATTTTTAATCTGGTCAAAATGTTCTTTTTCTTTTTTGTCTATAGGCATTGTTTTTTGGATAGACTTTTGATTAGATAGATCACTCGAATCGGTTAAAAAAAGTGATCCTTTAAACACTTCTGATTGAGAAAACCCATTATATGCGATCCAATACACCATAATAAAAGCTAGGATTACTGATATTGGGTCGAGAATAGGGTCTACAGTTTCTTCATCGAGATCCAAAACTATCTCTATACTATCAAATACAATAAATGCCAGGCTAATGTATACTATAGTAACTATCCAGGACAACCTTTTGTTTTCTAAATCAGAATAAAAGCTATTCAGTTCTGATCTAAGGTTTTTTATTTTTTTAAGAATCATAATATATAATACTATCTCGATCAGGTAATGCATTAGATCCACCAATACAATACTTGTTTCGGTCCTTATGATATAAAGTAACATTACATCTATACAAAATAAAGGCAGGTATAAAAAAAGTAATACTCTTTTATAGGGCTTATTGATCGTTTGACATGTATACATATATAACAGAAAAGGTATACATAACAAAATTTGAAATAATACAATATCGACAGTACTAAATTCTTCTATCTCGTAATCTATTACATCAATAAAAATATTTAAGGAAAGTAGCCATAAAAATAATCCCAAAAATATATTAGCCTTTTTATTGGCAGATTTCATTGTAAAAAAAAGTAGCCCCAACATCAAAGCTACAGAGAATGTGAGTATCTCTATAAAGGATAAAAAGGATAGCTCTATATGCATACTACCAAAATAGGAATTCTGTTTGTATTAGTTTTTGATTCTTTCTTAAATATCTTAATACTGTTATCTTAATACTGTTATCTTAAAAAGCCTGAATTAAAAAACCCGAACGAATTGTTCAGGCTTAGTAATTTATACTATTTTTAAAAAACCTACATGCTTATTGGTATTGTTTTCGTAATAAAAGTACATTTATTTATTTGAGTATGAACAGGTATTAGTGTTGTAGGATTCATTTGCCCTCCTTTAATTTCATTTAAACCAGAAACTCGAGCAACCTTTATTTTATCCAAGGTCAATTTTTTGTTTGTTTTCATTTGTGTTCATTTTTAAATTTATGTAATATGCCGTGATTGGTTTAGATTAGAATATGTTCTTTCTCTAGGTATACATAGGCCCTATAGGAAATGTTTTTGCACAATCTACCTCTGTCTTTTGGAAAATCACTCCTCCTCCTTTAATAAATTCGTTACCAGTTAACTTAACTACATTTACTTTTTCTAGGTTTAATTTCTTAGTACTCTTGCTCTTTTTCATAATACTTAAGTTTTATTAAATATCTTCGTTAATAATTTAAAAATACGTAGTTTAACATCTAATCGTCATTGCCAGTGACGGGTCTTGTTTTTGTAATATCGTTACAATCGGGACCACAAATTGTTAATGTTACAGCAAGTGGGCATCCTTTGCCTATTATGAACTGTGCTGTATTATTGAGCTTAACAACATTAATTTTATCCAAACTCAGTTTTTTAATTTGGTTTTTAGTTTTCATAGGTTTTAATTATTGTTTATTTCACATTTTTTACACCAGAAATGATCTACATTAGATGATTTTTGGCATTCATCACACCTTTAGTTTTTTAATAAAATACGATGGATAGATTCCTGTTCTTTTATGAAAAGCTGTAGAAAAAGATTGTGCGTTTTTAAAGCCTACTTCTTCGGCAATCGCCTTTATCGTATATGATCTTAGAGGATTGTTTGCAGTAAGTTGATCTATTGCAAAATCAATTCGTAAATTATTTAAATAATTTGCAAAATTAATGTGCTTATATACATTAATGATTTTTGACAGATAAGCACTATTAGTATCTAGCTCTTTTGCTAACGAATTTAATGTGTAGTGTTTTTTAGAAAATTTTGCTGAGTTTTCAAAAGATTGTAATTTTTTTAATACTTCAGTCACTACTTCTTCGGGGATATCTATTTCTTCTTTAGGTTTTGCAGCTATAACCTCTTCTATATTTTGTTCCTTTGTTTTTTCTTTTTCCTTTTGTTTTTCTAATACCTCCAAGAAAAGTTTTCTATTATTATAACTGCGCCAAAACCCATATCCTGCAATCAAAACTAATACACCCAAAAAAATGGATAGTATAGTTATTTTTTCTTCTTTTATAAACTTATCCTCTTCTAATTGACTAATAAGTTTTTCTTTTTCAGAAATCAACTCTACCGTATCATATCGTTTACTAATGTTTTTGGTTAAATAGATCTGATTGGCATGAAGTATACTATCAAATCTTAAGCTCGTATTGATATATTCAAGTTGCTTATCTACTTGTTTTTGAGATTTGTAATAGTTAATTAAATGATCATATGTATCTATCAATTCAGGAATAACATCATCGGTTTTTTTAAGTATACTATCTACATTTTCAAAATGATGTACACTCAAATCGATATTACCCATTGCTTGATGACAACGTGCCAAATAATAATCACAAATTGCTGTTCTTGTTTTTACCTCATCTGTGTTTTGGATTAATCGTTTCCCTTTTTGTAAACTATCAATAGCTACTTCATATTTGTCAGAAAAATAATGAAGCATCCCGGAATACACCACCAAAATAGAGTAAATAGATTCATCTTTGGTTTCTAAAGCTTCAATAATACCTCTATCTATATATATTTTGGCAGAATCTAATTGTTTATTATAAATATATGCATCAGCCAAGGCAAAAAGTGTCCCATTATAATTGTAAGGCGTTTTGATTTTGGGGTTTTGATCCAGGTAAGCAAGATATTCGGTAAAAATCTGTTGCGCCTCGGCTCTCTCTCCAGCTGTGTTTTTTAACAGTCCAATATTAAATTTAAGGCTAAAATATAATTGCTCATTTCCGTTCTCTTTTGCAGAAATTGATCCTTTTAAATAATACTCTAAAGCTTTTTTATAATCTCCCAATTCATAATTAATATTGCCTTTAACAAGATAGCCTAAAGCCGGGTATTGTATATAATTCTTCTTATACGTAATACTTATAATGCTATCTGAATATTGGTTTTGTTTTGAAGTTTTAATTTTTGATAAGAAATAATACACATTCGCAATTGCTAGCGTATCCCTATTAGTTTTTGCTTTTTGTAATGCTTTTTCTGCAATTTGTAACTTTAGAGAATCTTCTGTATAAGCGCCAATTTCATTTTTTAGTTTCTCAAAATGAGAAACATCTTGAGCAATTTTTGATTGCTTTCGTTGTCCATAGACAGATCCTACAAACAAGATTGACATGGTCAAAAGAATCACTATGAAAAATTTCTTAATCATACAAAAATATTGGGCTTACGCTTAGTTGTATCTAACCTCAACGAATTTATAAATTTTCTGTGTATCAACTTGTTTAAAAAGATAAAAATATATTCGGATCTTTTTATCTACTATGATTTATTATACTTTAACTTTCGTTTTACTTAGATAGTAGTTGAAATTTATAAATCTCAAGAATATTGTCTTGTATAGTAATCATATCTTATCTTAATTTGGTATTATCTTATGTTCTAGAATAAGAATTTAATAGTCAAACACAAAATCAAATTTATTATTTAAAACCTTTTATAAATACATATAGCACCTAATTTTGGATGATTTGAGGAAATATCCTTGGTCTAACTATTGGGCGATATAGCTATAGGTACTATAAAAAAAACGTTGAATTAAATCTATTTAAAGATATAGATAATTGAGTTTATTTATACGCCAAAATTATTTGAGAAGATAAAATTTGTGTCTAAAATATTACAGTGTGATAGGTTGGGTGAAAAAAGAAACTATTATACTAATCTAAATTGATTCGATAGTGGGTATTGAATCAATTTGAACAAAACCCGAACAGATTGTTCGGGTTTTGTTATTTAAAAACATACATATTATTATCGCAATAAATTCTATCGCCAATAATTATTTGCCGCAGAAATCGTTTGAAAATTTACAGCAACAACATGAGAAGCTGCCGTAAGGCCATCGGCATTATTAGCATACTCTTTTCGTAACCGTTTTAGCACTTCCATATCGGGCTGTGTAGATTTAACTCCCATTCTTGAAAGTTTTATTGCCAATTCAAAACCTTCCTGAGGACCTTCTGTAATTAGGCTATTTAACCATATTTCTTTTTGTTCCATACTTTATTTATTCTAATTAATCTGTTTTCAAAAACTACTATTAAATGAGATTTATAATCGTAACCACAACACTAACTGCTACGCTCAAAACAAGAAGATTAAAACTTAGTTTTGGTTTTTGTTGTGATAGCATAGCTCCGTTATAAAACATACACATAATGGTTACAATAAATAATTGAAACATTTGTAATGCCGAGTTTCCGTTCATTAAAATAAACATAGCAGCAACAGAACCTAAACAACTTTGCCCGATTATTGCTAATGGTGTATATCCTATTATTCCCTCTGTGTACTCTTCTAAATATTCTTGGTAAATTTTCATATTCTTATCTTTTATAAAAGCTATTCTAGCTTAAGTTTATATTGTTTTTATATATCTGTTTTGGGTTATGGTTATTGAGGCCTATTTTTCCAAATAGAGAGATATTGACTGGTGGCCATTTTTCTTGATGCATCTTTTGCCCTTTGTGCTAATTCACCTTCATATAGCGAATCAATTGTGGTAAACCAGAGTTGCAACCATTTTCCGAAATGGACTTGATCCATCGTATAATTAAGGTTTTTATCCACATTTCTATGTGCCTGTCCCGGATTACCTTTAAAGCAAGCTTTTCCGAATAATGCGGTAACCCAAAAATCTGTAAGTTTTTCTAGATGTATGGGCCATTGTTTTTCGCGTATATGACCATTAAAAATCTGCCCTAAGAGTTCATCTTTTCTAACTGCTCTATAGAAAGTTGATACCAACACAAAAACATCATCTCTATTTTTTATCTCTTCCATATTTTCAGTTTTTAACAACCTAAATAGTTTATGTTATTACGCTTTTCTAATTCCTTTTTTTAAGGCAATAGATTGTTTCTTGTATGGTGAACCAGCAGAAATAGAAGATTCCGATAGAGAATATGATATCACCAATCATTCGTAGCCATTTTAAAGTTTGAACCACTGGGGAATACAAAAGCTCTGCATCTCTTGCATAAGAATATCCTTTGGTAATAGATGTGTACGCTTGAATAACTCCTACGGGAAGTAAACTCAATACTACCATTGCGATTAATCCAATATTTAAAAACCAAAATGCTCTTTTAAGTTTTGTAGTCTCCCAAGGCCTATTAGAATAAAAACGTAGACATATGATAATAAACCCCATCCCTAGCATACCATACACTCCAAAAAGGGCCGTATGTGCATGAACTGCTGTAGTATTTAACCCTTGTATGTAGTACAATGCAATTGGAGGGTTTATAAGAAAGCCAAATACTCCAGCCCCCACCATATTCCAAAAAGCCACTGCTATGAAGAAAAATATTGGCCATTTATATTTTTGCATCCATTCATTGGATTTCAACAAATTCCAATTTTCTCTTATCTCGAAACCCATTAAGGTAAGAGGCACTACCTCTAAGGCACTAAATGTGGCTCCTAGAGCAATTGCCTGAACAGGTGTACCAGAGTAATACAAATGATGAAGAGTACCTATAATTCCTCCTGCCAAAAATATCGTAGCAGATGCTATGGAGGCTTTACCGGCAGTATTTGCTGAAAGAATTTTCATCTTTAAGAATACAAATGCAATGATAACAGTTGCAAAAACTTCAAAGAAACCTTCTACCCATAAATGTACCAACCACCATCTCCAATAATTAATCACTGGTAAACTGCTATTCTCGCCATACATCAATCCAGAAAAGAAAAACATCCCAATAGCAAGTACCGATATTAAAAGTATAATTAATAGATGTTTAGAATCATCATTTTTTCTAATACCAAACAACACGTGTCTGCCCACCATCAAGACCCATAACACCAAACCAATACCAAGGAATATTTGCCAAAACCTGCCCAAATCCATATACTCATACCCTTGATGGCCAAAAAAGAAATTAGTAGTTAAGTCAAAAAATTGATGTACTCCCAACCATTCTCCAATCAACGAACCTAGAACTATAATAATTAAAGCTATGAATAAGAAGTTAATACCAAAAACCTGATACTTCATTTCTTTACCGCTAATCATAGGTGCTAAAAACAACCCTGTGGCCAACCAGGTAGCAGCGATCCAAAACACAGCTAATTGCGTGTGCCATGTTCTTGTAATAGAATAGGGCAGAACACTTGCTAAATCAATACCAAAAAAAGCCTGCCCTTCTACAGTATAATGAACAGTAATAATTCCCAAAATAATTTGCAATCCAATCAATAAAGAAATCACTACAAAATATTTTAATACTGATTTTTGAGATTTCACTAAATTCATATTGCGTAAAGGGTCACTATTGGGATGCACCAGCGCTTCTCCTTTTTCATGATTTCTAACATAGTAATACACTAGTATTCCTATAAATAGTAATAACAAAATGATTGAAAATCCAGACCAAATCTGAGAATCTGGGGTAATCGTATTATCAATTAAAGGTTCATGCGGCCAATTAGAAGTATAAGTATATGCCATATCCGGCCTATTGGTGCTTGCTGCCCAAGAAGTCCAAAACAAAAAAGCATTTAACTGCGAAAGTTTTTTTGTATCCTCCAAAGCTCCTTTTGGAATAGCATATTGTTCATGCCCTTTTGAAAAAATCGCAGCATAATATGCCGAATTTTCTTTAATCGCCTCATGTCTTGCAGCTGTTATCGTTATACTTTTATTAGCAATGTTATACGTATTAGTCTTAACATTCTCTATTAAACGAGCCTTTAACGCAGCTTTTTTCTCTACATCAAGGTGTTCATATTTAGTATTAAAATCCTTTTGAGCCCATGCGTCTAGTAAAAAAAGTGCTTCTTTGTGTATCCAATCTGCAGTCCAATCGGGGGCAACATAACTCCCATGACCCCATATAGATCCTACTTCCATTCCGCCAATCGACTCCCAAACATTTTGTCCTGTTTGAATATCATCTTTGGTAAATACAATTTCTTGAGTTTCTTTAACAATTACGGTATCAGGAATAGGTGGTTGGGTTTGATAAATCTCGGTTCCTACCCATATTAATGCCATAAATGATAATACCACTACACTGGTAAATCCAATCCAAATTTTTTTCATTTCTACTTATTTAATTTAATGGGACTTATTTGACTATATTCTTAACTCTATCTGCGGTGTCCATATGTGAAATGGATAATCGAACAATACAATTCTCAATGCAGGTTAAATCATGAGGGACATTTTCATCAAGTGCTATCAAATCTCCTTTTTTTAGTGTCTTTTTTGTTCCGCTTACACCAAAATCTATTGCACCTTCGAATACCTGAACAACTATAGGAAAAGGAGCTTTATGCTCTTTCATTAACTGTCCTTTCTTCATGACGATTCTAATTTCTTTTGAAGTTTTTGTTTGTAATAGAACCGATATAGCTGGTCCGTTATCTTTGTATGTTATGTTTTCTATTAGTGATGCTGTGATCATAGTTTTATCAATTATCATTTATAATTTTAAAAGTCATTTTATTAATTCTTTCATTTGTCATTATTTGGCAAGCCAATCGACTAGACATACTTCTTCCGGGCAAAGTGTCTAATGTTTTGATTTCTTGCAGATCTGGAATATCATAACCGATCAATTGGTTTGGTTGCACATGACATGTACCACATAACCCTCTTCCTCCACAATCCCCGATCTCCTCGTAATAATGATTAATGATCAACTCCATCAGATTTGAATATTCGTTTGGTTTAAAATTGATCTTATGAATTTCGTTATCTAGATCAATAATCTTTACATATAAGGGTTTGGTTATACTCATGTCTGTATATGTATTTTGTTTTTTGAACCTATAATTGCATTCAAAAGTTTTACTCCATAGATGAAAAGAGTGATCACTTTTATTATTTCTATCATTACATACCATAGGTGTACGTTACTTCTAGGAACATCTAATCCTTCAATACGTAAATCCGCTCTTTGATGTAAAATTGGCAACAACCAAAAAGTTTGTACGCTAAGAATAATTAAAGTGATAAAAAAGTAGATTCTAAAAAGAGCAAATACATTACCAGATTTTGAGAACACTAAACTTAATATGATCAAAATTGCACATGTGATTTCAACTCTATTTAGGGCCGTAAAAACTAGTTGTCCCACTCCAAGACCTATCTCTGTTGTAACCCCTGGTGCTCGGAACTTTAACCAAGCTTCCATAAAACTTATCGAGCAAACAAAACCAATCCAAATAAAAACAATTGCTATCGCAAAATTTATATATCTATTTTTCATAAACGATTAAAAGATCTTTTTATCCTTTATATAATTAAATTTTTTTACCTTTTTAAAGTTGTCAAATCTGCATTCATATCCTCGGCAACAGATTTTAAGGATGTATTTTCGAGCATATCCCTTAAATTATTTCTGATTTCGACAAACTTAAAATGTAGTGGACAAGGAGAGTCTGCATCACATTGTTTAAGCCCTAACCCACACCCAGTATATATAGAATCGCCATCCAAAACGCTTACCACCTCACTAAGCTTTGTACTCATCTTCTCCGTTTCTATAGTAAAACCTCCATAAGGCCCCTTAATCGATTTCACGATATCGTTTCGGGTAAGCTGCTGTAAAATCTTAGCGGTAAAAGCTTGGGGTGAGTTTATTTCTTCTGAAATAGTACTTAAACTTACTTTATTATTTTGAGTAGTTTGTTGCGCAATAAAAATCACCGCTCTTAAACCATATTCGCAAGATTTTGAAAACATATATAAAATTTTAATACCGCAAAGTTAAGGTATTATTTTATAACGGACAAAAATATCCTTTATAAAAATATTATTATTATCTACCTAAGCTTAACTTTTATTTACAAACTGTTTTTACTGTAAAAAAACATGCAGAAAAATAAGTATATTTACCTGACTATACAAAAAACGATCAAGTCAATTATTTTTTCCTTCAAATACACTTTAAATTACAGTTTTTTGCCGAATTTAGAGCTTTATTAAAATGAGAGTGACATTACTTATTAACCATATTTACAACTTCTCATTTTAATCATACCTAATTATTTTACCCTTAGTACGAATACACTCTTAAAACCTAAAAAAATGAGCACTAGCAAAAACAAAGTCGCTAAAATCAAAGCGAACATTAACACTTGGAACGAATTACGAAACACTAACATTGCCTTAAACTTTTTAACATCGGGATATGGTTTTGCAATAGAACATGAAGATTATATAAATTGGAAGAAAAATAGTCCAGATAGTATACATTGTTATTTTGGTGTAGATGAATTTGAACTTAAATTTTATGTAATCGATAATGTTAGTGACACTAACCAGTCTTACGAACTGGGTGTTAATCTATTCGAAAAAGAATTTACCCGAAGCTTTAATACTGCTGGGGTTAAAACTACAAAAGAATTTAAACCATTGGCGATATCATGTTCTGATCAAATTTGTAAGAGCGATGCAGAGCAAAGGATCCTAAATTGGATGTTAGGTTCTAAAAACTGGTTTAAAGATCAAGTGCAAAAAAATAAATCTGGTAACGGTGAATTATTAAGATTGATTACCGTTCCCTTTGAAGATGTAGAAACATTATTTACCAATAGTGATCAAACAGTTTTTGTAATGACTGCACTCAAAAAATTTGATGTCTACGGTTATAATTTAGAATTTATTCTAACCCGAGAACTTGAATTGAGTAGTACTAGAACTCAGGATCCTTCAGGAACAGAATTGTTTATGGATGTTTCACAACCTCATCCTCCATTTTCTATCATAGATCAAGGCTTTAATTTACTCTAGCCCATACTTGCATGGATAGTATAATTATTATTGAAAAGGTAATGGATGCTTTTTCAAGCTTATGCGTGTTGGTTCTATTTATTGGATTAACATATAGTATCTTAAAAAAGCATTCTTTTATCTCCATAATTTATCTTGGCTCCATTCTCGCAATAGAAATGATAGCGATGTATGGGAAAGTAAACCTTTTCCTGTTTTCGATATCCTATTATATTCACTTGTTCTTTTTGGGCTACTATATCTTGATACATTTTTTCAGATGGAAAAAACCGATTTTCTTTTGTATATCGCTGCTGTTTTTAATACCTATGACACTTAGTTTGATTTTTAATACCGAAATAAGTTCATATCAATCCTATGATCGATTATTTTATATTTTTTCAATCATCATTTTATTGATTGCTACTTTATTTAGATTTTTTGATGGTAAATTAATTCTATCGAATATAACGATTACGACATTGCTAATCATACTATTTTATTTTGGTATCGATTTCATTATAGCTCTTACCACCAATTACCTTATTAATGAACATCTTAATCTAGTGGGTTGGATATGGCTATTTAGAGCTTTTTGCTTATTATTATTTTATATCACCTTAGTAAATTTAGTATGGAAGACTGGAAAAACCCTTTAACTCCAATATGGTGGATAGCAGGCACGTTACTTTTATTTTCTGTGCTATTATTATTTATTATAGTATTAACAAAAAAATATGTAAATCGTATTAAAAAGGAAGAACAACAAAAAGCAACTTTACAGATACGACACAATGAAAAACTGTTAAACAATAGTATAGAAATACAGGAAAAAGAACGAACACGAATTGCCGCAGATATTCATGACGAATTAATAGGTCAATTAAGACGCATTCAACTTATGAATGATGATGAATCGTTAAGTGATCCTATAAAAAATAGTATTGGTACAGCAAGAAGAATATCACACGATCTTACACCTCCTCTTTTACAAGAGAGTTTGCTTGGAGATTTGTTTCAAACTATCCTTTCCCCGATGAATAGTTTATTTATAATTGATTTTTATGTATCTGAAAATTCTAAAATTATAATCCCTGAAAAAACTAAAATTAATATTTATAGAATATTTCAAGAGGTCATCACAAATATTGATAAACATGCCAATGCCTCTCAAATTTTCATTAAATTAAGGGTATCTAATCGATTTGTTTTTTTATCTGTAAAAGACAATGGTATTGGATTGCCAAGTCATAAAAATAAAGGACTAGGAATGAAGAACATCTCATTAAGAACTAAACAGCTTAATGCACAATTTAAATTTGCACCCAATATACCCCAAGGGACAAAATTCACACTTCTATACAAGCAAAATGAATACAATTAAAATAGCTTTAGTCGAAGATGACAAGTTAGTTGCTAACTTATTAAAGGATTATTTGGATAACATTGATGGTTTTTTAGTAATCTCGGTATCTTATGGAGGTAATTCTTTTCTTGAAACGCTAAAAACCGACAACATCCCTGATATTGTACTTTCTGATTTACGAATGAAAAATGGTACGGGCAAAGATGTAATTGATGTGTTATCTAAAGAATATCCTGCTATAAAAAGTATAATTATCTCCTCTCATTATCAACCTAATTATTTGGGTTATATGTTTAAATCTGGAGCAAATGCTTTTATTCCTAAAGAAATTGATAAAAAAGACCTTGTTAACGTAATTCGAAATGTATATCAAGCCGGGCATTACCTCGATATGGAACAAATGGAAGTATTACGAAAACAAATCGCTTCTAATACACCTATTATACCCACAGATGCCATTGACGAATTAACTCCCAGGGAGTTGGATGTACTCAAACTGTTATGCTATCAACTTACAGCCAAAGAAATCGGTGAAAAGCTTTTTGTAAGTAAAAAAACAGTCGAAACGCATAAATCCAATTTGTTATCCAAAACTGGTGCAAAAAATATTGCCGGTCTTATTATTTTTGCTGCTCAAAATAAACTAATTGAACTTGATAAAATAATATTAACTTAAGACCATATGACTATATAAAGGAGGTTTTTGCTTTTTTTATATAGCAAAAAAAATCATGTGTAGTATCCATCAGTTCTATATAATTATCAGGAAACATATCACCAACCGGAATTGAAAAATATATAGTTATTGCCAGATTAGCAGCTATGTGACTGTCAAACCCTATGTTTTTACATCTCAAATCAGAATATGCCCATACATTTTTGTATGTTTTATTTGACATATAACTCTTTAATTCTTTTATGATCCATTTCAATTTTGGTCTTTCTGGAAATGCAAGATATAATTCACTAATTCGATCATTCATCTCCTGAAACCAAATTCCTGAACAAATATTAGACCTGTCTTTTTGCGAAATACTCGTATAATAATCTTTTAATTCTTGATGTACATAGCCATTAGAATCATTAATTTCTAAGTCATTTTTAAAAATATATCTCAACTCATCATAAGACTCTTTGTTTTTCCAGCGTAAAGAGCGAATTGTATGTTCACCTTCTTCATTAATATACAAACATTTATGATCATCAAACATCAACGGGATACGCAAACCATTATACATGGAAGTGGGAATCCCTTTTTCTTGAATATCTAAAATATCTTTTGGGTAAGCTACTTTTGCTAAAAGCGCATTGAGTTTGTAATAATTAGAAAAATCTTCATCCTTATGATAAACATAAAATGTTGGCTTACAACTAGGCTCAATACGATCTCGAGTAATTTTAATCGACCATTCTAAGATTTGAAGACTATCTCTATCAAATAAAGGTTTAAATAATTTTAGAGGAGTCGTATTTTTTTTATCATTTCTTAAAATCATTTTTTTAGTTGTTTAATAATACGTTAATCAAATTGTTGTTCACAACTAGGCTATATTAACTTATTTCATATTTCGCCATAAGAATAACAGTAAACCCATTTTCCCTTAATATCTTCCATCATACCCCCCAATAGAAAATCATAAGTTCAAATGGGTTTATTAGAATATTTATCTGTAGCGATCCCAAAATGACAATAACATATAGTGCTTTTTTAAAAGAGACACTTCTACTTACTACTATTCATCTTTTGTAACAGATTGTACCTTTCTACCCGAAAGTACATCCCTCCATGGGCTCTTAACTTTCTCGGGGACTTTTGCATGAAATCTAAAATCACAACTCACACGTGTATTATTCGTACTATTTTCATAGGTTCCATGTTTTAACCAACCTCCATCCCAAAGCAATGCCTGACCATATTTAAGGTTAATAGGATTGTATTCGGTAGAATTATAACTTTTTTGACACCACAAAGTTGAACTTTCAAACACATCTGTAAAAGGTAAATAACAATTAATTTGATCCTGACGTTTAGTTACATCTACATCTCTATGAAAATCACTAACTGTTCCTGTTCCTGCTAAATGCACGCGCATTTTGGGATGAGCCGAGTAACTGATTTTATTAGCATAATGAGGAGCCAAAATATTAGCTATCCACTTATGATATATCTTATAAAATAGAGATTCATCTGGTAGTCTTTGCATTAGCTTCCTAAGAACTAAATTGTCTTTATAATTAAGTTCTTCTCTTTTGTTTTGCTTCTTCCAAACTACATGTAAGTGTTCTAACCTAGGGACTTTAAATACCTGTTTGCATAACATTTCTTGAAAGGGATATTGCTCAACATCATATTCTAAAATGATAAAATTTCTTTCCATTTTTTTTAAAATATCATATTCGATTTTGAGGCTAACATATCTTCTCCAATATCAGAATCATCAGAAACAGTTTTTACGTAAAAACAAAAAATGTCGAATAAATTTTGCAATAAATCAAAGGGATGATTTGTATTCATAATTTTGAGTTTTAAATAAGGTTTGATATATATTTATTCATAACCATGCTGGTAAAATTTTGCTTTTCCCACTTATGCCAGAAAAGCAATCCCCCCTTTTTACTATTATCATACGCAATAGTTGCTAAATAATTTTCTGCCCATTCTGGAACTTTTGGCCCATTATATTCTGGTTTTTCATTGAATTGAAGAGAGCCATAACATTTAAACTCCCCTGCTTCTTCGCTAGACGTTGAACTACCATAAAGCTCTATACTCTTTATTATAGGATCAACTAATAGATTTACTGATCCAGAATAGCAAGCTTTGTTACCTCCAATCCAACTCAGTTTTCCATTTTCGAAGTTATAAGATTCGACTTTTTGTTGATTGATTTCTAAACCTAACTCAGAAAGATTAAATTCATTAATCATCCTCGAAAAACGTCCATTTGTGCGCACTGCATAGTTTCCATAAATATCTTGGATGTCATTACCTTCATAAAACTGTGCTGACTCTGCCGCGAGAACTTTTCTTTCGGGATCTACGTCATAAGCTACGAAGTTATTGTTAGCAGGTACCGTTTCTTCATCAGGCCATACTTTACCAATAATTCTACGCTTGCCTTGCAGATCCACATCGGGTCTAATAAAACCATTAAAGGGTACTTGAGCATTACTTTTCCATTTGATAACGCCATTATCAAAAGCGAAATTTTTGATACGGATGTCATTTACATATACAATACTTTTCCTTCTATTGGTTTGGTTTCCAATAATGGTAACCGCCAATTTTTGTTCAGGTTCTATATATACACCTGTCCACGGAAACATATTATTACGATTAATAAAATCTATAGAGCTGTGCAAAGATCCCCAATTTATGGTGAAATCATTCTCATCCAACCAACGGTTGAATTCATCTCGTGCATTGTTTTTATTTAAATTTGCAATTGTTTTAAGAAGGGAAGTTGATGATGATTTACGTGTCAAAATATTCGTTAGAGTTTCTTCCGTTTCTATAGAACGTACATAAGCCCCTTTGGAAGCTATTTGAATAGCTCCTGAATCTCTTGATGCCAAAAGAGCTCTTTCTCTATCAGACAAACCGTCAAAACGAGGGTCGTTTAATGCTTCCAAAGGATTTTTGAGATAAAGATCTTGTAATTGAGTATCAAAACGTAATTCTATCAAAAAGTTACTCGCTTCTGTATCATTTTGCCATTTATAAGAAGGTGGGATTCTAAATTTAGAATATGCATCAAAAGCTTTCATTTCCCGCGGGCCATATAAACCTATTTCTCGCAATGGTGATTTTGGAGGAATGATTCGTTGCCCTTCCTTTAGGATTCCAAGATCTTTCACTGTCTGTAAATGAGAAGGGACCACATCTCTAGGCTCAATGTAGAAAGTAGAAAGCCCTGTTACTTTGGTCTGATTTTCAGGGTCATGAAGCTCACTCAACTTGTATTTTTGAATCAAAGGATCTATGGTCGGATATCGAGAACCGATATAGTGAGTAATTTCATATTCATCACCATAAATTCCTTGCAACCATTTAATAAAGTAAGAAAAATTGTCATTTAAATACCCTTGCCTTCGATATCCCAACTCACCTATTAAACCTACTTGCCACAAAATAACATGCAGTGTAGGATCTATATTTCGTTGACGAATAAGGCAATCTGTAGCTTCATGTGTTTGCAATCCTGGATGACAAGGGTCCACCCCTAAATCTGCACACAAAGTATCTAAGGCACATACTCCAGCTTTCATTGTGGCTTTATACCCTTCTCTTCGTGCCAACTTTATAGCTCTATGCGTTGAAAGCACAAATACTCCTGGATGTCCATAAAAAACTACCACTACTTTTAAACCTTTGCGAACCCAATAAAGTTGCGCTTCTGTCATTTGCATATATGTAGTATAACGAACCTTGTTTTCTCCATACAGGACATATAAATCCAGGGCATCTGGCCTTAATCGTTTTAGCCAAACTATAGTTGCCGGATCGGCTACACAAAAAAGAACCTTATCCGCATCTTCGATAAGTTTCTTATCACCAAGTGATACTCCAATGGTTTCGATTCCCGAACCAATAATAATTAATTCTCCTTTTTTAGAATTTGGTAAGATACTCCCATCTTCAACATCACTTATGTCGTCTTTGATAGAAGCTATGCCTTGAGCTAATTCTTCCCATGCCTGCTGGTGATCTTCGTATTTAGGATACATTTTGAGTTTGTTTTCTTGTAACATAATTAACTAATTTTAACTAAGAATTTAAGAGCCACACCAGCTCCAACTTTTAATGGCAAATCTTTTCCACTATATTTATAAGTAGCCAAAGTATTGTACCCTTTATATTTATCTGTAGCGGCCGCCGTGACCATTGCATTTACACATGCTTCTTCATCAGATTTGCTCCATCTCCATGCTGCCAATGCTGCATCTTCGGTATCGTTTTTAGACGAAATAAGTCCTGCGACTACTAAGTTTTGTTCATCAGTACTAGCTCCTTGCTGTGCATAATCTGCAAAAGTGTTCCAACGATCCGAAATTGAGTTCGCAGAGTTCAACATATAATCAGTTAATAGACCTAAAGGTGCAGCTTCTGCGGGAATCATACCAGCATAACTTTGTCCTGCTTTTTTATACCATAATTGAAGAAGTTTTTGAGCTCCCATCATACCTCCCATCACGGCTGCATTTTTAAGAACCGCCTTCATTATGGTTCCTTTATTTTCCCAAAGAGATTTTCCTATATTTTTTAAAAGATTTCCAAGAGTATTGCTATCCACATCAACATCGGTATCAATGTCAGTATCTACATCAATTACGCTATCTACAACATTATCCACTACATTATCCACATCCGTATCGATATCCACATCAATATCTACATCAATATCTACCACTACAAAAGCATCAATATCCACATCAATGTCTACATCAATGTCTACATCAGTATCAACATCGGTATCAACATCGGTATCAACATCAGTATCAACGTCGGTATCAACATCAGTGTCGATATCGGTATTTACTAAGTCACCATTAGGCTCTGCGGCATCAGTAAATTTTTCATTAATCCATTTGGATACACTGCTTACCGCACTTTTTGTAGAGTTTACAATAGCTTCACCTCCTGTTTTTAATGCACTAAATAAATCAGGCAGACTTTTGGCAAGTTCGATAACGGTATGTACGATCATAATTACATTAATCGCAGTAAAAGCCAAAGAAGCCAAATCGTATACTCCCATCCACCACGCTAATTTAGGAACGGGATAAGGTTGAATGATTACGTCATCTCCATTAATTTTTCCTGTAAAGAACAGTTCATAGGTTCCGGATGCACCATCATGTAGCACCATATCTTGAGGAATAGCCGTTAGATTTACACCTGAAGTATCGGTTGCATTTTTAGAAGCAGCTACACTTTTAGAATATGTAAGTGTTACTGCAGTTCCCAAAATTGGATTTCCGGCACTATCAGTACCAGTAACTGGAGTATACGTAGCTGTACCATCGGTTCCCAAAACTAGTTGTCCCGTTTGATTTTTAGGTAATACTAAAGGAATCTCTGGTTTTGGATTCTGAGGGCTGTAACAATAATAAGTTGCAGCCCATGCTCTTGCATCGTTTTCTGCCCAATATGAAACTGAGGAAAATAATCCATAATCAAATGGAAATTTATTAGTCTTAAACCATTGATCTAATAAACTTTTTTGAGTAGAAATATCTGTATTATCTAATATAATACTATTGATTTGCAATGAATTAGGAGAATATGGACTTCCTTTATAAGATTTATAAAAACTAAAAGCGGCCTGTGCAGTGGTTATTGCGGTGGTCGGAATAGTTACTTGTGTATCTCCTAATATATTAGTTACTGCCTGAAAAACCGGTAAACCATTAGTTTGCTGTACAAAAGCAAGGTTTTCTAAAGGGTTTTTTGGATCTGGCGTATAAGTTCCCTTGGTATTATTAGCCGTTACAGTTCCCACTTTGGTATAATTGGGATACATTGTAGATGGATCAGAAGCCGAAGCACCAGATGGTACAGTGAATGTATAGATATCCAGTGCTTGATTTAATTGATTATTTATATTAACTATAGTATTAGCCATGATTTAAATTTTAAAATTTAGTTTTAGTATTTATCATTCAACTGGTTCGATTGGATCTACATCCTCACCATCTTGAGAAGCTTCTTCTTCCTGTTCCTGTTGAGATTCGTTTACTTCATCAACTAATTTGTCACTAGTGGCTTTGTTTTCTGCAATTTGTGCTTTAGCTTCTGCAGATAGGTGTTCTTGCACTTCTTCGACAAAATCATTTATATTAGATTTTAAGTCTCCCATTTTCTCAGTTTGCGCTTTTACTACATCTGGTAAATCTTTAAACTGGGCATTATCAAGTGCATCTTGAATTTCTTTAAGATCACTTGCATTAGACTCTAAAGTTTCCAGTTGGTCTGGTGTCATATCGCCTTCAAATTCTGCTAATTGTTCAAGAGTATTTGCTTCAGATTCTAGTCCTTCTTGGATTTTACCAGCATTTTCGGCAGCTTGAACACGCCCTTTAGAAGCTCCCATCTCTTCAAGTGCATCTGCCGGATTATCAGGTACCTCTCCTTTCCCATCTGATATTTTTTTGACCGCTGTATCTATTTCTTCCTTAAGAGAAGCTTTAATATCATCTTGCATCTTTTTAAACTGTTCTTCTGTTGTAGGTGCTTTTTTTCCAAAACATTTACCATAAATCCATTTAATAGGACCTAATGCAAGCATGGCGAACATAGCCAAACCACCTATAGCCATAAACTCCTGAAAAGCATCTGTTTTGTACCAAGCTGGATTTCCTTTAGAATCCTTTTTGATTTCAAAATCTACTCCTAAACACGTATCTGCTCCTATAACTCCTGTTAACATAGTAATCATTGTAGCATCTGAAGTTGCATTAACAACTCCCTTTAATTGAAAAGTTCCTTTAAGTGCAATACTCGGAGTATCAGAATTTACATCATCTACAAATAAACTATCAGAATAGATAAGATTTTTAGTAGTTTTCTCATCAGAAGAGGTATAGGTTATCGTATATCCTCCATTATCTTTAGTTACATCAATAGTGTCAGGTTTTGTAAAAGTTACCTTTCCTAGTTGATCTCCATTTGATTTATAAATGTTATATGTTGTTGATTTATATTGACTCCAAACAAAAGAAAAATCCCTGTAGTAATCTTCCATTGCAACCAAAACAGGTAAGGTTACTTTTTTGAATTCCTTAGTACCTTCAAAGAACTTTTGTACACTATCACTTAATGAATCTGCCACATTTTGAGAAGATCCAGAACTACCGTCGGCCTTAGAACTTGCATCTGTTTGAGATTGTTTCATAGCGGCGACATAATCTGAAGCAAGTTTCGAGTTTGGATATGCTATTATTGTTTGATAAAATGTAGCAGCTTGTTGCATTGCCGTTTCATCATCAGACGAAGCTGTAACAGGCTCAAAAGGTCCTAATATAGCACTGGCAGAATGATTAGCTACGGGCATATACCAGGAGCTAGAACTAATTATCAAATCATAAATCGAAGACCATTTTTCTTCACCGGTATCAGAGTCTTTATACATCATATCTAAAACTACTGATGCACTTTTATCTTTTGCAATAATTGCAGTGCCATCTGTAGTGTTCAATACTTCCAGATCTAGTCCTTTAACAACTGTAGCCGAGTTATCTGGTCCTGGTGTTTGTCCTGCTATTGGTAAAACAACAACTACATCTTGTGAACTATTATTAGTTACGCTACAATTTTTAGATTGTTCTTTAGATTTGGTTAAAGTATCCAAATCTCCTATGCTTTGATTTTCCATTGTTTTTATTTTTTTAGGTTTTAAGATTTTTAAAGTATGTTGGTTTACTCTTCTATTGGAAAAATGCCATCTGATTCGGGATCGCTATCTTCAGAAAGTTCAGAATCATCTTTCACTGATGCTGAAACATCACTTATAATTGAACTGGTTTCTGATCGCATATCGTCAAGAGAACGCAGATCATGCTCTGAAATACCACTACTCACACTACTTGTTAAATCGCTTATATCTATAGATAAACTCCCGAAAGAAGAAGTTAAACTACTAAGGTCACTTAAACTAGGTGGTGGTGAATCAAAGTTTACTTCTGCAGAAAGGTCACTTAATCTGGTCCCTAATTCTTGCATTTCTATACTTTGTTCAGAAGAAAAGGAAGAAGCATATCGATCTAAAACCCCCAATCTATCAGCTAAAATTGATTGACTAGAAGACAGATCTCGCAAAGAAGAAACACTCATAAGGGAATCTTGACTACTCGATAGACTACTTAACCCATCACTAATACTAGATGGTGGTGACATACGACCAGCAGTAAGGTCAGCATAAAGATCATTCAATTCATCATTGAGTTGATTATTAAGACGCCCTTCGAGAGCATCAAGTTCTTGTCTTGTTGTAGGTACATTTCGATCTCTTATCCACAAGTAGTATGTTCGGATTAAGACAATAGTAGCTGGAATAAAAACAATCCCTGCACCAATTTCAAGAATCAAATCAATTATTTGCTTAAAGCTTTTAGGATTATCTTTTGTTGTTTGACTTTCATCTCTACCTAAACACGTAATTCCATTAATTGTACCTGTTAAAACAGGAATCACTTCGACATCTTTAGGATCATTGCTAAATAAATTTCGTAATTGAAAAATACCTTTCACTGCAATACCCGGAATGTCTTTGTTTACATCATCTACAAATATTCCATTTAGATAGGTGAGTGCTTTAGTATCTGTTGTATCGACATCCACAGATTTCAGGTCATTAGGGTTTTTAGCCGGTGAAAATGTACATGTATACCCTCCGTTATTACTTGCTATATTAATTTGAGACGGTTTATTAAGTGTAATTGTTCCTATAAATTGTTTTGTTTTTCCGTCACTACTATATAAATAATAGGTTACAGCTTTTGAGTATTTAGACCATACAAATGGAAATTTCTTGTAATAAGTATCAATCGCCATAAAATCAGACATGGTAACATGCCTATAATTTTTAGTGCTTTGAAAAAAAGTATTCACCGCATCATTCAATGTTTGGGCAATATTTTGGGAAGATCCTGGGTTTCCATTTGCTTGTGCTTGTGCAGAAGAGATACCCGATTTCATTGCTTTCTCAAAATCTGTTGCTAATTTAGAAGTAGGATAAACAGATATTGTTTGATAAAAACTACTAGCCTCGGTCATTGCTGTTTGATTCGTACTATTAACAGTCTGATCTGGATAGCTATTATTTGCGACTTCTACTATATTGTTCGCAATAGGATAAAACCAATCTGAAGTACTAATCAATAGGTTGTATATTGTTGAATAGGTAGATTGACCTGTGGAAGGATCTGTATACGTTTGATCCAAAGTAACAGTTCCATCATTTCCTTTATTAATGATTTGGCCGCCATTTTTTAGTGCTAATATTTCGATACTTTGATTGTATGCTTCGACTAAACTCTCACTAGTATTAGTTTGCGCAGTTGTAGGTAGAATTATTTTAGCATTTGCATCAGTAGAATTAGTGATTTTACAATCTTTTGAAATGTTATTTTGAGCTGTCGCAGATAGTATAGTTCCTACTTCTGAAGTAGAAGAATTTTCAATTTCATCTTCTTTTATAGAGTCGTTACTCGTGTTTGTAGTGTTCATAATTCAAGTTTATAATGATTGTTACATCAATAGCGCCTGTATATGAAACGTAGCCCTTATAATAGCACTCTCGTTTCTTAAAAACACAAGTTTAATTTTAAATTTCACCCCTAATAATAGGATTTGTGTTTATTGTGCCCCTTGATGTTATTTTTTTGAGTTAAAAAAAAGATAACAATGCAATTGCATTGTTATCTTCAATGTCTAATTCTCGGATTTTACTGGTACATTGTTAACTTTTCGTCCTGCATAAGAAAACCCTCCTTGTCCGTTCCAGCTATCGTCAATATCCATATGAGCAAAAAATTTCTGCTCAATAAACCCGATAGCAGGAGGTGGGAATGGTTGAAGATACTCTCCTTCTAAACTCACTATTTTAGTAATTTTCCCAAATCCAGTAGGACGGATACTTCCTTTTACATTATCAATTGTAACACTCCCACCTTCTATAGCCTGAGTAATTTCAACTGTACCGGAAACGGTGTTTTTTGAAGGTACTACTACCAAAGAAAAATGGACTACAGGAGCTCCAGGTGTGCCAACATTTCCTATTGTACCCTTTGTTAAATACGCTCCTGCAATCGCTGGGCTTAATTCAAGTTCTTTTGTACTCATCTTAATGTTATTTAGAATTTTGTTCCTACTCGATTAATGGGTTTTCGGATTACCCCAAGAGAAATAATATACGTATGATAGAATTCAGAAAAAGAAGTACTGAACTCCTATCAAAATTGCGAATCATATTTGATTTTTTTTTCAGTACTAATATTGAAATTGCCTAAATAGGTAAAAATACCCGGTAGAAATATTTATCAAATTCATTCAATAAAGTCATGGAGAAACAAGGATAAAATACTTGCTTTATGTAGATTTTTAGTTTTTTACTCAGATTGTTATAAGTATTATTATGAATAAGTTATTATTTTTGTTAGGTAAACCTGTACTATGACATCTATCAAAACCCTACTTGTAACTATCTTATTAATCCTTGTTACACATATCGCTTACTCACAAAATGATAGTATACCTCAACACACTAAAGACACTTTAAACACTCCAGTTTCTCAAAGTAAAATGAATACCTGGCAAATGATCAAATATGACGGTCTATCTGTGTATGGCGGTGTAAAACATGCATATACGCAGCCTTTTAAATGGAAACAGAAAGATTGGATTACTTTTGGTGGGGTAGTAGTAGGAACCGCAGCCTTATTGGCACTAGATGAACCTGCAAATGAGTATTTTACAAATCAAGCAGAAGGTGTACCAGATTTTGTTACTGATGCTAGTTTTAGATTTGGGAAACCTCTTTTTAATTATGGTCTTACAACGAGTGTTTATGCCATGGGGTTAATTACCAAAAATGAAAAAATTCGCAGAACAGGCGTCCTACTCATAGCATCTGCAACCGCAGGAGGTATCCTTCAAACCGTAAGTAAAACTCTAGTAGGACGTGCTAGGCCTACCACTGGCGAAGGCAACCTTAGTTTTCGATTTTGGTCAAGTGAGGCTGGTTTTCATTCTTTTCCATCTGGGCATGCGATACTAGCATTTACTACAGCATATGCTATTGGTAAACAATTTAAAAACCCATATCTAAAGGGAGGTATCTTTGCCATTGGTTTACTTTCTCCTGTCTCTCGTTTATGGGCTGGCGCACATTGGCTTACTGATGTGGTATTAGGAGTAGCCATAAGTGTTTTTGTAGTCGACGGTATCGATAATTATTTAAAAAAGAAAGAGCGTTATGTTTATGGTCATAAGAAAAATAAAATTAAATGGAATCTTAGCTTAGGCGCCGGACAACTTGGAGTTGTTGGCAGATTCTAAGAATAGTTATTTAACTAAATTCCTTTTTGTAATAAGTAGTAGCATCTTCTAAAAGCATATTTAAATATTTGTTTTCATTATCCAAACGTATCTCATCCCATTTTAAATATTTTATTAGATCTTCCTCTATTATTGATCGGTACTGATGTATACTATAAATATCAAAATATAATCTACCCGTTCTTCTCACAAAAAAATCTGCTAAGCCATTCGTCATCTCATGGTGGACACTATACCATAATTCGGCTCTAATCAATCTTTCTTCAACAGCATCATTAAGGAAATAATTTACCTTGTTCATAATAATATCTGCTTGTTTTCCATAGGTCGAAACCAAATACCAACTGTAATAGGGATCCTCTATCTTAATATCTTTAAGTTGTTGAGTTACTTGATTCATATAAGTGCTTACTTCTTCACTAGTGTTCATTGGATCACTAGTGAGTTGTATTTGTTGAGTATACGATTTAGAAAAGGTTTCTCTTTTCTTATTACTCATGGTTTTAAGTACAGTATCAATAACTCTTTGCGCCATTTTTCTATACCCCGTTAATTTACCCCCCGCAATCGATATTAACCCTGTTTCTGATACAAATATTTCATCTTTTCTGGATAGTTCTGAAGGATCTTTTCCATCTTCATGAATCAAAGGTCTTAAGCCTGCCCAATTTGATTCTATATCAGAAATAGTGAGTTCTAAACGGGGAAACATATGATTAACTGCATCAAGAAGATATGATGCATCTTCATTTGTTGCTACTACTCGATTTAAACTTGCACTGTAATTCGTATCTGTAGTTCCTACATATGTTGCTCTTCCTCTTGGAATTGCAAATATCATCCTGCCATCTGGCACATCAAAATATATAGATTGTGTTAATGGAAATCGTTCTCTAGAAAAAACCAAATGCACACCCTTGGTAAGATGAAGATATTTGTTATTCATAGAATGATCCTTCTCCCTTAATAAATCTACCCATGGTCCAGCGGCAGAGACATAATTTCTCGATTGGATTACAAATGATTCTTTAGTATTATGATCAAGGCATTGAAGGCTTTTAATTTTCCCATTATCATCATAATTAAATGAAGTCATCTCACAATAGTTGATACCGTTGGCACCAAAAGAAGCTGCTTTTTTTAACAACTCTACGGTTAGTCTGGCATCATCTGTTCTATACTCTGCATAGTATCCTCCTCCTGTAAGTCCTTTGGTATTTAGCAACGGCTCTTTGGTTTTAGTTTCTTCTACGCTCAACATTTTTCTCTGATCTTCTCCTTCAACATTTGCCAGAAAATCATAAACTTTAAGACCTATTGAAGCCATCAATTTTCCGTAGGTACCTCCTTCGATTAAGGGTAATAACATTTTTTCTGGTACTACAAGATGAGGAACCAATTTATGAACGGTAGCTCGCTCGCTACCCGATTCTTTAACCAAACCTATTTCCATCTGTTTTAAGTAGCGTAATCCGCCATGGATTAGTTTGGTAGATTTATTACTGGTACCAGAGGCAAAATCATTTTTTTCTACAAGACATATCTTTAATCCCCTAGATGCTGCATCAAGAGCTATCCCTGCTCCTGTAACTCCTCCTCCTATAATAACGAGGTCATATTTTTCATTTTTGGCTTTCCGTATCTGTACTCCTCGATCCAAAACAGAAAAACGTATTGGTCCTTCTTCTTTTACAGCCAACATATTTTTATTGGTCGTTTTTGTACGGGCAACAGCTTGTTGCCATCCAGTATATTTACGACTTCTTTCGTGCGCTGTCATTTCCGGTTTAAAAACCGTATCAATAGCTCTTATATTAGAAATATCTTTTTTATTCCATATACCTGCTTTAATACCAGCCAAAAAAGCTGCTCCCAAAGCCGTAATTTCCAGCATTCTGGGACGATCGACAGATACATTGAGAATATCAGCTTGAAATTGCATCAAATAATTATTAGCAGATGCTCCTCCATCTACTTTGAGTTCTTTCATTTGTTTACCGCTGTCTTCAACCATTGCTTCCAGAACATCTCTTGTTTGATATGCAAGTGCTTCTACTGTAGCTTTAATAATCTCATTTTTTCCTGAATCTAGAGTTAGCCCATATATTGCACCTTTGGCTTCCATATCCCAATAAGGAGCACCTAAACCTGCAAAAGCAGGCACAACATATAAATCATCAGTAGTATTGGTAGATTTACATATTTCCTCTGTTTCACTAGCCTTATTAATTACCTGAAGTTTATCTCTTAACCATTGTATCGAGGCTCCACCTACAAAAATACTTCCTTCTAAAGCATACTTTACATTATCATCGGGCAAACTACAACATAAAGTAGTTAACAAGCCGTTTTGAGACTCGTAGGGCTTTTTACCAGTATTAAGTAACATAAAACACCCTGTACCATAGGTGTTTTTAGCTATTCCTGATTTATATCCTCCTTGACCAAATAATGAGGCTTGTTGATCCCCGGCTACTCCATATATCGGAATATCTTTACCATTATAGTTAATTGCTCCAAAATCTGATGAAGAATATTGTACAGTAGGTAATATTGATTTAGGAATATCCATAGCTTTTAACAATGTATCATCCCACTCTAGACTTAGAATATTGTATAGCATTGTTCTTGAAGCATTAGAATGATCTGTAACATGGTGTGTCCCATTTGTAAATTTCCAAATCAACCAAGTATCTATAGTTCCAAATAGCAAATCTCCATTAGATGCTTTTTCTCGTGCTCCCTCTACATTGTCTAAAATCCATTTCAATTTAGTCCCAGAAAAATAGGAGTCTATTACTAGTCCAGTATTTTTTGAAACATAATCACTTAGTCCACTCTGTTTAAGATTTTCGCAAATTTTGGTGGTACGTTTATCTAACCAGACTATGGCATTGTAAATAGGTTCTCCTGTATTTTTATCCCAAACTACTGTGGTTTCCCGTTGATTGGTAATACCAATTGCTGCAACTTCTTGGGCAGATATTTTAGATTTTTTAATAACCTCTTTAAATACTTCTTCTTGATGTTTAAATATCTCTATAGGGTCATGTTCTACCCATCCTGATTCCGGATAATATTGGGTGAGTTCTTTTTGTGCGATCCCACAAATTACTCCTAAATTATCAAAAACAATTGCTCTAGTACTAGTTGTACCTTGATCGAATGCAATAATATAATTCTTGGCCATATTTTGAGTATTTATAAACTGTCCTATTCGAGGCGAGATATTATAAAAAACTTAAGAACAGTATACTTAATTGGTTAATAAAAGGCTCTATTTCACACAAATATCAGAACTATTGTGTTAATCTCCAAGCAAAAATGTATTTTATATGCTATTCTATGCTACTAATTAATGTTATTCTCTATAAACCAGTGACAAATACTCTATTTAACTACTCTTTAATTGGAAGAAACACTTCTGCCTTCCATTCTATTTGATTTCCTCCAGCCATAGGGTTATTATAGAAAATTTCAAGTGGTTTATGCTCTACAGAAATATTATTTTTATCAGCATACTCTAATAAAACCAACCAAGCCTCGTCACTAATACTATAATTACCATAGAATGTTGCTTTTAAGGCTTTTCTAGATTTAATATTATTAAACTTAATATTAGGGATAGTATCTGGCACTGTATCTTTTCTAACAATAGGCACTCCAAAATCAAATTTAATCTTATTATTTTTCTTATCCCAGTCTCTAATTTTCACAAAAGGAGATCCATCTTGGGTTATTTTATTCTCATCTAATTTTGGATATAAGTATGCATTTGCATTCATCATCATTTTGGCTTTAAGATCTCTTTGCCCTTCTGTTTGTGTTGAAATAATATGCATATCAGGGGTTTCACTTTCTCCATCAACAATCACCTTAAAAGTATTGGTATATTTTAAGAATTCTTGTCGTAAACGAATTAATTCACTTTTAACACGTTTTACCGAATTAGAACTTCCTGTTAATGCTTGTATTCGATTTTTTACCGAATGATTTTCAGAAACAATCCCTACATCTATTTTTGTTATAGTATCTGCAATACTATTAAAAGTCCAGTCTAATAGTATCTTTTCATCTTCCAAAGTTATTTCCTGTACCATAGATTTCGAAACCACACTATCCTTAATTATAGCATTCCATTGCATAGAGGTTGTATCTATAAACTTTTTACTTTTTACATAATTGTAAACACTTTGAGGCGATGTATTTGAATTAAAGGTGATTACATAATCATGTTTTTTAATCAACAAATACCATGTTGCAAGTCCCAAACATGCAACCAAGACAATAACTATAATTTTTTTCATTAAATACTTTACTTTAATTCTTTTTTATTCTAAGTTTTCCTATTACAAAACTACCTAATTCTCTTCCTTGTTCCAAACCTAAATCAATCGCTGCTCGATAATGAATACCTCCATACAGTCTACTTATCGCTGCCTCTTCTGCTGCTTTATTAAATGAAACAAAAGAACGAATTGGAAGTCCATATTTTACTTCGGTATTATCGTTAAACTCAAAATTATCTCCAAAAATTTGGGTAAGCACTTTAGATGCCGCTCCTGACACTACAGAATGACCACTAGTATATTCTGGAAATGGCGGAGTTTGTAACACCGGTTCCCAATTTTCATCTATATGCTGATTGATCAATGTTTCGGGTCTAATAAGATTACTTCTATATTTTTCATCCCAGCAGCTAATAAACGCATCGGCAATAGCAATTGAGGTATGCGTATAAGCATATACTGTTTTCTGAAAATCTAAGCTTTCCTTTTTACAGGCAATCTTACAAATCCCTATCCAATGCGCCCCTGGAGTTATCTTCTTAGTTGCAAACATTAAATGTCCTTTATGTGTCGAGACATACGGATTGCAATCCCAGAATTGAGCGATTTCGAGTTTTTCTGAAGTTTCTCCTTCTTCCTTAATTGTAACGCCAACAGAGTATGTCTCCATAAGTTCTTTATAAAAAGGAGATTCTTTTTCTAAAGAAAAACCAGGATGCTTTGATGGTGTAAATTGAGACGAAGAATCAATCACAGATGGCCTGATTTTTTGCCAATGTGGCTCAATACCATCCATGTAATCGGGAGGTGTAGGTTGCCATCTTGAAGGGTCTTCGGTATTTACAGAAAACTTAGGCATCGTACGTGTTTGTGCATAGTTATCTGTTGCCATCCATTTTTTAATATGCTCGGCAACTTCTAATCCATAGTTTTTGGAATTAGTATAACTATCTTCATTAATAGATTTCCATGAATTGTATAAACTATCTCTATAAATTTCTACTTTATCTTCAGAAAAAACAAGTTGTTTCCCTATTTCTAAATATGCCACTAGAGCCGCTAGATTATAGTTGACATGTTTTGTTGTATCTACTACAGGAACTGGTTCAAGGCCATTTAACCGAGCGGCTAAAGTTTTGTATGTATTATCGCCTTGCGCAATTACTTCATATGCCGCAATATTTGGATAATTATATATTCTACTTGCTACAGGAGGCGAAAATATATCATGAACCATTACCTCTGTAAGTTTATCTATTACGTTATGATAATCATCCGCAGTTATTACAATTTGTTCTCTTTCCTTTTTACATGAAGAAAAACAAAAAACAACACCTAAAACAAGTATTAATTTGTACAGTTTACTAATACATTTCATACATCTCCATTTTTCCATTATTTATGGTAACAATCAAATATTTTTTATTTGCAAAATTAATAACATTTGCCCCTGTAACAGCCTTTTTTGATAAATTAATCCCTAAGCGATCTCCCAAAACATATGCATTATTTTTACTCACTACGGCTCCCGCAAAACCATCGAATCTTCCATGATATGGGGTCACTCCAAAATAATTTCCGGCCATGAATACTTCTTCCTCTCCATCGTGATTAAAATCATTCTTTAACATTGTCGTAATAGGTGCTGTTTGTAATTCATCTTCAAAAGCAACAAAAGTAAACTTACCTTCTTCGTTTTTTAAATATCCCGACGCTAATTGATGAACTTCTAACAAAACTGATTTATCCAATAGTTCTTTGTTAAAAACTTCGTCTACCGTTTTACCTGCAAACGATGCATAGGTAGTGAATTTTTTTCTTAAAAAGTTTAATTGATTAGATAAATCATCCAGGCCCAAAATAGTATAATATTTTTTGTTTTTAGGAATGGTAATTATAGTCTCGGATTTATTATTATTATCAAAATCACCATAAAACATCTTTAGAGGAAAATTGGTTGACGCTTTAAACTTTGTATTTAATCCAAAATTTCCCAATACATAGTCCCGATCTCCATCATTATCTATATCAAATTCTTCAATTGATTGCCATAATCCATTATTAAATTCGTTGTTAGTTACTTGATCTGTAACATTCAATAATGTCCCGTTTTTATTTTTAAAAAAAGAAGGGCGCATCCATTCTCCAACAATAATTAAATCTTTAATATTATCATTATCAAAATCAGTCCAAATGGCATCAGTAACCATACCAATTTGTTGCAATTCTTTATTTTCCTTTACGGTAAAATTACCTTGATCGTTTATTAAAATATGGGAGTTAGGGATAGCTCCAAAATCATTAGAGACAGCATGAGCCCCAATAAAAACATCTAGATCTCCATCGCCATCTAGATCATTAGGTTTAATTATAGATTCATGCTCATAAAGTTCTGGGAACCGAGCTTTTATCAATCTCGAATTAGAACTTAAGTACAATCTATCTATGAGTTCTTTTGATTGACCAAAAAATTCTCCTCCAGAAGAAGCTATCAAAAGATCTTTTTGTCCATCATTATTAAAATCTTCTATTACAGCGTCTACATCTTCTTTTCGTTTGTCAACTTCTAAAAAATCATTGATTTGACGTTCGAATCCAATGGGAGTTTGGAAAAAAATCTGGGAAGGTTCATTTTTTGAACTTCCAAAGAAAATATCTTCTTTACCATCATTATTTAGATCCCCTATTGCGGTTGCAGGTCCTCGATTAGAGATCATATATGGAATCAATTTCTGGCGATTAAAATCAACATAGTTATTCTCTTTGTGTTCATAACACAACCCCGGAATACTATCTATTTTTGTAAACCATTTCTTTTGCCTAGGAAATAACTGATTATAATTTACAGATTTTCTTTTATTCAATACTTTAATCGTTAAAGTTTGATTTGTCTTGATATTTTCGGCCATTTGTATGGTATGATCAGGCCATATAACTTTAAGAGAATCTACCTTTTCGACTTTTCCGTATCCAAAATGAATTATAGCCTCAGATGAAGACTGAAATCCCTTGGTCATAAACAATTGTTTGTACTGAGGTATTCCTTGGTGATACGATATTACTTTGGTACCCACTCCAAATACATTAGATTTTTTATATTTAAATTTTAGTTTTAGATAATTCGATGCCTGATTAGTTTTGTTTCTATAAAAAGTAGCCGGCTTGTTTATATTATTAGTTACCAAATCTATATCTCCATCATTATCAAAATCGGCATAAGCGCTACCCGTTGATATAATAGAATCTTGTGGCAACCAATTGACCGATTGGTTTTTAAATTTAATAGTACTAGATCCTTGAAATATATAATTTTGAACTGCCCCCGATGGCATAATATCCAGAGCTGCATTATCAACCAGTTTAGTTTTGGTAAGCTTATCTTTAATCTTATCGTTAGAAATATATTTAATATAATCTAGGTCATTTGGTCTTTTAGGAATCCCATTTGAAATAAAGATATCTTGCTCGCCATCATTGTCATAATCAGCAAACAAAACCGACCAACTCCAGTCACTTTCTGCAACACCACTAAGTAAAGCTGTTTCTGAAAAGAACTTACCTCCTTGATTAATTTGAAGCATATTACGTGCATATTGATAATGATAGCCTAATCGTTTAACACGCATTTCTAACATATCTACCGTTTCATCTCCTACAGAAGCCTTAAGAGTTTTTTCATCTTCTGGCGTCATGTCTAAAGTCATAATATCCATAAAACCATCGTGATTGATATCTGCCACATCACTCCCCATCGAGAAACGACTTGTATGTCCAAAGTTTTCCTTTAACACCTCTTTAAAAGTACCATCAGCATTATTCAAATAATAATAATCGTCTTCATGAAAATCATTACTTATATAAAGGTCTGTGTAGCCATCATTATTAAAATCTGCTGTTGCTACTCCTAAACCATATCCATTTACTCCTCCATAAATACCGGCTTGTTCACTTACATCTACAAACTTATCACCATCATTGCGTAGCAATTTATCACCGCTTTCATAATTTCGATTATTCCTAATATTGGCCTTCCCAAAAGATTTTTGAGTATGAATAGCATGATTAAGTAAATACATATCCAAATCCCCGTCATTATCATAATCAAAGAAAGCCGCTGCAGAAGAATAGTTATCAAAATCTAACCCATATTGCGAAGCTTTTTCGGTAAACGTTCCATCCCCATTATTAATAAACAATTCATTTACCCCTTCAAGTCCTTGAATCCCTACTACCGCACAAACATAAATATCCAAAAACCCATCTCCATTTATATCTGCCATTGAAGTACCAGTGTTCCAATCAGAGTTTCCTGCAACACCCGCTTTATTTGTTATATCTTCAAACTCAAAATTTCCCTTATTAAGATAAAGTTTGTTTTTTTGAAGATTAGAAGTAAAAAAAACATCGACCAAATCATCATTATTAATATCCCCTACAGCAACTCCAGCGCCATTATAGAAATACAAATAATCCAGGATATTTAAATCTTCTGTTGATTCTACCTTATTTTGAAAAGTAACTTTGGTAATTTCGGGCTTTACACTGTCAAACAAACTCCCCTTTTCTTGATTCCCTGAGCAAGAAAACAAACTTATTACAACAAATACTATTAAAACTATTTTACCCATTAAACCATAAAGATGAAAAGACCACTATTAACCAAGAATTTAATTATTTTTTTAGTTTAAAAATCTTAGGTGCCTTATTATTAATTCCAGTAATTAAATATTTTTCTCCGGATGTATTCTGAATCCATTGCAATGCTCTCACTTCTCCTTCAACAAAAAAACCCGAAGATTTTTTAATCTCGTAATCTTTGTTTTTGTTGCTCAACAATACTACACCTCTACTTGCATCTAATCTAGAAAATTGAGGTTTGAAATTATAATTATTTCCCCCTAAAATTATATCAAGAATACCATCTTTATTAAGATCACAGGTTTCAATTTCATAAATACATGATAACTGAGCTTCTTTTGGTAATTCCACAATTTCAAAATTACCTTTTCCATCATTATATGCAATTAAGCTTTTGAAGGTATTCGTAACTTTTACAATAGTATTTTGCAACACCTCTTTAGGAAATAACTCATTAATAGATTTTGTCGCATATTCAGAAAATTTTAAATTTTGTTTTTTCAACGAGTTAATCTGACCAGTTATTTCTTTTTTTAAATGTATTGGTATATCCTTTCCCTGTATTTTTTGAGTAAAAATCTGCTCTATCGTACCATTATTATCAAAATCATTTACAAACATTTTGGCCGGTGTATTCTTACCGGCTTTATAAGCCGCATTTAAACCTCGATTCCCTAAAATTAAATCAATATCACCATCCTTGTCAATATCTTTTGCATGTACAGTATTAAACCACCCTGAAATATCATCGAGATTTGTTTGCAAAGGCGTTAATCTTCTCCCATTATTCTTGAAAATTTTGGGCGACATCCACTCTCCCACAATAATTAAATCAGGTTTTGTATCACCATCAATATCTTTCCATTCAGCGTTGGTTACCATTCCAACATCCTGAGCCTTGAAAGCTTTTGATCCTATATTATTTTTAAAATTACCTTGTCCATCATTTTCGAGTAATTGATTTTTTGGATTGATCCCATATATGCCAGGAACGCTTAAGTTACCCACAAAAAGATCAATATCACCATCCTTATCAAAATCACATGGTGCAATTACAGAAGTATTATTCTCGTTAGGAATAGTTTGGCCTTTACTAAAATTGCCTTTTCCGTCCCCTAGATATATTCGTATGGCAAATTGTGTAGGTTTTGCTCTGGCAAAATTTCCACCAGAGGATATCACCAAATCAAAATCATTATCTCCATCTACATCTACAAATTGCGCATTTGTATCCTCATAAAATTGATCCTCTATAAATATTTCATTTCCCACTAAAGATAATTTTCCCTTAGCATTTTGGATATATAAAACACCCGGTTGATTTTTGGCTCCCCCAATATACACATCATCATTTCCGTCTTGATTAATATCTTCAACGGCAATAGTTGGACCTTCTTTTGACGACATTTTGGATATTAAACCTTCGTAATCAAAATCTATATAAGGATCCTCTTTGTGTTCTTCGAGTTTATTTTGGATCTCGGTAAAATATTGCTTAGAAACTCTAGATATTTTTTCATACTCTTGAGATGCATTAGCGATATCGAGGGTTAATAACTGATTTACTTCAGTTTCTCCTATTTTTTCGGTTTTCTTATTAGGCCAAAAAACTCGTATTGAATCTACTTTTTTAATCTTTCGTAAACCAAAGATTAATCCATAATCAATCGAGGACTGGAAACCTCTAGAAGGAACCAATTCTTGCCTAAATATCTCTGTATCCTTATACACCTCAACAATACCACCTATAGCAAATGTGTTTTTATCAGTTCCTTTTAGTTGTATTTTTAAATAATTATTTTTGGCATTGTTTTTATATACAAACAAAGGCATATTTACATTGTTGACTACAAGGTCTAAATCACCATCATTATCCAAATCGCCATATGCCGCCCCATTAGAAAAACTTGGCTCGGTAAATCCAAAATCTTCTGTACTATTCGAAAAAGTAAGATCATGATTGTTCTTAAAAGCATAATTAACTACAGGAACACTAGGCATTTTCTTAATAATAGAATCTTGAGAAGTTTTGATTCCTGAAATTGCCATTTTTTGATAGATCTCTGCAGCAAAAAAATCCATAAAATCTTGATTCGTTAAATCATGATAAATCCCATTACACACATAAATATCGCGATATCCATCATTATCCATATCAAATAACAATGCTCCCCATGACCAATCTGTATTACCCACACCACTATAAAAAGCTATTTCAGAAAAAGTGTTATCTCCATTATTAAGCTGCAATGTATTTTGCATGTATTGATGATAAAAATCTTTTCGCTGTTTTAATTGATATACATCAAAACGTTCAAAATCGCTAGTTTTTTTAAGTCTCTCATTTTGTTCCGGAAGCATATCGGTAACAAATATTTCAGGTTTACCATCATTATTAAGATCTGCCATATCTGCTCCCATAGAAGCCAAACTTAAATGAGGTATTTTATTTTTTATATCTTCTCTAAAAGTACCATCACCTTGATTAACATATAAATAATCTCTTTCATAAAAATCGTTAGAGACATATATATCGGGTAATAAATCCTCGTTAATATCTCCTACTGTTACACCAAGACCAAAACCTATTAAGCTTCCATAAATTCCTGCTTCTTCACTTACATCAATAAATTTCCCATTATCATTGCGCAATAACTTATCTCCTCCCCCTTTAAACATCTCAGGCAAACCCCAATCTTGGCTTCTAAGTTCTCTTTTATTAGAATATCCCAAACTATTTACAGGAATAAAACTATTATTAAGAATGTAGGCATCAAGATCCCCATCAAGATCGTAATCAAAAAAAGCAGTATGAGTAGTAAACCCACTATCGGCAAGATTATAAGATGAAGCTTTTTCAGTAAAAGTTAGATCTCCATTATTAATAAATAATTCATTCTTTTGATCATCACCCTTTATATTACCAGCATTACATACGTAGATATCCAAGAAACCATCTGCATTTATATCCACCATAACTACTCCTGTTGACCAGGATTTATTACCTGATGTTCCTGAAATACCTGTGATTTCTTTAAATTTAAAATTACCTTGATTGAGGTATAGTTTATTTTTCTCCATATTGGAGGTAAGATATATGTCTGCTAAACCATCATTATTAATATCTCCGATAGCTACCCCCCCTCCATTATAAAAATTTCGATATTTAAAAATATTGAAGTCTTTTTGGTTGGTTACTTTATTTACAAAACTGATCCCTGTACTATCAGAAGTCATTTTTGTAAATAACGTTTTTGTTGGTAATAGATTTGTCGATTGTTCTTTTTCCTGATGACAGGAAAAGAAAAACAATACTAACAATAAAGAAAAAAATACTTTATACATCATATCGGTTTAATTAGCTGCAGAAGCACATAAAAATAACAAAGCCCTTCGAAAAGAAGAAGGACTTTGTGAAATTAGAATCTTAACACTTAAATCATTAATAGCCTGGGTTTTGTATTAAATTAGGATTAGTTGCTAGAGCATCTGCAGGTATAGGAAACACTAGCTTTGTTCTATCAGATGTTGTAGATCTTTCTTGAACAGGGTTTAATAATGTTCCAAAACGAATCTGATCATTTCTTCTATGACCTTCCCAATACAACTCACGTCCTCTCTCTGCCAATAGATCCGCCTCTGTTAAGGCAGCTAATGCTGAAGCATTACGCATACTACGAATAGTATTCACAATTGTCAAAGCTCCGGCAACATCACCTGTTCTAAATAGAGCTTCTGCTTTCATCAATAAAACATCAGCATATCTGTAAAACACAAAATCTTGATTAGGTATATTGATATTAGTATAATCAGGCTGATATTTTACTACTCTAATACCTCGAACCTCATCTGAGTTAGCCAGATTAAAATCAGGAGTAAATGCTAAAGGATTTCCTAATCTATCTTCTAAAGGGGCTCCATTTACATCAAATTGTTGACCTATGAGAAACCCACCTGTTAAACCAGAGTTTTCGCTTAAATTAGGAATTTCAGAGCTTTTTCTTACATCATCATCTTCAAAACTGTCGTAGAAATCAGATAAAGTTACGAAGCCATTCCAACTCCCTGGATTTTGATTATAATGAAGTGTCATAAAATTAAACCTTCTAATCTCTCCTCCAAAATCATTGGTATTTTGAGAAACAAATATAATTTCAGAAGATGTTTCACTATTTACTGGAGAAAAGCTTGAAAAATAATCATCCTCTAGGGAATAATTACCTGAGTTAATGATTGCATCGCAAAGTTCTACGACTCTATTCATATCGGCAGTTTCAAAAGTAAAAGGACCAGATTGTGGAGTGCCATCTGCATCTGTGGCTTTGTATACAGCTCTATTTAAATACATTTTGGCCAATAAGGCATGCCCCGCATAAATATTTGCAACAGCAGGATTAGTAGTAGCAGGTAGATTTGCTAATTGATCTTCTAGTTCGGTTATACCGATATCAATTGCTTCGGTTCTACTCGCAGTAATTGATGGTAATTGCGCTAAATCTTCACCTGGTTCTCGAATAGGAACTGTACCAAATAAATCTGTCGCTGTGTAAATAAATAATGATCTAAGAAATGTAGCCTGAGCTCTTTCACTATCAGTAGGTACAAAACCCAAAACTTCGGTTGCTCTAAACAATCCGGATAATGCGGATCCCCATGAACCAACTACTCTTGGATGAGAAGAGTTCCATGTATGTAAATGCAATGCTCTCCATGCACCGCCATCATCCCAGTCTGCACCTCGTGTTGGGCCAGCAATTTCGTCTGAAGGATGTTCCATAAGCACAAACATAAAATCTGTATGCTGGAAATCTTTTAATCGATCATAAGCCGCATTTAAAGCATCAGATGCTGATCCAGCGATAGCTGCTTCTTCTGCAGTAAGGTTCTGATTCAATTCTTCTTCCAGATCAGTACAACTATAAAACACTGATATGGATAACAACGCACTAAGCGTATATAAACCAATTTTTTTCATCGCTTTTTTTTTAAAAATTCATATTAACTCCTAAAGTAAACTGTCTTGATCTTGGGAAGGCCGTATAATCTATACCAAAAGAAGGAACACCAGCCACTTGCTTATTTGTATTTACTTCTGGGTCAAAACCATTATAAGGAGTGATAACAAATAAATTTTGCCCAGTAACGGATACTCTTAGAGAATTAAACCAACTTGTTAGGTTATTATCATCAGATCCTTTTATGGTATATCCTAAAGTTAAATTGGTAAGTCTTAAAAAATCTCCTGATTGCAAGAATCTGGTCGAAACTGTATTTGGCGCACCTGGATCTTCACCATTGCCAACAATATCTTCTGTAACATTTTCACCTCTTCGCAATGCTGCGGATGTGAATAATGCATTTGCTGTATTATCATAAATTTCATGACCATAAGCTCCATTTAAATATACACTAGCATCAAAATCTTTATACGAAACTGCTGCTCTAATTCCCACTAAAATGTCAGGGTTTGGATCACCTACAAAAGCTCTATCTGTTTGTCCTGGAGTACCAAAATCGGTGTTTATAACTCCATCACCATTAACATCTCTAAAAATAGGAGCTCCAGCACTGTCAAACCCCTCAAAGATAGGCAAATAAAACGCAAATAATGCCTGGTCATCAAACAATAATTGCGCGTTTTGACCCGATAATCCTTGACCCGAAATACTTCCTGTTATAATACCATTTATGAAATTGTCTTGAGTTACATTTTCGATTTTATTATCTAAAAAACTTAAATTTAAACCAACATCTACAGTTAGGTCATCACTTTGAACAACTACAGCATTAATTCCTAATTCTACACCTGTGTTTATAATTTCGGTATTATCAAGATTTCTCCAGAAAAAAGAATTCGGAACCGCTGGTTGTACTGTTGGAAATCTAAATAGAACATCTTTGGTCACTTTATTAAAATAATCGATTGAACCTGATAACCTATTATCAAAAAATCCAAAATCGATCCCTGCATTAATAGTGCTTGTACTCTCCCATTGTAAATCAGGATTAGCTGCATTAATTTGTGCTACAATTGAAATCGTTTCTAAGGTAACAGGGTCTGTTGTTCTTATAAAACCAAATTGTTCTTGAGCAGAACCTGCAGGAAAAGCCTGATTACCTGTTATACCCCATCCTACTCGCAGTTTTAAATCTGAAAATAGATCTGGTGCAAAATCTTCATTTATAATTTTCCAGGCAAAAGCGGCCGAAGGAAAATACCCATACTCATTCCCCGAACCAAACCTACTAGATCCATCAGCTCTTAGTGTTGCCGTTACCAAATATTTATCAAAGAAGTTCAAATTTGCCCGTCCAAAAAAGGATTGTAACTCTGATGTTGGATCGAAGAAAGAACTATTAAAAAAGACATTAAGTGCTTCATTTTGAATCCCGGTAGGGAATGTTGCTGCAGAGTTTAAATTATCTATATAACGAGATTGATCATCAGATGCAAAATCAAAAGCGGTCGTACTGGTACCTTTGCGTTCAAATTGTTGAAAAGAATATCCTAAAACGGCATCTAATCTGATATCATCTGTTAAATCCTTGTTATACGATAATGTATGTTCAAATAACTTATTGAATGTTTTAATAGTAAGAATATCTGCTCGACCACGGTCTATAGTATTATTAGTGTTTAACAAACGAGATTGCTCAATACCCCGAGTAGCTTCTGATCGATCTACTCCAAAGTTAAATTTATAATTTAAGCCTTCAAATATTTCATAAGTTCCCGAAATATTTCCAAAAATACGAGAAGTCTCTGTTCTATCATCATAATACTCTAATAGAGCCAAAGGGTTTCTTTGATTATCACTTGGTTGATCAAAAGATCCATCTGGTGATCTAAAATTTCTCGTTGGATTCCATTTTAAAGCAGAGCTCACCAAATCACCTTCTGCTCCAACATTATCCGAAATTGCTTCTGCATCATCTTGTATAAAGGATGTTAATACTCTAGCATCAATTTTTAATCTATTATTAAAAAATTTCTCTGATAAATTTACTGTAGCGTTATATTTTTGTTGTCCCGTTCCTTGTATTATACCCTCTTGATCCAATAGCCCCAAAGACAAACGATAATTTCCGGTTTCACTTCCTCCCCCATAAGAAAAATCATAACTCTGTATCACTGCGCTCCTTAAAATTTCATCAAAGGGATCTACATTACCTCCTAGATCTGCTCCTGGATTACCTGCTGCATTAGCTGCTTGTACAAAAGCATCACCACTTAACAAATCATATTCATTGGCAATCGATCCAACCGATGTTGAAACACTGAAATTCATTTGAGGTTTTCCAGATTTCCCTTTTTTGGTAGTTATAATAATTACACCATTTGCTCCACGAGAACCATAAATGGCAGTTGCCGATGCATCCTTTAATACATCAATACTTGCGATATCGTTAGGGTTAATGAAATTTAAAGGATTTCTAGCCGAACTCGAACCTATTCCCGTATCACTTCCTGGGCTCACATCAGAATCAGTAAGCGGTACACCATCTACCACGATTAATGGGCTGTTACCGGCTCGAATAGAAGAAGCACCCCGAATTCGAATAGAGGAACCAGCTCCTGGCTCACCACTTGATTGTGTGATATTAACTCCGGCCACTCTACCTTGTATCAACTGATCTGGTGATGTTTGCACCCCTTGGTTAAAATCTTCAGGTTTTACCGTTGCAACCGATCCCGTTAAATCTTTCTTTCTAACGGTTCCGTATCCTACTACTACTACTTGTTCCAGTTCTGCTGCGTCTTCTTGCATTGTAACATTTATTGTCGCTTGACCGTTCACCGGAATTTCTTGGGATTTAAATCCAACATAGCTAAAGACCAAAATGCCATCTTCGGCTACATTATCAATTGTATAGTTTCCGTCAAAATCAGAAACTGCCCCATTAGATGTTCCTCTTATAAGAACATTTACGCCGGGGATTGGTCCCCCTGCATCCGAAATCACCCCCGAAACTGTGATTTGCGAAAACATCATATTTCCCAATAAAAATACGAGGAGGAATATGAGTTTTTTAAGTATCATACTTTTCATAATATAGAGTTTGATTTAAATTTGATTGTTCCTTAATTTTAAAATTATTCATGTGTTATTTTACTAATATCTTTTCCTAGAATGTTAGTAACAATGGGAACACCCTGGTCTCTTACCATATTATGACCATTCTTGTAACTCTATTAATATTAAAACAGTTACAAAAAATTGGATGTCCCGTTGTTACACCTTTTGAGAAGTCCTGATCACAGGAGTTTCTCCGCTAACAAACAAAAACTATTTTCACTTTCTACTGTATCCATATAGATATTTACATGTTTGTTGTTTTCAATCTATTTTTAGAATTATTCCTTGATATGGTTTTAAAATCGCCTCACCATCATTAAGTAATAATTCTTGGTAATTATTTAATAATACTTCTATCTCAGAAATCGCATTAAAATGTGCGAAGGCAGTATCATGAGTACTAAAATTTAATGCTACTAAAATCTTTTCATCACCATATGTTTTTTTATAGATATATACATTGGGGTTATCAAATTCTAACTCTTCAAAATCACCATATACAAAAACATCATATTGTTTTCTTGTCTTTAACAATCTTCGGTAAAAGTTTAATATTGAATTTTTATCCTGATCTTGATTCTTAACATTAATCTTGTTATAATTAGAATTAATTTTAAGCCACGGTTTATGTGTTGAAAAACCTCCATTTATTTCGTCGCTCCATTGCACAGGAGTTCTTGCGTTATCCCGACCTTCTTTGTTTATTCTTTCTAATGCATACCCAATAGAATATTTTTGACTTTGTAGGTTCTCATTATAAAAATTAAGCGATTGTACATCTCTAACCTCTTCGATAGAATCCAGTACTATATTGGTCATCCCTATTTCATCACCTTGATAAATATTTAATGTTCCATTTTGAGTAGCTTGCATCATAAACAACATTTTTGCCGATTCTGACCAATACTTATCATCATCACCAAATCTAGAGATCATTCGTGCAAAATCATGATTCCCTAAAGCATTGGCCAACCATCCTTTTTCATGAACAGCATCTCTCCATTTCTTAAAAATACTTTTCATATTTGTTAAATCAAAAATCGTGGCTTCCTCAAATTTTCCATTCACTATAGTACATTCAAGAATATCAAAATGATACAACATATCTAATTCCTTGCGATCATGATTAATATACAACCCAGCATTCTTATCATTGATTCCTACACCTTCAGCTAGAGAAAAAGCATCATAATGATCAATCACCTCTTTATTCATTTCTTTTAAATAATCATGTACTTTAGGTCCGTTAGCATATACATCTTCAATAATTTGTCTAAACCCCACATTTGGTGCATCAGGATACTCTTCTCTCTTGGATATTAACGGAATCACATCCATTCTAAACCCATCTACACCTTTATCTAACCAAAACCTCATAGCGCTATATATCTCTTGTCGTACCTTTTGGTTTTCCCAATTAAGATCTGGTTGTTTTTTTGTAAAAAGATGTAGATAATATTCTCCAGATGGCTTATCATATTCCCAAGCACTTCCTCCAAAAAAAGATTTCCAGTTATTTGGAGGACCACCGTCGGGTGCCGGTTTTCTCCAATGAAAATAATCTCGATATGGGTTCTTTTTTGATTTCTTTGCCTCTTCAAACCATACATGCTCGTCAGAACAGTGATTCGCAACAAGATCTAACACAAGTTTCATCCCTCTTTTATGAGTTTCACGTAATAATTCATCAAAATCCTCCATTGTTCCAAACTCGGGCATTATCGCGCAATAGTCACTTATATCATAACCATTATCATCATTTGGTGAGCTAAAAATTGGACTCAGCCATAAAATATCAACATATAAACTTTTTAGGTAATCTAATTTTTCGATTATACCCCTTAAATCTCCTATACCATCATTATTAGTATCATTAAAACTTCGAGGGTAAATTTGATATATAGTTCCTTTCTTGAACCATGAAAGCTCCATGCAATTAGGTTTTAAAATTTAAAAATGATTGGTTTGAAAATATTTAATCTCCTCACTGCATTTTAAATAATGTTTAATTTCGATTAAGCATTATTTATCCTAAATTAGCATAGTCACATTATATCTTGAACGAGGTATGTCTTGGGGAGACTTTCATTGTAAGAATATTGTTTTCAAGTAGGTATAATCAATAAATGTTCAAAAATCCTTTATGACTATTACAAATTACTAAACTATTACGCGAATGAAAAAGCATTCCTGTAATTTAAAAAAATGCAAACGTTTGTATTATTGTATTTTTAGTAAAATTGATGTTTTAATAATAATTTTTTAACGGAATTATAAATGACTTTGAAGAAAAAAAGGGTAAAACTTGAGGATATTGCTAGAAAATTAAACATTTCTATTGCAACAGTTTCAAGAGCATTGGACAAAAACCCTAGAGTTAAATTAAGTACTCGCGAAAAAGTTTTCAAGGAGGCAAAGTCTATGGGGTATATGCCCAATCAAATCGCCAAAAGTTTAAGTTCTGGAAAAACTAATATCATTGGAGTTATTATACCAAGATATGATGAGCCTTTTTTTATTGAAGTCTGTAGAGGTATCGATCGTTATGCACGCCAACATAATTACAAAATATTAATTAGCTCATCTAGAAATTCTTTCGAATTTGAGCGTGAAAATCTCATATCTTTCGAAAGAGGTTTAGTAGATGGTATTATTCTTTCTCCAACTCACGAAACAGAGACCTTTACTCATATCAAAAGTATTATCAAAAAAGGGATTCCTGTTGTTTTATTTGACAATATAAGGGAAGAAGTATCTGGCGCCGATCATGTTTTGATTGAAGATGATAAAGCATCATTTACTGCGGTGGAGTTTCTAATTAAAAAAGACAAAAAGCGTATTGCTTTTATTGGGGGGATTAAAGAAAAGAAAGTTTTTCAAGATCGTTATAAGGGATACTTAGATGCTATGAAAAAATACAATATCCCTGTTTATGATGAATTAATTTTACATTGTGATTCATTAGATCGAGAATTTGAGGATGCCGAAATACGAGAATTTTTTAATGGGATTTCAATTACCCCTGATGCCATATTTACTTGCACAGATAACTATGGTTTATTGACCATGAAGACTCTTCTTAAAGCTGGTTATAAAATCCCTGAAGATGTTAGTGTGATTGGATTTGGTGATTTAGGCTTAGGCGAAGTATTTGTACCCTCTATGACATGTATTACCCAACCAAGTTTTGAAATGGGGCAAAAAGTAGCAGAATTACTCATTGATCAATTTAATGAGCCCAATGATGTTAACCATCGTAAAAAGGTGGTCAAACTAAAAACTGAATTAATTTTAAGAGAGAGTACGTGACCCTCTATACTGTAGAATCTCTTACAATCAAAGATGTTTTAACTATCTCTGTTTTGGTTTTATAATTTTCGGTAAAATTGTCTAGTTGATTTAGTAAGATTTCTGCTGCTTTCGAACCTAGATCCTCTGCATGTTGAGAAACAGTCGTTAACTTAGGGTAGGAATGTTTTGATAATAAACCATCTGTAAAACCAATTACCGAAATATCTTCAGGGATTTTATACCCTAATTTATGAGACATATTTATTGTTATTGCGGCCGCAGTTTCATCCAATCCAAGAACTGCATCAATATCATTATTTTTAAGAAAGTCTTCTATTTCGGTTTCAACATTATTTGAATCTTCTGTTGATACTTCGTGTATCCCATCCTTTACGGCTAATTCAATTAAAGAAACATTTTCATTTTCATCTACAACCTCTTGAGCGCCTGCTAATCTTAATTTGGCAACACTCAACTCACTAATTGTAGTAATTACGGCGATTTTTTTACACCCCCTGTCTACAAGATATTGGATTGCATTCTTAGATGCTTCCTTGTCATCTACTACCACTTTATCACATTCTATTTCATCACTTACTCGATCAAACATAACTACGGGTACGTTATCTCTTTTCAACACTTTAAAATGATCAAATTCATTAATCACCTGTGTTTCTTGGCTCAACGCAACGATAAATCCATCGACGCTACTATAATTAAGCATCTCTACATATTCAACCTCTTTTTGATACGATTCATTTGTAATACAAGTAACTATCTTATAACCATTTTTAGATGCTTCTTGTTCTATCCCAAAAAGAGCTTTGGCAAAAAAGTGGTTCAGGATTTCAGGCAATATAATACCAATGGTTTTGGTTTTATTACTTTTTAGACTTACTGCCAAAGCATTGGGCTTATAATTATAAAAAGCCGCCAACTCATGAACTCTATTGATTGTTTTTTCGCTAATTTCTGGATCATTTTTTAACGATTTCGAAACTGTTGAAATTGAAAGATTTAGTTCTCTGGCAAGTTGTTTTAGTGTTACTTTTTTCCTCATGACCTCAATTTTGACGTATTTCTTGCCTGAACAAGAATTTTGAGTCTAAATTAAGCTTTTTTCTTAATGTAGTATTAATTACAAAGTTACTTTGTATCCTTATTCGTACATTTTCAATAAAAAAAATTATTAGGTTATTAACACAGGTTTTTTATCTTACTAACTTTTAAAACCTTAAACACTATTTACAACTATTTTGTAGTTTATTGTAAGTATTGGTATATAATTAACGACAGATATAACTTATATCTGTAACAAAAATAATACAGCATGTCAAAAACATATTATGATCCCGCAGATTTAAGAAAATTTGGAAAAATCACTGAATGGAGTGAAGAGTTAGGAAATAAATTCTTTGATTACTATGGAAAAGTATTTGAAGAGGGCGCTTTAAGTGCTCGTGAAAAATCTTTGATTGCCTTAGCTGTGTCTCATGTAGTAAAATGTCCATATTGTATAGATGCATATACAAAAGATGGATTACAAAAAGGAATTACAAAAGAAGAGATGATGGAGGCTGTTCATACAGGAGCAGCTATAGAAAGTGGCGCAACCTTAGTACATGGCGTACAAATGATGAATAAATACGAAAAACTTTCTATGTAATAGAAAACTATAGTTTCACATAAAATAAGCATAGAATACAAAACAATTTAGACTAAAAACCTTTTATGGCTACAAAGTCCTTACACAAAAGAAATGACGAATTAGCAGATTCTAATAGACAACTGCAAATTCTTAGTAATGGTATCTTTGCAAATGGAGAATTACCCAAATTTGCAGATAAAATTGCAGAAACAGGTCATAAACCTTTAAGGCCAAAAAAATTAGAAATCTTACAAATAAATGTAGGATATATGTGCAATCAGGTTTGTGAACACTGCCACGTAGATGCTGGTCCTGATCGCAAAGAAATTATGACTCGAGAAACCATGCAACAATGCTTGGACGTTATAAAAAAGACTGGAGCTCATACATTAGACCTTACAGGCGGCGCACCAGAGATGAACCCTAACTTTAGGTGGTTTGTAGAAGAAGCGAGTAAAGCTGGTATCAAAGATTTCATCGTAAGAAGTAATCTTACTATTATAAGAGCTAATAAAAAATATTATGATTTACCGGATTTTTTCAAAAAACATAATGTGCATGTAGTTTCTTCTATGCCACATTGGACAAGAGGAAAAACTGATAAACAAAGAGGAGACGGGGTTTTTGATAAATCTATTAAAGCTTTACAAGAACTAAATGAACGTGGCTATGGTATGCCAGGTAGTTCTCTTAGATTAGATTTGGTATACAATCCTTCGGGAGCTTTTTTACCGGGAGATCAAGCATCTATGGAAAAAGATTTTAAAAAAGCATTATTAGAGGATTTCGGAATCCAGTTTCATAATTTATTTGCAATTACTAATCTACCAATAAGTAGATTTTTAGATTATCTTATTGCCTCAGAAAATTATGAAGATTATATGTACGCTCTTGTAGAAGCATACAATTCTACTGCTGTAGAGAGCGTTATGTGCACCAATACTATTTCTATAAGTTGGGATGGTTGGTTATATGATTGTGACTTTAATCAAATGCTAGACCTTAAAGTTGCTAGTAAAGTAAAACATATCAGTGAATACAATGAAGATTTGTTAAATGACAGGAATATTGTAATTTCACAACATTGCTATGGATGTACTGCAGGTGCAGGAAGTAGTTGTCAAGGTACTGTAGCTTAATAAAAAGAGAATGAATTCGAAGACCGCTATTTTAGTTTTTGCCAATTCCGCTCAGGAAGAAGCATTGCGTAAGCCAATTTCTGGTGGTCAACAATTATTTACTGAACTTAATAGTACTATAGAATCCGTAGTTGTTAGTACAAAACTACCATACTATATCGTTACCGAAGTACAGCAGCAAGGGCGTGATTTTGGTGAGCGTTTTGTAAATGCAGTTCAAGGTATTTATGAAAAAGGATTTGAAAATGTGATCACTATTGGTAACGACACACCTTTTTTAACCAAAAAACATTTATTAGATAGTGCTAAACTTCTAGAAAAAAATAAATTTGTTATTGGCCCCTCTGTAGATGGAGGTTTCTATTTAATGGGATTACATAAATCTCAATTTGATCCGTTAGCTTTTCTAAAACTTCCTTGGAGATCTAAGAAATTAGCAAAAAGTATAACGGCTCTTCTTAAGAATAATGCTATCGAAGTAGCAAAACTTCAGGTTTTGTATGATATTGATAGTATAGAAGATCTTAAGATCATTAAAACGTTTGGCAAAGTATTATCTAAATCTTTGCTAAAGATTATTCAATTAATATTTCAGTATTCTAATACAATAAATACTTCTAATACACTTGAAAGCTATACTACGTATACATTTATTTCATACAATAAAGGTTCTCCTCGTTTGATAATGCATTAATTGCGTTATCTCTATCAATTTCATTTTCAATTTATCATAACAGGCATAATATATAATGCCTAAAATCAAAAAGAATAGCTCTTTATTCTTATGAAACAAATAATCACAGTATTAATTTATAGTATGTTTTCGATACTTGCATTTGGTCAGGATTCGCTAGCCGAACTATTAGATCAATATAACAATGAAAGCATTCCGTATATATCTGTTGATGAATTAACAGGTGAACAAGGGGAAGCCATACTTTTAGATGCAAGAGAACTAGAGGAATATAATATTAGTCATTTAAAAAGTGCAATGCATATAGGGTATACTCATTTTGATATTAAAAAAATAATAAACCAACCGCAGATAGATAAAGACACCAAAATAATTGTCTATTGCAGTCTTGGTATACGATCTGAAGATATTTCTGAAAAACTTATGCAAGCAGGTTATACCAATGTATACAATTTATATGGTGGTATTTTTGAATGGAAGAATAATGATCATCCTGTAATTAATAGTAAAGGAGAAGTTACAGATAATGTACATCCTTGCTCCAAACAATGGGAAAAATGGTTGCATAAAGGAAAAAAAATATACAAATAGTGAATACGGAAAACTTATTATTAATTTTTACACGTAACCCTGAGCTTGGTAAGTGCAAAACTCGATTAGCTGCTACAATAGGAGATGAAGCCGCCTTGGGTGTATATAAAATGTTACTTAATCATACGGTTACAATTACGAAAAACCTCCCTTATACGAAGCAAGTTCACTATTCGGTAAAGATTAGAGAAAATGATATTTGGGATGCGGATTTTTATACCAAAAAACAGCAATATGGAGATGATTTGGGGCAAAGAATGAAACATGCATTTACCAAAGGTTTTGAGCAAGGTTATAAAAACATCATCATCATCGGTAGTGACATGTATGATCTTAGTCAACAAGATATAGAATCTGCTTTTAATCAACTAGAAACTCATGACCATGTTGTAGGACCTGCAGAAGACGGAGGATACTATTTATTAGGGATGAAAGACCTACATCCTACAATTTTTGAAAATAAGGTTTGGGGAACTAATACTGTACTAAAAGACACTCTAGACGATTTACAAAAACACAACTATACATTATTAAAAACACGAAACGATGTGGATTACTATGAAGATATTAAAGACATATCGGCTTTTCAAGAATTTTTAACCTAACAAAGAATGACAAAATACATCGAAGAAACCACAGATTATCTAAAAGATAAAGGATTTATCAATCCTGAAATAGGTATTATACTAGGAACAGGATTAGGACAATTACTAGATGAGATAGAAATTATCAAAGAAGTAAGTTACAATCATATCCCTAATTTTCCTACTGCAACAGTCGAGTTTCATAAAGGAAAGCTAATTTACGGAAAACTAGAAGGCAAAACAGTAATCGTTATGCAAGGGCGGTTTCATCTATATGAGGGATATTCACTTCAGGATGTTACGTACCCAGTGCGAATCATGCACCAATTAGGCATTAAAACATTATTAGTATCTAATGCCTCTGGAGCTATTAATTTAAACTTTAAAAAAGGAGAATTAATGCTTATTGATGATCATATTAATTTACAAGGAGGTTCTCCTTTAGCTTTTAAGGGTGTAGAACAATTGGGGACGCGATTTACAGATATGAGCGCTCCTTACGACCTTGCTATAAATTCTAAATTAGAAACTATTGCTAAGACGAATAACATTAACCTTCACAAGGGTGTTTATGCATCTGTCGTGGGACCTCAATTAGAAACTCGGGCAGAATATAAATACTTGAAAATTATTGGCGCGGATGCAGTAGGAATGAGTACTGTTCCAGAAGTAATCGTTGCTAATCATTTAGATCTTCCGGTTGCTGCAGTATCTGTATTAACAGATGAGTGTGATCCGGATAATCTTAAACCTGTTAACATCGAAGAAATTATACAAATGGCCGGAAAGGCCGAGCCTGAAATGATTCTTTTATTTAAAGAATTAATTAAGTCTATTTAAACAAAAAAAGAAAGAGAAATATGAGCTATTTAGAAACGACACATGATGTGTACAAAGAAGCAGCAATAACCCCCGATATAGGTTTATGTTGTACAACAAACCCTATCTGGGAATTACCTGGGTTAAAAATCCCAAAGATCATGCAAGAAATGAATTATGGGTGTGGAAGCACTGTAAATGCGCGTGATTTAACCAATAGTCCTAAAACACTTTATGTAGGTGTAGGTGGAGGAATGGAATTATTGCAATTCTCTTATTTTTCTCGTCAAAAAAATGGGGTTATAGGAGTAGATGTCGTAGACGAAATGCTCGAAGCTTCTCGTAAAAACTTTAAAGAAGCTGAAGCTCAAAATGATTGGTTTAAAAGTGATTTTGTAGATCTTCGTTATGGGGATGCACTTAATCTACCTGTAGAGGATAATAGTATTGATGTTGCTGCTCAAAACTGTTTATTCAACATTTTTAAAGCTGAAGATCTTAAAAAAGCTATACAAGAAATGTATAGAGTATTAAAGCCACATGGCAGATTAGTAATGAGTGATCCAACATGTGAACAACCAATGAATGATAATCTTAGAAATGATGAACGCTTAAGAGCATTATGCTTAAGCGGGAGCTTACCTATTGTAGAGTATGTGAAAGCATTAACAGATGTTGGTTTTGGAACTATAGAAATTAGAGCTCGCAAGCCTTATCGTATCTTGGATCCTAAAAACTATGATACCGATGAATTGATATATATCGAATCTATTGAGGTCGCTGCCATAAAAGATCCTATGCCAGAAGATGGGCCTTGTATTTTTACCGGTAAAGCAGCTATTTATTATGGAGATGATGATTATTTTGATGACAAGAAGGGCCATGTTTTACTAAAAAATCAACCTATCGCCGTATGTGATAAAACAGCTGGAGATTTGGCAAATTTAAAAAGAGATGATATTTTTATCAGCGAATCGACCTATCATTATGATGGTGGGGGATGCTGCTAAAACTTAAGGCTAATTAACTATAACCTGAAAGTCGGAAACAATTAATTGTTTTCGGCTTTCTTTTTGTTTAGAATCCTTTTTTCAAAAAAGTAGCGAATCTTTATATACTCTTATTGATTAGTAGCTTACAAAGTTCTTTTTCAAAACTTTGTTTTAGGAGATTTTTTTAACCATTGACTTTCTAAATTCATAAAAGATCAAAAACATAGAGCACCACAATGGATTCATATTTGGTTTTAGTTTTTTCCCTTTAGAAAAACGAATCAATTGTCTTGCATAAAAGCCACCTTCAGCCGCATCTTCAAATTGTTTTATTCCTGTTCTTAGCACAAAGTTTTTAAGTAATGAAACCTCTCCTTGTAAAAAACCAGAAATATCTTCCATATTAGTAATAAAAGGGCGTGCCATACCAATAAGATCAACTTCTCCATTTTCTAGTACTTCATTACAAAAATCATACGACCTAAACCCACCTGTAATCATCAACGGTAAATTACTGACTTCTCTTACTTTTCTGGCAAAATCAATAAAATAAGCCTCTCTCTTTTTAGTACTTTCTCTAATTTCGACTCCTTCTTCATTCATCAAAAAGAAAGCTAATTTTTCATAGGTTCCTCCTGAGATTTCTAACACATCTATTTTTTCCTTATCTAGCATTTTTACAACTTCCAACGACTCTTCTTCCGTAAATCCTCCTTTTTGAAAATCTGCAGAATTTAGTTTTACCGAGATCGGAAAATCCGCTCCCACTTCTTTGCGTACCTCTCTAAGAATAGAGATTAGTAATCTGCTTCTGTTTTCAATACTTCCTCCCCATTGATCGGTTCTGATGTTTGTAGTAGGAGATAAAAACTGACTTAACAAATACCCATGCGCAGCATGAATTTGAAGTCCTGTAAAGCCTGCCTTTTTAGAAATCCTAGCGGCTTTCACAAAAGATTTGATTACATCTTGTATCTGAGCTTCGGTCATAGCTTTGGGCTTACCAAACAAACCCATTTTGCGTAGCTGAATTTCAGAGGGAGCTAAAGGTCGTGTGGTACTAAATTTATTGGTTTGTCTTCCCGAATGAGAAATCTGCACCCATACATGGTTCCCATTTGATTTTGCCGCCTGTGCCCAAGGTTCTATTTTAGGAAGCATTTTTTCATCATCAAAACAAACATTTCCTGCAGATTCAAGGTGTTTTCTATCTACAACTACATTACCTGTGATCAATAACCCTGCTCCTGTATTCGACCAATTTTCATATAATACTCCATGACCTTTTATGGGTTCAAATCTTCTATTACTTATTCGTTCTGTCATGGCCGATTTAACCAATCTATTCTTAATTATCGCTCCACAAGGGAGTCTTATTTCTGTACTAATCATAGCAAAATAGTTCGATTACAATAATACATAATCCTATATTATCTTGCAATTTAAAATTGTAGGACATTTAAATAAAATCAGCTTTTTTTTGACTCATAACGTAAAAATATTACGTTTTAACCATAAAATTTGCATTTTATCGATATTTTTTGTTATTTTTATCTCCCGAATCTAGGGCAAATAGCTTATTATGAATAATTTAAAGAATACTATAAAACCTAAGTGTAATGAAAAATAACTACTTATTATGTGCAATCTTTCTTGTATTGCTTTGCTCCCCAGCAAAAGCTCAACACGGGATCGATCATTCTGTATGGGATCAAATTCTTATCCTTAACGTCACCGAAGACGGGAAAGTTAACTATGAAGGTGTAATGAAAGATAGTCCTTTATTTTATAAATATTTTAGATCCTTATCAGACAACCCTCCTACGGATCAATGGACTAGAGAAGAAAAGCTTGCCTACTGGATTAACGCTTATAATTCTATTGCGGTAAAAATGATAATTGATAATTATCCGGTTAAAGATATTAATGAATTACATGATCCATGGAATCAAAAGTTTTTTAGAATTAACGATGAACGATTAAGCCTAGACGATATAGAACATAAAATCTTGAGAAAATTTAATGAGCCTAGAATTCATTTCTTGATTAATTGTGCTTCATTTTCTTCTCCAAAATTAATGAATAGAGCCTATACTTCTGAAAACGTTGAAGAAGCTATGGAGAAATGTACCATGGAGTTTATCAATGATCCTAACAGGAATATTATCACCGAAAATAAAATTAGTATCTCTCAAATATTTGAATGGTATAAAGATGATTTTAATAATGGAGATGTTGTTGAATTTATTAACCAATATTCTGAGGTGAAAATAGAAAAATTACCGAAAAATAGTTATATGGCCTACAACTGGAGCCTAAATGAACAATGATTTGATAGGTTATAAAAATATCCTCGACCAATCCATCTTTATTATGAGATTGTAGAAAAATTGGAAAACATTAAAGGGTATATAGGCTATTAAAATAATTCATATTATCAAGTATGGCCCGAATTTTGGTTTTATACTACTCAAAAAGGGTTATTTAGTAAAAGCCTATTGATTTCAACAAATTAAAAATTACCCGAACCTAAGTTAGGAGAATATTTCAATTTTCTCTAAAAATTTCGCGAATACAGAATGCCTTCATTTAATTAAAAAATAACTTTAATATGAACAAAGTACTTGTTATTCTATTTATTTGGTCATCTTTTGCATGTAGCGGAAGTAAAGCTGCGGTTCAAACTTCTCAAGACTCTATGATTATGGAGCAAAAAGATTCTTCAAAAAAAATAGATTCTATAAAACCTAATATTCCGATTGAAGAAAAAGCGCCTGAAACTCCTACCGAACAGCTAGTTCTAAAACAAGAGAATACAGAAAAAGAACAAGTAATTGATAGCACACAAAAAGAATCTAAAATAAAAAACAACGAAAAGGTTGCTCCTAATATTGCGGTATTTGATCATAAACCATGGGATATTTTACTATCCAAAAATGTACAAAAAGATGGAACCATAAATTATAAAGCTTTTAAACAAAATAGAACAGCTTTTAGAGCTTATCTCAATGCATTAGGAAAAAACACTCCAAAAGAAAACTGGAGCAAACAAGACAAACTAGCCTATTGGTTAAATGTATATAATGCTTTTACAGTAAAGTTAATTATTGATAATTATCCAATAAAAAGTATTAAAGATATTAAGGAGCCTTGGGATTTAAGATTTTTTAAATTAGGGAATAAGTGGTATACACTTAACGACGTTGAACATCGAATCTTAAGAAAAATGAACGATCCAAGAATTCATTTTGGTATTAATTGCGCTTCATATTCATGTCCGCCACTTCTAAACAAAGCCTTTACCGCAAAAAATGTAAACCAGGAACTTGATAAATTAGCTATTGCGTTTATAAATGATCCTAAAAGAAATACGATTAGCGCAAACAATATTGTTTTATCTAAAATATTTTTATGGTTTGCTAAAGATTTCAAAAAACAAGGTTCGTTAATAAAGTTTTTAAATAAGTATTCTAAAATAAAAATAAAAACCAACGCTAAAAAGACCTATAAAAAATACAATTGGGCCTTAAACGAATAAGATATTTTACTACCATTCTTTTATTTTTTAAAATATGATCACTTAAAAAACTAATTATTTATACCGTTTCTAAAAGTTAAAATTCTTATAAACCTTTTTAAACGTATAAATTCCTAAACCGCTATATTTCATCAAAATGCAAAAACACTCAATATGTTGATTATCAACATATTGAGTGTTTTTTATTCCTTTCATTAGCCTCCAATATTTTTAACTACTACAACATAAATCAGCACTATAATTGTCAAATAGCACGTTGATTTTGTAAGGTAATTTCCCGTTTTCCTACTAAAACCCCATATCAATACTAAATGAGTTCGTAAATAAAATACGACTGATGAAGTGAAAAAAAACTTAACATATGAAAGCTCTAAAAACTATACTGACGCTATTGATGGTTTTATTTTTTAATCAAACCAATGCACAAAACACTTTTGATCATAGCGTTTGGGACCAAGCTCTATTATTGAACGTATCCGAAGATGGAAAAGTAGATTATGATGGATTTATGAGAGATAGCTCTCAATTATACACATATTTCAAACAACTTTCAGATAATCCCCCAAAAGAAAACTGGAGTAGAGAAGAAAAATTAGCATACTGGATAAATGCATATAACGCGTATACCATAAAACTTGTTATCGATAGTTATCCTTTAAAAAGTATTAAAGATCTTCAAGATCCTTGGGGCAAAAAATTCTTTAAAATTGATGGTGCTTGGCATAGCTTAGGAGAATTAGAACATAAAATTTTAAGAAAATATGGAGACCCAAGAATTCATTTTGCTATAAATTGTGCTTCTATTTCTTGTCCAGTGGTATGGAACCGGGCATATACGGCTGAAAATCTTCATGTTGCTTTAGATGAGCAAACCGAAAAATTCATCAACGACCCTACAAGAAATACAATTACCGAAACTGAAGTAAATGTATCTAAAATATTTTCTTGGTATAAAAAAGATTTTAAAGTAAATGGTGGTGATGTAAAAGATTTTATTAATCGATATGCAGCTGTGAAAATTTCAAATCAGTCCGAAAAAGGATATAAAACTTATGACTGGGGTCTAAATGAAGGCAAAACGGTTAGCCCTGCTTATGTTGTAGATTAAAAAAAGTATTTAGAAAAATTAATAGGAAACATAAATGTGTAAATTTATAGCCTAAATTATAACACCCCAACATTGAAAATATCTATTGTAATTCCTATACTCAATGAAGCAGCTACTATTCGTACGCTGCTTTCTCACTTAATTAACAATACAGAAAATACAGAAAATATTCTAGAAGTTATTGTTGTAGATGGTGGCAGTGTAGACCAATCTCAAGAGGTTGTACGTCAATTATCTGTTCAACAAAACCCTAGTATTAAATTAATTTGTTCGGATAAAGGAAGAGCAAAACAACTTAATGCAGGAGCAAAAGCTGCAAAAGGTGAAGTATTGTATTTTCTTCATGCAGATTCCTACCCTCCCAAGGGATATGATCAAGATATTTTAAAAGAAATAGAAAAAGAAAACATTGCCGGGTGTTTTAGAATGAAATTCGATTCAAAACATCCATGGTTGTTGTTTTTGGGTTGGCTTACTCAATTTCAAAGTAAACGATGTCGTGGCGGGGATCAAAGTCAGTTTATTACTAAACAGTTGTTTGAAGAAATAAATGGATATGATGAATCCTATATAGTTTACGAAGATAACGATTTGGTAGATCGACTTTTTGATATCGATGAGTTCGTTATCATACCAAAATATGTCATTACTTCGGCTAGACGATATAGAGAGATTGGTGTATGGCGTTTGCAATATCATTTTCTAAATATCCATATGAGAAGATGGATGGGAGCCTCATCTGAAGATTTATATCAATACTACAAAGAAAAGGTCATATCTTAATTTTGACCGAAAATCACAACTTTTAACAAAAAGCGATATTTAAATCAAACTTTTCTTTAGATTTTTGCAATTATGAAAGTCGTGCCGCAAGTATTTTACAAACATCCCAATATCGAAAAAGTATTGGTTGACGGTCTTTCTTGCATTATCATTAAGTGCGTACAAGAGGCAGATGTACAAAACGAACGTTACCTTTCTGCACATGCACTAACTCTAATAATTAATGGTTCTCTAAAGGTAGAAACTCATGATGGAGAAGTAACCGTTGTTCATAAAAACCATATGATCCTTTTACCAAAAGGATTATATATAATTTCTGATATCATTCCTGAAAATGAGTCATTCGAAGCTATTGTTTTTTTCTTCGATGAAGAAATTACAGATGAGTTTCTGACTACTTTTGAAATCACGACATCAGTACAACAAACCAACACTTCACTGGTCATAAATTATAATCAAAATTTAAGGCTGTTTGTAGATGCACTAATTGCTTTGTATCGAGGTAAACATCAATATCAATTTACTAAACCTAAATTACTCGAATTGTTATATCTGATCAGTATTTCTGCAGAGGGAAATAAGTTTGTTCATCGATTACAAACTTTAAAAAACCGCGACAGAAAAAATCTTACTGTATTTATGACAAAAAATTACGACAAGCCTCTAGGGATAGAAGATTATGCCTATCTCACAGGAAGAAGTATTTCTACATTTGGAAGAGATTTTAAATCTAAATTTGGGATTTCTCCCAAAAAATGGCTCATCGAAAAACGGTTTGAAAAAGCAATTCGTTTATTAAAAGAAACCAACGACTCCATTACTCATATCTCTACATTAGTTGGATATGAAAACACCTCTCATTTTATTAAAACTTTTCATAAAAAAGCAGGAATTTCTCCAAAGCAATTCCAAATTAAACATCGCAAAAATATCCACATATAAGTTTTTTGACCGAAAATCACAGTTTTTGATTTTTTGCAAAATTTAGCACTCTCTTTTTCATTGACATTTGTAAACGAACATTAAAAATGTATAAATGAAAAAAATAGGATGTATAGGCCTTGGTATTATGGGCAGTCGTATGGCTCTCAATCTTCAAAAAGCAGGCTACCCACTACTCATTTACAATAGAACCAAAGAAAAAGCTCAAGATTTAATTAGTAATGGGGCTACATGGGTTAACACCCCAAAAGAAATAGGAGAACAGGCAGATACTGTAATTACCATGCTATCAACTCCTCAAGCTGTTAAGGAAGTAGCTACTGGAGAAAACGGGTTATTACACGGAATGAAAAAAAACTCATTGTGGATTAACTCTAGTACTGTAAACCCATCTTTTACCAAAGAAATGGAAACCGTTGCAAAAAGCTATCAGATACGATATCTGGATGCTCCTGTTGCCGGAACCAAAGGCCCCGCCGAAAAAGGTGAGTTAGTATTTCTAATCGGGGGTGATCTCGAAAACGTAAAAGAAGCTACTCCTCTTTTCGAAATATTAGGTAAAAAAACCTTACATCTTGGAGGGATAGGTAAAGGAGCCACGATGAAAATGTTAATTAATCAGTTACTAGCGCAATCCATGGCGGCTTTTGCTGAAACCTTGGTTATGGGTGAAGCTATGGGACTAGAAAAAGAAATATTATTCAATGTCTTGTTAAATACTCCAGTGGTAGCACCAATTGTAACTGCGATACGGCCAAAAATTGAAAATGAGGATTATGAAGCTAATTTTCCTTTAAAATGGATTCAAAAAGATCTTCATCTCTCAGCCATATCGGCTTATGAGTACGGTATTGCTACTCCTAGTTTGAATACCACCAAAGAGATTTTTGCTCAAGCCAAACAATATGGTTTTGGAGATCAAGATTTTACTGCTGTGTATAAATATATAAACCTTAAAAAGTAATACATGAAACTATTAAGAATAGATGCAAGTTCCAGAATTAATGGATCAGATAGTCGAAATATGGCAAATCAATTTCAACAACAATGGCAAACTACACATCCAAATGGAGAAGTTTTTGTTAGGGATATCATTAGTACTGGCATACCTCATATTTCTCAACAAACAATCGAAGGGTTTTATACTCCTAAAGAAAATTTTACCTCTCCATTACGGGAGGTTACCCAATTATCTGACCAACTTATTGCCGAATTGAAAGAAGTTAACGTTTTACTGATCAGTACACCAATGTATAATTTTGGAATACCGTCTGCCTTAAAAGCATGGATCGATCATATTGTAAGAATTAATAACACCTTTGGAGTTCATCAAGATGGGGCTTTTTATGGAATGGTAGAACATGTAAAAGCGTATATAATTACTAGCGCTGGGGCTGTATATACATCAAACGAAATGAAGGCTTTGGATTTTCTTACACCTTACTTGCAAAGTGTTTTGGGATTGATAGAAATTACTGATATTACTTTTCTTCCTTTACAAGGAACAACTATGGATGTCAATACATACGAAAAAACAAAAATGAAAGTTTTGAAAACAATACAATCTATTTAAAAAAAGAGTCCATAGCAAAATGCTACGGACTCTTTTTTAATAAAATACAATGGTGGTTACTTAATATTATTCTTTTTCAAGAAATTAAGAATGTAGTTGGCAATTTCATCTCCCTTTTCTTCAAGTGCAAAATGACCCGTATCTAATAAATGAAATTCAATATTTTTAAGGTCTTTTTTATATGGGTATGCTCCTTCTGCAGGGAAAATCTGATCATTTTTACCCCAAACTATTAACGTTGGTGGTTGATAATCTCTCAGGTATTTTTGCCATTTAGGATATAGAGATATATTAGTTCTATAATCGTAAAACATCGCTAACTGAATCTCATTATTTTCTTTGCGTGTTATGTGTTGCAAATCAATTTCCCAATTATCGGGACTAATCTTACTTACATCTCCGACACCATGTGTGTATTGCCATTTCAATCCACCAATTTTGTGAAATTCTTCTAAAGGTTTTCCATTTTCGACAGAAGGATTATTCCAGTATTTCTTTAGAGGGTTCCAGAATTCTGTAATTCCTTCATTATATGCATTTCCGTTTTGAACAATCAAGGATTGTATGCGTTCTGGATGTTTTGTAGCAATTCTATATCCAACTGGCGCTCCATAATCCATAAGATATATACTAAATTTATCTACTGCAAGCTTGGTTAAAAAACCTTCAATAATTTTGGCCATGTTATCGAATGTATAATCGAATTCTGCCATAGGTGGTTGTTCTGATCTTCCGTACCCTGGATAATCCGGCGCCAATACATGATAATCTTTGGCTAAATCTACTATCAAATTACGAAACATATGTGATGAAGTGGGGTAGCCATGTAGTAAAAGAATAGTTGGCTTGTTTTTGGATCCTCCTTCTCTATAAAATATATCTAATCCATCAACCTCAACCGTATTATAAGTTATAGAGTTAGCTGATAGTTCTGTTGTTGGGATTTCATTTTTATTTGTTTCAACAAATGCGTAGGTCGTTAATGTCATCATTGCTAATACAGCAGTACTTAATGTGATTTTTAGTGTTTTCATTATTTTAAATTTTTAGTTATTTTATTTATTACCGAACGTTCGGTATAATTCATATTCAAAAAAATAGCTATTTATCAAATAGTTCTCGTATTTCGGCCAAGGAGGATACAAAAATATCTGTATCAGACATCGCATTAGCAACTATCAAACTTCCTTGTACTTTTACTAGAGATTCTTTTCCTTTCTTTAGTGCTTCTTCTTCGGTAAAGCCAAAATCTAAACCTAATTGTGCAAAATATTTAATCCATCGATTCATCTCGCCCTTGATTTCCTCTCCAAAAATCTGCATTCCAGATTCCATAGATAATGATCTAAGAATACAAGTTTCTTTTCCTTGATTATACAATTCGCTAATTCTGGATAATGCCATCTCTAAGCGTTCCGTTGCTGCAATATTTTTATCCGCTAACAATTGATACAAATTTGTATGTAACCACTCTGAAGAATGTAATAAAACCGCCATACCAATCTGCTTTTTCCCTTCAGGAAATCTATGATATAAGCTAGCTTTTTTTAGACCTGCCTTCTCTGCCAGCTCATTAAGGCTAGCTCCTTCATATCCCTTTTCTCTAAAAACCTTAAATAGGCCTTCGATTAATTGTTTATTTTCTACTTTAACGGGTCTCATAATGGTTCAAATGTACGAATAAATAGTTTTTTACCAAACGTTCGGTAATTACTTAACTTAATTTTAACTAATATAAATTTACATCCCTTTAAAAGTATTGCCCGATCCCAAAAACAAATCCATTGGTCGCATCCTCAGTAATACCATACCCATAATCAATTCTAAAAATAGCATTAAAGATTTTTTTATGCGTAAAACGTAAACCTGCACCTGGATAAATTCTATAGTTTTGAGAATCACCAAAATCACCAAAATCACCTCCAGGGTTACGCCAGCTACCTCCATCTACAAATACATTACTCTGTAATACAAACCAATCTTTCTCATAAATGGTATGTCTATACTCTGTATTTAAAACAATAACACCTGTTCCTCTATCAATGGTATTACCCACTCCTCGAATATTTAAATTATTGTCTACGGCAAATGGCGCAAATGGCGAATCGTCATTGGTGGCCAATCCTAATCGTAATCTAGAAGCCCAATTTCCTCTTTTTCCAACTTTATGATAATAGAAAAAATCATTCCATGCAATTACAAAATCGGGGAGTACATTTTCTGTACTAATTACATATTGCATATTAAATGTGCTCTTAAATCCTGACACATATTGATAATCATAATCCAAATTATCGTACTCATAAATCAGTTTAAAAAGCAACTTATTAACATCAAAATCTTGAGGGATATTAGCGGCAGTAGCCCCACTCTTATACACATAATCTTCATTAAAATAATTAACTCCTGTTTCTATACGGTTTTGAAGATTAAATTGATATAACCCCAAAATTTCATAAGAGGTATTATTATATTTATAATCTGCTGTACCGTTATCCAAAAACACAGGTTCTTCAGTAGTAAGATTACTATAATTAAGAGCTAACCCCAATCGCTTACCAAATAAAAATGGTGCTCTTAGATTTATTCCAAAAGAACTATATATATCATTTTGATACAACCCTCCTAACGTTATATTTTGGCCTAAAAAGTTAAACTCATACAACCCTAATCGAAAAGCAAATTCATCATCATTAGTAGTGTATATGTTAGCCGATGGGATAATGGTAAAATTTTCTTCAACACCATAAATAACTTCGAAACCATCCTCTTTCTCAAATACTTGGTAATATGCGTGGGCTATAGAAGGTAATCTTTTGAGTCTCTTTATATCTTCTTCTATTTGTAAAGAATCTAAAGTGTTTCCTTGCCGGATATTGGTAAGTTTGATAAGTGCAGATGTTTTTGTTTTCTTATTTCCTTGTATCTTAATGTCTACAATTTTAGACTTTTGCGCAGTACAAACGAAACAAAAAAGAGATAGAATACAAACTATCAAATTCTTCATAATCCTATGGTTCAAAGCTTTTTTCTATAAATAAATTAACCCAATTATCTTCACTAACACCCATTAAGGTGAAATTATACATATCCATTAAGGTTAATTGCGGTGGTATTTCTTGTGTTATGTTTAAAACTACATTATCTAGTTTGTAGTATTGAAATTGTTTTTCAAAAGTATAAGTTCCCGAAAGTAATTCATCATTTATATCGGATACTACCTGGAAATAAATTTTGTTCTCTGCTACGATACCGTCTTCCCAACTAAAAATTGGCATTCCAGATGTCATATCATCTATCATTACCTCATTTAGGAACTCTGTGGGTTTGGTACGATGTTTTAATCGAATAGGATTAGACAAATGCAACTTATCGTTTTCAAAAAAAGTAATAATCACCCATTTTTCATCAGTATTCGTACGTTCCATTTTTTTTAAATAACCATTAAAAAAATCGGTTGGAGTAAGATCTACCTGAGTATAGTTTTGATAATTATTCTTATCATCATCAATACTCGATGTTTCATAATATCTTATATTTGTCGATCCTGGTCTAGGATAAACATATGCAATTATTGCATTTTCATCATTTTCGGATCCCGAAGCACAAGCAATCACATTATCTATTTCAATAGTATTTGCATTAACCAGAAATGCCAATGAAGTATCTAATTGTACATTATTTTCATTATCAGTACCACAAGAAAAGATACCCCACGCAACAAAAAAAAACACTATGTAATTAGTTTTACTCATCTTTATAAATTGTTCGCACCACATTTTCTGCAGGTTTATTTTGAATGGTGAAGCGATTATTCTTTTCTCCACCTACTTCCTCATGATTGTGATACCATTTCCATAAAAATCCACCAGCAAACCATGATTCATTCCAAAATTCTTGATACAATGCCGTTAACGCATTATTTTGTGCTTTTAGGTTTACTTTTCCTTCTGATCTACTGGAGTCCCAAGGTTCTTTACCCGTATAATGAATGCTTCTATATCCATATTCGGTAAACAAAACAGGTTTTTCTATTTTATCTTTTAGCGCAATAATTTCGCTTTTATGCTTTTGCCAACCCAATTTAAACTCTTCTACACTAGGTGTTTGACTTTGAGATACCGGGAAATATGCATCAATACCTATATAATCCAATTGATCCCAAAAAGGAACATTATCAAACTGATCCCAGTTCTCTGCATACGTCAATTTTCCGTTATAAATTAATCTTATTTTTTGGATAACTTCACTCCAAAACTTAGGTCTTGTTTGAGCAAATGTGTGCAATTCTGTACCTATACATAGCACGGGCACATTCATCTCTTGAGCCAACTTTGCATACAACATGATAAATTCTTCATACGATTTCTCAAAAACCTGCCAGTTCTCTTCAGAATTCATCTTTATATTTCCGGTAAACTCACCTCTCCACACCCATATTTGAGGTTTCAACATTACCTTAATTCCTTTCTCGTTGAGTAACTCGATAGTTCTTTTGGCACCATCTCTACGCTCACCCCACCATTGTCTTTCTATATTAAAAGTCACTGTAGGCGTTTCTAGATTTTTTAAAAACCCAAAAGGCATTACAGCTGCCCAATTGGCATGTACTGCTACGACTGGCTGTATTGCTTTTGCAGTAATCTCTTTAGGAGAGCCAACAAAACTTACTCCATTTATTTTTGGTTCTTGCGCAGAACATCCCGAAAAAATAATAATAAACAGCAGTAAAAAGACCTTTTTCATAATCGCTTTTTACCGCTGAAAATACAATTTTATTAGAATACAGCTCTTAAACCTATATTAAATGTTTCTCCTAATCCAGTATTGTTACCACGTACAAAATTGGTATACAATGTTTCGATATTAAGTTCTTTAGTTAATTGATACTTAGCTCCTCCACCAACTGCTGTAAAATCTTGATCAAAATCATTACCTAAATCAATAAGTTGTGCATGTTGAGCTAGTGCTAATACTGTAAATTTCGAGCTAGGGAAATAACTAAAAAATATTCCTGGTGTTAATCTAAGACTGTTATTAGCAAAACTTCCTTCTACCGTATCAAAATTAGCATCAAAAACTGCATCTTCTCCAAAGTTTAATTCAGAATTTAACTCTCCAAAAATTTGAAATTTATTTCCTGGAAACGTATAATCATAAAAGAATCTATTTTGCCAAGTAAAACCATCCTGATCCAAAAATACTCCTTGTTCTGTTTCACTACCTGCTAGCGGTATAAAGAATGAACTTTGTATCGAGAAATTATTTACATTTTTAAAAGGTACAAATTTTACCGATGGAGCAATCGATGTAAATCCTGATCGTGCTGTTCCTCTTTCTCCATCAAATTTAAATACATCAAGAGCATCACGATCCGCCACAACATTTGATCTAAATTCTAAAATAACACCTACATTCCATCTCTTATTATTCCCTACTCCTGTATAGGCCTCTACGGTAGATGTAAAAAAAGTTTGTCTTGGTTCTGTCCCATCAGAAAAAGTACTTTCTGTTTGAGTATATAGATTATTAAACCATTTGATATCAAATTGCCCTTTTCCTATTAATTTTGAAGGCGTCAACGTTTGGATCACTGACCCTTGGTCATCATCATCTTGTTCTTGTGCGAATCCAAAAGTTACTGTTATCAAAAGGAAAAATACCGTGGTAATGTTCTTAGCTAATTTCATTATTTACATATTAGTTTATGTATCATTAAAACACTTAGATCGTTATTAACCCTATTTTTTAATGATATTGATGTTAATTATTTTGATTATTTGATTGCGTTTAAAGTCCAGTCATATGGGTAATAAGATACCTTGGCATTAGATGGGATTTTCTCTTTTCTAAATTTGTTTACATAGTCAATTTCAGTTCCGTCTCTAGTAAAATCTACCTTATACCATTCAAAAATTTGAGATAGTTGAACTCTTTTCCCTTTTACCTTAATAAAACTAGGGTTGTTAAGTGCTTTGACTGCTTGTTTCTGTAATTGTTGTTCTAAGCTAGAGGGTTTGTATGCAGATGCAATTATAGGAGGACATCCTAGACCAGCACATACCAATGCAAAATGAAATCTAGCTTCTGCAGGGAAATTCTTTCTAAGAATTTTATTTTCTAAATCGTTTAGAGTAGTGCCTTTACCTGCTATTGTATACTTAGTTTTGTCAAAAAAACCTTTAATACTTGTTGGCGATTTTACAGGATATTTATTTACAACACCTTTGATTACAGATAAATTATAGGCATTAATGTAGAACGCCTGAAACGTTTTGGGCTTACCTTTTGTTACTTGTATTTTGGCAGCTATTGCTAATAATTCATCCAAAGAAGTAGGGTCTTTCTTTATGGCATTATACTTTACTCTTCCATTAGACACATAAGTCTTAAAAAAGGTATCTGCCTTAGCAAAAAAATCGGTTGTACTTTGTGAAAAACCCAACTGCACCGAAAATATAATTAAAATGATTGCTATCCTTTTCATGAGTATTCTATTTTAAACAGTTTATTTTAAAACTGAATTTATACTATATTTTTTTAAATGTTAAAATTTACCTTGGCAACGGGCATTCAGTCGAACCGAAAATCAGCTACTTACAAACAAAATCAGAATTTCTCTAATTTCTTTTTATGATATCAATCAAAGAAATTCATGTACGATAAACTGCATATTGCCTTACAAGTGTATTCGTTTTTAGACTGATTCTAAATTAATTGAACGACTTAAGTTCTTATATTTATGTGCGACTTACTTTGGGAAGTATTCACTTCTAAGTAAACATTGACACAATCAACAACTATCTTTTATGGAACACATCGTGATTATCGGAAATGGAATTTCAGGGGTTACCGCTGCAAGACATATCCGTAAAATGTCTGACAAGAAAATTACCATAGTTTCTGGTGAAACTGATTATTTCTTTTCCCGTACGGCACTAATGTACATATACATGGGGCATATGAAGTTTGAGCATACACAACCCTACGAAAACTGGTTTTGGAAAAAAAACAACCTTGAACTCAAGAATGGTTTTGTATCTAAAATAAATCATGAATCAAATGAACTGGTATTTACTAATGGTGAAACTCTAGGTTATGATAAATTGATTATTGCAGTAGGTTCTAAACCAAATAAATTTGGATGGCCAGGTCAAGATCTTGATGGAGTCATGGGTATGTATCACAAACAAGATCTCGAAAATCTCGAAAAATACGCCCCCAATAATAAAGTTTGTAAGCGCGCAGTAATTGTAGGTGGTGGATTAATCGGGATAGAATTAGCCGAAATGTTACATTCTAGAGGTATTCCGGTTACATTTTTGGTAAGAGAAGATAGTTTTTGGAATGCAGTACTACCCCCAGGTGAAAGTGGAATGATTAATAGACATATCCTTAATCATCATATTGATCTGCGCTTGGGGATGAATCTTAAAGAAATCATTGCCGATGAAAATGGCAAAGTTAAGGGAGCTGTTATACAGGAAACTGGAGAAGTAATTGATTGTAATGTTGTAGGGTTAACTCCGGGCGTATCACCCAATGTAGATTTCTTAAAAGATTCTGGTATAGAACTAGGACGAGGAGTGAAAGTTAATAGATATTTAGAAACAAATATCCCTAATATATATGCTATAGGAGATTGTGCAGAACAACACGAAGCCATTGGTAACCGCAGACCTATAGAAGCAGTTTGGTATACAGGTAGAATGATGGGTGAAACTGTTGCACAGACCATATGTGGAAATAAACTCGAATATAAACCTGGACATTGGTTTAATAGCGCCAAATTTTTAGATATAGAATATCAAACCTATGGTTGGGTATTTGGAAAACCTAAGGAATATGAACAGCAATTTCATTGGATACATGAAGATGACACCAAATGTATTACAGTATCATATCATAAAGAAACCAAAGAGTTTTTGGGTATAAATACATTTGGCATTAGGATGCGCCATGAAGTTTTTGACCTTTGGCTTACCGAAAAAAGAGATGTTGATTTTGTAATGCAAAATCTACCACTGGCCAATTTTGATCCAGAATTTTATAAAACCCATGAGGCAGCAATCCTTTCGGCTTATAAATCATCACAACTACAAACAGCATAAAAAATAAAAGGATCGTAGATTCTATGATCCATCAAAAATATTAAAAAAATGAGCAATAAAATAGATCACAGTATGTCTCTTGCGAGTCCCAATGTCAAAGGGGTTTCGTCTAAACAAAAAATAGCATTGGCTATAGGGTTAGTTGGGCTTTTTGTCTTGGCACTCGCACTTTTTAATACCAATTTTCCAAATCAAGGAGTTTTCTTAGCAATATCTCTCGGATTAATTACCGTAGGAACTGTCCTTTTCGCAAATGACGCCTATTTAACTAAATTAGAAGGAATTAAAAATGATGGGGTTTGGTTTAAATCTATTTCCTCTCGCGGAGTATTAGGTTGGTTAACTGGTGTTGGATTAACAGCCTTTTATGTAGTACTATATTTTTACGCAGACTTATTAGGCCTAGGAACAAATGGTGAAGCTAATACCGGGCTAGTAGCTTTATTCGACCCTTTAAGCCGAATATTAAGTGGTAATCCGGCAAGTCAATGGTTTGTTTATGGTACATTATATACGATTGCTATAATCGCTTTTGGTTATAAATTTATTCTAAAATATAGACATAACAGATATCAGCAAATCCGAACCGTTTCTGTAATGTTTTTTCAATTAGGATTTGCATTTCTGATTCCAGAGTTCATGGCTAGATTAAACTCAGAAACTTTTAAATTACCATATTACGACTTAAAAAATGTATGGCCATTAAATTATTATAACTTCGAACAATATAGAATAGATGAGTTTATTAATGCTGGTAATATTGGATTAGCATTACTAATTTTTGGAATCGCTTCTATATTTATCATTACTCCAATTCTTACCTATAAATTTGGTAAGAGATGGTATTGTTCATGGGTTTGTGGATGTGGTGGATTAGCCGAAACTGCTGGAGACTCGTTTAGACAATTATCTAGTAAAAAATTAAGCGCATGGAAACTAGAACGTTGGTTAATTCATACTGTATTGGTATTTGCTGTGGTAATGACAACAGCAGTCGTATATACGTATTTGGGATATGACCCCAATAAATATTGGTTAACTAAAGATGTTTTTCTAATGAGTGTTGCTGGGTTTCTAACATTAGTTTTTGTTGGTGTTATGGTTTTTAAAAGAAAAGAATTAGGAAAAGATGCCAAATACGGAGCTATTGGATATTTTGCAGTAATCATATTATTAATAGGTATTCATGTATTTGGTGATGGTGGTAAAATATTTTTCTTGAAAGCAGAAACACTTCGATCTTCTTACGGTTTCTTAATCGGATCTATATTTTCTGGTGTTATCGGAACCGGTTTTTATCCTATTTTGGGTAACAGAGCTTGGTGTAGATTTGGTTGCCCTATGGCCGCTATCTTAGGATTTCAACAAAGGTTATTCTCAAAATTTAGAATTACCACTAATGGAGGGCAATGTATCTCTTGTGGAAACTGTTCTACATATTGCGAAATGGGAATCGATGTGAGGTCTTATGCTCAAAAAGGTGAAAATATAGTGAGATCTAGTTGTGTAGGTTGTGGTATCTGTTCTGCTGTTTGCCCAAGAGGAGTTTTAAAATTAGAAAACGATAAATTAGATGGACGCATCAGTTCTAATGAAATTTTATTAGGTAATGATGTAGATTTAATGGACTATGTAAATAAAAAATAATCTATTAAAAATATAAATAAAGAAAAGCCCCGGTTTCGGGGCTTTTCTTATTCTATTATATAGTATAAATCAAGCACTCATACTATGTTGAAAATACATATTGATTGTAGTTCCTTCTTCACGCTTGCTTTCTATTTCAAAAATTCCGTTCTGCTTCTCTACTAACTTTTTGGCTATACTTAAACCAAACCCTGTTCCTTTTTCATTTTCTGTACCTATAGTAGAGTTATTCTTTTCTTTAGTAAATAGGTTGCCAAGACTGTATTCACACATACCTATTCCCTTATCTTCGATTGCAATTATTATATGCTCCCCTACCATTTTGGACCTAACTACTATATTAGAACCTCTATGCGAAAATTTAATCGCGTTTGCTATTAAGTTTCTCATTACAGTTTCCATCATTGCCGGATTAATAGTGATTTTTAAATCCCGCGGTAGTTCATTTATCAAACTAATTTGTTTATTTCTTCGTCTCATATCCGTAAACTCAAATACTTTATCAACCAAACTTGATATTTCTTTAGTTTCAAGCAAAACCTGAGATTGTTTCTTATAAATATTTCCCCATTCTAATAAATCTTCTAACAACTGATTTCCTTTATCGGCAGATTGTCTTATCATTTCTTTAATTTTTGTCTTCTCATGATCATCATCGACTTCATCTACCAAATCAATTAATGATCTTAATTGATAAAATGGTGTTCTTAAATCATGTCCAATTATTCTAAAAAGGTCATCCTTTGATTGATTCATTTCCTTAAGTTCTTCATTTTTTATGCTTATCAATCTGTTCGCTTCCTTAACCTTTCTAGATAATATAACTAGTGTACGTTGACAAAAATATGCCATTAATCCACCACCACTTACAATTACCCCATAAAAGGCAAATTTCTCTATCGGAAATTGAGGATAGCAGAATAAACACACTGTTATAAAAATAAAATTAAGAGCTAACAATATTATAATATGTCTAAAATGAACTAACATCCCTACCGCAAAAAATAGCAACGACATGATCACTTCAACTTTAAGAAAAAATGGTTCAAACTGAAAATTTGGATCATAATAACCCCAAGTTAAGGTTGTCATCATACAAATGACCACTGCATACACCGAAAGTACTAATAGACTTGATTTTCTTATCAAAGATTTACTATATAGCAAAAGTCCAACTGTTACAATAGAAAATGTAAAAAGGCCACGTATAAAATATAAATTAACACCACCATTATTGTATTCTACCAAACCATCTAGGATGATTCCTGGAAGCACTATAAAAAGTGTAGTAAATAATACTTTGTCAAATTTGAAAAGACTTGCTGTTTTCTGGGGTAAAAAATTCATACTCTTCTAAATTTTGATAGATAAGCCCAATCAAGTCAGTGAAAATGTAAGTAATACACTACCAATATAACAATTGTTTAACGGATAAACAAACTAAAAGTGCATTTTATCTATACTTTAATGCATTTAATCGATATTTATTATGTACGACGTGATAATTTGTAGATTAGAATAGTCATATATTCATGATTGAAAAAGCCTAAACAAAAATTGTTATCTAACTAAAAATCAATAAAAACAATGCGTAAGATCAAAATATCACTGATTTTTTTTAAATTATTTGTTGGTGTTGAAGATAATTTTCGTCTAAGCAAACATAAATTAACAATTAATTATGGATAAGCTTATTATTTTGCTTCTTATATACTCTTTGTCGGGAAATCAATTGTTCTCTCAAAAAGACTATCATTATGAGTATTATCCAAATGGTACAGTGAAGGCCGAAGGATGGAAATTAGATGAAACTAAAGTAGATTTTTGGCATTTCTATCATGCAAATGGCAAGGTATCTCATGAAGGGCATTTTAAAAATAATAAGAAAAATGGGTACTGGTATTATTATTCTGAAAAAAGCAAATTACTTAAGGAAGGCCATTTTATTAGTGATAAAGCCGAAAAATGGTGGATTATTTACGATATTGCAGCCGGAATAACCCGAAAGTATCAGTATAAAAACAATAAAAAAGAAGGATATTGCTTATTGTATAAAAACAATAAACTTTTTAAAGCTGAACGTTATATCAATGATATAAAAACTGGTGAATGGACCGATGTTTTTAGCTTTAAAAGAGACAATCCCAACGCTGCTCTATAATGCCTCCAACTATAAACGTTATCATACCCGCTTTTAATGAAGAAGAGTCTATTGCTCATGTGATCAAAGAGATTCCTGATATTGTCTCTGAAGTGATTGTGGTGAGTAATAATTCTACAGATAATACAGAAAGTGTAGCAAAAAATGCCGGCGCAACAGTGTTGATCGAAAAACAAAAAGGGTATGGGTATGCCTGTTTAAAAGGTATGCAATATATCGCTACAAAAGAAACCAAACCCGAAATCATCGTATTTCTTGATGGAGATTATAGTGATTATCCGGCAGAACTTATAAATATTGTAAAGCCAATAATCAATGATGACATTGATATGGTCGTTGGATCTAGAGTAAAAGAACTTAGAGAAGCTGGATCTATGACATTCCCTCAAATCTTTGGAAATTGGTTGGCTACAAGCCTAATGAAACTTTTTTTCAAGGCTAAATTTACAGATCTTGGTCCCTTTAGGGCTATCAAATATGATAAGCTTCTATCTTTAGAAATGGTTGATAAAACCTATGGTTGGACAGTAGAAATGCAGTTAAAAGTGTTAAGGAAACGTTACAGTTATAAAGAAGTACCCGTGCATTATAAAAAGAGAATTGGTGTCTCAAAAGTTTCAGGAACCATAAAAGGTGCTATATTTGCAGGCGTTAAGATTTTAAGTTGGATTTTTAAATATAGCTTTTCATAATGGATATTGCTATCATCATAACCTACACATTGGCCCTACTAATTATATTTATGTATAGTTTGGCGCAGCTCAATCTACTTGTTAATTATCTAAAAGCCCGAAAGCAACCTGACAACTCACCAACTTTTGACTTTTCTAAACAAGAAGAAATTCCCCTTGTAACTGTTCAATTACCAGTATTTAACGAATTATACGTAATGGATCGTTTACTGGATAACATTGCAGAACTTGATTACCCAAAAGACAAACTGGAAATTCAAGTATTAGATGATTCTACAGATGAATCTGTTATTACTACAGCTTCACGTATTGAAAAATTGCAGGCTACTGGATTAAACATTAAACACATTTGTAGAGAAGATAGAACTGGTTTTAAAGCTGGGGCATTAAAAGAAGGACTTAAAATTGCTCATGGAGAGTATATTGCCATTTTTGATGCAGATTTTCTTCCTGGTAAAAATTGGTTATTGCAAACTATACCCTACTTTAAAGATCAAAATATAGGAGTTGTTCAAACACGATGGGGTCATATCAATAGAGATTATTCTATGCTTACTAAAATTCAGGCTTTTGCTTTGGATTTTCATTTTACAATGGAACAAGTAGGTCGAAACTATAAGGATCATTTTATTAATTTTAATGGTACTGCTGGTGTTTGGAGAAAAACATGTATTGAAGATGCAGGAAATTGGCAAGGTGATACACTAACAGAAGATCTTGATTTAAGTTATCGTGCTCAACTCAAAAAATGGAAATTTAAGTATCTAGAAGAGGTAGAAACTCCTGCAGAATTGCCTGTTGTTATTAGTGCAGCGCGTTCTCAACAATTTAGATGGAATAAAGGTGCGGCCGAAAACTTTCAAAAATTGTACTGGAAACTCCTTAGAGACAAAACAGTTCCTTTTAAAACAAAATTTCACAGTTTCTTTCATTTACTAAACAGTAGTATGTTTTTATTAGTATTGCTAGTAGCAGTACTTAGTGTACCTGTAATGTACATCAAAAATAGCAATCCTTTATTTAGCTGGTATTTTAATGTAATCGCCTTCTTTGCATTAAGCACAGTTATATTTTTCTTTTGTTATTGGCATACCTTTAAAAAAATTCATGGAAAAGGGTTTTGGAAGTTTATGGAGTATATAAAAATGTTTTTTACCTTTTTCTCTATAGCTATGGGATTTTCTGTACATAACTCTATGGCAGTACTTGAGGGTCATTTTGGAAAGAAAAGTGAATTTGTACGTACACCAAAATTTAATATCAATACTCTAAAAGATTCCTGGAAAGGAAATAAATATGTAAGTAAGAATATTTCTGGCAATACTATTATCGAAGCTTTATTAATGGCATATTTTGGATTTGCATTGTACAGTGCATTTAAATTGCAAGATTTTGGTTTATTCTTATTTCACATTATGTTATTTCTTGGTTTTGGATTTGTATTTCTCAAATCCGTAACTTCTAAATTATAATGTTACAACAATGGAAATATAACAGATTTTCCATTCTCCTTATTCTTATTGGTATTCTTTTTTATTGGAGTTTTGGGTATCAGTTAGAACGTACTGATTTTTTTAAATTGATTAGTCTGTGGTCTGTCGTATTTTTCATTTCTTATAAACTCATACAACAAAACTCAGATAACTGGAAACTTCTTGCCTTTGCCGCATTGATATTTCGGCTTGTGTTTTTGTTTGCAATCCCAAACTTATCGCAAGATTTTTATCGATTTATATGGGATGGGCGAATGTTATTAGAAGGTTTTAATCCCTATCTATCACTACCCGAAATCTGGATCGCAGATGGTAATGCTCCCATTGCGCAAGCCCAAGAGCTATATAATGGCATGGGAACACTTAATGGCCATCATTATACCAATTATCCTCCCGTAAGTCAGTTTTGTTATTTTATTGCCGCATTATTCGCCAGTAAAAGCATTATTGGATCTGCTATAGTATTTAGAATACTCATTGTTTTGGCAGATGTTGGTACATTTTTCTTTGGAAGAAAATTATTAAAATCTTTTAACCTTCCTCCAAATCGCATTTTTTGGTATATCCTCAATCCTTTTATTATCATTGAACTAGCCGGAAATCTTCATTTTGAAGCAGTAATGGTCTTTTTTATTATTTGGTCATTATATCTACTTCAAAAAGGCTACTGGTACTGGGCAGCTGTTGTGTTAGCTCTTTCTGTTTCAGTAAAATTAATTCCACTTTTGTTTTTACCTTTATTCTTTAAAAATTTCGTTTTTGGCAAGGAAAAAGCATTTGACAAAAAAAACATTACCTCGGGATTATTTAAATTAATAGGATTCTACAGCATCGTAATTGGTACCGTATTGCTAACATTTGCACCTTTTCTTTCTGGAGAATTCTTGAATAATTTCAGTAAAACAATTAGTTTATGGTTCCAGAATTTTGAATTTAATGCAAGTATCTTTTTTGTAATTCGTTGGATCGGATTTCAAATTGTTGGATGGAATGTAATTGAAACTGCCGGTAAAATCTTACCTATCATTGTAATAGTCATATTACTAGGCTTAACCTTTATTAGAAAAAATAATACAATACCTCAACTAATTACGGCAATGATACTTGGTATTTGCATGTATTATTTCTTATCGACAACAGTACATCCCTGGTACATCGCAGTGCCATTGTCACTTTGCATATTTACCAATTACAAATATCCTATAGTATGGTCTTTTGTGGTTATTTTAAGTTATACAGCATATATACATCCAGATTTCAAAGAAAACCTTTGGATGGTAGGACTAGAATATCTTTCGGTATTTGCGATTTTAGGTTGGGAAATTTATCATAATACCAAATCTTCGCAACAACCACTTATAGCATCTTCAAGTTAATAACTTCTTGCTCTGTAAGCTTACGCCAATGACTTCGAGGTAAATCTTTTTTGGTAAGTCCTCCAAAAATTACTCGATCTAGTTTAATTACATCATAATTAAAATGTTCAAAAAGCTTATGAATAACGTTATTTTTTGAAGATTGTAATTGCACGCCTATTTCGCTCTTAGAGGCACCATCGATATAAGATATTTCATCTACCTGGATAAAACCAATTTCTAGTTTAACACCTTTACTTATTTTTTCTAAATCTTCAAATTTCAAATTGCGATTCAATTCTACATGAAAAATTTTGCGAACCTCACTTTTATGATGTGTTAATTTCTTTTCAAGATCCACATCATTCGTAAAAAGCAATAACCCGGTAGTATTACGCTCTAATCTTCCTACCGGTTTCAATCTTGCTTTAGAAGCATTTGCTACTAAGTGCATAACTGTTTTAGTCTTTTCTGGACTTGTAGTAGTTACAAAACCTTTTGGTTTATTAAGAAGAATATACTCTTTCTGTTCGGGAGTAATTAATCGACCATCAAATTTTACCTCGTCTGTAAGTTTTACCTTGTAGCCCATTTCGGTAACAGGTTTGCCATTTACCCACACACTACCTGTTTGAATATATAAATCAGCTTCTCTTCTAGAGCATACTCCAGAGTTAGCAACAAATTTATTAAGCCTTATCTCATCTGAGTTTGAAGTCTTTTTTGGTTGTTTAACGGTCTTTTTAATTGGAGCACGACTTGGTTCAAAAGATTTCTTTTTTGATTTTCCACTTCTTTTTCCTCCTTGAGAATGATCTCCACGACTCATATCATAAATTTTGTGCAAAGATAGTTGTTTCCTTCTTAGGTTTAACAACTATTCTTCACCAAACCAAACCGTGCTTTGTCGTTCGCGATTCACACTCAATTGAGTTACATCAGGTCTCGAATAATGTCCCACAGGGTCAAAGTTTTGTCTTTCTTGTAATACCCTATTAAAATCTATAGTTTCGATCAATAGACCTTCTTTATGTAGTACAGGTTCCATCACCCATTCACCATCAGGACCAGCAATACAAGAACCTCCATTACCCAAAACGTCTGGAGCATTTTTTAATACTTGATCTAAATGTGGTGTAGTTGCAGGAAAATCTTCTTTTCTCATTAAACTCGACACCGAAATAACATAAGATCTAGATTCTCTTGCAATAAAACGCGTAATGTCCTTAGTATTATAATCGCTTCCCGGCCATACTGCTATATGTAAATTCTCTCCTTGACCATACAAAGCCGTTCTTGGCAAGGGCATCCAGTTTTCCCAACAGTTTAATCCACCAACAGTAAATGCTTTTAATGGATGTACTCGAAGCCCGTTACCATCACCAGGAGACCATGTTAATCTCTCTTCATAAGTAGGCTGAAGTTTACGATGTACAGATTTAATTTCTCCTTGCTCATTAATATATACTAATGATGCATACAAACTATGTCCTCCTCTATCCAATGGTCTTTCGATAATCCCCAAATAGATAGCTATATTATTTTTCTTGGCAAGATCACAAACAGTATCTAAATCACCTTTTTCGATTACTATCGCATTTTGAGCATAATGTGCATGTATTTCTTTTTGGACAGTGCTATCAAACTGTGCTCCATCTGTAAGAGAAACCCAAAAAGGATAACCTGGCAATAAGGATTCACCGAAAACGATTAAATCTACTTTTTGAGCTGCAGCTTCTTGTATAGAATTTTCTATTTTTTTTATGGTTCCTGTTTTATCTAACCAAACAGGAGAAATCTGAGCCAAAGCCACTTTTAGTAATTGATCTTTCATTAATAGTTGAGTTATTTTAATATGTTAAGATCGGCATTTCACCAATCACTTTATTGTTTTTTTGAGGAAATCCCAACATTTGATTAACAAATAATTAATACATAAAACTGAATACCAGATGTTTATATTCTTTAAAATATCAATCAAAAAAGTTTTCTCATAACCTTAAGGTAACATTAGAAGTTACTTAAAAACCAGAAATGCATATTATTAATAAACATACACTGAGAATTCGATAACCAAAAAAACACTAGTATGATAATCTTAAAAAGTAAACATATAAAAAGTATGCATCACTCAAAGTTTAATTTACGTTAAAACCTATTCTTTTTAACTTAATCGTAATGCAAATCATACATTCTAGTAAAATCAAAAAATGGAAAAATCGATACCTCTGATCTACATTTGTCTTGTAATATTAAAACAACAAACATTTTAAAACCAGATCTTAAAACCCAAAAAAAATGAAAAAGTCAACAATTTTATTATTCGTCGTTGTACTAGGATTAGGTCAAGTATTTGCATCTAATGACAACCCAACAAAAAGTCCAGAACAAGAACTTAGAAACAGAATCGCTTTACTTCTTGACAAACCTGAAATCAAGGTAGAAAAAAACGAAGTTGTAGCCGACATCCAATTTATTTTAAATGGTAAAGGAGAAATCGTAGTGCTATCTGTAGATTCTGAAAAAGAAATTATTGAAGATTATATTAAAGCTAGATTAAACTACAAAAAAGTAAAAACAGAAGTTACCAAAAAAGGAAACAAAATATTTCAAATCACTTTGAAAATTAGAAAACCAGCAGTGTAAATAATTAGATTAGCTCTTTCTGTTAATACTATAAAGCAGTTGTATATTTTACAGCTGCTTTTTTTTTACCAAAGAACTCTATCCAAAATCATATTAACATCTATTAATACAATGCTAAAAGTTCCCGCAACTATAATAAGTTTTAAAATATTATGTAGTGATAAATAATGACTTCTACCTTTTGCCCACCACAACCCAATCAAAAATATCACAAGAAGCATAAGACATAAATAAAAATACAAATACATATATCCAATTGGATATCTAGTAAGTAAAAAATAAATTGGTACTCCCGATGTAAAAATCAATGCACTTATTATTCTTTTCGATATTAACTCGCCATAAACAACAGGTATCGTTTTATAATTTTGAGCCATATCTCCTCTTAGATTACCCAAATCTTTCACCATCTCTCTCATGATTAACATCAAAAATAAAAAAGTAGCGTGAACAAAAATCACCTCATCGAAATTTTTATAATAAATGAATACTGCAAAAAAAGGAGTTATCGCCAATATTGAAGCTACGGTATTACCCACAATGGGGAATTTCTTTAACTTATGAGAATAGAACCAAATACCGAAAATATAAATAGAAAAAAAGGCTACTGCTCTAAACGACACATAACTAGCCAAAACCACAGATAAGAAATTTAATATAAAATATCCCGTGAGTTTAGTTTGTTGACTTACCAAACGATCTAACATCGTTTTCTGAGGTCTATTGATTAAGTCCTTTTCTTTATCATAAAAATTATTAATAATATATCCTGCCGCAATAACACCTGCAGAGGCTAACACAATTACAAAAAGATTAGGGTCGAAAAGAACATTTCTTAATTTAATGTGTGGAGCTAAAATAAAAATAGAAGTGAGATACTGAGCAAGAACAATAATAAGAATATTATACCCCCTAACTACAGAAAACAAACTTAATAGTTTAAGAAAAAAGAGTTTATTTTTTCTTGTAAATAGCAACATATATTACTAAAAATTATAGACTACTTCGAGCTTATAATCTTTAAGCGATGCTTGAGCTTTATCAAAATCTTGAGTGAATCCTAAAATATAACCTCCTCCTCCAGAGCCGCATAACTTAAGATAATAATCATTGGTTTCAATTCCTTTTTTCCATAAACTGTGAAATTGTTTAGGAATCATTGGTTTAAAATTATCAAAGACTACGTGAGAAAGTTCTTTGATATTAGAAAATAAAGATTTCACATCTCCTTTAAGAAAATCATCAACACATGCGTCTGTATATTTAACAAACTGATCCTTTAGCATATTTCTAAAACCCTCTTGTTTCATACTTTCCATAAAAATACTAACCATGGGTGCAGTCTCTCCTACAATACCACTATCTAATAAAAAAACTGCTCCTTTTTTATTTTCTGTACTTTGAGAAGGTATTCCTGCGGGTTCTATATTATCTTTAGAATGAATTAAAATGGGTAAACTAAGATAACTATTTAAGGGATCTAATCCTGAGCTACTCCCATGAAAAAAGGACTCCATTAACCCAAAAATCTCCTTTAGTTTTAATAGTTTTTCTCGAGTAAGGTTTTCTAAAACCGTGATTTTTTCTTCAGCATATTTGTCATAAATAGCAGCTACCAAAGCACCACTACTTCCAACACCATATCCTTGAGGGATACTACTGTCAAAATACATTCCAGAATCAATATCTGCATTAAGCTTTTGAAGATCAAAACGCACGATTCCTTTATCTTGGATTTCTTCTAAGTATTTTGCAAAATTACTAAGGTTAGTATTAGATTTTATAGAATCTTGATCAGGTTTATCAGAAACTTTTAGTGCTCCTTTAAAAAAATTATACGGAATCGATAGACCCTTAGAGTCTTTAATAATTCCATATTCTCCAAACAAAAGTATTTTAGAATAAAATAACGGTCCCTTCATTATTGCTGATGTAGTTTATCTAATAGGTATTCCTTACTTGGATAAAGTTACAATATTTTTGCTCCCCATCCTATTTTGTCGCAAATATACTGCCCATTCTGACAATACGCAACTAACTCATTAGTAATGAACTCCAAAACTTGATCTTTTTCAGAATCTGGATATAACAGATGCACATTTGCGCCTGCATCTAAGGTAAAGCATAGTTTTGAGTTCATTTTTTTACGATACTCCCAGACTAGATTAATTGCAGATAATGTATTCGGTTTCATAAGAATAAAATACGGTAGAGAAGTCATCATCATCGCATGCAATGTTAGAGCTTCGCTTTCTACCACTTCTATAAAAGCATCTAAATCACCAGAAATTAAAATTTCTTTAAGCCTAGTTATATTCTCAGAAGCTTGTTCAAATCTTTTTAGTGCAAATGGGTGATTATGCATTAGATTATGCCCCACAGTACTACTTACTTGCTTTTCGCCTTTATCGATCAAAAGAATTGTATCTCTATATCCTTCAAAATTTTGATGAGTTTTATACGGAAATGCAACTGCAAATACATCACTACTACCTTCTATATCCTTATGTTCTCCCCAAACTGTAATTGGCCCCTCTAAACTTCTACAAGCACTCCCAGAGCCCAAACGAGCTAAAAAAGAAGTTTTCTGGATGCATTCGGCATCAGAAATATCAGGGTTTAACTTTCTCTCCAATTGCATAAGGCAATAAGCTAAAGCACTCATACCACTTGCTGAAGAAGCAATCCCACTACTATGAGGAAAGGTATTACTTGTTTCTAGAACAAATGAATATTGTTTTAAAAAAGGAAGATAAGGTTCTACTCTGGCGAAAAATGTTTTTATTTTTGGTTTGAAATCTGGCTTTGATTTTCCTTCAAACAATAATTCGAAATCAAAATCATCAGAACTTTTATCTAATTTTTTATATGCCAAACTAGTAGTAGTTTTACATTCGTCTAATGTAAAACTTATAGAGGTATTCTCTGGAAGTTGCACAGGTTTTTTACCCCAATATTTAACCAAGGCGATATTACTTGGAGAAGAACAAGTTATAACTCCTTCATCAGGTAATTCAGAAATTATAGGCCAAGTAAACTGAGGATAATCGTTCATATTCTAAAAAAATTTAAACAAAGATAAGTGCTGCAAGATATTTAAAGCCATAAGTAGTTAAAATAAATTGCTATTTTAGTACTGCACTAACTCATTTTGATGAAAAAAAAGGTATTTCGCATAAGTATTGCGGTATTGATATGTATTTTGATTGGTTTTTTGGGTAGTATTGCAACCCAGACATCAATTGACACTTGGTATCAAACTTTAAATAAACCTTTTTTTACTCCGCCAAATTGGATTTTTGCTCCAGTCTGGACAATTCTGTATATTATGATGGGTATCGCAGCAGGAATTGTATGGAGTAGAGGCTTTTATCATAAATGGGTAAAAGTTGCGTTATATCATTTTGGGTTTCAATTGTTACTCAATGCTGCGTGGTCCATTTTTTTCTTTGGATTACAAAACCCGTTAATTGCATTATTGGATATTATAGCCCTTTTTATCCTATTGCTATTTACGATCAAATGGTTTAAAGTAGTAAATACTACAGCCGCTTACCTACTTATCCCTTATGTTATTTGGGTTGCTTTTGCAGCTGCATTGAATTTTGGCATATGGCAATTAAATTGAATGAAGAATAAGGAATAAGATTTTTATGAGTAAAAAAGCAATAGTCTTACAGACTACTCTAGAATTAATAACAAAACAAGGCATTAACGCTACTTCTCTTTCTCAGATAATTAAGGAATCTGGCGTAGCGAATGGAACAGTATACCATCATTTTAAAAATAAAGAAGAAATAATTACCGAACTATATCTAATGCTTACGCAAGATTTTGGTACAGTAGTTATGCGAAATATCCCAGAAGATGATCTAAAAAAACAGTTTACAGTGATGTGGCTTAATTTGTTTTACTACTTTGTCAATAACCCTCTTGCATTTATTTTCTCTGAACAAATTGCCCGTTCTCCTGAAATCCCGCAATCATTAAAAGATAAAGCTCGCCAGTATTACAGCGAAATTGAAGAATATTTTAAAAACGGTATCAAACAAAAAGTTTTTAAAACATATAATACTCTAGTTATGGAGGAATTATTTTTTGGAAATGTAGTATCGCTTGTAAAAATTCACGAAAACGAACAAGTAAAACTTCAAGAAAAACATATTAATCAGGCCATCGAAATCTCATGGAGAGGTTTCCAAAAGGATCTTACAGTAATGTAAAAAAAACTAGAAGTTCTGATAAAGCTTTATCAGAACTTCTAGTTTTTTTTACAATTCATTACATCTTAATTAAACGCTATATTAACACAGGAATCTCTATATAAATTCTTTAGCACAAATTCTATGGCCTTTCTTGAGTTTTCTGCCTTTCCTATTTCTTCTCCTTTAAAACTAATTTTTCCAGTGTCTCTGTTCCAATAAAACTCATTATTATCAGATTTAATAATGCGTCTATTTTCTTTGGTTGTTACTTGAAAAGCGTCAAATTCTTGACTATATTCTAAGCCCGAAGGGAAATACACCTCTGTTACAAACTTTGTATCACCTTTTCCATAAACATAACACACACATTCTCCAATATCTTTAGCTTCAGAAACTCGGACCATGTTGTTTTGAACGATTTTCCAACCACCATTGACTCGAATTCCAACAACATCCATCAACATAGTTCCTTTCTCTGCCAATTTATTATCAATAAACGATTCAAAATTAATCACTGCCGAAATCGTACCTGCTCTTTCCTTTTGAGCTTGAAAAACAACTTTATCTAATATGAGTCTAAATCTATAGTTATCATCACCTATAATATCATCTAATTGAGAAGAAATATCTTTTTTATCATAATTTTTTCTCACTAAAGCTCCTGATAAATTCACATAAACTGTATTACCGCTATATTTTTCATCAAACAAGCTTAATACATCTTCTTTCTGCGTTCCCTGGGTTAAAGCATTCATTTTGTTAATATAATCCATCAACAGCTTCTTAACGGGTTCCTTCCCGTTAAACGCATGTCCATGATAATAACCATTAAATAAAAAAATGAAAACAAATAATAATGTAATTTTCTTCATAGTTAACGAGGTATTGGTTAAACCTTATTAATATACGAAATTTTATGAAGAATAGCTAGGTTAGTTTACTTAATTCCAATAATTTAATTATTGTTTTAAGGTTTCTTGTAGTTGCCGTACTTTTTAGTTTTTTTTCAAAAAAATTGTTGCTTAACTTACTGTTTCTACATCCATTTGCCGCATAAAGATAAACTGCCTTATCGGTAATCAAAAACTGCTCTTCTCCATATGTATTCGCATTTAACTCTTCTACCCCTAAAGAATCAGGCTCAGACGATAGTAATGTGAAGAACATTTTTTTATCCTCTAATTCTTCCTTAGACAGTTGTTCTAAAAAAGGATTGTTATCATATATCAATTTCAAAACTTCTCGAGTAAGCACCAAAACTGGCACATTAAAATCAAACCGCTTTTTAATCCCATTTTTGATTAACTCAGATAGCTCTTCAGTATTTTTTTGATTTCCTTGAAAAATAATATTACCACTTTGTATATAAGTGGTTACTTGTGTAAGGTTCAACTTTTCGAACATTACTTTTAAATCAGCCATTTTTATTTTATTATGACCGCCAACGTTAATTCCTCTAAGTAAAGCAATATATGTTTGCATATTATGAAGTTATGGCTTGCGCAGCAATAAAAGCTCCAGTCCAAGCATTCTGAAAATTAAACCCTCCTGTGATAGCATCAATATTTAACACCTCTCCTGCAAAATACAAATTCTTGTGCTTCTTACTCTCGAATGTCTTAAAGTTAATTTCTTTTAAATCTATTCCTCCGGCGGTAACAAACTCTTCTTTAAATGTACTTTTACCCTGTACCTTAAACTTCCCGTTGGTCAGCTCTTCTGCTAACTTATGGAGCTGAACTTTACTTATATCTGCCCATCTGGTACTCCTATCTATTTCAGAAGTCAATACAAGGCTCTGCCAAAGTCTTTTTGGAATTCCGAATTGCGTGTTTTTAAACACCTGTTGTCTAGGGTTATTTGCTTTAAAAAACTTGAATTCTTCTATAACTTCATGTAAAGTCAAATTATTAAGCCAATTCACAATAATTTCGAAAGTATATTGATTTGAGTTTAATTCTATTGCTCCCCAAGCAGAAAGCTTTAATACTGCAGGACCGCTCATTCCCCAATGCGTTATAAGCAAAGGGCCTTGGCTTGATAGTTTAGAATTTTTCACCTTTACCCTAGCTTCCGTAACGACACCTGGCAAATCTTTAATTCTTGAATCTTTAATATTAAAAGTGAATAATGAAGGAACTGGATCTATCGTTTCATGATTTAATTCTTGCAGCAACTTCCATATTTTAGGGTTACTACCTGTAGCTATCATTAATTTTTCAGTAATAAAATCACCATGATTACTTTTTACGCTCCAATTTTCATTTTCGAAACAAAAGTTTTTTACCGAGTGGTTCGTTAAAATTTCAACACCAAATTTTCTTGCTTCGGATAAAAAGCAATCAATTATAGTTTGAGAAGAATCCGAAACAGGAAAAATTCTTCCATCATTTTCTATCTTTAAAGATACTCCTCGCTCATCAAACCAAGCCATTGTATCACCAGTCATAAAAGTGTTAAAAGGTCCTTTTAACTCTTTTTCTCCCCTGGGATAGTTTTTACTAAGTTCATTTGGGATAAACTCTGCATGGGTAACATTGCATCTTCCACCCCCAGAAACTCGAACTTTAGACAACACATCTTTACCTCTTTCAAGAATAGCTATTTTGAGTTTTGGATTATTCTCTGCAACATTAATCGCTGTAAAGAAACCAGCCGCACCGCCTCCAACAATAATTAAATCATAGTTCATTCTGCAAAATTCGGAAAATCAGTGATGATACCATCAACTTTCCATGATTTTGATTGTTGAATTAAAAAAATATCATTTACTGTCCATACAAAAACCTTAAAACCTTGTTTTACAGCTACATCAACCTCTTTTTTAGTTAATGAAGATATAGGTGGATGCACAGAGAATGCATCTAAATCTTTGGCAATAGGTAAAATCACATCTATATTCTCTTCAGTTAAAACACCAATTTTAAATTTTGGATTCATCTTCTTAACATCATATAACTGTTGATGATCAAAACTTGAAATTATAAAATCTTGATACTGCCAGTTTGTATCTTTAATGTATTTCTCAAGTAATCTAACTGTAGCCAAAGCTGTTCGTTCTCCTTTTAACTCTACATTCAATTCACACTTTGCATCTATATGTTTTAAAACCTGATCAAGAGTAGGGATTAAAAAACCTTCTTTTGTAGTAAACTTTTGCAATTCTACCAATGTATAATCCAAGACTGCACCCTCAATATTAGTAGTTCTATCTAGAGTTTGATCATGAATCACAATCAATTCGCCCGATTTACAACAATGTACATCAACTTCTATCCCATTAACTCCAAACTTTAGAGCCTCTGATATAGATTCAATCGTGTTTTCCGCTTTTAATCCTGCTGCTCCTCGATGTCCAAATATCTTCATTCATTTACATTTTTTTCAAGGTTTACTTTAATGCTCTAAAGTTTATTTCAAAAATAAAATCTCAGTTTCAAAAAATGAAACTCAACACCCTTATCATTGCAGTGTAGATAATAACTGGGGTTTAAGAAATGACTTTAATTGTCAAAAACAGTTTGTTTTTCTACGGGAATCAATAAACTCTAAATCCAAACTGGGTAGGACGAGACATTGGATTTAAAGGCAGTACAGTTGCCCCATAATTTTTTCGGCAATTAGCTGATTTTTTGCAATTCCCTAAATTCTCCTATACTTGGTATAGGAGAATTTTACTTGTTTTTTATTTAAAAGCAGCTAAGCCAGTTATATCCATCCCGGTGATGAGCAAATGAATATCATGAGTTCCTTCATAAGTAATAACACTTTCAAGATTCATCATATGCCTCATGATGCTGTACTCTCCGGTAATTCCCATTCCTCCAAGAACCTGTCTAGCTTCTCTAGCAATTTTTATAGCCATATCAACATTATTTCGTTTTGCCATAGAAATTTGAGCCGAAGTAGCTTTACCTTCATTTCGCAAAACTCCTAATCGCCATGCCAATAACTGAGCTTTAGTAATTTCAGTAATCATTTCTGCCAATTTCTTTTGCTGCAATTGTGTAGCAGCAATAGGTTTATCGAACTGTATTCGCTCCTTGGCATATCTAAGTGCGGTATCATAACAATCCATAGCCGCTCCTATAGCACCCCAAGCGATTCCAAAACGAGCAGAATCAAGACATCCTAAAGGTGCGCCCAATCCACTTTTACCAGGTAACAAATTTTCTTTAGGTACTTTTACATTATCAAAAATCAATTCTCCAGTAGCTGATGCCCGCAATGACCATTTGTTATGAGTTTCTGGAGTAGAAAAACCTTCCATTCCTCGCTCTACAACTAATCCATGAATTCTTCCATTCTCATCTTTTGCCCAAACTACAGCAATATCAGCAAATGGTGCATTAGAGATCCAAAGCTTTGCTCCATTAAGCAAATAGTGATCTCCTTTATCTTTAAAATTAGTAGTCATTCCTCCTGGATTCGATCCATGATCAGGCTCTGTAAGACCAAAACATCCCATAAATTCTCCTGAAGCCAACTTGGGAAGATATTTTTTACGTTGCTCCTCACTACCGTATTTCCATATAGGGTACATTACAAGCGAAGATTGTACAGATGAAGTCGATCGAACACCAGAGTCTCCTCTTTCTATCTCCTGCATAATCAACCCATAGCTAATCTGATCCAATCCGGCACCACCATATTCTTCGGGGATATACGGACCAAATGCCCCTATCTCTGCAAGACCTTTGATGATTTGATTAGGAAATTCTGCACGTTGAGCATACTCTTCTATAATAGGAGAGACTTCTCGTTTTACCCAACTACGGGCCGCATCTCGTACCAATTTATGCTCATCTGTTAATAATTCATCTATGTTATAATAATCGGGAGCTTCAAAAAGATCAGGTTTCATATTTATTTTTAAAGTATTTTCAATTTTATCTAAGTAAAGTGCTAAACAAATGTAATTAATGAAAAAGGAGCTGGCAATTTTTTTGACATTTTTAAAAAAATCATTTTAAAACCGAGAATAACATATTTAAAATTAATTTGATTTATAAAGAATACGCATCCATCTCATTTCATCTCTAATTCGTGTATAAATTCCGCAGTATCTCCTTAATTTCTACACAAATAAGAATTTTTTAACATAATACAATTCAAAAACAAAAAGCACATAACCAATTATTAATCAATGTTTTATATTAAAATTATTATAGTTTCGATCCTCTGGCATAATAATTCTAATGGTATAAGTGTAATAAATTTTAAAACCTTTAAAGAAATTAAAAATGAAGAAATTATTTGTATTGCCAGTATTAGCGTTTGGATTATTAATTGGAACTCAAGGTATCACTGCACAAGAGGTAGCTTCTAACGATAACACCGAAGTTGTTACTCCGGTTCAGGATAAATATATAGATCTAGCTGTAGAGAATTTGCCTCAAAAAGTTCTTGATGCTGTTGCCAAAGATTATGCGGGAGCTACAATCGAAAGTGCAGGAGCCAAAGAAGATGCATCTGAATTCAAATTAGTTCTGAAACAAGGAGAAAAAGAAATGGAAGTTTTTTGTGATGCAGACGGAAATTGGATAACTAAAGGCTAATCAAAAAGAAAAGCTTCGATTTATAAAACTTTATGAATTAAGCTTGTAGAGTGATTGAATTTTGAAAAGGAAGGCTAGCATATGGCTTTCCTTTTCTATATTTTATAGTACCCCAATTACATTTTTAGATAAAAATCTTTAGTAAGATTACAATATGTATCAGTATACTGATGTCTGGATTTTTCGATGATAATTTCGTCTGTTTCAGCACCTCTTTCTTCAAAACCAAATAATAGCATCGATCTCTTAACATCAGATTTTGCAGTGCCTCTTACCCTTGTTATTTTTTGAGGATATAACTTTATCTGCTCTCCTATATCAATAATTTTTTTCTCCTCTTTATAAGGTAAGATAATTGCGAATTGCCCATGATCTGTCAATAATTTAGTGGCACCTATCATCAAATGTTCTAAAGGAAGTGCATCCTGAAATCTTGCTAAATCACGTTGTATATTTGCAGTCTTGTAATCCTCTGCATAAAAAGGTGGATTACTGATTAACAAGTCATAACGATCATCAATTTCTGCAACAAACTCTTGAAAAGAAGCGTGATAACAAAATAATCTATCTCCCCAAGGTGAGGCTTCAAAATTCTCAACCGACTGTTCATATGCTTCTGCATCAATTTCAATAGCATCTATTATTTCGGCATGAGATCGTTGAGCAGTCATTAATGCAATAACTCCTGTACCCGTTCCAATATCTAAAATCGAATTTACCGATTCTTTGATAGGAACCCAGGCACCCAAAAGCACACCATCAGTACCAATTTTCATAGCACATCGATCCTGTTGCACAGTAAATTGCTTAAAATTAAATGATTTAGACATTTGTTTTAGAGATAAAGATCTATAAGACCTTCTGGTGTAGTAACATGTACGGCTTTTGCGTTTCTATCTATCTTTTCTATAAACTCATCATTCATAGGAATAAGGATCTCGGTTCCGTTGCGATCTATTTCAAATAATGCTTGGGCAGTAGAATCATTTATTGATTTGATTACACCTACTTCTCCATAATTAGCATCAATTATGGTAAATCCTATTACTTCATGAAAATAGAACTGATCCCCATCAAGTTTAGGAAGCAACGTAAGGGGAAGATATATTTTAGCTTTCATAAGATCATCTGCATCCTCCTCTGTATCAACATCCTCAAATTTTACTCTAAGCAAATCACTCTTATGAAGACTACTTTTTTCAATAAAAAATGGAACCAGGTTATTGTTATAATCAACAAATACCGATTCCATTTTCACATAACTTGCGGGTTCATCGGTATCCAATTTAATCAATACCTCGCCCTTAAAGCTAAATTTACTTACGATTTTACCTAGATAGAAGCATTCTTCTTTCTTCATCGTCAATAATGCAACTATTCTTCTTCGTTGCTAGCTTCTGAAGCAGTTTCAGCTTCTGGAGCTTCTTCTACTACTTCTTCTGCATTTGCTTGCGCAGCCTCAGCCTCACGCTTCGCATTTACTTCTTTCTCAGCTGCAAGAGCTTTTGCTTTCTCAGCTGCATCAGCTTTGGCAAGAGCATCTTTCTTAGCATCTACAGATCCTTCTTTTTCTGATACCCAAGCTTGAAACTTTTCTTCAGCTTGTTCTTCAGTCAAAGCTCCTTTTCTTACTCCACCTGCAAGGTGATTCTTAAGCATAACTCCTTTATAAGATAAAATAGCTCTTGCTGTATCAGTTGGTTGTGCACCATTCTGCAACCACTTTACTGCATTATCAACATTAAGGTCGATACCCGCTGGGTTTACGTTTGGATTGTAAGTCCCTAATTTTTCAAGAAATCTACCATCTCTTTTTGATCTAGCATCAGCTGCTACGATCCAGTAAAAAGGTTTTCCTTTTTTACCGTGTCTCTGTAATCTGATTTTAACAGGCATAAAAATTAATTTTTGGGTTCACGACCCGGTTTATAATTGAGGGCGCAAATGTAGTTATTTTTAATTGAAAAGAATCACATATTTTAAAGTTTATCATTCTTTAAACGAATGCTTTATCCTTTTTTATCCCATTCCAGGGAATTCTTGTCGTTATTTTTGTAAGACGAAATCCGCATAAATTAAGTTTAAAACTATAAAAATTATCGTTTTTGTGTATTTCATCGATATTATGTGCTTTTTTTCGATAAAAAAATTGTTTTCTTCGGAATTTCCTCATATGTTTGTAAGGTAAACATTTTAACTATGCTTAAAAACATAGTCAAATATTGCAAAAGCCCCAAGCCTATGATTAGAATAACTACTATAATTTTAGCAGTTTTCTGCCTTACTATTACTTCCTGCTCAACTGATATCGAGATCAATGACCCTGCCTTACAGGCAAAAGTCGATGGAGAGACATTTAGATCTACAATTAAAAAAGCAGTTATTTATGACGACGGTACGTTAGTCATTTCAGGAAGCGAGGGAGAAAAATCCATAAGTTTTACAACTTCATCAACCAAAGTTGGAACTTATAAGATCAAACAACAGACCTTAAGTAAAGTTAGTTTCCTTAATAACCAAAAGAAGTTTACTTCTAAAAATGGAGAAACTCAAGGAGAAGTTGTAATTACTGAAATATTTAATAATGAGATTTCTGGTAATTTCTTTTTTAAAGATTTAACCGATAGTAATGGTAAAACTCTAGACTTTAACAATGGCTGGTTCTACAGATTACCTATCGTAAACGGTTCAATCGAAGAGGAAGAAGAAGTTGATGAAATTAATCCATGCCTCCTAAACGCGTCTTTAACAGCACTTATTGATGGTGCCGAAATGATTACTGATAATCATGACGCTAATCTTTTTGGCGTAAACGATGCATCTATCCTTATTAAAGCCACTAATGAATCAGGAGAAATCACTGTAGTATTTCCTTCAGGAGTAACACCAGGTACTTATGCTCTTTCAGGTTCGGGTGATTACAGTGCAACATATGCTGCAAATAAAGACAAATCCTCTGCATCCTTAGGAACATTAATAATAGCAGAACACGATATAGATACACAATGTATTCGTGGAAGTTTCGAATTTGAAACAAGAAGCGGTATTCAAGTATCAGAAGGTTTCTTTGATTTTGGTTATTAAACACCAACTCAACTTGACGATGGAAAGCACTCATTTTTAATAATGAGTGCTTTTCTTTTTCTCAATAATAGTTCTTCATACTAGAAACTCACCGTATAAGAATCTCTAACAGAACACCTCAAATTCAAGCAATCACTCCCTCTAAATATGTTAGATACCTAACATTTACAGGCTTTAACAACTCCTCAACAATCTTACTTTTTTGTTAATTAATTGCTAATAATTCTATAAAATCAATCTTTTTTTTCAAAAAAAAATCTCGTCATTTTTAGCCTAAAACCCTCTAAAACAGTATGTTTTTTAGTTATCAAAAATAGGAAGTCTATAAATTTTACTTATTACAATGGTTTTCGCAGTGTAAGAACAAGATATTCTATCGTCTCAACTTATATCAAAATACAAAATCACTTTTTTCGATTTACAGAAACAATTGGCCAACTGTTTTTCTTTAATAAGTACAAACATTTTAAAAACACAAAAATGAAAAATTTAAGAACCATATTTTTAAGCCTAATGGCCTGTTCTATATTTGTTGCCTGCAGCGATGATGATGATTCACCGGGCATAGATCTTCCACCCCCCTCTGAAGCTAGTTTATTATTAGAAAGTATTCGTCAAGATGGAGGAGTTCCTTATGATGCAGATAACCCTATTCTTACATTTACAGCGGATCAAAATGTATTTTTACCAAGTGTACTAGGTATTGACTATCGCACAGATAGATCGATTGTACCCGCTGGACCAACAGCGAGATTTCCAATGTTTAAAGGCTGGGAAACCACATCAAATGGCCCTCGAGAATTATATTACGTAATCACAGAAGCATCTGATAGAGATTTAGCTAGAGATTTGGGCGTTATCTTTTCTCCTAGAATGGCTGCTTCAATAGGGTCTGGTGGTGAACAAAATGCAACATGGACAGATGAAGGAAGATTAGTTTTTGAAGGATCAGTAGATTTTTCTCCAAAAAGATCTTTGATAGCCGGGCCGCAAGACGGTTTATTATTCGGGTTTCCACCTGCAGAAGTTAACCCAGGAGCTATTGCCGATGCAAGATGGTCTTCTTATGTAGTATTACCTGGTGGAGCTGTGATTAATGCTCAACCTGTTGCCAACAGCACAGGTATTCATGATAGAATTCCACATCCAGATGGAAATGGTCCAGGGCAAGAAGATGATTTAAACAATCCAAACTTTGCACCAGATCAAGCTGCTGTAGTTATGCAATTATTAGATGGATGGCAAAACGGAAAGCCTTATTATTTCCATATTGTAACTGATACTTCGGACCCAGGGCCTGCAACTATAGAATTAGGTGTTTTTGCACCAAGGTTAGCGCAATTACCAACTTTTGGATTGTTTCCAGGAGGCTCTATGTTACCCTTTAGTCCAACTGCAAACGGAAGAACGACAGATACAGATGGAAATGGAGTACAAGGTCTTAATTCTGCATCATTAAGCGATCGACAAGTACAAGACCCAACAAATACATTCCCTATAGATCCTAGAGACGAAAGATATGCTCCTATGTGGGATGCACATATTACAGAATTTACCGTTGCAGAATCTGAGCGCCCAATTTTAAGAAGTTTTGATCAAATAAATGAACTTCTGGCAGATGGAACTTTAATTCCTTTTAGAGGAAATGCAAACCCAAGCCCATTAGCAAACTCACTTTCGAATTTATTAACCGCTACAGGTGCAATTATCAATTGCCCGGTAATCACTCAACCGGAAGCAAACGTAATCGGCACCCAAATTGGAACCCCACGCAATAATTAGAAAACAATTAAAATATCGTTTTTGAGCACCTAAAAACCTTAGTAACATTTCTGTTGCTAAGGTTTTTTCTTATGATCGACATAAATATCTCTTACCAGAACAAAAAGAAAATATTGAATATAATCCTCGTAACTATATGGTTAATAATTTGGGATAACTTTTCAAAAATACAACCTATGATTTTACGTATTTTTGAAAGTCTATAGTAAGGGTTTAATTTTCTCGAAATATATCTTTTATGTATTTAATCTTTGATACTGAAACTACTGGGTTACCAAAACGTTGGGATGCTCCCATAAGCGATACCGACAACTGGCCGCGTTGTATTCAAATTGCATGGCAATTGCATGACGCAATGGGTAATTGTATCGAACATCAAGATTATTTGGTTAAACCAGATGGATTTAATATCCCATATGATGCAGAAAAAATACATGGTATCTCTACAGAATTGGCAGAACAAGATGGAATAACCCTGCAAGAGGTTCTTGAAAAATTTAATATTGCCTTATCCAAAACAAAATTCGTCGTAGGGCAAAATGTAGGTTTTGACGTTAATATCATGGGTGCAGAATTCTATCGTTTAGAAGTAGAAAATGAATTACAAAATCTTCCTGTTCTTGATACTTGTACTGAAACAACCGCAAGTCTATGTCAAATCCCCGGTGGTAGAGGTGGTAAATTTAAACTACCTACTTTAACCGAATTGCATCAGCACTTATTTGGTATTGCCTTTGGTGAGGCGCATAATGCTACCGCCGATGTAGAAGCCACAACAAGGTGTTTCTTTGAATTAATTCGTAAGCAAACGTTTACACTGGAAGAGTTAGATGTACAATCTGATTATTTTCAAAATTTCGTAGAAATTAACCCAGAGCCTATTCAGCTCATCGGGTTAAAACATATTAACCTGAAAAAAGCTTCTCAAAAAATTCGAGAAGAGCTCACCAAAAAAGAAACTACCAATCTATCTCAGCAAGAAATAAATCAAAATATTGCAGCTCTTGATGAAGTAGATTTTACCCATTTACACAATCACACTCAATTTTCTGTATTACAATCTACAACAAGCATTCCTGATTTGGTAAAAGTAGCAGCGCAGCATAAGATGAACGCTGTAGCCATGACTGATCACGCCAATATGATGGGAGCTTTTCATTTTGTACAAGCAGTATCTAATCACAATAAAAGCGTTAAAGCGGCTAATGCCGAAGCTGTAGAAAATGGCCAGGAGCCTGAGGGCATAGAAATGAAACCAATTGTTGGTGTCGAATTTTTTGTTTGCGAAAATCACAAAGACAAATCTAGAAAAGATAACGGATATCAAATTGTGATGCTTGCCAAAAATAAAAACGGATATCATAATCTGGCAAAAATGTCTTCTATTGCTTTCGTAGATGGTTTCTATTACCTGCCTAGAATTGATAAAGAAGTAGTTAAGCAATATAAAGATGACATCATTATTCTTACAGGAAACCTTTATGGTGAGGTTCCTAGTAAAGTTTTAAATATAGGTGAAAAACAAGCAGAAGAAGCCTTATTATGGTGGCACCAAGAGTTTGGAGAAGATCTCTATATCGAGATCATGCGTCATAATCAGGAAGATGAGAACAGAGTTAATCAGGTTCTTATTGAGTTTGCTAAGAAACACCAAATAAAAACCGTAGCGACCAATAATACTTATTATTGTGAGAAAAAAGATGCCAATGCTCATGATATTTTATTATGTGTTAAAGACGGTGAAAAACAGGCGACACCAATAGGCAGAGGTCGAGGTTATCGTTATGGTTTACCCAACCAAGAGTATTATTTCAAAACTCAAGAAGAGATGAAAAATCTCTTCAAGGACTTGCCAGAGGCGATTATAAATGTTGAAGAAATTGTAGATAAGATCGAACCTTTTGTACTTGCCAGAGATGTATTATTACCCGCATTTGATATTCCTCAAGAATTTTTATTTGAAGAAGATAAGCTCGACGGAGGAAAGCGTGGTGAGAATAAATATTTAAGGCATATTACCTATGAGGGTGCCAAAAAAAGATATAGAGAAATTACTCCAGAAATTGACGAACGTTTAGACTTCGAACTTAAAGTCATAGAAAAAACAGGGTACCCAGGATATTTTTTAATTGTTGAAGATTTTATTCGTGCGGCAAGAGACATGGACGTATCTGTAGGACCTGGTCGGGGATCGGCAGCAGGATCGGCAGTTGCCTATTGCCTTTGGATCACAAATCTTGACCCTATTAAATATGATTTACTTTTTGAGCGTTTCCTAAATCCTGATCGTGTAAGTATGCCCGATATTGATATTGATTTTGACGATGAAGGTCGTGGTCGAGTTATGGATTATGTGATTGAAAAATATGGCGCCAATCAAGTAGCACAAATTATTACTTACGGTACTATGGCAGCTAAGTCCTCAATACGAGATACAGCTCGTGTTCTAGACCTTCCGCTTGGAGATGCAGATCGAATTGCCAAATTAATACCTAATATGTCCAAATTAGGCAAGATCTTTGGAGTTGACGAAGCCACATTAAAGAAAAAATTTAGAAGTGATGAATTAGAAAAAGTAAACGAACTTCTTAACATCGCAGAAGGTAGTGATCTTGAAGCAGAAACCTTAAACCAAGCAAGAGTATTAGAAGGTTCTGTAAGAAATACTGGTATTCATGCCTGTGGTGTAATTATCACCCCAGATGATATAACAAAATTTGTTCCTGTTGCTTTAGCAAAAGATTCTGATATGTACTGCACACAGTTTGACAACTCTGTGGTGGAGAATGCAGGTTTGCTAAAAATGGATTTCTTGGGCCTTAAAACACTTACCCTTATTAAAGACACCGTAAAGATTGTAAAAGCTAAACATGGTGTCGAGCTTGATCCAGAAAATTTCCCTTTAGATGATGAAGAAACCTACGCACTCTTTCAAAGGGGAGAAACTGTAGGTATATTCCAATATGAATCTCCTGGGATGCAAAAATATCTGAAAGAACTAAAACCTTCGGTTTTTGCAGATCTTATTGCCATGAATGCATTATATAGACCAGGTCCATTAGAATATATCCCAAGTTTTATTAATAGAAAACATGGTACCGAAGAAATTATTTATGACCTTGAAGCTTGTGAAGAATATCTTCAAGAAACATACGGAATCACGGTATACCAAGAGCAGGTGATGTTGCTTTCGCAAAAGCTAGCCGATTTTACCAAAGGTGAAGCTGATGTTTTGCGTAAAGCTATGGGTAAAAAACAAAAAGCCGTCCTAGATAAAATGAAACCTAAGTTTATCCAACAGGCTTCAGAGAAAGGACATGCCGAGGATAAGTTAGAAAAAATATGGAAAGACTGGGAAGCCTTTGCAGCCTATGCATTTAATAAATCTCACTCCACGTGTTATGCCTGGATTGCCTATCAAACTGCATATCTCAAAGCACATTACCCAGCTGAGTATATGGCCGCTGTGTTATCAAACAATATGAATGACATTAAGCAAGTTACTTTCTTCATGGAAGAATGTAAACGCATGAAATTAGATGTACTTGGGCCAGATGTAAATGAATCGTATCGTAAATTTTCTGTAAACAAAGATGGTGCTGTTCGATTTGGAATGGGAGCTATTAAAGGTGTTGGCTCTGGAGCAGTTGCCACAATAGTTGAAAACAGAAAAGAAGATGGCGCCTTTAAATCAATCTTTGATTTGGCAAAACGTATTGACCTTAGAGCAGCAAATAAAAAAGCTTTCGAAAGCTTAGCATTAGCAGGAGGATTTGATTCGTTTGGTGACACACATAGAGGACAATACTTTCATGAAGAAGGAGACGGAATTACATTCTTAGAGAAAGCGGTGCGTTACGGATCTAAATTTCAAGAAAGCGAAAACTCATCTCAAGTTAGCTTATTTGGAGAAGCAAGTGAAGTACAAATACCAGAGCCGGTAGTCCCTCCATGCGAAGAATGGGGAACTATGGAAAAGCTAGCTCGCGAAAAAGAGGTAGTTGGGATCTATCTATCAGGACATCCACTAGATGACTTTAAATACGAAATGAAATATTTCTGTAATTCAACTCTTTTAAATTTTGCAGATCTGGAAAGCAATGTTAATCGAGAACTTTCTTTTGGCGGTGTAATTAGTAGCGTAGAACATCGTACCTCTAAAAATGGAAAAGGATGGGCCACCTTTATAGTAGAAGATTACAACACAGCTCATGAATTTAGAATTTTTGGTGAAGAATACCTGAAACACCGGCCATTTTTGGTACAAAGCACTTTTGTATACGCAAAAGCTTTTGTAAAAGAAGGTTGGGTTAATCGTGATACCGGTAAAAAAGGAGATCCTAGAGTTCAATTTAACAGTTTTCAGCTACTACATGATGTTATGGAGAGTTATGCCAGAAAACTTACTATTCAATTAGATATTAACGATTTATCAGATTCTAGGATTGATGGACTAAAAGAATTATTAACTGAGCATAGTGGAAATCACACCTTAAATTTTGTAATCTATGAAATGGCTGAACAATTAAAATTGCATATGCCAAGTAGAAAACAAAAAGTTAATATTTCTCAAGAGCTACTTATGGCCCTTGAAAATGATTCGGTCTATTACAAATTAAATTAGAAACACCTATATCCAAAAATGCAACTAACTAATTTTCTAATTAGGCTTTTATATAGGTCCATATTTTTAATTCTAAAAACACAATATTGATTTTTTTTAAACCAAAAATGGATATTTTCATTGTGATCCCTAAATAGCCAAAAAAGACCACTTAACACGTTAGCTATCTAACACTTATAAAATTTTAGGGCTTTCATAAAAAGTGTGAAAACATGGTAATTATTTGTTAAAAAAATCCTTTATTAAAAATTCACTTCTCACCCATTTACCTTGTAAAACCTTTAAAATCAATAAAATCCAAAATTGACAGAGGTTAAAACTACATTATTCATTTTATTTTAAAATTACTTCTTGTAAGTATAAAAAATTGATAGCGTCTCAACTCATATCAAACCTTAAAACCTTTTGATATTTTCAAAAACGATTGGCCAATTGTTTTCTTTTTTCAAATTTTTTAGAATATAACTATTAAAAACACAAAAAATGAAAAATTTTAAAACCATACTTTTAAGTATTTTCGCCATCTCATTATTCGCGGCCTGTAGTACAGATGATAATATTATTACAGAAGATCAATTAACCATAAGTGAAACAGCGGAAGACGCCTTAGAAAAAGAAGCGCAAACCAAAGGGTTCTTTCAATCATTAAGAGCTTTAAAAGAAGCCAAAATATTATTAAGTAGTATTCGTAAAGATGGAGGAATCCCGTTTAACTTTTTTAATCCTGCACTTAGATTCACAGAGTCTCAAAATGTTTTTTTACCAAGTGTTTTAGGAATTGATTTCAGGATAGATAGATCTGTCGTTCCTGCTGGACCTACAGCAAGGTTCCCCATGTTTAAAGGTTGGGAAACTTTACCTAATGGAAGTCTTAGAGAAGGGTATTATGTAATTACCGAAGCATCAGATAAATTTATGGCCAAAAAATTAGGAGTCATTTTTTCTCCTAGAATGGCTGCATCAGTAGGATCAGGAGGTGAACAAAATGCCTATTTCAATCGTAGAGGAAGATTAGTTTTTGAAGGATCTGTAGATTTTTCACCAAAAAGATCTTTGGTTACAGGACCTGCAGATGGATTATTATTTGGTTTCCCGCCAGCAGAAGCTAATCCAGGTGCTATTGCAGATTCTAAATGGTCTTCTTATGTAGTACTTCCAAGTGGTGTTGTTATTAATGCACAATTAGTAGCAAATAGTACTGGTATTCACGATAGGATTCCAAATCCAAATGGGAACAGTATCCAAGATCAAGATGATTTAAATAATCCTAACCTAGCTATTAATCAAGCTTCAGTTGTAATGCAGCTTTTGGATGGATGGCAAGATGGAAAACCGTATTATTTCCATATTGTTACAGATACTTCAGATCCAGGACCTGCAACTATAGAGTTGGGAGTTTTTGCTCCGCGATTAGCTCTTTTACCAACATTTGGATTATTTCCAGGAGGATCTATGTTACCTTTTAGTCCTACAGCAAATGGCAGAACCACAGATACAGATGGTTTTGGAGTACAAGGCCTAAATACTGCTTCTTTAAGCGATCAACAAGTACAAGACCCAACAAATACTTTCCCTATTGACCCTAGAGATGAAAGATATGCTCCAATGTGGGATGCGCATGTTACTGAATTTACAATTCCCGAAGCAAATCGCCCAATATTAAGAAGTTTTGATCAAGTAAATCAACTTTTAGAAGAAGGTATTTTAATTCCATTTAGAGGAAATGCTAATCCTAGTCCTCTAGCAAATTCTTTGTCCGACTTATTAACTGCTACGGGAGCAATAATAAACTGCCCTGTTATTACGCAACCCAATGCAAGTGTTATTGGTACTCAGATTGGATTACCTCGTAACAATTAAAATTAACGCAAAGGTTAATCGAAATTTTATAAAGCTTAGTTGTCATTGTACTTCTAAGCTTTTTTCTATTCCTCCAAAAATCATCCAATAACTCTATCACATATAATACCCTCTAGGATAAAAAAACATCAATGAAATATATGATTTCCTAGTTGCCTTAAGAATATATTTAATAGAGTTTATAATATTTAAAAACCGAAAGATTAAAACAATTCTTCTTTAACAGAATTATTTAATATTATATTTGACATCAGAAAATCAAATAGCTATATAGTCAAAACAAATATTACGCATGTAAGCTTTGGCAGAATTATTGACTAATTTTGTGAGTATTAAAATAAATAAGAATTTTTTAAACAATAAATAACTATGGCACTAGAAATAACAGACGCTACTTTTGATGAAGTAGTCCTAAAAAGTGATAAACCTGTATTAGTTGATTTTTGGGCTGCATGGTGCGGACCTTGTAGAATGGTAGGTCCTATCATCGAACAAATTAGTGACGAATATGACGGAAAAGCAGTTGTAGGTAAAGTAGATGTTGATGCTAATCAAGAATTTGCTGCTAAATATGGAGTAAGAAATATTCCAACAGTATTAGTTTTCCAGAATGGAGAAGTAGTAGGTCGTCAAGTAGGAGTATCTCCAAAAAACGTATATGCAGAAGCTTTAGACTCTCTTTTATAAGAGATCTTTAGTCATAAAAAATAAAAAAGGTTTGACAATTGGTCAAACCTTTTTTATTTTCACAGAAATCTGCAATATTTATGGATATTCAAAAAGAGATAAATAAAACTGGCGGCTTCACTAATATAGAGTTATTAGCCAAACAAGTAGTCGAAGGTTTTATTTCGGGGATGCACAAAAGTCCTTTTCATGGATTTTCTGCAGAATTTGCTGAACACAAAGTCTATAACAACGGTGAAAGTACCAAACATATTGACTGGAAACTCTTTGCTAAGACCGATAAGCTTTTTACCAAACGTTATGAAGAAGAAACAAATTTGAGATGTCATATTATTATTGACAACTCTTCTTCTATGCACTATCCAAAAATTAAAGAACACCATTTAGGCTCTCTAAATAAAATTAGTTTTGCTGTTTTGGCAACTGCTTGTCTAATGAATATTTTAAAAAAACAAAGAGATGCTATTGGTTTAAGTATTTATAGTGATAAGTATGATTACTATGCTCCCGAAAAAGGAAGCGAAAGGCATCATCAAATGCTTTTAAATAGTTTAAATCAAACCTTACTTAACAGCTCGACAGACAAGAATACTGAGACATATCGTTTTTTACATCAGATTGCAGAAAAAATACATCGTAGATCTTTGATTTTCTTATTTACAGATATGTTTCAGGCAACTTCGAGCCCTGAAAAACTATTCGAAGCCTTAAGACACCTTAAATACAATAAACATGAAGTAATCTTATTTCATACGATTGATAGTGAAAAAGAAATTAATTTTGATTTTAGCAATCGCCCTACTCGTTTTGTAGATGTTGAAACCGGAGAACATATCAATGTATATGCGGATAATATTAAAAACAATTATCAAAAGGAGGTCACTTCCTATTTTTATGATTTAAAAATGAAATGTGCTCAATATGGTATAAAGTATGTTTTGGCAGATACTACAAAAGATTTTGATAAAATATTGACAACATATTTGGTTGAAAGGCAGAAATTTACCTGATTTGAAAATATTAAATTTAAAAAAAACAAAAAAAACATTTGTGGGAAATAAAATGAGGTGTATATTTGCATCCGCAATAAGGCCTTGGTCTGGTAGTTCAGTTGGTTAGAATACCTGCCTGTCACGCAGGGGGTCGCGGGTTCGAGTCCCGTCCAGACCGCAAAATTGCAAAAGCTTCAATTTTAATTGAAGCTTTTTTTGGCAATTAAAAATGTTGTGTTGTCTCACGCCAAGCGTGAGTGGTTTAGTAGTAAACCAATGAGAAGCTTTTCCATATAAATTTGGAGAGGCTTTTTTTAATTTCAGGAAAAACTACTTTTTAAATCTATAAAATATAGAGTTACTTTTAATCCATCCAAATCCATTCTGGACAACTTAATGTTCTTGTGTCTACATATTTTTTGCTTCTTGTTTGTTTATGCAATAACAGTACCTCATTTTATCCAAAATAGGGATGTAAAGCGCTAACATAATAGTATTTAGCGTTTTTTTTAAGAGCTAGTATTCATATATTTAAATCATTATAATATACCCTTGGCAATATATTTATTTGTAATTAAAAGGGTGCTTAAAACCATTATCATGAAAAATATATTAAATCTAAAAGGAGCAAAAATGCTCTCTTCAAAACAACAAAAAGAAATTAACGGAGGTATGTTACCACCAATAGATTTTAGGTTTTGTTGTGGTTGCATTGTTCCTAATAATCAAGGAATACTAGAAATAATACAAGTGAGTTGTGACTTGAATTGCCCTGATGGTTCTCCATCGGTATCAGGCTTAGGTTGCTAATACCAGATTATTAAGGAATATGCAAAGCTCTCAAAAGAGAGCTTTTTTAATTTATAGTAGTGTTTTATCTATTAATTCTATACAAACACTCCTTCTATCCATAAGGAATATAGTATCAAAAGAGACATCAAAAACATAAGTAATCCAGCCCATCTAAATTTATACCCTGTCTTAACAGTTACTTTTGCTAAACTAGCAATACCTATTGATGGTTTTATCAAATACATCAAAGCCTTAGTTATTTGTAAAACCCCATATACTGTAATCAAAATTTTAGGCCATTCCCAAATAAAATGAAAAGAAACAATTAAAGACCCCATTCCTAAGGCAATCAAAGCGTTTATAATATTACCTATGTTCTTATGTTTATATAGAAACACGAAAAAATCGATCCATATTTTGGGTTGTAGAAAATGAGATAAGCCTACCACACCTATATTTATAGCGGTAAACAATTCTATAGATTGCTCACTATTCATAGTTTTAATTTTTACAAAAAATCTATTTCATTTTTTCTAGAACAAGTTTCCCCAATGATTCCAGACTTCTTGAATAAAAAGAATCAAAAAAGCAATGCATACAATAAACTTAATAAAAGTACCTGCCAAGAATCCGATAAACGATCCAAATGCAGCCTTAAGAGCTTTTGAAGACTCTGAACTATCTCTTATAAGTTCACCAAGAAAAGCCCCCGCAAATGGACCAATAATGATTCCTAAAGGCCCCATAAAAACTATTCCTACAATAAGGCCTAATGAACTGCCAATCATTCCATATTTAGTACCTCCAAATTTTTTCGTTCCCAGCGCCGGAACTATATAATCCAATACCCAAACAATAATAGAAACTCCTAAAGTAATCCCCAAAAATGTCCAATTTTGTGGTATAGCATCAGTAAAATGTAGGATTAACAAACCAATCCAAGAAGTAAAAGGTCCTGGCAACACAGGTAAAAAACTTCCTACCAAGCCTATAAGGCAAAATAGAAATCCAATGATGATCAGGGCTATATCCATATAAGTGTTTTGTCTATATGACGAATTCATCTCTTATTTGTTACATTTTTTCAACTAAATCATTAGTTATAACTAAATTATTAGTTATATTTGTTTTTAGAACTAAAAAATTAGTTGAATACGATTTATATGAAACAACTCACCAAAGCTGAAGAAGAGGTAATGCAACTACTATGGTTATTAGAAGAATCAAACGTAGCTTCTATAGTGGAGCAAATGCCCGAACCAAAACCCGCTTACAATACGATATCTACAATCATTAGAATATTAGAGAACAAAAAGTTTGTATCTCATCGAAAAAAGGGAAAAGGATACATTTATTATCCTTTGGTTAAAAAAGAAGAGTATAGCAATCAATCTATTAACAAATTAATGAATAATTATTTCAATGGTTCTTTTAGAAATATGGTTTCTTTTTTTGTGAAAAAGAATGATATGGATATTAAGGATTTAGAAAACATATTGAAAGAACTCGATAAAGAACAATAATCGATTAAAAATTTATAATCCGAAAATTATGTTACAGTATATATTATATGTGGTTATTTTTCAACTATTCTTTTTAGTTGTGTATGATATTTTTCATAAAAAGGATACTTTCTTTTCTTTAAATAGGGCTTATCTCCTTTTTACTTCAATATTATCTCTTATCCTTCCGTTTATAAAGATTGATCGCGTGAGAGAAGTTATTCCTGAAGAATATGTGGTTTCTCTTCCCGCGGTTATTATTGGTGAACAAAATCCATCCACATCTGTATCAAATATTATTGAAACCAACCCTTTTTACAGTCAAATAAACTGGTTATTTCTAGTATATGGAATAGGAGTATTTGTTATGCTCTTTTTGTTTGTGAAAAAAAATTACAAGCTTCAAAAACTTAGAAGAAAATCAACACTTAAAAAAATAAATACATATCACTTATGTATCATACCTAATAGTAAAGATGCTTTTTCTTTTTGGAACACTATATATATGGGCGATCAAATAGACAATCACGAAAAGGAACAGATTATTATTCATGAAATTGTTCATCTTAATGAAAAGCATACTCTTGATCTATTGTGGTGTGAATTACTCAAAATTATCTTTTGGTTTAATCCCTTGGTATACATCTATCAATCTAAATTAAACTCTTTACATGAATTTATCGCCGATGCCAAAAGTATTGTCATTTTAGGGAGGAAAAAATATTACGAACAACTACTTCATACTGTTTTTGACACAGAAGACATTGCATTTATAAATCAATTCTTTAGTCGCTCATTACTTAAAAAACGCATAGCAATGCTACAAAAAAACAAATCAAAAAAGATAGCCAAATTCAAATACATTATGGTTATTCCTATTTTAATAACAATGATCATTTTCTCTTCATTTTCAGAAAATAAATATCATCAAAAAACCGGTAATATCATAGTTCAAGAAATAGAAAATGATTCTTTGGATGCTGCTTTAATAAAGAAGTTTAAAAAAGAACTTGCAGAAATGGTTAGCAATAATGCTTCTCTTGAAGAACTTAATGGAGCTTTTAGTTTAGAAAATAAAAATGGTGTTATCTCGCGAGAAAGTTATCTTAAAACTCAAGTATTTTTTGGATACATCATTCAACAACACTTAAAAAAAGCAAGAAAAAATAATGAATTATCACCAGAAGAAGAAAACTCAGCCAAACAACTTCTTAAAGGTATAAATAGGTCTTATAACGAATTTATTGAAACCGGAAAAGATAAGAACATAACATTAACCGACGAAAAAAAACAAGAACCAAAATCAACCAATACTAGCAAAGATGCCATACCATTTGCTAAAGTAGATAAGGTTCCTAGCACCAAAAAATGTGCAGAATTAACTAATAGTAGTGAAATAAAAAAATGTGTATCTGATGAGATTAAAAAACTTGTCAATAGAAATTTTAAAACCGATGTTTTAAAAGACAATGGGCTCGTTGGTATTAATCGTATTTATGTGCGATTTAAAATAGATACTTTAGGTAATATTGTGGATATACAAGCCCGAGGCCCACTCCCACAGACAGAGACCGAAGCAAAAAGAGTAATTGCAATGCTCCCGCAAATGATTCCTGGTGAATTAAATGGAGAAAAAGTAGAAGTCTTATACTCCTTACCTATTGTTATTAATATCCCAAAAGAAGAATCAGAAAACCAAGCGTACAAATCGGAAACTAGAAAGAACAATATCACTAGGATTAGTGATCAACAAATCCTTACAGAAACACTTACCGATAGCGAGAATCATGATATCGAATCAGGTTATTATCTGATTTCTAATATTTTTAAGCATGATTCTTATTATCAACGTGGGTTAAAAAACCTTAAGAACATAGGGCTTCCTGTAAAAAGTTTTAAAAACCCAAAAGACAAGTATTTCTATGTTTACTTAGATAGGTATGATGAATTAGAGGAAGCCAAAAAGATGCTTTTAAATAATTTTAACGGTAGGTTTTATGGTGACCTATATATATTAAAAATAAATGGCAAGTAACATTAAGACTAACATATTACTGATATCATTACTTGGGCTAGTTTCTATACTTAATGCTCAGTCTCCGGCGCTTGCAGTTGCCGATAGTTTATATCATTTGGATGATTTTTCAAATGCGATCCAAAAATATCAGGAAGTCACGCCAAAAGATCAATATATTCTTCTTCAAATTGCAAAAGCCCATAGAGCCAAGGGAACCTACACAGATGCTCTTTCATATTATAAAAAAGCGATTACAGAATATTCATCTGATGCTGTTACAAAATATGAGTACGCCAAATTACTCACAACCACACGTAAGTTTATCAAAGCGGATAGTGTATATTCAATACTAGCCAGTGATTATCCAACAAATCCAAATTTTCAATATCGATTAGGAATTGCTAAAAAATTATTGAAAGACTCTACATCAATTACTTATTTTAAAAAAGCTTTTTCATTAGATAGTACACATCAAAAAAGTTGTTTTCAAATCTCTAAGTACTATCTTAAAAAGAGAAACTATGATATGGTTTGGGAAACTGCAAATCTCGGGTTACATTCTTATCCAGAAAACGTTGAGTTAATAAGTATTTTAGGGCAAAATTTCCTCTTGCGAAAAGATTATTATGGTGCACTCCCTTATTTTGAGAAATTACTAGCATTAAACCATAAAAATGAGTTTGTTCACTCAAAACTAGGCCTATGCTATAACCAGACTAATAATTTTAAAGAAGCTATTGTTCATTTTACGGAAGCATTAAAATATAATAACAAAATCCCAGAGCGGTATTCTATGTTAGCCTATGCGTATCAAAGAACAGAAAACTATGACAAAGCATTGGAATACTACAAAACAGCATTGTCATTGAAAAACCTACCTATTGAAGAAGAACTTTTTTCAATAGCTTTAGTATATCGATTTCAAGAGGATTGGGAGAAAGCTATAAAATATACGAAATTATCCCTCAATGAAAATCCGAAGTATGATAGAGCTCAATATCAATTAGCAATGTTTGCAGATGCTTATTATAAGGATCCAAAAATTAAACTCAAATACTATAACGAATACTTAACCAAGTTTGGGCAGGATAAAAAAAGAAGATACTTTAATAATATAATCGAAAAAAGGATTGTCCAACTTGAAGAAGAAATTAATACCAATACAACCAAATTAAGGAATAACCTTAATTAAGTATGCTTTAAAAACAAAAAAAGAGGTTATCAATAGATAACCTCTTTTCATTAATTCATCTTTTATTATTCTTTAATTATTTTCTTAGTCGTTATAGTTTTGTTTGCTTTATCTTGCTCTAAAACATTCAAAATATAATATCCCGATGGCAACTCGCTAACATTTATAGCATTTTGTCCGTCTTTTACAATTATTTCTTTTTGCAGTATACCTATAGAATTAAATATCTTAACTCTTGATCCCTTAGCTACTCCCGATATATTAAGCATATCAGTCATAGGATTTGGAAAAGCTTTAATATTAGTGTTATCTACAGCTTCTCTAACGGCAAGATTAGATACATAAGTAATTACTAATTGCGGAGGTGAGTTAACTGCATTTTCTTTTGATGAAAAAGCAAAATCATTACCAGAAGACATATTTAAAATCAATGTAACCTTATCTCCAGATATAGAACCAGCACTTAGATTAATTGTTTTATTGTCTCCTAAATCATAAGTAGCATTAAGATTTCCTAGCATCGCACCTGTAGATGGCTTATTGCTATTAGACAAATTATTTTCTGTCCAATTGTTTGTGTTCCCTTTGTTCACATTCACATTGCCATTACCAGGATCAGAGGCTACTTTAAATTTTAATTGAGCACTCGTAATAGTTCCATTGATTGAAGAAAGGTCGAACATAAGGTATGCTGTTCTCTTATTTTGTTCTACTCTAATAATATCACTATTATTTCGAGTTGCTCCTTGCAAATACGCATCATGAATCGGAGATAATGTAACGGTTTGTTCTACAGGTGTTATGCTAGTAGTAACCACTTTATCTATATTAAACAGATAACCTGCAGCTCCTTTATACAACAATCGAATTGTTTTTTCTCCTGATAAAAGAGGAATATTTATCGTATATTTTTTATAATCATGCCATTGCCCAGTAACAGGGATAGAGACAGTACCTACCTTAGTACCATCTTCGATCACATCTACTTGCCCACCTACTCCAGCACTTGACGCATAAAAATCAAAGGTGTATTCTCCCGTAGCCCTCACATTGGCTACATATTCAGTATAATCTCCGTTTTTAATAAACCCTAAGTTCTTATTGGATGTTCCTGGGGTATTTTCGATACGTACACTACCTGATTTTGCACTAAAATTCTCTGCTTCAAATATGCCTGGTATATCCACAGTGCTTATCGGTGGTGTACCATCTATAATTTGTATACTCACCTCATCAGAAGTTGTAACAGCACCTTCATTATCAGTTGCCTTTGCAGTTATAGTATAATTTCCTGTGATATCGATTGTGGTAGTAGTTTCATAAGGGACAACGTTTTCTGTAGCTAACAAATTTCCATTGAGAAAGAATTCTACTTTTTCAATAGTTCCGTCGGTATCAGATGCATTTGCTGCGAAGGATATAGTTTCTCCAACTTCAAAACTATTTCCATTAGAAGGAGATGTAATATTAACCTGTGGTTTGTCATTTTCTGTACAATCTGACAGAACCACTGCAGGTCCTGTTCCTGTTGGCTTTGTATAACTTTTGGATAATACAAATTTGTCCATTTCGAATCCATCTTCTCTCATAGAAAAAGAAATCGTATGTACTCCTGCCGAAGGGATATCTAAAAATATCTTTTGCGCTTCTCCACAATGATTAGCACCTGTTCGTTGTTTACTTTCCCATGTCCACTCATTTTTACCAGAACACCATTGCATTCTGTTTCCTGAAGCCGGCCAGTTTCCGTTAAGACCAACATGAACTCCATTATCCTCAGTTCCAGTTGAATGAGCTCTAACCCAAACAAAATATTTTCCTGCTGTTGTAAATTTTACTCTATAATTAATTATAGCTACTTCTCCAGCAGTGTTAGAAAAACTCTCTCCGTTAATAAGTGGATCAGAATGTGTTACTCTAGTATCTGGCAATATTTCTAAATACCCACTAGCACTTGCACCATTAGAATGATCCGGATCTGGATCCGGATTAGGAGTAGATCCGCTTCCATTAAGTACATACCACTCTCTTTTGGCCGTTTTAGATTGGCTATCAAAATTCTCGGCTTCTACAGCTACAACCCCATTTTGTTCAAGAGGTATGCATCCATCAGGATCTCCTCCGCCATCTTTCTTTTTGATTAATGCAACCCAATCATTGTTATCTGGTGCTACAAGATTACCTCCTAAAGTTGCTTGTGAGGTAAGATTTCCTCCAGAGCGAGGGTTATACCATTGCACCTCATAATTTCCATTTCCCGAAGGTAAACTAAGCCCAGTAGATCCTCCATTAGGTCGGTATACTGCATATACTTCTCCAGCTTTTGCTAATACATAATCGTTATTATCTGAAGTTACTCCATCTGCACTTACCATATCCACCATATCAGATTGTAAGTTGTTATTAAAAAAGGCAAGAGCATATCCTCCTTCTTGATATTTTTTTCCTCTTTTTCTATGATCATTTCCATTAATATCTCCATCATCATTGGTATAACCACTATAGTACTCAACTCCAGCTCCTCCTGCCATAAGTGTTCCCCATAGTACTCTATGTCGAACTTCTTTGTCTGAAACTCTTACACCAATTGAAGCATTACCTTGCTCATCATTTGCAACAATCCATTTTTTACCAGCATTTCGTGATTTTTCTACCCATCTTTTAATATCATTATGAACTTTGCTTTTATCCGTTTGAACAGAAGCTCCAGTTAATTCAGAATTGTTCCCAAGCAATGGATTATACCTTTGATCTTGTTGATTAGGGTATGTATGAATCACAATATTATGATCATAAGGGTCGATATTTTTAATATAGGAAGCAGCTGCTTTAGCCACATTATCCTTTAAAGTTGTTTCTTCTGTTAAATTCCAATTTAACGCTAGGTGATGACTAAATCTTGCAATAAGTTCTCGATAGTATAATTTACGTTCTCTACCAAAATTATCTCCATCCATCTTATTGTCATTTTCGGTCTCCATAGTCTTAAAATGCAGGTAAATTCCTTTTTTATCCGCATATTCCATGACTTTTTCCCATTGCGCTAATTTAGAAACATCAAAACGATCTTTATTTACTTTATTCCACTGTTGTCCTCTTGGAGTGTTACCATATTCTTGTTCTGACACCTTTAAGGTATGCGGAAAAACAGCTCCTCCGTCCCCAGCAGTATTCCATGTTAAAAAAGACATTACATTAGCTCCTTGACCCGATAAGTAGTTAAGCATTCCTAATATTTCTGTTCCTTTTCCATTATCCCAAGTATATGTACTCGCATCAGCAGTGACATAATCTCTTTGATGGGGTTGCCAAGTTTTATTTCCTATTTTATTTAGGTTATTATTGTAGCTTGGCGTTGCGTCAAAATCTACATAGTTAAAAGCATTCTCAGGAGAATCCGCTCCCGCTTTCACAAACCAAGGACCATTAGGGTTCGAGGGGTTTGTTCCAATATGCCGTAAGTAATGTTCTCCTACATATTTTAATCTTCCAAGGTTTTTACCTCTAAAATCTCTTCCGGATTTATCAGATTCGGCAACGTTAAAAGTACCCGTGGCACCGTTCATAAAACCTGCACCAGATCCGCCACCATTGATAGCAACATTAGATCCTTGCTTGAAAGATACAGACCAGTTCCAGGTTCCGGTTTGATCAGGAGAGAAATGCACTCTCCATTTATTACCCGATGTACAACCATTGTTTTCGGCATTACCACAAGCTGCATAATAACCTGGTATTTTATAACTTCTATTACTTCCCCCATGAGTAAAGGTAACTTCCAGATTATAATCTGAAAATGGATTAGGGTTTGAGGCTTCTGTGGTATTGGGGCCATTAAAGGTCAAGCTGACTTTATGCCATCTTTTTAGTTCTCCCTCTGGAGTTTGGGCGTATGCTATACTCCCTAAAAGGAAAAAAGCAATTAAAAATTTGAGTTTGTTAAGTTTCATAATTAAAAAAATCTAGTTAAACGTTTGATTTATGAGTTAGTAATTAATTTTCATTGACAACTAAATCTGTATAACTAGGGGTAGAAGAGAGAAGCACAAAGGCTTCTCTCATTGATTAGGGTTTACTATTTGTTTATGACAATCTTTTTTCTAATTTTTTTATTGGTTGTAAAATTCATAACCTCCATAATATAGAGTCCCGAAGGTATTCCTTCAACAGAAAAACTGGTGCTATTCTGTTTTTCTTTGATATGTTTTAGTTGAATACTATTTCCTGTAAGATCCATGAATCGAATTCTGGTGTTTTCTAAACTTTGATTACTAGACACATTAATAATATTAGTAACAGGATTAGGGCTTGTAATAAACTTCAATTCATTACTTGGGTTAACAAGTTGATTTCCGCTTGGTTCAATACCCCAAACCAAACTTCCATTAAGATATAACGTAACTCTATCATGCGACATAAATGACATTTTAGAATTATCATAAGAGTAATCATTGTTTTCATCAAAAGGTGTCCAATTAGCCTTGGCAAATCTTGCTTGGATAGGTCCAGAATTATTTGATGCTGCAATACTTCCTGCAGCAGTATCAAACGACATTTCTAAATAATCAATCCCGTTTAAAGTTGAGAAGGTTCCATTAACAAAGCTCGTTCCCAATTGAGCCCAATCACACCAAAAATTAAGAGTGTTGTTCTCTTCAGAAGAAAACCAATATCTTATAGTAATATCTTGATAATCTACTGCCTGATTTCCATTATTCACTATTCTAAAATGAGGATTGATCATGTTATCAGTAGCGTTTCCTTGCCCTCCATCCTTATATTCTAGAACAAGATCAGCTTCTATAGATTCTGTTATCGTAATATTTACAATAGCTGTATCAGAAACACTATTTTGGTTAGTTACGGTAAGATTAACCGTATAATTTCCTGCATTGGTATATTCATGAACCACGTTTACACCATTTCCGTTTGTTCCACCACCAAAATCCCAAGTATAACTTAAAGTACTCCCATCAGAGCTTGAAGAACCAGAACCATCAAATGAAATTGTTATAGGAGCTACGCCATCAAAATCACTAGGTGATATATTTGCAGTTACAATAACTGTATTATCCGGATCATTAACCGTTATAGTTTTAATTTCGGTATCATTTAAAGATCCATCATTTACTGTAAGTGCTACTTGATATACTCCTGGTTGATCAAACAGATGAGATGTATCTACTCCTGTTGTAGTTGTACCATCTCCAAAATCCCAAGAATAGCTAAGATTATCATTATCTGGATCTGTAGAGCTCGAGCCATCAAATTGGATTGTTAAAGGAGCATCTCCCGAAGAAATATTTGTAGTAAATCCTGCAATTGGCGGACGATTACCATTTCCTCCTACAACATTAGGGATTAAAGGGGCAAAATGAGTTTTAAGTATATCCATTTTCCATTGATTAACAGTAGACCAATCATCTGCCAGAATACCACCGGTATCGCCAGAGTTTGGATTCATTGTCCAAAATGTCCATGAATATATATCTCCCATAAAATCCACCCATTCTGTAAACCATGTAAGTGCTGTACCACCAAAAGCATCTTGATCTTTAATTCCAAATTCTCCTATAAACAACGGAGAAGTATTGTTCTCGTATAAATAATGAAAATGATCTTTCCATATTTGCGACATATTTTGCGGGAAATTAGCTGCGGTAAACCAATCTTGAGGTGCTACTTCTGGTCCATATTCATGAGCAGAATACATTAATTTATCTGGACTAGATAATTGAACAGGATATTTTTCTGCACCCATTAATTGTCCTCCCCACCAATAAGAATCACCCTCAAACTCTCCTACTCCTTCAACTACAATTAAGACATTAGGATTTACTTCAAGAACAGCATTTCCGCATCTTTCTGCAGCTTTATTCCAATCGGTAGCTGGATTACTATTTCCCCAAGAAGATCCATGAGGTTCGTTATTTAAATCCATACCCACTACGGTAGAGAAGTTCTTATATCTGTTTGCCATAAAAACCCAATCGCTAATCCATCTTTCTTCAGAATATTGATCTGTATACCAAAATGCTTCATTTAAAAAACCATCTGCAGCTCTAGAATGATTATCGAGTATAATTTTAATATCATTTTCTTGACACCATTGCACCAAAATATCCATTAGTTCAATGGGTTTATTGATTTTAGATTCTTCTTCATTCATTGGCGAAATTCCTGTATAAGGATCTGAACCAAATGAAGCGATATTAATTGTAGCTCCTGGGTTTAACATTTCATTACACCAAGGCACTCTAATAGTATTAAATCCTAGATCTTTGATTTGCTGTAATACACTTTTCATATCTCGAGCCCATAAACCATGTGGGCTATATAAAGAAGTTTCAAAACCAAACCAATTAACCCCAGTTAATCTTACTTCTTTACCGGTAGTATCAAACAATTTGTTTCCTGAAACAGATAGGAAATTTTGTTGTTGTGCGGATAAATTGGTAAAGCTTAGCATCACCAATATTAAGATCAGGATGCGTTTTATATATATAATTTTACTTTTCATCGTATGTAAGTTTAATTTTAAAAAGAGAGGAGCACGAATACCCCTCTCCTTATTCTAGACATGCTATTATTCTAAAATTACTTTTCTCCTAGACCTTTCTTTATAAACATGATCTATTACTTCAAGAACATATACCCCAGATGGAAGACCATCTACAGCCAAACGAACCTGAATTTGTTGTCTATTTTTAATATTCTTGCTTCTTACTATGTTACCTGATAAATCTACTAATCGGATACTTGCAATAGCCAAATCCTTTGCAGTACTTTTTCCATTAAAGTTCGTGACCCCTTTAACGGCTACATTAATAAATCCTGAGCTAACAGGGTTTGGACTTATAGATACATTCACTTGATTTTCGACTACAGCGGCTCCCGTGGTTGTATCATTTCCGAAGAAAAAACCATACTCGGCATTTGCCAAGGCTACTTCCATCTGCGCCCAACTTCTGTGATAACGTTGTGTAAAATCTTGACCAGCATCATATGCAGTTTTCAATCTTGCATAGTCTGGATCATTTTTTAATCCTGAACGAATATCTAAAAACGACACTCCAGGCTGAATAACATCACCGTTAGCCATTGTACCTGTAAATCCTTGTGGAACATAAACTTCTTCTTCGAAGATTCGTTTATAATCTCCTCTATCTTCAGGAGAAGAAACTCCTTTATCATCTCTGTACGTATTCCACATTCTATCGAGAACTTCTTTTGCAAGATCACGAGAATCTGTATCCAAAGTTGCATATTTCTGTGTGGCTGCTGCATAATAAATTAGGGCTTTGGCCATAGACGCCGCTACACCTAAATCTTTACCATAATCGGTAACTGTTACGCTAAGATTACTATTACTACCAGGATTACTCGAGTTCCAAGTATCTGGTTCTCCGGTCCACTCAAGGGTAGCAGGGATTTCAAAATCACCTGTACCAATAAGCCTTACTTCACTTTTTACCCATGAAGTCCATTTATCCATTAAATTTTTAGCCATTGGATCATTAGTGATGTAGTAATATTCTGCAACACGTTCCATTGACCAAGCTTGCCATCCAAACCATGTGCCACTTCCTGGATCATGATATACAGGATCCTTATCAAATGCCATATCATAGAACGTCGATTTTCCTGCAGGGTAAACACTATAATCTCCATTCCAGCTATTTGTAGCACCTCCAGCAATAGCACCCTCTTTAGACTGTAACCAAGTGTAAAACTCCATTTGCCTGGTTAAACTCTCCGACCAATCTCGTTCTCCATTCTGAGATTTTGGTTTTAGTTCATCTACTTGCGTTAACGCATAAGCAGCTACTGGATTTTGATATCCAAAATGGCAGTGACTAGAACTAATTCTAAATGCCCATTGTGAAGCAGGATCTGCAGAACCACCCCATGACATGTACCATGACATTAAGTAATGAGCACTGTCGTATCCGGATCCCGCTCCACTAGTAGCACTTTGAACACCAAGAGGTTTAAAGTACTTATCAAACATTGATAACCTTAAATAATCTCCCATTTTCGAAGCTTTATCTAAATCAAGGCTTCCTATACTTGCTCCTTGTTCTTTGGCATAAATTTGAGCCCAATACATTGCCTGAACGGCTCTAGCATCGGCATCTGGAGCACTAGTATATCTCCATTGTTTTGCATAATTTTGATCTTCAATAAATAATGGCAAATAACCATCTGCACCACCCCAATCAAAACTTTCCCAAGATGGATGTGGTATCGTTTCATACACCGATTCTTGTTCTCCTCTCTGGAATGTGTTGATATAAGAAGGTGTACTAACTCCATCTCCTCTATTACCGTAACCATAGAAATTGTCATTATCTAACAACCAGTGCATTTGATAAATATCTGCTCCATAAGCAGCGGTAAGATCCGACGATACAGGGTCTGAGCCTACAGGTGCACTAAAATTAAGTGGCGCAGGATAATCGCTAGGTAAAGGAAATTCACTTGCGTAAGCCGCAGGAGATGCTGGATTATAAGCTGCATTGGTTGGTTGATCAGCTGCCGTTGGAATAATAAATTGTTCTATTTTATCCCAAACATTGGCAAGAGGAGTCCAATCTCCGGTAACTCTACCGTTCATAACTTCTAACCATAACCAGTACGAGTACAATTCGCTCGTTGATTCATGACCATAATCAGGTGCTTCGACAATTAAGGTTTCAATAGAGTGGTGAGGTGATCCATCTGCACTAAAATATCCATTCGCAGGATCATAAATTTCATTTCTCATCTCAATGAAACGATCTATATATGCATTGTCTCCCGTTGGTGGGTTGATAATAATATCACCATCTGTTACGGTAATAGTAATTACGGCCGTATCCTCTCCTCCGTTTCCATCGGTAATGGTAAGCGTAACTTCATAAGTCCCTTTGGTAGCAAATGTATTTTCTGTTGTTACTCCATCTCCGGTATTTCCATCTGCAAAATCCCAGCTATACGTAAGTGCATCGTCATCAGCATCAGTCGATCCAGAAGCATCAAATGAAACTAACAATGGAGCTTCTCCAGAAATAGGAGTTGCAGAAATATCTGCAACAGGATCTGTATTACCTCCAGTACTTCCGCAATCAGGTGCAGTCCCAGAGTTACTAAAATAAAGTGTAAAGTTTCCTGATTTAGAAACCATCACAAAATTACCCGAATCTAAAGTTACCCAATACGAATCATCTAATCCTGCTATTCCTGTACCAGAAAGTGTTGCTTCAGGTTGTGAACTATTGAAATTTTGTGTGGTATTTCCTGTAAAATCATTATACCAATCAGGAGTACCATTATTAGTACTCATCGAAAATTGGTACAATCCATTATTTGCCAAATCCCAGTTAATAGTTAAATTAGTTATATTATCTAGATTTGGACCTCCATTACCAAGTACATAAATATTCTCAAATTTGGCATTGATTGCAGATAATGCCTGAGAAATTGGAGTGTTAAAAGAACAATCACCTCCAATTACAACTGGGTTTCTTACAACTTCTATACTATTTGATAAATCAAATGCTCCAGATAAACCAGAAATATTTGCATCTGCAGTTAGTCCTGTAATTGTTCCGTTATAACTTAAGTGATAAATAAAACAACTTCCTACACCTGCACCATCAAAATCAACTGCTTCTGGTGTTGGCGGTAACCCTAAAATAGAACCTTGGTCGTCGGTTACTATCCATTGATTAGTTTCTCCTATATTACCTGTTAACGTAACACCCGAAACATTATCTGCAACACCATCTCCTACTTGAAATGAAAACGGCCCTCCTGAAATTACCCCACCATCAACAGTTGGAGTTGTTATTACTGGGTTTCTTATGACTTCGATACTATTTGATAAATCAAATGCTCCAGATAAGCCTGAAATATTTGCATTAGCCGTAAGTCCTGTTATTGCTCCATTATAACTTAAATGATAGATAAAACAACTTCCTGCTCCTGCTTCATCAAAATCAACGGCCTCTGGAGTTGGTGGTAACCCTAAAATAGAACCTTGGTCGTTTGTTACAATCCATTGATTAGTCTCACCTATATTACCCACCAATGTTACACCCGAAACATTATCTGCAACACCATCTCCTACATCAAAAGCAAATGGTCCTCCTGAGATCGTTCCACCATTAACCTGTGGGCTATCTTCACCGCATTGAGGAGCTGTTCCAGAAGTACTAAAATAGATAGTAAAGCCTCCAGTTTTGGAAACCATTACAAAATTACCCCCATCAATAGTAACCCAATAACTTCCGTCTAGTCCAGTAAATCCTGTATTTGATAATGTTAACTCAGGTTGTGAGGTATTAAAATTTTGAGTGATTTTTGATAAAAAATCATTCCAATAACTTGGATTGCCATCGCTAGTATTCATAGAAAATTGATACAATCCGTTATTATCACCATCCCAATTAATTGTAAAATTAGCGACGTTGTTCAAATTTGGACCTCCATTGCCAAGTACATATATGTTCTCAAAAGCCGAATTTATTGATGGTAACGATGTTGCTATCGGTGTACCAAAAGAACAATCTCCTATATTTCCATCGGTTACGTTAATTACCTTGGTTACAGAATCGGTTTTACCACTTTGATTAGTAACCGTTAGTGTTACGGTTACCTGTCCTATCTCTGTATACGTTTTAGAAGTTGTGATTGTTGTAGACGTATCTCCACCACCTAAATCCCAGTTATAGGTTAAGTTTCCTCCTGTAGGATCAGATGACCCCGAAGCATCAAAAGATACCTCTAAAGGTGCCAAACCAGATTCTGGAGTAGCGGTAAATGAAGCAATAGGACTACCATCGGTTACCGTTATTGTTGTACTTACTTCAGAAGAGGTATTTTGTCCATCAGTTACGGTTAGCGTTACCAAATAAGAACCTGCTTCAGAGTAAGTAGTTTGTGGATCAACCAAAGAAGAGGTTTCACTATTTCCGAAATTCCAGTTATACGATAATACATCTCCATTAGGATCAGAAGATGCAGATGCATTAAAAGACACTTCTAAAGGTGCCAAACCAGATTCTGGCGTAGCTGTAAATGAAGCAGTAGGTATATTACCGCCACCAGGTTCATTACCAAATACTAACACCCCATTATCATACACCGGAATATTAATACTTTCTAAGGCCGTTCCTCCTAATCCTTGAGCAGACCAATCATTAGCTGTATCATATGGAGTACCATTTTGAACTCTGATATTAATTTGAGTCTCGGTTCTAAATGCAGGGTCTCCAGTAGGTGCAATAGACGGGAGGTCTGTAATTTCTGCATAATACACACTTCCTCCTAAAGGTTTTACGGCCATTTTAGCAGTACCACCAATATTGTTTAATTGTACATCATAATCCGCAATTGTTTTTCCCGCAGCAATACCTTCGGCAATGTCAAAATAATATCTATAACTTAACTTATCTGTTGCTCTTGCAGGCCATGCAGATCTGTTTTGAACATTGATACTAATGGTTGTTCCAAAATTGTTATTACTATTAAATTTTGAAAATGAACGAATTTCAGCCCTGCTAGGCACTTCTGGCACAGGGAAATTAGGTAATGGAGTTCCTCCAAATTCTCCTTGCATTCTTGCTAATACGCCAGTAATACAAGCATTGTAGTCACAAGCTACTTCATTGGCGATAAACTCTCCTCTATCATCTTCAAATGCATCACTATTAGGTTCTTTAGGGCCTCCTACTACGGCTCCGTATAAAATATGACTAGCATCAACCGGAGGTCCACTATCACTATTAGTCCAGTTACCACTATTACCTCTGTGGTGCGGATCATTGGCTGGATTATTACCAAAACCATTCATAAAGCTTCTATTAATAGGATTGTCACCTAATGCATAATCCACCATATTTTTGGCAAAACCAGTATATCTTGCTTGTTTAACAGGGTCAGAAGTTACTTTATCTGCATAAATCAAGGCCAATAAGGATTGATTTGAAGCATATCGTATTGTTCCCCAAGGGCGTAAGTGCGGTAGGCCTCCTGGAGTTTTTGGTACTACCTCACCATTTACTCCTATAGTAAAATAATCCAAATTACGTTCGGCATCTTGCTTATACTTATCTTTTCCTGTGATTTGAGCCAGCAAAACATAGGCTCCATAAGCTTTATCATCCCAAGAGAATGCTTCTTTATATTTTGCAGTAGCACTTTGTCCCTCGCGCTGCATATTATCATATTCAGCTTCGGCCTTGGTTAAATATTGAGGGTCATTAGTTGCTCTATATAACCATATTGCACCCCAAACAATCTCATCTTTATAACTATTAAAAGATCGGTAAAAACCCGCAGCATCAGTAATAGAGTTTGAATATTCATCTCTAAATGTGTCTGCAAAATTGTATAATTGCTTTGCATGTGTTATTAATGTCGCACTATAAACCGGATCATCGTCTTTTAATAAAATACTTACTGCAGCCATTGCCGCTGCAGTTTCTGCTGCAAGATCAGATCCAGGATTAGCCTCATCGATTTTATATGAAGGTCTAGGTTGAGGATAAACTTCTGGTGATCCCCACCAAGAGTGATCAATTCCTCCATTACCTACTTGCCCCCATAATTCATTAGGTGCAGTATGACATTTTAAAAAATAGTCAGTTACGAAACGTAAGTTTCTTTTAAGAATATCCAACTGACCGCTATTTCTATAGGCATCTTCATATTCTATTCCTCCCCAAGCTAAAGCTGTGACACTAAAGGCCATTGGAAAATTGAATTTAACGTGATCCCCTGCATCGAACCAACCCCCGTTAAGATCTAATCCTACATCAGATCCATCATTAGTGGTAGAATTTCCTCGCCAGGATACTCTATTCCAATCTGGTAACTCTCCAGATTGTTGAACTTCATAAAAGAAAAGCGACTTTTGAAGTGCTTCCCCATAATTGAATTGTGCCGTTAGTGTACTGTAAAAAAAATACAGTAACAAAACCAAGCATGACTTGTTAAATTTTTTCATGATTAATGTTAGTGTTAAGTTTGTATTTTTGGTTGTCGTTAATAAAACTAAGCTCCATTTCAAAAAGCTAAATCTTCAGGGGTTGATGATTTTGTTTTTGATATAATGAATTTAAATTAGGTATTCATTATCTGCATAAAGACGTAAATTCTAAACGCAACCCTTCTGTTTATAAAGAGTTATAAATCAATAACTTATAGACAATGTTTTACCGTAAACTTTATACGATTTAACCTTTATATTTTTTTGATTTTCGGTTGTTAATTATTCTTTGATTAATTGCAGTTTAGACGTACTTCCAATAGAAACTATATACACTCCTGCTTCTAAATCAGATACAAAAATTTCTTCCTTAGCAGATTTAGCTGTAATAGATTTTACTATTTTTCCCAATAAATTATAGATGATAATCTCTTCGCCAGTATATTGACCTACAATCGTTACAATATCCTGTGTTGGGTTTGGAAAAAGTCCAGAAATACGATCACTTTGATTATTTAATTTGTTTTTATCTACACCAAGGATCTTCCATTTCTGATTTGTATTCGTTTCAATAAAATCCCAGATTTGAACATTTGCATTTACATTTCCGTCTGCTCGATCCAATGCGCTTTCTAGGCAATGCATAGGTTTTAATGAATACGATCCACTTCCGTTACCCATCACTTTCCATTTTTTATGATTATCACGGGCATCAGACCAAGTACTTACATTCTCTCCATTACCACAACGAGCATAGGGTACTTCTAAATAGCGATTTGTTCCTATGTTTTTAATATCATAAACGTTATCGCCCAAGTGCGTAAACACCCATTTTTGATCATCATAATTTGCTGGAGCGTGCATTCTAGCGCTATGATTTTCTAAACCTCTAGCCAATAATCTTTGGCTATTCTCGATAGCAGTGATAAAATAATCTCCATCTGCAATTAACTGTGGGTTAAGTGAAACTACAGATACATTATTGATCTGATCATTATCCAAAGCTTGTTGCCAACTGGTTCCAACCGGGCGGATATGAGATTTATAGGAATAATTATTTCCAGGAGTAGTAGAAGATGGTAAATTAATTGTTATCGATTTAGCACCTGTTCCTTTAGATACGCGCTCTACTTTACTGGCTACCCAATTATTGTTTTTCCAGAAACTTACTACAATTTCTCGATCGGTAGCTGCAGAATATTGCATATTAAAAACATAAGAATTTGATGGATTAATTGTAGTTAGTGCATCTTTGAAGGCTATCTTGTCTTCAAAAACAACTACGTCTTCTACTACTACATTATTAACTTGATCTCGATTTAATGCATCTTGCCAAGAAGTATTTACTGGGCGGATATGTGCTTTGTAAACATAACCTGTGCCAGGAGTAGGAGCTGTAGGCAAATCAACTGTAACATTTACGGTTCTTGTGCCAGCTTCTACTTCTACGTTCTTTTGTCCCAACCAATTGGTGGAAGACCAGAACTCTACCACAATCTCTCTTTTAATCTTTGCGCTATATTTTACTTCAAAGTCATATGTGGTTTGCGATGGCACTGTAGTTGTTGCATTTACAAATGCTATCTCATCAGGAATAGTGGTATCATTACAATTCTCGCCAGGTAATCCATAACAACCATTACCTGTAGGACCTAAAACAGGGTTCCATTTAATTCCAGGAACCCAATTTTCTCCTCCGAATTCATAAGCACCTGCATCTGGTGCTGATCCAATAAAACCATCAGTTATACCTGATATTCTTCTACCAGCGTTTACAGCAGGAGAATTAGATTTTAGTGTAAATTTATTTCCGTTATAATTAGTATATCCTGATTGAGTAATTACATTATTTTGTTTATCCGCATCTCTTTCGAAAGTACCTTCATCTTCCTGTGTAGAAGGGTCATCTTCTGTTCTAACATCTGCAATATTGTTCCAAACCTTAACATTCGAAAAAGCTGTTCCTTCTTTATGCCAAGCTCCCATTGCTCCACCTTCTGTCTTTACCAAAGTATTATTAAAGATATCGATGTCTTTACCATTCCAATTAATTTGAACTCCAGTCCATTCTACATTCCACACTACATTATGGTGTACTGAAAATGCTTCAGCATCATTATCTAGGTATATACCCGCTGCTTTTCTCTTAGAACCTCTTGAGGCTGTATCATGAAACCAATTGTGATGTATTTCGGTATTCTGAGGCCCTCCTACCGTATAAAATGTAGCACAATCATCTGCTATTAAATTACTTTTATACACATCGTTATAAGCTACTTCACAACGGTTTCCATTAAAATTAATACCATCTCTACCTCCATTAAAAATCGTGTTGCCAATAATCTTATTATCTGTTCCTCCTCTAGCTACTAATGGAGCATCATAGGACCCCAGATAATTAAAATCATGAATGTAACTATTTCGTAATTCGTTAAATTTCCCCCCAAGGCGCAGCCCTGTTGCAGCACTAAAACCAATCTCACACTGTTCGATAATATTTCTTGTTCCATTTACCTCGACACTCGGTTTACCCGCATTAAAACCTCTGAAAACTCCTTGTGTATGGTTTCCGTAGAAAGAAGAAACTCCATATAGTTTATTATTATTAGAATTTGTCTTTAATTCTATAGCGCCTCCAAATACAGCCAAGTTTCGAATTTCAATATGACTTCGACCATTAAGGTCGATTGCTATTTTTCTCCTTCTCATTTGTACTAATCCATTAGCTGGTGCACCGCCGCCAGGAATTTGCACAAATAACTCTTTAGTTTGTGCATTAAACCACCATTCATTTTGATAATCCAACGCTCCTTTAACTCCTTCCAGATAAAAATCCCCTTTATCGGCCGGAGCATGAAAAGTACGTATCCAAGTAGGGTTTTTATCCAAATTGAAATTTACTCTTCCTCCAGCACTACTAGTGATAAAAGCTTTCCAAGCGATCCAGCCTGATCCTGGTTTATCTCCATAAAAAAAGACAGAACCACCAGTCCAATTTATACCTGGTATTTGTGATGATGTTAAATAAGCATTGTTTACTACATTAGAGCCACTTCCTCCATCGTTCCTCAAAGAGTTTAGCGTAAACGGTTCACCATCAGAATTATTAGGCCATCTAGCTAAGTCCATTGCTGTATTTCCGTTCATTACAAAATTTTCTTGTCCTAAATCCCAATTTACTTTTACCTTATAGATGGCTCCATTATCTCTTTGCCAGCCACTTAAAGCTTGCATCGCCGAGATAATTACTTTTTCACCATCTTTTGAGGTATAGGTAATGGGTAAACCAGCCTGACCAGACCTAGCTGGTTTGACCGTTTCTTCATAAGTTCCCTTACTAATAATAATAACATCTCCGGGTTGTGCCACCGAAGAAGCCTTTGCTATCGTTTTGTAGGGTTGTGATTGTGTCCCAAGATTATTATCATTCCCATTTTTGGCGACATAAATGTTTTTCGCATACAAAGAAGATACAATGAGGAATAAAAACATCATTATTCCTCTTTGGAAAAGGGTTTTAAAAGTTTTCATGATCGTTTCAGTTAGTTTAAAATTAAAATAATTGTAATATTCTAGAACTTTTTTTTAGTTCTATAAATCGAGTATATTTTTTTAGAATTCGTTAGATTAGACAACCAATTAAAAATTAGGCAAGAGGTAGCTCTTGTATCTCAGGGTCGCTAAGTTTTTGATAAAAGGATATATCTTTTTGTTACTACCTTTGATACTAATTCTCCTTAAAAAGTCTGGGAGGGCGACCAATCCAATCTCGACTGGATTTTACCCATTTATTTCCATCAAGAGAATTTCCGTTAAATTCATCAGATAGTTCATTTACTTTAGCCCATTTTTTACCATTAGGTGGGGTTGGAGTTTGTGATTTTACATGTGTAATTGCGATACAAAAAAATAGTATCGAAAATAAATATTTCAAGCAGTTCATATTGAGTGATTTTGTGTGTTTTAAAAAATTACAAAAACAGCTACACCATCTAAAAAACTTAGACAATACGCATATATCTATAATTCATTTTATATTATTAATTTCTTGTACACTTGTTTAGCATATAGGTTTAATACAAGAAAAACAGGGATTGAAATCCCTATTATTAGGTGATTTAGCTTTAAAAAGCATGAGTGCTGAGGATTCCCATAGTAGTATTGTTTTCATGATTAAGTTTGCGTTAGATTAGTGTGAGTTTGATTTAAGTTGTTTTTAATATTAGTTTGATTTAATTAGAATAACATTTGTTTTTTTACGTTAGTTTTCAAAATTAGGTTACGCTCTAAAAAACGTCTGTTTTTCATTTTGGCAAGGGTACATTAGGGGTACATTGCTAAAAAAAGGAATACATACAGCGTACTATTTTTTATTTTGAGCTGTAAACACAATTACAATTAACCAACTAGCATCCAAAGTGAAACATTTAACCTACCTCACACTAGCATTTTTGTTATGCAATAACTTCAATATTGCCTTCTCTCAAAAAGCTATAGACAATACAATTCAAATCAAACAAATCGACAGTTTATATGAAATTGCCAATCAAGACCTAATTGGCAATGGAGATATGCTAAAAGAATTGATCAAGAAATCAAAAAAGGCCAATTATCCTAGAGGTGAAGTAAAGGGATTAGTTAATCTAGGTATTTATTACACCCACAACTCTATGATCGATAGTGCGCACATTGTTTATGAAAAAGGAGAGAAAATTATACAAAAACATCCTGATCTTGAATTTGTATTATCATACATTTATAATAATAAAGGTACGATACTTACAAATCAAGAATTTCATTACCAAGCCATAAAATATTTTCACAAAGCCCATAAAATTAATCTCAAAAAAGGAGATAAAAAGATGGCGATGATTACCAAAATGAATATTTTAAATTGTCACTTAGAGCTTGGTGAACCAGATAAAGTACTAGCTTATTCAAAAGAGTTATTGCAGGATTCTACAGTAATAGCTCAAGAAGACTTAAAATATTATTTATATGGCAATTTGGCAAAAGCTTATTTTGACAAAAGCGAATACAGAAAAGCTATTAACTGGTGGAATGCCAATTTAGAGAGTATTCTAGACACAGAACAAACAGGAGAAATAAGCTACAACCTAACATCTATAGCTGATGCATATAGAAGCTTAGGTGATTATGAGGTTGCCCTAGAAAAAGCTTTAAAGGCTAAAGAAATTCTAGCAGATAAACCTGAATTTAGCGGTTATATTGCTGTTAATGAATTAGTATTAGGTAAAATATATAACTCGTTAGATAATCCAGATTTTGCAATCATTCATTTCGAAAATGCTATTCTTAAAAACCCTGATGACCCTTTGGATATTGCTTTTTCTTATAAGAATTTAGGCGCTATCTATAAAAGAATACAATCTTGGGATAAATCAGCAGAAAATTATCAAAAATACGGTGCCCTAATAGATAGTTTATATCGAACAAGAAATGAAGATATCTCGAAAATATCTGAGGGCAAGATACAACTAATCGAAGAAGAATATAAAAATGAATTGCTAACAAAGGATAACGATATTTTAAGTTACAAAAACGAAAAACAAGAGCTATACATCATTTCTTTGGCCGTTGGTTTGTTTGGCCTGTTATTTATTCTATTATCCATATTTCTTTATAAGAAATATCACAGAAGCGCACGCCAAATAGAGCTATTAAAAGAAAACGAAAAAAAGATTTTAGAAAATCATTTACAAAACAAAGAAGAAGAGTTTTTGGCTACTATGATATCTGTAAATGATCGTCTTTCTAAACTCTCTTATATAAAAAAGAACTTATCATCTGCTATAAAATATAACAATCGCGAAGAACTAAAAGAGGCCGAAAAAAGACTTGAAACATTTATTTCTTCCACCTCAGACCTTACTATTTTAAAGGATAGAATTGAATCGCAGTATCCTGGTATTACTGCACAAATACACACAAGTTATCCTGAATTATCTACCAATGATGTAAGACATTGTCTTTTAATGAAACTTAATTTATCTATTAAAGAATCTGCTCAAATGCTAAGTGTTTCTACTCATGCTGTAAAAATGGCTAGAAAAAGACTAAAGAAAAAAATGAATATCCCTGAGGATATTTCTTTAAAAGATCATCTACAAAACAAAATCCTTTAATATTTAGGATTTCAATTTTTACACTCTTAAAAAAAATATGTAGCTTGGCTATCCGAAATCATTTTACGGATAATGAATAAGAGAATCTTATATATCAACTCATTACTAGCTTTTAGCTTATTATCTTGTGATAATTTCGTTCTCAAAAAGGAACATAAAGAAGAAATCGTAAAAGAGCGACTAGATAAGCTTAATTGGAGTGAAGTAGACCAACCGCCTCTTTTTGAAATCTGTAAACGGAAATCTGAAGAAGAACTTGAATCATGTTTTCAAAAAACGATTACAAAACACATTCATGATCATTTATCAAAACAATCTATCTCTACAAAAAAACCAATACAAGATACTATTTGGGTTCCTTTATTAATTACAAAAGAGAGTGTAATTATTATTGAAGATTTTGAATTACCTGATATTGTTATCTCAGAAATTCCTAATCTTAAACAAATTTTAGAAGAAGGGATTCATTCACTTCCTAAGGTAAAACCTGCGCATACTCGTAGCACGCCAGTATCTGCACGATACCAACTCCCACTAGTAATTCGTATTGATTAAAACCAATGCTTCGTCTTAATTATGTAGTTTTGTAGTGTACAAAACATATTTCCTGACTTGAGTAACGAAAAAATTATATTGGGTATAGACCCTGGAACCACTATTATGGGATTTGGACTTATCAAGGTTCAAAATAAAAAGATGTCTTTTTTGCAGTTAAACGAACTTCAATTAGGTAAATATGATGACCATTACCTAAAACTAAAACTTATTTTTGAACGTACTGCAGAACTTATAGACACGTATCACCCTGATGAAATTGCTATCGAAGCGCCTTTCTTCGGAAAAAATGTACAATCAATGCTTAAATTAGGTCGCGCCCAAGGAGTTGCTATGGCCGCAGGATTAAGTAGAGAGGTTCCTATTACGGAATATTCTCCAAAAAAAATTAAAATGGCCATCACTGGAAACGGAAATGCTAGTAAAGAACAAGTAGCAAAAATGCTTCAGAGCTTACTTCAAATCAAGACTTTACCCAAAAACCTGGATTCTACCGACGGTTTAGCGGCAGCTGTTTGTCATTTTTACAACATGGGAAGAGCAGCAAGTATAGGTAAGAGTTATACTGGTTGGTCATCATTTGTAAAACAAAATGAAGGTAGAATTAAAAAATAATTATAGTCTACCTTTACTTTTTGAAAAAAAATATAATCATAAAATAAAACGCCATCAGCGGGATCTATATTCATATTCCTTTTTGTAAGCAAGCTTGTCATTATTGCGATTTTCACTTTTCGACTTCAATGAAGAAAAAAGAAGATATGGTTGTCGCCTTATGTAAAGAAATTATACTACGTCGTTCGGAAATAAATGAAAATCAAATTATTGAAACCATATATTTTGGAGGAGGTACTCCTTCTGTTTTATCAATTCAGGAACTTGAACAAATTATTCGTACTATTTATAAAAATTACACTGTTTGTGATCATCCTGAGGTTACTATTGAAGCCAATCCTGATGACCTGACTAAAGAAAAAATAAGTGAATTAACTAAGAGTAGTGTAAATCGACTTAGTATCGGCATTCAATCTTTTTTTGAGGATGATTTAAAATTAATGAATAGAGCTCATAATGCGCAAGAAGCTATGGAATGTCTATCTATGGCCACTCGTGAATTTAAAAATATATCTATCGATTTGATCTATGGCATTCCTAATATGTCTGTAACTCGTTGGAAAGAAAATATTCAACAAGCATTAGATTTTGGAGTTCCTCACATTTCTTGTTACGCTCTAACTGTAGAACCTAAGACCGCATTAGAAACACTAATACAAAAAGGCGAAATTGCAAAGATCGATGATGAATTAGCACAACAACATTTTGAAATCCTTGTGGAAAGTTTGGAAAAAGCAGGTTTCGAACATTATGAGTTATCCAATTTCGGGAAACCGGGTTATTTTAGTAAAAATAACACGGCATACTGGCAAGGTAAAACATATTTAGGGATAGGGCCATCTGCGCATTCTTATAACGGAAAACAAAGGAGTTGGAATATTAACAACAACACCAAATACATTAAGGCATTATCAGAAAACAAATTGCCAAGAGATATTGAAAATTTATCCATAAAAGATAAGTACAACGAGTATATCATGACTGGATTGCGAACAATCTGGGGTGTTTCGATTCAAAATATTGAACATGAGTTTGGTAGCGCCTATAAAAATTATCTTTTAAAACAAGCTCAAAAACATATCAAAGAACATTTGTTATATATCGATGGGGATACCTTATTAGTGACAAAAAAAGGAAAGTTTTTAAGTGATGGCATCGCAAGTGATCTTTTCTTAGTAAATTTAGATTAATTATTAAACTAGGGGCCGTGCAAGAAAAATATGATATCATAGGGGTGGATTATAACATCACTCGAAAAGCAGATCCTTATCTTTTTAGCAGATTGTATACTTTACTAAATCCAGTTTCTGGAAACTTATATTTGGATATAGGATGTGGCACTGGTAATTATACCTCAGAGTTTTCAAAAAAAGGGCATCAATTTATCGGTATAGACCCTTCTCGGGAAATGCTAGAAAAAGCAGGAATTAAAGATAAAACGATAACCTGGAAAATCGGAAAAGCTGAACATATTGATTTACCTTCAGAAAGTATAGATGGTATCATAGCCAGTCTTACATTACATCATTGGAAGGATTTAAAAAAAGGATTTTCTGAACTTAACAGAATTTTAAAACCTAATGGAAAGATTATATTATTTACAGCTACTCCCAAACAAATGAAAGGGTATTGGTTAAATTATTATTTCCCAAAAATGTTATCCGATTCTATAACCCAAATGCCTGCTTATGAGCATATCGAATCCTGTTTAAAAGCTAATTCTTTAAAAATTCATAGCACCGAAAAATACTTTATACAACCCGATTTACAAGATCTCTTTTTATATTCTGGAAAGCACAATCCAAAATTGTATTTTAAAAATAGTGTTAGACATGGAATTTCCTCTTTTTCATCTCTCGCCAATGCAGAAGAGGTACAACAGGGATTAGTTATGCTAGAAAAAGATATTATTTCAAAAAAAATAAACAATATCATTTCTACATATGAAAACACTGATGGCGATTACCTTTTTATAACAGTCAAAAAAGCCTAACCGCATAAATTATATGATTACAGTTCTAGAATATAACAATCAAAAATATACCATAGACCTTTCTAAGCCCTTAGATATTTCTATTCCCTTAAAAGCTTCTGATAAAAATGTAAATGCGTGGTATATTGATACTCCTAAAATTGAACCCGTAATTGATGGAAAATGGATAGGTCAAGTCTCAAAAGGAGCTTCAACGAACTTTAATAATATTACTTTTAATCCGCATGGTCATGGCACACATACCGAATGTGTTGGCCATATCACATCAAGGTTTTATAGCATTAATGATGCCTTAAAGCAATTCTTTTTTATAGCCCAAGTCATCTCTGTATCTCCTCAAGAACAAGACGGCGATAGGGTAATCACCAAAGATTTAATCAAAAACTCAATACCTTCTAATGATTGTAACGCATTGGTGATAAGAACACTACCAAATCCTGACAATAAGTTAAATAAACAGTATTCTCATACCAATTGGCCTTATCTTACCGAAGAAGCCGCAAGCTTTATAAGAGATACTGGTATAGAGCATTTACTTATCGATTTACCATCTGTAGACAAAGAAAAAGATGAAGGCAAGTTGCTTGCACACAAAGCATTCTGGAATTATCCCGATAACGTAAGACATACTGCAACGATAACCGAATTAATTTATGTATCCGATAGGATTAAGGATGGTCTTTATATTCTCAATCTTCAAATTGCCTCTTTTGAAAATGATGCTTCACCAAGTAAACCTGTACTTTATAAAATACTTAGTAAATGAAAACAACAGTACAGTTAGAAGAAATCGCGATGCTACTATTAGGAATTCATTTATTTAGTTTACTATCGTATTCTTGGTGGTTGTTTTTGGCTTTGTTTTTTGTTCCTGATATAGGAATGTTTGGTTATTTTATAAATAATAAATTTGGAGCATTTACATATAACATATTTCATCATAAAGGTATAGCAATTGCATTATACTTAGTTGGCGTTTATCTATCTAATGATATATTGCTCTTAGTAGGGATTATCCTTTTTTCACATTCGGCCTTTGATAGAATATTAGGTTATGGATTAAAATTGAAAAAAGGTTTTAAATTTACACATCTCGGAGAAATAGGGAAAAAGAGTTAATATGGAATTACTATTTATAGGACTTTTAGGGGGTGCAATTTTGGCCTTTTTTATTTTTGCAAAATTTAATGCAGTAAAAAATAAATCTGCAGTAAAAACACAATCTACCATACTCATGGAAAAGATTAAAAGTGTTTGCAAACTAGTAACAGTAGAAGGTGATTTTGCCGAAATCTATCATTACGAAAGTGTAAAAGATAAATTTTTCAATCTTTTAACAGGAACCAAAAAAGCATTAATACTAATCGATGCCAAAGCGTATATAGGTTTCGATTTATCCAAGGTAAAACTAGAAAGTGATACTAAAAAAAAGAAAATTATTCTTACGCAATTCCCACAACCTAAATTATTAACTATTGAGACCGATTTTAAATATTACGATAAAAAAGATGGTTGGCTTAATCCTTTTACTTCAAGTGACCTAACCGAACTTAATAAAGAAGCTAAACAATTTATTAAAGATAAAATACCACAAAGTGGATTAATGGAAACTGCTAAAAAAGAGGCACTAACCGCAATTTCTTTAATGGAAACTCTTGCAGAATCTATAGGATGGACCTTAGATTATTCTGCATTAGAACTAGACGACAATAATGACACAATTCAAGAGTTAAAAGAATAATGGATGTTATAGTATCAACCGATCCCGAAAAATTAGATATTGATTTTATACATAGTTTTTTGACTACTTCTTACTGGGCAAAAGGTAGAACCAAAAAAGAGGTAATCATTACAATTCAAAATTGTGTGAATTTTGGAGTATATCTAGATGGTAACCAAATAGGATTTGCCCGGGTCCTCACTGATTATACTGTTTTTGGTTATTTAATGGATGTGTTTATAACCGAAGAACATCGAGGGAAAGGATACTCAAAATTGTTGATGCAAACCATTACTAATGATCCACGTTTGCAACAAATTAAAAGGTGGATGTTAATTACAAAAGATGCTCATAATCTATATAAACAATTTGATTTCAAAAAAGTTGAAAATCCTTCTATAATAATGGAAAAACTTACAAAAACTTCTGAATAAATGAATGTAGAAATCTTTAGAGATTATTGCTTAGCAAAAAAAGGAGTAACAGAACATTTTCCATTTGATGAAACTACTCTTGTATTTAAAGTAATGGGTAAAATGTTTGCGTTAACTGGACTGAACAGAATTCCTTTTAGTGTAAACCTAAAATGTGATCCAGACAAAGCCATTGAGTTACGAGAATATCATCCCGAAATAACTCCTGGATACCACATGAATAAAAAACATTGGAATACTGTTAACTTTTCTGATAGTTTACCTACTAATATGTTATGCGAATTAATTGATCATTCGTATGATTTGGTAGTGAGTAGTTTAACAAAAAAATTAAAACAAGAGTTAGAAAGCCTTTAACCACGTATTAAATATAATTTGGGAGCACCTAAAACTCCTGACTACCTTATTAAATAAGACAACTATATTTTTCTGATGTAGAAAGAACAGAATTTAAAATTATAATGAACAACCCTAAAGATTTTTATAGAGAACAAATTTCTATACATGCATTATCTCTTAAAAAAGTAAAGAAGCAATTAGCTTTGTCTAGTAGTATTAGATTATTAATTTTTTTAACTATAGTTGGTACTATTTATTTTGGATATCCAAATACCAAAATTATTATCGGAAGCTTGGTTATAGGAATAGCGCTCTTTATATTTTTAGTTAATCGACATACCGATCTTACATACATAAAAAACAAACTTGAAAAACTAATCCAAATTAACCAATTAGAACTTGATGTTTTTGATGGTGATGTAAGTATGCTTTCTCCGGGAAAAGAATATATAGATACCTCTCACCCTTTTAGTCATGACATAGATTTATTTGGTGATCAATCTTTTTTTCAGTTTACGAATAGAACGACCACTCTTGCCGGTAAAACTACATTAGCTACAACTCTTTCAGCTAATACTACGCATCAAATAGAAAGGAAACAAGAAGCTATTAAAAACTTATCCAAATTAGCCCAATGGAGACAAGAGTTTAGTGCTATAGCATCTTTGGTGAGTGTTACTGTCCCTATAAGTACTATTCAAAAATGGTTACAAAACTATACTTTTTTTGTGCCAAAAATCATGCGTTTGCTTCCTGCCATTATTTCAGGAATATCACTGATTTTACTCGTCCTTTTATTTTTAGATATCATCACTCTTCAGGTATATGTATTTTGGTTTTTTATTGGCTTAGCTATTACAGGAACTCAAATAAAAAAAATAAACGTATTATACAGCAATGCAAACAAAGTAAAAGATACTTTCGAACAATACTACAAACTTGTAGATAAAATCGAAAACACTCCTTTTGATTCAACATTATTGCAAGAAAAACAACAATTAGTAATTACTACTACAGAAAAAGCTTCACAAACTTTAAAACAATTTGCGAGTATACTTAATGCATTTGATCAACGCAATAACATGATGTTTGGAGTTTTGGCAAACGGCCTCATGCTTTGGGATATATTACAGAGTTATCGAATTGAACAATGGATCTCAAAAAATCATAATAAGGTAGAACAATGGTTCGAAGTTATCGCATTTTTTGACGCATACAATTCTCTTGGAAACTTTGCCTTTAATCACCCTAAATATGTTTACCCAAATATTACATCTAATAATATCATCCTTAAAGCAGAACAACTAGGACATCCTATGTTAACTACTCAAAAACGTGTAGACAATGATATTCTAATAGATAAAGAACAGTTTTTTATTATTACTGGTGCTAATATGGCCGGAAAAAGTACATTTTTACGTACAGTAGCTTTACAAATTATGATGTCTAATGTTGGATTACCTGTTTGTGCCAAATCATGTGATTACAATCCTATTAAACTCATATCTAGTATGCGAACTTCGGATTCGTTAAGTGATGATGCTTCTTATTTCTTTTCAGAACTCACGCAACTCAAAAAGATTGTTGATGCACTAGAAAACGATACTTATTTTATTATTCTGGATGAGATCTTAAAAGGTACCAACAGCAAGGATAAAGCAGCAGGATCGCGTAAGTTTGTAGAAAAATTAGTAGCTGCAAATGCTACTGGGATTATTGCAACTCATGATTTAAGTTTATGTGAAATTGCTTCTGATTTACAACAGGTACAAAACCGATTTTTTGATGCTCAAATTGTAAACGACGAATTGTATTTTGATTACAAGTTCAAGGATGGTATTTGTCAAAACATGAATGCTTCTTTTTTATTAAAAAAAATGGGGATTGTTTAGCCGTAATAAACACCATATAGCGTATTAATGAAAGTTTGCGTAGCACAGATAAAATCAGAAAAAGGGAATATCTCAAATAATATTGAGAATCATAAAAAATGGATTGATATTGCTGTCTCCAACAAAGTAGATTTGATTTTATTTCCTGAATTATCATTAACAGGCTATGAACCCAAATTGGCAAAAAAATTAACGCTAGATCAAAATGACTCAAGATTAGATATATTTCAGGAGATTAGTGATCTTAATAACATTACCATTGCTATTGGTTTGCCTACAAAATCTAAATCGGGAGTATGTATAAGTATGACTTTCTTTCAACAAAAACTACCTAAAAAGATATATTCGAAACTCAAACTGCATCCAGATGAATTTCCCTATTTTATTGCAGGTAAAGAACAGGTAATTCTTACCATTAAGCATAAAAAAATTGCACCTGCGATTTGCTATGAATCATTATTACCAAAGCATATTGACAATGCCAATACACTTGGTGCAAAATTATATGTGGCTAGTGTAGCAAAAACACAAAATGGAATTGAAAAGGCACTGACTCATTTTCCGAAAATGGCAAAAAAATATAATATCCCAATATTCATGTCTAATTGTATAGGATTTTGCGATAATTTTGAAGGCGCCGGACAATCAGCCATTTGGAATGAGAAGGGTGAACTTATTGGTCAACTGGATCACAAAAACGAGGGGATCTTAATTTTAGACACAGAAACAAAAATATTAACTAAACGAATATAATAGCGCTCATCTCATATTATCAAAAGCGTATCAATATTGTCTAATTTTAGTTCTTATAAATCGAAAAAATCCGAATTTTGTAATTTTTTTCTATACCCCGATGGAGTTATCCCTTTTATTTTTTTAAACTTTCTGTTGAAATTGGAAAGATTTTTAAATCCACTAGAATAAGAAGCCTCGGCAATAGAGATGTCGTGTTCTTTTGACAAGATTCTACATGAGTTTTCTATTCTAACTTCTGTCAAAAATTGAAAAAAAGTTTTGTTTGTACGTTGTTTAAAATATCTACAAAATGCGTTTGGCGTCATATTAGCAATACTTGAAACTTCGTTTAAACTAATATCTCTATAAAAATCATTCATAACCAATTGAAAAACATCTGCCATTCTCTTACCTTCATTATCAGAGTAATTTTTCTTCATAATTGAAGAAGACAATGTTTGTACTTTAGCCTCGCTTAACAATTTTAAGATTTGCAAAAAAATCATAAAACGATCTAATCTGTTTTTATTCTCTTTAATTAACAGCATCTGATCAATTAGCTCTTCTTTCATAGAAATTACCTGAATCCCATAGGCCAAACTATTAAAAAAAGTTGCCATATCATCAAACTCTGTCAGTTCGAAAAAAACATCCCCAAAAGATTCTTTAGTAAAAAAAATAGAAATCATATACGACTCTATTTCAGATTGACTGCTTTTTAATACATGCGGAACATGACTTCCAAAAATCAAAATATCGTTAGCCTTATAACTAGTAATTGTATCTCCGACTATTAAACTACCTTCTCCCAAAACAATTAAAGAAATCTGAATCTCTTCGTGTTGATGTAACTTATCATAAAACACAAGTCCTTTATCCTCCTGAACAATCAGAGTATCTGTTGATGTTTTTGGTATTTTAAACGGTAGTGCTTTCATAAATACTATACCAATATTACTCATTAAATTTACAAAAACGCATATTAAAGGTAAAATAGTATCATAATTAGATAATTTATAGATATTTCACCCTTCATATTCACAATACCTTTGATCAAAACATAAATTATGGCAATACATTGGGAAGGCGTAATGCCTGCGGTGACCACAAAATTTACCGATCAGGACACTTTGGATTTAAAAATGTTCGAAGTAAATATTAATGCACAATTAGAAGCTGGAGTACATGGGATTATACTCGGTGGTACCTTAGGTGAAGCAAGTACCTTGACCGAAGACGAAAAAAGCACATTGGTTAAGACAACAGTAGACATTGTTAAAAACAAAGTTCCTGTGATTATTAATATAGCCGAGCAAACAACAAAAGGAGCTATTGCTGCCGTAAAAAAAGCCCACGAAGATGGAGCTAATGGTTTGATGATGCTTCCTCCAATGAGATATAAAGCCGGAGATAGAGAAACAGTAACTTATTTTAAAGAAATCGCTAATAGTACGGATTTACCGATAATGGTATATAATAATCCTGTTGATTATAAAATTGAAGTGACATTGGACATGTTTGAAGAGTTATTGAAATTAGATAATATACAAGCTGTAAAAGAATCGACTCGAGATATTTCTAATGTTACCCGAATTAAAAATCGATTTGGAGATCGATTAAAAATTTTGAGCGGAGTTGATACACTCGCCCTAGAAAGTTTACTAATGGGAGCAGATGGTTGGGTCGCTGGATTAGTAGATGCTTTTCCTAATGAAACAGTAGCCATTTACGAACTTCAAAAAGCAGGAAAGATTAAAGAAGCAATTGCTATTTACAGATGGTTTTTACCCTTGCTAGAATTAGATATTAACTCTAAATTAGTACAGAACATAAAATTGGCAGAAGTAGCTACAGGCATAGGAACTGAAAACGTACGTGCACCTCGATTACCACTTGTAGGTGAAGAGCGTAAGAAAGTACTGGAAATCATTGAAAATGGACTAAAAACCAGACCTCAATTATCTAATTGTAAAATACTTAATTAATTTTTTTTACCCAACGAAACATGATCACTGGCAAAAATTACATCGGAAACCAACTTTCTTCTAATGGGGATATCACTTATAGAACATTTAATCCTAAGTTAAATATTGAAAATGAGCACATTTTTTACGAAGCCTCGTCAAAAGAAATAGAAAAATCCGTTCAAATGGCTACACAAGCCTTTGAAGTTTACCAAAAAGTATCTGGGCAAAAAAAAGCAGCGTTTTTAAATACTATTGCCGAAGAGATTTTGGCATTAGATACTCAATTAATTGAAGCATATACTTCTGAAACTGGTTTGCCCGAAGGAAGAGCAATAGGAGAGCGAGGAAGAACTGTAGGGCAGCTAAAAACTTTTGCTAACTTAGTTGAAGAAGGCTCTTGGGTAGAAGCCACAATTGATACTGCAGATCCAAGTCGAACTCCAATGCCAAAACCCGACATCCGGAAAATGTCTATTCCTCTGGGTCCTGTTGTTGTTTTTGGAGCTAGTAATTTCCCATTAGCTTATTCTACGGCAGGAGGAGATACTGCGGCAGCACTAGCTGCAGGATGTCCCGTAATTGTTAAATCACACCCTATGCATGCCGGGACAGGAGAGTTAATTGCTTCAGCAATTATTACGGCAGCCAAAAAGACCGGAATGCCAGATGGAGTATTTTCAAATCTTAATAGTTCAGGAATAGAAGTAGGAACGAAATTAGTACAGCATTCTAGTGTAAAAGCAGTAGGATTTACAGGGAGCATTCGCGCGGGAAGAGCTCTTTTAGATCTCGCTGGACAAAGACTCGAGCCTATACCAGTATTTGCAGAAATGGGAAGCATTAACCCAGTCGTTATTTTGCCAAAAGCTGCACAAACTAAAGGGGAGAATCTTGCCAAAACCTATGCGCAATCCATTACTTTGGGCGCAGGGCAATTTTGTACTAATCCAGGACTGATTTTAGGAATAAAAGATGAAGCATTAGATAATTTTGTACAAACACTTTCTAATGAAATTACGGCTATAGAACCTTCTTGCATGCTACATCCCAATATTATTGGTAATTATGAAAAAAACAAAGCCAATGCATTACAACAAAACGGATTAACAAAAACTGTAGAGTACGCAAATAATGTTGCAATCAATCATGCACGACAAGCCGTTACTGCAGTAGAAGGAAAAACCTTTCTTAGCAACTCAATTTTGCATCAAGAAGTTTTTGGGCCTTTTTCTATCGTTGTACAATGCAAAGATGCAGATGAGCTGACTCTAATTATTTCAAATCTAGAAGGTCAACTTACAGGTACGATTCTCGCAGAAGATGATGAACTAACAGCACACAAAAATATAGTAGATGCATTACAAAACCGTGTAGGAAGAATTATTTTTAATGGAGTACCTACCGGAGTAGAAGTTTGTGCCGCTATGGTTCACGGTGGACCATATCCAGCCTCTACGGATAGTCGATTTACTGCAGTTGGTATTGACTCTATAAAGCGTTGGGTAAGACCTTTTAGCTATCAAAATTGGCCAAACAACTTATTACCAGATGAATTAAAAAATGAAAATTTGCTTACTATTTCTAGGCAAATCAATGGCAAACAAACACAGAATTCTATCTAATATGGCAAGAACATCATTTAAATGCATCGATGGACATACTTGTGGCAATCCAGTAAGAGTAGTAACTACAGGACGACCTCACCTCATTGGCAATACAATGAGTGAAAAGCGTCAGCATTTTCTTAAAGAATATGACTGGATACGGCAAGGGTTAATGTTTGAACCTAGAGGACATGATATGATGAGTGGGAGTTTCTTGTTTGAACCTCATGATTCAAAAAATGACTTTGCTATTTTATTTATTGAGACTTCGGGGTGTTTGCCTATGTGTGGTCATGGTACTATTGGCACAATAACTATTGCTATCGAAGAAGGATTAATCACACCCAAGATCCCTGGTAAAATAAGAATGGAAGCTCCCGCTGGATTGGTAGAAATCGAATATCAAAAGGTTGGCAATAAAGTAGATTGGGTAAAGCTTAAAAATGTAAAATCTTATCTTGCCGCAGAGGAATTAACGATTACCTCTCCTGAACTAGGAGAACTTATTTTTGATGTTGCTTATGGAGGTAATTTTTATGCCATTATTGATCCGCAGAAAAATTTTGAAGGTGTACAGAACTATACCGCGAATAAATTAATCCAGTACTCTAGGGTATTACGTGATTTAATAAATGAGAAATACCCTAATGCGTTTATTCATCCCGAAAATGAAACCATTAGAGATGTAAGTCATATACTATGGACTGGTGCCCCTATACATCCACAATCATCTGGTAGAAATGCTGTTTTTTACGGTGACAAGGCCATTGATCGTTCACCTTGCGGTACAGGTACATCTGCGCGAATGGCGCAATTGTATTCAAAAGGAAAATTAAATCAAGGGGATGAATTCGTTCATGAAAGTTTTATAGGTAGCACTTTTATAGGTAGAATAGCAATGGAAACTACAATAGGCGATAAAAAAGCAATTGTACCTAGTATACAAGGATGGGCAAAAATCTATGGGTACAACACAATCATTATCGACGATCAAGACGATCCTTATGCACATGGATTTAGGGTTATATAAACTAGTACAATTGTATCTAAGAGTTTATTATAGTATTTTTAAATATGAGTAAAAGTATTATCATTATTGGCGGTGGAATCATCGGTCTTTGTTCTGCATATTATTTGTACAAAGAAGGACACCAAGTAACTGTTATTGATCAATCTTCAATGGATTTTGGCGCTTCTTATATAAATGCAGGTTATCTATCTCCTAGTCATATCATTCCTCTTGCTGCTCCTGGAGTAATGAAAAAAGGATTGAAATGGATGTTCAATCCAAAAAGCCCGTTGTATATAAAACCCAGGCTTGATCCTGATTTTTTACGTTGGACTTGGGCTTTTAACTCCTCTTGTTCTGTTAAAAATGTGAATCGCGGTATAACAGCAATCAAGGATATCGCCTTATTAGGTAGAGATTTGTATTCTGAAATTAAAAAAACAGAAAAATTCAAGTTTCAGTTGGAACAAAAAGGGTTATTAATGATTTGCCAGACTGAAAAAATGTTGGAAGAAGAAATAAGGGTAGCCGAAGTCGCAAAAAAAGAAGGGTTACCTGTACGAGAAATTTCCTCTGAAGAGTTAAAACGACTACAACCCGATACTAATATACAAGCCAAAGGTGCTGTTATGTATGAATGTGATGCCCATACCACACCCCATATTTTCATGGAAGAAATGAAAACGTATTTAAAATCCAATGGAGTAGTATTTCAGAAAAATGAAAAGATTCAAGATATCTCTATTAAAAACGAAAAAATATCTTCGATGAGTACCGCTGCAAACATCTATGTTGCCGATGAATTTGTACTTGCCGCTGGATCGTGGTCCAAATTATTAAGCAAAAAACTAGGAATTAGATTGTTACTAGAAGCAGGTAAAGGTTATAGAATAGATTCTGAAAGGGATTTCGGTATAACTATCCCTGCTATTTTAGCAGAAGCAAAAGTAGCCGTAACCCCTATGCAGGGATTTACGCGTTTTGCCGGAACTATGGAAATCGCTGGCATCAATCATCACATTAATAAAGTTAGAATTGAAGCCATAGCAAATGCCACCAAACATTATTATAGAGATATTGTATTAACAACTCAAGAAAAAGATGGTGCAGCTAGTGGATTAAGACCAGTGACTCCTGATGGCATGCCTTATATCGGAAAGTCATCCAATTGTACAAACCTTACTATAGCTACTGGTCATGCTATGATGGGTTGGAGCATGGGGCCATCTACCGGTAAAATAGTATCTGAAATTGTTTCAGGGATAAAACCATCTCTCGATATAAGTCCATATCATCCAGATAGGAAATTCTAAAACTGCTCTTTAATTATAAATTATAGTATTCCTGTTTGTCGTTTATAAAACGCGTCTTGCTGTTTTTTCATCATTTCGCGAGCAATTTTCTTTTTATAAGCATACAGCTCTTCCTCTTCGGTAAGGTCTCCATATACCTTATCATTGATAGTGAAATCCGTTTGCAATACTACTTTACGTTGTGCTTCTTTTTGCTCGACCCAATTTTTGATCTCACCTTCTGCATCATCTAATTTAAAATCATACTCTCCTTTTGGAGATAGTAATTTTGCAAAAATTGGAGAAGTTTCAATAGCCAAAAACAATAAAAATATAAAGAAACTTGGCAGCCATGGTAACTCACCTAATGCATTTACACGTGCCATTAAACCATCAAAATTATCAATTATAGGTTGCGAAGTATCCACCTGTTCTTCATATGCAGCAGCCAACTCTGTTTTTTGAGTTTCTAAAGAAATAACCTTATCTGTATTTGTCTTTTTTAACTCTACCAATGCCGCCAATGCAGCATCATGTTTTTCTCTTTTTTCCTTATATACTGGTCCTTTACCTATAATCTCTGTACCTTTTCTTCCTTCGGCTTCGGCAATATAGGTTTCGTACAAATCATTTACTTCGGTCTCTCTAGTGACAACTTCTTGCTTTAAAGAACTTATTTCTTCATCGATTGCAATGATTGCCGGTGTAAATTGTGTCGCAATTTGCTCTTTATTAGCTAGCGTGTAATCATTCTTTTGTTCTAATAAGACCCTATCTATTTCTTTTTCGAAAATCTTTAATTCTAGAGGTTTAGAAATTACAACCGCTATGATTATGGCCAAAACAATTCTAGGAGAAGCCTGCAAAAGTTCATCCATAAAATTATCTTTTTTCTTGATCGTAGAAACAATAAATCGATCCAAATTAAAGATTAATAATCCCCATATCAAACCAAAAAAAGCAGCTGTAAAATAATTGTCAAATACAGTATATAGTGCATAACTTGCCGCAATGAAAGCCATTACGGCGGTAAAAAAAACTGTAGCGCCTATTCCGGCATATTTATTTTGTTCTCCGTTAGAACAACTCTCCAAAATATCTGCATCCGCTCCTGAGCAGAGTATAAAAAAACGTTTAATCATAATCTAAGGGTTTTTGATTGATTCTTTTAGAACGTTGAATTGTAACCTTTTGTTGCACAAAAAACCTCGCTAAGCGAGGTTTTAGGTAATTTTTATAATATTAAAACTCTATATAAAAGCGATTATATGATATTTATTTAATTTTTGATTTTAACTACAGTCTTGCCATTTTTTGTTTTTGAATTTATAGACAAGTTCTCAGTAGCATCATTTATTAATCTACGTGCTTCTTCAGAGGAAATACGTTTTCCTTTATAATAAAACTCTGCTCCTTTATCATCCATTTTTTTAATAAACTCTCCTCTCGAATAAGCTTTAGATCTAAAGGCCTCCCGTTGTGCCACCATTGCTGCTTTACGAGCTTCTTGTTGTGCCATCATTGCAGCTTTACGAGCCTCTAATTGTACTTTCATAGCTTCTTTTCTTGCTTCCGATTGAACTCTTCTGGCTTTTTGTTGTGATTTTACGGCTGCTTTTCTTGCTTCTGCAGCCGCTTTATGAGCGACTTTTAATTCTTCTAATAATTCTTTTCGATTTTCTTTCTTATTTTTTGCACTTCTTTTTTGAATTTCTAGAGTTCTTTCATGTGCTAACATAGACTGTTCTATCGCTTTTAAAGAAGCAATCTGAGCATGTTCTTCGGCCTGGATTCTTGTTTTTTCAACCTGTTCCCTAACTGCTTCTCTGGCAAGTTGATTCGCTCTTTGTTTTGCACTTTGTGATCTTTCACGCATTATTTCAGCTTCTTCTCTAGCCACCTCAGCCTGCTCCATGGCTTCCATTGCAAGAGTTTCTCTTTCCTCTTGTATTGCTTCCATCATTTCTTCTCTTTCTGATTCTTCATAAGAAGGTGCTTTAGGAGGGGTTGGAATAGTACTTTTTTCTCCCTTTCTTACCTTGGGTGCTGGTGGTGGAATATTGCTAGGCTCTCCTTTTATTACTTTTGGAGAAGGTGGCATTGGCGGTTTTGGTGGAACCAAATCATGACCATCAGGATTTGCCTTATACAACCTTGTAGATCTATATACTTCATTAATTTTATCCACAAATTTTTGATCTACATTCTGTAGTTTAACATCAAAGTTAAAACCAGTTAATTCACTATCCTCCCATTCTTGGGTAATAGTATCTATCGTATTAGAAAGATTGTCTAAAGTAACAGAAGAACCATTAACCCTAATTTGTTCATTTTTTATTCTAATCTCAATTTCTTTATCCTGACTGCTGTTCGTTTTACTATACCTCCAATTGTTCTTTTCCTGAGCAATTATCTCATTGTTGAAGAACAACAGGCATAATAACAGAGTAGGTACTACTGCCAATAATTTAAGAGTAACTCTTTTTTTCGAAAATTCTTTCGTCATCATTTGTAATCGTTTTTTGGTTAATGAATAATTAATAGTACTTGTTAATGCAGCCTGATTAGAACTGGTTGGATAATTAACAAGTAGATTGACATATCGTTGTATCGAAAACTGATGTTTCAATACGGTCTGGTCTGCAAGAAATTCATGATTTAACTTAATTGCTTTTTTGAGCCAAAAAAGTAACGGGTTAAACCAAAAAACAACTTGCAACACCTCTACAAACAGTATATCTAGTGTATGTTTTTGATGTACATGTGCTTTTTCATGAAAAAGTACTTCTTCTGGAATCGACTTTTGTAAAAATTCGGCTTTAGGAACAAAGATATATTTCAAAAAAGTATAAGGAACTACGGCATCTCTTAATAAAACATTAGTATGAGAGGATTCCTTTAACTTTTCATTCTTCCTCACTTTTTTATTAAGACTGTACAAGTTTTTAGTAAATCTAAATCCAAAAATTATAAACCCTATACTATACAAACTCCATAAAAGAATGGGTACATAATTTATTGATTCTACCGTAATATCATGAACCTTAGTAACATACGTAGGTGTTACTATTATCTCTGATGCAGCAATTATATCTTGAGGGTTTATATATACTTCCTTTTCATATGTTATCGTAATAAAAGGAATGGTATAAGCAAATAAAATACTAAAAATGAGATAATACCTTTTGAGATTATGGACTTTCTCTTTTTCAAGAAATAGCTTATAAAAAGATCCTAAAACCAATAAGCAAAGTGTCGATTTGATTAAATAGGCTATCATTGTTGTTGCTTTTTAATTTGTTGATCTACAATCTTTTTTAGTTCTTCTAATTCTGTAGTAGACAAATTAGTCTCAGAGGTAAAAAATGAGGCAAACTGAGAAGCCGAATCATTAAAAAAATTCTTAATTAAGCCATTTACATGCTTCGAAAAGTAATCTGTTTTTTTTACCAAAGGATAATATTCTCGAGATTTTCCATACAAAGTATAATCAACAAAATCTTTATCCTGCATTCGCTTCAGCAATGTTGCAACAGTCGTAGTAGCAGGTTTGGGTTCTGGATAAGCATCCAACAAGTCTTTCATAAAAGCTTTGTCTAATTTCCAGAGGTATTTCATTAATTGTTCTTCTGCTTTAGATAATTGCATTGCTCTACTTAATTAGAATTAACTCTACAAATGTAGAATAAAAAATTATATTTCCAAATATTTATGTTATAAAAAGCACAAGCCACTCAAAATAGAGTGGCTTGTAGTTGATAAAATTAACTGTTGTTTTATTTTTTCATAATTCTTTTTATGATCGTATTATCTCCGGTTTTTATCCTTGCAAAATAGATACCAGTAGTAGACAATTTTTCTCCAAGAATAACTTTTCCAGGGTTCTCCTGAAATTCTTTATTCACTATTTTCTTCCCGTACATATTATATATATCTATTGAAATACTGCCTTGTCCCATCTTTCTCATATCAATTTCAAAATTATTCTGAAAAGGATTTGGACTTAACCTCACTAAGTTTTCTTTAATTCCCTTAGCATCGGCTCCGGCTACTCCCACATTACTTGTATATATTGTTGTATTTGCCTGAGTTTGGTACGCATAATCTAATATAGTATAGGATCCCCCATCTGTAGAAACTTCAATATGGAACCAACCGTAATGTGTGTTTCCGTTAATCTTGAAAGTAAATCCTATATATCCAGTTTTTCCATTCCAATCACTGTACGAAGAAGAACTTACTATATAACTATGCGGGTTCGCTACAAAATTACTCGTACCGTTTATGGCTTGATTTTCTCCTAAAAAAGTAATGTTACTAGTACTACCATTACAGATAACATCTTTATCATAAGTTACCAAACGCGGACCACCAGAATACCAAGCTCCAAAACCATTATCATCACCTACTTCTATTCTAAAAAAGTTCCAGGTACTAGAAGAGTTAACAGAAACGTCATTTATATCTACATAAACAACTCCGTCGTTAGTATTACAGGGAGTACATGATCCACCACAATCAATACCCGTTTCATCGCCATTCTGGATACCATCTGTACAAGATGGAGTAGCTACACCTTCAATTCGTATTGTATAATCCTCAACTTCTCCTATATATGTATCTTCTCCACAAGGAGTTATTTTAGACTCTGAACCATATCCAACCCTTACTCTCATCCTTAAATTAACATTAGATACTGCATCTAAAGGTGGAGTAATATTTGCGGTATAAGGGCCAGCCGCATATCTAGAATATACTTTCTCTCCCGGATCGGTAAAATCACCATTATTATTCCAATCCATCCAAACACCCACTGCATTATATGTCCAGTGATCATTATTTAATTTAACTGTTAACGCCGTTTGTTCTCCTGCTGTAAGATTAGTAGAGAGATTTGTATAATTAGAATATGGTGTATGGGCAGTAGAATTATCTATATTTCCTAATTTTACATTGGTAATATGTAATGTATTTTGAGTGGTAGATGCAGTACAATAGGTTACTGTACCACAGGGTTGACAAGAACCTCCGCAATCAACTCCTGTCTCATCTCCGTTTTGCACACCATCATCACAGGTTGGCCCTGTATTATCATCAATTCTAGATACTGTAATCCAGTTACTAGAAATATCAAAAACTCCTGTTGCTAATCCGCTATCTGTTATGTTTTTTCCGTTAACACTTAGATTACCATCATAAGAAATTCCATAAACTCTGCACACTCCTACTGTAGCACCTTCAAAATCATGAGAAATAGTTTCTGTAGCCAAGATAGCACCACTATCATCCGTGATCAGATATCTGTAACTAGCATTAGATTGACTGGTACTTTTAAAAGTGATAATATCTGCTTGACCATCCCCAGTTATCGTAGTTATTTCTGTTCTATCATCATTTGAAGAAATCGATCCACCATCAACTTCTACTGGACATGCGGGACATGAATTACCCCCACAATCTATTCCTGTTTCGTCTCCATTCTGGATACCATCATCACAAGTTGGATCCGTACCTCCATCATACACGGTACTCCCTGCTTTAATCTCACCAAAAGGTTCAGTGCTATACGCATAATCCAATAACGTTTCTTCACTACCATTAGCATTTACACGAACCCTAAACCAACCATAATTAGTTTTTCCTGGGTATAATTCCATTTGAAATCCTACATAAGCTGTTTGACCATCCCACGATGTATGATCTGAACTTCTTACCACATGTAAATCTGGATAATTCCCTCCATTTACCCAATTACTTGATGAAGATATAATCGTATTTTGAGGTAACGCTGTCACATTACGTGTGTTTGCCTGGCAAATTAACGCCTGTCGATATGTTTCTAATTTTAATTCATTATTCTCATAGAAAAGACCATATCTGTTTTCGCCAATGACCGTAAACGGCTTCCAAACATTTCCCGAATTTACAGTGAGATCAGCATTATCCACATATACAATCCCATACGGATCATAAAAAGTGAATTGATAGGATACTTTATCAGAAACTAGTGTTCCCACACCTCCAGAAATCGCAGCATTTCTGAATGTTATTGTTCCTGTAGTGTTATTAGTTATTGCATGGTTATTCGTGCGGCCATTGAAGCGAACTCTAAGTGTTTTGTTATTCAACACCGTTATAGAAGCAGCATATCCTTGTGGTAAATTTGAAGTAAAATGAGTTCCTTCTACCATTGTACCTGAACTTAATGCAAAATTACCTTCTAAAATTTCTATCTCATTAGTATCACTAAACACTGTTCCATCGTTTGACAACCCTTCTTCTACTGTTGAGTTTGATACTACAAGAGAAGCTCCGTTGGCATCAACACCTGTAGCTGTTAAATTTGTAGGTTGCCAAAGTGGTTTTCTTGTAGAGTGTTCTAATGCCGCTAGCATTCTATCTACCTGACCTCGGGTATACATTTTGGCACAACCAGCGTTAGAATCATATCCCATATAATTTTCATAGTTGATCAAATTACCGCAATCACTAGCGCCAACCGTACATCCATCATCACCCGAATTAGAGTCCTCTTTAGGAGTGTCACTAACATAATCACCATTAGCATCATCACAACCTCCTTCAAAAGTATGTATAAGGTTTAACCAGTGACCAAATTCGTGAGTTAGTATCGAAGCGAATTCCTTATCTGTATTACCATGTAAATATTGTCCATTATATACTACTCGTGCTATATCCTGATCAGACATTGTAGTGTTTGGATACCATGCTACACCTGAGTTATTTGACACTCCATCACCATATAAATCACCAGTGATATATACATTCATATACTTATAGTTATCCCAACCATCTCTAGCAACAATAGGATTACTATAGTTTCCCATTCCAGATGCCTCTGGGTAAAAAACTACCCCATTTGTACTACCTCCGTTAGGATCTATTTTTGCAAGTGCAAATCGTACACTTAACGTAGCTTTTCGGCCATTAAAAACGGGATCAACCGTGTTCCAATCATCATTTAACCCATTAAAATCCTTATTAAGAATTTCAAGAGCCGTTTTTATTTTTTGATACGTTACTGTTTTTCCATGTTGTACATCTCCGTATATATGAAATACAACAGGTATCACATAGGTTTCTCCTGCTTTTTGAGAAAATGTCTTACTTCTGACATGTTTTTTTGTGAATTCATTGAATTTATCAAACTCGATCTTAGCTTTAGGGCTGGTTGAAAAAGCATCATGATTAGCTTGACTTGTTTTACATCGTTCGGCGTTAATTTTTCCTTCCTGAGCAGAAAGAAAACCGGTATACCAAAATGATAAAACGATTAAAAAAAAAGTTTTAGTTTTCATAACTAGTTGATTTTGTGTTATAGTTACCCGAAAATTAAAACTACTCATGCTTTTAACTTTGTCGTATTATACCTGAATGTTATACTATACTATCTATTTCTTTATTTTTTTAACAAAAAACTTGATTAAAACACATTATAATTACAAAAATTAAATAAAATCACAACGTATTTAACATTGCAGATTATAGTTAAAAAACAAAAAAACACCCTCTTATAGGGTGTTTTTAAAACATAAAATTTAATACTTTTTTATTTACTTAGTGCTGTAAAATATTTATAAAATAAAGGAATAGTTTCGATACCTTTTAGATAATTCCAAACTCCGAAATGTTCATTAGGTGAATGTATCGCATCACTATCTAACCCAAATCCCATTAAAATAGTTTTACTTTTCAGTTCTTTTTCAAATAATGATACAATCGGTATACTTCCTCCACTACGTTGTGGTATAGGTGTTTTACCAAAAGAATCTTGGTATGCTTTACTAGCAGCTTGATATCCAATATTATCAATCGGCGTTACATACCCTTGTCCTCCATGATGTGGCGTAACCTTTACCGTTACTGCTTCTGGTGCAATATTTTCAAAATGTGTTTTAAACAAATCCGTAATTTCCTCCCAGTCTTGATTAGGAACTAAACGCATCGATATTTTGGCGTATGCTTTACTTGCAATCACTGTTTTTGCTCCTTCTCCTGTATATCCTCCCCAAATACCGTTTACATCCAAAGTAGGTCGAATAGAATTGCGTTCATTAGTAGAGTACCCCTCTTCTCCATACACCGCATTGATATCTAATGATTTTTTATATGATTCTAATGAGAAGGGAGCTTTGGCCATTTCTGCTCTTTCTTCGGTAGATAAATTTTCTACCTTATCGTAAAATCCAGGAATAGTAATATGATTGTTTTCGTCATGTAATGAAGCAATCATTTTGGTAAGTATGTTTATCGGGTTTGCGACAGCCCCACCATATAAACCACTATGAAGATCCCTGTTTGGTCCTGTTACCTCTACTTCAACATAGCTTAACCCTCTTAATCCAGTTGTAATCGAAGGAACATCTTTGGCAATCATTCCAGTATCGCTAATTAAAATTACATCATTAGCCAATTTTTCTTGATTGCGCTCTACAAACCATCCTAAACTTTTGCTTCCTACTTCTTCTTCTCCTTCTATCATAAATTTTACATTGCAAGGCAGTTGATCTGTCTTAGTCATTAATTCTAACGCCTTTACATGCATATACATTTGTCCTTTATCATCACAAGAACCTCTAGCAAATATTGCTCCTTCAGGGTGTATTTCTGTATTTTTAATCACAGGCTCAAACGGAGGACTGTCCCATAAATTTATAGGATCTGGAGGTTGTACATCATAATGCCCATATACCAATACCGTTGGAAGGTTTGGATCTATTATTTTTTCTCCATAAACAATAGGATAACCAGGTGTTTCGCAAATTTCTACATGATCACAACCTGCTTCTTTAAGGCTTTTAAAAATTTCGTCTGCTGTTTTAACAACATCATCTTTATAAGCCGTATCTGCGCTAATAGAGGGGATTTTAAGAAGTTCAAGAAGTTCGTTTATAAATCGATCTTTATGTTCTTGAACATAGGATTGAATATTCTGCATATGCTTGAGTAAATTTTGTCTAAAAGTACTAAAAGTTTATATTTTTTCAGAAGGTTGTTTTTATTTTAAAACTATTGTTTATATTTGCACTCGCTTTTGCAAAGAGTCCTAAGTATTGTAAAAGTTTTTAATGCGGGCGTGGTGGAATTGGTAGACACGCTAGACTTAGGATCTAGTGCCGCGAGGTGTGAGAGTTCGAGTCTCTCCGCCCGCACAATATAAAAAAAGAAAAACCTGTAAATCAAATATTTACAGGTTTTTTGTTTTTTATCTCGGTCTATTCTTTTTTTGACTATCAATACAGTATTGCATTATATGTATTTTACTTACCCATTTATAATTTTAGGTTAAGTGTTTTTCTCAATACTTCTTTAAGTTTCGTTGGCGTCATATTCGTATGTGTTTTAACAAATCTTGTATACGATGCTTGAGAATCAAAACTTAATATGAATGTAATTTCCTTATGGCTAAATTTTTCGACAAGTAAAAGTCGTTTAATCTCTATAACAAGTAATTCATTTATAATACTTAAAGGAGTTCTTCCAAAATGTTTTTTCACCTGTTTCTCTAAATTATTTACAGAAATATTCAGCAGTTCAGCATATTTTTTAACTAATCTAATTTTTCTAAAATTTTCGACAGCTAAAGACATAAATTCAAAGGGCACATATTCCTTTGCATTTAGTTCTACTTTGTTGGGAATAATCTCTAAGAATTTAAAAAAAATTAACCCGAAAAGCTTTTGCAATTTTTGAAGTTTAAAAGTACTTGAAGATTGATACAACTCTTTGATTTTTTCGAAATAAAAATATAATTTTCCAAACTGCACTTCATCTAAATCTATTTTGGGGTTAACTAAGAATTTAAAAAACCAATTAAGTTGAGGAGGCAGAATACTTAGTTCTAAAAACTCTCTAGTAAATTGAATACATATTCCATTATCCTTTGGATCACATTTTAACAAACGAACTTGCCCTGGAGTAATAATAAATGCGCATCGATCTATGATTTTATATTCTTCAAAATCAATAATTTTACTACCCCCATTTCCTGTTTTAAAAAGTAATATTTCAAAATAATCTTTTCTGTACGGAGTATCAAAATCATAGGTACAATTGTAATTTATGGTTTTTATATGTATCGAAAACTCTTTTTCAATACGCTTTAAAGTGTGTGTTTTACAATTCATAGGATAGCTAGGTTTAAGAACTTATAATATCCTCACTAATGATGCCAATGAGTTTTATTTAAGAGATTATATTCATTGCTATTCACACTCAATATTTAGCCATATTCATTTTTAGATTGTTTTGGAATAAATCTTGGATAGTAAAACACATTGAAACCTATCTAAACCCTACTTATTATGAAACTAAATAGTCCGTTTCGTTCAAAAAATATATTATTAAAAAAGTCTTTAGAAGAAATAGACGAATTGTACAAAACCATTGTTTGTACAATGTCCTACAGTCATCGAAAAGAATATTGCGAATCACTGATTTTTAGAACCATAAAGGATCTCGATTGCTGTCAATGTAAACTTAAAAGTATAAAATTAAGGCAATTGTTAAAGGCAACTATATCTGAATTAGAAAAACTACAACCCAAATAAGTTTTTTTATTAAACGTATCGTGACATTTTCAGACAAGTACTTGTCTGAAAATGTCATTACTATATTGGGTTTTAGAATTTGGGTTAACAATTAAAAACATCAAATCAACCTATTATCTGTTAAAAATCATATCTCTTAAAAGCTTCAATCGCGGCGTAATCTGCTAATCCAAGTTGACTATATTTTAACGCTGTATCTTTATTTCTTTCCTCTGCTCTTACCCAGAACTCTCTGGCATCATCACCTTGAAACATAACACCATCTTTTTGGGATTGATGAAAAAAAATAGCTTTTCTTTTCTTAATCACCTGATCTGGACTCATAGGAACTGCCATATCAATTTCATGAATACCCCACTCATGCCAAGCACCTCTATACAACCATACCCAGCAATCTTTCATAAAAGTATTTGTTTTCATTTTTTCTATAGCTATGAATAGCGCATCCAAACATACTTTGTGAGTACCATGCGGATCTGCCAAATCACCTGCTGCATAAATTTGATGTGGTTTAATCTTTGCAATTAGATCACATACTATTTGGACATCTTTTTCCCCTAAAGCATTCTTTTTTGCTCTACCTGTCTCGTAAAACGGCATATTTAAAAAATGAACTTGACCATCGGGAATTCCTAAATACCTTGTTGCCCCTAAAGATTCTTTTTGACGAATAACTCCTTTTAAGGTTAATAATTCTGGTGTATTAAATTCACCTGTATTACTTTGTTTAATTATTTGAGTAATATTTCTAAAATTATCATCGCGCACCCCCATAGCTAAGGATACCTCAGCAAATTTTAATGCTTCACGATTTGAAACTGCAATATTTCCTGAAGTTTGGTAAGCAATATGCACCTCATGACCTTGCTCAACCAATCTATCAATAGTACCTCCCATAGAAATCACATCATCATCGGGGTGTGGGCTAAATACAATCACCCTCTTTTTTTTAGGAATCTCTCGTTCTGGTCTTGATGTATCATCTGCATTAGGTTTACCTCCTGGCCATCCTGTGATTGTATGCTGAAGTCTATTAAACATTTTAATGTTTAATGTATAGGCATTCCCTTCTTTGGCCAGTAAACTTTCCATGCCGTGATCATTATAATCCTTATCCGTAAGCCTTAATATTGATTTTGAGGTCACTTCACATAGCCATAAAATTGCTTTTGCCATTAATTCTTCGCTCCAATCAAAAGATCTTACAAGCCAAGGAGTATTGTATTGAGTTAGTAAAGAGGCAGCACCTTTATCAATTACAAATGTAGTGTTCTTATGATGTTGAAGATATGTAGCAGGAACTTGCGAGCTTATCTCTCCTTCGACAGTTTTTTTTATGACCTCGGCTTTGTTCTCGCCCCAGGCCATCAATATGATTCGTTTTGCCTCCATAACTGTTCTAATTCCCATAGTGATCGCTCTTGTTGGCACATTTTCCAATCCCAAAAATGCTGGAGCAGCATCTGTTTTTGTTATATGATCCAAAGTGATTAAACGGGTTCGAGAATTACTATGCGAACCTGGCTCATTAAACCCTATATGTCCCGTTCTACCAATTCCTAATAACTGAAAATCTAATCCTCCATGCTCTTTTATTTTGTTCTCGTATGCTATGCAGGTTTCTAATATATTATCCGGAGAAATATCTCCGTGAGGTATGTTTATATTTTCAGGAAGAATATCTATATGCTTAAATAAATATTCATGCATAAAATGAAAATAACTTTGTAAGTCACTCTTTGCTATAGGATAATATTCATCTAAGTTAAATGTGATCACATTTTTAAAACTTAAACCCTGTGTTTTATGAAGTCTTATTAACTCTTCATATACTTTAATAGGCGATGAACCTGTTGCTAATCCTAAAATACAATTTGTGTTTTCTTTTTGTTTCAGTTTAATTATTGACGCTATTTCTTGCGCTATAAGAATAGATGCATCACCAGAATTATCATATACTACATTATGAATTTTTTCGAATCTTGTATTTTCATAAATTCCAGCTTCTTTAAAACTTATATCATCTAAGTTTTTGGATTGAATTTCGGTAACCATAATAACTTCTATTTTAAACTATTGGATCATTTCTATAAAAATAATAGTCCTATATGTCTATTAATAAGAAATTCGATGAACAACATTTTAAAACAAACCAAAAATTGATTTTAAAAGGAATTATGAAAAATCACTTGAAAAAACTCACTGAAGAGCTGTGCGATCAGCTTCACTTATTTGCAACTATTTTCTTGCCGTGATAAGAACCAGAATTGATAAACTGATGTAATTCTCCCACATTTTTATCGGTAATTGATCCTGCAGCAACTATCTCTAATGTATCCTTTGCCATACTCACCATATTCTTTAGAATCACTTTTCCTTCTAGAGCGGTTGATTTACCTCCAGAAGTTAATATCGAAGTAATCCCATCAATTTTTAATAGCTTTTTTAAAGCTACAATAATGTTAGGAGTTTCATCAATTGCCTTATGGATTACTATGTTCATTGGTAAAGACAATTCTACTAATGTTTTGATTCTTCTTATATCTAATGTATTATTTCTTTTTAAGATCCCAAAAACCACTCCATCGATCTTAAGCATATGACAATATCTAATTTGTTTTTTCATCAAATCAAACTCATCATCAGAATATACAAAATCTCCTCCTCTTGGTCGGATCATTACTCGTATAGGAATATCTATTTCTTTTTTTACTCTACTAATTACATCTAAAGGTGGAGTAATACCTCCTACACTTAAATCCGCACATAACTCGATTCTGTGTGCTCCATTTTGTTCGGCAACTTGGGCTTGGTGAATTCCTTCGACACAAGCTTCTTTTATATACATATTAGACCTCATAATTTATTATAAAAATTATCATCTGCTAATCTAGCGGCACCAGTCATCGTTATATGCTCTTGATCTTCACTTTTAAGTATTGGAATTTCTATTTCTAAATTCTTAAGAGTTTTTATTAAAGGATCTCCAAAAAAAGGCCATGCATTACTAATGTTTCCTCCAATCACCATAGCATCGGCTTCAAAGTTTTTGAGCCATGGTTCTAAAAACAAAGCTAAATTATTGGCGAATTCTTCAAAAATTTGAATTTTAATCTCTTTGTTATCTTTAAGTTTTACAAGCTCTTTTACACCGTTAATTTCATTATTAGTAAGTTCTCTATATCGCCGTACAAACCATTGTGTCGAAAAATGAGTATCTGCTATATCATCTCCAAACGGTAAATGATATAACTCTCCATATAACGGCACTCCTTTTCCTGATGTTACAGGAATTCCTTCATGCAAAAAAGTAGCCCCAAAACCTGTACCCAAAGTAATAGCCACTGCTTTTTTATATGAGGACATTTTTCCTACCCATGCTTCTCCTATACCAAAGCAGGCCGCATCATTATAAAATCGAACTGGAACAGAGGGTTCTAGCTTTAATTTTTCTACAATACAATCTCTAAGATTAAAGTTGTACACCATTTCGAATTTATTTTCTCCATCATCCGGAAAAACTCCGTTTTTATAATCAAATGGCCCCGGAATAGCAATACCAATACCATTCAATTTTTCGACATCTAAGTAACTCAATGTTAACTCTAAAGTACAAATCCAACGTCCGATAATTACTTCTGGACTCTCTTTATGATCAACCTCCATTGTATAAATATGCTGTATTTGATATGACCCACTCTGGTCAACAATAGCCACTGAAATATGACTTCCTCCAATATCTACACCTAATACCATTTTAATGTTTTAAATATTTCTAAAGTATATTTTTTACCCTATGTCCTTCTACACCATAAAACACTAAATAAGCATAGCATATTATTGGGATTAAGAATGATAATTGGATACCTATATTATCTGCTACTGCTCCTTGTAATAAAGGTATTAGAGCTCCTCCTACAATCATCATTACCAATAGTGATGATGCCTGACTAGTATATTTCCCCAGGTCTTTTATTGCTAATGTGAATATATTGGACCATAGTATAGAATTAAATGCTCCAATAGCAATAGCACTCCAAAAAGCCACCTCGCCATGACTAAAAATCATTATGCATAACAAGATTATAACAATCCCTGCAAATAGAGTTAGTACTTTAGAAGGTTTAGATCCACCGATAAGAAAAGCTAAGTAATTAACAATTAAGAAAACTATGAACAACCATATCTTAGAAAAGGATAATAATTGTAACGAAAACCCTGTTGCTTCAACTTTTACTCCCGTAATAAAATACAATACGAAAAAGAAAAGTACCGACAACCCTGCCATCAGGATATATTTTCTTGTTTTATCTGTTATACTACCCATAGATACAGAACCTAAAAATCGTCCTATCATAGCACCTCCCCAATAGTATGACAAAAATACTCCAGCTTCGGCCTCTTCCATTCCCATTATCCCTTCAAGACCAAAAAAGTTAATTAAAAAACTTCCTATAGACACTTCTCCTCCTACATAAAAGAAAATGGCAAACATCCCCAAAATAACGTGCCTGAATTTTAATACTCCCAATCCCTTCTCTATCTTTTCATTATTTACAAAAGAAGGTAATTCGATAAACTTTATAATAATGGCAAGAATAAGAAAAAGTCCACCATATATTAGATATGGCATTTTTAACGAATCTACTGTAATTTCGCCATTAGAAAATACTTTATATAACAATATGGCTCCTATTATTGGCGCCAATGTAGTACCAAAAGAATTAAAGCCTTGAGCTAGGTTAAGTCTACTAGAGGCTGTTTTAGGATCTCCTAATATAGCAGCATAGGGGTTAGCTGTTATTTGTAAAATAGTTACCCCTGATGCAAGAACAAATAATGCTCCTAAAAAAACACTATATCGTTGATAATTAGCCGCAGGATAAAAAAGACAACATCCGATACCACAAAGAATAAGCCCAATGATAATTCCATTTTTATATCCGATTTTAGAAATCGGATCCCCTTGACTTACAGAAATCACAAAGTATATCAATGAGATCACAAAAAATGCTCCAAAAAATGCAAATTGTATTAATGCAGCTTGAAAATAAGAAAGTTCAAATACTGCTTTTAAATGAGGAATTAAAACATCGTTCATTACAGTTATAAAACCCCACATAAAAAATAAAAAAGTGATGGTAATAAAAGGTTTTTTATAATTCATTTTTTGGTTATCCATAGTATTTTAAACTTTTATCTTAATCGTTCTTATATTAATTATTCGTTATTGGTATATTCAAAAACTTGTATCCTATCACTATTATTTGCTACCAAAATGAGGTTTTGATTTTGATTTTCTAGTACCCTCATTTTTCTAACATCCTTATTGGCAAAAAATCCACTTTCGAGCACAGTTTGCGGAGTAAAATGACCATCTCCATTACCGTAAAGAAGCAAACCTGCTCCAGCATCATTGCGCATGGTTTCTATTTCTGAAACAAATAGATTACCAGCTAGTAAAACATCTAAATTACCATCGGTATTAAAGTCTTTTATAAGCATGTCATTTACATTAGAAAACTGTGCCTTATTAGGCAAAGCAGATAGTTTAAAAGTACCTTTCCCTAAATTCTCTAGATATGAGCTTGCAAAAGTTTGTGTTTCGTAATGCAAAGCCTCTTGGAGATTATCTTTTCCATACACTTCGTTTATCTCTAATGAAGCAAAGAGATCATATTTTTCTATTTTTTGCTTAAGATCCGGAACTTGTTGAGCCGAACACGAAAAACCTCTTAAAGGATAGTGTTTTCCATAATTGTAATACCCTAGAACTACATCATTACTACCGTTTTTATCAAAATCTGTGTAGTACACATCAAAAGGTGTTTTGGTCGTAGTTTTGTATTTATAATTGAGTCCTAAGTTACCTACAATAAAATCAGTATCCCCATCGTTATCAAAATCTCCTTTTTCTATACTAAACCACCACCCAGATGATTGTTCTAACCCGATAGAGTTTGCTTTATTAAAACTCCCATTATTGTTTTCAAAAATTGTAATGGGCATCCATTCTCCTACAATGATTAAATCATGATCTCCATCACTATCATAGTCATCCCATACTCCATCGGTAACCATACCTATATTTGTTAATTCTGGTGCAACTTGTTGGGTAATATCAATTAGTTTCCCATTTCTATTTTCCAAAATGTAACTTGAAGCAGGTTCGGGATAAGATTTTGGTTTTAATCTACCTCCTACAAATACGTCAAGGTCACCGTCATTATCAAAATCTGAAGGGATCACACAAGAACCACTTACCGCCGGTAAGTTTAATTCTTCCATTTTAATAAAACTCCCTTCACCATTATTTAAATACAATCTATCTGTATATTCTTTTGCGCCAACGGCATATTCATTACCGCCGCTTACTACATATAAATCCATATCCCCATCCTTATCTACATCAAAAAAGATAGCATCTAGATCTTCTGAAAAACTATCCGCCTTAAAAGATTTTTGATCGGCTTCTGTAAAAGACCCTAAGGTGTTCTGAATATATAAAGAAGCAACATAGTCTTTTGCAGCACCAATATACACATCTAACAATCCATCATTATTAACATCTCCAACCGCCAGAGCAGGACCAAATTGTGATAATTTATGCGGTAATAATACCTGATCCTTGTAGTCATTAAAATCATTTTCTTGATGAAGATGTTTTAATTTCTGAAGTTTAGTTATGTCTTTAAAAATTGTATTAGAAATTTCTTTCTCTTTTACCTTTTTTGAAGCTGCATCATCCATGAAAAGAGTAATTGTTTGATTGGTTTTTACATTTTTCAAACTAGTTTGATTCCCGTTTGACCAATCAACAACAACCTCATCTATATTTTTAACTTCATTTAATCCAAAATGCACTTTATGTTCGCTTGTGGAGTAAATTCCTCTAACCGCCGTTGTCTCGGCAAACTGTTTCTGATTTCCATAATAAATAGTAATCCTGGTTCCTAAAGTGTTTTTATGAGTTCGGTCTAGCAATTCAAATCTCAAAAAATGATGTTCAGAATTCTCATTGGTATTATTTTTATAGATATGTGCTTTTTCATTAATATTATTTACAATAATTTCTAAATCACCATCATTATCCAAATCCGCATAAGCTGCTCCATTAGAAAATGTTTTTTGATCTAAACCCCAATCATCCATAACTTTAGAAAAGGTATAATCTCCATTATTTTTGAAGGCATAATTTTTTAATTTTTCTGAGGGTAAGATCTCAACTGTTTCTTGTACATCTAATATGTCCCATATACTTACATCACCCGCATTAGGGTTGTCTTTTACAAACGAGTTAGCAACATTCACTACATAATTTGCTATTTTTTTATTGGCATCTGTATTACGAATATCCCTTAGCAAACCATTAGTAACATAGATGTCTTTTAAACCATCATTATCAAAATCAGCTATTAGATTAGCCCAACTCCAATCCGTAGAAGAAATATTTGCCAATTCTGCAATTTCGCTATAGGTTCCATTTCCATTATTGAGCTGAAGGGTATTAAACATGTATTGATAATGTCCTCCATTATTAACAACTTTCCAGAATGCTTTTGGATTCATGCCACTCATATTAGATTTTGATCTAACATTATCTTCAGCAGCCATATCGGCAACCATAATATCCAGGAATCCATCATTATCGATATCTGCAGCATCAACGCCCATACTAAAATAAGACATGTGATTTAATGCTTTATTTGCAATATTGGTGAATGTCCCATCTTGATTATTTATGTAAAAGAAATCTGGTAAATAAAAATCATTAGCAACATATAAATCTGTGTACCCGTCATTATTAAAATCGCCTGCAGATACACTATTTGCATTACTAGTTCGTAAAACACCTGCTTCTTTACTTACATCAACAAAGTGTGTGTTTCCAACATTTTTATAAAGTTTTGAGGCATATTTTAAATCCTTTTTAAGATCGATTCCGTAGAACTTAGAATAACTTCCGGGGTTAGGAGGTTGATTTAATAAGAAGAGATCCAAAAGACCGTCATTATCATAATCCAAAAATGTGGCATGTCTGGTTCGTTGACTATTATCTACTCCAAACTTTGCTGATTGTTCAGAAAAAGTAAGATCCCCATTATTAATATATAATTTGTTTTTTCGAAGTTCTTCCTCATCATCATAAAGCTCTCGGCATACATATATATCAATATAACCATCACCATTTACATCTGCTAGGGTAATTCCCGAAGACCATCCACCATTATTCAAAATTCCTGCGCTCTCGGTTATATTTTCAAATGTCAAATTACCTTTATTCAGATATAATTGATCGCCCACAAGATTGCCGCCAAAGAAAATATCTTGTAATCCATCATTATTAAAATCTGCAATACCAACCCCTCCACCTCCATAATAATTAGAATACAACAATATGTTCTTATCCTTAAGATCAACTATATCATTAGAAAAAGAAACAGCTGTTTTATCAGGAGAGAGAAGCGTAAACGTTTTCTTTTCTTGAGCATTTACACTCAAAAAAAACAAAGAGCCAACCAAAAAAAAGTATAGTACTTTCATGAATTTTTAAGATAAAAAGAAGGGATTAATTTCCCTTCTTTTTTTGATTAAATCAAATCTAATTTGTTGGCTAACATCAAATTATTCAACATCCCACCATATTCTGGTGGTAAATTGATCAGGTCCTTGTCTTGATATAGCAGCCTGATAATTCTGAGGGTTTGTTGTTTGTTCTCTTTCAAAATACCTTAATCTTCTAGGAATCATTCCATTAGATTCGTTACCTGGATAATCCACCGAGGTTAACACTGGAAAACCTGTTCTTCTCCAATTTGCAAACGATTCTATATCATTTAAAAAAGTAACTATCCAATATTGTGTGTTTACTTGTTCGAGGCCATTGGCCGCATCAAATGGATTTGCTGTCAAAAAATCCTGAACCTCTGTAGCTGTTACACTTTGATCTCCCACATCATACGAATCTAATTGCCTCATTGCAGCAGTTATTCCTGCATTATAATGAACTGACGGATCTCCTCCTGCAATTCCCCATCTAATATCAGCTTCGGCTAGCATAAATTCGACTTCGGCATAGGTTTGAAAAAAGTAGGGTTCGTCCTCGGCTGTGATTAAATTTCTATTAGGTTCAGAGAAATTATTAATATCATCTCCTCCTGTAATAGTAAGAACGGTTGTAGCATCAAATCCGTTAGGTAACCCTCTTTGCATTGCCGGATCATTACTACCACTAGTGTTTCTATCGCCATCGCCATCTGGTAGTGCTGCATAAATACGTAATCTTGGATCTCCTGCTAGAGCATTTATAAATGTATCACTTAATCGCATATCATCATCTGCACTAAATACTTGACCATTACCATTTCTATTAATTCCTTCGGGTCCATCAGTATGTTCTACATAAGATGTATCATCATTAGACTGCATTACACCGCCATCAATAGCTCTTTGTACCCATTGCTGCGATCCTGCCGGGTCTACTTTTATTAAGCGCAATCCTAAACGCAACATTAAGGAATTTCCAAAACGTTTCCATTTATCCTGATCACCATCAAATAATATATCGGCAGCACCAAACTGTGATGTTCCAGTTCCTAAGGCCGCTGTAGCTTCTGCAAGTTCATTTAACATATCTGCATAAATTTCGCTTTGAGGATCATACGCTGGTCGAAAATTACCTTCTATAAAACCTCTACCAGCTTCGCTATAAGGTACATCTCCATATAGGTCTGTTATTTTATGATAGATAAATACTCTAAGGATCCTGGCAATAGAGAGCATTTCTGTAGAGTATTGGTCATCAGGATCTGTTTCTAATTGAAACACAATATCCTCAATAATTTTTACTTGATCATTATATCCTCTTTCAAACCAAGCGCCAGACCATTGTGCATTATACAAATACTTATCTCCTGCCCAAACACCGCCTATTGAGGCCATATGCTGTATCATCATAGAGGAATAAATTAAATTTCCTCTCCAGTTCTCAAAACGATCTCCTGCAGTTCTCAAAATTGCATTCGTTAATTTTGGCCCTGGTTCTAGTTCTGTTGCTGTATTTGGATTTACATTTAACTCTTCAAAACCACTATCACAAGAAGTAGTTCCTAAAAAGATGACCAAAATTGCTATGATTATTTTTTTCATCGTTGAAATATCTTTAGAATTCTTAAAATTTCAAATTAACTGTAAGTCCGTAACTAGCGATAGACGGTAAACCAAAGTATTCTAACCCTTGGGCATTACCTCCATTAAAACCTGCTTCTGGATCAATGTTTTCAGAATCTCTTTTTATAAAGAATAAGTTCCTTCCTACCAAAGATACATTTGCAGCATCCAAGAAAACCTTATCTAATAATTTTGAAGGAAATGTATACCCTATACTTATTTGGCGTAACTTAATAAAATCCGCATCTTCTATAACTTCTTCTGCTATTCCAGCGATTCTACCATAATACGATTGTAAAGTGGTGTTATCATGTGTAAAAGTAAAAGGGTTTCCTGTTTCATCAACACCGTTTACTACTAATCCACCTTCTCTACCTTCTAAAGTACGTTTATCCAATCCATTTGCAAGAGCAAACACATTAGTTCCTGCGTATACTTGACCACCAAATTTGGCGTCTATTAAAAAGCTTAGGTTAATATTTTTATAACGAAAGCTATTTGTAAGTCCCATAGTCCAAGGTGGTACTCCTTCACCCAAAATTTTACGATCTGCACTTTCTATTGGTAATCCATCTGCGCCAAAAACAATTTGCCCAGCAGCGTTTCTTTCATAAGCAGTTCCGTAAATAACTCCAAAAGGTTCTCCTACTATCTGGCTTATGTTTGCATCAAAAGTTCTAACATTACCTACAGTAAGAATATTGTCTTGATCATCGGTAGCTACTATTTCACTTTCATTAAATCCAAGGTTATAACTCACATTCCAACTAAAATTAGGCGTTTGTATAGGTGTACCTCGAAGTAACAATTCTACACCTCTATTTTCGAGTATTCCAATATTAGATAACACATTTGAAAAACCAGAAGTATTAGAAATATCTACCGGTAAAATGTCTTTTTCTGTTTCATTATTGTAATACGCAAAATCTATTCCTAGTCTACTATTAAAGAAACTAACATCTAAACCTACCTCTACTTCTGTTTTACTAAAAGGGGTTAATGATGTATTAGGCAATGTTCCTGTCGCTATTTCTCCTAGTGGTTGCCCTAAATGTCCTTGGCCAAAAATTCGAAATGGTAAACTCAATTGATACGGGGTTTCTGTTCCCCCAGCAACTTCAGAATATCCTGCTCTTACTCTACCAAAAGTCAACCAATCCGGCATATCCCAAGCATTAGAAAAAACGAAACTACCACTAGCAGAAGGATAAAAATCATTATTTGGTGCCGATTTACCCGCAGCTGATAAGGTTGAAAACCAATCATTACGTCCGGTAACTGTTACATATAAGAAATCTTTATATCCAAGTTCTACCGAACCATAAACACCCGAAAACGCAAGCTCAGTTAACGTTCTTTCATTACTTGTGTTTTCCACATTACCTATAATTTCTAAAAACGGAACCACAAATCGTTCTCCCCTTAGTTTAAGAAAATCTCTTCTTTGTGTATTCTTATTTGCACCTACAAAAGCTTTTACTGCAAAATCTTCGGTGATATCTTTATTAAATCCTAAGATTAAATCTGCATCAACCTGTGTTATACTATTTTCTCTTTCCTCTATACTTCCAAGGGGAGTAAAAGCAGTACCAAAACCTTCTATTTGAGTAGTACGCGTTGTTCCATGATCTATTCCTGCTCTTGCCGTAATATCTAACCAATCAAAAATCTGATATTTTACAGTAGCAGAGCTTAATATTCTATTTCTTCGATCAAGTGTTCTAAACCGTTCTGCTGCCCAATATGGATTTTGAACAAAAGGGTTTCCAGAGATTTGTTGTTCTACTCCATCCTCGTTAAAACCAGGAGCTAAATCCTCTACATTGACATTTGCGGGTAATAGTCCTGCTGAGAAATTTGCATTTCCTGGTGCATCAGAAACTCTGGGTCTATTAGTTACTTTTTCGACAATATATCTTGCGCTTAATTTGAACGAAAGTTTTTCAGCAGCAACTGATCCTAAATTAAGAGAAAAAGATTTTCTATTTAATTCGGAATTTGGAAGTACATCATCGTTATCAAAATCTGTAGCAGCAAATCGATAATTAAAGTTATCGCTGTTTTTTGAAACGGCTATAGTGTTAATCAGAGTTACTCCCGTGTCATAAAATTTATCAAGATTATCTCCTCTATCGACATAAGGTCTAGAAACACCATCGAATTGTACTGAAGATGGAATACTTCCTAACCTAGGACCCCAGGAAGAAAAAGCTGTTTGCAATCCTTCTTGAGTAGTGGTTGGTGCTACTCCTTGAGAACCTTGCCCATACGTATCTTGAAAATCTCTAATATTTGACAAAACATTTTCAAAAGTTATTTGACTACTGTACTCTACGCCAAACCCTTGTTCTTTTTTACCATTTTTGGTCGTAATCAAAATCACCCCGTTTGATGCTCTAGAACCATATAAAGCTCCTGCTGCACCACCTTTAAGGACACTCACAGATTCTATATCATCTGGATTAATGCTAGAAATTCCGTCTCCAAAATCCGAACCTCCCCATTCACTAGCTGCTCCTAATTGCGTATTATCAATGGTCACTCCATCCACAACATACAAAGGTTGATTTGTACCTGATAAACTAGATGCCCCTCTAATAATTACTCTACTAGAGCCGGCAGCACCTGTAGACGGAGGCGTTATATTAACTCCAGCCACCTTACCTTGTAATGCATTAAGAGCACTAGATGTTTTTACTTCGGATATAGATTCTCCCTGAAGTTGCGTAACCGCATATCCAAGTGTTTTCCTATCTCGTTCTATACCAAGTGCAGTAACAACTACTTCATCTAGTTGTTCTGCTTGTGCCGTTAAGGATACATTGATTGCAGTTTGGCCATTTACTGCAACTTCTTGGGTGGCGTATCCTAATGTTGAAAATACCAAAACAGCATCCTGCTGTGGTAAATTAACCGAATAATTTCCATCAAAATCGGATAAAACCCCGATCGATGTTCCTTTGACTATCACGTTTACTCCTGGAAGGGGATTGCCTTCCTTAGCATCTGTTACCTTGCCCGTTACGATTGAACCTTGTGCCAGAATAGATTCAAAACCAATAAAAGACATAAACACTAGAAATACTAGTAACTTCTTACACATATTTGTTTATTTAATTTATATTAAGTTGATTTCTGTTTCCCAGGCTCATTAATAAACCTTAACATAAATGTTATAATATCATTAACTTTTTGGAAAGTTTTTCGATCAATGACGATGCTGAAAAGTTAAAGAACACTATTACGAAAACGTTTGAGCCAGTGAATGTTAAAACTATTTCATCCTGAAATCAATATTTTTCGAGTTTAGAAGCTGATTATTCGAAATGAAGAAACTGTTATGCTTCTTTTTATCCACTTCTATAGCTTCTATATATTTTCCTTTTTGCACATCATTCGAAGTAATAATCAAAGTGTCGTTTTGATAATATTCTTTATCCAGATGTATTGTAATCTTTTCAAATTTAGGAGCACAAAATGTATATGCCGGTAGTGCAGGAGTAACTGGATAGATACCCATCATTGAAAAAACAGCCCAGGCAGACATTGTTCCTGTATCATCATTGCCAGGTAAACCGTCTGGAGTATTTTTATAGTACGTATCCAATAAATCACCAACTGTATTTTGAGTTCTCCATTCTTCTCCTTTTATATAATTAAATAAAAAAGGATATCCAATATCCGGTTCATTAGCCATATCAAATTGCTTATTATCAAAAACTTTTTGCAACTGTTCTAGAAAAATCTTATCACCTCCCATAAGAGTTTTTAAACCTTCAATATCATGAGGTACCATAAAGGTATATTGCCAAGCGTTTCCTTCTATAAATCCTAAATTTTTTATAAAGTTCGCTCCTGTTTCTGGATTATAAGGTATTAGCCAGCTTCCATCATTATTTTTAGGTCTTAGTAAATTAAATCCTTTATCAAAAAGATTCTTATAAGACAATGATCTTTTAGAAAAACGTTGATAATCTTCTTCTTTACCCAATTCTTTAGCCAATTGAGCAATAGCATAATCTGCAATATTATATTCTTGAGTTATAGATACAGAACCGCTACTGGTAGTTTCGGTAGTTAGATATCCTTTTTCTATATAATCTTTTAATCCAGGACGTAACGGATTATCTTCAAGAGTATCTGCGCTCTTTAACATTGCGTTATATGCTTTTTGTATATCAAAATCCTGGATCCCTCTTAAATACGTATCTGTAATAATGATTCCGGCAGGATCACCAACCATAGTGGTTGTTTCTGTTGCGTTTAATTCCCATTTTGGAAGCCATCCTGATTCATCATAAATTTGCAACATACTTTTTATCATGTTTGATTGTTGCTTGGGATATACCAAACTCATTAATTGATGTAGATTTCGATATGTATCCCAAAGGGAGAAAACAGTATAACGCGTTCCGCTAGTTTTTAACGTTTCTCTAGTTTTCATTTTAGGATACTCTCCATTCACATCGTTTAAAGTATTGGGGTGTATGAGCGTATGGTATAAGGCCGTATAGAATTTTATCTTGTCTTGTTCTTTTCCTCCTTCAACTTCTATTCTTGACAAATATTGATTCCATTCTTCTCGAGTATCTTTTCTTATTTGATCAAATGTTTTATCCAAAGTTTCTTTTTCAAGATTCTCTCTTGCATTTTCTAAACTTACATAAGACACTCCTATTTTCATTTCGATTTGAGTAGCGGTATCAAAATAATACCTCATATATCCTCCAATACTATCTCCAGAAATTTCTTTGGTATACTGTTTTTTCACTCTTGTTTTTCCGTTATATTCTTTCATCCATTCTCCTTCTACCCCATCATATTTTTTGGTTTTCTCCCAAACACCAAATTCATCGGCAGGTTTTGAAAATTTTGCTACAAAATAAACTGGGTACGTTTCTTCAGGTTTGTAATAACAAAACGATCCTACTGTACGAATTCCTTCAACCTCAGTGGGAGAGACAATCTTTATCATTCCTCCTTGCTCATTTGTAAGTCCTAATCCTAGATTAAGAAGAATATTAGCTTTTCCTTTAGGAAAAGAATAGGTGCTTATTCCTGTTCTAGTAGTTGCAGTTGTTTCTACCTTAATATTGTATTTATCTAATGTATTCGAATAATATCCTACTTGAGAAGTTTCATTAGAATAGGTTGATCCATAAGACAAATGATCAGTTTCTACAGGACCCATTGTAGGCATTGTTATAATTACTCCTAAGTCTGGGCAACCTACTCCGCTAAGATTTACATGACTATAACCAGTTAGAAATGTGTTTTCTTTAACATAAGGAGTAGACAACCAACGACTGTCTTTTTCTAAGGGTAAATTCTGTTTACCTGCAACATTAAAGGGTGACACATTTACCATTCCTCTAACGGCTATAGGCCCTGGATTGGTTGTTCCAAAATTAGATGTCCCAATAAATGGATTCACATACTTAGTAACATCCTCTACTAGTGTTCGTTCTGATACTTCTTCTACTATAGTGTGTTGTTCGTTTTCGTTTTCTTTCTTACAAGAAGTAAGAATCAAAGTACTACATAAAAAACAACTTAGAATCGAGAATCTTTTTACATGAATAATGACCATAATAAAGACGTTTATTGTTTCTTACTCAATGAGTACGGTACGGCATCATTTGTATTTGCCCATTCTTTATTTGGAGTACTATCCATCACAAAATTTAATTCCCCACCTTTTTGAGTATCTTCAAAATTTAAATAGCTGTTTTCGTATTCTTTTCCATTTAGACTTGCAGACTGTACGTACACATTACTATCAGAATTTTTGGTAGCATTGATTACAAAAGTATTCCCATTTTCTAATGTAATAGTTGCTTTTTGAAACAAAGGACTACCAATTACATATTGATCAACCCCTGGCGTAACTGGATAAAAACCTAATGCACTAAACACATACCAGGCCGAAGTTTGCCCGTTATCCTCATCTCCACAATATCCATCTGGCGTTGCCGAATATAATTTGGTTAATACCTCTCTAACTTTTTCTTGGGTTTTATATGCAGCATTTGCATAGTTGTACAGATAAATCATATGTTGGATAGGCTGATTACCATGAGCATAATTACCCATATTAACTATTTGCATTTCTCTAATTTCATGAATTGTAAATCCATAATAAGAAGCATCAAAATCTGGAGGCATTGCAAATACTTCATCTAATTTTTTTTCAAACTCTGGTTTTCCTCCCATTAATTGAATAAGACCATCGATATCATGAAAAACAGACCATGTATAGTGTAAACTATTACCCTCTGTAAATGCATCTCCCCATTTTAAAGGATTAAAAGGTGTTTGAAAACCACCATCTTCATTTTTACCTCTCATCAATTTGGTAGATGGATCAAACAAGTTTTTATAGTTTTGAGACCGTTTATAAAACGAATTGGCAATTTCTTTTTTACCCAATTTTTCTGCCATTTTAGCAATAGTAAAATCGGCATATGCATACTCTAATGTACGTGCTGCATTTTCGTTAATCTTTACATCATATGGTACGTACCCAAGTTTATTGTAATATTCTATCCCTTCTCTTCCTACAGAGCGTATTTCATTGCCATTTGATAAGGGGCGACCTTCAGAAGTAGTGGCATTTTTAAGAATTGCCTCAAACAAAATCTCTGCATCCATATTTGGTATTCCCTTTAAAAATGCATCGGCAATAATAGGGGCAGAGTTCGAACCTATCATACAATCTCTATGCCCTGGACTTGCCCACTCGGGTAACCATCCAGATTCTTTATATGTATTTGCCAAGCCTTCCATAATATGACCATTTAACTCTGGATACATCATGTTAAAAAAAGGAAATACTGCTCTAAAGGTATCCCAAAAACCATTATCTGTAAACATATATCCAGGCAACACTTGACCATTATACGGACTGTAATGCACCACTTCATTCTGTTCATTAAATTCATAAAATTTTCTTGGAAACAACAGTACTCTATATAGACATGAATAAAAAGTTTTGATACGATCTAAATTGTCGTCCTCTATTTTAATTCTACTTAATTCTTTTTCCCAAGCATTTTTTGCTTTGGTCTTGGTTTGTTCAAAAGTATCTTCACCAATCTCACGGTTTAGATTTAACTCTGCTTGTTTTAGGCTTATAAATGAAGATGCTACTTTAACATGTACAGCTTCTCCTTTTTTGGTCTTAAACCCGATAATAGCTCCAACATGTTCTCCCTCGCTATTTGTTGAGTTTTTCACTAACTTCCATTCATCTTGCCAAGTATGGTTTATCTCAAAATCCTTATCGAATTGTGCTACAAAATAATTATGAAAATTATCAGGAACACCTCCACTATTGTTTCTGCAATAGCCAATGATTTTTCGTTCTTCAGGTATAATTTTCACCATGGACCCTTTAAAAAAAGCATCAAGAATAATATATGATTTCTCTCTTTCAGGAAATGTAAACTTAAAATGTGCAGCTCTCTCTGTTGGTGAAACTTCTGCAGTTATATCATAATCTGCCAAATAGGTCTTGTAATAATGAGGTTTTACGATTTCTGCTTTATGAGAAAACCATGAAGCTCTTTCTTCTTCTTTATATTTAAGATCTCCTGTAACCGCCATTAAAGAAAATGCTGCATAATCATTAATCCAAGGACTAGGCTGATGCGTTTGTTTTATTCCTCGTATTTTATTTTCATCATATTTATACGTCCATCCATCACCCATTTTTGAAGTCATTGGAGTCCAAAAATTCATTCCCCAAGGAGTCGCAATAGCGGGATAGGTGTTTCCATTTGATAAATCAAAAGCAGAGTCTGTTCCCATAAGCGGGTTTACATAATCTGTAAGATTCTCCGTTTTATCACTTTGTTTTACAGCAATTTGTATTTCCTCTTTTTGCTTACAGGAAAAGAAGAAAAAAACTATGAACATGAAAGCTATATGGGTGCTTTTTATCATTTTATGTGTGTTTACTTACCTAATTACTTTTGACAAACCTTTACTTAATATAAACCTCAAGTAACTTGGCCTCATTTCTCGTATGAATTGAATAGTTCTTCAAAACTGCTGGAATCAAAACGGTTTGACCTTTTTCTAAATTTTCTTCTAAACCATTATTATACTGAATACTACATGATCCACTAACACACATATATATTACAAATGAATCCTTATCATTTTTTGCTACATATGTGTTATTTACGATTAGTTCATTGGTGGTGAAATACTCACAGCTTACTAATTCTGTCGGTTTGTTATCTGCAGTAACATATTCTGACTTATACGTTTGTTGCGCCGTATAATCGATTGCATCTAAGGCTAAATCGGTATGTAACTCTCTAAAATTCCCCTCTTTATCTGGTCTATCCCAATCATAAATCCTATATGTGATATCGCTTGTTTGTTGAATTTCGGCCAACATAACACCAGCTCCTATAGCATGTACTCTTCCGGTAGGGATGAAATACACATCTCCAAAGGCAACTTTATCTTCATTAAGAATTTGCATTAAGGTTTTGTTTTCTAGATGTTCTAGATATTCTGATATATTCGAATCCTTTTTAAACCCAACTATTAAATTACCATCTTCTTCGGCATCCATGATGTACCACATTTCAGTTTTGCCAAAAGAATTGTGTCTTTCTTGCGCCAATTGATCATTAGGATGTACTTGAATACTTAAAGGTTTTTTTGCATCAATGAATTTTATCAATAGTGGAAACTTGTTTTTGAAATGTTCATACACATGATTTCCAACTAATTGCTCCTTGTATATTTCTAAAACTTCTGGCAATGTTTGGCCTGTTAATACACCATTAGAAATAACGGATTCATCACCATCAACATCTGATATTTCCCAGCTTTCTCCTATATTTTCTTTTGAAGATTTTTTATTAAAACGAGTAATCAACTTATTACCGCCCCATACTTTTTCTTTTAAAATAGGATCAAATTTGAGCGGATATGAAATTTTTTGTGCAATCATTGGTTATAGTTTATTGTATTAATATTTCATCAACAAAAAGCCATCCTTTTTCACCAGCTCCCTGATGCCATTTTGGGAGTTTTCCTATGTTGTGTACTACTATTTTAATATACTTGGCATTTGTCTTAGGAAATTCTAATTTAAAACGTTTTCTTCTTATTTCTTTAGATTCTTCTTCATTAGTTGCATCATAATTAATTGTCCCTATTTTTCGAAAAGAAGTATTTTCATTTCTTGTATACATTTCTATTCGTTTGGGAAATAAAATCCATGATCCAGCATCTTGTAAAGAACTAACAGATATACTTTCTATGGCTAGGGGTTCTTCAAAATTAATCATTGTTATTAAATTATCCCCTTCAAATCCTGCCCATTTTCCATCAGAAAAAGAAATACTTCCTTCAATGAAGTCAAAAACTTTATGTCCACCAGGATACTTTGTAGATGGTTGATGTAATATGGTATAATCTTTAATTTTGTATTTTATTTTAAAGAATTCTTCCTGCATTGTGGGACTCGGCAACCATTCGGCTTGATACATTTTTGCTTTTAAATTAATCGAATTCGTTATTTTGAAAGGTTGAGTATAACGCAGTGATGTACTATCTGGCTCTGTACCATCAATTGTATAATATAGTTTTGCTTTTCGTAAAGGTTCATTAAAAGCAATCATTAAACTATCTGCAAAAATAGTTTGCTCAGTAAAAAGTTTTGGAGGTTTTAAAGGTTTAATTTCTGCGAATCCTTCAAAAATACCATGATGAATTAGTGTTTGACTATTTTGCATTAACTCTTTTGCATATCCTTTATCTACTTTCGTATTCCATACATAAATATTCGCAGGAGAAATTTTATTCACTATCATGGCAACCCCTTTATTATCAACCAAGGTATGATGCAGATTAAGAATCTTGATATCTTTTAAATCAATCAAATAATTCAATGTTTTATTCGAAATTTTAGTATTATCTAAACGCAATTCTTCCAATCTTTTAAGTGTATTAATACTTTTAGTCATATCGTCTGTCAAATCTGTGTTATTGACATCCAACCGCACCAATTGCTTTGATATACCTTTTAGAGTGGACATTGCTTCACGAGAGATAGAATCTTTGATGAATTTAACACTTAAATGCGGTTGTCCGGTTACAATTCTATGTACCGAAAAACCTGCTTCCATAACTTTATTTATTGCAGTTATTGAAGCTTCGGATAATACTTCTAAGTCTTTTTCTAGGTAATTATCTAGTAGATTTGATAACGTGTCATTTTGTTGGTATGCAAGTGCTTTATCCTTAAAATTTGCTCCATTGTTTATCCAATGTTTTAATAACCATAGCTCATTAGAAGTTATTTGATTTTTCCCTGCTGGAGGCATATGTTTTTCATCTCCCAAAGGCAGTACAACTCTCTTTATCATATTGCTTCCTATAGCACTTCCAGGAAGTAATACTTCTCCTTCCTTTCCTCCTTTCAAAATCATTGTTTCGGAAACAAAAGACAACTCTCCTTTTTGTTTAGTTGCATTATGACATTGAACACATTTGGCTTCAAGAATAGGATATATCACATCAGAAAAATATTGAAGACTATCAATAATTTTCGGCTTTTCCTTTTCTTCATTTAAAGGCGAATATTGTGTTATAAAATTATCCCCATGAGTTAATATGCTACCATAATGCCCAGTTATACTAATTAAAATTATGGTAAGTACAAACAGAGGAAAGAATAGTTTCTTAAGTTTCTCTTTTGAAGATTTTTTAAGTAGGAATAATAATGTAATTAAAATCGCTGTGCCAATACCTGTCCACATATGAATATCGGTGATCTTCTCTGCATATCCTCCTTCCAAGGATAAAAAATATCCCAAAACACATGCAAGTATTGCAAAAACACTGCTAAATCCTAATCCATTTTTAATTAAAGAATCTGGATATTTTTTACGAATACGCCCCAGCACATCAAAGTAAAATACTAATAATATCCCTCCAATAGGAAGGTGTAATATCAAAGGGTGAAAACGACCTAGAAATAATAAAAATTCTGGAATTTCATTTACAGATTCTATAAAAGATGCTGGCACCAAAAACAAATAAAATATGGTAGATAGTACTAAGTTCATATCTTAATTATTTTTGGTGTTAAAAATCCATTCGTCCATAAAAAGCCACCCGGGATTACTCTTACCTTGGTGCCATTCGGGAATTGATTTAGTATTTGTTATTTCAATTCGCATTTTCCTTATTTCTTTTTGAATAGAAATATGCATATTCCCTAGCTTGGTAGTGTCTTTAGTTAGTTCTTTAAGAATTTGATTAGTCTCGATAGATTTAAAATTAACTCCGTCTTCTGAAAAACTAATAAAAACCTCTTCTATCGGAAAAATCCACGCACTGGTGTTTACCAAATATCCTATGTCTAATGATTCTAAAAATATCATATCTTTAAAATCAATTACGGCTACTATAGGCTCTGTGACTCCTATCCATTGACCATCTTTAAAATTCAAACTCCCTTTTTGATGATTTATTAGTGTATTTTCACCTTGACCTGGATATTTTTTATCTAATGAAGAAATGACAGAAAAATGATCAACGTTTATTCCTTTTTTATAAAAGCTTACTGTTTCTGTTTCACTAGGAATAAAACCTGAATGAAACGCTTTAAAGGTATATTTTCCTGGTTTCGAAACTATAATAGTTTCTTCATATTTTTTTGATTTCCTGGTAGGTTCATTTCCATCAATTGTATAGTATATCTCTACATTATCCAATCCCAATGAGGCAACTACTCGTGAAGAAGTATCTATAATCATATGATCTACTTCAATCTTCGGATTAGCTAATTGCACTTCTTTTGTTTGCAAAAATGACTTGGTTACTATACTTCCTTTTTTATTTGTAGTACACGAATAAAAAAAAACGGCAAACCATAAGATTATTAAAGCTTTCATATCCTAGTTAATTTTATAGGGTATGTTTGACCAGAATTCCATTGAGCTACATATATGTTATCGTCTTCATCCACACACACATCATGAGGGTGCTGAAATAATTTTATTGTTTGATATAACTCTGTTAATTGACTGTCTTTATATATAGGTTTTGTTGCCCCAGGACATGAAATTACCTCATTCTTTTCATTCATAATCAGCAAAAAACCAGAATCATCATGTGTAGCTTCTTTAGATTTTAAAACTGCAAAATAAATCTCATTACCATGAATTACAGGTCTACATATCAAAGCTCCCGGAACTTCCATAGAAGATAAAAAATCACCTTCTAAGGAGAATCTTTTTAAAGTATTTTGCTCTCTAGCAGTGATTAACAAAACAGGGTTTTCTTTGTCTCTTTGATCAAAACAGATACCATGAGCATTCAAAAATTGGCTCTCTCCTGTTCCTCTTCCTCCAAATATGTTTAATAATTCTCCTTTATGATTATAGTGTAATATAAATTGATTCCCATAGCCATCTGCTACATAAAAATCGCCATTTTCTAAAACAGTGGTTTCTGTAGGTTTAAACTCTTCTTTATTTTTATATTTTCCCGTATCTGCTGGGCAATCCAGGGTCATCACTTCTCTACCATCAATTGTGGTTTTAATAACTTGATGACGATCATAATCTGTTATGAATAAAAACTCCTCTCCATTTTCGACAGATAGTGTTAAACCATGGGCTCCTGGGTATGTGGTACCCCATGTGTCGAGTAATTTTCCTGATTTATCATAAATAATAATATTATTTTTTACGTGATTGGTTAATAGTACTATCCTCCCTTTAGAATCCTGAATAATTTCATGACAATCCTTTACAGGAACTTTGTTTGAGTGCAAATTTCCCCAATTCATATCCACCTTATATCGATGAGAATTATGACCTATAATCAAATCTTTACGAGTATCAAAAGCATACGCTCCAGAATACATAGGTAATGTGAGTATTCCGGCCGAAATACATGCTGACTTATGGAGAAAATTTCTTCTATTCATCATGATTCCTTTTATTATGCAATAAGATCTTTAATGACATGACCATGCACATCTGTTAATCTAAACCTTCTTCCTTGGTGCTTAAACGTAAACTTAGTATGATCAATACCCATAAGGTGCATAAGGGTAGCCTGAAAATCATGAATATGTACAGGATCCTTTACTACGTTATATCCTAACTCATCAGTCTCCCCATAATTAAATCCAGGTTTTACACCACCGCCGGCCATAAAAATTGTAAAACTTCTGGGATGATGATCCCTTCCATAATTTGTATCTGTCAACGTTCCTTGACTATAGTTTGTTCTACCAAACTCGCCACCCCAAATAACTAAGGTTTCTTCTAGTAAGCCACGTTGTTTTAAATCCAAAATTAGTGCTGCAGACGCCTGGTCTACATCTTTGGCTTGTTTCTCTATTTGCGTGGGAAGATTATCGTGCTGATCCCAACCCATATGATATAATTGAACAAACCGCACATCTTTCTCTATCAACCTTCTAGCCAATATACAATTTGCAGCATAAGTTCCTGGTATTTGTGAATCAGGGCCATACATTCTAAAAATATGATCTGGCTCATCGTCAATATTCATAGTTTCGGGTACTGAAGTTTGCATCCTATAGGCCATTTCATATTGCGCAATTCTACTATTGATTTCTGGATCTCCAAATTCTGTTTCTTGCTTATGGTTTAATTCACTTAGATAATCCAACATTTTTCTTCGATCTAATCTAGACATTCCATCTGGATCTTTTAAATACAAAACTGGATCTTTGCCAGAACGAAATTGCACTCCCTGATGTAGAGAACTTAAAAAACCATTACCCCAAAGTTTTGAATATAATGGCTGCGCATTTGGTCTACCTGTACCTCGGCTTAGTAACACCGAAAAAGCTGGTAAATTATTATTTAAACTACCTAAACCATAACTCATCCATGAACCCATACTAGGTCTACCTGATTGTTGAGAACCCGTTTGAAAAAATGTAATAGCTGGGTCATGATTTATAGCATCCGTTTGCATTGATTTAATAAAGCACAGTTCATCAACTACCTTAGAAACATAAGGCATAAGACTACTTACCCAAGCTCTAGATTCTCCATATTGCTTAAATGTAAAATTACTATCTGCCAAAGGAAAACTAGATTGTCCAGAAGTCATGCCAGTTAATCTTTGACCTTTTCTTACCGATTCTGGTAAATCCTGACCTCTCATATCTGTTAATTTTGGCTTGTAATCAAACAAATCTAATTGCGAAGGTCCTCCACTTTGAAAAAGGTAAATTATTTTTTTTGCCTTTGGTGCAAAATGTGGCATCTGTAAAGGACTAGCGCCTAAGTTTAAATCTTTTGCTGTATTAGAAAAGTTAAACATTTGTGTTGGATCAACAAGAGATCCTAAAGCTAACCCTCCTATCCCTAATCCAACTTTCTTTAAAAAATGTCTTCGATTATTATTGTTGAAATGTTTAAATAACTCACTCATAATCTTTAACTTTTAGTAATAGTTTCGTCTAAATTGAATAGTAGACTTGCCAAAGCCGTATATGCTTTAAGTTCTTTTGGTGAAATATTTCCTAGAACTTCTACAGAATCTATCGCTGCGATACCGGTAACTTCATTTTCACTAAACTCTTGTCTTTGTTCATCAAGATATTCTAGTAATTTATTAACCTCTATGTCATCTGGGTTTCTAGATGTAATTTTCCTAAATAGAGTTGCGATTTTTTGCTTTTCATTAGAAGCGTCATTTTGTAATACCTGGATGGCCATTACTCTTGCTGCTTCTACAAACTGAGGATCATTCATGAGCACTAATGCCTGAAGCGGTGTACTTGTTTTTTGCCTTTGCACAGTACAAAAATCTCTTGAAGCGGCATCAAATGTAAGCATTGATGGCGGCGGAACTGTACGCTTCCAGAAGGTATAAAGACTTCTTCGATATAGTCCTTCTCCTTTATCAGCAACATATTCTGTAAGACCTACCCCCGATGTAGTTTCTGCCCATAATCCAGGTGGCTGATATGGTTTCACACTTGGCCCTCCTATTTTTTGAACTAATAAACCACTTGCAGCAAGCGCATTATCTCGAATTGCTTCGGCCGGTAATTTACTCCTTACTCCTCTTGCTAACAATTGGTTTTCTGGATCTTTTTCTAGTAACTCTGGTGTTATTTTAGAATTTTGTTGATATGTTGCAGATAATGCTATTTTTTTAAGCAAACGTTTTATATCCCATCCTTCTTCTTTAAAAGAAATAGATAACCAATCTAATAATTCGGGATGAGTAGGTAATGCTCCTTGATTACCAAAATCATCTGCTGTAGCAACAATCCCGGTACCAAACATTTGCTGCCATAAACGATTAACGATTACTCTTGAAGTTAATGGATTATTATCATCAAAAAACCACTTCGTTAATCCCAGCCTATCTTCTGTATATTGATCAGAAAATGGTAATACTTTTTTGGGCAATGTATAGGATACTTCTTCTCCCGGAGCATCATAAAGGCCTCGATTTAATAATTGATTTTTACGAATTCCTTTCTCATCTTTCATCACCATTAACTTTACTTCAGCAATAGAATCCGGCATATTGATAAATGATAGTTGAGAATCAATTACATCTTTATTTAATGTAATATAAGGCTCTGGTATCTCACCATAATCCATTCTTCCTTTCTCATTCAACTGATTGAAAAAACTATACATCCCATAGAATTCTTTTTGCGATATTGGATCGTATTTATGATCATGACAACGGGCACACTCCATAGTGAGTCCCATGAAAGCTTTTGCGGTTGTACCAGTTCTATCCATAACATATTCTACACGGTATTCTTCATCTATCACACCACCTTCTTGAGTAATCTTATGATTTCTATTAAACCCTGACGCTACTATTTGTTCTAAATTTGCATTATCAATTTGATCACCGGCCAGTTGCCATTTTACAAATTCGTCATAAGGTAAATTTTGATTAAACGCATGTATTACCCAATCTCGCCAGGGCCACATTGTGCGTTCCAAATCATCTTGATACCCATGAGTGTCGGCGTATCTTGATACATCCATCCAATCTAATGCCATACGCTCTCCATATGCTTTACTACTTAGTAATCTATCCACTACTTTGACAAAAGCATCTGGAGAATTGTCTTTGATAAAATTATCGATTTCGGCTATTGTTGGGGGCAACCCAATTAAGTCGAAAGAAACGCGTCTTATAAGTTTTTCTTTACTTGCTATTGAAGATGGCTGAAGTTTTTCATTTTCCAATCGACTTAGAATGAAATTATCAATTTCGTTATTTACCCATTTCTTATTTAAAACCTCTGGCACCACCGGTTTTTTAGGAACTTTAAATGCCCAATGTGAATCCCATTTTGCTCCTTCCTCGATCCATTTTTTTAATACTTCTTTTTCGTATGTACTAAGTGTTAAATTTGAATTTTCTGGAGGCATTCGTTTATGCGGATCTTGCGTATAAATCCTTTTTATCATTTCACTATTTTCGAGATCTCCGGGAATAGCTGCATAACGATTTTTGTTTTCTCCTAATGCAACATATGCACCATCTTTTGTATCAAACCGAAGACCGCTTTCTCTAGTTTCTTCATCAGGTCCATGACAGGTATAGCATTTATCCGAAAGAATAGGTTTTACATGAAAACTATAACTTATTTTCTTAGGTATCGATTGTTCTAATCCATCTTCAGGTCCAGCCTGATCTGTATTTACGGTTATATCTCCATTTTTTGCTAGTACTATATACTTCTCATTTGGACTAGAGATCATCCATTTTATAAAAATGGCGGCAATAAAAAAAATCAAAAAGTACACTATGGCTTGCCTCTTTTTCATGTGTTGATTTCTTTTGGTTATACAATCAAATTTCTAGTTTATCTTAAAATCAGCATTTACTAATTCATTATTAGTAACTGCATTTTTTACGGCAAAATTAAACCCTGGTCTCAAGCAATAAGAACCATACTCACCATCTTTGTTTAGTGCAATAAATCCAACTTGCAAATACTCTAAATCAGCATGACTTTTGTGCACTTTATAAATTCGTTCAACCACTTCTTTACATGCCTCATAAGGGGATTTTCCTTGACGCATCAATTCAACAACCATAGCGCTCCCTGCTGTTCTAATAATTGCCTCACCAAGTCCAGTGGCAGCTGCAGCCCCTACTTCATTATCAAGAAATAATCCTGCCCCAATTATTGGAGAATCTCCTACTCTTCCGTGCATTTTCCAGGCAGCACCACTTGTTGTACAAGCACCCGATAAATTGCCATCCTCATCAAGAGCTAACATACTTATCGTATCATGGTTCTCTACATTAATAATGGGTTTGTAATTTGATTTCTGTAACCATTCGTCATACGCTTTTTTGGAAGCTGGAGTAAGTAATTCTTCTTTTTTAAATCCTTGTTCTAAGGCAAACTGTAAAGCCCCTTCTCCAGTAAGCATAATGTGTGGAGTTTCTTCCATCACTTTTCGAGCTACAGAAATAGGATGTTTTATATGTTGAAGAAATGATACCGATCCACAATTACTATTTTGATCCATAATACATGCATCAAGAGTTACATTACCTTCTCGGTCAGGAAAGCCACCTAGTCCAACAGTTTGTACATTGGGGTTAGATTCGGCAGTTCGTACGCCTTGCTCTACTGCATCCAATGCTTTACCCCCTGCACTTAATATTTTCCAAGCTTCTTCGTTTGCAGGGACTCCATGATTCCAAGTAGAAATTACAACAGGTTTTATCACCTTCTTAATTTCTTTCTTTTCTTCACTTTGTTCTTCTTTTATCTTTTCTTTGGTATTACAACTTAAAAAGGTTGCTACTAGAATCAAAATCGAATAGTGATATATATGATTTCTTATCATCATTAATATATTTTATTTAGTTCGGGCAATCGCATATCTCTAAATATCGAATCATTTGGTGTATTGGTCATCTCAAATTCTAACATCCCTCCATCCATAATTGTTTTATGTGTTATAAATAACTGCTGCAACGGTTGGCCATTAAGTATAATATTGGCTATATATTTGTTTTCTCTCGAAAGATTTTTAGTCTTAATGGTGAAAACTTTGTTTCCAGGCAGTTGTATAGAAGCACTTTCAAAAATTGGCGAGGATAAAAAGTATACTCCTTGAGCAGGATTTACAGGGTATAATCCCAACGAACTAAAAATATACCAAGATGACATTTGTCCGCAATCCTCATTACCGCAATGTCCTTTAGGTTCATTTTTATATTGTTCGTCTAAAATTTTCTGAGTTAATTCTTGTGTTTTTGACGGCTGATTAACATAATTGTATAAGAATGTTACATGATGGCTTGGTTCATTACCATGTGCATACTGACCCATCATTCCGGTACTAAATATTGGTAACTTATCTTTAGCTTCTGGATAATAAGAGAACATTGAATCTAGTTTTTGAGCAAATCGTTCTTTACCGCCTGTTTTTTCAATTAACCCTTCAATATCCTGAGGAACGAACCAATAATATTGCCATGCGTTACTTTCGCAGAAATATGGAGTATATTCTTTAGGGATAAAAGGTTCTATGAAATCTCCTTCAGTATCTTTTGGTTGTATCCATGATCTCCTATCGTTATACAGGTTTTTCCAGTTTTCGGCCCGTTTCATAAAATATATATAATCTTCACCTTCCCCCAAATCTTTTGCAAACATGGCTATACACCAATCATCATAGGCGTATTCTAAAGTTTTTGAAACCGACCAGTTTTCATGATGTTCATCTACTGGGATGTATCCTAAATTCTTATACACATCAATTTGCCTATCATTTACCATTGCACTTTCTTTACAAGCCTTATAAGCCAGCTTGGCATCAAATTCGAAACCCTTAAAATACGCGTCTACAATAACCGGCACTGCATGATACCCAATCATCATATTGGTTTCATTTCCTTGCATAGACCATACAGGTAATATTTTTGTTTCTTTATAATGAGCTAATAAGGATTGTATCATATCCGGAACTCGTTCGGGTTGTATGATCGTATATAATGGATGTGCAGCTCTAAATGTATCCCATAAAGAAAATGTATCATACCTATCAAATCCAATTGCCTGAGCAATAGTATCATTTGCACCTTTATAGTTTCCGTTAAGATCACTTAATAATGTTGGAGCCAACATTGACTGGTACATCATTGTATAGAATACGTTTCTTTTATTTTGATCTGGGGTTATTATTTTAATTTTTTGTAATTCTTTTTCCCATCTTTCTTGAGCTTTTTCTTTATAAAAGTCAAAATTAAAATCATTAGTCTCCTGAATTATTGAGGTAAGGGCTCCATCTAGATTTGCGGTCGAAAGTCCTGTTTTTACAATAATTTGTTCCTGATCAGAGGTTTTATAATTAATTATAATTTTTGTGTTTTCACCTTTCACTGGTAATGTATCTACTTTGTTATCCTTATACACTGAATAGCTTTGAAAAGGTTTAGAAAATTGCATTACAAAATAAATCCTTTGGTCTTTTGCCCAACCTGTCGACTTGCGATATCCTTGTAAGGTAGAATCATTAACTTTTTCTATAAAAGTATCTGTTGGTTTATCCCAATTAATGGCATATCCCAAATCAATATGTATAGCGGTAGCCGAATCTTTAGGAAACGTATACCTATGTATTCCTACTCTATTGGTAGCAGTAAGCTCTACCTTAATACCATAATCTAATAAATCAACGGTATAGTATCCAGGAGACGCCTCTTCTTTATCATGACTATATTTAGAAAACGGCTTATAGTTGTTTTCTTTTATTTTTTCTGAAAACTTACTATTCGTAGGCATTACCAAAATATCATATAAATCTCCTGCTCCTGTTCCCGTAAGATGTGTGTGCGAAAAACCACTAATTATAGAATCCTTATAATAATACCCTGCAATACGATCCCAACCAGGAATTCCGATATCTGGACTTAATTGCACCATTCCGAACGGCAATGTTGCCCCAGGATAGGTATTGCCAGGACCATCAGTACCTATAAATGGGTTTACATAAGAAGTAAATAACGCCCCATCTATATCTGTAGTACTTAGTTGTTCTTTAGGTTCTTTTATACAGGACCAAAGTAAAACTATAGAAAAAATTATATATAAGTAATTTGTGCGTTTCATTTTTATAGTATCCAACCACACTAAGATCAGACTTATTTCTTTGTTATTGTTTAGACATTTTTATTACTTCAAACTGTTCCTCAGTTATTGCACCGCCATCGAAAAAAGATATTCCCGAAGCCCCATTATCTTTTGCCAATTGTATTGCCACAGAAACATCTTTTGCACTCATTGGAGGCAAATAAATACCTGTATGCAATCTGGTTGGTTTTCCTTGAAGATCCTCTACCCCTTGTTTGGTAGCAAAACCTACCCAGTCGACCTCTTCATTATAAAAATTATAATATATCATCGGCAACACCTCATCAACTTTCCATTTATCCCAACGTTGTCGTACCATATGATCGGCCATTTCGGGATAAGGAAATACTGCTGCTGTCAATTGTTTTCCATGCTTATGTGCTATATCATATGCACCATCTACTACCGCTTTGATTTCATTTAATCTAAACTGTTTCCATTCAATGTCTATTGCTGGAACTTCGACTTGCCTAATATCTTTGCCATACAATTGTTCAAACTTTTCTACTGCAGCTTGAGAATAATCAAAATCAAAATCTGGTAATTCTTCATTTTGGACCAAATTGTATTTTGGTAACAATCCTATAGGTAGAAAAATATCAGGATATCTAATATAATCTAAATGTACGCTTGCTACATCTTTAACTTTAGCTAAACCTTCAACCAAATCCCAGATGTGTTGTCGAGCTTGTGGATGACTAGGCGATAACCATTGGTAATAATCCACATATGGCCTATCATCAAAACAAGATTTACCATTTTTGCTCACCATATACCATTCTGGGTTTTGCAAAGCAACGGCATCATCTGGCCTATTCATTGTAAACATCCAGGCATGCACTTCTAATCCTTCTTTAACTGCTAACTCAGTTAAGTTTTTTAAAATTTCGGGATCCGCAAACGTATTAATCAATACTGCATCTATACCATTTTTCTTATATTTTTTAAACTCTTCTATGTATTCTACATCTGGTTTTGAGAGATCAGCAGTTATCCAGGTCCAATATTTAAATGGTGATATTTTCATAACGGTTACAACTTCTTTTTCTATTACTTTTTCCTTTTTTTCTTCGGTTTTACAACCGATAAGAATAAGCACAGCGCATACATATATGACTTTGAAAACTTTCATATCAATCTACTTTTTGAATTATTTTACCGTCTTCTTTTATAATAAACAAACGGTTAGTATAAGGACTCACTACGGTTATGTTAAATCCTGTTTGATGATTTTCTATAGTTCGAATAACCTTATTCCCATCTATTTTCTGATCATCTAATGCAAACTCGTTAAAAGTTGTTGCCCATCTATTATTCTTTTTATAAAATTCTTTTTGTTTTCTGTAAAGAGAATACAAGAATTGTTTTACTTTTTGATCTTCGGGTATTTTGAATATATCCAGTTCGCCAGCTTTTTTTGAGGAGAAATAAACGTAACCCCAATTTTCTGGTTGGTGCATATTAATAACTCCCATAGGAGACCATACCCAATTATATTCTGACTCAAATTTTCCTTGATTATTTTTCTTTCTTTGATAGCTATTTTTTTGAAGTTCGAAATCCCAATTTACTCTCGAAAAATTCACTCTCCAAAAAGTATTGTTTGGAGTATTTTTATGGTAGTACGATGTTTTAAAAACTTTAAAAGGAATTGCGATTTCTAACGTCCACCCTTTATCGATATCGCTTGGATTATTTAGAGTTCCATTTATCTTTACCGCCGATTTCAAACCGTTTGCATCCCAATCGTTTAACACTGGAGTTCCTTCACGATAGGGTTTTGTTATAAATAAATCCCAAAGTGTATTAAGAGCATTAATCTCAAACTCATAATAATTATGGGTATCATCATCAGGGTCTATAAAAATCTCGAAGTCATTATTATAAAAAATAATAGTGTCTCGTTCTTTTAGATTTCCCCATACATGAGGTTCTTCCATTTCTGCCAAGAAGTATATATAATCTTGGTCCCATAACATTTTTAGAGTTGTTTTAAACTTAGGAGTTTTTACTCCTTCAATATCTATAAATGCCTCTGTAGGTTTCACTTTTTCCCATGATTCTTCAGTACCTAAACCATCTATTACTATAGTTTGATCTATAAAATATGATATATATGTTTTGGGACTTACTGCCTTCTTACTCTCTTGTGCATAAGACCATGACACTGTAAAAAACAGAACTGCTACGCAAAATATTTTACGAAGTTTTTCTATTCTTAAAGTATCATAACTGGCTTTAATCATACTGTAGTGTGTTTTCTTTAGTAAACTTAATAATTTCACTTATTCTTCCAAAAGCGATTGCCACTACTGTATCTGCAGCTCCATAATAAATAGTGACTTTATCCTGCTCAATATCATGTAGTGTTGCACAAGGAAATATAACATTTGGTACATCTCCAACCTGCTCGTAACCTACCGATGGACTTAAGAGATATGGTTTTGTTCGATATTTCACAATTTCAGGATTATTTTTGTCCAAAATAGCCGCTCCCATAGCATAACGAAATCCATTACATGTATGTATAACGCCATGATAAAACATGAGCCAACCTTCTTGGGTTAAAAACGGTACTGATCCTGCCCCTATTTTGGTGCACTGCCACGCACTATCCTCAAAAGGAGTCACCTGCATTACATTTCTATGTTCTCCCCAATATTTCATATCGGGACTATAACTAATAAATATATCTCCAAAAGGAGTATGACCATTATCGCTTGGTCTGCTTAGCATGGCATATCGTCCATCAATTTTTTCGGGAAATAACACTCCATTTCTATTGAACGGTAAAAAAGCATTTTCGCATTGAAAAAAATCTTTAAAATCAAAGGTATACGCTATTCCTATCGTAGGGCCATAATACCCATTACACCATGTAATCCAATATCGATCTTCAATAAAAGTAACCCGTGGATCATATTTATAGTCAGAAAGAATCATTTTTGTATTTCCTTGCTGCATTACAATTGGTTCATGATTAATTTTCCAATGTATACCATCATCACTAAAACCAGCAAAAATATTCATTTGCACAGCCTTATTATCACACCTAAAAACCCCCGCAAATCCATCGTTAAAAGGAACAACAGCACTATTAAATATACTGTTGGATGAAGGGATTGCATCTCTTTGTATTATTGGATTTTCCGCATATCTCCAAACAACATCTTTACACCCTTCAGGCCTATCCTGCCATGGAATTTCATTTTTCACTCTTTCCTTTTTTATTTTCTGTAACTATTAATTTTTAATGAGCTTATATAGGATTGTTTCTTTTTCTCCTTCAAGTTTTACTATAAATATCCCACTGTTTAATTGCCCAAGGGTATTAAACACTGTAGCCTTGGCCCCAGAAATGATATTCTTTTCTGCAACTAATTGTCCTGTTATATTATATATTCTTGCTCTTGTAAAGTCATGACTTTTGGGTAAGCTTAATTTTATCTCATTAGTAAATGGATTTGGATATACAATCATCTTATCTATCCCGAACTCTTTTAAGGGTTCATCATCCAATTCATTAGCTACTATAGTTCTTGATTTTGAAAAAGTTTGCGCCCTAGAACTTTCATATATTTTGACATTTCTAAAAGAACTATTATTGCCACTACCACTATCATTGTCATTTACAAGTATCAAGTTCATAGCACTCCCGGTATAGGAACTCCCTATAGGAATAATATACGTTTTATAACTCCCGGGAGTATCATAATTATCAAAACTTCTAATTCCCCAGTTTTGGGTTCCGTGCACCTTAAAAATTCTATTGCTGCTTAATGAATTATCCTCATCAAATCCTATCCCATGAATCTCACCCTCTGAAGTACTTTTAAAATCAAACTCTAGGACTGTATTTGCAGTTATTACATAAGAATTTGTAGAACGTTTCCAGGTATTATTTACTAGACGAGCTGTTTGTCCATTATCTTCTATAACATTGGTTCCATCGGCATCTTGATTAGAATATGAAGCTAGTGTAACTGTATTAAAATCTATACAACTTGTACAACCTGTTGGAGGATTTGTTGTTCCTAGGGGGCCAAAAAGTTCAATTTCACATATCTGAGTCATATTAATACTAGCCCTATTTTTTGTGGTATTAAGTCGGTAATATGTATATGCATTGGTGTTTGTAAAGTCGAATTCTCTTCGTTCGAAACGATTTACCCATGTTTGCCCAGACCAACTGTTTAAAGTAACCCAGCTGGTTCCGTTATTAGATCCTTGAATATTAAAATTTTCGGGATCTCTATCCGGTACATCATTTGCGCTAGTTATTGTTATTTTATTTACAATAAGTGCTGCTGGAAATTGAATTTGAATCCAACTTGGATTTGATGTGCTTGGAACTCCTCCATTATCTAACCACTTACTCCAATCTGTATTTTGTGCACCATTCGAGGATAAATTATCAAAAACTCTATCTGCACTTTCTACTGCATTAATTTGCGCTCTAGCAGTTATCGTTCCTGTTCCAACAGGATTTGTATGATCTACAGAGATTGATGTTCCTGTCGTAAAACTCCAAACAGGACCAGTAGTTGTTCCCAACGAATTTACCTCATCTACCCTCCAATAATATGTAGAACTTGTGTTTAGAGATCCTGGTGTATAAGACGTACTTATTTGATTTCCTTTAAAATCGGCGGATCCAAGGATTGAACTCGTTCCAAAATATACATTATGAGAATTTGTATCTGATCCGGCAGACCATGATAGGGACGTACCCGTACTTATTCCCGCTCCTCCATTAACGGGATTAGGTGTGTTGGCTGTGCCAGGAATACCAGCTGGTGCTAAGGCAGTATTAATAGCTTCAGCATATGCAGCTACAGACGGGCTATTATCAAAATCATCATAGATCCACATAAAACCACCTGTTATACCACAACTATTCTCCCAAGAACTCATTCTACTTTCTACACTAGCTACGCTTGATTGTCCAGAACCTCCCCATAAACCAGGAAAAACAGGAATACCAAAATCCCATGTAGATGAACAGGGATTATTACCACTTCCTCCAGCATAACACTGCAAGTAATTTCTATCTATATTTCCTGGGTAGGCAGCATTTACCTTTGTTACTAAAGTTCTCCAAAAATTACTATTTTGATAAGGTACTATTGCATTTTTATATCCTAACCCCGCTAACATTTTAGTAAATGCCACAGCAGAAGGAGCGTGATAGGTGCTTTCATCATCATTATTAAAAGCATCTATCCCAGGAATCGCAGCTTTAAGTGCTGTAAAGTTATCATAAAGTGTTGTTCCGGGTCCAAAACCTTCTGAATTATAAAAATTCTGAACAGCAGCAAATGTTCCCGATCCTGCAGCCGCAAGGCCAAACTCTACTCTATTAATAGAAGTAGGGGCTGTTTTTAACAACACGATATCATTTGGGAAATTAGGGTAACTCTGATCACCCACATAAACTCCATTTTGGACTAACGGAAATTCTCCATTAAACCCTAGATCTCCATTAGACTCTATATGAATAGTCCATACGATTACTGTTGTGTATCCAGAATTTCGCAACTCATTTATCGATGAGTTTCTATTGTTATAGATCGGGCCGCCAGCATATATAGCTGATTCTTGACTAATACCCTGAGTGCTAACTACTATAAATAATAGCAATATTAGCTGCTGAAAAAAAAGCTTGTGTGTTTTCATTATATAATATTTAATAAATAATTTTAAGACCATACTATTAAACCTTACATATCCTTTTTTACTACTTTCCCTTTTAATTTTCCTAATTTATTATACCAAGTATATTTTAATGTTATTGATGTAATAATCATCAATACAAGTACTACAAATAATTGTTCATATTCTCTAATCAACAAATAGATAGGGATTAAGACAAATGTCATTTGCCAAACAACTCCCACTACACAATTAAAAGTGTCTTTCCAGAAATCTTTATTTGCTATAAATGTTGGATCTTCTTTTTTTAGTTGGTTATATACGGGTTTCCAAAATCCCCATGGTTTTGTGGTTTTATAAAAGTTTTTTAATACTTCCATATCATCAGGTTTTCCCAAATAAACTCCTAAAAAACATCCTATAAAAGATAGTAACAATATGATTGGAAATAAATAAATAGCCGATGTTTCGGGAAAAAAGCCTGGCACAATAGAAGCCGCTATAAGCCCTGCTAGCATTCCACCAAAATAACCATAAGCATTAAAACGCCACCAAATCCATTTCAACATATTTGCTGCAGCATACCCCCCATATAATGCAGATGTTAACCAAACGGTAAGCGTATTTATCGAGGAAGCAAAAAACCCAAATAACAAACCAATAATCACGATGAGTATCGACGATAAATAACTAAATCGAATATATGTTTTGTTAGAAGCATTAGGTCTTATATATTTTTTATAAATATCATTTACCAAATATGCCGGCGCAGCATTTATAAAAGCTGCAAAAGTACCCATAAAAGCAGCTAGAAGTCCTGCTAGTAATAACCCTTTAAGGCCTGCAGGTATAAATCGCTGAATTGCTACAGGTAGTATTGTTTCAAAATCTATTCCAGATCCCGCTATCTGCAGCTCAGGTCCTAAATAGACTAATCCTAAGATTGCAAAACCTGCAATCATAAGATAACGAGGTATAGATAGTACCACTATTGTTAACCCACTCATTTTTGACGCTTCAATTTCATTTTTTGTAGATAATATACGTTGCATGTCATAGCTTGGCACTGGTCCTGCAAGACTTGCAAAAATCCCCTTGAAAATCATCATCATAAATAAAAATCCAAAAAGTGAAAATCCATCTTCTTCAATTTTGGTATTTACGCTATCTATATAACCTGTCCAATCTATATCAAGCTCCATCCCAAAAAACAAATTCTTCCAATTTTCTGGTACGGCTGTAGTAATTTGTTCTGCTGTTACGGTTGTAAATGCAATATACCCAATCACTAAACAAGAAATTGTCATGATTACGAATTGAATAACTTCAGTACCTACAACACTATACATACCCCCTTTCAAAGTATATATCGTAGTTATAGCAATAATAATAAGTGCATAAGATTGCTCTGACGAAATCCCTAACGAACCTATAGCAAATGACAAATCCCAAGGAAAAAATATGGTTGCGAATTTTCCTATTCCTTCAAAAAAATATGCAATAAAACCTAGTGTACTTATAATAGCAAAAACGGTTACAATGATATGGGATAAACGAGCTCCCAAATCTTTTCCAAATCGATATGTTATCCATTGCGCCCCTGTCATTACATTAGATCGTCTCAACCAAGCGGCTAAAAACACCATAATAAAAACTTGATTCCATACAGGCCACAACCAAGGTAACCATGCACTTTTAACACCATAAACAAACATTGCCGTTACCGCCCACATTGTTCCAGAGATATCAAACATCCCAGATGCATTAGATAGTCCTAAGTAGTACCACGGAATTTCATTTCCTCCTAAAAAGTAAGATTTCATGTCTTTCGACGCCTTTTTAGAAACATAAAATCCTAAAAGAAGTGTAATAATGATGTAACAAATTATTATTACAATATCAATGGTAGCTAGATTCATTTAAAGTCTATTAGTTCTTTACTCCCCAGTTTTTATTAGGAGATGATCCCATTACAAAGTGCAATGTCCCTCCATTCATAATTTCTTGATGAGTAATGTATGATCGATTTAATTCTTTTCCATTTAGGGTTGCAGATTGTATGTATATATTAGCATCGGATACTTGTTCTGCCTCGATAGTAAAATCAACGCCTTCTTTTATTTTTATTGTCGATTTATCAAAGAGCGGACTCCCTATTTGATATTCGCCAGATGCTGGATTCATTGGATAAATCCCCAAGGAACTGAATACGTACCATGCAGACATTTGACCACAATCTTCGTTACCGCTAAGTCCTTTAGGAGTAGTATTATATTGTGTTTTTAATATTTGATGTACCCAATATTGAGTTTTCCAAGGGGCATTAGCTTTATTAAACATATATGCGATATGATGACTTGGTTCATTACCGTGCGCATATTGTCCAATTAAACCAGAGATATCGGCAGAAACATTATCTCCTGTTATTTCAGAGTCTTCAGTAAATAATTGTTCGAGTTTTGTTACAAAAGTATTCTCGTCACCAAATAATTGTATGAGTCTTTCAATATTATGAGGTACGAACCAGCTATGTTGCCAAGCATTTCCTTCAGTATAATCGGCGTGTACTCGATGTGCCGAAAATTTTGGGTCAAAAGGCTCATGCCATGCTACACCTTCTTTATTTTTTCCTCTCATAAATCCAGTTTCTGGATCAAAAAGATGAGTATACGCTTCTGATCGCTTTAAGAAGTAGTTATAATCCTCATTTTTATGTAAAGCCTTTGCAATTTGAGCTACACACCAATCATTATAAGCGTACTCTAACGTTATGGTTACGGACTCATCTAATAATTCATACGGGATATATCCATATTCCTTATAAAAATTTAACCCTCTCTCATCTTGCATCATAGTTTGTTTCATAGCCTCATATGCTTTTTCGATATCGAACCCTCTTATACCTTTTAGATATGCTTCGGCTATTACAGAAACTGAATGATATCCTGTCATCGTATTTGTTTCGTTCGCATACAAAGTCCAAACAGGCAATATTTTTTTGTCTTCATAATACGCCAACATAGAATTGATCATGTCAGAAACTTTATCCGGAGCCAGTAAAACAAGTAAAGGGTGTTCTGCCCTAAAAGTATCCCATAAAGAAAGTGTTGAATAGGCAACAAATTTATCTGCATAGGAAACTGTATCGTTTTCTTTTCTATATGCCCCATCAGAATCACTGTAAGTTACTGGTGCAATTTGAGAATGATATAATGCTGTATAAAAAATAGTCCTTAAAGAATCTATTTTTGTCTCCACATTTATGTTAGAAAGTGCATTCTCCCAAGAAGAATGTGCTTTTTCTTTCACCAAATCAAACTCAAAATTATTCTTGTGTTCTGCAATGTTTTTCTTTGCATTATCAATGCTTACAGAAGAGACCCCTACTTTAACCTCTAATTGATTTTTTACAACTTCATTAAAAAACAATTGCACAGAAGTAGCAGTGTCCTTTACCGTATTTGATCTTTCTACTTTTGTATTACTCTTGTATAAATCATATCCATTAATTGATTTTGAGAACTGCAATACAAAATATACTTTTTGATTTTTTGCCCATCCCGTACTATATCTATATCCTGAGACGGTATATTTATCTTCAATATTGATTTGCGAATCAACTGTTTTATCCCAATTCACGGTATATCCTAAATCCAAAATTAAAGATTGATCATCTCCTTCTCTGAACGTATATCTATGAAAAGCAGTTCGAAGATCAGCAGTGAGTTCTGCCTTAATGTTAAAATCATCTAAGAAAACGCTATAATATCCGGGAGTAGCATTTTCGTTAGTATGAGAATACTTCGAGATATACGGTATCTCATCCCGGGTGTTTACAGGAGTTGTAAGGTCTACTTTTTTATTAATTGGCATTACCCGTATATCAGTAAGATCGCCAATTCCCGTTCCACTAAGATGCAAATGGCTAAAACCGATAGTTTTTGAGTCTGAATAATGATATCCAGAGCACCAATCCCATCCTGACACGCCGTTATCAGGACTTACTTGAACCATCCCAAAAGGTATTGTTGCTCCTGGGTATGTATGACCATGACCTCCGGTTCCAATAAAAGGATCAACAAACTCGGTTAAATTTGTTTCTATTATATTTACACCATTACTATGAGTTTCTTTTCTGTTGCACGAAAAAATTATAATTGATAAAATCACTAGTAATAGTCTAATATTGTAAAGTATTTTCATCTGCATATATTTAGTGTTTTAATGATTTGCACATCATAAAAACAACAATAATATAAATATTTACAAATCTTATGTTTAAAAGAATAATTTTAGACCAATAACAGCGTAACTCTGTTAAACGTCTAAAAAAAACAAGGGGAATATGTTTCAAAAAATTAGACATCTTATAAATATTACTCCGGGTAATAATTATAATATCACATTAAAACATCATGTAATATTCTGGTTGGTATATTTTCTATTTACCACTTTTAGATGGGGAAGTTATTTCAATGATTATGTGTACTCATTTAAAACTACTGCATTAGGTTTTGTTATACATATGACGTTAAGTTATTTCAACATCTATTACTTAATGCCAAAATTTATTCATAAACGCAAATATCTACTATATGTAATATCTGTAATGATTTCGCTGTTTTTAATGTTATTGGCAAAATTTTATTTAACCTACTTTATGGTGAGCCATAATGTTTGGCCCGAAGGTCCTGAAGTAACCAATAAACTCACCTTAAATTATGCTATTGAAATGATGTTAGGAGAGCTTTATGTTATGGCCTTTGTAGCGGCTATAAAAGTTACTTTAGATTGGTTGCGGGAGCATAAAAAACTAATCGATGTAGAAAAATTACAATTAGAAACTGAACTACGTTTTTTAAGAACACAAATATCGCCGCATTTCTTTTTTAACACCTTAAATAACATCTACTCTCTGGCAGTAGAAAAATCAGAAAAAACGCCCAAAACTATTCTGAAGTTATCCGAACTCATGAGGTATTTACTTCATGAAACCAATCAGAAAAGACAAAGTCTCTCTAAAGAAATTATATGTCTACAGAATTATCTAGATTTAGAACGAATCAGATATGGTGATTTATTAAAAATTAATATCAATATTTCTGGTGAAATTGAGGACAAAGAAATTGCTCCTATGCTATTACTTGCTTTCATAGAAAACTCATTTAAGCACGGAGCAAATAAAAATATTGGAATGATCGAAATAAATATTGATTTTAATGTAATTGATGATTTTCTATATTTCAAAATTTCAAACCCAATTCCTACCAAAACTAACAACAACGAAATTGTATCATATCCCGGAGGGATTGGAATCGGAAATGTTAAAAAAAGACTAGAATTAGGGTATAAAAAAGAAGAATACCGATTATCTATAGGTGAAAACAATAATCTATATGTAGTCGATTTAAAAATCAAAGTGTAATGGATTTAAAATGTGTAATAATTGATGATGAGCCATTAGCCATCAACGTAATAAAAAACTATATAAATCAAACCAAAGGGCTTACACTTCTAAGTTCTTTTAATGATGCTACAGAAAGTGTTGACTATTTAAGAAATCACGAAATTGATCTCCTGTTTTTAGACATCAACATGCCCTTATTAGATGGGCTAAATCTTTTAAAAAGTATTCCTCAAAAACCATTAACCATAATTACAACTGCTCACGAAGAATTTGCAGTAGCTAGTTATGAACTAGAGGTTGTAGACTACCTAGTTAAACCTATTTCTTTTCATAGGTTCATAATGGCAATAAATAAAGCTTTTAAAATTAAGGGGTATCAACAAAAAGATGACTTTGCCACCCATAACGAAAGGGCCTATATTTTTATTAAGATTGATAAGAAAAAGATGAAAAAGATATACTTAGACGAAGTATTATCTGTAGAAAGCTTGGGAGATTATATCAAAATAAATACGGTTGTAGATAAATATATTATACATCAAACTCTTAGTAGTTTTACAGATGAACTACCATCGGATAAATTTATACGAATTCATAGGTCATATACCATATCAATTGAAAAAGTAGATACTGTTGAGGGTAATAGTATAGAAATAGCAGATATTAGATATCCTATCGGCAGAAGTTATTTGAATGAAGTTAAAAATAGAATTTTTAATGATTCAGAATAAATACACTTCTATAATAATCAAAAAAAACCTGATGAGTGTCCTCATCAGGTTCAAAAATAGACGGCATGGGTAACCCATTATAATATCAAATATTACTAATCCCTAAAATCACATCTATTTTTGCAAACACCTAATTAATTAGGAGAGAGAGAAAATCATCCATGTTTGTTTTTGCGATGCTCTGTATCTGTTGTTATTTTACGTACTATATTTTTTAATTTTGTATCTAATTTTTTTCTAGTTCCATCGATCTTAGAAGAATAATATTTATACTCTTTATTTTTATATCGTAAAGTCGTAGTTGGCCAATCCCATACTTTTTTGAACGTGATATCTTCTTCAGGTTTATCCAACATTGTTTTTAAATCCTCTAATTCCTGTTCCTGCAATTTTCCTTTTATATTTCCTTTTACAGTTACATTACGGATTCCTGTATACGAGATCGAACCATCTTCATAGATCCACATATCAAAGACCTGGCATTTTCCTCGACATGGTCCTTTAGCATAATAGATCATAGCTTCATTTTCATTTGTCGAAACCTTAGAGGCATCCTTAGTAGACTGACAAGAAAAATTGATCATTATCAGTAATATCATTATATATTTCATATTTCAACTGTTTTAGTTTTTATGATGACTACAATGCATTTTATTCTTATCTCCAAACGTATTTGCATTTTTCCATGTCCCTGGCGCTGGTAAGAAACTTCTACTACTTTTAGAAATATTGCCTCGTATATAATCTCTTAATTTTACCATCTCACCATCGTCATACATAATCTGAATCTTTTTCTCTGCTCCATTATCTCCATTCACTCCCCCTGCTCTTGTAACAAACGTTGCAAAAACCTCTGCAATATCTTCTCCTGGGTTTGTAGACGCATATTGAGTTACATAGCGTTCTTTGTATTTATCATAGAATTTTTGTGCATCACTTTCGCTATTTATATCCTGAAATTCTGTCCAAATATCTGCCCAGTGATTTTGATAAATTTTATTGATATTAGAATCATCTCTAGCACAACCTTCTCCTGTAAAAAAACTTTTACAATTGCCTGATGATATAGAGGAATCAACTTGCTTTATATCCAAAGTAATAATATGACCAAATTCATGCACAATAGTGTATGCCAATTCTCCTCCCGCATTAAAACCTCCTTCATAGGCGTAATCTATTGCAATACCCATTTGCCATTTTGAAAGGTCCGGAGTTCGTTCTACTACATATCCAGCAATACCACTTTTTTCTCCAGTATAGATCATAAACTCGTTCATTTTTGATCTATAATCTAATGGGATTATATCCTTTACAAGATTCCATATCTCCTGATGTTTTTGTGTGTCTTTTTGCAGTGCTAATGCTTGCCCAGTGACACTAAAATCTCTTTCTTTAACAATATTTTCTCCATCAACTTTATACAACGTTACATTTCTAAGGTCTTCGCTTTGGTTTTCATTTTCATTATCACCACCATTATTATCTACATTAGAATTTTCTTCTGGCCCTGCATCATCATCTTTATTGCAAGATTGAAACGTAAGGGTGATAACACTTAAAAAAAGAATTACTATATATTTCCATCTTCTTGTGTCTTTCATAATCTTCTTTGATTTAAAAATTAAACGTCTTTTATAACACAACAACAAACTTTAAGTACACCCTATTTTTTTTTCTTCATTTTTTTTTGAAGTAAAAAAACATCCCTATTATTATTTCTAAATAGGGTAAATACAATCTCTCGTGTTGTTAGAGTAAACAGACATAACGAAGCAACAGATGTTTAAATGGTATAACACATTTTAAAAAAGTTTACGATCGTAATACCCTATTATTGGAAAGAAAAAATACTATCTATCTATACTTTTCTATAAATACATTAGTTTTGAAAAAAGCTAAGTATTTCTGAAATGCCCAAAAAACAACAATCTGTTTGTGAAGAAAAAACCTTTAAAATGATTTATGACAATCATTCTGAGGTAATTCTCAACTTTATATATTATAAATGTGGGAATATGGCACAGGCAGAAGACATCACACAAGAAGCTTTTGTTAAACTCTGGAGAAATTGTAAAAAAGTACTGTTTGAAAAAGCAAAATCATTTTTAATGAAGGTAGCACAAAATGCTTTTTTTAATGATTTAAGACATGAAAAAGTGATTTTAAAATATAATCAACAAAGTTTTTCTTCTATAGGATATGAATATAGTCCAGAGTTTCTTTTAGAAGAAAAAGAGTTTATGATAAAATTACAACGTTGCATTGCCGAACTGCCAGAGAAACAAAGAGAGGTCTTTTTGTTAAGCAGAAAAGATAAGAAAACCTATCGGGAGATTGCCGAAATTATAGGATTAACCCAAAAAGCAGTAGAACGCAGAATGCATTTGGCCTTGTTAGAGTTAAGAGAAAAACTAGGACAAGCCATCTAATTTTGAAGAAATAATGGAAAAGTCAGACAACATAGATAACTTTTTAGCCAAATGGGCTAGTGGCGAATTATCCGAAGAAGAAATCAACGCATTCAAAAAAACTAAGGATTATGAACTATACAAAACTATTCTGCAAGGAACAGAATTATTAGATGTACCTACAGTTGATCGAGAACAACTTTTTAATCGTATACAAGACGATGTTTCTAAAAACAAAAAGGCTATCCCTCTTGTTCCAAAATGGGCATACGCAGTTGCAGCTAGTATTGCTTTAATTCTAGGGTTTACGTTTTTCTTTAATCAAAATACAACACATCAAACTGGTTTTGGTGAACAGCTTACCATCCTACTTCCAGACAATTCTGAGGCTATTTTAAATGCTAAGTCCAAAATTTATTATAATAAAGGAAATTGGGAAGGAAAAGAACGTATGGTTTTTTTAGAAGGCGAAGCCTTTTTCAAGGTAAAAAAAGGAAATACATTTATAGTAAAATCTAATACGAATACAGTATCTGTTCTAGGAACACAGTTTAACATTAACACCAACAACAATCTCTTTGAAGTAATCTGTTATGAAGGCAAGGTCAAAGTAGAAAATAATACATCATCTCGAATCTTAACTCAAGGAGAAGCTATACGAAGTATCAATTCATCTTTTGAAGAATGGAAATTAAACGACCCTGTTCCTTCATGGACTACTGGAGAAAGTAGTTTTACTAATTCTCCTTTATTACAAGTTATTACTACACTCGAAAAACAATATAATATAACCATTGAAACCGCAAAAGTTAATATCAATCAACGCTATAGCGGAGGATTTACACATAACAACCTTCAGAATGCATTGCACACGGTCTTTGATGCTATGAATATTAAGTATACTTTTATAGATAAAGATAGCATAGAATTGTCTGAAGAATAAATGAAATATAAATTTTTAATCTTTATTTTCTTTTTCTCTTTTTGCACACAAGCTCAACAAAAGAAAGAAGGAGTTCATCTTACCAATTATACATTAGATAGTTTTCTATCTGAAATAGAAACGCTCTTTGGTGTGAAGTTTTCATACAACGCCACATCATTCTCTGAAATAATCTTTTCTATAAGTGAGGATGCCATTTCATTGCAAGAAATCATAGCCTCAATAACTGATCAATATCCAATTTCTTTTAATCAAATAGATGATAAATATTATGTTGTTAAACTCGCCAAAACAATAACCATTTGTGGGTATTTGACCGATAAAACAAATACTATTATTGAAGGTGCCTCGATTATAAACGAAACAAAAAAAACTGGCACTACCTCTAACAAAAAAGGGTTTTTCAGCATAACCGATGTTGACCTATCCGACACATTATCCATTTCATATTTAGGATATAAAACCCTTTCTATTAATGTCAAAAATAAAATTAATTCTAATTGTGATACGTATGTATTATCATCAGAAGGTTTTGTTTTAAATGAGGTAGTCATAAAAGAATACCTCACCTCTGGAATCGTAAAAAACAGAGATGGATCGGTAAGTATCAAGCCAAATAATTCAAATATAATTTCGGGTTTATCAGAACCAGATATTTTACAAAGCATTCAATTATTGCCAGGTATAGAAAGCCCTTTAGAAACTGCATCGGGAATTTATATTAGAGGAGGTACACCTGATCAAAATTTGATTTTGTGGGATGGTATCAAAATGTATAATTCTGACCATTTTTTTGGGCTAATCTCTGCCTTTAATCCATATATCACTAATGATATTACGGTATACAAAAGTGGGACACAACCCATCTATGGGGATCGAGTCTCTGGAGTAATTGACATTAAAACAGATCAAAAAGTACCTCATAAAATAAAAGGTGGATTTGGTGTAAATATGACACATGCCGATGGGTTTATCAAACTTCCTCTTTCAAAAAAAGTTGCCATCTTGATGTCGGTCAGAAGATCCATAACTGATATTATAGAAACACCCACTATAAATACATATTCTGATCGTGCTTTTCAGAACACTAGTATTACAGATAATAGGTCGACCTTTGATCCAGAATTTACAGAGACAAAAGAGTTGTTTTATTTTACAGATGCTACTTTAAAACTAATTGCAGAACTTTCTGAAAATAATACAATTTCGGTTTCTAGTCTTTTTACTCGAAATAAATTAGATTATTCTTTTCAGGATATTGAGTTTATTGATACATCTCGTGATGAATTGGCAATCAAAAATTTTGGTGTAAATATTTCATGGAGAAGTAAATGGAATAAACGATTTTCTTCAAAAACAGAATTATCACATTCTGAATATGATCTAGAATATCGAGGGAGAAACTTATTTGTTAATCGGGATCAAACTATCGTAAAAGAAAATACTATCAAAGAGTATAGTTTTTCGTTTCATACAGACTGGAATATCAATGACCATTTTACGTTTTCTAATGGTTATCAATTGCACAGTAATCGTGTAGCTTTTTTTATACAAGAAAACGAATTTATTGCCGAAGATTCTCAAGAAAACCCAACACATAGTATCTATTCTAATTTACAATATAGTGCTCCCCAAACATGGCTCATAGGTATTGGTGCGCGAAGCAGTTATTACTCATCATTACAATCTTCTTTTGTTGAGCCTAGACTCTATGTAGAAAGAAAATTAGGAAACCATTTTAGAGTAAAAGGGTCTGCCGAGGTTAAAAATCAATCCATTAGCCAGGTAATAGAATTTGCCACTTTTAATTTTGGTCTCGAAAATCAAATATGGACTGTAGCTCAAGAAGGTCTGATACCACTACTAAGGAGCAATCAATATACCCTAGGAGGGTTGTTTCATAAAAAAAATTGGAATATTGACTTAGATATTTATTATAAAAAAATCAAAGGACTTACCTCTTTAACTCGAGGATTTGAGTCTGCGCCAAGTGCTTTTTCTAAAGGAGAAAGCACCTCTATGGGGGTGGATCTTTTACTCAAGAAAAAAGCAGGAAGATACTCAACATGGTTAGGGTATTCTCTTTCAGATACCGAATTCGTATTTGATATGATTAATCAAGGTAACGCTTTTAAAGGAAATACCAACATTGCCCATTCTGTATCCTGGTCCCATGCTTATCAATGGAAAACACTTCAATTTTCTTTAGGTTGGAAATATCGTACGGGTACGCCGTATACTCCGGCTTTGGGGTTTATAGTTGATAACGATAATAATCCATCTATAGTCTATGACCCTGTAAATTCTAAAAATCTACCCGATTATCATCGTCTTGATTTTTCTGTAGTATATGATTTTAATTGGTCGGCAAAAAACGATACTACTCAAGGACGTATAGGATTTTCGCTGCTAAACGTATACGGAAAAAAGAATACATTAAACAGAAGTTATCCTTTATACCAAATAACTGACAATGATAATAATATCTCTTTTGAGCTCCGCGAAGTCAATAAATATTCTTTGGGTGTAACTCCTAATATAACTTTTAGGCTAAGTTTTTGATCATAAATTATTACTTGCCAAAAACACAATAAAAGCCGGATCTAAGAAATCCGGCTTTTACCTGGGTATGAAATCACACCATATCTGAACTTTATAATATCTATCAAAACATATTTTGCTTCTTATTTTATAGCATGGGACGAGCAAGTATGTTTTTTTGACAACCAATTAAAGTCCGCCATAAGTAAATTAGTGTATGTTTAATTCGTTTCTTAACACAAGAAATATTTGATTTATACCTTTTGTAATTATGTTTTAAAAATCAAAAAACTAAAGTAATCTTGTACAAAAAAAATAATTATATAAATCGAAAAAAATAATATATGAGCTAATAAAATCAACCAAAAAAAGAATAAATAACTCTATAAAATTATAAATATTTAAAAGCTTCTTACTATATTGTGCATTAGGAAAATAGGTATTCACCCATTTGTTATAAAAAAATTATATTCGGATCCAAGAGGTTTCTATAATCAAATTTCAACTCGTTTTTTGAATATAGCACCCTTAAAAGGCATCCATTTAATGGTTGATTTATATTAGATCAATCGTTATTCAGACCCTGCTTTTGTTGGCTCGCCAAAGTTTTACAATTGCGGGGTTGTTTTATTTTCGAAAATCTAAAAACACTCTTTAAAAAACCCATAATTTTATACGTTTTCACACGTTTCAAAAGAGCTGATTTCAAAGTTAAAATTAATAAACGACAATTCCTTACGGCTTCCCGTAAGGAATTCTTATTTATTTTTAGTTTGAATTATAAGAGGCCCAAATCCTTGGTCATAGCGACCAGGTGAATTGCATTTTTGGCCTTAAAATTGAACTTCAATTTATTAAGTCGTTTTTCTATAGAACTAATACTATTTGGAGAAATATGATTTTTTCTAAAATACTCTCCAATTTGTTCTTGTGTTAATCCATCAGACAAATGTTTTAATAATAAAAGATCATAATCTTTAAGTTCAAAAACATTATTTTTACTCATAATACTTGCCAATCGAGGTGATATAAAACGATTGTTACTATAGACTTCAGATACCGATTGCACGAGTTCATTTAATCCATAGCGGCCCTTGCATACATAAGCATCTATACATTGATCTGCAAAAAGAGATCTTACTTTTGCCGGTCTATCCTCCATTGAATATACAACAATTTTAATATCGGGTTGTATGGATCGTATAGCTTCTATAAGTTGAATGCCCGAAATAAGTTTTCGTTCTCTATGACTTTCTTTAAAAGAAAGATCAGTTACTAATAAATCAAAAGGATGGCCATCTCTTTTGGCTCTTCTAAACTTAAGATAAGCATCATCACAATATTGTGCCTGCTGTATCTCTTCTACTCCAGTTCTATCATGAAGAATATGTGCTATTCCATGATTAATACTTCCGAGATCTTCGTTGACTAAGACTTTATTAAACATAAGCTCGTTATTATAATTAGTTTGGGAAACATAAACTGGCTTTAAAGCCCTTTCCTATTTCGGATTCAAATATAAATGATCCTCCAATTGTTTTTATACGGTTTTCCGCATTCCTCAGTCCATTACTATACATAATTCCTTCTTTATCAACACCTAAACCATTATCTGCATAGGTTATTTTTATCTGTTTAGGGCTTTTTTTAAAGGTAACCGCTACCAAACTTGCATCACTATGTTTTTTCATATTGATCATTAATTCTTGTAATACGCGATGTACGATAATTTTCTTTTCGGGAGTAATAGATTGCCAGGCTATCTCATCTATATCTTTAATAATAATTTTGGTATAATCACCACTATAACCACTTAACATATGATTAAGTTCTTGCGAAAAATCTCGCCCTTCATTAAAACTACTATTTTCTCGCGAAATATCACGAGTACTATTATAAATGTCTTCTAATTTATCCAACACATCCTGATTACTTTGATCGTTTTGTATCTGGATCATCACGTTATATACATCATTAGCTAGTTCATCATGTAGTTTTTTTGAAATACGAGCTTCGGCATTATAAACATCTCGGATAATTTCTCTTTTATGACGTTGCTCTAAAAAGTAAAAAACAAATCCACCTGTTAGTATAAGAATAATAGTCCCAAACAGATAAATAACCCGTTGCCGTTCTTTTTTTGCAGTTTCTGCTCTTAAAACTAAGTTTTCAGTAGTGAGTTTATCATTTTCATATTTGGTTACGCCATAAATCTCGCGATTGCTTTGATTAATTGTTTGTAATTCTTTATGAACTCTGTCATACTCTAGCGCTTCTTCTTTGATATTATCTTTAAGTTTGAACACAAATTCTAAAGCCTCAATCACAGAAGTTAAGCTGCGTCTTTTTTTTGCATTTTCATAAGCTGCCTCAGCATATAACAATGCCTTTGTATCTTCTTTTTCAAGATAATACTTAGTCAAATGTATGTTACTAGCGATTAATCCGGAAATATCTTGCGTTTTTTCTCGCATATCTTTAGCCGTCAAAAGTAATTGTTCGGAATCTTCATTTTCTGGATCTTGCAACCACATTTCATATCCATAATTATCTATTACTCTTGCATATTTACTTTTACTTTTCTGAATAGTACTATCAGACATTAGTTCTTGTAAAATATCAATTGCCTTTTTAAATTCTTTTTGATCAGATAATATATTAGCTCTAGTATTTTTAAACACCTGAATACTATTTCGACTCTTGTCTATTTCAAAAGCTTTATCATTGTATTTTAGGGCATCTTCATAATTTTTTTGCTCGCGATTTGCTACCGAAATAATATGATATAGTCCTGAGAGTGTTTGAACATTCGTAGTGTTTTCTATATATCTTATTCCATCAATTGCTGTCGTTTTACTTCCCGAAAAATCTCCTAAAGAAGCTTGTATATTAGCCATCTGCAGTAGACTTTTTCCAGCTGCAATACTATCCATAAGAATTCTTGATACCTTAAACGATTCATTATAATTCTTAAAAGCATGGGCAAGTTGATTATTATTTTTATAGTACCTGCCCAGTTTTGCGTATGCCTTAATCATGTAAGAAGTATCTTGATTTTTCTCTGCTACACTAAGTAATTTTTTAGAATAAACAATTGCACTATCAAACTTTTTAAGTTGACCTAACAAGGTTGTTTTCCTCATTAATCCAATATATAGTAGAGAATCATGTGGAAATCTTTTTGAAGCACTTAAAAAAGAGTTGATATGTTTTAATTTTTCATTTCGAGGAACCGAATCTTCTTTACTTAGTTTAAAGTAATAATACGTACTGTCCAACTGTATAGGAGTCAATGAAGATTTCTCTTTTTCTTGACCAAAAGTTGAAAAACTTATATAAGATATAAGTCCCCATATTCTTATTGAGAAAGGGAAATTGACACGCCAAAGTTTCATATCCCAAAATTACTAAATTAAATTGGGTGTATATATTATCTATTTATAATATATACACCCAATTTAATAATTTTAGTTCTTATAACAGCATATCCTAGCCTTCATCTTCTCCCTCCATATGCTCATCTTCTCCTTCAGTTGCGAAAGTTTCTATGGATATATCTTCATCAGCAATACTATCAGTGGTACATGAGGTTACACTTGCTGTAATAAAAAGGGCGATTAATATGTAAAAAATAGTTTTCATAATCTTTTAATTTTTAGGTTTATACAATGGGATTGCTGTCTGGATTTAAACCAGAAAAATGGGTATAGCAATCGTTTACTAAATAAGGGAGTACTCCTTTTTTGTTTTGCGGAAAGTTGAAATCTGAAGTGACTCTCTTTGGCTACTTTCCATTGCCATTGATGATCACCTTACGGATTTCCGTAACAACTGAGTTTATACATTTACTATGTTAGCAATATGTAACCGGAACTAGTTGTTGATGTGAATTTAATGAGAACCCCAGTCTATATGCATAAACAATTCCAGGGATTCCAAAGATTCCTTCGAAATCCCGAAGATTCCAATAATTCAACATAACATGGAGAGAAAAACAAGTGTTACTTACAAGAATGAAATTCTTGAAAAGTACAAAAGGGAAAAAGGCGGAGAGATGAGCAGTTATCTTCTTGAACCTACGCGCAAACAAATTAAAGAGGCATGTATGTGGCTATTGCCTCGAAGAAAGGAAAAGTACGATGAAGGTATTTTAAACCGTTTTTTTCAATTTAAGGATGGAGAAAACAAATTATACGCCATCGAACGAATGAAAGGAGACAAGTTTAAACCGATTATTAATTTTTTAACCGGAGAAACTAAATCTACTACTCCTGCAAATTTAGAACTGATTAGTTGGCTGATTGATTTTAAACCTCGACCACTTTCTATTTACCTAAAATCTAATTTGGTAAATAAAGAAGAGTTAAAACCACCAGTATTTAAGTATCAAACAGGTTCTTATTTGCAAAGAGCAGGACAACTATTATCTAAAAGAGAAAATGAAATAGTTGATATCCCAGAAACTAAAGTGATCGAAAAAACCGATAAAAGTATTACGATCATTTCTCAAATCAACCCTTCTCTTAAGATTACGACCATTGTATCTCTATGATACATTAACTCTTAAAACCAATAATTTCTCAAACCACAAAAAATATATAAACAAAATTACTTTCCAAACCACAACTATAAAAGCCAGGAGGTTATCCTGGCTTTTCATCTCATGTAAGTAAGAATTCTCAATGTTCTTTTTATATACATCAAATTTCGTTGTATTTTTACATATATAACGAAAAGTAAATATGATATCTGTACCGCAAGCTCTTCAACTAGTTCATGATCATACTAAAAAAACAGAAAACATTACCACTTTGCCTATTATCAAAGCCCTCGGCCATGTTATAGTAAGTGATATTATTTCTCCTATACACATGCCTCCTTTTCGGCAATCTGCTATGGACGGGTATGCATTAGGGTCTATCGAAGAAGATAATTTCATATTATCGGGTGAGATAAAAGCTGGTGACATTGAGAATCCAAATATAAAAAAAGGGGAAGCTATCAGGATTTTTACAGGAGCTCCTGTACCACCAAGTGCTAAAGCCGTTATCATGCAAGAAAAAGTAACGGTTTCTGGTAACCAAATTAGTACCCAAGGTTCTGTTTCGCTCCATGCCAATATTCGTCCTATAGGAGAGCAAATCAAAAAAGGTGATATTGCATTACCTAAAGGAACACTTATAACCGCTGCAGGAATTGGATATTTAGCCACTTTAGGAATCACAACTGTAACAGTATATCAAAAACCATCTATTGCTATTATCACAACAGGAAATGAATTAATTCCTCCAGGGCAATCTTTACTGCATGGGCAGATATATGAAAGTAATTCTGCCATGCTCCAAGGTGCGTGTACTCAATCAGGATTTTCTAATATTACCTGTTATAAAGTTGTTGATGAATATACCGCTACAATAGACCTTATAAGAGATACGATTGAAAATCACGATGTAATCCTAATCTCTGGCGGAATATCTGTTGGCGATTATGATTTTGTAGGCAAAGCACTCAGGGCTTTGGCTGTAGAAGAAGTTTTTTATAAGGTGAAACAGAAACCAGGAAAGCCTTTATATTTTGCAAAAAAACAAGAGAAAATTATTTTTGCTCTACCCGGTAATCCAGCTTCTTCACTTAGTTGTTTCTACATATATGTACTCCCGGCATTATTAAAAACCTGTGGAAACACACATTCTTCTACAAAAAGAGGTACTGCCATTTCTAATACGAATTACTCAAAAAAAGGAGAAAGAGCAGAGTTTTTGAAAGCTATAATTTCTGAAAATAATGTTACTATTTTGGATGGACAGGCATCTTCAATGCTTAGATCTTTTTCTGTAGCCAATGCTATGGTTTATCTCCCCGAAGAAGTATCAAATGTTGAAATTGGAGATCCTGTACAAATAGTTAATTTGCCATAAATACTGCGAAAAATTTAGAATTTTCATAAAAATTTAATCTAAAATCCTTTTTTTCCTAAAATTGACTTAAAGAAAAATCTTTCCTAAAAAATCGTTGTATCTTTAAAAACCAAACGCTTCTAATGGACTATAGAATAAAAAGTAGAATATGGATAGAATCTGAACATGGGGTTTTCCTAGGTGAAGGTAGAGTTCGTTTATTAAAAGCTATCTCAGACACGGGCTCCCTAAGCAAGGCAGCTGGTTCGCTGGATATGTCCTATAAAAAAGCATGGAATCTATTAGATAGCATGAATAAGACTGCCAAAGAGCCATTAGTAATTACCTCAACAGGAGGTAAAGGAGGAGGAGGAGCTCGACTAACTACTTATGGTGAAAGTGTAATTAAAACATTTGACACAATTAATCAAAAATGTTGGGAATTTCTAGACAATGAATTGAAACAAATTTCATTATGAATCTAGACAAAAAAGTAACCGGAATTATTTTGGCAGGAGGCAAAAGCTCTAGAATGGGAAGTGAAAAAGGTTTACTCCTTTTTGAAAACACATCCTTTATTAAACATATTAGTAATGCTTTACAACCACTAATAGATGAATTAATTATTGTTAGTAACAACCCGCAATATGACAAGTTTAAAGGTAGAAGAGTACCGGATATTATACCAGATTCTGGTCCAATAGCCGGATTACATGCCGGATTACTACATTCTAAAACAGAAAATAACTTAGTATTAAGTTGTGATGTCCCCTTGATTACGACTACTCTTTTACAAAAACTTTTACCTCAAAAAAAAGAAGATTATGATGCCATTATTTTTGAAAGCAAACAACAAACCATTCCTTTAATTGCTATGTACAAAAAACAATGTGCAGAGAAATGTGCCCAATTTTTGGCAAATGGCGAAAAACGTTTGCGAAAACTGATATCAGAACTAAATACAAAAACAATTACAATTTTAGAAGAAGAACATTTTTTTGTGAGTAATATTAATACCCCAGAGGATCTAAAAATAATTACAAATGGAGTTAACCATTAAATATTTTGGCATGCTGGCCGAGGCCACTACAATTCATGAAGAACAAATACAAACCGAGGCTTGTTTTGTATCCGAATTGATTAAAAAGCTAAAAGATCAGTACCCCAAACTACATCAAAATGACTTTAAAGTTGCGGTTAATCAACAATTAGTCGATCACAACTATTTTATAAACAATCAAACCGAAGTAGCTTTATTACCCCCATTTGCTGGAGGTTAACATACAATACTATGGATTCTTTACATTCAAGATATCACAGACAAATTATTCTCTCTGAAATTGGTACATCGGGGCAAAATAAACTTAGTGCATCCAAAGTACTGGTTATAGGAGCTGGTGGTTTGGGATGTCCTGCCTTGCAATATCTTACTGCAGCGGGAATAGGTACTATCGGGATAATTGATTTTGATACCGTAGAAGCCTCTAACCTACATCGACAGATCTTGTACGGAGAAAATTCTATTGGTAAAAACAAAGCTATAGCTGCCAAAGATCGCCTTGTAGATCTTAATCCAGATATAACAATTAACGTATATCCCGAAAAATTAACCACGAAAAACGCTTTATCTCTTTTTGCAGCATATGATATTATATTAGATGGAACAGATAATTTCTCCACAAGGTATTTGGTTAATGATGCATGTGTTATTACCGGCAAGCCTTTGGCATATGGTGCTATTTTTAAATTTGAAGGACAGGTAGCCGTTTTTAATTATAAAAACGGACCAACATATCGATGTCTTTTTCCTGAACCTCCGAAAGCTGGAAGCGTACCTTCTTGTTCTGAAATAGGTGTTTTGGGAGTATTACCTGGAATTATTGGAAGTATGCAAGCCAACGAAGTTTTAAAAATTATCTTAGGAATCGGTGATGTTCTCAATGGTAAATTATTGATGTATGATTGCCTTTCTACTCGATTTTCAAGTTTTTCTATACAACGTGTTGATAAGCAAGTATCGAAAATACTTAATACCGCCAAGAATTTTGAAACCATAGATTATGATCTCTTTTGTGGGATTTTACATATTAAAGAAAAAACTGCCTTAGAAGTATTTCAATTAAAAGACATACAATATATAGATGTTCGAGAGGATCATGAACGGCCAAAAATTGAAAGTTTACATCCACTATATATTCCGTTAGGATCACTTGAAAAAGAAATGCACAAAATAGATCATGAAAAAGAAACTATTGTCTTTTGCCAATCAGGAGTTAGAAGTAAAAAAGCAGTAGAAATTCTTCAAAAAAATGGATTTCAGAAAATATCACATGTAAAAGGAGGTGCTATTGCCCTTTTTGAATATCAATCCTCAAAAGTAGTATAACTATATATATGGAAAAAAAGAAAACAAAAAATGTATTTGTGCAAGGGGCCATTTCATCAGAATTTATTGGCCAATCCATTGCCAAGCATCAAACAAAAACGAATATTGGTGCTCATAATATTTTTTTAGGACAGGTACGAGCTGATATAATCGATGGCAAAACTGTTACTGCCATTGATTATACTGCATATGAAGAAATGGCCAATCAAAAATTTCATGAGATTCGTGAAGCTACTTTTGCTAAATACGATCTAACTTGTATGCATATTTATCATAGTCTTGGTCAGGTAAATATCGGAGAAATATGCCTTTTTGTATTTGTGTCTTCTCCGAGAAGAAAAATAGTTTTTAAAGCTCTTGAATATGTGGTTGAGGCTATCAAAGCCGATGTTCCTGTTTTTGGCAAAGAGATTTTTGAAGATCAAACGCATCAATGGAAACAGAATACATAAATTATGGTAGATATCACACATAAAACATCAACCTTAAGAATAGCTACCGCACAAGCTATCGTAAAAGTTAGCAAGCAAGAAACTATTGAAGCCATACAAAATGGTACTGTCCCTAAGGGCGATGTATTTGCTATGAGTAAAGCTGCTGGGTTGCTGGGAGTAAAAAAAACTCCCGATTTATTGCCTGATTGTCACCCTCTACCTATTGAATATACGGGTATTGATTATACCATTGATGGTTTAGAAATTACCGTTTTAGTTACTATTAAAACCATCTATAAAACGGGAGTCGAAGTAGAGGCCATGCATGGTGCGAGTATCGTAGCACTTAATATGTATGACATGTTAAAACCTATCGATAAAGGAGTAGAAATTCATCATATCAAACTGCTACACAAAAAAGGAGGAAAATCAGATTATAAAGATAAATTTAGAACAGATCTGAAGGCGGTAGTTATTGTTTGTTCTGATACTATTTCTGAAGGAAAAAAAGAAGATAAAGCTGGCAAAGCTATACTTGCCAAACTAGAACAATGTGATGTTAGTATTTTGGATTATATCATCATTCCTGATGAAATTGATGTCATCCAAGAAAAAGTAAAACACTATCAAGATAAAGGTACTGATATGGTAATTTATACTGGAGGAACCGGCTTATCTGTAAGAGATGTCACTCCTGAAGCTTTAAAACCTTTATTAGATAGAACCATTCCTGGTATAGAAGAAGCTATTAGGAAATATGGACAAGATCGCATGCCGTATGCCATGTTATCCCGCAGTGTAGTGGGAACTATTAAGAACACATTGGTATTGGCTCTTCCTGGATCTACGAATGGTGCAAAGGAATCTATGGATGCCATTTTTCCTGAAGTATTACATGTATTTAGAATTTTGAAAGGAGCAAGACATGACTAAACCAAATAATCTACATACTCTAACAGATACTTTTGGCAGAAAACACAATTATCTTCGCATCTCATTAACCGAGAGATGTAATTTGCGTTGTACCTATTGCATGCCTGCAGAAGGTATTCAATTATCTCCCAAAGAACACATAATGACCTATGAGGAAATCTATACAATTGCCAATCAGTTTGTAGATCTAGGTGTTACCAAAATTCGATTAACGGGCGGTGAACCTTTAGTGAGAAAAGATGCTGCATTAATCATAGAAAAACTCTCATCTTTACCAGTAGAACTTACTATCACAACAAATGGAGTTATCGTAGATAAGTTTATTGATCAATTTAAAAAATCTGGTATTAAATCATTAAATGTAAGTCTTGATTCTCTGGATGCTTCAAAAAATACTGAAATAACCAGAAGGTCTTATTTTGAAAAAGTATACCAAAACATTCTTCTATTAATCAAAGAAGGATTTACTGTAAAAGTAAATTGTGTTTTAATTAAGGGTTTTAATGATGATGAGATTATAGATTTTGTCAATTTAACCAAAAGCTTACCAGTACATGTTCGATTTATAGAATTTATGCCTTTTGATGGTAACCGTTGGAATATGGATAAATTAGTATCTCTACAAGAAATTTTAACAGAGGTAAATACCAATTTCAACAAAAATGAAATCATCAAATTAAAAGATGCACCTAATGATACTACCAAAAGTTATCAAATCAAGGGATATCAAGGCACTTTTGCAATCATTAGTTCGGTAACAAATCCTTTTTGCGATGGTTGTAATAGAATTCGTCTTACAGCAAATGGGCAGATAAAAAACTGTTTGTTTTCTTCAACCGAGTCTGATCTATTAACTCCATTACGACAAGGGAAATCCATCAACCCAATTATTGAAAGAGCTGTACAAGCTAAATTTAAAATACGAAGTGGAATGGATACATTAGATAAATTTAAAAATACCGATGAGCATAATAATCGCAGTATGATTACTATTGGAGGCTGATTAAAATTTTCTATTTAATCATGCAAACAGAATTAATATTCCCCTTCCCATCGTATTCTTTTATTGGATTATCCGGGTCTAAAATCCAAGAATCATCTACGATAAATTTATAGTGATGTTTCCCTCCTGATAACATGGTATTGTATAACCAACCATTTTTTGTCTTTTTCATTTCAAAATCATTCTCTGACCAATCATTAAATGATCCTGATAGAATTACTTTTTTTGCATTTAAATAACCGTTAAGAATAAATTGTGCTGATGCCCTAATATCAATAACCGAGTTAAACCCATTAAATTCATTTACTTTTTTATTTGGGTTTTCTGGATCCTCTATCCACTTGCCATCGATAATAAATTTATATTGATACTCTCCAGGTTTTATTTTTAATGTCAACGTCCAACAGTCTTCTGTTTTTGATAATCTAAAAATATCTTCATTCCATTTATTAAAACTACCGCTTAGCACAACTTTTTTCGCATCTTCATAGCCGTTAAGTGTAAACGTAACGTTTCCATCTTTATCAGGATAAGCAGTATACATTTTTAAATTGTACGTAGATAACGTTGTTCCATTTTTGCGTGCTCTAACCACATTTACATCTCTTTTAGAGGGTTCTGCCCAATAGGCATTATTAATTACAAATTTAAATTCCCAAGAAAACTCATCTGTAAAATCACTGATTTTTTTTCTAAGTTCATATCGATTTTCATCAACCTTTGTCATCCGCCATTTCTTCATGGACCAATTGTTAAATTCTCCAGATACCATTACAGTTTGTATGTCTAGATCCTCAAAATCTACAACCCTTCCATGTTTATTCGTAGTCGCTTCTTCATATTCACGCCTATCAAATGTAAATATTAATTCATCACCATCAATTCTATATCCTTTAACCTCTTTGGTTTGGCCAAAAGTATCTATACCCACAAAAGCAAGTAACAAAACAATAATATGTAGGGGATTCCTTTTCAATTTCTTAATATCGGGCTATCTACAAAGTAAAGCTTTTCTTTCTGATAATTAATAATAGTCCTTTTCTGTCTAAAAAATTCGTATCCCAATACACCATCCAGGGCTACACCAAAAACTTCATTCATCTTACTCAAGTTGGCTAATACGGTATCCATTGGGCCAAAATAAATAGTTTCACTCAACCTTACTCTAAACAATTTTCCTGCTACAACTTCAATCTTATGATTACTTGCTCCGGATAACATTAATCGCTTTTTGGGGTAAAAATACTTAAGTGCTTTTCTACCTATTTTTTTATTAATTTGATTAAACTCTGCCGCTGTATCTAATCCAAAAACTACTTCTCTATCTCCAATAAATCCATTTAATACAATAGTGTGCTTTATCAATTTAAAATCAATACTATCTGTAAATTTTTCGGCATAGACATTATGATCGAATCTATCTCCGTAATCATTCACTTTTGTCAATGTAATTTGATTAAGGTGCATATCAATAAACACCTCATAATCTTTTAAAATATTATATCCTATTACCCCTAATAGTCGTATTTTTTTTGCTTTTTCGATATGAGATAAATCAATGATATCGGATGTTTTATCTTTTAAATTAAAGTTTTGTAATATAAACTCTTTTACATCCTGCTCAAAAGTATCATCCATAACTTCGATTACTCCAGAGGTCTTTTTTTTCTTAGATAGATGTTGATATTTTAAAGGAAAATGAACTTTATTTAAAATCATAGTTTCAGAACCAGTATCGATTATAAAGTCACCTTTTTTATTAAGAAGCTCTGCTTCAACAACAATTAAGTGATCTACTAGTTTAAATGGAATTCGGGCTGTGTACTCATTAAGTATTTCAGCTTTAGAAAATATTATCTCATCTTCTGGAGAGAAAAACCCCGAAACGGGTGGATCTATTGTAGCCATAACTACTGCAATACCCATGAAATAAAACACTATACCAAATAGAATTTTCCTCATATTCAATAAGACCCTCAATCTTAAACATATGTTACACTTTTAGGGTCTTTTATAATTAATTTTAATATAAAATTAAGAAATGAAAAGAATGGCCCTCTAGAATATACCTCGAACATTACCGATAGATAATCCAACTCAAGAACAAAATGGACTCTATATAAAGATTCATTAAATTTGTAAATAATTCTTAGAGTATAGGAAATGATGATTCTTTACTTAATTTTTAAAAATGGGAAGTCCAAAAAACATAGGCTTAGTATTATCCGGAGGAGGGTTTAAAGGTGTAGCGCACATTGGAGCTATAAAAGCTTTTGAAGAAGCAGAAATAATTCCAAACTATATTTCTGGCACTAGTGCCGGAGCCATTGTAGGCTCTCTATATGCTGGTGGTTATACTCATGAAGAGATCAAAAAATTCTTTACGAAGACTCCGCTATTTAAATTTAATCGGTTTACCAGAAAGAAACCTGGTTTTTTAGATTCTGAGAAATTTCAGGAAGATTTAGATTTCTTTTTTCCGGAGAATACATTTGAGTCGCTCCAAAAAAAATTATTTATTACTGCCACTAATTTAGTCGAAGGAACTATAAAAGTTTTTGATAAAGGCACATTAATTAAACCTCTACTTGCATCTGCTGCATTTCCGGGAGTTTTTACTCCTATACTAATTAATGGAGAATTATATGCCGACGGAGGTATTCTAGATAATTTCCCAGTTACACCATTGCAAGCAAAATGCGATTTGATTATTGGGGTAGATGTATCTCCTATTAAAAAACCCAATATTACGGATTTTAAACACTCATATAATGTAATGCAAAGAGCATATTATTTAAGAGCAATGCCTAATGCCGAAATCAAATTCTCACAATGTGATATAGTGGTACAACCTAAAAAATTAGTCAATTACGGTATATTTAGTACTAGTGGCCTAGAAAATATTTTCGACCTAGGCTATCAAGAAGCTAAAAAACAAATAGAAGTATTTCTAGAAAATCAAGAATAATGATTGAAGAGCTAAAAGATAACTACGGGCATTTCTTTGAAAATGAACTTATTGAAGAAATTAACCAAGTTGGTTCTTTTAAAGAGGTAGAAGAAGGTTTTGAACTAATTAGACCAGGTAGTTATATAAAAACCATGCCTCTTATTATTAGCGGTGCTATAAAGGTTCTTCGAGAAGATTCTGATGGTGATGAGTTACTATTATACTTTTTAGAACGTGGAGATACTTGCGCTATGACACTATCCTGTTGTTTAGGACATCACAAAAGCGAAATCAAAGCCATTGCAGAAACCTATACAAAACTTGTTATGGTGCCTGTAGAAAAAATGGAAGAATGGACTACAAAATATAAATCCTGGAAAAATTTCGTCTTTGATAGTTATCATAAAAGACTAATTGAAGCTATAGAAACCATTGATAACATTGCGTTTCTTAAAATGGATGATCGTTTACTCAAATACCTTAAAGACAAAACTAAAATTAACAATGATCATGTTGTTTATAATACTCATCAACAAATAGCGTATGATTTGCACACCTCTAGAGTAGTAATTTCAAGGTTATTAAAAAAACTTGAAAATGAAGGCAAAGTGAAACTTAATAGAAACAATATAGAGGTAATAAATATTTAGCACTCTGTAACAAATGTTACTGCATTGCAAGATTCCTGAAATTATTTTTGATAAAAATTTAATTCATGGAAATAGTAGAGTTTTTGGGGTATTTTGGAGCGCTCTTTATCGGAATTGTATTAGGATTAATTGGCGGTGGTGGCTCTATACTCACTATTCCTGTACTTGTATACCTAATGCATATTAATCCTATTAGCGCAACAGCATATTCGCTTTTTATCGTTGGAGTTTCGGCATTAATTGGCAGCTTAAAAAATATCCGTAACAGAATGATAAGTCTACGTACCGCCATTATATTTGCTACCCCAGCTTTTATTGCGGTGTATAGCACTAGAAAATATATGGTTCCTGCAATTCCAGACATTATTTTTGAGGTAAAAGACTTTATAGTCACCAAAGAAATAGCCATCATGGTATTTTTTGCGGTCATTATGCTACTTGCGTCGGTATCAATGATAAAAAATCGCAAGAAAGACGTATCCCAAAAAGAAAACATAAAATACAACTATGTCTTAATTATTATCGAAGGGTTAATAGTTGGTATTATAACCGGAATTGTAGGTGCTGGTGGTGGTTTTTTGATTATACCGGCTTTGGTCTTATTTGCAAAATTGCCGATGAAAAAAGCTGTAGCCACCTCCTTATTAATTATTGCTATAAAATCCTTGGTTGGTTTTATTGGTGATATGCAAATCATGCACATAGAATGGAATTTTTTATTGATCTTCGCAGCAATATCAATAATTGGAATTTTTATAGGAACATATCTAACTAACTTTATTGAGGGTAAGAAGCTCGAAAAAGGATTTGGATGGTTTGTTTTGGGGATGGGTCTTTTTATAATTCTTAAAGAATTATATTAATCCAAGCTTTGTAACCATTGTTACCGAATTCAAATAATAATTGCCTTATTTTTGACAAATAAATAATAAACGAATAGTATTTCTATTGCTGCTTAGAAAATACTTAAAGAATAGAACACATGAAAATAGAACAAATATACACAGGATGCCTAGCTCAAGGTGCATATTATATTGAAAGTAAGGGTGAAGTAGCCATTATTGATCCTTTGAGAGAAGTGCAACCATATATTGAAAAAGCTAATGAAGATAACGCAAAAATAAAGTACATCTTCGAGACTCATTTTCATGCAGATTTCGTAAGCGGTCACCTAACTTTAGCCAAAGAAACGGGTGCCGATATTATTTATGGTCCTATGGCTAATCCTACTTTTAAAGTAATTATTGCTAAGGACAATCAAGAATTTAAACTTGGAGATATTACTATAAAAACATTACACACTCCTGGTCATACCATGGAAAGCACAACCTATTTATTGAAAGATAAGGATGGTAAAGATCATGCTATTTTTAGTGGTGACACATTATTTCTTGGAGATGTAGGGCGTCCAGATTTGGCGCAAAAAGCAGCACATCTTTCTCAAGAAGATCTTGCAGGAACCTTGTTCGAGAGTTTGCGTAATAAAATTATGCCATTAGCTGATGATGTAATTGTGTATCCTGCGCACGGAGCAGGTTCTGCATGTGGTAAAAATATGATGAAAGAGACCGTAGACACATTGGGTAATCAAAAGAAAATGAATTATGCACTTCGGGCCGACATGACAAAAGAAGAATTTATAAAAGAGGTTACAGATGGATTATTGCCACCTCCTTTATATTTTCCTCTTAATGTAAAAATGAACAAGGAAGGATATAAGGATATTGACGAAGTTATTAAACAAGGAGCAAAACCCTTTTCTCCTAATGATTTTGAAGCCTTGGCCAATGAAACAGGGGCTCTAGTTCTTGATGTAAGACATCAAAACGATTATGTAAAGGGTCATATCCCCAGGTCTATATTTATTGGTATTGATGGAGGGTTTGCTCCATGGGTAGGTGCCTTAATCGCCGATATACAACAACCTATTTTACTAGTCGCTCCAGAAGGGCGTATCGAAGAAACTATTACTCGCTTATCTCGTGTTGGATTTGATAATACGATCGGATATTTAGAAAATGGTTTTGAAGCATGGAAAGAAGCTGATAAGGAGTTTGACACTTTACCATCTATTTCTGCCTCTAAATTCAGAGACATACTTAACACAGGTGAAATCCCTGTTTTTGATGTGCGTAAGGAAAGTGAGTTCACAGCTGAACATGTAGATAAAGCACATAACACTCCTTTAGATTATCTAAACGAATATCTAACAGAATTTCCTAACAACAAAACGTTTTATGTGCATTGTGCTGGAGGATATCGATCTGTTATAGCCGCCTCGATTTTAAAGAGCCGAGGGATTCATAACCTAGTAGATATTGCCGGTGGTTTTAAAGATATTAAAGAAGTAGGCATTGAAACTACAGATTATGTTTGCCCTACAACACTAAAATAAAATTAGTTTAATGTAACATATGTTACTGAAGGGCATTCTTGGTTTTAATTTCTTTGTTTCAAAATAAATATTGATGAAATGGATTTATGATCCTTGGCCCTGGTATGTCTCTGGACCATTAATGGCCCTAGTTATGTTTTTATTGCTTATGGTTGGCAAAAGATTTGGGATGTCCTCTAATCTTAAAACAATTTGTACAATTTGCGGAGCAGGGAAAGCTTCAAACTTTTTTAAATTTGATTGGAAAGCTCAACGTTGGAACCTAATTGTTTTATTAGGTGTCGTTATCGGGGGGTATATTGCAAGTACTTTTTTATCTATTGATACATCTGTAGCAATAAATCCTGATGTTATTATTGATCTTCAATCCAAAGGATTTACTAGTGCAGGCAAAGCATATATACCAGAATTGTTATATTCTAATGATGTTTTTAACACTTCTAAAAGTATGTTCTTACTAATCATAGGAGGAATATTCGTTGGTTTTGGTGCAAGGTATGCAGGCGGTTGTACTTCTGGTCATGCAATTTCTGGTTTAAGTAACCTGCAAATACCATCGCTCATAGCAGTGATCGGCTTTTTTATAGGTGGTTTATTAATGATTCATATTATTTTTCCTTTAATATTTTAAGCATGCGTTCAGTTATATATTTGGTTATTGGTGTTTTTTTCGGAATCGTTTTATTTAAATCTGAAGCGGCGTCCTGGTTCAGGATCTATGAGATGTTTCAATTCGCTTCTTTTCATATGTATGGAATTATTGGTTCTGCGGTTGGATTAGGTATTCTTATACTGCAATACATAAAAAGTAAAAAAATAAAATCCTTTTATGGTGAGACAATTATGATTACCCCTAAAGAAAAAAGTTTTACAAGGTATATGCTTGGAGGGATTCTTTTTGGGTTAGGCTGGGCATTGGCCGGTGCTTGTCCCGGACCAATGTTTGTTTTATTAGGAGCTGGTTATATTCCAATTCTAATTGTACTTATTTCTTCTGTTTTAGGCACTTTTTTATATGGTATTTTAAAAGATAAACTACCTCACTAATTATAAAGCATGTTTATTTTTAATCATCGTTTTGTTCCAGGTTAAACATATATCTTTTATCACCTGGCCAAAATCTATCATAACTTAAGATTATTGTTCATAAACACATCCTATTACATTCGTTCTTAAAGTAGATATAGAAAGCCTTAAATTTATAATTCAAAACTAGCTATGGAAAAATACATGAATACATTTATAGATGCCTTTCTCAATACATTAAATTGGGCCTGGCAATCTATCGTATTTGAAGTGCCTTGGTATACGAATTATTTTTGGGGACTTACTCTAATATCATTAGTGATATGGATATTAGAAATAGCTTTTCCTTGGCGTAAAAATCAATCTACGTTTAGAAAAGATTTTTGGACAGATGCACTTTATATGTATTTTAATTTTTTCATTTTCGCTATTGCGATAAGTGGGTTTTATAGGTTATTAAGTCTAGTTTTTTTGGATATTGGCATTACTTCAAAAAGCCTTACTCTTATTAATATTTCTGGATTACCTATAGTGATACAATTGTTAGTGTTTTTTATCATACTAGATTTTGTGCAATGGCTTACTCATGTTTTATTGCATAAATATTCTTTTTTATGGAGATTTCATAAGATACATCATTCGGTAAAAGAAATGGGGTTTGCTGCCCATTTAAGATATCATTGGATGGAAAATATTTTTTACAAACCCCTAAAAACCATTGGGGTAATGATACTAGGCGGTTTCGAACCCGAACAGGCCTATATTGTACATTTTATTGCAATCACTATTGGTCATTTCAATCATGCCAATATTAAAATTACCTGGGGACCTTTAAAATATATATTAAACAACCCTGTAATGCATTTATACCATCATTCTTATAAGCTACCTAAAGGTCGGTATGGTGTAAATTTTGGAATTAGCTTAAGCCTCTGGGATTATATCTTTAAAACTAATTATATACCTGAAGATAGTGGTGCTATTGAAATTGGTTTTCCTGGGGATGAAAAAATACCAAAGACGTTTTTAGGGCAATTAATCCATGGTTTCAAAAAATCAAAATAATAAACAATGAAACATTATAACATTATCGTTACCGGTACCGTACAAGGAGTCTGGTATAGAAAGAGCACTCTAGAAAAAGCCTTGGAACTGAATATTAAGGGGTTTGTAAAAAACCAAGCTAATGGTGATGTTTATATAGAGGCAGAGGGAAATGACATACAGCTCCAACATCTATTAGATTGGTGTAAAGTAGGACCAAAATTTGCTAAAGTAAGTCATGTTAACGCAAAAGAAGGAGATGTTTTGTCTTTTGACGATTTTAAAATTTTGCACTAAATACTTCTCTTTATTATAATTGTAAATTGTTTTTGTATTTTTAGACAAATCCTCTTACATGTCATCAATCAATAAATGCAAAAACTGTGAAAAGTCTTTTGATGAATCTTTTGATTATTGTCCTTATTGTGGTCAAGAAGCGGCAGACAATCTTACTTTTGGGGTATTGTTTAGTAATACCATTGGTAATTATTTTTCTATAGATGCACGTTTTTTTAGAAGTTTTATTCCTTTAATGACCAAACCTGGTGTTTTGGCTCGACGTTTTGTTGACGGTAAACGTCTCTCGTATCTACATCCAGCACAATTCTATCTATTTATTTCAGTGGTTTTCTTTTTTATGTTCTCGTTTAGTATAAGAAAAGCCGATAATAAGTTTACACAAACATTAAAAAAAGGATTTAGCAAAGAAAGGGTTGTCGATTCGTTACAAGCTCAAAAAGATTCTATGGCCTTAGAATTGGCAAAAAAAACACTTAAAGACAATCAAGTTTTTACCAGAATGTCGGATAAAGACCTTAAAACGATAGATTCTGTTATATCTGCCACGCAAAACGGACCCAGTGTTGACTTTAGTTTTAAAAGAGATCTTCTAGATTCTTTAATCACCATTAATGCCACACAAGCCGAAAAATTAAAAGCAATGGGTTTAAAGGAAGATGCCGGGGCGATTACTCGAAAATTTTATATGCAAATCCTAAAATTCTATGAACGACAAGGCGGAGGTATTTTAAAAACGTTATACGATACTATTCCGATCACTATGTTCTTGATGTTACCATTATTTGCCTTTTTATTAAAATTGTTTTATTGGTATCGAGGTACGTTTGCACATCATATGGTATTTAGCTTTTATTTTTTTACATTTCTTTTTACCACATTTTGTTTTTTAATTTTGGCAAATGCGGTAGTCGAAATCCCAACATGGATTGAAGTTTTGGTTTTTCTATCTTTTGTAGTTTATCTGATGTTGGCTTTTAGGAATTTTTATAAGAGCAGTTGGATAGCTTCGTTTTTAAAATCTAGTACCATCATCTTTATATATACCATATTTATAGTCCCAATGGCTTTTTCTGGAATAATAATGGTTTCTATTATGTTGTATTAAGCATGAATTTTTATGAAATTTCAAATTTTCAATAGAGGTTTGTAATGAGCAAATTAGTACTTTTATAAGAAGTGAAAATCCATTCGAAAACATTAAATCTCTAAATAAATTATAGAGTAGATATACGTAGCTAACAATATTATAATCATTTTCTTAATAGAGCAGCAATGAATGAAAAAGTACAAAAAAGAGCTTCATCAAATACAGTTTATGGTCTTGGGTTTGTGGGCGCAGTAATTTATTATATTACTCATGCTACCGGTTTCTGGATGGGAGTCTTAGGGTTTCTTAAAGCTATTGTTTGGCCAGCTATTTTGGTTTATGAGGTCTTTAAATTTATTAACGTTTAATGATATCAATTTCTTACTTCTGTTTTAAAGAAGTCATATCCCCATATAAACAAGTGGAATTTTTATATTTACTAAAAACTTAGATATGTCTTCTCAATCTCGTTTGGATCGCGCTTACAAAAATGCCAAAGTTATTCCTTTTGATGATGATTCTAAGTTCATATTATTTAGTGATTGCCATCGAGGAGATAATAGTTTTGCTGATGATTTTGCGAATAATAGAAATATTTATTTTCATGCCTTAAAACATTATTATAGTCAAGGATTCACATACTGTGAGTTGGGAGATGGAGATGAGTTATGGGAAAATCTTAGTTTCGATACTATTTTTAGAGCGCATAAAAATGTATATGAATTACTTCAGCTATTTTATCAAGAAAATAGGTTAGAAATGATTTGGGGCAATCATGATATGGTCTATCGTGATCCAAAATATGTAAAAAAACACTTAAGTTTTTATTTTGATCAAAAAACTGATAAAGAAGTTCCGCTTTTTCCTGGCATACAATACCAAGAAGCGATCGTTTTAAAGCACCAAAATACAACTCAAGAAATTTTTATGCTTCATGGACACCAAGCCGATTTTATGAATTATATTGGTTGGCGTATTAACAGGTTCCTGGTTCGTGTACTCTGGAAGCCATTACAAGTAGTAGGAATAGCAGACCCCACTAGTCCTGCCAAAAATTATAAAGAAACTATTAAAGTAGAGCGAAGAATCAAAAAATGGATTGCTGCTCGTAAAAACTTGTTTACCATCATTGGTCATACACATAGACCTAGGTTTCCTGAAGCTGGAGAATTAGCATTATTTAATGATGGTAGTTGCGTACACCCCAGATCAATTACCGGAATGGAGATAGAAAATGGAAGTATCACCTTGATCAAATGGCAAATTGCTACTAGCGACGATGGGGTTTTAAAAATTATTAGGGTCCCTCTAGAAGGACCAGAAAAACTAACCGAATTTATTACCGAATAATGTAATTATCAGGAAAACACGATTGGTTACAATCATTTTTTGGAATCAAAAAACCTTATGAACAATAGGTATATTCACTATTATTCATAAGGTTCACATATATAACGGTATCCTATAATTTAGGATATATTTAATACTTCTTCAATCTGCGGAGCATATTTTTTGATGGTCATTTCTACCCCAGATTTTAATGTCATCTGGTTCACACTACATCCCACACAAGCTCCTTCTAATTGAACCTTAACTCTCTTATCGTCTTCAATAGAAACCAAAGAAATATTACCTCCATCACTTTCCAAAAAAGGTCGGATCTCATCTAGTGCCTTTTCTACATTTACTCTTAATTCTTCAGAAGTCATTTGCTATTTTTTTACAGCAGAACATCCTGCCATTGTTGTTATTTTGATCGCTTCAGTAGGAGGTAAGTTTTCATTTCTTCCTACAACTTCCTGAACCACATTTTTTGTTATTTCTTCAAAAGCCTTCTCTATAGGAGTGGCTGTTTGCAAGGCTGCTGGTCGACCAACATCTCCTGCTTCTCGTATACTTTGTACTAATGGAATCTCCCCCAAGAACGGAACATCAAGATCTTCTGCAAGAAATTTAGCTCCCTCTTTTCCAAAGATATAATATTTATTGTTAGGAAGTTCATCAGGAGTGAAATAAGCCATATTCTCAATAATCCCTAAAACTGGTACATTGATACTCTCCTGCTGAAACATGGCTACACCTTTCCGAGCATCAGCCAAAGCTACATTTTGAGGAGTACTTACTACAACTGCACCTGTTATAGGTAACGATTGCATAATTGATAAATGAATATCTCCTGTACCTGGTGGTAAATCCAAAAGCATAAAATCTAATTCTCCCCAAGCTGCATCAAAAATCATTTGGTTTAACGCTTTTGCCGCCATTGGTCCTCTCCAAACCACTGCTTGATTTGGCTGTGTAAAAAACCCTATCGATAATATTTTAACCCCATAATTTTCAACAGGTTTCATCTTAGATTTATCCCCAACTTTTACAGAAAGAGGTCGTTCTCGTTCTACATCAAACATTATTGGAGCCGATGGTCCATAGATATCTGCATCCAACAACCCTACCTTGAAACCCATTTTGGCAAGAGTAACCGCCAAATTTGAAGTAACTGTTGATTTACCTACTCCTCCTTTACCAGATGCAACTGCTATTATATTAGAAATCCCAGGAATTGGTTTTCCTTTAATCTCATTTTTCTCAGGTTGTGCAGCGGCCGGAGCTTCAACTTTAATATTTACTTTAACTTTTGCTTTTTCATATACCTTTTCATGAATAGCTTTCATCACATCTACTTCGGCTCGTTTACGTATATGTAAAGCTGGAGTAGACAATACCAAATCCACAACAACCTCATCTCCAAAAGTGATTACATTCGTTACAGCACCACTTTCTACCATATTCTGCCCTTCTCCTGCAATTGTAATTGTTTCTAGCGCTTTAAGTATTTCTGATTTTTCTAACTTCATTCGTATTTTTCTTTTCTAACAATAAATCTGTTTAGATTTATCTGCATCGCAAAGATAAGTTGAAAAGTTAAGATTATGAAGCTCGAAAATCGAAATGATTTATAGCTGTATCGGCATTCATAATATACATAGTATTCTAAATTGGTATAATTTGTGTGAGTAAGCAACTTTAAATTTTCACTGTAAACAATTATGAAACGATCAACCCTTTTTTTGGCAATACTAATTTTACTCTGTACGCTATCGCAAGCACAAGGAAAACTTGAAAAAGCAGAATATAGTTTAGCCGATAAAGAAGAGCGAGACAATCGTCGTTCTGGATCACGATCATATGACTCATACAGTTCTTCTGACTCTTATGATGATCAAGATAGTTTTCTTGCAGAAACATTTGGGATTTTCTTTGCCGAAATATTCTTATATGCCAGTTACTATACGATAGTAGAAACACCTGTTGAAAGGGATTATCGAGGCAGTAATGCTTCCATTACCAAATATCCTTATCTCAATTCGAATACAGGGAATTATGCATATGACTGGAATGACAACACTCAATTGTTTAGAGCTACTTTTTCTAGTAGATTCATAGCCGAAAATCGAAAATTATATGGAAATCACTTACATCTTGATATGAGATTTTTTCAAAGAGCTGGGCTAGAAATTGATTACCTTCAATTATGGGAAGAAAATACCAATTTTGGAAATAACTCCTTAGCAATATACACTGCATTAGCGAAGTATCATCGTGTGCGAACAGAGCGATTTAATGCTTGGTGGGGATTAGGAGCCGCTTACATAGATGGGCAAGTAAACGAATGGGGGTTCACCTATGGACTAGGAGCAGAGTTATTTTTTGCAAAACCCTTGAGTTTAGAAGCTAATTTTAATCAAACTTTTATTAATAATAGAACAGTAAATAAATTTAATACGTTATTAAACTATCATGTTAATCGTTATAAGTTTACTGGTGGGTATGAGCATTTAAAAATTGGTAGTCAGGATATTTCTACTTTTTCCGCAGGAATTGGTGTATCTTTTTAAGGCATTGTCTGCAATAGATCTTAATGAAGATAGCTTATCTATTTAAAAAGTCACTTATTCTAATTCTTTCATAGGATCCCAAAATAGTTTTTCAAAATCTATAATTTGATTATCTATTACTTCAACACCTTCGCTTTCTAATAGTTGTTGCATTAAATTCGTCCCCTGAAAATGATGCTTTCCGCTAAGGATTCCTTTCCTATTTACTACTCTATGAGCAGGTACATCTTCTCTACCACCACAGGCATTCATTGCCCAACCAACCATACGAGCACTTCTAGCCGCTCCCAAACTCTTCGCAATAGCGCCATAAGAGGTCACTCTACCATAGGGTATTAATTTTGCTACTTCATATACTCTCTCAAAAAAATTATCGTTTTCTTTCTTTACTCCCATGTATATATGATTCTTGCTAAGGTTATAATAACCAAAATAAGCATTAATATTCCCATAAAATAATTAGAATACTTCGTAATTGAGGCTGTTTTTTTCTCGATTTTAAGAAATGAAAATACATAAAAATAAAGTGTTACAAACGTTCCTGACCCCGCTGCGATCACAAATGCTATAATTTTTGTAGCATCGTATGCGATTTTACCACTAACACTCATTCCCGCTGCTATAGCTACAAAATAAGGTATTGGTAATACATTAAGTGCAGACATCATCATGCCCTTAAAGAAACTTCTTGTACTATTATGTCTATATACTTTGATTTTTGTTTTTCGTTGTTTTGCCTTTGCGAAAAAATAAATCGCCATCAAGAGAAAAATAACCGCACCAGTACGTAATAAAATATTTTTAACATAAGGGCTAAAAAAAATATACTTCGCCAAAAGTATCGCAACAAGCGCCTGAAATAATACGATGACAGAAGCACCAATGGCCACTAAAACTCCATTTTTTTTTCCTCGTTCTAGACACGTACGAGCAACAGTCATATTAACCAGTCCCGGAGGAATTACCCCGATCAACGATGCAAAAAAAGTGACTAGAAAGAGTTTGGTAGTTTCCAAATTGTGATGCCAATTAAGAGATTTTAAACTGGATGTAAGTTATGGGTTTATTTTTTTCTAAATATTGTTTTTCATAAAAAGTTTGTATCGAAGTTACAACCTCTGGAGCCCCTTCATTATGATATACATTATGATTGGCATATAACACCTCATGTCCTTCTCCATGTAGTAGTCCCAAGGTATATCCATGCATAAATTCGCTATCTGTTTTAAGATGTACAATACCTTCTGGTTTTAATACCCTCTTATATCGTTGTAAAAAATCATGGTTTGTTAATCTGTGTTTTGTACGCTTGTATTTGATCTGTGGATCAGGAAAAGTAATCCATATCTCATCAACCTCTCCTTCATCAAAAATATATTCGATTAATTCTATTTGGGTTCTAATAAAACCAACATTATTCATGTTTTCTTCTATAGCAGTTTTGGCACCTCTCCAAAACCGAGCTCCTTTAATATCAATTCCTATGAAATTTTTATCCTTATATTCCTGTGCTAAACCTACAGTGTATTCGCCTTTACCACATCCCAATTCGAGAACAATAGGGTTTTGGTTTTTAAAAAACTTTTCTTTCCAATTGCCCTTTAACTCTAATGTATTTTGAACCAATTCCTCCCGGGTAGGTTCTATAACATTTTGAAACGTCTTGTTCTCGTTAAATCGTTTTAATTTATTCTTACTTCCCACTTATTATTCTATTTCTATCTAATATACTAGTCTTCTAACTTTCAATTCTGTTACAGTAATCTCTTTTTGTTACTGTTAACAATTCTTCATTCGAAAGTAAAATTTCACTTAAAATAATTTTTTGGTAAAATTAAGGAAATATACTCATAAGGAAATAGGATTACTTTTATTATTACGAATGAAATAGTCAGTCGTTCTAACTAATAAAAATAAAGGCGTTTTGGATAAAAAAGTACTTGTAGCTCCACTTAACTGGGGATTAGGCCATGCAACGAGGTGTATACCCATCATTAATGCCCTTATGCATGAGGGGATAGAGCCTGTAATTGCATCTGATGGCGTAGCTCTTTCATTGTTAAAAAAAGAATTTCCAACGTTACAAACCAAGGAACTACCGTCGTATAATATAGAATACTCAAAAAAAGCAAGTAACTTTAAATTAAAGATGCTTCTTAATAGTCCCAAAATAGCTCATGCCATTAGTGCAGAAAAAAAAGTTGTTAAAAAGTTTATCGAGGAAGAAAAATTTAGTGGTATTATTTCAGATAATAGGATGGGAGTTCGTCATAAAAGTATCCCTTCGGTCTTTATAACACACCAACTCACAGTTCTTAGCGGAAAAACTACATCATTTAGCACAAAAGTGCACAATAAATATATTAAGAAATTTGATTTATGTTGGGTACCAGATATGGCTGACGATCCTAATTTAAGTGGTGAATTAGGTCATCCCAAAAAAAGTAGTGTTCCTGTAACATATCTTGGTCCGTTAAGTAGGTTTGAATATCGGGTTGTCCCAAAGAAATATGATATTATGGTATTATTATCTGGTCCAGAACCTCAACGCACGTTACTAGAGCAAAAACTTTTTCAAGAATTTGAACAGAGTGATCGAAAAATAGTATTTGTGAGAGGTGTTATCGAAGAGACTCAAAAAACATACATGAAAAACAATATTACCATCCACAACTATTTAATGGGTAAGGATTTAGAAAACACTATCAATAGTAGCAATCTCATTATCTCTAGATCGGGCTATACTACTGTAATGGATCTTGCTAAATTAAAGAAAAAAGCTTTTTTTATTCCTACGCCTGGGCAATTTGAACAAGAGTACCTCGCCGAAAGGCTAACGCTTAACAAATTAGTACCTAGCTGTAATCAAAATGATTTTACGCTAAAGAAATTGCGTGATATGAATACCTATAAAGGGTTAAGTAGTTTTAGTACTGACATCGACTACGGGGAACTTTTTCACTTTTTCCAAAGTAAATGAAAACTCACTACCCACACGATAATCACTTTCTACATAAATACGTTCATGATGGGCTTCGATAATGTGCTTAACAATAGCTAACCCGAGCCCAGAGCCTCCTTCTTTTCTAGAACCACTTTTATCGACACGATAAAAACGCTCAAACAATCTTGGGATATGTGCTTGGGCAATACCTTCTCCATTATCGGTTACCCTTACAATCGCTTTATTACGAATGAGATCTTCTACACTTACCTCGGTTGTTCCATCTTCTTTTCCGTATTTTATAGAATTAACTACCAAATTAGACAACACTTGTTGTATTCGCTCTCTATCGGCATGAACAAGTATAGGTTCAGAATAGTTCATGTCAAAAGTAAGCGCGATATTCTTTTTAGCAGCTTTCATTTCAAAAAGATCGAACACGCTTTGTACCAGTTCTACAATGTCAAAATTTGTATAATTAAGATTTAGATCACCTACCTCTAGTTTAGTAATCATATCAAGGTCATTTACGATATAAATCAATCGTTCTACACCTTTATTTGCGCGATTAAGGTACTTGTCAAGAATTGCTGGATCATCCATTGCACCATCCAACAGGGTTAATATATATCCTTGCACAGTAAATAAAGGTGTTTTGAGTTCATGAGAAACATTACCCATAAACTCTTTACGATAATCCTCTCGGATTTTTAAGGTTTCAATCTCTGTTTTGCGTTGTTGTGCAAATTTTTCTACCTCTTTTATGAGTGTCCTCATATCTGTAGTTACGGGTGTATCTTCAATAGCATCTGCTTCCAACATTTCAATATCATCATAGATTTTACGAACTCTACGATAAATAAAACGTTCTACACGGTATTGAATAATACTAAAGCTAACTATATAACAAACCAATACAAAACCAATTATATACTTTGGATTTATCACTGATTGAGCATATAAAAAAACGCTCATAACGAGCGTCAATATAATGGTGATATATAAAGACGAAAGGAATGCAAACCTATACGACTTTTTAAAATTTTCTGCCATTTACTCTACAAACTTATACCCCACTCCTTTGATAGTTTTGAAGCTATTATCACCGATCTTTTCTCTCAACTTTCTAATATGAACATCGATAGTACGACCACCCACAATTACTTCATTACCCCAAACCTTATCTAGGATATCTTCTCTTTTAAATACTTTACCTGGTTTAGAGGCCAATAAAGATAATAATTCAAACTCTTTTCTAGGTAAAACAATCTCTTTTTTGTCTTTAATGATCTTATACTCATCGCGATTGATTACCAAGCTTCCAATTTTAACAACGCTATCTGAAGAGTCATCTTCTTTCAATCTACGCAGCAATGCTTTTACTTTACTTACTAAAACTTTAGGCCGAATAGGTTTAGTGATATAATCATCTGCTCCAGCATCAAAACCAGCCACCTGAGAGTAATCTTCTCCTCTTGCTGTTAAGAAGGTAATAATCGTATTTTGTAGTTCTGGTATTTTTCGAATTTGCTCACAAGCTTCGATACCATCCATTTCCGGCATCATTACATCTAAGATGATTAAATGTGGTTTTTTCTTTTTGGCTAGTTTTACAGCTTCTACTCCGTTTTCTGCTGTAACAACATGATAGCCTTCAGCTGTAAGATTATACCCAACGATTTCCAAAATATCAGGCTCGTCATCTACTAATAGGATCGTAATATCTTTTTTATTCATTCTATTTTAGAATTACATAATAGTAAGGTAAATATAGTACATAATACGAAGTATCCATATTAATATGAGCTTAGTAACAATATACTAACATTAGAGTCATTCGATCATAACATTTACTTAACCTTACTATTTAGTTATTAATTTATAGGATATTATATGAATCAAAAAGGCTGAATATAAAATATTCAGCCTTTAGTAACTTATTTAAAAGATCTGTTATTTATGATCTTTATATGTTTCTAATAAATTCATGGTTGCTGTTATTAAATCTTTAGTTTCTAACAGTAATCCAAAATATAAAGTAGTGTTCTTAGGACTGCTTTCTTCTGTTCTGGTCCTTGCAACTTGCTTGTCAATTTTCTCATTAACTTTATTGAACAATTCTTGTTTTTCATTAAGAATAGCATCTACCTGATCAAAATCTCTATCATTAAACGCTTTTTTAATTTGCCCAAACAACTCTGTCAATTGCTCTTCAATTTCTTTCAAATCTTTAATTTGATTAAATCGAAGTTTCTTGTGGTTATTATTCACATGCTTATGACTCGCTTTAGAAATATATTCTAATGACTGAGACATATCTTGTAAATATCCTAAGATGTTAATATAAAAATTACTTGCACCCACACTCGACTCATCTAAGTTTTTAATAAAATAAAAGATATTATCCCTTAGGTCTTCAACTTCTGCATCAAGTTTAGCAATTCCTTTTTTACTTTTCTTTAAAGCTGGCAAATCATATTTCACTAAGCTTTCTATCGTATTTGTATAGATTTTAGTTCCTCTATTTACAAAAGACTTAATATTATCTGCACTTTCTTCAATCACACCTTGTACAGAACTACTTTCAGAATTTTTAAGGCTATCTTCTGCCTTCTCTGCTTTCACTCTCTTTCTATAACTTATTGTATTTCTAGCAAGAAGCAATACAGCAACAAGTAATAATACAGCAATCATTGGAGCACCACCAAGGTTAATCAAGAATGCTACTGTTCCTGCAGCGATAAATGCACTGATTGCGGTCATAAACCATCCGCCTATCACATTTAACACTCCTGCTACCCTATACACAGCACTCTCTGTTCCCCATGCTCTATCCGCTAATGAGGTACCCATAGCTACCATAAATGTTACATATGTTGTAGATAAAGGTAATCCCATAGAAGTCGCAATCGAAATAAGGATTCCAGCAACAACAAGGTTTACAGCAGCTCTTACCATATCAAATGCTGGCATTTCATAGGTCTTATCTTTTGGTAATTCTATTACTGGTTTCGTAAAACGTTTTTCTATAAATTCCATTGTCTGCTTTGGTGTAATAGCAGCAAGTCCCTGCGAGGCCAATACTGTTCCTCTTACAACACCTCTAGATAAAAAATTAGGTTTGAAACGTTCTTTGGCTTCTCCTTCTCTAGAAAGGTTAATCTCTGTATCTGCGACATATCTCGCTTTTTTAGACAACCACAATGTAAGCACCATAATAGCACCGGCTGCAAATAACAAGAATACCGGAGTTTCACTCTTTTTAGCCAAACCGTCCATCGCAAATTCTGCTGCAGGTATTCCGGAAGCTATCCAAGCTTCATAGGATTGCCAACCAGCAATTGGAACACCAATAAAGTTTACCAAATCGTTACCTGAAAAAGCTAATGCCAATCCAAAAGTACCGATGATGATGATTAATTTGTAAATATTTACTTTAAAAAAGTGAATTATAACATACGATAGTAGTGAACAAAACACAAAACCAACCCCTACTATTGGTAATACATAGGTTTCTAAAAACCCTCTTAATGTCATTTTAATCGTACCTGCTTCTCCATCAATCTTAAACAAGTCTTTTTGATCTTTGGCCAACTCTTTTATTGTTTCATAAGAAGTACCAAAATAATCTTTAGCCGCCGTTAATAATCCTTCTGGACCTCCACTATATACAACATCAACTATTGCTTTTGCATATGCGGTTCCTTTGATCCCTTTCATAAAAATGAAATACAATAATGCAGTCAATGCAATTCCTCCAAACAAGGCACCAACCCATTTTGCTTTCTTTTCAAAATTATAAGATAATAATAAACGAGTAATAAACTGCACAAGAGCACCAACCGAAAATGCAATAACTACCGAGAGTAGAATACCGCTGATGATTTTTTTAGCAGTTTTAGTATTTATATAGTTCTCTAAATCTGCAAAAGTTTGTCCTTGATCTGCACCAATTTTGATTAATGCCACACAAACGGCTGCTCCCAAAAGGTTAAACACAATAGATACTGTTGTTGATGTTGGCATCCCAAGTGTATTAAAAAAGTCGAGCAGGAGTATATCGGTAATCATTACCGCCATAAAGATGATCATGATCTCATCAAAATAGAATTCTCCGGGATTAAATATCCCTTTCCGTGCTACCTCCATCAATCCACTAGAAAAAATGGCCCCAGCCGCAATACCAATACTAGCAACAATCATAATTGTTCTAAAAGACACAGCTTTAGAGCCAATTGCAGAGTTCAAAAAATTAACGGCATCGTTACTAACTCCTACAATAAGGTCGGCAATTGCCAGTACAGCAAGAGCAACAACCATTAATAAATAAATATTATCCATTACTTTTTATTTAAGGTGCAAATATTATAATCAATTCTCAGCTTAATGTTATCAAACTGTTATGTATTTACACAGTGTTTAGAAATGTATGTCAAATTGTAATCTGTACATTAACCCACTACCTTCGCCAGCTTCTGTAGTATAACTTATATCCGACTGCACTTTTAAATTATGCCCAGCCACATATCTAGAAACTCCAAGAGTGTATTGCTCTTCCAAAGCTCTACCAACAACAGCATCAAAATTAAGATTAGTATAACGTCCTGCTACTTCCCAGTTACTTTTAAATAAATATCCAGCCTGTAAATTTAATGCATTACCAACCTGTACGATATCTCCTGTTGGAGTACCATCTTCTTCTACAGCTATTGCCTCATCTGCATCTCGATCGGCAAATTCTCCCATAAAAGAAAAACCTTTGTACTTAAATACAGCATCAACAAATATTGTTGAGATATTAGTTTCGAAAAAACCTGTACTGGTCTCCATATATGATCCCTGGTTACTTCTATTTTTAACAGCATCTGCATTAAAATCATACGTGGCAGCAAGCATTAATTTAGGAGTCTGCTCTCTTTTAAGATCTCCTCCTTTATAATCCCCTTTGCTCTGAAATTTTCCAAAAGGTAGTAATTCTACTCTACTTGTATATTGATGTCCTCCTAGATTACCTGTTGTAATATTTCTTCCTTCACCTTGAGAAATAGCAAATGCTTCTCTCACTAAAAATTTATCTGATATTTTAAAGTGATGTCTTAACTGTACACCAAGATCTCGATCAATATTAAATCTACTGTTTAATCTCGAACGATCTACTAGTTGTAAATTTGCCGAGGAGATAACACGTTCTACGTTACCAGGTAATTTTGTTTGTCCTGCCCAGAGCGTAAAGTTTTTATAAAAATTCCATTTGATAACAGCATCAAGAATATATCGAGGGGCATCATTTGTGAATTCCGAAGCTCCTGAGATATCTCTATTAGATAAACCAAGTTCTATTTTATATTTAAGTTTTGGACTATACGCAAAACCACTAAACTTTAAACGAGCTCTTCGTACCAAGAAATTCGTTTCTGGCTTACTATAATCTCCGTCATTAATATCCCATCCCGTAGTTGAAAGAAATTGCATTCTAGTTGCAAATTTCATGCTCCAAGAACTGTCCTTAGCGACAACATTTAGAATTCCTTTTCCAAATTTAGTTTCGGTAATTTCTTGTGCATTTACAAAGCAAAGCGTAAAAAGAGTTAACGCTGTTAGGGTAATCTTTAATTTCATAATTCCGTACTAGTTTTTTGTCGCTGCAAAGAACCAACACCCGTGTTAAGTTAATGTTAACTTAATGTTTTATAATGATTATTTTAAAATCCCCTTTTTTTTAAGTACTTATGCAATAGCAAAAAAAAGGCTGATCACTTATGACCAGCCCTGTATTTCAAAAATCTAAGTCGACAAAAACTAATACGATTTTTTGAAATTACAATATGTCTTACGACTCGTCAAAAGTATTTTTTTTGGCGAGTTTTTATGTTATCACAACTTTAAGGTATCGTTAAAAATATCTTCATATCAAGTTTAACAAATATCCTAAAATTGCCCCTCCAAGCACAATCCACATAGCATTTACTTTTTTAATGAAGAAAATTAAGAACGTACTTAATAATGCTATTACGATTGATTTCCAGTCAACTAATGTATCTATTCCCATTGCGTATAAAACTGACAACATTATAGCAACTGCAGCAATGTTTACTGAATCCAAAAAATAACTCAATACTCTGGATTTTCTCATTTTAGGAATTAAAGGATTCAAAAGTAATACGAATAGAAAAGACGGAAGAAAGATGCCTAGTGTTGCCCCAACAGCTCCCCATAATCCTCCTAATTGATATCCTATAAAGGTTGCAGTAGATAATACAGGGCCAGGCGTGAACTGTCCCACTGCAATAGCATCTATCAATTCTAGTCTTGTTAACCATCCTTTAGTGACTAACTCAGCATCCAGATAAGCAAACAACACATAGCCACTACCATATAATATAGCACCTACTTTTAGAAAAGTCCAAAATATCTTTAAGGAAGATAATTTAACAAAAGTAGCTGTCGAAAATTTGAATAAAAAAAGAGGAGCAATTGATTTGGAAGTAGTATTTAATTCTGACTTTGAGTAAAAGTAAAATACGCCCAAAACTCCCGCGCTTAATAATGCTATAACTTCATTTACCCCCAAAACACTAGCTACCAATGTTAAAATACCTATAGCGCCAATTTCCCAACTCTTTAATGCCTTCTTTCCTAATTTTAAAATAGCCGATGCAATAATCGCCAATACCGCAGGCTTAATACCCATAATAAAAGGTGCAACTTCGGGTAATTGCCCATATGAAGTATAAAACCACGCTAAAATTCCGGTAATAACAACCGCCGGAAAAACAAAACAAGCACCAGCAACAAACAAACCAGCTACTCCTGCTCGTTCATGCCCACAATGCATAGTCATCTCAGTAGAATTGGGCCCAGGAATCAAATTGGTTGCTCCAATTAAGTCCAAAAAATGTTGTCTATCCATCCATTTTTTTTTGTGAACAACTTCATCTTCCATCATAGCGATATGAGCAGCTGGACCTCCAAAAGCAACACAACCTAGCCTAAAGAAGACAGTAGCAACTTCTATAAGTCTTTTCTTTTTATTCATTGAAATAATAATGTTTTGGAATTATATAACGAACTCGATGATCAAAAGTATGAATATAACAACAAATTTTAAGTGTAAACATATAATTCAATTAATCAACCTATAAATCTATTTCTCGATTTGATATTATTTAATATGCTTATAATCAGTATATTATTTTCACAATGTTAATTTAATGTTATGCAAATGTTGTTTAAATGTAAAATAAGTAGTATTTTTAAACTTATATTATAAGTCGACAGCCCTAACAAATTTAAAATAGTTAAAAATGAAAAAGATATTAGTAGCAATGGCCATTTTATTTTCTGCGACTGTAATGGCACAAGATGTAAAACCTACTTTTGAAAAACAAGGAGATCAAATTAAAGGTACTTTCTTTCACGAGAATGGAAATGTAAGGCAGCAAGGTTTTTATAATAAAGAAGGTAAGCTTCATGGAGAATGGAAATCATATGATGTCACGGGAAAGAAAATCGCAATGGGACAATACAACAATGGTGTAAAAACTGGAAAATGGTTTTTTTGGAATGCCAATAAGTTATCTGAAGTAAATTATGCTGATAATCAGATTGCAGATGTAACTACTTGGTCGGACAAAGACAATGTTGTAGTGAATTACAAAAATTAAACAATCTTACATAATATAAAAAAACGTTTCAGAAATCTGAAACGTTTTTTTATACCCAAATATTTCAAAAAAATTATAATTTATATTCCCCTATTTGACTTTTATCAATTAGACACCTTTAATATTGGATTTACACCGTTTATCTTTAAAATATTTTCTTAACACAAAACCAATTTTCTGAGAAAACATCTAAGCAACAACTAACTCTTATATACCAACAATTTACAGAAAGCGTAAAACAACCTTAATGTTAAGAAAACATTCTGTAAACAAACGTAGATAACAATTATCTAACATTATAATCATACATAATTAATTTTTGAATAACACACATTTAACACCCCGTAACGTTCTTTGCCCAGAATTTCAGAACAAGTTAAATGAAAAAAATTGTTACCCTGATTGCGCTATTTTTTGCAGGAATACTCTTTGCGCAAGAGACCGGTTCGGTTACCGGAAAATTGTTAGACAAGGAATCTAACAACCAACCTCTTCCTTTTGCTAATGTATTAATCAAAGGAACAACAAAAGGAACAACAACAGACTTTGATGGTTTATACACCATTGATAATTTACAGCCTGGCGTACACATATTAGAATTTAGCTTTATTGGATACGAAACTCTTGACAAAGAGATTATCGTTACAACAGGAGAAACACTAACCGTTAATGCATCTATTGGTGCAAGTGCTGCTGCCTTGGATGAGGTAATTATCAAAACAACTACCACAAAAGAATCTGAAGTCGCTATCCTATTAGAACAGAAAAATGCAGTGACTATTCAACAGAAGATTGGTGCGCAAGAACTTTCTAAAAAGGGAGTAAGCGATGTAGCTACTGGATTAACAAAAGCAACTGGTATATCCAAACAAAGTGATAAGCTTTATGTTCGTGGATTAGGTGATCGTTATAATAATGCATATTTAAATGGCCTACCTATTCCTTCTTTAAATCCGAAGTTAAAACTTATTGATCTTGGTATTTTCCCAACAGATATTGTTGAGAATTTGGGTATTTACAAAACTTATTCTCCTGATATTTATGGAGATTTTGCAGGAGCCAGTGTAAACATTGATACCAAAGACCGCCCAGGAAAAGGGTTTTTAGAATTCAGTTTTAATTCTGGAGTAAATTCTAAAGCTATCAGTAACGATTTTTTCTTACTTAACGGCGGACAGTATGATGATTGGGGAATTGATGATGGCTCTAGAAGAGTACCTATCTTTTTAGAAATCCCTAATTACAATTATGTAAGTACTGATATTGATTATTTTCCATTTGACACTTCTTTTAATCCAGAAAAAAGATTTAATGGCCCTGATGGTGGCATGAGTGTTGCCGGAGGTAAAACATTTACCATTGCCGAAGATCAAAAACTAGACGTTTTAGTAACAGGATCTTTTAGTCAAAATCACAGAACTGCCCTTGGTGGTAATCAAGCAGCTTTTAACTCTCAAGGAGAAAGCATTACTGGTCTAGGTAACTTTAGAAATGTTGACCGTTATCAATATAGCACAAATACTACTTTATTAGGAAGCCTAGGATATCGTTGGAATAGCAATAATAAAATACTTGCTACTACTTTATTCGTAAATGACACTCAGGATGAATTAAGAGAATTTACAGATGGTGTAAGTAGTGAAGATACAGATGTAGGTATTCGTTTAAGAAGAGGTACCTACGAACAAAATAACCTGTTTACTCAACAGTTAATAGGTGAACACAAATTTAAAGATGGTAAATACAAATTAGATTGGGGTGGAGCATATAATAAAGCTCAAGGATTAATTCCAGATAGACGCCAGTTGGTATTTACAGAATTGCAAAATGGAAATTTGGTTTTAGGAAACCGTACAAGTCCAGATTTAGCAAACAATCAACGTTTCTACCAAGAGTTGAACGAGAATGATTATTCTGGAAAAGTAGATTTTGATATCAACTTTGGAAAAGATGAAGATGATAATTTCAAAAACAAACTTACTGTTGGAGTTGCCGCGAGAGGCAAAGACAGAGATTTTGAATCTAATCAATTAAACTACAACCTTAACGGGTTTAGAAATACTAATGTAGACTTTAACAATCCTGATGCATTATTAAATGAAACCAATTTTTCAAACGGAGACTATGTAGTTTTAGAGAACCTTAATACAACGAGACTCTATGAAGCTGATTTATTAACAATCGCAGGATTCGTTAATTTACAATATGCACTAACAGAAAAATTAACCTTTAATGGTGGTCTTCGTACAGAACTGTTTGAACAAAATGTATTCTATAGAGAACAACAAGATCTTGAAACTTCTCCTTTTAGAACACAAAAGATTGATGAAACATTTATTTTACCAAGTATTAGTTTAAAATATGTGGTAAATGAAAAATCTAATCTTCGTTTTGCAGCAAGTAAGACGGTTACTCTGCCAAAATTTACAGAGGTCGCTCCTTTCTTAGATGAAGATGTTACAGAATCTACTTTAGGAAATCCTATTCTTAAAAATTCTGATAATTATAATATCGATCTTAAATGGGAGTATTTCCCTGAGCAATCTGGAGAATTAGTAGCTGCTACTTTATTTGGTAAGTATATCGAAAATCCAATCGAAAAGGTATTTGTAGCCTCAGCATCAAATGTAAACACATTTGTTAATTCTGACAATGTAGTAATCTTTGGAGCAGAATTAGAATACCGTAAAAACTTAGGTAATCTTTTCAAGGTAGAAGAAACAACATGGAACAATTTAAATTTTGGGATTAATGCGACTATCATGTACACACAGGTAGAGATTGACCCTACCATTACTACTTTTAATGGTTCTAATATCGCCCCCACTAATATAGAAAGACAATTACAAGGTGCTTCTCCTTTTTTAATAAATACAGATTTGGTATATGGCAAAAAGTTCGAAAAGCATAATATCACAACAGCACTAGATTTCAACATTTTTGGAGACCGCGTATACTCTGCCGGTGGAAATGGAGTTGGAGATATTTTCGAAAAAGGTTTTGGCGTACTTAACTTCAATTTCAAAGATGAAATAGGGGATCATATCGAAATCAGTTTTAAAGCTAAAAACTTATTAAATCCATCTATAGAAAGATTTCAAGATCAGGAAGATTTAAATCAAGAATTTACAACCTATAAATTTGATAATGGTATCAATTTTAGCTTAGGGGTAACTCTTAAATTATAAAAAAGAACAACACATTAATAAGAAATAAAAAGATGAAAACTAAAAATTTATTTGCCGGAATATTATTTGGTGCGGCGATTCTATTTAGCGCTTGTACAATCCAAGAAGATAATATAGGAGATGTAATCATAAACCCTGGTGGGGGTGACAATAGTGGAAGCGTAGTTCTTGAAGGACAAATCACAGAAAACCTAACGTTAACTGCAGACGAAGTATACGAATTAAGAGGTGGTGTATCTGTAGTAGATGGTATTACACTAACTATAGAACCTGGAACAAGAATTATTGCCGGTGATGTTGGAGGTGTGTTTTCTTACCTAGCCATAGAGCAAGGTGCAAGAATATTAGCAGAAGGTACAGCAAGTCAACCTATCGTATTTACTTCTAACAAATCTACTCCAAATGCTGGCGATTGGGGAGGATTATTATTAGCCGGTAGAGCACCTATTAATAGAGGGACTACTGCAACTACAGAAGTAGCTAACCTTACATACGGTGGTACAAACCCAGCAGATGATTCAGGTATATTACGTTATGTACGTTTAGAATATACCGGTGGGAAAATTAACGATGATGCAGAATACAATGGACTTTCTTTATATGGTGTAGGTAACGGAACTACAATAGAATTTATTCAAGCTTTTAATGGAAATGATGATGGTATCGAATTCTTTGGTGGTACGGTAAACTTAAAATATGCTGTTGTAACTGGTGCTGGTGATGATTCTTTTGACTGGACAGATGGTTGGATAGGAAATGGCCAATTCTGGATCGCTCAACAAACATCTGCGGCTGGCGATAAAGGAATTGAAGCTGATAATTTATCATCTGCTCCTGATGCTGCTCCTTTCTCAAACCCAACATTATCTAATATCACTTTAATTGGTGCAGAAGATGGTGACGGCGAAAATAAAGGAATCGAATTTAGAGCAGGTACTAAAGTAAGCTTATACAATACAATCATTAAAGCATTTCCTGGAAAAGGAATCGAAGTTGATGATGATCAAACACTTCTAAACCTTAACAACAATGAAGTAATTGTTAGAAACTCAATTATAGATAACGTTAATTCTTTCGATTTAGATCACGGCGGAGCTACAGTAGATCTTGCTGATTTTGCAACTTTCAATAATTTCACTTTAGACGGATCTGGTGCTCCTTTTAATAATGCCGGTAGCGCTATCCCTGCTAATTTTGAAGTTACAGGTTTTAGAGGAACGTACCAATTTACAGTTGCTACAGACGGTGTGGACAATTTTGATCCATCTACATTAAATTCATTTTTTGATGCTGCTAACTATGCTGGTGCATTACAAAGTGGAGATTCTTGGACTTCTGATTGGACTCGTTTGTAAAGCAATAACATACAGTTTTGAATATAAAAAAAAGCCTGGCAAATTGCCAGGCTTTTTTTATGTGTAAAATTTCAATTTGGTTTTAATCTACCCAAAAAAAACGAAAAATCTCAAAAAAACATTTCACAAATACGACTCATTGTCTATTTCATTTTACCCCTATGTTAATCCATATTTTGTTAATTTATTGATTTTAACACTCTCGTAACAATAAGCTAAAGTTTTATAAAAATGACTTTTGAATACTTTTAAATACTATTAGATCAAAAAAAGAACATCATTTTTCGCAAAGCTTTTACCCCTTCAAGAGCTTAGTAATCAACAAATATTACACTCTTTTCGCATTTGTATTTTAAAGTCAAAATTCCCTGAAAAACCTTACAAATTTCACCTTACTACCATTTTTTCCTACATCACAATGCCTTAAACTAACCATAATAGTGGCATAAAATCAATTACTGTAAAACCGTATTTATTTGTAGAAGTTTTTAAACTCAAAAAAAGAACAAAATCTTAATTCTTTAAATTATCAATTATGAAAAAATTAATCATTGCAGGTTTTGCAATTTCAATGTTAGCATTTACTGGTTGTGGTAGCGACGATGACACAGAACCAACCCCTCCACCTGCAGAAAACACTACTTTGAGTGGCCAAATTACTGAAAATAGAACTTTAACAGCAGCTAACATATACACCCTAGATGGTCGTGTTACAGTAACAAATGGTGCTACTTTAACTATTGAAGCTGGAACTATCCTTAAAGCAGAAGGCGGTACAGGGGCAAACGCTTCTACTTTAATTATTGCAAGAGGAGCAAAACTTGAAGCTAATGGTACTGCTACGGCACCTATCATCTTTACTTCAATTGCAGATGACATTGCTTTAGGACAAACCGCTGGAACGAACTTAGATGAGAACCAAAGAGGACTTTGGGGAGGACTTATTGTTCTTGGTAATGCTCCAGTTTCTTTAAATGGTGATGCAGATGCTGCTCAAATAGAAGGAATACCTGCAAGTGATACTAATGGATTATACGGTGGATCTGATCCAGCTGATGATTCTGGTACTTACAGATACATCTCTATTCGTCATGGTGGAGCATTAATTGGAGAAGGTAACGAAATTAACGGATTAACACTTGGTGGTGTTGGTACAGGAACTACGATAGAATTTATCGAGGTAGTAGGTAATGTTGATGATGGCGTTGAATTCTTTGGTGGTACAGTAAACGCCTCTAACCTATTAGTATGGTCTCAAGGAGATGATGCTATCGATATTGATCAAGCATATTCTGGAACTATCGATAACGTAGTAGTAGTACAAGGTGCTATATCTGATCATGGTCTTGAAATCGACGGACCTGAGGGATCTGCTACTGGATCATTTACATTGCAAAATGTTACTTTATTTGGATCTAACTCTGGTGAAGTTGCAGATTACAGAAGTGGTGCTACAGGAACTACCAGCAATGTATTAGTTACAGGATTTACTGATTCTGCAGATGTAGAATTAGATAACAATGGTGTTTCTCAAAACTTCCTTGATGGTGACATCACTTTTACTGCTTGGGAAATCGTATTACCAACTGGTGTTGCTGCTGCAGAAGATATCTTTGTAGAAAAAGTAGGATGTGCTTCAAACTGTGATGATGCTGATGACTCTAATGATGTTCCTGAAAACCCAATAATCTTAATGCCAACATTTACTGAAAGAGCTGATGCATGGACAACCGCTGTTACCGATGCTGCTTCTGCTAATGTTGGTGCAAATACAGCTCAGTTTAGCTGGACATTTGCTAACGCTAAAGCCAATTTAGGATTCTAAAATTTGAATTTAGTCATAAATAGTTAGTACTACGGTATTGCTCGTTTCTAAAAGGAAACGAGCAATACTTATAATAAATCAATAGGGAAAATGTATAAAACATTTATAAAAAAAACGCTGTGTGCACTCCTAATTCTTGGAGCGACTATGTCCACTTTTGCACAAGGAAAAATTACGGGTAAAGTAATAGATGGTGAAACTAATGACGTGTTACCTTTTGCGAATATCTCTGTAAAAGACGCATCAATTGGGTCTACATCAGACTTTGATGGTTTATATGAGATCAATGTTGAACCAGGCACATATACCATCGTTTTTTCTTTTGTTGGTTATGAAACCAAAGAAGTGAGTGGTGTAGAAGTAAAATCATCGGGCGATGTTGTGGATCTTAACGTTACCATTAATGCAACTGCCGCTGCTCTAGAAGATGTAGTAATTACAACTACAGTAAGAAAAAACACTAAAGCTGCTGTATTAACGCTTCAAAAAAATTCTGTAAAACTATTAGATGGATTATCTATAGAGAGTATAAAAACTACTGGAGCTAGTAACATTGCAAGTGCTGTAAAAAATGTTCCTGGAGTATCTGTACAAGGGGGTAAATTTGTATATGTACGTGGACTAGGTGATCGTTACACAAAATCGATATTAAATGGTGTTGATGTTCCTGGATTGGATCCGGACAGAAATACATTACAATTAGACATTTTCCCTACTAACATTTTAGAAAATATTTTAGTGGTTAAATCGGCTACAGCAGATCAGCCTGCTGATTTCACAGGTGGTGTTGTAGACATTATTACTAAAGACTTACCATCTCGAGAAGAATATAGTCTTTCTGTAGGAGCATCATATAATTCTTCTATGCATCTTGATGATAACTACTTAAACTATCAAGGTGGCGACACTGATTTCTTAGGGTTTGATGACGGAAGTCGTGATAACCCACTAGACAATACAACAGGTACACTACCATTACCGCAAGTAGATGGTAACACTGCTAGAGAAAACACATTTTTATTAGACAGAACACTTGCTGCTGAAAGAGAAAAAAGTTTTGTTGATTATAATTTTGGATTTACAGCTGGTAAACAATTTGAAGTTGGTGATAACAGATTAGGGGTATTGGCATCCTTATCATACAGAAACGAAACTACTTATTACGAAGAGTATATCGAAGGGCAAGTGTTTAGAAAAAACTCGGATCCTTCTGTTCTAGAATTAGGTGTAGATAGAAGTCAACAGGGAGAAGTTGGTATTAATAATGTTTTACTTAGTGGATTAGCCGGATTATCATATAAAACCGAAAAATCTAAGTACAAGTTTAATATTCTTCATATTCAGAACGGAGAATCTGAAGCATCTTTGTTTGATCAACGAAACCTGATTATTAATTCTAATCAAATCAAACAAGACAACCTCATTTATACACAACGATCTATCACAAACGTTTTGTTTTCTGGCAGACACAGTAGCGAAGATGCCTCTTGGCTTATCGAGTGGAAAGTTTCACCAACACTATCCCGAGTATATGATAAAGATTTAAGAACAACCAATTTTGTTGTTAGTGAAAATGACCCTACTGTATTTACAATTAGCGCCAGTGAAGGTGGAGATCCTAGAAGAATATGGCGAGATCTTGAGGAAGTTAATGCTGCAGGAAAACTAGATCTTACCAAAAAGCATAAATTATTTGGAAGAGATGCTAAAACCAAGTTTGGTCCTGCATATACATATAAACAACGTGATTTTTCTGTAGATCAATTTTCGACTCCGTTTGCAGGAAGTTTTAATACGCAAATTTTAGGCGGTGACCCTAATCAGGTTCTTAATCCAGATAATATATTTAACCCAAATACAGGGCAAGGTTCTTTTGTAAGACGTGACTCAAACATCTCTGATACATTCGATTCTACGATTTCTATTGCAGCTGGGTATATCTCTGAAGAGTTTAAATTATCAGATCGCTTCAATGCTATCTTGGGAGTTAGATTCGAAAAGTTTGATTTATTATACACAGGAGAAAGTCAAAGTGGACTTCAATTTAATGAAGAGTCTATTCTTGACGAAGCAGATTTTTTCCCTTCGGCAAACTTGATTTATGATCTTAACGAAGATGCAAATCAAAAATTAAGAGCATCATATAGTAGAACAACGGCAAGACCATCATTTAAAGAAGCTTCTATTGCAGAGATTTTTGATCCAACATCTAATACTTTCTTTATTGGTAATATTAATGTACAACCAACCTATATCGATAACTTTGATATACGATATGAAATCTATGGTGAAGGTGCAAACTTCTTTGCCGTTAGTGCATTTTATAAATCTTTTGATGATCCTATCGAGCTTAGTTTTATCAGAGAAGCTACAGGTCAGTTTACACCATTAAATCTTGGTGATGCAACTGTATACGGAGCTGAGATAGAGTTTAGAAGAGACTTGGCTTTTGCAGGACTAGAGCATTTTAATGTAACTACTAACTTCTCTCTTATCGAATCTGAACAAAAATTTAGTGATGATGAAAGAGACGCTAGAGAGGATAACCTTAGAGTTGGTGAAGAATTAGAAGATGGTAGAACTCTTCAAGGGCAATCGCCTTTCTTGCTTAACTTTGGGATTAACTATAATAATCCAGATAATGGATGGCAAGGTGGTGCATTTTACAATGTGCAAGGAAGAACACTACAAATTGTAGGTAATGGTAACATTCCAGATGTATTCACGCTTCCTTTTCATAGCATCAATCTTACTATTGGAAAAGCTTTTGGAGAAAAAAAGAATTCATCAGTTAGCTTGAAATTTTCAAACTTATTAGACGATGATATTGAAAGTGTATACGAATCTTTCGGATCTGAAGATCGTGTATATTCAAAGTGGAGTCCTGGCCAGGAAATCTCTTTGAGTTATACTTATAAATTCTAATGTAAAAGAACATTATAGCTTACAAACAAATAAGGCTACCAAAATTGGTAGCCTTATTATTTATTTTATCACACGTGATGTTACTAAACCTTTACGGCCTTCCATTTTCCTTTTTTAAACCAGATAATACCAATTACTGCGATTAAGACTTCAGCAAAGGTAATGGCCAAAAAGACACCCATGGCGCCCCATTTAAAAACTAAAGCCGCCAAGTACGCAAATGGTAATTGAAACACCCAAAAACAAAAGAAATTAATAACCGTAGGTGTTTTAGTATCTCCCGCGCCATTAAAAGATTGTATAACTACCATTCCGTAGGCATAGAATACATATCCTGCAGCGATTACACGTAAACTTAGCGCACCATATTCTATAACTTGTGCTTCATCGCTAAAGATTTTGATAATAGCTTCTGCAAAGAATAGATAAAACAAAGATACTACCAACATAAAAAGCGCATTGTACTTACCTGTTTTCCATACAGATTGTTCTGCTCGTTCCGGTTTTTGAGCTCCTAAATTTTGCCCTACTAAAGTGGCAGCCGCATTACTCATTCCCCAAGAAGGCATTAACGTAAACATAAGTACTCGTATGGCAATTGTATATCCTGCTAATACTTCACTTCCAAATTCGGCCATAATACGCATCAAAAACACCCAACTAGAAGTGCCTATAATAAATTGACCAATCCCTCCTAAAGAAACTTTGATTAAGTTCATCATAATTCCTGCACGAAAAACAACATCTCTGAAGGCTACTTTGATCTTACTCCAGCCATAAAAAAGAATCAAAAGCTGAAAAATTACAGCACTACCTCTTCCGATAGTGGTAGCTATTGCAGCTCCTTGAACTCCAAAAGCTGGGATTGGGCCAAATCCAAAGATAAACATCGGATCCAGGATAATATTTAGCACATTAGAAAAAATCAATACTCTCATTGCAACTGAAGCATCTCCAGCTCCCCGAAAAACAGCATTGATTAAAAACAAGAGCATAATGGTAACATTGCCACCTAATAACACCTGGGTATATCCATAGCCATTAGCAATTAGTTCTGGTTCTGCTCCCATCAAACCAAGAATTTCTTTAGGAAAAATAATCCCTATAATACTTATTACAATCGCTACACCAATACCCAATAATATAGATTGTATTGCGGTTTGTGATGCTCCTGCAATATCTTTTTCTCCTATTCTACGAGCCACAATAGCAGTAACACCCATACTAAGTCCTATAGCAATTGCATAGACCAAGGTGAGCACTGATTCTGTAAGTCCAACGGTAGCAATGGCATCTGCACCTAGACTCGACACGAAATATGCATCTACCAAAAAGAATACAGATTCCATCATCATTTCTAGCACCATAGGTACTGATAACATAAAAATTGCCCTGCGAATGCTTCCAGAAGTAAATTCCTGTTCTTTGCCAGATACGGCGGTTTTAAAATAAGAGAATAAACGTTGTAACGTGAGTTTATTTTGAGTCATGATATTAAGAAATAAAAAATTAGAAATAAAAAAAGACGAGCCAAGGGAAGAAATCCTTAGCCTCTAAAAATCGGGGTGTCTATTTGCACAATTATGTACATAAATTCTTTATAACTTCATGATGGAACAAATATGCGGCATTATTTTTGAATTTCAAAACTATATTCGAAGTAAAAACCGTAATTTGCGGGCAGGGTTGCCTTTTTATTAGGTTTTAACATAAAAGTGTGCATATGATATACTCGGTTTTTAATTTTTATATTGTATATTTATTGCCCCAAAATAATTTTGTATGAAAAAAATCTACTTGTTATTAACATTTGTCGGTTTGATATGCTTGTCTTTCACTTCAGGAATGCAGGCACAACCAAACACACCTCCAAGACAAGAAACAAAAGCCCTACAAAAGATTGATGGATTACGAGTTTTTCCTAATCCTGCAACTGGAGATATTCTATATATTACCTCTGATTTACAATTAACCAAAACAGTTAAAATTTTTACAGTTCTTGGCAAACAAGTATTGTTCAAAGTTTTGATAGGTAAGGAGTTAAATATCAGTAATTTAAATCCTGGAGTTTACGTAATTAAAATTACAGAAGGCAATAGTCAAGACACTCTCAAACTCATTATTGAATAATAGAGTACTTCGTATTCTTACGTAGTTAGTGTGTAATATCTTTTTGAAAATTATTCAAAAGGGAACGCCTTTTTTATACCTTTGTTCTTCACTAAATCGTTGAATACACATTATGCTTGTTGATACTATTTTTTCTATTCAAAATAATAGTGATTTTGAACAAGCCGCAATAAAAGTATTTCATCATCAATATATAAATAATAATACGTATCAGAGATTTTGTAACCTTTTAGGAATCACAAAAGCATCGGTTACTTGTGTTCACAATATTCCTTTTCTTCCAATACAATTTTTTAAACAAGAAAAAATAACCAGCACTACTTCATTAACACAGAAAATTTTCACCAGTAGCGGTACTACAGGCAGTGTGGTTAGTAAACACTACGTTAGTGATCTTAGTATTTATGAAAAAAGCTTTAGAAAAGGGTTTGCTCATTTTTACGGAGATATTTCAGAATATGTTGTATTAGCTGTACTACCTTCTTATCTAGAAAGAGAAGGTTCCTCTCTAGTGTATATGGCTGAAAAATTGATTGAGGATAGCACCCAATCCGAAAGTGGATTTTATCTTTATGAAATCGAAAAATTAGTTCACACACTTCAAAAATTAATCACAGAACAAAAAAAAATACTTCTTCTAGGTGTTTCTTTTGCTTTACTAGATCTTATTGAAAACTATTCGATAACCTTAAATGACAATGTAGTCATTATGGAAACCGGAGGTATGAAAGGAAGAAGAAAAGAAATTATTCGAGAAGAACTTCATAAAATTCTAATTGATGGATTTGGAGTTTCTAAAATCCATAGCGAATATGGCATGACCGAGTTGTTGTCACAAGCATACTCACAAGGAGCGGGTATATTTTATTGCCCTCCATGGATGAAAGTTTCTATTAGAAACCCAGAAGACCCACTTTCTGGTATTGAAACTGGTAAAACAGGCGGAATCAACATAATAGATTTAGCAAATATTAACTCTTGTTCATTTATTGCCACTCAAGACTTAGGAAAAATTCAAAACGACGGAAGCTTTCAAGTTATAGGTCGTTTTGATCATAGTGATATTCGAGGATGCAATTTAATGGCTTTATGATATGGCAAAAAATAAAGGATTAGGCTGTTTTCAATTTTCGGCTATTGTATTAACATCAGTAGTGCTAAGCAGCTTTGTGAAGTCGCTCTTAATGATTTCTACGTTAACAGCCTTTGGTTTCTTACTCTTATCTATCTCCATGATCTATGGTAGAATTGAACATAAAAAAACCAAAAAAAATGCTTGGAAATATGTTCTTTACAGTTTGTTATTACTTATTTCTTTGGTAGGTGTTAAAGCTGTACTGAATAACTTACCTACCTATCAAGAAAATGAAGTGAAGTCTAATATTTCTGAAGATATTTATCGAGAAACAATTTTTGAGAAAGGAGATTCTATTGTACTACTTAGCCAACAAAGAGAATGGAAAGATAATTATGGAAATTCTTTTGAGGGAAATTTCTCTGTGCGAGAACAGGATTACACTATATCTAAAAAGGAGTATTTTGATAACCGCTCAAAACATCGCAAATTTTCATGGGGAAATTTATATCAATCCTTAGCCGTTGCAGACACCCCGAGATTAGATCTTATCTTGAAAAAATTAGAAGAAATACAAGCCTCTCAAACTCTTAATAGATTTGAATTTGCCGATATGGTAGTAACTTTTATACAAGATATCCCTTACGCTTTAGTTTTTGAAAGTCATTGTGAATCTCCAGAGAAATATGAACCCTCCATTCGTAGTATATTAGAAAGATGTCCAGATTGTTGTATTGGCGGTATCCCTTATGGCATTCAAAATCCTGTAGGTTTTATGGGTAATCTTAAAGGAGATTGCGATACCAGAACTGTTATCATATATGCTATACTAAGTCATTTTGGATACAATGTAGCTATTCTTAACAGTGATTACTACAAACATTCTATCCTTGGACTTGAAATCCCTGCAAAAGGCACATATAAACTTCATAACGGAAAGCGATATTATGTATGGGAAACCACAAATAAACATTTTACAATAGGGACATTACCTCGTAGTTTTAATAATATAAATCATTGGCATATCATGCTTACTAATACTCAACATCATGCAAACTAAACTATTAACTCTTGCTTTTATAGAAATAGCATTGGCTATTGTCGTTTCTGTATTGATCTTATTTATTTCTTTTAGAATACTACAAAAAGTATTCTTTAAAAACATTCCATTAGGAGAAAACAATATGGCATTCTCGGTTTTTACAGCTGGTATTATTCTTTCTATTGGGATTATTCTGGGCGAAATTATACCTTCTATTACAAATATGGTGCGTTTATCCATGTCTACAGGAAATGACATTACATTTGGAAAAATCATACAATATTCTGGATTATACTTATTGATTGGGTTTGGATTTGCAGTGATCATTAACACCTCGGTATTCTTACTCTTTTCTGCACTTACAAAAGGGGTGAACGAGTTTAAGGATATCCAACGAAACAATGTTGCCACAGCTATTGTTGTTACAGCAACTTTATTATCAATTACACTGATTGCAAAAGACAGTATTAGTCTATTGATTAGCGCATTGGTTCCTTATCCCGAAACTTCGAATTTTCTATTGTAATCCTTACGTTAAAGTCAAAAAAATAATTATCCCTGGCGCATACTAATAACAAGGTTTTCGACTGATTATCAAAACATAATTACATTACATCTGTAATGATTTCATTTTTTTACGATCTAAACTCCGAACCATAAATAATCGTAAAATGAAAACATTAATAACCACACTTTTCTTTGTTTTTGCTATTAATATAAACGCACAACAAATAGACTACAACACTAATAAAGGGTTTGTTGCAGAAGGCTACGATGTAACCGAATATTTTAACAATAAAGCAGTAAAAGGAGACAGTAAATTTACTGCAACTCATAACAACGTAAAATATAAATTTGCCACCAAAGCAAATCTGGAAAAATTTAATAGTAATCCAAAAAAATTTATGCCACAATACGGAGGATACTGTTCTTATGCTGTAGCAACAAAAGCCGATAAAGTAGATATCGACCCAGAGACTTTTGAAATAAATAATGGCAAACTCTACCTATTCTATAATTCTTGGGGAACCAATACTCACAAGAAATGGAAAGAAGAAGGCGCAGAAAAATTAAAACCTAAGGCCGACGTAAATTGGGCAAAAATAAAACTCAAAAATTAATCGAATTCATCGATAACGATATAGACCGCTAAGTTTTAATTGATTGGTTAGTTTATAAAGCCTGCTTAGATAATTATCTAGCAGGTTTTATTCTTTACAAAACTTGTTTAGGGTTTATCACAAATGTAAATACAGTGCCCAAAACGGATGTAACTACTTAAATATCTTATAATTATGTTAATTTTGTAATGATAGATTTTTTTTACGACTTACTAAACGAGACCATAAGATAACTCATAAAATGAAAAGTAAACTCACTATATTATTTCTGTTTTTTGCCCTCACATTAAGCGCACAGCAAATAGATTATAATACCGCCAAAAATTTTATTGCAGAAGGGTATGACGTAACAGAATACTTTAATAATAAGGCTGTAAAAGGAGATAGTAAGTTTACTGCAACTCATGATAACGTAAAATATAAATTTGCAACTCAAGCAAACTTGAAAAAATTTAATAGTAACCCAGAAAAGTTTGTGCCACAGTATGGAGGATACTGCGCATATGCAGTAGCGGTAAATAGTGAAAAGGTAGATATAAATCCTAAGACTTTTGAAGTAAGAGACGGAAAATTATATCTATTTTATAATTCGTGGGGCATTAATACTTTGGATAAATGGATAGAAGAAGATGCTAAAAAATTGCAAACAAAAGCAGACGTAAATTGGCAAAAAATAAAAGCAAAAAAATAGAAAATACTTTTAATGCAGTTACGTCGAACTGTATTAATTGCTAAGTTTTTTTCAATAATTGATTGGTTAGTTGACAAAGCCTACTAGAATTCTTTCTACGTAGGCTTTGTTTTTTTATGTTAAGCAACTTTTATACTGCTCTAATAATAAAATAATTTTTCTTTCCTCTTTGTAATAATACAAATTGATCATTGATCAAATCTTTATCTGATATTGAAAAACTATCATTTACTTTTTCTTTGTTTACAGATATTGAATTTTCTTTTAATGCTCTTCTCGCTTCTCCATTAGATTTTAAGAAACCCGTTTGTTCTGCAAGCGCTCCGATTATATCAAGACCTGTATTTATAGTCTCTTTAGAAATCTCAGCTTGCGGCACCCCGTCAAAAACATCTAAAAAAGTAGCTTCATCCAAATCTTTTAAATCTGCCGAAGTCGATTTCCCGAAAAGGATATTAGATGCTTTTATAGCATTGTCTAAATCTTCTTTGGAATGAACAATTACCGTAACCTCATTAGCCAATTTCTTTTGTAAGATTCGCATATGCGGAGCTTCTTTATGTTCTGCAACGAGAGTATCAATTTCATCTTTGGTCAAGAACGTAAAAATCTTAATATACTTTTCTGCATCTTCATCACTAGTATTTAACCAGTATTGGTAAAACTTATACGAAGAGGTTCTATTTGCATCTAACCATACATTTCCTCCTTCAGATTTTCCAAACTTAGAACCATCAGATTTTGTAATTAATGGGCAGGTAAGTGCATATCCTTTTCCTCCTGCAATCCTTCTGATCAACTCTGTTCCTGTAGTAATATTACCCCACTGATCACTTCCTCCCATTTGTAAAGTACACTCATGTGCTCTATACAGATGCAAAAAATCATATCCTTGTACCAATTGATAAGTAAATTCTGTAAACGACATACCTTCTGAAGATTCTGAAGAAATTCTGTTCTTTACAGAATCTTTGGCCATCATATAGTTTACAGTAATGTGTTTACCCACGTCTCTAATAAAATCAAGAAATGAAAATTCTTTCATCCAATCATAATTATTTACCAAAACCGCTGCATTAGGCGCATCACTTTCAAAATCCAAAAATCTTGATAATTGTGATTTTATAGCTTCTTGATTATGGCGCAATGTTTTTTCATCCAAAAGATTACGCTCTGCCGATTTTCCTGACGGATCACCAATCATTCCAGTAGCTCCTCCTACCAAGGCAAAAGGTTTATGACCAGCTCTTTGATAATGCGCCAATAACATAATAGGTACCAAATTACCAATATGTAATGAATCGGCGGTAGGATCAAACCCTACATAAGCCGATCTCATTTGCTCCATAAGGTATTCTTCGGTTCCTGGCATTGCATCATGCAACATCCCTCTCCACTGTAATTCTTCAATAAAATTCTTGGCCATTTCTATATCATTCTTTTTAAGAGCGACAAAGATAAAAATATGGATAATATTACACTATGAATATAAGAGGAATCCTAAATATCCTTACTTTAGTATCGTATAATACACACCATGATATTAGTTACAGGAGCAACAGGATTAGTCGGGACACATCTATTAGTAAAACTGGTACAGCAAAAAGAACCTATACGAGCTTTGTATCGTTCTGATCAAAAAAAAGCATACGCCAAAAAAGTGTTTTCTTATTATTTCCCTCATGACAATAATTTGTTTGACAATATCGACTGGATACAGGCCGATATAAATGATATCCCATCCTTATCAGCTGCTTTTAACCAAGTAACATACGTATATCACTGTGCTGCAAAAATTAGTTTTAACCCTGCTCACTACAAAAAACTACGTAAGGTAAACATAGAAGGCACCGCTAATATTGTGAATTTATGTCTTATTCATAATGTAAAAAAATTGTGCTATGTAAGCTCTATTGCTACTCTAGGAGAAAGTATTACAGGAAAACACATAGACGAGAGTGAAGAGTGGAATCCTGAAATCCCTAATTCGGTATATGCCATTACCAAATATGGTGCAGAGATGGAAGTTTGGAGAGGTGTGCAAGAAGGATTAGATGCCGTGATTGTAAACCCAGGTATTATTATTGGTCCTGGTTTTTTTGATGGTGGTAGCGGATTTCTTTTTAAACGAATTTATGCCGGCATGAATTACTATACTACCGGTACTTCCGGGTTTGTGAGTGTAATCGATGTGATTAATACCATGTTTATGCTTATGAATAGTAATTGTACAAATGAAAGGTATATCCTAGTAGCAGAGAATTTAAATTACCAAAGTGCTTTTAGTATGATTGCAAAAGGTTTAAAAAAACCAGCTCCTACCAAAGAAGCTTCTCCTTTTATGATGAAAATTGCTTATTATGTGCAACGGATAAGTCATGTTTTATTTAGAACCAAACAGTCCATATTTAAATCTTCGATACGAAGTGCTTTTTCTAACTCATATTATACTAATGACAAAATCAAAAGCGAGTTAAATTATGAATTTAATCCTATTGAAAAAGCTATTGAAGAAACAGCTACTCTTTTCCTGAAGGGTTTCTAAATCTTTTACTCTTAGCTCTTTCTATTTCGAGTTCCATCTCATTTTCAATTTCACTTTTTGAACCTTCTAACTCCTCTAATTCTAAAAGTTTTTCTTTATCACTAAGTGTGTCTTTTATTTTCTTAATAGAATCTTGTATTTTCTTAATAGAATCTTCTTCCTTTTTTAACTTCTCGTACTTTATTTTTGATTGCTCTATATTAGCTTTCACTTTCGTAAACATTTTTGCGTACTCCTCTAATTGACCCGAATACCACGCGTTGTTTTCTGCAAAAACTATACTATCTATCCCATATTTTCTAAGAATATAGTTCTCGGGATTAATTCCTTTTTCATCAAAAACTTTTCTGCTCGACATTTTGGCCGCTTTTATAAAAGCAATATCCGTGAGAATATCCACCATCAAATCCTCTTCTAACATTACTTTTGGTTTTGTAGGCTTCTCAATGCTTTGACATGAAAAGAAAAACAAAATTACAACGCAGCACAGTATAGCTCTCATTATCTGGTAAAGGTTAGTCTATGTGCATTTTTCACATCATAGAATTTAAAATTTTTATACACCAAACTTCCGTTAACAAAGGTATGGGTAATTCTAGATTTAAATGTAGTTCCTTCAAAAGGAGACCAGCCGCACTTATAAGCAATGTTATCCTTATTTACTGTCCAAGGAGCATTAATATCTACCAATACAGCATCAGCAAAATATCCTTCTTTAATATAGCCTCTTTTTTCAATTTGAAATAAAATAGCTGGATTATGACACATTTTTTCTACAATTTTCTCTAAACTAATTTTATCTTGATGATAAAACTCAAGCATGGCTGGTAATGCATGTTGTACCAAAGGCCCTCCCGAAGGAGCCTTGGTATACACATTATCCTTTTCCTCTGCAGTATGTGGCGCATGATCCGTAGCAATCACATCTAATTTATCTTCTAATAACGCTTTAAACAACGCATCTCTATCATCAGCTGTTTTTACAGCAGGATTCCACTTGATTAAGGTTCCTTTTTCTTTATAATCCTTATCTGAGAACCATAAATGGTGAATACATACTTCGGCTGTGATTTTTTTGTCCTTTAACGGAATTTTATTTGTGAACAGTGATAATTCTTTTGCAGTAGATAAATGAAAAACATGAAGTCTAGCACCTGTCTTTTTTGCCAATTCGACAGCTTTAGAAGATGATAAGTAACAAGCTTCTTCACTTCTAATTACCGGGTGTAATTCTAAAGGAATATCATCCCCATATTCCTTAACATATTTGGCAGTATTTTCTCTTATAGTTTGTTCATCTTCACAATGTACAGCAATCAATAAATTAGTAGAAGCAAATATTTTTTCTAAAACTTCTGGATTATCGACCAGCATATTTCCTGTAGAAGATCCTAAAAACAACTTTAACGCTGCTACTTTTTTAGGATCTACCTTTAAGATTTCTTCAAGATTATCATTCGTTCCTCCAAACATAAAAGAATAATTGGCATAGCTTGTTTTTGCTGCTATTTCAAATTTTTCTTCTAATTTTTCTACAGTAGTACTCTGTGGTACAGTATTAGGCATTTCTATAAAAGAAGTAATTCCTCCTGATAAAGCTGCTCTAGATTCTGTAGCAATTGTTGCTTTATGAGTTAAACCGGGTTCTCTAAAATGTACCTGATCGTCTATCACGCCAGGCAAAAGGTATTTTCCTTCTGCATCAAAAATGTGAACATCAGGAGATTTTGCACTTATCTGCGGTGCAATTTCTTTAAAAATTCCATTCTCGATATACACATCTCCATTAAAAATTTTCCCTTCATTAACGATATTGGCATTTTTAATAAGCACACTATCCATGATCATATCTCGTAACGATTAAATAAGCTTTTAAATTTCATTTTTATTACTCCAAAAACAGCTTCAGAAATAATTCCTTTACTCATTTTTGACTTTCCTCTTGTTCTATCTGTAAAGATAACCGGGACTTCTTTTATTTTAAACTTTAGCAAATGGGCCTTAAATTTCATCTCGATCTGAAACGCGTAGCCCACAAACTTAATTCTATCAAGGTTGATTTTCTCTAATACCTCTCTTTTATAACAGATAAATCCGGCGGTTGTGTCATGAATATCCATTCCTGTAATAAAACGCACATACCTTGAAGCCCCCCAAGATAACAACACTCTACTCATTGGCCAATTAACCACATTCACCCCTGTAACATATCTTGAACCAATCGCAACATGGGATGTTCCTTTTGCACAAGCGTTATACAATCGAATAAGGTCATTAGGATTATGAGAGAAATCAGCATCCATCTCAAACATATATTCATAAGACCGTTCTAGACCCCATTTAAAACCAGAAATATATGCCGTACCTAAGCCTAATTTATCTTCTCGACTCAATAAAAATAAACTTTCGGGGTACAATAACTGCAATTTCTCAACTTCAGAAGCCGTTCCATCAGGGGAATTATCATCTACAATAAGAATATGAAAATCCCTTTGTAGCGAAAACACATTCTTAACAATACGCTCTACATTTTCAATCTCATTATAGGTAGGGATTATGACTAAGGCATCCACCATCTGGGCTATTTTTCACGCAAATATAACTAAATAATCATACCTATTATAAAATGAAATGTTATCAAGGTAGCTTCTTATATTTTTCATTTAGTTCTGCTTCAGTTTTCTCTTATATCTACAGATCAATAGGACTAATATGTATTAGAAACAGTGACTTTTAACTTATAATTATACTCAAATTGCATTAACCAGTTGTTTTTTTTTGTTTTTATACATTAATTGATTGTAATTTTACCCTCAACTTTTATGGAATTTATAACTAGAGAAATAGTATCTAATAATTGGCTCACCATTATATTAATGGCTTGTTTAAGCTTACTTGTTATTGCAAAAGGAGTAAATTCTCTTCGATTCGCCGATTTTATAACCCTCTTTAGCAATAATAAATATATTATTGCTTATCAAAAACCCAATAAACTATCTACATCTTTTAATAGCATCCTTCTACTATTTCAGATCGTGTCGGTGTCTCTTTTTATATACTTATGTTTTGACGTTTTTGAATGGCAGACAGTTTCTTTTGATATCAATTTATATTTTAAAATCACCATCATTTATACTGTAATTGTAGTATGTAAATTACTAATTGAAAAAATTATTGCAACAATTTTCTCAATTGATGCAGTTATAGACGAATATCTGTTTTATAAAGTTACATATCGTAATTTTATGGGAGTCATCCTATTACCGGTAAATATTATATTTATATACGCTCTACAACCTTCCGGTATTCTTTTTATTATTCTACTGGCTATCTTGATTATTCTAAACATTATTATACTTATTTCTTTTTATAAGAAAAATGAAAATATCATTTTAAACCATATATTTTATTTTATTTTGTATCTTTGCGCACTTGAAATCGCGCCTTATTTTATACTATATAAGCTCATAGGTTAGATAGGTAGGAACGTAAGAAAAGAATATATATGAAAGTGAAAACAATTTTGGTCTCTCAACCGGAGCCTAAAGTAGAAAATTCACCTTATTTTGATCTAGAAGAAAGGGAAAAAGTAAAAATTGACTTTATCCCATTCATTCATGTAGAAGGAGTTGACGCAAAGGAAGTAAGGTTACAAAAAGTGGATTTATCGCAGTACACCGCAATTATTCTTACTAGCCGTAATTCTGTCGATCACTTTTTTAGAATCGCAGAAGAAATGCGTTACAAAGTACCTGATACATTGAAGTATTTTTGTCAAAGTGAGGCTGTAGCTTATTATCTACAAAAATATGTGGTCTATCGTAAAAGAAAGATCTATGTAGGTAAACGTACTTTTCAGGAGTTATCTCCATTAATCAAAAAGTACAAGACTGAAAAATTCTTATTACCATCATCAGATAAATTAAAACCTGAAATTCCGAGCACATTAGACAACCTAAAAGTTGATTGGAAACAAGGTGTTTTTTATAAAACTGTCGTGAGTGATCTTTCAGATCTTAGAGATGTGTTTTATGATATATTGGTTTTCTTTAGTCCTTCAGGAATAAAATCTTTATTTGAGAATTTTCCAGATTTTAAACAAAATGACACAAGAATAGCCGTTTTTGGAAATTCTACAGTAAAGGCTGCCGAGGAGCACAATCTTGTTGTAAACATACAAGCACCAACTCCTGAAACACCTTCGATGACAATGGCACTTCAGAAATACATAAAAGAAGCGAACAAAAAGTAGAGCAATTCATTTTTTGATCACTCGTTTATTACTTATAATATAAAAAAAGTCCCGAAATTAATTTCGGGACTTTTTTATTAGCAATTTATTCTATTTTAGAATCCATAACGTTGCGGTCCTCCTCTACGGATTTCCTCGTTTGCATAGGATTCAAATTTTTTGAAATTCTCTCTAAATGCATTAGTTAATTTAAATGCTGTTGAGTAATATGCCTCATCATCATCCCAAGTAGTTCTAGGACTTAACACACTATCAGGCACACCAGGACATTGTCGTGGTTGCGCCACACCAAATACAGAATGGATATGATAGTTATCATAAGAATACAACCCTAAATCACCGTTTAATACCGCCTGAATCATTGCTCTCGTATACTTCAATTTAATTCGCGTTCCTACTCCATAAGGTCCGCCAGTCCAACCTGTATTAACCAACCATACGTTTACACCAGTATCTTTCATTTTCTTAATCAACATCTCCGCATACTCTGCAGGGTGTAATGGCATAAAAGGTGCACCAAAACACGCAGAAAAGGATGGTTGTGGCTCTACAACACCAGCCTCTGTACCTGCTACCTTTGCCGTATATCCAGACATAAAGTGATATGCAGCTTGACTTGGTGTCAATTTAGAGATTGGAGGCATTACTCCAAAAGCATCTGCTGTTAAAAAGAAAATATTTTTTGGATTCTTACCTATAGAAGGCTCCTTAATATTTTCGATATGATGAATAGGATAACTAACTCTAGTATTTTGGGTGATAGACGTATCAACAAAATCTACAGTTTTGTCATCATTAAGAATTACATTTTCAAGGATAGCTCCTTTTTTGATAGCTCCGTATATTTCAGGTTCCTTTTCTGCAGATAAATCAATCACCTTTGCATAGCATCCTCCTTCAAAATTGAATATACTGTTTTCTTTAGTCCAACCGTGTTCATCATCTCCAATCAATTTGCGATTTGGATCTGTTGACAAAGTAGTTTTACCTGTTCCAGAAAGTCCAAAAAATATAGCTGTATCTCCTTCTTCTCCAACATTTGCAGAACAGTGCATTGGGAAGCAATCACGTTCTACCGGAAGAATAAAGTTTAAGGCCGAAAAGATTCCTTTTTTAATTTCTCCTGTATATCCAGTACCTCCAATAAGCGCTATCTTTCGATCAAAATTTAAAATGGCGAAATTATGCTGACGCGTGCCATCCTCTTTGGGCACTGCCATAAAACCTGGTGCATTAATTACAGTCCATTCTGGATCAAAGTTTTTCAACTCTTCGTTTGTAGGTCTTAAAAACATGTTATATGCAAACATGTTTGACCAAGGATATTCATTGATAACCCTAATATTTAACCTATACTCGGGATCTGCACAAGCATAACTATCGCGCACAAAAACCTCTTTTCCTGAAAGGTATTTTGTAACCTTGTCATAAAGTTTATCAAAAGCGGTTGAATCGAAGGGAATATTAATATCTCCCCACCATATCTTATCTTTAGTGATATGATCTTTAACAATAAAGCGATCCATAGGAGAGCGACCTGTAAACTCACCTGTGTTGATAGCTAATGCGCCTGATTTTGTAATTTTCCCTTGGCCTTTTTGCACTACTTCATTCTCTAGATCTTCTGGAGATAATTGGTAGCGCATTGTAGCATTTTCAATACCGTAATGCTTTAACGAAAACGTTTTCGTAGTTGGATACAGTGGTTCCATAAATAATATGTTGTGTATGTTATGTACGTGCAAAATTATAAATAATAATTACACCAACGGTCAAAAAAATCACTTAATCTTAACCAGAGAAATAATAAAGAAAATCCATCCTAAAATTAACAGAAAACCTCCCAAAGGTGTAATAAAACCAATACTTGACAAAGAAATTCCCAAAACACTATCTATCACCAAAAGGTATATCGAACCCGAAAAAAGGGTTATTCCCCCTATAAAAAGATAAAAGATTCGTTTCTGAGAAGACGAACTTAAAACGGTCATATTCCCTAAAATTATACATACAATAGCATGATACATTTGGTATCTCACCCCGGTCGTAAACGAAGCAATACTATCTGTATCTACAAGTTTTTCTAAACCATGTGCACCAAAAGCGCCTAAAAGTACTGCGATCAATGCCATAACTGCACCTGTGATCAAAATTGTTTTATTCATTCTTATTTAATTAACATTTGACTTTTCGAGCCTACGAATTTGTGTTTTTAAACATATTTTTACATGAAACATAATGAATACAACAAAAATGAGAACCTATTTTTTAAGGTATTTATTACATTCGTATCAAAGTTATCAAAATATAAGCTGGTATGCGAAAAATCCTAGTCATTGGTGCGGGTAAATCCACCGCCGTGTTAATTAAATATTTTCAGGACAAATCTATTTCTGAAAACCTTCATATTGTTATTGGTGACATTTCATTTGAAAGTGCCTCTAAACTAGCAAATAACCATTCAAATACACAAGCAATAGTATTAGATGTTTTTGATAAAACTTCTCGTGAAGCAGCAATTCAAAATGCAGATATAGTAGTTTCAATGCTTCCGGCAAGGTTCCATATCGAAGTCGCTAAAGATTGTTTACAATTTGGTAAGTGCATGGTAACTGCTTCGTATGTAAGTAAAGAAATGCAAGAATTAGACAGCGAAGTACGTAAAAAAGGACTCATTTTTATGAATGAAATAGGGGTGGACCCTGGAATCGATCATATGAGTGCCATGCAAGTTATTGACCGTATTAGAGATAAAGGAGGTAAAATAATTCTATTCGAATCATTTACAGGCGGATTAGTAGCGCCAGAGAGCGATACTAATTTATGGAATTATAAATTTACATGGAACCCTAGAAATGTAGTCATTGCAGGACAAGGAGGAGCAGCCGAATTTTTACAAGAAGGCGCTTATAAGTACATCCCCTATCATAAATTATTTAGAAGAACCGAATTTCTTGAAGTTGAAAACTACGGTCGATTTGAGGCCTATGCCAATAGAAACTCTCTAAAATACCAAAGTATTTATGGTCTAGAAGACATTTTAACATTATACAGAGGAACGATAAGACGTGTGGGATTCTCCAGGGCATGGAACACCTTTGTACAATTAGGAATGACGGCCGATGATTATATAATGGAGAATTCTGAAAACATGAGTTATCGAGATTTTACCAATTCCTTTCTAGCGTATTCCCCAACAGATTCTGCAGAACTCAAACTTAGGCACTATCTTAAAATTGACCAAGATGATATTATGTGGGATAAACTATTAGAACTTGACCTTTTTAATCCTAATAAAAAAATAGGTATCGCCAATGCCACTCCTGCTCAAATCCTACAAAAAATATTAATGGACAAATGGACATTAGATCAAGAAGACAAGGATATGATCGTTATGTACCACAAATTCGGATATGAACTTAATGGTGTTCGTGAACAGATTGATGCTAAAATGGTAAGCATAGGAGAAAACCAAACATATACTGCAATGGCAAGAACAGTAGGACTGCCTGTAGCTATGGCTGCTCTTAAAATACTTAATAAACAAATAACGTCTACCGGTGTTCAAATCCCTATTCATAAAGAAATCTATGAGCCTATACTCAAAGAACTTAAAGAATATGGCATTGTATTTAACGAAAAGAAACGTGATTATCTTGGATACAATCCAGACGGTGTAAAAGGATAACCAGAATCATAAATATCGGTTTAGAAATGCCGAGTTTAATAGCTTTTAATATTTCAATTTCAAATCATTAGTTGTATTTTTGATTATTAATTGCAACCATCTAAAGCATGAAAGGCCAGAGCAACTTAAAAATTGACGGTATTGATAAAGAAATCCTTAGAAGTTTTATGGAGGATGCTCGAATACCAATTCTAGAGATCGCCAGAAAAGTAGGTATCTCTGGTGCTGCCATTCATCAAAGATTACGAAAAATCGAAGCCTCGGGATTAATTGCTGGATCCAAGTTTATTATTGACCCTAAGATACTTGGATACAAAACTATGGCTTTTGTAGGTGTATTTCTTGATAAAGCCGTTAGCAATCCTAAAGCTGTAAAACAACTTAAAGACATCCCAGAAGTGATTGAATGCCATTATACCACAGGAAACTGGTCTATTTTCATTAAAATACTCTGCAAAGACAACGAACACTTAATGAACGTGTTGAATAAGAATATACAAGCTATTGATGGCGTATCAAGAACCGAAACCTTTATATCATTAGATCAACAAATCGACAGACAAATTAAGATATAAAAAGGTCTTAAGAATACACATATACTCTTAAGACCTACTTCATACTATTCTTTTCTTAATCTCTTCTTCCTAAAAATATCGAAATAAAATATAGTAAAGTCGCTAAAGAACCTAAAGCCGCCACAACATAAGTTCGTGCTGCCCATTTTAATGCATCTTTGGCTCCTGCATGTTCTTGATTAGTGAGCATATTCTCATTTTCTAGCCACGCTAATGCCCTATTACTAGCATCATATTCTACTGGAAGCGTAATAAATGCAAATAACGTAGTCACGGCAAACAATAGGATTCCCGCAAGAAAAACTGTGTTTCCGAAAACCATCCCAGAAGCAGACAAAACCAATCCTCCCATAATTACAATATTCGAAAGTTTACTGGCTATTCCAACCGCCGGCACAATCTTAGACCGCATTGTTAACCACCCATAAGCCTTAGCATGTTGTACAGCATGCCCAACCTCATGTGCAGCAACTGCAGCTGCCGCGGCATTGCGCTGACCATACACTCCTTCACTTAAATTCACTGTTTTTTTTAAAGGATTATAATGATCTGTGAGCATACCAGGTGTAGAAATTACCTGTACATCACTTATTCCATTATCCTGTAACATTTTTGTTGCAATCTCTGCGCCACTCATTCCATTTTGTAAGTGCAAATTGGAATATTTCTTAAATTTACTTTTAAGTCTATTACTCACAAATGAACTTACTAAAAAAATAATACCCGCAATGATATAATATCCCATCATAACTTTATTCTTTTTGTGTTTGTTAAATGTACAATATTAAAAGCAAAAACCTCGCCATAAAAGCGAGGTCTTCAGTTAAATAAACTTGAGTTAGCCAATAAGTCGAGTCTACTTTATATACGTATCTACATCATTTAATGGAAGGCCAAAAGCCTCTGAAATAGCTGGATACACTACATCTCCATTAATAACATTTAATCCTTTTTTTAAGGGTTCATTTTCGGCACAAGCCTTTTTCCATCCTTTGTTCGCCAATTGCACAGCATATGGCAAAGTGACATTAGTTAATGCCAAAGTTGAAGTATATGGCACTGCTCCTGGCATGTTTGCTACAGAATAATGCACTACATCATCGATAATATATACCGGATCTTGATGAGTCGTAGGTTTTGTCGTTTCAAAACAACCTCCCTGATCTACAGCAACATCTACAAGCACAGTTCCTGGACGCATGTCTTTAAGCATATCACGAGTGATTAATTTTGGAGCCTTAGCACCTGGTATTAATACTCCACCAACGATAAGATCAGACGTCTTTATATGTTTACGAATAGTATGTTCATTAGAATACTCAGTATTTATATTTGCCGGCATTACATCATCAAGATATCTTAATCTTTTTGGACTAATATCTAATATAGTAACATCAGCACCCATTCCTGCGGCCATTTTTGCCGCCTGAGTACCAACAACACCTCCTCCAAGAATTAAAACCTTAGCCGGAGCTACACCTGGCACTCCTCCTAATAGAATCCCTCTTCCTTTTAACGGTTTTTCCAGATACTTTGCTCCTTGTTGTATAGACATTCTTCCTGCCACCTCACTCATTGGAGTTAACAAAGGCAAACTACGATCGGGATCCTCTACAGTTTCATATGAAATACATACAGATCCACTATCAATCATAGCATCAGTTAACACCTCACTTGAGGCAAAATGAAAATATGTAAAAAGTAACTGATCCTTTTTAATCAGTTTATATTCTGGTTCAATAGGTTCTTTAACCTTAATGATCATTTCCGCAGTTTGATATACCTCCTCAATAGTCGGTAAAATTTTCCCTCCTACACTGATATACTCATCATCGCTAAACCCACTTTGAAGACCAGCATTTTGTTGGATAAAAACGGTATGACCATGTCTAACGAGCTCCATAGTCCCAGCAGGCGTTACACCTACTCTATTCTCATTATTTTTGATTTCCTTGGGAACACCAATTATCATATTCTTAATTTTTGGTCGAAAATAAATGTTTTTATGAAATAATGCAATAAAACATACCTCAAAAATACTTTATTGATAATTTTGTAACACTTTCAGATAATTTGTTAAAAAAAGGCAAGAATAACAGCAGGTAATTACTTTTTATATCGACATTTAAAAAATATCAACAAGAAGCCAGATATCGCCGTTACAAAATTAGCCAAAATAATAGGGAAACTACCGATCAAAACCCCATAAACCAGCCAACAAAGGACCCCAGAAACAAAAATCAACAACATAGATAATGATAGGCTATCTGTTGATTTCGTTTTCCAAGTTTTATATACCTGAGGTAAAAACGCAGCAGTTGTTAATACTGCCGCTACTAGGCCTAGAATTTCTATCGAATTAATCATATTTATATCATATAAATTACAATTATTTTTGGTCTAGAGAACTTCCTATTCTATATCAAAAAACTACCCAACAACATTTACAATCTTACCCGGTACTACGATTACCTTTTTAGGTTCTCGTCCAGCTAATTGTTGTTGCGTTTTTTCATGAGCCATAACCGCGGCCTCAATTTCGTCTTTATTAAGATCTAGAGACAGCTCTAAGGTAAAACGCATTTTACCATTAAACGAAATCGGATATTGCTTTGTACTCTCTACCAAATGTTTCTCATTAAATAAAGGAAAAGAAGCCGTTGAGATAGACATGTCATACCCCATTTTTTGCCAAAGCTCTTCTGCTATATGAGGTGCATAAGGAGATATTAACACTAATAAAGGCTCTAAAATCGCTTTCGAATTACATTTTTGAGCAATTAATTCATTTACAGCAATCATAAAAGTACTTACCGAAGTATTGAACGAGAAATTCTCGATATCATCTTCTACCTTTTTAATGGTTTTATGCAACGTCTTCAGATTATCTTTTGTAGGCTCTACATCAGTAATTTCAAACACATCACCATTATGATATAACTTCCATAGTTTTTTCAGAAAAGAATGCACTCCGGTTATTCCTGCAGTATTCCATGGTTTAGACTGTTCTAATGGCCCAAGGAACATTTCATATAAACGAAGCGTATCCGCACCATAATTGTTACAAATATCATCAGGGTTAACTACATTAAACCATCGTTTAGACATCTTTTCTACCTCGCGCCCAACAATATATTTACCTGAATCAAGTATAAATTCGGCATCACTAAATTGAGGCTGCCATTGTTTTAATCCTTCTAAATTTAATTCATCAGAACTATTAATCAAACCCACATCCACTCTAAGTTCCTCCGTTTCATATTGATCCTTAAGATCTTTAGTAACATAGGCATTAGTGCCGCTTACCCTATAAATTATAGCGCTAGTTCCCAAAATCATACCTTGATTGATCAGCTTTTTAGCAAATTCATCAACAGGTACATATCCTTGATCAAATAAAAATTTCTGCCAAAAGCGAGCATACAATAAGTGACCTGTAGCATGTTCACTTCCTCCTATATACAAATCAACTTCTTTCCAATAATCGATTGCATCTTTTGAGAACACCTCATTATTATTATTCGGATCCATATAACGATTAAAGTAATATGAACTTCCTGCCCATCCTGGCATTGTATTTAATTCTAAAGGAAATACATTAATATCATCTATTAATGCATTAGAAACCACTTTATTGCTTACTGTATCCCAAGCCCATACATCGGCTCGACCTAACGGCGACTCTCCAGTTTCTGTTGGTAAATATTTTTCAATTTCTGGCAATTCTACAGGTAGATATTTTGCATCAATCATCTGCGGCATACCATCTATATAGTAGACCGGGAATGGCTCTCCCCAATATCGTTGTCTACTAAACACAGCATCACGTAATCTATAATTGGTTTTCCCTTCTCCTTGTCCTAGTTTTTCTAATTCGTAAATAGCAGTTTTTACCGCCTTCTTATATTTTAGTCCATCTAAAAAATCCGAATTAGTAATGATGGTATTTTCTTTATCTGAAAATGCTTCTTCAGAAATATCTACGCCTTCAAAAATATTAGGAATCTCAATCTCGAAATGTTTCGCAAAATCATAATCTCTTTGATCACCACAAGGCACCGCCATAACCGCTCCAGTCCCATATCCTGCTAATACATAATCACCTATCCATATAGGTACTGGGGTTTTGGTAAAAGGATGTTCTGCATAAGCACCTGTAAACACACCACTAATGGTTTTTACATCAGCCATACGTTCACGTTCACTACGCTTAGCGGTAGCTTCAACATAGGCTTCGACTTCTTCTTTTTGTGCTGCAGTAGTTATCTTTTGCACCAAATCATGCTCTGGAGCAAGAGTCATAAAACTTACTCCAAAAATTGTATCGGGCCTAGTAGTAAATACTTCAATGATTTCATCATGATCTTTTACATTAAAAGTCACACTTGCCCCGACTGATTTCCCTATCCAATTGATCTGAGAATCCTTAAGAGGTTGTGGCCAATCGATAGTATTAAGCCCATCTAACAAACGCTGGGCATAAGCCGATATACGCATGCTCCATTGTGTCATTTTTTTACGAATCACAGGATAACCTCCTCGTTCAGACACTCCATTTACAATCTCATCATTGGCTAATACAGTTCCTAACTGAGGGCACCAATTTACTTCGGTCTCGGCCAAATAAGTTAATCTATACTTAAGAAGTATTTCTTGTTTTTCTTTAGATGAAAAACCATTCCATTGCTCTGCCGTAAATTCATATACATCTTCATCACAAACCGCATCTACAGTTGTATTTCCTTCTGCTTCAAAAACAGCTTCAAGATCTTCTATTTTTCTAGCTTTATTGGTATTATCATCATACCAAGAATTAAAGAGTTCTATAAAAATCCATTGTGTCCACTTATAAAATGTAGGATCACTAGTTCTTACTTCACGACTCCAATCAAACGAAAATCCTATTTTATCTAATTGCTCTCTATACCTCGCTATATTTTCTTTGGTAGTAAGAGCTGGGTGTTGACCGGTTTGAATTGCATATTGTTCTGCTGGCAATCCAAAAGAATCATACCCTTGAGGGTGTAACACATTGAACCCTTTGTGACGTTTATATCGTGCATAAATATCACTAGCAATATATCCTAGCGGATGCCCCACATGCAATCCTGCACCAGACGGGTAAGGAAACATATCCAAAACATAATATTTTGGCTTTGCACTGTTATTTTCGGCTTTAAACGTTTCGTTTTCTGCCCAATATTTCTGCCACCTAGCTTCAATAGTATTAAAATCGTAACTCATTAATCTAAAATTAAGATCGCAAATTTACGATTTTATGCGAGTTTACTATGCTTTTTTGTTTTAGTTTTTAGCTAACCTTGCTTTGGCTTCTGCAGGTTGTAAACAACTATAAATAAATGTATTTACTGGTGTAAGAATCCCCAATCTCTCTCCTTCTTTAACTATAAAACCATTAAAGTTTTCTAACTCTGATGGTCTACCTTCCATAATGTCTCGTTGTGTTGATGCTGTAGAATCATAAGGCTGTTTGCCAATAAAATGCATAATATTCTCTACAATACTCTCTGGCAGATTCACTTGTTTAGCGATAGCTATCTTATACATCTCTTGTGCGGTTTGCTTTAATATTTCATTAAGCCTTGCGTTGTGATACATTTCTCCTATAGTAGCTCTACTCAAAGCCCCTAAGCCACTTACTGTTGCAATGAACATAAATTTTTTCCAAATATCTGCATTGATATCTTGTGAAATAACACTGCTTAATCCAGCATCATCAAATACTTTTTTAACGAGGTGCAATCTACTCGTTTCGCTACTATCTAATTCCCCAAAAACTATCTCGGGTTGATGTCCAAAATGAGAAACAATACCTGGAGCCTCTATTTTACTATAAATTTTGCACAACCCACCCAATACATGCTTATGATCCAAAACCGAAAGTATTTTTTCTGCATTATCTGCACCATTCTGCAACGGAATGACAATAGTATCCTTATGTAATATAGGCTTGATTAATTTTGCTGCTTCAATAACCTGCCACGACTTTGTGCATATTAATACAAGATCTGCTTTTTCTACATCATCTATAGAATCCGTAGCCTTAAAAGGATTCGCTACAAAATCTCCATCAATACTTTTAATATGTAATCCATTTTTTTGAATGGCTTGTAAATGTTTTCCTCGAGCGATCAAACTAACTTTTTGCCCCGAATTTGAGATTTTCCCTCCAAAATACCCGCCAACTCCACCAACTCCAATAATAACTATATGCATATTAAAACTATTTTATAGACAAGAATATTTTCAAGTATACGTTATTCGTATATAAACCAAAGTTAATTAACTATTCTTTATTATTTTTACCCGAAAATCAGGTTACCTATGAGCTCTTCCTTCGAAAAATATCAAAAACGACGACTAATTTCTTCTTACTTTTCTGTGGTTATTAGTATTTCGTTGGTGTTATTTTTATTAGGATTACTAGGGTTACTCGTATTAAACACTAAAAAAGTAGCTGACCATTTTAAGGAAAAAATAGCACTTACTATCTATTTAAAAGACACCGCTAAAGATGTTGAAATAAAACAGCTCGAGAAAACTCTGGCTCTGGCAGAATACACTAAATCCACTACTTTTATCTCAAAGGACGAAGCTGCCGAAGAGCACAGTAAGGATATTGGTGAAAATTTCATGGACTTCTTAGGGTATAATCCGCTGCAAAACTCGATTGATGTATATCTAAAAGCGGATTTTGTGGATGCTGTTAAAATTGAAGGCATCACCACCTCAATCACCAAGAAGAATTTTGTAGATGAAGTAATCTATGACAAGCCATTAATATCATTATTAAATGATAATATTAAACGAATTAGTTTTTGGGTACTACTTATCAGCGGCATTTTTACTTTTATAGCGGTATTACTAATCAATAGCTCAATTCGGCTATCTGTATATTCTAAAAGATTTATTATAAAAACCATGCAAATGGTGGGGGCTACAAAAAGGTTTATACGCAAACCTTTTGTATGGAAAAGTGTACGCTTAGGAATGATAGGAGCGATTGTTGCTTTGATAGGAGTTGCCGTGGTATTGTATTACCTAAACAAGACTTTTCCTGAACTATCCTTATTGGATGACAAAATCTTACTTATTATACTCTTTATGGGAGTATTTGGAATTGGAGTACTCATTACCTGGATTAGTACATTTTTTGCTACGCAGCGATTCTTAAATCTAAGAACCGACGAATTATACTATTAATTTATTCTTATGGGACCTATTGAATGGAATGTTGACCCCGAAATTATAACCTTGTTTGGGACGTTCCCATTAAAATATTATGGGCTGTTATTTGTAACAGGATTAATTTTATCATACAAATTAGCTCAATACATATATAAGTCAGAAGGTATTCCTACTGAAAATCTTGACAAGCTTTCTACGTATTTATTTGTAGGAGTATTTGCTGGCATGCGATTAGGACATTGCCTTTTTTATGATTTTGAATATTTCTCTGAACATCCTCTAGAGATATTTTTGCCTTTTAAAATCACAGATGGGAGTTGGCATTTTACTGGCTATACTGGTTTAGCAAGTCACGGTGGAAGTATTGGAGCCATATTATCCATAATTATATACTCTCGAAAACACAATACCTCTTTGTTTTGGGTTTTAGATCGAATTGCGATTGTAACCCCAATCACTGCAGCTTTTATTCGTTTTGGAAACTTCATGAATTCTGAGATTTATGGAAAACCTACTGGTAGTGATTTTGGAGTTATATTTATGCTAGATGACCTGATCCCTAGACATCCAACTCAATTATACGAAGCTTTTTCATATATCTTGATCCTTGCTTTATTATGGTATCTCTACAAAAAAACTAATATTATCCAGAATAAAGGGATGGTACTTGGTGTATTATTATCACTATTATTTACAGCTCGATTTTTTATAGAGTTCTTTAAAGAGAATCAAGTTTCTTTTGAAGATCAAATGACCTTAAACATGGGGCAAATATTAAGTATTCCTTTTATATTAATAGGTATACTTTTACTATTCTTACATAAAATTTACCCTAAAATCACCACTATTTAAGATGGAAAAAGTTGGTAAAATATGGTTTTCGATTGTTTTTGTACTTTTTCTAGTATTTATGTGGAGTATGGTACAAACTTTTAGACCTGTAAGAAATGTGCAACCCAATGATGTTATGAAAATTAAGGGTACAGTAACTGACATAAAAGAAGGACCCGGTTTTGACATTGTAATTACATTAGAGAATGATAATCATTACTATTATATTAATAGAGGATTAGAATATGGATTAACTATTGAACAAATTCAATCTAATATCCTGAACAAAACCGTTACTTTGTATCCTATCAAAAGATGGACTATATTTACCCGGGATAGTAATATGGGACATGTCTCAAAAATCATGATCAATAACAAGGTAATTTATAACGAGATTAATAACGACAAGCATGAAAAAACAATCCAATAAAAATATGCCTCCTAAACCCGATTTTGTATTCAGGAAAAAGAATTACATTATGATGGCAATAGGAATTGCAGTTATCGCTCTTGGCTTTATTCTTATGGCCGGTGGAGGGAGTGATGATCCTAATGTTTTTAATCCAGAAATCTACAACTTTAGAAGAATCAGATTAGCTCCTGCAATCGTTTTAATTGGTTTTGGAATTGAAATTTATGCTATTTTATTAAATCCGAACAAGAAAAAAGAGTAACTGGATTATTTCTCTTTTTGTAATTCTATATTTGTATCCAATTTAAGAAAACATTTTAAGCTTACATGGAAATTTTTGATGCAATCATTCTGGGTATAATTCAAGGCCTCACAGAGTTTTTACCCGTTTCTTCAAGCGGTCATCTCGAGTTAGGAAAAGCAATATTAGGAGACACTAGTATACCCGAAGAATCCTTACTTTTTACTGTTGTACTACATTTTGCCACGGCATTAAGTACTATTGTTGTTTTTAGAAAAGATATTTGGGTCATCATTAAAGGATTATTACAATTCAAAAAAAATGAAGAAACTCTTTTTTCTTTAAAAATCATCATCTCTATGATTCCCGCAGTATTAGTAGGTTTGTTTTTTGAAGAATACCTGGAACAACTTTTTGGGAGCAATATTATGTTTGTTGGATTCATGTTACTAATAACAGCAGCCTTATTATGGTTTGCTGACAAGGCCAAGAGTACACGCAAATCTGTAAGTAATAGTAACGCCTTAGTAATTGGTATCGCTCAGGCTATTGCCATGTTACCAGGAATTTCTAGAAGTGGTGCTACAATCTCTACTTCGGTTTTATTAGGAAATGATAAAACCAAAGCAGCTCGATTTTCTTTTCTTATGGTTATTCCTTTAATTTTTGGTAAGATAGCAAAAGATGTCCTAAGCGGTGATCTTACTTTTTCATCAGAAAACAGTCTTCCTATTGCACTAGGCTTTGTTGCTGCATTTATCTCTGGGCTTTTTGCCTGTACATGGATGATTTCTTTAGTCAAAAAGAGTAAATTAACTTATTTTGCCGTATATTGTATTCTTGTTGGTGTATTAGCCATCAGTTTTGGTTTTATTAAATAGGCCCCTATAATGCTAACCGAACAAGACTATAAAAACGGTCAAATTATTTTGATCGATAAGCCGTTGCAATGGACATCTTTCCAGGTTGTAAACAAACTACGTTGGCTAATTCGAAAAAACTTTAAGATCAAAAAAATCAAAGTGGGGCATGCTGGCACCTTAGATCCTCTAGCATCTGGATTATTGATCATATGCACAGGTAAGTTTACCAAACGTATTCAAGAATTTCAGGGTCAGGCAAAAGAATATACAGGAACCATAACTTTGGGAGCAACTACTCCTTCTTATGATCTTGAAACCGAAATAAATCAGACCTTTCCGGTCGATCATATTTCAGAAAGTTTAATTAAAGAAAGTACATCTCATTTTATCGGAGAAATAGAACAGTATCCTCCCGTTTTCTCAGCCTTAAAAAAGGATGGAAAACGATTATATGAGTACGCTCGAGAAGGTGAAGATGTAAAAATAGATGCTCGAAAAATTACCATAGACGAATTTGAAATCACAAGGATAGCAATACCTGAAATAGATTTTAGAGTGGTTTGTAGTAAAGGAACATATATACGATCATTAGCACATGATTTTGGTAAGAAACTAAAAAGTGGGGCTCACTTAACTGCACTTAAAAGAACACGAATAGGAACATTTTCTGTAGAAGATGCTACTACTATTCAATCTTTTGAAAATCAGTTATCAACAAAAATCGAAACTGCGTAAAATATTGTTTAATAAAAGTAGTTATAGATACCTATGGAATTTATAGAAAAGCATAAAGCCCTGATTATCACATCAATGTTGATGGGAATTGTTGTTCTTAGTTTGTACAATATTAATATGATTAAGAAACAAAAAGAGCAATCTGAAATACTTATGGAGATTCCCGAAGAATTTCTTGCCGAAGAAGAACAACCTGAAGAAGAAGCTCAACCCGAAGAAGCTCGTGATTTAATTGCCTCGAAAAGAACACATTCTGCATATAATGAAGACTTTGAAGATCATGACGAAATAGAAGAACGAATCAAATCGTTAATGGAAACTGAACAAATCTCGCAAGACGAAGAAACACAAACAAGCGAAGGTGAAGTCCCAATAGAAGAAAAGATAAAAGGTGAAGATCCTAAAAAAGAAGATGTAGAACCAGAAGGAAAAGAAAGTAATAATCGAAATAGTTCTCTTACTTACAATTTAAAAAACAGAAAATCTATTGATCTACCTAATCCAGTTTATACATGTAATGGTAGCGGTAAGGTGGTTGTAAAAATAGAAGTAAATCCAAATGGATACGTAATAGATACTAAAGTAGATAAAAAAAGATCTACCACTCGTAACGAATGCTTATTTGATAATGCAATGGACTATGCAAGACAAGCTTTGTTTTCTCGATCTGATCAAGAAAAACAAGAAGGATCTATTACGTACTACTTTAATTACTCAAATTAACTAAACTGTTATTATTAGATTAGTTTTAATAAATCCTCTGCAACGTTTACTCCTTTATTTTTATTATACCAAATCTGTAAATCTTCTTTGAATTGTGGATCTAAGCCACCATGCTGAGCCTTATAATCGTTAACCATTTTGGTTGCCACAGATGGTCTTGGTCCCCATGTATTTATCACTTTTTTATTCTGAGAATCGTAAGCAATTAATTTCGGTATTGATTTCCCTCCGTTTGTTAAAAAATTACTCATTAACTCATCATGATTATCCCTAGATACAATTTTTAAATCTATACCTTCGTTTAACTCAGCCAATTTATTAATAACTGGCAATGATTGAGCAGCATCGCCACACCATCCTTCAGTTAGCACTACCCAAGTTACATTAGTTCTTGAAGCAGAAAAAGCTTCTTTTACAGCATCATCAATTTTAATAGTTTTATCCAATCGTTTCATTCTACGATCGTTCAACATACTATAATTGGTCAACGCTTCAGATTGTTCATTCCCTGTAGACTTACTCTCTACCAGTAAATCACTTACCAGTTTTTTATATTCTTGATATGTATAAGAATCTGCAATTCCGTTTTCTATTAATTCGTTTATTTTGGTGGTCATTGTTTCCATAAATCTTTTCCTAAATGTTATGATATAGGACGTTTATTATCTTTAAAACTTACAAACGATATGTTTCTTTGCGAAAGTAATATATTTATACCTTAAAACTTAGATCATGACAAAACATAGATGTGGTTGGTGCATTGGAGATACATTATACGAATCTTATCACGATACCGAATGGGGTACACCATTGCATGATGAACAATTGCTATTCGAATTTTTGATTCTAGAAACATTTCAAGCCGGACTAAGTTGGATTACTATTTTAAGGAAGCGGGAAAATTTTAAAGTAGCGTTTGATAATTTTGACTACAACATCATTGCTACGTATGACGAAGCAAAAAAAGAAGAACTATTACAAAATGCTGGTATTATTCGGAATAAATTAAAAATAAATTCGGCTATATCAAATGCACAAAACTTCATAAAAATCCAAAAAGAATTTGGGAGTTTTGACAATTATATTTGGGGATTTGTACATGGGAAACCGATCCAAAATAACTATAAACATCATAAAGATTGCCCAGCCACAACAGAGATCTCAGATACAATTAGTAAAGACCTCAAAAAAAGAGGATTTAAATTTGTAGGTTCTACTGTGATGTATGCATTTATGCAAGCTATTGGAATGGTCAATGATCATGTAATAGATTGCTTTAGATACAATGAAGTATAAATCTTATAATTTCACTCCATATGCTAAATCTCCTGCATCACCTAGACCTGGAATAATATAGCTTTTAGAGTTTAATTTTTCGTCGATAGCCGCTATCCAAAGGTGAGTATTTTCAGGAAATATAGTTTGCGCATAGGCTACTCCTTGATTCGACCCAATTACAGATACAATATGAATATGTTTAGGTACGCCATGTGCCTTCATAGCTTTGAAAGTATTCTCCAATGTTTTACCAGTAGCAAGCATAGGATCAATTAAAATTAAGGTTTTACCTTGCAACGACGGAGAAGCCAAATACTTCACAATCACTTCAAAATCATCTTGATCATTTTCATGTTGTCTATAAGCAGATATAAACGCATTTTCGGCTTTATCAAAGTAATTTAAAAGACCTTGGTGTAGTGGCAACCCTGCTCTTAGTATAGCACACAAAACAATATCATTTTCGGGAACCAAAATAGTTTTACTACCCAATGGGGTTTGTGCGGTTTTGCTTTGATAATCTAATACTTTACTTAATTCATAACCCAAAATCTCACCTATACGTTCTATATTTTTTCTAAATCGCAAAGTATCTCGCTGTAAATCGACATCCCTTAATTCTAAAACGAATTGATTTAAAACAGAATTTTCTAACTCCAAGTCATGAATAATCATAGTAGTTGTATTTTAAAAACACCAAAAAATTAGCGTTAAATGAATTTACTTCAAAAATTTTAAAAATTCTTCTCTTCCAATTTCTTTTGCACCCAAACTAGCCAAATGATTCGTATGCACTTGACAATCTATAATTTTCACCTCTTTTTGTTTCAGCCAATCCACTAAAGTAATAAACCCATATTTTGAGGCATTACTAACTTTAGAAAACATACTTTCTCCGCAAAACACTTTTTTATCTTCTAACCATACCCCGTATAATCCCCCAACAAGGTTCGAATTTTCCCAAACTTCGACAGAGATTACATATCCTAAATCAAACAATTTTTTATATGCATCCTGCATTGCATTAGTTATCCATGTTCCTTCTTGATCGGAACGCTTAACATCTGCACAGTTTTGAATAACCTGCTTAAAATCTGTATTAAAAGTAGCTGTAAATTGTTTTTTTCGAATAATTTGTTTCATACTCTTACTAACTTTAAGCTCATCTGGAAACAAAACCATTCTTGGATCTGGGCAAAACCACAAAATAGGTTGCCCATCACTGTACCAAGGAAAAATACCATTGCGATATGCTGTTAGTAATCTATCTATCGAAAGATCTCCTCCCAATGCCAATAACCCATCATCATCAGTATAATCGGTAGGTGGAAACACTATGGATTCTGTAAGAATAAACAAAATATAATTATATAGGTATATACAACGTTAAATATCAATCAGTTGTTTGAATTGACCAAAAAATTCACAATATTTGTTAGGACCTTTTAAGATAAATTTTGTTCATCATTGCTTTTTTGAGTTTTATTAAAAGGTTAACCTAAACCACAATATGAAAAGTCCGATATTGAAATATCGGACTTTTTGCTTCTATCTATACTAATCTTTTATATTCTTCTGCTCCTTAAAATGGAAGATCGTCATGATCCTCCTCAGACAAATCACTTGCAGGTTCGAATGCATCTGCTGGCGGTACTGGAGGAATAGCAGAAGGAGGTGCACCTGCCGCTGCGGCTTGTAAACTTTCTATTCTCCATCCTTGGATAGAGTTAAAATATTTTGTTTCTCCTTGAGGGTTTACCCATTCACGACCACGTAAATTAATACTAATTTTTACATCATGACCTACCTGAAAAGAGTTTAAAAGATCACATTTGTCTTGGATAAATTCTACTAATATATGTTGTGGATATTGTTCTTCTGTAGTCACCACTACTTCTCTCTTTCTAAAACCATTGCTACCAAAGGTTTGAGTCTCACCAATCATCTTTACTTTACCTTGTACTTCCATCTTTAATGTATTATTATTTTGCTGCTAATATGTTCCAAGCAGTATCCATATCATCCCGATCTAGATATTGCTTCGCAAATTTATGAATTTCTATCTGGTTAGCCTGTTGAATTTTAAGCTTAATATCCTCTTTGTTATTAACAAATGTTAAGGCTTCCTCTTTTTCTGGTATACTCTCAATATTAGCTAGTTTACCGAGATCATTACCTGTAAAAACATTGCTATTCCTTATTTCTTCTGGCAATTCATCAATACCCATACCAATTGTGCTTAGGGGTTTAGGCACTTCAAACATTCCCAAATTTGCTCTTGTATACCAATTACCACCCATTCGGGCAACCTGATCAATTTTATGTTGATCAATTTTTCCATTTTCATCAAGGATTTTCTCATCAATATGCATCAACAAAACTTCACAAATAATAAGATTACCTGCTCCACCTTGATCTCCCATAGGTATAATTTCATTTACTTTACATTCAAACTGCACTGGTGATTCTGCCACACGATAAGGTGTAACCCTTTCTGAGGGTTTCATACTTAATCCTGCTTTTACAAACTCATTTACTTCCTTAGCATATTCTGTGCTGGATAATGACATCTGCTGTACAATATCATAATTAACAATGTTTATGACTACTTCTTTGGTTACATCTGCATTTTCTAGTGTATGTTTACTCGTATTATCTCTTACCCTTCTCGCAGGAGAAAAAATAAGAATAGGTGGATTAGCACTAAATACATTAAAAAAACTAAACGGTGATAAATTTGGATTACCATTTTCATCAACTGTACTTGCAAATGCAATCGGCCTTGGACCTATTGCTCCAAGCATAAAACCATGTAATTTTCCGGTAGTGACTACCGAAGGATCAATTGTAATCATATTTTATTTTATCTTGAACAAAGATAAGTAAAGTTTTACCTCTTAATTAGAATAACAATACGTTTTAGTATTCTATATATAAACAATAATATTGTTTAAAAACGTTTATATTTAGGATTTAGTTAACAAGTCTATATGAATTTCTCAGACGAGCGTAATTTTTCAAGCTATTTCATTATCATAGCCGTTATGGTGATCACTATCCTAGTGCTATGGAATACATCATTATTCTTACAACGATTTAAGGACGATGAACGTACTAAGATTGAAATTTGGGCTCAATCACAAAAAGCTTTTAATAGTGAGCAATCTGATGATTATCTTGATTTGGTACTTTTAATTGGTGGTACTAATCAATCTATACCCATCATTATTACAGATTCTAAAGGAGATTTTATACGAGACACCATAGGTAAACCTGATCCCAGTTATTTTCAAAACCTATCTGAAAATGTAATTAATAATGAATCAAAACTTAAATCTTATCTTAAAAAAATAAAATCAGAAAACGATCCTATCGAATTAGATTTGAAAGACACGGTGCAATATATATACTACGGCCATTCTGATGTTTTAAACAAACTTAAATATTATCCTATTGCCATAGCTTTAATCTTGTTTTTATTGATCGGGGTAATTTATTTCTTTTTTACAACTTCTAAAGCTAGTGAACAAAACAAACTATGGGCAGGTATGGCAAAAGAAACAGCTCATCAGATAGGTACACCATTATCATCACTAGTAGGGTGGAATGAAATTTTGAAGGTTGAGAATGTAAATCCTGAGTATATTGTTGAAATTGAAAAAGATATTTCAAGATTGAAAGTAATCACCGAACGGTTTTCTAAAATAGGGTCTATTCCTAATCTTGAAGAGGTGGATATCAATGAAGAAACTCGAAACGCATATACATATTTACAGTCTAGAAGCTCTAAGTTAATCCATTTCTCACTAGACTTGCCACAAAATCCAATTTACGTTTCTTTAAACTCTCAATTATATAGCTGGACTATCGAAAACCTTGTTAAAAATGCTATAGACGCAATGCGTGGGAAAGGAGACCTTAAAATAGATCTTACCGAAGATGCTAAACGTGTTTTTATAAGAATAAAAGATACGGGTAAAGGTATCCCTAAAAGTAAATTCACTAAAATATTTGAGCCCGGTTATACATCCAAAAGCCGGGGTTGGGGCTTAGGGCTATCCCTTGCCAAAAGGATAATAGAAGAGTATCATTCTGGAAGAATAAAGGTGCTTAGATCGGATATTGGCAAAGGGACCACTTTTCAGATTACTCTTCTCAAAATTGGAACTAAAGTATAACAATCTCCTTTTGGGCGCGTTATATAGTTCCAAATCCAATCAATGTGAAAACAGAATATATTATTCTAAAAGAAGCGACGCTCACCAATAACTGTCCAGAATGTTACTCTACTGATGGAATGACTCTTTCTTTCAAACAGGAAAAGTTGAAATCAAAACTACTAATTAAAACAAACAAAAATGTCATCGAAAGCATTCATTGTGGTAAATGCGAAACTCAGATTTTTGCTGGACAATGGACAAAAGACATAGAACGAGTATACGAATATCATAAAAAAACCATCTCTTCTAAACCTTCTTCAATAAAATTTACTGGATTGTTTTTTCTATTATCCTTTGTACTATTGGCAATGATAGTCTTGGTATATATACACCTATACTATCCAGATGTATTAGGCTTAGGTTAGTATATCAATACTGTAACATTACCTTCCTAAGTTCTTCGGTGATTTTAAAAGTTTTATCTATATTAAAATCAAAACAAACTGCTACATCATGGCCTTCGGCACACAACACTCCTTCATCATTATAGAGTTTATGATATAATCCAAAACTTGAATTTTTTATAAATTCTACTTTTGTTTTAATAATAACATTACCAGGGAAAAATAGCGGGTGTTTAAAATCGCATTTAGTCGAAACTAACATCGGTCCTTTTTTTGTTTCCTCATATAATTTTGCTAATCCAGTTACATCCCAAAATTGAACCCTCGCACTTTGCATGTATTTCATGAAATTTACGTTATTCACATGTTGATATGTATCCATTTCACTCCAATCAATCCGAAGTTTTAAGGATAATTTAAAATCTGTTTCCTGCATTATACATTATAAATTCGATCGGATTTGAGACGCTAATGTTTCAAATTCTGAATTCGACATAGAGATTTTGTTTTTAAAAGTCATTTCTTCCATTTCGTTTAATGGAATAAGATGCACATGTACATGTGGTACTTCTAATCCAACTACTGCAATTCCAATACGTTTGCATGACACCGTTTTTTCAAGTGCTTTTGCTACTTTACGTGAAAATCGCATTAGATCAAGATATTCATCTTCTTCTAGATCAAATATTTTGTCTTCTTCCTTTTTAGGAATACATAATGTGTGTCCTTTTGCATTAGGACTAATGTCTAAAAAAGCAAAGAAATTCTCGTCTTCGGCTATTTTAAAAGACGGAATTTCACCATTAATAATTTTAGTGAATAGGGTAGGCATTAATAAAATTTTAGTCGGTTTATGAATTCGAAATATAATCTATTTATTTGTAAGTCTAAACCAGAAAAAACCCTTTTTTACAATTAAAAAAGGGTTTTAACATTACTAAAATTTATTTTTATTCTCTTGTGATCTCTATAATGTCAAAATTCATGACACCATTAGGAACCTGAATCTCTGCAACTTCGCCAACACTTTTTCCTAAAAGGCCTTTCCCAATAGGAGAATCTACAGATATTTTACCAGTTTTAAGATCAGCTTCACTTTGGGCAACTAACTTATATGTCATTTCTGCGCCATTTATTTGATTTTTGATCTTTACGGTAGAATGAATTAATGCTTTAGAAATGTCTAATTGAGATTCATCAATTAAACGTGCACCGGCTAAAGTTTCTTCTAATTTAGAAATCCTCATCTCAAGTAATCCCTGAGCTTCTTTTGCGGCATCATATTCAGCATTTTCACTTAAATCACCTTTGTCACGTGCTTCTGCAATAGCTTGAGAAGCCTTTGGCCGCTCTACATCCTTGAGATTATTTAGTTCATCTCGTAATTTTTTTAGCCCCTCTGCAGAATAATAAGATACTTTGCTCATAACTTCATCGTTTATATAAATACAAAAAATCCCATAGGTATGGGATTGTTATTCAAAGATAACAAAAATTTCATGGAAGATTACAAATTTACGTAATTTGCCAACACAATAATAATGTTATGAAAAAGATAGTATTCCTGTTCAATTTTATTTTGATAGTATCATGCAGTAGTGATGATGGACCCGATAACAATCAGTTTTTACCTAATGTGAGTATTAACTATCAAATTAATCTTAATCTACCTCAATTTAATGATCTTGATTTTCCTGGTAATCATTTTATTGACAGAACTCAAAATGGTAGTATAAGAGGGATTATTATTTACAATATTGATAATGTACAATACAGTGCTTTTGAGTTAAGTGATCCTAATCACACACCAAATACATGTTCTACACAATCGGTAGAAGGAATTACATCAACATGTGATTGCGATGACGGGAATAGTTATAATATTGTAACCGGTCAACAAACCGCAGGAGAAGGTCAATTTGGATTGAGACGATACAGTATCCGTAGAGATGGAAACACCCTTTCTATAACGAACTAAGACCATTATTGGCGCCAAGTTCTATTGCCAGTTATACGCCCAGTCTTTCCAAACAACATCTAGGCCTTTTTGTTTTAGCATAGCTACCACGGCTTCTGTAGGGCGCTCATCTGAAATTTCAAATTGTTCTAGAGATTGTGGTTCTACTACATAGCCTCCTGGATTTGTCTTAGACTCTGCACTAATAGAAGTTATTCCTAAACCAACAATATTTTCTCTAAACCCTTCGCTCTCTCGTGTTGACATGGATAATTCTATATCTTCATCCAACAACCTATAAGCACAAATTAATTGAACCAAATCCGAATCTGTCATAGCTACTTTAGGTTCTAAACCTCCAGAATGTGGTCGTAATCTTGGAAAAGATATAGAATACTTAGTTTTCCAATATGTTTTCTGTAAATATTGTAAATGCAAGGCTGTAAAAAAACTATCGGCCCGCCAATCTTCTAATCCAAATAATGCTCCCAATCCAATTTTATGAATCCCAGCCCGACCTAATCGATCTGGAGTCTCTAGCCTATATTCGAAATTAGATTTTCGCCCTTTTGGATGATGTATCTTATATTCTTCTTCATGATATGTTTCTTGATAAACCAACACCGCATACAATCCGTTTTCGATCAATAATTCATAATCTTCTTGGTCCAACGGCTGCACCTCAATAGTAATATTAGCAAATTTAGATTGGATTAATTTAATTGCGTTATTGATATAATCTACTCCTACCGTTTTATTAGCCTCACCAGTAACCAAAAGAATGTGATTGTATCCTTTAGATTTTAAGAAATCGACTTCTCTTAAGATTTCTCGATCTGTTAATGTTCTTCTAGGAATTTTATTGGTCATGCTAAACCCACAATAAGTACATATATTTTGGCACTCATTACTCAAATACATTGGTGCGTACATTTGTATTGTATTTCCAAAACGTTTTTTCGTCACGGAGCTACTTATTTGTGCCATTTGCTCTAAATAGGGTTTTGCAGCAGGTGAAATTAAAGCTTTAAAATCTTCGAGATTACGTTTTGATTTATGTAATGCTTGCAAGACATCATTTTCATTTTTTGAAAGAATCCCAGATAGAGTTTCATCCCAATTATATTGATCAAATATGTTTTTAAAACTATTATTCATTTAAAAAACTTGTTAAAGGGCTACTTGCCTCGGCATGTTGTTTAATCGGGGCCAATTTTGCATTATACGCCATGCGACCCGCTTCTACCGACATTTTAAAAGCTTGTGCCATTTGGACAGGTTGTTGAGATACGGCTATAGCCGTATTGACTAACACTGCATCTGCACCAATTTCCATAGCATAAGCAGCATGAGATGGGCTTCCGATACCTGCATCTACTACAACAGGCACGTTGCTCTGTTCAATTATAATTTCCAAAAACTCTAATGTTTTTAACCCTTTATTACTACCTATAGGTGCTCCTAATGGCATTACACACTGGGCACCTACTTCTTCAAGTCGTTTACAAAGAACGGGGTCTGCATGAATATAAGGCATAACTACAAATCCCAATTTCGCCAATTCTTCTGCTGCCATTAACGTTTCTATAGGGTCTGGCAAAAGGTATTTTGGATCAGGATGAATTTCTAATTTTATCCAATTAGTTTCTAGAGCTTCACGAGCTAATTGCGCTGCAAAAATCGCCTCCTTCGCATCTCTAACTCCCGATGTATTGGGCAACAAATTAATTCTAGGGTGATCTAGATGACTTAAAATATCATCGTTTTCATTATTAACATCGACTCTCTTAAGTGCTACTGTAATTAATTCACTCTCTGATTCGAGCAATGCTTTTCTCATCAAATCGGAAGAACTAAATTTTCCTGTTCCGGTAAATAAACGAGATGAAAATTCTTTATCCGCAATTTTTAGTTTATCCATCACTTTAAACTATATGTGTTTTTATATTTTCAATTTTTTCTTTTAAATCTTTATGCTTCGTAAGCATTCCTGAAACTGCGATTCCTGATAATCCTATAGCTATAAGGTCTTTAATATCCTTTTCTATTATTCCTCCTATAGCTACCACAGGTATAGTGGTATTAAAATTTCTAAATTCAGATAAAATACTTTTGTATCCATTAATCCCTAATATTGGGCTTAATTTATTTTTTGTCGTTGTATATCTGTATGGGCCAAGACCAATATAATCTACTCCCGACTCCACATGTTGTTTACAATCGTCAATTGTATTTGCAGTACCACCAATAATAAAATTATCTCCTAAAATTTTTCTGGCTTTGATGATATTTGTGTCATTTAATCCTAAATGAACACCATCTGCTAAAACTGCTTTGGCAACATCAATATTATCATTAACAATCATTATTGCGTTATATTGATCACAAATATTTCTACACTTTAAAGCTGTATCAAGATAGGTCACAACATCAGTGTTTTTTAACCGTAACTGAATCCACCTCCCGCCAGCGCTACAAACTTTTTCTATATGTACAAGATGCTCCTGAGGAGTTGTTCCTTGCGATATATATTGTAATTGAATTTCTTTCATCTTAACACCGGTTATATTTTATGATATCCCAATAATATTTTGTTTGAACTCAACACTTTTTCAGTATACTTTTTTCCTCTATAACACGATTTAACTAATGAAGAACCTAAAGCCAATTGCGCAGTAATAGCCGAAGAAAGAATACAGCCACTTCCATGTTTTTCTGAACAATCGCTTCTCTTAGGATTTAAAACAAAATGCTTTCCGTTCTGCATAAACAACTCATCTTTTCCGATATTTTCTTTTCTATGACCTCCTTTTAAAAGAAGATTTGTTTTGCTGCTAATATGTTTTACAGTTTCTAGAATCGTTTTACTTTGACACAACGCTTTAATCTCATGGTAATTTGGAGTCAACAAATAAATTTTGTCCAAAATTGAATCAAATTGATTTATTGATACCTCTTGCGATGATATGTCATAAAAATCAAACTCTGAACTTGACCTTAATATTGGATCCCAAATTATTTTTAGTTTCGAATTTTTCTCTAGCAATACATCGATAATCTCAATTAATACATTCCAATTTTCGACTATTCCAATTTTGACAAAACCAATATTAAAACGATCAAATAAGGCATCGATTTGACTTTTAATCACCTCGATATCTACCCAATGACAGGATGTAAACTCAATGTCATTTTGAACGGTATTAGCTGTACAAACGGATAACCCATATACTTTTGATGCTTCAAAAGTCTTGACATCTGCTGTGATTCCTGCTCCATTAGATGGATCAAAACCCGCAATTGTTAAGGTATATGGACGTTGTTTCATGTATATGCGCCTATAAAAATATTAATCTATACTTTTCTAACGGCTTTAAGTTTATTATAAATCGCTTGGAAGCTTTTTATAGGTTTCTCTGTATTCCAAATTCCGCCTAAAACCCCAACACCTCTATATCCAAGATCAAATGTTGCTTGCAAAGTATTTTCATTAATACCTCCCATTCCTACTACAAATTCGTTTAGATCATTTACATCGAAACCCTTTCCTAAATAACCTGCTTTTGAAATTGAACTAAAAACCGGACTTAGTAAGACATACTCAAAACGAACAATACAGTTTTTAATATCTTCCTTAGAATGAAAAGAACTACTTATTTTAAATCCTTCATTTTCATATTCTAATACATACTCTTCTAATTTGTCATCTAAATCGATTCTAGGTTGTTCTTGAATATGAATCCCTCTAAGATCAAATTCTAGACATAATTCATGAAATTGATGCAACATGATTCGATTATGATATTTTTTCTCTATCTGATTAAGTAGTGCTCTATATCCTTCTTTATCTAAAGTTGGTTTTCGAAAATGAAGTATATTCAATCCATTTTGAAAAAGCTGATTAATCTGATCCGATTCATTTTCTAATTCACGTTCTGAAGTAAGAATGATTAGCATACCGTGTTCTTATTATAAATAAACTTCACTTCCTTTTTCTTTAAACTCTTCTGCCTTTTCTTGCATCCCGGCTTCTAAGGCTTTTTGGTCATCAATTTCTTTCTTAGCGGCATAATCTCTTACTTCTTGTGAGATTTTCATTGAGCAAAACTTCGGCCCACACATACTGCAAAAATGTGCGATTTTTGCACCCTCGGCAGGTAACGTTTGGTCGTGATATTCTCGTGCTAGTTCTGGATCAAGTGAAAGATTAAATTGATCTTCCCAACGAAACTCAAAACGAGCTTTACTTAAAGCATCATCTCTATGTTGTGCTCCTGGATGTCCTTTTGCAAGATCTGCGGCATGAGCAGCCAATTTATACGTAATTACACCTGTTCTAACATCTTCTTTATTTGGTAATCCTAAATGTTCTTTTGGGGTTACATAACAAAGCATTGCTGTTCCATACCACCCTATCATAGCTGCACCAATACCAGAAGTAATATGATCATACCCAGGAGCTATATCCGTGGTTAAAGGTCCTAAGGTGTAAAAAGGAGCTTCTCCACAAGCTTCTAGTTGTTTATCCATATTGGCTTTAATCATATGCATTGGTACATGTCCTGGTCCCTCGATAAAAGTTTGTACATCATGTTTCCATGCAATTTTGGTTAGTTCTCCTAAGGTTTCTAACTCGGCAAACTGCGCTTCGTCATTAGCATCTGCTATACACCCTGGACGCAATCCATCACCTAAAGAAAAAGCCACATCATACGCTTTCATGATTTCACAAATTTCTTCAAAATGTGTATATAAAAAACTTTCTTTATGATGTGCGAGACACCATTTTGCCATAATTGAGCCTCCTCTAGATACAATACCTGTTATCCGTTTTGCCGTCATTGGTACATAAGCCAAACGTACTCCCGCATGGATTGTAAAATAGTCTACTCCCTGTTCTGCCTGTTCTATTAAGGTATCTTTAAATATCTCCCAAGTTAAATCTTCGGCTTTACCGTTTACTTTTTCTAATGCTTGGTAAATAGGCACGGTTCCTATAGGCACCGGAGAATTACGTATAATCCACTCTCGTGTTTCATGAATATTCTTTCCTGTTGAAAGATCCATGATGTTGTCTGCTCCCCAACGACAAGCCCAAACTGCTTTTTCTACTTCTTCTTCTATACTTGATGTTGTAGCAGAATTACCAATATTAGCATTGATTTTCACCAAAAAATTTCTTCCTAAAATCATAGGTTCGCTCTCTGGGTGATTGATATTAGAAGGAATTACTGCTCGACCTCTTGCTACTTCTTCTCTTACAAACTCTGGTGTTATTACTTCAGGAATACTTGCCCCAAAATCCTGACCAGAATGTTGCTTGGATAAACGTTTTACTTCTTGTAATTTTTGATTTTCTCGAATTGCTACGTATTCCATTTCAGGAGTAATAATACCTTGTTTGGCATAATACATTTGTGAAACATTTTTACCTTTTTTTGCGCGTTTTGGCTTACGAATATGATTAAACCTTAAATGATCTAAATCAGTATCATTTAACCGTTCATTACAATAGATCGATGAAAAACTATCTAACTCTTCTACATCATCACGATCCAGCACCCATTGCTCACGAATCGGTTCTATCCCGTTATGAACATTTATTTCTTTTAAAGGATCGGTATACGGGCCACTAGTATCATACACCGTTACGGGTTGATTAGGAGTTTTTTTCTGCGTAAAACTGTCCACCGTATCATCTAGCGAAATCTCTCTCATAGCTACACTAATTTGAGGGTGAACATTTCCATTTACATAGATTTTTTTCGAATTTGGAAATGGTTTTGTAGTAATCACTTTTCCTTGTGGAGCCGTATCTTTTTTCTTCATCGTTATCGTATTTTGTGTAAGTAATTAGCGTGTTAAATTTGTGGTTTTTATCCCCCTTGTGTTGCTTTTATAATAGTTATGTTATCATCATTTTCTACAATAGCTTGATCCCATTTTTCTTTTATAATTATTTCATTATTAACAGCAATAGCTATTCCATTAGTAGTAATATTTAAATACTCCAAAAGCATCTGAATAGAAGTGTTTTCTGAAATGGATTGTGATTGATTATTAACGTTTATGGTCATATCATTATTTGGATTAATCCATAAACTTTAGGCTATACACGCCTTTTTGAAAGAAGATAAATCACATTATATGTGATGTTAACTTTTCCCTTCGTCGGTACTAACCGCATCAGGTTCAAAGGGTATTTCTCAGACCTAACCTAAGTTAAGGACACCCCTAAAGTTTATGTTATAAAAATAATAAAAACCTACATATAATTAGTTATATGTAGGTTATAAATTAAAATTTTAATGTTGCTCCTAGCAAGAAATTAATTCCCGCCTGAGGGTAAAAACCAGCACCTTCTACCGTAGTTACCGTCCCTGGGTTTGAAAAATCATCGTCAAATGTGAAAAAATACCCATTAGACACATACTCTTCATCAAACACATTATTTACTAGTCCCGTAAGCACAATCGATTTAAAAACTGGGATATTATTAATTTCATAAATAATATTAACATCATTTATAAAAAAGCTATCTAATTTTGATGTTTCGCTATCAATATTACCCATATATTGTTCTCCTACAAATTTGGATAAAAACCCTAATTGAAGGTTTTTTATAGGTTGATAAATAAACATATTTCCTGCAACAATATTAGGAGAGTACGAAATATTAGTATTACCTAGATTTACCAAACTACCATCTCTCGATGTAACAAAATCTTTATTCTTGTTAGCACTTAAGGCTACATTAGGTTTTACTACAAATTTATCCGAAAGTCTTATGTTTGCATCAATTTCTATCCCCAAACGAAAACTTTCTCCACTAGTTGCTCTAATTGGAGCTCCAACATCATCTAATGCTCCTGTTAAGACCAATTGATCCTTATACCACATATAGTAAATATTCGTATTTACTATAGTTTTGTTTTTTGAAAATCTCCAACCTAGTTCAATGTCATTTAATCTTTCTGCTGTATTAATTCCATTTTCAAAATCACTTCTTCTAGGCTCTCTATTGGCTCTAGCATAAGAAACATACAATTGATTACCTTCATTAATCTGATAAGTGGCCCCTAATTTTGGGTTGAAGAATTCATAGGTTTCATCTACCTCTAAAGACACTCTATCAGAAGTTAATCCAGAGGTTTCATAATCAACAAAACGCCCTTGCAAATCCACAAAAGCTGTCCATTTATCATCAATTCTATAGGTAGTTTTACCGAATATGGTGAATTCATTTTTTGTGCCATTACCAAAATAATAATTATCTCGTATCTCTGATCCTCCAGCATTTTGAGCCCAAATAACTTCGCCAAAATGATCTCCGTCATAATGACTATAAAAAGCCCCAAAATCTACATCCCAATTATTATTTTTATAATTCGCAGAAGCATTTACAACATAAAAATCATTATCCAGCCATCGCCTACGAATTAAATCTGTTGTATTAATAGTTTCTCCTCCAATCACAATAGGTGTAAAATCATAAAACGCAAAATCTTCATCTTCTTTGTATTGTTCAAAAAAACCTCTTCCGTAAGTATAATTTAACCCTAAGTTTGTTGACCAATGGTTACTGTATCTTTGGTTCCAATGTAATTGATAATGATCTTGTTTATAGTTATCTACTTCATTATCATAAAAACGAGTATTACCATTTTCATCGGTATACAAACCTGCTGGATTGAAAGTTCGATCCGTATCTAATGTAGCTTGATCAATCCCAAACCACGATTGATAGGTTATCTCATGCCCGCCAAAAGCGACAGCTTTAATCAAGGTGTTGTCATCTACAAAAGATCCCTGTAGGAAATACGATTTTAAATCTGAAGAAGCTCGATCGATATACCCATCTGATGCTATTGCCGATAGACGTCCTGCAATCTCAATATTTTCATTGATCAAACCAGTACTAAATTTTACATTATGCCTTCTTGTGCCAAAAGAGCCAAAAGAATTTGATATTTCGGCATTTGCAACCTCAGAAACAGCATCAGTAAGCAAGTTTAAACTAGCTCCAAAAGCACCAGAACCATTTGTTGAAGTTCCTACACCACGCTGTAATTGCAAATTTTCTATAGAAGATGCAAAATCCGGTAAATTCACCCAAAATGTCCCTTGACTTTCGGCATCATTAAATGGTATTCCGTTTAAGGTAACATTTACTCGAGAAGCATCACTTCCACGAACTCTAATATAAGTATATCCTATTCCTGTCCCTGCATCTGTAGTAGTTACTACTCCGGGTAGATAATTTAATAATATAGGAATGTCTTGGCCAAGATTTCGCTCTGCTAATTCTTCTTTGGATAAATTCGAATGGGTAATTGGAGAATCGGCATCTACACGAACTGATTTTACCAAAACCTCATCCAGTTTTTCAAGAATCTCTTCAAGCTGGACATTTATAGAATTATCCTGTATTAAATCGATTATTCTCTCTGCTCTCTCCGTTCCTTGATAGCTAAACAGTAACGTATAGGTTTCTTTTTCTAGATAAAAATTAAATTTTCCTTCAGCATCTGTTTGTATTGCGGTAGTAGTTCCTTTAATACTAACTGTTACACCTGGTACGGGTTGGTCATTTTGATCGGTAACCATACCTGATAATTGAAATTCTTGAGCAATCATCTGACCACTATAAAATACAATTGCTATGTAAAATATTACATGTTTCATTCGTAAACGTTTTTTACGAATAAAAGGGGTAATTACTCTAAAATTTAAATTGATTATAATTTGTTCAGAATTAACCAAACACTATATTTTACCCTTACTAAAGCATCAAAAAACAACTATAGTTTTGGCAGTCCCTTGGCAGCATTACCTGCCCAGGTTCATCGGGTATGATCTCAGCTTTATTCTAAAATATAACTTTAGACATTAGCACCCCTTTGAGATTTCTGCGCAAAAATAATGTGTTTTATTGATTTATTGTAACTTTATTAAGGATAAAACAATCCTTCTTGTTTTTTTTAGTTATCAAGTAAGGTGAATTAAGGATATGAAGAATACAAAAAGATCAGTAACTTTTAAAATTATTGCAGGGTACCTATTGGCAGGTCTACTCGCTGTAACTGCTTTTTGGGTTATTTACCAACAATTAAATAACTACACCCAAACTACCGAAATGGAAAACGAAAATAATGAAAAACTCTTTTTGGTAGGAGAGGCTATTACTGGGTTATATGAGGCAGAAAGTTTAACAAGGAATATTGTACAAACATACGACACCAATAAATTCAAAACATACAAAACAAAAATAGACACTATTTTATATACTATTAATAAGGTTTCAGAAATATCGGATGACACACTGCAAACTAGAAAAATTGATAGTATCAAATATCTTATCGATAGTAAAAATCAAAACTTTCAAGAGCTCATTACTATTTATGAGCAACGAAAGAAAAAAGGACTCTATGAGACTGCCATTGATGAATTAAAAAAATCTAACCCGAATTTTGGTAACTACACGGACTATGATAAAAGGTTTAAAGGATTTAGCGGCAACGAACAAAAGCGTTTCATCAATATACTTGAAATGTCTAAAAAGGACAATGCTAAACGATTAACAAATCAAACGGTAGATTCCTTAGCAACCTCGGTAAAACAGGTACTTGCAGAACTTGAGGAAAAAGACAAAAAATACAAAAGAGAAATTTCGATAAAAGAAAATAATCTCTTAAAAAATGACCAGGTTATCACAAAACAACTAAGGGATTTGCTAGCGGCAATCGAAAGAAATGAAAGAAATCAATATCGAGAACGTTTAGAAGCATCAACTCGAATTCTTAATAACACTTCTAATATTATCTTAATCATTGCAGCTATTAGTGTATTAATTGCTATTATTTTTCTGTTTTTGATTACCAAAGATATATCCAAAAGTCAAAAATATCGTAATGAATTAGAAACCGAAAAAACGTATACAGAATCTCTTTTAAAAACTCGTGAATCTTTAATCAATACGGTTACTCATGATCTACGTTCTCCTTTAAATACCGTAATTGGATATTCTGACTTATTAGAAAGAACTGGGCTCAACAATAAACAAACGCATTATTTGGGTCATTTAAAAAAATCATCTGATTATATTCTTCACCTTGTTAATGATCTTCTAGATTTATCAAAACTAGAAGCAGGTAAAATGATTATCGAAGAATTACCATTTTCTCCCAAAAAATTAATAGAGAACACTATCTCTAGTGTTATTCCTGTAAACGATAAGAAAAACCTTGATATACGAATCATAACAGATAGTAAGTTGAATAAACAATTCTTAAGTGATCCTTTTAGAATAAAGCAAATATTAACAAATCTGGTAAACAATGCGTACAAATTCACAGATCAAGGTTCTATTACAATAGAAAGTAGAATTATTGAAAATGGATTATCTGAAAAACAATTAATAATATCTGTTAAAGACACAGGCATAGGAATTACCAAAGAACAACAACAGTATATTTTTGAAGAATTTTCTCAAGGAGATGAAAATACCGAAAAACGATTTGGAGGATTTGGTTTAGGCCTAGCTATAACTAAAAAAATTATAAAACTCCTTGATGGTAAAATCACTTTAGATAGCGAACCAAATCAAGGAAGTACTTTTACTTTCTATATCCCTATAAAGCTTTCTAACTCTTTGATTCTTGAAGAAGAAACAGAAATTTCGGAAATACAGAGTTTTTCTGACAAAAAAGTATTGATTGTAGATGATGACCCTAGTCAATTAGCATTAACAAGCGAAGTAGTAACCCTAGCAGGCTTATCATATGATGTTTGTGAAAATGGCTTGGATGCGACCTCTCTATTGCAACGTAATGAATATGACCTAATTCTTACAGATATTCAAATGCCCAAAATGGATGGTTTCCAACTTTTGAAATCCCTAAAAACGAATCCAAATCAATTGGATTTACCAGTAATTGCATTATCAGGACGAACAGATATTTCATTCTCGGAATATCAAGAAGCTGGGTTTTCAGGAAGTCTTAGAAAACCATATGCACCTAAAGAATTAATAGATCTTATTTCTGAAATTCTAAGTGTAGAAATAACAGATTATGAAGAATACTTGAAAGAAGATTTATCTGCCGAAGAATATTCATTAAACGATTTAATGCTTTTTGCACATGGTGACTCTGATTCTCTATATGCGATCTTAGATACATTTTATGAAAGTACAATTGAGAATGTAAATGATTTGAAATTAATGGTTTCGGAAAATAAAATTGATCATATTCAGAAAATAGCCCATAAGATGCTACCTATGTTTAAACAGATAAAAGCAAAAGAAGTGGTACCTATATTGATTAAACTAGAGCACCCTGATCAATATAACTTAGATAACACATCAATATCCGTTTTGGCACAAGAAGGAATAACAAAAATCGAATCTCTAGTTGATAAACTCAAAGTAGAAAACTAGAGGCTTATATCATACTGCTTTAACTTGTTATAAAGTGTTTTTCGATCGATAGATAACATCCTGGCTGCCTTTGCTTTATTTCCATTAGCTTTCTCAAGAGCATCAAGAATTAATTCTTGTTCATTTTGATTTTTAAATAATCCATAAGTTTGTTTAGCATTTTGAGAAGCATAAGCAATATCATTTGGCAAGATATCTTGAACAATCATATCACTTTGAGAAAGAAGAACAGATCGTTTCACAATATTTTTGAGTTCTCTTAAATTCCCAGGCCAATCATATTTTTTAAACGCTTCTAATACTTCATCAGCAAAACCAACTACATGTTTATCCAATTCTCTATTAGATTCTTCTAGAAAGTGATTTGCAAAGAGCATTAAATCTTCAATCCTATCTTTTAAAGGAGGTACTTTGATTGAGAATTCATTAAGACGATGATATAAATCTTCTCTAAATTCTCCTTCCTTTACAGCATGACTTAGATCTTCATTTGTGGCTGCTATCACCCGTATATCTACTTCAACCTCCTTATTACTACCAACAGGTTTAATTTTTCTTTCCTGAAGTGCTCGAAGTAATTGCACTTGCAATTCGTAGCTAAGGTTACCTATTTCGTCTAGAAATAAGGTTCCTCCATTAGCTGCTTCAAAATGTCCTACCTTATCATTTACCGCCCCAGTAAAAGACCCCTTGATATGTCCAAAAAATTCACTTGAAGCAATTTCTTTAGGCACTGCTCCACAATCAACAGCTATGAAAGGTTTTTCAGATCTTTTACTAGCCTTATGGATACTACTTGCCACATATTCTTTTCCTGTTCCGCTATCACCTACTACCAATACCGACATGCGTGTAGGGGCAACTAAAGCTACATACTCATTTAGTTTTTTAGAGGCATCACTTACTCCTCTTACAAAAGCATCATTTGAGTTTTCATCTAGTGCTGCTAATCCATTCACTTTGGTTGTTTTCTTTTGAGGTGTTTTCACTTCTAGAACATTACCTTTCAAGGCCTTTTCTATTGTCTGTAAAATGGTATCTGGGTTAAAAGGTTTAGATACATAATCAAAGGCACCCTGCTTAATAGCATTTACAGCCATATTGATCTCAGCATAACCAGTCATTATAATAACTTGAGTGCTTGAATTATTTTCAAGGATTTCACCTAATAAAGTGATCCCATCTCTATCTGGGAGTCTAACATCTGCCAATACAACATCAAAAATATTTTCTTTAATTTTTGGAATAGCTTCATTTCCGGAAAATGCCGTGGAAACCTCATAATCTTTTTTCTCCAAAAAAGTTTTGAGCATTGTGCAAAAAGCCACATCATCCTCTACAATAAGTATCTTAGACATATTCTATAATTTATTGAGCAAAAACTATGTTATAAAATTACAATTTAAAACACTTAATTAAGATAAAAACATAAAAAAAGAGACCCTTGGGATTGAGTCTCTTTTTTAGCACTAAACAACTTTATATCGTCCTTGGTTGCAAAACGATATCCTTTTTCTACCCCTAGATTTAAGATTTATTGTCGTTTGGCGTAATCCATTCGCCATTAGCGCTTGCAAATACAACTTTCTTGTTGTTATTGTTATCGTGTAAAACGATCTTATATGTGTTATCCTTAGATATAAAAGCTTTTACAATTCTTAGTTTTTGAAAATCCCTAGCTACAGCTTCTTGCACTGATAAAGGCAATTCAATTACTTTTACTTCAGTATACTCTTGTTGTTCATATTCATAATCCCAGAATTCGAAATCGCCATTTACTGCTAGTTCATCCTGAGCTAAAACACCCTGTGCCGAAAAGATACTTACTACAATCGCTACTATCATTTGTAACTTTTTCATTGGGTTATTGGTAAAATTATTTCTACAGTTTTATAATAGTAATAATTGTTCCAAAGAAATTAAGTTAGCAAAAAAAAGAGTTAACTATCTGAAAACAAATAATTTATATGTTTTGTTTATTTTAACATGTGGCGCTAAAATGTGTAGAATACACACTAATGTGTAGAAATATTACACACCTTTAGTGTGAGATGAAGTTATAAAAGTGGTTTTTTTCGATTTATCTTTTTTTCTGATTGCTTTTGTTTATTATTTAAACGTTTCTTTATCGCCGATCTTGAAGGTTTTGTGGCTTTCCTTTTCTTTGGCACTTGAAGATTGGCTTTCACAATTTCTACAAACCTTTTAATTACCAATTCTTTATTTCTGTGTTGACTTCTACTATCTCCACATTGAAGTATCAAAACACCTTCTTTGGTCAATCTCGAAGATAACTTTTGACCAAGTAATAATTTTTCATTATCAGTAAGACCTAAAGAAGTTACAATATTAAAACTAAGTTCGATTTTCGAAGATACTTTATTTACGTGCTGTCCTCCAGCACCAGAACTTCTAATAGCTTTAAACCTTAACTCATTAATAATTATTGAAGTGTTCACGAAAATAATTTTACTTGATGCGCCGATTTCAGTAAATCATTTACTGTTTTTACAGGGTTAAATGTGGTAAGAGGAACTTCTACAAAAACACTAATCCAATTAGACATAGCTCCATTCCACAATCCAGGAAGCTCAAGAGCTTTAAGCGTTTTTCCATTCATAGTTTTTCTTGTAATAAAACCTGCTTCGGGGTCGACAAAATGCAATAAATTAAATTTATTTCCTTTATAATCTCTAACTCCGCACACTAAGTCCACTGGATTAAAATGCGTTGCACTGTTAAGAATATCGCTCTGTCTAGGATCCTTTAAATTGATTTGCGGTGTTTCGATAATTTGAAGTATTAACCTTCCATTTTCATTCTTAATCCAAAATGGCCCTCCACCTGGCTCTCCTTCATTAATAACCATCCCGCAAATACGAATTGGTCGATTTAATGACTCTCTTAAAAATTGAAGCTTGTATTTTTCCGAAAATTTATCAAAATCAATAGGAAGCCTAACATTCAATTGTTGCACTAAGAATTTTTTGATATCCTTTAATTCGGCTTCAGTAGGATTTTTTAGATCAATCGCATTTAGAATTCTAAAAACTTCATCCTGAATCTCTATTAATTTTCCTGCCAGTACTTTTTTATAACTAGAAACCTCATCCTGATATTTACGCACAACAACATTATCAATATTTTTTATATAAACAATATCGGCATCCAAATCATCTAGATTCTCTATAAGAGCACCATGCCCTCCAGGTCTAAACAACAATGTCCCATCACCAGAACGAAATGGCTCATTATCTTCATCTACCGCTATGGTATCTGTTTCAGATTTTTGAAAAGAATATGATATAATAAAATTTGTTTTGGTTTTTTCTTCAACTTTCTTCTTAATTCTTTCAAACTCCCCCTTAAAATCTTTCAAATGCTCTTTAGAAATAGTAAAATGTAATTCAGAATCACCATTTTCATTCGTGTTATAACCTGCTGCCTCAAATAAATGTTCTTCAAATGACGTGGCAATACTATCCGTATAATCATGAAAAGGCAATAAACCTTTTGGATAACTCCCAAAATTTAGACCTTTTTCTTTTAACATCATATCTATAAAAATATAAAGTTGTCTTCCTTCCGATAATGATTCAAACTTAGGGTAGGCATCTTTTACTTTCTTCATCACCAAATCATAGAATGGGAATTTTTCTAACCCGATAAGAAAAAGACGAATTGCATCTGCTTTTTCATGATTTGTATATGAATTTAAACTCTCCTTTTTATAATCATAACTATCCAAAAACCTAAATAAGTCCTTGAACATTCGTGTTGCAGCACCAGATGCTGGCACAAACTTTATTGTATGAAGATTTGCCAATCTCGAATCGTATAGTCTAGCCAATTCAGATTGATAATGCTCTGAAAACACTGAAATACCATTATCATGAGTTGCAGCGCTTCGCAATGCTACAAAAGGAATCTCGTTCTTAAATGTTTCTATTTGAGAAAATACTTTATCAACGGTTAAGCCTTTGGACTTAATTAACTTAATATCTTTATCTGTTATATTCACTTTTTTGCTCTATTAGTTGGTCAATAATTGCGGTTGCCTTTGTAAAACGAGAAAATTTATCCCCTTTTATTACTACATATGGAAGATTATGTTTTTCTAAAGATTCCTTAAATTTAATAAACATTTCTTCTCTCTCATGGGGTTTATCTCTTAAATCATCAGGCACCCAAGGAGTATCAATATAAGTTAAAAGATACAAATCATAAAAATTTTCCAGAGAAATCTTATTTAAAACTTCAGGGGTTTCTCCATCATAATAAACATCAGCATACACCTTTAATTCTAAAAGGTTTGTGTCACAAAACAATACTTTGTTACTCTTTAAAGTATATGTGTTTTCTAATTGCATCTGACCTTCTGCAATAGGAAGAATATCATCATAAGTACATATCTCTTTCTTTGTGTCCCATTTTTTTTGAAGATACTCTCGCATATATTCGGGCACCCATAAAGTATTATAATGCTGAGCTAGTTGTTTTGACAAAGTAGTTTTTCCTGTAGATTCAGGGCCAAAAAGCACTACTTTTATGCAGTCACTAAAGTTTTGTCTAAGCTTTTTTTCCATGCGAGGTAACCAAAAATTGCCATAACTGTAAATAATACATATTGAAAACTAGTAAATGTAAATCCTTTATAAAAATATAAGGGTATTGAAATAATATCTCCCAAAATCCAAAATATCCAATTTTCAATCTTTCTTCGAGCCATTAGCCACATACCGACAAAAAATATGGCAGTAGTTAATGTATCTATATAAGCCGTCCAATCATTCCATTTATCAAAAGCAATATATACGACGTATACAAAGATTAGAGTTCCTACAAAAATTAAAACCTGGATTAGTTTTTCCATAGAGTTTGATCTTGTTATTGGAGTCATATGAGTGTCATCGACTTTTCTAGTCCACACATACCAACCATAAATACTCATTATAAAATAATAACCATTGATCATCATATCGCCCAATAAGGACCATTGTAAAAGTAAATAGACATAAATAGAGGTACTTATAATACCTGTAGGGTACACCCATACTTTATTAAACCAGGCACAAAAAACACTAGCAACTCCAAATAATACTGCAATAATCTCAAGAATTATATGCAACGTAGAATAAGTTACATATTGGCCAAAGAAAAAATCAAAAATTTGGTTCATAATCACTCCTGTTACTTTTTACCATTTTCATGTATACCAAAACATTATCCATATCACCAAATGCTTTTTTTATTTCTTGAGTTAAAAAGAGCATCACTTTATCATATTCTCCATACACCTGAGTACTTAATGGATTCTCTATAATCGTAAACTCTGACAACCTTAATTTTTTAATAAATCGTATAATATGATCTTCATAATCATTTTGAAGTGGCGTAAGTGTTAATTCAACAGATATTTGCATTGTTTAATTATATACTAAGTTAAATAATTAATGTCCTGGCGTTGCATATACACAGGTAAAACCCTCAAACTCTAAGTACACCAAATCATAATGACTTATTTCATTTTTATAGTTAATTGCTCCAAAAACAAAAGGGTAATCTAAGGTAAACGAAGAAATATAAATGTGCTGTTCAAAACTTAGTCCTGCAGTTGCATATAATTTATATAGGGATTCCTTGGCTCCCCATATTACAGTTAGCGCCCTAACTTCATCCAAATTTTGAGACTTTAAATAGTCCTTTTCTCCGGGGTTTACAAACTTATGCGCAATTCGATTAATTTTCTCTCTTTGTTTTTCGATATCAATCCCTACCAATTTATCGCTAATAATAATCCCTGCAAAATCGAAGGAATGAGAAATAGAAATTTGTTTTCCATCATTGAGATGAGGTTTTCCAAATTCATCATAATATAAATCATGATCAGAATAGCCAAATACTGCTAACAAATGTCTAACACTCATAAAACCTCTGCGATGCATATCAGATTTCATATTGTCAACTCGTTCTTGGCAATGCTGTGTTAATTCTATTCCCTCACAGAGAATTTCGTAAGACTCTTCAATCTTCCAAATCAACACATTAGTACTTTCATCTACTGTTATAGTTTTGTAAAGAGGCATTTATATTCTTAAAGTTATTACGTACCTTTGCAAACCGAAAAATAAGGGATCACTTCCTTTATTTTCGAAAAACGAATTTAGAATAATTTAGTGCCAAATACTAGAATGCACTTCATAAACATAAAATAAATACTATGAGCACCAAAACTGTACCTTATGTTCCTTACAAAGTGAAAGATATTTCTTTAGCTGCTTGGGGAAGAAAAGAAATCGAATTGGCTGAAGCAGAAATGCCAGGACTTATGTCTCTTCGCGAAGAATATAAAGATGAGCAACCCCTAAAAGGTGCTCGTATAGCAGGTTGTCTTCATATGACAATTCAGACAGCAGTATTAATAGAAACACTACAAGCTCTTGGAGCAGAAGTAACATGGAGTTCATGTAATATTTTCTCTACTCAAGACCAAGCAGCGGCTGCAATAGCCGATGCAGGAATACCTGTTTATGCATGGAAAGGGATGAATGAAGAAGAATTTGATTGGTGTATTGAACAAACATTGTTTTTTGGAGAAGATCGTAAACCGTTGAACATGATTCTTGATGATGGTGGAGATCTAACAAATATGGTGTTAGATAAATATCCAGAATTGGTAGACGATATTAAAGGTCTTTCTGAAGAAACTACTACTGGGGTACATCGTTTATATGAAAGAGTGAAGAATGGTACATTACCAATGCCTGCTATAAATGTAAACGACTCTGTTACCAAATCTAAATTTGACAATAAATACGGTTGTAAGGAAAGTGCGGTTGATGCTATTCGTCGTGCAACTGATATTATGTTGGCAGGAAAACGTGTAACAGTATGTGGATATGGTGATGTTGGTAAAGGAAGTGCTGCTTCTTTTAAAGGTGCAGGAAGTATTGTTACGGTAACAGAAATAGATCCAATTTGTGCACTACAAGCTGCTATGGATGGATTTGAAGTAAAGAAATTAGAAACTGTTATCGGCAACAGTGATATTATAATCACTACAACAGGAAACAAAGATATTGTACAAGGCCGTCATTTTGAAGCACTAAAAGACAAAGCCATTGTTTGTAATATTGGTCACTTTGATAATGAAATCGATATGGCTTGGTTAAACGATAATCATGGCCATACTAAAGATACTATCAAGCCTCAAGTAGATAAATATAATATCAACGGAAAAGATATTATTATTCTAGCTGAGGGTCGTTTAGTAAACTTAGGCTGTGCAACCGGTCACCCAAGTTTTGTGATGAGTAATTCTTTCACTAACCAAACTCTAGCACAAATTGAACTTTGGAAGAATAGTGAAGAATACAAAAATGAAGTATATATGTTACCGAAACATTTAGATGAAAAAGTAGCAAAATTACACTTAGCCAAAATCGGTGTTGAATTGACTGAATTACGTACAGATCAAGCAGAATATATTGGAGTAACTGTTGAAGGACCATACAAGCCAGAACATTACAGATACTAGAAAAACAATAGTACAACTTACTAATAAACAAAACCCTTATCTTTCCGATAAGGGTTTTTCTTTTTTCACCCCATATCTATTGTGATATATAAAAAACAAGAAAACAGCGATTTGTAACAAAAAGACACGAACATCGTCATATTAATTCAATCAAAAAACATGCACCTATGAGTACTTTAAAAATCACCAACCTATCCAAAACCTATCCAAATGGTGTAAAAGCCCTAAATAATGTCAGCATAGAGCTAGAAAACGGAATGTTTGGATTACTTGGGCCAAATGGAGCTGGTAAATCATCCCTTATGCGTACTCTAGCAACTTTACAAGAATCTGATTCTGGCACAGCCACACTAGATGATATAGACATTCTTAACCAACCAGCAGAGCTAAGAAAAGTACTTGGTTATCTACCACAAGAATTTGGCGTTTACCCAAGAATCACTGCCGAACAATTACTAGATCATCTAGCAATTTTAAAAGGGTTTGTAAAACCAAAAGAACGTAAAGAGATGGTTAAATATCTTTTAGACAAAGTGAACCTATATGATAAGCGTAAAAAAAGTGTAAAAGGGTTTTCTGGCGGGATGAAACAACGTATCGGTATAGCTCAAGCACTTATAGGAAATCCAAAATTAATCATTGTAGATGAGCCTACAGCAGGGCTTGATCCAGGAGAACGAAATCGATTTTATAACCTTTTGGCCAATGTAGGTAAAGAGGTAATCGTTATTCTTTCGACTCATATTGTTGATGATGTAAGAGAACTATGTACTAAAATGGCCATCATGAATTTTGGAGAAATCGTATATCAAGGCTCTCCAGATACTGCATTAAACGAACTTGAAGATAAAGTATATCAAAAAATTATAGAATTACATGAATTAGAAGAATATGCCCGCAGATACAGCATTATTTCTAACAAAATGGTCGGAGGGAAACCTTTGATACATGTTTATAGTGATACAAATCCAAATGAAGGTTTTGAACAAGTAAAACCCAACCTTGAAGATGTGTTCTTTTCTAAAATTAACACAGACAATGTAATTGTTTAATCACTAAATCTGAAATCATGTTTAAAAATTTCTTTGTATCAGAATTAAAATATACGCTGAAACAACCCCTAGTATATATTATGCTATTACTTATAGGGTTGATGGTATTTGGCGCTACAGCAAGTAACAATATACAGATAGGTGGTTCTATAGGTAATATATACAGAAACTCACCATATACTATCACATTATACACCACTGTAATGACCATATTTGGCTTAATGATAGCCACTGCTTTTTTTAATAATGCAGCTTTACGGGACCATAGTAATGGGTTTCATGAGATTCTTTTCAGCACTCCTCTTAGTAAACCCGGATATTTCTTTGGAAGATTCTTTGGAGCATTACTTTTATCTACGATACCTATGCTTGGAGTCTTTTTAGGCTCAATAATTGGTTCTTTTTTAGCCCCTATATTTGGATGGATGGACCCTGATAGATTTGGTGATATACATCTAGCAACCTTTATCAATAATTATTTCCTTTTCATATTACCCAATATGTTTTTTGCCGGAACTATCATATACACAATGGCAAATAAATGGAAAAGCACTGTAGTTTCTTTCGTCGGAGCACTAATCATTATTATCGCATATATTGTATCGGGAACCCTCACTTCGGATATAGATAACGAAACCATAGCTGCCATGACAGATGTTTTTGGTATTAGAACGTACTCTATAGATACCAAATACTTTACTCCGGTAGAAAAAAACACTATTAATCCAGGTTTTAGCGGTATTCTTTTACAAAACCGATTATTATGGATTGGTGTTGGAATTGTAATTTTATTAGTATCGTACTTCAGTTTTTCTTTTAAAGAAAAGAATAAAAAAGTAAAGAAAATAGAGAAAGAATCTATTACCGAAAAAAAGGTTTTTTCTATACCCAAAATAAATCCTCAGTTTTCTCGAAAAACAGAATGGATACAATTTAAAAGCTTCTTTTATACTAATTTCTTAAGTATTATAAAGAGCGTAACCTTTAAAATTCTATTCCTTTTTAGCGCAATTATTTTGGTCTCTGACTTATTAGGTGGATTTGAGTACTTTGGATTAAAATCATATCCTTTAACATATAAGTTAATAGATTCTATTAATGATAATACATCTCTATTTACGGTTATTATTTTAGTATTCTTTAGTGGTGAGTTAGTTTGGAGAGATCGTGAAAGCAAAATTAACGAAGTTGTTGATGCAACAGCACATACTTCTTTTATTTCATTAGCGGCAAAAGCTCTTTCTCTAGTAGGTATTACTGTAATTTTACAAGGTTTTTTTATTCTTTGTGGAGTTCTTTTCCAATTAGCTAATGGATATACACGTCTCGAATTGGATATTTACCTATTAGATTTTTTGTATAGCAATCTACCAGTATACCTAATATGGAGCGGCGTAATGATTATGATACAAGTATTACTAAATAATAAATATTTAGGTTATTTTATCTCTATACTTGTCATTTTTGTTTGGGGTTTAATGATGAATATATTCGATATTGACTCTAATATGCTTACCATTGGCGCCAGGCCTTCTCTAGAATATTCTGACATGAATGCGTTTGGCCCAGGGCTTAAAGGCGCAATGTGGTTTAGCTTATATTGGATTTTGTTCTCTATACTTTGTCTTATTATAGCTGGTGCGGTATGGAATCGAGGAGTACTTAGTTCTTTATTAAATCGAATAAAAATTGCAAAAAAACAAATCCCTAAAGCATATCGAATCTCTATTGCAATTACTGCTTTTGTCTGGATCATAGTCGCATGTTTTGTATACTACAATACTCAAATATTAAACACGTACAAAACATCAGATGAATTAGAGAATTTATCTGCAGAATATGAAAAGAAATACAAGAAGTATAAGGGTATAAAAATCCCAAAAGTTACCGGGGTTAAATATTTTATTGACATTTTTCCGTACAAAAGAAATGTTAACACCAAAGCAATTGTAAAGCTTACAAATGAAAATAATGTAGCTATAGATTCTTTACATTTTAATGTAGATAATGAATGGGAGACCACTTTTGATATTCCAAAATCCGCATTAGTGTATGAGGATAAAGATTTTGGTTACTTAATCTATAAACTTAAACAACCTTTACAACCCAATGAAACTATCAAGATAGAAATTAACAATAATTATCTAACAGAAGGATTTACCGATGATAGAGGAAATACCAATATCATACAAAACGGTACTTTTTTAAATAATTTCCAGATACTTCCTGGATTGGGTTATAACGAGAATGTAGAGCTATCCGAAAAAAGTACTCGAAAAAAATATGGATTACCCCCAAAAGCGAGAGCTCCAAAATTACAAAAAGGGCCAAATCAATATCATATGAATAATTATCTTACCGATGGCCGTTCAGACTATATTGATGTAGAAACCATTATCTCTACAGCAGATGATCAAGTAGCTATAGCTCCTGGTTCACTAAAAAAGAAATGGAAAGAAAATGGAAGAAATTATTATCATTATAAAGTAGATCAGGCTTCACAAAATTTTTATTCCTTTATTTCTGCTAGGTATGAAATAGCCACAAGAAAATGGAATGGGATTGATATAGAGGTATACTATGATTCAAAACATGATTCTAATGTCGAAATGATGTTAAACGCAGTACAACGATCATTAGAATATTACACCAAAAATTTTGGTCCATACTATCATAAACAATGTAGAATTATTGAGTTTCCGAGATATGCTAGTTTCGCACAAGCTTTTCCTGGTACAATGCCTTATTCTGAAGCTATTGGTTTTGTGATTAACCTAGAAGACGAAACAGACAACAATGTTGTAGATGCTGTGATTGCTCATGAGATGGGTCATCAGTGGTGGGCACATCAAGTTGTTGGTGCCAATATGCAAGGGGGGACTATGATGAGTGAAAGTTTTGCAGAATATTCATCTCTCATGACCCTTAAGGGTATTGCAAAAACACCTATGAAAATGCGTGAATTCTTAAAATATGATCACAATCGATACTTGAGAGGTCGAAGTGGTGAGATAGAAAAAGAACTTCCACTATATAAAGTAGAAAACCAAGGCTATATCCACTATGGCAAAGGAAGTGTAATATTATATGCATTACAGGACTATATCGGAGAAGAAAAAGTAAATTCTGCAATGAAAGAGTTTTTGGATGCTTATAAATATAAAAGCCCACCTTATCCGTCATCTTTGGATTTTATGGAGTATTTAGAACCAAAAGTCCCCGACTCTATGAAGTACCTTATTAAAGATTGGTTTAAAGAAATTACTCTATATGACAATAGATTAAAAGAATCTTCATTTAAAAAATTGGATAACGGAAAATATGAAGTCTCTATAACAGTAGAATCTTACAAAATCAAAGCAGATAGTCTTGGTAATGAAATTAAAGTTCCTATAAATGATTGGATAGATATTGGCGTTTTTGCGGATAGTGATGAAGAAAAATTGATCTATCAAAAAAGAGTGAAAATAAATCAAAACGAAACCAATTTTACCTTCCAAACGGATTCCTTACCTATCAAAGCAGCTATAGATCCTAAGAAATTACTCATTGACAGAGTTTATAGTGATAATATAAAAAATATCGAAGGAGAATAAATTCTTTTCAGATAAAATACCTCTAGAAAAACAACCCTTTTCACTATTGAAAAGGGTTGTTTTTCTAGAGGTATTACTTATGTAGCGTTTTTACATTACAATTGACATTTTATTTTTTCCTTTTAAAAATATAACTCATCCATACCGGATCATTCTCTTCAGAAACTACTGATTGCCTATCCACAAATTCCCAATTTGCAGCATTCATATAGTTCAATAAATCAGATGTTCCTTCCAAATTTTCAATTTGTTTAATTGTAATTTGTTTCCCTTTTAAAGATTTTTGTTCTTGAACTTTTATCCTTTTTACTCTTCCGCTATTGTTTGCCTTTTGCACTACTATGATTTCTAAATAATCATATTTAGGGATTTCTTGTCCTTGTATTGAAATAGAAATTAATAGTAAGAAAAATATACTAAAAAATGTAACTCTAGATAATTTCATGGATCTGTTTTTTAAATTTAAAATATGTAACCAAACAAAAAAAACCCTTTTTGAGATGAACTCAGAAAGGGTTTTTTATTTATGATAAAGGAAAGCTTTCTTAAGCTTCAAAAGGAACTATTGAAACGTAAGATTTATTATCTTTCTTTTTTGTAAATTTTACAATACCATCTATTCTAGCATGTAATGTATGATCTTTACCAGCATATACATTTTCTCCTGGCTTATGGGCTGTACCTCTTTGTCTTACAATGATGTTACCAGCTACGGCAGCTTGTCCACCAAAAATCTTTACACCTAAGCGTTTCGATTCTGATTCTCTACCGTTTTTCGAACTACCAACTCCTTTTTTATGAGCCATTTTCTTTCGGTTTTATATTGTTATTACTAGCAGGTATTCTGCTCTCTAATTTGTTATCCTTGTAAAGCCGCTATTAAATCTGCTTTCTTCATAGAAGAAATTCCAGAAATTCCTTTAGCCTTAGCCATATCCTTCAATTCAGCTACAGTCTTAGTGCTTAAATCTTCAGTACTTGTTTTTGTCTCTTTTTTAGGAGCAGCTGCTTTAGTTTTAGTTTCTGCTTTTGGAGCAGAAGCTTTTGCTTTTGGCTCAGCTTTTTTAGCTTCTGCCTTAGGAGCAGATTTCTTAGCTCCAGAAGTTACAATGCTTTCAATTACAATTTCTGTAAGAGATTGACGGTGACCATTTTTAACACGGTATCCTTTACGTCTCTTTTTCTTGAAAACAATAACTTTATCACCTTTAAGGTGTCTTGTGATTTTTGCTCCTACTTGAGCTCCATCTATAGCTGGGGCGCCTAAAGTAACTTTATCTCCATCTGCTGCAAGAAGAACTTTATCAAAAGAAACTTTGTCTCCTTCTTCTCCAGCTAAACGGTGTACAAACACTTTTTGGTCTTTTGCAACTTTAAATTGCTGCCCTGCTATCTCTACAATTGCGTACATAGCGTAACGTTTAATTAATTAATTTTTTATATACAAGAACACACCTATTTCTAAATAGGCGGGTGCAAATATACTGTTAATTAATTAAATGACAAATATTTTAAGCTTCTACAGCGGTCGAATTATAATTTTTTTTCAAGTTCCAACTTTCTTTAAAAAGTTGCATGAATGAAAGTGTAAGCACGAATGTAGTTGCAAATCCCATAATAGCCGCTATAAAAACAACAATACCAACACCTACATGGTAGTGAGAACTCCAATTAGCTAGCATATCTGGCAAGAAATTAGTATTAATATTAGTTACGTATATGGCAAAGAAAATAGTAAAAATAAGAGTAGCATTAAAGCCAGTAAAAAGACCAGCCATAAAACCTTTCTGATAATCAAAATCATTACTCTTCTCTTTTTTATAGTTTTTCATTGCAGAATATAACCCAAAAGCAACTATAATTCCATTACCTAAACTAAAAATAGGGTTTGTTTGTACCCCAAACAATGAAAGAATTAAAAAATACATAATAAGTCCGATAGCAATCAAAACTCCAAACCTGATAGGAATAGTAGACTTCTTCATAATTTCATGTTTTTAACGATTCTTACCTAAAAATATGAAAATCCAAGAAGCTACACAACTTAAATGACAGTTAATTTATTGTTTTTGAGCACTCTACGTTAATGAGTTTTTTTTAACAAATGTTGTAACAAAACCTTATCTTTTCACACCTATTGATAAAACAAAATCATTACTAATGAAAAATAAATTTTACACTATCGCTTGTGGGCTTATGATTACTGCATCTGCAGTTGCACAAGAAGTAGAGTTTACAGAATACGATCTTGATAATGGTCTTCATGTAATTCTACATAAAGAGAACAAAGCTCCTGTAGTAACAGTTGGCGTTATGTACCATGTTGGTGCAAAGGATGAGGAAAAAGGACGAACAGGGTTTGCACATTTCTTTGAACATCTTTTGTTTGAAGGAACCCAAAATATTGAAAGAGGGAAATGGTTTGATATTGTCTCAGCTAATGGTGGTAGAAACAATGCTAATACTACTCAAGATAGAACATACTACTACGAAACATTACCTTCTAATAATTTAGAATTAGCGCTATGGATGGAGTCTGAGAGAATGTTGCACCCTGTAATTAATAAGATTGGTGTAGATACACAAAATGAGGTTGTCAAAGAAGAAAAGCGACAACGAATTGATAATGCTCCTTACGGAAAAATCATTTACCAAACCGGAATCAACAAGTACCTCTATAAGAAGCACCCTTATCGCCGATCAGTTATAGGGACCATGGAGGATCTTGACGCTGCAAAATTGGACGAATTTATAGCTTTCAATAAAAAGTTTTATAATCCAAACAATGCTACTCTGGTTGTTGCGGGAGATATTGATCTAGATGGCGCAAAAAAAATGATCAAGGATTATTTTGGGGATATCCAAAATAACAATCCGAAAATAACACGAACTGCTATTAAAGAAGATCCTATAACCTCAGAAATTATTGCAAAAGAGACTGATGCTAACATCCAATTACCTGCAAAAGTTTTGGTATACAGAACACCTAAGCAAACAGATAAAGAAGCCTACGTTTTAAATTACATTTCCACCATTTTAACAGGAGGAAACAGTTCCAGAATGTATAAAAACATGGTCGAGGATAAAAAAATGGCATTACAAGTTTTTGCATTCTCAAATGCCCTCGAGGATTATGGTAATTACACTATGGTAGCACTACCTCTTGGTGATGTCGGGCTAGACAAACTTCAGGCCGAAATGGAAGCCGAAATAGAAAAATTGCAAACAGAACTTATTTCTGAAAGAGAATTTCAAAAACTTCAAAATCAGTTTGAGAACAACTTTGTAAACTCTAATTCGAGTATTCAGGGAATAGCTAATTCTTTAGCTAGATATAACATGCTTTACGGAAACACTAATCTTATCAACAAAGAAATTGAAATATACAGATCAATTACGAGAGAAGAAATTCAAAGTGTAGCAAAAAAGTATTTAAATAAAAATCAACGCCTTAACCTTGACTACGTCAAGGCTTCTAGCAAATAAAACAAGCATCATCAAAATGAAAAAAAATATAATATTTATCGTTGCATTTTTATGGGTTGCAATTAGTGCACAAGCACAAATTGATCGATCAAAAATGCCTAAATCTGGACCTACTCCTACAATTAACTTAGGAGAACCATTTACTTTCGAAATGGGTAATGGCCTTACCGTACTCGTTGTAGAAAACAACAAACTACCTCGGGTATCTATTAGTTTATCTTTAGACAACCCACCTAATGCTGAAGGCAAAAAAGCTGGAATTAGTGCTGTCGTTTCAGGAATGATGGGTAAAGGAACAAAAAAAATAAATAAAGATGTATTTAACGAAGAAGTAGATTTTATTGGAGCTTCTTTAACCGTTGGTATAAATGGTGGTTTTGCTCAATCCTTATCAAAATACACTGATCGTATCGTTGAGCTTTTTGCGGATGCCGCTTTAAACCCTAACTTCACTCAAGAAGAATTGGACCTTGAAAAGAAAAAACTTATCGAGGGTATTAAAACTGGTGAAAATAGTGCCGAAGCCGTTGCCGATAGAGTAAGATCAACTCTTGCCTATGGGAAAAATCATCCTGAAGGAGAGTATATTACTGAAGAAACCGTTAACAATATTACGCTACAGGACGTTGAAACTTACTACAGAACAAATTTTGTACCTGCATATGCCTATATTGTTTTGAGTGGAAATATAACCACTGATAATGCTAAAAAACTTATAGAAAAGCATTTCACCCCTTGGACAGCAGGAAAAGCACCATCTTTTGGATTACCTGATGTTAAGGATGCCCAATACAGACAAATTAATTTTGTTGATATGCCTAATGCCGTACAAACAGAAATGGCAATTATGAATATCGCTAATCTAAAAATGGCTGATACAGATCATCATGCAGCTTTAGTAACTAATTATATTCTTGGAGGTTCCTTTGGTAGCTATATAAATATGAATCTAAGAGAAGAACATGGATATACCTATGGAGGTAGATCTTCATTGCCAAGAAATAAATATCACAACTCTGCTTTTAGGGCTGCTGCAAAGGTTAGAAATGCCGTAACAGATAGTGCCGTAGTTGAGACTCTAAAAGAAATCAAGCGCATCAGAATCGAAGATGTAGATGATGAAGTTCTTAAAAATGCAAAAGCTAAATTTTTAGGAGAATTTATCTTAGCTTCTGAAAATGATAGAACTATAGCCGCCAGAAGTATTAACATTAAAACTCAAAATTTACCAAAAGACTTTTATGAAACATTTATTGCTAAAATAAATTCAGTTAGTAAAGCAGATGTAAAAAGAGTAGCTAACACATACTTTAATTTAGATAAAGCCAGAATAGTTTTAGTGGGCAAAGGAAGTGAAGTGCTTGAAAATCTTGAGAAAATCACTTTTGATGGAAAGAAAATTCCGATTTTATATTTTGACAAATACGGAAATAAGACCGAAAAAGCAGATTACAACGCCGCGATCCCAGAAGGTATAACTGCCCAGTCAATATTAAACAATTACATTACAGCTATTGGTGGTAAAGATAAACTTGAAAATGTACAATCTACTTTCACCAAAGCTGCCGCATCTATGGGGGGAGCAACCTTAGATATGAGTTTAAAGGTTACTTCTAAAAATCAAACGAATACTGATATATTGTTTGGAGGTAATTCTGTGAGCAAAAACGTTTTTGATGGTAATACAGGATATAAAATGGCTCAAGGTCAAAAGATAGTATATACGGCCCAGGAAATAGCAGACGCTAAAAAAGAAATTTTTCCTTTTCCGGAAATCAAGAATAATTCAGCTTCCATAGAAGGAATTGAGCCACTTGCTAGCGGAAAAGCATATAAATTAAAGATTAGTGACACAAAAACAACTTATTTTGATGTCGATAGCGGCTTAAAAATCAAAGATGTTTTGATACAAGAACAAGGAGGACAGAAAATCACTACCACTATCAGTTATGGTGATTATAGAGAGGTTGATGGGATAAAATTTCCATTTATGTTATCCATATCTGCAGGTCCTCAAAAATTCGACTTTAAGGTATCAGAAATTAAAATAAACGAAGGAATTACCGCAGAAGATTTTAAATAATAATTTCTCTTGGTAAAAGATAAACATCAAAGGCTCATTCAATAATAAGAATGGGCCTTTATCTATTTTTATTAGTAAGATAAACTCCAAAAATAATTACACCAGATGCCAACAACTGGTATCCCGAAAATTTCTCTCCATCCCAAAGTCCCCAAACTAATGCTATAATAGGCATCGTATAGGTCACAGAACTGGCAAATACCGGCGTGCTTATTTGTATTAATTTATTGAACATCAATTTTGCAATACCTGTACCTATAACCGCCAAAATAGCCATATACATAATACTAGTTTGCATATCTTGATTTGAAAATGCTTTTAGATCAAAAAAATTAGAGAAAAAAAGCACAATCAGTGCCGGTATGATAAGAACAACAAAATTACCATTAGCAATTGCCATTGGTGATATATGCTGTAAGTGACGCTTTATGATATTCACATTTATACCGTAACCAAAAGTGGCTATAATAACCAAAAAAGCATATCCATAATTTTGATCTGGGTTTATTATAGACCCTTCCCATATCAATCCCACACTCCCTATCAAACCAATGATAACACCTAGAAGCTGATTTTTACTAAAACGAATAGAAAACAATAAAACTCCTAAAACAAAAGTGATTAAAGGAGTTAATGAATTTAATATAGAAGTAATACCACTATCAATTTCGGTCTCGGCAAAGGCAAACAGAAAAGCGGGAATAAAAGTTCCTACAAAAGCCGATATAGCTACCCATTTCCACTCGGTGCCTCTTATCGTTTTAATACTTCTAAAACCAATAGAAAATAAAAATATAGCTGCAAATACCGTCCTTAAGGCACCTAATTGCATTGGCGAAAGCCCAACAAGTGATTTCTTTATAAGAATAAAAGAACTACCCCAAATAAGAGATAATATCACGAGGTAAAGCCATTTAAGTTTTATGTTTTGCATCTCCCTTATTACTAAGCTGCAAAAATGATAAAATTATAAATGATCAAGTACTTTTTTGAGGGAAAATTAACTAAGATTTAGCGTTCATTCTTTCCAACGAAGACTCTCCATAAGATGCCTAATATCATTACGTAAATAATCTGCCGCCGGAAGTATAGAATCATAATTTGGTTTTACTTTAAAATATACCGAACCAACTATAAAATGATTAACACTATCAGTAGCATAAAACTGAGATGGAGAAGCGGCATCGCCAGACACCATATATATCATTCCGTATACGTTACTTTCTGGATTCGCATACTCGTTGGGTTTAATTCCATCTGCCTTGATAAAATGCTCTTGGGTAAGGTTCTGAGCATCTCTTAACAATGAATCCAAATTATCTTGAATTTTATAATAAGAAAGATACAAAGTAGCATTCATTTCACGATATTCGAGATTATACCAACACTTTCTATTTCTTCTTGCTTTCTTTAATTCTGAAAATTCATTTTTTTCAAATGAGTAGGAGCATGGCAATTCAATTTCTTGATATTTAGGAATGGGATAACTTAACCTAAGCATTCCTTCTGGTTTTGGAATGACCTCGCCACCACAGGACATAAACATCAAAGGCAATATTATCCAAACAAAAAAATTACATACTTTCTTTTTCATTAATTGTCAATTTCACTTGTTTTATTCTCTTATTATCCAAAGATTCTATTTTAAACTCATAGTTGTTTACTACAATTTTCTCTCCTTGCTTAGGGAAACTTCCTGATATCTCGAGCAATAAGCCCGCAATCGTTTCTGCATCTCCCTTTTTATCTTCAAAAATACCATTATCCTGAAGTTTCAAAACTTTATAAAAATCTTTTAATGCAGTTCTTCCCTCAAAAACATAGTTATTATCATCTAATTTTGAGAATATTATATCTTCATCGTCAAACTCATCACTTATATCTCCTACAATTTCTTCAATAATATCCTCTAGTGAAATTAATCCGCTTGTACCACCGTACTCATCTACAACAATTGCTAAATGATTCTTTTTATCTTTAAAATCATTCAATAAATCATCTAATTTTTTATTCTCTGGAACAAAATAGGGCTCTCTAATCAAAGTTATCCAATCCAAATCAGATGTATTAATATATGGCAATAGGTCTTTAACATAAAGAATACCTATAACTTTATCTATACTCTCCTCAAATACAGGTATTCGAGAATATCCATTATTTATGATTTCAGGAAGAATTTCTGAGTAAGGAGCAACATTACTTAAGGCAAAAATATCAATTCTAGGCCTCATAACTTGTTTGGTATCTGTGTTTCCAAAAGACACAATCCCCTCAAGAATTTTCTTCTCTTCTACCGTTGTTTCTTTGTCCGAGGTTAACTCTAAAGCTTGTGATAACTGATCAACACTTAGATTAGATTTTTGTTTCCCTAACCTATTATGTATACCCATAGTTACATTGCGCATAGGTTGACTTATAGGAGAGAGTAACCAATACAATATTCCTAAAGGACGAGCCATAAACTTGGCAAATTTAATTCTATTTCTACTCGCATAAACTTTAGGAAGGATTTCTCCAAAAAGCAAAATCAAAAAAGTAACAATCCCAACTTCTACAACAAATCGCACATTAATCCAGCCTAACCATGTATAGTCTAAACTTCTAAAATACGCGTTTCCCAAAGAGGCAAAAAGAAGAACTATTGCAATATTAATAAAGTTATTTGCTACTAATATCGTAGCCAATAACTTTTTGGGATTATTTAAAAGTTTGGTAATAATTTTAAGGTTTTTAGAATCACCTTCTTCATCTCTAAGATCAGTTGGAGTTAAAGAAAATAAAGCTACTTCACTACCAGAAATTAAAGCAGAAAAAATTAGCAGCACACATAGTACCACCAAATTTATAGTTTGCATAAAATCAAAAACGAATAATGATATAAATAACAGTTCAGGATCAGGGTCCAAATTATCTTTGTTTAATTAAACATATCAGAACGGAAGATCATCTTCTTCTGCATCAGTTGTTTCAGGTGAAGTTGTCTGCGAGTTAGCAACAGGCGGATTCACTTTCGGTGTTTGCTGAGCTGCTGGCTCAGTAGGTTGGGTCTCGTTCTTAGGAGTAAGAAAAGTAAAATCAGTACACTGGATTTCGGTGCTATATCTATCTTTACCTTGTTCATCCTGCCATTTTCTTGTTTTTAAACGGCCTTCGACATAAATTTTATCTCCTTTATTAAGGTATTTTTCACAAATTTCTGCCGCTTTATTTCTAACTACAATGTTATGCCACTCTGTAGTGGTAACTCGTTCTCCTGTACTTTTATTTAAATACGAATCATTTGTAGCCAACGGAAATCGACCAATACAATTACCTCCTTCAAAATAATGCATCTTTACCTCATCTCCTGTATGCCCAATAAGCATTACTTTATTTAATGTTCCAGACATTGCGTGTTTATTAATATTAGTAAATGTAATAAAAAAGGATCATACCTTAAAAAACGAATCTATAAAATTACCTAACAGAATTGGAACAGGATAATTGTGTATCTCTTTAAAATTAACAACTTTGTACACTCCTTCTGTTTTTGGCATATCATTTAGTTTTACAATATAAAATCTAGTATGCAAATGTTGATGAGATAACTTATGAATTATGGGAGTATCTTTAAAAGATGTAATTTCATGTTTTGCACCATTAATTACATTCTTAAACATATCATGAGATTCAATAACATCTATACTATTATCCTCCATCTCGATTAACGGAAATTCATATAACCCTTTCCAAATACCATTTCCCGTGCGTTGTTTAATAATAGTTTGCTCTCCATTAATCAGGAACACTAAGTAATTAAAGTACCTCTTCTTTATTTTTAGTTTTCTCAGTTTAATGGGTAACTTTTCTACCATTCCTTGTTTTAAGCTTTCACAACTATCATTAAGAGGACATACAATACAGTAAGGGCTTTTAGGCTTACATTGTAATGCTCCAAACTCCATTATTGCCTGATTATAATCAGCTGGCTTGTCGTGATCTATTAATTCGCTAGCCAATTTTTTAAACTCTTTTACTCCATCGGTACTATTAATAGGTGTTTCTATTCCATAATATCTCGATAATACCCGATATACATTTCCATCAACTACAGGCGCAACCTCATTATAGCAGATTGATGCTATCGCACTTGCTGTATAATCCCCAACTCCTTTTAAATTTAAAAGACCTTTATAATTATCAGGAAAAACACCATTAAGATCATTTGCCACATATTTGGCTGTAGTATGTAAATTTCTAGCTCTAGAATAATACCCTAATCCTTGCCACAATTTTAGCACCTCATCTTCTTTGGCATTTGCTAATTCAAAAACCGACGGAAATGCCTCTGTAAACGACAAATAATACGGTAATCCTTGCGCTACTCTTGTCTGTTGAAGTATAATTTCACTAAGCCAAATTCGGTAAGGATCTTTAGTTTCACGCCAAGGCATTGATCTTTTGTTTTGTAAATACCACGTAATGAGTTTTTTAGAAAATTTCATAGCAAAATTATAGGTTTTACAAAATTAAACGATTAAAGATGATAATTTAATCTTAAGTATTGATTTTTTGGATTTTAAATTCCTATATTTGCCCCCTTGAAAATTTAAAAACCCCTAAATAGGTATTATAATGACTAAAGCAGATATCGTAGCAAAAATTTCAGAAAAGCTAGGAATAGAAAAAGGTGATGTTCAAGCCACAGTTGAAACATTTATGGAAGAAGTTAAAAGTTCTTTAGAAAGCGGAGACAACGTTTATCTAAGAGGATTTGGTAGCTTTATCATCAAAACAAGAGCAGAAAAAACTGGTCGTAATATTTCTAAAAATACTACTATCAAAATACCTGCACACAATATACCAGCTTTTAAACCAGCTAAGGTATTTGTAGAAGGTGTAAAAACAAACGTAGAAGTTAAATAATAATAAATAAACAGTACACACTATGCCAAGTGGTAAAAAACGTAAAAGACACAAGGTAGCGACGCACAAGCGTAAAAAGAGAAGAAGAGCTAACCGCCACAAGAAAAAGTAGTTTCTAACTACTTTTTTCGTTTAAGAGTTCTTTGAAATCGAAATAAAGAATCTATATCAATGGCTACCCGTATATAGACTTTATTTCAACGGAATTATCAAAAATTCCTGTGAAAAAATTGTTTAATCCATTTTGATATTTATTTATCAGAATAAAAATCTAACTCAGAGTGAACAAAGAATTGATCATTAGATCTGGTTCCTCTACAGATTTTGCCTTATTAAAGGATGGAAAACTAATTGAATTACATAAGGAAGAAGACGATAGTAATTTTTCGGTAGGTGATATTTTTATTGCCAAAATCCGTAAATCTGTCCCTGGATTAAATGCCGCATTTGTAAATGTTGGCTATGAAAAAGATGCATTTTTGCATTATCATGATTTGGGTCCTCAAGTATCTTCTTTACTTAAATTCATAAAACGTGTAAGCACAGGTAAATTAAAAAATTATTCTCTTAAGGATTTTCCTTTCGAGAACGATATTGATAAGCACGGTACTATTACCAATGTGCTAAAATCAAATCAATCGCTATTAGTACAAATAGTGAAGGAACCTATTTCTACAAAAGGCCCTAGGATAAGCTCAGAGCTATCAATTGCCGGTAGATATATTGTTTTAGTTCCTTTTTCTAATCGAATTTCTATTTCTCAAAAAATAGAGTCTTCAGAAGAAAAAGAACGCTTAAAACGGCTTGTTAAAAGTATCAAGCCTAAAGGTTTCGGAATTATAGTACGTACAGTAGCAGAAGGCAAAAAAGTAGCAGAACTAGATAGAGATTTGCAAAACTTGATGGATCGCTGGAAAGCTATGTGTAAAAAATTATACAAAGCACACCATCCATCAAAAGTATTAGGTGAAATGAATAGAGCATCTTCGATATTACGAGATGTTTTTAATGACACCTTTACATCAATTGTTGTAGATGATGAAGATCTCTGCAACAGAATCAAAGAGTATCTGCAAGAAATTGCACCTAAAAAGGAATCAATTGTAAAACTTCATTCGTCTAACGCACCCGTTTTTGAAAAATACGGTATCGAAAGACAAATCAAAACTAGTTTTGGCAAAACAGTATCCATGAGCAAAGGCGCTTATCTAGTCATCGAACATACAGAGGCGATGCATGTAATAGACGTCAACAGTGGAAACAGATCAAACAAAGCCAAAAACCAAGAAGACACAGCGCTAGAAGTAAATCTTATTAGTGCTGCAGAAGTAGCTCGACAATTACGTCTAAGAGATATGGGCGGTATTATTGTAGTCGATTTTATTGACATGAATAATGCTGAGAACCGTAGAAAACTCTTTAATCATTTAAGAGAAGAGATGAAAGACGACAGAGCTAAGCATAAGATTTTACCGCCAAGTAAATTTGGCTTGATTCAAATCACACGGCAACGTGTGCGACCAGAAATGAACATAAAAACCCGAGAGGATAATCCAAACGGTAATGATGGCGAAGTTGAGGCGCCAATTGTTCTAGTAGATAAAATAAAGGTCGAATTAGAAAAATTAATTAAAAAAGATCATAAAAAGATTACGCTAAGCGCACATCCTTTTATTGCAGCTTTTTTAACTAAAGGATTTCCATCTACCCGATCCAAATGGTTTATAGACCACAAAAGATGGGTAAAGATTGTACCTAGAGACGCTTACACGTATTTAGAATATCATTTTCACGATCAAAATGGTGAATTGATAAAGTAAAAATAAAAACCCAGTTCTTAATTGAGCTGGGTTTTTTTGTTTTATATATTTGCCTTTCGAATGAATGATAAAAACATAAAATACGTTAGCGTAACAGAGGCTACAAAAAAAATGGAACGATACTGTGCGTATCAAGAACGTTGTCATAAGGATATAGAAAATAAACTTAAAACCATGTTGCTGATTCCTGAGGCCAAGGAAAAAATTATTCTACACCTTCTTGATCATAATTTTTTAAACGAAGAACGTTTTGCGCAGAGTTTTGCAAGAGGGAAGTTTCGCATAAAAAAATGGGGGAAACAACGGATCATACGCGAATTGAAATATCGAAAAATATCTGCTTATAATATCAAAACGGCCTTAAAAGAAATATCAGAAAAAGAATACTTAGAAACTTTTCATGAGCTGGCTGAGAAAAAAATGATCTCTATTTCTGAACAAGATCTCTATAAAAAGAAAAAAAAGCTAATTGACTACCTACTCTATAGAGGGTGGGAAAATCAATTAGTTTTTGAAAAAGTTAAAGAACTCTTTTAAAAAATATATTTTTAGTTTTATAGCTTATTAAAAACTATTTCTTTTATTAGTTATTGCAATAGCTTTTGCATTTTTATATTCAATCCATTTTTGTCCTTTTACTTTTCTCATCAGATTATCAAAATGGCGCATGATAAAAACATTATAGACAGCAGTAGAAAAATTCTTTATTCCTTTAGAAGTTGAGCGAATGCTCATTGAGAATCCCGGGGTTAAATACGTCATTTGATGCCAGTACCCCTCAGGCATATAAAGAGTCTCTCCGTGTTTTAAGTTAGCTGTAAATCCCTTAGCTCTTTTCAAAGCTGGCCAGTTATCAAAATCCGGATTGGCAAAATCTATATCTTGATGTGATATAAGAGAATGAGGTACCTTATACAGGTATTTGGTTTCTGAAGGAGGATATAAAATACATTGTTTTTCTCCATGAAAATGAAAATGAAGGATATTTGCCAAATCTATATCATAATGCATAAACACTTTAGAGCCGCCACCACCAAAAAACAAGTACGGCATCTTCTTCATAAATTTTAAACCTATTTCATCGGGATATCTAAAATCGTTTTGAAGTTCTGGAACTTCTTTAAGTAAATTATAAAGAAAAATTCGACGATTAGTTGGTCCTTTTTTGAGTAAATCAACATACTCAGACATTTTCATGCTGGTGTGAGCTTCATTAAACTTACGCTTAGAAGAAATAGGTCGATCATCATAAATAGGAACGGTTTTATCCCCAGCTACATTATTAATATAGGATAGATTCCACTTTTTGAACGCAGGCCAATCAGAGATCAATCGCTCAATTACAACTGGTTTTTGTAAAGCGACATATTGTGTAAGAAACTCTTCTTTGGTAATTGTTTTTACCCTTGTTATTTGCTCTAAATTTAATTTCACTTGGATATGAAAGTAATTTTAAAACGATTCCGTTTTATGTGTGAAAAATACTCTTTCCGAAATTCTATTTATCAGCTACAATTTTTTTGGACTTATACTTAGCAGCTTCATTACGTTCTATAGAATGATCAGGTCTTGACCATTTTGGTTTTTCTCCCAGAGCTTCGAACTTAGAATCTTTGGCTTCAACAGTTTCTGGCTGTGCCTTTTTAACGAATGGTTTTTGTGGTTCTAAGCCCAATAATGAAAACATCTCCATGTCTTCATTAACATCTGGATTTGGTGTAGTTAGTAATTTATCTCCTGCAAAGATAGAATTTGCACCAGCAAAGAAACACATCGCCTGTCCTTCTCTACTCATATCAGTTCTTCCTGCAGATAATCTCACCTGCGTTTTAGGCATGATGATACGCGTAGTAGCTACCATACGAATCATATCCCATATCGCCACTGGTTTTTCTTCTTCCATTGGAGTACCTTCTACAGCAACTAATGCATTAATAGGCACTGATTCTGGTTGCGGATTTAATCTTGAAAGTGCAACTAACATTCCTGCACGATCCTCGACCTTTTCTCCCATACCAATAATACCACCACTACATACAGTAACATTAGTTTTACGCACATTATCTATGGTTTGCAAACGATCTTCATAACCTCTAGTCGAAATTACTTCTTTATAATACTCTTCTGAAGTATCTAAATTATGATTATAAGCGTATAATCCTGCTTCTGCTAGTCGTTGTGCTTGGTTCTCTGTTATCATACCAAGTGTACAACACACTTCCATCTCCAATTTATTAATTGTACGAACCATTTCTAGCACGTTTTCAAACTCTGGCCCGTCTTTTACATTACGCCATGCAGCACCCATACATACTCTCGAACTACCTGAAGCTCTTGCTCGTAATGCCTGTGCTTTTACTTGTTGCACACTCATTAAGTCATTTCCTTCAACATCAGTATGGTATCTAGCAGCTTGAGGGCAATACCCACAATCTTCTGGACATCCACCTGTTTTTATAGATAAAAGAGTGGATACTTGTACAGTATTTGGGTTATGGTGCTCTCTATGAATGCTAGCGGCTTCATAAAGCAAATCCATTAAAGGTTTATTATAAATATCAAGAATTTCTTGCTTTGTCCAATCGTGTCTTGTAACGCTCATATATAAGGTATGTAAGTCTTCAAAAGTAATTGTTTAAAATCAAAAAACACAACTTAAAAAGATCAAATTAGTGGATTTTAATAACAACAAAATAGTGAATAATGTTAATTTCGGTTAGGTATTTCTAACAAAATGCTAACTGCATTTCCTCCAAAACCTACTGCATTCACCATTATTTTATTAAGTTTTTTAGGTGTATTTGTATAATCTACAAATGGTACCGGTATAAATTCTTGATGTTTGATCATCAAAGCTGCCAGTTCCAAACTCAAGATTCCGCTGGCTCCAAAGGTATGTCCAATCTTCCATTTATTGGTGGTTAGAGCGGGTACACTATCTTTAAAAACTGTTTTTATAGCATTATATTCTGCCATATCTCCTTTTACTGTTCCTGGAGCGTGCATCACAACAACATCTACTTCATTGGGAGAAAATTTTCCCAAAGCCATTTTCATTGATTTTTGAAAACAATCTGCTTTTGTCGATATAGAAATATTATGCTTTAAAGGCTCAGTAGCATAGCCTATACCGCAAATTAATGCCAAGGCGTTTTCTACTTGTCCCTTTTCTAAACAAGCCATAGCCGCTCCTTCTCCTAAGTACATTGAATTTCTTTTTTTATCCCAATTCATAGCTTGACAGGGGTAAACTTGATCAATCTCTAGAGCGTAAATCTTTAATGCTTTTATTTGAGCAATTGTAAATGGCGTTAAAGGTGCTTCGCTTCCACCTACCAAAAATCTATCGGTCAAACCTGATTGTATCCATGCTACGCCATTAAGCACTGCATGCAATGCAGTAGAACAAGTAATAGAGTGACTTATTTCGGGACCTGTAGTTTGCAAATCATGTGCAATCCACGAAGAAATATTACCCAATGTGGTGGTTGGTGAACTTAACGTAGAAGATTTACCTGTATCAAGAAATTCTTTATAATATTTCTCAAAAATTCCTGTTGCCCCTCTAGAAGATCCAATATTAATTCCAAAATTGCGATCCTGGGACCAATTTGCATTTTTAATAGCCTGGCGTGCTGCATAAATACCAAAAAGAACAGAGTTATCTAGTGGTTTAAAATGATCGCTTTCTTTCCTGAGTGCCGAAATGATTTCTTTTGTTTCTATAGAAAGTTCTGCTATCGGAGTTTGTTGACCATCAAAATCCATTACAGAAATGCAATGAGAAGGGTTCTTATATCTTTCCCAAATTTCTTCTTGCGAAACTCCTAATGGAGATATTGACGAAATGCCTGTAATAGATATTGGTTCTTGCAATTTTTTTGTTTTGGCAAATGTACTGGTTTGTTCTATTCTGTTCAATAGATATGTTACTTTTATGATGCTTTAGCATTAAAAATCAGTAACAAAAATCGAAGTTTAACTACTTATATACAAAAGACAATATATTTAATTTATGGAAGAATATACACCACGCAAAAGTTGGTTTGCTAGAAATTGGGGTTGGGCTGTCCCACTAGGAGGTTGTCTAACTGCAATTATTCTATTTTTTGTTTTTTTAGGCTCTGTTATTTTTGGAGTTAGTGAACTTATGACAGGATCTGATCCGTACAAAGAAGCACTGGCAAAAGTTAAACAAGATGAATATGTAATTGGTATTTTGGGAGAGCCTGTAGAAACTAATGGTATAATGCAAGGAAAACTCTCTTTTGAAAATAACACTGGTAATGCAGATATTTCTATTCCTATTAAAGGTCCTAACGGAAAAGCTAAATTATATGTAGTTGGCATTAAACAAAATGACCAATGGACGTACTCAGAAATGTACGTGATCATTTCAGAAACCGATGAACAAATTGATTTACTAGGCTATGAACAACAAGAACATGACAATCAGGAACTCGAGTAATATTATTACTTTTGGAGTACCTTTATTAATTATTGGTTCAATGATTTTGTTGACCACAACAAAATTGTTTAAAGCAAATCCTGATACTTTATCAATTGGGGTTACTTTAGATTTACTATTTACGGTTCCTCTTGTTTATTTCTTATTAATTAGGAAAAAGAAAATTCCTAGGATTACTATAGTTCCTTTTTTTGTTTTTGGAATACTTATCGCATCGAATATTATTCCTCAAGAAAACCAATTTACCCTTAACTGGGTTAAAACTTGGATATTCCCCATTATTGAATTGGGAGTAGCTTCCTTTATATTCTATAAAGTAAGACAAACTTTAAAAAAATACCGTAGTAACGCAGAAACGAATTCTGATTTTTTCTCTGCCCTTAAAGACACTTGTCACGAAATATTACCCTCAAAAATAGCCGAATTATTGACTATGGAGCTTGCCGTATTATATTACGGCTTTATATATTGGAAAAAGAAAACCTTAAAACAAAATGAATTTTCTTACCACAAGAACTCCGGTACCATTTCATTATTAATAGCATTTATACCCATAATTGGTATCGAAACCTATGTCATTCATGTTCTTCTCGTAAAATGGAGTGTCATAGCCGCTTGGATAGCTTCTATTCTTAGTATTTATACCTGTATTCAAGTATTTGGGTTTATGAAATCTATACTTAAAAGACCTATTAGTATCGAAGGGAATAAACTATACCTACGATATGGTATTTTAAGCGAAAGCACTATAGACATAAATACTATTAAATCTGTAAGCATTTCTAGTACAGATCTCGAATGGAACGATGAAATTAAAAAACTATCACCATTAGGTGACTTAGAATCTCATAATATAGTGATCACCCTAAAACAAAAGAACACGCTTACCGGACTCTACGGAACAAAAAAGAGTTACTCGACCATTGCGTTTTTTATTGATAATAAGGAGGGTTTTAAAACTAAATTAGAAAACACTATACAAAGTCTAACAAATCAATTATAGCCCCATACACCTTATCTAGTTGTGTTTTTGTGATCACATAAGGAGCTAATATATAAACCGTATTTCCCAGAGGTCTTAGAAAAATACCTTGACTCATAAAATGGTTAAAAATCTCATATCTTTTTTTACCATATCGATCCATTTCAATATGTAATTCCATAGCAAAAATTACTCCCATTTGTCGTGTTGCCTTTACTTTGGGATGATCTTTTATCGTAGTATTAAATTCTTTATGCGAAGTAATAATTCGACGAATATTATTTTGCATTTCCTCACTTTGCAACAATTCGATTCCTGCCAAAGCTACAGAGCATGCAATAGGATTTGCAGAATAAGTATGTGCATGAAAAAAAGCTTTACCTATCGAGTCATCCAAAAATGCATCGTATATTTCTTGAGTACAACTAGTAACCGCCATCGGTACAAATCCCGCTGTAAGTGATTTTGACATCGAGATGATATCGGGTTTAGCTGATATATGATCCGATGCAAAAGTTTTTCCTGTTTTACCAAACCCAGTCATAACCTCATCAGCAATAGTAACGATTTTGTTTTGGCGACAAATTTTAAGAATTTGATCTAAATACACAGCTTCAAACATATGCATAGCATTGGCTCCTTGTACCAAAGGCTCATAAATAAATGCTGCGACTTCATTAGTTGTTATAATATCCTGTAGCTGTTTTAATACCTCATCAATGTTTTCTTGATTTGGAGTAGGAATACGTTTTACATTAATAAAAAAATCCTCAAAAGGGCCATTATATACCGATAGCCCAGAAGCCGACATGGCTCCAAAAGTATCTCCATGAAAACCATCGATAAAAGCAATAATAGTATCTCTTTTCTCTCCTTTATTAAAATGATACTGTAACGCCATTTTAATACCAACTTCGTTGGCAGTAGAACCATTATCCGAGAAAAATATTTTTTCTTGATTATTGGGTAAAATTTTAATCAACTCTTCTGATAACTTAATAGCAGGTTCATGTGTAAATCCAGCAAATACGATCTGATCTAATTTTTGCATTTGCTGTTGCACTTTATCTAATATATACTCATTACAATGGCCGTACATAACTGTGTACCAAGATGCAATTCCATCAATATACTCTTTATCATTCTCATCAAAAAGTAATGCTCCTTTTGCCCTTGCAATAGGCAATGCCTCTGGATGAATCTTATGCTGGGTAAGTGGATGCCAAAGATGTTTTTTATCTCTTTCTTTAAGACTCATATATAGATTTTAAATTCTCTTTAAATAATTCGGCGTATTCTTTCACTACCATTTGATCAAAATAGGGTTCATTATCAATCCTACCAATCACCATAACATCTGTCATCTTTTTGATAATATCTTCTGTAGTTTCATGTGCTTCCCCACTAAAGATAACATAAGGTGTAATCCCTTTATTTTGTAACATTTTTACGGTCATTAATGTATGATTTATACTTCCCAAATAATGTCTAGACACAACAATTACTCTATATTCAGGCTTAATGATATCTATTATGGTATGCTTATCATTTAATGGTACTAAAAGACCACCTGCTCCTTCAATCACTAAATCATTATCTGTTTTTGGAAGAGTGATTTCGTTAATTTTGATAGAAACATTATCTATTTCGGCAGCAGCATGTGGACTCATAGGTGTATGTAAAGCATAACTATTTGGATGAAACACGGATTTTGAATTAGACACAAGTTCTTTTACTTTATCTGTATCCGAAAAATGTAAATCTCCTGCTTGTATCGGTTTAAAATAATCTGCTTGCAACGACTCCACCACAATGGCTGAAGCTATAGTTTTCCCAACTTCGGTTCCTATTCCTGTAATGAATATTTTTTTTGAAGGCTCCTTATCTCCTCTTGACATAATTGTCTTTTTTACTTTAAAACAAAGGTAGCTAACAACCCCAAAACTTTACTAATTTCTTCTTTAGAATTATAACTATGTAGACAAAAACGCAACCTCTCTTTTCCTATGGGTACCGTAGGCGATAAGATAGGCTTTATATCAAACCCTTTTTCTTTTAGAGCTTTAGCTATTTTTTTTACTTCTTCATTACCCGAAATAATACAACAATGTATCGCAGATGTGCTTTCTATAAATCTATTTTTTAAACCTGTTGTTTCTAATGTGTGATTGAAAAACTTTATGTTATCTTTTAATTTTTCAATTTCTGAAGAGTTACTTAACGTATTATAAGAAGATTGAATCGTAGCCAATGAGTGCGGCGGTAACCCTGTTGTATAAATAAAACTTCTAGCAAAATTAATAAGGTAGTTTTTTAATTCTGTAGCACCTAAAATTACTGCTCCATGACACCCTAAGGCTTTACCAAAAGTATTGATTCGTGCAAAAACTTTATCTTCTATTTTTAACTGTTGAAGTAATCCAGATCCATTTTTACCAAAAACTCCAGAAGCATGAGCTTCATCTATAATCAAATAATAGTTACCTTCTTCGCAAAACGCAACAAATCTTTTTAAATCAGGAATATCACCGTCCATTGAAAACACAGATTCGGTAACAATATATACTTGGCCAGGTTCATTATGGCGTATTGGATTTGGTTTAACTTGTTTTAGTTTTTGTTCTAAATCATTTAAATCATTATGTGTAAATTTATACGATTTAGCATGGCTCATTTGGATTCCGTCTCGAATTGAAGCATGAATAAACTCATCATACAGGATAATATCTCCACGCTGGGGGACAGAAGAAAAAAATCCCACATTAGCATCATATCCCGAATTAAAAACCAAAGCGGCTTCGGCATTATGAACATCAGAAAGCATTGCTTCTATCTCTACATATAGCTCATGATTTCCAGAAAGTAACCGAGATCCTGTGGCACCGTTTTGACAAAGCCCTTTAACTATCAAAAGATCATGGGTATCATCAAAAATTGTTTTTGAAGATGCAAACCCTAAATAATCATTAGATGAAAAATCTATCAATGTATTTTCTATTCCTAATCTTCTTATCGCATTGTTCGCTTTGCGATCATCTAGTTTCTTTATGAGTTTTTTGGGTAACATGCATCAAAGGTACAAAGACCTTTAGTTTTTAAAAATTCAATCTTAATATTATCCTTTTTTAATAAAAAATTATTGAAAAACAATAATTTTTGTATATTTGTTATCGTTAAACGATAATTTTACACTAAATGAAACCAATTACTATTTTAAAAAAACTAATTACTATTTTTTATTACCTCATAGGCTTGGGCATATTTACAGGAGTTTTTACATTACTACTTGATATTTTTAATCAAAAAGAAGTTGCGCCTTCACTATTAAAAGGTGAAACACTTTATTCACTAAGCTCTATAAAAGTTATCATCGCCGAAGTTCTGGTTCTTTTACTTTCGTTCGCGTTTTTCAAAGCTATTTCTTTTCTAAAACATAGTCTAAATGATTTATCTGAAGGAAATCCCTTTACGGATACAGTAATTCGAAACTTTAAAAACGTAGGGATTCTATTTGTGATTTGTGGTTTTGGAGAACTACTTGGAAAATTCACAGTCACCTTCTTAATTCATAGCAATTTCGCCATCGAATTTGATAGTTCTATAGTTTTATTTCCTGTAATAGGTCTCTTTTTCATGTATTTAAGCGAAGTATTTTCTAAAGCAAGAGATATTCAATCCGAAAACGAATTAACTGTATAACTATGCCAATAATTATAAACTTAGACGTAATGTTGGCCAAGCGAAAAATGAAGAGTAAAGAATTGGCCGAACACATAGGAATAACAACAGCTAATCTCTCCATCCTTAAATCAGGAAAAGCAAAGGCAATTCGATTCTCAACCTTAGAAGCAATTTGCAAAGTATTAGAATGTCAACCCTCTGATATTTTGGAGTATCAACCATAAATATTTATCGTCATTAATTAAATGAAATCAAGAAAAGTACAGAAACGATTATTCTCTATAAATTCAAAGAGTCTATCCTTTTATGATTATCATGATTAATAACTTATATTTAACCCGCTATCCATAATAATGGCGGGCTAAATATAATTTTTATACGATCATGAAATTCACATCAATCATACTGTTTATCTTATTTGCAACATTGGGCTTCTCTCAAACAAGCTCTAATGATTATGAAAGTAATTATATTATTTCATTTAAAAATGCAATACATCATGAAGCTAATATTAAAGCTACATTTTCTAACCTAGATAGTGAAGTTGTTGCCTTAAGAATGAGTAGAACATCACCTGGTCGATATGCATTACATGAATTTGCCAAAAATGTTTACGATCTCAAAATCACTGATAGTAAAGGAAAAGAACTCCTTGTTACACGTCCTAATCCCCATGAATGGAATGTCTCTGGACATGATGGCACTATTATAGTTTCATACATTTTATTTGCCGATAGAGGAGATGGCACGTATTCCCAAATTGATGAAACGCATGCGCATCTTAATATTCCCGCTACATTCATGTTTATCCCTGCACATAAGGATCGTGCTGTTTCGGTTCGGTTTGATGTTAGAAAAGATCTTAAATGGAAAGTAGCTACTCAACTTATTGATAATGGCAATAACAATTTTTCGGCACCAAATCTGCAATATTTTATGGACAGTCCTGTCGAAATAAGTAATCATACCATTAGAAAAGTTGATGTTAAAAATAATGACAAAACCTATACCATACGTTTTGTATTGCATCATAATGGTTCTGAACAGGAAGTTGATACTTATTTTGAGAAAATAAAGAAAATTGTAGCGCAAGAAAAAGCCGTTTTTGGAGAATACCCTGATTTTGATCATGGTGAATATACTTTTCTAGCCTGTTACATACCTAACGCTTCTGGTGACGGAATGGAACATAGAAATTCTACCATACTTACCAGTACTAGAAGCTTAGCTGATGGCGGAATGGAAAGTAATATAGGTACTGTTTCTCACGAATTCTTTCATGCATGGAATGTAGAACGCATTAGGCCGCAAGACCTGGAGCCTTTTAATTTCGAAAAGGCCAATATGTCCGAAGCTCTATGGTTTGCCGAAGGGTTTACTAGTTACTATACAAATCTTATTTTGTGCAGAGCAGGAGTAATTAGTCGTGAAAAATATATCAAAGGATTAGCTAGAACTTATAACTATGTATGGAACTCTCCTGCACGAAAATTCTTTAATCCTATTGAAATGAGCTATCAGGCACCATTTGTAGATGCTGCTAAATCTGTAGATCCAGTAAATCGAGGAAATACGTTTATTTCTTATTATTCTTATGGTAGTATGCTGGGTCTTGCTTTAGATTTGTCATTGCGTAATCACAAAGAAGGTTTACATCTTGACGATTATATGAAACTAGTTTGGAATACATATGGTAAAATCGAAAAACCGTATACAGTTAAAGACCTACATCTCCTTTTAGAAACATACGCAGGCACTTCTTTTGCGAATGACTTTTTTCAAAAGTATATTTACGATAGTCAAATGCCTAATTACGAATCTCTTTTTGCAAGTGTAGGCGTATTAATTGTTAAGGACCAAAACTCTCCTTATCACGGAGCTTCACTTAAACACAATAACGATCGTAATGAACTGTTCATTGATCAGTACACTCAAAAAGACTCTCCAGCACATAAAGCAGGTCTTGATAAAGGAGATATATTATCTGCAATTAATGAGGTTACAATAACCAATGATGAGCAATTAAAGACTGCCTTAAAAAAATACAAGCCTGGAGATAAAATTACAATTACTTATAATCGGTTAGGCAAAACATCTAAAACCGAATTACTGCTAGAAAACACACCAGTTATCAAAACCGCATTATCACAAAAACCGGATAAGAAAACTAAGGAACATCGCGATAATTGGTTAAAAGCTCACTAACATGAGATCAACAATAGAATATACTTCTGTCAAACATAAAAACGAATTATTACAAATACTAGAGTTACAACAGAAGAATTTGCCAATCAATATTTCTAAAGATGAGAAACATAAAGAAGGTTTTGTAACGGTTAAACATGATATAGATATATTAAGTAAAATGAATGATCGGCAACCTCACATCATTGCCAAGCACAATGATAAAGTTGTTGGTTATACCTTATGTATGACTTCAGATTTTGGCAATGATATTGAAATCCTTAAACCCATGTTTGCTAAAATCGAAAAACACCTTAATAACTCAACATCATATATCGTTATGGGGCAAGTTTGTATTGATAAGGCGTATCGTGGCAAAGGAATTTTTAGGGGTTTATATCAAACTATGCGCAACGAATTAGGTGAAAAATATGATGTACTAATTACCGAAGTAGCAGCTAACAACCCTAGATCTCTACGGGCACATTATGCAATTGGTTTTACAGACCTATTAATATACAATACTGATGATGAGATCACCTGGCATTTAATTCAATGGGATTGGAAATAGAAAAGAGGCCAGATGACCTCTTTTCTTCTATTCTTTATAATAGTTATATTTATTATATAAATAAAAACTCTATATGTGCTCATAAAAAAAAGCATCTTCAAAATTTGAAGATGCTTTTTAGTTTTTATGATAAAGAACGATTGTTTAGTCTGCCAAAACAATCACCTTATTATCTTTCATTTCAATAGTTCCTGAGTTTATCGGAAGTAAAGTCACTCCATTTTCCTTAACGAATTTTTCGGCAACTTCTTCTTCTAGTGTCATCTCACCATACACTTTCACACTTCCTTTTCCTAATAAAGAAATGATAGGTGCGTGATTATCTAACATCTGAAACTCTCCATCTACACCTGGTACTACAACCGATGTTACTTCACCACTAAATAATACTGCTTCTGGAGTTACTATTTCTAAATACATATTTTATAGTTCTTCGTTGTTTGTTGTTGATCGATAGTTTTTCTAGAAAATATTCTTTAACTGTCAACTATCAACAATTAACTAAATTATGCCTCTGCTAACATTTTCTCACCAGCTTCGATAGCTTCTTCAATTGTACCTTTAAGGTTAAATGCTGCTTCTGGTAAATGATCTAATTCACCATCCATAATCATTGTAAATGCCTTAATAGTATCTTTGATATCAACTAAACATCCTGGGATACCTGTAAATTGCTCTGCAACATGGAATGGCTGAGATAAGAAACGTTGCACACGACGTGCACGCCCTACCGCAAGTTTATCTTCTTCAGATAATTCTTCCATACCTAGGATGGCAATAATATCTTGTAATTCTTTATAACGTTGTAACAACTCTTTTACTCGTTGTGCACAATTATAGTGCTCATCTCCTAAAATATCTGCAGAAAGAATTCTTGAAGTAGAATCTAATGGATCTACCGCTGGATAGATACCAAGTTCAGCAATTTTACGAGACAATACAGTAGTTGCATCTAAGTGAGCAAAAGTTGTTGCTGGTGCCGGATCTGTTAAATCATCTGCAGGTACATATACTGCCTGTACAGATGTAATAGATCCTTTCTTTGTTGATGTAATACGTTCTTGCATTACACCCATTTCTGTAGCTAGTGTTGGTTGATAACCCACCGCAGATGGCATACGCCCAAGAAGTGCTGATACCTCAGAACCAGCTTGTGTAAAACGGAAGATATTATCAACGAAGAAAAGTACATCTTTTCCTTGTCCTTCTCCTGCTCCATCACGGAAATATTCTGCAATCGTAAGACCAGAAAGTGCAACACGTGCACGTGCCCCAGGAGGCTCATTCATCTGTCCAAATACGAAAGTAGCTTTAGATTCTTTCATTACTTCTTTATCTACTTTAGAAAGATCCCATCCTCCTTCTTCCATAGAATGCATAAAGTCATCACCATATTTAATAATTCCTGACTCTAACATCTCACGAAGTAAATCATTTCCTTCACGAGTTCTTTCTCCTACACCTGCAAATACAGAAAGACCACCGTGGCCTTTTGCAATATTGTTAATCAACTCCTGAATCAATACTGTTTTACCTACTCCGGCACCACCAAATAATCCAATTTTACCACCTTTTGCATAAGGTTCAATAAGATCGATTACTTTAATCCCTGTAAATAAAACTTCAGTCGAAGTCGATAAATCTTCAAACTTAGGTGCTTGACGGTGAATTGAAAGACCATCTTCTCCTGTTTTAGGAAGATCTCCAAGACCATCAATAGCATCTCCAATTACATTAAATAGACGTCCGTATACATCACCACCTATTGGCATTTGTATTGGAGCTCCAGTTCCTACAACTTCCATTCCTCTGCTTAATCCATCACTAGAATCCATTGCAATGGTACGAACAGTATCTTCACCTATGTGAGACTGAACCTCTAACACCAGTTTGCTACCGTCTGTTTTATTAATTTCTAATGAATCGTAAATTTTTGGTAATTCAGTCCCTGCTGCGAATTCTACATCGATCACCGGACCTACAATTTGAGATACTTTACCCGTAACTTTAGACATTATCTAACTATTTAATGTTTAGTATTTAACTATGTGAAAACGGTCATTTAATAGTGACTATCAAATACGACCTTTTTTCAGGCTGCAAATATAGTCTTTTAAAATGAAAAAATAATGTCTTTTATTTTGTTTTTTTGAAGGCAGCAAATATGCTCTTTTTTAACAAAATAGAACTCACTTAATGCTGTTTAGGATTTCGTATTTCGTCCGTATACTATAATGACAAAAGCAGCAAGATACATTACCAGTGTATATATTGCTCCTGCAATACCAAAAGCAGTATTTTGCAATGTAACCACTGCAATGGTTATTGCTAATCCAGAATTTTGAATTCCTGATTCTACGGCAATACTTATTGCCTGTGGCTTTTTTAGTTTAAAACTTGATGCTGTTATATACCCCAATGCCATACTAAACACACTTAATAACGCAGTAGGTAATCCTGCTTGTTCAAAATAAGGGATGATATTATGTTTCTCTTTAATTAACAGGCCTATTATTATTAACATCAACAATAGTACTGATGCAACCTGAACTGGTTTTCCCATTCGAAGTGCAAAACTTGTGGCCTTTGCACGAATTATCATTCCCAGAAAAACAGGCACTATCACAATCATTAATAGCTGACCTATCATCTGTAAAACATTAAGAGCAACCTCTCCTTCTGCTCCGGAAAATTTTGAAAGTGAAAATTGAACAATAAACGGAATGGTAACAATTGTAATTATACTAGAGATTGCAGTTAACGTTACAGATAATGCCGTATCTCCTTTTGCCAAAAGTGCAATCACATTTGATGTCGCGCCCCCCGGACAAGCCGCCAATATCATAATTCCGATAGCTATTTCTGGCTTTAAATCCAGTATAGACACTATTACAAATCCGATAATGGGCAAAAAGATTAATTGACTTATTAAACCAATAATTACGGCTTTAGGATTTTTTGCCACTCTTTTAAAATCATTGTTGGTAAGCGAAAGCCCCATACCAAACATAATAATCATTAAAGATATTGCTACTATTAAAGTTCCAGTGTTATTCATAAGAGCTCAATATACCATGTTAATATTTTAAAATTAAAAATTCAGCGTTAAACTTATATCCTGCCACATGGGTTGAAATTGAAAGTATCCAGCCAATGGAAAACCAAGTTCTGCTCTTGTTTTCATTGCTGTTTGATGATCTATTTCAATTAATTTCTCTCCGGTTTGCATTGCTAACAATTGCGCTTGGCAACTTCTTTCCATAGTAATAAACCACCACGCGGCCTCATCAATAGAATGTCCCACGGTGATTAAACCATGGTTTTGAAGTATCGCAGCTTTATTATCGGCCAGTGCGCTAGCTATTCTTTTTCCTTCTTCTAATTCGTTTACTACTCCCGAATAATCATCAAATAATGCGTGATCCTCATAAAATGCGCAGGCATCCTGAGTAATAGGGGTTAATTTTTTTCCTAATGCAGAAAAGGATTTACCATACACAGAATGAGCATGTGCAGCGGCGACTACATCTGGCCGAGCAGCATGAATTTGAGAATGGATAGCAAAGGCTGCCCTATTAACTGGAAGTTTACCCTCTACAACCTCTCCATTATAATTAACCAATACTAAATCATAGGGCGTTATTAAGTTAAAAGAAAGCCCAAAAGGATTCACCCAAAAATGATCTTGATGTTCTGGATCTCTAACTGTTATATGACCCGCTACACCTTCTGAAAATCCAAATTTTCCAAATATTCTAAATGCTCCAGTAAGTTTCTTTTTTAAATATGCTCTCTCATCGGCAAGATTATCAAATTTTGGAGGCATAGGGATATTTGCAGGCAACATATCTAGTGGTGGATTTTGTACTGCCATAATTATATGTTTTTAAAATTAATATTATGTTGTGTAGTATGATATTTGGTTATTTCAACGTATTCCTTATATCCTTTCTCTGTTAAATAAGGCAATAAAATTCCCCAAAGATTTTGTATCGGAGAATCCTCAATGACCACACTCCTTTTTTGATCTATAATTGCCATTCTGGTACTCCAAAATGTGCTTGTCATCCATAATGTTTGAATAATGATAGTATAATCTATTCGATCACTTTCTGGAACTAATCTACCAGATGTTATAAAATGATTTACCAAATCTCGAGCCCCTTCCAATCTTTTGGTTGTTGCAATTTTATAACCTCTCATAATTCCTGGATATTCTACCATTAAATACGATATCTCAAGAAAAAAGAATCTATACTGCCTTTGGATGACATAGAACTTTTTAAACATTTCTTCAAAATGAAATAAGGTAACATATTGATCACTGGGCATAATTTCAATAGCATTATCTAATATTTGTTCTTGTATTGCAGATAATAAATATTCTTTCCGCTTAAAATGATATGTGAAATTGCCTGGGCTTATGCCCATAGTTTCGGTAATATCTTTGATACTTACATTAAAGAATCCCTTTTTATTAAAAAGGACAACCGCATGTTTGATAATATCTAATTTTGTATTCAAAACATTATTCGTTTAGTATAAATATACTAATTTTTAATTTATTTTAGTATAAACATACTAATTTATAAAATACCTATTCATCAAAAGATCTTAATCCCATATTATACGTTGTCAAATTTTCAATGATTTTCGCGTTAATAAATTGTAAAATTTTAACTACTTTGTATGTCTTAAATTTTTACGTTTATAATATTATGGAGACATATGCAATGGCACTTAGTTATGCCATACCAGGATTTATGGTTCTTATTCTTACAGAATACCTAATAAGTTTATGGAAAAAGATACCTGTAAATGAAGCAATGGATACGATTTCGAGCTTAAGCTCTGGCATGACCGATACATTACGTAGCTTAACAGGGTTAGCAGTTATTATTATTAGTTATCAATGGATGGTAGATCATATTGCCTTAATAGAAATACAATCTTCTATCTGGCTTTATATTTTAACCTTTATAGGTCTAGATTTTGCAGGATATTGGTCGCACCGCTTCAACCATACCATCAACCTTTTCTGGAACAGACATATCGTACATCATAGTAGTGAAGAGTTTAACCTTGCTTGTGCATTAAGACAAAGTATTTCTGCAATAATTTCTATTTATTTCTTTTTATACATCCCTTTGGCTCTTATAGGAGTCCCTGCAAAAATTATTGCATTGGTAGCTCCGATCCATTTATTCGCTCAGTTTTGGTATCACACTCGTTTAATAGGTAAAATGGGATTTTTAGAGCATATTATTGTCACGCCATCTCATCATCGTGTACATCATGCAATTAACGATGAATATCTAGATAAAAACTATTCGCAAATATTTATATTTTGGGATAAACTTTTTGGAACTTTTCAAGAGGAATTACCCGATAAACCGCCTGTGTATGGTGTGAAAAAACCTGTAAATACATGGAATCCTTTTTACATTAATTTTATGCATGCATGGGGAATATTAAAAGATGCCTGGAGAACAAAAAATTGGTGGGATAAAATTCGTATTTGGTACATGCCAACAGGATGGCGTCCTGATGATGTGAAAGAAAAATACCCAATCCAAATTATAACAGATCCTTACAATCGAAAAAAATATAAAACAGAAAGCTCATTGCTTTTAAAAATTTGGTCCTGGACGCAATTAACAGCAACGTTAGCGTTAATGTATTATTTACTTATAAGTTTTGGGGATCTAGAATTTATTCAAATTATTAACTATTCTATTTTCTTAGGAGTTTCGATCTTTGCATATACCTCACTAATGGATCGTCATATTATTTCACTATATGCCGAGGGAATTAAACTGGGTTTAGGCCTATATTTAATAACTAAAGAAAGTGGATGGTTTGGGATCGACAAATTACTAAACGGAGCGACATATATTGTTATGGGTTACATCATTATATCACTTGTATTTTCTATCTACTTTCAATTAATTGAAAGAAAAAACACGATTCAAGCCATTAATGATATAAAAAAAACCGCCTGAGAAATTTCTCAGGCGGTACATATAAATAGATTCTATATATATTTTATTGTAATGTAGCTGAATAAAAAAGTGGATAATCCACTGCTTTAACTGCGGGTAAATTAGAACCATAAGTGGTATTAATAGCTGTAGCAGCAGAGTTTGCTAAAAACGCATATCCTCTAGCGGTAGGATGTACCCCATCTAAGGAAAACAAACCTCCAAATACTAAATTTCCTTGCATTAAGAACTCATCAAACTGAATTCCTCCAGCTGAAACCTGATCCAAAAGTCCATTAGCATCTACAAATGCTAAACCTGCTTGTTGTACCGCAGTATCTATAACACTGTTAAAAGTCGTTGTAGCTGTTGCAATTTCTTGCTGCTCACTAGGGATAAGTACCCATTTATCTTCTAAAGGAAATGTTACTCCATTTACTGCTAGTTGTCCAGCTTGTGCTTGACTCAATCCAAGCCCCATTAGAGTCATCACAGCATCAGTATTAACCTGACCAATTATTGCTGAACTTGGCAATACTAAAAGATCATTTTCGTTGGCCGGTCTAGCCTGACCATACAAGAATCCAGTTACTGCCGCAGTACCCGCATCTACTCCTGCCATCTGTAAAGCTCCCGTTATTTGAGCCGTAAGATCAGTTAATGACTCATCTTTTATCACTACGGGACTAGCTGCATCTGTAGCAAATACAATAGATCTTTCAGGAACACCCAAAGCAGTAAAAACTTGATTTAATCCAGCAAACTGCGTGTTAAGTGCAGGAATAAGAGGACCAAAAGTCTCACTTGTTGGATCTAATGGTGCAAATGGTACTGTTGTAAAATGTGCAATGGCAGTTACGTCAGGGATATTAAAAACCACCCCTTTTGCTCCACCAGAAGTTAATGTACCTACCAGGGTATTATATACTTGAGTAAATAATGCGGTATCTGTTATAGGATCTGATCCATCTCCACCAGATAGCGCATATCCTAGTACATCATTATTCCCTATCCATAAGGAGAAAAATGTTGGACTCTGAGCCATTGCGTCTCCAAGCACTGTTGCTGCCGGATCCGAAGCTATTCTTACGAAATAAGGATTTGCAGTAGCTGGCATCATAGTTAATCCGGCTACGTTACCATATCCTGGAGCAACCAAATGAAAACTTTTTGCACCAGGTATTCCCATATTATTAAAGGAACCTGACAACGCCGCTGTAATTTCGGTAGTAGGTACAGCACCTAAAAGTGCAGGTCCAGATCCATCAAAAAAGAATCTTGGATTTAATATTTGAGTACCGCCCAATAGCGCTCCACCAATATTATCACTCATAAGAGGTTGTAAAAAATCTCCTCCTCCTGCCAGTGCAAACTGCTGTGCCATAATATTTGGCAATGAGTTCTCTTGTCCAGCAATAAATAAAGCTCCATCAGTAAAACCAGCGGTTAATGAGTTTCCTACCGAAACAAATTTTGAAAAATCTGCTTCTCCCGAAGTAATTACTACTTCTTCCATTTCTGGGGCATCATCATCTGACTCACAGGCAATAAAACCAAAAGCCAATACAATTAATAGCCATTTATATTGAATATTCATCTGTAATTTTTTTAGTATAGTTATTCGTTATAGATTATTAATAGTTAAACCAATATAGTATTGAGATCCTATAAATCCTGTTCCAAATGCAGTAAAGTACTCATCTCCAATATTGGTAGCTCCTACTTTAAGTGTTGTTTTCAGTTTAGGGATGCCATAATTAATTTGTGCATCAAACACTGAAAAAGAAGGAACTTGTCCATCGGCAAAAGTTGCTTCCCAGAAATAACTGTCACTCCATCTATAACTAGTATTGAAACCAAAATTCTTAAATAAGTTTGTATGACCAAAAGTAGCTTTCACTTTGTGTTTAGGCGTATTAAAACTACTTCTAAAATCAGAATCTTGTTCTCTATCAAAATCTTGCTCAGAATATGTATAATTAGCTCCCAAATCAAATCCACCAAGTACTTTGGTAGTAACTCCAACAATTAAACCAAAAGAATTGATATCAACAGCAGAGTTTGTATATGTTTGATACACTTGAGTATCTCCATTTTGCAGTGCTAACAATGATAGCGTACCATCACCTACTTGACCATATAAAGGAACCAACACATTTTCGTTTGAAATAAAATCTTTATAAAAGTTAACATAACCTGCCATATCAATAACAAATCCTTTTACTTTTCCTCTATATCCTAGTTCAAAAGCGGTAACTTTTTCTGGCTGTACAACATCCACGTCTGCAGCTACAGGAGCCCCATTAAGCACAGAGTTTAAAGAAAATGCATTTTCATAAGCCGCTCTACCCACCACAGTTGCCTCGGTAGCACCCGTAATATTTTGACCATTTCCACTTAAAGTGAAATTTCTCACATCTCTATCTAAGTTGTCAGGCGCAGATCCAACCAAAATTGCACGACCAACATTAAGACCAATAAATAAATCCTGAGTAGTAGGATTTCTAAATCCAGTTTGTGCTGATAAACGAACATTGTGATTTCTTTCTTGACCCAAAGTATACCCTACAGATAATCTCGGTGAAAAATTACCATCAAATAATTCAGACTTATCATAACGAACTGATCCCGTGAATTTTAATCTTTCATCCAAAAGTTTCTTTTGAAGTTGAACATAGGCACCAACTTCAGAATATTTAATTGGACCATCAAAATCAGTAAAAATAGTTCCTGAAGAATTTAACTTATACTCTCTAAAAGAACCACCCACTTGTATATCGGCAAAATTGCTGGTAACATGACTAAGGTTATAATTTACATCTACATGTCTTAATTGTGTTTCATCTTGAAATTTAGATCCTGTAGCTAAATCGGGATCTTTAATTACTTGGTTAAATGCCTGTCTAAACTCTGGTGTGCCAGGAATCAACCGGCCAGTATCTGCTGTTTGTCTTGCAAGAGCATGAGCCTGTTCTGGAAGTACTCCTTGTAAGGTTGCTGTAGCAAAAGCTCCTGCATATTCTCCAAACCATGTTTGATCATCTTTCCATAATCTATTTATATTAATCCCTGTAAATCTTGTATCATAAGAATCTCCAGCATTTTCATCGGTAATGTATCCTCTTACAAAGAAGTTATCATTTTTAACCTCTAACTTATGTTGTTGTAAGAAAAAATTACGAATAGAATATCTATTTGCTCCTTGGTATATTGTAGTACCTCGCCCTAACTTACCATTATAAATAATTTCAAAATCATTAGCGAACGGTCTATAGTGCAGCGCTGCATCAAATTTCACGCTCTCGGCTCTATAATCATTTAAATCGCTTTCTAAATATCCTGTTCTACTTACATTTTCATTAGGCAGTAAGTTTTCTGCTCCAGAAGGTAAAACTCCTAAATTAACTAAAGCGACACCTACTCCTCTTATATTTGTACTTACCTCATCTCCATACACATTTAATCCATCATAATTAGGATCAGTTCTATCCGTATCAGGATTTAAAACATTAACTGTGTTTTCTGCAAACCAATCAGTTCCTCTCAAATAAGTAAAGTTAGCCTTGGCAGCAAATTTATCTGAAAACTTATGTGCAACCCTTATCCCGTAGTCATAAAATTCATTGTCTCCGGCAGCATCTTGAGAAGTAATTCCTCCTTTGAAATATGCACTTATCCCATTATGATCAAAAGGATTTTTACTAGTCATAAATAAAATACCATTAAAGGCATTTGCTCCATACAATGCAGAAGATGCTCCTGGTAATAATTCAATACTATTTACATCTATCTCACTCATCCCAATTAAATTACCCAAAACAAAGTTTAAGGCTGGCGCAGTATTATCCATCCCATCTACTAATTGTACAAAACGAGTATTTGCAAAGGTGGCAAAACCACGTGTATTTACAGATTTAAAAGTTAAACTATTGGTGTTGATATCAACCCCTTTAAGAGACTCCAATCCATCATAAAAATCCGCAGCGGGAGCATTCTTAATTTCTTTAATACCAAAACGCTCTACACTAACTGGTGATTCGAATATACGCTCAGGCGTTCTCGAAGCCGAAATAATTACCTCATCTAACTCTGTTCCTTCTTTAAGTGTAACCGTTAAATCCGAAACTGATGAAGAAATGTTAACAGAAGTTGATTCAAAACCTATTGTGCTAACATTAATAGTAAAAGGAGGAGCTTGATCCACCGTTAATACAAAAAGACCATCAAAATCAGTTATTGTACCAACAGAAGAGCTTTGTAGTGTTACATTAGCCCCCGGAATTGGTTGGTTATTATCATCTACCACCTTACCTTTAATTGTTGTTTGTGCAGTAGCGATAACACTCATTATCAACATTATCACTAATGTAGTTGTTCTCATACCCTAAATTTTAAAGTTATGACAACAATATACGTTTTTTTATGAATTTTTTAATAAAGTTGTTAAACCTTTGTTTTTTAATTACAAAAAAAAAACAAAACTCAAAGGTATTGATAATTGATAATTAACGATATAACCTTAATTTTTTAACAGAATTCTAGAGTTTAGAAAAAACAAAAAACCTGCCTAAAAATAATTTTAGGCAGGTTTTTCAAATTTATTTTCAAATAAATAATTCTTCTTATAAGTTATTTATTGATAGTCCTATATAATATTGAGATCCAATAAACCCAGATCCAATGGCTGTAAAATATTCATCACCACCGATATTATTTGCTCCAACTTTTAGTCTTGTTTTAAGTGCTGGGATTGTATAATTAATCTGAGCATTCAAAATAGTATAAGAAGGAATATCTCCATCACCAAAATCTGATTCCCAAAAATACTCATCACTCCAAACGAAATTAGTATTGAAACCAAAATTATTAAATAAGTTTTCCTTACCTATTGAAGCCTTAACCTTATGTTTAGGTGTATTAAAGTTACTTCTAAAATCAGGATCTTGCTCTTTATCAAAATCTTGTTCTGCAAAAGTATAATTTGCACCTAGATCAAAACCTTTAAATTTTGTTGTAAATCCGGCAACTGCTCCATAAGAGTTAATATCCACATCAGAGTTTGTAGAGGCTGTAAAAGCTCTACTTGTTTGAGGGCTAAAAGCTGCATTTATAGCAGCAGCTTGCTCTGCAGCAGTACCATTTACACTACCAACCAAAGGAACTATAACTTCTTCATTAGAGATAAAATCTTGGTATTGGTTGTAATAGGCACTGGCATCGATAATGAAATTACCAAATTGAGCTCTATATCCTACTTCATAAGCAGTAATCTTTTCTGGCTTTACAATATCGATGTTTGCAGCTACAGGAGCACCTGCTGCAACAGAAGAAGCAGAAAAAGAATTTTCATATGCATCTCTACCTGTTACTGTGTTTCCAAATATTTCATCTGTATATCTATCCAAGTTATCCGGTGCAGAACCAATTAATGTAGAGGCACCAATATCTAAACCAATATATAAATCCTGAGTTGTTGGGTTTCTAAATCCTGTTTGCACTGAAGCACGAAGATTACGATTACGATTAGCTCCTAAAGTATATCCTACCGAAAATCTTGGTGAAAAATTACCATCAAATAACTGGGATTTATCATAACGTACAGATCCTGTAAGTTTTAATCTATCATCTAAAAGCTTTTTCTGGATCTGAGTATACACACCAAATTCAGAATATTTAATTGGTCCGTTTATATCGGTAAATACAGTTCCTGATGAGTTCAATTTATATTCTCTAAAAGAACCACCTACCTGAATATCTGCAAAATCACTTGTGATATGGCTAAAATTATAATTAGCATCTGCATGTCTAAATTGAGATTTTTCAGTAAACTTAGATCCTTCTGAAAGGTCGGGGTTGCTAGTTACTTGATCAAAAGCTTGTTGAAACTCTGGAGTACCAGGAATTAAACGTCCTGTATCTGCAGCTTCTCTTGCCAAACGATGTGCCTCATCATTTCCAAGAGTTGTACCAGTAAGCACTCCTAAATAGTTTTGAATATAGTCTGTAAACCAATCTGTATTACTTTTCCACACATTATTAATATTGATCCCTGTAAATCTAATATCATAGGAATCACGAGCATCTTCAGCAGTAACATAACCTCTTACAAAGAAATTGTCATTCTTGAATTCAAGCTTATGCTGTTGTAAGATAAAATTACGTAAAGATGTTCTATTCGCATCTTGAGTTACTGTAGTACCTCTACCAACTTTACCAGCATATATAATTTCAAAATCATCTGCAAACGGACGATAATGTAACGCCGCATCAAATTTTAAACTTTCTACTTTATTATCATTTAAATCTGCTTCATCATAACCCGTTCTTGTAATATCAATATCAGGAATTCCTAAACCAGCAATTTGAGCTGGTGTTAACCCCGCTTGAAGTGCCAAACTCTGTAATGGTACTCCAAAATCATCTCCATATACATTTACACCATTATAACTAGGGTCTAGTCTAGTAGCACCAGGATTATCCAAATCTTGCTTATCTGCAGCTAGCCAGTCTGTTCCTCGAATAAATGAAAAACTCGCTTTTGCAGCAAATTTATCCGAAAATGCATGTGCCATTCTAATTCCGTAATCAATAAATTGGTTATCTCCTGCAGCTTCTTGAGAAGTAATCCCTCCTTTTGCATATGTACTTATCCCTTGATGATCAAAAGGATTTTTACTTGTCATGAATAAGATCCCGTTAAAAGCATTCGCACCATATAATGCAGAAGAAGCTCCCGGAAGAAGTTCTATACTATTCACATCCAATTCACTCATACCAACTAAATTACCTAACACGAAGTTAAGTGCAGGTGCGGTATTATCCATACCATCTATTAACTGAACAAATCTGGTATTAGTAAATGTAGCGAAACCTCTTGTGTTTATAGATTTTAATGTTAAACTGTTTGTATTAACATCTACACCTTTAATGTTTTCAAGATCTCCGTAGAAATCTGCAGAAGCAGCATTTCTAATTTCTTTAACACCGTAACGCTCAATACTTACTGGAGATTCAAATAAACGTTCTGGTGCACGAGAAGCAGATATTACTAATTCATCTAAGAACGTAATATCATCTAACACGATAGTAACTTCATTCGTTTCTGATGTAACCACCAAAACACCATCATCAAAACCGATACTTTTTGCTTCTAAAGTAAAAGGGTAATCCTCATCTGTTGTTAATGTAAAATTACCGTCAAAGTCTGTAATCGTCGATGCCGAAGTTCCTTTAACAGTGACACTAACACCAGGGATTGGCTGATCGAATCCATCGATAACCCTACCATTTACAACATTTTGGGCTGATCCAATAATGCTTATAAGTAGCATTACCGCTAATGTAATTGATTTCATAAGTAGATTAGTTTATAATTAAGTTGATTTCCTATGCATGCATAGGAATATTATATTCGGGGTGCGAAACTAAACTTTTTTGTTTAAACAAAAAAGAAAAAAATGTTTTTTGTCGTAAAAAGAGTGTTTTTCAACGGTTTTTAAACTATTAATAAGTGTTAAAAAATCATAATTTTAACATAATTAATCAAGTTAATAACTTGTAAATAAGATAATTATATTTAACTAGAGCTAAAGTGTTTCGGCTTTTGACCTCTAAAACTTTGTTGCATAATAATTTTGCGTAAAAGCCGTAAACCAAAAACTAGCATAAGTAATACTGCTCATTTGACTTATTTTATGGTAAATAATTAAGAGGAAAGCAATAAAAAAAGACTATCAAAAAATGACAGTCTTTTTCTTTATGTTTAAGAAAAATCCAATTACTCTACTGTAACAGATTTTGCTAAATTTCTAGGTTGATCCACGTTTTTATCCAACATTACCGCAATATGATAAGACAATAGTTGCAATGGTATTGTAGTAAGAAGCGGAGTTAAAAACTCTATCGTTTCTGGTATCTCTATAACATGATCAGCCAATCCTTTTACTGTAACATCTCCTTCGGTAACTATCCCTATGATTTTTCCTTTTCTGGATTTTATCTCTTGGATATTACTTACCACTTTTTCATAATGTCCTTTTTTGGTAGCAATAACTACAACGGGCATATGTTCATCAATAAGTGCTATAGGTCCATGTTTCATTTCTGCAGCAGGATAACCCTCGGCATGAATATATGAAATCTCCTTAAGTTTTAAGGCTCCTTCTAGCGCTACAGGGAAATTATAACCCCTACCCAAATACAAAAAGTTTTTAGCATCTTTATATGTATCTGCTATATCTTTGATGTGATCATTAGATTCTAAAGCTTGTTTTACTTTTTCTGGAATTCTTTCAAGTTCCTGCAGGTAATAATAAAAATCACTATTCGTAATAGTACCTTTTCTTTCTGCTAATTTTAAAGCTATTAATGATAAAACTGTAATTTGAGTTGTAAATGCCTTTGTAGAAGCAACACCAATTTCTGGTCCAGCATGTGTATATGCACCTGCATGCGTCTCTCTAGATATTGAAGAACCAACCACATTACACACCCCAAACACAAAAGCTCCTTTTTCCTTTGCCAATTTGATAGCCGCCATAGTATCCGCAGTCTCTCCACTTTGTGAAATAGCTATCACAACATCATCTTGATGTACTACAGGATTACGGTATCTAAATTCAGAAGCATATTCTACCTCTACAGGTATCCTAACCAGTTCTTCAAAAATATACTCTGCTACCAAACCAGCATGCCAAGAAGTACCACATGCTATAATAAGAATACGTTTTGCATTTAGAAGTTTGGCAAGATTATCATCGATACCGGCCATTTTTATAATTCCTTCAGCCACACGCATTCTTCCTCTATACGTATCACTTATTGCGTTAGGTTGCTCATATATTTCCTTAAGCATGAAATGGTCGTATCCGCCCTTTTCTATTTGTTCAAGATTAATCTGCAGTTCTTGTTGATAAGGATCAACAAGACTGTCATCCTGTATCTTTCTAACTTTTACTCCTTTATTTCTTCTAACAATTGCCATCTCACCATCTTCCAGATAAATTGCATTGTTTGTATATTCAATAAATGGAGAAGCATCAGATGCGATAAAATACTCATCTTCGCCAACACCTATTGCAAGAGGGCTTCCTAATCTTGCCACTACGATTTCATCTGGTTTCTGCTTATCGAACACTGCAATAGCGTAAGCGCCAATCGTCTGGTTTAATGCAATTTGAACTGCCTTACCTAGTTTTACATTCTCTTTAGTTTTTACATCCTCAATCAAATTAACTAATACCTCGGTATCAGTTTCTGATTTAAACGTATATCCTCTATTTGATAATTCTTTCCTAAGAGACTCATAATTTTCAATGATTCCATTATGAATAATAACCAAGTTTCCAGAGTTCGAATAATGAGGATGAGAATTTACATCATTAGGCACTCCGTGGGTTGCCCATCTGGTATGTCCTATTCCGATAGTTCCTTTTGTGGAAATTTCTTTTTCCAACCTCTCTTCGAGATCAGCTACTTTACCTTTAGTTTTTGATAATTTAATATCACTACCATCATAAAGAGCAATTCCTGCAGAATCATACCCTCTATATTCTAATCTTTTTAACCCTTTTAAGATAATTGGATAAGCCTCCCTATGACCTATATACCCTACAATTCCACACATGATTTGTTTTTTTTAGTTGTCGTTTGATTCAGTATAAAAAATATCAAGTTTTAAACGTTTATCTTCCGGAACGTTTTGTCCGTTTCCATAAAGGATAGTTCCTTCATGGGAAATTACAGAAGAGAAGGGGGTGGTTTTTTCTTCTAAATTAATATCACTGCTGGGGTCGGTTTCATCACTTCTTGAAAAGGCAAAACCATCTGCATTACTAAGTATATTCACGTTTTGAGAAACTGAAAGACCTAATTTTGCATTATCTATATCACCTTTTAAAAGGTCATTGATATGACTTGTTATTCTTATTTTATAAAACTCTCCTCGCTCATCAGAACCTCGAGAAATTCTTCCAAGATGATCGGTTATAGAATTTACAGGGCTCTCTTCATTTATTGTAAAATCACGCCTATAATCTAGCAACACATCATCTGTTTCTAAATTATATATAAAAATTCTTTCTGGTTCCGTATCTCCAGAAGTCATCAAGTCTTGATTAATATAGAGCTTAATTGAAGCATCATTAATCAACCAATTTTGTCTTTGCAAAAATTCTAACTCATTTTCTAATTCATCATTTTCATTAAGAACATCTCCACTAAACAAATCAATAATAGCAAGTGATCCATCTCCTCCTTTTAGGTACAAATTTTCTTCACCATTAACGAGGTCTTGATTTTCTATTCTTACTTCTTCTGCTATTGTTGGATTTAATTGTGTGTCTATCGCATTTATTATATTATTCGAAAATGATAATCTTAATGTAGCTTGATCTTCAACAATATCAGTATTACTACCATCTTCATCTTCATCTGCGGTATCTACTTTTTCGAAAGTATAAAACAATGTTATATCCGCATTAGTCATATCCAAAGCCAAAAGATTCCCTGTATTATTAACAGATTCGGCTTTGAAATAAATACCTCTAAAAAAGTTTCTGAAATTATTTATATTACTAAACTCTGCATTTCCTTCTCTATCCAAAAACTGTTGCGTAAAAAAATCGACAGGAAGTTTTACCCTTAATGCTGGAGCAAATCTTGTGATATCTTCTTCAGTATCCTCATCAGTTCCATCTGGTCCTTTTAAAATTAATTCTTCTCCAGAAGGAATAAAAGCATCATCTGTATACAACAATTCTTCTTTCAGTTCTGTTCCAAAATTAGTTTCAATGGTATTCACATCGTCAGAAAAATACAACTGCCTTTCATTAGAATCAGGATTAAAATCTCTTAAAAAATAGTTAGACTTATAAACCGATAATCTAAAAGGTTGCGTACCATAAATCGAATCTAAACTATAGGTAGTAACTATTTGGCCATCATCATTGGTTTCGACATTAGTCTGCGTACTAAAATAAGGCATATTAAGAACTACACTATCAAGTACGGCATTGTCACCATAAACAGGATCGAATCTTTCTGGTTCTACCTGCGATAATATACCATAAATAGACTGTCCATAAACAGGGTCATTGTACACTCCAAGTAAATAATTTGGTAAGCCCGAAGTTTGTACTCGTTCAAAACTTCTGTTATACGCTATAGGAATAGCAGTGTATTGTTTGTCTTGAAAATTAACATCTCCAAGAACTTCACTACCAACCGAGTTAAAATCATCATTACATGATGAAAAAGTAAAAATAACAGCTACTATAGCGGTTACTTTAATTAAAAAGTCTCTCAATTTCATAAAAAAAATTCATTTTGCCTATACTAGCACTTCTGTTTGATAAAAAGCTTCGTAAGCATCTGCAAATTCATCTGGGTTTTTATATTCTAAAACTGGTTGGTCTATACTTTTTAAATGATTTGATAGTTCGTCTGATATATGTTCAGAACCAACTATAATGGCATCAGAATTATCAATCGCAACCTTCATCAAATTGTCATATGATGGTGTTGCCAAGTCATTGATTTTCCCTTCTTCAATTCCGTCAAATTTCACTTTCTCCATCATGTTTTTGGCTAATGTGCCATCGAATCCACGATTATACACCGAAGTAACTATTTTACTATGACCAAAAAGTGGTTCATTAGCATAATAATTTTTTAGGTACAAAGGCAAAAGCGATGCCAACCAACCATGAACATGGATAACATCTGGAGACCAGTTTAATTTTTTAACGGTTTCTATAACCCCTTTTGCAAAAAAGATCGCTCTTTCATCATTATCAGGAAATAAATTTCCTTCCTCATCTGTCAAAGTCGCCTTTCTTTTAAAGTAATCTTCATTATCTATAAAATAGACTTGCATACGTTCTTTTGGAATCGAAGCTACTTTAATGATTAGAGGCATATCTAAATCATTAATTACTAGATTCATCCCAGAAAGACGAATTACTTCATGCAACTGATGTCTTCTTTCATTGATATTGCCATATCTAGGCATAAAAATTCGTATTTGACCACCTTTACTATTTACCATTCTTGGTGCATCAAAAGACATGGATGAAATTTCAGTCTCTGGCAGGTAAGGTATTACTTCTGATGATACATACAATATCCTCTTATCTTTCATATAATCGATAATTTTATCGTCTTCCTTTTGGAATTAATTTTGCAAAATTACGAAAATTTATGCAGTCTGCCAGTAATATCTTATTTTTGCACGCCTTTAAGTTTTAGCCCAATGCAGGTATACGAAAAAAGACTAGACATAGTAACGGATGTTGCAACATTCAAAACAGAGAAGAAAACCATAGGGTTTATCCCTACAATGGGAGCTTTACACAAAGGCCATCTCGCCCTAGTAGAAAGGGCTCTCGAAGAAAATGATATAGCCGTTGTAAGTGTTTTTGTAAACCCCACACAATTTAATAATTCTGAAGATTTAGTTAAATACCCCAGAACTTTGGACTCTGATGTGGAACTTTTATCAGGTTTATCTGATAAAATAATTGTATTTGCTCCAACTCCTAATGAAGTATATGGACCCCAAATGGCCTCGATATCTTATAATTTTGATGGTCTAGAAAATGAAATGGAAGGTAAATTTAGGCCCGGTCATTTTGATGGCGTGGGAACAGTTTTAAAACATTTATTTACAATTGTTTCTCCATCAAGAGCTTATTTTGGCGAAAAAGATTTTCAACAACTTCAAATCGTAAGGAAGTTGGTTGAAATTGAAAAAATGTCAGTACAGATAGTAGGCTGCCCGATATATAGAGAACCGAGTGGATTGGCGTTGAGTTCAAGAAATAAAAGGCTTACCGAAGTACAATTAGAAGCTGCTCCCTTAATTCACAAGGTACTGAAACAAGTAAAAAAAGACTTTGGCACAGAAAGTGTTATTAAGTTAAACGAATGGGTATCAGAACAATTTGAAAATAATGAAATTCTAGAACTTGAATATTTTGAAATTGCAAAGGTATCAGATCTTAAATCGATCACAAAAAAAGACAACGACACTAAATATCGAGCATTTATCGCAGTATTTGCCGGTAAAATAAGACTCATAGATAATATTGCCCTAAACTAAAAATAACTAACTTTGTAACATGCTAGTACACGTAGTAAAATCAAAAATTCATCGCGTTAAAGTTACCGGTGCCGACCTAAATTATATTGGTAGTATAACCATTGATCAAGATCTTATGGAAGCTGCTAATATTGTTGAAGGTGAAAAAGTACAGATTGTAAACAATAATAATGGCGAACGATTAGAAACATATGCAATTCCTGGCCCAAGAAATAGTGGAGAAATTACGCTTAATGGTGCAGCAGCACGAAAAGTAGCCAAAGGTGACGTGCTTATACTAATCACTTATGCCATGATGGATATTGAAGACGCCAAAACCTTCAAACCGAAACTTCTTTTCCCAAATGAGGAAAATAATTTACTAAAGTAAAAAGTGAATCCTAAGCTTATAAAATTTCTTAAAATAATACTCCCACTAGCATTGGGAGTTTTTTTAATTTGGTATTCTATCTCGTCTGCCTCTCCTGAAGAAAGACAAAAAACACTTCAATATATTTCTCAAGCAGATCCTAAATGGGTTATTCTGTCTATTCTTATGGGGATTATTTCTCATCTCTCAAGAGCATATCGTTGGAAGTTTTTATTAGAGCCATTAGGATATAAAATCAAGCTATCTAACAGTTTTATGGCTGTTATGGCCGGATATTTAGTAAACATGGGTATCCCACGATCAGGAGAAGTATTACGTGGTGCTACTGTTTCTACTTATGAAAAAATCCCCTTCAAAAAGGCTTTCGGGACAATTATATCAGAAAGAGTTATCGATACTATTATGCTATTGGTGATAATAGCCATCACCTTATTTTTTCAGTCTCAAGATTTATTCTCTTATCTACAAGAAAAGATTACAAATACGTTTGTAATACTTATACTATTAATTACTGCTATTGTATTTGGTGTATTATTTTTACGAATTCTCAGAAAATCCAAAAACCCAATATTAGTCAAGGTTAAAAATTTTGGAGAAGGTATTCTAGAAGGCATAAAGAGCATTTCTAAACTAAAACAAAAAAGAGCATTTGTCTTTCACACAGTACTTATTTGGGTATTATATGTCGCTATGTTTTATGTTATAAAATTTACTGTACCAGAAACAGCACACTTATCAATAGGTCCTTTGCTGGCCACTTTTGTGGCGGGATCTATAGCTATGTCAACAACCAATGGTGGGATCGGGGCTTTTCCGATCGCTACGGCGGCCATTTTGGTGTTGTTTAATATTGAAAAACCAGCTGGAGAAGCCTTTGGATGGATTCTTTGGGGATCTCAAACCGCAATAAATATAATCGTTGGTGCGTTATCGTTTTTATTTCTACCTATTTTAAACAGAGAGAAATAAGGAAATAATTTATATATTGTCCCTTGCTTAACCTAAATCTTTATTACTTATGAAAAAAAGTATAACTCTCATTATAGCCTTTATTTTTATTACTTCGGGTTATAGTCAAGCTATTTACGAATCATTCAGATCCATAAAATTAGATCAAAGTAGACAGCTAAAAATTCAGCTGCCTCGTAATTACAAGAAAAATGTTGACAAGACTTATCCTTTAATCTTAGTTCTTGATGGAGATTATTTATTTGAACCCGTAGCAGGAAATGTAGATTACTTTTCATATTGGGAAGATATGCCAGAATCTATAGTTGTTGGTGTTAATCAAACAAAAACAAGAGAGGATGATTGCAGGTATGATGTGGCAGAGTTTCTTCCTTCTCAAAAAGGAGCAGAGTTTTTTGAGTTTATAGGACAAGAACTTGTACCTTATCTTAATCAAACATATCGTACGGCACAATTAAAAATTATTGTTGGGCATGATTATACCGCTAATTATATAAATTATTTTTTATTTAAAGACAATCCTATATTTCAAGGATATATTTGCTTGAGCCCAGAACTTGCCCCTCCTATGGCGGAGCGTATCTCAAATGTACTAAGTACTTCATCAGATATATGGTATTATCTTGCTACTGCAACTAATGATGCTGAGGGGATTAAAAAATCTGTTCGAGAATTTGATGAAAAAATGAAGGAAGTAGATAATGCCGAGACGCATTATTTCTTTGATGATTTTGATGAGTCTTCGCATTATACGTTGGTAGGAAGAGGTATTCCAAAAGCCCTTGAAGCGATTTTTGAAATGTACCGACCAATAAGCAAAAAAACATACAAAGACGTATTGCTTCCGTTAGAAACTTCTACATATGATCATTTGGTTGATATGTATAAAACTACCGAGCAATTATATGGTATAAAGCGTCAAATACGTGTAAACGACTTTATTGCTGTATCTACCGCTATAGGAAAGAAAGAAAAGTGGGAAGAATTAGAACCTTTGGGTAAACTCGCTATAAAAGAACATCCAGATGTGATGCTAGGATATTATTATCTAGGTATGTTTTATGAGCAAACCGGAGAACCCAAAAAAGCAATGAGAGCCTATGAAAATGGTTTTCAACTTGCCGAGGTCGCTTTCCTTACCAAGGATTATATGCTTGATAAAGTAAATAAAATCAAAGAAGATTTTGGTTGGTAAAATTTATAACATAAAATACACTAAAAAGATCCCGATAAAAGGGATCTTTTTTTATGTACGCAGTTTTAGTTTTCAATCTAAATAATAGTATTTTTACACCTCATCAATATTTTTATGGCTAAGACCAAAACTGTTTTTTTCTGTCAAAATTGTGGAGCCCAATATGCCAAATGGCAAGGGCAATGTACATCCTGCAAAGAATGGAATACGATTGCCGAAGAAGTAGTTCAAAAAGCAACCAACAAAGATTGGAAAAATGCAACGAATGCAACCAAGGTTTCTGCTATTGCCAAACCTCTACGAATTTCAGAAATTGATACTAGTCAAGAAGCCCGATACAATACAGATGATGAAGAACTTAATAGAGTACTTGGAGGAGGACTTGTGCCCGGATCTTTAACTCTTTTGGGAGGAGAACCTGGTATTGGTAAAAGCACACTACTACTTCAGATTAGTTTAAAACTACCTTATAAAACGCTATACGTTTCAGGAGAAGAAAGTCAAAAGCAGATCAAAATGCGTGCAGAACGCATACAATCCAAAACCGATAATTGTTTTATTCTTACCGAAACAAAAACGCAAAACATATTTAGACAAATAGAAACCACTACACCAGATATAGTCATTATAGATTCTATACAAACTTTACATAGTGATTATATAGAAAGTAGCGCTGGGAGTATTTCGCAAATTAGAGAATGTACCACAGAGTTAATCAAATTTGCCAAAGAAACTGCAACCCCAGTTATTCTAATTGGGCATATCACCAAAGATGGAAACATTGCTGGACCAAAAATCCTAGAACACATGGTAGATACGGTGTTGCAATTTGAAGGAGATCGCAATCATGTCTATCGAATCTTACGAGCTTTAAAAAACAGATTTGGATCCACGTCAGAATTAGGGATTTATGAAATGCAAGGTAGTGGCCTTAGAGAAGTTAACAACCCTAGTGAGATCCTTATTTCTAAAAAAGACGAAGAACTTAGCGGCACAGCGATCGCATCTACTCTAGAGGGCATGAGACCTTTGATGATAGAAATACAAGCGTTGGTAAGCACCGCAGTATATGGCACACCTCAACGTAGTGCTACAGGATATAACTTAAAAAGACTAAACATGATCTTAGCTGTTCTAGAAAAAAGAGCAGGTTTCAGGCTAGGAGCAAAGGATGTTTTTTTGAATATTACCGGAGGGATATCAGTAGATGATCCGGCCATTGACTTGGCAGTAGTTGCCGCTATATTATCTTCTAGCGAGGATATCCCAATTCCAAAAGATTATTGCTTTGCTGCAGAAGTTGGTCTTGCTGGCGAAATACGACCAGTAACCAAAGTCGAACAACGCATACAAGAAGCAGAGAAACTAGGTTTCTCTACTATCTTTGTTTCTAAATACAATAAAATAAGCTTGCAAAAAACTCAAATCAAAATTCAACTAGTTGCCAAAATTGAAGATGTTGTAGAGTATTTATTTGGATAGCTTATGGTGCCGGATTAGGGATATTCTCATGTACCGCTTCAATCTCTTTTAGAACCTCTTCAGAGAGCGTAATATCAATACTACCTATATTCTCTTTTAATTGATCCAAAGATGTAGCCCCTACGATATTACTAGTCACAAAAGGGCGATCATTAATAAATGCTAACGCCATTTGTGTTAAACTAATACCATGTTTTTTGGCAATTTCATTATATGCTCTTGTCGCTTTAAACGAGTTTTCGTTATGATATCTTGCAAACTGAGGAAATAAAGTTACCCTTCCGTTTTTTGGCGTTTCTTCTAAATACTTTCCTGTAAGTTGTCCAAAACCTAAAGGAGAGTATGGTAAATGACCGACATTTTCGCGATGTAAAACCTCGGTAAGACCTACTTCATCTTTTCGGTTTAATAAATTATACGGATTCTGTACAGTAATCATCTTTGGAGCTCCTTTTCGAGCTTCTTCGGCATAACGCATCACTCCATAAGCGGTTTCATTAGAAACCCCTATCTGTCTTATTTTTCCTTCCTGTATGCATTCTTGAAGATAATTTAATACCTCTCCAAAATTATCATTCCATTGGTCTGTTTCATCATGTTGATATCCTCGTACTCCAAAAAAATTAGTGTTTCGTTCTGGCCAGTGTAATTGATATAAATCTATATAATCGGTTTGCAATCGTTGCAAACTCTTATCAATAGCATCTGTAAACTCGGCTTTAGTAAACCCGCCTGTACGTATATGTTTTACAAACTCTCTAGGGCCTACAATTTTGGTTGCAATAACAACATCTTCTCGTTTTCCTGTTTTCTTTAACCATGTACCAATAATTTTCTCGGTACTTCCTTGCGTATCTTTATTTGCCGGAACCGAATACAACTCTGCTGTATCAATAAAGTTAACCCCTTGATCAATTGCAAAATCTAATTGTTGATGGCCTTCTTCTTCTGTATTTTGTTCTCCCCAGGTCATACTCCCCAGGCATATTTTACTTACTTTAATATCGGTGTTAGGTAAGGTAGTATACTTCATAAGGTATCACTATAGTTATTTAGTAGATTAATGGCATCAAAAGTAGAAACTCTTGCCTTAAACTAATGCAAAAATTATCATAATAAATTCAATCAAAACACAAGATAAATTCTACGAAAATGTGAAGTATATCTACAATAATTACAACCAAATCTACAGTTCACAGAATATTGTTACATAATTAAAGTATATTAATATATTGATTATTAATAAGTTACTTGTAGTCTATTCGTTTAATCTATTATGGAATGATTATTTCTACTTAATCAATAGAGGTATACCATTATAATGGTTGCTAAATCTTAACCAATGAAAAAAATAAGTATTCTAATTACTGTATTTGCCATATTATGTTCGTATCACAATACAACTGCGCAAGAAAGTAATAGCACAGAAAAGAAGACAGAAGAAGCGATAACACAAAATGGTTATCAGAAAATTGAACTAAGTAAAGTTTCTGAAATCATTAGAGCAGCTGTAGAAAAAGATTATCCCGGCGCTAGTATTACCGAAGCTTATATTGACACCCATAAAAATTATAAGCTAATATTGGCCATAAACAATGAAACTAAGACTGTTTATACAAACGCTAGGGGCGAATGGTTTGACCCAAGTAAAGAAGGGTAGTACTGACTGTACCCTTTTAACCTGAAAAAGAGCTTCGTTATGAGGCTCTTTTTTTAAGTTAAAACGGACACGACTACCCCGTTGCCGTATCCGTTTCACACAACTAACCAACCTAAACATCAATTATTTATTTTTTAACACCTCCTTGAAGTATTATATAGTATAAATGTAGTCGTAAATGGTGATGTGCAAAACCTAGAATGAGGGAACTCTAGATCTGATTTAGGGAACTAGTCGAATCAACAATTTTAGAGATCAAAGAGCAATCGTTGTATTACGTTTTCTGTATATAACAAAAAAACAGCCAATCAAGATTGGCTGTTTACATTTTTAATAGGTACGTTATTTTTTTAATTTAACTGCCCTTCTTTAAGTTCAGAAATATCTTTTTGTTTTAATTTATCAATTATTGTTTGATACATCTCTTTGGGTAGTCCGCAAGCAATTAAATATTCTTTCATTAAATCTTCTTCTTCTTTTTCGATAGATCCATCAGCTAATAATACCACTGCCGCTTGTGCCAAAATATTCATTAATGCCTCTGCAGATAACGCATTTCGTGCTTCATTTAAATAATTAAACACTTGATTACCTTTGTTCGCATTATCCTTTACATTGTGATGTATCGCCAATAATTCATCTTTCATTTCAGAAAAACCTTCTATAGCATCCATAATCTCTCGCTCTTCTTCTTTTGCGAAATCTCCATCAATAATAGACATATGCGTCATCGATGCTACTAGCGCTTTTCCAAAAACTAACTTAGCCCGTTTTTGGCTTTCATCAATCTCATTTTGAGATTGTTGTAAAACAGTTCTTATGTTTTCATTATAGGCACTTTTACAACTATCGCATTGATAAAATCGATCAACTACATCCAAAGGGATTACAGGAATAAAAAACAAGGTAAACCACCGGCGATAGAGTTTATTTACTAGGTTTCCGTTATTACAATTTGGGCATGCGTTTGATAAAATAGGACTTTCATTAACCGTGTGTTTGAGTCCTCTCGTTCCGAAGATAATAAACATAATTATGTAGGTATTTGTTAGATTTTAGTTGCTATTAAAGATAGCATAATAATCCTGAATACCTAATAATTAGGATGTTGCCTGTGTTTTGTACTATAACTTACTCCACTTTTTTGGCTATACCACATTTTCTCCTGATCGTTCTTTCGGCTAGAGCTGCGACATTTCTGGCCTGGCCCTCAGATATTCCGTCTTTAATAACTTCATTATATACGGTTTTGTTTTCTATAAGACCACGTAGGACACACATAAATCCTATACTGTCTTTACCCTTGTAAGGATTCTTTTTTTTAGGTTTTGCGATCAACTCCCCAAATAAGCGATCTTTTAATACTTTATCTTTTTGGACTTCTAATACAAATGCATATAGAACATTTTGATCTGCGGGATCTAGATCACTCACCTTATCCAAGGCATCAGCATACTCATCATTGGTAAAACTAAAATACTCATAGATGTCTATATAGTTGACTTCTACGTTCTCCTCTTCTTGTGCCTCTTCTTCACTCTGGTATTCTTCCTCGTTTTGATACTCTTCTTCGCTTTCTTGGCTCACTCCTTTGATCACAAATAGGAGTAATAGTACAAAAATAGGTAGCCTCTTCATTGGTTCTATAGTTTTAAATTAATGGGACATCATAAACATTTGGCAACCTTCTTTTTGTTACCTGTCTTCCTTATCTTTATGCTTGTACATAAAAACAGTATGCTTTTTCAATATATGCATAATTAAGTATTTTATTTTTGTTTATTAAATCCGTGGCACACTTTTTGGTTTTTATCAAATAAATTGAGTATTTTGACTCACCTTTTAAGGTTATTTTAACAATAAAATTTATTTTATCACGTTAGGTAACCGGTGTAATTAACCTATAAACTATAATACATTATTTTAACACCCAAACATTATGAAAAAATTATTTCTACTTGCATTTGTGCTATGCGCAGGATTATCAGTTCAAGCTCAATCAAAATCTTGGGCTGAGCTTCATAGGCTTCATGCAGATGAATTGTACCCTTTAGCAAAAGACGTTGCCGACATTACTGATAGAGTAATCGCCAATGGTAATGTAATCTCTATTGTAAAAAGCACAGGAACTACTTCTTTGGTAAAAGAATTAGATAAATCAGTTCCTATTGAGTATTATAACTACAAATTACTTACATCAACGGGTAGAGAGCTTAAATTAACCGATCCTTTGATGGCTAATAAGGTTGTAGACAAGTTTTTTGATGTCTTAAGACGCGTAAAAGAAAATGCTAAAACTAATAATGAAGCAGAAATTCGTGCAATTCTTGACGAGTTATAGAATAAAAAGATAATAAACAAAAAAGCGACCAACATGGTCGCTTTTTTTGTTTTATCATATCAATACTTAAATATCATTTAACAACTTGGTAATCTCATCGAGTTTTGGGGTCAAGATTACTTCGATTCGTCTGTTTTTACCTTTACCATCACTTGTATCATTACTAGCTACGGGAGCAAATTCTCCTCGCCCAGCAGCAGTTAGGTTTTGCGCATCGATCTGCCCATTTTCTAAAAGGATATTTACAATTGCTGTGGCTCTTTTGGTAGATAAATCCCAATTGCCAGATAATTGTGCATTACCTGTGTAGGGTACATTATCGGTATGCCCTTCGATCAATACCGCAATATCTGTGTTTTGAGCCAGTACCTCACCTAGTTGCTTTACAGCCTTTCTTCCTTGCGTTCCTACTGCCCAACTACCAGACTCAAATAACAGTTTGTTCTCCATAGAGATGTACACTTTTCCGTTACGCTCCTCAACGGTAAGGCCTTTTCCTTCAAAATTACGTAGGGCATTAGAAATCGCAGTTTTTAGGGCTTGCATCTTAGCATCTTTGGCAGCTATCAAACCTTCTAACTCATCGACACGCTTAGATCGTGCATCCAAATCTCGTTGTAACGTATCTAAGCGATTACGTTCTTGAGCCAATGTTCTTTCTTTATCTTCTAATTGCCTAAGCAGTTCTCTATTTTTCTTACTATTGGCTGCAATTGCCGCAGAGCTATTTTTTTCTAATGCATCATACGATTGCTTTAAGTTGTTATAATTGGCTACGGCCGCATCATAATTACGTTGCAGTTCATCTCGTTCAGCTCTTGTTTTTTCATATTGATCATGAAGCTGGTCCATTGCCAGTTTATCTGCTTGGCCTGCCTTTTTTAATTCACCATACTCATCTTCAAGCTTGCGGTTTTCTCGTTTTAGATTAGCATACTTACTCTCTAAGTCTTTATATACTTTTGAAGATACACAAGAGGACATTACTAATCCTACAAGTGCAATACAAGCGATGTTTTTAATCATTTTTACGTATTTATGTTGTCTATCCTTCGACAAGCTCAGGATTACAATTTGCTTCTTTTCAAGAAATAATTTACTCAAACGCATAATTTTAATCTTATGCTAATCACATTTCGACAAGCTCAGTGTGACACCTATACAAACTTTGGCGCGACAAATAGATTTACACATCAAGTTCAACCACAATTGGGCAATGGTCACTATGCTTAGCGTCTGATAATATAACGGCTCTTTTTAGTTTATCTTGCAAAGGTTGCGCTACCATACCATAATCCAAACGCCATCCTTTATTATTTGCCCTAGAATTAGCCCGGTAACTCCACCAAGAGTAATTATGAGGTTCGGTATTAAAATGCCTGAAAGAATCTATAAATCCGCTATCCATAAAATTGCCAATCCATTCTCGTTCTACCGGTAAAAACCCAGAAACATTTTTATTGCGTACTGGATCGTGAATATCAATAGCCTGATGACATATATTATAATCCCCTAATATTACAAGATTTGGATGTTCTTTCTTTAAGGTATTAATATAGTCTTGAAAATCTGCCATGTATTTTAGTTTATGCTCTAATCGATCTATATTCGACCCACTTGGCAAGTATAAACTCATAATCGATACCCCATTAAAATCAGCTCTTAGGTTACGGCCCTCAAAATCCATATACTCTATCCCGGTTCCGTAAGCTACATGGTCAGGTTCTTTTTTAGATAATATAGCAACACCACTATACCCTTTTTTTTGAGCACTATACCAATAGTTATATGAATAGCCGGCATCTGCAAAAACCCGAAGGTCTAATTGGTCTTGATTGGCCTTTATTTCCTGTAAACAAATCACATCTGGATCTGCTTGTTGTAGCCATTCTATAAAACCTTTATTAAGTGCTGCTCGGATTCCGTTTACATTATAAGAGATGATTTTCATAGTGTCAAAATACTTTTCGTTTACGTACTTCAAATCTAGTAATTATTCCAGAAAACAGTGTGTCGTATTCCCATGATTATTTCCTTAAATACCCATGATTTATTAAATCTTTTTTATTTTTTATAGCAATAGGTTTCCCTTCTTTGATTATCATGTTGGTATCTGTTACCTCCAAAACATCCTCGTAATAATGATCTGTAATCAAGATTCCTTTTTTTTCTTTTGCAGATAGCAATAATTCTTTGATCCAATCCTTATATATTGGTTGTATCATCGAAAAAGGTTCGTCTAACATCAAAAATTGATGATCCAAATACGTTAATAAAAGAATTTCGAGATATCGCAATTCTCCCAAGGATAGTTCTCCAACTCTTTTGTTATCAATTTTATACACATTTGGCGCATAAAATATCCTATCCTGTATGTCGCCTTTTGGATGAATTAAAGGAATAATATCTCTTACCTTTTTTTCTTTTGGCAAGAACGAATCTTGAGGCAGATATCCTATTCTGCCATCTGGAATTATCTTTTTTGGGGTTATATGTTCGCCATCAATAATGATTATGATTGAGTTTGATTTTAATGTCCCTAAAATACATTTTAATAACGTAGATTTTCCAGATCCATTTCTTCCAAAGACACCAATTATTTGACCTATTTTACATTGAAACGAAAAATCATTTAAAACGATTTGTTTCCGAAATGATTTAGTAAGGCTTTTGACAACTAGTTCACTCATATGAATTATAAAATTAATGCCAAAATCAGTATGGGTAACATAATAATAAGATTGAGAACGACGACTTTAGTCAATAGACCTCTTTTGGTAAACCCGAGATTATAATACAGATAATATTCATTATTCTTAAAAACTTTAAAGCCGTATCTGCCAATAAAAATGCCTATAGTACAAAAGATAAGAAGGCCCCAGAAAATCCCATATAATAGTACTATAATGGCACAAAAAGCAACATTGAACATATTAACATCACAAAAATATTTCCAGATAGCCCTGTAGTTATACATTTTTAAAGCATATAATTATAAAACCCATATTATTTCTGTTTGTTGCAAGAAATGATTTCCCTTTGTGGATTCTGATAAATTTTTATGATCTTTATAAAAAACAACCACAAATCATGGAAAACATGCTTAAACTAGTTAGCTTTATTTTAATGCTTAGTATATTTAATTGCGCTCCAGCTAAGAAAGGAATATCAACACCAAGTGCCGGAGCTGCACAAAACGAAACAGCAGCCATAAATGCCAAAGAAATGATAGATAAAGGATTTAGTAAAGGTACAATTACAAATAGTAAGTCTCAAGGTTGTCCTTATATTCTAAATGTAGAACAATATAAAGACAACCTTGATCCTGTAAACCTTGGAGAATTTTTTAAAGGAGACATCCCTGATCACGTTTGGGTAAAATTTGCAAGTCTACGAATGCCTAGCAGATGTGATACCGCACGCCCTGTAAACATCATAGAAATTAATAAACGTAGTACAGAGTGATCCCTATCACTCCTGTATACCTTTATTATCTTACTACAAATCCTGCTGAGTCGCTTTTGCTATCACCAAATCTAGCAAAATACACCCCTGATCTAGCAAAAGACATATCTAATGGATACTCAAATCGATTATTTATATCTCTTTTGATAAGGTTTGATGCTACGATTTGCCCTGTAATACTAAAAATATAGATTCTTAACTCTTCTGGAGCATTAGCATCTACCTTAGTAATCAAAAACTGATTATCGGGTTGTGTAACCACAATAAGATCTGTATTTGCACTAGGGTCTGGATCTGGACCTGGTGTTATTGGTTCTTCAGTTATCTCTACAGTATAATCATGTGTTGTACCAAATTGCATCGCTCCACAAGGATCGTTGAGTGGCGCACCATTATTAATATTAGTATCTCCACCTCTTATTCTAAATAAGTGGCTTCCTAGTGCTGCATTCTCAGCAATAGTAATATCAAATGTTATTGGGCTATTAGCGGCCGTAATAATACCGTTATCTAATAACAATTCTGAAGTCTCAAAAAGATTATTATCATTAAAATCTATCCAGATAGAACATCGCTCTGCTCCGTTTTGATCACCAAATCCTGATTGCACAGAAACTGTATACGTTCCTACTGATCTACTAAGTTGGATCGTAAAATTACCTGTAAAATCTTCGTATCCAGAATTACATGCTATAGGGCTATTAGTAACATTTGCCAATTCGAACGAGGTTATCCCATCCCCAAATTGACCGCAATTAGCCGTAGGAGCACATAATTGGTGTATAACAGTTCTCGTTATCATATCATTTGTTGCCTCTTGGTCTCCTGTCAAAGCTGTTCCCAACTCGAAAGTATAAGTTGCAAATTCTTGAAGATCCACAGGTGCAGTAAAAGTATACTCTACAGACTCCTGTACTCCGATTGTTCCTGTAAAGACTTCATTAACCGCAGCACCACCATTAAAGGTGTAAAAAACAGGTATGTTAGATTGAGGCGTACCTCCAAAATTAGAAATTGTAACGGTTACTTGTTCTGAAGAAGTAAACTGCCCCGTTGCTGTTGGCGCAACCAAACCAGAAACCCCGACATCATTTGCCAATAGATTTTCTACATTACGACTTGCACAGTCATTATCAGGAGTAGCGTCACCCGCCAAATTAGTTTCGGCATTAATAGAAAACGTTGTTCCCGAAGATAAATCTGCTTGTGCTGCAAAAGTAAACGTTGCCGTTTCTCCTGCTGCCAAAGGACCTGCAAATGTTTCAACTTGTGCTGCCCCTCCATTAACTGTATAACTTACCGGGATATTACTTTGAGCCGCAGTACCAAAGTTCTTAATCGTTACTGAAATGGTCTCGGTACTTGTTAATGTAGCATCTGTTGGCGTTTGTATACTTGTCACTCCAACATCGGCAGTAACATCCGCAGCTATTTTAAAAACACCTACTACATTTCTAGCATTATTTCCTGTATTCTGAAAATACTCGGCAATATGCCAGAAGGTTCTATCATCAACAGGGTCTACTGTGATTTGTGCATAATCTCCATAACGATTTTGAGTAGTTATGTTAATACCAGTACCTACAGCTATTGTTTCTTCGGCAATGGTCATGGTTCCTGGAGCATCTGTTACTAGTCTTCCTGTATATCGTATAGAAGCGAAGCTATCCGCTGCAGCTCCAGCGCCTGTTGTTCCCATTGTGGTATATGCCATACCTATATTACCAAAAACATCCATGGCCATACTAGCACACCAAGCACTTTTTCCATCAGGAGAGGTATAAGTTCCTTCTTGAAAAACCGTCCATGGTTGCCCATCTCCCGTTTGTCTTAATTCATACCATCTCACTCCAGATACATCATCCAAACCTGCTCTATCATCTATGTCTACTGGAAAATTAAGAACTACAGAATTGTAATCACAAAATCTCCTATAATTAGTAGCATACATAACAGCACCTTGTAACACATCAATATCTTGACCTCCTGTACCTGGTTGTGGAAGGTTCCCAAAAGATCCTCCATCAAAGGTAGAATCAAAAGCCGTTACTGCTATTTCTTCAGCTTCAGTAATTGTAGATAAATCTGTATTTATCCAATTAACATTAATTTCCCATAACTTTAAAGCATCTTGACTAACTCCTGCCCACTCATCATCCTGAAAATACACCACTCTAGCATCACCATCAGGAGGTAATTCTGTTCCTATAGCATTAAACGATGCTGGGCTATAAAATCCTCCTATACTTGCCCCAGGAAGAGGAAAACCAACTATTTTTGCTTCTGCCTCACCAGCTAACATACTTTCTCGATCAATTACAAAAACGACCTCGCTAGTTTGAACAGAACCTTGATCTTTATTTGCCGTTACATAATACCCATCAGACCATATTGAAAATTTTGTATAATCGGGAAACGTTCCTGTAAAAAATCGGTATGTAAACCACCCATCATTAACTGGGTCTGGCCCCATACCAACCGCAACCAAAAATCCATTCTGTGGATCACTATCGTTTCTTGGATCACCATCAAATTGTGTGATTACAAAACGATCTGCAAAGCTATCATAAAACACAATAGGATCTCCAAGAGTTTCTCCTGGGAAAATACTTGCAAGAGAAGTTGAACCCACCAAAACATTTCCATTTCTGTCATGAATCGCAAAAGATGAGTTTTTGGCACTTACATAATGATTTGGTCCTATTGCTCCTGTTGGATCTGTAGGTGCAGAACCACTTGAATTGGCTTCAAAAGTAAGCGAAGGAGCTTTACCAGCCCTGGTACTCTGCATATTTTTTTGTCTAAAAAGAAGAGGGTCTTTACCATCTTTTGGCAACCCTTTTCCTGGTACTATTCTATTAGCATCTGTTCTTCTGGGATTAATCTCACCTGTTCTTGGAGTTTCAGGTATTAATTTTTTACCTGCCAATGGACCTACTTGTCTCATATAAACCGAAGTACTACTAAAGGTAGCCTTACTGGTTTCTTTTTTTTGTGAAAATCCTATCGCTACAAAGAATAGGAATACAACAAAAATATTTTTTTTCGATAGCATAAAATGAGCATTTATTGAGTCTCTAAAACTCTTTACTTTTGAGCTAAAATACAATTTAACTTCAAGATATGATAATCATCAAATAGTTATTCCTTATTATCCTCAAAAAAGAGGCCAAAATTTGAAAAAAAATGAACAATCAATTATTAATTAGCTGTTTGACATATCCCTAAACATATAAAGCTGTCAAAAGACAGCTTTATATGTTTAATAACGAGTTATTTATAAAATTATTTCAACCAATACTCGGCATCTGTTTTTTCAGAAATTATAGCTTTAAGATCTGCAATAGGAACACGTTTTTGCTCCATTGTATCTCGGTCTCGAACCGTTACCATTTGATCATTTACTGTGTCATGATCAACTGTAATACATAAGGGTGTTCCGTTAGCATCCTGTCTTCTATAACGACGACCTATGGCATCTTTTTCATCATATATTACATTAAATTTCCATTTTAGGTCATCAACAATTTTTTGTGCTATTTCTGGCAACCCATCTTTTTTAACCAAAGGAAATATTGCTGCTTTTATAGGCGCTACCACTGCTGGTAATTTTAAAACCACTCTAGTCGTACCATCTTCTAAAACCTCATCCTGTAGTGCCGTTGAGAAAACAGCTAAGAACATTCGATCCAATCCTACAGATGTTTCGACTACATAAGGAACATAACTTTCTTTTAGTTCCGGATCAAAAAACTGTAATTTCTTTCCAGAAAATTGCTCATGCGCTTTAAGATCAAAATCTGTTCTAGAATGAATCCCTTCTAGTTCTTTAAATCCAAATGGGAAGTTAAACTCAATATCGGCTGCTGCATTTGCATAATGCGCTAATTTATCATGATCATGAAAACGATAATTTTCTTCTCCTAAACCAAGAGAGTGATGCCAGTTAAGACGGGTTTCTTTCCAATACTCATACCATTTCATTTCATCACCTGGGCGAACAAAAAATTGCATTTCCATTTGCTCAAATTCTCTCATCCTAAAAATGAACTGTCTAGCTACAATCTCATTCCTAAATGCTTTACCTGTTTGTGCAATACCAAACGGGATTTTCATTCTTCCTGTTTTTTGCACATTCAGAAAATTCACAAAAATTCCTTGCGCTGTTTCTGGTCTAAGGTATAAATCCGTAGCGCTATCTGCAGAGGCTCCTAGTTTTGTACCAAACATTAGGTTGAATTGCCTAACCTCTGTCCAGTTTTTAGAACCGGTATCAGGATCTGCAATCCCCAATTCTTCAATTAAATCTTTTACATCTCCCAGATCTTCATTTTCTAAAGATTTTGCCATTCGTTTAATGACTTCTTCTTTCTGAGAAAGATACTTTACCACTCTAGGGTTTGTAGCAACAAATTGAGCTTCATCAAAATCATCGCCAAAACGTTTTTTTGCTTTTGCGATCTCCTTCTGCGCTTTTTGATAGAGTTTCTCTGCATAATCTTCGATTAATACATCGGCTCTATATCTCTTTTTAGAATCTTTATTATCGATTAGTGGATCACTAAAAGCATCTACATGGCCAGAAGCTTTCCAGGTTGTAGGGTGCATAAATATAGCTGCATCTAATCCTACTATATTTTGATGCATGTTTACCATGCTTTTCCACCAATATTCTCTAATATTCTTCTTTAGTTCTACTCCATTTTGACCGTAATCATATACGGCACTTAATCCGTCATAAATTTCACTAGAACCAAAAATATACCCATACTCTTTTGCATGAGCAATTACCTTTTTAAATTTATCTTCTTGCTTTGCCATTGCGCAAAAATAATTGAATTTGTATGAATTGAAAACGAATTTGTATAATTAATGGTTTATGCTTGTAATTTATTACGAAAGCATAAAAAAACCACCATATTTTAATCAATATGGTGGCCCTTTAGGTTTATTATAAAAGAATTACTTCAATTCAAATTGTGTGTTTTGGATTAACCTTGGTCCAGAGAATAGGTTTACCACGTAATTTCCTTTCACAAGCTCTCCTTCTGAAGCATCTACCAATACGCAAACATCTAAAGCATCATTTTCATAATATACTTTATTACGCCCACTATAGGTAAGTATACCATCATCAAAATTAACAGATACTTTATCTCCGATAAGATTGTTTGCAGGATTTATTACCTGAACAAAAAGATCTTTGTCTCCTTTTTCGGTTAACTTATTTGGCGATAATGTAAAACATACTCTTACTTTTTCTGATCTACTTGCTTTTGAAGTACTCGTAATTTTACCACTATTACGAACACGAACTCCTTCAGCTTTGATATTAGCAGCAGTAAGTGCAGAACCTCTTTCTACAATTTCGGCTAACTTATCATTTTGAGTTTTAAGAGAATCAGAAATTATGATTCTTTTATTTAAAGCTACCGAGGTGCTATCTAGATCCGTTGATAGTTGTGTATTAGCCGTAGTAAGACTATCTGCCAATTTAAATAATCTATCTCGTTCTTTTTTAAGCTTACCAACTTCTCTTCTGTATCTTGAAATTAATGCAAGGTTAGCTTCGTTATCCTTTACACTATCTAATAATACCACAATACGTTCTTTGGCCTTAAGTAAATGATCATCCATAACCTCATTAAGAGCAATAGCATTGTCATACTTAGTAATTAACTCTCCTAATTCGCTTTCGATAAGATCTTTTTCTTGCTGCAAAATTGCTTTATTTTGCTTCTCTTCGTTGTAAAACTTATACGTAAATATCCCCAGAATAAGTAACAATGCTCCTAGAACACCGATAAGAATTTTAAGGGTTAAGTTATTGTTTTGAGTTGTCATAATTAATTTCTAAATTTTGATGGTTATTTCAAATAGCTAAAATATAATAATTAATGTTAATCCCCCTAATAAAATGCTAAGAGACTTAGTCTATTTATTCTTTCCTAAATATTGCGCCGCTTGTGACAATGCTTTATTTAAGAATGAAAGGATACTATGTACTTCTTGCAGACATGAGCTTCCTTTAGGTAATTTCCATAACGTAAACGCAAAAAAAATTGAAAAAGTATTTTATGGTAGGGTCAATATAGAAAATGCAACTGCCTTATTTCTGTTCCAGAAAGGTAGTCTGGTGCAAAACTTAATTCATAATTTAAAGTATAGAGGCAGAGAAGAAATAGGTAATGAATTAGGGAAGTGGTTAGGAAACGAAATAAGTCAAAATATTGATTATCAGTTAATTGATGTAGTGATTCCTGTTCCTTTACATCAAAAAAGATTACGAGAAAGAGGCTATAACCAGGTTGAACAATTTGGAATTGAAATTAGTAAAAAATTAAATGCCGATTACGTTGATTCGGTATTGAAAAAAAAATCCTACAATAACAAACAATCTAAACGAGGAAAGCTCACTCGATGGAAAAATACTGCTGAAACATTTGGTACACAAAACGAGTCTTTACTAGAAAACAAACATATTTTGATAGTGGACGACATAATTACAACAGGAGCAACTATTGAAGCTTGTGTGCGTGCATTACAAACTATACCTGGCATAAAAATAAGTGTAGCATCTATGGCAATTACAGAATAGTTCGTTTGCTTTTGAATACAATGAAATTTAAAATTTTAGATTTCGTTATTAATATGTAAGTAAATTCTGCTCAATAATTAAAAGTTACTGAAGCACTTTTAAATAGAGTTTTATTATGTTTTTTTGTTTTTTAATATAGTTGTTTCTTTGTGCCTTATAAAATTGTTCGGGAGATATGAATAAAAGATCAAATTTGTTATGGAGCACCTTGTTACTACTAATCCTAGTGGTTAGTTGTGCAAAAAAAGGTTCGATAACTGGTGGAGAAAAAGATGAAACCCCTCCGGTTTTTGTAAAAGCTTTTCCTCCTAATTTCTCTACAAATTTTAAGGCTAATGAAATTCGTATATATTTTGACGAGTATATCAAATTAAAAGAAGCTCAAAAACAAATTATTGTTTCTCCACCTATGGATCCCAAACCTACGATAACACCTTTGGGCGGAGCTAGTAAGTTTGTGAAAATCAAATTTCTGGATACTTTACTCCAAAACACTACCTACAGTATAAATTTTGGTGAGAGTATCGAAGACAACAATGAAGGTAATACACAACCTTTTTTTAGATATGTTTTTTCTACTGGGGATTTTCTTGATTCTTTACACATAAAAGGTACTATTACAGACGCCATCAAAAAAGAGGCCGAGCCTAATATCACAGTAGCTTTGTACGAAGTTGACGAAAATTATTCTGATTCTCTGATCTTTAATACCGTACCAAGATACATTACTAATACTTTGGATAGTACAGAGTTTAATTTTTATAACTTAAAAAAAGGAAAATTTAAACTTATTGCTTTAAAGGATCAAGCAGGTAATTATAAATATGAACCTAAACAAGATAAAATAGGTTTTTATGAAGAGATTGTATCACTTCCTGAGGATACTGCCAAAATCTTTAACCTAAATATCTTTAAAGAAACGCTCGCTTTTAAGGCATTACTTCCTAAACAAATTTCGAAAAATGAATTTGTATTTCCGTATGAAGGAGAGGTTGATAGCATGAAAATCAAATTACTTAGCAAAGCACCTGACACTCTAGAAACTCTAGTTATTGCAGATAAAGAGACGGACAGTTTGCATTATTGGTTTAAACCCTTTTTTAAAGCAGATTCCTTAATTTTTGAAGTATCGAATTCTAAAAAGTATCGCGATACCTTGGTAACTCGATTTAAAGATCAATACAAAGATTCTATACAAATATCATCTTCGGGAACGACACTTGCTCTTAATAAGAATTTTGTTTTTTCATCCATCACTCCATTAGATACTATTGACGAAAAACGTATTACATTAACCGATAAAGACACGATAGATGTTCCTTTTTCTATAGCATTAGATAAAACTTCAAATGAGGCTGAACTAATTTTTGAAAAAAGTGAGAACAACAGGTATAATATGACCATATTACCTGAATCTATTTTGGATTTTGTCGGGAATACTAACGACACTATTTATTTTAGATTTCTCACTAAAAAATTAGCCGATTATGGTACTATTTTCTTTACGCTAGAAAATGTCGAGACCTACCCTGTGATTGTACAGGTTACCAATGAAAAACAAGATATTATAACCGAAAAAACAGTTAGAAATCAGGAAACATTAACCTTTGATTACCTAGAGCCTTCTAAGTATTATGTTAGGGTAATTTTTGATAGTAATGACAATGGGAAATGGGATCCAGGTAATTTCTTAAAAGGCATTCAGCCAGAAAAAGTAAGTTATTTTCCAGAAATTATTGATGTACGAGCCAACTGGGAAATCAAGCAAACGTTTATTTTAGAGTAACTTAAAAGTGTCTGCATCATCGAGAAAAGGCAATTTTTTCCTAATTGTTTGTATATGAGATTTATCCAAAACAGCATATAGGATAGCTTCTTTCTCTATAGGGTTTTCATCTAGTACAGAATTTCCGAGAACATCATAAATCGCAGAATGCCCATTGTATTCATATCCTTTTCCATCGAGTCCTATTCGATTTACCCCGATGCAATAACACATATTTTCTATAGCCCTGGCTTTAAGTAATGCATCCCAGGCATTAACTCTAGGTTTTGGCCAGCTTGCAACATATAACAAAACATCATATTTATTAGTATTTCTGGCCCATACCGGAAACCTAAGGTCATAACATATTTGCGGTTTAATTTTCCATCCTTTATAAGATATAATTAATTCATTTTGTCCTGCTGTGAAAACTTCTTGTTCTTTGGCAAGTGTAAATAATTGATGTTTATCGTAATATTCGACTCCTCCGTTAGGTGTCGTAAACAAAAATCGATTAAAATACTGATCATTTTCTTTAATAATGATACTTCCGGCAATCGCACAATCTTTCTTATTAGACATCTCTAGTAACCATTGCACCGTATCCCCGTCCATCGTCTCGGCAACCTCTTTGGCATTCATTGTAAATCCAGTACTAAACATCTCAGGCAAAACAACAAGATCTACTTTATGCTCTATTTCATTAATTTTATTCGTGAAATGGGTGCGATTTTGTATTGGATTCTCCCAAGCCAGGTGAGATTGTATAAGTGCTATATCAAAGTTCTGATTCATTGTTTAAAATTAATAAAAATCCACTTTGTTATGAGAATGATTTGTTTTTTATTATTCCATAAAAAATAAAACCCCTTGCTACTGCTTAGTTGCAAGGGATTTATCTACTATACCATATATAATTCTTTTAAAAAATAGTTCAATCTCATTACAACTTCTACCTGGCAATAGCATTTTTGCAAATGATCACGATTGCATTATTGATGATTTTCTATTAAAAAATCAAACGCTTTGTTAAAAATTTATAATTGCTGTGTATTAATTTGATATCATCACTCAAAATCGTCTTTCTTTTTCCAGAAAATCCTTATTTTCGCAGACTTAATAGAAAGAACGACCAAATGAGCACGAAGTTTCCTGAATATAAAGGACTTGACTTACCTAAAGTAGCTGACGAAATACTAGATTTCTGGCAACAGAATACCATATTTGAGAAAAGTATAAGTGAGCGTGATGGAGCAGAACCATTTGTTTTTTTTGAAGGCCCTCCTTCTGCAAATGGATTGCCCGGAATTCATCACGTAATGGCCCGTGCTATAAAAGATATTTTTTGCCGCTACAAAACACAAAAAGGATATCAAGTAAATCGTAAAGCTGGATGGGATACTCATGGTCTTCCTGTTGAGCTTGGTGTAGAGAAAGAACTAGGTATTACCAAAGAAGATATTGGTAAAAAAATCACTATTGAAGAATACAATGAAGCTTGTAAAAAAGCTGTCATGCGATATACTGATATCTGGAACGATCTTACTCAAAAAATAGGATATTGGGTAGACATGAGTGATCCTTATATCACCTACAAATCCAAATATATGGAAAGTGTATGGTGGTTACTTTCACAGATTTATAAAAAAGAATTACTGTACAAGGGATATACCATTCAACCATATTCTCCAAAAGCCGGAACAGGATTAAGCTCACATGAGCTTAATCAACCAGGAACATATCAAGATGTTACCGATACCACTGTTGTGGCACAGTTTAAGGCCAAAAACGAAACATTGCCTTCAAACCTTAAAGAGGTCGAAGAAAATATTTATTTCTTAGCATGGACTACTACACCATGGACCTTACCATCAAATACAGCATTAACAGTTGGAGCCAAAATAGATTATGTTTTGGTTAAAACTTTTAACCAATATACATTCGAGCCTATCCATGTTATTTTGGCAAAGAATTTGGTCGGGAAACAGTTCTCAGGAAAATTTGTTCAAACAGAGACCAAAGAAGAGGTCAATAATTTTAATCAAGGAGATAAGAAAATTCCCTTTTTCATATTGCAAGAATTTAAAGGAGCTGATCTTATAGATATTCGATATGAGCAGTTAATGGATTTTGTTCAACCTTATCACAATCCTGAAAATGCATTTAGAGTTATCGCCGGTGATTTTGTAACTACCGAAGATGGTACAGGTATTGTACATACCGCACCAACATTTGGAGCCGATGATGCAATGGTTGCAAAACAAGCCACTCCAGAAGTACCAGCGTTATTGGTAAAAGATGATAATGACAACTTGGTACCACTAGTAGATTTACAAGGTAGATTTACAAAACATGTAGGGGAATTTGCAGGTAAATATGTCAAGAACGAATACTATGACAACGGAGAAGCTCCCGAAAAATCTGTAGATGTAGAGATTGCAATTAAGCTCAAAATAGAGAATAAAGCATTTAAAGTTGAAAAATATGTACATAGCTATCCAAATTGTTGGCGTACAGACAAGCCTGTTCTCTATTATCCTTTAGATTCTTGGTTTATAAAAGTTCCTGACTTTAAAAACCGCATGCACGAACTTAATCTTGGTATTAACTGGAAACCAAAAGCTACCGGAGAAGGAAGGTTTGGAAACTGGCTCGCTAATGCCAATGACTGGAATTTATCCCGTTCGCGTTTCTGGGGAATTCCATTACCTATCTGGAGAACAGAAGATGGTAAAGAAGAAATTATAATAGGCTCTGTTGAGGAATTAAAATCCGAAATTGACAAAGCAATAAAAGCTGGAGTTCTTGAAACAGATGTATTTGCCGACTTTATTATAGGTGATATGAGTGAAGAAAATTATGACAAGGTGGATCTTCACAAAAATGTAGTGGATAAAATTACATTAGTTTCTGCTTCTGGCAAACCCATGAAGCGTGAAAGCGACCTAATCGATGTATGGTTTGATTCTGGATCAATGCCCTATGCGCAGTGGCATTATCCTTTTGAAAACAAAGAAAAAGTAGAAGAAGGAGAGAGAAAAGCCGACTTTATCGCCGAAGGTGTTGATCAAACTCGTGGGTGGTTCTATACATTGCACGCTATTGCTACTATAATATTTGATGATGTAGCTTATAAAAATGTCGTGTCGAACGGATTGGTTTTAGATAAGAATGGCCAAAAAATGTCTAAACGATTAGGTAATGCTGTCGACCCTTTTGAAACGTTAAAAACTTATGGCCCCGATGCTACTCGTTGGTACATGATCAGCAATGCAAACCCTTGGGATAACTTAAAATTTGATTCGGAAGGAATTGCAGAGGTTCGTCGTAAATTCTTTGGAACACTATATAATACATATTCATTCTTTACGCTATACGCAAACATTGATAACTTTACGTATACCGAAGATGATATTACAATAACAGATAGACCTGAAATTGATCGATGGATTCTAAGTGAGTTACATACGTTGATTAAAAATGTAGATACTTACTATAATGAATACGAACCTACAAAAGCTGCTCGAGCAATCTCGGATTTTGTGCAGGAAAACTTAAGCAATTGGTTTGTAAGATTAAGTAGAAGAAGATTTTGGAAGGGAGATTACCAAAAAGATAAAATATCGGCATATCAGACATTATTTACATGTATGCTTACCGTATCCAAATTAGGAGCACCTATTGCCCCATTTTTTATGGATAGATTATATAAAGATTTGGTTGCTGGTACTAAAAAAGAAGCTTTTGAAAGTGTGCATTTAGCAGATTTTCCGGAGTATGAAGAATCCTTTGTTGATAAAGGATTAGAACACAAAATGCAAAAGGCGCAAACCATATCATCTTTGGTATTGTCATTACGCCAAAAAGAAAAAATCAAGGTTCGTCAGCCTTTACAACGTATCATGATTCCGGTATTAAACGAAGCCGAAAAAACGGAAATTAATGATATTGCTGACTTAATAAAAAGTGAAGTAAATGTAAAGGAAATTGAGCTTATTGATGATGCATCTGGTATTTTAGTGAAACAAATCAAGCCAAATTTCAAAACTTTAGGCCCTCGCTTCGGTAAAGATATGAAGTTGATAGCCAATAAGATACAGTCATTTGACCAAGAAACTATCAAAATTCTTGAACAAACAGGTAGTTTTGATGTAGAAATTAATGATAAAATTATTAAATTAGGAACCGATGATGTAGAGATTAGCTCTCAAGATATAGAGGGTTGGTTGGTTGCAAATTCAGGTTCTTTAACCGTTGCGCTAGATGTAACTATTAGTCCAGAGCTTAAAAAAGAAGGGATTGCAAGAGAGCTTGTAAATCGTATTCAAAACATGCGTAAGGATAATGGCTTTGAAGTGACTGATAAAATAGGAATTGTTTTTGAAGAGAATGAGACTGTTCAGGAAGCTGTATCAACTAATGAGACATACATCAAAAACGAAACCTTAACCGAGACAATTGAGTTCGCCACCAATGTAATAAATGGTACAGAAATTGCGTTTGATGACATTGCAACTCAATTGATAATAAAAAAACACTAAAGAATATGGCAGAAGATGTAAAAGTAAGGTACAGCGACTCTGACTTAGAAAAATTCAGAGAAATCATCGTTGATAAGATGGAAAAAGCACAGAAAGATTTGGAATTACTTCAAAGTGCGTATAAGAATGACGGAAACAATGGTACAGATGACACTTCACCAACATTCAAAGCTTTTGAAGAAGGTAGTGAAACAATGTCCAAAGAAGCAAATACACAACTTGCTATTCGACAAGAAAAATTTGTGCGTGATTTAAAAAACGCCTTATTACGTATAGAAAATAAGACCTATGGCATTTGTCGTGTAACTAGTAAATTAATTAATCCAGAGCGTTTAAAACTAGTACCGCATGCTACACTAAGCATCGAAGCAAAGAATATGCAGAGCTAGTACTCTAGTACGGCAGTATAAAATATTGTAAATTTAAAGTGCTTTCCAGATAGGAAAGCACTTTTTTTATTTCCAAATGTAACCTTTTTAAAAAATCAAAGTATTACTAATAGAAACTGACCAAAAAGAGTGACATCTTGAAAAACTTAACTGACGAAGAATTAATGATTTTGGTATCCAATGGAAACCTAGATATGATGAGTGTCTTATTTGAAAGATACCATACTCGGATTTTTAATTTTTTACTTAAGATGACTAGAGATAGGGATGTAAGCCAAGATATTACTCAAGAGGTTTTTTATAAGGCTATTAAATATAGAGCCTCATATAAAAAAGGGAAATTCTCATCTTGGATTTACACCATTGCAAGAAACATATTTTCCGATCATTATCAAAAACAGAAAGTAGCTGCGCAACGACTTGATGACATTGAGTATAAAACCGAAAGCGAAGATACGTATACCGCAGAAAAGAGTGAAATTAAAGAACAGTTAGATCGTGCACTTGAGCAATTAAATGAAAGTGATAGAGAACTTGTAATTATGAATCGATATCAGAAAATTAAATATCAAGAAATTGCAGAGATAACCAACTCAACAGCTGGAGCTGTAAAAACCAAAGTGCATAGGGCTATCCATAAATTAAAGGATTATTACCTACAAAACACATAATGCTATGAATTGTAAACAAATAGAAAATCAACTAATTGATTATCTCGATAAGAACTTAGATATAAGCACTTATCAAAAGATAGATTTGCATCTTAAAAGTTGCGAAAATTGCACCATAGCTTTACAAGAACTTAAGAGCGTTTTTAAAGCTATAAATGAAACTCCCGAAGAAATACCTGACAACAGTTTGAAGGTTAATTTTGAAGAAATGCTTCAAAAAGAAAAGGTAGCATTAGAATCTTCTAAAGTGGTTTCTCTGCATGGCAAAAAGAACATCTGGAAAACAGCATTACAAATTGCTGCAACGATAACTCTAATTGTTTCGGCATACTTCTATGGAAAAACTCAGCAAGATGAATCTTTTTCGCAAGAAATAGCTGTGTTAGAAAAAGAAAAAAAAGAAATGAAGCAAACAATGACCATTTCATTAATCGAAAATGAATCTGCTAGTAAACGATTACAGGCAGTAAATTATGCCGAAGAATTCGAGCAACCAGGAAATGAGATTTTAAAAGCTTTAATCAATAAAATGCATCACGATGATCATATTAATGTGCGACTTGCTGCAGCAGAAGCGCTTGCCAAATTCTCGAATTCGGAAATGGTTCGTAATGCATTAATCAATGCTCTAGAAAGAGAACAAGATCCGAGCATGCAAATTGAATTAATTCAAATATTAGTTTCTATTGAGGAAAAACGCGCAGTTCCTTCCATGGAAAAGTTACTTCAAAACGAAGAAACACCAAGTTATGTAAGAGACCAAGTAAAAATAGGTCTTCCAAATTTAATTTAACAATCAAAAAATCGAACAAATGAAAAATATAACATTAATACTACTTATCTGTATCACAAGCTGGAGCCTTAATGCACAAGATTACACACAATCTCTACAAGGGGTTAAAAAAGTGAAAATCACCTCTGCTTCTGGTGTAAAAATAAAGGCTCATGACAAAAACGAACTTAGAATTATCAGTAACGGTCACAAAGCACCCGAGAAAGCAAGAGGTTTGAAAGCTGTTTATGCTGGCGGAAGCGATAATACTGGACTAGGTATGTATGTGAAAAAAGAAGGAGAATTACTCATTCTTAAAAACCTAAAAAACATGCATAGCAAAGTATTAGAAGTTTTTCTTCCAAAAAACGTTAATATCAAAGTAGAGAGAAGTAATCTAGGGGATTTGGTGGTGACAGGTTTTTCTTCAGAGATAGAAGCAATAACCAATGTTGGAGATATGACATTTAGAGATGTTACAGGTCCTATTGTAGCAAAAACTGCTACCGGAGAAATAAATATTGTTTTTAACAAAGTAAGCCAGAGCTCTCCTATTTCGTTAGTATCTGCAACCGGAGCTATCGATGTGAGTATGCCGGCAGGAACGCCAACTAATTTAGAGTTGAAAACTACTATGGGAGATATTTTTACTGATTTCGAAATTAAATTCCCAATAGAGGACGATAACATGAAAATCGTTTCTGGTAAAAGAGCAATAAAAACCAAATTAAATAATGGAGGCGTAGAAATCAGCCTAAGATCATCAACTGGTAATATTTACCTGAGAAAAAAATAAAGAGGTCATCAATTAATCAAAAAACAACAACATGAAACATTTAGTAACCCTTGCAGTATTATGCTTTTTTTCAATGCAAATACATGCTCAAAAAACAATTGAAAAGGAAATTAGCACTTCTGCAGATCAAGTAAAAGTAGAATTTAAGTTTGCCGAAGACATTACTATCAAAACTTGGGACAAAAACGATGTCTACTTAAAGGCTGAAGTTAGTATTAATGGAGGACAATTTGATGAGTATTTCGATCTCAAGATAGATAATTCTTCTTCTGTCTTAGACATAAGATCAGATTATGGAGATTTATTTGATATGTGGAAAAAAGAACGGAAATCTAATCGTAAAAACAAATGGGATCCTTGTAATAATATGGATATCGATGCCAACTACACATTATATATCCCTAAAGATGCCCGCCTAAGAATAAAAAGTATCTCTGGTAATGTAGTATCTCAAAATTATGAGGGAGAATTGACTGTAGATATTATTAGCGGAAATATAGATATCAAAAATTATGATGGAGATTTAGATCTTAAAACTATAAGCGGAGATATCGATATTAATATTGCCAAATCAAGATTAAAAGCAGAAACTGTAACGGGGATGATATACTCGGATAAGGATCTTGAATTTGATCATGGTAAGAATCGAATTGTAGGAAGTAAAGTAACGGGTACTTTTGGAGATGTAAAAAGTGACCTACAGCTTACAACTGTAAGCGGTAGTATCTTTATAAGAAAGCAATAAAATAGCTATAACAAGCTTTTATAATATGAAGAATTTAGCTACCTTGGAAATATGAGGCGGCTAAATTCTTTTTTTATTTTTATCATATCTAGTGCCTCAATTCTAGGGCAATCTACCTTTGACAGAAGCATCGACGCATCTGGTTTAAATGAAATAATTATCATTTTGGATAATACATTTCAGGTTGAAATTACAAACACTCAAGAAAACAAAATAATATACAATGCCGTTTCAGAAGGTGAGTATCAAGATCATGTTTTGATTAAAACTGCACGAACTCAAAAGACACTTACCATCAAAGATGATTTACAACCCTTTTCTATAGATTATAACGACAAACTAAGTGCTCATAAAGTAATGGCCGTAAAAATAGTCATACAAATACCTTCTCATATTGGTGTTACTATAAAATCTAATATTGCAACATTAACAGCCAAAGGCACGTACAAAAATCTGTTTGTAGAACTTAACTCTGGGGATTGCATTATAGATCATTTTATGGGTAATGCTACAATAAATACACTGACTGGTGATATCAAGTTATCTACAAAAAATGCGATAGTAAACACAATTACAAAATCAGGAAAACTGAATGTTCAAAAAATTTATGGCGAGCACAAAATCAACTTAAGCTCTATAAGCGGTGATATAAGTGTTTGTAAAACAAAATAAAACACTATTTTTGTCCGTCGCCTTTATTACCTGAATAAACCGATAATATATTTATGTCCTTAAAAAAATCTATTTTAGTTATTGTTTTAGTATTGTTGATTGATCAAATCTCCAAATTTTATATTAAAACTCATTTTACCCTACACGAAGAAGCTAAAGTTTTTGATTGGTTTCGTATTGTATTTGTAGAAAACAAAGGAATGGCATGGGGTTTTGAACTTCCTGGTAGTTATGGTAAGCTCGTACTCACCCTATTCAGGTTAGTGGCTATTACCGGTATTGGATATTGGTTGTATGATTCTGTTCGAAAAAATAGTTCAATGATATTGACTTTTTGTATCGCTCTAATTTTTGCCGGTGCCTTTGGTAATATTATAGATTCTTTGTTATATGGAATTTTATTTGATGAAAGCACAGTAAGTAATGTTGCTAGCTTTTTACCAAAAGATGGTGGTTACGAAAGTCTCTTTTATGGGAAGGTCGTAGATATGATACAGTTTACTTTTTATGACGATATTTTACCAGAATGGATTCCTATATGGGGAGGAAAACACTTTTCTTTCTTTGATCCTGTTTTTAATATTGCAGATTCTGCTATAAGTGTTGGCGTGTTTTTGTTGATCATTTTTAACAAAAAAGCTTTTCCAAAAAACATCTAGAATTCAACCTTTATTCTAGTATTCTTTCAAAATCTCTTGGTTTTAATGGTTTAGTAATATAATCCGAGACAGCATCTATTGATTTGGCTCTATTGATGTCTCTTAAATTTATAGACGAACTTACTACATAAAGATCTATTTTATTCTTTATATCATCCTTAATCTTCGAAAATTCATCAAGAAATTCCCAACCATCCATCACAGGCATATTAAGATCTAGCAAAATAACCTGAGGTACTTGGACCTTGTCTTCACTATCCATAGAGTTATAGAAAAAATCCATAGCTTCTTTTCCGTTATTGAATACTAAAACAGACTCAGATAGTCGCTTTAATTCAATAATTTTAGTTACTAAATTTATATAAATATTATCATCGTCTATGATGCAGACACTTTCTATATTTTGGGACATTTTGGGCGGGTACTAATTATACGTATATCTAAGATAAGAAAAGTATTCTTGAATACCATGAACACTGGTTATTTCTTAAAATAATAAGCTTCTTTTGGGGTTACACAAAGATCAAGACCTATATCTTCGGGGGTTATATCTTCAATTTTATTTTCGGGCGCGAAAAAAGAAAAACCAATTTTTAATGTTTTAGGATTACATTTTCCTAGAAAAATATCATAAAATCCTTTTCCGTATCCAACTCTATTCCCTTCTTTATCAAAAGCCAGTAAGGGCACAAAAACAACTTCTATTTTATCATCTGGTATTGGGATTCCATCAACGGGTTCTGGAATACCCCATGCATTTGTTTTAAGCACAGTCGTATCGGTAAGCAAAAAATTCTCTAGTGTATTATTTTTAAAATTACTCCTAGAAATGATCACATTTTTATCCTTTCCCTGGAGGATATGCAGCATAAACTCTGTATTAATTTCTTTTTGCTTTTGTATAGGTAAGAAAATATGATAGTACGATTTTTCCCATATCGGAAGTTGAAGCATTCTATTAGCAATGTCCATACTCATAGTATCAATTTCCTGATCATTTAACTCAGATCTCAGTATTTTATATTTTGCTCTTAGCTCCTTTTTATTCATTCCCTAGTTCTCTGGTTATTCTAAATATAGCATCCCCCTTATATACAATAGGTGCTTCATTTACATTAATAACATATCCTTCATTAACCGCTTTTACTACATGTCTCATTTTACCGTAAGGATCTGTTATTGTAGCTAAGATCTCTCCTTTTTCTACATGTTTGCCAATAGGAATTTTAATATGTAATAAACCACTATACCTAGCACGCATCCATGCACTTTTCTTTATCACGATGCTCGCTGCAGGAGGCTTAGGAATTTCGAAAATATCATCTAACATTTCAAAATGATCCAAAACGCGCATTACGCCATGTACGCCCTCGACAGCAATTTCTTTACTACTGTTTTGAGACTTCCCTCCTTCAAACAACAAAATATCTTTTCCTTTTTTTGCACAAGTAGCCCGATAAGAACCTTCTAAGTTTTTAGAATGTAAAATAAATGATGTATTAAATATTTTTGCTAGTTTTATTAGTTTTTCATTTTTAGGATCTACTCTAATATGCGGAGCATTAAACCTACTAGCTCCTCCAGTATGAAAATCCAAACAAAGATCTACTGCTGGTAAAATTTCATTAATAAACTGATATGCAAATCTACTGGCTAAAGAGCCGTTTTTTGTTCCAGGAAAAACTCGATTAAGATCTCTACCATCTGGAAAAAATCGATTCATATTTAAAAACCCAAATACATTAAGTACAGGGATACAAATAATACTTCCTTTTACCGGCTTATTAATTTTTTTTGCAATAATCTGCCGTACTACTTCTACTCCGTTAATTTCATCTCCATGAATCCCACCAGTAATTAATACTGTTGGCCCAGGAATTTTAGACCTTTCGATAATTATAGGTATTTCAACCTTGGTAGAGGTATATAGTTTTGCGATATTAAAGTTTATGGTAGTACTCGTACCAGGAAACACTTCATTACCTAAAATTTTAAGTATATTTTCAGTTCTTTTTTTTGTCATAGTTTTTACAAACTTCTTTCAATATAACGAATAATTGATTTGGCAATATCTCTTCCGGTTGCATTCTCGATACCTTCTATACCAGGAGAAGAGTTTACTTCAAGAATGAGAGGCCCTCGATTACTTTGCAATAAATCTACTCCTGCAACTCCCATTTTTAGTGCTTTTGCAGCCAAAATAGCTGCTTGCTCTTCATGTCTGGTTAAATTAATCACACTTGCAGTACCCCCTCGATGTAGATTAGATCTAAACTCTCCTTCTTTTGCCTGTCTTTTCATCGCACCTACTACTTCTCCATCTACTACAAAAGCCCTTATATCTGCTCCTTTAGCTTCGCGAACAAATTCTTGCACAATCACTCTTGCTTGCAAACCATTAAAAGCATCCAATACAGATTCTGCGGCCGTCTTAGTTTCGGCAAGTACAACACCTAAACCTTGAGTCCCTTCTAATAATTTAATAATTAAAGGAGCACCCCCTACATGAGATATCACTTCAGAAACATCTTTAGAATAATTAGTAAATACTGTTTTTGGTAGCCCCAAACCAGCTTTAGACAAAATTTGTAAACTTCTTAGTTTATCTCTAGACTGTACCAAAGCTTGAGATTTTAAGGTGGTAAACACATTCATCATTTCGAATTGTCTCACCACAGCCGTTCCGTAATAGGTTATAGATGAACCAATTCTAGGAATCACAGCATCTACATGATCTAATTTCTTACCTCGATAATAAATCTCAGGTTTTTGTCTTTCGATTACAATATCACAACTTAAAGGATCAATTACCTGTACATTGTGTTTACGTTTTACAGCAGCTTGTACAAGCGCATTGGTAGAGTATAAATTCGCACTACGCGACAAGATTTTAATATTCATTACAGTTTTTGGTTATAGGACTGATTTTCTAATTGAGGATCAACTAAAAATTTTCCACTCAAAAATCTACGCCCAATAAGAAGTGGAAAACGCATATCATCACGAGAAGATAAGTTTAAGGTAATAGGATATGTTTTTTCGAATACAGTAATTTGAGTTCTAATGGCATATCTCATTTCTACGTTTCCGGTACTACTTTTCACTGCAGAAATATCATAATTCTTGAACGTAAATCTTTTTCCATTATACTCGGGATGTGTTGCATCAAGAAGACTACATTGCAATGTTTGATCAATTTCGCGAATATCAATACAATGTATTGAAGAAGTATACGCACCTGTATCGACTTTGGCATCGATATCTTTTAACTCAAGAAGTGGAAAATCCACTTTATCAGTTCTGCCAATTATTTTCTTTTCTTTTTCCAAAAAAACAGAATTGGTATTGGAACTACTAAAGTAAGAAAAATCAAATTGGATTATAAAGTATAACCCAATTTTAATAACGGTCTGCGTATTTTGATTACAATTTAACAAAATTTAAACCCTATTTAAGTATGCATCAATACAGGTAATCTATTAACTTTACCTTTGGAATATGCAAGAAGCCTCTTTAGACATACAGATTAAAACTTTACCCACTTCGCCTGGTGTTTATCAATACTATGATAAAGATGATAAATTGCTCTATGTAGGCAAAGCCAAAAATCTCAAGAAAAGAGTAGCATCCTATTTTACTAAAAATCACGATAATTACAAGACCAAAGTATTAGTAAAAAAAATTCATTCTTTAAAGCATATTGTTGTAGAGACCGAAACAGATGCCCTTTTACTGGAAAATAACCTCATCAAAAAATATCAGCCTCGATTTAATGTAATGCTTAAGGATGATAAAACTTATCCTTGGATTTGCATCAAAAAAGAACGTTTTCCCAGAATTTTTCAGACTCGCAATTTGATCAAAGATGGTTCTGAGTATTTTGGACCCTATACTTCAATGAAAACAGTACACACACTGTTAGAACTTATCAAAGGGCTTTATCAATTAAGAACTTGTAATTATGACCTATCTCAAGAAAAAATAGATAATGGCAAATATAAAGTTTGCTTAGAGTATCATTTAGGGAATTGTAAAGGCCCATGTGAGGGGTTACAAGAAGAAAAAGAGTATAACGACAATCTAAATGCAATCCGACAAATAGTAAAAGGAAACTTTAAAGATTCATTGCATCGATTTAAACAGCAAATGAGTGAGCATGCCGAGAAAATGGAATTTGAGGATGCACAAAGAATCAAAGAAAAAATCGAAATTTTAGAGAACTATCAAGCACGATCTACTGTAGTAAACCCAAAAATTAGTAATGTAGATGTATTTTCTATTATTTCTGACGAGTCTTATGGTTACGTCAATTTTCTACAACTATCATACGGAGCGATTATTAGATCGCATACTTCTGAAATTAAGAAAAAACTGGAGGAGTCCGACAAAGAACTTTTGGAGCTAGCAATTATTGAAATAAGGCAACGTTTTAAATCTACTTCTAAAGAAATTTTTGTTCCATTTAATGTAGAAGTTGGAGAAGAAATCAAAATTACCGTTCCGCAATTAGGGGATAAAAAGAAAATTGTAGATCTATCCTTAAGAAATGCCAAATACTATAGACAAGATCGATTCAAACAAATTAAAATTATTGATCCCGACCGCCATGTAAAAAGAATAATGGCTCAAATGAAAAAAGATCTTAGGCTGCCTGAAGAACCTCGACATATCGAATGTTTTGATAACTCGAATATCCAAGGTACGCACCCAGTTGCAGCTTGCGTAGTTTTTAAAAATGGGAAACCTAGTAAGAAAGAATACAGAAAATTTAATATCAAAACTGTCGAGGGAGCTAATGATTTTGCTTCAATGGAAGAAGTAGTCTATAGACGGTATAAGCGTTTATTAGAAGAAGAAGAACCCTTACCACAACTCGTAATTGTTGATGGAGGAAAGGGGCAATTATCTTCTGGATTAAAGGCGTTGGAAACATTAGGGTTAAGAGGTAAAATAACTATTATAGGTATTGCTAAACGATTAGAAGAAATTTATTATCCTGGAGATTCTATCCCGCTATACTTAGACAAAAAAACAGAAAGCTTAAAAATTATTCAGCATTTACGTAACGAAGCCCATCGATTTGGTATTACTTTTCATAGACAAAAACGTAGTAAATCTGCTCTGGACACCGAGCTAGATACAATTCCTGGTATTGGTGAAAAAACAGTTGTAGAACTGTTAAAGAACTTTAGATCTGTAAAAAGAATAAAAGAAGCATCTAAAGAAGAATTAGCCCAAGTGGTTGGCGATGCTCGCGCAACCAAAGTGTTTAATTATTATCTTTCTAAAAAAGAAGAATGATGACCACAAACTTTGTTTTAAAAATTTTTCTGAAAATTATGCTGCTTCTAGTAGTGTTTTTACCCAGAATAATTTGGTCTCAAGAAAAAGAAAACACAGATATTTATGATAAAGTCGATATTGATGATCTAAAAGTAGGTTTAGTGCTAAGTGGTGGTGGTGCTAAAGGTCTGGCACATATTGGCGCATTAAAAGTAATTGAAGATGCTGGAGTTAGAATTGATTATATAGGCGGCACAAGTATGGGAGCCATCGTTGGAGCCTTATATGCATCGGGATATAGGGCTAAAGAATTAGATTCAATTTTTAGATCAGTTGATTTTGATGCTTTTATACAAGATCAGTTACCCAGAGATGCTAAGACATTTTATGAAAGAGAAGACTCCGAAAAATACGCTGTAACCTTACCTTTTGACAATTTCAAAATAGGCCTACCCGAAGGACTCTCTAAAGGTCAAAATTTTTACAATCAATTTTCTAGATTTACAGCGCATGTTAATGACATTAATGATTTTGATAAGCTACCCATACCTTTTTTCTGCATGTCTACCAACATCGAAACTGGAGATCAAGTCTTATTCGACAAAGGTTATTTACCAGAAGCTGTAGCCGCTAGTGGTGCATTACCTTCTATTTTTAGTCCGGTAGATGTAAATGGTGTTCTTATGACAGATGGTGGTGTATCCAACAATTATCCCGTTAGAGAAATTAAAGAAAAAGGTGCCGAAATTGTAATCGGTATTGATGTACAAGATACTTTACTCGCAAGAGATCAACTAAACTCGGTTACTAATATCTTACTTCAAATCAGTAATTTTAAAACCATTAAAGCTATGGAGGAGAAGGTTTCTGATACCGAAATATACATAAAGCCCTCTATAATGGACTTTTCTGTAATGTCTTTTGATCAAGCCAATGAAATTATAGCAAGCGGTGAAAAAGCAGCATTCTCGAATTACGAAAAATTAAAAGAAATAGCTCGGTTACAAAAACCCTCTAAACCAAGAGAAAAAGTGCCGAAAAATGCCGAGACTGTTTTAATAAACAGTGTTGTTATTACTGGAAATGAAAGATATACAAGAGCCTATGTAAAAGGGAAGTTAAAACTAAAAACCCCAAGAGTTACTACATACGAAAAGCTAAACGAGGGTATTAATAACTTATCGGCTACAGGAAATTTTGATCGTGTCAATCATGAACTCATAGATACCGAAGAAGGCAAACAACTTTTGGTTAGGGTTAAAGAAAGTGAAAACAAAATGCTCCTTCGGTTTGCACTACATTATGATGATTTATATCAAACTGCTGCTCTGGTAAATGTAACCAGAAAAAGTCTATTAGTAAATAATGATGTTCTCTCATTTGATGTGGCTTTGGGAGATAATATTAGATATAATCTCGATTATTATATCGATAAAGGGTTTTATTGGAGTACAGGTGTAAAATACAGATATACCAATTTTAAAAAAGCATTTGATTTTGGTTTCATTGGGCAGTTTGGTGAAATCCCAAATCTTGGAATTAACACCATTGATATCGATTATACCGATTTTAATGTTCAGGTATATGCTGAAACACTACTAAAACAAACCTTCTCTGTAGGACTTGGAGGAGAGTATAAAAGGCTTAGAATCATTTCAGAAACCTTTGGCGAAGATGAAAATCAAATTCCAAGAACAGTATTTGACGACAGTGATTACTGGAGCGCCTTTGGATATTTTAAATTAGACACCTACGACAATAAGTACTTCCCATCTAGAGGATTCTTGTTCGAAGGAGATGTTCATACCTATATATTCTCATCCGATTTTACGAATAGTTTTGATGAATTTTCTATCGCCAAAGCACAGTTAGGATACGCAAGACCGTTATTTCATAATGCATCTATGAATATAGCTTTTGAGGCAGGAACTAAAATCGGAAATAACCCTATAAACTCTCTGGATTTCTTATTGGGAGGTTTTGGAGCAAAAACCATCAACAATTTCATACCTTTTTATGGATACGACTTTTTAGGAATTACTGGGCGAAGTTTCATGAAAGGGTTGATCTCTGTTGACTATGAACTATTCAAAAAAAATCATGTAAATCTATCTGCAAATTTTGCTAATGTTGGCAATAAATTATTTAGTACAGGAAGATGGTTCGAAAATCCCGAGTTTACTGGTTATGCTCTGGGATATGGCATTGACACGTTTGCTGGACCTGTACAGGTAAAATATTCCTATTCACCAGAATTAGGTGAAGGTAATTGGTTCTTTAGCGTTGGTTTTTGGTTTTAGTAAAAACTACACCTAAAAGAACAGAAATATTTACGATATTTGTATTATTATGAACTTGTTCTGGCAGGATTTATTACTACTATTACACTACCTTATTAAACGCAACCCCGAATAAGGCAGGCATTCTATATATTATTTTTTTAAAAGAAGTAGTTAATACCTAAAATTTAAATAATCATGCCTTTTTATCATTCCTTAGGAGAAATACCACCTAAACGCCATACCATCTTTAAAAAACCTGATGGCAATTTGTATTATGAACAATTATTTGGCACTATCGGTTTTGACGGAATGTCAACCAATCTCTACCACCATCATAGACCAACTCAAGTAAAAGAAATTAAAGGAAGTTACAGTGTAGCTCCAAAAATTGCCATAGGAAATAATATTAAATCCTATAGATTTCATGGTTTCAAAATCAATCCTGAAAAAGACTATTTACAAAGCAGAAAAAATGTATTAACCAATAGTGATGTAAGTATCATTTTATCTGCACCACAAGAATCTACTTCAGATTATTTTTATAAAAATACAGATGCAGATGAGTTAATTTTTGTGCATCGCGGAAGTGGAAAATTCAGAAGTCATTTAGGCAATCTTGATTTTAAATACGGAGATTACATATTAATTCCCCGAGGCACCATTTATAAACTCGATTTTGACACAACAGATAACCGCCTCTTTATTGTAGAATCAAGAAGACCCATATATACCCCAAAAAGATATCGCAACTGGTTTGGGCAATTATTAGAACACTCACCTTTTTGTGAAAGAGATATTAGAACTCCTTATGAATTAGAAACCAATGATGAAAAAGGAGATTTCTTGATCAAAGTCAAAAAACAAGATGAGATCTTTGATATGGTGTATGCCACACATCCTTTTGATGTAGTAGGATATGATGGGTATAATTTTCCGTACGCGTTTTCGATTCATGATTTTGAACCAATTACCGGAAGAGTTCATCAACCACCACCAGTACATCAAACTTTTGAAACCGATGCTTTTGTGGTATGCTCATTTGTACCTAGATTGTATGATTATCACCCAGATTCTATTCCTGCACCTTACAATCACAGTAATATAGATAGTGATGAAGTTTTATATTACGTAGATGGTGATTTTATGAGTAGAAACGATATTGATGCTGGACATATTTCTTTACATCCCGCAGGAATACCTCATGGACCTCACCCCGGTGCAGTAGAAAGAAGTATCGGACAAACAAAAACCGATGAACTTGCAGTAATGGTAGATACATTTAAACCATTAATGGTTACTGAAGAGGCAATGACAATAGCAGATGATGATTATCATAAATCATGGTTAGAGTAAGAAGATATGTTAAATAATAGAATTGATATTACAGCACATTTGAGAGCCATGTGGTAATTTAAATTTAAAAAATTACACTCATGATTTATTGTAACGAGAAATGATTCTCATTATCCTATTAACCATTAATAAATTTCAAAAATGTCAACTAATATAACACCTCAAGATTTAGAAAAAGTAGTTCCACAAGCTGAAGATTTTTTACCACTTTTAGGAACCGATTATGTAGAGTTATACGTAGGCAACGCCAAACAAGCAGCATACTATTATCAGAGCGCATGGGGGTTTCAGCCTGTAGCATACGCAGGATTAGAAACTGGTAGAAAAGACAGCGTTTCTTACGTCTTACAGCAAGACAAAATAAGATTAATATTAACTTCTCCTTTACAACCTGATGGAGACATTAACAAGCACATTAATGCTCATGGAGATGGTGTAAAAGTTGTTGCGCTTTGGGTTGATGATGCCACAAAGAGTTATGAAGAAACTGTAAAACGTGGTGCAAAGTCCTATATGGAACCTACCGTTGAAAAAGATGAACATGGAAGTGTTGTCTTTTCGGGAATCCACACCTATGGTGAAACGGTACACATTTTTGTAGAACGTAAAAATTACAAAGGCGTTTTCTTACCTGGTTATATGCCATGGAACAAACCATACAAAACAAAAGATACAGGTCTTAAGTTTATAGATCATATGGTGGGTAATGTAGGTTGGAACGAAATGAATAAGTGGTGTGAGTTTTATGCCAAAGTTATGGGTTTTGCACAATTAGTATCATTTGATGACAAGGATATCTCTACAGAATATACTGCCTTGATGAGTAAAGTTATGAGTAATGGAAATGGACGAATCAAATTTCCTATTAATGAACCTGCCGAAGGAAGAAAAAAATCTCAGATAGAAGAATATATCGATTTCTACAATGGTGCCGGTGTGCAACATATGGCTCTAGCCACCGATAACATTATCGAAACCGTAGCCGAATTACAACAGCGAGGTGTTGATTTTCTTACAGTACCTGCCAGTTATTACGAAACCGTATTAGATAGAGTTGGTGAAATTGACGAAGATCTTGCTCCCTTAAAAGAATTAGGAATTTTAATTGATCGTGATGATGAAGGATACCTCCTTCAAATTTTTACAAAACCTGTATTAGATCGACCAACTATGTTTTTTGAAATTATACAACGAAAAGGAGCTCAATCTTTTGGTAAAGGTAATTTTAAGGCATTGTTTGAGGCCATAGAAAGAGAACAAGAACAACGAGGAACTCTATAAAATCACAAAAAGAGTTGATTTTTAATTATTCTAAAAAAGAGCGTTAATATCCTGATAAAATTGAAATATTATAAGTTTTAGTCTAAATTTTTGTTAAAATTCATAATAAAAAAACGTTTTCGTTTGATAATTATTCAAAAAAGTTGATTTTTGCATCATGAGTGGAGTGGTTACCACTTATATCTAAAACAATAATTATTCTCATAATTTAAGTTTTTAGTTGGTTAATAAAAGTAAAAAAGAGAGCTGTGGTGGCTCTCTTTTTTGTATTATTTTTCATATTTTGGTAACGGTATTCATTTTTATGTCTTCACATTAAATGGTACTTTTGGAATGGATATTGCGAACACCTATTTTAATAATAGATTTACGTTAAATATTAACAACCCAAACTATGAAAAAGTCAATCTCTTTATTATTAATAATACTAAGCACTTTTCCTTCTTTTGCCCAAGAAAAGCATAAGGCTTTTGATTCTGGAGAATGGTTTAAGTTTAGAATTCATTATGGTCCATTTACAGCTAGTTATGCTACTCTTGAAGTTAAGGATGATACCATTGGTGACAAGTCTGTATATCATGTAGTAGGTGCGGGTAAATCTACCGGTTTGTTAAGCGTATTTTTTAAAGTTGAAGATTATTATGAAACCTATATCGATAAAAATGAAGTTAAACCCTACCGTTTTATTAGAAAAATCAACGAAGGTGGGCATACCAAGGATATAGAAATAAACTTTGATCACCAACAAAGCGAAGCATTAGTTTTTAATAAAAAATACAATACCAAAAAATCTTTTCCTATCAAATCTAATGTACAGGATATGATGTCTTCGTTTTACTATTTGCGTAATAGCATCGAAACATCTTCATTAAAAAAGGGAGATGAACAATTTGTAAACATGTTTTTTGATAACGAAAATTATAATTTCAAATTAAAGTTCTTAGGAAGAGAGGTCATTAAAACTAAAATGGGTAAAATTGCATGTTTAAAATTTAGACCTTACGTTCAGGCAGATAGAATCTTTAAGGAAGAAGAAAGTATGACTGTGTGGGTAAGCGACGATGATAATCGCATGCCAGTAAGGATTAAAGCAGATATATTAGTTGGCTCAATAAAAGCAGATTTGGATGCGTTTAAAGGACTTAAACACCCATTTAAAATTATAGTAGATAATTAAATGAATGACGAAGGCATAAAACCAGAAATTGCAGAGAAAATAAAGCAATTAGAAAAAAAATTCAAAAATTCCGGTCAGGACTTAGGGTCTTATCTTGATGGATTACTTCACGACAGATATTTGACATATTGGGATTATATCCATTTGGACACCCTATTAAGTTTACAGATTCCAAGAACGCATTTTCCTGATGAAGAGATCTTTATCACGTATCATCAAATCACAGAGCTTTACTTCAAACTCATCATTCATGAGTTAAAGCAAATTATAGATGATAAATTACAAAACGCCAAATTTTTTACCGCCAAGCTAGATCGAGTAAATCGTTATTTTAGAGTGCTAATCAATTCCTTTGATGTAATGATTAAAGGGATGGATAGAGAGCAATTTTTAAAATACAGAATGTCTCTTTTACCAGCTAGTGGTTTTCAATCTGTTCAATTTCGATTAATCGAAATTTATGCCACTCCACTAGTTAATCTGGTAAATACCAAAGAAAGAACTCAGTTTTCTGAAGAGGACCCTTTAGAAGAAGTTTTTGAGCATTTATACTGGAAATCTGGCGCTACAGATATAGAAACGGGTGAAAAAACACTTACCTTAAAACAGTTTGAATATCGCTATACCCCAAGAATGATGCGTATAGCAAAACAAGTACAACATACCTCAATATCTCATAAATATCTGGAACTGCCAGAAAAAGAGCAAAATAATGTGCACCTTATCGAAGCATTACGTACTTTTGACACCAATGTGAATATTAATTGGTTATTAATGCACATGGGGGCCGCTTTTAGATACCTTAACAAGGATAAAGGAGAAGTATTGGCTACTGGGGGAACAAACTGGAAAAGTTTTTTACCTCCTAGTTTTCAAAGAATTATGTTTTTCCCTCATTTATGGAGCGAAGAAGAAAAAGAAAACTGGGGTCAGCAATGGGTTACCCATCAATTTAATAGCACTAAATAAAATTGTCGTCAGTTGAAACAAATAGGTTACTTACTATTACTTGTTATAGTAGTATTTTCATGTAAAAAAGAAAAAAAAGAAGCTAAAATTGTTGTTCCTGAAAAAGTTGAGGAAGAAAAAGCACCTCCGGTACTTATGGAGTATGGCTATGTTCTCAATGATTTCAATGTTGTAAAAGACACTATCCGATCAGGAGATAGTTTTGGAGCTATCATGGATAATCATGGGATAACTAGAGCTAAAGTATTTGAGATTACCAATAAAATCAAAGACACCTTCAATGTAGCCAGAATTCGAGCAGGCAAACCCTACATGCTGCTTAAATCTAAAGACACCACCGAAAAAGCACAGGTGTTTGTATACCAAAACAACAAAATAGATTATACTGTCATTGATTTCAGAGATAGTATCATTGTTAGCAAAAAAAAGAAACCAGTAAAACTTGTTGAAAAAACCGCTTCTGGAGTTATCAATAGTAGTCTTATGCAAACTTTTGACGATCTGGACCTTAACTTTTTGGTTGCATATAACATGTCTGATATTTATGCATGGACCATAGATTTTACCAGACTTCAGGCTGGTGATCGTTTCAAAGTAATGTATACAGAAAAATTTATCGACGACACCATTCCTGCAGGAATTGATCAAATAAAGGCATCCTACTTCGAGCATCGCGGTAAACCTATATATGCATTTAGATATCAGGATGATTCTATTAATGGAGGTTTTGATTATTTTGATGAAGAAGCCAACAACCTACGAAGAGCTTTTTTAAGAGCTCCAGTAAAATTTAGCAGAATTTCTTCACGATACAATCTTAGACGAAGAATTAAATATTATGGTAATAAAATAAGGCCTCATCGAGGTACTGATTTTGCCGCTCCTATTGGGACTCCCATTTTAGCTACCGCAGATGGTATTGTAACAAAATCCGAACGAAGAGGAGGTAATGGTAAATATGTAAAAATAAGACATAATGCCTCTTATGATACTCAATATTTACATATGAGTAGACAAGCCGTAAAAGCTGGACAATTTGTTAGACAAGGAGATGTAATAGGGTATATCGGCATGACCGGAAATACCAGTGGTCCTCATGTTTGCTATAGATTCTGGAAAAACGGAAAAGAAGTAGATCCTTTTAAACAAGACCTGCCAGCATCCAAACCACTTGCTGATAGTCTTAGACCAGCGTTTAATAACCACATTGAACCCTTAAAAACAACACTGGACAGCATACTATTTGAACCAAAAGAAATTTTATAAAAAATGACATTACCAACTATTAATCCCACCACCACAAAAGCCTGGGAAGCATTACAATTACACTTTGCCGACATAAAAGATAAACATCTCAAAGATCTCTTTAAGGTAAATCCTGATAGAGCAGATCATTTTTCGATCTCTTTAAACGATTTTTATGTAGACTATTCAAAGAACAGAATAGATGAAACTACCAAAAAATTATTAGTAGATCTTGCTAAGGAAGTTAAATTAGACCAGGCAATTACACAGTATTTTAAAGGAAATACTATTAACCAAACTGAAGAACGAGCCGTATTGCATACAGCGTTAAGAGCTCCTTCAGATTACACTGTTGAAGTAGATGGTAATAATGTAATTCCTGAAGTTGATCAAGTAAAAGAAAAAATAAAACATTTCAGTCACCAAGTGATTTCTGGTGAGTTAAAAGGATATACTGGCAAACCTTTTACAGATATTGTAAATATTGGAATAGGAGGGTCAGATCTTGGTCCAATGATGATTACAGAATCTTTGGAGTTTTATAAAAATCATCTAAAGACACACTTTATCTCTAATGTAGATGGAGATCATGTGCATCAAAATTTAAAAGATTTAGATCCAGAAACCACTCTTTTTGTTGTTGTATCTAAAACATTTTCTACTCAAGAAACACTTTCTAACGCTACAACAGCCAGAAATTGGTTTATCCAATACGCATCAAAGGAAGCCGTTGGTAAGCACTTTGTTGCGGTATCCAGTAATATTCCTAATGTTACTAATTTTGGCATAAACCAAAATAACATCTTCCCGTTATGGGACTGGGTAGGAGGTCGTTTTTCACTATGGAGTGCCGTTGGATTATCAATAAGTTTATCTGTCGGATATGATAATTTTGAAGCTCTATTGCATGGAGCTCATGAAATGGATGAACATTTTAAAACCGCTCCTTTTGAAGAAAATATCCCAGTTATTTTAGGAATGTTAAGCATTTGGTATAATAATTTTTTTAATGCCGAAAGCGAAGCTATTATTCCGTATTCTCAATATTTACACCGATTACCAGCTTATTTACAGCAAGGTATCATGGAAAGTAATGGTAAAAGTATTGATCGCAATGGCAACCCTGTCAATTATCAAACCGGAACTATTATATGGGGAGAACCAGGAACCAATGCACAACATGCATTTTTTCAATTAATTCATCAGGGCACAAAGTTAATCCCTGCAGAATTTATAGGTTTTAAGAATGCCCTATTTAAAGACAAAGATCACCATGATAAACTAATGGCCAATTTCTTTGCACAAACAGAAGCGTTGATGAATGGTAAAACCAATAATGAAGTGCGGGAGGAGTTGGTTACAAAAAAACTATCAGGGAAAAAAATAAACCAACTCGCTCCTTTTAAAGTATTTGAAGGGAATAAACCCACAACAACACTCCTAATAGATCAATTAACCCCAAAGAGTTTAGGGGCTCTAGTATCTATGTACGAACAACGAATTTTTGTTCAAGGTATCGTATGGAATATATTCAGTTTTGATCAATGGGGAGTTGAATTAGGTAAGCAATTAGCTACAAAAATTTTATCAGAAATTAACAATTCCGCTACTTATCAACACGATTCTTCTACAGAAAATCTTTTAAAACGATATTCAAAATAATTTACAAAAAATCCTTGTAAGAGGTAATTACAAGGATTTCTTTCTACTTTGAACTCTTCTTTTTTGTTAAAGTTGCAGTATTTAAAACTAAATTAATTAACATAATTTTAGTTAATAACTTTTGAATATCTTCAACCCATTGACTACCAATATAATCCACAAATACTTTTACTTTAATACCGTACAAATTTTGTGAAAAACTCTTAACGTTAAGATAAAGTAGATTTCCATAAAGATTTGTTCATTTGCACGGATTAATTAACTCAATTATTTATAATGAAAAAGATTACATTTTTATTAGTTGTAATCCTTATAGCATTCGTTGGGGAGACGTTTGCACAAGGGGTAACAAAATCTTCTATTAACGGTAAAGTAACCGATAATTTGGGAGCAGCACTTCCAGGTGCTAATGTGATTGCAATCCATGCCCCTTCAGGGACTAAATATGGTGCAATAACAGATTTTGATGGTTTTTATCGAATTGCTAACATGAGAACAGGTGGACCATACCGTGTTACTATAACATATGTTGGTTTTCAAGGTTACATTAAAGATGGTGTGTTTCTTCAATTAGGAGATTCTCAAAACATGAGCACTCAATTAAAAGAAGAGGCTAATGCTCTAGAAGAAGTGGTTATTACCGCTACAAACAATGGAGTTTTTGATTCTGGTAAAACTGGTTCAGAAACTACAGTTACTGAAAGACAAATTAACTCGCTACCATCTGTGTCAAGATCGGTTGCAGATTTCGTAAGAATTACTCCACAAGCGCAAATTAGTGAAGGAGATGATGGTTTTTCTGTTTCTTTAGCTGGGCAAAATAATAGATACAACGCATTATACATCGATGGTGGTGTAAGTAATGATGTATTTGGTCTTGCCGGTTCAGGAACAGATGGTGGACAAACTGGTGTAAATCCTTTTTCGATTGATGCGATCGAAACATTCCAGATTAATATTGCTCCTTTTGATGTGAGACAATCAGGATTTTCTGGAGGTGCTATTAACGCCATTACCAGATCAGGTACAAACCGTATTGAAGGTTCTGCTTATACATATTTCAGAAATCAGGATCTTGCAGGAAAAACTCCTCCAGACCTTGTTGATGAAACTGCTGGTGAATCAAGAGAAAAGCTTGCTGATTTTTCTGCCAACATCTATGGTATTAGAGTTGGAGGTCCAATCGTAAAAGATAAATTATTCTACTTTGTTAACTACGAAAGAGAAGAGAGAGAAACACCTCAACCTTTTAACTTTAGTAATTACCAAGGAGATTCAGATTTAGCTGCTATCCAAGGTCTTTCTAACTTTTTACAGACTACTTACGGATATAACCCAGGAGGTTTTGACAACAATACCAGAACACTGGATAGTGATAAATTCACTGTTAAATTAGACTGGAATATTGATGACAATAATCAATTAAGTATAAAACATAACTTTGTTAAAGCCGACAACTTGGAAGCTAGAAATAGCGGAAACAGAAATATTGGTTTTATCAATGGATCTGAGCTTTTTAAGAGTACAAAAAATGAAACTACTTTAGAATTCAGTTCTTCAATTGGTAACTGGGCATCAAACAACCTACTTATAGGTTATAAAACGGTAAGAGATGATCGTGATCCTTCTGGAAATCCATTTCCAACTGTAGATATTAGAGATGGTGGAGGAACTATTAGTTTTGGAGCAGAACCTTTTTCTACTGCAAACTTATTAGATCAAGATGTAGTAAACATTGCTAATAATTTTGAAATTTATAGCGGAAAGCACACTATTACTCTTGGTACGCAACACGAATTCTCTAAAATAAAGAACTTGTTCTTTGCTTTTAACTTTGGAGATTATACTTTTAATAGTGTTGATGACTTCTTTAACAACATTATAGATGAGTACCAAAGAGGGTATTCTCTACTTGCTGATACAGGTACAGGTGATGCATCTTCAGGTGCTTCAGAATTTAAACTATACCAGCCAAGTTTCTACGTTCAGGATGAAGTAAATATTTCTGACAACTTTAAGTTTACAGCGGGTTTAAGAGTTGATGTACCTATTTTTGATGAAGGCTTAGTAAATGATGATTTTAATACGAGAACAATCCCTCTTCTTGAAGCAGCTGGAAAAGATCTTCAAGGTGCTCAAGTTGGTAAAAAAATAAGACCTTCTGCACACATATCTCCACGTATTGGATTTAACTGGGATGTAAGAAATGACAAAACTACTCAAATAAGAGGTGGTTTAGGAATCTTTACTTCACGTATTCCTTTAGTATGGCCTGGTGGTTCATATAACAATAATGGTATCACTGGTGGATTTACTGGTGGATTTAATCTAGATCCTTCTACAATTGTTTTCAACCCTGATGTAAACCAACAACCAGTTGCTGTTGCTCCAGGTACCGGAGGAGTTGCCGGAAATATTGATATTTTCGCTCCTGATTTAAAGTTACCTCAGGTAATGAAGTATAACATCGCCGTGGATCAAAAATTACCTATTTGGGGATTGATTGCTAGTGCAGATTTCTTATACACAGATGTTATTACTAACATTTTTTATGAGAACTTAAACATAGATGGACCTGTTGGAAACCTTGTAGGTGCAGACAACAGACCATTTTACAGTGATAGTTTTGGAGATAGATTAGATACAACATATGGTAGAATTATTCTTGGTTCTAACACAGGAGAAGGTTTCTCTTACAACACTTCATTTACATTAAGAAAGCCTTTTGATAATGGTTTCCAAGGAAGTGTAACATATGCTTATGGTGAAGCTGAATCTATTTTTGATGGTACTTCATCTCAAAACAGTTCGCAATGGAGAGGTATTCAAACTGTAAACGGTAAGAATTCTGATTTACCAACATCTAGATCAGATTTCTCTCAGGGATCTCGTTTTACGGCTAACGTAAGTTATGAAAAAGAGTATGCAGGATTTATGAAATCTACAATTTCTTTATTCTACGAAGGTACTCAAGGAGCTCCTCACTCATTTGTGTACAGAGAGGGAAGAGATTTATTAAATGACGATTCTAGAGATAATGCATTAATCTATATTCCTAGAGATGCTTCAGAAATCACTTTAGTAGATGGAGAAAATGGATTAACATCTGCAGAACAATGGGCTGCTTTAGATGCATTCATTGAAGGAAATGATTACTTAAGAGGTAGAAGAGGTCAATATGCAGAGCGTAATGGCGATAGAGGACCTTGGAGTCATACTATTGATTTAAAATTCTTACAAGATTTTTATATCAATACCGGAGATCACAAAAACACGCTTCAACTTTCTTTAGATATTTTCAACTTCACAAATCTTTTAAACAAAGATTGGGGAAAACGTAAGTTTATTCCTAGAAATATCGGGTTGCTAGAAACTGAGCAAGCTGGTCCAAATCCAGAGTTTAGTTTTAACCCTGCTTCTTTTGAAGACGGAATAGAGCAACTAGACGATCGTGGATTACAATCTTCAAGATGGCAAATGCAAGTTGGATTACGTTATATATTCAACTAAGATCATATAAAATCAAATACAAAAAACCTCATTCGATAGCTATCGAATGAGGTTTTTTTATTCTTATTACTTACCTTTGGATAAACTAAACACATCATTATGTACGACGCAATTCAAATCGTTCACTCCTATTGGGCTTATCTTGTATTACTAGTTGTTACTTTGGCAACAATTAATGCACTTATTGGTTTTTTTACCAAAAGAGAATATGCTCCAAAAGATTTTAGAGTTTCCTTATTTGCACTTATCGTATCACATATTCAATTACTTATTGGAATTCTAATTTTATTCTTATCCCCATTAGTAGTATGGTTTTCTGGCACTCATAAAATGGGAGAGATCATGAAAGATCCAACACTTAGGTTATATAATGTAGAGCACCCTCTAATTATGATCTTAATGATTGTTTTTATCACCATGGGGTATTCAAAACACAAAAAGAAATTGACCTCTACACCTAAGTTTAAAATGCTAGCTATTTTCTATACAATTGCATGGATTTTGATGTTATCTCGCATTCCTTGGGCTAATTGGTTTTAAGGTTTAAAGTTCGCGAAACCTGTTCGTAGAGCATTTTATACCCTTGACTAACCTCTCACACATCTAACCCTACTATTTAAGAACCAAAAGCAGTTAATACCAACTTGCGTGAACCGCCATAATCACGATGTTCACAAAGGTAAATTCCTTGCCATGTTCCCAGGTTAAGTTTTCCGTTAGTAATAGGTATTTGAACCGAATTGCCCATTAGAGAAGCTTTGATATGAGCCGGCATATCATCTAGCCCTTCATACGTATGTATGTAATATGATGCATTCTCAGGGACCATTACATTCATATGGCTCTCGAAATCTTGCCTCACTGTTGGATCGGCATTTTCATTTATTGTTAGACTCGCAGAAGTGTGTTTAATAAATACCTGAAGTTGCCCCACTTTAATAAGTTTAATTTCTGAAAAACTTCTCAGTATTTCATTTGTAATTAAATGGAAACCCCTTGAAAATGGTTGTAAATGTATTTCCTTTTGATAAAATGTCATTTTTAGATCTATTTTAAAATACGTTGATCGTCATAAGTATGTTGAAAATATTTAAAAACACACCCTACATCTAAAATAATATTATCTTCACATAAATTCACTTAGTTTTAAAACAAACTCCTATACCTTTACCATTATTAAATAATAGATTACTATGGATTTATCCCAAATTAAACTGGTTGCTACCGATATGGACGGCACATTATTAAACTCTAGAGGAGAAGTGAGTCGCCACTTTTTTGAACTTTTTGAAGAACTCAATGATCTTGGAGTCACTTTTGTCGCTGCTAGCGGAAGGCAATATTATAGTATAATTGATAAACTAAAGCCTATTAAAAATGATATTTATGTAATTGCAGAAAATGGTGCCCTAACTATGTGGCAAAACCAAGAATTACAAACCACAGAAATTGACCGTGACACCTATTTGGAGCTATTAGATATTACTCGAAAATTAGAAGGGTCCCAGGTAATTTTATGCGGTAGAAAAAAAGGATATATTGAGAATTATGGTCAAGATTTTGTGGATATGTTTAGCGAATATTATGGAAGATATGAAATTGTAGAAGACCTAGCCGAAGTAACTGATGACACCTATCTTAAAATAGCAATTTGTAATCAAAAAGGTTCTGAAAAATACCTGTATCCTGCTCTAAAACATCTTGAAAACAGATTAAAAGTTAAAGTGTCTGGAGAAATCTGGTTAGATCTTTCTCATAATCTTGCCAATAAAGGACACGCATTACAACAGCTCCAATTGAAACATCAGATTTTACCTGAAGAAACCATGGTGTTTGGAGATTATAATAATGATCTTGAGATGATGGGCGTAGCAACTTATAGCTTTGCCATGCAAAATGCACATCCAAATGTTAAGGCTGTAGCAAACTATACTACCAAAAGCAATAATGATAATGGAGTAGAGTATATTTTATCCAAAATGATCGAAGCCAAAAAGGCTACAATTATTTAAGTATTACATAAGTAATGGCGACCTAAGAAATACTAGCAAGAACAATTGCTATCAAAAAAAAGTATACATAAATAGGCACTCGGGTTGGTGAAAAATTTTGCATAGTTAGTTGAGTTTAGTACACTACTTTAAAGATTAAACAAATATTTAAAGTAGCTTATGTTTGGGGTTATACTTACATCAAATATACACATTCTTTAGTAAAAAACAGCAATTAAACCCAATAAAATACTTTTAAACGATTTTTTTTAATGCAAATAGAAGTATAATTCCTACACTCTAACTTAACGATACTGCCACGTTCAAGGCGCGTTTACTATAATGTTTTTTAATCATTTAGTTTGAGTACCGCCATAAATGCTTCTTGTGGAATCTCTACATTACCTACTTGACGCATACGTTTTTTACCCTTCTTCTGTTTTTCTAGTAGTTTTCTTTTACGAGAGATATCACCACCATAACATTTGGCAGTTACATCCTTACGCAATGCTTTTACGGTTTCACGAGCTATAAATTTAGCCCCAATTGCCGCCTGTATAGGAATATCAAATTGTTGGCGAGGAATTAATTCTTTCAATTTCTCACAGATCTTTTTACCAATATCATAAGCATTATCTTTATGTAATAATGCCGAGAGTGCATCTACAATATTTCCATTAAGTAGTATATCCACTTTTACCAACTTGGAAGCACGTAAACCTATCGGAGTATAATCAAAAGAAGCATACCCTTTGGATACCGTTTTTAAGCGATCATAAAAATCAAAAACAATCTCGGCCAGTGGCATATCAAACGTAAGCTCTACACGCTCTGTAGTAAGATAGGTTTGATTGGTGATTTCCCCTCTTTTTTCTATACAAAGAGACATTACAGATCCTACAAAATCAGATTTAGTAATAATTGAAGCTTTTATATAAGGTTCCTCTACCCGATTCATGGACGAAGGATCTGGTAAATCTGATGGGTTATTAACGATGATAATATCATCAGGATTCTTATGAGTAAATGCATGATACGATACGTTTGGAACCGTAGTAATTACGGTCATGTTAAACTCACGCTCTAATCGCTCTTGAATGATTTCCATATGCAGCATACCAAGAAAACCACATCTAAAACCGAAACCTAACGCAGCAGAACTCTCCGGTACAAAAACTAAAGAAGCATCATTAAGTTGCAATTTTTCCATAGATGAACGAAGCTCTTCATAGTCTTCAGTGTCTACAGGATAAATACCAGCAAATACCATAGGTTTTACATCTTCAAAACCTGCAATAGCATTTTGAGTAGGTGTTTTTGCATCTGTTACCGTATCTCCTACTTTTACTTCTCTTGCATCTTTAATCCCCGTAATCAAGTATCCTACATCTCCAGTTTTAACTACTTGCTTTGGCACTTGATTTAATTTTAAAGTACCTATCTCATCTGCAAAATAATTTTTACCTGTAGCCACAAATTTAATCTGTTGCCCTTTTCTGATTTCGCCATTTACAACCCTAAAATAAGTTTCTACCCCTCTAAATGGATTGTAAACAGAATCAAAGATCAAAGCCTGTAAAGGTTCATCAGGATTACCATCTGGTGCAGGTATACGTTCTATCACCGCTTCTAAAATTTCTTCGATCCCTATACCTGTTTTGGCACTAGCGGGGATTACCTCTTCTGCATCACACCCTAAAAGATCAACAATATCATCTGTTACTTCTTCGGGATTCGCACTTGGTAAATCCACTTTATTTAATACCGGAATAATCTCTAAGTCATTTTCTAAAGCCAGATAAAGATTAGAAATTGTTTGTGCTTGTATACTTTGCGCGGCATCAACAATCAACAAAGCGCCTTCACAAGCTGCAATCGAACGAGAAACTTCATAAGAAAAATCAACATGGCCAGGAGTATCGATAAGGTTTAAAATATACTCTTCACCTTTATATGTATACTCCATCTGGATTGCGTGACTCTTGATAGTGATCCCTCGCTCTCGCTCCAAATCCATACTATCCAGCAGTTGTGCCTGTGCTTCTCTTGCGGTTACTGATCCTGTAAAATCCAATAATCGATCTGCCAGTGTACTTTTACCATGGTCAATATGCGCAATAATGCAAAAATTTCTTATGTGCTTCATTCTTCTTTTTCAAATAAATTTTAGGGCATGATCCTAAGGGATCGAGCTTTCTGTTTCAATTCCTTACATTATTTACCCTTTAATAAACCAGGATAATACTACTAAGGTGTTTTTCTACAAATACATAGCATTCATGATTTCCTAATCGATATACATCAATACTTACTTCATCATGCAATTTTCACTCTGCTAATGACTTGCAAATATAATTGATTTTACAAGCTTTATATCATCTGATATAGATTTTTAAGCTTGTAGTGCCTTGAAAGCTTCAGTAGGTTTGTTATTATTCGTATTTTTGCCAAAAAAATATTGCTTTGGCCAAGATAGGAGATATAGATGTTGGAGAATTTCCGTTATTACTTGCACCTATGGAAGATGTAAGTGACCCCCCATTTCGCGCATTATGTAAAGAACAAGGGGCAGATGTGGTGTATACCGAATTTATCTCTAGTGAGGGACTAATTCGTGATGCGGCCAAAAGTGTAATGAAATTAGATATTTACGAAAAAGAACGCCCAGTTGGAATACAGATTTTTGGAGCCAATTTAGAATCAATGCTTAAATCTGTAGAGATTGTAGAGGCATCAGGCCCCGATATTATCGACATTAACTTTGGCTGTCCTGTAAAAAAAGTAGTTAGTAAAGGTGCTGGAGCGGGCATTCTTAAGGATATCGATCTTATGGTATCACTTACCGAAGCCATGGTAAAACATACCAAATTGCCAGTTACAGTAAAAACGCGCTTAGGTTGGGATCATAATTCGATCAAAATCGTAGAAGTGGCCGAGAGAATACAAGACGTAGGAGCAAAAGCAATTGCTATCCATGGTCGTACTCGTGCACAGATGTACAAAGGTAATGCCGATTGGAAACCTATTGCCCAAGTAAAAAACAATCCTAGAATGCATATCCCAGTTTTTGGTAATGGTGATGTAGATACACCTGAACGAGCTATGGAAATGCGTGATCAATATGGACTCGACGGTGCAATGATCGGTCGTGCCAGCATAGGGTATCCCTGGTTTTTTAAAGAAGTAAAGCATTATTTTGAAACCGGAGAACACTTGCCTCCTCCCACTATAGAAGAACGAGTGATTGCAGCACGAAGGCATTTACAAATGGCGATTGACTGGAAAGGAGAGAAATTAGGCGTGTTTGAAACCCGAAGACATTATACCAATTACTTTAAAGGAATTCCACATTTTAAAGAATACCGTACCAAAATGGTCACTAGTGATCATCCCAATGATGTATTTGCAGCTTTTGACGAAGTGCAGCAAAAATTTGCTGGGTTTGAATTTGTATAATAGCACCTCTTTGTAGAGAGAAATACAATACACCGATATTAATCTAACTTACTAATTTTTGATTAATTCGACTTGAGGCTAATACAGATGCAATAAATCCTATTGCTGTAATTGTAAAAAACACAACCACAAAACTCATTGAAGTAATACGTGTAGGATATGGTAATGATGGTGTAATCATTAATAATCCAAACTGTTGTTGCAGTACAATGATGATTAAACCTAATCCTAACCCTAATAAAGCGCCCAGAACAGTCATCAATGCCCCTTGAAACAAAAATATCTTCCTGATACTGCCCAAAGAAGCACCAATACTATATAATGTTTTTGCATTATTTCTCTTATCTATAATCATCATAATAATGGCTCCTGCCACATTAAACAAAGCAATTATAGCAATTAAAGTAATCACCAGATAAGCAACTAGATTTTCTGTATTGAGCATTTTATATAGAGTATCATTAAGCTGTACTCTATTTTTTATAAGCACTTGGTCATTAAAGACTGAGAGCAATTTTTGTATGACTACTTCTTCATCTACGCCTGGAGAAAGTTTAAACTCCAGATGAGTCACTTGGTCATTAGGTAAATCGAGTAGTTTTCGTGCTAATCCAGTAGTTGCAAAAATGTACTTTTTATCCAAATCGTCATTTAAACTATATACTCCTATATTAACCACTTTTTGTGTTCTAAATGCTTTAGACGGATCGCTAGGAATACCCTTGCCCGGTTTTGGCACATAGATACTTAGCAAGTTTGTATATGTTGGCTCTACCGTCATGCTCAACTCTCGACTAATCCCATTACCTGCGACTACCTGATAGTCATTACCCTGTAGCCACTCTCCAAATACTACAATACTATCAGTCTTTATAACCTTATTATAGTTAGCGTCTACTCCTTTTATAAATGCTGCCTTTTGTTTATCTCTGAACTCTAAAAAAACACGTTCTTCAATAATTTCAGAATAATGGGCAATCTCTTTTATTTTGTCTAATTTTTCTCTTTGAGATGAAGTAACTGTAAATGTCTTACCACTAACCGGATACATTTTAAGATCCGGATCAAAATAAGTAGAAAACTGAAGGCTAAAATCTTTTAATCCAGCAAATCCAGATAACACCAAAAAAAGTGCCATGGCGCCAATAACTACACCTGCAGCTGCAATAATAGTAATGATATTGATAGCATTACTACTTCCTGGTGAGAACAAATATCGCTTAGCGATGTAGTACGAAAAATTCACTTCTTTTTACGTCTTTCCAAAAGGTCAGGATTTTCAATAGGGTTTTCTTTTCCTTTCACCGCTTTTTCGAGATTAGAAATATACTCTAATGAATCATCGATAAAATAAGACATTTCTGGCGTGCGTCGCAATTGGTTCTTGGTTCGCTGCGCCACTTGATGTTTAATTTGTGATTTTACAGCGTTAACCTCTTTCAATACGTTTTCTCCTTCTTTATGAGGAAAAACACTCATATACACTTTTGCAATAGAGAGATCCGTAGTAACACTTACTTTGGTAACAGAAACCAGAATCCCCTGTACTCCTGCTTCACGTAATGCATGTTGTATTACATCGGCCACATCGCGCTGTAATACTCCTGCAATTTTTTTCTGTCTGTTTGTTTCCATAGGTGCAAAAATACATATTAATTGTACTTTTACCGCAAAGAGATAAAAGTATATTATGAACCATATCAATAAAATAGAACATCTAGGGATTGCCGTAAAAGATATTGAGAAAGCAAATACGATATATGAGCAACTTTTGGGTGTGGCTCCTTATAAACAAGAAGCCGTTGAAAGTGAAGCTGTAATCACTTCTTTTTTTAAGGTAGGCGAAAGTAAAATAGAATTACTAGGCAGCACATCAGAAGATGGACCCATAGGTAAATTTATTGCCAAAAAGGGAGAAGGCATACATCATATTGCTTTTGCGGTTGATGATATCGAAAAAGAACTTGATCGATTAGAAAAAGAGGGGTTTAGAATCATTAATAAAACGCCCAAACGCGGTGCAGATAATAAGCTCGTTGCCTTTGTACACCCCAAAAGTACGAATGGGGTTTTGGTGGAGTTGTGCCAAGATATAAATTAACATAAAAAATGTTTGGCGTGTATTAGTCAAATCCTTAAATTTGCCGTCCGTTTCGGGTCCCATAGCTCAGCTGGTTAGAGCACCTGACTCATAATCAGGGGGTCCTTGGTTCGAGCCCAAGTGGGACCACTTTAATAATCAAAGAGTTACGATTGTAAAATTTCGTAACTCTTTTTGTTTTTAATCCTGTTGCCCACTTTCTGTGGTTTATCACCAACCCATACGATCTTACTTATTCTATTGATAAACAACTGTATATAATTGCAATACGTTAATTTACCTTACATATTTCTATCAGATAACCGATTTATTACTCTGTAATACGAAGTCCTAGAGAAACCAAAATCCCCACAAACTGTATCCATATTTTTATCTATATCAGGATTTGTTTGTAAATACCTTTTTATCTTCTAATGCTTTTTGAATAGTTATCAAACGAAATAGTATGTTTTCTCATAAAACAATACTACCATGCTGCTTTCTGAATTGTTTCGTTTCGTTCTGGTTGAATAAGCGTAGTTTTAATATTCTTGATTTTATAGTATGTATAAATGTTCATTATAAAAAGTTACTAAAAATAATTTCAGGCTAGGTTCTGATACACCTAAAAAAACTGCTTGATCTGGATTATCAAGCAGTTTTATTCGTGAAAGATAAAAAAATATTAAAACCCTATTCCTCCTCCATTGCAACTCACAGCCGTTACATAGATAGTGGCATAACTACTTCCAAAGGAATTAGTAGTTTTTAAGGTAACTCGATAATTACCCGTTCTATTTGTTATCATGGTAATTTCCTGACCGGGAGACACAAAGCGATCAACATAAAGATCTGATGAATTAGAAGTCAGTTCATAAGTGTCTGCTCCGGGAGATACGGGAAGCATATACCGATCAGATTGCACAAATACATTTGTACAAATTGTAGGGTCGGGGTTTCTGGTATATGCTCTAGGCAAACCAACCCATGGGAATAGATACTCTATAGCAGTGATATCTCCAGAACTGAAATTGTTAATTGTACAAGCTTGTCCGCCATTCATGACTGAACTATTGTCAGTTGTAGATGTTCCAGGAATTAAATCTCCAAAAGTTTGATTCGTATGAGTAATTCCAAGATTGTGACCAAGTTCATGTTGTACATTAGAAATTCTCATATTTTGAGTAATACTCTTATTACAATATAAATTCGAATTGAAATCAGGATTTACCCAAATTCCAACTCCAGGCAATCCATTCGCTGATGGAAATTCCCCCATTCCAAAAACATTACCCGCCAAAGCAACATTAGGGTCTTGAGAATCATACATAATTTGGATATGAGCACTTGCCTGAGAACTTGTAATATTCAATCTCAAAGGGGAATTTGAAACTGCATTCCACCGATTGATTGCATCCCTGGAAGCATTCCTCCAATCAGTATTCATACCTGGATTGATGAAAACATTCACAGTATTAATAGTAACCGAATTAGGATGTCTTCTCTGTTTAGTGTTTTCATTTGAAGGGGAAAGATATTTTTTGTTTTTGTAAAAAACGATATCTCCATCTACTACATAATAATCCCCTTTGTCTTCAATATCGTCTTTAGAAAAACCCCAATCAGATATAGTCTTCAATACCGAATCATCATGCTGAACATTTTCTGTTTCAAAAAGATCATCTTCCGAACATGAAATAGGAACAACAATAAATAAGCTGATAAAAAATAATTTTTGAAATAACTTTTTCATTTTAAGAGTAATTTAAGTTATACCTTACCTTGTTTTGAAGGAGTGGTCAGGTTAAATTTTTCTCCTTATTTAATATATAAATTGGCTTCACTAAGATAACGAAGAAATCATTAAATAATTGATCTTTATAACTTTGCAATCTAAACTTTAACGCTTTAGATCTTAATCAAATACTGTCTAGATCAAATACCCTGGATAGGTTACTTATTTTCTTATGGATGTCATAATTTGCCGTCAACACTTCGGTTTTTTTCTTATTGGTTTGCTTTAATAAGATTTAACCAAGAAGTTACTCATAATCAGGGAGTCCTTGGTTCGAGCCCAAGTGGGACCACAGGTTATAAAAAGTTGTTTCTTTTATTAGAATCAACTTTTTTGTTTTTAGCTCACCTCGCATAATTAGGTCATGTTTTTATGCACTACACAACAAGGTCTCAATATTTAAGAATTTTCACCCTCCCAGTTCTATAAAAAAATGTTTTCGAAACAAGTCATCAACTTTATCAGGTGTTAGTGGTTTTTGAATAACATCAATTACATGGCGATGCTGTAGCGTTTTTTTGGATTCGTTCTTATTCTTCGAATCTGCCAACATAATAATTTTAATGTTACGTATGATTTTAATATCTAAGGCGGTAAATTTAGTTAAGAATTCTACACCATTCATAGATGGCATATGAGTGTTGAGTAGTATTAAATCTGGTTTTAGTGTAGGATTTTGTTTCACTTTTTTCAAGTATTCCAAAGCTTCTACACCACTGGCAACTTTTTGTATGTTACCTAACTCACAATATTTTAACAGGCGATATTGATTCAAAAAATTATGAGATCTATCTTCATTAATAAGAAGTATGCACTTAATTATTCCTTTCATCTGTCCTACTCAATTGATATAACAAATAAAAAAAATAGTAGCAAAGAACATAATTTGCATATCATAACACTTTAACAAAAATCGTTTAAGCACACTATACATCGATAAAAAGTTCGTCACGCCATCTTTACTAGTATATAATACCGGTTAGTTTTAAACCTCATATTCATTTTCAACTTATCGGCAGTAATAGTGCCTTTCGTCTAAGGAGGTTAGTGTTTGGCCTAACTTATTTCATCAAACCCTTATATTACACCTACTTTTATACCATAGTTATTACAAACACAGTATAGCTTGTATGAAACATATAATAAGTGACAAAGGTTGCCTCTAGAAAGAAACATACAACAAATACTTAAACATATTGATCCCCAAGATCGCATATCGTCAACATGCAAAAAAAGCTATGCCTTAACAAGCATAGCTTTTGTTTTTTTACTCATATGTTTCACGGATTGCAAATTCGTGCTATCTGGAGTTAACGTATCTAAGCAATCAGGTTCTTTACTTTTATTTTCTCACTCTTATGACAGTCCGAGTTAAAAACTCGAACTACCACATACTATACCCCAGCGGGGGTTTAATTACTTAAATTCTTAATCTCATTAGTAAGTTCTATACGATAATAATCTATTGTACCTTCTTTAAATTCTTCTTTAACGAGGATAAAGTTATCATCTAAAAATTGAGTTTTAATAATTCCGTCAATAATTAATTCTTTTTGCTCGAACTTGTAACTATTAATAGCTTTCTTATTAGGAGTATCGATTTGATAAACTCCTAAATAACAAGATTCAAATTTATTATTACTTACATCAATATAATTGACACAAGAATCTTTAGTTTTGATTGAAAAAAGAATAGTACCCATTCGGTTTTTAAGAGCCCCCTTATTAAAGAAATACTTTTCTACCCTTTGGTTACTCAAGATCTTCTGTTTATTATACCTATAAATCGTATCAGTTCGATCTGATTGGTCTATTAAAATAACTCTTTTAAAATAACCCTTTACATTATCTGCACTATCGTAAATATTGTAATAATATTCCAATTTCTGTACTCCTTTATCTTCGCAAGATAAAAAACACCCTATAAAAGCTAAAAAAAGAATAGCTTTATTAATTCCTGTAACGTTCCAAATTTTCATTATGTGATTTTAATGCTTTATTTACTTTAGAAGGGTTTAAAACTTGTCTTAATTGTCTTAAATAAGTTCTCATTTGTTTAAAATCGGCATTCCCATCAAGATAACCATTGTGTTCAGGTCTCCCACCTCCATCTCTTGCAACAGCTCTTCTTTCTTCAAAAATTTGATATACCCTATCCATATCTCCATTATCAAAAGCTTCTACAAGTTCATCAAGGTATTGAGAAAAGTGTATAAAAGCTTCATGACCATTTGTTATTGCAGCAGAGGTTGTTACGTCAATTCCATTTTCCTTCTTATCACCTCGATAAGCTTGGTTCAAAGTCCATTCAAATGTTAATTTATCGTCTCCATTTTTATGCCTTGCTTTTGAAGAACCTCCTCCTGCACCATAATAATTAAATTCCCCAAAAGATAGCTCATGTTTAGCGTATTTACCTTTTTGATCAAATTCTACATCTCCAATTTTATCTCCCTCATTAGCAAAATTTGAAAGAAAATCAAATCCTTCATCCGTCTTAGCAAATGCAAGTAATGACTCCTGACTTTCTTTACTTAATTTATCAAAACCAACTTGTTCCCATTTATTGTTATCATTTAGTTGCCAAAAAAGTAAATCTCTACCGTCAGGGTCAACAAAGCTTATAGGATTGTTAGCAAATGAAACATAGGGTGAAAGCGAAAAATAATTTTCAGCATGTGGGTCAATATTCATCCAACGACCAATAGATGCATCATAATTACGAGCTTCAAAATCTAACCATTCTAAACCAAGTTCTTTGTTAAGTTCTTTACCATTAAAAGTTTGATGGTTATTTTCAGTGCCGTTCACAACATTATTGTACCCTTTGTGTTCGAGCCCAAATGGATAATAATTCTTCTCCTGTACAATCTCATCTTGGGCAATTGTTCCATTACCGTTAGCATCTTTATAAGAGAGCCTAATATTCCCTAAGTGGTCAGTATATTGATAGATGTAATCGAACCCATTAGAGTTGTTATATTCTGCATATCCCTCAGAGGTAGCAAAGAACTGTAAATCTCCATTCTTATATACATAATTACCTGCATACTCCGTATTTATTAAAGAACTTCCTTCTGTTACGATCTTCTTCAATTTCGCTCCAGTAGCGTCGTAAAGATAAGAAATTGTTCCTGCACCTTCACTATTAGAGATGGTAACAGTTTTTGGTAGGTTTAAGTGATTATACGTTATCCCTGTAATCCCTTTGTTCTGATCCTGGATCATATTGCCATTAGCATCATACTCAAAATCATCATTGGTGTTATTCCCATCTTTAAAACCATAAATTTTATTGGCTGTATCTTCAACACTTAACAATTTATTACCTGCATCGTACGTATAGGATAGTATATCCATATCCCCAAAGGAGTTTGCATCTACATTAAGATGCCCTTTACGGTTTAGCGTTAAGATATTACCTGCTTTATCATAGGATACAGTACTCAAATTGTAGTTGCCACTTGTACTACGACCAGCTACAATTCTATTTAATGCATCGTATTCGTATCCACACGCTCGCTTGGTATTATCATTCGCTGTTTTCCAAAGGGTTTCACTTATATTACCATTGTATAAGGCCGTTGCTCCCAGGTTTTCTGTAGTGGTACCATAGTTAATCCCAAAAGCAAACAGGTCATTGCCTAAAGTAGCTACATCGTTGATTCCCTTTAACCAACCCCGTATGTTATAGTCATAATCCACTTCTTGTAATGCCGATGTAGCAGTAACTGATCCACCCACATTTTTTTTAACAAGCTGCCCTAACGCATCATATGTATTGCTCGCAATACGTTCTTCTTCCTGATTATTGATCTTTTGTGTTTGGGTTACTACTCTACCCATATGATCATAAGTAAAGGTATCTACTGTTACAATAGCCACATTCGTACCTTTGGTATGTGTAGTTTTGGTTTCTAATACCTTACCTACAAAATCGAGTTTGCTCTCTATAATATCAGTAGTATTGAGATACTCATTTTTACTCGCAGTATATACTGGTCTTGATTTTTGATCATAATAGGTTACTGTAGTGATCCAGTCATTAGTATCTAACACTCTTACTTTGCTTCCTGTTGGCAGGGACCTGGTACGGTTTGTAATTGCCTCCCCAGACACCGTACCCGGATTCACTAACCCTGCTATATCAAAATTGTAATTGTCATAATAATTAACCGTAAAAATCTTAAACATCCGTACCGGATACGAATCATCTATAGTGTAATATAATGTGGTACCCGCTATAGTATTTGGCGTAGTAGCTCTGCTTTCATGCGTCTCATACGTCTTAGAATTAAGTTTGCTACGCAATAAAGCTACAGTACTACCATTCTCAATCAATCCTGTGTACGCAACTCTCCCAAAAGCATCGTATTTTGTAAATAACCACCTTCTTTTGGCTCTTAGACTGGCATCTTGTGTTAACACCGGCTGATCTAATCTGTTATAGATGATATACTCCCAATCTTTACCTGGGATTTTCTTTTCGATCAGTCGGTTTCTATGGTCATAATGATACTGGTAACAGAGTTCGTCAAGCTCACTCTGACTAACACCGTTGTCAGTTATAACTTTTGGTGGTAATACAAAGGCAAGATTACCAAAATCATCATACACATAATAAGTGTCATGAGCAACCTCTACTCCTGCTGAGCTTGTCGAAGCATACGTTCGCTTTAAAACTACTTGTCCGGACTTATTTTTGTATTCCCTAGTCGTATGATTATTGCCATCTGCAGGCCTCCAGTTTTCATCCTTGGTAACCGTTACGTGTAACTCATTAGGTAAATAGTAGCTTTCTTTTACCAATTCTGGCTTCTCGGTATTGCCCGCAGTAAAAACCACTTTAAAATAAAGCACCTCATTAGCATCATTGGTAGTCCAACCAAATTTTATGGTATGATCATTATCACTTGCTCCATCAGCTTTCCAGGCTTTACCCGGTGCACCTTGCTCTAATACTCTGTTTAATGGGGAGTCTTCAAATACACTTTCTGAATATGCATTTACATCTGCAGGATTCGTAATCCCCGGAAAATCTTGGGCATAAGTATCCAAGTAATATGTATTAATATCCTGATCAACATTTACGGATTGTAAACTACCAGAATTTGTATTGGATGCAAAGGGCAGGTATTGTTTATCTTGTCTACCATAAACATCATATTGCATATGGGTAACAATATCTTTACCCTCTGGTGATGCTTTTATAGCTCTTTGTTGTATAGGTCTACCCAAGCCATCAAAATAGGTAACACTTTCTATAGTATTATCTACCGCGCCTATATTAGAGCAATCTACATTGTTGATTTCTGCAATGGTTAATGCCACTTGCGGCACAATGGTATGAACATAATTTTCATCTGATAATACTACCTGTGCCTGGATTTGTAATCCCACGAATAGCATTATAATACTGTATATGATTTTATTTTTTATCATCTTAATTATTCTTTATGGGATTAAAATTGCTCTCCAATTGGTCCGTCACCACCAGAGGATTTATTGACAATTATTGGCATTGTTTTTAATACAATTTGGCCAGTACGCGTATCGGTATAGGTAACACTTAACTCGTATTCTCCATTTTCGTTAACTCCAACAGTATAGCTAGATCCACTGCCCACATTACGCGTCCAAGACGGGTTACTTAATCTCCATAATTTCCATTGGGTTCGTGTATAGTATCCCGAACCACCAGTAACACTTGTGATGTTAAATCGTACACTTGGTGTAGAATTATTAAGAGAAGCGTTACCAGGAGTCACATTAACCACCATAGGGTTATACGATTTAACCGTATAATCGGTATCTCTGTAATGTGTAGGTTGTACTTTGGTATCGATCACCCTTAATTTTACAGTATAAGTTCCTGCATTTATAAAACGATATGACATCCCTGTTCCTGTAGCACTTTGTTTGGCTCCGTTGATAAACCATTCATATCTGCGTTGACCTGATCCCCCGGCAAATCCAGTACCACTAAAAGACACAGTGGTACCTTTTACAATATGTGGTTTGCCGCTAATGGCATGACCAATCAAAGGATTGTATACGCGCATTGTTCTTTGGTTACTATTTACTGATTCACCACTTTCATTATCTATGACTTTGAAATACACAGTGTAGGTTCCGTTGGCAGGAAAATTATACGTAAAACTGGTCGTGGTTGTACTTTGTTTGGTTCCATTTAGGTACCACTCATATCGTAAGTCACCTGATCCTCCACTAACATTAGAAGCTGTATAGGTAACCTGTGTTCCTTCAATAATATCTGGATATGGATCACTAATCGTTGGCGTAGCCAAAGGAGGATATTGTACGGATACCACAAGTGTTTTACTTACTGATCTTTTGGTTTGCGTATCGTATGCCAATACATAAATAGTATACTCACCCTCACTAGTAAATGTTTTGGTAAATGTAGCACTAGTATCGCACTGCTCTTGGATACCATTTACCTTCCAGGTATACAAAAATTGACCAGTACCGCCAGCAAAACTAGCCGTGAAGCTTATTGGTTTATTAGGTGTTACTAGACCAGGAGAGGTTACATTAATAGTAAAGGCCCCATATTGATCAGTCTGCTGATTTGCGTAATTGTAGTTTGTTTTTTGCACAATATGCTCATCTTGATCCAATACATATTGCAATCTATTTAAATCATCATATTTGTAATACACTGTTTGTCCTTGCGGGTTCGTCATGGTTGTCACACCAATCAAAGGATCATAGGTATACCCGCTTATTTGCGCATTTGCAAAATAGGCATGGTCTCTTAAATCTTTAAAAAGACTACGCATGGCGTTCTCTTTTGCTGCAGTATTTTCGGTATCCGAAGTTGTCTTTAATTGATTAATCAAAGTTGTTACTGCAGCAGGAATACCCGTATAGCTGGCATTTTCTATTTTTACGATGGGTTGGGTATTATCATACCCCCAGATGTACATGATACGACTACCACTTTCTTGAGAAACTTCTAGTGGATTACCTTGCTGATCATACTTATGATATATGAGACGTGGCTCTGGAGTTTTAGTTCCTTTACCTATTTTAGTAATCTCAGGAAGAATAATCCCATTACCCCAGTCTTTAAATTCGGTAACCTGAGTTCCTAAGACAATAGCATCTTTAGTTGTTTGCGTCTCTACAGGGCTAGTAATTTTATTTTGAGCTACCAAAAGATTATGTACCGTACCACTTTTATCATATGGATAGGTATGGGTAGTGGTCATTGTACTCCCATTACTATCTGTCGTAGTTTGGGTCTTAAGATGTCCATATGGGTTATCATAGGTATATGCACTATTTTGAGTAATTGTTTTGTTATGATGTATTTGTTCTTGTGTTGAAGATAACAAAGGATATAGCTCTGAACGATTAACGTACTTTGTTGTTTGATATAAATCAGGTCTATAGGTATATGTTATTAAATGACCTCCAGAATTATAGTAATATCCTATCTGTCCGGTTTTTAGATTATACGAATTTAAATTACTAGAAATGCCATTAAATCTTTCTAAAGGTCCATATACATTTGTAGTTATGGCAACTGGATTATATGAAGTATTATCTTTTTTGAAAGATTCTTGCTTGAGCACTAATCCTTTTCTCCAATTTCGTTTTTCGGTTGGAGCAAAAGGATAATTCTCGGTTGGACTAATAACTCCAGAAAACTCATATCTCGTCTTTAGTTGCTCTCCCGAATTCCCTTCTTGATATTCTGAAACTGATTTATAGAGTACAGGACTACCAATATAAGTACTTAATGGCACATTACTAGATGATGTTTTTCGCACTACATAGCAAACTTTTGGTGGTTTTGAATGTAATGCGTTTCCTGTATAATTGTGATATTCTGGCCTTTCGTATTTTGGAATAGAAAGATTAATTCCGGTTGATTTATTGTTTTCATCATGATATGAATATCCTTTGGTTAAACAATTGCCTTCTCCATCACAGGATTTTACCTTTGCAACCCTAATCCCTCCAAATGGGATATTAGCAAATGTTGGCTCTTGCGGATTAGATGCATTACCCGAAAAATACCTTAAATGCACACTAGCTACTGCCCTAGGAGAATTGATTGGGTTTGAAACATTAGCTGGTCTTTCTACAAAGATGGTTAACTCATAATCTCCAGGCACCAAGTTATATAGTGTTTTATCTAAATTCTTTGTTACAGGATTTTGTTCTGAGACCGCACCTTCACTTTTATAGTTACATGTTGCTCCAGCTGTAGCACAAGGAATTAAAGTTGATTGCGTATCAACTCTTTTTAAAGTAGCAGTTGCTATTGCTCCTGAGCCAGAACCATGCAAATAATACCAAAGACTTATTGCTGCAGTTCCTCCTGGCGAGAATGATTTTGGTGTAAACGGGATTGTAATAAGTTCGTTAACAAACTCAGTGCCTTCATAATCATCCGATGTAACTACTACGTCTATCGGTGTATCCAAACGATCCTCAATCCCGATTTCGCCTGTGTCTTGTTGTCCAAATACATCGTTTTGTTCATAAATGATCTCTGAAGATCCTTTTGTAGGATAAATAATTTTTTTGAGAGCTCCTAAGCGGGTACTATTAAAATCCGGAGCTCTATTCGCATTTTCTGAAATCAAACTCCCCGTTGTATTTGTATTACCACTATAATACCCCCAATAATCCTGTTTATAATACGCTATATTATCGATAGGGTCTCCAAAATATTCAAATCGATAATAGTTTTTTTCTTGTTGTGGATTATGTTTTCCCTTGTGAATTGCTTCTAACAATTTATATTTAGTAGTTTCATTTCTATAAGAAAAACCATATTGCATTATATTTTGTCCTAATGAGTTTACCACTTTTACTGCATCAAGAGTGACCGGGTTTTGACCTTCAGAAGTATCTAATGGATCCTTAATAGTATACTCAAAATTTATAGTTTCTTTAGGGGTTGAAATCGTGCTTACCATTAAGCCTAGGGTTTCTGTAAATGTTGTTGTACTAAAGGTCCCTGATAAATTAGCTTCATTTTGACAAAGTGTTACATCAGATGAAAACGGAAGTACTTTTGCCCAAGAATCTGAATACAATTTTTGACTTGTATGATAATTTATATAGGTAAAAGTGATTTCTTTAGTATTGGGCAATTCAATTCTATTTAACACCCAAGCCGAGGTATAAGGGGTAAAATCACCGCCAGTATTATTGATTACTTCTTGAGAAGATGTCTCCTTATCAATAAAATAATACTTTATCCCTTTATCATCGATAAGTTCAAAACCACCATTACTTGGCAATCTATTTAACTTATAGTTTTTATACGGTGCAAAAACAGCTTCACCATTATGGTTAAAATAAAACGTTGCCGAAAGTGAACCCACACTTATCATATATTTGTCGGATTCTGTATCCCATCTTCCAGAAGCTGATTCTCGAATCAACATTCCTTGTTCTTCGACCGTCATCCCAACATCATTTGTATGAAATTGCGCTACTTTTTTACCAATTTCATTAATACCTATATACCCAAGTTGTCCTTCATCAGCAATTCCGCGTATTTGACGAGTAATCATGCCTTTTCCTACCAGATCCCAACCCAGACCTGTCGATCCAGGTATAGTTTCTATCATCAATCCCGAGTAATTATATGATAATGAAATAGGTAAACTCAATCCAGCTTCATTAATAGTATGCAAAGGGATATTATGATTGATTTTTCCTGTTGAAAGATTTACAGGAATTTCTCCATATTTTCCCAAACTAGCCGCTTCTGGAGAAACAGGAAAAATTTGTGGAGGTTTTGACAATTCCTGCCCCTCTTGAGCAAAAACTGATAACCCCAGAAAAACTAGAGCTAGTAACGTAATAAGATATTTCATAAAAGTGATTAAAATTAGAATTGCATATTGTTTCCCGTAATCGAGCTTTCGAGAACACGAAAGTTGATTTATTAAGTTTGATTTGTGATGATTGTACTTTTTTGTTCCTTACAAATATAGAAGCGACCACGGGTAAAAAACAAGAGAAGTAAACCGCCTTTCAAGGAAAACGCAGTATGTTTTCTAAGAATTAAGGATCAAGAAAAAATATGTATAACATTGATAATGAGTTAAATACTTGTTCAATCAAAAATCACCTGGTTTTTAATAACAAATATCCTTCCTATAATTTTCTATGGTGACATATCCGAAAAGATAATATCAAAAATCTAAAATTGGTTTTTTCTTATGTAAATCGGTAAATTTGTTAGACAAAATTATCCCCAGATGTTTCATATCCTTTTATTGTTAGGTATAAAAAATCGATATTTCTTACATCTATGTATTATAATACTTCTCCTCTTTAACACCGTAAATCTATTTGCTTTTCAAAGCTCTTCTGATAGTTTATTGACCAAAGAGTATACGTATCTGAAAAAAAAGATATTTAAAAACGCAAAAGATTCATCAAAGGCAATAGTATACACCCAATCTTATCTTTTTAAAGCAAAAAAAGATATAGATACCATCAAAATAGTGAATGGATTTTATTATATGTCTGGTATTACTAAGGATAAAGAAATTACTGAAAAATACATAGATAGTATGATTCTGTATTCTAAAAATCTAAAAACAAAAAATTACCCTGCTCTAGCATACTACAACAAAGGAAAGATAGAGTATAATAAAGGTCATTTTAAAAATGCTCTCGATCTCTATCTTAAAACCAATGAAAAAGCAGAAGAACTTGATAACACCACTCTTTTTTATGCAAGTAAAAAGAGTATTGGTATCTTAAAAAGTAGGATTGGAGAACATCAAAATGCATTAATAGAACTTAAAGAGTGCTATCAACACTATTCAAAACTTAAGAAGAGTAAACCAACGACATATTTAAGTACGCTATCTGCTTTATCGGGAACTTATAGTTTGAATAAAAAATTAGATTCAGCAACAATTCTTAATAGACTTGGGTATAAAGAATCAATGGCGTTTAACAAACCCGATTCTAAATATTATTTCACACTAAACGAAGGAATTAATTTATTTTATAAAAAGAATTTTACTCCCGCCAAAGACAGTTTATCTAATGTTATTGAGGAATTAAAAACTAATAAAGATAAGGCCAATCTTTCCATAGCCTACTTTTTTTATGGGAAAACATTAAGCGCGTTAGGCAAAGAAAAAGAAGCCATTGTTGCACATATTAAAGTAGATGATATATTTCAGGAAATATCAGAGATTATGCCTAATAATCGCGAGAATTATGAAATTTTAATTAATTATTATAAAAAGTTAGGAGACAAGGATAATCAATTAAAATATATTAAACGGTTAATTACCGTAGATAGCGTACTACACACAAATTACAGGTATTTAATGAAAGCTGTAGTACAAAATTATGATACTCCAAGGTTACTTTCTGAAAAACAAAAAATTATAGATAATTTAGAAACGGGAAAAAAAACATCCCGTACGATTATTATTATATTGGCCATTATTAGTTTTTTATTGCTTTTCTTATGGTTAATTAATCGAGATAGACAAAAACAATATAAGCGTCGTTTTGAGGAACTGTATCATAAACAAGACAGTCACAAAAATCAGAACACACAACCAGTATCATTAAAAGAGAAAACTAAACTCGCCATCCCAGAAGAGAGTATAAAAGAAATTCTTAACCAATTGACAGTTTTCGAAGATGAATTAGGATTTATCCAACCTGATCTATCCATAAACTTTTTAGCAAAAAAATTTGGAACAAACTCTAAATACCTATCCAAAATTATTAACACCTATAAGAAGAAGTCATTTAATCACTATATCAATAATCTAAGAATAGATCAATCTATCGTAAAGCTAAAAACAGATTCTAAATTCAGAAATTATACCATAAAGGCAATTGCACAAGAAATGGGGTTTAATACAACAGATGCTTTCTCAAAAGCTTTTTATAAACAAAACGGAATCCATCCTTCTTATTTTATTAAAGAACTACAAAAACAAATTGAAACTAACTATAACTTTGGTTAACAAGACCAATAAATCCATCACTTTGACACTCTGTTTTCCCTGAAAACAAGTGTAATTCCATAAAAAAAATGTGATTTAACCGTATTCCTGATTATATTTGAATCTGAAAAAAATAACCGCAATCGAGCTAAACAATTTACATAGCATTAATAGTTCGGTTTAATAATGAACATGATGTTCTTAGTAAGCACTATAGCAAGCGGTCAAATGACATCTCAACAAAACTTATTATTTTACTTACTTTGTAGAAGGCCAGACACTGTAAAATTTCTTAAAATTAAATTCACTTAATATGAAAAACACAAAATTAAATTTAAACAAAATTGTAATTATGAAATTAGACAATCTACATACCATTAAAGGAGGTAAACCTACTTGTGATACTAATGATAGCAAGAGTTGTACAGCAAAACAGACTGAAGATGGTGGTTTCACAGAAGAAGGAACGCTCGATTGTTAACCATTATCTGTAAAAAACTAAATTAAAGGAAAAACGTTGGTTACAAGGTTAAATAACTCATATGCTATAGTAAAGCATGTAGTCTAATCGTAAATCAAATCCAGATTCATTATACAGGAGATACTGTCACCAAAACAAAGTACGGTATTATCTTTACAAAAGAGGGAGTGCGAACGCCCTAATAGGTTTAAGATTTTATTCGTTTAGCGTCAATAAAAAAAGCTATGCCCGAACAAGCATAGCTTTTGTTTTTTTAACAAAATATATCACCTATACCAACTTAATATCTTCTTTAAAAAGCATGTGTATATATTCTGCATGGATCTCTGCATTATGCTTACTCTCCATACAATGAAACAGTAAATGAATCAGTCCATAATCTCCTAAACTATCTCGGTATTCATGCTTTTCCTTGTTTTTTACCCATAAAACAAAAGAACATAGATGCCCTATCTCACCCAGTTTTTGAGGATCCATTAAACATTTACGAAACGCATCCAAGGTCATAGTTGCATATTCATTATATTTTCTCTTACAAAAATTATAGTCAAACGTATGTTTATACGATTGTAATTTCCTGTTTTGTATTTCATAGTTCATACCACTCATAACATTGTCTTTTACATTTAGGTAATTTATTATCATCGTCATTAGATTTGCGGTTATTTCTATTTTTGCAAATCACATGCCAGGACTTTAAAAAAATAACTTAATAAAATGTGAAAAATTCTTAAAGTTCTAACTCAAAAATAAAAAACTGCACTTGGAATAATTCCAATACAAAGATACAAAATTTGGAATAATTCCAAATTACAAAATCAATATTTATTAAAATTTAACGCCCTATACCTCTGTAGATCCGGTTTTGCTAATTCAATTATAATCAATTGCATAACAGTTACTTATGTTATATTTTCTTGTGTTGTTGTTAATAAAACCTGATAAGTTTATTTTTAATCCAACGGTCTGTCTATTACATTTACTTTATGAATTTGATACATTCTGGTATGTTTTTTGGGGAAAGAACTATCTGAATGAGAAAATTGGGAAATACAAATCAAATCGTAAATTATGCAGTATAAAGTAATTGATGCAAAAAGCCAGTATTTTGGTAAAGTATTGGATTTCGAATCCTGTCCGACCTTAAGTGATTTGGGAGGCGTGCTTTTAAAAATTGGAAGAAACAAAGTTTCTCTTTTTAAATTTAATGAAATAGAGTTAGTATAATTATCTATCCTACTTCCTTCTTACCCCAGCTCGCTATTTTAATTTTACTTTAAAGATTAGACAGCAGTAGATATTGTTACCTATATGAAACGATGGTACATATGTGTGTTATTTATATCCTGGATCAACAGTAGTTGCCAGGATAAAATTGCCATTGATAACATCGATATCATACCAACAACTACAGAAAAGGATAAACAATATGCCAATGTTTTTAAAATACTCGATGGCACCTGGAAAGGAGAATTTGTTATTTATAAAGATCAACAACAAGTACCCAAAAATCAAATAGATCTTAAAAACATTTCAAGATCTAATCTCACAAAAAAGGGGCTCAAACAAATCAATGCTATACAAGTAGAACAAATTTACACCTCTACAAACCCCTATTTTCAACAAGTTGTTATTACTGATTTCTATCCTGATACAGATCAAAAAATAATTAGTAAGGGAGTAAATAAAATTCAAAATGGTAAAATGTGGTGTGTAGTCAAAAAACCAGACGAAACTGTAATTCATACAGGTAGTACAGAAGGAGATTACACCATTATTTGGCAGAGAAATGAGCAAAAACCTCAAAAGATTGAATATTTCAAAGAAACAGTTTCTTCTGATTCTTATGAAATTATAGGTTGGGGATATTATCAGAATGATGACCCCAAATTATCTCCACCACTATGGTTTTATGCCAAATACAAAAAACAATTTCAAAAATAAGTTGAGGCTTCAACTATTGTCATGGCAACTAAATTTACTTAAGCTCGGTAATTCTTTTAACGTACTTACCAATCACGTCAAACTCTAAATTAACAACTGTTCCTACTTTAAAAGTATTAAAATTAGTATGCTCATAAGTAAATGGAATAATCGCAACACTAAATTCGTTAATTTTAGAATTCACCACCGTAAGACTAACCCCGTTTACTGTAACAGAACCTTTTTCTATCGTAATATTGCTTAATCCCGGATCATATTCAAAAGTAAAATACCAACTCCCATTTGCTTCAGACACTGCCTTACAAACAGCTACTTGATCCACATGTCCCTGTACAATATGACCATCTAAACGATCTCCCAACTGCATCCCTCGTTCTAGATTTACAATATCTCCTTCTTTCAAACTATTAAGATTAGTTTTATCCAAAGTCTCTTTTATTGCAGTCACAGTATATCTATCTTCATGTATAGAAACAACAGTTAAACACACTCCATTATGAGATACACTTTGATCAATTTTTAATTCTGAAGTAAAATTTGTGCTTACAGTAATGTCTATATTTTCCTGATCTTTTTTCAAAGATGTGATAGTTCCTAATTCTTCGATGATTCCTGTGAACATAAATGCAAATTATTTAGTTAAATTTGTGACCTTGAAGTTTGAAGTCCTTTGATAGTTATCAAAATTAGATTTCAAAAATACTGATAAAGTAGCATACTAATGAAGAAAGAAGAAAAAATAAGATTAGGAATTTCTATAGGAGATTTAAATGGTATCGGGAGCGAAGTGATTCTTAAAACTTTTGAAGATTCGCGAATGTTAGATTTTTGTACACCGGTAATTTTTGCATCGGTAAAAATTCTTTCTTTTCTAAAGAAACACTATCAAATCAATACCAATTTACACGGAATTGATAAGACATCTCAAATTCTGGACGGCAAAATCAATGTATTAAACGTCTGGAAAGAATCCTTAGATATAAATTTTGGTCAGGAAGATGAAAAAGTAGGTAGTTACGCTATAAAATCGTTAAAAGCGGCCACGAGAGCCTTAAAAAACAACGAAATTAATGTATTAGTTACTGCTCCTATTAATAAGCACAGTATTCAATCAGAAGAATTTAAATTTCCGGGACACACAGACTATCTTGATCAAGAATTAGATGGCAATAGTCTTATGTTTATGATCACAGACACGCTTAAAGTAGGATTATTAACCGATCATGTTGCCGTAAAAGATATCGCTAATTCAATTACTCCCGAGCTTATAGAGCAAAAAGTAAGCACCATTTACAATGCCTTAAAACAAGATTTTGGTATATCTAAACCAAAAATTGCCGTTCTCGGCATCAATCCACATAGTGGCGATAATGGAGTAATTGGTAAGGAAGATGAAGAAGTATTAAAACCAACTATTAATAAAATCAACGAATCTGGCAAACTTGTTTACGGGCCTTATGCTGCAGATAGCTTTTTTGGATCAGATAATTATAAAAGTTTTGACGCTATTGTAGCATCCTATCATGATCAAGGATTGATTCCTTTTAAAACACTCTCTTTCGGAAAAGGAGTAAATTATACCGCCGGATTACATAAAGTTCGTACCTCTCCAGATCATGGTACTGCTTTTGAAATTGCAGGAAAGAACAAAGCAGATCATAGTTCGTTTAAAGAAGCCGTTTTTGCTGCTCTTCACATTTTTAAAAATAGAAATGAATACACCCATTTAACCAAAAATCCATTAAAAAAGCAGCCCCGAAAACCTCAAAACAAGGGATAAAAGATAAAATTTAACGAGTTAAAATATTTTTAAAAACCCATTTGTCTAACGGCACACTAAATTAATCAGTAACATTCTGATATAATTTTGTTTACAAAAGTACTTTCATATTGAAATTTTATTATCTTTGCACCCGCCTTTACCAAATTGGTAGGCACTCGAAACTGATGATAGAATGAAACAACTAAAAGAGTATACTATTCCTTTTGTTGGGCTGAAACAAGGATTACACCAGTTTGAGTATCAAATTGACAATACGTTCTTTGAACATTTTGAGTATGACGAATTTAATGCATCTACAGTAAGAGTTGATCTGGAGTTTAACAAAAAGGCAACTATGCTAGAACTTCAATTTACCGCAACTGGAACTGTAAATGTAAATTGCGATCTTACTAACGAACCTTTTGATCTACCTGTTGAAGATGAATTCTTTTTGGTAGTTAAATTTGGAGATGAGTATAATAATGAAAATGAAGAACTTCTTATTCTTCCTCACGGAGAATATGAAGTAAATATTCAACAATATATTTATGAACTTATTGTCTTAGGTGTACCTTCAAAAAGAGTACATCCTGGCGTTGAAGATGGTACATTAGAATCAGACATACTTGAAAGGTTAGACGAACTAAGTCCAAAAGAAGAGAAAACAACAGAAAATAACAATGAGGAAACGGATCCTCGTTGGGACAAATTAAAAAATTTATTAAACGATAAATAATATCTAGCAATGGCACATCCTAAGAGAAAAATATCGAAAACCAGAAGAGATAAAAGAAGAACTCATTATAAAGCTTCTGTACCACAAATAGCAACTGATCCTACAACAGGAGAAGCGCATTTATATCACAGAGCTCACTGGCACGAAGGTAAATTATATTACCGTGGTCAAATCGTTATCGATAACACAGAAGAAGAAGTAGCTTAAGGTTACTGTTAAAATTATATATAAAGCTCTCACAAAAGTGAGAGTTTTTTTGTTTTTAGTTGAATATGTGTCAAAATCAAGTTATTTTGCGCCATATTTGCATATAATTTAGTAATTTCAACGACTTTTTTAAGCATTTTTGCACTAAATAGTCGTGACACTAAAATCAAGATATGAGTAAAATCACAGCCGCTATCACAGCTGTAGGCGCTTACGTGCCAGACTATGTGTTAACCAATAAGATTTTGGAAACTATGGTTGACACAAACGATGAATGGATCACCACTCGTACAGGTATTAAAGAAAGAAGAATACTAAAAGATAAAGACAAAGGAAGTTCCTATTTAGGAATCAAAGCAGCCGAAGATCTGATCGCTAAAAAAAATCTCGATCCAAAAGAGATTGATATGGTCATTTTTGCCACTGCAACTCCTGATCTTCCTGTTGCTGCAACAGCCGCATATGCCGCATCAAAAATAGGTGCTGTAAATGCATTTTCTTACGATTTGCAAGCAGCTTGTTCGAGCTTTTTATACGGAATGTCCACTGCATCGAGTTATATAGAATCTGGTCGATACAAAAAAATACTACTTATAGGAGCCGATAAAATGTCTTCTATAATTGATTATACTGATCGAGCTACATGTATCATTTTTGGAGATGGTGGTGGAGCTGTACTTTTTGAACCTAATGAAGAAGGTTTTGGGCTACAAGATGAATACCTAAGAACAGATGGTATAGGACGAGAATTTTTAAAAATTGAGGCTGGAGGATCTATATTACCTCCATCTGAAGAAACCGTAGCCAACAGACAGCATTTTGTACAACAAGACGGAAAAACTGTATTTAAATATGCCGTTTCTAATATGGCAGATGCCAGTACAAAAATCCTAGAGCGCAATAATTTAACTGGTGACGACGTAAATTGGTTGGTCGCTCATCAAGCTAATAAACGTATTATTGACGCTACCGCTAATAGAATGGGATTAGATCAGAACAAAGTTTTGATGAATATCCAAAGATATGGTAATACCACCTCGGCTACATTACCATTATTATTGCACGATTACGAAAAACAACTCAAAAAAGGAGATAATATAGTATTCGCTTCCTTCGGTGGAGGTTTTACTTGGGGTTCTATTTACTTAAAATGGGCCTATAACTCCTAAACAACTAAACACACAATACCCAATATTATGGATTTAAAAGAAATTCAGAATTTAATTAAATTCGTAGCCAAATCAGGAGCTAGCGAAGTAAAATTAGAGATGGATGACGTTAAAATCACCATCAGAACTGCTTCAGATGAGAGCAAGGAAACTACAATTGTACAACAGATCCCTGTTGGCAATGCAGTAGCACCTCAACCTGCAGCAATACCTGTACAACAGGCTGCAGCGCCCGTAGCTGCAACTCCAGCTGCACCAACAGAAAGCGCATCTGAAGAAGACAATTCGAAATACATAACGATCAAATCTCCTATCATAGGAACGCTGTATAGAAAACCATCACCAGACAAACCAACTTTTGTTGAGGTAGGTAATACCATAAAAGAAGGTGACGTGCTTTGTATTATTGAAGCAATGAAACTTTTCAACGAAATCGAAAGTGAAGTTTCTGGTAAAATAGTAAAAGTATTGGTTGACGATTCTTCACCTGTAGAGTTTGATCAACCACTTTTCTTAGTAGACCCATCATAACCCAATTTTAAAATTCTAATTGCAAACCCTATACGTGCCTCCTTTTTGGCAGCACACTTAATTAAGGTTTACACTCAGAATTTGAAATTTAAAATTTCTAAGAAGTTATGTTTAAAAAAATTCTAATTGCAAATAGAGGTGAGATCGCAATGCGTGTGATCAGAACCTGCAAAGAAATGGGGATTAAATCCGTAGCGGTCTATTCTACAGCTGATGCCGAAAGTTTACATGTGCGTTTCGCAGACGAAGCGGTTTGTATTGGACCAGCACCAAGTAGTGAATCGTATTTAAAGATGTCCAATATTATCGCTGCTGCAGAGATTACCAATGCAGATGCAATACATCCTGGTTACGGTTTTTTATCTGAAAATGCTAAATTTTCTAAAATTTGTGAAGAACACGAAATAAAGTTTATCGGTGCTAGTGCCGAGATGATTGATAGAATGGGGGATAAAGCTTCGGCTAAATCCACTATGATTGAAGCTGGTGTGCCTTGTGTACCAGGAAGTGAAGGTGTAATTCCGGATTTTGAAACATGTATAAAAGTAGCCCAAGAAACTGGCTATCCAGTAATGCTTAAAGCTAGTGCTGGTGGTGGTGGTAAAGGTATGCGTGCAGTTTGGAAAGAAGAAGACCTGCAAAATGCATGGGAATCTGCCAGACAAGAAAGTAAAGCTGCCTTTGGTAACGATGACATGTATATGGAAAAGCTTATTGAAGAGCCTCGCCATATCGAGATACAAATAGTTGGAGATAGTAATGGTAGAGCTTGTCACCTATCAGAAAGAGATTGCTCTGTACAACGTAGACATCAAAAACTAACCGAAGAAACTCCTTCTCCTTTTATGACAGATGAACTGCGTAAAAATATGGGAGAAGCTGCTGTAAAAGCTGCAGAATATATTAAATATGAAGGTGCTGGAACTGTAGAGTTTTTGGTAGACAAACACCGTAATTTCTACTTCATGGAAATGAATACTCGTATCCAGGTAGAACATCCAATCACCGAACAAGTGGTTGATTATGATTTGATAAGAGAACAAATATTGGTTGCCGCTGGAGTACCTATTTCTGGTAAAAATTATTACCCACAATTGCACTCAATCGAATGTAGAATCAATGCCGAAGATCCGTATAAGGATTTTCGTCCTTCTCCAGGTAAAATAACCAATTTACATATTCCTGGTGGACATGGTGTACGAATAGATACTCACGTGTATAGTGGCTATATTATTCCTCCAAACTATGATTCTATGATTGCAAAATTGATCACAACTGCACAAACTCGTGAAGAAGCGATCAACAAAATGAAAAGAGCTCTAGATGAGTTTGTTGTTGAAGGAATAAAAACAACTGTGCCTTTTCACAGGCAATTGATGGATCATCCAGATTATGTTTCAGGGAACTATACTACCAAGTTCATGGAAGATTTTGAAATGGCAGAACCCGAAAATTAAATAAAATCAAGCCTCAGTAATGAGGCTTTTTTTATGAAATCATTCTATCTTCGTTTTATTATTATGTATAGATGAATTTCAGTTATTGGGAATATAAAACTTGGCTATCCAATATAGACTTTACTATAGTGGGTAGCGGGATTGTAGGTCTAAGTTGTGCACTTAGATTAAAACAAAAGTTTCCTGCCGCAAAAATTCTTATCCTAGAACGAGGAATATTACCAAATGGAGCAAGCACCAAAAATGCAGGGTTTGCCTGTTTTGGAAGCTTATCCGAAATTATTGATGACCTCAAATCACATACCGAACAAGAGGCATTGCAATTAATTCAAAAAAGATATACTGGACTTCAATTGTTAAGAAAAACACTAGGAGATCAAGTTATCAATTATCTCCCCCATTATGGATACGAACTTTTTACGTTAGATGATCAAACATTATTTGAAGAATGCATTTCAAAAAAAGAAGAAATCAACACACTCTTAAAATCAATCTTTAAGGATACTGTGTTTACCGTACAAAATAACATCTTCAATTTTAAAAACATTCAACCTCAATATTTAGTAAATCAATATGAGGGTCAGATAGACACTGGTAAAATGATGGAAGCCTTGCTCAACAAAGTTCAAGAGGCTGGTATTAAAATTTTAAACAGCTGTACGGTTACCGCAATTCAAAATCTTAACACTTCGGTAAAAATAAATACGGATCAATTTACGTTTTCTTCTAATAAAGTATTGATCGCAACAAATGGTTTTGCTGAGCAACTAGGTTTGCAAAAAGTAAAACCTGCCCGAGCACAAGTTCTAATTACCCAACCCATAAAAGATTTACATATTAAAGGAACTTTTCATTTGGATAAAGGCTATTATTATTTCAGAAATATAGATAATAGAATTTTATTTGGAGGAGGAAGAAACCTTGATTTTAAAGCCGAAGAAACCACCAATTTTGGACAAACCCAATTGGTACAAACCCAATTAGAGAAGATATTGAGCGAAGTTATTTTACCAGACACCTCTTTTGAAATCGAACATCGCTGGAGTGGCATCATGGGAGTTGGCCAAAAAAAAGAAGCTGTCGTTAAACAAATATCAAACAATGTATATTGTGGGGTTCGTCTTGGCGGAATGGGTGTTGCTATCGGAAGTTTAATTGGCACAGAATTAGCCGATCTTTTGTAAAACACTAAGTAGTATCTCTTATTTCGTAGCTTGGATATCATTAATTTGTACTCATGAAAAAACTCTTTCGATTCATATTCAAAAGCGTAATTGCATTTATAATTATAAGTGTGCTTTGGGTGTTGGCATATAAATGGATCGATGTTCCTGCGACTCCTTTAATGGGTATACGTAAATTGCAATCTACACAAAGACATACTATACAACATCGATGGAAGACGTTATCCCAAATTTCTAAAGAGTTACAATTAGCCGTTATTTGTAGCGAAGACCAAAGATTTATGAAGCATCGTGGATTTGATAAAAAGGCGATAGAAAAAGCTATTGTAGAGCATAAAGCTGGCAAACGATTAAGAGGAGCCAGTACAATTTCACAACAAACCGCCAAAAACGTGTTTTTATGGCCACATCGCAGTTGGGTTCGTAAAGGGTTTGAAATCTATTTCACTTTTTTGATAGAATCATTTTGGAGCAAAGAACGAATCCTTGAAGTGTATTTGAACAGCATAGAAATGGGTAACGGAATATATGGAGCCGAAGCTGCAGCAAAGTTTTGGTTTAATACCTCGGCAGCAAATTTAAACAAAGAAGAGGCTGCGGCAATTGCAGCTATTTTACCAAACCCAAGAAAATACTTGGCCAATCCAGCCTCCTCATATACTCAAAAAAGAAAGGCATGGATCGTAATACAAATGCGTAATTATGGTTCACTTTTATTATCAGAATAGCAGATTTGAAAAAAAATAATATACTTATCAAGTAGGGTAAAGCCCTAGTATCTTGTTCTATTATAAAGCCCTCTTTATAATCTAAATATAAAATAGTATGAGAAATGACCTCGCTACGCATAAACCTACTATAGTCTCGCATCATTTAGTAAACCAGAATAATCAAAGGATTTCGAACTCAAATTCTCCTGAAGTTGTAAACCTCAACACTAAAAATCTACCTGGAATACCAACTATGATTAGTGGAAAAATCTACAATAAAAACAACCAACCTATATCTGGTGCACATATCGAAATTTGGCATGCAGATGATGCTGGTGCCTATCATACAGATGGTAATTTCTATTTTCCTTCTCAATCTACCTTGTCTGGGTATAGCATCACTAATACACAAGGAGAATACAAAGTAAAAACTATAAGACCAGGAGTATATGGATACAGAGCCAGACATTTTCACTATAGAATTTCTGCCAAAGGGTATACTACTCTAGAAACCCAAATATATTTCAAAGATGATCCAAGAATCCAAATTGACGAAATAGCCTTAATTGCCGAAGAGTCAAGACATATTCAGTTTAGATATCATTCTACGGGATACTTAGAAGGGATTGCAAATATTTTTTTGCCAAAAATGTAATTCTTTTTTTAATTTTTAGCCTTACTTATTCTTTTTTATCTAGCTCAGATATTATATCTTGAAATCTAAATTCATGTAGTTGAAATCGACAAAAGAAGAGTTATATCATCATTGCCAGCAATTTGTACAAAATAGGTTAAATCGAATCGAACAAAGAATTATAAATATTCAAGAATCTTTACATTCTGAGACCAAAAGTACCGCTGGCGATAAACATGAAACTGGTCGTGCAATGTTGCAATTAGAACGTGAAAAATCAGGGGCACAACTTGCCGAAGCACAAAAATTACAAGAGATTCTTTCTAAAATTGACATTTCATCTTCTTCTGGTTATGCTCACTTAGGCAGCTTGGTTTCAACCTCGCAAGCCAATTATTTTTTAAGTATATCGGTAGGGAAAATAACAATTAATAGCACTTCATATTTTGCAATAGCGGCTAATTCTCCTATTGGTAAATTACTATTAGGCAAAAAGTCTGGAGATGGTTTTAGTTTTAATGGAAATCAGATTATCATCACAGAAATCTCCTAATAAAAACTTCTTAGTTCCGAAAAATGAAACTCAGATCTTTTAATTTTACTGGTAACATTTTCCTTTTTTCAGACATAAAGCATACAATCTTCATAATTACTTAAAAAAAATAACGATGATACGAATAACCATTTTGATGATTTTAATCTCATTAACAACTTTTGGACAAGCGACAGAAGTTGTTATTCTTGGTGGGATACAAGACAATAACCCAAATACGAATAATGTATTACAAGACGCCATTTATAATCCCAATAATCTAAACGGGAATGGAACCATAACTATAAAAGGAGATGTAACTATAAAAGAAGACTTTACAATCCCCGAGGGTATAAATCTTAATTTTTTCAAGGGAAACAAATTAATTATTGAGAATACTGCAAAGCTTACTATTAATGGAAATATTACTGCAGGACTATATCCAATTTTTGATGGTTTAGGAACAATTTCGGGAACCCCGCAAATAGAATACCTATACCCGCAATGGTTTGGAGTTAAACCGAACAATAGTAATTTTAATTCGACAATTGCTTTTCAGAAAACCATCAATACTTCAATAGACATAGGAGTGCCTATTAAATTACCTGTAGGCACATATTATGTTGATGAGTTATATATAAACAACGGCACTAAACCATTTAAAATAGTAGGTTCATTAACCGATAGAACGAATCAGTTAATTGGAAGTACGCTCGAACTAATTAATAAGCCAACAAACACCATTCTTTTTCATTTAGGTTATGATGGCACATCAAATAAAAGAAGTGTAAATGCTCATATAGAAGGAATTAACTTTCGAGGTAATAATAGAAACTTCAACACATACGCCATTAAAGGAGGAGATGATGATAGTGTTTCTACATGGGTACAAAGAATCGTTATAGATAATTGTACATTTAATGATTTTGTATACGGCATCTATTTGGGAGGGTACTCCGATGGCCTTACACTATCGCAGCTAAAGTTTGAAACGGTAAATAGATGTATGTACATTAAAAAAGGAGATGGTACACGAATTAGTAATATCGTTGCCGAGCCTTATGTAGACTATGTTTTACACTCGGTTCAATCTATGGGGTTGGTTTTCTCTGATGCTATAGTACGTGGAGCCAAGTCGGAACTTAATAACAACTTAACTGTTCCATTTATTATTGAAGGTATCAAAGGCCCTATAACCAATCATGATGGTCCTGTAGAGATTAAGAATGTACATATAGAAACTTCAAATGGTGTAGGTATAATTGCAGATGCAACTAGAGTAACTTTTGAAAATATATTTTTTCAATTGGTTCAAGACTTAGAACAACAAAGCCATACGATTACTTTACTCAATAGTCAAATTCAACCTGTTGACTGTCGCTTTATTAACTTCACTATTCAGCGAGAAAACCCAATTAAAGAAGACAAACAAGATATTTTTGTTAACACATATGGCCCAGGGCAACAATATAATCTTATTGAATCAAATTATAATGGCTATGGTTATTGTAAACCTAGCAATTTATTGGTTCAAAATTGGAATATTGATCCCATTACAGATATTTATGACAGAACTGGTAATGGTGTATTTAGTTATAATATTAATGGTAGGACAGAAAAAAACTATATAGGAGAAAATCCTTCAAAATATCTAGATCTTACAGAATCAAAATTTGAAATATCTGAAGCAACTGGCTCTATTCAAGTTACCGGTACTGGAGGCCCGCAAACCATAAAACTTATAAAAACCTCTGTGCCATGGGAAGGAACTTTAAAAGTATTAATGTATGATGTAAATAACTCAAATGCCAGCAGAAGCCAGACCTACAAGGTTTCTGGTGTATATTCTAATCTCAATGGTAACAGTGGTTTTACCTCAACGACTATTGGAAATGAAGGTTTTGCAAATTTTTTAACTACTCCCGATTTACTTGGTCCACAATCTGGAACTGAAGATTTTAATAGTTCTATTGATTTCAAATTTATTGGAGACAATAACATAACTTATAAATTGATTTATCATTTCGAAGGCATTTCTAAACCATAGAACAATCAAAAGGATAACAACTATATTGTTTAGGAATCATAATGCGATATTTGATTCCTAAACATTATGGTTTACCAAAATCATTTTAAGTAAATTGCTAAGGACAAATAATCAATATTATTTAGAAGTGAACAAATACTTAGCCAAAAAAATAATCCAACTACGAAAAACTAAAGGACTATCCCAAGAATCTCTAGCCGAAATTTCTAATGTCTCGCTTCGTACTATACAGCGAATTGAAAAAGGAACTGTAAATCCTAGGTCGTTTACACTAAGAACACTCGCAGAAGCATTAGAAATAAAGCCTTCAGAATTAACCGAAGTACATTCCGAACCAAACCGCATTGATCATGAAATATCACTTCTTAAACAAATTAATTTCTCTACTCTAGGCGTTATTTTGTTTCCTGTATTTAATATTATACTTCCGATTATTGTTTGGAAAAAAAATAAAAAATTACAAAAATTAAATGCCCAAGCCGGAAAAATAGTAAGCTTTCAAATCCTATGGACTATCCTTACCATTATGATCTTTTTTTCAATTCCTTTACTCTTAAAAATTTTTACGGAAGATAGCGGGATCGGGAAATTCATGAGTCCATTATCCTATCTGTTTTGTGTAGTATTCAACATAGTTTTCATGTTAAATACAACCATAAAACTTAACAAATCCGACACTAATATTCTTCATTTCGTTCCTAATTTATTCTAACAGTTTTTAAATCAAAAACACAAAGTGACATAAGAATGTCATACTATTGACGCAAGGTCTACACCTCTCTACCAATACATTTGCAGGGAATCAATACTATATCAAAAAATGAAAACCTTGTTTATAAAACCGCTTATTAGATTGTTGTGTTTAGCTCTAATAGTAGTGCTTATTCAATCCTGTACCCAACGGCCGGCAAATCTAGATCAACTAATGAGTAGCTATGAATCTAGTGGTCAAAGAAAAAAAATAAAAAGCCCATTTAGTGGAGCAGTACTAGTAGCCAAAGACGGAAAGGTACTTTTCAAAAAAGCATACGGACATGCCAGTAAAGAAACAAAAGCACCCAATACCATCGAAACCAAATTTAGTATTGCATCTGTAACCAAGCAATTTACGGCTATGTTAATCATGCAAATGATCGAAAAAGGTAAGCTTAATTTAACCGACTCTATATCTAAACACCTTCCATATTTCTCTAAAGATCTTGGAGATCAGATTACAATCCATCAGTTGTTATCTCATACTTCTGGATTACCACATTACGAAGGCTTAGAAAAAATAGGAATACGTGCCTCTTCTTTTTTTTCTACTCAATACACTCCTAAAAGTTTTGCCAAATTAATCGGAAATACCAAGTTAATACATACTCCTGGCACTTCCTATCACTATAGTAGCTTAGGGTATATTCTTTTAGGAGCAATACTAGAAGAAACATCTAGGCAAACGTATAATGAATTATTACAAAAATCTATTGTACAACCGTTAGGTTTAAAAAACACAGGATTTGAGAGTAACGATTTTATAGCTAATCAAGTTGCTCAAGGATATAATTTTAGAGAATTAGAAGGGTTTGATTGGTTGATCACAAAACAAGGAGGTAAGTTTAATACTGCTCCATTTAGAGATCAATCTAATAAATATAGTACCGGTGGTATGCATTCTACTGTTGAAGATTTGTTTATTTGGAGCGAAGCCATTAGAAATAATACTATATTGTCTAAGGAACTAACAGCAAAAATGTTAACCCCAAATAAAGATGGGTATTGCTATGGATGGATGCGCAATTGGGATGATTTAATAGAGCGTAACACAAATGTTCGCATGTATACGCACGGAGGTACTTTACCAGGTTTTAATTCTTCGATAACGTTGTTTGATGATGGAACAACTATCATTTTTTTGGCAAATGTTCACCCTCTAAAAGATAAAGAAATAATACATCAAATCTATCTTACAACCCATGGATTAGAAGATAAATATAGATTAGACGGGTATCCAGATAGAGGCTCTCTATCTAATTTTGAATCGCAAGGCGGTATTAAAGCTTTGAACACATATTTTTCTAAATTATCTAAACTATGCGGGTATAAGGTTTTACCGTCAACAAACTCTATTACCGGAATTATGTATCTATATATTAAAAATGAACAACAGGTAAAAGCGGATAGCCTAAAGAATGTTTTCTTTACAGATTTTAATCCCAGAGAATCAGACCTTAATAGAGCAGGTTATGATTTTTTACAGATCAACCAATGCGAATTTGCTCTAGAATTCTTTCATGAAAACGTAAAAAAATCCCCTAATTCTGCAAATGCATGGGATAGTCTAGGAGAAGGCTATATGATATGCAAAAAATACCATGAAGCGGTAGAAAGTTATAAGAAAGCTGTAGAAATTGCACAAAACAAAAATAGCCAACATCTAGATGTATATAAGACTAATTTGTCTAAAGCAATAAAAAAACTGGAAGAGTAAAAAAGTGGGATGTAGTTTATGGGGTTTATCCAAAATCGATAAAGTCAACTAAAAAAAGAGTGGTCTTTTTATTAAATTTATAAACACTATAGCATACAAAAAGGATTTTAAGTAAATTGCTAACTTATAAATCATCACTACCATGCAGAAGTTTTTTGTGTTAGCCCTATTTGGGATACTACTCTATTCGTGTAAACCATATGAAAATACCAAAACCAGAAAAAACCAGATTACTTATGAAGATTTTAGAGCCGATCAAAGATTATACCCCACAGATGATGGCTTAATGAAATATATAGATAAAGGAAAAGGGCCGGCTATTTTATTATTGCATGGCGTACCCACTTCGGGTTGGTTGTATCGAAAAATGATTGATCCACTTGTAGCGCGAGGCTACCGAGTAATCGTTCCGGATATGTTAGGGTATGGTTCTAGTGATTCTCCTGAAGGTTTTGAGATCTATAATAATGAAAACCATGCCAAACGATTATTAGAACTGATGGCATCTTTGGGGATAGAATCCTGGTCTCATGTTATGCATGATGCCGGTGGGTTGTGGACTTGGGAACTTATAAAACAAAGCCCTAATAAAGTCGAAAAACTAATTGTACTCAATACAATTATATACGAAGAAGGATTCTATCCTCCTGTACGAATGAAACCTGGTGGTCTTGCCAAAACGGCCATGTGGGCATATAGAAATGGGGTGACCACAAACACTTTACTTAAAAAATTATTTAATGAAGGATTAAAAGAAAACACTCTTAATGCCCTAGATGTAGAAGGATATAAAACTCCACTATTAGAGGGTAAAACCCATGCGATGTATTACTTCTTTAGTCAAACCTGCAACGACTTACCTGATTATTCTGATGTTTTTGAAAAACTAAACATTCCTGTTTCGGTAATTTGGGGTATTCATGATACTATGCTACAATGGCCACCACAACAAACTCGTGCGGCTAATGCTCTTGGAGTAAAAAACGAAGATATTCATTTTGTAGACGAAAAACATTTTCTACAAGAAACCAAAGGCAAGGAAATAGCATATAAAATTCTTGATTTCCTTAATTAAGACTTAGCTCTTTTACCCAAAGTTTAAGCTCGATCCTAAAAATAGTACCATTGATAAGCTCTTGTATTTGATGTATCTCTTCTCGGTTTACAGCAAGGTCTATTTTATCTGATGGGGTTCTTAGCAGTAATGATTTACAATGCTGTGGATCTTGGCACTCTTTGCAACAATGTGACTGTATGGTTGTAGAGCAAGCATCTGAAAAATCTTTCAACTCATTTAAAGTGAGCAAGAAACCAATGTCTCTAAATACCAACTGAACTCTAGGCATGGCCATATTCATTTCTTTTTTCCAAAAGAAAGATATCCCCATTTCATTGCTGTAAATTTTATCAATAGCGTTCATTATGAATCTTATTTTGATTCAAAAATAAACATTATTTATAATCAATCTAAATAAAAATAAGTTAATTTATATCTTTTAACTTCAATTGAAGAGAAACCTCGCCATTCCATTCATTTTCATCAATAGTATATGCCGCCTTAAAAGATTGTTTTGCCGCGATCAGATTTTTCTTAGCACCTAATCCAAATCCAATAGTCCCTATCGAAACTCTATTTTTTTGCACCTTACATTTAAGATGTTTATCATCGGCACCAACACATTTTCCGTAGCCGGTATCTTGCAACTCCTCTGTCATAAATACTGGAGCCATATTTCCTGGCCCAAAAGGGGCTAGTTGTTTAAGTATTCTATAGAATTTGGGAGTAATATCCTCTAACTCAATTGTCATATCGATAGTAATTTCTGGAATCAATAATTTCGTATCAATTGTAGTCGCTACTACCTCTTCAAATTTTTGCTTAAAGGCTTCATATTGCTCTTCGAGCAATGTTAAACCTGCTGCATATTTATGTCCTCCAAATTGCTCGATATGCTCAGAACAAGCCTCAAGTGCATTATATACATCAAACCCCTTTACCGAGCGAGCCGATGCCGCTAATTTTTCACCACTCTTGGTAAAAACCAATGTTGGGCGATAATATGTTTCGGTTAACCGTGATGCAACAATACCAATCACTCCTTTATGCCAATCTTTTTCGTACACCACTGTGGTAAATCTATTTTCTTCTTTATTTTCATGTATTTGTAATAGTGCTTTCTCGGTGATACTTTTATCGGTATCTTTTCGGTCACTATTATACACCTCTATTTCAGAAGCGAATTGAGAAGCTGTTTCCAAATCATCTTCAACCAATAGATTTACAGCATGTAATCCATGTTTCATTCTTCCCGCTGCATTGATACGCGGAGCTATCATAAATACTACATCAGTAATTGTTAGGGTGTCTTTTTTAACATGAGATAACATTGCTTTAAAACCAATTCTTGGTGCGGCATTAATAACTTGTAGTCCATAATATGCTAGAACTCTGTTTTCTCCTGTAATTGGTACAATATCAGCTCCTATTGCCGTCGCTACCAAATCCAAATACTGAAATAAATCATCAATAGATTGCCCTCTTCTTGAAGCTAATCCTTGTATCAATTTAAAACCCACACCACAACCGCATAGCTCTTTGTACGGATACATACAGTCTTCCCTTTTGGGATCTAATACGGCTATTGCATCCGGTATTTCATCTCCAGGCCTATGATGGTCGCAAATAATAAAATCAATTCCTTTTGACTTGGCATATGCAACTTTTTCTATGGCTTTAATGCCACAATCCAAAGCAACGATTAACGAAATATCATTATCATGTGCATAATCAATCCCTTGATATGAAACCCCATATCCCTCATCATATCGATCGGGAATATATGTCGTAATTTGTGTGGACATAGTTTTCAAATATGAAGACATTAATGCAACAGACGTAGTACCATCAACATCATAATCCCCATATACCATTATATTTTCATTCTCGACAGTGGCTTTCTCTATTCTTGCCACTGCCAAATCCATATCTTTCATTAAAAAAGGGTCATGAAGATCTGTAAGTGAAGGTCTAAAGAATTTTTTGGCCTGATCAAAAGTTTCTATTCCTCTTTGCACCAAAAGTGAAGCTATAATTGTATCTACGTTTAAGGCTTTTGCTAGGGTGTTTACAACAACTTTATTGGGTTCAGTTTTGAGTGTCCATCTCATCTATTCTATATATTCCAAAGATTAAAAAATCCAAAGTACAAAAAACATACAGACGGTGATAGATTTGCCATTAGTTTTGTATTTTGCCTTATTAAAAATTAGGTTCAACTTAAAAATTATACATACATATGGCATTAGTGACTCCATTATCAGCAGATCATGATCAAGAAACCAAAAAACTCGCAGAATTCTTTAATGAAACTCTTGGTTTTTGTCCAAATTCGGTACTAACCATGCAGAGAAGACCTGCTATTTCTAAAGCATTCATTAATCTTAATAAAGCAGTAATGGCTAACGAAGGTCGGGTGACATCTGCTTTAAAACGTATGATTGCATGGGTTAGTAGCAATGCTACTGGTTGCAGGTATTGCCAAGCTCATGCTATTAGAGCTGCAGAACGATATGGTGCAGAACAAGAACAACTAGATAATATTTGGGAATATAAAACTCATCCTTCTTTTAGTGATGCTGAGCGAGCGGCGCTAGATTTTTCGATGGCAGCATCTATAATACCAAATGCCGTAGACGATACTATAAAACAAGAATTATACAAGTATTGGGATGAAGGAGAAATCGTAGAGATGTTAGGCGTAATTTCTTTATTCGGATATTTAAATAGATGGAATGATTCTATGGGTACAATGGTAGAAGAAGGCGCTATCGAATCTGGAGAAAAATATCTAGGAAAACATGGTTGGGAAAAAGGAAAACACGTGTAACAATTGAAAAGAATAAATAGTATAAATAAGGTCTCAAAGATTCATATATCTATGGGGCCTTTGTGTTTATTTTTGTCTTAAATAAAAGGTGTAACTTTTATATAATAAAAAGGCCGAAGTTAAAAGAATACATATCCCCCACATCCAATACGTACCCGGTAAATGCGCAGCGATCATCTGCGTATCTGAGTAATGTATTTTTCCATTTCTTTCAAATTGTTTAGTAAATAAATACCCTATTTGCATATACGTACTTAATGCGCATTGTGTACCTAAAAACAATAGCGTAAATACTTCAAGGTTTCGTATTCTTAATATCCCAACAAAGAATAGGATAGCTACAAAAACACTTAATACAATTAATGCTAATAACTTATGAATCCACAAGCATAATGACACTACCATAATCACAATTAATACCCATAATGCAATCTTAGAAGTTACTTTGTTTCTGGCAGATGTGATGAGAATTGCTCCGGTTATTGCAGGGCCTAAGAGGCCTCCCGCGGCAGTAAAGGCTCTAGCAATATTATAATTGAGATAACTAGAAGACACGCTAGAATATGCTACACCTCCACCATTTTCATAAATTTCTAAATAGTAAAATTTCCCTCCTAAAAGCAAGGCAGTAAGGCCGTGACCCATTTCATGAAACCAGGTGCCTAGTAATAACAATGGGTACTGTATTATCCCAAAATACGGCAGTTGCCATACTAAAAAAACCAATAAACTGATCCCCGCTATAGTAAGTAAGGGTTTCTTTTTCAAAAGGGTTGAGTTTATATTCTTACTCATTTTATAACCATATTTTCTCTACTTTAGTATTTGAAAATACGCTTGAGTTTTTAAAGAAAAGTATATTAATACAGGATGTTTTTTACTTGCTGTTGAAGTAAAGGGACCACCCCATCAACATACCAAGGGTTTTTGGTAAGCCAAAAACGATTTCTCGGAGATGGGTGAGGTAACGGAAAATACTTCGGTAAATATTCATGATACGCCTTTACAGTATCTGTCAATGTTCTTTTTACTTCCTTTTTTAAATAATATTTTTGTGCGTACTGCCCTATTAATATAACCAACTCTATAGCTGGCATCTTATCAAACAAAGATTCATGCCAAAGCGGAGCACATTCTGGTCTAGGGGGTAAATCACCACTTTTTCCTTTTCCGGGATAACAAAATCCCATGGGTACAATTGCAATTTTAGTTTGATCATAAAATAACTCATCTGTAATATCCAGCCATTTCCTTAGTTGTCTTCCGCTTGGATCATCCCACGGAATCCCTGAGGCATGAACCTTCGTTCCTGGAGCTTGCCCAATGATCACAATTTTAGCTTCAGGATGACCTGCAACTACAGGTCTTGGCCCTAGAGGCAAATGTGATTTACATACTTCGCATGCTTTAATATCAGACAATAATTTATCCATTATTTCTTTTTACCATCTACAATAACTACAATCTCGCCTTTTGGAGGTTTTGTCTCAAAATGCATAAGTACCTCTTTTGTTGTACCTCTTATAGTTTCTTCATGAAGTTTACTCAATTCTCGCGATACAGATATCAGGCGATCTTCTCCAAAATACTCCACAAAACTCCCAAGAGTTTTAACCAACTTATGAGGAGACTCATAAAAAATGATAGTTCTCATTTCTTCGGCTAGAAATTTTAGTCGTGTTTGTCGTCCTTTCTTTACAGGTAAAAACCCTTCAAAAACAAACTTATCGTTAGGTAAACCACTATTTACCAAGGCGGGCACAAAAGCTGTGGCTCCAGGAAGACATTCTACATCAATTTTGTGCATTACACAGGCTCTGGTTAGTAAAAAACCTGGATCACTAATAGCTGGAGTGCCTGCATCACTAATCAATGCAATATTTTCTCCACTCTGTATTCTTTGAATTAAACGATCTATAGTTTTATGTTCGTTATGCATATGATGACTTTGCATAGGCGTAGCTATATCAAAGTGTTTCATTAATTTTCCGCTAGTACGAGTATCTTCGGCAAGTATAAGATCCACTTCCTTTAACACTCTAATAGCGCGAAACGTCATATCTTCTAGATTACCAATTGGTGTCGGGACTATATATAATTTTGACATTTAGGGTCTTACTTTTTTACCAACACCATATGATATCCCTAAAATAATAATTGCATATACAGATAGTCCAACACCATGACCTGCATAATGATGAGCCAAGCTAGCTAATATCAGGTCAAAAAAGAATCCTGCATACGCCCATTCTTTAAGCCATTTTATTTTATTAGTTAGAATAGCAGCGATGCCTAGTATTTTTGCAACTGCTAGTGGAATTACAATGTAAGTTGGGTAATTAAAACTTTCAAAAAAACCTTTTACCATTTCAGTCTTAAAGAAATACATCTGTGCAGAATATAACATAATAGCACATAAGGCTACTGTAGCAACCCAGTAAACAATTTTCATAAAGGTAGTATTTAATTTATTTTTAGCTTTCGTATTTGCCTAGAACAATATTCATAAATCGCTCTTCATATTCTTCTTTACCTTCCCAATTGCCATAATCTGGTTTGATCATTGAAGTAATGAATTCCTCGGCTTCATTTCTAGTACTTATAGTGCTCAACTGCGAAAGTACTCTATTATAATCAGGAGCACTACCATCAAAAAGGTATTTTATAAAAGCCAATCGGTCATTTAAGCCAATATTAATGTCTTTTCGCAATTGTTCATTAAGAGATTTTGGCTTTTCGTCTAATATCACTTTGTCCATTACAGGAGTAATATCATCCATATCATTCTTTTCATAATTTGATTCAGGCAGTAATGATTCAGGAAAAGAAGTACTTTCTTCTACAGTTGTGCTAGCAGGAACAAAAAGATCCTCACTTACTCGTGCATTTATTTCTTCAATAACAAGTTCGGGTTTATGATCAACACTTGTTGTATCTGTGTCCTCTTTTTGAATAGTCTCTGTCTCTATAGAAACCTTAGTTTCTATTATTTCATCTTCACTAGATTTAGGTTCAAGAATTTTCGCAATTTTCTGCTTTACCTCTCTTAATTCATCAGATTCTTTCGATTCTTCTTTTTCTTCCAAAGCCTGTTCCACCTGTCCAATAGTGGGTTGAGGTTCTGTAAAGTGTGATTCTGCAAAACTAAGTATGGTCAATTTTTCATATAGCTGTCTGGCTTCTTCCTTGAGCTGAGGTAAGGTTGATGTATCTTTTAACTTTAATATTCTATGTGCAATACTTATAAGTTCCGCTTCCAATTTCTTCTTCATAACTTTCTTATTCGTTTGTATACTGCTTTTTGTTTTTTAATAAATTTACCCCATCTTTAGACGTAAGGAGAAGAGGTTTCTTTAATTGATTCTGAAAAATACAAAATGTTTCTCGAAAATACAGTAAATCATAAAGAGCAATTTGGGTGGATAGAAGTAATCTGTGGTTCTATGTTTTCTGGTAAAACCGAAGAATTGATCAGAAGACTAAAACGCGCTCAATTTGCAAAACAAAAGGTTGAAATATTTAAACCTGCTATCGACGTGCGTTATGACGATGAAATGGTTGTATCCCATGATGCCAATGAAATAAGATCTACTCCCGTTCCTGCTGCCGCCAATATTAGAATACTTGCAGATACATGTGATGTAGTAGGGATCGACGAGGCTCAATTTTTTGATGACGAAATTATAGCTGTTTGTAATGATCTAGCAAACAAAGGTATTCGTGTAATTGTTGCAGGATTAGATATGGATTTTAAAGGAAATCCTTTTGGCCCTATGCCAGCCTTAATGGCTACAGCAGAGTATGTTACCAAAGTACATGCAGTTTGCACCAGGACAGGAAACCTGGCGCAATTTAGTTATCGAAAATCAACAAAGGATGATCTTGTCTTATTAGGTGAAACTGAAGAATATGAACCTTTAAGCAGGGCTGCATATTATAAAGCCATGTTAAAAGAAAAAGTAAAAGTGATCGAGGTAAAAGATCCAAAAGAGGTATCTAAAAATCACAATACAACTAATGAGTAACGCCAAAGAAACTGTATTAGAGATAAACCTTGCTCATCTTTCGCATAATTTCAATTATCTCAAAAGCAAGGTAGCCGCTCCTGTTAAAATGCTAGCCGTTGTAAAAGCTTCGGGTTATGGTAGTGATGCTTCTGTAATTGCAAAACATCTTGAAAAAATTGGAGTAGATTATTTTGCGGTTGCTTACACTTCTGAAGGGATTATATTGCGAGAAGCTGGTATCACAACTCCTATATTGGTACTGCATCCGCAACCAGTAAATTTTGTTAAGCTTATTGAAAATCGTTTAGAACCTAGCCTTTATAGCTCTAGAACGTTAAAAGAGTTTATCAAAACGGCATCTTCACTTCTTCAAAAGGATTATCCTGTTCATATCAAATTTAATTCTGGACTTAATCGAATAGGTTTTTGGGAAAATGATGTTGATCACATTATGTCCCAACTAGACAAAACAGATGCAATACATATAATATCACTGCTTTCTCATCTAGCAGCAAGTGAAGACCATAACGAGCGGGAATTTACATTAACCCAAATCAATTCTTTTAAGAAAACGGCTCAAGAAATAAGCGATAAATTAGACTACAGCCCGATACGACATCAATCTAATACTTCGGGAATCCTTAATTATCCCGAAGCGCATTTTGAAATGGTTAGAACAGGTATCGGCTTATACGGTTATGGTAATGATGCAAAATATGATGCCGAATTAAAACCTGTTGCTGCTTTAAAATCTGTAATATCGCAAATTCATACATTAGAGCCAGGCGAATCGGTAGGATATAATCGTGCTTTTATATCTCGGAGGTATATCAAAACTGCCACTATCCCCATTGGTCATGCAGATGGTATTGGTCGTCAATATGGTAATAAAAAAGGCTTTGTTATCATACATAATAAACCTGCTTATATTATAGGTAATGTATGCATGGATATGATTATGGTAGATATTACTGAAATAGATTGCAAAGAGGGTGATGAGGTTATTATTTTTGATGCTACGTCTAGTGCTGCAAAAATAGCGGAGCGATCAGGAACAATTTCCTATGAGTTGCTTACCGCCATATCTCCACGTGTTAAACGCGTGATTATCGATGATAAATGACTTTTATCGGATTTTTACTGCTCTTTTTTATTAAAAATTAACATACGTTGTTTTTTTACTTAAATTAGTATGTATAAATTATTTCACTAACTAATTTTAAAAATCATGTTAAAAGAATTTAAGAATTTTATCATGACTGGTAACGTAATTGAGTTTGCGGTAGCGGTTATAATGGCAGGAGCTGTTGGACTTGTAGTCAATGGATTTGTAAATGATATCATCATGCCAATTGTAGGTCATTTTGCTGGAGGAATGGATTTTTCAGATCTTAAAATAGTTTTAGATGCTGCAGTTGCTGAATCTGAAGGAGTAGCAGCAAAACCTGAAAACGCGATTCGCTGGGGAGCTTGGGTGAATGCTATTATTAATTTAATTATTGTTGGATTTGTAATGTTTATAATCGTTAAAGCCTATAACAAAATGAAAAAACCAGCTGCACCAGCTGCACCAGCAGGTCCATCTGATAATGATTTACTTACTGAAATTAGGGATTTACTTAAAAAGTAATTATCTGTAATGTAAAATGAATAATCTATAGCTACCGCTATACTACATATTCTAACTAAACCGCTCAAATTTGGGCGGTTCTTTTTTCAATTAGTTAAATATATAACAAATAGTATAATTTCTTGTGTTTTTGACATAAACAATTGTCATATTAGAAATATTGCGCACATTTGCTGGAAATTAAAAGAGTTTGTACGATTTTTGTATAAGAAAATCATAATTAGAACCTAGATGATTTAATTTCTGTAACAGAAATTGAAAAAATATAAATAGTATATGAAAGTAGCTGTTGTTGGTGCTACCGGCTTGGTAGGAACCGTTATGTTAAAAGTATTAGAAGAAAGAAAATTTCCTGTAACCGAGCTTATTCCTGTTGCATCTGAAAGATCAATAGGTAAGAAAATTTCTTATAAAGGAAACGAGTTTTCAGTTGTAGGTCTATCAACTGCAATAGATATGAAGCCAGATGTAGCATTATTCTCTGCTGGAGGAAGTACTTCTTTAGAATGGGCTCCAAAATTTGCAGAAGCAGGAATAACCGTTATCGACAATTCATCTGCTTGGAGAATGGATCCTACCAAAAAATTAGTGGTGCCAGAGATCAATGCCAAAGCTTTATCTTCAGATGATAAAATCATTGCAAATCCTAATTGTTCAACAATACAAATGGTACTAACGTTAGGTCCACTTCATGATAAATACAAAATCAATCGTGTTGTTGTTTCTACATATCAATCAATTACAGGTACTGGTGTAAAAGCTGTACAACAATTAGAAAATGAGTATGCTGGAGAAAAAGGAGAAATGGCTTATCCGTATCCAATACACCGTAACGCTATTCCTCACTGCGATGTTTTCCAAGAAAATGGATATACTAAAGAAGAGATGAAACTTGTTAATGAAACTCAAAAGATACTTGATGACAGAACTATTGCTGTTACTGCAACTGCAATAAGGATTCCTGTTGTAGGTGGTCACAGCGAAAGTGTAAATCTTGAGTTTGCCAACGAGTATAAAGAAAATGATATTAGAACACTTTTAAATCAAACTCCAGGAATTACTGTACAGGATAATCCAGATACTAATACATATCCGATGCCAATATATGCCGAAGGTAAAAATGATGTTTTTGTAGGTAGAATTAGAAGAGATCATTCTAGAGAAAATGCATTAAATATGTGGATTGTTTCAGATAACCTTCGGAAAGGTGCTGCCACTAATGCAGTACAAATAGCGGAGTACCTTGTAGAAAATAAATTAGTTGGCTAACACATAAAGTCACTAACCACTTTATAAATACCCTTATTGAATGATTCAATAAGGGTATTTTCGTTTTTAAACCTCTGCATTTATCATTCAAATACATTACTCTTTAACATCACAACTAGATCATATCTTATTCTCTTACAATACGTTTCAAAAGTTTTATTTTTCAGAAGAATAACTCAAGTTATGAGGGTACTATAACAAATGGTTTTAGTGGATTTATAATACAAAAAGCTCTTTATTTTGATTTTGATTGTCATTGAGTTTTGTAAGGTATCTAACATTTTTTCCTCTAATACATCAATTAAATAACAAAAAAACTAGAAACAATGAACAAATTAATTATAGTATTGCGAATAGTACTAGGAGCGATGTTAATCGTTTTTGGAAGCAATAAATTTATCGGGTTCTTACCTGATTTTGAATTCGCTAACCCAGAAGCAGGTATATTTTTTGGTGCGCTAGCTAGTAGTTATGTATTAAAAACTGTAGGGCTTATAGAGGTAATTGTCGGGCTTTTACTACTTGTTAATAAGGCAGTACCTTTTGCTTTAGTGGTTTTGGCGCCTATTTCGGTAAATATTATTTTATTTCATTCTACTTTAGATCCTGCAAATATAGGGCCTGCAGCCTTTGTCTTCCTTGTAAACGCTTTCTTGATATTTAAATATTGGGACAAGTATAAAACACTTTTCTAAAACCAAAATTTTTCGTTTCTTACAGAAAATTCCGACTGCTCTTACAAATTTATCCTACAGGTTACTAAACCCCAAAGTAACATGGAAGAAATAATACTTTCTTCAAGGAAAAATTTAAAGAGCAGTCTTTTTTTATATTTTATTTAGCATATTAGGAAACTTGTTTTGATAGATTTGTGTATTATTCTAACGAATTTATTATGAAAAATACACTCTTTGTACTGTCTATATTAACTATTATGATAGGCTGCAAGAACGAATCAAAAGTAGAAAACAGCAAAACCAGTATTGCATTGAACTATCCTGAAACCAAAAAAGTAGATACTACAACCAACTATTTTGGTACCGAAGTTAAAGATCCTTACCGATGGCTAGAGGATGACAGAAGTGAAGAAACCGAAAAATGGGTAACCTCTCAAAACAAAACCACCTTTGGTTATTTTGACAATATTCCTTTTAGAGAAGATCTTAAAAAACGTCTATCAGATCTTTGGAATTATGAAAAAGTGAGTGCTCCTTTTAAAGAAGGTGATTATACCTATTTTAATAAAAATGATGGACTTCAAAATCAGTATGTAATCTACCGTTTCAAAAATGAAGGGGATACTCCTGAAGTTTTTTTAGATCCTAATACATTTAGCAAAGACGGAACAACATCTCTAGGAGGTACTAGCTTTTCTGAAGACGGAAAATTAATTGCTTATGCCATCTCTGAAGGTGGTAGTGATTGGAGAAAAATTATAGTTAAAAATGTCGAAACTAAAGAAATTGTAGAAGATACCATTGTAGATGTAAAATTTTCTGGAATGTCATGGATGGCTAATGATGGATTCTACTACTCTAGTTACGATAAGCCAGAAGGAAGTGAACTTTCTGCAAAAACTGATCAACACAAAGTATACTATCATAAACTTGGTACTCCTCAAAAAGAGGATAAATTAATTTATGGTGGTACAGCAGAAGAAAAACATAGATACATCAACGGCCAAGTAACCGAAGACAATAGATATCTTATTATTTACCCAAGAGTTTCGACTTCCGGGAATGAACTTTATCTAAAAGATCTTACTAAGCCTAATAGTAAGTTAGTTACTATTTTGGATCATACCGATAGTGATACCTATCTTATAGAAAATGAAGGATCCAAATTATACTTTGTTACTAATTTAAATGCACCCAATCAGAAAATTGTTACTGTAGATGCAGCTAATCCAACTCCTGAAAACTGGGTAGATTTTATTCCTGAAACTGAAAATGTATTAAGCCCTAATATTGGAGGCGGATATTTCTTTGCGGAGTATATGGTAGATGCTGTATCCAAAGTATTGCAGTATGATTATGACGGGAAATTAATTCGTGAAGTAACCCTACCTGGCGTAGGAAGCGCTAATGGTTTTGGAGCAAAAAAAGAAGAAAAAGAACTGTATTATTCTTTTACAAATTATAAAACACCAAATAGTATCTATAAATATGATATTGAAAATGGAACTTCGGAATTATATCGTAAACCAAAAATTGATTTTAATTCTGATAATTACGAAAGTAAACAAGTGTTTTATAACTCTAAAGACGGAACCAAAGTTCCTATGATTATTACTTACAAAAAAGGGCTAGAATTAAACGGGAAAAACCCAACTATACTATATGGTTATGGTGGTTTCAATATTAGTTTAACTCCTTCTTTTAGTATTGCGAATGCCGTTTGGATGGAGCAAGGAGGTGTTTATGCTGTTCCTAACCTTAGAGGTGGAGGAGAATATGGTAAAAAATGGCACGTAGCTGGAACCAAAATGCAAAAACAAAATGTATTTGATGATTTTATCGGTGCTGCAGAATATTTAATAGAAAACAAATATACCTCTAGTGATTACCTCGCTATTCGTGGGGGATCTAACGGAGGATTACTCGTTGGAGCCACAATGACTCAAAGACCAGATCTTATGAAGGTTGCTCTGCCAGCAGTTGGTGTATTAGATATGTTACGCTATCACACCTTTACTGCCGGAGCGGGATGGGCATATGATTACGGTACTGCCGAAGATAATAAAGAGATGTTTGAGTATTTAAAAGAATACTCTCCTGTTCATAACGTAAAACAAGGTGTTCAATATCCAGCTACTTTGGTAACCACGGGAGATCATGATGATAGAGTGGTTCCTGCACATTCATTTAAATTTGCCGCAGAACTACAGGATAAACAATCTGGTAATAACCCAACATTAATCAGAATAGAAACCAATGCTGGTCATGGAGCCGGAACACCTGTAAGTAAAACTATTGACCAATTTGCCGATATTTTTGGTTTTACATTGTACAATATGGGTTACGAGGTGTTACCAGAAAAAGTAACAGATGAGGTAAAAGGATAACATATATCAAACCTTAAAAAATTTAAAATCCGTTTCTTTTTAAGAAGCGGATTTTTTTATTAAAAAACCTCATCAAAGTTCAATATATTTGAATATGCTTACAATCCAGAATGTATCCTTTGCTTACGATAAACTTCCAGTTTTAAAAAATATTAGTTTCACTATAGAACAAGGGCAGCATATTGCCTTGATTGGAGCAAGTGGTTGTGGAAAAAGCACATTACTTAAGATCATATATGGCCTATTACATGTTGATCAAGGAGAATTATTTTGTAATGACAAAAAATTACTTGGACCTCTTCATAACCTTGTTCCTGGTGAGGAAAACATGAAATATCTTTCTCAGGGTTTTGAGTTACAATCTTACCGAAGTGTATCCGAAAATATTGGACAATACCTATCTAATTTTGAACCCAAATTAAAAGAAGACCGTGTAAACGAATTACTCGAAATCGTAGAGATGATTGCTTTTGCAGATACCAAAGTAGAAAATCTAAGTGGAGGTCAAAAACAAAGAGTGGCTTTAGCAAAAGCACTTGCCAAAAAACCTGAATTACTATTATTAGATGAGCCGTTTCATAATATTGATAATTTTAGACGAAGTTCTTTGCGAAGAAATCTTTTTAGATACCTAAAAAGAAATAAAATTACTAGTATCACGGCAACCCACGATAAAACAGATATTCTTTCTTTTACCGATGAAACCATCGTTATCCAAAACGGAGAAATAATAACTAAAACTAAGACAGAAATCGTATACCAAAATCCAACAGATTATTATGTAGCTTCTCTTTTTGGAGAAGTTAATGAAATTAAACTTTCTGCAATAGGCAAAGACAATAATGCGATTATCCTTATATACCCACATGAGATAAAAGTTGATCAAAACTCAAGTTTTAAAGCTCGAATAAAAAAGTCTTATTTTAACGGAAGTCATTATTTAATTGAAGCCATCTTTGATAATTCGATAATCTTTTTTAATCATCATACCGAACTTAAAGCTCCTGAGATGATCGGAATTCGTATTGCAGATGATATTATTTCTAAAAGAATAACATCATAATTATTTCGAGCATAAAGAACTTGCCTTAAGCTTAATTTAATTTTTATTATTTTGTGATCAAACTATCTAATCACACTTATATTGAATTTATACACTAAACTCTGGTTTCTAGAAGACTTTATTCTTTTCAATGGTTTTGGGAAAATGTTAATGCTAAAAATGGCTTCTGTTTTAGATATGGAAAATGCAGATAAAGGAGAGATTATTGATTTAAAAAGAAGTAACAAAAAACATGTTTTTTTTCTTAAACAAGGAGTTGTCAAAATTGTTGATAGCTCAAATGGTACCGTGAAAGATCTTATAAAAAAAGGAAGCATTTTTGGAGAATTAGCTTTGTTTGATGACAATCCTTGTACACAAGAACAGGCTGTTGTTCTTGAAGATAGTGTTTTATGTTCTATCGAGGTAGATAGAATGCTTACAGTGATGGATAAATATCCTTTTTTAAAGAAAAACATAGTCAAGGCGTATGCTGCTCGAATAAAAAAATTAGAACAAAAATTAGATGATATTGTTACAAAAGATAGTTCAACCCGAATAGGCAATTTTATTATTAATTACATTTCAGAGTTTGGTCAAAAACAAGAACAAACTATCATTGCAAAAAATTTGTTATCCCATAAGGATATCGCTAATCTTACCAATACTTCTCGTCAAACAGTGAGTAATGTAATGTCCTCTATGAGAAAAAATGGAGTTATCGAATATGATAGTAAGTTTGTTTCTATGTGTAGTCAACAAACTCCTAATTTATAACTTACCCTCTTTCATTTAATAACACTTTGTATACACTACTCTAATTTATACCGGTGATTTGTCATTCTAGTTTTTACAAAACCTCATAGAGTCAAAATATTAAATCTACTACTAATCTCTTTTCTTTTAAAAAGGTATTCTTTATGTATTCTTTTTAATCGTAATGTACTCCTAATGTACCCTTCTGAAAAAAAGAAACTGCGTTCTTCATAATATATTCATTAAAACTCTTAATTATGAAACCGAAAATACATTTCTTCGCATTTATTGCTGTTTTTTTTATTACAACTACGGCATTATCTCAACAATGGAATCCCAGACACCCTGGTTGGACAGATAGCTTTAAGGCCAATGGTTTTTGTTGGTGCAACTCCAGCAATTTTGATCATGGTATTGGCATAACAACAGTATCTATTAATGGTACAGATTATAAAATAATTGACATCTGCGATGAACTAAAAAAACATCCTTTGTATCGTGCATACCAAAACGGTGACGCTCCTTATAATGATATACAATGCGGTAATGGTCCTGCCAATGATGCTCCAGACGAAACTGGATGCCCAGGCAGAACAGATATAGGCCCTTCAGGATGTAATGAAATTGGCCCCAAATGGGATATGGAATGGTTAAAAACCAGACCGAGATTTGGTGGTAACGATGGTGGAGGTGATAATAATGGTCCAGATATTTCTTTTACAACACCAGTTAATAATGCATCTTATCTCGCCCCAGCAACTATAAAGGTTATTATTAATGCGACAGATACAGATGGAGTAGGAAATGTGCGCCTTTATATAAACGATACTTTCATCAGACAGGAAAATGTAAATCCATACGAATGGAATCAAAATAATCAAGATGACCAGCTTAAAAACCTTACTTCTGGAAACTACACTTTAAAAGCTGAAGCTATAGATCAAAAAGGAAATATAACTACAAAAACAATTGCTATTGATGTAAATCAAGATGGCGGTAATACTGATGGAAAAGTTACTTTTTTAGGGCAAAGTATTAACAAATACATTAGCTCAGAAAGCGGATCAAGATCAATGCGAGCTAACCGGAATACCTTTGGAGAACAAGAACAATTTATCGTCGAATCTTCTGGTGATGGATCAATAAGTATAAAAGGAAATAATGGCAAATACGTAAGTTCTGAAAATGGAAACAAAGCCATGAACTGTAATCGTAATGCTATCGGAGCCTGGGAAAAATTTAGATTAGAATCTTTAGGTGGTGATCTTTATGCTATTAAAGGAAATAATGGTAAATATGTAAGTCATGAAAATGGTCGAGATATGGGTGTTTTTTGTAATAGATCAAGAATAGGATCTTGGGAAAAATTTATTATAAAAGGCCTAAATGAGAATGTACCAATAGCACTAAAAATTAATCAAGAACTACCTCTAGAAAAAGAAATACATCTATTTCCTAATCCTGCAACTATTGATCAATTTACAATACAGGTTACTACTTTGTATGAAGAAAAGGCATCTATTGAAATTATAGATTTAAATGGAAAAACCATTGCTTCTAAAAATTTAGGAATTATTAAATCTGGAACACAAAACATTAGAATAAATGATCTAAAAAACTTAGTAACTACTCGAGGGTTATTTGTAGCAAGAGTTACTCTTGGTGCTGACACTTTTGTAAAACAATTAATCATTAAATAATCTATCTAAAAACTGAAGTGTTGAGATCGAGTTTCTCAACACTTCAGTTTTTCTTAATATCAGAATTTCTTTAATGTAAGTTCTTTACCATCAAATACAGCATACGTATAATGCACTATCCAATCCCCAAGATTGGTATATTTGGACTTTTCATTTAATTGAATTTCCATAGGAAGATGTCGATGCCCAAATACAAAATGATCCCTATGGGTATCTTCAAGTTTTCTTTTACAATATTGCACCAACCATTCATTTTCTTCTCCTAAAAAAGTAACATCCTCATCACCAGAAATCAATTTATTTTTTACCGATAAATATTGCGCAAGTTTCACGCCCAAATCAGGATGCAACCATCTAAAAAACCATTTTGCAATAGGATTCGTGAATACTTTTTTCATTCTTTTATATCCCTTATCACCAGGACCTAGACCATCACCATGGCCTATAAAAAATGTAGTTTCATTAAACGTAAATTCTTTTGGTTTATGATATACAGGAATATTTAGCTCTTCTTCAAAATAACCATTCATCCATAAATCATGATTACCTACAAAATAATAAATAGGAATTCCAGAATCGGTGATTTCGGCTAATTTTCCCAGAGTTCTAGTAAATCCTTTTGGTACTACGGTCTTATACTCAAACCAAAAATCAAAAAGATCACCTAATAAAAAGATAGCGGCTGCGTCTTTTTTAACTTCATCTAACCATGTTACAAATTTCTGCTCTCTTGGAAAACTCTTTTCAGAAGTTGGAGCTCCCAAGTGGTTATCACTGGCAAAGTATATCTTTTTCCCTTCAGGAAGGTTCATAATCTATGTTTATGATGTAAATATAAGAAAAGCATGTCAAGATCAATATGCTTATTGGTTGTCTGAAGCATACCATTCTGCATACGAGGTTTCAGTTTCTTGAAGTTTAAGAGAGTGCAATTTAATCGTTTCAGGCAGTCTAGATTTTATCTTTTGTGCAAAATCAATTACCATGTTTTCACTTGTAGGTTGATAATCTACTAAAATCACATTATGTCCTCTTTCTGCCAGTTCTTTTGCTAATTCTACATGTGGAGTATTTTTATTAAATACCGTCGCATGATCAAAAACATCCTCAATATCTTCTTTTACAATCTTTTTAAGATCTCCAAAATCGATAACCATTCCCAATTTTACATGAGAGGTATCTGTTATTGGAGTTCCGATTACAGTAACACTAAGTTTATAACTATGCCCATGTACATTTCTACATTTGCCATCATAGCCATAAAGCGCGTGGCCGGTCTCGAAAGAAAATTGCTTAGTAATACGGATTTTACTCATCTTTTACTTTAATAATTTCTGCAAAGTTACGGAAGATTACTTTCTCTTCCTTCTGTTTATAAAGTAAACCACAACAAGAATGATCCCTAAAATTAAAAACAATCCATTACCTCCTAAAAAATTGAAGATTTCCATTTGTTATTTTTTAAATTTCTCTAAAGCTTTTCTAGTAAATTCTGAGAGCACCAATTCTCCAGATATAGCCGCACGATCCAGTAGTAACTCATCCCAATGATCTGTTGCTTTCCACAATACTTTTTTCATTTGTTGAGTGGCCTTTGGGTTATAACTTGCTAGTTTCTCTGCAAAAAGTTGCACTTCTTTATCTAATTCTGTTATGGTTTCAAAAACTCGAGAAAACAATCCATTTTCTTTAGCCCAGTATGCATTTTTCCATTGAGAAGCATCCCAAGCGAGTGTTTCAAAAGCAGCCAAACCAATTTTTCTAGATACAGCGGGTTCAATTACAAAAGGGCCAATACCAATAGCCAATTCACTTAGTTTAATTGAAGCAGCTTCAGTTGCCAAACAATAATTACAGGCAGAGGCTAATCCAACGCCACCACCAACAGTTTTTCCTTGGATTCTTCCTATAATTGGTTTCTTGCATTTTCGCATTGCATTGATCACGTTGGCAAATCCAGAAAAGAATTGCTTTCCTTCTTCGAGATTAGAAATGGCCATAAGCTCATCAAAAGAAGCTCCAGCACAAAACGCACGATCACCTTCAGATTTTAACACTATTACATGAACATCTTTTGTATTTGATAACTCATCAAATGCACCAGTTAATCTTTCTAATAATTCTGAAGGAAAAGAGTTACTAGCGGGATGACCAAATTCTATTGTTGCGATATGATTCTCGATATTAACATATAAGCTTCCGTTGGCTCGTGTTGTTGTCATATACTATCTTTTTAAGGTAAAAATAACAATATTTTTCTCTGTAATTAAAAAAGAAATTCAAAAAACACAACTTATACCCCTCTGATAATTAGGTGCTTACACTAATCGGGTGAAATTTAATGAAAATCCTTGAAAAATATGGAGTAACAAAATCATTTTGAGCGACACTTAATTAATACAAACTAGAATAGTTTGAGTTTGTGTAGTTGGGATGCCGGGTAATCTAGGGGTAGCGTTACCCGGTATTACTTTTTCATAAAACTGAACACTATTCAAATATAATGTTAATAATATATATTATTTTGTGTGTTTAATGTTAAAAACTAATAATAACTACACAATCAACAATACCGTTTAAATAATTAGCATGACTTATATTTAAACCATGTTAGAACAATTTTTTGAAAAACACAGATTAAAAATAGGGCTTATTTTAATATTAATGTATTCCCTATTAATGGTATTGGTATTTATTTTTTGAAATGAATTAACATATAGCATTTCGAAAAATACGTAAGTCTACGTATTTGAATATCAATCCATTACTATTAAATTTGGGCTATGGTAAAAAAATATTTCGAAAAGTATCGATTAGAAATTTTAATGAGTTCAAGCTATTTATTAACGCTTTGGATCATTGTTGAACTTCTTACTTCAGGAAGATAGTGGGACATATTTTCTTTTGAATTTTATTGCGAGTGCAATACCTCGAATAAACATCCAAACAGAAATTGCAATCCACACTCCGTGTAATTGCATATCTAAATATTTTGATATCAATAATGCTGGTATGAATCCCAGAAAAGTAGATCCTAAAAGTACATTTCGTAAGAATCCAGTTTCTCCCATACCTTTAAAAATACCATCTCCAACAAACGCCAAAGCATTTATAGGTAACATAATCACAACGATATAGAAAAAATCTAAGAAAATGGTTAAAACTTCTTGATCCTTAGAAAAAATAAGGCCCAACTTTTCTGGAAGCAGTAATGCCGTTCCTCCCAAAATACAGGCTACAATAACCCCATATATTGTTACTTTTTTTGCCATTTTCACTAAAGTAGTATAATCCTTAGCTCCTAACAACCTTCCTCCCAAAATATTTCCTGCTCCTCCATACCCATCAATAAAAAATGCAAAGAACAACCATAATTGTATCGCAATACTATGCGCTGCTATATAATTTGTTCCTAAACTTGTTGCTTCTCTAACGGCCATTATTAAAGTAATATTTAGGGCAAGAGATCTAATAAATAAATTGCCACTCATCACCAAAAAACGTTTCATTTCTGGGTGCCAAAGTTTTTCAAGTTTTAGAGATACATCTGTTTTCTTCAACAACAAAATTAAAGACAGCACAGCCATCAAGATTTGTGAAATCAGACTTGCCCAAGCTGCTCCCTCTAAATTCATAGGATCTATAAAATTTTCTATACCATATACCAAAATAAAATCAAGTCCAACATTAGCTACTACACCTATTAAGGCAATTATCATGGGCCAAAATGTATTTTGTAATCCTCTGAAAATTCCAAAAATTGCGAATACAAAAAGTGATAATGGAAACCCCCAAACACGAATCTCGTAATACGAAATACAATAATCGAGCACTTGTCCTTCTGCTTTAAGCAATACAAAAATTTCTTTTATAAAAGGAACCGTAGCGATCAGAATAGCAATACTTAAACCTATATTAAATAAAATGGCTTGCGCCGGTAATGTTTTAACTTCGTCTAATCTGCCTGCTCCTAAATATTGTGATATAATTGCTGAAATAACTGCTCGGGTTTGCGCCAAAACCCAAATAAGCATAGAAAGAAAAGAGCCCACTATACCAACGGCAGCCAGGGATTCTGTACCGGTCACGGGGATATTACCTACTATAGCAGTATCAGTAGCCGATAAAATTGGCTCTGCAATTCCCGAAATAATTGCAGGAATCGCCAGTTTATTTATATTTCTAAAACTTATTAGTGTGCTCATATAACAAGTTCATAACAATAAAATGGATACTCACTTTGTTTGGGGAAATATATATTTCCTAATTTTTTATAACCACGCATTTCATAAAATTTTTGATTGCGCAGGTTTTGACTAAAAGTGTCTAATCGTACGGATCGATATTTATTATGTTTTGCAAAATTTTCGGCAAAATCCATCAATTGTTGTGCATATCCTTGTCCCCAATAATTTGGGTCTACAGCCAACCGATGAACATACAAGTTTTTATCGTTTTCAGTTAACCATGTGACAGGGACATATTCCTGATCCATGATTTCTGTTAACACAATAATTCCTTTGATGATTTGTTTCTCTTCGAGTATATATAACTCTTGCAATTCTATATCGGTTTGAAAACGTTCTATAGCGGGATAGTGTTCGTTCCATTGATAAATTCCCTTTTTAATCATAGCCTTAGCGCAAGCTTGTGTTAAGGAAAAAATCGAATTCAGATCGGATGGTAGTGCTTTACGAATCATACTTTTTTTGCGAAGGCCAAAAATACTAACTTTATATCGTAGATAATAGAGTGTATTACTATTCTGATCCACATTTAAATAAACTTTAAGAAAACTAGCTCACATCTTTACTGATATTTCAATCCACAATTGACATAAAATTGTAATTTTGTCATCTTAATCACAAATCAGGCTTGAGGAATGAAGAATATACTTGTCCCTTTAGGGTTATCTAAAAATTCGGTAACAACTGCGCTTCTTCAATATGCTATTGATCTAGCAAAAGAACTTGGTGGTACTGTTTATGCTGTAGAAACCTTTAAAGAATTACCTAGAGCAGGTAGCCTTCCGTCGGTAAACAAAACACTGAAAGAAATTACTATTTCTTCAATCCAAGAAAAATTAAATGGATTGGATAAAAAGGGAGTTGAAATTATTGCACTTCCTCTAGAAGGAGAACTACTAGAATCTATTCCGAAATTTAATTTGGAACATACTATTAATTTAATTGTCCTTGGATCTGAAAATGAAAATATCCACAACCCATATTTTCTTGGTGAAACCTCAGGAAGTTTAGTTAAAAAGACTGAAATCCCTGTGTTGATTGTTCCCAACAATTTTAAATTTGCACCAATCAAAACTGTACTTATGGCTGTTAAGTCTGGTATTGTGAAAAAGAAAAATGCATTAGCTCCTATAAAAGAAATATTAAATACTTTTAATGCTCAAATGAAATTACTTCAGGTAAAAACAGCTAATTTCTTACCCGAAGATTCTGAGTTTCAAAATGATTTTGGAGAAATTGTTACGTCTTACAAATCTTCAGAAAATGCAACTATATTTCAAGGGGTATTAGAACATCTAAACGAAAGTCACCCTGATTTAATTTGCGTTTTTAGGCGTAAAAGAGGTTTTTTTGCCAAACTTTGGGAAGAAAACACCATACTCAAAAAGGATTTTGAAAGTAGAGTTCCTTTACTTGTCCTAAGGGGAGCTGATTAAATACAAAAATGGGGATGTAGCTCAGCTGGCTAGAGTGCTTGACTGGCAGTCAAGAGGTCGTGGGTTCGAGTCCCATCTTCTCCACTTTCATTAAAACCCTGATATTCTTTTCAGGGTTTTATTACCTTTATTATTTATCAATAATCTTTATTTCTCTATTATTTATTATCTCAAAAAACTTTAAAATGGAGTTAACAATTCTATTATATAGTCACATGTATATGGCGGAACTAATGTTTTTGTAATTTAAAATAATTAAAAGTGAACTTTTATATATTTATTATCAAAAAAATTAAACTGATGAATAACATATTCCTACTATTTCCATAGGATTGTATCTTATTCCTGCAAAAAGTTAAATTTCAAAGAGTTATAAAATACGAGAGTTATTGTAAAACACATTATGATAAAACACAAAATTACACATTTATACAACAAAATTTATAAATTTTACGTAGTTTGTAATTTACAATTAAGTGTTAAATTACGGGTAACAAACCTCTCATTTGAGAGACTAACCCTAAATATGAAACGTTAAGAGTTCTAACAAGTCTTTTTTAGTATTTAATCAATTTTATAGGAATAGTAATTAGTGTATATGCGATTTATCTTTTCTTTTCTAATTATTTTATTAGTTTCTAATACTTCTATTTTTTCGTATGATAAAATCGACTCTACCAATAATAACAAGTATTATAAAAATATAAGTAAGGTACAAGATTCTTTGTTAACAAAAACCTATCAAGAATTATCTGATGCGTATAATAATATTCAGTATAAAGATTCGATTAAAGCTCGTATTTATATAAACTACTATTTAAAGAAAGCAAAAACACATCAAGATTCTGTTAGGCTTGCGGATGCCTATTATATGTTACTTGGACAAAGCCTAAATAATCTACCTGTTGCGCTTAGTTATTGTGATAGTATTCTCGATTTTACAAAACATATTAAACATAAATATTATCCAGCCAGAGGATATATTGGTAAAGGAATTATCTTATCTAAATCTAAAAAATACAATGAAGCTTTAGAGTTTTATTTACTAGCCTTACAATATGCAGAGGCTAATCAAAATATAGGTCATATCATTGCCTGTAAACACAATATTGCAATATTAAAGAATACCTTGGGTAAAAGTAAAGAAGCACTAATTATCTATCAAAGCAATTTAAAAGCTATAAAAAAACAAGATACTGCGCAATACCTTAATTATTATATAACTACATGTTATCAACTAGGTGATAGTTATAATCGTCTGGAAGTTCTAGATTCTGCTCAATTTTATTTTAAAAAAGGCATTGCAAAAAGTTTATCTAGTTCATCCAAATACTTATATCCAAACCTATTGTCGGGTTATGGTATTAATAGTTATCTTAAAGAAGACTATACAGTTGCGATTGATAGTATAACAAAATCCCTTGAGTTGTTATCTGAAAATCCAAATAATTCTAACTATCGCATTAATCAATTATTTCTGGCAAAAACCTATTTAAAACTTAACAAGCCTCATAAAGCCTTCTCATACCTAAAAGAAATAGACACCTTTATTAAAGAATCCAACTATAGTAATTTGTTAAGGGATACGTTTGTTTTGCTCATCGAATACTACAAGGCTAATGATGATCAAGACCAACAACTAGAAACTATGGAAAAACTCCTTAAGTATGATCGAATAAGTAAACAAAAAGAAAAAATTCTTAATACCAATATCATTAAAAATTATGATACTGCTCAGCTCATAAAAGATAAAGATGAATTAATTATAGGCATACAAACTAAAAGTAAAAAATTACAATATCGTTTTCTGATTATTGCTGTACTAATTATTGGTTTAATTACATTTTTCTATTTTTATTATTTTAAAAAAGAGAAGAAGGTGTATGAAGAAAAATATGCGGATTTATTACATAAATTTGTAAAAAGAAAAAAATCCACCAAGCAAATAGAGATAGCTCCAGAAATTATCGAAAATATAATTTATAGGCTTAACAAGTTTGAAGAAGATCAGGAATTTTTAAAAAATGATCTTACCATGGCCAAGGTTGCCAAAAAGTTTAAAACCAATTCTTCATACTTATCCAAGGTTATCAATACCCGTAAAAAGCAGAATTTTGCAAACTATCTAAATGATTTGCGTATTGATTTTTGTATCGAAAAAATAAAAACAGATAAAAAGTTTAGACGATATTCTATAAAATCAATTGCTCAAGAGTCGGGGTTTAATAATATCCAATCGTTTTCTGCTGCTTTTCAAAAAAGAATTCATCAAAATCCTTCAGATTATATTCAAAAAATAGAATATTCTAAAAATCCATAGGTTACAAGTGTTTTACTCGCTTTTTTTCATTAAAAATTTATAAATCTTGAGCATCTCTTTACAAATCTTGAGGACTACCCACAAAAAAGCACCTCTAATTCCGCATCCATTAGATACATTTATCTCATAAATCTTAAAAATACTCACACAATGAAACCTAAAAATTCAAAAGCACTCTCATTAAGCAAAGTTAATGTTACACGTCTTACTAATAACTCAAAAATAAAAGGAGGATCTTATGATGGTTGTTGTAGTAACGGGGGTCAAGAAATCTCTATAATTAGAACCTGTCCTCCAAGCCCTATTATCGCACAATAATTTTCTTTTAACTTTAGATTAATAATACCAAATACTAGGTATTAAAAAAATAAACCCCCGGGTAACTAATCCGGGGGTTTTACATTGAAACTTAGTAGTAGTATTTAACACAAACTCAACTTATACTAATTATGATTGTTTCAAATGTATTTCTTAGGTTGATTATTATGGCGCGAATATAAGCGCTATTGTTTAATTATTATCGTAATTTTTTGATGATAAATAACATTTAACGATGCCTTAATATCCTCATAAAATCATTGAATTTAACACACTGAAAATCAAATTTTACTTCATTCTCAAGGGTGTTTCTATCCTTTTCATTAGCATATTCTCAGCGGTTTCTATCCCAAATTTGAAATTAATGCATTATCATATTGTTAATTCATCAAAGTTTATACCAAATACCGTTTGAATTAATAAAAAAACCCTCATGGTAACTACTCCATGAGGATTTTAAATTGAAACAAATCATATGTGCAATTCACAAACTCAACTTGTAACATATAATTACTATTGTTTCAAATCTTTGTTTTCAACCTTTTACTGAATTGTAACTGTAAAAGATTGAGAAATATCAGTATCTCCTCCTGCATCTGCCAATGTTCCATCGTTAGGTTTTTTGGGCATATGTCGTAATGTTATTGTAAAGGTTCCTGTACTGGCATCTGTTGTCTCTAGATCAAAAGTAAGTCCAACAGGATTAGTACCCGTAAGCGGTGGGTAATCTGCCTCAGTATCTGTATAACTAGTAATTAAATTAAGTCCCCCACCTGCTGCAAAAAAGAATTGATGCTCATCTGCTTCGGCCTCAATTTCTTCATTAATATCTTCTGCTGGGTTCTCTGCTTCGTTTAACAGCTCTACAGTACCGTTATAAGTAGTATTTGCTGCCAAATTTCCTGAAATTTCAACCACGGGAGCCGTTGGTCCATCTGCACCATCTTCATCAAAAACTTTTAGTGTAACAACATCATTACCTGCAGTCAATCTTACTGTCATCGTAGTAATTACCTCCTCTTCATTTACTGGTGTAGGATTATCGTCATCATCTGAACATGAAACGAATAAAGTTCCTGCTAAGAATAAGATGGGTAAAAATTTGCGTGTGTTCATCATTTTAAAATTTAATAGTTAAAAGTTAGTCTTATTAAGAAATTTCTTCCTACCTCATCAGCAAAATATCGCTGGCGATTTAGGTAGTTTCTATAGTTTTTATTTAAAATATTATTAATTGTTGCTCCTATTTTTACGGTGTTATTTTTACCAAGCGGTAATAGGATATCCGCATTAGCATGTAACAAATGATATGCCGATGGTGGCGTATTGATCTCTAAAAGAACATCTTCCCCTGTTTGTGGTGAAAAGACCTCTATATTAGGAGGGAATTCATTTTGCCTGAAAACATATTCGCTTTCTACAGACATTTGCAATCCTAACCAATCTTCTTTCTGAAAGGTTAATTTGTTATTAAAATTGGGAGCTGGCATATTAATTAATGGTGTATCACCATCAGTTTCTTTTCCTTTAACAATCGAAAAATTATGATCTGTTCTCCAATTGGTATGAAATTGTGTGTACAATTTTGCATCTAACCCTAAGAGCCTTGCATCTGATTGTCTGTATTCCCAAACCGGAAAAGCACCTCGCAATGATAACTCTACACTGGTAGGTTCTAAAAGAATATAGTCATTGATCAAATTAAAATACGGTGCTATCTCCCATCCCCATGTTTCACTGTTTTTTTGAAGTGAGAACGATAGTTTATGAGAGGTCTCTTGATCAATTCTAAGATCTCCTAACTCAATCCTGGCAGCAGAATGATGTAAACCATCACTAAATAATTCTGAAGGATTTGGTGCTCTTTGAGATAGGGCATAGTTGGCCCGAAGTACATAATCATCTCTAAATTGATAATTTAACCCAATCGTACCCGAAAAACTATGATAATCAAACTTAGGATTTGTAAGCCATTGAGTTCCAAAATCTCCTATGATTAAATCTGAAAACTCGGCATCATACCCTCTTTCGGTCCATCTGGTTTTTTGATAAAATTTCTTAGCATCAATTTGGTTATAGTCATATCGTACACCTGCGTCTAGTACTAAGTCATTAATATTATATTCTCCGGTAACAAATACTCCTGCATCATATTTATTATAATCAGGTATTAACCTTCTCACTCCTGTTGAAGGGTCGGCAAAATTTTCTTGATACCTTAAAACAATCCCCGTATCTAACGTAAAATCAGATTTAGAATCGAATTTAAAATCCGAAGTAAAACTATGGGTAGTTAATTCAAGGTCAATACTTGGAATTTTTCTTAACTCTGCCGTTTGCCTTATATCAAATTCGAATCGACGATTGAGTTGAAAATCATATTGCGCGGTCAATTTACCAAGTTTTTCAAACCTTTTAAAATATCTTAAACGTCCTAAATGATGCGTTACTTCTTGTTTTGGATTATCAATATCATACGTGAAATCACGAATAATTGAAGGTTGACTACTATTAATTGATTCAATAAGATCATCTACATTACCAATATGAGAGGCTGCGAGTACACCAATTTCATTTTCATAAAAAGAGTAAAAAGCATCCCAACCGTAGGTAAATTTATTTACACCAAATGCTAAGGAAGCTCCTTTTTCAAAAAGACCCGTATTAGAAAGAATATAATCAGGAGCCTCAACATCACCAAAACGTTTTAGAGTTCCTTGTGCTTTTAGAAACCATCCATTTTCATATCCTTTAATAATTTCAGAAGTAACTGATCCTCCTCGACCATTAGATGCTCCTGTAAGTACTGTTTTGCCTATTAAGGTATCTTTTGCCGGTACTCTATTGGGCTCCATCACAATAACACCACCAATAGCATCTCCACCATAACGTAATGCCGCTGCACCTTTTACCACAGTAACGTTACCAGCAGTATTAATATCAACATTTGGCGCATGTTCATCACCCCATTCCATATCCTGCATTCTAACACCGTTGTTCATAATTAACACACGGCTTCCATTTAATCCCTGAATTACAGGTTTAACTATCGTAGAACCTGTATTTAAAGAAGAAACACCCGTTATTTGTCGTAGTGCATCTCCTAATGAAGCACCACTATATTTTTCGAGAATGTCTTTGCCAATAGTTTCTTCTTGAGATGAAGAAGTTTTGTTAGGCTTTGCTCCAGATACTTTTACTTCTTGCAACTCATTTAAATGATGCTCTAAATAAAAATCCTTGGTAGACACCTTATCCAAATCAATAGTTACAACTTGCGAATTACAATCTTCATGAGATATTGTAAAAGCATACGAAGTAGCGCATAATCCCGATATAGTATATTTACCGCTTGCATCCGTCAACATAGTTGTACTATTATAAGTTATTGTAGCTCCTTCTAAGGGTACGCCGTCGTGAAAATCCATCACTCTACCAGAAAGTGTTTTAATGCAATCTTGAGCAGATAAAACAGTAATCCCGAAAAAAAACACTAGTGTTAATGTGTATTTATTCATCTATGAATATGTGTATTTTTAATATTTAGATAAAATTCACCAATAAGTCAATTGAAGTCAACTCAATTATTACGGCTCATTTTATTACTAAACATAATAAGAGATCGTACTGCTATAGCGCAGTATAATTTTATTTAATTAATGAGAAATAACTTAGGCAGAAGGGGGTGCCTTGTTTAAAAGAGAATAGTTAATGGTAGAGTCAAAATAATTTTGCTCATAGTTTGTTCTAACTACATCTGCAGGAATTGTAATAATACAGGGTACCTCTATAGTCTCTGCATTAAGAAAACCATCATTTTGTTTCTCTGAAGCAAGAAGACAAATTTGGCAATCCGTATCACCCGCATCATGACTTAACACATGCGTATCTGCCAATTGTATCAAACAAAACAAGGCAAGAAATATAGAAGCGATTATGGATCTATTTGACTTCATTATGACAAATAAACAAAAAAAATGATGAAAAATTGTGTTTTTTATTCTTCTACTGTGTTAAACTATTACAAATTCGATGGTTTTTAAGGTGATTATTGCCAAATCTTTTGGCAAATGATGTTTATCCCAAGGATGTTTTGCACCAAATACATGATTCGCTTCTTCTAACAGAAAGAGTTCACTATTTGGGTTCCAGAAATGTAATTGTTTTGCTTCATTTACCAAAACGGTTGGGTCATTAACACCATGAACAATTAAATGTGGGGCTTTTATTTGTTTGGTAGCATTACCAATAGTGAGGCGACCCTCATTTTCAACAAATGAAGTGTAAAATGAAAAATAGTGAGGCATTTGTTGTTTTGTCCTTCCATTTTCTATAAAAAATACACCTTCTTTTTTCCAACGTTCAAAAACTTCTCCCTTTGGGAAACGATTTTTATAATCTGAAACGCTTGCCCAAGTAATCAGTTTTGTTATTCTAGTATCTTCGGCGGCTTTAATAATTGCTATCCCACCTCCTCGAGAATGACCAATTAAAGAAATTTTTGAAGAGTTTATTTGATTTTGATATGAGAAACTATTAGATGTTATCCAATCAATAACGGTTTCCAAATCATCTAATTCTTTAATAAATGTGTTTTGCCCAAAAGCTTCTAAATCAGGAAAATCAATAGGCTCTTCTAGGGTTCCTCCATTATAGGAGAAGTTAAATTTCACAAAGAAAATCCCAGATTTAGCAAACTCTTCGCCAACTAAGTCCCAGGCTCCCCAATCTTTAAAACCTTTATATCCATGACAGAAAATAACAACAGGCTTTTGTTTTCTATCGTCTTCATAAAACACATCGACCAAAATTGGTTTTTTATGCTTTCCTTTTATCCGAATATTTTTAATTTTAGTCACCATAATGATCAAACTTCTTTTTGAATAAACGGAATTTTGATATCAAAAATTTCGAAAATTATTTTTTTTAGTTGCTTCAAAAATTCATCAAATACTTGATCAGTAATTTGATGATTTGCTTTACCTCTAATACTTTCTTTGGTGCCAAACTTAAGAAAACCTTCTTGAAGGTTTTTAAATGATATAATACCAGCCTGAAATGATTCTACAGTAGGTTGCCCTTTATACTGCATATACCCATATAATAAAACCTGAATAGCTTTACTGTATTTATAGTCATCGGTAATAATGTCCCAATCCATTAATACAACATCACCGCGCGTTACTCTACCGGTTTTATAATCTATCACCCTTAATACTCCATCTAATTCATCAATACGATCTACTTTTCCTTTAATAACAATCGGAAAATCTAATTCTGGGAAATCTAATAAAGCTTTAAGGTTATTCTCAATAGCTACTATTTTAAGTTGACTACCATTTTTAATTAATTTCTCTTCAGATTGGAGGAAATTAAACACGTATTTTTTGGCTACTTCAAAAATCAGGAGATTTTTACCTTGTGAAATATCCAACTCAGAATACACTTGTTTAAATTGAGCTTTAATTTCACCATCCACCATATTTTTCATTTTCTTGATGTGATCAAGTGTGAGAAAAGCGTTTTCTATAGGTTTATAAAAAGTTTCTAGTGTATTATGAATCACTGTACCCAGAGTATTTGCTGCTATGGTTTCTTCGACCTGATCTGTTTCTTGTATGCCCAAAACATATTTATAATAAAAATCTAATGGGTTTCTAATATAAGATGTAAGCGCTGAAGGAGATAACCCATGAGCGGCCAATGCTTTTAATTGTATTAAAACTTCTTCATTCTTTTCGACCTGTAGCGGCAAATTCATTAGTTTAGGCACTTCGGAAGCAACAATATATTTTGTGAGTGAGTGATTTGGTCTTTTATCAATTTCTAACTGAAGTAAAAATCTACTTTTTTCTCCTCCACCTACACCTTCATCCTCTGTGTCATATAGTACGTAAACATTTTTTGCTCTTTGAATCAATCGATAAAAGTGATACGTATATATCGCATCCTTTTCTTTGTATGTAGGAAGATTATATGCCCTTTTTAAATCATACGGAATAAAAGAATTCATACTTTTTCCGGCGGGTAACATACCTTCATTTACCGAACTTATGATAACCGTTTCAAAGTCTAAGCACCTGGATTCTAACATACCCATAAATTGTAATCCGCTAAAAGGTTCTCCAGAAAAATCCAGAGTTTCGGTCATCAAAAGATCTTTATATAATATATGTAAAGACTTAATAGTATTAAGGTATTGATAACTACTATGTATAGTAGATAGTCTATTGAATACTAAATGAAAATGATATACATACTCTAGTTCTAGAGCATTCTTTTCCTTATCGATAGCATCTTTCAACCTTTGTATAATCTTACCGCAATTTTTAAGTGCGGTATTCACATTTCTCCATGGTTTAAATAATAACTCAAGTACTTCCTTTTCATTATCCGTAACACGTTCAAGTAATTTTTCTAGAGATGGAAACACAATATTTTCCTTAGATATTATATGTGTTAAATCCCTAGAAGTAACACCTAATAATCTATATGCAGGAAGACTGTTTAAAATTTTAAGTACAGATTTGAAATATAAACCCTCTTCATTAGAATTTTTATGTAAGTTGAATAATAGTTCAAAAAAACCAGCTATAGGGGCTTCTTTAAGCGGTAAACCCATAGTTATATTAATAGACTGAATAGAATCCGGTAAGGTGTTTAATAATGGCTGTAGTAAACTCTCATCTGCCAAAACTAAGGCTGTTTTTTCTATGTCTGCTTTTGGAATTGTTGTTAGAATTTCTCCAACATACTTTGCCTGACCAACATTTTTGGGTACTCCGATAAGCTGAATGTCTTTTTTTTCTGAAAAATTATCACCAATCCACTCAAATGGTTGTTTTTGATAATACCCCCATTGTTCTTTATATGTTCGTAAAAACAATGATGCTTCGTGGTACCGATTATTCATAAAAAACTGATCACCATCCCAATATGCTTTTGCCATACCGGCATCTAATAAAGTTTGAAAGATGGTTTGTTCAGCATTATTTAATGCATTAAAGCCAACTAAAATATGTTTCCGTGTTTCGGTTTTAATATAGGTTAGAATATCTTCAGAAGCCTTTCTGTATAACAAACCCTGATAACCCATTTTTTTTGTTATCAGTTTGTCTTTAAAAGCATCATAGTAATCTTTTAAACTCTCCCAAAATTTTATATAATTCTGGACTAAGGTTGTTTTTTCCTTTTGTAAATACCAGTGATTTAAATCCTGAATTCCTGATAGATAGGCAAAAAAGCTTTTGTGGTCTATACAATACCTATCGATTTCATTAAAATCGTAAATTAATGTTTGCGCCCAATTACTAAAAGTTTCAAAATCTTCTTTCTCAAGATTAGGGTGAGTCTCTCTATATGTCTCGTAAAATTCGAATAATGCTTGGATATTGTCTATTTGTCGTAATCCTGAAATTTTAGTTATAAATTCTTCAATACTATAAATTTCTGGAACAAAAATAGTTTGATTGGGGAATAGTTGTACAAGTTCTTTTTTAAGAAATAACCCTGCTCTTTTACTAGGTACTAAAAAAACAAGCTTACTTAATTCTTGAGGATCTTCTCCCTGTTCTAATAGAACTTCTCTTAAAAAACTTTTCAATTGTATAACGGTTTTATCTGTTATAACACTTTAAGAATTGGCAAAGAATACCAACAATTATCTATTTCTTTTCTTTGAATTATCTAAAATAAAAAACGTCCCGATAATATCGGGACGTTTTCCTAATTTATTAGTAAGAGATATTCTTATTTCACTAAGTTAATCTCAACACGTCTGTTTTTAGCTCTACCAGCTCTAGTTTTGTTAGTAGCGATAGGCTTGTCTTCACCATAACCAACAGCTGATAATCTGAATTGATCTACACCGTTTTCAACTAAGAAGTTTTTAACAGCATTAGCTCTAGAGTCAGATAATCTCTGGTTAAGTTTAGCACTACCAGCACTATCAGTATGACCTTCTACAGTAAATTTAGCAGTAGGATACTCTTTTAAGATAGCGATGATATCCTTAAGTACTTTGTTTGATTCTTCTTTGATACTAGATTTACCTGAATCAAATAATACTTGTGCAGCATATTCGTTAAGAGTTTTCTGAATCTCTTCAGTTACTTCTGGACAACCATTGTTTGCAACAGTACCAGCAACGTCAGGACAGTTATCATCTTTATCTAATACACCGTCACCATCTTTATCTTGGTAAGGACATCCGTTGTTAGCAGCTGGTCCAGCTTCATTAGGACACCCATCCTTAGCGTCAGTGATTCCATCACCGTCAGCATCAGGACAACCATTAAGTTCTGCTAATCCTGCAACAGTAGGACACTCATCTTTAGGATCTGGCACACCGTCACCGTCTGTATCAGCACATCCATTAAATTCTGCTAAACCTGCAGTATCAGGACAGTCATCTTTGGCATCAGTGATTCCATCACCATCAGTATCAGGACATCCATTGAATTCCTCTAAACCAGGAACGTCTGGACATTCATCATCTTTGTCATATATACCATCACCGTCTGTATCTTTACCTCCGAAAGCGAAAGTAAGACCAGCAGAATGTTGGAAATGAGTTGGAGGATAGTTCTCCACTTCGTAATCTTCAAATACATGCTTGTAAGTAGTTTGAAGGTTAAGTGCTAAATTCTCAGTTAACCAAAAGTTAAATCCAAGAGAACCGTTTAATGTTCCAGCACCTACTTCATCTACCCATGTATAACCCCCACCTACACCTAAGTAAGGATCAAACCAACCTGAGTTTAAAACGTTTTTAAGACTATAGCTAATTCTACCATCAGCAGCATAGTAAGATAAATCGTCTACAGAAACTTCTGTTCCATCAGGAAGTTCTCCAGCTTTATCAATTTTGTTAACCGACCCAGAAACAGTAAAAGTAAAACCATCTCCTATATATCTACCAACAGATAATTTGGAAACAGAAGGAAGTACGTTCCAGTGGTCACTAGCATTAAAAAATTCATCGAAAATTTCTCCTTGACTAATTAGGTCTCCCCCAGTAGGGAAAATGTCAACGGCGTTAATGCCTATAGAAACCGCCCAAGGATTGTTTTCATCTTGTGCATTCGCCGTACTAAGTCCCAGTACAAATAACGAAGCCACTAAAAATCTGCTAAGATGTTTCATATTCAATAATTTAATTTTTAAGTGTTAATTAGAGCAAATGTAATATGTTAAACATAACTGTCAAAGATAAATCTAATAAATTTTTCTTAACAGGCCAGTATATATAACCGTTTTCGAGGGTATTGAAGTTTTTTGTTATCGTTTTTCAACCCCAAAAAAAGCGATGATTTTGACCACTTTAGAGAAAAACTTATTGAATTATCTCAATAATTATGATACAATTATAAGATAAAAATACCTTTTATCCTTAAATTTCTTTTAGTAATTGTAAAAACACTACTTATTTATATATATTTTAAAGTGATATCATGGTCAAAGTAAATAAGAATCTTATTAATAACCGTATACCCCATTTCCTGCAAGATTCTACTATATTCAAGAATTTGATTAGCGTGCGAGGCATCGTATGTGCCGGTTTTATAATCTATTATAGTCGTTATGCCATTTTTATCAACCACAACTCTATCCGGCCTAAATAGTTTTCCATTAAAAACAATATCTCTCTCATTGTATACCGTATTTCCTTCAGAAAAATATTGATACAGTTCTGGGTGTTTCACAACGCCCATAAGCTCTTTGGTTATTGCTTCTTTATCCAATATGGTAATTTCTCCTTTTATATAAGCTTCATTAATTACTCCTACCACATCTTGATCCGTATATATTAAAGACATAAGATCATGGATTAAATTCCCCTTTTCTATAGCATTCATTTGCGATGTATCCCAAAGCTTACCTGAGTTGGTTATTATGTGCACTTTATAGGTTCTAGAAAAATCATTGAATCTACTTAACTTTACTACATTGGTTTCATTTCCCTCTATATCTTTTTCTTTATGGTAAGGTCTCGAAGGATTACCAAAAGTATATTCGGTCTTTTCTTGATCCCATAAACCTATATTCTTTAAATAATTTATAAATTTCCCCGAGAACTTGTTAGGATTACTCTCCCCCTTACTAGTAACCTCTAATTTAGAAATGACATACAATTGTTCTTCGGCTCTTGTGAGTACTACATACAAAAGATTAAAAGCATCTAACTCTAATTGCGCTTGCCTATCCAAAACAATTTCCTGAGCATTAACCCCATAATCTGATATGTTTTTATTGTAATCTATAAAGACTTCTTCGAAATTAGAATACTCTTTGTTATTTACAGAAAGCCAGGTTTTGGGTTCTATCTCTCTATATATATCTATATTGGCGTAAGGATAAATCACACAAGGAAACTCTAATCCTTTGGCTTTGTGTATAGTCATAATCTTAATTGCCTTTTCAGACTCTGGAGCCACTATACTTAACTTATCCTTTTTGTCATTCCAGTAAGAAAGAAATCCAATTACTCCCTCTGTATGTTTTTGCGTGTATGAAAACACCACATCCAGAAAAAATTGAAGATAAGCCGGAGTTGCTTTTGCTAGCTTAAAAGAGTTAATGATATATTCTACTGCATCATAAAGAGGTTTAATTTCTAATGACTTAAGATCAAACTCAATACCCAAAACTCTTAACTGGGATAAAAACTCGACCTGCTCACTAAACACCATCTTTTGCAAAAACCTATGTTTATCCTGAATTGAAAACTGCTCTGCAACGAAATGCAAAAGATTAATTTTTGCTAATAGATTTTGAGGCTCTACGAACCATGACAACATATCAATAACGAACTTAACTTCTGGTGCGTTTTGAATCAATAACGTTTCAGAAGAAATTATAGATATTCCTTTTTTAGTAAGAAAATCGGCAATTACAGCTCCTTCTTTTTGTTTTCTCACAATAATACATATCTCATTTAACCCATATCCTTTTCCCTGAAGTTCTAAAACCTGATCAAATACTTTTTGTGGATACAGTTCATTTTCTTCGGCAACATTTTTGGCTTTAACAAAAGAGATATTTACATATCCGTCTTTTTTGGTATTCGTCTTTTGGTTATTACCTAGTACATAAAGTTCTTTATGCTTTATATCACTACAATCATTTGCCAAAAAAGTAAAAAAACTATTATTGAACGTAATAACCTCTTCATGACTACGATAGTTTCTAGGTAAATTAAGGACTTGTTTTTCTTTTACTGAAAAAGGGTTTTGATCTGCAGATAAGTCAATGAACTGTTCTGCTTTTCCTCCTCGCCATCTATATATTGCTTGTTTTGCATCTCCCACAATAGTGATTTGACCTTTCTTTCCTGAAAGTGTTTCGGTTGCCACAGCGTTATCAATCAACGGCACTAGGTTATTCCATTGCAACTCTGAGGTATCCTGAAATTCATCAATAAAATAATCTCGATATCGCTCTCCTAAACGTTCATAAATAAAAGGAGCAGGTTGATCCTGAATCGAATTACTTATTAATGTATTAAACTCTGATATTAAAAGAATTTTTCGATCTTTTTTAATCGCATTTAACTCCTTATTAATCGCATTTAATACTGAAAGAGGAGTTAGGTTTTTAATTATATTTTGAAAAAGGCGGGCTTTAATTAAATCATGTTTAGTTTTTATAAAACTCTCTTCAATCATTGATCTAATGCTATCTATATCTTCTTTTTTATGATGTTCTAATTTACTACTATAAAATGATGCAGATTGAATATCTTGTTTCCATGCCGCTTTAAAATCTATTGCCTTTTCTTTATTAGCAAGTTTTTGAAAATGGGTAGGTATAGAGCCTCTAGTAAAATCCTCAAATTGTAAACCTATTTGTTTAATAGAATCTAAGATTTTATTTGCTGTTGCCACAATAATATCTTGAGTCTCAATAATTCTTCCTGATAATACTTGCTTTAGCTCCTCAAAATCTTGTATACTCTTATTAGAAAACACATTAAGATGTTTGCGGTCATTTTCGCTAAATAAAAGTTTTGCTACTTTTTGAAGCTCTAAAGTAATATCCCAACTTTTGTCATCTTCAATTTTACTATTTGCAAAATCTACAATTAAGTTCGTTAATTCTTTATCTATGCCAATTTTAGAGATAAGTGCATCTATTGCCTCTTGTATCAATACATCTGTATCCATTTCAATCTCAAAATTCATCGGGATTCCAAGATCGTATGCAAATGTTCGAATCACTCTATGTGTAAAAGTATCGATTGTAACAATATCAAAAGCAGCATAGTTATGAAGAATACTATTTAATATAACACCAGCTCTTCTTTTAAGCTTTTCTTCTGTTATTCCGGTTTCTGTGACTAAATCATTAAATAAATTTTCGTGCTTAGAAGAAATAGTATCACTACTGATAGCAATAAGGTTTTCTAAAATCCTCATTTTCATTTCAGCAACCGCTTTATTAGTAAATGTGATCGCTAAAATATTCTTATAACTGTCTTTATACTCTCCTTTTAAAAGAGTGATCAAATACGCTTTTACAAGGGTATATGTTTTTCCTGCTCCGGCAGCAGCATTATAAACGGTAAAAGCAACGTGGGGATCCAATTCTTTTTTTTACTAAAATACTAAAAGGATAGATTTCTAGGCTAAGCTATCATCAAAATATTACTCTTTAATCATCTTATAAATTACGTTTTCGCTTTTAATTAATTTATAACAATTATTAATTTTTATTAATCACTCTAATTGTTAAATTTGATGTCATTTTTATTTTTATTAATCAAAATAATAACATATGTCATTCGAATTACCAAAATTAAACTATGCATTTGATGCATTAGAACCCCATATAGATGCTCGTACAATGGAAATCCACCATGATAAACACCATGCTGGGTATACCAATAAACTAAACGCCGCTATCGAGGGTACTGATCTAGATGGAAAAACTATTGAAAACATTCTTATCAATCTTGATATGTCTAATAATGCAGTTAGAAACAATGGTGGTGGTTATTACAATCATAGCTTATTCTGGGACATAATGTCTCCGAATGGAGGTGGAAAACCTTCTGGAGATCTTGCAGATGCTATTAATGCAGCTTATGGATCTTTTGATGCATTTAAAGATGCTTTCTCTAAAGCTGCTGGTACTCGATTTGGTTCTGGATGGGCATGGTTATGTGTTCATCAAGGAGGAAAAGTAGAAATTTGCTCTACGCCTAATCAAGATAATCCATTAATGCCAGGTATTGGTTGTGGTGGATTACCTATTCTTGGTTTGGATGTTTGGGAGCATGCTTACTATTTAAACTATCAGAATCGTCGCCCAGATTATGTTTCGGCATTTTTTAATGTAATTGATTGGAATGAAGTTTCTAGTCGATATGCACAAGGAAAATAAGATCAAACAAATAGTATTACAAAAAGAAAAAGAGTCACTAATTAGTGACTCTTTTTTATATATATAAATATTTCAAAATGTTCTAAAATAAAAAAAGGTGGAAAGTCCACCTTTTTTTGCCCCAAATCTACCATGAACTTAACCTACTTATGCTATGGCTTTGCTAATATAAGACGGAATTTCATTGTGAAAAAATGTTTTAGATGAAAGGTCAAAATACTTGTTGAAATACACAAATTAACCATTTTTAACAACAAAATTTTTGCCTTTTTTAGTACGCTCTTTCGTTTTTCCCTTCATAAAAATTTATGAAGGCTTTATTTACTACTCTATTCCCTCCAATTGTTGGGTAATCCCCCGTAAAATACCAGTCTCCCAGATTTTTAGGACAAGCCTTATGCAGGTTATCTACCGATTGATAAATGATTTTAACTTCGGCATTTACCGTTTTATCACTCAACAATTCTGCAATTTTATCACTGATCTCTTGATCAGGAAATCCAGCATAAATTTCCTTTACAAAATTTTGAACTTCTTCATCTGCCAAATTTTCTTGGGCCTTACATTTTTCATAAACCCGTTCTACCAAATCATAATTCCCATTTTCTTTCAAAAGTTCTAATGCAGCTTTAAATGCAATTAATCCTTCTAATCTTGCCATATCAATTCCATAGCAATCAGGGTATCTAATTTGAGGTGCCGAAGAGACAATTACAATTTTCTTTGGCTGTAACCTGTCCATCATTTTAATGATACTCTTCTTTAGAGTAGTACCTCTTACGATACTATCATCTATGATTACTAGATTATCCTGTGATTTTACAACTCCATAAGTCACATCATATACATGAGCAACAAGATCATCTCTACTACTATCTTCGGTTATAAACGTACGAAGCTTAGCATCTTTAATTGCAATTTTCTCTGTTCTGAGTCTAGATGACAGAATTTCAGCCAAACGTTCATCTGTTAAATTATCTTTTTCAGAAAGTATAGTTTCATTTTTCTGCTTATTCAATTCATCTTGTGCAGCTTCAACCATACCATAGAAAGATGTTTCTGCCGTATTAGGAATAAAAGAAAAAACTGTATTTATAGTATCATGATCAATTTCTTTAAGAACCTGAGGCATGATTAATTTTCCTAATTTTTTTCTTTCCTCATAGATTTCAGCATCACTTCCTCTAGAAAAATATATCCTCTCAAACGAACATGCTTTACGTTGTAATGGTTCTATAATTTCTTTTATCGAAGTATCTCCATTATTTTTTACTATGATAGCTTTTCCTGGATCTAATTCAAGTACTTTCTCGAAAGGAACATCAAATACGGTTTGTATTACAGGCCTTTCCGATGCAACCACAACAACTTCATCATCCTTATAGTAATACGCAGGCCTAATCCCTGCAGGGTCTCTTAATACAAATGCATCTCCATGTCCTAACATTCCTGCCATTGCATATCCGCCATCCCAATCTCTTGAAGATTTTTTGAGAATTTTAGCTACATTAAGTCGCTCTACGATTTGAGGAGAAGCATCAATCTTATTAAAGCCTTCTTTTTTTAATTTTTTATACAATTTAGCTACTTCAGAATCTAAGAAATGGCCAATTTTTTCCATTACAGTAACCGTATCCACTTTATCTTTTGGATGCTGACCTAATCTCACCAGGTTATCAAATAACACATCATTATTAGTCATATTGAAGTTTCCGGCAACAATAAGATTACGATGCATCCAGTTATTTTGTCTTAAAAAAGGATGAACACTCTCTACACTGTTTTTACCAAATGTACCATAACGTACATGTCCAAGTAGCACTTCTCCTATATAAGGTATATTCTTTTTTTGTAGATCAACATTATCTGTATATTCGGGGTGGTCACTTAATTCTTTATTAATTCTATCATTTATTTGAGAGAATATATCTTGAATAGGCTGAGACTCACTAGAACGAACTCTACTTATATAACGTTCTCCAGGAGGGGTGTTTAATTTTATACTTGCAAAACCGGCACCATCTTGGCCTCGATTATGTTGCTTTTCCATCATTAAATACATTTTATTGACACCATAAAATGCACTTCCGTATTTTTGTTTATAATACTCTAATGGCTTCAGTAGACGAATAAATGCTATCCCGCATTCGTGTTTTAACGCATCACTCATTGTATTCCAAAAATTCTAAGTTGTTGTGTTGGGTAAACCATAATTAAAAAAGCCCCAAAGCATTGTTTAGGGCTATATTTTATATTTAAGACAATTCTATTTCGAATTGTGTTAATTCTTTAAACTGTTGAAGTCTTTTCTGAACTTCTTCTCGACTTAAGTTTTCCATTCGTTCTGTTCCAAATTTTTCTACGCAAAAAGAAGCCAAATTAGAAGCATGGATAATCGCATTTTTCATATTCTCGAAAGAAATATCTTTTGTTTTAGTCAAATATCCTGCAAAACCTCCTGCAAAAGTATCTCCAGCTCCAGTTGGATCAAACACTTCTTCTAACGGAAGCGCTGGCGCAAAGAAAATCTGATCTTTATGAAACAATAACGCTCCATGTTCTCCCTTCTTGATAACTACATAGGAAGGTCCCATTTTTTCAATAGCCCTTGCTGCTTTTACCAAAGAATACTCACCACTTAATTGTCTAGCTTCTTCATCATTTATTGTAATCACATCTACTTTTGCAATCACTTTACGTAAGTCTTCGATAAACGCATCTTCCATCCAAAAATTCATGGTATCAAGAATTGCCAGTTTTGGTTTTACACTAAACTGTTCCAAAACACTAAGCTGTACCGATGGATTTAAATTACCCAATACTACAATTTCTGCATCCTTATAATTATCCGGAACTACGGGTTGGAAATCTGCAAGCACATTAAGTTGCGTTTCTAATGTATCTCTAGAGTTTAAATCGTTATGATATTTTCCGCTCCAAAAAAAAGTTTTACCACCTTCTACAATTTTTATGGCAGAAGTATCAATATTTTTCTCCTCTAATGTTTTAAAATAATCCTTTGGGAAATCTTCTCCAACAACAGAAACTATTGCCGACGGAATATTAAAATTAGATGCAGAAAGAGCAATATATGGTGCTGCTCCTCCTAAAATTTTGTCAGTTTTTCCAAATGGGGTTTCTATAGCATCAAAAGCAACAGAACCTACAATCAATAATTTGCTCATAAAATAGCTTATAATTTTTTTGCAAATATACACTTTACTTTTCAAGCAAATCCATCAAAAGTAAAGACTTCTTAATTCATTCTTAAGAATTGACATTTTCGAGTGTGTGTTTTAAAGATGTAAAGGTTCGAAAAGGTCCCGTAACCAGTAATGAATTTGTAACGAATGGAGGCAATGTCCCTTCAGGATTAATATATAATTGTTGTGTTATTTTTACCGTACCGCCCTCTTGTTCAAGCAACCAATACCCTGACAATTCTTGTATACGAAGAGTTTTTTCTAACTCAGGAATTTCATTAGGAACTGCATTAATGAATAACTTTACTTTATTGTCGGATATCTTTTGAACGTTTAATTTAGATACGACATCTCTATTTTTTATTGGCCAAGGGAACTCATTCCTTACATAAAAAATATATTCTTGAGCATCATTTACTTTAACCAAATGACTTATTCCTTCCTTACAATTTTGCATATATTCTGGAGCTTCAAGAAGTTCTTGAACAACACTTTCTAAAGAAGTTTTAATGATTGTTGTTGCTTTATATTCCTTGTACGGACTATCTTTATAATCACGAACCCATATTTCAATGTCTCGTTGATTCTTGGCTAGTTTCCAATTAGATTGATTATATCCTAATACAGGAACAAGAAGAAGTAAGTAGTAAATAGTTTTCATGTACTATGCTTTTCGAACTCAAAAATTTTAAGTTTAGTAGAAAAAAGCACTGTTTTATTACAAATATCAATGTTAAATACTATTAATGACTATTTTATTTACTTTCTACCAAAATCGGCAGGAATTTCGCCCCAGGCTTTAGTTTCCCATTTTACAATTTTGGTTGAGTAAGTATTCTCTTTTAACCATAATATCCCACGATCCACCAATTCAAACATTGCAGCATTTTTTGGATTCCTTTTTAACTTTGTTCTACATACCTTTTGTTTTACCCAACCTATTGCAATTTTAGAATCTGAATAAATAATACGATCACTATTTTTCTTTTTTAAATAAGCCAGACCATGAACCAATGCCAAAAATTCTCCTATATTATTTGTCCCTTGTTTAAAAGGCCCTTGATGAAATAATTGTTTTTCGGTTTGCGTATCTACACCTCTATATTCCATAACTCCAGGATTACCACTAGAAGCCGCATCAACTGCAATAGAATACAAATTTGGCTCCCCTATTTTTTCTAATTGTTCTGTTGTTAATGTCTTTTTGGATTTACTTTTACCCTTATAATCATCATAATTTCCGTTATATGCCTTTTTGGCTATATCAAAAGAGTCAAAAGATTTATATTTTGCAGATGCATATCCTTTTACTGCAGCCTTACAATCATCCCATTTGGTATAAATCCCAGGTTTGTGTCCTTCCCAAACCACGTAAAATTTCTCTTTTTTTGCCATTTTTTCAGTTGATAGTCAATATAGTGTCCATTCTTATAAACAGCCATACATAACTTTATCTTAGTATGAAGTTCTTTTACTGTTCTTTTGGAAACAGTAGTTTTTCTATAACGATAGGAAAATGTTTATATTCTAATTGATGTATGGCATGGGCCACATCCTCGGCGGTGTCATTCTTATCTACTGGCGTTTTTGCCTGAAAAATAATCGCTCCCTCATCATAATGTTCGTTCACATAATGGATCGTAATACCACTTTCTTTTTCTTTATTTCTAACAACTGCTTCATGAACATGATTGCCATACATTCCTTTTCCTCCATATTTTGGTAATAATGCAGGATGAATATTTATTACGCTATTAGGAAAAATATCGATAATCTTTTTAGGAAAAATCCACAAGAAACCAGCAAGGACAATTAAGTCAGGTTGAGCATCTTTTAAAATATTAAGTACGTCATTTGTGTCATAAAATGACACTCTGTCAAAGTGTAACGCCTTTGTTTTTAGGTCATGAGCCCTTCGTAAAACTTTGGCACGCTGGTTGTTAGAGAACACATGTGTAACCTCAGCAGTTTTTTGAGTTTGAAAATACTTTATAATATTTTCGGCATTGGTGCCAGAGCCCGAAGCAAAAATTATTATACGCTTCATACGTCTTAAAATTGATGATTAATAAAGCACAAAAAAAACAATTATTATTAACATAATAGGTGGCAAAAACATAATACTTCCCTATATTTGATAAAAAGGCACATACATTTTTACGGGATTATGGGGTTTTAAAATAAAGTTTTTTATTTTTGCCTCCTAAATTAAAAATTAAAATTAAACATTATGTCAGACATTGCATCAAGAGTAAAAGCGATAATCGTTGACAAATTAGGTGTAGACGAAAACGAGGTTGTAAACGAAGCAAGCTTCACAAACGATCTAGGAGCTGATTCGCTAGACACTGTAGAATTGATTATGGAGTTCGAAAAAGAATTCGATATTCAAATTCCAGATGATCAAGCTGAAAACATCGCTACAGTTGGTCAAGCAATATCTTATATTGAAGACGCAAAGTAATAACTTCACAACAAAGTATGAATCTTAAGCGAGTTGTAGTCACAGGACTAGGTGCATTAACACCTATCGGTAGCAATATTGATGAATATTGGGATGGATTAGTAAATGGGAAAAGCGGTTGCGCACCTATAACTTATTTCGATACCGAAAATTTCAAGACTAAATTTGCTTGTGAAATCAAAAATTACATTCCCACGGACTATTTTGATAGGAAAGAAGCACGTAAACTTGATAAATTTGCGCAGTATGCCATTGTCTCTTCAGAAGAAGCAATACAGGATGCTGCTATCGATCTTGAGAAGGTTGACAAATTTAGAGTTGGTGTGATCTGGGGAGCTGGAATCGGAGGAATAGAAACTTTTCAGGAAGAAGTAGTTGGGTATGCCCAAGGAAATGGAACACCACGTTTCAATCCATTCTTCATTCCTAAAATGATCGCCGATATCGCTCCTGGACATATTTCTATTAGAAATGGTTTTATGGGACCAAACTATACCACAGTATCTGCCTGTGCTTCTTCTGCAAATGCGATGATCGATGCACTAAACTATATTCGTTTAGGTCATTGTGACATTATCATTACAGGAGGAAGTGAAGCTGCAGTTACAATAGCGGGTATGGGAGGATTTAATGCGATGCACGCTTTATCTACGAGAAATGAAAGTCCAGAAACTGCTTCTAGGCCATTTGACGCAACCAGAGATGGTTTTGTTCTTGGCGAAGGTGGTGGGGCTCTAATTCTTGAAGAATATGAGCACGCTAAAGCACGAGGTGCTAAAATCTATGCCGAAGTTGTTGGAGGAGGAATGTCTAGTGATGCTTATCACATGACGGCCCCTCATCCTGATGGAATTGGTGTAGAGCGTGTAATGCTAAATTGCTTAAGGGATGCAGGTGTAACACCAGAACAAGTAGATGCTATAAACACTCATGGAACATCCACTCCTTTAGGAGATGTTGCAGAATTGAAAGCTATTACTAAGGTTTTTGGAAGTCATGCACCTAACATCAATATAAATTCAACAAAATCTATGACAGGACACTTGCTTGGTGCTGCCGGAGCTATTGAGGCAATCGCTTCAATCTTGGCTATGCAAAAAGGTATAGTACCTCCTACAATCAACCACTCAGAAGTGGATGAGAATATAGATGCTAGTTTGAATTTAACCTTAAACAAAGCACAGAAACGTGATATCACATATGCAATGAGTAATACCTTTGGTTTTGGAGGTCATAACGCTTGTGTGTTGTTCAAAAAATTAGACGAATAATAAAATGAATGTTATTCGAAACATACTAAGTTCCCGATCTGAAAAGAACGGGAATTTTTTTATTAAAATTCAAAAGATTTTAGGGTTCAAACCTAAAAATATTAAGCCATACGAGAAGGCATTTACCCACAGATCCCTTAATTTAAAGGACAAAAAAGGAAATGCGGTTAATTTTGAAAGGCTTGAATTTCTTGGTGACGCTATGTTAAGCAGTGTTATCGCCTCCCATCTTTTTAAAGAAGTTCCTGAAGGAAATGAAGGCTATCTTACCAAAATGAGAGCCAAAGTAGTGAGTAGAAAACATCTTAATGAATTAGGAAAAGATCTTAAACTCATAGAATTAGTACGTACCAATATCCCGAAATCACAATTTGGAATAAACATACACGGAAATCTTTTTGAAGCTTTAATTGGTGCTATTTATCTAGATCGTGGATATGTCTACTGTGAGCGATTTATAAAAGAAGCCGTTATTGATCCTTATGTTGATATCGAAAGTCTTGAAGGGCAGGTTATCAGTTATAAAAGTTTACTAATAGAATGGTGCCAAAAAGAAAAGAAACCTTTCAACTATGAAATTTATGAGGATACCGGTAGAGATGAGATGAAACACTTTGCCGTAAAACTATGGATAAACGATAAAGTAATTGCAAAAGCCAGAGCAACCTCAAAGAAAAAAGCTGAAGAAAAGGCATCAAAAAGGGCATATTTTGCATTTCAAAATAAAATATCCCTTCAATAAAGCTATATAATTTACTCATCAAAACCCCTTATTTGATCATTTTATAGCCTAAATATCTCTTTTCTTTATAAAAGATACTAACTCAATCGTTTTCGTGAAATATCTTTAAATTTAATTAAAGTTGTTAGATTAAATTATTTGTATATTTCCCGTTAATTCTGAAAACAAAAACAAATTCAAAGTGGCTATTCAGCGGTTAGTATTAGATACCATTACCGACGATGATTATGAACTTATTGCCATTCATTGTTCATTAGCTCCGTACCGATTAGCATTTCTATTAAACAAACATCTGAATTTAAAACTTTTTAGAAAAAACAAAGACGTCAATTTTGAATATGATGATGTGGTAGCAAATTTTCCGCTTTATCAATATGATGATCTTTTTCAATATAACACATATAATCTTTTGGGTAATAAATTTAAAACCAAAACAGAGCCTAATCAATCAGCTCCCCAAGGATTATTTGCTACGTCAGAGGATTCTTATGTTACTAAATATCTAATCCCTGAACTTAAAAATGTGGATTACTTCTTAAAGATAGAGACAGAGTCTTCTATGTTTTCGAGTAAACCAATGTTGACCCATATGCTCACTGTTACGCAAATTATAACTGCATATCCAGTAGATCATACAGAACTTAAATCAAAGAACAACTTAATATTTGAATAATGCCGAAACGTAAAAGAACCAAAATAGTTGCTACTCTAGGCCCCGCAACAAGTAGTAAACAAGTTTTAAAGCAGATGCTAGAGGCTGGTGTAAACGTATTTAGAGTAAACTTCTCTCATGCAGATTACAGTGACGTGAAAGAACGTGTTAAAATCATACGGGAACTTAGTGAAGAACATGGTTATAATGCTTCGATATTGGCAGATTTACAAGGGCCAAAATTGAGAGTTGGTGTTATGAAAGGAGATATTATCGTAAACAAAGGAGATACCATCAATTTTGTTACCGGAAAGCCTTTTGAAGGCACCAAAGAACAAGTGTATATGAATTACCAAAGCTTTCCTAAAGATGTGAAAGCTGGTGAAAGAATATTATTAGATGACGGTAAATTAATTTTTGAAGTTGTTTCTTCAAACGGTAAAGACACCGTTAAAACGAAAGTAATACAAGGGGGGCCTTTAAAATCTAAAAAGGGCGTTAATCTCCCTAACACCAATATCTCTTTACCTGCCTTAACAGAAAAAGATGTAAAAGATGCCATTTTTGCTTGTGAGCAAGAAGTAGATTGGATTGCTTTATCTTTTGTAAGACACGCTCAAGATTTGATGGAGCTACAAGAGATTATCAAAAAACACAGTGATCACAAAATCCCTATCATCGCCAAAATAGAAAAGCCTGAGGGGGTAGAAAATATTGATAAAATAGTAGCCTATTGTGATGGGTTAATGGTTGCTAGAGGTGATTTAGGAGTTGAAATCCCTGCACAGGAGGTTCCTCTTATTCAGAAAAAATTAGTATTGCGAGCTAAAACTGCAAGGATACCGGTTATTATTGCTACGCAAATGATGGAAACTATGATCGATAGTCTTACACCAACGCGAGCAGAAGTAAACGATGTTGCCAATTCTGTAATGGATGGAGCAGATGCCGTTATGCTATCAGGAGAAACATCGGTAGGAAAATATCCTGTGCAAGTTATTGAGACTATGACTAAAATAATAAATAGTGTAGAAAACTCTGATCTAATAACGGTTCCTCAAGACCCTCCTCATATTAGGACCAGTCGTTTTATAACAAAATCTATCTGTTATCACGCTGCGCATATGGCTAATGATATTGATGCAAAGGCTATCTGTACATTAACCAATAGTGGTTATACTGCCTTTCAGATTTCGGCATGGAGACCCGATGCGCATATTTTAGTTTTTACCAGTAACCGAAGAATCCTTTCTCAACTTAGTTTACTATGGGGTGTAAAGGCATTTTTTTATGATCGATTTGTAAGTACTGATGAAACCGTAGAAGATATTAATCAAATAGCTTCAGAACGTGGTTTTGTACAATCAGGAGATATGCTTATCAATCTTGCTGCTATGCCAATTACATCAAAAGGAATGGTAAATACACTACGAGTATCACAAATCTAAAAAGCTCTAATTTTAAAAGTATACATATACAAAAGACCTCACTCATTGAGGTCTTTTTTTATAATACCTCTCCCAAGAAAATAGCTTCCAAATCTTCTATGGTAACCGGTTTAATTAGATAATCTTTTACAGAGTTCATCTGCTTAGCTTTTTCTATATCTACGGGGTTAATGGATGAACTTACAATGTAAAGCGTAATAACTTTATTGATTTTATTTTCAATCTTCGTAAAATTTTCTAGAAATTCCCATCCGTCCATAATGGGCATGTTGAGATCTAAAAAGATAATTTCAGGAATACTTTTTTTGTCTAGATTATTTAAAATAGCTTCAAAATAATTAAGCGCTTCCATTCCGTTTTGGAATATCATTAGATTTTTACAAAGTTTTTTTGCTTCGATAATCTTTTTTACAAGATTTACATACATGCTATCATCATCGATAATGCAAGCTAATCCTATGGTATGACTCATTGTGAAGGGGGTTGGTTATGTGGTTTAAAATTCAATCAAAAAAGTGGTTCCTTTATCTACTTCGCTTTCTATAGCAATGTTTCCGTTTAGTGATTCTACTTGGTTTTTGGTTAAAAACAAACCTATTCCTACTGCATCCTCGTTGTAATGAAATGTTTTATACATACCAAACACTTTATCCTTAAATAGTTTCATATCTATTCCTCTGCCATTATCTGTTATTTTTAGATATTTTGATTTTCCTTTTTCATATGTTTTAATCTCGATCACAGGATCCCTTTCTTTATGCTTATACTTAATTGCGTTTGTAATTAAATTTAACAAGATACTTTCGAGATATGCAGGGATATAATCGATCTCTTTTAATTGACTAAAATCTACATCTATGCTGGTTTTACTTACAGCAATCATTTGACCAATACCGCTAGTCACCAAACTTAATGCATCCTGAAATTTTACAGATCTTCTTTCTTGATCTTTATTGGTATGAATCGCAACAATTTCATTAAGGTGTTCTATAGTTGTATTTAAACTTGATGATATCTGCGTTATTTCTTTAATCAATGCTATCTTCTCGGTAGGATCATCTATATCCTCTATTAATTGTACCAATAATGACAAATTACTAGTATGAGATCTAAGGTTGTGAGATACAATATGAGCAAAATTGAAAAGTCTTGAGTTTTGAGATGCAATAATATCTATAGATTTCTGTAGTTTAAGTTCTTTGGTTTTTATATCATCTATATCCTGAAAAACACCACGAATACCAATGATTTCTTTATTTTCATTATACACCGGTTTTCCGATCGCCCTAACCCAAAAGATTCGCTTATTGGCCGTAACCATTTTAATCTCGGTATTAAATGGTGTGCCTGCCATTGCACAATTAAAAAATAAATCCGCTGCTTGTTGTCTACAATCTTCTGAATAGTAGTTGGCAGAATCCTTTAAAGATGGCATATAGTCATCCTCATACTCCAAAATTCTTCTGGTTTCAAAATCCCAATAACTCTTTCTTTTATGAAAATCTACATACCAGCTCCCCGTAGCAGTCATTTGGGCTGTTTCTTTATAATAGAAATTATCTTTTGAGATATCTTGCTCTGGCTCTAACTTAATTTCGAAAAAAAAGATGAGATAGATTTCGGACTTAATATTTACTGGTAACTCATCATTTGTAGCACATCTAAACAGTTTATAATTTCCTTCTTTGGTCAGGATTTTTATATGCTGCTTAAAATTTACCTGATTACGGCGATAATTGAGAAAGTTATCTCTAAACACCTCTACATCTTCTTTGTGAATGAGATGCTCTAGAAAATAATCGATATCAGGTTTAATTTCTTTTTCATCAAACCCAAGAAACGTATAGAACTTTTCGGACCAAATTTCTCTACTGGGATCAACGTGTAACTCCCAATGACCTGCATTGAAATCTCGTATTACATTGTTAAAAAGTTCATTTTGAAGCATTAAGAAGGTTTTATGGGGGTAATGATACTAACAAGATAAGGATTTATTAGTTATTTTCTTCAATTCTATCCAACCTGATTGACAGCGCTTTAGTAGAAATTTGAACCTCTACAAAAGACAATAACAATGAAATCATAAGGCAAAATAAACTTATGCCAAATACAATATTTGCCCATTTATTCATCTCAATATATAACAAAAACATAGTGATTACACTCGTAAGAAAACTGGCAATGGCAATTGCTTGCATGTTCTGAATTAGCCACAATCGTTTTCTTAAATTTTTAATCTGTAATACTGTGTTTTGTGATGGAGATGCTATATACTCTTTATGTAATTGCCTAATTAAAGCAGCAATAGCCAGGTATCGAGCATTATACGCCAACATCGTTAAGGATATTGCAGGAAATAATAGTGCAGGAATACTCATTGTAAGTGTCATAGCATATATATTTATCAATTCTAATTTGTTTTAAAAGATAGTATAATATCTTGGTAATTATTACTCGTCTTACCAAAATACAAAAAGCTACCATAACACTACGGTAGCTTTTGTTTCTTATTTGTACCACATACTCATACGTCGCACAGATTGCAAATCTGCGCTATCATATATGAGCGATCATGTCTTTACTTTTATTTCCTCACTCGTACAGATTACTCAGTATCGCCACTAGTCACAGACTAGCGGTAGCGGGGAAAGGGAGGTAGGTAAAACAATTAAGCTTTTATTTTTTATTTAATTTTTCTTCAGTTGAGTTCCAACCATTAGATATTAAATCTATTACTTTATTGTAAATATTACTAAGCATATTACCTGTCTCTTCAACATCTGCAGATACAGCTACTGATGCCGGACCAGCCCCCATACCAACACCAATTTTATTCCCACTTAAAACACCAGAAAATGTATCGTTAGAAATTTTATACAAACCTGTAAATTGTCCATTTTTTTCTTCATTCGTACTTATCAACGCTCCACTTTCTGAAACTGTAAAACCATCTCTAATTGTTGCTGAAAGATCAACAGCCAAAAGAGATGCCTCTCCTTCTGTTCCTGATTCCGAAATAGATCCTTTTAATTGACCTGCAGAAATTGAAACCTTTGATTCTCCTATACCTTCTACACCAAAACCTGCACCGACTTTTAAAATATTCCCTTTACCTTTTATTTTATTATCAGATGTCGCTGTAATACTTCCTTCAGCAAATGCCCCATTAATAGAAGCTTTTGTATTACCTGCCGAGGTTTCAATATTTATAGAAGGTCCTAATTTACCTCTTAGTGTTCCGGAATAACTAAATATCTTACCTTGTGTTTTATAAGTTGGAGTAAAAAAATTGGCTTTTTTAAATTCCTCTACTTCTAGCCCTTCAAGTTCAACACCTATCCCCATTTTATTTTCTTGAAACGCGTAAGTAGAATTATAAGTATATTTCTCTGCTAATGGATCAATTTGCCAAAACCTACCAATAGCTGGATCACTAATACGATATTTCCATTCGTGAACATTTATTCCTAAATCCTCGGTAAGTTCTTGTCCTTGATATGTTTTGAAATTATTCTTAACCCCTATCAAGATAGCATTATATCCTTTATGCTCTAATCCGAAAGGGTAGTAATTCTGTTCTCTTCTAATTTCATGAGTATTATCTCCATCTTCATCTAAATCAGAATTATTTCTAAAAATGTCAATTTTACCATCAACATCATTATCTGCAAAAGTAATCCTAGTATTACCCCAAATATCCTTAAATTGGTATACATAATAAAACCCTTTAGAAAGGTCATTCACATCTTTAGGTTCTAAATAACCTTCTGGGTCAGCAATGAATTCAAGATTGCCATTCTTATAAACATAATTACCTGCATACTCGGTTAGAGTGGTAATATCCATATAGGGAGGAGAATTTGTTTCAAAAATGGTAAATTCTTTCCGCAATTTTTCTCCAGTCGCAGAATAGGTGTATACAATTTCGCCTTCTTCTGTTTCTATAATAACCGGAAGATTAAGATGATTATACCGAATCGTAGAAATTCCCTTATTTCTATCAATAGTCATATTACCATTAGCATCATACTCAAAATCATCATTGGTATTGGTGCCATCTTTAAAACCTTTTGCGACATCTCCATTTTCAACAACTTTTAATAGTTTATTACCAGAGTCATAGGTGTATTCAAGAACATCCATAATGGTTCCAAATCTTTCTTCCCCAACTCTTCTTAAACTCTGAATATTTCCGTTCTTGTCATACGTATATCCTCCACCATGAGTAAACTGGGGAAAATATGCTATTCCGGCTAAACCTTTGTAGTAACTGGCATTAGTGAGCCTATTAAGCTTGTCATAATTATAACTATATAACCTACTTAATTGATCATCATTGGCAGTTTTCCATATCGTTTCGCTTATATTACCGTTATATAAGGGAGTTGTACTTAGACTTTCTTCTGGTTTATTATAATTAATTCTAAATGTAAATAGGTCATCCCCAATGTTGTTTACATCATTGATATCGGTTAACCATCCACGTACATTATATTTATAATCTACCGTTTGTAATGTCTTTCTTGTAGAGTTTCCAACACTTTTGGCTTCTAATTGCCCAATATCATCATAGGTGTTACTTGTAATTAGTTCTTCTGGCTGATTGTTGATTTTTTGTTTTTGAGTTAACAACCGATCCATATGATCATAGGTAAAGGTGTCTGTGGTAATTATAGCTGGATTAATGCCTTTAGTGTGTGTAGTTTTGGATGCTAATATTTTACCAGTAAAATCAAGCTTAGATTCTATAATATCTACAGTTTCTAAATATTTATTTCGTATCGATGTATAAATAACACGCCCTTTTTCATCATATCCTGTTTGTGTAGTGATAAAGGCGTCTGGTACACCAAGCACTTTCACTTTTGATGTTGCTAATAACCCTTTTAAGTTATGACTGATTGGTGTATTATAAGAAGAAGTAGGTACTGCCAAATCTCCACCAAAATACACATACTCTTCATAATAATTAATTAAGTGCACATTATAATACTGTACATTAGTTGGATATGCATTGGTAGAATAATAAAATAGCCCTATTTGGCCATCAGGTAATTTTGTGTCATACTGATATACAGTATTATTAGCAGAACCTTGGACCGCCAATCGATCTCTATTGTCCTCATAAATCCCTGTTAGTATTATCCTTCCAAACACATCATACTTTGTAAATAACCATTCGTTTCTAGCTCTCTGATTTGCATCCTGAGTTAATATAGGTCGATCCAGTTTGTTATATACAATATACTCCCACCCTTTGCCTGGGATTTTCTTTTCTACCAGTCGATTTCTATCATCATACTTATATTGATAACAAAGCTCATTGAGCTCTGTAGCAGATACTCCGTTCGAAGTGTTTACTTTTGGAGGGATTACATAAATAAGGTTACTAACCTTATCATATACATAATAAGTATCATGCGCGATATTATCATTATATGTGCGTTTTAATACAACACGACCTTGTTTATCTTTATATTCATGAGAGGTATGATTATTACCTTCTGCTGGTTTCCAGTTTTCATCACGTGTTATAGTGTGATGCAACTCGTTTTTTGGATAAAAACCAAGATCCTGTAGTACTGGTTTTTCTGTATCATTATTAGTAAACCCAATATTATATTTTTTTATAGTACCAGCGACGTTTGTATTATACTCAAAACGAATCGTATGGTTTTTTGAATATACGGCATCATACCCTACTAATTGCTCCTCCTGTCTCGTAACATCAACCTGAGCATGAAAAATGATATTATTAACAGACTCCGGAGTGGATGATGCATTCGTAATAATTAAATTATTATTTTCTATAGTAACCTTATAGTTGGTGTTTACATTTCCTGTTGAAGTTGATTTTTGAATATACCCCAAATCAGCAAATGCTATTTGTGGATCTACATCGAGATTACTAATTACTCCAGTCTTCAACGTAGTCGTTTGGCCAAAACTAAAATAGAAGTCCATATCCATTTTTAGAACCCCACTACGAATTTGTATAGCTGCATCTTCACTTATTACTAAACCAAGTTTAATAGATTGGTTTGTGATAAAGTTTGTATAATGAATAGACTTGTCATAGTTACCAGGTCTTATCGTTACAGTTTGATATTGTGGATCAACATACTCTAGATTATCTGGATCATATTTCCAGGGATCTCCAGGAGCCGCTTGCTCAACTACTCTGCTAAGCGGTGAACGTTCATACACAGTTTGAGAATACGCATTCATCGTATTTTCATACTTGAGCGTATTATAAAACCCTGCTACGCCAGATTGCGCGTTATTATATATATTTCCTTCTGTGTTTTGCGTTGTAGCAAAAGAAAGAAATTCTTTCTCTGCTCTTCCTAAAGCATCATATTCTATATGCGATATAATTTGCTTAGGTTTTTGCCGATTGATAACCTCAGCAATATTTTCTTGCACATCAATGCCCTCTTGACCAATAGGATTATAGAAGTATTGTTTTACATTGATATCGGTACTATAATACAAATAGTTTCTAAATCGCGAAGTAGTGGTGTTGTCTCTCCATTTATAATCTTTACCACTTTTTACTTTATTTCCATTAATATCATATACTCCACTTACACCAGAATAGCCACCAGTATACGTGTGCGGATGTACTATTCCCACCATCAAGTACCAAGTATCTAATTGAGGTAAATCACCAACCCAGAAATAAGGGTTGCCATTGGCTGTGCCATCAAGGTTATTTACATTTTGAGTACCATGATAGGTATTACCATCTTGTGATCCTGTACGTTTTACCCAAACCATATAGCGATAGGCTACATTTTTATCTACTTCAAAATAATCTGTATTCCATCCTCCATCTGCATCACGGGCAGCATCATTGCCACATTTCCATAGCACCTCTTTATCCGTAAAAGGAGAAGCACCGTACGTTATTAAATTTTCTGAAGTAGCTCCATTTCGATTAAAAAAAGGAGTGCTATTAAGGCCTATTTCCCATTCGTCTTGCCAATATGTATCATTAGCAGATAATGGATTACCTCCTGCATTAATTGCAATGGTTTGTTTAGGTCTGCCTATACCATCATAGTATACAATGCTTTCTATTTTATCCTTGCCATTAATAACACTGTTCTCGTTAATATTACGTTCTACACTTCCGTTTTTCATTGTGGTTTTGCCCACAAAATTTTCGGTAGTATTTTGACCATATGCCAGTATCGAAAATCCTAGCAATAGTATATAAAGTATATTTTTCATCTTTTTTGCTCTTATCTTGATTATTGTTGTTGTGTAGTGTCTGGATCGGGATCAGTAGGATCAGTAGGATCTCCGGGGTCACAGTACTTAGTAACATACTGCCTCGCTATGTATGTTTTTCCTGTTAATCTATCTATGATAGTACATTGTATTTGCAGACCATTTGACGATCCATGACAAGGAACAGTTTGCCTGTTTATTTTGTATGTGTCACCGTTGGCAATGCCTACATGTCCTTGATTCGAAAACCAAGAAAAAGAATATCTCCCAGACCCTCTGTCAACAATAGGTTTTACAATAAGGTCTCCACTAGTATTAAAGTAATGATGAAGAAAACCATATAGTTCTGGGTAATCATCTTCTGTATCAATGGCAGGTATTATGTTATTAGTTTTGTGGTTATACCTATATTTTTCAACAAGCTTATTATCTCGGTCCCAGATATTGATTAATCTTCGTCTATTGTCATACTCAAAAGACGTCCAGTTGCCTCTTGTATCTCCAATCCTTTTTACACCGATATATGGGTCATGAATATATGTAGTTGTTAAAATAGATTCAGGAGCATTATTAAGGTTTGTTCTGATATTATCAAGTTCATTTTGCAATGCAATCTCTTCTTGCTCAGTATTTTCACTTTCAGATAGAAAAACTGCATTTGAAATATTAGATGTTCCTGCGATTTCAATCATTCTATCATACCCTACACCATCAACACGTGCCAACAGGTTTCTATTATCATATCCCCAAAGTAATGAAGTAGGAGGCTGTTCTTTGAAAGAAAATTCTAGCAAATTATCTTCACTATATTTGGTGTAGGCATATTCAGTTTTCATTCTAGAATCTGTTACCAATTGGCAATCGGACCCAGCAGATACTGATTGATAATTGGATATCCCGGCAGCAGATCTCAATAACTTATTGGATTTCATTAAAACATATTCTGTTCCTGCAGGTCTAGAATAATCAAATACAGATGCTTGGACTACTTTATTGTTTATTTTGGTAACTACCTCTATCGGTTTACTAATCAAATTATCTCTTACCAAATCCTTATAAATACCCGAAGAACAATTAATATGGTATGGGTATTTGTATTCCATTTCGGTAATCTCTCCTAGAGAATTGGTACTGCTTTCTGTAATCTTTTTATGAAAATTATAGTCATGGGTAAAATCTTGAATTTGTTCTACCTTTTCATTACCGTAATACATCGTTGTTTTTATAGAAGTATTAAAAACCGGAGAGAAGAAACGTTTTGATGATTGAATCAATGACCCCGAAGGGTGAATATCTATAATATATTGATCAGGGATCAAATTATTATAAGCGTATTCTGTTTCAGAAACTATTTGATTTTCTGAGTTGTATAACTTTTGTTTAAATAGTTTACCTCTATAAACAGATTTATCTAATCTACGTACGCCTATAAAGTTTGCATGTAACCAAACTGGATTTACTGTATTAGTTACCTGTCCAAGTTTAGAATCTTGGTTGCCAATTTCTGAAATTAATCCATCAGGAGTATTCGAAAAACTAATAAATGTATCTTCAGATGATGATCCATCGCTTTTAAGCTCTGTAACCTGATCATATACCATATGACTGCCATCCAATACGTATTTATTAAACGAAACGTTTTTTACTCTACTTGATGTTGCGCTAAACGTGCCTACATTTTCCCATAGCATGTATATATATCTTGGCCAGTCATTTAATATTCCCGAACTTACATTTTCATTCTTTAATGTTGAATAATCTTTGGCATAGATAAATTCTCTTCGATTAGTTTCTCCGTTTTCTGTAACGTCCTTAATTTCTTTTATTCTTGCTCCTCCGGCATATTGTACACCCATATCATCATAGATATCAGTAAAAAAGTTTTGATCACTTCTACGCTCTAATCTTCGCGCATATTGATGGGGTTCATAAGTGAATTCTGAATATCCCTTGGTCGGGTATATGACTCTTTTTATTAGAGCAACGTCGCATAAGTAAGGGTTTGGATCTCGTTCTTTACTCAAGTAACGAAAATCACCAGCTCTATTTTGCATAGTTTCAGGAATTAAAGTAGTATTATCATCCTTACCATTCCAGAACCCCCAATGATCTATTCCTTTGGTATATTTAACAGGGAGTTTGTCATTTTTATAATAATGAAATAGGTAAGGTTCTTTTCCCGATTCCTGAACTTTGGACAAGAACATTCTATTAGCACTCAAAGTGCCGTTATCGTATTTTCCTTTATGGATATAATCAAAAGTAAATGTCCTAGCAAAAATATCTACAGTTGGTGCATTCGGGTTTAAAATAACCCCATCAGCAATTTCAGATACTCGTATTTTATTTAGTTGTTTTTTCTTTGTATTAAACCTTTTACCTGATAAAATAGATTTAGTATGGTACTCTTCATCAGCATAAGTATACTCAAACTCAATTTTAAAATTACCTTCCGATTTTATTTCTCTTAAATAAGAAACTTTTGTGATATTGTGTCTGGTTATACCGCTATAGTCATCCTTAAAAGTAGCCCCATCTACAAAAGGAGGAGCTACACTATTATTCCATTGTGTAGTGTGTATTTCACGAGATTCATCAAAAAATGAATTAAGCATCACCGGGGGTTCAGGTAATTGGTTAAAATCATACTTTTCAAGAATTTTACAAAATTCATCATAAAGTTCTTCAGAATCACCACCTATATGTTGATCTCCCTCATAGGAAAATTCAAGTTTTGTTCTATTAGGAGCAATAACTTCGGTTAAATGCCAAGTATTTATGACGGGATCAATCGTAGTATTATTAAATTCGAAAAAACCATTAAGTTGAATATTATCTTTAATTGTGATGTTATGATCTATAGCCGTATATCTACCACCAAAAACATAGGTGTATCCATTGTCTAAATGCATTGTGATTTCTGAATCAACAGGACTACACATTTTATAAGTATGAGGTTGTTTTTTAAACCTACTTAGATCTACTTTAATATTTATTGGGGCATCAGTTTGAACTTTTACCGTCTTATCATGATCTATAAAAAATTTCCCGGAAATTCCCATCACATTGAAATGAAAAATATCTGGTTGACTCTCAAAATAAGAATTGAAATTACCTTCTTGCCCAAAAACCCATATAGGGTTAATAGACCTAAAACCAACATTACTTCTTAAATTAAAAATATCATCTTTAGGATAAGGCACTCCCAAGCGTTTTAGTCCCACATAATACCCATTAACCGTAGCTCTATTACTTATTGGGTTACCTTCTTTGTCGTCGGGTAAACCTCTTACTTCTCTAGTAATAGATCCTCCTATATTTAAAGACCAATCTAATCCAACGATGCTTTCGTGTTTATTAGGTTTAAAACCGCCAGAATTATTAGACAAGCTAGCCGATAAAGGAAAATCTTTGTCATTAATAGAGAATAATGGTATTGACAAATTGAGGGTTCCCTGATATTTAGAAGATTCTACATTACCATGTTTTATAAAATCAGAAGCTCCTGGGCCTGCAATATTGAATGTTTCTTTGGTTTGTAATTCTGGTTGTTGTGCCCAGATAAAAGACCCGGTAAGTAACAAGATAAAGTATAAAGGCTTTTTAAATCTGTATTCCATTGAAAATAATATTTTAATAATTATTAATATGTTTTTATCCCCTCCTATAACTGGCAAAAAAGTGGTGTTTTTCCTTCTAAATGATGTATCATAGAATTGAATTTAAAAAGGACTCAGATCCAAATAATTACATACTTTGTAAATTTTCCTTTTACTTAAGTATCCTAATCATTGATATGTTACTATGCTCTTACCTTTTTTTTGGGTTTTAGCATTTATTCTTTCTAGTGTTATGCTCTTTTTATGTGCTTGACGAATACAAATCACTGATAAACTATTGATTAAATCAGGGGTTTGCAGTAGCGGTAGGTTAATGTTTTTCTTAAATGAACTACCTCTATGGCTTTGTCTTGGAGTAATTTTTCCTTCATATTGATAATCCCTCTAGTTATTAATAAACAGTCAGTTATTTATTTATAATCATAAGAGGTTTTAAACTGCAAAACTTTAAGGAAGGATTAATTAGGTTTTAGATTTGCTTTAAATTCGGAATTTAATGCAGACACCTATTTACAAAAACCAACTACAATGTTGTGATCTTGTAATTCATTTGATTAAATGAGTTATATAAGATTTTGAAGAAAAAACCATAGTTACATAAGTATACCTACATATATTTTAATAAAATAAAAAGAATAGCGTAAAAAATTAATAATTATATGTCTATGAATACTAATGAGGATTCTTTTATAAACACTGTAAAGGGAGGATCAAGAGTAAACGTTAGATTGGGATACTAAATTGTCCTCCTTTTTACTCCCTAAATTTATTTACTGTAAACCCCATGATGTCATGTCATGGGGTTTAAAATTATTTAGTTTTGTTGTGTGTTTAGATAACAAATAGGATAATCGCTATCTATTTATACCTAAAACTTCTTTTGAATCATACATCTCTTTTAGCTTGTTTTTTGAGATTGCATATGAAAACTCAGCATAATTTTCAGGTTTATCAATTTTGTGAATTTTCGTAATCTTACTTATTTCATATTCATTTGGAGATATAAATACGCTATCTTTTGAAACACTAATTACTTTTAAAGTTGAATAACTTCCTGTTTTAATTTTGTATTCATAGATATCTCCTTCTTTAGGAAATGTTATATATTCTGATTCTTGTTTTTTATCTGCTGCACTAGCATAACTACCCCAAGCCATTAAAATTACAATTATACCTAATCCAGAAAATTGCCATATTGGCCCTTTAGTTCTATTTTTTAAATTATCGTATTCTCTTTTAATAGGTTTTGGCATCTCATTTGTTTTAAGAACATTTTTACAATGTTGGCATTGAGATATTCCCTTTTTACCAATAGGAAACAAAGGAATCCAAAAAACATGAGCATGTTTTCTAAAAACACTTATAAGTAAAGAGCCTTGAGTTTTACAACTTGGGCAAATTCCCGTTTTAGATTGTACAGATTTTAAATGAACTGCTTTGCCTCCATAAATTATCATATTTTCCTTTTTTAATGATTTACGATATAGCGATATACACAACGTCTCATTTCATTAAGATTTAATGAAATGAGACGTTTACATCATACCCCTTTTTAATTTATGATGTTATTTTGAGATGTTAAACAACTCAACAATCTCTTGATATGACATAGATGCATAATCTATCGACGATTTTGCCACTCCTCCAGGAATGATAACATACCTAAAATCATCGAAAAAAGTGAATAAATTCGTACCTCCATCTAGTGTAGCTACTTGGATTCTTAAAGAACTACCTCCAACAAAATTTGATACCTGAAAACCGTAATACTCACTTTGCGAAGCAAGTATATATGGCAATGGGGATATTTCAGAAACTATTGCGTTTACTTCACGGCGCCCATAAACCAGCAATACATCTTCGGCTAAGTTAAATTCAACTAGGTTAAATGTCTCTAATAATTGAGTATTGGTCTCTGCTGCCACATTCGTTTCAAAATCTTCGGCTATCCACTCAGAATAAATAACATTGGCTGTTCCTGTTTCTCCTTGTTCTCCAGTTTCTCCCTGTTCACCTTGTTCACCAGATAAACCTTGTTCACCCTGTGGTCCTTGTGGTCCAATAGCACCATCCTCACCATCAGAACATGAAAAAATTAAACCCGTTAACATGCATGCAATTATAATTCGCATTAAACTTTTTTTTGCTTTCATTTTACTAATTTTTAAAAGTTAATACTGCAAACCTAACTGGGGAAGTAACTTGATATATCCGAAAAGCTTGAATTTCAAAGAATCCGGACATTTTTTGAGAGGTTCGACTCAATCTCATACGGTAAACACCGCTTTTATAGTTGGTTTAGATGTTTCGTTTTTAATCTACTCTCTCTTTACAAGCGATGACCCGTTTTACATCCTCTCTTAAACCATATTTCTCCCACAAAGCAATGTCCTTTTTTAACTCTAATCCATTTTGACCAGATTTAATATATCTTTTAATAGATCTAACTACCTGATCATTGCTGTTTTTAATTTTTAGTATCGATTCCCCTCCAGGTATACTATAATCGCCCTCATATTCATAACAAAAAACCAGAACCTTATCTCCCTTTTTTAAACCTTGTTCATAAAAGCATGTTGAAACAAAGAATTTTTGGGATCTAAAAGAACTTTTCTTTACATCTCTTGCAGTCAATACTTCTTCAATATTAATGATGCCTTTTTGGGAAACATAGAGTAAATCTTCATTTTTTATAGGCTGGTCAATATGATCAACCGTTCCCAAAAAAGCTAATGTATAACTACTACCACAGTATCCAATAAAAGGTCCAGATTGAGGCCACCAATATGTATATCCTACTTTAAGTGTATCATTATTAGGTACCACTTGCTGATTTGTTTTTGTATACGCAGCTACTTGAGTGGGAGCATTACTTTTGTTCAAATTTGCACAAGAAAGAGTACTAAAACATAATGCTATAATCTGATATATTCTTTTCATGGTATACTGTGGTTTTATTTTTTAAATTAACACATTTACTCTAGCAAAAATGTAACCTGCACATAGTATTTCTGAGGTTCTTTTGGTTTAGCAGTATTATAATACTTGGATTGCCTATTATCCAATGTTTCTACTTTTTGAATATCGCCAATTTTTTTATTGATGTTTTTGGCGGTTAGTGTAGCCTTATTCGCTGCATCTTGTATTGCCATACTATTCAATGTTGCAATTTCGGTATTTGTGCTTTCATTTGGTATTATATCAATCCAGATAATCGTTACTCCTTTTATCAATTGTCCAAACATTTTTTCTACCTCTTCAAAAGATGTTGTTGTATAGTAATAATTCGAATTTGTACGGTGAGTAAGACCAGTGACCGCATATAGTTTGTTTTCTTTGAACTTTTTGAAATCTATACCAATACTATTTAATTTACTTTTATATTCTTCAATAAGCTGAGGTCTCTTCTTAGATTCTATATTTTGATATGTATCAGCTACGATATCTTTAATTTCAATATTAACGACGTATTCTTTAATAGTTGTTTTTTTGAATGTCTCGCCAATTACTGTTATTGTATTTTGTTGTTGTCCAAAAATTGGTGCGGTACACAATAATATACCTATAATTATTTTTTTCATGTCTTTTTCTCTAATAGTTATGTATATATTAATCTAAATCGAATCTAAAAATCCCTTCAAAATCTTGGATTTCATCCTGATCGTTTAAACTCGAACCATATCTTCCCGAAAAACCTGGTGAATTACCAACAGAGATATAACCCACCATTATAAAATCATTTGCGGCCATATCATCTATACGAGTTGCAATAACCCTCGAACCATCAATAATCCATTCTCCTTCAAAAGAAAGATCTGGCATATCAAAATTTTGCATTGTAAATGTTCCATCATCAAGAAAGGTTAAAAAATACTCCTGAGATATCATCGAAAAATCTGGCTCATCTGAAGTATCTTCCAAAAAACCTCCTTCAAAAAGGCCTTCTTCAAATTTATTCTCTATTATAATTTCAAATCTTGCGGTACTTGTCGAGTTTTTTGCTTCAATCACAAATGGAAAAGCACCTAGAGGTAATCTATTACCCCACGAAATAACACCTGTATCTTCATCAAAAAATACTACGGGTCTATTTAAAATCTCGGTTGTAGAAGAAATCGAAAGTGTCCCTATTTCTCCTTGCCAATCCAAAACTGTAGGAGAAACTTCCGTTTCATTTAGATAAAGGGTTTCAAATACTTCTGGATACTCTAATCTAATATTTCCCGAATCATCATCGCTACTACAAGCCCATAGTAGACTGATTAATGCGATAGTTATATTTATTTTTATTGTTTTCATTTTTTCTGTTTTTTATTCAAAAGACCACACATCGGTATAAAAATCATAGTAATTCCCTAGATCTAATCCATATCCATTAATCACCCATAATTTTTTATCATAATACAATGAGGTGTGCTCTGTTCTTTCTGGATAATTTTTAGAAGCCTTAACTTCGGTCCAGTTTATACCATCATTACTAAACCAGATATCATTAAAATATTTAAAGTCATTATTTCGTGTTCCGGCGGTAAGCCACATTCCTTTTTCATTTGTGGTTAATCCATGATCTCTTCTAGGTAGAAAGTTTGCATTTGCAGTAGCAATAAACCATTGATAACCATTTGGAGAATACCATACATCGTTTAAAAAATTATTATTAATGTCATACCCTCCTATAACCCATATCTTATTATCGTAAACCGTTACTGAGTGATCTCTTCGTTCACCAAAAGGAGCTAAGTTGGTAGCCAAACTCCAGTTTATACCATCGCCACTTACCCAAACATCTCCTTTTTCAACACCATTTTCATGACCTCCGATAACGAACATTCTTCCGTTCAAGGTTGCCATCCCATGACCGGATCGTGGAGAAAAAGCAGCATTTTTCGTTGCCAAATTCCATTGTTTGCCATCCTTAGAGTACCATACATCATTCATTGCGGCAGATATTGTACCTCCCGTTATCCACATTTTTCCATTAGAAACTGTTACAGCATGATTCGCTCGCTTAGAAAATGCTGCATTTTTTGTAGCAGCAACCCAATCTGTTCCATTAGTACTAAACCAAGCATCGTTATAATAAATACCTGGTCCATTACCAGCGATCACCCACATCTTTTTATCAAAGATTAAAGAGGCATGTCTTGCTCGTCCTCCAAAAGGTACTTCTTTAGTGACAAGTGTGGATTTAAGATGTTTAGTTTTTGGAAATAACATTTTAGAAGTTACTGCTTCTGAATCTTCAATCACTTCTTCTTCTTCAATATCGCAAGACACTAAAGTCAAACACATGATTGCTAAAATTAAATATATCTGATTTTTCATTTTTATTTGATTTTGTATTTTTTTAAAAACCCTTCAGATGAACTATTTACAACGTCTGAAGGGCATAGTCAAAAAATTAAATGGGGTAACATAATAGAAGTATATCTCTATTATCAGGCTCAATTCATTATTCTGGGATATTAAATAGGATGGCAATTTGTTGATAGGACATCGTGGTATAATCTATCTTAGATTTTATAGATGACGTATTTGAACCAACCGCTACTCCTCCTGGTATAATAACATATCTATAGTCATCAAAGCGATCAAAATCATTATCAGTATTCGAGGCTGCTAATCCTACCGCTCGTATAGATCCATTATAAATGGCATAGGTATATCGCTCATCGGTAGCTCTATTTTCATAAGGCAATGGAAGTACTTCATCTCCAATTACTGCTAAGATATCACCTCTGCCGTACACCAAAACAGTACTTGTATCTAGATTAACCCCTAAATCTGTAATCTGTTGTTCACTAGCTAATGTGAATAGTTTTTGGAGTAATCCCCCTCCTGGATTAAAACCATTTGGAATCCAGTCTGAATATATCACATTTGCTGTTCCCGGATCTCCTTGCTCTCCTATTGGTCCTTGTTCTCCTTGTTCTCCAACTGGACCTATTGAACCGTCTTCTCCATCTGAACAAGAAAATAGAGAAATTAAGATCACAAGTATCCAACTTAGCTTCACTAAATTTTTCATTACCTTCATTTTTATGTTTTTAAAAAGTTTAGGTCACAAACCTAGTGAGGGAAGTATTTTTGGATATCCAGAAAGTTTGAATTTCAAAGAATTCGGACGTATTTAAAGGGGTTTACTCGGGAAGACAAAAAGTAAAAGCCCTGTTTAGAAGAAAATCAACAATAGCTATTTTAATCTTATCTATTACTGATATTATTGTTTTTTGCTCTTACCCATATCCAAAAACCAATGCCCAAAATACCCATTAGCAATAATGCAACTACCCAATATTTTGTTTTTGGATTCTCTTTTTTCTCTATGCCATCATTATTGGGTATTCTTTCTTCCTTAATTAGATCCTTCTCAAATAAACTATCTATACTTTCTTTTGCGGCAATACTCAAAAGTATATTTTGTTTTGGAATTGGTCGATAATCTATAATTTTTCCAATAGTGGTATCTCTTGAATATCGTTTTGTTATATCACTTTCTTCCCCTTTACTGTTTTGAATTCTTATTCCTATCGTTGGTGCCACATAGTATTTTACATCAAATTCGTGTTCTGGATTTTTACCCGTTAGTATCCAACTCATTTCATCTTTTCGTACCCCATTGTAGTACGTATTTCCTTCTTCAATCTCTTCTGTTAACAATTCTTCTAACTCATATAAGTTGAATTTTTTACCTCTCTTTTTTGTGTATTGATGATAAAGTGCTGCTATGATCTTTTTTCTATAAACTTCTTTTGTTTTCTCATTCTCAAATTTATAAGATGCTTTAAAATAAGCTCTAGCCGCCAATTGTCTTGCTCCTTCTTTTCTTGCTGCCCCCACTAATAAATCTCCTAATACTTCTAATAAAATAGGGGAGTCGTGATTACCAAATTTCATCATTCCCAAAATACCAATAATGGCCTTTTCTAATTCTTTTTTAGATAATCTTCTCTTTGATTTTTCATCACCTTCTCTATGCTTATCTACTAAAAAAGTATAGAAATTATCTTCAAGATAAGGTTTGGGAAGACAAGCTAGACAAGTTCTAAATTTGGACGATAATGGAAATGGTATCTTACCATCTTTCATCTTACCAAGAACATATTGAGCAACATATAGTTGATATATTTCTCTTCCAAAATGCGCATTGGGATTAATCGCTATTGCTTTTTCTATATATTGAATTCCTTTAGAAAATTGTCCATCATGCAAATAAAATGTGCCCAAATTTGCATACGTTTCATATTCTCCAGGTTGGATTTGTTCTTTTTTGAATATAATCTCTATTGCCTTTTTGTTATCTCCAATCTTTGAATATGAAACGGCCAAGTCATCAAGGAGGTAGAGGCTATCAGGAGAATTTTTGAGTTTTTCTTCTCTATCCTTTACTCTCCAATAATAAAACTCTGGTGAATGTCTAAGAAATTTTCCCGAAATCAATTCGATCACACTAGGAAATTGTTGCCTTTCCATTTCAATGGTATCATAATCCCAAAAACAAGGAAAAACAACACAAAAATTTGCTATTAAAAATAAGATTGTGATTTTGGTACGGTTCATCTCTTAAATATAAGTATTATACTGGTTACTGTATCATAAAAAAAGATCCCCATCACTATAGTTTAGGCTAGTTAATGAGGATCTCCGGGTAATGAAAAGCAATTGGACAAAAAAACTTAATCATTACGTATACAAAGTAGTGTTACACTTATTGTAGTTTTATTACCCAATAGTTAAAATCACCCGTTGTTCCTTCTCCATTACCCATAATATTAGTATACCATGACCCCGCAACAGCATAACCTTGATCTGCTGTTTGTTGTATAGAAAATGCATAGTCATCTCCTTCACTACCCAAATTCTTTTGCCAAACGATCGTACCGCTATTGTTCAATCTTAAAATCCAAAAATCGCGTGCGCCATTATTTTCTTCAATATCCCCATCGGAAGAACTGGAGCTGCCCGTTGCAATGTATCCTCCGTCGTTGGTTTGTTGTATGTCACTTATTCCTTCGGACCCCATACCTCCATACGTTTTCTCCCACATTAAACCTCCTGCGCTGTTTGTTTTTATTACCCAGCCATCTGCAGATCCTTTATTTTCTGTAACGTCACTATCACTTGATCTTGAATATCCCGAAATAATATACCCACCATCCAACGTTTGCTGTACCGAACCTGCTTCTTCATCATCAGATCCACCATAAGTATTTTGCCACTCAAGCCCTCCTGCTTCATTAAACTTTGCCATCCACACATCTCTTTTATCATCAGAAGTTTCAGTATATCCAGCTACTACAAATCCCTGATCTATTGTATTATCTATAGACATAGCAATATCTCTTTGTGATCCTCCTATATTTGTTTCCCAAAGCAAATTGCCTAAATCATCTAATTTTACAATCCATGCATCAGATTGACCATTAATCCCTATCTCATCAGAACTCGAAAACCCTGAAGCAATATAGCCTCCATCGGCAGCTTGTATAATTGACTCTAGAATATCATCACTTTCACCTCCTATATTAGTTTCCCATACCAGATCTCCAGAAGCATTTAGTTTTACAATCCAGAAGTCACGCATCCCATTGTTTCCGGATACATCTCCATCACTAGATGTCGAAAATGCACCTACAATATAACCCCCATCATCTGTTAATTGAATATCATGAATAGTTTCATTTTGGCTTCCTCCAAAGTTTTTTTCCCATACAATATTACCAACATTATCTAATCTTACAACCCAACAATCTTTTCCTCCCTTATTTTCACTTACATCTCCATTATCAGATTCTGAAACTCCTCCGATAATATATCCTCCATCATCGGTTTCTCGTATCACATACGCCTCATCATTAACATCACCGCCTAGAGATTTTTGCCAAACAATACCTATTTCTCCATTCGTGTTTTCAATAGTTGAAAACAGAAATGTACTCTCGGTTATTCCTGTTTTACCATCTGAAGCCATTATCATCCCAGTATAGTTTGTTTTGGGCTCTAGGTTCTCTAATAAAAATTCTGTGTTTTCAATATCCGACACTACCTCATTATCTAATAAAAATACAGTATATGTCACTTTATCATTATCAGGATCAATAGCAGGGTTCCATTTAAGTAATGCACTATTCACGGTTATTTGCGCAACTTCTATCGAAAAAGCTCCTGGATTTTGATTTTGCGGCGGTGCAACTATTTCTTCGTCTTCACTACAACTTATAATAAGTATTACCATAGTGAGTACTATATATAAAAAATGATTCTTTTTCATTGTGGTTATTTTAATTTACACAGCGTTGTGTATCTGTTATAGCTCTTAATGTGATTGCTTCATCTATTGTTATTGTAGATGTATGAAACAAAAGTAGTTGGACTTAGAAATACAGATATCCAGAAAGTTTGAATTTCAAAGAATCCGGACGTATTAGGTTAGGATTTTCTATAAGTACTAGGTGAGACTCCTACAAGTTTTTTGAATGCGCTATAAAAAGTAGATTTTGAATTAAAACCCGATTCTAAGCCAATACTGATTACTGTATAGTGTATAAATTTCGAATTTCTTAATTTGGATTTTGCGTCTTCAATTCTGAACCCATTTACATAATCGGCAAAGTTTTGATGGGCTAACTTGTTCACTAATTGTGATAGGTAATTGCTGCTAATTTTTAATTTTTGGGCCATACTATCTAATCCCAAATTAGGATCTCTGTATATCTTTGCTTCTTTCATCAAAAAATCAAGCTCTTTAAAATACACATTGTTGGAAGTAATATTACATGCAGTTTTTGCATAAATGTGTGTGAGCTTTTTCTCTGTAAGTTTGGCTATTAAATGAAATAAGAAAATATGTTCTTGCGTAAAAAAGTCTTTTTGAGAATGCTCAGAGTCAAGAACACCTATCAATTCATCTTCGATAAAAATAGGTACAGATAATTCAGACATTCGTTGGGCGTCATCAATAATATAGTTAGAATTTAATGTTACATCCTTCACACATCGATAAGTCCCCGTTTGAGCAACACACCCCACAATGCCTTCTCCGACCTTGATCTGAATAGGGCTTATTACTTTTTTTTGTCCATTATTTTTATTTCCGTACGCTGTTTTTTGATTCAATACTTTCTTTTGTTTGTCTAGGATATAGATCACACAATCTTCTAAGTGCAATTGTGAAATACAATTTTCGACAATATCCCAAAGAACCTCATCTGTATTGTTTTTCCCGAATAATGAAGTTGCAAAATAGCTTAATATGGATAATGTTTCTCTTGAAGGATTATCCAAAAAATCATTTTCTATTTCTGAGAAAAATTGACTGGAACATCCTTTGTTTTTATCCTTAGCATTTTTCTTGAGTGTATTATTATCTAAAGTTTTTGGCTCGTTAAAAGTATATTGAACACCTCCTGATAACATTGTACTACTAGAAAAATTAAGTTTCAAAAGCCTATCAAACAATATCGTTTTTAACTCTTCTATATTCTGAGTGAGTAATGCAATAATACTTCCTGCCGAAAGAAATAATAGGTACAAAAAGGAAGTATACGTATGGTTTACTAAAAAAAACATAGGGAAGCATATCAATATCACAGCAACTTTTATTACTGTAATGCCTCCAATATTTTTCTTGTTATTCTCCATGAGAAGTTTTTTTGTCCTTGTCAAATATACCTTTACATTAGAGGAAAAAACAAACGGAATATCTCGAAATTCTCAGAATTCCGAAGTACAAAACATGAATCAAACACCTGATAATCATTGATTTATACTGTTTATAAGATACTATGTTGTAAATCAATAAAATAGTATCTTTACCATAGCGTAAATACATTTAGAATCAAGAACAAACCCTTTTGAGATTAAAAAAGACATATCTTTTTATCCCCTCTTATGGCATAACAGCAATATTCTTTTTTTTGCTGTGTACTACTCAATTCGCCTATAGCCAAGAAGATAAGGCATATGTAATCCCAGATTCTTTACAAACATGGGATTATAAGGCATTATACTCTTCCTATTTAAAAAATTGGCAAGATACTTTGACTTCTAAAACATACTTATATTCCTATTTAAAAAAAGCTACAACGGAAGATGATGCCATAAGAATGGCTAGGGCATATTGCCAATTATCTTATTATGCTATAGAAGAGCAAAAAAAACTTGCCTTACTTGATCGATCTATTGCACTGAGTAGTGGATTAGAAAACAAAACCTATCCCATAGAAGCATATTCTTTTAAAGGAGGATATTACTTAAGAAAAGGAAATTACGCACTGGCACTCGATAATTATTTAAAGATAATCCCTATTGCAGAACGTTTCAATAATACCGAGTACTTATATATCACCAAACATAATATTGCTCGTATTAAAACCATAATTGGTAAACATGATGAGGCACTTCCTTTATTTAATGAAAATTTTAATCACAATAGTCAAAAACAACCTATTGATACGACTAGATATCTAAAATCAGCAATCGCCCTGGCAGAGTCGTATCGATATAATAACCGATTAGATTCTGCATCTATAATTAATCAGAAAGCTCTTCAAAAACTTAGAGCGTCTAAATATCATCATGATCGATATTATGGCAAGATCATCATTAATGAAGGGATTAATCTTTTCTTTAAAAAAAATTATGGCGCTGCTTATGATCGCATTTCTAAAGGACTTACAGTACTTAATACATTTAAAAAAGAGAATAATCAAACCCATATTTTAGGTGAGTTTTATTTGGGTAAATTAAAACTAAAACGGCAAGACAATGCTGCTGCACAACAACATTTTATAGTAGTAGATTCTATCCTTCAAAGTGAAAAAATAGCACCTCTAGAAGTGCGGGAGAGTTATGAAGTTATGATTAATTTCTCTAGAGAAAATAACAATAAAGAAGCTCACTTAGCGTACATCGACAAGTTATTGAAATTTGATAGTATAGCAAATACTGAGACCTCATCCATTTCTTCTAGATTATTTAAAGAATTTGATACACCTGCCTTGCTTAAAGAAAAAGAAAAATTGATTAGTGAGTTAAAAGGCAGTAATAAAAGCTTAAACTTTTTAGTTGCTTTTCTTGTTGTACTTACACTAGTGGTTATCGTCTTTTTGTACCGACAATATCAAAAAAGAAAGACGTATCAATCAAAGTTTGAACAACTCATTAAAAAAGATGATAAAGGTAACTTAACCAATGAACAAACTACTAATACAGATATTGGGGTAGCCGAAGAAATTATTGCAGAAATCCTTAGTAAGCTTGACGCTTTTGAAGAAAAGCAACTTTTTTTGAAAAAAAATATCAGCGTTACCTCTTTAGCCAAGGATATTAAAACCAATACAAAGTATCTATCGAAGGTGATTAACCATCATAAGCAAAAGAACTTTGCTAACTATATTAATGATCTTAGGATTGTTTATGCTGTAGATCAACTCAAGACTAATAGCACCTTAAAAAATTATACCATCCAAGGCATTGCTGAAGAGATGGGGTTCAATACAGCCGAGTCTTTTTCGTCTGCATTTAAAAAAACCACAGGTATTAAAACTTCTTATTTTATTAAGAAACTTAACGATTTAGATATTCTATAATTTTATCGAAATTCACGGAATTTCGAATTACAACTCCCTAACCAAAAGCCTGTTTGTTTATTTTTCTTGTATATTTAAGGCGGGAAATAAAAAAGTAATTAAAATCAACTATTATGAAAAAAGCAAGGGGGAAAAAACTTAGCCTTCAAAAATTGAGTGTTGCTAAGTTAAATAATATGAATGCTATACAAGGAGGTCGTAAAAGTAGAAGACCTAGTTGTTATAAATGTGAAGAAGATGATATTTTGGCATACAGCCAAGGTCTTGATTGCCAAACACGAGTTGGAGCAAATTGCACAACTCCTACAATAATTCAACTGTAGTTTTAGCATTTTTGAAAAATAAATTAGAAGTATTTCTAAAGATTAAAATATGGAAGCAGGGTAATGTCAACTGCTTCCATATTTGGTTATATTTAAGCATGAACTGCTTAAAAAGAATAACCTATTGAGGCGAATCTAGTATGATTATACCTTGCCTTATTGTATTACATAAATCCAAGATTATATTTTATAGCCACATACATTATTATAGCATACCGCTCCGCAGCCACATTTTTGTCCGTGTTTACCACTACTACAAGGATCTCCTACGCATCCATTACCACGAACCCCTCCGTTAATTGATTTTTGCGCTGTTTTGTCTAATACTTTAGTTTCAATTCCATTTAAAATTTCGAATAACATAATATTATAAATTGTATTTGATTAAAAAACTCCAGACAGTTTATAGACATCTGAAACTCTGTCTTTATGATTTTACAGCTTTATTGAAGTGTTTAAACACTGTGCAAAACAAGGTCCGAATCTATATTTATTTTTCTTTTTGAAAGTCCTGATTTACATGGTTTCAAAAAATCAGGACATATTTGTGAGTACGAAGGTTTCTAGAAAAAACCTGCACTATTCCTGTTAAACAATAGAAATCCTTTCTAATATGTGCTCATTCTCTATACGATTCCAAAACTTTGTCCTGAAAATTTTAAAATCAAAGTATCAGGATATAGGTGTTATTTAATTTTGATACATCTGCAGAAATAAAATTTTATACACATGAAAATCAAATTAATTAAAAAGAAAGTAGTCTTATTTATTATGGTATGCAGCCTATTATATTCTTGTACAGAAGAAGAAAATTTGATGCCCGATTCATCAACAGAATTACAATCGATTAATAATAGTATAGAGGAAAAATTATTGGCTAGAGTGATATTACCTGAACAAATTACCATATCTTTTATAAAAGAAAAAGACGGGATCTCTTATCATGCTATTGGCAAAACTGATTTATTTAAAGGATTGAGCATATTAAATGAGTTAAGCATTTCAGAATTATTCCTTACCATAACCAACAATGATGTTGCTGTTCCAGAGAGCCTTCGTATTGCTATAGAAGATCAAAAAATAAAGATAAAAGCTTCTGAAAGAGCCATTATTTCATATCATCCCGAACCTATCATTGGTAAATCATTATCTGAAATTTTTAAAACGCAAAAGGCAACCCCTCCTCCTTCCATTTGCATTGAGCCAGATAACCCGTATGAGATGATTCAAGAGTTTGACAGTAATGGTATGTATTCTCGTCTTTATAAAGGCTATTACTCAATTGATGGTATTAATAGTTTTTATTCTTCAGGGAAAAAAGGGAGTGACAAATGTAAAAAAATCGGGTTCGACATTACAAACTGTAATTATGATGACGATCTTAGAATTGCTACCTATAAAAAGAACATATTGGGAAATTATATATGGGTAACCAGCATAAAAATCCCTAGTTACTATACGGTCTCATGGGCAAAAGAATACTCAAGTAACAAAAGACGATATATGGAGATAAAAGCGAATGATCCGTACACCTCAGGATTTGTATATGGCGGTTTAATGTATTTCAAAAAATACAAATGACATTTATAACCTGAATGCGATGTAAGAAAATCAAGTCAATTTGAGTGATCCAATGAAGAAGCATTATATCCCTCTTGCAACTAGGGTTTATAAAATTACAGATATTAAGAAGTCTCCAGTTTCGATAGCCGGAGACTTTTTTACATTATTGTTTTTTGTAGTTTGTATTGCTCAATTATACCAAACTTAGATTACGATTTTTGTTTAATTTATTTTTTACGTTTTTGAAAAAGGTGAGTATATTTTAAAAATCTAAAATCATACTCACCTCATACACAAACTCAACTGTATACAATACAAATGAGATGCAATTCTAATATTATTAAAAATTATAAATGTCCTTAAAGTTTGAATTTCAAGAAATCAGGAGATAATTTGTCGTTGCTTATATTCTTTGGGAGAGATTCCCGTGTGTTTTTTAAATGCAGAATAAAAAGGAGACTTTGAATTAAAACCAGATTCCATTGCAATACCGAGTATAGTATAATTACTAAAATCGGGATCTTTTAGCTTGGATTTTACTTCCTCTACCCTATGACTATTTATATAATCACTAAAATTGCTGCCCACTAATTTATTAATCAACTGAGATAAATAATTGCTGCTTATTTGTAATCTTTTAGAAATATTCTCAAGCCCTAAGTTGGAGTCCAGATATATCTTTTCTTCTTTCATTATAAATTCTAGCTCTTTAAAATAAACATTATCATTTGGGATGTTAGTATAAGTAATACCACTATTATTTGTTCTTATTTGAGAAAGTTTTATTTCTGTTAATTTAGCTATCAATAAAAACAATGTAATATCGTAGGGTTCAAAATATGATTTTTCATCGTGTTCAACATCAAGGACTCCTATTACTTTCTCTTTTATAAATAATGGAATAGAAAGTTTTGATTTTCCAACATTGTTGTTGTTATCTTCTACTACACCTAAATCTTCTATGTATTGATATTTGCCTGTCATTACAACCTTACCTAAGATTCCTTCTATAGGGATAGATATTCTTTTTTCCTTTTTAATAATTTCACAATTAGTTTTATTGTTATATGTCGCTTTAGGAATCAGTACTTTATTTTCATTACAAACCATATAGATACTACACTGCTGTATTTGTAATTGAGAAATGCAGTTTTCTACAATATCTAATAAGACATCATTACTTTTGTTTTTATCAAACAACGAAGTGGCAAAATAGCTTAATATTCCAGTTATCGAAATAGGATTAGAGTGTATTAATTGAAGTTCTTTCTCTGAGAAAACATGCTCTAATCCAGATAGTTGAAATTTAGTAATCTTTTCTTGTATAGGATCTTCTAAATTGTTCACGCGACCCGATACTTTATTTAAATGTTTCCTTCCTAAAAAAATAAAAACATAGCAAAAGATCATATACAATATCCAAATTGGATAATATGCAGAGTGCCCCGTTACTTCTTCTTTAATAAAGAAAAGAATAATGGTAAGCATCCAAAATATAGATAATAGTACTAAAGTAATAAAAACACTCTTTATCCATTTTGTTTTTTTCCTAACATAAACAAAAGATAATCTTCCTAAAGAATTCTCATACTCTTGTATAATACGATAATTCCATACCGAAAGTAGAAAACAAAAAATAACTGCAAAATTTTCATCTATTTCATTCAATAAAAAGGAAACACTACTCCTTGAAAAAACAGAATAATCTATAAATATGTTAACTTTTATTACCGTATATATAATAAAAAATACCACGAACGGAATCAAAAGATAATGCCTATATTTTTGATATACTTCTTCTTTTTCAAGATAGTAACAGGTAAATGCTGTAAACAAAACGGGAGACAAAAATTCGAATGGAGTATATAATATAAGAATCCAAGAGTATAATTTAGTGATTCCAAAATCTATTAATAGTATCTGAAGAATCACCAAACTGGCAGTAATTAGGAAATAATAAAAATACTTAAATGTCTTTTTCTTCTTTTTGTTACAAAGAAGATTAAAAACTGCGAAAACTGCAATACCCAGACATCCTAATAGTAAAATAATGTTGTACGGGTTTATTTTCATTGGTTAAAACAAAGTATTACAATATCTAGAACGTTTTACAGTGCAAATCCCCCTTAACATTTTTAAAATATTTACTGTTTAATTCAAAAAATAATATGAGTTTCCTCATTATTTTACCTCAAACACTATTTTTTCAACACTATTTTTATTGGAGATTTGCGCATAATATTTACCAACTGGGAGGTAATATTTTCCATTCTTTTTCTTCGCCACTTCCTCATCATCAAATTCTTTTTCTAAAACCTCTTTTCCTTTTTCGGTCATCGTCACATCATACTCTACATAATTAAGACCCTTATCGGCTTCTACTGAAAACTCATGTAGTGTTTTACCTTCAAGAGAAGTAATTTGAACTAAAAAATCACCAGCTGCTGCAGTATAAAATTGAATTGTTGAAGACGGGTGTTCATCAGGCTCTAACCATTTACTCCAAGACATCCCCCATCCTTCAGACCATGGAATACTTTTAATATCAAAAATATATAATGATTTTTTTTGAATTTCTGGATCAAATAATTGAATGGGCCTTATGTTAGTTTTATAGATGCTTCTCCCGTGAGTTCCTAGTAACAGATCATTTACATCAGGCTGAATAACAATATCATGCACAGCAACATTAGGAAGTCCTTCAGAAAAGGCATTCCAGGTATTACCTTTATCCAATGATACATAAGCTCCGTTATCAGTACCTACATACAATACATTTTGATTCTTAGGATCTTCTTTAATGACATTAACCGATGAGACTGGTAGATTCTTTCCAATATTTTTCCAATTTTGGCCATAATCTTCACTAACATATATATAAGAGGTAAAGTCATCAAAACGATAACCATTTAAAGTAACATATACTCTTTCATTCTTATGTGAAGATGCTGCTACTCTAGATATCCATAAGTTTTGGGGGAGATTATCAGAAATATTTTTCCAGTTTCCTCCAGAATTTTTGGTGACATACACTAACCCATCATCACTTCCTGTGTATATCAAACCAAATTGAAGTGGAGATTCTGAAATCGTAGTAAGAGTTCCATAAGCTATATTTCCTTTTTTACCACCCCTAGTAAGATCTTTAGAAATAGCAGTCCAATCATCACCCTTATTCATAGATCGCATAAGTTTGTTCCCTCCCATATAGAGTATATCCTGATTGTGAGGTGAGAGCAGTATTGGAGTTTGCCAATTAAATCTATATGGTGATTCTCCTAATTTATGTTTAGGTTGAATATAAGTTTGTTCTTTTTCTCTTCGGTTCAATCTAAAATAATTTCCAAACTGAAATCCTGTATATATAATGTTAGCATCTCTATTATCAATCTGAACTTGCATCCCATCTCCTTCTAAAATTTTATCCCAAGGATATTCCCCATTTTGATGCCAAGAAGCATCTTCTTTTGAAGTGTGAGCTCCCATCCAGACTCCGTTATCCTGTAACCCCCCATATACATTGTATGGCGTTTCATTATCTATATTAATGGCATAAAATTGTCCAACATTGGGTTGATTAGCCTTGATCCAATGCCTACCATCATCATAAGAAATATTAACACCTCCATCATTTCCATTTATCAAATGATTCGGATTTTTTGGATTGATCCATAAAGAATGATGATCTGCATGCACATTTTTACCGTTAATACTAGAAAATGTTTCTCCTCCATTCTTAGATTTTAGTATAGGCACGCCACTAATGTAGATGTGTTCTTTATTTTTGGGGTTGACCTGAATCTGACCAAAATAATACCCATAACTAAAATAAATATCATCTAAATAATTTTTGTGTGTTTTAATCCATGATTTTCCTCCATCATCACTTCTGTAGACCTCTGTACCTATTACTGGTGTATCGAATAACATCGAATTGGCATCCACAAGGTATTTGGTCAAATCTTTAGGTTCTACCGTCCCAACGCTTACCATTTGCTTTAGATTATCCGCCCTATATTTTTCTTGAAAACCATTAGTCTTCAAAAATGCATTTAACTTTTTATTATTAATTTGTAAAAACTCTTCTGTTGACATGGTTTTAAAATCTTCTTTAGTCAACCGATCATTAATTTTTTCTGGATTATTATTTTTTCTTCTGTATTGATTATCATGCACTACATACAATGTTTTGTCATCAAAGACAGCTAACCCTATTCGCCCAACACCGTCTCCAGTTGGAAAACCGCTTCCATTTACCGAAATTTTATTCCACGTACTTCCTGCATCGATACTTTTATATATAGCCGATCCATTACCACTACCTCTAAAATCCCAAGCCTTACGATCTTTATCCCAAGCTGCGGCATACATTACATTAAAGTTTCCTGGTGCAAATGCCAAATCAATAATTCCAGTATGATCATTAATAAATAACGTGTTTTGCCAGGTGTTTCCTCCATCAGAGGTTTTATATACTCCTCTTTCGTTATTCGAAGAATAAAGATGCCCTGTTACACCAATAATAACCTCATTTGGGTTCTCAGGATGTATAACGATTCTCCCTATATGGTGTGAATCGCGTAATCCCATATTTTTCCAATTTTTACCATTATCAATAGATTTTAAAATTCCTGTACCAGCATAAGATGATCTAGAAGAGTTATTCTCACCAGTTCCTACCCAAATAATTTCATTTTTCCAATCTACGGCGATATCTCCTATGTTAATTGTTTCAGCAGAATCCATTACAGGAGTAAATGTAGTTCCATTATTAACCGTATGCCACAACCCCCCAGAGGCATAAGCTACATAAAACTCTGTAGTATTATCTGGGTTTACATCAACATCAACAACACGACCACTCATCACAGAAGGTCCTATGTTTTTGAATGCTACATTTTTAACTAATGACTCATTAGTCATCTTTTGCTTTTGTAATAAACTTTCTTGAATTGTTTTGGTATTAGTGGCAGATTGCCAAGAAAAACCGATAGTACTAATTAATAAAAAGAATAAAGTTATTGTATATGATTTCATTATATGGATGGTTTAGCGAGCGGAAAGTATGCATTGCTGAAATAGCTTCAAAATTTTTAGAAATTGTTTAACAACACTCAAAAACTTAAAACTGAAACATTTATATTTAATTGGTTAATTTTTGCGATTATCACTAATTTTTAGTTAATTTATTGTTAACTAATTAAAAAACATGAAATCATGGAAGAGTATTTGCCATTAATAATTCAGTTAATAAGTGGGGCTATTGGAGGAAATATAGCTGGTTCATTACTTAAAAATGCATCATTTGGTAGAATAGGGAATTCTATCCTAGGTATTCTAGGTGGTGGTATAGGAGGTTATCTTCTAGGAATGCTAGGTATAGATACTAGTGGCGGAATGGATATCGCAGGCATACTAGGAAGCGTAGCCGGCGGTGGTGTTGGAGGAGGTGTGTTAATGGCCATTATAGGACTGATCAAAAAAGCGATTAGCAAATAAAATTATTGTGAATACATTACTTTAAAAAAGGAACTCAAATCTTATGAGTTCCTTTTTTTATTACATCAATAATAATCCTATTTTTGAAAACGTATTTTATAAATAAAAACGTCTCATGAAATATCACCAAATAGATAAGGCTCTTTTTATCAAGAATAGAAAGAATTTTATGGCTAAAATGAAGTCAAATAGTATTGCTATTTTTAACAGTAATGACATATATCCTATTAGTGCAGATAGTACCATACCTTTTGAACAACACAGAGATATTTTTTATCTAAGTGGTGTTGACCAAGAAGAAAGTATTTTATTACTTTTTCCTGATGCTCCAAAAGAAAAACATCGTGAGATCTTGTTTTTAAGAGAAACTAACGAACATATTGCGATTTGGGAAGGTGAAAAACTAACTAAAGAAAAAGCTTTTGAAGTATCTGGTGTACAAACAGTATACTGGTTAAAAGATCTAGAAAAAGTTTTCTTTGAAGTAATGACGCAGTGTGAGACAGTATATGTAAACACAAATGAACATTATAGGTCTAATGTAGAAACTGAAACCAGAGAAGATCGTTTTACCAAATGGTGGAAAGCAAAATATCCTGCCCATAATGTTGCGAAAAGCAACCCTATTTTACAACGACTACGATCTGTAAAAGATCCGATAGAAATTGAATTAATGCAAACCGCATGTAATATAACCGAAAAAGGATTTAGAAGGTTATTAAGCTTCGTAAAACCTAGTGTATGGGAATACAATATTGAAGCAGAATTATTGCATGAATTTATTAATAATCGATCCAAAGGTTTTGCTTATACTCCAATTATTGCAAGTGGACCTAATGCTAATGTACTTCATTATATAGAAAACAACCAAGAATGTAAAGATGGGGATTTAATACTTATGGATGTTGCTGCAGAATATGCAAATTATGCTAGTGATTTATCTAGAACGATTCCCGTATCGGGGCGCTATACAAAAAGACAAAAAGATGTATACGATGCTGTATTGAGAGTTAAAAACGAAGCTACAAAAATGTTGGTTCCTGGTACGATTTGGGCAGATTATCACGTCGAGGTAGGTAAAATTATGACATCAGAATTGCTTGGACTAGGTCTTTTGGATAAAGCAGATGTGCAAAAAGAAGATCCCGAATGGCCAGCTTATAAAAAGTATTTTATGCATGGCACATCCCACCACATAGGTTTAGACACCCATGATTACGGAATTCTTACTGAGCCAATGCAGACCAATATGATTTTTACTGTAGAACCTGGTATTTACCTTCCTGATGAAGGTTTTGGGATACGATTAGAAGACGACGTGGTAATTCAAGAAAAAGGAGAACCTTTTAATCTTATGGAAAACATCCCTATAGAAACTGAAGAAATTGAAGATCTAATGAACTAATTTTTAGATTATATAAGGATAAGCCTCAATTGTTATAAAAACAATTGAGGCTTATTATTTTAATGGTTTATAGAATATTTTATTACGTTATTTCGTTGATATAAAAACTCTTTCTTTATATCCTATGAAACGAATGAAAATTACTGCCGGTCACCAACAAGCAATGCCTTATCTAGTGGTTGAAAAAGCTGAAGATTTTATTGATTTTATTCGTAAAATATTCAACGCTCAAGAAATGCTTCGTAGCCTTGACGGGGATAAAAGAATTCAACATTCAGAAATTAAAATTGGAGATAGCACTATCCTTCTTGCCGAAGCTTCATTACACTATCCAGCACATCCAGGATCAATGTACGTGTATGTACAAGATACTGATCAAACCTATTATGATGCATTAGATTCTGGGGCCTCATCATTAATGCAACCCATGGATGAGGATAGCGGAGCCCGAGGAGCAGGTTTTCAAGACCCCTTTGGTAACACCTGGTGGATTGCTACATTAAATTAATTATAAAGAAACCCTCTCCACAAGGAGAAGGTGTTTTTATGCGTCTTTATCCTCATATATTAATCACAACCAAGATCGTTTCTTGATTGGTCATCATTATTAGGGAAACAAGCACCAGAATTTACGATTTCTGGCACATATCTTTTTAGGTTTGGATCTCTTAATCCATTTTCGATAAATACCGCGATATCATCAACTTCTTGATCTGTTAAATTAATAGTGCCAAATTGTATTGCTAAGTTTTCGGTAGTTACATCACTAGATTGTGGTACTCCTTCATTTTTATATACGACCACTTCTTTTATAGAAGTAAAAGTTCCTCCATGACCATAAAATCCATTATCTGCGATATTGTATAAAGTAGGTGTCTTAAATTTATAGTTGTCTTCTGATTTTTGAGTAAATCCACCTCTTCCTTTTTTCACTTTATCAAATCCCGCATCATCCAAAATAATAGCTTTGCTAGAATCATCAAAATCACCCATTCCAAAAGCATGAAAATCTTTATCATTTAATGCCGGTCCTGTGTGACATTCATAACATTTTCCGTTTCCAAAAAAAGCAATTGCACCTCTTTTTTCGGCAGTATTCATAGCATTGTTCTTTCCCTTTAACCATTCTTGCCATGGTGCTTGATTGGCTAATAATATTCTTTCATACGCGGCCATAGCCAATGCGGCATTTGTAGTACTATATCGCTCACTTTCATCAATATCGCCAAAAGCAGCATCAAACAGTTCTTTATATCCGTGAGTATTTACAAATTCATCATCAATTAATAATCGATGTACACCTTGCCCTTTTATGGCTTGTACCTCAACTCCTTGAAATCCTAAAAAGTTCTCCTGAATATTGTCCCAACTTGCTTCTGTACCTTCATTGGTTCCGGTTCCTCCAAATTGACCGTTCCATAGCATAACATCTTGATATGCAACATTTAATAATGTAGGTGACCTTAAAGGTTGTATATCTACCGAGTTAACAGGTACACTTTGATCAATTACTCGACCATTACCGTTTATTCCAAAACCAACTCCGCACTCACCAATTCCCTGACGTAATCCAGAACTGAAACCAGCGTTAACTTGATGACAAGAAGCACAAGAATAAGTCTCTCGCATCTTTTCAACTTTTGGGCTTCTACCCAATGCCGTTTCATGTAAAAGTAATTTTCCTAAATCAACTTTGGCCTTTGTAATAGGATTTTTAGGATCATGAGGAATTTTTGAGTAATCATCACTTTCTGGAAAAATAAAGTAAGAAAGTTCTTTTCCTTCAGAAGCACTCGTTAATAGTTCTTTTAATTGAACATCTAATGTGTTTTCTATTGGTACATAATTATCATCATTAGTACAAGAAAATAATAGCAATACTATTCCTGTCAGGGTAATTATTTTTTTCATTAATCCCGCTTTTTTGTTTTAGGTTTATTTATTATCTGTGGTTGTTTTCTGCACGCGAAAATATCAAAAACCTAAAGAATATAAAAGGGGAAATTACCCCTAAGCGCAATTAAAAAATTATTGTTTTTTGGTAAGTAATATTATATTCATAATAACAAAAGTAATAACTGCAGGAACTAGCCATGCTAAGCTAAACTCGCCAAAAGGCAGGGTCTCTAAAATGGGAGCTACTTGCTCCTTCAGACCAATAGAACCCAGAAAATCCGGTAAGCTGAATATAATGGTCACAATAACTACTGCTCTAAAAACCAACGGATGTGTCAATTTATCTGGTAAAACATTAAGCAAAATTAAAACTATTGTTATTGGATAAATAAACATTAGTGCAGGCACCGCAACATCAATAATGTAATGTACATCAAATTGCCCCATTACCACACCCAGAATACAACCTATGATTGCGGTCAGCACATAAGCCTTTTTAGAGTTTTTAAATATCCCTTTCATAAAATCTGCTGTACCAGTCACTATACCAACCGCCGTAGTAAAGCAGGCTAATCCTACGAGAATACTCAAAAGCGTTTTTCCTATGTTTCCTAAAGTGATTAAACTTAAACCAGATAACAATTCTGTTCTAGTAGTTTCTTGATCAAAAACATTGCTATATAGAGCACCATTATAAATCATTCCTGAATAAATGATAAGTAGTCCTAAACCGGCTACAATACCTGATCTAATAATAAGTCCTTTATTGTGCTCAAAACTGTTTTTCCCTTTTATCTGCAAAGAAATAATAATAACCCCACCAACCACAACTGCTCCAATAGCATCAAACGTTTGATATCCTTCTAGTAATCCACTAACTAGCGGGATTTGAAGTTCGGATGGTCCTATTCCTGGTGTTTGCGCAGAAAAAACACCAATAAAAATAATACTAAGAACAACTATAAAGATAATAGGAGAAAGGAATTTTCCTAGTAACCCTAAGATCCTAGATCGGTTAAGTACAAAAAGGAGAACCAACGCAAAATACACACTACTGGTCAGCCATGCGCTAGTACCAAAAAAAGGTTGGATGGCTATTTCATGAGTTACAGATGCCGTTCTTGGTGAGGGCAAGGATAAAGAAATAGCATACACTAATAAACAATAAATAAGACTAAAATTAGGTGATACCTTTTTTGCAAAATCTAGCATCGTGCCTTGTAATCTAGCGTGTGCTACTATTCCAAGTAATGGGATAATCACTGCAGAGATTACAAAACCTAAGGTTACCATAAACCAGGCATCTCCCGCTTTTAAACCTAATAAGGGCGGAAGCATTAAGTTTCCGGCACCAAAAAACATAGAAAATAACGCAAATCCTGCGACGAAAGTTTCTTTATTAAATCTCATTTAGTTAGGTTTATGCGCCTAAAAATAAACTTTCAAAATGATTTTAGCACACAAAGGGATTAAAATAAATTATAACACCTTTGGAAAAGGGGCTCCAGTTGTTTTTCTACATGGGTTTTTAGAAAATTCAACTATGTGGGAAGAAGCAATTACATTTTTTTCGAATCAGTATCAATGTATATCTATTGATTTGTTAGGGCACGGCAATACAGAGAACTTAGGATATGTACATACTATGGAAGACATGTCTCAAGCTGTAAGAGTTGTATTAGATTCTCTAAAAATTAATACCGCAACATTTGTTGGTCACTCTATGGGTGGATATGTAGCACTAGCATACATCGATCTTTTTGCCGATTCAGTTTCTGGATTAGTGTTACTTAATTCTACTTCTTTACCAGATAGCGAAGAACGAAAAATAAGTCGTTCTCGGGCAATTGATATCGTAAAGAAAAACCCAAATGCTTATACGAGTATGGCTATTGCAAATCTTTTTGCAGAAAAACACAGATTCAAATTTTCTCAACAAATAAATAGTATTAAAAACCAAGCTTCAAAAACATCTTTACAAGGAATTATTTCTTCTTTGGAAGGAATGAAAATTAGAAAAGATCGTGGTAATATTTTACAAAATTTTAAAGGAGCTAAAGTTATCTTTGCAGGAAAACTTGATCCTATATTAATATATTCACAAAGTCTACAAGAAGCAAAACAATACAATATTGATCTCGTAAGCTTTGATGGTGGACATATGTCGTATGTAGAAAATAAGGAAGAGTTTTTATCCGAATTGGATAAATTTCTCTTAGCATCACCCTAAGAAAATACTGAAACAGGGAGAATTAATGCAAATTTAACATAGATGAAATGCTCTTTTTTAAGGCAAAATACCTATTAAAAGCAGGTTTTGTGTTAAAAAAGCACAATTTAAGCCACATTTTTCTTACAAATATGTTTGTAGTTTCAAAAAAAATATTATTATTGTATTGATAATGAACCTATAACACCCGTGCATGAATTTGTAACCCCTTAGAAAATTATGAAAAAATCTACCCCCAGCCCCGCATTTTCCTTTTCAAAAATTTACTGTTCTCTATTTGGTCATAATTATGTGTTGTCCAAAAATGTAACTCATCACATAAAAGAATATTCTTGCTCGCATTGTGGAGAACAAGCTACAACCAATAGCCGAGGTCGATTAGAAGCTATGACTCCCAAATTAAAAGAAATTAATAATGCATTGGCTTCAGTGCATGCTAAGAAAATTGCTAAAAACAAAGTAAATACTGCTTTTCAAGTAGCTTCCTAATCTATCGTATTCTTCTATTCTTTAATCGGATTCCAACCTTGAGCTTGTAGTTCTATTTTTTCATTGGCTCTAGTTACTAATCCTACTCCACTTTTTTCATCTGTCATATGACCAATAACGGTCAAATTTGGATTTGCTTTTATTTTTGGATAATCTTCTTGTTTAATAGTAAATAATAATTCATAATCTTCTCCTCCATTAAGTGCTACAGTCGTACTATTTATTTTAAATTCTTCACACACAGAAATTACAGCAGGATCTAAAGGTATTTTTTCTTCGTATAGATTTACACCAACATTCGATTGTGTACAAAGGTGTATCACCTCTGATGATAATCCATCGCTAATATCTATCATACTTGTTGGTTGAACCTCTAGCGCTTTTAAAAGTTCACGAATATCCTTTCGTGCTTCGGGTTTTAGTTGTCTTTCAATAAGATAGGTGTATTGATCTAAATCTGGTTGAGAATTTGGATTTACTTCGAATACTTGTTTTTCTCTTTCTAATACTTGAAGTCCCATATATGCGGCTCCCAAATCTCCTGTAACTACTAAAAGGTCTTTTTCTCCAGCTCCATTACGATAAACCAAATCTTCATTGTTACTATAACCAACAGCGGTAACACTAATTATTAATCCAGTAGTAGAAGACGTTGTGTCTCCTCCAACAACATCAATATTATAAATTTTGGCTGCAGTTTCTATACCAGCATAAAGTTCCTCGATTGCTTCTAAAGGAAATCTATTAGAAACAGCAATAGACACTGTGATTTGCGATGCTGTCGCATTCATTGCATATACATCAGAAAGATTTACAACCACGGCTTTATATCCTAGATGCTTTAAAGGAACATATGAAAGATCAAAATGCACCCCCTCAATTAACAAATCTGTAGTTAGAACACATTTATTAGAATCAAAATCTAAAACTGCAGCATCGTCACCAATACCAAGATTAGTAGTTTTTTGGTTAATCTTAAAGTTCTTGGTTAAATGATTAATTAATCCAAACTCTCCTAGTTCAGATATTTGCGTTCTGGGTGTATTTTTATCTTCAATCATTTTGCAAAGGTAGCCAACAATCTAATTCTAATTCATAAAAATCTTTCGAAAAATTAGTGCATATGAAGTTAGGTAACCTTTTAAAACAAAACTAGTTATTCTACGTTATTAAATTAAGTTCAAAAAAGTTTGGTATTTTTACTAAAATAGTTGTCAGTATGAAAAATTATAAATACCCCATTTATACACTCTTCTCTTTTATTTTTTTATTGGGTTGCAGTGGAGATGATGACGGAGGTGCGCCTATAGATATGGGTCCCGATCCAAATGTTTCTAATATTTGCGAAAATGGTACCGCCGCAGGATTTTATCCTTGTAATGGATACGATTTTGTTTCTGCGATATCCCTAAGTACTATGAATGCAAATGCTGGAAATGATAGTTGGGGTTGGACAGATCCTACTAATGGTAAAGAATATGCTCTTATCGGATTAGATAATGGCACCGCCTTTATTGATATTTCTACACCAGAAACTCCCATATATTTAGGCAAATTACCCACCGCTACAGTCAATAGTTCTTGGAGAGATGTAAAAGTATTTAATAACCATGCTTTTATTGTTAGTGAAGCACCCAATCATGGTATGCAAGTATTTGATTTAACAAGGTTACGCAATGTTTCTAATCCTCCTCAGAACTTTACAGCAGATACTCGTTTTACAGAATTTGGGAGTGCACATAATATTGTAATTAATGAAGATACTGGTTTTGCTTATGCCGTGGGAACAAGTCGATCGGGACCGTTTCAAGGAGGTCCTGTTTTTATCAATATCCAAGATCCCAAAAACCCTATTAATGCCGGTGGCTTTTTATCATCTGGAGATAGAGCTTATAGTCACGATGCGCAAGTAGTTACATACAGCGGTCCAGATAGTGATTATACAGGTCAAGAGATATTAATAGGAAGTAACGAAATAGAAATCGTTATTGCAGATATTACCGATAAAGATAATCCAATAACCATCTCTACTATAAAATATGCAGATGTTGGATATACACATCAAGGATGGTTTACAGAAGATATGAGGTATTTTATTTTGGGAGATGAAACCGATGAACAAGGTGTTGGCTTTAATACACGAACAATCATCTTTGATTTTGAAGATTTAGATACTCCTATAGAGCATATGACGTATACTGGACCAACCGCGGCTATTGATCATAATGGATATGTAAAAGGAAATAAATTTTATCTTGCTAATTATAGAGCAGGTGTTAGAGTTATCGACATATCTGATATCGCCAATAAAAATATTTCTGAAATAGGTTTTTTTGATACGTTCCCGTCTAACAATAATGCGGATTTTAGCGGTGCTTGGAACGTATATCCTTATTTTAATAGCGGTAATATTGTGATCAGTGACATAAATTCTGGGTTTATCCTCATAAAAGAGCAATAACAAAACTAAACTTTACTAATAATTTACCTAGTTAAAGATGTGCCTTTTCTAAGGGCAATCCAAAACTAAAAAACACCACCAATGCTTTCAACGGCATTGGTGGTGTTTTTTTATAAACTCTCAATAAATTAGGTAATTTATTATCAGGTAGACAACCAAATTGTTAAAAAGAGTTAAAAAAACAACAAATTCGTTGTGTTTAAGGATGTTTCTTTGAATAAATTCAATAAATTAGGTAATTAATTGAATTATAACGCATTAAAATATTAAATATATGATATAAACCCAATTACAAACTAACTCTTAAAACACAAACTCAATGAAAAATCTTATCACCACACTACTGTTAACCACAGTAGTATGGGCCTATGGTCAGACACCATGTCAAAATGGTCTGGCAGGCTCTTATCCTTGCAACGATTACGATCTAATGTCTACTATTACTCTTTCTCAAATGAATGCTGGGGCAGGTAACGATAGTTGGGGATGGACAGACCCACAAAACGGAAAAGAATATGCTCTTATTGGATTAAATAATGGAACCGCATTTATCGATATTTCTAATCCTACTAATCCTGTTTATCTGGGTAAACTACCAACAGCAACCAGCAACAGTTCATGGAGAGATGTAAAAGTATATCAGAATCATGCATTTATTGTTAGCGAAGCTTCTAATCATGGAATGCAAGTTTTTGATCTTACAAGACTAAGAAATGTAGCAAATCCTCCGCAAACCTTTACTGCAGATACGAGATATACCGAATTTGGTAATGCTCATAACATTGTAATCAATGAAGATACTGGATACGCATATGTTGTTGGTGCCCAAAGAAATAGTGGTCCATATAGAGGTGGTCCTCTATTTATCAACATACAAGATCCTAAAAACCCAATAAATGCAGGTGGATTTTTATCTGGTGGGCAAAGAGCCTATACCCACGATGCGCAAGTAGTTACCTACAGTGGACCTGATACTAATTATACCGGTAGAGAAATATTAATCGGAAGTAATGAAATTGAAGTAGTAATTGCTGATATTACAGATAAAAATAATCCTGTTACTCTTTCTACCATAAAATATTCTGATGTGGGGTATACTCACCAAGGGTGGTTTACCGAAGATATGAGATATTTTATATTAGGAGATGAAACCGATGAACAAGGTGTTGGGTTTAACACCAGAACAGTCATTTTTGATTTTCTGGATTTAGACAACCCAATAGAACACATGACCTATACTGGGCCAACTGCTGCTATTGATCATAATGGGTACGTAAAGGGAGATAAGTTTTATCTTGCCAATTACAGAGCAGGTATACGAGTAATAGATATTTCTGACATTGCTAACAAAAACATGACGGAGATTGGTTTTTTTGATACCTATACTTCGAGTAACGGAGCTGCTTTTAATGGTGTCTGGAATGTTTACCCATATTTTAATAGTGGGAACATTGTGATTAGTGATATCGAAGGTGGATTTTTCTTAATTAAAAAAAGTAGCCCAGTTGTATGTAATGCAACTGTTCCTACCTCTCTTTCTTCTTCTAACATTGGATCGGTTTCGGCAACAGTGAGTTGGAGTCCTGTAGCGGGTGCCACTTATGATATACGATATCGAGTTGTAGGAGCATCTTCATGGACCACTGTCCCTCTTTCAGGAACTTCATATACCATAACGGGGCTCTCTGCTCTTACGCAATATGAAGCTCAGGTAAGAAGTAAATGCTCTGGAGGGGACAATTCTTCTTATAGTAGTTCAACTACTTTTACCACAACCGATACACAATTAACTTACTGTGATTCTAATGGAAACAGTGTATCTGATGAATATATAAGTAATGTGGCTATTGGTACTATAAATAATCCTTCTGGTGCTTCTACTGGAGGGTATGTAGATTATACATCGATTTCTACCGATCTTGCAAAAAATACGTCTCATACCATTACCATTACTCCTACATGGACTGGTACAGTTTATAGTGAAGGATATAGTATTTGGATAGACCTTAATCAAGATGGTGATTTTTCGGATTCTGGAGAACAGTTATTGTCTCAAAACGCAACAAGAGATACACCAGTTACAGGAGATTTTACTATTCCTGCTGCAGCACTTAATGGATCAACTAGAATGCGCGTCTCTATGAAATATAATGGAGTGCCCTCTCCTTGCGAATCTTTTCAATATGGCGAAGTTGAAGATTATACAGTAAATATTACTGGTGGTGGTCCCGGAGGACCCGGACCAAGTGGCTGTACTTCAGGAATTTCTTCTTTCCCTTACAATGAAGGATTTGAAAACACTTTAGGAAGCTGGACTCAATCAAGCTCAGATGATTTAGATTGGACCATAGATTCCAACGGTACTCCATCACGAAATACTGGACCATCGAGTGCCACTGATGGCACTTACTACATCTATGTCGAAGCTTCGGGAAACGGAACAGGATATCCTAATAAAAGTGCAATTATTACCTCGCCCTGTATAGACCTTGGTTCTGCAGCAGATGCTACACTATCTTTTTCATATCATATGTATGGTAATACAAATATGGGAAGTATTGCTTTAGAAGCAAGTACAGACGAAGGTGTTTCTTGGACAAGCTTATGGAATCAAACAGGAAATCAAGGAAATTCATGGCAAAATGCAACTATAGATCTTACTCCTTATACCGGAGATGGTGTGCAATTAAGGTTTAATAGAATTACTGGTAATTCATGGCAAGCAGATATCGCAATAGATAACTTATCAATTACAACAAGTGTTGCCGTAAATAGTTCTATTGTCGTATTAGAAGATCTAAACTTTTCTATTTTTCCGAACCCTGTTGATGGACCCATGTTAAATTTATCAACTAATAATAAAAATGTTTCTAACTTTGAAATAAAGAACTTTGTAGGACAATTAGTACGAAAGGGAAGCGTTAGTAATATTATAGATGTTTCTGCTTTAAAATCAGGAGTCTATTTTTTACAGGTTGCTACCAAAGATCAACAAGTCGTTACTAAACGTTTTGTGAAAAAATAACACAAAAAAAATTGGTCAATGAATCGTCATAAATTCTTACCCTATATACTCATTCTCTGTATTGCCACACTTAGTTTTGTTGCATGCAGTAGTGATAACTCTGATGACCCACCCCCACCCGGCACTCCAATAGATGGTTTTTTGGGTGAAGTTGATTGGGTAAAAACATTTGGAGGAAGCAATGAGGACAACGCCCTATCGGTAGTAGAGACTACAGATGGTGGATATGCTATTGCTGGATATACACAAAGTATCGATGGTGATGTAACAGACAAAACCGCTCCCGATAGTGATTACTGGTTACTAAAACTTAATCAAGACGGAGAAATTTCGTGGAGCAAAACCTATGGTGGCTCTGGTGATGATAGAGGAGAAAAACTTATCCAAACCTCTGATGGTGGATATGTAATGGTAGGCTATAGCAGAAGTAATGATGAAGATGTAGCTGTAAATGCTGGTCTTCAAGATTATTGGATCCTAAAGGTCAATGCCTCTGGTGATATTCTTTGGGAAAAAAGTTTTGGGTTTCCAGGAATTGACAGAGCCTTCTCTGTTATACAAACCAATGATGGAGGGTATTTCATTACTGGGTTTCTTGATGTTACTGCAAGCGGGGGAGAAGGAAATGATGATAAAAGTAATTTCTCTAAACATGGCGTTGGCGAATTTTGGGGAATTAAACTGGATGCTTCTGGAGAGAAAGAATGGAGACGTTATTTTGGAGGCACAAACAACGATCGTAGTTATGATGTAGTTCAAACAGATGATAACGGATTTTTAATGATTGGTTCTTCAGAAAGTATTGATTTTGATATCACCAACAGTAAAGGTAGTTATGATTTTTGGGCAGTAAAAGTAAACTCTGAAGGCACTAAAATATGGGAGAAATCCTTTGGTGGGGTTGAAATTGATGTAGCTTATGCAATCGCACCTACAGGTAATGGTCGGTTTGTTATTGTTGGCGATTCGAGAAGTAGTGATGGCGATATCACAAATGCCAAGGGAAATGCTGACCTCTGGATGATTCAAATTGATGGTAACGGTAATTTAATTTGGGAAAAGTCAATCGGTGGTACCCAATTTGATACTGGCCGAGGAATCAATAAAACCCAAAGTGGAGGTTTTATCATTACCGGAAACTCCAGAAGTAATGATGTTGACATAACCCAAAACAAAGGACAAAGCGATGTTTTAAACCTTATTATAGATGCTACTGGTGAAGTTCAATGGAAAACTACAACAGGTGGTAGTAAAGCCGAATTTGGCGAGAGCTGTATTGAAACTAATGACAAAAAAATTGTAGTTGTTGGTAGTTCTGAAAGTAGTGATTTGGATATCTCTAATAACAAGGGATCCAAAGATGTATTAATTATAAAATATAAATAAACACAATGAAAAAAATAGCATATATCCTCTTAACGTTTTTAGTAATCGTACTATCTTGTAAAAATGATGATGGAGGAACACCAGAACCAACCTTTGGTACTTTAGCTCTGGATTTTAAAAATACAATCAATGCTACTGGTATCGAATTAGGAACCGATTCGTATACTAATGCAAGTAATGAAGTGTATACCATTTCAGAGTTAAAATATATTATCAGCAATATTGTACTCATCAAAGCCAACGGGGAAGAGTTTGTATATCCTGTTGACCGTAGTTACTTTTTGATCAATGAGGAAGTTGTGGCTAGTAAAAAAATAAATCTTGCAGATATCTCTTCTGGAGAGTATACAAAAATCAAGTTTGGATTTGGTGTAGATCAATCCAAATATCCTCTTAACGGAATGACTAACTTTATACCTACAGCCGAAGAAAGTGGAATGCTATGGAGTTGGTCTGCTGGATATAAATTTATTAAATTTGAAGGATCATATACGGTAAATGGTGGAACTCCTGCTGATTTTTTAATCCATGTAGGAAGCCATGGCACCACTTTGGACAATTATAAAGAAATTACACTTGATTTGCCTACTGCTTTAACCATTACAGAGTCTGCATCTCCTGAAGTAGCTATTAATGTCGATATTGCAAAAATATTTGACGGTATCAACACCCATTCTTTGGTAACAAAAAGTGATGTGCAAGTAGATCCAGTAAATGCTCCATTAATCGCAGAAAACATAACGGCAATGTTTACAGTAACTGCCGTTTCTAATTAAATTATTTTGAAAATATTCTCATACATAGTGATTATCCTTATTGGAGCTTCTTGTAGCTCTGATAAGGAAGACTATGTTCCTATTGAGAATGCAGCACTTCAATTTACGGTTCCTGCTAATTTTCCCGAACCTAGTTATAATGTTTCTTTAAACCCTCCTACAGAAAAAGGGTTTGAATTAGGGAAAAAACTTTTTTATGATGGTCGATTATCATCCGATGGCGTTATTTCTTGTGGATTTTGTCATATACAGGATTTTGCATTTACCCATCATACACATATCGTAAGTCATGGTGTTGGTGGAGCATTAGGTACTCGTAATGCCCAACCTTTACACAATATGGCGTTTATGAAAGAGTTTACTTGGGATGGAGCTGCCAGACATCTGGATTTACAACCGATTATACCAATTACCGCAGAGGTTGAAATGAATGAAACCTTTAGCGGCATTGTTAAAAAATTAGAGGACCAGCCAGAATATGTAAAACTTTTTGCTGAAGCTTTTGAAGATCAAAAAATCAATCCTGATAATATCCTCAAAGCACTTTCTCAATTTATGATCATGATGATTTCTGCCAATACTAAATATGACAAGATTGAAAGGAATGAAGGTTCTGTCTTTACTCAAGAAGAGGCCTCAGGTTTTGAGCTTTTTAAATCCAAGTGTGCTTCGTGTCATCAAGGAACTCTTTTTACAGATCAATCTTATCGTAATAATGGCCTAGCTATTGATCCACAATACAATGATATAGGAAGAAATAGAGTTACTGGCTTGGCTGAAGATCTTCACAAATTTAAAGTACCTAGTTTAAGGAATATTGAACTTACTTTTCCGTATATGCATGATGGTAGGTTAAAAACTCTAAATGATGTATTAGATCATTATAGTGATGGTGTTGTAAATTCTGAAACGTTAGAACCAACGTTTAAAAGACAAGACGGTACCCTAGGGATCCCTATGACCGCAGAAGAAAAACTACAGATCATAGCTTTTCTAAAAACACTTACCGACGATGATTTCTTAAATGATGATCGTTTTTCGGAATTTTAAAAAACTCTTTTATTTTTATTCCCATCTTCCCTTTTTTTTAAACTATCAAGAAGATATTCTTTCATTTTGAAATGTTACGATAATACTTGCGATTTTATGAACTAAAACCTCTATTGTCGTTTTTATTTTTTTATTTTGAAGCATCTAATTTGATTTTTTTTGAAAAAGTATTACTCCTTCCAAAAAATAAAAATCACCCTGGTTTTTTACCTGGTATGCGTATTTACAGGATTTTGTCAAAACCCTGTAGATATAATCCTTTCAAAAAGAGTTACAGATAATGCACACGTTTTTTCCAATGTTCAAACCGAAGAACTGGAGAGGTTGTTGATCGATTTTGAAGAACGAACTTCAAATCAAATAGCCGTGGTAACTATAGCCTCGCTATCAGGATTAAGTATCGAACAAACTGCTTTTGAAGTTTTTAATAAAAATAAACTGGGTCAAAAAGAAAAGGATAACGGTGTTTTAATCTTATTTGCAAAAAATGACCAAAAAGTGCGTATTGAAGTTGGTTATGGACTAGAAGAATCATTAACAGATCTCCTTTGTGGTAAAATTATACGACAAATCATGATTCCTGAATTTAAAAATGAAGCCTACGCAACCGGTATTCAAAAAGGAGTAGATATTATATTGCATCATTTAGGACAACCTTATGGATACACAAGAGTACCTGAAGAAACGTATCTTGATCTAACAAAAGAAAGTAATGATTATCCTTGGTTCGTGATTCTATTTATGATTTTATTCACCCTTCCTTTTCTAATCGTTGGCTTTTTTGTTCAACGCAAAAATCCCCTCTGGAAGTTTTCTAATTATATTAACTTCTATACAGGTAAGAATTCCGTATTAGGTTTTATACCGCAAATATTATCAGGATTGTTTTTAATTCCTTTTCTGGCTTTTATCATAATGCCGCTTATAGCTTTTGGGTTATTTCTTGAAATTGATTTTGAGTCCATTCAAGACTTTTTTAGTCAGTATATCGATTTTTTTGATACACGTACTACAAATCAAACACTAAGAATTATCGGGTATTTATCTCCAATATTTCTTTTTTTCTTGCTATACGGGGCAGTTTTACCAATTCTATGGATACTTCTGATTCAAAAAAAACCTTTAAATCTTAAATTTAAGCTTACGAAGGCCGAAAAAGCGCTTTTCAGAACATATTCTTCTTCTGGCTCCAGCTCTTCTTCTGGTTCTTTTTCTTCTGGAAGTAGTTTCTCTAGTAGTTCCTCTAGCAGCTCTTTTGGCGGTGGTGGTAGTTCTGGCGGTGGTGGAGCAAGTGGAAGCTGGTAAATTTGTAATAGTTTTAAGTTATCCCAACATTTGCTATATTAATGTTAGGTTATGTGTATAAAACCTACTTAAGTAGTATATTTGCATTTCATTTAGAATTAATCTATTTATAAAAAGATGATCAAGGTATCAGACATAGCAAAAAATAAAGTTGTCCAATTGATGACCGAAGATGGATATAGCGCTGCTACCGATTATGTTCGGGTAGGCGTAAAAAGTGGCGGTTGTTCTGGTTTATCGTATGATTTAAAATTTGATAAAGCCCAGCAAGAAGGAGATAAAGTGTTCGAAGATAATGGCGTGAAAATTATTGTAGATAAAAAAAGCTTCCTTTACCTTATAGGAACTACCCTAGAGTACTCTGGTGGTTTAAACGGTACTGGATTTGTATTTAATAACCCCAACGCCAGTAGAACATGTGGTTGTGGAGAAAGTTTTTCACTGTAATTGATAAATGATAAAAAAATCCTGAATAAAATTTAGGATCAGCAAGATGGCATATACTGAAGACGATTTAAAGAAAGAATTAGAAACTAAGGAATATGAGTATGGATTCTATACAGATATAGAATCTGAAACTTTTCCTGTGGGTCTTAATGAAGATATTGTTAGAGCAATTTCAAAGAAAAAAGAGGAGCCAGAATGGATGACAGAATGGCGATTAGAAGCATTTAGAATATGGGAACAAATGGAAGAGCCTGAATGGGCAAACGTACATTATGAAAAACCCAATTTTCAGAATATTTCTTACTACTCTGCTCCTAATAAAAAGCCAAAATACAATAGTATTGATGAGGTGGATCCAGAATTATTAGAGACCTTTAAAAAACTTGGGATTTCGCTGGATGAACAAAAGAAATTAGCTGGTGTAGCTGTTGATATTGTTATGGATTCTGTATCTGTTGCAACAACATTTAAAGAAACATTAGCTGAGAAAGGTATCATATTTTGTTCTATATCTGAAGCTATACAAGAACACCCAGAATTGGTAAAAAAGCACTTAGGAAGCATTGTTCCTCAGAAAGATAATTTTTATGCTGCATTAAACTCAGCTGTATTTAGTGATGGTTCTTTTTGCTATATCCCTAAAGGGGTGCGTTGCCCTATGGAGTTATCAACATACTTTAGGATTAATCAAGCAGGTACTGGTCAGTTCGAACGTACTCTAGTAATTGCCGATGAAGAAAGTTATGTGAGTTATCTAGAAGGTTGTACCGCTCCATCAAGAGATGAAAATCAATTGCATGCTGCTGTTGTAGAATTGATAGCACTAGATAATGCAGAAATAAAATATTCTACCGTACAAAATTGGTATCCAGGTAATGCAGAAGGAAAAGGTGGGGTTTATAATTTTGTGACCAAAAGAGGACTTTGCGAAACTAATGCAAAAATTTCATGGACACAGGTAGAAACAGGATCAGCAGTAACTTGGAAATACCCTTCTTGTGTGCTTAAAGGAGATAATGCAGTTGGAGAGTTTTACTCTATTGCAGTTACCAATAATTACCAACAAGCAGATACAGGTACAAAGATGATACACTTAGGAAAAAACACTAAGAGTACTATTATTTCTAAAGGGATTTCTGCCGGGAAATCTCAAAATAGCTATAGAGGTTTGGTGCAAATAAACAGTAGAGCGACCAATGCGCGTAATTTTTCACAATGTGATTCATTATTGATGGGCAATGAATGTGGTGCGCATACGTTTCCTTATATAGAAGCAAAAAATAAAACTGCTCAAATAGAACATGAAGCTACTACCAGCAAAATAGGTGAAGATCAAATTTTTTACTGCAATCAAAGAGGTATTGATACCGAAAAAGCAATTGCTTTAATTGTTAATGGATTTAGTAAAGAAGTATTGAATAAATTGCCAATGGAGTTTGCTGTAGAAGCGCAAAAACTTCTAGAAATTTCTTTAGAAGGTTCTGTAGGATAAATGTAAAACCATCAAATCTGCATTAATGAAACTATCGTATTTACTAATTGTTTTAAGCCTTACTATTTTTTCTTGTAAATCGGAGAAATCTGAAAATGAGAAAACCGAATCATCACTTATTCGTGGTGAGTTTATTTTAATTGATGATGCCGCGGTAATAAAGGGAAATGGTTTTATATATGGTGTAGTGATTGATGAAAGAACCAAGGAGTTAGCAAAAAAAGTAAAGCCTCTGCAAAGAGAAGAATATGATATGGTTCCTGTTGTGATAAAAGGAATTATTAAATCCAATCCAAATCAAGGATGGGAAGAAGTCGTTGAAATAAAAGAAATTATTGGTGTAAGTGCACCTACATCAGAATTACCAACAAAAATTGAAACTTCTGATAAAGATCAAAGTTCCAACGAAAACAAGAATACAGAAAATTAATACAAATAATTATATCTCTTTATATATAAAAGAATTATAAACAATGTTAGAAATAAAGGATTTACACGCTAGTGTTGAAGGGAAAGAAATTTTAAAAGGCCTGAACTTAAATGTTAAAGCCGGAGAAATTCATGCTGTTATGGGACCAAATGGTGCAGGAAAAAGCACCCTAGCAAATATTATTGCTGGTAAAGAAGAATATGAGGTAACCGGAGGTGGAATTCTTTTAGATGGTGAGGACATCGAAGAATTAGCTGCAGAAGAAAGAGCTCATAAAGGGGTATTCTTATCTTTTCAGTACCCAGTAGAAATACCTGGTGTAACGGTTACTAATTTTATGAAAACCGCTATCAACGAAACCAGAAAAGCTCAAGGTCTTGAAGAAATGCCGGCAAAAGACATGCTTAAGAAAATTCGAGAGAAATCTGAGCTATTAGAAATTGATCGTAAATTCTTATCACGTTCTCTTAACGAAGGTTTTTCTGGCGGAGAGAAAAAAAGAAATGAGATATTTCAAATGGCAATGATGGAGCCTAAATTGGCTATTCTAGACGAGACAGACTCTGGATTAGATATCGATGCTCTTCGTATTGTTGCTAATGGTGTAAACAAATTAAAAGGTGAGAATAACGCTATTATCGTTATTACTCACTACCAAAGATTACTAGACCACATTGTACCGGATTATGTTCATGTACTTTATGACGGAAAAATAGTAAAGTCTGGCTCTAAAGAACTAGCACTCGAACTAGAAGAAAAAGGATACGACTGGATTAAGGAAGAGATAAATGCATAAGTTATGGAGTTAAAAGATAAATTAGTATCCTCTTTTTTGGCTTTTGAAAATACTATAAATATAGATGCTCCTGTACATGATATCAGAAGTCAAGCTATAAAAGTTTTCGAAGAAAAAGGGTTCCCTACCAAGAAAGAAGAAGCCTGGAAATATACTTCTTTAAATGCTGTATTAAAGCACGATTATAGTATTTTTCCTAAAGAAGAAAATGCATTAGAGTTTAAGGATGTAAAAAAATACTTTCTATATGATTTAGACACGTACAAAATTGTATTTATCGACGGTAAGTATTCATCTCATTTATCAGAGACTACTCATGATAAAATAGATGTTTGCTTAATGTCATCTGCATTAGTTCATGACAAATATAAACCCATTATTGATAACTATTTTAACAAAATAGCTCCTAAAGATGGTCTTACTTCTTTAAATACAGCTTTCTCTAAAGAGGGAGCGTATATTTACATTGCTAAAAATAAATTAGCAGATAAACCTATACAAATTATACATTTCTCGACAGGAAAAGAATCTGCACAAATGTTACAACCTCGTAACTTAATTGTGGTAGAAGAAAACTCACATGTACAGATCATTGAGCGTCATCAAAGTCTTACCGATAACCCAGTGTTAACTAATGCTGTTACAGAAATCTTTGTAGATAAGAGAGCCATTGTGGATTATTATAAAATCCAAAATGACAATCAAAATGCATCTTTAATCGATAATACATACATAGAACAACAAGCGCAAAGTTTAGCTTCTGTTCATACTTTTGCATTTGGTGGAAACATAACCAGAAACAACCTTAATTTCTATCAAAAAGGAGAAGGTATTGATTCTGTACTTAATGGTGTTACTATAATTGAGGGTAAGCAACATGTGGATCATAATACACTTGTACATCATAAAGAACCCAACTGCGAAAGTCACCAAGATTATAAAGGTATTTTTGATGAAAAAGCTACTGGTGTTTTTAATGGAAAAATAATTGTAGATAAAGAGGCTCAAAAAACAAATGCCTTCCAGTCTAACAATAATATCTTGCTAAGCGATAAAGCTACTATCAACTCAAAACCTCAACTTGAGATTTTTGCAGATGATGTAAAATGTTCTCATGGTTGTACCATTGGTCAATTAGATGATAACGCTTTATTTTATATGAAATCTAGAGGTATTGGTGAAAAAGAAGCGAGAGCATTATTGATGTATGCCTTTGCTAATAATGTATTAGAAAGTGTAAAAATCCCTCAACTCAAAACTAGAATCAATAAGTTAATAGCCAATAAACTTGGCGTAAGCATTGGTTTTGACTTATAACATATATGTTTAAATAAAAAACGAAAGCCAAATCAAATTGATTTGGCTTTTTTTATTCTATAGCATTAACGATTTCCTTTACAAAAGTATTAAAGTCAAACCCTGCGTCTCCGATCAAACCAAACCGAACAATAACCAACTCTTTAGAAGGTATAATAAACACTCGCTGTCCTTGAAATCCATTTACCGAAAACATATCTCTAGGCGCATCAGGATAAAACCCTCCGGCATTTAGCCAAAAATGCCCTCCATATTTTCCTTCAGAATTTGGTGCAGGAGTGCGTACATAATTCGTCCATTTTGAATCAAATATCTGATCTCCGTTCCAGTTTCCTTCATTAAGATATAGCAGTCCAAATTTTGCCCAATCTCTAGTTGTAGCCCAACAATATGATGATCCAACATAATTACCGCTCATATCCATTTCTAATAGCATACTGTGCATGCCCATCCTATCGATAAGCACTTTATAAGGAAAATCTAAATACTCTTGATGTGTTTTAAATTGCTTTCTTAGAACGCCAGACAAAAGATTAGTCGTACCCGAAGAATAATTCCAAATTTCGTTTGGGCCGGCCACAGTTTCTTTTTTAACTTGAGTTTGTGTCATATCTACAGCTTCAAAAAGCATTTGATTTACATCAGACAAGCCACCATAATCTTCATCCCATTCTAAACCACTATTCATATGTAACAAATGATCTATTGTGATATTACTTCTATCATCATTCGCCCACTCCTCTATTCCTGCTTTTTGATCCAAATCTATTTTTTTCTCGAATTCTTGAATACCAAATAACGTTGCTAGAACACTTTTTGTCATTGACCAACCCAAAAACCTTGAAGAAGCAGTATAACCGTTAGCATAACGCTCGGCTATAATTTGATTTTTGTACAATACCATAACAGATCGAGTTTTGGCTATTTCAATATTTTCAAAGCCAAAAGCAACAGCTTTTTGAAGGCTCGTTTGATTTATTTCGGCAAAAACAGTGTCTTTTTGAGGCAAATCCCCATAAGGAAACGGCAAATTTCTTTTTACCCTATTTCTTACTGGTTTTGGATATGGAGCAGTAGTATCAAAATCATCATTCACCAAAACACTACCAACCCCTTCTCTATAGATAGCTTTACGTTCTTTTAATCCAAAAACAGAAGTGGTAACAAATTTATTTTCAACATTTACTTCATCATCTGCTAAGTTTACCGGAGAAAAATTATTATCGTGAGCATCTGTAAATTCATAACTTCGATCTGCAATAAAAATAGATGAACACATGTTTTTTGCAGAGTATCCCGTAAGAATGGTTAGTTTAGGATAATTAAGTGCTGCACCAATACTTATTAGAACGCCTAATACTAATAAACTGATACCAAAAATCTTTTTAATTCGCTTCATATATAAAAAGGGTTAAATCATTTAAAAATAAGGAATCTCTATTAGAAATACTTCTTACTTTTGCAGAAAGAAATTGTAATGTTTGATGTACATAAAATTAGAGAAGATTTTCCTATTCTAAAAAGAACAGTAAACGGAAAACCTTTGGTATATTTTGATAATGCGGCTACTTCTCAAACGCCTCAGACGGTTATAGATACTATTGTTGATTATTATAGTACTTATAATGCAAATATTCATCGTGGTGTGCATACGTTATCGCAAGAAGCTACTGATGCTTATGAGATAGCTCGTAAAAAAGTACAAGAACATTTTAATGCCGAACATACCCGTGAGATTATCCTAACTTCGGGAACTACTCATAGTATTAATATTGTATCGACAGGTTTTACAAATATTCTTACCAAAGGTGATGAAATTATTGTCTCTGCCTTAGAACACCATTCTAATATTGTGCCCTGGCAAATGCTATGCGAACGCACAGGAGCTGTTCTAAAAGTTATACCAATGAATGAAGAAGGAGAGTTGGTTATGGCTGCTTATGATAAACTACTTTCTGATAAAACAAAGTTAGTTTTTACCAATCATATCTCTAATGCATTAGGAACAATTAACCCTATAAAAGAAATCATTGATAAAGCACATAAGGTGGGTGCGGCAGTACTTATAGATGGTGCACAATCTTGCCCACACATCAAACCTGATGTCCAAGCTCTTGATGTTGACTTTTACGTTGCATCGGCTCACAAATTATGTGGCCCCACAGGCGTTGGTTTATTATATGGAAAAGAAGAGTGGTTAGACAAATTACCCCCTTATCAAGGAGGAGGAGAAATGATCGATCAGGTAAGCTTTGAAAAAACTACCTATGCAGGTCTTCCTCATAAATTCGAAGCAGGAACTCCAAATATTTGTGGAGGAATCGCTTTTGGAGCGGCATTGGATTATATGAACTCCATTGGTTTTGACAATATTGCAGCTTACGAAGAAGAACTTCTTCAATATGGTACTCAAAAATTATTAGAGATCGAAGGCTTAAAAATATACGGTACTTCAAAAAACAAAACTTCGGTAATTTCTTTTAATTTAGAAAATATTCATCCTTATGACGTGGGTACAATTGTAGATAAATTAGGAATAGCCGTTAGAACAGGACATCATTGTGCACAACCCATTATGGATTTTTATAAAATACCGGGTACTATAAGAGCTTCTTTTTCATTTTATAATACCAAAGCAGAAATAGATGCCTTGGTAGAAGCTGTTAAAAAGGCAAAAATGATGCTTTCTTAAAAGTTTATATCCATTTTAATTATAGAATTGTTCTTTATTCCTTTTTAAAGAATTGGAGTGGTCGTTTTTTCTTTTTTCTTTAAAAAAATATCACTTCAAAAAACAGTTTATTTGATATTAGAAAATCTCTGGAACTTCCCTACACCAGTAACAAAAATAGAAATAACTATTTAGCTATCAATGTTTTAAAATTAAGTCAATAATGACTAAATTATTAGATATAATGTTAAAAAATATTAGATAATTCTTGCAAAATATTTTTTTTCAGAATACCTTTAAACCACACATTAACCAAAAATAAATATATTATGAAAACAGTACTTTTAAGTATTCTGTCCATTTTTTTTATGGTCTGTAGCGGTATCGCTCAAGATTATGATGTTAGTTCAAGTTCCAAAACGTTTAGAGATGCCAGTCGTCGAAACAGGAGAGTAAATGCCCGAATTTATTATCCAAAAATTACAAAACAAAATCAAACCAAAGTTGTACAAGGACCTTTTCCCGTAATTGTACTAGGTCATGGTTTTGTAATGGGTGTTGATGCCTATCAAAATTTTTATAATACTATTGTTCCTAGAGGGTACATAGTAGTATTTGTAAATACTGAAGGGTCATTTTTTGCAAATCACGAAGAGTACGCCAATGATCTTGCATTTATGGTAGGTGCTATCCAAGCAGAAAACGACAATCAAAACTCTGTGCTTTCTGGCATTGTTGATGACAAAAGTGCTCTAATTGGTCACTCTATGGGAGGTGGTGCAGCCACAGTAGCCGCCTCTATGGTAGAAGTAGAGACTTTGGTTACTTTTGCACCTGCATTACTTAGATTCGATACCTTAACACCGGCTTCTATGGTTTCTGAAGATGCTATTGTGTTTTCTGGAACCGAAGATGGAGTCACGCCTCCAGAAGAGCATCATATCCCTATTTACAATAACTTAGGATCAGATTGTAAATATATCATAAACATTACTGGTGGTGCACATTGTTATTATGCCAACAGTAATTTTTTCTGTGATTTTGGCGAGAATAGTTCTTCTGGTAACATACAAATTAATCGAAGTGAGCAACAAGCTATCACCTTTCAGTTCTTAAACTCTTGGTTTGATTACAAATTAAAAGGTAATACAGCAGCACAACAAACATTTTTATTAGATCTCTCTACTTCTAATGATGTTACTTCAGAAAATAATTGTAACAATCCACAAGTAATTTATGAACCCGCAGAAATTGAATTAACGACATTTCCGAATCCAGCCAACAAACTTCTAAACATTAAAGTACTAGACAACCAGAAATTGCATAAGGTTGAGTTTTATGCTCAAAATGGACAACTTGTTCGTACTTCTATCACTAACGAAGTTAATGTTTCGGATATACAGCCAGGGCATTACCTGGCAAAAATATATGTAGGTGAGTCTACAATTACCAAAAAGGTATTAATCCAAAGGTAGTATCACCAAAATATATTTTATTTCATACGTGAGAAATGGGGGAGTTAAAAGCTCCCTCATTGTATTTTAATGCCTTTCCTATTACATCTTTTGCTAAAAAACCACATTAGATTTTAATCCTACAAATCGTATTGAAGAAAAACCATTAGTTAATACTATGCTATCATTGATAGAAAGTGTTGAATAGCAATTATTCTTGTCGTACTTTTGCTAAAAAATTGTAGGTAATGACGATACAAGAAATTCAGGAAGAGATTGTTGATGAATTCAGCATGTTTGATGATTGGATGCAACGTTATGAGTATATGATCGAACTAGGAAAATCTCTTCCGTTAATTAATGAAAAATACAAAACCGACAATAATATTATCAAAGGGTGTCAAAGTAAGGTTTGGGTTCATGCAGAAATGAAAGAAGATAAAATTGACTTCACTGCGGATAGCGATGCTATTATTACTAAGGGGATTATTGCAATACTTATCAGAGCATTCTCTGGGCAACATCCAAAAGATATTATTGATGCAGATACTGGTTTTATTGATGAGATTGGATTAAAAGAACATCTTTCTCCAACTCGCGCTAATGGTTTGGTAAGTATGATCAAGCAACTAAAAATGTATGCCATCGCCTATCAAACACAACTTAACTAATATATATTGTTAGGCAACATAGATTGAAGCCGACTAAAATTTAAAAAAATGAGTGATACAGCCATAGATACTAATGAACTTGGAGAAAAGATTGTAAGAGTATTAAAAACTATTTATGATCCTGAAATTCCTGTAGATATATATGAACTAGGACTAATTTATGACGTATTTGTTAATGAGGATTACGATGTAAAAATCTTAATGACGCTTACATCTCCTAATTGTCCAGTTGCAGAATCATTACCCGAAGAGATAAGAGAAAAAGTAAAGTCTCTTAATGCAGTAAATGATGTCGAGATGGAACTTACTTTTGATCCACCTTGGTCTCAAGATCTAATGAGCGAAGAGGCAAAACTAGAACTCGGTATGCTCTAATTATACAATAAAACTATTGTTCAAAAGTTCAGAACGGTATTTTCTTAACATGCAAAACATGAATCAAGAACATTACGACAAATTAGAAAGAATGTATTTGCAGGCCAATATTAATACAAAGATATTTGATACTACAGCAGTTAAAATATCTGAAGAAATGGCTCAAATTAAGCTTGAAATAGTTGATAAATACTTTCATGCGCTAGGAGCTATTCATGGTTCTGTATATTTTAAATTGCTCGATGATGCCGCCTTTTTTGCAGTTAACTCGATTGTTAAAGATGCCTTTGTGCTCACAACATCGTTTAATATTAACTTGATTAGACCAGTCAATAAGGGTGTTATAACGGCAATAGGAAAAGTAAAGTTTAAATCCAGAAACCTTTATGTAGCAGAATCTACTTTATACAATGAAGATGGAAAAGAAATAGCATTTGGAACTGGAAATTTTTCGAAAAGTAAAATTGAATTATCTGAAAAAATAGGATATCGGTAATGGCAGAAGAAATTGTAAATAGAATCGCAAATAACAAAAACCTTATCACTTTTGATCTAGAAGATCACTATCCGCAAGGTGAAAGATTGATTTTTGACATCAAAGATTGGTTGTATGAAGGTTTAATTTTACGCGAAAAAGATTTTAGAAAACAAGCAGAGTCATATGATTGGAGTCAACATCAAAATCAATATGTGGCATTAACTTGTTCTACAGATGCCATTATTCCTGGTTGGGCATATCTTTTACTAACCAGCTCGTTAATTCCTTATACCAAAAAAATTGTTGTGGGTTCTCTAGAAAACTTAGAAACTATACTCTACAACGATATTATCTCTAAGCTTGATGTTTCTTCTTATCAAGATAAGTTATTAATCATAAAAGGTTGTGCAAACAAACCTGTTCCAGAAGGTGCCTACATTGCTTTAATTCAAAAACTACAACCAGTAGCCAAAAGCATTATGTATGGAGAAGCATGCTCTTCGGTACCCCTTTATAAGCGCAAATAGTTCTTTTTGTCGTTTAATATTGTTTTTTATCGAAAAAAACGATCTTGATATCTTTTATCTAGCACAAAAAACGTTTCTTAAAATATATTTGCCAACATAAATTTTGTACAGATTATTTATTTTGGTTGAGTGTACTGATAAATTTAAAAATCAATTACGTTAATTTAAATTTATTAGCATCTACCCCTCTTGACTAGAGTACGTATCTGATCAACTCTAAAACTATCAATTACATGAAAAAGACATTATTAACTGTGGTACTATTAATTAGTTCTACAATTGTATTTGCACAGGACGAAGCCAAAGATGAAGCTCCAAAAGAAGGTTGGACTAAAACAGGAAACATAGGTCTCTTGTTTAACCAATCTGCTTTTAATGCCGAATGGCTTGGTGGAGGTACTTCTAATATCGCTGGAAACCTATCTATCTCTTATGATTTTAACTATCGTAAAGGAAATTTAACCTGGGACAATAAAATATTGGCCGACTATGGTTTAACCAAAATAAAGGATCAAGAGTTTACTCGTAAAACTAATGATAGATTTGAGTTTAACTCTTTAGTGGGTAAACAAATAAAAGAATCTAATTGGTATTATTCATTTTTCTTAAACTTTAGAACACAGTTTGCACCTGGTTATGAGTTTGGAGAAGATGCTGCCGGAAATGAGATCAGAACAGAAACTACACATATTTTTTCTCCTGCATACTTACAGCTTGGACCTGGTATGCTTTGGAAGAAAAATGATAATCTAAAAGTAAACTTTGCACCTGCAACAGCCAGACTTATTTTTGTAGATGGTGACTTTACCGATGTCGGTAATGATCAGGTAGCTATCGATGCTTTTAATGATGCTGGAGGATACTTTGGAGTAGAAGCTAATGACTCTTTTAGATTTGAGTTTGGTGCTGCGGTAAATGCATATGCCAAATTTGAACTTATGAAAAACGTATCTATGGAAAACATTTTGAATTTGTACTCAAATTATCTTGAAGATCCACAAAATGTAGATATCGATTATACTGCGAATATCGTAATGACTATTAACAAATATTTATCTACCAACTTAACTTTTCAAGCCATATATGATGACAATGCTATAGGTGCTTTTCAGATTAGAGAAGTATTTGGGCTAGGCGTAAATTATGGATTTTAATACACTACATTAACACTACGAAAAAGCTCGTTTAAATTTACTAAACGGGCTTTTTTTATGTTTTATTCCAAATCATATCATACTCATATCGATCTTGTGCAATAATCGTAAACCCTATTCTTTCGTAGAGATGTCTGGCAGGGTTTTTCTTTAAAACTTTCAAGGTCAATGTTTTTTTTACAGCCTCTGCTTTTATAATTAATTGAGATATTACTTCTCTTCCGATTCCCTTTCCTTGAAACTCTGGTAATATTTGAAGTTGCGCTATCTCAAATGCTTTTTCATTCTCGAAACACTTTAATAAACCAACTCTTTGATCAGATTGCATAATAATATAAGAAGCATCAAACCCTTTATCTACTCTAGATCTATGCTCGTCATTTGATAGGTATATTCCCGCATTTTCTAAATGTTCTACCATTGTCTTTATTCGTAAGTCGAACAAAAACTTCTTATCCTTATCTTTTGCTTTGATTAGTTTAATTTTAATAGTATCCAATGCAGTGGGGTAATGGTTAAATAACGAATATAATGTAATTAGATGTAATCTTATTCTATTGCTATTAATTTGACATTTGAAAAAGCTAAAAGCATCTTGTATCTTTGCACCTCTACCCTGCAATAAAATATCAAATGAAAAGTTTTTTACCGGCTCTTCTCTTATTATTTTCTATATCAAAGATAACAGGTCAGGAAAAAGGGGATAAAGTTGTCTACCTAGATTCTATACAGGTAAATCTCAAGCGTTCTTTGGATAGTATATTAAAAAATACTCCTAGCGCCTTAAACATAATGATCCTTAAAGAAAAACTAAAAGAGATCGCTCCCAAAAAACCAAAAGAAGAAGAACAGGTTGGCTGGAAAAACAAGGGTAAGTTTTCTTTGCTATTTAATCAATCTGCATTTAATTTTGATTGGCAAGGTGGGGGAACATCAAATGTTGCCGGTAACGCAGTGCTTAATTATGAGTTTAATTATAAAAAGAAAAGCCTAACGTGGGATAACAAAATTTTGGCCGACTATGGTTTAACCTTTTTGCGAGGTGAAGATTTTGCTCGTAAAACCAATGACCGTATAGAGTTTAATTCTAGATTGGGACAACGTATTGGCCAAGGCTTTTGGAACTACTCTCTTTTTGTGAATTTTAGATCTCAATTTGCCAAAGGGTATCGTTTTAGTAAAGACCCTGATACCGAAGAAACAATTCGTACCGAAGAAACTCATTTTTTCTCTCCCGCCTTTATACAAATCGGTCCAGGTTTATTATGGAAAAAAAGCGACAATTTAAATATAAATATTGCACCAGTAACCACTCGTATTATTTTTGTCGACGATCAGTTTACCAGTACCGAAGGCTATGTTGATGGTGATTATTTTGGCGTGGATGCAGGAAAAAGTTCTAGGTTTGAATTTGGTGGTTCTCTGGCGGCCTATGCCAAATTTAAATTATTGAAGAATGTCACCATGGAAAACTTACTTAATCTATACTCTAATTATATCGAAGATCCTGCAAATATTGATTTAGACTATACTTTAAACATTAATTTGGTGGTCAACAAATATATTACAGGCAACTTTGCTTTTCAGGCGATTTATGATGACAATGCCACAGGTGGTTTTCAAATAAGAGAAATCATTGGATTAGGACTTAATTATCAGTTTTAAGTTTACTCCTCTACAATTTCAGGATACAAAAAATTATTATATGGAAAACGGGTGACATGAATATCTCGTACCTCTTTATACACACGTTTTCTAAACTCATCTATATTTTCCTTGTTAATAGCAGATATGAATAATGCATTATCTCCTATTTTACTCATCCAAGTTTGTTTCCACTCTTCTAATGTATAATGTGCCTTAGTTTTCTCGGTTATTAAATCATCCGTCTCAATAGTTTCATGAGTATACGCATCAATTTTATTAAAAACCATGATCGTCGCTTTATTTGTACAATCGATCTCGCTCAAAATCTTGTTTACAGATTCGATATGGTCTTCAAATTGAGAATGAGAAATATCTACAACATGCAATAATAAATCAGCTTCTCTAACCTCATCAAGCGTACTTTTAAAACTCTCTACAAGCTGTGTAGGTAATTTTCTAATAAACCCTACCGTATCACTTAACAAAAATGGTAGATTACCAATAACCACTTTTCTTACGGTAGTATCTAGCGTAGCAAAAAGTTTGTTCTCGGCAAACACTTTACTTTTTGCAATAACATTCATCAACGTAGATTTACCAACATTTGTATACCCTACAAGTGCTATTCGAACCAGTTTGCCTCGATTACCTCTTTGGGTCGCCATTTGTTTATCAATAGTCAGCAATTTTTTCTTCAGTAAAGAAATACGGTCTCTAACAATACGGCGGTCAGTTTCTATTTCAGTTTCTCCAGGACCACGCATTCCTATCCCTCCTCGTTGACGTTCTAAGTGCGTCCATAATCCTGTTAGTCGCGGTAATAAATATTGATATTGCGCCAATTCTACCTGTGTACGAGCGTAACTGGTTTGTGCTCGTTGTGCAAAAATGTCGAGAATCAAATTTGTTCGATCAATGATCTTGGCTTTAAGAATTCGCTCAATATTTCGAAGTTGGGCAGGTGATAACTCATCATCAAAAACTACAGTGCCTATTTCATGTTGCTCTACATAAGCTCTTACATCCTCCATTTTACCGGTACCGATAAAAGTTTTAGAATTGGGCATATCCATTTTTTGGGTGAATCGTTTAACCACTTCTCCACCGGCAGTATAGGTAAGAAACTCTAATTCATCCAAAAACTCATTAAGCTTATCTTCGTCTTGGTTTTTGGTAATAATTCCTATTAATACCGTCTTTTCGTATGCTATTTCCTTCCTTTCTAACATTAACTTAGATTATCTTCTTCCTCTTAATTTATTATATTGTGCCTTTAATCGAATATACAAAAGTACAACAATTATATAGCCGCTACTTATATCCAAAAGGGTTTATTATAAAAATCAAATACTATGGCCAATAAAAATTATTATCGTAAAAAAGATACAGATCATTATACCGTAGCATTTTATAATCTCGAAAATTTGTTCGACACTACTGACGACCCCTATACATTGGATAACGATTTTTTGCCTGATTCTGAAAAATCATGGAATCTCAAAAAATATGAAAAGAAAATTTTTAAACTAGGCACCGTAATTTCTAATATTGGATTTTTAAAAACTAGAAAGGCTCCCATACTAGTGGGCGTAGCCGAAATAGAAAATAAAAAAGTGTTAGAGGATCTTGCTGGGTCTAAGCATTTAAAGCACAAAAATTATGGAATTGTGCACTATGATTCTCCTGATGAGAGAGGAATAGATGTAGGATTATTATATCAAAAACAATTTTTCGAAGTGTTGCACTCAGAGAGTATCCCTGTGCTAATAGATAGTCAAAGGGGCGACAGGGATTATACGCGTGATATTTTATGGGTAACGGGTATCTTAAATAATGAAGAAGTTCATATCCTTGTTAATCACTGGCCTTCGAGACGTGATGGAGCAGAACTCACATCGTATAAACGAGTGGCCGCAGCCGAAAAAAACCGTGAGATAATCTCACAAATTACTTCACAAAATGAAGATGCTAAAATCATTATTATGGGTGATTTTAACGATGACCCCTCTAGTGAAAGTATTAAAAACTTGGTTCGAAACGATCTATTTAATCCAATGGAAAAATTACTAACTCGCTATAATGGTAGTACAAGTTATAGAGGACAATGGAATTTATTTGATCAGATAATTTTTAGTCATAATTTTCATAAATACGAAAAAGGAAAACATAGTTTTTCTGATGCTTCAATCTTTGATGATGACTTTCTAAAAATTTATAAAGGCCGCTATAAAGGAACCCCTTTTAGAACCTATGTAGGAAGAAAGTATAAAGGTGGATATAGTGATCATTTTCCTGTATCTGTGCGGTTAAAGCTAAACTAAAACGAATGAAAAGGCAGAAAAACAATATTGTTTTTCTGCCTTTTAATGATAACTTATCTATTTGATAACGAATTAAAAATCGTATCTCCCTCCTTTGTTCGTAGTTTCATGGTCGCCAGTATGGAAACTATCCCAAAGATTACCTTCACTACTATCTAACCATAATTGAGGCCTTGAAGTCAAAACTGTATAATTCTCAGCATCCTCCTCAGTAGACCTTAGATTAATCTCTTTTACAAACCAACCATCTGTTCCTTTTAATCTAAGTAAAGCTGCATGAACCTCTATCCAATTAATATCATATGGTAGATTCAATCCTAGATAATAGTAATCCCAAGCACCTTCTTCTCTATCATTTCCTGGGTTGTCTAATTTCATATTATGTTTAACTATTTCTCCAGCATCGGTATTAAAAGCAACATCAAGCCTTACGGATCCATCGGTACCACAATGATTAGAGCCAGTATCTTGATATTTACCTGTTATAGTAATCACTCTGTAATACCATGGTTTAGTGGGACCAGAAAAAACTGGTCCTTTATTTTCATTATTATTTTTACTATGATATTTTGCAATAGCTTCATCAAATTTGATAGAAGCTTCCTCTTTACTCACATCGGCTCCAAAACTCATATGAATTATTGGGTGTGTTGCTTTGGATGGATCTTCTACTGTAAAGGTAGTATTACTATTCCCTGTTGTGCTCATAAAACCCTCCAGATCTATAGCTTCAACAATTTGCGCGTCTGATTCTGATTCCTCACAAGATATCATGCCTAAAAAACATAATATCAATACTGTTAGTTTTTTAAAATCACTTCGTTTTTTCATTTTTTTAGTTTAAAAGATGTATGAATTATTGGATAAATGTAACTCTTGGTCCACCGTTTCATATTGCAGAATTGATGGATCATCTTTTTAAACTAACAGAAAACAGTTTTCGATTGATATAAAAGAAATCAACCCATATATATTACTCTGTATTTATTGCTTTTTCCTGTGACTCATTTTTAATTAAATATGCTTCAAATTTCTTTGCATCTTCCTCAAAACTCTCTATGTCATTAGTGTTTATAAACTCATCTTCTCCATTGGGTTGCTCACATGATGCAATAAGAAATAAAAGTAGCATCACCAATACAAACCTTTTTACTATTACCCTATTTTCCATCCTTTCTCTTCTTATTTATTGTTATACACTCTATTATAATTTTAAAATCATCTTGCTTATTAAAAAGCAGTACAATACAAATATATCTGTTTGAAAAACAGATTATTATATGGTAAAACCTTCTTTTTTTAAGGATTTAAACTCTACTTAAACGGGTAAAAAACCCTAAAAAAGTCCAGATTGTTTGAAATTCAAACTATTCGGACTTCTTCGCTCTCATGTCCGTATACATTAGCATCATAAACCAAATAATATTACAATATGAAAACACAAAAAATCAAACACCTAGTATTTTTACTTTTTGGATTATTAATAGTATCCTGTAGTAAATCAGATCTTGCCGAATCGGATGAGACGTTGGCATTAGAACAAAAAGATGTTGTTGAGCTTGTAGAAACAATAGATAACAAAGATTTTATTGTTATTGGATTGGCTCCAGGAATTTATGGTAATGCTAATATAGAAGCATATGATAGTGAAACCTATAGTTATATCTTGACTCAGGCAGAACAAAATGCTGTTCCGAGTGCTTTAAGGAGATTTAAAGTACGCTTTCAAGTATGGTCTGGCGGTTCTTGGAAACACAAAAAAACCTATACCAATCAACCAAGTACTGTTACTGCAAAATTTCCAAAGTTCGGAAATAATAATAGTGCCTTGTGGAGAATTGGATTCCAAATGTATAACAAAAACACTGGTGCTAATTATAGTCAAAAGTGGAAGGCAGTTATCGTTAACAATTAAAAAAGTATAGTTTTAAGAGTGGGGCAACTTGATCAAAATATAGCATGATCAGGTTGCCCTTTGTTATACATTTATTTTAAATTATACTATATTTTTCTATTCTATAAAAGAAGTAAAAACCCTGTACTATATAGATGTATACACCCTTTTTTTGAATATTCTTATTGTGCACATTGTATCAATTATAAACTATCCGTTTTTTTAAACCACTGATACATAAAGAACTCTAGATAAAATTGTTAATTTGTTAATATTTTTTTAACATAATAGGGATGATTGAATCGTTCTAATGCCATACCTTGCATTACGCAAAAATTCACACAAATAATTAATTGTCATGAAATTAAAATTACTTTTAATTCCATTTGTCATGTCGTGCATCATAGGGACTCACAATGGAATTTCACAAAATGTATTTATTAACGAACTGCATTATGATAATGCAAGTACCGATGTCGATGAAGCTGTCGAAATCGCAGGAACTGCAGGAACAGATCTAAATGGCTGGACCCTTGCTTTATATAATGGATCTAATGGTACCGTTTACAACACAATTGCTCTTACAGGAGTTATTGCAGATCAACAAAATGGTTTTGGAACTGTAGTAGAAGTACTTCCTGCAAATGGATTACAAAACGGAGCTTCTGATGGTGTTGCCCTAGTAGATCCAACAGATACAGTCATTCAGTTTTTAAGTTATGAAGGTGCACTTACTGCAACCAACGGACCTGCATCAGGATCAACCAGTACAGATATTGGTGTTTCAGAATCTAGCAGTACTGCTGTTGGAGCTTCTTTACAGTTATCTGGAGCAGGTACTACCCCAGCAGATTTTGTTTGGGAAGTAACCACAACGAATACATATGGCGCTGTAAATACAAATCAAGTATTTGGTACGCCGGTAATAATACCAATAATTAATGAGTTCGTATTTAACCACACAGGATCTGATACTGATGAGTTTGTAGAGATAAAAGCAGCTCCGGATACCGATCTGAGTGAGTATTGGTTAATTGAAATCGATGGAGACAGTAATGCTCTGGGTACAGTTGACGAAGTAATACAATTAGGAACCACTGATGTAAACGGGTATTTCTCTACTGCTTTTGGTAGCAATGTATTTGAAAATGGTACTGTAGCTTTACTTTTGGTTAAAAATTTTACAGGAACATTAGGCCAAGACTTAGATACAGATGATGATGGTGTTTTTGAAACTACTCCATGGGAAGAACTAATTGATGATATAGGTGTTAATGATGGCGGAGCATCAGACCTTAACTATGCTACTGTTACCTTATTACAATCTTTTGATGGAATATCATTTACTATAGGCGGAGCCTCCAGATTTCCTAACGGAGAGGACACAGATGCGATAACCGACTGGACAAGAAATGATTTTGACGGAAGTGGTTTACCTAGCTTTCCTGCTGCAATAGCAGAGCCAGGAGAAGCTGTAAATACTCCTAATAGAGAAAATGTAGTTATTGAAGATACTGGTGGAGAAGATGCGGTTATTGTAATCAACGAAATCGATGCTGATACAGAAGGATCAGATGTATTAGAGTTTGTAGAATTATATGATGGTGGTTTAGGAAACCAAGCATTAGATGGTTATATATTAGTGTTTTATAATGGATCTAATGATCAAAGCTATGCCACATATGATCTTGCTGGGTTTACTACAAATGCAAATGGATATTTTGTAGCTGGAAATGCTGACGTACCTAATGTGTCTATTACTTTTTCTGGTAATGGTTTGCAAAATGGTGCAGATGCTGTAGGACTATATAAAACAGATGCTGCCAGTTTTCCTAATGGTACAGCCGTTACAACAGACAACCTAATTGATGCTATTGTTTATGATACAAACGATAGTGATGATGCTGAATTATTAGTATTGTTAAATAATGGAGAACCACAGGTAAATGAGGCTGATCAAGGAGACAAGGATGCTCATTCATTACAGCGTTTCCCTAACGGGTCTGGGGGGTTAAGAAATACCTCTACATATACTCAAGCTATACCAACTCCGGGATCATCTAATACCAATGCTACAGAGATTGTTGATCTTATCATTAACGAATTAGATGCCGACACTCAAGGATCAGATGCATTAGAATTTGTAGAATTATATGATGGTGGTACAGGAAACACACCTCTTGATGGTTATGTGATAGTAAATTACAATGGAAATAATAACGCTAGTTATAATGCTTTTGATCTTGATGGATTTTCTACAAATGCTGAAGGATATTTTGTTATTGGTAATGCTAGTGTAGCAAATGTAGATCTTGTAGTGCCTGGAAACTCTTTCCAAAATGGTGCAGATGCTGTGGTATTATATTTTGGTGATGCTACTAGTTTTCCTAACGGAACAGCAGTCGTAACCGAAAATATAATCGATGCGATTGTTTACGATACTAATGATAATGATGATGCAGAATTATTAGTGCTATTAAACGCAAATCAACCTCAACTAAACGAAGATGCCAACGGAAGCAAAGATGCTGAATCTTTACAGAGAGCTCCCAACGGACAAGGTGGTCCTCGTAATACAAGTTCGTATGTTGCTAAAACTCCAACTCCGGGTGCTAGTAATGATGGTGTAATTGTTACACCAGGAGAACCGATTAGTATTGCCGAAGCTAGGGCTATAGCAGAAGGAACTCCTGTTACTATTGCTGGAGTATTAACTGTAACAGATAGCTTTGGTGGCCCTGCATTTATTCAAGATGCGACTGGAGGTATTGCTGTATTTGATGATTTAGTTCAAGCAGACGCTACAGTAAAAGTTGGTGACTCTATCACATTAACAGGGCTAAGAGCTGTATTTAATGATCAGATACAAATTAGTGGTGTCGTCGAGGTAATCAATAATGGTCTTCCTCAAAACCCTATTACTCCTTTGGATATTACATTGGCAGAACTAGCAGATCACCCAGGAGAGCTAGTGCGTGTACTTAATACAACTTTTCCTAATCCAGGAGATTTGTTATTTGGAAACTCTAATTTTACGCTTACTGATGCAAGCGGAACTGGGGAGTTAAGAATAGATAATGATGTTGAATCTGTGGTAGGAAAAGTACAACCTGTTACTTGCCCGGAAATAACTGGTGTTATTGGACGATTTAGAGAATTTTTCCAACTATTGCCTAGACAGGATACCGACATTCCGTGTGCTGTAGAATTTATTCCTCCAGGAGATACTGTTGGTTTCCCTAAAGAAGATACTTTCGATGTTGTTGCATGGAATATAGAATGGTTTGGAGACGAGAACAATTCTCCTGTAGGTCAAAACCCTATGTCCGATGCTATTCAACGAGATAGTACTGCTACAGTACTTCAGAGACTAAATGCAGATATAATTGCAGTAGAAGAAATTGCCGATGATGCTTTATTTGCAGAATTGGTAGCTCAATTACCGGGATATGATTATATATTATCTGATGCTACTTCTAATCCAGGAGGCACTCCTCCTTTTCAAAAGGTTGGTTTTATTTATAATACCGAAACCGTTTCTGTAGTGAATACAAGAGCTATGTTTACCTCTATTCATCCATTATATAATGGTGGTGATGATTCTGCTATTTTGGATTACCCTAATACAACATCACGCTTCTATGCAAGTGGAAGACTTCCTTTCTTAATGACTGCAGACGTTACTATAAATGATGTTACTGAGCGTATTGATTTAATAGCTCTACATGCGAGAGCAAATAGTGGTAATGATGCTCAAGGTCGTTATGACATGCGTAAATATGATGTTGAGGTATTAAAAGATTCTTTAGATGCTAATTTCGCTAATAATAAAGTAATCTTATTAGGAGATTACAATGATGATGTTGATGTTACTGTAGCAGATATTCCTTCTACTATTTCAAGTTTTCAAGAATATGTTGATGATGTAGATAATTATACTATTGTTTCTTCGGCATTAAGTGAAGCTGGATTACGTTCTTTTGTATCTAGAGAAAATATGATCGATCATATTGCTATAACGAATGAATTAGATGAGGCATATATCGAAAATTCGGTGACTGTTCATTATGAAGTATATGATTCAGATTATGCATTTACAACTTCGGATCACTTCCCGGTTTCTGCAAGGTTTTTATTAGAGCCTGAGTTTGTAGAAAATGAATGTGCTGGAGGGTCTGTGGTTTCTTTTGATCAAGGAAGAAGAAAAAACGGAAGAAGAGTATCAAGGTATAGAAGTAATCCTTATCGCGCGTTAGGAAATCCAAGAGAAAGAAGATTTTTCAACTTTGTAAGCTTAGGTTTTGGTGGTGCCATCACGGTTGAATTAAATAATGAGATTTTTGATAATAAAGATGCCAATGAATTTGCAGTATTTGAATCTACTGGGTTCTTTGATAATATCCCTTGTCAATACTATCCAGAATCAGCAGAGATATTCGCTTCTCAGGATGGAATAGAGTTCGTTTCTCTAGGAACTACCTGTCAAGATGGTGAATTTGACCTTGCAGCTGGTAATTTACGCTCTGCCAAATATATTAGAGTGGTAGATACTAGTGATAGAAGTATTTTTCCATGGTTTGCAGATGGATATGATCTAGATGCAATTGTTTGTTTAGAAAATGGTAAAAGTATCATCGGTAAACAAAATGTGATCCTGGCAGAAAATCCAACTGCTTTAGAAAGTGAATTACTTAATGAAGAGTTTGCTTTTGAAGAAATACAAATGTCTGTAAGCCCTAACCCTGTTCAGGACAAATTATTTGTAGATTTTAGTGCATTCTTAGAAAGTGATGTTGATGTATCTATTACCGATGTAACGGGTAAAACAATATACACTCAAACGTTAAGATTAAACATTGGAGAATCAAAATTATCTGTAGACATGAATCGTTACTCTAAAGGGTTCTATGTGGTTCGTGTATCAGATACCAAAGGTGGTTTAGCCATTACCAAAAAAGTAATTAAGCAATAAGTCTAAGTTATTATAATTTTATAGAAGGGTCTAATAATATTAGGCCCTTTTTTATAGAATTAATTAACTCTTGTTTTCATCAAGTTCTTGTGCCCATAGATAATATCCAGAGACACCTCCTAGAACCAAAAGTATAGCATGCATATACTGAGGAATAGGAATATCCACATATTTTCCTAAAAGAAAAATACCAACCGAAAATACAAGCAAAATGGCAATCCCTAATAGCTCAGGAACTGTGTTACTTCCTTTGGGTCGACAAACAAATAGGTGAGCCCCAAGAATACCCCAGATCCAGGTAATCACGAATAACTTATTTTTTGCATTACTATGAATGGTTTCGCTAACTGTGGTTTCATTACTTATAAAAAGATAGATGTCAAGAATAATTAAAAACGAAATCACAACGACAACAACAATTTGAGTATAACGCGCAGCTTTTGATTCTAAAATTTTACAAATTCTATCTGTAATATTTCTATTGAGTTGATTAAAATCCATACGTATTATTTAATTTAAAGACCAGAAAAAATGCCCTATAGTTATTCCCAAAACAAGTAACACAATTTGCCCTTTTGGCCGAATTCTTTGTTTAAAATACATTCCTGAAATAAAAAGTAAAACAGCTATAAAAAGTACTATTACCAAACTCCATGCTGTATTAGTAACAATAGAGTTTTTAGCACCTAGAAAAAAGTGACCTGCCAAAACTCCCCATAAGTAGGTGATGAAAAAGAATCTGTCATTTACCCAGTTTTTAAGAATATTACTTATTGTATCCCCATCTGTATCGTTAACGTATAGATATATATCAAAAATCACGATGATACCTATGATTGCCAAGAGTATTTTTTCAATAACTTCTACAGTTTGCATCACATCCATAATCTAAGTTGTTTATTTTGTGCATCTTAAAGATAGGATATATCTCACAAAAAATCCAAAAAAGAAAGCGAGCATATTAAAAAATATACTCGCTTCTGAGTCAATAAAAATTAAATTAGCCTTAATTCAATATATCTTCGTATTTACTTTTATTATTTAAGATTTCTTTGCTTTTTGTTACTTCAGGGTTATGAGTTACATAATAATTATACAACCCCTCTCTGTAAAAATATCTTTTGATGATCTCATCAGTAAGTAAGTTGACGATTTCTTTCTTATGCGTATCCAATCCTTTTTGTTTTGAAACATTTATAGCGGATAATAGTGCATCATAGTTTGCTGCAATATCTTTATCAAGCTTTTCTCTTTTTGCAATCTGCAACGATTTCTCAAAAGATTTTTCAGTTTCAGTTTCAAATTTAAAATCACTTTCTTTTACAAACTTTTTAAAATCTTCATAGTCCTTATCTGTAAATTTAAAATCCTTTGCGTTTTCTAGTTTATGACTATAAAAGTATTTAGTTCCATAACTAAAAATTGCATCCGACCTTAGTAGTGCTGTAGTAATTTTACTGAATTTTGATGTTTCTAATTCGATGTCTGGCTGTATTCCTCCTCCATCATATACCGTTCTACCATTTTTTGTTTTAAAGGCTTTAAAATCCTTTTCATCTATACGAACTGCTCTATTATTTTGATCCCGGTTCCAGTAATCTAATGCCTGAATACATCTTCCGCTTGGTGTGTAATATCTAGAAATAGTTATTTTTAATTGCGTACCATAGGTGAGTTTTTTGGGTCTTTGTACCAAGCCTTTTCCAAAACTCCTTGCTCCAATCACTACTCCTCTATCCATATCCTGAATACCCCCTGCCACAATCTCACTAGCAGATGCGCTTCGGCCATTTACTAAAACGACTAGTGGGATTTCTGTATCTATAGGTGTCTTTTTGGTCGAATATTCTTTATTATATTTTTTCACTACTGATTTTGTAGTGGTAATTAATTCTCCTTTTGGAACAAAAATATTAGTAACATTAATAGCTTCACTTAACAAGCCTCCAGGGTTTCCTCTTAAGTCCAAAATGATTTTATCTGCTCCTTGTGCCTTCAAGTCTTTTAATGCATCTATAGTCTCGCTAGAGGCTTTATTATTAAACTTAGATAAAACTATATAACCTGTATTATCATCTAGTAAAGAATAATATGGGACTGCATCTACCTCAATTTCTTCTCTTGTTAACACTGTAGTATTAGTTTTGCCTTGTCTTTGATACACTATATCAACTTTGGTCCCACTAGCCCCTTTAAGTAGTTCTCCTGCATCATCCTTAAAATCTGCTACCTTGACATCACCTATCTGAATAATTTCATCTCCTGCTTTAAGCCCTGCTTTATCGGCAGGATAATCCTTATAAGGTTCCATAATAATGATTTTATCATTAATGGTTTTTACCGAAGCCCCAATACCCGTATATTCTCCTGCATTACGTATTTTGGAAGCTTCTACATCCTGTTCGTTCCAATATTTTGTATATGGATCAAGATCATCCAACATTGCTTTAATAGCAGTATCCATTAACTCTGCGGGATTAGTTTCGTCTACATAGTTTAAATTTAACTCTTTAAACATCGTAGTAAAAATTTCAATCTGCTTTGCTATTTCAAAAAAATCAGATTTAAAACTTACTGTTGATATTAATATAACAACAGCTAATGCAGGGTAGATGATTCTCTTTTTCATGAATATATATTTAATATTGCAGGTATCAAATAGTGCAAAGACACATTATTTTAATCCTATTTCTTGGTCAACAAATTTTTGTAATATTCCTTTTATTTTTGCTTCAATTAAAGCATATTCTGCCATTTCTTTGCCAGAATATAAAAACATAAAAGTGAATTGATGAGTAGTGTTGGGTACAATATACTTATTTTTTCGATAACTTTCACGCATTAACCGTTTTATACGGTTGCGATCTACTGCTTTTTTAAAATAGCGTTTACTTACCGATACCCCTGTCTTAATTGCAATATCCTCTTCGCGTTTAGTTTTTGTATATACCAGTCTTATCGGATATTTGGAAATAGTTTTTCCTTCAGAAAACAGTAACTCTATTTCCTTTTTACTCTTAAGCCTTTCGTTTAAATTAAAAGTAGCCTTCATGGGTCTTAAATGTAATGATAAGATTATATGGTAACTGAAAAAAATCCAGCTTTAAATTCTTCTAAAGCTGGACTAGATGTATGTTCAAAATAGGTTAATTATTACTGAGAAAAACTATTATTGTTTGGATTAGCATCTGCTAATGTTCTTGTAATATCTATTTTTATTGATTTGATATCTGCTTTCGGTTTAGAAATCTTTATGTCATATGTAGGGTGTGTCCAAGGCCAATCTGATAGTACTGTTCTTTGCATGGCAGGAATAGGGTTTTCTTTTTCGCCTCTCATCATTCTGATTGGCATATAAAAGGACTCTATTGTTCCATCATTATATTCTACATATAGATCAACTGGCATTGGCATTTGCCCAACACGTTCTAAAGTAATTGTTGTTTCATTATTGTTTTCTACCACTTCTTTAACGCCATAATCAATAATATTAGTGGTTTGTGTCCAATCTGTTAAATACCAATCTAATTGAATACCTGATATTTTTTCAGCAATTCTTTTAATATCATTTGGAGTAGGGTGTTTAAATTTCCACTCATTATAATATCTTTTTATTGTTTTGGCCAGATTATCCTCTCCAATAATATATCCTAATTGAGACAGAAAAACCGCTCCTTTAGCATAAGCTGAAGCTCCGTATGCAGAATTATGACCATAACGATCTGCCTGTGTGGTTTGAGGTTGTTCTATTCCCGAATTTGCCAATTGCATATATCCTTGATACATTCCTTTTAACGAATTTGGATTATTTTGCTTCATTACCTCGTTCATTGCCAATGTAGAAATATAACTTGTAAACCCTTCGTCCATCCATTCGTGTTTAGCTTCATTGGTAGCTAAAATATGTTGAAACCACGCATGAGCCATCTCATGAGCAGTTACTCCTACCAAACTACCAAACTTTCTTTCTCCAGTAATCAAGGTACACATAGCATACTCCATACCTCCATCTCCACCTTGAATGATAGAGTATTGATCATATGGATATTTTCCGATTTTGTCACTGAAGTACTGCATTAACTCCACAGATTTTGGTTGTAGATCTTTCCAGTTATCCAGAATCTCTTTTTTATTTTTATATAAAAAATGTAAAACAGGCCCGTTTGGTACTTGTACCTTATCATGAACATATTCTGGATCTGCAGCCCATGTAAAATCATGTACGTTTGGCGCTTTAAAATGCCATGACAATTTTTTACCTTTTGCTTTTACCTTTGTTCCAGGTGTTTCATAACCATGACCTATTTCATCTGGGTTTTGAAGATATCCAGATCCTCCTAACACATATGTTTTATCAATATGTATAGTAACATCAAAATCTCCCCATACCCCATGAAATTCTCTAGCAATATAAGGATCTGCATGCCAACCTTCGAAGTCATACTCGGCTATTTTAGGATACCATTGCGTCATAGATAGGGCAACACCTTCTTTGTTATTACGACCAGATCGTCTTATTTGTTTAGGCACTTGTCCTTGAAATTTCATAGAAAAAGTAACTTTTTCTCCAGGTACTATAGCTTTACCTAGTGTAACCTCTAATACAGTACCTTCAACATTATATTTGACCGCACTCCCATTTTGTTCTAAAGATGAAACCTTAATATAACCTATCTCACTAGGTGTTAGTTTACTAATTCTATCTTGAACTCTTGGATCAGGATCAGGAATATTGCGGGAACGCACATCCATCTCACTTCCCGGTTGAAAAGCATTAAAATAAAGGTGGTAAAACACCCTGTTTAATGTATCGGGTGAGTTATTAGTGTAGATTAGTTCTTGAGATCCATCATATTGAAAATTTTCAACATTCATATCCACCGACATTGTGTAATCTACCTTTTGCTGCCAATAAGAAGTATTATTTTGGGCTATTAAGCCTAAGGTCACAAAGGAAAAAACTAAAACAATTTTCTTGTGCATCATCATAGTAAAAATATTATTTAGACATTTTATCTGCCAGTATAAGCGCATTATATAAATTTACCATCTTTCCCGATTTTGATATATCAGAAAAAGATGCTGTATCGGCAGCCTCGCCACCTAAAACCACCGATGTTTTGGTGTTTAACCCACTATCCATAAGAATGCTCTTTACCTGAGCGGCTTTTAGACCTGGGTAATATGATCGTATCAATGCTGCTACTCCGGCAACTGCAGGCGCAGCCATTGATGTTCCTTGTAAGTATTCGTATTCATTATTTGGTGTTGTAGACCATATTTTAACTCCAGGAGCAAACGCATCTACATTGCTTTTCCCATAATTAGAGAAATCTGCGACCAAATTAGTACCATATTGATAATTTAAAGCCCCAATGGTTATAAAATTATTCGCTACTTCTGCAGTATTACCTTTTTGATCATTTGGATATACAGCCTTTTGATCTAGATCTATTCCTTCATTTCCGGCTGCATTCACAATCAACACGTCTTTTGATGCAGCATATTTAATAGCATCCCAAACCCATTCTGGATGAGTACTATAGTATTTACCAAAACTAGTATTGATAACTTTAGCTCCATTGTCTACCGCATATCGTATAGCAAGTGCAATATCTTTGTCGTATTCATCTCCATCGGGAACTGCTCGAATCGACATGATCTGTACATTTTTGGCTATACCATTCATTCCTTTTCCATTATTTCGCTCTGCAGCGATAATTCCAGCTACATGTGTTCCGTGTTTTATTCCTTTCTTTTTGGGATCGGGACCCATTACTTTATTGTTTCCATATTTATTATCGTTAAGATCATCAACATCATCTCCAACTACAGTTCTACCTTCAAAATCAAGGTTTAAATTAAAGTTTAGTTGATTTGTAAAATGCTCTACACCTTCGTTAAGGTTTTTTATAAAATCAGGAATGGTGTCTCCTGGATCCAAAAACCCAAACATTTGAGAAAGAAACGCTACATGCTGCTGCATGTCTGGAGTTTTAGCTTCAACTTTTAAAAGCTCCTCATTCGTGTAGTCTTCTTTTCCAATAGCATCACTAATAGCTTTATGAGAAATTTTAGACTGCTGTAATATCTGCTCGTAACGAATTTTGTTGTCTGAAGCTTCTTGATACTCTTTTTCAAACTCTGCTTTAGCCTCTATATATTGCTGGTACTCTTCTTTTTCCTCGGATGCAACCGAAGCTAAGTTTTTACCCGCGTATTTTGGTTTAAGTTTTTTGATAATTCTTACGTACTCTAAGTTTTCGTCATTAGAGTCTCCTAAAAAATTCCATCCATAGATATCATCTACATATCCATTATTATCATCATCTTTTCCGTTTCCTTTAATTTCTTTAGTATTTACCCAAAGTACTCCATCTAGGTCTTCGTGCTCAATATCAACACCGCTATCTATAACACCAACAATAACTGTTTGACCTTTTCTTGCTTTAATAAGTTCATTATACGCCTTATTAACACTCATACCTGGTATAGTATCAGTAACAAGATCAAAAGAGTTCCAGTTTTTTAATTGGGTATCGGTTAATGTAGCATGTTTTAAAGGAGTAGAATCAATATTCTCTATAGGGGTAGATACTATTACCGGAGCACCGCAACTTCCCAACATCATAGACAAACTCAAGCCAACAAGAATCTTATTCGAGGATAATTTCATTTTATCTTTTAGTTTTAATTAAATACTTCATTACATGTGTAAACATCTTTAAGGCGTACACCTTTTTCGGTATGTTTCACAGTTATTATTTCATTATGCGCATCATGCTCTAGAAACAAATACCATCCATGGGTAGCTGCATTTTCTAGAAACAATTTCTTTTCATCTATCGTTAACAATGGTCTTGTATCGTATCCCATTACATAAGGTAAAGGAATGTGACCAGCTGTAGGCAATAAATCTGCCATAAAAACTATAGTTTTTTCTTTGTGTACTATATGCGGAATCATTTGTTTTTCTGTATGACCATTTGCAAATAGCAGGCCAAAACCTAATTCTGACTCTTTTTGAAATGCTTTATCGGTTCTGGTCACAAAGTTTAATTGTCCGCTTTCTTGAATTGGTAAAATGTTTTCCTTCAAAAAAGAAGCCTTTTCTCTTGCGTTGGGTTGCACGGCCCATTGCCAATGTTCTTCATTGCTCCAAATCTTCGCGCTTTTAAACGCCAATTCATATCCGGTTCTGTCATTGTTCCATTGCACCACTCCCCCGCAATGATCAAAATGCAAATGGGTAATAAATACATCTGTTATGTCATCTCTATGAAAACCTTTCTCTTTTAAAGACTTATCCAAATTATCATCGCCCCAAAGGGAATAATAACCAAAGAATTTCTCGGACTGCTTATTTCCCATACCCGAATCAATAAGAATTAATCTATCACCATCTTCAATGAGCAAACATCTGGCCGCTATATCGATAAGGTTATTTTGATCTGCCGGGTTTGTTTTATTCCACAACGCTTTAGGAACGACTCCAAACATGGCGCCTCCATCGAGTTTAAAATTTCCCGCTTTTATGGGGTATAAGTTCATAATCTTTATAAAATCTTTGCAAAATAGAAAAAATGGTAGGGATCAGTATTTAATTTTTGGACTTTTTAACAATATTTCCTCATATTGCATCTTAGAGATAATCTTTTCTAAGCGAGTTCCATAATCTAATAGTGCTTTAATCTCTTTTATACTGGCTAGACGCTCTTTTCTAATAAGTAACAACGCATTACCATTACATTCTATATGATAGTAGGGGTTACTTTCGAAAAACAATACTAATTCATCAGTAAATAGCAAGCGAATTTTTTCGGGGTTTTCACCCAAAAGAAAAAAGCGCTTGGAGAAATCTGGATGTCCATTAATCACTATATCTTTAAAACCAGCGAACTTATAAACAAACTCTAACAACCCTTCTCTATCCAATGTAAACTTTGGTATTTCTTTTTTTAAGTTTATCGTTAAAATAGTGGTTCTAACTAGTGTTCTGGCGATGAACTCTCCCTCAGAAAATTCTACATCCGAAACTCTAAAAACTGAAGCTGAATCAAATATAGCATTATTTCGATAATTTATTTTTTTAATTTTAAAGAATACAAAATCATTTAAGTTAGAGGTATTTTCATTCTTTTTTGATTCGTATTTCCAAGAAAAATCTGCGGCGATATGCTGCAAATCTGTTTGCCTTTTGGTAAGAGTTGAAGTTGAACCAATCTTTATTTTTTTTGAAAACGGTATCAAACTTCGTACCGCCAGAGGGTGCTCTGAAGATGTCCCATGGATATCCAACCCAGTAATTTCAAAAGAGCCTCCTTTTCGTTTAAATGTTTCTTGATACCCTAATAAGCTTTCTTGAACAGTGTAGTCAACAAAATCACATAACGAAAAATCTACAATAGCATCTTGATTTTCTGGTATAGTATCTAATTTTCTTTTTAAACGGAAAAAGTTTAAAAAGCTTGAGAAATTCTTTACACTCACAAAATAATTACCATTTTCTCCCTCCTTAAACATCAAAACATTCGGTTTAAAAAGGTTTTTAATAAAAAACAATACACTTTTGTTCATTATAAAATGTATCACAAGTGTTGCCAAAATTCCAATTAGGATACCTGTGATAAGGTTTGTTGTTATAGTAGCAATTACGGTCGCAAAGAAGATAAGGAGTTGTTCTTTCCCTATTTTGGCAACATCCCTAAGGTTTTTGGGTGCAGAGAGTTTATATCCTGTATATACCAAAATTGCTGCCAATGCAGTAAGCGGAATTCGCTTTAACTGATCCTGAAATAAGACAACAAATAATATCAAAAATACCGAATGAAAAAAGTTTGCAGACCTATTGGCACCTCCATTATTTACATTTACCGAACTTCTTGCAATCACCGTAACTACATTAAGTCCACCTAAAAAACCACTGGCAATAGATGCCAGACCTAAAGCTGTTAGATCTTTATTCACATTAGACCTACGTTTCATTGGATCTAATTTATCTACAGCTTTAATACTTAATAATGATTCTATACTCGAAATTAAAGTAATTGCGATCACTACACCAATAAACTTAAAATCCAAAACTTGTGAAAAATCTGGTGTAGGGAAATTTGATAATACATTGTCTGGTATTTGAACCAAAAGTGATGCGCTTATTGGATATTCGGCATCGGAGAAAAATTCATAATAATAACTTAAACCAATAACCAAAAGTACAATCCACATCGGGGCAGGAACTAGTTGAAAATACTTGTTTCTTATCTTTCCGTAAAAAAACATAATTAGTAAACTCAACACTCCTACAGCAGCGGCAACAACGATCTCGTTATATTCGGGTTTAAATAATTGAGAAATACTATTTGGGATATCTGTTAATAATGAAATTGTATCTCCCTTAATGCTCGAATTGGCAAGCATTACGTGAAATTGTTTTGCAAAAATTCCTATTCCTATGGCCGCGAGCATTCCTTGAATGGCCGAAGAAGGGAAAAAATCACTTAAAATACCTAAGCGAAGTTGTCCTATAATAATCATAAGCCCACCAGCACATATTATAGCTGCTAATGTTAAAATGTATCCTTGGTATAGATCACCACTGGCGAGTGTAGTTATTGCTCCAAGTAAAACCACCACTAACCCGTTACCTGGTCCTGTTATGGTAACATTAGACCCTCCAAAAATAGAGACAACTATTCCTCCAACCACCGCCGCTATTATCCCAGATATGGGTGGCGCTTCAGATGCCAACGCCAATCCCAAACCTAATGGCAGGGCTATTAATGAAACCACAAAACCAGAAAAGATGTTCTTTGGTAATTGCGATATAAAGTCTGTAGTTTTATTCCTTGTCTTTTCCATTCTATCGCATTATTAAAACATCTGTGGGCAACTCTGACAAAATATATTCAAGATCATGAGGAAAAATACGATCTAAAAAAGTTGTTTTTTCTGGCGCATTCATGATTAGTAAATCGGCCGCAACTACCTTTGCATAGTGGCCTATAGAATATCCTCTCTTTCCAAAAATAGATTGTGTCTTGATCAAAATGCCTGTTTTAAGATCCTCACAAACCTCATCCAAAATATGCTGTACTCTCTGATCTTCTTCTTTTGCTAATTGTTCTTTAATCAAAGTATCCTTTAACAGTGACTTATCGTCTTCTACTACAATCTTTACCTCTTCATGAGAAATTTCTTCAACTATCGTCAATTTTTGTGCACCCAAATTTTGAGCTACTTCAAAAGAATCAAGAATAGTTTTTTTTGTTTTTTCATCCTTAATTCCATTAACAACAATATGATTACACGGTCTAAGATCTTCAGATGGTTTGATCAATAGTAGTACCGAACAATGTGCCCCTCTTGTAATTTTTCGAGCTATAGAACCAATATAAAATTTTAGAAAATCTTCTCTAGGAATTGCTCCAAGCATAATGAGATCGGCATTGTTTTCTTTTGCCTCATTAATAATAACCTCAACAGGATCTCCTTCTTTCCAAATCACTTTTACTTTCTCATCATCATCAGAAAAGCCTGAAATTAACTTTTTGATTGTATTTTCTTTTTCATCTGTTTTGTCTCCCACATGTACAATGATTAATTTACAATCAAAAAAATCTACCATTCGCATCGCCTCAAAAATGTTGTTTTTAAGATTGGGAGAAAAAGCTACTCCGATAAGAATGGTTCTAAATTTATGAATTAGAATATCGCTCAAGACCTTTAGTTCTTAATTTTAAAAGGGCAGAATATAGCTTTATTTTTTTTAATACGTATAATAATTCAATGAATACCAATTAGAATGATATTTTGATGGGGTACAAAATCTTCTATAAAAATAGTCGACAGTGGTATAGTTATAAAAATAATCTTATTTCTAAAATGTTTAAAAAAATTACGATCTTTCTTGTGAATAACTCGAACAATAAATCATTATGTTAGAACTCGCAGGAATAATTATATTAGGTATTTTGGCCCAATGGGTTGCGTGGAAATTTAAAATTCCAGCAATTTTACCATTAATCCTTATTGGTCTATTGGTAGGGCCAATTGCTACTTTATTTACTGATGATGGAACCAAATTAATACAACCGATATGGAACGGTTCTGAGGGTCTTTTTCCTGGAGAAAGCTTGTTTTATTTTGTATCTCTGGCCATTAGTATAATTCTCTTTGAAGGAGGGCTTACCTTAAGAAGAAGTGAGATTCTTAACGTGGGACCTGTAATTATTAAATTAATCACTGTTGCAGTAATAGTAACTTTTTTTGGCGCTGGCCTTGCTGCTCATTTTATTTTTAACCTAAGTTGGCCCATTTCTTTTTTGTTTTCTTCATTAATCATCGTAACCGGCCCAACGGTAATTACTCCAATTTTAAGAAACATTCCTCTAAAAAAAGATGTATCAGCAATCTTAAAATGGGAAGGTATTTTAATTGACCCTGTGGGAGCACTTGTTGCTGTATTAGTGTTTGAATTTATTAGAGCCGGAGCAGGCGAAGAGTTTACATTTACAGCTCTAGCCGAGTTTGGTAAAATTGTTCTAGTTGGATTTACGTTTGGATTTACATTTGCACATGCGCTGGCTTTTTCGCTTAAAAGAAAAATTGTTCCTCACTACTTGCTCAATGTTGTCACACTGGCAACGGTGTTAGGTGTGTTTGTGTTATCTGATCTTTTTGCTCATGAATCTGGTCTTTTATCTGTAGTAGTAATGGGAATGGTGTTGGGAAATATTAACCTTCCTAATCTTAATGAGATATTATATTTTAAAGAGTCATTAAGTGTGCTTCTTATTTCAATTTTATTTATTCTTCTTTCGGCAAATATTAATATAGAAGAGTTGGAACTTGTCTTTAATTGGAAAGCGGGATTACTTTTCGCCTGTGTGGTTTTTATAATTCGCCCTATAGGCGTGTTTTTGAGTTCTTCAAAATCCGGTCTTAAAACCAATGAAAAACTATTTATTAGTTGGGTAGGACCAAGAGGAATTGTTGCCGCTGGTATTGCATCATTATTTGGATTAAAATTATATAAAGTAGGAGTGCCTGGGGCAGAATATATAACACCACTGGTATTTATGATCGTATTGGGTACTGTTTTGCTTAATGCCACTACAGCTAGATATTTTGCCAAATTGGTGGGTGTGTTTCTTAAAAAATCCGAAGGGATTTTAATTATTGGTGCGTCTAAAATCTCAAGACTTATTGCACTATATATCAAAACCAATAATCAACATGTAGTTTTGGTAGATAGCAACAGAGATAACATCAATAAGGCAAAAGATTTGGGGTTAGATGCGATAGAAGTAAACATATACGGGGATCAACTTAAAGATAATATTGAGTTAAATGATGTGGGATATTTAATGGCGTTAACAGCTAATAGTGATATCAATAAATATGCTATCAATAAATTTAAAGATCAATTTGGAGAAAACGGTTCTTTTAGGCTTATTACCTCTGAAGAAATGAAGGACCCACAAAATAGCCCTCATGAAGGGTTATTTTCTCATACAGATGATTATCAAAAACTCATAAGACTTGCCGAAAAATATCCTAGTATACAAGAAATTAAAATTAATAATAAGGATCATTACAAAACAATTATAGACTTGACCAAAGAAGATATTGATATTATCCCTCTATTTATAAAAGACCCCAATAATAGCATTAGCATTATATCTTCATATAGCGAAAAAATAGAGCAAATTAAAGATAATAGTTTTTTGGCTTATATAGGTAAGCCTATTGATATCGAAGAAATTTGATAAAGCCGACAAAAAAACATGTTTTGTCGCCAAAAAACACTTTATTAACATAATTATTTGTTAATATAAGAATATCTACTATATTTGGATTGATTATTTTTAACCCAAATATCATGAAAAAACTTATGTATGTGGCTTTATTTGCCACAACCCTTGGATTTACTGCCTGTGGTAGTGATGATGACGGAGCAGATTGTATCGCACTTACAAATCAAGTTGCAGATGCTGCCTCTAATTTTATAGACGATTCTTCAACAGCAAATTGTAACGCATATAAAACGGCTTTACAAAGTTTCTTAGATAGTGGATGTTCTCCTGATCAAGAAACCGAAGATTCTATAAGAACTCAATTAACCACTTTAGGAGATTGTACAGCACTTTAATTCATTTTAAATGTGAATAGCATAACAAAAAGGAGTCATCGCGACTCCTTTTTTTGTTTTATAAGATAAATATATACCGGAAAGTGATCACTATACCCTCCTGTATAGGCTCCATTACTATAGCTACGAAATGGATACCCTTTGTACTTACCTCTAGAGGTGGTTAAGAATTCTTCATTAAATATCCCCGCTTTATAATATCTATATTCATTGTGGTTTTTATCCAATAATTCTTTGGAAACAATAATCTGATCGAAAATAATCCAACTATCTCTCCATGCGAGAGACCCTCCTCCCTTTTTAATCATTCCTGCCATGGGGTTATACAATTCCTTTAATGTTGTTTCTTTTTTATGTGTTTTAGCATTTAATATCTTGCTTAAACTTGCACTTTTAGGGTCGTCATTAAAATCACCCATAATAATAATCTTAGCATAAGGGTCTAATGCAAAAAGAGAATCTGCAATTTTTTTATTAAGCCTAGCTGCTCTTTCTCTTTTATAGTTACTTCTAGAGGTTCCTCCTCTTCTAGATGGCCAATGATTTACAATAATATGTATCATATCTCCATCCAAATATCCACTTACTACCAATTGATCTCTGGTGTATATTCGTTTTGAGGTATTATTATCATAAATTGGTAATTCATAGGTTTTCGTTTTAGTCGGTTTAAAAAGTGCTTTTTGATATAACAATCCAACATCTATCCCTCTCCTATCTGGCGAATCAAAATGAATAATCCCATAATTTTTGTTCAAAATTTCTGGATCATTTACCAGGTCTTCTAAAACCTTTCTGTTTTCTACTTCTGCGACACCCAAAATAACTGGTGCATTTTGGGCAATATCAGCACCAATTACAGAAATCACTTTGGCCATATTTTGTATTTTATCTTTATAAAACTCAAGTGTCCAATGATCCTTTCCTTTTGGGGTTCTGTCATCATCGAAAGTTACAGGGTCATCCTTTGTGTCAAAAAGGTTCTCTAAATTATAAAATGCAATCGTATTAATTTTATATTCCTTTTCCTCTTGAGAATAAACTACTTGAAAAAAGAAAACCAGCCCAAAAATTATATACCTAAATAAGAATTTTAAAAACATAAACACTCAAATTATATCTAATACAAATATTCATGTTTCCAGTTTCAAAAAATGAAACTCGAGTGCTTTATTATTGCATTTTACAAATATACCTACCCGCTTTTTATAAATTTTAACACATAATGTGAAGTATGGTATATCGCTTATACACAGTAATACAATTAGTATCTATATTTCTTTTGTCTTTTTCACCTATAACTGCCCAGCAAGCTAATCTGCAAGGAAGAGTAGTTGATAACTTCACAAGTGAGAATATTACAGATGTAACTATCACTATTAAATCATCAGCCGTTTCTACTAAAACCAATAGCTTTGGTGTATTTAACTTTAAAGACAAAACTCTTCCGTTAGGCGAACAAATCCTGATTCTAACAAAGCTGGGGTATGTTACAAAACAGTTTCCGATAACTATAAATCAAGGTCAAATATTAGATCTTAAAATACTTTATCTGAGTTATGATTTCACATCAGAACAAAAGCAAATAGGAACAATCAACCTAACCGATAATGAATTAGATCAAGACAATGATGTTTCCTTTAATACATCTGCACTATTACATGCTAATCGAAGTGTTTTTCTTAATGCCGCAGCTTATGATTTTGGCACTACGTTCTTTCGCCCAAGAGGATTAAAAAATGAAAATAACAAAGTCCTAATTAACGGTGTTGAAATGAATAAGTTTTTGAATGGTAACCCTCAGTGGAGTAATTGGGGTGGATTAAATGATGTACAACGTAATCAAGAGTTTTCTTTTGGTATAACCAAAAACGAGTACTCCTTTGGTGGGCTTTTAGGAACTTCTAATATTATTATGAGAGCATCAAAATATAGAAAAGGAATTAGAATATCCTACGCTTCTTCAAATAGAAGCTATCAAGGACGAGTTATGGGAACTTATAATTCTGGAATAACATCAAAGGATTGGGCATTTTCATTATCTCTATCTCGTAGATTTGGACAAGAAGGTTTCATTGACGGAACAGGATATGAAGCCAATTCTTTCTTTGTCTCTATTGAAAAAAAATTAAATAAAAATCATAGTCTCAATTTTACGGGTTTTTATACTCCAAATCGTCGAGGTAGATCCACCGCTATTACCGAAGAGGTTTTTAAAATTAAAGGAGCTACTTATAACCCCAATTGGGGTTATCAACAAGGGAAAATAAGAAATGCCCGTGAGCGACAAATTGAAGAGCCTGTAGTGATGTTAAACCATTATTGGAATCTCACTAATAAAACAAGCCTGAACACAAACCTTGCGTTTCAAACAGGTAAAATAGCCAACACAAGAATTGATAATGGAGGTGGTGACCTGTTAATAACCCAAGATGGGCAACAGTTATATACAGGAGGTGGTAGGAGTATAGATACAAACCCTGTTCATACTGATAATTTACCTAGTTCTTTTTTAAGTGATCCTAACCCAACATCTTTGGATTATCAAAAAGCATTTTTAGCATATCAAAGCCTTTTAAATCATGGCCAAATTAATTGGGAAGAATTAATACAAAGCAACCTGCAAAATGTACAACAAGGAAAAAATGCAACTTATATTTTATACGAAGATCGTACGGATGACACACAATTTACAGGAAACATTATTCTAAACACCCAATTAAATGATCACATTACTCTAAATGCCACCTTAAATTACCAAAACTTGGCAAGTCATAATTTTGCTAAAGTTAATGATTTATTGGGCGGAACAGGGTTTTTGGATGTTGACTTATTTGCCTTGTCTACAGCGGGGTTAACAAATTCTGAAACATCAAATAGGGCCCAAAGCGATATACGCAATCCCAATCGTATCGTACAAGAAGATGATATTTATGATTATAACTATGAAATAAAAGCCTCTACGTTTAATAGCTATCTTCAATCACAATTTAAATTTAAAGCTGTTGATTTTTTCTTAGCAGGGAACCTTTCTCAAACCTTATATCAAAGAAATGGTTTTTTTGAAAACGGATATTTTCCTGGCAATAAATCTTTCGGTAAAAGTTCTTCTTTAAACTTTCAAAATTATGGAATAAAAGCAGGGCTTACCTATAGAATTCTCGGGTTACATTCCATACAAATAAATACAGCTCACTTTAACAAAGCGCCTACAATTAGAAATGCTTTCGTAAACCCAAGGCAATCCAATATAACTGTAGCCGAATTAATCAATAAAAACCAAAAAAGTGAAAAAATAACATCTCTAGACGCTAGCTATATATTTCGTTCAGAGCACATCAAAGCAACACTAACGGGTTATTATACTAATATTCTGGATGCCACAAATATTTCTTTTTTTTATACACAGGCAATCTCTGGTTCAGAATCAGGTTTTGTTCAAGAAATATTAACCGACATCAACAGGTTATACTATGGAGGAGAGTTGGGCCTAACCTATCAAATTATTCCAACAATAAAGCTAAAAGGTGTTGCCGCAATAGGTAATTTTTTATACGACAACAACCCTAGTTTAACGTTGGCAAGCACTAGTGATTCTTTTACCGATGATCAAGGCATAAAAACCATTGGCACATCTAATTTAAAAGGGTATTATCTTTCTGGCGGACCTCAAAATGCAGCACAAATTGGTTTTGAATATCGTGATCCAAATTTTTGGTGGTTTGGAGCTACGACTAATTATTTCTCTAATGCCTTTATAAGCGTAAGTCCATTTGCTAGAACATCCAATTTTTATCAAGATTCTGATGGTTTACCTTTTAATGATTATAATGAAACTACTGCAAGATCTTTATTACAACAAGAGCGTTTTGATGACTATTTTTTAGTCAATGCTATTGGAGGAAAATCATGGAGGATAGACAAATATTATGTCGGGTTTTTTGCCTCAATCAACAACATTCTTAACCAGCAATATAGAACAGGAGGATTTGAACAAACCAGAAATGCCAATTATAGACTAGCGCTTGAAGAATCCAATAGAGATACCCCTGTATTTGGACCAAAATATTTTTACGGTTATGGTACGTCGTACTACCTCAATTTTTATATACGATTTTAACGATTAAATACAATAAAATGATTACAACTCAATTTGAAAAACTAATGATGTACATAGTACTAATGTTATTCTTGTCAAACTGTACGCCCGAAAATGATTTTGAAACACCTGCTTTAATAATCGAGGAACAACCCATCACAGGAACAATAATCGACATTGAAGCTGTACTTGGTTTTTTACAACAAGAAATAGAAAAAGAAGGTGAAAATGCTAATCTAATTTTTAAAAACACAGATAACATAATAAGTGGATACGTTGTATCTAGCGATAGGGCGAGTAATTTTTTTAAAGAAATTATCATACAAAATAAAAGCGCAAACCCTACTGCAGGTATTAGGATATTAATAGATGATAGCCCACTCTTTACATCTTATGAGTTTGGAAGAAAAATATTCATCAACCTAAATGGTTTGTCCTTGGGAATAGAAAATGGAATACCCACCCTGGGCGTGTTAGAAGGAAACAATATTGCTCATATTCCATCATTTTCTGTTAAGGATATAATAACAAGATCTAACGAAATAACATCAATTACACCTCTAGAAACTACCCTTGAAAATTTTACAGATCGACTCTTAAATTTATACATAAAATTAAACAATATTCAATTCAACAAAAACATCGTTCTAGACGAAAATACATTCACGTTTGCGGCCGAACCAAACGATAAGTTTGATGGTGAACGTATTGTTGAGAGTTGCAAAAATGGTAGAACAACAATTCTAAGTACAAGTACTTTTTCAGATTTTAAAGGGTTAAAATTGCCAGAAAATCAAGGAAGTTTCGAAGGTATTTTAACAAAAAGTTTTTTAGGAGATGCATATAATATAGTTCTTAATAACCCAAATGGTTTAGTTTTCGACATAAACAATAGGTGTGATCCAGAGGTTTTGAATTGTGTATTAGATCAAGAAGGAAATACATTACTATTTCAACAAGATTTTACCGAATTTAAGTCATCAGACTTAGGAAAACTAGGGTGGATTAACACCAACACTACAAAAGGTAAATTAAAATACAAAATAGGTGAATTTAACGAAAATAAATATGCTCAAATTACCGGCTTTAGGTCAAAAGAAGGCTTATATGAAGTGTGGTTAATCACTCCAGAAATTGACATGAGTACATCTACAAGTGAAGTTTTAAATTTTGATTTACAAGCAGGTTATGATAACGGAAATATTCTTGAGGTTTTTGTAACGAATAATTTTGTGGATGACATATCATCAGCAACCTGGATCAAGCTTGATGTAGCAATACCAAGAGGTCCTTTAAACTCTTTTGGTGATTTTATCCCTGCAGGACCTACTAGCCTGTCCTGCATCGACAATAACATAAGGATTGGGTTTAGGTATACGGGTGGAGACCCTAGAGCGACTACACGTTATCATATAGATAATATTACACTAGTTGCTCAATAATCAATAGTGCTGTAAAGGTGGGTGAAATGTTTTATTAAGATTTCAACATGCCAACATGCGGAATATCATCTTCTAGATATTCTTCACCTACTTGTAGAAACCCATGAGATTCGTAAAATTTTTTAAGATACGTTTGCGCAGATATTTTAATAATATTGGTTTTGTAGTTTTTTTCTACAGCCATAATACTTTCTTTAATCAAGTCATGACCATATCCAAATTGTCTTTCTTTTTTTGAGATTACAACTCTTCCTATACTCGCGTTTTCAAAATAATCCCCAGCATCAAAAATCCTTGTATAGGCTATAATTTTTTTTTCTTTATAACCTATAACATGTAATGAATTTTGATCTTTATTGTCTATATCTTGATAAACACATTGTTGTTCAACTATAAAAACTTCTGCGCGTAAGCGCAAAATTTTATACAACTCAACAGTTGAGAGCTCATCAAAACGTTTAACTTCAAATCTAATACTCATATATTGTATTAAATACAGCTTGGTATTTTATTAACTCTGTTTAAATGTCTCCCTCCTTCAAATTGAGTTTCTAAAAATGTTCTTACTATTTCTAGAGCTTGTGCCTGCGAAGTAAATCTTGCTGGGATACATACAATATTAGCATTATTATGCTGTCTAGTTAATTCTGTAATTTCTTTGGTCCAACATAATCCCGCGCGGATATTTTTATATTTATTAGCAGTCATAGCAACACCATTACCGCTTCCACAAATTAAAATTCCAAAATCTACATTGGTAGCATCTACATCTTTAGCAACAGGATGTACAAAATCAGGATAATCTACACTAGCCTCTTCATTAGTACCGTAATTAATAACTTCAATTCCTTCAGATTTTAAATACTCAACAATTGTAACCTTATATTCGGTTCCTGCGTGATCGTTTCCAATAGCTATTTTCATTGTATAGACTCTCTTTTTATTATTAAAACAAAGATACTTTAATCCTAAAAAAGTAAACTCCAAAAAATCAATTATTTACTTAATGTTATCCCAATGTTAATAACTCCTTACCTTCTGTTAACACCAGTTGTGAATAAATGGTTCTTAAAATTGATAAAGTTTTTTTGGTTGTTTACTTTTTTATTAGAATACAAGTAGACTTATCAAATATCAAAATATTAACTCTCCTTTTTTTGGATAACTTTTCAAACATTAAGTTAATGTTATGAACTACGGTTTTACCGTAATTATATTAAGATTTTAATGTGCGGATTACATATTAACAACTGTTCATTAAATATTATTTTGGCAACATTTTCAGGCAATTACCATATTGATATCCTGTTTATATCATTCTGAAAATTTAATCAAACTTAAAAACCTAATAAATAATCCAAAACTTATACCGCTATCCACACTACATTATAATCACTATTAATTATTTTAAATTTAAAAAAAAGAAAAAAGATATATATAATATGTGTTGAAAACTATATTGAATAAGGAATGTACTTTGAAAAAGAATTTAGACAATTCTTAAATGTGAGTTTGTGTTTAGATCTTTAATGATTTGTAGTACTCTTGTTTTGTCTTTTAGGTGAACTCTGAGATTTATTCCGCCCAATGCGTTAGAGTAAAAAGGGAAAACACCTATCATTGTTTCATTTTCAAAAAAATACGAAATACTTTCTTTCTCTAATAAAAGTTTTAATATGGCATATTCGTAGGGATAAGTGTATGTTTTTACAATAACAAAATCTTTCATATAGTAAGATATACTTTTTAGCAGTTACCTTAAATATACAAAATATGATATAACTCTATCCTGTATTGGATTAGTTTATTTGTGTAGCTTCTTGATCAAATTTTACAGAGCCATTTATTTCAGACTCTTGCAATGTTGTATTTTTTTGATCTATAGTGTTATTTATGTATATAGTAAAAGAATACACACCCAACAAAAAAATTAGAATGAAGAATACTATAATTTTATGTACTTTTTTAATTTTACTCATATATACGTAAAAGAGTAACGAATAATACATGTTTGTAGTGTATTAAAAATAGGTAATTTTTAATAAAACAAATAAAATGAGTAAAGAAATTTTGGATGTAATTAACTGATTTACAGATAATGTTTTTTTTGGTTCTAAAACAATTATACTATTTAAGTATTAATAAAAGTTTAAACTTAAAATTATAGATGTTAAAAGATAAGCTGTACTTTTATCAAATATAACATAATTGATATTAATGAAAAGAAAGAGTAGAAGAAGAAAAAAGTCCCCAAAAATAGAGAATATCACCCAAGGAATACTTAAAATATTAAAATCAGAACCCAATAAAACTTTTAATTATAAACAAATAGCTGTAAAATTTGGTGTAAATGATGCAAGTAGTAGAAATCAGATTATCAAAAAATTAGCTCAACTTGCCGCCAAAAAACAGATTGAAGAAGTTGATAGAGGGAAATTTAAAATTGTAGCAAACATAAATACATATACCGGTAATTTAGAAATCACTTCAAAAGGTACCGGATATGTTGTTGTGCAAGATCTTGAAGAAGATATTTTTATTCCTAATAATAATTTGAATAAAGCATTACATGGAGATGAAGTAGAAGTTTACATATACCGTAGAAAAAGAAGAGGTAAAAGTGAAGGAGAAATTTCTAGAATAATATCTCGAAAAAGAGATGAATTTGTTGGTGTAATTGAAATCCAAAAGAATTATGCTTTTGTAAATATGCAGGATACCAAAATGTATACTGATGTATTTATTCCAAAAAATAAAATAGGCGAAGCCGAAAATGGTGATAAGGTATTAGTAAAGTTAGAAGATTGGCCCGAGAAGGCTGATTCTCCTTTTGGTAAAATAGTTAAAGTTCTTGGTAAACCAGGAGAGCATAATACAGAAATTCATGCAATTTTAGCACAATATGGATTGCCTTATGAATTTCCTGAAGAAGTAGAAAATTATGCTAATGAATTAGATACGAGTATACAAGAATCAGAAGTGAAGAAACGAAGGGATATGAGAAAAACCTTGACCTTTACTATTGATCCTAAGGATGCCAAAGATTTTGATGATGCATTATCATTTGAAGTATTAGAGAACGGAAATTATGAGATAGGAATCCATATTGCAGACGTTTCGCATTATGTTACTCCTGGAACAATATTGGATGATGAAGCTTATGAAAGGGCTACATCGGTATATTTGGTTGATAGAGTAGTACCTATGCTTCCAGAAGTTTTATCAAATAACGCTTGTTCATTGCGACCACATGAAGAAAAATATACATTTTCTGCTGTTTTTGAATTAAATGATAAAGCAGAAATAACAAATCAGTGGTTTGGTAGAACAGTAACATATTCTGATGCACGTTTTGCTTATGAAGAAGCACAACATATTATTGAAAGCAAGGAAAATACTATCCCTGCAGATATTTCGCTTACTGGTAAGGCATATAAAGCTGATCCAAATATTGCCAATGCCGTTTTAAAATTAGATGAATTAGCAAAAATTATGCGTTCACAACGTATGAGACATGGAGCTATTTCTTTTGATAAAGTTGAAGTGAAGTTTGCATTAAATGAAACAAACGAACCGGTAGGTGTCTTTTTTAAGACGTCTAAGGACGCTAATAAACTTATTGAAGAATTTATGTTGCTCGCAAATAAAAAGGTAGCAGAGTTCATAGGAAAGCAAAATCCAAAAAAAACATTTGTGTATCGAACACATGATGAACCAAATGATGAAAAATTAGCAGCATTACAAAATATTATCGGCAGGTTTGGGTATAAATTAGATCTTAAAGATCGTAAGAGTACTACCAAATCACTAAATGGATTATTAAAGGATGTTCAAGGTAAGAAAGAACAAAATTTGGTAGATACATTGGCAATTAGAAGTATGAGTAAAGCCGAATATACAACTCATAATATAGGTCATTATGGACTGGCATTTGATTATTATTCTCATTTTACTTCGCCAATTAGAAGATATCCAGATGTTATGGCACACCGTTTGCTGCAACATTATCTAGATCAAGGTAAATCTGTTGCAGAGGAAGAATATGAAGAAAAATGTAACCATAGTAGTAGTATGGAAAACCTAGCCGCTAGTGCAGAGCGAGACTCTATAAAATACATGCAGATCAAGTTTATGAAAGATCATGAAAATGAGCATTTTTTAGGCGTTATTTCTGGTGTAACAGAATGGGGTATATATGTAGAAATTATTAACAATAAGTGTGAAGGAATGATTCGTTTAAAGGATATGAATGATGATCATTATGTTTTTGATCAAGACGAATATGCTGTGATAGGCGACGTTTCTAAAAAAGTGTATCAATTAGGAGATGAGGTTTATGTAAAAGTAAAAAATGCAGACCTTGTAAAAAGACATCTTGATTTTACACTAATAGGTAGTAAAGATGAAATAGAAAAATAATGAAGAGTTGTTTTTTTATTATATAAATACACAAAAATCTTAAGTCTAATTTTTAAAATTTAAGGCAATGAAAAAAGTATTGATTCTTTTGGTGTTTTCATTAGTTACAATGGCACAAGCACAAGATGCTATCACAAAAAATATTGGTGATTTTAATGAGTTAAAAGTTTTTGATAAAATAAGAGTTACTTTGATTGAATCAACTGAAAATAAGGTTGAAGTAATGGGGATCAAAAGGAGAGAAGTTGACGTGGTTCAAAAAGGAAATCTTCTTAAGATAAGGATGTTTCTTGATAATCTTTGGGATAATAACAATACCGAAGTAATAGTATATTATAAAGAGATTAATAAAATTGACGTTAACGAGGGCGCTAATGTAGAAGCAAAAAATATAATTAGTTCAAAATCTTTGGATTTAAGAGCTCAAGAAGGCGGGAGAATTAAAGCTGAAATTGAGGCTGGATATGTTTTTGGTAAAGCAATTACTGGTGGAGAAATTGAGTTAGATGGAAATGCTAAAGAGCAAGAAGTTATTATCAATTCTGGTGGTCAATATTATGCGCAAAACCTACAAACAAACGAAACTCAGGTAAAAGTAAGTGCTGGCGGTACGGCAGAAGTAAATGCCAAAAACTATTTAAAAGCAAATACTAACGCTGGTGGTACTATTAGAATTTTTGGAAATCCAAAGCAAATGGATACCCAAAAACTTTTAGGTGGAAAAATTATTGAAGTTAACTAAGTAGTTTTTTTAACTTTGTAGGAAAGATTTTTATATCCCATGCTTCAAGATGCTCAGGCCGCTATCCCTTTAGGAATTTTATTAGCCTTTTTAATTGGGCCTGTTTTCTTTGTACTACTCGAAACAGCAGCAATTAAAGGTTTTCGAGCAGCATTAGCTGTGGATTTAGGTGTAATTTTTGCTGATATAGTTTTTATTCTGATTGCCTATTTTAGTACCAATCAGATTTTAGAAAAAATAAAAGATGATCCTGCATTATTCATTTTTGGTGGTATGCTACTAGCTACTTATGGAGCAATTTCTTTTATTCAGGAACGAAAAAATTACAATAAACTAAGAGATACCTCTGTTGAAGTAATCAATAAGCATAATTATTTGATGTTGTTTGTAAAAGGGTTTTTACTCAATTTTATCAATATAGGAGTATTGGGTTTTTGGTTAAGTATTATCATAGTTATTGGTCCACAATTAGATATGAATACTAATAGAATTGTGTATTTTTTCTCGGTGGTTTTGGGTACTTATCTATTTATTGACGTATTTAAAATGTTACTTGCTAAACGTTTAAAACGAAAATTAACACCTAAGCGAACATATATTACCAAACGAATTATTAGTATTCTAATGGTGGTTTTTGGTGTCTTCTTAATATTAAAAGGAGTGTTACCAGATACTATGGAAAAAAGAATACAGGATGAGATCGAAAAAATAACACCAGAATCTAAGTTTAAATAAAAAACCCTGTAATTAATTACAGGGTTTTTTTGAGGTGTCGAGCGGATTCGAACCGCTGTAGATGGTGTTGCAGACCACTGCCTAGCCACTCGGCCACGACACCCAATTTTTGGTTGGAAGGCAAATGTAAAAAAATTTATTATTTCTTGGTCATGATTTTACATTAAAACTGCATTATCTCCCTTCTTATATTGTAAAGTTAACGATTTTTACTTCGTATTATCGTTACCTTTTCTACATTTCCACCAATTGGCGGGTTAATTTTAGAAACTTTAATGGTAGCTTTTTTTACCAAATGCAGTTCATCTAATATTCTTATTAATATTCGTTCTGCCGCATGTTCTAACAACTTAGAACGTATGGCCATTTCTTCTTTTACAATATGATTAAGATGCACATAATCTACGGTGTCTGCTAATCGATCAGATATTGCCGATTTGGTTAGATCGGCCTTAACCTTAAGATCTACCCTATAATCGGAACCAATTTTCTTTTCTTCTACTAAGCAACCATGATAGGCATATATCTTAATATTTTTTAACTCGATTAATCCCACGAAATTTTTTGACAAAGGTATAAAGAATCTTTGTGAATAGGTTAAGGGAAAACAACCCCTTTTCATAAGAAATAATAATAATTGAAATAATTACATTAAAGCGTTTTATACTATAGTGAAGCATCATTAGAATTTGTAGTTTTGTGGTTTATTTGATTAGAGATGACAGAAGAAAAAAAATCGCTCAATTTTATAGAGCATATTATAGAAGAAGATTTGAGTAATGGTATGGATACGAAACATCTTCGTTTTCGTTTTCCTCCAGAACCTAACGGATATTTACATATTGGCCATACTAAGGCAATTGGTATTAGTTTTGGTCTTGGATTACGATATAATGCACCAGTTAATTTACGTTTTGACGATACTAATCCAGCCAAAGAAGAGCAAGAATATGTTGATGCAATCAAAGAAGATATTACATGGTTGGGTTACCAATGGGATAAGGAGTGTTATTCTTCTGATTATTTTCAACAATTATACGATTGGACAGTTCAATTAATTAAAGACTGTAAAGCATATATAGATTCTCAATCTGCAGAAGAAATTGCTGCACAAAAAGGAACCACAACAGAACCTGGTACAGATAGTCCATATAGAAATAGATCTGTAGAGGAAAATTTGGATCTATTTAATAGAATGAAAAATGGTGAGTTTGATGAAGGATCACATGTAGTAAGAGCCAAAATAGATATGTCTGATCCTAATATGTTAATGCGTGATCCATTAATGTATAGAATACTTAAAAAACCTCACCATAGAACCGGTGATGAGTGGTGTATTTATCCAATGTATGATTGGACTCACGGAGAAAGTGATTATATAGAAAGCATTTCACATTCATTATGTTCATTAGAGTTTAAACCTCATAGAAAGTTATATGATTGGTTTTTGGATCAAATATATAGTGATAAAATGCGCCCTAAACAAAGAGAATTTGCACGACTTAATTTAAGCTATACCATTATGAGTAAGCGTAAATTACTCAAATTGGTAGAAGACGGTGTTGTGTCTGGTTGGGATGATCCCAGAATGCCAACTATCTCGGGATTGAGAAGACGTGGATATACACCAACATCAATACGCAAATTTGTAGAAACTGTTGGAGTTGCCAAGAGAGAGAACGTAATAGATGTGTCTTTATTAGAATTTTGTATACGTGAAGATTTAAATAAAACTGCACCTAGAGTGATGGCAGTATTGGATCCAGTAAAACTCGTAATTACAAATTATTCTAAAGGAGAAGAGGAATGGCTAGAAGCTGAAAATAATCCTGAAGATGAATCTGCGGGATCTAGAAAAGTGCCTTTTTCTGGGGAATTGTTTATAGAAAGGGAAGACTTTAAAGAAGCAGCGGGAAGGAAGTTTTTTAGGTTAACTTTAGGTAAAGAAGTGCGTCTCAAAAATGCTTATATTATTAAAGGAGAGCAAGTTATTAAGGATAATGAGGGCAATATAGTCGAAATTCATTGTACATATGATCCAAAGAGTAAGTCGGGTAGTGGTACTGAAGAATCAAAGCGTAATGTAAAAGGTACTTTACATTGGGTTTCTATAGCACATGCGGTACAGGCCGAGGTTAGGATCTATGATAGATTATTTAATGATGAAGCTCCAGGTGGTCATAAGGACAAGGATTTTATGGAGTTTATAAACCCTAGTTCTTTGAAGACGATAACGGGTTATTTAGAACCAAGCTTAAAAAACGTAAGTGCATTGGATCAATTTCAGTTTCAGAGATTGGGATATTTTAATGTAGATGTAGATAGTAAAAAGGAAAGTTTAGTTTTTAACAAGACTGTTGGGTTAAAAGATACTTGGGCAAAAATAAAACCAGCTAATACGAATACAAATCCTCAAAAAGCACAACAAAATAATCAAAAAGAGATACCTGCTATCGAGGAAATAAAGAGAGGTGGAAAGAAGTATACAAATCTTCCTGATGAGAAAAGAGAAGCTCTTAAAATTAAAATAGAAAAGGCTGCAGAGGGTATAGAATTAGAAGAATTAATACCATTATATGGAACAGCTGTAAAAAAGGCTGGAACTCGCATAGCTACTATGATAGCATTAAGAATTGCTCTAGATAAAAAGGGGCTTCAACCGGATACTGCGGCAATAGAATTTATTACCAAAGGAGTAGAAGATAAAAATGAATTATTACAAGAAGAAGCTTCAGTTTTAGTAAAAAAGTATAATTTATAAATAGAAAAGGTCACTTAATTTTAAGTGACCTTTTTATTTTTTTCTGTAATTTCTAGTTTTCTGCTATATGTTCATCAAGTGGTATTTCTATATCCGTTTTGAACCTTGGAAACAGCTTTTGTGTTTCAGGATCATCCAAAAGTTTATTCGATTCTACAAAATACCACTGTTCTTTCTTTTTATCATAAAACCCAAATAAAGAGCTTTTTAAGGTTACGACTCGTCCATTAAAATCCATCTTAACCGTATTTTTTATTAGGCACCTATATTCTTTATATTCTTTTCTAATATCTGCAATTTCATCAATTTCAGAACTAGTAATTTTTATTTTTTGGGCTTTCATAGTCCTAAAAATATCATCCATAGTTTCTAACATCTTTGATTTACCGTATTTTTCGAAGATGTTTGGATGAGTATACTTTAAAAGAGTGTTCGAGTCTTGTTTAAGAGAAGCTTCAGAAGTTGCTTTAGCATCTCTTAGTGCTAATTTTTTGAGCGCGTCTACATTTTGGGAAAAAACACTTCCAGAAATGAAGAGTAAAATTAAAAAGTAATTTTTCATGGGACTAAATTTTTGTAAATATAATTAATTTTTGAACTATAATAATTCCTTATTGTTTTAAAATATGTATCATTTTTTCTTATTAAAAACAAGGCTTTAAGGCTTGTTTTAATGTTGAAAAAAATGAATAAGGTCATAACTATTAGATAATAATCAAAAACCGTGCAAAAACGCTTTAAATTCATTTTTAATATAAAAAGAGCAGGTTTTTCTAATTTTTAGGACAAGTCAAAAAAATAACCCGATCAATTTTTATGATCGGGTTTGTTTTGATAGAAATCAAGAATTTTTATTCATTGTCAGATTTTTTTCGACCCAGACCTTTTTTAGCATTTTGCTTTTTCATTTCTTCACCTATTTGATTAGAAGCTGTAAATGATGCAATCATATTATTTAACATATCACTACCAGCTTGTGGTGAGTTAGGCAATAAAATAAGATTACTATTTGTTTCTTCACCAATAGATTGTAAAGTATCATAATGTTGCGTTACTACAATTAGGGCAGAAGCTTCTTGAGAATTAATCCCTACATTATTTAATACGTCTACACTTTCTTCAAGACCTCGTGCGATTTCTCTACGCTGATCAGCAATACCTTGACCTTGTAATCTTTTACTTTCAGCTTCGGCTCTTGCCTTTGCAACAATTTTAATTCTTTCAGCTTCAGCTTCATATTCGGCTGCCACTTTTTCACGTTCTGCTGCATTAATACGATTCATAGCTTCTTTTACTTGTAAATCTGGATCAATATCCGTTACAAGAGTTTTTATAATATCATAACCATAGTTAACCATGGCTTCATTTAATTCTTGTTTTACAGCAATGGCAATATCATCCTTACGTTCAAAAACATCATCTAATTTCATTTTTGGAACTTCGGCACGAACAACATCAAATACATACGAAGTAATTTGATCATGTGGATTTTCTAATTTGTAAAAAGCATCATAAACTTTTTCTTTGATAACTTGAAATTGCACAGAGATTTTAAGTCGAACAAATACATCATCCTTTGTTTTGGTTTCGACCAATACATCTAGCTGTTGTATTTTTAAGTTTATACGTCCTGCGATTCGATCAAAGACAGGAATTTTAAAATGCAGTCCAGAGTTTCTGGTACTTAAGAATTTACCAAATCGTTCTACGATAGCGGCGGTTTGCTGTTTTACAGTAAAGATTCCGGATATCAAAATGATGAACCCGAATATAAATAGTGGAATTAAATATAGACCCATTGTTTTTAGATTAAAAGTTAATAGTTATTTAGTAATGAATGTACAGATTATTTGTAAACTCATTATACTTATTTCGAAATAGTTATCATAGCTGTTGCTATTTGAGCATTGCTCGAACCAAAGGCTACCGAAACGATATTCCAACCCTCGTTAGATACTTTATTAAGAGTGTCTTCAACTTCTTTTCTAAGTTTTTCGGTAGACCAAACGTTTGATAACTTTAAGACCTTAAAAGTTTTTCCCATTGCTGTAGTTTTAAAGATATAGTTACTGTATTAGTAGCATTTCTTGCAATTATGTTACATCAATAGGGCATAGGTATCCCACCAAAAAATAGTAAGAAATACCTTATATGGTGAACGTTTTATAATTTTTCAATTGTATTTTCAATCCTTTTAATAGTCTCTTTTTTTCCTAATATAGATGCAACCTCAAAAAGATCGGGTCCTTGAAGTGAGCCGATAAGAGCAATTCTCAATGGCATCATTATTTTACCAAAACCAATTTCTTTTCCTGTAATCCAACCTTTTGTAATAGTTGAAACATTATCGGCAGAGAAATCGGCGATATCATTAAGTATTCTGGTGAGCTCATGCATTAAATCAGGCGTGTCTTCTTTCCAAGCTTTTTTAACTGCTTTGGTGTCGTATTGGCTTGGTGATATAAAGAAAAACTGACCAAGATCCCAAAGATCATTTACAAAAGTGGCACGTTCTTTTATAAGGTTTACAATGTGTTTTGTATCTAATGATGTGGTAATATTATTTTGGTCAAGTAATTTATTAAATTGTAAAGACAATACTTCGTTATCTAATTTATGAAGATGCTGTTGTTGAAACCATTTAGTTTTTTCTGGATCAAATTTCGCTCCTGATTTATTTACTCGGGCAAGATCAAATTCTTGAATAAGCTCATCTAGAGAAAACAATTCTTGTTCGGTACCAGGGTTCCATCCCAAAAAGGCGAGCATATTTATAACCGCTTCAGGCAGGTATCCATCTTCTTTATAGCCTGAAGATATTTCATTGTTTTTTGGATCAATCCATTGCAAAGGAAAAACAGGGAATCCCATTTTATCACCATCTCTTTTACTTAGTTTTCCTTTCCCAACAGGTTTTAAAATTAAAGGTAGGTGTGAAAAACGTGGAACATCCCAACCTAATGCACGATATAATAATACATGCAAGGCTAGAGAAGGCAACCATTCTTCTCCTCGAATTACATCTGTAATTTTCATGAGATGATCATCTACTATATTTGCCAAATGATATGTGGGCATCCCATCACTTTTAAACAATATTTTATCATCCAGAATATTGGTATCAATTTTTATGTCTCCTCTTATTTCATCTTGGAGATGTAAGATTTCGTCTTTTGGAGACTTAAATCGTATTACAAAAGAATCACCAGACTCTATTTTTTTCTGTATTTCTTTTTCTGAAAGAGATAGTGAATTATTTAACTTTTCTCGATTATGCCAATTGTATATAAAGGTTTTGCCATTGGCCTCATGATTTTTACGATGATGATCTAATTCATCCGGAGTATCAAAAGCATAGTATGCAGAACCATTTTCAATTAATTGATCTGCATATTGTTTGTATAAGTGTTTACGTTCGCTTTGTCGATATGGGCCATAACCACCATCTTTATCAGGACCTTCATCATAAGGAATTTTGCACCATTCAAAAGCATTTTTGATATACTCTTCCGCACCAGGTACGTATCTGTTTTGATCAGTGTCTTCTATTCTTAGTATAAAAGTTCCATTGTGTTTTTTGGCAAAGAGGTAATTAAATAAAGCTGTTCTTACACCTCCAATATGTAAAGGTCCAGTAGGACTAGGAGCAAAGCGCACCCTAATATTTTTTGTCATGACTGTGTTTTTTAAGATCCGTTTAATAAGGAAATAATCTACAGCAAAGATACAATCTTAAAGATGCTATAAAAACGTTTTTTTGTCTATATAGTTTATTTGTTTTGCACTTCTGTTTTCATGTCTAATGGTACTCTCTTATTCATTATTAGAAACCATATAGGAGGAAAAAGAGATAGAACCATAGATGTAGGATATCCAAAGGGTAATTGGGGACTTTGGTCATGATGGTCTAATAATTGGTATTTTTTTGAAGCACGATGATGGTGATCACTATGCCTTGTTAATTCATAAAGCATAATTCTTCCGAGGGTGTGATTCGAGTTCCAAGAATGAATTTCTCTTACACGTTCATATCTACCAGAAGGTAATTTGGTTCTTCTTAGTCCGTAGTGCTCAATATAATTAATCGTTTCTAAAAGAAGAAAACCAACCATACCACTAAGTAAAGCAACCTGTAGGCCATAAACTCCAAAGAATAAAGTTATAATTACAAAATAAAAACTCGTAAAAACGTGGTACCAGAGCATATCATTTTTTGTCGAGAAGAATATTTTTTTTTCTTTTTTAAGTAGAGCACTTTGTATTTTCCAAGCACTAACGTATTGACCGATTGTTGAAGTAATCCAGAAAAAATAAACGGGCTGATTGTATTTTGCAGTTGCAGGATCTTCTTTGGTCGCAACTTTAAAATGGTGCCCAAAATTATGTTCTATAAAAAAGTGCATATACAAAGAAGGAAGTAGTAACGCTTTTCCTATAAATCGTTCATAAGTCTGTCGATGACCTAGTTCGTGACCCACATTGATACCATTACTACCTAATACAATTCCTGTAGAAATAATGACTCCAACAAGCTCATAAGTTACCAAGGTCGATGAGGTAATTACATATAGAGTAATAAATACAATAAGGTAGATTAAAGGTAGGTTGAGATAAAGCATCCAGTCAAACATCCTTTTTTTGGCGCGGTTTTGTTTTTGATCTTCTGTATAGTTTTTGGTTGATGAATGTGTAAATAGCTCAATTATCGGTATAAAACCAAATGCGTAGATAGGCGTCAAATAAGTGAAAACACCCTGAAACCAAAGACCTATTAAGGCACAAATAGGAATAGTATATGCACAAAGGTATTTGAGATCTTTCATAAGTAACTAATCACTAAGGGGTTGAATTATCATAAATATAACAATTCTATTAAAAATAAAATTGTAGTTTTAAAAGTTATTGAAATATGAAGATTAGTGGTATGGATAATTTTGAGCTTATAAAGAACAAGTTAGAGGTGTTTATTAAGAAATTTTACCTCAATGATTTGATAAAAGGAACCATTCTTTTTTTTGCAATCGGGGTCTTGTATTTTTTGATGACCGTGTTAATTGAAAATTATTTGTGGCTTAGTTCAACAGGGAGAACAATATTGTTTTGGCTATTTGTTGTTGTCGAGCTAGCATTATTTATTAGATTGATAGCTATTCCTATTGCAAGGCTATTTCGACTCGCCGGTGGAATAGATTTTAAAGTGGCTTCGAATATTATAGGCGATCATTTCCCCGAGGTAGATGATAAGTTGTTAAATCTATTACAACTTAGTGAAGACAAGAATGACTCAACATTATTGTTGGCTAGTATAGAACAAAAATCAAAGGAGCTTAGACCTGTACCGTTTACCTTGGCAATCAATTTAAAAAAGAACATAAAGTATTTTAAGTATGCGGCGATCCCTATAACTATATTTTTAGTTCTTTTTGCTGTGAATAAAACGAATTGGATTTCGGACAGTTATAAAAGAGTCGTAAACTATAAGGAGGCATATGAACCGCCTGCGCCTTTTCAATTTTTTATCGTTAATGAAGAATTAATGGCTTTCGAAAGTAAAGATTATGTTTTAAAGGTTAGGGTAAGTGGGGATATTATTCCCGAAATTGCTACAATTGAATATAATGATGAAGTGTATTTTTTGAAAAATACGGGCGTAGGAGAATTTGAGTACACTTTTGTACAGGTAAGAGAGTCGATAGAATTTTTTGTTTCTGCTAATAATATTAGCACAATACCGTATAGATTATCTGTTGTTCCAATACCAGCATTATTAGATTTTGAGATGAAATTGGATTATCCGGGTTATACGCTTAAGAAGGATGAAACACTTAAAAGCTCTGGAAATGCAACAGTACCAGAAGGAACAAAAATAACATGGGTTGTAAACACTAGAAATACGGATAAGGTAGACATTAGAACAAAGGACACAATTCATTCCCTCTTAAAAAACAAAGATAAATTTGAATATGAAAAGAGAATATATAGTAACCTCGATTATGAAATAACGACTTCAAACAATAACGTGAGTAATTACGATAACCTCTCTTTTAACCTTAGTGTGATTAAGGATCAATATCCTGAACTGAATCTCAAATCTGAAAGGGATACTGTGGACAATACAACGGTTTATTTTTTTGGTAGAATTAGTGATGATTATGGTTTGAAAAACTTGAGATTGGTGTATTACAATGTAGAGCAACCCACAAAAAGAAACATTGATGACATAGAGATTAATCACACAGTGTTTGATGAGTTTATTTATGATTTTCCTGGAGAGTTAAATTTGATAGATGGAGCCGATTATGAGTTTTATTTTGAGGTGTTTGATAATGATGCCATTCATAATTATAAAAGAACAAAGAGCCAGGTCTTTAATTTTAGAAAACTAACAGAAAAAGAAAGAGAAGAAAAATTACTACAACAGCAAAATGAAGCTATCTCTGGATTAAATAAATCTCTGGATAAATTTAAAGAACAGGAGGAGGAGCTTAAAAGTCTAAGTAAAACCCAAAAAGAGAAGAAAAGACTTGATTTTAATGATAAGAAAAAGTTAGATGATTTTCTTAAAAGACAAAAACTTCAGGAAAAGATGATGCAAGATTTTTCTCAGAAGTTGAAAGATAATTTGGATCAGTTTGAAAAGAAAAACGAAGAAGAACCATTCAAGGATGCTCTTAAAGAAAGATTAGAAAGAAATGAGGAGAAGTTAAAAAAGAACGAAAAACTTTTGGAAGAAATTGAGCGCCTCGCCGATAAGATTCAAAAAGAAGAATTAACCAAAAAGCTTGAAGAATTAGGAAAAGAAAACAAAAATTTAAAAAAGAATTTGGAACAGCTTTTAGAATTGACCAAGCGATATTATGTGATTGAGAAACATGAAAAGATGGTTCAAAAATTGGATGACCTTTCAGATAAACAAGAAGAATTATCAAAAGAAAATGAAGAAGAGAATACAAAAGAGAAACAGGATAAATTGAATGAAGAGTTTGAAGAGTTTCAAAAGGAAATGGATGAATTGAGAAAGGCCAATGACGACCTAAAAAAGCCAATGAAATTGGATCAAAAAAAGGAAGATGAAAAGGAGATAAATGATGAGCAAAAAAAGGCTAGTGAAAATCTAGATGAAAATAAAAAATCAGAAGCAAAGAAGAATCAAAAGAGTGCAGCTCAAAAAATGAAACAAATGAGTAACACTATGAGAATGCAAATGCAGATGGCAGGAGGAGAACAACAACAAGAGGATATGCAAATGCTTAGGCAAGTATTGGACAATCTCGTTGATTTTTCTATAGAGCAAGAAGGTCTAATGAAAAACTTTAAAGGTATAGATATAGATAATCCTATATACTCGGATAGGTTAAAAAGGCAAAGTGTACTCAGAGAAAATTTCATTCATATAGATGATAGTTTATATGCTTTGGCTTTACGAACCCCGCAAATCACTGAAGACGTTACTCAAAAATTAACGGATATAGAGTTTAATATTGATAAGTCACTTTCTAGATTAGCCCAGAATCAGGTTGTACAAGGAACGGCTAACCAACAATACACAGTTACAGGCTCTAATGATCTCGCTTATTTATTAAGCAGAACGCTGGATCAAATGCAAGATAGTATGTCCGCAGCGGGCAAAGGAAAGAGTGGAGAAAATGAATTTCAATTACCTGATATAATTAAAAAACAGCAAGAGCTTAATGAACAAATGCAGAAAGGAAATGAAAAGGGTAAGAAAAAAGGCCAGCAAAAAGGCGAACAAAATAAAGGTGAGAATGGAGAAAATAAAGATGGAAACTCTGGCGAAAATGGGGAGAAGGATAGTGGCAAGAAAGGCAAAAAGAAAAATGGTGGAAACCAAAATGGAGAGGGCGAATCACAACAACAACGAGAAGATCTTAATGGAGAGTTGTATGAGATATATAAGCAACAACAAGAACTTAGAAATGCGCTTCAGGATAAAATAGATAAAGAAGGATTAAAGGAAGGTGTGGGTAGTGATCTGTTAAAAAGAATGGAAGAGGTAGAACAAGAATTGTTAGAAAGAGGGTTTAATGACAGAACCTTAAGTAAGATGATGGATCTGAAACATCAACTTTTGAAACTAGATGAGGCAAGTTTTGAGCAAGGTAAGGAGGAGAAAAGAGAAAGTAAGACCAATCAAACACAGTATGATAATCAAAGTCAAACACGTTTAGAAAAAGCGAAACAATATTTCAATACTACAGAGATATTAAATAGACAAGTATTACCTTTGCGGCAAAATTACAAACAAAAGGTACAGGAGTATTTTAGCAAAGACAATGATTAATTTCTTTTACGAAACAAATATAGTTAAGCCAGATGAGTCAAGTGTTCAGTCGTGGTTAAATAGAGTTGTAGACTCTGAGAGTAAAACTATTGGTGAGATCAATTTTATATTTTGTGATGATGAATATTTGTTAAAGATCAATCAGGACTTTTTAAACCACGATACGTTTACGGATATAATAAGTTTTGATAATACTTTAGGGAACGAACTTAATGGTGATATTTTTATATCGCATGAAAGAGTTATAGAGAACGCAAGTGTGTTTAAGGTTGATGAGCATGAAGAGTTAAGAAGGGTTATTGTACACGGTGTTTTACACTTTTGTGGATATAAGGACAAGACGGATGAAGAGAGTGATTTGATGAGAACAAAAGAGAACGAGAAGTTGTTAATGTTCCACGTGGAACAGTAGGGTTTTTGGTGTGATTTGTTCCACGTGGAACAAATGTAGTATAGAGATATTATAATGTTCCACGTGGAACAAGGAAAAGAAAATTATGTTTAATACAGAGTATGATGTGATTGTTGTGGGTGCTGGTCACGCCGGAAGTGAAGCTGCGGCGTCAGCCGCAAATTTAGGTTGTAGCACTTTGCTTGTTACAATGAACTTGCAGAACATAGCGCAAATGAGTTGCAACCCTGCCATGGGAGGAATCGCAAAAGGACAAATAGTAAGAGAGATTGATGCTCTTGGTGGATACAGTGGTATTGTGAGTGATCGTACAGCGATCCAGTTCAAAATGTTGAATAAATCAAAAGGACCCGCAATGTGGAGTCCAAGAGTTCAAAGTGATCGTATGCGTTTTGCAGAGGAGTGGAGATTGCTTTTGGAGCAAACTCCAAACCTTGATTTTTATCAAGAAATGGTTAGCGGATTGTTGGTCGAGAATGGAAAAGTTTGCGGCATAAAGACATCACTTGGTATTGAGGTTAGATCAAAAACAGTAGTGCTTACTAATGGAACTTTTTTAAATGGATTGATTCATATTGGGGATAAACAATTTGGTGGAGGAAGAGCTGGCGAAAGAGCGGCTACAGGAATCACCGAAGAGTTAATTAATTTTGGTTTCGAAGCTGGAAGAATGAAGACAGGTACACCTCCCAGAGTAGATGGTAGATCTTTGGATTATTCTAAGATGACAGAACAACCAGGAGATGAACGTCCGGAAAAATTTAGTTACACGAATCTAACAAAACCATTAGCAGAACAAAGATCATGTCATATGACATATACAAGCACAGAGGTGCATGATTTGTTACGTGAAGGGTTTGATCGTTCGCCAATGTTTAATGGTAGAATAAAAAGTATAGGGCCAAGATATTGCCCTTCTATTGAGGATAAAATAAACAGATTTGCCGATAAAGATAGACATCAGCTTTTTGTCGAACCAGAGGGTTGGAACACAGTAGAGGTTTATGTAAATGGATTTTCGACATCGCTGCCCGAAGATGTACAATTTAAAGCGCTTAGATCTGTAGTTGGTTTTGAGAATGTGAAATTTTTTAGACCAGGATACGCTATCGAATATGATTATTTTCCGCCTACACAATTAACACACACTTTGGAGACAAAGTTGATTTCAGGTTTGTTTTTTGCGGGTCAAATAAATGGAACAACAGGATACGAAGAAGCGGCATCCCAGGGTTTGATGGCAGGTATTAATGCGGCTCTAAAAGTAAAAGAACAAGAACCTTTTATTATAAAGCGAAGCGAAGCTTATATTGGAGTTTTGATTGATGATCTAATTACCAAGGGAACAGAAGAACCGTATCGAATGTTTACATCTCGAGCAGAATACAGAACATTATTAAGACAGGATAATGCAGATTTTAGATTAACACCGAAGTCACACGAAATAGGTTTGGCTTCAGATGAGCGAATGAAGAGAATGGAAGAGAAGGAGAAAAAATCTTCTGCTTTCGTTCAGTTTTTTAAAGACACCAGTGTGTCTGCCGAAGAAGCAAATCCTGTGTTGGAATCAAAAAACTCTTCTTTAGTGAAACAAAGTGGAAAGATGTTTAAATTGTTTTCTCGACCACAAATTGAATTGAAGGACATAAAGAATTTTGAAAAGGTCAAAGCGTATATAGAAGAACACAACCTAGACAGAGAGATTTTGGAACAAACAGAGATTCAGGTTAAATATTCAGGTTATATTGAAAAAGAGAAAAACAATGCAGATAAACTTAACCGTTTAGAAGAGGTTAAAATTCCAGAGAATTTTGATTATACAAAACTAAAGTCATTATCGTTTGAAGCTTGTGAGAAAATGTCCAAAATTAGACCAGCTACAATTTCGCAAGCATCAAGAATTAGTGGCGTTTCTCCAAGTGACATTTCGGTACTCTTAGTTTATATGGGAAGGTAATGAGTTATGTAATTTGTAAACAAGAAAAGGCTCTAAAAGGAAAAATTGTGACGAGTATTGTTTTGCTTTTTTCATTTCTATTTTTGTTTAACCAAACTGAACCTTTCTTACCACGATTAATTTTGTTTATAATAACATTGTTAATTTTTGGTTTTTCAACGTCGTATAAAATATCTAGTGATTTTAATAATCAGAAGTTGTTTTCCTTTTTTGGTCTTTCTCTCTTTTCGATTAAACTCGATTTGGATTTCCCAGATTATATTTCTGTTTTTTCTGCTTCTTTTAGTCTGAATAACGATTGGAGTACTGTAAGCGCATTAGGAACCAAAGAAAGGCATAACAAAGTTGTAGTTCGTTTTTTTAAAGGAAACAAAAACGTTACTGTGTATAAAACCAATAAATATCAGGAAGCTGTAGAAAAGGCAAATGAACTTCGTACGTTATTAAATGTTGAGGTTCATAATATGATAAATGAATAGTTCCACGTGGAACAAAAGTAAAGACTTCTTGCCTTTTAGTTTTGAAAACACACAAATGCTTTTTGCAAATGAACAAGAGTTTGTGATAGATAGTAGGATCACAAAAATTCTCTTAATACATTCAAAAGAATAGAACAATGAATTTCTGATCTTTTAAATCAAAATATGTTTTGAAAAAGATTTGATTAGAAATACTTTTGTGCACGAACACAAAATGCGCTCAATAATAAAGATGAACATAAAACAGGAGTTAGAGTTTTTTATAACCTGCAAAGATCACAGTGTATCGGGAGAGGAGTTTCAATTATTGCATGACCCAATTTATGACCTGTTGATTACTACTCCAAAACCTGAAGAGGATCGTTTAGGGAAATATTATGAGAGCGAGGACTATATTTCTCACACAGATGCAAAACGCTCTTTTTTTGAAAAACTATATCATTTAGTAAAAGAATATTCTCTTAATAAAAAAGTAAAACTGATTTCTAAACTTAATCATCAGCCAGGTAGACTTTTGGATATTGGTGCAGGAACTGGTGATTTTTTGGTTAATGCAAAAAAATCAGGATGGACTGTGTTAGGAACCGAACCTAATGAGCAAGCAAAAAAATTAGCCGAAAATAAAGGAATCAACTTAGAAAGGACAACCTTAGATTTTAAGGATAAAACTTTTGATGTGATCACAATGTGGCACGTACTAGAACATGTGCCTAATGTAGAAAATCAGATTAGAGAAATTAAACGTCTTCTTAAACCAAATGGATACGTCATCATTGCAGTTCCTAATTTTAAATCTTATGATGCGCTGTATTATAAATCATTTTGGGCGGCTTACGATGTTCCTAGACATCTTTGGCATTTTTCTAAAACTACAATTCAAAAACTTTTTGGAGAACAACAGATAGAACTTCAAAATATCCAGCCTATGTATTTTGATTCGTTTTATGTTTCTCTATTATCAGAAAAATACAAAAATGGAAAAATGAATTTTCTTAATGCATTTTGGATAGGTTTATGTTCAAATCTAAAAGGAAAACGTTCGAAGGAGTTTTCTTCTCATATATATATACTTCAAAACAAATAATTTCGATTTTTGACTGTTTTTAATGCAATTTGAATGGTTTTATTATAGAATGACATTGCTTTTTTATTAAACCTTCTTAAAAGCGTTTATTTTAATTCATTTTTAATAGTTTTTTTATATCGCAATGGTTGATATTATTGTTTTTTCTTATAGTTTTGTTTTTTGCAGAAATATAATGGATAACATCAATTGAACTTTGATATTTTTGCGCTGAACTAAATTTTGAAACATGAAAAAATTTTTATGGATTGCAAGCGCAGTTTTAATTTTAACGTCGTGCAATCAGCAGGTTGAAAAAACTGGTTATGTAAATAACACCAAAGTAGTTTCTGATTTTAAAGAAATGAAGACTGCACAAGAAAAATGGACAAAGCGTAATAATGAAGTACGAGCAGAACTTGAGGAAAAAGCGAAGCAATTTCAGATAGAGGTGCAAGGATTTCAAAATATTGCAAATTCAATGTCTAAATCTAATAGAGAAAAGAAGCAACAAGAATTAATGGTTAAGCAACAAGGATTGCAAAGAGAACAGCAAGCCAAAATGCAAGAAATCCAAAAAGGAAGCCAACAAGAAATAGATTCTATAATTGGTAAAGTAAAAGACTTTATTAAAGATTATGGAAAGAAAAATGGGTACACATACATTTATGGGGATACTGAAGTAAGTAATATTTTATATGGTAAAGAAGAACTAGATATTACCGAAAAAGTAATTATAGAATTAAACGGAGGAGACACGATTTCTGAAACAAAAGAGTAGTGTTTTATAACCTTTTTTAGAAACTCCATTTGGATAAATTCCGGATGGAGTTTTTTTGATTTTAAAACAGAAATATAAGTGAGAATTTTAACCGTTATTGAAGACAAAATTTAACATTTTTAACCGAAAATTTTGGCAACAATTTTTACACTTAATCGAAAAAAAATACCATTTTCTCAGTGTTTATGTCCCACTAAAAACCAAGAAAAGAGACGGATTTTGATGTTTTTTTACCCATATTCTATCAATTTGATCGCTAAATTTGGGGAAATTTTAGTATTTGTTTAAGGCACATAACTCTTTTTTTTATTCACACAATAGCTTGATTAACAAAATTTTACGTATATTAAAAAGTTATTTATAAGCAATTTGTATTTAATTGATATGGTGCGGTACACCACTAGTCAGAAAATTATTACAAAAAAAATTAAAATTTTAGTTTGATATAACTATTTAATTTATAATTTTATGTCTTGGTAAAAAATATATTAACAATATTATTAACAAGCGCCCCAAATCGCTGAGTTGATATAAGTATATCCACCCAATAATTTAAGTGTGATATCATGAAAAGTAAACTTAACCTCATATTGATCGTCAGTGCATTATTGTTCATTAATTTTAATGAACTTATTGCCCAAAGGACTATTGGCGCACCTGTGCTTCAGGATTTTGCGGCTTGTGCTGATATTACGTTCAATTCTTTTACGGTCATTGCCGAACTTAATCCGGGAGATCCACTTCCTTCCGATAATGAGTTTATTCTTCAACTTTCTGACCCAAACGGTAGTTTTGATGACCCTAATGAAATACAAGAACTGGCAAGAGTCGTGGGGCCAAATAATGGTTCTGGATCCACTCTAGAAATTCAATTTACCGATTTTGCAATACCACAAAATGCGAATAGTGATACTTATAAATTAAGAGTTATATCTACAACAGATCCGGTAATTATTAGTGAATTATCTGATGATACTGCGATGCATTTTTTTAGAAATGATTTGGATTTATTCCTTAACGAACGGGAAGATGTTATTTTTTGTAATGTAAGTACATTTACCAAAACGCTGACTATTAGGTTAGAAGATCTTGATGATAATGCTGTACCAGCAGATACATTTGAATGGGAATGGTTTAAAGATGGCGCGCTCATTGTGGGAGAATCAAGTCCCAGTCTCGTCGTCAACGATGTCGGTAGATATTTTGCCAGGATCCCCTTGGGTAACTGTCAAAACTTTTTCACCTTCGAAGAAACCAATAGAGTAGACGTATCTTTAATAGATGTGTCTTCGGTGTTTATAGAAACCCCTGCTCCCGATTTTTCTTTTTGCCCTAATGAAATTAAAGTTTTAAACTCTAGTGAACAAAGCTCTGCATTTGATTATCAATGGATCAAAGACGGTGTAGATATTGATGGCGAAATAAGCCCCACTATCACATTACCGGATAATGAATTTGCAGGAGATTATGAGGTGCGAGTTACTTTTAGTGAGGATTGTGAACTTGTGGCGGGTCCTGTAACGGTTGTAAACGAAGGATCGTCGATTACACAAGCTTTACCAGAAAATTTAATCCTACTACCAACACAAATAATCGATCTAGAAATTATGACTGATGCTCCAGACGGGAGTACAGTACGATGGTTTGTAGAAACTAGTTTACAAAGTCAAACTCTCTTATCTGGTGGAACTTCGTCTTTTGAGGCTCAGTTTGTGGGTAGGTATCGAGTAGAAATCGATGCACTTGACCCTTGTAATAGTTTTTTATTCTCAGAAACAGAATTATTTGCACCTACCGGATTTGATATTGTAATCGGTACGGAAGATGAAAATGCCTGTGCTGCTGAAACGTTTACTTTAGAGCTGTTAGAAATGACAGGTCAAACCGTAGGTGGTTTAGATGTTCCCTTAACCGAAGAACAATTAACATTTTTTGATTTCGAATGGTTTAGAAATGGAGTTTCTACAGGAGACACTACTACATCGATAGAGGTTTCAAGTTCAGATATTGATGCAGTATATACGCTTATGGCTGATTTAAGGACAGGAGAATTTACTGGTATTACCTCTAATGATCTCGCTGTATCACTTATACCACAAGGAACAGTTATTTTGGCCGACCCGCTTGTACTTACAGAGGGAGAATCGGTAACACTTTCGGTGCCTCAAAATGATGCATATACATATCAATGGTCTAGGATAGTAGATGGTGAGAATATAGTATTAGATGGTGAAACCAATAATACATTAATAGTAACAGAACAAGGAGAGTATTTTGTAACAATAACATCTGCAATATGTGAGGTTATTGTGCCTCCGATTAGTATAGGAACCCAAGGTATAACAGAGATTATCCCTAACGTAATTACGCCTAATGGCGATAATGTTAATGATAATTGGTTCTTGCCTGCATCTTTGGTAAACCAACAAGATGTAGAGGTCACTATCTATAATAGAAATGGTCAAGTTGATTTTATGGGTGTTAGTTATCAAAACAACTGGCCCTTTGAAAACTCAAAATCTTCGGGTCAAGACCCGATATATTATTACATAATAACGAAAAACAATTCCGTGCTCAGAAAAGGCTCGATAACGGTAATGAGATAATTTTATGGTCAGAAAATTACTATTATTAATATTATGTCTATCCATTAACTTTGTTAAGGGACAAGAGGAAGAAACTGCCGTTTTCGGAGTACTTCCAACAGACATTCCTACCCATAATTTAGTAAAATATAATCGATTCTACTTTAACCCTACCTTTTCTTTGGTTCGCGAGAATAAGAGATCTATTAATGCGTATAATAAAACACAATGGGCCGGATTTAATGACAATCCTCAAACGTATCTTATTAATTATACCGCAAACTTTGATGAGAAAACAGGAGTTGGTATTGGTTTACATCAACAAAACGAAGGGATCTATAGGTATTTTGGAGGAATTGCCAATTTTGCATACAACATAGAACTTAACAGAGATATGAATTTTACCTTTGGTTTAAACCTTGCTTTTTCACAAAGTGGGATTAAATCCAATATAGATTCTGCCACTAGTATTGTCTTAAATAATGGGGTTCAAGTTAGTGACCCAACAATTCTTAATTTCGAAAACAGTTCTGTTTTTACCCTATCACCAGGAGTAAACTTCAATTACGAAGAGTTTGATGTGGGGGTTTCTGTTGCAAATCTTGCAGCATACAACCTTAGCGGAAGTGAGTTATTAACCGACAACATGGCGTTTACTGGCCATGTAATGTATACAACAAGTTTAGAAAGACGTTCTGATAAAACTATTAGAGGTATGGCTTATGCTAATATGCTAACCAATACCGATGGAGGATCTGATGAAGAATCACAATCAGATTCAAGCCTTAGATATGGTGGTAATGTTATTGTGGAGTTGCCAGAGTTAGGATGGGCGCAAGCAGGATATAATAGTTTTTATGGCGCTTCCGTAGGTATAGGAGGTAATATTACTTCAAACGTTTCTATAGGATATACCTATGAAATGGGACTAGGAGATACTGGTGATTTTGGATCTACACATGAAGTAGGACTGGCTTATAATTTCGCTAGAGAAAAACCAAGAAGAGGAAGTAAATCAAAAACGGGAACACAAAAGGCATACGAAGCTAGAGATTCTGAAATTAGAAGATTAAAAAGGGAAATTCTTGAACAAAATAAGATCATAAGAGAGTTGCAGGATGAGAATGGTGAGGTTCAAAGCCAAGAACAAAGAGCAATGAGTGAGCTGGAGAGATCTATTGCCGAGGCAAAAGATAAAGAAGCTAGAGCCGCTAGAGAACTTGAATTACAACGAGAAGAAGAAGTAAAACTACTAAATAAACAAGCTGAAGAATTAGCTGCGCAGAAGAAGTTAGAGCTTGAAATGGCTGAACAGAAAGCCGAAGAAGAGCGATTAGCTGCGGAAAAGAATTTAGAACGCGAAGTAAACGAGCAGAAAGCTGAAGAAGAGCGATTAGCTGCACAAAAAGAGTTACAACGTGAAGTAACAGAGCAAGAAACAGAAGAAGCCCGTATAGCTGAAGAAGAAGCTGCTAGAGAAGCCGAAGCAGCAGAACAACAAGCTGTGGAAGAAGCTAGACTGGCTGAAGAGCAGAAGAAGGCCGATGAAGCCGAAGCTGTACGTCTTGCTGAAGAAGAAAAACAACGACAAGAAGCTGAGACAATACGTTTGGCTGAAGAGCAACAACGTCAAACCGATGAAGCTAATAAAATCCAAGAATTAATAGCTCAGACAAGAGAAATAATTTCTAGTGGAGATTTAGCTGCATTGCAAAATCAGTTGACAATCATACAAGCTAGTAACATTCTACCACAAGCCGATGTAAGTGGTTTATCAGGAGAGCTTAATGCTAAAATTGCTGAAAAACAACAAGCTCAAGCTGCAGAAACTGCACGTTTGGCTGAAGAAGAACGTCAAGCCGAAGAGCAACGTAGACTTCAGGAGTTAGTAAGAACAACAAGAGAGGTTATTACCGACGGAGATGCAGATTCGTTACGAAGCCAAGCAGATCTTGTAAGAGCTAGCCAGTTTATACCAAACGAAGAAAAAGAAGCTCTTTTGGCTGAAATTGATGCTAAGATTAATGAAAAAGAAGCAGAAGCTACAAGACTAGCTGAAGAAGAGCGATTAAGACAAGAAGCTGCAGAAGCTGCACGATTAGCTGAAGAGCAACGTCAAGCCGAAGAACAGCGTAGTATCCAGGAATTAATTACTCAAACAAGAGAGATTATCACCAATGGAGATTTAGCTGCATTGAGAAATCAATTAGGTATTATACAGGCAAGTAATATTCTTCCAGAAGCTGATGTAAGTGGCTTGGCAGGAGAGCTTAATGCTAAGATTGCCGAAAAAGAAGTAGAAGCGACAAGATTAGCTGAAGAAGAGCGATTAAGACAAGAAGCTGCAGAAGCTGCACGATTAGCTGAAGAGCAACGTCAAGCTGAAGAACAGCGTAGCATCCAAGAATTGATTACTCAAACAAGAGAAATCATTACTAATGGAGATGTAGCTGCATTAAGAAATCAATTAGGTATTGTGCAATCGAGTGATATTCTTCCAGAGGCTGATGTAAGTGGTTTGGTAGGAGAGCTTAATGCTAAGATCGCGGAAAAAGAGCAGGAAGCTGCTAGAATAGCAGAAGAGCAAAGATTAGCTCAAGAGGCAGAAGCCGCTCGTCTTGCAGAGGAGCAAAGATTAGCTGCTGAGGCTGAAGCTGCTCGTTTGGCTGAAGAAGAGAGAAAAAGACAGGAAGCTGCCGCCGCTGCCGCTGCTGTACCAGAAGAAAATGAAGAGGGCTTAGAAGAAATTAAGAAAGAGTTAGATAATAATACTCGAATATCTAGTAAGATATTTGCAAAAAGAGATTCGTTATTGACAACTAGTCTAAATGTGGATAAGCGTGATTTCAGTAAACTTTTGGAGTCGCTTGTAAACATGGATGATGATGCTACAGAAGCTAAAGATGCTGATCCAGCAAGTTCTAAACGACTTACTGCCAACAATAGATTTGTAAAGTTTGCCGATGCTACAAGACCAGAAGCACAATTTGCAACCAAGTTTATCCCTGGTTATCCTGAAGGATATTACCTGATTGGTAATGTGTTTAAAGGAGGTACTTATGCAGATAAGTTTACGAGTACTTTGAAAGATTTAGGATTTAATGATTCACAGATTATTTTGAATCCTGAGAATAATTTCCAATATGTGGCTATCGAAAGTTACACAGACAAGGATGAAGCGGCCCGCAAGTATCTAAGTAATATTGATAATAGGTATTATGGAGACATGTGGATACTGCATATTGCAAAAAGTAGAGTTGAATCGTTTAAGAGACTATTACAAGAAACGCGTTTGATAACAGATACTGTTAAAGATGATACAGTATTAACAGAGAATTTATCCTATATAGGAGGACATAATATTGAAAACGGATACTACTTGATTACGAACATTTTCAAGAGAGAGAATTATTTCGAAAGAGGTATGGAGAAATTGAGATCGCAAGGTCTTGAACCCCAATATTTCAGAAATCCGAAAGACAATTATATCTATGTATACTTGAAGAGATTTGACGGTCTCGATCAAGCAAAACAGAGCTTGTTCTCTAATGTAGATAATACGTATGGTGGAGATCTGTATATTTTAAAGATACAGTAGATGCACGATTAATTAGAAGACCTGAATGACCCAAAATAAAACACTAAATACTCAGCTTATGAAGACCAAAATACACATTAAGATGGTATTGGCGATGTTGTTGTTTTTTGCCAGTAACATAAGCAATATATATGCACAAGAAATAGTACCATTAGCCCCCAGAGAAACTAGGAACAGAGTTAATGGTAACCTGATCATGAATGGTAACGCAATCGTGGGATTGGTAGATAGTTTTGAAGACAATGTGGCTTATGATCCTGATGCCGCTTATAATGGGAATTTTAGTAATGGTAATAGTATATCAGACTATATTGATATCGATGGTGATCCTTCTACATTTAGTTCAAGTAGTGCCGATATTGTTACTCCACGTCCTGATTGTACCGAAATTTTATATGCGGGGTTGTATTGGTCTGCAACCTACTATCTTGAACGTATACCAATTAATCGTCCAACATTAACAGTTAATAATACACCTATTGCCGGAGGGTATGGTATAGCAAATAATGGCTTTTTTGCAGGAAGTGTTCCAATACCTCCTTCGCCAGGTATTACGGCTAATTTGGTGGTAGCAATTGATTCTGGTGGGTTTACAGATGGTTGTGGAGCGCCTTTACAAAATGCCGCCGCTATTAATGGTAACATTGCCGTGATAAGAAGAGGTTTTTGTGGATTTACGCAAAAAGTAATTAATGCGCAAAACGCTGGAGCAGTTGCGGTTATTATTGTAAATAACAATAATGGATTATTTGCCATGGGTGGTGGTGATGCTGCAATCACTATTCCTGCAGTAATGATTAATTTGGCAGACGGTAATACATTAATAAATCAGCTGGCAACTAGTAGTGTAAATGCTACTTTAGAAAGCAGTGTAGACACCACCACAGGAGATGAGCTACTTACAGGTTTGCCTCTGGCAGATGCAAGAAAAGTTGGAGATGCAGACTTTAGAAATGTTAAGTTTAGAGTACCAGGAGGTACCTATGTTGATGTAACAGCACAAAATATTATTTATGACGGGTACAGAAATACACCAACAAACCCTTCAAACGATGCAACAGATGATGTTCCTTATGTATGTTATGCAGATGTAACGGCCTTAATAGATCAAGACAATACCAACGGTACATATACTTTAGCAGATATGAATGCTACTATAGGTCAAACTTCTGGAGCTTCTGGAGCTTCTGGGGGTTGGGTACTTGTAGTTATTTATGAAGATCCATTAGAGAGTAGTAAGTTTATTAGTACAAATGATGGATTTGTAGAAATACAAAATAGTGAACCTGATGTTGATTTTACCTATACAGGATTTACATCACTACCCGCTCCACTACCGGTTGAGGTTAGGTATGGTGTGGCTGCATTAGAAGGAGATAGAGGATTAGGAGCTACTACAACTAGACCTAATGGAGATCAATTATTAATTGAGAATACGGCTACTCCAGCAGTTTTTGTCCCTCTTGGAGAAAATAATTTCACACCAGCACAAAACACAGATATTAACCCTACTATTAACTTTTTTAATAGTTCGATTACGTTTAATCATCAATATGTTACCGGTCGTAATCCAGCATCTCAAAATACGCTTGGATTTGATATTGATCTTTTTGACTTAGACAATACAGGTAATCAATTAGTGGGTAACGACGTAACGGATGCTACTTTTAGACTTTCTACAGATCAAGATACATATAGGGTATTTTTAAATACGTTTACTATTGATATCATTGAACCGGAGCTTAGAATTATTAAGCGAGTTTTTGATCTTGATGGAGTAACCGAGATTACTAACGGAAATGTAGAACTTGGTGACGAGTTATTTTATGATTTGGAGATCGAAAACGTAGGAAACGAAGATATGTTGGATGACCCAGCATTTCCAGTTACTATTCGTGATATTTTACCGGCCAATGTAAACTTTTTAAGTGTACAAACAGCAACATTACCGCCAGGGGTTACTTTTGATACTTCAACTCCAGGAATAATTGATTTTGATATTCCGCCAAGTTTGGTTGAAGAGACTGATGGACCTATTTTTATCCGATTTAGGGTGGCCTTAGTAAATAGTTGTGAGAATTTAAGAGATGCCTGTTCTGATAGGATTCAAAACTCGGCATTGGCAACATTTACAGGAGATATTTCTAGAGAAACAAGAACGAATAATAGTAGTAGTATTATAGGAGCCTGTGGTAATACAGATGGAGAGGCAACTAACTTCTTAGTGAATATTCCTGCCTGTAGTTCAGATGTTACCTTTTGTAACAATACATTAAGACTTGAGGCGGGTACAGGATATGACCGATATACATGGTCTGGTCCTGGTATAGCCCCTCCAATAGTACAAACGGGTCCTAATGCGAATATTTTTGAACCTACTAACCCACAATCGGGAACGTATTCGGTAATTAAAGAAGATACAGATCCATCTGATGGAACTTGTATCACACTTACTGAAGATTTTGTAGTTGATGATTTTAGATCTATTAGGAATCCAATTCTTGATTATGTAAATGGTACTTCGGTTATTACAACAGATTGTAGTGGATTAGAGCTGCCTCAAATTTTACTTTGTGGTGATCAAACACTTCTTTTAGAAACGAATTTTAATCCTACAAACCTTCAAAGCATATCATGGCAACGATTAGTTCCTGATGGAACCGATCCCGCTACAGATTGTGTTTCAGATTCTAATGATCCTTGTTCATTGTTATCTGGTAATTGTTCAGACACCAATTGGGTAGAAGAACCAGCAGGTAATGTTTCGAGTTTTACAGTATCGACAGCTGGAGATTATAGAATTTTGGCAGAATTTGAAGGAGGGTGTTTTATTCCATTTTATTTCAGTGTATTTAAAAATGACTATCAACCTACACTTGCAATGGATCCAATCGAATGTGGTTTTGCAGGTAGTGTAAGTGTTACAAATGCACCTACTAATTTTGAGTTTAGCTTAACATCAGGGGGTCCGTATAGTAATACAACTGTTTTCCCAATTGCTCCAGGAGGAGGAGGAGATATCACAGTGTATGGTATTGATACAACATTCCCTGGATGTGAATATACAGCAACGATAAATGTACCAGAAATCAACCCAACATTTACGGTAACAGGAACTAATCCTACATGTACTAATGATGATAATGGTACAGGTACAGGAAGTATTCAAATTCTTGTAACTGGTGGATTACCACAATATCAATATACAATTTCTGGAGGTACGCTTACGTCACCAATTATTGTACCTAACAGTAGTGCCAATAACGGTAATTATACTCAAGACAATTTAAACCCTGGAGTATATACGGTTGAGGTGATCTCTAACCGTCCTGATCCAGAGTGTATAGATACACAAACGATAACAATTGATCCTGCTCCAGATTTTACTGCCGAGGCAGTATTACTTGCTCCAGCAACATGTGATGCAGGAGCCTTAGTACAAATTAATGTAACTGCTGGTTCAGGAACTTATGAGTATGATGATGGTTCGGGAACATTCCAAACCAACAATGTATTTGAAATCCCAAGACCTGCTAATCCAGCTACAGTATATACTTTCTTTGTAGCAGATGCTAGTCTTCCTGCAGGAACACCTGCATGTATTATAGAAGTAGACATTACAGGAATAACACCATATGAGCCTATAGTGCTCGATAATGTAACGGTTACTCAACCTCCTTGTCCTGGAGACGGAGCTCAAGTACGAGTAGAAGTTTCGCCAGTAGTGGCAGGAAGAGAATATACATATCAATTACTAGATACTAGAGATACAGATCCTAACCCGGTATATCCAGTTATAGATCAAATCGTAACTACAGCAAGAGATATTACTTTTGTAGGTGTTGCTGATTTAACATCATATAGAGTACGAGTATTCCATAACAATACAACAGATCCAACAGGAGCTCCTATTTGCCCTGTAGATGGAACTGACTTTGCAATAACAAGCCCTGTACCAGTAGATGCTACAGTAACTACAACAAGAGAACTTAGTTGTCAAGCTGCACCAAATGATACAGCTATTATTACTATTGCTGGTTTATCTGGAGGTTCGGGAACGTATGAGTGGAGTTTTAATGCTTCATCTGGATATGCAAATATCACTTCTGATCCTTTCCTAATACCTGTGAGTGTAGCAGGAAATTATACGGTATATATTCGTAACCAAGGAACAGGTACTTGTGCCGTAAGTTTCCCGGCTGTGGTAGCACCTTTAGAACCAGTTACAGATATTGATTTCACTCTAGGAACTTCAGATTGTACAGCGCAAACTGTACAAGTAACTGCTGTTGCTGTGCCTGCAGGTCCTACATATACGTATACTGTAACTCCAGCACCAGTTTCTAGTGGTCCTGGTTTAGGAGAGTTTGTTGTAGACCGTGGAACAACATATACATTTACTGCCACAAGAGGAGATAATCAATGTTTCTTTAGTGAAGATTTTAGAGAAGATCTATTACCAGAAGTACAAGTTACTGCCGTAGAAACGGATCCGGTGAGTTGTGTTGGATTTGCCGATGGCGAATTCTCGTTTACAGTAACAAATAGTACATCGTTTACCTATACTGTAACGGGCCCTACTGCAGTTCCGGCAGGTGGCGGAACAGATGCTACACCAATATTAAGCGGACCTGTTTTGGCAGGAACATATACGATTAATGTTACCGACACTACCATTCCTGCAGGAGGTTGTGTGGCATCAACAACTGTTGATGTAACAGAACCTGCTACACCATTAACGCTTACTGCAGTATCAGAACCAGCAGATTGTGGCGCCGATACAGGAACAATAACAGCTACAGCTGGAGGAGGTAGAGGAAACTATCAATTTGAGTTAAGAGATAACACAAACACAGTTGTAACTGGGTTTGGATACCCAAATACAAGCAATGTGTTTAATGGTTTAGCAGCGGGAGATTATACAGTGCTTGCTAGAGATGGTAATTCATCAGATGCTTGTGAGGTGACATTTGCAATTACAGTAGGGCAGTTTGCTCCACCAACGATAGCAATAGGTACAGGAGGAGACCCTTGTGTAGATGTGGATTCAGCAACGCAATGGGTTACGATAACTCCTAATCCAACAACAACAGCAGTTGGACCTTTTGAATACGACTTGACAGGGCCAGTTACGGCGAATGATGTTCCTGTAACATTCTTGTCAACGACGCCGCCAGTATCTGCACCTGCGAATACTTTTGAGATACCAAACTTAATAGCGGGAGCGTATACAGTAATAGTAACCAATACAGCTACTAGTTGTGTATCTGCTGTAGCGGCATTTACTATTAACCCAGAATTAACGATAACAGCGACTTTAACGCAAGATATAGATTGTAATAATCCTGAACCTACTATAACATTTGCAGCAGCAGATGGTAGTGGAGTGTATACACAATTTGATTTATATACTCCTGGTTCACCACCAGTAGCAGTAGCTGGAGGAGGTAACATTACCTCTCCTTTTACAAATGCAATATTAGTGCCAGGAGATTATGTAGTTGGAGTTGTAGATAATGCGGGTTGTACTGCTTTTTCAAATACAGTTACAGTAACACCTTTTGATGCTGTTACTGCGACCTTAACGCCTAATGACCCTACGTGTAATGGTCTTACAGATGGATCAATAGATGTTGAGGTAACTGCAGGAGAAGGACCATTTACATATGTTCTAGATGGAGACTTAACAACACAAATAGGACCAACTGGAGATACTACGGTAACATTTAATAATGTTGATACTACTCCATCACCACATACAGTAACAATAACCGATGGTTCTGGGGCAACGCCCGTTTGTACTTTCGATTTCACGACAACACTAAATGATCCGATAGCAATTACAGCAACAATTAATCCAATTCGTGATTTAAGTTGTGTTGCTCCTATGGATGCGCGTGTAGAAGTTACTCTTGCAGGAGGATCAGGAAGTTATGAGTGGAGTACCGATGGTACTACATTTACACCTGCAGGTACTACATTATTTACTATAGATTTCTCAATTGCGGGACCTTATACATTATCTGTTAGAAATGCTGCTACAGATGATTGTTTAACGACTTTCCCTATTACTATTGATCCTTTAACAGAGGTTACTGATTTAACTTTTGCAGGAACACCTGTAGTATGTACTGGGCCAGACCCAATTACATCAGATGTAACGGTAACACCAGTAATTACAGGAGGAGGTACTGTTGTCGATTTCGAGATTACAGCTCCTGCACCAGTTGGGCCACAGCCTACAGGTGTATTTAACAATCTTGCCCCAGGAACATATACGTTCTTGGTGAGAACAGATGATGGTTGTACATATTCTGAGGATTTCGTAATTGAAGATATTGATCGAATTGCTGTTACAGCGACCCCAGTAAATCAACCTACATGTAATGGAGATACTGATGGTGAATTATCGTTTACAGTATCAGGAATAGACATACCTGCTACTGCAACGTATGAATATGAAATCACAGGTGGGACACCTGTGATAGTACCTATTACAGCAACAGGACAGACTGCAGCGACAATTACCACTGGAGATGTATTACCAGCAGGTAGTTATACCATAACGGTTACAGATGAAGCAACAGGTTGTGAAGATACAGCTACGATAACAATCAATCAGCCAGATGCATTAACAATAACTGGCACCCCGGTGGTTGCTCTTACTTGTGTTGCTGATGCTACAGTTACAATTAATACTACCGGAGGTAATGGAGGAAACGAATACACATTAACACTTGGTGCTACAGTACTAGGACCACAAACTAGCAATGTGTTTTCTGTAGGTACCGCAGGTACCTATACAGTAGATGTTGAAGATGATTTGGGTTGTACAGCAACAACAACAGTTGATGTTGTAGATCCACCAACGGTAACAGCTTCTGTAACAGGAGGAGATCCATGTTATGATATTACAGATGCTGCAAGTGTAGATATTTCTATTGCTGGTGGATTGGCACCATTTACATATACAGTAGATGCAGGAGCTCCTGTAAATGTTGTAGGAACTACATTTACAGTAAATGGATTAACTCCTGACACTTATAATATAGTAATTAGAGATGCTAATGGTTGTACAGATACTGTTGTACATACGATACAACCAGAATTGATTGTTACTGCTAGTTTAACTAAGGATTTAGATTGTGTTTCTGATGCCACTATAACATTTTCGGCAACAGGAGGTGACGGATCATATACTTTTGATATCCTAGATGTAGGAACTGGTCTTGTTTTTACAGCAGGTGCAACTTCTCCAGCTCCAATTAATACAGCTGGAACATATCAAGTAAGAGTTACCGATACGTCTACACCAAATTGTACAGATTTATCTCCAGAAATTGACGTTACTAATCCAGATCCTGTTACCGCCAACACAAACGTTACTGATGTGCTTTGTTTTGGAGATGCGACTGGAGCTGTAGAAGTGGTGCCAACAGGAGGTGCGGGTCCATTTGAGGTTCGATTATTACCGGCTGGAGTATTTGGTACTAATTTCACATTTACAGGGTTAACTGGAGCTGCTGCTCCGGGAACTACTTATAGTTTTGAAATTCGTGACTCGAAAGGATGTACAACTACTGTTTCTGCAGATGTTGAAGAAAATGCTCAGATAGATGCTACCGTCAATACGATTACTGATATAGATTGTTCTACAAATATAACGGGTACTATTGTATTGAACCCGGCTACTGGTGGTGCAGCTAGTATTACGGATTATACATATGTATTATTAAATAATGATCTTACTCAAAATACAAGAACAACGACGAATCCTCAGGTGCTAGCTCCAGGAGTTGGACCAACATTCGATAATTTGGATGCAGGATCGTATTTTGTAGATATTATTGGTTCTGATGGTTGTAGTAATCGAGTGGGACCTTTTGCAGTTGCACAACCACCATTTGATTTAGATTTTGATGTTACTCCTGCTCCAGCAGACTGTGCTACAGGTGCAAGATATCAGATTGAAGTATCAGGAGGTGAAGGACCATTCTTAATTAATGAGTTTAGATCTACTAACATTGCTGATTTTGAGCCATTAAATGGAAACTTAAATGGAGTACTTACTCCACTTCCAAATGCATTTGGAAATGAAACTAGACATGAATTTACAGGTCTAGATTTTGGTGTGCCTTATGTATTTGAAATTATAGATACCAATTCAGGTTGTAGATATTTTGAAGCAGTTCCTGTTGTAGATCCTCCTGGATTTGATGTTACTGTAGACGCCACCATTCCAGCGAGTTGTTTTGGTGACACAGACGGAAGAGTGACTTTTACAGTTACCACTACTTCTGGTGCCACTACAGTAGATTGGGAGATTTTTGATGCAGATACAGGGGTTTCCACAGGTTTTTCTGGAACAGAGGCTACACCAGTTACAACATTAACTGTGCCTGCAGCGCCAGGACCAGGTTTAAGTGAAGGAAACTACTTTATACGAGTTGAAGAAACTGCTGGTGCAGCAACCCCTTGTGAGGATGGAGCACCGTTTACAATAACACAACCTAGTTCGCCACTTACACTTAATTTTATAAGTGCTACGGATACCCATTGTAATGCGTTATTATCGACGGTTACTATGGATGCCAATGGAGGTGTTCCAGGATATAGTTTTGCCGCTGTACCAGGTCCAGGTGGTGCAGATCCAGGAGTTTACCCGCTTACAAATGTATTTACTTTGGACCCTGCAACGAGTTTGGCTTGGACAATTTTTGTACAGGATAGCAATACAGGAGGTAACAACTGTGTGTCCATGAGAGAAATCACGATTCCTGCACGTATAGCGGATCCAGTGATTACTAATGTATCGGCAACAGTAGACCCTTGTGTCTTTGATAATGCTTATGAATTTACAGTTACAGCTACTGGACAAAGTCAATTGCAGTTCGGTATTGATGATGGAGATACAGGTACAGCAGATTCATTTGCTTTTGTAGATGGTACTCCTACTGTTAATCCAAATGAGTATGAATTTACGTTCATAGTAAGCTCACCAAGTGTTGATAATTACACGATAACTGTAAGAGATCAAAATGGATGTACAGATGATGATACAAAAATTATTTTCCCAGAATTATTAGCAACAGCATCGTTTACTGCTGTTCCAGATTGTTTGGTTGATGATGGTGAGATAACTATTGTTCCAACAGGAGGTTCAGATTTTACAGCGAATCCAGCCAACTTTACGTTTACCCTTAATGGAACCGATAGTGGAGGAACTCCGGTAGGCCCAATTGTTCAAAGTGGTGCGGGAGGAGATGTATTTACAGGTATTGCTGCGGGAACATATACTATTACTGTTTTAGATAGCAATGTAGGACCTTTAACAGGATCAGGATGTACAACTACGGCAAATGCCTTTATAGATGTGCCTTTAGAACCAGTATTAGTACCAGCAACTACTTTTGTAAGTTGTATTGGTAATACTGATGGAGTAATTACAGCAGCATTAACACCCGCATCAACAGATGCAGATCCAAATGTTTCTTATCAATATCAAATAACGGCTCCATTAGCATCGGCTACGCCTTTACAAAGCAGTCCTATATTTACAGGATTGGGTATCGGTGCATATACAGTTAATGTTGTTGCAACCTATAGCAATGGTGCTCTAGATGTTGTTTGTAGTGACCCAGAAACGTACACAATTTCAAATCCAACACTAGCTTCAGTTACTATCAGTAACACAGATTATGGTTGTACCGGAGCTACGGTTAACTTACCCGTGATAACACTAAGTGGTTTCACAGGAGGTACGGGATCAACATATACAATTACCTATACTGTAGATGGTACTCCGGTAGTAACAACACCAGTTGATCCAACAACATTAGATACAGACCCTGCTGCGGGCATCCAAATTATAGCTAATATACCAGGAGATTACGTGTTTACGGTGTATGATAGCAATAACTGTCCAAGCCCTCAAGCGGTTCGTACGATTCCTCCATTCCCAATATTAACCAACCCTACAGTAGTTAGAGATACTAGCGGTGGGCTTGCAACAAATTTTGGAGAAATCTCTTGTGATACACCAGAATTAGTAATTGTTTCTGTAGATAGAATTTTAGGAAATGTAGCTGGATATCAATTTGATTTATTACCAGTAGGAGGAGCAGAAGTGCAAACAGTTGCAGAAGACGCTTCTGGAACTACATCAAGTGGACCATTTACTTTAGCAACCCCTGGAACATATGTGTTTAGAATCACAGATCTTGATACGGGATGTTCTATAGATACGGCACCTTATGTTATTGCGCCATTTGATCTAATTGATGCAAATGTAGCAGTAGCAACACAAGTTACATGTAACGGTGCATCAACAGGAGAGTTGAATCTGAATGTATTAAACTACACAGGAGAGTTTAATTATACAGTAAGAAACACAACAACATCTGCGGTGGTCGGAACGAATACGGTTCTAGCAGGTTTTACTAATCCGGTACTTATTGGATTATTACCAACACCACCACAAACGCCAATAGGATTACCAGCAGGAACATATGTTGTAGAGATAGAAGCTGTAGATGCTCCTTTCTGTGATACAGTAACAGAAACGGTTACCATAACGCAACCTGATCCATTAACATTAGCAATAGATGATAATATCAATGCAAATTGTAATGAAGATGCTAGAGTTATTGTATCAGTAACAGGAGGAACAGGACCGTATACTTTTAGAGCAGATGATGATGGTATTGCACCATTCTTATTTGAAACTACTACGACTAATACTACAAACACATTCTTATTGCCAGCTACTGTTGCTGGAACAACATATATAATTAGTGTAATAGATGATAATTCTTGTACGTCTACTCCAGTATCAATTTCTGAAGATGTCTTTAGAACTGATACTCCTACAGTAGATTCTGTAACTTGGACCGATCCTTGTGTATTTGATGACAATTATACGATACGAGTAGTAGGTACTAGTAATGTGCCTGTAGTTGCTCCAGCTACCAATGCACTAACCTTTGAGATAGGGCCAGCTGGAAGTGGAGATGTAGCCGGAAATGTAAATGGTACTACTCATGACTTTACAGTAACTACGCCAGGTACATATACTGTGAGAGTATATGATGAAAATGGTTGTGTATCTGTAGACGAAACAATTACTATAGTACCAGAATTAACCATAAGCGCTACTTTCACAGGTACCCCAGAGTGTAGAACAGATGTGAATGGTGTTATCACCGCAACAGTTAATGGAGGTTCGGACTTTACGGTTACACCTGGTAACTTTACGTTTACATTAACAGGTACAGATAGTGCAGGATTACCAATCGTACCAGTTGTACAAGTAGGTGCTGGTGGAAATGTATTTAACAATGTTACTGCTGGTTTGTATAACGTTAGTGTTACAGATAGTAATGTACTCCCTGCAACTGGATCTGGATGTTCACAAAATGTAAATGTTTCTCTACCAATACCTTTAATTCCAGATATTACAGCTGTTGGAGAAGCAGTTTCATGTATAGGAGATAGCGATGGTAGAGTGGTTGTAACCCTTGTTCCAGCAACCGATGATGGAGGTTCGTATACATATCAGTTATTCCAGGATGCCGGAGGAGGTACACCAGGTGCTCAAGTAGGAACTGATCAAACAGATGATCCGGTGTTTACCAATGTTCCTGTTGGAAACTATGTAGCAGTTATTGAATCTAGTAGTGTTTGTACAGATCAGACCACTGTTAGTGTGCCAAATGCAACACAAGTAACAGGTGCTGTAACAGATGTGGGACCTTACACATGTACAGGAGGAACTACGGAGAATTTCCCAGTAGTTACGGTTACAATAGATAACGGAACACCACCATATAATCTTACATATACAACACCAGCGGGAGTACCAGTTACGGTGCTTTCAATTACAGATGAAGATGCTGTTACTGCAGGTGTACAATATACGTTTACTGCCGATGAGAGCGGAACTTACGTTTTTGCTGTGACCGATAATAAAGGTTGTGAAACAAACCCAGTTACATTTAATGAAGTTATTACGCTTCCGGTCATGACAGATCCTACTGCTACACAAGATGTGGCGATTACTTGTCCTGCAGGAGAAGAAGTTACAGTAAGTGTTACAGGTGGAACAGGGCCATTTACTTTTGATGTAATTAGCAGTCCAGTTGCAGTGCCATCACAAATAAATGTTCCAGCAGGAACAGCTGATAATCCAGGAACACCAGCAGTTGAAACAAATGCTACTAATGTATCATTTGTATTACCAGCGGTTGGGGTGTATGTGTTTAGCATTACTGATCAGACTACGATGTGTTCTGTAGAGGTTAGTTATACTATTGATCAGTTTGATCTAGTCGAAATTGTTGCAGCGCAACAAACTCCCGAAACGTGTTTTGGAGATGCCGATGGATCTGTAGAAATTATGGTTTCTCAATATGTTGGCGCGTTTAGCTATACAATTGTTGACGTTGGAGTAACCCCAGAAGCAATAGTGTTTACAAGTACAGTTGATTTAGTTACAGATGTAGACCCAGCTACTGCGGATACTTTTGTGATCCCACCACCACCAGGAGGATTAAGTGTAGGAAATTATAGAGTTGATATTCTTGAAACAGGTACACCAAACTGTCCTGGTAGCTCAAATGTATTTACAATTGAAGGACCTTCGGTTCCTTTCGAAGTTACACTTTTTGCTATCAACGATCAGGAAACATGTAGCCCCGCGAATGATATTTCATTCCAGGCAACTGTAGGTGGAGCTAGAGGAACAGTTACCTATACCTTGGTAGAAACTGGAACAAATAATACAACAGGATTGTTTACTGGTTTGTCAATTGCTCAAGCGACTAATACAGCAGGTGTATTTACCTTTACTGTTACTGCGGTTGATGACAATGGAACCTTTACATGTACAGATGATGATACCATAACTGTAACACCACCAGCAGATGATGTGGCTATTACACCAATACCAGATAGTAGTATTACTTGTTTTGAGGATCAAGATGGTAGAATAGAAGTTTTTGCAACAGCAACAGATGTACCACTTAGGTACTCTATTACACCAAATGGAGGTACAGAAAGTGTGTTACAAACTGTAAATGTATTTGATAACTTGTTACCAAACACGTATACAATAACAGTATATGATCAACTTGGTTGTACTGCTCAAACAACAGCAGTTATTAATGACGTACCAGAGGTTGAGGTTGCTATTGATAATATAGTACCTGTTACTTGTAGTGTTAATACGGTAACGGTTACGTTGAGTGCAACAAATGCAGTAGGAGTGCCACAGTTTGTACAGATTAATGTTACAGACTCGTCTAACCCTATAGAATTGGCACCAACGACATCTAATACGTTCATACTTACCGAAGGACAATATGTGTTCTACGTAATTGATGCAAATGGATGTAGATCTAGACAATCAGATCCAGTACCGGTAATACCGATTAACCCAATAACATTTAATTTGGATACTAGTGCTGCAATGATTAACTGTCGTGACGAGGCAACAGCAATTATCGATATTACTGACTTAACAGGTGGTATTGGTGATTATGAGTTTGTTCTTTTGGATAGATCGACTACTCCAGCGAGTATTGTTGGAGGGCCACAATCTACAACAGAGTTTAGAGACTTAGCACCAGGACTATATACGTATGTGGCAAGATCTGTTAGTGATAATAGTTGTATTGATTCTCAAGATTTTGAGATTACCAATCCACCATTATTTGACCCAACATTTGACTTTACTAATGTTACTTGTAATGGTGAAAACGATGGTACAATTACAATTTTCGCTGCAGGAGGTACACCACCATATTCGTTCGCGATAGATTCTATGGCAGGAACATTCTTTAATGATGCTTCAGATGGTGTTCCTAATCAGCACACGTTCGAAGATTTAGAACCAAATACATATGTGGTATTGGCTCAGGATGCAAATGGATGTGATGTATTATTTACTCAGATAATTATTGAGCCAAATACATTAGAAGCTGCGGAGACTGATAATATGGCCGAAACTTGTTTTGGAGCGAATGATGGTGCATTTACTATAGAAATTACTGGAGGTACACCACCATATGAGACTAACATCACGAATAACGATGCTGATTTTGTAGTAGATATGTTTACATACACAGGTCTGCCAGGCGGAGTAACCGAAGTATTTATTAGAGACGCTAACGGATGTAGAATTAGTAGACAAATCACTATCGAACCAGGAGTTGTATTAGATGCAGATCTAATGCCTAGATTAGAATGTCCGGTGAGAGATCCAGACAATCCTGCAAATATTTTTACAGGACCAAGGTATTTCATCGACTTTGAATTGACTCCAAATTCGGTTATGACAGATATTATTTTCACGTTAACCGGTATCAATGGTACTGCTGATCCTGCTTCAAACACAAATCTTACAGGAGAGTTTGAAGTAAACCCAGGAGAATACCTAGGTACTATGGAGCATGCAGGAGGATGTATTGTGGATGTAGGAACGATAATTATCGAAGAATATATTCCGCTTTCTGTTCCAGTTGCTCAGATGACGAATAACCCTCAAGATCCAAATGAGTATGAGATTATTGTTACTGGTGGAGTACCGCCGTATACATATTTTGTAACATTTGAAGGTGTTGAAGTAGAGTTAGAAGACAATATCTTTGCAATTCGTGAAACGGGTGATTACATCATACGAGTATTAGACTCTAGTGGCTGTGATGTTACCTCAACACAGTTCTTGACGTATATTAATATTCGTATACCAAATTACTTTACGCCAGATGACCCTAATTCGACACCAGATGAACAATTCTGGTATCCAAGACAAATAACGCCAAATGCTAATGACCCATTCTTCTTTGAGAATATGGAAGTAACCATATTTGATAGATACGGTAGAATGCTAGCAGAGTATAAAGGAGACCAACAGGGATGGAAAGGTACCTACCAAGGAAAAGAACTTCCTTCGGGAGATTATTGGTACACTATTATCCTTAATGATATTGATAATAGAGAGTTTACTGGTCACTTTACATTATATAGATAATATATAATAAGAAAAGTGAGTTATAAAACAATGTAGATAAAGCCTAATGACCGAAATGTCAATGGTCTGTAATTTAAAATGTTAGATGAAGAAGTATATTGTAATATTTAGTCTGTTTGCAAGTTATTGCACTTTTGCCCAGGAGTTCTTTGCCCCTGTACAAAATCAATATATAGCAGACAACCCATATTTGATATCCTCTGCGTATGCAGGTATTGGAGATTGTTGGCAGATCAGAGCTTCAGGTTTTGAACAATGGGTGAGTATAGAAGACTCACCTGGGACTCAATCCTTATCTATTGATGGTAGAATCTCAGACCGTTCTGGTGTAGGTGCAATTTTGTTTAATGATCAGAATGGTTTTACAACACAAAGAGGAATTCAAATGTCTTTTGCTCACCATTTAACCTTGAGTGAATATAATAATCAATATCTATCTTTTGGGATAAGCTATAAGTTTACTCAATTTGGTATTGACACCTCAACGTTTAGTAATGGAGATCCCGATAATCCATTTAACCCTGGGTTAGCAGATATTAGTGTAAATGATTCTAATTTTGACATTGCCTTATTGTATCGATTAGGAAGATTCTTTTTGAGTGCAAATGCAGTAAACCTATTACAGAAGCAAATAGATGATTTTAATCCAACAGAACCTTCTACAATACAGAACTATTACATTTATTCTGGATATACGTTTTATCATAGATTTAGTGATCTAGAAATAGAACCGTCTGTATTATATCAAAATTTTGCTGGCGATGGACGTTCTACAACAGATTTAAACATAAAAGTACGTAAACTACATAGGGGAGATTATTATTGGGCAGGGATTAGTCTTAGATCTCTAGTAGATCAAGATTTTAAACCGCTCTCTGTATCTCCGATGATTGGAATTAAGAAAGCTAACTTTTATGTAGCTTATGGATATCAGGTTAATGTAAATGAAGTATTACAGCCAACAACAGCCGCTGGTTCTCATTTGATTACTCTTGGATTAGATTTTGGTTGTAGGCAGAGTAAATGTGGATGTACATATTAAAAACTTAAATAAGATATTTAAAAAACCACCCTTTATTAAATGGGTGGTTTTTTTAGATAAATGAAGTACTATTTTTTGTTCAAATTTTTTTAAAATGACGGTAACATTTTTATATAAGCGAACACTTATGCATATAGATTTCATTTGATACTTAATAAACTAACAAAATAATTGATGAACAAAAAACTACCATTTAAATTTTGGATACTTGCAACACTACTTGTTTTGAACGTAGCTCAAAATTTTGCGCAAGAAATTGTACCATTGGCAGAAAGAGTTAGCATGGATAATGTTCATGGTGACTTAACCATGATAGGTAATACTGTAGTTGGATTAGTAGATAGCTTTAGTGATGATATCGTTTATGACCCTAATGCAGCGTATAATGGAGATTTAAATAATGGATCCAGTATTTCGGATTATATCGATATAGATGGAGATGTATCAACATTTAGCTCAAGTAGTGCAGATTTGGTGACTCCCAATCCCGATTGTACCACTATTGCGTATGCTGGTTTATATTGGGCTGCAACCTATTATCTAGAGAGAGAAGAAGTAACAGAAAATGTTTTCACTATTAATACTCCGGCTGCTATTGCAGGAAACTATAGCTTTAATGATAATACATTTGATCCAGGACATATTGATATTCCCGCCGACCCTGGGATTACTGCTAGTTTGGTACTTGTAGATGATAATGTTGATACTTTTGAAGATGGATGTACCGCATTGGTCAATACAGCAGAATTAAATGGTAATATAGCAATACTAAGAAGAGGGAGTTGTTCTTTTACTCAAAAAGTGCTTAATGCGCAAAATGCCGGAGCCATAGCGGTGATAATTGTGAATAATCAAAACGGTAATTTTACACTTGCCGGAGGCGATGCAGCGATTACCATACCTGCTATTTCTATGAATAAAGTTGATGGAGATGCAATTATAGCTGAACTTAATAATGGACCAGTTAATGCAACATTAAAATCCGAAATACAACAAGGAAATGAACAACTTACCGACCTTCCTTTACTTGACGCAAGAAAGACAGGAGACGCTGATTTTAGAAAATTAAAATTCAAAGTCCCTGGAGGTAGTTATACCGATGTTACTGCCGAGAGTGTAATTTATGATGGCTATAGAAATACACCAACAAACCCTTCAGATGTAGCGGCAGATGATGTGCCTTATGTGTGTTATGCAAATGTAACTAACCTATTTAACCAAAGTAATACAAATGGGACATATACCGTAGCAAATATGAATGCGACTATCGGAACAACATCTGGGATTTCTGGCCCTGTTGCAGGATGGACGTTAGTTATCGTTTATGAAGATGCTCAATTACCTCAAAAGTTTATTAGTACTAATGATGGATTCGTTCAGATAAGAAATAGTGATCCGCCTGTTGATTTTATTCATACTGGTTTTACAACTCTTCCGGCACCAGTACCTGTAAATGCTAAGTTCGGAATATCTTCTTTAGAAGGAGATAAAGGCCTTCTTCAAGATAAGCTACAAATTAGAAATACTTCAGATATTTATATTGATCTGGGTGATGGTGTTAATAATCCAACATCTAATTTCTTTAATAGCTCGATAACCAATAACGGTGCTTTTACTACAAATAGAAATCCAAGTTCTCAAAATACGCTTGGGTTTGATATTGATATTTTTGATCTTCCGAATTCGGCAAATTCATTAATAGGAAACAATCAAAATTCGGCAAATTTTAGATTGCAAACCTTTCAGGATACATTTAGAGCTTTTTTAACTGCATTTGCTATAGAGATTATTGAGCCAGAACTTAGTATAGTCAAGAGAGTGTATGCTGTTGATGGCATTACAGAAATTACAGACGGCACCTTAGATCTTGGAGATGAATTATTTTATGACCTTGAAATTGAAAATACGGGTAATGAAAATCTATTAGATGGTAGTGTTGTAGTTTCTGATTATGTTCCTGATAATGTAGATGTAGTAAATGTTGTTGATGCTACTTTACCAAGTGGAGTAACATATGATTTAACAACTCCGGGAAAAATTATTTTTTCTATTCCAGCGGCTATAGTAGAATCTCAAGACGGTCCAATTTTTATTCGTTATCGAGGAGCTTTGGTAAATAGTTGTGAGGAGCTTAGAGATAGTTGTTCTGATAGAGTAGAGAGTGCTGCAACGGTTTCTTATACTGGCGAATTTTCGGGCATTGCTGTTACTGGAGGTATTAGTAGTAGTGCCGTTGATAGTTGTGGAGAAGGAAATAGTGAAACTACAGGGTTTTCAATTAATGTTCCGGCCTGTAGTACGGATGTGAGTTTATGTGGAGGCAATCTTATACTAACCGCAGGAAGTGGTTATAATCAATATGTGTGGTCTGGACCTAATAGTTTTTCGACTACAACTAGTGTAAATTTTGTAGAGGTACCAAATGCCGTTTCAGGAACGTATTCGGTAGTTAAAAATGATACTAATCCAGGAGATGGAACTTGCGCATCACGCACCGAAGAGTTTGAAGTAAGTAGTATTGGAGACATTAACAATCCTATTTTGGATTATGTGAATGGTACATCGGTAATTACTGAAAATTGTAACGGTCTTGATATACCGCAAATTTTACTTTGTGGAGGTCAAACATTATTACTTGAAACAAATTTTGATCCGGCAAGCCTTATTAGTATTTCGTGGCAACGATTAACACCAAGCGGTGCTTGTGTGGTTGACGCAAATGATCCATGTTCTTTGCTATCTGGTGATTGTACTACCACTAATTGGATCGAAGAAATTGAAGGAAATACTCAAAGCTTTACAGTAGATGCAGCAGGAGATTATAGAATTTTGGCAGAGTTTGAGGGTTCTTGTATTGTACCCTTCTATTTTAGTGCTTTTATGAACGATTACCAACCAGAACTTACTATGAGTCCAATTGAATGCGGTAATGATGGAAATATTGAGGTTACGAATGCTCCGGCAAATTTTGCTTTCGGTTTGGTACAAGGTGGACCCTATGATAATAGTACAGGCATTTTTACTATAGCACCGGGATCTGGCGGTGACATTACTGTATATGCAATCGATACTACATTGCCAAATTGTGAATATACAGTCACAATTAATGTACCCGAAATCGATCCTGTTTTTAATATAACGGCAACTAATCCAACATGTGTTAACGATAATAATGGTGATGGTTTTGGTAGAATAACAATAACAGTTACCGATGGGTTACCAGAATATCAATATACGATCTCTGGAGGAGATTTAGTATCTCCTATTGTGGTCCCAAATAGCGCTGCTAATAACGGAAATTATACTCAAGAAGGACTTGTGCCAGGAACTTATGATGTAGAAATTATTTCTAACAGGCCTGATTCTAGTTGTACATATACCGAAACAGTAACCATTGATCCTGCTGCTAGTTTTGCTGCAGAGGTGGTTTTAATTTCTCCAGAGACTTGTGATAGTGGAGCGATGGTTCAAGTAAATGTTATATCAGGACCTGGTGATTATGTATATGATAATGGTTCAGGGGTTTTTCAAGCAAATAATGTGTTTGAAATTCCGAGACCTGCAGATCCAAATACAACCTATACATTTTTTGTAACCGATAATAATGTGCCAGCAGGAATACCAGCTTGCATATTAGATGAGAGTATTACAGGGATAGCATCTTATCAACCAACGCTTATTGATGATATCACAACAATAAACCCTGCTTGCACGGCAGATGGAGGCGAAATAAGAGTTCAGGTTTCTCCGGCCGTAGCCGGAAGAACATATGCATATCGTTTGGTAGATGCCATTAACAATAACCCCGTAGATGAAATTAATAGTACAGCAAGAGATATTACCTTCACAAATATTGGTGATGGATCTTATAAGGTAGAAGTACTTCATAATAATACGACAAACCCATCTGGAGATCCAATATGTAATGTTTCTTCGGGAGAATCGTATACAATAATTGCTCCTTCGCCAATTAGTTTTAATGCTAGTGTATCAAGAGAATTGAGCTGTATAACAGGAAATGAAGATGCGATTATTACTATCGATAATATTACAGGAGGATCTGGCAGTTATGCTTGGAGTTTTAACCCTTCGACAGGATATACAATTGTTACGAATCAACCATATGACATTTCTGTAAGTACAGCAGGTAATTATTCTTTGTTTATACGTAATCAAGATACTGGAGATTGTACTGTTGAAGTTCCTCTAACTATAAACCCACTAGAAGAGATAGATGATATTCAATTTGTCAACGGAGCTATAGATTGTGGAAACTCAACTGTTGGAGTGACAGTTGATGCCATACCTGCGCTATCAGGAGGAGTGTTTTATGAATATAGTGTTTCTCCAGATCCAGCATCTAATACTGGAGTTACACAATTTAGCACTACAAACTCATATACATTTACTTCAGGAATAACATATACGATAACTGCCAGAAGAAGTGATAATGGGTGTACATATGAAAACTCATATAGCACAAACCCAATCAATCCTATAGAAATCACAGATATTTCTATTCAAAATGCAACTTGTAATGGAAGTAACGATGGAGCAGTTCAGTTTACCACTAACTCTACCAATTTTAAATATGAGATTACCGATCCAACAGGTGCTTTTGTAACTGATGGTACGTCAACTACAAGCCCAGTTAACCTTAGTGGTTTGGGTGTAACAACGTATACCTTAACGGTTATTGATTTAGATACGCTATGTACTTATAGCGAAGTGTTTGAAATAGGGTCTTTGGGAACATTAAATACAATAGTAACAAGAGATACTACTGCGGTTAATGCAGGTGAAATCTCATGTGTTAACCCAGAAACAATTCAAGTAACAATCACTTCTGGTGTTGGACCATTTAATTTTGAAGAGATTACGGGAGCAGTAACAGGACAGTTCGGTATTGCAGTAGGAACAACTACCTTTAGTTTACCAAGTGCCGGAACATATACTTTTAGAATAACAGACTTAGCCACGGGTTGCGAAGTGGATACGCAGTCTTATATAGTTAACCCTTTTGATACGATAGATGTGCAAGCCACTGTCACTACAGATGTATCATGCACAGGAGATAGTGATGGATCGATTACTGCAGAGGTTTCTGGGTATACAGGAGGATATGATTATACGGTGCTTAATGGAGGCGTAGGAAATACGATTACAAATGGAACTGGAAATACCTCTTCGGGATCAATCGTTGTTACTGGATTAGCAAGCGGAACATATGTTGTTTCTGTTGTTGGAACTGAAGCGCCGTTTTGTGAAGCAAGTTTAAGTATTACTATTTCAGAACCATCACCAATTACAGCTAATATAACAGTAATCGATCCTACCATTCAGGAAGCAGGTGAGATCGAAATACAAGCAACGGGCGGAACACCTCCTTATACCTATGGATTAGATGGAGGTGCATTAACTACTTCAAATATGTTTACAGACCTAGCTCCTGCAATGTATTCCGTATTAGTTCTAGACAGTAATGGTTGCCAAGAAACTTTTAATGCTACGCTTTCCCCACCTGTATTAGATGTCCTAGATATTACTTTGGATCTTCGATTTGCGCAAGCAAATTGTTACGGTGATGAAAATGCAAGTGTAAACGCGAATGTAACTGGTGGAACTGGCACTTATTCGTATACTCTTACAGGTACAGACTTCTTAGGAAACACCATTAATTTAGGTCCACAACCTAATAGCGAATACAGAGATTTAGGAGCAGGAAATTATAACTATACAGTTACTAGCACGGGAGTAGATCCTTTATCGATTCCTTTTACCATTAGTCAACCTCAAGAATTTTCGATTGTCACACAAGTAACTTCAATAACATGTAATGGGTCTAATGATGGAGGTGTAAGAGTTGAAGTAAACGGGGGTACGCCGCCATATTCATATGCAATTAGCTCTAATTTTGGATTGTTTTTTAGTGATACTTCTGATGGAATTTTAAATCAACATACCTTTGAAGGCCTATCTGCAGGGGATTATGAAGTTTTAGCTCAGGATGCCAAAGGTTGTAGCCAATTATTATCTGTGGTTATTAATGGATCAGCACCAATTCAAGTTAATGTACTTAATATAATTCCTGAAACATGTTCGAGTGATAGTGATGGGATGCTTAGCATTGAAATTTCTGGAGGAACTCCTCCGTATTTAACAAATATAACTAATAACGATGCAGATTTTTTACTTAATAAATTGAACTACTCCAACTTACCAGCTGGAACAACAACTTTATATGTTGTTGATAACAATGGATGTAGAACAAGTGTACCAATCGAAATACCGAAAGGAATTCATCTAGGAGGAATTTTAGAGACTAGCTCAGAGTGCTCTACAAGCTTAGGTTCTCCAACACCAGTTTATGAAATAAATGTAGTATTGGATAATGACTCACCAACAGACGTTATGTATTCACTTATTGGGATTAATGGAACACCTGATCCCGCAAATACCAGTAATACTTCAGGAGTATTTGTAGTAATACCAGGAGATTACGAAGGTAGGTTGCTTCATGTGTCAGGTTGTGAAGTCTCTCTAGGCACAATTGTAGTTGAAGAGTATACAGAAGTAAATAGTATCGTAGAGGGTAATAACCCTACCAATCCTGGTGAAAATGGAGAGATTGTAGTAAATATTACGCAAGGAAATGGTCCGTTTACTATTACTTTAGACAATGAAACACCTATAGTAATTGATGACAATACTTATATCTTTACTCAAGTGGCTGCGGGAAATCATCAGGTTATTGTTTCTGATAACGGAGAGTGTAGCTTTCAAAGTACTGTGATCACTATTGTAGAGGAAGATAAAAATCCAATTGTTAATTATGCTCAGGAGATTCTTGTGTGTGCTATAACTGGTCAAAGCTATCCAATTGTTACGATACAAGATCAGGAAGGAGAAATCCTGGATCTTCCATTACTAAATGTAGTGTCTATTGTATGGCAAAAGCTAGATGAGGTTACTTGTGATATAGAATTAGAAGATAATTGTCCAACTTCAGATTCTGTTTGTACTTCTGATTGGTTTGATATTGGAACCGGAAATACCAATACTTTTACAGAACCAGGAGAATATCGCGTAGTGGTTAACTTTAGTACCCGATCTGGAAATAATGAAAAAATATATTATTTCAGGGTTGAAAGTGAAATTGTAAACGCTGGTAAAGAAATAGTGGTATTTCCTAACCCCGCAAGAGACAGAGTACGATTAAATACTGAAGTAGAACAAGTACTGATCTATGATATTATGGGTAAATTGGTCATGAAAACAAACCAAAACTCATATAGCGTTGCAGGATTACGTAATGGAATTTATTTTGTGAAAATCCAAACACAAGACAACAGAGAGGTAATCGTTAAACTACTAAAAGAATAATTATATAGAACTTTAAATAAAAAAGAGCATCTTAGAAAGATGCTCTTTTTTTATGTTGTTATAACATATAAACCAAAGATGGCTACTATAAAGTAACAGGTAATAGTTAATGCACCTTGATAATCTTTTGCTATTCGTTGTCCAAAAAGTAACATTAGGAGCGTTATACATGCTAAAAACATGGCTATAATAGCATAATAATCGTTGTTACTTGTAATCAAGGAGTAAATGCCTATAACACAACACACGGCTGTTATAATTTCTATGATTAAAATAACCGATAGTAATAATGGAACCATATTACCCATAAAAGTAGCTGCAAAGTGCCCTTTGAGCCACCCAAGATTTCCTTTCCAATCAACAATTTTATCAATTCCTGATTGTAAAAAAGTAATTAAAAGAAATAGTAGAATTGTTATAGAGACAATATGAGTTATAAAATTATCCATCAGTAATACGTTTTAGTTTTTAATATATGTGTTAACTAGCTTTTTTATGCAATAATCGAGTGAGTTTTATAGAAAGATCAGTAAGTATAATCTTGGCATTCCCATTTCGTTCGATATGATATGCCGCATCCTGTAATTCATTGCAGATATCCATGATATTCGCACCGTGAATAAATGGCGCAAATTTTTCTAATTTAAATCCGCTAGTACTAGGTTCAAAAAATACAAGATCATCGGCTCCATAATTGAGTAGCATGGCTTGTCTAAAGAAATCCAAACAATAGATTAGGAACTTTTTTTGCGTTTCTCTACCGGTTCCTGCAATAGATTCGCTCCAAGTAATTAGATCATTTACCGCAGATTTATTTCCTTTTGCTCTAAATGCAGTGCGCACCCATTGTATAAACCAATCTTCGAACTGATCATCTCCACCATCATGATGCAGTAAGTGTAGTGCTTTGCTGTAATCTCCATTGGCTTGATGAGCAACTTTTAGCGCTTGACTATCAGATAAATTTTCATTTTTTTGAAGCGCTTCTTTAATTACTTGTTCACCTAAAGGAGGAAAATGTAGTACTTGACACCTTGACCTAATGGTTTGTATAAGTTGTTCTTCATCTTCTGTAATTAATATGAATATGGTTTTTTCTGGGGGTTCTTCAATAAGTTTTAGAAGCTTATTCGAAGCAGCTATGTTCATCTTATCAGCCATCCAGATAAGCATTATTTTATAGCCACCTTCATAACTTTTAAGAGAGAGTTTTTTCACAATCTCTAGAGCTTCATCAACTCCTATCTGACCTTGCTTTTTTTCAACACCCAATGAAAGATACCAATCAAAAATACTTCCGTAAGGATTTTCTTTTACAAAAGTTCGCCACTCTTCAGCAAATTGATCAGATGTAGGGTGTTTTTTTACTTTATCATTTACGGCAACTGGATATACAAAATGAAGGTCAGGATGTGCCAAATGATCAAATTTGATATTACAAGCCTGGTTGCCATTTGTATTTTCTGCATTTTGGTTTTGGCACAGCACATATTGTGCATATGCAATGGCCATGGGTAATGTTCCGCTTCCATTTGGACCTACAAAAAGCTGTGCATGTGGTATCCTTTTGCGATCAGCACTAGTAGTCAAATAGCTTTTGATATGTTGTAATCCTAAAATTTCCGAAAAAAGCATAGGCAAATATAATTGAATAATAGACAATATCGAATGGTGTGGTTTTAAGTTAAATCGAATATCATTTTTTTATCAAAAAAGCAGTTTTTCTATAAAATCAATAAAAGTGAAAATTTACTATCGTTTTCGTAGATTTTTTCTACTCATTTTCAATGTTTTTAATGAAATAGATTTATTTTCGTTTGCTCAATACAATTTGGATAGAATGAAAACAATCAATGATTTTAATTTTGAAAACAAAAAGGCATTAATCCGTGTAGATTTCAATGTTCCTTTAAATGAAAACTTTGAAGTAACAGATGATACAAGAATACAGGCAGCAAAACCAACAATTATTAAAGTATTAGAAGATGGTGGGAGTGCTGTATTAATGTCACATTTAGGAAGGCCTAAAGGGGTTCAAGATGAGTTCTCTTTACGTCATATTTGTGAAAAAGTATCTGAAGTATTGGGTGTACAGGTGAAATATGTTGCAAATTGTGTTGGTCGGGAAGCTGAAGATGCTGTTGCAGCATTAAATCCTGGAGAAGTACTATTATTAGAAAATCTGAGATTTCATCCTAATGAAACTTCAGGAGATAAGGGGTTTGCAGAACAATTATCGAAGTTAGGGGATATTTATGTGAACGATGCTTTTGGTACTGCACATAGGGCACACGCTTCTACTACGATAGTAGCACAGTTTTTTCCTGAACACAAATGTTTTGGAAGCTTACTGTCCAAAGAAATCGAAAGTATTGATAAAGTATTACAAAGTGGTGAAAAACCCATTACTGCAGTTTTAGGAGGGTCTAAGGTATCTTCTAAAATTACAATTATAGAAAATATATTAGATAAGGTAGATCATTTAATCGTAGGAGGAGGAATGACGTATACCTTTATAAAAGCTAAAGGTGGACAAATCGGAAGTTCTATATGCGAGGATGACAAGCAAGAATTAGCACTAGAAATTCTTAAAAAAGCAGCAGATAAAGGTGTAGAAATTCATTTACCTGTAGACGTTTTGGGAGCAGATGCCTTTGATAATAATGCAAACACCAAAGTGGTACCTGTTGATGCTATTCCTGAGGGTTGGCAAGGTTTGGATGCTGGACCCGAAACGATAAAGAACTTTCATGAAGTAATCCTAAAATCAAAAACTATCTTGTGGAATGGACCCTTGGGTGTTTTTGAAATGGAGAATTTTGCAAACGGAACAATCGCTTTAGGGAACTCTATTGCAGAAGCAACAGAAAATGGAGCATTCTCTCTTGTGGGAGGAGGAGATTCTGTAGCGGCTGTAAAACAGTTTGGTTTTGGTAATAAAGTAAGTTACGTTTCTACAGGAGGAGGAGCAATGCTAGAAAGTCTTGAGGGCAAAACATTGCCAGGAATTGCAGCGATAAAAAATTAATAAATAACATTTTCTCGTAAGAAATAAACATTATTTGTAAGAATTACATAAAAACCGGTCTTTTTAACCGGTTTTTATGCGTTTTTAACGTGTTGATCTTTTGCATTTTAGAAAAAAAATGCGATTTTCGCTCAGATATTGTTGATAACATGTTAAAAACAGTACTTTTTACCCCAATAGTTCCTAAATCAATTATAAACTAAACAGTAAATCGTTCACAAGATGAAAAATAGGTATGTATTATTGCTTTCTTTTCTAGTTGTTTCCTTTTCATTATTTGCTCAAGAAACAGTAACTACCAATACTTCTAATAATAATGATACCAAACAAATTGTTTTAGAAAGAACTTTGGATCTTAAACAAGATACTGTTCAGGTGGTCGATACTACCAAAGTAATTAGGACCGTTACCGAGTTACAGACAACTACAGTAACTTCTACTAGTGTAAAAGATAGCGTGATATATTTAGCTAATGATCATCCCAAAATGTCTGAGCTGGATTCACTTTGGAAACAAGAGTTATACAACTCGACTCTTTTTGATACTATTTATAAATCGGTTACAGAATTAGAATATAAACCGGTAGAATTTGTAGACCTTCCTACCGATACTTTAAAAGCCAGACTAGCAGAACTCAATGCTAGAACGCCTTTTAACGTAGAATACAATGCATCTTTAGAAAGCGTAATAAAGAATTATCTAAAAAATCGTCACGAACATTTAGGAAGGTTAATGGCACTGAGCGAATTTTATTTCCCTCTTTTCGAACAAGAATTAGATAATCAAAATATCCCCTTAGAGATAAAGTACCTTGCCATTGTAGAATCTGCTTTAAAACCAAGAGCAAAATCAAGAGTAGGAGCAACTGGTCTATGGCAATTTATGTTTGGTACGGGTAAAATGTTTGGTTTAGAGGTGAGCTCGTATGTCGATGAACGTATGGATCCTATTATGGCTACAAAAGCAGCTTGCAAATACTTAGCTAAATTGTATAAGGTATTTGGTGATTGGGACTTGGCATTAGCATCATATAATTCTGGACCAGGTAACGTTACTAAGGCAATTCGTCGTAGTGGTGGATATACAAATTATTGGAATATAAGACATAATCTTCCCAGAGAGACTGCAGGATATTTACCTGCATTTTTGGCAACGATGTACATTTTCGAATATGCAGACAAGCATGGTTTTGAACCTAAAAAGCCTGAGTTTGCTTATTTCGAAACCGATACAATCAAGGTTAAACAAATGATTACGCTCGATCAAGTGTCAGAATACATGAATATTGATATTGAAGAGTTACAATTTCTCAACCCTTCTTATAAATTAGATATTATTCCGTACATCAAAGATGAAGATTATGTATTGCGTTTGCCATTGGATAAAATAGGATCATTTGTGGCTAATGAGGATAAAATTTATACACTAGCCAAAGCAGAATTTGATAAAAGAGAAAAACCTTTGCCTAAGTATTTTGAAGCTAATGATAGAATTAGATACCGTGTACGTAGCGGTGATTATCTGGGTAAAATTGCCAGAAAATATGGAGTAAGAGTAAGTCAAATCAAAAAGTGGAATGGATTACGAAGTAACAACTTGAAAATAGGTAGAAGGCTAACTATTTATCCAAGAAAACCGATTGTAAATGTATCTCCAAAAGCCAAGAAAACTAGTAAAGTAGTTACAAAACTAGCTACTACTAATACTTCTTCGGAAATGTATACGGTTAAATCTGGAGATACGTTATGGAGCATTTCACAAAAATTTAAAGGCATATCTGTCGAAAATCTTAAAAATTGGAACGATATTAGCGGTAGCGGTATAAAACCAGGTATGAAATTGAAACTTTCTAAATCATAACCGCAAATAGTCTCTTATGAAAAAATTATCTCTTGCAATTGTTTGCTTGCTTTGTGTGGTGAGCTGCACCGAGCCAAAAAAGGAAAAAAACAAAAAACCAAGAGGCGCTATGGCGCACTCGGTGGGTAAAATAAACGAACTTTCTGTAATAATGGATAACGAGCTATGGAAAGGTAGAGTAGGAGATACTGTTCGTAAATATTTTGGAGCCGAAGTTCCTGGGTTACCTCAAGAAGAACCTTTGTTTTCTATGAGGCAAATGCCAAAAAGGGCCTTTTCTGGATTGGCAAGAAAAAACCGTACGTTCTTATATGTTCGAAAGGGAGATAAGAATAATTTACAGATGCTAAACAATAAATATGCAACACCACAGGTGGGTGCAGTAATTTCTGGTAAAACCGAAGATGAAATTATTTCCTTAATCCATGATAATCACGAAACGATCGTTTCAAAATATAAATTGGCAGAAACTCGAGAAAAACAAAAACGAATTAGAAAGTCGTTAGAAAAAATTCCTCAATTACCTCAAAAACTAGGAGTTAAGTTAAGTATTCCTACCGCTTATCGTGTAGCTATAGAAGAAGATAAGTTTTTTTGGATTCGCAAAGATATTCAGCATGGTAGTATGAATCTGATGATTTATGAACTTCCTATGGGAATAGTGTCCAAAGATTCTAATACCGTTTCTAGTATTATAAAAATGAGAGATTCTATTGGAAAAGTGAAGATTCCTACCGAAGAAGTAGGACACTTTGTTACCGAAGCGGCCTATGCTCCTTATTTATATGAAACTAAACTAGATGGTAGATTCACTTTCGAAACCAAAGGAACTTGGGAAATCAAGGATCGTTTTATGGCAGGCCCATTTGTAAATTATGTGATCGAAGACGAAGTAAATAATAGACTATTGGTTTTAGAAGGTTTTGTTTTTGCTCCTTCAGTTAATAAAAGAGACAATATGTTTGAACTTGAGGCTATTATGAAAACCATTAAGTTTGATTAGAGATATTGGCAAAAGATTAACGAAATAACTGCTTAATCGGTATAATTTTTGTGAATTTATGGGGAGATTTCACCTTGTTTTTTAAGTATTTTTAAATACTGCTAATAAGGTGTTTTTTGATAATCAACTCACTAACTAACAAATTTTATGAAAAACCATTTACTTCAGTTTTTGGCTTTACTTTTTATTTCCTATCCTATCCTTGGTCAACATCAAGATAGCGTACCCACCATAGAAGAAGCAAATGCATCTTATTTTCAAGTCCCTAGAGAAACTCTATATCTTCATGTTAACAAAAGCACCTATATTGCAGGTGAGGAGATTTGGTTTAAGGGGTATGTGTACGACCGTCAAAACAATCTTCCGTCAATAATATCTACTAATTTTGAGGTTGAGGTATTTGATCAAGAAGGCAACGAAGTATTTGATGGTGTTTTTCTTGGTAATAAAGGTAGCTTTCAGGGTAATATACAGATAGATTCTACATGGAATAGTGGGGCTTATTATATAAGAGCTTCTACACATTGGATGCATAATTTTGTAGAGAATGAATCCTATACCAAAAAGATAAATATTATTAAAGATACGTTGCTCCCAGTAACGAATAATAAAGATAGGCAATATGATTTTCAGTTACTTCCAGAAGGAGGACATGTAGTGTCTAATACTTTCAATACTATTGGTTTCAAGTTGATTAATAATCAAGGCTATGGGGTTGCATTTGATCAAGGTGTAATCCAAGATGAATCTGGTAATGAAGTGACTACTTTTTCATCTAACGCTGTAGGTATAGGTAAATTTAATATCACTCCGATACCAGAGAAGCAGTATAGAGCTTTAATCAGGCTTAAAGATGGTAGTGAAATTGAAAGGAGTTTTCCGAAGATTGAAAAAAAAGGAATTAGCGTAAGTGTCAATAACCTACTTGAAGATCAGGTGGCAATGCAGTTCAACACCAATACGGCAACTATAAAAGAGTTACAACAAGATAAGTATACATTAGTTATCCGGAAGAATCATCTCTCTAAGAAGATGAAAATATACTTTGGGATTGATGAATTAAAGAAAACGATTTTAATAAAGCGTTCTGGTTTGTATGCTGGTGTGAATACGATAACGTTATTTAAGGATAATGATCCATTGGTAGAGCGGGTATTATATAATCCAGTCGATACAAGTGTAAAAAATATAGATATTAAGTTGACAAGTGTTGAAAGAGACTCTTTGTCGGTTGCTTTAAGGATCCCGTACAATGCAAGTAAGACGTATGATATAAGTGTATCTACATTACCATCGGGTACGTTGTCTTATAACCATTCGGATAACATACAATCGGCTATTATGCTCAGACCTTATGTAAAAGGTTATATAGAAAATGAAAAAAGATACTTTAAAGCTTTAGACCGAGAAAAGGTTTATGATTTAGATTTATTATTGATCACTCAAGGGTGGAGTAAGTATAAGTGGGAGAATATTTTTAAAAGCAAGCCCGATGTTAGTTATAATTTCAATCAGGGTTTTAAGATCACAGGAAAAATACAAGATAAAAAAAGAAAACAGGTCGATAAGATTTATTTCTTTCCTACTGTTAATAATGAAGCAAAGCTGGTTGAAGTAAACAACAATACTTTTGAGATTGATAACTTTTTTCCAGAAAAAGGAGAAAAACTTAAAGTTTCTGGAGTTAATGCAAAAGGTGATTTTAAAAAATATAAGGTATACTTACAAGTACAATCAGAAAGAATACATAAATCTTTTTTGAATACATTTCCAGAAGCAGAAAGACGATTTACTCAAAAAGCAGAAAACAAAACTACCGTTCCGTTTGATTTCTTAGCAAATGTACAAGAATTGGATGCTGTAGAAATAAAGGGAAGTACTCAAAAAGAAATAGAAAACACAAGTCGTATTACAATACCAAAATACTTTGCGTTAAATTCAAAGAAAATTACTTTAGAGAAAGCAGAACAGTATTTTTCGATATTAGATTATATCGCATCGACACGAAAATTTAGAGTAATCAATCAGAGCCCTGTAGATATAGCTATTGTTCCTATTAGTGTGATTGCACTAGGGCTTCCTTCGCTTAACAGTGGGAGTGGACAATTGGAGACATCTGAGGCTAAGGTAGTAGAGCAACCAATGCCTGTTGCAGTATACCTAGATGATATACTATTATCTGATTTAGGTATTCTATGGGATTATAGAACACAAGATGTGGATAGGATTTATATGGATAAGACTAGTTATGCTGCAGGTTCTAGAGGGGGACGTGGTGGATCGATACGAATTTACTCTAGAAGATTTCCTTTAGTCAGAACCCGAACCACAGACAAAGAGTACCTAGAGTATGAACTTGAAAAAGGATTTGAACCCGTAAAAGAGTTTTATAACCCTGGTTATTCTAATTACCTAGATCCATTTTTTGTGAGTTACGGAGCTATTGATTGGCAACCTAAATTGAATTTTAACGAACTAGGAGTGGCGACTTTTAAAATCCCCAATACAGGTATAGAAAACATTACTCTTTTTATTGAAGGTATGGACAACGATGGTAACTTGATTTCTAAAACTCATAATATAAAAAAGATAATACCTAATTAGAATATGATGAAATTGCATTTCCTACTATTTTAGTAGGATAATGGTATAATTTTTGATATCTAATTAATCACATAAGCCCCATTTTTTTGAGCATTATACGTGTTCATTAAATGGGGTTTCTTTGTTTAGTAACTAATTTTAATTCACATTTCTTATGAAACATCTTTCCAAAATTCTGATCTTATTTTTATTTCCATCCATATCATTTGCACAGACCAATTCTGATATTTCACCAGGAGTCGCCAATGCGAATTATTTTAATTTGCCCCGGGAGACTTTGTACTTGCACGTAAACAAGGACACTTATATTAATGGCGAAGAGATTTGGTTTAAAGGGTATGTATATGATCGACAAAATAATCTGGCAGCAGTAAACTCTACCAATTTTACTGTAGCGCTTTTTGACACATCCGGAAAAGAGGTATATGATGGCCAATTTTTGGGTCATCAAGGTAGTGTTCATGGTAATATTAAAATAGATTCTACGCTGCAAAGTGGTGATTATTATATGAGAATTTCTACCAATTGGATGAATAATTTTAAGGAAGATGAATCGTATACCAAGAGAATAAAAATTATTAAAGATTCTATAACTGAAAAAGTATCACAAAAAGGTTTAGTTTATGATTTTCAGTTATTGCCAGAAGGAGGTCATTTAGTTTCTAATACCTTTAATACGATAGGCTTTAAATTGATCAATAATCAAGGGTATGGCGTAGCCTTTGAGCACGGTATAGTCCAAGATGAATTGGGTAATGAGATTACATCTTTTAGTTCTAATACTTTAGGTTTGGGCAAGTTTAATATAACACCACAACCAGGAAAAAAATATACAGCAATTATCAAACTTAGAGATGGTAGAGAGATTACAGGAGAGTTTCCAAGGATAGACAGAAAAGGAATTAGCATAAGTATTAATAACCTTATCGAAGACGAGGTAGCCATAGAGTTAAATACAAATACTGCCACATTAGCGACACTTAAAAAAGAGTCATACTCGATATTAGTACTTAAAAATCATTTATCAAAGAAGATAAAGGTAGATTTCAAAGGTAAAGAATTAAAGAAAAAGATTTCTTTAAAGCGATCTGATCTATATCCAGGGATGAATACGCTCACGTTGTTTAAGGATAATGACCCAGTAGTAGAGCGATTACTATTTAACCCAGTAGATATCGGCATAGAGAGCTTGGGTGTTACAGTAGATAGGACTACAAAGGATTCCTTATCTGTAGCTATAGAGATTCCTAATCAAGTAGGTAAAACCTATGATGTAAGTATTTCTACATTACCATCAGAAACAGTTTCTTATAATCATTCTGATAATATACAATCAGCTATGTTATTACGCCCATACATAAAAGGCTTTATAGAGAATGAAAAGCACTATTTTACGGATGTAGACAGAAAGAAGAAATACGATTTAGACCTGTTATTGATTACACAAGGGTGGAGTAAATACCAATGGCGAGATATTTTTAATACAGAACCAAAACCGTTATACAATTTTAATCAAGGCTTTAAGATTACCGGAAGGATACAGGACAAGAAAAGTGATGTTATGGATCAGGTATATCTGTATCCCAGCACAAATAATAGTGCTAAGTTGATAGCATTAGCATCTGATAACAGTTTTGAAATTGCTAATTTCTTCCCAGAACGAGGCGAGAAGATAAAAATCTCTGGTATTAAGACTAAGGGTGGTTTTAAGAAACCCGGAGTGTACCTGCAGGTGCAATCGGATAGAGTTAAAAGACCATTTAGAAACACATTCCCAGAGATAGGAAATGAGAATATCAATAAAATTCAAAACAGGACCACGGTTCCATTTGATTTTTTAACAGATGTTCAGGTATTAGATGCTGTAGAAGTAACTGGCAACAATCAAAAAAAGATTAAAAAAACAAGTAGAATACAAATACCAAAATATTACGATCTTAACGCAAAAGAAGTTACACTTGATATGGCAGAGAGATTTTTTAGTATAGTAGATTATTTGTTTTTTACAGGAAAGTACGTCATTACAGATCGAAATAATCCAATAAACTTGAGAGTAACATCTCGTAAAGCATCCTTTTCTGGCCCAGTACCCGTTACAATTTTTTTGGATGACTTTCAACTTAATAGTGAAAATGTTGGTATTCTATCAGATCTAAGATTGGCCGATGTAGATAAAATCTATACAGATCATATAGGGCATGGAGTAGGTTCAAGAGGTGGAGGAGGATCAATACGAATATACACCAGAAGATTTCCTTTAATTAGAACAAGAGAGCCGGATAGAAACTATACGGAGTATGAGTTTACAAAAGGGTTTGAACCTGTAAAAGAGTTTTATAATCCAGGATATGCTAATTATCTAGATCCTTTTTTTGTAAGCTATGGCGCAATACATTGGCAACCCAGGTTGGATTTTAACCAACAAGGTGTAGCAACTTTTACCATTCCTAATACTGGCTTAGAAAACATTAGCCTCTTTATTGAAGGAATGGGAAGTGATGGCACTTTGATTTCTAAAATGCATATCATAAAAAATATAAATCCAAATTAGAATTTTGTAATATATTTAGCGATTCTAAAAACAAGTACATGAATACAGTTTCTTTTATCGCTAAATATATTCCTGTCTCTGAAAAGCAGATTACAAAAACCGTTGCTCTGTTGGATGATGGGGCTACAATCCCATTTATATCCAGATATCGTAAAGAGATGACTGGTGATTTGGATGAGGTTGCTATTGGTGAAATTGTAAAGTATAAAGCTGTTTTTGAAGCTTTAGAAAAAAGAAAAGAGAGTGTTTTAGGTGTTATTAAAGAACAAGATGTTTTAACACCTGATTTGGAACGAAAGATTCGAAATGCAGAAACCTTAACTCAAGTCGAGGATTTGTATTTGCCTTATAAGAAGAAGCGTAAAACCAAAGCCAGTGTTGCTAAGGAACAGGGGCTTGAACCATTGGCCAAAGTTATTTTGCAGCAAAGAGAAGAAGAAATCCTTTTTGTAGCATCGCAATACCTTAACGACACAATTACCACAGAAGAATTAGCGCTACAAGGGGCTAGAGATATTATTGCCGAATGGATTAATGAAGATGAGAAAATCCGAAATAGATTAAGAAGACTGTTCCAAAGAAAAGCCAGTATACGTTCTACAGTAATTAAAACCAAAAAGGATGATGATGATGCCCAGAAATATCAACAGTATTTTGATTGGGAAGAACCTTTACACAAATGCCCATCACATCGTTTGTTGGCTATTTTAAGAGCCGAAAATGAAAAGATCGTTAGAGTAAAAATCGCTGTTCCTGAAGGAGATGCTTTAGATATTCTTGATGATGTAATGATTAGAACAAATGTAGAAGCATGTACAGATCATATGTTTTTGGCAATTTCTGATGCCTATAAAAGATTATTAACTCCCGCAATTTCTACAGAAATACTTAATCAATCTAAAGAAAAAGCTGATGATAATGCAATTAAAGTATTTGCGCAAAACTTAAAGCAACTATTACTAGCCTCACCTCTTGGTCAAAAACGAATTTTAGCTTTGGATCCTGGTTTTAAATCTGGATGTAAGGTGGTATGCTTAGATAAGCAGGGTGATTTGTTGCATAATGAGAATATCTACCCACATCCACCACAACGAGAAACGACGGGCGCTATTAAAAAAATTAGATCTTTAGTAAATGCCTATAAAATTGAAGCTATTGGAATAGGAAACGGAACGGCTGCTAGAGAAACCGAAGCATTTATTAAAAAAATACCTTTTGACAACCCCATTCAAGTATTTATGGTTAATGAAAGTGGAGCCTCTGTTTATTCTGCATCAAAGGTTGCACGGGCCGAATTTCCAAATTATGATGTTACGGTTAGGGGGGCTGTTTCTATAGGAAGGCGATTGGCTGATCCTTTGGCAGAATTGGTAAAAATTGATCCCAAAGCTATAGGAGTAGGTCAATATCAACATGATGTAGATCAAACAAAACTTAAAAACGAGCTTGATACCGTAGTGATGAGTTGTGTAAATAGTGTAGGGATAAATGTAAATACCGCTAGTGTTCCCTTATTAAGTTATGTTTCTGGTATTGGCGAAAAACTTGCAGAAAATATTGTAGCCTATCGGTCAGAAAATGGAGCGCTACAATCTCGTAATGAACTCAAGAAAGTACCAAGATTGGGAGGGAAAGCATTTGAGCAAGCTGCAGCTTTTCTTAGAATTACTAGTCCTAAAAACCCACTTGATAACTCTGCCGTGCATCCAGAACGATACACCTTGGTTTCAAAAATGGCTAAGGACGCTGGTGTACCCGTAATTGATTTAATAGGAAACAAAGAGGCTATCACAAAAATAAAGCTCCAGCATTATATTACAGATGAGGTAGGTCTTCCTACTTTGACAGACATCGTTAAAGAATTGGAAAAACCAGGGGTAGACCCTAGGAAAAAAGTAACAGTTTTTGAATTTGACCCTAATGTAAAAACGATCCAAGATGTTAGGGCGGGGATGAAACTACCTGGTATTGTAAATAACATCACTAATTTTGGATGTTTTGTAGATATTGGAGTTAAAGAAAGCGGTTTAATACACATCTCTAAATTAGCAAACGAATATATTAGTGATGTAAATGCTGTAGTACAGCTGCATCAACATCTCATGGTAACTGTAATTGAAGTAGATATCAATAGGAAAAGAATCCAACTTTCACTAATAGACTAAAACAGAAAAACCCAACTCAGTCGAGTTGGGTTTTTTTATATTATTTACAATAAGAAATTATTTTTTCTCATCAATTTTAGGATCTTCTTCTTCCTTAGATGCATCCTTAAATTCTTTTATACCACTTCCCAGGCCTCTCATTAATTCAGGGATTTTTTTTCCTCCAAATAAAAGCAATACGATGATTACAATTAAAGCAATTTGCCATGGGCCAATCATTCCTAAAAATATACTTGATACTATCATGATCTTAAACTATTAAGATGCAAAGTTAGCAAGAAATCATTAAATCCGCACCATTTAAATAATCTTTAACGATACCAGAAAACAATAACGTTTCAGTAAATCAAGGTTTTAGAGGGTATTTAAAATGAGAAAAGAACTCTTTTTATGATATTATTAAGGTAGTAAATAAACGATTTATATGTCAAAAACGTTGTGTTTTGATATTGGTAGATTGCTTATATTTGCTTTTCATTTATGGCTAAAAAGAAAAAAGAACAAAAGAGAATTACAAAAAAGCTGCTTAATAAGTATCGCTTGGTTATCCTTAATGAGGACACTTTTGAGGAACGGATATCTTTTAAACTGAACAGGCTTAATGTTTTTGTATTGGTTATGATTACTTCGATTGTTCTGGTCTCAGGAACCACTTTTTTGATTGCTTTTACACCACTAAGAGAATATATACCAGGATACTCGTCTACTTCTTTAAATCTTAGAGCCACAAGACTAGTGGCTACAACAGATTCTTTAGAGTCAAGAATAGGCCTAAATCAAGAATATTATAATTCTATAAAGAAAGTATTGACGGGAGATGTAAAAACTGTAGAGTTCGATATTGATTCTGCCGTGCAATCACAAAAATTAAATCCCGAAGAGGTAGATTTAAGCCCATCGGATCAAGATATTAAACTTAGAGAAGAAGTTTCTAAAGAAGATAAATACAGTTTGTTTGAAAGCGAAAAAACAAATTCTGATTTTTCATTATTTCCGCCAGTAAAAGGTAATATTACTTCTGGGTATAATGCAAACGAAAAACATTACGGGATAGATGTGGCGGTACCTAAAGATACACCCATAAAAGCGGCTTCTTCAGGAACTGTGATTTTTTCTGAATGGACTGCCGAAACTGGCTATGTTATTATCCTTAAACATAATAACAACCTACTTACTACGTATAAACATAATGCTTCATTAACAAAACAGCAAGGAGAGCGAGTTAAAGCAGGAGAAGTGATTGCTACGGCAGGATCTACAGGAGAGCTTTCGACAGGACCTCACTTGCATTTTGAATTATGGAGGGATGGGTATCCTACAGACCCAACAAATTTTATTGATTTTGAACAATAATTATGTCTTTAAAAGCACTAGGAGCTAAGATTTTTGCCAAACGAATTCGTAAAAAAATTGATAAATGGGCAGCAAACCCGGTAAAAACACAACAGCTTGTATTTGAAAACTTAATTACAAGTGCTGCGCATACAGCGTTTGGAGAGGACCACAATTTTAAAAACATTAGGACTTTTTCTGATTTTGCAGACCATGTTCCTATACGCGATTATGAAGAATTAAAATCATATGTAAACCGTGTTGTGGAAGGTGAGAGTGATATACTTTGGCCAGGAAAACCATTATATTTTGCCAAAACCTCAGGTACTACGAGTGGGGCTAAATATATACCTCTTACCAAAGAATCTATGCCAAATCATATACGCGCAGCTCGTAATGCTATTTTGTGTTATATAGATGAGACAGGAAAAACTAAGTTTGTTGATGGCAAGATGATATTTCTTCAAGGCAGTCCAGAGATGACAGAGAAGAATGGAGTAAAACTGGGTCGTTTATCAGGAATTGTAGCACATTATGTTCCAAAATATCTTCAAAGAAATCGAATGCCAAGCTGGGAAACCAATTGTATTGAAGATTGGGAAAAGAAAGTAGACGCCATTGTTGAAGAAACTGTAGATCAGGATATGAGTATTATTAGTGGTATTCCGCCATGGGTGCAAATGTATTTTGAAAGACTTCAGCAAAAAACAAATAAAAAAGTAGGTGAACTATTCAAAGGGTTTGAGCTATTTATTTATGGAGGTGTAAATTTTGAACCCTATAAAAGCACGTTTGAGAAACTGATCGGAAGAAAAGTAGTTGGGATAGAATTGTATCCTGCATCTGAAGGTTTTTTTGCTTTTCAAGATAGCCAGAAAGAAAAAGGAATGTTACTGCAATTAGATTCTGGAATGTTTTATGAATTTGTAAAAGCAGACACTTTTTTTGAAGAAAACCCTGAGCGTTTAACTATTGGACAAGTAGAAATAGGTGTAAATTATGTAATGTTGGTTTCTACCAATGCAGGATTATGGGCTTATAATATTGGTGATACTGTTCAATTTACAAGCACATCACCATACAGAGTAATAGTGTCAGGAAGAATTAAACATTTTATTTCTGCCTTTGGAGAACATGTAATTGGTAAGGAAGTAGATCAGGCGCTTAAAGAAGGAGCAGATGAAATTGGCGTTATTGTAAATGATTTTACAGTAGCTCCGCAAGTAAACCCAAAAGAAGGTGAATTGCCTTATCATGAGTGGTTTATCGAATTTAATGAACCGCCAGAAGGTATAGAAAAACTCGCTTTGGCAATCGACAAATCATTGCGTAATCAAAATACGTATTATGATGATTTAATTGATGGAAAGATACTTAGCAGGCTAAGGATTACAACGATTCCAAAAGATGGTTTTAAGAATTATATGAAATCTATAGGCAAATTGGGTGGGCAAAATAAACTACCAAGACTTTCTAACGATAGAAATATTGCAGATGCCCTTTCTGTTATGATAGACAAATAAACTATATTTGTTCCGAAAAATTTATGGCAGATTTTATAACACAAGGAAGAACAAGAGCACAAGAAAGCTCAAGTGCAATAGAACGTATGTATATTACTATGCGTCATCTATTCAATCGTGGTTTTTATAAACCTATGGGAGTTTCTGGGGATACACTAAGAGAAGCATTGCTTATTCTTAGACCAGAAATATATGGTTCTGTGGCTGAAGAAAAAGTAGAACTTAACGGATTATTATACGTGATAGATCGACTACCAATTGGTATCGAGGAGTGTCGATATATCAACTTAACCAGCGATGAAGGCTATAAAAACTCTCATTTTAAGCCAATAGTACCACCAAAAAGACGAAGAAACTGTTACCGTATTGATGAGGAACAGATGAACATAGAGATTACTCGAGGTCGGTCTGAAATTTATGATATTCTTACTCACCTTACTTTTTTATTTATAGAGTCTCACAAAATCATGAATCGTGTTGTGATTAATGAGGAAGGTAATGTTACTCGAGATTGGGAAAAATTAGAGAAAGCAGTATTATCCAAAGAAGAGCTTACCAAAGCCGAAAGAGAAGTGGCATTAACCCATACGGCTAATATCCTTGGTCGTACTTTTGAAGAGGTTAGATCTATTTACGAAAGTTTTTCATGTGCCGAAAACAAAGAACGATTTTTACATATTATATACTGGCTCGGTAAATTGGCTATAGAAGAATCTATAGAAGATAAAAAACGAATTGTAACCTTTAGTCCAGTCTTAAGAGAAAGATTAGGTCATCATATTCATGGCGATATTTGGTCAAATACAATTAAGAAGAAATTAGAAGAACTTAATTTATTAGAACGTCCTATACATATCATTAGTGCTAATATGCATAGTGTAATGAATGCGTTATACGCACCTATTGCTTTAAAAGTCGAGCTTAAAAATAAGAGTACGTTTGATCTTTATGAATCGCTTAGCGAAAATAAAAATGACAAGCTTAGAGCAAAGGTTGAAAAATTGGCATTACAAAAAGGTATGACCTATATCGATGATCAAAGTGGCGCTAATATTAATGTGCAAGTATTTGACACCTCGAAATATACAGATGGCGAATATGAAAACCTGATTACGGATCGAGAAGATGATGATAAACCTGTTATCATCGTTATGGATTATGCTTTTGGTGAGCAGGCTTATGAAACTATGGATGAGCTTTTAAAACCCTATGTAAATGCGAAAGGGGTAAAATCTCATGTAAATGTTAAGTCGGTTTCTATCATGGGTAAAGCTGGGATTCTTGAAGGAGGTAAAGGAGATATTATGATACCAACAGCACATGTTTTTGAAGGTACAGCCGATAATTATCCGTTTAAAAATCAATTAAGAAAGAAAGACCTTGAAGGTCATGGTATTGATATTTATGATGGTGCCATGATTACTGTTTTAGGGACTTCACTTCAAAACCGTGATATTTTGAAATTTTTTCATGATTCTACTTGGAATGTAATTGGGTTAGAAATGGAAGGAGCGCATTATCAAAAGGCGATTCAATCAGCTTCAAGATTAAGAGGCAGTATTAGTCCAAAGGTAAAAGTGCGGTACGCGTATTACGCATCAGATAATCCATTAGAAACAGGAAGCACATTAGCTTCAGGAGGATTGGGAACAACAGGGGTTAAACCTACATACTTAATTACAGAAAAAATAATAGAACAAATATTTAAAGAACGATAAGAATGGGTCAAGAAAATCAAAACGAAGAGATAGATTTAATGCAACTTTTTGGAATGGTAAAAGAGTTTTTTAGAAAATTCCTTAAACTTATTGTAGATGTTGTCTTCTTCTATAAGAAAAAATTCATGTTATTTCTTGTTCTTGGAGTGCTTGGTATTGTATTAGGGTTTTTATCAGATCAATATTTGGATAAAAAAAATGATTTTATTCAGGAAATTATTATCGAACCAAATTATAACTCGGTAGAGTATATTTATGATTTTATTAATGATTTAGAAGATAATTTTAAAGATAATAATTTCGTTAATAAATTGGGATTGAGCGTTGAGCAGGTAAAAAATGTAAGAAAAATTATCCTTGAACCCATTATTCAACCCGATGATGTTTTAACTAAGTTAGAAGACAAAGAATCTTTTATTGAAGGGTATAATGAAAAATTACTGAAAGAAAAAAAGTACAGGAATTTTTATAAACAGCACAAATTAACTATTAGTTTCGAAAATAATAATACAGAAAATGTTGTGATTGCAGATAAGATTTTGGAATCATTGAAACTGAATAAATATTACAATAAGTTGTTGGATATTGAATTGAGGCAAACTAAGAATAATTTAGAACAGAGTAAAGGGTCATTGAAATTTGTTAATGATTATTTAACGAATTTAAGTAAAAACCCTAACCCAAGTGAAGATAAGTATATTTTCGCAACGGAGTCTGAAACTCCAACTATATCATCTTTATTAAAAAGAAAAGAGTCATTAATTAGTAATATCTCCTATTACGAAAAGTTTTTGGAATTAAATAAAGAGATATTAACGATCGTAGAGCACAATGATATTATTTCTAAGCGAAAGATGTTGGTGAAAAGAAATCTACTAGTAATACCATTAATCCTCATAGGATTGACTTCTTTGCTTTACTTTTCAAGATATTTGTTTTCATCGATTAATAATTTTGTAAATAATGATTAATCGTTATTTTCTTTTACTAAGAAACTCTAAAAAGAGATGAGAATTAATGAAGAGTTAAAAATATGTTCTAGAATTTAAGGCTTCGCCTAATTTTAAATGAATAGGTATGAGAGGGAATAAACAGAAAATCAACCTAGCGAAAAATATTACAACGAATAATACATAGGTGAGGATTGAAAAATTTCGTGTGCTAACATTCTTTTTACAGAAAATAGAAGTGTAGAAATAGATTTACTACAAGTTTATATTTTATAGGTTTATGAAAAACATTTTAATTACTGGTGGCGCAGGCTTTATTGGTTCGAATTTTATACCATATTTCCTTTTTAATAATCCTCATGTTCATGTATTGAATATTGATAAACTTACGTATGCAGGGAATTTAAAAAACTTAACGGAGGTTGAGAAACATGATAATTATACTTTCGTAGAAGGTGATATTTGTAATAGATCTTTGATAGAATCTTTATTTAAAGAGTACGATTTTAGAGGAGTTATTCATTTTGCTGCCGAGTCCCATGTTGACAATTCTATCGAAAACCCGGATGAGTTTATAAAAACTAATGTTTTTGGAACCTTCCAATTAATTGATGTCGCGAGAAACCATTGGATGGACTCACCTCACTCTTACAGAAAAGAATACAGTGGTTGTCGTTTTCATCACATTTCTACTGATGAGGTATATGGCACATTGGGAAAAACAGGATTGTTTAAAGAAACCACACCTTATGCACCAAATAGCCCTTATAGCGCATCAAAAGCCTCTTCTGATTTTATTATTCGAAGTTACTTTCACACCTATGGTCTAGACGTGGTGACTACTAATTGTTCTAATAACTATGGACCTAAACAACATGATGAAAAGTTAATTCCAACCATAATCAGAAAAGCAATAGCCGAGGAAAACATCCCTATTTATGGAGATGGTAAAAATATTAGAGATTGGTTATATGTCCTCGATCATTGTAAGGGTATTGAGCTTGTTTATAATACAGGACTTTCTGGTGAGACTTATAACATTGGAGGTAGAAATGAGAGAAACAATAATTATATAGCCGCAAAGATTTGTGAATTGTTAGATAATCTTCTACCAAGAAAAAACCAAAAATCATATAAAGAGCTTATTACTTTTGTTAAAGATAGACCAGGTCACGATTTACGATATGCAATTGATGCTTCTAAGATTGAAAATGAATTAGGGTGGAAGGCAGATGAAAATTTTGAGTCAGGGATAGAGAAAACGGTGGCTTGGTATATAAATAAATACACCAACTCATTTAATAAAATATAATGATAGTTATTGTAATAAGTATTTTTCATTAGATTTTGAAAAACTAAAAAAATGAAAGGAATAATACTAGCAGGAGGTTCAGGAACAAGATTGCATCCTTTAACATTGGCAATTAGTAAACAGTTAATGCCAGTGTATGATAAACCAATGATATATTATCCTCTATCGACTTTAATATCTGCCGGAATTCGTGAAATTCTTATTATTTCTACACCTCAAGATTTACCACTTTTTAAAAAGCTTTTAGGAGATGGGTTAAAATATGGTTGTAGGTTTGAATACGCTGTTCAAGATCAACCCAATGGATTAGCCGAAGCGTTTATTATTGGAGAAAAATTTATTGATAAGGATAAAGTAGCATTGGTATTAGGGGATAATATTTTTTATGGCTCTGGCTTAGAGAATCTCTTGGAAAATAATAATGATCCTGATGGCGGAATTATATACGCGTATCATGTTCAAGATCCAGAGCGTTATGGAGTTGTTGATTTTGATGATCAAGGAAAGGCAATTTCTATTGAAGAAAAACCAAAACAACCAAAATCAAATTATGCTGTACCAGGTATTTATTTTTATGATAATGAAGTTGTAGAAATAGCCAAGAAAATTAAGCCTAGTGATAGAGGAGAACTTGAAATCACAGATGTAAATAATGCTTATTTAGGAAAAGGAAAACTTAAAGTAAGCATTTTAGATAAAGGTACAGCCTGGTTAGATACAGGAACTTTTAATTCTTTGATGCAAGCTTCTCAATTTGTACAGGTAATCGAAGAACGGCAGGGACTTAAAATAGGAGCAATTGAAGAAATCGCCTATAAAAAAGGTTTTATCAACAAAAAACAGCTTCATGAATTAGCAAAACCCCTTTTAAAGAGCGGTTATGGTAAATATTTATTACAATTAGATTAAGAATGGAAGTCGAACCAACATTTATAGAAGGGTGTTTTATCATAAAACCTAAAATTTTTGAAGACCAAAGGGGTTCATTTTTCGAAAGTTTTAATTCCCAACAATTTTTAGAAAAAACAGGATTACAAATAGATTTTGTACAGGATAATCAATCTATTTCTTCAAAAGGAACATTAAGAGGATTACATTTCCAAACAGGAGATTTTGCGCAGACAAAATTGGTTAGAGTAGTTTTGGGAGAAGTTCTAGATGTAGCAGTCGATTTAAGGCCAGAATCCCAAACCTACGGAAAGCATTTTTCTATTATTTTAAATGATAAAAACAACTTTCAACTCTTTGTTCCCAGGGGGTTTGCGCATGGATTCATCACTTTAAGTGATACTGCCATTTTTGCCTACAAATGTGATAATTACTATCATAAACCTTCAGAGTTAGGTGTTAAATATAATGACTCAAGTCTTAAGATTGATTGGAAAACAGACCCATCAGAGATTTTATTATCAGAAAAGGATAACGTATTACCTTATCTAAAAGAGTTAAAAGATGGATAGAGAGTTTCCTAAAAAAAGGGTTTTGGTAACAGGATCCAATGGCCAACTAGGACAATGTATACACAAGATAAGGGATGATTATCCAGAATTGAACATGTATTTTGCAAATTCAGCAGCACTAGATATCACTAATAGTGATCAAATACAAGGTTTATTTGTGAACAATATGTTTGATTTTGTAATCAATTGTGCGGCGTACACTAATGTCGATAAGGCAGAAAAAAATCCCGAAATAGCCTTTTTAGTAAATTCCCAAGGAGCTAAAAATTTGGCTGAAGTATGTAAAGAACACAACGCCACATTAATTCATATTTCTACGGATTATGTTTTTGACGGAAAGAAAGAAAGTCCTTATACAGAGAAGGACACTCCTAATCCAATTAATGAATATGGAAAATCCAAGTTAGCAGGAGAAAAACATATACAAGAATCTCTTGAAAAATATTTTATCATTAGAACCTCCTGGTTGTATTCAGAATTCGGGCATAACTTTTTTAAAACCATTAAAAAAAAGTCAGAGATAGAAGAAAAACTTACGATAGTAAGTTCAGAGATAGGAACTCCTACGAACGCCAACGATCTTGCCAGATTTATTCTCGATTTGATTCTTATAAATTCTTGTGACTATGGTATTTATCACTATAGTAATGAAGGTGAGGCAACTTGGTACGATTTCGCAAAAGAGATTTTAAGACTTTCAGGAAAACAAGAAGTTATAAAACTAGAAAAAACCGATAATTACCCTACTTTTGCACAACGTCCAAAATATAGTGTTTTAGATAAATCAAAGACAAAACAAAGTTTTCTTGCTTCTGTAATTGAATGGAGTAATAGTCTTCGTAATTTAAATAAATGACTTTATATAATATAAAAAATAACAATATTGAAGTTAAAAAATCAGGGAGTACAAATGCCAGGGTTTATGATGTGAAAGGTTTTTTATCAAAGGAGTTAATAATAGATAGAATTTTAAGGTATGAGTGATACAAAATACTATGCTCATGAAACAGCAGTTATAGATAGTAATTGTAATATAGGTAAGGACACCAAAATATGGCATTTTTCTCATATAATGTCCAATTGTAGTATAGGAGAATCGTGCAATATTGGACAGAATGTAGTGGTTTCTCCAGAAGTAAAACTAGGGAAGAACGTTAAGGTTCAAAATAATGTCTCTATTTATACTGGAGTGATTTGTGAAGATGATGTCTTTTTAGGGCCTTCTATGGTGTTTACTAATGTGATTAATCCTAGAAGTGCTGTCAATAGAAGAGGGCAATATGCGGTAACGATAGTAAAGAAAGGAGCATCTATTGGAGCTAATGCAACAATAATTTGCGGAAATAATATTGGAGAATATGCATTAATTGGTGCTGGTGCTGTAGTTACTAAAACAATTAAACCGTATGCTCTAATAGTAGGGAATCCAGCCAAACAAATAGGGTGGGTAAGTGAATTTGGTCATCGTTTAAATTTTGATGATAACCAAAAAGCGATATGTCCCGAAAGTAATCAGGAATATATCTTGAATTTAGAAGAAAATATAGTAAAAAGAATTAAATAGTTAGAATGAAAATAGATTTTGCTAATTTAACCAAAGCTTATCTAGAACATAAGGATGCCATTGATATAGCAATGAGTGATGTAGTTTCCTCCTCAAGATTTATTATGGGGAAAGAAGTACAGGATTTGGAAATGCAGTTGCAACAATACACGGGAGCAAAACATGCTATTACCTGTGCATCAGGAACGGATGCTCTTATATTGGCAATGATGGCCCTAGATATTAAACCAGGAGACGAAATTATAACGTCACCTTTTACTTTTATTGCTTCTGCCGAAACAATTGCTTTTTTGGGAGCTGTTCCGGTATTTGTTGATATTGATGAATCTACTTATAATATTGATGTTAATCGTATTGAGGAAAAAATAACCGAGAAAACAAAGGCAATAATGCCGATATCGCTTTATGGGCAAGTTGCCGATATGGATGCTGTTAATGCCTTGGCAAAGAAATACGATTTAGCTGTTATTGAGGATGGGGCTCAAAGTTTTGGAGCTACTTATAAAGGAAAGCAAAGTTGTAACCTTTCTACGATTGGTTGTACTTCTTTTTTCCCAGCCAAACCATTGGGTTGTTTTGGTGATGGGGGAGCTGTTTTTACAAACGACGAAGCTTTATCAGACAAAATAAAGAGCATACGAGTACACGGTCAAACAGAACGATACATCCATAAATATATTGGAATAGGAGGTCGTTTAGACACATTGCAGGCTGCAATCTTGATAGAAAAATTAAAGTATTATGACAATGATGTAGCTAGGCGACAAAAGGTGGCAAAAAAATACAATGAACATCTTATAAATCATACAACCATCCCGTTTGTAGAGGAATATAATACTTCGGTATGGGCCCAATATTCTATTCGAATAAAAGATCGTAATGGTGTCCAATTAAAATTAAAAGAAAAAGGAATCCCTACGGCGGTGCATTATCCAAAACCCCTTCATTTACAAGAATGCTTTGAGTATTTGGAATATAAACAAGGAGATTTTCCCGTTTCAGAAAATGTATCTAATGAAATTATGAGTTTACCAATGAACCCATATCTATCTGATCAAGAAATACAATATATAACCAAAGAATTGAAAGAATTATTATGAAAAATTTTGCGCTTATAGGAGCAGCAGGCTATATAGCTCCAAGACACATGAAAGCTATTAAGGACACAAATAATGAACTTTTGGCGGCATATGATAAAAATGATAGTGTAGGAATTATTGACTCTCATTTTCCAAAGGCAGATTTTTTTGTTGAGTTTGAAAGGTTTGATAGACATATAGAGAAACTTAAATATGAACAAGATGTATTTTTGGATTATGTGAGTATTTGTTCTCCAAATTATCTACATGATGCTCACATACGATTTGCCTTACGTAGTGGCGCTGATGCGATATGTGAAAAACCATTAGTGTTAAATCCATGGAATGTGGATAAACTGCAAAGAGTAGAAGAGAAAACAGGCAAAAAAATCTATAATATACTGCAACTTAGGGTGCACCCATCAATAATAGCACTAAAAGAAAAGGTTGAAAAACAAAAAAAAGACACCAAGTTTGAAGTAGATCTAACCTATTTAACTTCAAGAGGTAATTGGTATCATACTTCTTGGAAAGGAGATAAAACTAAGTCTGGAGGAATTGCAACTAACATCGGAGTTCATTTTTATGATATGTTATCCTGGATTTTTGGAGATATTCAAGAAAATGTGGTTCATGTACATGAAGAAGATAGAGCGGCGGGATATTTAGAGTTTAAGAATGCACGTGTTCGTTGGTTTTTATCAATTAATGCAGAGTATTTACCACAAGAAGTAAAAGAAAAAGGACAAACAACTTTTAGATCTATTACTATTGATGATGAAGAGCTTGAGTTTAGTGGTGGATTTACTGATCTGCATACCATGGTATATAAAGATATTTTAAACGGAAAAGGGTATGGCTTGGATGCAGCAAGAACTGCAATCAAAATCGTCCATGATATTAGAAATTCAGCCCCCGTTGGACTTAAGGGAGAATATCATAGATTTTTAAAAAAGGATTAATAATTAACTACTTTTGAGAATATTAAAATCCAGTTTTTCTAGAAATATAATAACTTTAGTTACCGGGACTGCAATGGCGCAGGCGGTCCCTTTGGCATTATCACCTATTTTAACAAGATTATATACTCCAGATGATTTTGGAATATTAGCAACATATATGTCACTGGCAGCGGTTGTTACAGTTGTTGTTTCATTAAAATATGATATAGCTATAATAATCCCAGAGAAAGATGAAGACTCTGCTAATATAACAGTATTATCTATTCTGATTGCTTTCATAATTAGCACTATAATTTTTCTAGGAGTTTTCTTTTTTAATGTAGAATTATCAAGTTTCTTAACGGATAACCAAGAAGATGCAAGGACGTTGTCAAAATGGTTATATTTTATCCCAGTATCTGTTCTATTTATGGGAGTTTTTAATGCCATAAGCTTTTGGTTTAATAGAAAAACGCTTTATAAAAGAATGGCGGCCAGTAAAATAATAAATACAACTGCAATGACCGGAGTGCAAATAGGATCAGGAACCCTAGGTTATACTCCCGTAGGTTTATTATTAGGTTTTGTTTCAGGAAGAATTTTTTCCGTTTTATATTTGATTCATAAGTTTAGACGAGACAGGGATTCCGTATTTTCCAAAATAACTAAAACTGGTATGTTGGCATTGATGAAACGATACAAAAGGTTTCCATATTTTACCTTACCAGCAGAGTTCATCAACGTGGTTTCAAATCAATTGCCAATATTCGTAATTGGAAAATATTTTGGTGGTGCGATTTTAGGAAATTACTCATTAATGGAAAGAGTGCTAAATGCCCCAATAAGTCTTTTAGGAAGATCCGTATTAGATGTATTTAAACAAAGAGCAAGTGAAGATTATGCCAAAGATGGAAATTGTAAGGATATTTTTGTAAAAACTTTTAAAACACTTGTCTTGCTTTCTATTATACCAACAATTTTATTGTTTTTTATATCCCCATTTATATTTGGAATCATATTTGGGAAGGAATGGAGCATGGCTGGCGAATTTGCTCAGATTTTTTCGATACTTTTCTTTTTTAAATTTACAGCAAGTCCTTTAAGTTATATGTTTAATATTGCAGAAAAACAACATTATGATATGTTTTGGCAAATAGGATTGCTTATTTTTGCCGTGATTTCTTTTGCAATAGGAATCTATTATAATGATATCAAAGTTGCATTAATTTCTTTTGTAGCTTCCTATTCACTATTATATATATTGAATATATATCTATCATATTCTTTTGCAAAAGGAAATAAACAATGAAAAGATGATAACAATAGTAGATTATAAGGTCGGAAACTTAGGCTCAATCCAAAATATGTTAAAAAAAATTGGAGCTAGTTCCGAAATTACTTCTGATCCCGTTAAATTAGAATCTGCGGAAAAAATTATTTTACCTGGAGTAGGGGCATTTGATTCTGGTATCGAAAGTTTGAAAAAATATAATTTATGGGATGTGCTTAATGAAAAAGCATTAGTAGAGAAAAAACCAATTTTGGGAATTTGCCTGGGATCCCAATTATTATGTCAAGGAAGTGAAGAAGGAAAACAAAAAGGATTAGGTTGGATTGATGCCAAGGTCAGGAGATTTAATTTTAATGACAGGAATTTCAAAGTACCGCATATTGGTTGGAATTACACCAACTTACAGAAAAAGAGCAAACTATTTAAAGAGATGTATGAAGAACCCAAATTTTACTTTGTGCATTCTTATTATATGGATGTAAATGATGATTCTGGATTAACTCAAACGAATTATAATTTTGATTTTGATTCTGCCGTTGAGAAAGATAATATTCTGGGAGTGCAATTTCATCCTGAGAAAAGCCATAAGTTTGGCATGAAACTATTAGAGAATTTTGTCCGAGAATATTAATTATGGCACTTAAAAGAATAATTCCCTGTTTATTATTAAGAGATAATGGACTGGTTAAAACAATAAAATTTAAGGATTCGACCTATATTGGTGACCCTATTAATGCAGTTAAAATTTTTAATGAAAAAGAAGTCGATGAATTAGTATTTCTTGATATAGATGCCACAAAGGATAGAAAGGAACCGCCATATGAATTGATTGGCGATATAGCTACTGAATGTTTTATGCCATTCTGTTATGGAGGAGGAATAAAGACAATTGATCAAATTAGAAGACTAATTGCTTCTGGTGCCGAAAAAGTAGCTATAAATTCGGCCGCTTTTTATAATCCCCAATTCATAAAAGAAGCAGCTACCATTTTTGGTAGTTCTACAATAGTAATTTCTATTGACTATAAAAAAAATCTGTTTGGTAAAACTTCGGTGTATGTTAATGGAGGCAAAAAGAACACAAAAAAGGATCCTATTACGTACGCAATAGAGATGGAGAAACTTGGCGCAGGAGAATTATTTTTAAACGCTATAGAAAGAGATGGCGTTATGAATGGCTATGATATTGAGATGATTCGAGAAATCACAGATGCGGTTTCTATTCCGGTTATTGCTTGTGGAGGCGCAGGAGAATTAAATGATTTTAAAGAGGCGTTTTACCAAGGAAGAGCATCTGCTGCTGCTGCTGGGAGTCTTTTTGTTTTTCAAGGAAAAAAAAGGGGTGTACTCATTTCATATCCAGATCCTACAGAAATAAAAGAAATCATTAACAACTAAGAAAATAAAAATGAATCAAGGTCTTGTTGTAAAGTCTGTAGGAGAAAATATAACTATTTCATAATATCACAGAAGACCATATAAACCAATTTAAAAACGTATGAAAGAAAGAGAATATCAAATCTGTAATCGATGTATTATGGATACATCCGATCCCGAAATCGTTTTTGATCAAGAAGGAAATTGTAATCATTGTAATGAGGCTATAGAAAGAGCAAATGGCTTGTGGTTTCCAAATAAGGAAGGCGAACAAAAACTTGTGGCCATTGCCGAAAAAATAAAAAAGACACAAAAGAATAAAGAGTATGATTGTATTATTGGATTGAGTGGTGGTGTTGATAGCTCTTATCTGGCTTATAGGGTGGTTCAATTGGGTCTTAGACCCTTAGTAGTCCATATTGATTGTGGATGGAATTCTGAATTGGCGGTTAAAAATGTAGAAAATATTGTAAAAAAACTAGGTCTTGATTTACATACTCATGTGGTGGATTGGCAAGAAATGAAAGATTTACAATTAGCGTATTTTAAAGCTAATGTTGCCAATCAAGATGTACCTCAAGATCACGCCATATTTTCTGCATTATATGGTTATGCTGTTAAAAACAATATTGAATACGTTTTTAGTGGAGGAAATTTTGCAACAGAATCTATTTTACCAAAGTCATGGGGTTACAATGCGCTGGACTATAAAAGTTTGAAATCAATTCATAAAACCTTCGGAGCAAAAAAGCTTAAAAAATACCCATATGTTACCTTTTTCAGAAGATATGTATATTTTCCTTTTATCCGAAAAATGAAGATTGTAAAGGCTTTGAATATGATGCCTTATAATAAAGATAAAGCCATCGAAATGATGAAGAAAGAGTTGGATTGGCAATATTACGGCGGAAAACATCATGAATCTCGTTTTACCAAGTTTTTTCAGGCATATTATCTACCTCATAAGTTTGGGTACGATAAGCGTAGAGCACATATATCTAGTATGATCGTTTCCAAACAAATTACCAGAGAAGAAGCTCTAGAAGAAATGAAACAAGAAGTATATCCAGACAACTCTCATATTGAAGATATGGAATATGTGGCAAAAAAGCTTGGGGTTTCATTTGAAGAGTTTCAGAAAATTATTGATATGCCTAATAAAACCTATAGGGATTATCCAAATAATGAAGGATTGTTTCAATTTGGTTTTAAAATAAGGGATAAGTTTTTTAGTTAAAAAAACACTAATAATAATTCGTTAAATGAGTTTTTTTAAAAAAATAGAATTAAATAGTTTATTTGCTCTTTTTGCTTTTTCAATGCCAATTCATGAAAAAGCTTCGACGATATTAATTTTTGTCTGCCTTTTAGTTCTAATTATAGAAATTGTAAAGAAAAAAGCGCATATAGAATGGAGAAAAGAATTATTGATTTTACCGATTTTATATGTTTTATATGTGGGGATCTCTGCATTATTATCAGACAAAATAGAGTTTAAATGGTTTGAACAAAAAGCATCTCTTTTAATCTTTCCATTTTTGTTTTCGACATCCTATAAATTTGATTATAAAAAAATTTTAAAAGCGTTCGTATATGGCTGTTTGATTGCCTATATCATTTGTATAGTTTTTGCAATTAAGAATTCATTGATTATCGAATCAGGAAATATTGTTTTTAATCCTTTGTTAAATGAAAGTCGTGGTTTTGGGTTCTTTAAGTCTATGGTATATGAAGGGAATTATTTTTTTGGAACACATTTTTCGGTATTAATTCAAATATCTTACTTTGCTTTATACCTTACTTTTGGGTTGATGGTTTTGCTTTTTTATTTAGAAGATTTTAAAGGAAAAAAAATCATGATATCAATTTTAATACTTGGCGTTCTCCAAACGATTAGTCTAGCCGGAATATTAAATTTAATTATACTGTTTTTTTTACTGCTGAGATATAAGGTTAAATCTTTAAAAAAAAGGTCAATATACGGTTTTGGGTTTTTACTTATCGTTGTTCTCAGCGCAGTTTATCACCCTAGAATCAGTATAAGCATAAAAAGCTTTTATGAAACAGTACAAGGCGAGAATTCTGTTGATTTTCCGAAACTACCTAGATTATCTGTCTGGGAAGGTGCTTTAAAGGTTATTAAGAAACATCAATTTGGTTTAGGTATTCCAAAAGCACAGGAAGAACTAAATAATATGTATGATGAAATTGGATTTCAAAGGAATAATAATAAGGTTTTGAATGCTCATAATCAATATTTTCAAATTGTGCTAGAATGTGGTTTGCTGGGGCTAGGCGTTTTGTTGTATTTGTTGTATTTACTTTACAATAAAACCAAAAATTTAGTGGATAAAGAAAAAATAATTATTCATTCTTTTTTATTACTAATTATCATCAACTTTTTGTTCGAAAGTATGCTTAATAGATATATCGGAGTTTCTTTTTTTGTGTTTTTCACCTATCTATTATTTAACTTAAAAAGAACCAAACTAGGTCAAATATGACGATAAAAATAAACACATATAAATATAAGATTGTAATAAGTCTTTTGTTATACTTTGTATTATTTGCAGTATTACATTTTAGCTATATTATCTATGGGGATTCATATAACGCTCTTGCTGATAATACAAATAGTATTTTTGAATTTTTACCAATTAGATTTATATGCGTTTTTTTATTAGTGTTACTTAATATCATAATTGTCAATTCGTTAAAAATAAATACATTTTTGTATTCAATTTTAAACTTGATATTGATTTTTTTTGTGATACCCGGCGGATTGTTTTATGCTTCCAACGCAATAGTTCCTATAGATTTATTTCTCTATACTAATATTTTGTTATGGTTTATTTATTTTTTCTCTTTAATTAACTGGAATTTTGAAAACCCAGTTCTGGATAAAAATCAAACCACAAAGGTCCTTCTTGCAATCACTATTATTGGATTAATCCCTTTTTTATACGTCTACTATCCATACATAAATCTAAAGAATTTATTATTGATAGACGTATATAAGACAAGAACCCTAGTTACCGATAACATTAATAATTTGTACACTGGATATACATATTCTTGGTATGGAAAAATTATTTTACCAATAATTATGGTTTTTTCCCTTTTTTATAAGAATAGATTTGCTCTATTAATAGGGTTTGTACTATTAATGTTTTTGTATTTATGTGGGTCTCACAAGATAGTATTTTTAGGAACTTTCACGGTTTTGGTTTTTTATAAATATGATTATCTAAAAAAAACGTACTTGTTAATCAAACTTCTTGTTTTACTTACGATTACAACGTGGGGGTTAGATTATTTTTTTAATTATGATTATGGGTGGACTATTACTATGAATAGGATATTCATGTTAAACCCATTATTAGACTTTGGCTTTTATGATTTTTTTTATGATAGACCAATATATTGGTCCGATTCATTTATGTCAAGATGGGTGTCATACCCATACGAACTAACGCCGTCACATACTATTGGTAAAGAGTATTTGAGTAAACCTCATGTTAATGCTAACACAGGAATTATTGCAAATGGTTTTAAAAATGCAGGGGTATTGGGTGCATTTATAAACATAATAATAGTATCAATATATATTAGTTTACTGAACTTTTTTAAAATAAGTCCAAAGTTTTTCGGACTGTTTATTTTATTAATATTTACATTTACAAATGCTTCATTATCAGGATCTGTCTTGACCCACGGATTATTGATTTTGTTTATTATGAGCATGTTTGTATTAAGAAACACCAAATATACATTAACATAAAGAACAGTTATTTTTTGCTATGAACAATCTACAAAATAAAGTTTGTCATTTTACATCACCACATCCACGAAGCGATACAAGAATTTTTCGAAAAGAATGTCTTTCATTGTTGAAAAAAGGATATAATGTAAATTTGATTGTTGCCGACGGAAAAGGTGATGAAAATGTAGATGGAATATCCATCCATGGTATTGCTAAACCTAAAAACAAACTAATTAGAGTTTTTATTACACCGTATAAAGTTTTAAGAAAAGCTTTAAAATTAAACGCAGATATATATCATTTTCATGACCCTGAACTAATTATACCGGGATTGATTTTAAAATGGAAGGGAAAGAAAGTAATATATGATATTCATGAAGATTTACCCAGACAGTATTTTGTACAGAAAAACAAGGGTTTAAAGAGAAAAATAATGGAGTTTGTCTTAGAAAGGTTTGAGAATTTTGGGGCAAGAAGATTTACAGCATTAATTACTGCTACTCCTCATATAGGAAAAAGATTTTTAAAGATTAATTCGGATACCTTAAACATAAATAATTTTCCGATCCTGAATGAACTCTCGGCAACAATAGAGAATACTGCAAAAAAGAATGAAGTTTGTTATGTTGGAGGGATTTTAGAGATTCGAGGAATAATGGAGATGGTTGAAGCATTAGAGCAGGGAGATACAAAACTAAATATATGTGGAGAATTCCCTAATAAAGAGCTTAAAGAACGAGCTATGGGATTAAAAGGATGGGAGAACGTAATAGATCATGGATTCTCAAGCAGAGAAAAACTTAGGGAAGTAATGGAACAATCTATGGCAGGATTAGTATTATTTCAGGCGTACCCCAATCATGTTAATTCACAACCCAATAAACTATTTGAATATATGTCGGCTTCTTTGCCGGTGATTATGTCTAATTTTGAGTATTGGAAAGAGATAACAGATCAATACAATTGCGGTATTTGTGTAGATCCTGAAAACCCAGAAGAAGTTGCAGCAGCAATAAAAACGATAAAAGAAAATCCGGATATGGCAAGAGAAATGGGTATAAGTGCCAGAAAGGCCGTTGAAGAGAAATATAATTGGACCGTAGAAGAGAAGAAATTATTTGATCTTTACTCTTCAATCTTAAACTAAGAAACACAGATTTTAAATGAAAATAATAACAATAATCGGTGCAAGGCCGCAGTTTGTTAAGGCTGCAATGGTTAGTAAAGCCATAAAAGAACATAACGAAACTAATCAAAATAAAGTTTCTGAAATTATAATACATACAGGGCAGCATTTTGATGCTAATATGAGTGATATTTTCTTTAATCAAATGAATATTCCTAAACCTGATTATGATTTAGGAATAAATTCATTAACTCATGGAGCTATGACTGGCCAAATGCTCGAAAAAATTGAAAAAGTAATACTAGATGAAAAACCGGATTGGGTATTAGTCTATGGAGATACCAATTCTACAATTGCAGGAGCATTAGCAGCAAAAAAATTACATGTAAAAGTAGCCCATGTAGAAGCAGGTTTACGATCGTTTAACAATAAAATGCCGGAAGAAATCAATAGAATACTTACAGACCGTATAAGTGATATTCTATTTTGCCCAACTGCTACAGCTGTAACTAATCTAGAAAAAGAAGGCAGCACCAATATAGGATATAAAGTTGTTAGGACTGGTGATATTATGTTGGATGCCGCAAATGTATATAGAGAAAAATCTGTGAAACCAGAAGGAGTTTCTGAAGGTACATTTGTTTTATCTACAATTCACAGAGCAGAAAACACCGATTCTAAAGAAAAGTTGACAGCGATATTCTCAGCCTTATCTCAAATAGCTTCAAAAGAAAAAGTAATACTTCCGTTACATCCTAGAACAAAATCGTATTTAGAAAAATATAATATAGAATTAAGCCCTTCTATAGAGATTATTGCGCCTGTAGGATATTTGGAGATGATTTGGCTGTTGGCTAATTGTTCTATGGTAATAACAGATAGTGGAGGAGTACAAAAAGAAGCGTATTTCTTTAAAAAACCCTGTATTACGGCAAGAGAAGAAACCGAATGGACAGAGTTGGTAGAAACTGATGTAAACTTTCTGGCAGGATCAAACGAATCCTTAATCGTTAATACCTATAATGAGTTAAAAACAAAAGAACTGGATTTTGACACCAAACTTTACGGGGATGGAGAAACTAGAGGTTTGATTTTGAAGGAATTGATATCGTACTAAGAAAGGGTTTTTGTATCCGCTCTAAAAATGAGACATATTTTTTGTTATTATAAGGTATCATTTCACAGTATTAAGACACTATATTATATAGTAGTATCAAAATACAGTTCATAAAACCATGAAAAAGTACTTTTTTATATTAATATTGATAATATGCTATAGTTGCTCTAACGATGAACCAGACGAAATAGAAGAGGCTTTTGTAGCCGATGCCGGAGAGGATGTTACGGTATTTAAAATGGAGAAAGTCATTTTGAATATTGAGACTGATGAAAATATTGAAAAGTATGAATGGGAGTTAATTTCTAAACCAGATGGAGAAACAACTTCTGATTTATGGTTACATACGAACATAAACCCAGAACAATATTTTAGCGCCAGAACAGAAGGAGAGTATATACTAAAATTAACAGCTACGGATTTTGAAGGAATATCAAGATCAGATACCAAAAAAATAAATGTAATACCAATTCCTTGCAGTATTCCAGAGGGATTGACCTTGTCATTAATAGTAGACGACGAATTTAATGAACAAGGAAATTGGAGTTTTTTTGCAGATGATCCCTACCCCTGTTGTGATAGTCCGATCGGATTTATAAGTTTTGAAAATTCTCAATTAACTATTAACTCTGGATACAGTAATAAGGTAGAAACGACCCTTTCTTTAGATGGTCTCAATATTCAGAACACATCAAAACTTTATTTTGAAATTGACGTAGAAGAATTGTTACCGCCTATTTGTTATACAATTAGTTCTTCTTTTGCTGATTGTGATCGAAACACTAATATAGAAATTAAACTCTTCGGCAAAAAAATAGCGATTAATTGGGATCATGAAAATGCAGTAGACAAGTTTTCCTGGAATTGGAACAAGCAGAAAATTAAGCTTTATATAGATGTAAGTACCGGAAATTTGAATGCCTGTAACCCAGCAGAAGATATATATTTCTTGATGGAAGTAGAGGGTATTGATGGATTAGAGGGTAATTCAATTAGTTTTACGGCGCATCAAGGAAATATTGACAACTGTAGTGGATGCTATTATGATACTCAAGCGATAATTAATAGCCTTAAAATATACAAAGTAGAAAACTAGAAAATAAAGACATGAGAATTAGCATACTTTTTTTTGTAGTACTTTTTACCGTCTCTTGCAGCAAGGGTGATGACGAGATCCTATCAAATATTGAAATTATTGAAGAGAATGAAATAACTATTTATACTTATGAAAAAAATGAAATCTTTATAAACAACGAAGTTACAATTGTAGAATGGGAGTTTTCCAGAAAAGAAGGAGATGTGGTTTATGAATTAAAGAGGGATTTTTCTGTTAATGGAGATAGGTTTATAAAGTTTTCTATTAAATATGAAGGAACCTATACACTTACGATCAAAGGAAAACATGTTTCCGGACAACTATTGAAGGATGAAATCAAAATTATCACCAAACGAAGTCCTTGTGGTATACCGGAAGATTTAAACACAATCTTGATATATGAAGATAATTTTGTAGATCAGGGGAGTTGGGATTTGAATAATATAACAGGAACAATAGCTTTTGATAATAAATTGTATATGGAAAGCATTGGTTCTACGGTTGAAGCAACAAAAAATTTATCAGAGTTTAATATTCAGGAAAATGATAAGTTATTGTTCGACATTGATGTTTCTTTTTTAAAATCATATCATAGGCATTACGATTGTGATAATGGCTTTGGTTTATATTCTAGTGGTGGAGGAATTAGGTTGTACTTGTTTAACAAAATTATATGGATAAATGGTACTGACGAACCTTGCTTCAACAACGGGTTGGGAGCTACATATTTTGAGGAGGACAAACTTACCATTTATATAGATTTGGAAAATGAATTTTTTAAGGCCTGCTATAAAGGTGAAGATGTGTCAGGGCTATTTCGTAAAAATTTTGATTATTTCAGTAGTGTAAGTCCAAAATTAGTATTTGTGGCGTATGGTGATTTTGATGGTGTTACAGGCACCAAATACCCTGGTTCATTGGAAATCAATTCTTTAAAAATGTACAAAGTAGAAAATTAAAAAGATAATAATATGAAATCATATAAAATATTAATGTTAATCGCTGTTTTAATTGTTTCTTGTAGTAAAGATGATGATACCTCTCAAAATCAATTAATTCCTAATGGTGATTTTGAAATGAATAATGATATTACTGAACATTGGTATTTTAAAAATGCGTTTCTCACGGTGAATAAAATTACTGATTCTATTGCAAAGAGTGGTAATTCTTGTTTTTATAATTATACCATGCCTGATTGGATGCCAGATTCTCAAGGTGAAGGTGGAATTATAACGTCTTTTGAATATATGAGGCTAAAAGTTCCATTGGACTTGGAGATAAATAGAAGTTATAAGTTTTCTGCTTGGATAAGAGCTAAGGGAAAAATAAATAGTATTTACGATAATCAGATATCTGGTGGGCAAGAGAGAAATTCTTTTTTCAGACTGAATTTTGGAATAGAAGCAGTTTCAGAAAATGAAAATATTCTAATAGATACAGGTTGGGTTTATATTTCTAAAACGTTTAGTGTAACAGAGAATGGGCCTATGAAAATAAGTGCTGTCATGGAGACGGGGGAATTCTGGATGGATGACTTAAAATTAATTAAGTTATAAATAATATTTTTAAACCTACTTATAAATGAAAAATATACTGTTATTATTAATTTTTGTGTTGTTCTCAAAAATAAATTTTGCCCAGGACAATGTTCAGATAGAAAACCAAATACAAACAATCTGGGATAACCAAAAACAGAAATATATAAATGATATTAATCAAAAACTAGCTGTAAATAACACCGAGATCTTGTATAATGTTCAATTAGAAACATTTAACTTGCTTATCTATGCTCATCATCAAAAGAAATATGAGTTAATGGATGAGCTGATAGGCGTTTATCTAGAGGCTTTTAAGTATGTTCAATATAAAACAGAAAACAAGATTATTACTTCAATTGGCGAAAATGAAGCAACCGATGTGTATTGTACTTCTTCATTCTCGCAAGCAAGACCAATGTGGGCGGTGAATTATAATAACCAAATTAAGGATGGTGAAACGGTGATAAGAACGATTACGTTTGAGCATGAACATTTATTAAATAGTGCCAATTTCTTGCAAATGATTTCAAGGGCAATATTATATGCAGCTCAAGTACCCGAGAATGAGAGAGGAGCGAATATAAATAGCTTTTTAAGTGAAAACATTATTAATATTGTAATAGATCATTATCAAAGATGGTTAAATGAGGATATCACCAGTCAGGGGCAGGGATGGGGTTGTGACCCCAAATCTTCTGCAAACTGTTTTACTATCCGTGATTTTGTTCAAAAAATTATCCATAGTAACTGGATCAATATTATCGAAAATAAAAAACATTGTAATGCCATAAGAGGAGAGATCATGTCTATTATTGGCGGGGTTTCAGATATTTTGGCAAGCAATAAGTTGGATTCTAATGAAGTAAGCTTAACAACTATTGTAAAGGATTCATTTGTAGATTTCATTCAGGAAAGCTCAAGCTTGATAGAGAGTCGATTATCTGAAACTCCTAACAATGGGCTGGTTTTGGATGCTGGATACTGGAAAGATCATTATGATTATAAATTTTCTGGGAATCAGAATGAAATTAGTTGTGCGTTGGACTTGGTTGAGAATGTAAATCAACAAACAACAGTTGATCTTAGTCATGCCCGAAAATGGGTACATGTTTTCGAAAGCTTACACCTAAACAGATCAGCGGTTGATCTTTCTTTCCCTGATATTGAGATAATGAAAAAATTCTCTAATCAATTTGCATATAATGTGTATAATGGAGATACTAAATTTCCGCTTTTCACCAATTATTTTGATGGATCTAATGGATGGCATAGAGTAAATTACAAATCTAAAGATGATAATCAAGGAGATGGGCATGCTCCATATTTTTACTCTGTAGCAGCATATGAAGGTGGATTTACTTTTTGGAGTACCTATAACAGCGACATAGAAAATATCAGGAATTCTTTATGGAATATGATAAATGCATATTCAACCGATTTCGAAGTAAAAAATCATGTAGACAAATATTATGATAATTGGTATGCAAAATGTGACAGTTTGGTAGAATATAGGGATTTTGATAACCCTAATATGTCTAAGGATTTGTTACAGTTCTTACCAACCTTTTTTTCAAGAAAATTGGACGCAGAACTTCAGAGAAAAAACTTTGTGGTTAGAGATACAGAAGGACATTTATATCTATATCCTTTTGGAGATGTTAATCATAGTTTTTTTAACAATAACGGAGGGAGTAAAGTAGGTAATGATTGGGATTTTACTCATTATTTTGCCAATGATTGGACAGGTGACAACAAGACTGATTTATTGGTTAGAGGTGCTCAAGGTGATTTATATTTGTATTGGTTAAACGCTAGTAATAGTTTTTTTGAGGGCAATGTAAAAGTAGGTAATGATTGGTCGTATTCTGATTATTTCCCGGATGACTGGACAGGAGATGGTAAGACCGATTTATTGGTTAGGGACGCTCAGGGTGATTTGTATTTATATTGGTTAAATAGCAACAACAGTTTTTTCGAAGGCAATATAAAAGTAGGTAATGACTGGTCATATTCTGATTATTTCTCGGGAGATTGGACAGGAGATGGCAAGATTGATTTATTAGTGAAGGATGCTCAAGGTGATTTGTATTTATATTGGTTGAATAGTAACAACAGTTTTTTTGAGGGCAATATAAAAGTAGGTAATGATTGGCCATATACCAATTATCTACCAGGAGATTGGACAGGAGATGGCAAGACTGATTTATTGGTTAGAGATGCTCAAGGTGATTTGTATTTATATTGGTTGAATAGTACCAACAATTTTTTTGAAGGCAATATAAAAGTAGGAAACAATTGGTCATATGCTAATTATTTCCCGGATGACTGGACAGGAGATGGTAAGACCGATTTATTGGTTAGAGACGCTCAGGGTGATTTATATTTATATTGGTTAAATAGGAGCAACAGTTTTTTCGAAGGCAATATAAAAGTAGGTAATAACTGGCAGTATACCGACTATTTGATTTTTGAAAAAACTGATCCGACGGCGGTAAAAGCTGATACCAATAAGTTGTTAACTGGCGCTAAGAATATGATGGAAACTTTAGTGTTTCCAAATCCAAACAAAGGAGATTTTTTTTTACATTCTACTAGTAGCGCGAATAGTATTGAAATTTATGACCTACATGGAAAAAGTATAAACTATAAAAGAGATGGTAACTATTTTAGACTAGATAAGGCCAGCATAGATGGAAGTATGGTTTTTATAAAAATTCATCAAAGCAATAATATTCAGATTAAGAAGGTAATTATCGAGGATTAAAAATTATCGCTACAAATTCATTTTCAATAGCTAATTATGATAAAAAAAATCTATCAAAAAAGCCCAGTTTTTATTCAAAACACAATTATTTCAATTTATGGTTTATATTGGAAAAATAGAAGATTGGGAGGTGTTTTTAATCGGCATGTTAAGGAGTTTAGAGATAGAGAATCTTTTACCAAAGAGCAATGGAGAGATTATCAAACCCAACAGCTAAGAAAATTATTAAAACATGCTTATGAAACTGTTCCTTATTATAAAGAGTTGTATTCTAAACACGGCTTTAAAGCAAAAGATTTTAATACTTTCGAAATAGAAGACCTTAAAAAATTGCCGTATTTGGAAAAAGATGAATTGCGAAAATATGGGACTACGACTCTCTTATCTTCCAAAAGGAAAAAAGGAGCATTCTTATCTAGTAGCGGAAGCACAGGTACCCCTATTAAAGCATTTTTCACCAATGAAGCCCATCAAATATGGAGTGCGGCATACGAAGCGCGTATACGTAATTGGGCAGGTGTAAACCACAAAATGGCTAGAGGAATGATAGGCGGAAGAAGAATTTTACCAGATGCAAATGCCAAACCACCTTATTACCGATATAATTATACCGAAAAACAGACATATTTTTCTGCATATCATCTATCTCCAGAAACTGCTCAAAATTATGTAAATGGAATAGTAAAAAATGAAGTAGAGTACATGGTTGGTTACGCAATGAGTAATTATCTATTAGCAGATTTTATTGAGAAAAAAGGATTACAAGCTCCTAAAATAAGAGCAGTTCTTACTTCTAGTGAAAAACTAACGGGCGAAATGCGAGAAACCATGGAGCGAGTGTATGGGTGCAAGGTATATGATGCTTATAGTGGAGTAGAGTCTTGTGGATTGATTTCAGAAAACAAAGAAGGAGAACTTCTATTTAGTCCCGACACCGGAGTGATGGAAGTTATTGATGATTTGGGACATGAAGTAGCTTTTGGTGAAAGTGGAGAAGTAATTGCTACGGGATTCTTGAATTTTGATCAACCTTTGATACGATATAGAATAGGTGATCGTGTAAAGTTGTCAAAAAATCAAACTTCAAAGTCTAGTATGGCCATGCCAATTATAGATGAAATTGAAGGGCGAATGGAAGATGTGATAACTGCAAAGGATGGGCGTAAAATGGTTCGTTTTCACGGTTTATTTGTAGACATTCCTAAGTTGATGGTTGCACAATTAATCCAAAATAGCATAGAAGATTATACTATTAATATTGTAGTAGAAGAAGATTTTGAAAAAGAAGAACAAGAATTAGCAATGAAAAATAGATTATGTAGCCAGGTTGGTGAGGTGTCGGTAACGTTTAACTACTTAAAAGATATTCCTAGAAATAGTAATGGAAAATTTAGAGCAGTGATTTCTAAGGTATGATTTTAAAACGCTAAACATGAGAAAAACCATAGCATTACTGTTTTTCTGTCTAAATACATTCCTTTTTTATAGTCAGGTCAAGAAAATTTATATTTCAGATCTTCAAGGAAATGATTCAACGTCATTACTGTCAGAACCGACCATAACAAAAACCTTAAAAGGTGCTTATGATCTACTTCCTAATCCTGTAGACAAAGAATATCATATAGTACTAAAAAAAGAGGGAGATATAAGTTTAGGAACAAATAATTTGATAAGTTTTATATGGGCAAAATCTGGGACATCGGATTATCCAATCAAAATATATTCTGAAGAAGATAGAGTAGTGATAAAAAGACCATCGGGAAATGCTGTTGATATCATAAAATTTAAAGATATACAATACGTTCATATTTCCAACATCACTTTTCAAAATGTCACACATGGTTTCTTATGGGACAATGTGGATCACTCTTCGGTAAAATATTGCGAATTTATAGGGGATGTTTTAGATAATCATAATGATGGAGCTGCAATATGGATCGGAAAAGATGTCGGTCAAGATTTATACTTATCTAATGAGTATGCAATAAATTCTAATTACAAAAGTGAATACAATGAAATAGCATACAATTATATCCATAGCCAAAAAGTGAATAATCATTGTGGAAGCCATAGACATCATGGATTCTATATTTCTCACGGATCAGATAATAATAAGTTTATAGGTAATACTCTAGATAATCCCTTAGGAAGTGGAATTCAAATGAACCATGGATATCAAAAAAGCAATATAATAGCTGGTAATTTTATCTATAAAGAGTTTTATCAACCCAACAATAATGATTTTTTATGCCTTGATCCACAAGGGGTTGATGAGAGTGATCCAAATATACCTCCAGATAATGCTTATGATAAAATCAATAATTCCAAATTTGGAATCATTCTAGGATATCAAGATGAGAATGTGCAAACAGGAACAATGGTAAACAATGAGATTTATACAAATTATGTTTATCTAAATGATAACTTTGGAATATCGTCTGCTAATACCTACAATGGTAATCGTTTTATTGCGTGGGAGTTTCAAGATATAGGCGATAATAACGTTATTAATAACAATCAATATTTTGCTAGCAATCAAATTTTCCCAAAAGACCCTTATTGGATATCATTCGATCCAGAAAAAGTAACGAATAAAATAGTTTCAGGGGACTATGATGGAGATGGTAAAGATGATATTGCTGCTTTTTATGATAATGGTGCAGGAAACACAAATTTGCGTTTGTGGACATCTTCAACGCAAGAGTTTATTTACCATGGAAATTCTGGATGGTGGCAGGAAACAACTGGAGGTTATGATATTAATAAGATAGAAGGAAGAGTAGTATCCGGAGATTATAATGGAGATGGCAAAGATGATATCGCTTCTTTTTATGACAATGGTAATGGGGATATGGATTTACATGTATGGCTGTCAGAAGGCGATCAGTTTAAGTATCAATTGAGCTTTGGTTGGTGGTTGGACAGACAAGGCTCATATGATGTAAACAAAATAACCGGTAGAGTAGTGTCTGGAGATTATAATGGGGATGGCAAAGATGATATCGCTTCTTTTTACGACAATGGCAATGGCGATACGGATTTACATGTATGGCTGTCAGAGGGCAATAAATTTAAATATCAATGGAGCTTTGGTTGGTGGTTGGACAGACAAGGCTCATATGATGTAAACAAAATAACCGGTAGAGTAGTGTCTGGAGATTATAATGGGGATGGCAAAGATGATATTGCTTCTTTTTATGACAATGGTAATGGCAATACGGATTTACATGTATGGCTGTCTGAGGGTAATAAATTTAAATATCAATGGAGCTTTGGTTGGTGGCAGGAAACGAAAGGAGGATATGACGTAAGCAAAATAACCGGTAGAGTAGTGTCTAGAGATTATAATGGGGATGGCAAAGATGATATCGCTTCTTTTTACGACAATGGCAATGGCGATACGGATTTACATGTATGGCTGTCCGAGGGTAATAAATTTAAATACCAATTGAGCACTGGTTGGTGGCAGGAAACAAAAGGAGGATATGACGTACGCAAAATAACTGGTAGAGTAGTGTCTGGAGATTATAATGGGGATGGCAAAGGTGATATCGTATCTTTTTACCATTATGAAGACAATCGCTCTGTAAGAACAAATGTTTGGCATTCTATCAGTAATGATTTTGCTTATATAAATAACTCTTTAGGTTATCCCTGGAAAATAATTGAATCCCCTGTTTCGAAAAATTATGAGCAAACCATAGTTCAAAAGCCAAAAAATGAGATAGTTAAAAACCGTAAGAGTTATCAAGTTTTTAAAATCTTCCCTAATCCTATAGATAATAATAAGCATTTATATGTTACCTCAGCACAGAAATTAAATCAATCAATAAGTATTACTATTTTTGATATTCAAGGTAAGAAAATAAGTAAGGTTAAGGAAAAATCTAAAAAAATAGACGGCACATATAGAATCGCTATAGAAAATTTGATGAAAGGGATGTATTTTATTAAAATAAAAGCTAGGGGTGTAGATGAAACTTATAAGTTTTTAAAGAATTGAAATTAAAGTTCATTTGCATATTTGGCTCCTCTTTCTAAAAGCCATTTTTCTAACCAAGTGGCGCCTTCTTGTTTCACATAGTCTAGTACCGTTAAAGAACGATGCTCCGTTACATTAAGATTAGCACCTTGATCGATAAGCCAATCCAGAATCTCAATGTTTTTAGATGCAAATACGGGGGTTTTGGCATACATAAAGATGGTTGTGCCTTTATGATTAGTCGCGTTTACATCTGCACCATGTGCAACCAATAATTTTGCAACATCAAAATGCTCATTAAAAACCGCCTTTACAAGACCTGTCCAACCCTCATCAGTTTTTACATCAATATGCTTCAACATAGGGATTGAAGATGCAACTGTTTTTACATCCCCATCCGCGCAAGCTTTAAAAAATTGTAACTCAATATCCATTATTCACAAAAATAATATTTACAGTCCATGCGACAATAATAATAATCTGTTTTAAATCCGAATAATATTTACAACTTTAAGGAAATAAAAGTACCTTTGCGTTTTTTAATTATATGAAGAAAGAATTAAACTTTGCCATCGTTGGTTGTGGTAGAATAGGAAATAGACATGCCGGTCATATTAACAATAATGGAACGTTAAAAGCGGTTTGTGATATTGAATTTGAAAAGGCTGAATCTTTAGCAAAAGAATATGATGCTACAGCATATGCTTCGATAGAAGAATTGCTATCTAATGAGCCTGATGTTGATTTGATTGCAATTTGTTCTCCAAACGGGTTGCACGCCGAGCATACAATCCAATCTTTGAAAAGCGGTTTTCATGTGCTTTGTGAAAAGCCTATGGCTATTAATGTTTATGATTGTGGAGAAATGATCAAAGAAGCAGAAAAAGCCAACAAGAGATTAATGATTGTAAAGCAAAATCGTTTTAATCCACCAGTTGAAGCGGTTAAAAAAATAATTGATGATGGTAAATTGGGTAAAATTTATTCTGCACAATTAAATTGTTTCTGGAACAGAAATCCTGATTACTATAAAAACTCTTGGAAAGGTACACAAGAATTAGATGGAGGTACTTTATATACGCAGTTTAGTCATTTTATTGATCTATTGTACTGGATTGTAGGAGATGTAAAAAATGTTGAAGCTTTTGGAGGAAATTTTCATCATCAAGGGATCACCGAATTTGATGACAATGGAGTGATTGCTTTGGAGTTTTATAATGGTGCATTAGGAAGTATTAACTATACAGTTAATAGCCACGGGAAGAACATGGAAGGTTCTTTAACTATTTTTGGTGAAAAAGGAACTGTGAAAATAGGAGGGCAATATCTTAATGAATTAGAATATCAAAATATAGAAGGGTATAAAGTAGAGAATTTACCAGAAGGAAATACTGCAAACAATTATGGTCAATATCAAGGATCTATGTCTAATCATGATAAGGTATATGAAAATGTTGTTGAAGTATTAACGAATGATGGTGTGATTTCTGCAAATGGATTTGAAGGTCTTAAGACTGTTGAAATTATAGATAAGATTTATAATAAAATTAGTGATAGGAACAAGTCTATCTAAATAATATGAAGAACGTTGTATTTTTAGGTTCGAAGAAAATTGGTTTAGAATGCCTTCAGCATCTTTTCGAAAAATCGAAAACACTAAATTATAATATTCTTGGGATCTTAACCAATAGTAGAGGAAAAGAGATTTTAGATTATGCAGAGTCGAATAAAATACGGGTTATTAAAGGCTTGGATGAGTATATTAATCTAAAAGAAGAGGTTGATATCGCAATATCAGTTCAATATCATCAAATCCTTAAAAAAAATCATATCGAAAAAGCCAAGGAAATAACCGTTAATTTGCACATGGCTCCTTTGCCCGAATATAGAGGATGTAATCAATTTTCTTTTGCTATTCTAGAAGATAAGAAAGAATTTGGTACAACTATACACCGTCTAGAAGAAGGAATCGATTCTGGGGATATTATTTTTGAAAAACGATTTCCCATTAAAGAAGGTAGTTGGGTAAAAGATTTGCACCATGATACTCATCTTGCCTCTGTTTCCTTATTTGAAGAAAGCCTTGGTCACTTAATAAATGGCAATTATAAACTCATACCACAAGAGGATTTTATAGAAGAGCGAGGAACTTCCTTACACTATAGGAAAGAGATTAATGACATCAAAGTAATTGATTTAAACTGGCCTCAGGAAAAGATAGAAAAACACATTAGGGCAACCTATTTTCCTGGTTTCGAGCCCCCATATTGTTTAGTTAATTCTCAGAAAATATATTTTGAAAAAAATGATAAAATTTCTTGACTTACAACATCAGTATAAAACGATAAAAAAAGATATTGATGCCGCTATTGAAAGTGTTATTACAAATTCTGCTTTCATAGGTGGAGACGAAATAAAGAAACTTGAAAAGGACTTTGCTTTATTTCAAGATGCAAAACATTGTATTGGTGTTGCTAATGGTACAGATGCTATAGAAATAGCTATTGAAGCATTAAACCTTCCACCTGATTCAGAAATTATTGTTCCTGCTAATAGTTTTATTGCGAGTTCTGAAGCTGTTACAAGATCGGGTCACAAAGTAGTATTTTGTGATTGTAATCTTGATAATTATACAATTTCTATACAAAGCTTAAAAGAGGTAATTACAGAAAAAACAAAAGCAATTATTGCAGTTCATTTGTACGGTCACCCTTGTGATATGGGCGAACTTTTACAAATTGCAAAAGAACATGATCTCAAAATTATAGAAGATTGTGCACAAGCTCACGGTGCCGAATATAACGGAAAAAGAATAGGTGCTCTTGGAGATATAGGAACTTTTAGTTTTTATCCAGGTAAAAATCTTGGGGCCTATGGTGATGGTGGCGCAATTGTAACCAATGATGAAGAGTTAGCAATTAAATGTAGAATGATTGCTAATCATGGAAGAATAGAGAAATATAACCACGTTTTTGAAGGAAGAAATAGTAGATTAGATAATTTACAAGCCGCCATTTTAAATGTAAAATTAGGCCACCTTGAAGATTGGACAAATCAACGCATTAAAATAGCCGATTTTTATCTCGAAAACCTAAAAGATGTTTCAGAAATTGTATTGCCTAAAAGATCAGAATGGGCAAGACAGGTATATCATCTATTTGTTATAAGAACTGATAGAAGAGAAGAGTTAAAAGCTTATTTAGGAGAGCAAAATATTCAAACAGGGATTCATTACCCTATTGCTTTGCCTAAGCTTAAGGCATATGACTATGTTGGTCAAGCCAAAACAAGTTTTAATGCAAATAATACAGATACTTTGCTACTAAGTCTACCTATCGGTGAACATCTAACATTAGATGATGCTAAAATAGTAGTCGAGGCGATAAAAAACTTTTTTTAATAAGATGAGTTATGATGTCACAATTGTTGGAGCCGGTATTGTAGGCCTCGCTACGGCATATAACCTTTCTAAAGCGGCTCCCCATCTTAAGATAGCAGTTTTAGAAAAAGAAAAATCAATTGCTTCTCATCAAACAGGACATAATAGCGGTGTTATCCATTCGGGTATTTATTATAAACCAGGTAGTGCTAAGGCTATAAACTGTAGAAAAGGATATGATCTTCTTTTAAAGTTTTGCAAAGAAGAACAAATTTATCATGAAATATGTGGTAAGATCATTGTTGCAACGAATAGCAATGAGGAAAAAAAACTACAAGATATTTATGATAGAGGTATACAAAATGGGTTAACCGGGTTACAGATATTAAATCAAGAAGAACTCAAAGAAAAAGAACCTCATGTTTTTGGGACTAAAGGAATTTTTGTTCCTCAAGCTGGTATAGTGGATTATAAAAAAGTATCTCACAAACTTTTTGAAATAAGCGAACAAAATGGTGTAAACTTTTTTTTTGACAAGAAGGTTATTTCAATAGAAAAGCAAAAAGAAAGTTATTTAATAAACACTAACAGCAAAGCTATAAATACTAAGTTTTTAGTGAATTGTGCAGGACTATATTCAGATAAAATTGCAAAAATGGATGGGTTTAATCTAAATGCTAAAATTATACCATTTAGAGGAGAGTATTATTTGTTAAAAGAAGAAAAAGCTAAGCTTGTTAATAATCTAATTTATCCAGTACCTGACCCAAATTTTCCGTTTCTTGGAGTACATTTTACAAGAAGAATTAACGGAAAAGTAGATGCAGGACCAAATGCAGTACTTGCATTTAAGAGAGAAGGGTACACAAAATCTGATATAGATTTAATGGAGTTTCTTGAGAGTATCTCATATCTTGGATTTATCAAAGTGGCTTTAAAATATTGGAAAATAGGAGCTTTTGAAATGTATAGATCATTTTCTAAAAAGGCTTTTGTTAAATCACTGCAAAAACTAATCCCCAAAATAAAAGAAGAAGATTTGATTATTGGAGAAGCTGGAGTTAGAGCACAATTATGTGATATAAAAGGTAATCTTATAGACGATTTTTTAATCGAGAAAAATGACAATGCCGTTCATGTAATAAACGCTCCTTCACCCGCAGCTACTTCATCATTAAATATTGGTAAAGAAATAACTAAAAAAGTACTTCAATCATTATAAATGAAGAATATTTGGATTATTAATCAACACATATCAAGCCCCGATATTGAAGGGGACGGATATAGACATTCTTATATTGCTAAACACTTAAAAAAAGAGGAGAAATTTAATATCCTATTAATTACTTCTTCCTTTTGTCATGCACCATTTAGGCATAATAAATTTAAAGGTTTATATAAATATGTAAATAAAGATGTTAAAACCCTTATTTTAAAGGGTAATAAATATAAAACATCCCATGGTAAATGGAGAATAGTAAGCTGGCTCATATTTTCAATGAATTTATTTATTGTTCCTCTGATCTCAAGGAAGAAAGTTCCAAAGCCAGATATTATTATGTTGTCTTCTCTTCCACTATTACCAGTTTTAAATATTGTTATTTTTAAGAAGCTTTTTTATCCAAAAGCAAAATTCGTTTTTGAAGTAAGAGATTTGTGGCCATTATCTGCTCTTGAATTGGGTAATTATTCTGAAAAAAACATTTTTATTAGATTTTTAGGGTATTTAGAGCGGCTAGGTTACTCTAAAGCAGATAAACTTATTTCTGTTCTTCCAAGAGCAGATAAACATTTTAAGCAAGTCTTGGGTCATCAAAATTTTGATTTCAAATGGGTTACTAATGGTTATGAATTACCAAGTGATAAAGAAGAAATTGTTATAGAAGATATTTTTAAGGAAAAAATAAGCGAAGACACATTTAATATTGGATACGCAGGAACGATTGTAATTGCTAATCCCCTGGATACAGTAATTAATGTTATTTCAAAACTTAAAGAACAAAATATTAATCTATATATACTTGGAGGTGGTCCAGAAAAAGAACGACTTTTAAAGTTATCCGAGAATTATGATAATGTTCATTTCTTGGATAGAGTACCTAAACAGTATGTGAAACTATTTTTATCTAAAATGGATGTCTTGTTTATGGGAAAAGGAACCAAAGACACCAAGATTTATAAGTTTGGAACATCACAATTGAAAACATTTGATTATTTCTATGCAAAAAAACCTATAATTCAGGCTTTAGGGTCAAATGAAAACCCGGTGACTTACTCTAAGTCTGGTTATGTGGTGCCGCCCGAGGATGAAGAATCTTTAAAGGAAAGAATTTTATATTTTAAAAGCTTATCTGAAGAAGAACGGTTACAATATGGTGAGAGAGGATATAAATATTTGATTGAAAATTGCACCTATGATAAAATAAGTGAATCATTTGGTGAAATTTTTGAAGATTTATAAAAAATATTCCTCACTTTTTTTTAATTGACCCGTAGTATTTGAAGATGCTTAATTTTTGCCCTTAACTTATTAATGATTAGTTTTGTCTTTTAAAATTTGAAATGAGTTTGAAAATACTAGTAACTGGTGCAAATGGATTTGTTGGATCTGCACTTATGCCTCGATTGGAGGAACTTGGACATCAAGTTAAAGGAATTGATAGAAACGATACCCCTTTATATAAAATTCATAAAAACACCATTATTGGGGATATTTTTGACATCTCTAAAATAGAATCTCTCAACACTACATTTGATATAATAATACATTGTGCTGCAGCAAAAAATGACTTCGGAATATCTGATAAAGAATATTTTCGAGACAATGAACAAGCAACCAAAGTTCTTATTGAATACGCCGAAAAACAAAACATTAATAAAGTAATCTATTTTAGTACTGTATCGGCTTACGGTCATCAAGATAAAATATGTGACGAGAGTGATGAGTTACTTTCGAATACTATCTATGGAGATTCCAAATTAGCAGGCGAATATGTGATAAATGATTGGTTAGAAAAAGATGAAAATAATCGAGCAGTAATACTGAGACCTTCGGTTATTTATGGTGTGAACAATTATGCCAACATGTATAACCTAATTGATAAGATGTACGGAAATCCTTTATTAATGATAGGCAATGGTAGTCATGTTAAGTCCATGGTAGCTGTATCTAATATGGTGGATATGACAATATTTACTATGGATTTAGGTTTTGATAAAAAGGTTGAGATATTTAACTGTATTGATAAACCTTATATAAGCCTTAATGAATTAATGAAAATCGTTGCTTCTCAAGAAGGCTTTGCAATGCCAAAATTAAATATTCCTGTCTGGTTTGCTTATGTTCTAGCCACGCCTTTCGAAATACTTTCAAAACTCACTGGGAAAGATCTGAAGTTAAATTGGAATAGAATAAAAAAATTCGCTACTTCAACTGATTATCGAGCTGAGAAAATTAGAGAAAAAGGATATGTTCAAAAATTTTCGACAGAAGAAGAAATTGTAAAGATGGCAACCTGGTATAGATCACTTAAAAAATAATAACATGAAGCAAAAATTAATTTTACTAGGGCTTAACGAACTTAATTTTGACTTTATTAAGCATTACGTTAATCAAGGGATCCTTCCAAATTTCAAAAAGATATTTGATGAGTATGATGTTTTAGAAACTTCTTCAGAAAAGGAGTATAAGCTTTTAGAACCTTGGATACAATGGGTAACCGTGCATACAGGTAAAACGTATGAAGAGCATAAGGTTTTTAGATTAGGAGACATAGTTGATAGAAAGGATCTAAAACAGATATTTGAAATAGCTGAGGAAAAAGGGTTAACTGTTGGGGCCATCAGTCCTTTTAATGCAGATAATAGATTAAAAAATTCTAAATTTTTTGTTCCAGACCCTTGGACACAAACAGAAGCTTCGGGAGAAAAGTTCATACAAGATGTGTCTAAGGCGGTTTCTCAGGCAGTAAATGATAATGCAAAAGAAAGTGTTTCCAAAGAGTCAATTTTTGCTATTTTAAAGACACTGCTTAAGGTGGTAAGACCTTCGGCTTATATGCAGTATTTTAAATTATTACTTTCAATAAAATCTAAAGTAGGTATTAAAGCTGTAGTTTTGGATAAGCTTTTAGGAGATACATTTATCCATCAATGGAAAAAACATAAACCTGATTTTTCTAATCTTTTTCTAAATACTGGAGCACATTTTCAACATCATTATATGTTTAATTCCTCTGCTTACGATGGGGATCTTAAAAACCCAGATTGGTATTGTTCTGAAGATCAAGATCCTTTGCTGATGATTTTTAAAGAGTATGATAATGTGATCGGAAAGCTAATGAAACTTGATGTAAGATTACTTTTATGCACTGGGTTACATCAAAAACCGCATAAGCACAATACTTTTTACTGGAGATTAAAGGAACATGTTTCATTTCTTCAAGATACATTGGAAATTAAAAATATCCAGAAAGTTACTCCAAGAATGTCGAGAGATTTTCTAATAGATTTTGACACGGCAAATGATGCTTTGAAAGCTCAGAGTATTTTAGAAACGTATAAGTCTGAGAAAGATGAAATTAATATATTCACAATAGACAATAGAGAAACTAGTCTTTTTGTTGAACTTACATACTCCAATGATATTGATGATAATTTTAATATTAAAGGAGAAAAATTGGTTCATAACTTTGAAAATGAGGTAGCCTTTGTTGCAATTAAGAATGGAGAACATCATCATATCGGATATTATGTTGATACTGGATCTGAAATAAAAGAAACAGATAAAACTATAGAACTTAAGGAGGTTTTTGAAAAATTGGTTCATTCGTTTAATTGAAAACCTATTAATTAGACTCATTTGCCTATATTTGTCCTCAATTACAATGCGTAATTAAATATTTTCTTTTGCCTTTATACTATCCAATATTGTTTTTTTTCGGAGCTTATGCCTTGACATATTTTACTATTCCTAAAATTATTGGATTAGTAGAAAATAAAAGGTTAATGGATGAGCCAAATAATAGAAGTTCTCATAAAACGAAAACTCCTACGTTAGGTGGGGTTTCTTTTTTTTATACTATAATCTTTACACTGTTTTTTCTAAAACAATGGGATTCTAATAGTGAGGCAATGTATATTATACCAGGCTTAACAATACTTTTAATTATTGGTTTAAAAGATGATTTATTAGTATTAGCACCTTTCACAAAATTGCTAGCCCAGTTGTGTGCGCTTGGATTTGTTTTGTTGAATGAAAACTTCATTGTGCATTCTCTTAATGGTTTTTTAGGAATACATGAAATCCCAATTTATTTGTATTATTTGGTTGGTGGTTTTGTAATGCTCACCGTTATAAATGCGTATAATCTTATCGATGGTATAGATGGTCTTGCGGCTATAGTTGGGATAGTAATTTTAATTATGTATGCGACTATCTTTTATTTTACAAATGACTTTTTTTATACGCTTTTGTGTTTGGCATTAAATGGAAGTCTTATTGCTTTTTTATCATTTAACCTGTCCTCTACTAAGAAGATATTTATGGGAGATACAGGTTCGCTCATTGTTGGTTTTATCATAAGTATTTTAACACTAAAATTTTTGACGCTAACAAAAGAAAGCTATAATAACCTTCCTTTTCTATTAGAAAATGGCCCTATCATCGCAATGAGTATTTTGATTGTTCCATTATTTGATACCGCAAGAGTTTTTACTATTAGAATAGCTAACAAGAAAAGTCCGTTTTCACCAGATAGAAATCATATACACCATATTCTTATTGATTATTTATCTTTATCACATAGACAAGCTAGTCTTTTTCTAGGCGGATTCAATCTCCTTTTTGTTGTTCTTTTTATATTCTTGGGGAGTACCTCAAAAAATGGATATCTTTTGATTTTTCTTATAATAATAATTATTGGTTTAGGGTATTTATTTTTCAGATTGGATTTTAGTTTTTCAAACCTTAAAAAGAAATTAATATTAAGAAATAAAGTGGATAACTTGAAGAAAGAGGTTAAAAAAAATAGAAAAAAATTAACGAATAAAAAGAAAAATAAAGATAAATGAAAATATCGGTAATAGGCACGGGGTATGTAGGTTTAGTTACAGGAACTTGTTTAGCAGAAACAGGAAATGAGGTTGTTTGCGTTGATATAAATGAAGAAAAAGTGGCTAAAATGAGAGGTGGAGAAGTTCCTATTTACGAACCGCATTTAGACGTCTTATTTGAAAGAAATATAAAAGCTAATCGCTTAAAGTTTACCACATCATTAAAAGAAGGTCTTGAGCATGGAGATATTGTTTTTTTAGCTTTACCTACACCTGAGGATGAAGATGGTTCTGCAGATTTATCATATATTTTGGGGGTTTCTGAAGAAATAGGGAAAATTATCTCAAGTTATAAAGTGATTGTGGATAAGAGTACAGTTCCTGTTGGTACTGCAGAGAAAGTTCATGCGGTTATTTCCAAAAATGCCAAATGTGACTTTGATGTAGTATCTAATCCAGAGTTCTTAAGAGAAGGTTTAGCTGTTGATGATTTTTTGAAACCGGAAAGAATAGTTGTTGGTTCAAGTTCTGATAGAGCAATTGAGTTGATGCAAAAACTCTATAAACCTTATGTGCGATCAGGTAATCCGATCATTATCATGGATGAAAAATCTGCCGAACTTACAAAATATGCTGCAAATTCTTTCTTAGCTACAAAGATTACATTTATGAATGAAATAGCGAATTATTGTGAGAAAGTAGGAGCTGATGTCGATAAAGTTCGTAGAGGAATGGGAACTGATTCTAGAATAGGAAAACGATTTTTGTTTCCAGGAATTGGTTATGGAGGATCTTGTTTTCCAAAAGATGTAAAGGCTCTTCATAAATCAGGGAAAGATGATAATTATGATTTTAAAATTTTAAAATCTGTAATTGAAGTAAATGCGGCTCAAAAGGTTACTTTAATACCAAAGATTCAGGATTATTTTAAGAATGATGTTAATAATAAAACATTTGCTATTTGGGGATTGGCCTTTAAACCAGAAACAGATGATATTAGAGAAGCACCTGCTTTAGATATTATTAATGATTTATTAAGTAAAGGAGCAAAAATAAGAGCTTTCGATCCAGAAGCTATGCCCAATGTACGTAGAAAGTATAAAGATAAAATACAGTTTGCCGATACCATGTATGATGTTTTAGAGGATGCGGATGCACTTATTATTTGTACCGAATGGAGTATTTTTAGAACTCCAGACTTTGCCAGGCTTAAAGAAGCTATGAAAGGAAAAGTAATATTCGATGGTAGAAATTTATATGACTTGGAAGATGTTAAGAAAGAAAATATGTCTTATTATTCAATAGGTAGAGAAACAATTATCTGATCAGGTTAATTATGAAAAGGATATTAATTACTGGAGCAGCTGGTTTTTTGGGATCACATTTGTGTGATAGATTCATTAAAGAAAATTTTTATGTGATCGCCATGGATAATTTAATTACTGGTGATCTTAAAAACATTGAACACTTATTTAAGCATAAAAATTTTGAATTTTGTCATCATGATGTTTCAAAATTTGTGCATGTTTCTGGTGATTTGGATTATATTTTACATTTTGCTTCTCCTGCAAGTCCAATAGATTACCTTAAAATCCCTATTCGCACTTTAAAAGTAGGTTCTTTGGGAACACATAACTTACTGGGGTTGGCTAAGGAAAAAGGAGCCAGAATCCTTATCGCCTCTACTAGTGAAGTATATGGAGATCCTTTAGTTCATCCGCAAACTGAGGACTACTATGGCAATGTAAATACGATAGGGCCTAGAGGGGTTTATGATGAGGCTAAGCGTTTTCAAGAATCTATTACAATGGCATATCATACTTGTCATGGTCTACAAACTAGAATAGCAAGAATTTTTAACACCTATGGGCCTCGAATGCGTTTAAATGATGGTCGTGTGGTTCCTGCATTTATAGGTCAAGCTCTGCGAGGTGAAGATCTTACAGTTTTTGGAGAAGGATTACAAACACGTTCTTTTTGTTATGTTGATGACCTGATTGAAGGGATTTACAGGTTGCTTTTTAGTGACTATGTTTATCCAGTTAATATTGGAAACCCTGATGAAATCACAATTAAAGATTTTGCAGAGGAAATAATTAAGCTTACGGGAACTGATCAAAAAGTAATCTATAAGCCACTACCAGTTAACGACCCATTGCAAAGACAACCAGATATATCTCGGGCTAGAGAAATTCTTGATTGGGAACCTAAAATGGGAAGAGAAGAGGGAATGAAAAATACTTTGGATTATTTTAAAAGCCTTTCAGAAGAAGAACTTTATAAAAGTGAACACAGAGATTTTTCTTAAATCCAAAGACTGGTGTTTCGTGAAAAGTGAGTAAACAAGGGTTATTCGTTGCAAAATATATTAAAACATTATACGTTTCTAATTAATCATAACCCAGTAAAGTTAATCATATAACACAAAAAAATATGAGATTTAGGTTAACCGAAATGTTTTACAGAGATAAAAACAATTTGGTGCTTACCATATTTTGGAATAGCCTGTATACTGCTTTTTTTTTATTACCTCTCGGAATTAATCTCCCTACTCCATTTTTTATAATTTCCATTATATTGGGAATGATTAATGTATTTAAATCAAATAAAAAGTTTGTTTTAGATAATAAGGCATTGTTACTTTTCCCTCTTTATTTTGTAATTATAGTGTTGAGTTTGATTTACACAGATAATATTTCTGATGGGATGAACCTTATTCAACGTTCTTTATCATTGCTGTTTTTCCCATTAATTTTTCTATTTGTTAAAGAAGATGCATCTACGGTTAGAAAACTCTTTGATTTCTTGCTTATGGGTCTAATAGTATCCTTTTTTATAAACTTTGCCATTGGTGCCTATGATGTGTTCGAATATATAAAAAGAAGTGGTGGTGTTTTTGAAACCTCTTGGGATGGTGTGTCTAATCTCATGAACTCATTGATACGAGGATGGAGTTATTTTGTAAGAGCAGAGTTTTCAAAATTAGTCAATCCAAGTTATGTTTCCTTATATATACTATTAGTACTTAGTTATTACTTAAAAAATAAACTTGTGTCAAAAGTACAAGTTGCGATTATTTCTATACTATTTCTATATCTTTTCTTATTATCATCAATAGCGGCATATTTAATCTTAACGATTATGTGTGTGTTATTAATTTATGAGATTTCGGACAAGAGTAAAAAATACACGATGTCTATCTTGTTTGTTTTAGGAATGATTGTATTTCTAAACAACCCTAGAGTTTTTGATTTTTATACTAATGTAGCCGGCTTCCGAAATACGTTTGGAATGAATAGTATAACTGTTGAAAAATCAAGATTATTAACATGGAATGCAAGTATACAATTAATAAAAGAAGCTCCCTTGTTGGGATACGGCGTAGGAGATACTAACGATGCTCTAATAGAAAAATATAAGGAACTAAATTACTTTCATAATTATAACAATAAATACAACGCCCATAATCAGTTTTTACAAACATTTCTACAAACAGGAGTTTTAGGTTTTAGTGTCTTAATTTGCATTTTTGTGCTGTTGGCTCTTAGAATGAATAGAAGTAAAAATGAATTTTCGGTCTTTCTAGTACTTTTTATATCATTGTTTTTTGAATCCATGCTCGTAAGATTTAATGGTATTGTATTCTTTTCTATTATTATCCCTTTATTATTAAAAAAGAGGAGCATTTTGAGTAGTAGAATTATTAGAAATGAGCCTGCGCTAGAAAAATAAATAGTTTTCATAATTCTCCGAAAATATTACGTTAGAACTAAAGTTTTTCATAAAAACTATTAGTACCACAACCTTGAATAAACTATTTTTGACGCATTAAAATTAAAGCTACACGTTATCATGAATATTTTAGTACTTGGATCAGGAGGGAGAGAACATACTTTTGCCTACAAAATAGCACAAAGTGAACTATGCGATCAATTATTTGTTGCACCAGGTAATGCAGGAACAGATGCAATAGCAACAAATGTTGCAGTAGCAGTAACGGATTTCCCTGCCATTAAATCACTTGTGCTAAAAGAAGAAATAACCATGGTTGTGGTAGGTCCAGAGGATCCATTAGTTCAGGGGATTAGTGATTTTTTTGCTCAAGATGATGCATTAAAAGATGTTGTGGTTATTGGCCCTTCAAAAGAAGGAGCGCAACTTGAAGGAAGCAAAGAGTATGCGAAACAATTTTTAATTAGACATGATATTCCAACTGCTGCTTACCAAAGTTTTACTCAAGCAAACGTAGAGGAAGGAAAGAAATTTTTAGAGACTCTTAATGCTCCTTATGTATTAAAAGCAGATGGATTAGCAGCGGGAAAAGGAGTGTTGATACTTCAGGATATTGAAGAAGCTAAAAAAGAACTTGAAAACATGCTGACCAATAAGAAATTTGGAGTGGCAAGTGAGAAAGTAGTGATCGAAGAATTTTTGGATGGTATTGAATTAAGTGTATTTGTGCTTACTGATGGTAAAAATTATGTAACACTACCCACCGCAAAAGATTATAAACGTATTGGTGAAGGGGATACTGGTCTTAATACAGGAGGTATGGGAGCAATCTCGCCAGTTCCTTTTGCTGATCTAGCACTTATGGATAAGATCGAAAGTAACATTGTTAAACCTACCGTTAATGGATTGGCAAAAGAGAATATCGATTATAAAGGCTTTATTTTTATAGGGTTAATAAAAGTTGGGGATGATCCAAAAGTAATCGAATATAATGTACGAATGGGAGACCCAGAAACCGAAGCAGTATTACCTAGGGTAAAAACGGATTTGGTGAAACTCTTTAGACATGTTGGCAATCAATCTTTGAATACTGTTGATTTAGAAATTGATGAAAGGAGTGCCGCTACTGTAATGACAGTATCAGGAGGATACCCTGAAGCTTATGAAAAAGGAAAGGGAATTTCAGGTATTCAAGAAATTTCGGATTCTATCGTTTTTCATGCTGGAACAAAAATTGATAATGGTCATGTGGTAACCAATGGAGGTAGAGTAATAGCCATTACTTCTTTGGATAAGGACTTTAGACAAGCATTAAAAAAATCGTATCAAAATATAGAAAAATTGCATTTTGATAAAATGTATTACCGTAAGGACCTGGGATTTGATTTGTAATCTCTATAGAACAGAACAATAATAATAAAAGCGCATATAAGATAAATCCTATATGCGCTTTTATAATATACTTAAATAAAAGTATACTATTAAACTCTTTTTGAAATAAAGAAATAGATTAATCTAAGAACGAATGCGCCTTAGGATCTCTGTTTTCTTCATTATTATCATTAAAACTCTTTAATTCTTTCATCCAATAGAAAAAAGCAACAAAACCAATTAACATAAACAACCAGTTTATAATATTGGCAATCCCCCAACTTTCTAATTCTAATGCCCTTAGGGCATCCATAGGGATAAACAATACATTTACGAAAAGAGACTCGATAGCTTCAAATAATTCTTTCATAATTCAATTTATGAGTGTGGTATAAAAATATACACTAAATTAGTTCTTCAATAATTTGGGACCAAAAAATATTGTCCACGGCAAAAATATAAAAAATAGTAGTGTTATCAAGCTTTTTTAGTAAATCAAAACCCATAAATTATATTGCAATTGCAATATATATGCTTTTACTCTTGGGTATTGCGCATTATAAAAAAGGAGTTGTGCTCCAAAGTGAATCTATTTTTTTAATTTTAGCAGGGATTATACTGTATATACTCCCCATGTTACTGCTTAATTTTCTAGTTCAGAAAAACGACCTTACCTATAAGGGAACGTATACCATATTGTTATATGCTTTTTTAACTGGCATACTACTTAATTCTTTAACAGACATCAATATATTGCTGGCTTCTGGGTTAGTAGTTTTAGGATTAAGAAATATACTTCGGCTAAGAGATGAAAAGCATATGAAGGCTAAAATTTTTAATGCATCTCTTTGTATCGGAATTGCATCGCTTGCCTATTTTTGGAGTATTGGCTTTATTTTTTTGGTGTTTTTTGGTGTTTTTTATTTTGAACCTAAAAATTATAGAAACTGGATTATTCCTTTGATTGGGATTGTTACGGTGTATACCTTCGCAAATTGCTTTACATTACTCTTTTACGATTCTTTTTTTACGGTGACGGATTATGTAGACCCCGTTTCATTTTCGTTTCAAAATTACCTGGTTAAAGATCAATTATTTTCGATAGGTATATTGTCGATATGTATAGTATTCTTTCTTTCGATATACCTGATCAAGTATAGTCGTAAAACGGCAAACCTAAAGCCTATACTAAGGTTAATGATTGTGTATTTGATTCTCGCCGTCGGAATTGGAATAGTCGCACCGGAGAAAAATACATCAGAATTGTTTTTTATTGCAACTCCTCTCGCGATAATTGGTACAACTTATTTAGAAACCAATTATAATGTGCTGGCCAAAGAAATTAACATCTGGGTATTTGTATTAATTCCTTTTACGATGTTGTTGTTTTAAGATGCCTAATCCTATCGTAAAATATAATACCTTTGTAGACATTTTAGAAAAACGATAGTTCAGTATGTTTACCGATAAAGCAAACAAAATTTTTAAAGAAGTTATTGATCAATATCACATAATCGATCAAGTTGATCAAGAATTCTCTAATCCATATGATAGTAAATCACAAGTTCTAGAACATCTACTATATCGAAAATGTTGGATCGATACCGTACAATGGCATTATGAAGATATTATACGTGATCCGGAGATTGATCCTGTGGCTGCATTAAAGCTTAAAAGACAAATTGATGCTTCTAATCAGGATCGTACCGATATGGTAGAGTATATAGATAGTTATTTCTTAGAAAAGTATAAAGCAATCACACCAAAAAGTGATGCTGCCATAAATACGGAGAGTCCTGCTTGGGGAGTTGATAGATTATCTATCTTGGCGCTTAAAGTATATCATATGCACCAAGAAACGATTAGAGAAGAAGCGTCAGTAGACCATAAAACAACTTGTGAGGCAAAATTAAATGTATTATTAGAACAACGTGTTGATTTATCAACAGCGATAGATACATTATTGAATGATATCGAAAATGGAGATAAATACATGAAAGTCTATAAACAGATGAAAATGTATAATGATGATGAGCTAAATCCTGTATTGCGTGGGGAAAAGTAGTGGTAATACTACCAAATTACCTGAAACGAATGTTTTAGTAATTCGTTTATCCGCCATGGGAGATGTAGCAATGACCGTTCCTGTTTTACGAACATTTAGAGCGACATATCCCGATGTGAAGCTTACGGTACTTACTCGAAAATTCTTTGAACCTATTTTTTCAGATATAGAAAACCTAGAAATCTATCATGCCGATGTTACAGGAAATCATAAAGGAATTCTAGGGTTAAATAGATTGAGTAAAGAACTTCGCCGGTTAGGAGTTAATGCTGTTGCAGACTTACATAATGTGTTAAGATCGAATGTCTTGAAAGCTTTTTTTTCAATTAAAGGAATAAAAGTTGTACAAATTGATAAAGGCAGAGCAGAAAAAAAAGCATTAACCAGGTCGACAAATAAGGATTTCAAGCAGTTAAAAACTACGCATCAACGATATGCAGATGTTTTTGAAGGATTGGGATATCCGATCGATCTAAGCCATCATAAATTTCCTGCAAAGAAATCGTTAACACCTAATATTGTTTCTTTAACTCAAGATTCTACCAAAAAATGGTTAGGAATAGCTCCTTTTGCTCAATATGAGAGCAAAACGTATCCTTTGGAGTTAATGATTGAAGTAATCGAAACATTGGATCTTGAGGATCGCTTCGAAATTTTCTTATTCGGGGGAGGAAAGCGAGAATCTGATATTTTAAATAATATAGCATCTAAATATAACAATGTAGTTAATGTTGTTGGCAAATTACCCTTTGAAGATGAATTGAAATTAATAGGTAATCTAGATATTATGTTGTCTATGGATAGTGGTAATGCTCACCTTGCTGCAATGTATGGCGTGAGAACCATTACTTTATGGGGAGTAACACATCCCTTTGCTGGTTTTATGCCTTTTGGACAACAAGAAGAAGATGCTATTTTGCCAAATTTGGCTAAGTATGACCAAATTCCAACATCTATCTATGGTAATAAAGTTCCTGAAGGCTATGAAAAAGTGATGTCCACAATTTCACCAGAAAAAGTATTGCAAAAGATAAATAGTTTATAATTGATTTTTCGAAGTCTTAATGCAGATTAAGTAGCATTTAGGGTTTATTAAACATCATCAAAATCAACCTTTATAGACCCCGAAGTAGGATGTGCTTGGCACGCTAAAACCAGGCCTTCGGCTATTTCACCATCGGTAAGAATACTGTTTTTTTCCATAATAGCTTCTCCTTCAGAAATTCTACAAATACAGGAACTACATACACCTCCTTGACACGAATAAGGAGCATCTATATCCTCGATTAAGGCAGCATCAAGTAAGGTTTTTTTCTGATCCATTATAAAATTAAACTCTTCATCATCGACTATAAGGGTAACCGAAGTTTTCCCTTCCAGGTCAGCATCAATCTCGGTTTCTTCACTACTGCTGGTAAATAATTCAAAGTGAATTTGGTTTTTATCAACACCATTTTCTTGTAAGATGTGGGTTACAGTATTAATCATCTCTTCTGGACCGCACAAATAGAACGCATTAAATGTGGTGTCCTTAAATTTATTTTTGAGAACATAGTTCACAGTAGACTTTTCTATTCTACCAAAATGGGCTTGTTCCTGTTGGCTTCTGCTGTATATAAATTCAATGAATAAACGATTTGGATAAGCCGTTTGTAACTCTAACAATTCTTTATGAAATATAGTATCTTCAGGAGTTTTGTTTCCATATACTAATACAAATCGACCATTAGTTTCTTCTTCGAGTACAGACTTGATCATACTCATTATTGGGGTGATTCCACTACCTGCTGCAAATGCTGTGTATGTATTGCCCGCACTTGTACCGGTATTAAGAAGAAACTGACCCTCTGGAGGGTGTACTTCTAATATGTCGCCTACTTTTAATTCGTTATTTGCAATTACAGAAAAAGTACCATCTTTAATTTCTTTGACTGCTACTTTAAGTTCTCCACTCTTTGAAGAACTACATATAGAATAAGCTCGACGAACTTCTGTTCCTTTAATTTCAGTTTTTATCGTGATATATTGCCCCGGAATAAAAGTGTAAGTTTCTTTTAGTGCTGAGGGAACATCAAAAGTTATCGAAACAGCTTGAGATGTCTCTCTTGTGATATGTTGTATAGATAGTTTATGAAAATCTGGCATTACGGTAATTTTTCGCAAAAATAACAAATGCTTTAAGAGCAAATACGTTTTAAGATAAAATTATCTAAATCTATTTTGTAACAAAATTGAAGTTTACAGTACTAAATAGTATACGAAGTGATTTCTACTTCTTTAAAATTCTTCAACTATGTTTAAACACTTTATTACCTTACAATGGAAATCCTTTTGGAGATCAGCCTCTCTAAGTTCTGGGCTTTTTATGAAGCTTTTTATGGGATTTTGGGCAGTATGGCTTATCATAATGATGATTTCTGGAGGAGCTGGAGCTTTTTTCTATATTAAAAAAGAATTGTGCCTTGATCCATTAGAGGTAGTAAATAGATTTTTAATCTATTGGATGATTGCAGATCTAATATTTAGGTATGCACTCCAAAAAATGCCTATCATTAATATTAAACCACTATTACTTTTACCATTTAAGAAAAAGAAGATTGTTTCATATGCTTTTGGTAAAACGGCATTTTCGTTTTTTAATATCGTGCATGCTTTCTTTTTCGTACCTTTTTCAATACTGTTAGTGGCCAAAGGAAACCACCCTGTTGGTAATGTTTTACTCTGGAATCTTGGATTGATAGCAATTATTTACTCTAACAACTTTTTAAACATACTGTTGAATAAAAAAGATAATCTTATCTTTTTGGTAGGCGGTATAGTGGCAATTTTTATAGGACTACAGTATTTTGGTTACTTTGATATTACAACCTATACAGCTCCGTTCTTTGAAGGGTTGTATAACTCATGGCTTATTGTTTTGGTGCCAATAACAATTCTTGTAATCTTATTAGTTCTTTCGTTTAAATCTTTTGTGTCTGATTTATATCTGGATGCTGGATTAGCTTCAAAATCCAAAGATATAAAGACCGAAAACCTGGATTGGTTAAACAGATTTGGGAAAACAGCAACATTTCTTAAAAATGATATCAAACTAATCAAAAGAAATAAAAGAGCTAAGTCTACAGTTTTGGTGAGTTTTTTATTCCTTTTTTATGGACTGTTATTTTTCACAGGAGCTGTAGAAGTATACGATGGTCCGGTCTGGAGAATTTTTGCAGCTATTTTTGTTACAGGTGGCTTTCTGCTAAGCTTTGGCCAATTTGTACCTAGTTGGGATAGCTCGTATTATCCGTTAATGATGAGTCAAAATATTAAATACAAAGAGTATTTGTCTTCAAAATGGTGGTTAATGGTTATCGCGACTTTAATATCTACAGTATTGGCATCTGGGTATTTGTATTTTGGATGGGATGTGTATTTGGCAATAATTGTAGCTTCAATTTATAATATAGGAGTTAATTCTCATGTGGTTTTATGGGCTGGAGCCTATGTTAAAACACCGATTGATCTTACGAGTAATAAAAAAGCCTTTGGAGATAAACAAGCCTTTAATACCAAAACATTATTGCTTTCTCTGCCAAAAATGGCATTACCAATGATTTTATATGCAATAGGACATTATGCGTATAGTCCTTATGCGGGATATGCATTGGTAACTATTGCAGGAATTGCAGGTTTTGCATTTAAGGATGCAGTATTCAATAAAATTGAAAAAATATATAGAACAGAAAAGTATAAGACCATAGCGGCATATAAACAAAAAAATTAAGAATAATGATATCAGTACATAATCTTACTAAAACATATACAGGAAATACAGTCTTAAACATTGAGCATTTAGAAATCCATAAAGGAAATAGTTTTGGCCTTGTTGGAAATAATGGTGCAGGTAAAACAACTTTATTTAGTGCACTTTTGGATTTAATTCAGCCTACAACGGGACATATAGAGAACAATGGTATTAAGGTAAATCTTAGCGAAGACTGGAAAGCCGTTACGTCTGCTTTTATTGATGAAACATTCTTGATAGGATATCTAACAGCCGAAGAGTATTTTTATTTCATAGGAGAATTAAGAGGCGAAAATAAAGCTGATGTTGATTCATTATTAGCAGAATTTCAGGATTTTTTCCATGATGAGATTTTAGGACAAAAAAAATACCTTCGAGACCTCTCTAAAGGAAATCAGAAAAAAGTAGGTATCATAGCAGCACTTATAGGTAAACCCGAGGTTGTGATTTTGGATGAACCTTTTGCTAATTTAGATCCAACTACTCAAATACGACTAAAAAAAATTATTAAAGAATTGGCGGCAGACCCAGAAGTTACTGTTTTGGTATCTAGCCACGATCTTATGCATGTTACCGAAGTGTGCGAACGTATTGTAGTGCTAGATAAAGGAGAGGTAGTTAAAGATTTAGCAACTTCACAAGAAACGCTAAAAGAATTAGAAGAGCACTTTAATAAATAATAGTGTTTTTCAAGTACTATATGAGAAGTTAAGCTAAAAGAAAAACCCAGAAACATTCGTTTTTAAAAACCGTAGTGCTTTGCTAATATGTACTTCTACGGTTTTTGTAGAGATACCTAATATCTCTGCGATCTCTTTATGTTTCTTTTGTTCAATGCGACTTAGTTTAAAAACTTCTCGACATTTTTTAGGAAGTAGTTCAATAGCTTTTTCTAGCTTATTCCAATCTGCTTCTCTTTGATCTTCTTTTTCATCATACATGTCAAAAAGCGTTTGCCATTTGATTTCATCCAGGGCATCATATTCCTTTTTTTGTACACGCAGATGCATCAAAAACTCATTATGACAAGAACGGAAAAGGTAATTTTTTAAGGAAGTTGTAATCTTTAATGAAGATTTTTTTTCCCAAAGGCGTAGCATAACGTTTTGAACCAAATCTTCAGATAGCGTACTATCATGACAGAGTTTGTAAACGTAGTTACATAACCACTCATAGTATTGGTCAAAAAGAATTTTATAACTCTTCTCGTTTCCGTTAGTTAATCCCTTTATAAGTGATTTTTCTATGTCAGGGTAATTATTTTTCATGATCAAAATCACTTGCTAAATTATAAAAATTAAAATAAAGTAAGGGATTAATAAGATTTCTGCATCATATATATAGAAAAAGAATAGAATGAATAATTATTTAACAATAATTAAGAAGTACCTCGAAGGAGAGATCTCGCTTTTAGAAAAGGAAAAACTGAAGCAGTGGTTGGAAGATGATGCGGCAAATGAAACAATTTTTAAAGAAGAAATAAAAAACTGGTGCGCTACACAAAAAGGAATGCAGGTTAAACCAGATAAAGCCTATGAACGTTTTGTAGGGGTTATAGCTCAAAAAGAAACTAAGGTAATCTCATTCAAGCCTTGGATAAAGATGATTACATATGCAGCGGTTGTTACAGGTGTGCTTTTTGGGGTGTATTATTATACAGTAACCAATGAATCTTTGTTTAAAAGTAGTCCTAATGTTGTAGAAGTAGATTATGAATCATTAGATAAAATAAAGATTGTACAAGCAGATGGTACAATTACGTATATGGATTTCGAAGATACTGGTAATGTTGTAGATCCAAAAGGTAATCTGGTAGTTAAAAAAGAACAAGATCAATTAATAGTGCAAAGTAGCACTGCGTCTTCTAAAACGGAATATCTTGAAATCTCTATCCCCAAAGGAAAATTATTTCAACTTAGTTTATCAGATGGAACCAAAGTATGGTTAAATGCGGCCAGTACTTTGAGATTTCCTCAGCATTTTGATGCTACAGATAAAAACAGATTGGTACATCTTGAAGGAGAAGCGTTTTTTGATGTAACAACAAATAAAGAACAACCTTTTATTGTAAAAACAGGAGTCGTAGATGTCGAAGTTTTAGGAACACAATTTAATATATCATCGTATAGCGAAGATAGCACTGTAAAAACAACCTTGGTAGAAGGAGCAGTTGCAGTAAATGATCCTAGTAATGTTGCCAAAAACTTAAGGTTAACCCCGAATCATCAAGCAATATATAGTAAAGAAAATAAGGTATTACAACAAAAAAAGGTGAATACAGCTTTGTTTACATCTTGGATGTATAGGAAGATTATATTACAAAATGAATCTTTTACCGAAGTGTGTAAAAGAATTGAACGTACCTATGATGTTGAGATAACAAGTACTAATGAAAAACTAAATAACACACGTTTTACAGGAGAATTTGATATAGAAAATGTAAGACAGATATTAAACGTGTTTTCTGAAACTATAGCATTTACATATACTATAAAGGATAAAAAGATTACAATTAATCCGTAAAATAAGAAAGGAAGTGCTGCAACACTTCCCCTTACAATTTGATTATTATTTAACTGAGTACTAACAACCAAACTTTTCAAAATTATGAAAAAAAAGGGTAACCGTACGCTATTTTCAAATTTAGCGCACAAATCAATCGTATTAAGAATGAGGCTTACACTAGTTTTATTTTGTTTTTCCATCTTTCAAATGATGGCAACTTCTGGGTTTTCTCAGGGCAAGATAGAACTTGATTTTAAACAAACACCAATTACTGAGGTATTAGAAGAAATTAAAAATCAAACTTTGTATAAATTCTTCTATATCAGTGATGAGGTAAATCTTGAACAAAAAACTTCAATTAAAGTAAAAAAAGAAACTATACATACAGTATTATCTCTGCTTTTTGATAATACAGATATTTCATACGCTATCGTTGGAAAGCAAGTGGTTTTAAAAAAATCTCCTTTAACAAAAGAAAAACTGGAATTACAAAGAGAGATTAAAGGAAATGTAAAAGATGCTAATGGAAGCCCTCTACCAGGTGCAAATGTATTAGTAAAAGGAACCACCATCGGAGCGCAAACTGATTTTGAAGGTAACTTTACGATCAATTTACCAGATGAGAATACTACTTTGGTTATTTCTTATATTGGTTTTGAAACTACAGAAATCGATGTTACCGGAAAAGATTTTATATCTGTTACGTTAAAGGATGCGTCTGCTCAACTTGATGATGTAGTAATTGTAGGTTCTAGAAATCCAAGTCGTACTGCTACAGAAACAACAGTGCCTATTGATGTAATAGATATTACACAAATAGCAACGCAAGGACCACAAACTTCGGTAAACGAGATTCTTAATTATGTGGCACCTTCGTTTACCTCTCAAACACAAACGGTTTCTGACGGAACCGATCATATCGACCCAGCATCTTTACGAGGGTTAGGGCCTGATCAAGTGTTGGTGTTAATTAATGGAAAAAGAAGACATAACACAGCTTTGGTTAATGTTAACGGTACCGTAGGAGCAGGTAGTGTAGGTACAGATATGAATGCAATACCTACAGCGGCTATTAAAAGAATTGAAGTATTAAGAGATGGGGCAGCAGCACAATATGGATCTGATGCAATCGCAGGGGTTATAAATATTGTATTAAAGAAAGCTACTAATAAATTAGATGTTACGGTAACTACCGGTGCTAATTTTAGCGAAAACTCTAACCAATTTGATGGCGGTAGTGATGGTGAAAAAGTAAAAATAGATGTAAACTATGGGTTGCCAATAGGTGATGATGGTGGGTTTATTAATTTTACGGGATCTTTATCTACAAGAGAGCCAGCTTTAAGAAACAGAGATTATCAAGGAGACATTTTTAGAGGGTTTCATGGTGCCGAACGTGTGTTTGCAGCCGGTGGAGGAAATGTTGCAGAAATGACATTAGCAGATTATCAAACCGCAGCACAAGGAATCACGTACCTCGATCAAGCAACTAGAGATCAAATTGCAGCTCTTGATGTTACTGATCCTACAGATATAGATACATTTAGAGGATTGTTGGATTTTGATGCTGATGAAGATGAACTTACGGCTAGAGGGTTAACAAGAACCGATTTTAGATTTAAGGTAGGTACTGCAAAATTAAGAGAAGGAAAGTTCTTTGCTAACATGGCAATTCCATTAGGAGAGGATGCAGAATTCTATAGTTTTGGTGGAATTAGCTATCGAGAAGGGTTGGCTTCAGGTTTTTATCGTAGACCAGCACAAGGAGATGGCCGCGCTAATACACCGGCTTTTCCTAACGGGTTTTTACCAAATATAGGAACCGATATCGTAGATAAGTCTATCTCGGTAGGGATCAAAGGAAAAGTAAAAGATTGGAATGTTGATTTTTCAAATACATATGGGATCAATACATTTGATATTACAGTAGGTAATTCTAGTAATGGAACCCTAGGAGTGGCAACACCTCGAAGTTTTGATGCAGGGTCACTTAGCTTTATGCAAAACACTACAAATTTGGATATTGGTCGGTTTTATGAAGATATCTTTAGTGGTTTAAATGTTGCGATGGGTGCAGAGTATAAAGTAGAAAATTATTCTATTACTGCCGGAGAAGAAGCATCGTACACTAGTTATGATGTAAATGGTAATGTGGTAACAGGTACGACTCCAGATACCGATTTAGTTCGTAATAATTTTACAGGCGCAGTATTAGGAGGCGGATCTCAAGTGTTTAGAGGGTACGATCCTAATAATGAGACTGATGAATTTAGAAATAGTATTGCTGCGTATATAGACCTCGAGGCTGATTTTACAGAGCAGTGGTTAGTAAGTTTAGCTGGGCGATATGAGAATTTTTCGGATTTTGGAGACACGTTTAATTACAAGTTGGCAACTCGATATAAAATCACTGAAAACTTCTCGGTTAGAGGGGCGAATAGTACAGGTTTTAGAGCGCCATCTTTACATCAGCAATTCTTTAGTAGAACTAGTACAGTATTTGTAGATAACCAACCTTTTGAACAAGGGACGTTTACAAACAATAGTAGAGCTGCTTCTTTGATTGGGATTGCAAAACTTAAAGAGGAAACTTCTAGCAGTTTTAGTTTAGGACTTACTGCCAAAATTCAAAATTTTACGATTACAGCAGACGCTTATTTGATTAATATTGATGATAGAATTGTGTATAGTGGTAGTTTCGGAAACGGTGGTGATCCAGAGCTGACTCAGATATTCGAAGATGCTGGAGCAACAAGTGCACGTTTCTTTGTAAATGCTATAGATACCAAATCTCAAGGAGTAGATATAGTTGTGTCGCATAAAATGGATTTTGGAGAAAATGTTACTTTAAAAAATGATCTTTCGGCAACTTTTGCTGAAACTGAGGTTGAAGAAATTCGAGTTCCGGAAAGAATAGCAAACGCAGGCCAAAGCGGTAACTTCTTTGATGGGCAGGAAGAAGCTTTTCTAACCCTAGCACAGCCAAGAACAAAATTAAGTCTTACTAATGTGCTGTCTTTTGGCAAATATGATGTGTTGTTACGAAATGTGTTTTTTGGTGAGGTTACTGATCCAGATGATTTTAATGGTGATCCAAGAGTAGAAGGAACTGTGGTAAGTGAAGATGCGGTTTATGGAGGAAAAGTAGTAACAGATCTTTCTTTCTCGGCAGAACTTTTAGAAAACCTAAATATCACCATAGGAGCTAATAATTTATTAGACGTGTATCCAGATGAAAATAGGGATGGAGGAACCGCAGGTGATCAATTCGTTTACTCAAGAAGAACGTCTCAATTTGGGTATTCTGGTAGATTTTTATTTGCAAGAGTTAATTTTAGCCTATAAGTACGTTTCATTAATTCAGTTTTTGTTTGTTAAATCAGGCAGGGGTATATATTACTCTTGCCTGTTTTATATTCTAATAAGTACTTTACCATTTGAAACGATCCAAAAAAGAATTGTTCATAAGTCAAAAAAACACAACAGAAACAACAATTAGAGACAGAAAAATATGTTAACAACCTATTTTTTAACGAAAGAAATGTATTTTTACCAATAGCATGCTATTTTTATGCATGTTAAACACACTAAAAAGTAAGTTTTTTAGTTATCACACTTATAAATTATCTCATTTGGGACGAAAAATATCACAGATTACGCTTGTATTGCTTTTGGCAATCGTAGGATTTGCATGTTCTCGTAAGAAGGACAAATTTGTGAATCGAAACTGGCATGATGTTACAACAAAGAATAACACCTTATATAATGGCCGAGTTGCTTACGATAAAGGCCAACAAGAACTTATAGATTCTTATAATGATAATTTCTGGGAATTACTCCCTATAGAAAGAATGATTGTAAGTGAGGATGTAAGACTGCCAAGCGAAGTTCTTAATCAAAATTTTGATAAAGCCGAGGAAAAAGCCGTAAAGGCTATCCAAAAGCATAGTATGCTTATCGATGGAAAAGAGCGAAATCCTAAAATAGATGAAGCGTTCTTGTTACTTGGAAAATCAAGATATTTTGAGCAACGATTTATTCCTGCATTAGAAGCCTTTAATTACATCCTTTATAAATACCCTACGAGTAATACGATTAATCACGCCAAAGTTTGGCGAGCCAAAGCAAATCTTAGATTAGATTATAATGAAAAGGCTATCGAGGATTTAAACCGAATGATTGAGCAAGAGTATATGAAACCACAAGATTATGCAGATGCGTTGGCTATGGTAGCACAAGCATATGTAAACCTGGAAGAAAAAGACTCGGCAATTTCGTATATCAATAAGGCTGCAATTCATACTAAGAAATTTGAAGAAAAAGGACGTTACTTATATATCAAAGGACAATTATTAAATCAATTAAGTTACAAAGACAGTGCGAACTATGCTTTTGATCAAGTTATTGATCTTAATAGACGAACGCCTAGACGTTACTTGATGAATGCTCATATGGCTAAGGCAAGAAACTTTGATTATGAAACTGGAAACAGAGAAGAGTTTTTAGAATTACTTACCGATCTTGAAGAAAATAGAGAAAACAGACCTTTTTTGGATAAAATATACAATCAAAAAGCGGTATACTTTAAAACATTAGATTCTATCGATTTAGCGGTAGCATATTATAATAAGTCGTTACGTACAGACTCTCCTGATAAATACTTAGAGTCCCTTAATTATTATACATTAGGAGATATTAATTTTGATAGAAAAGAATATGCAACTTCTGGTAAATATTATGACAGCACATTACAACGTATGATTGTAGATTCAAAAAGATACAGAGTGCTTAAAAAGAAGCGTGATAATCTTGATGATGTAATTTTGTATGAAGGGATAGCAAAAACTAATGATAGTATTCTTACCGTTGTAGCCATGTCTCCATCAGAAAGAATAGCTTATTATTCTGAATATACAGATCGTATCAAAGCCAAAGCTATTGAGGCTGAGAAATTGGCAGAGGTAGAAAGAATAAAAAGTCAATTACCAGTAGAACAAAGGTATCAACAGCAAGCTACGGGAATAAACCGAAACACTATAAGTGGTCCAAACCCTGGAGATAAGTTTTATTTCTACAATCAGACTACGGTGGCTTATGGTAAAACTGCTTTTAAAAGAACTTTTGGAAATAGAGAGCTACAGGATAACTGGAGAGTTTCTAGTATTTCTAATCCAGGTGCCGTTTCTGCTGATGTGCAAGAGAAGCAAGAAGAGTATTCTATAGATACAGATCCAACGTTTGATCCGCAAACTTATATTGCTCAATTGCCTACAGAAGAGAGTACATTAGATAGTCTAAAAACGGATCGTAACTTTGCATATTATCAACTAGGGGTAATCTATAAAGAGAAATTCCTAGAATATGAATTGGCTGTGGATAAATTTGAAAACTTACTTCAAAACGATCCTGAAGAACGGTTGATTATTCCGTCAAAATATAATTTATATAAAATCTACTTGGCGCAAGGAAATGTAACAAGATCTAATGAGCTAAAAAGGGATATCATTAATAACCATGGAGAATCGAGGTATGCCAAGATTCTTCAAAATCCTGAAAACGCTTTAGAGGATGATAAAAATAGTCCAGAATCTATGTATAACAGGTTATACAAAGATTTTCAAAATCAAAAATATGCTGAAGTCATAAGACGAAGTGACGAACTCATAACGAAATTTGGAGGCGACGATAACTTTTTACCAAAGTTTGAGTTGTTAAAAGCACAAGCCATAGGTCGCTATAGAGGTTTTGAGCCATATAAGGAAGCATTAAATTATGTATCCCTTAACTATCCGCAAAGTCCCGAAGGAAAGAAAGCTCAAATCATGTATCGTATTACTATCCCTCAAGTAGAAAATGATATGTTTATAAATGATCTAGATGGCAAGGAAAATCATAAGTTAATCTACGCATTTTCGACACTCGGGAATAATCAAGCAGTTGGATTAAAAGAAGATTTGCAACAAATTATTAAGGAGCTTAAATATGAGAAAATGAAAGTTTCTTTGGATATATATAATAAAGACCAACAATTTGTAGTTGTACATACACGAAGAAGCCGAGTTGAGGCAGAAGGATTGGCAGAGTTATTATCAATTGGTAAAACTGAAGATACTCGTGGTGTAGATTTGACAAAATGGAATAGAAGAAAGAAATATTACAAGAAAGTAGAAGCCGATTATTTTACAATAGCTTCAGCTAATTACAGAATACTTCAGATTCATAAAAATTTGGAGAATTATGATAAAGAATACGTAATAGAAGAAACAGAATAATAACTTAATTCCCCCTTAATCATTAATTATGTTTTCAGACAATAAAAAAGGAAGAGACCAAGGCAATATGGCCGACTTCTCTCGCAATCAAAACAAAATCTCAGAAGGAACCAAAATCGTTGGTGATATTGTTTCTGAAGGAGGATTTAGAATCGAAGGTACCATAGAGGGTACGTTTAAAACTACGGGTAAAGTAGTTGTTGGAAAATCTGGTTTTATACAAGGAACATTAGAGTGTTCTGATGCCGATTTTGAAGGTAAATTTTCAGGAAATCTTGTGGTTTCTAATACACTTTCTTTAAAACCTACCGCTCATATTGAAGGAGAGGTTTCTGTTGGTAAGTTAGCAGTAGAGCCTGGGGCAAACTTTAATGCTTCCTGTTCTATGAAAGGTGGTGTGAAATCATTGAGTAAACCAACAAGTAGTGAGTCAAAACAACCACAACCAGCGCAACAAGGACAAGGGAAATCAGCTTAGAAAATACGCTGCTCTTTCGGGTATAGCTTTCCAAATGGGAGCTACTATCTTTATCTGTGCCTATATCGGAAAAAAACTTGATACGTATTACCAACTAGAAAAACGATGGTTTACCATGGTGTTTGTTCTTTTTGGGGTCACGGCTTCTATTTATGTGGTCATTAAACAATTAAATCGTATAAATAAATCCGATAACTAATTAAGGGGATTATCGCACATAAGTTGCCAAGTAAAAAGTAATAATGCTTAAGGATTTATTTCGTTTTCTATTCATTTTTGCCATCATTATAATCGGCGCGTACAGTCTTCATGTTTGGATTTTAAATGCCTTTTCTTTGAACGGTAATATGAAAGTAATACACCTCTCTTATATCTTTAATGGAATATTTACACTCTTATTTACTTCAGGAATTGTTTTAGTGAGTAAAAAGTTTAAAGATCAAGTTGGTTTTATTTTTATGGCTGGTAGTTTGTTTAAAATAGGAGTCTTCATAGCCATAACAAAATTGAATAATCTGGAAATCGATAAAAATGTCTTTCTTGATTTTTTTGTAGCCTACCTAATTTGTTTGATCTTAGAGGTTTACTATGTGTCAAGAATTCTTAATTCTGTAAAATACTGATTAACAGTTAATTAAATTCTGTTAAATAATCTCGAACTTATTTAAGCAAAATAGTTTAAGAATCTAACTTAATTATGTACATTTGCACCGAAATTTAGGAACCGAAATTTTCCGTAAAAATGCAAAAACGTACTGTAGTTAAAATTTTATTGATTTTTACACTGGTTTTTACCACTTCAAATCTATTCGCAAAAGAAACTGAGAAAGAAGGAAAAGGAGACTTAAAAACGGAGATAAAGGAATTTATCGACCATCACCTTCAGGATTCTCATGATTTTACATTATTTTCTGATAAAGAAACAGGAAAACATTATGGATTTCCTTTACCTGTAATCCTTTGGGATAACGGATTAAAATTCTTTTCATCTTCTAAATTTCATCATGGTGAGACAGTTGCCGAAGTAGACGGTAACTATTATAAGCTATATCATAGTAAGATATATAAAACTGATGCCGAGGGAACTATCAATTATGATGAAGACCATCATGCTACCAATGCAAAACCGTTAAATTTTTCGATAACCAAAAATGTAGTAAGTATGCTATTGATTGGTTTGTTGATGTTTTTTATGTTTAGTGGTCTTGCCAAATCATATAAAAAGAATAATGGTATACCAACAGGTATGGGTCGTTTCTTAGAGCCACTTGTGCTTTTTGTTAGAGACGAAATAGCTATTCCAAATATTGGTGAAAAGAAATACAAGAAATACATGAGCTTTTTGCTTACAGTCTTTTTCTTTGTGTGGTTTTTAAACCTATTAGGAATGACTCCTCTAGCGGTAAACGTTACTGGTAATATTGCCGTAACATTTGGTTTAGCATTACTAACGTTTTTGATCACCAATTTTACAGCCAATAAAAATTATTGGGGTCACATTTTTTGGATGCCAGGTGTACCTACATTTATGAAAATTGTTTTAGCGCCAATAGAATTATTGGGAGTATTTATCAAACCATTTTCATTAATGATTCGTTTGTACGCAAACATGACTGCAGGTCACGTAGTAATAATGAGTATCATAGGTATGATGTTCTTATTTAAAAGTTGGATCGGTAGTCCTTTATCATTTGGTTTATCATTTGCATTATCAATATTAGAGTTGTTGGTAGCTGCATTACAAGCATATATATTTACGATGTTGTCTGCGCTTTATTTTGGTTCAGCCAATGAGGAGGCACATCATTAAAACGATAATTATAATTGTTTAATTTTTTTAATTCTTTACTATGGAAGGTTTAAATTATGTAGGAGCTGGTTTGATTGTTATCGGTGCTGGTTTAGGTATTGGTAGAATCGGTGGACAAGCGATGGAAGCTATCGCACGTCAGCCAGAAGCTTCAGGAAAGATCCAAACTGCTATGCTTATTGCAGCAGCACTTATTGAAGGTATTGGATTTGCTGCTTTATTTGCAGCTTAATTTACAAACAACAGCTATAACGGTTGGTTATAGCTGTTGTTCTAAATTTTTTAAAATTAGACACTAAAAGAATAATATAATTACTAATGGATAAGTTAATAAATGATTTTTCGTTTGGTCTGTTTTTCTGGCAGATTTTACTTTTTGTGGGTTTACTTTTATTATTAAGAAAATTCGCTTGGAAACCTATTCTTGAAGCGGTTAATAATCGTGAAGAAGGAATCAAAAATGCATTAGAGTCTGCAGAGGCTGCTAGAAAAGAAATGCAAAATCTTCAAGCAGATAATGAGCGTATTTTAAATGAAGCTAGAGCAGAACGTGATGGAATGTTGAAAGAAGCTAGACAGCTTAAAGAAAATATGATTTCTGATGCTAAGAATGAAGCTCAAGCTGAAGCAGATAAGATTGTTGCCCAAGCACAAGCTACAATCGAAAGTGAGAAGAAAGCTGCGATAGCTGATTTAAAAAATCAGGTAGCAGGATTATCCGTAGAGATTGCAGAAAAAGTAGTAAGAAAAGAATTATCTAACAAGGACAAACAATTAGAATTGGTTGAGTCTATGTTGGGAGATGTTACTTTAAACTAATCATAACATGAGTAGAGCAGCAATACGTTATGCAAAGGCAGTTTTGAGTTTAGCTCAAGATAAAAAAGCCACTGAGGATGTTCAGAAGGATATGCAAAGCATTATCGCTACTGTTGAAGATAGCGCAGAGCTTAGAATGGTATTGAGTAGCCCTTTGATCAAAAGCGAAGTGAAGTTAGCTTCTCTACGTGAGATTTTTAAAGGCACTGGTGAGATTACCCAAAAATTGTTTGATACTTTAGTGCAGAACAAAAGAGTAGATTTGTTGGCTAATGTAGCTAAACAGTATATTATTTTGTTTGATCAATTAAACAATACGCAAGTAGCAAAAGTGACTACTGCAGTACCATTGGATAAAGCATTAAGCGAAAAAGTATTAGCAAAAGTTAAAGAACTTACGGGTAATGAGGCTACTATAGAAAATGTAATCGATGAAAATATCATTGGTGGATTTATTCTTAGAGTAGGTGATTTGCAATATAATGCTAGTATTGCTAATAAGCTTACCAATTTAAAAAGAGAATTAAGTAATTAATATAAATTAATAATAAGGGAATGAGAATTTTATCTCATTCTTCTAAATTACTATAAAATGGCAGAAGTGAATCCTGCTGAAGTATCAGCAATATTAAAACAACAATTATCTGGATTTGAAGCATCGGCTTCATTAGAAGAGGTAGGGACAGTATTACAGGTAGGTGATGGTATCGCACGTGTATATGGATTGTCTAATGCTCAATACGGAGAATTAGTACAGTTCGAATCTGGTTTAGAAGGTATCGTACTTAACCTTGAGGAAGATAATGTTGGGGTAGTACTTTTAGGTTCTTCTATAGAAGTTAAAGAAGGTGCTACTGTAAAGCGTACACAACGTATTGCCTCTATTAATGTTGGAGAAGGAATCGTAGGTCGTGTTGTGGACACTCTAGGTAACCCAATCGATGGTAAAGGACCAATCGAAGGTGAAACTTTTGAAATGCCATTAGAGCGTAAAGCTCCTGGTGTAGTTTTCCGTCAGCCGGTAAACGAACCACTTCAAACAGGGATCAAGTCTATTGATGCAATGGTACCAATCGGACGAGGACAGCGTGAATTAGTAATCGGTGACCGTCAAACAGGTAAGACAACAGTTTGTATCGATACGATCCTTAATCAAAAAGAGTTTTATGATGCTGGTGAGCCAGTGTTCTGTATATATGTAGCCATTGGGCAAAAAGCATCTACAGTAGCATTGATCGCTAAAGTATTAGAAGACAAAGGAGCAATGGCCTACACAACTATTGTAGCAGCCAATGCATCTGATCCTGCTCCAATGCAGGTTTATGCTCCATTTGCTGGTGCAGCAATTGGTGAGTATTTCCGTGATACTGGTCGTCCTGCTTTGATTATTTATGATGATTTATCTAAGCAAGCGGTTGCCTATCGTGAGGTATCATTATTATTACGTCGTCCACCGGGTCGTGAAGCGTATCCTGGAGATGTATTTTACCTTCACTCAAGATTGTTAGAGCGTTCTGCAAAAGTAATTGCCGATGATAGTATTGCTAAGGATATGAATGACCTTCCTGATTCTTTAAAAGACAAAGTAAAAGGAGGAGGTTCACTAACAGCTTTACCTATTATCGAAACGCAAGCAGGTGATGTTTCGGCATATATCCCAACTAACGTAATTTCGATTACTGATGGTCAGATATTCCTAACTTCAGATTTATTTAACTCTGGTGTACGTCCAGCGATTAACGTAGGTATTTCTGTATCTCGTGTTGGAGGATCGGCTCAGATTAAATCAATGAAAAAGGTTGCAGGTACATTAAAACTGGATCAAGCACAGTTTCGTGAATTAGAAGCTTTTGCTAAGTTTGGTTCTGATCTTGATGCGGCTACTTTAAATGTTATTGAAAAAGGAAAGCGTAACGTTGAGATCCTTAAACAAGCACAAAATGATCCATACACCGTAGAAGATCAGATTGCGATCATCTATGCTGGTTCTAAAAACTTGTTAAGAGATGTTCCGGTAAACAAAATAAAAGAATTCGAAAGTGATTTTATAGAGTATCTTAATGCTAAGCATAGAGATATATTAAACACTTTGAAAGCAGGAAAACTTACTGATGAAGTTACTGATGTATTGATCTCGGCATGTAAAGAGATCTCTGCAAAATATAAGGCATAATTAAACGCTAAGTCAGAATTTATAATTATAAGAAATGGCGAATCTAAAAGAATTACGTAGTAGAATTACCTCAGTGTCTTCAACGATGCAAATTACCAGTGCCATGAAAATGGTATCGGCTGCAAAATTGAATAAGGCACAGATGGCAATTACTGCAATGCGTCCTTATGCAGATAAACTTACTGAGTTATTACAAAACTTAAGTGCTTCTCTTGAAGGAGATAGTGCTAGTGTGTATGCAGAGCAGCGCGAAGTAAATAAAGTATTGGTTGTAGCGATTGCTTCTAATCGTGGTTTGGCCGGTGCTTTTAATTCTAATATCATCAAAGCAGTAAGAAATTTGTATGATGGTGTGTATGCTGGGAAACAAGTAGATTTTGTTACTATCGGTAAGAAAGTTAATGATATAGTTTCTAAAACGCATACGGTCATTGCAAATAAAAGTGAGGTGTATGATGATCTTACATTTGCTAATGTTGCAGAGATCGCTGAAGAGTTAATGCAAGTGTTTACTAATGGCTCGTATGATAAAATTGTTGTTGTATATAACAAGTTTAAGAATGCGGCTACGCAAGAAGTTACTACAGAACAATTTTTACCTATAGTACCTATAGAAAACGCAACATCTACTTCTAATGTAGATTATATTTTTGAGCCTTCTAAAGAAGAGATTGTAGAACAATTGATTCCAAAATCTCTAAAAACGCAATTGTATAAGGCATTACGTGACTCATTTGCTTCAGAGCATGGTGCACGTATGACTGCAATGCACAAGGCTACAGATAATGCTACAGAATTAAGAGATGCTCTTAAATTATCTTATAACAAAGCAAGACAAGCTGCTATTACCAATGAAATCTTAGAAATTGTTGGTGGTGCCGAAGCTTTAAATAACTAAGAATTTCTTTCTTAAAATATATGAACCTCATAAGGAAACTTATGAGGTTTTATTATATAACCAATTTAATTAAACATTTTGGCTTTTAGATCTTTGTAGCGGGTTCTACCAATTGGCAGTAATTCTTCATTACTTAATTCGGCAAAATATTTACTCCCCGAATTGATTTTTATACTCTTTATTATAGTAATTTTTACAAGATAAGATTTATGGATTCTTGTAAATTCTTCTGGTAGTAACTGTTCTAGTTTTTCTAGAGACTTATCGTGTAAATAAGTGTTACCATTAGATAAAACGAGCTCTGTGTACATGCCTGCTCCTTTGATGTAGATAACGTTTTCGATATTAATCAGTTGTACTTCTCCGCGTTTTTTAATCGCTAAGAATTTGATGTTTTTTGCAGTGAGACTTTCTTTATTAAGTACTCGATTAAAAGCAAGATTCAATCGCTCTTTGTTAAAAGGTTTAGGAACAAAATCTAAAACTCCATATTCAAAGGCCATCAAGGCTTGTTCTTTGTATGCCGATATGATAATCGTATGAAACGACTCTGAAACGGTGTTTTTAAGTAGATCAAATCCATTATCTCCATTAAGATTAAGGTCTAGTAGAACAAGGTCGATTTCGTTGTTTTTAATGTGTTCAATACCGTTTTGAAGAGATTCGAGATGGGTTATTTGGTTAAGCGTATTTAAAAAGAACTCGCGAGTCATTCGCAAAATTCTTTTGGCAATTCTTGATTCGTCTTCAATTATTAAAATGTTCATAGTTTACTGATGTATCGTAATAATATTAGTCCATCCATTATTGTCTTTTTTAGAATCGAAAGACCACTTTTCTCCATAACTTTCAGTTAATCGCGCTTTTACATATTTGTTTCCTGTGCCATCTTTTATAATTTTATCAGGATGTCTAATAATAGCAATAGTTTGAAGAATATAGGTAATGCTTTTTGAAGTAGACCGTTGTGTTAATTTAAAATCAATCTCATTACTGCTATTGGGCATGCAGTGGGTGATGCCATTTTCTATTAGTGTATGAAATACTGCAGGAGGAATTTTACAAGTTTGGTCTATACCTTCTTGATGCCAAGAATAAGTAATTTCTTTTCTGTATTTCATGATGTTTAAAAAGCTTTTGCATAGCTGTATTTCTTGAGAAATAGGTATTAGCTTTTTGTCTTCAATTTGATTTAAAATATTAAATTCTTCGGCCAATGCCTCAATAAAACGTATACCCATACTAGGTGATTCTTCTACCCAATCTATTAATGAGGTTAGTGTATTCATTAAAAAATGAGGTTGGATTTTTTTCTTTAATAATTCATGTTTTAATCGGGTGGTTTGTACCAGGGAATAGGCATATGCTTCACGTTGTTTTTTTAGTTGCAGCGCAAGAATATAAAACATGCAAAGCAAGAGCAAAGTAAAACTTAAAATCAAAAACATATCGTATTCCAGAAAATTATAAAACAACACATTGACTAGTAGGGTTACAAAAACAGCAATTGTATTGGCTTCTTTTCTTAATACTGCATTAGCCACAATAATTGCCGAAACAACCCACATACTTATTACTAATAATTTGGTGGTATAATCATAGCTGCCTCTGTTTAAAAAATAAATAAACAATAATAAAACGAAGTATAACCCTATTAAAATTTTCCGTTTGGGAAAAGAAAACTGTATTGAGAAATATAAAGGGATTAAAAAGGAAATTAAAAAAGTGAGAATACCAATAATTTCTAAACGCACAAAAAAATTGCTATAATGAATTGGGATATAAAATTTTATGTATTCAATAATGATTAATAGAAAGAATAAAAAGGAACAGAAACTAAATAAAAGGACCGAGAGAGATTTCTGATTAGTGAAAAAGAGAATAAAAAAATAGATTGCAGTTAGAAAAAAAGCTCCTGCAAGAACGTAGGTGAAAGAAGTTAATATAAGCGGCACTTGTATTAAATTCTTGTAGCTAGAAACAACGATACCATATCCTCGATCATGATCCTGATGATAGTATTGAGATGCCCGTAAGGCCAAAAGATGATTTCCTTTTTTGCTTAAAGAATCAGGTATAATAAAAGAGCGATCTACTTCGCCTATTTTATTGGTGGTATATTCTTGCCCTGGGATACCGTTGGTACCGATAAGTACATCATCCCAATACACTTCGTGAGCGCCAAACGAATATATAAGCACTCCTTGCGGTTCATAAGGTTTAGGATCTTTCGATAATACCACATTCATTCGTACCCAAAAAATACTATCTCCAGGATTCCCTCTTTTTGTTGACCAATTACTGTCATCGATATTCTTTTTTGACCAACTATTATCATCGCCAATTTTATATCTGGTTATAGGAGTTTGTGCAGAGTACTCATCTTCACAAGAGATAATGAGCAAAACGGCAAAAATGAAAAGCAGTTTTTTTAATAATTGAAATACCATTTTAAAAATGAATCTATAATTCAAGGCTAAGTTAGGGTAAAATATGAGTTCATAGTTGCAGTTCGAATAGTCACAGAGCAGTTGACAAAAAAACACCATTAAGGACACAAATTAAATGCGAATTTGTGCTTAAATCAATTTACGAACTAAAAACGTTATTATTATGAAAACACTGAAAATAATGCTGTTGATATTCATTTTCACCTTTGGTAATTATGATTTCGAAGTCAATGCTCAAAGCAGTAATAAAGAACAACCTCTTGGATTTGAGGCCTTAAAAGAAGAGATTAGAAAACAGATGAAAAGCCATAATTTACATGGATTAAGTGTGGCTGTTTTTGAAGATTACAAAGTTATTTGGACGAACGAGTGGGGTATAAAAGCCGCAAATTCTGATGAAAAAATAGAGAGTGAAACGGCATTTTCTACTGCCTCGACATCCAAGGCGATAGTATCAATACTTTGTGGGATATTAGAAGAGAAAGGATTAATAGATTTAAACAGTCCTATTAATACGTATTTACAAAGATGGAAACTTCCTAAAAGTGATTTGGTAGATGCAAATACACTTAATTGGTTACATTTTTTATCACACACAGCCGGAACCACCCAAAGTGGCTTTGCAGACTTTTACGAAGGTGATAAAATTCCTACGATTGTGCAGAGTTTAAAAGGAGAATTGCTTCCAAGATATAACCGAGAGATCGAATTTATTTTTACACCAGGAACCGATTGGGAATATAGTGGGGGAGGTTATGTGATTATTCAAATGGCATTAGAAGATCATTTTAAAAAACCATTAGCAGATCTAATAAAAGAACATGTTTTTGATCCATTGGGGTTAAAAAACACTACTATGAAACAACCCAATGAATCAGGGTTTCTTAAAAATGTGGCCAAAGTGCATAATGCCAAAGGGGAAATTATCAAAACAGGACTTCCTATTACTCCACAAGTTGCACCGTCTGGTATGTGGTCTACTCCGTACGATTTGTCTTTAATTGCTATCGAGATGCAAAATGCATTGCGCAATAAAAATAACACACTCATATCAAATAAAGTGGCCAAAAAGATAACAGATGTGGTAAGCCTTAAAAAAGCAGGTGGATGGAGTGCCGGTTGGCATAGATCTTATGGAATAGCCAATCGTGATTGGTTTGCTCATGGAGGGTCCAATACAGGAGTTGGCGGTGAGTATATGGCAACGATGAAAGGCGGTAATGGGATAGCAATACTTGCCAATGGAGATAAACCAAACAGAATACCAGTAATGAATTTTTTAAGAAATGAAATTATTCATCTGAGAGGTTGGGAAGCAAGGATAGATCCATCTTTAATAAAGAGAACTTCAAAGACTTTCGTATCTGCAATTCAAGGAGCATATTTAGACTTTTTATATGGTGCTCCTGGGATTAATAAAATTTATGAAGAAAACGGAAAACTGTTTATGAGTTCTCAATCATTTAAACATTTGGTGGGGCGTAAAAATTGTGAAATGTTTTATGTTGGGAAAAATACATTTAGGATTGATCAATATCCAAATTATGTGAAATTTGATTTAGACGCTAATAATGAATTGAAAGAAATTATTATTTACAGAGATAAATCAATGAAAAACGCGATTATAATCAAAAAAGAAGAGGTTAGGAACCATAAAACCGCACTCGTAAATGCGTTTTCGCAATATGATATGAATATTGCTATAAAGGAATATAGAAAAATTAAAGAAGAAGCTCCTAGTTTAAATTTTGAGCAGATTTTTAATGAATTTGGCTATATGTTTTATATCGAGAATGATATAAACAAGGCTATCAAAATCCTTGAATTTAATAGTAAAGAACACCCTACATCGTTTAATACATATGATAGTTTGGGAGAAATCTATGAGCTATCGGGTGCAATTAAAAAATCGATAGAAAACTATAAAAAGGCAGGTGTGCTTAACAAATCCGGAGAGTATAAAGATAGAGTAAAGCAAAAGATATTAGATTTAGAAAAGATGGTCAAATAAGATGTTAAAAGCAAAACCTCAAGGTGTATCCAAAGATGTAAAGTGCTCTAGTAGTACATCTTTGGATTGCTTTTTTATAGAGACCACATGTTTAAATTATATAGGTTTGAGTATACTCACATAATTCCATTTTCTATCTTTGTATTATATTGGCATTAATTTTGTCTTTATACATAAAAAGATAAACTCTCAAGGCAATGATTTTAAAAACAATACTTATCAATACCGTAGCATTACTTGTATTATTAACTTTTACGCAATGCGCTACTAGTAAAAAAATTGAAGATATAGCACCAGTGAAAATTGAAAACCCATATTTTGAAACGTGGAATTCTGAAAATGAAAATGGTCTCACGATATATATACCGGTTGAAGAAACTACTACTTTAATACTAGAACATGCATATTTTAGACAGAAAAAAATAACACTTACAAAAGAAGAGGGACAATCGGTTTATATAGGCAAATATACTTATCCAAAAGGGAGTAAAGATTTGGTGATGAGTAGTGATCCGAAAGAAGAATATGGAAACGAATTGCCCGTAGGCATCGAAAGGATACCTTTTAGAATAAAAGACAATGAATGTGTCATAAGTTATACGAAAGAAGGTGTGAAAGGACATTTTAAAATTAATAATATTCCCAAGAAAAAAAGCTAATATAATTAGAGTTAGTGATGGTGATAAAAAATTGTATTTTTACAATTATATTTAGGATTACCAATTGAGCATATTTCAAAAGTTATTTAAACAAACCTTTATTTATGGACTGGCAACCGTTCTTCCTCGGATGTTGTCTTTCCTTTTGGTAATTGTACACACCAAATACCTTGATGGCCCCGTTTCTTATGGTAGAGTTACCATTTTGTTTTCATGGATTATTGTGTTTAATGTGGTTTTGGCATATGGAATGGAAACCTCTTTTTTCAGATTTTTAAATCTAGATAAATACAAGAATAAAGTTACGAGTACTGCAGCGATATCAATACTTGTTTCTACCTTGTTATTTGGTGTTTTATCTTTTGTGGGACAGGATGTAATAGCCAGCTTGATTGGTATTGAAAAAGAATTTCTTACCTATGTTATTCTGATTTTAGTTTTGGATGCATTAGTTATTATACCTTTTGCAAATTTAAGAGCTCAAGAACGACCAATACGATACTCTGTCGTTAAAATTACTAATGTAATTGTTTACGCATTTCTCAATGTATTCTTTCTTATTTTTTTACCAAGTCTTTCAAAAGAGATACATTGGTTAGAGGCATTATATATTAAGAATTTTGAAGTACAATATATATTTATTTCTCTAGTGGTAGCAAGTGGTGTTACTTTATTATTAATGACCCCTTTTTACTTTAAGATTAAATATAACTTTGATAAGGAGTTATGGAAAAAGCTGATGATATACGGCACGCCTATCCTAATTTCGGGATTAGCATTTGCAATCAATGAGCATTTTGATAAAATATTGTTAGAATGGATGGTAGGGGGAGACCAAGGTTTATTTGACTCAGGCGCCTATGGAGCTTGTTATAAATTAGCACTTTTTATGACGCTGTTTGCTACTGCATTTAGAATGGGTATAGAACCTTTCTTTTTTAGCCATGCAAAAGAAAAAGAAGCTCCCAAAACATATGCAACAATTACTCAATATTTTGTGATTTTTGGATCTGTAATTTTAATCGGAGTCATTACTTTTGCCGATTTTTTAAAAGAAACCATGATTCCTAATCCGCAATATTGGGGAGCAATGGTTGTAGTTCCTATCATTTTACTGGCAAATCTTTGTTTGGGGATCTATCACAATTTATCGGTATGGTATAAAATTACGGATCGCACTAGATTTGGAGCCTATATTTCGGTTGTAGGTGCAGTTATAACTTTAGTCCTTAACTTCGTGTTAATACCTATATATAGTTATTTAGGATCTGCGATAGCTACGCTGATTGCATATGGTGCGATGATGTTATTATCGTGGTATTTTGGAAGAAAGTATTATCCTATTCCGTACAATCTTAAAAAAATAGGAATGTATCTTTTGTTATCGATTAGTTTTTCAATTATTTCCTTTTATATTTTTGATGGCAATTATTTGATTTCTATCCCATTATTAGTAGTGTTTTTAGTAATTTTGTACGCCTCTGAAAGAAAAGAATTAAAACAAATTTTAAAAAAATAAACCCCTTTTAAGGGAAGTAGGACTTTATATATCTATGCAAATAAACATCATCAATAGGTCTGCTCATGATCTACCGCATTACGAAACTATTGCTTCGGCAGGAATGGATCTTAGAGCTAATATACAAGAACCAATCACACTAGCACCTCTCGGTCGAGCGATTGTGAAAACAGGACTTTTTATAGAATTACCTGTTGGTTTTGAAGCCCAAGTAAGACCGCGTAGTGGACTGGCAGCAAAAAAAGGAATCACTGTACTAAATGCACCAGGAACTATTGATGCCGATTATAGAGGAGAGATAGGTGTTATATTGGTAAACTTATCGAATGATGATTTTGTTATTGAAAATGGAGAAAGAGTAGCCCAGTTAGTGATAGCAAAACATGAACGTGCTGAATGGATTGAGGTAACAGAGTTATCTGAAACATCAAGAGGAGCAGGTGGATTTGGAAGCACAGGAGTGAAGTAAAAATCTAAAATAATAAACCCTTTGGGGAAAAATAAAAAATCAATCAAGACAAAAAAATAAAAAAACACATGAAAATCATTGTACCTATGGCAGGACGAGGTTCTAGATTAAGACCTCATACACTTACAGTTCCTAAACCCTTAATCCCGGTTGCAGGAAAACCAATTGTACATAGACTAGTATCTGATATAGCTAGGGTTTTAGGGGAGCCTATTGAAGAAATTGCTTTTGTGTTGGGCGATCCAGCTTTTTTTGGAGATGATGTGGTAACTAGCCTAACCGAATTGGCTGAAGGATTAGGAGCAAAGGCATCTATCTATAGACAAGATGAACCTTTGGGTACAGGTCATGCAATTATGTGTGCAAAAGATTCATTGTCTGGCCCTGCTGTAATTGCATATGCAGATACTTTGATCCGAGCAGACTTTAATCTAGATAAAGATGCAGATTCTGTGATTTGGGTAAAGCAAGTTGAGCAACCTGAAGCGTATGGTGTAGTAAAACTTAATGATAAAAATCAAATTACAGAATTAGTTGAAAAACCGGCGCAGTTTGTTTCAGATTTAGCTGTGATAGGAATCTATTATTTTAAAGATGTTAGTGTGTTAAAAAACGAACTTCAATACGTCTTGGATCATAATATTATAAATGGAGGAGAATACCAGATTAATGACGGTATTAAAAGAATGATGGCAGATGGAAAGGTTTTTGTAACAGGAAAAGTTGATGAATGGATGGACTGTGGAAACAAAAACGTTACAGTAGAGACTAATTCTAGAATGCTAGGTTTTTTGCATAAAGATGACGAAAAGTTAGTAAGTAATTCAGTTACTCAAGAAAACTCCAAGGTAATAGAACCTTGTTACATAGGCGAGAATGTAGTCATTAAAAACTCTACAGTTGGCCCTAATGTATCGCTAGGAGAGGGATGTGTTGTAGAAAATACAGCTATCAAAAATAGCCTGGTTCAGACTAAATCTATTATAAAAAACGCTACCTTAGACAATGCTATGATAGGTAATAATGCTATTTATGACGGAAACTTCAAAACGGTAAGTATTGGAGACTACTCTGTTTTGGAATAATTTGTGATGCAATAAGAATACTTTAAATAAGTTTTATGGTTAAAAGTTGGAGATATATATTCTTGTGTTTATCCCTTGGGATGGGTAATACTATTGCCTTTTCTCAAGATATAGAACCAAAACAAGAAGTAAATATCGATGACTTAGGGAATGTATCAGATGAGTTTCAAGAGAACTTTTTTGAGGCGTTAAAACAAAAGGCAATTACCAACTATGATAAGGCGATAACGGCTTTGCAAAAGTGTGTAGAAATTGATCCTAAGCCTACTTACTTGTACCTAGAATTGGGAAAGAATTATTTGGAGCTAAAAGTATACGATAGAGCCGAAATTAATTTGAAAAAAGTATTAAAGGAAAAACCTAATGACAGGCATGTTTTAGAGCTTTTGTATGAAGTGTATTTTAAAGATAATAAATTCAAAGAGTCTGTAGAAGTTGTTGAAAAATTGGTGACTTTTAATTCTATGTTTAAAGAGCAATTAGCAAATCTGTATTTTCTCGAAAAACGTTATGATGATGCTTTAAGAGTAATAGACGAGTTAAACGAGGAGTATGGCGTAGATGCTTATCGAAATCGGTTACGAAAAAGGATTGCTTCAAAGATTACCAACCCTAATAATCAAATCTCAATATTAGAAAAAAAGATTAAGGATAATCCTAAAGTAGAACAAAACTATTTTAACTTAATTTACCTATATAGCCAGAGCAATCAAAATGATAAAGCCTACAAAACGGCCAAATCATTATTAGGAAAAATACCAAAATCAGAGTTGGTGCATCTGGCACTATACAAGTTTTATCTCGAGGATGATGATATCAAAAAGGCTATTAACTCGATGAAAATAGCATTGAAAAGCAATAAAATTGATACAGAATCCAAGTATAAAGTAGTTAATGATTTTTTACAGTTTATTAATAATAATCCTCAATACGAATCTGAGCTTACGGAAGTAATGGATTTACTTTCGGGTAAAGAAAGCAATGCAAAGGTGTTTACCGAGTTGGGTCATTTTTATTATAAAAAAGATCAAAAGGAACAGGCGCTTAATTTTTATGAAAGAGGGATTAAGGCTAATGCTAATGATTTTAGATTATTAAAGAGAATTTTATTATTGCAATTGGATTTGAAACGATATCAAAAATCCGAAACCGGAAGTGAACTGGCCATAGAAATGTATCCAGCTCAACCTATTTTCTATTTGGTAAACGGAGTCTCTCTTATCAATCAAGAAAAATCTGAAAAAGCAATCGAAATTCTTACTTCTGGAATAGATTATGTAATTGACGATACTAAAATGGAGTCCGATTTTTATAAACAAATTAGCGAGGCGTATCACCAACTTGGAGATACCACAAAAGCTACAGAATATTTGCAAAAAGCAATTCAACTTCAGAAAAAATCATAACTGTTTAATGAAGAAAGTATTTTACCTATTATGTTTTTCTTTGATGTTCCTGTATTCTTGTAAAGGTACCAAAGCAGTAAGTACCTCGGGAATCAAAAAACTAAGCGCAGAAAAAGTTATTTCTAATCACTATAACCAATCATTTAATTTTAAAACCCTTAATGCAAGGATTAAGGTAAAATATGATGATGGTAAGAAATCTTTTAGCCCAAATGCAACCATAAGATTTGAGAAAGACAAAACGATTTGGGTAAGTGTAAAAATGTTAGGAATTACGCTGGCAAAAGCATTAATTACACCAGAAAAGGTAAGTTATTACGAGAAAATTAATAGCACTTATTTTGAAGGAGATTTTAAACTGCTAAGCGAGTGGTTGGGTACAGAACTTGATTTTGATAAAGTACAGCAAATGCTACTTGGTGAAGCATTATTTAACCTTAGAGAGGATAAATATAAATCTAGTATTAGTAAGCAAGGTTATCAACTCAAACCTAAGACCGAATTAGCACTGTTTGAGCGCTTATTTTTTGTGCATCCTGGTACCTTCAAAATGATCGAACAACAACTTAAACAACCTTTAGAAAATAGAAATCTTACTATTAAATACCTGAGTTATCAAAAGGTAGGTAATCAAGATTTTCCTAAGAAAATTAGTATAGAGGCGTTTCAAGCAGACGATAAAACTGCAATTGATGTAGAATATAGAGTAGTGGACTACAATCCTAAGGTAAGTTTTCCGTTTAAAATACCATCAGGCTATAAGGAAGTTGTTATTAAATGAGAATACTGCAAGTTACATATCTAATAGGATTGCTTTTGTTGAGCACACCTATGTTCTCTCAAAGCGCAAAACAACAACAACTTGAAGAAGAGCGACAACGTCTTAGACAAGAGATAGAACAAATGAAACAATTACGAGCTGATAACAAGCTCAAAGAACGTTCTCTACTTGATGAAGTCGAAGCCATTAATTCTCAAATTAGTACGCGTCGAAATCTTATAAAAATTACAAATCAACAAGCTAATTTACTTACTCGAGAGATTAACACCAATCTCAAAAAAATAGATGTTTACCGAGAAGAATTAAAAGTGCTTAAGCAAGACTATGCAAAAATGGTGGCAAAATCCTACAAGAGTAAATCTCACCAGAGTAGAATTATGTTTTTGTTGTCATCATCTAATTTTGCTCAGGCGTATAAGCGATTGCAGTATATGAAACAGTATAATGAACATCGCAAAGAACAAGCCGATAGGATAGAGGGTAACACTATTGAATTACAGAAACTAAATAGAAATTTATCTACTCAAAAAGAAGATAAAGAAACACTGGTTACCGAAAATCGAGATGCACAACAAAAATTAAAAGAAGAGAAGAAGGAGCAAAAGATCTTAATGGCTTCTATTCGAAAAAAGCAGGGAACCTATACCAAACAAATTAAACAAAAAGAACAGCAAGCCAGTGCGATCGACAAGGCTATTGAGAAACTGATTAGAGAAGCAATTGCCAAAGCCAACAAAAAAGCAGGTAAAAAGGTATCCAAAAAAGGTTCTGTTGCCACATTTGCATTAACGGCTGAAGCTAAAATATTGGCAGATAATTTTACAGCAAATAAAGGAAAACTACCTTGGCCGGTGGGCACAGGTCGTTTAACCCGAAAATTTGGTAGACAACCGCACCCAACACTGCCAAATATAATGATAAATGCAAGCGGTGTCGAAATTGAAACGAGAGCGGGAGAGCGTGCTCGAGCAATTTTTGAAGGAGAAGTAATCGCGATTCAAAAATTAAAAGGAGCTGGTCGTCTTGTGCAAATTAGGCATGGTAATTATATCACTACTTATTATAATGTTGAGAATATATCAGTAAAAGAAGGACAAAAAGTAACGACCAAACAATCTATAGGCGAGGTACGAACCAATCCAACTACAGGTCGTGCCGTGATGAAATTTTTAATTTATCAAAATACCAAGAAGTTAAACCCACAAAGCTGGATTTATAGGATGTAAAAATCTGGTGTAACTACCTAAAACAGGAGATCTGCAAATTCGTGAACCGAAGATAGACGAAAACGTAAAAATATAACGAGCATAAGGATCAACCCTACAAGAGTAATAAATACCGACACATTAATTTTCCTTCTTGCTTTCATTCTTAACGAACGTTTGTTTGTTGTTATCAATATATAGAAAAACAACTAAAATAAGTCCCGTTTTTTTTAACTTTAGGAAAGTTTTAAGTAAATATAACTTTATACAAATAACGCCTTTAATTCGGTTGCATCATTTGGTTTCATTTTACCTGCAAGTACCAAGCTAAGTTGTTTACGACGAAGAGCTGCATCAAATCGCTGTTTATCCAAATCTGTTTCTGGTTTGATAGGGGGGACAGCCACTGGATTTCCGGTTTCATTTACAGCTACAAACGTATATATGGCTTCATTAGCTTTGGTTTTATCACCACTCTGGCGGTCTTCTACCCAAACATCAATAATAACCTCCATAGATGAGGTAAACGCTCTAGATACTTTTGCCTCTACGGTTACAACACTACCTAATGGTATAGCTCTATTAAAAGCTACGTGATTTACAGAAGCGGTAACTACAATTCTTCTCGAATGCCTTCCTGCCGAAATTCCTGCCGCGCGGTCCATACGAGCAAGTAGTTCTCCTCCAAAAAGATTATTCAAAGGATTTGTTTCTCCAGGTAATACAAGATCGGTAAGAATAGTACGCGATTCTGAAGGATATCGAGCTTCCATATAATGCTAATTTTTTGGCAAAGATAATCACGCAGAGATAACTTTCACTATTAGGTTGAATAAAAGTGTATTAAGCTAAAAACGTTGAGTTGCGAATTTATATAGGTTTTAACCAAAAAAAGACAATGACATAACAGAACATTACTAGATGCTAAAAGAACCACAGTAATTGGATACTTTCTTTGAAAGAAAAATTTTAAAGAATTATTATTCTTGAATCAATAACCAAGCCTTAGGACTTTGTTCTTTTTTAATTTTACGAAGTATTTGTATGGCTTCTAATCTATTATCAAAACTTTGATATGCTACTTGGTGAAGTCCATATTTATTAATTCCAATAAGTTGAGCGTCAAATCCTTGTTTTTGCAATGATTGTACTTTTTTATTCGCATTGGAAGCAATTCTAAATGCACCAGCAACAATATGATATTTTCCTGATGTACTAGTAGTTTGTATAGATTCAGTAGTGTCTGTGCCTTCTTTTAAAATATTAAGATTGATTGCAGGAAGCGGATTAGCTATTTCAAAGGTAGCTTCTTGTATCGTGTTTTCGATTTCAAGATTAGCTTTTTTCCACTCTTTACTATTATAGGTTATAGTATTGTCGCTAATTTGTTTTAATCCAAAAAAGCCACCAACACCTAATACAATAGCAACTGCAGCAGCATATTGCAAATATGGTCTTTCTGCACGTTTTTCTGGAGTAAAAGTAAGCGGTGCAACTTCCTCGATAGCTTCAACTTCTTCTTTATAGATTTCTCGTTGTGTTTGTACTTCGCGGTGTATTGCAGGCGAAGCGAAACTGTTTAATCCAAAAGCTTCAATAAGATAGTTTACTTCTTGCGAAGGTTCGAATTGTAAAGTATTTTCTAAAGATGTGAAAAAGGAACCGATACCCTCTAATTCTAAACGTTTGCCATGAGCCATTTTATCATTTAATGATAAAACATAACGTTGTATTTTGGCTACAGCATCTGTATATGATATATTCTCAGCAGTTGCAACATAATTAGCCAATAAACCATCATTATTTTGTAACTGACGATTAAAAGAAATTAATTTTTTAGGAGGAAAAAACGAATTTGTAGATTCTTGAATAGTGGCCGGTTGACGCCTGGTTAAAAATGCACCAAAACCAGGTAAGATTACACATTCATATCTGTATAGTAATTCGCTTATGTATTTTGCTGTGTTGTTCATTGCCCCCTTCTAGAATATACTGTTTTTAACGTGAGTCGTTTGTATACTCAAAGGTAAAAAAAAATGAAAGTCGTATAAACTATAATCTACGAATTTATTAACAGTTTCTATTTTTTTTGTTTCTTGTATTGATATTCAAATTATTACATGATCCATAATAACCTTATTGCTTTACTTACCCTTAAAAAAGTACCAAACCTAGGGGATAGTTCTATCAAAAAATTAATTCGAGAAGTAGGTTCTGCAGAAGGCGTATTAGCCGAAAAAGTGAATAACCTTCTAAAAATTGACGGTATAGGAACTATAAAAATCAAGGAGCTTCATAATCCCGAGCATCGTAGGATGGCCGAAAACGAATTGCGATTTATTGAAGATAATAATGTTAATTATACCGTGTATGATCAAGACAATTATCCCGATAAATTAAGGCATTGTATAGATGGTCCAGTGTTACTTTTTAGTAGAGGGAATATTGACCTAAAACATAAGAAGATATTAAGTATTGTAGGCACAAGAAAAGTAACTAGTTATGGGGTGAAGTTTTGTGAAGAATTAATCGAGGCTCTTGCTCCAATACACCCAATTATTGTATCGGGTTTTGCCTACGGGGTAGATATAACTGCGCATAGGGCAGCCGTAAAACATAATTTACAAACCGTAGGATGTTTGGCACATGGGCTTAATCAAATATATCCCAAGGCTCATGCAAAATACATTGATCAGGTTGAGGAAAATGGTGGTTTTTTTACAGACTTTTGGAGTACCGATACTTTTGATCGTAAAAATTTCTTAGGCCGTAATCGCATTATTGCAGGACTTAGTGAGGCCACTGTAGTTATTGAGAGTGCTGATAAAGGAGGGTCACTGGTGACTGCCGATATCGCTAATTCTTATAATCGTGATGTATTTGCAGTACCTGGTCGGGCAAATGACCCGTTGAGTAAAGGGTGTAATATGCTAATCAAAACACAACGCGCTCATATGCTCACTAGTGCAGCAGATTTGATTTATATGCTTAATTGGGAGTTAGAAGAAAAACAACAACCTGTTGTACAAAAACAATTGTTTATAGAATTAGAAGGAAATGAAAAGAAAATCTATAATTTTTTGAATAAAAACGGAAAAGAACTATTAGATGTTATAGCATTACAATGTGATATACCAACATTTAAAGTAGCTTCAGTATTACTAAATATGGAACTGAAAGGAGTAATTAAACCACTACCTGGTAAACTATTTGAGGTAATTTGAAAATTTACTTATAAAAAAATTGCTCTTTTATAATTTTACCGCTTTCTACTTCGTAAACTATAATTTCATCAATATGTATTCGTTCTTCATTTTTTAGTGTTACATCGGTAATCATATGTATTGTAAAATGATCTAAACTTAGTAAAGGTTCAGAGATTGTAAAATGATTCCATTTTTTGATGTTAGAAAGAAATCTTTTTTCCTTTATGATCATGGCGTCTAAACCAAATACAGATCTCTGTTTGTACAACTCTGGCTCTAGGCTTATGGCATCTATAGTAAATAATTGTACTTGAGCATCTAAGAATTTCTTTTGTCGCAATAAATCGACAAGGCTATTAGCTATTTCCTGAATTTTCATCATTTATTGTATTTTTCATTTTTAAAATATGCGGGCCTCCAAACAAGGCTTCCAAAGATGATTTTAAACCGATCTGTCCACGTTCTACATCTTTTCACATCATTCCAAATATTTTTATATTCAATAAAATTGATCGTAATAGGATTATTCGAATTGATGTTTTTGGTTAATCCATAAACTACCTTTTCTTCCTCTCTTTGAAATGTTCCAAACAATTTATCCCAGATCATAAGGACACCGCCATAATTTTTATCGAGATATTTATGATTAGATCCATGATGTACTCTATGCACTGATGGCGTATTAAAAACTTCGTCTAACCACCCTAATTTTACTATTCTTTCGGTATGTATCCAGGTTTGATATTGAGCTACAAAAACTAATGATATGATGGCCTGAAAAGGATTAAATCCAATCAATATCATCGGAATAAGAAAAATCCATTCTATAGCACTTTCAATTAAACTTAAACGCATAGAAACAGTTAGATTATAATCTTCAGATGAATGATGCACACTATGATTAGCCCATAAGATTCTATGTTCATGCTCGATACGGTGCATCCAATAATAAGTGAAATCGGCCACAATTAAACTTAACATCCAGGTCCATGTAGTCATCGGTATTTCAAAGGGAATACTGTGATAAATAGGTAATAGACAAATAATACCGATAGAACCAAATATAGTTTTCTCTAATAATTGACCGAGAAAAAAAATAATGATATTAGCTCCGGTATCTTTCCATCGTCTTTCTTTGGATGTAAAAACATCAAGCAAAATCTCGAAAACAATAAATGAAATGTTGATAATAAAAAAGTAACCTACATAAGTTAATACTGCTGAGGTTTCAAAGAGGCTAAAGATTTCTTCTAAACGCATTTTAATTTTGTTTATATCACAAAAATAATGGCAATATTAGTTGCAGTGTTTGTCAATTTTGGACAATTGTTTACTTGATTGGGATGTAGATTTCTGTGAGAAGTTCATTTACAGGAGTATCCTTGTCATCATTTAGAAAAAACTCTAGAGTAGGCTTATCTTCTAATTCTAAGTTTACATTAGACATCCAATGAGAGTAGATATAATCGTAGGTTATTAAAGAACTTTCGTGACTGCCTTTATGTAAGAATTTGGCATACTTTTGAGGAGCAATAGTTTTTATTCTGAATAACCCTTCCAATTCAATTTTTAATGAGGGTTCTATGACAATTCCTGCATTATATCTGCAATGCACATTGTCTGTAATTTCATTATCGTCTAGTATTTCTGCAAGACAAATGGTGTTGTCATCAACTAATTTATTTTTGAAAGCATACTCCATGAGTTGTTGCCATACTTGTTTTATTCCTTTTAGATTTTCAAAAGAGCCTTGATAAGTGAGGTATAAGATATCCAACGCCGGTAATTCCTCAATTTTAAAAACTAAAGTAGATTCCTGATGTATACTTTTTGATGCAATAGTTTTTTGTACGATATGTTGTTTGAGCTCTTGAGTTGCCCTAAATTGTGAAGGAGTACAATTAAATTGATTTTTGAAAGCTTTGCTAAAGGCGGCTATATCGGCATAACCAATATCAAAAGCAATATCAGAAATATTTGTATCCGAATATTTAAGATACTGGGCAGCTTTCTCTAATTTTAATCTTTTTATATACTTACCGATAGTTTCATGGTGTAGAGACAGAAAAATTCGATTAATATTTCTGTAAGAATAAAAAGAAATATCCTCAATATCTTGAATTGTAATATCCTCTTTGAATCTAAGGTCCAAAAACTCTAATAAGGATTTATATCTATCAAGTTGCGTTGGGTTGCCCATATATTTATCTTTTAATAAAGATACAAGTCAAATAGAAGAATCAAGTTGTCCATTTAGGACAATTGAATTACCTTTTTTTCATTCCCTCCAAAAACTCCCCCATTTTTTGATGTACTTTTTGTATCCCTTTTAATGGCCGTATCATTACTTTGATATCTTTTAATTTCCCTTCTTCATCAAAAGTGAGCATATCTACACCTTCTACTGTTACATCATCAATTTTTGTGGTGAACTCTAATATACTGTGCTCTTCATTAGTTACTTCACGTACATATTTAAAATGTTCATTAGCAATAATATTACCTGCGGCAACAAGATAAATACTAACAATATTTTTTCCTTTTTGAGGTGTCCAAACAACAGGAGAATGCAATACTGCCTCATCGGCAATGAGTTGGTCTAATTTCGAAAAGTCACGATGATCTACAAATTGATGCCATAAGGCTAATCCTTTAGAATTATTCATGGTGTTGTTGATTTATTAATAAATTGTTCAGTACTCACGCAGTATATATTCCATCCTTTTAGCTTATTGTCATTTTCTCGTGCATAAAAAAGAAATTTTCCATCTGCAGTAATATAGGGATTTCCTTGTCCATTTTGATTAATACTTGGGGGTAGTTTTTTAGCAAAGGACCATTGATTAGTTGCATTTTTATGGCTAATGTATAACTCTAGTGGTTGCCCAATGGCCGCATAAATTAAATAATCATTATCTGGAGAGATATAAGGAGTACAATATCCATTGGTGTTTTTAGGAGTAAGAGGTACTTTACTCGCATTTTGAAATTGCCCATTTTTTTCTTCAGAATAATAGATACTCATCTCACTATAATCGGTATTGCTAGAGTGAAAATATAAGGTGCCATCCTTTGCTATAGTGGGATGTGAAATTAATTTATCACTAAGATTTGGAATGTTTACATATTCTGGATTAGTCCACAGGCCTTTTACATTCTTTGATTTCCAGATATGCCATGTGTTCGAGATAGTGTCTGTTAATAAAGGTCTTGTAGAGCTAAAATATAGAGTATTCCCATCTGGAGAAAAACTCATCCCATGATCACTAAATGTACTATTAAAGAAAGCATCTTTGGGTTGGGACCAATTCCCGTTAGAATTTGTAACGACTTTTACATCAAATTTTTTAAAACTTTTGTCCGAAACGGTATAGTAGTATGAAGTATAGTCGTTTGAAAATACTCCTCTATGTATAAGTAAGTCATTTTTGGCGGTTAGTTCGGGCATAAAAGGAATTGGTAAATCCTTCGGTATCGAATTTTTGAAAAACAATTCTAAGGTATTTGATTTTTTATGTTTTTGATTACAACTTGCAGTGATACATAACACTAGTATTATTTTAAATAGATACTTCATTAAACTGTTCATTCTTTTAAGCGAATGATAATTAAATCACGCCCGCGCAAATTTTTAATCGCAAGATTTTCTTAACAGATTGAATAACTTGTTTTTGATAATCTTGATCATTTTTCATTTCAGCAAGGATACTATTCATTGTCTTTTTCTCATCTTGAGGCATTAAAATCATGTCGCAACCTGCTTTCGAAGCTAATAAGGGAGCATTGTCCAGGATAGTAACCGCTTTCATAATATTTAAAGCATCAGAAACGATGATGCCATCAAAACACATCCCGTCTTTGAGTAAGTCGGTGATAATTCGTTTTGAACAGCTTGATGGTAAACCATTAGTTCCAAAAGTATCATTGTTTACTACAGTAATATGAGCGATCATAATTGATAACACACCATCTTCGATAATAGGAATGTAATTATCTACTTCTTGTAGAGGTCCATCAATATAAACACTTTGTTTATGGGTATCTCCTTTTACGAGTCCATGACCAGGAAAATGTTTGGCAGTAGCAACGATTCCTCCTTCTTGGGTACATTTTATAAATCGATTTGCGAGATTAATTACAGAATCTTTATTGTTTCCGTAACTACGTGATTTGATAGCTTCATTGCTTGGACTTATATCCAATACAGGGGCAAAATTATGGTGTACCCCAATTTCTTTAAGCTCTTTGTTGATAATATTTACCACAGAATCAGATTTTGCACTTGTCTTTATTTCTATGGTTTTACCAACATCCTTAGCTCCTTTGATTCTACTTGCAAATAAACTAGGTTCGGCATCCATACTAAAGATGAGAGGAAGTGTTTTATTTTTTTCTGAAATGCTATTCAATTCATTAATGGTTGTACTATGCGTCTTTTTACTTCCTTTAAGAAAAACAACACCACCAATGATATCTTCTTCGGCTAATTTTTTTACAGTTGCTTCTGGCTTGCCTAATTCTCCAGTACAGCTAATGATCATTTGCGCTACCTTTTGTTTATCAGACAAGGTGTTAAAAATAGAATCTACGGCATGATCTAGTGCAGGATTATCACTATAAAAATCATTTAGATTAAAAGTCGATTCTTGTGCCGTACCTATTATAGGCGTAAAAATAAAAGCAAAAACAAAAAGTGAAAAATATTTCATATTTGGGTAAAGTATATTCGTGTTACATTAACATTGAATGGGCACATCACTAAGTTGCCCCCATTCACTCCAGGAACCGTCATAAACAGACATATTTTTATATCCAGCTAACTCTGCCGCTAACATGATAATACAAGCGGTGATTCCCGATCCGCAGGTAAATATCAGTTTTTTATTTTCAATATTAAAATCTGCAAGAATCTCCTTTAATTTATGTTCTGATTTCATTTTTCCGTTATCCAGTACATCGTTGTAATGAAGATTCATAGAATTCGGGATATGACCTCCTTTCAAACTTGCCCTAGGTTCTGGTTCTTCGGCTTTAAATCGGCCAGGTGATCGAGCATCAAGAATTAGAGTATTTTTATTATTCATTTCTTGAAGAATAGTATTTGCATTCGAAACCAAATCAGGGATAAAAGAAGCTTTAAAATCTCCTTGCTTGTAGTTAGTTGTATCACTTTCTGATTCACATGGAAGATTGACTTTTTGCCATTCAGGAAATCCTCCATCAAGAACAGCAACATTTGTATGCCCCATTATTTTCAACATCCACCATACTCGTGCACTAGAATATATTCCTAGTTTGTCGTACACTACAATTTTGTGATGATTACTTATGCCTAAATCTCTACAAGACTCTTCAAATATTTGTAGTGAAGGAAGCATATTTGGAATATCTGTTTTGGTATTTGAAAAAGCTTTCTTGATATCAAAAAACCGAGTGTTTTTTATGTTCTTTTGTTCATTGTTTTCTCTAGTGTCGCTGGTAACTTTTTTAATGGTAGCATCCAAAACAATAAGATCAGGATCATTAATATGTTCTGAAAGCCAAGAAACAGAAACTAGAGGTGAGGTAATTTTTGATGTATTCATGATACTGTTTTAATAATCACGAGGACATAAATTTATCGAGCAAGTGATTTGTTTTTTGAATAAGTTTTTTCTTGAAAAAACCTGTACCCCCAAGTAGTTTGCCTTTAAAACCCATAGCTTGTGATGCCCAACGATGAAGATTAAAATGATCTGTATGTTTTATGATTTTGTCATCTTTAAACTCGAATTGTGCATCAATTTTGTTATGAACAGATCTTCCTGTTTGACTAAAGGTATACCAAGCTTCCCAATGTGCAGATCCTGTATGTTCATTGACTTCGATATTCGAGAATTCTACTTTAAAATTCTTAGCATTTTTACAAAGCATTTGCCACATGGCTTTTGCACGATCTCCATGTAGTTTTCCAAATCCAGGATCTTCAAAAACGATATCATCATGATAACAGGATGCCATAGTTTGTGCATCACGATTATTTAGAGCAGTATAAAAAGTTTCGATTACTTGTTTCATAGATTTTGTGCTAAAAAAGAACTATGAAGATAAGCATAATTAATCTAGCTTTTCGGCCAATTTTTTAAATACTTTTTTGGGATTCTTATTTTCATACAATATGTCATGTACGGCGTCGATAATGGGTGTTCTTGCAGCTGCCGTGGCATCTAATTCATAAGCGGTTTTGGCTGCATAATATCCTTCGGCAACCATATTCATTTCCATCTGCGCACTTTTTACTGTGTACCCTTTGCCAATCATGTTTCCAAACATTCGATTACGAGAGAAAATAGAATACCCTGTTACCAATAAATCTCCTAGATAAGCAGAATCATTGATATTGCGTTTCATCTTATGTACTTTCTTGATAAAACGTTTCATCTCCCGAATTGCATTACTCATTAAAACACTCTGGAAATTATCGCCATATCCAAGTCCATGAGCAATACCAGCTGCGACAGAGTATATATTTTTAAGTACTGCAGCATATTCTGTTCCTATAATATCATCACTAGTTTTGCATTTGATATAATAACTGCTTAGATGATCTGCCATAACCTGAGCTTTTTCTTGATCATTCGAAGCTATTGTAAGATAGGATAAACGTTCAAGCGCAACTTCTTCTGCGTGACACGGCCCTGTAATAACACCAATATTATTAAACGGAATATGATATTCATCATGAAAATGTTCACCTACAATTAATCCTGTTTCTGGTACAATACCTTTAATAGCAGAAAAGATAACTTTATCTTTTAAAGAAGCTGTTAATTTTTGTAGCTCACCGTGTAAAAATGCTGAAGGGATAGCAAAAATCAAATAGTCTGCAAATTCTACAGCTTCATTAATGTCATTAGTAAGTCGTAGCTGTTCTAGCTTAAACTCTACAGAACTTAGGTAATTTGGATTATGCTGTTGCCTCTTTAAATGTTCAATGGCATATACGCTTCGCATATACCAGCCTACTTCATTTAGATTTTCGGTAAGCATTTTTACAAGGGCGGTTGCCCAACTACCACCACCAAGAACTGCAAATTTTGGACTTTTTTCCATAAAAATAGTATTGGGTCAAAAATAAGTAAAATAGAGTTCAAAATAAAAGATTGATAATCAATACACTACAAGTTTGGCACATGTTTTGGTTTTCTAGATAATAGAAATTGAAAACACACAGCTTATGAAGACGTTAAAATTACTTTCGATTATTGCTTTAGGTTCGATACTGTTTACCTCGTGCGTTGCAGAGGTGGTTATTGAAGAAGATGTATTTATAGAAGAACCTTCAATTAGTTTAAGAACCTTATTGAGTACATATGAAATTTGGTATGTAGATATAGAACGTACTACAGGAAATGGGGAGATTCCTTTTTTACAAAAGGCTTTCACGATTTCTTTTAGAAATGGTACTTTTTTTGCTAATAACAACTTGGTAGGTATAGGAGATAATGGTGGTGGATTTGGTTTGGATGTTGGGAGTTATGATACGTTTAGAATGGAGGTCGATATTGATCATGATATAGATGGATTATATGAATTGGCGGTTAATCAACTTTCTAATAACGAAATAGAATTATACGATAGGATTACTAATACCAGTTATTTTTTGATAGGACATCAAAGAAGTACGTTTGATTATGATAGAGTATTTTATGATAATATCCATTATTTCCTTCAGGAATATGAAACATGGGAAAAAGTATTTACTAGTGAGTTTGGTGTATTGAATGAGTTTGATGAAGAAAATTATATCCAATTCTTATACTATGGAGCTGGCGATAATTTTAAAAGTTCTCAGGATCGAAATGGATTGCCAATTGATAATATATTTTACGATTATACAGGGCATTATGAGGTAAGAGATATCGCAAATAATTTTTATAGGAAAACTTTAACACTTGATTACGAATATCTGGGCAATGAATACTTTGAGTTATCCGTTATAAATGACAGTAAAATAGAATTGTTTCATCCAACATCCGGAACGGTGTATGAATTTGAAGGTAGGGGACATCTACTCTTCAAAAATTCTGAAAACGGAAAAAAGATTCAGAATGATATTAAAAGAATTAAAAAAGCCGATCTCAAATTAAGAAAGCTTTTGAAATAAAAAGCAAAGATCGCGCTAAACAATAAAAACTTTTTGGTTGGTTATTTAGTTGGAAATCGCTCTACATGAGAAATCTTGTTTGGGCGATTTCTTTTTTATAGAGATTACGAATCAATTTAATCTCAATACCTTTAAATATTTGAAGAATTGATTTTTTTAAGACATATTTTTTAAAAAATCACTCAAAATTAACTTTAGAATGGATCAAAATTTAATTTATCTGCAAAACACAGTATCTTTACCTTTTTAAAAAGAACAAACAACATGGCAACAGCAATATTAGATTTCGGAATTCAGGAAGCGTTACAACAACTTGGCGTTTCTGATCAAAATAAAGGAACATCTACGGGGTCAAATTGGTTTTCTTCAAACCAAGAAATTTCTTCGTACTCTCCAGTAGACGGAGAATTGATAGGAAAGGTCGAAACTACCACCAAAGAGGATTATGAAAAAGTAATTCAAACAGCACAAGAGGCATTTTCATCATGGAGAATTATGCCTGCTCCTCAAAGAGGAGAAATAGTGAGACAGTTTGGTGAGGAGCTTAGAAAAGTAAAAGAACCTTTAGGAAAATTAGTGTCTTATGAAATGGGTAAATCATATCAAGAAGGTTTAGGAGAGGTGCAGGAGATGATTGATATATGCGATTTTGCTGTAGGATTGTCAAGACAATTACATGGATTAACCATGCACTCAGAGAGACCTGGGCATAGAATGTATGAACAGTATCACCCTCTTGGTATTGTAGGGATTATTTCAGCATTTAACTTCCCTGTTGCCGTGTGGGCATGGAACACTGCTTTAGCTTGGATATGTGGTGATGTTTGTGTTTGGAAACCTAGTGAGAAAACACCACTTTGTGGTATTGCTTGTCAAAATATTATTGCCAAAGTATTAAAAGAAAATAATCTACCAGAAGGAATTTCTTGTTTAATTAATGGTGATTATACGGTAGGAGAAATGATGACTACAGATGGTCGTGTTCCTTTGGTATCTGCAACAGGATCGACTCGAATGGGTAAGATTGTAGCGGCTACTGTTGGACAACGATTAGGTAAATCACTTTTAGAACTAGGCGGTAATAATGCTATTATTGTAACTCCTGATGCTGATATAAAAATGACCGTAATCGGAGGTGTTTTTGGAGCTGTAGGGACTGCCGGTCAACGTTGTACATCGACTCGAAGATTGATTATTCACGAATCAATTTATGACAAGGTTAAAAATGCAGTGGTTGATGCATATGGGCAATTAAGAATCGGTAACCCATTAGATGAAAATAATCATGTAGGCCCATTAATTGATACTGATGCTGTAAAAGGATATCAAAATGCTTTAGAAAAAGTAGTAGAAGAAGGAGGGAATATTGTGGTAGAAGGAGCAGTACTTTCTGGTGAAGGTTACGAAAGTGGATGCTATGTAAAACCTGCAATTGCCGAGGCTAGTAATTCGTTCAAAATAGTACAACATGAAACTTTTGCTCCTGTGTTATATTTAATAAAGTATAGTGGAGAAATTGAAAACGCTATCGAAGTGCAAAATGGAGTTGCACAAGGATTATCTTCAGCAATTATGACCAATAATCTAAGAGAAGCCGAAAGGTTTTTATCTCATGCCGGTTCTGATTGCGGAATTGCAAATGTGAATATAGGGACTTCTGGAGCAGAAATTGGTGGCGCATTTGGTGGTGAAAAAGAAACTGGTGGCGGTCGCGAATCAGGATCCGATGCATGGAAAGTATATATGCGTAGACAGACCAATACTATAAATTATACTACAGAATTACCGTTAGCTCAAGGGATCAAATTTGATTTATAGGCTTTAACTTTAAAGAAAAATAATGTATAAAAAAAACACTCCATGTATTGGAGTGTTTTTTTTATACACGCTATTGCGTAACTTTAAGAAAACTAATGGGCTTATGAAAAGAAGAGAATTCACTAAAAAAATGGGCATTACTGCGGGTGTATTAGGCATAACTACAATGTATTCATGCAATAATGAAACGAATGTTTCAGATTTAAAAAAAGAAATTGATTGCCCTTCACAATTTAATGTTACTAGTGATCTGTCCCAAAAAATGTATGATCGTGCATTAGAAATTACCAAATCAAAAGTTAGAGGAGGTGTCACAGAGGCTTTTTTCAAAAAACCTTTTATAGACGCCGCTTTTTCTCAAAATATTTTTCTTTGGGATACTTGTTTTATGGTATGCTTCGCAAAATACCATCTAGACGAACTCCCTGTGCATCAAGCATTAGATAATTTTTATGATCAAATAGAGGATGATGGTTATATCTGTAGAGAATACAGGCATGATGGCACACCTCTTTGGTCCAAAGAACATCCGGTATCTATTAACCCGCCCTTATTGGCTTTTGCCGAGCTAGAATTGTATTCGGTTTCTAATGATAAAGAACGATTAAAACGAGTATATCCTATTTTAAAAAAGAATTTTGATTTTTTGGTACGAACCTATCAAATGGATGATGATCTTTTTTATGCAGATACATTGGGTATGGGAATGGATAATATACAACGATACCCAAAAGATTGGAACAATGATGGTAAGGGTATGACTCATCATGAGCTTGCCGATAAGCTTGGAAAACTCAATGTTACGGGTGAAGAAAGACTGAATACTTTTATTACCGAATATCCCGTAACACTACAGGGATTATGGAACAAACAAGGTAGGCTCGTAGATTTTTCATGTCAAATGGCAATGCTTGCAGATCAACTCAAAACTATAGCGGATCATATTGATGAATTTAGAGATGTCGAAACATACACAACAATTCATAGTACCATTAAAAAAGCAGTAAATGATTTATGTTGGAATGAAAATGATGGTATGTATTATGATCTTGGATTTGGAAAACAAATTATACGTAAACATATAGGTATGTACTGGGCACTTTTAGGAAAAGTAGTACCAGAGGAACGATTGGATCGCTTTGTATCTCATCTTGAAAACCCTAAAGAATTTGGAAGACGAACTCCTTTACCAGCACTTTCGGCGGATGAAACTGATTATAAGGGTTGGGGAGATTATTGGAGAGGCGGTGTATGGGCACCCACTTCATATATGGTCCTAAAAGGGCTTACAGCATATAAGCAACATGATGTGGCACAAAGAATTGCCAAAAAAACATATGATTCTGTTGCAGAGGTATTTGCAATGACCAATACATTCTGGGAGAATTATGCTCCTGATCTGGTGTCTTATGGTATGCCGGCTAAGAATGATTTTTGCGGCTGGACAGCACTTATACCCATAGCAGTGTACAGAGAATACCTCACCTAAAGGAGTAAAACGCAACCTTCTCGTTTAATATGCATCTTAATAACATAAACGAACAAAAGGAATTATAGATGAAAAAGCTATTGGGATTAATGAGCATTGTATTTTTTGTTGCTTGTGGTGGAGACGATAATACAGATAACCCTATACTGTGCACATTAGATTTAAGAGCTGGTATTGAAGTAACAGTTAGAGATGGGCTTAATGGAAATTTTTTAACCGAAGGAGTAACGGTTGTAATCGTAGACAATGAGTATACAGAGACTTTAAAAAACGGAGAGGGTTCGAATAGTTTTTTTGGAGCTTATGAACGAGCTGGTACTTATATAATTACGGCGAGTAAAGCGGGTTATGATGATACTTCAAAGGCCGAACCAATTATTGTTAAAGAAGACGTTTGTCATGTCATTACCGAAAAAGTGGAGATAATTTTACGAAAAAATCAATAATTAGTTAATTTTTCCTAAATTTTAAGAAAATAGTTTAAGAAATTAGGTTAGATTTGCGAATCACTCACAAATCAGCTTAATAAAATGAAAACAATTTTATTCTATCTCAAACGTTCCGTTTGGGCGGTTTCCCTTTTCGGGATGATGACATCCGTTAACGCTCAAAAAATTCCGGGACTACAAACAGAAGCAAATTCAACTCAGCAAAGGGCTTCGCTTTACAAACAATCTAAAATTTATGACAGTGAACATGGAGCTAAGGAACTTGAACCAACTAAGGTCGGTGATCGGGCAATAGATCGATACAATTATGACTTTGCAAGGTTTAAGGATCCAGCTACTGGTAAGATGCCGATTGGTATCCGGGATTTAGAAATTAATTTTTCCGAAAACATTCCTGTAGGTACAGAGCTTAAACAATCTGTTGCGGCAAAATCTTCTTCAAAATTTGGTCGTTTTTCGTATTGGAGAAACCGCGGACCATTTAATGTAGGTGGTCGTACAAGAGCACTAGCTATTGATCGCACGAATGAGAATATCATCTTTGCAGGTGGTGTATCTGGTGGCCTTTGGCGTTCTACAAATGGAGGTGAAACTTGGAGAAAAATTACAAATCGTAGACAATCTCCTAGTATTACCGATATTGTACAAGATCCAAGGCCAGGAAAACACAGAACTTGGTATTATGCTACTGGAGAACGTTTTGGAAACTCTGCAAGTGCAGGAGGAGCATTCTACACAGGTACTGGAGTCTATAAATCTATTAATGGAGGTAGAACTTGGAGATTATTAGAAGCTACTAATGATAATGATATTAGAGCAATTTCTCCTTTTGATGTGATCAACTCTATTGTAGTTGATCCAACTAATGGAGATGTGTATATAGGTACTATAGAAGGTTTACATAGATCTCAAGATGGAGGACGTACTTTTACCGAAGTTTTAGAAAGTGGATTTTTAGGAACAGTAGAAGTAGAAGTAACTTCTGCAGGGCAATTATACGCTACTATACGTAGTTCTGCACAATCAAACCCAGGATTCTTTACTTCTGATGATGGTGATACTTGGACCAGTATAACTCCAGATTTTCTTCCTGCTACTATAGGTAGAACAGTAATGGGAGTTAATCCATCAAATGAAAATGAAGTGTATTTCTATGCTCAAAATGTTGGTGCTGGTGGAGCAGCTTTTTTATTAAAGTATGATGCTGCTGGCGAAGAAGAAGAGGTGTGGACAGATTTATCTGCTAATCTTCCTCCTAATTTTGAAACTAGAGGAGGAGTATTTAACCTTCAAGGAGGATATAATATGTTTGTTAAGGTAAGTCCTGCCGATCCAAACTTAATTTTTGTTGCAGGTACGAATTTATATAGATCTACAACTGGATTTACAGAGCCAACAGGAAGAGATGGTTGGATTGCGGGTTACCAACCAGCAGTAAATACATTTGCACAATATACTAATCAGCATCCAGATCAGCATGCATTAGTTTTTTACCCATCTAACCCAAATAAAGTATTATCAGGTAATGATGGAGGAGTATATGTTGCCGAAGATATTACAACAACAAATGATGGTATTGAACCAGTAGAATGGATTGACCTAAATAATGGATACATTACTACACAACCTTATCACGTGTCTTTTGATCCTGAAGCGAACAGTGATGATTTAGTTGCAGGTTTTCAAGATAACGGAACTTGGTTTACAAATTCTACTGATGGTACTGCTGCTTGGGAAGAAGATTTCGGAGGTGATGGTACGTATACAGCCATTGCAGATGGTGGAAGTACACGATATGTATCTTCTCAAAGAGGAAATGTATTTAGATTTAATTTTGATGAAGAAGGTGAATTCGAGTCATTTGCAAGAGTAACACCTGCAGGAGCAACTGGTTTTCCTTTTGTTACTCAATTCATTTTAGATCCTAATAATGATAATATCATGTATTTGCCAGCAGGTAATAGAATCTGGAGAAACAATGATTTAGATGGGATTCCACTTTTCTCTAATGCGGCTACTTCAGTAAATTGGGTAGGTTTACCAAATTCAGATACACCAGCAGGAAGTACTGTTAGTACTTTAGCTGTTTCTAAATTCCCTGTTGCTAACCGATTATATTACGGTACTAATAATGGTGGGATATTTAGAATGGATAATGCAAACCTAGACAATCAAGAAGCTGTAGATGTTTCTACAGGAAAAGGATTGCCAGAAGGTTTTGTTAATGATATTAATGTAGATCCATCTAATGCTGATAGAGTTATCGTAACATTTTCTAACTATAGAGTAATTAGTGTATTCCTTACAGAGGATGCAGGTGAAACATGGACAAACATAAGTGGAAACCTAGAAGAAAATGCTGATGGAAGTGGAAATGGACCATCGGTAAGAAGCACAGCATTCTTAGGTAGTAGCCAAGGATTTTTTGGAGCAAGATTACAAAGAGTATTTGCTGCTACGAGTACAGGTTTATACTACGCGAATAGATTAAACGGTGAGAGAACTCGTTGGATCAAAGAACCATTTGCTATTGGTAATGCAGTTACTGATGAAGTAGTAACTCGTGATGATGGGTTTATAGCTTTAGCAACTCATGGTAATGGATTATTTAGTGCTAGATTCCCTGTTTTTAATAAACAACCAGAATCTACCTTAAGCGTAGCTTATCTTTTAGAAGATATTAGAATTGGTGAGAATAGCGAAGATATTCAGGTAAATGTTGAAGATCTATTCGTAAGTTCTAATGGAGCACCAATTGATATTGAATTCACGAATTCTAATCCAGAATTGGTTACTGCTACCTTAGAAGGAGATGTTATTACAATTTCGGTTTCGCCAGATAGTTTGGGTCAAGCAACAATAGGTTTAATTGCAACATCTGGAGGAGAACAAGTAGCCGAAGGATTTACAATTAATGTTGTGGAATTTGCTATTTATGAGCAGATTGATCCTTCAATTGGAAGTCGTCCTTCTCAATTCTTTGCAGATTTTGGAGCTTTGGTAGAATCATCTGATGATTTTACAATACCAGAAGGAAATTCTTGGACAGTAGAAAGAGTATTTGCTTCAGGAGGAGCAAACAACACTCCTGTATTAGATAATGCTACAGTGGTGATTTATGCAGATAATAATGGGGTACCAGGAGATGAAGTTTATAATAGTGGTGAGCTTGCTCCTATATCAGATCCAACAGATACTAATTTGGAGATTGCGTTACCTGAAGCTGTTGAATTGGCAAGTGGAAACTACTGGTTAACGGTATATGCAAACTTGGCGTTTAATCCGGCTCAAACACAATGGTTCTGGTCATCACAAAATGGAGGTATTGGTCAAGAAACTCAGTTTAGAGATACAAATAATCTGTTTGGAACTGGTTCAGTAGATTGGACACCTTCATCCGTGGCTTTTGGTGGTGATCCTCGAGATCAAATTTTTCAAATTTATGGAGAGGTAAATGCTACTGATGGTGGCGGTGTACCAGAAACAGAAACTACACCGTTGGCAACTTTAGAAGCAGAGTTTAATGCTTTGGTGTTGCCTAACCCATCTACAGATGTCTTTACATTTAACTTGAGTAGTTTAAACTCAAAAGGTAAGGTGTCAATAGATATTTATGATATAAGAGGTGGTATGGTATATCAGCAATCTAATGTAGATACTAATTCTAGATTTACTTGGGATGCCTCTAGCCTGAGATCAGGATTCTATTTTGCAAGAATCTCTAATGGCCCAACGCTTAAATTAGTTAAGAGATAATATTTTTTATAAAATATTTATATAAAAGGAGTTGATATAATCAACTCCTTTTTTTATTTTCAAGGTTATGAATAGGATATGGTATATTTTGATAATGGTAGTATTGGTTTCTTGTAAAACTAATACAGTTGCTCAGGAGAAGCAATCTGAAAAAAATACAAAACCCAAAGTGGAGAAACCAAAACTTGATGATATTCAAGATCAGCAAAACCAGCGTATCGATCCAAGTACAATATTGATTACAGGATCTATACAAGGAGTTTTTAAAGATTCGAATATATGTGGAAAATCATATAAGGCTTCTGCAATATTAAAGGTGAAACAGATTGTAAATACTGGATCTGGGATTGTAAATCCTATTTCTGCAGGGCAAGAAGTTAGATTGGGTTTTATTTCTCCTAAAGCTAACGATTTCGAGAGTTTAAAAAAGGAAGTAGTAGTTGGTAAAGAATTCTCTATTAAGGTAATGGAAGGTTTGTGTCCTGATATGGGACAAACATTATATGAGATTTTGAACTTTCAACTTCTCAACTAAGGTCTTTTCCTTTTTTCCTTTTTGATTAGATGTTTGTAGATATTTGAAAAAGATGTTTATCAGGTTGTTACCGAAAAAGCGGAGATAATTTTACGAAAAAATCAATAATTAGTTAATTTTTGCTAAAATTTAAGAAAATAGTTTGAGGAATTAGGCTAAATTTGCGAATCACTCACAAATCAGCTTAATAAAATGAAAACAATTTTATTCTATCTCAAACGTTCAGTTTGGGCATTAGTTATGCTGGGGACTATTGCATTTACCAATGCCCAGCAATTTGGCCTTCAATCTCAGGCAAAACCGTCAGAAAAAAAACAAACACTAAAAAACCAACAAGTTTTTACTAGTGATGGTGGTTCAATAGACTATCGTAACATTATGCTTAAAAGAGAAGATGCTATTAAAAGAGCAGAATTCGAATTTGAGCGAACAAAAGATCCTTCAGGTAAAATTCCTTTTGGGATTCGGCAAGCCGAAATTGAATTTTCTAGCAAGATTGCCGTTGGAGATGATTCTCAAAAAGCATTACAAACGGCCTCAAAATCTGGTAAAAGAGCACGTTTTTCGTACTGGAGAAACAGAGGGCCAGGCAATGTAGGTGGAAGAACCCGAGCATTAGCTGTCGATCGCACCAATGAAAATGTGATCTTAGCAGGTGGAGTTTCTGGTGGTCTTTGGAGATCAAGAAATGGAGGTAGTACTTGGAGAAATGTAACTAGAAGATTTCAGAACCCTAGTGTAACTGCAATTGTTCAGGATCCTCGACCAGGTAGAGGTTTTACTTGGTATTATAGCTCGGGAGAACGAGTTGGAAGTGGTATTAGCGCAGGAGGTGCTTTTTTTCAAGGTAACGGTATTTATAAATCGCAAGATGGAGGCCGTACTTGGGAGCAATTGAATGCTACAATTAATCAAAATATTGGTGCTTTTGATTCTGCATTTGATCTTATTAATGATTTGGTTATCAATCCAATTAATGGTGATTTATTTGTAGCTACATTTAATGGACTTTTTCGATCTCAAGATGGAGGAAATTCTTTTAATGAAGTACTAGAGACAGGGTTTGATAGTTTTGTAGAAGTAAGTATTACTTCTACAGGTATACTTTATGCTTCAACATCATCTAATGGCGCACCTAATACAGGTTTTTTAACGTCTAATGATAATGGAGAAACATGGACAAACATTACACCTCCAAATTTTATCGCTGCTTACGGAAGAAGTAAAATAGGAGTGGATCATTCAAATGAGGATGTTGTATATTTCTTTACACAAGATAGAGACCCAAATAATCAAGCAGTTCTATACAGGTACGACGCATCAGGTGCAACACCAGAAGAAACCTGGGTAAATCTTACGGCCAATTTACCATTTTCTATACCGATTAATTTTGGTATTGGTGATTTAAATCTTCAAGGAGGATATAATATGGTAATGGAAGTACATCCTACACAGTCAAATATTGTATTTGTTGGAGGGACATGTTTATACAGATCTACAACAGGGTTTACAACTCCTGCGGGAGTGGAAAGCTGGATAGGAGGAAATGGCCCTGGTGAATTAGATGTTTTATTAAACACTATCGGTAGAGGAGCCTCTTATACTAATCAACATGCAGATCAGCATGCATTAGTATTTTTCCCATCAAATCCAAATAAAGCTGTTACTGGTCATGATGGAGGATTGTCATTGACCGAAGATATTACTGTTGTTAATGATCAGGCAGAACAAGTAACCTGGACTTCATTAAATAATAATTACGTAACAACTCACCCTTATCACGTTGCTTTTAACCCGCAATCTGAAGATGAAAATCTTTTAGCAGGTTTTCAAGATAATGGTTCTTGGTTCACTAATTCTACAAACCCTAGTGATGATTGGATCGAACAATTAGGAGCAGATGGGGGTTATAATGCTATAGCCGATAATGGTAGTACACATTACGTTTCTGTTCAAAATGGAATTATTCGTCGTCTTAACCTTGATGAGGAAGGAAATAGAGTGTCTTTTGCTACAGTTCATCCGGCGGGTGCAAGTGGTTTTGCATTTATCAATCCGTTTATATTAGACCCAATTCATGATAATGTGATGTATGTTTCAGCTGGAAATACGATATGGAGAAATAATAATTTAGATGAGATTCCATTATCTTCGAATGCTCCTACACCAGTAAATTGGGTAAATTTGGAAACTTCTGCAACACCGGCAGGTAGCAGAATAACGGCATTAGATTTATCTAAATTCCCAGTAGCTAATAGATTGTATTACGGGACTAATACTGGTCAAGTGTTTAGAATGGATAATGCCAATGTCGATAATCAGACAGCAGTAGATATTACTACAGGAAAAGGATTGCCAACGGGATTTGTTAATGATATTAATGTAGATCCTTCTAATTCTGATCGTGTTATCCTTACGTTTTCCAATTACGGTATTCCTAGTGTGTTTATTACTGATGATGCAGGAGAAACATGGACAAACATTAGTGGTAATCTTGAAGAAAATCCAGATGGGTCAGGTAATGGTCCTTCTGTAAGGAGTACTGCTTTTTTTGGAAGTAGTCAAGGGTTTTTTGGAGCTAGATTGCAAAGAATATTTGCAGCAACCAGTACTGGTTTATATTATACCACTAGATTGAATGGCCAGAATACAGTTTGGAGAAAAGAAAATGTTAGAATTGGAAACGCTGTGACCGATGAGGTGGCAGTCAGAAAAGATGGATTTATAGCTATTGCATCGGGAGGTAGAGGAATGTTTAGCGCTCGTTTCCCGGTACTTAATAAGTTACCTGAGCCAACTTTAAGTGTTGCATTTCCTCTAGATGATTTTGGAGTAGATGAAAACAGTGAAGATACAGAAATAGATATTACTGGCTTATTTGTACAATCACAAGGGCGACCAATTAATGTTGAAATCACTAATTCAAATCCAGAATTGGTAACAGTAACATTAGTAAACAATACGTTAACCTTATCTTATACCTCTGATTCTATTGGAGACGCATCTATTGGTTTAATTGCGACTTCTGGAGAAGAACAGGTCTCTGAAGGGTTTACAGTTAACGTATCAGAACCTTCTATCTATGAGCAAATAAATCCGCTTGTAAGTACAATACCTTCTCAAAATTTCTTAGACTTTGGTGCTATAGTACAATCGGCAGATGACTTTGTTGTCCCTGAAGGAAATACATGGGATATTAATAGAGTACTTGCTTTTGGTACTGTTAGAGGAAATCCAGCATTTAATAGTGTAAATGTTGTTATTTATAATGATAATAATGGAGTTCCGGGTGATGAAGTATATAATAGTGGAGAGTTAGCTCCAACATCAGAGTTAAATGATTCGAATTTGAATTTAACCCTTCCAGAGGCGGTACGTTTAGAAAGTGGTAATTATTGGATATCGGTATATGTGAATTTAGCATTTAATCCAGGGACAAATCAATGGTTTTGGGCATCTCAAGATAATTCTATAGGTAATGAAACTCAATTTATTGATCCAGTTAATCTATTTGGATTTGGAGCTGTAGATTGGACCACTGCATCAGTGCCCTTTCAAAGAGTTCCATTGGATCAAAGATTTCAAATTTTTGGTGATGTTACAGGTTCAGATGCTGATGAGGCTGAAGGAGAGACAGAATTGGCATCTATAGATGCTTTTGGAACTGCTGCAGTATATCCTAATCCATCTGAAGGAGAGTTTATCTTTAATTTTGGAGATAAATTGTCAAAATCTGGTGGGAAAACATCAGTTAGAATTTTTAGTAGTACAGGAAGATTGATACAAGTTAATTCTGATATTAATCTAAGTAATGCTTTCGTTTGGGATGCCTCAAATTTAGCTCCTGGATTTTATTTTGCAAAATTCTCAGGAGGTATGACAGGGGTGTTTAAATTAGCTAAACAATAATTAATTTCTAGTATATATATTAAAGGAGTTGAACATTCAACTCCTTTTTTTTATTTTTATAATATGAATAAACTAGTTTATATTATCGTAACCTTATTGGTGATTTTTTCTTGCAAGTCTAATTCGCTTGCTCAAGAAAAATTTTCAAAAAAAGAAAAACCTGATATTGAAAACCCAAAGGGCGAAAAACTCAAAACAGATATGAGTAGTGATAGTGCCATCGTAAATGATACAATGATAATTGGTGGTGGATTGCAACAGGACAATGTTTTGGAACCTGGAGCGATGCATATTATGGGATCGGTTATAGCGTTTTATAAAAGCACAAATATTTGCGATAGACCTTATAAAGCTGCCTTAAAAATTAGAATCGAAAAAATTCTTAAATCAGGATCAGGAATTGTTAATGTATTATCAAGCGGTCAGGAAATTACATTAGGATTTATAAGCGGTGTTTATACCAAAGATCTTAGTGCATTACAAAGTGAAATGAAATTAGGCAAAAACCTTTCAATCATGGTAAAGGAGGGTTTATGTCCCAATTTGGGTAACGATACAGTATATGAAATTATGCGCTTTAGTACAAAATGATCATTAGGATAAAACTGTTAATATAGCGATCACAATAATGAATACAATAAAAGACTTTGATTTGGAGTCTAGATATGTATTTATTTAATTAATAATTGATGACAATAGATTATTACACTACAATCTATTGATTACGTTGGAGAAGCACCTCTAGAAAAAGGAAGTTATACTTACGAATTGAATGTAAATATTCAAGAAAATGCGCTACTATTAGCATCGGTATAAGAATAATCCAAAGAAAGCTTATGTTACGAGAAATACCTATAACAGATGTTTCTTTACCTTGCACTATTGTTTCAAACAAAAATGATGAACGAAGGTGTAATGATCAAAGATATATCTAATACATGCATAGGTAAGACACAGCTTACTTGTGAGAAATACTTTTTTGTTCTACGAACTCAATTTAATTACTTAGAAAGCATCACGAAAACTCCAATAAGTAAAAGAATAAACAAAACGAAAAAGAAAATTTTCCAAAAAGAATATGGTCTGTTTCCAGATATAGTTCCGGTTTGGCCATTAATGTAAAAGTTGTAGGTTTTACCACTATACCGATAAGCACTTATATATACAGGTAGTAAAATATGTTTAAAGGTTTCTTGAGATAAACTCATATCAATGCCAGTAACTCTTTGTGTATCTCCACCAATATCTTGTCTTGCCCAAGAAGTGGCTATTCGTTCGGCTTCTTTGGTAGAAGATAAATGACCATCCTTTAGAGGGATGGTATATTTTTCGGTAACAAATCCAGATAAAAAATTGGTATTAAAAGCTTCTAAATCATTTAATTTCCAATTGGATATTTTGGAAGGGATAGGTCTTTTGCGTTGATGGGAAGCTTTGATAAGAGTATCATCTACAAATCCATCAATACTACCAGACACTGGTGTCCATCTTGTTCTGCGTTCTTGTCTTGTTTGTTGTACTGTTTTACCATTTACTTTGGTAGTGTATGGTACGGTAACATAATAATAATCACCTCGCTGACCACTATAGCGTGCAAAAAGTTGTGCGTCAAAAGTCCAATAGGGTAAATACAGTCCTTTTGTGTTTTGAGGATCTAAAGCTGCTTTTTTAAGATTATTAGGAGCAAACCATAAGCTTTTGACCCATTTTGAAAAGATTTGATGTGATTTTTTTTGATCTAATTGAAATGGAAGAACGGCTCCAGGCAAAATCCAATCCTCTTTGTATGCATCTTCAATAATTAGCGGCATAGTGCAATACACACAATGAAGAGATTTATAATTTTCTTCAATGTGTTGGTTAGCACCGCAATTTTTACAATGCAACATCATGATTTCTTCAGAATGAGACTGTGAACCCATTTCTTGTAAATAGGGTTTGAGCTCCAATTCTTTAAAACCATCTTGATTTTGAACAATGGTCTCTTCATGACCACAGTACTCACAGGTTATTGATGTTGTACCGGGTTTATATTTTAATTCTGCCCCACAATTAAGGCATGATTTCTTTTGTTCTGAAACCGCTTTTTTTTCTTCTTCCATAAACTATCATTTGGGTGTATACCCAAATCTCTTCAAAATGAATCAAAATTTTTTAGTTTCCAGGTAGGGGTGGAGGAGTGCTTCCGCCCAAGAAAGATTTCAATTCTTCTACATCTTTAAGTGCTGTCCAATTTGCCATTCCTTGTTTCCAAACCAGAGAATCCTTATTTACAGTTCTATTAGCAAACAAGGCCTTTAATTGATCAAAAGATACTGGGCCACTTTGTTGACCGTTGCTCGCATAAAAATATTGTACCTGTACTGGCATTGGCGGTGGAGCTACTGGTGATGTTGGTTGTACTTGAGCTTGTTGCTGCCCAGCCATTGGATTCATCATTCCTCCCATTTGTTGGGCGAGTACAAATCCCATTCCCATACCCATTCCAGCTCCAGCAGTCCCGCCTTCATTGGCTGCTGCCGCTTCAATAGCTTTTGCAGTTTTAAATTTGGTAAGCTTGTCAAGATCTAACTTATCAATTCTGCTATACTCAAAGATTTCTTTCTTCAATTCTTCTGGCATCGATACATTTTCGATAAAGAATTTTTCAAGAGAAATACCTACAGAATTAAATTCGGGTTGCATTACCTCTTGGCAAGTTTCAGATAACTCGGTAGTATTTGCAGCATACAATTCTATAGGTAGGTTAGCCTCACCAATAGTATCTGTAAAGCGAGTAGAGATTAAACTTTTTAAGTGTTCGTTAATTTCAAAATTGGTAAAATTGGCATCGGTACCTACAATATCAACGATGAATTTACCAGCGTCATTAATTTTAAAGGCATAAGTACCAAAGGCTCTTATTTCTACTAATCCAAAACGATCATCATTAAGCGTAATAGGGTTTTTGGTTCCCCATTTCTCATCGGTAAACAAATGTGTATTTACAAAATATACCTCAGCTTTAAACGGACTATTAAACCCGTATTTCCAACCTTTTAAGGTTGCTAAAATGGGTAAATTTTGAGTGTTTAGAGTATAAGTCCCTGGTGTAAACACATCGGCTAATTGTCCTTCATTTATAAAAACTGCGGTTTGTCCTTCTCGAACAATAAGCTGCGCTCCGTTTTTTATTTCATTTTGATAGCGTTCAAATCTATGTACAATGGTATCATCTGTGTAGTCTAACCATTCTATAATATCAATAAACTCGTGGCTAAGTTTTTCCTTTATTTTGTCAAAAATTCCCATGGATAAGCTGATTTTTAATTTGTGTCCTAAAGCTACAAAATAGAATGATTGAAGAAAAATTTATTTCGTTTGTAATTGAAGTTACGATTATGTATTAAAAAACCAGCTATATGCATATAGCTGGTTTTTCTTATTTGATTAAAACGGTCATTCTTAATTGAAACTAGTTGTACTAAAAAAGACTTATGTAATTTATGCTACAGGTTAATCACCAAAATTATATTCTTTTTTCTCTATGACTTTACCATAACCATCGGTTATGTAATCGAATCTTCCATAAGGATCATAGTATATATAAGATTCTTCTTTTCGTTCGTTTACTCTGTTTACAACGTGTCCATTATTATCATAAAAGATTAAACTAATCATAGCTTCTGGTAAACGTTCATATAATTTCAGTAATTCTACTTTTAATTCTGGTGTATCTAAGTTTTGTAATTGACTATACGTAACATCTAACTCATTGATAATGTCTTGATGTTTCGCATTAACAACCGATGCAACTTCATATAAGTTTGAATATCCATATACTAATGAAGTATACATGCCTTTACCATTGTGTGTTTCTAATGTACTTCCATTGGGACTAATTTTTGATGTTTCTATATTTAATCGCAAATTATCGTTTAATGTTCCTGATAAACTTTGTTTTATGTATACTTTACCGTTATCGTTTATCCATTTTGACTTTTCTATTTCTAAAAGAGTATTTTCATCGAATGATTTTGTTTCGTATGGGGCAGTAAGAAAATTTTTATCATCCAGAAAGTTATATTCTTCATGAGCATACGTTATTGTTTTTATCTGATTTTCTCCCTTACTATTTGTCGTCGTAATTTTTGACAATTGCCCCTTGATATTGTAGTCATTAGTTGCTGTCGTCGTAATTTTATCTGTATTAAAATACATTTCATTTGTTTTACTGATGACTCTGTTTGAATAACTGTAACTACTATTTGTATACGTTAAATGTTTCTCCCAAGTGGTAGTGTTTTTTTGTTTCAATACATTATTCTTATCAAAAATTTCTTCTTCTAAAAGAACTCCTAACAATTGTAAGTCATCACTACCATTATGATATTTAGTTTTTATTTTACCGATTGAATTAGAACCGAAACCTTTATTTTCTAGAATTACTTCTCCATAGAATGTAGCGTTGTTTTCTGGAGTTTGTAAAGGGTCGTTGTACGTATAATTGATCTTTCTTGTATTCTCTTTGTCATCCAATTCTACACTATTAACCACAATGTCTTTTATATAATTATTAAACTTATCATCAATTACCCTATAAAGGTGTACATTGAAACTACTACTGTTCTGTTGAAATTGTCTAAGCCACATTGTCTTGGTAGACATGAACGGTTTATATCCTCCTAATCTAGGGGTTCCGATTCCTAAGTTATTTTTTGCCCCGGTATTAATGTTGTCTAAATCCCCGGTTTTTTTATTCATAAAAAAATATCGCCCATTATTAAATTGTCCACCATTATGCTCGGAGATAAAGGCATGGCTAATACCATCGGTTGCAGTAAAGCCATTAGAATACTGTATGTTTCCAAGGATAGAAACCAATGGACCAGTTATATTGGTTGGTTTTCTATATAATTTATTCCCGGCTATAATAAATTCTTTGTTAATACCACTAGAAATGGCATTAGCTATTAATCCAGAATTATTCAATGCCATGTCAGACCAATTATCTTCGTTTGGATTATAATAACTTAAACCAATATAATTATTGGATTGCCGATATGTCATCATATCTATTCCAAAGTTCAATTTTGCATAATAATCAAAATATCCGCTAGGTTTTGCATGAACATTCCAGTTTATTCCATTAAATCTTGGTGATTTATATGGTTTTTTGCTGAAATAATTATATAAACTAAACAAACCACTATTGCCAACTGGTTGCAATGGGTTGGAGTCGTTGTAGGCACCGATCACATTATCAACACTGATTAAATTATAATGACGGTCCCATCTAAAAAAAAGTTCTGGATTGTTTTTTATTACTAATCCTGCTATATTATTGGATGGGTATATGTTCGCAGATCCTGGATTGTTATTATTAATATATATATCATTAACATAGGGATCAGCAGGGGCAGACCATGATTTGGTTTGCCATTTTTTTTCTGCATCCAAGTAGTGCATATAATAATTATCCTGATGATTATTACCTGTAATCATATCTCCTCCACCGTTTTCATTTATCGAAATCACAAAATTATTTCTCGCTCCGTAAAAGTACTCTCCACTACCTTGATGTATTAATTTAGATGACCAAGACAAACCATTCCAATTAAATAAATCCAACCTAGATCCATCTTTGGCTCCTAATGCGACAAAATCTTCTCCAGACAGGAAGCTTGCATCACCTGCTCCTATATATATACTGTTGTATTCTGCCTTATTCCAGGTTTTACCGTCTTTATTTATATGAAATAATGATACATATGCATGACTTCCTTTATCGTATGCAAAGCCGTAAAAATCTTTGCCAAATACGGTTTTTAGATTATGAAGATTACTTGGTAACCAATGTGGGAAATAGTACAAATCTTCTTCCCAATTTTCTCCATTCCACGAATAACGATAAAATCGGAAACCATGATTGCCATTGGCATCTGCGTTTTTCGTAATTAATACAGCCAAAGTATAGTTGTCTTTGGCAATAACCTTAAATAAACTATAAGCATTGGTGTCCCAGTTGGGGAAAGTTTTAAATCTATTCTGACCATTATAAAAAATATTTTTATTACTATAATTGTAAGTTACAGAACCTCCCGAAGGGTATACTATCTTTTTAAGTCCGCCATTAAAATCTCCAGAAGTATGGTATTCAAATTCTTGAGCTGGTAAAAAATAGGATTGCCCATTTTTATAACTTTTTTGAACTAAACTAGTTAAATAGCGTTTACTATACTTTGGATTGTTTGGATTTTCTATATTGTAATTTAATTCATAAGTATTCTGAAGTAAATTGTTGTTATTGTAGATATCTACTTTATGCAAAAACTTTTTTTCATATACTTCTTGGTAGGCATCAGGTTCATTAATTTCTGTATGGGGTTCAAAGAATTCGTTGTTGTTTTTTTCATTATATGTAAAACGAACATTGGCCCCTTTTGATGATGTTATTTTACTAATGTAAGATGCCTCGGTTTGTCCATGACTCTCTTGTTTTATATATTGAAATGAAACTGAATTAGACCACTGGTCTTCAATTTTTGATAGATTCCAACTTGATGTTTGTCTTGAAGCAGATGAATTAAATTTTGAATCTCCAATCCAGTTGCCATTGGCAAGCGTATTAATATAATTATTAGCATTTACAGATGTATTACTTCCATAAGTGTATATTACTCCATTCTCATTTGTAATTTCCCAATAATCATATATAGTATTATGATAGTAATATTTAATTATCCAAGGAGCATATTTTTCTAATTGAAACTCCCAAACACTGCCATTCGAATTCGTTCCTCTATTGATACAAAATAGTTTACTATTGGTGTTTCCATCCAGTAGAAAGAAAGTATCATCATCTCTGGTGCCGGTTTGTTTGTTGTCTACAACAATTTTAGGAGTCGACAAATTCCATCCAACACCAACGGTTGAAGTTGGAGAAAAGTAATTAACTTCTTGAGCCATTTTAAAGGCAACCTTACCATTGTATCCCAGACTTACATTGTACGATGTATTACCTGCCGAAATATCTGTTAAAGGTACTCCGAACCCTACTTTACCAGTTACTTGATTTATACTATTTTGGATAGTAGCAGAAATATCTCCAGATAGTTGAAATGGAGAGTTTGAAGGAATACCCACGTCGTATTGACCCCCAGAATTAGAAGATTTATTTTGCACTGAATTAGAAGATTGATCTCTAGACTCATTATCTACTAATTGTTGATTGTATTTTGATTCCTCAATCTGTATTGCTTTTTCTTTTTGCGAATACACATTTGCTGTGGTTGCAAAGAATAGTAACATTATTTGAAGAAATAATACGTTTAATGATTTTATATTTTTCATGTATACTCTTTTTTCCTGTAGTTTAAAAGTTTTGTTTTTCAAATCTATTCGAGACATTTATTAACAAGGTATTTCGAACTTTTATCTTCATTTTCTATTATAATAAATATCAAAGTATGAAACGAAGTAATATTTACCACCTGAATTATGGAGTACTGGTGTAAATATTAGATATTCGAGCTTACTTACAGCAGTAGACACAGCCTCATTATAGCGCATTTGTTTCATTTGTTTCATGAGGGCAGGGTTATTACCATTACCAGCTACAGTAGTGCTTAGCATTGAACTTGCGAATTTAAAGACAAATCTTTTTAATATTTGGCCTAAAATTGTACTAGTCCCTGTAGATACGACCTTAAGACCTTTTGTGTCATATAAATCTCCATTGGTATCTACAATTGGCACTCTTGGACCTGCTCTATATTTAAGAGCTACATATGACCCTCCATTTTCATCCTTAAATATTGCTAAAGGGTTGTCTTTAATGAATTTATAATAATCTTGCCATTTACCTCCATGCTTCTTCGCAAGTTCTTTTGCCTTACCCTTAGTATCAAATGAGAATTTAGGATCTGTGAGCCTATGTAAAGCGTGATTTAATGCAGATACGACAAGACCTGTAGCAAAGCCTTCTACAAAGTTACCATCTGTTATTTCTGCTATAATACCTCCCGTTACTGCGCCTGTTGTTATTTGTCCTGCAACACTGCCACCGGCAGTAGCAGAGGATACTAATGATGAACCGGCTCCAATTGCTGCTCCTTCCCAAAAGTTATTTCCACTTACAACAGACCCCATGGTGCCTTGAAAAAACCCATGACTTGCGGCCGAAACAAGTGCTTTAGAACTTGCACTTAGAATTACACCTTGAGAACCTGCAGAAAGAGCACTACCAATACCCGCTGTAACCGCTCCAGAAACTGCTCCAACTGCTCCGCCTAATAGTATATCTCCAAAATCGGCTCGAGGATTAGAAATAGCTGTTGTTGCAGCTCCGATTACTGCTCCTGCTATTATAGGAACGAACCAAGCCAATTCTCCATCCGGATCAATGATCATTATGGGATTATTACCCATTGCGAGGTAAGGGCTGTTAAACTGATTTTGAGGATCAGTATTAAACCAACGACCTACAGTTGGATCATACATACGACTACCAAAATCATACATATTATACCCTGCAAATGTCAATTGTTCTTTGTTTTGTAGTTTATAGTTATAGTTTGAACCAATGCCTGATACAAATTCACCATGATGAGTAAGCCCCATAGCATAATGATCGGTGTTAGACAAGATTTCATTGGTAGAATCTATAGACCCATCGTTATTACTATCGGTAAAACTTAACCGGTTATTACCCAGGTGATCACTATAGATATAAACATATTTAAATATACCATTATCATTAGCTGCATATCCCTCTGATGTTGGGAAAAACTGTAACTGAGAGTTTGTGTATTGAAAACCACCTAAATAATCAACTGTTGTAATATTCGTATCAGGATTAGTGGTTTTCATTTGTAGTTTTCGGCCACCTGCATCATAGGTGAATTCTATCTTTTGACCACTAGTAAAAGTAACTCGTTGTACCAAGTCCAAATGGTTGTATTCTATGCTTGTAATATTTTTGTTAAGGTCTTTTATTAAGTTACCATTGGCATCGTAATAATAATCTTGACCGTTGTTAGAACCATCTTTAAAGCCTTCATTGGTACCTCCATATTCCCTAATAGATAATAATTTGTTACCATCATCATAGCTATACCCTAATCTATCCATTAAGCTACCGGTATGACTTGTTCTTTTTACGCTTCTAATATTACCGTTACTGTCATATGTAACACGATCAGTTTCAAATTTACCTGCTCCACCCGTTAAATTGTTATTTTCACGATAGTGAGATCTAGATAAACGACTAAGCTTATCATATTCATAGACATATGATTTTTTAAGGTTATTTTTAGCAGATTTCCATATGACTTGTTTAATGTTTCCATCATACATATTACTTGTAGATGCCGACCCTTCAATAGCTTCATCGTATTTAAGGTTATAGGCAAACACATCTGAACCTAAATTGTTAACATCATTAATATTTGTTAACCAACCACGAATATTATAAGTATAATCTATGGTTTGTAATCCAGATTCTGAATCTTGAATTTTGAAATCCAAAATACTTCCTCCCACTGAGTATATGGTAAGATCACCTATTAATATATTTATAGACGGGATAAGAGTTTCTTTAAAAACATCACCGTTTTTCTTGTAATAGATAGTCGACCCTTTACGTTCTATTTCGAATTCGTCATTAATTGTATAGGGTATATTGCCTACCGAATTGGCGGTACCATTTTCTCTTACTTCTAGAGTGCCATTAGATTTATGATAAATAGCATAATTAATAGATTGGTATGCTGTATTTTGATTTGTTTGAGACAATCCAACCATTATAGGTTTGTTGGTTTGCCCAATTTTATAAGTTATAGAACCATCATTAGTAATGGATTTTGTGGTTTCTAAACCAGCGTTCCATCCTGTAGTACCTGTTTCCTTTTTTATTTCTTTTACTTCATTAAAGACATGTGATATGTTTAAACCAGTAATATATTGGTAGTCACTATATATTTTAAAATTGCTTACCTGAACATTAGTATCTAATAAAGACGCATCACCAAGCATACTATCACCGTTTGATAAAACGAGTGAAATAAAGAAGGTAGTACCGTTCTTTTTATAATGTATTTGATCTCCTATTCGTTCTACACGAAGATAATCGCCAAGCTGATAATAGGTGGCGGGAAAAAGTGCTGTTTTATGTGTTCCATTTTCGTATACACGAATACGTTGTCCATCGACATAACCCGTATATATGGCATAATCAATTGTGTTGTAATGCCAGTTACCAGGATGGTCTTCGTAAGATAATCCAATCATCATTCGATGATTTGCGCCTTGATTTATTTGATACTCTACATAACCATCGTTTTCTATTCTATTTTCAGAAGCAAACCCAGAATTCCAGCCATAACCAGAAGTTTTTGAAATTGTATTATCAGACTCCAAGACATTCTGCTCATTTATTATCCCGCTGGATAATGAGACAGACGATGCTGCACCTATTTTTTTTGATTCTAATTGCCCTAATTCATTATAATTATTATTGGCAATAAGCTCTTCTGCTTGATTATTTATACGTTGATAGTGTTTTTTGGGTCGCTCTACGTGATCATAATCAAAACGATCTACGATGGTTAAATCTGCACTAGAATTAATTCGTTTATGTTGTGTAACCGAGTGATCAATTTTTCCTCTAAAATCAAGCTTACTTTTATTTTGTGTATAGCCCCCTAGATGGTTTTTGTCCAACACATATATTACACGACCTTTTTTGTCATAAAAGGTATAGTTTTTGGACCAGGTGTTGCTGTCTAATGTTTTTGTCCAATTTGCAGTTAATAGCCCTTTTGCTCTGTTGGTGACTTCTTGGCCTAAAATATCTGTGGGTATATTTGGTAGGCTAGGGTCAGTAAAACTATAATCATCAAAATAGATAACGGTTAAGGTTTCTTGATTGCTGTTAGGAAAAGCATCATTTGTATAATTAATTGTTACACCACCAATGTTTGATGTTGATGTCGTGCGCGAAACAATATTGGCTTTATTCGAACTATTATCAATAAAATTATCTACTTGTATTTGTAAAACGGCCCTTGATGAGTTATTGGTGTATGTACCAGTATAGACTACACGACCGAATACATCATATTTGTTGAATAGCCATTTATTTTGTGTTTTTAAATTGGCATCTTGGGTCAATATTGGTCGGTCTAATTGATCATATACCACATATTCCCAATCTTTTCCAGGTACTTTTTGCTCTATTTGGCGATTGAATTGATCATATTTATATTGAAAACACAAATTGTCTATAATAGACTCATTAAATTGAGTGGTAGAAAAATATCTAATAAAGGTTCGATCTATTCCTCTTATCTTAAAAGGGGTAGCGGGACTGTTAAAATCTGTTCCAACAAAAAATTCAACAAAAATATAACCATCCTTGATAGAGTATTCATATCTTGATTTATTAGTGTTGCCACTAATTGCGCCAAAGTCCTCGATATCATCTAACACAGGAGATTGATTTTTACCTGAGTAAATACTGAATAAATATCTATTGGGTAAATTGGCATTAGACGGAAGCTCAACAACATTTCCTTGTTTTAAATAAGCTCCTCCGGTACCTCCAATTCCAAACGGAAAACTTAAATTGAAATCAAATGTAAGTTGATGATTATTTGAGGTGGATTGTGAAGTTATTTGCACATTACCACTACCATTCGAAACACTGGAAGGGTTATTAACAAATTGAGTCCAATTAAAAGTGAGGTTAAAAGGTGTGTAATTATTATCTACGTATAGGTTTTCAATTGCTTTTGGAGTTAGAATATAGCGCAAATTCCCAGTTTCATCATGTACATAATAAGTGCTTAGCTTCTTAACATCATTTCCGTCTTCTTCATAAGTGAATTCTGCTATTTTTCTACCATTCTTATCTGTAAAAGTCTCTTTGGTATTGAGCAAACCATCATTTACGTCCCAATTTTGATTTTTAATACTATTTTTTAAAAGCGCTCTTTTTTGATAATAAGATATTTGGAAAGAATTATTAGATTCATCTAATATTTTAAACAGAAAAACTTCATTAAAATCATTTATTCCGTATTCATACTTTGTTGTATGATCGGTATCAGAGTTGTTTATTAATTGCCATGTATTACCCGGAGATGAAGACTCGATAGTTCTATTAAGAGGAGAGTTATCGTAACTAACTTCTGAGAAAGGATGTTGGTCTGCAAAATTATTTTGGTAATAGGTTGCTGTTTGAGATTGAGCATTAGCAATATAATTTCCAGAGTTTTGAGAAGTAGGTAATGCTAGATATTGTTTAGATGTTCTACCGAACTCATCATACTCAATATGCCGAATAATGTCTTTTTTATCAGGACTTTGTGCTACAGCTATAGTTTGTTTTGCTTTACCAAATCCATCTAGATAGGTAACACTTTCTAATTTTTCAATAGTATTTGGAGAATTATTAAGCGTGGTAATATCGATGGGTTCTAATAATTCAATCGTTTTGACATAATTTTGATCTTGAGATTGACAAAAAACATGTAGTGTCGAAAACAGAAAGAAAAGTAATAAAGTGCTTTTCGGGGATTTAAACGATTTAATAAACGTATTACGCTCTGGTAATTTGTTTGCAATGATATAAAATCGATTTAGAGAAGATTGTGTGATTTGTTTATCCATTAGGATTTTTATTAATGATTATCGCCTTGTGATTATAATCATCAATTTGTTACCCAAGAAAATTGTCTTTTTTTATAAAAACCAATAAGAGTTAACCTATTAGGGATAAACTTTTTCTAAAATGAGCAGGCTACCACTGTTTTATACAATTTAAAAAACCTCTAAAATTAATTTCTAGAGGTTTCGGTTATAGAATTATAATCCTATGTCAGAATAGGAAATTAATTTTATATAAATATCCTATTAACTTTAAGAATCTATGTATATAGATAGAGCAATTTAGGACTCAGTTGGATCACATACGCAACCAAATCTTGAATGGTAACAACCGTGTGAAATTTCAAGAGAGCTACAAGCTCTCCATAATCCACCTTGAATAGCTTCTTGTTGTTTTTTGTTTAATGTCTTTCCTAAATTTGAAATGTTTTTTAGCATGATGTATTTTATTAAAGTTATTGATACTATCAACATTTAAAGACACTGATAGCTTATGTCTTCTCTTCGCGAAAGAATTTTCGTGATATTATTAGAAAAAAAGAATCGGTTTTATTAATAATTACCTCCTTGTGACTATAATCATTAATCTGTTACCCAAGAAAATTATCTTTTTCTGAAATAATAGGTTAGAAAACTGATAATCAGTACTAAAAAAAAGAATAGAATAACCCCGTAAAAAAAGATTTTGGTTGGAAATAATATAGTTTCAGAATCTCCGATAAGTACAAATGTTGCCCAATAATATGGTGATGCATCGGATAGTGAATTGGATCGTAGATATTCAATTTTTGAATTATGCAGTGCCTTTGATTTGGTTTGCCCAGCTTTCAAATTCTTATAAAAATTATCCATTATGGTGGCTGTAGATTTATCATTGGCATTCCAAAACGTTGAAATTACGGTATTGGCTCCAGCATAGAAAAACCCTCTTGCTAAACTCATAACGCCTTCGCCTTTGGCAATTTCACCCAAAGAAGTATTACAAGCGCTTAAGACTACTAATTCTGCTTGATTTTTGGAGGTGTACAACTCATGATACTCTAAATTAGCATCATGAAATGCTATCTGAAGCTTATCTGAAAAATTAGCGTGTGTAGCTAAATGAATTATTTTATGATTCTGTGTGTTGGATAAAAAGTTTTGCTTAGAAGCTTCTTGTCGTTTGTAATGACTTGAGGATATATAATTGTCAATACCATTAATTTCATCGATGCTGTTAGTAATATCTTCCAGGTCACTGTGCATAAAGTGTATGGGAGCAAAGGTCACTGCATTTTCTGAAGGTGTTCTCATTAATGTAGCATTATGTTCTAAAAAAGACATAGAATACGCATAGCTTATTTCGTTTTCTTCAATAAGATATCGATATGTATCTTTATCTGTTATTAAAGACTCAAAAGGAATATATTGCAGTGTACCATCCGGAATTATAATTAGGTGTTTTTCATCCAAAGGTATCGAGATCTTATCCCGAGGGATCAAAAGATTATATAGTTTATAAGCTACTTTTTGATACGATAGACGATCTTCATTAGTTTCAAAAGGTTTAGACAATTGATTTCTATACGTCTTAATAAGTTCTTCTATCATTTTTAACTCACCTACTCTAATGATTTCTGTTTGAGTATTAGAAATCAAAACAGCATATAATACACTAAAAGAATCATCATCTTGATCTTGGTTGCCCACATAAGATATAATAACACGATCATTGTTTAAGGTTTCTTGAATCTTATGTAAATCAATAATTTTTGTAGTTTCTTTTTCTTTATAATAACCAGGAAACTGTATTTGTAAAGAATCTTTCTGTTCTTGATATTGTTGTTTTAATTCAAAACGTTTGCTGTTTAACACCGCAATACTATCTTTATTTTTTTGATTAGTTATACGATTTTCTATATCGAGAATTTGTTTTTTGAGTTCATTTTCTCTGTTAGAGATCTCTAAGGGTAATCGTGTTTTATCTGTGTTCTTTAAGATATCTTCAGTCAAAAGCAATGCCTTCTTTTTTTCTGAAAAATAAAACGCCTTTTCCTTCTCGTCAAGAATTTCACAGATTAGTATTCCTTTTAGATAAATTTCTGAAGCTTTTTCTCTCCAATATAATCTTGAACCTTCTTCTTCGCTAATATTGAGTAAAATATCTACCAATGTATCTGCTACCAATAAATTGGAAAGCGCAAGCTCTATATGCTTACGGTCATTTTCTTCTTGATAAAATCCTATAAGAATGGTTGCTTTCTGAATCAAAGCTAATAAAACACTATATTTTTTATCTGATACGGTTAAGTCATTTAACCCTGGTAAAGCTTCGATATTATTATCGATACGAATGCTCCTTGCTATAGATTTTTGAATATGATCTAATGCTTTTAGATGTTTCTTTTTTACTAGATAGTAATTACTAAAGTTATAATAAATATTAGCTTCTTCTTCTTTGCCAGCACAATATTTTAAACCCTCATTTAAGAAATAAACCGTACTATCTTTTTGGAGCTCGTTTTTTGACTCAATGTATAAATTTCCAAGATTAGTGTAAAGAGTCTTTGCAGCAGCAGAATCTTTAATTTCTATTGCTTTCTCTAAGTTTTTGTAATAGTATTCTTTTGCTTTATTAAAATTAAATCTCGTATATGAATTGTAATAATTTGCATAAGCATTATTCATTCTAAAATAATTGCGTAATCCATAAAACGAATAAGAAGGGGCTTCGTTAAAAAGCGTATTTGCTTTATCTAATATTGTTAGTTGTTGATCTAGACTATACTCGGTACCCATGCCACGCAATACTTGAGAAAAATCAAGGTATTTTATTACTAAAAGCTGTTTTTTATCTAATTTTTCTAATAGATAAATCCCACGAGAGTAGTAATCTTTAGATTTAAAAAAATCTCCAACCTGCCTATAGTATTTTCCTATTTCGCAATACGATTTTGCGGTACTATATTCATCTTTATCTTGTGCAATTACTTTTTTATGGTAAATAAACGACTCCTCATACGCTCCAGCTTTAGAGTGTAATAGTCCTAAGTTGTATAAGGCCTTGGCATATTTGTTATTTTGCATATCAAGTTTTTCATAAATACTTATTTCTTTCTTTACATAAGAAATAGCTTCATGATATAACTTTTTGTTATAGTTCTTGATAGCGAAATGACGAGCGATTTTTACAATTTTTAATTGCTCGTCATTCTTGTCGTAAATATCTATAATGCTATCAACTGCCTTTCGGATTTCTGATATTTTAATCGTATCGCTATTAAATAACGACATATAGTATTCATATGCGTTTTGTGCCTTAATAGATTGCCAAAAACACAGAAATAATATACTAATAAACAGTCGTTTACGATGCTTCAAAATTAGTCTCCTTTATAATCCTCGCAATTTTGTTCGAGAAGTACTTTTTCCATAGGTTCATTGTGTTCCTCCATGTCTTCTACAGGATCTTTGGCGTAATAAACTACAGGATCTGCTTCCCAAGTTTCAACATTACGATCATCACATATTTCCCAACTCAATAATAACCCTTTTCTTATATATTGTTCTCTAATTTGGGCTTTGGTACGTTCGGGAGTTCCTTTAACATACACAACCAAAATATCCATGGTTTTGTCTACCATCAACCTTTTTTTAACCTTTGTTTCATTAGTGGTACTGTCTGGTATATCTGTATCTTGAGTACAACCAACTAAGCAAAAGAAAGTACACACCATTAACACTTTATTTAAAAAAAAACGTCTTTTCATCACTCTAGTTTTTATAATTTAAATTAAATTCACATTATTGGTTATCAAAATACTAGTTTTGTTACCCCGACGAAGATAGAAAAATTATTTCCATGTACGGAATTACACCCTTTTGATGGCGGAAAAAGCACAACACTTTGACAGTTTATTAAATAATGATTCTAAAGGAATCATGGCTATTTATGAAATAGTTTTTCCTAGAGTTAGAAAATTCGTACTTCAAAATAGAGGTAAACAACAAGACGCCGAAGATATTTTTCAGAAAGCATTACTCCAAATTACGGTTCGATACAGAAAAGAAAAGTTCGAAATCCATAGTAGTTTTGAAGCTTATTTATTTACTACCTGTAAAAATTTATGGCGTAAAGAATTAAAAATTTCGAAAAACAGGGTAACAAATACAGATATTGTAGAACTAGTTTCTGCAGAGCGCGATACAGCGCTAACCATTTTGGAGCAAGAGAGGTGGGAGTTATTTACCGAAAAATTAAATCTCGTTTCAGAAAACTGCAAAAAGGTACTTACTTTATTTTTTAATAATACTTCGTATAAGGATATTGTAAAAATAATGGGGTATAATTCTGAGACGGTGGCTAGGCAGCGAATTTTTAAATGTAAAGGGAAATTATCAGAAGCTATAAAAGAGGATCATCGTTATAATTCACTCAAAAAGCTATGAGTTTAGAAGAAGACATATTAATTCAGGATTTTCTGAAGGACAAACTTTCCGAAAAGGAGAGGAATGAAGTTTTGTTTAGAATAGAAAATGATGAAATTTTTCGTGATAAAGTAAATTTTGAACAACAACTTTTCCTTAACCTAAATGAAAAAGAATGGAGCGTAAGTAAAAATACTGGTCATGATGAAGTTGAGGTATATGAACAATTATTACGGGACAAATCTAGCCAAGAATTAAAGGAAACATTACAAGAAGTAAATGCGGATTATCAAGCAAAACAAAAGAAAAATAATAGATCTTGGTGGTCTTATGCAGGCATTGCTGCAGTTGCTTTAATCATTGGAGTTACCGTGTTTTTATCATCAAATACTTCTTCTCAAGAATTGTATGCTAATTATATAAATCTATCCGAACTTCCTTCATTAGTAGAAAGAGGAAAAACGGATCATAAAATATTTATAAAAGCTCAAAAAGCATTTGAAACCAAACAGTATGATAAGGTACTTGGGATTTTAGCCAACGATCTAGATACTATTCAAAACAATAAGGCAACGATATATTTATATATCGGTATTTCACAAATGGAATTGGGTAAATTTAATGAAGCCGAAAAAACATTTACCAGATTAACCAAAAGCAATTTAATAGATGCTCCTAAAGGAAAATGGTATATGGCTTTGCTGTTTTTAAAACAAAACAACACTGCAAAAGCTAAGGAGATATTGCGCGAAATTATGGCTTCAAAGAACAATTATAAACATGACCAAGCCAAAGAGCTTTTAGAATTGTTGTAGGATTTTGATTATAAATTAACCCCTGACCATTAATTAATGACCAAGGGTTAATTGTTGGGGCGTCATAAACCAATTTTTAATCTCTATAATTAGAGCAATAACATTCTCCATTAAAATATACAGCTCCTGTATCATGTCCCACACTTCTACAGTACTGACAACAAGAACCACAATAGTTAGAGAATGCTCCACCTGCAATTACTTTTTGTTGTTTTTTATCAATTTTCTTGACATTTTCTAGGTGTAAGATGTTTTTTAGCATGATTTAAAATTTTGTGATTATATATGTTTCTCACCCGATATTGTTCAAGGATTTACACGATTGATTATTCCTAATTATCGAGACGGTAGTAAATGTATAATATTCGTTATCTGCAATAAGAAGTAATTGATATAGGCTACATGTTAATTGATGAATGTACGGTTTCGATTGATACAAGGCTTAATAGAGAATAGAGTACTTAGATAACAAAGCGAAGAACTACAGTAGTATATGATTACTTAACAAAATTTTAGATTATACCCTCTGATTCTATATAGAATCAGAGGGGTTGGGGTAAAAAACACACCGGGAAACAAGTTGGGAGATTGGAAAACAACTAAAAAGTGTATAGCCATATAGAATTAAAGAAAGATTATATGTTATACTTTGTTCCCGGATTATCATTAAAACATCAAATCATCAACGTTATTTTTCAAGCTATACAATTCTTAAGCCGAGAAAATATCGTATACAATTGCTTTTCGTATTTTTTTTAGGTTTTGAATAATTTTCAGTGTGATGCTGATTTTAGAACTAGCTTTATGGTTAATCTAATTATGATTTTTGTTGTAAAACTAGAATATTCATTTTGGGTTATCTGAAACAATTGACATGAATACGGTTTCGATTGATAAATGCACAGTATGGATTGATAGGATACTTAGTAAAAAAAAATAGCAAAGAGTTAGGTAATAGAAAAGGGTTCGTTATAAGAGAAGGTAACGTATAGTAAAAAAGTTATTGTTTATTGGATACTGTTTTAAGCTCGATAAATTTTTCTATTTGTCCAGTATTTATTTTATTCTTGTTTATGAGATAAGAATAAAAGTTTTCGGCTGTGATTAGCCTTTAGTATAATTATTGTGCTATCATGAATATGTTTTACAGTACCATTAACTTTATAACCATTTATTGTGATTTCCTTTTTACAAGAGGTCAATAGTAACATCATAAAAACTAAAAACCCAAATTCTTTCATGTTTTTAGTTTTGTGCCTATAATTGTGAATGTATGAGCCTATGCGAATGAAAGTGAAGCATTACCTCATAGATAATGTTGGCTATCGTTTTTTATTTTTTTATCATCATCATTTGATATAATTCATAATTATCGTGATCAAAGCATACAAAAATTACTTTTTTAATTATGTCCTCTTTCAAATTTGAAATTGTGTGCAATGCTATTTTTGCTGCTTTCTCTTTAGGAAATCGGTAAATTCCTGTGCTAATGTTTGGAAATGAAATTGACTTTATTTTGTTCTATTCTGCTATTTCTATACAATTTTTATAACAAAATTTTAGCTTCTCTACCTCATTTAATTCCCCGTTATTCTATATTGTACGGACTGTGCATATCTCATTTTTGCTTTTAGTTTACCAGCATTAATAAAGACAGCTTCTCCCACTTTGCAGTTCCCTTGCCTATTCCTTACTTTTTTACATGCTTCCAATATCTTTTTCCTCCTACTCGATGAATTGCTCCATCTACTCCATCACCGCCCTTTAATGAAGTATTTGCTGCATTTACTATCGTCTCAACTTAAAGTTTCGTAATATCTCCTTTTTGATAATTCTATTTCCATCTTTTCTTTTGATTGATTATTAATCCACTACTATTTTCCCATTAAAAAACTCTTCATCACTTTTTAAAATAAAAAAATAGTTCCCTGAGGATAATCGTCCAATATTGATATTTTCTATTAAACCCACGTCATTGTGCTGTAATGCGTTAAATGACAAATGTTTTCTTCCTAAAACGTCAAAAACCTCCAAATTATATGAGTTGTTATTAAACGCTCCTTGAATATTTAAGTGATTACTTGTTGGATTAGGATATACAACAAGTCCTTCATAACTTAAGACAGTAGGATTTTCGTTTATAGGTAAAGTTTGATCGGCACCAGCATTATAAAGTACACCATACATACAGGTGTTCCATACCATGGTTTCCCAGGTTGTAAATTCATTTTGATTAACGGCAGACCATCCATCGCTCCATCTGCGTAACCCTGGTAAATCATCCCAAACAGGATATAGCTTATCAGTAACAGCAGTTTGGTAAGTCGAGCCACTTCTTCCGTATGTACTCCCATATACAACAATACCTGGCACATTGCCAATGGCTGTTTGTGTTCCGCCTCCTGGCAATAGCCCATATTTAGTAAAATAACTATCAAGATGTAATGGGCTAATAGGTTGCTTATCTCCCAAACCTGTTACATAACTTTGGCCCTGTGGATTTAAACCTAATGCATAATTAGCAAAATTACTAATGCGGTCAAAATAATGCTGTTTTTCTGCTGGGTCATCACTTAATCGCATCATATACCCTAAATCTTCAGTATATCTACCCTGGGCTGTAGAAGCTCCCCAGCCATTAAATCTAGTAACCCCTTGCGCATATGGAAAACTGGCTTCATTGAACTCCATGTAACCTCCTCTATTTGCTTCATATTGTAGTGCATTAAATACCCCATCTCTTATACTGGTATTTGTATGATGATTTGTTAAAAGATAACTTATAAACTGTGAAGATTTGATCGTTGCAGTCATATTACCTGATAAGTATTGATCTGGCCAAGAACCGCCATTAAGAAGTAAAAAAGTGGCAAGATCTCTAAATTGAGTGTGATATGTATTATTTTCATCTTGTGTAACATTGCCAGTTACGGTTGCTAAATACATTTGTAATGTTGCGTATAGCATAGCTCCTCTGTGAGTATCAGCAACATAATTATTATTTATATAAGTCCATGCCAAATTAGCTTTTTGTAATAAATCTGCTGCTTTTGTAGTATCATAGGGCTGTATCAATCTGGAAGCTTGTGCAAAAAATCCTGCTGCATCAATGGTAACTTTCATGCCTACTTCAAATGTACCGTATACCAAATCACCTTGGGCATCTGCTCGATGCACACCATAGGTTGGATGTGCTTGGGCTTCTGTTCCTTGCATGATTCCGCCATAATCATTCGAATTATTCCAATTACTACTATTTAACTGTAGATTCTCCCATAGTTTAACACTCCATAAGGCTTCATCGAGAAAATCTGGTATACCGTTTCCGGATTCTGGAATATTGTATTGATTATCTATAAAATGATCAGGAAATGCTTCATATGTAGATAGCATAGTTATAGAAATTATAGTATGCTGTGGTCTTCTATCAAAATCTGCGGCATCATGATATCCTCCTATAATTGGATGCATCTGAGAACCAGAAGGTACATTTATAAATGTACTTGCCCCCCAAGGTTCCATGATAAAAGCTGCGTCTGCAAGGCTAATACCACGTTCGTAAGCTGTATAGGGTTGCTCCAAAGCGATTCCACATCTTTGATGGTACATACCTCTTGCATATACTCTGGCTATTTTACGGACATAATTTTCCCCTATGCCGAATGAATATGATTTACCAACACCCTCTACAACAATATGATAGGGGCCTCCTTCAGGAACAGTCGATAAGTCTATTCTGTATACATGTTCTCCTGAGCTTTCATCTGTTAGACTGGTATCATTGCCCCAATAAGACAATGTTCCTGTAACAACTGTGTTACTATTTTGCTCATCGACCACATAGTAATTAGTGGGTTGCGATAATTGTATAGAACCTAAATTACCTCCATAATAACCAAAATTTGCATAATTACCTGTAGCATTAGCACTATACCCTTCTTGGTTTACTTTAATAGATTCACAAAATGTATCTGTTTCATTGAATGTGAATGACGTATTTCCGTAAGGGGTCGTTACATTATATACCGTATTGTTAATCAGATTTTCATTTAATTCCAGATACATACTATGATGTACAAATGTTTCGTAATACCCCACTGTCCAATCGTACATTCTTTCATCATTAACTTTAGAACTTCTTCCTATGGCAGTTGGCGCAGCACCGTTTACTACCCACCCGGTATTGACTGGAATGACATCTCTGTGTGGTGGATCTGTTTCTAATACAACAACAATAACATTAGTGTTTGCTGTGTGCACATCTACAATGGTTTGTCCTTGAACTAAATTTGAATTAAGACTAAAAAAAAACAAGATTATTGATAAGCTATAGATTTGCTTATTCAATACACTTTTAAGATTTGGTTTCATGGTATTTTACGTATTTTAATGCAGAAGTGGGCCAAAGCGATTCTTAGATAATTCATTAATATATACTCTAAAACTTTATTAGATGAAGATGAATTGACGGAACCTTATTCTCAATTGATGAAAGGGAAATTTCGATTGATTTGTAATATTGCAGGGAGGATTAAAACATTACATCAGTAGGAATTTTGATCACGATTTTAGTACCAGATGGCTGTCCCAAATAATCAATTTTATCAATAATACAGATGTTTTTTTCTTCTACTGGATTAAGAAGTTGCAGTCGTTTTTGGGTTACTTCAATACCTCTAGATTTTTGATCATTTTTATAGGTTGATTGTATTTTTCTAGAAGCGGTTCTACCGATACCATTGTCTTCTACTTCACATATAATATATGTGTCTCCTTTACTAAAGGTAATGGTTAGTTGTTTGTTATCTCCTTTTTTATGTAATAGACCATATATAATGGCATTTTCTACAAATGGTTGTACAATAAGCATCGGGATTTCTGCGGCATCTGGATCTATATCTTTAGCAATGATAATATTGTAATTAAAACTATTGTCAAAACGAAGAGTTTCTAATTCAATATATTTTTTGAGCAATTTTATTTCATCAGACAATACAACGGTAGTTTCAATAGAACTTTCTAATAGGTTTCTGGTTAGGGAACTAAACTTATTTAAGTATTGTATGGCAGATTCTTTTTTATCAGACAGGATTAGATGTTGTATAGAACCTAATGAATTAAAAATAAAGTGTGGATTTATCTGTGCTCTTAAGGCTTTATTGTTATTAATAAATGATTCTTTCTGAAAGTATAGTTTTTCTTTGTGCTCTTGATGAATTTTACAGGCTAATCCTAAAGCAAAAATTGTAATTTCTAAAGAGGCTCCCATGATCATATATGTAGGGTTTTTTAGAAAGAGTAAGGCTAAGGCGCCAATCATAAATAAAAAGGATCCGCAAACAATAAAATAAGCCAAACGATTTTTTGCACGGAGCAATAAATAAATCATTCCGCCGGTTCCAAAAAGTGTCATTACAATACGTTGGATATTCATAATTCGAATATGCCCAATGAAATATTCAAAATAGAAAAAAGAGATATCTAGAATTATAATAATGATCAAGAAATAAATGATAATTCGTAAAACTCGATGAAGTTTGGGGTATTCTTTTTTGGTAATTAGGTAATGACATACAAAAAGCACATAAAATAGGTTGATTAGTACTTGTGCAATTTGTTGAAACCAATGACTTGTTATATTAAAACCTCCAAAAAAGAGATTATTAGTTCTAAATACATCACCATTTAAATACACGAACAACCAAAAAACGTATAACGAATAGAATAGGAATTCTTTTTTTCTAGACGTAATAAAAAATGCAAAAGTGAGTAAAAATGCAATCAAACAGACTCCAGCAAAAAGATATTTTGGGATTAAAGTTTTAATGTTTTTCCAACTGTAGTAATCCTCCTTTAACTGTTCGACTACTTGAGAAACATAATAGAACTTAAAAATACTGGTAGGTTCGATACTTATAACATGTTTTAACTTAAGATATATAAACCGATTTTCTATAAGTGAATTATAAGTAAAGGGAAGTCCAGGAGCGTATATAATAGATTTGTTTTTTGTTAAATTGTCAAATCTGCCAAACTTCTTTTCTATTAACCCAAAATTTTGTGGATAAAACGTAGATGCATAATTATAATGATGAGATCGTAGATACCAAATGCTGTCTTTTTTTAATGTATTTACGTGTTGAGCTAGGTCAATTCTTATCCAAAAAATTTCGTTAGGATGAGTTTTTTTAGGTAGTAAATTAATAGGCTTAAATAATGAATCAGATTTTATGACATCTCCAATAGAGAGTTTATCATTAGTTGTTTTGTAAATTGTAAAAGGGAGTTCGACCCCATGCCTATTTAATTCCTGTTGGCCATATCCATCATAATGCGATATACAGAGCAGAAAAAACACACAAATTAGATGTACTATTTTTTTGAGCATGATGGGGTTAAAAAAGAGATTATAAATATAAGATTACTTTGTTGATTGTCAAGAGTCAAAAATGTAAATCCCAAATTTTATTCCTGAGTTTAATCTTTTATAGCGTACTTTTCTTTTATGTTTTCATAATTAGAAAAATCGATATTAAGCTTACTTATTTTATTGGTTGGAGGAATGATTACATATCTAAAACTACTAGGATCAAGGTCATCGATTTGGTATGTGTAATCTTGTTCTTGATTTGTAACATGGATTTTTATATTTCCTAATGATATCTTTGCTGCCCATGTATCAATTTGAGTTATAGAATTTGCTCCGCTCATAATAGTAATAGGCATTAAACCAACCTGATTGTCTGGCCATACAGTATCTGAGTATGCATTTAAACGAGCGTAGACCAGCACCACTGCATTGTCAAGAATTTCTTGTGTAATCTCTGGTGCAGTTATATCAACTTCTAAAAAAAAGAAGGCTTGTGAAGTAACGGTAGTTTCATAAGCATTTGAATCAGGCGTAAACCAATCAGAAACTATTACATTGGCATTACCATCTATTCCTTGTGGACCGATTGCTCCATCCCGACCATCTTCACCTTCGCAAGAGGTATTGATTATAATAAATGAAAAAACGAGAAACAAACTTGCCAAAATTTTAGTTGTATTTTTCATAGTTTGTGATTTTTATTATTGTTGATAATTCATGGCAATTAAAAAAGTATCTTTTTTGCTTTTAGAAATATTTACGGTGTCGTTATTACTCATTAAGATGTAGCCACCATCAGATTTTACGTATTTTTCTACTTCTTTGAGGTTGATTAAAAAACTATTGTGCACCCGCATAAAATGTTGATCGCCTAAAAGGTTTTCATATTCTTTTAGATGTTTGCTAACTAGTACTGATCTTTTATTCTTTAGATAGAATGAAGTGTAAGAACCATTGGCCTTACAGTAGATAATATGCTCTATAGAAACAAACTCAAAACCATCTGCAGTAGAGAGACATATTTTATGCAGTTTTGGTTGTTGTTGTAAATTATGGACTAGAGTTTCTAATTGTTTGTTGTAAATATTTTGATCCTTTTTCTTTTTTGCTTTTTCGACCGCGCGAATAAGTTCATCAATATCTACAGGTTTTAATAAATAATCCAAAGAGCTATATTTTACTGCTTTTATAGCATACTGTTCAAAAGCAGTAATAAATATGATTTCGAAATGTATAGGTTTAATTTGGGTTAGTATATCAAATCCGGTTCCTGATTGTAGTTCTATATCCAAAAAAATAACATCTGGATTAGTGGTATTGATTGCAGTTAAGGCTTCGTCTATTGACCCTACAGATGCGATAATCGTTACATCAGTACAAAATTCTTTAATGAGATTTTTTAAGGTTTCTCTACTGTGTTTTTCATCATCTACTATAATTGCTTTTAAACTCATAATCTGTTATAATTTAGGTAAGTTTAGTGCTATATTTCCGTTTTGTGCCTCAGAATGACATGAAAATGTAATTTGTTTATTTGTATCGGTTAATGTATTAAATAGCCGTACTTGATCCTTCCATTTTAAGAATTGTTTTCTGTAATGAGGAGAAGCCCTTGTTTTGGCCACGACATGATCAGAAGTATAAGAAATATCTACAAGTACATTATCCTTTTTGATCGTAAAATCTAATTTAAGCATATAGTTTTTCTTTTGACTATAAATGGCTCGTTCTATTATGTTTTCTAATAATGTTTGCAAGATAAAAGAAGGGATAATAACCTCGGTATTTTGAGATTGATATCCTGAAGCAATATGATAATCAAATTGTTCTTCATACCTCAATTTTTGACATTTTAAGTATCCATGAAGCATATCAATTTCATCAACGAGATGCACCGTTTCTTTTTCAATGTATTTTAAATAAAATCGAATTAACTTACTAAATGTAGAAAGATAATCTAAGGCATGCTTTTTATGATCTGAAGTAATAAAATATTGGATTGCGTTTAAGGTATTAAAAACAAAATGAGGATTCATTTGAGAATGAAAAGCTTTTAGTTTTAGCTCAATCAATTCTTGTTTAATCTTAAAACTGACTTGTTGCTCTTTGAGTAATTTTTTGTCTGCTCTAATACTATTAATTTTTATGGAGCAGAACGATGCAATAGCCGACAGCATTGTTAAATGTTGCTGAGTAAAAAAGTTCTTACTGGGGTGTTCACAATCTATAATTCCGTATACCATATCTTCGATGAGTATGGGTACGGTAATTTCAGACAATCGATGTTGGTCATCGATAATGTAATTTGGGTTTTTAGACGTGTCATTGTTAATTTCTGCTACTCCAGTAACTGCAACATTGCCAGATATTCCTTGGCCAAGAACAATCTTTACAGGATTATATATGTTATTTTCTTTAGGGCTTTTTGGGCCATAAGCAGCTTTTTGTATAAGTGTTTTGTTGTTATAATCTACGATATAAATAACACAATCTAAAAAACCTAATTTAGAGATACAGTTTTTTGCCAGTTCCCACAAAACATCTTCTTCATTGTTTTTTTCTAAAATAGATTTTGAAAAAGATATTAAAACATCTTCAAATCGAATAGTGTCCTTCATACTCCCTTCATTTCTAGTGTTGAGCAGGATTAAGCCACTTCAATACTTCGTTATCAATTTACGATATCTCTTTGAAAAATGAGTGTACAAATTGATGAATGGACTATAAGAATTGACGGATTATAGAAAAAGATTGAAAATCGTATGATTTTTTATACAGACTATCTTATTTATCCTGTAGCAAATTTAATTCCTTCCATTTTCATTGGGATATAATGTATATACTGGATTACTTTGCCAAAATTGTTTAGTATCAATATCTAATATGGTAAGAGGACCTTTAAAAGCGGCACCAGTATCTATATTCCAAACACAAGTGGCATTTACAGGTTTAGTTTGATTAATTCGAGTAACAGGAGTGTGCCCAATATAGATTTCATCAAATAACAATAATCTTTTAGGGTAATTAATGTCCGTTTTTTTGAGGTTAGGATCAATAGCTAGAGCAGTTTCCCACAAGGTACGATCCCAATAAAATGTTTCCTCAAAATATTCTCTATGTGGGCCATGAAGATTAGAAAAACCAGCGTGCAAAAACAAACGGTTTTGATCATCAATATAATAATTAATTAAATTCTCAAAGAATGTAAGATGAGTTTTCATTTCTTGAGATGAAATCTTAGAGTAAGAATCCATTGTAGCTTGGCCGCCATGTTTTACCCATTCTGGGTTGTATGTGTTTTTTGTTAACCAAGTATAGCATAATTCATCATGATTACCTCTTATAAATATACAGTTATTGGTTTTTTTGAGTTGAATCAAGAACGTAATTAACTCTGCACTCTCGCTCCAGCCGTCTACATAATCTCCAAGAAAAATTAAAGTATCATCGCTAGTTACATTCGCTTTTTGAAATAACTGCTTTAGAGCTTTTAACCCCCCGTGCATATCTCCTATGACCAAATTTCTACTCATTCTTATGCTATGGTTAATCGTTTATATTAGCTGTACCTCACTTTTCGAAGTATTCGAATACTTTCTTTATAAAGTGAATAAATAGGTTCATTATATACTTTTAAATAAGGTTTTGCGTCTTCTAATTTTTCTTTTGCTTCACTAAAATCATTAAAATAACATATCAAATAGGTTGCAGGAAGATTAAATAAGTCCTTTTCTTCGTTTTTAGACAATGTTATTTTATTTTTTAATTTATCGATAAGTGCATTATTGCTATTATAGAGATGATATAATGTTTTTCGATCAAATTGAGGAGGTTCAAAAAGTAGTTTACTTTCAATATCATAACCAGCATTATCCTTAAAGGTAATAACCACTTCTTCTAATGGATAATATTGATAGGTGTCATGCAGTCCCAATTGAACGTATTCAACAATTCTAAACTGATCATCGGTTAGTGATATACTTACTTCATCCAGCTCTGAGTAAAACAATTTTACGTGCTCATTTATTAATTCTATATCTACTCTAGAATAATACGTCTCTCCGTTTTGCCTTTTTTCTTTACCCGCCCAACACACTACAAAGTATTCTTTAAAAACTTTATACGAAGGGTGATAGTCCTTTCTTGAATTCATAAAATCAAACACCCCATCTAGAGTTAACTCAATGTTATTTTGTGCATGACTTTCGATAGCACTAACAATTTCAGAATTGGTGTTTTTAATTTCAATATCAAAAACCTTGGGCATGCTTATACTACCGTCTCTAAGAAATACTGTGCCTCCATAATATTTCCATATGTTTTTACGAAGTGAGCATATTTTATCAGATTGAGATCGTATAGAAACCAACCCTACAACTTTGTCACTGGGTAAATGAGGAAATGGGATGTTTTCATATGCAACCAAAGGAGGGTTTGCCAAATAAGCGTTAACCAGATTTTGGATTTTGCTATCATCAAAAAAATCAACACCAATAATTTGATTGTCTTCATCTTCAACACCAATAACAATATATGAGTTGTTTTGGGGGTTAGAATTCGATAATGCACAAATATGTTTCAGGAATTTGGCTTTACCTTCTTTTTCGCCAATATTAAGTTTGCGCTTCTTGTCATAAAAACTGTTTTCGTCATTATGGGCAAGTAGGTTCTTAATAAGGAGGCGTTTATTAATCATTCCTTTTACAAATAGCAATTGAATTTTTTTCCCAATATAAACTTAGCCATTTTTATTGGGTCTGCAATGTAATGAGAATAAAGAAATTATAAACTTTTCTTAACGATTGTACTACTCGCTTGTGCAGTGGGGAAAACAATCAGGTCTGCAATATTTACATGATAAGGCCTAGTGACCACAAAGGTTATAATATCTGCAATGTTTTCTGGTGTTAAGGGATCAAAACCATCATATACATGACCCGCTCTTTGGTCATCACCTTTAAATCGTACATTGCTAAATTCTGTCTCGACTAATCCAGGGTGGATTGCTCCAACTTTGATACCATATGGATTAAGATCCATTTGCATGCCCTTGTTGATGGCATCTACTGCATGTTTACTAGCACAATACACATTACCGTTTGGGTATACCTCTTTTCCGGCTATAGATCCAATATTAATAATATGACCCGATTTTTGTGCAATCATTTTTGGGATTATCGCTTTCGAAACGTACAACAATCCTTTTACATTAATATCGATCATAGCATCCCAATCATCTAGACTTCCTGTTTGAATAGGATCTAACCCATGTGCATTTCCTGCATTATTAATTAAGATATCAATAGTGTTAAATGGCGAAGGTAAATTCTCGATACTCTTTGCAACCTCATGTTTGTCTCGTACATCAAAGCATAAAGTATGCACCGCCACTGATGTACTTAGCTCATTTTGTAATTCATCTAATCGATCTTGTCTTCTTCCGCAAATGATAAGATTAATGCTCTGTTTTGCAAATTCGATTGCGGTAGATTTTCCAATTCCGCTAGTGGCTCCTGTAATTAAAGCTGTTGTCATAATTGAATATATGGTTATAAAAATTGCAACAACGATGTTTGTGTTGCGTCTTTTGATAAACTCATCATGAAAATGATGAAAATAGTTATGTCCAAATTTTAAAAAAGTTATTTAAATATACCTCAAAAATTGAGTGTAAGGGACATACATTTAACCAACAATTAACAACTAGGCGAAAATTAATTCGACAATTTGCAATGTTTAATAAGGAATCTTAATTTCACGCCTTAAAAAAATTAGAATAAATGGAAGAAAACAGTTCTATTGATATAGCTTCAATTAATCAGAAGATAGAAAAAGAATCTGCATTTGTAGACTTATTGACCCTTGAGATGAATAAGGTAATTGTGGGTCAAAAACATATGGTAGAGCGTTTGCTAATTGGATTGTTAGGACAAGGACATATTTTATTAGAAGGTGTTCCGGGTTTAGCAAAAACACTAGCTATTAATACATTGTCTCAAGCGGTTCATGCAAGTTTTAGTCGTATACAGTTTACACCAGATTTGTTGCCTGCAGATGTTGTAGGTACATTGATATATAATATGAAAGAAAATGACTTTTCAATTAAGAAAGGTCCAATTTTTGCCAATTTTGTACTAGCTGATGAGATTAACCGTGCTCCGGCAAAGGTACAGAGTGCCTTGCTTGAGGCTATGCAAGAGAAGCAAGTAACTATTGGTGATGAAACTTTTATATTAGATAAGCCATTTTTAGTTATGGCGACTCAAAATCCGGTGGAGCAAGAAGGTACATATCCGTTACCAGAAGCTCAGGTTGACCGTTTTATGTTAAAGACGGTTATTGATTACCCAAAATTAGACGAGGAACAATTAATTATTCGAGCTAACCTAAAAGGATCTTTCGAGAAAGTAAATCCTGTGGTTTCTTTAGAGCAAATTCTAAGTGCACAGAAAGCAGTTAGAGAAGTGTACATGGATGAGAAAATTGAAAAGTATATTCTAGATATCATCTTTGCAACAAGATATCCTGAAAAATACGGTCTTGAAGAATTAAAACCATTAATAAATTTTGGAGCATCACCAAGGGGTAGTATCAACCTCGCAACTGCGGCAAAGTGCTATGCGTTTATAAAAAGAAGAGGATATGTTATTCCTGAAGATGTACGAGCGATAATTCATGATGTACTGCGTCATCGTATTGGGATTACTTATGAAGCCGAAGCAGAAAATGTAACTTCAGAAGATATTATCAATAAGATTGTAAACGAGATCGAAGTACCATAGAGGTTCGCTGTTTGAAGTTTTGGTTCCCAAATGTGAAACCAGAATCTACAACATTCACAAAGTGAATACACCTGAAATAAAATTATGGATACTAAAGAGTTACTAAAGAAAGTTCGGAAAATTGAGATTAAGACAAGGCGCTTAAGCGACCATATCTTTGGAGGTGAATATCATTCTACTTTCAAAGGTCGAGGTATGACTTTTAGCGAAGTACGACAGTATCAATTTGGAGATGATGTTCGAAATATAGACTGGAATGTAACCGCCCGTTATAACGAGCCCTACATAAAAGTTTTTGAAGAAGAACGAGAGTTAACCATGATGCTTATGGTTGATGTATCAGGTTCACAATTATTTGGTACGCAGCAACAATTTAAAAAAGATATTATTACCGAAATTGCTGCAACTTTGGCATTTTCGGCCACTCAAAATAATGATAAGATCGGTTTAATTCTATTCACAGATGGGATAGAATTATACATTCCTCCTAAAAAAGGAAGATCTCATGTACTTCGAATTATTAGAGAACTATTAGAGTTTGAACCTAAAAGCAAGAAAACTAATATTACTGAAGCTTTAAAATTTCTGTCGAATGTAATGAAAAAGAAAGCTATCGTTTTTATTCTTTCAGATTTCATAGCAGATGATTACCAGCATACACTTAAGATCGTTGGCGGAAAACATGATGTTACCGGTATACGAGTCTATGATAGACACGAAGAAGAAATCCCTAATTTAGGTATGGTACAGATGGAAGATGAAGAAACGGGAGAATTGTTATTAGTAAATACGGGATCAAAAAAAATGCGAACTAATTATAATAAATACTACCAACAGCAAGTAGATTATTTTAGAGATAGTTTTAATCGAAGTGGAGCAGGATCGTTAAGCAGTAGAGTTGATGAAAGCTATGTAAAAAAATTATTAGGATATTTTAAAAGAAGAGGATAGTACCAAATCACGAATGAAGAATTACACATTACAAAGTAATACTATACATATAGCCACAAAGACCTTTACGTTTTTGGTTTGGATTATAGTTCCACTATGGAGTCTAGGAGGTTTTTCTCAAGTTTCGGGAACGGTAGATTCTACATCTGTAAAAATAGGAGAAGAGATTCGCTATACAATGCAGGTACAGGCAGATTCTACACAAATTGTTGTATTCCCAGAGGGGCAGACATTTACTCCTTTAGAAGTAATAGAATCGTATAAAATAGATACTGCAACAAACAATAACCGATGGAGCCTAACCAAAGAATATGCATTAACACAATTTGATTCTGGGCATTATACAATACCCAGGCAAAAGGTTATGGTTGGTGATCAAGTTTTCTTTACAGATTCACTTAAGGTTGAGATAAGAGATGTGGTTGTTGATACTACCAAACAAAAAATGTTTGAGATCAAACCATTGGTAGAAGTTGATGCATCTTTTTTTAATTGGAAGAAATATATCTGGTGGATATTAGGAGGATTATTAGTTCTTGGAGTAATTGCTTTTTTCCTTTTAAGAAGAAAAAAGAGAAAAGAGGCTAAAGAAAAAGAACTCGCCCCTTACGAAAGAGCTATGCTTGCTTTACGTAAAATCGATGAATCTCATTTATTAGAACAAGATTCTCATAAAGAGTATTACTCTCAATTAAGTGATACGGCTCGTAAATATATTGATGAAGAAGTGTATGATCATGCTATGGAGAGTACCACAGATGAGTTAATCACAAAATTGGATGAAGAAATAAAATCAGGGTCATTAAATCTAGATAAAGCTACGATAGAAGAGCTTAAAAACGTACTTAAAACAGCCGATATGGCAAAATTTGCCAAATCCAGACCTGATAAAGGTACTGCAAAAGCAGATCGTAATGTTATTGAGCGCGTGATTAATGAAACCAAAGAAGCTATCCCAGAACCTACCGAAGAAGAATTATTGGCCGATGAAGAATATAGGAAGGCGATTGCCGATAAAAAACGAAAGAAAAAGATATTGTTTGGTAGTATTGGAGGCTTTGCTATTATTGCAATTACACTACTCATTTTTATTGCCATAAAGGGTTATGATGTTGTTAAGGATACCTTATTAGGTCACCCTACTAAAGAACTAGCCGAAACCGAATGGATCTCTAGTGCATATGGATCACCACCAATCACAGTGACTACGCCAGAAATATTAATTAGAAAAAAGGTGCAAATAGGTACTAAGAAAAACCCAATCCTTAAGGGTAATAATGTATTCGATTTTGGAGATAGATTAGCGGATATATATGTCGGCGTAAGCTATATGAATATTACCGGTCAACGCAAAAATCAAGATGCAAAATTTGAGTTGGATGGAATCGTCGAAACTACTTTTTCTGCTTTAGAAGAAGAAGGCGCTAAGAATATTGTTATTAAAGATGAGGAGTATGAAACATTAAATGGTGCTAAAGGAATTAAGATATTCGGAAAGTATAATATAAAACGCCCTAAAGAAGATGAAAAAGTTGAATATGGATATCAAATGCTCAATTTTGTAGAGGCTACCGGCTTGCAACAGGTCATTGTAATTTATGAAATAGATAATAGATATACAGAAAATATTGCACAACGTATTATTAACTCTGTCGAACTTAGAAAAGCCAAATAACGATGTTTGAAAATTTTACATTTGAGAACCCACAGTTTTTCTGGTTGTTTTTAATACTACCATTAGCCATAGCTTGGTTTATATGGAAGCGAAATAAACAACAGGCAGAATTAAAAATATCTAACCTCAAAGGGTTTAAGATTTCTAGTAGTTGGTTAACCAAACTACGCCCGCTTTTATTTGTATTTAGATTGATTGCTTTATCTCTAATTATAACCGCTTTGGCAAGACCAAGAACAGTTGATGTATCTACTAAAACCAAAACGACCAAAGGTATTGATATCGTAATGGCAATTGATGTTTCGGCAAGTATGTTGGCAAAAGATCTTAGACCTAATCGATTAGAAGCACTAAAAGAAGTAGCTGCCGAGTTCATAAAAGATAGACCCAATGATCGTATTGGGTTAGTGGTTTATGCAGGAGAAAGTTTTACCAAAACACCAATCACCAGCGATAAATCTATTGTTTTAGGAAGCATGAAAGATGTGCGATATGATAATGTGCTAGAAAATGGTACCGCCATAGGTATGGGGTTAGCCACATCGGTGAATCGACTTAAAGATAGCAAGGCCAAAAGCAAAGTAATTATATTGCTTACCGATGGTTCTAATAATGCAGGGTTTATTGATCCAAAAATTGCATCAGAACTTGCCGTAGAATATGGTATTAAGACCTATACAATCGGTCTAGGAACAAATGGTATGGCATTAGCGCCAGTAGCGATATTGCCCAATGGATCATTTCAATATGGCAGAGTTAAAGTAGAGATTGATGAGGAGTTATTAAAAGAAATTGCTAAATCGACAGGAGGAAAATATTTTAGAGCAACAAATAACAAAAAGTTAGAACAAATTTATCAGGAAATTGATAAATTAGAAAAAACAGATGTCGAAGAGTTTAAATTCTATAACTATGAGGAGAAATTTAGAATTCTTGTATTATTAGCAGGGTTATTAATCTTTATAGAATTTTTGTTGAGGTATACATTATTTAGAAGTTTTATATAATTTGAATAAGGGAATAATCATATTAGGGAGCTCGCGTAGCAATGGAGATACGTCTAAAGTAGTATCACATCTTAAAAACAGTACTGGTTTTGAAGTTGTAGATCTACACCAAAAAGACATTGGTTTTTTTGATTATGATTTTAAAAATGAACAAGATGATTTTAATTTCTTGTTTAAAGGAATTGTTCAAAATTATGAAACTATAATTTTTGCTACTCCGGTGTATTGGTATACGATGAGCGGAGTGATGAAAACGTTTTTGGATAGAATATCAGATTTCTTGTACAAAGAAAAAGATTTTGGCCGAATGCTTAGAGGAAAAAATATGGGATTGATAAGTTGTAGTAATGATGATGATCGACCAGAAGAGTTTAATCTGCCCTTTTCTCGTAGTGCTGCATACTTAGGAATGAATTATGTTGGCGATATTCATACTTGGATTAAAAATGATACGTTGCCGATGGAAGTAAAAGAAAAAATAGATGCATTTGCATTAAGAATAAAAAATTAGTTATTGTAACACTGGGTGTTTCATAATGTATTTATGTATACGACTCAGATTTAGTATAAATATGTATTTACTAGAAGAAAAAATATATTTTTGGTTGTTGATAGGGATTCCGGTACTTATCCTTATGTTTTTAGGTGTCTTGGTTTGGAAAAAGACAACTCAAAGCAAATTTGCCAATACAGAATTACTTAAAAAACTAAGCCCTAATCAATCCATTTTTAAATCTATTTTAAAAATCATATTAATTAGTTTGGCCTTGGGTTGTTTGGTGATGGCATTAGTAAATCCTAAAGTGGGGACTAAACTAGAAACTGTAAAACGTGAAGGAGTAGATGTCGTATTTGCTATCGATGTATCTAGAAGTATGCTGGCCGAAGATATTGCGCCCAATAGATTAGAGAAATCAAAACAATTAATCACTCAGATTATTAATAATTTAGCCAGTGACCGTATTGGTATTATTGCTTATGCTGGAAGCGCTTTTCCGCAGTTGCCCATTACGACAGATTATGCTTCGGGAAAAATGTTTCTTCAAGCCATGAATACAGAAATGCTCTCTTCGCAGGGTACGGCCATTTATGACGCCATAGAATTGGCTAAAACCTATTATAATGATGAGGAGCAAACCAATAGGGTATTATTTATTGTTAGTGATGGAGAAGACCATGAAGGTAATGTAAAATCTATTGCCGAAGAGGCTGCCAAAGAAGGGATAAAAATATTTACAATAGGTGTAGGATCTGAAAAAGGAGGGCCAATCCCGATTAAAAGAAACGGAATCGTACAAACATATAAAAAGAATAGCCAAGGAGAAACGGTTATCACCAAACTAAATACGACAACATTGCAGGAAATTGCCAACGAGGCAAATGGCACATACATTGATGGTAGAAATACCAGTGCTGTAGTAGAGGAGGTGACCACTATTTTACAGAACATGGATAAAAAGGAATTTGAGGCAAAGCAGTTTGCGGATTTCAAAGATCAATTTCAATGGTTTCTGGGAGCAGGACTGTTATTATTATTTTTGGATATCTTTTTCCTAGAAAGAAAAACATCATGGGTTAAAAAATTAAACCTATTTAATGAGCAATAAATTAAGATGAAACGTTATTTAATTATCATATTATGTTTTCAGTGCGCTATGGTTTTTTGTCAAGATCAGCAGGATCTTGAAGAAACTATTAATGAGGCAAAGCGTTTCGTGGCAACAGGTAATGAAATAATTACCGAAGAAGGAAATTTTCCCAAAGCAGAGGGAGAATACAGAAAAGCAATTGCCAAGAATCCGGTAGATCCAACAGCCAAATATAATTTGGCAAATGCGTATTATAATTCTGAAAAATACGATGAGGCTACACTACGTTATACTGAGGCTTCTAAAGTTGAATCGGCATCCAAATCAGAAAAGCACAAAGCGTTCCATAATCAAGGGAATACTTATATGGAGCAAAAAAAATACAAAGAAGCGGTTGAAGCGTATAAAAATGCGCTTAGAAATAACCCTAAGGATGACGAAACGCGATATAATCTTGCCTTAGCTAAGAAAATGCTGGAGGAGGAACAACAGCAAAATGACCAAAATCAAGATGATCAGGATCAAGACAAAGACCAGAATAAGGATCAGGAAAATCAGGATAATCAAGATAAAAAGGAAGGCGACGACAAAGAGGATAAAAAAGGTGATGATGGAGAAAATGAAGAGGATAAAAAGGACGAAGAAGATAAGGGAGAGGATAAGAAAGATGAGGGAGATGAAAAAAAGGAAGATGAAGGAAAGCCTAAAGATGATCAAAAAGATCAAGGAGAAGATCAAAAAGATAAACAAGAACAACCTCAAGAACAGAAGCCACAACAGGCGCAAGGTCAGTTATCTCCTCAACAGGTAAAAAGTTTACTCGAGGCCATGAATAACGAAGAAAAGAAGGTTCAGGATAAAATAAATGCAAAAAAAGCACAAGGTCAAAAGGTAAAAACCGACAAAGACTGGTAATAAAACGGGGTAGATAAAACCCAAAAAGTATACAAATGAAACTAAAACTAATTTTTCTAACGATAATGCTCGCGGTTACTCAGCTTACCTTAGCCCAAGTAAGGTTTGAAGCTAAAGTAAGTAAGAAAAAGTTAGGAGTAAATGAAAGATTAAGAGTAGACTTTGAAATGAATAAGGATGGAGATAATTTTACTCCACCTTCGTTTTCTGGATTTACTGTGGTAGGGGGGCCTAATCAATCGATAAGCAATTCTTGGGTGAATGGTAAGAGATCATATGCTAAGACATTTAGCTATTTTTTAGAACCTACAGCCAGAGGTAGTTTTACGATAAGACAAGCTACTATTGAGATTGATGGTGATACTTATAAAACACTACCCGTAAGAATACAAGTTACGGGAGCTGTTGATAAACCCAAGGATGGTAATGATACAGATTTTGTAGCAAGTGAGAATTTACATTTGGTGGCAGAGGTTTCTAAGGCGAATCCATACCTTAATGAGGCAATTACGGTGGTATACAAACTATATGTTAGCCCACGTATTAGTGTGAGTAATTGGAGAGAGTTAGATAGCCCTACCTATAGTGATTTTTGGAGTCAGGCTATAGATATGAAACAACTCAAGATCGAAAACGGGCAGTATAAAGGTGAACCATATCGATTTGTAGTACTTCGCAAAACAGTATTATATCCTCAAAAAACAGGGAAATTAAATATAGAACCGCTTACCTTAACAGTTTCTGTGGATGTACCCACCAAACGAAGAGATATTTTTGGAGGTAGATTATACTCTACAGTAAATAAAACAGTGGCAGCTGGTAATAGAACTATTAATGTAAAACCGCTACCAACACAAGGAAAACCTGATGACTTTTCTGGTGCGGTTGGGTCGTTTGATTTTAAAGTAACCACAAGTAAGACAGAACTCGATGCAACAGAATCTTTGGACGCTAAAGTATTAGTTTCTGGTAACGGAAACCTGAAATTGTTTGATTTACCAAAGCTTAGTGTACCCAATGGCTTAGAACAATACGAACCAGAACATAATGAGAGGGTACGCACCAATCTTACGGGTATGGGCGGAAATATCTCAGATAATTACACGTTAGTACCTCAATACAAAGGTAAATATCCCTTACCATCTATCTCATTTTCTTATTTTGATCTAAAAACAGAAACATATAAAAGAATTACATCAGATGAGATTGTAATCAATGTCAAAACTGGGCCTGATGGGGGAGATGTTGTGTCGACCGAGAAATCCACGGGTACTGGCAAAAAATTAGTAACACAAACGGGAAATCAATTTAGATTTTTAAAGCTTAAAGCTAATCTACAACCAATTAAAAAAGAACATTTTTTTAAATCTACGGTGTACTGGATCTCATTAACGGCTCCTTTATTGGCAATTCCTTTATTCTTATTCTTTGGGAAAAAGCGAGAAGAACGGTTAAGTGATGTGAGTGGTAATAGAGTCCGAAAAGCAGATAAGCTTGCACGTAAATATCTCTCTGAAGCCAAAAAGAATTTAGGTAATCAGAAAGAGTTTTATATTGCTATGGAGCGAGCTTTGCATAATTATTTGAAGGCTAAGTTACATATTCAAACAAGTGAAATGAGTAAAGATCGAATCCAACGTTTGTTAAAAGAACGAGAAGTAGAGGATAGTATAGCTATTGAGTTTATTGCTTTGTTAGAAAGTTGTGAATTTGCAAGATATACACCATCTTCTACATCGGCGATGCAACAGGATTATGATAAAGCTTCAAGAGTAATTGCGGCAATAGATAAACAATTATAATATAGATAGTAGTGAAAAGAATTGTTGAAATACTGGTTTTTTTGATTGTGACTATAGGATTTGCTCAAAGTTCAGAAAAGTTCCAGAGGGCCAATTCCTTGTATAATCAAGAAAAATATCAAGAAGCCATCGATGCCTATAAATCTATTATAGATGCAGGTCAGGAATCCGCCTCGTTATATTATAACATGGCAAATGCGCACTATAAACTTAGTAATATTGGTCCAAGTGTTTATTATTATGAGAAAGGGCTAGAGTTGGCACCAAATGATGAGGATATAAAAAACAACTTAGTTTTTGCTCAAAATGCAACTATTGATTCTATAGATTCGATCCCACAAGGATTTATTTCGGGTGCCTTAAAAAAGATAATTAACCTATTTAATTATGATGGTTGGGCATGGTTGTCTGTACTTTGTGTTATATTATTTGTAGTGCTATTTATCTTGTATTATTCTTCTCGCACCTCAGTAAAAAAGAGGTTGTTTTTTGTAGGTAGTTGGGGTGTATTAGTTCTTGGTGTTTTTGGGGTGTTTTTTGCTTTTAAGCAGTACAACAGTATTAAAAATAATCAATTTGCAATAATTTTTTCTCAAGAAACCGTCGTAAAAAGTGAACCAAACCTAAGGAGTGAAGATATATTTGAGCTTCATGAGGGAACCAAAGTTCAAGTTTCGGAAACAGTAAATGACTGGAAGAAAATTAAACTAAGCGACGGCAAGATTGGTTGGATCCCCTCCGAAGATTTAAAAGAATTGTAATAAAAGTATTTTAGTCTTTTACTACGAGCTTTAGTTAGATTCTATTTTACCGCGTATAATTGCCAGCACTTCTTCTGCTTTATCAAATTGAATATAATGTCCGGTTTGATCTAAAAGGATGAGTTTAGAATTTTTTACTTCGGTATGGAATTTTTCACAATCCTTCCTCAAGGTGCTTAAAGAATCTGTACCACTAATTATTGTAATATCTGATGTTATATTTTTGTACTTATCTGACATGAGATCAAGGTCACTTTGGTAATTAACGGTTTCTTTGGATTTTGAATAGATTACCTTGGGCTGAGACCAAATTTTTTGCCGCTCTTTTACTAATTCGTCAATTTTTTCTTTGTTAATTGACTTAAATATAGGTGTTACACCGTCTTTAATTTTACCTTTTGCAATAGTATAAGAAGAAAGTACAGCAATACCTTTTCCTATAAGAGGGGTAGAAACTAATTTGTAAATCAGGGCAGATCTGGATCTATATAGTGGTGAATCGATGATGATATATTTTAGATTTTTTAATCCACCATTTGTTACCATATATGCTATGGTAGATCCACCATAAGAGTGACCTACTATCAAAGGATCTTTAAGCTTTAATTTGGTAATTAATTCTTCTACTATAAGCGCGTTATCTTGTATATGATAGGTGTACTCATTAGAAGAACTATAACCATGACCAGGACGGTCAAAAGCCGTTACTCTGTAGTTTTGTGCTAGAGAATCAAATATGCTATTCCAATCTTCAATCAAGCCTGGACTACCATGAATAAAAAGTACATCTTTTCCATTCCCTTTTTGTAATATGCGAATTTTTTCGTTTCTAACAGTTACAAAATTATTTTCGGAATTCTCAGTAGTAGGTAGATTACCGAGATTAGTGTGCCCTAAAGAAATTAAAGTAAGTATACATATTCCTAACCCTAAAGTAACGTATGCTATTATCTTTTTGGCCTTTTTCATATTTCCTTATAGATAAGATAAGCTTCTAAAAGCATTAAAATTGCTTAATTAAATTTACGATTGATTTAACAGAAAATCAAAGTAATACTGTTATTTTAGCGCTTTAAATTTTTTTGTTAGTGCAAACCAAACGTAAAATAGCGAAATTCTTAATGGTACTTGGATTTTTTTTAAGTATTGCAAACTATGGTATACGATTAGTTAATTTTTATACTTGTAGTGACGAGATTGCTGTTATGACTTTTGATGAAACAGAAAATTCTGAAAAAAAAGAAAAAGAAAACTCTGAAAAAGAAGAGTTCAAACAAAAAGATAAAATATCCCAGTTCTATGATGAGAATTCATCATCTTTAGTATATTGTAATGGTAATCTGTACCCGGATTTTTATCTTAAAAACATATCTGTTTATCTGGAAGAAAATACTCCTCCTCCAGAATTTTCATAATACATACATATATTTTATGTAAATCCTGAGAATATAACCCCTCAATAGTTTGAGAGACATTCTCTTTATTTCTAATTTTTTTCAAATCTATTTTTAAACACATGTTCTTAATTATGAATTAAGAATAACTACTAATTGATATTACTATGAATATTTTTAATAATTTAAGGAAAGACCTACCGGCTAGTATGGTGGTGTTTTTTGTAGCATTACCTTTATGTTTAGGTATTGCTTTGGCGAGTGGAGCTCCTCTTTTTTCTGGTTTGATAGCCGGAATTGTTGGAGGAATTGTTGTTGGAGCACTAAGTGGCTCAAAAATTGGAGTAAGTGGACCAGCTGCTGGTTTGGCGGCTATCGTATTAACCTCTATTGGAGCATTAGGTGGTTTTGAAAACTTTTTAGTAGCTGTAGTACTTGGAGGAGTAATTCAATTGCTTTTCGGAGTTTTAAAAGCAGGAATTATTGGATATTATTTCCCTTCTTCTGTTATTAAAGGTATGCTTACCGGAATTGGTATCATTATTATTTTAAAACAAATCCCTCATTTTTTCGGTTATAATTCTGACCCTGAGGGGGATTTTGCGTTTTTTCAGATTGATGGCGAAAACACATTTTCTGAAATTATAAATTCTCTTAATTTTATAAGTCCAGGAGCTACAATTGTAGCTGTTCTAGGACTTGGTATATTGTTATTATGGGATAAGGTATTAGGTAAAAAAGCTAAAATTTTTCAAATCATACAAGGCCCTTTGGTCGCAGTAGCAGTCGGAATTTTATTTTATATTTTCACAAAGGATAATAGTAATTTGGCAATAGCTGATAATCTTTTGGTGAGTGTACCTATACCTGGAGATTTAACTTCTTTTTTGGGGCAATTTAGCTTTCCTAATTTTGCGGTTATCGGTAATATGGATGTTTGGATTACTGCATTTACAATAGCGTTGGTAGCAAGTCTAGAAACCTTACTTTGTGTTGAGGCTACAGATAAACTTGACCCCGCTAAACATGTGACTCCAACAAATAGAGAATTATTGGCTCAAGGAACAGGAAATATTATCTCAGGAATGATAGGTGGATTGCCTATTACTCAAGTAATTGTAAGAAGTTCTGCAAATATTCAATCAGGAGGTAAAACCAAAATGGCTGCTATTATTCATGGTTTTTTACTATTGATTTCGGTTATTCTAATACCTAAGTTATTAAACAAAATACCACTTTCTGTATTGGCTTCTATTTTACTAATAGTAGGGTATAAATTAGCAAAACCTTCTTTGTTTAAGAAAATGTACAAACTAGGCTGGAAACAATCCATTCCTTTTACGGTTACAGTTTTGGGTATTATATTCACCGATTTGTTAATTGGTATAGGACTTGGATTAATGGTAGGAATTGTAGTAATTTTAATAAAAAGTTATCAGAATTCTCATTTTTTACATATCGAAGATAAAAGTAATGGAAAACATAAAATAACGATGACTCTTGCTGAAGAAGTAACCTTTTTTAATAAGGGTGCTATTTTAAAAGAACTTGATCAATTACCAGAAGATGCATTTCTTACTCTAGATGTTAGAAAAACACGATATTTGGATAACGATATAGTCGAAATCTTGGAAGATTTTTCTGAAAAAGCGAAAAATAAGAACATTGATATTCAACTCATCTCAGAACGGGGGGTAGTAGAAAATCCTGATAGTTACATTAAATTTTTTAAACTTAGACCAAAATCAGCATAAATACATTAAATCCTATAATAATATGAAAGCACATACTAAAGAAACACAAGCGGCAATAACTCCTCAAATCGCAGTTCAACTTCTTAAAGAAGGAAATCAAAGATTTCAAGAAAGTATAAAAGCAGATCGAAACCTTTTGGAGCAAGTAAGTGATACTAAAAGTGGTCAATTTCCTTTTGCAACCATATTAAGTTGTATTGATTCAAGAGTATCTTCAGAATTAATTTTTGATCAAGGTATCGGTGATATTTTTAGCGCAAGAGTAGCAGGTAATTTTGTAAACGAAGATATCCTTGGTAGTATGGAGTTTGCAAGCAAATTAGCAGGAACGAAGCTTGTATTAGTTTTGGGTCACACAGCTTGTGGAGCTGTAAAAGGAGCTTGTGATGATGCAAAATTAGGTAATCTTACAGCATTAATAGGTAAGATTAAACCAGCTGTGGCAGCGGTTACAGAACCTGTAGACGCGGCATCTAGAACTTCAAAAAACATTGATTTTGTAAATGAAGTAGCTGTGAAAAATGTACATATGACCATCGATAATATTAGGAAAGAAAGTAGTGTTCTTAAGGAGATGGAAGATAATGGTGAAATATTAATCCTAGGCGGAATGTATGATATTGATAATGGGAAGGTTACGTTTTTTGAAAAGTAATAATCCTAAAGTTTTCTAAAAAAAGAGTGGATGTAGTTGTGCATCCACTTTTTTTTGTGCTAATTTTAATAGCTTTACTATTATTATGTGAGTTAAAAGAAACAAAAACAGTTATATGAAAGGATTTTTTAGCAATTTTAAAGGGGATGCATTTGGAGGACTTACAGCAGGGATTGTTGCTTTACCACTTGCTTTGGCATTTGGGGTTTCTTCTGGATTAGGACCAAGCGCAGGTTTATACGGAGCTATTTTTATTAGTTTTTTTGCAGCTCTATTTGGAGGTACAAATACTCAGATTTCTGGGCCAACGGCACCGATGACTGCCGTGAGTATGGTTGTGATTGCTGGAATTATAGCTACTAATGATGGTAGTCTAGAAAAAGCTTTGCCTGCAATACTAACAGTTTTTCTTTTGGCAGGATTAATGCAAATTGGTCTGGGAGCGATTGGTTTAGGTAAATATATTAGATATATACCTTATCCGGTAGTTTCGGGATTTATGACGGCAATTGGTGTGATCATACTTCTTACTCAAATATTACCTTCATTAGGGTATTACCCAAAAGAAGATGCCGAATTTGTTCTAAAGTTTAAAGCGCAGGCTGAGGAGGTAATCCTTGAAAACATCTTAAAAGAGGAAGCCAATGAAGGTATTTTGGTTCTTGAAGATTTTAAAGAAACAATTTCTAGGGCAAGTGCGATCTCACAAGAAGATATAGGCAAAGAATCTAAAACATTGGCTGCTAAGGAAGCGTCAGGAGCATTAGGCGCGTTAAAAGTATTGCCTCGAGCGTTAAGAAATATAAATTGGCTTGAATTGTTATTAGTACTTGGTACAGTAATCATCATATATGGTTTTAAACGCATTACAAAGGCGGTACCTAGTACATTAGTCGCCTTAGTCGTAATGTCCGGAATAGCATATGGATTTGGCCTAGACTATAGACCTATTGAAGAAATCCCTAGCGGTATCCCTATCCCAAAATGGGAAATATTTACCGGTTTTAGTTTTGCAAGTGTTAGCCCGTATATTTTTACCGCACTTACGCTTGCTTTATTAGGTGCAATTGATTCTTTATTAACAAGTGTGGTGGCAGATAATATGACTAAGACTAAACACAAACCGAACAAAGAATTGGTTGGTCAAGGAATAGGAAATAGTATTGCTGCCTTATTTGGAGGTATACCTGGTGCAGGAGCTACGATACGAACTGTGGTAAATATAGATTCTGGTGGTAAAACAAGATTATCGGGTATGATAGCCGGTATTGTATTATTGGTTGTAATGTTGGGATTTGCATCGGTAGCGTCTAGGATTCCTGCTGCTGTTCTTGCAGGAATATTAATTACTGTAGGAATTGGGGTAATGGACTATAAAGGATTAAAAGCGATACCGAGTTTACCAAAAGATATTAAATTGGGGCCAATAAAATTAAGTTCAGAAGTGTTAATCATGCTCATTGTTTTGGTGTTATCTACATTTTGGAATTTGGTATATGCAGTAGGAATTGGATTGGTGATAGCTTCATTAATGTTTATGAAAAAAATAGGAGATTTAACAGCCGAAAGATCTGATGTTAAAACATTAAAAGAAGAAGCATGGAAAGATGAAAAGAATTTCCCAAAGCAATTAAAAGAAGAAGTATTTATCAAACACGTAAAAGGACCTTTGTTTTTTGGTTCTACCAGTGATTTTCAACAATTAGCTTTACAAATACCCGACACCGCCTCTGCAGTTATTATGCGTTTGGATAGGATGCAGTATATGGATCAATCTGGTTTATATGCCATGGAAGAAATGATTATGGATCTACAAAAAAAGAAGGTAACAGTGTTTTTTGTTGGGTTACTAAGACAACCAAGATATATGATGGAACGTATAGATATAATACCGGATTTGGTTCCAGAAACTTGTGTTTTTGAGAACTTTGATAGTTGTGTAGAAGAGCTGTTAAAGGTAATAGAAGATACTCATTAAATCAGAAAACCCTTAATTAGAGACAATTGCTTAAGACTCTTCTTTTGAGGAGTCTTTTAATACATTTGGTAATATCATTGGGGCTAATTTTCTTACTGGATGATATAGGATTGAGCTGTCCAACGTTTCTTTTTTGATAATCGTAATATTTCGGTTGATCGAATCTACAAAAATGATGATCACACTGGCAATAAATGCCATTTTTAAAATGCCAAAGACACCACCCAGAATCTTATTAAGAATACCAAGAGCTGCATAATCTGCAATTTTAGTCAATAACTTACCCGCTAACGAGACTAATACTACCACTAAAACAAAAGTGACTGCAAAAGCAGATAGTTTCATGGCTCCGTCAGACCAGTTTACGAATTGTTCTAAATACTCGCCAGCGATATGTGAGAAATGTACCGCAATATAAATCCCCACAACTAGTGCCACTAATGAGGCTAGTGAAGCAAATAAACCTTTACTAAGCCCTTTTACCATTCCCCATATTAAAAGGATCCCAAGGATAATATCTATATAATTCATTGTAATTAATTATGAAGAACCAAATATAACCGATTTTACTTAAAAGTATAAAGAAATCATTTTTCGAATTCTCCTGATAAAATAACCTGTAATGGATTAGTAAATCAAACAATAAATGTATATATTTAATATATATTATGAGAAAAATTATAGATATTGATGACAAAATTATCCCGAAACTGAAGTTATTAGCAGCTTTAGAAGATTCTAGTGTTAAAAAAGTAATGGAAAATGCAATAGCTTGGTATGTCGAACACAAACAAAACCAACAAGTACAAGCGATGTCTGTAGAACAAAAAGAAGATTTGGGATTATTGCTATTAATGCAACAAGTAGATATGTCATCCATGGTTGATGAAGATGAATTGTTTAAACAATAAGAACTGCCTATGGAGTTGAAAATTTCTTCCCAGTTTGCTTCAGACTATAAAGAGGTTGGTGATATCTCATTACATAATAAGGTGAGAACTGTATTAGAAATGCTAAAACAGGCCAAGGGTATTAATGACATTTCTCAATTCAAAAAAATAGAAGGAAGTAGTACTGCTTATAAAATGGGTATTGGTTTTTACTATTTGGTAGGCACCGTTATAGCAAATGATCAAATAGTATTAATTCGATTTTTACGTAAAAACACATTAGTAGAAATTTTGGATCAAAAATAAAGAGGAAAAAGTAGGTTTTAAAAGTAGTGTATGAACCCAATATGGATACTTTACGGATGCCCACTTTTTTACAGAAATGCTAAAATGCAGTTTTGTTTGATAATATATAATTTAGAACTGAAGATTTTTTTAATATATAGAAACAACACAAAATTTATATGAAATACGAATTTGATTTATATGGTATTTCAGCTATAATAGCATTAGTACAACTTCCAATTCTTATCGCTTATTTGTTGATAGGCAGAAAGTCTAATACAACTAATTGGCTATTGATATTATTTTTTTGTGCTTTGGCATTTGATTTATTTCATAGGATTATTATTGATACCAAAATTATATTAGACATTCCTTTTTTTGTTGGTTCTGGATCAATATCCCAATACATATACGGGCCTGCAATATATTTAATAATTCTTTCGTTAACTCGACCAAATAAGAAATGGCAACCTTTATATTTTCTCCATTTTGTGCCATTTTTAATTAACCTGTTTTTGTTTCTGAGTAATAAATCTTCAGAAAAATTAAGTCAGGATCTAAATATGTTAACACAATTTATGACTGATCTTGAGAATGATCCAACATTAAAGTTTGGATACCCAATTAATCTATATTCTTATTTTAGAAACATATTGTTTTTTACCCTACACCCGGTAATTTATCTATTGATTTCTATACGCATGTTAACTTTAATAGGTTTAGATAAACGAAAGGCACAAGCCTCTTATATACCATGGCTTAAAACTATGATTTTTGGATTTCTCCTTATCCTAGTTTTGGGAGAATTAGCTTATTTATCGGTACGTTATTTTGAAGAATATTATTGGTTTTTGGATAGTTTTATTATTTGGCGCCCGCTTTACGTATTCATTATTCTATTTATTGCTTTGGTATGGCCATTATCTCATAAAAAATTAAGACACATAGGAAATGAGAAATTAACAGGTGGTTTTTTAATTTCTTTACAAACCTATATGGATGTGAATAAATCATATAAAAACCCCGAGTTGTCGCGCTATGATCTGGCCAAATCACTACAAATTAGTCCAGGTTATTTGACTGATGTATTGAATACTGAACTAGGAACTAATTTTAAAGAGTATATCAATGGTTATAGAGTAAAGGAGGTTAAGAATTTGATAAAAAAAGGAAAATTGAAAGATTTGACTATAGATGCAATTGGTAATGAAGCTGGATTTTCTTCTCGCTCAACGTTTTTTAGGGTTTTTAAAGATGTTGAAGGGATAACACCTCTCTCTTATGCAAATAGACTACTAGAAGGGCCAAAGAAGTCCTAAAACTTCTTTATGGGACTACATTTTATATAATAGTTATCCTCATTACATTTTATTTTGGAAGTTTTGTACATACAAATTCAATCAATGTACTTTATGGAGATTTATAATTAAGTGGCCAAAAGATATATACAAAAGCTCCTTAAAATTAGCTTCAATACTCAGCATTGATAAAAACAAATTAGAATGAAAAGAATGATCTCTTTTTTATTATTCATTATTTTTTATGCATCACTACATGCGCAACCTAAAATTTTGTACTCCAGAAGTCAAGGAAAGCTAAATACAGGAAATACCCTGGATGTGATGATTTATGATCCAGTTCAAAAGACAACAAAAGTTTTATTAAAGGGAACAATAAAAGGACGAGGCGAATATAATGCGGTGACCTCTCCAGACAACACTACGATAATTTTTAATACATATCGATTTAGCGGCTGGCAATTGGGTATTGGAGAATTTGATGGAAATGGTATATCTAATATTAAAAAGTTAACCGATAGAAACCATTATGAATACTGTGCAAAATTTTCACCAGATGGATCTAAGTTAGCTTATCAGGAATATGATTGGGGAAAAAGGAAATCGAACATATACATTGCCAATAACCAAGGTAAGGATGCTACATATTTTACTACATCCAACATTAGTGATCAAAACATAGATTGGACCAAAGATTCCCAATCCATTGTCTTTACTTATTTAAAGGATGATAAGCTTAGTATATATCTTAAATCTTTAGACGGTCAAGTTTTTAAAAAAATTTCTACCCACAATGCAAATGATTTTGCGGTTTCTACTTCAAAGAAATCAAATCAAATAGCATTCTTATCCGATAAAACAGGCAAAATTGATCTTTTTATAATGGATTTAGATGGTCACAATTTAACAAACTTAACACCCAATATTAAAACATTAGATAGTAATATAAATAGTATTTGGACGTATAAAACCAGTTGGTCTCAAGATGGGAAACAAATTGTTTTTACAGCTATGATAAACCAAAACCTGGAGATTTTTATCATAAATGCTGATGGCAGTGATTTAACGCAAATAACAAATAATAATCACACTGATATGACTCCGTTTTGGACAAACTAACCAAGAGGTAAGTATTATAAAATAGTATAACATGAAAAATTTTATTTTAATAGTAGTGTTATTTCTTTTTTCCCTATCAAAGAAAAATGATAATATACATCATCAACATAAAGGGATAAGAGCTTTAAAAACTACATACTCAGAGAATACATCTCAAATTCTTTTTTCAAGGAAAAACGGCAGTGATAATGGATGGTCAATTTATGGAATACATCCTGATGGGACAAAAGAAGAAGTTATAATCCCTTTCAAATCTGGTCAAGGTGAATACAATCCGTCTATATCACCCCAAGACAAAGTAATACTGTTTAATACGTATCGCTTTGGAGGATGGAAATTAGCCACTTACAGTATGGATACTAATAAAGTTAATCGAATTTCTCTTGGGTCTAATTATTATACTAATGGAGCTTTTTCTTTTGATGGCAAAAGAATAGTCTATGAAAAAAATATTGGTAAAAGCACACATATTTTTATTTCTAACTTGGATGGTACACGTGAAACAAATCTTACAAATACTATTAGTAATGATAACAGAGCGCCTTGTTGGAGTTTTGATGATAAATCGATACTCTTTTATTTTAAGAGAAATGAAACGAATGATGTTTTTAGTATTGATATTACAACAAAAAAAGTGGATAACTTAACGAATAACAGTTCTGGAAACGATTTTAACCCTTCTGTTTCTCCAGATGGAAAACAGGTCGCTTTCTTTTCTGATAGAAATGGTTATTTAGACCTATATGTAATGGATATTACAGGAGAGAATCAAGTTTGTTTGACTTCAGATTTACACAGTAAAAACAATACATATAATTACTACAAAGATTCTAATTTGTATTGGATTTTTAAAGTTTCCTGGTCCCCCGATGGTCAATATTTGGTTTTTTCGAATATTAAAAGTGATAATGTAGATCTATTTACCATTAAAAAAAATGGCACAAAATTAAGGCAGATAACAAATACACCAAAATCAGAATATACACCTGTATGGGGTAATTTAAAAAATTAAGTTTATGAAATAAACAGAGTATTGCGAAGTGTATATTGATGAAAGTTTAAGTTCTTATAAAAAAATTAAGCGTTACTTTTGTAGCGCTTAATTTTTTTATAAGCTTTTGATTAGAGATTATGGCAAGAGATGAAAAACTAAAAGAACGCTGGGAAGTTCTGGTAAATAAACTTTCTAACCAATTTGCAGAAGGTGATGACCTAGACCTTGATGGTATTATTTATCTTATTGGCGTACAAGAGTTAGGACAGATACACCGCAAGTTCAAAAAAGATGAAAAATTGGATTTAATGCATATAGCAATATGCAGACTCTTAGAACCATATGGATATTATGAATTTGAATTTTATGATGATGATGGATGGCCTCATTATAAAGTAAATGAACAATTGCCAAGTTTAAAGGCAGGAGAACAATCTGTTTTGATGAAAGAAGCTATTGTAAATTATTTCTTGACAAGTTCATACATACAATAAAACTACACCAACAATTACTTCTCCATTTAGTGAAATTGCGTAAATTTGCCCTTCTATTAAGAAAATAGTGATGATTGATAAGATTAAAGAGTACATAGCAGAGGTCGACCAGTTTAAAGCAAAGACGAAAGAAGATGTCGAAGCTTTTAGAATCAAATTTTCTGGAAAAAAAGGATTGATTAACGATTTTTTTGCAGAATTTAGAAATGTCGCCAACGATCAAAAAAAGGAATTTGGTCAAGCTATTAATGCCCTTAAAGTTGCTGCAGAAGATAAGGTTCAATCTTTAAAAGATGAACTAGAATCTAAAGAAGAAGAAAAAGGAAGCTATGGTGATCTTACAAGACCTTCAGAACCTATCGAAATAGGATCAAGACATCCTATTTCATTGGTAAAAAATCAAATCATAGATATTTTTTCTAGAATTGGTTTTAATGTTAGTGAAGGCCCTGAAATTGAAGATGACTGGCATAATTTTACGGCATTAAATTTACCCGAGTATCACCCAGCTCGTGACATGCAGGATACTTTCTTTGTACAAACAGATCCAGATATACTATTACGTACGCATACCTCATCGGTACAGGTGCGATATATGGAAAACAATCAACCTCCTATTAGAACGATCTCTCCAGGAAGAGTGTATAGAAATGAAGCTATTTCTGCAAGATCTCATTGTTTTTTTCATCAAGTTGAAGGATTATATATCGATAAAAATGTTTCGTTTGCAGATTTAAAGCAAACACTACAATATTTTACTACAGAAATGTTCGGGAAATCTAAAATTAGATTACGGCCGTCATATTTTCCGTTTACCGAGCCTAGTGCCGAAGTGGATGTGTATTGGGGATTAGAAACCGAAACCGACTATAAAATGACCAAAGGAACAGGTTGGTTAGAAATTATGGGTTGTGGTATGGTTGATCCTAATGTACTTAAGAATTGTAATATCGACCCCGAAGAATATAGTGGTTTTGCATTCGGGATGGGAATTGATCGTATTGCCTTACTATTATACGGGATTTCGGATATTAGAATGTTAAGTGAAAATGATGTGCGTTTTTTAGAACAGTTTAAATCTACCTTGTAAAAACTTTTCCTTGTTATTTAAAGAATGAAGAAAGATATAGAAATACCCGTGGTGGAGCATGTATATATTGCTGTAGTTAACGAATGGAATGAAGAGTTTTTGGCTAAGGACTGGAACTCGTATATCATTAATGATCGAGACACTCCTATAGAGATGGTACTTGTAGTAACCAAGGGATACGATAAGGATCGCAAAACTTCATTATTACGACATGGTATTGGTACTGTTGATGCCAAATCATCGGCCAAGATAGAAATGCTTCATGAAGCATTATTGGCAATGAATAATGAATTTACGGTTACCTTCTTCGCAGATGGCAAAATGTATGATAAAAAGTACGTTTTTCGTAAAAATACGATCAATGAAAATGCTTTTCAGGACCTACCGGTAATGGATCAACGAGGGATTATGGTAAAATAGATATTTTAAGGAGTTCGTTCAATTTCATCTATCGCAAAAACCGCTTCTGCTTGTACTAATCCGTTATTTATTTTAATGGTATTGTAGAGATATAAAGTTTTATAATTTCCAGAAATCTTTATAAGATCTTGCTTAGCTACTGCTACTTCCTCTTTTAAGATTAATCTTTTAGAATAATAACTTCCTGTTTGAGCAAGTTTTAAACGAATACTATCCTTAGAAAAATCTAGCACACTATACTCTAATGATCGTCTTGCACTTTTGGTAAAGCCCTTTTTTGTACCATGTACATCGGTTTTAGGTCGCATTTCAATCATTTTGATATAATATACATCCTTCTTAGTAGGGTCTTCTATTTTGTCTTCGGTTTCTGCATTTAGTTTATTGTTTTCGTGTCTTTTTTCTATAGATTGAATTCCTTTCTCAGCAGATCTTGAAATTTCCTTGGTAAGATTAAGTACAAGCATACCGATTAAGAACAAAACGGGAGTAATAAGAACAAAAAAACCAATGTATGTCCAGTAAGGGGTTTTTGTTCTGGTTTCTACTTTAAATAATTTAGTGCGTAATTCTGCATCTGTGGAGACTTCCTTGTCAGTAAGTTTATCCTTTACTTTCCAAAAACGCGTTATTGGAAAAACAGGAATAAAAAAAAGAAAGAAAAAGGTTTGATATAGTTGAAATTTTAAGTGACTATAACTTTCGTCTAACTCTAATTCTTTGTAATCATATGTCTTTGTCCGTAAAGAATATCTTCCGTAAAAAATAACCATATATAGGGGTATATTAAGTGAATATCTATCTAGTAATTCATGTTAAATATACAATTTGATAGATTATACCCATTCTTTATGATAAAAACCTTTAAAACAGAAGGACAAAAAATAAAGCCAAAGAAATAAGAACTTTGGCTTTATATATAATAATTATTTCTACTAATACTACTCTTTTATTTCAAATACTATTGGTAATTCGTAAATGACACCTACATCAACACCTTCATGAGATCCCGGGGTCATTTGGGGTAATTTACTTGCCACTCGCAATGCTTCAGCTTTTAACTCAGGATCTTTAGTATTTACTTTTATATCCCCAATTTTACCGGTACGATCAATTTTAAAATGTACTTTGATTTTTTGTCTTCCGATTAAATTATTTTTTTCGGCCACTTTCATATTAAATTCAGTAGCAACGAATTTTGAAATGTTCTGACTAAAGCACTTTTTAGTTTCTTCTTGCGAAAGACCTTCACAACCTGGATATACAGGTACTTTTTCAATAACTCCAAAAGGAATTTCGGCATGCTCGACTACATCATTAAAGAAGGGGTCTTTAAGTCCATTTTCAGAGGTAAGCATTAACAATGTTTTTAATTCTCTTTCCTCTATATCGGTCATATTCCCCTGTTTTGCAATAGCATCCTTTAGATTTTCTATATTTTTTATAATTTCACTTTTTGATGAATTAGAAAGACTATTTTGTGCATTAGCTTCTAGGGAACAAGAAGAGTAAATAAGCATGCTACATACTACTGGGAGTAATAATAGATACTTTAATTGAAAGATTTTTTTAGATTTAGATTTAGATAACATAACTATTCGGTTTTTGATTAATGAATGATTGAAAAATGTATTTATAAATGAGATCTTATCGGTCTGAAAAATTTGAGACAATAGATCTTGATAATATTCTTTTTTATCGGTTTTTGATACTGCTTTGGCATCAGCAATGTACTCTTGAAGCATCGCAATTCTATTTTGATATATGTACACCAATGGATTAAACCAAAATATGATTCGTAGTATTTCAAAAAGTATGAGATCTAGTGAATGATATTGAGAGACATGAATCTTTTCGTGCAGCAGAATATTCGTTTTTTTGGTTTCAGAAAGTTCTGCTCCCATGTATATGGTATTAAAAAATGAAAAAGCCATATTCGTATTAGGTAACGAAATAATAGTGTTACCTGATATATTAGTCTTATTTCCAGATCGCCTTAACTTGATTATTTTATATAGTTTGAAACAAAAAATTAGTAGGCTTAATAACATTCCCACGCACCAAACGAATTGTAGTGTGAAAAACTCAAAAAAAGAGCCTTCATTAGCAAGAACCACCTCGGGAAGTAATATGTATTGCGAGTTAATATCTCCTATCAATACGGCGGGTAATTGAAACATATATTCTGGAGGAATATGTTCTTGAATAAGATTGATCTTAATACTTGGGAGTAATATGCTTAGAATAGGTGTAACGAGAAGATATATACGATTCCAGTTAAAGAAAGTTTCCTTTTTAAGAAAGAGATCATATACCATTAAAAATAGGAGTTGTAACACCAAAATTTGTAAAATATAGTGTATCATTTTTTCTTATTTTCTTGGTTATTTATTTCTCGCATAGCGGCTTCCATTTCCTCCAAACTGATGTCATTTTTCTTCACAAAAAAAGAAACCATACTTTTAAACGAACCTTGAAAATAACCATCTATTAATTTATTTAAACTTTGATTGCTATAATCGGTTTTCTTTATTGTTGGAAAATAGATATGGATCCTTCCTTCTTTTCTATGATCTACAAACCCTTTGTCTTCTAGTATTCGTACAATAGTAGATACTGTATTATAGGCAGGTTTAGGTTCTGGTAGTTGTTCTAAAATTGCTAAAACATTTCCTTCATCTAGACCCCATAGGATTTTCATTATATCTTCTTCGGCTTTTGTAAGTTGTTTCATTTATAAAGATGTTTTTGCGATTCTTACTATTGCTAAATAATAGTTCCTTATATAGAACATATATGTATTAATTAGAACGCTAATATAAACTAAATATTTAGTTTGAACTAATATTTTAGTTTGAAAATTATAAAACTCAAATATCTTAATGCAAGGTTTTTGAAAAGAGGTTAGGGGTATAGAAGGAAATAAATCAATAGAAAACTAAAAATAATTTAGTGTTCTTAATATGTCATATATGATATTTTTTAAGAGAATTTTCTACAATTCAATATCATTTTTTAAGAAATATTAGGTAATTATTAAGAAATATTCAATTTATATTTAATCGATGAAAAACAATATTATACGCTGAAATACTCATTTTATAGTTAAAAATTTGTTAATAACAAGTATTTTTCTGATTTTTGCACTTGTAATTGGAAATACAACTTATGAAGAAACTTTTACTTGCACCAATGATGTGGTTGGCAGTGCTTAGTGTATTGTTTTATTCTTGCGGTAGTAGTGGTGCCAAAGTTCCTGAGAGTACAATTGTTGGAACATGGCAGTTAACACAGGAATTTAATAACGAGGGAAGAGATACGCCTCTTAAAGAATTCCCTTTATCACATTGTGATAAAAAAACTACTCTTGAAATTATGGAAAGTGGTAGATTTATTGAAAAGAGCTATTATAAAAGCTTGAGTATAGCAGGGGAGTGTGTTAAAGATAATAGGGAAACCAAAGGTATTTGGAGAAAAGGAAACCAAGATCAAGGAGTGTTTCTTTTTATCTATGATCCCGATACTGCTCTTTCTATAAAAGGATCTACAATTACTATAGAAAACGGTAATTTGATTGTTTTGGCGGTATACAACGATATAGATTTAGGCCCTAGAACAAAACTTAAATTTATTTATTCGAAAGTTTAATATTATTTTAGTGTTAGTGTAAAAGCCTGTGCATTTCGCACAGGCTTTTTTTGCCTTTATCCCTCTGTTATTTACACTGGTAAAAAATGAGTGGGGCTCATTAAACAGAGTTACTAAAGGCAGTGCCCCTTTATAAGGAAGCTATGAACTAGATTTGGTGCTTTGGTATTTAGGGTAAATTAATATCGCGTGTATCGATAGCGATATTTAATCTTTTTTCTACGAGTAAATTGTATTTTGCTGTTAAGAGGTTAATGTCTTTGACGACTTTATTATATGTATCAGAGAGCGATAGTGTGGCATGGGTTGTAATATGATTTGTTAAGCTAATGTAGCTTTCATGGGCTTTATCTATAAGAGAAGCCATATCTGTTTTGCTAATTTTGGTGTATTCTGTATTTTGTTTTAGATAAATAGTGTTAAAAGAAATATTGCTTACTCTTATTTCTTGTTCCCAATCCTTTAAATCTAATGTTATTAAAGCTGCTTTAAGAACCATGATCTTCTCCCAATCTTCAGTAAGATTGCGCAATAAAATGGTCTTGGCATGATAGTTTTGTTTAATAATTGTCACTTTGTATTGATCAATACTTTGTAAGAGTACTCTTCCTGCAGCGCGCTTTGCAGGATCAAAATGATAGGTGTATGACTCAACAACAGATCGCATTCCAATAACCGCAAGATCTCTTCTTTTATCCAACAAGTCCAGGTCGCTTGTAATAGTAATACCTATTTGTTTTTTATAGATATCGTCAATAAAATTGAGGCGATCATTTAATGTGATGATTTGGGGCACAACTTTCAAAATTTTAGGATCATATTTAGCTACAATGTTTTTGATCTCACCGAGATACATAATAAACTCATTGTTGCGAAACTTATGAAACGTTGGGGGCGTAAACATCTAAATGATTAAAAATTTTAATAGTTCATGTGTAAAATTATACACCTATGATATTTAGTGCGCGAAGCTATGACGAATATTTAAAAACTCCTTACGGGAAGCCATAACACAATTAAAAGAGTTTTTTGTATGAACAGTACGTAGTATATATATATTATACGTTGGGATGTTAACCTTTTATCTAATTCGGTATTAAGATATTAGAAAAACTTATCTACTGCAATATTGATTGCGGTATAGATAATCTATTCAGTAACTTAAAACCTTTTCACATATGAAAAAAATAGTTGTATTTGGGCTAATGTTCATTACGTTATGGGCATGCCAAAAAGAAAATGATTCGATAATTCCAGAAACGGTTCAAGAAATATTTCTTGAGGATCAAGATTCGCAAACAAGCATTAAAGGTCCTTCTGGACGATTGTGTAGATTTACTTTTGAATATGGAACACGAGTATGTGACCCTCTTACTGGAGAATGCGATTGCGACGATAGTTCGGCAGATATTTGCGGATTAAGTTTACAATGCTACCCAGATCCTTTTGCAGAGATTAATCTACCTCCTGTACTTTGGGATCCATGTAAAATAATTCCTTGTGGTTGGAATTATAGAGACCCATGGATTATTTATGATAAAGTTAAGCCCGAAAAATTTGGTTCGATCAAGGAATATCTTCAGTTAGGAATAGATCAACCTACTGCACAAGCTATACCTTTTGTTATGAACGAAGAAATACTAGCATTACAGTTTTATCAGCCTAATCATTTGATGTCGGGGTACAATTTAGGCGACCCTACACCTCAACCTAATAAAGTATACCTTAAAAACACTTTGGTATTAAGTACTGCTTTTGCTAAAAACATGGGGCTTAAAGGAAAAGTTATTAAAGCAGGTAAATATCCAGTGATTTTTAATAAAAAGAATAATACTTATAATGTAATTTTAAAAGTGAAGTAGTGTTTGTTTAATTATAATTATTGTTTTACCCTTAATTTGTACATAAAAGTGGAGTTTCTCAAAAGAGAACTCCACTTAGTGTTGTTATAAATTAAAATTTTACTATTAAATACAAATTTATTGTTTTACCAATTACCATTTAAGACAAGTTTTAGATCCGAAAAAACACCTAAAAAATAGGGGTCTTCAAAAATTCCAGCACCCTCGTTTTCTAAAAGATATACCTCATTACTATCAGTTATACCAATGATATCATCGACATTGTTATGATTCCAATCATAAGTGAAAAATTGCTTGTAATTAGTTAATCCAGATTTTACTCCAGTATATCCAGAATAAAACCCTGATCCATCTGGTTTAAATTTATACAGATTTAATTGTTTTTGTCCATTATGATAAGCAATTAAGTCATCGGTTCCATTATTGGTCCAATTCCCTACTAATAAATGAGAATAATTGGTCCATCCATGACTTACTTTTTTGAAACCTGAGTCAAAAGTGTGTGATTCTGAATTAAACGTATATAGATTCATATGATCTAATCCAACATGATAAGCCATTAAGTCATCAGTCCCATTGTTGGTCCAATTCCCTACCAATAAATGAGAGTAATTGGTCCATCCATGGCTTACCGTTGTATGTCCAGAATAAAACCCTGATCCATCTGGTTTAAATTCATATAAATTCATATTATCTGATCCAACATGGTATGCAATTAAGTCATCGGTCCCGTTGTTGGTCCAATTACCAACTAGAAAACGAGAATAATTAGTCCATCCATGGCTTACGGACGTATACCCAGAATAAAATCTCGACCCATCTGGTTTAAATTTATATAGGTTCATTTCATCTGATCCAACATGGTAAGCTATTAAGTCATCTGTTCCATTATTGGTCCATGTACCTGGTAAAAAATGAAGATAATTACTCCAACCACTAGATATTACTTCGACTTGTGGTGCGCAATTGTTATTGGCATAAGTGTTATCATAAGCAGCAATTTTTTTATATTTCCCGAAGGTGTATTTTTTAATATTATTATTATCTGTCAAAACAAGAAAATTCGATTCTATTTTCTCTTCCTGAGGGATTGGATGCCCTTGCTTATTTTGAGCAATAGCTTCACATTCACTATCATGTGCAAAACTATTGTTTGAGATGATTACTTTATGAACAGGAATACCTCTAACTTTAACTCCAATGACTTGTTTGTTGGTAAAAGTATTATGATGAATATATAGAGAGTTACCTGCTACTTTTTCCGAATCTGAATTTTTACCGTGCATGTCAAAACTATGAGAACCAGTGTTTCCGCCTGGGCCTATGGTATTATAAGAAGCTTCATAACTCTCGTTTTCATGCCCAGCTCCAGCAATATCGTGGCGGTTATATTCAAAATAATTACAAGAGATTAAGGCATTTGTTTCTTTACTACTCATAGAATTATGCACTTCAACACCGTAGCCTAATTGGTGCCTTCTATTATGATGAATATAATTGTTTACAATTAAATTATTCTTTGAGTTTTTTATATAAACACCGGCATGGGACCAACCCAAAATCTCGCAATTTTCTATAGTAAGATTATCGAATTCCTCAATAAAAATACCATCGGTTGGGGAATTGGGAGTATATGGTGAATGAGCGGCAATTTGTTGCACGTTCAGTCCTTCAATTTCAGTAATGAAATCACCTCCGTTAATTGTTAATCCACTTATTGTGACATTATCAGATAGAACTTTTATAAATCGCTTCCCAACAATATAAGAAAACAAAGTTGCACCATTATTACTATCTGTTCTACCACTAACTAGTTTTATAGCAGTGTTTATTAGTATAGAAGGCGAGTCTGAAAAATCTAGATAGGCATCATCTTCAATATAGACTATATCACCATCTTGAGCTTCATTGATTGCACTTTGTAAAGAAGAAATACTGTTAACCACAAAATCGGCACCAGATTCATTATAATACGTAATTTGAGACGGGCAATTGGTAACATTCTTTGCCAATGTTGTTATCGCAGCATCTTTTGATGTGTTATTGAGTTCATCATCTTTATTACATGCATATAGTAATAGGAGAATTAAGGTAAGTTTAAGATATTTCATCTTTTTCATTTATTAGTTAGAAACAAAAACATTCATTGTATTATATATGTTTCTAAACGTAATAATGTTACCCTAATTTTATAACTAAATTAAAGAATTTAAATGTATAACTAATACCCTACTTTTTCTCTAACCCTTGTCAATACAGTATTGGCAATGGCCGATGCTTTTTTTGCTCCAATTGCAAGTGCATCGTCTACTTCGTTAAGATTTTCCATAAAGTAGTTATATCGCTCACGTTCAACTTTAAACTTTTCAATTAGTAGTTCAAAAAGGGCTTGTTTTGCATGACCATATCCATAGTTTCCGCCTAGATAATTAGATCGCATTGTTGCTTCTTGTTCTGGCGCTGCAATTAATTTATACAATGCAAATACATTACAAGTATCAGGATCTTTAGGCTCCTCTAGTGGTAAGCTATCTGTTTCGATAGACATAATCTGTTTGCGTAGTTTTTTGTCGGGTAAAAATAGGTTAATCGTATTCCCTTTAGATTTACTCATCTTAGCTCCATCGGTGCCTGGTACATACATGGTTTCTTTTTGTACTTGTGCTTCTGGCAATACAAATAATTCACCCATTTGAGCATGCATTCTGGTGGCTACATCACGAGTCATTTCTAAATGTTGCAATTGATCTTTCCCTACGGGAACAATTTCGGCATCGTATAATAATATATCGGCAGCCATAAGCATGGGATATGTAAATAACCCAGCGTTAACATCCTCAAGGCGATCGGCTTTATCTTTAAAAGAGTGAGCAAGTGTTAAGCGTTGATACGGAAAAAAACAACTTAAATACCACGATAATTCTGTGACTTGCGGGATGTCGCTTTGTCTGTAAAAAACTGTTTTTTCTATGTCTAACCCAAAAGCCATCCAAGTCGCAGCCGTCGAGTATGTATTCTCTCTTAAAACTTGAGCATCTTTGATCTGAGTTAATGAATGCATATCTGCAATAAATAAGAACGATTCATTCTTTGGCTGATTGGCCATTTTGATAGCAGGAATGATAGCTCCCAATAGGTTTCCTAAGTGTGGAGTGCCCGTGCTTTGTACTCCTGTTAGAATTCTAGACATAATAATCTTGTAGTTTCTCGCAAAGGTAATTTTTTTTATGAATCCTTCTTTGTTTTTTATTTTAGACTAAGAGTTTTGATTTTTACAGTTATTCGAAACTCGAAATTTGTGTCGCAAATAAAAAGTCGAGAGAAACTTGATTAGATACCTCAAACCAATTGTGTATTTTTGGAGGAATGTTACTTATGAGGAAGATTTTAATTTTGCTTTGGCGCATTTGGTTCTATATAATGATGGGTATACCTATTATTATAATGTTTCCAATATTATTGATACTTACTTCGAGAGAAAAATGGTACCCTCAATTTTTTGTAGTGGCCAGGTTTTGGGCAAAAATTGTATTATATGGATGTGGATTTGTTCCTAAACTTACGAAAGAAGCACAAGTTGATCGTACCAAGAGTTATATGATTATAGCTAATCATACTTCGATGACAGATATTATGTTTATGCTATACTGTGTTAAGAATCCTTTTGTTTTTGTCGGTAAAAAAGAATTGGCAAAGATTCCGATTTTTGGTTTTTTCTATAAACGTACTTGCATATTAGTAGATCGCAATAGCCAGCGAAGTAGAAAAGAAGTTTTTGATCGTGCACATGCTAGATTACATGATGGTACTAGTATTTGTATTTTTCCAGAAGGAGGTGTTCCCGACGACCAATCTTTACTTTTAGATAATTTTAAAGACGGTGCATTTAGATTGGCGATAGATCATCAAATCCCCATTTTACCACTAACTTTTTTTGACAACAAAAAAAGATTCTCGTACACTTTTTTTAGCGGTAGTCCAGGTAAAATGAGAGGGCATATCCATAAAGAAATTCCTACAAAAGGATTAACACAAGCCGATAAAAAAGAGTTGAATGAAAAGACTAGAAATATTCTTTTACATGCGTTAGAATCAGATCTGAAGAGAGAGTAAAGTAAGTTAAAAAACTTCGCAAATATTGCCTTTTTAAAATACAAAAAGCCGTTCCTCCCCAGGAACGACTTTTGTTCATCATTGCTTATATATGCAATAACTACCTAACCAACTAAATTATCTTGAATATGCACTTTTAATAGCTATGCATACTATTTTAAAATTTAAAATTCACTCCAGTATATATTCCAAAGGAGTATGGTGTAAAATCACTTGAGCTGTTTTTAAAACCATTAAATTGATATTTGAAAATAGGTTCTAAATTAATTTGAAACTCCTCTGATAATTCGTAGTTAACACCAAATCCGATATTACCACTAAAACTAACATCATTTACATTAAATTCTCTATCCACGCGATTGGTTTCAAAATCTCCAGCAATAACCGAGACATCATCATCATTTAGAAATAAAGTACTAATTCCTCCTATCATGTGCATGCCAATTTTTGTATCTACTATATCGTATTTTACCTCTAAAGGCACCTCGATATAACCAATACGGTGATTAAGTAAACCAGGGTTTTGACTTTGTACCAAACTCTCATTATTAATATCTGAAGCAAAAGAATTAGGAGATTGACCATTATAATCTGAAACAACCACGTTTTGAAGGTTTGCACGATTAATAGTAGGAATCTCGAAACCAATATTTTTGGTGTTATAGCTTAAATCAAGTTTATTAACTCCAGAACGAATACTTAGTTTATCACTTATTTCATAAGCTACTTGGATACCATAACTAAAGTTTATTTCTCCAGACTTAGCATTATCCGAAAATTCTGAGTTAAGAGAAGATCCATTTCCTATGGCATCATAATATACAGGAGCAATATTGGGTGCGATATTCCATTTCTTGGTAGAAGACTCTGTTTCTTCTGCAATAGCATCGTCTTTTTTGGCTATAGCATCAAAAAGAGATTTTTTATGATTCTCATTTGGTTCATCTTCAATCTCTATCTCTTCATTAATCTTTTTTTGTTCAGAATGATCTTTAGAATCAGAAACATGATCGACAATCTGTTCTTTGGGTGTCGACTCCTGAATATCTGGTTTGACAAATAATAATTTTTCTTTTTCAGACTTAGTATCCTTTTGATGAGTAACTGGATTTGTATTAAGATCTGTGTCTTTTAAGTCATTATCTTTTTTATAAGGTGCATTGGCTATATCAGTATTACGGAGATTACCTTTTTTGATAACCGAATTTGCAATTTTGATCTCCTTTTCCTTAGTTATACCCTTGTCTTCTTTATTTTTACCGTTAGGTAATTTTTCTTTTGACTGAGATACAGTAGTTGTATTTTTATTATTCTCAAAAGTATCAAGGTTTTCCTTGTTGCTAGTGTTAAAAGAAGGTTCTTTTTTGTCTGTAGAAAGAGAAGAATTATTCTCTTCTTTATCCGAAATTACTATAGCATCATTATCAATAATTGTAGTATTGATTTCTTTTTCAGATTTAGGGATATTGGTCTCTTCTAAGTCAGAATTTACAATAGTTTCATTCGATTCTTGGTACAAAGAAGTATAGCCAATCATTAACATAATTGCTAATATAGCGGCTACACCAGCTATTTTGTACCAAATTGGTAATACAAGGAGACGTCTTTTTTTATTTTGGCGTGCCTTGATTCTTTCCCATACAGCCTCATCAGGAGTTACTTCAAAATCTTTGAATTTTTCCTGAAACAGCCGATCTATGTTTTTTTTATCACTCATCTTCGTTCATCGATTGCTCGAACATATGGTTCTTGATTGGTTTCTATTTTTGTTTTTAAAATATTTCTAGCCCTTGCAAGGTTAGATTTAGAAGTGCCTATTGAAATAGTTAATAGCTCCGCGATTTCTTTATGAGAATAACCATCTAAAACATAAAGATTAAATACCAGGCGATAACGATCCGGTAATTGTTGGATGATCTGTAATAGATAATCTAATGAGATATCTTCTTGATCTATTTCTACATCAACCTCTTCAATTTGCTCTTCATTAATTATATCAAAAACCTTTTGTTTTCGGTATTTTTGAAGCGCAGTGTTTATAGTTACTCGTTTCATCCATCCTTCAAAAGATCCTTGATTTTTATATTGTGTTATTTTTTCAAAAATTGTTATAAATGCATCCTGTAAAGTGTCTTCGGCGCTTGGATAATCGTTAGAATATTTCAAACATACCGAAAATAATTTACTGCTATATAGCCGGTACAACTGTTCCTGTGCCTTAGCATTTTTTTTCTTGCACTTTTTTATGAGTTGATCTAAACCCACTAATAACTTTTTTGATTTATATGATTACAATACTACCGGAACTTCAATACTTAAAAATATATTGTTCCCTAATTCGTCTAGGCCTTGCCAAAACCTAAAAATATATGAGTCTTCCTGTCCTACAAAAAAATCCAGAGTCTCCTCAACCAAATCTGTTTGTTCTAAATCTTGGCATTGATGTGGGTTAACTACTACATTAACAACAGCTACTGTACGTTCGTTATTTAATCTGTTGTAGTCAAATCCAGCAAAACCATGACAAGAGGTTGGTCTAAAGTAAGAAACACTAAGTGTATAGGTTTCGCCTCTTGTAAATTCATCTGGAAGAACTACTGATTCTATAGGAACCAGATCGTAAAAGAAACCAGTGTTATCATCATTTTCACATCCTATAAACAAGGTTGCTAGAAAAAAAACTAAAATTATTTTTATCCTTTTCATAATTCTCGGGGTTAGATAAATAATGTAATCAATCTAATATATAGATGTAAACAAATCGGTTTGGTTGCTTTTAAGGTAAAAAAAAATCCTATCTCGATAGCTATCAGGATAGGATTTAGAAGTTTTTATTCTTTTTTTTACTCTTTTACGATTTTTATCGCTTCTATGATTTTCTCTTCAAGCTCTTCCATCAACTCAGGATTGTCATTAAGTAATGCTTTTACTGCATCTCGTCCCTGACCTAATTTAGTGTCTTGGTAGCTAAACCATGATCCGCTTTTTTTGATAATTTCATAATCTACTCCAATATCAATAATTTCTCCATTTTTAGAAATTCCTTGGCCATACATAATATCAAATTCTGCAGTTCTAAAAGGAGGAGCTACTTTATTCTTTACAACTTTTACTCGGGTTTTGTTTCCTTGTACTTCGCTGTTACTATTTTTGATTTGTGTAGAACGACGAATATCTAAACGAACCGAGGCATAAAACTTAAGCGCATTACCACCTGTCGTAGTTTCAGGATTTCCAAACATAACCCCAATCTTTTCTCTAAGCTGATTGATAAATATAACTGTACAATTGGTTTTACTAATTGAGCTGGTTAATTTTCGAAGTGCTTGAGACATTAATCTAGCATGTAACCCCATTTTAGAGTCTCCCATTTCACCTTCAATTTCACTTTTAGGAGTAAGAGCGGCTACAGAATCAATTACTATAATGTCGATCGCACCCGATCGTATAAGATTATCTGCAATTTCTAAAGCCTGCTCACCGTGATCAGGTTGAGAAATAATAAGGTCATCAATATCAACCCCTAGTTTTTCAGCATAAAAACGATCAAAAGCGTGTTCTGCATCAATAAATGCAGCTATACCTCCAGCTTTTTGAGCTTGAGCAATAGCATGTAAAGTAAGTGTAGTTTTACCCGAAGATTCTGGGCCATAAATTTCAACTACTCTACCTCTTGGATATCCTCCTACACCTAAAGCTAAGTCCAGACCAAGAGATCCTGTCGAAATTACATCAACCTCTTGAACCGAGCTGTCGCTCATTTTCATTACCGTTCCTTTTCCGTATGCTTTATCTAATTTATCTAAGGTAAGTTTTAGTGCTTTTAATTTTGCGTCTTTCTCTGTACTCATTTGTTGCTCAAATATATCGGGATTTGACATTCATATTAACTTTTTGCTAAAGTACTATTTCTTTTTGTAGTTGTGATATCGATTCTAAAATGGTTATTAACAACAACTCTCAGAGTTATTTTGGAGGTTAATTGTTAAATTAAAATGGGATAAAATATGGATGACCTTTATTTTTTATGCTTATAAACGCAACCTTTCTAAATTTTAAGCATCTAAGAGAAAAGCAAACAAGAACAAAATTGTCGATTGACGGTGTAAGATGAAATTTCTTAAAAGAGTTATAAGCCATCATCACGATGGTTGTACAGTTACTAAAATCAGTAATTGTATAGTAGAAGGAGGTTAGCTTCGTTATTTAATTTAGTCGTTAAATTAAATTAATAACGAATTAGCCCAAAAAATGCCTTGAATATAATTTCAAGGCATTTTTTTATTTTTACAAAAAGCTGTCTAAATAGCATTTAAACATGGCTTTTTTAATTAAAACTAGAGGCATGCACATTCGCTTTTGTTGCAAGTCCCTCCAGTAGGAAGCCCTGTAGGATTACAACCAGTTTGCATAGTCGGATAACAATTAGTACTTCTTCCTCCTCCTTTAATGCCTTGGCTCTGAATACTGGAAATTATCATTTTGTCTAAATTTAATTTTGTGGATTTCTTTTTTTCTTTCATGATTTAAATGTTTTAATTATTTTAAAATTTAGAAATACTACTCCGTATTTGTTTTGAGGTACTATTTGCATTGATTTCTTGTGGTTCCGCCATAGCAGTTTCCTCCTGGGGCTAGAATACCAAACCCGCCGTTTGGTCCTTCTCCTGTGCTTCCCAAACCATTATAGGTATCTTGATGATTTCCTCCTTTTACGCCAATTTGTTGTTTCTTGTTTAATGGATTTACACCTTTTACATTTAAAATGTTTACTAACATAGTTTTGTGATATATTTATTGATTTTCTTGAACTTTTATAGACACTCAAGGTATATGTCTGCAGCAATATTATCTTCGTTTTCTATCATGTTTTTGATAGTTTATTTCAATAAACTTTTCATGATGTTGCGATCAGTACTGTTGCTAACAAATGTAGAAAAGACAGGAGAGGAAAAACAAATGTGGTTAATAGCTATTCCGTGAAAACCCACTGCGTTTTCATGGAATGTTGGTTGGTTATTGTAGAACTTAAATATTCTCTAGAGTAAACTCAGGTTATTTTTCGTAAAAAAAAGAAAGTCTTTTGTGTATGACCAGAGTATTCGTATTTTTGCCAAAATATTGAATCCTTTTTTAACTTAAAAACATTAGTATAGCATGCAACTGTACAATAAATTAAGTGCAAAAGAAAGAGCAGCCCTTATCGACGAGGCGGGTACTGACCGTTTAACGCTATCTTTCTATCAATATGCACACATTGGAAATACAGAAATTTTTAGAAATCATCTTTTTATTCATTGGGACGGACTAGACGTACTTGGTCGAATTTATGTGGCCAATGAAGGGATTAATGGGCAATTATCAGTTCCAGCTCCCAATTTCTTGACATTCAAAGAACACCTAGATAGTATCTCTTTTTTAGAAAATGTTCGACTTAATATTGCCAGAGAGCAAGACGCAAAATCTTTTTTAAAATTAAAGGTAAAAGTGCGTAATAAGATAGTTGCCGATGGTCTTAATGATAACACTTTTGATGTTACTAACAAAGGGGTGCATGTAGATGCAAAAGGATTTAACGATTTGATCGAAGACCCTAATACTGTATTGGTGGATATGCGTAATCATTACGAAAGTGAAATAGGTCATTTTAAAGGAGCTATAACACCTGATGTGGATACCTTCAGGGATTCGCTGGATATCATCGAAGAAGATCTAAAAGATCATAAAGATGACAAGAAATTAGTGATGTACTGTACTGGTGGAATTCGATGTGAAAAAGCAAGTGCATATTACAAGCACAAAGGGTTTAAGAATGTTTTTCAATTAGAGGGCGGAATTATAGAATATGCCAGGCAAGTTGAAGAAAAAGGTTTAGAAAACAAATTTTTGGGAAAAAACTTCGTTTTTGATCATAGAAGAGCAGAGCGTATTACAGATGATGTGATTTCTAATTGTCATCAATGTGGTAAACCGTGTGATACTCATGTAAACTGTGAAAATCAAGCATGTCATTTGCTTTTTATTCAGTGTGAAGATTGTGCCTCTGAAATGAACAATTGTTGTTCTGCAGAATGTAAAGAAATAAACAGTTTATCTTTTGAAGAGCAAAAGGAACTTAGAAAAGGAAAAGGGAATAGTAATAAGATTTTTAAAAAGGGGCGTTCTGAAGCTCTGAAATACAAGCAGTAATGCTAAAATGCCTAAGATACTATGGCAGATAATTTTTTTCATAGTATCTTTAACAATTGAGAGATGAAGTACTGTATGCAGTGCTTACTTTAGTAAGAACCATTTTTGTCATGATATGTATCATGAGCAAATTTACAATATAGAAGGAAAATATGGGGTGTAGTAGTTGTTCCTCCGGTAAAGACGGACAACCAAAAGGATGTAAGAATAATGGTACCTGTGGTACCGATGGTTGTAATAAATTAACTGTTTTTGACTGGTTATCTAATATGTCACTTCCTAGTGGCGCAACGCCTTTTCATTGTGTAGAAATACGATTTAAAAATGGAAGAAAAGGCTTTTTTAAAAATACCGAAAACCTTTCTTTGAGTATTGGCGATGTGGTGGCCACTGAGGCTTCACCAGGTCATGATGTGGGTATAGTTTCTTTAACAGGAGAACTAGTTCGCATACAAATGAAAAAGAAAAAAATCGAATTAGATAGTGAGGAGATTAAAAAGGTTTATCGAAAAGCTTCTCAAAAGGACATTGATATTTGGCAAAAATCTCGAGATAAAGAGGAGAAAATGAAAGTTCGTGCCAGAGAAATAGCTATCAGGTTAGAACTACAAATGAAGATCTCTGATATCGAGTTTCAAGGAGATGGTTCAAAAGCTACGTTTTATTATACAGCCGAGGAACGTGTAGATTTTAGGCAACTAATCAAAGAATTTGCACACGAATTTAGTACCAGAATTGAAATGCGCCAAGTAGGTTTCAGGCAAGAAGCGGCTAGACTTGGTGGTATTGGGTCTTGTGGTCGTGAATTATGTTGCTCTACATGGTTAACAGATTTTAGATCTGTGAACACCAGTGCGGCAAGGTATCAGCAATTATCTCTTAATCCACAAAAATTAGCAGGGCAATGCGGTAAATTGAAATGCTGTCTTAACTATGAGTTGGATGCATATATTGACGCGTTAAATAGTTTTCCGAAAACGGATACCAAACTTAAAACAGAAAAAGGTACAGCGGTATGTCAAAAGATTGATATTTTTAAAGGTTTTTTGTGGTATGCCTATGAAGGGGAATGGATGAATTGGCATAAAATATCTTCAGAGCATGCTGGTGAAATAATTGCTGCAAATAATAATAATGAAAAAGTAGCGAGCTTAGAAGAATTTGCTTCAGAATTGTTGGAAGACACTAAAATGGATTTTGAGAACGTTGTAGGACAAGATAGTTTAACACGATTTGATCAACCAAAGCATAGTAAAAGAAGAAGAAAAAATCGTAATAAAAGGAAAAACACTAATAATAAAGGTGGAGCACAAAAACAAACAGTGGCTTCGAACAAACCAAAAGAAAAAAAGGCTGAAAATAACAACGCCAATAAATCTAGAAATCAACGTAATAAAAGACATAGATCACGTAATAAAAACAATGATAAATCGTAAGTTCATAATCATAATTTTTCTTGCAATTATTACAGTTTCTTGTGATGACACACAAGTTTTGGATGAATATCAAACTGTAGCAGAATCTTGGGAAATGGATGAAAAAGTAAGCTTTACTTTACCAGAACTTGATTCAGAAAAAGAGTATAATTTGTTTATTAATGTTAGAAATACAAATGATTATAAGTTTAGTAACTTGTTTTTGATTGGAGAGATGAGGTTTCCAAATGGCAAGGTGGTTACAGATACTCTAGAGTATGATATGGCGGCACCAAATGGAGAATGGTTAGGAACAGGTTTTTCTGATGTAAAAGAAAATAAACTGTGGTATAAAGAAAAGGTTAGTTTTAATGAAGAAGGAGCATATGTCATTACATTGCAACATGCAATGAGAAAGAACGGAGACGTGGATGGAGTGACTTCTTTAGAAGGAATTACAGATATAGGATTTAGAATAGAATATGCTCAAAACCCTTAATTACAATGGCAAAGGCAACACCCAAATCAAGAAAAAAAGGAAAACAGAACAAAGGGGTTAGTACCCTTAAGTTTATAAAAGTATTTTGGATCACATTTGCATCAGGGATTTTCTTGATTGTTTTATTGTTCCTACTAGCTAGTTGGGGCGCATATGGTGAGATGCCCAAATTTGAAGAGTTAGAAAACCCTCAAAATGATCTTGCAACACAGATTATTTCTTCAGATGGGGTACAAATAGGTACATTTTTTAAAGAAAATAGAACACCAGTAAGTTACGACGACTTACCACAACACTTGGTAGATGCATTGGTCGCTACAGAGGATGCACGATATTATGATCATTCTGGGATAGATGCAAGAGGAACACTTAGAGCATTTATTTTTCTTGGGAGCAAAGGAGGTGCAAGTACCATTTCTCAACAGTTGGCAAAACAGCTATTTACTGGGGGATCTAAAAATAGATTTGAAAGATATTTACAAAAAATCCAGGAATGGGTAATAGCTACCAGACTAGAAAGACAATATACCAAAAAGGAGATTATCACGATGTATCTCAATAAGTATGATTTTTTAAATCAAGCTATTGGAATCAGTTCAGCATCTAGAATTTATTTTGGTAAAAAGCCAAAAGATCTTAAAAAAGAAGAAGCAGCAGTATTGGTTGGTATGTTAAAAAATTCATCGCTTTTTAATCCGTTACGTCGACCAGAAATGGTAAAGACAAGGAGAGATGTAGTACTTAATCAAATGGAAAAGTATGAGTACATCAATGAGCAAGAAAGAGATAGTTTAAAACAATTGCCGCTAGCGTTAGATTATTCTCCAGAAGGACACTCTGATGGTACCGCAACCTATTTTAGAGAATATGTAAGAAGTTGGATGTCTAAGTGGGTGAAAGAAAATCCTAAAGGTGAAAATGAAGAAGGAGAAACAACATATTTTGATATCTATAGAGATGGATTACGAATCAATGTAACAATTGATTCGAGAATGCAAAAATATGCAGAAGAGGCTGTGGCAGAGCATATGGCAAATCTTCAAAAAGAATTTGATAAACAAGAGAAGGATAATAAAACTTCTCCTTTTAGAGACATTACAAAAGCCGAAGTAGAGGGGATTATCAAAAGAGGGATAAGAAGTTCTGCACGAAGAGATGTAATGCTTAAATTAGGTAAAAGCGAAAAAGAAATTACAGCATCTTTTGATAAAAAAGCAGAGATGAAGATATTTTCCTGGAAAGGAGAAATTGATACCATAATGACGCCTAAAGATTCTATCTTGTATTATAAGAAATTTTTACGATCAGGATTAATGTCTATGGAGCCACAATCGGGGCATGTTAAAGCTTGGGTTGGTGGTGTTGATTATAAGCATTTTCAATACGATCATGTGTATCAAGGTGCACGTCAAGTAGGATCTACATTTAAACCTTTTGTTTATGCTACCGCAATTGATCAATTAAAGCTTTCGCCTTGCGATACTTTGCCAAGATCACAGATCACAATTCCTATAGGATCCCATGGAGTTACAGAAAATGATTGGACTCCAAAAAACAGTGATGGAGAATATAGTGGTTATTTAAGTCTTAAAGAAGCATTAGCCAAATCCGTTAATACTATTTCTGCTAGACTATTAGATAGAATAGGTCCAGATCCTATTGTTGGTTTGGCACAAAAAACAGGAGTAAAATCAGATATTACACCAGTAGCTTCAATCGCTTTAGGCTCGGTAGATTTAAAATTATCCGAAATGGTTGGTGCATATAGTACTTTTGCGAATCAAGGGATATATACAAAACCGGTTATGATCACCAGTATTGAGGATAAAAACGGGACCGTATTGTATCAATTTGTTCCAGAGACTAGAGATGTTATTAGTAAAGAAGCGGCATATGTAACTATCAATTTAATGGAAGGAGTTACTCAATCTGGTTCTGGAGTAAGATTGCGTACGGGGCCATCTACTAGATATGATATTAAAAATGTAGTTACAGGTCATCCATATTTATTTGATAATCCTATTGCCGGTAAAACAGGAACAACACAAAATCAAAGTGATGGTTGGTTTATGGGTATTGTGCCTAATCTATGTACCGGTGTATGGGTTGGTGGTGATGATAGAGCTGTTCATTTTAAAACAACAACATTTGGCCAAGGAGCAACCATGGCTTTACCAATATGGGGATTGTATATGAAAAAATGCTATGCCGACGAGACATTAAAAGTATCTAAGGCCGCCTTTAAAAAACCCGAATCATTAACTATCGAAGTAGATTGCCAAGACTTTAAAAAGGCGAATATTCAAGATGAGAATATTGATGATGAATTCTCATTATAATATAACTTTTTTATTCCTTTAAATTATTCATAAAACTATCATAGTTCAAACGATATAGTACTATTTTTTTAGTACTTTTAGTCAGCTAAAATTTGAACAATATGATTCGTAGAACGGTACCCAATGTTACCGAAGCTTTGTCGGGAGTCAAAGATGATATGACCTTTATGTTAGGAGGGTTTGGTTTGTGTGGTATTCCTGAAAATGCCATTGCAAAGCTAGTAGAACTAAATATAAAAGGCCTTACTTGTATTTCTAATAATGCTGGAGTTGATGACTTTGGTTTAGGACTTTTATTACAGAAAAAACAAATAAATAAAATGGTATCCTCTTATGTGGGGGAGAATGATGAGTTTGAACGCCAAATGCTTAGTGGCGAATTGGATGTAGAGCTCATACCACAAGGAACACTTGCAGAGCGTTGTAAAGCGGCACAAGGTGGTTTTCCTGCTTTTTATACTCCAGCAGGCTACGGTACCGAAGTAGCCGAAGGTAAAGAAACCAGAGAATTTAATGGAAAAATGTATGTGTTGGAGCATGCTTTTAATGCAGATTTTGCATTTGTAAAGGCTTGGAAAGGTGATGAAGCTGGAAACTTAATATTTAAAGGCACGTCAAGAAATTTTAATCCTTGTATGTGTGGTGCGGCAAAAATTACGGTTGCCGAGGTTGAAGAACTCGTACCTGCCGGGACTTTAGATCCCGATCAAATACATATCCCAGGGATATTTGTACAACGTATATTTCAAGGTGAAAAATATGAGAAAAGAATTGAGCAACGTACAGTTCGAAAAAGAGAATAACATTATAATTATAAGATTTCAAAACACATAAATCATGGCAGCATTACGATTAGGAGATGAAGCTCCAAACTTTATTGCCCAAACAACAGAGGGGCAGATTGATTTTCATAACTGGTTAGGAGATAGTTGGGGGATATTATTTTCACACCCTGCAGATTATACACCAGTATGCACTACAGAATTAGGGACCGTTGCAAAATATACAGATGAGTTTAATAAACGCAATGTAAAAGTAGCAGCACTTAGCGTTGATGGATTAGAATCTCATCATGGTTGGATTAAGGATATTAATGAAACACAAAATACTACAGTTAACTTTCCGATTATTGCAGATGAAGATAGAAAGGTTTCAGAATTGTATGATATGATCCATCCAAATGCAGATAGTCAATTAACAGTGCGCTCTGTTTTTGTAATTGGCCCAGATAAGAAAATTAAATTGACCATTACGTACCCAGCTTCAACAGGACGAAACTTTGATGAGTTGGTAAGGGTAATTGATTCTCTTCAATTAACCGCATATCATAAAGTGGCAACGCCAGCAAATTGGAATCCAGGGGATGATTGTGTAATTGTGCCTTCTGTAACTAATGAAGAGATTCCTAATCTTTTTCCTAAAGGTCATAAAGAGGTAAAATCATATTTAAGAATGACACCACAACCAAATTTAAATTAACGTTTGATAAGTATGCTAGATAAAAATGGAATAGCAAGGCGTATAGCCAAGGAGTTACAAGATGGGTATTTTGTTAACCTTGGGATCGGAATACCAACATTGGTGGCTAATTATATTCCTAAAGGGATAGAGGTCGAATTTCAGAGTGAAAATGGTGTATTAGGTATGGGGCCGTTCCCTTTTGAAGGAGAAGAGGATGCAGATATAATTAATGCAGGTAAGCAAACAATTACTACAATGCCCGGAGCTTCTTTTTTTGATTCTGCAACTAGTTTTAATATGATACGTGGTCAACATGTAGATTTGACTATTTTGGGGGCTATGGAAGTTTCTGAAAATGGAGATATAGCCAATTGGAAAATTCCTGGAAAAATGGTAAAAGGTATGGGAGGTGCTATGGATCTTGTAGCCAGTGCAGAAAACATTATTGTGGCCATGATGCATACTAATAAAGCAGGGCAGTCAAAATTGCTTAAAAACTGTTCTTTACCACTTACTGGAGTAAATTGTGTGAAAAAGGTGGTCACGAATCTAGCGTTTATGGAAATTACTAGCCAAGGTTTTAAACTTTTAGAAAGAGCACCGGGGGTAAGTGTAGAAGATATTAAAAATGCAACCGAAGGAAATCTTATAATTGAGGGTAATATTCCTGAAATGACTTTGTGATCACAGACTCTAATTCTTTATACAGGGTAACGAATAATAATTGAATGACTACGAATAATAATTATACAAAAGTATCGTTTCTGATAAATAGGTCTTTGTAAACTTAGTTTTGAGAGAAAAATACTACAATAAGTGCAGTGCTTGCATTGCCTTAAACCTTTACTTTAAGCCCTAAAACCGATAATTTTGGAGCTAAATGTTAAAATTTTGTGTATTCTATCGATTTATTGAGCATTTAAACGTAAATTCTAAAAATAATTTGCATATTAGTATCCCAGTAAAAATGATACCCCTATATATTGTTTTTATGAGTTAAATAATTTATTAACCCACACAATATTGTCCCTATTATGAAAAAACGTATGAATCGTCTACAGCAGTCTGTTAAACCAACTATGGAATTACTGTCTAACTGTATGTATTTAGCGAAAAAAGTATTTTTGTTGATGTGATTTTTTTGTTGTTAATCAATCAATCGCAACGTCCCCAAGTCGCGATGAATGAAACCTGTTAAACTTATTGAGCTTAACAGGTTTTTTTTTGCAGTATATTTTCTTAATAGTGAAAAATATACGCTCACTATTTAAGTAATTGCTATTATTTTTTTAGTACACAAATCTTTTTGATCGAACCGATACATCATTACGTGCAACCAATCAACATTTAAAGTTTCGGGTATAATCAGCTTTTAGGAATAGCTTGTATTAGTTTTTTGGTGTAGGCCTTGCTTGGGTGTTCATAAATCTGGTCTGCATCACCTCTTTCTTCTATTTCGCCATTATTCATGACCAACAATTGATCAGACATATATTTTACAACGGCTAGATCATGAGAGATAAAAATGTAAGTAAACCCAAACTTTTCTTTTAATTCATTTAATAAATTTAATACTTGAGCCTGAACAGAGATATCTAGTGCGCTTACCGATTCATCGCAAATAATCAACTTAGGCTGCAAGGCAATAGTTCTAGCTATACCGATACGTTGTCGTTGACCTCCACTAAACTCATGAGGATACCTATTAAAATGTGAAACGTCTAGACCTACACGTTCTAATAATTTAATTACCTTCTCTTTCCTTTCAGTATCGTTTTTATATAATCCATGGGCTTGCATAGGCTCCATGATTGCTCTCCCTACGGTTAATCTTGGATTTAGAGATGCAAAAGGATCTTGAAAAATGAGTTGGATATCTTTTCTTAGATTTCTTATTTCAGAAGAAGATAACTGCGTAATATCTTGACCTTTGTATATAACCTGACCATTATTGGCCTTATCAAGTTGTAAAATAGTATTGCCCAGTGTGGATTTACCACAACCAGATTCTCCTACTAGCCCAAGGGTTTCTCCCTCATATAATTTGAAACTAACATCATTAACAGCCTTAAGTTCTTTTTTTTTGAATAATCCTACTTTAGAAAAATAAATTTTTTCAAGATTAATAACTTCTAATAATGGGGGAGTGCTATATAATTTTTGATGATGTTGCTCTCTTTGCTCCTTGGTAACAACTTCTCTTGCCTCTTCTACATCGCTTAAGTAATCTGAAATTGTAGGCAATCTTTTAAACCTGGCATCGAGGGTTGGTCTTGCGTGTATTAATGCCTTGGTGTATTCTTGAGTTGGAGTGTTAAAAATACTTTTTGTGGCACCATATTCTACCATTTTTCCTTGATACATTACTAAAACATTATCAGCAATTTCGGATACAAGAGATAGGTCATGAGAAATAAATAAAACACTCATTTTATATTCATGTTGTAATGTCTTTAACAAACTCATGATCTCTTTTTGAACCGTAACATCAAGTGCCGTAGTGGGTTCATCGGCAATTAGTAATTTTGGCTTACAAGCAATTGCCATAGCAATCATAATACGTTGTTTTTGTCCGCCACTTAATTGATGAGGATATGATTGATATGCTCGTTCGGGATCAGGAAGTTGCACCTTGTTAAATAATGAAAGTACTTCTGTCTGTACTTCATTTTTAGAAAGTGTTGTATGCTGAAAGAGAATTTCGGCAACCTGTTTTCCACATTTCATGGATGGATTTAAAGAACTCATCGGTTCTTGAAAAATCATGGCAATTTCATTGCCACGAATATTTTGATACTCTTTTTCATTTAACCCTAAAAGAGTATTCCCATTAAACGCTATTTTGCCTTTTGTGATGGTTGAAATTTTATGGGGTAACAGTCCCATAATAGCTAAAGAAGCTACAGATTTTCCACTTCCAGATTCTCCAACTACTCCTAATATTTCGTTTTTATGAATATCAAAAGAAATATCATGAAGCACTTGATTCTCTGTTTTTTCAGAAAAAAAAGAAACACAAAGATCTTCAACAGAAAGTAGTATTGTTTCATCCATAAGGTAAAGCTAGTTAAATTTAAGGAATACTGTACTTTCCAAGATTTCTTTTTAAGCTTATTTTGGTGTGATATTTGTTATATTTACCTATCAAAATACACTATGAAGCTACTTAAACTTTCTCTCCGTACTCGAATTTTTATCTCTATGACAGTTCTGGTATTATTGGCTTCAATATTAATTGCTGCAGTTTCTATTTATCAATATAAAGAAGAAGCAGAAGAATACCACCAAGAGCGATTAGATAGAAAAGAAGCTAGAATTCAAATTGCAATTGATAATGCCTTAAGAAGCACTACGTATCCGGTAGATGAGGAGCATCTTTCTAGAATTTTTGGCTACAAACAAAAGATTTATCAGATTTCAGAAGAGCATACACTACCAATTAATATCTATGGCCTTGACGGAAAGTTATTAATTAAATCAGAAGGTTTTTTTGCAGGTGATACGATAGATACACAATTGAGTCCGGTTATTCTAGATACTTTGGCCTCTTTGTATGATAAAAAATATCTTGTAAAATCTGAAAAAAATGGAGAAAAGTTCTTGTCTTCTTATACGTATATCGCAGATATTAGTTCAAAACCTTTAGGGATTTTAAACCTACCTTATCTAGAGGATGATGATTTGATTACACGAGAATTGATAGAGTTCCTGCAACGGGTGGGGCAAGTGTATTTATTAATGATGTTAATTGCCATTGCATTGGCGTATTTTTTATCAAAATATATCACTAGATCCTTAAAAACTATTTCGGAAACTATAGACCAAACTCGACTCGATAAACGAAATAAACGAATTCAAATAGGTGATGCAAGTGATGAGATATATTCTCTGGTTAATGCATATAACAGTATGATCGATGAGTTAGAAGAAAGTGCAGCAATGCTTGCAAAAAGTGAACGTGAGGCAGCATGGAGAGAGATGGCAAAACAGGTAGCACATGAGATTAAGAATCCATTAACTCCAATGCGATTAACCGTACAGAGTTTTCAACGAAAATTTGATCCGAAGGACCCTAAAATTGATCAAAAAATCAAAGAATATAGCGATACTTTGATTCAACAAATAGACACGATGAGTTCTATCGCTTCTGCGTTTTCAAATTTTGCTCAGATGCCTGCTCAAAAGAATGAAACTCTTGATGTTGTTAAAATCGTAGGGCTGGCACTGGATATTTTTAATGAAGATTATATTGTTTTTCCTTCAGAAAAAGAAGAAATTATTGCAAAGTTTGACAGAACACAACTCATCCGAGTAGTTACCAATTTGGTAAAAAATGGGATACAAGCCATTCCTGAAGATCATACACCAAAGGTGGAGGTAAGGGTTTATACCGAAAATAACGATGTTATCATAACGGTTGCCGATAATGGTATTGGGATTACCGAAGACAATAAAAAAATGATTTTTGAACCTAAATTTACGACTAAAACCAGCGGAATGGGATTAGGACTAGGAATGGTAAAAAATATTGTGGAAACCTATAAAGGAAGTATTACCTTTACCTCGCAAGAAGGGAAGGGAACAGTGTTCAAAGTTAAATTTCCCAGAGAGCAATTGTAACATGCTTATTTATGAAAGAATATAAAGTAGAGTCACTCATTTATTACTCAAAATTTACAGCAGATAAAAAACATATCCTAAAATCTTCTTCAAAAGACATTCAGGCAAAATTAGATGAATATTCAAAAGAAGGATGGAGATTAGCATCTACCGATGTTGAGACTTTTGGTGTAGGGATGTATTTCTATTTGTATTTTGAAAGAGACTTAAAATAATAAACTACCACAAAAAATAATATAAAAAATGTATACCAATATTCTCACTTCACAAGATAACGGGATCACTACAATTACAATTAATAGACCGTCTAAGCTTAATGCTCTTAATAAAGAAACAATTCAAGAGTTACATGCTGCTTTTAGAGTAGCTGATCTTGATGCCGAAACCAAAGTAATTATCATTACAGGTAGTGGAGAAAAAGCTTTTGTTGCTGGGGCTGATATTAGCGAATTTGCAGATTTCTCAATAGCTCAAGGAGGTAATCTTGCTGCAAAAGGGCAGGAAGTATTATTTGATTTTGTAGCCAACCTTTCTACACCTGTTATAGCGGCTGTAAACGGCTTTGCATTGGGTGGTGGATTAGAATTGGCAATGGCAGCACATTTTAGAATTGCTAGTGATAATGCAAAAATGGGATTGCCAGAAGTTTCTTTAGGCGTTATTCCTGGATATGGTGGAACACAAAGATTACCGCAATTAGTAGGAAAAGGAAGAGCCATGGAAATGATCATGACTGCTGGGATGATCGATGCTAATCAAGCTTTGCAGTATGGATTGGTAAATCATGTAACTACTCAGGAAGAATTAGTACCCTTAGCAGAAAAACTTGCGAGCCGAATAATGAGAAATTCTTCTGTTGCAATTGCTGCGGCAATTACATCTGTAAATGCAGCTTATCAAGATGGAGTAGATGGTTTTAAGGTTGAAATAGAACAGTTTGGAAACTGTTTTGGTACCGAAGACTTTAAAGAAGGAACGACTGCATTTTTAGAAAAACGTAAAGCAGATTTTCCGGGTAAATAATTCTCAACTCATTTATTTTGTTGTTTAGGATATGAGTTTTTTCTCGTATTCTAGATGCTATGTGTCTATATAATAGATGTATAGATTCATGTCATTTATCGAGTATTTGATGCTTTCATCACAAAATGGATCAAAAAACAACTTGTTTTTCTACAATATTAACAATTGTTTAGGTTGTTTGTGTTTTATAACCAATTCGTCAAAATAGATCGTGGTAGAAACAGTTTTGCTTATAGATGATAATAAAGCAACTTTATTTATTCAAAAAAAGATCATGCTGCAACATGATAAGTTTAGAAATATCTTAACTTTTTCTGAAGGAAGTCTTGCGCTAGAATATCTAAAGATGATAAGTGTAAACTTTATAAAAAAACCACAACTCATTTTATTAGACCTTAATATGCCATCAATGAATGGTTGGGAATTTATTGAACAATACAATCAATTAGATAATAATATTATTGATCATACTAGATTGGTTGTGCTCACAACATCACATCATCCCGAAAATATTTCAAGATCTAAAAATGTGAAAGGAATAAATGAATTTATGGAAAAACCGCTTTCAAAACCCATGTTAGATAGGATTTTGGAAAATTATTTCATGAATCCATAAATTAGAATTTAACCCCAAAAGATATCAATGGAAAACAAAGTAAAACACATGTTATTAATTGATGACAGTAATGAAACAAATACTTTTAATAAAAGAATTATAGAGAGAACTGGTCTTACAAAAAAAGTAAGTGTAGCTAGAAATGGAGTAGAGGCACTTTCTTATTTTGATTCGAAAAAGAATAGTAAAGATCGTCCAGAGATTGTTTTTTTAGATTTAAATATGCCAATAATGGATGGATGGGAGTTTTTGGATCATTACAACCAATTGGGTGATAAAAATTCTATAGTTATTTTAATGCTAAGTTCGGACTTGTTACCAGGTGATCACAAAAAACTTAAGGATTATACTTTTATTAAAAGAGGAAGTGAAAAGGTGTTAAATAGATTATTTCTTCACGACTTGGTCGATAACTTTTTTTCTTAATAATTTAAAGATAGGTTTTTTGTATTTTTATAGTCACTCTTAAATCCTATAATACATGAAATCGCTATACAAAAATCCAGTGGCTATTGTTTCTGTTGTACTTGCCACTGCTGGTTTTATTTATTTCGAAGACCGTTTACCCGCAATTGATCTTTCTAATTTGAACACAGCGAGTATAATAGCTGCTCTAGGTTATTTATCGGTTGTTATATTAATCGTCGAACAGTTTATAGAGATTTTTGTATACGACCCTAATGAGAAAGTTAAAATACAGTGTAAAGAGCGTATAGCAGATATTAATAAATATCTAGAAAGCAGAAATAATCCTATTGATATGGACCTCCCTGAAGAAGAACTTGTCGATGATGATGAGGATGAATTGCCTGAAAAGACGGCAAAGGTAATGAAAGAGAAAAGAGAATTAGAAGAGTATCTCATGACCCGTGGGTTAAAAAGGCAAAGAAAAACTACTATTATAGCTTTTATAATCGGACTCGTACTTTCGTTATCTGGTCTACGCCTTATGTCGGGGATTATTTTTAATGGGCCCGAAGAGGAATTATCAAAAATACAAGTTACTATTGTTCAATCTCTTGATATTATTCTTACAGCAGGGATTATTGCTGGGGGTAGTGGTAGGGTACATCGCCTTATTAAAAGAATAAAAGAAGCAATGGGTTCTTCAGAAAGCTTTTAGAAAACCTGTAAAAGCTTTTTATTTGTAAAAGTTCATTTGATCAATATATTCCCATACTGGGGTAGCTAATAATGGCCTTATATTTTTTCCTTCAGAAATTGATTTGCGAATAAAAGTAGACGAGATCTCCATAATAGGAGCGTTTACTTTATTTATTTTGGGATGATTATTAAATTGACTCTCAACTGTGCCCGCAGCAATACGAGGGTATACGTAGATGTTGTGATTTTCAAGAATGACTTCGTAGTTTTTCCACTTATGAAAACTCTTCAAATTGTCCTCTCCCATAATGAGGTGAAACTGATCATTTGGATATAGTTCTTCTAGATGAGCTAGCGTAAATACCGTATAATTAGGCTGAGGTAATTTAAACTCTATATCACTAGGTTTTAAACTAGGATATGATTCTGTGGCCCGATATACCATTTCATAACGATGGTGATTATCTAATAACGAACTTTTCTTTTTAAATGGATTATGAGGGGTGACGACCATCCAGATCTCATCAAGATCAGAGTGCTCTGCCATATGATTGGCAATAGCCAAATGGCCAATATGGATAGGATTAAAGGTTCCAAAATATAATCCAATTTTTTTCATGAAAACTATGTTTTCATTCTCAAGAATATGAGAATCGTTTTAAATTTTTATCCTAAGAGAAACTTCCTTACTAGTTGGGATACTTCGGCTTTTGCTTTTTCAAGATCGTCATTAGTTACAATTGCATCAAATTGTGGTGCTGTAGCCATTTCTGTAGAAGCCTTAGCAACCCGCATGTTGATTTTGTCTTCAGATTCGGTTTTACGTTTTTTTAAACGGATCTTTAATTCTTCAATACTAGGGGGTTTTACGAATATGGCAAGTGTACGATCTGGATAAATTCTTTTAATATCCAGGCCGCCAACCACGTCAATATCAAAAATAACATGCTTACCGCTGTCCCATAGTCGTTGCACTTCGGTTTTTAAAGTACCATAAAAATTATCCCGATAAACTTCTTCCCATTCCAAAAATTCATCGGCTTTAATCTTGTCTTTAAATTCGCGAAGAGATAAAAAGTAATAATCCTTGCCGTGTACTTCTCCTCCTCGAGGATCGCGAGAAGCGGCAGAGATAGAAAACCCGAGATTAAGTTCTTCTTTATCTAATAAATGTCTAACTAAGGTAGTTTTTCCGCTACCAGAAGGTGCAGAAAGTACAATAAGTTTACCTTGACTCATTTACAATACGTTTAGTAATTGTTCTTTTATTTTTTCAAGCTCATCTTTCATTTGAACAACTAATTGTTGCATTGGGGCATAGTTAGATTTACTACCTATGGTATTAATTTCTCGCCCTATTTCTTGGGTGATGAACCCTAATTTTTTCCCATTCGAATCCGAGGAGTTTAATGTAGATGTAAAATAGGCAACATGATTTGCTAGGCGCACTTTTTCTTCGGTGATATCAAACTTTTCGAGATAGTAGATTAATTCTTGCTCAAAACGATTTTGATCAACTTCTTCCTTAAGGTCAGAAACAGCTTTTAGCAAACGCTCACGAACACCTTCAATACGTTCTGGATCCATTTCGATTACTTTTTCAAGTAACTCTCCAATATTTTTGATTCGAATATTAAAATCTTTTTCTAATGCTTTTCCTTCATCAATTCGGTAGGAATCAATTTCTGTCAATGCACTTCTAAGAGCATCATTTATAGCTTTAAATTCTTCTTCATTGATTTCTTCTCTAATGGTCTTAAGAGCATCTGGCATACGAACCGCCATTTTCATATACTCAGTAGCTTCGCCAGTATTAAAAATACTTTTTAATTGCTCGATATAATCTTTTACCACAGCCTCATTAATTTTGGTAGAAGTTTCTTCGGCAGTAATTTCTACATACAATCCAAAATCAACCTTTCCTCTTGCCAACGCTTTTGCGATGGTATTACGCATCTGTAATTCTTTTTCTCGATATTGAGAAGGAATACGCGCGTTAAGGTCTAAGTTTTTGCTATTGAGTGATTTAACCTCTATAGTTACTTTTTTTGTAGGTAGCTGCAGGATAGATTTCCCAAAGCCAGTCATAGATTTGATCATAGAATTATGCTAAAAGTTGCACGAAGATACGGAAAAGTCTGAAGACCAAAGCCTGAAGTCAATTACGAAATTTTTATGTGATTTTATTTAAGATAGTAATACACAACAATTTTTTAAATCACTGTTAAAAGATATATATAGATCGATTGCATATTGTAACATGTAAAAAATAATTAAAGATGGTCATCTTTATTAGTACGAAAAATAAATATACTAAAATGTAAGACATCTAACATTGTTGTGAATCAAGGAATTGGTATATTTATCGTACACAAATTCAAAACATATTTATTATGAAAATTTTCAAATTTTTTATGCTAGCCATTTTGGCTTTAAGCGTAGTGCAATGTACAAATGAGGGTGAAAATGATGCTCAGCCCGAAATCACAACAAGCTCGCAACAGGATGTACCCTCAGAAGTTTTATCAAAACTACAAAGTATGGGGTTTGATACCGATAAAACATCGATAGTAATTACCAAGGGGGGATATATTGTTGATGGAGACATTTTTTTCACCGAAGAAGCACTTCGAGAAAACAACCTTCAAAAACAAGCTTTTTTTGGTATTGTTGATTGTAATAGAGCAGGTAATATTCGTATCCAAAATGCTTTGGGTAATAATGCGGCTGGAAGAGGTTTTCAAAGAGGTGTTAATTTATGGAATAATGTGAATGGCACGACTTTACGATTGATTCCTGTAACTAGAAACCCAGATATTGTTGTTCGATTAGCAAGACCTGGTGAAATCGGAGGTTGGGGCCGAGGAGAGTTCCCTACAAATGGTAGAGAAGGCCGCCTAATCGTGCTTAATCTTAATGAACCAAGTATAGATGGAGATGCGGTAACGGCTAGAGAATGGGGGAATATATTAACTCATGAGATTGGACATAATATTGGTCTTTTACATATAGAACAAAGCCAGTTTGGAACATTTGTTCCAGGGACACCAACTTTTGATAGACGATCAATTATGACTTCTGGATCAAACCCAGGTGTGGTATTTAATGCTAACAGAGTATCTAATGGTGATCGAAGAACTGTAAGAAGAATGTACAGTAATAATAATAATAGGTTATGTGGTCGTTAAAAAATTAAACGAATAATCTATAAAAATAAAGAGACTGCCTAGAGAATATTTGGGCAGTCTTTTTGATTTTACACTACCGCCTAGTTTCTGGTAAAAGGAATCTTAAAGATTAATAACCATTGCGATTTTATCAATGTATTTTTCGTTTTCATTAAAAAAACCATCGATACGCCCACATTCTTTGAATCTCATTTTTTTATACAGTGCAATACCCGCTTTATTAGTTGCGTATACTTCTAACCAAATGATTTTAATCAATGTATTTTGTCTAGACCAATCCATTACATTTTGAATTAAAAATGTACCTACACCTTGATTTTGCCAAGATGTATGTATACCCATTCCTATAACTGCAGTATGAGACATTTTTTTTCTCCAACTACCGGTAAGATCAATATTGCCTACTATATTTCCTTCACTCTCGGCAACTAATAAAATACTATTAGGTTGTTTTTGATAACGTTTAATCAATTGATGCTCCTCGGTTACATTATTCGAATACTCATAATCAAATAGCGGGATGGTATCTGTATTTTTTAAGTATTCAAGTTTAAGCTCTAGTAATTGCGCAGCATCTTGTGGCACGGCCTCTCTAATAATTATAGTGTAATTAGATTTTGTTTGATATGTTTTTTGAAGAAAATTCAAAATGATTATGCATTTGGGTTTTTATCTCGAATTCTTTTATAGAGTTTGATACCCAACATCAATAATACAGATAGTGATATGATTCCGATAACACCATAAATCCAATTTACCGCATCTCTCACAACAACCAGAAAGATTACCGAAAAAAGTATAATTGTAGAGCCCTCATTCCACATTCGCATCTGATTAGAAGACCATTTTATAATATCATGTTGTAATTGTTTGAAGATTTGATGGCATTTTAAATGATACGCAAATAGCAATACAACAAATCCCAGCTTAACATGCATCCATGGTTGTTGTAGCCAAGCGGGCATTAAAATCAATAACCATATAGCAAATATGGTGGCTAATATAGCCGATGGCCATGTAATTATAAACCATAATCGTTTTGCCATGAGTTTAAGTTGCGTGCCTAAAATTTCTTTATCAGGAGAGGGTTTTTGAAACGCCTCGATCTGGTACACAAATAATCTTGGGATATAAAACAACCCTGCAAACCAGGTAATAACAAAAATAAGGTGCAGGGATTTTATGTAATTATAGTATTCTAGCATGTATTATTCTACAAAAAGATATTTAAGTTGCAAGGTATTGAATTCGGTATTAAAGCTCTCAATTTCTTCAGGAATTAATTTATCAAAAGCACCAAAATTTTGCACGATTATGATAATTATCAGGATGCATTAAATGATTATGCATATTCGCAATATAGCATAGGTGCAGAAAAAGTAGCCGAATTGCGATAGTTTTTTAATCGTTCCTGTACCACTTTAAAAACCAATGATACCCAAGAATAGTAGATTAGATTGTTGGAGGAGGTAAGGAAGGTAGAAAAATGAAGTCTGAAAATTAGAAGATAGCACCAAATACCTACAAACACCTTCTGTTGGATCTTTTTAATGAAGTTTTGGGCCAAAAAGACGAAAAATTAGACCTTGAATACCCATAATTAAAGCAAAGAGACTCAAAATTAGACTCTGAACACTCAAAATTAGACATGGAACACTGAAAATTAGACATGGAACACTCAAAATTAGACTTTCAGTGTCTAAATTTGGGTCAACATGGCCTAATAGAAGGTCAATATGGCCCAACAGAAGGTGTTTTATAGATAACGTAAGATATAAAAGGCCTAAAATTGAGCGATACAACAATCGAGATGTACATGCAAATCCCTATAAATAATTTTAAGTCAATTAGAAATCCCCTAGATTTGTGAAAAACATAATAGAAATATGTGTACTAGTGCACATATCCAATTGTTGGCAACAAGCTAAAAAACCAGACTAAAAAGTGAATTTCATTTTAACTACCTACATCTACCCAATCGACAAAGAAATTCAAATTTCAAGTAGATTTAATTTTTCCCTTGACAATCCAAGAACTGAAGAAGAAATACAAGCGGTAACTAGCTATCTAGAAAAATCAATGAATAGTCCATCTGAATTTTACCAAGATGGTTGGAATGCGAACTTACCAATTCATATAACAGAGGAAACAAAGGACTATGTTTCCGTTGAAAGTACATTACAAAATTTTGAAGAAAACTATTCAAAGGTTGACAAATATGTAAAGAAGTTTTTCAAGAATAATAAAGACAAAAGCATACTTGAAAAGATTGCAAGAATGTGGATAGTTGGGAGATTTGATGACGAAGGACATTTTGAGAGTATGAAAATTACAAATAAAGAAATGCAAGAAAGTGGTGAACGAGGTTTTATAATGTTGGATAAAGGTAACCCTGTCGTTGACAACTCTAATAATCTTACTAATTTTTCGCATTTAATATCACTTTTACTACATACAGAAGGAACAGATTATTTTGGAAAATCATTTTTTTTACATCAAGAACATTTATCATCTCAGGAACTAAAAATTGATAGATTCTTAAATCAAACTATCTTAATGTTTGCATTTAAATCACATACATCCGAAATTCATCACGAACAAGAAAGATGGTTATCAATTCTACATATAAAGGAAGATTTAATAAAACTGAGTAATGAATTAGATTCTATCATAGATGAATCCAATGAAGATAAAATTCTATTTGTATCTAATCTACTAAAAATTGCAAGCGAAGAAATCAAGGATTCAAGATATAAACTTGTGACTTTGATAAGTATAATTGAACTACTATTAACCCATAGTCCAAATTATCAAAGATTTAATGTTGAAGACTCAATTAGTAAACAATTTAAATTAAAGACAAGTATTTTAGTATATCAGAACAATAAGGAAATTGATTTAGGTTGGTTAAAAAATAGATTGCGAGATATCTATAATCAAAGGTCAAATATCGCACACGGAAACTTCAAGGAATTGGAAAAGTACTTAGAAAAAGAAGTTAAAAAATTAGACCCAAAAGAAAATACACTCAACTGGTCAAATGAAACTCTGAAAGATACAATACTAGACAATCTAATAAGTGATGTTTATTCTTTTATCAGAGCCATTATGGAGGAATATATTAAGGATAGAAAAATGGTTGAATATTTAAAGGAAAATTAAAAGCCAGTTGCCAACAATGCCTATAATTAATACGGGCTTTGGTGTTTAACCCAAAGTTTAGTGTATTTTTATAATATCCGCCAAATCTTTTTGATTTGGCTTTTAAAAATGAAAAATTAAAACAAAATAAAAAGTTTTGGCTAATTGCTTAATCGGAAATTAATCGCTTTTTAATCCCGTACTAACCATAGCCTAGACGTTGTAGTCAATTTGAAAAAAATAAAAATGCAAAAAACAATTCTGTTAATATTATCATTCATTTCTTTAATAGGTTGTTCTAATGAATCTAAACAGAATAATGGAAACCTACGTCAGTACAATACAGAGACCATCAAAAGTAAATTAAGTGTTCCATATACAACCTTTAGCGAAGGTTATAGAAGTTTGGATGCAGAAATGATTAGTAATTCCTATACTAAAGATGCCTTACTAATTAATGTTTACAATGATGCTGAACCTAAATCATTCAAGGGTAGAAAGAGTATTTACAACTTTTTTTCGGAGAATTTAGAAAGAGCAAAAAAAGAGAGTTTGAATATAAGAATAACCTTTAAAATTTTACATAGACAAATATTGGATGAAGGCATTTTGGATAATGGATATTACAAATTGGAAATATCATCTCCAAATCAAGACATAAATGAGAGATATGGAAAATTTTCAATTGTACTAACGCAAAAACTTGATGAATGGAAATTTAGTGTAGATACGAATGCATCATCTACTAAAAAAGAATACGAAGAAGCAATTTTAATAGAAAATCAAGTTTTAAAAGAATAAAAACTGCCTACAACACGGTATATAATGTATGCCCTTCGGGGCACACACCATACACTACCGTTAGCTGTAATTTAACTTAACAAATGAACAAAGTCTTAACATCGATAATCTTTATACTTTTTATAAGCATTGGTTTTAGTCAAAACGGAAAAATTTTATCGAAAAAATTAGTAGATATTTCAAAAACGCCAATTTGGAATAGGATTTCACAAGATGGTCAACTATATTCTAACTTTAAACATCTTAATAAATTAGACTTTTATTTCATCACTTACCAAAGTGACAACCTAAAAGTTCGTGGAATAGTAATCGAACCTAAAGAGAACGGAAAATATCCTGTTGTAATTTTTAATCGTGGTGGAAATAGAGATTTTGCACAATTAACTGTTGGTACTTTAATTATGTACGCTTCCAAATTAGCTGAACAAGGTTATGTAATAATTGGTAGTAACTATCGGGAAAAAGATGAATTTGGTGGAGCAGAAATAAACGATGTACTAAATTTAACAGAAACTGTCAAAGAAATTGATAAGGCTGACCCAAATTGTATTGGAATGTTTGGTTGGTCAAGAGGCGGAATGATGACTTATCTTGCTCTTCAAAAATCAGACAAGATAGAAACAGCTATTGTCGGAAATGGACCAACCGATTTGTTTGGACTAATCTTTGACAGACCAGAAATGGAATCCAAAGTTATTGCGGAATGTGTGCCAAATTATCTGGATAATAAAGAATCTGAATTAAAAAAACGTTCGGTAGTTTATTGGGCAAATGAATTAGACAAAAGCAGTAGCCTTTTAATTTTATGTGGAACTAATGACAAAAGAGTGAATCCAAAACAAGCAGACATAATCGCAAAAAAATTAACTGAAATTAATTACGACTTTGAATTGAAAAATTACCAGACCGACCACTATTTTACAGAATATAAAAGTGAATTAAATAAATTGGTAATTGATTGGTTTGACAAACGATTAAAAACATAAAAAAACTACAGCCAACAATGGCTAAAAAATCATAACTGCCCTGCGGGACAGCAACGCTTTTTAGCCGGAACGTTGGCAATAATTAAAGAGTATGATAATTTAGATTAATCACTCCCTTTCATAGAGTGGAAGGAGGAATTTAATTAAATCTTATTTATGCTAATTTTCCCCAAAAAGTAAATTCATCTCACACAAGTTTATATTAATTATCAAAAAAATAATTCCTTGTTTGGTTTTTTTAATAAGCAAACTGTAACATTTACCACGCTAATCGATCTTTACAATAACAATAAATTTTTAAATATAAAAAATGAGGTCATCTTTATTTTTTGTAATCTTATTACTTATCAGTTTTACCGCAAAAATATCATTTGCACAAAATAACTCATCTATTGACTCGATTATTCAGTTAAACAAGTATACTTTTAAAATTGTAAACAATGAACTTGTTGGAAGTGGTAAAGACTTCCTTAAAAAAGAAGCTAAAAATTCTCAATTCTTCATGATTGGTGAATTACATGGAAATAAAGAAACACCAAAATTTACTTCTGCAATTCTTAAATTATTAAAACCTGAAGGATACAACAATTTTGCTGTTGAAATTGGTCCTTTTAGTAAGAAAAAATTACTCTCTATTATTGAACAAAAAAATGGTGTTGATTCCTTGTCAAAATTTTACAAAAAATACAATTCAAATGGTTTAACTAATCCTATTCCGTTTTTTGATGCAATTGATGAAGTTAGAATGTTAGGAGTTGCTTTAACCAATGATTATAATATTTGGGGAATCGATCAAGAGTTTGTTTATTCAGCTTCCTTTTTATTTGATGATATCTTTAATAAGATTAACAAATCAAAAAATAATTCTGAAGACTATGAAAACCTCTATAAAAAAACTCAAATTTCTCTAATAAAACATCTTACAACGAAATCAAAATCAAAATTTAATCTTCTTTTAAAGGATAAGAATATTTGTGAATTTATTTCTGAATCAAAAGGGATAGATAAAGAGGTAACCACCCTATTGATAGAATTAGAAAAAAGCTGGAAAATATATGCTTATGGAAATGGTCCGACAAAGCAATATTTTGAAAGTAATAATTCCAGAGCAATTATGATGAAACATTACTTTTTCGACTATTACAAAAAGGCTTTATTAAAGGAGTCAAATCCTAAAATGATTCTAAAAATGGGTAGTATGCATACTACTTATGGGAAAAACCCATTAACTATTTATGACATTGGAAATACCTTATATGAATTAGCAATATTAAATAATTCTAAAAGTTTCAATCTTGCTCTTGCTGGCAGATACTATATTAGAAGTAGTGGCGAAAAAATTGACCGGTTGAAGTATGTTCCAGAATATAAAAAATTATTTGAACATCAGAAAGAAAATATGTGGACTCTCTTAGACTTGAGGCCTCTTAAAAAGGCCATTTACAATGGAAAAATTAAAATAGACGATAAAAAATTTAAGAATCTGCTTTTCAGATACGATTCAATTCTCATGAAAACTCTTACAGCAGCTACAGACGACATTAGGGATTATAAAAAATAGATTTAGTAACTAATATCACTTACTGAAAACAAAAGTGACTCAACCTAAATTGAAATTTCAAAAAGCAACATAATCGGTATTTTTAAAACTATAGCCAACAACGTGTATAATTAATTGCGATGGAATTTCCTACTCGGAAATTCACGCGCAATAGCTATCTTTAGTTCTTAATCGGAAAATAATAACTGATTTCCCTCAACAAACCATACACGAACACGTTGTAGCACATTTGAGAAAAACTGGAACAAAATCTAATCTTTAAAATTTATTAGTGAAGTAAAAACAAGATAAACCTATGAATATATACAAGGGAATATTGGATCACGTAGCCAAGTATGTTGAGTTATCAGATAGTGAGACAGAAGAGTTTATTTCGATATTAAAAACCACTAGGGTAAAGAAAAGGCAATTTATTATCCAACCAGGGTTTGTATCTGAATATCGAAACTATATTGTAGAAGGGGCGGTTAGGGTTTTTTATTTAGATGACTTAGGAAAAGAGCATACTGTAATTATTGCAATAGAAGACTGGTTTTTTACGGACTTTTACAGTTATATACATAGAACATCGGCAGAGTATTATGCTGAAGCACTTGAGGACTCTCTAATTTTACAAATGAAATATGAAGATGTTGAAGAACTTTGTAGTAGAATACATTCTTTATGTCAATACTTTAGATTATTTACAGAACGATCTATGGCCCATTCTTATAAAAGAACCATTTCTAATATTAGCAAAACCACAGAAGAGCGATATTGGGAGTACGTTAATAAATATCCTCAAATAGCAAACAGAGTACCACAGTATGTCTTAGCATCATACTTAGGTATTTCTCCAGAATCAATAAGTCGAATCCGCTCTGGTAATAAAAAAAATTGATATACATCAATTTTAGTTCTTGATATAGGTCAAGCTTTTTTCTTAATACATATCATATTTACTTTTTCAGTAATGACGCAACTTTGTTATGTCAACAATTGACAAATATTAGTTTAAGTTTTATTTAAAATAAATTCCGTAAAACTAAACTGTATTCTTTTAGAAATAAAAAAAGTAAATAATTTATTATGAAAGCAGTAGTATATAAGGAACGAGCAAAAATTGAGGTCGTAGATATACCAAAACCACAGTTATTAAAAGATGATGATGTTATTGTGCGCATTACACTTGCAGGTGTTTGTGGTGCAGATTTAGAATTCACCCAAAATGGACCAGAAATGGGGTTATATGAAGGCATGCGTATAGGGCATGAATTTGTAGGTGTTATAGACCAGGTAGGCAAAGGTATTCATTCATTAAAAGCCGGAGACCGTGTAATAGCATCGGCTATGTTCGTTGATGGGGATTGTTATTATTGCAAACGTGATTTACCTTCAGCATGTGACCATGGAGGTTTATTTGGAACTCCGCTTTTTGCTCAGCATGGAGGGGAAGATATTCAGGGAGGACAAGCTGAATTTATACGTGTTCCTTACGGTAATTCTTCATTATTCAAACTTCCAGAAGGTTTAACTGGAGATGAGCATGACACAAAAGTTCTTCCATTAGGAGATAATTTTGCTACTGGTTATCATGGTGCATTAAATGCGAATATCAAGACAGGAGAAACCGTAGTAGTTATTGGTGATGGCGCAGTAGGTTTAAGCGCTGTAATGGCCGCCACATTATTCGGCCCATCTACTATTATTTTGGTAGGGCGCCACGATAGTCGATTAGAACTAGCAAAAACTATAGGAGCAACCCATATAGTGAATTCAAAAAATGAGGATCCTGTAGCATTTGTAAAATCACTTACCGAAGAACGAGGTGCAAATTCTGTGATCGATTCTGTAGGTAATAAAACAGCAATTGCACAAGGTATGGAAATGACTCAGGCTGGTGCATCGATAAGTGTTCTAGGGTTTGGACATCTTTATGAACCCGTTGAACAACCTTATTCATCTGCTCTATTTAGAAACATCACAATTCATACAGGTGTTGTAAATGTAGCTGCATATATGGAAAAATTACTTCCCATTGTAGAAAGAGGCGTTATAGATCCTAGTAAGATTTTTACTGATATTTTACCATTATCAGAGGCAGAAAAAGGATATGATTTGATGCGTGATCGTACTTCTGGAACGCTTAAAGTGGCATTACGCCCTTAACCTTTTCGAATTAGAAATTTAAAAAACAAATAATCTATCATGAAAAAAATATATTTCATATTCATCGTAAACACAATTATTATGACACAAGTACAAGCACAAAATAACGATCTACTGTTGATTGAAAAAACAGTTAATTATTACTTAGATGGAATGACTACGCACAATGCAAAGTCTTTTGAAAAAGCTTTTCATCCCAATGCAACTATGAAATGGGTTGACAAAAAATATGAAGATGTAAATGCTGTTGAGGCGCTTAGCGCATATGTTAACGCAAATGATCCTGTAAAAACAAAAACCAATATTATGGCTATTAATATAGCAGGAGATGCTGCCAACGCTCAGTTAGAACTGGAATACGATACGTTTTCTTATATAGATTTTATGCATCTATTAAAAATTGATGGACAATGGAAAATTGTTAGCAAAACGTATTCCACAAGACCTAAGAGTGATAAGAAATAGAAAATAAGAATTGGCCCAAGTGTAATTTTTACAAAAATAATTATGACTATGTATTTACTTCCAATTTCAGCAATTGTTATTGGTGTTATTATTGCTTTTATAACTAGAAAACAAAAAGCCATAGGTACTAAACTTTTATTATCATTTAGTGGTGCATTTCTATTAGCATTAACTCTTTTTGATTTATTACCAGAAGTGTACCACCATTTAGGTGCTAAGCAAACCGGACTTTTTATAATGTGTGGTATCTTATTACAAATTATTTTAGAGTTTTTATCTGAAGGTGTAGAACACGGGCATGTACATACGCATAAAGAAGATGGAAAATTTCCTTGGGTTTTATTTATAAGCCTTTGTATTCACAGTTTTTTAGAAGGATTTCCTATTCATCATCACAATGAAATGGTGTATGGTGTGTTAATTCATAAAATTCCAATAGCCACATTAATCACTGCTTTTTTATTGCAATCTAACTATAGTAAAGTACAAATTACTGGTTTTTTAGTTGTATTTATGATAATGACACCATTAGGAACATTTATATCTAATAATATGTTTTTACCTACTAATTATATAGATGTTATTAATGCAATAGTAATTGGCATCTTTTTACATATTGCTACAACTATTTTGTTTGAAATTGGTGAAGGTCATAAATTTAATTTATCTAAGCTGGTAGTGATATGCTTAGGTGTATTTATCGCTAATTTGATTTGATATTATTAAAACATAAGATAAAGTGGTTTCCAAATGTTTCTACGATTAGTCCTTAAAATATATTTTGTATTCTAGCTTAACTAACGAATATTTAAAATGATAAAATACCTATTAATATAAAACGTACTAGAACAACGGCTATAGTTCATTGTGGCGGAATTTTCCATTTAAAATTCCTATCTTTCAATCATCACTTGGTTCTCGCGGAATGGTCCTACCGGACAATTCCACAACGAAACCATAGCCCAACCGTTCTCATCAATTAAAACAATCTATGTTATTAAAATCAAGAAAATACTATTACATCCTATTCTTTCAAGTTTTTTTATTTTACTCTTGTAAAATTTATAGTCAAATCGGCAGTGATCAAAAAAGAGAGTATATTACTCAAAAAACAGAAACTACACCAATAATTGATGGAGTTATTAATGATGAAGCTTGGAATATTATAAAATGGAGTGGTAATTTTTCTAGAAAAGATACTTTATTAAAAGAATATGACACTAAATTTAAAATTATCTATGATAACAAATATCTTTATGTAGGAGTTAGATGTTATGATAAAAAACCAGATTCTATACCATTATTCCCTTCACCTCGTGATAATTCAAGTAATGATTGGGTTGAGATTGATTTGGATACTAATTTAGATAAAAAAACAGGATATGCTTTATCTGTAAGTCCTTATGGCATAAGAACAGACGCAAATATTGAAACAGACGAAAACTTTAATGATTCTTGGCATCCTAAATGGGATGTAGCAACTAATATTGATAATATTGGCTGGACTGCAGAAATGAGAATTCCTTTTGATGAACTAGAAATTTCAAATCAGAAAAATCAAAAGTGGGGATTACAAGTAGTAAGGAAAATAATACGTTTTAACGATGTGTCAAATTGGCAAATCCCAAACGTAAATGAGAGTTACGTGGCGCAGTTTGGAATTCTTTCTGGGTTACAAGATATTCCAGAAAATATAGTAACTCCTATTTTTTACAATCAAGGCCGAAAAATATCGATTTCTGAACTTAAAAACGATATTAATCAACTAAAAACTGTTTTAGAAGGGATCTATCCATCTTTGTATTGGTTTTCTTCAAAAAAAGAAATAAACGAACTGTTTAAAAACTCAAAAACCAGTATTAGGTCGCCAATGACAGAACTAGAATTCTATAAATTACTAGCACCTATATTTTCAAAAATAGGGGATTTACATTCTAGTTTAAGACCTTCAAAAGCATTAGATTCACATATTAAGAATACATATAAAATCCTCCCTTTGGGTGTTTTGGTTGTTAAAGATGATATATTCGTAGTCCAAGATTGGACCGGTAAGAACATCTTTAAAAGAGGAGATAAAATAACAATGATTAATGGTATTTCTAGTAAGGAATTACTTAAAGAGATGAGAAATTTTATTACTTCTGATGGCTACAATATAAGTTATAAAAATGATAGAATACGTTCTAGGTTTAATATTTTATTAGCAATTATTTTAGGGAATAAATCAGAATATGAAGTCACTTACAATACGTTAAATCAAGAATTTAAGAAACACAAAGTCACAGCGATTTTAAGAAAAGATTTTAAGGAAAATACAATTCCAAGAACGCCTAATAAGTTACGAGATAGATACCGAAATTTTCATTTGTTAGACAGTACAACAGCGTATTTATCACTGCGTTCTTTTAATGGAGGCGATAATTTCAGAAATTATATAGATCAAACATTTGAAAAAATTGCGCAAGAATCTATCAAAGATTTAATTATTGATTTACGATATAGCTATGGTGGGCAAGATTGGAACGGAAGTTATTTATATAGTTATTTGGCACAAAGTAACTACCTATATTTTAAAAGATATGAAACCAATACAAGTCTTAATAAGGATAAATTAGAAAACATAGACTGTTGTATTTCAAAAGAAGATTTAGAATTTTTAAACATTGTTAGTAGTAAAGATGAGGAAGGAATACAAATGGTAACCAACTACGAACTTTCCGGATATAGAGATCCAGAACAAAATATAAGACCACGCAAAAATAATCGATATGACAATAACGTTTATATTCTTATTAATGGTGCAAACATATCTACTTCTTCAGATTTCAGCTCCCTTGCAAAAGATAAAAAACGTGCAGTTTTTATTGGTGAAGAAACTGGCGGTGGTTATTTTGGAAATACAAGTGGAATTATACAGTCCTTTGTTTTACCCAATTCAAGATTGATTGCTAGAATTAATTTTATTAAATATCTAAATAATAGAGAAAGAATTGATGCAACCTTTGGAAGAGGTGTTTTCCCAGATCATGTTGTTATTCCAACACAAAAAAGCATAGCTGAAGGAACAGATATAGAGCTTGATTATACAATAAAACTTATAAAATCAGAAAAAAATAAAACTAATGAGAACAATGGTTATAAGTAATTGCTTGTTCTTGCCTACTCGGAAATTCACGCGCAATAGCTATCTTTAGTTCTTAATCGGGAAATCATAACTGATTTCCCTCAACAAACCATACACGAACATGTTGTGCGTCATATACGAATGAAAAAACACTGATGATAAAGATTAAATTATTTACAGCCATAGCTCTGTCGTTTATTTTAAATTCTTGTAATGGACAAAAAAGCAAGAAAGAGATAGAACAATCTGTAAATTCAGAAAAGAAATTAGAAGACAGTAAGTCAAATACTTACAACACTGACCACTCTTTGTTTTATTCAGATATCAATAATCAAATTAGTCAAGTTGTAAGGACAATTTTTCAAGATAGTAAAGGTAACATTTGGTTTGGAGGAGAGGGTGGTGCTTTTAAACTAACTGGTGATTTATTAATTCATATTGATAGTATTAAAAGCGAATCTGGAAAAGATGTCACCATAAAAGACATTACAGAAGATAAAAATGGGATAATTTGGCTTGGACATACAGATGGTCTTAGCAGTATTAATGGAGAAAAAGTGACAAATTATTACGAATCTGACGGATTAATAAGCAATGATGTATGGTCTATTGCTGCTGATAAAAGTGATAGAATTTGGATTGGAACTATAGATGGTGTGTGTGTTTTTAATGGTCAAGAGTTCACAAAATTTGTACTTCCCGAAGGAAAAGTAGATTCAACTGTAGGTATTTCAAGTACAACAATGGTTCATAATATATTCGCAGATAGGAATGGCACACTATGGTTTAGTTCAAATGCCGGTCTATTTACATACGCAAATAATTCACTTATAAATATTTCTAAAAAAGCAGGAATTCAAACGAATTTTGTCAATGAAATTTTCGAAGATAAACATGGTGAATTATGGGTATCAACAAAAGATGGACTCTATAGTTTAATAGATAATAAGGCGGAAAATATTACAAAAGGGAAAATTGAAACAGGAAAAGGGATAGGAAGCATAGCGGAAGACAAAGACGGAAATCTATGGTTTGTTTCAAACCAACACTATTTATATACTTATGATGGAAATGAACTCATAAAATTTCAAAAATCAGGAGATAATAAAGGTCCAGTAGTTTTTCAAATATTTAAAGACCAATCCAATAGGCTTTGGTTTGTTGGATTTGGTGGTGCTTTTAGATTAGAAAACGGTATATTTATTAATGTAACTAAGAATGGCCCTTGGTAAATAAAATACGAACGCACAACAATGTCTATATATAATACGGGAAAAAGCGCTGATATGAAAGTAATTACACAAAATGAACTAATCGCTAATCAGAAAGTTAAGTGCCTTAAAACCCCCATTACGCATAGCCGAAAACGTTGGCAATAATTACCGAATATGACTAACAAGAAAACTTAATCACACAAAACCTTAGTTGAACTACAAAGAATCACATATCTTAATCCTAAATAATATTTCAAGATTTATTGATTTAACCGAGTTAGAAAAGCAGAAGTATCTCTCTTTGCTTACGGAAATTAGCATAAAGAAAAAGGCATTTTTAATGCAAGCTGGTGATATAACTGCATATGAGTATTTTATTACTAAAGGCTGTTTAAAAGTGTATACTCTAGATGATGACGGCGCACCACATATTTCCATGTTTGCTGTAGAGGATTATTGGACAGGCGATATGGCTAGCTTTATGACTAAGGAGCCGACACGCTATTTTATAAAAGCTACTGAAGATTCTGAATTGCTGGGTATTTCAAAGGCCAATTACGAATTGCTATTTCAAGAGATACCAAAGTTTGAACGATTTTATCGTATACTATATCAAAAATCCTTAATTAGTTATATACGACGCTCAAACCATGGTATTTCATTAACCGCAGAGGAGCGATATATCGAATTCAAGACAAAATACCCAAATATTGTTAATAGAATTACTCAGAAAGACTTAGCTGGTTATATTGGTATCACGCCCGAATTTATGAGTAAGATTATCACAAAAGTCAACCGAAGGTAAAAGTCTTAAACTAGTTCATTTTTTTTCATGTGTTCCTTTCGGAATTTTGAAGCATGAAAAAAGTTATCATCATCGGTTCTCTTTTAATCATTGGGTTTTTAAATCCTTTACAAGCACAATTTACTCAGATAGAATTGTTTTCGGGATTTGATAAAACAGATTTCACGCTATTCGCAAGTTATCCTATTAATAAAAGTCAGACGCTAAGTCTAAATGCGCTGGCTTTCTTTCAAAAGTTTAAAGAAGAAAACCAAGAATTTGATGAGATTGGTGTACAACCCACATTGTTTTGGAATATTACCAAAAACATTGCTATCGGTTCTTCCATATACTATAACAGCTTTGCAGGCTATTCTGAGAGGCTATCGGCAAAGTATACATTTAAAAGTTCACGCCTGTTATTTGTATTAATGCCAACAGTTGCGCACTCAGAGAAAATTGATGCTAGTTACACAGAAGTATTTATACAATTTCAATACAACAAACCTCTAAATGATAATCTATCACTCTGGTTAAACGGTCAGTTCTTAACCATTTGGGATCAGTTTAAAATACATTCAAGAAGCTATCAACAGTTGCGGATAGGAGTGTCTTTTTATGACCATCAGCTAGGTATTGGTTTAGATATTGACCAATACGGATTGAAGCCTATAAAAAAAACATCTGTCGGATTTTATTATCGAATAACTATATAATCAATTTTAAATCTTAAACATTATGAAAAAATTAGTAACACAACTTTTAAAAACAAATCCAAATATTGGATTTAGTATCGCACGATGGACTCTAGGCTTAGTAATATTCCCTCATGGTGCACAAAAATTATTAGGTCTTTTTGGTGGATATGGATATTCCGCAACAATAGAGTCATTGACCACACAAATGGGTTTGCCAAGTATTGTAGCCTTCTCAGTAATTATGATAGAGTTTTTTGGCTCTATTTCATTGGTTCTTGGATTCTTTTCTAGGTTTTGGGCCACAACACTTGTTGGCATGTTTACAGGTATCATTATTACTACACAGTTAGAACATGGTTTTTTTATGAACTGGTTTGGTAATCAAAGAGGTGAAGGTTACGAGTATTCCCTTCTAATTATCGGTCTTGCTTTAAGTGTTGTAATTAATGGTAGCGGAAAATGGTCCATAGATGGTTTAATCTCAAAAAAATAGAAAAATGAAAAAAATAATCACAATTGCAGGAAGTAATAGTCAGAATTCAATCAACAAAAAGTTACTGTCGTATACATCGGATTTACTAGAACATATAGAACGTATCTCCATTGACTTAAACGATTATGTGCTACCTGTTTATGGTGTTGATTTCGAAGATGAAAATAGCATACCAACAGCCGTAAAAAGACTCAATGAAGTATTTGATAACGCTGATGGATTTATAGTAGCACTAGCAGAACATAACGGAACCTACACAGCAGTATTTAAAAATACTTTAGACTGGTTGTCTCGTGCAAATATAAAAGTATGGCGAGACAAGCCCACACTCTTAATGGCAACATCACCTGGTGGTCGCGGTGGAGCTACTGTATTACAAGCAGCGGTTAGCTATTTTCCTTTTTTAGGTGCTAATGTCGTAGCAGATTTTTCCTTGCCTAGTTTCTTTGACAATTTCTCAGAGGATGGTATTTCAAATACGGACTTAAAGAAAGAACTGATTGAAAAAGCTCAACTTTTTGAACAGCAATTAAATAACCAGTTTCAATGACTAAAAAACTATTGCCAATAACGTGTATAATTCATTGCTAGTACTCGCCTACTTACGAAATCCCTCACGGATTTTCTATTCGGTTTGTATTTGCTAAATTAGGTGCTGAAACGCGCAAAAAATCATGCTAAAAAACACACCTATTATATTCTTAGTCTTTTTAATGGTTTTCTCAAAGGGGTATTCCCAAGAAATAGAAACATTAAGACAGAAAATTGATAGTATTTTAAATACCAAAAAAACAATTGTTGGAGTCGCAATTAATGGGATGAAAGTTAACGACACATTAAGTATTAATGGTCAAAGACACTTTCCAATGCAAAGTGTTTTCAAATTTCCAATTGCATTGACTATTTTATCAGAAGTTGATAATGGTAATCTTTCACTTGACCAAAAAATTGACATCAAGCAAAGTGAACTGTTACCTGGATTATGGAGCCCAATAAGAAAAAAATATCCCAAAGGAGTTAAACTTACCATTGCAGAAATTATTGAGTACACTGTCGCTTTGAGTGACAATGTTGGGTGTGATGTTTTGCTAAAATTGCTCGGAAAACCACAAGCTATTGAGAATTATTTTTCAAGCCTTGGGTTTAAAGATTTTGCTGTGAAAATAAACGAGGAGACTATGCAGAATAATTGGGATTTGCAATTTTTAAATTGGATAACCCCAATAGAAGCTAATAAGATTCTGGCAACATTCTATGAAAATAAAAATGGTTTACTTTCCCAAGAGAGCTATGATTTTATTTGGAACATAATGAAAGGAACCAAAACTGGAAAAAACAGATTAAGAGGCCAATTGCCAGAAGAAACAATTGTCGCACACAAAACAGGCTGGTCAGGAAAGCATAAAGAAACAGGAATAACTGCTGCGGTAAATGACATTGGAATTGTGTTTCTTCCGAATGGAGAACACTTGACAATAAGTGTTTTTGTGACTGAATCTAAAGAAGACTTTAAGACTAACGAAAAAATAATATCTGATATTTCTAAGATGACTTGGGATTATTTTATGGATGAGTAACAGATAATCCTAATCAAATATCGAATATGCCAGCAGGTAACAAGGTGTATAAATATAGCTAGTAAAAGCTTTACCAAAGGGAAGTGTGTCGTATAAAATAGTGTAATATGAACTTTGACACCAATGACGTAAAGGTGACATAAACATGACGTAACAGATCCTCAGATTTGAAACTACTTTTGTTTTTAAACTAAAAAATAAAAGAAAATGAAGAACAACGAACAAGCAAGAAGGATTAAAGAGATCAGAAATCGCAAAGGTTTTTCACAAGAAGAATTGTCTGAAGAGTCGGGATTAAGTCTACGAACAATTCAGCGAATAGAAAATGGGGAAACGACACCACATGGTGATTCATTAAAAAAATTAGCAATTGCACTTCAGGTATCACCCGATGACATCATTGATTGGCAAATACGGGAAGATAATAGTTTAATAGCAATGCTAAATTTGTCACAACTTGGATTTCTGGCATTTCCTTTACTTGGAATACTTATACCACTAGTAATATGGATTCTTAACAAGGATAAAATAAAGAATATGAATTCGGTAGGAAAATCAATCCTTAATTTTCAAATAAGCTGGACATTATCATTGTTCATATTCAATATTCTCATCGCAGTAGGTGCGCTTTTGGTAATGGGAAATCTTCGAGAAACTATATTATCGGTAATAATTGTAACAGTTGTACTTTACATATTTAACCTATTCATGATCATAAAAAACACCATCTTTTATAATAAAAAAGATATGGTAAATTACAAACCAACGTTGAATTTTTTAAACTAACATGACTGTAGAATACTACACAACAATGACTATAATTAATACGAGTTTGGGAGCTTAGCCTAAAGTTTAGTGTGTTTCTATACAGTCCGTCAAATAAAATATTACGCGGTAGCGAAATGGTCTATTTTGGCTTTAAAAGAGAAAAATTAAAACAAAATCCAAAAGATTTGGCTTGTGACTAAACCGAAAGTAATTATTTATTTTCTACCCAACCTACCATATATTTAACGTTAGCAATAATTAAAACAAAATCAGTAACCTAAAGAAAAGATATCGCGTCTAATAAGAAAAATATGGTATGAAAAAATTATTAAAGATTACAAAATGGTTGATAATTACAATTTTCGCAATAACACTTTTATCTATTTTATACCTTCGGTTTTCAAGATTTTCAGACAAAATGATATATCAAACTAATGATACTAGTTATACCGAATTTAAATCTGAATTAAATTATGAAGAATTTTATTTTGAAGTAGATGATGATGTAAAATTACACGGAGTCCTTTTTAAACCTGATTCAATTACTTCTATTGGTACCATTTTTCACTATTCTGGAAAAGGAATGCATCTAAATTCTTCAATGCAAGAGACCTATAGACCATTTTTAGATAAAGGTATTCAAGTTTTTTGTTTTGAACGTAGAGGTTTTGGAAAATCGAAGGGAAAAGCGACGAACACCTCAACCTTAAAAAAAGATGCTCTTTTGATTTTTGATGAAATAGTAGCCATGGATAATGTTTCGGGAAAACCTGTAATAATTTGGGGACAATCTTTAGGCGGAACTTTTGCAACAATGAATGCAAGTCACCGTCAGGAAAAGATTAGTGGATTAATTTTAGAAGGTACTTTTGGTTCCTTTCCTGACATTGGAAAAGTTTATGCTAATGCACTAAATTTAGAAAATTTTAAATGGGTTGTTCCACTAATAATGAACAACGATTTTCCTGCGAAAGAAGAAATTAAAAAGTTAACAATTCCAACAGTAATTATTCATAGTAAGACAGATATACAGGTCCCATATGAATTAGGAAAAGAAATATTTGACGAAGCAAATAAAGGCAACACCAAATTTTGGGATATTGATAGTAAACACATTATGGGTATCTATGATTATGAGAGTAAATACGTAGAAGAGTTTATGAAAATGACAAGAAAATAACTATTGCTAACAAGGTGTATAGTTCATTGTTCTGTTGTTTAATGAACTTTCGGGGATTTATCGCGAAATCCCAACACGTTTTCCTCTTTTTGCTATCTTAGTCTCTACGCGACGAAACCATACACTTAACGTTGTGCATAATGATAATTTAAAAAATGGAAAGAAAATATCTATATTTTGCTTATTGTATTTTACTGTTTCTTGTGGGATGTAAAAAAAATAAGGAAATAAATAATATGCAAATAGACCATATCATATTAGCAATAAATGAGCTTGATTTGGGAGTTGCGCAATTTGAAGAATTAACTGGGATAAAAGCTACATACGGTGGTGAACATCCAAATAGCAACACTCACAACGCAATTGTACCTATGAATGATCGGGTTTATATTGAAATTTTAGCTCCAAAAAAGGAATTGGATACGATTCCAGAATTTTTCAAAAACATTAATATACTAAAACCCATAGGTTTTGCAATATCTACGGATGAAATAGAATTATTGGAAAAAACAATTTTAGATTCTGAATTTCAAACAAAAGGAATTGAAGATTGGTCAAGAGAAAAACCTAACGGAGATAAACTAGAATGGAAATTATTACGGATAAATAATCCGGCGTTAAGTATTAACCCTTTCTTTATAAGCTGGTCTGACAAAACAACTCATCCTTCAATTCAAAAGAACACAATGTGTTATTTGACAGAATTTGAGGTTACAACTCAATACAAGGATCATATAGAAAATATTTTATCCAAAAATAATTCAAAGATTCAATTAATGAAGATTAGAAATGGTGATACACCACAACTCAAATTCACCCTAGAAACTCCAAAAGGAAAAGTGATATTTAAATAATTATGCACAATACGATGTATATTCACCTTGGCAAATCGTTGGTCTTCGCTAACGCTACTCAAAGGATTATAACCAAACAAAACAGACACAAGATCGCTTTATACAATTATAAGAAACTATTATAGGGTATTAGGTTTTCAGTAAATTGAAATAGCTTACAAAGTTTAATTTACAGGCCCTTACAAAACAAGTAAATTGTATGAAGCTAATCTCAAGATATCTTCAACAACCAAATATCGTATTTCCTTATTCCTTCAAATAAAATTATTCTGAAAATAAATTCAGAAACTACCTCGAGCTTAGCCTTAGCGCATTTAATCTCGATCGAGTAAAATACTTTGCTACCGGGTTGATTCCCTTTTTTAAAATCCCAAAAATACCCAGTTATGTCCCTTGTTTAATTGGTTTTAGCACGAATTGTTGGGTGTTTTCTTCATATGATCATTCTTTGTTTTTAAATAATATTCAAAAAGTCATACAAAATGTCAAAAATGGAAAAACAGTTACAGTTGATAATGTCTGCCATCTTTATGGTATTGGCAGGCTTTAGTGGTTATGGTCAAAATGTAGGAGACCAATTTACCGATGATGACATCACCTACGAAATTACCTCTACGGCTCAGGCCGAAGTTAAGATCGTGGACTATACCGGTTCGGCAACAGAGGTGGACATCCCCCCAACGGTCAACAGCAACGGCACCGATTACAATGTGACCGCTATTGGTGAGGACATTGATGATTTTAATTCTGGGACGCGTCCTTTTGAGGATAAAGGATTAACCCGTGTCACCATACCCAACACAGTGACCATTATCGGGCTAGGTGCTTTTAACAAAAACGCATCCTTGACAGAAGTGACGATACCAGAAAGTGTCACTATTATCGGGAAGTGGGCCTTTGCCCAAAACAATCTAAAGGAGTTGACCATACCGGCCAGTGTGGAATCTATTGGAGAACAGGCCTTTTTTAATAACAGAATGCTTGCCATTGTGAGGCTCGAGCGTAATCCACCACCAGAATTTCATGAAATAGCCTTTGAGCGTGTAGGAGAAGGATTTTTGGGCAAAACAAAAGTTGTGGTGCCCTTAGGTGTTATCCAGGCATATAAGGATGCAGGGTGGGCGGACATAAAGGAGTTCGGAACCATCACCTCAGGGTTCACTAATGTTGGTGATATTACATATGGAATCACTACCAATCGACCCGAAGCAACGGTGATTGACTATATTAATAGTGTACATCATTTGACCATTCTCCCAAATGTGGATATTAACGGGAGCAACTACCCGGTGACCGCTATAGGTGCTGACGCTTTTCAAAATACTGGCGTATTTGCGCTGTTAACGGTTACCATACCGGGCAGTGTGAAAAATGTTGGACCCGGGGCCTTTTATAGGTCATGGGACACCATTAGCGATTTGATAATGACCGGCGATGAACCCCCGACGCTCGATCCAGATGCCTTTGAGCATCTACGACGTGGCACAGTAGAATTGATAGTGCCCGAGGGCAAGGAGCAAGAATATGAAAATGCAGGGTGGACGGGTTTCGAGGAGATCTTTTCACTCAAAGGGCGGCTCCATCTCAATTCTTCCTTCCTTTGGGAAGTCACATCGTTATCCCCCAATGAAGTAAAACTCGTGGACTATAGGGGCTCTGGAGGTGACCTGGAAATCCCCTCAGAAATCGAATACCTCCGAAACAGCGAGGGTAACAGTACATATTCGGTCACGTCTATTGGAGACAGAGCTGCGGATAGAGAGGGCTATTCGGGCAAATTGACCAGCGTTGTGATACCCGATGGTGTGAGATCGATCGGGGATGCTGCCTTTGGGGGAAATAATCTGATCGCGGTTGACCTGCCCGATGCTTTGGAACATATCGGGTTAGGTGCTTTTGAACAGAACCAATTGACCAGTGTGACCATACCGGACAATGTGAAAGATATTGAAAGATTGGCCTTTAACGGCAACCAATTGACGGAGGTTACCATATCGGGCAATGTGGATGATATAGATCAGTTTGCTTTTGAGGATAATCCAAACCTTCGTTTGGTGACGGTGGAGGCCGACGATCCCCCAGTGCTCCATAAGAATACCTTTGTAAATGCAGACCGTGACCAAATAGATCTTGTGGTGCCCCTGGGCACCAGACAGACTTATTTGGATAGCGGGTGGGAGGGGTTCAGGTCCGCCAGCTTCGACACCTTTACCGTTGATGGCATCACATACGTCATTACCTCCCTGAGCGAGGTAATGGCGGTGAACTATACCGGTACGGCCACAGCGGTGACCATCCCCGAAACGGTGGATCATGGCGGGAACACCTACGATGTGACCGCTATCGGGGGAAAAGCCTTTCAAAACAAGGAACTGGTCAGTGTTCAAATTCCTGTTGGTATTACCAGTATCGGAGAAAGAGCTTTTGGGAACAACGAACTGGCCAGTGTTGAAATTCCATCCAGTGTCACCAGTATCGGGGAAATGGCTTTTAGTGATAACCTATTGACAGAGGTGACCATACCGAGCAGTGTTCAAAGTATAGGGGCCCAGGCCTTTTATAACAACCCGGAGCTTGATCTGGTGACGGTAGGGGCCACCGACCCACCGGCGCTCGATGCAATTGCTTTTGTAAATGCAAGCCGTCACCAAATAGACCTTGTAGTGCCGATGGACACCAGACAAGCTTATTTGGATAATGGGTGGGGCGGGTTTAGATCCATATCGGATGGCAGTACCCCCCCTAGGCCGACTATTGATGCCCCACAAAATGTTGATGGCTCAGAACCCTTTACGGTAAACATTAGGTTTGATGACGAGGTCACAGATTTTGGGTTGTGTGGTATCCAGGTTGCTAATGCCATGGTAAGCGACTTTACAGGGAGCGGATCAACATATACCGTTACCATTGTACCCGAGTTGCTCTGTGATGGCAACATTACCATCAATGTACCGGCCAATATGGTCATGGGCACAAACAGTTTATCCTATCTGGCGGCACAGCTGGTAAACGTAGCTGTTGTGGATACTATTGCTCCAACAATAACATGTCCCGTCGATGTGGAGGCCAATGCTTCTGATAATGGTACTGGCGATTGTACCACTACTGTCGACCTTGGAATCCCTGTTACCGCCGACAACTGTTCTGTTACCACTGTTGTCGCCCAAGTAAATGGTACAGATATAGACCCCGATACCTATGAGTTCGGTATCGGAGAAACAACCGTGACCTGGATTGTAACAGATGATGCTGGAAATACCGCTTCTTGTGGGCAGATCGTGACCGTTGCTACCGGGAATTGTAGTAACTCTAAGGAGCCGCTTATGGATTTCAATAGAGGGTTTTCTCCTAACGGCGATGGCATTGGCGACACCTTGGTAATTGAAGGATTAGAAAAATACAAAAACAACGTGGTGAAGATATACAACCTGAGCCAACGCTTGCTGTTCAGCGCCCATTATGGGGGACCGGGCGATGGTTGGAACGGCACCCATAAAGGCGAGCGAGTACCCGTTGGCTCCTATGTATGTGTGATAGACTACAACGAATCGGGGCTGGACTACGAGACAAAAATGATATATGTCAATTACTGATTGTTCCTCTAATCGAAAAGAGTTCTCCGGTACCCGCGCAAGGACTCCCGATGTAAACTGGCAGGAGTTCGAAAGGGATTATAAAGCCCGCGCATTTGCCGAAAGTCTGTTGGCACGGGTACAAAGTATTGCCTATCAACTAGAAAGTACTAAAATTTTGCACGATTATGATAATTATCAGAATGCATTAAATGATTATGCATATTCTCAATATAGCAAAGGTGCAGGAAAATTGGGTTTTACAGAAAAAGTAGCCGAATTACGACAGTTTTTTAATCGCTCCCGTACCACTTTAAAAACCAATGATACCCAAGAATAGTAGATTAGATTGTTGGAGGAGATAAGGAAGATAGAAAAATGAAAATATAAAGCACTGTTAATTATTTGATTAACAGTGCTTTTTTTTTGTTTCTTTTCAGGTTCATCGGGATGGCAGCACTATAGATGAGTACATTACTATGATCTCGAATGAAGTCGAGAGGTTATTCTTCTACAAAAAGATAATTAAGCTGCGAGGTATTGAATTTGGTATTAAAGCTTTTAATTTCTTCAGAAATTAATTTATCAAAAGCACCTAATTGCTCATCTATTTTTTTAACTAATTCGTTCTTAACAGCAATATCTTGAGCAGTTGGACCAAAATCTCCCATACCCACCAAAGAGTTTAAATGCCCTAGTTTATTGGTAAGTTTTATAGGGAAGTTTAAAGGATCCTGATTACTTTTATTTTTTGTTTGATATAGAGCTTTTTCTATATCTCCAAATTTTTTCTGTAATTCTTTAGCTTTTTCAACCAACTCTTTAGTTTTTGGGTCATCTTTATATTGAGTAGAGAATGCTTTAAGCTGGGTATTGATTTTCTTTATTTTTTTAATTGATTTATGAGCTTTGTCTACCGTTTTATTTACACTGGTTATAAAATCAAATTGTGTTTGCATTTCTTGTGCCGAAGCTTCTGCTCTAGGGTCTGCGATAATTTTGAAGGATTGATTAGCTACTTCTTTCTTATTTACAGCTAAACTTACTTTGTAGGTTCCAGGAACGGCTTTAGGACCATCAAGGTTTGCCCACCATAAAATCATTCCTTTTAACTTTTCGGCACCAGCACCTCTCATATTCCAATTAAATTGATTGGCTCCTTTTTCAATATCAGTCAGTTTATCGCTTTTTTCTTTACTCGAAGTGCTGTATGATTTTATAGTATCATTTTTGGCGTTAAAATAAGTAAGTGAAATGGTATCTTTTTCTTTATCGTAATCTTTGAGATTAAAATAAGTCATCACACCTGCAGGGTGATTAGTTCCTTCTGTTTTAGAATTCTTTGCGCTACCTCCTCGCATTCTGTATGTGTCCTTGGGCTGAAACAGTGCATAATTTTGAGTTTTGAAGTTGTCATTAAGTTGATGTAAAACAGTTAGATCATCAATAATCCATAAACTTCTTCCTTGAGTAGCAACAACTAGATTATTTTCTTTGATAGTTAGATCGGTAATGGGTACAATAGGAAGGTTTAATTGAAAAGCCTGCCAGTTTGCACCATCATTAAAAGAGATATACATACCTGTTTCTGTACCAGCATATAACAAGCCCTTTCTTTTGGGATCTTCTCGAAGTACTCTGGTAAAGTGTTCTGGGTTAATCCCGTTCGTTATTTTGGTCCAGGATTTTCCAAAATTTGTGGTTTTATACAAATAAGGTGCAAAATCGCCAGATTTATATCGGGTACCAGCGATATAGCAAGTTCCTTCATTGAAGATACTTGGTTCTATACTGTTAATCATCATCCATTCTGGCATACCTTTGGGAGTTACATTATTCCAAGATGTTCCTCCATCTTGACTTATATGTATTAACCCATCGTCACTACCTACCCATAACACTCCCTCTTTTACAGGGCTTTCTGCCGCTGCAAAAATGGTACAGTAATACTCTACAGAAGTGTTGTCTTGTGTAATAGGACCTCCCGAAGATTTTAACTTTTCAGGATCATTTCGGGTTAGATCTGGGCTAATTACATCCCAGCTTTGACCCTCATTTTCGGTTACATGTACGTGATTAGAAAAAGTATATAATTTATTGGGGTTATGTTTAGAGAATAGTATCGGGAAATTCCATTGAAAACGATACTTCATATCCTCTGCACCATGCCCCATTGGGTTATCAGGCCATACACTTATAGATCTAATAGATTCAGTTTTATGATTTACACGAGTTAAAAACCCGTCATAACTTCCGCCATAAACAACATCGTTATTTTTAGGATCTACTGCAATATGAGCAGATTCACCACCAGCAGTTCTTTCCCAATCATTTTCGGATATTGATGTACCCGTACTTCTATGATTAATTCTTATAGTAGAATTATCTTGCTGTGCAACATATATACGATACGGGAAACTATTATCTGTAGTTACTCTATAAAATTGCGATGTTGGTTGATTGTGATATGTACTCCAAGTTTCGCCCCCATCATAAGTTATTTGTGCACCGCCATCATCACCCATAATCATACGTTTAGGGTTTTCTGGGGCAATCCAAAGATCATGGTGATCGCCATGAGGCGCTCGGTAACTGCTAAAGTTTTTTCCACCATCTTTACTTTTATGATAGGATACATTTACCACGTAAACAACATCCTTATCTTGAGAATCTGCATAAATACGTGTATAATACCATGCACGTTGCCTTAGACTTCTTTCACTATTCAATAAAGACCAAGTTTCTCCTCCATCATCACTGCGATATACCCCGCCTTTTTCTTTGTTTTCTACAATTGCCCATACTCGCTCACTATCTACTGGTGAAACCGTAACTCCAATAATACCAAGGGTATCCTTTGCGAATCCCTTGTTTTTTGAGATTTCTTTCCATGTTTGACCACTATCGCTACTTTTCCAAAGTGCAGAGCCATTTCCTCCAGAACTCAAACTATATGGTGTTCTTCTGGCATTCCAGGTTGAGGCATACAAAATTCTGGGATTATTTGGGTCCAGAGTTAAATCTACTGCTCCTGCATTTTGATTGGCAAACAGGACTTTTGCCCATGTTTTTCCACCATCAATACTTTTGTATACGCCTCGATCTTGAGTGGGTTTATATATGTTTCCTAGAACTCCTGCATATACAATATTTGGGTCTGTAGGGTGGATGGCAATTCTTGGGATATGTCTGCTTTTTGGAAGCCCTGATTGCACCCAGGTTTTACCGGCGTCAACACTTTTCCAAACACCATATCCCGAAGATACATTTCCTCGAAGTGTTTTTTCACCACCACCAACATAAATTACATTAGGATCGCTCTTGGACACAGCAATCGAACCAATTGATCCACCAAAAAAACCATCAGAAATATTCCCCCAGGTACGTCCGCCATCTGTTGTTTTCCAGACACCTCCACCTGTTGCTCCAAAATAAAATAGATTTGGTTTTCCTGGTACTCCCGTTACCGCAGCACTTCGACCACCTCTAAAAGGGCCTATTAATCTATATTCGAGAGCATCATATAATTCTTGATTATAAGATTGAGAGTGTGTTGGTAAAATAGTTAAAAAGCCAAAAAAAAGTAAAAGAATTACTTTGGAAAATCGTGAATACATCTGTGTTGAGTTTTTATGTTTAAAAACCTTAGTATAGTGTATAAATTCGTAAAAAAATAGATTTGATGGCATACGAAAGTCAGGAATTAAAAAGAATTCAGAAAGATTTTCACGTAATTTTAACCTTGGTATATATGTGATCATTGTTATTTTTGAAAAATGTTCGAAAAAGGTGTAATACTCGTTCTAAGTTGTCTTGGTGTTATCCAGGCTCTTTTTTTATGTTTTTATCTCTTCACATTAAAGAAAGGGAATAGACAAGCTAATCGGTTTTTGGCATTTGTTTTATTGGGGTTAACAATCCGAATAGGGAAATCTATATTTCATAATTATATAGAGGTAGATCCTCGAATTCGCAACCTGGCCATTTCGGCTATATTGGCTGTAGGTCCGTTTTTATGGTTTTATGGAATTTCTCTTTTTGAAAAACAACAACGATTTTCTAAAAAACAATATGTTCACTTGATTCCCTTTGCCGCTTTTGTATTATGTAGCCCTATAATCCCCAATAATGGAGATTTTATCTCATATGTGGCATATGTATTAGTATTTGCACATTTGGGTTTTTATATAATCTTGAGTTGGAGATATATTTTTAAAATCGGGAATGATTCAAAATCTCAACTTTTGACATGGTATCGCAATATTGTAATAGGAGTGAGTTTGATGTGGGTTCTATATATCGGAATTCTTTTAGGATGGATTCCTTTTTACATTTTGGGAGCTATTTCATTTTCTTTTTTGGTATATGTATTCTCCTATTTATTGCTTAAAAAACATGTTTTTAGTTTAGAGAAGTATGGTAATTCAAGTTTAGATAAAACCACTTCAAAAAAAGTCCTTGAAGAGGTTAGATCATTGTTTAATGATGAGCAAACCTATCTAGAAAACAATGTTTCTTTACATAGCATTGCTAAGCAATTATCAATAACTCCCAGAGAACTATCACAAGTTATAAATGAAAATGAAGAGAAGAACTTTTCAGAATTCGTAAATCATTATCGAATTAAAAAGGCTAAAAACTTATTAGTCGACCCCGATTATATCAATGAAAAAATTGCTACAGTAGCATATGATTGTGGTTTTGGTAATGTAACTTCATTTAATTTGGCCTTTAAAGCCGAAACTGAGATAACGCCTTCGCAGTATAGAAATCAAAATAAGATTATATAGTTTTTCGTTTTAAAGATCATGTTTTTTAAAGAGTTTAAAGTCAAACTTTTTGATTTTGCAGCCTAATTAGTCAAAATCAAGAGATGAACAAACTTTTCGTTTTATGTGTATTTATTGTAATAGGTTGTGAGCAACCTAAAAAATCTATTTCAACTTCTTTTTCAAAAACAAATCCTATTAAAGAAACTATTATAGATAGCCTTAACCATCCTTGGAGTATGGCTTTTATTTCTGAAGAAGATGTGCTTATAACAGAAAAAGATGGTGAGCTTTTACAAGTTAATCTTAGATCAAAAAAGAAACATATTATAAAAGGTTTCCCTAGAGATCTTACAGATAGTATACGAGTAGTTTGGCGAGGGGATAATTCTGGTATTTTTGAAGTGGTTTTAGATCCAAAATTTCACGAAAACCGTCAGTTATATCTCTCTTATGCTGCAAAAAAAGAACATCATGGTAGTACTACTAAAGTGGTTCGAGCACAACTTAAAAATGACAGCTTAACCAATATAAAAACCATTCTAGAAGCTGGGCCATTTACTCGAGAATATTTTCATTACGGTGGCGGAATGGTATTTGGCAATGATGGTAAATTATATATCACCGTAGGTGAACGATTGTTTAAAGAAATTGATGAGCCCGAATTGCCTATTGCCCAAGATATAACCGATAAGCGGGGTAAAATTTACCGCTTGAACCCAGATGGTACTATTCCTGAGGATAACTCCGATTTTGGGCCAGATGCAGTACCAGGGTTATATGCTATTGGTATACGAGCAGCACAGGGAATTACGATACAACCTGATACAGGAAATATTTGGTTTAGTGAACATGGCACTAAACAAGGGGATGAAATTAATAGGTTACACATGAAAGCTAATTATGGTTGGCCTATTGTTACAACAGGGGGGTATCGTAGCAAGGCATATACACCTCCTATAATAGAGGGCGCAGAATACACAAATCCTATATGGTATTGGCCGCACACTGTTGCACCTACAGGCCTAACATTTTATGTTGGAGACGAGTTTATAGAATGGCAAAACGATCTTTTGGTTTCTGGTTTGTCAAAAGGCAGCCTGTGGCGATTTAGAATCGAAAATGATAGTATTAAAAGTGCCGAAGAATTATTTGTAAATGATCGGGTAAGGTCGAGAAAAATTATACAAAGTCCAGAAGGAAAACTATATATACTTACCGATGAAGATAACGGCAAAGTAATAAGAATACGAAATCATAAACTTAAAAATTAAACCTATGAAAACCTGCATTTTTGCCACACTATTTTTGATGTCTTTTAACTTGATCATCGGACAAGCCGAAGAAAGTAAAATTAGAAAAACTATTAATTATTATATCGAGGGCACTTCATATAATAATCCAGAAATGATTCAACAAGCTTTTTACGAAGAAGCCGATTTGTTTTTGAGTCACAAGGATAAACCAATATGGATCGTGCCTATAAAAAAATATGCTTCTGGATTTGCAAAAAGAGAAAAAGGGAAGTTTAACGGAAGAAAAGGAAAAGTCCTATCTGTAGATATAGAAAATGATATCGCTACAGCAAAGGCCGAAATTTTAATCCCTGATCATGAAATGCGATTTATAGATATTTTCCTTCTTAAAAAAATAGAAGATAAATGGTTGATAATTAGTAAAGCTGCAACTAGAACAAACTAATGGTTATGTTGCTTTGGGTATAATGAGTTTTGTCCTCACTTCACGGTTTAAGAAATATCCAGTAACAATTGTGGCCAAAACATCTGCTATAGGAAATGAAATCCAAACTCCTAATTCGCCATAAAATTTTGGAAGAATTAAGATTAATGGGATAAAAAAGAATCCTTGTCTTGATAATGTTAATAATAGGGCGGGGATTGCTTTACCAACAGCTTGAAAATAGGCAGCGCCTATTAATTGTAATGCAATAATGGGCGTTGCTGCAAATACCCATCGCATAGGAGTTGCGGTGTGCGTAAGAACGAACTGATTTAAAGCTAATTCTTTTGGACTTAGGGTTGGATCATCACTTAGAAATAGTGAAGTGATTTCTGTGGGAAATACCATTAACCCTATAAAAACTATTGTTGCTACGATGGATGCGTAGGTAATAGCAGTATTGATCGTTTGGCGCACACGAGAATAGTGTTGAGCACCATAATTATATCCGGCAATAGGTAAAAATCCTTGTGTAACCCCAAAAACAGGAAATAACGCAAACATAAGCATACGCCCAATAATAGCATATACGGCTACAAGACCTTCTTGCCCGAGATCAAATAAGATATTATTCATTAATAAATAAGTAATACTTACTACGGCTTGTCTCGACATGGTAACGCCGCCAAGAGAAGCTATTTCTGAAACAATTTCTTTTCGTAATCCAAAATGGCGAAAACCAATTTTTAATTCAGAATTTTTTGAAGCGAAAAACCAAAAAATGTATAAAAAACAGGCTAAATAAGATCCGGTAGTGGCCCAAGCAGCACCGTGCATACCCATATCCAATACTTTAATAAAAATGTAGTCGAGTAATAAATTACTAATTGTAGGAATGATCATTGCAATCATTGCAAATTTGGGTTTCCCTTCGGCACGGATAACAGTGTTTCCCATCATGGCAAAACCAAGAATAGGAACCCCATACAATATAATTTTGTAGTATATTTTGGCAGGCTCGAATATGTCTCCTTTCCCTCCAAATCGCGGGATGATATCATCAACAAAAGTTAATCCTAACACAACCAATGGTATCATAACCATTAACCCAAGAGAAACTTGATTACCCAGGGTTCTTAATGCTTTTTCTTTATCATCACTTCCTAAGGCACGAGAAATAATACTAGAACCACCTACACCTATTGACATTCCTAGTGCACCTATAAAAAAAGATACAGGTAGGACAACATTAATAGAGGCAAATGCAATAGATCCTATCCAATTACCTACAAAAATAGAATCGATCAAAATATTAAGTGACATTACTAATATTCCGATAGATGCAGGAACAGCTTGCTTAATTAAAAGCTTGCCGATAGGTTCAATGCCTAAAGCTTCAGAAGTAACTTTTGCCATTATGCAACAGGAGTTTTAGCTTCACTCCATACATGTATCCAATTAGACAGTACATCTGCCCAATCATCGCGATCATTCAAACAAGGAATTGTAGTAAATTCCTTTCCACCTACTTCATGAAATATCTCTTCTCCTTCCATCGCTATTTCTTCTAGTGTTTCTAAACAATCTGAAACAAAAGCTGGAGTTACAATAGCCATTTTTTTAATACCATCTTTTCCCATTCGTTCAATGGTGCGATCCGTGTAAGGTTGTAACCATGGATCAAAACCTAATCGGGATTGAAATGAGGTAGAGTACGTTCCATTTTTAAGTCCTAGTTTTTTAGCTACTTGTACTGTGGTCATTTCACATTGATGACGATAACAAAATTCATGTTGTTCTGATCCTTTTTTAAAACAACATTTACCATCCATCTTACAGTTTCCGTTAGTAATATCACTCTTTCTGATATGTCTCTCGGGTACTCCGTGATATGAAAAAAGTAAATGTTCGTAATCTAAATTTTCTAAGCTTTCAGAAATACTCTTGGTAAGCACATCAATGTATTCTGATTTATTATAAAATGCCGGGATATGATTGATCTTCATATCTGGAAAATATGTTGCTCGTAGTTCTTCTGCTAGTACCAAAATAGTTTCGGTCGTAGCCATTGCAAATTGAGGATATAATGGAACAATCATTACTTCATTTACTCCTTGATCGTGTAATTGCTGTAACCCTTTTTTAATAGTCATTGAGCCATATCGCATTGCTAATTCTACAGGAATTGAAGAACGATCAGCTACTTTTTTCTGTAACCTTTCTGAAAGTACTATTAATGGAGAACCTTCATCCCACCATATTTTTTTATAAGCTGCTGCCGATTTTTTAGGGCGCGTATTAAGAATAATTCCTTTAACTAATAATGTTCTTGCCCAAAGAGGAAGATCGATTACTCGAGGATCCATTAAAAATTCACCAAGATATTTTTTCACATCTTTTGGATCAGTGCTATCTGGTGATCCAAGATTAACAAGGAGAACTCCTTTACTCATAATTTTTCTTTTTATGCAAAGCAAAAATACAAACAATAAGAACTATTGAAGATAAAAACAATAAGAGTTTTTGATAGGGGGATTTGGAAATGTTACTATTAGGTTTGAATATGGATTTTTAAATATCAAACATTACTTATAAATACGTTAAATTCTAGTAAACTGAAAGTTGAGTTGTTTTATTTTAGTATTTTTAGGTAATTAAAAAAGCAAAGATGAACCCGACCCGATCGAAGTTTCAAATTTGATTGTCGAAGGTTGCATGTGATCGTTAACAAACAATAATTATTACACATGAAACGAATAATCGTAGATGTCGAAAAAGACAAGCTACCCTTTGTCCTGGAACTGTTAGAACAATTTGACTTTGTATCTGTATTGGCTGATACCACTGAAGAGAACAGAGGTATGTATGACTCTATTGTTTCTTTACAAAAAGGAGTTGGTATTCCTGGAGGGGAATCTGTAGACTAATTGCTTATTAACTTAAGCTCATCACATATTTTTTTGGAGTAGTTCCAAATTTCTTTTTAAAAGCTGCTATAAAGTGGCTCGCGGTGCTATAGCCAACTTTTAACCCTACTTCGTTCACATTGTGACTTCCGGATGCCAAAAGTTGTCGTGCTAATTCCATTTTATAATCAAATAAGAAGGCATATACAGGTTCTCCGTAGATTTGCTTAAATCCATCTTTAAGTTTTTTTAGAGGTAATCCTATTTCTTTAGATAATTCTTGCAATGTTGGTGGCTCTGCCATTCTTGCTATAATGATTTCTTTAGCCTTTCGTATTTTTAAAACATTTTCTTCATCAACAAGAAAAGGGCATTGTTCAATATTAGCATCTTCAGGTCGATTAAAATATAAACTTAATAACTCGTATGCTTTACCCTTAAAATATAATAATTTGATGGATGGGTGTAGACCATAATTCATGATTTGATTTAGAACAACAGCCATCGACGGAGAAATTACTGCATCTGTATAGTATTTTTTATCCCTATTACCTTCGCCTAAAAAAGGAATGTAATCTGCTTCTTTAGAAAATAGGGAATGAAATTTTTTGATAGAGATAAGTATCGTGATTAACCATGAATCTTTTTCCATTTCAAGATTCATAGGTAAATCTCGTTGAGGATTGTAGAGTAATAACGAATTTTCTTCGGCAAGATTGATAGCGTAACTCCCGTTATTAAAATTAAACTTTATTGCACCCTTTATGCAAAAATGAAATTGAATAAAATTACTGTCGATGTCTCGTATAACTCTTTGGTTATCACCAGATTCGTTTTGAAATTTTAATACGAAAAAACCATCTTCAATTTGGGTCTCTTCTAAAATCCCTGGAGCGTTATTTTTTAATTCAATTTCCATCTTTACAAAAAATGTTTTATTTAGAAATAATCTAAACTATCGCCAAAGGTTATTAATTATATCAACAAAAATAGTGGTTTTAGGCGATTTAGGCTAGAAAAATATCGAGAATACCGTTTTTCGTTACTTATTGTTCCTCTAGCGTTATTTTATCAGAGTTTTGTAAAATATTTTTGTTCTGTAAACGGAATAGAAAATACATGGAGCCCCATTTGCGAGCGAAAGGAAAACATTTTTATGCCATTGGCCTTAGTTATAAGAAGGCCGATGCTGAGGTAAGAGGCCATTTTAGCATTAATGATGAAGCTAAAAAAAACATCCTTTTACAAGCTAAAACCGAAGGTATATCTTCACTTGTTGTGATTTCTACATGCAATAGAACCGAATTATACGGGTTTGCAGAACATCCTTTTCAACTTATCAAATTGCTTTGTGAGCATACTCACGGAACGGTTGAAGAATTTGAAAAAGTTGCATATGTTCATAAAAATAGTAGTGCAGTCTCTCACTTATTTAAAGTAGGGACAGGTCTTGATAGTCAGATTTTGGGAGATTTTGAAATTATTAGCCAGATAAAAATAAGTTTCAAAGAATCTAAGAAAAAGGAGATGGTTAATCCTTTTATGGAGCGGTTAGTTAATGCGGTGATTCAGGCAAGTAAACGAATCAAAAATGAAACCGAAATTTCGAGCGGAGCTACTTCTGTAAGTTTTGCTGCTGTACAATATATATTGGCCAGAGTACCACACGTTTCGGATAAAAACTTATTACTTTTTGGTACCGGAAAAATCGGAAGAAATACGTGTGAAAACTTGGTAAAACATACCAAAAATGAACACATTGTATTAATTAATAGAACAAAAACTAAGGCAGAGAAAATTGCGGGAAAATTTAATCTTTTGGTAAAAGATTATGCAAACATACAATCTGAAATTAAAAACTCTGACGTATTGATTGTTGCCACTGGAGCGCAAAAACCTACAATTTCTAAAGCGCTGATACATTCTGAAAAACCTTTGTTGATTTTGGATTTATCCATACCAAGAAATGTTGCGATGGATGTTACAGAGTTATCTAATGTTACTTTGGTTCATTTAGATGACTTATCAAAAATGACAGATAGAACTTTACAACGTAGAAAAGAACATATTCCGGATGCAGAACGTATTATAGAAGATATTAAAGGAGAATTTGATAGTTGGTTAGAGACGCGTAAATTCGCCCCTACTATTAAAGCATTAAAAAATAAGTTGACCACGTTAAAGGACGCCGAAATTAATTTGCAGAGAAAAAAATATGCGGATTTTAATCAAGAGCAAGCAGATATTATAAGTGATCGAATAATCCAAAAGATCACAAATCATTTTGCCAATCATTTAAAGGATGACAGCACTTCGGCAGATGAGAGTATAGAACTTATTCAGAAAGTATTTCAATTACAAAACAAGTAATCTTGGCTAAAAAAATTCGCATAGGAACCAGAGATAGTGAATTAGCACTTTGGCAAGCAAATACGGTTCAGAAAAAAATAAAAGAATTTGGTTATCAAAGTGAGTTAGTTCCTGTGAAATCTACAGGAGATATTATCCTAGATAAACCACTATATGAGCTGGGTATTACTGGAGTTTTTACAAAAACTCTGGATATAGCCATGCTTAATAATGATATAGACATTGCTGTACATTCTATGAAAGATGTACCTACTGTTTTACCTCATGGTATTGTAGAAGCTGCTGTTTTGGAAAGAGCGAATGTACGTGATATTTTGGTGCATAAAGGACTTGCTTTTCTTGACGAAAAGGGTACTATCGCTACAGGAAGTTTAAGAAGAAAAGCGCAATGGTTGCATAAATTCCCGACTCATGATGTTGTTGATTTACGTGGAAATGTGAATACTCGAATGCAGAAACTAACAGATAGTATTTGGAATGGTGCCATATTTGCTGCGGCTGGTTTGGAGCGGATTAATTTGAAACCAGAAAATTACATTGATTTGGATTGGATGGTTCCTGCTCCTGCTCAAGGAGCTATGCTGGTAGTTGCCAAAGAAACAGATGAATATTGCAAAAGTGCCTTATCAAATTTAAACCATTCATCTTCGGAAATCTGTGTGCATATCGAACGAGAATTTTTGAGAGAACTAGAAGGAGGGTGTACTGCTCCAATTGGAGCATTGGCAGAAATACGTGATGAAATTATCCGTTTTAATGGAGTATTATTTAGTTTGGATGGCAAGAAGAAAATAGAGGTACATAAAGAAGTAAAGATTGGAGAGCAATTGGATTTTGGAAAAATTTGTGCCCAGGAGATTTTAAATAATGGCGGAAGAGAATTAATGAAGGAGATAAAAGAAATTATGAAGTAATGACTGCGGCAACGGTGTTATCGACAAAAAAAATCTCCTTACCTCAGAAAGAATTACTGTTGAACTCGGGTATTGGTTTTGTTTTATATGATGCTATTACAATTGAAATTTTGAAATTTAACTTAGCAGAGTCGGTAGTAAACGGAATCTTTACAAGCAAAAACGCAGTAAAGGCAATTATAGAATCTGAAATAAACATTTCAAATTGTTTTTGTGTCGGAGAAAACACAAAAAGGTTATTGCAGAATAATGGACTTAAAGTAGTCGAAACTGCTCAAAATGCTTCGGATTTGGCCAAAAAAATTATAAAAGGATATAAAAATGAAGATTTTTCCTTTTTTTGTGGAAATTTGAGAAGAAATGAATTACCAGATCTATTAGCACAGAATAAAATAACATTAAAAGAGCAAAAAGTGTATAAAACGCACTTAAATTCAAAGAAATTTAATCGTTCTTTTGATGGAATTCTATTTTTTAGCCCTTCTGGAGTACAAAGTTATGTAGCCGAAAATACAATAGATCAAAGTGTAGCTTTTTGTATAGGAAACACAACAGCATCTGAAGCAAAGAAGTATTGTGACACCATAATTGTGGCTAATAAACCAACCGTTGAAAATGTTATAGTTCAGGCTGTAAAATATTTTAATAAGAAATAACTTATGATGCTATTACATATGGGCATCATTTTATGATTGTGATACTAATAAAAATATCCTGAGAAGAATCGGGATGAAAAAGAATATGATAAAAAACGACCTTTTTCTTAAAGCCTTAAAAGGAGAAACAGTAGAACGTCCTCCAGTATGGATGATGCGACAAGCCGGAAGATATTTACCAGAGTTTAGAGCGTTAAAAGCCAAGTATGATTTCTTTACACGTTGTAGAACACCAGAACTAGCTTCAGAAATTACGGTACAACCTATTGATATTATTGGACCCGATGCTGCTATCCTTTTTAGTGATATTTTGGTGATTCCTCAGGCGATGAACATCGAAGTGGAGATGAAAGACGGCATTGGCCCATGGTTACCGAATCCTATTAGATCTTTGAAAGATTTAGAGCAAGTAGTAGTGCCAGATGTACATGAGGAATTAGGATATGTAATGGATGCTATAAAATTAACCAAAGAACGTTTAGATAATCGCGTTCCACTTATCGGTTTCGCAGGTTCTCCTTGGACCATACTTTGCTATGCTGTACAGGGGCAAGGGTCTAAGAATTTTGACAAAGCCAAAGAACTTTGTTTTACCGAACCCAAGGCTGCACATAAATTATTGCAAATGATAACCGATACTACTATAGCTTATTTAAAAGCTAAAGTTGCAACTGGTGTAAATGCTGTTCAGGTATTTGATAGTTGGGGAGGGATGTTATCACCTGTAGATTACAAAGAATTCTCCTGGAACTATATTCAGCAAATTATTGATGCTTTAAAAGATGAGACCGAGGTAATCGTTTTTGGTAAAGGATGTTGGTTCGCTCTACAAGACATGGCTCAATCTGGCGCATCTGCATTGGGGGTAGATTGGACATGTTCTGCAAGAAATGCTCGTTATCTTACAGGAGGAAATATTACACTGCAAGGAAATTTTGATCCATCAAGATTATTATCACCACCTGCCGATATTAAAAAAATGACAAAGCAGATGATTGATGAGTTTGGTAAGGATAAATACATTGCTAATTTGGGACATGGTATTTTACCAAATATCCCAGTCGATAATGCTAGAGCATTTGTAGATGCAGTAAAAGAATATCAAGGTTAAAACATGGATTTGTGGGGAGTACTAAAACGGTTAAGTATAGTAGAATTATACCGATTAGCCGTTTTAACACTCAAATATCCCATATATATTATCCCAACGATAAAGGCTACAAAACGAACATTAATAATTTGCGATACATATTATGGCACCTCGCATCATAAGAATGGAAAAGAAAATGCATTTAGACATGCTCTTTGGAATGTTCTAATTTGCCAAAAAACGTTCAAAATCACCAAAAAAACACGAAAATCGACGAATTGGGCTCAAAAAATAACCGATTTGCATGAAAAACTTGCTCCTAATGAACCTTTAGAAAATTGTATGGATTTACATAATAATGAAATGGGCAGAAAGTTTTTTAACGATTTACTATATAGTTCAGAAGAAGAAATAGTATCTTTTTTAATCCAAGAAACGCAAAAGGCCAAAGAAATAATCGAGATAAATGACGTTGTTAACCTTAAAAATAGTTTGGTGTATTTTCTAGAAAAACCAGATTAGTGAAACAAACCTTCAGTTTAGTATACTAATTAAAAAGAGTATGCTATAAATTATAGCAGAAAATATAAAATTCAATCAATTTATAAGACTATGTTCAAGAATATTATAAACGGAATTAAGGCCTATTTTGGAACATTTAAACTGATTTCGAAACTCGGATTATGGAAATTTTTTGCTATTCCCATTTTAATTAGTGTAATAACAGGGTTTATTTTTGTGGCATTGGCCTATTTCTTTTCGGATAATTTGGGAACCTTAATTGCCAGAATTTGGCCTTGGGAATGGGGATCAGAAACCTTTGCAACAATAAGCACCTATATGGGCGGGCTATTAATACTGGTTTTGGGGCTAGTATTGTATAAACATATTGTAATGGCACTTTCTGCACCGTTTATGAGTCCTGTTTCAGAAAAGGTAGAAGCTCACTTATTAGGCGAGACTGATCATATACACCGAAATACTTCTTTTAGTCAACAATTATCAAGAGGTATCCGTATTAATATTCGAAACCTATGTAGAGAACTGTTATTTATGATTCCGCTTATTATTTTGAGCTTTATACCGGTTATAGGGATTGCATTTACCATATTGATATTTTTGATACAGGCATATTATGTGGGGTTTGGTAATATGGATTACACCATGGAACGTCATTTTAATTATAAGGAAAGTGTACAATTTGTAAGAAAACATAGAGGAACCGCAATTGGTAACGGAATTGTATTTGTACTAATGCTTTTTATACCAATTATTGGTTTTATTATAACATTGCCAATATCGGTAGTCGCAGCATCAACCGAGACGGTTAAGATTTTGGATCAGAAAAAATTGATTGCGGGAAATAATTCTTCAGAAGAACCTAAAAAAATAACAGAGTAAATATTTGTCTCTTAATAGCATAGTGTATCAACATGAAAGATAAATTTTATAAGTATATCCAAGAATTACAGGATACCATAACCTTAAAGATTGAGGAGATCGATGGTAAAGCCAAATTTGATGAAGATCAATGGAAACGCCCTGAAGGTGGTGGAGGGAGAACAAGGGTAATAGAAAACGGGAATGTTTTTGAAAAAGGGGGCGTAAATATCTCTGGGGTACATGGAGCATTGCCTAAGGCAATGCAGAGTTATTTTAACGTTGGCGAGGTTAATTTTTTTGCCTGTGGTTTATCTTTGGTATTACACCCCAAAAATCCAATGGCTCCTACTGTACATGCTAACTGGCGATATTTTGAAATGTACAATAAAGAAGGGGATATAGTTGATAGTTGGTTTGGTGGTGGACAAGACTTAACCCCATATTATCTTTTTGAAGAAGATGCAGTTCATTTTCATCAAGTATGCAAAATATCTTGCGATAAACATAATCCTGAGTTTTATCCTGCCTATAAACAAAAGTGTGATGAATACTTTTATAATGCACATAGAGAAGAAGGAAGAGGAGTGGGTGGTTTGTTTTTTGATTACTGTAAAACTACTGAAGAAATGTCTATGCAAAATTGGTATGATTTTGTTACCGAAGTAGGTAACAGTTTTTTAGAAGCTTATGTTCCAATTATAGAACGAAGAAAAGACTTACCATTTACCAAAAATCAAAGAGATTGGCAAGAAATTAGAAGAGGTAGATATGTAGAATTTAACCTAGTTCACGATAAAGGAACACTTTTTGGGCTAAAAACTAACGGACGAATAGAAAGTATCCTAATGAGCCTTCCACCCCAAGTACAGTGGCGGTATGATCATCATCCAAAACCGGAAAGTGAAGAGGAAAAACTAGTTAAAGTGCTTAAAAAACCCGTTGAATGGTTATAAATTGATTTTTTTTTATTATATTGCGCTGTAATTATCTAAGAATTACTTGTTTATGATTCTAAATATTTAACACAAATGCCCATGAAAAAATTTCTACTATTGCTTACCTCAGTCCTTCTTGTTAGTTGCCAGATATTTGAGCCTAAAAAGGAAGGGTTTGCTAAATTTTCAAAAAACAAAATCGAATTTAAGAATAATACGATAGTTCTTACAAGCGATTATGTAAAGGCAACCCCTGAAGATTTTAAAGCCAAAATCAATTTATTAGAAGGCGAATTAAAATTCAAAAATGTTGCGCTTGCCGAATTGAAAAAAATCGAAAACAAAAAAGTTGATTTTGAATTATTTGTAGATGCTACCAATATTCAAAATTATGTGTTTATTTATACATGTGATTTCTATCAGTTCGATGAACACAGAGCTGCTCGAGTAGTGCAAGCTCTAAGTGATCAGATAAAAGATGAAGCAAATATTCAAGAAGTGAATTACAAAAGAATTCACGGTCGATATTTCTTTACACCAACCTCAAAAGTGGTTAAACTTAAGTATCTAAAAGCGTATAAAAAAGATAGAAGATTCCAAACAGAATACATTGTAGCTTCGAAATCAGGTGGAGTAGGGTTACTTATTAGTAATCTAGAGGACATCGATTTTGAAAATTCTGTAAAACGTATAGCTTCAAAATAAGATAGATAATCCGCTTAATAGGATCTATTAGACAATTTTAAATGCCGTATCTTAGACAATATCATATGTCGAGGGTATGGCATTTAATATTTATTATATCTACGATTTATTTGAAACAAGCTAAATATAGGGAAATGCAAAAAATAATAGTTTTTCTTAGTATTATCTGTTGCATTGGTTGCGCTCGTTCTTTAGAACCTACTCCCGAGAACATTAATAAAATTTTTTCATCCAAAGATTTTACTTTCGAATTTAATACAGTTGATGGAATTTGTAAATCTATAAGTTTTAGAAACGACTACTTAGTGTACAAAAGTGATGCACCTACATTGCGAAGAGAAATATTATATGATGAGGTGATATTAATAAATGATTATATACAAAAGATTGTTAACCTACATTCAGATACATTAGATCGAGATACGTCTTCATATTATGTTATAAAAAATACCGCCTATAAGGTGATTATTGTACCTAATCAAGAGGATTATTATTTTGAAGCATTAGTCAAAACCTTGAAATTGCATCCAACTCAAAACAAATAATTCTCACTACTTTAATATTTACTAGAAAAATAATGAAAAGGACGTTTCTTCATAAGGAGTTGAGTGAGCCGTTAAACTACCTCCGTGCAGATGCATAATTTGTTTAGAAAGACTTAAGCCTATTCCTGTACCATCATTTTTGGTAGTATAAAAAGGAACAAAAATTTGACTCATAATTTCTGGCGAAATTCCTGGGCCATTATCCGATACACTAATGTATTTTTTTCCTTTGTCTGTGGTGCCAGAAGTAAGCATTACTTTACCATCTTCAACACCATTTAATGCTTGGATGGCATTTTTTGAAAGATTAATTAATACTTGTGTAATTAACTTTTCATCTGCAAAAATTTCGATTTCTTCTTCTGAATTGATATAATGGATAGATATTTTAGGTATATCTGTTTCTGGGTTAATCAAGACCTTTATTTTTTCTAATAGTTTTTTTACATTTATAATCTCCTTATCAGGATTGGGGACACTTAAAAAACTGCGATAAGATTGCACAAAACTCATCAAGTCTTTTCCTTGTTCTTTGATGACTTCTAATCCCTTTGCCGTAAGACGTATTTTACTTTCATCAAGTTCTTCTAGTGGTATTGTTCCTTTTTCATTTATGTAATAATTTAGAATCGATTCTGAAATTGAGGTGATAGGAGTAACCGTATTCATAATTTCATGGGTTAATACCCGAATAAGTTTCATCCAAGAATCCGTTTCTTTTTTATCTAATTCACTATCAATATCTTGTATCGTAATTAGATTAAGCACTTCTTGATTGAGCACAATCTCATTGGACTTAATGACTAATTGAATAGTCTCTCGTTCGTTAGTAAGTTGAAAAAGTTTTCTTTCAAAAGAGGTAAGGTTACTAAACATCTCGAAGAGTTTTTTATCAACCTGCGCTAATTGCTTAATATGATTTAAAGGGGTATAATTTAATAACTTTTCTACTTTAGGATTTGCAAAAAGAATATGTCCTTTGGCATTAAAAGTTAGAATACCGATTTCAGCTTGGTTCAAGATTTCCTGATAATATTTTTCTTGGGCTTGGTTTTTTAAGAATACTTTTTGCATCATAGAATTAAAAGAATTAAGGCTATGATTTAACTCATTAAAGGACTTCGCATTATCTCGTTCTGGAAAACTTAGTGTAAAATCTTCATTTTTTATTGAATGAAAAAAGAAAGCAATCTTTCTATTATTTTGATTCAAATATTTAATAAGTAATAATGTTTGTGATAAAAATATAAACATTAATATTACAAACCAGGCATAGTATTCTTTAAAAAGAGTGAAAGCTATTAGTAAAGAATTAATAGCAATACTGATGACTCGAATTACGAGTTGAACATAAAAATTCCTACTGATCATTAGTTATTGAATTTCTTAATTTTATTATATAAGGTTTGCCTTGAAATACCTAATTGAATTGCTGCAGCACTATAATTTCCATTGTGTTGATTTACAGCTTTATCAATCATTAATTTTTCCATTTCATCAAGTGTTTCTGGGCCTGATTCAAAAGAAATATTATTTCCTGCACTCAATATAAAATCTGATGGTTTTAGTACATTGCCTTCAGAGAGTATTACAGCTCTTTCCATAGTGTGTTGCAATTCTCTAACATTACCAGGCCATGTATATGTTAATAATTTCTCTTCGGAGGCATTATTTATGCGAAGCGCGGATTTACCATATTTCGTAGTATATTTATTTAAATAAAAATCTGCTAGAATCAGAATATCTTTTTCTCTTTCTCGTAATGGAGGAACTTCAACATGAATTGTGTTGATTCGATATAATAGATCTTCTCTGAAAATACCATCAACAACCATTTGCGGGAGATTACAATTAGTGGCACAAATTAATCGAATATCTACAGGAATAGATTTATTAGATCCTACTCGAACAATAGTCCTATTTTGTATTGCAGATAATAATTTTGCTTGTGTTTGTAAAGACAAATTCCCAATTTCATCTAGAAATAAGGTGCCCCCATTAGCAGCTTCGAATTTACCTGCGCGATTTTCTTTAGCATCTGTGAAAGCTCCCTTAGTATGTCCGAAAAGTTCACTTTCGAATAAAGTTTCTGATATCGATCCCATATCTACACCAATAAAAACCTCTTCTTTTCTAGAAGATGTTCGATGCAATTCTCTGGCGATTAATTCTTTTCCTGTACCATTTTCTCCCGTTATAAGAACATTAACATCAGTCTTTGCAACTTTTTGGACTAAACTTAATACCGAAGTTAATACTTTTGAATTTCCTATAATAGAATTAGAATCTTGGTTAATTACTTGTTTAAGGTGGCTTTCTTTCTCTTTTAATTTGGTAATTTCTTTTTTAGATTTACGTAATAGAATAGCTGATTTTATAGTAATTAATAGTTTTTCATTATTCCAAGGTTTTAATATGAAATCTGTAGCACCTTCTTTTAGTGCCTTAACGGCAAGATCTACAGCGCCATAAGCAGTCATCATAATTACAGAAACATAAGGAGCCCTTTTCTTAATATCTTTAAGCCAGAATAAACCTTCGTTACCTGTATTTACTCCTGCGGAAAAATTCATGTCTAATAATACAATATCAAAATCACTTAAATTTTGGACTGAAGATATTTGATTGGGATTAGAAATGGTTTCTATATATCTAAATTCAAATTGTAATAGAATTTCTAGAGCGCTTAGAACACTCTTATTGTCATCTATAACCAAGATTTTTCCATCTTGCATAACGTTATGTTTTTATAATCACTTCATAAAAGTACAAATTAGATATCCTATTTCTGATTTTTGTGTAAAATAATTAGACACTATGTGTATGATTATTTTACATTATTTGTATTTCAATTTCAACAAAACTTAATTAAATATATGATAATCAGCTAATTAAATTTATGGCATAACATTAGACTAAGGAATGATATCAAAACATTTTTAAGTATTTGAACTGATGAATAACAAAAACAAAATAGTATTTTTTATATTAATACTTGTGATGAATATTACTAGTGCTCAAAAAACATGGTCTTTGAATGAGTGTATTACTTATGCCTTAAATAACAATTTACAACTCAATGAGTTTAAATATAATCAAGATGCAAATAAAGAAACGTATAAACAATCTATAAGGAATTTGTTACCTAATATTAGTGCATCTTCAAGCTATATTAAGAATTTTGGTAGATCAGAAAACCCTAACACCAATCTTTTCGAGAATACAGAATTTGTTTCAAATAATTATAATTTAGAAGCAGGACTCGATTTATTTAGAGGTTTTCAAAAGATGAACACGATTAGAGCTTCAAAACTTTTACATGATGCTTCAAAAGAAGAAACACTTCATCAAAAATATCTATTAGCATTTAGAGTAATGTCTGCCTTTTATGATATTCAATTTATGGAAGGGTTGCATAATATTTCTAAGGAACAAGAACAAGTATCTAAGGACAACTATGATTTGGTTAATAGACAAGTTGGTTTAGGACAAAAAGCGAAAGCAGATTTATACGAAGCGCAATCTGCGTTATTAGCGGATCAGTTATTAGTCACTCAAAATTTAAATAATATAACTGCGGCAAAACTAGCTTTAATACAAGAAATGAACTTGCAAGAGGCTACAACAATAGATATTCAGTCTTCTCTGATAGAACTCAATGAAGATGATGTGACCTATGATAGAGATAAGAATTCTATTTTTAATAAAGCTAAGAGTTTTATACCTATTATTAAAGCACAAGAATTTAGAGCAAAAGCGGCTCAAAGAGAATTAGCAGCTGCAAAAGGGGGTTTGTACCCCTCATTATCGTTGCTAGCTGGATATGGATCAAGATATGTTGATAATGGACTGGATAGTGATACTGGAGAGGTAATTCCTTTTAATACACAGATAAAAGATAATGCTGCACAGTTTGTTGGTTTTGCAATTAATATACCTATTAGTAACGGTTGGTCAAATCATTCGCGAGTAAAACAGCAGAAAGTAGCTACAATGCGTGCAAAAAATAATTATAATATTCAGGAACAAGAACTATATCAGCTAATACAAGAACTTGTTCAGGAAGCTAACGCATTAGAAACAGAATACCAACAAAGTTCACAAAAAATGGAATCACAAATATTAACTTTTGAAATCGCGCAAAAGCGATACGAAAAAGGATTGATAAGTGCTATAGAGCTTAATCAATCAAAAAATTTACTCGCAAATTCTAAAAACGAAAATTTGCAAGTTCAGTTACGATTAAAAGTAAATAAAAGTACTTTAGACTTTTATCAAGGATTACCAGTATTTAATATAAATAGAGCGCAATAAAATGGATATAAAAATTGAAAAGAAAAAAGGGCTAAGACCAAAACATTATGGATTTATTGTTATTGGTTTGATATTGCTTTTTATGGGTTATAAAATAGCATTTGGAAACTCTTCATCAACATTTAGAACAGAAAAAGAGAAACTATCTATATCTAAGATTTCTTTTGGAAAGTTTGACGATTATATAACAATTAATGGCGTGGTTGCTCCTATAAGTACTATTTATATGGATGCTTATGAAGGAGGTAGAGTAACCGAAAAATTAATTGAAGAAGGAGCTATGGTTAAAAAAGGAGATATCATTTTGAAACTGGAGAATAGAGGGTTGTATGAACAAATCTTAGCTAGCGAAAATAATTTGGCACTAAAACAGAATGATTTACGTTCGACTAAACTTACTTTCGACTCAAGACAAGTAGCAGGAAAAAAAGATCTTGTAAATTCGAAATACGAATTACAAAAACTTAAAAGAAACTATGAGCAAAATAAAGCGCTGTTTGATGATGACTTAATTTCTAAAGAAGAATATCTTATCGCTAAAGAGAATTATGAATTATCAAAACAGCAATTTGATATTATAAAAGTACAAACAGATCAGGATAATTTATTGCGCAATACTTCTCTTAATGAATTAGATGCTGATTTGGCAAGAATGAAAAAAACACTTTCTATGGTATACGAACGTATTGATCATCTTAATGTAAGAGCACCTGCCGATGGTCAATTAGGATTTCTTGATGCTGAGATAGGTCAGAATATTCAGCAAGGACAACGTATAGGACAAATTAATGTACTTACCGATTATAAGATTGAGGCGAGTATCGATGAACATTATATAGACAGGGTAAAAAGAGATTTAGCAGCTGTTCTAGATCGTAATGGTACTGAATACAAATTACGACTTCGCAAAATATATCCAGAGGTTAGAAATGGCAAGTTTAAAGTGGATTTAGTTTTTGTAGATCAAAAACCCAAAACCATTAGATCTGGTCAGACTTATAATCTTAAGTTACAATTGGGAGCGTCAAATGAAGGTTTGTTATTACCAAAAGGAGGTTTTTTTCAAAGTACAGGAGGACAATGGATATTTGTAATAGATGCTTCTGGAGATATTGCTAGAAAAAGAGTAATCCGTATAGGTAAACAGAATTCTAGATACTTTGAGTTATTAGAAGGATTAGAATCAGGAGAACAGGTAATCACCTCAAATTATGATAGTTTTGGGGATGCCGAAAAAATTATATTAAAATAAACTTAGACATAAAATAATCAACAGATGATACAAATAGAAAATTTAAAGAAAAGTTTTAGGACTGAAGAAGTTGAAACTCTAGCCTTGAATAATGTAAATCTAAAAGTAGGTGATGGAGAATTTGTAGCAATTATGGGACCATCGGGATGTGGAAAATCTACCCTGCTTAACATTATTGGGATGTTGGACAATCCAACTGAAGGAAAATACAATTTTAATAGCCATGAAGTAGGAGGGTTAAAAGAAAATCAACGTACTAAGATAAGGAAAGGAAATCTTGGATTTGTTTTTCAAAGTTTTAATTTGATTGATGAACTTACTGTTTTTGAAAATGTAGAACTTCCTTTGATTTATCTTAATATGAAAAAAAGCGAACGCGAACAAAAAGTAAGACAAGTTTTAGAGCGTATGAAGATTGCGCATCGAGAAAAACATTTCCCGCAACAATTATCAGGAGGTCAACAACAAAGAGTAGCTATAGCTAGAGCTGTTGTAACTAACGCGAAGTTAATCCTAGCGGATGAACCTACAGGAAATTTAGATTCTAAAAATGGAATTGAAGTAATGAATTTGCTTACAGAGCTTAATCAAGAAGGTACAACTATTGTAATGGTTACTCACTCAGATCGAGATTCTCATTATGCACATCGTATTATTAATCTGTTTGATGGGCAAATTGTAACCGAAAGTCAAAACAAACCCTTCGAGGTAAATACCTAATTTATCTAAACATACAAAAAAAACGAAATCATGGTAAGAATATCAACCTATATCGTAACATTCATCATATGCATTGTTTCATTAATAAGTGGCCATAGTCAAGAAGTAATTGATGTAGCTCATTTTGATAAAGTAATTATAAGCCCTCATATCCAAGTAAAATTTATAGAAGGAAATCGAGAAAGCGTAGTTATAGAAAATTCAAAATTGGCTCGTGAAAAAATTAATATTGAAAATGAAGGAAAAACACTTAGAGTTTATTTAGATGGTGCCAAAATGATCACCAAAAATGTAAAGGCAGATCATAGTAAATGGAATAATCAAAGAAAATCATTATATAAAGGGACACAAGTAACGGCTATAGTCTATTATAAGGATATCAAAGAACTTTCTATTAGAGGAGAAGAAGTCATTTTATGTGAAAGTCCAATGAAATCAGATGATTTTAAATTAAAAATTTATGGCGAATCAAAGATTATAATGAATTCACTAGAAGCAGAATCATTTCAAGTATCAATGTATGGTGAGAGTTATTTAGAAATTAAGGATGGAGTAGTAGGAACACAAAAATATACTGTTTATGGAGAAGGTGAAGTAAATAGTTTAGGGTTGAATAATGAAAACACCAAAATAACGGCTTACGGTGAAGGGAATTTTAGAATTAATGTTTCGGATAACTTAAAAGTAACAGCTTATGGCGAGGCTAACGTAGCATATAATGGAGATCCATCTATAAATAAAGGAATAATAATTGGAAAAGCTAGAATTCAAAAAATGAATTAAAAATAGATTACAGATCATCATCATCAAAACGAACACTTATGTTTAAAAATCACATCAAAATAGCATGGAGAAACCTTAGGAAAAATAAAGGGTATTCAATCATGAATATCGGTGGGCTTGCCATAGGCCTGTCTGCCGTAATCTTAATGCTTTTTTATATAAATTATGAAAGTAGCTATGATCAATTTCATGAAAATCATGATGAGATTTTTAGAGTAGAAAGAACATATACCAGTAGTTTTCAAAATTCAATTTGGGATAATAATCCTTATGTATTATCTAATGAATTAAAGAGTACTGTTCCCGAAATTATTAACGCTACTGGCTTAAGGAATACTTCGAATTACCTAAGTTTTAATGATGCAATGTATCATGAGAAGAATGGTTTATTTGTAGATAATGACTTCTTTAATCTATTTACGGTTAAGTTTATAGAGGGAAATAGAGATAGTGCTTTAGAAAAACCAATGAGCATAATCCTTTCTGAGTCATTGGCCAAAAAATTTTCTTCAAAGAAAAATATTGTTGGAGAAACACTACGAATCAATAAAGAGTACGATTGTATTGTTACTGCTGTAGTTTCTAATTATCCAGAAAACTCACATTTAAAATTTGACTACTTACTTTCTTTCAATTCGTATGAAACGATTACAAGAAATGCTCTAGATGCTGGATGGGGTTCGAATAATGTATCTGCATACGTTAAATTGAATGACAATGAATCGGTTCATAAGGTATCTGAAAAAATAAAGAGATTTTTGGTAAACCATGTCACTTCAAAAGATGGAGTCCAAGAACTTTTAAGTTTGAGACCTGTTGGTGATATTTATATGAGAACCTCTAAAGTAAGAGGTGGAGGTGGAAATCGTAGCGAAATTACCGTATTATATCTTTTTATTGCAGTAGTGATTTTTACTGCCTTAATCTCTTTGTTTAACTATATAAATTCATCTACAGCTCAAGTAATGAATAGAGAGTTAGAAATAGGGATGAAAAAAGTAATGGGCAGTACAAAGTATCATTTAAGATATCAGTTTATTGTCGAATCATTACTAATGGTATCAATTTCTTTTATCATTGCTATGGGTCTTGTATTTTTATTCTTCCCATTCTTTAATAAGATTATTGGCAAGAATTTATCCATTGTTTTTAGTCAGGATTGGCCCTTCTTTTTGTATGCTGCCCTTGGTTCACTTTTTGTTGGTGTTTTGTCCGGTTTATACCCTGTTTTTTTTCTATCTTCTTTAAAGATATCTTCTTTTCTTCAGGGAAATTCATCTATCAAACGTCGTACAGGTTTAAGAAAAGCTTTGGTTGTTTTTCAATTAGTTTTGGTTATGCCTTTGGTCTTTGTTTCAATACTCATTATACAACAGTTTAAATATATAGAGCAACGTGATATCGGTTTTGCAAAAGAGGATTTACTCATTTCTCGAGTAGATGCTACTAGTCAAGAAGACATGAAAAAACTAAATACCATTCGAGAAAAACTTCTTGAAAACCCTAATATTCTTAACTATTCAATATCCAACTCTGCTCCATTTAATGGAGGTGAGCAATATAATACAAACTGGGAAGGCAATGAACCTAATGCGAAAATAATACTTAGATCACGTGCGGTAGATTACGATTTTTTGAAAACGTATCAGATGAGACTATTACAGGGAAGAGATTTTTCTAAGGATTATGCTACTGATATCCAAAACGCATGTATTATAAATCAAACCGCTTTAGAAGTGTTTGGATGGGAAAATGCCTTGGGTAAGACAATTGATAATGGTCGTTTAAAAGTAATTGGTGTCGTAAAAGATTTTAATGATTATACAGCTTTTAAGAAAATACCACCTATGATTATGGTTATGGATAAAGGTTTAGGTGGTAAGAATGTGAGTATTAAAGTAGCTTCAGATAAAAGAACAGAGACTCAAGCATTCGTTAATGCTGTTTTTAACGAGAGTTTCCCGAGATATCCAATAGAATTTAGTTTTCTGGATGCCGAATTAGACAGTAGTTTTTTGAATGCGTTAAGAGGGACCATTAATATTTTTATTTTTTTCTCTCTGCTTGCCATACTATTAGCAGTACTAGGTTTATATAGCTTGGTATCTTTTTCAATGAGAACACAACAAAAAATGATAGCGATACGTAAAGTGCTAGGTGCTAGTATTAAAAATGTCTTTCTAACATTATTAAAAGAATATGTAATCTTATTTAGTATAGCCGCAATCCTAGGTCTTTTTACTGTTTACTTTATAGCAACTAAGTTAATAAACATCCTTCCGTATCATGAAGATGTCAAGCTTATGTATTTAATTATTGCAGGATTGTTAGCCTTATTTGTAGTGCTTTTTTCAGTAAGCGGAAAAATAGTTTCAGCGGTTTTACAGAACCCCATCAAAAGCTTAAAAACTGAGTAGATCATCAAAAAAAACCAATAGTTATGTTTAAAAATTATATCAAAATAGCCTGGAGAAACTTAATCAAAAACAAAGTGTATTCTGGTATTAACATTATCGGATTAGCTATTGGTTTGACTGCAGGTTTCCTGATTTTATCATATGTAAATTTTGAACGTAGTTATGATAAATTTCATACTAAGGGAGATGATATTTACAGAGTAGTTGCTGATCTTAAAACACCAACAGGTGTTATGATTAATGATAAACCTGCGTGTGCAGTCCCTCCTCATTTGGAAGAAGAATTTCCTGAGATTATTTCGGCAGTACGATTTATGACTTTGAATTTATCAGTAAGAAAAAATAACACAAAATTAATCGAAAATAATGCCGCTGCTGCCGATGTAGCTTTTTTCGAAATGTTTGATTTTGAATTACTCCAAGGAGACAAAAAAAATGCACTTAAAGAACCTTATAGTGTAGTGTTAACAAGAGCTGCAGCAAAGAAATATTTTGGGGATGAACCTGCTATGGGGCAGACTTTAAAAATTAAAGATGAAGATATTAAAGATCTAAGTTTTACGGTTACAGGAATAATGGACGAAATTCCTGAAAACTCTCAAATTAAAGCCAATTTTATTATTTCTATGACTACATATAGTCAAGGAGTGTATACGAGTATAGATAATGCTTGGGGTTTATATGATCCGTCGGCTTATATTCTTGTGCATCCCAATACTGATCCTAAACAATTAGAAGCTAAATTTCCTGATTTTTTAGAACGTAATTCTGGAGATATGATGAGAGAAGGAAAGTTATTTGTTTCATTGTTTTTAGAACCTTTAGAAGATGTGTATTTATATTCTTCAAGAGGAGGAAATTACACTGGAGACATTGGCACAATCTATATATTTTCTATTATAGCAATTTTCATTTTGTTAATTGCCTGCATTAATTTTATTAACCTAACCACTGCGCGTTCTGTAGAAAGGGCTAAAGAGGTAGGAGTGCGTAAGGTTATAGGTGCCGAAAAACTACAGCTTTCACTACAGTTTGTAGGTGAATCTGTAATCATAAGCCTTATAGCTTTTATAATCACAATTGCATTAACGGCATTGATTTTACCAACATTTAATGAGTTGGCAGGAAAAACTATTAGCGAAGGTATATTCTTCAACCCTCTCGAACTTTTTTATCTTTTTGTAATCGCAATCGCAATTGGTGTTTTTGCAGGAATATATCCCGCTTTTGTATTGTCCTCTTTTAAACCTGTACAGGTTCTTAAAGGAAGTTTTTCTACCGGGAAAAAAGGAGTTGCATTACGTAAAGGATTAGTGATTACTCAATTCACAATTTCTATAGCATTAATAATAGGAACTATCATCATTTATAATCAAATGCATTTTATGCGTAACCAAGAGTTAGGGTTTAATAAAAGTCATACGGTTATGCTTCCTGTAACGGTTTCATCTCCACAACAAAAATTAAAAGATAATATCGATGATATTTCTGGTGTATTATCTACCACTCTTGCCTCGACAGCGCCAGGGGTATATAACAATTCGGCTTATTCAATTATCCAAAACAATAATGGTGAAGAACAGGTAGCTAACATTAATGCCTATTTTGTTGATCATGATTTTATTCCGCAATATGGCTTAAAAATCGTAGCCGGAAGAGAATTCTCGAGAGAATTTGTTACAGATTCTGCCGAGGGTATGGTGATTAATGAAAAAGCTGCCCAATTATTAGGATATACCACTCCCAAAGATGCACTGGGAGCGAACTTTTCTCAGTGGGGTAAAAGTGGACGTATCATAGGAGTGATACAAGATTTTCACTTCCAGTCTTTACAAGAAAATATACAACCTCTTACCATTACCATAAAACCAGATGAGACAGATTTATTGGCTATAAAAATTAGTGGTCAAAATGTACAACAGGTGGTAACAGAAATTCAATCCACATGGGAAACTATCTTGCCAAACGATTCATTTGACTACTATTTTCTTGATGAGGAATTTGATAAGCAATATCGAGCTCAAGATCGTTTTGGGAACTTATTTTTAAACTTTGCTGTCCTTGCAATTTTAATTTCTTGTCTAGGCTTATTGGGTCTAGCAGCCTATACGATACTTCAACGAAAGCGTGAAATAGGAGTACGAAAAGTACTAGGCGCCTCGGTTGCAGAAGTTGTAAAGTTACTTTCAAAAGATTTTATGAAACTTGTAACTGTAGCATTTTTAATCGCATCTCCGATAGCTTGGTATATTATGAATGATTGGTTGTCTGATTTTGCATACAGAATAAGTATGCAATGGTGGATGTTTATATTAGCAGGAACCTGTGCTTTAATTATTGCATTAGCAACGGTGAGTTTTCATGCTATCAAAGCGTCGCTAGCTAATCCTGTAAAGAGTTTAAGAACGGAGTAGTAAAAAGTTGATTGTTGAAACGGTGTAATTGTGTATAAAGCACATGTAAAACAAAAGTAAAAACATGCTTAAAAATTATCTAAAAATCGCTTGGCGAAATTTACTGAGAAACAAGAGTTTTTCTGTCCTAAATATTGTAGGCCTTTCAATAGGCCTTGCGGTTACAGCGATTATTGTGATCTGGATAAATTTTGAAATTGGTATTGATCAATTCCATGAAAATAAAGACCGAACCTATCAAGTCTATAATAAACACTTAGTAAATGGTGAAATATGGACTTGGAATTCAACTCCTAAAATTATGGCTTCGGCCATACAAAAAGATTATCCCGAAATAGAAAGTACTGTACGTTTAATGGATGGTGTTGAATTTTTATTTGCTAAGGATGAAAAAAGAATAAACGGTGAAGGGGTTCTTGCGGATACAGATTTTTTGAAAGTATTTAGTTTTCCATTGGTAGAAGGAAATATAGCAACTGTTTTGAGCGATGTTAATTCGGTAGTAATTACTGAGTCTTTCGCTAGAAAAATATTTGGTGATGAACCAGCAGTAGGTAAAACAGTTAAGGTAGACAATAAAGATAACTTTATGATTGCTGGTATTTTAAAGGATTTGCCTTCAAATACAGCTTTCGAATTTGATTTTTTAATGCCTTGGGCATATTTAAAACAACGTGGTTGGGAGGATCAAAACTGGGGTAATAATTCTATTGCTACGTTTGTAATGCTTAAAAAAGATGTTGATCATGCTTCGCTCATAAAAAGGATAGAATCTTTAAGAAAATCATATGATGATGATTCTCCAGATATGATTACATTTTTATATCCTTTTACGCGTTCTTGGTTGCATTCGAATTTTGAAAATGGTAAGGAAATCGGTGGTAGAATAGATGTAATTCGAATATTTGGGATCATAGCTGTCATTATTTTAATAATAGCTTGTATCAACTTTATGAATTTGAGTACAGCACGTAGCGAAAAACGGGCAAAAGAAGTAGGGGTACGCAAAGTTGTAGGAGCAAGAAGATTAGCACTTGTAGGTCAATTTTTGGGAGAGTCAATTCTTATATCATGTATAGCTGCAGTCTTTGCCCTTTTACTGGTGTTAATAGCTTTACCTCATTTTAGCATATTGATAGAAAAACAATTATCATTGGATTTGGCTAATGTATGGTTTTGGATATCGGCTATAGGAGTAGTAGTTTTTACAGGTCTTTTGGCGGGTAGTTACCCTGCGTTATTCCTTTCGGGGTTTACACCTTCTTCAGTATTAAAAGGAACTTTTATTAAATCAAGTGCCGCTGTAACACCTAGAAAAATATTAGTTGTGCTTCAGTTTTCTGTTGCAATTATATTAATCACCTCTAGCATAATTGTAATACAGCAGTTAAAAAAGGTACAGGATAGACAAACAGGTTACGCTAGAAACAATCTAATTTATACGACTATTCAGGGCGAAGTAGACAAAAACTACTCCTTAATCAAGAAAGAATTGCTTGCATCTGGCGCCGCAGCTTCTATAACGAAAACAAATTCACCAATTACAGAAGGTCGGAGTAATACATGGAGTTTTGAATGGAAGGGTAAAAATGAAGAGGTTAAGACTATCATTCAAAGATTTATAGCAGATGATGATGTAGCAAAAACTTTAGGATTAGAAATTGTAGCGGGACGTGATTTGGATTTGGATAAGTATCCTACGGATTCTACAGCGGCCATCATTAATGAATCTGCAGTAGCACTTATGAATTTTGAAGAACCAATTGGCCAAATAATCAAGGATAATGGAATAGACTGGAATGTTGTAGGAGTTGCAAAAGACTTTGTCTTAGAATCTCCTTTTCAAAAGATTGATCCAATGGTTATAGAGGGTGCCAAGGCTTGGTTTAGTATTATACATATAAAACTAAATGATACTAGGAAGGTTTCAGAAAGCCTTGCCATAGTAGAAAACACTTTTCTAAAATATAATCCTGAATATCCTTTCGAATACGAATTTGTAGACAGAGAGTATGCCAAAAAATTTAATGACGAGAAAAGAACAAGTAAGCTCGTAGGTATATTTACCCTACTTACTATTTTTATTTCTTGCTTAGGTCTATTTGGTCTTGCCAGTTATGTGGCAGAGAATAGAATTAAAGAGATAGGAATTCGTAAAGTTTTGGGAGCAACTATCGGAAATATCACCACTCTTTTATCAATAGATTTCCTGAAACTGGTTGTGATTTCAATCATTTTGGCGGTACCTGTTTCTTGGTATTTTATGAGTAATTGGTTAGAAAGCTTTGCGTACCGAGTACATATTTCATGGTGGACGTTTGTTTTGGCAGGAGTTTTAGCACTAACTATTGCTTTTGCAACTGTAAGTTATCAAGCTATAAAAGCTGCTATTGTAAATCCTATAAAAAGTTTACGAACCGAATAAAACCAATAATTATGTTTAAAACACATTTAAAAATAGCGTGGAGAAATCTTAAAAAAAGGAAAGTCTTTACTTTTATTAATATTATTGGACTTTCACTTGGATTTGGTTGTGCAATATTGATATTTCTATTTATTAATCACCACCTTCAATTTGATAATTTTCATCAAAATTCTGATAGGGTATTTAGAATTGTAACCGAAGAACACCGTGTTGATGTTGAATATGAAACTGCAGTACCTCCTGGTTTTGCTGATGGTTTTAGATCAGATTATAATTATGCCGAAAAAGTAGCTAAACTTTTTGTGAGAGAAGACTGGCAAATTAATGATGTTGATACTCCAAAACGTTTTAAAGAAAATATAGCTTTTGCAGAACCTGAATTTTTCGAAATATTCAATTTCCCACTTGCAGAGGAGTTAAGTAATCGCGGTTTGATAGAACCCAATACGGCTTATGTAACTCGGAAGTTTGCAAAAAGAATGTTTGGGAATGAAAACTCTTTAGGTAAAAACTTCATTTTAGAAAATACAGAAACTATACAGATTATTGGAATATTAAATGATTTGCCCAATAACACAATGATCGACGGAGAAGTGTTTTTATCCTTTAAAACACTTGAGAAGTATGATGATTTTGCCTCTAGTAATGCATGGGGAGGTATTAATGGCAGTTTAAGATGTTATGCACTGCTTTATCCAAATCAGAATATTGATGATATCGAGAAATCTCTCATTTCTTTGGTTACCAAACATCGCCCTAGAAGTAAGAATGTACATCGTTATCAACTTCAGGCATTAGGTGATATTCATTTTGATAGTAATTATGATGGTATCAATGTGAGCTTGTTATGGATTTTTGGTTTAATAGGGATATTCTTAATCTCTGTAGCCTGTATCAATTTTATAAATATCTCAACGGCTCAGGCATTTTCTAGGTCTAAAGAAATAGGAATTAAAAAAGTACTAGGAAGCTTTAAACAACATTTGTTCTGGCAATTTATTTCAGAAACTTTTATAATAAGTTTGTTTGCAATGGGTCTTGGTGTTGTTATAGCTATTATTGTTTTACCTTCTTTTAATGAGCTTTTCGAGTTAAATCTTTCTGCAAGTTCGATGTTAGATATGAAACTTATAAGTTTTGCAGTGGGTATGTTGGTTTGTGTTTCGCTTTTTGCAGGTAGTTATCCAGGAATTTTGTTAGCAAGAATTTTACCAACTCTCGCATTAAAGGGGAAATTAACTCAAAAAGATGCTGGAGGAAAAGTAACAAGAAAAGTGTTGGTGACCGCGCAATTTATTATTTCGATATTATTGATAGTGACGACAGTTATAATAAGTAAGCAAATTAATTATGCTGTTAATGCTGATTTGGGTTTTGATAAAGACGCTGTTGTAATTTTAGAAATCCCTGAAGAACTTGAGTATGTTAAAATTGAAGGATTAAAAGAACGTCTTTCTCAGCTTGCAGGGGTAGAAAACGTAACCGCATGTTTGGCAAGCCCTGGAGGAGGGAGCAATATTTGGGGTACAGGTGTAAAATATCATAATAGGCCGGAGTATGAGGAGTTTTCAATTTCGGCAAAAATGGCCGACGAAAACTATATCAATACTTTTGACCTTGAATTGGTAGCGGGGCGTAATTTTTATGCTTCTGATTCGATTACCGAAGTGGTAGTGAATGAAAAACTTGCTCAAAAATTAAATTTGACTTCTCCAGAAGAATTAATAGGGAAACGTGTCGAACTTAATGGAGGATCTATAAAAGCTTCAATTGTTGGAGTGGTAGCAGATTTTCATAATCTAAATTTTCATGAGGGTATTAGCCCCATTTTTATTGCACCGTATACGAAAGCTTATAGCGAATTAGCTATTAAAATTAATGATCGAGATATAAGAAACACATTGACTGGTATTGAAGAAAGGTGGAAAGAAGTTTTTACAAAATCTATTTATGAATTTGATTTTTTGGATGAAAATGTAGCCCAACAATATCAAGAAGAACAACAACTACTGTCGCTATCCAAATTGTTCTCTGCCTTAGCTATTTTCATAAGTTGTTTAGGCCTTTATGGATTAATCTCATTTTTCGTAGCACAAAAAACTAAAGAAGTAGGGATAAGAAAAGTATTAGGAAGTAGTGTTATTGGTATTTTGATACTGTTTATCCAGGATTTTTTCAAGTTAATCTTAATTGCAGGAGCAATAGCCACTCCATTGGCATGGTACTTTATGAATAATTGGTTGCAAAATTATACGTACCATACCGAAATACGATGGTGGATTTTTGCAATATCTATAGCTGGATTATTGGTTGTTACGCTGCTAACAATTAGTTACCAGGTTATACGAGCAGCTACAGCAAACCCTATAAAAAGTTTGAGAACAGAATAATATAATCAATTGAAAGTAGAATAATCATGATCAGAAATTATATCAGAATAGCATGGCGTAATTTATGGAAAAACAGAATGTTTACGATTCTTAATATCGTAGGCTTATCGGTAGCTTTTGCTGTAGCTATATTACTTGGGATGTCGGCCTTTTTTGAGTTGTCTTATGATGAATTTCATGATAACGAGGATTCTATTTATCAAATATATGCTTCATGGCAGACACCAGAAGGAGTAGAAATGAGAACAACAAAACCTATGCCTTTTACTCCAGCATTAAGAGAGGAAATACCAGGAGTTGAAAAAATATCTAGGCATATGAGTGAAAATGTTCTTCTTCTTTATAAAGAGAAAGAGCTCAATATGGATATCAGTTGGGTGGATCCAGACTTTTTAAATTTATTTTCTTTTCCGATTGAAAAAGGGGATGTGAATAAGCCAATTAATGAATATAATTCTTTGATTATAACACAAGAAAAAGCGAAAATGATTTTTGGAAAAACAGAAGTTGTTGGACAAACAATTCACCTATTATTACATGGAGAAAAAACACCTTTTATTATTACTGCGGTTTTAAAAGATATTCCCAAGAATAGTAGTTTAGATTTTGATATTATAGCAAATTTCAAGAGTAATCCAAGATACAAATGGCTTAAAGATAGATGGGATCATACAAATCATGAAGTGTTCATGCAATTAAAGGAAGGTATTCCTGCTAGTAAATTTGAAAGTAGCACTCGCGCTTTTGCAAATCTTCATTTTAAGAATGAAATAAATAACACAAAAAGAGATGGAGCTTTGGCAGATGACAATGGGCAGTATGTGCAATTAAAATTACACCCTTTTGAAGATGTTTATTTCACGAATTTTCAAAATAGAAAAGTTACAGTAAGTAGAACGCTTCCTTATATAATTATTGGTATAGCTGGATTACTACTTTTTATTGCGTGTATTAATTTCATTAACATGAGTATAGCAAAAAGCAACTCAAGGTTGCAAGAAATAGGTATGCGAAAAACTCTTGGTGCAGCAAAAAAACATGTATTTATACAATTTTGGATTGAGAGCGTTATAGTTTTCTTAGCTACATTGTTTTTAGGAATTTTACTAAGTGTCTTTTTGTTAGATGATTTTAAAACATTGTTTAATACCAATGCCACTTTTAATAATACCTTATCAGTTACAAGCATTATCACGATTATTTTAGCCTTTTTTACTATTACTATAATTGCAGGAGGATACCCTGCTCTTTTACTAAGTAAATTAGGGACACTACAAGCACTAAAAGGGAAATTACAAATTAATGGACGGGATAAATTGAGAGATATATCCGTAATTATACAATTTGCCATTGTTATTCTATTGGTAACCGGAAGTTTTGTGTTATGGGGTCAACTACAATTCATGCGCACCAAAGATTTGGGTTTTAATAAAGAGCAAATAATATCATTACCGTTAAATGGAAAAAAAGATAGTGATGTGGTGGTACAGCTTTTAAGAGAAGAATTAAAACATAGAAATGATATTATTAGTATCACGGCTTCAGATAATAATCTTGGTAGAGGAAAAGATGGTAGTCTATCCACGAGCCAACTTGGTTTTGATTATAAAAACCGAAAGGTAGGAACTCACATGCTTGTTGTAGATTACGATTATATAGAAACTTTAGATATTAAGCTTTTGGAGGGGCGTTCATTCAGTAGAGAGTTTATTGCCGATAGTATGTCTGTAATTATTAATGAATCTATGGTTAATGAACTGCAGGAATCCGATCCCTTGGGAAAACAATTAGCTATATTTAGTGATGATGTAAAACATACTGTTATTGGAATTGTTAAGGATTATAATTTCAAGAAATTAGATCAAGACATAGAACCTATTACTTTGTTTATGTCAAGCCAAAAACCTGCTAGATACGCCTACATTAAAATAGCAAGTGCCAATGTTTCTCAAAGTTATAAAGTTATTGAAGATACCTGGAAAAAACTGGAGCCAAACGCTCAATTTTTAGGGTCGTTTTTGGATGAGAATATAGACAGAATGTTTAGGAAAGAAAAAACAATGATAACTATTATCAGTAGTGGAGCTATAGTGGCCATTATACTTAGCTGTATAGGGTTATTGGCAATTTCTCTTCTGGTGGTAACCAATCGAACAAAAGAAATTGTTGTTCGTAAAATCGTAGGTGCAAGTGTAGCTTCTTTATTGGTGTTATTAGCCAAAGATTTTGTGAAACTAATAATTATAGCTTTTGTTATCACTTTGCCACTGGGTTGGTGGTATTCTAATCAATGGCTTCAAGAATATTCATATAGAATGGAATTGAGTCCATGGTTTTTTGTTATGGCTGGAATGCTCGCCTTAGGGATCGCATTGGCAACTATTGGTTTTGGTACTATTAGAGCGGCTATACAAAATCCAATAAAGGGTTTACGAACAGAATAATTATCTAGTTAATTTATTAGTATGTACACTTTATATTTCAAAATAGCAATTCGATATTTGGTAAAGAATAAGCTCTATTCTTTTATCAACATATTGGGGTTAGCCATTGGAGTTGCATCTTTCATTTTGATTATGGTATACGTTAATTACGAACGTAGCTATGATAAATTTGAAGGATCTGAAAATGTGTATAGAGTATACATGGATTATCTTGTTGGAGATGTATATACCCCTGGAGATGCTCAGTCCTATAATGAAGTTGGACCAACGTTAAAAGAAGAGTTCGAAGAAGTACTTGATTATACGCGCTTTTATCGATTAGGTAAGACCACATTAAAAACAAACAATCAAATTCTAGAGATAAATAATGGTTGCATCGCGGATCCTAGTTATTTTGATATTTTTGATCAAAAATTAGCATATGGAGATATTAATACAGCACTGAAAGAACCAAATACGATTGTATTAACAGCATCATTATCTCAGAAAATATTTGGAAAAGAAAATCCTTTAGGTAAAACAATACAAGTATATAGAGATAGATCTACAAGTGCAACAGTAGTAGGTGTTATAAAGGACCTTCCGCAAAATTCTCATTTCAAAATTAACTATTTACTTTCTTATACTACAATGCATAATTGGGATGCAATTGGGGATAATATGAAAGAGCCAAATTGGAATAACAATGTATATTTTACGTATATAGAAATTGATGATAAGACTAATGCTAATTTGCTTCAAAAAAAGATCATAGATCGGGGGTTGGATGAAGTGAATGATGAACGTATGAACATCGAACCTATCGAAGAGATTCATCTATATTCTAACAAACCGTACGAAGCCGAAGCTAATGGGAGTATCACAAGAATTAAATTTTTAACAGCTATTGCATTCATTATTTTAATTCTATCATGGCTTAACTATATTAATCTTTCTACTACCAAATCTTTAGAACGAGCCAAAGAGATTGGTATTAGAAAAGTGGTGGGTGCTCAAAAAAAACAGTTGGTAATCCAATCTTTATTAGAGTCTATTATCTTAAACATATCAGCTATTATCATAGCCGTTATACTAGCCATAATCATATTGCCTTTGTATAATGAGTTTACTGGCAAAACAATGAGTTTTGAGGTTGATAATATTCAAAAATTATTACCCATTTTGGGAATCACTTTGTTAGGGATGATTCTGGCAGGATTGTACCCGGCTATAGTATTAAGTAATTATACTCCTTTAAAAGCTTTAAAAGGAAAAACTCGAACATCTGCACAAGGGATACATGTGCGAAAAGGACTGATCATTACTCAGTTTTTTGCCACTATTGTTTTGTTGATAGGAACTATTGTAGTGACCAAACAAATCAACTTTATGCAGGAGCAACCTATTGGGTCTGATTTAAACAATGTATTGGCTATAAATGGAGAGGTGTTAACGAATGTATCGGATTCTCTTATTCGAAAAGATTACAAAGTTTTACAAGAAGAACTTAAAAAATTACCATCTGTCGCCAATGCATCATTTGCGGTTACATATCCGGGAGATGGCTATGATAATTTATCTTCTTTTATGGGAATTACATTCCCCAACGGGACTCTAGAAGAACAAAATGTTTGGTATAATTATGAAGTTGGTTCTGATTATTTTGATGTAATGGGGATGGAGTTTATTGCAGGAAAAGCTTTTATGCCAAACTCAAAAGGATTTAGTCATGATATTGTTGTTAACGAAGAATTTGTAAAAGAAATAGGAATCACAAATATTGATGAAGCAATCCATAAAAAAGTGAAGTTTTGGAATCGCGAATGGGGTATTGTTGGAGTAATCAAGGATTACCATCATTTTGGGGTAAAAAGCCCTGTAGTTCCTATTTTGATACGATATACTCCAACAAAAGATGTGTTATTGGTTAAATTAAACTCTAGTATTACGTCTGTATCAGGTTACAATTCTGTGTTAAACCAGCTTCAAACTACTTGGTCATCTGTTTTCCCAGAGAGTACGTTTAACTACACCTTTATCGATAAAAAATTTCAAGAACAGTATAAAGAAGATAATAAGTTTAGTGATGCATTTAAAATATTTACGGCTTTAGCGATTTTTATTGCTGCATTAGGTTTGTTTGGTCTAACCTCATACACCTGTATCCAGCGTAAAAAGGAAATAGGAATTAGAAAAGTAAATGGAGCTAGTATTTTTAAAATCCTTCAATTACTAAATATCGATTTTATTAAATGGGTAGGAGTTGCATTTATTATTGCTATTCCAATATCGTGGTATGCTATGAATTCTTGGTTAGAAAACTTTGCTGTAAAAACAAGTCTAAGCTGGTGGATATTTGTATTAGCGGGATGTATGGCATTAGGAGTTACCTTGCTTACGGTAAGCTGGCAAAGTTTTATTGCTGCTAATGGTAACCCAGTAGATGCATTAAGAGACGAATAGAATTTGATCAAAATAAATACTATGTTCAAAAATAATATAAAACTTTTTTTCAGAAATATCATTAGATATAAATCCACATTTGTAATTAATGTGATTGGTCTTTCTTCAGGTTTGGCTTGCGTATTAATGATTTCGCTATGGATATTTGATGAAATGCAAGTAGATAAATTTCATGAAAATGATGAAAATCTATATCAAGTATGGAACAAATTTGAAACGAATCAAGGAGCTAAGGTACTTGAGTGGACTCCCACACAATTGGCAGAAACTATGGCCGAAAAATTACCCGAGGTTAAATACGCTGCTGCCCAAACAGTACCAGAACGATTTGCCAAAACTTCTCTCAAATTAAACAATAAATATATTAAAGCCAATGGGGTATGTGCTGATAAAGATTATTTAAAAATATTCTCGTATCCCTTGATTGAAGGGGATAAAAGTATGGCCTTATCAGAGATAAATTCTATTGTGATTTCAGAATCTCTGGCTACTAATCTTTTTGGAGAAACTAAAGGGATTATAGGTAAAGTGATAGAATGGGATGGAATACACGCTAATGAAAACTACCAAGTAAGTGGTGTTTTTCAAGATTTGCCGAATCAATCTACACATAACTTTGATTTTATTGTGCCTATGGAGGCATGGAAAAAAGGAGTGATTCTTCAAGGAGGTAATTTTAATTGGGATAATAATAATCCGATTACCTATATCGTGCTTCATGAAGGAACCAAGGAGAAAGAGTTTGCTGCTAAGATCGAGAAATTTTCGAAACAACAAAATGATGATGTTACAGCAGATCTGGTGATGACTCAGTATTCTTCAAATTATCTATACGGTAATTTCGAAAACGGTCGTCAAGTTCAAGGTCGAATGACGTATGTGTATCTGTTCTCTTGTATTGCACTATTTATTTTGGCTATTGCTTGTATTAATTTCATGAATCTTTCTACAGCTAATGCATCAAGAAGATTAAAAGAGATTGGTGTTAAAAAAGCATTAGGCTCGGGAAGAGGTACACTTATTAGTCAATACTTTACAGAGTCTGTTATGACAGCTTTTATTTCCTTAATAATGGCTTTGTTATTTGTGTTTCTTTTTCTTTCAAAATTTAATGAGATAACTGGTAAAGAATTAGTACTTAACTTTAGTTTCTTGACTGTAGGAGCAATTATATTAATTACTTTTTTTACAGGGATTTTGGCTGGGAGTTACCCAGCATTATATCTTTCTCGTTTTAAACCTGTTGCTATTTTAAAAGGCCAATTAAAAAATTCATGGGCCGAAATCTGGGTAAGAAAAGGTTTAGTAATATTTCAATTTAGTCTATCCATCATATTGATTTTAGCAGTTCTTTTAGTTTCTCAACAAGTCTCCTATGTGCAGTCTAAGAATCTTGGTATGGATAAGGATAATCTTATCTATTTTAAACAAGAGGGGTTTTTAAAAGAAAATAAAGAAGCTTTTTTGGCCGAACTTAAAAACACCCCCAATGTTCTTAATGCAGCTACAACAAGTCAAAACATTATCGGTACCATGATAAATACTACTGGTGGATTAATATGGTCTGGTAATGATGAAGAACGTAGATCTAGATTTAAAGAACTTCAAATAGGTCATGATTTTATTGAAACAATGGATATTAAAGTAAAAGAAGGAAGACCTTTTTTAAGAGAATTTCCTACAGATAGCGCTGCTATTGTATTTAATGAAACTGCTATAAAATCAATGAATTTGAAAGATCCCATAGGTAAAACTATTCGATATGGTGATCGTCAATATACAATTGTTGGAGTATTAAAAGATTTTCATTTTCAATCCTTTCGAGAAACGGTTAAACCTATGTTTTTTAGACTTAACCCAAAAGAAAAAGGGTTAGAATTTGTTGTGCGAATAGCACAAGGAAAAGAAACCGAAGTACTTGCTCAATTAAAAGGATTATATGCTCGATTTAATCCAGGATATGTTTTTGAATATAACTTCTTGGACACAGATTTTCAAGCACAATATGCTGCCGAACAGCAGGTAGCATCGCTATCTAGATATTTTGCAGGCCTTGCAATCATAATTTCATGTCTAGGTCTATTTGGATTAGCAGCGTATACCTCTGAAAGAAGACGAAAAGAAATAAGTATCAGGAAAGTATTAGGGCAAAGTGTGTCGAACATCACATTTATGTTATCTAGTGAGTTTGCAAAATTGGTTTTTATAGCAATTTTGATTGCAATGCCAGTTGCATATCTGTTGGCAAGCAATTGGCTTTCTGGGTATGCCTATAAAATACCACTCAAACTTTGGTATTTCTTAGGCGCTGGCCTGTTGGCACTAGTTGTAGCTATGATTACGGTAGGATCACAAACAGTAGGTGCAGCAAATAGAAACCCAGCAGATGGCTTAAGGGACGAGTAATATTCATCAATCAAAAACGAAGGCTATGTTTAAGAATTATATCATAATTACCTGGAGGAATTTGCTTAAAAACAAGCTCTTTTCATTTATCAATATTTTTGGATTATCAATGGGATTGGCAACCTGTTTGTTACTTACATTGTATATCATGGATGAGATGCGATATGATAAACATCATGTTAATTCGGATCGAATTTATCGCGTTGCGATGGAGGCTTTGGATGATCAAATCGCAACCGTTTCTGCACCGATGGGACAGGGGCTTAAAGATAATTACCCTGAGATTGAAGAGGCGGCAAGAATGCTGAAATTTCCAAATATTGACAAATTCTTACTCAAGAATAATAATGAAAACAAACAATTTTATGTAAATCATACGTATTATGCCGATTCTACTTTTTTTAAGATCCTCACGTATGATTTCACATATGGAGATTCTCAAACTGCCTTGAGTCAACCTAACACTATAGTTCTTTCAGAAGAAGTTTCAAAAAAATTATTTGGAGATATAAATCCGATTAATAAGGTGATCGAAATCGAAATACCTTATGCAAAAAATAAGTATACAGTAAAAGGAGTATTTAAGAATAAATATAGGTCTCATATCAATGGTAATGTTTTTTTGTCGATGAAAAACTCGGATATGGGTCAATGGATAGATCAACAAAAAAACTGGTCCACCAACAATTTGTTTCATACCTATATAAAACTTAAACAAGGAAGTAATGCAGCACAGCTAGAAGCAAAATTCCCGGAGTTTGTAGAAAAGTTTATAGCACCAGATATTTCTACTCCTGGACTAGAAAAAAAGCTGTTTTTACAACCTTTAGAAAGTATTTATTTAACCTCGGATATACAATGGGAGATAAGTAAAAATGGTAGTATGACTTATATCTATATTTTTAGCGCAATAGCATTGTTCTTGTTGTTAATTGCATGTATTAATTTCATGAATCTTTCTACCGCGAGATCAGAAAAAAGAGCCAAAGAAGTAGGCATGCGAAAAGTGCTTGGAGCCAAAAGAGAAATGTTAATCATTCAGTTTTTAGGAGAATCTATGGTTTTATGTATGTTATCACTAGCGATAGCAATTGCACTAGTATTTATCCTGTTGCCAACATTTAATACGTTTGTTGATAAAGACCTCACACTTTTAGAATACCCAAATATTATTTTTTGGATACTTGGTTTTGCACTATTAACAGGCTTGTTATCTGGTTTATATCCTGCTTTTTATCTTTCTTCATTTGCGCCTATTACAACATTAAAAGGAAAATTAATGAATACTTTTTCGGCAACCGTTGTGAGAAAGGGTTTGGTTGTATTTCAATTTACGGTTTCGGCAGCATTGATTCTTGTAGCAGGCATGATATGGCAACAAATGGAATTTTTACAAAATAAGGATTTAGGTTTTAAGAAAGAACAACAGATTGTGCTCCCTTTACGCAGTGCTGAAGTTGAAGGAAAATATGAAACTTTAAAAACAGAATTGTTAAAGAACCCAAATATTGTTTCTGCAACAGCGGGAGATACTTATCCAGGTTTTGAAATGTTAAGTGATAATTCTTTTTATGCCGAAGACAAGACTCCAGAAGAACATGTTTGGACTCACTTTGCACGTTCTCAAGAAGATTATATTAAAACATTGGGGTATACCTTGCTTTACGGAAGAACTTTCTCAAAAAATAAGCATAAAGATTCACTAGGTATCATACTCAATGAGATGGCGGTAAAAAACCTGGGATATGCTCCAGAAAAAGCCGTAGGTCGTAAAATTTATTACGAGTGGGATAAAGAAAAATTTCATTTAGAAATTATAGGAGTAATCAAAGATTTCAATTATAAAAGTTTACACGAACCCATAACACCATATGGAGTTTTAAGGCTTAATAATAACCAGGCGAATTATTTTATTGCCAACATTAGGGATGGAGCGGATTATCAAAAAACAATCGCCGATATTAAAACGATTTGGCAAAAGATAAATCCAGAATCTCCTTTTGAATATTCATTCCTGGATCAGGATTTTGACAGCAATTATATAGCCGAAAAGCAAACATCAAAAGTAGTTTTTAGCTTTATGTTTGTGGCCATTTTCATTGCATGTATCGGTTTATTTGGATTAGCATCTTTTAGTACAGAACAACGTAAAAAAGAGGTAGGCATACGCCGTGTTTTAGGAGCTTCGGTTTTAGGGATAACATCAATGCATATTAAAGATTTTTTAAAGCTAGTGCTTTTGGCAATGGTTTTAGCAAGTCCGTTGGCATACTATCTTGGTTATAAATGGCTAGAGAATTTTGCTTATAAAATAGAAATAAGCTGGTGGCTTTTTGCCTCTTCGGCGGGTGTAGCCATATTCATTGCGTGCATCACAGTAGGTTCTCAAGTGATCAAAGCTGCGCTTGCAAACCCTGTGAATAGTTTACGAACAGAATAAAAGAAAAATCATGTTTAAAAATTATATAAAAATGGCCTGGAGAAATGCAATCAGGCAAAAACAATTCGCAATGCTTAATATACTTGGATTGAGTATAGGAATAGCGACCTGTTTTATCATTGGATTGTATATTCATAGCGAAATGACCTATGATAGGTTTCATGAAAAAGGTGATCGAATCTATAGAGTAAATCAACCCGATATTTGGGGTGACTGGAATGATATATCAGCAAATACGGGTCCAAATGTTGCTACGGCGTTAAGGACAGATGCGCCAGATTTTGAGGCAATAACGAGAATATTTAATACAGGAGCTCAGGTCGTTCGAACGAATGAACAAAATGAAGTTAACATCTACAATGAAGGGCAATATTATGCCGCCGAAGAAAACTTTTTTGATGTTTTTTCTTTCAAATTTTCGCAAGGAGATCCTCATTCAGTACTTAAGGAGCCTAGGAGTATGGTAGTGACCAAAGAAAAGGCATATCAATATTTTGGTGAGACGGATCCGATGGGTAAAACTGTTGAGGTCAAGGATTGGGAAGGTAAATGGCAAACGTATACCGTGAGAGGTGTTCTTGAAGAAGTTCCGTATAAGTCTCATATTCAATTTGATGTATTAGTCTCATTAAGTAGTTTTTCAGATAGATTAAATGTCCATGGCTGGAAATGGATATGGACAGCTTTCTCGACCTATGGATTGGTAAAAGAAGGAACAGATATTCAGGCCCTTACTAGTAAGTTGCAAGAGATCCCACCAAAATGGGCTCCGCCTACCACCGAACGAATTTTTAATCAAAAATTCGAAGAGTTTACAAAGGGTCATCAATGGACACTATACCTTCAACCTCTTAAAGAAATATATAGATCGAGCACACCGAACTTTAATACATTTGGGCCCGCCGGAAATCCGATGTATGTTAAAATATTTGGTGCCATTGGTGTCTTGGTGTTGTTATTATCTAGTATTAATTTTATGAACCTTTCTACGGCAAGATCATCTAAGAGAGCTAAAGAAATTGGGGTGAGAAAAGTATTAGGGTCCAAAAGAAGAGGACTAATCAAACAGTTTGTACTTGAATCCATACTCTTTGTGCTTATAGGAACTATACTTGCATTAGTATTAGTGCAGATTTCTTTGGGTACGTTTAATGCTATTACCGATGTTCAATTAGAATTACTTTACTATTTAAGTAACCCATTATTTATAGGGATTGTAGTAGTATTTATATTGATCTTGGGAGTTCTTTCTGGGAGTTACCCTGCTTTTTATTTATCCATGTTTCGACCTGTAGAAACATTAAAAGGAAAAATAAGCAATAGATTTAGAGGTAAAGGAATACGAAATGGACTTGTTGTATTTCAGTTTACGATTTCGATCGCATTGGTTATTTGTACATTATTCGTACAGAAACAATTAAGTTATACTGCTTCTATGGATATTGGATTTAAAAAAGATAATATTCTTCAGATTCATAATATTGATCAAATAGGTTTTGATACCGAGATACTCAAAACAAAACTTGAATCAAATCCAGCATTTAGCAAGGTAGGTAAATCCTTTGGATTACCTCCTAATATATGGACAGGTGATCGATATAAAGCATTAGGAGCCAAAAATGACGTAGTACAATTAAGAAATGTAAGAGCAGAGGGTGATTATCTTGATGTTCTTGGATTAAAATTTATTGCTGGTAGAAACTTTGATGCATCTCGTACAAACGATAAATATAAAGTTGTGCTCAATGAAGAAGCAGTAAAAATGTTGGGATGGGGCAATCAAGAAGATTACAAAGCAGATAATCCTGTAGGAAAAATTGTAGCATTAGCGTCTGGAGATGAAGACGAATTTGAAGTTATTGGTGTGGTAAAGGATTTTAATTTTAATAGTGTTAAACAAGAAATAGGGCCATTAGTGATTATTCATCATCAAAATGATAAGGTCTGGGATTATGGTGCCGGATTATCATATTATTCGATGAGATTAAACACAGATGTATTAGGGAGTCCTAATGATCTTCAAGAGGTTATTGATACGGTTAGAGAAGAAATAGCGCAAGTAGATCCTGCTGTTCCTTTTGAGTATAGCTTTATGGATCAAGATTTTGAGAATACCTTTATTGCAGAACAACAAATGGGAAACGTATTAAATATATTTACAACCCTAGCGTTAATTATTGCTTGTTTAGGCCTTTTTGGTTTAACCGCTTTCTCTGCAGAACAACGTGTTAAAGAATTAGGAATTAGAAAAGTACTCGGCGCCAAAGTATCAGAGTTAGTACTACTGTTTTCTTCAGAGTTCACAAAACTGATCGTTATTTCGGTTATACTATCTACTCCTATTGCTTATTTTTTGGTCGATGATTGGCTTGCTAATTTTGCCTACAGAACATCAATAGACTTATGGGTATTCGCGGTCGCTTCATGTAGTGCAATTATTATAACGGTGCTTACAGTGAGTTTTCAAGCAATTAAGTTGGCATCAACAAATCCTATAGAAAGTTTACGAACAGAATAAAAATATAAAGACATGCTATTAAAGTTAAATAATTTATCAAAATGGGTACAATCAGGAGGTCAAAAAGTATTCTTATTAAAGGATATTAGTTTTTGGGTGAATGAAGGAGATTTTATATCAATTATGGGGCCTTCCGGATCCGGAAAATCTACACTGCTTAATGTGATAGGTATGTTAGATGATTTTAATGAGGGAGAATATGCTTTTTTAGATGAGAGAGTGCATAATTTAAAAGAAAAACATCGCGCTAACTTATATAAACAATACATTGGATTTGTATTTCAATCGTATCATTTGATTGATGAGTTAACCGTAAAGGAAAATCTTGAGATGCCATTGTTATATAAAAAACATGGGTCTTCTGAAAGGAAAGCCTTGGTGGCAGATATGTTAGATCGGTTTAATATCGTAGGTAAAAAAGATCTGTTTCCTGCACAGTTGAGCGGAGGACAGCAGCAATTAGTGGGTATCGCTAGAGCATTAATAGCTAATCCAAAATTGATCCTTGCAGATGAACCCACCGGAAACCTAAACTCTAAACAAGGCGAAGAAATCATGGATATTTTTACTCAACTTAATAAAGAGGGGGTAACCATTATACAAGTAACGCATTCTGAAAAAAATATGACCTACGGGTCTAGAGTGATTAATCTATTAGATGGTAGTATCGTTTAGAAACATAAATTAAAAAATTGTCATCCCCTAACTTATTTAAGGATGACAATTTTTTATTCTAATACTTATATAATTACTCACTCTCTGGTCCAGCAGCAAATTGCTTAATTGCTGTGTTGGGTTCTATGATGTTATACCCGTTCCAAAATTCAGAATTGTATTTGGATAAGTATTCTGGTTTTATAGACTTGTTTTCGGTACTACTTTTATAATTGGCTTCAGATATTTGTTTAGAATCAAAAACTACAATTTCGTATTTACGTTGATAAGTGTTTACCGCATCTATACCTAATGATAATTCATTCTGCTTACGTTTTCCTTTTACGTGTTTATTCTTTTCGATTACTTTTATAGGGCGATCAAAACCAAAGAACCCGCCTCGGTACATTTCTAGAAATCGTAAATCATATTTTTGATTGGCACTTTTGGTAAAGAGCATTTTGGCACGATATAAATTATCTTGATATTGAATACCTAAAAGTTTAAAATTTCTAAGATTTTTCACATTTTCATAATCAACTCTAACAATTGCAAAATCTTGAGTGTTTACATATAATGTACCTTTAAAATCCTCTTTTCTTTTGGGCGAAAAATCAATAATGTACACAGCTTCATCATTAATATAGGTGTAGTCCTTAAGCTCGAAATTATATCTACCAGATTTGTTTAAAAAATTAGACATAACATCATCATTAAAAAATAGACTTGTCATTAAACTTTTTAGTCCTGATTTTCTGTTTTTAAGAAACTCACTTTTGTCTTCTTTTTTATCTTGTTTTGCTAATTCATCTTTAACGGTATTGGCATCTTCATTGTTTTCTAGTAAAGAATCTACCTGTACTTTGGTGCCAAATAACCCTGATTTTATTTTAAGATAGGAGTCTGGTTTTACATTTTTTTTGAATATCGCTTCCATGCGTTTAGTCATGGCATCCATAGAGACTTGATTGTTTTTATCATACAACTCTGCGGCTTTTATAATGTGTAATTTTCTTTTCTCAAAATCACCATAAAGGTCACATAAGGTTTCTGTATAATACTCAGATTTTCGAGGTATAATAGATACCACACTATCCAATAGTTTCTTGTTAAGTTCTTTTATAGTAGATTTCTTAAAATCGATATCTAATTTTTTAATAGAATTAAATTCAGATTCTCTAAAAAATAAACGTCTTTGAGATAATTCGAAATTGTAATTTTGTGCCACACGATCTTTTACATTGTCAATGATTTCGTCTACAGAGAGATTTTTATTAGAGATAAAAACACTTTTTAATTCTATAGCCTTGGGAGTAATATATATGATGCTATCTGTTGCTTGTTGTACAGCTACGCCAATTTTTTCATAACCCATTGAGGATATGTAAATAGAATCAATATCGGCTAATGATTCATCTAAACTTAAACTAAATATCCCTTCTTCGTTAGTAATGATTCCTTGGTTCTCGGATAATTGAATAGTAGCATAAGGTATTGGCTGATTCGTTTTTTTATCTACTACTTTTGAAGTAATTGTTTGCGCTACAGCGATCGTTGTAATAAAGAATAATAATAAAGAGGCGATGGTTGCCTTTTGATATGTCATGGTCTGAAATTTTGGTCTATTAATAAGGTACTATTCTTTAAGACGTCTTTTACATCAGAAAGGTTGCCCTGCTAATTGTAAAAAGAAGACTTTATTATCGAGAAATTGTTACAAGAACCAGGCCAATCAAAAGGAAAACAGGAAATAATAATATGGTTTAGTAGGTATTTTAAGATAATTCCTTATTAAAAACAGCAATAATGAGATCACCACAATTGATTAGGGCTTTATAAGTAACCTCTTGAGGTACAAACTCAACCAAATTGGAGATTCTGATTTTTTATAATATTCATTGAATTTATTTGCATAAAAAAATCACGATCAAAACAGCGCTTTTTGATCGTGATTTTATACACCCTTACACATTTCGAGAATTACTCAGCAACAGATTTTAAATTGTCGTCAGAGCTTCTGTCTATTAATTTATTATAAGGATCAATACCTGCTTTTAGAGGTTTCTTGTCGGTGATAACCGTAAAGGTATTCTCTCCCGATGTTAACCATTTTCTTTCTAGATAATATGGATTTTTTAAAGGCACTTCTTGGTCATCAACAATATCCTCACCAAATAATCCAATCTCGATATAATTACTCTTGTCATCTACACGCTCTTCTTTACCCTTATCATCATAATAGATTTTTTTAGAATCCAAAACAAAGGTAGTTTCATATTTTCCATTATCCAGTTTTTTGGTTTTGGCAGACGACACACGATTTTCGTATAATACAATCTCTTTAAAACCATCATCTACCGCATATTTTAGAGAATCTGGCGCAACATTGCGAATGGCTTCATATAAATTCTCTGAGGTTGGATAGACTCCTTTTTCAAAGTTTTTAAACTCATTTAAGAAACTGCGTAATGCTTTATTAATAGTATCCTCTCCAATAAGATCTTGTAATTCGTACATGATCATTGATCCTTTTTGATACCAAATATGCGGTCCGGTTTCTACATTCATCAAAGAACGTTCTGGTTTAAAACTAAAAGCTCTTGCCTGTAAATACTGATCTAATGAGTATTTTAAGAAGTTTTTGATCCCATTTTCGCCATATTCATGTTTCATCGCCATAAGCGAAGTATATTCTGCTAGGGTTTCAACAATAATATTAGCTCCTGTTGTATTACTTGGAGTAACTATATGTCCCCACCATTGGTGAGCTACTTCGTGGGCAGTAACACTAAAGGCATAGTTGTAATTTTCTGCCTTTTCAAAATTGGCGACAAATCCAACATCCTCAGAATATGGTATAGTTGTTACAAAAGACTGAGCAAAAGAAGAATGAGCAGGAAATTCTACTACTCTTATAACAGAGTTTGGATATTCCATAAAATTCTTAGAGCAATAATCTAAGGCTACTTTAACACCGTCTATAAAATATTTTAGATTGCGTTTATGTTTTGGCGAGTGGTAGATCTCGATATCCACCTGTTTACCACTTGGCGCTGTCCAACTAGATTTCTCTACATCATATTTGGCAGAAACTACATTAAAGAAAAGATCTGTTTTTGATTCTAATTTATAATGATAATACGCTCTGTCATTTTCATTCCACTCTTTTATTAATTTACCAGGAGCTAATGCAGTTTGATCTTTATCGGTACTTACAATAGCTTCAAAATTAATGTAATTAGCATCTTTATTAAATAAGTTGGTTTTTAGAGCGGTAGAATCTGTACGTGGAGGATATAAATAATCTAGTTTTTTTAATCCATATTTTTTACGTACTCCATTATCTACTATGGCTCGGTCGTAATTAAACGATGGAAAAATAAAATTATTAAAAAATGTTCCGTTATACAATACTTCTGTTTCCCTTTGATTAGCAAACCCTTTGGCTTCTGCAGTTACTTCTATAGTAAGGTTTGCTTTTTCATTAGGCAATAAAGTTTTTGGTAACTTATAAAAGTATAACCTATATGATGAATCAGAAACAACTGGATTAAGCTCTTGACCATTGTAAACAATCTTTTGTAAATTGGTATGTGAGCTACCATATTGAATATTGAGCATTAAAGTATCAATAGGTGTATCAAAAATATTTACGACTTTAAATTCTCCTTTAGCTTTTACAGCTCTTTTATTAGGAAAAACATCGATATATGCTTTTAGATCAGTAATTTTTGGATGCGCTTGACCGATATATTTATTATATTTTTTTTCAGCTTCAGCTTCAGCTTTTTCGGCTTCATTACCACCCACCAGTCTATTTATCACACTTAAGTTGTAATAACTATACCCACCAACTGATATAAATGCTATGACTACTACTATTAGAGAAACGATAGTCTTGCCAGTAAAACGTTGTTTTGCTAATGATAATCGTTCTTTGGCAGATGAAAAGAATCCACGAGTCCAAAATACTTTACCAATCACCATTAATATTACTGTAAATAATATCCAGTATAGGTTTAACCACGTAATCCCTGTTAAATAATGTCCAAAACCATTTAAGTCACTAAGGAAAAAAGGAGTAGTCCCACCATAAACCAGCATTGGATTTGTACTCTTTAATCCAAGAGTGATTAATAGTGGTAAACCGATATACAATAGGATAACAACAAAATGACCTAAAAACTTATTATTAACCAATACATGAATAAAAAATGCTAATAATACCGTAGTTATAAATCCAGGGAAAATTAATCCGTAGTTATAAATAAGATATACATCTAACTCAAACCCAAAATATCCATTTATAGTCTGAAATATGACACCAATAATTATGTTTGCTAATGCAAGAATGACGGCAACACCAAGTAATGAAATAATTTTAGAAAAATATAGACTTGCATTACTAATGGGCAAGGCATCATAAAATACAAAGGTTTTGTTTTTTCTGGTACGATGTACTGCTTCTCCAGAATAGATAACCAAAATAATTATTGACAATAACGAGATACCACCAGAAACAAAAACGGTTACGTATCGTGTTAAGGGTAAATTAGGTGTTCCGTAAGTTTCATTGGCAAGAAAAACTACAAATACAGAAATAATGACTCCTATAATTAATAAAATTATAAATACAGGATCTTTAACTATCGACAAAAATTCAATTTTACTAAGTGATAGTAAATTTTGTCGCTCTGTTTTTCTAGAAAAAACTTGAGTGATAGAATTTATCAAAGATGGAGTATAGGCTGTATTATCAGTCTTTTTTTCTTTCTTACTTGATAACAAAAATTTCTTGTAGTCAAATTTAAAGAATGTTATTAAAAACAAAATTAATCCAACTGCTAACCAGAGCATTCGATTAAGTAAAAACTTACCATATAAGGGTAGTTGATTTATGTTTAACTCGTTGATAGACCAATATTTTTTTATGTAACTGAATACTTGCCCTCCAAAGGGATCTAAGTATACGCTTAACCACTGGTTATCGATATCACCTAGTAAACTTTCAGACAATGCATCTAATAAGAAAAGACAAATCCCACCTAGATAAATAATAGGCATTTTCTTAAAAAACGCCATCAGACAAAAGAATAGAGACCCTACCAAAATCGCATTGATCTGCAGTAAAAATATAAATGGTAAAATATAAGAAGACAGATTAAAAGAATCATAATCTCCATAATCAGGGCGATCCAGAAAATCACCAATACCAAACCCGATAATGATTCCTAAAACAATGGCAATGTTAAGAAATGTGACTAATGTAAAACTACCCAGAAAACGACCTAATACATATGATTTTTGAGGAATCGGAAATGTAAAATAGGTTTGTGCTGTTTTATGATCTTGATCTCTAAATATCGGAACACCCATAATGGCAGCATAAAAGAAAATCGATATAATCGAAAGCCCCCCAGTTACGCCTGCAATACTGCTTGGGCTATTAACAAATTCTGCAGTCCCAGATCGTTGTAAAGCAGCAATTAATATAGCGATACCCATACCCAAAATCATATAAATCCAGGTGGCTGGTCTTTTGAGGCGGTATTTTAGTTCAAATGAGAATATTTCTTTCATATTGTAGCCTCCTCTGTTTCTTCTTTTTTGTTGATACAATAGAAATAGAAATCTTCCAAGTCATTGTTTACAATTTCAAAACCATCTCCAGGATTAATATCGCTATATATATTTACATAAAATTGTCCTCCTCTCAAATAATTTGAGAGTACGGTGTATTCGTTTTCAATTCCTTCTAATTCGGATTTTTCGATATGTTTTCTAAACACTTTACCATCTAATCGAGCAGATAATTCTTGAGGATTTCCTTGTTCTAGAATTTTCCCTTCGTTAAAAACAGCCATATTCTGGCATAAATTGGTTACATCATCTACAATATGCGTACTTAGAATCACTACAGCATCTTCTCCTAATTCACTTAATAGATTATGAAAACGATTACGTTCTAGAGGATCTAAACCTGCAGTAGGTTCATCAACAATGATTAATTTTGGATTGCCTAATAAGGCTTGTGCAATTCCAAAACGCTGTCTCATTCCTCCTGAGAAATCTCCAAGGTTTCGATTTCTAAACTTGTATAGATTTACTTTATTTAAAAGATCTGCTACATAACTTTTTCGTTCTCCGGCATTGTTGATCCCTTTTACCTTGGCAATATGATTAAGCATCATATCAGCAGATACTTTTGGGTATACACCAAAATCCTGAGGTAAATAACCTAAAACTTTTCTTAGTTCTTCAGGTTGTTTAAATACATCAATATTGTCAAATTCGATTGTTCCAGAATCTGCAAGTTGAAGCGTTGCGATGGTTCTCATAAGCGTAGATTTCCCAGCTCCGTTAGGGCCTAAAAGACCAAACATTCCTTTCTCTAGAGTTAAGTTTACATCATTCAATGCTTGAGTACCGTTGGGATACGTCTTATTGAGATTTTTTATCGTTAGCATACTTTAATAATTTTGTAATTCTATACTTTTAGAATTAGTAGAGTTTGTTTTGGTTTTGTTACAAATTTTAAGATAAAACAATTGATAATGAAGCCATTTCTAGTTTTCTCTTATTACCATTCCAAGATAAGAGAATTTGAATATTTAATGATATATTAAAATTTTAATCAATTACAGATATATAAGTATCTTTACTGCGATCAATTTTTTATAGCTAAGAATGCAACAACTTCGCAGAAACAGAAGACTAAGAACTAATGATGCTATTCGTTCTTTGGTTAGAGAACATATAATAACTCCACATGATTTTTTGGTTCCGCTTTTTGTCGTAGAAGGCAAAGGTGTTAAAGAAGAAATTACTTCGATGCCTGGGTATTATAGATATAGTTTAGATTTATTAGTGGCAGAGGTAAAAGAACTTTGGTCTTTGGGATTAAAATCGGTTTTACTATTTGTAAAAGTGCCAGATAATTTAAAAGATAATAAAGGTACCGAAGCGTTAAATCCTGATGGATTAATGCAACGTGCCATTAGAACGGTAAAAGAGACTGCTCCAGAAATGTTGGTGATGACCGATGTGGCGTTAGACCCTTATTCTTCCTATGGTCATGATGGTATTGTTGAGGATGGTTATATCGTAAATGATGACACTTGTAAGGTGTTGGCAGAGATGAGTTTGTCTCATGCGCGAGCAGGGGCTAATTTTGTTGCACCTAGTGATATGATGGATGGTCGTATTCTGGCTATTCGTGAAGTATTAGAAAAAGAGAATTTCAAAAATACGGGGATTATGAGTTATAGCGCCAAATATGCTTCGGCATTTTATGGGCCTTTTCGTGATGCCTTGGATTCGGCGCCTGGATTTGGAGACAAAAAAACGTATCAAATGGATTTTGCCAATAGGGATGAGGCTATTAAGGAAACGATAATGGATATTGAAGAAGGTGCAGATATCGTAATGGTAAAACCTGGATTGGCCTACTTGGATTTGGTGCGAGATGTGCGAGATAATGTTGATGTGCCTGTGGCGGTATATCAAGTGAGTGGTGAGTATGCAATGTTAAAAGCAGCTGCCCAAAAAGGATGGTTAGATCACGATGCTGTAATGCTCGAACAAATTATGGCTTTTAAAAGGGCAGGAGCCCATATTATTGCCAGTTATTTTGCCAAAGATGTGGTGAAATTATTGAGTTAGATTAATCAACTAAAATCATATACTATGGTAAGTAGAGAACGTTTGTATCAAACCTTTGGAGAATTACTTTATGTTATTGCCATGAGTGATGGTGTTATTCAAAAAGAAGAAGTTGAAACTCTTGAGGAAATTTTAAAAGGCCACCCTAAAGGTAAAGACATCAAATGGTCGTTCGATTACGAAAGTAATAACCAAAATGATATCGAAACACTCTACAAAAAGATTATTGAAGTATTTTCGGACAATGGTCCTGATCAAGAGTATGATTTTATGATTTATGCACTTACCAAAATTGCCGAAGCAAGTAAGGGAATTAGTGTTGACGAAAAAGAAGTAATAACTAATTTCTCGAAAGATCTCCTTGAGCGATTTATAAAAGATATAGAAATAATTAAAGAAAAATATCACTAAACATCTTCAGTATATGCAAAAAATTGCCCTGTTACTTTTGAGTATAACTTTAGTATTGGCTGGTTGCCAATCTGAGAAAAAGGAAAAAGAAGAAATTGTAATTGGTAAAAAGAAAATAAAACAAACCCCTTTTGATATTGGTAAAAAAATATTTAATGGTAAAGGAAAATGCTATACCTGCCATAAAACAGATAAGAAATCGATAGGCCCGAGTGTGATAGAAATTATGAAGGTGTATAAAGAACAAAATGGAAATTTAATTGCCTTTTTAAAACAAGAGGCAAAACCGATAGTAGATCCTGAAACCTATACCGTAATGAAAACTAATTTTGCCATTATCAAAACGTTTTCTCAAGATGAGTTAGATGCACTTAGTACATATATGGATGGAATTAGTAATGGTAAAACAGAATAATGAATAAAATTTTAAGTATAATTTTTTTGATTTCAGGTTCCATAATGGCACAACAATTTACACCCAAAGAAGCATTTTTAGAAAAATGGCAAAATTCTAAAACCTATTTGTTAGAAATTGCAGAACTCATGCCTGAGGAAGGTTATGTTTTTAAACCTACAGAACGGGAAATGGATTTCAAAAATCAATTGCTTCATATTCGAGGAAATATGCTTTGGTTAGGAACAACTCACTTTTCTAAAGATACGTTTGATCGAAAAAGTTTAACTCAAAATGTTCCAAGCACCAAAGCTGAAACTATAAAAGTATTGACGCAAGCGTTTGATTATGTATATAATCAAGTTAATGAAGCTGATCCGATAGATTTTAAAACTGAAGTAGATTTTTTTGCAGGCCGAAAATCGAAACTTCAAATTTTAAATTTATTACAAGATCATGTTACACATCACCGTGGGCAGTTGATCGTATATCTTAATTTAAATGAAATCGAACCTCCTGGATATGTAGGTTGGTAATTTATTAGTAAAATCGTTTTCAAAATCCTTACTTTAGTATCTTATTTAAAACATCATGACCTTACTGATAATTTACGCCGTACTTTCTATTTTCTTTTCGTTTCTATGTTCTATTTTAGAAGCAGTGCTCCTAAGTGTTACTCCAACATTTATTAACGTAAAAAAGAAAGAGGGGAAACCCTATGCTACTACACTTGAGAAGTTAAAAAAAGATGTGGATAAACCCTTGATCGCTATATTAACTGTAAATACTATTGCCCATACTGTTGGTGCAATTTTGGTGGGAGTACAAGCAGAGCAATTACCATATAAGTTTGAAATAATGGGAATCAATATGGTGGGTATAGTATCTGCAATAATGACTATTTTGATTTTAGTAGTTTCTGAGATTATACCAAAAACTATTGGCGCAACATTTTGGAAAAAATTAGCTAATTTCACCTCAAAAGCACTTGTGATTTTAATTGCTCCTTTAAAATACACAGGTATATTATGGGTGCTACAATTAACCACTAAGCTTATAGGAGGAAAAGGTCATCATGGATCTGTATTAAGTCGTGAGGATTTTTCGGCTATGGCAGATATCGCAGAAGAAGAAGGTGTTTTTGCCGAATCTGAATCCAAAGTGATCAAGAATCTTTTAAACTTTAAAGCGATTCTAGCTAAAAATATCATGACTCCGAGAAGTGTTCTTAAAATAGCTCCCGAAAATCAAAATATCGCAGAGTTTTTTGAAGCAAATAAAAATCTACTTCGATTTTCAAGAATTCCTATTTATAAAGATAATCCCGATAATATTACAGGGTACGTGCTTAAAGATGAGGTGTATAAGGAGATGGCCGAAGATAATCACAGTAAAAGCTTGGGTGATTTAAAACGTCAACTTTTTGTAGTTGATCGTAATATGGCTGTTCCTAATTTGTTTGAGAAACTAGTAGAAGAAAGAGAACATATCGCATTAGTTGTTGATGAGTACGGTTCTGTAAGTGGCTTAGTGAGTATGGAGGATGTTATCGAAACATTGTTAGGATTGGAGATCATGGATGAGAGTGATACAGATAGTAATATGCAAGAGCTAGCCCGTAAAAACTGGGAAAATCGTGCAAGGCGATTAGGGATTTTGGAGGATAATCCTGAAGAATGATACAAACTGCCTATATAGAAACTCCTTTGGGGATTGCTACAATATCTGGTAATGAAGAAGGTATTACAGCTGTTTCTGTTACCAAAGAATCTCCAAATAATCCCTCTACAGATATTCCTGACTATTTGCAGGATACGGTAGCTCAGCTTCAAGAGTATTTTGAAGGTAAAAGAACTACGTTTGAACTTAAGCTTAATCCTTCGGGAACAGATTTTCAGAAAAAAGTATGGCAAGAACTCCTCAAAATCCCTTTTGGTAAAACATTATCATATCTTGATATTGCCAAACGATTAGGAGACCCCAAAACGATACGCGCTGCAGCAAGTGCCAATGGTAAAAATCCACTTTGGATTATTGTTCCCTGTCATAGAGTTATTGGTAGTGACGGATCGCTTACCGGGTATGCAGGAGGTTTGTGGCGAAAAAAATGGTTGCTAGAGCATGAAAGTCCCGTAAAACAACAGTCTTTGTTTTAGAAAAACTGGTGTATATTATTATTTACTTACAATTAGAAATGTTCTCTTCTGTATGAAGTTTATTTTTTTAACTTAGTACATCAAATTTAGCGACACATGCGAATTCTTAAAAAATTTCTAAAAGGGGTATTGGCCCTTATTATATTATTGGTAGCTCTGCTATATATTTTTGATTCAGAATACATTTTAAAAGGAGTACGTGTGGTCTATATGACTGGTCATAACACCGCCTATCTGGATGATTATACTCATTTTGATAACCGAACGATTGCTAAAGGTAATGGTACAATGCCTTGGGCTATCCATGAGAATTATAATAGCGTAACAAGTACAGAAAGGTTGGACACAACAAATGAAAAGCTTGGTACTGTTGCTTTTATGATTATTAAAAATGATAGTATTTGGTACGAGAATTATGCCGATGGATATGGTACGACCTCAAAAACTAATTCGTTTTCTATGGCAAAAAGTATGGTGACTGCCATGTTGGGTAAGGCCATTATGGATGGATATATTAAAAATCTTGATCAACCGCTGGGAGATTTTTTTCCAAAATTTTCTGAAGGTCTTGCGGCAAAAACTACAGTTGGAGATTTATCATCGATGTCCTCTGGTCTTAATTGGGAAGAAAGTTATAAGAGCCCATTTTCGATTACGGCAAAAGCTTATTATGATACTGATATTAGAGAAGTATTATTAGGATTAGAAGTTGAAGAAGAGCCAGGACAAGAATTCAAATACCTTAGTGGGAATACCCAATTATTAGGAATGGTAATCGAAAAAGCAACAGGAAAGAGTTTGTCTACCTATCTAAGTGAAAGTTTTTGGAAACCCATGGGTATGGAACAAGATGCTATTTGGCAGTTAGATAGTGAAGATAGCGGAATGGAAAAAGCGTATTGTTGTGTAGCTAGTAATGCTCGTGATTTTGCTCGATTTGGAGTGTTATTTAAGAATAAAGGAATTTTTGCTGGAAAACGTATACTACCTGCAGAGTTTACAGATTTGGCCACAAAACCAAGATTTGAAAATGATGATATGTACGGATATGGTTTTTGGATATCGGATCATCTCGATAAGAAGATTTTTGCTATGCGTGGTATTTTAGGGCAATATGTAATTTGTATTCCTGAGGATGATATAATTATTGTACGATTAGGACATAATAGAGGTGATTTTATGCCTGGAGAATCTTTTACAGATGACTTCTTTATATTTATTGATGAGGCTTACAAAATGTTAGAGAATGCTGCATAAGATTAACCTTGAACATATACTGTTTTTAGATATTGAAACGGTTCCTGAACATGAAGGTTTTAATGATCTTAGCGAAGAGATGAAGTACCTTTGGGCCGATAAAACCAAATATCAACGCAAAGAAGATTTCTCACCCGAAGAATTTTATGAACGAGCAGGTATCTGGGCAGAATTCGGAAAAATAGTATGTATCTCAGTTGGGTATTTTAGGTTTAAAGGTGAAACAAGATCATTTAGAACAACTTCTTTCTATGGTGAGGAAAAACAATTACTCCTTGATTTTAAAAACCTCTTAGAAACCCATTTTAGTAAACCGCATCACCTGCTTTGTGCGCATAATGGGAAAGAGTTTGATTTTCCATATATAGCAAGAAGAATGATTATTCATTCTATTGCCTTACCATTTAAACTAAACCTTTTTGGGAAAAAACCATGGGAGGTCGCCCATTTAGATACCTTAGACTTATGGAAATTTGGGGATTATAAACACTATACATCTTTAAAACTGCTTACAGGTATTTTAGGAATTCCGTCGCCAAAGGATGATATCGATGGTAGTCAGGTAAGAGCGGTGTATTATGAAGAACAAGATATAGATCGAATCATTGTGTACTGCGAAAAAGATACTATTGCAGTAGCTCAAATATTACTTCGTCTACGTCAAGAAGAATTATTAGAGGAGGATGAGGTAGTTTCTATCTAAAAAACTATTATTTCATTTTTATAGTAGCAATTAATGCTTTAAAATCTTCGATTACTGCCGCTGATTTCTCTTTCGAAAACCCTTCAATCACCACTGTGTTTTCTCCGTGTGTTACTGTTTGTACTAGCACGGTACTTGCGTATCCATTCATTACGCCTTCAACTTGAATTTGATAAGCTGGATAATCATTTAACTTCTCTTCAGATGTGCTAATTACTTTAACGTTAGTTAATCCATTACCCTTGAGGCCATCGATCATTTGATCCGATACATTCTTAGGAGTCATTTCGCTATCAGTAGGGATAGGCATAACAATCAACATGGATTCATCTTTATAATTTGATTTTTTGATCCCATCGGCAGAATAGATGAACATATTAGCTGCAGAGCTAGCGTATTTAAATTTAGTTTTAGAATCGTCAAGCTCAAAAAAGGCAGCTTCTAATGGATCAATAGGTTTATCCTTTTCATAAATTGATGAAAACAGGGCTTTCTTTATTTGTAATCCCGTTTGCGTATCTTCTGCTGGGTACAAAGCCATAATCATGGCAGAAAATGTAGTATCCCCAAATACAAGACTATATCCTTTAACTTCAGGATTTCCCTGCATGTGAATAAATTTTGCAGCAAAGCCATTGATAGTAATCTCTTGGTAATCAAAAACCTTTGCGCCTTTATCTTCAAAAGTTTGTTTGCTAAATATTGAGGCGTTTTTTAGAAAATTGCCACCTACTAAATCGTAAATTTGAATAACAGAAACATCTTTTTTCTCTAATCCTGTAAAGTTAGTGGCGACTTCAAATTCTTCTGGCGGAATTATAGATAATTTGGTACCAGGAATTACAACATGTTTTTCTGTATGTTGGTTTACAATATTGGAACCAGTATTTTGTTCAGTTTGACTGAACGCAGATATTGAAGCAAGGAGGACAAATACTATTCGTAATAGTTGTTTCATATTCTGATTTTAGTTACTTACGTAACTGTATAAAAGTACCATTTTCAATTGTTTTTACAAGTATTATTTATTTGATAAATACAATGTAAAATAATCCCCCTCCAGTCGGAGGGGGAGTTCGGTAACTATATGTCCGTTGTGTCCCCCCAACAGACTCGAATTATATATTTGTCCATGGACATGTAGATTCGAGTAAGTCCTTCGATATAGTTACCAGCAAGCTGGGCAGAACATAAGTTCTGCGCCAAAAGTATGGTTAGTATTATGCGTTAACATTATGGAATATCTTATGATCAAAAATTGATCACAGAATTCTTGTCAAAAAACGTTTTTGAGAATAATTTTAAAAGAAGCCTATAAAATGGTGAGTGTGAAGGTATTTCGAATGCGAATATAGAGATTTATTTTAACATACGGGACCTTTTATTAACGTTTCTTTTTTTGGGTTAGAATTTCTAATTTGCCTTTTCATAAGCTTCTTTGAGCCATTTGATAAGCTCATCGTCAATATCTTCTATATTTGATAATTTTACTCTGTGGGTGCACATACTACCAAAAGGTCCTGAGTTTTCGAGTCGATTTGTAATGGGCTTATCTTTTAATTTTAAGCCAAGATCTATTCTAGTTTTGGTGGCGGGTTTTATAAGTGCAAATTGTTTTTTTCTAATCATACTTACACTTGCTTTTTTTGGCGTTTTAATAACATCGTTTCCAAAAACGGCTATTGCCTTTAAGAGTTTTTCGTATATTGGTTTTAGACTTTCTTTGCCTTTGTATTGGTTGTTTACCAGATCATTAGGTGAGTCATTATTTTCTTTGGATAAAGTAACAATGGTATTAGCAAATCCATGAGTGACACCATGCTCTTCTTTTAAAAATTTAACTGCTTCACCATGTTTTGTAAAGGGTTTTGAGTGTAGAATTTTTTTCCATTCATCTAGTGATTTACCAGTTTTTTCTGGCATATTATTAATCATTGTTTGCAAAGCGTTATCCATAAGTTAATATTTTAAAGAAGGTTTTCCAGTTTCTAAATAGGTAATAAGATTAGTATAAGATTGTTCATTCCCTTTAATAAAAAATTGTAGTAGAGATTTGTATTTTTTATTGTTTTTATAACCTACACCATACGAAACAACTCTCGTACGATTAGGGGCTAACTCTTCGAATGTAATAATGTTGAATAAATCTTTGGCATCTTCTTTCATAAATTCGGGAAAGTTTTTGGTAAGTTCTGCTTGTAGCGTTAACATCTTTTTAGGGATGTAATTTATGATGTGTAGCGTTATTGTCGAATCATCACCAATGCTTCCTTTCGCATTGTAATTAGTTCTGATAAGGCCATTTATTTTAAAATCTATTTCAGCCAACGGAACTGCCCATTTTTTCCAACCACGTGCAGTGGTATAAGCATTCCAGACAGAGTCTATGACCACATTAATTTCAAAAGTTTGTTTTAAAACAATGTTGTTAGTATCTGTTGAATCTACAACAGATTGAATACGACTTTGACCTATCATTAATAATGGAAAGCATATCAAAATAATCGAGATAGTATATTTTTTCATAAGGATTATAATTTTAGATAGACTAAATTAGATGATACACCAAAACTGTGATAGTAAAAAATTAACCTTTCTTATCTAAGGGAAAAAAATTGGGCTCATCCTTATTAAATTCAAGGGTAATAAATTCTTGAGGATTGAAACCCGAAAATTCTTTAAACTCTTTAATAAAATGTGATTGATCAGTATATCCACATTGATATGCTATTTGAGACCATTGTATTTTTTGCTGGGTATGAATAAGCTGCAAGATTTCGTTAAAGCGAATAATTCTGTGAAATAATTTTGGAGTTAAACCGCAAAATTTCTTGAATTGATTAATGAGATGTTTTTGAGTTTTGGGGTATGCTTCTACAATGGTATTGTGATTCGCAATAGGTTCATTGGCAAAGGCCGAAATCGTATTTAGAAGTTCTGGGCCTGGTACTTTTTGGATATCATATCGTTGAGTTAGCCATTGATCAGCAGCCATAAATTTTTCTTGAGATGTTGATTTTTCTAATAGTACCGTACGTAGGTCTAAAATTTCACTACCAAAAATTGTTTCTGCAGCAATCACTTGATCGTTGAGTTGATCAATTGAAGAATGAAAAAAAGGAAAACCACCATAAGGTTTAAATTGTATCACAAACATTTCAGAATTTTGGTGTGCAGAAATGGATAAGTAATTTTTGTGCATACCGGAGACCCATACTTTAGAATACGTTCCATTGGGCTTAAGCGTAATATTATCATACGTATGCCTTACTATATTATCCAATTCAAAAATGATAAATAGATGACCGGTAGGTACTACCCGTTCTATAGAGTGATCTGGAGTAAAATCTTTAAAATGGAATATAGATTCAATAAATATATCCAATGGGTTTTTAAGCGTATGCGTTTCAAAAGTCATAGCATAGTCGTATTGATAAATGATAACCCTAATATAGTAATTGAAAAGAATATAGGTTTCCTAATAGATATATCTAAATTTGTAGTACGATTAAGAATGAGGTATTGTGATGACTAGATTCCCTTTTTTATAACCCTTTTCAACATAGTGATGGGCTTCTGGAACTTGTGATAGTGGATATTTTTTATCGATTACAGATATTAGTTTTCCTTCTTCGATTAGTTTTTTGAGATAGTCAAAATCTTCTATATTTCCTTTGGCTAGCGCAAATATGACTTTTTTATTGGTTGTTGCAGAGGTCCATACTCCTTTGATCATCCCTACGAATTTTGGGTTGCCTAAAACGTATCTACCATCTTTGTTTAGAGATTGGATACTTCGAGAAAATGAACTAGTCCCGACTATATCAATAATGACATCATATTTTTTACCATTCTCGGTAAAATCTTCTTTTTTATAATCAATAACATGATCTGCTCCAATAGAAGAAAGCATATCTAATTTTTGAGCACTATCTACACCAGTAACAATGGCTCCAAAATTTTTAGCAATTTGAACAGCATACGTGCCAATACTTCCGCCGCCGCCATTAATGAGAATTTTTTGACCAGCACTCACTTTTGCTTTTCTAAGAAAATGTAGTGCATTAATCCCTCCGGTAGAGATAGTGGCTGCTTCATCAAAAGTCATATTTGATGGTTTAATAGCCATTGCTAGAGTAGTAGGTAGGCAAGTATATTGTGCATAGGCTCCTTTAAACCCAGCTTCGGCAAAAATCAAATCTCCTTTTTTGAATTGAGTAACGTTTTGACCCACAGCTTCAACTTCGCCAGATAATTCTTGCCCTAGTATTTTGATTCTGGGCTTGAATACGCCAACGTATAATCGCACAGGAAGCCATATCCATGGGGCGATATCAAATCTTCGTAATTCGCAATCTCCAGCAGTTACCGTTGCAGCGTGTATTTTGATGAGTACTTCATTTTCTTTAGGAGTAGGTTTTGCTACATCCTTATATTGTAAAAGATCCGCAGATCCGTATCGAGACCATACAATCGCTTTCATCTAGATTAGTTGTTTTTAGCGAGGTTATTTATACGACGATTCTGTACCAAAATTGTTACGTATTTAATTTATCCAATTTAGATTGTCTCATGTATAAATACAACGGAAAAGTAAAAGCTATTGCTATCAAAAAAGTGAAGGGGATAAGAATCCACCAATATTTTATTTTCAATCTTATAGCATCGGGAATATACCATACAAAAAATGTAAAAACAACAACTAGTAAATCAGCACTAAAGGACCTGGCAGGAAAAGTGGTTTTGGTTTGTGCAATATAATTTAATATAGAGGTGTTTTCTTCTGTGAGATAAAATTGAATATTAAAATACCAAGTATAACACACACCTAAGATGGCCAATATTAAGAACACATATTTACGTTTCATATTTGAAATTATCTTTTAAGGTTAATTACACCTATCTGTTATGGTAGTGTCTTTAGATTTGTGCAAAGAAATCTATGATACCTAAAGGTACGAAAGAAAGTTATATTAAATAATACTTAAACCGTATGCTAGAAAACTTGGATAAGATCATTTTTTTAATGCAAAAACCCCTCTGAAATTTTTTCCAGAGGGGGCAATAATATGATTAGTTAGAGGTTTTTTTACTTTTTCACAAAAGTTTTAACATGCGTACCTGCTCTAAGTACGTATAACCCACCTTTTAAACTTTCTACATTAATAGTATTCGTAAACTCTCCTTTTGCTACTATTTGTCCAATAGTATTTAAGATAGCGTATTCTTGAATTCCTTGTGCGTTAGGCATCACTACATTTAGAATGTTTTGCGCCGGTACAGGGAAAATACTAAACTGAGCAGTTGGTGCGATAGCTGTATCTACAAAGGTAGCTGTCGTTCCAGATGTAACAGATACGTTATCTATTGCAATATCTGCTTGCCATGTAGAGCCAGTAATTCTATTAAACCTAAGTTTTATACCACCTCCTACATAAGCAGATAGGTTAATGTTGGCTGTTTGCCATGAATTTCCTTTGTTACCTGTTTCGCTCCAGATAGATGTCCAAGTTCCTCCTTCATCTGTACTCGCTTCCACAGCAAGACTACCCATGTCATTTGATCCATACATATGATAACCAAAAGAGAAAGTAGCACTTCCTAATGAGCTTAGATCAAAACAAGGAGATTCGATAATTGCTTGTTTGTTTGGATATCCTGTTCCGTTTCCAGAAGCTTCAACAAAGATATAGTATGATCCTTGAGTAGCACTAGACGGTCCTGTATTTCTAGATGGAGTCCCATTAGCATCAACAGTCCAGTTAATATCATCTGCGGTAGATTGAGTCCAATCACCAATAGTATTTTCAAATCCTTCGTTATATGGGAATGAAGTAATACCATTTGTACATCCAGCTCCAGTTCCTCCTCCTGCAGTAGTTACATTTACAGTGCTAGAGAACCCAGATTCATTGCCAGCAGCATCTTTCGCTTTAACTCTAAAAGAGTACGCTGTATTTGCAGTTAAACCTGTAATGTTTGCAGAAGTTCCTGTTACATTGCCTAAGTTAGAGTTTCCTTGGTATACATCATATCCAGTAACATCTACATTATCTGTAGAAGCGTTCCAAGATAGCGTTAATGTAGTTTCAGTAACACTAGATGTAGATAATCCATTAGGAACCGAAGGTGCCTGAGTATCTGGAGCAGCTCCACCAATTACCACTTCATAATCTTCAACCTCTCCGTACTGAAAAGATTCACATGCAGTTGGGATGCCGTTATACTTCATAGAAACACGCATTCTAGTAGCGCCTTGCGTAGCTCCAGAAGGAACTGTAAATGTACCACTTACTGGTGTTGTTTGTGTAGCTGCTTGTGTCCAAACTTGTTCTCCTGGATCTGCAAAATCACCATCTTGATTATAATCGATCCATACACTATATCCTTCGTTGTATTTAGTACCTGTCCAAGTTGGAGTTACAGAAATTGTATTAGAAGAACCAGAAGCTAAGCTTGTAGATTCTGAAGTGAAATCAGTATAACCACCAGTTCCTGCACCAGAAGTATTATCAATACTACCTAATTGAACTCTACTGATATATTCATCAGCCACACTATTTCCGTTAGAAGCACAATATGAAGTACCTCCGCCACCACCAAATGGTTGACCGACACCAACAGCATGCCATGCATTTGTTACTGCTTGTTCTTCAGCACCACCAGCAGTATACAAATCTTTTACAGCTTGGATAGCAGCATTTCTGGCATCCAAGAAAGTTGAGTTTGCTGATAAGTATACATTAAGTGTTCTATATGCAATTTTTGCACCTTTGTCCATTCCTATTCCTGAAACAGTAAATGCATCTCCGTTATCATTCACACCGTCTGTTGAAGCACTACCCGCTACAGTTAGATAGAACCAGTAGTTTAATACTCCACTATTTGTATGTACCCCACAAGAATCATTATAATTAGGATCATTAGGATTTCCTATAGGAGTAATACATCCTTCAGCAACAGTTGCTGGTCTCCAGTTTGTTCCTCTATATGTGTCGGGTTGCCCTAGGGATTTTGGATCACTCATAGAACGCAAGGCAGCAGATCCGCTACGACGATCTATTTCGTCACCAATAAGCCAAACTTCAGCAGAAGGAGCGGCATCATTTCCGTTTCCTTTACCATAATGTTCTACAGCAGCTCCCCAGATATCAGAAAATCCTTCGTTAAGACCACCTGATTCTCTTCTATAAGCAAGATTAGCAGTGAATGTGGTTACCGCGTGCCCGATTTCGTGTGCGGCAACATCTAAACTGGTTAAGGCATCAAAAAATCCATTACCTTCAGTTCCATTAGATGAACCATCACCATATGTCATTACACTACCATTCCAGAATGCGTTATCATATCCAGCTCCACCTGGCTGGTTGTCATAGTGTACCCAACTATTAATAGCTGCGCCACTACCGTTAAAACTATTTCTAGAGTGAATCGATGACCAATAATCATACGTTACTTCTGCTCCCCAATGTGCATCTAATGCTGCATTGTCTTTTGCTGCATTATCAAATTCGGCAGCTGTCCAATTATTGTCGGCATCTGTAAAGTTAGTTGTTGGGTAACTGTTGTTACCACCACTATTATATGTGTTTACTCCGCTACCTCTTGTATCATCTCTAAGAGCAAAGCTTCCGCTAATTGTACGTGTAGTAATGGTTCTATTTCCACTATATCGTGTAGCCGCAGTACCTGAAGCGAATGGTACTGCTTCTAAAATACTAATACCACTATTTGGAGTAGCGATTTCTTTTAAATTCTTAACAGAGTTGCTATGCTCACCTACGTGTTTAGTGATTGCTTGAGTGAATAAAGCATTTCCGTTAATTGCATCAATATATACGTAACCCCTAAAGATTTCAGGTTTTGTTACATACATATCAAATTTGTACGCCAAGTTAAACTCGGTAACTACTCCGTTTTGATCTTTAGAATCAATGTTAGGAAGAATTACTATTTCACCTTTTGGCAAACTATAATTCATTGCTTTTGATGCCGAAGCATTTTCCCACATAAATTCTTGTCCGCCTACATGAGTTTTTGCTCTTTGAAAAGCTTGAGCGTTATTTAATTTTGGAGTAGTATTTACACCTGTTACGTTATAATACTCACCATGCATCGAGGTTTTCTTACCGTTTCGTATATCAATAACGGCTTTACCAAAGGCAATTGGTATTCCGTTATACATTTGTTTGAATGTTTCATGAGTGATGCCCAGTCTGTCTGTTTGCTGCCCTACAAATGAATAGGTATTTCCTTTGTCTAGGTTAAGATACTTCTGGAAAATGTCGCCAGAGTTTTTAGATTGGGTTTCTTCACTTATCTGTATTAAGTTACCAGGGTTTTTAAAAGAAGCCCCTTTTTTACTATCCTGTGCAGTTATACACAAAGACGTCAAACTAAAAGCAGACAAAAGAATAACACTCTTGTAATGTTTTTTCATATTAGTTGAGTTTGAATTAATGGTTGTTGAATTTTCTTGAAAATAATGCAAGAAAAAGACAAAACTCTTGAATTATTTTCAGTATTTAAAATAATTTCGACTAAGTGCTGAAAAAATCACATTAATAAACCTTAACGTTGTCTTAACAATTGTTAATCGTTAGTTAACGAAGGGTTAATCCTACGTTTAAATGTGGAAAACCTTCGAAAAATTAACAAATGGACCTAGAGATTTCATTTTATTTTTTGTATTAGGTCGATGAAAAGAATCTATTTTTCGAATGATTACGGTAAGTCAGTAGTTTGCTAACTAGAAGATTAGATGTAAAAAAACCCTTGAAGAAACTTCTTCAAGGGTTTTAAAGCTTGGCTATTTATTGACTCTATTCTTTTACAAAACGAGTATTTATAGAATTGTCTATTTGAAGCATATACAAACCTGCTTCTAAACGATCTACTTTAATTGTATTTGTAAATGTTCCCTGATCTATAACCTGACCCAACATATTTAATATGTTGTATTGGTGAGTTCCTATACCTTTTATAGAAACATTAAGATTTGTTCCAGAAACTGGATTAGGGAATACAGTTACAGCTGTATCAAAATTGTTTACTGGTGGACCATTTGTATCCGATGTGGTAGTAAATGAAGTTGTTGTACCACAAGGACCAAGGTTTGTCCATCCTGTTGTTGTTCTTTCGTATAAATTCCCTTGATAAGTTACACGATCTCCAGCTTGATAGTTTTGTGTACTGCTCCATGCCGCAACACCATCACATTGATCAACAGGTCCACCGCCAGTAGAATTGGTAAGTGATATATTATCGATAGCGATATCAGCTTGCCAAGTACTACCAGTAATTCTGTTAAAACGTAATTGAACACCACCGCCTAGATAAGCAGAAAGATCAATATCTGCACTTTGCCAAGAATTACCTTTATTACCAGTTTGGCTCCAAATACTTGTCCATGTTGCACCTTCATCGGTACTTGCGTCTACAGAGATACTTCCCATATTTGTAGATCCATACATGTGATAATTAAACTTAAAACTAGCTTGCGTAAGACCAGAAAGGTCAAAGCAAGGAGAGTTTAAGATTGCTTGTTTATTTGGATACCCTGTTCCATTTCCTGAAGCTTCAACAAAGATATAGTAAGAACCTTGAGTCGCACTAGATGGTCCGGTTCCATTTGATGGGGTACCATTTGCATCTACTGTCCAGTTGATATCATCTGCTGTTGACTGTGTCCAAGCACCTAAAGTATTTTCATACCCTTCGTTATATGGGAAAGATGAAATGCCAGAAGTACATCCAGTACCGCCACCTGTTCCGGTAGTAGTAACATTTATTGTATTGCTAGCAGCAGATTCATTTCCTGCAGCATCTTTTGCAACTACACTAAATTGATATGCTGTACTAGCTGTTAATCCGGTAATGTTAGTGGTTGTTCCGTTAACATTTCCAAGATTTGTACTTCCTTGATATACGTCATACCCTGTAACGCCTACATTATCTGTAGCCGCATTCCAAGTTAATGTCAACGTAGTTTGAGCGATATTAGAAGCAGCTAATCCCGCTGGTGCTGTAGGTGCTTGAGTATCTGGTGCATCTGCAGTAGTAACATTTACTGTATTACTAGCAGTAGATTCGTTTCCTGCGGCATCTTTTGCAACTACACTAAATTGATATGCTGTACTAGCTGTTAATCCAGTAATGTTAGTTGTTGTTCCGTTAACATTTCCAAGGTTAGTACTTCCTTGATATACATCATACCCAGTAACACCCACATTATCCGTAGATGCATTCCAAGTTAATGTTAATGTTGTTTGTTCTACATTTGAAGCTGCTAGTCCTGATGGAGCAGTTGGTGCCTGAGTATCACCTCCTGTTGATCCACCGATTACTACTGTGTAATCTTCTACTTCACCGTATTGAAACGATTCACAAGAAGTAGGAAGACCATTGTATTTCATAGAAACACGAATTCTTGTATTTCCATCTGTTGCACCTGCCGGTACTGTAAATGTTCCACTTACAGGAGTAGTTTGTGTAGGGGCTTGTGTCCAAACTTGTTCACCAGCATCTGTAAAATCACCGTTTTGGTTGTAATCAATCCATACACTGTATCCTTCATTATATTGAGTTCCTGTCCAGGTAGGAGTAACTGTAATTGTATAATCTCCTCCTTTGGCCAAGTTCGTAGATATCGAAGTGAAGTCATTATATCCACCAGCTCCGGCTCCCGTTGTGTTATCTATTGATTCTAATTGTACTCGACCTATATATTCATCTGCTACACTATTTCCATTAGATGCGCAATACACCAATTGGAACTCTGTTGTACTGAAATTAGTAGAAGATGTATACGACGACGTTGTTCCGTTATCACATTTACTTCTCACTTGTACTTCATAAGAAGTTAATTGTGTTAATCCACTAAGTGTTGCAGAGGCTCCACTAACATCTTGTGTTGTCCAGTTAGATGTTCCTGTCGCTCTATAACGCAAATCATATGTAGCCGCAGGTACGGCAGTCCAGTTAATTGTCGCAGTGTCATAACCTATATTAGATGTAGCAACACCAGTAGGTACTGTAGCATTACATACCACAGGAGTTCCTGTTAATCCAGTTACAATAAGAGAGAAGTTTTGACTTCCTCCAGTTAAAGAACCTTTGTTAGTAACAGTAATAGTATAACTTCCTGAAGCACCTGCAACATCAATTCTTTCGTATGGATCTACAGTGTTATCTCCTGTTCCGTTGGTAGTAATTCCTGTTAACCTGTATGGCTCATAAGTAGTAGAACCTTTTGTAACTCTAATATCAAGATCATTAACTAATACTGGAGTGTTGTCATTAGTTCCTGTGATAGCAGTACCAGGTCTATCTGTCCAAGAAATAGATGCCATTAGTGGATTTACTCCATCAGCATCAACTGTAATCGTATACGTTTGACCGCTATTTAAAGTTAATTCTTCAACCTTGGTATCACCACTACTAACGTTCGAAATTACTTCGGCAGCAGCTTTAGTGTTAAGTAATCCCCATCCATATACTGCATCTGGACCAGAAGGTCCTGCATCATTGGCGGTATGCAAAGCAACACCCTTTAAGGTAGCCGCTCTCATTAGATTTCCGTTTAAGTTATTGTAATGTTGTTGTAGTAATAATAAAGAACCAGTAACATTTGGCGAAGCCATTGAAGTACCGGTTATGCTATTATAAGCTGTATCGCTACTTGCATATGTAGAATATACCCCTGTACCATTACCAGTAATATCTGGCTTGATTCTATAGTCGTCTGTTGGACCTTCACTACTAGAACTGTTAATAGAAACACTAACTAAAGTTCCATCATTATTTACATTAGCATCTTGTGCATTAGCAACAACAAGGTTGTTTTTAGAAGTAGAATGACCTGTTAACTTATCATAAGAAGAGTTACCATCAAGAGGCGCACCGTTATATGAATTCTGATTTCCGTCGTTACCCGCTGCTACTACCATAAGATAGTATGGTGCGTTAAACATTACTTCATCCCAGCTTCTTGATTCGTCGATATATGCTCCAAAGTATTGATCTGGTACTAAATCACCTCTGAAACCATAAGAATGATTAGAAACTATCATCCCATTTGCTGCAGCATCAGTAGCTTCAGCAATATCATTATTCCACATATAACCATTAATTTTGGTATGTGGAGCCATACCTTTGGCATTTGCCTGTACACCCGATGCAGCAATTGTTCCTGTTACATGCCCTGCATGAAAGTTAAGTTGAACACCTCCTTCAGATGCGATGTCTTGAATAGTAACACGATTGTTTCCTCCAGGGCCATCATATTCTTGATGTGATTCTCTGGCATGACCACCATCCCATACATGGGCGGTCATATTCTGTCCGTCTAGATTTAATCCTAATGAACCTCCAGAGTTTAAATGGTTTGTTCTAGTTGATCTAGCAGCACTTACATTGTATGTGGTGTAATAAATTGGACTACCATCGAAAGCTACTTTCTGTAATTCAGAATACCCATCTCGTGACATGATTTGAGTTTGCCATCCATTTTCTTGAGCAGCTTTTGTAGCATTTTTTTTCTGTAGTTGTGCTTTTTGTAAGTTTTCTTTTTGTAATTGGTTTAGTTTACTTAGGTTACTTTGTTGTTGTATTTGTTGTTTTTGAGCCGGTGTTTGTGCAAACAATCCAGCAGATAGGAGTAACATTGTTAAAAGAACAAATATACTCATGGTTTTAGGAGTCTCCCCCTTGAGGCTTCCTAAAGAAATGAAGCTTCTGTAGCTTTTTTTCATTTTTATTGAGTTTGAGTTAGTAATAATTTAGATTCCTTGGTGAAAAAACAAGAAACGGCCAAAACTCTTAAAATATTCTTAATAAAAAAAAGATTTTCGATCAAGTGGAGAGAAAATTCTTTATAAAACCTTAACACTGGCGTAACGTTCGTTTGATTAAATGACTGTGTAAGAAAAGCCTTTCTTATCGCCTTATTCTAAATGTTTTACGAAGAATTCTAGCGTTCTTTTTTCATTGTAATAAACAGATTCATTCGTGTAAAAACCTACATGCCCCCCATAGTCAGGGATTTCTAAAAAAACGCGAGTATTTATCGTAGCTTCATCTATGGGATAACATTTTGGCCCTAAAAAAGAATCGTTTTTTGCACTAAGGATAAGAGTAGGGATGGTTATGTTTTTTAAAAATTGTTTACTACTACACTTGGTATAATAGTCTAGAGCATCTGTATATCCATGTGCTTTGCTGGTGTATAGATTATCAATGTCTATTAAGGATTTACAAGCTTTTATATCGGCAATACTAATCTCATCAGGGAATACAACTTGACGCTCATGTAATTTGGCCTTGAGGTGTTTTATGAATCGTTGCTCGTAGATGAAATTTTTAGGTTTATTAATTTCTAATAAAGAGTCGTATAAATCACAAGGAGCCGAAATTGCAACTCCCGACCTTATGATTGAAGGAATTTTTCTTCCTTCTCCCAAATATTTAAGAACGATATTACCTCCAAGACTAAATCCACATAATGAAATTGAATCGTAGGAGCATTTGTCTAAAATGTGGTTTATAATTTCTTCCAAATCTTCACTTACTCCTGCATTATACGATCTGTATAATAAATTGACTTCTCCACTACAGTTTCTCAAATTAACAGCAACAGCATCCCAATCATTAGTATTTAAATGTTTAGCTAGACCAGTAATGTACTGACGTTGTCCATTACCTTCCAGGCCATGAATTATAATAACCACTTTTTTTGATTTTTGTTTTGCAGCAAAACTCCAATCCAAATCTATAAAATCACCATCTTCTAATGTGATTCGTTCTCTTTTCTGTTTAAGTCCTTTTACCTTTCTTAATAGATTGGGATAAATAGTAGAAAAATGTCCATTTCTAAATAGAAAGGGTGGGTTGTAATGTGATTTAATTACAGGCATTAATACAAGATATTGTCGATGGGTTTTGTTTTTTCGGGAAGCTCTTTTTCATCGAGCATATCACGTAAATCAATTTCTATGGTTTTGCATAAAGCGGTCATTGGTACATCATTTACTCGACCTTCAAAAGGATCTTCACTATTACTTCCTACTTTTTCCATGGTGGTAAACATCCAGGATACTAAAACAGATAACGGGATCATTAAAAAAATAAACCATGGTTTTATTTCATTGGCCATATCGTGTATTTCAGTCTCAAAAACGTTAAGCATACCGAAAGGGAGTAGCAATACAAAAATCCATGTAAATACTGTACTAAAATATGCATACTGTCTTGGAAAAGGAGTGTTTTTAATCCGTTCACATTTTCCTTGCAGGTTATATAGTTCTTCTAGAACACCATGAAAAAGTAGCTTATCAAATTCGGTAATCTTACCTGCATCATATAGTTTTTTAATATGTAAACCTTGATTTTTTACGATATGTGTAGCAGTATTTTTTCTTTTTAATAAATCTTGATACTCATCATCATTCACAAAACTTTTAGTGGCAAGGCATGAAGGTTTTTGCTCCCCATGCGATCGGAATAATTTTTCTACAGCGGCATTTTCTTTGATAGAAAAAGAATTGGGTTGGCGTAACTGAATTCTAAGAGCATTAATCCATGCAATATGACGATAAATTAAAACTCTTTTGGTTTCATAATCTTCATTTACCAAACTCAATACTTGATTTGCCCATGTCCTGGAGTAGTTCACAATACCTCCCCATATTTTTCGGCCTTCCCAAAAACGATCATAACTCTGACTATTCTTGAAACCTATATAAAAGGCAACTGCAATACCAATTACAGTAAGTGGTTGAAAAGGAATATCAATAAATGTCCAATCTAAAAAATAGTATAGAGAAAAAATACCTGTAGTATATATAAGGAAGAAAAGAAGGTTTTTCCAGGCATATCTAATGATAAGGCCCCAGCCAATATTTCGTTTGATGTACATGTGAATTTTTGTTCTAAAATAAGAAGACCATATAGGTTTTCAAAACTTGAAGGATTTAAAATTTAGCTTGATGTACAATCATAGTGTATTTTTTGATCGTAAATTGGGTAATAAGGTTGTTTTTATTATGCGCGCATAGTGAAATGTTTTGTATTTTTGTAGTTCTAAAATATAAAGATTATGTACATAAAAGATTTCGAGATAAGATGGAATGATATTGATGCTAATCGCCATTTGGCTAATAAAGCGTATATAGAATTGGCAGCACATACTCGAATGTCTTTTTTGACAGAGCAAGGATTTGATAGGCGTATATTGGGCAAACTTAATATTGGTCCTGTAGTTTTTTATGAGCACATTTATTATTTTAAAGAGGTTTTTTACGGAAGACCAATAAAAGTTTCTCTTGAAGTTTCTGGATTAAGTGAGGATGGAAAATTTTTCGAATTCAGGCATAACTTTTACGATCATAAAGGACGCAATTTTGCGCAATGCGAAATGATGGGTGCCTGGATGGATTTGGGAGAACGTAAGTTGATAGCGCTTCCAGAAGAAATGCGTGAGTTTTTAGGAAAGATAGAACACCCTGATAACTTTAAAATTCTTACCAAAGAAGATACTAGAAAATTTGCTAAAGTGCCAGTTGATTTAGCTTGATACTTTTGGTTTTTTAGTCACCAAATAAACGCCAAGAAAAATTAAAAGAGTAGCTGCTATTTTAATAGTGTCCAATGTGTCTTTTCCTAACCCAATAGCGAATATAGATGCTAGCATGGGTTGCAGATAAATAAAAACTGCTACTGTGGTAGGCTTTAGTTCTCTAAGCGCAAAAATATTAAGGATATATGTTCCGAATGTGGTAAAAATAATTACATACCCTATTTTAAGATACCCTTCTAAAGGGATTAAACCTGGTTGCATATCCAATACTTGCGAAAAACCAAAGGGTAGAACAAAAATAAAACCGATACCATACATCCATTTGATAAATGTAAAGGGGTGATATTTTTGAGTTATTTTTTTTACTACTATAATATAGCAAGCATAAGATGTTGCGTTTACAAATACGAGAAAATTACCTAATGTTGGATTAGTTGCAGTTACAGAATTGCCAGTGCCATATAGAATGATCAAGAGTGTGCCCGAAAGACCAATTAGTACACCAATAATTTTTAATAATCTTATTTTTTCTTTTAGGAAAACCACAGCAAGTATCAAAACGATAATCGGAGTGGTTACCATTAATACAGAAGCGCTTATTGGAGTGGTTAGGTTAAGACCTTCAAAAAATGCTAGCATGTTAATGCCTACGCCAAATAACGAAGCTAAGGCAATCTGCATAAAATCTTTACGTGCTATTTTTTCTTTTGGCCCAAAGAAACTAATCGCCCAAAACAGTAAAAAAGCACCAGCAACACGCAGTACAATAAAACCAAAAGGTTGTACGTAATGAGGCATAACATCCTTGGCAATAGTATAATTTGCTCCATAAAATATAGCTACAAAACTTGCAGCCATAAGTGCTAATGTTCTTTTACTCATAGGTTAAATAGCCGATTTTGCTGCCTCGACCACTTTTTTACTGTTTCCGATAAAAATCTGATGATTAGATAAAATCACTGGGCGTTTTAAAAAAGTATAGTGCTCCAGGATTAGACTTTTATAATCATCTTCAGATAAATTTTGGTTTTTGAGATCACGCTCTTTATATAACCGGGCACGTTTGCTAAATAAAGCCTCATAACTTCCAGCAAAACCATGCATTTCTTCAATTTGACCCAAAGTAATTGACTCTGTTTTTATATCCTGAAGTACAAAATCAGAAGAAGGATTTAATTCATTAATAATACGTTTGCACGTATCACATGTTGATAGATAATATATTTTTTTCAAAACAGTTTATTTTAAATGTCAAAATCATCACAAAGGAAATTCATTTCAAAATTAAAACTCATATTTTTGGCTAAAAATTAAGAACAATATGCAAGATCCATTAGCAATTACAAGAGTAAATAGAAAAGCGTTAGAAAAAATGTTAGATCATTATTCTTTGGAACAACTAAATAAAGTGCCAGAGGGTTTTACTAATAACTTAATTTGGAATATCGCGCATGTGATAGTTACCCAACAATTACTAGTATATAAGCTTAGTGGGTTGCCTATGATGGTGAGTGAAGAGATGGTGAATGCATATAAAAAAGGCACCAAAACCGAGGGAGCTGTTACTCAAGATGAGGTAAATGTGGTAAAAGAGCTTTTGTTTTCTACATTGGATCAAACGGAAAAAGATATGAAAGCAGGTATTTTTAAAAATTTTAATGAGTACCCTACTAGCACAGGATTCGTATTAAAGTCGATCGAAGACGCGATGGATTTTAATAATTTTCATGAAGGAATTCATCTTGGCTATATTTTGGCGCTTAGAAAAGCAGTTTAAAGACCAGCAATACTTTCTAAATGAGGTATGTTTGTCTAAATAATAAAAAAATGAAATCATTATATGTATTTGGTGCAGTTCTTTTGTTGATTTCTAGTTGCGCTCAGAAAGAAGAGATTATACCTACTAGTTCTGAAAAATTTGCAACAGAAGTAAAGGAATTAAAAGAATATTTTCAAATACCTGGTCTTGCAGTATCTGTTGAGAAAAACAATGAAATTGTGTATCAAGATTATTTGGGGTATGCTAATTTAAAATCTCAAATCAAACTTGACTCTACTGCGTTATTTCCAATAGCTTCTTTGACCAAAGTTTTTTCTGGCGTTTTGATGATGAAATTAGTTGAGCAAGGTCGACTTTCGTTAGATGATTCATTAAAAAAATACCTTCCAGAGGTTGGTGTTAGCGATTCAATTTTGGTAAAACATATTTTATCTCATACTTCTCAAGGAGAAATAGGAAAAAAGTTCTACTATAGCTCTAGATTTGGAGCATTAACCACAGTAATCGAAAAAGCTACGGGAAAATCCTTTGAAACCTTAATGACAGAAGAAATTTTTGAGCCCTTAGGGTTAAAAAATACATATTTGCTCAAGGATTCTCTTCAAATAGTTCAGAATAAATTAAAAATTGCAGAACCGTATCGTCTTGAGAATGGTATTGAGAATGGTTTTATAGATTATGGATTTTCGACATCTGCAGGGATTGTTTCTAATTTGGGTGATTTGAGAATTTTTAATCAAGCTTTTGATGATAATAGGCTAATTTCTGAATCATCAAGAAACCAAATGTTTACAGGAGTAGATGAAAAACTCCCTTATGGATATGGCATTTTTAGTCAACAGTTTGAGGGTTTGAAGTTAATTTGGGCATATGGGCAATATGATTGTTATTCGAGCCTTTTACTTAAAATTCCGTCTAAAAAAATAACACTAACTCTGCTCGCTAATAATAACTTAATGAGTGATCCTGCAAGGTTGATTTATGGAGACGTTACGGCATCGCTTTTTGCTCTTAGTTTTTTAAAAAACTATGTTTTGTCTCTAGAAGATATGGCGCTTTTAGAGATAAAAAAAACAGAAGCTAAAAGGTATGTAGATCAAAATTTTTATAGAAAAAAACTTCTATCAGAGGCATTAGCGGCATCTTTTATGGCTAGGTTTGATCAAAATAAAATGAAAACCAGCACAGCGTTGTTACATAGGGTGTTTTTAGAATATCCAAATTATTTAGAATATGCAGATATAAATTTATTACATAATCTTACCTTTCTAAAAGACATTGCATTTTATAAAGAATTAGGAGAGTTTAATGAGTTTGATAAAAACATTGAAGCAATCGGAGTGAAATTATTAAAAGAAGATAGTAATGACCCATATCTTCATATGTATATGGGTACATATTATGATAGAAAAGGAGATAATGATCAGGCAAGATATCATTTTGAGCATATTGTTAATGCTGATAATTTTTCAAAAAATTGGTATACTTCTGAGGCGAGTAATTGGATTAAAGAACATAAAGAATAGAGTAGTGTTATTCGATTTCTATTGCTAAAAAAGGAGTTACATCTTCTTTTGGTATTTTTATTTCAACAGGACCTTCAGCATACGAACTGATTTCATAGGAGTTATAATGTAGTATGATTTGATCTTTGGTAAACCCAATGTTTTCAGGCAAAGCGAATTGATCATTTTCAAAAAAAAATCCTGTACTATTAATAGATTCGTGTTCAAGAATTTCTTGCTTTGATCTAAATACTCTTTCTGTGTACCTTTCAAAATCATTAAATTCTTTAAATAAAGATTGGTTAGAGAATCGTTTACCAGTATATGGGTCTATGTTTATAAAAGTAATCGCACCATAGCCATGTGCTCCTCCTGTAAACAGATAGGAGTCCATTAGTACCGAAATCAGATTTGAACATTGAAAATTAATATTGCAATTAATGTTGGCTTCATAAGGCACAATTTCATCATTAAATTCATTACTTATCTTTATAAATGAGCGATTAAACTCCAACATGGCTTGTTCAATTGTATTCTCTGATTCGTTTTCTCCAACATTTAAAAGCATACACGCCGTGTTCTCAATTTCCTTATTTATTGTCATAGAAATTTGATCATCTTTAATACTTCTTAATAAATTAATTTCGAGTAGAGCACAATCTATATTTTTACAGTTTGACAAATTATCGGTAGACAAATGGTAGGCTTCAAAAGTTAAGGACTCCCGGGTATTGCAGCTAAATATCCCAACCATAATTAAGATAAAAAATATCAATTTGAGGTTGGTGTTAGGTTTTGTGTTAATCATCTACTAAAGGTATTCAATGAAATGTGATTAGAACGAATTAAATCATACATTTGTGTAGTTTTTTAACAAAAAAACGACGAAGTTAATTTTTCTTATTTAAAAGAGATCATTTAGTGAAATTTAATACGAAAACAATACACGGGGGGCAAAAGCATGATCCAGCTTACGGGGCTGTGATGCCTCCGATTTATCAAACTTCGACGTATGCTCAAACCACACCAGGAGGGCATAAGGGTTTTGAATATAGTCGAACACATAACCCTACTAGAAAAGCATTAGAAGACGCATTGGCAAGTATTGAAAATGGAAAATTTGGATTAGCTTTTGGATCTGGATTGGCCGCCATAGATGCGATAATAAAATTGTTGAAATCTGGGGATGAAGTCATTTCTACAAATGATTTATACGGTGGAACGTATCGATTGTTTACTAAGATTTTTGAAGATTTTGGGATTAAATTCCATTTCATTGGTATGGATAATGCCGATAAAATAGCAAACTATATAAACGATAATACGAAACTGATTTGGGTAGAAACTCCAACCAATCCAATGATGAATATTATTAATATTAAGGCAATGGCAGAGGTTTCAAGAAAACACAATTTGTTACTTGCTGTAGATAATACTTTTGCAACTCCTTATTTGCAGAGACCATTGGATCTAGGAGCCGATATTGTGATGCATAGTGCTACTAAATATATTGGAGGACATAGTGATTTGGTAATGGGCGCATTAATAGTAAAAAATGAAGAACTTGCCAAAAAACTATATTTTATTCAAAATGCTAGTGGTGCAGTTTGCGGGCCACAAGATAGTTTCTTAGCTTTAAGAGGAATTAAAACATTGCATATTCGTATGCAGCGTCATTGTGAGAACGGAGAAGCGATAGCAAAATACTTAAAGAGCCATTCTAAGATCGAAAAAGTGTATTGGCCTGGTTTTGATGATCATCCTGGTCATAATGTTGCTAAGGAACAAATGGATGGTTATGGTGGTATGATTTCGTTTGTTACAAAAGGAAGTAATTACGATAGTGCAATTAAAATAGTAGAAAACCTGAAAATTTTCACCCTGGCAGAATCACTCGGTGGAGTAGAAAGTCTTGCAGGGCATCCTGCTAGTATGACCCACGCTTCTATACCAAAAGAAGAGCGTGAAAAGACTGGAGTTGTAGATTCATTAATTAGATTAAGTGTAGGAATAGAAGATGTTGACGACTTAATTGCCGATCTAGAACAAGCAATAGGATAAGGTGTTATTAAATTGAAAAAAATACACCTGTTTTTTTAAGAATATCATATATTTGAACCGATAAAATAACCTTCGAATAAGAATCCATTAATTTAATTAACATATGCAAGCAAAGATAGATGCATTCATGGAAGAAGTAAGAGCTCGTAACGCGCATGAGCCAGAGTTTTTACAGGCAGTACAAGAGGTTGCCGAAACCGTAATCCCTTATATTGCTACAAAAGAAATTTATAATGGTAAAAACATTCTGTTAAGAATGGTAGAGCCGGAGAGAGCGATTATGTTTCGTGTGCCTTGGGTAGATGATAAAGGAGAAATTCATGTCAATAGAGGATATCGTATACAGATGAATTCTGCTATTGGACCATATAAAGGAGGATTACGTTTTCACCCAACAGTGAATATTAGTATACTAAAATTTCTTGCCTTTGAGCAAGTATTTAAAAATAGTTTGACCACACTACCAATGGGTGGTGGTAAAGGAGGATCTGATTTTAATCCAAAAGGCAAATCTGATGATGAAATTATGCGTTTTTGCCATAGCTTTATGAGTGAATTATTTAGGCATATTGGCCCTGATACAGATGTTCCCGCTGGGGATATAGGAGTTGGTGGTCGTGAGATTGGTTTCTTATTCGGAATGTATCGTAAAATGCGTAACGAATTTACTGGTGTATTAACTGGTAAAGGAATTACTTGGGGAGGATCTCTTATTCGCCCTGAAGCTACAGGGTATGGTGCTGTTTATTTTGCACAAAATATGTTAGAAACTAAAGGAGAATCATTTGCGGGAAAAACAGTTACGGTATCTGGTTCTGGAAATGTTGCTCAATATGCTACAGAAAAAGCAGTTCAATTAGGAGCTAAGGTGGTTACACTTTCAGATTCTTCTGGATATATTTATGATAAAGATGGTATTGATACCGAGAAATTGGCGTTTGTGATGGAACTTAAAAATGTAAAAAGAGGACGTATCCATGAGTATGTAGAGAAATACCCTTCGGCAGAATTTCATAAAGGTAAAACTCCTTGGGGAGTAAAATGTGATATAGCGCTACCATGTGCTACGCAAAATGAATTAAATGGAGACGATGCTAAAACGCTTATAGCGAATGGATGTGTTTGTGTTAGTGAAGGGGCAAATATGCCAAGTACTCCCGAAGCAATTACTGCTTTTCATGAAGCTAAAATATTCTTTGCACCAGGTAAAGCCTCTAATGCAGGAGGTGTTGCAACTTCTGGGTTAGAAATGACTCAAAATTCGTTACGTTATAACTGGACTCGAGAAGAGGTTGATGATAAATTAAAACAAATTATGAAAGATATCCATTCTGCTTGCCTTGAATACGGAGGTGATGGTAACGGATATGTAGATTATGTAAAAGGAGCTAATATTGCAGGTTTCGTAAAAGTTGCAGACGCAATGCTTGCTCAAGGAGTGATCTAATAGTAATAAATAAAATTTTTAAAAGCCGTTTAAAAAATTATTTTTTAAACGGCTTTTTTTATTTAAAAAATTATCTTTGCCGCCTGCTACCCGCCACTTTATTAATTCAATATTTAAAATAAAATGACAAAAAATCTATTTAGATTAGGGCAAGCTATGTTCTTTTCGATCCTAATTGGGTGTTTTTCTTCATGTGATGAAGATGAGGAAGAAGTAATTTTAAGTGATAGTAATTTTATTACATCATTTAAAGTAACCAGTGATGATTATGAACAAAATTTTGAAATCAAAGATAACGCAGTTGACGGGACTGTGCCTTATTATGTAAATGAAGAAGAAGTTCAATTAACAGTAATAATCTCTCCAAAAGCTTCAATAGAACCAAATCCGGCAACAATTACTTCTTTAAAAGAACCAGTAAATTTTATAGTTACTGCAGAAAACGGAGAAAAACGGGAGTACACTGTACATATCAATAGAGTGTTAAATACTGAGAATTCTCTTTTATCTTTAAAACTTACAAGTGGAGATTTTGAAAAAGATTTTGAGATTCAGGATGATGGCGTAGCAGGAATGGTACCTTACTACGTTAATAATGAAGATGTAAGTTTTGCTATTGAGCTCTCTGATCGGGCAACTATCGAACCTGATCCAAGTACGATTACTGATATTAAAAAGTCTATTAATTTTGTAGTCACGGCAGAGAATGGAGAAGCAAAAAATTATTTGGTTGATATAAAAAGAGAGTTAAGTCCAGAAAAAGCAATGTTATCTTTAAAGCTTACAAGCGGAGATTTTGAAAAAGATTTTGAGATTCAGGATGATGGTGTAGCAGGAATGGTACCTTACTATATTAATGATGAAGATGTAAGTTTTCTTATTGAACTTTCTGATCGGGCAACTATTGAACCGGATCCAAGTACGATTACTAATATTAAAGAATCTATTGATTTTGTAGTTACGGCAGAGAATGGGGAAACAAAAAATTATCTGATCGATATAAAAAGAGAATTAAGCCCAGAAAAGGCAATGTTGTCTTTTGAAATTATGACTAATCTTTTCGAAATAGGTTTAGATATTGATGAAGAAAATGGAAGAATTAATCAAAGAATATTTCCTAATACTGACCTTACTTCTATATCTACAAAGACTTCAATTTCTGATCGAGCCACTATAACTCCGGATCCAGAAACTGTGATGGATTATTCCACTCCTGTAACATATACAGTTACGGCAGAAAATGGGGATACTAAAGAATATGTAATTGACATAGCGCTAATGGATGAAGATTATGCTGTGCAATGTGATATCACAAATGCATTTAAGTGGTTTGGTGGAGATGATAGAGAAATAGATCCCAATTTTCCGAACGCATTTGGACAAAGAAATGTAGGTACTGGGCAAACAGTAATATTGAAAAAAGATACATACCCAAGTTCATTTGGCGCACATTTCCGTGAAGGATTAGCTTCTCATGCTACTGGTGTTTCATATAGTGGAGACTTTGAGTTAAAATTAAACATTAGAGAATCTGATGGAACAATCATAGCCTCTAAAACGACTACCGTTACGGGTCCATTTAATGGTGGTTGGATAGATTTCGATTTATCGTCATTGAATTTGTTATTGAAAAAAGATACTAATTATTATTTTTTATGGCATTTGGTGAATGGGGAGGCTCTAGCAGTAACAATGAGCTCTACGGCAAATCTAGAGGAAACTGATGAAGTACATAATGCTGGTGGTTTTTCGGGTCAATCTAGAGAAAGAGATAATACAAGTCTTGAAGATTGGGATGTTTGGTTTCCACACGAATGGCATTTTAGCTTTAGAATGGAAGGTAAACAGTAAATAAAAATTATACACAAAAAAAGCTGCTTGAGTATCATTCAAGTAGCTTTTTTTATTTAAAAAACGCATAGATTTTTTTTAAATAATAGAACAGCGCAGGCTTATAAAATTTAGTTACGTACTTTTATAGTAAAAGCAATTGTTATGAAGAAACTAATTATTTTATTCTTTTCAGTTTTTTTGGTTTCGTGCGGAGCATCAAACTTGGGGTATGATTATGATGAAAAACAAGATTTTTCTGCTTATAAAACATATAATTTTTTCCCCGAAATGAATTCGGGATTAAGTGATTTAGATCAAAAACGATTGATCGAAGTAACAGAGAGTATGATGAAGAATCAAGGATTTGTGAAAGCCATTAATCCTGATGTTTATGTTAATTTTAGTGCAGTAACTACACAAAGATCTTCAAACAACAATGTAGGTGTAGGAATTGGTGGAGGGAGTTCTGGAATTGGTATAGGTGTGGGAGGATCAATACCTATTGGTGGTCCAAAAGTTTATATGAAAATCACTACAGATTTGGTAGATGTAAAACGAGATGAACTGGTTTGGCAAGCAATTACCGAAAAACGATTTTATCCTCATGCCGCGCCTCATGCGCGCATCGATTTTTTTCAAAAAATAATGAGTAAAGCAATGATGGGTTATCCCCCAGAGCAAAAACAATAAGTAAGTTTTTATAAGGATCTACCTTATTTTGGGAATCATAAAATGGTCGAAGGAACACCATACTTTTATTAATTATTTTCGTGCTATATGATTATTAATTCTCCGGCAATAGTAATACAATCTATACGGTATGGTGAGGCAGATTTAATTGTTTCACTGTTTACCAAAACCGAAGGGTTACGGTCTTATATGCAAAGAGGTGTGCTAAAGTCAAAAAAAGGTAAAATTCGTTCTTCTTTTTTTCAACCCTTGATGTTATTAGAGATTGAAGCATCGCATAAAAATAAAGGGACTTTAGAGCGTATCAAGGATGCAAGAGTACTCACTCATTTTAATTCGTTACATACGGATTTTGTTAAAAGTTCTTTGGTGTTTTTTATTTCAGATATTCTAAAAAGTTCCATTCAAGAAGAAGAAGCCAATGTCGATTTGTTTGAATATTTGCAAACTACGATTCTATGGCTTGATACCAATGAAGCAATAGGTAATTTTCATATCACTTTCTTAATAAAACTAACCCAATATTTGGGTTTTTTTCCTGATGTATCCGATGTAGATTATGAATATTTTAATATGCAAGATGGTATTTTTCAGGCAGGAAAAACCAATTTATACTGTGTTAAAGGTGATCATGTTTCCAAATTTAAAATTTTTTTAGGCACAACATTTGAGGAGAGTATGAATATTAGATTATCAAAGATTGCACGAAGTGAGATTCTTACTATGCTATTAGTATATTTTGAGTTACATTTGCACGGTTTTAAGAAGCCCAAATCGCTCTCTGTATTAAGAGAGATTTTTAATTGAATTATGCGTTTATTTATATCAGTTTTATTTATTTTACTTTGCTTTCCATTTGTAAATGCGCAGAAGATATCGGTAGTGAGTAAATCTTCTAATGTTCCGGTAGATAATGCTGCTATATATAATGAAGATAAATCAAAAAGTACGGTGACTGATTTTGACGGAATAGCAGATGTGTCGATATTCCTGGATAATGAGATTTTATACTTTGCTCATGTTTCGCATGCTCCTTTTAAAATGCTTAAATCAGAGATACTTAAATCTGGAGGTAATGTTTATCTAGATGTTGATGAGAATCAACTTTCAGAAGTAGTGATCTCGGTATCCAAATGGGAACAGGACAAAAAAGATATTTCGCAAAAAATAGTTAGTATTTCTGCAGAAGATATAGCCTTATCTACACCACAAACCTCTGCTGATCTTTTACAAAGTAGTGGACAAGTATATATTCAAAAAAGCCAATTAGGGGGAGGGAGTCCTATTATTAGAGGGTTTTCTACCAACAGATTATTGTTAACGGTAGATGGCGTACGTATGAATACCGCTATTTTTAGAGGTGGAAATGTACAAAACGTAATATCTGTAGATCCATTTACAGTACAAAGGACCGAAGTGATATTAGGCCCGGGTTCTGTAGTTTATGGTAGTGATGCCGTTGGAGGGGTTTTAAATTTTTATACTACACAACCAAAATTTGCTATATCCGGAGAATCAAAACTTAGCGGAAATGCTTTGGTTAGATATGCAAGTGCAAGTAATGAAATTACGGGTCACGTTGATGTAAATATTGGACTAGAGAAATGGGCGTTTTTAACGAGTGTGAGTTATACGGATTTTGATGATCTAAAAATGGGAAGCAATGGTCCTGATGATTATTTACGAAATGAATATGTAGAGAGAGTAGATGGGGTTGATGTAGTAGTGCAAAATGATGATCCAGAAGAACAAGTGTTTACGGGGTATGATCAAGTTAATCTGTTACAAAAGGTTCATTTTACCCCTAACGAAACGTGGGATTTTAATGCAAGTTTGATTTATACAGAAACATCAGATTATCCAAGATATGATCGTTTAATTAGACGTACAGACGGAAATCTAAGATCTGCAGAGTGGTTTTATGGTCCGCAGCGTTGGTTCATGGGTAATCTTCAAGTAGCGCAAAAGTCTAATGGTACTTTTTATGATAAAATGAGGATTACGGCAGCATACCAATTCTTTGAAGAGAGTAGAAATGACCGTAATTTTGGAAGTACAACATTAGAAAGAACGCAAGAGCAAGTTGATGCATATTCTATCAATTTGGATTTCGAAAAAAAATATAATAAAAAGATATCGCTTTATTACGGATTAGAATATGTGCTAAATAATGTGTTTTCTGATGGTTCGCAACTTAATATCGAAACAGGCGAAACAATTTCGGCACCTTCAAGATACCCAGATGGTTCTACCTGGCAATCTATAGCTGCTTATTTAAGTGTAAAAAATAATTTTAGCGAGAAATTGAGGTTTCAAGGAGGACTGAGATATAATAGAATCATCTTGTATTCTCAATTTGATGATGAATTTTTTAACTTTCCTTTTGATGAGGCAAATATAGATACAGATGCAATAACTGGAACAGCTGGATTGAGCTGGTTACCAAATGATATTTTACAGTGGAAACTTAATTTTTCAACAGCATTTAGAGCGCCTAATATAGATGATGTAGGTAAAATATTTGATTCAGAACCTGGATCTGTTGTAGTACCTAATCCAGATTTGAAGCCAGAATATGCCTATAATGGTGAACTAGGGTTAAGTGCAACTATCGGAAAGAATTTTTCACTAGATTTAGCTACCTATTATACATATCTTGATAATGCATTAGTACGAAGAGATTTTAGCCTTAACGGAGAAACTCAGATTGATTTTGGAGGAGAGCTTAGTAATGTACAAGCCATTCAAAATGCAGCTAGAGCTAGAATTTATGGTTTTGAAGCAGGGGTTAAGTACGAATTCGCTAGTAACTTCGAATTTGCTTCTCAGTATACTTTTGTTGGAGGAGAAGAAGAGTTAGATGACGGAGATATAACACCATCAAGGCATGTATCTCCACAATTTGGTAATACCAGTTTGACCTATACTACGGATAAATTGATGATTAGCACTTTTGCTACGTATAACGGTAAATTTGATTTTGAAGATCTAGCTGAGTCACAACGAAATAATGATTTCTTGTATGCTCAAGATGAGAACGGAAACCCTTTTTCTCCTTCTTGGTATACACTTAACCTTAGAACGCAATATCAATTTACTAAAGGAATAACCGGAATATTCTCTGTAGAAAACATTACAGATCAGCGATATAGGCCATATTCTTCTGGAATTTCGGGAGCAGGAAGGAATTTTATAGCTTCTTTAAAGTACGCCTTTTAATACTTACGTTTTTTGAAAAATACGCTATACATATTCGATATTGATGGCACACTTACAGATAGTGTACCTATGTACCTTATTTCGGTTACCAAATCATTAGAATCTCTTGGGATTCTTGATATTGATACTGATTATAATAATTATAAACATCATACCGATAGTTATGCATTAAGGTATAATTACGAACGTAATTTTAAGAAAGATATGCCTCATGGATTATTAAATGATTTTGAGGAAGATCTGGTGCATCAAATGAGTAAATTTGATGAGATAAACGAAATTATAGGAGCTGGAGCGTTGCTTCAGTATTTTAAAAAATTAGATATTCCTTTTTGCTTTGCTACAGGAGCATTACCAAAACCAGCAATGGTAAAACTTGAACAATGTAACCTATGGTATGATGAGCAGATTTTGGCGACTTCAAAAACACATGAATCTAGAGAAGGGTTTGTAATGGATGCTATAGAGAGGGCAAAAAAGTTTTATTCGATCTCCAAATTTGATAGAATTGTATCTATTGGTGATGGCTTATGGGATTTAAAAACAGCCAAAAACTTATCATTAGATTTTGTGGGCATTGGAGATAGAAATAAGCAAAAACTTATTGCTAATGGAGCAGAGCATTGCTTCTCAAATTTAGAAGAATTTCAGCAAAGCTTAAACTAGTTTTTACCAGATCTTAATGTACTCATTAAATCGGTGTCAAATTTCTTCTTAAGCGATGTTATTTCCTTTACATTTTCGTTAGGGATGGCTATAGATAATACGTAGTGTTTTATTTTCCAGCCTTTAGGAGTTTTTAAAAGTACCCCACTACCTCTACAAATACCCATTTGAGTATCTAATAATTCATCAAACCAGGCAATAGTTGCGTTATCCTTTACAAAAATGTTTCTCTGGAGGGTCGAAAAACTCCATGCTTTACCTTTATCAAAATAAGGTTTTGAAAAAGCTTTGAAGTCATTGTATGACCAATTTTCTGTGGGATCCGTACCTATAAATATGGCATCGTCTGTCATAAGTTCGAAATAGGCATCAAAATTTGCATCGGCAGCTGCTTTGTGCCAGGCATCTAGAGTTTTATCAATTGCAGTATTTTGTTGCCCATAGCCAAATATGGATAACAATATTAGGGAAGAGATGATTAGTTTATGCATGGTCTTATTCTTCTTTATTTTCTAGTTCTCTTAGGAGTTCCTTTTCAATGTTTTCTGGTATGGCTAATGATAATTCATTAAGCTGGATAATTAGACTATTGTAAGCTGTTATTAAACGCGTGTTAGCATCTAATACCTTTTCTGATTCAGGATGTTTTTGTTCTGTTAATTGTCGTAGTAACCCAGCTTCAGTTAATAAAATAGTTATTCGAGCATTTATAGTATTTACATTTAAATCCTCAGATAGATTTTCTTCAAAAGTTTGAATCAGTCCATTTATACTATCGGCATATTTGCGAACATGAAAAGGATTAGCTCCTCTCATCGTTTGTGTTAAATTCTTGAGATTTTTAAAATCCTCAAAACTACTCAGATCTTTTTCTGCTTGTGTAGATAATTTTAAAAGATCTAACGATATGCTTTTTTTGGAAAGACTATCCAGAGGCATTATCTGGATGTCTTCTTGGACATTAACATTTGTTTCGTTTTTACATCCAAAGCATAATAATATAATTCCTAAAAGAAGAAATAATCTCATTTCAATGATTTATTAATAAGGACTCAAAAATAGACTATTTATGTCAATTGAATTTCTAAATAATTTAAAATATGAATGCTTGTATTGGAATTATCCCAAATGAAGAAATTAAAAAACCCCGAATAAAAATTTATTCGGGGTTCAACAAATGCATAAGTAATTTAGGTTAAGACTCCGGGCGGTAGTCAAGGTTTTGTACCAATTTTCGTCAAGTTTGAGTTTGTGTTTTGTTGGTACTTGGATTACAACCATAAAGCCTGTTGAATAGTATTCTTTTAAGGAAAAATTAACATTCATTTAGTATATGGATTTGTGTTTGCGTGCTTATAACAATAGGGCTAAGAAATATGCTAATTACTATATATTCAAAGTATTTGCTTTGCGATTTCTAAGTATATGTTTTGTTTTTTATTAAAATTTACTAGTAAAAACATTAACAGTTGACCGAAATAAATCATATTTATTTAAATCTCAAAAACACAAACAACATGGGATTACTTTCCTTTTTAGGTTTCACCTTATTGGTAGGTGTAATTTCTTATTTAGCTACTCGAAAAACGAATGAAAATACAGCCGATGGTTATTTTCTTGCAGGAAGAAGTTTGTCTGCTATTACTATAGCGGGTTCGTTATTATTAACCAATCTTTCTACAGAACAAATTATAGGTCTTAATGCGGATGCTTTTACAGATGGAATTTTGGTGATGGCATGGGAAACGCTGGCCGCTATAGCCATGGTAATTACAGCGGTGTTTTTATTACCTAGATATCTGAAAGGAGGACTCACTACGATACCTCAGTTTTTAGAACGTAGATATGATACGACCACCAAAGCAATAACCTCGGGCTTGTTTCTCTCGGGATATGCTATAATTTTGCTGCCAATTGTTCTATATACAGGAGCTGTGGCTATTAATACCATGTTCGACATTCCAGAATTGTTAGGAGTATCAGAGTTCGTATCTATTTGGATATGCGTATTTAGTATTGGGATTATAGGTTCTATCTATGCTATTTTTGGAGGCCTCAAGGCAGTAGCTATATCAGATACTGTTAATGCTGTTGGGTTGTTAATAGGAGGGATTATGATTCCTATTTTAGGGTTGTTAGAAATTGGAGATGGTAGTATTTCTGAAGGGTTTACTATTTTACTGCAGGAGCATCCCGAAAAGTTTAACGCTATAGGGTCAAATGATTCTAAGATCCCTTTTGCAACTATTTTTACAGGAATGATGTTGGTGCAATTATTTTATTGGGGTACCAACCAAGCTATTATTCAACGTGCTCTTGGAGCAAAAAATCTAAAAGAAGGACAAAAAGGATTATTATTAGCGTCATTTATTAAAATACTAGGTCCGTTGATCGTTGTACTTCCCGGAGTAATTGCATTTCATATGTTTGGAGATACGCTTGGCAAAGCAGATCAAGCATATCCTACTTTGGTTAAAGAAGTGCTTCCAGTATCTTTGGTTGGTTTTTTTGCGGCAGTGATTTTTGGAGCAATATTAAGTTCATTTAATAGTGCGTTAAATAGTTCGGTCACTTTATTTGGAGTAGATATTTACAATGAGTATGTTAACAAACAAGCGACAGAGATTCAAATCGTAAAAGCGGGTAAGAAATTCGGAATTTTACTTGCTTTATTTGCAATGATAATTGCACCTTTCTTATATTACACCGAAAGTATTTTTGGGTACTTACAAAAGGCAAACGGGTGTTATAGTATACCTATTTTAACAATAATTGTAGTAGGGTATCTAACAAAAAGAGTTCCCGCAATCGCAGCTAAAGTTGCAATTATTTCTGGAGCTTTACTGTACTTAGGATATGTAATTCTTGATAGCACCATAATGAAAGGGGTTTTTCCTCACTTTTTGCATATTATGGCCATTGTATTTGTTTTGAACATTACTGTAATGCTTGTGATCGGAAAATTATACCCTAGAGAATTACCCTATGAGCAGCAATATACAAAAGAGGTGGATATCACTCCATGGAAAGCAGCTCGGTATGTTGGAGTTGTTATTTGCACTATAGTTGTATTTTCGTATATATACTTTTCTTAAATAGGATATTTTATGAATCTGGATATTTGGTCAATAGCAATACTCATTATTATTTTTCAAGGAGTATTCTTGCTATTAGTACTTTTAATATCCACTGAAAAAAGAACAAAACGAGGTAATATTTATCTCTTTTTTATAATCCTGGTCCTTATATGGTATTTGATAGAGTTTCTTTTAATAAGAAATACCGTTAATGTTAAATTGGGCATTTTTTATGGTACCCGTTATGGGTCTTGGTTTTTACTGGGGCCACTAACTTTGTATTACTTCTTATCTATTACCGATATTACATGGAAATGGAAAACTAAATCGCTAATTCATTTTTTGCCATTTATCCTCTTCGTGGTGATCATACCCTTGTGCAGTGATGATATTATTAATAAAAGACAGGTGGATTATGGTATGCTGTCGGTATTTGATCATAGAAAGAAAAGTATTAGTCTTCTCCAATACATGTACTCTTTCATATTTATCATTCAGTTTGTCCATTTAGGAGTATATCTATTTAAAAATATTAAGCGTATTAAAACATATACAGAAACTATTAAATCCGAGTATGCTACTGTAGATATTGGTATTAAATGGGCTAGAGTTTTTAATATGATTTTGATTATTGTACTTCTTTTTTCAATACTATTCTTATATATTTTACTAGTAACAGATATTTACAGAAGATATCTGGATTATATTTATGTTTTGCCTATTGGTTCTCTATTCTTCTTGATTAGCTATTCTCTCATGAATACTGATTGGAAATCAATAGATCAAAACATAGAGAAATATGCAAAAAGTTCACTTAAAACTGAAAATATAATAGCTTATGTTAAGCAGTTAAATCTTTTAATGGGTGATAAAAAAATATACCTTAATAATGAGATACGATTGCTGGATGTTGCCAAACAAATGGATATACCTAGTCATCATGTTTCTCAAATTATTAATGAGCATTTTAAAAGCTCATTTTTCGATTTCATTAATAAATATAGAGTAGAAGAGGCAAAAAATAGGATTGTAGAAAACCCAAAATATACACTGTTGCAAATTGCTTTCGATTCTGGATTTAATAATAAGACATCCTTTGTCAATGCGTTTAAAAAATTCGAAAATAAAACACCTTCTGCATTTCGTAAAGAACATACGGATATTTTATAATTACCTAAATCTGGCAATACTTATAAAGATTGTCGAATTCATCATTAAGTAGACCTATACTTGGCGTATAAATCAAAATTTAAAAATGATGAAAGTGAAATTTTTTATTCTTACCGTTTTATGTATAGCAGTTACTAACTTAAGCTTTAACCCTACAACAGATAATTATACACTAGATGTAGGGCACACCTATATTGGTTTTGATGTAGAACGTTTTTTGGTTGGCGAGGTGAGTGGGAGATTCAATACCTTTATTGGGGATGTATCTCTCTCTGGTAATGCTCCAGAAAGCATAACAGTAAATATTAAGATAAATACAAATAGTTTGGATACTAATAACCAAACCCGGGATGGTCATCTTAAAGGAGAAATGTGGTTAGATACAGCTGCTTATCCCGAAATTACTTTCGTCTCTAATACGGTAAAAAAAGTAAAACAAGGCTATGTGATGCAAGGTGATTTAACGATTAAAAACATAACCAAAACTATTGAGTTTCCTGTAGATATTTTAGGGCCATTTAATGATCCAACAAAAAAGATAGCTATAGGAATCAAAGCAGATTTGGTTATCGATCGATTTGATTACGGAATAGCATTTAATAAAAAAATGGATAACGGTTCTTTTTTTATTGGTAATGAAGTCAAAATCAAAATAAGGGCATTGGCATATAAGAATTAATGTTTGCTATTGTAAGATTATCTTTTTCCATTTGAAATGAGGTTGATCTTTAGATTTTTGCATTGGATTGGTCCATTGGCCCTCAAAATTAACTTCAAATAGGTCGGTCATTGTAGTTTGATCAATGATTTGCCAACGTTGTCGGTAGACTAAACTATCCCCGCCATTGCCAGCTTTCTTTTTTAAGAATGGGATGTTTTGACCCTTACTATAATTTACTGTCAAATCTCTAGAGATTAATTGATCTGTTATTGTCATGGTACCATACTCTGCCATTAGATCATTGGTTGCTGTATATGAAGAAGAAATGGTGAATTTTTCTTGCACTCCGTCCCATAAAATGAGACTGAAAAATTCTGGAGTGATTTTACCATTTCTTTTATTAGTACCAGTACAAATTACATATCTATTATTAGTTCCCCATTCAAATTTCATATACGCTTGACCTTTACCAAAATCAAGTGTCCAGGTGCCTATTAAAAAGCTTAGAGATTCATATGGGTCAATTGATTTATCTTCAGTGTTTTGACTGCATCCATGATAGGTATGACATAAAAATACAATTAGAATGGCAAGTGTTTTCATGTGTGCTATAGTGTTGTTTACGAACTACGTTTTTTAGTACAAAGCTATTTTAGTTTCTTTTGCACCTAGTGATACTAAAAAGTCATTTACTTCTTGTGCATCGTCGCCTCCTCGTTGTGCATGATGTAAAAGTGTAAACCCATGAGGCCCTATTGCGTGAAGCGATGCAGGAAATAGATCAAGCATAGGTTTTATAATGTCAATTCTTCCAAAAAGAGCGGCGGTAAATATATTGGCTTGCGCACCCTTTTCTATAAGATACTGGGCTAATTTTTTGTGACCAACATGACTAGCAGCTCCCAGAGCTGTCTCAAAATCACCATTTTTCCAATCATGAGCTGCATTTAATAGGGTGGGGTATTCCGCAAGGAGTTCTTTTACTTTGTCAAATTTTCCATGCCCCGCACTTACAAATTCGGCGACTACCTTTTTGTCTAATTGAGTCTCTTTTTGCTGTTTTTTAGAAAAAACTGAATGTGGTACAAGAGCAAAAGCACTTGTTGTTATGATACCGGTTTTAATAAATTGTGACCTATTCATAATGTTCGTTTTTTGATTGATGATGTTGTAATGGCAATTTAAGTATGCATACCTCGTATAATTTATCTGAAGAAAATAAAGAACCATCTTTATTGAAACTTCCAAATTGTGCGTTGGCTACATAATAGAATTTGTCCTTTATGATTTCTCCTGTAGTAGGATTATTCATCATTGGGTGATTTACTTCCAATGGTTTTGCACTTAGGATTTTAGAGCCTGTTTTGTTTAATTTAAATTGTTGCACTGTTTTGCTATCGGGTTGAATACCTATCAATGAGTTTTTGTAATAATATAACCCATCTATACTTTCTCGTTTGCTAATTTTTATATGTTCAGGAACTTCTAGAGCCAGTGTTTTTCGATTTTTAATATTATACACTGAAACGCCTTCGGCATGGGCGATAAATATTTGCGATTCATCACCAGAAAATGTTATTCCGTTAGGGTATTTTATAGTTGTTGATGAAAATACTTTTGTCAATTGGTCTTGTTCTTTAGGAATTGTATACAATGCGTGTTCAGAAAACATATGGGTAATATATGCATCTCCGTTTTTGTTGATTACAATATCATTGAAGAAATGTATTTCGCCAGGGATATCTAATATGTATTTGTTGATTAATTTACCTGTATTTAAATCAAATTTAAACACACCAGCTGGTCTACCTTCTTTATCATCTTTTAGAGTGTATCCTTCTAAGTTATCACCTCCAGAACTACATACCCAAAGATGTCTTCTTTTTGAGTCGATTTCCATTCCTATGATCATCCACAACCCTTCTTTTTTTGGAGTAATAAAAACCTTTTTAGATCCATCTTTTGATACCTTGATGATTTTTCCTTTTCTAGTACTTCCTATATAAAACTCATTTTTTAAGCTATCATAGGCAATGCTCTCCGGAAGAAGGTCTTTTTCTGGAATTGTAAATGCAATCGAACTATTGTTTAAAACACCTTTTTCTTCTTGAGAAATCATAATAGAACCAGAAAAAAGAAAAAATATTAATATAATACAGGAGTATCGGTGGCGCATGTTATATTTATTTTGAGTAGTGAAAGTACATTACTTTCTTTTAGAGAATTAAATTTTTATATCAGTTGTGGTAACTATTCTGTATACATGTGTTTTCTTTATGTCAATGGTTTTTTGTAACTGTTCACATAAATTCAGAGCAGTTAGACATAAAAAGGGATAGAATGGATGATTTTAATACTAGCTTTGTTTTTATTAGTATAGCATTTTGAGTATCAAACAAATTACATATCATATCTTGTTTTGGATTGTGGTCACAGGGTCATTTACAATCTCAGAATGGGGATATATGGATTCTTTTAAGGATGCTTTGGTGTATGAGTTGCTTTTTTTACCTTCTCGACTTATTGTGGTGTATATAAATTGGTTTGTACTTATTCCAAGGTTTTTGTACAAGAATAAATTGCTACAGTATTTTTTAATTTTGGTATTAATTTTATTAATAGTAGCAATTGGTCACAGGTATTTTATGTTGTATTGGGGATATCCTAATTTTTTTCCTCAATGGATGCAGGGCCAGAAAATCGAACCGCTACGTTTTGCCAAATTAATTCAGGCTGTACTTATTATTGTATCTCCTGTAGCATTTACTACAGGTTTTAAATTGTTCATGGATTGGTACAGGCAACGAAGAGAAACCGAAGTACTAATCCAAGAAAAAACAAGTGCAGAATTGAAGTTTTTAAGATCTCAAACTAATCCTCATTTTCTATTCAATACATTAAACAGTATTTATGGACTCGCACTAGAAAAATCTGAAAAAACACCAAGCCTCATTTTAAAGTTATCTGATATTTTGAGCTATACGCTTTATGAATCGAATACCAATGAGGTGCCATTAACAAAAGAGCTAAAGCTCATAGAAAATATAATTGCTTTAGAGAAGGAGCGCTATGAAAAAAGAGTAGAGATTGAGTATGTAGTAAAAGGGGATATCGAAAGCGTAAAAATACCACCTTTGATTCTAGTGCCGTTTATTGAGAATGCCTTTAAACATGGTCTTAAAAATGAGGTTAAAAAGGGGTGGATTAAAGTCACCATCAATGTATCTAAAGAAGAGTTGTTTTTTACTACACAGAACAGTATCTCTAAAAAAGAAGATGAAAATAGTAATGGGGGCTTAGGTCTTCAGAACATTTGTCGTAGACTAGATTTATTATATGGCAAGCGTAAAAATTTAGAAATTAACAAAACAGAAGATGCTTTTATTGTTAACTTAACTATTAAATTACTTCAAGATGAAGCTTAAATGTCTAATAGTTGATGACGAACCTATCGCACAAAATATTGTGAAAGGGTTTATTGAAGACACACCTGATCTAGAAGTTTTTGAGATATGTGATAATGCAATGGAAGCGCTTAAAGTCCTGCAAGAAAATCCAATTGATATCTTGTTTTTGGATATTGAAATGCCAAAAATTAGTGGTTTAAGTTTTTTAAAAACCCTAAGTAACCCACCGGCTACAATTATTACAACTGCGTATAGAGAGTTTGCCCTAGAAGGGTATGAGTTGGATGTAGTTGATTACTTATTAAAACCTTTTTCATTCGAACGATTTTTGAAGGCAGTAAATAAGGTGAGTCGTACAAATGAGCCCCATGTTTTGGAAACCAAAGTATGTAAAAAAACATACGAATATTTTAAGGTTGACCGTAAGAATATTAGAATAGATTATATAGATATCATATATATTGAAGGACTAAGTAATTATGTAAAGATTCATCTGTATGACAAGCATTTTGTGGTATACCATAAACTTATAGATTTACAGAATTTGCTTCCTACAGATCAATTTGCCCGTATTCATAAATCATATATTGTAGCCTTTGATAAAATCAAGGCATATGGTAATGATTATGTAGAGGTTTCTAATAAACAACTTTCAATAGGAAATACGTATAAAGAAGGTTTTCTTTCTATGCTTTCTAGAAGACAAAAAGGATAACTATTTACTATTAATGCTTTCTATTTATCCATTCATTAAAATCAATGTACCCTAAAACTTGATCGGGGATAGGGTGTGCCATGAGTTGCTCTTTTAAGCCATCAAAAGCAATTCTTTTCTCAGATAGCGAATAGGTTACCGTTTTGGATAAAAATTTCAAAAGCATCTTTTCATAGGAATCTATGTTTTTTTGCTTTTTTAAATATTTTTTCATGGTATCAATTAGATATCTTAATGTAAAACCATTACCCAATTCGTAATGTACCAATAGGTTTAACCAATGCGTATAAATAATCAAATCCTTTCTGTCCTTTTTGTGTTGATGATTTAAAATATCATTTATCCATCGCAGTGCTTTTTTGTTATCTTTTTTTAGGAAATAAATGACTGCAAACTGAAAGTTGAAAGATAATTTGTAATTACCAGGAACCAATATTTTATGAAGATTAATGAATTCCAAAATCTCCTCGACAACCTCGTGAGTAGTATGTAGCTCTTTAAGGTTCCTGTGTATCTCTAATTCTATATTGTATAACCTTAGTTTTTCTTTGATTAGTGATGCAGAAACGGTATCAATTTTTTGTGCTCGTTGTTTGATTAATAAAATTCTAACAAAAGCCTCTTTGTACTGTTTTTTAAAAACTAAGAACCCTAAGAGATTATTGCATACCGAAAAATACATAGCAAAAAACTCTTTAAGTAATTCTGGCTGTTGTTCCCACTCTTTTATAAGTTCTTCTAAGCTTCGTTTCGCTTTATTATGATCCTTAGAGATTAATAATTTTCTATATTTATGTAGAGTTTTCAAGGTTTTATTTTGTAACGAAACACTTTTTTTGTGTGAAAGAGAGAATTGCCCGGGATCTATGTTGGCTAAGAGTAGATCAATGTATTCATTCGTAGCCTTAAGCGTATTTTTTTGATTTTGAATAATGCTTTTTAAAGCCTCAAAATCTTGTGGATATAAAGCCTGATGCACTTTTCTTTTCCAATCTTGGATATGAAATAAGAGGGTGTCTTGTTGAAAGTTCGTTGCTTTTTTTTCGGCCCTCTTCAGTTCGCTTTCGCAAATTGCGTATTGACCTTTGTGAAATAGAATTTCAACATTACGAATAATGTCAGTAAGCTCGGCATTCTTCGAAATTTTAGAATGATAGTTTCGTAAGGATTGAAGAATACGGTGTTTTAAATAGTTTTTTATGGTAGTTAATTGATTAACGAAGGCTTTGTCTTTAAAAAATAATTTAATTTCGGATTCATTATATGTTTTTTGTGCTTCGATGGCATCAAATAAATGAAGATACTCTGCGGATTCACTTCCTTGTACACTGAGTTTAAAATAACGTTTTTCACTTTTGGATAACGACTTGATTAAATAAAAGAGCTCTTCATTTTTTTTCATTTTAGAATCCTATGTTTTTTCAAAAATATAATTTTTTTGATTAATGCTATAAAGTATCTTTGAGTAATTATAAATCAAAAAACAAAAAATATGATGTCAAGTGCAATTAGTTGGTTTGAGATACCAAGTACAAACTTTGAAAGAGCAGTGCAGTTTTATAATGATCTTTTAGAGGCAGAATTACAACCTATGGAACTAGATTTTAAAATGGCTTTCTTTCCTTATAAGGATGGAGGTGTAGGAGGTTGCGTTACTCATGGTAATGGAAACAAACCATCCCAAGAAGGTACGTTTGCATATTTAAACGGAGGTGAAGATCTGTCTGTGCCTTTGGCCAGAGTAGAAAAGGCAGGGGGTACTATTATCATGCCCAAAACCTCATTAGGTGAAAATGGTTTTATGGCCATATTTTTGGATACTGAAGGTAATCGTGTGGCTTTTCACTCAATGAAATAGTAATTTATATTTGTTAGGTTTGATAATGCACTATTGTCAAACCTTTTTTAATCATATTGATATGCAATATTTTACAAAGGACTTTATTGGTTTTTTTAAAGAGTTGGCAAAGAATAATAATAAAGATTGGTTTCATCAAAACAAGAAAAGATATGAAACGAGTGTAAAGGAGCCATTCACATATTTTGTAGACGCACTTATTACCAAAATACAAAAGTATGATTCTGACTTGAAAATTGAACCTAAGGATTGTATACTACGTATACATAGAGATATTAGATTCTCTAAGGATAAGTCACCTTATAATTTACATTATACTGCCTTTGTTTCCAAAGCAGGAAAAAAAGATAAAAGCATCCCAGGAATATTTATAAGATGCGCGCCTGATATGATTGGCATTATGGGGGGATGCTTTGGACCTACAAAAGAACAATTATTGAAGATTAGAACAAGCATCAGAAATGATCCAAAAGAATTTAAAAGATTGATTGAAAATAAAGATTTTGTTCAAAGGTTTGGGGAAATTAGAGGAGAGGCCATGAAAAGAATTCCTAAAGAATGGAAAGAAGCTTGCGAAAAAGAACCGCTAATTGCTCATAAACAATTCTATTTTGTTGGTGAAGAAGGTTCGAGTTTGATCACTAGTACTACTTTGATGAATGAAATGATGAAGTATTGGAAAGCAATGCAACCCGTAAACGAATATTTAACCAAAGTGATTCAATAAGTATGGCATATAATGAGTTTATCGCGGATAGAATTCGTCAGATTTTTAAGGAAAAAAGAGCTAAATTTTATGAGAAAAAAATGATGGGCGGACTTTGTTTTATGGTAGATAATAAAATGTGTTGTGGTATTCACTTCGATAAAAAGAAAGAGATGGATCTACTCATGGCCCGGATTGGCGTACATGCTGTAGATGAGGCTATGAAGAAAGAAGGATGTCTCCCAATGGACTTTACAGGTAGACCTATGAAAGGTTATGTTTTTGTAACACCCGATGGTTTTGATCTGGATAAAGATCTTGAGTATTGGATACAGTTATGCTTAACTTTTAATCCTTTGGCAAAAAGTAGCAAAAAGAAATAGAAATTGCTTCTTGATAAGATATTACAGATAGCGACTGTTAAAAATTAAGAAACCTTCTAATGATTAAAAACAGAAGGTTTCTTAATATTTTTTTGATAGATATTTAATTTCGCATAATCTTCTTTATAGTATGGCCATTATTGGTTTCAATCCTCATAAAATAAAGCCCAGACTTAAGTATAGAAATATCAAAAGTAGTATCTGATGTCACAAATACTTTTCTTCCGTAGTCATTAAATATGATAATCCGCTTTACTAAAGGAAGTGTAACTGTTATCATCCCATCAGTTGGGTTAGGGTATAACTTAACCGTAGATAAATTATCATTATTGATATTGTCAACAGTAGTACACAGCGACCTATTTGTGCAATCATTTAACGTAACATCTACCGCATACAAACCATTTTCTGTAGGCGTAAAAGTTGAATCTGTTGCTCCGTTAATAGATGCGCCAGAATCACAATTTATCCATTGATATGTAGCTCCTGCAATACTATTTGCGGTAAGAGTTGGTGAATTATTTGTTATTGCAATATTAGGCAATGCAGATATTGTAATGGTTACCGTACTACTATCTGGACAAACCCCAGAGGTGGTGTATGTAATTACATATTCTCCCGCAGAAGATTGTAATAGGTCAATTACACCAGAGTTTTGGTCAATACTTACCCCTGTGGTGCTAGAGAATATCCCGCCTGTCGTACCCGTAATGGTTGGCGTAGGATTATTATCATTACTACAATATGAAGTGGCATCATAATTAAAATTAGGATCATCTACCGTAACAATAGTAACATCTACATTACTGCTATCTGGGCAGATTCCTGCAGTGGTATACGTTATTACGTATGGCCCGGGTGTGCTATTTGCGATATCAATAGTACCTGTTGCCGGATCAATACTTAATCCAATAGTACTAGAAAATGTTCCTCCTACAGTTCCTATAATGGTTGGCGAAGGATTATTATCATTGCTACAATATGAAGTGGCATTATAATTAAAATTAGGATCATCTACCGTAACAATAGTAACATCTACGTTACTGCTATCTGGGCAAATTCCTGTGGTGGTATAGGTTACTGTGTATGATCCAGGTGTACTATTTGTGATATCAATAGTGCCAGTTGCTGGATCAATACTTAATCCCGTAGTACTAGAGAATGTTCCTCCTACAGTTCCAGTAATAGTTGGTGTAGGGTTGGTGTCACTCGTACAATACGAAGTTGCATCGTAGTTAAAGTTTGGATCGTCTACCATAACAATGGTAACTGGTATATCACTACTATCTGGGCAGATTCCTGCAGTGGTATACGTTACTACGTATGGTCCTGGTGTACTATTTGTGATATCAATAGTACCAGTTGCCGGATCAATACTTAACCCTGTAGTGCTAGAGAATGTACCGCCCGTAGTTCCTGTAATGGTTGGAGTTGGATTGATATCACTAGTACAATACGAAGTTGCATTGTAGTTAAAACTTGGATTGTCTACCATAATAATAGTAACTGGTATATCGCTACTATCTGGGCAGATTCCCGCTGTGGTATATGTTACTACGTATGGTCCTGGTGTACTATTGGTGATATCAATGGTTCCGCTTGCTGGATCAATACTTAACCCTGTGGTGCTAGAGAATGTTCCGCCCGTAGTTCCTGTAATTGTTGGAGTTGGATTGGTATCACTAGTACAATACGAAGTGGCATTGTAGTTAAAGTTTGGATCATCTGTTACAACAATAGTTACAGACGTATCAGTGCTATTTGGGCAAGTTCCGGCGGTAGTGTATGTTATAGTATATGGCCCTGGTGTACTATTAGCAATATCAATATTTCCTGTAGTAGGATTAATACTTAATCCTGCTGTACTAGAGAATGTACCTCCTGTTAATCCTGTAATTGTAGGAGCGGGATCAGAATCACCAGTACAATATATGGCGTTATCATAATTAAAAGAAGGGTCATCCAATTCATTTACCGGTATGGTAATGGTCATACACGTAGCGACTGTTTCATCTATACAGGTTATGTCGCCATCTTCTCCTCTTATGTAATACGTTGTACCCGGTGCAGCTGGAGTGACTTCAAAAGTACCGGTATTTGTGTCGATAGTGCCAAGTAAATTACCGCCACAAGAATCCGTATAAATAGACCATGTTGAGGCGATATTAAGATTGCCAGAAATGGTTATTGTAGAGGTTTCTCCAACACATGTTACAGGTGTAAATGATATCGTAGGTGTATCAGGTAATACACAAACAGGAACTTGACTAAACCAAGCAAATCTTGCTACATTAAAACTACCTAAAATAGCATCTTTTAGTCCATCGCCATTAACATCTCCAAAATCTATAGTTGGGAAACTACCTATCTCTCCTACAGTTAATTCTCCATTAAATAATTGCTGAGGTGAGGATGCAAAGTCAGGATTGGTAATGGTACCCACGTTTTCGATCCATCGTACAAATCCCCCATCGATCATAAAAAACATATCAAAATCTCCGTCTTTATCAAAATCTTCAAAAACAGGGATTGGTACATCCATATTAGTATATGCATCTTCATTATCCCAAGGGCTATCGACTTCTGATTGGAGTTCGAAAACTGGATTTTCTCTATCACCAATATTTTTATAATAGGTTAATTTGTCACCACCTAGAGCTACTAGGTCAAGATCTGTGTCATTATCGAGATCCACAAAACCCAAACCGGGAAATTCTGAAACTTCTTGATTATTAAGCCCTGGTAGTCCATCAGGAATATATTCGAATACAGGAGTTTCTGGTGTTCCTATATTTCTATAAAATAGAATATCATTATTACGATCACCTTCATAATCATAATCCGTACCTATTAACAAATCTAGATCATCATCATCGTCGATATCTACTAATTGTGGCCTGTTTTGATTTCTTGATGTTAGATCTCTATCAATCCATATAGTATCTAAAGTAGGGATTGAAGCTGCTACCCAATTAGGGGCAGTTACAGTACCAGTGTTTTCAAAAAAATGCACTGTACCTCCTTGACTTCCTGATATAAAATCAAGATCATCATCACCATCTAGATCTCCTAATACAGCAGATCTAAGACGACCTAAGGTGATAGGGGTACTAGGTAAAGCAGCAACATCTAATCCTGCGGGTTCTGGCCCTGGCCCTGTAGATGTGCCATCGGGATTGTTAAGAAGCCGCCCTCCTTTAAACTCCCAGCTAATATGGCTTGCCTGAGCAGAAATTAATTGGCTTCCCAAAAGAAAAAATAATAGTAATAGTTTTTTCATAACTATAAGGTTTTAAAACGTAATTTCTTATTAATAAATCAATACATCACACTCATTGATATACTGCTATACATAACAGTATACCCTAGCGAAAAGGTACATAGATGGGGTATCGGCAGAGACGGTTAAATTTCTCTAATGTGGTTTTAAGAGTGTATTCTGAATTATTAAAAGGGGGAAGGACAATTAATATAAAATTAATTGAGTGCAAAATTAATGATTTGATTGTTCTTTAGCAAGATAAATTTCAACATAATCTATAGTGGTATAGAACAAATGGCTAAATTAGTCCATTAGAGGGGGAGTTCATCTTATTTCTGTAATCCAACATCGATTTTCTCGACCTATGACATATGTCAAAATCTATTTTCAATAAAACTAACGTATTTATTGCATTGCAATACTTATCTGCCAGGAAAAAGCAAAGTTTTCTGGCAACATTAGGTGTGATGTTGGGCGTTACTACGTTTATTGTTATGATTAATTTTATGACTGGGGTTAATGATTTTTTGGATGATGCTGTTTTTAACGGAAGTCCTGATATCATTATTAAACCCGAACAAAAAACAACTTCTGCAAAGAAAACTTTTGGAACTAGAATACTAAGTTTGAAAAACATAGAGGAGCTGGATATTTTTTTAAGGAATCAAGAGAATATTCAAGCCTTTGCCCATCAAGTGATTTCTCCTGCGATTTTGGTAAGTGATACCCAGCAATTACCTGGGAGTATCAATGGTGTTTTTCCTAGTGAGGAAAATTTAATGGTAGAAATTGAAAGAAGATTGATCCAAGGTAAAGGGTTTCAAAGTCTTGACAATGAAAACGCAATTGTACTAGGAGTTAGTTTGGCCAAAAGACTTCAGGTTTCGGTTGGTGATGAATTAAAAATGATTCTTCCCAATGGAAAAAGTCGACAACTACAGGTAGCAGGTATTTTTAGTTTTGGGATTACCACAATTGATAATGTTCGTACGTATTTTTCTGCTAAGACTTTACAAAAATTATTAGGGCAGGATAATGCTGTTACAGCAGTACATATCAAATTAAAGGATCGAGATAATGTAGATATTAAAACCAGGATATCTCAAAATTTTAAAGATACGATCGTCGAAGACTGGAAAGACAGTAATAAGACTATTGTGATTGGCAATAAGGTACGTGATATTCTTACTTGGTCGGTCTCTTTTGCATTGCTTTTGGTTGCAGGGTTTGGAATTTATAATATCCTAAATATTACTGTAATTCAGAAAAGAAAAGATATAGCTGTACTAAAAACAATAGGATACTCAAGCAAGGATATTGTATTTATATTCTTGATACAATCCATGATTATTGGCTTAATAGGAGCGTTCTTTGGAGTAGTTCTGGGATACGTTCTTAGCTATATGATTTCTATTACTCCCCTAGACACATCAGATTTTATTATTGTAGATACATACCCCATTAATTTCAAAGTAATTTATTATTTATTAGGATTTTCTTTCGGATTGTTGACTACTATTTTGGCGGGTTATTTCCCGTCTAAGAAAGCGAGTAAGGTAGATCCGGTAACCATTATCAGAGGCATATGATACTACAAGCTCAAGAGATTAATAAGTTTTTTAAAGACCCCGAAAGGCATCAGGTGCTACATAAGGTTTCTTTAGAGGTCAAAAAAGGAGAGTTGCTTTCAATTTATGGCGAGTCGGGAAGTGGTAAATCTACGCTACTCTATATTTTATCTACTCTAGATACCGATTTTAAGGGTTCTTTGCATATTAAAGACCAAGATATAAAGACATTATCACCCTTGGCACTCACGGATTTTAGAAATCAATATATAGGATTTGTGTACCAATTTCATTATTTGCTACCCGAGTTTAATGTGTTGCAAAATATAATGTTACCGGCAATGAAATTTGCTCAAAAAAGCAACGAAGAAATAAAACACGATGCCCTATTGTTATTAGAAGATGTAGGTATGAAAGAGTTTGCCAAACGACCATCTTATAAATTATCAGGAGGCCAACAACAGCGTGTTGCTATTGCCAGGGCTTTGATTAATGACCCAGCATTAATTATAGCCGATGAACCTACAGGTAATCTGGATCAAAAAAATACAGATATCGTATTTGATTTGTTAAAAGAAATTACCGAAGAAAAAGGTAAAACTGTGGTGATTGCTACCCACAATTCTAAGATTTATAAAAATTCTCACCGTACTCTTGAAATGATTGATGGTTCTATGCGACTATAAGAGCATAACAATTTAAAAACCAATCTAATGGAATCTCTAATCAATAAAAGTATAATTATATTTGACGGCGAATGTAATTTGTGTAATGGTGTAGTAGGATGGTTATTAAAATTTGCTCCCGAAGAGATTTTTCAATTTATTCCTTTTCAATCTCCTCAAGGTCAAGAGTTATTAAAAAAATATAATTACCCTCTTGAGCGATTAGAAACCGTAATTTTAATCGATGAAAACGGTCCATATACACATTCTGATGGATTTTTAAAGATTGTTTCCAAAATCCCAAGATGGAAACTAGCCGCAGCATTGCTGGCCTTTGTACCCAGAATGATTCGCGATTCAATATACAATCTGGCCTCTCGTAACCGCCTTAAATGGTTTGGGCAATCAAAAAGCTGTACGATTAATTTTAGATAGTTATATCGAGCTAATGTACAGATGATCAAGATCTAAATTTAAAAGTAATTCTTACTTTTGAATGATCACACAATATGCATTAGAATGATTTTTTATATCAAACGGTTTTTGGCGGCTAAACCTGTGGTTTACTTTTTATTTTTTTTAAATCTATCTGTTACTGGTTTTGCACAAAATACGCTAGAAACTGCAAAACAATATATCCAACAAGGAAAATCATTGTATAATGCAGATCATTATGATCAAAGTATCGAATATTTTGATAAAGCTCTTGCCATTGCCAAAACATTAAAAAATGATTCTCTCTTAACAGGGGCGCTTATCAGAAAAGGCCATTCTTTTTTATTAGGAGGAAAAAATCAAAAAGCCTTAGATGCATATTATGATGCCTTGGCTATTACCCAAAAAACAAAAAATATAGATCAAGAAATTCGTGCAAATTCGGGTCTTATGTTGGTGTTAAAACAGATGAATCAATTAGACAAGGCGTATGAGATTACATTGCATGTACTTAGGTCTATAGATAAAACATCTTTTAAGGGTACAGTTACTCATGTAAATATTTTAACCACTATTAGTGATATATATCTTACTCGAGAGTTATATGATGAGGTATTATCGTTTGCCGAAAAAGGAATTGAGATTAGCAAATCACTAGATTATAAAGATGGTTTAATTGATTTCTATATCAAAAAAGGAATGATCTTTTATTATCAAAAAAAATATGATCAGTCATTTAGTTATTTGCGCGATGCACAGCAAATTTTGAATCGGTATACTACCACGAATGAGTTTTTTCCTAGAATAAATATTAACTATTTTTTGGCCGGCTGCTATTATGAGCAAGGAGCTTATGATCATGCAATAGACCAATTACTCAAGACCATTAATGCGCTAGAAGAAAAAGATAAGATCAAACCCTTGGTCATACAGTCTTATTTATTACTGGCTAATTGTTATGGTGAGCAAAAGGATTTTGAACAAGCGCTATACTGGAATAATGAGTATTTACAAATGCATAAAGATTTTCAGAAAGATAGAGACGCAATTGTAAATACCATATATCAAAAGGAAGAAGAAAAACTGGAACAAAAAATAAATGCGCTTACTCATGAAAAAGAAGCGAGCGACCGAAACAAAAAATGGATTGTTGGATTACTGTTGTTACTTTCTTTGGTATTAGGATTCGTTATTTTTAAATATGTGCAAAAACAGAAAAACAATAAGGTTGTATTTATTGACTTGATAAAGAAAGCAAGTGAAATTGAAGCGGGTGATGTCAATAATTTAGTTAAAAAGGAAGCATCAAAAGAAATCGTAATTGATGATAAAAAGGTTCAAGAAATTCTTAAACGATTAAACAAATTAGAAGATCAAGAATACTATTTACGCTCTGATTGTACTTTACGCCAACTTGCCAAAAAAATTAAAAGCAATCATACCTATTTATCCAAAGTTATCCATAAACATAAGGGCAAAAACTTTACAGATTATATAAATGATTTACGGATTGATTATGTAGTAAAACGCTTAAAACAAGATAAAAAATTCAGATCTTTTTCGATCACTTCTATTGCCAAAGAAATTGGATATAAAAGCGATTATTCTTTCACAAAACATTTTAAAACCAAAACTGGACTAAACCCTTCCTATTATATCAAGAATATAGAAAAACATGAGAAAGGCTTGAAAAACACGGTTTAACAGTACCCCAAATTGTACAAATTAGTGTATTTACGTTTTTAGTGTGTAGATCAAAAAATTACATTAGATAACCAAAATATGAGTTTTTATAGCGTCATGTTTTGGAAAAAACGTCTAACTAATTTATCAATATATGAAACAACACACATCTCAAAAATTTGGTATTAAAAAACTTACAATAGCTAAGATTAATACGGCTTCATTACATAAAATAAAAGGAGGAACTAGTAAACCGCCGCTTGATGAACCAACAGTTAATGATGATATAGGAGATACCATTTGTTACATGGTACATTAATCGTTTAAATTATAATATAAACCCTGCAATATGACAGGGTTTTTTTATACCTCTATTTTGTTCTATCTAGTGTAATACCATTTTTAAGTTTTTTGTTTCCTATATATCTTGTGATCATAATACCGGTATATAAATCGTCTACAAAAAGACTAGAGGGCTACACCGAAAACCTTAACAACAGAGTAGGTATACAAAACTTAAAAATTATGCTTAAAAACATTTTAAACACAGAAGGAGTAATAACTTTAAATACAAATGAAAAACAATCTATAAAAGCTGGAGTGTATTATGGTGATAGATGTCTAAGTTTATGTGCGGGTAGCTGTCATGGTGGACGTTGTTTCGAAATGATACACTAGTCTTTTTTCCCCTATATATAAACTATCATACTGTATAGTTTAATAAAATTCCTCAAGGAGCTTTCTTGAGGAATTTTTTGTTGATTTTAACCTAAGATTCATTTTTAAAAAAGTATGCTTACTTTTGGATAATTACTCTTACTGTACTGGGATGACTCTTTTGATCAAAAAAATGCTATATATAAGTTTGCTTATGATGGTGGTGGGGATACAATACGCCCCAGCACAAGAAAGCAAACGTGACAAAATTGAAGAATACATAGTTAAGGGAAAAAAACTGTATTATGAAGAGAAGTATGAAAAAAGCATTGAGTACTTTAATAAAACTATCAAAATCGCAAGAAAATTACAGGATTCGTCTCTAATTAGTATTCTTACAACCAGTATAGGACATGCTTATGTAATGAATGATCAAAATCAAAAAGCATTAGATGCATATTATACGAGTTTGGAACTTGCAAAAAGTACTAATAATGTTGGAGAAGAAATGAATGCAAATTCTGGACTAGTACTGGTTTATAAAAAAACAAAGCAGTATGAAAAAGCCTTGCAGGTTTCTCGGCAGATGTTGAAATCTATCAATAATTCTACTTTTAGAGATACTAAATATCATGTTAACATTATTGCTACGGGAAGCGAGGTGTATTTGGATACCGAGAAGTATGATTCGGTGTTACATTATGTAGAGCAAGGGATTGCAATAAGTAAATCTTTGGATTATAAAGAAGGATTGGTAGATTTATATATCAAAAAAGGAATGGTATTTTATCATCAAGAGCAATATGAAGAAGCATTAACATATTTATTTAAAGCCGAAGAATTACTACAGCAACATGAGATCAAAAATAAATTTTACCCCACAGTTAATAGTGCCTATTTTGTAGCTAGTTGTTATTATAAACAAAGCTTATATGATCGAGCTATAGAACGGTTGCTGGGTAATATTGATGCTGCCGACCAAGATGATCTATTTAAATTACCGGTATTACAATCACATTTGTTATTGGCTAATTGTTATGCCGAAAAAGAGGAGTATAAAAATGCACTGTATTGGAACAATGCTTATGCACAATTAAATGAAGCATTTCATAATCGAAAAGATAAAACTGTAGATAAAATATACCAAAACGAAGCCCAAGTGCTAGAAGAGGGTATTGCCCAATTACAACAACAGCAGGCACAAAGTGAACGTATTAAAGCCTATGCGTATGGTATAGCTATTTTCCTATTCGCGCTATTGCTGTTAGGAGTGTTTGTGTATGTTAAAAAACAAAGAGCAAATGCTAAAACTTTTAATCAATTAATTACTAAAATTGATATTCTTGAAGCTAAAGAAAAAGAAATGCAAACGAAGGATTCTAATACAAGAGAGATTGTTATTGATGATGATAAGGTAGCTCATGTAATTAAAGGGTTGACAAAGTTAGAATCCCAAGAGTTTTATTTGCGATCAGATTGTAACCTACGATCGGTGGCTAAAAAAGTGAAAACCAATGCTACCTATTTATCTAAGATTATCAATATGCACGAGCAAAAAAACTTTAATGAGTATATTAATGATTTACGCATAGACTACGCTCTAAAACGATTGAAGAATGATAGAAAGTTTAGATCATTTTCTATCAAATCTATTGCGACCGAGATTGGCTACAAAAGTGATTATTCATTTGCTAAACACTTTAAATCAAAAACAGGCTTAAATCCCTCATATTATATCAAAAATATCGAAAAGCATGAAAAAACGTTAGAGAGTATGATATAATCCCCATTTTAAACAAAATAGGGTGGTGAAATTATTATGAGTACATTAAAAAAATTATATTAACCAAAGGATTACAAATTAAAACTCAATACAAATGGACACATCAAACAAAATTGGCTTAAAAAAACTTACTATCGCCAAAATCAATACCCAATGGATGAATGCTGTAAAAGGAGGGAGTAGTCTTCCGTCGAACATTACTGACGATTTGCCGACTGTGAAAAGACACGGAGAACCTTGCCAACAATGGCATTAATACCATATTAAAAAACAAAAAAAACCTGCAACATTGCAGGTTTTTTTATGTCTTTTATTTTTTACAAAGGTGTTGGTATCTCTTTATGGGTTAAAAAATGAAATCATTACTTTTGGATGCTCACCACACATCTTGATTACATGATTATCCAGTACACGTTTTTGCCTTCTCGAGTTTATATCGTACTTGCTACATTGTTGTTGTGTATGATAGGATATGCGCAAGAGACTCAATTAGTGATTCCAGATAGTATAGCTCAACTCTCATCAAAACAATTGGTTCATACATTAAAAACGACCAAGCCAATAGATAGTAAAATCTATGAAGAGGCATTGATTCAAAAAACAAAACAGGGTCAAGTTTTGGCTACATATTATTTCGATATTGGCTTGTTCTCTTATACCCAAGAGAATTTTGTAAAGGCAGTGTATTATTTAAGAAAAGCAATATTTCTTTTAAAAGAAACCGAGGATGATGAGCTTTTATGCACGGCATATTTAAAATTGGGTAATTCTTATTTAAAAGATTGGAAAAACCAGCAAGCTCTAGATGCCTATTATACAGCACTCGAGATTATTGATAGAAATGGTCATAAGGAAGATGCAATACGAGCCAACTCTGGCATTATTATGATTCGTAGGCGAATGAAGCAATTAGATAAGGCGCTAGAGGTGTGTAAGTATACACTAAGGTTAACCGAAAATTCTACCTTTAAAAATCAAAAAAATCACGTGAATATGCTCACGATTCTCAATGAGATTTTTTTGACGCGTAAACAATACGACTCTGTATTGCATTACACAGACATTGGTATTTTTATGAGTGAACCGATATCTTATCATATAGGAACTATTGATTTGTATACCAAAAAGGGTACAGCATATCTCGAAAAAAAGGATGTGCCAAGGGCTTTTGAAAATTTGAGAATAGCCCAATCTCTTTTGGAAAATAATAAGGTCACCGAAAAAAAATCCATACTTAACTTAAATTATTTCTTAGCTAGATGTTATTACGAACAAGAGGAGTATACACAGGCAATTTCTTATTTAGAAAAAACAAAAGCAGTAATTGATCAAAAAGATGCAAGAAATGAAAGGGTGTTGGATATTTATAAACTATTGGCAAAATGTAATAACAAATTAGGTAATAAGGAAGAAAGTGCATTTTGGTTTCAGAAGTTTACCGAGTTACAAACTCGTTTTCTCGAAGAAAGAGATCAAACATTCAACAAAATGTACAATAAAGATACTCAAGAATTGGGGGATGCGATTAAAGCATTAGAGACCCAACAAGAACGTGATGCCAGATTAAAAAAATACGGTATAGTATTTTTAATAGCATTATTGCTGGCTTTTGTTGTTGTTGGAGGTGTTTATTATCGCAAACAGCAAACGAACAAAAGTCGATTTGAGAAGTTGATTCAAAAAATATCAGAACTTGAATCCCAGGGTATAACCAATACCCATACGACCAAAGAAATAACCAAAGAAGTTGTTATTGATGATGAAAAAATTGATAAAGTTCTTAAAGGATTAGGCCGATTAGAGGATCAGGAATATTTTTTGAATTTGGATTGTAACCTAAGAAATATGGCCAAAAAAGTAAAAACCAATGCTACGTATTTGTCCAAAATAATCAATACTTATAAAGAGAAGAGTTTTAATGATTATATCAATGATTTGCGTATCGAGTATGTATTAAAACGATTAAAAAACGATCGAAAATTTAGATCTTTTTCGATATCATCTATTGCTTCAGAAATTGGATACAAAAGTGATAATTCGTTTACCAAACATTTTAAAGCTAAAACGGGCCTTAATCCATCGTATTATATTAAAAATATAGAGAAATTAGAGCAGCAATCTGTAAGTTGAAAACACATAAGTTTGATTTGAATCTGAGTTTGATTTAAGAAAATTTACGTCAGTCAGAGTGATTTTCGATAGAAAATTGTATCGAAGACGAGTAAGTTTTTGAATTAGAATCCTGACATCTTTCGATACACTCAAGATGACTTTTTTCGTTTCACGTTTACCTCACTTAATACATGTTTTTCTGAACTTTATAGAATAGTCAAAGAGCAAGAATCTATGGATTTAAGGTGAAAAAACATCTGAATGTAGCATGGGTTAATATCTATATTTACAGATACCGCAATTTGTTTAAAATGCGGTTTACTCTTTATGATATAAGGGTAATTAAAAGTAACTTCATCATGCATAGGATTAGATATGTGTAAAAGGGAATAAACATTAAAACTTTTAATTATGAAAAAACAAGTGAACAACATCATCAACTTAAAAAAGCTAACAATAGCAAGAATTAACCCAGGTATGATGTGTAAAATACAAGGAGGAGAATGCAATCCAACAGACGAAGATATGGGTACACATGAAAGTTTTTGCATGGGGTGCGGTCCTACCACCAATAGATATTAAAAAGTAGTTTTTTGAGCCTTGTAAAAACAAGGCTTTTTTTATATCCGCATTTTATTCAAAATGCGGATTTCTTGTTTTTAATCCCCTCGAATCCTCCATACATTGAGATCACAATCATTGCGTTATATGTCGCAAAATTATTAATAAGGGGAAACCGAAAACCTTACAATAGAGTAGGTATATCATAAAATAATAATCTCATGAAAAAAACGTCAAAAAAATTAAAACTCAAAAAAGTGCAAATCACCAACTTAGAAATGAAAACCGTAAAAGGAGGAGGATGTGGCCCAACACATATGTGTAATTCTGTTCCAGAACATATGGGTGGTATTGGTTGTCATATGTTTTAAGATATATATTGGATCCTAACGGGTTTACACCGATTTAGGAGTTTTTTACAGAACATAATACTATTGAGGAGTACACTCTCATACATCAAATTTTATAAAGGGGAAACCGAAAACCTTGTAATAGAGTAGGTATATTATAAAATAATAATCTCATGAAAAAAACGCAAAAGAAACTAGAACTCAAAAAAGTGCAAATCACCAAACTAGAAATGAATACTGTAAAAGGAGGATATGGTCCCACAGAACTTATGTGTAATTCTGTTTCGCCGGGAGCGGGAGGTATTGGTTGCCATATGAAATAAATGAACACAACTTTTTTGTGTTATTCATAACATATTGATGAGATCACTCATCATATAAGGAATACTGAAAAACATAAAGAGTAAGTAATTCAATTTAAAAACAATATAAAACTATGTTATCTAAAATTTTAAACTTAAAAGACGTTCAGGAGCTGAACAAAAAACAACAAGTAAGTATTAATGGTGGTACAATACTGTATCCCATTGGTTGTAGTAGACGTAGAGACTGTTTTGAGGTTACCGGTGAGTTTGGTTGGGCCTGTATAAACAGGATTTGTGTTGCGTTGTAATGTATTTCTAAATTATAAGTGAATTTGAAAAAGCGCTGCAATTGCAGTGCTTTTTTTATATGTTTTATAGATATGTTATGAAACGTTAGTGCCTAACTCTGGAACATACGTTATATGGTATCAGATTTCTCTATTCTATTTTTTTATCGATGCTTTGGGCTTATGCACGTTATTTTGCTGGCAAAACTTTCAATAAGTTGATCTAAAAAAGAAAAACCATATAGATATCACACTTTTTTCTCGAATTTCGTGAAGTTTTATTTTTCATTTAACAGATTGTCCTTTACATTGCTGTCACAAACACAGATCAAAACTTAGAAGTAATTTTATGAACACTAAAAAAGTACTCGAGAATAAACTCCACGAAATATATAATACGCTAAAAACATACGATACCCAAGAACAAAATATAGGCGTGCTCGCAGGTCTTTCTGGGGTTTCCTTATTTCAGTTTCATTATGCCAGATTCATGGGGTTGGATGAGCCGGCCGATATAGGAGCCGAGATCATTTCCGAAGTTGTAGAACATATAAATAATGGTTATACATTTCCTACTTTTTGTTCGGGTATTGCGGGTGCGGGATGGGTGTTAGCATTTCTTGATCAAGAAGAGTTTATTGAGATTGATAGCGATGATCTGTTGACCGATTTGGATGTTTTTTTATTCGAAGCCATGAAAAATGATATCGAACGCGAGTATTATGATTTTTTGCATGGTGCCCTAGGGTATGGATATTATTTCTTGAAACGATATGAAGGTACAAAATCTCAAGAGCTTAAAAATAAATACAAAGCGTATATTATCACGTTATTAGAAGCATTACAAAAATCTTCGAGAATTGATGCCAATGGTAATACTTGGTGGGAGTTTGATTTAAATGTAGAAGAAGGGACCAGAGGTGGTAATTTAAGCCTGTCGCATGGGATATCTAGTATTATTAATTTTTTAAGTAGACTATATCCACATGAAGATTTTAAAACACAATTAGGAACTATGCTTGATGGTGCTATAGCATATGTATTAAGTCATAAAAAAGAGGATCATCAACAAACTGCACTATACCCAAGTTGGGTTTATGAAGGCATGCCCAAAGATATAAACTCTAGATTGGCATGGTGTTATGGCGATTTGGGAATAGGGATTTCATTATGGCGAGCAGGCCAAGTATTAAACAATTCAAATTATACCGAAGAAGCCTTGGAGATGATGAAACACTCTACCAAAAGAAAAGATATAAAAGAAGCGGGAGTTGTAGATACTGGTCATTGTCATGGTGCAGCAGGAATTGCCAATATATATCGTTTTATGTTTCAAGAAACTCAGGACAAGGTTTTTGAAGACGCGGCAGGATATTGGTTGGATCAATTACTAAAAATGGCAATTCACGAAAACGGAGATGCAGGGTTCATGCAATGGAAAGGAGATACCAAAGAGTATCAAAAAGAATCCAATTTGCTCGAGGGAATTGCAGGGATCGGATTAACTATCATTTCTTTTTTGGCTACATTTGAGACAAAATGGGACGAATGTTTGCTAATCAATTAAAAACTACTGCACAATACTATTATGATCTATAAAAATTTCTCTAAGTATGTATTACGGTCTCCATTATTTTCTTTTTCCTTTTACAAAACACTAACTCAAGATAGTATTTTATCTGAAGAGACATTAAAAGAGGCTTGTAAAGATGCTAGTATCAAAGAAGCGATTTTTTTAGCTTCTCCTTCATTATATTCAGAATTCGAAAAGTGGTTGCAAGGAGAGATTAAAGACAAGGATAAGTCGGATAGGATGATGTATTCGGTATTAAAATACCTTAGCCGTATGTCCTCTAGATGTACTCCTTTTGGCCTTTTTGCAGGAACCGCTGTAGGTGAGTTTACGGATCAAACACAAATCGAACTTCAGAACAAGTCAAAAAATAAAAGACATACGCGATTAGATATGAACTATCTGGTAGCCTTGTCTCAGGATATTGTTAAAAATGAAGAAATTAGAGCACAATTGTTGTTCTACCCTAATACCAGTATTTATGAAACTGGCCATCAATTACGATATGTAGAGTACAAATATGTAAATAGTAGAAGAATCCATCATATTGTAGCGGTAGAACATTCAGAATACTTGCAAAAAGTAATTGAACACGCAAAAAAAGGAGCTTTACTCAAGGATTTAGGAGAACTCTTAGTCGATGATGATATTAGTATCGACGAGGCAATGGGTTTTATTCATGAGTTAGTCGAAAGTCAATTACTTATTAGTGAATTAGAACCTTCGGTTTCTGGCCCAGAGTTTTTAGATCAGTTATTACCTGTTTTAAAACGATTAAATGGTGCAACAGATATTATAAAAGCACTAGAACAAACGCAACAACAAATAGAACAGTTAGATAACGCTATTGGTAACGAAGCTAAACAATATATTGAGTTAAGCGAAGCGCTCAAAAAATTAGAAGTTGGTTTTGAACTTAAGTTTATGTTTCAGACCGATATGTTGTTATCGCCAAAGAGCAATACATTAGACCGTCAATATTTACATAGGGTAAGAAAAGCTATTACGTTGCTTAATAAAATGACTTTGCCACCAAAAGAAACATTGCTTTCTAAGTTTCAATCTGCATTGTACGAACGCTATGAAGATAGAGAAGTGCCATTATCCAAAGCTTTGGATGTTGAGTTAGGAGTAGGTTTTGTACAAAATCAAGGTACAGGTGATGTAAGTAAGATTGTAGACGATTTGGTACTACCGCCAAGACAAAATGGAGTAGCAGTAAGAGAAATGCAATGGACTCCTATACATTCAATTCTTCAAAAGAAATTGAATGCATGTATGCAAAAAAATGAAAGTAGCATTGAGCTTACCGACAAAGATTTCGAAAACTTTGAGGCGCAATGGGATGATCTTCCTGATACCATCTCCTCAATGATCGAAATTGTAACCATAAACGGTGAGGATAAAATTATGATGTCTAGTATAGGAGGATCTAGTGCAGCGAATCTATTAGGACGTTTTTGTCATGGAGATCCAGAACTGCATGCCTATACACAAGAGATTATTGATGTCGAAACACAAGAAAATCCGAATAAAATCCTGGCAGAAATTGTGCATTTGCCAGAATCTAGAGTAGGGAATATTTTAATGCGACCGGCATTTAGGAACTATGAAATCCCGTATCTGGCAAAATCTATTTTGAATGAAGAAAAACAGCTTCCTTTAGATGATTTAATGGTTTCGACTTCGCATACTGGTAAGGTTCTTTTACGCTCAAAGAAATATAACAAAGAGGTAGTGCCTCATCTTACCAATGCACATAATTATTCTGGTGATCCATTACCGATATATCAATTTCTGGCCAATATGCAAACTCAAAAACAGCGATCAGGACTTGGATTTCATTGGGGCCCTCTAGCCGATGAATATGATTTTTTACCGCGAGTAGAATATCAAGGAGTAGTATTGGCAACGGCTACCTGGAATATTAAAGATAAAGAAATAACACGTTTGCAGGACCTCAAAGATTCAGAGAAACTGCAAGAAGGCATAACTTCCTTTGTTTCTAATAAAAAATTGCCACAGTATGTATTACTTATTGATGGAGATAATGAACTATTGATTAATCTTACTAATCTATCTTCGGTGCGTATGTTATTACAAACAGTAAAGAAACGCCCAGCTTTTAAACTTAAAGAGTTTTTACATAACGAAGAAAGTATTGTTAAGGAAGGAAACGAGGCATATACCAATCAAATCGTATTGTCTTTTTACAACGAGCATAAATTAAAAAATACAAATACAACTCATGGCTAATACACAAAGATCTTTTATTATTGGTGGTGAATGGCTGTATTATAAAATATATACAGGGCCTAAGACCTCTGATTTGGTCCTTACCGATGTAATCAAACCTGTAGTAGATACATTACTAGAAAATAAAGTAATCGATAAATGGTTTTTTATACGCTATAACGATCCCAAACATCATATTAGAGTTCGTTTTCATTATACCGATCCCAAAAATGTAGGCGAAATTATTAATGCATTGCACGGGCCATTAGAGCATTATAATAAACAAGACCTTATCTGGAGATTACAGATAGATACCTACCAAAGAGAGTTGGAGCGATATGGTAATGAAACCATGGAGCAATCCGAAACCTTGTTTTTTTATGATAGCAAGATGATTGTTGACTTTTTGGATATGATCGATGAAGACGAAGGAGAAGAGTTGCGATGGCTGTTGAGTATACGAGCAATGGATACTTTGTTAAATGATTTTGGATATGACGAAGATCAAAAACTCGCGTTGATGGAACGCTTAAAAACTGGCTTTGGACAAGAGTTTGGGATGAATAAGTTTCTCAAAAAACAAATGGACAAAAAGTTTAGAGAAGAGCACGATAAGATTAAAGAATTTATGGTGTTTACTAGAGAAAATAATCCAGATTATGCGCCTATTATTGATGTGCTAGAAGCCAAAAGCATTCATAGCAAAGCAATGATAGAGAACATACGATCTCTTGTTGATCAGCCAAGGCTTGATAATATGATGGGGAGCTACATCCACATGTTAATGAATAGATTGTTTAGATCCAAAAACCGTTTGCATGAGATGGTGATGTATGACTTATTGTATAGAACGTATAAAGTAGCCTGGGGAATTAGAAAATTTAAGAATAAAGAGAAAGTGTAACCTCCTTCAACAGTCTTAGGAGGGTATGCGTTTTTTCAATATTCTGTTTACCCTTCAACAAGGCCTGTACTGAGTTCGACGAAGTGCTCAGGAAGACAATTGTACTCGGTGTCAGTCTGAGCTTGTTCCTATTGTTACTCTGAGCCTGTCGAAGACCGATACCAAAATCCAATACGTATCACTAGAATCAATACGCCAATACCCAAAATCCAATACCATACCGTGGTATTCTCAAAAGGTATGGGAGCAGGATCTCCTACCAAATAAAAACCTCCCCAATAAAAAGGTTGTGTTCGGTTTATATTAGCTGTTTGTAAATACTGCAACTTGGCTTGTTGCAATGCTTTGGCCTTGTTCATGCCTTTTTTAAGATTGGTATAAAAGTATTTCATAAGCTGCGGAGTAGTTTGGTCAGATACATCCCAGCTACTTAATAATAAACTTTTAGTACCCGCGTATTGAAACGCACTACCCAAACTCATGATGCCTTCTCCTGTTGCAATTTTACCGCTACCCGTATTGCACGCACTAAGTACAGTGAGCTCTGCAGGGATATCCAGAGCAAATAATTCATGACTATACAACAAATTATCTTCGATGGTGTCTTTGTTTTTGGTAAAAAACAAACGAGAATTCTCTGGTCGTTCATGATCTACTTCACCATGCAATGCCAAGTGTAAAATGTTATATTGATTGGCATTTTTCTTAAAATTAGCTTCGATGGCATTGGCACCATAATAATACTGTCCATTAATAATATCGGCTATGGCTTTGATCTCTTTACGAGTACCTGGTAAATCATCATTGGTACCTCTTAGTGCGGCCATACTCATCGTATTGGTTTGCGTACTTAATGTACTATCTGAAAAAGAAAATGCCAAACACTCTTGTTTCTTAGTATCGACACTATCTCGATATGGATTTGCAAATAATACATTAGCAGCGTTTGCATATGAGATTACATAATCACGCAGCAAATACGAAAAATCTACTGGGTTGTTTGATGGATCGTTTTGCGTAAGCAATAACTCAAAATTAAGATGCCATAGCGGCCCATCGGGCACAATGATGAGTTCATTACCCGTAAGTTGATGTTGTAGTGGTGATAATAATTGTTGATACAATTGATGTGCGATAGTTTTGTACGCTTTTGTGTTTTTGGAGACTATACTATTACGCAAAGCCTCTACGTGATCGGTTAGATTTGACGTGGCTAATTCGTGAGCCGATACCTTGTTTTTTGATACCATAAAAGCATAGGTAATACTATCTGTAGTAAAAAACTCAAGTAGCGTAGTACGGTCTTTTAATTTTGTTTGAATATCAATTGCTGAGGTAATATTGTTTTCGTGTTTAAGTTGGTAATACTTAGGATACTCTTTTTCTAATACCGTGATTAATGAATCTTGCTGGCGGTTTACATCAAACAATCGACTCTCATATGCCCTAATTTTTGCAGTATCAAGGGTGCTTTTTGATTGTTGTTTGGTGATCGCAGATTGATAAAATGCGCGATTGGCACGTAGCTCTTTTTCTAGGGTGAGTAGATCGGTAGGTAAGCCAGTATAATTTTTGGCATTAGCATCACGTAGCAACTCTTTTAGGGTATTGGCTTTACTTTTCTCGGCATATGCAAAAGCTTGGGCCAATGATTTTTGATCTTTTTGTAATAATTGGGCAGTTATTGCCCCATGGTATACCTCTTTTGCCTTTTGCGCAAAAGTAACTTTGTCTTGATAATTGGTTAAGGTTTGGCGGATCGTACCAATTAGCATATCTGCTTTTTGATACGTGCTAATAGCATTATTTAAGTGATTTGCATCCTTATCATTTTGATATAGCTGTGTATGGGTTTTGGCTGCACCTTCTAGAGAAGTAAGCGCAATGTTAGGATCAAAAAAAGTATCGCTTTTCTCTTTGGTATTATTTGTTATAGCTTGATTGTAATAGGCTAATGCTTTTTGATACTCTTGTTGTTTAAAATACGCATTAGCGATATAATTTACTGATTGAATTACCTCAGGATGTTTTGCAGGCAAGAATGTTTTAAGTGTGTTCTTTGCTTTTTCATAGTTTTTAATAGCTTGAGTATACTCTTTTTTGATGAAATGCGTATCACCGAGATAATTGTAGTTTTCTGCTAAATCCGGATGCCCATTTTTGAAAAATTTTTCCCGAATATTTAAAGATTTGTATATATAATTTAATGCATTTTCAAATTTATGCTGTTGTATGTATATATAGGCTATATTATTATAAACTCTTGCAGTACGGGGATGGTTTTCTCCATGGATGTTGATAGAAAAATCAAGTGCTTTGTTATAATGGATTAAGGCTTTATCATATTCTTTTTGATGTTTAAATATCACTCCAATATTAGAGTAAAATGTTGCTTTCCAATCATTCTTTTGGTTGTTCGAATTACTGCCTATTCTAAGGCCTTTGTAATAATATTGAAGAGCTTTATCATATTCTCCCTGTAGTTTATAAGAGATACCCAATGTATTATAGTTTAGAGTAATATCTGGATGTTCCCCTTGATTTAATTTTTTTCTAATACTAATCGATTTTTTAGCAAAAAATATAGCTTCTTCATATGAATTAAGTTTCCGGTAATTTGAAGCCATATTTCCATAAAATATTGCCATCGAATTATTGTGTTCTCCATGTATTTTTTTTCTAATGTGAATACTCTTTTTATGAAAATTAATGGCTTCATTATATAATCCCATTCTGCTATATAAAAGAGCTAAAAAAGCATAAGTAGTACTATTTGAATTATGATATAGTCCATATGCGTCTAATCCAATTTTTAAAGCGGTCCTAATTTTTTTATTTGCAATATCAAATTTCCCCTTTATAGAATAGATAGTCGCAATATTATTATATGTTAGGATAATCCTTTCTTTATCCTTATTTTTTTGTTTTTTTTTTATTCCTAATGCCTTCTCATGATGAAATAGAGAACTACCATAATCAACATTATTTCTTAAATAAAACTGACCTAAATTACAATGAACATTGGCCTCTTCAATATGATCTTTGTTTAAATGTTTTTTGCAGATAGCTAATGCTTTATTAGCATTGATTAATGATTTTTTATATTTCGCATCACGCCACAAATTCTCTGATACTTTATTATAACAACTGGCTACTTTTTCCCAACTTTTAGCCTGTTGATAGAGCGGTAGTGCTTTTTTAAAATATACAATCGAGCTGTCTAATTTTCTTTCGGTTAATAGGGAGTCTGCCTTTTTATAATATACTGATGCAGCAAGGGTATCTACTTTTGTTTGCGCAGATAGGGTATGGCCAAATACCAGATTAAAAAATATCAGTATCAAATATGATATTAGGGTAGGATGTAGTATAGTATTCATGGGTTCATAAGCATTATAAAAACCGTTGTTAAGCAAATCGCTTTTATATTAATACCAAAGTAAGTAAAAATGTTACGTTTTGTCTTCCTTCGACAGGCTCAGGATGACAATTGATGCTTTGAGCTTGTCGAAGACCTTTTTACAAAAATAAAACTTGTTTTATCAACTATCTCCTTAAAAAATCTAATAAAATAGTATCTTACCCGGTAACAATTTGTTGTTCCAGAACATTAATCAATGAGCAAGACCGAAGAGCGCAAAATTTTGGAAGGTATTATGGCAGGAGATGAGGCAGTGATTAAAGCCTTTTATCAAAAAAACTTAGGCTATATACGTGGGTATATTTTGCAAAATTCGGGTAACGAGGCCGATGTAGAAGATGTGTTTCAGGATGCTTTGGTGTTGATATATCAAAAATTAACAGCCGATTCTCTTGAGATCACCGCTTCTATACACACATATTTTTATGCAGTATGTAAAAATATGTGGCGCAATCGATTACGAAAAAACAATAAAATGGTAGTTAAAGAAACACTACCAGATCATGAACATGCGTTGCAAGAGGATATAACCGAAGATCTCGAACAACAAGAACGAGAACAGGTATATCGGAAATATTTTGTGCAGTTAAATGATACCTGCAAACGAGTACTTGGACTTGTTTTTGAAGGAAAGAATATGAAAGAGATATCCTCGATCACAGGATACTCTGAAGGCTATACCCGAAAGAAAAAATTTGAATGTAAAAAATCTCTGATCGAAATGATCGAGAAAGATCCAATATATAAGGAGTTAAAAATAAACTCTGAAAACTAATTGGCATTATGGAAAGAACTCAGGAAATATTTGAAAAAATAGAGGCATACCTCAATAATACCTTATCCCAAGAGGAGCGTTCGGTTTTTGAAAAAGAAATGGAGCAGGATTCCGAGTTGCGAACCGAAGTGGATAAGCATAAAGTGCTTCATGATGTGCTAAGTGATACTGATACATTGGCTTTTAAAGAAAAGTTAGTAAAGATTAGTGAAGAGATCAAAGCAGAAGGAACACGTTCTGGATCATGGTTTTCTCAACATTGGAAAATGGCGGCGACTATAGCCGTGATTTTAGGAATAGGATCTATTCTATGGTTTAATGCCAACCGTACTAATGAAAACCAAAAATTATACGCTGCTTATTACGAGCCTTTTCCGATAGAAGATACTACTAGGGGAGAATCAACTAATGATCTTGGTGATGCTTTACTCCATTATGCCAAAGGAGAATATGATCGTGTGATTACAACATTAGAAGAGCTGGTGCATATTCCTGATCAGGAACAGCTGAGCTTATATCTAGGGAATAGTTATATGAATACCGGAGAGGAGCAAAAAGCGATCGATATTTTTAAAAATATAGATAACAATAGTAAATATTACGAAAATGCCCAATGGTATCTAGCGCTTACCTATCTTAAATTGGGAGATACCAAACAACTTAAACCACTTCTTACTGCTATTATCAATTATAACGGAGTATATAAAGAGAGTGCTACAAATCTACAAACAGCACTTAAAAAATAGAGGATATCGTATTATATACCACAGTACTCTTTTTCTTGCATCAAGAAACAAGGGTAAACCACTTATAACTATACTTTTTTGAAAAAAACATCATTTTTAGGGTAACAAATGATCAAGCTCAGACATAAACTTAAGACCCCCCACAAATAAATATTGGTGTAAAATAATTCAGTCTTAAGTAAAGGGAAAACTATGAGTGTTATTATCAAACAAATCGAGCTTATCGAAAGAATAGATCAACTAGTTCGTTTACAAGCGACAGGAACTCCGGCAGAGCTGGCGTATCGTTTGCAAATTTCAAAAACAAAATTGTATCGGCTTATCAATACCATGAAGGCTTTAAATGCCCCTGTAGAGTATGATATGGCTGTACAGAGTTTTGTGTATGTCGAGGCAGTAGGGTTTAGATTTGGGTTTTATCATAAAAAGGAAACTTTTGATAGACCCTATGCCATGGTAGTAGGATGACTATTAAATCCACATAAGTAGGTATTGATCTATTTGCTTATAGGTTTCAACAATCAGCCCCCAAAAGATCACGAGCAATCTTGCCGATTTTATATGGCACCGTACGATCTCTGCCAAAGATATCAAATCTAGAGTGCGTAAAACCAATAGTGTGCATATACTCATGCAATAGATGGGCAGCATAGCAACCCACGGCATTGTCTTCGAGATATCCTTTAAAGGTACTTATGATTAAGGTAGTCATATTGGTGTTGCCGATTTCATTAACTTGAGAGTCGTATAGTCTTAATCTAAAATTCATTATTTGATCGGCAGGATTATTGAGATCTCTTCCTCCTAGGATCAAGTCCAAAATTTCTTGGTTGCTATATCTTCTTCTACCGGTTCTTCGTCTAACTCTTGGATTTTTAAATCTCCGAACACTTAGAACAGCTTCTTTAAAAGCGTTAGAGTTTACTAGATCTTGCACTAATTGAATGGCTTGATTGGCTTTAACCAGATGTTGTTGGTTAAATCCTTCGATATAATTTACTTGTATTGTGGTATTCATTTTATTGCATTTTTAAAGAGTAGGTAGTTCTTCTAATATAGATTTAATAGGAATCAATCGCATACCTACTCTATAATCTCTTTGAAACTCTAGATTAGAGGTAAATAGCTCGTTTCCTGCGCTTATAGCACTACCTACTAATGGAAACTCAGACACTTTGATTTTTCGGGTTCTCTTGGTGTATTTTTTTGATGTAATAGCGGTTACTGTTGCGATGGCGATTAAATATTTGCGATCAATATTTTGATCAGTAAGTTTAAAACTATTAGTGATCTTTTCATAATCTATGTTGGGTGTGCCTAATACGGCTCTAGAGATATCTTCGAGTGTAAAATGTGCCAATTCATTATCTTCAAGACTTACCGATAATAACCAATTTATAGATGTAATTTGATTACGATCGTATTTGTATTCTTTTAATTTACCACCTTCGGGAGCTTTAAGCTCTATATCTGCACTATCTTTTTTAAAATCCACTCCGCCAACGGTATATTTACCAGTATTGTCTTTGGTAGCAATCAGGCCGATTAAGTTTCTTAAATCACCTCTATACCCGGCGATACCTTCCTTATCAATATATAATCTATTAGTATATGCTTGCGGAAGATCAGATTCGATCTGGATTTCTTGATCATTTAAAATAGCGATGTCATTCGAAAATTCTTTTAATGCGATGGGTTCGTCTTGGATTGATGCAAAAGTTTGATTGCGTTGTAGTTCGAACATTTTTGTGCTCAATTGCTCGGTAGCAGTCACTTCTTTAGTTGCTTTTTCTGCTTTTTTGCTACAGCCTATAAGTAGAAGGCAAAACAAGAATATGGATATGATTGGTCTCATGTTAAAATGATTTAAAATTGATAGATCAAACGTATATGTTTTTTATAGCAAAGTAAATACCCAATGGTGGGTATTTATGAGTAAGAATTAGGGATTATACTTTTGGTTTGAGTTATTGAAAAACATGTAACATACTGTTTTTGGGTGATTTACCCCTTTTTAATTGGGTTGTTTGACTTAAAAATATATGTAAAACAATAATGAATTTAGCGATTCTAATCACTACAAATCATATGGGAAATGAAATTCTGGACTTATCAAAAGAGGGAAATCTTGGGATAGGTAATGATGAGGCTTTTGCTTCATTGGGATACGATGCAAACCTTGCTCTAAGTTTTTGTCATGGATTTAATCTTCAACTCGAAGGATCAGTATTAGCCAAGGCAGGAATCTCGGCACACATTACCGATTATGTTAAGGCAATTTTAGAAATAGAAGCTGGTGTCGAGGCGGGATTGCAGATGGCCGCACAGTTTTCTCCCAAAATCTTAGACGAATTAGGATTAATTGTTTCTTTCCAGGTTTATCTTAAAGCCTATATACGAGCAAGATTAGAACTATCTCTAACCCTAGATAAAATCCTTAAAAATGTAAAAAGGAAAAGTAATGATTTGCAATACAAGATATTTAAGGAATTTGTCGATCAAGTTGAAGTTGCTGCTGGAGTCGAAGGTAATGCTCAGATAGCACTTACAGCTTCTGCAGAGGTAATTTGTCGAGCTAGGTTGTTTGAAGAAGAAGGTAAAAAAGCGGGATTTGATTTTAGAGCCAATGCCGAAGCAGCTTTCTTATATGGGGCAGGAGTTGATTTTTTTGCCAAAGCTAGATTTAAAGATGTAAATGGATTTTTTAGATCAAGTAAAAATCATCTGCTTCAAGAAATAAAAGATAATATAACACCAGATGAGTTAGATGAAGATGTTACCAATTTTATTTTTAATGCTTGGTCATTGGCGTTGGACTTGATTATTGATGCGAGCATAGCCGGCATTTCTGAAAAACGAGATCTCACTTTTGCCTCTGTAAAAGATTTTTCTATTGATTTTATTTTTGAAGAGATTCTTGAGGCATACACAAGGTTTTTAGATCATATGATTAATAAAATTGTGGATTGGGTAGAAAAAAATGTAGATGCTTTTATTGATCAGATTGAAGAAGTTTTATTTACGATCGAAAACACAATTAATAAAATAACCAGTATAGCTTCATTACATGATGTGGCTTTAATTGTTGAAGATATCATTGCGATATTAGAAGAAATTAAATTTGATGAGGTTGATGTAATAAAAGAAGTTGGTACTCATTTATTCGTGATAGGATATTTGATTGATCCTGACCATAAGGATTTATGGAAAAAACTCCCTTTGTATGCCAAAAAACGATATCACTTGGCAACGGGTAAGAATATACAGTTACTTAAAAATAATGGTGAAGCGTATTTATATCTCGAAAAATCGTGCTTTACTCAATTCTTAACCAATAATATAGGAACAACTGGTTCAAAAATCGAAGTGTTTTTGGATAAAGTACATCAGAATGGGTTAACTATCGGAAATTTTATCGAATTGATATTAGATAAAGATGATGCTCAATCCCAGAAAAAAATATTAAATATTCTTTTTACATTTCTGGAGACCACTTTTGACACTTATGTAGTAACTCCTGTTCAATCTAGTATACAACCCATTTTTAGTCGTTCAAGATTAGGAGAGGATTATTACAATCTTGTTTTTGAAAATACCTTAAGTAGTTTCCCAAAACTATTTATCCCCATGCTCAAATCGGTTTTTGTAGAAGGAGGAGACAAGACCAAAATTGAGCAGCTAACTTTTTTGGCAAATAGATTCTTACTGGGGTTTGCGGCAAAGAATATATCATTTATGAGTAATGAACTTATGAATTATGCCACAGATAATATTACACATACTATAAATACTTGCGAGAACAGTGTAAAAAATGGAAAATTCGATTTTATGGCGAAACGTTTTTTTAAGGCGTTCGAAGATAAAATAAGTGATATAACTCCATTACCAGTGGATGTAAAAATCCCCGCTAGATTAAAAGAAGATCTCATTGATGTTACAGAAGAGTTTATACTCAATATACTCGATGTTGCCAAAATGTCTATGGGAAGACAAACATGGACCGAAGATAGAATAGATATCATTACTAGTGCGATAGAAAATATGATTGCCGATCCTGATGATCATAAACTAGATTTTACGTCGCTAACCACGCAAGAGGTAGAACAAAAAATCAATGAACTTATGGAGTGTGATTTTTTACCTGATGTGTCTAAGCGGTATCTAGAAGACCTATCTGAGGTACTCATGATTATCGGTTGGGAACAATTTAAAGCTTTTTTACTTTACATGCCTGTGCATACCGCTTGGTACATCATCCAAATTTTAAAAGTTCTTTTGGTAAATGTCATTAGAGAAATACTGGATGCAATAAAAAAACTAGTTGATACAGCTTATGAGTTGGTTAAGAAGATTATCGAAGAGTTAGAAGAATTAATCAATGAATTGATTAACGAAATTGAGCAAGCTATAGAAGACCTAAAGGAAATCATATCGAATCTCTATAATGAAACTAAAAAAGCGATCGAAGCATTTTTTGATAGTCTATTAGGGGATCTTGATTTTAGTGATTTAGACTGGTTGGATAGATTTATAGATTGGGTAGTCTTTTGGGATGGTAATGATGAGGATAAAGCAAGAAATGTAATAAAAGAACTCAAAAAACAAACATTGAGTAAGCTTAACAAAACATCTTTTGAAAATGACATCTTGAATTTGTCAAAAGAAGATGGTTTCGATTTTCAAACCATTCCTAATTGGATAGAAGATAATGTGTTAACATCTGATATAAAGCAAAAATTAGGAAGAGCAAAATTTAAAACCTCTAATGCAGTGCAGGTCAAATGGATGGATGCAAATGATAAGGTATTTACTATTTCTAATAATCTACGAGAAACATCATGGAGGTATACCGCCAGAACTAATCAACTTGAAAACAGTAGAAGTCGAAAATCTGCACTTCAATTAAAAAAGACGATTTATGATAAGAGATATGAAGAGCTTGAAAAACTAAAAGATAGTAGGATAAAAATCAATAGTCCTTTATCTGTAGATGCTAATCGAGATGATTTTCCTATTTATGATAAATATGTGTATCTCGAAATTGATTTTGATAAGTTGGATGTAAAATCAATTATAAAAAATCAATATGAAATTAAATCTGAAGATCTGGTCAATGTAGATCGCGAAATTTCGACAAATGAGGTTATTAGTACAATGAAAAATACGATAGACCGCGATACCGCATCTTTATTACAATTAAAAATACTATTAAATGGACAAGAATTAGATCTTGAAGAATTCTTGATAGACCGTCATAAATTAAGTATTCATATTTCAAAAACACATTTAAAACAGGGGAGTAATGATATAACGGTTTTTGTTATGACACCGTCTTCTCATAAGGAACATGAGTATATCGAACATATACAGTTTTTCTGTGATTTATCATCAAAAAAATACCCGTCTAATGCAGTATACATAGATCGTAAAAAAACAATTATCAATTCTAAAGGAGATGATCATGAGGATGCTTTACATGTGGATACTGCTGATAAAGAAATAGTAGCGATAACTAACAATACAGAAGATGAAGTACGACTAGAAGGTTGGCGTTTAAGCGATGCCGCCGGGCATGAATATATTTTTAAAACCAACGATAGGATAAAACCAGGAGGCACACATCATGTTTATGTAGGAAGGACGAGATCAAATTCGGATTCGTGGAAAGGGTATTATGGTAATCGAATGATTGCTCTTCTGAATAATAGAGGAGAGTTTTTAAAACTAGAGGATACCACAGGAAAAGTTATATCATCGATGTATACTGGATTCCCCAAAAGTAATGCTCACATCAAATTTTTAAAAAATTAAAAGATTTATGAGTACTAAATTAGAATCAAAAAAGAAGAAAGCGGTACATATTAGTTTGAAAAAAAAGAAAAAATTGCTTACTGCGCTAAAATCAAAATTGGGAAAAGCAAAATTAAAAAACACCATCCAATGGGTTGATTTTAATGTTAACGGAAATGTGATTCATGCACAGATTCAATACTTAGAATGGTTGTATGGCAGTGTATATAGAAAACATATTTATCATTACTTTTTGGTATACAATTTTGGAGTTAACAAAAGTGATTTAAACAATGACCATCAAAAATCACTAAAGAGTTTTGTGAAAAAAGTGAAATTGGATGAACTTTTAAGGACTGCAGAAGTTATTCCTAGAGAATTTGAAGAATTCGAGGATCCTTTTGCGGCTAATATTAAGGATAGCCTTAAGGAAAAACTTATAAAAGAGCAGCCCTGGGTTGCCAAGACATCGGCATCTCGAGAAGATATAGTTCGCGGGATGATGTTGGATACTGTTTTGGATAAAACCTCGTCTAAACCTTGGTGGAAAAATGATAGTATTTGTTTTCCAGACATAAAAAGTTCTATTACTATCGATGATAAAAATAGTTCGGGGAATGACATCCATTACAAGGCTTTTAAAATGAAACATCTCATGTTCTGGCGAACCGCTCCTGGAGTTTCTGGAGTTTTTTCAACTTTTACAGGTAGAGCAAGCGAAACGGGAACCGATAATATTAATGATCCATTATCTATAAAAAGAGCAAAATCGGTTACCGATTTTCTTGGAAATGAAATCAAAAAATACACTGGATTAAATGGAGTATTATTGACACATGGGGTAGGTTCTAGAAACCCAATACTATTTTCTTCTTCTGATTTAAAAATTAAAAACAAAGAAATCAATGAAAATAGAAGTGTACAATTTACTTATTATCAAGCCCATGATTATGTATGTTTAAAAACGGAAAATGAATTAAAAAAGCAGTATGCTGCTGCGATTAAGGGGGTTAATACACTCTTAGAAAAAAATATTGCGTATTGCGAAGCTCATGTATCCTCTCCCAAACCTTCTTTTCAGATACCTCATAAGTTTAATGTGATAGAAAGTGGTATTATATCGTCGGATTTAAAGTACACCCTAGGAGTAAAAGCAATAGAATTTGTTCAAACCTTTAATGGAGATTTTAGTGATTTATCCAAAACAAGTTCTCCTATAAATATTCCTAAAGGGATACGCGCGTTACCTTTAAATTACTCTCCAGAAAACTCTAATACTCCTGGAAGTATCGTTTTACCTTTATCTTTAATTTTAGTACATGGTAAAAAAGGAGACAAAACGTATAAAAAACCATTGGTAATTGAAGATAGAAACAGTTACGCAACTAAGGTGTTTGGAGATCTAAGAAAATTTATTTTTGCAGATTTTAAAAGTAAAGGAGAAACTTTCACTCCAAATCGTGACAGAGCACGATTGTTTATGAAAATATATAAAGAAACCATTAAACATGACCAGCAAAAAGTGTCATTTATATTAAAAAAATATAATATAAAAGATAGAAATACAATTTTGGATGATAACAGTTATAGGTTAAAAGTAGATTTTTCTAAAGAAAAAGATTTGTATACTAAAAAGTCAACTCTTAAATCATATCTCAAAAATGATAGCATAGCGCTTAATATTATAGATTATGATGGTAAGATCATTGCCAATTTCAAGAATTTCTTGGATAGTGAAATACAAAAAGGTAGTATAAAAGAATTTTATTGGTATGATGATACTATTTTAAAAGTACATAGAAAACAAAAAAGAACTTTTGCATTAAATGTATTAAAAATGCATGCATTAACAAAGTTACCCGAAGTACCTACTGCAGTTTTTGGCGGCCTGGATATTGGAGTATTTGATATATCACCTTATGATGTTACGGCAATGACATTTTTGAGCCATATGTGGATGATTCCTTAAGTAAGGAAACTAGAAAAACCTTGAAAAAAAATCTCTTATTTCTTAAGTTACCAGAATTATGAATGATATTAATATTTTGTAAAATAGAGTTTTACGGTTTTGTTCGTTGTTTTACTTTTTTTTAAGTCATAACATTTTTTTAACTCAAAGATCTTATATTTTCTAACGACTATTTCGTAATTTTAAGTAGAAATTAGCACCCCATACAGGTAGAAAAACTACCTGTATGGGGTTTGCTGTTTAAAAAGGTAAGAGGGATGAAAAAAATATTGGTTTTCTCATTATTACTATGGGTGTTTTCTTCTTGCAGTGTAAGCAAGATGAATACGAATGGATTTAAAAAAATTGATCAAGGCAAGTATGTAAAAGCTGAAAAAAAGTTCAAGAATGTTTTAAGTAAACATCCTGATAATGCTGATGCTTACTATGGTTTAGGAGTTGCTTATCGAAAACTTGAACATATCGAAAAATCGCTTATTTTTTTAAGTGGTGCCATCGAATTAGGTAATCAAAAAGCAATTAGAGAAAGGGGGGAAGTATATTATACACTATCGCATAGGCATAAAGGTCCTTCAGAAAAATTGAAATTTATGCTGTTAGCAATGGAAGATGTAGCTGATATTGATAAATCGTTGCAGAAATATCCAGAGATCGTATTAAAAAATGCCCAGCATCAAATAAAGAAAAACGATCCGCAACTGGCATTAGAACAAGTAGATCATCTAATGCAGTATGTAAGAATAAATACCAATGTTGATTTAAAAAAGGCGCAACTCACAAAATACCAGTTACTTCTGGATGTATCGCGATATCATTTTAAAAATAAGAATTTTAAAAAAGCGCATACATATGTCGATGTTGTATTAAACTCGAATATATCTGCTATAGGGAAATTTCAAAAAAATGCACAACAACTAAAAAGTTCCATTTTTAAGACACAATCAAATATTGCCTATCGTAATGATAATTTTCCGCTTGCGATACAGTTTATAGATAAAGCAATTAAGTACACGCCTAATCAAAAAAAACTATATGATGATAAGACGATAATTTATTTTGAATTTTCTAAAAAGTTATATCGAGACGGGGCATTAGAAACTGCTCTCGAAAACGTGAATTCTGTAGTTAATTATGGTAACAAAACGATGGCAACAAAAGGAGTTCGGTTAAGAGCTCAGATTTATTTTGCGATGTCAAAAAAAGAAAGCACAGTCGATGATCAAATTATATTTGCGGTATTGGCATATGCCGATGACCTTAATAATGCCGAGATCACAAACTATCTTACAGATTTATACCTTACCAAAGCAGTTCAATCATTGCAAAACACAGCTACATATGATGATGCATATGCAGCGGTTAAAAAAGCTTCTGAGATTAATTCATCATATCGTAATATACTTTATCTTCTAGAAAATGCTAGTAATACAACTAGGTTTAGTAGTGTGAATGTCGAAATGGCCAAAGCTGAATTGCATGCATCTTTATTGAGATATACCAAGGCAATTCAAATCCTCGAAAATATTAGCACCACAAACTGGAATACGATTGCAAAAATAAAATACGCGTTGGCAAGATATCACACTGTTACCGGGGATTATCAAAAAGCTTTAGGACTATTACAAGAATTCTATTATTCAAACAACCTTAGAAGTTATTATAAAACGTATCGCAGGTTGGCAGCTTCAGAAATAGATTTTCTTCCACTTCAAGAAAACAGAACATTTTATAGATGGTTTAACGGGATAAATAGAGTAAGATTTGAACTTAATAAAGTATCCAATATCCCTAAAGGCGATCCTGGGGTTTTTAGAAAAAGTGATCCGATTGTTCAGATCTTTCATAAAGATACTCGATTGCTTACTACCCTCAAACAAGAAGATGTTGTAGAGCTAAATTTTCCAAGCAATTATTATTATGCCGTTTTTGATTATGATTTTGATGAAAGTTTGATTTTTAAGGTTATAGATATGGATTTAGATGATGATGATCTTGTGGCATATGGCGCGTATAGCGAATTGTATCCTAGTGCTTTGCAAAGATGGGAGTTAAAGATTATGGATATGACTAGTGAGAGAAGAGATAATTCGGTACGAGTGAATTTCTCATTAACAGATGCTTCTCATCTAGATTATACTGTTTCTAGCTGGAATGGTATGCCACAAACCCCATGGCTGCTATCTATTTTTAAATCTAATACGAATGATGATCAGTATTCAAAAATGGCTGTAGACTATTATAGTTTGGCTTCTATGAGTGCAAGGGAATTACAAAATAAACTAACATTAAAGGGATTTGCCTTTAGATTAGTCCCTTGTTCTATTATGCTTGGTGTATCATTAAATGTAAGAGGCTTTTTACTTAGACAGGTAGCATATTTAGTCTTTTCGGGATTTAAGGATAATACCTTTTCTTCAGAATATTTTGTGCGAGATGGTTTTATCGAATATATGGCCGACAAATTAGAAAACGGATTAATTATTAACCTTAATAATGTAAGAACATTTTGCGAATGTGTTTCGGGAAAAGTAATCGAAGAGTGGAAATTTAAAACGTAGCGGTAAGTGACACAACTAGAAAAGCCTTGAGAAAAAAATCTCAAGGCTTCGTATGATTTTTTATAAAAAGGAATATAGGCTAATTCCAATTACATAAAAATCCCATGTTTCCTAAGTCGTAATCAAGGCGGTAGCATTACGATTTTAAGAATTAAATAAGAAAACTTTATGAAATTGGATAAAATCCAAGCACTAGAGAATGAACTTCTTTATAAAGGCGCTAAAGGATAAATACCTGTTTTTTTATTGGTTTTAAAATCGGGGTCTTAAAGACCTGTTTATAATTTGATATATGAATGTATAAACTTAAGTTCGGCTTTTACTTTTGCCAGTTTGCTCGAGGGTTTTCTATAGATATGACCTTCTCCTTTGTATATTAGTAATTCGGTTTTGATACCTCTATCTTTTAGAGTGTAATACATACTATAGGCATTCATGGTAGGTACTCGCACATCTTTTTCGCCATGTGTAATTAATGTAGGTGTATTTATTTTGGTAGCATTATAAATCGGACTTTCTTTTCTATATAATTCTGGATTTTGCCAAGATTTTATTCCTTCATAACGAACAAACTCAGAGACATCTCCATCACCTACGCCAACATCTGCAAATTCATCCCAAACCCCACAACTGGGTAGTGCTGCTTTAAAAATATCGGTCTCTCCTATGATCGAATTTGTAAGTGATCCACCATAACTTGCTCCCTTAACGATCATATTATTTTTATCTACCCACCCTTGATCTATCATGTATTGCACACCAGTAATAATATCATCTGTTGGCTTTGTTCTAGGTCCACCATTAATAGCATCTATAAAACCTTGTCCCCTACCTGTGCTACCTCTATAATTAGGAAGCAAAGCAACAAAACCTTTTGATGCCAGTAAAGAGGGGTAGTAATAATATTGCAATCCTCCTAGAGTGATCGATTCTGTTCTGCTGGACCATGGCCCACCATGTATATCTACTACCAAGGGCAAGTTTTTGGCTCTTTTTTTACCAGGAGGCCATATAGCTACACCTTCGATAATCTCTCCATCAGAATTTTTCCAGGTAATTTTCTCTATTTCTGGAGTGTTATAAGCGTTTAGGTTTGTATTAAAATCACTAATCTTAATGGGGTTGTTTAACTCTTTAACAGATCTAGCGATATATACTTCTTCGAACATATTATTTTTGATCATTGAAAAAGCCATTAGATTTTTACCTCTATTCAAAGTAAAATTCATGATCCGGCCCTTTAAGTCTGTAATTTTTTCAAAGCCGCCTTTTTTGTATTTGAAAAAATTAGAAGAAGTCGATATGTTAGAGCTAATGATTGTTTCTTGATTTTTCCATTCGACTAGACTGCTAATACTTCCATCAAAACTTGTAATCCATCTTTTTCTAGTACCCGTTTTTAGATCGGTCAAATACAAATCATCATCAGAGATTGTATAGGTTTTACTTTCGGGATTACCACTAAAAAGCGAAAGCACTTTATCATTAGAAAGCCACCAAGAATCATCCCAAATCTTATCATTGGTAAGTTGAAGTTCTTGTTTTCCGGTTTTGCTATCAATGATATAGGTGTGAGAATTTGCGTACGTTTCGCTACTATAAAAATTAGGACGGTCGTAGTTTGTATAAATCATTTTGCTCTTATCAGGAGAAATTTCGAAATAAGAAACATTCACTGGTAAAGTGAATAGAGAATCTATAACCTCTGATCCAAAACAAAAACTTTTAAAGACCGTATGTCTAATTACTTTTTCTTCAGGAAATTTGAGGGTAATAGAATCCTTTTTTGTTTTTATAGGAGTAAAAGTATTATAGTATATCACTGTGTTATCATCTAAGATCGTAAAGTCTGATATTTTTTTTAATGTTGCTCTATTTGCAAATAGTGGCGTAATTAATTTTGGGGTTAAGGAGGATACTTTAAAAAGATCACTGCCCAAACTATCTTTGGATTTAAAAACTAAAAAATCACTGTCTTTAGTCCATTGTAAACGTGATACAGTATTGTTATAAATGGGGATTTCATTTTTTGATACTACTTGTGCCTGATCATTTATTTCATAGTGCCACAGTCTTTTTATCGTTTTGTTTTTATCAAAATCGTCATTGCGAGTTATTACTGCAATATACTTGCCGTTGGGAGAAACAGAGACAGACGAAATATTGATTTGCGAAAGATACTCTTTAACAGGGTAGCCTGCTTGTTGAGCAAAATTATAGCCAAAAGATAATAAGAGGAATAACGATAAAAATAGGATTCTTTTCATTAGTGTTTTTGTGATCAGTGATTTTTGATCTGCTAATATCCAGAATTAAATTTTAAAAACTATGCAGTAGTTGGGTTAATGTTTATAATCAATCAACTACTATGAGGAATCACCTAAGCTTACAGTTTTTTAATCAAAATTTTATAACCAATGTATACTAATGGAGTAATCTGAAGCTATTGTTAGTAGTTTCTTTAAAGACATGTTTTATCTAATTCCTTAATAAAGTACGAAGGATAGATTCCTGTTTTTTTGTAGAAAGCTTTTGAGAAAGCTTCAGCATTATTAAAACCGATATCTTGAGCAATAGCTTTGATGGTATATTTTCTAAAAATAGCATCTGTTCGTAATCGATCAATCACAAAATCGATTCTTAGATCATTGATATAATTGCTAAAACTTTTTTCTTTAAATGTATTAATTACTTTGGATAGATAGCTAGAGTTTGATCCAAAGCTTTTGGCTAAATCTTTAGAGTTAAGCTTAGGTTTAAGATATCCTTTATTTTTTTCAAACTGTTCTAATTGATCTATGAGGTTGTCAAAAGCTTCTTTGTTAATGCCTCCAGAATTAGAAAGAGTATTAGCACTTAAAATTTCATTTTTTTGACTACGATCTTCAGTCTCATGCAGCAATTTTAAAAACCGTTCTTTATACCGTTTTTGTCGATAGTAATAATATCCAATACCAACGATACTTAACCCTAAAAGAATTAGCATAATTATATTTTGAGTAGACCTTTTATTGTTTTCTTTTTCTAACGAAGTAATTAACTTTTCTTTTTCTTCAAGTAAAATGGGAGTGTCATATTCTTTGATGAGTCGATCGTTAATTGAATTAAAATTTCTGAATAAAACACTATCTACGCTTAATAGTTTGTTAATGTATATGAGCTGATTATGTCCATCATTTAAGGATTTATAATAATTTATCAGTTCTACATATGGTAGCCTACTTTCTGGAATGAAATAGTTTGAACTCCTAGATATCGAATCTGTTTTTTTAAAATTTGAAATGGCCTCATTGATTAATCCAAGATCTTGGTTTGATTTTCCTAAATATAAATGAGCTTCTATAAGATTAAAAGTTTCTGCATATACTTCTTTATCATTGTACAGTTTTGGGAGAATTTTTAGTATTTTCTTCTTAGCAACTAAATATTTTTGATCATGATAATCTAGAATTCCATCATTTAAATTAAATAGAAAATGCAAATTTTTCCCTTTGGATAATTGAATTCCTTCTTTATTAAGAATCTTAGCCGAATCTATTTGCTTATTTAAACGATATGTTGAAACTAATTCTGTTAAACTATTTAGATAACCAATACTATCCCATTTTCCTTTTTTAGTAATCATATTTAATCTTTCATGAACAAGACATTCATTAAGTAACTTCTTAGCTTCTTCATATTTCCCTAACTTTCTTTTTAATAATGCTATATTATGCTTAAGAATATATATATAGGTAATATTGTTTTTTTTCTTTGTATGTTCCAATGCTACTAAATAATCATTAAGAGCTTTTTTAAGATTTCCTTGATTATTATGGTGCAATGCTCTTCTGTTATAAAACACTTCTGGCCAATATGTTCCTTCAATATTTTTAGAATAAATAATGGTAGAGTCTAGAGCTCTGATTTTTCTGATATCCCATGTGTCGAAAAGCCAACTAAGCCTAGAAAATGCACCAACAATTACTACACTATCATTAGATTTTTTAGCATTCGCTAGAATAGTTCGAAGATATATTTCAGCCTTTGACTTGTCCTTATCTTTAATTGCATGATATGATATACCTAGTTCTTTATTTGTTTTTCCTTTTAAAGAATCTGGTAATACAAAAGACTGCCCATACCCCAAAGTGGATATAAAAATTAAAATGATGGTATATCGTGTTGTGATTGTAAAAGGCATAACAAATACTTTTTGTTTGGGATCAAAAGTATCTAATTCTTGATATAGAAATTAAAAATACGCACTCAATAATTATAAATGCTTCACGGATTTTATAAAAACCGACTTTGTGGCGATGATTTCTTTGTATAATTATGTGTATAGAATAAGTATTGAGTTGTTTTGCTTTAAACTGCTGTAAATTAAATACTTAATAATTTATTTGATTGGTCGAGTTTTATAAAAACCGAGATACTTCTCTTGTATCCAACCTAACCCTTCTCATACATTTGTCTCAACAAAACGCAAACGTCCTATTCTTATCTCGAGAAAGAAAGTGACTTCATAATTGCAAAAAAGTAATAGTACAAACAAAAACAAAGGGAACACATTATGAATGTTATTATCAAACAAATAGAATTAATAGAAAGAGTTGATCAATTGATACGTCTACAGGCAACAGGTTGCCCAATAAGTTTATCCCAAAGATTAGGGGTTTCTAGAACAACATTGTATCGTCTAATTAATACCATGAAAGAGCTCAATGCTCCTGTAACATATGATCCGGCAGCACAGAGTTTTGTGTATGAAGAGGCAGTGGGATTTCAGTTTGGGTTTTATGGTAGAGGAGTTATTCGAAATACCTTAATGAAGCATAGTTGAAATACTTGAATGTTAAAGCAATTCGAAGTGAAAATTTACCCGGTTTTTTATAAATCCAAGCGACTTTCTTTGTTTTAGGTTAGATGTTAAGTTTATATTTGATTTAAAGAAAGTGTTACAATTAAAAATATGTGTTTGCATCTATAGAACCAAGTGGACTTCATTTTGAGACAAACATGAACGAAGAGGAGTGGTTATTATGGAAAGCCAAATTCAAGAAAATTGCAACAGAAACTCTTGGTTTTAAAGTAGGAGAGATAGAAGAAGGAGAAGTAGGATATGAAATTGAATGGATAAAAAAATCGTAAAGAAGAAAATATAGTGCAGACCGAAATTAGCAAACTCATAAGTTATTGGTTACGTCACAACCCTAAAGACGCAAATATTGTATTAGATGCTTACGGATGGGCAAATATCGAAGATGTTTTGATGGCTTTAAAAGTTGAGAATATAGAATTAACCAAAGCTGATTTGATTGAGTTAAGCCAGCGTTTTGATAAAGTGAGATGGAAGATAGATGTAGAAGCTAGCAAAATTAAATCTACTCATGGGCATTCTATCAAAGTAATTCAAGAAGCACCACCACAAACGCCTCCCAAAATACTATATCACGGTACCGGGATTAAAAATATGGATAGTATTGCCAAAGATGGTCTTAAATCAATGCAACGGCAATATGTACACCTTGCAGAGACTATAATCATGGCAAGAGATATTGGTAGTCGGCATGGTAAACCTGTTATTATAGAAATTGATACTACAAGGCTACTCAATGAAGGGTGGCATTTTTATAAAACAGAAGAAGATGTGTGGTTAACGAAAAATATCCCTGCCAAATATCTTGATTTTTAGAAAACGCTACGGCGCTATTCATCCTATTTTATTTGATATTTCGGTTAAGGTGAGCGAGTAATAATCCAACAAAGCTATCCAAAAACAAAAAAGCCTCAACTTGAATAAGTTAAGGCTTTGTTTTGCTCCCCCTCTTGGACTCGAACCAAGGACCCTCTGATTAACAGTCAGATGCTCTAACCAACTGAGCTAAGGAGGAAAATGCTTTTGCAAATATAGAGTGTTTTTCTCTTTTTGCGAGTGCAAATATATACTATTTTTTATTTCTCAAAAAGATTTTTTCACTTTTTTCTTCTATTTAAAAATTGCACGGTAGATATCATTACCATTTGCAAATAATAATAAGGAGATAAGGATAATAAAACCAACAAGTTGGGCATACTCCATAAATTTGTCGTTTGGTTTTCTACCTGCGATAATTTCATATAATAAAAACATCACGTGTCCACCATCAAGTGCGGGGATTGGTAAAATATTCATAAACGCCAAAATAATCGAAATAAAGGCTGTTGTACCCCAAAAGGCTCTCCAGTTCCATGCATCAGGAAAAAGATTTCCTATGGCTCCAAAACCACCAACCTGGCTAGCTCCTTTTTTGGTAAATACGTATTTAAACTGTGCGATATAGTCATGTAAGGTCCAATATCCAAAATCAAAACCTTTTACAATACTTTCTCCAAAAGAGTATTCTCTATTCTGAAATTTAAAATCTGATTTTGGGTATACGCCAATAATTCCTTCTTCATCCGGTGTAACCTCAATTGTGTTCTTAACACCATCTCTTAGGTATGCAATACGTAAAGCCGATTTGGTAGTATCTGCATTTTTGAGAACGTTAAAATCACTCCAATAGCGTACCTCTTTATCATTAAGGCTAACGATTCTATCTCCTTTTTGAAGCCCTGACAGGTCTGCTGGAGTTCCTTTTACAATACTATCCAAAACAGGAGCAGTAATTGGTGTAAAAGGTCTTAATGTACCCGATTCGAACATTGTGGTCCCAATATCTTCTGGGATTTGTATGGTTTCTTTTTGCCCATTTTGATGTACAACACTAATATCTTTTACATCTCGCATAAATAAATAATGGTTGATCTGGGTTACATCTTCAAGATCTGCACCATTTACCTGCATTACTCTATCTCCATCTTCAAAGCCTAATTCTTTAAAAGATTCTGCAACGGCAAAACCTTTTGGTAAATCTTCGAACCCCACATGATTGGTTCCCCATGTATATATCATAGCCATATAAATCAAAAACCCAAGAATGATATTTACTGTAACACCCCCAAGCATAATGATTAAACGTTGCCAAGCTGGTTTTGATCTAAACTCCCAAGGTTGTGGTGGTCCTGCCATTTGCTCCTTGTCCATACTCTCATCGATCATTCCTGCAATCTTTACATAACCTCCAAGGGGTAACCATCCGATACCGTAAACGGTTTCTCCAATTTTTTTCTTGAAAAGCGAAAACTTTACATCAAAAAAGAGATAGAATTTCTCTACTCGAGTTTTAAATAATTTGGCTGGTATAAAATGTCCTAACTCGTGTAAAACGATTAGGAATGATAAACTTAATAGTAGCTGTATAGCTTTTACAAAAAATGGACTCATAGGTCGTATTCAAAATTTAATCTCGCAAAAGTAACCTTTTAGAAGGGTTTTAAAAAAAAACAACCCTTTATATCACCAGATTTAGTATTTTTTTAATGAAAACAAGGTTTTTATACGTAATAAACCTTGTAATTTTGCGGTCAGAAAAGTAGAGGATGTTACAGTTTTTTTCAAAATATAAGTTTTTTGCAGTAGTACTTTTTATACTATCTGCAATTATCGTTTCTATTATTTATACGATTTTAAAACCAAACAAAAGATTACCTGTATATGCACCAGAAATGGTAAATACAGAATTGGTAGATAGTACAGTGCAGTATGTTCGTAAATACCACAAGGTTGCCGAGTTTGAACTCATTAATCAAAATGGCCAGGTAATCACACACAACAATTACAAGGATAAAATTTATGTAGCAGATTTTTTCTTTACCACCTGCCAAACCATTTGCCCCATCATGACCGGGCATATGAAAGAAATTCAAGACCGTATTAAAAATGATAGTAAGGTGCTTTTGCTTTCACATAGTGTAACACCAAAAATTGATAGTGTAGCGCGCTTAAAAAGATATGCTATCGATAAAGGGGTCGATGATACCAAATGGAATTTGGTTACCGGGGATAAAAAACAAATCTATGATTTGGCTCGTAAATCGTATCTAGCTGCAAAATCTGATGGCGATGGTGGCCCATATGATATGGTACATACCGAAAATTTTGTGCTTGTAGATACCAAAAAACGGATTCGAGGATTTTATGATGGCACCAATCCAGAAGCTATTGATCAATTACTAGAGGATATTGAAGTTTTGAAGCAAGAAAATGAGGAGTAATGTACTCCTGAAATTAAATGTTAGCACTATTTAGAAAAATTTAGCTTTTGGAATACATTTTTTTGCCCTACTTTTGCCTTGTTTAAAATTAATCTAAATAAATTCTTGAAGACTACAATTGCTAATCTCAAAAAAGGTCAAAGAGCTTTAATAAAAGAAATTACTTCTGATATCATTCCGCTAAAGCTATTAGAGATGGGTTGCCTACCAGGTAACGAGGTGCAATTGTTGCAAATGGCTCCGTTTGAATGCCCAATTTATCTTAATATTAATGGTAGTCATCTTGCGATCCGTAAAGAAATTGCAGCTCAGATAGAAGTTCAAATTATTTAATAGCAGTTTCTTTTTATGGCAAAGCAAATTAAAGTTTCACTTATCGGAAACCCTAATACGGGAAAAACCTCTGTTTTTAATTTGCTCACAGGGCTTAACCAACAAGTAGGTAATTATCCTGGGATCACTGTAGAAAAAAAAGAAGGGGTATGTAAACTATCTCGTGGTGTAAAAGCACATATCTTAGATTTGCCAGGGACCTATAGTCTTAACGCTTCATCTCTAGATGAAAATGTAGTTATTGAGTTATTACTTAATAAAAAAGATAAGGATTATCCAGATGTGGCGGTAGTGGTAAGTGATGTAGAAAATCTAAAAAGAAACTTGTTACTGTTTACCCAAATCAAGGATTTAGAAATCCCTACGATTTTGGTAATCAATATGGCCGATCGTATGAACCGCAGGGGGATTACATTGGATATTCCATTGCTCGAAAAAAAGCTTAACACCAAAATCGCATTGGTGAGTGCAAGAAAAAAAGAAGGAATAGATGGGCTTAAAAAATTAATCGAATCCTATACCGTATTATCAAAAAAACCTTGTGTTGATGCATTATCATTTGCGCCAGATTATTTTGATAGACTACAAAAAGCATTTCCTAATCAATCATTGTATAAACTATGGTTGGTGATTACGCAAGATGTAAACTTTAGGAAATTTGATAAACAGGTTGCCGATATAGCTCCGGATTTTAAAATTAAATCTGAAAGCGAACTGAAGCGATTGCAACAAAAAGAAACCATAAAAAGATACCAGTTTATTAATAATGTGCTGAAAGAAGGACTGGTTGTAGATGAAAAAGCAGCTACTGGTATGCGAGAAAGACTAGATAGAGTACTCACTCACAAATTCTGGGGGTATTTTATATTTTTCGCAATCCTGTTATTAATATTTCAAGCGATTTATGATTGGTCCTCCTATCCGATGGATCTTATAGACGAAGGGTTTGCTTGGCTTAGTGAATTTACCAAATCAATTTTACCGGCTGGACCCTTTGTAGATTTAATAACCGAAGGAATTATACCTGGGTTAGGAGGTATCGTAATTTTTATTCCGCAGATCGCATTTTTATTTCTATTTATCTCTATTCTAGAAGAAAGTGGCTATATGAGCCGTGTGGTATTTTTGATGGATCGCGTAATGCGAAAATTTGGATTAAGTGGTAAAAGTGTGGTGCCGTTGGTTTCGGGAACTGCTTGTGCTATACCAGCAGTAATGGCTACTCGTAATATCGAGAACTGGAAAGAACGGTTAATTACCATTTTAGTAGTACCATTTACCACATGTTCGGCAAGATTACCCGTATACCTTATTATTATTGCATTAGTAATTCCTGATGAAAAAATAGGATGGATTTTTGGATATCAAAGTCTTACTCTTATGTTTTTGTATTTTCTAGGTTTTGCTGCAGCGGTTGGCTCTGCTTGGATACTTAATAAGATGCTCAAAATTAAAAGTAAATCATATTTCGTAATCGAAATGCCTAGTTATAAGGTTCCATTGTTTAAAAATGTAGCGATTAACGTAATTGAAAAAACAAAAGCTTTCGTTTTTGGAGCAGGAAAAATAATATTAGCAATTTCTATCATATTATGGGTTTTGGCAAGTTTTGGTCCAGGGGATGATTTTAATAATGCCGAAGAAATTATAGCGTCTACTCATGCAGATCTGCCCCAAGAAGAACAAGAAAATGAAATAGCTTCGTATAAGCTAGAGCATTCTTTTATCGGCTATGCCGGAAAAGCAATAGAGCCAATTGTTGCTCCATTAGGATATGACTGGAAGATTGGAATAGGAATCATTAGTTCTTTTGCTGCAAGAGAGGTATTTGTAGGTACATTAGCTACTATTTACAGCGTGGGTAGTGATGAAGAAGAAACCATAAAAAATAGAATGGCCGCAGAAGTAAATACAAAAACTGGCGGACCATTATTTGATTTGGCAAGCGGTATATCCTTATTATTATTTTATGCTTTTGCCATGCAATGTATGAGTACACTTGCTATTGTGAAAAGAGAAACTAATAGTTGGAAATGGCCAATGATCCAATTGTTCTTTATGAGTGCTTTGGCGTATAGTATATCATTAATTGCGTATCAAATTTTAAAATAAATACGTTAGGTTTTCGTATTTTTATACGACAGAGTGGATATGAATATTCTAATACAAAATATACTGGTAATTCTTGTTGTGGCGGTTGCCCTAGGATTTTTAATTAAAAAATTCGTTTGGAAACCTTCTTCAATAACCATCGGCAAAAAGAAATCTTCGAATTCTTGCGGAGATAATGGTTGTGGGTGCCATTAATTACTAAGTCTGCTTTTTCTGAAACCATTTTAAGGGGCCACTACTAATTAAATACACTCCTAAGAAAATAAGAACGCAGCATAACAATTTTGTTACATTGATATCACCTTTATATTGACTATTTACCACTAGATAAGAAACCAAAGCAACTAGAATCATAGCTACAGCAGGTTGTACATAAATATAGCTACTAGATACTGTAGGTTTTACATATTGCAGTGCGAACATGTTTAGTAAATATGCCAAAAAAGTAGGGCCTACTACTACATAAAACAAAGAGATCCAATTAGAAGTTTCAAAAGAAGTAAAGTTGGTGTGAATTAATTTTTCAATACAAAAAGGAAACATGCTAATAAAACCAAATAAGAACGTCCAGATAATTACAGTGATTGGTTTGTATTTGGACATTAATGGTTTTACAAGAACCAGGTAAAATGCAAATGCCAAAGCATTAATAGCGATAAAAATATTACCAGTAATAGATCCTGTTCCCACACCAGAGTTGCCTAAATAAATTAACAATACCGCTCCTAGGCCCCCTATAGTTACTCCTAGAATTCGTTGCGTTGTTAAAGCTTCTTTCAATAAAAAATAACTGATAATGACCGTAAAAATGGGCATGGCCGTGATAATAATGGCGGCATCTACAGGAGAGGTAAGACTTAAACCATTCATAGAAAAAAATTGGTTGGTGGCTACCCCCAAGAAACCACATAGAGCAAGTCTAGGAATGTCTTTTCTATCTACTTTTTCTTTAATAAAAAGTTTAAGTATTAAAAATAAAATACCGGCACCACTAATTCTAAGAAATACTAAAGCCGAAGCTTCAATTTTATGCGGCATCAAGCCTTTTGCAATAAGATAGTTTGCGCCATAAATCATATTTACGCTTAATAAAGCAATATGAGCTTTTGCTTTATTAGAAATCATATGGTAATAAAAACTAAAGTCATTGAATGTGTAATTTGATTCATGGTCTTATTTAACAAGCAACTCTATATAATATTCTTTTGGATCGATTTGTGTTTTTGATGATGGATATGGATTAATATTATGTCCAAACACCGTTTTTTTATCGGTAATCAATAGTTCTTTAATCTGGTTTGGATTAATGTTTTTGGCCCCAAAAATAAGTTCTTTGGTTGCGGTTAACGTGTTAGACTCATAAATTTCTACTGTTGCTTTAACTTCTCCTGCCCAAATACAAGTAGCATCAGATGGGCATCTAGAATCTCCATAAACTTTTATAAGTTTAATGCTTTTAGTGTCAAACTCTATAGTATTTCCAACCTTTAGTTTACAAATGATCTTGGGAGTATCTGCTTTGAGTGTTTCCTGAGCATGTAAACCTATGGCGCATAGAATAAATAGAAAGAATATGACAACTTTATTCATGATTCATATAATGATGACGCTAAAGATATATAAATCCTATCTAAATAGTCGGGATTATAATCAATTTACTGATTTTTCGCTCTATATTTATCACTCACTATGCAAAAGTATAATTATATAATCACAGGTATGGGCGCTTCTGGCCTTATGCTGGTAAATCGTTTGATTTCGGATTCTTTTTTTGATCAAAAAAAGATCTTGTTGATTGATAAAGAAATAAAAAATCAAAATGATCGTACCTGGTGTTTTTGGGAAAAAGATAATGGTGAATGGGATCAAATTGTGACCAGAAAGTGGGATCATATTTACTTTGGTAGTGAAGGGTATTCTAAAAAAATTGAAATTACTCCTTATCGCTATAAAATGATTAGGAGTAGTGACTTTTATAACCTCATAATACAAAAGATAAAGGAAAATCCTAATATTACGGTTGTTACAGAACGGTTGAATTCATTAAAAGAGATTGATAATTTTGTTGAGGTTAAGACTGATCAAAATACTTATGTAGGAGAGAAAGTGTTTAATAGTATCGTGTTAAACGATGCCTACAAAAATCAAACACAGTTTCCAGTTTTAAATCAGCATTTCGTAGGGTGGTTTGTAAAAACAAAACAAGATGTTTTTGATCCTAAGACAGCTACTTTTATGGATTTTACTGTAACACAAAAGGGAAATACTAGATTTATGTATGTCCTGCCTACATCCAAAAAAGAAGCGCTTTTAGAGTATACTTTATTTTCAGAAAAGCTATTGCCAGAACACGAATATGAAGAAGAGATTAAGAATTACCTCGCCAACAAGGGAATTACCGAATATGATATTATAGAAAAGGAAAAAGGATGTATCCCAATGACTGTGTATTCATTTGATAAAAGTAACTCTAAGAATATACTTCATATCGGTACTGCAGGAGGGTGGACCAAACCTAGTACAGGGTATACATTTTATATATCATCAAAAAAAGTAAAACAACTCACTAGATTTTTAAAAACTAAAAACGACTTATCTCAATTTCAGAAAAGAACAAGGTTTTGGTTTTATGACCTACTCTTTTTGGATGTGTTGTACAAAGAGAACGGTATTGGATCGCAATTGTTTTCTATCTTATTTAAGAAAAATGATGCTAGAAAAATCCTTAAATTCTTGGATGAAGAAACTTCTTTTGTAGAGGAGATAAAAATTACAACAAGTTTACCTAAACAAAGATTCTTAAAAGCACTTTGGAGAAGGGTGTTTTAATTATCAAGCAATTCCACGTTCTTTTTTAATTTGATCATAGGCTTTTTGTACTTCTCTAAATTTTTCTTCGGCACCTTTGATATGAATTTCATCCATATGTTGGATTTTATCCGGATGATATTTTTTGGCCATGGTTCTAAATGCTTTTTTTACCTCGGCATCACTGGCATCTTTTTCAATTTCAAGAATTTTATACGCATGATCCCCAGTTTTAAAAAACATGGCTTTGATACTTTCAAAATCTCTTAAATTAATCCGCAAAAACCCAGCTATTTTACGAATCTCTTCAGCTTCAGAATTACTTACACTTCCATCTGCATTGGCAATGCCAAACAAAAAATGAAGAATCTGGAGTCGAGAAGGATATCGGGTATGTTGATTAATATACATACAGATACGCTGTGCTGAAACATGCCTGTTTTTAATGATCTCATTAAACGTTCTAAAAGTCGCATTGGCGCGCTCTTTGCCATAAGCACTAACAAAATAACGCCTTACATAATCCAGTTCGGTCTGATTAATTTTACCATCGGCTTTGATAACCATCGAAGATAACGAGAGTAAATTAAGCTCAAAATCTGCAGGAGTAACCTCGGGTTCTTGAGAAAACACTTTTTTAAATCCGCCACCACTTTTGCCAGATGTTGTGCTATCAAGAAGACTCCCTAATATAAAACCCAGAACCGCTCCTGGGAATCTAAAAAACACATATCCTAGTATGGCAATAAACCATTTAATCATTCAAAAACAATTTTTTTGGGTTGTAAAGATAACCTGAATTATTCAAACATAATTAAGGTTCTATACTATTGGTCAATATAACATCCTTTTTGTTACTGTATTGAACTCATAATGTTAGTTAAATCATGTTTTTACGACTACTTGTCAGTTTCTATTATATGGTACATAATTTGTACCTTTGCATAAAAATTTTAAACGAAAAAATATTAAAATATATGTATCCAGCAGATTTAGTTAAACCAATGCGCGAAGATCTAACCAATATTGGTTTTGAAGAATTACAAACAGCAGATGCAGTAGAATCAGCAATCTCAAAAGCAGGAACTACACTAGTAGTAGTAAATTCTGTTTGTGGTTGTGCTGCAGCCAATGCTCGTCCAGGAGCAAAAGCATCATTAAATAACACCAAAAAACCAGATAACCTAGTTACTGTTTTTGCGGGAGTAGATAGAGAAGCAACAGATAAGGCACGTGGATTTATGGTTCCTTTTCCTCCATCATCACCATCTATGGCATTGTTCAAAGATGGAGAATTGGTACACATGTTAGAGAGGCATCATATCGAAGGAAGACCGGCAGATATGATTGCAGAAAACCTTATGGATGCTTATAATGAGCACTGCTAAGAGATAGGCAATTTACATGCTTTAAAAATTTTAAACCGTTTGCCGTTGCAGACGGTTTTTATTTTGATAAAACTGTTGGTTTACTTGAAATAATGTAAGACCTTGCGAGACGATTACACAAATCAAATTTTAATAATTGCACAGAAAAAATGGAGGCGATAAAAAGGATAATAAGTTATCCGTTTTCAATAATTTTCTACCTGTTTTTTGGGTTAACACTAGTAGTTTTTCAACCGTTACAATGGCTAGGTAAAAAGCTGGGCGGTAGATCAGGGCATAGAGGAGTAGTAAACATTATGAATCTATCCCTACTGCGATGTTTACATTTTTTAGGAGCCACGTTTAGCTATAAAAATATACATAAACTACCAAAAGATAAACCATTAATTATTGTTTCGAATCACCAAAGTATGTTTGATATCCCAATGATATCTTGGTATTTGAGAAAACACAAGCCAAAATTTATTTCTAAGATTGAATTAGGTAAAGGAATACCTAGTATTTCTTTTAACTTAAGGCATGGAGAGCATGTATTGATTGATAGAAAGAATCCAAAGCAATCTATCCCTGCATTATCTAAGTTTGGTAAATTTATAGTAGATAATAATTTCTCTGCTGTTATTTTTCCTGAAGGGACAAGAAGTAGGGATGGGAAACCAAAGGAGTTTGCACCAACAGGCTTAAAAATATTATTCAAAAATGCACCAAATGCTTTAATCCTTCCAGTAACGATAAATAACAGCTGGAAATTGGTGAGATTTGGTAATTTCCCTATGGGTATAGGGGTGCATTTAACACTAGAAGTACACGAACCAATACCAATTGATAAAGAACCTGAAATATTGCTTAAAAGAATAGAAGAAAGGATTACTTTAGCAATAAGAATGTAATACACTACAACTATGGCCATTGATAATATAAGATTAGAGGTAATGCAACTACTGGAAAAGAAAATAGAATCTTTTATAGATAAATTTTTGATACCAATAGATAAAGTATGGCAACCAACAGATTTTTTGCCAGACTCGCAAAATGAAGATACCTTTTTTGATGAGGTTAAAGAGTTAAGAGAACTGGCAAAAGAATTACCATATGATTTTTGGGTAGTTTTGGTAGGAGATACAATAACAGAAGAAGCACTACCTACTTACGAATCTTGGTTGATGGATGTAGAAGGGGTAAATCAACACGAAAATGGTAAAGATAATGGTTGGGCAAAATGGGTGCGTTACTGGACCAGTGAAGAAAATCGCCATGGAGATACTTTAAACAAATACTTATACCTATCTGGGCGAGTAAATATGATAGAGGTAGAGAGAACTACTCAACACCTTATTAATGATGGTTTTGATATTGGAACCGATAGAGATCCATACAAGAACTTTGTGTATACAAGTTTTCAAGAATTAGCAACGAATATTTCTCATAGTAGAGTGGCAAAATTGGCAAAAGATTATTCTAATAAATCGCTTTCTAGAATGTGTAAAATTATTGCTGGGGATGAGATGCGTCATTATAATGCATATAGCGAATTTGTGAAGAATATTTTTGAAGTAGATCCAAGTCAAATGATGATCGCTTTTAGCGATATGATGAAGCATAAAATTGTAATGCCGGCTCATTTTCTTAGAGAGTCTGGAGACGCCATAGGAACCGCTTTTGAAGAGTTCTCTTATGCTGCGCAACGTCTAGGGGTGTATACCTCTCAAGATTATATTGATATTATGCAACGCTTAATTGATAAATGGGAGATTGATAAAATAGTAGATCTAACAGATGAGGCAGAGAAAGCTCGTGATTTTGTTATGAAATTACCAGCAAGAATGCAGCGTATAAGTGAGCGATTGGTGATCCCCGAAGAAGTTTTCGAATTTAAATGGGTGCAGCCTGCATTGGTGAAATAATTCTAAATAGGGTATGACAGCTGAAGAGGTTATCGGTAAAACTGTTGATTTTGTAAAAGAAAGCTTGCAAAATGCCGAAGGAGGACATGATTGGTTTCATATCGAGCGAGTATTTAAAAATGCCCAATTGATATCAAATGAAGAAGACGTTGATCAAACAGTAATTGCTTTAGGAGCCTTACTTCATGATATAGCAGATTCAAAATTTCATGATGGAGATGAATCTGTAGGCCCCAGAATAGCAAGAACGTTTTTAGAAGATATTAATGTGCAATCAAAAACAATAGATCACGTAATTAAGATTATTGAAAATATTTCTTTTAAAGGCGGCAATGTTGATCAAAAATTTAGATCCCCAGAATTGGATGTCGTTCAAGATGCAGATCGGTTAGATGCTATAGGAGCAGTTGGTATTGCTAGGTGTTTTAATTATGGAGGATTTAAGAATCGAGCTATTTATGATCCAGAGATTCTTCCAAATCTCAATATGACCAAAGAAGAATATAAAAACTCTGCCGCACCAACGATCAATCATTTTTATGAAAAACTATTGTTACTCAAAGATCGAATGAATACAGAAACAGGTAAAAAAATTGCAACACAACGACATACCTTTATGGAGCAATATCTGGATCAGTTTTATAAAGAGTGGAAAGGTCAATTGTAATTAAAATAATTTCAATTGTCCGTCTTTGTACTGCTCATGTAGATCGCAATTCAATTGTATTTTTTCAGAAACAGGAAAATATTTTTTTCGAGCTAATGCAAAAAGCTGATTAATCTGCTCTGCAATAGTTCCTGATCCTCTCATGCGTCTACCAAATTCATTGTCATTTAAACTACCTTCATGACATTGCATAATTTGATGAAGAATCTTATCCTTGCGATCTGGTAATGTTTGTTCTAACCATTTTTCAAAGATCTGGCCTATAGCGCCGTTTAATCGTACAATAGTATACCCAAAATTTTTGGCACCTCTGGCTGCTATTTCTTTAGATAAAGGTAGTATTTCATGACTGTTGATAGAAGGGATAATTGGGGCTATCATTACATTAGTAGGTATGCCAGCAGCATTTAGTTTCTCAAGAGTTTCTAATCTTTTTTTAATACTTGCTGTTCTTGGTTCTAATATGCTACGTGTTTTTTCTTGTAAAGTAGTAATAGATAAAAAAACGGCTATCAGATTATCTTTGGCCAGTTCAGTAAGAATATCTATATCCCTTTGTATTAAAGCATTTTTGGTAATGATGCCTACAGGGTGCTTGTATTTTAGGAATATTTCGAGAAGTTTACGTGTGATTTTTAGTTTTTTCTCAATAGGCTGATAGCAATCTGTATTTCCAGAAAGTGAAATAGGGTAGGCCTTCCAGTTTTTGCTCTTCAATTTTTGCTCTAGCAATTCTGGAGCATTTTTTTTGACTAATATTTTACTTTCAAAGTCTAATCCAGCTCCATAACCCCAATATTCGTGAGAGTTTCGGGCATAGCAGTATACGCAGCCGTGTTCACAACCTTGATAAGGGTTAAGAGAATAGAGCATCCCGACATCTGGGCTTGTAACTTTATTGACAATAGTTTTAGGAAAAGTGGAAATGTATGAGGTTTGCGGTTTATCTATAGATTCACCTTGTTCGAGACAATAGTTTAAAAAATCATCTCGAATTTCGTAATGATTTTCTGAAAACTTGTTATGAACTTTTCCTTGAGCTCCTCTTCCTTTAATGCGTTTTGTTGGTTTCATGAGTATGGTCTTTTTTACGGTTTAAAAGTAAAACTTTTGTTGGAATTTTTCCTAGTAAAAATGGAAATATTCCAAATAAAGAAAGTAATTTTGTATAAGTCGGTTTTAGGTCAAAAAAAATAAGTCAGTGATGAAAAATAATAGCTATGAGTACGATGTTGCGCTCTCTTTTGCGGGAGAAAATCGGGCATATGTAGAGGAAGTTGCAAATAGCCTGAATATGAAGGGAATCAAAGTGTTTTACGATGCTTTTGAAGAAGCTAGTCTGTGGGGTAAAAATTTGTATGAGCACCTCTCGGATGTCTACCAGAACAAAGCCAGATATACCGTGATGTTTATTTCTGGTTTTTATAATCAGAAATTATGGACTAACCATGAGAGAGTTTCGATGCAAGCCCGAGCATTTCAGGAGAGCCGCGAGTATATATTGCCGGCCAGATTTGATGATACAGAAATCCCTGGAGTGCTAAAAACGGTGGGCTACATCAATCTTCAACACAAAACTCCTGAAGAATTAGCCACTTTGATCGAAAGGAAAATTACTAAAGATCAAACATTTTTCAGAAAAAGATGGTCGAAACTCTCTACCATGATTAGTCCGAAACCATTTATTTTTTCGATTAAAATTGTGAATCAAAAAAATAAAATGATTAAAAATGCAAAAGTAGTATTGATTGCAGGGAATTCAACATATCTAGAAGGAAATTCAGACGAAAATGGATTAGCACATTTTATTATTAGAACCAGAAAATTGTATACAGTTCTTGTTGCACATCCAGAATATCCATCAGTAATTTTTAGGAATATTAATCCAAAAGAAGATATAGAAGTTACCATAGATAAAACAGAAGGGTCTGGTTCTGCGATAATTAATAAAACAACACAGTTAGCAGGGTTAGAAGGTAAAATAGAACCAGTTGTAAAATCGAATAAGAAATTTGCTCTAAACGCAGATAACATTGCGATTAATGGTGGCGTGGATCAACCTTATGATTTTGAGTTAAATAAATCTTTATCCTTAGAAGATAATGGTGGAAATATTATACATTTAACTTTCAGATTTTTTCAAGGAAGAATTGCATTGGTAGATTATTATAAACACAAATTCATTTAAACTAACTCAACATGAAAAAGATCCTCATCTTTTTAAGCTTCGTTTTAATTTTGGCTTGTAAAGAACAACCAAAAGAAACAGCAGAAACTGCAATTAACAATACTGCCCAAGAAGAATCACAAAAACCATCAGATAATTTTGGGATTGTAATTCATGGTGGAGCAGGAACTATTCTAAAAAAGAATATGACCCCAGAAAAGGAAGCAGCGTATAAGGCCAAATTAGAAGAAGCAATAACAGTAGGGCATACCATTCTTAAAAATGGAGGAACGAGCTTAGAAGCCATAGAGAAAACTATAAATATTCTAGAAAATTCTCCTTTGTTTAATGCAGGAAAGGGAGCGGTTTTTAATAGTGAAGGTGTTAATGAATTAGATGCTTCAATCATGGATGGAAGCAACCTTAACGCAGGAGCTGTAGCTGGAGTGAAAACGGTAAAAAACCCTATAAATCTAGCTAAAGAAGTGATGCTTAACTCACCACATGTGCTGTTATCGGGAAGTGGAGCAGAGTTATTTGCGAAAGAAAGAAATCTTGAAATTGTAGATCCTGCTTACTTTTTTACAGAAGATCGAATGAAATCTTTAGAACGTGTTAAAGCGAAAATGAAAGAGAAAGAGGCTACAAAAACAACAGCTTTTTATGATCCTATAATTAAGGATTCGAAATTTGGTACTGTAGGTTGTGCGGCATTAGATAAGCATGGTAACCTGGCCGCAGGAACATCTACAGGGGGTATGACTAATAAAAAATGGAACCGTATTGGAGATTCTCCGATTATTGGTGCAGGAACATATGCTAATAATGCTACATGTGCCGTGTCTAGTACAGGGTGGGGAGAGTATTTTATAAGAGGAATGGTAGCTTATGATATTTCTGCTTTGATGGAGTATAAAGGTCTTTCGCTTAAAGAGGCTTCAGAAGAAGTAATTCAAAAGAAACTTACCGCACTTGGAGGTACGGGTGGTATAGTGGCTATTGATAATAAAGGTAATGTAACTATGGAGTTTAATACCGCAGGAATGTACCGTGCAACCATGAATGCTGATGGTAAATTAACGATAGGGATTTATAAAGAATAAAACATAATATTAAATTTGTATAACGACCCTCCTGTTGGAGGGTTTTTTTATGATAAAATATAGTACATTTATAAAGTCAACTAATTCCAATCTTTTATGCGATTTTTTAGAATTCTCTTTGCATTACTTTTTGTAACACTTGTGTTTTCCTGTAAGAATAAAGACGAAGCAGAGATGGCCGCGTCCAATGCTTCAGAACTTAATAAATATCAAGAGTATATTTCTGATATTTCTTCGGGAGTAATATCGGTACATGATCAAGTCTATGTTGTATTACAAACACCGGTAGCAGGATGGAGCGATAATCAAGAACTTCCTAAAGATTTACTTTCTGTATCACCAAGAATAAAAGGTAAAGTAATTGCAGTAAATAATCGAACGATTTCTTTTCAACCAGAAAAAGCTTTTGAAGAAGATACGCAGTATACATTTACCTTGGATCTCGAGGATTTGGTTGAAGACATAAAAGAGGATCTGGATGAAGAATTTGTATTTAGTGTAAAAACCTTAAAACAGCAATTTTCGATTATTACTGATAATCTTCAATCCTATAGTAAAGATTGGCAATATATAGATGGTACATTAACCTCAAGTGATCAATTATCGTTCGAAACTGCAAAGCAACTTATTACTGCAACACAAAAAGGTAAAAATGTATCGGTAAAATTTAATGAATCGTTGGATAAAAGTCGACAATTTGGTTTTAGGATTGATAGTATACAACGTTTTGAAGATGATTCTGAAATTAATGTAAAATGGTCTGGCAAATCATTTAATATTACTACCGAAGGAGAAGATGTATTGGCTATTCCTGGTAAAAACAACTTTTCTGTAATCAGTGTTGCAGTTGCCAATGTGGATAATCAATATGTAGAGATTAATTTTTCGGATCCATTAAAGAAAAGTCAAAATTTTAATGGATTAGTTACGGTAGGCCAGCAAAAAAATCTAAAATATACTGTTAATGGAAATGTATTAAAAGTATATCCTAAAACAGAACTTAAAGGCACTTTATCGGTTACTGTGCATGAAGGAATACGAAGTACAGACGACTATAGATTAAAAAACACCTATACAGAGAATGTCTCTTTTCAACAACCTAAACCAGAAATTAGATTATTACAAAATGGAGTGATTTTACCAACTTCAGATAATTTAAAATTTAATTTTGAAGCGGTAAATCTTAGAGCAGTAGAGGTGCAAGTCATTAAAGTTTTTGAAGATAATGTGCTTCAGTTTTTACAAAATAATAATTTAAATGGGTCGTCTAATCTAAGAAGTGTAGCAAGGCCAGTTGCCAAAAAATTAATAAATCTTCAAGAAAATGCATCTCTAAATTTAAGTAAGTGGAATGCTTTTGCCATTGATTTAAAAGAATTAATCTCGCCAGATCCGGGTGCCATATATAGAGTAGAACTCAACTACAGAAAAGCATATTCTCTATATAAATGTAGTGGGCAATCTGCCGATGATACCTCTATAGATGAGTTGTCTGAAAATTATGATGAGGAAGAAGAATCTAGTTTTTGGGATTCTTCGCAATATTATTATGATGATTACTATGGGTATAATTGGCAGGAAAGAGATGATCCGTGTAGTAACTCTTATTTTAGAGATAGAAAAGTAAGTGCAAATGTATTAGCATCTAATCTAGGTGTCGTGGTTAAAAAAGGATTAAATAACTCGTATATGATTACGGTTAATGACATTCTTACAACTAGCCCGGTATCTAATACAAGAATAACATTTTATAATTATCAGCAGCAAGAAATGGGTTCTGCAACAACCGATGCAGAGGGAATGACAGGTTTTGATGCAGATCGACCTGCATATTTTGCCATAGCGAGCTCGGGAAAACAACAAACATATGTAAAACTTAATGACGGAAATGCATTATCGGTGAGTAAGTTTGATGTTTCAGGTGTGCGTTTACAAAAAGGAATCAAAGGATTTATCTACGGTGAACGAGGGGTTTGGAGACCAGGTGATACTTTGTTTCTATCCTTTATGCTTAATGATAATGCTAATAAATTACCAAAAGGACATCCTGTAAAGTTTGAATTAAGGGATCCTTATGGAAAAGTAACGCATCAAGAAACCAAAACTGAAGGAGTTAGTAATTTCTACAAATTTATAGTCAATACAACCGATGAGGCGCCAACAGGAAATTGGTTAGCAAAGGTTAGTGTTGGTGGAGCAAGCTTTACCAAAACATTAAAAATTGAAACGATTAAACCTAATCGTCTTAAAATCAAAACTACTTTTGATGAAGAGGTGCTTGGAGCAAATAAAAATATAAATGGAAACTTGGAAGCTTTATGGCTGCATGGCGCAGTGGCCAAAAACCTAAAGGCAGATATTAATGTAAGATTTAATCCAACTAAAACTAGTTTTAAAACTTTTCCAGGATACGTTTTTGATGACCCATCTAGAAGATTTAGTACCGAAGAACAGGAAGTGTTTAAAGGAAAAATTTCGGGAGAAGGGAAAGCGAATTTTAGTGTAAAGCCTAAGCTTAATAATAAAGCAGCGGGAATGTTAAAAGCATCTTTTATTACAAAAGTATATGAAAACGGAGGTGATTTTAGTACTGATGTTATTTCTAAAAACTATTCACCTTATAACACATATATTGGTATTAATGTGCCAAAAGGAGACAAGGCTAGAGGAATGTTGCTTACAGATACTAAGCATAATTTTGAAGTAGTGTCGGTAGATGAAAAAGGAAATCCTAAAGCAGCCAAGAACCTTGAAGTGTATGTGTATCAAGTACGTTGGAGGTGGTGGTGGGATACGTCTCAGGATAACTTATCTGATTATAATAGAGGCTCGTATCATAATGAAGTTTTTAAAACAGTAATTAATACAGGTAACGATGGTAAAGCCAGTTTTGATTTTGAATTGAAATACCCAGATTGGGGAAGATATTTGGTGAGAGTAGTAGATCCTAATGGAGGTCATGCTACTGGTAAAACTATTTATATTGATTGGCCAGGATGGGCAGGAAAATCTAGAAAAAATGATCCTTCTGCGGCTACAATGTTATTGTTTTCAACAGATAAAACGAACTATAATGTCGGTGAGAAAGCAATTGTAACTTTTCCTTCTAGCGAGGGAGGTAGGGCATTAGTTACCGTAGAGAATGGTACAGAAGTACTGTCTTCGCAATGGGTAACGCCTCAAAAGGGAGAAACTAAATTCGAACTACCGATAGAGTCCTTGTATACTCCCAATGTGTATATTCACATTACTTTATTGCAACCTCATGCATCTACAGCCAATGATCTCCCAATACGTTTGTATGGGGTAGTTCCTATTTTGGTTGAAGATCCGAATACCAAAGTACAACCTAAGTTAACAATGCCCGATGTGCTTAGACCAGAAGAAACAATTACTGTAAAAGTTGGTGAAACTAAAGGGAAGCCAATGACATATTCTATTGCTATTGTCGATGAAGGATTACTGGATCTCACACGCTTTAAAACACCGAATCCATGGAGTAGTTTCTATGCTCGAGAAGCACTGGGAGTAAAAACCTGGGATGTATATGATGATGTGCTCGGAGCATATGGCGGAAGCATCAATCAAGTATTTAGTATTGGAGGTGATGCCGAAGCAGGGGGTAGTAAATCTAAGAAAGCGAACCGTTTTAAACCTATGGTGGTGTTTGAAGGACCTTTTGAACTTAAACAAGGAGAAACTAGAGCTCATAAAATTAAAATCCCAAAATACGTAGGTTCTGTACGTACGATGATCGTAGCCTCAGATGCAAATAATGCTGCTTACGGAAATACCGATAAAACTACACCCGTTCGTAAACCACTGATGGTGTTAACATCCATACCTAGAAAAATCACACCAGGAGAAAAAGTTACTATTCCGGTAACTGTATTTGCTATGGAGAATAAGGTGAAAAATGTTGCGGTTATATTAAAACCAAATAAAGGATTTACGGTAATCGGAGAAGCTAAACAACAACTTTCTTTTACGCAACCCGATGAAAAGATGGTGTATTTTGATATTGAAGTATTAGAAGGCGCATCGATAACAGATATCGAAGTTGTCGCTAGCGGAAACGGAGAAAAAGCGTCATATAAAATACCAATAGATATTATCAATCCAAACCCTATGACTACCGAGATAACTTCGGTGGTATTAGAGCCAAATAGCCAGCAAGAAGTGAGTTTTGCGGCTTTTGGGATTGAAGGAAGTAATAGTGCTACGATCGAGTTTTCTTCATTACCTCCTATGAATTTTGAAAGTAGGTTGGGATATTTGATTAGATACCCTCATGGATGTGTAGAGCAAACTACATCTGCAGCGTTCCCACAATTGTATTTGGGTGATGTGCTCAATATATCTTCAGATAATCAGCAAAAAATTCAGAAAAATATAGAAGCTGCGATCTATAAACTTAAAAGGTATATCCAACCTAGTGGAGGGATGTCATATTGGCCAGGATATAGTAATGCTAATGATTGGGGAACTACATATGCAGGTCATTTCTTGCTTGAGGCAAATAAAAAAGGGTATGTATTACCAATTGGTTTTAAGAGTAATTGGATTAACTACCAGCAGCAACAAGCCAAAAGATGGCGCAGTGGTAATAATGACCTTGCCCAGGCGTATAGATTGTATACCTTGGCTCTTGCCGGAAGCCCTGATCTATCATCGATGAATAGGTTAAGAGAAACTTCATCATTATCAAACAATGCAAAATTAAGATTGGCCGCAGCATATGGGCTAGTAGGACAAAAAAGTGCTGCAGATCAGTTGTTAAATTCGGCAAATATTGATTTTCAGCCAGAAAAATATAACTATTACACTTATGGTTCTACAAATCGTAATCGAGCCATGGCTTTAGAAACGTTGGTGTCCTTGGATCAAAAAACTAAAGCGCAAAAAATCGCTGTGAATTTGGCAAAACAATTATCTTCTAAGAGTTGGATGAGTACACAGACAACGTCTTATGCACTTATGGCAATGGCAAAATATGCATCTTATGTCGGCGGTAAAGGAGTAAATGTTGTGTATACTTTAAATGGTAATTCTAGAGATGCAAATACCACCAAAACAATAGCTACTTCAGGAGAAGTAATGATCAAAAAAACCAACGTTCTTAATTTTAAAAACAATAAGGATAACACTATTTTTGTTCAAATAGCAACTAGCGGAATTCTTCCTGTTGGTCAAGAAAAAGTGATTCAAAGTAATTTTAGAGCAATTATTGATTATAAGAGTAGAGATGGTAAAATTATTAACCCTGCACAGTTAACGCAAGGAACCGATTTTGTAGCAGAAGTAACGATAACTAATACGACGGGATCGAAGGTTAAAGATATTGCCTTAACCGAGATTTTCCCATCTGGTTGGGAAGTAGTAAATACTAGGTTTACAGATTTTGGATCTTTTAGCGCAAATAAAGTAACACATACAGATATTAGAGATGATAGAGTGAATTTCTATTTTGACTTGAAACCTAAAGAAAGTAAAATAGTAACTATACTTTTAAATGCCTCGTATTTAGGGAAGTATTATTTACCAGGAATACAATGTGAAGCTATGTATGATAATGATTATTTGGTGCGAACCCAAGGAAAGTGGGTTAAGGTGGTGAAATAAGTATTAGTCTATAAGTATATACGATAAATGATTTTTTTCCATTATGAGAGTTGCTATTATTCAACTGTAGAAGTTAAATGAACCAGGAAAAGATTAAAAACTACATTAAAACACATCCAAAACGTATTGCGGTAGTTGGTGTTTTATTGATATGGTATTTCTTTTCTCTACCAAGGCCATTATTTGATGATCCTACAGCTACGGTTATCGAAACTAAAAAAAGAGAGTTGATAGGAGCAAAAATTGCTAGTGATGGCCAATGGCGCTTTCCCGAAACAGATAGTTTGCCCGAAAAATTCAAGCAATGTATTGTAGCTTTTGAAGATCAGCAGTTTTATCGACACATAGGATTTAATCCATATGCGATGGCAGAAGCAATGATTCAAAATTTTAAAGCCGGTAAGATCGTTCGTGGAGGTAGCACAATTACTCAGCAAGTAATTCGGTTATCAAGAAAAGGTAAGAATAGAAGCTATTTTGAAAAACTTAAGGAACTCATTTTATCAACTCGATTAGAATTAAGTGAATCAAAAGAAGGGATACTTAAGTTATATGCTTCGCATGCTCCTTTTGGAGGTAATGTTGTGGGAATAGATATGGCAGCGTGGCGATACTTTGGCTTACCTACGTATCAATTATCTTGGGCAGAAAGTGCCACACTTGCAGTATTACCTAATGCCCCATCACTAATTTATCCAGGAAAAAATCAAATACGATTATTAGAAAAAAGAAATAGATTATTACGTACTCTTTTGGAGCATGAAACAATTGATTCCTTAACCTATGAGTTGTCTATTAACGAAGCCTTACCACAAAAGCCATATGCATTACCTCGAATTGCACCTCATTTGATAGATCGTATGGCCAAAAAATACAACGGACAACGTGTTCAAACAACAATTAATGTACAGTTACAAAAACAAGTAAATGTTATAGTGCAACAACATCATGAGGCATTATTACAAAATGAAGTATATAATATGGCTGTAATGGTTTTGGATGTGGATACAAGAGAAGTGCTAAGTTATGTGGGTAATAGTCCAACAGATAAGAGTCATCAAAAAGACGTGGATATCATTAAAGCAGCACGTAGCACTGGTAGCACATTAAAACCAATATTATATGCAGCGATGATGGATAAGGGAGAACTACTGCCTCAACAATTGGTTTCTGATATCCCAACCAGCATTGCGGGATATAATCCCAAAAATTTTGATGAAAAGTATAGTGGATCGGTACCAGCAAATAGAGCGTTGGCAAGATCTCTAAATGTTCCTGCTGTACGATTATTACAGCAATATGGATTAAATCGTTTTAGAGATGAAATGAATGTTTTTAAAATTAAAGATTTAAAATATAGTGCGGATCATTATGGATTATCATTAATTGTTGGTGGTGCCGAAAGTAATCTTTGGGACCTATGTAAAATATATGCAGGTTTTGCAGGAACCTTAAAGCATTATGAACAAACGTCTAGCGAATATTATGCAAACGAGTTTGTTGAGCCTCTTTTATTAGCAAATACTACTGTGGATTTTGGAAAAAAACAATCAGAAAAACAAGTGTATGGAGCAGGTAGTATTTGGTTAACCTTTGAAGCTATGAAAGAAGTAAATCGACCAGAAGGAGATCAGGCATGGGAGTTTTACGATTCATCTAAAGAAATTGCCTGGAAAACAGGGACTAGTTTTGGTAATAGAGATGCATGGGCTATTGGAGCCAGCCAAAAATATGTGGTGGGTGTTTGGATAGGAAATGCAGATGGTGAGGGGCGCCCACAGCTTACAGGATTAAATGCAGCAGCTCCGGTTTTGTTTGATACGTTTAATCTTTTACCAGATTCAAAATGGTTTCCTACTCCCTATGATGATTTAATAGAAGCCACAGTTTGTCAACAAAGTGGTTTTCTTGCAGGAACCGAATGCCCAACAAAGCAGGTATACATTCCTTTATCTGGTACAAAAACCAAACCTTGCCCTTATCATCAATTGGTGCATTTGGATGGTACCAAACAGTATCGAGTAAACTCGTCATGCGAACCAGTTTCTAATATTGTTCACGAACCATGGTTTGTGTTACCTCCTTTACAGGCTTATTTTTTTAAAACAAACAATGCAGATTACAAGGCGTTGCCGTCGTATAGATCGGATTGTGTAAAAGAAAGAGAAGATAGAATGGATTTTATTTTTCCAAAACCCAATAGCAGTGTATATCTGCCTAAAGGATTTGATGGTAAAAGAAATGAAGTTGTACTCAAGATAGCACATACCAATCCCGAAATACAAGTGTTTTGGTATGTGGATAATGAATTTGTAGGCACTACCAAACAATTTCATGAAATGCCAATACTTCCCAAGCCAGGAAAACACGTCATAACCGTTTTAGATGAAAAAGGAAATGAATTAAAACGGCGTATAGAAGTCAAAGAATAAGGATGATCTTTGAGATTATGGTTAAATATATATTAAAATTAGTCGTTTATGACTAGAATAATTGATATTAGTGTAAAATTTATCTATATATTTGTTTAAAAAGGAATACGTGGAAACAAAACAAAGAATATTAAGCAAGGCATTAAAAGCATTTAATAAATCGGGATATGGTGCCGTAAATCTATTTGAACTCGCAAAATCTCTTGAGATGAGCAGAGGTAATATGACTTATCATTTTAAGGATAAAGAAGCATTATTAAAAGAATTGATAGATCAACTTTGGGAAAAACTGACCAACGGGAGAGTTGCAAAGAGCATTCCTTCTTTTCAAAATTTGCATCATGACGCGCAGCTCTATTATAGATTACAAAAAGAATACTCCTTCATTTTTCATGATAATCAGGTGTTAAAACATCCATTAATAGCGCCAAAAATGAAATCGTTGAGTGATAAAACAGTAAAGGATATAGAGATGGCAATTGCTTTTTCGATCCAATTAGGTAATATGAATAAAGAACCAGCTGCAGGAGTTTATAAAAACTTGGCACTTACCTCATGGATGATGATGTTTTTTTGGTCATCTCAACAGATGATAAGAGGAGACAAAACCAAGGAAGATGGAGAAAAAGTGATTTGGAGTCTCTTACTACCGCATCTAACCAAAAAAGGAATGGCTTCGTTTAAGAAGTTCTTTGGAGAAGATTATTTAACAAGCCTAGGAGAAGGGTTTGATCAATCTATGGAATCATATATTAATTTTTGATCTTTTTGCTATGAGTGATCTAAGTATTCCTAATTATCCGTCTCTTCCAGAATATTTTTACCATTGGGTTCGTCAAAAGCCGGATTTTCCGTTTTTAAAGCAACCTAAGGGTTCGCAATGGAAAATACTTTCGTTTCGCGAAGCTTATGACGAGGCATCAAAAATATCAAGAGCATTGCAATCTTCAGGATTGAAAAAAGGAGATCACGTTGCTATATATTCTAAAAATTGCTACCATTGGATACTCGCCGATCTGGCCATTATGATGGGTGGATTTGTTTCAGTCCCTTTATATTATAATCTTTCTGCTATACAGTTGGGTCAAGTTCTTGAACAATCACAAACTAAAGCAGTTTTTGTAGGTAAATTGGATAGTTGGTCAGCTCATGCTGCCGAAATCGAAGATTCGGTTCGAATAATTCGTTTTCCTCATTATTCTGGAAATGCTCATGTAAAACAAGGATTACTTTGGGATGATCTTGTCTTACAAAATGAACCATTGGATAAAGATTATGTTCCTGACCCGCAAGAATTATGGACTATTTTATTTACTTCTGGTACTACAGGACTGCCAAAAGGTGTTATGCATATTCATAAAACTCCTGTTCAAATAATTAAAGATGATAGAGATAATGATTGGATAGGGATTACTAATCACCCGGCACCTAGATTATTGTCTTATCTTCCTCTTAATCATGTAGCCGAAAAAATCGGGATATATGCTGTAGCATTAATGCTGGGAGGTACCGTTTCTTTTGGAGAAAGTATTGAAACTTTTGCAAAAAACTTGCAAGATACCCAGCCAACAATGTTTTTTGCAGTCCCCCGGATATGGACAAAGTTTTATTTGGCTGTAGTACATAAATTATCCCTTAAAAAGCAACGATTTTTATTTGGAATTCCTATAATTTCAAAAATTGTAAAAAAGAAAATAAGATATGGTTTAGGACTCTCACAAGCACAAATTGTAGCTACTGGCTCGGCAATAACTCCTGCGTATCTTAAAGAATGGTATGCAAATCTTGGAATTCACCTTGTAGAAGCATATGGTATGACCGAAGTGTGCGGTTCTATAACTAATACTCCTATGTTAGATGCACCAAAAGATTCTGTGGGGAAACCGATTCCTGGTTGTGAAATAAAAATCGACGCAAAAACCCAAGAGGTATTAATGAAATCTCCGTACATGATGAAAGGATATTTTAATGATCCTGATCAAACCGCAAAGGTTTTAAAAAATGGATGGCTACATAGTGGTGATAAAGGTAGTTTTGATGAAAATGGTTTCCTTAAAATTATAGGTCGAGTATCTGATGCGTTCAAAACGAGTAAAGGAAAATATATTACGCCTAACCCTCTTGAAGAAAAAATAGAGAAAAATGAGTTAGTAGAGCAGGTATGTGTCGCTGGTCTTGGCATACCGCAACCAATAGCAATTATCAACCTTTCAGAAGTTTCAAAAACAGTGACAAGAGAACAAATAGAATTATCATTAGATCAAACTCTTCATACAATCAATAGTGATCTGGCCAATTATACAAAAATATCTACAGTAATTGTTGATGATAAAACTTGGGATACAGAAAATAAGCTATTAACACCAACACTTAAGATCCGTCGTGGAGAAATTGATAATCAATTCAGCATTTATTTCCTGGACTGGCATAATCGTAAAGAAAAAATAGTTTGGTTATGAGTAAAACTGTTCTAATATCTGGGGGTTCTAGCGGAATTGGATATACCGTTTCTGAGTATTTTGCAAAAGCGGGATACAGACTATTATGGATTTCACTTTTGGAAGATGAAATGAAAATTGCCAAGTCAAAATTACAAGAGGAAATTGCGGACAGTGAGATCAATACTTTGGAACAAGATCTTTGTTTACCCAATGCAGCTCATAAGGTATATGATTGGGTAAAGGAAAATAACTGGAAAATTGATGTATTGATCAATAATGCAGGAATAGGGGTTTATGGCCATATCCATGAAATAGATATGGATCAAGAGTTAGCGATGATCAATTTAAATCTGATAAACCTGTATAAAATGACAAGGCTTTTTTTAAAAGATATGATCCATAAGAATAAAGGAACCATAATTAATATTAGTTCTAATTCTTCATTTCAACCAACACCCAAACTAAGTGTTTATGGGGCTACTAAAGCTTTTGTTAGCCATTTTTCTAGAAGTATTAATGAGGAGTTAAAAAACTCAAATTCAAAAGTAAAAGTGATATGTGTATGCCCTTCGGCTATTCGAGATACTAATTTTAAAAAGGCCGGAAAGATGGAGAATTTAAAAACCTTTAGTGGTTTGGCGACAACAACTTCAAAAGAGGTTGCCAAAGATATTTGGGAGGGGTTTTTAAAAGGAAAAGATTTTATAATAAGCGGGTGGAAAATGAGAATACTCTATCGTATATCGGCAATTATTCCTTATAAAATTCAACAGTTTTTAGTAAGACAAGAAATTAAAGAAGTATAGAAGATGAGAGCGTTATTATCAAATATTAATACGGCAAGTGCTTCTTATAAAGAGAATAAAGAGGCGATGTTATCACTAGTTAAGAAGCTAGAAAAATATCATGTAGAAAGTCGCTTTCAAGGAAAAGAAAAATCAATTGATAGAGCCAGGAATAGGAATAAATTCTTAGCTCGTGAGCGTATAGAATTGGTGTTGGATAAAGACAGTCCTTTTCTTGAACTTTTACCCCTTGCCGGAATGCAAAATAAAAATGGATTTGGAGCAGGTGGAACTAATGTTTCTGGTATAGGATTGGTACATGGAAAACTATGTGTAATTAATGCTAATGTGGGGACACGAAAAGGAGGATCGGTAGATTATGCTACCGTTTTTAAAGGTTTTCGAGTTGCGCAAATTACTAGAGAATGTAAGCTCCCGTCTATTAATCTTGTCGAAAGTGGCGGCGCAAATTTGCCTGATCAAGCCAAAATTTTTAATTATGGAGGTGAGGCGTTTAGAGAGATTACTAGACGATCCGAAATGGGAATTCCTACTATTTCTGTGGTTTTCGGAAATGCTACAGCAGGAGGTGCGTATGTACCTGGAATGTCTGATTATGCGATTTTTCAAAAACAAGCCGCAAAGGTATTTTTAGCAGGTCCACCGTTAGTAAAAATGGCTACTAATGAGATTGCTACTGATGAAGAGCTTGGTGGAGCCGAAATGCATAGTAAGACTTCGGGAGTTTCAGATTATCTCGCAGAAGATGAGCTCGATGCTATTAGAATAGCAAGAGAAATCATGGAGTTTATACCAGAGTCTAAACCACACTTAGTGCCAGAAATGCCTATTAAGAAACCGCTATTTTCTGCAGAAGAAATTTTAGGAGTTGTACCAGCAGATATCAAAACACCTTTTGATGTAAAAGAACTGATCATGCGAATTACAGATGGTTCCGAGTTTTCAGAATTTAAGTCAGAGTACGGAACTACCTTGATTTGTGGCTGGGCAAAAATACATGGATATCCTGTAGGGATTTTGGGTAACAATGGAGTCATTTTTTCAGAATCTGCAAATAAAGGAGCACAATTTATACAGTTATCAAATCAGAAAAATATCCCATTACTGTTTTTACAAAACACCACGGGTTATATGGTGGGTAAAGCATATGAAGAGGGGGGTATAATTAAGAATGGAGCGAAATTAATTAATGCAGTTTCAAATAGTAAAGTACCTTCAATTACACTAATGATCGGCTCCTCTTTTGGAGCAGGTAACTATGGTATGAATGGTAGATCATATGAACCCAATTTTCTTTTTTCTTATCCTAATGCAAAAATCGGGGTAATGGGAGCGCAACAGCTTGCCGGAGTAATGAAAATCATTCAAAAAACTTCGGCACAAGCAAAGGGGATTCCTTATGATGAAGAACAGGCCAAGATGATAGAAAGTATGCTTATCGCAGATGCAGAGTCAAAATCTTCTGCTTGGCATTCTACTTCAGAATTATGGGATGATGGAATTATTAATCCAAAGGAAACCAGAAATTATATGGGCTTTTGCTTGACGGTTTTATATAACCAAGAGATAAAAGGAACTAGTAGTTACGGTATTTGGAGACATTAAAAGTAGGATAAATTGAATATGAAACGTATTAATATAATACTGATAGCAAATCGAGGAGAAATAGCTTCTAGGATTATTCGTACCTGTAAGAAAATGGGGATCACTAGTGTAGTTGTTTTTTCTGAAGTAGATAAAAATGCTCCTTTTGTAAGGCAGGCAGATTTGGCGGTACATATTGGCGAACCCGAACCCATAAAATCATATCTGAATCAAGATAAAATTATTACAGCAGCAAAAAGGGTAAAAGCGGATGCTATCCACCCTGGATATGGGTTTTTATCAGAAAATGCAACTTTTGCCAAACGATGCTTTAACGAAGGAATCATTTTTATAGGTCCAAAACCAGAGGTCATAGAAGCCATGGGATCCAAATCTAGAGCTAAAGAGATGATGGAGGAATTGGGTGTTGCAGTAGTTCCAGGATATAGAGGAGAAGATCAATCTGATATCACTTTAAAAAAGGAAGCATTAAAAATCGGATTTCCTTTATTAATCAAAGCAACGGCAGGAGGCGGAGGAAAAGGCATGCGCATAGTACATGAAGAAAATGAAATTTTGAGCGCAATAACATCTGCCAAACGCGAAGCAAAAAATGCTTTTGGGGATGATGAGCTGTTGATAGAAAAATACATTACTTCGGGGCGCCATATCGAATTTCAGATTTTTGGAGACCAACAGGGTAACATAATTCATTTGCTAGAAAGAGAGTGTTCTATTCAACGAAGGTATCAAAAGGTAATAGAAGAAAGCCCTTCTCCTGTAATGACGGATACATTAAGAGCTAGTATGGGTAAGGCAGCGGTGACTGCCGCAAAAGCCTTGAAATATGATAATGCAGGTACTGTAGAGTTTATTTTTGAGGAATCAACAGGAAATTTTTATTTCCTTGAGGTTAATACTCGATTGCAGGTAGAACATACAGTTACCGAAGAGATTACCGGTTTAGATTTGGTAAAAATGCAAATAGAATCTGCACAAGGAATTTCATTACAAATCAAACAAGAAGATGTAAAAAGTGACGGATATGCTATTGAAGCTAGATTATACGCAGAAGATGTGTCTAATAATTTTGCTCCGGCGATAGGAAAAGTGTACAAATTCGAATTTCCAAAGATAGAAGGGCTTCGTGTAGAATCAGCTATCGAGTCGGGATCTGAGATTTCAATGTATTATGATCCTATGATAGCCAAAATAATTATAAAAGATACAGATAGGGCTGCAACGCATTCAAAACTCGAGTATGTATTTCAGTATTTGGTTTGCCAAGGAACTATTACTAACCTCACTTTTTTAAAGACTCTTGTAAAGCATGATGATTTTCGAAAAGGGATATATGACACTCATTTTATCGGTAAGCAGATAAATTTATCCAAAATCGATGAACTAGCTGATGAGCAAATTAATGAGATAGGTATTGCCGCAACCCTTTATAGTTGGTGTCAAAGACAGAAATCAAGAAGATTATTGAATAATGTCCCCTCGGGATGGAGAAATAATTTTTATGAATATCAAAAAGAGATCTTTCATATTAATGAGCAAAAATTAATCATTAAGTATAGATATGATGAAGAAGGCTTTACTGTTTTGATTAACGAAAAAGAGTATGAGGCTGCTATAATTATGATAGAAAATAACGGTATTCGAATTAGTATAAATGGTTTGCAACAAGAGTACTCCATCATGTCGATAGGTAATACCTTTTTTATTCACGCTAATACTTTGGGTAATTTAAAGATTGTGCAACAAGATCGCTTTCCCACCAAAGAAAAAGAAAAACCAAAAGGGAGTTACGAATCTCCGATACCATCTCAAGTAATTAAAATACATGTAGCATCAGGAGATAAAATAAAAGAAGGAGATCCACTTATAGTGATCTCTTCTATGAAAATGGAAAATATTCTTGTGGCCAATCAAGACGGTATAGTAGAAGAAGTACTTGTAGAAGAAGAACAAAATGTTGAAGCAGGGTATGTATTACTAAAAATTAACGAAAAATAGCTATGGATTTTTTTGATGATGTACTTATAAAGAATGCTCTTGATCAAACCTTTGCTTTTATAAAACTAAAGGTAGAAGAGCATGTAATGATACTTACTTTGGATCGGGCAGATAAGAAGAATGCTTTGCACCCGCATATGGTAAATGAGATTGCATTTGCAATGCAGTTTGCAAAACAAACCAATGATATTAGAGCTATTGTTATAGATGCCGAAGGCGATGTGTTTTGTGCAGGAGCTGATTTAAAAGCATTCATGGGTATGGTGGGAGAGTTTGAGTCTTCAATCCCAAATGCAAAAGAAGAGGTTTTGATAGGTGAACTTTTTAATAAAGTTCACAAACCAGTAATTACCAAAGTAGAAGGTAAAGTATTGGCAGGAGGATTCTTGTTTCTTGCTGGAGCCAATTATGTGGTTTGCAATGAAGGAGTTGTGCTCGGTTTACCAGAAGCTAAGAGAGGATTGTTTCCGTTTCAGGTAATGGCTGCATTGTTAGAAATTATGCCAAAACGAGTAGTTATTGATTGGTGTATTAGAGGGATTAATCTTGATGTTAATGATGCGCAAACATATGGTTTGGTAACTCACATTACAAAACCAGAAATTATAGATACCATAGTTAATAAGCTTCTGGATGATATTAAGACAAGTTCACCAACAGCTATTAGACTTGGATTAGAAGCATTAGACACCATAAATGAACAAGTATCCAAGCATCAATATCTTATGAAGATGTTACAAAAAACTATAGGATCAAAAGATGGTCAAGAAGGCTTGCTTGCCTTTAGAGAAAAGAGAAAACCCATTTGGACAGGAGAATGATAACAGTATATAAAAATATAAAATTATGGCTTTTAAAAAGATGATTCTTTCTGCGGCCCTTACTGGTGCTGCGACCAATAGATCACATTGTCCTCACATACCTTATACCCCAGAAGAATTGGGATTAGAGGCAAAAAGAGCTGTAAATGCAGGGGCTTCTATTGTTCATATTCATGCTCGTGAAGATAACGGAATGCCCAGTTGGAGGACAGAAGTATTCGAGCAAATTACTACACAAGTTCGCAAATATTGTCCAAATGTGATTATTAATTATTCTACAGGAGCGATAGGTCTTTCTATCGAAGATAGACTCAAACATTTACCTGCAACCAAACCCGATATGGCGGCATTTAATATGGGGAGTATGAATTATGGCATTTTTTCAAAAAGCACAAAACAATTTATATGGAATGGTGTTTTTGAAAACTCATTTGACGATATGATTAAAGTCGTTAAAACTATGAATGAACATAATATTTGTCCAGAGATGGAGTGTTTTGATACAGGTCATATACGAAATGCAGAACCATTAAGAGCCATGGGACTATTACCCGATAACGCTTGTTATAGTCTTGTTATGGGAGTAATGGGAGGTATTCCTGCCTCACCCGAAAACTTGATTCACCAAATAAAACAAATCCCCGAAGGTGCTTTTTGGCAATCTATTGTTATTAGCCGAAAACAGTGGCAACTTTCGGCCATTGCAGCAGCTATGGGAGGAAATTTCAGAGTTGGATTAGAAGATAATTTTTATCTACCAAATGGTGATATGGCAAAATCTAATGGTGAGTTGGTTGATGCAGGTGCATCATTGGCAAGAATGATTGGTCGTGAAATAGCTAGTATAGAAGAAACTAGAGAGATGCTTAATGTTCCTAAAAGGATAAATACTTAATTATGTTTAAATCAGACACTTTTAAAGATCAAATCATATTAGTTACCGGAGGACGATCTGGAATAGGTTTTCAAATAGCTAAAGATTTCTTGCAATTGGGAGCAAAGGTTATCATTTGCTCACGAAAAGAAGATCAACTAAAAACTGCGGCAGAACAATTAGCAAGTTTTGGTGAAATTTCTTGGCAAGCATGTGATATTAGAAAAACAGAGGATATCCAGGCATTGGCAAATATGATCAAAGAAAAACATAAGCGATTGGATGTTCTTGTAAATAATGCAGGGGGTCAATTTCCAGCATTGGCAGAGTATATCAATGATAAAGGTTGGAACGCAGTAATTAATAATAATTTGAATGGTACTTTTTCTATGATTAGAGAAATGGCTAACACCTTTTTTATTCCGCAAAAAAATGGAATAATCGTTAATATTATTGCTGATGTTTTTAGAGGATTTCCTGGTATGGCTCATACTGGAGCGGCGAGAGCTGGAGTAGAAAATTTAACCAAAACTCTAGCACAAGAATGGAGTGATTTTAATATTAGAATCAATTGCGTGGCCCCAGGGATTATAGAATCTAGTGGATTGGATAATTACCCTAAGCAAATCCAGGATATGTTTGAAGAAGCGCAAAAAGCGATTCCTTTAAAGCGGTTTGGAAAAGTAGAAGATGTCTCTAATGCAGTAACTTTTCTTGCGAGCTCAATGGCAGCATATGTAACAGGAATTTCGCTATACGTTGATGGTGCCCAACATTTAAATTTTGATAAGATGGGATTGGCCAAAGTGCTTAAATCATTTATTTCTTAAGATATGAAATCAGAACTAACGATGATAAAAGGGGGTGAGTTTTTGATCCAGACCAATGCGCCAAGTACGGTTTTCACTCCCGAAGATTATACCGAAGAACATATGATGCTTCGGGATGCAATTAGAGATTTTATTAATAAAGAAATAGAGCCTTTAAAAGAAATTTTTGATAGTAAAGAAGGAACAAAAATAGCCCCAGAAAAACTTGAGAAATTAGGGGCTTTAGGTTTTTTAGCAATCTCAGCTCCAGAAAGTATTGGTGGTATGGGATGTGATATTAAAACGGATCTTGCGGCGTCAGAGATTATGTCGGATAGTTTTTCTTTTTCCCAAACTCTAGGTGTTCAAAGAGGTCTGGGAGTAAATACAATTTTGTTTTATGGTACCGATGCGCAGAAACAGAAATATTTGGAAGGGATCCTTAATGGAAAACTAAAATGTTCTTACTGTTTAACCGAACCTAGCGCAGGGTCAGATGCTAATTCGGGAAAAACGAAAGCAACATTGAGTGAAGATGGAAAATACTACATCCTTAATGGCCAAAAAATGTGGATTACTAATGCCGGTTTTGCCGATATTTTTTCTGTTTTCTGTAAAATTGAAGGTGATGAAAATTTGTCTTGCCTAATTGTTGAAAAAGAATGGGGTGTAAAACTTGGTGTAGAAGAAAATAAACTAGGAATCCATGGATCATCTACGCGACAGGTATTTTTTGAAAACGTAAAAGTACCTGTAGAGAATCTTTTAGGAGAAAGAAATAAAGGGTTTAAAATTGCAATGAACGCCCTTAATATGGGTAGATTAATGATTGGTATTGCTGGGTCGGCAATATCCAAGCGAGCTTTTGGATTAGGAGTGCAATATGCCAACCAAAGAATTCAATTTAAGAAGTCGATTGCTTCTTTTGGGGCTATACAAGAGAAAATAGCAAAAATGGCAATACGTATTTATGCTTTAGAATCCGGATGGAATAAGTTGGCTGGAGATATGGACATCTTATATGATCACTATATCGTAGAGGGTATACATCCATTAAAAGCTAAACAAAAAGTTGCACAAGAATTCGCTGCCGAATGTTCCATAATTAAAGTGTATGGATCAGAGGTAGAGCAGTTTGTGGTTGATGAAGCACTACAAATTCATGGTGGGATGGGGTTTTCTGGAGAAAGTGAAATTTCTATGCATTATCGTAACATTAGAGGAAACAGAATTTATGAAGGAACCAATGAGATTAATCGTTTAGTGATTCCGGGAACAATATTAAAATATGCTTTAAAAGGAAAGTTGCCTTTAATCCAAGCTGCGATAGAAGCTTTTCAGGACTTGCAGGCCGATAAATTACAACCAGCAAATGGTAGTGGATCTTTTGAGAATTTTACTCTCGATTTTTTGAAGAATTGTAAAAAGGCCGTAATTCTTACCAGCGGTCAAGCCGTACAAAAGTTTCAACAAGAAATACAACAAGAACAAGAGGTATTATCGCGATTATCTGATATGATTACGCAAGTCTATATTCTAGAGGCTGCCCTTCTAAGAACTTTAAAAAATAAAAGTAAAAATTATACTGTAAAAGAGGCGATATGTTATTCGTTAATGAATACATCTGCAGAGATTATTAAAACTACTGTTAAAGAAGTGATTTTTACTACTTCTGAGGGTGATATGGCGCTAATGAACCTTAAAGCTATTTCTAGATTATTACAATTGCCGGTACGCAATATCATTGCTGACAGGAGGATTGTTGCAGCACATTTTATTCAAGAAAATCGATACAACATTTAAAAATATATATCATGAATAGCTATTATTTTGATGAAGGACATGAGTTGTTTAGAGAAAGCTTGAAAGCTTTTTTACAAAAGGAAGTGATACCAAATATTGATAAATGGGAAGAAGATCAACGCATACCTAGAGATGTTTGGGAAAAAATGGGGGATATGGGGTTTCTTGGTCTTTCGTACCCCGAAGAATTTGGGGGTGCTCATCTTGATTTCTTTTATGATGTTATTTTTTGTGAAGAAATTGCGAAAGTATTTTCGGGCGGATTTGCCATTACACAAGCGGTAGTTCAGTATATGTCGGGCCCTTATATTTTAAAATATGGTTCTCAAAAACTCAAAGAAAAATACCTACCAGGAATTATTTCTGGTAAAACTATAAGTTGTATCGGAATTTCGGAACCTACCGCCGGATCGGATGTTGCTAATATAAAAACTACTGCAATGCTTAGTGGTGATCATTATCTTGTTAATGGATCTAAAACATTTATTACTAATGCGGTATATGGAGATTTTGTGGTGTGTGTAGTGAAGACTGATCCAAAGGCAGGTCCTGATGGTGTAAGTTTGTTGATAGTAGATTTGGATAATGAAGGAGTGAGCCGAACGAAATTAAGAAAGCTAGGATGGCATGCTTCAGATACAGCAGAACTCGCTTTTGATAATGTAAAAGTGCCCAAAGAAAATCTTATTGGTAAAGAAGGACAAGGGTTTTATTATTTAATGGGAGGATTGCAAGTAGAAAGACTTGTTGGTGCTATAATGGGATATGGAGCTTGTGAGGCTGCGATGGAATATACGCTGCAATATATGGCAGATAGATCCGCTTTTGGAAGACCGATAAATAAGTTTCAGGTGTTGAGGCATCGAATGGCCCAATTGGCCTCAGAGATAGAGTCCTGCAAGCAATTTGTGTTACATTGTTCACGATTAAATAATGATGATAAATATGCCGTAAAAGAATGTTCTATGGCTAAGCTTTTAGCGACAGAACTATCAGACAAAACAATGACGCAGTGCCTTCAATCTTTTGGAGGATATGGTTATATGGAAGATTTTAAAATCGCGAGGATGTTTAGAGATAGCCGGATCGGAACTATTGGCGGTGGGACTTCAGAGATTATGAGAGAAATCATAGCCAAAATGGTTATTGATGATATCTCTTACAAACAAGCAGAAAAAAATAATTTGAATAATAATAAAACTAATGATATGAGTAATGTGGATAACATCCTGCAAACAATTCAAGAAAGAGCAGGAAAAGCAGATAGTCTAAATAATACTTTAAAATTTAATTTTGGAGATGAACAATTGTATATCGATGGTACAGGAGATAAAAATATGGTATCTGTTGATGATAAAGCTGCAGATTGCCAGGTAGATATAGGATTTGATGATTTTATGTCGTTGATCAAAGGAGATTTAAACCCTATGGCTGCAGTAATGGGTGGGAAAATAAAAATTAAAGGAGATATGGGCGTGGCAATGAAACTACAAACCTTGTTTTCTTAGTCATTCTATCTTTAAAATTATGGTCTCTGAATTTAATGCTACGTCAATATTTGAGATAAAAGATATTTATGCCAGTCAACAAATACATTTTAGACAGGTAGGGAAAACTAATACGTCAGAACGAATAGCAAAATTGAAAAAATTTCAAAAAGTGATTTTTCAATTTCGAAAAGAACTTCAAGGGGCCATGTGGAAAGATTATCATAAACCATCTGCAGAAGTCGACCTTACAGAGATATACCCTGTTGTGTCTGAGATTAGATTCGCAATAAAACATCTTAAAAATTGGATGCGACCTAATCGGGTCAAAAGCCCAATTGCAATGATAGGTTCTTCTTCTTGGATCAGATACGAACCCAAAGGGATGTGTCTAATCATTGCCCCCTGGAACTATCCCATGCAACTTCTATTTGCTCCATTGGTTTCAGCTATTGCATCCGGAAATACTGTGATCCTTAAACCATCAGAATATACCTCTTGTACAGTAGATGTAATGAAACAAATTATATCTAAAACATTTGTAGAAAATGAAATTGCGATGGTAGAAGGTGGGGTTGAGGTTGCCAGCGCATTATTAAAGATGAAATTTAATCATATTTTCTTTACCGGAGCTCCAGAAATTGGCAAAATTGTTATGACCGCGGCGGCTAAGCATTTATGTAGCGTTACTCTAGAACTTGGGGGTAAGTCACCCACTATTGTTGATGAAACAGCAAATATATCTAGTGTTACTACAAGAGTTGCCTGGGCAAAATTTGTGAATGCTGGACAGATTTGTATTGCACCGGATTATGCGATTGTACATGAGAGCAAAAAGGATGAGTTTATCGAAGGTTTGATTCATCAGATTAAAAGACATTATGGAGAAAGTGCTATGGATTCGCCAGATTATCTTAGGATCATTAATGCTAAACATTTTAAAAGATTAGAAGGGTATTTACAGAATGCTGTACAAGAAGGAGCTAAGGTAATTTATGGAGGTGTTTTGAATGAAAAAGAAAATTACATCTCTCCAACATTGGTTGATGAGGTCTCGATGAACTCGGATCTAATGAAACAAGAAATTTTTGGTCCTATATTCCCGATAATTACTTATAGAGATAAACAAGAGGTTTTAGATATCATTAATACCAAAGAAAAACCATTGGCATTATATATTTATAGTCGCAGCAAGAAAAATACACGATTTTTTATAGAAAACACAAGTGCAGGAGGTACTTGCGTTAATATGTCTGCTGTACACGTGGGAAATCCAAATTTACCTTTTGGAGGGATAAATAATAGTGGTATCGGAAAATCTAGAGGGCATTATGGTTTTATCGAGTTTACCAATGAAAGGGCTATGTTTAAACAAAAATTACCGAGTGCTATTGAGTTTATGACGCCACCGTATACTAACTTTAAACAAAAGTTAATTGATTGGACTTTGAGATATTTTTAAAATAAAACACCATCAAATGTTATATTTAATGGTGTTATGAATTGTTTTAAGTATTAAAAGAACTTAGTTTGTTTTATATACTAATCCTAAAGAAAAGGATGAGGCTCTATCATAATTTCTACCTTCCATATTTACGGCGTATCCTGATGAAATCCCAAAATTATTTTTATAAACAGGAACATATAGATCTAGGTATAGATTTGCAAAATCAACTTCGGTTTCTGGTAAAGCTCCGGCTCCCCCCGCTGCAATAAATTCTTGAGAACCAATATCAAAACCACTTAAAGAGTTTTGCACGCCCACCTTTGCATGTGCATAAAACCATTTGTTGTAATATCCTAATTTGGCACTATACATCGTGGCATTTGGCACTTCAAAATCTGAACTATTTCGTAAACTATAGGCCGCTTGCAGTTCTATAAATATGTTAGACGCCGTGGTGTATTGTAAAAATCCACAACCATCATAAGCAGTAGCTCCATTTCCTATAGAAAGAATTCCTGCTGCTTCATAGCTTCCAATAGGTAACGTTATACCCGTTGCTCCTCCAAATGATAGTTTAGAGGCATTTTCAAATTTTTTCTCAAGTATTTTAGCTTTTAAGAAAAGACTTAAATCTTGAACACCTTCAACTTCACTTTCTCCTATAATAGGGTCGGCTATTCCGCCTTCATTACTTGTAGATACATAAGGTATAGTTACTGTAGTTGATAACCAGTTTGAAACTCCATATTCGCCATAAAGACTAAAAATCGATGACGAAATTTCACCCATTCCCATGGGATTGCTTTCAGTTAAAGATTCACCCATATAGAAGTTGTCATAACTTTTAAATGAATACGAAGAAGCGATGGTTAGATCATTTTGTTTTGGAAAAAAACCATTAAGAACCGTTTGGGCTGATAATGAAAAAATGGACACTATACATAGTAGTCCAGTTAAAATTTTTGGGCTTTTGATTGTAGTCATAATATCATACGCTATTTGATTATTTATTGTTGGTTAAAACACAATTATTTTGTTAAAATTTTAAGATAATCAAATGAAAAGTATAAAAATAATCTATAAAATGCAAATTTTATCGATTAAATACATTTTGTGGATAACTGAGAATTATAGTATTGTGGATCACCTGTTACTTCTTTTCCTAGCCAATTTGGGGTATTAAAAACGTCATTTTCATGATTTAATTCTATTTCTGCAAGTAACAAACCTTTAAGTTTACCCAAGAACTCATCTACTTCGATAATGTGATTTCCGGACTTAATTTCATAACGTATTTTTTTGATAACTCCTTTTTCACATAACGGCATTAATTCTTCAGCTTCTATAACAGCTATTTCTTTTTCCCACTCGAATCTAGACATGCCCGACGCATTTCCTTTCCCTTTAATGGTAATAAAGCCTTGATCCCCTTTTATGCGCACTCTAACAGTTCTTTCAGGGTCGGTGTTTAAATATCCTTGCATTATACGATAGCTACGTTGTGCATTATTTTTAAAAGATTCAGAAGTCACCAGAAATTTACGTTCTATTTCTATCATTAGGTTTTTAATTCAAGTTATAATATAAAATATTTTTATCACCAATGTCAATAAAACAATGAGTAAAGGAAGACTCATAATTCCTTTCCAGCTTATTTTTTTATATTTCAAAAGATGATGTTTTCGTAAATCTTCAAAGGTAAACTCTTTCTTTTTCTTAAATTTTTCGAATAAATCGGTTTCAAATTTGTTAATAATCTCATGATCCTTCTCAAGTAAATCATACAATAAGATTTCATATTTATATTTGGTTTTACGATATGCCTGGTTAAATCTTTCAATGTGCTTTGCTACGATATAAAAGTAAAGCACTGCGATTACAATAACCAGAAGTAGAAAAATTAAATTGAAAACGGGAGAGTTCGAAATGATCCTTTTTGCCATGACCAAATCCATATTTAAGAGTGCTATTACAGTAATTGTACCACCTAATAAATATTTGTTAGCATAGGAATTAGATTCGCTAGATACAAATTTCATTCTGTCCTGAAGTATTTCTAAGTGTTTGAGCTTAGTGCTTAATACATAATCCATATTCTTTGAGTTTACATGGTCATTTTTTTAAACATTCTTTCTAGAGATTTTCATAATCTCATCAGATACAATTCTCTTTTGATCAAAATCATGGTTGGCTAACCAAATCATTGCCGAAACGATCGTTTCAGGATGAATCATGCGATATTTTTTTAGAAAACCAATAAGTAAGGGATTAAAAACTTTCATTAATTGTTTGAAGAAAAATTCGCTTGGTCGTTTTTCAATTCTGTGCCCGCCTATTAAGGATGGTTGTAGAATGTGTGTTTTAGGAATGTGTAATTTTAAAACACGTTCTTCCATTTCCCCTTTGGTACGATTATAGAACACATTACTTTTTGAATTAGCGCCAAGGGCTGATATCACGATTAAGGTTTTGATATTGTTCTTTTCACAAAGTTTTGCAGTAGTTACAGGGATACCATAGTCAATTTGGTGATATATTTCTTTGTTAGGAGTTTTGGCGGCAGTAGTTCCTATACAGCAAAATACTTGATCGGCTGTAAAATTTGCTGCTATATCATGAAGTTGAAACATATCTATGATGTGTTCTTCGACTTTGGGATGAATAACATTGGCACTTTTACGAGAAAAAAGTTTGATCTTAAGATATTGATCATCAAGAATCAACTGTTGTAATAAAATTGACCCTGTTAATCCCGTAGCTCCAATGATAATAGCTGTTTTCATGAAAAGTTACTTTTTTGATCTTTATCCAAATGAGTTTTTTATCAACGATAAACAAGAACTCTTACGCTACTATAAAGATATTATAATTTAGATCGAGAATATCATTATTTTTGTAATGTGGAAGAGGAGGTAGCACAAAGAAAAATTATACATGTGGATATGGATGCATTTTATGCATCAGTCGAACAAATGGATAACCCGGATCTTAGAGGAAAGCCTTTGGCTGTTGGCGGAGGCGGAAAACGAGGTGTGGTAAGTGCTGCAAGTTACGAAGCAAGGGTTTTTGGTGTGCGATCTGCAATGCCTGGTTTTAAAGCTAGAAAACTATGTTCAGATCTTATTTTTGTTCGACCTAGATTTGATCGATATAAAGAGATTTCGGATCAAATCAGGAAAATCTTTTTTGATTATACCGATTTGGTAGAACCTTTGTCTTTGGATGAGGCGTATCTCGATGTAACCGAGAATAAAAAGGGAAACCCTAGTGCCACATTAATTGCTAAGGAGATCAGACAACAAATTTTTGAAGAGGTCGGTTTGACAGCTTCGGCAGGGATATCGATCAATAAGTTTGTTGCAAAAGTGGCAAGTGATTATAATAAACCTAATGGGCAAAAAACAGTAAACCCAGAAGAGGTAGTTGAGTTTCTTGAAGATTTGGATGTTAAAAAGTTTTATGGCGTAGGAAAGGTAACTCGGGCAAAGATGTACCAGATGGGTATTTATACGGGTAAAGATTTGAAATCGAAATCAGAAGAGTTTTTAACGCAAAACTTTGGCAAATCAGGAAAGCATTATTATCAAATTGTAAGAGGAATTCATCTAAGCGAAGTAAAACCAAATCGCCAACGTAAATCACTGGCAGCAGAACGTACTTTTAGTGATAACATATCTTCAGAGATTTATATGTTGGAACGGTTAGAAAGTATTGCCGAAGAATTACAAAAACGTTTAAAGAATAACAAGGTTTCTGGCAGAACGGTTACTTTAAAAATTAGATATAGTGATTTTAGTCTCCAAACCCGAAGCAAGACACTTCCTTATTTTGTAAGTGATGCAGATATTTTGCTAGAAACTGCAAAAGAATTATTGTATCAAGATACAATGAAAAACTCTGTACGCTTACTCGGCATCTCTCTTTCTAATTTGAATACGGGTAAAGACAAGAAAAAGCAGAAAGAAAAAGAAGAAGTAGAGATTGTACAGTTACGATTTGATTTTTGAATTAAATCTTACATAAAACCTCTGCAGCTCGCTTTAATGTATCATCAGTTTTGGCAAAACAAAAGCGTAACACCTTATCATCTTGTTGATTTAAATTAAAAACAGATACGGGAATAGATGCAATTTTATGTTCTTTGGTTAATTTTTCGGCAAAGGTTATGTCATTTTCATTAGTGATTCTGGTATAATTTAATAATTGAAAGTACGTTCCTGCCGCAGGGGTATAGATAAATTTTGAATCTTTAATTAATGATAAAAATAAATCTCTTTTTTGCTGAAACAAATTAGGTAAAGATAGATAGTTATCTGGTGTTTTTAGAAATTCAGAAAGTGCATGTTGCATAGGGTGACTGGTGCAAAACACATTAAATTGGTGTACTTTTCTAAATTCTCTCATCAATTCTTTTGGTGCTATACAATATCCCATTTTCCAACCCGTAGTATGAAAAGTCTTGCCAAATGAAGCTGTTATAAACGATCGTTCTATAAGGCCAGGAAACCGAGCTATGCTTTGATGTTCTTGGTCATCAAATACTATATGTTCATATACTTCATCACTTAATAAAATGATATCGGTATTGGTAAGCAATTTTTGCAATTGAAGCATATCCTCTTTGGATAAAATTGTACCGCTAGGATTATGAGGGGTATTGATAATCATCATTTTGGTTTTAGAAGTTATTTTTGAGGCTACTTCTTGCCAATCTACTGTAAAACCTGGTGCAGACAGTTGAATTGGAACAATCGTTCCGCCAAATAATTCTATAGAGGGTTCGTACGAATCGTAGGCAGGTTTAAAAATAATTACTTCATCTCCTGGATTGATAAAAGCCGAAATGATAGTGAAAATAGCTTGAGTTGCTCCTGCAGTTACAGTAACTTCTGTATCTGGATGATAGTTACTTTCATAAAGGGTATTGGTTTTTTCTGCAATGATTTCTCTTAAAGAAAGTAGCCCTGGCATAGGCGCATATTGATTATATCCCTTTTTCATGGCATGGGTGACCAGGTCGATCAATTCAGGATTAGTTTCAAAATTGGGAAATCCTTGAGATAAATTGATGGCATTGTACTCATTAGCCATTTTGCTCATTACTGTAAATATGGTGGTAGAAACCTCAGGAAGTTTAGAAATGATATTTTGCATGCCCTAAAATTAGGATATTTATAAAAAACAATAGGTTTTTTTGTCTAAAGTTAAATTCGGATTTCAAACGATTTCGTAATAAACGGTAAACAAATCCAATTTCTATTTTAATTCATTATAAATAACGAAATAAACCCTTCTTAAAGCTTGGCTAAAATGGCATTGAACCCTATTTTTGCTTCACAACTAATAAAACATTTTAAATAATGGGTGGATTGATAAAATCTTCAATAGCTAGAAAAGTGGCCATGGCACTTTCAGGACTTTTCTTAGTTTTCTTCTTATTACAACACTTTACTATCAATTTTACTTCAATCTTTAGCGCAGATGTCTTTAATGAGCTATCTCATTTTATGGGCACCAATCCGGTAGTGCAGTTCGCTTTGCAACCGGTACTGATTTTTGGAGTAGTTTTTCATTTTGTAATGGGGTTTGTGTTAGAAATTAAAAATAGAAACGCTAGAGCAGTTAAATATGCAAAATATAGCGGGGGAGCTAATGCTTCATGGATGTCAAGGAATATGATTTATTCTGGATTGGTTACTCTTGCATTTTTGGGATTACATTTTTATGATTTTTGGATTCCCGAAATGATACACAAATATGTAGAGTTTGCACCAGAAGATCCTACACGTTATTACCCAGAGTTGCTTCATAAATTTGTGAGCCCAGTAAGAACAGGGTTGTACGTGGTTTCTTTTGTGTTTTTAGCATTGCACTTATGGCATGGATTTGCTTCGTCGTTTCAATCAGTTGGATTTAACAACAAGTATTCGGTTGCAGCAACAAAGTTTGCTAAAGCTTTTGCGATTGTAATTCCTCTTGGATTTATTATCGTTGCTTTGGTGCTTCATCTTAATCATAATCATTAAAAACACCACTATTATGTCAATTTTAGATTCTAAAATACCTGAAGGTCCACTGGCAGATAAGTGGACAAAACATAAAAATACAATTAACCTGGTTAACCCTGCAAACAAGAGAAACATTGATGTTATTGTTGTTGGTACAGGATTAGCGGGAGGAAGTGCAGCTGCAACATTAGCTGAGCTTGGGTATAATGTAAAAACATTTTGTTATTCAGATTCTCCGCGACGTGCACACTCAATTGCAGCGCAAGGAGGAATTAATGCAGCAAAGAACTATCAAGGAGATGGAGATTCTAACTACCGTCTTTTTTATGATACTATAAAAGGGGGAGATTATCGTTCTCGAGAAGCAAATGTGCATAGATTGGCAGAGGTTTCGGGTAATATAATCGACCAATGTGTTGCTCAAGGAGTACCTTTTGCACGTGAATACGGTGGATTACTAGACAACCGTTCTTTTGGAGGAGTTTTGGTGTCCAGAACATTTTATGCCAAAGGGCAAACAGGACAACAGTTATTGTTGGGCGCATATTCAGCTATGAATCGTCAGATTAATAGAGGGAAAATAGAAGCTTTTAACCGACATGAAATGTTGGATTTGGTTAAAGTAGATGGTAAAGCAAGAGGAATTATTGCTCGTAATCTGGTTACTGGAGAAATTGAACGTCACTCTGCTCATGCTGTAGTATTGGCATCTGGAGGGTACGGAAATGTATTCTTTTTAAGTACCAATGCAATGGGAAGTAATGTAATGGCAGCTTGGAGAGCACACCGTAGGGGAGCTTTTTTTGCTAATCCTTGTTACACTCAGATACACCCAACTTGTATTCCGGTTTCGGGAGATCATCAATCAAAATTAACTTTGATGTCTGAGTCTTTACGTAATGATGGTCGTATATGGGTACCTAAAAGAATTGAAGATTCTGAAGCTATTCGTGCAGGTAAATTAAAACCAACACAATTAGCTGAAGAAGAAAGAGATTACTACTTAGAGCGTCGTTACCCGGCGTTTGGTAACTTGGTGCCTAGAGATGTAGCGTCTAGAGCGGCAAAAGAAAGATGCGATGCTGGTTTTGGAGTAAATAAAACTGGTGAAGCTGTATATCTTGACTTTGCGTCTGCAATACAACGATACGGAAAAGAAAAAGCACTTACTTCAGGAATGCACAATCCTACCGCAGACGAAATTCGCGAATTAGGAGAGAAAGTGATCGAGGATAAGTATGGGAATTTATTCCAGATGTATGAGAAGATCGTAGATGAGAATCCATACAAAACACCAATGATGATTTACCCAGCTGTACATTATACTATGGGTGGTCTTTGGGTAGATTATAATTTGCAAACTACAATCCCTGGATGTTATGCTGCTGGAGAAGCTAATTTCTCTGATCATGGAGCAAATAGATTGGGGGCATCAGCCTTAATGCAAGGTTTGGCAGATGGATATTTTGTATTGCCATATACCATTGGAGATTATTTATCTCATGATATTCGTACCGGAAAAATCCCTACAGATACGCCAGAATTTGATAAGGCTGAGAAAGATGTAAAAGATCGAATCGAGAAATTGATGGGTGGATCTGGAGAACACTCTGTAGATTATTACCATAAGAAGTTAGGTAAAATTATGTGGAACAAATGTGGAATGTCTCGTAACGAAAAAGATCTTAAAGAAGCAATAGACGAAATTGCAACTTTAAGAGAAGATTTCTGGAAAAACGTAAAAGTTCCTGGAGCAGCTAACAGCATGAATCCTGAGTTAGAAAAAGCAGGAAGAGTAGCAGATTTCTTAGAATTAGGAGAGTTGTTTGCCAAAGATGCTTTAGATCGTAACGAATCTTGTGGAGGGCATTTTAGAGAAGAATCTGTTGAGCAATCTGGAGAACAAAAAGGAGAAGCTTTACGTGATGATAAAAACTTTAAATACGTATCTGCTTGGGAATATAAAGGTGAACCTAAAGATGCACAATTGCATAAAGAAGATTTGGTCTTCGAAAATATTGAATTAAAAACACGTTCTTATAAATAAAAGCTATGAATCTTACACTAAAAATATGGCGTCAAAAAGATGCTACCTCACAAGGAAAGATAGTTGACTATCAAGTGAAAGGAATTGAAGGAGACATGTCTTTTTTAGAAATGCTAGACGTGTTAAATGAGGAATTGATATCCAAAGGAGAAGAACCAGTGGTTTTTGATCACGATTGTAGAGAAGGAATTTGTGGTGCGTGTTCATTACAGATTAATGGAGAACCTCATGGACCAGATCGTTTGGTGACTACGTGTCAACTACATATGCGTAAATTTAATGACGGAGATACAATTTATATCGAACCATTTAGAGCCAAAGCGTTCCCAGTGGTAAAAGATTTAATGGTGGATCGAAGTGCATTTGATAGAATACAACATGCTGGAGGTTATATTTCTGTAAATACTTCTGGTAATACCATTGATGCTAATGCAATCCCGGTAAATAAAGATGATGCAGATGATGCATTTGCAGCTGCTACTTGTATTGGTTGTGGAGCATGTGTTGCAGCATGTAAAAATGCTTCGGCAATGTTATTTACTTCTGCCAAAGTTTCTCAATTTGCATTATTGCCGCAAGGTCAAGTAGAAGCTACAGATCGTGTTTTGGCTATGGTAAATCAAATGGATGAAGAAGGCTTTGGTAACTGTACCAATACTGGTGCGTGTGAGATCGAATGCCCTAAAGGAATTTCACTCGAGAATATTGCACGTATGAATCGTGAATACCTAAAAGCGAGTATGAAAGGATAAACTCTTTTTAATTTATATTATAGTAAAAACCGAAGCCTAAAGCTTCGGTTTTTTTGTTTATAAACTTTTTTCAAAAAAGATAATTTTCTTGGGTAACAAAACCATAATAATGATCACAGGATTGTAATAATTATTTGGATATAACCTCTTTAATAGAAGTATATAAATATTAACAATTTATAATTAAATATGAGAATTATTTTATTTTTTATTTTCTTGGCGATAAACGCTTTTTCGCAAACATTTAACGAAACTCAGTATTTATTAAATCCGGATCAAACGGGAGATGATCGATATGGATGGAGTATAAGCTCTTCGGGAGACTATATCATTGCTGGTGCTAGATTTTCTGATATTACGGGCTTTCAAAATGCAGGAGCTGCTTATATTTATGAAAAAGACAGTAGTGGTCAATATAATCTTGCCAAAAAACTTCTTGCAGATGATGCTAATTATCATCGCGGCTTTGGAATATCAACAGCTATCGCTGGTGATTATGCTGTTGTAGGTGACTACTATGGCAACCCTTACATTTATAAAAGAAATAGTACTGGGGATTGGCTACTGCATCAGCAATTACCACGTTATGGAGGATCTACGGGAGGGACCGGAAGTTTACTGCTTCCTCACCGATATCAGGAGTATATAGCGCTGTCTGATAATTGGCTAGTTATTGGTCATTACTCAGATAGTTCTGTAGCAACTTACAGAAGTGGTTCTGCTCATATTTACAAAAAGAATACCGCTGGTAATTGGGTGTATTTTCAGAAAATAGTTCCTTCTATCCCCAGTGTAAATGGTAATTTTGGAACTAACATTAGTGTTTCTGGTAATCATATGATGATTAGGGATCATACGGGTGTTTTTGTGTTTCAATTAAATTCTCTGGGCAATTGGGAAGAAACTCAAAAAATAGACATTGCTGAAAGCCTTACCGGAACAAATGGCGGATATCCTGTAAAGATTTCCGGTGATATCGCAATAGTGGGAAAAAGAGAACTCAGTACTTCTATCCCAAACCCTGATGGAATAGCTTATGTGTATACTCTTACTAGCTCAGGTACATGGGTGCTTACGCAGGATTTAATTGCCTTTGATAATGGTGGACAGAACGAGCCCTATTTTGGTTTATCGGTAGACGTTTCTAACGACTATATTTTGATTGGATCCTATGTCTTTACAAAATCTGCCAGTGGTACATGGGTGCCAAAACAAAAATTGATTGCAACAGATAATACTAATATAGGAACTGCCAATGCTGTAAGTATCGCTGGCAACCATCTTTTGATAGCACAATCCAGATACAATACCAGTGACCCTACAATAAGATTGGGTAAAGTTTTTATTTTCCAAGCCGAAGAAATAGAGTGCGATTTAGTAGCGATCCCTGACTCTAATTTTGAACAGGCACTATTGGATCAAAATATCGATACCGATGGACAGTTAAATGGTACAATTTGTAGAGCAGATGCGTTGCCTGTAACAAATTTAAGCGTTTTTGAAAAAAACATCAATGATCTTACGGGAATAGAAGCATTTATTAACTTAGAAACACTTCATTGTGGCGAAAACAACCTTACCGTACTCGAACTTACAGAGAATACACAATTGAAAACTGTTATTGCAATTAATAACCAGATATCCGTATTAGATGTAAGTCAAAACATTCAATTAGAAAATTTATGGATGTCTAACAATCAATTATCAACAATAGATATAAGTCAAAATATACAATTGAAATTGTTGGATCTTGAATCAAATCAGTTGTCTGCTATAGATGTAAGTCAAAACACTCAATTAGAAAATTTAAGTATTTCTTATAATCAATTGTCGATATTAGATGTAAGTCAAAATACCAATCTTATTTATTTAGTTTGTAGATCCAATAATCTAGTTACACTAGATCTTAATGCTAATATTGCTTTAGAAACTTTAAATTGTAGAAATAATCAATTAACAAGTATAGATGTAAGTAACAATCCTGTTTTAGTTACATTGGGTTGTCATTATAATCAATTAACAAATTTAGATTTAAGTAATAACCTTGCTTTAGCCACATTGGTTTGTTCCTATAATCAATTAACAAATTTGAATTTGAGTAACAATACTCTTTTGTTTTTTTTAGAATGCGAAAACAATAATCTAGAAGCTTTAAACATTAAAAATGGTAATAATATTAACCTTGCCTATATGTCTGCTGTAACCAATATTGATCTTGAATGTATATTGGTTGATGATGTTACCTATGCTAATACTCAAGGCTCTTGGTATAAAGACCTTACAGCTAGTTATAACGATGTGTCTTGCCCACAAACACTATTGCCTTCGCCAATAATAATTAGTTGTGGTATTATTGAAAGAAAGATGCAACTGAGATGGCAAGGTATAAGAAGAGCAGATGGATATCAGGTAGAAGTAACTTCGAGCGGTGTTACCAATTCGTATAACGTATCTGCAGCTCAAAATACTCTTAACGTTGGGATCCCAGCATTGAACTCATTATTTGCATGGAGAGTAAGAGCCATAATTGAGGGTAACGAGGGTGCATGGTCCAAATGGGTAAAAAAATGTTCTGGATTGCTCCTAATTCCTAGATCGAGTTATATAAACCAGTCTATAAAAGAAAATAACGGATTAAATTTTGTAGCATATCCCAATCCAATCAATAGTGGTAATACATTGTATATTTCAAATGGAGAAAAAATGCAGAGCGTTACCATTTATAATTTAAATGGACAGGTTATTTGTCAAAAAAATAAAGGAGTTAATAATATAGATACTAAAGGGTATAAATCAGGAATTTATTTCATAAAAATACAAACCAATAGTGATGTAGTAGTACGGAGTATTCTTGTAGAATAATTAATTTTATTTACTTCTTATAAATTCTTTTTTTTTTAGAGTTAATCCCTCTTTTGTTTTTTGGCAAGTAGGTCATCCAAATTATACTGTGCAGGAGTCAGAGAATTAGACCTCCTAGAAAAAAATTGTGATTTTTTTAGAAATTCTAACAATGAATAAAGTTGTCTGATTTTTATTTAAATACTTTCAAATCCAGATCTGTAATAGATTTGGATTTTTTATTCTAGAGAGGTGTACTATTTCGAGGATTGTATCGAGAATAGTTCAATTTCGAGTTAATTCTTAGTTAGCATTATTTTGGACATATTATAGACCACTCCAGGTTTTATTGGAGTGGTTTTTAAAGTTTAATTTTAAATGCGTAATCTATTGTTTTAGTAATGTTTTCAGAATCAATCACCTTGCCTTTAGAAACTGTATCAAGATTATAATCAGGTTTTGGTAATCCCATTTGTTCACAAACTTTGGTATAATACAATGCTTTTTGGGGATGATCTGGATATGAGGCGTTAAAAACAGAATTCCAACTATCAGTTTCGATGATTTTTTCAATAACACCAATACAATCTTCTCTATGTATAAGATTTACAGGTGCTTTGGGGTTTTTGATGTTTTTTCTTTTTGAAAGCATTCGTGCTGGATGCCTTCTCGAATCGAATAAACCTGCGAACCTAAGAATGGTAGTTTTAAACTTCGTACTGTTTTGTAATAGTTTTTCAACTTCAATTAGCTGTTTCCCGGCATTAGAAGAAGCGTTTGGTGCTGTTTCTTGAGAAATCAAAGGAAACTCTTCTTGATCTGCAAAAACCGACGTAGAGCTCACGAAAAGCACTTTTTCTATAGTCGATTGTGCTATATGTGGTATCAGATTTTTGATTTTTGCAACATAGTTTGTTTCTGGGTTTCGTCTTAGTCCAGGAGGGATATTGATAATAAGTATAATACTCCCATCCAAAAAAGAAGTAATATCGCCTTTTGGCCCTTGTTCATTTAATGCAATGGAGTATGCCAAAATACCTTTGTCTTTTAGGATGCTTAATTTATCTTGAGAAGTAGTCGAACCTTTTACAACATAATTTTTGCCAATCAAATTTTGGGATAAAGGCAATCCTAGCCATCCGGTCCCTAGAATACTAATTTGTGGATTCATGTATTACTTGTGTTTCATTCGATTCATTTTCGACGTTTTGAACAGTATCTCTTTTTTTCTCTTGATATTTTTTGATAGAAAAGTTCTTTTTTATAATTACTGCATCGTTTAATAAAAAAGGCTTTGGCATCATATCTCCATCTCTAGCAGGGATAGAAAAATTAGAATTGCTAAGTAAATCATAAGAAGATTCGTAAATCACAAATTGGGGTAATGAATCTTTATTAAACTTCATTTTTAATTCTAAAGGAGTATTTTTACTCACATAGTACGTGAGTAAGCGTTGTTGCCATCTTTTGGTATGCGCGTTATAAGTATTGCCATTAGAATATGTAAAATCCACAGCAGAATCTCCGTTTACTTGTAATGCATCAAAATTAAACAATGTTTTTGTATATACATCTACTCTATGAATGTCTCTTTGTGGCGCAATACACAAATCTAGATATCGTTGATTACCGATTATAGTATCTTTACTAATATCAAATTTTGATTGTCTTATGCCTTTAATAGCAGCTTGATTAGCATAGGTAAATGATCTACCATATTTGCTTTGCAAAGCATTAGCATTATAAGCATCTGCGATATTCTCTTCGGGTTTGATATAGTTCTCTGTCCATGTATCTAATACGTTATCATAAGTGGCCCAGACGGCTTTATTTTGATCGGTATCTAATATGTATACGAGGCTATTTGGTTTTTGTCTTTCTGTTGTGAAATCAGATTTCATATGTGCCACAATTAAAAACACTAAAGACAATACAAGTACTAAGTTTCCAACTAACTTTTTTCTCTTATAAAACCCTACAACTGGTAATAATGCTCCAAATAATAAAACAGATAAAACTGCAGAAACGAAAAGAATTTTAAGTCCCAATGCGACAGGAAACATTGCAATTAATGGTGCAAGAATAAAGATTGCTGGCAAAGACAATGCAATCATTAAAAAAGGGTTAGGTTTTTTTTGTCGTATAAGGATGAACAAGGATATGAGACCAAATAATACCACAATAACAAAATAACTAGCTCCTTTGAGATATAGCGCAGCTAAAGTTGAAAGAACAATCCACATAAATAAAGGAGCAATCATGAGACTAGGTAAATTCTCGGCTTTGCTAAATTTAGCGTAGACCTTAAAGCATATTGCTACGGATAAGGAAACAAAAACAGCAATGTATATATAACCATTATATGTAAAACCATGTTGAATTTCTCCGTATTGCGGATAGATGATTTTCAGTAATTCCCAGATACCAAAAGTTAATAGACCGGCAACGATCATTGCTATAAAAAGTGCACCAAAACCTCGCAATACTTCTTTAAAATCAATTCGATAGGCCGTTTTTCCATAAAAAATCATACCTATAAACAGTACGATCGCAATAATTAATAATACATATATCCAACTAAAAGGATATTTGAGAAGTTTAAAAATTGGGATATTAAAATAAATATAATCCTTATCAGATTTAAGGTTGTTAATATCTGTCTCGGATAAATAAGAGAGTAATGGCATCAAATAGTTTCCTTGGTGTTGTAGTGTACTCAGATCTAAGTTTTCCCAAGTATCATTTGCCGTGTGATAATCAAAATGATCTCCTATAAAAGCAAAATTGAAACCTTCGATATCTCCTTGTTCCCTTAAAACTGTGAGATCTGTATCATTGGGTAACATTTTATAGATGCTATAGGCCAAAGAATTGGTAGTAGGGTAGCGTACTCCAGCATTAGAGAACGCGTCCATCATTTTCCCATTTTTCCCATTGGTTTCAATAAGCATATACGAATCACCACCACTTCCTCTTGCTTCAAAATTAAGAGTTACTCCTATGTTTTTGGCCCAAGGATGTTTTTTTACAAATAGATCTGCACCATTAAGTCCAAGTTCTTCACCATCAGTAATACAAATAAGAATATCATTTTTCGGAGTTTTGTTAGAAGCAACATATGCTCTTACACCTTCTAGTATGGTTGCCACCCCACTTGCGGCATCACTTGCCCCAAAAGAAGAATGTTGCGAGCTATCATAATGAGACATCAGTAACAAGGCTTTTCCGTTACCACTACCTTTAATTTTGGCTAATATGTTTTGCGGATAACTACAATTCCCAGATTTACCGACAGAGTATCCCTGTTGTATTTCAGGTTGCAACCCCATTTTTCTTAATTCATTAACAATGTATGTTTTTGCTTCTTCGTGACCAGCACTACCCAAAAAGTGAGGTTCTTTGGCAATGTTTTTCACATGTTCAAGAGCCCTAAGTGTAGAAAATTCCTGGCTAGGAGTGTCTAGACCAGTAATAGTGTGTGATTTGCTGCTGTAGAATGTGTAAAATATGGAAACAAGTAGGAGTAGAAATGTGATGAAAGAAGAAAATTTTCGCATTTGTGTATTGGTTTAGCTAAAGGTAAGAAATTAGCCACAATTATTGTACTGTTATCAAGTAAAAAGAGAAATATCCTCATGATCATAGAAGAATTCTTAGATTAAAAAGAAATAATTATGAGTATGATAAAAATGGCCTTCGAAATTTGTAAAAATGATAGGATTCTTGATTAAGTTTTTGAAAATCACTATATTTAAGATTCACTAAATCACTAAACATTATGGGAATAATCAGTTTTCAAGGGGCGCGTTCTAAGGTAAAAAAGCAGGACGAAACCCCAATAAAAGTTTCAGATTATATGACTAGAGATTTGATTACATTTAATCCAAATCAATCAGTAATGGAGGTAATCGAAACTTTGGTGAAGCATAAAATATCAGGAGGACCTGTTGTAGATGACAACAATACATTGTTAGGTATTATCTCTGAAGGAGATTGTATCAAACAATTAAATGAAAGTCGTTATTACAATATGCCAATTGAAGATGCAAAGGTAGATAAGTTCATGGCTAAAAATGTAGAAACAATCGATGGAAACCTCAATATTTTTGATGCGGCTAATAAGTTTTTGCAAACAAAAAGGAGACGTTTTCCAATTATTGAAGATGGAAAATTAGTAGGTCAGATTAGTCAAAAAGATGTGATGAAAGCCGCATTAAAATTAAATAGCCAGAACTGGAGAGATCGATAAGATTTTCATCTATTTCTGATCAACCATTTTTTGATCATCAGTAATTATCAATTTGTTAGTCTTATCCCCAGATATAAATAAGTTTTTGGAAGAGTACCGATCAAAATTATGATCAGACTCTTTCCAATGAGCTATACCCATCAATGTGATATTTTCTCCAATTTCTATAACTCCTTCTACATACCTAAGAGATTTATTAAAGCCTAATAGGTTAGTTGTTTTTTTACCACATGATTTTAAATAATTATCAATAAATTTTGGAGGGTCTTTAAAAGTGCCCGATGTATGTTTAACTTCTTGTGTGATATATAGAAGTTTTTTGAATTTATTACTATCTCCGTTAACAATAGCTTTTTCTTGATTAGCTTCGATAATAAAGTCCTGGGCTTTTTCATCTTTGAATATTGTTTTCCAGTAACTGGCACCTTCTCCATCACTTTTTTGCCGTTGAACTTCTACTCGATAGTATACACATTCAGTTTTTCCAAACGGAGAGAGTAAAGGTTCTTTTATAGGATATGCTTTGCCCGTAATCTTAACATATTCATTCTCTTTGCATAATGATATGGCTTTGGTTGGGTACTTTTTTAGTTTTCTTTTAATTTTGTTTTTAGCATTGTAATAATAGGCTAAAATAATAAGAGTGATGATCGCACCAATTACTCCTAAAAGTATAATACCGTTTGTACTAATTAAGAAATATTGTGCTATAGTCATATCAACTGTTTCTTTTGACCAAAGCGTAAAATTCATTTTCTAAAGGAAGATAGCCTTGATCATATACAAAATAATAAATAGTCCCTGCTTTAGTAGTATAAATACTTGTGAAGTGTTGAAAATCAAAACCTTTAGCAATCAATTTTGTTCTCGTAGTTTTTGTTTTATTATTGGGATTTAATGCTTCTAAAATTCTATAATTTTTACGCAATCGATTATTGATATTTCGAACTAGATTTTTGCTGTCTTTATTTAATTGGTTATTAAATGCATTACGGCAATAATCACTGCAAAACTTTTTATCTACACGGCCAATAATCTTATCTCCACAAACAGGGCATTCTTTTGCCATTAGTTATTTTTTATAATTACACTCGAACGCATTATTAGAACCATTTTCATTATCCAGGTATACATCGTGTGACTAACAATTTAGCGCTAAGAAAGATACAATAAATATTCGTTTACAAACGATTATTCAAAATGGCTAGAAGAAAATGGCTAGAAGAAAATGTCTTGCGCAATTCTAAATGTATTGGCATGAGCCTCTACAATTGTTTTAATGTTAGGAGAATAGCCACCGCCCATAGAGCACATCACAGGTATACTTAAATCTTTACAAGTTTGTAGTACAAATCGATCTCGTTCTGCACAACCTTTTATAGTACAACTTAGTTTACCTAACTTGTCTGTGGCAAGAATATCAACACCACATAGATAATATATAAAATCCGGTTGTTGTTCTTTGATAAGCTTTGGTAGCGTAGCTTTAAGTATCTGTAAATACTCAATATCTTCGGTCTGGTTAGGGAGATCTATATCCAAATCCGATTTTTCTTTCTTAAAAGGGTAATTTTTAGCACCGTGCATTGAAAAGGTAAAAACGTTTTGATTGTTTTCAAAAATTTCGGCGGTACCATTACCTTGATGCACATCTAGATCGACAATTAGTATTTTTTTAGATAATTGTTGATCTAATAGATACTTCGCACCGATTGCTTGGTCATTAAGCAAACAGAACGCTTCACCGCGATCGGTATATGCGTGATGTGTACCTCCAGCTATGTTCATAGCGATGCCATATTGCAACGCATATTCTGAAGCCTTGATTGTGCCATCTGCAATGATCACTTCTCGGTCGATCAGTTCTTTTGATAATGGAAAACCAATTTTTCTAACGGCTTTCGAACTAAGGGACTGGTCAATTAAATCCTTATAATATGTTTTGGAGTGTACGGCTAGTATACAATCAGAATTAGGAGTCTTTGGTGCAAAAAAATTCTCTTTTACACATGTTCCTTCGTGTAGAAGTTGCTGAGGCAATAATTCATATTTTATCATCGGAAAACGATGCTTTTCTGGTAAAGGGTGTGTGTAGATAGGATGATATGCTATTTTAAGCATGAACTATTGACAAATGATTGATATACTAAACGAAGATACCATCTTTTTTGATTTTATATTGATTTCAAAAATCACAAAATTTTGTGCAAAAATATTTCAAGTATTGTTCAATATATAGGTGTGGTATTTTAAGGATTTTTGATCTAATACCAATATCTTTGTTTAGAATTTAGCTGTACTTTTTTAATGAAAAATGACCCGTATTCAGCCTTAAGATATAAAGAATTTACTATTTTTTTATGTATTCGTTTTTCTTTGGTAATGGCGTGGACCATGCAATTTATTGTAATTGAATGGCAAGTATATAGTCTTACCAAAGATCCTCTTTCACTTGGGTTAATTGGGTTAATGGAGGTAATTCCTGCCGTATCTTTGGCTTTGTTTGCTGGCCATATCGTAGATCAAAAAGAAAAGAAAAAATTACTTACGATATGTGTTTTTGCTTTTTTAAGTATTAGTATGGGACTGTTTGTATTAACATTGCCCAGTACGATGGAGTCTTTTTCTCAAAGTATGGTTTTGTATGGGATTTATGGTTTAGTATTTTTAGGAGGCATTGTTCGCGCTTTTTTAGGACCTACCATATTTTCATTGTTGGCATTATTGGTTCCCAAAAAGATATATCCAAACGCAGCTACATGGAGCAGTTCTACTTGGCAAATTGGCGCTGTAGCAGGCCCTGCTTTGGCAGGTTTTGCTATTAATTTAATGGATGTACATTGGTCAATGTTAGTAATTGTGGGTTGGGCAGCTTTGGCTTTTATATGTCTTTTTAAGATTCCTAAAAAACCAATAATGAATCCAAATATTGGAGAGCCAGTTTTGCAGAGTTTGAAAGAGGGAATCAAGTTTGTTTTTAAAACCAAAGCAGTTTTAGGAGCACTTACTTTGGATATGATAGCTGTTCTTTTTGGAGGTGCTATAGCTTTACTACCCATTTTTGCACAGGATATCCTTAAAGTAGGACCACAAGGATTTGGTATACTTCGTGCTGCTCCAGCAGTAGGAGCGTTTATTATCATGTTCACAACAGCTTACTTTCCGATTAGCAAAAAAGCAGGGATAAAACTATTAATTGCAGTTTTTGGATTTGGATTATGTATAATTGTCTTTGGCCTTTCATCAATTTTTTGGGTGTCGGTAATGGCTTTGTTTTTTAGCGGTATAACAGATGGTATTTCTATGGTGATTAGACAAACGATACTACAACTCAAAACTCCGGATCATATGCGAGGAAGAGTGTCGTCTGTAAACTCAATGTTCGTGGGTTCATCAAATGAATTAGGTGCATTTGAAAGTGGTATTACTGCCAAATACATGGGTACTGTGACCGCAGTTGTGTTTGGAGGCAGCATGACCCTACTCACTGTTATATTCACATCTATTGTATCTCCGGCCTTTAGAAAATTAGATCTTAGAAAAGATATAGAAGAGAGTTCAAAGTAGTTAAATAGTTCTTTTGCGAAAACTTATTTCAAATTAATTTTCATTAATTCACAGTAGCTCCTGGATTAACACCGTCTTCATCAGGATTTAAAAATACGATTTTACCTTCAGTATTTTCTGTCATTAGAATCATTCCTTCACTTTCTACACCACGTAATTTTCTAGGAGCAAGGTTAACAAGTACCGTAACTTTTTTACCTACTATTTCTTCGGGAGTAAAATGTTCTGCAATACCAGAAACAATTGTTCGGGTGTTTATTCCAGTATCTACTTTCAGCACTAATAACTTCTTAGCTTTCGGCATTTTTTCGGCTTCTACAATAGTACCAATACGCATATCAAGTTTGGTGAAATCTTCAAAAGTAGCAGTGTCTTTTTGTGGCTCTATCGTTTTGTTTTCGGCTTGATTTGCCTTTTTGGTAGCTTCTAATTTATCTAATTGTTTTTGTATCTGATCATTTTCTACTTTAGAGAATAATAGTTCACCTTTTTCAATTTGATGTCCAGCAGGAAGCAAAACCTCTTTTGTTGAAACTTCGTTCCAATTTGTGTCAAGATCATCAGATGTGATAGCGAGTATATTTTTTAATTTATTAGAAGTAAATGGTAAAAATGGTTCGGATAAAGTGGCAAGAGCAGTAGCAATTTGCAAAGCAACATACATTACGGTTTTGGTGCGCTCTTCATCGGTTTTAATAAGTTTCCAGGGTTCTTCGTCTGCTAGGTATTTATTTCCTAATCGCGCTACATTCATTAACTCCTGACTAGCTTCTCTAAATCGATAACGCTCTATAGAACTTGAGATCACAGTTGGATAAGCCTTTAGCTCTTTCAATGTTTGTTCATCAATCTTAGATAAAGAAGAAGGAGTGGGTACAATACCATTATAATACTTGTGAGTAAGTACTACTACACGATTGATAAAGTTACCAAATATGGCTACTAATTCGTTATTATTACGTGCTTGATAATCTTTCCATGTAAAATCGTTATCCTTGGTTTCTGGAGCATTGGCTGTGAGCACATAGCGCAATACATCTTGCTTATCCGGAAATTCTTCAAGGTATTCATGTAGCCATACAGCCCAATTTTTTGAAGTCGATAATTTGTTTCCTTCTAGATTTAAAAACTCATTGGCAGGTACATTTTCTGGAAGCACATAGCTGCCTTCGGCTTTTAGCATACTCGGAAAGATAATACAGTGAAAAACAATATTATCTTTTCCTATAAAATGCACAAGCTTAGTATCTTTGTCTTTCCAGTAAGGTTCCCAATCTTTTCCTTCTTGTGCTGCCCATTCTTTGGTTGAGGATATATATCCAATAGGAGCATCAAACCACACATATAATACTTTGCCTTCGGCTCCCTCGACAGGAACAGGAATACCCCAGTCCAAATCTCTTGTTACTGCCCTTGGTCTAAGGCCATCATCTACCCAGGATTTAATTTGGCCATATACGTTGGTTTTCCAATCTTTTTTATGTCCTTTTAAAACCCATTCTCTTAAGAAATCTTCATATTGATCCAGAGGTAAGAACCAATGTTTAGTTTCTTTTAATATTGGTTTTGCGCCAGAAATTGTTGATTTAGGATGAATAAGATCTGTTGCATTAAGAGAGCTTCCGCAATTTTCGCATTGATCGCCATATGCTTCTTCATTACCACATCTGGGGCAGGTTCCGGTTACAAAACGATCAGCCAAAAACTGTTTGGCCTCAGGATCATATAATTGTTCTGATATTTCTTCAAGGAACTTACCATCTTCATACATTTTTTTAAAAAATTCAGAAGCCGTTTCATGATGGATAGGAGCAGAAGTTCTAGAGTAATTATTAAAAGAAATACCAAAATCTTCAAAAGATTTTTTGATAATTGTATGGTACTTATCAATAATAACTTGTGGAGAAACACCTTCCTTTTTAGCTCGCATAGGAATTGCAGCACCATGTTCATCACTACCACAAATAAAAGCAACATCATTGCCAGTAATTCGTAAGTATCGTGAATAAATATCTGCAGGAACATAAACCCCGGCCAGGTGGCCTATATGAATAGGTCCGTTAGTATATGGTAAAGCTGCTGTAATTGTGTATCTCCCCTTTGTGCTCATAACTTAAAAATAAGGCACAAAGGTAATAAAAACAGCTACAAAAAATACCCGCCAGACTCTTCAATTATTTTGCAGAATTCTGGCGGGATTATATCTGTATTGTTATGATATTACAATAGACTTACTAAAATTACCGTTATTGGTTTGAATTTGATATACATAAGGACCAGTGCTTAATCTGGTAGCAGCAGATTCTTTTACATTAATCACCATATCTACACCTTCCATTAGCATTTCATTAGCCAAAGTGGCTACTTTTTGACCTATGACGTTATATAAACAAACCTCGATATGCGTAGTCTGTGGGCTTACTATATTAATAAACGTTTGACTATCGCTATAAGTAGGTATATGTGTTAGATTTTCTCCATCGGTAGGGATATTCGGATTTGTACCGGAACAGTTAAATCCTAGATCAAGGGATTCAAAATCTTCGCCCAGTAGTACTCTTCCTACTCTAGTCTGGTCAATACATAACCAATCTTTCATTACGGTTGCATAGACCTGTCTAAAATCCATAGTGTTTGTAACGTTTCCACCTCGAGTAAGATTATTTAAATCAGGATGTTCACCTACAAAACCATTACCATTAAGAGCCGTGCCAAAAAACATGGTTGGCGCCGCCGTACCGTGATCGGTTCCTAAAGATCCATTCTCTCTAAATCGTCTTCCAAACTCTGATGTGGTCATAGAAAGTACTTTATCATCCCACCCTGCAGCAGTAAGATCTGTATAGAAATTACTAATAGCTTCAGAGAATGATGTAAGTAATTGTTGATGACGTTGGATTTGATTATTATGGGTATCAAATCCACCTAGAGTTACTAGATACACTTTGGTACCTAAACCACCTTTAATTAATCTTGAAATAATACTAAATTGTCTTCCTAAGCTATCATCAAGATATCCTCCAAAATCTGTAGACCTTTCATACGCGGCACTAATTACCTCTGCATAATTAAAAGTAGTATTCGTAGCTTCTCTTAAAAATCTTAATCGATCTCCATAAGTACAATTTTCATCAACACCGTCTAGATTATAGAATGTTTCGTTTTCAATAATCTGTAGTAACCTTCTTGGATCAGAAACCGCAAAAGAGTAATCACTATCCGGACCTTTAAAAATTAAATTCCCGATACTTCCGATCTGTATAGAAGGCGGGCTTGGTGGTGGGGAATTGAAATAATCAGGATAAATTTCGCCAAAATATCTCCCCATAAATCCTGTACGGTCGTCTTCAAGAAGATTTGTATTGGCATAAATATCTGACCCCTTAAAATGGGATAAAGATGAATTGTCATACCCTACACCTTGCACTACCTTCATTTTACCATCACCCCATACACCTTCTAATTTATTCATAGGCTTGGGCATGGCAAAATCATCATCTAGTGAGATAAATTCACTAGGAGGGATGCGTATCAATGGTCTAGCATTAGCATATACATCATAGTCATAAACAGGAATAATGGTATTAAATCCATCATTACCTCCTTGTAATCGTACTAGAATCAGGATGTTGTCATTAACATCGGCAGATTGGCTAAGGGCCATTGATAAGGGAGATGGTCTAGAAACAGAAAGCGGTGTATTTGCTAACATCATAGATCCTCCACCGGCTAAACCTAATGCTTGTACAAAGGATCTTCTATTCCATTTTTTATGGTCGTCTGTATTACAGTTACCGTCTTTGTCTAATTTTATTTTTTGGTTGTGATTCGTTTCGCACATAGCAATTTTTATTTAAGTTGAAATTCAGGGATGTCTACAATATAGTTTAGAAGTGCAAAAAACTGTTCGGACACTTCGGCACGATCTAATCGCCAGATTGCAGGATCAACTGCATCTGGTTCGTAGTAACTAGGTGGAAAGGCATCAATATCCCTAAACACACCCGAAATTTCATTAAAAATTACAGTATCATCTATTCCTCTTGGGAAGAAGTAATTTACAATTGCTCGGACAACAATATCAACTTCTGGCCCGCTTAGACTAGGATCTAAATTCCCTTCGACACTAGTGCCAATTGGTAAACCTACGACAAAGTCTCTAAATTGTTGCTGATTTTCATTCCATGCTCGCTGTATTAAAAATCTAGCGCTTTCCCATCGACCGATTAAAAGATCTGGACTAATCCAATCCTCATCACCTTGCCAACCTTCTACATCGGTAGGATCTAGTACGTCTTGTCCCAAAACCCTTACAGTACCACGAATAAAGTCAATAATATCTGTAGTTCCAGCTGTAAACCCTAGCTCGTTATAAAAGCAGATCAATAAATCGCAAGGACTTTTAATGATAGCTCCTATAGCTTCTTGATTAAAAAAGTGTTCACTTTTAAAAAGTTGGCGAAGTACTGGGGCAATTTCGAAATTGTTATCAATAAATGTTTGCGCCATTTGAGCTACAATAGCTTCGCTACAGGTGGGGCTAACAAAATAAGCATATAATTTAGTACATATAAAGGTTGCTACCTGTGTAGCTCTTTGTTGAAACAAAATATTAATAACATCATCATAAGTCCAGTTTCCGGTTTGCCCAAAAATGGTTTTGGTATCATTACTAAATTGACCTGGATTAAAAAGAATATCACCCCAAGGAATATCATTGGTATCTACATAACCAGTTAATGCTTTTGCTGTTTCTTGTATATCATCTTCGGTATATCCATTGTCTACACCTAAGGTAAACAGTTCGTATAATTCTCGAGCATAATTTTCATTAGGTCTATCTCTAACATTTTCATCACCGTTAAGATATGCTAGCATTGCATTAGAAATACCAATATCATATACAAAATCTCTTAAATTGCCTAATGCATGTATTTGCAAGAGATTATAATATTGTGATTGATAGGCTGGGCTTCTATACGTATCATCTTCGGTAACGAAATGATTACTCCAGAATAAAGTAAGACGTTCGCGTACTTTATTTTGAACCATATCGTTTACCATTTGATTTTTTCCTTCTCTACGGTAAAATCCAAGGGTATTGTCTTCATTGGCCATTTCGGCAGCTTCAAATTGATCTCGATTCCAGAATCCCCAGAGTGGCGGTGGAGTTGCATTTAGGGCAACTGCATTATCTATAAGAGTATCAACTAAAGCAGAAGGATCGTTTTGGGTAAGAGCTGCTAAAACTTCGGCTTTGGAAGCTCCAAAACCAGCTCGACGAAATAAATGATTTATTTTAGTAACATTCCATGGGTTTTCAGGAGAAGGTACATAAACATCTAAAGAATCTAAATTACACGAAGTATCAGATATCATAGGCATAAGGTTTGTTAGTAAAGTTGAGGGACAAATTCAACACAATATAATAGATTATAACGAAAGTATTTGTTAATTAGTATCTGTAATTCGAAATTTTAATACATGTTTACACCTGATTTTATTAAGAAAGGGGATAAAATTGCTATAGTATCTACAGCCAGAAAGATTGATGTAAGAGAGATTAGAGAATCTTTAGCTATTATAAAAAAATGGGGATTAGAACCTGTAATAGGTTCAACAATAGAGGTTGAAGAACATCAATTTGCCGGATCTGATGAAATAAGAAGAGCGGATTTTCAAAACATGTTGGATAATCAAGATATAAAGGCTATCTGGTGTGCAAGAGGAGGGTATGGTACGGTAAGAATTATTGATCAACTTGATTTTTCGAATTTTTCCAAAAATCCAAAATGGATTATCGGATATTCTGATATTACGGTATTACATTCTCATATTCATAATTTGGGGATTGCGACAATGCATGCCGCTATGCCAGTTGATTTTCATAGAGGTACACAAACTGCAATAAACTCGTTAAAAGAAACACTTTTTGGAAAGAATACAGGATACATTGTTTCTTCTTCTAAGAAAAATATTTTGGGAGACACAACGGGGCAATTAGTTGGAGGTAATTTGTCTATATTATATTCATTATGTGGATCATCCTCTGCTATGGATACTACAGGTAAAATTTTATGTATTGAAGACTTAGATGAATATTTATATCATATAGATCGAATGCTTCAAAATTTAAAAAGAAATGGATATTTTGAGAAGTTATCAGGATTAATTGTTGGCGGAATGAATAAAATGCATGATAACAATATTTCTTTTGGAAAAAAGCCCAAACAAATTATTTTGGATATTGTGAAGGAATACGATTTTCCTGTTGTGTTTAAATTTCCAATGGGACATATTGAAGATAACAGAGCTCTTATTTTAGGAGCTGAAATTTCTTTAAAAGTGAAAAAAAATGAAGTGATATTTAAGTACATTCAATAATGGCCGAACATAATGCACTGGGTAGAAAAGGAGAAGAAATTGCTATTAAGTTTTTGATAGATAAAGGGTATCAAGTTTTAGAAAAAAATTATCGATATCTTAAATCTGAAGTCGATATTATTGCCAAAATTAAAAATGTTATCGTTGTGGTTGAAGTAAAAACTCGTAGTACTCCTGATTTTGGTAATCCACAGGATTTTGTAAAACCCAAGCAAATCCAATCTTTGGTAAAGGCAATTGATCATTATATTACCGAACATGATTTGGATGCCGAGGTAAGGTTTGATATCGTTGCAATTATACGAAACAAAGCAGGAACCAAAATTGAACATCTAGAAGATGCCTTTTATCATTTTTGATTATATCTTTAAGTAAAATTAAAGTTATATTCATGAAGTATCGTCGATTAGGTAAATCCAAGCTGAATGTTAGTGAAATATCTCTAGGAGGAATGTCTTTAAAAGAGAACACTATAACATCGGTAAAGCTAATTCACAAAGTCATAGATTACGGTATTAATCTTTTTGATACTGCAGATCTTTATGAAAAAGGCCAAAATGAACTGCTCATAGGACAAGCACTAAAAGATCATAGAAAAGATGTTATTATTGCTACCAAGGTTGGGAATCAATGGCGAAAAGATGGAAATGGATGGGACTGGAATCCAAGAAAAACTTATGTTCTTAAAGCAGTTGATGAAAGCTTAACTCGTTTGCAAACTGACTATATTGATTTATATCAACTACATGGCGGTACTATTGATGACCCTATAGATGAAATTATTGATGCTTTCGAAACCTTGCAAAAACAAGGTAAAATAAGATATTACGGAATTTCATCAATACGACCCAATGTGATACAAGAATATGTAAAACGATCTAGTATCGTTAGTGTAATGATGCAATATAGTCTATTAGATCGAAGACCTGAAGAAGAAAGTTTAGGCTTGCTTGAAAAAAACAATATTGGTGTGTTGGCTAGAGGAACTTTGGCTAAAGGCTTATTGGCCGGGAAACCAGCAATAGATTATTTAGGGTATTCTGTGACGGAAGTTAAAAATACAATTAAAGTGCTAAAAGAGGTATCAGGCAAAGAAAGAAATATTGGGCAAACGGCGATACAATATATATTAAAAAATGGGGCATTGAGTTCTGCAGTTATTGGCGTAAGAACCTCGAAACAATTGGATGAGTGTTTTGAAAAAACAAGCATTGCAGAATTGTTTGATGAAGATTATTTGATGCTTAAAAAGAGCAATATTCCACTTAGATATACTAACCATAGATGATTTTAAAAGGTACGATTTTATCCATTCGGTCGAAAAACATTTGCAACAAAAGTAATTTTACATGAAACCAAATTACATTTTAATGCAATCTTTCGAATTTCTAGATCTTATTCTTTTCTTGGGGATTAGTCAAGGAGTATTTCTTGCTATAACTATACAGATGCTAAAGCATAAGAATAAATCGGCCAATAGAATGCTCTCTGTAATATTGCTAGTAGCTGTTGTGATGCTTTTGGGCAGAATGATCTACTTTAGGTTTTTAACTCCAACCATGTTTCGGTGGACCATTTTGATAGATGGTGTAATTTTTATTTTTGGACCGCTATGTTATACTTATTTAAGGCGGTTAGCATTTTCGAATAATGACCATTACAAACTCTCATGGTATCATTATCTACCAGCCATGTTTCATATTTGTTTTTTTATATATAGTATGTCTTTTAGTATTAGTGTATATAGTGAAAAGGTGTCTGCAGGAGTATTTACTATTCCATTTTTTTGTATTGAAGGAGGAGGAATACTTTCTAATTTTTATTATTGGTATTTAAGTATACAATTGATAAGAACCTATACAAGAGAAGAAAAAAACAGGGTATCTTTTAAACAAAATTTAGTGTCATTTTTAACTTTTTTTCAGATATCCGTAGGTGTTTTTTTAATGACATGGTTGATCAGTTTTATAGCAGGAAATTTCTTTAAGTATTCGTTTTACCCTATTGGCTATGATACCTTGTGGGGAGGTATTTCAATCTTTATATTCGTTATTGGATATTATAGTCTTAAAGAGCCAGAACTTTTTAGAGTTCCATTGTATGCTGACAAGCCTAAACCAACACAACAACGATTGCCAGAGCAAGAGATTGTGGCTATAGAAAAAGGTTTACGACATATTATAGAAGAAGAAAAAATTTTTCTTAAAATGAATCTTACGCTTAGAGATTTGTCTGAACGACTCGACACATCCACTCATAATATTTCATGGTATTTAAATCAGGTATCAAAAAGTAGTTTTTATGACTATATTAATCATTATCGAATTAAAGAGTTTTTGAAAAAAATCGAAAATAACGAACATATTCACCATACAATTCTGGCGCTCTCTATGGATGTAGGGTTTAATTCTAAGTCTACTTTTAATAAAGCTTTTAAATTAGAAATGAATGATACCCCTAGTAATTATATTAAGCGACTTAAAGTAGCTTAGATTCGTACGATACTATCCAACAGGTCGATTTTTAATTAATTCTCAGATACTTTCGAGGAGAACTTAAAAATCGAAAATATGAAAACAATCATTAAAAATTTAGGAAAGAACGTAATAGTTCTTTTAGCAGTATTAGGAATATCTGTTGTATTCGTTTCTTGTTATGGTGATGGAATCGATCCTGATGCCGAGGTAGAGACAGTTGTCTTGGATTTTGCGGGGAACGATGCTGTTTCAGTGGATAGAAGAGGAAATGTATATGTGTCGGAATACGGCCGATTTGTAAACACTGGTGGTAATGGGACACGAGTGCTTAAAGTATCAAAAGCAGGAGATGTTTCAGAGTTTGTTACGGGTTTATCAGGACCATTAGGAAATACGATTGATTCACAGGGCAATTTTTATGTAAATAATGATAATAATACGGCAAGGGGAGATGTACTCAAGATATCATCCGACGGAACAAAAACAGTTTTAGCGACCATACAGGGGTGGCCCACAGGTATGACTTTGGATAATGAAAATAATCTATATGTTTCCAATTTCTTAACTCCAACAGTACACAAAATTACTCCAGAAGGAGAAGTAAGTGTTTATGCCACAGATGCAAGATTAGCAGGTGGAGTAGGTATCGATTTTGATAGAAAAGGTAATCTGGTTGTTGGAAACTTTGCTACTGCAGATATATTATCTATTGATCCCGAAGGAAATGTTTCATTAATAGCGAATATTCCTAATATTGTTATTGGTGGTTTTGGAATAGGATACATTACCGTTGTTGGCAATTCGATTTTTGCAACTGGTATAGGGGTGAACAAAATTTTTAGAGTAACGCTAGATGGAACTGTAGAAGAGTTCGCTGGAACTGGGGATGCCGCAGTGGTTGATGGACCAATTGGAGAAGCGTCTTTTAATGGTCCAAACGGAATTGCAGCCGATAAATATGGCAGAGCTCTATATATATCAGAATTTGGAGGAAGTGGTGCTTTAAGGAAAATAAAGTTGTAGTTGGTTTTTATTAAAGAATAGAAAACCTTTTATTCTAAAATTGATTTTGCGTTAAAAGAGCTTATATATTGGATATAAGCTCTTTTTGTATTATTAATCATTTCAAAATTTTATAGTGTATTTGTTTTTAAGCGATGTTTTATCATTTCTATATCCTAAATCAAGGTTAAATTTATATCTTCGAGATTGCAATATTGATTTTATTTAACCAGATTTAGAATTACATAAATATTCTCTCTTAGAAATGATTTTTCATACCGATGATTAGCTTTTTGACACCAACCTTTGGGATTATTGATTTTGTAATAGTTTTAGGAATTAGTCAAGGTGTTTTTTTAGCTTTTGCTATACAAGCTATTCGGGATAAGAATAAAAAAGCCAATCAAATACTTTCCATTCTTCTTCTTACTGCGTCCGTCTTATTGATAGGAAAATTCTTGTATTCATACGATGAGCACAATTCTTTTTTTTTCAGAATAGCACTTTTTCTTGACTTATTGATTTTTCTTTTTGGCCCTTTACTATATATTTATTTCAGAAGGTTGATTTTTGATGAAGAGCCAGCTTATATTGTTCCTTATATTAGTTTTATTCCAATTGGATTGATGTGTATTTATTATGTCTGGACACTTACAAATACGCATAGTGAAATTGTAGCTATGGGATTGGTTGGGGAATTACAGATACTGTTTTTAGTAATCGAAGCCTTAGGAATTAGTTTTAATCTTTATTATTGTTTTCGTTGTTATCGTTTAATACAATTGTATACCAAAGAAAAACCTAATAGTTTGTCGTATTCTCAAAACCTAATCACTTTTTTTAGAATCGTAGTGATTGTATCATCTTTGTTTTTTGTATTGTGGTTTATTAGTTATTTATTTTTCTATTTTTTGAATATTCAATCTTCTTATGTCAATTATAACACCATTTGGATTGCGTTTCCTGTTTTTGTATATGTCATCGGATTTTATAGTTTAAAACAACCAAACATATTTCGGATTCCGTTGACCAAAAATGATGAACGAACGAATAAAAAACGCTTGGAAGATAATGAACTATATAATCTAAAGAAAAAATTAGAAGAATTAATGATTGTGGATAAGGTATATCTTCATCATAAATTAACATTAATCGATTTAGCAAAAAAATTAGATTCCTCGGCCAATGATATTTCTTGGCTACTAAATAATATTTATAAATGTAATTTTTATGATTATATCAATAAGTATAGAGTAGAGGAATTTATAAAAAAGATTCAAGATGGTGAGCATCTCAATACAACGCTCTTGGCATTGTCTTATGATTCGGGCTTTAATTCTAAATCTACTTTTAATAAAGCTTTTAAATCGAAAATGAATGATACTCCTAGCAATTATATAAAAAAATCATATTTAGCATAGTATAATATGTACGACTGTACACAGTAGGTCGATTTTAGAGGGTGAGCAGCATAGTTTTGTTTGTATATTTTAAAACCACATAAATTATGAAAAAATCACTTTTAATGATCTGCTTACTCTTTAGTTTTATTGCGTGCGAAACCGATTCTGAAGTAAGATTTAACGAAACCGAAATTCAACAAGAAGGAATTACATCAAAAGCACCCGAAGAACCGGTATTTACAACCAGTTTAAAAATACCGATAATACCCCTTACATCTATACACATACTTCAGCGCGAGTATTTTTATAAATACAAAAATATTCCCAATCAAGCCAACATCATTTCGGAATTAGATTACTTAGAAAACAGACTTATCGAACTTTATCCAGAGGTAATGTACAAAGGGGTGTTACACAAAATTCAAAAGGAAGTAGAGCAGTTTTTAGAAGCATATAATGTATATCTCCTCGAACAAAGGAAGTATGAAAAAGCATTGGGCTTAGAATTAGAAACAAGTATTAAGAACGCTCCAACTTTTGACTCAATTAAAGAAGAAGCGCAGTTTATGAGTATGAGTCAAAGAGAAATAGACAATTTTAAAATATTGGAAGAGTATAGTAAAAAAGATGTGTTAGTTACCAGGGAAGAATTAGATGTTATTTCTAAAAACAGTAAGGTTAACATTGGGATTTTGGGATCGGTTGCTGGTGTTCTCGGAATAGGAACATATAGAATATTTCAATCCTGGAATAGAGCAGTAGACCTATCGGAAGAGTTTTATTCCGATACAGGTGCAGGTACGAAGGGAGATGCGTTTAGACATATTTATGTGAGTTTACATTTAAAAAGATATTTGTCTCAGCCAATTTCTGCAGCGATTATGGGAGCTAATGAAGTAGTAAATTCAAATGACTACGACGGAGATAAGGCAATGGATTTACACAATAATAAATTAGGAAGAGTAACAAGATATAGACAATTTATAGGAGCTTTTTTTGGTGATCGCAATAATTGGAGACAATGGGGAAGAAATGTTCGCGATTTTTTAAATGGCCCTTGTGAGAACGGAATTCCAATGGATCGGATGTACAACTGGAGTTCTCAAAGCCCAGTTTACCCAACAAGTATAAGTGTGGCTAAAAATGAAATTAACCCATCGATTAATTCTAGAGACAGAAGATACGTATACTATAAGAACACATGTGAAATAGATAGATGCAGAGTGATTCAATGCAGACCGGGATATATATGCGTTAGCGGAACATGCGTTGTAGATCCTAATTACAACGAGTGTAATAATTGCCGTCCTGGCGAAGAATGTATCAACGGTCAATGTCGACCATTTTAATAAACTATTTATAAACTTAAAAGAGTATAACATGTTAAAATCAATTTTAAAATTACAAGGAGTTAAACAAATAAGTAAAAAGGAAAAAAATACCATTCTAGCTGGTTGTGGGCCAAGACCTATTGGTAGTCTTAAAACTGGGACTTGCTATAATCTAGACGGAATATGGACAACAACATCATGTCACGTTAAATGCGAAGACGGAACAACTCCAACAGGTTGTAAGGCTTAATTTATTGCATTGTAAAAGGAATAGTTTATTTGGGCCAGTTTAATGTAGACAGGATACATATGTGTTAACGGAACATGTGTTGTAGATCCTAATTACAACGAGTGTAATAATTGCCGCCCAGGAGAAGAATGCATAAACGGTCAATGTCGACCATTTTAGTTTAAGTATTAATTTTTAAACCATAAATTATGTTACGGTCAATTTTAGAATTACAAGGAGTAGAATTACTTGAAAATGAAGTTAAAAAGAATATTAATGGAGGTGTTACAGCATACGGCATCTGCCCTAGTGCTGGCGATACATGTTGTGCTGGTGGGTTTCTTTTAATACCATGTCTTGGACCAGAGTCGCCAATAGTATGTGTAAATGGAGTTTGGACAGAGATCTAATCCCTTTTTATAAGTATGAGAAGTAAGAACTGAAAAGATCGGGAGTTTATACCCGATCTTTTTATGATAATTAAAAAGCACTTCCTTTTAATACTTTATTTGAAGAAAAATTCACCCATTTTAGAGGAGAAAGGGTTTCGTTTTTGGACAAATATCCTTGTACAATATCATATCCAAGGGTGTATCCTCCCCAAAAAGGAAAATTATCTGATCCAAACATAACTTCGGTCTGAAAAGAGAAATCTTGATTTTGTAACTCTGGTAATACACGACTCCATAACTCGTCTTTTTTTTCATCAGTTAAGGCTTTAGTCCATGGAGTATCAACTTTTGGGTACAACTGTTTGGCAAAATAATCTCCTTTTCCTTCAAAAACCAAATAATCTAGTAATGTCCATTCTGTAAGTTTAGCAAAATTTTCTTTGGTCCAATACGCATGATGATATTCATGAGCTACAGCATACGCGAGCATTTCTTTCCAACCTTCGTTATTAGGATCTATACTTATTAAAATTTGTTGACTCCCTGCTGTAAATCCATAAACACCATCCATCATAGGGAGTACGGTCTTAAATTTAGAACTTGGTGGAGCGATATATATAGTTAATGTGGTAGATGGTAATATGGCATTACACTTTTTTACAGTTTTAAATATCGTTTTTTCTATTTCTTTTTTATGAGTGCTAATAGCGGCTATCGTTTTTTTAAGATAAGGAATATCATTGTGAGGCCTTGCCAAATCTAGATATATAAAAGAAGAGTATTCACTTTGCATAAAGAATTTTTGAAATACTCGATTTTGTACCTCTTTTTGGTATAAATTTTTAAGGTCATCATTATTTTCTTGAGCAAGTTTTGCGTATTTAGAAAAATAACCGTCGAGAAAAATGATGTTGTAATCTGTTTTTTGCGCTATAGTTTTAAATACACTTAGACTAAAAAGGATTGTGAATAATATTAGATTTTTCATTTTTTCATTTTTTTAAATTAAACGTAAGACTCTCTGCCATCAAAGAAGATTTGATGATTTAAAATATGTGGAAATAAGGTTTGAGTATTAAGCTTCTTCGATTTCTCGTTGCTTTGCTTTAAGCATTTCAGAGATTTTATAGAGTAGTATAATCTCTAAAAGAATGGTTGGGGTAAGTAAAACAAAACCAACTACAGATAAAATTACCGTTGTCATAAAACTATAGGTCACAATTTCAAATACACCTGTAACAGTGGCCAAAGGTCCCATGCCATTTTTAAGACGTAATATGGATATTCCAAATAATATTCCAATAACACCATAAGTGATAGCTTCTGCTCCCATTATAAATTGATAATCTAACTCGCCTATGAACAGAGAAATAATGTCATATACGTAGAAAAGACAACCTACAAGGATAAAAATAAAGGAAGTAATACGAAGTAGATAATTTTTAAAAATCTTACCGGTAAGAATAAACCCGCGAGTAAATAAAATTATAGCTGCTAATATTACTAGTTTTAGGACAATGTAAACAATATTGTTTGTGATCATCTCATCCATAAAGTATCTAAAGTATTCTACCGCTAATTCGGCAAATCCCAATATGAAATAAACAATTCCACTTATCCAGGAAATAGAAAGTTGTCTGTTTAAGTATCCAGCCTCCTTAGTGTCGTCTATTTCGAGTAAAAATAATTTCTTAAATTCTTTAGCTACTCTAGATTCTTCTGTCTGGATTCTTTCTAAGTCATAATCTAAAGCTGATAAAATAGTTTTGATAGTATAACTCCTTGGCGTGACGTCACCTGCTTCGATACGTTGAATGGTCCGAACACTAATATTACATTGTTCTACTAACTCCTCTTGTGTAAGGCCTTTTGATTTTCTGAGTTCAGATATTTTTTGACCTAATTCTGGCTGCTTCATAATTTGTAAGTTTTTAGTTTGATGCTTATGATCACTAGAACTTGTTTTCATATTCTTCAGCAATATTAGTTTTCAGAAATAGATTCTCAAATTTTTTGACTCGTATTTAACCCGACATTCGCCCGACAATCCCTTTGTATTCTAGGATTTTGAGGATTTTAAAATTCTGCTGGATTTTGAAATATAGGAATTATTCCGTTGGATGTGATATAATTTTTTAGGAAAGTATGTTTTGCGAAAAGTGTTATTTTGAGTAAAAATATAAATGACTTAAAATGATGAATAAGTAGTTTTTAGAAATTATGGTATTTTTAAGCTCTTATTTTTAAGGTTCTAAGATAGCTTTTAACTTCGATAAACATTGCTTCTTTACTGAGTAAGTCATCGATATTGTTGAATGCATGGTAACCAAAAGAATAGTTCATTGAAAACTCTTCTATATCAATTAGTTCGGGATTATTTTTATAATTTTCTATTTCTTCAATAAACCTTCTTTTTAAATTAGAATAATTTATAGCATAAAGTTTATTATCATTTAAATTGTCAATTAATTGATTCACTTTATGGTTTAATTGTTTCCAAGTTCCTTTCAAAAAACTAAATTCCTCTCTTTTATCCATAATAACTGTTGGTCTTATTGTTATAATATAAGATTGAAATTAAATATATATATACCATCAATTAAGATTTAAAGGTAAAACACAACAAAACTATCGTTGAAATGCGTTTTTGTATCGACGAAGTGTAATTATAGCAAAAAACGAGCTGTGCTCCTAAGATTTTAATAGAAAAATTATCTTTTTCCATATTAAAATGACATTAACCTCATTAATGACTTGCCTTACCTTAATCAAGGTGCCTTTAGTTCATTAGTTTGAATATTTCATAGGTTGTAGTGCTTGCAGTGCTTTGTCTATCGAATCAATGTTTTCGAAAGTAAGCAATAACCTTAAACCATTTCGGGTGTTTTTTTCTTTCATTTTGCAAATAGAACTATTTTGCTGCACGAACTTTAGTAGACTCGAAAAGCCTTCACTTTGATAAAAAGCAGACTGTTGATCACTGATGAAATATCCAATAAGTTTATTTTGTTTTAGAATAATTTTTTCAATTCCTAGACTTGTTGCGATCCATTTAATTCTAACCGAATTTAATAAATCAATAGCTGGATTTGGTAACTCTCCAAAACGATCCGTAAGCCTTTTTTCATACCCTTGTAACTCTGTTTCATCTTTGATAGCGTTAAGTTCGGTGTACAAATTCAAACGTTCGGTTATGTTGTTGATATAATCATCTGGGAATAAGAGCTCAAAATCGGTGTCAATCTGAGTGTCTTTTAAGAATGTTTTTTCTTTTGATTGATCTTCATAAAGCTCAGCAAACTCATTTTCTTTTAGTTCTTCAATAGCTTCATTTAGGATTTTTTGATAGGTGTCAAATCCTATTTCATTAATAAATCCGCTTTGTTCACCGCCAAGTAAATCTCCAGCTCCTCTAATTTCTAGATCTTTCATTGCAATATTAAAACCGCTACCTAATTCTGAGAATTGTTCTAAAGCAGTAATTCGTTTTCGAGCATCCTCGGTCATTGCAGAGTAAGGCGGTGTGATAAAATAACAAAATGCTTTTTTATTGCTTCGTCCAACACGACCGCGCATTTGGTGTAGATCAGAAAGGCCAAAATTATTGGCATTATTAATAAAAATGGTATTTGCATTAGGAACATCTAGGCCACTCTCTACAATAGTAGTGGATATTAACACATCAAATTCTCCATTCATAAATGAAAGCATTAAGCTTTCTAATTTTTTGCCTTCCATTTGTCCGTGGCCTACGCCAACTTTAGCATCGGGGACTAATCGCTGTACCATACCTGCTACTTCTTTAATATTTTCTATTCTATTATGAATAAAAAACACTTGTCCACCACGCTGTATCTCATAACTTACGGCATCTCGTATTGTTTCTTCGCTAAATCGTATCACGTTTGTTTCGATAGGATAACGATTTGGTGGTGGTGTGGTAATGGTAGATAAATCCCTAGCCGCCATTAAGCTAAATTGAAGTGTTCTTGGTATGGGAGTAGCAGTTAAAGTTAATGTATCTACGTTTTCTTTTATTGTTTTCAGCTTGTCTTTTACAGAAACTCCAAATTTTTGCTCTTCATCAATAACCAGTAGCCCTAAATCCTTAAATTTCACATTTTTATTGACTAATTGATGGGTGCCTATAATAATATCAACTCTTCCTTTTTCTAAATCTTCTAGTGTTTCTCTTTTTTGTTTTGCTGTTCTAAAACGATTGACGTAATCTACAGTTACCGGAAAATCTTGTAGACGCTCTCGAAATGTTTTTGCATGCTGAAATGCCAGAATCGTTGTAGGAACTAGTATTGCCACTTGTTTTCCGTTATCTACAGCTTTAAATGCAGCTCGAATAGCAACCTCAGTCTTACCAAAACCAACATCTCCACAAATTAAACGATCCATGGGTCGTTCACTTTCCATATCTGCTTTTACAGCTTCTGTAGCAGTACTTTGATCTGGAGTGTCTTCATAGATAAAAGAAGCTTCTAGTTCGTGCTGCAAATAACTGTCTGGGGCATATTGAAATCCTTTCTGTAATTTTCGTTTGGCGTATAATTGTATAAGATTAAAAGCGATGTGTTTTACACGAGCTTTGGTTTTTTGTTTTAAAGTTTTCCAAGCTTTTGACCCTAACTTATAGATTTGCGGAGCTTTGCCATCTTTGCCATTAAATTTGGAGATTTTATGAAGAGAATGAATGCTAAGATATAATACATCACGTTCTCCATAGATCAACTTGATAGCTTCTTGTTTTTTACCCTCAACGTCGATCTTTTGCAACCCTCCAAATTTGCCTATTCCATGATCTATGTGAGTAACGTAGTCACCTACTTCTAGATTGGTTAACTCTTTGAGCGTAATTGCCTGCTTTTTGGCATATCCGTTTTTGAGATTGAATTTATGATAACGTTCAAAAATCTGATGATCGGTATAACAAACCAATTTTTGATTGTGATCTATGAATCCTTGAAAAGCCGAAAAAACTATGGTTTCATATTGTTTTACATCAAGATCGGCATCGTCAAAAATATCATGAAAACGTTTTGCCTGTTGTTCGCTTACACAAAAAATATAATTCTTATATCCTTCCTCATGATTTTCGTTTAGATTTTGAATAAGCAAATCAAATTGCTTATTAAACGATGGTTGAGGTTTGGTGTCAAATTTGATAGCATAATCGGCTTTGGTAAGAGGTCGATTGCTGATTTCTACTAAGGTGAAATCTAATAATTGCTTTTTAATCAGTGCCGAAGTGGCAAAAAGCTCTTCGGGAGTGCTGTGTTTAATATCTTCAGAAAGTGTAAGGAAAGCCTCTTTGGCCTTTTCGAAATTTTTGTCAATCCGGGCAGATAATAAATCAATATCTTTTGTGAAAACTATTGTTTTTTTGGAAATATAATTTAAAAAACTTTCTCTAGTTTCCTGGAGAGCTTTGTTTTCGACATTAGGGATAATGGTGATCTTTTTAATTTGATCGGTGGATAGTTGTGTTTCGACATCAAAGGTTCTGATGCTGTCTACTTCATCTCCAAAAAACTCAATACGATAAGGTTCGTCGTTGCTAAATGAAAATACATCAACAATCCCACCACGAACCGAAAATTCTCCTGGTTCTGTTACAAAATCTACTCGTTGAAACTGATATTCGAATAGTACCTCGTTTACAAAATCCAAAGAGAGCGTATCATTAATAGAAATCTTTAGCGTATTCTTCTCTAATTCTTTTCGGGTAACTACTTTCTCAAACAATGCATCTGGGTAGGTAATAATTAACGCCGGTTTTTTTCTCGAATTAATCCGATTTAGTACTTCTGCCCGTAGTAATACATTTGCATTATCGGTTTCTTCAATTTGATACGGTCGTCGATAACTACCAGGATAAAAAAGTACATTTTTGTCGCCTAGTAATTGCTCTAGGTCGTTTAGGTAATATGCAGCTTCTTCTTTATCATTAAAAACACATAGAAATGGTATTTCTACATTTTTAAATGCATTTGATATAATAAAGGATAACGCTGACCCTATACCACCTTGAAGATGTGTTTTTGCTTGAAATTGGGCAATAGCTTTTTCTAGTTTCTGCTGTTGCAGAGACTTTTCGACAATTTGCGAGATTAAAGTTGCACTCACTTAGCAGGATTTTTTGGCAAATATAGGTGCTATCTTAATTCCGTACAAAAGGAACTTCACTTTCTACTTAAATTGCTCTAAAAACAAATCGAAATCTTCTTCAATATTATATAGATGAGGAGAGACTCGTATGGCATTTCCGCGAAAAGAAACAGTTATGTTTTTTTCTTTCAATCTTGTTTTTAACTGTTCAAGGTTAATCTGATCTGGCAAATAGATTCCCAAAAGATGATGTGCTCTATGGGCATCATCTTCAATTAAACACCCTAGTGAACGAAGTTGATTTACAGTGTTTTGCGTTATTTTTTGACAATATTCTTGTATGCCAACGGGTGTCCATTCTATTAATTGCTCGATAGATCGAATAAGCATAGGTGTTAACACAAAATTACTGGATTCACCTACAGAATATCGTGCAGCTTTTGGTTGGTAGCGATCTTCATATTGCGTGAGATTATTAAAATCCTCGCTGTTGTGCCGATTCATCCAATTATGTTCTATAGGTGTACCATTGTTAAATACATCACTGTAATACGCCATTCCTATAGCATATGGGCCTAACATCCATTTGTATCCACCACATACTAATGCATCAGGTTGAATATCTTGTATAGAAAAAGGGAATGCTCCAATACTCTGTGTGCCATCAATAATCAAAAAGGCATTATTATTTTTTGTTTTTTGTCGTATCGCTTTTAAATCAAATAAGCTGCCATCTGCCCAATGTACATGAGCCATGGCCACGACGGCAGTTTTTTCGGAGATGGCATTTAAAATATTTTCATTCCATTGCTTACCTCGTTGTTCAAAATTTGTAAGGGGTTTGATGATTTTTATAGAGGCTCCTTTTTGTTGAGCTACTTCTTGCCATATATATACATTACTAGGAAATTGTTCATCGACCAAAAGAATCTCATCTCCTTTTTTGATTGGAGTATTACGAGCGGCATTTGCTATGCCATACGATACAGATGGTATGATGGCAGTATTGTGATGATCAGGCGCACTTATCAAGGTTGCAAATCGCTGCTTTAAAATTTCTCTTTCTGCAAAAAAATCTTCAGGAAGAATTTCATTAGGCCTTGCTTTTCTAGAAACACTTTTTAAACCAATTTCGGTCACCGATTTCAGTTGTGGCGACATGTATGCACAATTAAGGTAAGTAGAATTTTTGGGGAGATCGAATAGATGTTTTTGATGTTGCATAGGTGTTATTTACTGAAGCACAAAATAGGGATAAGGATATAATCGGCAAAAAAGGTGTTGGTTAAAACTATCATAATTATAAAGTATATAACGCTGTAGTATGACATAAATAAAAAGGATATGGGATAATGATTAAATAACATATCACCGCACAACCAATATTATAATTGTGCATCTTCTTTAAAATAAACATTGATATTATGAAACCTGTATTTTTTGTGTTAACTATTTTTTGTTTGTGGTCCTGTAGTAATGATGATGATACTAGTGCTATATTATTAGAATTTACAGCTACAGAAGCGTTAGAGATTATCAATCCAGAATTTACAATAGAGATTTATGGCATAGATAATAGGTTTGCCGATGTTCCTGCAACTTTAATAGCACGACAAGTAGAAGCATCTAATTCAATTCCTTTTACTTCAAAAATTGAAATACCCAAAAATCCGGAGCTTCTTATAGAGCCACTGGGTAATGTTGGAGCAGTTATTTATTATGTAAGTATAGAGTGGGATGCAGATAGTAATAAAAAAAGATGTAATGGAGATATTTCGTTAGATTTTACATATGGGCTGAATACTATTGTTATTCCTGCTTTAGGAAAACAGCAAGTACCATTAGCGATGATCAATACCATACCCTGCGATGAAATTTAATAAAAAGAAAGAATTACTAAAAAAAAGCAAGGTGAATATTCACCTTGCTTTACTCCTGCAATTAACTAATTCTATTATATACCTACCTATGTATTGCACTAGACGATGATGCAGGAAGTTCTTTTATAAAATTGATAATGTATCGTATATGTAGTTTAAAAAATCTCTTTGTAAATTTCATAACATGCTTTTTATATATAACGCGCAAAGGCTACTTATCCCTACCAGTAATTTGATTAAATTTAAAATAATACATCATTTCAAAGTTTCTATAGCTATTATACCTAGAAAATACCTGTTCAAAACAATATAGATGATTGCGGTAACTGGATAATATGAGATTGAGAGTACCTTGTTATTAGTGAACAAGATATAGCTATATTAAGGTAAAAACACAGATGTAAAATCGTATGATTTACTGGAGAATAAAAAAAGGAGAATGATATATTTTAAAAGGACAAGAGTTTAGTTATATTTGCGGCAAATTAAAGAAAAAGTACATGATGTCAATATCTGATTTATTTGATAGTGGTTTCCAGAAACGAAATCAGGACCATTTCGCAGCAATCGTGAGAGTAGCTATGAGTGATGGGATAATTACAGACGAAGAAAAAGCCTTTTTGGATAGATTAGCTCGTAACCTAGATATCTCTGAAAATGATTATAAAGAAATTTTGAAGGATTATGGTACACATCCTATTAATCCTCCAACTAGTTATGATAGAAGATTAGAGCGTTTATATGATTTATCAAGAATGGTATATGCAGATCATATTAAAGGAGATGATCAAGTAGTATTACTAGAAAAACTGAGTATAGGTTTAGGTTTTAGCTCAGAAAACGCAAAATATGTTGTTGATAAAGCATTAATCCTAGTAGATCAAGGAGCAGATAACGATACTTTTGCTGAGGAAATTAAAAATATGAATAGATAGTAAATTATCTGTTTTAATCATATGTAAAAAGGCTGCCTAATCGGCAGCCTTTTTTGCAATCTGCTTTGTGATTTTGTAAAGTAGTTCTTCTTGTTCAAAAGGTTTGGCGATAAAATCATCCATGCCCGATCGTAAACACTTATCTCGGGCAGTTTCACTTGCCTTACCCGAAAAGCCGATAATCGGTACTTCAGAAATATAGGGATCACCATAATTTTTCCTAATCATATGCGTGGTTTGAAAACCATCAGTTTTAGAGAGTGATAGATCCATTAACACCAAGTCATATGTTCGTCTCTCTATATAACTAATAGCTTCTTCACTATTGAGTGCAATATCTACAAAAAAAGTACCTTTCGAAATCAAAATTTTCATGATCAAAAATTGAGTAATTTCTTCATCTTCTACCACTAATATCCTAAATTTTCTTTTAGTTTTAGGAAGTGTATATTTTTTCTTTTTTCGTTCTTGAGTAGTGTTCTTTGTAACTTCAAACTTAAAGGGGAGTTTGATATTAAATGCAGTTCCTTTATCAGGTGTGCTACTTACTTTAATTTCTCCATTAAGTAAATCTACCAGATCTTTTACAATAGCAAGACCTAAACCTGTGCCAGATATTTGTTTATCATGATTAAATCGTGTAAAACGCTCAAAAAGATGAGGGATATTTTCTTCAAGAATTCCAAATCCAGAATCTTCAATCTTAAAATTAAGATTTAATTTATTAGTACGCTGATAATTTTTAGAAATCGAAAAAGTAACACTTCCTTCTTCAGTAAATTTAAAAGCATTGTTTAGTAAATTATTTAAAACCTGATATACTCTGGTTCTATCACCAATGACATATTCTTGTATATTGTCGTCTATTTTAGTTTCAAAAACAAGACCTTTTTCTTCAGAAATTTTAGTGTAAGATTCTTCGAACCCTTTGATAAGCGTATGAAAAGAAAATCGTTCTTCTACTACTTTTAAAGTACCAGATTCAATTTTTGAGATATCGATCATATCATCAATAAGCGAATTAAGATGTTTGCTTTCTCGTTTAATGATTCGGGTAAGTTCCTCTTGTTCAAAAGAGAGATTTGTTTTTTCTAATACTTCAACAAAACCAAGTATGCTAGTAAGCGGTGTTCTAATTTCATGATTGATATTAGCAATAAAACTATTTTTAAAAGCCTCTTTTTCTTGTAGATATTTATTTTTTAATTCAAGCTCTTTGCTTAATAAAATTGATTCGTTTTTTTGTTGAGCTATGAGATTAAGATCACTATACTTTAGGGTATAATCGAAAAGAATAATACTGATGTCTTTATCTATTTGAATGGAGACATCACAAATACGCTCATCGTCTCCATGTTCAAAATGAATACAAGGAAAATTATATGATTCAGAACCACCGTTATGGTCTTCGATAAAGCTGCTTAGGATTTCGAAAAAAGGATGGATGTCATAAATCGAATCTCCTTTTTTCCAATCAAAAAGTGATGCGTCTGTATCTATAATCAAACCTTCAAAAGAAACCGAAGTTACCTGTGTTTTTTGGTGAAATTGTAAAGGCTCGTGATAATTTTTCATAATCCTTAGGATGTTATTTCTTTAGCCAAATCCGAAAAGAAATCTTGTACATTTTTATTCGTTTTTGCACTGGTTAAACAATCAAAAGGAATGTTTTGCGCTTCTAAATAAGCAGTGGTTTCTTTTTCATTTACCAGATCGAGTTTATTTCCTATTACTTTGGCGGCAACCTTAGTATAATTTTTTTGTAAATATTCTAACTCTTCATTTAAGTTTTTATAGGTTTCTTCACGAGTAATGTCAAATACATAGATAAAAGCATGCGAACCTAACAGGTACGATTTCCTAGTATCTTCTACACTATCTGAGTGTCCTTCGGTATCCCAAATAATCATAGATAACTCCCTGCCGTCAGGAAGTTCTACAACTTTCTTTTTGATTTGTACGCCAAGTGTAACCTTGTATTCTTCTGAAAATTCGTTATCGACAAAACGTCTAAACAGGGACGTTTTTCCTACACCAAAGTGTCCTAAAAGCACTACTTTTTTAGACAATTTCATCTGCAAAATATTTTTTAAGTTTTTTAGTAAAAAGGGTACTATTTTCTAAATCTTTAGTAGAAATATGTTGTTGTGCAAAGTCTAGAATTTGATCTTCTAATACTTCTTTGAACATCATAGAATATGCACCCGAAACTACGGCTGCAATGTAATAAGAATAAAAATTTTGAATATGTATAGTATATAATTCATATTCGATTAGTTCTAGATTTTGATCTCCGCCTTGAAAAGCATCTTCAACAAAACTCTTTATAGCGGTAAGCATTCCGGCAACCATATCTTTATCAATAGTGCCATCGGATAATGGGCTATAATCAGTTATTAATAATCCAGAATCTTTCTCGATCACAAACATTTGAATCAGTCTTGGTTTGGCATAATCGGTAAGCGCCAGATCTCCTTCTGTAATTCCTTGCGCTTTGGCTTTCGTTTTACGAAACCAATTTTTAAAGGAAAAAGCATTTTTGGTTTGCCTACTGATATTTTCACTCAGCAGTTTCATTTCATGAGCAATATATTTCTTAATCATTTTACCAATGATCGGGAATAAAGCTTCTACTACTGCATCCTGGGAGTTTTTAATTTCTTCTTTTAATGCTTGAGTAATTGTAGGGCCGAGAGTTTTAGGTATTTCTTCTACAAATTGCTCTAATTTATCATCTATAATAGGATCTACCTTATGAGAGAGCTCTTGTTTTTGATGAACTATTTTATTGAGTTCTTCGACTTTTTGAGCTATGGAATCGGCAAACTCCTTTTCTTCGCTAAGAAGAAGTTGTTTAAGAAGTTTGAGTTTATCCTGCTCTTCCATAATTTTGGATAGATTGGATTACTTTTGGTTGATTTTTTCACCCATAGCAATAAGAAGATCACCTAGGGTTTTCTTGTCTACTTTTTTCGCATCTAGCGTATCTGCTTTATCAGCAAGGTTATCTTCTAGTTCTGTAATACGAATATTAATATCAGTACTAAGATTGTCAATAGCTTGATGTAGTTCTTTGCGGGAATCATCGATGAAGTCTTCTAATTCTTTCTTTTTAGAAGCAATATCGTTTTTTACCTGTTCAAATTCAGAATTATAAGCAGCAATATTTTCTCCAAAAATAAGGTTTTTGATTGCTTCAATTTTTGAAGAAGGATCATTTACAACTTCTTCTTTAACAGCTTTATTTTCCTTGGCCATTTTGGGTCTGTTTATTTGTTTTTCTTTAGCTTTTTGTAAAATTAACATAAATACGTTAAAAACAAGGTCTAACACTCGATAATGTTAATTTTACAGAGACCTGAACTCCTCTTTTTGCACAAGATATAGGAAATATGAATCTCAAAATCTAGAGTACAGTATTACGGGGATGGTATAAATATACAATTAATATTGATTACATAGCGTTTGTGCTATTTTTGCAGGTATCTCTCACTTAATCAATCTTTCATAAAAGATTCTACCTTATCTACCATATTTTTACTTCCACAAACAAAAGGGGTACGTTCATGAAGTTCTGAGGGTTTTATATCCATAATTCTTCTAAAACCATCACTAGCTTTTCCTCCTGCTTGCTCTGCAATGAAAGCCATTGGATTGCATTCGTATAGTAAACGAAGTTTGCCGTTAGGGGATTTTGAAGTACTTGGATATAAGTAAACCCCACCTTTAATCATGTTACGGTGGATATCACTTACCAAAGAGCCAATATATCTAGAGGTGTACGGTCGATCTTCTTTTTCTTCTTGGCAAAACTTTATATAATCCTTGATTCCCTGTGGGAAATGAATATAATTACCTTCATTAACAGAATATATATTTCCATCATCGGGGAATCTCATATTTGGATGCGATAAGTAATACGTTCCAAGAGCAGGATTAAGAGTAAATCCATTAACTCCATGACCTGTTGTATATACCAGCATTGTAGAAGTACCATAAATAATGTATCCTGCCGCTACTTGTAAATTACCTGGTTGTAAAAAATCTTCTAAAGTTACAGGAGTACCTGTTGGTGTAACTCTACGATAAATAGAGAAAATAGTTCCTACAGATACATTTACATCAATATTAGAGCTGCCATCCAAAGGATCCATGAGTACTACGTAATTATTACGATGATCATTTTTTTGACCTTTAATCGTAATAAATTCATCATTTTCTTCTGAAGCAATACCACAAACTATCTCACGATTGGTTAAAGTATTTATAAATGTTTCGTTAGCTAATACATCTAACTTTTGTTGATCTTCGCCCTGAATATTTGTCTCTCCCATGGCACCAGTAATATCCACTAATCCAGCTTTGTTTACCTCATGGTTCACCATTTTTGCAGCCAATCTAATAGAGTTAATCAAACGAGATAACTCACCACTAGCGTACGGAAAATCATTTTGATTTTCGATAATAAATTCTCCTAAAGTTTGATTTTTTCTTGTCATTTATGGTGAAATTTAGATTGCTGCAAAAGTATTATTTTTTAGATAACTATATCGTTTTCGCAGGTTTAAATTATGAAATGTCTTTCGAATTATGAAAAAAATAAAAATCTAATTCTTATAGATTTTCTATTATAATATTAGAGTTGAACGATAAGCTCAAAAAATTACTCCGTTTCTAATACTTATTTTTTAGTTTTGATAAACTTTTATAAGATGGGCTATATAATTAGAGATGCAATTGCACAGGATATGGATCAGGTGCTTGATTTAATTCAGGAACTTGCCACTTTTGAAAATGAACCAGATGCGGTAGAGGTAACAACCGAAGATTTAATCCGCGAAGGTTTTGGTAACAATCCACTTTTTCACTGTTTTGTAGCAGAGGTTGATCAACAAATCGTGGGAATTGCTCTAGTATATTTTCGTTTTTCGACATGGAAAGGACGTTCGTTGCACTTAGAAGATCTTATTGTAAAAGAATCGATGAGAGGTACCGGTCTAGGTAGGGCATTATATACAGAAGTTTTAAAATATGGACAATCAAAAGGAGTTCGTAGAGTAGAGTGGGTAGTTCTAGATTGGAACAAAAATGCGATTGATTTTTATGAGAAAAGTGGTGCAAAATTGCTCAAAGATTGGTATCTAGTACAAATGGATCAAGAAGGAGTGAATACATTTATTGCTAATCTATAATTTTAGGAAATAATCATAAATGAGAGTTTTTAAGTTTGGGGGAGCATCAGTAAAAAATGCTGCTGCCGTAAAAAATGTAGCTAAAGTACTTCGAGTAACCGGATACTCTAATTTATTAGTAGTTGTTTCTGCTATGGGAAAAACTACGAACGCTTTAGAAAAAATAGTGGACTCATATCTCGCTCAAGATCCTAAGCAAAAAGAATTAATACAAAACTTAAAAGAGTATCATTTTGAAATTATAATGTCTCTTTTCGATGCCAAACAGCATCCTGTTTATCAAAAAACAGAAAACTTATTTAACGACCTGGAAACAACTTTGGTTAGGAATAAATCTAAACAATACGATTATATCTATGATCAAGTAGTGAGTTATGGTGAGCTGATCTCTACAGTTATCATAAGCGAATATTTAAATGCTACTGGACTTAATAATGAGTGGCTGGATGCACGCGAAATGATTAAAACAAATAACTCATATCGCGATGCCCAAGTGGATTGGACACGTACACAACAAATTATTTTGGATAATGTAAACAAAAATATACTTAGCGTAACACAAGGGTTTATTGCATCTGATCAAAATAATTTCACAACCACATTAGGTCGAGAAGGAAGTGATTATACCGCTGGTATTTTTGCTTATTGTCTGGGAGCAAATAGTGTAAGTATCTGGAAAGATGTACCCGGAGTGCTTAATGGTGATCCGCGAGTTTTTGAAAACACTAAATTATTATCCCATGTTTCTTACGAAGAAGCTATAGAGCTTGCCTTTTACGGAGCTTCGGTAATACATCCTAAAACCATACAGCCTTTGCAACGAAAAGAAATTCCACTTTATGTGAAATCTTTTTTATATCCAGAAACTGAGGGTACAACGGTGAAAAAAGGACAACCGCTCGATCCATATATGCCATGTTATATTGTAAAGAAAAATCAAGTTTTGGTATCCCTCTCGTCCTTAGATTTTTCATTTATTGTTGAGGAAAATATTAGCGATATTTTTAAATTATTTCATAAATATCACATTAAGGTAGATCTCATCCAAAATTCGGCGATTAGTTTTTCGGTGTGCCTGGATGATAAATTTGATCATTTCGAAAAACTTCTTAAAACATTGAAAGCTAAGTTTAAAGTTACTTATAATACAGGTGTTTCTTTGTTTACCATAAGACATTTTACGGATAATTCGATTGTATCTCTAGAAAAAAACAAAGAAATTTTGTTAAAACAAATTACACGAGAGACTTATCAAATGGTTGCCAAAGACTAGGATGATCAATTCATGGATTTTGCTATATTTGCAGTTAGCGCAAATTGTATTTAATGCCTATAGTCACAGCAAGAGAATTAGCCTCAGGGCTCAAATTAGATAAACTTGGTTTTATAGGTACCTTTATTGGATGGTTACTCTTAAAAATAACCAGAATATCGAAAATTAATCGTCAATACGATAAACTTAGTCACTTAGAAGGGTTAGAATATATAAGTACTACCTTGGATTTGTATGGAGTTACTTATGAAATTCCGGTTGAAGATTTAAAACGATTACCAAAAGATGGTGCTTTTATTACTTTATCAAATCATCCATTAGGAGGTCTTGATGGAGGATTATTGCTTAAATTAATGTTAGAACATCGTTCTGATTATAAAATTATAGGAAATTTTTTATTGCACAATTTTAAGCCTCTGCAACCCTTTGTAATGCCTGTTAATCCCTTTGAGGACAGAAAAGAAGCTAAGTCCAGTCTTACGGGTATTAAAAATGCTATTTTACATCTTCAAGAAGGGTATCCTCTTGGTATTTTTCCAGCAGGAGAAGTCTCTACGATTAAAGAAGGTAAAAACTATGTTGATAAACATTGGGAACCTAGTATAATGAGATTGGTTCAAAAAGCAAAAGTTCCTGTAATCCCAATATATTTTCATGCGCGCAATAGTACACTTTTTTATCGCCTTTCTGCGATAAGTGGTGTGTTACGAACTGCTAAATTACCTAGTGAACTCTTTTCTCAGGAAAAAAGAGTGATTAAGGTACGAATTGGTAACCCCATTTCAGTTAAAGATCAGCAGGAGCATACCAAGTTAGAGGATTTTACAAGTTTTTTACGAACCAAAACGTATATGTTGGCAAATCCTTTTGAGAAGAAAACATTACGCGAATCTATTCCTAGAAATTTAAAAATTCCTAAATCCCCTAAAGAAATAGCTGGAGAAGGTAGTGCGCAAGTTATACAGTCTGAATTAGATTTTTGTCGTAATAACGATAAAAGATTATTGACTAGTAAAAATTACGAAGTTTTTCTAGCTCAAAAAATAGATATTCCCAATATTTTAAATGAAATTGGAAGACTTCGAGAAATTACTTTTAGAGAAATAGGGGAAGGAACTAATAATTCTATAGATCTTGATAAGTTTGATGATTATTATCATCATATGTTTTTGTGGGATAATGAAGCCAAAAGGCTTGTTGGAGCATATCGTATGGGAATGGGCTCGAAAATATATGCGAACTTGGGGATTGATGGATTTTATCTACAAGACCTATTTAGATTCGAACCCGAACTGCATAAAATGATGAGCCAATCTATAGAAATGGGTAGAGCGTTTATCATTAAAGAATATCAGCAAAGACCTATGCCACTATTTTTGTTATGGAAAGGTATTGTACATTGCACCTTACGTTTTCCAGAACATAAATATCTTATCGGAGGAGTAAGTATTAGTAACAAGTTTAGTAATTTCTCTAAATCTTTGATGATTGAGTTTATGAGATCACATTATTATGATCCCTATGTGGCTCAATATGTAAGACCTAAAAAAGAATTTAAGGTTAAACTAAAGGATGCAGATAAAGATTTTGTTTTTGATGAAAGCAAGAGTGATCTCAATAAATTTGATAAAATTATTGATGAGGTAGAGCCCGGAAGCCTTCGAATTCCTGTATTAATGAAAAAATACATTAAGCAAAACGCCAAGGTAGTTGCATTTAATGTAGATCCTCTATTTAATAATGCTGTAGATGGGCTGATGTATATACGAATAGCAGATTTACCAGATAGTACGGTGAAGCCTGTCATGGAAGAGTTACAGGCCGAATTAGAACAAAAGTATTTTAAAAATGGAGATAAGTAACGATTTTATATACTCTAGAATAAAACTACTACTCCTTTTTGTTACTTTTCCTTATGTTTTAATGTCTCAATCGATAGTAGTTAGTGGTGCTGTATTTGATGCGGTATCCAAAAAACCTTTGGAAGGGGTTGTAATTTATATCGATGGTACTACTAAAGGTACTATAACGAATACTTCAGGAAAATTTTCTTTAGATTCTGAAATAGGTAAAAACTTTCAAATAGTTGTGTCTTATCTTGGCTATGAAACTATTTACCTAGGAGCATCATCTCTAAATAAAGAGAAAGGTTTAATTATTTATCTCGAAAAGAAATTAGAAGAACTTGAGGCCGTTTTTATACAAAATGATGATTGGAGTCGAGAGAAAAAACTAAACTATTTTAGAACTCATTTCATAGGTAATAAAGAAGCTCAAAGAACGTGTGCAATTTTAAATGAAAAAGATATAAGACTATATTACAATGCCAATGATCGTAGTTTATATGCCAGTTCGAGTGTGCCAATTCAAATTAAAAATGATCATTTAGGATATGAGATTTTATATAATTTGGTGGATTTTGAGGTTAAGTTCTCTACCACGGGTTGGGTTAATTCAGTTTATTTTGCTGGAACTAGTTTTTTTACAGAGTTTAACTCAAAAAATAAAAGGTATCAAAGAAAACGAAATAAAGTATTTAAAGGATCTACAGCCCACTTTATGCGTTCGTTGGCCACCAATACACTTGCCGAGAATAAGTTCGAGTTATATTATAAAGGGTTTAAAACATCGGTATCAGAGCTTTTGAAAATCCAAAAACGAAATGGTTTTGCAGAGATATATCCTTTGGTAAATAAAACAACAGTATTATATCGTAAAAAGTTGAAAACTGACATAATGATTAATACCAAAGAATTTTTCGTTATTGATGGTTTAGGTAATTTTTCTCACCCTGATAAAATAGTGTTTAACGGATATATGGCTGAGCAAAAAATTGCTCGCTTATTACCCTTAGATTATGGTTTGTAATAGATCAATACTACCAATTATAGTTTTTTTTTGCAGTTTATCGAAATAGTATATTTTTTTTAAAAACTCAATTCCAATTATCTTGGATAGATATCCGTATTTAGTATTCTAAATATAGATAATAGTGGTAGTACAGTATATTTATTTTGCTATTGCTATAGTAGGTATTATTATCTTCATTTTTCTTCTCAAGAGACTTTTTAAGTGGCTACAGAGCAAGATTGGTAAACTGGAGAATAATATTTTCTTTAGTAATACAAAATTCGCTCAGTTCTTTAGATTTATAACTCCAAGGAGAGAAAGGCATATTCTTTCTTTTTTACTGCGATTATTGAAGATATCGATTGTTATTACTTTTTTAATCATATACCTTCCATTTCTTTTTAGTTTGGTCCCTCAAACCAAGAAATATGCAGATATTGTTATAGACTATATTAAAAAACCATTATTGTTTCTGTACAATGGTTTTGTAGGTTTTATTCCTAATTTGTTTTTTATCATTGTTATCTTTTTTGTGACAAAATATTTATTGAGATTTTTAAAATATGTTACTACTGAGTTAGAAAGAGAAGCAGTTCGATTAGATGGTTTTCATGCAGATTGGGCGCGACCTACATTTAACTTATTGAGGGTAGTAATTATTGCTTTTGCATTAATTATAGTTTTTCCTTACATACCAGGTTCTGATTCTCCCGCTTTTAAAGGGGTTTCAATATTTTTTGGAATTCTTTTTTCGCTAGGATCAACATCGGCAATATCTAATATTGTGGCTGGTGTAGTAATTACGTATATGCGGCCATTTAAAGTAGGGGATAGGGTAGAAATAGGAGAAACCGTTGGTGATATAACCGAAAGAAGTTTATTAGTTACGAGAATTAGAACGATGAAGAACCTGGACATTACGATTCCTAATTCGTCAATTTTAGGAAATCATATTGTCAATTTTAGTAGACACGCACAGGATATAGGTATTATCCTTCATAGTTCGGTAACCATAGGGTATGATGTTGCTAGTAATGAGGTAGTAAAAGCATTGATAAATGGCGCTAAAAAAACCGAATTTGTTATATCTGATCCTGTACCTTTTGTTTTAATAAAAAGCTTGGATGATTTTTATGTTAATTATGAGATTAACGCATATACCAAAACCCCTGAGAAATCATCTCTAATTTATTCGATGTTACATGAGAATTTGAAGAATGAATTGCATAATGCAGGTATCGAAATTTTATCACCCCATTATCATGCAGTAAGAGATGGGAATGTATTAACAGTGCCTCCAGAAAACATACCCGAAAATTATGTTACCTCTGGATTTAAAATAGAGAAAAAAGGATAATAAATATTATCTTTCTGTATTCTAAAGAATACTAATATTTAACTTTAATTATAAATACTAAAAATAAAAAATCACGCAAATGGAAAAAGCACAAGAATGGGTAAATTATGGTATTGAATTAGCCAAAGAATTTGGACCAAAATTGATTACTGCAATTTTAATATATATCATTGGTTCATGGATCATCAAACGAGCAATTAAAGCACTTACTAAGGTGTTTTCTAAAAGCAAATATGAAGATTCTTTACAAAAGTTTTTATTAAATCTGGTTTCCTGGGCACTAAAGATATTTCTTATCATTTTGGTGATTTCTAGATTGGGTGTTGATGTAACTACCTTTGCTGCGGTTATTGCCGCTGCAGGTTTGGCTATAGGTATGGCTTTGCAAGGATCATTAGCTAATTTTGCTGGGGGAGTTCTTATTATGATATTTAAACCCTACAAAATAGGAGATTTGATCGAGGCACAAGGAGTTTTGGGTGTGGTAAAAGAAATTGAAATATTTACTACTAAGTTGACTACTCCTCAAAACAAATTAGCTATAGTGCCTAATGGTACAATGGCTAATGGAAACATTATAAATTATACTGCAGAGGGGTTGATTAGAGTTGATATGACCATAGGTGTTGGGTATGGCGAGGACATTAAAAAAGCCAAATCTGTACTTTTAGAAGTATTAACTAGCAATCCGAAAGTACTTAAAGATCCTGCACCTTCAGTTAATGTTGAAGCTTTGGGTGAAAGTTCTGTAGACTTCGCGGTACGACCATTTTGTAAACCAGGCGATTATTGGGATGTTTATTTTGCTTCATTAGAAAATTGCAAACTTGCCCTTGATAGAGAAGGTATTGAAATTCCTTACCCACATTCTGTTGAGATTCATAAGGACGCTTAAGAAAGTAAATACATATAAAAAAGACCTCTATAATTTATAGAGGTCTTTTGTTTTTTAAGTACAATGAAAAGTATGTCTAAGAAACTTTGGTGTGGACATGTGTATCTACAAAATTGTTGCAATATTCTTTTATTTGATTTCTTGTTTTAGAGAATGCCGCATGCAATTCTTCTTCTGTACCTTCAATTTTTGATGGGTCGAAAAAATTAAAATGTAATCGTTCTGCCTTACCAGGAAAAAATGGACATCTTTCTTTTGCATTGTCACAAACCGTAAGAATGTAATCGAATTCGATATCAAGATATTCGTCTAAATTGTTAGAGGTATGATTAGAAATATCGATTCCATCTTCTTTCATAATGGCAATTGCTCTGGGGTTTACTCCATGAGTTTCTACTCCAGCACTATAAATAGCAGCGTGATTTTTTGCGAAATGTTTTAAATAGCCTTCTGCCATTTGACTCCTGCAAGAATTCCCGGTGCATAATACTAAAATGTTCATATGTGTGGTGTTTATGTGGTTATGTTATTTTTTTACTTCGTCGTTCTAAAATGGTATTATCATACCAGATATTATTTAACTTTCCAATTTTTTCTCTAAATCCTATTTCTCTAAATCCTAAGGATTTATGCAATACGATACTCGCTTTATTCTGACTAAAAATGCCTGCCTGTAAAGTCCAGAATCCAGCCGATTCACTTTCTTTAATCAATGCAGACAAAAGTAGGGTTCCGATACCTAAATTTCTAAACTTTGTTGTTATATAAATGCTAACTTCGGCGACGCCCTTGTATACTTCTCTTTTTGAGGTAGGGGATAATGCAGCCCAACCGGCTATTTCTTGATTAACAATAGCTTTTAATCTACAAGAGACTGTATGAGTGGCATCCCATGTTTCCCAAGAGGGCACTTTAGTTTCGAAAGTAGCAATACCGGTTGCAATTCCTTCTTGATATATAGTCGAAATCTCGTACCAATCGGATTTGGAAAAATGTTCTATTTGGATGTTACTATTCATTTTGTTTTAACAACAACCACTACCGGGAGCACATGCGTTAGCGTTAGCAGTTTCGGTTTCAGGAACTCCACAAGCTTCTTTAGACTTACAATCTGTCGGTTGTACATTTAATGTAACCACAAGCTGTCCTTCCTTAACCAGGAAACCACTAACGTGTAATTGTGCAGCATGAAACATAGCATTGCCATATTCTATTTTAACAACAGCATCCATTTCATACGATTTCATGGTACCTACTTTTCTAAGGATTCCTAATGCTTTGTAGGCACTCATATAATCAGATTTGCCTAGTTCAGAGGGGCTTTCCCATAATTGAATTATAGTTTCTTTCCAAGAATCCATTCCTGCGCCGCAATCCACGGATTCAACGGTTATATGTTTTACTTCGGTGATATGATAATTAGTTCCTACTAGCATACCAGGAGCATATTCAAATAATAATGGTTTGTCTTGATGCTCGGCTAATAAGGTTATAAATTCTGACGTATTCATATGTTTTGATATTTAGTAAAATCTTTTTTGGTTTAACAACAATTATGCTTTGTAGTATTAAAAAAGGAATTTAAAAACTCTTGTAATTCGTTCCACCGATCAAGATCGATGCAATAACACATACTTTTACCTTCAATTTCTCCTTTTAACAATCCAATACTTTTTAATTCTTTAAGGTGTTGTGAAATAGTGGCTTGAGCCAATCCTATTTCTTCAACAAGATCATTACAGATACAGGAGTTTTGTGTGCTAATATGTTGTAAAATTGCGATGCGAGCTGGATGCCCCAAAATTTTAAATAATTGGGCGAGTTCATTTTGTCTCTTATCGAATATTTGTGTTTTTGTAATTCCCATTTAATATTTATATATCGCAATATTACGATAATAAGATTAATTAAAAAAGCCAGAAGTAAATTTTCTGGCTTTTTTTATACTAGAACCAAGGTTTTTTGCCCACTTGATACGTTTGGTAGAATTCGTCATCAGATTTAGTTAGGTAGATAATGCCCTCTATTAATCCTATAAGACCAGGGATCCATACAAAGAAAACCCCAATTACGAAACAAGATAAAGCATATGCTATTAGTGAGAATCCCAAAAGAATAAAACCTTCCTTTTGATACCCTAAAATAAATTTGTGAACGCCTAAACTTCCAAGCACAATGGCCAGAATACCTGCAAGAACCTTTTTGTTTTCTTGAGAACTAAAAACTTCTTTTGCCTCTTCAGCAAATTCTTTAGCAGTATCCTTTACAGTCTCAGCAGCCTCTTCGGCTCCTTTTTTCAGGTCATCCCCTAGATTGTTGTTTTCTTCACTCATGTTGTTTAATTAATTTGATTATTGGTAGAAAAATACGAAAAAAAACAGTCTAAAATTTATTCGATTATAAAAAAGCTTTATCCACAGGTTCCCAAAGTTCTATTTTGTTGCCTTCGGGATCTATGATCCAACCAAATTTACCATATTCATATTCTTCAATTTCTCCTACTACAGTAACCCCTTCTTTTTTTAACACATCAAGTAATTCTACTAAGTTTTCGACCCTAAAATTCATCATGAATTCTTTATTGCTCGGATCAAAGTAGGAGGTATCTTCTTTAAAGGGGCTCCATTGCGTAGAGCAATCATTTCCTGCTGCATCTTTCCACCAAAAAGTACATCCGTAATCATCTACCGGTAGTCCAAGATGTGTTCCATACCATTCTTTTATAGCTTTTGGATCTTTAGTTTTAAAGAAAAAACCACCTAAGCCTGTAACTCTATTTTTCATTGATTTTTATTTTTTTCTGTTCGCTTCATATATATTGATCCATTCTTGCGTTGTCATTTTCGATGCCAATTCTCCGATCAATTCTAAGGGAATTTGATCTATTTTCTTAAAACGAATACAACTTTTGCCCATATCTAATTTGGTTTTAACATGCTTTGGATATTCGCCTACAAACCAATCCATAAGATCTTTATCTGCATAAATACCACTATGATATACGGCAATAAAATTCTTTTGAGAAGCAATATTCATAAAAGGTAATGGTAGCTTAGGATCGCAATGATATCCACCTGGATAAAGGCTGTGAGGTACTACATATCCTATCATACCATAATTTATTTCTTCAGAGAATCCTTTAGGTATATTGGCTTTGATTACTTTTCTTAAAGAACTCATTACGGCTCTTCTTTCTTCGGGTATAGCATCTATATATTCATCTGGTGTATTGGCTTTGTATTGCATGATTGTTTATTTTGATTATTGTATAGTGGGTTTACGTTGTAGTATTAATGCAGAAAGTAAAGAAATTATAAATCCAATAATTAATACTGTGGCAAACATTAGAAAAAAACTCATAAATATATTTGAAAATAATTCTTTTTGCGCTTCTAATTTTTCGAATTCGATTTTAAATTCGGCTTCCGTAAGTGTATTTCTTAATTGCTCGACATGATGCGCATAATACTCTGCCATAAAATCAGGAGCGATATATTTAACATAAATCACATCAAGAATACCAAACGCCAATGCTGCAATAAGTGAGATTAAAACTCCTATTAAAAGTGCTTTACCAAAAGAAACAACCCCATTATTTTCTTTATCCCTATAATGTTTGATTCCAAAGAATACGAAAAGTAGTGCAACCACCATTCCTGTGTATCCAATAACTTCTTGGATAGAATAATCTAGATTATTTCCCAGAAACCATCCTAATAGCGATAATGAACAAATGGTTATGGCACTATATATACCATATCGTGTAACTGTATTTTTCATAATTGAAAATATTAAATGTTTTATTCAAAATTAGGTGTACAGCCCTATTTAGTACTCATACTAAAGTATGAATTGTATTCGACTTTAGTATGATTTGGGCTTATTGAGGTATGATTTGGAGGTTTTTTGCAATTTGTATAGCCTGCGTTCGTCTTTTGGCATCCAATTTTACCAATACATTAGATACATGGGTTTTTATAGTGCTTTCTGAGACAAATAATTTATTAGCAATTTCTTTGTTGGATAACCCAAAAGCTATTTCACATAAAACTTCATATTCGCGTTTGCTTAATCCTAGATCTTTTATTTTTTTATGATCTATTTCTTGATTAGAATTCTGTTGTTTATGTAATACTTTTTTGTTGATAAGAACTCCTACAACAAAAAAGACAATGGCTATTATTGCAATTACTGTTTCTATTGCAGTATTACCTGTAAGCACACTATATTTGCTTAGCTGAAAAAGAATTAGTAATGCCAAAACTAATGCTCCAAATATTAGTACAGTTTTCCTCACCGTATAAATTTAGGAAAAATCAGCTTTAATTTTATCTACAATTGTTTGGGCTAGTTTTTCTTTAGATTCTACTGTCCAACCTGCAACATGAGGGCTTACGATCACATTATCCATGTTAAGAAGTTCTTGCAAATCCTGTGGCATATCTGTTTTTGAAGTAAATAGATTTTCGAAGGAAGATTTTTCATATTCTAAAACATCCAATCCAGCACCCAAAATCTTTCCATTTTTTAAGGCATCTACTAAGTCTGCAGTGATAACACTTTTACCTCTAGCTGTATTAATTAACCAAAACGGTTTTTTAAAGGAGTTGATAAATTTAGAATTGATCATCCCAATTGTTTTGGCAGTTTGAGGAGTGTGTAAACTTAAAACATCGGTTTTCTCAAAAAGCTCTTGTAATTTTACCTGTGTCGCATCGCTATTTTCTACATCATCTAGGATATCGTAACAGATGATTTCAACATTAAAACCGCGTAATTTACGAGCAAAAGCTCTGCCCATATTTCCGTAGCCAATAATACCCACAGTTTTGCCATCGAGCTCTATTCCGCGGTGTGCCTCTCGCAACCATTTTCCTTCTCGTACACTTTGGTCTCCTTGATTTAATTTATTGAACAAAGATAAAATCATCCCCAATGCATGTTCTCCAACAGCATTACGATTTCCTTCGGGAGCATTAAACAATTTAATGCCTAATTTTTGGGCATGTTCAATATCAATATTCTCCAAGCCTGCACCAACTCGACCTATAAATTTTAATTTTTTGGCTTTATCCAAAAAAGTTTTGTCAATAGCAAAACGACTACGAATTACAATTCCTTCATAGCTTTCAATTTTAGATTCGACTTGTTCCTTTGTCGAAGTATAATCTTGGTCATTGTTAAAACTTAAATCTTGTAGTTGTTTTAATAAGAGTGGGTGATTAGTATCTAGGTGAAGAATATTCATGAAAAAAAGTATTAATGTTCAAAATTAAGTATTAAACCGTGATATTATATTAAAAAAATCTCAAATTGGCAATCCAAAATTAAGTAGGGCTACTAATACTATACATTAAAGAGTATATCTAGATTTGCAATGTTAATTTATTAATACATTTTGCTTTTCCGATTTACATTTATCTCAATCCATATGATAATTAAATAACAAGAAATTACAATCTATATAGCTCACTATGGTAAAAGGCCATAGTCGATTTGTTTACGATGGCCGCTCTTCTTAAATTTAAGAAGAGCGGTTTTATCTTTGAGTAATAGTTTATTATTCTATAGTAGAATTATCACTAACTTTATTGATTATGAAATACCCCTTATTTGTTTTTTTACTTTCTATTCGTATTTTCTCTCAAGATGTTGATATTACTTTAGTTCGTTTGCAAGAAGAAATAAAATTAGCGCAAACGCAAGCCGGTAAGATAAAAGCGATGCTAGAATTGGCCGAATTTCAATATGACCAAGATTTTAGTAACTCTGAAGATATAATTGATCAAACACTACTATTAATAGGAACAAAAAGAGATAGCTTAAGTTTACAACAATTGGCAAAAGCCTATGTAATAAAAGGTGTGATCAAGAGAAGAGAGGCCGATTATCCAGAATCATTAGAGTATTATTTGAAAGCCATAGATATTTATGAGGATCAAAAGGATACATGGCACATTTCTGATGTATATCATAATATGGGCATGTTATATAGATCTCAAAAAACACATAATAAGGCAATTGATTATTATAAAGAATCGATAAGGATTAAAGAAAATTTTAAGGATACTCATGGTATAGCGGCAGGATATAATATGATGGGGGTTTCATATCGACAAAGTAAACGGTTAGATTCGGCATTAATATGTTATGATAAAGCAAAGAAATTATTTACTTCGATAAATAGTGTGGATGATGTACAACGCGTAAACAATAATATGGTTGCCCTTTACAGAGAAAATGGAAATTACAACGAAGCACTTCGTTTGGGTATAGAAAATATTAATTATGCCAAAAAATTTGAGAAAAGATTTTCATTATGTACGGCGTATTATAATGTTTCTACGATTTATAAGAGGCAAGAAAAATTAGAAAAATCATTAAAATACGCAGATTCTTCTTTAATTATTGCAAAGAAAGAAGGATTTAGAGATCGTATTGCCAGAGCTTATCTTCGAAAAAGCTTTCTTTTTCACCTTATGGGTAATTATAAACAAGCATATTTTGATTATAGAATCTTTAATAGGCATTCAGATTCTATTTACAATATTGATAATATAAAGCGAATACAGGAACTAGAGTTAAATCATAAATTTAAACAAGAAAAATTTGCAGATAGTATTGCTTTTGTACAAGAAAAAAAAGAAGTGAAGATGCTTGCACAAGCTGAAGCTTCGGAAAAAAGGTGGTATAGAATCCTTTTTGTGGTTACCGCTGTAGGTGGTATAGTAATAGCTTTACTTATACGTAAAAATTATAAAAGTAGATCTAAAATCTTAGCTGAGAAACTTGAAAAAGAACAGGCACAAAAAGAATTGTTGGATGCAAAGATAAAAGTTAACGAAGAAGACACTAAGCGATTAATTGCGGATAATAGTATGCGTTTGGAGTTTAAGCAAGAATTATTAGATCAATTAAAAAATGAAATAGCACCTGAGGCCTCTGAAAAAGTAAAAGAAGCCATAAATTCCTTAACTTCAGAACTACAAATGCAAATCAAAACCGAGGGAAAACTATCGGGATTGCAATCAAAAATCGAGGAAGTAAATAAAGGGTTTGATGCAAAACTACGTGAATTATACCCATCACTTACCAAAACAGAACGTGAAATGTGTGCTTTGCTAAGGCTTAACCTGTCAATAAAAGAAATTATGACTGTTCGTAATGCGTCATTAGATTCGGTAAAATCTACACGTTATCGAATACGAAAAAAACTAGAACTTTCTTCGGGAGAGGAACTTGAAAAATTCATTCAAAATATCAGTTAAATCACATACGTAGCCCTACGTAAATTAACCTTAAATCTGGGGTCTGCCACTTTTTGCCACCGTTAAAATTTTCTTAAAAGAGGTTTCTGTGTTTATTTTGCCACCAGTTTCAAGAAGGTGATTTTTGATCACTTTGAACAGCTAATAAACCCAAAAGCCCCGTTATATGAAAATAAAACTACTCGTATTCGTATTCTTTTTATGTATTGGAAATTACGTAAAGCTTACAGCACAAACCGAAAATTATTCTTCTGGTGGTGCTGCAACACCAAATCAATCAACAACTACTCATACACCAACTCCTTATGATGGGACTGTAACTTTTACAGCAGGATCTTCAATTACTTCTGGTGATTGGAATGTTTTAATTGGTCCTGGGTCTGGATCAACAATTACTACTGCTAGCCATAATGTATTTATTGGTGCTATGGCTGGTGCGTTGTATGATTATGATGCTACTGGTTCTTATGATTATGGTGATAATGTAGTGATTGGCGCTTTCGCTGGTGATCAAATGACTGGAGCTTTTGATAATGTTTTTATCGGGAAATATGCAGCTAGATTGGCGGCAGGTAGTGATAATGTAGCTATTGGAACAGAATCAGGATTGTCGATGACCACAGGTTATGATAATACTTTTGTAGGTGAAGAGTCTGGAGAGAGCTTGACCACAGGATATGAAAATGTATTTATCGGTGAAGATGCAGGTCTTAAAATGACATCCGGTTATGAAAATACATTTGTAGGACATTTGGCAGGTTATGGTTACTCTTTTGGGGCCTCTTCCGGAACTCCAGGCACAGGTTATAAAAATACAGGAATTGGAGAAGAATCACTGTATGGTATTACTGAAGGACATCACAATACTGCCGTTGGAGATTCATCGGCAGTTGATATTGGTACAGGGATTTACAATACGATGATCGGTACTGCTGCAGGAGCTGCCACAGAACATGCAGATTTCAATACGTTTATAGGAGCCAATGCAGGGTGGGATAATAATCGAACCAATAACGAAAACGCTAATAGAAATACCTATGTAGGGGTGGCTACGGGATCAAGCAATAGAGAAGGAGAAGATAATGTAGGTATGGGTTCTTTTGCCAGTTTTGGTTCATCTGGGCCTTATATTGCTGGAAATGAATATGCAAGAGTAGGTGATAGAACCAATACTAGTAGAGCGACTTTTTTGGGTGCGAATGCAGATGCCGGAAACAATGATGTAACCTTAGTAGGATATAGTACCAGAGTAGATGGTCAATATGGTATTGCGGTAGGAGCAGAAGTGGATATCGCTAATGCAACCGCAGCGATTGGTATAGGGTATCAGGCCACCATAAGTGGTGGTGGAGATAACTCTATACTAATCGGTAGGCAAAGCAGTATGACAGATGATTTGTCTATTGGAATTGGTTATCAAACCAATGTAAGTGGAAATCAGGCAATAGCTATAGGAGGTAATACCATAGCACAAAATCAGGGAGCTATTGTTATTGGAGAGGGGGCACAGTCCAATGATGCAGTTAGTAGTACTTATCCAGAAGACAAAGCTGTTAATAATATTGCAATAGGGTATAACGCATTGGTAAGTGGAGACAACGCTATCGCTATAGGAAATGGTGCCCAAGCAACAGAAGATGATACCATGATATTAGGAGGAGCTACCAATCCGGTAAGAGTGGGTATCGGTACGAATGCACCTAATGCATATGCTATACTGGATTTGACATCAAGTAATAAAGGGTTATTTCTTCCAAGATTAACTACAGGACAACGTACAGGATTAGAACCTAGGTATCCAGAATATCCTTCTTCAAAAGGTATTCGTGAGACCGAAGAAGGGTTAATGGTTTATGATACCGATGAAAAAGCGCTTTATTTTTGGAATGGTGCTGAGTGGAATAGTGCTATTAAAGATAACTTAGGTGATCATACTGCAACGACCATACTGAATATGGCGGATAATGTGATTCGTTTTGATGCTGGAGAAGCCAATGGAATAGAGTTTAATGGTCGTGACCGATATAAAATTTCGTATGGAGGAAGCGCGAATTATGATTATGGCCCAGTTACAGGAGTGAGTATTAAAACTTCTATGACTACATCTGCCAATAATGGTTGGACATGGGGACCGTATAATGCTGCTCCAGTAGCAGCTATAAGTACAGAAGGAAAAATGCAGATTGCCAATAGTTTAAATATTGCTGGAGTATATGAGTTTCCTATTGTAGATGGGGCTGCTAATCAAGTGTTAGTTACTGATAGTTCTGGAAGCTTAACTTGGGCTACACAAACAGATAATCAAGAACTGTCACTAAATACCAATACACTTAGTATTTCGGGAGGTAATGATACTGTAGATTTATCGGGATATTTAGACAATACAGATACTCAGTCTATATCCTTAGCAACGAATACTTTGAGTATTTCTGGTAATGCTTCTACAGTAGATCTTGCAGGCTACTTAGACAATACCGATAATCAGGATTTAAATTTGTCTTCTAACACGCTTAGTTTAACAAATGATGCTACTACTGTAGATTTATCGGGATATTTGGATAATACCGATACACAAGCAATATCCTTAGCAACGAACACTTTGAGTATTACGGGTAATGCTGCTACAGTAGATCTTGCAGGCTACTTAGATAATACGGATAATCAAGATTTAAATTTATCTTCCAACACGCTTAGTTTAACAAATGATGCTACTGTAGTAGATTTATCCGGATATTTAGACAATACGGATGCTCAGTCTATATCATTAGCTACAAATACGTTAAGTATTTCTGGTAATTCAGCTACTGTGGATCTTTCTGGGTACTTAGATAATACTGATAATCAGGATTTAAGTTTGTCTTCGAACACACTTAGTTTAACAAATGATGTCACTTCAGTAGATTTATCTGGATATTTAGACAATACCGATAATCAAGAGCTTGCGTTAGCTGCAAACACATTAAGTATATCTGGAGGAACGGATACCGTGAATCTTTCTGGATATATGGATAATACAGATGCGCAAACGTTAACTCTAGCGAATGGAAATTTAAGTATTACTGGAGGAAATACAATAGATCTTTCAGGGTTACAGGATGGTACAGGAACCGATAGTCAAACACTAGATTTATCGGCAAACGTATTGAATATTTCGAATGGAAATGCCGTTGATCTTTCCGAATATGTAAATACCGACAATCAGGATTTAACTTCGGCAAGATTGTCTGGAACCAATTTAATTATTGAAATTGAAAATGGAACAGCAGTCACTGTAGATTTAGAACCTGTAGTCTCTTCTTTAGAATCAGAATTGGTAGATGCTCAGAATGAAATTGAAACTCTGCAAAGCAAAATGACTGATATATTAGCAAGATTAGAAACTGTAGAAAGTTGTGCTTGCGAGGATACAGGAAATGTGAATAAAGGAAACCTCCCGATATTGTATCAAAACATTCCAAACCCATTTAATAGTACTTCGTCGATCAAATATTATTTACCGCAAGGCATTAATAATGCTTCTATTGTGTTTAGTAATGCTATAGGGCAAGTGGTATCCACGGTTGCCCTTAAAGAAACCGGAGATAGAGAATTAAATATAAATAGTGATGGATTAACATCTGGAACCTATTTCTATACACTTTATGTAGGGAGCCGGAAAATTGATACTAAAAAAATGGTAATAGAATAGATGATGATTTGGTAGAAATGATATACGTAACCCTACGTAAATTAGTGTAAAAACAAGGGTTTGCCACTTTTTGCCACCGTTAAAATTATCTTAAAATCAAAGAATTGAAGTACTATTGCAAAAGATTTAAGAACCACTTTTTTCGTGGACGTAAATCGCTAATAAACGTAAAAGCCCCTTATATGAAAAAAAGATTACTCTTTTCGTTTTTCTCTTTATTTGCTATTGTATCAATTGCGCAGGAAACCAATGTGCCAGATGATAATTTTGAAAATTATTTAGAAACTCATGACGCTAACGGGAATACAGTTGCTGTAGGTGATGCTGCCAGTATGGGAAATGGAATTGCAAATGATAATAAGGTATATACTTCTCGAATAGCAAGTGTAACAGATTTAGATATTTCTAGATTAACCATTTCTGATGCAACTGGAATAGAAGGGTTTGCTGCCTTACAAAATTTCATATGTTTTGAAAACTCATTAATGAGTATCGATCTTTCTCAAAATTCAGTAATACAAACCATTAATTTAGGTAGAAATAATCTCCAAAGCCTGGACATTTCAGGTAATTTGATGCTAACTTCTTTAAGTTGTAGTAGAAATGAAATAGAAAGTTTAGATGTTTCTCAAAATACAGTATTAACAACTTTGAACTGTAGTAATAATCAGCTTAATAGTTTAAATACCACAAATAATGTAGCATTAAAAAAATTATCTTGTTATAGTAATCCATTAGGGAGTTTGGATGTATCACAAAACATTCTTTTGGAGGACTTGGATTGTGTCGAGAATGAACTCACCAGTTTGGATGTCACACAAAACCTTAAATTAATTACCTTATATGTGTATGAGAATGAACTTATCAGTTTGGATATTTCTCAAAACCCAGCTTTAACCTATTTATATACTGAATATAATCAACTCACAAGTTTGGATGTTTCGCAAAACCCATTGTTAGAAGAATTTGCTTGTTATTCAAATCAATTAACATATCTGAATCTTAGAAATGGAAATAATGCAAATTTAGATAATGGAGATTTTGATATTACAAATAACCCAAGTCTTACCTGCGTTGCAGTAGATGATCCTGCATATGCAGTGGCAAACTTTACAAAAAAAGATGTACAAACCATATATACTACTTCTTGTAGTCAAACTTATGTTCCTGATGATAATTTTGAGGCCTACCTTGAAACTCATAATTCAATAGGTGCAGTTGTAGCCATTGGTGACCCTACCAGTATGGGGAATGGAGTTGCAAACGATGATTATGTAGGAACTGAGCAAATTTCAAACATAACCTTTTTAAACATATCAAACCAAGGAATTGCTGATTTTACAGGTATTGAAGGTTTTATAACTTTAGAAAAATTCCGAGCCTTTGATAATACGATTAGTTCTGGAAGCTTAGATTTGACAGCAAATGTAAATTTAGATGAAATTGTCTGTTCGGATATGGGACTTAATAACATCAACATTTCAGGGTTAACTTCTTTGGAAATATTAAGGGCTGGAGACAATAATTTAATGGCTATAGATCTTAGTTCTAATGTAGCATTACATACATTAAATCTAGATAAAAATGATTTCAATAGTATAGATGTAAGTGCTAATATTGCTTTAGTAGATCTTAGAATGAGAGAAAACTCATTAAACGCACTAGATGTTTCAAATAATACGAATTTAACTAGATTGTATTGCGGAGATAATTCAATAGTTACTTTAAACCTAGTAAATAATACGTTGTTGGAAACATTAAGTGTTAGTAAAAATCAATTTACTGTTATTGATTTAAGTACACTTGTAAATTTAGATGACTTATCTATAGGAGATACGCCAATGTTAACTGCATTAGATGTAACTAACAATATAAAGCTTGAAATTATTGAAGTAAACAATACGGTGTTTCCAACTTTAAATCTAAGTAATCACGAAAAACTAGAAGAGGTATACACAAATAATAGTGCTATTACTTCATTAAATTTTAGTAGTAGCCCTGATATAGAGTATATCGAATGTCAAAATGGACAATTAACATCGTTAAATCTTAAAAATGGAAACAATAGCAATAGCATAGAACTATATGCTACAGGAAATTCCGATCTTTTATGTATTCAAGTTGATGATGCTTCAGCAAGTTACCTAAGCAGCTGGGAAAAAGATAGTGCAACTGCATTTGGTGAGGATTGTAATTGGACGTATGTACCTGATGATAATTTTGAAGATTACTTAGAAACGCATGATGCAGATAGGAACATAGTTGCTCTTGGAGATGCTACAAGTATGGGTAATGGAGTTGCAAATGATAATTATGTGAGAACAGGTGCTATTGAAAATGTAACGAGATTATTTATTCCTTTACTAGGAGTTACTGACTTTACAGGTCTTGAAAACTTCATAGGTTTAGAAGAACTATTTTGCTTTAATAACACGATAAATACAAGCTTAGATTTAACTAGTAATGTAAATTTAAAAATATTGCAATGTGGAGATATGGGGTTAACAAGTATTAATATTACTGGGTTAACAATATTAGAAGAGGTAGAAGTACCACGTAATAATTTAACGTCAATAGATTTTTCTACCAATATTGCTTTAAAAAAAATAGTACTTACAACAAATACTTTATCAGACTTAGATATAAGTGCTAATATTTTATTAGAAGATGTACAAATACATGAAACTACGTTAACTAGTTTAGATGTTAGTACCAATGTAAACCTTACCAGAATACTCGCTTCTTTAAATCAACTTACCGAATTAAACCTAGAAAATAATCTATTGTTAGAAGATTTAAGTTGTGGAAGAAACCCGCTTTCATCTTTAAATGTAAGTCACCTTACCAATCTTAAGGATTTGAACCTAGATGAAACTAATCTTACTTCAATCGATGTAAGTAATAATACCAATTTATTAGAACTGAGTGCAAGAAGGAATGATGATTTAAGTTATTTGAATGTAAAGAATGGAAACAATAGTAGTATCACAGAGTTTGAAGTAGATGATTCTCCTAATTTAACTTGTATTGAAGTAGATGATCCATCTGCTAGCTATCTAAGTACTTGGGTAAAAGATGCCACAGCCAATTTTGCTATCTATTGTCGATTTACATCTATACCTGATGATAATTTTGAAGCGTATTTAGAAACACATAATGAGTTTGGAGGAGTTGTTGCTTTAGGAAGTACCAATAGTTTAGGGAATGGTATTATTGATGATAACTTAGTTCCTACTGAGAAGATTGAAAATATTCAACTTTTAACTCCAAGAGGAGAGAATATAGCAGACTTTACAGGAGTGGAAGATTTTACAAGTTTAATTCGTTTATGGATAGACAACAATACATTAACAAATACAAGTTTAGATTTAACAAATAATACATTGTTAGAAAGTGTAATAGCTTTCAATACAGGCTTGTTGAGTATTAATGTTACTGGGTTAACAGTATTAGAAAGTTTAGATGTCCAAGATAATAGTCTTATAAATATAGATATAACTACAAACACGAGTTTAGAGTTTTTAAATGTAGCTGATAATGAATTAACAAGTTTAGATGTAAGTAATAACGATCTAACAAGTTTAACAGTTACTAATAATAGATTAGGAACTATAGATGTAAGTCATCAAGCAAATTTAACTTCTTTATATTGTGAGAACAGCAACATAACCTCATTAAATATTCAAAACAATCCATTGTTAGAAAATTTAGAGTGTGGTCTGAATTCTATTAATAATTTAGATGTGACACATCTTTCTAATTTGTTTTATTTATCATTTAGTAATACGAGTATTGCAACGATCGACTTAAATAATAATACGCGTTTAAGTAGATTAGTATGTGATGTTACTCCACTTTCTTCTTTGGATTTAAGTAATCAAAATACGCTAGATGATTTATCTTGTAAGAATAGCTTATTAGAATATTTGAATTTAAAAAGTGGAAATAATAATGATCTCGATACCGTTGATGTTACCGGAAATCCGAGTTTAACGTGTATATCAGTTGACGATCCATTAGCTCCTGTTTTAGTAGGTTGGTTAAAAGATACTATTGCTAGTTATGCGGAATATTGTAGGTTAACTTATGTGCCAGATGATATTTTTGAAGCTTTCTTAGAGAGCAATGGATATGGTAACGGAATTGCCAATGATGATTATGTATATACGGCATTAGTAGAAGTTTCTGAAGGAATCATATTTCAAAACAATGAGGTCGCAGATATGACGGGTATTGAAGATTTTAGAGATATGTGGTATTTGATATGTCGTAATAACCCAAACTTAACCCATATTGATTTAAGTAAAAATACAAAATTAACTACGCTAGGTTTACAGAATAATAACTTAACAGGTTTAGACTTGACTAATAACATATTATTAGATAAAGCTTCTTTAAGTGCTAACCCTAATTTAGGAAATGTAAATGTAACTACACTAGCTAATATAACTACGCTAGATCTTGCGAATACAGGAATCAGTAGCGTGGATATTTCTAACAATCCAATATTACGAGTTTTACAGCTTAATGATAACGAGTTTACAACTTTAGATGTATCATCATATCCGAGTGTCATACAAGTAAGAATCGCGAATAATCTTTTAACTTCTTTAAATGTAGCCAATGGGAATAACACAAATTTCACAGCGCTTGATGCTACAGGAAATCCAAATTTGACCTGTATTCAAGTAGATGATGTTACTTTGTCTGCTAATGATCCTGGTATATGGCATAAAGACGCAACAGCTGCTTATGCATTGTATTGTGATTTGACCTACGTAGCCGATACAAATTTCGAAAATTATCTAGAAACGCACGATGTAGATGGTAATGTAGTTTCAATAGGAGATGCTTTAAGTATGGGAAATGGAATTGCGAACGACAACCAGGTAGCAACATCCAAAATAGAAACGGTTATTACATTAAATATCGCAAGTCAAAATATCGCAGACCTTACAGGAATAGAAGCGTTTAGGGCATTAGAGTCATTAAATATTGATTATAATGATTTAACTGAATTAGACTTAAGAAGTAATGCCAATTTGAAAATTTTAGATGCCGTTGAAAATGATTTTACATCTTTAGACTTATCTGCATACACTACATTAGAAGAAGTAAACTTAAGATCTAACGCTTTAACCAGTTTATTAGTAAATAATAATCCCAACATAAAAAAGCTTAGTACAGGTAAAAATCTACTAACAACATTAGACGTGACATCGTGTATACAATTAGAAGAACTTGCAGTTCATCAAAACGTACTAGAATCTTTAGATGTTCGAAATGGTAATAATAATTTGATAACAGACTTTTTTGTTCTTTACAATCCTAACTTAACGTGTATTCAGGTAGATGATGCATCTGCTAGCTATTTGAGCAGTTGGGATAAGGATGATATTGCTAGTTTTAGCGAAGATTGTGTTGCTCCTGTAATTACGTTAACAGGAGATGATCCACAAGAAATAGAGTTTGGATCAGGGTATACTGAACAAGGAGCGACTACTGATGATGGTAGTGGTCTAGTAATTGATAGCGCTGATTTTGTAGATGCAGTAGGTACATATACAATTCGCTACAATGCTACGGATGCATCTGGTAATATGGCTACAGAAGTGACTAGAACAGTAAATGTAGTAGATACTACTGCCCCAGTGATTACGTTAACAGGAGCTAATCCACAAGAGATAGTTATCGGGAATATTTATACAGAATTAGGAGCAAATACAGATGATGGTAGTGTAGTTGTGATTGATGCTTCATCTATAAATACTAATCAGTTAGGGCAATACACAGTAACCTATAATGCTAAGGACGCATCAGGAAATATGGCAACAGAAGTTACCAGAACGGTTAATGTAGTAGATGCTACAGCACCTGTAATTACTTTATTAGGTGATAACCCACAGGTTATTGAATTGGGATCTGGATATACAGAATTAGGAGCCATTACCAATGATGGCAGTGCAATTGTGATTGATACTACAGATTTTGTAGATGCGGTAGGTAGTTATACGATATATTATAATGCTACTGATGCTTCAGGAAATGTGGCCACCCAAGTTACCAGAACAGTGAATGTGGTTGATAATTGCCCACTAGTGAATTTACCACCCAATAATTTTACAATTACAACTTCTAGTGAAACCTGCGTAAACAAGGATAATGGTTCCATTGCGATTAGTACGATAACTGATTTGAATTATCAAACCACTATTAATGGAGAGAATTACAGTTTTACATCATCTTTAGAGGTCAGTGATTTACCTCCGGGCACTTATCCAGTGTGTATAGGATTGGCAGATTTTACAAATTGTGAACAGTGTTTTGAGGTTGTTATTGAAGAGGCAGCAAGTTTATCAGGTCAAACTATGGTATCTGTCGATACGGGAAAAACAAGAGTAGATGTGGATATCACTACAGGTACTGCTCCATATACAGTATTAATCAATAATGAAAAGGTAGGAGAGTATACGACAAATAACTTCTCTTTGGCAGTAGTACATGGTGATCTTGTAGAGGTGTTTTCTAGCTTGGATTGCGAAGGAAAACTATCTAGTAAGGTCAACTTGTTTGATGAGTTTAGAATAGCTCCAAACCCAACCAAGGGAGATATTACCTTATCGGTTCCTGATAGTGTATCTGCGGTAATGAATATAGCAATATACAACTCGATAGGTGTGATGGTTTCTTCAGGGATGTATGATATGAACTCTGGTCAAGTGGTATTATTACCGACAGCTACTTTACCGCAAGGGATATACTTGGTGTCGATAGCAGAAGGAGGAACTTTTAAGATCGTTAAACAATAAAAAGCAAACAACGATGAAACGGATAGTATTTTATATAGCATTGGTAGGTTTAGGTTTGCTAACGTCATGTAGTGGAGATGATAATCGTCCATCACTTATTACGATCAATGAGGCACCAGGTGTACCTGCTTTGATATTTCCGATCAACAATTTGATTTGTACGAGTGTTGATTTAGAGTTTTCGTGGAATGGTGTTATGGATAACGAAGGAGATTCGGTTCGTTATGTGATCGATATTGCTAGGGATAGTGATTTTAATAATATTGTATTTACAGTAACCACTGCAGGTACTAGTAGTGCTTTTACATTAGAGAAGGGCATACGTTATTACTGGAGGTTACGTGCAATAGATAGTGAAGATAATGCGAGTAGTTATTCACCAACACAATCTTTTTTCACAGAGCCCGAAGCGGGGACTAATACGATCCCCACAGCACCACAACTCATAAGCCCGATGCAAGGAGAACGCATATCGGGTTCGACAATCACTTTAGATTGGAATGCTACAGATAGTGAAGACGATGCACTATCGTATGACCTGTACTTAGGGGATACCAATCCTCCAGTCTTGTTTTCTGATAACATCAATGTATCTACATTCGATGTTACAGTATCCCCTGGTACGGTATATTATTGGCGAGTAGTGATCAAAGACACACAGCAGAGTGCTGCTATTGGTCAGGTATGGAATTTTAGAACAGAGTAATTCATTAAGGTAAAGCATTGTAAATGCAAAATTTAAAAGAAGAAGAGCTATTCAAAAAATTGAATGGCTTTTCTTTTTGGGTTAGAGTAAAGAACTTTTCTTTAGACCAAAACAAAAGGAAATAATAAGTATCTTTTACTTTATTCGTAAGTTTGTTTTATTATGAAATACCCCATATTTCTTTGTTTTTTTCTTTTGATTTCTATGAGTATGATTTCTCAGGAGAGAGATGCTACATTAACTCATCTTAAATCTACATTAACCTCTGCCTTAGAAGATACATCAAAAATTAAAGCATTATTTTCTTTGGGAGTGTATCAATTAGATCATGATTTTGATAGAGCAGAGCAAAATTTCAAAAAGGCCTTATTACTAATAGATAATAATGAATCAGGAAAACTACTTGATCAAAAAGCGGCAATTTATGTACAAATGGGAGTAGTAAATCGGCGTAAAGCCAATTACCCCGAAGCTATTGCATTTCATCTAAAAGCAATGAAATATTATGAGCAATTAAATGACTCTTCAGGTATTGGTGATGTCTATCACAATATGGCGATGGTATATCGGTATCAAAAAGAACATAGAAAAGCCATTGAACATTTCAAGAGTGCTATTCCACTAAAACAATTAGCTCGTGATTCTGTTGGTTTGGGAGCGGCATATAATATGTTAGGGGTTTCATATCGACAAAACAAACAATTGGATTCTGCACTGGTATGTTATCAAACAGCCAAAAGGATATTTAGAAATATTGAAGATGAAAATAATGTATACAGAGTAAATAATAACATGGGGGTGTTATATCAAAAGCTTGATCAATATGATAAAGCATTGGAGATACAGTTTGAAAATCTTATACGTTGCAAACGATTAGGAAAAAAACTCTCCTCATGTGTAACGCATTATAACATTTCTTCGGTATATAAAAGGAAAAAAGAGTGGCCAAAATCCTTAAAACATGCTGATTCTGCTTTGCAGATTGCATTAGCTGAAAATTTTAGAGAACGAATATCCATAGCCTATCGAAGAAAAAGTTTTGTACATAATAAAATGGGCAATTTTAAAAGTGCCTATGAAGATTATCGAAAATTTAATAGATACTCAGATTCTATTTTTAATCTAGAAAACGAAAAAAAAATACAAGCACTGGAACTGAATTACGAATTTCAGAAAGAGAAACAAGCAGATAGTCTGGCTTTTACTCAAGAAAAACGAGAAGTAGAATTGGTGGCTGAAGCCGAATCGTCAAAGAAGAGATTGTATTTTGTATTATTATTGGGCGCAATTATTGCTGGAGCTATCATTGCGTTTTTGATCCGTCGCAATTATCTGCAACGTTCCAAACTTGTCAAAGCAACGTATGAGAATGAAAAAAAGATATTAGATCAAGAAATTAAAGGTAAAGAAAACGATATTAAACGTTTGATTGCCGATAATAGTATGCGTTTGGCGTTTAAAGAAGAACTACTTGGTAAAATAAAAACCTATGTAATAGGAGCAGAACCCGATCATATAAAAAAGGCTCTAAACTCTTTAACTACACAGTTAAAATTACAAATAGAAACAGAAAGTAAATTATCGGGTTTACAAGAAAAGATAGATTACGTAAATCAAAGTTTTGATACCACGCTTAAAGGTTTGTATCCCGACCTCACTACAGGAGAGCGAGAAGTATGTGCGCTACTTAGACTTAACCTTTCTATTAAAGAGATTATGACGATCCGCAGTGTATCATCAGATTCTGTAAAATCTATGCGTCGTCGTATCCGTAAAAAAATGAATATTCCTCAGACTATCGAGCTAGAAAAATTTATCCAAGAATTAGCTTAAAAAAAAACATGACACCTTTTGACACCACCACTTTCTTGGCGGGAGCAAAGGTTGTGGGTAATATTGTGTAAACCTAACAATATACCCTAGTAACATGATCGATCTGTCGAGCATTGATGTTTTATTAACCACTATACCTTTGAACTCTTCCTGGGTATTCTCAATATATATTCTTATCAGTGTTGTTGTACTATTATATTTTGTACGGAGCTATTTTCGGAATCGAGCAATTATAAGCCAAATAACAAATGAGAAAACAATCTTAGCAAAGAAACTTAAAGCAAAAGAAGATGAAGTAAGGAATCTTATGGCAGATAACAGTATGCGTCTAACGTTTAAAGAAGAATGGTTGGCCAAGCTAAAGAATGATATAATTGCTGCCGCAGATGCGGCAGAGTTAAGACAGTCTCTTAATTCTTTGATTGCTCAATTACGCTTACAGATCGATACCGAAAATAAGCTGACTGGTCTACAAGAAAAAATAGATTATAACAATACAAGTTTTGATGAAAAACTGCAGGAATTGTTTCCAGATTTAACCAAAGGAGAACGAGAAGTATGTGCTTTACTTCGATTAAATCTCTCGATCAAGGAGATCATGATTATTCGTAATGTATCATCTGATTCGGTTAAATCTATGCGGCGGCGTATTCGTAAAAAGATAGGTATCTCTTCAGAAATCGAACTCGAAAAATTTATACAAGAGTTAACTTGAATTGATTAAGAATTGAATTATAGATTCCAGCCTACGCTGGAATCCAAAGGATACTTTGCAGAATCTGATACGTAACATTACGTATTTGTATTAAAAACAGATTAATGACACCTTTTGACACCGTTAAAATTGTCTTAAAAATGGAAAAACTGGCTATCATTGTACTCTAAACCTTTTAATAGCCCCAGAATATGAGAAAACAACTACTTTACGTTTTAATAGTATTTTTAGTATCCTTCAATAATAGTATTGCTCAGGTTGGAAACCAATCTACTGGATCCGCTATTACTCCTACACAATCCGGAACGGATCGTACACCGTTTCCTTATGATGGCTTAGTTACTTTTACACCGGGTGATTTATTGACCACAGGAGATTGGAATCTTTCTATTGGTCCAGGTGCAGGTGCTTCCTTAACCTCTGCTTATACCAATGTACTTATAGGTGGTATGGCTGGAGCATTATTTGAAGATGCAAATGTTAATGATAATATTGTTATTGGAAATTTTACAGCGGATCAAACGCTACGTTCTTTTGATAATGTATATATCGGGAATTATGTGGCAAGAAATGCTACAAACTCTGATAATGTGATTATAGGCCATAGAGCAGGGTTTGGTTTAACCACTGGGTTTGATAATACTATTATTGGAGAAGAAGCCGGGTTTAATTTAACAGATGGACAAAATAATTTACTCATTGGTGAAGATGCGGGGTATGAGTTAACTACAGGTGATGGCAATTGTTTTGTAGGAAGTAGAGCTGGAGCAAGAACAACTACAACTAATGGCAACACTTTTGTTGGTGGAGAGACTAAAAGTTTCACATCATCAACTTTGGGTAATGGAATTGATTATGGTTTTGATACATATGGTGGAGCAGTAGGAGAACGAAATACAACAGGTGAAGCCAATACTTTTGTAGGTTCTGGTGCTGGTCTGGATAATATTGATGGTTTTGCAAATACGTTTTTGGGATATGGGGCAGGTGCAAATAACCAGTATGCAGACGGTAATACGTTTATCGGCTATGGTACAGGTTGGGATAACAACAGAACCAATAATACAAATGATGCCAATAGAAATACCTACATGGGCGTACTTACGGGAGGTTCTAATAGAGAAGGGTCTGATAATATAGGGATAGGTTGGAAAGCTGATTTTGCAGGAAATGGTGTTAATGGACCTTCAGATAATCGAAATCAACGAAATATCTTTTTAGGGAATTCAGTTAGGGTATTTGGAGATGATCAGGTAATCATTGGTCATCAAGCTCAATCAACAGGTAATAAAGGATCAATCACTATTGGTGCATTGAGTAGTACAGGAGGTTCTTATGCCGCAGCTATCGGTTATGATGTAGATGTTGCCCAAGGCAATACGATGGCGCTGGGAGGAAACACTACTACCAATCGAATGAGTGTAGGTATTGGTACCCTGGCAGCCAATCAAAATTCCTCGTTAGAGCTAGCTGATATAGATAAAGGGTTTTTGGTGAATCGAGTAACCACAGTACAACGCATTGCTATGGAAACTGCTGCAGCAAGTGGTAATCCTTTGGCAGCTACAGAAGCAGGAATGATGGTCTATGATACCGATGTATCTGCAATCTTTCTATGGAATGGCACGCAATGGGTGAATTCTACAACAGATACTGATACAGATGATCAAACCATTGATGAGTTTCAGTTAAACGGTGATGATTTAGAACTATCATTACTAGATGATGCCGAAGCCACAAAAACTGTAGATCTATCCAAATATTTAGATAATACAGATAGACAAAGAATTGATACACTCATGATCAGTGGAAATAAAATATTGCTATCTCTAGAAAATGATAATGAAAAATTCAAAGAAGTAGATTTAGGATGGTACTTACAATCATTAAGTCTATCCTCAAATACGTTGAATATTTCAGGAAATACATCTACTGTTGATTTATCGGGTTATTTGGACAATACCGATACACAAGAATTATCATTAACAACAAATACTTTAGGTATTTCAGGCAACGCAGCAACAATTGATCTTTCAGGGTATTTAGATAATACGGATAATCAAGAACTTTCGTTAGTAACCAATACTTTAAGTCTTTCTGGTGCAACAGCTACGATTGATCTTGCAGGATATTTGGATAATACCGATGCACAGGATTTAGAATTGTCTGGTAATACGTTAAGTCTTACTAATGATGGAACGACAGTTGATCTATCTGCTTATTTAGACAATACCGATACACAAACATTGAGTCTTACAAACGGAAACTTAAGTATTACCAGAGGAAATACTATTGATCTTTCTGTACTACAAGATGGAGCGGGGACTGATAGTCAAAACCTTACTTCGGCTGTATTAGATAATAACTTGTTAACTATTGCTATCGAAAATGGGAATTCGGTAACTGTAGATCTGTCGGCTATATTAACGCCTCTTCAAGATGAAAATATAGCTCGACAGGCCGAAATTGATGCACAGCAATCTCAGATCGATGATTTGATTAATCGTATGGAAACAGTAGAAAGTTGTGCCTGTGATGATTCGGGAAATGCTAATAAGGGAAATCTGCCAATTCTATATCAAAATATCCCGAACCCTTTTAATGGTACCTCTACTATTAAATATTATCTGCCAGATGGAATCAATAATGCTTCTGTAGTATTTAGCAACTCAACAGGACAGGTGGTATCCACCGTTGCTTTAAAAGAAAATGGTGATGGAGAGTTAAATATTAATAGTGACGGATTAGCAACGGGAACATATTTCTATACATTGTACATCGGAAGCCGAAAAGTTGATACCAAGAAGATGGTTATTGAATAGAAAGAACATATTGTCACATCGAGTACATGGGGTACGAACATGTATTAAGATGTAATAGTTAAAGAGAGGTTCTCGATACAATCCCGATTATTATCGGGATCACTCGAATTGACGAGCATATATACTTCGCAAATTCATATACGTAGGGCTACGTACTTTAGGTTTATTACTATAAATGACACCTTTTGACACCGCTAAGAACATCTCAAAATCAACCATATAGATTATCATTGCAATGATTTCTAATAAACCCCTTAATATGAAAATAAGACCACTTCTTTTTAGCATAATGCTATTTTCTTTTATTGGTAAAATAAATGCACAATTGTATATTACTACATGTGCATCATCAGTAAGTATTCAAGCTGGAGATAATTGTCAGGGAGTTGTTCCTGATTTAACAGATCAAATTGTAGTATTTCAACCAGCGCCTTTTCCTCTTTCAATAGGTCAAAATCCAGCACCTGGTACTTTGGTAGATGCTGGTAAAGTAGCGATAACATTTTCAGCTTCAAGTTCTATGGGAATTGATAGCTGTACAGCAATTTTAACAGTATTAGATAATCCGACTACTTGTCCACGTACCAATATACCAGATGATAATTTTGAAGCAGCATTGAGTGCGTATGATGATATACCTAATGATAATCAAGTACCTACAGTAAATATAAAATTTCTTACATCGATTGATGTTTCTAATAATGCAATAACAGATCTTACAGGTATTGAGGATTTTGAAAATATAGAAGAGCTAACAATTAACAATAATGCTATTTCTAATCTTAATCTTAGTGCTAATACAAAACTTAAGAAACTTGTTGCAAGTTCTAACACGTTGACTACTATAGATGTTAGTGCATCTCCATTACTAGAAGAATTAATAGTGGATGATAACCAATTAACCAATTTGGATATTAGTGCCAATACTACTTTAAAAACAGTGTCTGTTAATGATAATCAATTAACAAGCTTGAATGTTAGTAATAATATGGATCTGCTAATCATAAATGCAAATAATAATGATATAACTAGTATAGACGTAAGCACAAATACCAGCCTTGAAATTTTAAACCTTGCTCAAAATGATTTAACCAATGCTTCAGATCTTGTTTTGGGAACCAATACCAATTTTAGTGATCTGGATGTGAGTGGCAATAATTTGGAAGGTTTGAATCTAAGTGGTGTTACCGGAATAAATGAATTAGTCTGCGGTAATAATAATCTAACCGATATTGATGTAAACGGGTTTCTTCTTTTAGAAGTTCTCTATGCAGAGAATAACAATTTAACTCAGCTTAGTGTTTCAACCAACCCCGTATTAGGTCGTCTAAGAGTTAATAATAATGATTTAAGTTTTTTAAACATTAAGAACGGAAATAACATCAATCTTGTAGAGTTTAATTCATCCAATAACACTAATCTAAGTTGTATTCAGGTAGATAATGCTACCGATGCATATGCCGGATTAGGAAACTATGCAGGATGGCAAATAGATGGTGCTACTTCTGCCTATGCCGATCAGTGTCTTACCTATGTGCCCGATGATAATTTTGAACAAGCATTGATAGATGCAGGATATGATACAACTGGTTTAGATAATTTTGTGCCTACGGCCAATATTGCAGGTGTAGAAAGAATGAATGGGGGTACTGGCGGGCAGTTGTATAATAAAGGAATTATGGATCTTACTGGGATCGAAGATTTCGCGTCATTGATACAACTATCATGTTTTGGAAATCCATTAACCAGTATAGATCTAAGTGGGAATACCGCATTAGAGATTTTACAATTATCAGGTTCTCAATTAACCAATTTAGATCTTAATGCTAATACAAAATTGCTTAATTTATTCGTTTCAGACACTCAATTATCAAGTATCAATCTTAGCGCCAATACTGTGATGACTCGTTTGTCTATTGCCAATGGTAGTTCATTATCAAGTATCGATCTAAGCTCGAATACAGCGATAACAAGTATATCTATTTCCAATAGCCCATTAGGAACCATAGATCTTAGTGCAAATACTGCACTGGAAAATTTATCCCTTAATAATACACAATTAACAGGCTTAAATTTAACGACCAATACATTATTAGATAGCCTGAATTGTGATGATAATCTATTAACGAGTTTGGATCTTAGTGCAAATACACTTTTAGAAGATTTGTATTGCTACAATAATCAGTTAGCTACATTAGATGTAAGTGCAAATATTGTTTTAGAAGAGTTAGGCTTCGAGTCTAATCAAATAGCCAATATTGATCTGAGTGCCAATACTGCTCTTGCTTATATATATGCTAATGACAATGTACTTACAACTTTAGATTTGAGTGCGAACCCTTTGCTAGAGGAGTTAGAGGCCAATAATAACCAACTTACGTTTCTTAATGCTAAAAATGGCGAGAATACTAGTAATTTGGGATACGTCACTATTACGGGTAACCCAAATCTAAGTTGTATCGAGGTTGATGATGTTACAGCTGCAAATGCAGGAACCGGTAATTATGGTAGTTGGGATAAAGATGCTACAGCTTCGTATTCAGAATCTTGCAGGACTTATGTGCCCGATGATAATTTTGAACAAGAATTAATCATTTTAGGATACGACTCTGGTGCTTTGGATGATTACGTACCAACCGCAAACATTGCAGGATTAACAGAATTATGGGTGCGTTATGATAATATAGTTGATCTTACCGGGATTCAGGATTTTGTATCGTTAACCAAATTAACTTGTAGTAATAATGATATTACAAACCTTGATCTTAGTAATAATAAGGCATTAACAGAATTAGCCTGTAGCGACAACCCATTAGGGACATTAGATCTTAGTGCGAATACATTGCTAACTAGAGTAGAGGCTTGGCGTACAGAATTAACCAGTATTAATCTTACTGGGCTTACACAATTATCTAATTTGACAGTTAGTGAAAATCTATTTACAACTATAGATTTTAGCGCAAATACAGGGCTTACAGTATTGAACGTTTCAGAAAACAATGCGCTCACCAGTTTAAATGTAAGTAACAATACAGAATTACTAAGTTTAAATGCTCGTGATTGCCAATTAAGTAGTTTAGACTTAAGTAATAATGCAAAAATAAAATTTGTTAATATTAGGGATAATCTATTTTCAACAATAGAAGTAAGTGCCAATACAGTATTAGAAAGTTTGAACGTTGATGAGAATCAATTAACAAGGATTGATCTTAGCGCCAATACGGCCTTAAGACTTTTATGGTGTGATGATAACCAATTGACTAGCTTAGATGTAACGGATAATATCAATCTTATTAGATTGGAATGTGAAAACAACAAACTAACTTCTCTTAATTTAAAAAATGGAAACAATACAAAAATAAGCAGGCTTCGAACTAGATCTAATTTAGATTTGAATTGTATAGAAGTTGATGATCCTGCAGCGGCTACAGCCGGTACAGGTAACTATGGAGGTTGGCTCAAAGATGGTAGTACTGCCTATGCAGATGGATGTGTGCCCTTCACGCATGTTCCTGATGATAATTTTGAGCAAGCATTAATTGACTTAATGTTGGATGATGTGTTAGATAATTTTGTAGTAACTGCTAATATTATAGGAGTAACTACTCTGGATCTAAATACCAAAACCATTGTAGATCTTACAGGTATCGAAGATTTTGCTGCGTTAACCACCCTTAATGTAAACGACAATCAACTCACCCGATTAGATCTGAAACAGAATACAGTTTTAACATCTATTCAGGCCAATAATAATCAACTACAATTCTTTTCTGTCAAGAATGGTAATAATGCAAATGTTACTACATTCTCGGCAACAGGAAATGCGGATTTAGTATGTATTGAAGTCGATGATGAAACAGCAGGGTATCTATCTACTTGGCAAAAAGATACGACAGCTTCATTTGGTACAACTTGTACCGCTTGTGTGGTTGATGGTACCAGTATTGCTTCACAAGCCGAATTTGACCATTTTGTTGCGTTATTAGGTACGTGTAATACAGTAAACGGAAATCTAACCATCAGAAATACCAATGATATTACAGATTTATCGGGGTTATCTGGTATTGAAGTCATTAATGGTAAATTACTCATATTTGATAATGAGTCAATCACAGATTTGAGCGGATTAGAAAACTTAACAACGGTAACAGAGGGTATCAATGTATCTCGTAATGATATGCTAAGTGATATTTCTGCTCTTTCAGGAATTACAAATCCAATTACGAGTCTTTCTTTTTCTGATAATATTGCATTAACCGATATCACCGCAGTCCTTGATTTTACAGTTACAGAATTAATATATATTAACGGCCAAACATTGACGCATGCATTGACATTCCCAAATGTTACTACGTTAACAGGGAGCAATACTTTCAATAGTTCAGGTCCGGGATCTGTTAATTTCACTGAAGTAATCACTACTTCAATCAGTTTTCCTAACCTTACTACTATTGAGAATTTCTTTACCTTAAGAGACGTAGCTATAAATACAATATCCTTTCCTTTATTAACAAGTGTTGGAAGAACATTTAGAATTGATGGCGCAGAGAATACTACTACGTTTAATTTTGATGTATTACAAACCGTGGGTGGTTTTACTTTATGGGAAACTAATCTAACGGATCTTTCTTTATTTGCTAGCTTAACATCATTAGGAACTTTTATATCTATTGATGATAATCCAAATCTAATAAGTTTAGATGCGTTAAATAACGTAGCTTCAACTTCTGGTGTATTTCTCTACATTAGAAATAATGCTTCATTACGCAATTTGGATGGGTTAGCATTTGTTTCTGGTATTAATGAAATTATTTCGATCGAAAATAATGGATTATTAACTAATATTGATGCGCTACAAGCAGTTACTTCTGTTAGCCGTTTTCTAATAGAAGGCAATGTGCAACTTACTAATGTTAATGGATTGCGTAATCTTTCTGCAACTACCGAAACCGGAACGGCTTCATACCAACAATCTACAATATCTGGTAATGCTATGATGTCATTAAATCTTACTAGTTTGAGAACAGTTGCAAACCAACTGAATATCGTAGAAACTGGGGTTGCCAATTTTTGTGGATTATATAGTTATGTAGCCGATGGAGATGGTCAAACTACTCTTAACCTTACAGGAAGTACTTTTACTATAACGGATATCTTAAATTGTGAAAATGTAGCACCTGTGATTACTTTACTTGGTGATAACCCGCAAATAATAGGTATAGGAACAGGTTATGTAGAACTAGGAGCCACTACCGATGATGGTAGTGATGTGGTCATTGATGTTACTGATTTTATAGATGCTCTCGGAAGTTACACAATTACCTATAATGCCACCAATGCTTCAGGGATGGCTTCTGCTACCGAAGTAACCAGAACGGTTACAGTTGCTGATATTACCGCACCCGTAATTACTTTAAATGGAGCTAATCCACAAGTAATTGAATTGGGATCTGGTTATATCGAGTTAGGCGCCACTACCGATGATGGTAGTGCTGTTGTGATCGATGCATCAGGGGTAAATGTAAATGTAGTTGGGGATTATAATGTAACCTATAATGCCACCGATGCTTCAGGTAATATGGCAGACCAAGTTACGCGAAGAGTAGATGTTGTAGATACCACTGCACCGGTGATTACTTTGATAGGCGATAATCCACAAACGATCGAATTAGGAACTGGTTATACAGAATTAGGAGCTACTGTGGATGACGGAAGTGATATCATTATCGATAACACTGATTTTGTAGATGCAGTAGGCAGTTATACGATATATTACGATGCTACAGATGCATCAGGAAATGTCGCTACTCAAGTTACCAGAACGGTGAATGTGGTTGATAACTGCCCACTGGTGAATTTACCACCCAATAATTTTACAATTACAAGCTTTAGTGAAACCTGCGTAAACAAGGATAATGGTTCTATTGCGATTAGTACGATAACTGATTTGAATTATCAAACCACTATTAATGGAGAGGATTACAGTTTTACATCATCTTTAGAGGTGGGTGATTTACCTCCGGGTACTTATCCAGTGTGCATAGGATTAGCAGATTTTACAAATTGTGAACAGTGTTTTGAGGTTGTTATTGAAGAGGCAACAAGTTTATCAGGTCAAACTATGGTATCTGCCGATACGGGAAAAACAAGAGTAGATGTGGATATCACTACAGGAACTGCTCCATATACAGTATTAATCAATAATGAAAAGATAGGAGAGTATACGACAAATAACTTCTCTTTGGCAGTAGTACATGGTGATCTTGTAGAGGTGTTTTCTAGCTTGGATTGCGAAGGAAAATTATCTGCTCGAGTAGATGTTTTTGATGAGGTTAGGATCGCACCCAACCCGACCAGAGGTGATGTTATTATCACATTACCAAATATAGAATTGAAAGATGTTGTTATCGATATTCATACTGCTGTAGGAATCCGAATATCTTCAAAGATATATAATTTTACTTCGGGGATGATCACATTACCGTTTGAGGAATTACCAACAGGGATCTATTTTATAACCATCAATCAAGGTACTCCAGTAACTTTTAAAATTGTAAGACAATGAGAAATTTGAAACTATATATTGGTGTAGTAGGTATACTATTATTGTTTTCATGTAGTGGAGATGATAATGGAGGTAATCCTTTTTTTTCTGCTAATGGTACTCCCGACATCCCAGGTTTGATTTTCCCGACTAATAATTTGGTATGTACTAATTTCAATTTAGAATTTGATTGGAATACGGTTATCGATATTGATGGGGATACGGTAAGTTATGTGATTGATATTGCGACGGATAGTAATTTTGCTGTTGTCGTATTTACAGCTACCACTACGGCTACCAAAAGAACATTTACCTTAGAAAAGGGTATCACGTATTATTGGCGTGTAAAGGCAAGAGATAGTGGGGGTAATGAGAGTGGATATTCCACTACACAATCTTTTTTCACAGAGCCCGAAGCGGAGACTAATACGATCCCCACAGCACCACAACTCATAAGCCCGATGCAAGGAGAACGCATATCGGGTTCGACAATCACTTTAGATTGGAATGCTACAGATAGTGAAGACGATGCACTATCGTATGACCTGTACTTAGGGGATACCAATCCTCCAGTCTTGTTTTCTGATAACATCAATGTATCTACATTAGATGTTACAGTATCCCCTGGTACGGTATATTATTGGCGAGTAGTGGTCAAAGACACACAACAGAGTGCTGCTATTGGTCAGGTATGGAATTTTAAAACAGAGTGACTTAAGAATCTTACATCATAATGTATAAACCACGCTATTTTGCGTGGTTTTTTATTAAAGATTAATTAATTGACCAGTTTTAGCAGATTTATAAATTGCTTCTACAATTTTAATATCCTTCATGCCCTCTTCGCCAGGAACCATAACGGGTGTATTATTTAGAATAGCCAACGAATCGTCATCCATTTGCTGGGCTTGCTGGCTTTTAATATAGGTGTTTAAGAGTTTACCGTCACTAGTTTTACCTTGCACACCAGCATACATCGAAAACGGTGCTAATGTATACCATCCGTTTTCACAATCCACATACAATTCATGCATTGATATACCTACGCTGGTTTTGCCATGTGCTATTGCACCAGAAGGAAATGCCAAAGTAAAATGTGTGGTTTCGTCGGTTTCTGTAAATATTTTAGGGCGTGTAGTCATTTGAGTAGCGGATACTGAGATAGGTTCTTCGCCAGTAGCATATCTAGCAGCATTGAGGGCATAAACTCCCAAATCATACATGGTACCTCCACCTAATTTAGAATTCAATCTCCAGGTTTTTGCTGGATTACGAACATTATAACCTATTTCGGCTCTCACGGTATTAATTTTTCCATAAGGTTTGGTATTTGCCCAGGCAATTACCTGTTTGGTATTAGGTTCATGTTGCATGCGATATCCTATAGATAATTTAACCTTGTTTTTGGCACAAGCAGCAATAATAGATTGGCATTCAGACTCGGTTTTTGCCATAGGTTTTTCACACCAAACATGTTTTCCTGTGTTTGCAGCTTCAATAGCATATTTTGCATGTAATCCTGTAGGAACTACAATATAAATTACATCAATGTCCGGATTATTTGCAATTCGATGCATCGTATCGTAGCTATACACATTTTTATCCGCGATACGATAGTTTTTTTGCCATTTGGGTATTTTATGAGGACTACCAGTAACAATACCAGTTAATTTACAATGTTTTGTGAATTGTAAGGCAGGAGCTAGTACAGTAGCACTATATTGACCCAATCCCACCAAACATACGCCCAATTGTTTTTGAGAGTAATTAGGATATAAATCAGCATACGGAAACAAACTATAGCCTAGTAAAAGACTACTATTTTTTATAAAGTTTCTTCTATTGAGTTTCATATCTGAAGATTTTGCTGTGATTGCCTTAAGATACGTCTTATTGAAGTATAGTTATGTTGCCGCTTTGTTAAATAGTAACCTTGCTGTTATAGTTCAATATATTTGGCAACAGTACGATCACTTTCTACTTCACCAGTGTGTTTTGTACTTGCTTTTTCGAAAAGCAACACGTGCACTTCTTCACCATTTTTGGTAGATGGACAATGTTCTACTCCTTTAGGAACGACGATCAATTCGCCAGCAGCAATTTCTACAGTTTTATCCCTAAATTTCATGATTAATGTACCTTTGATTACTTGAAACAATTCATCTTCATCATCATGCTTATGCCAGATAAAATCTCCACTTAATTTGGCAAGATATACTTGGTTATCATCTACCATAGCTATACGATGTGGGTGCCATTGCTTATCAAACTTAGATAGCTTGTCTTTAATATTAATTGCTTCCATAAAAGTTTCCAATTTTAAACGAACAAGTTACTTATTTCATCTGTTATGCGTAGAGGTCTTAACGTTTCTTTATACAGTAAACACCACATTGTTTTTGCCGAGACTAAGATTTTTTGTGTGGATTTATGAATGATTTTAGTGTGCCTTTCACTTTTTGCTCCTTTATGGTGATCAATCCAGGTTTTTACTATGATTTGGTCATGCTCAAAAGCAGGTTGGTGATATTCGATATAATGGTTAAGTACAACCCAAACATATGTATTTCGGATAGAGTCATTTGTTTTGGATTCCCAATGCTTTTTGGCTACTTCTTGTACCCATTGCAAATACACCACATTATTTACATGGTTCATATCATCAATTGCAGATTTAGGAACCGTAATTTGATATTCGAAAATTTCAGAATTCATATATACAAATGAAGATTAAAGATAGTAGGTTAAAAATAAGTATTACTTCTAAAAAAAAGGAATATTTCTAACGAGGATTATTGTCTAAAATCCTAAAATGACTTTAGCGATATAGAAGAATAAGAAAATTCCAAAAATATCATTACTTGTAGTAATAAAAGGGCCGGTAGCAATAGCAGGATCAATACCTCTTTTGTTAAGAATAATAGGGACAAAAGTACCGATAAGAGCAGCAACAATTATGACACATAGCATAGATAATGCAATGGTTAAACTAAAATCCATTGCCATATTGGTAATCATTCCAAAAAGAATAACCAAAACACCAAGCGTTACTCCACTTATAAGACTCAAACTTACCTCTTTCAGTAATCGACTTAAAAGACTTCCTTTTACCACATCATTAGCCAAACCTTGCACAATGATTGCCGAAGACTGTACACCTACGTTTCCTGCCATAGCTGCAATAAGGGGTGTAAAGAAAAATAATTCTTTGTATTTGGCTAGAGCATCCTCAAAGCCTTCCATAATAAATACACTGCCAAGTCCTCCAAATAGACCCAAAATTAACCATGGTAATCTTGCTTTTGTTAATTCCCAAACACTATCATCTGCCTCAACATCTTGAGAAATACCAGCTGCTAATTGATAATCTTTTTCTGCTTCATCTTTAATGAAATCTACAATATCATCAATGGTAACTCGACCAACCAAAACACCGTCATGATCTATTACAGGAATGGCTTCGAGATCATATTTTTGCATAATACGTGCTACTTCCTCACCCTCTGTATCAACTTCTACATAATCTACTTTTGGAATATAAACATCACTAATATACGCTTTGGTAGGTGCAGTCAATAAGTCCTTTAAAGATAATCGGCCTTTTAATTTATTTTCTTTGTCTACCACATATATAGAATGAACCCGAGTAACGTTTTTCGCTTGTCTGCGCATCTCACGTACGCAGCCAGCGATGGTCCACGTTTCTTTTACCTGCACCAATTCTTTTGCCATTAAACCTCCTGCAGTGTCTTCGTCATACGCAAGGAGTTCTTTAATATCTTCGGCGTGTTTCTCATCTTCAATTTCGGCAATTACCTCTTCGGCTAGTTCATCTGGTAGTTCAGAAACGACATCGGCTGCATCATCTGTATCCATTTCTTCTAACTCTTCGGCAATTTCTTTTACCGAAAGGTTTTCAAGAATACGTTCACGAAAATCTTCTTCAAGCTCCATAAGTGCTTCAGAAGTCTTTTCACTATCCAATAATTTAATTAGGTAAGTGGCTTCAGTTAAATTAAGTTCATCTAGAATTTCTGCGACATCAGCAAAGTGGATTTCATTGAGCATATCACGCAACTGGTTGTCACCTTCTATTTCTATAAGATGCTTAACCTGTACTATAAGTTCGCCGGTAACCTGAAATTGCATACCTTGATTGTTTTGTGGACTATTTTACAAACGCTCACAAAGATAACCAAAGAATTTAATTGGGCTTTATCACTGCGTTAAATGATCTACGATTGTGATTTTTGAATAAGTAAAGTAAGATCGATAAATTGATCTACCGATAATTGCTCGGGTCTTTTGTTTAAAATTTCCAACACTTTAATATCATCTGTGAGTTGTAATGTTTTTAAACTATTTCGAAGTGTTTTTCGGCGTTGTCCAAAAGCAGTTTTTACCACAGTAAAAAATAACTTTTCTTTACAAGGCAAAGTGTAATTTTCTTTTCGAATCAGTCGTAACACGCCACTATCTACTTTGGGAGGTGGGTTAAATACATCTGGTGAAACAGAAAACAAATATTCAGCGTTATAAAAAGCTTGAGTGAGCACTGAAAGAATACCATAGGCTTTGCTTCCTTCTTTTTCGCAAATACGTTTAGCTACTTCTTTTTGAAACATGCCCGTAAATTCAGGAATACGATCCCTGTTTTCAATAGTTTTAAAAACAATTTGCGATGATATGTTATATGGAAAATTACCAGTAATGGCAAACTGCTCTTCTGTAAACAAAGTGCTTAAGTCGAACTTTAAAAAATCGGCTTCTAGAACTTTAAAAGATTTACTTTTTCGTAAAGCTTCATTATGCTCTAATTGAAAATTATTGTTCAAATATGCGATCGATTCACTGTCTAAATCCATAGCAACAATATCCAAATCTTTTTCTAATATATACTTTGTAAGAACACCCATGCCAGGGCCTATTTCGATAACATTTTTATATCCTTCAAGAGAGAGTGTATCACCTATTTTTTTAGCAACATTTTCATCTTTCAAAAAATGTTGTCCAAGGTGCTTTTTAGCTTTTACAGCCGTTTTTTCATTTTTTTGAACGTAATCAGAAGTACTCTTTTTATAAGCTTTATGTTTACCCATGTTCGCTCATGATTTCTAGTTCGGTCCTGAAAGCTACAAATTTGCCAGCAAAACGATTACTTTCTGCTCTAAGACGAGTAGCATCTTCATCGTAGTATTTTTGTAAAGTTGCTTTACTATTTGTTGTATATTGAACAGAGTATGTAATTCCACCCATGTCTTCTTCAACCATAACTTTGCTCATGAGTGCTTTACTAAATTTTCCGGTAGCTAACATATCAGGAATATGTTTGGTTTGCATCCAATTGATCCATTCGTCCTGAATCGTTTCTTCTATATTTATCGTTACGTTATAAATGTACATATAAGATCACTAGATATTAAGAGGGCAAAGGTAGTAAACTTGAGAGCGACACGTAACTTACTAAAGATTTAATTTATAGCATCACCTCTAAGTGTCCTGTATTTTTTTCTTGCTTCTACGAAGTAAATACTATCGGCATGATTAAAAATGATTTTTTCGTATAACTCTTTTGCCTTTTCAGGTTCTCCTAATTCGTTTACATAAAGATCTGCCAACCAATAATAAGCATCATCAACCAAAATATCATTACCATAAAATTCGATAATTTTGAGATAATTTACTTTAGCTTTTTCAAACTGCTTTTCTTTTTCGAATAATTTAGCTTGACCTAAAAAAGCTTCATCTTCAATTTTTTCACCTTTGTGTTCGGTCAAAATAGTTTCATACATGGCAATGGCCTCTTGATTTTTGTTCTGAAAAGCTAGTAAATCTGCTTTGGCATATATTTTAAGTGCCGTTTGTGTAGAGTCTTCTAATGAATTATCGCTAATAATAAGACTTAACTCCATAGCGTCATTAGCAATAAGTTGCGAAGTAGATGATTTTAAAACATCAAGTTGAGTTTGAGCCCATGAAAAATCACCTTTATAATAACTAGTTTTTGCTACTTTAAATCGCGCATCTTGCGCCAAGAAATTATTTTTTAAAGCATTTTGAACTTGGGTGTAATAAATTAATGCTTGATTAAATTTTTGATCGAGCACTAGAATATCTGCAATTTTCATTTTAACTCTCGAGGACTGAAATCTCGATAAGGGTTCACGATCTACCAAATCTTTTAAAAAATTAATAGCTTCTCGTTTATTATCCTGGTTAAAAGCTAAAAAATGAGCATAATCTATTTGCAAACCAATTGTTGTACGAGATTTGCCGTATTCTTCGAACACTGTATTATATTGATCTACAATAGTTTTATATTCTTTTTTATCTCCTTTATCTACTTTTGCTTTTAAAATTATTTTGTGAGCAGTAAGTTTCATATCCTTAGAGGCAGGAGTGTCGAGAATATAATTAAGAATCTCGGTCGCCGATTTGATATCTTTTTTAGAAATGGCTATTCTAGCTAGGTCGATAATACCTTGAGGACCTTCTTCTTTACGCTTGTATATTGCTTTTTCTTGTACAAATGCTTTTTTGAAATCTTTTTGTTGCACAAAAAGCCAGCTTAACATCTCGTTATATAAGATGTCGGGATTTTGTTGTAGTTTTTTAATGAGTAATTTTCTAAAAATAACATTAGCTTCATTAGAAGGATCTTCAATAATATAATCGCTAAAATTGCGCTGTACAATGTTAATATAATTGGGTTGCAATTTTAATAAAGATAAGTAGCTGGAAAACATTTTTTCAAGATTACCTTGTTCTCCATAAATTTTGGCCAGTTGCACATTAAAATTTGCCCTTGGATTATCTTCCATTCCTTTTTCATAAATCAGAGCAGCTTCATCCAAAAGACTATATTTTTCAAAAGTTTGAGCTAGAGAATAAGCATGATTTACATCATTATCGTTGTAGGAATCTATAGCTTTATCATAATATATTCTGGCCTGATCTGTTTTTCCTTGTACATCAAAATGATGGCCTAATTCTACCAAAAGTTGTGCGTTATTAGGTACTTGAGATATTCTTGTTTTAAGAATATTCTCGGCCTCTTCAAAATGTTCTAACTGTTGGTGAGATTCTACTAACCCTAGAAGATAATTAATTCTATTGGGGTTTTTGGCAAATAATTTCTGATAGATGGATAAAGCTTTTTCATATTGCCCCTGCTGCATATAGTTTTTTGCTAACTGTTCGGACTGTCCAAAAGTCGAAAAAGTTAGAAATAGAACTATAAAGAAAAAGACAAAGCGCATTTTGCAGGTTTTTTTGTAAATATAGCAAAATGCACTTTAGTTATATGTTATGGATACCTTAATCTATATATTCAAATCCGCAATAAGGGATTAATACATCTGGTATTTTGATTCCTTGTGGAGTTTGATAGTTTTCTAAGATCCCGGCAAGTACTCTAGGTAATGCCAAAGAACTCCCGTTAAGGGTGTGTGCTAACTGATTTTTACCATTACTATCTTTAAATCGAAGTTTTAATCGATTAGCTTGATACGATTCAAAATTAGAAACAGAACTAATTTCTAACCAACGATCTTGCGCAGTAGAGAATACTTCAAAATCGTAAGTTAGGGCAGAAGTAAATCCAATATCACCCCCGCAAAGTCGTAAAACACGATATGGTAATTTGAGTTCTCTAAGAATATCTTTTATGTGTGTTACCATACCATCAAGAGCTTTATAAGAGTTCTCTGGTTTTTCAATACGTACAATTTCAACTTTATCAAATTGATGAAGTCTGTTTAATCCTCGTACATGTGCTCCATATGAACCAGCTTCTCTTCTAAAACAAGGAGTATATCCAGTACAACAAATAGGAAGGTCTTTTTCTTGTAAAAGTTCACCTCTAAACATATTGGTCACAGGTACTTCTGCAGTTGGAATTAGATAAAGATCATCGCCAGTAACGTGATACATTTGACCTTCTTTATCGGGTAATTGTCCAGTACCATATCCAGATGCTTCGTTAACCAAATGTGGTACCTGGTATTCTTTATAACCTGCATCCGTGTTTTTATCTAGAAAATAACTAATTAATGCACGTTGTAATCTTGCACCTTTTCCTTTATATACCGGAAAACCAGCACCAGTAATTTTTACACCCAATTCAAAATCAATGATATCGTATTTTTTTGCAAGTTCCCAATGCGGTAAAGCACCATCTTCGAGCTTTGGGATATCTCCTTCTTTAAATATCTCTTCATTATCCTCATCACTTTGGCCATTAGGTACAGAGTCATGAGGCACGTTAGGAATAGTATATAAAAGCTCTACAAGCTCTTGTTGTATTTCTGATAGTGTAGTAGATAATTCTTTTGATACTTCTTTGAGTTGTGCCGTTTTTTCTTTTAATAGATTGGCTTTTTGTTGTTCTCCATTTTTGAACAACATTCCAATTTCTTTAGAAAATGTATTAGAATCTGCAAGCGTATTATCTAATTTTGCTTGAGTAGCACGTCTAGCTTCATCCAGCTCAACTACTTTATCCAGAACGGATGCGCCATCAAAATTACGTTTTGCTAGAGCTTTAATGTACTCCTCTTTATGAGCTATGATTTGTGGTACTAATAACATGATGTCTTTTTTTGGCGATTGCCGGGCTATTCGTTATATCCCTAAAAACGAGTTTAGGGGATGTCACTGCTATCCCTATCGCAATGAAGCAGCAAATTTAAATAAAAGTGTGGTTTTTATAGGATTAAAATTAAGAGATAATTGCATTTATTTTATAAGCAAAGAAGAGATCATAATTTTCTTGGTACTTATAAATTCTAAGAATGGAATATAGATTCTTTGTTAAGATCGTTTTTTAGGTCCATAAAACTACAATTGTTATAGAGGTGTAAAAATTTTCAACTACTATTTTCATTGCTGTTAGTAGGTCTTTTTTGAGTGGGTAATATTCATAAATGTTACCCTCTTCTTCTTGTAAGAAGGCAAATCATGCTATTTATTTGTAACTATTAGGTCGGTGAAAATAAATTAAGAATCAAATCATTGGGTTGAGTTAAAAGATCACTTGATAGCTCTAGTTTGTAATTTTAAAGTAAAATGTTTGCAGTTTATCCAAAAAATTTATCTGTACTCATAATTATAACGCATATGTAAGTAGAATTTAATCAAAAACAAGAGCAGAATTAGAATAATTTACTGGTAACCGATGTAGTTGTTTTTTGCATAAATATTTTGACACAAACCTTGAGTGTCATTAAAATGTTCAAGGATTTTAATCTATTACTAATAATCATTAATACTATGAAGAAATCAATGTTAAACTTAGGAAGGGCTTTGAGCAAAGTACAACAAAAACAAATTTCAGGAGGTGCTGGAGAAGTGTTTAGAACACCCTGTTTAGCCGAGGAACATGGTGGTAAATGCTGCTATACAATTGAATCACACATAGGAGATCATTGGGTTAAAGAAAAAGTTTGTATTTAATTTATAAGGTATAGTTGAGTGAAATAAGCGGTCACCTAGGGGTAGGTGGCTGTTTATTTTTTGTACAGTGATAGGTAACAATATCGGTATACAGGTAACCTATTAATAATATTATTCATCAGTTTCAAAAAGTGAAACTGAAACATATTAATATTGTATAAAAATCAGCAACTGTTTAAAAAATTAAATTCAAAAATTTTAAATGAAAACAAAAGTAATAATAGGATTAATTACCATTTTAAGTATACCTGGGTATGCCCAAATCAATTTTGAAAAAGGATATTTTATTAATAATGCTGGGGCAAAAACTGAATGCCTGATTAAAAACTTGGATTGGAAAGATAATCCAACAAAACTCACCTATAAACTAACTGCTGATGGTGAAGAACTTAGTACAGTAATAAGTATGGTGAAGGAGTTTGCTATTGAAAGTGTTTCTAAATATGTTAGGGCTACTGTGAAGATGGATAGATCATCAGAACAAATAGAACGACTTTCAGGAGATAAGAATCCAGTATTTAAGGAAGAAACTTTGTTTTTAAAATTATTGGTCGAAGGAAAAGCTAATTTGTACCATTATGAAGAAGGAAATTTAAGAAGACTTTTCTACCAAGTAAATCAAGGAGAAATTAAACAATTGGTGTATAAGAAATATAAGTCTATAGAGAGATATCAAAACCGTAATATAGAAGCGATATCCACAAATAACCACTATAAACAACAAATCTGGACTGATGTGCGATGTGATGAGATGACCGTAAAAGATGCAGAAAAAGCAGAATATCGAAGAAATAGTTTGATGAAATATTTTATTATATATAACAAATGTATAGATCCTAATTTCGAGATGACTACAAAAAGTCCTGAAAAAGATATTTTTAATTTAACTATCAGACCGGGAATACGGCTTTCTTCATTTTCTACAGATAACAGCGTAAATGATTTAAGAGATATTGATTTTGGAGCAAAAGCAAATGCAAGTTTAGGGGTAGAATTAGAATATATATTACCATTTAATCACGGAAAATGGTCTGTGCTTTTAGAACCTACATATCAATCGTATACGTCTGAAAAATTTATTAATTATTTTCAATCATCCTTATTAACAATTGAAACTAATGTAACTGCAAAGTATACGTCAATCGAAATCCCTTTCGGGATACGTCATTATTTTATTCTAAATCAAGAATCAAAATTATTCATAGATGGGGGCTTAGTGATTACCGATATTGCTCTTAACTCCGGAATTGATTTTGAAGACGACCGGGGAAGGGATCTGGATATTGAAAGCGGTCAAACAGGAAATAATTTCTTTTTAGGCTTTGGCTATAAATATAAGAATACATATAGTGTACAAGCAAGGTATGGTTTTGCTAAAGAATTACTAGGTCCTTTTGCTTCTTGGTCGTCTGATTATAGTTCGGCGTCAATAGTATTTGGGTATAGTATACTCTAAATGGGTTAGTATAACTGTATATAAAAAAGCTTCCAATTTATGGAAGCTTTTTTGTTTAAAAAATGCTTTTTATTTCAGTGTTACCTTAATACAAAAAGTCTTTATTTAGATTTTAATTTGAAAAACTCTAGAAAAAGAAATCGGTAAGTAAAAATTGCCCAAGACTGGTTTTGTATATAGAATCCACATAGTCAGATTCCTGGTAGTAGTTCTTTTTGTATCGTATTATTTGATTTACATATTCTTCATATGATAATATACCTTGATATGCAGTCAGCTCTACTTGACTTACTTCTAAAGTGTTAGATTTTAGGAAGTTATAGAAATTTAGATGAGCCAATTCTTCAGGAAGATCGGGTAAAATGACTTCGGATGTTTTTTGACTATCGTATACCAATGTCCAGCTATATTCGGTCGGAATAGTATTGGAATTTCTGAGCCAAGCTCTTCCTAGAGTATGACCGTCTCCACTTTTGGTCAGGTTCAAATTATTATTGACAAGATTATAATCAATAGTCCAGTTTGGTCGTTCATATGTAGCAAGAGGAGGGCCTTCTCTTTCAGTAGTATAATCACCAAAACTTATTCTGTGTCTATATTTACTAAAAGAATTTATTAAAGGATATCCAACAGGATTTCCTGTAAAATTATTGATATTATAATTCCTATAAATTTCGTGAAACTCATTATTATTGAAATCTTCCTGAGTTTCGAAACCGAAGATTCTAAGAAGAACATCTTTATTCGAATTTGTAATTAAGGTTTTAAATTCGACATTGGTCGTCCCAAAATCAGAGAATTTCAAAACAAAATCATTAGCTAATGGAGTATTAACTTTAAGATATTTATATGAAGCGCCATTGGCATCTGGAAAATCGTAATAGTACCAATAAATATCACCCAAAGTAACGCCTTGAGTAATTTCAAAACTAGATGTCTGGCTTAACTTATTTCCAAAATGATCTTTCCCCTCGGTCCTAACTATTGAGGATTCTGGGAACCCTATATTATTAAATTCTTGAGATATCACACCTACAGATCTATCTAAATCGGATATAGTGATTGTTTCTGGTAGGACTCTAGTTAGGTTTTGAATCGTAGAAATTCTACTAGAAGTTCTGCTATCAACCGTATTCTCATGACTATAAAAAGTAATCATAAATTCATCTGAGGTATTGAATTCTCCGGGAGCATACAAAACAGTTTGATTTGTTCCTCTCTCTATTTGCTGTGCAGAAATTGTAGTTCCATCGGGATTAGATGCAAAAATCCAAAATTCACTAGTGTATTGATTAATGAAATTAGTTGGATGTTCTAGTCGTAATAATGCCCTCAAAACTTTTGAAGTAATTATTTTCTCTGTTTGGTTACCAAGATTGTCAATAGCAACAAATTTAAAGACCCCTGGACCAACATTATATATTTCAGGATCAAAATCAAAATCAAAATTAGAGATATTTTCAAAAAGTTTGATTTGCTGATCATTAAATAAAATTTCTAGAGAAACAACTTCAGAATGGATATCTGTAATTTCAGGCTTAAAGTTTAAAATTTTATCGATGATTTGATCTTCAACTAGATTACTCACTTCAATTTGAGGTCCAGTATTATCCGCAACAAAGTTTTGAATAACAGTCGAAACGTTCCCTGTGTCATCCGTAGCAACGATCTTAATTTCATTATTTCCATCCTCTAATGCGTTAGTTTTTATAATTACTTCGTAGTCTTCATTAGTGATTTCGGCTATAGAAACACTGTTAATAAGTACGGCTACAGTATTTATTCCTGCATCATCAGTAACATCAAAAGTAAGTGTATTTTCATCACCACCAAGTATAGTATTGTTTTCTATAGAAAGATTAGTAATTGATGGCATTGTATTATCAATAAATATATTACTCTCTTTTGAAGCTGTATTACCAGCAGCATCTGAAGCAGTAACTTTTAAAATGTGCTCTCCTGTTTCAAAAGATGATACATCTGCAGTAAGTTCAAAAGGAGCCGTTGTATCCTCAGCTATCTTTTGATTATCAATAAATAATTCGATTTTGAATACGCCTACATCATCACTAGCATTTGCCTTAACTTGAATTGTATTGCTTATTCGAATTACTGTGTTGTCATCTCCAGCTACATCATTAAGAGTTAATGTAATGTTTGCAGGAGGAGTGGTATCTGGTGGTAATGCATCATCGCTACCACAAGAATTAAGTATGCTTAGTAGAACTATAAAAAGAACACTGGCTATACGATTACGATTTTTTTTCATTGCTTTTTAATATTAGTTATTTGATTTAATAAAAAACAAGTGTTCTTATGTTTTGCTAGAATTATGTTTCATTAGCTTAATTTTTTGCAACTAATAGCCTATTGTTTGTTTTTGAACAAACAATCAAACTCTGGTAAAACGTTTAGATTTACACTTAATTAAAATAGGGTGGGTAGCATGATTAATATGACTATATTAATCGAATACAATGTTACTAAAAATTAATCTAAAAAAAAGCCTTTGTGAAATTTTCTGTTTTAAAATATTCCCCAATGCACAACTTACTTTTTGTGTTGGAACAGTAGAGGTTGATTATTCGTATATTTAGATCATATGATTACGAATACGACGAAACGTTTTTTAGTCTCATTGTTTACTTTTATGGGTGGTTTGTACAGAGATAGACAAACTAGAAAGTTCACACTTGTTCCTCTTATCATTATTGTGATTGGTTTTGCATTACCCCAAAAAATGATTATCCCGGTAAGAGGTGCTACTATTGCAGATTGGGATGATAATTCGTTTTGGGCATATCCTTGGGGCAGTTCAATCACTCATAAGGGGATCGATATATTTAAACAAAAAGGGACTGATGTAATATCTTCTACATACGGAATTGTATGCTACACCTATGAAGGAGGAAAAGGAGGTAAAAGCGTTATGGTACTGGGTCCAAAATGGCGATTTCATTATTATGCACATCTTAATCAAATCGATGCGTTTCCGTTACAACCTGTAAAACCTGGCACCTCATTAGGTACAGTAGGTAATACAGGTAATGCCATAAACACACCTTCGCATTTGCATTATGCTATAACTACGCCTTTTCCGTATTGGTGGTTGCGTGATCCCAATGTAATACAGGGTAATCGAAAAATGTTCTACCTAGATCCAGATACATGGTTAAGAGAAGGGAAATAAGTAAAAAAGGAATAATAATTATGTTCTATTCTTCTTTTTCTTCTGCGTATTTTATAATCCAAGGATTAGTTGCAAAATAGTTCCAGGGTGTACTTGCCAAATCCACTTCTGGATCAATAAACGTTTTTCGTTTTTTTCCATTTATAGAGACACGACTTTTAACAAATACAGCAATATCCTTTCCTTCTGCAGCGGCTTCTTTTTTTAAGTATTGCGCAAACTGCCACATGGCGTCAGGTTTGCCAGAAACTAATCGAAGTTGCTTTCGCGATAAATATGTATTCTTGTCGATATATTCTTGTTTGGCATTAGGGTCGTTTTTGTCCAGAACATAAAAATTTGTTGTCCCAGAACGACCTCTAAGCATCATGCGCCAGCTCATTCTATGCCCTTCTTCTGTCCATAAGACATCTCCAGGGATAAGCCAATGACGTGATGGTAACGCGATTTGAATAACGAACCAAACCAAGGCAATAGGAATTAGTATTTTTTTGTACGATGGGATTATTATTTCGTGGGCGTTATAGAACTCTTTCTTTTTCATGAAAATACGATGAATACGTTCTTTCGAAAAGAAAAACACGGTAAAGGCTAATGATAAATAAGGAAATATCCCAATTTGAAAAACAATAGAATTAAATAAATGAAAGAAGATACTGATACAAAAAGCTGCTAGTCTGGTTTTTCTCCATAAAAGAAGCGGTACAATTAATAAGTCAAATAAAATACCAAAATATGTAATACTTACATGAGTCCAGTGACCTTGTAAAAGATCGCCAACAATAGGATAATGCGCCCTACCTGCCATCAAGTTTTTAGCAACTGTGTAATCTAACCAATCGGGGTAAAACTTTGCCACCGAGGCATAGGTATATACGATCCATAATTGTGTTATTATGACCAATACACACCACCGAGGCATTGATACTTTTTTCAGCGCTGGATTTTGTTTTACATCTATAGAAAAGTAATTACCTGCTGGTAATGTACTCATCATGATACAAAGCAATAATAATAAATAGTAATGATTGTTATATGAAGCTTTTTGCATAAAATATACTCCTGCCCACATGATTGTATAGGCAATCATACTCCATCGATACTTAAAACCGACCATAACTAATAAACCAAATATGCCCATTATGGCAAAATAGAAATACATGCCATTACCTGGTAGCGGCTGTAAAAAATCTAAACCAATAAAATTGAAGGTGAATTTTGGTTCTACTAGGGTTCGGGTTATCCATCCTGTAAAGATGGCTCCGATAGCTTCTGCGGCAATTAGAAAACCAAAGAAAACCCTGAAAATAATAAGAGCACTGTTGTCGATATGTGTGAATAACCAACGATTAATCATACCAATGAATTTATGTATTCTCGAGAAAAATCTTCATCATTTTGCATGGCCTCTTGTAATTGATCTACAGAGTCAAACTTTTTTTCATCTCTAATACGTTTAAGCATTTCGATTTGTATTTTTTTGTCGTATAGATTAAAAGAAGCATCAAAAAAATGTGTCTCAATACTTTGTTGTGTGCCATTTACAGTTGGATTGGTGCCTATATTCATCATTCCAAAGTACAATTTATTATCTATTTTTGCTTGCACGACATACACTCCTTTCTTCGGGATTAACTTATAATCTTCGGCAATATGTAAATTGGCGGTAGGATAATTAAGCTTGCGCCCAAGTTCTTTGCCTTTTATTACTTTTCCTGTAAGCATAAAGTTGTATCCCAAATACATATTAGCTCTGCTAATATCACCTTCTAATAATGCTTGGCGAATTTTGGTAGAACTAATAGCAACATCATCAATGTCTTGTTTAGATATTTCTTCTACTGTAAAATCGTTTTGGATTCCATAAGAAGCCAAATCTGTGATATTAGAATTGCGATTACGGCCAAAGCGATGGTCATATCCAATAATTACATGTCTAATATTAAGGCAGTCCAAAAGCATTTGTTGTACATATTCTCCTGCAGTAAGACGTGAAAATTCTTTTGTAAAAGGATGAATAACAAGACTGTCTAAACCAGTATTTTTGAGAATTTGAATCCGCTCATCAATCGTATTAATGAGTTTTATGTTAGAATCTTGTTGTAAGACCATTCTAGGGTGAGGAAAGAAGGTGAGAACTACCGAGTTTAAACCATTTCTTTTTGCACTTTCTATAAGTCGTTCGATTATTTTTTTGTGGCCAATGTGTACACCATCAAAAGTGCCTATAGTAACTACAGTTGGTGTATTATTATCGTATGTGTTGGCACTATTATATAGTTTCAAGAAGTAAAGTTTTTGTAGTATAAAATTACGGAAATGTTGGGATACATTTCTTTATTTTCCGTTAAAGGTGTTCATTGTATTTGTAAGACCTGCTGTTGCGAAGGATTTAATTAGGGCAATTCCCTTTTCTAATCGTTCGGGCATAGCAGCTTCTTCTTCGGCATTCCATTCTCCAAGTACGTAATCTACTTGTCTCCCTTTGCTAAACTCTGCTCCAACTCCAAATCTAAATCGTGAATATTTCGATGTGTTTAATTGAGCTTCGATATCTTTTAGTCCATTATGACCGCCCGCACTGCCTTTTGCTTTTACACGTATTGTTCCAAAAGTAAGGTTGATATCATCGGTAATTACTAATAGGTTTTCTAAAGGTACCTTTTCTTTTTCTAACCAATAACGAACTGCTTTACCGCTAAGATTCATGTAGGTGTTTGGCTTTAATAGAATTAGAGTTCTTCCCTTAAATTTATATGTAGTTATATCTCCTAGTTTTTTAGTTTCGAATGTAAGGTCTTCCTCTTTGGTTAATGCATCTAGAATTTTAAAACCAATATTATGTCGGGTATCGTGATACTTAGGGCCTATATTACCCAAACCAGTAACCAGAAATTTTTTCATAGGATTTTCTTGATTTTCTTCTTCTCGTTTTAAGAATAATTTTTTGAAGAAAGATAACATATCATTTTTGTTTTTGCGAGAACGTCATAGAGATCTCACAATTTGTGTAAAAATAAAAAAAGCATCCTGAAATAGAATCAGAATGCTTTTTATACTTTATAAATCTATAAGATTTAAGCTTCGGCAGCTGGAGTTTCAGCTCCTTCACCTTCAGCAGTTGCTGCAGCTCCTTCTTCTTCTTCGTCCTCTTCTTCTTCAACAGCCACACGAGAAGTTTTAACCATACAAACTACAGTATTCTCTGGGTGTAGGATAGTAAAATCATCACTAGCGATATCAGTAACAGATAATTTGTTTCCGATTTTAAGCTGTGTGATATCTCCTTCGATTACGTCTGGTAATTTAGAAGCAAGACCTTTTACTTTGATACGTCTTAGGTTAAAACGTAATACACCACCATTACGAACACCACGAGAACTTCCTACTGTTCTGAAAGGAATCTCCATAGTGATTGGTTTATTGTCAAAAATCTCAACAAAATCAATATGAATAATTTTGTCTGTTACAGGATGAAATTGAATGTCCTGTAAGATTGCATTGATTTTTGTGCCATTATCCAACGCAATTACCACGGTATGAACGTCTGGAGTGTACACTAAGTTTTTAAAAGCAATTTCTGGCGCTGCAAAGTGTACAATAGTGTCTCCACCATAAATAACACAAGGTACCTGTCCAGCATTACGTAAGGCTTTTGTTGCTTTCTTGCCTACGCTTTCTCTTTGAGATGCATTGATTGTTAATGATTTCATTTTAAAATTTATTTATTATTAATTTACATTATAAATTTAGAACTGATAGACTCGTTGTGATGCACTCTATGCATAACATCCGCAAATAAATCTGCACAGCTTACCACTCTAATTTTATCACTTTTTTGTCGTAACGGAATAGAATCTGTTACGATCAATTCTTCTAATTTTGAATTTGCTAATTTTTCATAAGCAGTTCCAGAAAGAATAGGGTGTGTACAGATTGCTCTAACACTTTTTGCACCTCTTTCGATCATAAGATCTGCTGCTTTGGTTAATGTTCCTGCGGTATCTACCATGTCATCTACAAGCACTACATTTTTACCGGTTACATCTCCAATTAATTCCATATGAGAAATTACATTAGCCTTTGCTCGTTGTTTATAACAGATAACAACATCGCTTTTTAATGCTTTAGAATAGGCATAGGCTCTTTTAGAACCACCCATATCCGGAGAAGCTATCGTTAAATCACTAAGATTTAGTGATTGTAAGTATGGCAAGAAAATGGTAGAGGCAAACAAATGATCAACGGGTTTTTCAAAAAACCCTTGAATCTGATCTGCATGCAGATCCATAGTTATTATCCTTGTTGCTCCAGCCGTTTCCAACATTTTTGCAATTAATTTTGCAGCTATAGGAACTCTTGGTTTGTCTTTTCTGTCCTGGCGAGCCCAACCGTAATACGGTAATACAGCTGTAATATGTCTAGCTGAAGCTCTTTTGGCAGCATCCAACATTAATAACATTTCCATAAGATGATCAGAGTTTGGATGTGTAGATCCAATAATAAATACACGTGATCCTCTTACAGACTCTTCGAAAGATGGTTGAAACTCACCGTCACTATACGTAGAGGTAATTACGTTACCTAATTTTGCCCCGTAGGCTGCTACTATTTTTTCTGCAAGTATTGTACTTTGATTACACGCGAAAAACTTTGCTTCTGTAACTGCGGTCGACATAGGGTAAATTGTTGTATTGTAATGAGTTAAAACTGAATTTCGAAAAACAAGGTGCAAATTTAAAAATTTATTTCAACTAAGACTCGTATTTTATCACTTATTTGCTAGCAGAGAATAAATATTTTTTTAATTTTGCCGTCCAATTCATTCATAAATGCTCAAGTGGCGGAATTGGTAGACGCGCTGGATTCAAAATCCAGTTCTTTCGGGAGTGTGGGTTCGATTCCCACCTTGAGTACTAAAAACCTCTACAAACAATTGTTTGTAGAGGTTTTTTATTTGACATTTTTGAATACTTCGAATAAAAATAATGGTTTATAGTTTGTAATCTTCGAGTAAGATTAAAATCAATTTTAGTACTACATAGAAAAATTAAAACTGCCTTTTGTCGTCATTATTCGATTTTGAATAATTTACCGTTGTTAATCCGTATCATTATTGAGGTTTTAGAGTATTTCTCTTAAGGGAATATTCCCTAATTTAGTATGGGCTCTTCTTTAAGATTTTTTTCTCTTACAAAAGCAATACATGAATATGAAACGTGAAAAAAAAGTGGATGTTGATTTAGCCCCAGATAGTAAAGAGAATTACTTAAAGAAAGAGCTATACGATCTTGTAAAAAAAGACAGTGCTATTTTTGAATTCCTACAAGAAGCGGCAATAGACGGTCTTTGGTTTTGGGATTTAAATATTCCAGAAAATGAATGGATGAACTCTAAGTTTTGGACTACATTAGGTTACGATCCCAGTGTAATGCCACACAAAGCTTCTTCGTGGCAAGACATTATATTTAAAGAAGATTTACAACAAGTGTATGCTAATTTCTCTAGACATGCTGAAGATCCTTCGCATCCATTTGATCAAATAGTTCGTTATCGCCATAAACAAGGGCATACTGTTTGGATTCAATGCCGTGGTATTATATTGCGTGATGACCAAGGTAAACCAAGAAAAATGCTTGGTGCACATACAGATATTACTAAAATTAAGAAAGCTGAGGAAGATTTAAAACAACAAATAGATAATTATATGCATATCATTGAAGGTACAGGCTTAGGGACTTGGCAATGGAATGTGAAAACTGGGGAAACGATATTGAACCAAAAATGGGCTGAAATCATTGGATATACACTGGCCGAATTAGAACCCATTGCTTTAGATACTTGGGTAAAACACTCGACGGTAGAAGATCAAGAAAAATCGAATAAACTACTAAAAGATCATTTTGTTAATAATACTCCTTTTTATGAGTGTGAATTTAAAATGAAACACAAAAATGGAGAATGGATATGGGTTTTGGATAGAGGTAAAGTGGTGAGTTGGGATGCCGAAGGAAATCCAGAATGGATGGTTGGATCTCATCAAGAAATAACAAAAAAGAAAAAAGATTTAGAACGAAACAAACTTTTTATAAAGCAAACACCTAGTGCTATTGCCATGTTTGATAATAAAATGTCTTATCTGGCGGCATCTCAAAAATGGTTCGAAGTTTGTGGTATTAAGAATACCAAAGTTATTGGAAAATCGCAGTATGAAATTCTTCCTCAAATAAGTAAAAGTTGGAGATCGAAATATCAAAAATGCTTAAAAGGAGAAGTGTTTAAAAATTATGAAGAACAAATCCAAAAAGAAAATGGAGATATCCAATGGCTCACATGGGAGTTGCAACCTTGGTACTCTAATGAAAATAAGATAGGAGGTATCGTAATACATGTTTCTGATATTACAAAAATCAAAAAAGAGGAAGAGTTAAAATCGTTATTGAGAGTGACCGAAGATCAAAATGAAAGATTGAAAAATTTCGCCCATATCGTTTCTCATAATTTGAAATCGCATTCAGGAAACTTTGAAATGCTATTAGATTTATATATTCAAGAAAACCCCGAGATCGAAAATCATGAAATTATACAACTGTTTAAAACAGCATCGAAGAACCTTTCAGAAACAATTTCTCATCTTAATGAAGTGGTCTTGATTAATACTTCTTTGGATAAAAACTTGGTATCGGTTGGCTTAAAAAAAGTTATTGACGAAGTTACCATGAGTGTATCGGCAATTACAATCGAATCTGAAGTAGAAGTAAATAATTTTGTGCAAGACGATATTGAAGTATTGGCAATCCCAGCATATTTAGATAGTATAGTCCTCAATTTTATTACAAATGGAATTAAATATAGATCCAAAGAAAGAAAAAGTCATATAACACTTACGGCAACAAAAAATAGTGAGTATATTGTATTAGAAATTGAAGATAATGGATTAGGAATTGATTTGACTAAATATAGATCAAAGCTATTTGGGATGTATAAAACTTTTCACTCTAATATAGAAAACTCGAGAGGTATAGGGTTGTTTATTACCAAAAATCAGGTAGAAGCTATTGGAGGTAAAATAGAAGTGCAAAGTAAAGTGAATCAAGGAACGACTTTTAAAATATTTATGAAATATGAGAAGAATTGATACTGCGTGTGTCATAGACGATGACCCTATTTTTGTTTATGGAATTAAAAAAGTTATGAAAGTGACTAATTTTTGCGACAGAATATTGGTTTTTAATGATGGTCAAGAAGCTTTGGATAATCTAAAGGAGATTATTCTTATAAATGGCCAATTACCTGATGTGATTTTGTTAGATTTAAATATGCCTATATTAGATGGTTGGCAGTTTTTAGAGGAATTTATAAAAATACCTTGCGCTAAAAAAATCATTATTTATATCGTTTCTTCATCTGTTGATCCTGAAGATGTTTTAAGAGCTAAGTCATACGAAAGAGTGAGTGATTATATCGTTAAACCTATATCCGTAAAAAAAATGAAAGAAATTTTACAGGATTTTGAAAACACTTTTAAAGAGTAGTGATCCTCAAATAATAAGCTTACAAAAGATGATTTTTTATCAGCTTATAGTAGCTGTTTTAATCTTTACCTTTAGATAGGGCAAAGATTAAAACAGCTATTTTTTTTGGAAATAAACTCCGGCATATAAACTAGAATTATAAAAGGTTTGAAAAGTTACGTCGAAAAGATCTAAAAACACTTGTGTTTTGATAGTATAAATTTTTTATAATTTAATCATTTTTTTGGTGAGATTGGTTTGATTATATATTGATGTAAAGGACGAAGATGTGATAAGAATTTTTTTTTGATTTGAAGAAAAATCCAGTAATAAACTTAAGGTAAAACTTATTTTAATTATAGTTTAATCCTTTGATTTAGTGCGGTTTAACCTTGATTTTTTTAAAAACGATAAAAAATAAATGATATTATTTGATGGTTTTACAGTAAAAAAACTACAATTTAATGCTAAATTATAATAATTTAAGTGTTTTTGTAACTTAAAATGACACTTTAATTAATAATTAGTCTTATAATTTGTATATTGAATTACGTATGTTAACTTCATTAACAATGATTTTAACAAATATTAACCCCAAAATAACTAATCCAATGAAATCTCTTAAAACTAACCCTTTTATTGTATTCTTTTTTTTATTTAGTACTATTTATTGTCAAGAAAATGTAGACCATTCTTCTTGGGATCAAATTTTGATTCTTAATGTGACAGAAGATGGTATGGTCGATTATGAAGGTGTAACCACCGATGTAGCTGTTTTCTATACATATTTTAGACATCTTCAGAAAATATCTCCAAAAGACTATTGGAGTCATGAAGAAAAATTGGCGTATTGGCTTAATGTATACAACGCCACTGCGATGAAAATGATCCTCGACGAATACCCAATAGGTTCTATAAATGAAATAGAAAATCCATGGAAAAGAAAAGCGTTTAAAACTCAAAATGTACGCTATAGCCTTGATGATATCGAACATAGTATCTTAAGAAAGTTTGGAGATCCAAGGATTCATTTCTTATTAAACTGCGGTTCTATGTCCTCGCCAAGATTATGGAATAGAGCGTATACTAGTGCAAACATTAATGAATCTCTAGAAGAAAGAACTAGAGAGTTTATTAATGATCCTCAAAGAAATCAGATTAATTCTAGTACTGTTCGAGTTTCGGAGATATTTAAATGGTACGAAGATGATTTTACGTCGTATAACATTGATGTAATCGACTTTATCAATCAATATGCAAAAGTTAAAATAGATAGGAACCTTAAAATAAAGGAAGAAAACTACATTACCTATGACTGGAGTTTAAATAAAAACCATAAAAAAACTCCTATTACTAGCAATAACTAGAAAAGTTTCTTGATTCGAATACGATTGTATTCATCATACCTCCATTTCATAAGGGTGGAGGAAAGCTCTTAAATTTCACTAAAGATTTTTGTTAAAACAACACAATAAATTATTGCGTATGAAATGGTTTAATACACCATTCTTATATGCTATTGTAAATACTTTTAAAACCAAAATTAATCTATTATGATCAATGTAATTAATCCAAAAAAAATGATATGGGTGCTTTGTTTTACTTCCATTTCGTCACTATCGGCACAAACTATTATAAATGGTTTCTTTCCGAAACAAAATGAACTTACAGTGGCGACGTCTTTTTCTTATAAAAGCTTTGATAATTTTTATAGAGGAGAAACCTTAGCAAAAAATAACCCCATGAATATGGGAGAGATTTCTTCATCTATAGTGAGTATATATGGAGAATATGGTGTGCTAGATTGGTTGTCTACAACGGTTAATATACCCTATATCTCAACCAGAAATGAAGAAGGAGTTCTCGATCCAGTATTAGATACAGATCAAGTTGAAGGAGTACAAGATTTAAGTGTACTTTTTAAAGCCAAAATAATTGAAAAACAATTCGATAATGCTTCAAAAGTATCTATAGGAGGAGCAACCGGGGTGACCTTACCGATTGGAGGTTATGAAGAAGCCGGGATACTCTCATTAGGAAATGGTGCAACTGCTTTTGAAGGCTGTGGTTTTATTCAATTAGCTACACCATCAAATATTTTTGTAGAACTACAAGCTGCTTATAGCTTAAGAGATAATTCTGATTTTGAGGTGCCCAATGCTACAATGTATAGTGCCAAACTTGGCTATTATAATAAATGGTTTTATGCGCATGCTAAAATAGGTATTCAAAACTCCTTAGGTGGTTTTGATATTGGTTCTCAAGAGTTTGTAGCAGCCGGCGGACCTAATGCGCTTCCCGAAACAGAAGTAGATTACACTAATCTATATTTAGATTTATATATACCTGTTTATAAGAATAATTTTGGAGTTTCTTCTGGGTATAGTGTAAATATGGAAGGTAGAAATTATGATAGAGCCTCAACGGTTTCTATTGGTCTAGTATATAAAGCCAACTAACCACTTTTTTTAAGTGCCTGCAATAGATTGTGAATTAGAATTATACCCAACCTGAGAAAAATACCTTACACTAATTCTGATTCATAATCTTTGCTAGGCTTAAGAATGATTAATTAAAACTTACTTAAATGAAAAAAGAATACTTTATAATATTAATTTTTGTCCTATTTTCTTGCGAAAAGGATAACTATATAACTATAGGTGAGAATTCGATAGATACAATTTTGATTAAGAATGGAAATGGCTTAGATAAAAATCTAATCAAGGATTTAGAAAATGCGTCGAATGGCATAGGAGTTGATTTTTTCACTCTTCCGGATAGCGATGATTTTGCTAATATTCCAACAGATCCATTAAATCCAATTACAGTAGAAAAAATAGCCCTCGGAAAACTGCTGTTTCATGAAACAGCAACTGGGGGTAATCCTAAAATAATTACCAATCTCTTTGCTTATTCCTGTGCTTCTTGCCATCATGCGGCAGCGGGGTTTAGTTCTGGTTTAAGACAAGGGATAGGAGAAGTAGGTGTAGGTTTTGGCGGTAATGGTAACACTAGAATAATTCCTCAAAACGCCATTGTAGATTCGGTAGATATCCAACCTATTCGCTCTCCTACAATATTAAACGTTGCCTATCAAGATGTGATGCTTTGGAATGGCCAATTTGGTGGCTCAGGAACCAATATAGGTACTGAAGCTAATTGGACTAATATACCAGAAAATTTTCTAGGATTTGAAGGAGTTGAGATACAAGCTATAAAAGGACAAGGGGTTCATAGGTTATTGATCGATAGTGATTTTGTAAACTCGTTTGGGTATACACAAATGTTTGATAATGCTTTCCCCGATGTCATTATAACCGATAGATATACAACACAAACCGCGGCACTTGCCATTGCAGCTTATGAAAGAACTGTTTTACCTAATCAATCTCCTTGGCAGCGATGGTTAAAAGGAGAATATAGTGCTCTTTCTAAGGAAGAAAAAAGAGGAGCTATGGTATTTTTTGGTAAAGGAAGATGCTATGAATGCCATACAGGACCAGCTTTAAATGATAAAAATTTCTATGCTTTCGGTATGGGAGATTTTGATGATTCTGTAACAGCATTAGTAATTGATCAAGCAGGTTTTGATAATGTAAAAAAAGGAAGAGGTGGGTTTACCCAAGTTTCTTCGGATAATTATAAATTCAAAACTCCTACATTGTACAACCTGATAGATAGTGGTTTCTTCGGGCACGGAGGAACATTTACTTCTGTTAAAGATGTCATTGAGTATAAAAATGAAGGAATAACTCAAAGTACCGAAGTGCCAACACAAAATTTAGCGCCTCAGTTTGGAGCAATAAGTCTAACAAAAAAGGAGATTGATAATCTTACATTATTTATTGAAAATGGCTTACGGGATCCTAATTTATCTAGGTATGTGCCTTTGGCGGTAAATTCTGGGAATTGTTTTCCGAATAATGATACTACGTCTAGAGTCGATCTTGGATGTGATTAAAATGACCAAAAAGTGAATAGGTAAATGGATAATATAATAATTTAAGTCCTTTGTTTTGTCCCATTGATTATTCTAAGGCAGGCTACTTGTTTTCAAGTAGCCTGTTTGTTTTTAAGGAACATAAGATTGTACGAAGATATCTAGAGAGATACTCCCACTAGCACACCAATACCGACGCCGCCAATGGCAAAAAGAATTTTCTCGAAGGCACTTTTTCTTCGTTGCCGTTTTGCATTTTTATCTACAATTTCTAAACTAGTAGAGGCTTTTTCTAGACTATTTATAGTATAGTCGAGTGCTCTTTGTGTGTTGGTTAATGTGGTTTGAGTTCGTTTATATACCTCGAGATCCAAACTGTCCGAGGCTCTAAAATTGATTTTTAATTTACGTTCGAGATCTATATTTCGGCTTAGCGTTTTAGTATATTTTTCGATAAGATCTTTGGTCATTTTATTTTGATCTAATGTGCTTAAATACACATTGGTAAGTGCTTCAAAGGATTTTACATTTACCAAATAAACTTCCGAAGTTCGAAACAGATACAGACTATCTTCCGCAACTCGAAAAGGTTTACCAACGCGATCTGCATAGGATCTAGGTATTTCAATAACTTTAAGCGAATCAAGATCCTGACCGTAGGAAAGCGAAACAGCAAATATTAAAAAGAATATTATTTTTTTCATGATGTGTGAATTGGTAATATTGATTGTAGTACGATAAACTTATCTCGAGGAGTTAATTATTTAGACCTAATAAGCCATCTACAATAGCTCTGTCTCTAGCTAGTTTATCATTAATAAACTTTATAGAATCTTTAATCCGCTGTAATTCCTCCCAATCTTTGGCATTCTTCTTTTTGAAATCAAAGATTAGCGAATCCCTTTTATGGATAATAAGATCTTTTTGAGCTTTCATTTTCTGAAACTCCCTTTTTGAATTTTCTAAATTACTCTTTGTTGTTACAAGTGTTTCTTTAGAGATTTTTAACTCATCCCGTGCTCTGTCTAATTCTGATTTTATAATATCCCATTTAGATCCAGAACTAAAAGTCATATAGCCAATAATGACCAAAAATAAAAGCGCTACAATTTGAAGAATGGTATTAGTATTAATACTTTTCATTGGTTATTTTTATGTTAAGTGATACAATAATAAATTCCAATTACACTCTTTGGGCTTACGATAAGTTGAGTAAATGTAAGTATTTTATTTTTTTATTTCGAAGGATTATACCCCTAAATTCTTGGTTTTTTTAACTTAATATAACGCTAACCGATCACACTACTTAATCTAAACATAGGTAGATACATTGCAATTAGAATAACTCCTACAATTATTCCTACAAATATAGTTAGTAGTGGGTTGAGTACATTCGAAATTACTTGAGATTGGTGTTTGACCTGTTGGTTGTATTGCTCATTTAGTTTTTGAAAAATGAATTCTGTTTGATTAGTTTCTTCTGCTACGCGAACCATGGCGATCATTTTTTTATCAAAAACAGTGCTTTTTGAAAAGGAGGCACTTAGTTTATCACCGGCGATAACCGCGTCATTAGTTTTACGCAAACCTTCTTGAAGAGGATAAAAATTGATCATGTTTTTTACCAAATTAATGCTATCTACCATAGGCACTTTGGCAGAGGTAAGGAGAGAAAGTGCTTGTGTAAATTGTGCCATATATATTTTCCTGAAATAGTTCCCCAAAATCGGGATCTTAAGTTGCGTTTTACCTAGGATTCTTCGATACCAATCTTTTTTCGAGATAAAAATTAATGCTATAATGCAAATAGCAAACATCCCTAATAGTATTACGCCATGCTCTTCTACAAAATTTGAGAAACCTATAATTCCTCTGGTAATACCAGGAAGTTCTACTTTGTTTTGCTTGAAAATATCTACAAACATGGGTACAACATATCGTAACATAAAAAATATAACGATTAAAGCCGTACATAAAACAATAACAGGATAAGTAAGCGCAGAAATGATCTCTCGTTTTAAATCATTTTTACGTTTGTAGAATTCGCTAAGTTCAAGGGTAATTTGTGCCTGTCGCCCTGTTTGCTCTCCAATTTTGATAGCATAGTATTCATAATCAGAGAAGTTTTTATTGTTTTTAAGTATTTCTGAAAAAGAACTTCCATTTACTAATTGTGATGTCATGGAAGACATTAATTCACGATCTTTTTCTTTTTTTTGCGTTTCAGAAAGTAATTCTAATCCACTTTTTAGATCAATACCTGATTTTAATAATATACTAAGCTCTGCATACCATTGCTCCTTTTTTTTGTTATTAAAAGCATTACCAAATAGAGATATTTCTTTGGTTAATATCTCAGAAATATCAAAAGAATTATCTTTTATCTTTTGTTTTTTGGTATCTGCAATTTTAATTCCCATACTCAAAAATGAATAGTTGGATCGTTGTGTTTAAACACAAAAATACGATGTAGATCTGTTGTTTTATCAAAGGTAAGCTTTACGGCATCAATTCTTCCAGAATTTACCTGTTCTCCTTCAAAATAGAATAATTTACTTTTAGTTTTTATCAAATAGCTATCAATATCAGTAGTAATACTATCTGTCGAGAATATATATTGCCGCTCTCCGAGGGGTGAGGATAATTTTAATATCTCTTCTCTTGCATTCCATTGAACACTAGTGTAGGTGTTAAAATCTAGTGTAAGGGCTACTTCTAGAGATTGCATTTCAGACTGGTAGGCATAATTATCTTCTATACTACTCATGTTGCGCTGTACAATTCCTAAAATCGAAAAAGCAAGGCCAACTACAATAGCAGATATGACTATAACCACCATAACCTCGGTAAGGGTAAATGCCTTTATTTTTTGATGGTAATTAATCATTTAAATACAGTATTTTAATGAGTTCTTTTCCTTCTTTAGTATACGTTAATGATGCAGTATTTTTATGACTAACTACTTCGATATCCCATCCTGCAAAATCTTCAGTATACGGTAATTTGATTTTTTGATGTATAGTTAGGTATTCTAATTCTTTAATTCGATTTTCTATCGCGCTTTGATTCCGTTTAACATGATTATTAAAAATATTATTAAAACTAAGACTGGCAATCATGAATACAATAATTATAAGAACCGAAGCTGTAAGTGTTTCGATTAATGTAGCGCCACGAATTCTTTTTAATATAACCATTTTGCTATAGCTTTTTTGGTATCATTAAAAGGTAATCCGGCATAGTTAGGTATAGGATTTGTTAGGATTTTGCCATTATAAATGTGGTTTAAATAAATGGATCCAGATTGATTTGCAATAAACTGATTTGCGTATAGCGCTCCTCGAACCGTTCCTTGAAAATCTATATTCCCTTGGCAATACACCTCTCCAATTACTTCAACGCTAGGTTCGATTTTGAGATGAGTTTTGACTCTATTCTGTTTATTGATATGCTTTGTGAGATATACCACAGAACCTTCAATTACAGTATTTTTATCAATTGTAAAATTTAAATCTTTGCGCAATTGATTATTTCCTTGAGTGTTGTTTGCGGGTCTGCTTTTATCAAAAAGTAATGCTGCCGAAGGGTATGAGAAATAACATCCTGTACCAATATCTATTTTTTTTGTAGCAATAAGTTGCATACTTCCTTTAACATTATTGGCAATAACAATATGAGGTGCAATGAGTAATACATTTTCTAACCGAGTAGGTGCATTAACTATTATTTTTGTTCCTGATTGGATGATTACGTTACCAATGATTTTTTCATCACCCAAAACGATAGTTGATGGATCATTTATAATGACATGAGGTTTATAAAAACTATATTTAATGTCTTTGTTTACTCTAATACTATGTGTGTCATCTATTAGAGCCCCATTAGTTATAGACTCAAGGTATGAAATCCATTCTGAACTTAATTTTGGTAAAGTTTCTGCACTTTCTATAGTTTGCCCGTAATGTAAACGAGATCCCTGATAATAATTACCCGATATGTTTCCTGCTTTGATTCCTTGTTTGGGCAGATAACTACGTCCTTCTAATCTTGTGTTTCCTACTACGACTAATGGCGAATTGGTATTGGCCAAATATAAGTTGGGAGTAGTATTGTCATTTGATGATCCTACAAAAGCAGTTTTTGAAACTTTTCTATTGTGGATAGTAATTTCAGAAAATGCCTTTGTCCAAGCTCCATAATAGCTAGCAATTACTTTTTGCGTTTTTGCATGTTCTTGAACAATTAATGTGTCTTTTGAAATCGATTCCGATAAGGATTTAAAAATTTGTTGATTCGATAACTCCGTGGCATTTAGTAACTCATTTGATTTGATTTTAAAAAATGATTGTACATGAGTTAGTAATAAAAAAGCACTTAAAAGCAAGGCAATAATTACCGAAATAAGCAATGCAAATTGCATGGCTTGCGCTTTTATTTTGTGTCTTACTTTCAATTTAAAATTTCAAATCGCTTGGCTTCTCCTTTGAATCGTAATTGTACCCATGAGGATGACGCTTTAATAAGTTTAATGTCAGAAACAACTTCATTACGCTGCATTAATTGATCAGTACCATTTATTTCTATCAAATAAATCACAGGATTACCAGTTACCATACCCTTATATGTAACAGATGGCCAGGTAACTTCGGGTTTCTTGACCCTAGGAGTTATTTTTTTAACAGGCTCTTTTTTAGGTTTGTACATTGTACCTAAAAAAGGATCTCTAGTAACCGAACTAATCAAAAAATGATCGCGCTCTTTTCCTTCAATTTTTGAAAATGTTATGGCAGTTGAATCGGTAGCCAAAGGATCATCATCAGAAAAAGCATCTGTTACCTGATAAATAATTGCCCCCCAAATAAATACTACTAGAGGTAGTAAAATATATAACCCTTTTTTGCCTTTTAACATTGGTCTTAGTTTATGGTGAATTTAGATGTTGTACTAGCTTCACTTTCATTAGAACCCTCATCAAAAGCTTTTAAAAACCAATAATATGTTTTACTAGCTTCTAACGTAATTTCTGATGGTGATGTTACTCTATCTTTGGTTGCTAATTGTGTTAAGGCTTCATCTTCATAGATATAAATACTATCAAATTCTGCAGAGCCTGCAACTGCCTCTCTAGTCCAAGTAAAACTTACAGCAATATCGGTCAATGTAGCATCATTTGCTGGTGCTGTAATTGTAGGGACATTAGGTTCCATGGTATCTATTGTTAATGATCTCGTGGTGTATAATGTGTTTTGAGTAGCATTTTCTGCTCGTACTTGCCATTGGGTTATTCCTTCAGGAAAAGTAAGTTCTAAAGAAGTACCGTTAAGAGTTTCTTCTTGTACTACCGCATTAGATCCATCGAGTAATTGTACTCTGTAGGAATTTGCATCAGGGACTACCTGCCATTCTAAAGTAATCGCTACATCATTAGTTATTAAATCATTCGCAGGAGATTCTAATAATACTTGGCGTGAAGAGAAATCTGTGGGTTCAATAACACTAAATCCAGCTAAAGCATATGCAGTGGTAGATCCAGAATTTTGAGCACGAACCCTCCATTCATAACTATTTTTTGTGAGACTAACATTAAAATTTGTCGCAGTCACGGTGGTGTCTTCTACAATTTGTGCTGCATTTTCAAAGTTAGGTCTTGCGATTTGTAGACGATAAGAAGTTGCCTGATCTACGCCTTCCCAACTAAAGTTTATCGAAGAATCTTCAATTTCGGACCCATCTCTTGGAGCCACAATAGCTATGGTATCGTCCGATAAATCTTTTTCTATAAAAGCTTCTTCGCATCCGAAGAAAGGAATGATTAAAAATAAACTATATACGATGTGCTTTTTCATAATTTTTTAGTGATTATAACTTGAAATAATCCATTTTTTCTTTCGCCTTTCTGGCATCTCGATATGTGTTTTTTGGGCAAGAAGATGCTTCTTCTACGATGTCTGATAAGACAATTTTTCGCTTGTCATCCATACCCCAACAGAAATAGGAAAGTTGATAGCCAAAAACAGTAGTTGATGCAAAGTCAATGGTTTTGTATGATGCACCATTCTTAACTAATGATAATTGATATTGCTTGTATTGTTTATTAATAAGAAATACAGCTTCGGCATTTAAAATTTCTTGGATTACTGGTTCAGATAATCCAATAGAAACGGATGTGACTATACCTGCGTTTTTTTGATTTTTCAAGTATTGAACCGTCTGATCATTAGCTCGATCTTTCAACTCTGATAAGATCGTTACTCGATCTATCAGATCTAACTTAATAAACATCGGCTTAGTCTTGTTAGAATCTATATAAGTAATGCCTTGTTTGTTGTTTTGTGAACTTTGCAAATAGGCTTTGTATGTAGATGCGTTAAACGTTTCTGTAGCCACATCAACTCTAATTCCTTTTTTATAACTAGGAATAGTGGTTTCTTTAAAATCCGAATGTAATACCCTATCATATTGTATGCCGATTACACCAAGTGCTATGGGAGAAGTAATAGCCGTATGCATAGCAGACTTATTCACTTTGATCGTATGACAACTAATTACTAGTATTAGGATAGATAGTAGTATACTGTATTTTTTATAATTCATTATGTGAATACTTTTTTCATCATTAATTTAAATTTTAATTCAATCGCTGTAATAAAACAGTGCATTGTAAAAATGTAGCTCTGGTTCTGAAGTTCTTCTTTTTTTCAAACTTTACCTGGATGACATTACCAAAGCTATATTTTTGCTCTAAGGCATAAACTACATTAATCAAAGATTTATAATCTCCTTGTAGTGTGAAATTATAGGTCGTTGTTGTTTTTTGAGTAGTTTCATCAGTAAAGGCATGAGGTTCTTCAAAAGCAACAATGCTAAAACCAGAATCATTGGATAACGTATTTAAGGTTTTAAGAATGTTGTTTTGTAAAGAATTTCCTTCTACATTATTTTTTTTAAGAATCTCGTCTAGCTGTTTTTCTTTATTTGCCAGGACGGCCAACTGAGCTGGTGCCGATTGATAGGCTTGTTTTTTATCCTCTAATTTGGCCACTTCACTGCTTACTGCAAATGTTTTAGCAAATCCGAAGTAATACGCAAAAAATAGCGTAGCTATTAATCCAGAAACTAGAAAAATGTTTTTATTTCGCTGTGTCATGACTTAGATTAATAGTTATTTCAAAATTCGAAGTATTCTTTTTGTCTACACCATAATTAATGATGGTTACTGCATCTACAAAATCTAATTTTTCAATGGTATTTAGCCAAGCTGTAAAATCGGCTTTGTCTATTGAGTTACCCGCTACAGAAATCAAATTTTCTTTAAGAAGGATTGGTTTATCATTACGTATTGTTTTAGAAATAGGTTGGTAAACCAAAGCATCAAGTATTACCGTTGTAGGTTGCGATTGTATAATTTGATCTATATACAATGAACTTTTTGAAAACCCTGTTGTCAAGATGCTATTAACAATAGCCTCTTTTGCGCTAATAATAACTTGTTGTTCTTGTATGTTTTCGTTTTGAGTGGTATAGACATGGATTTCTTCTTGTAGTCCTTGCCATTTCTTATATTTAGCATTAAAAACAAAGAAATTAATTAATAAGGTTATCAATAAAAAACCGATACCATATTGCAATGTTTTTTTAAAAAAACTAGCTTCTTTTAATGCACTTTGCAATTGGATATTTCTTTCCTCAATATTGCCCGTAATCTTTACTTGACTAGCAAACGAATGTAGCACTATTGCCAACGGAAGACTATGAGTGTTATCCACCGAAAAGTTTTCGATATCATATGTCGTTGTTATATGAGCATCTTTTTGATCGATAGTCAAAATATTTCCATTTTCGACCCGAATTATTGAGGTGTTACTTATAATGTCTTGATCATGAATATAAGGTAACAATGCGGCCATCTTAAGGTTTCCTAAAGAAACCTCAGAAATATTAATTTGTTTGCTTTTGTAGTCATTAAGTATATCATCTACATATTGCTTTCTACAAACAGCGATAAAGGATTTGGTAGCTGTTTTTAGAATTTGATAATAAAAGTCGTCGAGATTTAAATTAGGAAACCCTTCGGATAAAATCTCATTGTCAGTACCAATATGATGAACCTCTTTTGTAAGTACATTTTCATCTGTAATTACCAAAGTAGTGTTGGTGTTTGTTTTTGCAAAATCAACGATATTCTCAAGTTTCTCTGAAGTAAAACTTTGAGTAATATCGAGTTCATCTTTTCTAAGCTGTATTTCTAGTCCTAAAACCAATAACTTACCTTCTTGCTCTGTATGTTCTAGAGTCAAGAAAGTTTTTCTGATGGGATTATATGAAGATAACTTGCTAAACATTAATAAAAAACAGTTGGTTTAATAATAACATTAAGTTTTCTCTTAGAATCTTCCCGTACTCGTTTACTAAATAACCATTTTATAATCGGAATTCTTGCTAATAACGGAACTCCTGATCCTGAGTCATTTTTTACTTTTTGCTCAATACCTCCTAAAATTGCAACATCATTTGCTTGCATACGCATAATTGAAGAAAATCTTCTGCTGTTGATATCTGGTGGAGCGTTTTCGGCAATACGTTCGCCACTAAAATTAGATTGAATTACCTGAATGTCTAGTGTGATCTGTCCGTCTCCGGATACAAATGGTTTAAATTCTAATGCTAATTCGGCATCGATAGGTTGATAGTTTACAATCTCTGACGTTTGAGGGTTTTGAGAACCAAAAATATTTTGACTTGTAACGGCATAGTATGTAGTTTGCCCACTTGATAAATAGGCTTTATGCCCATTTAATGTGCTTAATTTTGGTGTGGATAGGATTTTGACATTCCCATTGGTTTCCATAGCTTTTATATCTAGGTAGAAATTAGGAACTACATTACCCAAGTTTAAAGATCCAAAACCATCGAATCCACCAATAATACGATTTACGGTTTGCGCACCCAAGGTAATATTCGCACTAGGAAATGCAACTCCTTGGTCATTTACAGGCTCTTTACCTAATCCAAATTCTACACCTGTTTCTACTGTAGCTGTTCTATTTACTTCTAGAATCATGACTTCAATAAGTATTAAAGGAACAGGTTTGTCAATGTATTTTACGAACTTCTTGAATTTCTCTACCCGTATACCAGATCCGCTAACAACAAAACTGTTTAATTCAGTATCGATTTTAATATCCAAACCTTCGGTAATACTAGCTGGAAATATATCTGAAATTGAACCTGCGTCAGTATTTTGAGAGTTATTGTTTCTAGACAGTCCATTATTAGAGCCAATTCTATTTCTAGAATTAGCATTACCTTGGTTTATGCCTCCATTAGCGCCATTGCTTCCAAAATAATTTGTTCCTCCAGTGGCAAAATTGTTATTTCCAAAATTACCACTACCAAAACCAAAACCTCCGGCTGGATTAGCATCTCCCAACATTGCTATCGAACGATGCATCATCTGTACCAACTCAATTTTTTTAACCGAAAGTTGATTCTCCGTACCAAAATAATATACTTCTCCTTCTTTCTTGAATGTAAAATTGTTCGAAACAACAGGAGTGTTATTTTGAAAGTTTTGAGAGTTGTTATTGTTTCCTTGATTATTACGATTTGTTGTATTTGTTGGGGCTGGGTTTGAAGAGTTGCTTTCAAAAATTTTCACTAATAAATTATCAAAACTTATAGCGTCGGCTTTTACGGTTACAGTACCCGCATTTTCGAGAGGAGAAGCAGTAAATACATCCAAATTAAGATCTTCTGTGATGTTGTATATTACATCAGAGATAGGAGTGTTTTTAAGATCGACCGATATTGTTTTGTTGATCGAATCAATAACTTTATAGTAGAAATTATTTCGATTTCTTCTTGGTCTTCCGGGATTATTTGGATCTCCAGTTCCCTCGATGGATTCAAATTCGTAAAACCCATCTCTGGTTTTGTTAAAGTCTAGATTATTTGCTTCTGCCAATTTTCTCAAAGCAAGATCAATAGGGACATCAGCGATAAACAATGTAATGTTTTTGGTGTTCAGCTCAGGTGCATACAGTAAGTTTTTACCCGATATTTCGGTAATTTTTCTAACTACTTTTGGTAAAGGGTCATTGTTAAAATCTGTTGTTAAAGTTTCTAGAGTAACATCATACTTGGCTATAATATCTTTTTCAATAGGAGGTTGAGTAGGAGGGATATATTTACGTACGGATAATATATTACCAGTGAAATCAATATCTAATTGATATTCCTTAACTAAAAAAACTAATAAATCTAATACAGATACATTGTTAAACCCATTAATGATGTTTATAGAGTTTAACTCTTCAGAGATATTAATATTTACTTGATGCGCTTGAGAAATAGCTCTTAAAAAATTTAGTAAACTAGTATTTGAAATATTGACATTTACTTTTTGAGATAACGCAGGAATATCAACACTAAGCAATTGTAGCTTATTTTCTATGGTGGCTATCCGCGTATTTTCATCGGGTTGGGTTTGTATACCATCCTGAGCAAAGGAAATCATTACGACACCTATGATGAAATAAATAAATAGTATATTTTTTTTCATTTGTTTTTTATTGTTTTTCATGGACCTCACTTTCTAATTACTTGCTAGTAATGCATATACTTCTTCAACAGAGGTGTGTCCTTCGATGACTAAACGCATCGCGTTGCTTTTTAGCGTTTTAATATTTTGCGAGACAATATAATTATCAATCTGTAATTCGTTATGTCTTATTGTTGTTTCTAATTCTTTGGTTATGGGTAATATCTCATAAATTGCTTTTCGACCTAGGTAGCCTGTTTGATAACAGTTATTGCAGCCAATGGCAACGTAATGCTTTTTTAATGTTTCTGGGATTTCAAACCCTAAAGGGAAATCTTCTATTTCCGAATCTTTTTCTTGCTTACAATGAGGACATAATTTTCGAACCAGTCGTTGTGCAATACTCATTGTTAATGTGCTTGCCAATAAAAAGGAAGGAACGTTCATGTCGACAAGTCTAGAAATAGTAGCCCAGGCAGAATTAGTATGAATAGTAGATAATACTAAATGCCCCGTTAAAGCTGCTTTAATGGCCATATTTGCGGTTTTATCGTCACGTATTTCTCCTACCATAATAACATCTGGATCCTGACGTAAAAAAGCCCTAAGTGCTGCCGGAAAATCAAAATCGATATCCTCTCGTAATTGTACTTGGTTTACGCCTTCTAATGTATATTCTATTGGATCCTCTATAGTTAATATGTTGGAGACTTCTTTGTTTAGTTCTTTTAGTGTAGCGTATAAGGTGGTAGTTTTACCAGAACCCGTAGGACCAGAAATTAAAATAATACCTTGAGGTTTTCTAACGGCTTCTCGGTATAATTCTAATTCTTTTTCAGTAAATCCTAGATCATCTAATTGTACTTCTTGTGTATCTCTGTTTAATAATCGAAGTACAATTTTTTCTCCATATAAAGTAGGCATTGTAGATACTCTTATATCAAACTCTTCGGATCCATTTTTAAAAGTGATTCGACCATCCTGAGCCAATCTTTTTTGCGAGATATCCAGTCCGGATTGTATTTTGATTTGATTTACCAATTGCGGAAACTCCTTTTTGGTAATGGTGTACATTTCCTTTAGTTTTCCGTCTAATCTAAATCGTACTCTACAAAATTTCTCGTAAGGCTCCATATGGATATCACTACTCCCAAAATCTTTAGCGGTAGCAATTAACTTTTGTAAAAAATTATCTTCATAATGCAATTGCTCTTGTTTTGCATTTACCTTACGATAATTAAGAGTTAGATAGGATTGTAAATTATCAGATGTTTCTGAAATCAGAATGATATTTTGATTAAGAATTATGGATAATTCTTTTTGCAAACTTTTTATACTACTTGAGTCAGTTTTAAAATGAATAGTATCTCCATCTCTTTGTACAGGGATTACTCTATAATGAAATGCCTGATTAGAGGTAATCATTTGTTTTAGATCAACGGGTATGTCAAAAGTATCATTACTCATTATATCAGATATAAATTAGCGGCATTTGTTAACCAGTTTCCTATAAGAATTAGTATTAAAAATAAAGCCATATAACCTGCCAGGGGTAAAGTGTGGTACTTGCTTTTGTTTTTAAAAGTTAACCACAGAAATAATGAAAAAAATAAAGAGAAAACAAAAACTACAATAAAAGTAATTGTAGGGAAAGCAATCGCAAGAGCTAAGAAAAATAGCATATCGCCAAGGCCAAAAACTTCTTTAAAAAAGGGTTTCTTAATTTTTAAAATAGCGTAGAGATATAGGATAGAAATGATGGCAAAAATGATCCCTATATTAATGATTATGGCACTTAAGAAATTTGTTTGAAGAACGTTTGTGTAATGCAAATACCCTAGCTGCACGATTAGTGATGGTATTAAAAACCAGTATACAGCTCTACTTTTAAGATCTTGATAAACGATCCACCCAAGATTAAGTATGATAAGTGCTTTAAAAATGAACATATTAATCTTTTACAATTTGTTTAGGACTTCCTTTTTCATCGATTTCCCATACATTAAAAACCCCATCACCATCAAAATCTACCACGGCGGTAGCTCTAGCCTTAAAATTGGAGACTGAAGCTTCTATGATTTCATAGGCATAATTAGCAGTGCCTCCATTTTTTACTGTTGTAGGCGATTCATAATTTATTTCATTAAAATCAACAGAATATTTGGAGTTTAAATATCGATATTGAGTTTCCATATTGCTTATGGTCTTCAATTGTATTTTTGCCTCTTGTGCTTTTGTTTGGGCTATTAAAGGCAAAAAATTAGGTAGGGCAATCAATAATAGGATTCCTATTATAGCCAATACCAATAACATTTCCTGAAGATTAAAAGCATTGAGCCTATAGATCTTAGCATTCATAACTAGTGTTTTAATAAGTTTAGGAGGAGACAGTTGACAAAAATATACTTTTTTGGTTTACTAAAGGTTGCGTTTTTGACACAAATGTTACCCTAGATTTTGAGATTTCTTTAAAAACCCTTTGTTTTTAACGTTTTCAAAGGGTTGAAAATATGTGTATAAATCGATGAATTTGCAACTAAGTCCTGAAAATGTGAGATGTATACCCTCAATATTGAAATATAAATATGCATGTTTTTTGCTTTTAGATTATTGAATTAAGGATTTCTTCATTTTCGTATTATATTGTACATTAGCCAATCCTCAAAATCTATAGTTATGTCAGAATTTTGGTTTAATATACGTCTAGCCTTTAAACATGTGCTCGATTTAAATGCATATGATCATATATTGTTTTTTGTTTTGTTAACCCTAGCCTATAACGCTAGTCATTGGAAGCGAGTGTTGACCTTGGTGACCATTTTTACTGTAGGACATACTATTTCGATGTTTTTAGCATCGTATAATGTGGTTTCGGTAAATAGAAATTTGGTCGAACTTTTGATTCTTGTGACTATTTTGGTTACTGGTATATTTAATGTATTAACCGCAAATAAAACACCTTCTAGTAATCGAATTAATGTTCTTTATGTCATTACATTAATCTTTGGGATAATACACGGCCTTGGTTTTTCTAGTTTTTTCAATATGACTCGTGGCTCGGGCTCTAAGTTTTTGAGTATTCTGGGATTTTCACTTGGGGTAGAGGTAGCTCAAATATTAGTAGTTTTAATTGTGTTTATAATTAGCTTTATAGCGCTAACAGTTTTAAGGTTTTCGAAACGAGATTGGGTTCTGGTTGTATCTTCAATAGTGATAGGAATGATTATCCCTATGCTTATTGCAAATAAAATATGGTAATTAAGTGTGTATTTGGGTTGTATTTGCCACATGGTAATAATATATTCGTACTTTGATTGTTATGATAATATTAGTCGTTCTACCCTATGTCTAAAAAGAAGCAACGTAAATATGATAAAGCCTACTTGCGAATAGCAAGAGAGTGGGGTAAATTATCACATTGTGAAAGAAAAAAAGTTGGAGCGGTTATTGTTAAGGATAGAATGATCATCTCTGATGGATTTAACGGTACTCCAACGGGTTTCGAAAATCCATGTGAAGATGAAGAAGGATATACAAAGTGGTATGTATTACACGCAGAAGCTAATGCGATCTCTAAGGTTGCATCTTCTACACAATCGTGCAAAGGAGCAACGCTCTATATAACATTATCACCATGTAAAGAATGTAGTAAATTGATTCATCAGGCCGGTATAAAACGGATTGTGTATCAAGTTGGATATAAAGATGACTCTGGACTTAAATTTCTTGAAAAAGCCGGAGTAGAAATAGAACAGATTACGGATTTAGACGATTAATGGGATATTCAAAAAAATACTTACCCTTGTTTTTAGGATTAGCTGTAGGAGCTGGAATCTTTTTAGGTAGTAAATTGAATTTTAGCAACCCTTCTGCCAAGTTGTTTTCTTCTAATGCCAAAAAAGAAAAATTAAATCGCCTAATTGATTATATCGATTATGAATATGTTGATGAAATCAATACCGATAGTATTGTTGATGTTACGGTTAATAGTATTCTTGAAAATTTAGACCCACATTCAGTCTATATCCCGCCAGAAGAACTTGAGGGAATTACCGAGAGTATGCAAGGAGATTTTATTGGGATTGGAGTTACCTACTATTCTTTTAGAGATACTATATCCGTAATAAATACGATCAAAGGAGGTCCTAGCGAGAAATCTGGGATAAAAGCTGGTGATAGAATTTTGATGGCTGATAGCGATACTTTGTTTGGTGAAAGTTTATTAAGAGATAGACTAGCAGATAAGTTAAAAGGTGAGTTAAATAGCCAGGTGCAACTTAAAGTTTTTCGCCAAGGTACAGGAGTGTTTGATGTTGTTGTAAAAAGAGGCAGAGTTCCTTTAAAAAGTGTTGATGCATCTTATCTAATTAATGATGATTTAGGGTATATTAAAATAAATCGATTTGCCGAAACTACTTTTAAAGAATTTAAAAGAGCTTTAGACTCTTTAAGGAATGAAGGAGCTCAAAGTTTAGTTGTCGATCTTCGAGATAATGGAGGAGGGTTTATAGCTCCTGCATTAAAAATGGCAGATGAATTCCTTAAAGATGATGTGCTTATCATGTTTACCAAAAATAAAAAAGGAACGATAGAAAATAATTTTGCAACAAATAAAGGAGATTTTGAAGAAGGCAAGATTTATGTGTTAATTAATGAAAACTCTGCTTCAGCAAGTGAGATTTTTGCTGGTGCCATTCAAGATAATGATAGAGGTACAATCGTAGGAAGACGGTCGTATGGGAAAGGTTTGGTGCAAAGAGAAATGGCTTTGGGAGATGGTAGTGCAGTCCGATTAACGATTTCTAGGTATTATACACCTACAGGTAGATCTATTCAAAAGCCTTATGAAAACGGAAACAAAGAGTATTTCAATGAATATTTAGAGCGCTATAAAAATGGAGAAATGCTTAGTGCGGATAGTATTCAAGTAGCAGATTCTTTAAAATTTAAAACCCCAGCAGGTAAAACAGTATACGGTGGTGGTGGCATTATTCCAGATATTTTTGTAAGTAAAGATACTACAAGGGTCGGGGAAACGTTAGATTACTTGTTGCGTTCTGGGAGAATGGGTCGATACGTATTTGAAGAACTAGATAAGAAGAGAGTGTTTTATAATGACTTATCCAAAGAGAATTTTGAAAACGAGATTGTAATTACAGATGAATTTGCCGAAGGTTTTATGAAATATGCCAGAAGAATTGGGGTAGAGATAGAACTGAAAAATTACTTAGAACAATTAAAGAAATATTTAAAAGCTACTATGGCCCAACAATTATTTGGTACAAATGCTTTTGAAAGAATTATAAACAAAGATGATGCGATGATCAAAAAAGTGTTATCCTTGTCAGAAAATGAGTAATTAGACACGCCCATATATGTCAGAGTTAAAAGAATATTTGGTTGCCATTGCAATCTGTTCTCCGCTTTTTTTCTTTATTATAGCTGTAGCTTTTAGGTTGCTGGATAATAGCGCATCTATTTTTCTAAGACACGATATTTTGGTAGACACCTCCTACGTTTCTGCAGATATAATCAGAGAACATATGACAAGTTCTGATGATATGAAACTTAAAAAATCACTAAAAAGAGCGCTGTTATTCAGGAAATTACATAATTTTTTTATGATTATGATGGTAATATCTATACCTCCGGTAATTATAGCCTGTTTTTTCTTGTTCTAAAACAAAGAACCTATCTTGCTTTTTTCTTTTCCTGAATCTTTCTAGATATTAGTAGTATTGACATTAATACAATAACACAGGCAGGTGCAAAAACACCAATTAGTGCTGTTTTACTATCTCCAGTAAAAAGGTTGTTAAAGTCTAAATGTGTTGCGTTGTAGATCATTAAGCCAGTAGCAATAACAATTAATATGTAAATAAAGTACTTCAAAATATATAATTTATAACTGTTTATTTATCGTGTTAGAATAAGCCTTTGATATTGGTAGCAAATAATTTAACGGCGATAGCTAACAAAATAACCCCAAAAATCTTTCGAACTACATTTATCCCTTGCTTACCTATTATTTTTTCAATTTTAGCCGAAGATTTTAATACAGCATACACAAAAATAATATTGATTACAATTGCGATAACTATATTAATAGTGTGATACTCTGCTCGTAAAGAAAGTATAGAAGTCATTGTTCCGGCTCCCGCAATTAACGGAAAGGCTAATGGTACAACTGCAGCAGTCTCAGGAGCATCATCTTTGTATAATTGAATTCCTAATATCATCTCTATGGCCAAGAAAAATATGATAAATGAACCTGCCACTGCAAATGAATTTACATCTATACCAATTAAACTTAGAATTTCTTTACCAACAAATAAGAAAAGAATCATTAAAATGGCCGCGACTATTGAGGCTTTTTCACTTTGGATATGTCCTACTTTTTTTCGCAGATCAATAATTATAGGAATACTTCCTATAATATCTATAACCGCAAATAAGATCATACTAGCGGTTAATATTTCTTTAAGGTCGAAATTCATGTGATGATGGTTTCAAAAATTTATACAAATGTAAATAGACTTTATTTAATAAAGGTATTATAAAAAGGTGAATAAACTGTAAAAATTATTGCGCATAAAAATTATCTTTGCTGTATGTTTCAATTAGGAAAAACGATCGTTTCTGAAGATATTATAGAAAAAGAATTTGTCTGTAATCTCTCTGCCTGTAAAGGCGCATGTTGTATTGATGGAGAAGCGGGGGCGCCTCTTGAAGAATCCGAAACACTTAAGCTTAAAGAAATTTACCCTATTGTTAAGCCATACTTACGCAAAGAGGGTATAGCATCGATTGAGCAGCAAGGAACACATATTAAAACAGAAAATGGTGAGTTAGAAACTCCATTAATCGATGGTGCAGATTGTGCATATGTAATTTTTGATAATAAAAGAACTGCGATGTGTGCTATTGAGGAAGCATATAATCAAGGGGATATAGATTGGAAAAAACCAATCTCTTGTCATTTATATCCAGTGAGAGTTCAAAATTACACAGAATTTTCTGCGGTGAACTATCATAAATGGGAAATCTGTGATGATGCATGCGCACTAGGAAAAGAATTGCAGGTTCCTATTTATAAGTTTGTAAAAGAAGCCTTGATTAGAAAATTTGGCAAAAATTGGTATATCGAACTTGAAAAAGTCGCTGCAACTTTAAAAAAGTAAACTCTTAATTTCTTCTTTTTGGACTTTTTTGTTCAAATCTCTTCTTTTTTTTGTTAAAAAAATGACTTTTTTGGCGTTACGGGAATGCCGTAATTTGATGTTTTTAAGACTCCCTGATTTTTTGTTTAAAAAACACGGTTAGCAACTGAAAAATAGGCGTTTTTTAATAATAGTGACAAGAGTTTTTTGTTTTTTTGAAACCATTTAATTCATTGATATACAGGTTTTTAAATATGACTTAAGAAACACTCTGTTTTTAGGTGAATTCACTTCGTGTTGAAAACTTTGTTGAAAACGTTTGTTAACTTTAAGTAGAACTTTTAGCCTATTTTTTGATCTTTGTAAGACCCTTAAAAAGGAAAATATTCTTAAAAAACAGCTAAAAAAATCGAGATGAGTGCCGTAGAACCAATTTTGCAAGAAAATAAAGACCGATTTGTGATTTTTCCTATTCAACACCATGATATTTGGGAGTGGTATAAAAAATCAGAAGCGAGTTTTTGGACGGCTGAAGAAATCGATTTACATCAAGATATAACTGATTGGTCGACTAAGCTTAACAATGATGAACGTTATTTCATTAAACACATATTAGCTTTTTTTGCTGCTTCAGATGGAATTGTAAATGAAAATCTAGCAGAAAATTTTGTGAATGAAGTACAGTATAGTGAAGCTAAGTTTTTCTATGGTTTTCAGATCATGATGGAAAATATTCATTCTGAAACCTATTCTTTACTTATTGATACATATGTAAAAGATGAAAAAGAAAAAGATATCTTATTTAATGCTATCGAAAATTTTCCTGCCATAAAGAAAAAAGCGGATTGGGCACTTAAGTGGATCGATTCTGATTCTTTTGCAGAGCGATTGATTGCTTTTGCTGCCGTAGAAGGTATTTTCTTTTCGGGAGCATTTTGCTCAATATTTTGGTTAAAGAAACGTGGATTAATGCCAGGACTTACTTTTTCTAACGAGTTAATTTCTAGAGATGAAGGAGTGCATTGTGATTTTGCGGTTCATCTACATAATAAGCATTTGGTAAATAAAGTGCCAAAAGAAAGAATTAAAGAAATTATCGTAGATGCTTTAAATATAGAAAGAGAGTTTATTACAGAGTCTCTTCCTGCTAGTTTGATAGGTATGAATTCGAAACTCATGACGCAATATCTAGAATTTGTTACAGATAGATTATTAGTAGAATTAGAATGTGAAAAAGAATATGGAACTGCGAATCCATTTGATTTTATGGATATGATCTCATTGCAAGGGAAAACAAATTTCTTTGAAAAACGAGTTTCAGAATATCAAAAAGCGGGAGTGCTTAATAACGATACCGGAGAGAATAAAATAAGTTTTGATGCCGATTTTTAATCCTTAAAAATCTTTCAAAATAAAAATATATTCATTCTGAGCTAATCAAAAACGTTTCTTCTGTTTAATTCAGATTAGCTCAGTTTGATAAGGTTCATTAAGAACGAACTTTTACAATAAAACAAAAAGGGACGAAAGTCATATAATTTAGATTACATTCATAAATAAAGTGCTCTTTGAGTAGAGGCTTTTATTACCTTATCTATAGGGGGTAAGGTGGCTGTAATTTTTTGACTTTTGATTGAGAACATAGTAACACAAATTAACATCAATTCCTTCAATAGAAGGAAGTTTTAAAAACCAAAAAGAAGTATGTATGTAGTAAAAAGAGATGGCCGTAAAGAACCAATTATGTTTGACAAGATTACCGCGAGGGTAAGAAAATTGTGTTATGGACTTAATCCACTAGTTGATCCTGTCAAGGTAGCTATGAGGGTGATAGAAGGATTGTATGATGGGGTAACTACAAGTGAATTGGATAATTTGGCTGCCGAAATTGCTGCTACAATGACCATAACACACCCTGATTATGCGAAACTTGCAGCACGTATCTCTGTTTCTAATTTACATAAAAACACCAAGAAAACATTTTCTGAAGTAATCACAGATTTGTATGAGTATGTTAATCCAAGAACAGAGAAGAAAGCTCCTCTGATTTCGGATGAAGTGTATGATGTGATTATTGCAAATAAAGAAAAGCTAGACTCTACGATTATATATAATCGTGATTTTGGTTATGATTATTTTGGTTTTAAAACATTAGAACGTTCGTATCTACTTAAGATTAATGGTAAGATTGCTGAACGACCACAGCACATGCTTATGAGGGTTTCTATTGGGATTCATCTTAATGATTTGGATGCAGCTATAGAGACATATGAATTAATGTCTAAAAAATATTTTACGCACGCTACACCAACATTATTTAATTCAGGTACTCCAAAACCACAAATGTCTTCTTGTTTTTTATTAACAATGCAAGATGATAGTATAGATGGTATATATGATACATTAAAACAAACTGCAAAGATTTCTCAATCTGCAGGAGGAATAGGATTATCTATTCATAATGTCCGTGCTACAGGGTCATATATCGCAGGAACCAATGGAACATCAAATGGTATTGTACCCATGTTAAAAGTGTATAATGATACCGCGCGTTATGTAGATCAAGGTGGAGGAAAACGTAAAGGATCATTTGCAATATATGTAGAGCCATGGCATGCTGATATTTTTGATTTCTTGGACCTTAGAAAAAACCACGGTAAAGAAGAAATGCGTGCACGTGATTTGTTTTATGCAATGTGGATCCCTGATTTATTCATGAAACGTGTTCAGGATGATGCCGAATGGACATTAATGTGTCCTAATGAATGCCCTGGATTATTTGATATTCATAGCGATGCGTTTGAAAAAGAATATTTACGTTTTGAAGCAGCAGGAAAAGGTCGTAGAACGATTAAAGCTCGAGAGCTTTGGGAGAAAATCTTAGAATCTCAGATCGAAACCGGTACGCCATATATGTTGTATAAAGATGCAGCAAATCGTAAATCAAACCAACAAAATTTAGGTACTATTCGTTCTTCTAACTTATGTACAGAAATTTTAGAATATACTAGTCCTGATGAGGTAGCCGTGTGTAATCTAGCTTCGATTGCATTACCCATGTTTGTAAAAAATGGAGAATTTGATCATAAAGAACTTTTTAGGATTACGAAGCGAGTAACCAAAAACTTGAATAAAGTAATTGATCGTAACTATTATCCAGTAAAAGAAGCCGAAAATTCTAATATGCGCCATCGTCCAATTGGATTAGGAGTACAAGGATTGGCCGATGCGTTTATTCAATTACGTCTACCTTTTACAAGTGATGAAGCTAAGAAATTAAACCAAGAGATTTTTGAAACGCTGTATTTTGCCGCAGTTACTGCTTCTATGGAGGAAGCTAAGGCAGATGGAGCTTATCAAAGTTATGATGGATCTCCAATCTCAAATGGAGAATTTCAATACAACTTATGGGGGATTAAAGATGAAGAATTAAGTGGTCGTTGGGATTGGGCCAAATTGCGTAAACAAGTACTTAAAAACGGAGTACGTAACTCATTATTAGTTGCACCGATGCCAACTGCGTCTACTTCTCAGATTTTAGGAAACAATGAAGCTTTTGAACCATATACAAGTAATATATATACAAGACGAGTGCTATCTGGTGAGTTTATTGTTGTAAACAAGCACTTATTAGAAGATCTAGTAAGGTTAGGATTATGGGATGATACTCTTAAGGACGCAATTATGCGTGCAAACGGATCAATACAAAATATTGATATTATTCCTCAGGATCTTAAAGAATTATATAAGACCGTTTGGGAATTAAGTATGAAAGATATTATCGATATGTCTCGTCATAGAGGATACTTTATCGATCAGTCACAATCGCTTAATTTATTTATGGAAGGTGCGACCATGGCAAAATTAACATCAATGCATTTCTATGCATGGAAAAGTGGATTAAAAACAGGGATGTATTACCTAAGAACAAAATCTGCGGTAGATGCTATTAAGTTTACACTAAAAACTGAAGCAAAAGAAGCACCGCAACCAGAAAAGGTAGCAGTAGCGGCGGCACAAGTGATGGAAGCGCAAGCAGCCAAAACGGAACCAACACCTGCTCCAGTTCAAGAGACTGTTACTCCAGAAGGAACAGCACTTACTCCAGAAGAACTTCGTGCAATTATTGCACAATCTAAAGAAGGCGAAGGAGATGATTGTTTAATGTGTGGGTCTTAGACCTAGATTTATATAGGGAAAAAAGGGGAAGTTTCTTAGGATACTTCCCTTTTTGGATATTCGAACTTTTTTAAAATATGATGAACTGGGAACAACTTCTGTCTTTAAAAAGACAAGGTGATACAAATAAAAGATTACGTAAAGAACAAGACGAAACAAGACTTGGTTTTGAAGTAGATTATGATCGAATCATTTTTTCTTCGGCGTTTAGGAGTTTGCAGGATAAGACACAAGTGATTCCATTGTCTAAAACTAGTTTTGTTCATACGAGATTAACGCATAGTTTAGAGGTGTCTGTAGTAGGACGTTCTTTGGGTAGAATAGTAGGTAAGAAGATTTTAGAAAAACACCCACATTTAGCCACTATTCATGGATATCGATTTAACGATTTTGGAGCAATTGTAGCGGCAGCTGCACTGGCACATGATATTGGTAACCCCCCATTTGGACATTCGGGAGAAAAAGCGATAGGAGAGTATTTTAAAACCGGAAGTGGTAATAGATATAAAAAGCAACTTACCCCCAAACAGTATCAAGATTTAATAGATTTTGAAGGGAATGCCAATGGGTTTAAAATTTTAACCGAGTCAAGAGAAGGTATCCAAGGCGGATTAAGACTTTCTTATGCTACTTTGGGTGCTTTTATGAAATACCCAAAAGAATCTTTACCCAAAAAACCAACAACTCATATTGCACATAAAAAATACGGATACTTTCAGAATGAAAAAGACTTTTTTAAAGAGGTTGCAGAAGAGGTTGGACTGTTAAAAAATAAGATTGAGAATGAAATTACGTATAGTCGTCATCCACTAACTTTTTTGGTAGAGGCTGCAGATGATATTTGTTATACTATTATAGATTTTGAAGACGGTATTAATTTAGGGTTAATTGAAGAGGAGTATGCGTTAGAATATTTGATCAAATTGGTTAAAGATACTATCAATACTACAAAATATAATCAACTAGCTACAACAGCAGATCGATTAAGCTACCTAAGGGCATTAGCTATTAACACCCTAATCGGCGAAGCCGCAAACATCTTTATTGAGAATGAAGATGCTATATTATCTGGAGATTTTGAAACAGCATTAATAGACAAAAGTAAATACGAAGCTCAAATAGATGATATTATTAAAATAAGTATTGCAAAAATTTATCAAAGTCAAGAAGTGACAGAAAAGGAGATTGCAGGTTATGAGATTTTGGCTACATTACTAGATAGATATTGTGTTGCTACAGATAATTTTAACGATAATAAAAGTTCGAATTATGATAAGCTTATTTTACGTGCAGAGGGAGGGTATTTTGATTACCAAAATGAAGATCTTTATAGTAGGCTAATCAGTATCAGTAATTTTGTAGCTAGCCTTACAGATGGTAATGCCTTGTTGAAATTTCAAAAAATCAGAGGATTACGACTCGAATAAAAAAAGCTACCAAATTGGTAGCTTTCTTATTATTTTAAAAGGTATAACAAAAATTAAAGCCTTCTATATGTTTCTATATATACAGTAATCTCTCCGGGAGTCTCTTCGTCTCTGTATTCAACAGTCAATGTGGTGCCACTTACAGTAATTGTGGCTGTATCCGTTTCTGAAACTGTACCTTCTGTATAAGTAAGAGAAAGTTGATCTCCGGATAAAGACCAAGTAATATTTTCTGTTTCTGCATCACTACATGTTATTTGACCGTTTGTAGAAGTAGAATTAAAGAAAATACTCACTGCAGTTCCACCTGTTTGAAATTCAATAGTATCTTGTAAGTCACATTCATCAAGCGTTTCGGCTACACCATCTTCAGAGGCAGCAGTCCATTGCCATTTTCCGATTAAGTTTGCTTCAGTGGTTCCGGGGGAGTCATCGTCGCTTCCGCAAGAGGTTAAAGTAGCCGCAATGACGAAAATAAATAAGCTTAGTTTTTTCATGATAATTTGATTATAATAGGTTAATTGTCCGCGAAATAACAATTTTATCATGCGTAAACAAAATAATGTTAAATTTTTATTTAGGAATGAAAGAATATTCTTTCATTTGGTGTGGTTGTGTTTTTTGATTTTCCCTTTTAAAGAATCGAAAAAAATAGATAAATCACTGCATATAGATAAAATAATTGATTTGTTTTGAAAGTAGAGAGAAAAAAATCCGACGACATTAAAGAGAAAATTTAATAAAGTATTAACAAATAATATTAATTCGCCATCCGTTCGATGCGAAAATAGAATTTGTTGAAAACTCATAGATTTAAGAAGTTATAGATTTTATTGTATATTTAAATATCTCTTACACAATTGATAAAATTGTATTTATAACTTTTTGGGGCTTAGTTTTGGAAATATTGGTATAGTTATGAGACAATTTTACGTTGTATTTTTTTTGGCCTGTATTGGCTTGAGTTCTATTAGTGCTCAATCATCAAACTTAGCGTTGATAAAGGAGTATTTGTTAAAAGAAGGAATGTCTTCCAAGGACCTCGTAGGGTTAAAAATCCAAAGAGAATCATTCTCAAAAAGTTTACAAGCTACCACTACCTATGTTATCCAAGAATATAAAGGAATAGCTATACAAAATGCGATAGGGAGTTTTGCGGTTAAGAATGGAGAAGTTGTTTCTTTTACAGGTAATTTTGTAAATAATATATCTTCTAAAATTAGCGGCATAACTACTTCTATTTCGCCCGAAAACGCTGTAAAAAAAGCATCAGTATCTTTAGGGGTTGGTATCGCAAGTGATATCAAAGTGCTTCATAAAACGAAAACAGCCAAAAATTCCTTTCTTCTTTCTAAAGGAAATATATCTGCGGATAATATTCCTGTAGCATTAGTATTTGAGCAAAAAGAAGATAAATTAGTGTTATGCTGGGATTTAAGTATACATACTAAGGATGGAGAACATTGGTATAGTGCAAGAGTAGATGCAGTTACAGGCAAACTAATGAGTAAAAATGATTGGGTGGTGCACTGCTCTTTTGATAATCATAGGCACAATAAAAAAGAAGTAAAGAGTTTTTCTTTGTTTAAACCAGAATTAAAGGTTTCGACATCTTTTATGGATCCAACGTATAATGTTTATCCGATTCCTTCGGTAGAGAGTCCTAATCATGGAGGTAGACAGCTAATATCTGGTCAAGAAGATGAATTGGCTTCACCATTTGGATGGCATGACACTAATGGAGTTGCTGGAGCAGAGTCAACTACTACTAGTGGTAATAATGTGACAGCTTCAGAGGATATTAATGGTAATAATGGATTTGGTGCTCAACCCGATGGGGGAGCCAATCTTTTATTCGATTACTCTTTTGACCCTAACACTCTTGTAGTTAATAATCAAGATGCTTCAATCACTAATTTGTTTTACGCAAATAATGTAATTCATGATGTATGGTATCATTATGGTTTTAATGAGGCATCAGGAAATTTTCAATCTAATAATTACGGACGAGGAGGGTTTAGTAATGATGAAGTATTTGCTGATGCTATAGATGGTTCAGGGTTTAATAATGCCAATTTTGCAACCCCTCCCGATGGAGCTAATCCTCGTATGCAAATGTTTTTATGGAATCCAGAAGCAAGCCCAGATATTCAGGTGTTTGTAGTTAATAATACAACGGCTGCAGGTTCTTATAGTATAGTTGATAATAATTTTGATCCTGGTCATGTAGATGCACCCGAGGTCCCTGATGGGATTACTTCCGATTTAGTTTTGGCAATAGACGACGATCCGGCCGCAAATGAAAGTGATGCTTGTAGTGATCTTGTTAATGCTGTAGATATTGATGGAAAAATAGCTGTGGTGCGACGAGGAGAATGTAATTTTGACGATAAAGTATTTAGATGCCAAGAAGCAGGTGCTATAGCGGTAATAGTAGTTAATAATCAGGATGGAGACCCAATAGTTATGGGCGGTGATAATGGTCAAATAAATATACCAGCTGTGATGATAGGTATGAATGACGGTGAGGCTATTATAACAGAAATGGCTACCAATACTGTAAACATAACATTGTCTGATGCAGGTTTAAATATACTAGCAAATGATAGCTCTTTTGATAACGGAATTATAATACATGAATATGGTCATGGTATTTCTACTCGTTTGACTGGCGGGGCGAATAATTCTAGTTGCTTGATTGCATGTGTAGAATTTGATGATGATGGTAATTGTATTCAAGATACGGAACAAATGGGAGAAGGATGGTCAGATTGGTTTGCCTTAATGATGACTATAGAATCTGGAGATACTGGAGCCGATGCAAGAGGTATTGGTACTTTTTCAACTGGAGAACCAGTAACAGGCGGCGGAATAAGACCTTTTCCTTATAGTACAGATTTAAATGTTAATCCAGTTACTTATGCAGATACAAATGATGAAACAAATTTTTCTGCACCTCACGGAGTAGGATCTGTATGGGCGTCAATCTTATGGGATCTTAATTGGGCGCTTATAGAACGAGATGGCTTTGATCCTGATCTTTATAACGGTACTGGAGGAAATAACTTGGCAATGCAATTGATTATTGATGGATTAAAATTACAAACGTGTAACCCGGGATTTATTGACGGAAGAGAAGGAATCTTACGAGCTGATGAAATCGCTAATGAAGGTGCGAATACATGTTTGATTTGGGAAATTTTTGCTAGACGTGGAGTAGGGTGGAGCGCAGATCAAGGAGATAATCAATCTAGAATAGATCAAACTGAAGCTTTCGATTTACCACCAGTATCAGAGTTAAATTGTACCGATGCTGTAGATGAACCAGATATTAATACCGGGATGTTTATTATAGAACCTAATCCATCAAATGGTATTTTTAATATTAGAGTACCTCAAAGTATAGGCAGTAGTACAATTAGTATATACGATGTAAATGGGCGCTTTGTGTATAAAGAACAAGCTTTACTAGAAGATGTGCATCCTGTAGATGTTGCACTTAGAGCTGGATTGTATATTCTTAGAATCGAAGCCGAAGATGGATCAGCTACATTTGTTTCGAAAATTGCAATTAAGTAATAGATTGATATTTTAGAATAGTTTTGACAATTGCCTTTTTAGAAATTCCAGAAAGCTCTTGTAGTTCGTCTACTGTACCGTGATGAATAAATTGATCTGGAATACCTAAATTGATGATTTTGTTTTTAAAATTGTGTTGATTGGCAAAATTGATAACTAAACTACCAAAACCTCCAGATTTAACGCCATCTTCGATGGTGAAAATAACTTTGTGAGTTTTTAATATTTCTTTCAACAAGGTTGAATCTAAAGGTTTTACGAAACCGAAATGATAATGAGATACTTTTTTATCAATGTTTTCTATAGCTTCAATTACATTTGATGCTATCGTACCTGTAGAAATGATTGCAATTTCTTCTCCTTGTTGAAGGCAATTTGCTTTCCCGATTTCTACGGGTGTCATCGGTTGTTTCCAATTGGTTATATGACCTCTTCCTCTTGGGTAGCGAATAGCAATAGGATTATCTAATCCCGTAGATGCAGTATATAACAGGTTTCTTAATTCAATTTCGTTAGCCGGAGCCGCTATAATCATATTAGGGATACAATTTAGATATGCGATATCAAATACGCCATGATGGGTAGCACCATCTTGCCCTACTAGGCCGGCTCTATCTATACAAAAAATTACCGGAAGATTTTGTAGAGCAACATCATGAATAACTTGGTCGTATGCTCGCTGTAAAAAGGTAGAATATATTGCACAAAAAGGAATCATGCCCTGGGTTGCCATCCCTGCCGCTAATGTTACGGCATGTTGTTCTGCAATTCCCACGTCAAATGCTCGATCTGGCATTTCTTCCATCATATACTTTAAAGAACTACCGGTGGGCATTGCTGGAGTAATTCCCACAATTTTTTTATTTCCTCTGGCTAACTCTAATAAGGTATGTCCAAAAACATCTTGAAATTTTGGAGGGAGCCCTGCATCGTTTTTCGGAATTAAATTTCCTGTAGAAGCATCAAATTTGCCTGGAGCATGATAGGTGACTTGATTTTCTTCGGCTTGTTTTAACCCTTTTCCTTTGGTGGTAATAATATGAAGAAGTTTTGGACCTTGAACCGTTTTTAGCTCTTCTAATGTTGTAAGTAATTTAGGTAAATCATGTCCGTCAATAGGGCCAAAATAATCGAAGTTTAATGCTTCGATGATATTGTTGTTCCTCGGTTTTACACCTACTTTTGCTTTGGTTAGGTATTCTTTTAATGCACCCACGCTTGGATCAATTCCGATGGCGTTATCGTTAAGGATAACTAACATGTTTGTATCTGTGACACCCCCATGATTAAGTCCTTCAAAAGCCATCCCACTAGCAATCGAGGCATCTCCGATTACTGCGATATGTTGTTTTGTGTGATCTCCCTTTAGTTTTGATGCAATAGCCATACCTAAGGTAGCCGAAATCGAAGTAGAGCTATGACCTACACCAAATGTGTCATAATCGCTTTCACTTCGTTTAGGGAAACCACTAATTCCACCTAATTGGCGATTGGTATAAAATATATCTTTTCTTCCGGTTAAAATTTTGTGGGGATAAGCTTGGTGGCCAACATCCCATACCAATGCATCATCTGGTGTGTTAAAAATATAATGTAATGCAATTGTGAGTTCTATTACTCCCAAACTCGCTCCAAGGTGACCCTCTTTAGTAGCGACAATATTAATTACAAAATCACGTAATTCTTTTGCCAATAGCGGTAATTGATCTTTGGAGAGTGTACGTAGATCTGATGGGTACTTTATATTTGAAAGTAATGATTCTGACATCCAACAAAAGTAATATTTTGTACTGGTACTTTATAATCTTTTGTTCGAGTACAAATACAAATAATTTTTATTTAGTTTTACCTATTAAATTTCTATACTATGCTAGACCCTTTAGACGATGCGCATTTTATGAAAAAAGCACTTCAGGAAGCCGAAGTTGCTTATGAAAAGGATGAAGTTCCTGTTGGAGCTGTTATTGTAGTTGCAAACCGTATTATTGCTCGAGCACATAATCTTACCGAATTGCTAAATGATGTTACGGCGCATGCAGAAATGCAGGCGATTACTGCTGCTTCTAATTTTTTGGGAGGAAAATACTTAAATGAGTGCACTCTGTATGTAACCCTAGAGCCATGTCAAATGTGTGCTGGAGCATTATATTGGAGTCAAATAGGTAGGATAGTATATGGTGCCGTTGATGAAAAAAGAGGATGTTCTGTTATGGGAACAACGTTGCACCCAAAAACCGAAATTATAGGAGGTGTATTAGAAGAAGAATGTGGCGAATTATTGAAACGGTTTTTTATTGAAAAACGAAATTTGAATTGAATTTTTAAACACACTTCCAGAGTTTAAACTGTAATCCTTATTTGGTTAAAATGTACATTCCTTAGCCTTTAATTGAGTAGAGTTTTGCAACTGCAAAAAGTTATTAGAGTCTTTTTAGTTGTAAAAACGCAGGATGCAAAAAATTACTTTCGTACTTATTGTGTGTCTAGCCTTTGCTGGATATTCACAAGATCATACTAGACTTCGAGGAAAAATTGTGGTCAATGCTCTTTTATCCCTAGATGATGTACATGTTATTAACCAAACATTACAATTGGGTACGATAAGCAATAACTCTGGAAATTTCAGAATAAAAGCTAATCCAGGTGATACCATAATTTTTTCCTCCATTCAATACGCTTTGAAACAGCATGTTGTAGATGAATCTGATTTAGAAAACGAAACCTTTAAAATAAAATTAGAGCAATCCGTAAATACATTAGATGAGGTTGTCGTTTCTCAGCATACATTAACAGGGAAACTAGAAAAAGATATTTTAAATATACCAACCTATACCGAGAATCTTCCATTTTGGAGTGCTGCAGAGTTGAAACGAATGGGGGTCTCTGGTTTTAATGATGCTCAATCCCCAGTAACCAATACAATACTAGAAGACGGAACGAGTGCAACTACGATCAATTTGTCTGATTTAGGTAAGGCAATTAGCGAGGCTTTTAGAGGTAAAAGAAAATGGATTTCGGCTAACTATAAGATAGCAGACTTTTATGAAGAAAAGTTTGTTGTTAATGAATTAGAAGTTCCCGAAACGGAATACTACAACTTTATTGATTTTGTACATGAGCAACCTGAGACAGCTATTGTACTTAGATCTGATGATAAGCTACAAATCCTTGAATTTTTGATAGTACAAAGAGATGTTTTTTTTGAGACATATGATATTAAAAAATAAAAATAGCGCTACTATGTAGCGCTATTGAAACTGGGTATTTTATATCTTATCCATGAATTACGCGAACATTTGCTGCGATAACTCCATTTCGTCCTTCTTCTTCCTGATACTCTACTTTGTCACCTTCGTTTAATGCATCGCCATCAATTCCTGTGGCGTGAACAAAGATGTCTTTTCCTGTTTCGTCGTTGGTAATAAATCCGTAACCTTTTGATTCATTAAAAAATTTAACTGTTCCTTCCATTGTAGTAAAAATAAAATAAATATTGAGTTCTAAAGTTAATCTTAAATATTTTATGATTCGTTATGAAAATGTGAATATTTTAAATAATCATGTCCGTTTGTTTTCTTTTTTTCCTTGGTACTCCCTCATTTTTCTAAGGTTTTCATCGGTTAGCATGTAATCCTTTACTTTTTTGTTTTTCCATCTGTGATAGATAAAAATAGGCATTAAAATAAATGATGCGACTAAGATTCCTACCCCTACAAATTTATCGCCCGAGGTATGATCTCCAGAATTTTTAAAGTAATACCCAATACAAACGAGTGCAATTACAGTTATGAAAAGGATTCTAATAATGTATTTCATATTAAAGTATATTATCCAGTAAAATTAATCAACTTTTGACGGTAAGAGGTAAGAAGTTTTGATTTTGATATGAATCCAAAGTACTTACCATTTTTGATTACTGGAAGATTCCAAACACCAGTATCTTGAAATTTTTTCATTACCGTTTTTGCATTGTCTTCTTCATATAAAATTATTGTTGATGATGGAGACATTAATGTATCCACTTTTATTTTGTGATATAATGTAATGTCAAACATTATATCTCTTATGTTATCTAAAGAAACAATTCCTACTAAGATATCATCTTCGTCTGTAACTGGAAATAAATTTCGATTAGACTTTGCAACAGCTTCACTTAGTAATTGTTTTAGTGTAAAGTTGGGTTTAACTGTAATGAAATTGGTTTCAATACAATCTTCTAAATTCATTAATGTGAGTACCGTTTGATCTTTGTCATGAGTAATTAGGTTACCTTGTTCGGCAAGTTCACGATTGTATATATTATGTTCTATTCTATTTTTAGAGATTATAAAGGAAATTGATGTGGTAATCATTAACGGTACGAATAACTCATAACTAGATGTTATTTCGGCAATCAAGAATATAGATGTGAGAGGAGCATGAAGTACTCCTGCAATAAGACCCGCCATTCCAAGGAGGGTGAAATTTGCTTCAGAAACTTCAAATCCTAACCCTAGATTGTTAATCACTTTGGATACGACATTACCCAAAGAACTACCCATAACCATAGTAGGAATAAATATACCTCCCGATCCTCCCGCTGCAAAAGTAGCGGTCATCGCCACTGCTTTAAAAATTGTAATTCCTGTTAATAAAGCGATAACAATCCAAATGTTATCAGTGATACTGTCAAAAGGTGTTTTTCCTATTGCGGTATAATGATCTCCATTTAATAAGTCATTAATAAAACCTAAACCTTCACCATAAAGGGGCGGAATAAAATATAACATGATCCCTATTGCAAGTCCTCCAATTAATAATCGATAAATTTTCTTAGAAAAGCGATCAAAAAAATGTAGAATACCAAAATACATTTTGGTGAAATAAATTGAAGCAACAGCGGTACCAACTCCTAGAATAATATAAAAAGGAGTATCGTAGATGTCAAATTTTTCGAGAACATCGAATCGAAATAGAACCTCGTCTCCTAAAAAGAAATACGAAGTAATAATTGATGAAACAGATGCAAAAAGTAAAGGTAATAGAGATGTAAGCGTTAGATCTAAACTAAATACTTCTACGGCAAAAACTAGTCCTGCTAGAGGAGATTTAAAAACAGACGATATTGCTCCGGCGGCAGCACAGCCAATCAATAAAAACCGAGTTTTATCACTTACTTTGAATAGATTACAAATATCAGAACTTAATGTCGATCCAGATCCAATTGCCGGACCTAAGAGTCCTACAGATCCTCCAAATCCTACCGTAATTGGCGCTAATATAAGAGGGAGGTAACCATGTATAGGTTTAATGATTCCGCTCTTCTTTGATAAGGAGTGCAGGATTAATGGGATTGCAGATCTTACATTTCTTTTGATGATATATTTAGTGAAGATATAAACGATTAAAAGACCTATAACTGGTATAATAAAATAAAACGAAGTCTGCCAAGATATGATATCACTTTGCAAAACTACTTGAATTAAGTGAGTAAGATTTTTTAAGAGTAATGATATTAATCCTGTGGCGAAACCAACAAGGATACTCAAGAGCAATATAAAGTTCTTATTAGAGATATTGCGATAACGCCATTTAAGAATTTTATATAACCAGGTTTTTTTTGAGGACGACATAGAAAATTACTTCGGTACTATAAAGTTAACTATTTTCTATTAGGTTCTGGACTTCTTCTAAATCTTGGATGTAAATTTGATACAATACCTCTACATATCCTCTAGTATGAAAATATCCATTATTAAAATCGTCTATTGCTTTTTGTATATGTTCTAAAGCTTTTACTTTATTCTCTTGCCAAAGAAAACATTTTGAGAGGTAGTAATGTGCATCTGCATAATGACCCCCAGAGTATTTTAGGACCTTTTGAAAATCGTGCATGGCATTTTGGTAATCCTTTTGTGCATAAAAGCCAATACCGCGATATAAAAAAGCAGTTACATCGGCGTAGTCTTCTCCTGAAGTTTTGATTTGGTCATTTATATATATGTCAAAATACGATCTTGATGCAGCGTATTCTTCTAGTCCAAGGTATGCTACACCTCGCATGTAGTTCACACTTTGTCCTTGCGGTGTGTCATCAAAATTTGGAGTTAAGATATCTGTAGCATCAAAATCTTCTATTGCTTTTTTATAATTTCTGTAGAAATATAGATATAAATAACCTCGCCATCCTTGCCATTCTTCGGGCTCTAATGCTACAGCCTTATCAAATAAAGGTTTCCATTTTGTGGGCATTCCTCTTTTTAAATATGGAATAGATAATTCTCTCCATGCATCAGAGTTTTCCGGATCTATAGCGATCGCTTTTTCGACAAAAGTCATCATTTTTGGAGAACCTTGAAAATTAGGTGTAAGAAGAATTGTTCCTCCGTTGATCATACGATCAGCTTCAGCTTTTTGTTCTTCTTTCGTTTTTGTAGTACTACAAGACGAGATGATGATAATTAAAATGCTAAGGAAGTATTTCACTGATCTCTCCATTTTCTATTTTATAAGATACATACATATAATAATCTCTAGCTTCTTCTTTATACGTAAAAATATTCCAGTGACGGGATTGAGCGGTTAACTCAAAAAATTGATCTACTAACTTTTTATGTAATTTGGTTTCCTCTAAGTTAAGATCCATTTGGATAACCTCAAATCGACCAGGTTCGCCTTTGCAATTTATGATAAACCTAAAATTGAGATAACCAGAATCTGTAAATTGAGAGTTTGTATATGCTGATAATATGTTGTTTTTAAAAACACCTTTGTTTATAGCATAAGCAATTTTGGGAGCTCCGTGATGAGTTTTAAAAATGCGCTCTTCACTACATATTTCAAAATTAGTACTTGAAACAGTTTTTTGCGGATCAAGATATCCAATGTAGTGCGGGTACTTTTCTGTATTAATAGTATGCTTTCCCACATGTAGATAATAATACCCTAGAACAACGGTTATGGTAATCAGAGCTATTGAAACAAAAATTATGAGTACTACTTTCAGTATTTTCATGGCCTAAAAGTAAAAAATCCCGCTTAATAGCGGGATAAATATGATTACAAATCAAGTTTTATATTAAGTTCTTTGAGCTGTTCTTGATCGATATTTGCAGGAGCATCGATCATTACATCACGGCCACTATTGTTTTTTGGGAAAGCAATATAATCCCTAATAGTTTCCTGGCCTCCAAGAATAGCAACTAATCTATCAAATCCAAAAGCAATTCCTCCGTGAGGAGGAGCCCCATATTGGAAAGCATCCATTAAAAAACCAAATTGTGCTTTGGCTTCTTCAGGTGTAAAGCCTAAATGATCAAACATTAATGCTTGGGTTTCTTTATCATGAATACGAATAGAACCTCCGCCTATTTCATTTCCATTTAATACTAAGTCATATGCGTTGGCACGGACATCACCTGGTTTAGAATCTAAAAGTGCAATGTCTTCTGGTTTTGGTGAGGTAAAAGGATGGTGCATAGCGTGGTAACGCTCGGTGTCTTCATCCCATTCTAATAATGGGAAGTCAACTACCCATAACGGAGCAAATTCTTCTGGATTTCTTAATCCAAGTCGCTCTGCCAGTTCCATACGTAATGCACTTAGTTGTGCTCTCACTTTATTGATTTGACCTGATAATACACAAATTAAATCGCCAGCATTTGCTCCAGTAGTTTTTGCCCAATTTGCCAAATCTTCCTGATCGTAAAACTTATCTACAGATGATTTAAAGGTTCCATCTTCGTTACATTTTACATATACCATTCCTAAGGCACCAACTTGTGGGCGTCTTACCCAATCAATAAGTTTGTCGATCTCTTTTCTGGTATATGAAGCTCCTCCCGGAACGGCTATACCAACTACTAATTCGGCATCATTAAATACTTTAAAATCTTTATGTTGAGCTACACTATTGAGTTCGCCAAATTTCATTCCAAAACGAATATCTGGTTTGTCATTACCATAAGTTTTCATCGCTTCGGCATAAGTCATTCTTGGGAAATCTGCAATTTCGACATTTTTGATTTCCTTTAATAAATGACGTGTTAACCCTTCGAAAATAGTAAGTATATCTTCTTGTTCAACAAAAGCCATTTCACAATCTATTTGTGTAAATTCTGGCTGTCGATCTGCTCTAAGATCCTCATCTCTGAAACATTTTACGATTTGAAAATATTTATCCATTCCACCAACCATAAGCAGTTGCTTAAATGTTTGCGGAGATTGAGGTAATGCATAAAATTGACCTTCATTCATTCTAGAAGGAACTACAAAATCTCGAGCACCTTCGGGTGTAGATTTAATCAAATAAGGTGTTTCTACTTCAACGAAATCTTCTTTCGATAAGTAGTTACGAACTTTCATCGCTACTTGATGTCTAAACATCAAACTGTTCTTTACAGGGTTTCGACGTATATCGAGATACCTGTATTTCATTCGAATATCCTCACCACCATCGGTTTCATCTTCTATAGTAAATGGAGGAACCAAGGCTTCGTTAAGAATGTTGAATTCGCTCACTAAAATTTCAATTTCTCCTGTAGGGATATTTTTGTTTTTAGATTCACGTTCGATTACCGTTCCAGTAACCTGAATTACAAATTCACGACCTAGGTTTTTTGCCTTCTCCACAACTTCCTTTGGAGTACGTTGCTCATCAAATATTAATTGTGTAATCCCATAGCGATCTCTTAGATCTACCCATATCATAAACCCTTTGTCTCTCGTTTTCTGAACCCAACCAGAAAGGGTAATTTCTTTGTTAATATCTGTGGCACGTAATTCGCCGCAAGAGTGACTTCTATACATAATAGTGATATCTTATTATAAGGCTGCAAAAATAAGAAAGTTTTAAGGTAATTATGTACGGATCATAAGAAAATGCATGTGTAAACAAATTGTTAAATAATAAACAGGAGAACAGAAAATGTTAATAATTTAATATTTTGATAGTTTAAGTGCTTATTTTATATCTGATTAAAAGATTTCGTACGAACAATTGTTAGTTTTAACATTTTTTTATAAATATCTTTTAATAGATTTAACCAAACATTTAAACAAATCATTATGAAAAAACAAACTCATTTTGGCAAAATGAAAATTTTGCTACTATTACTGCTATTTTTTCCTGTCATACTTTTTGCACAGGAGACGATCACTGGTAAAGTGGTCATCCAGGGTTCGGGGGAACCTGGGGCATTTGTTAATATTATCGAGGATGGGACAAATAACGGAACAGCCACAGATATAGATGGTAACTTCTCTATCACCGTTAGTGCTGTGCCAGTAACACTTAGAGCTACGGCACTTGGATTTACAGATACAACTGTAACCGTGCAAGCCGCTGGAGATATCACTATAGAAATAGCCGAATCATCTGAAGCACTTGAAGAAGTTGTTGTAACAGGTTTAGCAACTTCTGTAAAAAGAAGTAATGCAGCCAATGCTGTAGCTTCTGTCTCTGCTGAAGATTTGGCTGGATTAACGCCACCACAAACACTTGATGGAGCTTTAGCTGGTAAGTTTGCAGGAGCTTTAATTACAAAAAGTTCTGGAGCACCAGGTGGAGGTATAGCTGTTAAATTAAGAGGGGTAACTTCTATTAATGGTAATTCACAACCTTTATATATAGTAGATGGTGTTTATGTAAATAACAATAGTATCTCGGCTGCAGGTTTAAATGCAGTATCTGGAGCTTCTGGGGGTGGTAATGCATCTAATCAGGATAATCCTTCTAACAGGATCGCAGATATAAATCCAGATGATATTGAAAGTGTAGAGATTCTAAAAGGAGCTTCGGCTGCTGCAATTTATGGAGCGAGAGCTGCTGCAGGGGTTGTTATTATAACAACTAAAAAAGGTAAACGAGGACAAACAAAAATATCTTTTTCTCAAGATGTAGGATTTAATACTATTCTTAGAGCAAGAGGACAAAGAAACTTTACTGCTGCCACTGCTGAAGCATTAGGTGCTGGTAATGGAGCTTTATTTACAGCTGCTCAAAATAACGGAACACTTGTAGATTTTGAAGATGAAATCTATGGAGAGAAAGGATTTATTAATAATACGAGCGTAAATATTTCTGGTGGATCTGATAATACACTGTTTTATGCTGCTTTTTCTAATAATGAAGAAGATGGTATTGTAGATAATACAGGATATAATAGAAAATCAATCCGTTTTAACTTAGATCATGATTTCTTTGATAGAAGAGCTAAACTTTCTTTGACTACGAATTATGTTGATTCGCAATCAGACAGAGGGTTTTTTAACAATGATAATACAGGTACTACTATTGGAGTAGCACTTTCTTCTACACCACCATGGGCACAGTTATTTCCTGATGCTAATGGTAATTATCCAGATAATCCATTTGGTTCTTCAAATCCATTACAAACCAGAGATTTGATTACCAATAGAGAAGATGTAAATAGATTTATAATAGGTAGTTCTCTTGATGTTAAGATTTTTGAGAACGATAATTCTAATTTGAAATTAGTTTTAAGAGGTGGGGTTGATTACTACGAATTAATAACTACAGCAATCTTTCCTGAAACATTACAATTTCAAAAACCCTCTAATGGAGGTTTGAATGGTCTTAGTGCGTTAGGAACAACTGAAAATAAAGATGCTAACTACTCTGCTTTTTTAGTTCATAATTATACAACGGCAAATGATCTTAGTTTTACTACTCAAGGAGGTCTTACAAAACAAACTTTTTCTAGAAATACAGTAAGAACTACAACTACAGATTTGATTGCTTCTCAAACAAACTTAGATCAAGGAGCAAATACAAGTGTTACTCAGTTTAGACAAGAACAAGAAGATCAAGGATTTTTTGTTCAGGAAGAATTAAATTATCAAGATAAAATTATTGGAACACTTGGGGTAAGAGGTGATAAATCTAGTAATAATGGAGATGCTAATGAGTTATTTTACTATCCAAAAGCATCAGCAGCTGTAAACTTACACAATTTTGATTTTTGGAAAGTTCCTGTAATGAATCAATTTAAGGTGAGAGCTGCATATGGTGAAGCCGGAAACTTTGCACCTAATGGAGCACTGTTTACTGCATATACGAATTCATTAATAGATGGTAATGTTGGTATTATCGTTCCACTTACTCTTGGAGATCCAAATATTACTCCTGAAAGACAAAAAGAATTTGAAATTGGTTTTGATGCGAGTTTCTTTGATAGTAGAATTGGATTAGAATTTTCATACTATAATAAAACGGTTGATGATCTTATTTTAAGAGCTAATGCAGAGCCATCTTCTGGTTTTGGAACTAGATTTGCAAATGCAGGTAACCTAGAGAACAGAGGTATAGAGATTTCTTTAAACGCTAATGTAATCGAGAAAGATAATTTTAATTGGAGTACTAATTTAATATTCTTTACGAATGATTCAGAGATTACACAACTAGATGTTGCTGCTTTTAACCTTGGAGGTTTTGGTGCTGGTCTAGGAACTTTTAGAATTGAAGAAGGAAAAAGTGCTACGCAAATTGTTGGTAATGATGCCAATGGTAATTTAGTAGTTCTAGGAGATGCTGCACCAGATTTTCAAATGACATGGAGTAATAACCTAAACTATAAAGACTTTACTTTATCTTTCTTATGGCATTGGAAACAAGGAGGTGATAATATTAACTTAACAAATCTATTAACAGATTTTGGAGGAACAAGTCCTGATTTTGATGGTTTTGATGTAGATCCAGCTGGAGCAACTGCAAATGGTCCTTTTAGAATTGGAGCATTTAGAGCAGGAAATGCAACTCCGTTTGTAGAAGACGCATCTTACCTTAGATTAAGAGAAATAGGTTTATATTACAACTTATCAAGCAAGATACGTGAGCAGATTTTTGGAAAATATGTTTCGAATCTTAAGGTAGGATTTTCAGGAAATAATCTAATCAATGTTTTTGATTATAATAGTTATGACCCAGAGGTTTCAAATTTTGGTTCTAATGGATTATCTACAGGAGTTGAGGTAACACCATTCCCTTCTTCAAAGAGATATTTATTTCACTTAGCTGTTGACTTTTAAATAAAAAAATTATAAGAAAATGAAGATACTAAAGAATATTTTAATATTAGGTTTGTTTTCGTTGGCAGTAATTTCTTGCGAAATTGAAGATGCAACAAACTTAAACGGACCTACTACCGATTCGGCGTCGGAAGATTTGTCTAGAGCAGAATTAATACAAACAATGGCCGGAGCACTTGCAGATATGAGAGGGAGATTAGGAACTCAAATAGATGCAAATGCAGTTGCTGGTCGTGAATACTGGAGATTTCAGAGTTCTGACCCAAGATGGACTGCAGATTTATTGACAGGAACATTAGATAATAACACGTTTTATACAACAGGTCCTTTTGCAGCTCGATATGCTACAGTTAAGGATATTAACTTGATTTTAGCAGGGCTAGAAAACTCGTCAGCTGATTTTTCGGAAGCAGAGAAAGCGGCAACCAGAGGTTTTGCAAATACGATCAAAGCACATGAGTTATTGATGGTGTTGAATCAGCAATTTCAAAATGGAATACGTTTAGATGTTAATGATCCAGATAACCTAGGTCCTTTTGTTAGTTTTGATGAAGGATTAACAGCTATTTTTGATATGTTAACTGCGGCAACAACAGATTTATCTAATGGAGGTACTGCTTTTCCTTTTACTGTACCTGCAGGTTTTGATGGTTTAAAAGCTGATGCTGCAGAGGATATTACTCCTGCGGATTTTGCGACATTTACTAATGGTTTAGCAGCAAGGGTTGAAGCATATAGAGGTAATTATGCATCTGTTATTACATTGTTAGGAAACTCTTTTATGGATATGGGAGGAAGCCTTGCAACGGGAGCGTATTTTACATTTTCTCTTACAGGTGCTGATATTGCTAATCCTTTGTTTTTTGCGCAGAATTCTACCGTTGCAAATGCAAGAATAGCACATCCATCATTTATAACCGATGCAGAAGCAGGAGATACAAGATTGGGTAAAGCTACTTTAAGAGATGCTTCATTGACTTCGGATGGTTTAACAGGTACTCATGATGTATTTATTTATACCAGTAACATAGCTCCTGTTGGAATTATGAGAAATGAAGAATTGATCTTACTTTCTGCTGAAGCTAATCATATTACTGACCCACCAGCGGCTGTAGCTGCAATTGATGTGATTAGAACTGCTGCAGGTTTACCTGCTTATACAGGAGGAACTACTCCAGCAGAATTAGTTACTGAAATTTTAAATCAGAGAAGATACTCTTTGTATGCTGAAGGTGGTCATAGATGGATTGATCTAAGAAGATTTAATAGATTAAGTGATCTAGAACCATTGGATAGAGCAGGAGACGCTACTTTTGAGCAATTTCCTACTCCGGCAAATGAGAATAGGTAATACTAGAAGTATTTAAATTATAGAAACGCCGCAATTTGCGGCGTTTTTTTGGTACTAACAGTAATTAAAAATGCCACACGTGAGTGTGGCATTTTCTTTATCAATTTTACATAGTATTACACTTAGGCTGTAGCTGGAACAGCAACTTCTGCCTTTGCGTTTCTTTTTCTTTTTAACCACACTTTAAACTTACTTACTATAAAAAATAAGCAGGGTACAATAATAAGTGTTAGGAACGTAGCTATAATTAATCCGTAAATTACGGTCCATGCTAATGGTCCCCAGAAAATTACATTATCTCCACCCAAATATATTTTAGGATCACCGGTATTAAATAAAGAGAAGAAATCTAAGTTAAAACCAATTGCCAAAGGTATTAATCCTAATACTGTTGTAATTGCAGTTAATAATACAGGCCTTAAACGAGCTTTCCCTCCTTTAATGATTATTTGCATTACTTCTTCATTTGGTAGTAACTTATTTTCGGGCATATTAAGCTCTGCTTTTTTACGATCAATAAGTAATTGTGTATAATCCAGAAGAACCACACCATTGTTTACTACAATACCAGCTAGTGAAATAATCCCCATCATAGTCATCATAATAACAAAAGAAGATCCAGTAACTAGAATACCACCAAATACTCCTATAAAACTCAAAAAGATAGCGATCATGATGATAGTTGGTTTAGAAATAGAGCTGAACTGAAAAACGAGAATTAACATAATAAGTCCTAATCCAGTGAAAAAAGCACCCATTAAGAAAGCCATTTGTTTTCCTTGTTCTTCAATTTGACCTGTATAATCAATTTTTACACCTCGTGGTAGTTTTTGAAAACTTGCCATTTCGGTTTGTATTTGAGAAACAATTGCTCCCGCATCTGTAAATCCAGGTTGTAAACCAGAATATACAGTTACTACTCGATTGGCGTCTCTATGTTTAATTGCACTAAAAGAGGAAGTGTTTTTTTGTGATGCTACTGTTGAAACCGGAATCTCTCTTAGTTGCCCACTGGCTTGATCTCTAAAAGTGATGTTTTGATTAAAAAGAGCACTGGTATTATATCTGTTGTCTTCATTAAAACGTACATAGATATCATAATCTTCACCATCTTTTTTGTACACTCCGGCTTTTTCTCCAAAAATTGAGCGACGTAACTGATTACCTACCTGACCAGCTGCAACACCAAGTTCCCCTGCTTTTTGGCGATCTACAACCACTTGCATAGCTGGTTTACCCTTATTTACATCAATTTTTAATTCTTCAATACCTGGGATGTTTTTCTCATTAATAAAGTTTCGCATTTGCTCGGCGATATTAATCAAATCATCATAATCAGGTCCTTCTATTTCTATATTAATGGGGTATCCTGCTGGTGGTCCAACAGCATCTTTTTCTACAGAGATTGCGATACCTGGATAAATACCTTTAAGATCTTCTTGTACCTTTTGACGTAGTAATTCAGAATCTTTTCCTTTTCGATATTTATACTCACGCATGGTAGCAGTAATCTTAGCTCGGTGTGGCATTTCAGCATTACTTCCTCCATCAGTTTGAGGATTACCAGCACCTTCACCAACTTGCGAAACTGCAGACTCTACTAAGAAATTATAATTTTCACCTTCAACATATTCTTTATCACTTACTACCGCATATACTCTTTGTTCAATTTCTTTGGTGATAGCATTTGTCTTGTCTATATCTGTTCCTTGAGGGTATTCTATATAGACTACAATTTGATTGGGTTTATTATCTGGGAAAAATTCTACTTTGGTTCTTTGACTACCAATTGAGGCTCCAAACATTCCAAAAACAATAAACAATAATAGAAAGGTTCCAATAGTAAAAGCATATAGTTTCCAGCCTTTAAGAGCAAAAGTTAAGAAACGTTGATACCTGTTTTCTAGCCAAGCTAAAATTCTTCTCTGGAAAAAATTAGCAGCTCCTTTTAGTACATAACGATACAACCAAAACATTGCTGCTGTTGCAATCATTAGACTTCCTAATGCCCGTACTTGCCCACCTACCAGTAAAATGAAAATTCCCAGTCCACCTAAAATGATACTTAATCTAATAAGCTGTTTACGCGATAAGACCTTTTCGCCAACTTCCATAAATTGGGATACCAACATAGAGTTTATAAAGATTGCCACGAATAAGGATGAACCTAATACTACAGAGAGGGTAATAGGGAAATAAATCATGAACTGCCCCATAACACCAGGCCACATTCCTAGAGGTATAAATGCCGCTACAGTGGTTGCGGTTGATATAATTATCGGGAAAGCAATTTCTCCAATTCCTTTTTTGGCTGCTTCTATACGTGACATCCCTTCTTCTTCCATAAGGCGATATACGTTTTCTACAACTACGATACCATTATCAACCAACATTCCTAGTCCCATAATCAAGGCGAATAGAATCATCGTATTCATGGTATATCCCAAAAGAGATAAAATCATAAATGACATGAACATAGACATTGGGATCGCGAACCCCACAAATAGAGCATTTCTAAACCCTAAGAAAAACATCAATACACCTACTACTAATATGATACCAAAAATGATATTATTTACGAGATCACTTACTTGATTTTCGGTCTTGGCAGATTGATCATTGGCTACACTAATTTTTAAATCTTTAGGAAACACATCTTCTTTGGCTTCATCAAGAATAACATTAATTTTTTCTACCGCTTCAATCATGTTTTTTCCAGAGCGTTTCTTTACATCTAACATTACTACACTCTCTCCGTATTCTCTGGCATAGGTAGTTTTGTCTTCTTCTTTAAAAGTGACTTTGGCAATATCTCTTAAGTATACAGCACCATCTTGAGATTTTACTACAAAATCATCTAGTTGTGATGGGCGGTCGATTTCTCCAAGAATCCTTATCGTACGACGTTGTCCACTGCTAATCATGTTTCCGGCAGACATGGTCATGTTTCCGTTTCGGATAGTGTTGATTACATCATCAAAACTTACTTTGGCTGCCATCATTTTATAAATGTCTACAGCTACTTCAACTTCTTTCTCCTGTGCTCCACGAATATCTGCTTTTTTGATTTCGGGTAAATCCCCAATCTCATCCTCGAGATACTCTGCATATTCTTTTAATTTCTCTACTGGATAATCCCCTGTGATATTGATATTCATAATGGGGGTTTCTTCAGAAATGCTTAAGTCAAAAACATTGGGTTCTACTTTTGCTCCATTAAAAGTTGGCCAATCTTCATTTGCTTTTTCAGAATCTACTTCGTCCTTTACCTTTTGTTTGGCTTCTGGTACGCTAAGTTCTTCATCAAATTCTACAGTAAGAATAGCATAATCCTCTTGTGAGGTGGATAAAATCTCTACGACATTACTTACGTTTTTTAGTTTATCTTCTAAAGGGTCTACAATTAACCTCTCAATATCTTCTGAAGTATTACCAGGATAGGGAACACTTATATATATTTTAGTCTCATTGATCTCAGGGAAGTTCTCTCTTGGCATAGAAAAATATGCCGATAAACCTAACACCAAAAAGATACCTATCATAACATAGATGGTCGTAGGGTTATCTATCGCCCAAGAGGATAATCTAAATTCCTTATCTACTTTTTTCTTATTGATTTCCATAATGGGATTTTAGTTTAAAATTTTCACTTTTTGACCATCTTTTACGCTTCTAGCTCCTTCGCTAATAATAGCATCACCAGCATTGATTCCGTTTAAGATCTCGATAAAATCACCTTGAGTTTTTCCGGTTTTTACAATTACTCTCTTAGCTTCGGCTATATTTTGAGCATCTTTTCCGGAAGTAACATAAGTATATTGATCACCCTCAGAATTTTCAGAAAGAATACTCTGTGGGATCAGTATTGCTTTTTCATTCGTGTAATCATTAATCTTTACTTTGGCTGTAAGGTTTGGTTTTACAGTTCCTTCATTAGAAGGAATACCTACTTCAACCATAAAAGATCGGTTGTTTGGGTTAATGTAATTTCCTACTTGACGAATTTTAGTATTGATAGTTTTTCCTAACACAGGAAAAAAGACTTGTACATTTTTCCCCACGGTAACATTAGGTATGTAACGCTCTGGCACTTCTGTTTCGATATACATATTGTTAAGATTAACAATACGAATAACGGCATTTTGCCCAGGAGAAACCACACTTCCTTGCTCGGTAATCACATCGTCAATAACACCCGAAAAAGGAGCGTTAATAGTTGTTTTTGCCAATTGACGTTTAATTTGATTAACAGCATTTTGTTGTGCTTCAAAAGTCGTTTTGGCCTGTAAATATTGTATTTCTGAACCTATCTTTTGTTCCCAAAGTCTCTTTTGGCGGTCAAAAGTGGTTTTGGCCAATTCTGTTTGGACCTCTACCTGAGATAACTGCTGGCTCAATCCTCCATCATCAATTCTGGCTAGTAATTGTCCTTTAACTACTTTTTGTCCTTCTTTTACATACACCCTAGTTAGCACTCCTCCCATTTCTGGATAAAGCACAATATTTTGTTTAGTTTCTACATTTCCTTGTAACTCCAAATAGTGATTAAATAATGTGTCTTTAGCCATTATGGTAGTTACCAGTGGTAATTTTTTTATAGTATCTAAATCTGCAATTGCCTCATCTAATTGTTTTAATTGATCGGCAACCTCTTGCTGTTGTGTTACAATTTCGGTTCTTTTAGCTCGTAACGCTTGAAGATTACCATCCTCTATAATTTTATCGATAGACTTTGAGTCGCTTTGTCCACATGAAATGATAAGAAGTGATATGGATAATATGGTAAGTATCTTTTTCATAATATGGTTACTTATTTTTAGGTGTATTTAAAATCGTTTCTAATGCTGCTTTTTTATTAATAATATCAAGCATGGTTTGCAGTACTTCACTCTGTGAACTATATAATTGTAATTGGGCTTGTCTTAGATCAAAACTTGTAGCCAATCCTTCAGAATATTTGATTTGATTCTTTTTTTCTATACGCTCTGCTAATGCTAAATTTTGTTTAGAAGTGTCAAAATTTTCGATAGAAAGTTTATAATCACTAATGGCAGAGTTGTACTGGAGTTGAATCTCTTGTTGTGCTCTTATAAAATCCGTATTTGATTGCTCAAAAGCTATTTTGGCTTGTTGAGATCTTGCACTTCTTTTTAAAGAGCTAAAAATCGGAATATTAAGACTTACGCCGAGAACTGATGATTGAAACCATCTAGTGTCGCTATCAAAAAACACAAAATCATTATCAAATGCCGAAGTACCATAATTTACAAATGCAGATAAACGAGGAAGTGCACGACTTTTTTCAAGTTTAAGTTCCAATCTTCTTTGTTCGGTAAGAAGAAAAGCTAATCTGTAATCTACATTGTTTTCCATAATAAAGGGAGTAGTAGTTACAGATTGATCCATGTTTTTCATCGTTAAACTATCCAAATCATCAGAAAGAGTGGTGTTAGAATTAACATCAACACCGATAGCTAGATTAAACATCTGCAAGGCTATTTCTTCTAAACGTTCTGCATTACTTAATTGATTTTTGATTTGTAGTAATGTGATTTGCAATTGTTCTGCATCTTCCTCCTCGGCAAGTCCGTTTTCAAAAATCGTTTTAGTTTCTTGGTAGTTTTTTTCAAGAGTACTTGCGTTGTTCTGAAGAATTTTCACACTTTCTTGAGCAACGAGTACACTTCCGTACGCATTGATCACTCCTTTTTTAACTTCTAATAAAACTTTCTCTTCAGAATCGTTATTAAACTGTAGAAAACTTTTTGCGGCTTCAAGTCCTACTAAATATGATCCATCGAAGATAAGTTGATTTAGAGTGGCTGTGGCTGATGCCTGTTGTTTGGTTCCAAAAACTACAGGGACAAATGTGCCTGGATTTCCACCGGCAACTTCACCAGGAATTAATGTAACGGGTTGTTTTAATTGGTTTTGATAATCAATTACGCCGCTTATTTGTGGTAACCCATCTGCAGTGGTTTCCCATTTCCTCTTAAGAGCTTTTGCAACATCACGTCTTGCATTAATCGATTGGTAACTATTTTCTAATGCAAACTCAATAGCTTCGTTCAAAGTAAATGAGTAAATAGAATCAGTTGGTGATTGTTGAGCCTGTATTGTGGTTATACACAGCCAACCAAGGCAAAATAACCAAAGGTTGTTTTTCATATTTAATGTTCTTTTATTAGGTTGTTTAAAATTGTACGTCCTTTTTCTGTGGTAATACCCAAAATATGGTACTCTAAGTAATCATCCATAAGCTTGGTTACCGGAAATCTTTGATCAGGAAACATATTTTTATCCTTAATACCATTTGTCCCTAGAAAATAGATTCTTGATATAAATTCGATATCTATGTTTTTTCTAAAAACTCCTTTATCAATACCTCGCTTTAAGTTGTCGACCACACATTCTTGAAAGACCTCGAATTGTTTCGCTTTTAAACCGGTATGTATTTTGGGATAATATTTTTGAAGCTGATGCAAGGGTGCTGTTTTTTCATTTTTTAAATGAAGCATAACAAAAGCTTTAATTGCATACAACTCCTCTATAGGATCAAAATTTTCTTCTAAAATGGCATTAATACCATTACTAATTTTGCAAAATAAATGATGAGTAGTAGCTTCTACAAGTTTAGTTTTGTTCTGAAAATGAGTATAAATGGTCTTTTTAGAGATTCCCATTTCTGAGGCAAGATCATCCATGGTAACACTCTTGAAACCCAAGTTCAAAAACATGTCATTAGCTTTTTCTACTATTTTCTCTTTCATTACTAGAAGTTCCTAATTAGGGTGCAAATGTAAGTACGGAAACTTTAAAAACAATAAAAGTTTCCTAAGTTTTGCAATTTTTTAACATTGAGGGATGGTTTTGGTAGTTTTTTGTTAACAAAAGGTTTCGAGAATGAAACGTTAAAATAGATTTCTTAAGTTTAAAAAGTTTGAATTACTTTAGCATAAAAAATTACTGTGCACACGATTTCTGATTATCAAGGATATTTCTTAGAATATCTTACTCAAAAAATTGAAACTAAAGAACCTAAAAACCTATATGAACCCATCTCTTATATTCTTAGTCTTGGAGGAAAACGATTAAGGCCTACATTGGTGTTAATGGCTTCAGAGATTTTTGGTGGTTCTTATAATAAAGCTCTTGATGCTGCTCTTGCTGTAGAGGTTTTTCATAATTTTTCACTAATACATGATGATATTATGGATGATGCACCTTTAAGAAGAGGAAAAGAAACAGTGCATGAGAAATGGGATATCAATACAGGCATTCTTTCGGGAGATGCTATGCTTATTAATGCCTATCAATTGTTTGAAAGTTATGAGGGAGATACATTTAGACAGTTGGCAAAACTATTTACAAAAACTGCTATCGAGGTTTGTGAAGGTCAGCAATATGACATTGATTTCGAAACTAGAGATGATGTTACTATTCCTGAGTATATTAAAATGATAGAGTATAAAACCGCTGTTTTAGTAGGTGCGGCTTTAAAAATGGGTGCAATAGTTGCAGATGCTTCCGAAAGCTGCAAGTCATCAATTTATGATTATGGAAGGCTTTTAGGTTTGGCTTTTCAACTTCAAGATGATTACCTTGATGCGTTTGGAAACCCTGCAACATTTGGCAAACAAGTGGGGGGTGACATCATAGAAAATAAAAAAACCTTTTTGTATTTGAAAGCGTTAGAGTTTGCGTCTGAAGCTGAAAAAAAACAGCTAGTAGGTCTATTTTCATTAAACCCAGAGGATCCATCAGAAAAAATTAGTACGGTGAAACATCTTTTTGAAACTACTGGAGCAAAGGAAGTAACACGTACAGAGATAGAAAAGTATACTAAAAAAGCGTTTTCTGCTTTAGATAATTTAACGATTTCTGAAGATAAAAAGGATCTTTTGCGACTTTTTGGTTCTACTTTAATGAATAGAAGTGTCTAGCGATAAAAATATAGTGCCATTAGATACGTTTCTTCATGAAATTTCTACATCCCTATTGTACCCGCAATTGGTCATTCAGCTTCAAAAAGATGTAATGCGAGCAGGAATAGATCATGTTATTGACCCTGATGTAACCCCTGCTAGTTTGGTTTTGGAATTACAAACCTTATTACTTAGTAAGTTGCGTTTAGATTTTAATCAATATTTAAACCTTTTGTATGCGGTAGATGTGTCTGAAAATGAATTACGTGATTTTAGTTCAGAAAATATTGAAGATATAGCGATACATGCGTCATATTTAATTTTGAAGAGAGAATGGAAAAAAATTTGGTTGCGTCATAATCTTTAAAAAAATACTCTTACAAAGGGAGCATAAGCACTACCGTAAATACTTTTTTGATCATCGTATAAGAGATCATATCTTATACCAAAGCTTACATAACCTGTTCGATAACCTGCACCAACAAATAATGCTGGATACCAATAATTATCGGTAAATGTTTGAGTAGGAGTTTCGATACGTGCATTAACTCCCATTTGTTCAAACTCTGCAGAAAGTTGAAACTCTGGAAAGGGATTAAATAAACCAATAATGCTACCTCCATAGTTTGTGCTTTTGATTTTTTCGTTAAAATCGTCGTTGTCAAAACTAGAGTATCCAAAACTAAGGCCTACCCCTGCACTAAACCAAGGGTTAAACTCATATACCGCGGCCGGAGCAATAATGGCATTAAAAGTATCATTAGAAAAACCAATTCCTAGATTCCCTCCAAATCTTACTTTGGACCAAAAATTTTCATTTTGAGAATACCCATTGTGTAAGGAAAACAGAACAAAGGAAACTAAAGCAAAGACTTTTAATTTTTGAAGAGTATATACTTTCATTGTTAAATTACTAAAAAAATGTTGCATAAATATAGATATTTCAATGGTCAATAAATTGTAATTGTTGTATTTTTGTATCGTTTTGTCATAAAAAAGACAATTGAATGCTTACGTATGGATAAATATTCATTTTTGAATGCGGCTAATACCGCATTTTTTGCAGATTTATACGATCAATATTTGCAAAGCCCCGATAGTGTAGAGCCAAGTTGGAGAGCTTTTTTTCAAGGTTTCGATTTTGGTATTGAAAATGCTAATGGTACTGGGGAAACTATTTATGTTGATAAAGAATCAGGAGAAACTGCTATTGTTCCTGAAAGTGTACAGAAGGAGTTTCAGGTGGTACGATTAATTGATGAGTACAGAACAAGGGGTCACTTGTTTACCAAAACCAATCCAGTAAGAGAAAGAAGGAAATATAGTCCTACGCTAGCTTTAGAAAATTTTGGGTTAAGTCAAGGTGATCTTAATACTGTTTTTAATGCTGGTGAAATTTTAGGAGTTGGGCCTAACACTTTAAGTAATATTATAGTTCATTTAGAGCAGATTTATTGTGATTCTTTGGGTATAGAATATATGTATATTCGTAATCCTGAAGAAAGAGAGTGGATACAGGCAAGAGTAAACTTTAATACCAACAGAACGAAGTTTTCTGCAGATCAAAAAAAGCATATTCTTAAGAAACTTAATCAGGCAGTATCTTTTGAAAGTTTCTTACATACCAAATATGTTGGGCAAAAACGTTTTTCTTTAGAAGGAGGAGAATCTCTAATCCCTGCTCTAGATGCATTGGTAGAGAAAGCAGCTAATTCTGGAGTAAAAGAGTTTGTAATGGGTATGGCACACCGTGGCCGACTAAGTACATTAACTAATATTTTTGGAAAAAGCCCAAAGGATATTTTTAGTGAGTTTGATGGTAAGGATTATGAAGAAGCAATTTTTGATGGAGATGTAAAATATCACTTAGGGTGGACCTCAAAACGCCAAACAGATTCGGGTAAAGCAATTAATATGAATATTGCTCCAAATCCATCACATTTGGAAACTGTTGGAGCCGTAGTAGAAGGAATTGCAAGATCCAAACAGGATAAACATTATAAGGACAATATTTCTCAAGTGTTACCTATTGTTGTGCATGGAGATGCGGCTATTGCTGGTCAAGGATTAGTGTATGAAATTGTTCAAATGGCTAATTTAGATGGCTATAGAACAGGGGGAACTATTCATATTGTTGTTAATAATCAAATAGGGTTTACTACTAATTATTTAGACGCAAGATCGTCTACATATTGTACAGATGTTGGTAAAGTTACGCTTTCTCCAGTACTTCATGTAAACTCTGATGATGCCGAGGCGGTTGTGCATGCAACTAATTTTGCGTTAGATTTTAGGATGACCTTTAAAAGAGATGTTTTTATTGACTTGTTGGGGTATCGTAAATATGGGCATAATGAAGGAGATGAGCCGCGTTTTACACAACCTAAACTATATAAGGCAATTGCTAAGCATAGAAATCCAAGAGATATTTATGCAGATAAATTAGTAGCCGAAGGCATTATCGATAAAGATTATGTGTTAAAACTTGAAAAAGAATATAAGGCTTCCCTTGAAGAAGAATTGGAAGATTCTCGTAAGGAAGAAAAAACGATAATTACACCTTTCATGCATGATGAGTGGGCTGGTTTTGTGCGCGTGCAAGAGGATGAAATGATGGAAGTGGTTGATACCGCTTATGACAAGAAAAAGCTTACAGAAATTGCAGAGGTAATTACTAAATTACCAACCGATAAGAAGTTCTTGCGTAAAATCGAAAGATTGATTGATCAACGACATAAGATGTTCTTTGAAAAAGATCAATTAGATTGGGCTATGGGAGAATTACTTGCATATGGTTCTTTGTTAAAAGAAGGTTATGATGTAAGGATGAGTGGACAGGATGTTGAAAGGGGAACGTTTTCTCATAGGCATGCAGTGGTTAAAGTAGAAGATAGCGAAGAAGAAGTATTACTACTTAATAATCTTAAAGGAGATCAAGGAGATTTTTATATCTATAACTCTTTACTTTCAGAATATGGGGTAGTAGGATTTGATTATGGTTATGCTATGGCAAGTCCAGATACGTTGACCATTTGGGAAGCACAGTTTGGTGATTTTAGTAATGGAGCTCAAATCATGTTGGATCAATATATATCTTCTGCAGAGGATAAATGGAAACTTCAAAATGGTTTAGTAATGTTATTGCCTCATGGATATGAAGGTCAGGGAGCAGAGCATTCTTCTGGTAGGATGGAGAGATATCTTCAACTTTGTGCCAAGGATAATATGTTTATTGCAGATGTAACTACACCTGCAAATATGTTTCATTTGTTACGTAGGCAAATGAAAGCAAAATACCGTAAGCCTCTGGTAGTATTTACACCAAAGAGTTTGTTACGACACCCTAAGGTGGTTTCTTCTGTAGAGGAGTTTGCTTCAGGGAGTTTTCAGACCGTTATTGATGATCCGCAGGCGAAAGCAAAGGAAGTGAAATCGTTAGTATTTTGTACAGGGAAGTTTTATTATGATCTTTTGGAAGAAAAAGAAAAATCAGATCGAAAAGATGTAGCATTGGTGAGAATAGAGCAATTATTTCCATTGCCTATTGCCGAAATGGATAAGCTGATTAAAAAATATAAGGCGGATGAAGTAGTTTGGGCACAAGAAGAACCTAGAAACATGGGGGCCTTGAGTCATATGTTAATGCATTATGAAGATTCAAAAAGCTTTAGATTTGCAAGTAGAAGACCTTATGGAGCTCCGGCTGCAGGAAGTGCTACAAGATCAAAAAGAAGACATCAAGAAGTAATCGATTATGTTTTTGATAAAACAAAAAATAATCAACGCAGATAAATTTTAGATAATAACTATAGTTAAAGAGTTTCCAAAGGAAATTATACAAAGGATAAATTCAGAATTATGGCTTTAGAAATGAAAGTCCCATCACCGGGAGAATCTATTACAGAAGTAGAAATAGCTCAATGGCTTGTTGAGTCTGGTGATTATGTTGAAAAAGATCAAGCAATTGCAGAAGTTGATAGTGATAAAGCAACATTAGAGTTGCCTGCTGAAGAAAGCGGTATCATTACCTTAATGGCAGAAGAAGGTGACGCAGTTGCTGTCGGGCAGGTTGTGTGTCTAATCGATACTGATGCAGCTAAGCCTGAAGGGGGAGAAGCAAAAGAAGCTTCGATTGCCGAAACTCCCAAAACTGAAGAGAAAAAAGTAGAAGCTCCTGCTGCTCCCGCAAAAACAGAAACGTATGCGACCGGAACAGCTTCTCCAGCAGCAAAAAAGGTGTTGGCAGAAAAAGGAATAGACGCGGCTCAAGTAAAAGGTACGGGTAGAGATGGGCGAATTACTAAGGCTGATGCCATAGACGCCAAACCATCTTTAGGAACCCCTGGCCTTGGAGCTAGAGGAGAAAGTCGTAAAAAATTATCAATGCTTCGTCGTAAAGTAGCAGAGCGTTTAGTTTCAGTTAAAAATGAGACGGCAATGCTTACTACGTTTAATGAAGTGGATATGCAACCAATTTTTGATCTTCGAAGTCAACATAAAGAAAATTTCAAAAATAAACATGGAGTAAGCCTTGGGTTTATGTCTTTCTTTACACTGGCATGTGTAAGAGCTTTAAAAATGTATCCTTCTGTAAATTCTATGATTGATGGAAAAGAAATGATTTCTTATGATTTCCAGGATATTAGTATTGCAGTTTCTGGTCCCAAGGGATTAATGGTACCGGTTATTCGAAATGCCGAAAATCTTAGTTTTAGAGGTGTAGAATCTGAGGTAAAACGTTTGGCTCTTAGAGCTCGTGATGGTCAAATTACTGTAGATGAGATGACGGGAGGTACTTTTACAATTACAAATGGTGGAGTGTTTGGTAGTATGCTATCAACACCAATTATCAATCCACCACAGAGTGCGATTTTAGGAATGCATAATATTGTAGAACGCCCAATCGTAAGAGATGGTCAGATTGTTGTTGCGCCAATTATGTATGTTGCGTTATCATATGATCATAGAATTATTGATGGAAAAGAATCTGTAGGATTCTTAGTAGCGGTAAAAGAAGCATTAGAGAATCCCGAAGAGTTGTTAATGGATGCTAAAGTGATGCAAGCGCTAGAATTGTAACAAAAAGAATATATACATATTATAATAAAAGCCTCAGTGAATAGCTGAGGTTTTTTTATAAGATCAATTCGCTAAAAGGAATAATAGTAGTGTATCCTTTGGCTTTAAAATAATCCATATTAGATATAGATCCTGTAGCCAAAACAAAATCACCACCCCAACCGCCAAGACTTTTAATACTTCCGGTATAATCCGAAAAAAGCCTTGATTTTACAGTTTCAGTTTTGATGATTTTAGATATGATTTCTTCATGGATTGTTATTAATTCTTCGAAATCTTGAATATTCGAGCAATCTAGCATTTTAGATGTGATTTCACTGATGGTTTTTTCTGCTTTATCAAAATCTTTTAACGGTAATGATTGATATCGTTTAATAGATTCTTTGCTGTCTTGTTTTTGGTTTAAGTAGACAAAGAATAATTGATCTTTAAAAGAAGGATCAAAAGTTACCTCCTTAATTATTGGTTTGTTTTCTGTACGTTTATATAAGATAGGAGAGTCATGCTGTGCACATGCAATATCATACCCACTACCTCCAAAGCTATTATTCAAAAGTTCAAACGCATTTACCTTAGACCATTGTGCAATATTATTAATTAAAGTCGACGAAGAGCCTAATCCCCATGCTCTATGAAATTCTAATCTACTTTCTATAATATACCCTTTTTCTGAGGATATAAAATTAGGATTTAGTTGTTTAGCAGCATTAAGAATTTCAATTAAAGTGATTGTAATAGGATCTTTTTTAGAGCCGTCTTGATCTTCTTTAAGGATGTTGTTTTCATGTATTAAATTAGTTTCGAACCAACAATATCCATTTTCGTCAAAACTCTTCCATACGATTTGATCTGTATCACTTTCTTCGATAAATAACCATTGTCCTTTTTGAGTAGGTAAGGCTAGGGCTTCTACGCTATCCAATACTAAATACTCTGCGGTAAGTAGTAATTTACCGTGACTATAAAAAGATTTTTTCATTATGATCTTAGTTTTTCGATCTGAGTAACTACTTCACTATGAGTAACGGTGTTTGTTTTAAAATATGCGATGAGTTGTTCTTTTTCGGCATTGGTGGCTTCAAATTGATTTAAAATATTCATCAAGTGCATTTTCATATGTCCTTGTTGGATTCCTGTTGTAATCAATGAATTTATGGCTGCAAAATTTTGTGCTAAACCGGCTACAGCAGTAATTTCCATTAATTTTTTGGCATTAGGTTTTCCTAAAAGTTGTAATGCCAATTTAACTAAGGGATGAAGAGAAGTTAATCCTCCAACCGTACCGAGAGCCAATGGGATTTCAATAGAAAAAATAAATTGATCGTCTTTAATTTCGGCATCAGTAAGGCTTTTATATGTTCCATCTTTTGCAGCATAAGCATGAGCTCCCGCTTCAATAGCTCTAAAATCATTTCCAGTTGCCAAAACAACAGCGTCTATACCGTTCATAATACCTTTATTGTGTGTAACCGCCCGGTACGGTTCTATTTGCGCAATGCGAACCGCTCTCACAAATTTTTTGGCATATTGAAGTGATGATAGTTGTTTAGAATCGGGTAGTTCTTGCACAGGACAAGAAACAGAGGCTTTAACTAGGCACTGAGGAACATAATTGGAGAGAATACTCATAATAATTTCGATTTCTTTTTCTGTTTCAGAAAAAGATTCGAATTTTTTAGCTTCATCTACTAATGTTTGTGCAAATTGTTCAAGGCAAGAGTTTATGAAATTGGCTCCCATAGCATCTGCCGTCCCAAAAGTGCAATGTAATTGATAATAATGGTCAAGATCTGTTGTTTTATCGCGAAGTTCTATTTCTTTCACACCACCACCACGTTTCTCCATATTTTTGGTGATAGGCGCTACGGATTTGAGTAACTTTGGTTTAACTTGAATAAAAAATTCTTGAAGTCGTTCGGGGCTTCCTGTAAACGAAAAATGTACCTGTCCTACTTTTGTGGTAGATAGTACTTCTGCTTTAAAACCTCCACGGGTTTGCCAAAATTTTGCAGCTTTACTAGCTGCTGCGACAACAGAACTTTCTTCAATGGTCATAGGTAGTGTATACCTATTACCATTAATTAAAAAGTTTGGAGCAACCGAAAAAGGTAAGTAATAATTAGAAATGGTGTTTTCTGTAAATTCATCATGAAGCCGTTGGAGTCTGTCATCAGAATTCCAGTACGTAATGAGTGTATTTGTGGCGTTCGAGTCATTATTAAAATGATGCTCTGCCAACCATTTAATTTTATCCGCTTTAGAGAGTTTAGAAAACCCAGAAACTACTGGTGCCATTATGCATTAATATGATTAGTGCCTCCAAAGATACTATTCTGTTTTGTGAAATACCTAATCTATGAGTATTTGGTGATTACAGTGTTGATTTTTGGCTGTTGGGAAGTGTGGTTGGATTTTACCTTAATTTAACGATATGTTAAAAAAAATCACTTTAGGCCCTATGATTTTATTGTATTTAACACCAATTGTTGTATTTTTCACGGATTTTTTAGTATTCTTGGCGTTAACAATTTATACATATATGATATGAAGTTTACAAAATTGTTTTTTGTAATTACACTGTTTTTAGGTTTAGAGTCTTATGCACAGGACAAAGTATTTACCTTAAATGAGATATGGGGAGGAGAGTTCAGAACCGAAGGCTTTCAATCATTACATTCTATGAAAAATGGAACTCAATATTCTGTTTTAGAAAAAGATCAAGCTTCTGGTGCAACCAATATCGAAGTCTATAATTATGAAACTGGAGAAAAAGCTAAGACATTGATTAGCTCTGCTACAATAGATGATTTGGATTCGTTTCAAGGATATTCGTTTAGTAAGGACGAGAATAGAATACTAATCTCTAGTGCTAATGAACAGATATTTCGTCGTTCTTCTAGAGGTATTTATCATATTTATGATGTTCCGTCTAATGGAGTATTTAAAATTAGTGATAAAAAAATACAATCTCCGATGTTATCTCCTGATGGAAACAAAGTAGCTTATGTATTAGACAATAATATCTACATGTTAAATTTTGTTACCGGTCAGGAAATTCAATTAACCGATGATGGTAAGAAAAATGAAATTATTAACGGGGTTACAGACTGGGTGTATGAAGAAGAGTTTTCTTTTGTAAGAGCCTTTGATTGGAGCGCCGATAGTAACAAAATTGCATTTTTAAGATTTGATGAGAGAGAAGTTCCAGAGTTTTCGATGGATGTATATGGTAAAGATTTATATCAAAAACAAGATGTTTTTAAATACCCAAAAGCAGGAGAAAAGAATTCTAAAGTATCACTTTTTGTAGCTGATATTACGGCAATGGCTTTGGATGAAGTCAAATTAGGTGATTATAAAGATTTTTATATTCCAAGAATTAAGTGGACTGTAAATCCAGATATTTTGAGTGTTCAAGTAATGAACAGACATCAAAATAATCTGGATTTAATTTTTGTGGATGCTAAGACCAAAGCGCCAAAAGTAGTTCTTAATGAAAAAGACGAAGCGTATATTGATGTTACCGATAACCTTACGTTTTTAGATGATAATAGTTTTATATGGACCAGCGAAAAAGATGGATATAATCATATCTATCATTATAAAGAAACTGGGGAATTGATTAATCAAATTACCAAAGGTGATTGGGAAATCACCCAATATTACGGGTATGATACTAAGAACAAAAAAATATATTATCAAAGTGTAGAAAATGGTAATATCAATCGAGATGTTTATGCTATTTCTCTTGATGGAAATGATAAAAAGAGATTAAGTACTAAAGAAGGATCAAACGATGCAGAGTTTAGTGCAGATTTTAGTCTATACATCAATTATTTTTCGAATGCTACTACTCCTTATGAGTATACATTAAACAACGGGACAACAGGTAAAGTCGTTCGAGAATTAAAGAATAATAGCGCTTTATTAGAAAAATTAAAAGGGTATGATGTTCGGTCTAAAGAGTTTTCGACCATCCAGGTGAATGGAGAAGATTTAAACATGTGGACTATCAAGCCCAAAGATTTTGATCCTAAAAAGAAATATCCATTGTTTATGTTTCAGTATTCTGGACCAGGATCCCAAATGGTAAAAAACTCATGGCATCGAGCAAATGATTACTGGTATATGATGTTGGCGCAACAAGGATATATTATTGTTTGTGTTGATGGAAGAGGTACAGGGTTAAAAGGAGCTAAATTTAAAAAAGTTACTCAAAATGATTTAGGAAATCTTGAGGTTCAAGATCAAATTGCTGTAGCCAAACAACTTGGCGCATTAGAATATATCGATGCTTCTAGAATTGGAATTTGGGGATGGAGTTATGGTGGATTTATGTCTAGTAACTGTTTATTTAAAGCTCCTGATACATTTAAAATGGCAATAGCAGTAGCGCCTGTGACAAGTTGGAGGTTTTATGATACGATTTATACGGAACGATATTTGATGACTCCTCAGGAGAATGCGAAAGGATATGATGATAATTCGCCAATCAATTTTGTAGATGGTTTAAAAGGTAAATTCTTATTAGTGCACGGTAGTGCAGATGATAATGTTCATGTACAAAATACAATGCAATTGGTTGAAGCATTGGTGCAGGCAAATAAGGATTTTGATTGGGCGATTTACCCAGATAAAAATCATGGTATTTATGGGGGTAATACCCGATTACATCTATATAACAAGATGACTAACTTCATTAAAAACAACTTATAATTAATTAAATTCACATAATGGCAAATACAGTTAAAGCAGCTCATCAAAAAGAGCTTTTTGGACATCCGGTAGGATTATATATACTATTTCTTACAGAAATGTGGGAACGATTTTCCTATTACGGAATGAGGGCGTTATTAGTTCTATACATGACTACGGCGACTATAGGAGATGAAAGAGGTGCTGGTTTAGGATGGACAAGTAAAGAGGCTTTGGCATTGTATGGCTGGTATACTATGTTGGTGTATGTGATGTCAATTCCTGGAGGGATGATTGCTGATAAAATTTTGGGACAAAAAAAATCTGTATTATTGGGTGCAATTGTTCTGTGTTTAGGTCATGGAGTCCTTGTTTTAACAGACATCTGGGCATTTTATACTGGTTTGGGTCTAGTTATTTTGGGTGTTGGATTGTTAAAACCAAATATATCAACTATGGTTGGTGGTTTGTATAAAGAAGGAGATATACGAAGAGATAAAGGGTTTAGTATCTTTTATATAGGGATTAATCTAGGGTCTTTACTAGCAACCTTAATAATAGGATTAGTAGTCGCAAAATGGGGATGGCATGCAGGATTTGGACTGGCCGGTATTGTTATGGTTTTAGGTCTTTTAAATTATTTATACGGTCAAAAATATTTGGTTGAAGTAGGGAATTTCATACCTTCTAAAAACGATAATAGCGAGGTTTCTTATGGGAAATTATATGCTAAACTATTTAGTTCTCCAAAACAATTAATAGTCACTGTAGTTCTAATATTATTATCAGTGTATGGTTGGTATACATTAGAGTGGGGATTTGGTTTATTGTTTATTTTCCTTACGGCGATTACAGCTTTGTTAATGATGATTTATAAAGAATTGGATTCGCAAGAATTTAAGGATCGTTTTTTGGTTTTACTATTGTCTTTTATTATGGTAATTATTTTCTGGGGTGCTTTTGAGCAAGCTGGAGGATTAATGAATTTATATACAGAAACAAATACAGATAGAAATTTCTTTGGTTGGGAAATTCCTACGGTAATGTTTCAAAGTTTAAATGCTGGTTTCATTATTTTATTTGCAACCTTAGTTGCAAGTATATGGGCTAAAAGAAAGTTAAAAGGAAAAGAAGCATCATCTTTATTTAAGATGGCGTTGGGTATCATCATAATGGGCTTTGGGTTTTTATTTATGGTATTTGCTGCTATGGAATTCGAAAAGTCAGGAAGTTCTAGTATGATTTGGTTAGTTTTAGCATATTTATTTCATACAATAGGAGAATTATGTATCTCTCCGGTAGCACTTTCGTTTATTACAAAATTAGCTCCGGTTAAGTATGCTTCCTTAATGATGGGTGTATATTTTGCTGCAACAGGACTCGGAAATAAAGTAGCGGGAATTGTTGGAGAATCTGCAAGTGATTATGGAGAGTTAACAATATTTTCAGGAATAGTAATATTTACGGTGGTAATTGGGTTGTTGTTTATAGCAATTTTAAAACCTCTTAAAAGATTGACTCATGGAGTAGAGGAAAGTGAACGAGTATTGAAAAATGAAGAAGCAGAAGGCTTCGAATTAGCAGATAACTAAGAATATCTTCATGAGTGCAACACTAAACGATTCAAAGGCATTTAGCCTTTTAGGACATAAACCGGCATTATTTGTCTTGTTTTTTACAGAAATGTGGGAGCGATTTTCATACTATGGTATGAGAGCGATTTTTGTATTATTCCTTACGTCTACCTTTGCCGAAGGTGGTTGGGAGTGGTCTAATGAAAGAGCACTTGCCCTTTTAGGAACGTATACTTCTTTGGTATATGTAACTCCAGTTATAGGAGGATGGATTGCCGATAAATTTACAGGATATCAAAAAGCAGTTACCTTGGGTGCATTAGTGATGACTTTGGGTCATGCTGCTATGGCATTAGATACAGAAACTACGTTATATATAGGTGTAGGTCTTTTAATTATTGGTAACGGTTTGTTTAAACCGAATATTACATCGATAGTTAGTGGCCTTTATGACCAATTTCCAGAAAGGAAAGATGGAGCTTTTACCATTTTTTATATGGGTGTTAACTCAGGAGGGTTTATAGGGGTTTTACTCTGTGGTTTCCTAGGAGAAAACTTAAGTTGGTCTTGGGGATTTGGTTTAGCAGGGATTTTTATGTTGTTGGGGATGTTTCAATTCTGGTTTGGAAGAAAAATTTTTGGTGATGTAGGAAGGGAGCCATCTAAAAAGGTAGATTTGTCTGATGCAATTGAGAATACCACAGAAGTAGTTACAAAAGAAAAGGTTCCTAGTAATGTTCAAAGAGATCGTTATATTGTGGTAGGTGTTTTGGCCTTTTTTGTTGTATTTTTCTGGGCAGCTTTTGAGCAAGCTAGTGGATCAATGACCATTTTTGCAAATAAGTTTACTCAAAGAGTATTAGAAGGAAATTCTGCATCAATATTTAAGATTGTAGACACCTTAATTACGATAGTTCCGCTAGGGATAATTACATGGGTGTTATTGAAATTATTTCAGCAAACTTTTAAGAAAATTTCTTTATCAAATATAGTTTTAGGTGTAAGCTTTTTAAGTGTTTGGGGTATTGCTATATGGAAACTTTCAGTAATACTACCACAAGAAACAACCGAAATACCAGCATCATGGTTTTTGATATTAAATTCCTTATTTATTATAACATTAGCTCCTTTGTTTTCTAAAGTTTGGGAAAGTAAATATAACCCTTCAGCTACTATTAAATTTGCGTTAGGTATGATTTTTCTAGGAATAGGATTTGGGATGCTAGCGTGGGGAGCGGCGACCATACCACAAGGTGCAAAAACAGCATCGGTAAGTTTAGTTTGGTTGGTAATAGCGTATTTGCTACATACTATGGGAGAATTATGTTTGTCTCCTGTTGGGTTATCATATGTTTCAAAATTGGTTCCTGCTAAGAAGATTGGGTTGATGTTTGGGGTATGGTATTTGGCTATAGCAATTGGTAATAAATTGGCTGGTTTTGTAGGAGGTTATATTGATGTTATTGTTGATAAATACTCTATGTCTGCTTTCTTTTTGATTTTTACGATCGTACCCTGTTTGGTTGGAGTCATATTAATTTTTATTACTCCAAAAATGAAGAAATTAATGCACGGTATACATTAATAAAATAATATGTAACTTCACTCGTTTCCCAAAGACGAGTGAAGTTTTTTAAATAAGGAACAGTTTTTGTTTCCGACAAATAGAAAAAACAAGTACAATGAAAAACCTACTTTTTATATTTACATTGATCATGTGCCTATCTACCCAAGCACAAGAAATCAAATGGATGTCTTTTAATGAAGCGCTAGAAGCGCAAAAGACAACACCCAAAAAAATCTTTATGGATGTCTATACCGATTGGTGCGGTCCTTGTAAACTTCTAGATAAAAGAACTTTTCATAATAAAGATGTTGTTGAATATGTGAATGAAAACTTTTATGCCGTTAAGTTTAATGCAGAAGGTACCGAAGAGGTGCATTATAATGACTTTACATATACTAATCCAAATTATAAACCCGGGAGAAAAGGAAGAAATAGCCAACACTTTTTTGCAAATGCATTAAAGATATCAGGGTATCCAAGTATTGTGTTTTTTGACGAAAAAGGAAATCTTATTGCTCCTGTTATGGGATTTAAAACGCCTCAGCAATTAGAGCTTTATCTTAAAATGATCTATAAAGATGATTATAAAAGACTTACCAGTGCAGATGCATGGAAAAAGTACGAGAAATCATTTGTAGGCACATTTACCAATTAAAAAAATTATATAGTCTTAAGTAAATAAGGTTTGATATTATTTTTATAGTTTTATAATACATATTATAAAATGAGAATAATAACTACAATACTTATATTTAATTTTGCTTTGTGGCTAACGGGGTGTGGTAATAGTGAGAAAAAGGAGAATCATACTAATCAACTGGAATCCAAATCACTTGTGGTTAAAGAATCTTTTCCTACTACTTTATATTTTTCTGCATTCGAGGTGTATCTTAATAATTGGAAAAATGGTTGGAAAATTGCCAATCATGGACAAGTATGTAAATCGTCAAATATAGAGGGTCAATTTATTGTCGGGATAGGTTCGACAATGATATGTACAATGACTCTTAGTATCGAAGGGAAAGTTGAAGAGATTGATTATGCATCCTTTGGTATTGTCAAACGCGAAGTGATTTGGAACAAAAATTTGGACCTATTCTTTCAAACAACTGGAGAGAACAAAGTAAAAATAGAATTTAGAAATCTTTTACCTAAATATGAAAAGTGGATTTCACAGAATTTATCTTTATTACCTCCTATGGAGGATGTAACGCTAGAAGAAATAAAACTTACAAGGCTTCCTATTGTGGCGCCTAATAAAAGGCAGGGTATAGAAGTACTTCTAGATTTCGAACATCAAGATGATGCTTCATCTAATTTTAACTTATTAGTTAGAAATAATATTTCTCGACTTGGCGCCGAATGTGTGATTGCTAAAAATCTTCAAGGAAAACTAACAAGTTCTCTAGGGTCAGTTGTAGAACAATTTAAAATAAATGATACTGTTTCTGTATCAGTTAGTGATCAAAATAAATCATGGAATATACTCAGAAAAAAAAAGGCTATTCTTGTACAGGAAATTAATGAAGACAAAATTGTTTTGAACCTAGAGATTCCTATTTCTCAAGACTTTGATTGGAACTTCCTTATAAAGGAATATTAACCTTTCCCTATTTTGTACGTATTGCTCGCATAAAAACTGTTTGTAATCACATTTAAGTTTATAACGCAATTAATTGAAATTCTATTCGTTACTGTATACGTGAACTAATAATAATACCCCAATTTGGTTCAAAACCGAAAGTATTGTGCATTTAATCGGGTTTTTATTTGATTTTGTCGATTATATTTTCTTTTTTTGAACTCTAAACCTACTTAATGAAAAAGTTATTAGCTATAGCTACCCCCTCTATGCTTTTGATTGCCTTGTTATTTTCTTTTGCATCTGCAAAGCAATCCCTATTACCAGAACAAGCCCAAGCTGTTTTATTACCAGAACCGTTACATGAAGAAACGCGTATGTCGGATTCTTTTAAACGAAGACTACAGGATTCTATTCAAGCTTATTTTGATAAAGCAGTTGGTGAAAAACAGATTGTTGGAGCAGCTGTTTCTATTGTAAAATGTGATTCTATTATTTATACCGGAGGTTTTGGAAATAAAAGTGCAGCAATAACTGATGGAGTGGATGCAGAGACTATTTTTCGAATAGGATCTGTTTCTAAAGGATTTGCTGGAATTTTAACCGGAATACATGTCCAAGAAGGATTAGTTGATTGGGAAGATAAAATTATAGATCATATTCCAAATTTTAGATTAGCGAGTATGGCCACAGCAAAAAAAGTAACACTATCTCATGTGTTATCTCATACCGCTGGATTACCATATCACAGTTATACAAACCTCGTAGAGGCAGGGCTTCCTCTTGATGCTATAGCAAGTCGATTTAATAAAGTACTTCCTCTTCAAGAACCTGGAAGTGTTTATAATTATCAGAATGCAATCTTTGCGTTAAGTGGAGAAATCATTGAACGAGTAACGGGTAAACCTTTAAAGGATGTAATGAAGGAAAAGATATTTGACCCTTTACAAATGACAACAGCTTCAGCTAGTTATGAAGCCTTACAAGAGGCTACTAATGTTGCTTTACCTCACCAGCGTATACGGCGAGGGTGGAGGACAATGAAACTTAATAAAAAGTATTATAATGCAGTAGCTGCAGGGGGGGTAAATGCAAGTGTTACTGATATGGGTAAATGGATGAAGTTTTTATTAGGTAATAACCCAGATGTATTAATGCCCAAAGTAATGGATCAAGTATTTAATCCTGTTGTACAAGTAGGAGGAAGAAGAAATTATTATCAAAAATGGCCTGGATATTCTAGTTCTTATTACGGATTAGGATGGCGCGTACATTCTTTTATGAATACCGAAACAGAAAGATTGCAAAAAGTCATTCATCATGGAGGAAGCGTTAATAATTTTAGAAGCGAAATTGCAATTTATCCAGATGATGATATGGGGATTTGTGTACTTTTTAATAGCCCTACTAAAATGGCAAAAGACTGTATTCCTAAGATCCGAGAAATTATTCAGCAAATAATTAATTCTCCAGAAGAGGAAGATGTATCTCTCAAAGAAGCTTTAGTAATGTTGTAATTCTTGTTATTTCGACATTATATATTTTTTAAAATAAGAAGCTCCCAAATTCGTAAGAACTTGGGAGCTTTGTAATTGTAATAATTAAGTTGTTAGTTAATACAATATATTAAGTGCATCTTTATCAGAATCTGTAAATTCACCATCTTCACTAGTATTAAAACAAGCTAACATTATGGAGTCGGCAAATGGAGACCAAGGAGTTCCTGGAATCCAAATTGCAGCTGGACTTACAGAAGGTTCTGCAGGTAATGGCCCTGAATAGTTACAGCTCCATCTATTGTACCAATCCTGATGTCTAAACCCAACAGAGTGCCCTATTTCATGCCCAATTACATGTTCGATTACATTTTGACTGTAAGCAGGTACATCAAGTCCTGTATTTATACGTACATATCTATTTGGCTTACCATTCGAAGTAGGAAAACCGGCAGATCCGCCTGGACCTCCGGCAACTCTATACACAACCATATCTGCTTGTGACTGATCGGTTCCAAAAGTTACTGTGAAATTAAGTGTATTAGGTAGTGCGTTATAGTTGGCCACCGCCCATAATAATCCTGTTCTCATCCTTGGAGTAAGTTCAAACCCTGCACCAGTCCATCCCAAAACACGAATGTTTCGATATTGTGGAGCTACTAGGTAATCAGATCGGTATTGTTTGTTATCACCTTCTAGAGTTTCCATGTTCGAATATTCATGTAGCCCATCTATTGGGATACTAATATCACCAGATACCAAATGTTGTTCTTTGGTACCGTCTGGAAGGAAAACTTTTTTTATAGTCACTTCATCTATGTTTACCCCCATATTAGATAATTTGATCAATTGCTCTTTTGTAGGTTCCTGACTTACTGGTGTCGGTAGTTCATTGTTAGATTCTTCTTTTTGACAAGATGTAAAACATCCTGCAATGATTGCAAATAGTGCTAATAATTTAATTGCTTTCATTTTGTTGTGGTTTTAAGAATTAGTATTTCAGTTAGTTTTGAATCCTAAAAAAAGATAAAGTGTACATTCTTTTTTTATGAACAGTGATTTGTATAGTTCTGTTTCTTGCCTTTTAGATGGTATAATCTTAATGACACTATGTTATTTGTGGGATTCTAAATGTTGTGAGGTAGTATCAAAAGAAACGATATTTTTTATGGTTCTATTGATTTTTCGATTTCAAAGATATGTAATGTTGATTTTGAAAAAAATGAACTTTCAAGCTGTAAATCTATATATTAATCTAAAGTACTGAAAATGAGTTATTTGTGATTTAATTTAGCGTGATAAACCTATGTGTAAAGGGTTAATTACCTGATTGTTAAGTAGTTAAAATCCCGAATAAAAAACGGTGTATAAGGTATGGGCAACAAAGGAAATCCCATAATTATATAGATAAGGCAATGCCTATATCGTTTTACTTATTTAAAACAAAGGCACCATTTTTATCAGTACGATGAAACGGAACATTATGTTTTTTGCAACTCGTTTCCCATTGATGTAAGAAACTTTTATAATTGCTTCCGTCAGCAATAATTTGTTTTGGATGTAAACTAGCTATAACTCGCCCTAAATGTAATTTTGGAGATCCAGATAAAATAACAATATCCGGTCGTAAAGATGGAATGTCGTATATTGAATTACTATCTATTATTAAAATGGTATATTCTTTATTGCGATATACATTTTTTAAAGATTTTTGGCTATCCAGATGAGCAGCGTTTTGGGTAAGATAATTGCCAAACAAGAAATTTTGAGTGTTTTTAGTTATTTCCTCTTTACTGTAGATAGTGAATCGTTTATTCTGAAGTGTTCCTAAAATTGTGTTTTGATGATTATGAAATACTATAAATTCTTCATGATGGAGATTTTTTCGCTTTTCATAAATTAGAATGCATATTAGTATTAATAAGGATATTCCGAAAGTATATGTTTTTCTTTTATTAAATTTCTTTATAGTTGATATTAAGGAGATAATAATAACATATAAAATGACAAGCATTTTCCATGAAAAAGGAATTTCAGAAATCAAGAAATCTTCTTGTTGGGCAATATTATTAACGATCCAATTCATTAGATTAATGCATGTACCAAATAGATCGGCCATGATAGTGGGTAGTACATCTATAGAGGCCAACAAAATTATTAAAATACCAAACCCTAGAATGCTTCCTAAAAAGGGTATAATTATAAGATTGGATAGAAAAAAAAGCAGGGGAAATTGATTGAAATAAAATAATGTTAACGGCAATATACCAAGTTGAGCAGAGATAGTAACGGTAAATGTTTCCCACACCTTTTGTGGGATGTAAGCACTAGAACGATATATACCGGCTAATAAGGGTTGTACCCAAACGATGCCAAAAACTGCAAGATAGCTTAATTGAAAACCTACCGAGAATATGAGGAGTGGGTTAAAACACAGTAAAACAAACATGGATATAAACAATGAATTGTAGATGCTTGTTTTTGATCTAATTTGCAATCCAATACTCATGAATGAAAACATAGTCACTGCTCTTAAAACCGAAGGAGATAATCCTGCAATAATTGCAAAACACCAAAGTAGAAGGATGATCAGAATTAATTTGACAATTTTTCCTTTCCTCTTAAAATGTTGTAATGGACTTAATATAAAATCTAAAAAAAGTAATATAATTCCTATATGTAAACCCGATACTGCAAGAATATGAATAGCTCCGGCGTCTCGATATTGGCCAAAAGTTTCGTGATCAATGTCTTGTCTTTGACCCAGAAGCAATGCATTTATAATAGATAATTGCTTAGAATCGAAGTTGTAGTTGTTTAGTTTTTGATTGATATGTAGTCTAATACGATCTGCTACGGTATAAAGTGACCATCTATTAGTTTTATTATGAATTAATAGGTTTTTGCGTGTGCTTATTTGATAAAACACATATTGCTTATTTAGATATTTGGCATAATTAAATTGATGAGGGTTTAATGGTTTGGGTATAGGTTTAATCTCTGCTATAGTTGTATAACTATCTCCTATATTTAATTTTTTGTGAATACTATCTCTTGAGATTTGAAGTAATAATTTACCATGAGTTTTTTTGTTTTCGATGCGCTCCACAGAAACGATGTATTTATCATAGTAGGTAGTAGGCTTTAATCGTTGATGAATGAAAAATTTGATTCCGATTGATTTTTGTTGTAATTCTTCTAGCTGTATTTGAGTAGTATAATGATTAGAGGAACCTCTTGGGTCATGAATATTAACAATGGCAGCTCCAAACACAATGAACAAAATGATCATTATGAAGAAAAATATATATCCTTTACTAAATATTTTTTTTGATCGTTTCCAGGATATACCTAAAACACATACTGAAATAAGAAAACCAAGTATAAGTAAAAAAGTATTTAGATGAAGATAGTACCCAAGAATGATTCCTAGTATGGTCGAAATAGTAATTGATATAAACGGAATATTAAGTAGTTTCACATCAGTTGCTTAAAATGTAATACTACTATACATTAGTTTCATTTTTTGAAACTAACCTTATTTTTTGTAGAATTAAGTTATAGGACCCTCCGGGCGCTTGCGAAAGCTTTATTCCAATAGTTTTCTTCAAGACTGGATATAATTACCCCTCTAGAGGTGGATGCATGTATGAATTTGATGGTTCCCTTGACTTCAACAACTAATCCTACATGTGAGATAACATTTTTTCGCTTATTGGTTTTAAAAAACAATAAGTCTCCAACAGTTACTTTTTTTAATGCTATAGCTTTACCTTGAGTTGCCATCGTTCTAGAAGTTCTAGGAAGAATAACATTTTCTTTTTTAAATGATGTATAAATTAGGCCAGAACAATCCATACCTTTTTTGGTAGTTCCGCCATACTTATATCGTGTTCCGCTAAAAGTTTTGGCATGGCCTATTATACTTTTGATCTTTTTGTAATTAGGATTGCTGGGCCTTTTCGTTTTAGGAGTTTTTTTCGTTTGTTGAGAAATAACCGCTTTGTTTTTTGAAGTACTCCCACAGGAGTAAATTAAAAAACTGAACATCATAAGTAAGAGATACCGGGCTATTCTTTTCATTAAAACACTTTTAAATTATAGATTCTACAATAAGCCTAGCAGTTTTTTGGCTCGCACCTTTGCCTCCTAGTTCTTTTTCAAGGTCATAGTAGTCAAGAAACATTACTGCTCTTTTATAATCATCTATTATCTTGGTAAGTTCTTCTTTAAGTCTTTTTTTGTTAAACTCTGCTTGTATGAGTTCGGTGACAATTGGTTTATTCATTATAAGGTTTACCAGCGAGATATATTCTAAATTAATAACTCTTTTGGCAATATGATAAGAAATATAACTCCCTTTGTAACACACTACTTCGGGAACTTTGAATAATGCAGTTTCTAAAGTAGCCGTACCAGAAGTAACTAGCGCCGCATTACTTAAACTTAATAAATCATAAGTTTGGTTCATTACCAAATGAACTCCTTCTTTTTTGATAAAAGGAGTATAGAAAGAAGCATCTTGACTAGGCGCTCCGGCTATAACAAATTGATAATCCGGAAAATCGTCAACCACGGTAAGCATTACTTCCAGCATTTTTCTAATTTCTTGTTTTCTACTTCCAGGAAGTATAGCTACAATTGGTCGTTCGTCTAGATTATGTTGTTGTTTAAAAACCTCGGGCATAATTTGCTGATGATCAGCAATGGCATCGATTAGCGGATGTCCTACAAAATGAACCGGAAAATTATGTTTGTCTTCATAAAAAGATTTTTCAAAAGGAAGAATAACATACATCATGTCTACGCATCTCTTGATGGTTTTAATTCTCCCTTCTTTCCAGGCCCATATTTGAGGTGAGATATAATAATGGGTTTTAAAACCTTTTTGTTTCGCCCAATCTGCAATTCTAAGGTTAAATCCAGGATAATCTATAAAAATAATGGCATCGGGGTTAAACTCTAGAATATCTTTTTTACAAATTTTTATGTTTTTTAGAATTGTAAATATATTCAATAACACTTCTACAAAGCCCATGAAAGCAAGATCTTTATAATGTTTTACTATTGATCCTCCAACGGCTTGCATGAGATCTCCACCCCAAAATCTAAATTCAGCTTCGGGGTCATCAATACGGATAGATTTCATAAGATTTGCACCATGTAGATCACCTGATGCTTCTCCTGCAATAAGATAGTATTTCATGTATTTATTTCATCAAAATAAAGGGTTATATTATAATAGGTTACCCAAATTTACTAATTGCAATACAAATAGCTGCAATAAGGGTAGCAAGAAGTACGCCACGTGCACGATAAATGTTGTTTTTTTTTATAAATAAAAAGAATGCTACTAGATTTGGGATTGCTCCTAAAACGATAAGACTACCAAAAGAATCATTTTCTAGAGATGCTTTAATAGTTTCAATAAATGATAAATTTTGTTGACTAAGTGCCGAAAAAATGAATACACAAAGTGTAAAACCAATACTATTTGCTGTTAAACCTATAAGCAAACCTATTCCAATTTCTTTTTTAATCATGTAATGACCAGTTGTTTAATTCTTGTATAAAATGATGGGCGGTAAGATCAAATTGCGTAGGAACAATAGAAACATAACCTTGTTTTAATGCCCATTCATCTGTATCTTCTCCTTTATCTTCGTTAATAAATTTACCCGAGAGCCAGTAATATTTACGTCCCATAGGATTTGTTCTTTTGTCAAACTCCTCAACCCAATGTGCATTTGCTTGTCTACAAATTTTAACTCCTTTTATTTTCTCTGCAGGTAACCTTGGGATATTCACATTTAATACAACTCCTTTTGGTAATCCGTTGTTTAGCACATTTTCTACTACCGCTCGAACATATTTCTTAGAAGGCTCAAAATCAGCATCCATTCCGTAATCACATAATGAAAACCCAATGGCAGGAATTCCTTCGATACCAGCTTCTACGGCAGCGCTCATTGTACCAGAATATATCACATTTATGGCAGAATTAGAACCATGATTAATACCGCTAACACATAAATCTGGTTTTCTTTCCATAATCTGCCTAGCTGCCATTTTTACACAATCTGCAGGTGTTCCTGAGCAACTATATTCTTTTTGAGGAGCATTTTTATCAATTACTATAGGATCACAATAAAGAGTGTTGTTTACGGTAATAGCATGCCCCATGCCACTTTGAGGACTATCTGGGGCTACCACAAATACATCTCCAATTTCATTCATTACACTAATCAGTGCTCGTATTCCAGGAGCCGTAATTCCATCATCATTGGTAACCAGTATTAATGGTTTTTTTTGGGCCATAGCTTTTGATTTTTGTGAATGTAAAAATACACTTTTTTTGTACGAAAAGAGGGCAATAGAAAGAGTAACCTCTAATATTAGTTCATTTAAGAAAAATTTAGTATTATTACGGGTAATTGGCATGATTTTTAATGTATTTTGCCAGAAACCCCATAAATTTTATTTAAGCGTATGAAAAAGAGTTTTTTGATTTTGATGCTTACCGTGATTGTTTCTGCTGCTTCTTGTAGCTTTACTTCTAAGGTTGAAAATGATCCGGATAAAGACAAATTACTAATTGATTTAATAAGTTATGTCTTAGGAAAAGGGCATTATGATGCGAAGGATATTAATGATGATTTCTCTAAAGAAGTTTTTTCTGATTATGTGGATGCTTTAGATCCATTGAAACGTTATTTTTATCAAAGTGATATTGATGAGTTCAAGGATTATGAAAAACTTATTGATGATGAAATAAGGAATAAAGAAATTACTTTTTTCAATTTAACCTACCAACGTTTACAGCAGAGAATGACAGAAGCTAGAACGTTGTATAAAGAAATTCTTGATACTCCTTTTAATTTTGCTAAAGAAGAGATGATCGATACAGATTATGAGAATCTTGCTTATGTGAAAAATAAAAAGGAAATGACGGATAGATGGAGATTGCAACTTAAATTTAACGCCTTGTCAAGTTATTATGATAAAGTTGAAGAACAAATAGATTCTGTTACTAAGAATAAAGAGTATAAAAGAAAAACTTCAGTTGTTCTTGAAGGAGAGGCTCGTGATATTACAAAATCTTCGTTACAAGAATACTTCGAATTTGCTGATGATTTAGAACGTAAAGATTGGTTCTCTATCTACATCAACTCAATAGTTGAGGAGTTTGATCCTCATACGTATTATTTTGCACCTCAGGATAAAGATCGTTTTGATATTGCAATGTCTGGTAAATTAGAAGGAATAGGAGCTAGGCTTCAGAAGAAGAATGATAATGTAAAAATTATCGAAATTATTTCGGGTGGACCAGCTTGGAGAGGTAGTCAGGTAGAAGTAGGAGATTTTATCATGAAGGTAAGACAAGAAGAAGAAGAAGAGCCAGTAAGCATTGTAGGAATGCGTCTTGATGATGCAGTAAGCCTAATAAAAGGACCTAAAGGAACTAAAGTAATTCTTACTGTAAAGAAAGTAGATGGTACAACACAGAATATTGAGATTGTAAGAGATGTTGTTGAGCTTGAAGAAACATATGCAAAATCATCTGTCGTTAAAAAGAACGATAAAACATTTGGAGTAATTAATTTACCCAAGTTTTACTTTAATATGCAGGATTATAATCAACGTAATGCTGCCAAAGATGTTAAACAAGAAATTATCCGACTTAAAGAACAAGATATGGATGGTTTGGTTGTTGATTTAAGAGATAATGGAGGAGGATCATTACAAACTGTAGTTGATATAGCAGGTTTATTTATCGAAAAAGGACCTATCGTTCAAGTAAGAACAAAAGGAGAGTCTCCTGAAGTCTTAAGTGATAAAGATAGAAATGTACTTTGGGATGGTCCGTTGGTGATTTTGGTAAATGAATTATCAGCTTCAGCCTCAGAAATTTTGGCTGCTGCAATGCAGGATTATAAAAGAGCAATTATTATAGGAAGCAAACAAACATATGGTAAGGGTACAGTACAAAATGTAATGGACCTTAACCGTTGGATGCGTAGTAATGATTTTGGAGATCTAGGAGCTCTAAAATTAACTACTCAAAAATTTTATAGAGTTAATGGTGGTTCTACGCAATTAGAAGGTGTAAAAAGTGATGTTGTAGTTCCAGATAGATATAGTTATATCGACATTGGAGAAAAAGATCAAGAAAACCCTTTGCCTTGGGATAAAATAGCAGCAGCAGATTATGACCTTTGGGATGGATATATCGACTTTAATCAGACCATTGCTAATAGTAAAGAGAGAATGTCTAAAAATGATCAGTTAAAACTGATTGAAGAAAACGCAAAATGGGTAAGACAAAAAAGAGATATAGATCGTTATTCTTTACAGTATGATAAGTATAAGTCTAATATTGTACTCAACGAGAAGCAAGCAGAACGTTTTGATGCTATAAACGATTATAAAACTAATCTTACTTTTGAGTCTTTACCTTATGAGAAGGAATTAATAAAGGCTGATACTGTTTTGGCTGAGAAAAGAAAAAGATGGCATAAAAGCTTAAGTAAAGATGTATATGTAGAGGAAGCTATTAGCGTACTTGAGGATTTAAAAATAAATAATATTAGAAGATCCAAAAACCCTCTTTCATTGAAGAATTAAGGCTAATGCCAGAGATAAAATCAAACTCTTTAAGTAAACTAGCGCTCCAAAAATTCAAAAAGAATTTTTGGGGCGTTTTGAGTTTTTATTTTATCGTTTTTTGCGCTTTTATAGCAGTCTTTGCATATGTTTTGGCACCAGACGATTCCAAAAATGCAAATCAAATGCATTTATCTATTCACTCAAAACCACCAGGATTTGAAGTGAAGATGCTAACTGTACCATCTCAAAAAGTATCGAATGATAGTTTTTTTAGTAGATTATTTTTTGGTGAACAAAATACAGATAATGAGATTCCTATCGAGAAATTTGAGGTAGTAGGCGATGTGCTGAAGGCCTACCCTTATAGTGAAGATGATACTACTGGGATACCAAAAATGATTCCACTACAAAAATTCCCAAAAGAGCTTACTACCGATGAAATAACTGATCAATTTGTAAATACAACCACTTTTATATTAGGGACAGATAAATACGGCCGGGATTTGTTAAGCAGGATGTTGGTTGGTATTCGAATTTCGTTTTCTATTGGTTTTGTGGCGGTGTTAATCTCTCTGATTTTAGGAATATCCTTAGGAGCCGCTGCGGGTTATTTTGGGGGTAGAGTAGATGCCGTAATTATGTGGCTTATTAACGTTACCTGGTCAATCCCTACGCTATTATTAGTAATTGCTATTACATTAGCTCTGGGGAAAGGATTCTGGCAGGTTTTTATAGCTGTGGGTTTAACAATGTGGGTTGAGGTTGCTAGAGTTGTTAGAGGGCAAGTGCTTAGTGTAAAACAAATGCAATATGTAACCGCGGCAAAAGCACTAGGCTTTACAAATTTCAGAATTATTACAAAACATATATTACCAAATAGCCTTGCACCTGTAATTGTTATTTCTGCGGCCAATTTTGCCGGAGCGATTTTAATAGAGAGCGGACTTAGCTTTTTGGGAATAGGCGCACAGCCACCAACACCCAGTTGGGGTGCTATGATCAAGGATCATTATTCGTATATCATTTTAGGTAAGGCGTATCTCGCCATTATACCAGGATTGGGTATTATGAGTCTTGTTATGGCTTTTATGTTAATAGGTAATGCGCTTAGAGATGCGCTGGATGTGAAAGGATGAGTTTTTAAATAAGTATTTGTTGATACTCTTCGTTTAATTGACTCCAAAATTCACTATAAAAATTAGAGGTCAACATCAGTTCTTGATGAGAGCCAGAAACTTTAGTTTCTCCGTCTTCGATGATATAGATACGATCAGCAATTTTGGGTAAAGAATGAAGTCGATGAGAGATAAATATAATCCCTATCTTTTTCTTGATTTTAGTGAGGAGTTCTAATGAGAATTGCTCTGTTTTTCGATCCATAGCCGAAGTATATTCGTCTAAAATTAATAGTTGAGGTTTCTTATATAATACTCTGACCAGTGCTAATATTTGTTTTTGTCCCCCAGATAAGTTTATTCCTTCTTCTCCTAAAATGGTCATATACCCTTGCGGGAATTGTTTTATAAATTGATCAAAACCATAATCAGAGCAAAACTTAAGTATGTCTTCGTGAGTATCAGAAGAACCAAGAGCAATATTATCCAGAACAGTACCATTAAAAATATGAATATTCTGCTCGATTACCCCAATATGATCTCGCCATGATGTTAGTGTAATATCGTTTAAGCTATGACGTTGGTTAATAGTAATATCTCCGTTTTCGGGCGAGTAAAACTTTTGAATAATTTGCCCTAATGTGCTTTTTCCACTTCCGCTTTCTCCTGCAATGGCAATACACTCACCTATGTTTACATCTAGTGAGATGTTTTTGAGTAGTTGACTTCTACCTGCAAAACGAAAAGAGAGGTTGTTTATCGAGAGAGATGTAAAACCTTGAAGCGTATAAGTTCCTTTTTCTTCTTTTTTAATTGAGGTAAACTCATACATTCTATTAAAAGCAACAGTGGCTTCATTAATAGGTATGGCAATCAAAGCCAAACTGGCGACAGAGGGTAATAAAGACCCTGCAATACCTAGTATTGCCATTAATTCTCCAATTTGTAATGTGTTATGGTATACTTTGAACGAAGTAAAGGTTAATATTCCGATCAAAAAAAGTACGCCAAAAACTCCAGAAAATAAAGATAGTCTAATATTGATTTGTCCTAGTACAAATACCTTATCCTGATAATTTCCGTAAATGATTTTGTTGATTTGTTGAAATATAGATTGTTTGTTATTGTTTTTTATGGTTGCGATTCCATTCATGGTTGCGATATAGTTACTTTGACTATGCGCTTTGGTTTGCATCACTTCTTTTTGGGTACGGATGATTTTTTGATTAAAACCGTAAATAAGTAAAAAATAAAAAGGTAGACTTATGGAGGCTATTAATCCTGTTTGCCATGAATAATAGAATAAGAAACCCAAAGATACAATAGAGATGAGTAAGTTAACAATAAAAGAATTTGCAATAGTGTGTATCACCCCCTGTATTCTTTGGGTATCATTAAGTCTTGAAACCAGCTCTCCGATTTTACGAGTGTCAAAAAAAGGTTTGGGAAGCTTTAATAATGATGAATAAAAATTATCAATAATACGGTTGTTAAAATCCTTTTTTTGACGGATCAAAAAATAAGACCTAAGTACTGTGAAAAGTGTTTTTATGATCAATAAAAAACCTACCAAAACAATTCCCGTAATAAGCTTGTTTATATTGTGCGTAGGTAATATGTCATCAATTAATTTTTGAGAAAAAACAGCCAAAGACATGCCTAGCAAAGCCGTAAATAAGCCTAGTAAAACACTAAAAAAAAGTAAGTTGTAATCCTCTTGAATTAGTTGGATAAACCATTTTTTTTTGGCCAATGTTTCTTTTTCGATTTCTACAAAGTTTTCGTTAAGACCAAGAGTAAGGCATGTTTTAGATTTCCAGATGGTATCTAATTCGTTTTCGGTATAGTACTCTATTCCTTTTGCTGGGTCTCCAATAATAAATTTACCTTGCTCATACCCATAGCAAACTACATAATGCTGTAAGTTCTTGTCAAGTATTACATGTAAGATTACGGGACTTTCATGATTTTTTAATGCTTCAATATCGGCTTCACATCCCTGAGCTGTGAACCCTAGTTGATTTGCGGATTGATACAAGCCTAATAAAGTAGTTCCCTGTTTAGTGGTACCGCTAAGCTCTCGTAGCTTTTCTAAGGAATGATTGCCTTTGTAATATTTTATAATTGATAATAAACAAGCTACTCCACAATCACTCTGATCTTGTTGTAGCACGAATGTTTTTGGAATCAGATTTTTATCAAGAGTTTTCTTTTTCATAGTACCGTTCTTTTTAGAAGGGAACATACCAGTGATCGTATTTTCTCACAAATCGGCCACTGGTTTTTGCTCCTTCATTTGGGTTTACTTTAAAGCTTTTAGAATACCACTTATGGTAAGCTGTCCTTTGTGTCTTTTTATCAATTTTTGATCTTGATCATAGATTAGCAAATAGGGAACTGAAGTAGCACCGAAACGAGTGGTAAAATCATCTCGTCTATCAGATAAAAAAGTAATGTTATCATAGTTGTTAAGTTGGTATTGTTTTGAAAAAGTTTTGATTTCATCAATAGTCTCGGTCGAAACAAAAATGAATTGAACGTTGTTAAACTCATCAATATGTTCTTTGATTAATTTTGCTTCGTTCTGGCAGTAATCACATCCGCTATTAAAATAGATAAGAATGGTTTGCAGGCCTTTTTTGAGATTCTTATTTGTAAATGCTTTTCCCCTTAAATTTTCAAATGAAAAATCAGGCAACGTCTGTAATGTATTTTCGATTTTTGTTTTGGAGCTAATTTTTGCTGATACTTGATATCCTAGAAAGGAGAACAAAGACACTCCAAAACCTACAATAATGATTTTAATAGACTTTTTCATAGTACATATGTATTGATTATTGAACCTAATTTAACTTGCATTGAGATTAATGAACATAATGGCAACTACCCATATCAATAATGCAGATCCATAACTGCTCGCAACAATTTTTAATGCTTTGTCTGTAGATGTTTTAATTTCTTTACTAATGAGATAAGCGAGTACAATCCAATAGACAAGCTCAAAAAGATTAAGTGTCTGAAACGGATATAAAAACCAAGGAGATAGTCCTTCATGACCGACAATACTTAATGCCGATAAGGGATAAAAATGTTGTATATCTTCTAGGGTATATACTTCTAGAGAACTAAACCATATTAGTTTAATAATGCCGACACCAATGAATATAAACTCACCTTTGGTCACTATGGTAAATGTTCTTTTAAAGGTGGTTTGTTTGTTAAAGAAAAACAACCCCATGTAAAGTACCGAACTAATTAAGCCAATCTTAATAAATAAAAAGATGGGGATAAAAAGATAACTTGACCATTGCCATTTCTTATTGAACTCAAATGCTTCTTTGATTTGATCTTGTGTCATTTTTTCAGATAGACTGCTTATCAATAATTCATCTGTGTTTAATACAGTATTGGAGATGATAGTTATTAAGCATGTGATCAAACACAATAGAAGAAAGATTATTTTAGAATTTAATTTTATCATTATATTGCTTTTTTAACTGTTTAAAAGCAAGAGGGAGAGAATCTCCCTCTTAACTTGCTTCTTGAGAGAATTACCTGGATTTTACCCCTCTGCACACTCCATTGCATTGTCTACAAAAGAAAGTCCAGCTGCAAGACCTGTTGCAATTCCAAGTCCGATTGGTGTAATAAAAGTACTAGCAACCATACCGATAAATGAGCCTATCATACCGATGCATCCACCACCATTAATGCTTTCCATTTTGTTTACTTCTAAATTTTTCATAATGTTTGATTTAATATTATAATTGCCTACTCTATTATTGGTTTTCGGCTTCCCCCTAATTAATTTTTGTATTATTTCAAAAAACAATAATGTTTAATCATGGCATTCTAGCGCCATAACTACGATCCCTGATCCACCTACAACTGGGTTTAAGTGCGCGGTACCTACTACAAGCAGAGCTATACCAGCGGCACAACCCCAAAAGCCACCACCAGTTAATTTTTCCATTTTGTGAACTTCTAAATTTTTCATTTTTATTGATTTTAATTATTACCTACTCTATTATTGGTTTTCGGCTACCCCCTAATTATTTTTCAAGGACAGCTCCAGGCTGTATCAACAGCATCGGCCAAAAGAGCAACACCGACAACAGCGCCAACCGGCCCTCCAAATAGGGTTAATACTGTGCCAGCTATAGTTTCTGCAACGACAAGGGCTGCATCTCCATAACCACATCCATCACCACCATGAACATTCTCCATTTTGTTAAGATCTAAAGTTTTCATTTTTGATTATTTTAGATTATAGCCTACTCTGTTGTTATGGTTTTCGGCTTCCCCGTTTTTTGACCAGATATAAAGTTTTTGATCGATTCAAATATAGAGTGGAGATTGAGCGCTTTACAAGTGAAGTACATCACGATTCATGAAAACGTACTTCGGTTTCCGGGAATTCGTAGAAGGGTTTTTTTACAATAAATTGCACTCTATATTACCACTTTATGCGGTTTTAGAGTATATTGTAAAAATGAAAACATCGATGATGAGTATTGATAATCTGGTATGGGTTTTGTGAGATGTTTATTTAGAGTTACAGTCCATTTGTATAAAATAAATTGAATTATTCCGACCATATGAAGAAAACATACGCATTGCTATTTCTTTTTTTGTTTTATGAGTTTTCTGCATTCGCTTTTCAAGGAACCATACAAAATAGAGTACACGATTCACTTTTAAATAAGACGTTTGAAGAGCTTAATACATCTTTGGCAAGAAGTATGAATGATACAATTACCTTTAAAAAGTATGCAAAAGCTATTTTGATAAAAGGGAAAAAAGAAAGAGATACTACTCAAATTTTAAATGGATTTTATTTTTTATCTATAATAAATACAGATCAAGACATAGTTTTTCAATACATGGATAGTGTAATTAATATTGGAAAAAAGGTAAAAAATGATCGTTTTGTTGGAATGAGTTTTTTAAACAAAGGAAGATATCTTTATACTAAAAGGAAATTTAATCCAGCATTGGATAATTTTCTTAATGCAAAAAAATATCTCAAAAATTTTTCTAAGCCCAATTACTTTAATGAACATAATATAGGGGTGTTAAAAAGTAGGATAGGAGATTATGTTGATGCCCATAAAATTTTTAAAGAAAACTGGGAAATTATAAATAAATCAAAAACTAACTTTACCAATAATAGTTATCTACGCTCGCTGTTTTCTCTAGCAGATAGTTATCATCGCATTAAGGAATTTGATTCTACAACTTATTATAATTCTTTGGGAATAAATCAATCACTTCGTTTTAATAATCAAATAAAATATTATCAGTTTGTACTAAATGAAGGAATTAATCAATATCATCTCGAAAATTATACAGCAAGCCATGATAGTGTTTTTAAGGTTTTAAATGACTTTAAAAACAAATTAGATATTCCTAATTTAATTTTTGCATATCAATATTGTGGTAAAAATTTAATGAAACGTAAAAATGAAGATGGCGCGATAGTTTGTTTTAAGAAAGTAGATTCATTATTTAACGTAATTAATGATATTCATCCAGAGACAAGAGATTCTTATGAGTATTTGATTAACTATTATAAATCAAAAAATGACCTTCCAAATCAACTGAAATATGTTACGCAACTGTTGAAGGTAGATAGTATACTTAATACGAATAATCAATATTTGGGTAAAAAAATTGCTAAATTATACGATACTCCAAAATTAATCGAAGAAAAAGAAATTATTATAAATAAGTTAGAGAGTAAGAATAGTGCAACATCAAATAGGTTGTTTATTGTATTAGGACTTCTTGCTATAAGCACAATTGGGTTGTTTTATTTGTATCGAAGACAGAAAATCTTGAAAAAACGATTTTTAAACTTGGTTCAAAAAGAGGATAATAATGCTCGACAGGTAAATGATCTAGGTATAAATAAATCCAAAATCCCGGATGAGGTTGTAACCGATATTTTATCCAAATTAGAGCTTTTTGAAAAGAGTGATCGGTTTTTGGATGCTAGTATTACACTAAATGATTTGGCAAAACAATTCGATACAAATTCCAAATATTTATCTAAAACGATTAATACCTATAAAAACAAAAATTTTAGTGTGTATATAAATGAACTTAGAGTGCATTATGGCGTAGAAAAAATAAAGAATGATAGTAAATTTCGAAATTATACGATTAAGGCGATTTCTAATGAAATAGGATTTAATACCACACAAGCATTTTCCAAAGCGTTTCACAAAACCACCGGAATATACCCGTCGTATTTTATCAGGAATGTCGAAAAATTAATGGATAAAAATTGACAAATTATATGTTTTTACTACGATTTCATGAAAACGTACTAAGTTTCCTCTTTTGATTATCAATAACTTCCGAATTTATTTAATTTTAAGCAGTGTTTAACAATAAAAGATTAATAATGAAAAAAAAGAAGTTAAGTCTACAAAAAATTAAAGTAGCAAAATTAAATTCGTTAGAGTCAATAAAAGGAGGAGGACATACTAACCAAATTGAATGTATTACTAAAAAACCTGGATGTATTACAGATGGAGAGGCAATGTCCGGACTTGAATGCACATGGTCCGTAGTTGGAGATTGTCTCGTTGTCTTGGGGTAGTATTTTTATTTTTTGAATAATTTAGAAATTAAAACATTAAAGAATGAAAAAAAAGAAATTGAGCATTAAGAAATTTCAGGTAGCAAAATTGAATTCGTTAGAGTCAATAAGAGGGGGAATGTATTCGGGTCAATCAACATGTACTGAACCTGAACCAATGTCTGGACTTGAATGTACATGGTCCTTACCTATGTTTTGCGTTAAGCCAATTGTTGGACCATAATAATATGTTGGGAAAAATATTTGGTAGATATTAAAAGTAAAAAGAAAGGTTTTGTTTGAAAACAAAACCTTTCTTTTTACTTTTAATAATATAATAAGTGGGTAGTCCGAATTAATTTACATTCTCAATAGCTTGCTCTTCTTCAGAAACAGAGCTCGTTTGATTCTCGAGCAACATACCCACAAAATAGAAAAACTCGGTATAACTATATTTTTTTGGATATGTAGTGCCATTAATTACCGAAGCAGGTGTATAAGGGATATTATTGTTTTTAGACCATTCTGATTGTTTATGTAAAACTTCTACATACATAGGATTGTTTGAAGGAGCCTTGTATTTTTTGATCCATTTACTAAACGTCCTATCTGCAAACCAATCTGAATACGCTGCTATAAAATTTTCTTGCCCTTGATCATGATAAATATCCATTAATCTAAGCGCTATTTGTGTGGGTTCGGCATCTTGTTTTTCTAAACTCACCCCAAGACGGATTACTATTTGTAATTTATCTCCCATAGCTTTTATAACACGAGCGTAGGTCTCAAATGCATCCTTACAATAACCGCACATAGGATTAGTGTAGCTAATGATCTTAAATTCTGCGTTTGGATTTCCTAATACTATTTCATTTTTGAAAGTAGCTGTGTCTGATATTTTTTCGGATAAACTTAATAAATGAGTGAATATTTGACCATCTCTTTTAAATTGATTTAGTTTAGTGTTGTCTAATCTAAACTCTTTATTCTCGCTAACTTTTTCTTTAGCAAAAAGATAAATTGAAGTAAATAAAGCAGAGATCATTAAAAATCGTGGTAGTAGTTCAATTTCAAATACAAATGGAAGGCTTATAAACGCTATAATGGCTAAGGCGATTGAAACCGCGCCTATAGTCAAACAAATTGCACACCACTTTTTTACGATAAAGCCCTGTGAATATATAGAGTATATTACAAAAGGAACACCTATTAAAGCCGGAATAAGTAAAATGCTAGTAAAACCAAAAAAGACTTGATACAGAGTTATAGATCCAAAAAAAGCAATCCCGGCGTCTGATAAGGTAAAACCTTTAAAGAGTTTACCACTATTATTATTGATTACATCTCCACAATTAGTATTACCTACAGTTGTACAAAATTGATGAATGGCTTGAGATTGAATACCTAGGCTTTCACGCAAGGCAAAAAAACTAAAAACCAAACCTCCAATAGAGGTTAGCAAGAATAATGCTTGATATAGATCCCATGATCTATCAACAAGTGTAAAAATCAATCCAATGGCCAATGCTATGGTTAAGAACGTCTGTATAAAAGATCGGTTTGAAGCTATGTTTTGTTTAGCATTGTATTCTACAGCAATTACTTTTGGTAACCAGATTTCTTTAAACTCTTCAAAAGTATATTTCTTCTTTTTGTGACTGGTATGTTTAATTTCAATACTATCATTTTTCTTTATAACAGCAACAATTTCCTCAGAATTTTCGGTTTTAACCAAAGACACAAAGCTTTTTGGTAGTTGATCCAATGCTTCCGTAGGAACCTCTACAGCTATATTGTCTATATCAAAATAATCTAGAGTATCCGTTACCGATTGAAAACTAGGATAATTTGGATGTATTTTTAACTGAAGTTCGAGATCTTTTTTGTCGTAATTTCTAATTCGATTTTGAATCAAAACACTTTCGACTATTTGTTCGATGTTATTTTCCATGTGATTGTGCGAGATGAGTTTTTAGAGTTATCATATTGATTATTCGAGATATGATAAAATATTTTAGCTTTCTAAGATAATATATTATTCAACCTTCAAAAAATTAACTTCTCTAAAATAGTAATTTAAATGATTTATTATGATGTGATTAATGTTACAAATAATAATTGTTTGTCCGTATTTATAAATGTGTAGTTTGAAATGTTATTAATATCGGGGGATAGCTACACGTAAATATTTGATTACTTTTGTGCTTCACTTTTTTAACTTTTCCAAATTGAATAGAAAATACCTTTATCCTCTTTTAATCATTTTAGTCACAATAGGGTTTTATTATTTTGAAGAAAATATTGACAGCATCACAACAGTTTCTGAAGAGAAAACTGATGATAGCAATTACAGTTTTTTCTTTTTGCCTACCTCAACAACAGGGTCAATTGTTGCTCATGATTATTATTCGTTGTCATATTCTGAAAAGCATGAGCAAGCAGAGTGGGTAGCTTATGAGTTAAAAAAGGAACATTTATCGACTAATGAATTTAAGAGACCCTATTTTGAAAAAGATAAAAAAGTAAGAACATCTTCTGCCGATTGGCGTAATTATAAAAACTCTGGATATGACAGAGGACATTTATGCCCTGCGGGAGATAGAAAGTTCACATATGATGCCTTTGAAGAAACTTTTGTGACCTCTAATGTTAGCCCACAGAATCATGAATTTAACAGCGGTATATGGAATACACTCGAGCAAAAAACAAGATATTGGGCAAAGAAATATGATGGAGTGTATGTAGTTACTGGCGGAATATTAACTAATGATCTCAAATCGATAGGATATGAAGCCGTTTCGGTACCGAAATATTTTTATAAAATCATTTATGATAATTCAAAAGGTCATGCAAAAATGATAGCTTTTTTAATGCCGCATAAAAATTCTAATAAACCATTGAAAGAATTTGTAGTTTCGACAGATAGAATTGAAGAGATTACGGGGATTGACTTTTTCCCAAAATTAGAAGATGAAATTGAAATAAAATTAGAGGCCTCTTCTTCTATAAAGGGGTGGAAATTTTAAACTCCACTACCATTCATTTACTCGATTAGCGTCGAGTTTAATAAATATAAAAAGCAATATTGTAAATCCCCAAAGACCAGATCCTCCATAACTAAAAAATGGTAGAGGAATACCAATAGTTGGTATTAACCCTGTTACCATACCAATATTTATGGCAAAATGTATAAACAGAATACCAACAACACTATAGCCGTATACCCGACTAAATTGATTCTTTTGCCGTTCGGCTAGATGTATTAATCGAATTAGTAACAAAAGAAATAAAGTAACGATGGTTGTAGCTCCAAGAAAACCCCATTCTTCACCAACAGTACTAAATATATAATCTGTATGTTGTTCGGGAACAAAACCTCCTTTAGTTTGGGTTCCTTCTTTCCAGCCTTTACCGGTCCAACTACCACTACCAATAGCAATTTGACTTTGATTGGTGTTGTAACCAATCCCTTTGGCATCTACTTCTTTTCCTAGAACGATATTGAAACGATCACGATGCCTTTGTTCAAATACATTATTAAAAATGTAATTAACCGAAAAGCAGAAGCCTGTGATAATAATAATGGTAAGGAGATATCTTGAATATTTTGGTTTTTGTTTTCTATTTCTAACTAATATAAATATCATTATGGCTGCAATTGCCAGTACCACCCAGAGTGGATTAAAAAGTAAAGTAAGTATAAAAAGAGCCGCTGCAGAAGCACCTACAATCAGATATATAGCTGCCAATCCTTCTCTGTATAAAGGGAAGAAAAAAGCTGCATAAACTAGGGCACTCCCTGGATCCGGTTGAGGTATAATTAAAAGAGCAGGTATAGCAATGATTAAAAAAGCTCTTAGTTGGTGGCCAATATATTTAATATTGGTTTGCATATCGCTCAAGAATTTAGCTAATGCTAATGCGGTAGCCGCCTTTGCGAATTCTGAAGGTTGTAGCCCTACAGGACCAAAAACATACCAAGAAGTTGCTCCAGAAATTGTTTTTCCAAAAACAAACAAACCTAGAAGAGAAAGTAATGATATTACATAAATTAATCCAGCAAAACGTTCATAAAACTTAGCCTCAATGGCTTGAATGATAATTATGATAACAAAACTAAATAATATCCAATACGCTTGTTTAATATATACTTGTGTGAGATCAGTAAAAGAAAAGACCTCATTTTCGAAGGACGCCGAGTAAATATTACCCCATCCAAATCCAACTAATAATAAAAACAATAGGACGGTAATCCAATCTATAGCTGCTACACTAGATTTTGCCATTATTGATTAATTTTAAAAGGTTCGCCACTATGAGGTTTGGCATATTCTTCTTCGAGACTATGTGTAAGAATCCAATCTTCAAGGTCTTTTCTTGAAATGGTTCCTCTTAGGTGTTTTTCTATCATTAAAGATGCTATTCTACCTGCATATCGAGCACCCCAATATCCATTTTCGACAAATACGGCAAGTACAATTTTTGGATCATCTTTTGGAGCAAAGGCAACAAATACAGAGTGATCCGTTAGTTGTGTTTTAACACCATCTATTTTCGTGAAGTTTTCTGCCGTTCCGGTCTTTCCGCAAATTTCGATACCTTCTACTTGTAAAAAACTGGCAGTACCTTTTGTATATACCTCATGCATACCTTCGACAACGGGGTCAAAGTGTTCTTTGTTGATTGTAGTGTATTTGGGTTTGGTGTAATTTTCATTTTCAATAGGCATGCCATCAATAGCTTTAATGATATGTGGAGTGTGATAATATCCTCTATTGGCAATTGCGGCCGTCATATTCGCTAACTGGATAGGAGTAGCTAGTACCTCACCTTGTCCGATAGAATTAGAAATTGTACCCGTGGCATACCATTTATATTTCGGGTACTGATATAAACGATTATAATATTCTGCAGTAGGTACTTTTCCTGGCCTTCCTGCAGCCAAGTCGTTTCCTAAATAATTTCCAAGACCAAAACTTTGTACATGTTTTCTCCAGGTATCAAGACCTTCTTGGGGAGTATCGTATTTTTCGATAATTCTTCTGTATACCGTAGCAAAATAAGCATTACAAGAATTGGCAATACCAGGAATCATATTTAAAGGACTCCTGTGGGAGTGACAGCCTAGTTTTCTTCCATTTTTCCCATAATAATATCCCATTCTACAGGATACTGTTTCTTTTAGGTCTATAACATTTTCTTGTAACCCTATAAGTGCGTTAATCGTTTTAAAAGGAGATCCAGGTGGATATTCACCTTGCAGGCCTCTATCAAATAAAGGTTTGGCAATAGTGTCGTAGTATAATTTTGTGAAATTAGGAGATCTTTTTCGCCCTACCAGTAATTCTGGTTTATAGCTCGGGGCGGTAATTAATGCCAAAATTTCTCCGGTAGACGGTTCTAGAGCAACAATACCACCTCGTTTATTCTCCATCAATTTTTGCCCATAGGCCTGTAGCCTGGCGTCTATAGTGATTGTAAGATCTTTCCCGTTTACTGGTAGTGTATCAAACTTTTTGTTCTTGTATGGGCCAATGTCTCTATTAAATCTATCTTTTTGAATACGCTTTACACCTTTTACACCTCTAAGCTCTTTTTCATATTGTTTTTCTACACCATCAATTCCTATAAGATCTCCAGAAATATAATATGGATCTTTTTGTATTAGGCTTTCATTTACTTCGCCGATATATCCCAATACGTTAGCGGCATTGACAGTTTGGTAATCTCTAAGTGAACGTTTTTGGATGTAAAATCCATCAAATTTCCTCATCTTTTCTTGAAGATAAGCATATTCATCTTTGGTCAATTGTGGGATAACGATAGAAGGTACTCTTGGTGAGTAAACCCTAGCTTTATGTAACCTTTTTACGAGTTTATCTTTAGAAATGTTTAAAATTGAACAAAACTCTAAGGTGTCAAAGGCTTTTAACTCTCTGGGAATTACCATGACATCATACGAAGGTTGATTGGTAACCAATAATCTTGCATTTCTGTCATAAATTGCACCTCTTTGAGGGTAATCATAAATTACTTTGATAGCATTGTCTTCAGAGAGAGAAGCATACGAGGTGTTATAAATTTGCAAGTAAAAGAGCCTTGCAACAAAGACAATACCTGTTGTAATAATGATTAAATACAATAATAACTTTCTCATGAATCGTTTCTTCTAAACAATACTAGGACCAACATAGTGATCACAATAGTAAATAGACTGGAAAATAACGTTTTTTTGGCGATTAATAGTATATGAGAGAAGTTAAAAATTTCCAACGAAAAAAGCACGATCTGATGCGTTAAAACCATTATGGTTACATAAGCTAGTTTTTCTCCAAAACCTATACTTCCTAATTTGACGGTCTGGAATTCGTAACTAAGTCCAAAAACAGATCGTAGTGCAACTGGTCTAAAGAAGGCTATGACTATACAAGCAGCGGCATGAACTCCTCCAGAATCTCCAAACATATCTATCGTAAGTCCTAGGATAAAACTTATAAGAAGAAAAAGACTTTTATTGATGTTTATAGGAGCCAAAAGAATAAAAATAATATAGATATACGGGTTTAACGATCCTAAGAAATTAACATGATTAAGAATTAATACCTGAACCAATATCAGTACAATAAACCTTATGATATGTGATGCCGTATCTTTATTCATTATTTGCAGTCTCTAAATCTTTAATTTCTTGAACATCACTACTCTTTATCGAATATACAAAACCAATATTAGTCATATCATTAAATAGTTTTACATCGATTAGGTAGTAACTTTTATTTTGATCTAATGAATAATTGGCAATGGTTCCAATGCCAATTCCTCTTGGGAAAATAGTAGAACGACCATTTGTAATAATGGTATCTCCTTCTTTTAGAACGGCTTGTCGAGGTATTGTTTCTAATTGCACAATATTCGGATCTTTTCCGTTCCAAATTAAAGAACCGTATTGATTAGAATTTTTAAGACCAGCATTGATACGTGAGTTGCTATTAAGTATAGAAATGACTCTACTGTAATTTGTCGAAGTATTCTCTATAATACCTACAATGCCTTTATCTGTTATAACTCCCATATCTGGAGATATACTGTCTTTTTCTCCTTTATTGATTAAAATATAATTATCGATTTTGCTGTAATCATTTTTAATTACTCTAGCTTTTATAAAAGTGTATGGTCTATTGAATGATGAAGTATCTATGTGTTTAATTGCAACAGAATCGATACTTAAGGAACTTAATTGATTTCGCAAACGTTCATTTTCGGAAAGAAGACGTTTGTTTTCTGTTTTCAAATTAAAATAATCACTTACAGAATGTTGCCAGCTATATATCCCACCACTTAAAAAATTGGTTGAACTCACAAACTTACTTTTATGGTAAGAATGTGATTGTATCGTAAAAACTAATGATAATAGTAATAACAAAAGAAAGAGCAGAAAATGTTTGTTTCGGATTAAAAAATTAATAATCTGCTGCATGATCTAAAATCTGGTTGTTTCTTTAGTTAAGTGTTTGTTTATATGTGACTTTAATGCCTCATATATACACATTAAAGCAGGATAACGTAAAATCAGAAATTTAGGTATATTCTAAAAGTGTTTTTTTTACACTATTTAATTAGTACGCTTTTATATCTGTTTAGATTCTTAAGTGTAATTCCTGTTCCTCTTACTACGGCTCTAAGTGGGTCTTCTGCAATATACACTGGTAAGTCGGTTTTTTGAGATAATCTTTTATCTAATCCACGAAGCATAGATCCACCTCCTGCAAGATAAATACCAGTATTGTATATGTCGGCAGCAAGTTCTGGAGGGGTTTGTGATAAGGTCTCCATAACTGCATCTTCGATACGTAAAATAGATTTATCTAAAGCTTTGGCCATTTCTCTAAAAGAAATTTGTACCTGTTTTGGTTTTCCTGTTAAAAGATCACGCCCTTGAACATTCATTTCTTCAGGCGGGATTTCAAGATCTTCTGTGGCAGCCCCAATTTGAATCTTTATTTTTTCTGCTGTTCTTTCTCCAACATAAAGGTTATGTTGGGTGCGCATATAATAAATGATATCATTGGTAAATACATCTCCTGCGATTTTCACAGATTTATCACATACAATACCTCCAAGTGCTATTACGGCGATCTCGGTAGTACCACCACCTATATCTACAATCATATTTCCCTTTGGTTGCATAATATCTACACCGATACCAATTGCAGCAGCCATAGGTTCATGAATAAGATAAACCTCTTTTCCGTTTACTCTTTCTGCACTTTCCTTAACTGCGCGCATTTCTACCTCAGTAATTCCAGAAGGAATACAGATAACCATACGCAAAGCAGGAGCAAATAGTTTTTTCTTTAATGCCGGAATATCTTTGATAAACATACTTATCATTTTTTCACTGGCATCAAAATCTGCTATTACACCATCTTTAAGCGGCCTAATTGTTTTGATATTTTCATGAGTTTTTCCTTGCATCATAGCAGCTTCTTTTCCCGCTGCTATAATTTTGCCAGACATAATATCTCGTGCAACTATAGATGGACTGTCAACAACAACTTTGTCATTATGAATCACTAATGTGTTGGCGGTACCTAAATCTATTGCTATCTCTTCGGTAAAGAAGTCAAAAAATCCCATAAAATTCAAAAAAAGGGGTTAAAATTTCGTAAATGTAATAAAATTAATGTTTAAAATGGCGTGTTCCGGTCATAACCATTGCAATTCCGTTTTCATCACAGTAATCTATACTAAGTTGATCCTTTATTGAGCCACCTGGTTGAATTACAGCTTTTATTCCTGCATTATCTGCCAATTCTACACAATCGGGGAATGGAAAAAAGGCATCACTCGCCATTACAGCTCCGTTAAGATCAAAATTAAAAGATTTTGCTTTCTCTATAGATTGTCTTAAAGCATCAACTCTGGATGTTTGCCCAGTACCACTGGCATATAATTGTTTTCCTTTAACAAATACAATAGTATTTGATTTGGTGTGTTTACATATTTTTGAAGCGAATAAAAGATCTTCGATTTGCTCTGCTGTAGGTGATGTTTTTGTTACCGTGTTTAGATCTTCATTAGTATCAGTTTTAAGATCTTTATCCTGTACTAAGGAACCATTAAGACATGTACGTACTTGAGTTTGTGGCAAATCAATGTTCTTTTGTATTAAAAGAATTCTATTTTTCTTTCCTTTTAATATTTCTACAGCTTCAGAACTAAATGAAGGAGCAATAACGACTTCACAGAATAGTTTGTGAATCTCATTAGCGGTAGCACTATCTATTTCAGTATTACTAATTAAAATTCCTCCAAAAGCGGAAATTGAATCTCCCGCTAATGCGTCAATATAGGATTGAAGCACAGTTTCTCGTTGGGCTAATCCACATGCATTATTATGTTTTAGGATTGCAAACGTAGGTGCTTCTCCTTTAAATTCATTCATTAAATTTACAGCAGCATCAACATCTAATAAGTTGTTGTATGATAATTCTTTGCCATGTAATTTGTCAAACATAGCTTCAAAGTCACCAAAGAAAAATCCTTTTTGATGTGGATTTTCTCCATAACGCAGTACTTTTCCTTTGGTTTCACTTATTTTAAGTGATGGAATAGCATGATCATTGTTGAAATAATTAAAAATAGCAGTGTCATAATGAGAAGAAACATTAAAAGCTTTAGCAGCAAAACGTTTTCTGTCTTCTATAGAAATATTTCCGTTTCCTTCGGTAATAACATTCAAAAATTCTGCGTAGTCATCTACTGAAGCAACACAGGTAACATCAGCAAAGTTTTTTGCAGCTGCTCTAATTAAAGAAATCCCTCCGATATCAATTTTTTCAATGATATCTTGCTCGGGTGCTCCAGATGCTACAGTTTTTTCAAAAGGATATAAGTCTACAATAACAATATCGATTTGCGGAATCTCATATTGTTCAAGTTCTGCAACATCACTATCGTTGTTTTGACGATTAAGAATCCCACCAAATACTTTAGGGTGTAAAGTCTTTACTCTTCCTCCAAGAATAGAAGGGTAAGAGGTAACGTCTTCAACAGGGATAACATTAATACCTAAATCTCTAATAAATTTTTCGGTTCCACCGGTAGAATAAATAGTGACATTAAGTTCGTCTAATTTTTTTACGATAGGTGCTAATCCGTCTTTACTGAATACAGAAATTAATGCAGATTTCGCAGTTTTTGTGTTGCTCATGAGAAGTTTTCGTTAGTAAAACGCAAAAGTAGCAATTTACTTACCAATTAGACAACCTATTATATGTAATTGTTTACTATAAATTGTAACAAAAAACCAAGGAAAACGTCCTATCTTTAGATTATTTAAAATCTTAAGCAAAAAATAGAACATGATCATCTATCTTAGAGTACTTAAGGAGAGCTTTTATTTTGCCGTAAATGCACTTGTGAATAATAAGTTAAGAACCTTTTTGTCGCTTCTTGGAGTGACTATAGGAATTTTTTCTATTATCGGGGTGTTAGCCGCAGTCGATTCTTTGAAACAAGAAATTAAAGGGAGTATCAGTTCTTTGGATAATAGTACAATCTATTTAATGCGTTTTTCTTTTGGCCCTACAAATATACCCCAGTGGAAACGAGAACAATTTCCTGATGTAACTTTTGAAGAGTATCAATATATCAATAGAGCAATGCCTAATCTTAAGGCTGCAAGCTTTATATTAAACGTCGCTCCAGAAACAGTAAAGTATCAAGATGAAAGTGTTAGTAATGTTGAAATTGCACCCGTTACAAATGATTACTATGAGATTGAAGAATTACAAATAGCGAACGGGAGATTTTATAATGAGCAAGAATCTGTTGCAGGAACACCAGTAATTGTTTTGGGCGATGAGATAGCTAATGGTTTATTTGGATCTTCAGATCCGATAGGAAAGAAGATACGTTTGTATGGTCGTAAACTTACTGTTATTGGAGTGCTAAAAAAAGAAGGATCTGGGCTTTTTGGTAATTCTAAAGACACTGCGGTATTTCTTCCCGTTAATTTAGTGAGGAAGATTTATGGAGATAATAATAAAGCTTCTTTTCCGGCAATAATTATAAAACCTGATTCGGATATTGATGTAGCAGAATTTGTGGCGGTATTAAAGCAAAAAATTAGAACATTTCGTGGGATGAAAGCCGATGAGATTGATAACTTCTTTGTGAATCAATTACAAGGCTTCTCGGATTTTATCGATAATATCACCGGGCAAATGAGTTTTATTGGTCTAATTATAAGTGGGTTTTCATTGCTTGTAGGTGGGTTTGGAATAGCAAACATCATGTTTGTGAGTGTAAGAGAAAGAACTAACCTTATTGGAATCCAAAAATCTCTAGGAGCAAAGAATAAATTTATCTTATTTCAATTTTTATTCGAGGCCGTAATATTATCTCTAATAGGAGGGCTTATTGGTTTATTTTTGGTTTGGATTATCTCGATTTTGGCCTCGCAGTTTACGGGTGATTTTGAATTTATATTGTCTCCAGTAAATATTATGCTAGGAACTATAGTTTCTTCTATAATTGGATTAATATCGGGTATTTTACCAGCTATTTCTGCTTCAAGATTAGATCCTGTTGAGGCTATTCGAACAGGAATGTAGAGGTCTTACTTATTTTAGATACATGCATTTTCTTTCATAATCAATAATTGCTTTTCCGCTTTTAAGGACATCAGCACCAATAATACCGTCTACAGGTTCTGCATTATGATTAATTAAAGCTTCATTTACATGTTTAAGATCAAACAGGATTAATGACACTCTTTTTTTTGACCAACTACCGATCTGTATCGAATTCTTTTTCGAAAGTTGAGTGATCATATCTGTGGCTCCGGCTCCGGCAGCTTTTACGTCACTATCTTGAGCGAAAAGGTCAAATTTTTCTACAGCTTCAAAACCAACACATGAGTTGGAAGCTCCAGTGTCTACAATAAAATTACCTTGAATACCATTTAATGTTGCTTTGACTTCAAAATGATTTGTTTTGGTAAAAATTAATCGAATGCGATGATATTCTTTATGAGTCAAAAATTTTCTTAGTGTATTCATGTTCTGGATTGAGGAAATCTGCGTAAAAATAATATAATTAATATGAATAGAACAATACTTACCCCATACCATACATAGTTCGAGGAAGAATTAGCCTCAATTTCTCCATAATAAACAAAAGCCGCCCAGTGATAAGGTGATTTTTGTGCATTTGTAATGTTTTTGTCATTTAAGTAATCAAGTTTGGCTTGATGTAAAGCATTTCCTTTTATATATGATGTCTTAAGATTTTTGTAAAAATTCCGCATCAATTTGGAGGTGGTAAGATCGTTAACTTTCCATAAGGAGAAGAGTGTGTTCTTTACTCCTGCATATTGAAATCCTCGCCCTATACTTAGAGGTCCTTCACCTTTTGCAAGTTTGCCGACACCTGTTTCGCAAGCACTTAAGACCACTAAATCTGAGTTAAGTTGCATGCCATATAACTGGTTTACAAAAATATCGGTATTGCTAAACTTTATAGAAGCTGGTTTTGTAAAGGAGCCCGATTCTGCATGTGTAGATAGGTGCAAAATATCGTGTTTTTTAGCTTCGTTAATAAAATGCTCATATGTTGCCTGTTCTTTTTCTATAAAATTTCCTTCAAAATATTGTTGGATATAGTTGCTCTCTGTTAAAGAAAAAGGTAATTCTATTTCGGTGTTTTCAAAAACAGGAAAAGTACCTAAGACAGTTTGCTTTTTTTGATTGAACGAAGTTGATTTTACATATTTATTAGCCGAAATTTCATAGCTCAGTTCTGTAGATTTTATCAAAAATGGCATTTTTTGAAAGTTCGTAAACGCTACTTTTTCTGTTAGCAAAGCTTCGAAAGGAATAAAATTAAGAAGGCCATCAGGAATAATGAGCAATCGATCATTGTATATCGGTAATTGCAGTATTTTATATGCATTAAAGGCCTCTTTTGAAAACCCTATAGGGTCATTTGTGATATTTGAAGGAGAGTCGTAATAATGAATATATTTTTTGATTACTTTTTTAAGAACTTCGGGATTTTTAATTCTTTTAATTTCATAAGAATTAGAATCTATTATAAATTGATATATGTTGCTTTTACCATAGAAATATTCAATTAAAGTTACTTGATTTTCTTCTAATTTTTTTTGAAGTAAGGAGACAGATATTTCTTTCTGAGACAAACCTAACTCTGGATACTTATTTTGTAGTTCTTTTATGTTTTTCTTTAATTCAATTGATATGATGTCATGGGCTTCCGTCCATTTTTGTATTTGATTAATATTGGCTTTATTTTTTTTTAATTTCTCTTTTAATAATAATGTTTCATAGGTAGTCAACTTTTGATCTAATTGATTCCTTTTAGCGACTAAAGAATCATTTTTATATTGAGAAAGTACCTGTTTAGAGAGTATAGCTTGGTTTACAAAAGGGGCCTTGGAGTTTTCTGTTGCTATAAAGGCCTGTGTGATATATTTCTTATTTAAGGTAGATTGATACAATAAAAAAAGAAGATCGATATAAGATTCGGTTCTGTTTCTATTTTGAGAATGTTGAATAATTTTCGTTTCCTGAAGAGGGTATTGGTTGTTTAATAACGCATTAACTTTAAAAGCGATATTGTACACTTTTATTGCTTGTAAAGGTTTTTGTAGTTGTGTATTTATATAGGCATGAGTGTCTAAGGTTTGTAGAAGGATTTTGTCGGCAATAAGATCCTTTGTCATTGGGAACTCATTTTTTTTGTCGTATGCCGGTAATAGGGCAGAATATATTTCTTGGATAGTCTTTTTTGCTTCTTCAAATTCGAGTTTAGAAATTAAAACATCGGTATACGCCAATTGTAATTTTGCAATAGATCTGGTATTGGTGTTTTTATGTCTTAGCAAGTTAGTCTTTGCTATAGTAATATAGTTATAAGCATCCTGTAGCTCTTTTTTTTCCAAAGAAACCGATGCTAGTATTTGATATGCATTTATTTGGGTAGCATCTAATACAGTTATTTTTTTTGCAATATTCTTAGCTTCAGTTATATTACCTAGGCCTAAATGGTTGGTTGCAATATTGGTGAGGATATCTAGATTGTTAGGAGCAATAGTCAATCCTTTTTGCAATAAAGTAAGGGCGTTAGAGTATTTGCTTTGATTGTGATAAGCAATAGAAAGGTTGATGATTGCTGATAAGATTTTTGGAATATTTTGAGATTGTTCTGCCAGATATAAATAATTTTTTATCGTGGTTTCTGCTTTGGGGAGATCTCCAATTTTGATATACAAATTGCCTAAAGGTTGTAAGCAATTTTCGATAATGTCATAATCAGATAGTTCATTTTGATAAAAGGCTTGCCATGCTTTTTCATAATGTAATATAGCCGAAGAAGAACTGCCAAATTGATTTTTGTAATACCCAATATTACAATGAATAATAACCCATGCTAGTTGATCTTGCTTGGTGTATAGTTTATTCTTTTTAGAATCGATGATTTTACTCATGCGCAAAGCCCTTGATGAGGTAGGGTTTTGCAAAAAATGATCTAATTGTTGATATAGGAATTCTGATGTTCCTGCCTCTTGATATGCTAAAAGCTTGTCATTAATTAGCAGAGAAAGAATGACAATGGAAAGGAGTGCTCTAAAATTTCCAAATCCCATATAATTGAATTTGAGAGTTGGGAGTATCAAAATTGTAAACATATCGCGCACCAAAACTAGGTCCAATTCGTACTGTTCCCAAGTTCATCCCTATAAAAATACCTGTTTGAAAGTTGGTTAAGCTATTATCAATTTCTTGAGTATTAAAAGAGTTAAGATCTACATTTGGATTGATACTACCATCTTGGCTAATAACAAAACCTTGACCTGTGGTTTCTTGATCATTTTTGCTGGTGAGATCGAGTTTTAGTTGTACGCCAGCACCCATGGCGAAAAAATTATTGAAATTATATCGAAAAGATCCAGGTACTGCATATACAGAAATGTTGTTCAATTGATTTAATTCTGAAAATCTAATCAAATTACGGTTGCCAACAGCATCAGTAGTGTTTGTTTCAAAATTTCTAATGTTATTATATGATGAAGCAGAAAGCATGAGTTCTGCCTGATAATAACCTCTATAGGATTTAAAAGGGGATATAGTGGCCCCCACAAAATATTCTTGTTGATTATTAAATTCGGGAACAATAATATATCCTGCTTTTGCTCCTATAGATATACCTGGCATGAATCGAGTAGTTGCGTAATTAGTAATTATAGGATCGTTTTTGTCAAAGTATATGGCAGTACGACTTTTGGTTTTTTTCTTATGAAAATCTTTTCCGAATTTCATAGAGTATTTTACAAAACCCTTTGTAGAATCTATCTCTGTTACTTTTTTTTGTGCACTCCCCGGAAGGTAAATCCTATTAAATTGAAAAATAATTTTATCTTTTTTTAAAATGGTGTCTAGACAACTATAATTCACTTCTTTTTCTTTGGGACAGATAGGGCACTCGGGATACATCCCATCAATTTGCAATGTGGATTTATCGAACATTTCTGGTGTATCAACTTCTAATTTTATAGTATTAGCAGGACCTTCTCCATTATTTTGAAAACGTACTTTAAATTTAAGACGTTTAAATCGTACCAGTCGATAATTCATCAACCAACCATTAGATGACATTTTATTGGGATCATGAGAAGTAACGATTTCCATCTCTGTATCTTTCACCGTGTGATTGCCAAAATTCTCGTCGGGGACATACACACTTCTTAAAGTTACGATCGCACTGGTATCTTTAATCATTTCTGGAGTAGTTCTTAGAGTTCTAAAAATATTCCGTTCTTCGCCAGGTTGCATATTGTTAAAAGTTATTACTTGATGATTGCGATATAATGCTTTTGATTCTTCTAGAGTTAAGGGAAGGTTTTTTCTTTTTGTAGTATCCTGAAAGTGTAAGGTTTTGTTGATAAGAATGGTTTGAGAGTAAGATGCTAATAACGTATGATCATCATTTTCTGGAAGTACTTCGGCAATCGGAATTAGGGGAGCAATGTTTTCTCCATGGTGCAGGCGGGTATCTTCTAGAATAAAATTGTCATTTTTAAATTGATTATCGTTATAAAAGAGATAGAGTTTCCCGCTAGAAACATAATTATTAGTGTTTTTATAGCTAGTAATAAAAATCATTTCTTGGTCGGGGATAGGTTCTCGATTTCGTTTTAGAATTAAATCTTGATCGTCTATAAATAAGGAGTTTGAATTTATCGAAGCCTCATCAATGGAGTGATCTATAGTTATCGATTTAGGTCTGCTAGCTGGCGGTTTACCGTTGTCATAATTGTTAGTGGCCCAAAGTTTAGTCTTGTAATCTCCTTGTTTTTTATAAGTATGGGTTGGTGTTGCTTCAAAACTGTAATTTCCGTCACCAAATTCCCAGAAATACGTATAAAATGCTTTAGGAGCGCCTGCTATTTGATTGAGTGGAGGCATTTCGGCTCCAAAAATTATTTGATTTCCATTAATTTCATGTGATATAGGCGCGACCCTAGGGATGGTATCATGTATTCGAATTTGCGATATGCACAAATTTGAAAATAATAATATACTAAGAAGTACTACTGAAAAATCCCTCATGATTTTCTTTTGTTGTTACTAAAGATAGTTAAAAAGTTAAATTATTGATATTAGTAATAATATCAGGATTATGATTATAGTAACCTAGGTTGTTTTGTATTGATATTGTAACCGGTTATTTTGTAGTTAATCACAAAAAATTCCGGAAGGTTCTCCTTCCGGAATATATATTGGAATATACTGTAACCCCCGTTAACCTATAGTCATATTCCAACATAAATAAAAATTATGGTAATGCATCTATAAGTGCAACTAGTTCTGCTTCTGTACCCGTTATAGTAGCGCCAATAACTTCAAGATGGTCTTCTTCTATCGTGGCTGCTTGGATTGCATATACGTATTGATCGTTTTGAACTGAAACGAAAATTATATGTACTTCGAGTCCTATAGGTATAAGACCATAGTGTTCAGAAAATAAACCAGTTTGAGAGTCGTATATGTCTAATAAAGCTAAAGTTGTTGGTTCTCCATCATAAGTAACATATACATTACAGTTGGTGTTGTCATACCCTTCAGGTACATCTACTTGCAGCATTGTTTTTGGCCTTGGATCACTATACCAACGATCGATATTTGTCCAACCAAAATTGCCTATAAAACCAAAATACCCAGTTACTCCTGTTCCATTAGGACCTTCTCGTTGTATCATTTCTAAATCTTCTGCTTGTTCATCTTCTTCCCAAACCACATCGCATTCTAAATCATTATCACTATTGCAATCATTATTTACACCATTAAAAAGAACCATTTGATCATCAAAGTCATCTGTAGGAGCGAATATTTGAATTGCATTTGCCAATTGTAATTGTTCTTCGTTTTTAAGAGCGTTTATATAAAATTCTCCACCAGAACTTAATGTTTCAACATCTCCGTTGGGGCGTTTACCATTTGTAGGCATTTTTGTGAGTAACATTTTGGCTTTATCATAAATTTCTACTAATTCGATAGTGACGCTTCCGGTAACTGGGTCACCATTTTGATGTAAAAGACTATTAGCAGGAAAATAAAGAATAGTACCATCTTCGCCATAAACCTCACCACCCGAAGTTGCGTCTATGTTTATGATCTGTTTAGCTTCATTTCTGTTTTCAATAATTTTGGCAGTAACTTCTAATCCACTAATTGATGGTGGAACACTAATCCCATTATCATCATTGTTACAGCTTGCCAAAAAAAGAAGAGTAAATACAAAAAAGAGTTTGCCGATTATTGTTTGTTTTGCATACTTACTATTGTTTGGTGATGCGTTTTTCGTTTTTTTTGTTTTCATTTTAATTTGCTTTTAAGATTTATATTTTCATATCAAGGGCATTTGTTTTTTGTTACCCCTCTTATTAATTGATTAATTTTTTTTTGTTGAGCTTTGAGGTGTTTTTAGTCTTTGATTGTGAATTTATTTGCAATCTCTTGATAAGACATCTTTGAGTGATTTACCGATGAGGTAGCCGATTCACCTCCAGGTATGATTACATATCGATATTGTTGTATGAAGTCGTTATTACCAATAACCTCCGAAGAGTTTATTCTGATTTCTATTTTTCCTGTAGAGACTATAAATAAATATGATAACCTGCTAGAACCAACACCTACTGTTAATGGTAATTGATAAACTCGAACACCATTAGTAGTGTCAAAAGTTCTTCCGTAGACCAAAATGGTTCCAGAATTAAGAATGTTAGTATTGATTTCTGGAGCGTCAAATTCGAATGCAACATTTATGTTGGTTATGTTATCACCAAATTCGGTGTCTATCCATTCAGAATAGATAACATTTGCTGTGCCTGTTTCTCCTGGTAAACCTTGTTCACCTTGTAACCCTTCGGGACCGATTTCTCCATCTTCCCCTTCGCATGAAGTAATAAGTATAGATAGTATAAGGATGATAATCAATCTTGTTGAAGATATCATTAATGCTGTTTTTTTGATGATTGTTGCCGTTTTCATGATGTTATAATTTTTGTTGTTAACACTTTCAGATCAACAGCTATAGTTTTTTGTTACCCTCTATCCTGAAACTTTTTTTAAATTAGATGCGTTAACCGGATATCAATGGGAAATATCAAAGTACATCCTGATCAGAAATATATTAATGCCCTCTTACAGAATGATACTGTGATTTTGGCCGAGATTTATGAGAAATTCGCTCCCAAAGTAATAGGATATGTGAAAAAAAATAGCGGGAATGAATCCAGGGCTCAGGATATAATTCAAGAAACTTTAATTACCATTTATAAACAGGCAAAAGAAAAAGGATTAGAACTTACTTGTCCTTTTGATGCATATTTTTTTCTATTGTGCAAGCGTAAATGGATTAACGAATTAAAAAAATCTACTAATAAGGAGGTAACAATTAATGAAGGTGTTGTATCTATAGATGACGAGAGTGCTCGCTTTGCAGAAGAAACTGAGCTTTTCAATGCAAAACACGAACTATTTAATGAAATGTTTGATCAATTGGGCAAGGCATGTAAAGAATTATTAAAAGCTACTTTTAGGATAAAATCTATGGAAGAAGTGGCGCAAAAATTGGGACAGTCTTATGGTTATGTTCGAAAAAAGAAATCTTTGTGTATTGGTCAATTAACACAACTAGTTCAAAACGCTCCTAAGTTTAACCAACTAAAGAATTTGTTATGACCCCAGAAGAAAAATATGAGTTGTTCGAAAAATATTGTAATCATGAGCTTTCTAGTGAGGAGAGATTGATGTTGGATAGAATAATCAAAGAGGATGAAGCTGTTGAAAAAGAGTTAAAGCTATATCAAGAATTGCATGTTCATTTGGATGTAGGTTTTACAGGTGAAGAAGAAAAAAATGAATTAGAGAATACTCTTAAGAAAATAGGTGATTCATATTTTAGTAATAAATCTATAAAACAAGAATCGAAAATTATAAAAATGCCAGTTTGGTTGTATGCAGTGGCTGCTAGTATTGCTATTGTTTTTGGGGTGTACTTTTTTAATCAAGGAGATCCGGCGTATAGTGATTATGCAAACATTCCCGAATTGGCTATTGCCCAGCGAAGTAGTGCGCAAGAAGAGGTTAAAAAGGCCGAAAATGCTTTTAATGCCAAAAAATATGCTGAAGCAGAAAAATATCTTTCGGTATTGATATCTCAAGACGTGAATAATATAGAGTATCAATTTTATTACGGAATTTCACTATTAGAACAAGATAAGTATAAGAAGACTACCAAGGTTTTTCAAAAAATATCACAAGGAAATTCAATTTATAATCACAAAGCCATTTGGTTTGAAGCGCTTAATCAGTTAAAGCAAGGAAAACATGGTGAATGTTCAGAATTGTTAAAAACTATTCCCGAAAGCGCAGAAGACTATGAGATTGCTCAAGAATTATTGAAAAAACTAGATTAGTGTACTGTTAATACGATCCCAGAAGTGTTAATTAACACTGTTTTTAGCATAAAAAATCTTAAAATAATGTAATTTATAAGGTGTCATCCCTACTAATTTTTCCAGATAATAAATTAATACGTAAGGTTATGGATACTATAGATAAAATACAACATATCAAAAAAGAACAAATTCAATTTTTGCATTTTCCGCATCAAGAAGTACTAAATAACAAAAAGAAAAAGAAAGATCGATACAGAAAACTTAGAAGAGCTTTAAGTTTAGGAAACCTAGAGCATGTAAAAGTAAAAATTCTTTTTGCAGATGATGAAGGGGCAAAAGAGGTAGAGACAACAGTATGGGGGATAACCGAAAAATCTGTGATCCTTAAACAATCTACCGTTATTCCTTTAGAACGAATTATTGCGATACAGTAATGAATGCCTAAATTTTATACTGGAAAAGTATAAATAATGCGCGCAAAATTTAATTACTTTTGCGGCATGATACTTACCGATACACATACACATATTTATAGCGAGTCTTTTGATGAAGATCAGGACCAAATGATGCAACGTGCCATAGAAATTGGTGTAACTCGTTTTTTTGTACCCAGTATTGATTCTACTTATACTAATGCGATGTATAATATTGAGTCTAAATACCCAGAGAATGTTTTTTTGATGATGGGTTTGCATCCAACACACGTAAAAGAAAACTATAAGGATGAGCTTAAGCATGTTGGAGATGAATTAGAAAAGCGCCTTAATGGTGATTTAAGTAAAACATTTTATGCAGTAGGCGAAATTGGTATTGATCTGTATTGGGATAAAACCTTTTTATTAGAACAAAAAGAAGCTTTTAGATATCAAATACAATTGGCAAAAAAATACAAATTGCCAATAGTTATTCATTGCAGAGAATCTTTCGAAGAAGTTTTTGAAGTACTCGAGTCTGAAAAAGGGGAAGATTTGTTCGGTATTTTTCATTGTTTTACGGGCACGATAGAAGACGCACATCGAGCTATTGGTTATAATATGAAATTAGGAATAGGAGGAGTGGTTACCTTTAAGAATGGTAAAATCGATAGATTTTTGGATCAAATCTCTTTACATCACATTGTTTTAGAAACCGATGCGCCTTACTTGGCACCTACACCTTATAGAGGTAAAAGGAACGAGAGTTCGTATTTAATGAACATTCTGGAAAAATTATCCGAGGTGTATCAAAAACCAATAGAAGAAATTGCTGCAATTACTACACAAAACTCTAAAGATGTTTTCGGGGTTTAAAATAAATAAATTGTGATTTAAATTTTGTTCATTTGTCCTATGAACAACATATCAAACATACTTCTGATTTATACCGGTGGTACCATAGGTATGATCAAAAATTTTGAAACAGGAGCTTTGGTAGCTTTTGATTTTGATAAACTGCTATTAAAGATTCCAGAATTAAAGCTTCTGGATTGTACAATAGATACAATTAGTTTTAAGGAACCCATTGATTCTTCAGACATGAATGTGGATCGATGGATAGAACTGGGGCATATTATTAATGATCATTACGAAAATTATGATGGTTTTGTGGTTTTGCACGGTAGCGATACCATGTCGTATACTGCATCAGCGGTTAGTTTTATGTTTGAAAACCTTACCAAACCTATTATTTTTACAGGTTCTCAATTGCCAATTGGTGACCTTAGAACCGACGCCAAAGAAAACTTGATAACGGCAGTTCAAATAGCCGCACTAAGACAAAAAGGGAAACCAGTTATATCCGAGGTAGGTCTCTATTTTGAATATAAATTGCTTCGAGCTAATAGAACGACAAAGATAAATGCAGAGCATTTTGAGGCATTTCAATCACTTAATTATCCATCATTAGTAGAATCTGGAGTGCACCTTAAGGTTAATACGACTTTTTTACGACCTGTGAATCGACGAAAAAAAATGGTTTTTCATACCCATTTTGATAATAATATAGTAGTCATTAAAATGTTTCCTGGTATAAATGAGAGTATATTAAAAGGTATTTCTGCTTTGCCCGACATAAAAGGTGTTGTTTTAGAAACTTATGGATCAGGTAATACAACTACAAAAAAATGGTTTACAGAGATGTTAACTGCTCTTATTAAGAAGGGGGTTCCGATAGTAAATGTTACTCAGTGTGCTGGTGGAAGTGTCGAAATGGGGAAATATGACACCAGTGTAGCCTTAAAAAAAGCGGGTGTAATTTCTGGAAAAGATATTACTACCGAAGCCGCTATCGCCAAGTTAATGTATTTATTAGGAGAAAATTTACCTCTTAAAGTGCTTAAAACCATATATGAAACCTCTTTGCGGGGCGAAATGTCAGAAAATTAACGCCTCAAATTTTATTGGTTAACATTTTTTTTGTTATTTGCCCATCCCATTTTTTGGGGGAAAACCAAGAGAGGTGGCCGAGTGGTCGAAGGCGCACGCCTGGAAAGTGTGTATACGTCAAAAGCGTATCGAGGGTTCGAATCCCTTCCTCTCTGCATTATTATTAAAATTTTAATAGATTTTGTAATATTTTTATATCTTTAACCCTTTAACTAATTAAAATTAAGAATCAGCGCAATGAAAAGATTATTTTCTATTCTGGCAATCACAGCGGTAATGGCTTTTGGAAACTTACAAGCGGCTACTGCACCTGCCCAGTTATTAACGGCTAATGTGCAATTATTAATTGCTCCTATAACAACGACAACAGTTCAAGATGATGTAGCATCCGATACTGCAGATGATTTAACATTTCATCAAAACCTTAAAAAACGTTTTATTGAAGGTGGACCTGAATTTATGGGTATCGTACTTTTATGTTTGATACTAGGTCTTGCGATTGCAATTGAAAGAATTATCTTTTTGAATCTTTCTACTACAAACACCAAAAAATTACAACAAAATGTTGAAGACGCTTTAAATAGTGGTGGTGTTGAAGCAGCGAAAGAAGTTTGTAGAAATACAAAAGGACCTGTAGCTTCTATCTATTATCAAGGACTTGATAGAGCAGACGAAAGCATTGATGCTGCCGAGAAAGCTGTTGTGGCTTACGGTGGTGTACAGATGGGTCAATTAGAGAAAAACGTATCTTGGGTATCATTATTTATCGCTCTTGCTCCTATGCTTGGGTTTATGGGTACGGTAATTGGTATGATCCAGGCATTTGATAAGATTGAAGCAGCTGGAGATATGCAGCCTTCACTTGTAGCAGGTGGTATTAAAGTAGCACTTCTTACAACAGTATTTGGACTTATTGTAGCGATTATTCTTCAGATTTTTTATAACTACATCGTAGCTAAAATCGATAGAATCGTTAATGATATGGAAGATGCATCGATTACTTTAATCGATATGTTGGTAGCTTACAAGAACAAGAAGTAATTTAAAGATTGGGTTAAAGATTTTTATATCTTAATACTCATTACCTTACTTAGTGTTTTTAAAATATAAAGTGGGTATTCTTGTTATTTAATCAGAGTGCGGTAAGCATTCCAAATAAAAAATAGACAAATGAAAATTTCTAAAATATTATCATATGTTGTACTAGGATTAGGTGTCTTAGGAGTGATCCTTTGGTATGTTATGAGTAGTTCAATTAGTAATTTGATGGATCAAAATGGAGTTTCGGAGGCGAGAGAGCTTGATTTCGATATTGCTGGTTCAGCTGTTACACCATTGTATAGTCTTACGTTGATCATTTTTGTTATTACTATAATAGCAACTTTAATAAGTGTATTTTCAACATTAGCAAAAAACCCTTCTGGTCTTAAAAATACGGCTATAGGAATTGTTGCTTTCATCATTATTGTGGGAATTGGTTTTGCCATGGCAAATGGAGTTGAAACTCCTTTGAAAGATGGAGGTATGCTTTCTGAAAGTGGATCTAAATGGGTAGGAACCGGATTATATGCATTTTATTTCCTTGCTGCAATTGCAGTAGGTTTGATGTTTTTCTCTGGTATTAAAAAATTAATAGGTAAATAATTATGGCAAGAAGATCAGCACCAGAAGTAAATGCAGGATCTATGGCAGATATTGCATTCTTGCTTCTTATATTCTTCCTGGTTACTACTACTATTGAAACAGATAGTGGTATTAGCCGTAAGCTTCCTCCTCCTCAGGAAGATGAAGTAGAACCACCAATTCTGAAACAGAAAAATATTTTTGTTGTAGAATTAAACAAAAATAATGACCTCTTGGTAGAAGAAGCTCCTATGGAGTTAGGAGATCTTCGTGAAGCTGCTGTTAAGTTTTTGGATAATGGTGGTGGTAAAGGCGAAGATGCCTGTAACCACTGTCAGGGAGAAAAAGATCCTTCATCATCTGATAATCCAACTAAGGCCGTAATTTCTTTACGTAATAATAGAGAAACTAATTATGAGACATATATTGCCGTTCAGAATGAACTGGTGGCAGCATATACTCAATTACGTAATAGAGAAGCACAGCGACAATTTGGAAAGTCTTTTGAACAAATGGAGAAAGAGCTTAAGGATGTGAATTACACAGGTAATAAAGAAAGCTTAAAAGAAGATATCAAGAAGATTCAGTTCTTATTCCCAGAAAAACTTTCTGAGGCAGAACCGAAGAAATAAGTAATAACAAAAATAGAATAATATGTCTAAGTTTAATAAGAAAAAAAGTGGTGAATTGCCAGCGATTTCTACAGCTTCATTGCCAGATATTGTATTTATGTTATTGTTTTTCTTTATGGTGGCAACGGTAATGCGTCAAAATACTTTGATGATTGAAAACAGACTACCAGTTGCAGATCAAATTGAAAAGTTGGATAAGAAAGACTTGGTAATGTATATTTATGCAGGAAAACCTAGTTCTAGATATAGTGCAAGTGCAGGAAATCAACCAAGAATTCAGCTTAATGATAAGTTTGCAGACGTAAGCGAAATCAAAGCTTTTATCTTGGCAGAACGCGCTTCTAAACGAGAAGAATTGATACCTTTCTTAACCACTGCGTTAAAAGTAGATGGAAATACCAATATGGGTCTTGTAGGAGATATCAAAAAAGAGTTACGAGAAGTACAAGCGTTGAAAATTAATTATACTACCCGTACAGGAAGTGCATTAGACAACTAGAGTTTGGAGTAAGTATACTCGAAAATAATCTAATAATATATAGAATCCCGCTGTTAAAGGCGGGATTTTTTTATGTCTATTCTTTTTCTTTAACCAGTACATCTAGTAGTCGGTAAATATTGTAATAATGGCATAACAATTGTGAGTTATTGATCATAACTGTGATCTATCTCATCAACCATCAATAGCTAACCCGCCAAAGCATGATATTGAATACTAGATAAAGTTATAATACATTTTGCGATATCATTCATGTCATTTATAGGTACAGTTTGTTGATTCTGTAAGTAATTATTAACTAAATATATGTACTATTATGGCAAGAAGATCAGCACCAGAAGTAAATGCGGGATCCATGGCGGACATTGCATTTTTATTACTCATCTTTTTTTTGGTAACCACTACAATCGAAACCGATAGTGGAATTAGTCGCAAGCTTCCCGCTTTGGAAAAGGATAATCCAATACCCCCAGTACTTCGAGAAAGGAACATTTTTGTAGTAGAGTTAAACAAGAATAATGAATTATTGGTTGAAGAAGCTCCAATGGAATTGAAAAATCTTCGTCAAGCCGCTATCAAATTTTTGGATAATGGTGGAGGTGAGGGTAAAGATGCTTGCAATTATTGCCAAGGGAACAAGGACTCTTCATTATCCGATAATCCAACTATAGCAGTGATCTCTTTGCGTAACAATAGAGAGACTAACTATGCTAGCTATATAGCGGTTCAAAATGAATTGGTAGCGGCATATACAACTCTTCGTAATAGAGAGGCGCAAAGTGATTATGGAAGATCTTTTGAGCAAATGAAGGAAGACCTTAAAGATCCTAACTATACAGGGGATAAAGAGAGTTTAAGGGAAGACATTAAGAAGATACAGTTTAAGTTCCCAGAGAAACTCTCTGAAGCTGAACCAAAGAAATAAATATTCATCTTTAAACAAATAATTTATATGTCTAAGTTTAATAATAAGAAAAGTGGTGAATTACCGGCTATTTCTACAGCCTCATTACCAGATATTGTATTTATGTTGTTATTTTTCTTTATGGTAGCTACGGTAATGCGTCAAAATACGTTGATGATCGAAAATAAATTACCTGTAGCCGATCAAATTGAAAAGTTGGATAAGAAGGACCTGGTTATGTATATTTATGCTGGAAAACCTAGTTCTAGATATCGTGCAAGCGCAGGAAATCAATCAAGAATTCAACTTAATGACAAGTTTGCAGATGTAAGCGAGATCAAAGCTTTTAGATTAGCAGAACGGGCTTCCAAACGAGAAGAATTAATTCCTTTTTTAACTACTGCTTTAAAAGTAGATGGAGATACCAATATGGGCCTTGTTGGTGATATCAAAAAAGAATTGCGCGAAGTACAAGCCTTAAAGATTAATTACACCACCCGCACAGGAAGTGCAATGGATAATTAAGTTATAAAGGAAAGACAATATGGTCTAGTATGTGTACAAAATCCCACTGCGCAGTGGGATTTTTTTATGAATTAGTCTTGTTTTTATAAAGTTTATGTAATTTTTAAAGAAATAAATTTACTTTAGTAATTCGTATGAAAAAGATACTGCTAATCGTTTATTGTGGTTTGACCTTTTGTATAGGTTTAGGTCAGGAATCTAAATCTGATACAGTTAAGGAGAAAACTTTAGATTCTCTCTATAGAGAGGATCAGTTTTATATAGGTATCACGTATAATTTAATTCTTAATAGACCGACAGATGTTAGCCAATCTGGTTTTTCGGGAGGATTACATTTTGGATTCGTAAGAGATATGCCTATTAATAAAAGGCGAAATGTAGCGTTTGGTTTGGGGTTAGGGTATTCTGTGAATGTATATAATAATAATTTACTAGTGGGTGAGGAAGGAGACGCAGGGCCAACCGTGTTTGGTAACCTTAGAGGAGTAGATTTTAAAACTAATAGGTTTACTACGCATTTGTTTGAAGCTCCAATAGAGTTTAGATGGCGTACATCCGAGCCCGATTCTCATAAATTCTATAGAATATATACAGGATTAAGATTAGGGTATTTATATTATTTCAAATCTAATTTTAAAGGAATTGATAGTGATATAACACGTACAAAAATAGATGAATTAAATCGATTAAGATTTGGGGCGACTTTCACTTTTGGGTGGAATACATTTAACTTCCATTTTTATTATAGTCTAAATAGCTTGTTTGATAGCGATGCTGTAATAGGAACAGAAAAAGTTGGTATTAATACGGCCAAGGTAGGATTGGTGTTTTATCTATTATAGCCAAAAATTCACTAAAGTTAATTGCGGAATAACTCCAATCAAAAAACCTAAGACTAGTTCAAGATTAGTATGAGCTTTGCAATGCAATCTAGAAGAAGCTACTAACCCATTCGCGATCATGAGTCCGGCAATAAGTAATGTAAGATTCATTCCAAAATGGATACTTAATGCTACGGTAAACATAGTAACCCCACTAATTCCGATCATATGTATACTCGCCTTGATATTGAATAATACCATAAAAATCGAACTGAGCATAGAAAAAAGTATTCCTAAAAAGAAAAAATACAGTTCGGGATATCGATAGACGTCGATAACCATTTTTATAACGATAATTAATAACATTGACTGTAAAAGCAAAGGTATTTTACGTTGTTTTACATCGTCTAAATGAATAGAATTAATAGTGCCCAAGCTTTTAAGAAAGAAAAATAGTACTATCGGGATGAAAATGGTTAATACCATTATACCAAAGAGTTTGGTTTTTATAATATCATCTGGGATAAACCTTGGAGCAGCAATAAAATAGATAATGGCACCAAAAAGTGGCATTAATAAAGGGTGTAAAATGTAAGAAAAGCTTTTTAAAAAAAAATTCATCAAATTTTCTTTCGTAACCGCGCAACAGGAATATCTAATTGTTCTCTATACTTGGCTACAGTTCTTCTGGCAATAGGATATCCTTTTTCTTTAAGAATTTTGGCAAGTTTTTCGTCTGTTAACGGTTTTTTCTTGTCCTCTTCGCCAATAGTTATTTCTAATATCTTCTTTATTTCTCTAGTAGAAACCTCTTCTCCTTGATCATTGGTCATTGATTCTGAGAAGAATTCTTTTATGAGTTTTGTCCCATAAGGAGTGTCTACATATTTACTGTTTGCTACTCGAGAAACCGTGCTAACGTCCATATCAATCTCATCAGCAATGTCTTTTAAGATCATTGGTTTAAGATTACGTTCGTCGCCACTTAAGAAATAACTTTTTTGGTAGTGCATTATTGCACTCATGGTAATAAAAAGTGTTTGCTGTCTTTGTTTAACCGCCTCAATAAACCATTTTGCAGCATCCAATTTTTGCTTAATAAACATGACAGCATCCTTTTGAGATCTAGATTTTTCTTTACTAGCTTTGTATCCCTGCAGCATATTATTATACTCTCTAGAAACATGTAACTCTGGTGCATTACGGCCATTAAGTGTGAGCTCAAGTTCTCCATCTACAATTCTAATAGTAAAATCAGGAACAACATGTTCTATCATTCGATTGTTTCCTGCATATGCACCACCCGGTTTAGGGTTTAAATGTTCTATTTCTTCAATAGCTTCTTTAAGTTGCTCTTCGGTAACATCAAATTTAGCCAACAGTTTATCATAATGTTTTTTGCTAAAATGATCAAAGGCTTTTTTTAATATCTCGGATGCTAGTTTTATAGGAATGGTAGTTTCTTTTCTATCCAATTGAATCCATAAACACTCCTGTAAATTACGTGCTCCAACACCTGCAGGATCTAATTGGTGAACAATCTTAAGAATATTCTCTATTTTATCTTCGGTTGTATATACATTTTGAGTAAATGCGAGGTCATCCAAAACATCAGATAATAATCTCCTGATATAACCACTTTCATCTACACTACCTACCAAAAACTCGGCTATTTGTCGCTCTTCTTCGTCTAATCGGTAGGTGTTTAATTGATTGATAAGGTGCTGACGAAATGAAGTTCCTGATGCATAAGGCACACTTTTCTCTTCATCATCAGCGCTGTAGTTATTTGAGCTTAACCTGTAACTTGGGACCTCATCATCGCTTAGGTACTCGTCAACGTTGATATCAGTTTCAATTTTTTCGTTACCAAAGTCATCATCACTAGAGCTTTCGTTGCTAAAGCTGTCTTCAAAATCATCTGCTTTCTCTTTGCCACTATCCAAAGCAGGATTTTCTTCCATCTCTTGTTTTAGTCGTTGCTCAAAAGCTTGCGTAGGAAGTTGAATCAACTTCATTAACTGAATCTGTTGCGGAGAAAGTTTCTGGGAAAGTTTAAAATTTAGTTGTTGCTTTAGCATAAAAAATATCAATGTTCTTCTACTCACAAAAATAAACAAAAACACTGTTTTTATGGAAGTATCGGATGGTTAGTTTATTTAAAAATGCAGTAAAATCATAACAACGGACAAATTGTTATGATTTTCTTTCCTGGATTTGATCAATAAACGGGCCAAAATTGATTTTAATATGCGAAAAAAAGTTTTTTCGAATTAAATAATGTAATCAAAAAGAAGGGGATTACGGTACGAATATTTTGTTTTTAATGGCATATATTACTAAACCTGTTCTGTTTTTCAGGTTTAGTTTTTCAAAAATAGAGTCTCTATACCCTTCAATTGTTTTTGGGCTTAAAAACATATCCCCGGCAATTTCTTTATATGTCTTTTCTGTACAGGCGTGTTTTATAAATTCTAATTCTCGATCTTTTAATACGACTGCATTATCTTCTTTAGGGTTTAGAGAACCTAATAATAGGTTTGTAACATCTTTTGTGTGATAGAAACCGGTTTCCTGTACTTGGATAAGCGCATTTTCTAAAATACTTTTCTCAGTGTCTTTCAGTAAATATCCTTTGGCTCCTGCTCTTAACATTTTAAGAATTGTGTTTTCATCTTCTTCAACGGATAGGGCTAACACTTTAACCTGGGGATATTCATCTTTGAGTGCGGCGGTAGTTTCTATCCCATTCATAATGGGCATGTTGATGTCCATAAGAACAACATCGGGTATGTTTTTTGGATCTTTAAAACGAGTTAGTAATTCCTTTCCATTTTTGCAGATATATAATATTTTGAATTTATCGAATCCATTAACAAGCCCTGATAATGCCTGAGATAACAGGATATGATCCTCTACGATTACTACTGAATATTTCATGATACTCCCTTTCTTTCTATTTGTGTGTGTTTACTGCTTGCATAATTAGTCAATTTCATTGTCTAATACAGTTAAACTTTTCTTATTATAATAATAGGTTAGCGTGATTGATGTGCCTACACCTTCTTTAGAGTCTAAGGTTACAGCAGCATCAATTAATTTACCCCTATTTTGTATGTTGCACAGACCTATACCTTGCTTGGTGTTAGAATCTTTAATGTCAAAACCTACCCCGTTGTCCTTGGCGTAGATTATTAATTTCTCTTGCTCATAACGTACAGTAACGTCAAGGTTAGAAGCTTTAGAATGCTTGATGGTATTGGTGAAAAACTCCTGTAATATTCTAAAGATTATGATTTCTACTTTGTCATCCAGTTCTTCAATTTCATCATTACTGGTTATGGTCGCTTTTATAAATTGCAAACGATTAAATCGTTCAATTTCTAGGGTGATAGCTTCTGTAAGACTTAGGCTTTTGATTGCGTCGGGATTAATAAGTTTTGATAAAGACCTAAGTTCTGTTAAGCTTTTGGTTATAGTATCTGTTACTTCTTGTAATTTATCAGGATCATCTTGGGCAATATTGACCTGTATTTTGGCCAGTGTTAATAACTGACCAATATTATCATGCAGTTCCCAACTAATGTTACGCAAGGTTTCCTCCCGGATTTCAATTTGGGTCTCTGCGATAGCAGTTTCAAATTTTTTCTCGGCTTCTTTTTGTTGTAATAATAGACCATTCTTCCTTTTTTGAAAAATAGAGAAAAGAGTAATTAAAAATATAATAATTACTACTAAAATAATACTTGCAATTAATATTGCTGCTTGCTGTCGCTCCATATAAAGCCAATGATAAAGCAAAGATTCATGATAATGGTCAAAATGCAAAGAACTAAAAATTCTATTGAGACATCAGTTAATTGTTTAGCATAAGTTCGTACGATTTTATAAGGAATATTGCCGCAATAATATATTAATACACCTGTGCTAATCCAAAAAAGCAAATTCTTTTTAACATTTAAAACTTTTTCTGAATTTAAAATATCTATATAATAAAATACGATACTGGTGACTAAAAAACAAGAGCCAAGAATATATGGCGCTCTAGAGTATTCTATGAGATAATTTTCGAAAAAAGCATTAATCAAGAAGGAGAAAGTATAAATATATATAAAAATTAATATTAATCTTTTGTGAAGCTTTTTAGAAACATAATTCCTAAAAAGAAACATTAAGTAATTAAATACAATTATGTAATAAACGTTATACAAAATAGCTACTTCATATTTGTTATTTTTTAGAATAAACCCTAGCAAATCATTTATTGCAATATACCATAACACTATTAGAAAATATTTTAAAAAAGTGTTTTTATACTTGTAAAAATAAAACGATCCAATTATCGCTATAATAACCTGAAATATTATTATAAATGTCCTTAGATCTGATAAAAAGCTCATTCTATTATTGTTGTGTGAATTTTAATTTGGAGGATATCCGCCAACTTCGTTTGCAATAGTACTTTGGTGTTCTTGTGCTGTCGTTAAGAATGAAAAGAAATTTGCCGTATTTACTTTTGGATGTACTTTCTCGTTTAATGTTCCCAGGTCACCGCTACCTAGCTCGTCTAGGATATCTTCAAGAAAAACTACTTCAGGTTTTCCGTCATTATTTCTGTCAAAAAAAGTATATCCTCTATGCACATCACCACCGCCCAATAATGTTGTAGGCGCTATAAAAAAGGTATTTCTTCTTGGATCGGGGATTGGTTTTCCATCGGGAAAAGCAGGAGCATCTGGATAATTACCTAAATATAAACGGTATCCAGTAACAGCAATAGAATCTGGAGTTATATCTTTAATATACGCGATATATTGATTTAAGAACGTATCACTTAAATGAAATGATCTGGATGGTACAAATTTTGGATCAGGCTTTCTGTCTGATGGGCATATGCTATCTAATACACCATCTCTGCCTCCTTCAAAAGTTTTAATAATACAGGAACGGTTTACAGTATATGTTCTATACAATTGAACGGCGTCTTTAAAAGAAATAATTTCTTCTGGTTGTGTAGGCTCTGTTGGAATAACAGGCCCTGGTCCTCTAGTACAAAAATAAGTTATCAAAGCGGCTATAATGGCCACGATAGGATATCCGATAAGGTTAGTCTTGTTTCTCATTTTTATGGTTGTTAAGATATTTGTGATTTCTAAAAATACTATTATTCTATTATTATAAAAAGATAATGCTAATTTTTGTTAAAATTGACATAGGGTAAATCGTTGGAAACTAACTTATATAGGGGTTTTTGTTGGGTTTTATATAAGGGTAGTGTTAGTACAAATAAGGGGGTAAATCCCCCTATTGAAAAAAGTGCTTTAACTCTTTGCAATGAATTTGTATATACAAGTATAATACACTTATATGAACGAAAAAAATATTAATAGTTTTCATAAAACGGTTAAGAAAAGCTTTTCGTAAGCTGTTATTGAGCAAAATGAGCTCTATAATTTTCGCAATATTGTTTCTATAATTTTCGTGCTCTCAAAACATATTCAGACAAACGGACCATTAAATTTAAAGAACTGATAAATCCAATTTTTCAAGTTTAATTTTCGATTAAAATGTCCGGTTTCCGAAAACGTTATCTGCAAAATAAATGTTAAAAAAATACATACGGATTTCCTTATTTTATGCTCTAGCCTACATTGAAGATGACATCAGAATAATCACTAAACTTTTCGAAAAGAATTAAAACCAAAATTAAAACCAACAACCATTCTAACAGAAATTATCATGAGAAAAATTTATTTAGTAGTAGTAATGCTGGCATTGTACTCTTGCGGTACAGATGGAGAAGCGTTAAGTATTGAAAACAAATCTATTGAACTAGCCGCAAAAAATAGTTCGGAGAATGTAAAGTTATTAAAAGCTTGGACCTCTAATAGTAGTAGTCCAGTGAGACAAAAATATGTAAGACGTTTTGCTGTTAAGGTGAAAAATATAGCATTTCAGAAAGAAGTATCAATTCATCATTTAAGATATGATGGGACTTGGGTAGATATTCCATTAGCGTTTCAACAAAGTGTTGATAATAACGAAGAAATATGGGTAGGAGAAGTAATACCCGAAAGTGAAATCTATAACGATGAATTTGTGGTAAAATATGTCGTAAATGACCAAACCTATTGGGATAATAATAATGGTATTAATTATAGCATGCTCGTAAATATTGGAGCGTATCTAGCACCAGAAGTTATACTTTCTTTAGACAGTTTTTATACAAGATTTTACAGGAACTACTTTAATATTAATGTGGATGCACGAAGAAATTACGGAGCTCCGGGAGCTGTTGAAGTGGTGTATACTACAGATGGATGGGCAACTACTACAAGAAAAACTCTAAGCTATCAACGATATTTTAGAGTTGGATATGCTCACTATATACAAAGCCCAAATCAATTTGATATCGATAAATGGGAAACTTCTGTACAAGTAGATTCAGAAGTAAATACTATTGAATATGCGGTGGTTTATACTACAAATGGTCAAGAATACTGGGATAATAACTACGGAGAAAATTACACCATAACTAAACAAAATTAATCAACAACTAATATCTTAAAAACCTAAACAATGAAAAAGTACGTATTTCTATTAGTAAGCCTTATTCTATTTTCTTGTACAACTCAAGATGATAATATATCAAACATTGAGAGTAGCAATCAAATAGTATCAAAAACTACAAGTCAAGTTAGTTTAGTCAAGGCTTGGACTGCTTATGGTAATTATAGGGGATTCACAGCATATTCTAAGAAGTTTACTGTTAGAGTCGCTAATTTGAATGTCGATAAAACTGTAAGTATATTTCAAAAAAAAATTGATGGTAGTTGGGGAGAGATACCATTAACATATCAGTTTAATATTGATGATCAAAATGAAATCTGGGCCGGAGAGGTCAATAATGAAGGGTTTGGTATATCCCAAATCTATGATGATGAATTCGTAGTTAAATATGAAGTTAATGGTAACACGTATTGGGATAATAACAATGCTGCGAATTATGCAATGTCAATACAAGATGGATACTTTTTTGCACAACCTGATCTTAATGTAAGTGTAGATACTGATTTTTCGAGTATTTCGTATGTACCTTTCTATGATCAAAATTCGATTAATATTACTGTAGATGTAAGAAATCTTGCACCACAAAAAGAGGTGGGTGTGATATATACCACGGATGGATGGAAAACCCAAGATTATTTTTCGTTGAGTTATAGATCTTTTTGGAATAATGGACCATTATTTTTGGTGCAGAGTCCAAATGATTTTGGAGTCGAGCGTTGGTCCGGTAATGTGCGTGTTGATAAAACTGCAAATACGATAGAGTATGCTGTGGTGTATAAAGTGAATGGCCAAGAATACTGGGATAATAACTATGATAAAAATTATACAATTACCAGACGATTTTATAATTAGTTAAAAGGATAGTTTAACTATAATGTCCGCTCTATGCTTTATACAGGAGCGGACAATTTTTTTAGAGTACAAGTTCCATTTTAATATTACTACGCTTATAGAGCGGATCTTTCTCCATTGCGATTTCTTTAAAACCATATTTACTATAGATGTAAATTGCATTTTCTAGAATTCTATTCGAATAGAGAATAACTTTACTCCAGCCTTGGTTTTTTGAAAAATCAACACAAAATTGCATTAATTGCTGACCGATTTTTTGTCCTTGAAATTTTGGAGAAACGGCCATTTTTCCTAGCTCATAAACACCATCTTCTCGTTTTATTAAAGAAAATGTACCCGCGATGGCATTTCCTACTTTAGCAAAGAAAATATAACCTCCTTTTTTGATAATAGTTTCTTCGCATTGTTCTAATAATTCAACATCTAGTGGTTCTACCACAAAGTATTTTTCTAACCATTCTACATTAAGATTAGCAAAATCTTTTGCATATTTTGGATCGAATGGTATTATAGTTACGTGATCTAAAGTTTTGGTCATAATTTTTCTAGTATCCTGTTACTTAATGATTTTTCTTTAAACTGATGTTCTATATGGGTGAGATGACGGGTTAAACCTGTTGAGTTTCCCTCGGTTAACCATTTTACTTGTTCATCTATTACTTTCCATATAGGGATCATATTTTGATGCAATTCTTTACCTCGTCGAGTGAGTTTAAAGAGCTTTTTTCTTTTATCTGTCTTGTCAATTGTATTAACTACTAATTTTTTGTCGGTTAGTTTTTTTAAGGATTGCGTGATTGCTGGTTGTGTAAACTGCAAGCCTTCTTGTATCATTGTTGTAGTCGCAACCTCATGGTCAATTATGAATTTGAAAACAGGAAAAAGATAGGGGTCAAAATCAATGTGGCAAGCGTTATAAATGAGTTGAGTTTCTCTCATGAGATATTCGCTTAATCTTTTTAATCGAGATCCTAAACCAAGTTCACCATATATTTGTAATGTATCTTGCATAAGTATTTATATAAGTGCTTATGTAAAAATACCAAATTATTTCGAATATTTCAAGAAAACATCAACAGTATTGTGAATGAACTGTTTAATTAGCCAGTTATTGTTGATTTGTAAACAATGATTAAACGCTAGTTCGATATTTCTTATGTTTTAAACATTTCATGAGCTAGGATAGGGCACTGTTTAGTATCTAGCTTTTGAGTAGTGTTAAAACCATTTTCGCCACTAATCGTTAATAGCCAATAATCATCAAAAACAGATTTATAACAAATTTCTATGGTTATTTTACTTCTCTTGTCATACATCCATTTCGCTAACTCAGGATCGTTTTTAAATTGAACCCAATAAAAATTTTCATTAGCCGATAGTACCGAATTGTATATGGATGAATTAGACATACTGTTACTGATAGAGTCAGGAAGCTGAGTTTTTGAAAGAAGATCGCTCCAGTTTTGGGTGTGTTCACCATTGTATGAAACTTTTACACCTTCAATAATAGCCGGACCCGTACCTTTATTATGAACTTTAATCCTTAAAGATTCTAATTTTTGATCTAACCAGTTGATATCAGTATCGACTGATAATCTTGGCCAGGAATTTGCTTTGGTTTGCTCTAGTAAAATTTCAGTCTGTTTACTCATAATATTGGCCTGCTTTATGTATACAAAAAGTGCAGAAAAGCTGGCGATAAGAACTCCGATAGCTATAATTAAATTTGGATCAATTTTCTTTTTAATTTTGGATAAGATCTTGTGCATTGTTTTAATAAATAAGTGTAGTAAATTACTGATTAAGTCCTTTTTTTAGTACTTCTTGGATACCTGCTAGGTGATCACTAAACTGCATCATCTGCGCTAATACCTGGGCCATTTCATTTTTATCACCAAAACCTTTTAGTTTATTGTTTTTTACAAAAGTTTCTTTTATGATCTCCCAACGATTTACCTCTGCTTTAGAAATTGTTTGCGTCATTTCTTTATACTTTAATAGATTGGCTTCGGCTGCACTGGTTAATGTTTGTGATTCGTTTTCATAATGTGATAGGAGTAGGGTTTGTAGTTCTGTTTCGTTCATGATTGGAACTACTTTGGCTACCAGTTTACTCATATCACGGTAGGATCCTTGTAACTTAAACGAAGGCTCGATTCGATAAGCGTCTTCCATGGCCGCAGATTTGATATATGTTTCATTTACCTTGAGTACTGTATTACGAATAGTCACCACTTTTTCTAATACGGCCAGGTAATCTTGTATTTCTTGTTTGGTATGATTTCCAGTAAGCTCAATACCTTCTTGAGATCCAGTTTCAATGATTTCGATTAACTTATAAATGTCCTCAAAATATTTACTACTCAATTGATGCAAGACAGGATTGGATGTCATTGAATTCTCTATCAAACTAAGTTTAAATAAATCTGCCGTATCTCCAATGATATCTCCCAGATTGTAGATGTCTGCTCGATTGGCTAGCATATCAGGAATCTGAAATTTATCACCACTTTCTGTGTATGGATTCCCAGCCATGATCACGCAAAAACGTTTACTACGTAAATCATAGGTTTTTGGATTACCGTTATACACTCCTTCAATTTTTCTGGTACCATCTGCAAGTGAGATAAATTTTTGCAAAAATTCTGGATTACAATGTTGTATGTCATCTAAGTACAGCATCACGTTGTTACCCATTTCAAAAGCAAGATTTAGCTTTTTTAATTCTTCACGTGCTGCGGCATTATTTGCAGCCATAGGATCAACAGATGTTACTTCGTGGCCAATTGCAGGGCCATTGATTTTCATGAAAACCAATCCTAATCGATTGGCCATATACTCCATTAAAGTAGTTTTACCATAACCTGGCGGAGAAATTAATAACAACATACCCATTCGATCAGTACGTTTATTTTCTCCAATACTACCTAGTTGTTTTGAAAGGTTATCTCCGAATAGTGGTAAATAAACTTGGTCAATCAATTTATTCCTTACGAAAGAAGAAAGTACTTTAGGTTCAAATTCGTTAAGTTTAAGATCATCCTTTAGTGTTTCGGTTACTTTATGTTTTGCTTCTCGATACGCATGAAAAGCAGGAACTTCTGTCTCGCTAAATTGCTCTAGTTTTGAAATAAAACTATGGTAATTAAAGGCATAATTACCTTCGTTAATACTTTTATGACTTCCTTTTAAATCTTTAATAATTAGAGAAGGACTTACATGAATCACTTCTGAGGTCGATACGTTTTTAAACAATAAAACACTTACTACTTCGTGTGTGTATGCAATCTGATCTGGATGATATGTTTTTATATACGAAGAGACCCATTGCAAAGCAAGGTTGATCTGGCTTTTAAGATTTTGATTTGGCAACCCTTTTTGGTCAAGTTGAAGAGTTTTTTTAAATTTTACATATACCTTTTTCTTTTTTAATTCGGTAACAAAGGTTTCGTACAACTCATTCGCGGTTTGGCTAATACAAAAAGTATGATCACTTTGTAATTCGGCAAATAAATAATTACCGATTGCCTTGTTGTAATGTGTTTTAAAAAGAGCTGTTGTATCAGAAAAAGCGATAATTTCTTTTTCCAAATTATGAAGTACTTTTTGATATTCGGTACTATCCGGGAACACAGATAGTACTTCTCCTGATGCTTTTATAGTATCATTCCAGGAGGTCTGTTTCTCCTCAGAAAGTCCGTGCCAGAAATACTGAGCAAAAGCTCTGGTGTAAGGAGAAAACCGCAATAACCCTAGATCATGATCTTTGGTGATTAATGTTTTGAGAATTTTGGTTGCATCTATATCATGCACACCTTTAATATATCCCTCGGCATAATTTTTACTACTTTCTGATTTAACTAATTCAAGAAGTTCTTTTTGGGTCAAGGTTACCAAATCTTGTTTTGGCAATATCGCTGTGGTATCCGAGTTGTTGTTGCCAATTTGAGATTGGTTAAATATTTTATATGCTAAGTATGCCGATCTATATATTTCTTGGTTTTCAGAGATTAGTTCCTGATCCCAATATTTTTCAGATTTCAGTAGTGTTTCATTATTAATCTCCTGATAAAAATCAGTACCAGTAAGATGATATGCCAAGGTACCATCTTTATATACTATGGTTAAGTCAAGAGGTTGTTTGTTTACTCCAAATTTATGTTTCCCTAATTTGATGATGTTTTCTCCATCTTCGTATAGATCTTGTTTGTCTTTTAGTTTTCGGGTGGCGTCTTCCTTAGCAATCTTTATAGCGGTCTCTATAGATTCAGCTTTTCCTGCATCATCAAGATCTTGTAATTGCACTACAATATCACGCAGTTTATTGATCATTAAATCTGAAGCGAAATAACCATTAATGTCGATTACTGTCTTAAAACTTAATGCTTTTTTTGTAACCCCTTTCAGAATTCTTTTTGCAGCGTTTTCTAGAGCAACCGTTTTCTTATTTCTGGTTTCGATCAAACTATTTTTACGTGCTTCAAAAGCATTATATACTTCTTCACGTTTTTCGATGATCAACGTAATAAATTCTTCAAAATCGGCAAATCTTCCTTCTAAATCTTCAAGTTGTACAGAAACTTTATTTAGTAACTCATCAGTTTTTTCTGGTGTATTGGCGATATCTAGATAATTAATGATGCTTTGATCTACTAGTTTTAGTTGAGCATTAAACTCTGCTGTAGCTTCTTTACTGCCTAGGGATTTTATCTTGTTTTTGATCCCTGATTTGAGTTGGTTTATAGTAGCAAAAATCAAAGATATATTATCAATAATCTTGGTAGATTGCGAGGTGTCTTCGATTTGTAAATTTGATACGATATCGATCAACATCTCTAGATCGAGTGCTATTTGATTTACTTCTTCTTCAAGTTTTTTGGCTTCAATTACTTTTTTGATTTTGTCTAAGTCTCCTTGCTTTTCTTCAACTCGGGTATGATAGGGGAGAAGTGCTTTATCATCCAATAAAAATTGAACGCAGCGTTGCGAAATTTTATCTGTTTGTGCGGCAATTTCAATTTCAAGCTTTTCAATAAAAGATTTATCTACATATCGTATATCATTAAGCCCAATTACTTCACCTCTAAGCGTTCTTAGTTGAGATAACACTGATACAAAATCATCAATAGATTTGAAAGAACTACTTTTGATTTTGCCAAAAATAACTTCGGCTTTATCTTGAGTTTCTTTAGTTATGTTAGAAGCTGTTCGTCTAAGTTGAACCACTTTTTCGAACTCATCAATCGCTGCGTTAGCTGCACCATTAATTTCTTCTAAAGGGATATCTAATCTGCATGTGTCGTCTTCTCTAATCCAATAATAGCTGTCGATAGTATCGTTGGATAATTTGGCAATATCATCATATAAACCATCATAACTATCCTCTTTGTTGATTAAAGTGATTAGCGCGTGGCATTCTGCCATTGCTTTTACAATGTCCTTGTTACCGATTTTATAGATGAGCGTCTCTGTATGTTCAGAGGGCATGGTATTACCTTTCATAAAAGGTGTTTGCCAAATCTGGATTACATGATGTTTGGTTTGCTCATCTTCGGTTTTGAAATAACATAACTCACCGTTTTGAAGAATAGTAAAACCGTTACAAACAATTGGTGTTTTCACTTCTTGTTCTATAACATTATACGACATCAAAGTGTATAGGCCTTTTGCACTTTCATAGAAAACATATAGGAAATCTTCACCATTAGGTGAGATGATTTTATCTTGAAATTTAACATCAGATACCTCGTTGGTGAATAGTTTAAATTCTCCTGATTGTAGATAATATCCATTTGGGTATATGATCCCTTGATTGTCGGGAAGGAGTACGCAAGCATCTTTTATGCAATCTATTTTTTTGACCTCTTGCATTTTGTGATTGTATACAAAATAGCGAGAAGATTCCTGAAATGGTTTAATCTCTAAAGCGATTAAATTTCCAATATCGGCAAATCTGTATTGTCCATCATCCAGGGTTTGATCTACGAGCTCTACAGGTTCATCTAAAATACCTTTTCCTTCGTCGGTATTATCTTCTATTTTGATAGTTAAATCACCTCCAATAGTCTCTACAAACACTTTGTCTAGAATAGAAATGTGAGGATGCGTGCCATATCGGTGCATATCACGTGTAACTTCAATCCAATTGAACTCATGTTGTTTTGGAAACTTAAACTCATGTTCACTACGATTATCTACATAAGTTAACGTGTCCTCATTAATTAACCATTTAAAAGTTTTAATGTCTGAAGTGCTTTCGCTAAGTTGAAATACCATGTGTAGATAATTTCCAACAATGGCGAACTTAGAAAATATAGTATTACGATAGTATTTATATAGATTTGTGAAATCATCTATAAAGATGGCATCGTTGATTAAATCTAGAGGTTTAATTGCAAAATGATCATTGGTGTAGGTATAAATACTAAATACATCATCAAGAGTAATTTCGGTGCGAAGACCAAAATGTACATTGTATCCAAAAAGACAATATTCTCCAATCGTTACAATATCCCTAGCAATACAATTATTCTCGGTATTGATGCGATTATTTGCAATGAGTTTGGTTTCGACGCTCCCAAAAACTTCTTTTCGCGCATCATTTAGTTGAGTTAAACGATTTTGTAACTCTCCTTTTTGTTTTTGCAAACGTTTTTGGATGATCTCATAGGTGCCCCCGTCTAGTTGAATATTGTCGTTAGTGTTTTCTTCTTGCATAGTTATGAATCGAATTTTTCACTCGTTTTTATATGGACTATGATAAGTTTTTGTAATGTTTTATATCAAATATGCGATAATACAGGTCAAAAGAGTGATCGTTATTATGCAGGTTACCAATTGTTTTTTAAAAACTACAAACCTTTGTCTTTTTAATTTGACTCTAATCTTTTGTAATGTCTCTTCTGAAACAGGCTCTACCTTTATACCTTGACTTTCTTTGTCTGATGGTGTCCACCCATCAAAAGCATCTCTTTTATTTCTTCGATCGTTAAATTTAATCGAAGTTATCATTGCTGCAATACCCATAATTAAACCGTATTAAAAGTTAAACAATTCCCATCCTGGTCTTCCCAGAATGGGAAAACTTTTATGGGTTTGAGAATGTCGTTATGATAATTTTCATAAAGTTTTGATTGAAAATAGAGGATGGGATTACCACCCTCTATTTAATTCTCTTAAAAAGAGGAAATGTATTACTTCAGTTTTTTATCAGAAAGTCCTAATCCTTTTGCCAAATTATACAAATTGGTAAATAGATTATTTTCATCAGGATCTGTAGTTTTCTGCTTTAGATCTACTAAAATGTTGGCAATGGTTAGATTTTTAATATCTTCAGAAGAGACCCCATATTTGGTTGCAAATTCTTTGATCTTTTCTAAAAGATTTCCCTTAACATCTTCACTACCTAAAATGGCATCTTTTACATCCTGGATATTATCAGAGTGTTGTACCAATCTATCAATTCCTTTAGCTCTTGTAATCTGTCCAACAATTTGGTCAAAGAACATTGTCTCACCACCTACGATATCAATATTGGCAGCTTTAAGAGCCTCGCCTATAACTTCAGCTTGAGCATCGGCAATTTCTTTTTGGATATTGATATGTGCAAGATCAACTTGTAATTCTTTATCCAAACGTAGTTTAAACTCTTCATGTTCTTTACCAACACCATCAAGTTTTTTCATCGCTTCTGCTTTCTCTTCAATTCCGGCAGCATCTGCAAGTGCTTTTTCTTTGATTACTTCTGCTTCTGCTAATCCTTCTTCACGAACGGCTTCAGCTTTAGCTTGAATACCCGCGGCTTCAGCTCTTGCTTTCTTCTCGATAACAATAGCTTCTACTAATCCTTCACGTTCACGGGCATCAGCTTTTGCATGCATTACTTGCGCTTCAGACATACCCATAGTTGCTTCTTCTTTGGCTTGTGCTTCGGCAAGAGTCTTACGAGCTTCTGCTTCTTTTTCGCTAGCCTCTTTTTGAGCTTGCGCTTCGATGTTGATTTCTTCTGCTTTTTGCTTAGCTGCTTCTTTTTGTGCTTCAGCGGCTTTTATAGTACTTATTAAAGCTTCTTCTGCATTGGCTTCGGCAATAGTGATTTTTACTTGCTTATCACGATCGGCAGTTTTGAAAGCTTCAATATCTTTCATGTTTTCTTGCTCTTCGACAACACCTTTTTCCAACATTACGCGATCGCGTATTACATCTTGGATGTTCTTTTTCTCGACCTCTACTACTTTCTCTTTTTCGATTTGAGCCAAGGTCACTATTCTTTCACGTTCTGTAGCCTCTAGCATTCTATCTTTCTCTACTCTTTCTGTTTCAACAGCTTCTGTACGTTGTTTGTTTTTAGAAGCTACAATAATCTGGCGTTGCATGTTCTCTTCAGCTACTTGCACTTTTTCTTCAGTGCTTATACGTGCAGATTCAGATTTTAAACGTTCTTCTTCAGATACTTTTAAAGTTTCTGCTTCTTCACGAGATTTGATATTTGCAATTTCACGTTTTTGTTGTTCTTCTTTTTCTGCTAATTGTTTATCTAGCTCTAGAATGGCTTCACGAGCTTCTACATCTTGTTTGCGGATGATTTTTTCTTCATCGCGTTTAATTAAATTAGACTTTATATTTTGTGCTGCGGTAAGTTCTGTAATCTTCTTAATCCCTTCGGCATCTAGAATATTATCAGCTTTCATTACACCAAGAGAAGTTTGCTCTAGATCATCAATAGCACAGTCATCAAGGATATATCCATTTAGGTCTGTTCCTATAATGTTTACAATTTCGTCTCTAAATTCTCGTCTCGCTTCATAAAGTTCTACAAACTCGAATTTTTTACCAACTGTTTTTAATGCTTCAGAAAATTTGGCATCAAAAAGACTTCGTAAAGTATCTATCTCTGAAGCACGATTACAACCAATGGTTTGTGCTACATTAATAATATCCTCTACAGATTTGTTTACTCTCACAAAGAAAGCCACTTTGATATCTGCTCTAATATTGTCCTTACATATCAACCCATTAACTCCGGTTCGTTCGATCTCTATCTTTTTGATAGATATATCCATAATTTCTACTTTGTGAAGTACAGGGATAACATACAACCCTTTGTCGAATGCTACGGCAGTTCCCCCAAAACCTGTACGCACAAGTGATTCTCCCTGAGGGATCTTTCTGTAGAAAATGGCGATGATTATAAAATATAGTACTATTAGAAGTACTAATGCGACCACCACGATGATGGCTATGTTTGCTATGTTGCTCATAATAAGATTAATAGTTTAATGGTTGAATGATATATAGTTGTTTGTTTTTTACTTGATTTATGATTTCTACCGGGGTATTTGCCGGGATTTCCATTCCGTCCTTAGATTGTACCATTACCTTAATTGGATCTGATTGAATTTTAACTTCTAAAGTGGATATTTTTTCTCCTGATAAAGGGCTTTGTAATACTCCTTGCCGGCCTAATAATTCTAAAGCGCTTTCACCTTTATTATTAAAATTGGTAAAAAACCGTTTAAAAGGAGTAGTAAATATTTTTGTTAAGAATAATGCTGGTATGATGCCTCCGAAAAAGAAAATAAAACCAAAATCATTATCATAACTATGTGTTATTGATGTTCCTGCCATAGTAATAGCCCACCAGAATAGTACAAAAAAACTAAAAGTGAACATAAATGGTAAGCCAACAAAATTGAAATAGATAAGAAATATTTGAAAGAAATTTAACTTTCCTCTTCTTCGAACAACATCTTCTTTTTTTACTTCTGTATTCGAGATATCTTGAATGTCTAAATTTGCTCTGGCATCAAAATCGGTATCCAAATCTACATCGGCATCCATATCGGCATCTATGTCGATATCTATATCCGCATCAAAGAAATCAAGATCCATTCCTGTTAAGGTGGTTAGTAACCAATACAGGATAAGTAATCCAAACAGGATAGTTAAGGGTAAATTAACTATCGAAATGGCTATGTCGAATAATTCTTTCAAGGGTTAGGTATATTAAGTTAGTGTTCTTTAATTATCTCTTTTCTCAAAATTTTCGGTTTCTTTAATACGGATTCTCCTAATGGCCAAATAAACCAATGTGGCGAGAATTCCGACCCAGATTAAACCATATATGCATAAGGCTACAGTTTCCATCATTTATTTATTTTAATTTCACTGCAGTACCATATGCAAGTATTTCTGATGCGCCTTGCATAACCATTGATGTCGTGAGTCGTATATTTATTACCGCATCTGCGCCTAAATTTTTTGCATCTTGTGTCATTCGCTGCATTGCTTGTTCTCGCGAATGCGCCTGAAGCTTTGTGTATTCCTCGATTTCTCCTCCTACAATATTTTTAAGTCCGGCAAAGACATCTCTACCTATATTTCTTGCTCTTACGGTGCTTCCGCGAGCGATACCCAATATTTCAAACACCTCTTTATTGGGTACAGTGGATGTTGTTGAAAGTATCATTTTTCTTGTTTTAATGTTAACTTCAAAAATGTGGTCAACTTGAGAAAAGAATAAACCATACTATAGTTTGATCATTTCTTTTTCTTATTGATTCCTAGTTGTTCTTTTAATTTTTCCAAATCATCTTCGGCATTCGCTTCTGTTACATCTATTGCCTTGTCAATCTCTTCATCAATAGACTTAGATGCGTTTGCAATATCTCCATAAGCTTCTGCCAAAGCTTCTTCTTGATTAACCTTGTCTTTCATGCGCTCTAACATTGTTACAGTACTAGAACTATCGATCTCGGCCATTTGCTTGTTTAGATTTTTAGTAGCTTTAGAAACTTTAACACGAGCTTTTAGTGTTTTTAATTCGTTTTCCCACTTACTGATATTTTGTTTAATTTCCTGTACATTTTTTTCTAATTGATCTACAGATTTATTAAACTTTTCAGATTCACCTTTGCTTCGAGAAACATGTTGAATAGCCTCTTCTTTTTTGACTAAAGCTTCTTTTGCCAAACGATCTGCTTCTACGGTATCTAAATCACCATTCTGTGCTTTTTTTAGAATAAGCATAGCTTTTTGTTGGTAATCTTCAGCTTTTGCGGCAAATTCATCAGTATCATTTTTGGCCCTAATAGCCAAAGCTTTTACTTGTGCTAGGGCTTCTAAGCTTTTTTCCAGATCTATTTTCATATCACGTATACCTTGTTCGGTCATCTTGATAGGATCTTCCATCTTGTCAATTGCAGAATGTGCTTCTGCTTCTCCTATTTTGAATAATCGTTTAAAAAAGTTCATAATTTAATATTTTGAAAAATTGATAATTTGTTCTGAATATTCGCTTAATAATAAACCTAAGGAATTCAGAGAGCCTTCTAGTTCATTTAAATCTAAGTTTTCTATTTGCAGCGTATCTCGAAAGATTACTTTTTCACCAGTATGATCAAGAACAAAAGCTCCATGAACAATATCCCTATTTTTCTGAAGCAAACTCTTGTATACTTCTTCGTTTTTGTTTTTAATGTTAAAGATGTGTTGTTCCATAATTAAAATAGGTGGCGCAACTCCAAGAATCATGTTTTTGATACCTTCATTTTCCTTACTAATCATAAGGATTCCCTCTGCTTTGTTTTCGTGAATAATATTATAATTGAGTTCAATTAAAAAATCTTTCACCATTTGAAAATGATCTTCCATGAGATGGTTTATTTTGATTGATTATTAGTGATATGTATTGATTGTGTGATGGGATATCAATATTACAAAAAGTCACAAAACTTTTCTGCAATATCTTTAGCTAAATTCGCTAGATATATAATAAGTGCTATCATGGGTATGATGATTAAAATTAATAATTAGTTGTTTTGCTAAAATTTTTAGTATAGTCCTCTGTGTCCCCTTGTAAAAGAATAAAAACAAAAAAGTATTTCTACTAAAATTAGCTTTTTAATAAGATATTAGCTAATATTGTTAGTGTAAATGTACGATTATTTTTTATAATTGCAAATAAAATTAGCAAAAATGTCATTTTTCGGAAAAAACATAAAAAAAATTCGCGGTGTAAAAGGATTGAGTCAACAAGCATTTGCAGAGCTTTTTGACTTGAAAAGAGGGACTTTGGGGGCATATGAAGAGGGGAGAAGCGAACCTAAAATAGAAACTATTATTAAAATTGCTAATCATTTTAGCATACAAATTGATGATATATTAACAAACGAATTGACAGTTAATGAGCTTCTAAAGTTTAAAGGAGATCTTACTACTTATGCAGAAGATGTCATACGAGAACAATTTACATATATACCTTGTATTACAGAAAATACAGCAAATGATTATGTGTCATTATATGATAAGGAAGTATTTATAAAAGAATTGCCTACAATTCAATTGCCTGTAAATCCAGCAAAAGAATTTAGAGGATATACCGTGAGCAATTTAGAAATGACATCTCATGATCGAGGCTTTTATCCTAAAGATGTTGTGATTGGTGAAAATGTTCCGCCTGATGTAATGAAAAAATTAAATAACGGAACTCTTGTTTTTGTAATTGTAGACGATAAATTAATTTTTAGAAGATTATACATTACTAAAAGTAATGTAGTACTTAGAGCAGATCACAAAAATATCGAAGATGAAGAATATCCGTTATCAGATATTAAGGAGATGTGGCGAGTACGATATGTTTTTTGTAAACGTATTCCAGAATTTGGAGACCATGTAGAAGATAAATTGCTTATGATAGAGCAGGAGTTGCTTAAAATGAAAAATAAACTGGGATAATACAGTCAAGTGAACCTACTATGCACTTTTTATATTTAATTACCCGCTCCGTTATATTGTAATATCTTGCTATACGTATAGTATATGTTTTAAGAGTCTAAAGAAATTTGTTCTTATAGATTTCGGTACCTTATACTTTTGTAGTGATTTTAATGTAGTTTAATATAAATGCATTAAATAGCTGAATAAATTTTATATATAGAAATTTTTTTAGTTATAAGAAAAGTTTATTGTATTTTTAAGTGTTCTAAAACTTATAAACTCTTTTAAACTTTTAATATGGAAAATAACAATCAAACAAGCACATCATCTCACGGTTCAAATCATACCGCTAATGCCGAGGGAATGTGTCCTTTTTTGAACGGCTCTTTAAAGCAGGGTGCTGGTAGTGGTACTTCGAATCGAGATTGGTGGCCAAATCAATTAAAGTTAAATATTCTTAGACAAAATTCTGAGTTGTCTAACCCTATGGGGGATGATTTTAACTATGCTGAAGAATTTAAGGCACTTGATTTGGCAGCGGTAAAAAAAGATCTTTATGATCTTATGACAGATTCTCAAGATTGGTGGCCTGCTGATTATGGTCATTACGGAGGACTTTTTATTCGTATGGCTTGGCACAGTGCAGGTACATATCGTATTCAAGATGGTCGAGGAGGAGCTGGTTCTGGATCACAACGTTTCGCGCCACTTAATAGTTGGCCTGATAATGGGAATCTTGATAAGGCACGTTTATTATTATGGCCAATAAAACAGAAATATGGCAGAAAAATCTCTTGGGCAGATCTTATGATTCTAGCAGGAAACTGTGCTTTGGAATCTATGGGGTTTGAAACATTTGGTTTTGCAGGTGGACGTGAAGATATTTGGGAGCCAGAACAAGATATATATTGGGGTTCTGAAAAGGAATGGCTTGGTAATGATGAACGATATGATGATGGAGAATTAGAAAGTACACTTGGAGCTGTACATATGGGACTTATATATGTAAATCCAGAAGGCCCAAATGGAAAGCCTGATCCTATGGCATCAGGTATAGATATTCGTGAGACTTTTGGTCGTATGGCAATGAATGATGAAGAAACTGTGGCATTGGTTGCTGGAGGGCATACCTTTGGAAAGGCACATGGTGCGGCCGATCCAGATAAATATGTTGGAGCGGAGCCAGCGGGAGCAGGCATTGAAGAGCAAAGTTTAGGTTGGAAAAACACATTTGGTAGTGGTCATGGAGATGATACGATTACAAGTGGTATTGAAGGAGCCTGGACTCCGGATCCAACAAAATGGGATCATGATTACTTTAGAGTATTATTGGACTATGATTGGGAACTAACAAAAAGCCCTGCAGGAGCACATCAATGGACGCCTACATCTGCATCTAATGCCGATATTGCACCAGCAGCTGGAGATGCATCAAAGACACAAGCGCTTATGATGACTACTGCAGATATGGCACTTAAAATAGATCCAGCCTATCTTGAAATTTCGAAGCGTTTCCGTAATGATCATGCTGCTTTTGAGGATGCATTTGCACGTGCTTGGTTTAAGTTAACGCATAGAGATATGGGGCCAGTAGCGCTTTATCTTGGACCTGAAATTCCTAAAGAAGAAATGATTTGGCAAGATCCTATTCCGGTTGTTAATCATGAATTAATAAATGATGCAGAGATAACTTCATTAAAGAAAATAATCTTGGCTTCTGGACTTACAATTTCTCAATTAGTAAGTACAGCTTGGGCGTCTGCATCTACATTTCGTGGTTCTGACAAAAGAGGTGGAGCAAATGGTGGTCGTATTAGATTAGCGCCGCAAAAAGATTGGGAAGTAAATAACCCAGCGCAACTTACAAAAGTTTTAGAGGTGCTAGAAGGGGTTCAAAAAGAATTTAATGCAAAAGGGAAAACGGTTTCTATTGCTGATTTGATTGTTCTTGGAGGTGCTGCTGGTATCGAAGAGGCTATTAGAAATGCGGGTCATAACGTTACAGTACCTTTTACTCCTGGACGTATGGATGCTTCACAAGAGCAAACGGATGTAACTTCTTTTGCTGCATTGGCTCCAGTAGCAGATGGTTTCCGTAATTATCAAAAAAATCAATTTAAAGTATCGGCTGAAGAAATGCTAATTGATCGCGCAAATTTATTGACATTAACAGCGCCAGAGATGACAGTTTTGGTAGGAGGTATGCGTGTTCTAGGAACCAATGCAGATCATTCTAATCATGGTGTGTTTACAGATAAAAAAGAAGCATTGACGAATGATTTCTTTATAAACTTATTGGATTTAAGAACTACCTGGCAAGCAACTTCTGCTAGTGATGATACGTTTGAAGGTAGAGATCGAATTACAGGCGAACTTAAATGGATGGGAAGTAGAGTTGATCTAATTTTTGGATCAAATTCTGAGCTAAGAGCACTTGCTGAGGTTTATGGCTCTAGAGATGCGCAAGAACAGTTCATTAATCATTTTGTTGCGACCTGGTCTAAGGTTATGGACCTTGATCGCTTTGATCAGGCATAGTATTGTGGATCATATACATCGAAATACAATAATCTAGGTATTAGATATCGAATTCCTTATATTTAGTACGTATTTGATAATAGAAATTATAAATTTTGTTAATTAGAATCTAGTCGGGAATCTTATAGATAGTTTAATAAGAATCCCGACTATTTTATATAGATAAAAAATATTCAGGCAAAAATGATAGAAGATATATTTAATGCAATTAGATCTGATGAAGTTAATCAGGTTCGGGCAGTTTTGAAGCGGGCGCCTCAACTTGTAAACAAAAAAGACTCAAGGGGTTCTACACCTTTACTTTTGGCATCTTATTATGGTTTAGAAGAAATGACAAAAATTATTTTGAGTTATCAACCCGATATTAATGTACAGGATAGTGCCGGCAATACTGCTTTGATGGGAGTTTGTTTTAAGGGTTATTATACTATTGCAAAGCTTTTGATAAACTCTGGGGCAGATGTAAATCATAAGAATTATAATGGTGCAACTGCACTAATTTATGCTACAACATTTGGACAAAAAGAAATTATTAATCTACTGCTAGAACATGGAGTAGATATCGATGCAAAAGATAATAAAGGATATACAGCTCAAATGCATGCGGAAAACCAAGGAGAAGAAATCTCAAAATTATTTAATAGCGCGAAGTGAGTATTGATAAAGAATTATATAGCATCAAATCTGTAAATATTAGATCTACAGATATTAAAAGACGTTTATTAATGTCCTTTACTACTGTGGCGATCTTTGAATCTTTTCTAAAAGAGAATATAGGGAACGAGGTAGTGGTTATTAATACTAATATCGGTATGGAGGTGTACTATTACTCAAATAATGACTATAGTACTTTTATAAGAGAAAGTGTTTTATTATATACTATAAAGCATATTGATCAAGCAAAACTTAAGTTTAAGAATAATTTTAATGAAGAAGAAGTGTGTAAGAGTTTTTGTGAAGCACTTTTAACTTTTGCTCAATATCCTCAAATTTTTCTTGCTTACACGAAGAAGTTTCTCCGTTTGCAAGAAACCAATACATCCAGTAAATATGTAATCCCTATTCTGAATGGTTTTTTTGAAGAAGTCTTTGAATTTTTGACCGAAGCAGGAAAAATACCACATCAAAAAAAAATAGAGAGAGCCAAGAATAGGCGACAGGATTCAAATTCTGAAAATATGATTATTAATGACTTAATTTCAGAAATCTTACTTAAAAAACATCATAATTAAAATTTCCTTTAAATTAAAAGATTGTTAGAGAAATAGTATCCTAAGTATTTGTTTGTCATATTGTTAGTTTGATCAACAAATAATAGTGATCAAATTGCATTTTATTTCGAAATATTTTTAAACTTCTAGACTACAATATTTTAAAGATTTTTTTGATATTCTTACGTGATTTGACGTTTTTTTCATAATTGTTTGGTTTTTAACGTGTTATTGAAGAAGCGTAATTTGGAAAAAAAGGGGTTTTATCCCCTCTCTTTAGACTAAAATTCTTACTAAAAAATATGGATTTCCATAAAAAAGTAAGATTATTCCTTCGTCTAAATATTTAACATTCGACGTATAGCCCTTTGTTTATCGATTATAAGCTATCTTTTACGGTAAAACCGTAAAAGAAATATGACCAGACCACATACGGATATAGCCATACATCTATTAATTTTAAGATGTATTGATAACTAGTATGTTACGATCAATCAATATTTGAGTAATTCGTCAAAATGTCAAATGATCTTCTAAGCCCCAGAAGAATGTTTAACATTAATTAATTAAAAGAATATAGACTAAAAAAAGTAAGGAGTCTTTTCTTTTACATATTTAATACTTCATTTACCTCGGGAGTATTCTCAAATCTTAAAAAAATGACGAAACCTATTTTAATTTCTAATTCACACATCACCAATCAGAATAATGAATTTTATTTTCAATTTCGAAAACAGAAATTGAAAGCATCATTTTTGTTTTATGGTTAGTATACGTATACAATTCTTAATACCCTTTGAATTGTTACTATTGATCTTCAACTATAATTATTTCGTTTCAGAAATAATTTAGGTAACGCAATAATATTTCAGAGTTCAAACTACCATAGTAGTTTACATTCAGTCGTCAAGCTATAATTAAGAGTGTTTCTTTCTTATACAGATTTCTAGTGCCCAATTTTAAACGTGTCACTTATGATAAAAGAACTGGATGAATTAAAAAAATCAAAAAACCCAAATACACCCAAATAATGAAAAAGTTACTAATATTTATGTTGATTCTTCCTTTTTTAGCATGCAGTCATGACGATGATCACGGTCCAGAGGACATGGGAATAATGTTTGTAGAAAATCCTGAGAGAACAATTAAGGTTAATATTTTTTATGTAGAAACAGAGGAAACTTCAGATAAATCATCATATAATTTAGATGAAGGAGAATTTATTGAATATTTGAATGGTTATTATTTTCATCGTTATGGTATTGGATTAGAGTTGGGTGAATCTAGAGTTTTAATTAATAGTGAGCTTTATGACTTAAGGGATAATCAAGGTTCTGAACCAAGTACATTTTTTATGCAAACTCAAGATTCTTATGAAGAAGATAAAATCAATATATATATTATAAAAAGATCTAATATCATTGGAATTGCTGGGATGGGAAGAATCCAAAGAGTATTGTTAACATATGAAAACTTGTTTACGTCTACTAGTCCACATGAAATTGGTCATTCTTTAGGATTATTTCATAATGATGAAGTTAAAAATATAATGAGCACAACATTAGATAAGCAGTCAAGACAGGTATTTAATGGAAACCAAGAAGATAAAATGAAGAAAAGAATTGACGAATTGAAGTATGGTAAATCAATTTCTGCTAGATAATCAACGGGTTTTATAAACTATAAAAAACATATGCATATTGTTAGTACAAATAAACTATGGGGCTCATTAATATTAATGAGCCCCATAGTTTTAATACTTCTTTTAGTACTTTTCTTCTTAGAATTCTGCATTAAGAGGTGTTCTTGGATAAGGAATTACATCTCTAATATTACCCATTCCTGTAACAAATAACACCAAACGTTCAAAACCAAGTCCAAAACCACTATGGACACATGTTCCAAAGCGACGTGTATCTAAATACCACCACAAATCTTCTTCAGGGATATCTAGAGCGGCCATTTTTTCTTTTAGCACATCTAATCGTTCTTCACGCTGAGAACCTCCTACGATCTCTCCTATCCCAGGAAAAAGGATGTCCATAGCCCTTACTGTTTTCCCATCTTCATTTAATCGCATGTAAAAAGATTTAATATCGGCAGGGTAATCAAATAAAATTACTGGGCATTTAAAATGCTTCTCTACTAAAAATCTTTCATGTTCACTTTGTAAATCAGCACCCCATCCATCGATTGGGAATTTGAATTTTTTCTTTTTATTAGGTTTAGATAGCTGAAGTATTTCAATAGCTTCAGTATAGCTAACACGTTTAAAGTTATTTTCTAAAATAAATTTAAGCTTATCTCTAAGTAACATTTCTGCTCGCTCTGCCTGAGGCTTTTGTTTATCTTCTTGCACTAAACGATTTTCTAAAAATTCTAAATCGTCTTTACAGTTATCTAGCGCATATTGAATAACATATTTGATAAAATCCTCGGCGAGATCCATATTTCCGTCTAGATCGCAAAACGCTACCTCTGGTTCTACCATCCAAAACTCTGCCAAATGGCGTGAAGTATTTGAGTTTTCTGCCCTAAAAGTTGGCCCAAAAGTATAGACTTGACCTAAGCCCATAGCATACGTTTCTGCCTCTAATTGACCAGAAACGGTAAGGTTAGTTTCATCACCAAAGAAATCTTCTTTATAATTAATCTCTCCATTTTCATCTTTTGAAATATTGTTGAGATCAAGGTTAGTGACTTTAAAAGATTCACCAGCACCTTCTGCATCACTTTTTGTAATTACAGGTGTATGCACATAGTAAAAATCATTTTTTTGAAAATACTCATGTATCGCAAAAGATAATTTTGAACGCACTCGCATAATCGCTCCAAACGTATTGGTTCGCACTCTTAAATGAGCTTGTTCTCGTAACTTTTCTAAGCTATGACGCTTTGGTGATAAAATTGTTAATTTTAATTCTTCTGGATCTGCATCTCCTTCAATTTGGATATTAGAAACTTGAACCTCTACTCGTTGACCTTTCCCTTGGCTTTCTGTCAAAATACCTTGAACAACCAAAGCTGCACCTACATTAATTCTTTCCTGAATAGAAGCGTCAATAACGTTGTCTTCTATAACGCATTGGATATTATTTATCGTCGACCCATCATTTATCGCAATAAAACGATCATTTCGAAAAGAACGAACCCATCCCTTTATAACAATAGGTTGTAATAGTTTATCACTCTGTAGTACGTCTATTACTTTAGTATGCTTCATTATAATACTATTTTCTTGTATAATTAAGTTATAATTTTATTTCTCTACAAAGTATTAAGATCAGGAAACCTTGCAATGAATAAAATTTGAGGTAGCAAAGATAATTTTTTAATCCGATTGGAGCGTAATCTTAGGAATTCAAAAACCATTTTTCCTTACAAAATGGTTTGGTATCCTTTTTGATTATTAAAAATCAATATTTAAAAATTTAAATATCTGACGTTTTTTGAAAGCTCGATTAGATGATAAACGGAATGAAAAGAAGTTTTTTAGGGTGAAAATTACCTTTTTGAAGTTTTTTTATAGAAAAAAATAAAGTTTAAATAGATTTTAAATAACGTAATAAGAAACTGTTAATCAGTTGTTTAATTATATTCTTGTTGAATTTTACAAGTTTAAATAATGTTAAAGTTTGACGTTTTTTGCAAAAAAGGGGATTTTTCCCCCCATGGTGCTATTTCAAAATACAAAAAGGGACAGTATCTTGCATATGCAATTATGACGATTGTGTTTACGTTAAGTTTAGTTCGATAGGTTTTGGGGTAATCTATCTTACAGAAGTCCCGTTAGTTTTCTAACGGGGCTTTTTATTTTTCTAAAATGTAGGTAAAATAATTGCTAGATTACTCTTGCTCTTCAGAAGCTTCGATTTCTTCTTCGTTAGGAATGATTTTTAAGGTAGGCTCTTTTAACGTTTTTTTGTTTGCGATGCTACGTTCTAAAGAAAGTAATAATGACGGTAGAAGTAATAAATTAGCCAGCATTGCAAAAAGAAGGGTTGTTGATACTAATCCTCCCAGAGCTTTGGTACCGCCAAAGCTTGATATCATAAATACCGAAAAACCAAAAAACAAAACAGTAGAAGTATAAAACATACTTACTCCTGTTTCTCTTAAAGAAGCGAAAACAGATTTTCTAATTCTCCAATGGTTAGATTTTAATTCTTGCCTGTATTTTGCCAGAAAATGAATGGTATCATCTACAGAGATCCCAAAGGCAATACTAAAGACTAATATTGTTGAAGGTTTTATGGGTACTCCCAAAAATCCCATTAACCCTGCTGTCATTAATAGAGGTAAAAGGTTAGGTATTAAAGAAATTATGATCATTTTGAAAGACCTAAACATCCAAGCCATAAATAGGGCAATAAGAAATATCGCCAATCCTAAAGAAAAGATAAGATTCCAGACTAGATATTTTGTTCCTTTTTGAAAAACGAGAGCTTTACCGGTAAATGAAACATTATAACGTTCCTTCGGAAATATTTTTTCTATTTGAGGGAGTAAAGAAGCTTCAATACGTTCCATTTCTTCGGTCCCTACATCTTTCATAAAAGTTGTGATTCTGGCATATTGACCTGTAGAATCTACATAGCTTTTCATAACTCCAGCTTCGGATTCGAAACTTTTGGCATAGGGTAAAATAAAGTTCCTTTCTTGGCTCGTGGGTATTTGATAATATTTTGGATTACCATTATAAAATGCCTGTTTCGAATACTTTACTAAACTAACTATCGAAATAGGTTTAGATAACTCCGGAGTTTCTGCAATTAGTCCCTGAAGCTTTTCCATACGTTTTAAGGTTGCTAACTTTAAAACTCCTTGTTTACGTTTGGTATCTATTAGTATTTCTAGTGGCATAATGCCATCAAATTCATCTTCAAAAAACTGTATGTCTTGAAAAAACCCAGCTGATTTTGGCATGTCTTCTAATAAACTTCCAGATACTTTTATGGTATAAATACCAATAATGCTGGCTATCAAAATAATAACAGACGAAAAATAGATGGTTACCCTTCTGGTTTTTACCATGTCTTCCATCCAATCTACCAAACGCTCGACCCAACGCCTACCTAAATGTTTTAAATGCCTTTCTTTGGGTTGAGGCATATAACTATAAATGATAGTAATAACTAGTAAGCAAAGTATAAATAGAGCTACAATATTTAGAGAAGCAACGATACCAAATTCCTTAAGTAATTTACTCTCTGTTAAAGCAAACGTAGCAAACCCCGCAGCCGTAGTAATGTTGGTCATCAATGTTGCATTTCCAACTTTGGTTATTACTCTTTGTAAAGATTTTGCTTTATTGCCATGTTTTTTTATTTCCTGTTGATATTTATTGATTAGAAAAATACAATTAGGAATACCTATAACTATGACCAAAGGGGGAATAATTGCAGTAAGTACTGTGATTTCATATTCTAAAAGACCTAGAAACCCAAAAGCCCACATTACACCAATAATTACGGCAGTCATCGAGATGAAAGTGGCTCTAAAGGATCTGAAGAAAAAGAAAAATATAAGAGATGTAACTACTAGAGCTGCCAAAATGAAGATCAAAATCTCGTCCATGATATTTTGAGAATTCATGGTTCGGATATAGGGCATACCAGAAACTTTGACATCCATATTATATTCTGCTTCAAAAGCCGTAACTTTTGGTTGGAGAACATCTTCAATAAATTTTTTTCTAATAGGAGTGTTTACAATATCCTTTTTTAGGTATAGTGCACTTTGAACTGTTTGTGATTTATTGCTGTATACCAATCCTTCGTAAAACGGAAGTTTGTTAAACAATTCGTATTGATATTTGGCAACGTTTTTTTCTGTGTACACAGAATCATTTATAAACGGAACCATTTCAAAGCGAGGAGGGTTATCCTCTTTATTAAGTTTTTTAAGATCTCCAAGAGAAATAACAAGTTCTATCTCATTATAATTTTTAAAAGAGTCATTAAAATCATTCCAGGCTTTTAGTTTTTTTGGAGTAAATAGAGAACTATCTTGTATTGCCATAACAATAAGGTTCCCTTCTTCTCCAAATTTATCTAGAAACTTTTGATATTCTATATTTACCTCATGATCATCTGGTAATAGATTGGCTTCAGTGTATGAAAACCTCATGTTTTTCCATTGAAATCCCAGAAAAACTGTAATACCAATTATTACTATAAATATTGCTGCTCTATTACGAAGTATAATTCCAGCCAGTGCATTCCAAAACCCGAAACTGAATAATTTTGCCATTCCTTTATTTTCCAATTGCAAATGTAAGGATTTGGAGGTTTATTATTTACGAATTAACCGAAAGAAAATTTTTTATTCTTAAAAGCATTAAAGTTTTAGATAGAAAGTAAATTTGAAGGAGATATTATCCTCAAATCGGGGGAGGTGATATGCTCCATATCGATAGGCAAAACTTAATCCAAAACCAGCAAATAATTTATTGATTTCAAAACCCGATTCTTGATAGAGATCCTGCAAAGAGGTAAATGTAACACCTTGGTGATTTTCAATATTACTAACATCACCTATAGCATACCTAGTAATAAATACTACTTCTGGTTTAAACCAACTGGTTATTTTAACAGGTTCGATTCTGTGTTTTATTTGTAGAGTAGCTAATCTATCACTAAAAAATTCTCCAAAAAACATAGTTTCAAAAGTTCTTCTGCCGGCAACAGAGAACCGTTGTAATACAGTTTCTTTTGTTGGAGCATTAGGATAAGCGTGATATAAGTGTGTTAATGGAACGTCTCCGTTCGCAATGTCAGCCTCTAATAAAAAACTGGTACGAGATTGATTGATCCGAGTAATCACATACTCGGCCTTAACACCAATTTTGCTATAGCTAAAATTGCTGTCAAAAACCCCTTTAAACCCTTGAGTATATTGGGCAGTGATTTTTGGGTAGCCATCATATATTTCTTTAAGACCATTAGGTGTTTTTAAAAACTTGCTAAATGGACTCCATCGTAATGCTAATGTAGCTTCTGCAGTTTTATATGCAGAAAACAATTCGTTATTGTTTAAAAATTGATATCCACCGGTTTGATTAATACTACTCGCTGATAATTGAGTTTCAGAGAGGAGTTTGGGAGAGATCTGGTGTTGTAAGCTAGTACTCCAGGTTCTATGTTTGTAATAAAAGTCGATATTTACTAATCTTGGTTCGAATAAAGAATATACCCTTCTATCAGTGAGGTAAAGAAAACTACCAACTTCTTTAATGTCATCGGTATAGTTAACGTTAAACCACGAACTCGAATTTTTATCGACCATAACGCCGCCGCCAACACCAAATTTGGATTTTGAATCTCTGAATCCATAAACCAAATATCCTTCTACTCTAAATCGATTAGAAAACTTAGAGTTAGTTAACCCTCCCAATCCAAGTCTTAACCCTTCAAAGTTGTTGTATTTTATAGGATAGGTGAGGTCAAAATCAAAAAAGCCAACAGGGTAGTATCCAATATTAAAACTTTGAATAACATTAATTCTACGTTTAATGTTTTGAGCTTTTACAATACTGTCAACAATTGGGAATGAATTTAAATCTTTTTCAGTGATCGCACTGGTACGATATTGACTCCAATATGCTTCGGTTCTATGATTAGCTTCGGGATCAATTTTTATCGCTGGTTGATTTTGTTTTATTTGCGGTACATTGTTCAATGTGATTTCAAACAAATCAGTTTTAGATATCAAGAAATCATTATTTCCCGTAAAACTTTTTTGGTCGATGCCGAGCCTACCTACAGATATCTTACCGCCAAAGAGATTTACTTTTTGACGACCATTTCCAGGACGTATAGTGATTTCTTGGCTTTTTGGAAACCAAATATTCTCTTTTGAGAAATGCTCGAAATCATGTTTGGCCATAACATTAAGCTCTCCTCTAAGTTCAATAACTGCTTTTTGTACGGCTAAAGTTTTTATGTCGATATAAAGCACACCTTCAAGACTTGCATACTTTTTTGACTTTCTTGGTTGAAAAAGAATAACAAAAGCGGGTCGTTTATCCTGTGTTGTAGTTAGTATTTTGTAATAATAATTTCTGAGTGCTCTATTGGATAATGGTCCAATAAATTTATCATTAAATATTGTATAATCTTCGTTGTATAAAGAGTTGGACTGTACTTTGATGCCTAAAACGTTGTAAACTGGTTCTTCAAAACCAGTCATTCGGGTAGCCAAAACGGTCTCTTTTTCTTCTATACCTTGATTGAACTTATGGCCACTTATTTTTTCAGATAAAAATGAATGTGCATCGTTAAATATTCGTTCTATATCGGTGCTGGTGGTATCTTGAGTGCTTAATTTAGCCTGATTGTCTTCGGTGATTTTAAATTTATTGTAACTTTTGTAAGAATAGCTTTTTAATGATCTTTTTGGGTCATTTTTCCTTTTTCGTTGTATAGCCTCTCGTATTATTTTTGAAGCTACATTCTCTTTGCTGTCTACTTTAACAGTATCAAGACTCTCTTCTTCAGGGCTTAATTTAATTGTGATTTTCCCTTTATCTTTGGCGTGAACTACAATTGTTTTGGATTGGTACCCTAGATAATTTATAGTAAGATTTGCAGGAGAAGTTTTACAGCGTATAATAAACTCACCATCAACAGATGTTAGTGCATATGATAATTCATCCGTTTTAATGGTAGCAAAAGGAAGAGGTTGATTGGTCGTTTCATCAATAATAACACCTCTAATGCTAATTTGAGCTATAGTGACAAAGTGTAAAAAAAGAAATAAACAAAAAAATTTGTTTCGCATTATACCGACGACGTTCAAAAAGACGAAGATACAAAAAAGCGTTTCCAATTAGAAAACGCTTTAAGATATTATTATGGATAGCTTAAGAGATTTAAACTGTCATGATTTCTGTCTCTTTGTTTGCAAGCATTTCATCAATCTTTTTAATATAGATATTGGTCATTTCTTGGACATCTAACTCCGTATTTTTGGCCATGTCTTCAGATAAACCATCTTTTTCTAATTTTTTGATTTCGTTATTCGCATTTTTACGATCATTTCGTACACCAACTTTAGAATCTTCTGCTTCCGCTTTGGCTTGTTTTGCCAGATCTTTACGGCGCTCTTCTGTTAACGGCGGCACATTGATAATAACACTTTCTCCATTGTTCATTGGATTAAAACCGAGATTGGCAACCATAATACCTTTTTCAATTTCGGGAATTAAAGACTTTTCAAAAGGCTGTATTGAAATAGTTCTTGCGTCTGGTGTACTTACGTTTCCTACCTGATTTAATGGTGTTGGAGAACCGTAATATTCTACCATTACGCCCCCTAACATTGCTGGTGAAGCTTTACCAGCTCTAATGTTAAGTAATTTTTTTTCTAAATGCCCTATGGCAGCCTGCATAGATTCTTTAGTAGAATCCAGAATAAAATTTATTTCTTCGTTCATTGTTTAATTCTTTTCTTTTGACTAATCAAAAAATAAGCCAATATGATTAAAGGTTTACTTGAGTACCTATTGATTCTCCAGAAACTACTTTTAAAAGGTTTCCGGCTTTGTTCATATCAAAAACTACTATTGGTAACTCATTTTCTTGACTTAATGTAAACGCTGTGGTATCCATTACTTTTAATCCTTTACGCAATACATCATCAAATGATATAAAATCAAATTTAGTAGCATCTGCGTTTTTTTCGGGATCGGATGTGTAAATTCCATCCACTCTAGTTCCTTTTAAAATAACATCGGCATTAATCTCAATAGCTCTAAGTACTGCGGCAGAATCTGTTGTAAAATACGGATTTCCGGTTCCTCCACCAAAAATAACAACACGACCCTTCTCAAGATGACGTAAAGCTCTTCTCCTTATAAAGGGTTCGGCTACTTCATTAATTTTCACTGCCGATTGTAACCTTGTAGGGATCTCAGAATCCTCTAGAGCACTTTGTAATGCTAAACCATTAATTACAGTTGCGAGCATACCCATGTGGTCTGCTTGAACTCTATCCATTCCTTTGCTGGCTCCGGCTACACCTCTAAAAATATTACCTCCACCAATAACAATAGCTACTTGGACTCCTTTTTCTGTAATTTGTTTGATTTCATTTGCATATTCGGCTAGCCTTTTTGGGTCTATACCGTATTGGCGATCACCCATAAGGGCTTCTCCAGATAGTTTAAGTAATATTCTTTTGTATTTCATTGCGATTTTGAACTGTGGTGCAAATATAGGGATATTCTTAATTTAGAAAATACTTTAGAAAATAAAGGTGTTTTTTTTCGTTTTGATGGCGAATTGTTGAAGTTTACTGTAGATAATCAAAAAAAGGGTTTTTTTCCCCTGTACTAGGTATTGATTGGCTTCGAATTATGTTATACGTTTGCCTCAGGAAAACAAAAAAAAGTGCTGGGGATGAGAAATATTTTTTGTTATAGGTCTTTAATTTTAGATCAATGGGGGTTGATCTTTAATAATGGGGGATAAGATCTTAGGGAAATTTAAGATTTTATAATATAAAAGGTCTTGTAAAAAATATTTCAATAAATGAAGAAGAAGAAAAAAACCGCTTCCATTATGGAGGCGGTTTTTTTATTTTCGCATATGGCGAAGAATATGTTTATGTTTTGGAATTAACCTAACATTACTCTTTTAAAATCTGTTACATTAACGTCTCCATATGATTCAACATATTTTGAAACATTAATTTTTTCATCTTTAATAAAGTCCTGGTCTAGTAAACACTGCTCTTTATCAAGAGTTGTGTTATCTGAAATAAAACGCTCCATTTTTCCAGGAAGAATTCTATCCCAGATTTGTTCAGGTTTACCTTCAGCTTTTAATTCTGCTTTTGCATCATCTTCAGCTTTTGCCAAAACTTCAGGAGTTAATTGAGACATAGAAATGTATTGAGGTACATTTTTAAGTGTCTTACCCAAACGACCTAATTCTTCATTGTCTTTTTCGATTACAGCAATCCTTGCTTCAGTTTCTGAAGCAACATAAGCTGGATCAAAATCTTTGTAAGAAAGTGTAGTAGCTCCCATAGAAGCAATCTGCATAGCTAGGTCTTTTGCTAATACATCAGCTTTATCTGTTTTTGAAGATAACCCAACAAGTGCAGCAATTTTATTTATGTGTACATATGAACCAACGTAAGGAGCTTCAAGCTTAGAAAATGCATTGATTTCTAATTTTTCACCAATTACACCGGTTTGCTCAACTAGTTTTTCAGCAACAGTCATTCCTCCAAAATCTGCGGATAAAAACTCTTCTTTAGAAGAATAGTTTAATGCAAGATCCGCTAATTGATTTGCTAAGGCAACAAAGCTCTCGTTTTTACCAACAAAGTCTGTTTCACAACCAAGAACGATAGATACGCCTGCAGTATTATCTGCATTTATTTTTGCAATAGCAGCTCCCTCAGAAGACTCACGATCTGCTCTCTTAGCAGCTACTTTTTGCCCTTTTTTACGTAATACATCTATTGCTTTGTCGAAATCACCTTCGGCTTCTACAAGTGCTTTTTTGCAGTCCATCATTCCTGCACCTGTTGCTTTTCTTAATTTGTTTACTTCTGCAGCGGTAATCTTTACCATGTCGTTTAAATATTTTAATGTTTTGTTTAAAAAAACAAGTCGCTTAATTCATACTACAAAAGTAAAGAACCAAACGACTCGTCTATTTTATATTAAAGTTAAGCTTCGCTTTAAAAAACTAAAACTTAATCTCTAAAGATTGGTAAACAGTCAATCTGTTTATTCTTCCTCTTGCTTTGCATCTTCTGCTACTTCTGCCACAACTTCGGCTTTTGGAGCTGGCGCTGCTGCTTCAGCTTTTGGAGCTGGTGCTGCTGCTTTAGCTTTTGGCGCTGCTTCAGCTTTTGCAGGAGTTTCTTTCTTAGGAGCCTCTTTAGAAGCTTTTCTTTCGCTTAACCCTTCAATGATAGCATCGCTAACATAGGTCATTACTTTATCGATTGATTTAGAAGCATCATCATTTGCAGGGATTAGATAATCTACTTGACGTGGGTCAGAGTTTGTATCTACCATTGCAAAAATTGGAATGTTTAATTTCTGAGCTTCTTTAACTGCGATATGTTCACGAGTGATATCAACAACAAATAATGCACCAGGTAAACGAGTCATGTCAGAAATAGAACCAAGGTTCTTTTCTAACTTAGCTCTTAAACGATCTACCTGTAAACGCTCTTTCTTAGAAAGTGTATTAAAAGTACCGTCTTTCTTCATTCTATCGATAGCTGCCATTTTTTTAACTGCCTTACGAATAGTAACAAAGTTAGTAAGCATACCACCAGGCCATCTTTCTGTAATGTATGGCTGATTGGCTTTACTTGCTTTTTCGGCTACGATTTCTTTTGCTTGTTTTTTAGTCGCAACAAAAAGGATTTTTCTGCCGGACGCTGCAATCTTTTTTAAAGCCTCACTAGATTCTTCAATTTTTGCAGCAGTTTTATATAAGTTAATGATGTGAATACCATTACGCTCCATATAGATATATGGTGCCATGTTTGGATCCCATCTTCTTGTTAGGTGACCAAAGTGTACACCTGCATCAAGTAATTCTTTTACTTCGATATTGTTTGCCATTTTTGTAATAGTTTACGTTCTGTTGAATTAGCAATACACAAGTGGCTACGTTTGTACGGCCTTGCGCATTTAGATGCTAAACTAACCCCTCAATTAATTGAGGTAACAACAAATACTGTTTTAATAAATTAACGTTTAGAGAACTGGAATTTCTTACGAGCTTTCTTCTGACCGAATTTCTTACGCTCTACCATTCTTGGATCTCTGGTCAATAAACCTTCTGGCTTAAGAATAGATCTGTTTTCTTCATCTAACTCGCATACTGCTCTAGATATAGCTAAACGAACTGCTTCTGCTTGTCCAGTGATTCCTCCACCATATACGTTTACAGTTACATCGTATTTATCTTCATTGCTTGTTAAAGTCAATGGCTGATTTACTTTGTATTGTAAAGTTCCAGTAGTGAAGTAGTCATTAAGGTCTTTTTTATTAACCGTAATTTTTCCAGAACCATCTTTAAGATAAACTCTAGCTACAGCCGTTTTTCTACGACCAATTTTGTGAATAACTTCCATTACTTAACTTCGTTTAAGTTAACAGTTTTAGGCTGCTGAGCATCTTGATTGTGTTCTGCTCCTGCATATACCTTTAAATTGCGAAATAAAGCTGCTCCTAATTTGTTTTTAGGTAACATTCCTTTTACCGCTTTTTCGATTAAACGCTCTGGATTCTTATCGAATAATTCCTGAGCAGTAAGACTTCTTTGCCCTCCAGGATATCCAGTATGACGGATATATGACTTATCTGTCCACTTTTTTCCTGTTAAGTTGATTTTTTCGGCGTTTGTAATGATAACATTATCACCGCAATCAACGTGTGGGGTAAAGCTAGGCTTGTGCTTACCTCTTAGTAGAATAGCTACTACAGAAGAAAGACGTCCTAAAGTCTGTCCTTCAGCATCTATATGCAACCATTCTTTGGTAACGGTTGCTTTATTAGCAGATACTGTTTTGTAACTTAATGTGTCCACACTAATTAATTTTTACTTATTAAACATTCCTTTTCCTATATAAAATAGGGGTGCAAATGTACAATTATATATTTATATAGCAAACAGCAAGTTGATATTATTTTTATTGGATGATGTATTGGTTTTCAGAGAGATCTATGTAGGGGATAATTATTCTTTGATTTTGCCCGAAGTTGTGGGTGAATCCTGTTAATTTTTTACTAAAAAACAAAACAAAGTGTGACAAACTTGGATAATTTCTGTCATCTTAGATATATCAATCATCAAACAAACTAATCATCATGAAGTATTTATGCCATATATTGGTACTATTTCTGTTTCCTGCAATCATTATTGCTCAAGATTCTACAAGTACAGTTACAAAAAGAATTTATACCACCAAACCATTACAAAATAATGAAGCTCCTACAATCGATGGGCTGATTAACGAATCCAGTTGGGACTTGGTAGAGTGGACTGGGGATTTTATTGAAAATCAACCAGACGAAAATACTCCACCCACACAGCAAACCAAGTTCAAAATTGTATACGATCAAAAATATCTTTACGTAGCATATCGATGTTATGATACAGAACCTGATGAGATTGAAAAAAGACTGTCAAGAAGAGATGGTTTTGCAGGGGATTGGGTAGAGATTAATTTGGATACGTATCACGATAAACGTACTGGCTTTTCTTTTTCAATAACTGCGGCGGGAGTGAAAGGAGATGAGTTTATCTCTCGTAATGGGAATAATTGGGATAGTAGCTGGAATCCAATTTGGTATACGGCTACTAATATAGATGACGAGGGGTGGACTGCAGAGATTAAGATTCCTTTAAGCCAAGTAAAATTTGGAAAAAGTAAAGAGCAAATATGGGGACTTCAAGTAAACCGAAGATTATTTAGAAAAGAAGAAAGATCTGTTTGGCAACGTATTCCTCAAGATGCCCCGGGATGGGTAAGTGAATTTGGAGAACTACATGGTCTTATCGATATAGAACCTCAAAAACAATTAGAAATTCAACCTTTTGCAGTAACACAATTCGATACGTTTCCTACCGAGGAAGGGAACCCTTTTAGGGATGGAGAAGAATTTAAATTAAATGGAGGTTTAGATGCAAAAATAGGAGTTACTAATGATCTTACATTAGATTTAACAGTAAATCCTGATTTTGGACAAGTTGAAGCCGACCCTGCAGCAATAGCACTAGATGGTTTTCAAATTTTCTTTAGAGAACAAAGACCATTCTTTGTAGAAAATAAAAATATATTCGATTATCGATTTGCCAATGGGTTTGATAATGTTTTTTATTCTCGAAGAATAGGACGTAATCCTCAAGGTTCAATTAATACTTTGGATGGGGAATTTGTTGATCGACCAAGTAATACTACAATTTTGGGAGCAGCAAAATTTAGTGGTAAAACTAAAGATGGCTGGTCTATTGGTGTTCTAGAAAGTGTAACCGAAAGAGAGATTGCTAAAATCGAAGATGAAGATGGAAATGAGAGAAAGGCAATTGTTGAGCCTTTAACGAATTATTTTGTGGCTAGAGCTCAAAAAGATTTTAATGATCGCAATACATATATAGGGGGAATCATTACAGCTACTAATCGTGATTTGGGAGATGCTTTTGAAATCGATGAAAACAATCCTGATACTGATGAGACATCTGAACTTTTGGGAACCCGAGAAAATAATTTAAATAGTTTAAGGAAATCTGCTTACTCTGGCGGTTTAGATTTTAGGCACAATTGGAAGGATAGAAAATTTTATATCGAAGGTAATTTTGTGACCAGTCATGTTGAGGGGTCTAAGGAAGCTATTGAAGAAACTCAAAATGAACTTACCCATCTTTTTCAGCGTGTAGATGCAGACCATGTTCGTGTTGATCCTAATAGAACTTCACTTACAGGTACTGGAGGTAAGTTAACTGGAGGTAAATCAGGTGGTGGACGTTGGAGGTATAATGCTGGTATTTTTTGGAGATCGCCAGAATTGGAACTTAACGATATAGGTTTTTTAAGACAGGCAGACGAGATTAGACAGTTTGCTAATATTAGGTACTTATTCTTAAAACCTACTAACTTTTATAGGAGAGCAGAAATTTTTGCCGAACAATTTTCGACCTTTGACTTTGAGGGCAATTACAACCGTATTCAGTATTTTATACGAGGAGAAATTAATTATAAAAATAACTGGTGGACCGAGGTTGGATTTGGACATAAACCTAGAATTTTTTCGAACACGATTTTACAAGGAGGTCCAAGATGGCGTTTTTCTGACGAGAATTTTGCTTTTTTGTTCTTTGGTTCGGATAGAAGAAAAAAATTCAATTTTACCCTGGGATACGATGGATCAAGAGCTAATCAGAAAAACTTCTCTTTTAATAGGTATGTTGTTCGATTGAATTATCAACCAATTAATGCTTTGAGTATATCACTTAATCCACAATTTCGACAGAATCCTAACAAAACTCAATATGTAACGGAAGCTGATTTTAGTGGGACACCAAGATATATAACCGCTAATATTGATCAGCAAACATTAAGTGCTAGTATTCGATTAAATTATAATATCAATCCTAATCTTACGATACAATATTATGGAGAACCTTTTATATCTAGAGGACGGTATAAGGAATTTAACTATGTGAATAATCCAATAGCCAAAGATCTTAGTGAGCGTGTTACTTTGTATGATGAAAATCAGATTTCATTGGCAGATGATGTGTATTCGATTGATGAAAATAGAGATGGAACTGTAGATTATACAATCGACAACCCTGATTTTGCATTTGTTCAATTTCGTTCTAATTTGGTGTTACGGTGGGAGTATATCCCAGGGTCCGAAATCTTTTTGGTTTGGTCTCAAGGGGTAACCGGAAGTGGTGATCCTGGAGATCATTTGTTTAGGAGTTTGAATACTCAGATTTTGGATCAACAACCAGAAAACACCTTTTTGATTAAGGCTACCTATAGGTTTGTGCTATAAGTTTTTTAAAAAGTTTTATAAAACATATATTGCGGCACTCTAGATTGTCGCAATATGAAATGTTTTTATGTTATTCTTTTAGTGCTTGTTGTGTCTTGTAATACATCTAAGCCAACAGAGAAAACTACTGTAATTGATTCTAATAAGGAAGCGCTTGAAATTTCCTCAAAAGATTCATTGTCTTTTTTCTTGGATCATTATGATAAGTTTTTTGCAACTAACTTTAATGTTTCAGAATGCCCAGGTGCCGCAGTAGTGATTGTTAAAGATTCTACAGTTGTGTACAAGAAAGGATTTGGAGTAAAAAAGATTCATACTCAGGATTCTGTAGATGTACATTCTGTATTTAGAATTGCTAGTTTGTCAAAAGGAGTTACAGCAGTACTTGCGGGAAATATGGTTGATCGTAATGAGCTTAAGTGGGATCAAAACGTTAAAGAGTCTGTTGCCATTTTTGATTTAAGAGATAGAGAACAGGCAAGTAGACTTAAGGTGGATCACTTATTGTCTCATACAACAGGAGTATACCCTTATACATTTACAAGACTTATACAGCAAGGAATGTCTCTAGAGCAGATTGTTAAGAGTTTTAAAAGAAAAGGAGTAGTGTCTAAAGAGGGAGCTGGTTACGGATATCAAAATGCCATGTTTTCGGTTATTGAAAAAATAATGGAAAATCAGACTCAAAAAACCTTTGATTTACTTCTTAAAGAACGAATTTTTAACCCTTCAGGAATGAAAACTGCTTCGAGTACTTTTCTGGATATAAAAAATAATGATAATGTAGCGTTTCCGCATTCTTATAATCATTATTCAAAAAAATATAGATTAGATAATCTACATAAAAACTATTATAATGTAGCTGCCGCAGGAGGTGTTAATGCATCAATTTCTGATATGGGCGAGTATTTAAAAGTGCTATTGGGATATCGCCCTGATGTAATTTCTAAAAAAAGATTAAGTGATATTTTTAATCCTGTAATTTGTACCAGCCAAGAAGATACGTATGTTAATTTATGGGATGGTGTTACCGATTCTTATTATGCCATGGGTTGGCGTATTCTGGATTATAGAGGTCGCAGAATCGTATACCATGGTGGTAACGTAAATCAATATAAAACACAATTACTGATTGATCCGGATAACAAGATTGCAATCTGTGTTTTGTTTAATGGCCCTAACCCGTTTAATGGCCCCGTAATGCCAACTTTTTTGAATTACTATGATTTTTATAAAGATATGAAGAAAAGAGCGCAGTAATTTTGCATCTCGTTTTTCTTTTAAATTTATATTTAATGTGCCTCAAGCCAATTATCGCCCAATCCAAGATCTATATCTAATGGAACCGCCAAAGTGTAGGCATTTTCCATCTCGGTTTTGATTAATGTTTTGATTTGTTCAAGTTCAGGTTTGTATACATCAAATACCAATTCATCATGTACCTGCAAAAGCATTTTGGTTTTATAACCGCTTTCTTTTAGTTTTTTATGGATATTGATCATTGCAATTTTAATAATATCTGCTGCACTTCCTTGTATAGGAGCGTTTACTGCATTTCGTTCTGCCGCACCTCTTACAATTGCATTGGCTGAATTGATGTCTTTTAAGTATCTGCGTCTTCCTAAAACAGTTTGTACGTATCCATTGTCACGAGCAAAGTCAACTTGTTCACTCATGTAATTACGTAGCTTAGGGTATGTTTTGTAATAGGTGTCTATTAACTCTTTTGCCTCGCTACGAGAGAGACTTGTTTGATTACTTAATCCAAAAGCAGAAACACCATAAATAATCCCAAAATTCACTGTTTTTGCGTTACTACGTTGTTCTCGGCTTACTTCATCGATGGCTACATTGAATACTTTTGCTGCAGTAGAAGCATGGATATCTTCTCCGTTTTTAAAAGCTTCGATCATAGTTTCTTCTTCACTCAAGGCTGCGATAATTCGTAATTCTATTTGCGAGTAATCCGCAGCTAATAATGTGTATTCTTCGCTTCTGGGAATAAACGCTTTTCTTACTTGTCGCCCTCTCTCAGTTCGTATAGGGATGTTTTGAAGGTTGGGATTATTAGAGCTTAAGCGCCCTGTAGCAGCAACTGTTTGCATATAATCAGTATGCACTCTACCGGTGTTTTCGTTGACCTGGGTAGGTAAAGCATCTACATATGTGCTTTTTAACTTCGATAAACCTCTAAAATCTAATATGTTTTGGATGATTTCATGATCTTTTGCCAAGTATGATAATACATCTTCTGCAGTAGAGTATTGTCCAGTTTTCGTCTTTTTGGGTTTGTCAACTAATTTCATTTTTTCAAATAAAATTACGCCTAACTGTTTTGGGGAAGCAATATTAAATTCTTCTCCCGCTTCAGTATAGATTTTACTTTCTAGGCTCTTTATATCGCTATCCAAATCTTTTGATAATGATTCGAGAAACTCTCTATCTAGGTTAATTCCTTCTACTTCCATGTCTGCCAAAACTCTTAGCAAAGGGATTTCTATGTCTTCAAATAAAGAAACTGTTTTAGCTTCATTAAGTTCTGGTGCAAAATGCTCTTTTAGCTGAAAAGTAATATCTGCATCTTCTACGGCGTATTCGGTTTGTTTGTCTAAAGGAACTTGTCTAAAAGAAAGTTGATTTTTACCTTTTTTACCAATTAACTCTGTGATAGAAACAGGGGTGTAGTTAAGATACGTTTCGGCTAATACATCCATGTTATGTCTCATATCAGGATTGATAAGGTAGTGCGCCAACATAGTGTCAAATAGCTTTCCTTTTACTTCTATATTGTATTTGGCTAATACTTTAATGTCATACTTTAGGTTTTGCCCTATTTTAGAAATTTCTTCCGATTCAAAAAATGGGCGTAATTGCTCTATTAATTCTTGAGCTTCATTGCGATCTTCGGGGAAGGGGATATAGAACCCTTTACTTCCTTCCCATGAAAAAGCAATGCCAACCAACTCTGCAGTAAGCGCATTTAATCCTGTAGTTTCGGTATCAAAACAAACACTGTTTTGTTTTAATAAATTTTGCAAGAACAATTTCATGGCCATACCAGGAGTGATACTTTGATAAAAATGTTCTGTATTCGTAATTGTTTTTCTGTTTGAGAAAGATGTTGATTCATCTGCCGCTTGATCATCACCACCAAATAGTGAAAACTGACCTGCACCTGCTGCTTGAGAGGTTTTCTTTTTAGTACCTGTCGATATAGCTTCTTGTGGTGTTGATGGATCTTCTTTAGAAAATATTTTAACAAACTGATCTGTTAACCTTCGAAATTCAAGTTCTTCAAAAATAGTTCTTACTTTTCCTTCATCAGGAGCTACAAGTTCATAATCTTCAGCATTAAAAGTCACATCACAATCTAAAATAATTGTGGCTAATTTTTTTGATAGAAGTCCTAGTTCTGCATTAGCTTCTACCTTTTCTTTCATTTTACCTTTTAGCTGATCTGTATTTGCCAAAAGCCCTTCCATAGAACCGTATGCAGCTATAAATTTTTTGGCGGTTTTGTCACCAACACCAGGCAATCCAGGTATGTTGTCAACGGCATCACCCATCATACCCAGATAATCAATCACCTGTTCTGGGCGTTCTACTTCAAATCTTTTTTGAACCTCTGGGATACCCCAAATTTCAATACCATTTCCCATTCTGGCCGGGCGATACATAAATATATTTTCTGACACCAATTGTGCATAATCTTTATCAGGAGTTACCATATACGTTTGATATCCTTCTTTTTCGGCCTGTTTTGCAATTGTACCAATGAGATCATCTGCCTCAACTCCAGCACGTTCAATTATCGGAATGTGCATTGCCTTTAGTATTTCTTGAATTATGGGAACAGCAATTTTTATAGCTTCAGGAGTTTCATCGCGATTAGCTTTATACTCTGGGAATATTTCTAATCTGTCTTTACTTCCTTGTTTGTCAAAAGCAACGGCCAAATGATCTGGTTTTTCTCTTTTGATAACATCAAATAACGAGTTTACAAATCCCATAATTGCTGATGTATCCTGACCTTTGGAGTTGATTCTTGGGTTTTTTATTAACGCATAATACCCTCTAAAGATTAGTGCGAAAGCATCAAGAAGAAAAAGACGTTTTTGTGACATAATACGAGTTGAATTTTTAGAAACGCAATATAAAAAGAAGATCGCTTAATAGCTTAAAAAACTATGATAAATACAAATAAGAAATGCCGTCAAGACCTGACGGCATTTCGCCCCAAAATAAAATTGATAACAATGTATCAACTGCTATAAATACGATAGTAATTTTTTATATATAATAATAGATGTTTATTATTTAAGTTCCTATTAAAGAGGAATTATTCTCCGAAGTTACAAATAAAAATGTTAGTTCCGAAACAAATTATTAAGATTTATCATTTTATAATCACCCATATTAACGGAATTATAGGATTTAAATTGTATATCGTTAATTTTTACTTAAAAATAGTTGCAGATTAAAAAGGAGAGATAGCTTTGCTTTGTTAATGAATTAGAATGTAATATGCGCTGGTTAATTCCCATAGTTTTATATGTGTTGGTAGAAATTTATGCCTATCAAGCAGTACGAACCGTTTCAAAAAACCCAATAGTTCAGATTGGATACTTGGTATTATCACTACTCATTTTGGGATATGTGATTTACACTTTTGCTAATTACGATAGAAGTATTGGTCCTACCAAATATTCTCTACGAGCGAGTGGATTATTGTTGTTATCGTTTGTGCCGAAATTAATCTTGGTCTTGTTTATGTTTGGCGAGGATATTATTAGATTATGTATTGCGGGGTATAATTATCTTACCAATACTTTTTTTGATGGTAATGCTACTCAATATTTACCAGATCGAAGAAAATTTATTAGTCAAATAGCTTTAGGTATAGCGGCTATTCCTTTTGCTGGCTTGTTACATGGTATTTTTAGAGGTAAATATAATTTTAAAGTTATTAGTCACGTGCTTTATTACGATGATCTTCCGGCTGCATTTGATGGATTTAAGATTACTCAGATTTCAGATATTCATTCTGGAAGTTTTGATGACCCCTCCAAAATAGAATATGCCGTGGATTTGATTAATGAACAAGAAGCAGATCTTTTGCTTTTTACAGGCGATATAGTAAATACAATGGCCAAGGAAATGGATGATTGGATTGATACTTTTAAGCGCCTTAAAAAACCGCAGTACGGGAAATATTCTGTTTTAGGAAACCATGATTATGGAGAATACGTTACATGGGGTAGTGAGGAAGAAAAAGAAGCTAATTTTCAAGCCATAAAAGATATTCATACTAAAATTGATTTTAATCTGTTACTTAATGATAGTGCTTTTGTAGAGAAAGAAGGAGAGCGTATTGCTGTAGTAGGAGTAGAAAATTGGGGGCATAATTTCAAAAAAGCAGGAGATCTTACTAAAGCATCTGAAAAGGTGACTAAAGAAGATTTCAAAATTTTGCTTAGCCATGACCCTTCGCATTGGGAGTACGAGGTAAAAGAACATGAAGATCATTATCATCTTACTCTAAGTGGTCATACTCATGGTTTTCAATTTGGAATTGAAATTCCTGGGTTTGTGAGGTGGAGTCCTGTGCAGTATGTATATAAACAGTGGGCCGGAATGTATAATGAGATGGGAAGGTATTTAAATGTAAATCGAGGTTTCGGGTTTCATGCATTCCCAGGTAGGGTAGGTATTTGGCCTGAGATAACAGTAATTGAATTGAGAAAAGGAGTACAGCCCTCTTAATTCTAAGAAAGTATTATATTTACAATTGTTTAGGGGTCTGTATGTGTTAAAAAAGGATCTCGAACGTAAAAGTTTTGAACATGTCAAAGTTTGGAGATATAATTAGTATTGAAGTTCCTGTTCTGTTGGATTTTTATACAGAATGGAATGAACCTTCAGTTGCAATGCATCCGGTATTAAAAGATGTGGCCGCTGCTCTTGGTGATAAGGGTAAGGTTATAAAAATTGATATTGATAAAAATGAAGAACTTGCAACTGCTTTAAGGATTAAAGGCTTGCCTACCTTGATGATTTATAAAGAGGGTGAAATGGTTTGGCGACAAAGTGGTGAGCAAGATGCCAATACGTTGATTGGACTTATGAAAGAATATGTCTAAGCTGATATAGCTTCAAACAAAAATCCTTTTTTGGTAAAATGTTCCAGAACCCTTGGTAATGCGTATGTCAGGTTTTTTGATGCCTTTAAGCTATCATGAAAAACTATAATACTTCCTGGTTCAGTGTTTTGCAGTACATATTGAAGACAAGTTTCTGGAGAAGTATTAGACTCCCAATCTTTTGATAATACATCCCAAAGAATAATTTTATACCCAAGCTTTTCTAAAACTTTAAATTTTGAATAACTTATTTGACCGTAAGGAGGTCTAAACAATGTTGGTTTATTTTGATTGCCAGCATATTTTTCAATTATCTGTTCGCAATCCATTATATTTTTGAGATATATTTCAGAATTAGTTTTCCAGGCTTTGAGATGATTCATGGTGTGATTACCTACAGCGTGTTCTTGTGATATTATTTTATCAAAAATATCAGGGTGTCTACGAATGTTATCTCCAATACAAAAAAAGGTTCCCTTGGCGTTATATTTTGATAATTGTTCAAGAACAAATTCGGTAACCTCGGGGATAGGGCCATCATCAAAAGTTAGGTATAAGGTATTCTCTTTTTTCGATGCAAAATCCCATGCATACGTAGAAAAAAATTGTTTCAGAACTTTTGGTGTTTTACTTGGAATCAAATGCTTTATATATTAAAAAAGTGAGCCGTAAGACTCACTTTTAGAATTATTCTGGTATCGTGTCTAGGGAGTCTAAAGCTTTTTCTTGATTTTGAAATTCCTTAATTAAATCCTCTTCCTGTTTACGTAGTAATTCTTCGTCGTTATATTCTTCATCGGCCGAGTATAATCTGGTGAACAGCCCTAAGTATTTATTAAACTCATCAGCTTTTTCTTCGATCATCTCTCTGTCTTGGTTGATTAGTAATAGATCAACAACGCTACGATAACGTTCTACATTGGTAACAATGTCTTCAGCATACATATATTGCTTTTCAAGGCTTAAGCTACCAAAGTAAGTAAGTTGTTCTTGATATTTTTTTGCAACTTTATTCCATAAATCTCGAGCTTTTTGCTTTTCGCCTACTTGATAGTATCCCGTAATGTAGGGTTCTAGTAAAGTATAGTATTCATAATATTCGATAGGCATTTTATCCATGGCCAAATCAATAATTTCTTTGGCTTTACCTTTTTGATCCTCTTTTATTAATGTTTCTACTAAACGAGCAAGGTTACTTCTGTATGTAATTGCATTTTTTCTGGTTTCTGGATCGTGATAAATGTTAGGGTCATTACTATTACCCCAATCCCAACTGGTAACATTTTTGTACATGAGATCTGTGTTTATTCTACCCATTTCAAAAGGATTACGTCTATCAACTTTGGTGCGTATTGGTACAAGTTTAAAAGTTACCCCGTCTAATTGTAGATAATCTTTCATCCACAAGAAGTCATCATCTCCGTAACTTCCTCCGGTAAAATAAATTGGTCGTTCCCAATTGTTATTTGCAATGATATCCAGCATTAATAATCGATTTTTGAACAATAGATCCCCTTTTAAATGTATATCGATGTACGGTACAATAAGATCAGCATCTTCTGGAGATACTATCCCGTTTTTAAGAACAGCTTCTTTGTTTACAGGAATTCTAATATGTTTAGTGGGGAAGGTATTTACTTTTTTACCACTTTGGAGATCTCCTTTGGTTCTTGGGTCATCAGTTTCTATCCATCGCATCCAGTTTTTAATGAGCATGGTGTCATTAGTAACTGGCTTGTAGTAGATAGCATCATTATTTCCAAATCGATAAAATTCATGGGTTAATTGAGACGGTATGGGCTTCCCATCGTATGCCGCCTTTTTCATTTGGTCAATATACCAGTCTGTAGCAAAAAGACTAGTGTTTACCGTTCGCACATCTGTACGATATCCTTCTATTTCTTGAGCATACCAAAGTGCAAATGTATCATTATCTCCAATGGTGAATAGTATGGCGTCATCTTGGCATGATTGTAAATACATTTTTGCCATGGATTGAGCCGTGTATCGATTAGACCGATCATGATCATCCCAGTTTTCTGAGGCCATTAAAACAGGAACTGCTAATAGACAGACTACGGTAACAATAGGTGCAAGAAGTTTGGGTTTTACTTTGTTCTTTAATAAATCAAATAATGCATATACGCCAAAACCTATCCAGATAGCAAACACATAAAATGACCCTACCAATGCATAATCACGTTCTCTAGGTTCGAATGGGCGTTCATTTAAATATATTTTTAATGCTAGTCCTGTAAAAAGGAAAAATATAAATAACACCCAGAAATTTTTCTTATCATGCTGTAGCATAAATACAAAACCGATTAACCCTAGCAGTAATGGTAAGAAATAATAGGTATTACGTGCTTTGTTTTTTAAGGTGTCTGTAGGTAGATTGTCTTGAGAACCTAAGTGTAATTCGTCAATAAACTTAATTCCGCTCAACCAATTACCTTCTAGATCCGTTAGATTCCCTTGGTTGTCATCTTGTCGACCAACAAAATTCCACATAAAATAACGCCAGTACATATAACCCATTTGATAATCAAACATATAGGCTACATTATCCATGAAAGAAGGTTTTTGCACATCTATATAATTCCCAAAGGATTGTAAAAACTTATGATAATCTTCATTGTCTAGCTTGCCTACCGCGTATTCTCTTCTAAAATCAGAAACGGCTTTGAGTAATTCTTCTTCGCTTTGATATTCTGGCTTAATGGTGAATTTTATTGGGCCGGTAAAATCCATATAATTGGCAATGTGCTCTGTACTCCACATTCTAGGTAAAAATGCTTTATGAGCATTATCTAGATTTTGTTTAGCATTTTTCCAATCGTTTACAATAATGTATTTTCCTGTTTTTAGATCTTTTTCGTACTTTGGTTTATCATCTTCGTAAGGATTATCTTGATCCAAGGTGGCATATATTTCTGAAAATTGAGGCCCGTAAAACAAATGCGTTTCGGGATATTGTTCTAGATTATAATATGCTAATAACTCTCTTGCGTTATTTGGATTGTTTTCATTGATTACGGTGCCGGCATTAGCTCTAATAGGAAGCATAATCCAGCTCGAAAACCCTACTAGAATAAAAACAACGCATAGTAGTAATGTGTTTAGTTGGGGGTAATTCTTTTTACGAGTATATTTTATTCCAAAATAAAAGGCCGTTACGATTAAAAGTCCAGCGATAATTGTTCCCGAATTAAATGGAAGACCGATAGAATTAACAAAAAATACTTCGGCAGCTCCAAAAAATTTGAGAGTAGAAGGAAGTAGTAATTTGAAAATAAATAACAATATGGCTACAACAATAACATTTGCTGCAATAAAGTTTTTTATAGTAATTTCTTTATAATTCTTAAAGTAGTATAGTAATCCTATTGCTGGTATAGATAGTAATCCCATAAAGTGTACTCCAAAAGATAGCCCGACAATAAATGAAATTAGTAAGAGCCATTTATTACCTCTTGGTTTGTGCATGTCTCTTTCCCAAAGTAAGCCCAGATAAAAAAGAACAGATAAGATACAGGAGGCCATTGCATATACTTCGGCTTCAACGGCATTAAACCAAAAACTATCGGTAAAAGTAAATGATAATGCTCCAACAATACCACTACCCAAAACAGCCATGGCTTTACTTTGAGTAAATTCTTCTTCTTTTACAATTAGTTTCTTAACCAAGATTGTAATAGACCAAAACATAAATAATATGGCAAAAGCACTTGCTACTGCAGAAGTCATATTTACCATTAACGCAACTTGAGTTGGGTCTGAAGCAAAAGTACTTGCAAAAGCTCCGATCATTTGAAATAAAGGAGCTCCAGGAGGGTGACCAACCTGTAGTTTTGATGAGGTGGCAATATACTCGCCAGCATCCCAAAAACTTGCCGTTGGTTCTACGGTCATTGCATATACACATAGGGCGATCGCAAAAACGACCCATCCAGTTATTTTATTCCACTTGGTAAAGTTGAATGTGCTCATAGAGTTTATTCGTTTATATAACGTGAGGCGAATTTAGTGATAAAAATACTTTCCCCTTTGTTTTTTTAGCAAACGCTTAACAGAAGTTTATATTTTAGTCTGATTTTGTTGATTTTACATTAATAATGTCTATTTGGAGGAAATAATTTTGAAAAAAATGTTTGCATACCCAAAAGAAAGTATTAAATTTGCACCCGTATTAAAAATACTGGTCTATGGTGTAACTGGCAACACGTCTGTTTTTGGTACAGAAGAGTCTAGGTTCGAGCCCTAGTAGACCAACATAAATTGAAGGAATTAGTATAATCTAGTTCCTTCTTTTTTTTTGAATGATATTTAGCTTTAAAAAGCAAAAGAATGATTATGTGAAATATACAAAAAAGAGTAACAAATTAATGTTACTCTTTTTCTGTTTTAGAACGAAAATGAGGTGTGGTTAAGGGGGGTAATTGGGGTATGCTTTTTAAATTTTAAAAGTTAATACTGGTCTTTTGGCGTGATTTACAACATCTTCTCCTAGGCTGCCATTAATAAAATGAGAAATCCCTTTTCTGCCATGTGTGCTAATACCGATCATCCCCGCATTAACCGATCCTGCAAAGTTTAGGATTCCTTTTTCTACAGTGATATCATTGTAGATGTTGAGTGTGTAGTTACTAATATCGAGTCCAGATATCATTAAATTCATTTTTTCTTCGGTTTCATACGTGGTTTTAAATCCGTTAGCTGTGTTTACCCAAACTAAATGAAGTTTCGCGTTTATTGACTTTGAAAAATCATGTGCTGCTAATAATGAAGGTTTGTCTTCGTTATCAAAATTTGTAGCGTATACAAAATCGCTTATTTCAAATATTTCGCAATCTTCTTTGATAACTAGTACTGGCTTTTTTGATGTGCGCACTACTTTTTCGGCATTAGATCCAATAAACAATTCTTCAAAACCGGTTGACCCATGAGAGCCCATGACAATAATGTCTACATTGTTTTTTTCGCTAGAACTATTGATTCCTGTATGGATGTCTTCAAAACTTACTGTTTCTACAACTTCGAGATCTTTCAGGTATTCTTTTTCTATTAACTCTTCAAATTTATTGTGGGTTTGCTTCATGAAATAAACGGCTTGAGGAGCTGCGGCCGTGGTTCCAGAAGACATTAGATCACTTAGGTGCATTGGTAACTCTAAAATATGTAACAAATAGATTGAAGCATTGTTTTTTCTTGCAATTTGAGCGGCAACTTTTAATGCGCTTTCTGCTTGATCAGAAAAGTCGGTAGGTACTAGTATACTTTTAATCATAATATTGCTTTTTTGAATGAGTAATGTAGTAATAAGGTAATCTCAGAATTTTTAAACACTCAGAAGGATAGTGGCTAGATTTTTATTGGGGATTTGCAATGCATTAAGTCTAAGTAAACTACCCTGATCTTAGATATATTAAATTTACGAATAAATTCATTCTTTCACATATTTTGTATCTAAGATATTATTGCTATCTTTGCACCGTTGAAATTAAAAAACCAAGTTGAGGGGACGAGAAGTCCCCTCTTTTTATCTAGTTATGTCATTGAAAGACAAAGTTCAAAATTTATTAGAAGAGGCGCTTAAAGAAAATACGTCTCTGTTTTTGATCGATTTTAAAATTCATCCTGATAACAGTATTGAAATTATTATTGATGGAGACGATGGTGTCAAAGTTGAGGATTGTATTGCTGTTAGTAGAGCGATAGAACATAATCTTGATCGAGAAGAAGAAGATTTTTCTCTGCAGGTGATGTCTTCGGGAGTCTCTGAGGGGTTGAAACATATTCGTCAATACAAAAAAAATATAGGGAGAAAACTCAAGATAAAAACTCAAGATCAAACTATTGAAGGAGAGTTGATTTCTGTTACAGAAGAGGCTATCTCCTTAACTTGGAAAGCTAGAGAGCCTAAGCCTGTTGGAAAAGGTAAGGTTACAGTTACCAAAGAGGCTGATGTAGCTTATAAAAATATTGTAGAAGCAAAAGTTATGATAACATTTTAATTATAATATTGATATGGAAAATATCGCATTAATAGAATCATTTTCAGAATTTAAAGATGATAAGTTGATAGATCGTGTTACGTTAATGGCGATCTTAGAAGATGTATTTAGAAATGCTCTAAAGAAGAAGTTTGGTAGTGATGACAATTTCGATATCATTATTAATCCTGATAAAGGGGATTTAGAAATTTGGAGAAATAGAATTGTTGTTGGAGATGGGGAAGTAGAAGATGATAACCAAGAGATATCGTTAACTGCGGCTCAAAGAATTGAACCAGATTTTGAAGTAGGTGAGGATGTATCAGAAGAAGTAAAGCTAATTGATTTAGGAAGACGTTCTATTCTTGCTTTACGTCAAAATTTGATATCAAAAATCCATGAACACGATAATACCAATATATATAAGCAATTTAAAGAATTAGAAGGAGAGATTTATACAGCAGAAGTTCATCATATTCGTCATAGAGCGATTATTATGCTTGATGATGAGGGTAATGAAATCATTTTACCAAAAGATAGACAAATACCATCTGATTTTTTCCGAAAAGGAGAAAACGTAAGAGGAGTAATAGAATCTGTAGAGCTTAAAGGAAATAAGCCTGCTATAGTTATGTCTAGGACATCGCCATTATTTCTTGAAAAACTTTTCGAATCTGAAATTCCGGAAGTTTTTGATGGATTGATTAGCGTTAAAAAAGTGGTTAGAATCCCAGGAGAAAAAGCAAAAGTAGCTGTAGATTCTTATGATGATAGAATAGACCCTGTTGGAGCGTGTGTAGGTATGAAAGGATCGCGTATACATGGTATTGTTAGAGAATTGGGTAATGAAAATATAGACGTTATTAATTATACTAATAATGTGCAACTATATATCACAAGGGCATTAAGCCCTGCAAAAGTAACCTCTATTAAACTTAATGAAGAAGGTAGTCGTGCAGAGGTGATGTTAAGGCCAGAAGAAGTTTCTAAAGCGATTGGTCGTGGAGGTCATAACATTAGATTAGCTGGGCAGTTAACTGGTTTCGAGATTGACGTGTTTAGAGAGGGAGTAGAAGAGGATGTTGAACTTACAGAATTTTCTGATGAAATTGATTCTTGGATTATTGAGGAGTTTTCTAAAATAGGATTAGATACAGCTAAGAGTATTTTAGAACAGGATATGGCAGATCTTGTAAAGCGTACTGATCTCGAGGAAGAGACGGTAAGTGAAGTGATCAAAATATTAAAATCAGAATTTGAGGATTAATAATCACAATTAATTTATATTTGAGCATAAAATAAAAGGCATTTATGGCTGAAGCAAAAACAATGAGATTAAATAAGGTACTACGCGAATTCAATATCTCGCTTGATCGGGCTGTTGACTTTTTGAATTCAAAAGGTCACGAGATAGACGCGCGTCCTACCACAAAAATTTCTCCTAATATTTACCAGCTCTTGTTTGATGAATTTCAGACCGATAAGAGTAAGAAGGTAGCTTCAAAAGAAGTGGGGGAAGAAAAGAGAAAAGAGAAAGAGGCATTGCGTGTGCAGATTGAAAATGAGCAGGAAGAAAAACGTAAGCTTGCAGAGGCACGTGAAGTTGTTAAAGCTAAAGCTCAATTAAGTGGCCCTAAACAAGTAGGGAAAATTGAATTAGAAAAGAAGGAAGAAGAAACACCGCAGCCCGAAAAAAAGGTGGATGAAACTCCTAAAAAAGAAGAGGTTAAGCCAAAAGAACCAGAAGTGGTTTCTAATAGACCGGCGAAAAAAGAGTTGAAAATAACCAAACAAGCTCCTAAACCTCCTGTAGAAAAGGTAAAAGAAGTAAAGCAGGAAAAGCCAGTTGAGGCTAAAAAACCTGTTGTTGAAAAGCCTAAAGAAAATAAAACTGAGGTTGAAAAACCTGTTGCTTCAGATAAAGTAAAGACTCAGTATAAAAAATTAGATGGACCTAATTTTACAGGACAAAAAATTGATTTAACTCAATTTAAAAAGCCTGCAAAAAAGAAGGACGAGAAATCTGATAAGAATGCGGCTGGAGGTGATCCAAAGAAACGTCGTAGAAGAATTAGTAAGGAAAGTGGTGGCCCTGGAGGCGGAAGACCTGGTGGTCAATCCGGCGGTAATAGAGGTGGCCAAAATAGAGGCGGCGGCCAAGGAAATAGAGGTAGAGGACCTGCAAAAGGTAAAAGAACCCCTATAGTTAAGGAAGAGCCTAGTGAAGAAGAAGTGCAAAAACAAGTTAGAGAAACTCTAGAAAAACTTCAGGGTAAATCTAATAAGTCCAAAGCAGCAAAATATCGTAGAGATAAAAGAGATCAGCACCGTCAAAAGGCTGAAGATGATGTTGCTCAGCAAGAACAACAAAGTAAAGTATTAAAAGTAACTGAATTTGTAACGGTTTCTGAAGTTGCTACTATGATGAATGTGTCAACAACAGAAGTGATATCTGCGTGTATGTCACTTGGTATTATGGTGACCATGAATCAACGTTTGGATGCCGAAACGCTTTCTATTGTTGCTGATGAGTTCGGTTATGAGGTTAATTTTGTAACTGCGGATATTGAAGAATCTATAGAAGAGATAGTTGATGCTCCAGAAGATTTGGTTTTTAGAGCGCCAATTGTAACTGTAATGGGACATGTTGATCATGGTAAAACGTCATTACTGGATTATATTCGAGAAGAAAATGTGATAGCAGGCGAGAGTGGTGGGATTACCCAGCATATTGGTGCATACGGAGTGCAGTTAGAAGGCGGACAAAAAATCGCGTTTTTAGATACTCCTGGTCACGAAGCCTTTACGGCAATGCGTGCGCGTGGTGCTCAAGTAACAGATTTAGCAATTATTGTGATCGCTGCAGATGATGATGTAATGCCTCAGACTAAAGAGGCTATAAGTCATGCGCAAGCAGCTGGAGTACCAATAATTTTTGCAATTAATAAAGTGGATAGGCCAGAGGCAAATCCTGAAAAGATAAAAGAGAAACTTGCTTCAATGAATCTATTAGTAGAGGATTGGGGTGGTAAAATACAGTCTCACGATATTTCAGCCAAAACAGGTACTGGGGTCAAAGAATTACTCGAAAAAGTATTGCTTGAAGCAGAGATATTAGAGCTTAAGGCAAATCCTAATCGATTAGCGTCTGGTACAGTGGTAGAGGCGTTTTTGGATAAAGGGCGTGGATATGTTTCTACTATTTTGGTGCAAACAGGAACCCTTAGTGTGGGAGATTATGTTCTAGCTGGTAAAAATAGTGGTAAAGTTAAGGCGATGCAGGATGAACGTGGAAATAACGTGGAGAAGGCTGGGCCTTCTACACCAGTTTCTATATTAGGTTTGGATGGAGCGCCGCAAGCTGGAGATAAATTTAGCGTGTTAGAAGATGAGCGTGAAGCAAAAGATATTGCTTCTAAGCGTGCTCAATTACATAGAGAGCAATCTGTACGTACACAAAGGCACATTACGCTTGATGAAATCGGACGTAGAATTGCTCTTGGAGATTTCAAAGAATTGAATATTATTCTTAAAGGTGATGTGGATGGATCTGTAGAAGCATTAACAGATTCTTTCCAGAAATTATCTACAGAAGAGATTCATGTAAATATTATTCATAAAGCAGTAGGGGCAATCACAGAAAGTGATGTGTTATTAGCCTCTGCATCAGATGCGATTATAATTGGATTTAATGTAAGACCGGCTGGTAATGCTAGACAGGTTGCTGATAAAGAAGAAATCGATATCAGAACATATTCAATTATTTATGATGCTATTAATGACCTGAAAGATGCAATGGAGGGAATGCTTTCTCCAGTAATGAAAGAAGAAATCACTGGTACTGCAGAAATTAGAGAAACATTTAAGATTTCTAAAGTTGGTACTATTGCTGGATGTATGGTTCAGAACGGTAAGATTTATAGAAATTCAGGTATCCGATTGATAAGAGAGGGAGTGGTGATTTATACAGGTGAATTGGCTTCCTTAAAACGTTTCAAAGACGATGTGAAAGAAGTAGGTAAAGGATATGATTGTGGTTTGCAAGTTAAAAACTACAATGATATTAAAGAAGGTGATGTTGTAGAAGCTTATCAAGAAGTAGCAGTTAAGAAAAAACTGTAAGTAATAATATACAGTGATATAAATAAAAAAAAACCTCTACATTTTGTAGAGGTTTTTTTTATATGACTAATAAAGTGTTCTATTTTTTTTCAGGTTTAAATGGAAAAGCATAAGGAAATTCCTTTTTGATTTCTAATAATGCTCTATCCATTTCTAGTTTGGTTCTGTAGTTTCCGATCCAAACTTTATAGTTAGGAGTTTCATATTGTAAAGATGAGCTCCATTTAGGGAAAAGTTCTTTTGCAGAATTCAAGATTTTATTCGCCTGATTAAGATTTCCATTGTATAATTGAACCTTATAACGATCACTAAAATCACCATCTTTTTCCATTTTTGACTTCATGTCTAAAAGCGTAGTAATTTTGGGATCTTGGTTAATTGTAACAGTTGCTTCTGGAGGAGGAGCTATGTTTATAGCTACAAAATTGTTGTCATTTGGCGTTTCAGGGATTGAATTTGGGTCTTCTTGAGCAATTATAGTTGATAATCCCAAGGCTTGAAAACTTGCAAAAAATATATAGTGTCTAATGTTTAACATTCTCATTACAAATTAATTTAGGGCAAAGGTAAAGTTTAATAACTCATAATTGTTTAAAAATATTATTTAGAATTATTATAAATTAATACTTAACGCTTCTCTAACATTTCCAAAATCGACTTATTATAGTACTTTTGTCGTCGAATTAAAGGTGGTGGTTTTTAAGTCTTTTTTAACAGACTATAGAAAAAACCATACCAAAATTAAGACGATAATTCTACTTGATAATATGAAACAGGTGAAACACCGAAATTCAGCCTCTAAAATCCTAATTCTAGGAACTGTTTTTTTATTTACTTTTTTTAACCCTGTTTTCGGACAGGAAGAAGTGGTTGCGGATAATACTGCAGTTGCAGAAGCTTCATCTGGAGGAGATGTAGCTAAAGGAGAAGAGTTATTTAAATCTCTATGTGCTGCTTGTCATAAGCGATATAAGAAGATGACAGGTCCTGCTCTTTTTGGAGTGGCTGATAAGTACGAAAGAGAATGGATATATTCTTGGGTAAAAAACAGTGCAGCAATGGTAGCTTCGGGAGATGCTCAAGCTGTAGCTATTTATGAAGAGTATAATAAAACTGCAATGAATGCTTTTCCGCAGTTAACGAATACGGATATCGATAATATCCTAGCTTATGTGATGGAGCCTAAGGCTGATCCTCCGGCTTCTGTTCCGGGTACTGGTGATGCTGTAGCAGCCGGAAGCGGTTCTGGAGTTTCGACAAATGTTATTCTAAGCATATTGGCATTGGTGTTTTTGATGCTGATGGTGGTGTTGTTTTTAGTCAACAAAACATTAAGAAGCTTTGCTGAAGCTAGTAATGTAGAGTTGCCAAAAGCTGAAGAACGAACTCCGATCTGGAAAGCTTTTATTCAGAATCAATTTCTGGTTTTAGTGACAGCTATATTTTTGTTACTAGCTAGTGGGTATTTTGTTTACGGTTACTTTATGCAAGTAGGAGTTGATCAGGGTTATGCTCCGATTCAACCGATTCATTATTCGCATAAAATTCACGCTGGTGATAATCAAATAGAATGTAAGTACTGTCATTCTTCTGCTAGAGTAAGTAAGACGTCAGGTATTCCTTCACTTAATGTGTGTATGAATTGTCATAAATCTATTAGTGAAGTGGCTGATGGTACTGCAACAGAAGAGTATTCTAAAGAATTTTATGATGGAGAGATTCAAAAACTATATAAGGCTGTAGGTTGGGATGCTAGTTCGCAATCGTATACAGGTGAAACGGAGCCAGTAAAATGGGTGCGTATTCATAACCTTCCTGATTTCGCATATTTTAACCACTCACAGCATGTTAGTGTTGCGGGGGTGGAGTGTCAAACATGTCATGGCCCTGTAGAGGAGATGGAAGTTATGTATCAACATGCTCCTTTAACTATGGGTTGGTGTATTAACTGTCATAGAGAGACTAATGTTAAGGTTGCAGATAATGAGTATTATGAGAAAATTCATAAAGAACTCTCGAAGAAATATGGTGTAGATCAACTAACAGCTGCTCAGATGGGTGGTCTGGAATGTGGTAAGTGTCATTATTAATAAAAATTTGTTATCCGATTATTCGGAAAATAGTAAGAAGCTAATATCAATTATATATGTCATCAAACAAGAAATACTGGAAAAGTGTTGAAGAGCTAAATGAGAATAGCTCTATTGTTGAGGCGCTACAGCAAAATGAATTCGTTAAGGAAATTCCTGCGGATGAGTTTTTAGGAGATAAATCATCTTTAGAGAGTTCTTCGACATCTCGTCGAGATTTTCTTAAGTATGTAGGTTTTAGTACAGCTGCTGCATCTTTGGCAGCTTGTGAAGGGCCTGTTAAAAAATCAATACCTTATGTAGTTCAGCCAGAAAGAATTGTTCCTGGTGTTGCCAATTATTATGCTACTACAATTGCAGATGGGTATGATTTTGCTAGTATTTTGATTAAAACTAGAGAGGGTCGTCCTATTAAAGTAGAAAATAACAACCTTGCTTCATCTAATGGAGATGCTAATGCAAGGGTTCATGCTTCGGTTTTGTCGTTGTATGATAATTCTCGTTTACAAGGTCCAAAGAAAGGTGGAGAGGATATTAGTTGGGAGGCTTTGGATAAAGAAGTAGGTGTTAAGCTTAATGGTTTGGGAGGTAAGCAAATAGTTGTGCTTACTCAAACCTTTGCTAGTCCATCTACATCAAGATTGATTGCTGAGTTTAAAGCAAAGTATCAAAACGTTAAGCATGTGGTTTATGATGCAGTATCGCAAAGTGAAGCTTTGGATGCGTATCAAATGATGTATGGTGAACGAGCATTAGCGGATTATGATTTTTCAAAAGTAAATACTATAGTAAGTGTTGCTGCAGACTTTTTAGGAGACTGGCAAGGTGGTGGTTATGATGGTGGTTATGCGCAAGGTCGTGTTCCAAAAAATGGAAAGATGTCTAAACATATCCATTTTGAATCTAATATGTCATTAACTGGTGCTAATGCTGATAAAAGAGTTGCAGTTACGCCTACGCAACAAAAGCAGGTATTAGCTGCTTTATATGCATATGTTACAGGTTCTGGTTCTAAAAGTTCGTTAGGTGCGGATTTGGATGCTCAGGTAGTTAAGGCTGCTAAGCAAATCCAGAGAGCTGGGAGTAATGCGGTTGTGGTAAGTGGTATTCAGGATGTTGATGCGCAATTAGTAGTTTTAGCAATAAATAAAGCGATACGTAGTAAAGCTTTTAGCCAAGACACACCACGTACGATTCGTCAAGGAAATGCTAAGGCAGTTGCACAACTTGTGAAAGATATGAATGCTGGACGTGTTGGTGGTCTTTTGATTGCAGGAGTTAATCCAGTGTATTCATTACCAAATGGAGAAGAGTTTAAGAGTGGTTTAGAGAAAGTAGATCTTTCGGTTGCATTTAGTATGCATGATGACGAAACCGCTGGACTTTGTAACTATATAGCAACTACTCCATATTATTTAGAATCATGGGGAGATGTTGAGTTGAAAAAAGGAAGTTATAGCCTTATGCAACCAACGATCAGACCATTGTTTGATACAAGACAATTTCAAGACACTTTATTGAAGTGGACTGGAAATGCAGCTTCGTATCACGATTATATAAAAGAAACTTGGACAGGTATTCTAGGGGGTACTTCTTGGAATCAAGCATTGCATGATGGAGTGTTGGTAAGACCGGCGCTTGCAAAACAAGAATTGGTTGACGCTCTTGAAACTCCTGAAGGGGATTTGGAAGATGCAGCTGCTCCGGCTCCGGTTAGTGCAGGGCCAAATGTTGGTGCTGCAGCGAGAAGACTTTCGGTCGCAAAATCAAATGGTTTAGAACTTACTTTATATACAAAAACCTCATTAGGTGATGGTCAACAGGCAAATAACCCTTGGTTACAAGAGATGCCAGACCCAATCACTAGAGCATCATGGGATAATTACCTTACTGTGTCTAAGGCAGATGCTGAGCAGTTTGGATTGACTAACGAAAATGTTGCTAATGGAGCGCTTAATGGAAGTTATGCTAAGGTTACAGTTGGAGAATCTACAGTTGTTGTTCCGGTGATAATTCAACCTGGACAAGCAAAAGGTTCGGTTGGATTGGCGTTAGGATATGGTAAGTCGAAAGGGCTTAAAGAAGAGATGGTAGTGGGTGTTAATGCGTATCCATTATATCAAAACCTAAATGCTGTGCAAAATGTTTCTGTAGCAGCTGCTGAAGGTGTGCATGAGTTTGCTTGTGTACAGTTGCATAATACACTGATGGGTCGTGGCGATATTGTAAAAGAAACGACTCTTGAAATATTTAATACAGAAGATGCTAAGGATTGGAATGTTATGCCAATGGTTAGTAAAGATCATAATCCATATGCAGTAACTTCTCCAGAGGTTGATCTTTGGGAAGAATTTGATCGTTCTGTAGGGCATCATTTCAAACTTTCAATTGACTTAAATGCTTGTACTGGTTGTGGTGCATGTGTAATTGCTTGTCATGCAGAAAATAATGTTCCTGTAGTTGGGAAATCAGAAGTACGTAGATCAAGAGATATGCACTGGTTGCGTATTGATAGATACTACTCTTCTGAAGATAGTTTTGAAAATGATAACGAGAAAAAAGATAATATTGCTGGTTTAGGTAGTTCTTTATCTGAATTTGGAGAGATGGAAAATCCATCTGATAATCCTCAGGTAGTATTTCAGCCGGTAATGTGTCAGCACTGTAATCATGCTCCTTGTGAGACTGTATGTCCTGTTGCGGCTACATCACATGGTAGACAAGGGCAAAACCAGATGGCGTATAACCGTTGTGTGGGTACAAGATATTGTGCAAACAACTGCCCTTATAAAGTACGTAGATTTAACTGGTTCTTGTATAACAACAATGACGAGTTTGATTATTATATGAATAATGATTTAGGTAGAATGGTTATTAATCCTGATGTTACTGTACGTTCTAGAGGGGTTATGGAAAAATGTTCTATGTGTATCCAAATGACACAAAAAACAATTTTGGACGCTAAGCTTGAAGGAAGACCTGTTAAGGATGGAGAATTTCAAACAGCATGTTCTGCTGCGTGTTCATCTGGAGCAATGATATTTGGAGATGCTAACGATAAGCATAGTGAAATTTCTAAATCAGAACATGATAACCGTATGTATCACTTACTTGAGCATGTTGGGACTAAGCCTAATGTGATGTATCAAACGAAAGTAAGAAATACTACCGAAGCTTAATTAACTAAATAAAGAATCAATTCAATTATAAAGGATTATGTCTCATTACGAAGCACCTATAAGAAAACCTTTAGTAACTGGCGATAAAACATATCACGATGTAACCGTGGATGTTGCCGCACCGGTTGAAGGTAAAGCAAATAAATCTTGGTGGATTGTGTTTTCTATCGCACTTGTTGCTTTCCTTTGGGGAATAGGTTGTATTTTATATACAGTTTCTACAGGTATAGGAACCTGGGGATTAAACAAAACAGTAGGATGGGCCTGGGATATCACCAACTTTGTATGGTGGGTAGGTATTGGTCACGCTGGAACATTAATCTCTGCGGTATTATTATTATTCCGTCAAAAATGGAGAATGGCAATTAACCGATCTGCAGAAGCGATGACCATATTTTCGGTTATCCAAGCAGGTTTGTTTCCAATTATTCACATGGGACGTCCATGGTTGGCATATTGGGTATTGCCAATTCCTAATCAATTTGGATCGTTATGGGTTAACTTTAACTCTCCATTACTTTGGGATGTATTTGCGATCTCTACGTATCTATCGGTATCATTAGTGTTTTGGTGGACAGGATTGTTGCCTGATTTTGCTATGATTAGAGATAGAGCTATAACTCCTTTTACTAAAAAAATATATAGCCTCCTTTCTTTTGGATGGAGTGGAAGAGCTAAAGATTGGCAACGTTTCGAAGAAGTGTCTTTGGTACTTGCAGGTTTGGCAACACCACTTGTACTTTCGGTACATACGATTGTATCTTTTGACTTTGCTACCTCGGTGATTCCTGGATGGCACACAACAATATTTCCTCCGTACTTCGTTGCAGGGGCAATTTTCTCTGGATTTGCAATGGTAAATACACTTCTTATTATTATGAGAAAAGTGTCTAGCCTAGAAGATTATATTACTATTCAACATATAGAATTAATGAACATTGTAATTATGATTACAGGTTCTATAGTTGGAGTGGCCTATATTACAGAGTTGTTTATTGCTTGGTATTCTGGAGTAGAATACGAACAGTATGCATTCTTAAATAGGGCAACTGGACCTTACTGGTGGGCATATTGGGCAATGATGACATGTAATGTGTTCTCTCCACAATTTATGTGGTTCCCAAAACTAAGAAGAAGTATAATGTTCTCTTTCATTATCTCTATAGTAGTAAATATAGGGATGTGGTTCGAGCGTTTTGTAATTATTGTAACATCATTACACAGAGATTACTTACCATCTTCATGGACAATGTTCTCTCCAACGTTTGTAGATATAGGGATATTTATAGGTACTATTGGGTTCTTCTTTGTGTTGTTCCTTTTATATGCTAGAACATTCCCTGTGATTGCACAAGCAGAGGTTAAAACAATTTTGAAAGCTTCTGGTGAAAAGTATAAAAAATTAAGAGAAGCAGGAATTGACCATAGAGACGAACTTCCTAAGGGAAAACCTAAAGTAACTAAAGAGAAGCCTGCTAAGAAAACTGAAACAAAAGTTGAGGCAAGTCAGGAAGATATCAAAAGTTTACTAGGGAATCTAGGAACATTTGATCCTACTAGTCAAACTGCAGATGATCTTAAGAAAGTAAATGGAATAGGACCTGTGATGGAAAAGAAACTTAACGAGATCGGAATATTTACTTTTGATCAAGTAAGTAAAATGACTACAACAGAATACGATTTATTAGATAGTATCACAGGATCTTTCCCAGGAAGAGCACAACGTGATGATTGGGCTGGTCAAGCCGAAAAACTTAAAAATAATTAGAAGTATGGCATCTAAAGTTATACATGCATTATATACAGATGATGATGTCCTGATGGACGCAGTAAAAAAAGTTCGTGCAGAACATTATCATATAGAAGAGGTGTTTTGTCCTTTTCCTGTTCATGGGCTTGATAAAGCCATGGGTTTACCACATACACGTCTTGCAATTACATCTTTTATGTATGGATGTGTTGGTCTAACAGTGGCGGTTTTAATGATGAATTACATCATGATCGAAGACTGGCCTCAAGATATTGGAGGTAAACCAAGTTTTAGCTATATCGAAAACATGCCTGCTTTTGTACCAATTATGTTCGAACTTACGGTATTCTTTGCAGCACACTTGATGGTAATTACTTTCTATATGAGAAGTAGATTATGGCCATTTAAGAAAGCTGAAAATCCTGATGTAAGAACTACAGATGATCACTTCTTAATGGAAGTAGATGCTGGACATCATGATGTAAACACCTTAACAAATTTGTTAAGTGATACAGGAGCGGTAGAAGTAAAAGTAATAGATAAGGAAGACGATAACCATTAGTAATAATGAAGAATACTATAAAAATATTAGTAGCAGTAACGATAATAATTAGTGTTGTTTCTTGTCAAAAAGATTCAAGGCCTAATTATCAGTATATGCCAAATATGTATGAATCGGTAGGGTATGAACCTTATGGAGAATATGGTGTGTTTCCTGGTGGTCAGGAAGCGATGTTGCCGGCCGAAGGTTCTATTCCTAGAGGATGGAAACCATACGAATTGGAGAACTCTAATGAAGGCTATCAGTTTGCAAAAGATTCTTTAAAGAACCCAATCAAATATACCGTTGAGAACCAAGAAAAAGGAAAAGCGTTATATGATGTCTATTGCGCGATATGTCATGGTGCTAAAGGAGATGGAAAAGGAACTTTGGTGAAAAGAGAAAAAATTCTAGGGGTGCCGAGTTATGATGACATAGGTAGAGCAATTACCGAGGGTAGTATTTATCATGTAATGTACTACGGGATCAATTCTATGGGATCTTATGCCGCTCAAACTAATGAACATGAGCGTTGGCAAATTGTTCAATATGTAGAAAAACTTAAGGCGGACCTAGAAGGTAAAACAGCTCGAATCGATACAGATGTTGCTGAAGTGCCAGTGAAGACAGAAACAGAAGAACATCACGAATCAACGGAAGATCACGGTAACGCACACTAGTGCCAGTATAGTTTAAAAAGTTAAGAATAACGATATTATAAAGATATGTATACGCTATCAAATAGATTAAGATTATTTTCTATCATTCTTATGGTTGTGGGTCTTGTAGGTCTTATTATTGGATTTGCAAGTAGACCAGGATCTGTAGAAGAGGTAAAAGAAATGATGGCAGCGCACGACGCTCATGGAGGAGGTCATGCAGAAGCGGCAACTCAAAGTCATGGAGGAGAACATGAGGAAGATGCTCATGGAGGTGATGCTCATTATGAACATGTATTACACCAATTACAAAACAAACCTTGGGCTTCATTATATGCCGCAGCGTTTTTCTTCTTTATGATTGCCTTAGGTGTATTAGCATTTTATGCAATCCAATTTGCTTCGCAAGCAGGATGGTCACCGGTATTGTTTAGAGTTATGGAAGCTATTACAGCATATTTAGTGCCAGGAGGACTTATTCTTTTTGTAATTTTAGCTTTATCAGGATTTCATGTAAATCATTTGTTTGTATGGGCAGATCCAGAAGTTGTTGCAGGAGATAAACTTCTTCAAGGTAAAGCAGGTTGGTTAAACGGAACAGGATTTATTATCAGAGCAGCAATTTTCTTAGGAGGATGGTTGTTATATCGTCATTTTGCAGTAAAATATTCAAGAAAACAAGATGAGGATTCTGAAGGGAATAAGTGGTATAAAAAGAGTTTTAAAATATCTGCAGGATTTTTGGTATTCTTTATATATACAGAATCAATGATGTCTTGGGATTGGATTATGAGTTTTGACCCTCATTGGTTTAGTACATTGTTTGGATGGTATGTATTTGCAAGTTTATTTGTTTCAGGTATTACCACTATAGCATTAATGACAATTTATCTTAAGTCTAAAGGATATTTAGAATTTGTAAATAATAGTCATATTCATGATTTGGCTAAGTTTATGTTTGGGATTAGTATATTCTGGACATACCTGTGGTTCTCTCAGTTTATGTTAATATGGTACTCTAATATTCCTGAAGAAGTTACTTATTTTATTACACGTATCGATGATTATAAATTACCATTCTTTGGAATGTTAGTGATGAACTTTATTTTCCCATTGCTAGTGTTAATGAATAGTGATTTCAAACGAGTAAACTGGTTTGTTGTAATGGCTGGAGTTGTTATCCTTTGTGGTCACTATATAGATGTGTATAACATGATAATGCCTGCAACTGTTGGTAAATCCTGGTTCATAGGAATTAGCGAAATAAGTGCTGTGTTATTGTTTTTAGGATTGTTCTTGTTCGTTGTGTTCAGGGCACTCACAAAAGCACCGTTATTGGCAAAAGGAAATCCATATTTAGAGGAAAGTAAACGTTTCCATTATTAAAATTTGAATTGTAAAAAAGAAGATAGATAAAAATGACTGTATTCTTAACCATAGTAGTAATAGCACTTTTTGGAATCACATTGTGGCAAATGTCAAAGATTTTAAAGTTGTCACAATTGAAAAATGCGGATGATTCTCAAGTAGCTAATGATAAAGACAATAATTTACAAGGTAAGTTAATGCTTGCATTTGTAATCTTTATGTACTTATTAACCATATACTGTTTTGTGCAATATCATACCTTTTTTCTTCCAGAATCGGCTTCTGAGCATGGGGTAGATTATGACCAATTGATGGTAATTTCAATGGTTTTAATCTTTATAGTACAATTTTTAACACAAGGATTACTTCACTTTTTTGCCTATAAGTATCGAGGTAAAAAAGAGAATAAAGCTTTGTTTTTTGCAGATAATGATAAGCTAGAATTTATTTGGACTATTATTCCTGTTATTGTATTAGCTGGATTGATTATTTATGGATTGTTCACTTGGACGGATATTATGAATATCGATGAGAAAGAAGGAGATCCATTAATTGTAGAATTATATGCTTATCAATTTGATTGGAGAGCAAGATATTCTGGAGAAGATAATGTGTTAGGTAAAGCCAATGTGCGTTATATAGAAGGGATTAACACTTTAGGTGTTGATGCTTCGGATAACTATGGTAAAGATGATAAAATTACTACCGAATTACATTTACCTGTTAATAGAAAAGTGATCTTTAAAATGAGATCTCAAGATATCCTTCATTCTGCATATATGCCATTTTTTAGAGCTCAAATGAATGTTGTTCCAGGTATGATTACTGAGTTTTCATATACGCCTACAATGACTTCTGAGGAAATGAGGAATAGCGAATTTATGGTAGAAAAGGTGGCTACAATCAATAAGATTAGAAGAGAAAAAAGCAAGAAATTAGTTGCCGCAGGTGACGAAGCTTTAGAAACTTATGTATTTGATTATTACTTACTGTGTAATAAAATATGTGGAGTTTCACATTATAATATGCAAATGAAAATTGTTGTAGAATCTGAAGAAGATTACGAAGCTTGGTTGAAGACACAACAAACATTTGGAGAGCAATTATCAGCTCAAGCGAGTAACTAAGAAGGAAAAGAAAGAATTAATATATTTTATTAAAAAGAAATAGCTTTATGTCAGCAACTCACGGAGATAACCACGATCACGATCACGGGCATCATAAAGAGACATTTATAACTAAGTATATATTTAGTCAAGATCATAAAATGATCTCTAAGCAGTATTTAATTACTGGTTTGATCATGGGTATTATTGGTATAGCAATGTCGATTCTATTTAGAATGCAATTGGCATGGCCAGATCATCAATTTACAATTTATGAAATATTATTAGGTAAGTTTGGTGAGGATGGAGTAATGGATCCTAGTATCTATCTTGCATTGGTTACAATTCACGGTACCATAATGGTATTCTTTGTACTAACTGCTGGGCTTAGTGGTACGTTTAGTAATTTACTTATTCCGTTACAAATCGGTGCTAGAGATATGGCGTCTGGTTTCCTTAATATGATTTCATACTGGTTATTTTTCCTAAGTAGTGTGATCATGGTATTGTCTCTATTTGCAGAGGCAGGACCTGCATCTGCTGGATGGACTATCTATCCACCGCTTAGTGCATTGCCACAAGCTATTGGTGGATCTGGTATGGGTATGACATTATGGTTGGTATCTATGGCAATATTTATTGCTTCGTCATTATTAGGTTCTTTGAATTATGTAGTAACGGTTATCAATTTACGTACAAAAGGAATGTCAATGACAAGGATGCCATTAACAATATGGGCATTTTTTGTGACTGCTATTATTGGTATTGTATCTTTCCCAGTATTATTATCGGCAGCGTTGTTATTGATAATGGATAGAAGTTTTGGTACTTCATTCTATTTAAGTGATATTTATATTCAAGGTGAAGTTTTACATAACCAGGGAGGTTCTCCAGTTCTTTTCGAACATTTATTCTGGTTCTTAGGACACCCTGAAGTATATATTGTATTATTACCAGCATTAGGAATAACTTCTGAAATTATAGCAACAAACTCTCGTAAACCAATTTTTGGATACAGGGCGATGGTAGCTTCAATTTTAGCTATTGCTTTCTTATCAACCATAGTATGGGGGCACCATATGTTTATCTCGGGGATGAATCCATTTCTAGGTTCTGTATTTACATTTACAACATTATTGATTGCAATACCTTCTGCGGTAAAAGCATTTAATTATATAACCACTTTATGGAAAGGTAATTTGCAGCTTAATCCTGCAATGCTATTTTCTATAGGATTAGTATCTACCTTTATTACAGGAGGTCTTACAGGAATTATTCTAGGAGATAGTACTTTAGATATTAATGTGCATGACACATATTTTGTAGTAGCACATTTCCACTTGGTAATGGGTATCTCTGCACTGTATGGTTTATTTGCAGGAGTATATCATTGGTTCCCGAAGATGTATGGTAAGATGATGAACAAAAACTTAGGTTATGTACATTTCTGGGTAACTGCAATTGGAGCATATGGAGTATTTTTCCCAATGCATTTTATAGGTATGGCAGGATTACCACGTCGTTATTATACAAACTCTAATTTTCCATATTTTGATGATTTAGCAGATACTAATGTATTAATTACGGTATTTGCCTTAATTACTGCAGCGGCACAATTGGTATTCTTATATAACTTTATTAGTTCTATTTTCTATGGTAAAAAAGCAGTACGAAACCCATGGAACTCTAATACTATGGAGTGGACTACGCCTGTGGAGCATATGCATGGTAACTGGCCTGGTGAAATTCCTCACGTATATAGATGGCCTTATGATTATAGTAAAACCAATGAAAATGGTGAATATGTAATCGCAGGACAGGATTTCGTATCTCAAATTACTCCTTTACAAGAAGGTGAAGAAGAAATGCATCATTAGAGAGGATGTTTAAAAATATTAAAAAGCCTTTTCATAAAAATGAAAAGGCTTTTTCTTTTTCTAGTATATTTGTTTTTATCTACTATAAATGAGTAAAACGAGTTAGTAGATTTTTTAAAAGATACCGCGCAGATGAACGAAAATCTAAATCCAACAAACGAAAACTTTTCTAATGAAGATCTTGATATCGAGAGAGCCTTAAGACCACTTACATTTGAGGATTTTTCTGGGCAAGATCAAGTTCTAGAAAATTTACAAGTATTCGTGCAAGCGGCAAACCTTAGAGATGAGGCTTTGGACCATACATTGTTTCACGGACCTCCAGGGTTAGGGAAAACAACATTGGCTCATATTTTGGCAAATGAATTAAGTGTAGGTATAAAAGTAACATCAGGACCTGTATTAGATAAACCAGGAGATTTGGCTGGTTTATTAACTAACCTAGATGATAGAGATGTACTTTTTATTGATGAAATTCATAGACTTAGCCCAATAGTCGAAGAGTACCTTTATTCTGCAATGGAAGATTATAAGATCGATATCATGATCGAAAGTGGGCCTAATGCACGTACAGTACAAATTAATTTAAATCCATTTACACTGGTGGGTGCTACTACACGTTCTGGATTGCTTACGGCACCTATGAGAGCACGTTTTGGGATTCAATCGCGTTTACAGTACTATACAACAGAATTACTATCTACTATAGTGCAAAGAAGTGCATATATTTTAAAAGTTCCAATATCAATGGAAGCGGCAATAGAAATAGCTGGAAGAAGTAGAGGTACACCTCGAATTGCCAATTCTTTACTGCGTAGAGTGCGTGATTTTGCACAAATAAAAGGAAATGGTAAGATAGATATAGAAATATCAAAATTTGCCTTAAAAGCGCTTAATGTTGATGCTCATGGATTGGATGAAATGGATAATAAAATTCTTACTACGCTCATTGATAAATTTAAAGGTGGCCCCGTAGGAATAACTACATTGGCAACAGCAGTGAGTGAAAGTGCAGAAACTATCGAAGAGGTGTATGAACCATTTTTAATTCAACAAGGTTTTATTATGCGAACACCAAGAGGTAGAGAAGTTACCGAAGCAGCATATAAACATCTAGGTAGAGTAAAGGGAGGAATCCAAGGAGGATTGTTTTAGGTATATCCGTTGTAATAATCTTTATTAACGAATCTAATTTGTGTTATATGAAATCTGCTAAGGATGTCAATGTTTCTTTCTTTAAAGTGCTTAAAAATGCCAAACGTATTCTTAAGAACCCTTTACCTTTTCATCATGAGAATTTTGAGAAGTATGGAGATATTTTTAAGGTTCATTTAGGATTTGGTAAAACGGTTTTATTTACTAGAGATGCTAGTTTAGCAAAATACATGCTTCAAAAAAATCATAGAAAGTACTACAAATCAGAACTGCAAACCAAAGATCTGGCTAAATATATAGGAGAAGGGTTGTTAACCGCAAATGGAGAAAAATGGTTGAAACAACGACGATTAATCCAACCAGCTTTTCACAAAAAGAAGCTAGAATCCATTGTATTTACAATTAAGGAGGTTGTACAAGAAGAGTTATCAAGAATAGTACCTGGTCAAACAGTCAACATTTTTCCTCTGATGAACGATTTGGCTTTTCGAGTGGTGGCCAAATCGCTATTTAGTTATACAGATACAGGAGATACTATTACACGGTTACAATATATTACAGAAACCGCCCAAAAGACACTAATTAAAGAAATAAGACAGCCTTATAAAAGATGGTGGTTTAATTTGAGTGGGAAAATAAAAGGAACATTAAAACTTACTCAAGAAGCCCGAGATATTTTGAATACTATTATTGAAGAACGAAGAAAAACTAACGAAAACTATGATGATTTGTTAGATATGCTTCTCGAATCTAGGTATGATGATGGTACTGCAATGGGTAACGAACAATTAATCGATGAAATTCTTATTTTGTTTACTGCTGGACATGAAACAACATCAAATGCATTAACATTCACGCTATTTCTATTGGCACTTCACCCAGAGATTCAAGATAAAGTATACAGCGAAGTTTCTAATACGAACTTTAATAATTTAACGCCCTTAGAACAAATTGCCAAATATCAATATACCAAACAATGCATAGAAGAGGCTATGCGATTATACCCACCCGCCTATTTTTCTGATAGAGTAGCTATCGAAGATGATCATTTTAATGAACTTAAATTGCCAAAAGACAGTATGATATTAATTTCTTTTTTCGAGATTCATAGGCATAAAGGGTTTTGGAAAGACCCTGAAGCGTTTAATCCGGATCGTTTTGATGTTAATACAGATAAAAAAGAATATTCAGATTGGTATTTTCCTTTTGGGTCGGGGCCAAGAATGTGTATTGGGAATAATTTTGCAATGTATGAAATGGTTCTAGCTGTGAGCGAAATGGTAAGAAACTATACTATCAGTACACAATGCGATACAATAGAAATTAAACCTCTAATTACTTTAAAGCCCCAAAATGCATTGCTTGCGTTTACCTTGAGGTAAATGTCATTCTTTACTAAAAATTTCATTTTCATTTTATAAAGAGAAATAAATTATCTTTATAACAAATGATCTTCTCGATGAGAAAAAGCATTGCTTTTATATTGCTTTTTTTGGCAGTAACATTTTCCTTTGCACAACAAAGGGATGTTATTTATCATAATGCTGTTATGGCATTTAAGAATTATGATTATGACGAGGCTTTACTCAAATTCAAAAAATCGTCAACCCAATTTTTTGAAAACGATGATATAAAAAACCACCTCAAATCTCAATTGTATATTTCGAATATTGCAGTATACATGAATGATTTTTCTACTGCCCTAAAAACTATTAATACTTCTATTCGGACCTATACATCATCTCATATGTCAAATGATAGTATATGGAGTGAATTAATGAACACAAAAGCTTTAATCTATAGATTAGATGGTAACGCGAATAAGGCATTACAAATAAGTGATCAAATACTAGACACACAATTAACAACACCTTCTCTTACCAAATACAATTTGGTTAAAACTTATACTATTCGAAGTCGTATCCTGATAACCTTAGGCAATTTTGATAAAGCTATTTATATTATAAAGAAGGCATTAGATTTTCCTACAGGGTCAGTTTCTAGTCAATTGAGAGCAGAACTTATTAATAATTTAGGGACTGCTTATTTATTAAAAGATGATTTTAATAAAGCACATGAGTACTATGCTACCGCGTATCAACTCAAATTAGAAAATAACGCAGATTTTTATGATTTGGCGATTACAGCTTTCAATTTAGGGGTTGTAAACGAAGCTTTGAGAGAGTATGACAATGCACTTGAATTTTATAAAAAATCGGCAGAATATGATCTCAAAAATCAAGGAGAAAGAGTAGGTTTTATAGCTGATATATACATGGCGATTAGTGGCATTTATTCTAAAAAAAATGATATTGAAAAAGCAGAAGAATACATAGAGAAATCACTTCAAAAGGCGATTAGTATTTTTGGCGAGAATCACCTTAATGTAGCAAATGTATATAGCTGGTACGTACGATATCTAAAACTTAAAAATGAACATGACAAAGCATTATTGATAGATAAGAAAGCTCTTGATATTAGAGAGCGATCGTATGGTTTGTATCACTGGTTTCCGATACAAAATTTAACATCAATTGCAGAAACATATACTGTATTGAAGGAGTACCCTATGGCACAAAAATATTATGAAGAAGCTTTGCGTAGAACGAAAAAAATGAATTCAAAGTTTCAAGAAGCAGAATGTTATCAAGGTATGGGTAAAATGTTTGTGCAAATGGGAGAATATCAAAAGGCTATAGATTTTTTTAATAAATCCTATACCAATTTCTCTACACATTTTAATGTAAATCATCCATATATCATTGAAGCAGAAGTTTTGAAGGCAAATGCATTTTTTTTAAATAAAAATTATGAAGAAGTTAATGCGATAACCGAACAATATCTTGCCAGAAACAATAAAGCAATCTATCGTTCTCCAACGGTTATAGTAAAGATGCTACATCTTATTAATAAAACAGCTATTGTTAAATATAACAATACACAAGTATTACAACCTTTGATTAGTGCTTATGAAAATCTAGATATGATTATAGAGAATATCCAAAAAATTAATAAAGAATATTCAAGTGATATATCTAGAGTTAATGCTGCTCAAAAAAACACCAAGTATATTGATAAGAGTATTGAGATTTGTTATTTATTATATGAAAAAACACAAGAAAGAAGTTACTTAGAAAAAGCATTTAGATTATCCGAGTTTAACAGGAATAGAGTTTTGGTTGCGGGTATTAGGGATGAACAGTTTAAGAAAATGACAGGTGTACCAGACTCGTTGTTAATTAAAGAAAATTTTCTGAAACAAAAATTATCATTAATTAAAGAAAAAATATATCAAAGTAGCGACTCTGTTAATACAGATGCTTTAATGAGTTTAAGGTTAGATTATAGTTCTCAATTAGAGAGTTTATTACAAAAATTCCGAAAAGATCATGCCAAATATTATCAACTAAAATATGATGAAAATGCTATTTCCGTATTACAATTACAGAATAATTATTTAGATACCGACACTTCTATAATTGAATATTTTTTTGGTGAAGAAAATATTTTCGTTTTTGAGATTAATAAAAACAGTGTAGATCTAAAAAAAATACCAATAGCGAAACAAGTTAACAAACTTGTCAAAGTTTATAGAGAACAATTGATTCATCAACAAGAACTTAAAAAAACGGCGGCACAACTATTTAATATACTGCTGAAACATGTAAACATCAAAAACAGATTAATAATTATATCTGATGATGTGTTAAATTTCCTACCGTTTGAAACTTTATACAATAATGATAAATACCTTATAGAGAATCATACTGTAAATTATATAGGTGCCGCTGCATTATTACCTCCATTAGGTGTAGCCAATTCTAGACGTGATACAAAAATAAAATGGATAGGGTTTGCACCAGAATATGAAGAAAATAATTCTTTGGCTTCAAATTCAAATGAGATTTTAAGTATTTCCAGAATGATGAAAGGAAAAGCTTTGTTAGGAGATCATGCATCTGTTAAAAACTTTGTTTCTGAAACACAAAATGCCTCGATAATACACGTAGCTGCACACGCAGATATACATCAAAATAATATGATGTATAACAAACTGGTATTCTCAAAAAATGGAATTAAAAATGAATTGACAGCCTCAGAGATTTATACGCTCTCCTTATCATCAGATCTTGTAGTCTTAAGTGCATGTAATACAGGCTACGGAACATTAAGAAAAGGAGAAGGGGTGATGAGTATGGCCAGAGCTTTTCAATATGCAGGCGCTAGAAGTACTGTCATGAGTTTGTGGAAAGTACCAGACAAGGAGACTGCTGTAATTATGAATGATTTCTATAAAAATTTAAAACAGTATAAGCCTAAGGATCTGGCATTAAGAAATGCGAAAATAGAGTATTTAAAGAACACCAAAGACAATCTCTTGAAACATCCTTACTATTGGGCAGGACTTGTAGTGTCGGGTAATACTGAAGCATTACACTCTAATGATTCGTATAGGTGGTGGATTATAATTTTCGTTTTGATATTAATCCTGATCTCTTTTAAAAAATTAATTCAATTTTTCAAGTAACTCTTTGGCTTCAGCCTTTTTATACTCGCTGTTAGGGATGTTTAGTAATCGTTCTAAAGTGATTTCGGTTTTTTTTGGATTATTCACTTTAAGATAAGCAAGAGCTAGGTACCAGTATCTTTTTTCGCTAAAAGAATCGGTAAGGGCAGTATCTTTTTCTAGAATTGGGATTGCCATTTCTGTGCGATCAAGTTGGAGTAAAACGTTAGCTTTATAAAACAAAATAATAGATTCTTCTTTATCTAATAAAATCTGATCAAATAGAGTTAAAGCTTTTTCAAATTTGGCATTCTCATAAGAGTTAAAAGCTGTTGTTTTTAGGTTTTCAGTAGTTTCACCTCTTACTATGGGTTGGGTTACATTTCTATATGGCTCAAAATATTGTACAAATAATTCCTCATTAGAAGGGGATACTCTATTAGTGAAAAAATAGGTTAACCCTAAAATAGCAATAATTGATGCAGCCAAATACCACCATTTAGCTCCATTTTTTTCAACGATTGGTTCGGGATTGGACTCTATTTCTGAAAGAAAACTTCTAAAATCTTCGTCATCGTTCTCTTCTGTTACTTTTTTAAGAGTTATATGAAAATCAAGCTCTTTCTTAAACTCTACGTCAGAGTTTAATAATCTTTCAAATTCTAATTGCTCTTCTGAATTAAGAGAGTTCTGTATATATTTTGATATAAGTTCTTCGGGGGTCATCATTCAGCAGTATTAATAATTTCTTTAAGCTGTTTTAAACAACGTGATTTTTGACTGCTAACCACATTGGTGTTTTCATACCCTGATTTTTCAGCAATCTCATCAATAGTTAGTCCTCTGTAATAGAACAATGTTAACATTTCTTGACAACGTTTTCCTAGTTTATTAAAAAATGTACGTAATAATTTTTGCTCTATAGAAGGTTCTTTGGTAAGGTCAAAATCAATTTCTTCAATCTTATCATTAATCATATGAATCTCTGGATCCAATGATACATTATGTTTATGTTGTTTATGATAATTATAGATCATTCGTTTTCCTATGCCAAAAAGATAGGTTTTAAATGAACTATCTACTTGATCCAATCTGCCTTGAATAGCGTGTTTGCGTATTACTACAAATGCATCTTGATATATATCGAGCATAATGTCACTATCGGCACCATATCTTTTCCCAAAATTTAAAAAAGCATCCCTATGCTTATAATATAGTTTGCTAATATCCTTAGGATTACTATTGGTTAAAATATGTATAAGAGATGGGTTCACTGAGATAAATTTCTATTCCTCTAAGGTAAAGAAAGATTTTTTCCCATCATAAATGTTAAGATTCCTTTTTTTTCTTCCATAAAAGGTAAATGCAGTAATCAAAACTTTGCAAACGGATATTATAAAATACAAAGATCATGAAAAAATTAAACGAAAATGGAACGATCCAAGAACTGGAATCTCCTTTTTTACACCTTACTAGTTTTAAACAAAATGATATCAAAGGTGAGTCACAAATGATAAATAAAGATGCTATACCAAGTCCTTTTAAGTCTGTATATGAATTAGAAGGTGAAGAACAGGGGTATGATGAAAAAAATGAAGCTTTTGTAGAGTTGATGGATAATTTATACGATGAAGAATTTGAAGAACTGGTTCAAGAAATGGTTATGGAGGCTCAAGAGTTATATGAAAGTCAGACTTCTCAACATTATGAGTTACAAAACCATGAAACAAATGTTAGACAATCCTTAGATGAGCATTTTGTGCCTTTTCTCAATGAAATTGAACGATTTATGGATTACATGGCCGAAACTGCCGAAAAGAATGATGTTCAAAATATGACAGATGAAGAGTGGGAAACCTTAGCAGATCAGTACGTTCCTATATTGGAAGAAACTCCAGCTTTTGAAGATTTTGGAGGATGGTTAAAAAAGAAATGGAAAAAAGCGAAAAAGAAATTAAAGAAAATAGCAAGAGTGGCTAAGAAGGTAGTGAAAAAAGGAGTCAGCCTTGCTAAAAAAGCAGGAATGGGTTTTTTAATTAAAAGAGCAAAAGGGTATATCGTAAGAGGTTTTCGTAAAGTTTTAAAACAGGTACTAAAATATGGTCTTAGATATGTTCCAAAAAAATATCATTCGATAACCAAAAGTCTAGCCAAAAAAATAGGAGTATTAGGAGAAACTAGCGAAAACGAGGATTATGAAATAGATTTCCAGCAAGAGTTGGATAGTATGCTAGCTGAGTTTATGTTGGTAACAAATGAAACAGAACTAGGGCATATCGAACAAGAATTTTTGTATGAAACAGATACCCCTGTAGAGAATACTTTGGATCAACTAGATATTGCTAGAGAAACTTTTATTAATAGACTAGGAGAATTACAAGATAATGAAGATCCGCAACCTGCAATTGAAGAATTTGCAACAGCAATATTAATGGGGCTTAAGTGGGCAATTCGAATTATTGGTAAGAAAAGAAGTATGGATTTCGCAGCCAACGTAATCAAAAAAGTAATTCAACCATATGTCGGACAGAGTAAAGCTAAAATGTTATCCAAATTTATGGTTAAAGCGGGCTTTAAGTTACTCAACTTAGAACTTACACCAGAACAAGAAGTAGAAGAGGGTAATAGGGCATTAGCTGCAGTGGTGGAAGATACGGTTAGACAAATTGCATCTTTCCCAGAGCATATTATACAAAATGAAAATTTACTAGAGAGCAATATCGTACAAGCTTTTGAAGAATCTGCAAAAGCAAATTTACCAGATATCTTAACAGAAGAAACATATATAAAAAGACCTGATTTAAGAGAGGCATCCAGACATAAAGTAGCTTGGAAAATGAAAAAGATAGGTAAGGGTAAAAGGAAGAGATGTCGATATAAAAAATTAAATAAACAAATAGAAACAGAACTCACTCCATATTTAGCTAAAGAAATAAAAACCTATGGAGGGGTTTCTTTGGGAGAAACCTTAAGAGATCAAATGGGGGTCTTTGTTAATAAGAGTATTCCTGTTAAGGTTCATTTGTTCGAAACTTTACCAGGTTCGAATAGGTTTTATATAGGAAAAAATGAAACAGTTATACCAAAACTTAATATTGGTAATGGTATAGCAGGGCAACAAATCCATCCGTTAACTTCTGTGGCAGCTGGATTACTAATGGGCGAACCAGCACTTGGATGTAGGTCAAACACTCAATGCCTTACAAGTAAAAATAGTAGTTCGGCGCATCGATATTACTATTTAGAGATACCCGGTGCAAGGCCACAAATGTATTTAGCGCCTTCAGGAATACAATATTTAAGAAAAACAACTGGTTTAAAAGTTAAATTAGATTTTATTAAGAATCAGATACACCTGTTTCTTTTCTTTAGCGAATCTGAAGTTCAGGGTATTGCGACTCAAATTAGACAACATATAGAGGGTAATGCAACACGTCTAATTTCTAAAGCTCTTGAATTGGGTATAAAAACAGCTTTTTCAAGACATTCTACAGATAATATTCGGATCATTCATCCTAATGTGGTTCCCGGTAAAAATTCAGGGATTGCAATGAAATATGTACCCATAATACTTCAAGAAAAATTACAAAATAAACTTAAAAACTGGACAGAAAGTAAATTAACTGATTATCTAATCAATTATAAAAATGAGTTTATACAAGCTGTAGATGCTGAAGCAGATGGAGTGACTATTTGTATAACAACCAGTGCTCCTTCAGGTTTTAATGTGTTAAGAAAACTTATGAATACTGATAAGGTTCAGATTTCAGAAAATATTTTTTCTGAGCCCAGTTTGGATATAGATATAAAAATAAAACCGGGATATCAATATGTCTAACTCATTTCAAGATATTCATGAACAGCTTTCAAGACAGTTGGGTCATTGGACTCAAGCCGCATCTAGATTATCTAGATTGGATGAACTTGCTTCTCCAGAATCATGGAGAGGGTTGGAGCATTACCTAAATATTGCATTAAAAAATAGTTTGGGAAATGGGTTAATTACTCTTATTCAAAATGGAGAAATGCTTAAACAACAACTTGCAGAAGCCAAAACTGTAGAGCAATTAGAGAAACTTCAGCTTCGATTAGATGATTACAAAAGAAAATATCTAAGAACAGAAACGATGTTAGATTTTTATGCAGATGCTATTAATTCAAGAACAAATAGAGATATATCTGCAATCATGAGAGCTTGTGATTGTATTGCTAGAGATAGTATGAAATCTATTTTGACACCATTAGGCAAAACAGTCCCCCCAGTGCTTACCTATATTGATAAAGGTTTAGGTGCTTCTATTCTTAAAGCAGGATTAAGGCTTTGGGATGGAAAAACACAAAGTCCGGTCGCCGCTATCAAAATTGTGAGACACAATTTATATCGCCCTACAGCTTTAATTCATGAAGCGGGGCATCAGGTAGCACATATGCTTCATTGGAATGAGGAGTTAGGTCAAGTATTATTAAGACAATTGAAAAGTATATCCCCAAAAATTGCAGAACTATGGTCAGGGTGGTCCTCAGAAATTGCTGCGGATACTTTTGCATTTGTACATACAGGATATGGATCGGTTGTTGGGCTTCATGATGTAGTCTCTGGAGACAGCAAATTTGTTTTTAGGTATACACCCATGGATCCACATCCCATAAGTTACTTAAGAGTGTTATTAGGGATTGAAATGTGCAAAGTTTCTTATGGTAAAGGACCATGGGATCAGATGGAACGAGTTTGGAAACAGAAATATGTTGATAAAAATCCTAAACCCCAAGTACAAACACTAATTAAACAATCGATCCCTCTACTGTCCAAAATTGCGAAGATTTGTTTAGATACTCCGATGATGGCTTTTGATAAAAAACCTATTACCTATTGGATACCACCTAAGAGAGTTGCTCCAAATCATTTGCAAAAGTTGGTAAAACAGGCAGGTAATGCATTATATGTTTCGAATCATTGGGTATCAAATGAAGCAATAAGGTTATTAGCATTAGGTGGATATCAGGTGGCAATATACCCGCTAAAAGTGCCTCAGATTTTAGAGCAACAAAGAAAATGGATGCTTAGGCTTGGCGAAACTTTGCAAGTAGCATAAAAACAAATAAATAATTTATAAATACATACCAAAATGGCAACAAAGAACACACCACAAAGAAGTAATGTAACTAGTACTAAGACAATACAGGAAGCGGTTAAAGATCCAGCAGAAAAATTATTTGATGAGATCAAAAAAGCACTACACGGGGGAAAAGGGAGTAAGCAATGGTCTCTTCCTCCTCAAAACAATAAAGTAGAATGTATTGTTCCGATTATAATCGAATAATAAATAATAGATAACAAATAACTTAAAAATAAGAAGTCATGTTTAGAAGAATAGTAGGTAGAGGAATTGATAAGGAAGAAAGGGCTAAAAAATTATTTTGTTTGCACCCTTCAGAAATAAGAGCCTTATTAGAATTAGGTTGGAATACAAGAGTTCATAAGAAAAAAGGGAATGATGGTGCATTGTTCGTTGGCCAACCAAATAGACGTAGCGAGATTGCTCAACTTCCAGAATATTTTATAGATGCATTGTTTGGGAGTAAAGATGCTAATAATTTCTCTTCTTCAAATAGAAATGATTTCGCATGTGCCTCAAGATGGGATCATTTGATATATTCCTATCTTATTGAAAACACCTGCGTTTATAAAATATTTCATAAGGTGCTATTCGAATATCTTCATGGAGAAAAATTAGGTGTACCCACAGAAGAAACTCAAAGTTGGCTACGCAATACCGAAGAGCTTTTTTATAGCAACCCCGCACCATTCTCAATATACAATGTAGTTAGTCATATTAGACCAGATATGGAAGCTACTCGCAGGAATAATTATTTTAGAATGTTTGGGATGGATCTTAATCATGGAAATGAAAATAATAGCCCATATAAGTTTGCAAAACCAGATGGTTCTAATCGTGATTTCGTATCTACTTTTGAGGACTTTCTTCAAGAAGTATGGACCGGGATTATTAATTCAAAAAATACTAGCGGATCTGATCGAACAGATGACGCTGCCATTGCAAATTTGGCACGTCAACTTCATGATATGTTAAACGATAGGCGTTTAAATGGTAATATATCTAGAGAGGAATTTTTCTTCGTTTCTATGATGTCATGGTTTCATCTTACGTTAGAATTTGATTTTCCAATTATCACTTCTTTAAGAGCCGAAGGGACCAGAGAAGATCAAAGATTGTATAGAGTTGCTGATAGAGTTGGTATTCCGGCACATGCCAAATCCTATGATTTCTTCCAGTTAGCAGAACCAATGTCTCGTATACTTATAATGATCGAAACTGGGATTTTTAATGATGAAGCATCTGTGCCAGCTTTGTATAATGATGGAGATATTGAGACCGATATGCGTACTATTATTACACATTGGGGGTATGCAACAGGAAGAGATATGAAAGTGCGTAGAGGAGAGAATGTAACAATTGCCCGTAACAATTATAAAGGATATACAACCTCACAAATGCCTAAAATAAAAAGAATCGGAGCCAATGGAAGTGAAAAAGCAATAACAGTTTAATTCCTTAAAAAAAATCTTATGAAAAATTATAATCCCAATACGTTGAGTTTGTTGAATACGCCATATTTGGATAATGAAATTCTGGGTTTTCAAAAGGAATCTAATCAAGAATTGAATTTTTCAAATCAATTAGACAGCCCTTTCTTAATGAATGAGTTATTTGATGAAACAGAAATAGAAGATCCAATATTCATTAATGAAACCGAGAACGAAATGGAGCTTGATGAGGAGTTCGATCATCAGTGTAATGAAGATTATATTGATTTTGAAGAAGAACTTTTTAATATAGATGATGAGATAGATGAAGACTTTGATGATGAGTATTCGGATAATTTTGAAGAGATTGTTGATGAGAATGAGGAAATGATCTTCGAAGATGAATATGATAATGAGCTAATCGAATACGAAAATTCTTTTAATGTGCGACGAGCCATAAGAAGAAATAAATATTGGGCTAGAAAATTAAATTGGGAAAAGGAGAAGCACAAAATAAGGAGTTTCTTGCAAGAAATGTTTCCTCATATACAGATGAAATCAGATAGAAGCTTTGCTCAAGGAGTAGAGCTATGGCAGCGATTTATGAATGCTAAAAAACCAGATGGGATTATAGGGCCTAAAACCTGGTCTACGCTTCAAGGACATATTGCTAATAGAACAACGACAACATCTCCCACACAAATACCAACGCATGGAGTAGATAATAGTCTAAAAAATATCTCAGAACTTTCTTTGGATATTTATGAAGCCAAGTATGATATGTTAAAAGCTTGGGAAGCTAGTTTAAAACAATTTTATATAGTGATGAAATCAGCTTCTGATGCAGAGGTGAGTACAAACTTTGCTCAAACTATCCAAAATTTTATTAAAGGAAGTCTTATTGCAACATTTGCTGCAAAAACACCCTTAAAGGCAGGGACATATGTTTTAAAATTCTTTGAAACTATTAATAAAGAACAAGCTAGGGCAAGTGAAGCTAGAAATAGTGCAGATTTCCGAGATTTCATGATAAAATTCATTAATGCATTAACCAGATTTATGTCTGATTTAAGAAGGAATAAGGCAGATTACTTTACTCAAGTGCGTATCGATTACGAAAACATGAATAAAAATCAACAAACTCATTATAAAGAAGAACTAGTTTCTTATATAGAAAAACTTGATAAAAAAAGACAAAATGGTTGGTTAAGTGGTACGGATACCTTCAAAAAAATTGCATTTGCTTGGATTCGATATTCTAAGGTTAAAAACTCTGCTATAAAAAGAGGGTATCATGAATCTTTTATTCAATTATGGGTGAATATGAAACCTAATAAAGCTTTGCAAATAAAAAAAGCTAAGATAAATGCACCAGGCGGAAGAAAAATTGCAGAGCAGTTAATCAAAAACGCCCGTAACGATGGAACAAAATTGAAACCATATAAGTGGCCAGTTTTTCGGGTGATAATATTTCACAGAAAATCTAACAATTGGCCTTATGTCTCTACTCGTGTTTTATCCAACGGTAATATTGCTAAGACGATACCTCAAAATAAAGGAGGGCAAACTTTATTTAAAAGATTATTTGCTCGCAAATCAACTACTATGAGAATAACATAAGTATATCTCACTTTGTTAAATATTCAATATAGCTTAAGTACTTCATGAGCTATTATAAAATGATACTGTTCTAATATGAAAAGAAAGGACATAATCCTGAGTGTCCTAAAATGTTCAGGGAAATAAAATCATATACATCACAATTATGAAAATTTTTGAATTAAAAGGGGTTAAGATTATTGAAAAGATCGTACAAAAAACAATCAATGCAGGACGTCGCCCACAAGGAGATGATCAATGTGTAGAGAGGTGTTTGAGAAGTGGTTCTCCACTTGCAACATGTTATCAACAATGTGATCTTGGACCTGCTCCTGGTCGATAGTAATCAAAATTAATAATATGTTCAAATCAAGGGACTTATTAGTGCCTTGATTTGAGCTTAAATAAATTATTTCATGAAAACATATCTAATAGAAAGAACCATCCCAGAAATAGGTAATTCTTCAAAAGAACAATTAAAGCAGATTTCTCAAAAATCTTGTAAGGCAGTTGGAGAAATAGGATCTAATATCCATTGGTTACATAGTTATATTGTTAAAAATAAAGTGTATTGCGTATATAAAGCGATGAATAAGAAATTGATAAAAGAACATGCTGTTAAAGGAGGATTCCCCATAGATGTTATTTATGAGTTAAAAGAAACAATTAGTCCAGAAATCTCTAGTTAATTGAATTAAATGTTATATTAACTATTTAATAAACAAATAATTATGAAAAATCAAATTTTCTTATATCTAGGTTTTATCATTTTTTTAGCGGCATGTGGTAATGATGATGATGGAGGGGGGGCAGATGCAAATGCTATTCTGGGAAAATGGGTTTTAGAAAGCACAACCGAGACGGATTATTATTTTAATACCGATGGTTCTTCAGTGGATTGTTCTGGAAATAAAACTACACTCGAATTTAATACTACTACTAGAGTAAATGTAAGCTGGATGGTTGTTAATCAAAGTGGAACGAAAATATGTGTGAGTGGCGAAAGTGAGGAAGTTTCGACAAGTACTATAAATTTGATAGAAGGGACTTTTCCTCCACCAAAAGATATCTTTACTTATGTGTTGAGGGAAGAGAAACTCATTTTAATTGATGCTGCAAATGATAATTTTGTTTTTATAAAAGATAACTAAGCACAATCCTTATATAAAAATGAATACCTATTTTTGGATTAAATTCTGAAAATAATCCTCGTTGGCTCAAAAAGCAACATACACCCAATTAATCAAAACTGAAGCGCAACGCTTAGGGTTCCTTTCTTGCGGAGTTTCTAAGGCCGAGTTTCTCGAAGAAGAAGCTCCTCGTTTAGAAAAATGGTTGGAGCATAATATGCATGGTGAGATGAGGTATATGGAGAATCATTTTGATAAACGCTTAGATCCTACTAAACTAGTTGAAGGCTCGAAAACGGTAATTTCTTTGCTTCTTAATTATTTTCCTTCTCGAGGTCAACAAGATCCCGAAGCTCCAAAAATATCCAAATATGCTTATGGCACAGATTATCATTTTGTAATTAAAGATAAACTGAAACAGTTATTAAATTTTATTCAAGAGGAAATTGGAGAAGTACATGGTAGAGCCTTTGTAGATTCTGCTCCTGTTTTGGATAAAGCATGGGCTGCAAAAAGTGGCCTAGGTTGGATAGGAAAAAACAGTAACCTGATTACACAAAAAGTAGGATCGTTTTATTTTATAGCAGAGTTGATTGTTGATCTAGAATTAGAATATGATACACCCGTTACTGATCATTGTGGGTCGTGTACGGCATGTATAGATGCGTGCCCTACGCAGGCCATTGTAGAGCCTTATGTTGTTGATGGCAGTAAATGTATTTCTTATTTTACTATTGAACTTAAAGAGGAGATCCCTACGAGTTATCAAAATCAATTTGATGATTGGATGTTTGGATGTGATGTGTGTCAAGATGTATGCCCTTGGAATCGGTTTTCAAAACCACATAATGAACCGTTATTTAACCCAAAGCCCGAGTTATTAGAAATGACAAAAAAAGATTGGCAAGAAATTACACAAGACGTTTTTTCTACAATTTTCCAGAAATCAGCAGTAAAGCGAACAAAATTTTCAGGCCTTCAACGAAATATTCGTTTTTTAAAAAATATGTAAAGCTTTTATTGAGGATTTCATAATACAAACGTTTGCACAATCGGTTTTATAAACTTTGATTAAAAAATTCGCACCCGTCTTGCTGTTATCTTGTATATTCGACAGGTTTTTTTGTTAAAATCATGTGATTTTAATTTCAGAATCCCCTAGACCTTTTTGCTTTACAACTTAGCCTTTAATTAAAGCGTGAAATACCTTTGCATATGAACGAATTATCGTATATCGACATTGCCGTTATTGTAGTTTATTTGATCGGAATCATTATCTACGGAATATCAAAATCAAAAAGAGGAAGTTCTGAGGATTATTTTTTAGGAGGACGAACAATGACCTGGCCTATAGTGGGTATAGCACTATTTTCGGCAAATATTTCAAGCTCTACTTTGGTTGGATTAGCATCTGATGCTTATCAAACCAATATTAATGTATATAACTACGAATGGTTTGCAGTAGTGGTTTTGATCTTTTTTGCCATATTCTTTTTGCCTTTTTATCTTAGGTCAGGAGTATATACAATGCCAGAGTTTTTAGAAAGACGCTATGATAGTAGATCAAGGTATTATTTCTCATTTATTACTGTAGTAGGTAATATTTTGGTAGATACAGCTGCAGGATTATACGTGGGTAAGATCGTTTTAACCTTACTGTTTCCTTCTTTGGATTCTACTTTGATTTTGATAATTCTAGCGGTAGCGGCCGCTGCATATACAATACCTGGAGGATTAAATTCTGTAATTCAGACCGAAGTGATTCAAGCGATTTTATTAATTCTTGGATCTTGTTTACTTACTTATTTTGCTTTTGATCAATTAGGTGGAGGATGGTCTGGAATGATGGCTAAATTAGACACAATGTTATCCGCAGGAAATGTGGACTTTGCTGATCGAGCAGCCGAGGGGAAGTTTATCCCATCAAATGCAGATGAGGTGTTTAGTCTAGTGCGTCCTGCCAATGATGAGTTTATGCCCTGGTGGGGATTGTTAACAGGTGTACCTTTATTAGGGTTTTATTTTTGGGCTAATAATCAATTTATGGTGCAACGAGTACTTGGAGCTAAAGATTTAAATCATGGACGATGGGGAGCGCTTTTTGCAGGGTTTTTAAAACTACCAGTGATTTTTATTATGGTCGTTCCTGGCGTATTGGCATTACTTTTATTTAGTGAGTTGGATATTTCTAGCCTTAATTATAGTTTAATCAATGGAGAGATTTGCAAGGATTTGGCAGATTGTCCTAACCTTACATATCCTGTTTTGCTTTTTCAACTTTTACCCGTAGGAGTTTTAGGATTAGTAGTTGCGGGTTTAATGGCGGCAATGATGTCTTCGGTTTCGGCTACATTTAACTCTGCATCTACATTAGTGACTATGGATTTTGTAAAACAATTAAAACCAGAAATGACCAGTAAGCAACTGGTTAAAGTTGGTCAAATTACTACGGTTATACTAGTTGTTTTGGCTATTTCTTGGGTGCCATTTATAGAAAGTGTAAGTGATTCTCTTTGGACATATCTACAATTAGTAATAGCCTATACATGTCCACCGGCGGTATCCACTTTTATACTGGGATTGTTTTGGAAGCGAGCCAATGGAACAGGTTCAATAGTAAGCTTACTTACAGGATTTTCTTTAGCAATTTTGATGATTTTTTCTCAAATTTTTGATTGGATACCTCAAATAAATGAGCTTCATTTCTTAGCAAAGGCCACATGGTTATTTGTAGTTTGTGTTATAGTACATGCTGTGGTGAGCTTGATCACTAAACCGCAACCCGAACAGCAAATCAAAGAGTATACCTATAAGAAAGAAATGTTCGCTCAAGAGTCTAAAGAACTTGTTGGATTATCTTGGTATAAGAATTACAGGATCCTATCTGTTATTTTATTGATTCTAACTACTGTTGTGGTAGGATTCTTTTGGTAATACTATTAACTGGATTCTCTTAAAATAAGGTGTGTGGGTAATATTATTTCCTTGTGTTTAATGGGCTGTTCCAGATGAGTTAATTCTATTTCTTGTAAAAGAATTTCTGTAGCTGTTTTTCCAATCTCATATGCAGGTTGATCAATAGTTGTTAGAGTAGGGGTAACAACTGATGACATGAACCAATTACTAAATCCAACAACGGCTATGTCATTAGGTATTTTAATGCCTTTTTCGTTAAAATATTTGATGATCCCCACAGCTACTAAATCTGTAATAGCAAATATAGAGTCTATATTAGAGTGCTCTTTAATAAGTTTTTGCGCATTGAGATAACCATCTTCAAAATCTTTGTTGTTGTTGCATACATAAACTAAAGAAGGATCGTAAGAAATATCATGATCTAATAAGGCTTCTTTATATCCTTCGAAACGATCATTTGATATTTTTGGGTTTAAATCACCTCTGAAATGGGCAATTCTACGGTAGCCCTTTTTAATAAGATGGCATACCGCTTGGTACGCTGCTTTTTTATCATCGATTCTTACTTTAGAACATGCAATACTAGGTTCGACTTTATCGAAAAGCACTAAAGGTATTTTTCTACTTATTATTTTTTTTAAATGTACAAATTCATTGGTCTTGTTTGATAATGACATTAAAATTCCATCAACGCGTTTGTCGATCAGTAAATTGACATGAAGTTTTTCTAGAAATAATTTTTCATCAGATTGTAGAATGATTACTAAATATCCTTTTTTTTCAGCTTCAGCTATAATTCCATCTATTACGTTAGAAAAAAAATGATGAACTGTAGTTGGGATAATTACTCCAATAGTTTTCGTTTGCTTAGTTCGAAGATTAACTGCCAACTGATTGGGAGTGTAGTTTAATTTATTTGCCATATAAAGAACCTTTTTTTTGGTTTCTTTATTAACATCAGGATAATCCTTTAATGCTTTTGATACTGTAGCCACCGAAATACCGAGTTCATTTGCAATGTCTTTAAGTGTGGTGATTTCCATGATTATAATTTTCATTTCTAAGATACAATTAATGGTTTAGTATGATTACAAAGTGCATTTAATTTTTTATTACCCAGAAACCATTGAGTGGTTATGAACTCGATTAATATTCTGAATAACTTTATAGTAAAACGATTCTATTAAATCCACTAAAACAGTAAATCCTACAACTGTTTGGAGCGTTTTATGAATTAAAAGTTACAATGAATTGTTTTTTCGAAAAAAAGAAGTTTCGAAATCGTTTTCGATTTTTTCGAAATCGTTTTCGGCCGCTTAGGAAATTCACTTTTGCTATAGGAGTGAATAAACAATTAAGAAATTGCAATGAATTAAATAACTACAGAAAATGAAACAATTACGATTAATTTTTATGTCATTTCTCTTTATTGGGGTTATGAAATTATGTGCCCAAGAAAATGTAAGTATCTCGGGCATTATCTCAGATGCTCAAAACATTCCTGTTTTAGGAGTAAATGTTTATCTAGATGGTACTAATCGAGGAGCAACTTCAGATTTCGACGGGCAATACATTATAGATAATTTAGAATCCGGTGTGAGCTACACAATAGTTGTGTCATCTATTGGGTTTAAAACGTTAAGAGCAACTGTCGTTTTAACAGGGGATACTACTAGAGATATTATATTACAAGAAGATTTGCTTTCACTTGATGAAATTGTGGTTACCGGTGCTTCTAACCCAAGAACAAAGTTAGAGTCCAGTGTAGCAATTACTACTATGGGAGTAAAGGAATTAGAACAAAAAGCGCCTCAGAGTACAGCAGATATTTTGCAGTCGATTCCCGGATTTTTGGTAGAAACTTCAGGAGGTGAAGTAGGAAATAATCTTTTTGCTAGAGGTATTCCATCTGCAGGAGCGTATGAATTTGTACAAATTCAGGAGGATGGATTACCAGTTTTTGAAGATGGAGCACTACAATTTGCGAACGCTGATAATTGGTATCGTTTGGACGAGACAGTTAAAAGTATGGAGGCAATTCGAGGAGGTTCTGCTTCTATTTTTGCAACCAATGCGCCAGGAGGAATTATCAATTTTATCTCTAAAACAGGACAAAATGAATTAATTGGTAGGGCAAAATTGAGCATTGGGGATTATGGACTTTTTAGAACAGATCTTAACATAGGAGGAGCTATTGTAGAAGATAAATTGTTTTTTAATATTGGTGGTTTTTACAGAGTAGATCAAGGAATTCGAGATCCTGGGTTTGCAGCAAATAATGGTGGGCAAATGAAATTTAACCTTACCTATAAATTTGATAAAGGATATGCTCGTATGTATTATAAAAAATTAGAAGACAGGAACCTTTTTTTACTCCCTATCCCATTAAGAGGAGATAATGATGGTAACCCAGAAGAGTTTGAAGGGTTTGATCCTAATTTTGGAACCTTAACCTCCAGAAATTTTAGTAGATTAAGAGTTCCGCAAGTTGGTGGAGGATTTTTTGAAAGAGATCTAGAGGATGGAGTAAATCCCAATGTTGATGCAATTGGAGGTGAATTTGTATATGACATATCTGATGTAGTTTCAATAAAAAATTCTTTTCGAAACACGGTAATTGATTTAAATTATAATGCAATTTTTAGTACTGGTGGGCCCAATACACAGGCTGATTTTGCTACGAGTACAACACAATTTCCATTAGATGATGCTGCAAATGCAGAATATACGTATGTAGATACAGGAGAAACCCTGGATATTAATTCATTGGTGATGAGAGCTGATCATTGGGCAATTGATAAGGACATGTCAAATTTCGCGAATAATCTTTCATTTTCTTTCAACTTTGAAAAAATACACGTTACTCTAGGGCATTATTATTCGAATTGGAAATCTAATCAATATTGGAACTGGAGTAACTATTTGGTGGATGTGTCGGATAATCCTAGATTAGTAAATCTAGTGGATACGAGTACAGGTATTTCTAGAACCTACAATGGTATAGAGAGAATTACTTGGTTAGAAAGAGATGCTCAAACCAAAGGATTGTTAAACGCAATCTTCTTGGATGCAGAAATAGATATTACAGAAAAGTTGACGGCTAATTTTGGGCTACGGTATGATGATAATGAATACTCTGGATTTAGGGATAACGCGAGGTTTTTTTCTACAGATTTAGGTTTATTATCTAATAATACAGCCGATGATGCAATTACAGTGGTCGACGGTAATCCATATACCTATTGGGATTATGATGTAAAAGAATTATCCTATACAACAGCATTGAATTATAAATTTAGTAATAACATGGCAATGTATATACGACATAGTCACGGATTTAGATCTCCGATAGAAGAATCTTATTATGATAATGCATTGGATCTAAGTGGTATCGAAATTACTGAAGTAGATCAAACCGAATTTGGGTTTAAATATTCTACATCAAATATTGGTGTTTATGCCAATGTATTTTATATGAATATGGATAATATAGCGTTTACTGATATTCTTGCAGATGGCACTTCAGAAAACAGATTTGCAGATGTAAACAACATAGGTATAGAACTTGAAGCAAATGCAAAATATGGCGCTTTTGATATAGAGGCTAATATTACTGTTCAAAAACCAGAATATGATAACTTTTTAGGATCTAATACAGATGGTTCTAGTTTTGATTTTGAAGGTAATACAGCCAGAAGAATTCCTAATGTTTATTTCACTGTTAGACCACAAGTAGAACTGATAGAAGGTTTAGGAGTATATATGCAATGGTCATATTTCGGTAAAAAATATCAAGATGAGGCGAATACAATCGAATTGCCATTATTTAATGTTTTTAATGCTGGAGCCTTTTATAGAATCAATAATTTAAGATTTGGTTTAGATGCATCAAATTTGTTTAATGAAATAGGCTTAACAGAAGGCAATCCAAGAGGGACAACTAGTGCTAATGATGATGTGTTTTTGGCAAGGCCTATTTTAGGAAGAGCAATTAGAATGTCTATTGCTTTAGATTTCTAAATTTTGTGTGTTAATATTGGTCATATTCCCTGCTTTTATTTGTAATAAGGTAGGGGGTATGTAATATGCTAGTCATAAAATTTCATTACATTTAGATGTATACTAAATCATTGATTCTTTATTAAATAGTTCTATTTTTCTAATGAAAAACCTTTCAATTAAAATTTCATTATATCTCAATTACTTTGTGTTTGCAATTTTATTAAACAGTGTAGGTATTGTTATATTAAAATCTCAAAATAACTATGGCGTTGATGAGGTTCAAGCAAGTGTGTTAGAGGCCTTTAAAGATTTGCCAATTGCTATAGTTTCTTTTTTTCTCGCTTCTTTTCTTCCAAGATTAGGATATAAAAAAGCAATGCTTATAAGCTTGTTTTTAGTATCCGTAGCTTGCTTATCAATGTATTACGGTAATTCATTTACAGCAGCAAAAATATTGTTCGCTACAGTGGGAGTTTCTTTTGCGTTAATAAAAGTTTCTGTGTATTCGATGATAGGAATGGTGACCCAAGGAGAGAAGGAGCATAATAGCCTAATGAGTTCGATAGAAGGTGTTTTTATGATCGGTATTGCTGTGGCTTATTTTTTATTTCCACTTTTTAATATAGAAGGAAAATCAAATTCATGGCTTAACGTGTATTGGCTTTTGGCGGCAATGTCTATAGCCTCGTTTTTATTTCTCTTTTTTACAAATTTTGAAAAAGAACCCGAGATACCAGGAGCTAATCTTCAAGAAGATTTCAGTCAGATGTTTAAGTTGTTAACAAAACTTTTGATTATTGTTTTTGTAATTAGCGCTTTTTTGTTTGTCATGATTGAACAAGGGATTATGACCTGGTTGCCATCATTTAACGATAAAGTATTAAAGCTTCCTGAAAATGTCAGTATCATGATGGCTAGTGTTCTTGCAATATGTCTAGCAATAGGTAGGATATTTGCGGGAGTGATTACTCAAAAAATTAATTGGCTTTGGGTACTTTCTATATGTACCATATTAGCAATGGCAATGGTTGTTTTTATCCTTCCTAAAACTGTAAATATAAATGTGGGAGCTATTAATACTCTTGCAGATATACCTCTTATTGGTTTTGCATTTCCGATTGTGGGACTATTCATAGCTCCGATTTATCCATTACTTAGTTCTGTGGTACTTAGCGCTTTGCCAGAAAGATTACATAGCCCAATGACAGGTTTAATTGTTGTTTTTTCTGCTCTTGGAGGTACGTTGGGTTCGAGGATAATTGGTTGGTTGTTCAAAAATGAAGGACCCGAAAATGCATTCTATTATACATTATTACCAATGGGATTATTATTGATTTCTTATTTCATTCTAAGAAAAGTTACTGTAAAAAATGCTCTTTAAACTACCAATTTCTCAAACGATTCAGGCATTATTAGATCAAGAAGATACTGATGCCGATAAAAAAATTACCATAGAAGACAAAGGGCCTAAAAGTTTTGAAATAAAGTGTGTGAAAGGAAATTCTTATAGCATTAAAGGAACATATTATTTGAGTAATTTACTTCAAGAACTAGCTTTAGAACAGCAATTAGGTAAGGAAATAGCTATAATCCCCTTAGAAAAAATAGAGGAACCTCCTTCTTCTCGTATTTCAAGAATGATCAAAGATTATTTTTGGACCGATCTTACGCGTACTATTGATAAAAATGGCTTGGATAAGATTCTTGATGATGAAAAAACATCTGATACAATGCAAAGAATTTATGTGCCCGAAAAGGATTTATTTGGACTGGAGTATTACAAAACTTTGCAGGAACAAATCCCAAGTTTGAAAATTAAAACATTACCTGAGAATATTACACCCCAATACGTGAAATCCATTAATAAAGAACCAGGATTGTTATCACTGGCAATCAAGGAAGGCAAAGGTGTTCCTTTTGTCGTACCTGGTGGACGTTTTAATGAAATGTATGGATGGGATAGTTATTTCGAATCTATCGGGTTACTTATTGACGGGCGTGAAGATTTGGCTGTTAGTATGGCAGATAATTTTGCGTATCAGATTAGACATTATAAGAAAATTTTGAATGCCAATAGAAGTTATTTCCTTACAAGAACACAACCTCCTTTTTTTAGTTCTCTATTGAGAGAAATCTATGAAAAAAATCAAGAAATTTCAAGGGATTGGATGTATGAAAACCTTAAGATGGTTATTTTAGAATATAGGACCGTCTGGATGCAAAAAGGCGTACGATTAACAAATACAGGCCTTAATAGGTTTTTTGGTGAAGGGATAGGAATACCACCAGAAACAGAGGAAGGACATTTTGATTTTATCTTAAAAAAGTTTGCAAATAAATATAAGGTCACCCTTCGTGAGTTTATTGAAAAATATAATAACGGGTTGCTAATTGATACAGAGTTAGATAGTTATTTTACTCATGATCGTTCCTTGCGCGAAAGTGGTCATGATACCTCGAATCGTTTAGATGATATTTGTGCAAATCTTAATACGGTTGGCCTTAATAGTCTATTGTATAAATATGAAGTAGATATTGCTTATCTGATCAAAAATATATTTAATGATTCTTTTGAGGAAGATACCTCTGAATTTTGGTTAGCTAAAGCTGAAAAAAGGAAAAAGTTAATGAATAAATGGATGTGGAATGAGGAAAAGGAATCTTACTATGATTATAATTTTCTTACTCAAGAACAACAGCTTATAGATGCTGCGACTAACTTTTATCCACTTTGGGCAGGAATTTGCGATAGTAATCAAGCAAATGTATTAGTGAAAAAATTGTATAAAAGTTTAGTTCAAAAAGGCGGTGTAGCAGGTACAGCGAATCTTTTTCAGGATACCGAAATCAGTGCCCCTCAACGTCAATGGGATTTCCCTAATGGTTGGGCACCACATCAAATGTTGATCTGGAGAGGGCTAAATAATTATGGTTTTAAAAACGAAACACAAGAATTGGTGTATCGATGGTTATGGATGATTACCAAAAATGCAGTTAACTATAACGGCACTATACCCGAAAAATATGATGTTGTAAAATGTACACACAAAGTATATGCAGAGTATGGTAATGTAGGTACAGAGTTTGATTATATTACTTCTAGCGGTTTTGGTTGGATGAATGCTTCGTATCAATTGGGATTAAGTCTATTAAATATAGAGTATAAAAATAAGTTAAATGAGTTAGTCGACCCTGATGATATTTTTAATAAATAAAACAGATAGCTGAACAATCATCAATTTATATGTTAAAAAGATAATTACTTTTTGCTATTCTTTATTTTTTCAAAGATTAAGAGCTTTAAATTTCTGCATCTCATATAGACTTGTAACTTTGTAAGCTTAGTATTCGCACATTTATCTTGATTTAGTATGAGTATCGAAAGTAAAAGAAGCGAGGCATTAGTGTATCACGCTAAGCCCACTCCAGGTAAAATCAAAGTAGTTCCAACCAAAAAATATGCTACGCAAAGGGATTTGTCATTAGCATATTCTCCAGGTGTTGCAGAGCCATGTTTAGAGATAGAAAAAAACACAGCCGATGTATATAAATATACTGCCAAAGGAAATTTAGTGGCAGTAATTTCTAACGGTACAGCAGTTTTAGGACTAGGGGATATAGGCCCTGAAGCTTCTAAACCGGTAATGGAAGGAAAAGGATTACTGTTTAAAATATTTGCTGACATCGATGTATTCGATATAGAAGTAGATACAAAAGATGTTGATGCCTTTATAGAAACAGTTAAGAATATAGCACCCACATTTGGCGGAATAAACTTGGAAGATATCAAAGCTCCTGAGGCTTTTGAAATCGAAAGACGATTAAAAGAAGAACTGGATATTCCTGTAATGCATGATGATCAACATGGTACTGCAATTATCTCTGCAGCCGCATTATTAAATGCATTAGAAATAACCGGAAAAAAAATAGAAGAAGCTAAAATAGTAGTTAGCGGTGCTGGTGCTGCTGCAGTATCTTGTACACGACTGTATAAGGCTTTTGGTGCCAAAGCAGAAAATATTGTCATGACCGATAGTAAAGGTGTGATCCGAAAAGATCGTGATAGCCTTACCGTAGAAAAGGCTGAATTTGCTACAGATAGAGACCTTAATGAATTAGAAGATGCTATGGTAGATGCCGATGTTTTTATTGGTTTATCAATGGCAAATCTAGTAACTCCCGATATGTTGTTAACTATGTCTGATGATCCTATTGTATTTGCAATGGCCAATCCAGATCCCGAAATAGAATATAACCTGGCAGTACAAACCAGAAAGGATGTGATCATGGCGACTGGAAGAAGTGATCATCCTAATCAGGTAAACAATGTGCTAGGATTTCCTTTTATTTTTAGAGGAGCGCTAGATGTAAGAGCAACAGGAATTAATGAAGAAATGAAAATGGCAGCCGTAAAAGCTTTAGCAGAACTTGCTAAAGAACCCGTGCCAGAGCAGGTAAATATTGCCTATGGAGAAACTCGACTTAATTTTGGTAAAGATTATATAATTCCAAAACCCTTTGACCCAAGATTGATTGCAAAGGTGCCTCCGGCAGTAGCAAAGGCAGCAATGGAAAGTGGTGTAGCCACAGAGCCTATTACCGATTGGGAGAAATATGAAGATGAATTGCTAGAAAGAATGGGTACTGATAATAAATTAGTGCGATTATTATTAGATAGAGCAAAAACAAACCCTAAACGAGTTGTTTTTGCTGAAGCAGATCATTTAGATGTTTTAAAAGCTGCCCAAACTGTAAAAGAAGAAGGTATTGCTTTTCCTATATTGTTAGGGCGTAAGGATATTATATTAGAATTAATGCAGGAAATCGATTTCGATCCTTCAGGAATTGAAATTATTGATCCCAAAGCAGATGAAGAGTGCGAAAGGAAAAATCACTACGCAAAAATGTATTGGGAAGCCAATAAGCGAAAAGGAATAACCTTATATGATGCGCAGCGTTTATTAAGAGAGCGTAATTACTTTGCCGCTATGATGGTGGATAGAGGAGATGCAGATGCCTTACTTTCTGGATATTCTAGAAGTTACCCTACGGTAGTTAAGCCAATGTTAGATCTTATCGGGCTTGCAAAAGGAGCTACTCGTATCGCAACAATGAATGTGATGATGACGGATAAGGGACCATTGTTTATTAGTGATACTTCGATTAATATTGACCCATCTTCTAAGGAATTGGCAAAGATTGCTCAAATGACCGCCAGAACAGTAGAGATGTTTGGGGTTAAGCCTATAGTAGCGATGATTTCTTATGCAAATTTTGGTTCTTCTAAGCACCCAAGTGCAGAAAAGGTTCAGGATGCAGTGGCTTATTTACATAGATATTATCCTAATCTAGTTGTAGACGGAGGATTGCAAATGAATTTTGCACTTAATAGACGTATGCGAAAGGATAAGTTTCCATTTTCGAAACTAAATGGAAAAAAAGTGAACACCTTGATATTCCCAAGTTTAGATGCGGCTAATAGTAATTATAAATTACTTAGTGAATTAAATAACGCAGAGTCTATAGGACCGATAATGATGGGGATGAATAAACCAGTTCACATCCTTCAACTAGGTGCAAGTGTTGAAGAAATGATAAATATGGCGGCTGTAGCAGTTATTGATGCGCAAGAAAAAGAAAAAAGAGAACGTGATTTATCATTGATTACAAAAGGAGTTTTGCAAGATTTAAAGTAAAAGTTCTATAAAATATATTGTAACAGAGATAAGCTTTAAAAATCATTTTTTAAAGCTTATTTTTTTATCCTTTTTATATAGTATAATTTTATTACATTTGGTTGCTTAACATCAACTCAACACATGATCACACATATCAAAGGGAGGCTTGTAGAGAAAAATCCTACTGATGTAGTTATTGAATGTAATGGAGTAGGGTATTTATTACATATCTCATTACATACGTTTTCTTTGATTCCAGAAGGAGAAGTACTTCAGTTATTTACGCATCTACAGGTTAAAGAAGATTCACATACCTTATTTGGTTTTGCCGAAAAATCTGAAAGAGAAATTTTCAGACTTTTGATCTCTGTTTCTGGGATAGGAGCAAGTACGGCTAGGACTATGTTGTCATCGTTGCATCCAGATCAAATTAAAGAGGCAATAGCTTCTAATGATGTTGCTACAATTCAATCTATTAAAGGAATTGGAGCTAAGACAGCTCAACGAGTAATTATTGATTTAAAAGATAAGATACTTAAAGTATATAATATTGATGAAGTTTCAGTGTTGCAAAGCAATACTAATAAAGATGAAGCGTTATCAGCATTAGAAACCCTTGGATTTAATCGAAAGCTCGCAGAAAAGGCCGTAGACAAGGTCCTAAAAAATACCCCAAACGAAACAGTTGAAAATATTATTAAACAGGCACTAAAAAATTTATAAAAACATTGAGTTCTTCGAATTATTTACGCTTTGATTTTTTTAGAATATTAGTATGTTTGATAACACTTTATAGTGGGGTGTTGTTTGGTCAAGAAAACGAAACCGTTCGTGATTCTACAAGTACTACATTTTCTTTAGGTGAAATCTCACTACCGGATCCTAATAGTATCGTTACCAAGTACGAATATGATCCCATTACTAATCGATATATATATCGAGAAATGTTGGGGGATTTTAATGTTAGGTATCCTTTGTTTTTAACTCCTAAAGAGTTTGAAGCACTCGTTGCAGAAGAGCAACGTAGAGCTTATTTTAAAGAAAAAATCGAGGCATTTAGCGGTAAAAAAGATGGAAGCGAAGAAAAGCGAAAAAATTTACTTCCCATTTTTTATGTGAATTCTAGTTTTTTCGAATCTGTTTTTGGAGGTAATGAAATTGAAATTGTTCCCCAGGGATCTGTAGAAATGGATTTAGGATTGTTATATACGAAACAGGATAATCCTGCCTTTTCTCCGCGTAATCGAAGTAATTTCACCTTTGATTTTGATCAGCGAATTAGTTTGAGTTTAATAGGTAAGATAGGAACGAGACTGCAAATAACAGCCAATTACGATACCGAATCTACATTTGATTTTCAAAATCAATTAAAATTAGAGTATACACCTACCGAGGATGATATTATACAAAGTATAGAAGTAGGTAATGTAAGTATGCCTTTAAATAGTTCTCTGATTCAAGGAGCGCAAAGTCTTTTTGGAGTAAAGATGGGACTGCAATTTGGTCGAACCACAATTACGGGAGTGTTTTCTGAACAAAGGTCCGAAACCAGATCTGTAAATGTTCAAGGTGGTGGTACTGTAGAGGATTTCGAACTTTTTGCATTGGATTATGATGAGAATAGGCATTTCTTCCTCTCGCATTATTTTAGAGATAACTACGATAACGCTTTGGCTAGTTATCCCTTTATTAATAATAATATACAGATTACTAGAATAGAAGTGTGGATTACCAATCGTGCTACAAGTGCGCAAACACTTACTAATGCACGTAATATTGTTGCACTTCAAGATTTAGGTGAGGCCCCAGACACAGGAAATTTTACCATTCCAGCTACTTTGTTTAATACCGGGCCTGGTGCATTTCCGGATAATGAAAACAATGATCTTAATCCATTTGCGATAGGTCCAGGAGGTCCTATTACCGATGCGGTTAGGCAAATCCCTACTGTTCAACAAGGATTTATTGGCCCAATTTCTGGGTTTAATGAGGGATTTGATTATGCAATCTTAGAGAATTCTCGAAAGTTAAATACTACCGAATATAATTTAAATACTCAATTGGGGTATATTTCTTTGAACCAGCGCCTTAACAATGATGAGGTTTTGGCAGTTGCTTATCAATATACCGTAGGTGGCCAGGTATTCCAAGTAGGGGAGTTTGCTAATGATGGTGTAGATGCCACAATAGGTGACAATACGGATAGTACAGTTGATGTCGGTTCTAGTCAAAGTTTGGTGGTTAAAATGTTAAAAAGCCCAATCACTAATGTAAATCTTCCGATTTGGGATTTAATGATGAAAAACATCTATAGTACAGGTGCATTTAGACTTGAACAAAATGATTTTAGATTAAACATTTTATATACAAACCCTTCTCCTTTAAATTATATAACTGCAGCCGAAGGGTCTACTTTACCTTTACCGGATGATGTAGAACAAACAACACTTCTAAAAGTATTTAATTTAGATAGGCTTAACCCAAATAATGACCCAGTAGCTGGTGGGGATGGTTTTTTTGATTATGTTCCTGGAGTAACTGTGGATACAGAAAATGGTCGTATAATTTTTACATCTATCGAACCTTTTGGGGAGCATTTATTTGATCGATTAGATAATGGTCCAGCGGGATCTATTTATACCAATCCAGATTCATATAACCCAAACCAGGCCGAGTACGTATTTAGAGATCTTTATACACAAACTAAAGTTGTAGCCGAGCAAAGATCGGCTGATAAGAACTATTTTCAGCTTAAAGGAAGGTATAAGTCATCTGGACAAGATGGCATTCCTTTAGGGGCTTTTAATGTGCCACAAGGATCGGTTACTGTTACTGCAGGAGGTAGAGTATTGCAAGAAGGGGTGGATTATTCTGTGAATTATCAATTAGGTAGAGTGAATATATTGGATGAAGCATTATTAGCATCAAATACCCCAATACAAGTTTCGACAGAGAATAATGCGGTCTTTGGGCAGCAAACAAAGCGATTTACAGGGCTTAACATAGAGCATAAGTTTAGTGATGATTTTATTATTGGAGGTACCTATTTGAATCTTAATGAGAGACCAATTACGCAAAAATCTAGTTATGATTTTGAGCCTATTAATAATACGATTTTAGGACTTAATTTAAGCTATTCGACTGAAGTTCCTTTCTTAACTAGAATGGTAAATAAGTTACCTAATATCGATACAGATGTGCCCTCTAATGTGTCTGTTAGAGCAGAAGGTGCCTATCTAATTGCAGGGGCGCCAAAAGGAGCTGAGTTTGATGGTAAAGTAACGACTTATATCGATGATTTTGAAGGTGCGCAAACCAGAATCGATGTAGGTTCTCCTTTGTCTTGGGAACTATCTAGTGTTCCAATTGGTTTTGGTGATCCTGGTGCTCCAAATAGTGGTATTGTCGTTGATGGAATTCAATCGGGTTATCAGCGTGCAAAATTAGCATGGTATTCTATTGATCCAATTTTTTATAGTAATAATAGACCTAGCGGAATAACAGATGAAGATTTAGCATCTAATGCTACAAGAAGGGTGTTTATAGATGAGATTTTCCCTAATACCGATATTGCTCAAGGGCAATCCTTGGCATTATTTACGTTGGATTTAAATTATAACCCAAACGAAAGAGGGCAGTATAACTTTAACCCGGCTTATGCCCCAGGAAGTTCATTGCCTTTACCTGACCCTAGTAATAACTTTGCAGGTATAACAAGACAACTAACATCAACTAATTTTGAACAAGCTAATGTAGAATTTATTGAATTCTGGTTGATGGATCCATTTTTTGAAGGAACAGGTAATCAAGATGCATTAACAGAATCTTCAAGCGGAACCATAGTGTTCAACTTAGGTAATATTAGTGAGGATGTATTAAAAGATGGTAGAAAGCAATATGAAAATGGATTACCATCTCAAGGAACTGATGGTAATACTGTTGATAGTGAATATGCCAGAGTTCCTGTAAATCAATCATTGATTTATGCATTTGATACCGAAGGTCAGGCAAGAACCGATCAGGATGCTGGATTTGATGGGCTTAGTGATGCAAATGAAAAATTGAAACCAGAATTTGCAGACTTCCAGTCACTTGATGACCCTTCAGGAGATAACTATAGATATTTTCTTCAAGGTAGTGGAGATATTTTGGATAGATATAAAGATTACAACGGTACTCAAGGAAATTCACCAACAGATGTAACCAACGATGATCGAGGAAATACAACTTTTCCTACTGCAGAAGATGTGAATAGAGATAACACGATGAATACCATCAATAGTTATTTCCAATATGAGATTCCGATTTTTGAAGGAATGGCGCAAGGAAATGATGGAGGTACAGGTTATATATCTGATGTTGCTCCTATACAGGAAGTCGAAGTAGAGGGAAGAGTTATTCAAACAAGATGGGTGAGATTTAAGGTGCCTATTTATGAGCCGACTAGTGAATTTAATGTTAGTGATTTTAGGTCTATACGTTTCATGAGAATGTTCTTAACGGATTTTGATCAGCCTGTTTTGTTAAGATTTGGGAATTTGGATTTGGTAAGAGGTGATTATAGAAGATACGTGGTAGAAGGGAACCAAACTAACGATCCAACCAGTGGTTTAAATGCTTTCGGAGATACTGAAGTTATAGTAACTTCTGTTAGTGAAGAGGAAACTCCAAATTATGTTACACCTCCAGGTGTAGTGAGAGAGCAATTAAATAACAACAATAATATCATAAGAGAAGATGAAAGATCGTTGGCTTTAACAGTCAACAATCTTCGTTCGGGTGATGCCAGAGGAGTATATAAGAATTTCAATGTAGACATGAGGCAATATGAAAACCTCGAAATGTTCTTGCATGCCGAGCCTGTGCTTAATCAATTAGAGGTTCAAGATGGTGATCTTACTGCATTTATTAGAATGGGTAACGATTTTACCAATAATTTCTACCAGGTCGAATTACCGCTTACGGTTTCGGCTTTAAGTGATGTATCACAAGATGCCGTTTGGCCAGAAGGAAATAGGTTGAATCTTCCATTAGAATTTCTTCAGGAAATTAAGTCAAATGTTTTGGGTGATGATGCCTTAAGTCCAGGAGAACTTAATTATTTCGCAGGGCCAAATGGTCTTAGAGTTGGTGTTAAGGGTAATCCAAATTTTGGTGATATAAGAGTGATGATGGTTGGGGTTAAAAACGATAGCGGGAGTGATCAGACTGGGACAGTTTGGTTTAATGAAATGCGTCTTACAGATCTTAAAAATCGAGGTGGATGGGCTGCTGTTGCTAATATGGATGCTAATATTGCGGATTTTGCAAACGTTAGTGCATCAGGAAGAATTAGTACTATTGGATTTGGTGGTATAGAACAGGGTCCTAATGAAAGAAGTAGAGAAGATCTTAGGCAATACGATTTAACGACAAATGTTAATATTGGTCAATTGCTTCCAAAAAAATGGGGTGTTCAAATCCCTTTTAATTATAGTAGAGGAGAAGAATTAATAACACCGCAGTTTGATCCAGAATTTCAAGATATAGAACTTCAGGATAGACTTGATGGTATTACCGATCCAGATGAAAAAGAAAGGGTTGAAAGACAGTCTACCGATTATACCAAACGACAAAGTTTTAATCTTATAGGATTACGTAAAGAACGCACGGGAGAAGGTAAGCCTATGCCTTATGATGTGGAGAACTTTACATTTTCGGGAACCTATAATCAAACAGATCATCGTGATTTTGAAATAGAGAAATCTTTAGATCAAAATGTAAGATTAGGTGGAACCTATGATTTTAATTTTCAGCCAAAAGAGATTGAACCTTTCAAGAAAATTAAATTTTTAGGGAAGAGTAAATATTTCGATTTGATAAAGGATTTTAATTTCAATTTACTACCTACCAGTATCTCTGTAAATTCGAATATTAATAGACAGTATAATGAGCAGGTGTTTAGAGATATTACTTTAGGTCCTGATGATATTAGATTACCAGCGTTATTTCAGCGTAATTTTCTTTTTGATTGGCAATTTGGGATTAATTACAACTTGACAAAATCTCTAAACTTTAGTTTTACTTCGGCAAACAATAGGATTGTAAAAAACTTTATTGATGAGAATAATGTTGTTGATAATGAGATAGATGTGTGGAGTGGATTTTTTGAGATAGGAGATCCCAATACGCATAACCAGCAGTTGCAAGTAAATTATGAAGTTCCTTTTAAGAAAATCCCAGCGCTTAAGTTTATAAGAGGAACGTATACGTACAACGCAGATTTTCAATGGGTAAAAGGAAGTGAAGCTTTAAAAACATTAGAAGGAATCCCTGATTTAGGGAATACTGTTCAAAATGCAAATGTGCATACGGTTAATAGTTCTCTCGATATGAATACTTTATATAAGTATGTTGGTTTAACTAAAATAAAAGCTGGTAGAAGAAATGCCAAATCGAAAAAGGGAGCAAAAGAAAAAGAGGGACCAAAATTAGAAAATAAAGAAGGAGCAAAAACCAAAGTAAAAACTAAAAAACCTAAAAGTAAATTAAGTATAGGAGATATGGCATACAATACTTTGATAGGTTTGGTTACTTCTGTAAAAAAGGTAAATGTTAATTATCAACAGGATAATGGGATATTATTACCAGGGTATATAAGAGAACCAGGTTTTGTGGGTACTTTAAAGCCTACCGTAGGATTTACTTTTGGTAGTCAGGCCGAAATAAGAGATATAGCGGCACGTAACGGTTGGCTTACCTTATATCAAGATTTTAATCAACAATATCAAGAGGTCGAAGGGAGACAGCTTAATATCCAGGCTTCATTAGGTTTGATTAAAGATCTAAAAGTAGATATCAGTGCCAATAGAAACTATTCTGAAACCTTTACTGAAAACTATAGGGTTAATAGTGATTTAGAATATGAATCATTAACACCTAATGTGTTTGGAAACTTTACAATTTCTACCTTACTTATTAGTACAGCTTTTAAGAAAAGTGACGAATTTACTTCTGAAGCTTTTGATGACTTTAGGGATAACAGACAGGTGATAGCAGATCGTTTGGCAACCGAGTTTTATGGTACGCCTTCGTTTCCAAGAAGCGCAGAACAAGAACCTAATGGATATCGTTATCCTGTAGGGTTTGGAAAAACAAATCAGGCAGTATTATTACCTGCATTTTTATCTGCGTATTCAGGATCTAGTCCAGATAAAGTTCGAAAAGGAGCTTTTAGAGATGTGCCATTACCAAATTGGGACGTAAAGTATACCGGTTTAATGAATTTGAAATGGTTTAAGAAGCGTTTTAAGCGTTTTTCGGTAGCCCATGGATATCGAGCCAATTATACTATAAATCAATTTAGAACAAACTTAGAATTTGAACAAAACAACCCATCTGTAGTTGATCAGGCAGGTAATTTTAGAAACCCTGAGTTGTACTCTAATGTTAATCTTACAGAACAGTTTAGTCCTCTGGTGAGATTGGACATGGAAATGAAAAATTCGATTAAGATTTTGGCAGAGTGGAAAAAAGATCGGGCATTGTCTTTAAGTTTCGATAATAATTTGTTAACCGAAATTCAGGGTAATGAATATATTATTGGATTAGGGTATAGGTTACAAGATCTTACTTTTGCAACAAGGATTGCCGGAAGGAAACAAGTGATCAAAAGTGATCTTAACCTTAGAGCAGATTTATCACTGCGCCAAAACGAAACGTTAATCCGTTATTTAGATTTGGAGAATACTCAAATAACAGCGGGTCAGGATATTTATGGGTTAAAACTTACCGCAGACTATGCTTTAAGTAAAAACCTTACAGCGCTGTTCTTTTATGACCATACGTTCTCTGAATATTCAATTTCAACAGCATTTCCGCAGACTACGATTAGAGGCGGATTTACCTTAAGATATAATTTCGGAAATTAGGTTTTTTGCAATTTCTTCTTCAAGAAGGTTGTTGACAATTGTTTTTTAATAATTTTTTAGCACGGTTTTCTTTAAATCTAATAAAATAGAATTATTTTCGTCGGAAATAATAAAAACTCATAAATACTTTTTTCAGATGAATATTCCTTCAGAATTAAAATATACCAAAGATCACGAGTGGATCAAAATTGATGGTGATATTGCTATAGTAGGCATTACAGATTTCGCACAAGGCGAATTAGGAGATATCGTTTATGTTGAGGTAGAAACGTTAGACGAAGAACTTGACCGTGAAGAGGTTTTTGGTACAGTTGAGGCTGTAAAGACAGTTTCAGATTTGTTTTTACCACTTTCGGGAGAGATAGTTGAATTTAATGAGGGATTAGAAAGTGATCCAGAATTGGTAAATAATGATCCTTATGGAGAAGGATGGATGGTGAAAATCAAAATGTCTGATACTTCTCAAATCGATGACTTATTATCTGCAGATGGGTATAAAGAAATTATTGGCGCATAAATACCTTGTAGCACAAGTTGTTTTATACACCATAGTCATAACCTGGGCATCTTTAGCAAAATTTGTTGTGCCTGTAGATGTCGAAGTAAAAGGAAGTGATAAGATAGGTCACTTTATTGCTTATTTTATTTTTACTGTAGTTTGGTTTTTGTTTTTCTTTTTTTCAGAAAGAAGAAGTGAGAATTTTACCCAAAGTGTGGTTAAAGCTTCGGTTATATGTTTCTTTTACGGGGGGCTTATGGAATTATTGCAAGCAACACTAACTAATTATCGAAGTTCTGATTGGTATGATGTGTTGGCAAATACAAGCGGTATAATTATTGCGGTAATTTTATTGAAAGTATTTGAAAATAAATTGATTAGATTTAACAAGGAGAAGCCGCTAATAGCCTAAATAGGCACTTTTTAAAAAAGTTTTTGTTTCAATAAAAGGTAGTGTAAAAGTTAAAAAACCTATTTTTTGATTTACATTTCAATCTTTAATTGGAAATTACAAAAGAAATTAGCTATTTTAGCAATCCTATAACGTAATATAATTATGGAACCAAAGAAAAATCCTAAATCCGATTTAAGCCGAAGAAGTACCTTGTTCCTTCAACTTGGTCTTATTCTAGTGTTGTTTATAACATGGCGAGGAATAGAGTGGAAAACGTATGATAGAAGTAATATCGATATTGGTCAAGTAAACCTTGATGAATTGGAAGAGGAAGATGTGCCAATTACTCAAAATTTGAATACACCTCCTCCACCTCCTCCACCTCCACCTGCACCAGAAATTATTGATGTAGTAGAGGATGAAGAAGAAGTAGAAGAGACTATTATCGAATCTACTGAAACAAATCAGGAAGAGGAAATCGTAGAGGTTGAAGAAGTAGAAGATGTTGAAGAAGAAGAAGAGATTGCAGATGTACCATTTGCAGTTATCGAAAATGTGCCAATTTTCCCTGGTTGTGAAAATGCCGGAGGAAATGCAGCAAAGAAAAAATGTATGAGTGATAAGGTTAAGAAATTTGTTAACCGTAAGTTTAATACAGAGCTTGGTAGTGAATTAGGATTATCAGGTGTAAACCGAATCTATGTGAGATTTAAAATTGATAGAGGAGGAAATATTGTAGGTGTGCAGGCTAGAGGACCGCATCCTAGATTAGAAAAAGAAGCAAATAGAGTAATTAAGTTGCTTCCTAAGATGACTCCAGGAAAACAAAGAGGAAAAGCAGTAGGTGTACTGTATTCTTTACCAATTGTTTTTCAGGTTCAGGACTAAGGAAAAATATACTTTAAAATATCAGAATCCCGTTACAGTAATGTAGACGGGATTCTTTTTTTGGTATGCTTGTTGATTCAGTTTTAATTGTAACGTTAAAACAAAATATTATGAGTAACAAGCACGATGCTAATGTACGAAAAAGTACATTGGTGAACTTCCAGATTGGACTTATTGCAAGTCTATTATTTACGTATTTTATGTTTGAGGTGTATACGGCTGAGCCTATAGCGAATCATGTGCCTCCTATTACCATTGATAATGAACCATCTTATGTATGGGATGGTAATTTTATTGAGTATCAAGAGCCGAAGAAAAAGGTAGTTGCCGAAAAACGAACTAAACCAGTTGTTAATCCAAATGATTTCGAAATTGTCGATGATAAGGCGGCTATTAATGAGGCTAAAGAGGAGTTCAAAGCAGTGCAGCCTACCGAATCTTACCCGATTGATCCTAGTGAGATAATTGATGCTCCAGAGGATGTGCCAGTCGAGGCTGTTCCTTTTACCAAGATCGAATGGGTGCCTGTTTTTCCTGGATGCGAAACTTTAGAAACTAATAAAGAAAGAGCAGCATGTTTTTCTGATAAGGTTAAAAGAATTGTTTCTAGAAAGTTTAACACAGAACTAGGGCAAAAATATGGATTAACCGGCGTGCAAAGAATCTATGCGCAATTTGAAGTAGATGTAGATGGGGTGATTAAGAATATTAGAGTGAGAGCAGCGCACCCTAAACTAGAAAAAGAAGCAAAGCGAGTAATTGATTTGTTTCCTAAAAAGATGACTCCTGGTATGCAAAGAGGAGTTCCTGTAAAGGTAAAATATCAATTGCCTATTGTGTTTAAAATACAGGATTAAAAAAATAAGAGCCTGTCAATGTATTGACAGGCTCTTTGAATTTTATAGCGTATTTAATCTTATTTGGTAAGACTTAAATAAATTGTCTTTCGCATTCGTTTTGGATTTATAAAACCGCTTCCAAAATCTTTTGCATCGTATTTTGCAGTTAGCGCTTTGTTTTTAACGACTGCATCTTCAGATGAACCTGCGTCTATTTCCTTTTGAACATTAGCTGTAACTTCTTTTAGCATTGTCAAGAAACCTTGTAAATCTTTTTTGCTTGCCAACGCTCCGTGACCTGGGATGATTTTTGTGTCATCATTTGCGATAAGTAATGCTTTTTCTGAGGCTTTGATATATCCTTTGATACTTCCGCCAGAGTTTAAGTCTACATACGGGTAGCGACCATTAAAAAACGTATCACCCATGTGTAGGACATTTCCGTTTGCAAAATAGATCAACGCATCTCCATCAGTATGTGCATTATGTACATGATATGCTTTAACGTTTTCATCTTTAAAGTATAATTGCAATCCTTCATCAAAGGTAATTACAGGCAAAGTGTTTGAGTTAACACTCCCTTTTTCTTTTTGTGCATTCTCCATTCTTGATCGTACATTTTTTTGAGCAAAGATTGTGGCGCCTTGTTTGGTCATATTTTCGTTTCCTCCCGTATGATCTCCGTGATAATGTGTATTAATTACCATAGTTACGGGGTTGTCGCTTATTGTTTTAAGTCCAGTAAGAATTTTTTCGGATAACCTTGCGAATTGGTCATCTATAATAAATAATCCTTTTTCATTTTTAAAAACACCAATATTACCCCCTTGACCAGTGAGCATATATATGTTTTCAGAAACAGGATCTATGGTGATAGTAACCTCTTTTTGTTGTGCGCTAGAAGTAAACCAAATCAGGGATAATCCTAGGATAAATAATTTTTTCATAAATGTTATTGTGTGTTTTAATTCGTTTTGTCGCGAGGAAAATACAAAAATTACAACCTATTACTCTTTTGATAATCAAATTGTTCTGTTAGAAATTGCTTATTTGTAAGGTCGTTAAAAACGAATTAGAAAGATGATAGGTGTTAAAAGGTGAATTATAGAGAGTTATAAGTTGTCTAAAAAGCTTTTAAGATATATCTTTGCACCACTTTTAAAAAAGCTATTTAGAAAACGTGCAAGATTTGAGCATAACCCAAGTCGATACTACAAAAATTTCTGTTGTTCAGGATTTTAAAGAAATTACAAAAATGCGCTTAGCGTTAAGTGTTGTTTTTTCTTCGGTAGCGGGATATTTGTTAGGTGTAGAAACGGTGTCTTGGAGTACTCTTTTACTTTTGGCAGTAGGAGGGTATTTTATGGTAGGAGCTTCTAATGCATTTAACCAAGTCATCGAAAGAGATTTGGATAAGCTTATGAGTCGTACCAAAAACAGACCGGTCCCATCAGGGAGAATGTCTGTGAATACAGCACTTGCTATCGCAACTGTTTTTACTATATCTGGTATTATTGTATTGTATATTATCAATCCGCAAACTGCAATGTTTGGGGCAATTTCAATATTTATTTATGTTAGTTTATATACTCCTTTAAAGACAAAAACACCTCTATCTGTTTTTGTGGGTGCTATACCAGGTGCTATTCCTTTTATGTTAGGTTGGGTGGCTGCTACAAATGATTTTGGAATCGAACCAGGCACCTTGTTTATGGTGCAATTCTTTTGGCAATTCCCGCATTTTTGGGCGATTGGATGGTTTTTGTATGAGGATTATAAAAAAGGCGGCTTTTTTATGCTTCCGACGGGTAAAAGAGATCAAGGTACAGCCGTACAGGTAATTATTTATACACTTTGGACCGTAGTAACTTCAGTAGTGCCAGTATTTGGTGTGACAGGTAAATTATATCTCACACCCGTTTCTGGGGTTATTATTTTAATTTTAGGACTGATTTTATTAAGATCTGCAATTCGATTATATAAAATTAGAGATGCCAAAGCGGCTAAACAATTGATGTTGATGAGTGTTTTGTATATAACACTGTTACAGATTATATATGTTGCAGATAAATTTATTAGAGTATGGATTTAACACAAGGAACTACACAAGAGAAAATAGATAGATCGAAAAAGACGATGATGTGGTTTGCTATGGTTAGTATGGCAATGGTGTTCGCCGGTCTTACTAGTGCTTATGTGGTTAGTAAAACTAGAAAGGATTGGTCTACCGATTTGGTTTTTCCTCAACCTTTTATATATAGTATATTAGTTGTATTGGCAAGTAGTGTTACATTTTATCTGGTTAAGAAAGCAATAGAGAATAATAATAGAGGTATGGCTACGGCATTGTTGTTAACGACATTGGCTTTGGGTGTATTATTTGTTTTCTTGCAGTTTGAAGGTTTTAATGATATTGTTAATCAAGGGTATCATTTTACAGGCCCTACTTCAAATATCATTTCTACCTTTATGTTTATCATTGTGGTAACGCACTTAGCGCATATTGTAGGAGGACTTTTAGTTCTTTTAGTAGTAATTTATAATCATTTTAAACAAAAATATAAAATAGGTCAGACACTTGGTCTTGAGCTCGGTGCTATGTATTGGCATTTTGTTGATTTCCTGTGGGTTTATCTGTTTTTGTTTTTGTATTTCGTGAAATAAGCCTTAATCTGTATATTCAGTACTATAAAAATGTATTTGCAAATTGAATCACATTTGATTTAATTAAAAATAGATTTGGGGAGGTGAAATGATAAAATTGATTATTTTTGTGGAAAATTTAACAATACCAAATTCTTTATATGGAAACAGCTGTTACTAAAACAGGTACAGAGGATAAGATCTGGGGGGGTGGGAACGAGCCACTCAAAGTGAGTTACGGTAAGATGATGATGTGGTTTTTTATCGTTTCAGATGCACTTACATTTTCAGGTTTTCTTGCCGCATATGGTTTTTCAAGATTTAAATTTATTGATTCATGGCCTATAGCAGATCAAGTATTTAATCACTTTCCATTTTTGCATGGAGTTGATGCTCCAATGTATTATGTGGCTTTAATGACGTTTATACTTATCTTTTCTTCGGTTACAATGGTGTTAGCAGTTGATGCGGGTCACCACATGAAACAGAAAAAAGTAATTTTATATATGTTCCTTACTATTATAGGAGGAGCGATTTTTGTTGGATCACAGGCATGGGAGTGGAAAAACTTTATTAAAGGTGAGTACGGTGCAGTAGAGACTAAAGGGGGGCAGATTTTACAATTTTTGGATACCGACGGTCATAGAGTGGCATTAAAAGATATTGCTATTGTAGATTCGCATAAAGATAGAACACAGCACGAAAGAAAAAACGGAATTTGGTTTGATAAAGAAGCTGCGCTTCCTACATATACCGTTGAAGAAATAAGAGCTGGTTTTGCCAAGAATAAAGATTTATTGATTAGAACTCAACTTTTAACCGAAAAAGGAGAGAAAACGATTTTATCAAGAGAAGAATCTTTAAGAAGATTAAAAGCAGATGCTATAGGGGTTGTAGAAGGTGCTAACCTAATCCATAATGAATATGGGACTCCGTTATTTGCTAACTTCTTCTTTTTTATTACAGGTTTTCATGGTTTTCACGTATTATCTGGAGTGATAATTAACATCATCATCTTTATCAATGTTATTCTTGGTACTTATGAAAGAAGAAAGAATTATGAGATGGTAGAGAAGGTTGGTTTATACTGGCACTTTGTCGATTTAGTATGGGTATTTGTATTTACATTCTTTTACCTGGTTTAATAAAAATTAGTAGTTAGATAACATGGCACACGATACAGCACATCACGAATCAAACATAGGAAGAATCTGGAAAGTATTTTTTTTACTTTCAGTAATTACAATAGTAGAAGTAATTTTGGGTATTATAAAACCTGCGTTTTTGATAGAAACGACAGTAATTAGTATGAAATTACTAAATTGGATTTTCATTATTCTTACTATTTGGAAAGCATATTATATCACCTGGGCATTCATGCACATGGAAGGTGAAACTAAAGGATTAAGAAGATCTGTAGTTTGGACGGCAATCTTCTTAATTTGTTATTTGATATTTATCCTTCTTACCGAAGGAGATTATATATACGAAGTGTTTAAAGGAGGATATAAAGCCTGGGACTTTTAATCCTTTGTATGTTTAGTTAAAAGCATTGTAAAAAGACGGTTTTTAAACCGTCTTTTTCTATTTTTGTACGCAATTTATTCATGTTTAAAAAAGTAAAAAGATACGGGTAATGAAAAAGTTTCTTGTCTTAGGTATTTTATTTGTATTACCTCTGGTAGCGTATTTATTTTTTGCTTCAGGAGTACACAATTTTGCAAAACTTCCAGTATTGAATAATGAGGTGGGAGGAGTTGAAAATTTAGAAGAACTTTCTAAAGAAAATATTACTTTAAAAAATAAGATTACCGTACTAGGATTTCTGGGTAAAGATGTACACAATAAACAAGGTAACGCTTTCAATTTAAATCAGAAGATTTATAAAAAAAATCATGGCTTTCAAGATTTTCAATTCGTAATGGTATTGCCTTATGGAAGTGAAACGGCTGTAAAAGAACTCCTTGATGAGTTGGATAACATAACTGATGTCTCTCAATGGAAATTTGTTTTTGGTACGCCAGAAAGTATTAAAAGCCTTTTTGCTACACTTAAGACACCTCACCGATTGGATGCTAATTTAGCAACCAACTTTGTCTATATTATTGATAAAGATGGAAATTTAAGGGGTAGGGATGAGAATTTAAAAGAAAATGAGCCAAAAGTATATGGTTACGATGCTAGTTCTGTTGCGGATTTATCAAATGTAATGGTTGATGATATCAAAGTAATATTAGCCGAGTATCGTTTGGCCTTAAAAAAATACAAAGCAGACCGTAAAGATAAATAGTAGTCATGAAAAAATATTCATACGTTGGTATTTCGTTTATCATTTTACTATTTGGGATTATTTTTGTTCCCAAGATAGTAAACAGAGTTAAAGGGACTTCGGTGGTTAAAAATGACCGAATGAGTGCTAGCAATCCTATTGCTAATGAAAAACTTGCTTATATCAAAATTAATGGAGAGCCCAAAAAAGTTCCGGAATTTGCTTTTTTAGATCAAGACAGTATTTTGATTACTAATCATGATTATAGAGGTAAAGTATATATAGCAGAATTTTTCTTTACTAGCTGTCCTACCATTTGCCCAAAGATGAATAGAAATTTGGTGTATTTACAAAATGAGTTAAAGGATTATGTAGATTTTGGGGTGGCTTCATTTACTATTAACCCCAAGTTTGATACTCCCACTAGGCTTAAGAAATATGCCGAAAATTATAAGGTTACTAATCCTGATTGGCATTTTTTAACTGGTGACCGAGAAGATATTTATGATTTGGCTAATGCAGGGTTTAATATCTATGCAGCCGAAAACCCTGATGTTCCTGGAGGTTTTGAACATAATGGTTATTTTGCCTTAATTGATCAAGAAGGATACATAAGGTCAAGATATGATGCTTCTGGCAACCCTATTATTTATTATAGAGGTACTATTGGTGTAGAAGAAAGGGTAGATAAAAACGGAGAGGAAGAACAAATAACGGTATTATTAAAGGATATTAAAAAATTATTGAAAAAGGATGAATAGCCTATCAGAAATAGAAAAGAAGTATAACAAATGGATTATCATCTTATCTATTATTATTCCATTGGCAGTTGTTGTGCTATTTGGAGTTAATTTAAAAAGGATGGGATTTGATGTAGAACCCCTTTCTTTTTTACCACCAATTTATGCATCTGTAAATGCACTAACGGCAGTTTTATTGATAACCGCATTATGGGCGGTAATGAATAAAAAGATAAAGTTGCACGAAAGATTAATGAAAACGGCTATTTTGTGTTCAATACTCTTTTTAGTAATGTATGTGGCATATCATATGACAAGTGATTCTACAAGTTTTGGGGGTGAAGGGATTATTAAATACGTATATTATTTTATTTTAATAACTCATATTGTGTTATCGGTTGTTGTTATTCCGTTTGTATTAGTAACCTATGTGCGAGCCCTTGCACAACGTTTTGATAAACATAAAAAAATAGCCAAAATCACATTTCCTATTTGGCTGTATGTGGCTATTAGTGGTGTAATTGTTTATATTATGATATCGCCTTATTATTCGTAACTGAGTATCGTCTTAATTGCTTCAGTAATTGTAGAAAATAAAATTAATACAGATGAAAGTGAAAATTGTTTATTTGTGTATTCTTTTTCTGTTGTTTACCGTTTCGGTAGAAGCTCAATGTTCTATGTGCAGAGCTGTTTTAGAAAGTGAAGAAGGACAAAAAACGGCCAAAGGTATTAATGATGGAATCGTTTACCTCATGATTATCCCCTATGTTTTGATTGCTTTTGTAGGATATTTTATATATCGAAACAAAAAGAAACCTATAGTTTCTGAAAACCAAAGTACATAGGTTTTTAACTTTAACATTTTCATAACACGTAAAAATGTAACAAAAATAGATCCTTCATAGTCTTATGTAGGAGGCTGCACTAACCAATCACAAGTCTTTAAAGGGAAAACTTAGGGATTTTTATAGTATTTAGTGAGTCTGAGTTTTATTTAAGGTACACTTATTGTGCCTTGTTAATCTTAATCAATTGATATGATTGAAATTAAAGACTTACATAAATCTTACCAAATGGGGAGCAATTCGCTTCACGTACTAAAGGGAATTGATTTTAGTGTAAAAGAAGGAGAGTTAGTCTCTATTATGGGTTCTTCGGGATCGGGAAAATCTACTTTACTTAATATTTTAGGAATGCTGGATGAGGCAGATAGTGGGAGTTATTTCTTAGATAATATGCCCATTAAAAACCTTAATGAAAAAATAGCCGCGAGATATCGTAATAAATTTCTTGGGTTTATCTTTCAATCATTTAATCTTATAACGTATAAAAATGCCGTTGATAATGTAGCGATGCCGTTATACTATCAGGGTATTAAGCGAAAAGAAAGGCAGGATAAAGCAATGCACTATTTATCAAAAGTCGGTTTGGCTGATTGGGCTACTCATCTTCCTAATGAATTATCCGGAGGGCAAAAACAAAGAGTCGCAATTGCAAGAGCAATGGCGTCAGAGCCTAAAGTATTACTTGCAGATGAGCCAACTGGAGCCTTGGATACTAAGACTTCATATGAAGTGATGGAATTGATACAAGGTATTAATGACGAAGGAAAAACAATTCTCATTGTTACACACGAACCCGATATAGCCAATATGACAAAACGTATTGTAAACCTAAAAGACGGGGTAATTATAGATGATACATTAGTTAATCAGGTAAAAGCTATGGCAAATGTTTAGTCTAGAACGTTGGCAGGAAATATTCGAAACAATCGGAAAAAATAAGCTTCGTACATTTCTTACAGGTGTATCTGTAGCTTCTGGAATTTTTATTCTTGTACTGCTCTTAGGCGTTGGTCAAGGTATGGAAAATGGAATTGCTAAAGAATTTGAATCCGATGCATCTAATAGTATTTGGGTTTGGACAAGAACTACTTCAGTAGAATATAAGGGATTAAATCCAGGAAGAAGAATAGAACTCACCAATGAAGATTATAGTTTTATAAATAAAAAAAATGATAAGTATTTAGAGTATAAATCTTCTAGAGCTCGAAGATGGGGAGTGTTAGTTACTTATGGTAAAGAATCAGGAAGTTACGGTATTGAAGGGATACATCCAGATTTTCAGATGCTTGAAAATGAAGAAATGTTTTCTGGAAGATTTATTAATCAAAACGATATCGATGAGCGAACCAAAGTAGCAGTCATTGGAAACAAAATAAGAAAAGAGCTATTCAAAAATGATAAAGAAGCAGTAGGAGAATTTATAAAAATAAACGACATCCCATTTAAGGTTGTTGGTGTGTTTTCTGAAAAAATGGCTGAACGAGAAGAGAATAGAGTATTCATTCCTTCTCCCATAGCTCAACAAGTATTTAATAAAGGTCATAAGGTGGATGGTTTTGCATACACATTGAAACCAGAAGCTAATTTTGAAATAGCTGTTCAAAAATCTGAAGAATTTGTAGAATCTATGACAACTTACCTCAAAAACAAGCATGTTGTCGCACCAGAAGATGAACGTGCTATTGGGGTTAATAATTCTCTCGAAGGAGCAAAACGATTCTATAAGTTAATCTTTATGATTAGAGCCTTCTTTTGGTGGGTAGGGATATGTACCATTATTGCTGGAGTAGTGGGAGTTAGTAATATCATGCTTATTATCGTAAAGGAGAGAACGAAAGAAATTGGAATCCGTAAAGCTTTAGGCGCTCAGCCAGGTTCTATAATAGGGATGATTTTGCACGAGGCAATCTTTGTTACTGCTATTGCAGGATTTGCAGGATTAGTCTTGGGCTTAGCATTACTAGAACTTGCAGGACCTATGATTCAAACCGATTTTATAGCAAACCCTTCTGTAGATTTCAATGTGGCTTTGACCACGGTCTTTATACTTATTTTTGCAGGGGCTATAGCAGGGTTTTTCCCTGCATGGAGAGCTGTTAGAATTAAACCGATTGTTGCACTAAGAGACGAATAATATGTTTAACAGAGATCGATGGAACGAAATACTTGAAGCCCTAACGGCGAATTGGTTTAGAACTTTATTAACCGCCTTTGGTGTGTTTTGGGGGATATTTATTTTGGTAATTTTATTGGCCGCAGGAAAAGGGTTAGAAAACGGAGTGAAACAAGGGTTTGGAGATATTGCAACCAATACTATGTTTATGTGGACACAAACTGCATCCAAACCGTATAAAGGGTTGCCTAAAGGGAGAAGATATAATTTTAAAATTGGCGATGTACCCTCTATTAGGGCTCAAGTGCCAGGATTGTTATATGTTTCTCCAAGAAATCAACTTGGAGGTTTTAGAGGTTCTAATAATGTGGTTAGAGGATTAAATACAGGAGCATTTAATGTATATGGTGATTATCCCGAGATTATAAGGCAGGATCCTATTAATATTACTTCAGGCCGATTTATGAATTATGGTGATATCGATAATAAAAGAAAGGTTGCTGTAATAGGTGAAGGGGTTAAAAAAGAATTGTTTACCGATGGAGAAGACCCCTTGGGAGAGTATATTAAAATACAGGGAGTTAATTTTATGGTTATTGGTACCTATTCTAAGAAATCTAATAATGGAGATGGTGAAGAAAGTCAAAAAGAAATTTATGTGCCTTTTACTTCTTTTTCGCAAGCTTTTAATTATGGAGAACGTGTAGGTTGGATGGCTATTACAGCTCAAGATAATCAATCTATTACTAGTTTAAAAAAGGATATTATAGAAGTGGTTAAAACAAATCACACCATTCATCCAGAGGATAATCGTGCAGTTGGTAATTTTGATTTGTACGAAGAGTTTAATAAAATAAATGGATTATTTATAGCCCTAAAAGGAGTAGCTTATTTCGTGGGGACACTAATTTTACTTTCGGGGATAATTGGTATTAGTAACATTATGTTAATTGTGGTTAAAGAAAGAACCAAAGAAATAGGAATCCGAAGAGCATTAGGTGCATCACCATGGGCAGTAAGGGGGCAAATATTACTAGAATCTATTTTCTTAACTATAATCTCTGGTATGATGGGTATTGCAGTATCTACAGGGATAATTTTTATAATTAATAAAATCTTGGATGGGGCGCCACCCAGTGAAGATAGTATGTTTGCCAATCCAAGTGTGGACTTAACAGTAGTTTTTGTAGCGCTTTTTATATTAGTAACTAGTGGTTTACTGGCTGGACTAATTCCCGCACAAGTCGCTATCAAAACTAAACCAATAGATGCATTACGAACAGAATAAAGGAATCAATCAAATTTTTATAATCCTATTTAAGGGATAGCATTAATCAATATATATTAAAATGAAAAAAACCGTTACGATTATTATTTTACTTCTTATAGCTGTTGTATTTGGAGGGTCATTATATTATTTGTATCAAAAAAATCAAGAAGATCCAGTAACCTACGAGACCGAGCAGACTACTACTGAAACTATTATTAAGAAAGCAGTAGCTACAGGGAGCATAGTTCCCAAAGAAGAAGTTTTAATAAAGCCAAATATATCTGGAATCATTGAGGAAATTTATATCGAGGCAGGGGATCAAATTAAATCTGGCGATTTAATTGCAAAAATTAGAGTAGTACCAAATGTATCTTCATTGCAAAGCGCACAAAATGCGGTAGAAACTGCAAAAATAGCCCTTGATAACCAAGATAAAGTTTATAATAGACAGAAAGATCTTTTTGATAAAGGTGTTATTTCTGCAAATGATTTTGATGGGGTAGATGTAGCATATAAACAAGCAAAACAAACCTATGAATCTGCTCAACAAAATTATCAAATTGTGAGAACAGGAACCGCGAGAGGTTTGGGTAGTGTGGCAAATACACTTATTCGTTCTACGGTAACAGGAATGATTCTAGAAGTCCCTGTAAAAGCAGGAAATCAAGTGATAGAAGCAAATAATTTTAATGACGGAACTACGATCGCCACAGTAGCAGATGTAGGAGAAATGATTTTTGAAGGTAAGGTAGACGAAAGTGAAGTAGGGAAAATCAAAGAAAATTTACCGCTTGAGATTACTGTAGGAGCTATAGAAAATAAAAAGTTTGATGCAATTTTAGATTACATTGCTCCAAAAGGAAAAGAAGAGAATGGAGCCATCCAGTTTGAAATCAAAGGAACATTAAATAAAAAAGATACTACATTTATACGTGCTGGATTAAGTGCTAATGCTTCAATCATTTTGGCTCGTGTTGATAGCATTATGGCTCTTAAAGAAGCATTAATCCAATATAACCCTGATGACCAAAAGCCGTTTGTAGAAATTGAAGTTGGAGAGCAAAAGTTTGAAAATAGAGATATTGAATTAGGAATTAGTGATGGGATAAACGTGGAAATAAAAAGCGGAATTACTAAGGATGATAAGATCAAAGTTTGGAATCAAATCAAAAAACCAGAATTTGATAATTAATTTTTTTTAAAAAAACTGTAACAACCATAATCAATTATATACATATAGGCATTATGCGAATTAAAATTTCAATTTTATTAATAACACTTTTAAGTGTATTGAGCACGCAAGCGCAAGATAAGAAATGGACCTTGCGCGAATGTGTAGAATACGCATTAGAGAATAATATTACTATAAAGCAATCGGCACTTGACATTGAGGCAGCAGATATTGATAAGAATGATGCTTTTGGTAATTTTTTACCAACTTTAAACGCTTCAGGATCCAATTTTTGGAGTTCAGGTTTGAGTCCGGACCCAATTACAGGTACAAACCAGACCTTAACTTTTAGAAGTTCTTCATATAGAATAGATGTTGGATTAACATTGTTTGATGGTTTAAGAAACGTGAAACGATTTCAGAGAGCCAAATTAAATCAATTATTAAGTCAATATAACCTAGGTAAATCCAAAGATGATATAGCATTGTTTGTGGCAAACAGTTACCTACAAGCGCTACTAAATAAAGAATCTTTGAAAGTTGTAGAAAAGCAACATGAAATTACTTTAGAGCAACTAAAAAGAACTCAAGATTTGGTAGAGGCAGGAGTGCTGCCAGAAAATGATATATTGGATATTGAGGCAACATCGGCAGATGAATTGACAAGAATAATACAAGCAGAAAACGCAATTCAAATTTCTTTAATAAGTTTGGCTCAAACTTTATTGATTAAAGATTATGAGAAATTTGATATTGCAGAGCAAGAATATTTAGTGCCAGGATCCGAACTACTTAGTACGCCTATAGATCAGGTTATTTCTAGAGCTAGAGAAGCTAGATATGAAGTACAAATTGCAGAACAGAATAGATTATTAGCTCAAAAGGATTTAGAAATTGCTAGAGGAGCATATTATCCTACCTTGAGTGCAGGATTTAATTATAACACCAGAGAATCAGGTGCTAGTGTATTCGTTCCAGGAAGTTTAAATCCTGATAACCCTACAAGAGTAATAGGGGTTGTAGAAGGTACTAATCAAAATGTAATAGTTCCAAGATTTTTAAATGATCAAGAGATTACGCCAGAAAAAACTATCAAACAATTATATCTAAACGACGGTATATCTTATGGGTTATCTCTTAATGTACCAGTATTTAATGGATTTACCGCACGAAACCAAGTAAAGAGAAGTAAGATTAATGTAAAAAGAGCAGAGTTTCAATTAGAACAGGCGCAATTAGATCTAGATAGTAATATATATCAGGCATATTTAGATGCCAAAGGAGCTGCTAAGGCATACGAAGCTTCTCAAGCATCGGTAAAAGCACAAGAGGGTGCGTATAACTATGCTAAGGATCGGTATGATGGAGGATTGATTAATTCTTTCGATTTTAGTCAGTCTAAGTTTAGGTTGGAGAATGCTCAAAGTCAAGAAGTACAAAATAAATTTGATTATATATTCAAACTAAAGGTATTAGAACTTTATTTTGGGATAAAAATCGCAGATATTAAATTATAAATAGTAGTTTCTATTTTTGACTGCCGTGACAGAATTATAATTTATATCGTAGTTTTAACATTAAAATAAGTCATGAATAGAAAAACACTACTTATTATTTTAGGTGTCGTAGTATTGCTAATTGGAACCCTCGTTTACGGTAAAAAAGCTGGTTGGTTTGGTGAAAATAGCGATGCGAAACAAGTATCTACAACCAAGATAGAAAAGATAGATATTATCGAGACGGTATCTGCTACTGGTAAAATTCAACCAGAAGTAGAAGTTAAACTTTCGTCTGAAGTATCAGGAGAAATTATAGATCTACCTATTAAAGAAGGTCAACAAGTTCAAAAAGGAGACCTGCTGGTTCGTATTAATCCAGATATTATTCAATCCGGATTGAATAGATCTCAAGCTTCGTTAGAAAATGTAAGAGCTGGACTGCAACAGGCTGAAGCAAGTCTTAAAGAGGCTAAACTGAGTTATGACCGAAATAAAGGTTTATTTGATAAAGGAGTTATTTCTAAGGCAGATTGGGATAGAGCAGTGTCTGCTTACGAAGTAGCCGAAGCTGCTAAACAGTCGGCTTATTATAGTGTAAGAAGCGCTCAAGCAACAGTAAATGAGGCTAAAGATAATTTGAGCAGAACTACAATATATGCTCCTATGGGTGGAACAATTTCTAAACTATCTGTAGAACTAGGAGAACGAGTTGTGGGGACACAACAAATGGCGGGAACAGAAATTGTGAGAGTGGCTAATCTTAATAATATGGAGGTAGAGGTTGATGTAAATGAAAATGATATTGTTAAGGTTTCTATAGGTGACTCTACTATAGTAGAAGTTGATGCTTACCTTAAAAAGGAATTTAAAGGCTTAGTGACCGAGATTGCTAACTCTGCCGAAAATGCTATCAGTGCTGATCAAGTTACCAATTTTAGAGTAAAGGTGAGAATTCTTGAAGAATCGTACCAAGATTTGATAGAAGGTAAACCTGAAAACTTCTCTCCTTTTAGACCTGGTATGACTGCTACAGTAGATGTTATTACAAATAAGAGAGAAAGTATAATTGGTGTGCCTATTAGTGCTATAGTAATTAAAACAGATACTTCTAACGTGCGAAAAAAAGGAACTTCAAAAGAAAAAGTTTTAACTACCAAAAGTGCGATCGAAGAAAAGTTTGAGTGTGTTTTTCTTAAACAAGGAGAGACTGCAAAATTAAGAGTCATTAAAACAGGTATCCAGGATGATAGCAATATTGAAATCTTAGAAGGATTATCTGAAGGAGATGAAGTCATCACAGGGCCTTATAATTTGGTTACTAAGACTCTTAAAACAGATGATAAAGTAGCTGTTGAAAGCGAAAAAGAATCAGATAAAAATCCTGAATAAAGCATAAGACTTTTTTGATTACTTATTGGATCGGATTTCTTTGTGATTTAAAGTTCACAAGTTTATAATTTGTATAATTGAGTTATCTTTGTGCAAATTTTTTTAAGAATGGCTTATATTCTTTGTATTGAAACTTCTACAACAAATTGTTCTGTAGCGTTAGCTAAAAATAATGCTGTTATAGCTCTTAAAGAAGACTATGATACTCAATATTCTCATGCAGAGCGACTGCACAATTTTATAGAGATAGTTATCAAAGAAGCTGGAATTGGTTTAAAAGACATTTCTGCTGTTGCCGTTAGTAAAGGCCCAGGATCTTATACAGGATTAAGAATAGGAGTATCAGCGGCAAAGGGACTGTGCTATGCACTTGATGTGCCGTTATTATCCGTACCCACACTGCAATCTCTTGCGTTGCAAGTAAAAGTCAAAGAGAATGGGTCTGTCGTTATCCCGATGATAGATGCTAGAAGAATGGAAGTATATTCTGCTGTATTCTCGAGTGATAATAAATTGCTTAGAGCAACGAAGGCTGAGATATTAGATGAACGCTCTTTTTCTGAATATTTAGAAAAAAGTAAAGTCTATTTTATAGGAAATGGTGTTGAAAAGTTTGCTGCCATATGCGATAATGATCAGGCAATATTTATACAAAATAAATTGCCATCTGCAAATGAGATGGCGATTATAAGTTATGCTAAATTTTTGAAAGAGGATTTCGAGGATGTTAGTTATTTTGAACCCTATTACTTAAAAGACTTCCTGGTTGGTTAAGATCGATATTTTTTAATGCATTATATCTAGCAACTAATCGTATTAAGTCCTCTTCTTTTTTAAGTTTTATTTTTTCCTTTTTAATATATTCTTTAAGTTCTGATTGCTTATCAGAGAAAGCCGATAATATTCCTTTTTTGTTTAAGGGTAGTTCTTGGATTTCATTAGCATTTTCAAGATAATATGTAGTTATTAATTTGATTTTTCCGGTTACGGAACTACCAGTCATAGGGTCCATTTCTTGAGGATCTGTTATCTTAAGACTGTACTTTTTGTACACACGATAGTTGTTGTTTAACTCTACAAGGATATAATACCCGTTTTTTTTAACACCTCTCGTGTTTTTAAAATTACAATAGTAATAGTAATCATTATCAATACGGGCATAGGTAGTAGATGATTTAATTACTTCACGTAATTGCCCTCCTTCTTTAAGCTCTAATCCATCTGTATAGATATTATATTTAAGCCTGGCATCATATGATCTTGATTTTTCATCGATCACGTTTGCTTTTTGATAATCTTTATTTAGATAGACCGAACCAACATATTTATTTAATTCAGACATTTTTTTTGAGGGTTCTATAACTTGTGAAAACTGAGCGGATACAATTGGGGTAGCTAAAAAAAACAGTATTTGTAGTATTTTTCTCATAAGAATGGGGGTGTATACCGCCTAAAGTATTAAAAAATACGATTAAACGCAAATTTAAATACGTTAAAACCATAATCTACATGAGTAGTTTAGGTGTTATTTCTATTCTTCACGACAAATAGGAGAGGTTTTATTTTAAAAGACCGTGGGAGACGACGTATTGGTTATTAAAATTTACTTAGCATACTTGTAGGTCTATCTGTATCTAGATTTTTTAACGCATTATATTTTGCCACCAGTCTTACAAGATCTTCTTCTTTTTTCAGTTTTATTTTTTCTTTTTTAATGTATAGCTTTAGTTCATCCTGCTTATCTTCAAATGTAGAGGATAGAATAACTTTTTTATCACGGGGCAATTCTTGAATGATGTTATTTTCTTCTAAATAGTAAGTAACTATTTTCTTAATAGTACCGGGAGATGGATTTCCATTATAAACGTCCATTTTTATAGGATCCTTTATGTTCACTTCATAACGTTTATAGATGCGATACTGGTCATTTAGCTCTATGAGGATATAATATCCATCTTTTTCTACTCCACGTAGCGTTTTAAAATGGCAGTAATAAAAATAGTTTTTGCCAATTCTTGCCTGTATTGTTGGGCGTTTACTTATTTCATATAACTCAGAGTCTTCTTTTAATTCGATGGCATCTGTATATATGTTATATCTTAATTTAGAATCAAAGGTTCCTGTGGCTTCATCAATTACGCTCGATTCTATAAATTTTGTATTTAGATAAATAGAACCATCGTATTCTTCATATTTCGGAAATTTCTGGCTAAACTGTAGTATAGAATCTGGTAATTGAGCATATGCAATAAAAGGGATTACTACAATTACGAAAAGTAATAGTTTTCTCATATTTTATTAAAGGGTATGTCGTTTTGCAGTACAAAAATATTCAAAAAGACTATGAAAAGAGAGGTTAGAATATGCAGAAATGGATTATTAATATTTTTTTAAAGTAAGTTATTCTTTGTTGAAATCTAAGCTGCTTTAATTTTTAAAACAGAATACTATCAAAACACCTGTTTTTGAAGTGTAAATCAATTTTGAGAAACTCTAAATTACAAATTCTAAAGGCAAATGAAATGGATATCTAAGAGGTAATTTTTTATGGATACTTAATTTTATTTTAACTATAGGAATATTCGTTTTATTTTGTTTTTATTATTTTATAGTAAAAGATTAAACATAAAAAACCACCTCACAAGAGATGGTTTCTTTAAATATCCTAAATTTTAAATAGAGAAAATTTAATTTCGTCCACTTATATTGGTCAAAAGACTTTGTGATGGATTATCCTCTGCACTTTTAAGTGCGTTATATCTAGCAACAAACCGGATTAAATCTTCTTCTTTTCTTAGTCTTATTTTTTCTTTCTTTAAATATTCTTTTAGCTCTGCTCCTTTATCGGTAAATATGGCAAGTATATCCTTTTTATTCAAAGGTAATTCTACGATTATACCGCCTTCTTCAATGAAGTATGAGGTAACAGTTCTAAGCTCACCTGGGTCGGTAAGTCCACTATTTACGTGTTGTTTTTTCTCAGGTTCCTTTATTTTAAGTGTTAATCTTTTATAGATACGATATTTATCGTTTAGCTCTACTAAGATGTAATACCCATCTCTATTAAGACCTCTTTGACTCTTAAAATCACAATAATAAAAATAATCACCATCTATTCTTGCATGAATCGTAGGGCTCTTAATAATTTCATATAATTTAGACCCTTGAGTAAGCTCTAATGCATCTGTATATATGTTATATTTTAACTTGACATCGTAGGTTCCAGTTTTCTCATTAATAACACTAGATTCTTTATATCTAGCTTTCATATACATAGAACCGTCATATTCACTAAATGTGGTAATTTTTTCGGTAGATTTCAGTAAGCTTCGCGGAAGTTGTGCTAACAATGTGGATGAAATTGTTAGAAATAACAATAGTAGTACTTTTCTCATGTCTTAAAGATTTAGGTACGATAAATGTAACCAAATACCGAATTAAATGCAATTATGTCGGATTTTTGATTAAATTTTTACGAATCTTTTAGTTTCTAAGGATTATGCACCTTTTTTTTGCAATGAAAATGGCTTTTTAATGTATAATCCACATATTTTTTTTGAGGAAAAACCGTAAATATTGTAAGATTTTGACTACGTAAACATTCTAATTAGCTTATTTTGATCATTTTATATTATCCAATTTAAGGTGTTTTAAGACATATGTTTTTTGCGTTTTATTGCAAAAACAGATCTATTTCATATAAAAAGAATCAATCCAATAATTTTAAAGCAGCCTCTGGTGTATCCACAGGATATTTACAAGAATTATTTACACAGATATAGAATAAAGTTTCATCTTCAACAAATCTGTTTTTTAATAATGCTTTTTCAGATTCAGATGTACTACCTGCCAATAATCTATTAGGAACATATGTTGTATTAAATTCTTGTAACTTATCTTTGGCATCATCCCCAACAACAACGACTTCATAAAAATTGTAAGAATAATTTACCATAAGATCCAACCAATTAGAATATCCCGAAGCATAGGATGTTATTTGCGGTTGTATATTATGCAACATTTGTTCACTTAACTTTTTATAATCGCTGGCATCATAGTAATGGGATAGCAAGAATAGGTTCTTTGCCATTACCGAATTGGATGCTGGGATTACATTATCGCTAGATTCGATCGTTCTTGCAATAAGTGCAGGATCTTCATCCGAAGTGAAATAAAATATATTTTTCTCTTTATCAAGAAAATGATTCAATGTGTACTCTGTTAGATTTTTTGAAATGTCTAACCATTCATCATCTAGTGTATTTTGATATAGCTCTATAAAAGCTTCGATGACCATGGCGTAGTCTTCTAAATATCCATTAATGGTGCTTTTACCATCTTTGTAGTTGTGGTATAGAGAATTATCTTTTTTGAGTTGTTTGTTTTTGATGAAGTTTCCATTTTTTAAGGCAGCTTTTAGGAATTTTTCTTCTCCAAAAACTCTATAGGCATCTAAATATCCTTTAACCATTAATGCATTCCAAGAGGTTAACGTCTTGTCATCTAATCTTGGCCTAGAACGTTTTTCTCGATGCTTTAATAATATTTCCTTCCAATTTTCAATTTTTTTCGATAAACTTTGACCTTCTATGTTATGTGCTTTACAAAAATCTTCAGTGTCATCTTTTCGTATTAAAACATAATTTCCTTTTTCCCACAATCCATAGGTGTTAATGTTATAATAATTGGCAAATAAGTCATAATCGTTGCCTATTAACGTTTTTAATTCTTCTTTGGTCCACACATAATATGCTCCCTCTTCTAATTCTCCTGTTGGCGTTTTACTATCGGCATCCAGAGATGAATAGAAAGCTCCTTCCTTATTTGTAAGTTCTCTTGAAACGAATTCCAAAGTCTCATATACAACCTCTTTAAACCAAGGGTCTTTAGTAACCAGATAAGCGTCAGAATATAAACTTACCAATTGTGCATTGTCGTACAGCATTTTTTCAAAATGAGGAACGTGCCATTTACCATCTGTAGAGTATCTAGCAAAACCTCCTCCAACATGATCATAAACACCACCATAAGATATTTTTATTAAGGTGTTGGTCACAAAATCTAATAGGTCCTTATCTTTAGTTTGATGCGCGTAGCGAAGTAAAAACGTATAGTTATTTGGCATCATAAATTTTGGAACTCGCTTTGTTCCTCCTTTTTGATGATCAAAATTTTTACTCCATTGGTCTACTGCCGTTGCAATATATTCTTTATCAAAATTAATTTCATCAGTATTGACTTCTACAATATCAACTGCTTTTATGCCTTGCTCTAATTTATCGGCGTATTCTAAAAGCTTATCGGGCTGCTTTTGATATAAATCTGAAACTTGTTTCAAGGCATCAACCCAATTTCCTTTTGGGAAATAAGTACCTCCCCACACAGGCCTCCCATCGGGTAAAGTAATTACGTTAAGAGGCCATCCACCACTACCGGTCATTAATTGTACGGCATTCATATAAACTTGATCTACATCAGGTCTTTCTTCACGATCTACTTTAATATTAATGTAGTTGCTATTCATTATTTTGGCAACTTCTGGGTCTTCAAAACTTTCATGCTCCATCACATGGCACCAATGGCAGGCAGCATATCCTATACTAATAATAATAAGTTTGTTTTCTTTTTTTGCTTGATCCAAAGCTTTTTCTCCCCAAGGTTTCCAGTTTACAGGATTATGTGCATGTTGAAGTAGATAAGGACTGGTTTCATTAACCAAATCATTAGTATATGCATATTCCATAGGAGGTTTGTTTTGACTTGTGCAAGAAGTAGTCATAATTATTATAAGAATTGACCAATATCTCATCATATTATGTACTACAGTTTTTGATTTATTTTTTAAGATCATATTATCAGTATCTGGATAGCAGTTTGAGCTTAGATATTTAAATAGACCTAAAAATATAAAAAGCATCCTAATTACAGTAATTAAGATGCTTTTTATATGGTGGATAAATTATTTTTAATTTATCTCAAAAGAAATTTTAAGGCTTACTCTAAACTCTGTTACATCATTGTCTTTAACTACAACACTTTGGTCTGATACCCATGCAGAACGAATATTCTTCACTGTTTTTCCAGCTTGTTTTACTGCTTTTCTTGTTGCATCTTCCCAGCTTGTTTCAGAATTTGCTAATACTTCAATTACTTTAATGATTGCCATTTTGTGATTTTTTTAGTTAAAATTTTAAAAGAATCTCTAAGATACGAGATACTTCAATTTATTTAAATAAAAATGACGAATATTTTAAGAGTATTTCCGATGTAATGAAATGTTTTTCGTTGAACTACCCATTTATAGCTTCAACAGATGCTACTTTGTCTTTTAGCATCTCTTTTAACATGTTTTCGATTCCATTTTTTAAAGTAAATGTAGAGGATGGACACCCACTACATGCACCTTGCAAAATAACCTTTACCGCTTTACTTTCTGGATCGTATGAATCAAAAAGGATATTACCCCCATCACTAGCAACTGCTGGTTTGATATATTCTTCTATAATATTTACAATATCTTTCGAGACATCATCTAATTTATCAAAATCTACATCTGCCTGTTTTTCTTTTTCACTCTTAGATACTGTAGCATTGGCTGATAATATTTCTTTTCCTTGTTCTAAATAGGTTTTTAAAAACTCTCTAATCTCTAAGGTGATATCATTCCAATCAGCCATATCATATTTTTGAATAGAGATATAGTTTTCATCTACGTATACCTCTTTTACAAACGGGAAATGAAAAAGTTCTTGAGCCAAAGGTGATTCCTTAGCATCATCAATATTTTTAAACTCATGCCCACTTGTCACTAACTTTTTGTTGGCAACAAATTTTATAACTGCAGGATTGGGAGTGCTTTCTGCATAAATAGTAATTGCAACTTTGTTAGAAGACTCAGTTTCGATTATTATAGGTTGGTCAGTATTTAAGTAGTTTTTGATTTGTTCTGCTACTTCTTTCTCGACATCTGCCCATTCTACAATATCATATTTATCTATGGCTACAAAATTTTGAGCAATAAATACCCTTTTTACAAAAGGAAGGTGAAACAACTGCTGTGCTAGAGGAGAGTTTTTGGCTTGATCAATATTCTCAAATTCATAACTTGTATGTTGTGTTAAAAAATAATTAGCCTCAAACTTTACAATACCAGGATTTGAAGTAGCTTCTATCTTTATCTCAAAATTCTTTTCCATGCTCTAATTTTTTGGCAAATTTACTAAAAAGCAATGCGATATCATTACTGTTTTGAATCTCGTAACACTTTTTAACGAATTTTACTTAAAAACTCTAAAATATTGGATTCTAGCAAAAATTTATATCTTTGGAACGATCATGTTTTATGATGTTATCGAAAATTAATAGTGAAGCCCCACAATATAAACTGTTTTTAATAGTTTAGATTAAATTCACAAAATCTGTTTGTCCCCATAAAAAATGACAGTACCTAAATGAACTTAAAAACAATTTATGTAGCATGTTTACTGTTTATTTCCCAATTGGTTATTTCGCAAGAGGGAATTCCAGTATTTGCCGATTATCTTTCTGATAATTTATATTTGGTACATCCAGCCATGGCTGGAGCTGCAAACGCCAATAAAATAAGACTAACTGCTAGAAAACAATGGTTTGATGTAGATAATGCACCCAATTTACAAACCATGAATATCAATTTTAGAGCAGGTGAAAAAACTGGTCTTGGAGCGGTGATTTACAGAGACGAAAACGGTCGGTTTTCTCAAACTGGAGTTTATTTAACTTTTGCCTACCACCTTTTATTCTCAAGAGATAGAACAGATTTAAATATGCTTTCTTTTGGAGCAAGTACAGGATTTATTCAATCTAATGTAGATCTACGAGGACTAGACGATATTTTTGATCCAGACCCTGTGATTTTGGATAGAGTACAAAAAGACTTTTATTATAATGTAGATATTGGGTTATCCTATAATTACTTAGAATGGTACGCCCATTTTACGATAAAGAATCTTTTACCTACAGTACGGGATATATTTGATAATAATACTCCTATTCGAGAATCAAATAATCAACGTAGATATATTTTCTCTCTAGGATATTTATTTAGTTTAGGTAATGGAGATGGAGAATGGGGTCTTGAACCTTCGCTATTGTATCAAGCAACAGATGAAACTCAAGAAAGTACTATCGACGGTAATGTAAAGGTATATAAAGACCTGGGAGAAGTAACTACTTTATGGGGAGGATTATCATATAGACGTAGTTTGGATGGAGCTGAGTTTTCTCAAGACGGAACCTCTGTCGAAAATCAACAATTGCAATATATTACCCCTTTTTTGGGTGTGAATTATAAAAAATGGATGGTTGGGTATACGTATAGCTATCAGTCTAATTCTATAGTGCTAAGCGATGGCGGATTTCATCAGATAACTTTGGGTTATGATTTTGGAAAACAAAAAGAACGTTGGAACTGTAAATGCCCAGCAGTAAATTCAAAGTAAGGTTCTTGTATTTGCCATAAAGTATTTTAGGACTATGAAGCTTAGATTTTAATGTTCATCACTCCATGCCACCGAAGAGATTTTCCATTTTCCATTAGCTTTTATGAATTGAATGGTTTTCATACCTATATTCTCAAAATGTACACCTTTTAAAGTACCTGATTTTTTGTAAAAACTAAATCGATGTGCAATATTTCTGTAGACCTCCGTTTTATGCGAAATTTCTCCTTCGATGAAATTGGTTAAAGTCCCGTCAATTAGCATTTGCTTTCTTGAATCGATGAAATTCTCTAAATCATAATATATAGGTAATCCAGATGTATTGTTTGTAATTATTCCGTTAGAAATGAACATGTTTTTGATTTCTCCAAGATTGGGTATGTTTCCTTCAACATTCGTGAAAAGGTTAAAAAAAGAAGAGGCTATCGTATTGATTTCATCTCTATCTTGTGTTGTAGTGTTTGGTGAAAAAAGAAGAACACTATCATTTTCTGATAAATCTAATGTTCTTTCAAAGTCCAATCCGATTTTATTCAATAGTTTAATTGAAGCATGATTATTGGGATCAGTAATGGCTATCACTTTCTTTAGATTTAAGCTGTTTTTTGCAAAATTCATTGTTGCATTAGCTATTTCATATCCATAACCTTGTCCCATATAATTAGGGAGCATTGCAAATCCAATATCGGTATGATCTAGTGTTGCTCTATTTACCAAACCACACATGCCGATTGGAGTTTGGGACTCTTTTATTGCAACTAACCAAAGGCCATATCCGTTTTCCTTATAGCTTTTTAGAGGTCCGTTTTTTAAGTAGTCTTTTGCGTCGTTATCCGTTCTTACTCCTTTATCTCCTATGAATTGCAACCAATTTTCTGAATTAACTAGTTTCAATATGAATTCGGAATCATGTAGATCGAATTCACGTAAAGAGAGCCTTTGTGTGTTTAGTATTGTTTTATGCTGCATATTTGATTGATGAATGATTTTTAATTTTTTGTAATTATGACCCTAAGTTGTTACTAAGAATTATGTGCCAGATAAAAGCGGCCCATACCCAAAGTATAAATACATAAACTATTCGGAGCGTTATTTTAGATATAATTGATTTAGAAAGATAGTGCCAAGCGAACCCTCCCAATACAAAACCAAAAGACCATGTCATTCCTGCTAGTATTACTGCTGGCCATACCCAATCCCCATGCCAATCATTAAGTGATGGATAAGAGATAAAAAGAAAAGAAACTGCATAGTATAATGCAATACCTAAAACTCCTATACTAACAAGACCTAAGACAAATGTTATTATAAAAGCAATAATAGAAAATTTTGTAGTGTAGGCTAATGATTTCCAAAATTTGATCATATTTTAAGTTTGATTATTTGATAAATTGGTTAAAACTTCAATTGCTTTTTTTGAATCTTTTTTATCTATAAAAATGTGATCATGATAGTATCCGGCGATAACATTACAACTAATATTATGTTTTGCCAAAGCTGTAGAAAATACAGCGGTCAAGCCTACCGCTTCTAAAGAAGAGTGAATCATTAATGTAATCCATGAAGTGATATATTCATAGGAATAATTTAATGCATCTGCTTTGTTTTTTTCTAATACCACGGTAGTTCCTTCCTTTTCTTTAAATTCAAATAGCGTAATTTCTCTATCAATTTTGTTCGTATCCTTAACGGTTATAAAAACATATTCTCCCGCATTGAGTCGAGGAGTCATTTCTTTTATTAATACTGCTAAATTTGTTTCTCCTGCCATTTTTTAAATTCCTAATGTTGGTAAATGCTTTATGGTATGATATGTTAGTGCAGCGGTAATACAGTTTTTTAATTCATTTTCTGGTATAGCATCCTCTAATTGAAAAATTATCGCCCTATTTCCTTCAAAAGTAAATGTATCTCTGTATACCATTTTGAATGTAGGAACTAATTTACTGGTACATTGAAAGTAAATAGCAAATTGATTAGGTTTTTTGGTTTTCCAATCGATTCTAATTGTACTGCCTTTTTTAACTAAAAAACTAGGTTCACCCCATTTTAGAGTTTCTTCTATAGTAGTAACCCCTTTAGTTTCATTGGCTGTCTGGATAATTAAATTACGAAGATGAGTTATTTTTTTTCTAACATGAGGAGGATACTTATCGAAAACGATCTCTACTTCAGGATTTGTTTTTATTTGCATGTTTTTCATCGCTTCTGCATCTCTTGTTTAAAGATATGTATTTGCAAGATACAAATAGTTGGTACTTGTCGAGTGTAGAGAATAACATTCAACATAATGTTTTTATACATTAAATCTTTCTTTTAACGCTTGTTTTACACGCTCTAAGCCTTCTAGGATATAAGTTTTGCGTTCACCTATTCCAATTCTGAAATGATAATCCATGCCGTAGCAATCACCTGCCAAAATGAACACGCTTTTTTCGGTACGTAACCAATTAGCTAACTCAGTAGAATTAATATCCAGATTGTACTTTATAAAAAGCATTCCACCTGCCTTAGGAGATGTATACTCAAACAAATCTCCGTATTGATCTAACCATGCTTTAACGGCAATTAAGTTTTCGTTTAACATGGTTCTGTTTCGAGTTAAGATTTCTTGTCTTTTTTCTGTTCTCAATGCAATTTCTCCGATATAATGGCTCATTATTCCAGCCGTAATAGAGGTGTAATCGTGGTATGCCCATGTATCTGCAATATGTTCTTTAGGACCGATAAGCCAACCCAAACGTAATCCAGGTAAAGCATATGCTTTTGAAAGACCACCGTTAACCATTACTTTGTCATACATACCAATAAAACTTTCAATGGTTTTTCCATTTAATTCGGCACCTCTATAAACCTCATCGCAGTATACCCATGCATCTACACTTTTTGCAATGGCAATAATTTCTTGTATTTCATCTTTTGTAAGTGTATATCCCGTTGGGTTGTTGGGGTTACAAAGAGCGATCATTTTTGTTTTTGGAGTAACTAAAGATTTTAATTCGTTCAAATCGGGTTTCCATTCATTATTTTCTTTTAAATGAAATGCCTTTGGAAAACACCCCATTTCTTCTGCAATACCCCAAATTTGCATATAATTTGGAACCATCATAACTACTTCATCTCCTTTCTCTAAAAGTGTATGGCAAGCAATAAAATTGGCTTCAGAAGAACCATTAGTGACTAATACATGTTCTTCGTTGGCATTTGTATACATTGCACTTATTCTTTTTCGTAATGGGATTGAACCATTAGTTTGCCCATAACCTAAGACCGTATTGGTGAGTGTATGTATTTGATCCTTATTTAATAATTGGTTTAAGGTATAAGGATGAAAACCACTTTCGGTTAAATTATAATCTACAGTGTTTTCGAATAATGACTGTACTCTTTCAAGTTCAAAAATTGGAATATTCATAATATATTGTTTTTAAATTTTGTGTAAACAGTTTCGGCAATCATTATGTCTTGCACAGCGACTCCTGTTAAATCGGCTACCGTAATTTGGTTATTGTTATTTCTTTGTAATGTTTTATTTTGGATGGCCGTGCCTAATTCTATACTCTTTTCGGGTAGTACTTTGTTATCCTTTACGGCACGATAAATTTCGCCTCTGCTTTTACTTTGAGGAATACTATCTGCAATGAGTAGATCTGATTTACGAAGTAAATCACTATCGAGTTCCTGTTTCTCAGAAGTATCAGAACCTACAGCTGTAATATGTGTTCCTGGTAAGATATCTTTAGAAAATAAAAGAGGTGTTGGCGAAGGAGTAGTAGTAACAATCAAATTTGAATTTGCTGCTACCTGTGCTGGAGTTTTTGCAATATGAATATTAAAATCATCGCTCAAATCTGATTTGAACTGTGTAGTGCTTTCTGATGTTCTTCCCCAAACCCAAACGCTCTTGCATGGATTGTATTTTTGAAGGTATTGTAATTGTAATTTTGCTTGAATGCCGGTTCCGATAATCCCAATCGAAGAAATGTTTTTTGGAGCAAAATATTTTGCAACCAAAGCACCAGCTGCAGCAGTACGAATATCGGTAAGATAACCTTCGTCTAACAAAATAGATATAGGTTGCCCTGTTTTTTGGCTAAATAGTAACATTAATCCTTGACTAGAAGAAATGCCTAGTTTTGGATTTTCGTAAAAACCTGATGCAATTTTAACAACATAATAGTCCTCACTTTTGATGTAGCCATATTTGATATGTGTTTCTCCCTTTGGAGCATCAAAAAGTAGTTCGCCAACAGGGGGCACTATTGCATTTCCGTTGCTATATGCTATAAACCCTTTTTCCATTGTTGCAACTAAATCGATATCCTTGATAATATGTTCGATTTCCTTTTTAAGAATAATAGTTACCATAATCGCATAATATTTCGGTTAGTAAATCGATATTTATTTTTTTTCCGGTAAGTACTAAGACTACATTTTTACCTTCATATTTTTTTGTAGTAAGTAGGGCAGAAACAGGTAAAGCACAAGCTGGTTCTATAATAGTTTGATGGTACTTTACGACAAAAGCCAAAGCCTTTTTTATATCTTCTTCTTGGATAAGTTCAAAATCAGACAGTAAGTTTTTACAAATTTCGAAGGTAATGGCATTAGCTTCTATTCCGCCAGCTGAAGCATCTGCGATTGTCTCCAAGATACTTGGGGGAACAATCTTTCCTTTTTGGATAGAATGATACATTTCGGCTGCATTAATGGGTTGGCAACCGATGACATTTGTAGTGTCATTTGAGTAATATGAGGCAATTCCAGATATTAATCCACCCCCTCCAATTGGTGTTAAAATAGTATCAACATTAGGGAGTTGCTCTTGGATTTCGAGTGCTATTGTTCCTTGCCCTTTTATAATTTCAATATCATTGTAAGGGTGGACCAAAATGCCACCAATTTCTTGAGTATAAGCTGTTGCCTTGGCCTCGGTCTCTATACTGTTTTTACCGTATAAATGTTTTTCTAGTGGATACTCATTCAATGCAGTAATTTTTACCGTGTTTGTTTTTTCAGGTAAGAATAAAATCCCTTTATATCCAAATTTTGAAGCAGCATATCCAAAAGCAGCTGCATGATTTCCGGTTGATGCTGCTACGAATGGTCTATTATAATCTTTTGGGTCGATAGCATATATTTTACTTAAAACACCACGTATTTTGAAAGAACCTGTACGTTGTAAATTTTCCATTTTTAAATACACATTTGCGCCAGAAATTTTGCTTAATTCTGAAGAGAATACCAAAGGCGTTTTATCAATATCATTTTTGATGATATTATAGGTGTTTTCAATGTCTTTTCTAGAAATCATTGCGTCGATGTTGGGAAATTTTGATCTATTTCTTGAATGGAAGCTGTGATAAGTTTTACAACGTTAATATAAAAGTCAGGATGAGTAAACTCAATATCATCTGTTGATTTATGGTAACCTGGATGGTCCTCTTCACTAAATGTAATGTTGGGTATATTTTTTTCAAAGAAAGGACCATTATCTGAGGAATGCATCCAATAATCTTTTGTTTTATCATTAGGGTCATCATGACCGTAAGAAACCATAAGCGAACTGTTTTTGGCAACATTTGCAATAGGCTTTTTAAATTGAGGAAAAGGGAAAGTACCCACTACGTATATTTCATTTTGAGGATTACGACTAATCATATCCATGTTGATGTTTAATTTAATATTTGCTAATGGGATATATGATTTGTTTACAAAATCCTTAGAACCATGAAGACCAAGTTCTTCGGCATCAAAAGCTGCAAAAATGATAGAATGTTCTGGTTGATTTTTTGTAAAATAATTGGCTAAATATAATAAAGCTGAAGTGCCAGAGGCATTATCATCGGCACCATTATAAATAGTGTTATTAACGATTCCTAAATGATCATAATGAGCACCAATAACAATATATTGATCTGGATAATTTTTACCTTTTACATATCCTACGATATTGATGCCTTGTCTTTCTTTTTTGGTTTTTTGATCTGTAAAAGTGAATGGGATAGTATAACGATCTGCTAGTTTTAATAAGTCAATATTATCGAAATATGTGTTTATTAAGTTTTGCGCTTCTTTGTTGTTACCACTACCACGACCTTTGAACATATCTGATGATAATGTTTGTTGAATTTCTAACAACTGCGTAAATTCATTATTAGTTGTTGTAACGACGTATTTTTTAATCTCGTTAGGGGTCATCCAATGTATATCTTCCGCAGGTGCAGCTTCTAGAGTATACCAATAAAAATCTACTGGGATATTCATTTCTTTATAATATTCGAGATACTTTTTATGTTCTTGATGATCTTTTGGGAAATCTAAAGCTACTTGATCTTCTCCGGACCAGGAATGAACACCTAATTTTGCGGTAGGATGTGTAGCTCTTTCTTTACCTGCCAAAAACATATCGGTTCCGCCAGAAGCTACCATACCATTTTTTGGAATATACGTATTGATATGATGTTTCCTAATCTCTTTTGAGGCAACAAGATTAACTTCGTCATCTATAGAACCTGGAACATTTTCCATCACTAAAGTGGTAATCATAGGATTCTTGGATAATACTTGTTTGAGATCCTCTAATGTATTTGTATAAATAACACCTTTCATGTAGATTGTATCTCTGTTTTTTTGATTGCCTTTGTAATAAAATGTGGCCACTTCTTCGCCCTCTATTCTCATTAAGATTTGTTGCCCAAAAGCAGTGCTATATAGCATTTTGGGAAAGAAAAAAACAAGTATCATCAAAATGATAATAGTGATTCCTAAAATTGCACCAATTTTTCTCATAATAGTATTGTGTTTATAGCTTATTGGAAATAAAAAACCTCCGTATACCAAATCAATTAAAATTGATTTAAGGTATACGGAGGTTCTCCGTAGAAATCTCACTTATTTTTCCAATTTCTTCCTTAAAGCTGAAAAATAAGTGTGTAATACGCGGATTACTAAATTTCAATAACACAAATATAGAAAAAATATTTACTGTAAATCAATACATTGTATTTGGATTTGCAGAATTTTTAGGAATTTGTTGTATTGAATCCCAATGCTCACATATTTTTCCGTTTTGATCAAATCTAAAAAAATCCATTGTCACATATTGGTCATTCCCGGGCCAAGTTTGGTGTGTATGCAGTGCCACAGTATTTCCTTCGGCAATACATCTAACAAATTCGATTGATTTATCAGGATACTCCTTCTGCATTCTTTCAAAATAGTCAATAAAACCTTGGGTTCCATCTGCTACATCAGGATTATGTTGTATATATTCATTACCCACATATTGAGCTATTGCAGTTTTAGGATTTCCTAAGTATGCTGTTTTATAAAACGCTATTGCATTTTCTTTGTTTTTTATTAAGTTCATATGTTTTTGTTTAATCGGGTTTAGCGTTTTAAAAGTATACTAATTACTTTGATTTTGTAAATAGTTTTATGTGGTAGTAGTATCTTGATTCAGTTGTTGCTCCATCACATATAAATCTAATCCTTGTCCCCAATAATTTTTTTCGATACTCATAAGTTGAAAACCAAATTTTTCAAAAAAAGCATAAGCTAATTGGGAGGTAGTTACTACTATTTTTTCAATTAATTGATTAGTTTTTAGTATTTCTAAACAATAGTCAATTGACTTTTTTCCTAATCCACGCCCAGCATAATTAGGATGAAAAAATACCCAAGTTATTCTTCCTGATTTATCAGTTTCTTTGATGTGATACCCCGTACCTCCAACAATTTTGTTATCATATTCAATTGTTAAGTATGTATCACTATGGTTTTGTAAATATTCTTTAAAATCAAGAACTTCTTTCGGATCAAAAAATTTTGGGATATTAAGATTAAAAACCTCAATCAATTGCTCTTTGTCAGATGTTTTATATGGCCTTATCATACCTGATATTCAGAATAGTAATTTTTTTACTTTTGATAATTTTAGGAGGGTAGTATGCCTCATATGTTATATGTCATTTTATCTTATAAAATACATTTTATCAATTTTGTCCCCATTAATTTTATAAAGGGCCACAGCACTAAAATTATCCCCATTTGCAGTTACAAATTCTTCATCGATTACCATATTGCCGATAACGATTCTGTTTTTTATTTCACAATGTAAATCTGGGGTTTGTGAAAAAAACCCAGAGAATATTTTTTGTAATTGCTCTTTCCCATCCATATTTAGTTTAGTAGGATAATCATATGCTTTTACTGTATCACTAAAGGTGTTTACAAAATCATCTATGTTCCTGGCATTATATGCTTCTAATTGTTCTTGAACTATTTTTTCGGCTTCAGGATGATCTTCGTTATGGGGGATAAAAGACATGCTAATAATTTTTCCGTTTTTCACTTCATAAATCGCAACCTGCTGTTTTTGTTTTCCATTGACTACAGCATTTTCTTGATCAATCACTTTGTTTCCCATTACAATACGTTTGGTAACGGTTACTTTTGATTGGTTATTAGCCAAAAACCGTTTATAATTTGATTTTAATGTTTCATTTCCTGTATATAGTGTATCACTAGGAAAGTTGCACACCACGACATTTTTTGAATAGCAAGAAGCAAAACCGTCAAGATCTGCTTTATTAAAAGTATCTACTTGTTTTTGAACGATGATGGCAGGAGATTCTTCAGAAACGATAGCCAAATGGTTACCATCTTTACTTACGGCGATTCGCGATATTTCATTGATTTCATCTTGAGTAAAACGATGTAATACACTCCAATCTTTATCATTTTTGGGATTAAATTTGGCGATAATTTTTCCAAGCCCAACTATCATAGTACCATCATTTAACCAAAACATATCTTCAATTTTTAATGGAACAGGTTTAATCTCTTGAATAGCTCCAGATATAGGATGGATAGATTTTATAACCCATGTATCTTTTTCTTTGCTTATAAAACTTACTACATCTGTATTTGGGATTTTATGTAAAGAACGGCCAACATTTTTGTGTAATGTATGATTGGTTTTATCCTTTAAATTAGAAACTACCAAATCCATTCTATTATCTACTAAGACAGATGAAATTATTATATGTTCATTATACCAGACATGATAACCTACTTTTAGATCTTCTAATAAGACACTGGATTTTTGTTTTTTTGAATCATATTGATATAACCGTTGTAATCCTGTTGTATCCAATCTAATAGCAGAAATTGCTTCTTTTCCAGGTATTTTAAGAGGCGAATATTCGCTTCCTGAGGTAGTATTTGTGATATAGGATATATTTCCTTCCTCTATATTATATTGTGCTATATCTGTTTGCCCCTCTCTAGTAGAAGAAAAAATTATTGTATTATCATCGTAAAACGAAGGTTGGTTGTCATAGCCTTTGTTGTTAGAAATGTTTTTAAGGTTGACGAGTTCAATTTTTTCATTGTTATTTTCAATGTCAAGAAGATATACCTCAGTATTAGATTGAGCAGATACAGAGTTGAAAGCTATTAAAAATAATAAGACGTATAATTTTTTCATTGAATACAGAATTTGTGTGTAACGTTTCATTAATCTAATGTATTTAAAATACTATTAGTAATCAGAATATATTTCTATTTTAGTATTTGTGTTATTCAAAAAAAAGAGATACTTCTTCTATTTTTTTCCGATCGAGTTTTGGTACAAAGGTTTGTTTTTTTGCGTATCCCACAGGGAATAATATATAAGCCCTTTCATTTGATGGTCTGCCTAGTAATTGAGCAAGAAAATTCATTGGACTGGGAGTATGTGTTAGTGTTACTAATCCAGCATTATGGATAGCAGAAATAAACATTCCGCAGGCAATCCCTACAGATTCATTTACATAGTAGTTATTATGTTTGGTACCATCTTGATCAAATTCGTATACTCTTTTAAAAGCTACAATAATCCAAGGTGCAGTCTCTATAAAAGGCTTATGCATATCTGTTCCCAAATGAGTTAAATCTTTTTTCCAACGGTCACTCATTCGGCTTTCATAACCTAATTTTTCTTCAACTTCTGCTGCGACTCTAATTTTGGATTTTAGTTTTGCATTTGATATGGCACAGAAGGTCCAAGGTTGTTTATGGGCGCCAGAAGGAGCCGTGGAGGCAGAGAGAATTAAATTTTCTATAATTTCTTTTGGAACAGGTTTATCAGAAAACTCTCTAACCGATCGACGCTTGTCTAACCAGTTATAAAAAGAAGCACTACGGCTTATCATTTCTTCTTCGGTATAGGTTTCTGGTTCATAACCTATATGTTCAAATCCGTTAACAACTATTTTTTCTTTGTTATACATAATTAATGTTTATAATCTTACTAATAGGCACTAGATTGTATAGACCCGTATTTTGTTTGTGGGTTTGTTTTAATTCGCATTTCAAAATGTTGTTTTAGTATATTTTTGTCGATTTTTTATAAAGCAACTTTTGGGGTAATTTTTTACTTCTTTTAAGGTTAAGTAATTTACAAAATAAAAAACAATAGCGATATGAATTAAAATTCATATCGCTATTAGCTCTATCCTTGATGCAGTAAAAAACTAATTTACTGGGGAATTAAGCAATTACTTCAGGTTTGTGTAAGCTTACTACTATAAACACAGCAGCGCCATTAATCCAATAGTAATATGCGTCGATCCCTTCAAAAGAAAAAATAAATGGAGCAATTAAAAATACTACTGCCACTAAAAAATCAACTGTTAAGTGGAATTTGTAGGGTACAACTCTGAAAGCGCCTAAATGATGATCGGTTAATAACGTTAAAATAAAAGCTGCAATCCCTGTAACCACAGATAACTGTAAAGCTATTGGATTTGAACTTCCCAAACCAATTAAGAAAGGAAGTATTATTAATGCAATGGCGACTGGATAATCTAAAAATGCGTGTATTCTCTTTGTAACAAATTTCATAATTTTAAATTTATAGATGATTATTTGGTTAACTAATTTTGAGTGTTACTCAATAAATGTTTACTAATTATTATGTTGCAAAGATGGGTTAGAGTTCACATTTTAATGCTACAAAAAAAGGACTAAGAGTTGTACTTTTTAAATTTGTAATGCACTCTAATTAATTTCTAAATAATGATGTAATAAAATGAAGGAATGGCGAGTAGAGGGTGTAGGCTTTAATTTATTCAAACCACATACAATTCTGGAAATCTTAAGGTTGTAGTATGAATTATCAATTCGAACAAGTTTTTTGTATTAAGGTATTACTTCTTGATTATTTTTAATTCGTAATCGATGCGGGCTTGTTTTTGGTATTCGTTCAATTATTTTTCTGGCTTCTAAGTCAAGTTTGACCGTCACAATATACCAAACTACTTTTCCGTCAAATGTATCTGTGAGTTTGTTAATTGCTAAATCTGTTAAATCTTCATATGAGATTTCTTGGCGATCTATTATTGTTGCTAGAATAAAAGATTTTATCTGATCGTATCTTCTTTTTAGAATGTTTACCCCTTGCTTTCCCTGTGGATGTAAAGTCATTATCTTTTCTTAAGTCTTCATACTAAGTTCTATTAAAAGGGGAACAAATAAACGACACAACAGCATATTTAGAATGACTATCATTATACCCAAAATCATTTATAAGTTAAATTAGGGCATTGAATATTAGTGTCTTATGAGGTGTAGTAAATATAATAAAAAAACGCAAGTGTAAACCACTTACGTCTCCATATCTGTTTTTAAATATTCTGTCACGAATCATTAAGATGTCACCTTTTTTTAATGTAGTTAATACTCAGTGCTTATTGATTACATCAATAATTACTTTTTTCAATTCTTCAGCAACTTCTGTTTTTTCGTGACTAAAAAAGAATACTAGAAATTTCTTCTGTTTTTTAAATATTGAATTATAAACAAAAAGCCCTTTCTCATTTGGATTTAAATAAACATGATAAGAAATACCTTTTCTACCATTGAACTTTACTTCTCCTTTTTTCTTAAACTTTATTTTTTTTGTTGAAATTTTACTGATCGGAAAAATCTGACTACCATTACTAGAAACTACTAAATCATCTCCGGATATTGAAAACCTATATTTTGTTTTACCAATACTAGAAGATAAAATAGTATTGATTTTTTCGATTTGTTTTCCTTCATCATACTCTTCTTGACCAAATGAAGTAATTGAACTTAATATAAGTACGGTTAAAATAATTATACGATTCATATTAATTTTTGATTTTTTAAATAGACACTATTGTCTTTGATCTTTGTATCTATGTTCACATAGTAGTAAAATGTTACCTATTACCATATTTTTAAAAGTTAAAACCTATGCTTTATCAATATTCTTTTTTCGGATTACTATCCTAGAGATAAATTATTTTTAAGTGCCTTGAAGACTACCGTTTTTTGATCTTTAATAATTCTTTATACGTTAAGCATCGCCAAACCCATTCCAAAGGCCCATATTGGTAATATGTTAACCAAATTTTGCTTATAATTACCTGAAAAATAAAAACTACAATAGCGGTTAGCAAAGTCGCAGAAGGGCTTAGTGTTTCATAAAGCTTAAAGCCAATAGAAGAAAATAAAACTAAACCGATAAGACTCTGCATAATGTAGTTCGTTAGAGCCATTCTACCTGCATATTTAAGAGGAGACAAAACAGCTTTAAATTTTGAGTTATACCAAAGCCAACCGATCAACCATAAATAAAATAATCCCATTGCAGTATCCGAAAGAATCATTAATTTGATAAATATTGATCTAAAAGTATCCGTAGAATATATTTCATACTTTGGAATTACAAATAAAAATAAAACTCTATATATATTGGTTGCTATAGCAATGATTAATACTGGTTTTTTAATTTTTTGAATAAATATATCCAACGAATTATAAATTTTGTTTTTACCAAGATAAAGCCCAAGTAGAAACATTGAGATAGCTATTGGCGCCAAAAAACCAAATAACATAGGTATGTTGGAAAGGTACTCTAACAATCTAAGTTGTATGCCATCTAGATAACTTCCATTTGTTATGACTTGATTGATTGTCTCTCCTGTATGAGTACTCAAATAAATTTCGGGCTTATAATTTAAAAGATTGAATGTGTATTCTAGAAGTTGATCGTAAAAAGGAAAGAAGAAGAAAATTATGGACAGAGATAGAATTAGTTGGTTTGATTTTTTTATCATCAAGGTAGTTAAGAGTCCCAGTATTGCATAAAGATTTAGGACATCTCCAGACCATAAAAATACAATATGAAAAACTCCAAAAAGAAACAGTATCAACATACGCCTTGCAAAAAATGAAAATGAAAGGTTATTTTTATTAAGCATTTTTAATGCTTGCATAGAAATCCCTAAACCAAAAAGTAAAGAGAAGATAGGAAAGAACTTGGTGTAAAAGAAAAGTTGTAATATTTTTTGAGAAATCTGGTCTATATTTGAAGTCCATTGCTTTGCAAATTCATCTTGATTAAGAAATGTTGAATGCATGATTACAATATTGACAACAAAAATTCCAAGAATTGCAAACCCACGGAAGACATCTAATACATCAATTCGTTTTTTGCCTTTAATTGGTTGTTTATTCAATGTATGGTTTTTTTATTCCCGAGGGTAGTTTATATGATGTAAGCTAAATTATTACTAAAGTATTTAAATTGGCATTTGGCAAATATAAATATTTAGCACGGGCAGTAAATCTCTTATTTTGTATTAAAAAATGATTTTGGTTTTGGGTAATTCATTCTTGATTCTGAGTTTTTCTTGTTCAGAAAATTGATTATTGCTTAACTCTAGTAGTTTTAGATTTGAAAAACCAATCAAATGATCTGGTAAACGTTCTAGTTTATTATTCCTAAGCAATAGAACCTTTACATTAGGAATACTTTGTAAATGATTTCCTAAGTGTTTTAAAGAAATATTAGGATTATTATCAAGGACAAATCCTTCAATTTGTTTTAATGAAGTTACATTTTTAGGTAATGCAGTTAATGTATTGTTCGACAAGACCAAAATTCGTAAGTTTTGGATTTTGGAAAGAACAAAAAATGCTTGCTTAAAATTTAATTCTGGATTATTATCTAAATGAAGTTCTTTTAATTTACTAATATTTGATAGCTCTTCTGGGAGTTCGGTGAGTTCATTATTACTCAGGTAAATGAAATCTAAATTTTCAATTTGGGATAAAACCTCACTCGTTTGTTTCATGTCCAGTTTTGGGTTATTGGCCAAGTCGATTTCTCTAAGTTTTGGTAATTGAACGCATACTTCGGGTAGTTTTTCGAAGTCGTTATTACGTAAATTAAGAACTTTTAATTGGGTAAGTTTTTGCATTTCCTTTCCAAGGAAACTTATATTGTTTCCTTGTAGATTTAATAAGGTTAATCTTTGTAAATTTGAAATCCCAGAGGGAATTCCCTTTAATTCACATCCAGTTATATATAGTAATTCTAGGTTTTTTAGATTATCAGTTTGTTTAGATAAATGAGTTACTTCTTTGCAAGGTAATTCTAACCACTTTATTTCTTCTTGACTATTGAGAGCGTCTCGAAGTGATGAATGCTTTTTATTTTGACTGATGCATATGATAGGAAATAATAGAAATAGTAAGAATTTAAACAATTTCATGTTTTTCAAATTTTATATATAGCGTTTATGTTTAAATTGTGGCAAGGTAATTTACAAAATATAAAAGATAGATTATGATACCAGAACATATAGTCAACCGAAAAGGCGCTAGAAGTTTAAAAGATATTAATGCAGAAGTTATTGAGTATCTTAATAAAGGTATAATTGAAACTAAAAATCTAATGGAGTGGTTAGCCACTGATCAATTAGTTTTATTAAAAATAATACTCAAAGAAATTGATAAAAACGAATGGTTTTCTGATTTTGAAATAGCCGTAAATGCACAAAAAAAACCAACATCGAATAGTAACACCAAAATTATAGGAGAAACTTTTGGTTTGCTTACCACCGATGCCACTATTTATAATACCTTAAAAACACATACCTCAGATATAGTTCGCTGTTGGTCCTGTTGGGCTCAAAGCACACAACAAGATACTGTTCCTGACTTGTTAAATGTAATGAAACCTTATATTGCCGATACACATTTTGGTGTTCGCGAAGTTGTGATTTTTGCAAGTAAAGAACGAATGATCGAGGATTTAGACACAGCGATACTTATATTATCAAAGTGGACTGGCGATGTTGATGAAAATATACGACGTTATGTTGTAGAAGCTTTAAGACCTGTAGGGGTATGGACAAAAAAGATATCTGCTTTTCAAGATGACCCATCAAAAGGTTTACAGCTTATAACACCGCTAAAATCAGATGCATCTAAATATGTTCGAGATTCGGTTGGTAATTGGCTTAATGATGCCAGTAAATCACAACCAGAATGGGTGCAATCTGTTTGTAATAAGTGGAAAAACGAATCACCAACAAAAGAGACTACTTATATTATTAAAAGGGCGATGCGTACAATCAATAAATAACTTTATTCTTTGACTTAATAGGGTATTTAAATATCATTATTAATTGTTTTTATTTCAGAAATTACCCTTTCTATGGCTTCATCTCCATCCTTTAGATCTTCATAAAGGTATTCATAAAATTCTTTGGAATCTTTGGGATAGTTTAATGTGTGATCTGGTTCGATACCCACATTTTCATAACTAATACCGGCCATAGTTTCATAAATCATATTGGATAATCCGTAAGTCCATCCATTGGGTAATTTTTTTCTAAGAATGTCAGAAAAAACACCTTCTGTTGTAGAGCCAATAGTTTTTACATTCGACAATTTTTTTGCACCCAAAACAAATACTTCAGCTGCACTTGCAGTTTGGTGACTGGTTAAAACATATGTTTTTCCATTAAATGTGTTTTTGGATGGATACAATGACATTATCTGTTTTTCGGTAAATCCATTACCTAAACGCACTTTTTTTGTTGCAAAGTCAGTATTAGTAGATACGAAATGATTTAAAATTTCAACAGATGCATCATCAAAACCACCACCATTAAATCGTAAGTCAATAATAAATGCTTTTACATCACCAATATCATCAATAATTGAATCCATCATCAAACGAGTACCTTCTCTTACATCATCATGATAGTTTTTTGCTTCATTTAGATTGCCCCACCATTTATCCCAGAATTTTTTATTCGATAAACTATCCGGAATATTATAATGAGCCATGGCTACCATATTTTGTATTTGTAGATAACCGATATCATTATTTATTTTCCCATAGGTGAGAGAGCCTTTATTAAAGCTTTTTGGTTCTTCTAGGTATTGTTCAATAATGTTCGATTTAACCTTGTTTTCTAATGCACCATTGTTTTCATTTTGATTTTCAGAGGCTACATTGTTTTTTGCCGACTTGTAGTCTTCCTTTAAATCATCTGGGACATCAATAGAGATATGAGAATCGTTTATTTCTTCTAGCATTTTCTCAAATATTAGATATAATTCTATAGGTTTTGTTCCAGAATCGATTTGTGGTTCGTATTTTTTATAAAGAGTCTCCCAATTCACGTTCCTCTCTTTGAAATAACAATACTGTTCATTAAAAGTAGTCCACAAAACTTCAAAATTATATTTTGGATCGTTTGCTAAATTGACATTTATCTTTTGATTAAAATCCTTGTTACTTCGATAAAGTTTAAAGATTTTTACTCCATCTTTTAAAAGTATGGTGTCTTTTGATAGTGTATCGATTGTGTAATAATCAAAATACTCTTTTGAGTTATTATCTGATAGAGAAACATTACCAGCAGACGAAATATGGTAGCTTTTAATTATGCTATCACTGATCGTAATAGCTTTGCCAAATCCATTATATTCCCAATTTCCATTCAGACTAATTTTTTGAGGTTCGAGGAGTTTCTTTTTATTTTGTTGACAAGAAATTATGAAGAAAGAAATAAAGAAAATTAAGATTAATTTATTCATAAGATTTTTCGTTTTTCAATGGACGATGTTTATGGTTAACCTTGGTTGTTTTTTCTCAGTTTTAATTCTTTATTAATTCCCTTAATTTTTGCATAATTAATAGGAATCATAGCGCTTAAAGAAATTGCAACCGCCATCAGAGCAATAAATACTGTATTATCTTCTTTGGTTAATACCCCATATATAGTTATCGCAAATAATAATGAAAGAACTACAACTAATGCTCCTGTTATTACTTTAAGCCCTTTTAACTCTGAGTTTAATCTCTCATTAGTTTTACTTTTTAAATCGTCTTTTTCCATTATTATTTTTCAATTACTTTTGTTCCAATTAATTTATCGTACAACGATTGTCCATTTGTATTGAACACTATACTTATCATATAGATTGAGAATAATAAAATTCCAACAATAGTCAATATTCTAATATCAGGTTCATTTTCGAAATATATAGGAGTAGGAAATATTACGCCTAGGTGCGCTATTTCCCAAGGAGCTAATTTTAAAATAGTCCTTTGAAAAGATTTACTTAAACTCATCGTTTTATTTTCTTGATCACGAACGGAAAGTTTCAATATTCTTTTTCCGAAAGTTCCTTTTGTCTTGTTACTATCAAAATAAACAAAATACGCCCAAACAGGAATTGAAATTGAAATTAGAACATACAATTCCATATTGAGACTGCTTTTAAACCATTCTTCGGTTATTCCTAATGATTCTCTAATGTTACTTAAAATAGCCCATTGTATGACTAACATTACCAAAGAATAGCATATAATACAGTCAATTAAGTATGCTGTCATTCTTTTTAAAAAGTGCTTCATAGTTTGATATGATTACTAACAATAGTTTTGTAGGTGATAAAAGTAAAAGGTTTAGAAATTATACTTTTTAGATTAGCCGAAAGATAATGAAAAAGCGCAAACAAAAGGTTTGCGCTCATTTTATATAAATTGAAATTACACAAGATAAACTAACTTTAAGGAGATTGTTTAACTATGTTGTTTAATAGGAATATTCCAAGCTCCTACAATTGCGGCTTTTTGGGCATACTCTTTAAAACTAATTGGTTTTTTGTTGAGTATTTTTTCGATATCATTGGTAATCTCTGAATTATTAGGGTTGCCCAAAACTTCAGTAAATAAATACTCAATAAGCCATATAAAATCTTCGGGAAGATCTATTCTTCTCATACCTTCAATATATTCTTGAATGCTTATAGGTACAAAAGTTATAGCACGATTAGTGACTTCTGCAATGATAGTAACCGCTTGTTTAAATGTAATTGTTTCGGGACCGGTAAGTTCATAGATTTTCCCATTATGTTCATTTCCCAAAAGCGCTCTTACGGCTACTTGTGCAATATCATTTGTGTCTACAAAAGGGATTTGTACTTCGGCTTGTGGGAGCGCAACAAAACCATCTAAAATTGAATCTAGCAAAAAGTTTTCACTAAAATTTTGGTTGAACCAGCTAGCTCTTACAATCGTGTAATCAATTCCAGAATGAATGACCACCTGCTCGCATAATTGAGCTTCTTTTTCACCTTTGCCAGAAAGGAGTACTAATTTTTTGACAGCAGCTTTTTGGGCTTCTTTGGTTAATCGTTCGATAGCATCCAATGCTCCAGGAACTGCTAGATCGGGTTGATATGTAATGTAAACCTTGTCCATGCCAACTAGGGAGTGCGACCAGTTTTCGGGTTGATGCCAATCAAATGATGGCTTAGCAGATCTGGACCCTATATGTACATTATGATTTGTTTTACCAAGGAGGTCGACAATTTTTCTTCCTGTCTTTCCAGTTCCTCCAAGTACTAAAATGTTTTCTGATTTCATTTTTATTTATGTTTTAGTTAATAGTATTTATTGTGCTTCAAAGAATTGAAGCTTTTGAGTTTTATCTTTTTGAAAAAGTATGATCGTTAGTTAATTGTTATTTTGAAAAAATTAATCCATTTAAGAGTAATGCAAATGCTGTAAAGGAGGTAATTGTTCGATATGTGTGCCAGCGGTTCCAGGGTTTTTCGAAAATTTCACGTAAATCTTTTAACTCTATTGCAGTGAGTGTTTCAAGAGATATAGGATCCAAGATTTCGTTGAGGGGAATATTCTTAACTACTGTAATCAAACCTACACCAACAAAAAAGATAATAGCCGCTATTAGATATGACCAAAATGTGATGGAATTAGTTGTTCTAAAAAAATAAGTGTTTAGAAAAAGTAATAGGATGGGGCTAAAAAATACGATTAAAAAACTAGGATTGATAATGACCCGATTCATTGCTTGAAATGATTGTAAAAATGCAAGATCATTCAATCTTCCTATACCAGGTGTTATAGAATTTGACCAAGTGAAACATAAACCAGCGGTTAGACCTGTACACAAGATACTCGTAAAAAGCACCCAAGATTTAATTGAGAGTTCCATAGTGTATAATTTTGATGGAAATAATCCCTATTCATAATTATGAATTTTACTAGGGAAGTTATCCATTTATAAAGTTTATAATTTGATGAAACAAAGGTGCGGTATAGTAACCCGAATCATTTATTCGAGAAGAAGTTCGATTTGTTCGAAAAGTGCGTTATTTGATTTGGCTAGGCCTGTACCCAAATTTTTTTGCGAAAGCATTAGAGAAAGAACTAAGGCTATCGTAGCCTACTTGCCAAGCTGCTTCTTGTACAGTAGCTTCTTTTTCGCGTATTAGTTTGTGTGCCGATGATAATCGCTCATTCTGAAGGTATTTGAATACAGGAACCCCGAAAACAGCTTTAAATTCTTTTTTTAATTTGGTTGTGTTAAGACCAATTTGTTTAGAAAGTTCGGTAAGAGAAGGAGGGTTTTCTAAGTTAGCTAATAAGATTTCCTTGACTTCGTTAAGTTTGTCTCTATGATGAGGTTTTGTATCGGTATCATGTAATATAGCTAATTGCCCAAAAAAATGAGAAAGTAAAGCTGTAATTTGACTACGAAAAAACATCATCTTAGTCTTTCCAGAATATTGGTTTGCAAAAATAGCATCAACAATGCGTACCATCTCTGGGGTCATAAAGAAACTAGCCCCTTCTACATAGTGATCTTTTGGGTTGACTAATTCTTTAAGTAAATCCTTAAAAATTTCTCCTTCCTGATTGGGTAATTGATTAAGGTTTCGCAATGCAGTAGCTACTACAATACATTCTAGGTTTTTGTTTGGCGAAACGGTATGTTCAAATTCTACCTTTTCATTAGCATAAAACGAGAGTGCAAGTCCTTTGGTGTAATGAAACTTTTTCTTTTTTTGATCATACTTAACCGCTAAATCTACATTTCCAGAACCATAAAAAGCTATAGCAATCAACGGTTCTTCAAAGCAACAAGCATCAATTTCGGGAGTAGTTGCACTAGCTTCTTCTACCAAAATGATAAAGTCATTGATATGGATAAAATCTCGAGTCATAAAACACGGTTGTGTTAATAGATTACACTTTTGTAATGATTTTCAAAATTAATAATCTAATACCTGAAAAATGTAAGGTACAAAAAGATACTACATTTTTGATGTAAGGCAGAACCGATTTGAAATTTAATATAACTTATACGTACTTGTTAATTTTTATAGTTGAACTCTGTATTTTATGCAATAAGTTGTTCTATAATTTATCATTGAAATTTTAAAAATCTATACGATCATTTTAGATATTTCTTTTTTTGGTTTGTACAAAAGAACAAACCGCTATAGATATTTTTAACTATAGCGGCTTGTTATATTTTGATATTCTAGTTATTTTATAGAATTAATAAATTCTTCAGTATTGTATACTTTACTAGATAACATTGTATAGTTTACCAAAGCCGACTCTGCACCGTTTAATCCTGGTAGTATTGCAGAGGCGGTAGCATCATTAACAACAGCTACTTCAAAACCATCTTCCAAAAGTTCTCTTAAATGCGATTCAACACAAAGATTACCCGACATCCCAGCTAGTACTACTTTGTCGAAACCAGCTTTTCTTAACTGTAGAGACAAATCATTACTCTCTGGGCCGTAAACTTTATGAGGTGATGTTACTATCACATTTTTACCATCAATATATTTTTTATACCTAGGTAACCAATCTGCACCTGATCCTTCAAATTTTTCTAAGCTTAACGCATCTGTTCTATCAAACATTTTAATGTTATGCATAAGTACTTCTAGAGTACCTTCAAATTTCCACTGGTGATCATGAGGATAATAATAGTGAGGAGAAACAAAAACTGTAATGTTCTTCTCAGCGGCCATATTAAATATCTTTTCTAAATTCTCTCTTGTTTTATTTGCCACAACACTTTCTCCAACTGCTCCCCATGCAACACCTTTTTCGCTTAAAAAGTCATTTTGAGGATCCGTTATTACGATTGCAGTTTTATCATCAAAAGTAAAACCTGGTACAGGGAGTTGTGCAAATGTTTGATTTGTTATTGCAAATACCATTGCAACTACTACTAATTTTAAATTTTTCATTTTTTCTAATTTTGAAGTTATTACTAATTTGTATTACAAAAATGCGAATGCAAAGGAGGGAATAGATAGACTTAATTTCCTTACATATATGCAATTTTGCCTATTGATTATAATTTTGGTGCCACAGGGAAATCAATATCAACTTGGGTGATGTTATGAAATAAATTTGTAATGGTTATAATACCAATAGCCATTACCAAGTCTACCAAATTCTCTTTTGTATATCCTACTTCATAGAATTTTGCAGTTTCTTCTTCACTGATTTTTCCTCTGGATATTGCGATGGATTTTGAAATACTAGCTAACGTATCATATTTATGATCCCAACTTGCTTTCCCTGATCTTAGTTCAATGATTTGATCATCATTAAAACCGTTCATTTTACTTATAGCTGTATGGGCTGATTGGCAATATCTACAATCATTAACTTGACTTACAGCCAAATCGATTACTTCTTTTTCTTTTTTAGAAAAGGAAGTTTTGGCATTAGAAAATTCTAGGTAGTTTTTTAAAGCATCATTAGAATGAGCCATTGCCGCATATATATTAGGTACAAAACCTAGGGCATTTTGAAGGTTATCAAAAATAGTTTGATTATTTTCAGAAACTTCTCCTTTTGTTGGAACTGTAAAATTTGTTGTCGTTGTCATAGTCTTTATATTTTAAATTATTATTAATTAATTTTAACAATACAAAGTTGCAACGATAATGGAGCAGTTGGGTAGACAACAATACCTCAAGAGTATGTAATTCTTCCCTTTATTTTTTTTCTTTAAATTCTGTAGGAGATATTCCTTGTTTTTTTTTGAAGAATCTCCCAAAAGTCTGTAAATCCTCAAAACCTATTTCATAGGCAATTTCTTTTATACTTTTACTGGTATAGGTCAATAACCTTCTTGCTTCAAGCATTTTTCTATCTTGAATATATTGCAAAGGTGATTTATGAGATAGTTTTGAAAATAAATTTGAAAGAGTTTTGGGAGATTTGTGCAACATCGCGGCATACTCAGCTACCGTATGATTGGTTTTAAAATGCTGTTCTACCAAAAAATTATATTCTCTTATGATATCTGTTTTATTATTTTCTAGCTTATCATAATTATGAGAAGACTTGTAGATACGTGTACAAAGAATAATAAAACGTTTTAACATAGACTGCAACATTTCTTGTTGTAATTCATCATTTGACTGTATTTCTATTTCGAACATTTTCCAGACGGTTTGGAATGTCTCTAATTCTTCATTAGGTATGGAAAATATTGGTAATTGAGAAGCTCCAAAAAACAATATTCCTTTACAGCCTACTTCACTGTCGTGATCAACTACGCAATAAAAAGGTCTATTAAATCTAAGCATTTTTGCATTACAAACCTTTGAAATATCTACTTTATGAAACTCTGTTAAACAAATAATTTGATTAGCCAAAGGGTTAATTTCGATATTGTCAATAGTAATACTATTGTTATTTGTTTCAAACCAAAGAAATGTCAAAGGATTTTCGAGTGTTTCTGTTTGAGAATAACAATTATTACTATGAATTTTTTCTAACTGTAAATATTCTAGTGACTTTCCTTTATAGATCATTGGTTTTATTTTGGTATACTCTTAATAATACTTTTGGGTAAAAGCGAATTATTATAAAACCAAAGTTACTAGTTTTTTTACCGTGATCAATTGGTGGCACTACAACTGTTGTTTTAGAAATTCATCTAATCTATTAAATACAGAACCCCAACCATTTAAAATGCCCATTTTTTCTTGTTCTATTTTGTATGCTTCAGTTGGATGAATGACATTGAACGTAAAGTCGGTTTTATCTCCTTTTTTTTTGAACAATGATTCTATTTCAACTCCTTCTGTCATGGGCCTAAAATTTGCAAGCGAAAGAATTTTTTCTAGTTCGACGATTTCAATGTATTCTCCTTCGGCAATAAAATCTTGCCCATTGGGCATTGGCATTGCATATTTCCATTTACCACCAACTTTAAAAGTGTGCGCTATTATTTTTGTATTCGAGCCTTGAGGATTCCACCATTTAACAATATGCTCAGCTTTTGTCCATGCCTCCCAAACCAGTTCTATTGGTGCGTTAAATGTTCGGTTAATCGTTATTGTTCTGTTTGATTTATCCATTTTTTTTATTTTTTGATTGTAATTCTATTAGGTAATTTTCGAAGGAATCGATTTTATCTTCCCATAACTTCTTGTATTGTTCTATCCACAAAAATGCAGGTAATAAATTTTGTGGTTGAATTTTACAAAACCGTTCTCTTCCTTTTTGATAAATTTCAATTATGCCGCATTCATTAAGTATTTTAATGTGTTTTGATATTGCAGGTCTACTGATATCAAATTCTTCGGCTACATCATTAATCGTTAAAGATTCTTTTGATATTAATTGAATTATATCCCTTCGCACAGGGTCGGCAATGGCCTGAAAAACATCTCTTCTCATAATTTTAATGTAACCAATTGGTTACAAATATAAATGTAACTATTCAGTTACGCAAATATTTTTTACTTTTTTAATTGATTAGAAATATGCTAACGATAAGAATTATAATGACAGGAGGAGTATAATTGGATTCTTGAAACTCCAAAAATGAAAAATGGAGTCATTAGAAAAACCCCATACTTTTTTTACTGCCTATAAGTTTACCCTAACCATCGTTAACAAAATCAATATAAGTGTCAATATACCAATGGTACTTGTAAAGATTCCTGTTCTTTTAGATTTTACCCAGCCGGATAATGATATAATGGCTGATAAAGCCAAAAGTCCAATCATAAAAGTAAACAGGCCTATTATTCGTGGTATTAAAAAATCGTTGATAGTCACGTTTTTTATGTACCCTCCTGGAGTCGTTATCATTGAAATTTGTGTCATCGCAAAAACAGAAACAAGAAAACATCCTGCAGATATAGTTCCGAGTTTTAAAATCCTGTTTATTAGTTTATCATTTTTATCTGAAACTAATATATTGGCCACTATAGCAATAGAAAAACCACTTAATAGAGCACTAATCAAAATTGTTTGATTAGCCAAAGTATTCCAATATTCTAATGTTATTCCCATAATATATATCACCTTTTTTTAATAAGTTGAATTGTTCTTGATTCAAATATATGAATCTAAGTCGAACAAAGACATCATGATAAAGTGACTAATCAGAGGTTGGTTTTATTATTTGTTTATATAATGAACTACTATAGAATTTTCTGTCATCACCAAGTACAATCATGGCTGTGGCTATAAAATAATGAGAAGAATCTGTAATTAAATCCCCATTTTTATTAATGCCCAATCTTAATCTATCAATTTCAAAACCTCCATATATTAGTGGTATATCATTAATGGTAACATTAGAATTTTTTATGTAGAGGTATCCATTTTTTAACTTGTAGCGTAGAGAAGTGCTATCGACTATTTTAGTGTTTTTAATTAACGAACATACAAGAGTATTTTTTTCTTTTACCCTAAGATTAACAACGTAATTATTCCTATACTTAGCTATCTCTTTTCTAAAAGTAGTATCAATAATTTTTAAACGAGCAAAGAGATTAAATACAGTGTCATTTTCTATTATTTCCAGGTTATAATCTTGATATTTCCGGACCTCTTTTGAAGCGGTAATAGCAAAGTTTTTGTTTATTAATTGTATGTTATTTTTAGTTAATCCAATATTTTTATCAACACTATATTTCTCCTTAAAAGAAGCGCATCCCATAAATGTTATTAGTGATGTGCTAAGAAGTAATGTTTTTATGATTTTTTCAACAGGCTTTAATTTCATTTTTTAACTTTCGATTTGATCATTTTTTTTATAAGTGATATTTGCCCGAGATGATAATAGCTATGTTCTATAATCCCTTCAATATTTCTTAAATATGTTCCATACTTTTTATCAACGAATGGCTCATCAAATTTCGAGTCAGGCATTTTTTGAACATATTGAACAAATTTTTCGGAGTTAAATAAAAAATCGGCAACTAGATTTTTCCAATCTGTTTCTGAATTTATTGGAGGCATGTCAAAGCTGAATTTGTCTCTAATCTCGAGTTCTCCACCATCGAATACATTTATTAATCCACCTAGATAATAATTGATATGAAAGGTTAGTGCTGCTATTGTATTTAGAGATTCAACTTTTTGAATAGCCTGATTCCAGGTTACACTTTCTACTTGTTCTTTTATGTTGGTATTAGCAACCCAACGTCCATTTAGTAATACTTCTTGTAATCTATTTGCAATAAATTCACTCCTGTTCATTTTTCAAGTTTGATTAGATGTTACTTATATTTTTGTAAGCTTAGTTGAGGTGTATAAACATCTAATGTACTACATACGAACAGAATAAAAAACCTATGAGCGTTTACATAAATAAGCCTACATCGGGATTTATGTTTTTAGTTTCATTACTTTTTCTAACAATGGAGCAAGTTCGTTTTCTGTTACGGTGTCGTTATTCCAAAAACTCAAAACACAACTAACATAATTATTTCTCACTTGAGTAGCCACGTAGTAAATGGTCAATGTTTTTCCTCCAGATGCACTTGCCAAAAGAGAAGTTATTCCTGTAAAATCATAAATCACTTTTTTGGCTTTAGTTTGTGTTCCTTCAAATTCTATTTCTACAGTTTCTTCCGAAATTACTTTTCCGTTTTTTCTTGATTTTGTTATCGTTAATTGTTGTTCTATGGTATTTTTCGCATCTTCTAAGCCCTTATGTACAGACCAATTCATTTCTCCTTTATAAGGACATTGTACTGCATTTACATTGGTCCAATTACAACTCATCCCTAATTTAATTTTTCTACCAGCAAAATTGATACTGTCCATGTTTTTTGACGCATAATTTTCTTTTGGTATTCTTTTTTGAATTATAGAATTGATAATTGTTCGTTCTAATTCTTTATTCCTTTTATTAATAGAACTAAATTGAATAATTGTAATTCGTTTCTCTTGGTTTTCTATAAAATAATGTGAATTGTTTTGAACCAAATCCTCAGTAAGTTTTTTATCATTGCCTACATAGTAGTTATTATAATTCAATTGCTCGTCTTGAGTTTTAGTTTCATCTTTTTTTATAGCATATTTACGATATACTTTTTTTAAGCTTTTTTCAGTAAAAGGATAGTTTAAAGTTTGACTGCTTATTGTATATCCATCGATGTTGTATAAAGTCAATCCAGTAGTATTGATGGCTTGTAATCTTTCAAAAATGTTATCATTTTGAGCAAACGATATAGCAAAAACAAAAAATAATAAGAATAGGAGTATTTTTTTCATAAAGTATTAGGCAATTAAAAACGAATAGATTAATCTTTTTTTGCTAGCAGTCATTTTTACATTTTTGAATGTCCTGTTGCGTTAAATATATGGCAAGTAAAGCAGAAAACAAGTTTTATAGTTTCATAAAAATTAAATCTAGTTATTCTGGTTCAACCTCGAACTATAATCATTTTTGATATCGGATTTTAATATGAGGTGTTATTTTATTTTCAACCATTTAGTAATTCCGTTCTGGTTCGCCGTAATACCTATAACTTCATCTTTGTCGTTGCGCAAAAATGTAGGTTCTATATTGGCCTCAGTTGATTTAAATTTGTCTTGATCAATCGCTTTTATTTGCACTTCTGTTCCTTGTGTTTCAGGAAAATATACCATTAAAATGTCTTCAAATAATCTTATTTCTACGACTTTAGAATGATTTGCCATTTGATAGGTACCCAGAAGTTCTTTTATTTTTTTATAATTAAGTGTTGTTTTGATAATGAGAAAATTGTCCATGCCTTAGTAATAAATATCCATTCCACAGTCTTTCATTTCTATCTAAAATTGCACTGTAACAAAACATAAGAAATGATGAAAACAAAAATCCCTTTACAGTTAACAGCCCTAGGATTAGTTATAGGACTTTCGACTCAAACATTTTCTAAATCTAAAAACAACAACATGAAAGAGACAACAAAAGAAAAAATCGGATTATTAGTAACAATGAAAGCCAAATTGGGAAAAGAACAAGAAGTTAAAGATTTTCTAATTGGTGGGTTGGCATTAGTTAACCAAGAGTTACAAACAGAATCTTGGTTTGCATTTCAGATAGACGATAGAACATTTGGAATATTTGACACTTTTGAAAATGAGAAAGGAAGACAGGCACATTTATCTGGAGAGGTAGCTAAAGCACTTTTGGCAAATGCCGACAGCCTATTAGAGCATTTTGAAGTAACCACTAATATCCAACCGTTTAATTTGCTAGCTTCTAAATTAATTAATGGAGAGGAACATAAAGGTTTACTTGTGATCATGAAATCTAAAGAAGGTAAATCAGCAGATGTTGAAAATTTTCTATTAGCAGGAAAGGAAATGGTAAACGATGAACCCAAAACTATATCTTGGTATGCAATCCAGTTGGATGATAATACCTTTGCAATATTCGACACATTTGCTAATGATAAAGGAAGAAATGAACACTTAAATGGACAAGTGGCTGCTGCTCTTATGGAAAATGCTCCAACAATTCTCGAAGGTTTTGAAACAACCGCTATACAAAAAATAGATGTTTTAGCTTCGAAATAATTTTTTTACATTTAGAAAGGAGTGCAGCAACACTCCTTTCTTTTTTAATTCTGAATTCTAAATTATTTTAAGAAAGATATACTTACAATACTCGACCTATGACACAGATTATTATTGATAAGCAAAATGGAGAATTAGCATTTAGATTAGAGCAGTTTAATGGGCTTAATCAGTTTGATCATTTACAGCGAAAAAATTACTACTCTCTTATATTACTAAGAAGTAACCTATCTAAGTTGGTGGTAGATTTTTCAGAATATCAACTCAAAGAGCATCACATGATCTGCCTATCTCCTTATCAACCATTTATGCTAGCGTCAGAAGAAGAATGCTCTGGTTTTTTATTAAATTTTCATCCAGATTTTTTTTGTACCTATAGGCATCAGAATGAAATTGAAACAGAAGGTGTTCTTTTTGGTAATTTCCATTCTCGTCCTTTTTTTAAAATATTCGAGGAAGAATTGTTTTCTAACTTAATAGATCAAATTTCTAGAGAAATGAATAGAGAATCTATTGCTCAACATGAAGTTCTTGTAGCGTTTCTGAAAGTTTTTCTTATAGAATCTGTGAGACAAAAGAAGAAATTCGACAAGGATACCGTGCCGAAGTCCACAAATAGAAAATCAGAAGTCTTACAACATCTCGTAGATACAATCGAGAGTAATTATTTTAGGATACACTCACCACAAGAATACGCCGATATGTTATGTGTGAGTTCCAAAACACTTGCCGGAATCGTAAAAAAATATCTTAATCAAACTCCAACATCTTTAATTACCAATAGAATTGTAATAGAAGCCAAGCGAGAACTTTATTTAACCTCCAAGCCTGTAAAGCAAATAGCTGCTGCCCTTGGATATGAGGATGAGTTTTATTTTAGTCGATTTTTTAAGAAAAAAGTTGGTGTATCACCTGATACTTATAGAAAAACAGTAGGTTTTGCTAAGTTAGAAAAAGGATAAGCTATTTATGAAGAAGAAAGAAAATGAAAATAAAAGAGTAAAAAAGCCTTGGCCCACTAAAGAGGCTATGGAACAGGTTTACGAAAAAAAACTTTGGGGAGGTAATACATCCAAATTTTATTCAGGAACAGGCTCACATCATCCCGAGATGGTAAATCCATATGTAGATGTTTTAACATCGTTTTTAATGTCTTTTAAAAAGCCTCTTACAGTATGTGATTTAGGTTGTGGAGATTTTAATGTTGGGAAAGAACTGGTGCAACATACCAAAAAATATATAGCTGTAGATATTGTAACAGATCTTATAGATTATAATAAAGAAAAATTTAAAGTAGAAAACTTAGAATTTCGTTGTTTGGATATTGCTGTAGATAATTTACCTTCTGGAGATTGTGCCGTATTAAGGCAAGTGCTACAACATTTATCAAATACGGAAGTACAAAGTATATTAAAAAAGTTAAGTGATTTTAAATATGTGATTATAACAGAACATATGCCAGAAGGAGATTTTATACCCAATAAAGATATTATTTCGGGGCAAGGAATTAGACTAAAAAAACAAAGTGGTTTAGATGTAGTAGCTCCGCCATTTAGCTTAAAAGTAAAAGAAGAAAAACAATTATTGTCTGTTCTCATAAATGATGATAAAGAGGTAATAGTTACTACGCTTTATAAATTTTTTTAAAAGACAGTGATGTTAATACCTCTGTATTTTATTTAATTACTACATAGATCCGTTTATGACCAAATAAGTATGTTGTTGTTTGTCATGATGTTAATTTGGTGTTTACCCAAACTAATTATGTAATTTTACTAAGAGTTAGTTCTAGTTATCTTATGATCGAATTACCAATCAATATTTTTAATTTCATAATTTTTTCCTCTTTAATCATTGGTCTCACCTTTGGATTACTATTAATTTTAGTAAAGAGAATAAACCGTAAAGGGAATCGATTTTTAGGATGCATACCGATCATTATCGCGCTGTGGAATTGTTGGGTATTAGGAATAGATTTTAAACTCTATGAGTCTTTTCCGTCTTTAAATTTAATACCATTTCAATATTCATTGGCTCTTGGTCCTTGTATATTTTATTATACCAAATACATTACGGATCAAAGTTTTAAATTCAAAAAAAAATACTTATTCCATTTTACTCCGGTATTGATTGAAGTAATTGTCTCAATAGTGCAAGGATTTGAAAGCATAAAAAAAGGTATACCTAATTATGAGACAGCCACTTTCTTTATTTTCAGTCCATTATTGCAATTAGCTTCAATAATCTCTGTAGTTCTCTATAGTTTATACTCGTTAAAGGCTATTCGGAATTATCACATCTGGATAAATAATAATTACAGTAATAGCCATGGTTACAATCTAAATTGGTTATATAGATTAATCAGTATTTTTTCTATCCTGTGGCTGTTATGGGTTCCATATACCATTGTTGATTATGTTGTTTTTGATTATGGTTTGGGAGTACGACATTATTATCCACTCTATATTTTAATGGCCATAATCACCATATGGATAAGTGCCGAGGGTTTTTTACGTCCCGAGGTTATTTTATTAGATTCGTTACGAAAATCGCTACGAAAAGATGTCGTTCGCTCTAATGAAATAATAGAACAGGCAAAATGGCTAAAGGAACAAATGGAAACAAATCTATTTTATTTAAATTCTGAATTAACCCTTGGTATTTTGGCTAAGGAATTAAGTCTTCATCCAAACAATGTTTCTCGTATCATTAATGAAGGATTGCAAAAGAGCTTTTCAGATTTTGTGAATGAATATAGGATTGATGCAGTAACTCAAAAGTTGAGCGATACCCAGTATAACAAAATCACCTTATTAGGAATAGCATTTGATTGTGGGTTTAGCTCTAAAACAACATTTAATAGAGTATTTAAAAAAGCAAAGGGTAAAACGCCTATAGCATACAAAGAAGAACTTAAAAAAATGTAGTGTCATATTATAAATTGGAGCGATTGGTTTATGGATTTCTCTTTTTTTTGTTTCTCCAAAAAAGATAGTACATCAATCAAGTTTATGTTATGACGAACAGAATAATAATTAAAGGATTAGTTCTAGTACTCTTAGTATTTGTTTCTGGTTGTTACGAATCAACAACAACAAAAGAAAACAGAGTGATTATTACCGGTAATGTGAGTTCATCGCATTACAACAAAATTCGATTGACAAATAAGCCAATCCCAATACAAAACGAATGGTCCGTGGCCACCGATACTTCAGGGATTGCTACGATCATTGATAAAGAAGGGGATTTTAGATTTGAAATAGAGGTCGATAAACCTAACTTTCAAAGGATAATATTTGGGGATAGAACAATACCACTTTATTTAAGCCCCAATGATAGTATATCAGTAACCCTAGATTCTGTAATACGTATAAATGGCTCTAATGCTCATTTGAACAACTATTTTCTACAACAAAAGGAAGAATTGGATATATCAGAACATTATGTTCAAGAAAACCTGGCTAGTATATATGCCTTGGATGAAATTAATTTTAGAAAGCAATTGGATTCTTTAAAAGAATCTAATATAAGACAGTATCATACGTTCATTAATGGTTATGAAAATGTTCCTTCAGAGTTTAAAGAACGTTGTATGGCTAACATTAATTACCTCTATAAATATTATCAACTTCTGTATCCATCGGGTCATGAAATTGTAACCGGTAAAAAGGCTAATTTACCTAAGAACTACCTTAATGAAATGTCTGAAGGGTTGAATAAGTTTCAGTTTCTAAACGATGAAAAGTATGTTACTTATCTCGATAAATATGTTGAGGTGATGTCTGCGGGCGATTTAAAAGAAAGAAGGTATGATAATTTGCCAACAGAAAAAATACGTGCACGTTATTACACAATTAAAAACCTTTCAGTAAATGATGAGATTAAGGACTATTTGTTTGAACAACATTTTAAAATATGTGCTATAAACTATAGCTCTAAACATTGGAAAGGTATTTTGGACGATCTTGAAAAATCTAACAAGAACATAAAATTAGTATCAAAAATCAAAAAACAGTATCAGAAATCAAGTGAACTAAGGAAGGAACCTAACGATATTAGAAAATATAAACAAGTGAATGATACTAATCTTGACGCTCATATTTTCTATCCAAAAGAACATCAAAAAGATAATGCTAGTCCTGTTTATATTTATTTTCACGGAGGGGGTTGGAGTTTGGGTATGGCAGAATCTGGATATAACACTTGTAAAAGAATGTCTGAGAAAGGGATGGTTGCTATTTCATTTGAGTACAGGTTAATTGATGTTTATGGAAACGATATTCAGAAAAGTTTAGAAGATGCAAAATCGGCAATACGATGGGTGAGATCACAGGCTTCGGTATTAGGCATAAATCCGGATAAAATTGTGGCAGCAGGTTTTTCGGCAGGGGCTCATTTGGCAGCTTCGACTGCAATAATTAATGATTTCGTTTCAGAAGATAACAAAGATTTCAGTTCTATACCAAATCTAGTGATTACTCAATCCTCTAGTTATGATTTGACCAAAGGAGATGGTTGGTTTGATGGGGTTTCTAGAGGGCATGCTACATCTATATCGTTACTTCAAAATGTAAAAACAGGTTTACCGCCTTTTCTTTCATTTCATACTACAGAAGATTATTTGGCTCCCATTTATGAATTTTTTCAATTTAAGACGTCCATGGAAACCCATAAGAACGATTTTCAATTTCAAGTTTTTGAGGGAGTTGGACATTTTTTTAGGGATAAAAACGCTCGTGAAAAGTTGAATGTTATTAGAGATAAGTATCTAATTGCTAGAGGATATATAACCGGTCAAGGTGATGACTAATTTTTATAGATTATAGATGAGGTATTTTAATACTATGTTGTTTAGATTCTAATTTCACCTTTGTTTCCTGTTAAAGTATCGTCTTAGGACATAATTTCTCAAAATACTCAAAGCGGTTAAGTATAATGTTATTACTATATTTTTTCCAGAGTGATTTTCTATACCTAATATCGGAAATATGATGTGTAATGAAATCATAGTAATAAAAAAACCAATGCTCACATTAGCCAAACTTTCTAGCAACGATTGTTTTTTAGTCTGCATTGCGAAGTAGTTGAATTTTTGATGATATATCTTGTTTATTTATTTGGATAATTCTGTAACCCGAAGTAGTAGTTTCTATTTCTATTTTTTTAGAACTTTTTTTAACTTGAAACGCAATAGCCGGAGTAATATGTTGAGTTATATTCTTATGAATTAAAGAACTTTCTGTGTGATAGTGGCCACAATAAATTGTTATCTTATTTGTAGTTTTTGTTAACATTGAGAGTACTTTATCTCTGTTCTTAAGCTTACCGATTTCATCAACTTTTAAATTAAGACCAAGGATAGGATGATGAATAAAAATAAGTATAGGTTTAGGGTATTTGAGTTCTTTTTTTAGCCAAATTAACTGCCGATTGTCAATGATCCCTTCAGAAGAATCTAAGAAAATGAATTTATGGTGCTTTTTTAGAACGCTATTATAGATTTTTTGTGAATGATAATCCGCTCCGTGATTGTAATATTTTAAAATTTCAATAAACTTGTCATGATTACCTAGTGCAAGGGATAAAGTTTTTGTTTTAAGTTTTTTGAAAAAATATTGAACCCCTTTATTTTCTCCAATATCTCCAGTGCATATAATTTGAGTTATGTTTTTGGCTTCAATATCTTTTAAAATAAGGTCAAATCGTTTTCTTGCAGAAACAGAATTGTTAAAAGGATACGATTCATCCAAATGTAAGTCTGTAATATGAGCTATTGTTTCAATCATTTATTTTGATTCTATCAAGAACAAAAATAATGTTGAGTTTTATGATGGATTTACAAAATCTTGCGGATTTTATAAATTTTTTCTGAATTGAGTAGGAGAAAATCCTGTATGTCTTTTAAATATATTCGAGAAGTAAGAAACGTTATCAAAACCACAAGCAATAGCAATATCAAAAATAGAATTTTTCGAATATCGAAGTTTTGTTATTGCTTTTTCTAAGCGCACAGTTGTAAGATAACTTAGAGGAGTTTTCCCATTAATTTCAGTAAATAGTCGATGTAAATAATATTTGCTAATCCCAATATCTCTACTAATTATATCAAGAGAAATATCTTCATTAAGGTTGTCATTTATATATTCTTTAGCTTCTGTTACTAATTTATATAGCTCTTTTTTGGTATTATGTTTGACTACTTTTAGTTTTTTAAAATTGGCATCGATATTTGTTTGTTCTTGAACAATTAGTTCAGAAATCTGAATGAACAAATTATCGATTTGTTGTTTGAAAATAAGTTGGTCATGCTCATATAGGTAAGCAATTTTATGTAGTAAATTATGTATTTTATTATTTGATTTTTTTTGAGTTACTTCAATAAATTTAAAAGAAGAATTGCCGTTGGTATGATAGCTATTAATTTCATTAATTAATTTGGGAGACAGGAAGAAGGATAGTCCTTTTGTTCCTTTTTTTGCTTCTGTAGTAATTTTACTGTCATTATTTAAAATTAAATATTGATTTTTTGAGACCTCAATATCTTGATTGTTGTAGTGATAGCTTTTTGTTCCCTCAATAACATATTTTAATGTATACGTTGATGTATATGATATAGAAATATCATTTGAATGATTCGAATACAACATCTTATTATCCAACTGATTTGAAAAAGTAGGAATTGTTGTTATTTCTTCAAGTTTTATCATACACATTTAAATAAGGGCATTCTATATTTAAGTTCAAAAATGTTTATATTATTAAACGTTATTAAGCCTTATACTTTGGCTATTCATTACTACGTACAAAAGTATAGTATTTACTATTCTTTATCATTCAATTCTTGATTTATCAATTTAATCAGAGAATTCATATCACTCTCAAAATTAGGGTAGGTTTTTTCATAAAGTTGATCGGCTACACCTAGATAATTTAACAAGATGTTCTCTAATTTTTTAGATTTTAATAAGTGTTTATTTGATGATGTTCTTGATGAGTTATTAACCCCTAATTCCTCAGATAAACCGATATCATCAAATACTACTTTATAGTATCCATCAGCTTGTATGTGATTGATTGTTTTATTAAGTGATTTTTTAACCGCCCTTTCTTGATCTTGTACGGTAGTTAATTTACTTTCCCATGATCTCAAAACACCACGAATACTATCATTTTGAATATCTTTTAAACCACCAGAGGATATGAGCTCTATAAAGGCGCCATTCTCATAGTTCATGCTTATGGCTCTTGTGATTGGCATGAATAGGAGATCAGATAACTTACTCTCATCGAGTGCAACAATCGCCGAATCTGAATCCATAAGATTTAGGATTGTTCGGGTATCGGCAATGATGGTTCCTAGGTCTTTTTTTTCATTTGATAATGCAACGAGATTGTTTTTCATTTCTCCTTTAATTAAGGCTAGATAATTGCGTTGCTTTTGATTCTGATCGGCTTTTGCTTTTTGGCTGTTTAGCTGAAGCGCTATTAAAATACCAATAACGACAAGAACAATCTCCCCAACGGCATAAAAAATGTATTTACTAAACTTATTCTTTGCTAATGCGTTTTGCCTAATTTTCCTAAAGATTTTTATCATTGGGTATGTGGATCATAATGAGTGTTAACCTTTGCTACATGATTAGTCGCTTGGTTTGAGCAACTAAAATAGGAAAAGGAAATCTAACCTTAGAAAAATCTTTAAGTTTTCCTTTGGGAATACGAGGTTGTCTAATTTTATGAGAATTAATTGTTTTTGGTTTTTTTTATTTGTGTAATATTCCTAGATATGCTTCCCAAGGCCCAACATTAGTCTTATACTGCTTAGCCATAACTCTTGAAATTTGAGCTATGTGCCCCAAGTCGTGTACAACCCAAGTTGATATTAATTGTTCAAGTGTTACTTCACCTAATTCGGGATGTATTCCTTTACGTTCAAAATCTTCGTGGGTAAGATTTAGAGATTTTAGCTCGATAAGGTTATTTTTTCTTAATTTTTTAAATTCGGTAATTAAATCTACAATCGTTTTATCTTGTTTTTCTTTTAATTGAGCGAATCGATCAAATGGTTGGAACATCCTATCTTCAGATTGATTCAGAATTATTGTTGCTCTAACCATCCAATCTGTTTTTTCTCCAAATATTAGATGTCCTAAAATATCATAAGGACTCCATGTATTTTCACCTTCATTTGATTTTACCCAGTCACTTGATAAATCACGTAACATAGATTCTAAAGTGATTGGTGTTCGTTCTAATATTTCAATTGATTTATTTAAGTTGAATTTCATTGGTAATGAGTTTTTAGATGTACCATAATCTTAATGAAGAGAAGTGTAATATTACAGGTAAAGATAGTTTTATATGTGGTGTTACCTGTTTATTCTTTTATCAGTCCTTTGTTATTTTCTTTTGGCTCAATCAAATCCCACATGTTTCCGTACAAATCTTCAAATACAGCCACCATGCCGTATTCATATTCTGTAGGAGGCCTCACAAAATTTATTTTTCTATCAATCATTTTATGGTAATCTCTCCAAAAATCATCAGTATAAAGAAATAAAAACACCCTGCCTCCAGTTTGATTCCCTATACTTTTGGACTGCTCATTATTAGCTGCTTTTGCAAGTAGTAAACTACATTCTTTTGCTCCTGGGGGAGCAACCATTACCCATCGTTTATTGATGTCAATTTTGGTATCTTCAAGAAGTATAAAATCCAGTTTATTAATATAAAAATCGATAGCTTCATCATATTCTTTAACCACTAACGCAATATGTGCTATTTTTTGTTTCATTATTTTTTAGATACGTTGTTGAAGAAAGTTTTTTTTTATTTCTTAGATTTTTCAATAGCCGGAACAATATATTGATTCATAATTTCATCAGTATAAGGATGTGCATTACGATTGTTATAATTAGTAGTTGTTATTACTGCAGCCAAACCTAGATCAGAAACAACAACAACTTTTTGTCCTCCATTTCCTGACATATAGTACGACTTATACTTTTTTTTGCTTCCAAAACTTTTAAGCCAAAATAAATACCCATAATTAACACCTTCTCTAGCATTAGCTTTTGGAGTTGTTGCCTTAGATAGCCAAGATTTAGGGATTATTTGTTGTTTATTCCAGATTCCATTATTTAAACATAATTGCCCTAATTTTAGTAAATCTCTACTTCTATATTCACTTCCACCAGCAGTATTTAATATATTATGAGGTGTATAATGCAATGTGTAATCTTCGATTTCGAGAGGTTTAAAAAGGTGTGTTTTTGCAAATTCAACGAGATCACCTTTAATTGCCGATTGTAAAATTTCTGCCATAGCTGAAGCCCCTGCGGTACAATAACTAAAAGCACGACCATAAGGTTGATCCTCTGGTTTAGGTTCCCAAGGGTAAGAACGAATGGGGAGATCCAAATAAAACTTGGTCCAATCTTCGATACTGTACATGCGTTCTTCATTACCCCTAGAATAACGATTGTTATCATTGCACTCCAATACAGAGCTCATTGTAAGTAAATCTTCTATACTAATCTCTTCTTTTCTTTTGTCAGGATTTTTTACAGGGATTTTATATTGTAGATACTTAAATATTTTATCTTTTTCGGATTTCACAAATCCTTTTTTTATCGCAATTCCCGTTAACAAAGTCGCCATGGTTTTAGTGGTAGAACGGGTGTTGTGTTTGGAGTTAATGTTATTATTGTTGTAGTATTTTTCAAAAAGTACTGTGCCATTTTTAGCAATCAGGATGCTAGTAATTTGTTCATATTTTCCCGAAGAAACAATACTATCCATCGATTTTAATAAAGAACTTTGAAATTGATTTACTTCTGAAAAATTGAGTTGAGCACTTAATTGTAATGAATAAAAAATACAAGAGATAATTAATAGATAATATTTCATCGAAAAATATTTAATAGTTTATGTATTCAAACCTAGAGAATCCAACAATAAAAAAATAGAAAGAAATTAACATCAAATAATTTTATTTCTATACTGCTTTGGTGTTATTCCCATATATGTTTTGAAAGTTCGTATAAAGTGACTTTGATCAGAAAATCCGCAATTAAAAGTAATATCGAGAAATGATTGATTCGAGTTTATAATTAAATGAATTGCCTTTTTAATTTTTTGTTGACGAATATAATCTCCTAATGTAGTCGACAAATATTTAGGAACTGCCCTAGATATATGTGCAGGGTGTACATCTAATTGATTAGAAAGGTACTCTAAACTCAGATTTTCATTGTCTTGATGAAGTATTTCTTTTAAAGAATTTATCCAAGGGGGGGCGTTATTACTTTTAATAGTTTGAACAGATTCAATGTTTTCACATATTTGAAATAATAATACATCTATTGAAACTTCAGAAAAAGTATCTTGAAATTTGAACTCAGAATATAATTTGGCTAGGATGTGATGGATCTTGGGGTTTTCAATCATTTTACTTCCTTCCCAAAGGGCAACATCCAGTTGCTTGTTTTTAAACCAATCTCTTTCAAATTCAATATGAAAACCTCTAGCATGAGTAGATTCTTTTGAGTTATAATGAGGTTCTTGCCAGTTATGAAGCAATAAACTACCTGGTGGGCAAATCGTTTTTTGTTTCTTATTAACATCATACAAATCACCTTGTAAAAGATACATTAGGTATGGATTTTCATGAAAATGCCAATCTGTTTTGGGTATCAGATAATCATACTCAGAAAGAATAACCCCATTCAAATTATGTTCGGATTTCATCGAACCGTAATATTTGCCTTTTGTCAATATTTTCATGTGTTTATTTTAATTACTCATAAGAGTATTATTTATGAAAAGTAGTGAATTTGCATGCACATTTTTTTGATTAACAACGGTATTTAAATTTATGAAATTCAATTTAGTTTATACATATTTATTCGCTCCGTTCTTTAAAGTAAGTATTTGGTGTGTTATTTTTATTTTAGTAAAGTAATTAAACTCTATCAATCATTGACATAGTATTTAAGGTACAATGTGCGATAATTAATGGCCATAAATTTCGCCCAAATTTCACATATCCTATCCCCATCACTAGACCAATAAGCCCTACTGTTATGGATCTTACGGATAGATCATTAGAATGCCTGAAACCAAAAATTATTGCTTGTAATATAACGGCAATTGCTGTTGCAAATGTTGTAGATGAAAAAAGACGTTCTAACCAATTTATTAAAAAACCTCTGTCTAATAGCTCTTCTAACATAGACTCCACTAATACGGCTGGTATAATGGTGAAAAAGAGTAGCCAATTTCCTTTTAAATCTCCGAATTTGGAAGCAGAATTATGAGAGTAATTATCTTGTATTATAGAAAAAGGAAGATAGTCTTTAATAATATGAAAAAACATTATTGATAACACGGTGACCACTAAGATACCGATAGAGATTAATAAGGTTCTTTTGATATTCTCAGGCTTACGTAGTCCAATATCTTTCCATGATATATTTCGGACTCTCATTCTCCAAGTAGCTATGATTAATGTTGAGAAAGACCAAAAAAGCCCATTTACAATAAAACCCACTTTCGGGAAGTATATTTCCCGTATTAAAAACATTATCGATATGTAAATAATTAGGTCAAATAAAAACCCTCTTTGATTAGTTGGTTTTCTTAAGTATGGAGAAATCTCTTTTTGTTCACTAGTCATACAATTACCTATAATTGTTCGGTAATCATATGACTATGATTATTGATAAATGGTTACAATTTTAGTTTTATTTATTATTATACAGAGTTGTATTTTGTTTTTCCGAAAATTTTTCGGTTAATAAATCCCAGAGTTCGGCATACCCATTATCATATCCCAGGCACCAAACCCCAACACCGCCAATATTATTGTTTTTTATCCAATCATATTTGATTGATAGCGATTTTACATCTTCAAAATAGAGTTGTCTAAAGATATTGCTGCTATCTTTTATGGTCATATAGCTGGAAGAACTATTGGTGTCGAATTGTAAGGGAATACCTAAAGAATCAATATCAATTTTTCTTATTGATTTGTATGGCGGATGAGATTTAAATTTAACGACATTGGCACCTATTTTGTCACTACTTGTATACCATTCTGCCCCATAGTAAGGAAGGCCGACAATTAGTTTTTTAGGAACGACTCCTTTGTTTTTGTAATGAGTAATTGAGGTAACGAGCCCATTTCCAAATTTTTTACTATTTGTAAAAGGCGTTACAGGTCCAGCGATTTTACTAAAACCGCCATAGTAATCATAACCCATTAGAGTATAGAAATCTATATGTGAATCTATAGCGTTAATGTCGAATATATTATTCCAATCAATAGCATATAGCGATAATGAAACCATATAAGATGGATCGATTTTTTTTAATCTTTCTGAAGTACGTATGATAAACTTTGAAAACTCTATTTTCGACTTTTCGGGAACTCCTTCAAAATCAATATTAATACCATTTGCTCCCCTATAAGCTAATAAATTTGATACGCTATCTATTAATGTGTTTTGTGCTTCTATATTTTTTAGGAAAACAGTATTATTTGCTTTGCCAAAATTAGTAATAGAAAGAAAGACTTTACAGTTGTGCACTTTGGCACTATCCACCAGAGCAGTGGTTTTCCATTGATGAATATTTTTGTAACTACCTGTTTTGGGCTGTATACTATACGAGTGATAAGAAACTCCCCATAACATGGAGAAATTATACGTTTTATAAGAAGATCCATTATAATACGGGTGCCACCCAAATGTTTTATAACGACTATCAAGTTTTCCTTCTTTATACATTACTTTTTTGTTAGAAATACTACTTACACTATCCCAGTGTTCCTCGGTTGTGTAATTAGCATCTTTTAGTGTCTTATCATCTAAATGGCGTTTGCTAATGGATTTAATTTTGCCCGAAATGATAGTCGAATTTTTATCCTTAATGTCACTGCGACATCCTATACATACGATATATAAGACAAGTATGTTGATTAATATCTTCATTTAATTTTACGTAAAGATCTTATTTTGCTTTTGTCAATGCCATTTTTACAGCAAGTCCGGTCAACACTGAAGCCATAAACCATTTTTGTATTCTTAACCAAATTGGTTTTTTTGAGAACCAGCTTGCCATTTTTGCTGCGGATATAACAATCAAAAAATTGATTGTAAAACTGATTATAACCTGTATAATCCCAAGTTGAAAACTTTGACTTAAAATAGAACCATACTCGGGTTTTATAAACTGAGGAAAAAAAGAAAGATAAAATATAGCCATTTTTGGATTCAACACATTTGTCATTAATCCAATGTTAAACAGTTTAAGAGGTTTGTCGGATTTTAAGTTTTGATCGGCATCAAAAATCTTATTTTTAGATGTAACAGTGTTGTATGCCAAATATAATAAGTAACCAATACCAATAAATTTGACCACTAAGAAAGCGTAAGGAATGGCAAAAAATATTGCCGTAAGTCCAAAAGAAACCATCAATATATGAAATATGAAACCACACATTACTCCAAAAAGAGATAATAACCCGGCATTTTTTCCTTGTGACAGTGATCTTGAAATTAGATAAATCATATTCGGTCCAGGAGAAATGACCATTATCAATGCTGCTAACCCAAACAATAGTAAATCATTAATTGGTATCATAATTCTATTTTTAGTAGTTTTTTTAGCTATTATACCTATTTGGCATTGGTATTATCTATAACGGATAGAGCTACTTGAGTTGATAATTATTCGTGTACTTTGGTTAAATCAAGTTTAAATTCACCATCTGATTCAAAAGTATATTTATAGTCGATACTTTGATCCATTTCATTATTAAATACCAATAGCAGTTTAAAATCACTAACTTTTTCTTTGAACGTAACCGATAGCTCAAAATCTGTATTAAAAGTAGTTATCTTTTGTGGTAACCTCGCATCTACATCTATATCGCCTTCTAGTATCTCTACCTTTGTTAATGCACAAGCTACACCATGACTTTCAAACTCTACTGTAATACGATCTTTACTATTGCGGTACATATAATCAAAATGAATCACAGGTTCAAAAGAATTATCTATAGAATGAATACGCATGTTTTCTTCGTTTTCAAAATATTTAAAACCGCAATCTTTATAACCATTAAAGAAAGTATACTCATTACATATGCCTTTTCTTATATAATCTTTATTAACCTGTACTGTTTCAAAATCATCTGAGTTTAATTCATATAAAAAATCAATGTCCTCTAATGTTTTTTGCTTGTATGTTTTTTCAATCTTTGCTAGAGTAAGAGATTCTCCATCAATTTTTAAAACTTTGAGATAATGAGAGGCATCATAATAATGGCCTCCTGTACGTTTTAAACTAATAATATCATTTGCTTTTAAGTTTTCGAGACCATATTTTACAGCTTTAACTTCACTTTCAAGAATTCCATTTTGTTTCTTATAGGTAACATAATCTTCTCTAAACTCATTAAATAGATAATTTAAAATGAAGAAAAGAGCTATCGCAGGTAGTACTAACAAATATCTATAATTGCGTTTGTTTCCATTTAATGATAATACTCTTGTTTTAGAAATAGAATCGTGCCAACCAGTATCTCCTAAAAAAGAAAATGTATTGAAAGGTATTTTTCTAGAGAATGATCTTGCCAAAATAGTATCAGATTTAACCGCTATTTTTTCTGTACCCGACACAAACGTTTGGGTTAAAAATTTAGCTGGTGTTCTATTAAATAATACTTCGAAAAACACATAGTAAATTACCGAACTAAAAAGAAATAAGATGGTTAATGAATATCTTTCTCCGAACAACTCCATCAAACTATTTAAAAAGTCACGAGGTAATATTTTAAACGCATTAAATGTCAAGCCTATATAAAGAAAAGTATCAATGATTAAATGTACAAAACGCTTATACTTAGAAGCTTTTACGTATTCTTGTTTTTCACTTTCGGGAAACTCATTGTTTTGTACAATCAATCTTAATTTTTGATCCGTAATTTTTAAAACAATATAGCTAAAGAACAATAAAATTAAATCTCGAATTAAAAAAACAATTGCCAATGGTTCTAGTATAGTAAACCTATAAAATTGACTAAAAACAAAAATTAACAAAGACACCCATGTAGAAAAATGAATGACGGCATATATAAATTGTAATAAGTGTTTTTCTTTCTTTTTGGTATACACATAAACAATGCTAGCCAGCAAAAACACAAAATTAAAAGCTAAGTGTAAACCATTACTTCTAAAGGTGTCTCCTCCAGTAAATGTACCTCCTCTAACGTCGAAAATATCTACTCTCATGAAATTTAGATCTACATATTTAAAGAAATGGGATAGCCAAATAATTACTTGAGAGTATTCGGTGTAAATCATTAATAAACCTAGGATCAAACCTAATAATGCTAGTAATAATGAAATTAAACCGATCTTATTATTTACCTTATTCTCTATGTTTTGTACTACTCTTTTCATAAAAAAGTCTCCTTTTAATAATTTTTTTGACTAGGCTTTTCAAATATTGCTACTGCTCTAACCGGAGAGCCTGTACCACCTCTAATTTTTAAAGGAAGTCCAATAAATCGAAACCTTCCTTTTCCTATTAAAAGATGAAGGTTTATCATATTTTCATAATGCGTAAAACCTAACTCTCCGCAAATGTGATGTACTTCTTTATTTGATACTTTCGGAACCCCTGGAGACATTGTCTCAACTCCAAAAGCAGCGATTTTCTTTTCACCCAACCAACGAGCAGTCTCTATTGAAACTCCGGGTCCATTTCCCCAATCTATTCGGTTAAAATGTTTTCTGTAATGGTCTGTATAGATAAGGACTGTATCTCCTTTTTTAATCTCTAAATTTGCTGTTTTACAGGCGTTTTCAATTTCAAAAGGCTCAATTAATTCTTTAAGTTTTTTATGTGAGAAATCTAAGCAAATCCCCTCGGTATAGAACATAGATAGGGGCATTGTATCTATTGATTGCCCCTCATATTGTTTTGCCATATGATTTATAGCATCAACATGGGTTCCTGTATGTTCTCCAAGTTCTAATTTATGTACAGCTGGTGTTCTTTTTTTAGGATTTTTAATTCCATCCCATTCCTCATGAGAATTATGGATTTCCATTTTAACCTGCGGAAGGTCCTTGTATACAGGCATGCCTTCATAAATTTCTTGACTTAAGTCAATAATTTCTGTCATTCAATTTCAATTTTTCAAAAATATGTGTTCCGTAAATGAAAAGTAGCAGATATAAAAACACTAAATTTTTCAGGATAGAACTTGACTTTAAATTTATAAAATTTACTTTGTTCTAACCATTAAACTACTATTTTTTATAGATCACATTATAAACTGCCTGTTGTAGTAGTTTTTAGTACTAATTATATGTTTTTTCAAAAGAAATAATAAACTCAAAGGGACAATAACTCTTGGATTATCAATTAGCGACTACCATGACCACGTACTTGGTGTTGTAGATTGTTTTTTCTTTTTCTATCTCTGTAAAGCCCAATTATTAATCCCGAAAGCCCAATAAATAAACACGATACAAACCAGAATCCTAGATTGTATTTATCGGCTAGTAATCTGTAGGTAAAGGTGAAAATGAATAAAATCAACCCAATGATTTGCCAAAAATAATCTTTCTCTAATCTAACATCATTATCAATGTATGGCGTTAAATTGAATATGATTTTGATTTCATTCCATTCCCAAACGATAAGCAATAGATTTGCCAGCAGCATTAATCCAGTAACTACTGGCGTATAGGCAAAATAATACGACAAGGTTATTATAAAGATGTTCAAAATAATTGGAAAATTAATTAATGCTCCAAGTTTAGAAAACTTTTGAGTCATTAATAATAACCCAGCTATGAGTTGGCTTACTCCAATAAATTGCCAATATAACCCTGATTGATACATGGTCTCAAAAAAATGCCAAGCACTATTTATGGGATTCAATTCTCCACTTTCAGATGTAAAACGATTTCCTTTGATTTTTATTAAACTCGCAAAAACGAATGCTCCACCAATTAAATATCTAGTGTAAATAATGAAAATTTGAGGTAAGATCTTTCTTTTAATTTTATCCATAATCAATACTTGATTTAGTCTTACAAACAATTAGATTTAAATACAGGTTTTAAAAACTAAATGATGTTGTTTTATGTAGACGAGTATTACGAAATTTTGTTACGATAAATCACTTATTGTGATCCATGTGGCTGTAGTTTTATATCGATTGCACATTGTTATGTCTTTATGTAGCTAAATTAGATTCATTTCTATCATAACCAATTGTAATTTAATTTATGAAATATTGTTTAAGAGTGGTTGATTGATAGCTCGTTTGGGCAACGATTTTAATTAAATAACGATTTTATTTTTTTATGAAGTGTTTTGTCTGCTACTTTTAATACTTCATTAAGTAAATCTGATGCTATAGGTTTTGCATTTGGGTATTTGTGTTTTAATAAAAAATTCTTTAACGCCAAATTAAGTTGTTGTTCCCCAATTAATTCACTTAATTCTACAAATACAATGGCTCCTTTTGAGTATGCCAAATAAGGATGTTCTTTGGTTGCTTTTATTAAAGGGATCTTTTCATTGAAACCTTTTTGCGCATCATATATTTGTTGCTGTATAGCAACACGTTCCATCATTTTCTCTTTACCATATAATTTTTTGTAAATCATCATTTCTGTATACATTGCTAAACTCTCTGTTAGCATCGCATAGCCTTCTCTATAGTCTGGGGCAATTTGGTTGTTTCCCCACCAAAAATGGGCAACTTCATGACCTGCAAGCTCATTGACTACATCTTGGTTATTTCCTTCTTCAATATTGGCATTAAAGGTCATGTTTTCGGTCATAAAAATAACACCAGGATAAGCTGTTCCTGCAAAACCTTGAGTGAATGAAGAAACTTCTGCATAACTAACGGATTCAAAAGGGTAGGGGCCAAAATTCTTTGTGCAATAATCCAAAGTTAGTTTAGTGTTTTCAATAAGGTGATTAACATTGTTCTCATGTAATGGGTGATATAAAACGGCTATGTTAACGCCTTTATGATTAACATTTTTAACTTTATACTCTGCTGAAGAAAGTGCAAAACGAAACGGAATAGCTTCTGCTGTATAATTATAATAATTTCGCTCATTATCTTGCCAATGTTTTTTTAATTCGCCTGTACCAACTGCTATTTGATCTATAGGTGTAGAAATTTGCATATCGAGATGAATAAAATCATCTACTTTTATTTTTGGTGCATCTAGTGATTTAATACGTGTTGGCTTACCTAATTCATGTGTTTTTCTATGATGAATATCTGTAATTTCCTTTGCCTCATCATATCCAAATTGAGGAAAATACCTACTAACCCTCATAAATGACCCATTCTTGATTATTGCATTAAAAGGATCATGGCCGTTTACAGCATACCATTTATAGCTTATATCAAACTCTAATGTTGCAGAATCCATAGGTAGCAGAGCTTTTTTTAAATGAAGCTCTGTAATTGATTTATCAATTGGTATGATTTCATTTTTATATCGATAGGTAAGTGATTTAATTTCGAAATCTTCGGGGACACTTATAAGAATTGAATCAATGGACTGAAGGTGTGTGTTTGTAATGATATATTTTCCTCGAATTCGGTAGGATTGTGTATTAGGATATAGATCAATTTTGGTGACGACTTCTTTTATAGTCGGCTGTGGTATGTTTTGATACTTTCTATAGGTTTTTTCGTATTGTATTCTTTTTGCCAGAAGAGCCTCTTTATCTTTAGGGGTGTAACTTTCTAAATAATTAAAGCTACTTACTGTAACAATCATGATTAATAAAGAAATGGCAATACCTACGATTATTCTATTATTTCGAAATTTGATCAAACGATATAGTAATAGTAGTACACCTATGATCGAAAAGCTGAAGATTAAACGCCAAGAAAAAGATGATACATAAATACCATAGCCCAAGAAGTCACTAAAAGTACCATTATAACCCGATAAAAATCTAAATAACGAGTTGCTTACAATACTTCTGGCAATTGGTGTAGCAAACATTAAAAAAAACAAAATAGAAAAACTTAATGCCATAGTTTTGTTCTTACTAAGGCTATTTATGAAAAGTAAGTATAGTGAGAATAATATAAGAGGTAATGTATTAAAGACCAGCACACCAAAGTAAGCTCTCCAATCAAAGTAAGGAAATTTAAAAATGAACTGGAAAATAATGGCTTCTAATAGTAATATACTTGTAAAGTAAAGAATTAACAACGTAATACTTCCTGCATGTCCCATTCCTTTTTCTCTCGCGTAATAGGTAGTATTTTCAATAATTGAAAATCTACTTGTCTCATTTCGCCAAAAGATATCGTTTACAAAATATAAGATTATTAAGGCGCCTATAAAATAAAAAGTGCTGTTTATAGTTTGTGCCAAAAGACCTGAGCTTGCATAGTGTTGAGGTAAACGTACCCCTTTATTTATATCATCAAACATTTCAACACCCATATAAAACACAAGTAATATTGAGACCATTACTAATGCAATACTTTTAAATATATAAATAGTATCAATTTTTATAAATGAGCATAGTGCTCGCCATCTAATTTTGTTGTTAAATAAAGTTGTTGCGGTAGTAAAAGGTACATTCTTATACTCATTTTTGAAATCAGAAGTATTTTGGTTTTTGGATTTTTTTTTAAAAGTAGGTAAGAAAGAAAAAGAACGAATACCGAGATAAGCCATGCCCATTGAAAAAAGAATAACAACGAGTCTATTAATTAGCAGAAAATTCGAAAACGGTACTACTTCATTATTTCTTTGTAGAACGTTAAGATTTTTTGCTTCAAAAAAGTATCCAGAAAGCCCGAATAAATCAACTAACGCCGAGACACGTTGTACAAGTATAGATTGTGGTAATGCTTGTGCCATGAATGGAGCATTAGAAAACATTAGAGTGATCATATATAATACATAGAGTAGCAAACCTGTGATGGCAACCAACAGCTTATTTTTAAATTTTTGGGCAATAAAAAAAAGGATGCTACACACAAGCAGGGTATTGATAACGCCAAAAATTAAAAAAGGATACATAAAGTGCCAGAGATGAAACCCTAAATTCAGTATAGCTTTTTCCTGGTAATGAAGTCCTATTACGTACCCTAAAACTAAGACAAAAAAACCAAACAAAGTGAACCCGTAAAAAGAATAAAAACGAGCAAATCCAAATTCTTTTTTCTTTATAGGGATGGAGAAAATAATTAAACTAAAGTTGGCATCTTCTTCTTTGAATAGCAATGAAAAAGCCAAAACAGTGGCTATTAAAATGATGATTAGACTTAATAGCCCAATCATAAAACCTACAGAATAGGGTGCATTGACTGCTAGTTCTTTACCTACTGAAATATTAAATTTAAATCCGGTTATAAAACCAATACCCAAAAAAATGAATAGTACAGCAAATGAAGCTTTTCGTTTTAGGATGGCGGATATATCATAGAAAATTATTGTTTTCATTTTATGACAGAATTATAAATGTTTAAAGTATACATGTTCTAAGCTGGGATTTACGGATGTAAAACCTTTAGGGCAGCTATCAGCATACACCGTAATTTGCATGATTTTCTCTATCAATTGCTTACTGATTACGTTGTGTTGTGATTCTAATTTTGGTAATTCTTCTTTTTCAATCGCTTTTCGCCATAATTTTCCTTTTAATTGCTTTATGAAATGACTAGGTGAGTCTTGTGAGACAATAACTCCTTTTTTGATGATGGCCATTTGGGAACACAGGTTTCTAACATCTTCAACTAAATGGGTAGACAAAATGATAATGATATCCTCACTAATATTGCTTAACAAAGCATTAAATCGATTGCGTTCTTCTGGATCTAACCCTGCAGTCGGCTCATCGACAATAACAATTTTTGGCTCTCCTAGTAGAGCTTGGGCTACTCCAAAACGTTGTTTCATTCCACCAGAAAATGTATGTACTTCTTTGGTTTTAAATTCAGTTAGATTTACTTTCTCGAGTAAATTCATGATCTGATTTTTACGTTGTTTCTTATCATGTATTCCTTTTAACTTGGCTAAATGGTTCAATAAATTATAAGCAGAAACCTTTGGATATACGCCAAAGTATTGTGGTAAAAAACCAAGGTGCTTTTGTATGCTAAGTGGATTTTTAACCAAATCTGATCCATTAAAATGTAAATGCCCCTCTGTTGGTTTTTGTAATCCAACGATGGTTTTCATAAGTGATGATTTGCCAGATCCATTAGGGCCTAACAACCCAAATATTCCATTGCTGATTTCTAAATTTATGGCACTAAGAGTCTGGTACCCGTTGCTGTATACAAGGGATACATTTTCAATTTTTAATGTATTCATGTTTATATGTTTAAGACAAAAGAATTATGCTACATAGTCTATGATATCTCCTGGTTTACAGTCCAGGGCTTTGCATATTGCTTCAAGGGTTTCGAATCGAACGCCTTTGGCTTTCCCGTTTTTAAGTACAGATAAATTAGCAGGTGTAATACCAATTTCTTCTGCTAAGTCCTTGCTTTTAATTTTTCGTTTAGCAAGCATTACGTCTATATTTATGATAATTGGCATAGTCTATATATACAAGTCTTGTTCGTTTTGCAAATTCAAACCCTGATTAAAAATTTCTGAGAAAATAAAAATAAAAATTCCTAAAAATAGATGTAAAATCATGATCATAAAAATCCCATTTTCTACATCGATAAAGAACGAGGAAAAGGTAACAAGTAGAACAGGGAAAATGATGTTGGTTACGTAAAATCGTTTTAAATGATTGATGTTATTTTTGGTAAAAAGCTTGTCCTGGCAAAAAACTTTGAACACATTAGAAAGTAACCAAAAAAAGAAACCATAAGACAACATAGGTAGCAAGAAAGCAAATATTAGATAGGTTATATTGTTATCTAGTATTAAAAATGAGATATCTGTAAAAGGATATTCGATAATCTTTTTGTCCTCAATGGTTTTGATATTAATTTTTATTATCCAACATATAGTCCCATATAGAGCCGTGATTAAATAAATCCAAGCCAAACCTCTAGTTATCGTCTGTAGAATTTTGGATATTAGTTTTGTTTTTTTCATTACCGTAATTCAAATTTATTATTGCAAATGTATAATAAATTATTGTTTTACAATAATAAAATATTGTTTTATTAAATTTTATGATTAATGAAATCGGTAGGATTGTATTGTTATTTAGCAATAGCTACAGGAATGGTTATAGTCCTAGAAGGTTGATGGTTTTGTAAATAAGCTATTGGTTTTAAGGAAAGTAAAGAAATTATAATGATTACCTTTATTTTGCCTAAAAGGAGTACAGAAAAGGGGAGAGGCGAAACTCTTTAGGTGGGTTTGCGAATCATAAAAATACCAATCCATATGAACCAAATTATTTGACTAATACCAAATATTTCTGTGAATATATCTAATGGGTATACGGTTAAAACCCCTGCTATTCCGACTATTACACCAAGAAAAATCAGTGATTTTGAAAAAAATCGCCCTTTCAAAGCTATTATACTTAATAGCAATACCCATATTCCACCTACTATTTCGTTTCCACCACCAAGCCCTTCAGAAATGATATTGACACTAGACCATATTATCATAGCATTTTCGGGCTCTTTAACTCCTGTTGAGATTACAGAGTTTAATCCTACGTTGGCGATCATACCACTGGCGATAACTAGACCAACCCAAATTATACCAAAAACAGAAGTTAGTGTTGAAAATGTTGGTGAGTATTTTTTTAATCGCTCATGAATTGCTAGGACTAATACCGCTAATAAAATCCCAAATAGGACGTAGCTAGTAAGATTTAATATTGATAATGTAAGATAATTATCCGATAGGAAATTCAATTGCATGGCAGTACTTGCATTATCATCGGGATAGACTAATACGCCACCATAAATAATGAAAGCCAAAATGTATATAAGAGCTTCAAGAATTGCGCATATTCCACCTATTTTTTGTAACATTTTTAATTCCATGTCTCTAAATCGTTTGAAATCAAGACGATCTAATGCTGATATTGTTACTAGGCTTCCAATTTTTTATTTTGTTTTAAAGGTTATGTTGTACAGCGTTTTATTTTATGGTTCTCTTGTTTTCAACTGTTATTTTTGAGCCTTCAGCCAACATTATTGAATCGGGTTTCATGGTGTTCAAAAATTCAAAATCATCTCCATAAACAACTCCAAAATCGACTTCTATTTTGGAGCTTTTCACTTCATATTGTCGCCACTTAGGATGTGTGACTTCATATTCGTTGGTAATTTTTTCATTTACTTTTGCGTACCCCCAATAATGTTCGGTAATAAACTCGGTTTCACTATCCTCAGGGATTTTTGAAGATTCTAAATCGGCAACTATTTTAAAAGATTGCCATTGTTTGTTCTTTTTCCATTGATATTGTACAACCCGACCTGTCTTATTTTCATCCCATTCGTGACGCATGGGTAATGTTTCATAGTGTTCCTTATAAATTGTATTTGCTACAAATGTTAGCGCTGGTTTGGGTACTATTTCTTTAATAAAAACTACACCACGTTTCCATATGTTATTTTCAAACCTTTTGACATAAAACCTTAAATTTACCTCTTCAAAATTAGTGTGAAAAGGAATTTTGATGCCTAACAATTTTGTGTCTATAAACATAAAACCAACTAAACTCACAAAACACTTGTTCTGCCATAGATCAAGCTCTGTGCCCGAAGGAACATATTTTGAAAGAACATCTGGATCAATTACATAATTTGCAATTGCTAGTTTTCTCCATTCTGCATTTAAAAAACTCATTTTTTAATTTTTTACAAATAATTTAGGCAATGCCTATAATTTACTTCATTTTAATTACGAATACTATTCCCGAGAATACTTGAAATAAAGATAGAACGTACATTTTTTTAGATATACCTTTCTTTAATTATACGTATATGATGTCTTTGATGACCTATAATTGACTTAAGAAAATCTTCTAACGTAATTTCATGTTGTCGAGCTGAACCTATTTTTTTTAATTGAGTTTCTGATAAGGTTTCTATAAAACTTAATGATGATTTTCTTACGTTATAAAAATCAGTTACCAAAAGCGCTATACTTAATTCATCAAAACGACTATTATTAGTCAAAAAATCCTGATCGTAACCCCATAGCTGGATGTTCTCATTTCTGCTTAATTGAAATGCCCTAAACATTTTTATTTTTTCATGATCGGTGATATGCCCTATTACTTGTTTTATACTCCATTTATTAGGTTCATAGCGAAGGGTGGATTTTTTTTCATCTATCGTCCTGAGAAAGGCGAATGTTGATGCTGTTTCAAAAAGTCTTGACAAACTATCCTCCCTAGCCAATTCAAAATAATAAGGAAATCCATCCTCGGGTGTATGTCTCATATTTTGTTGAAGGTTTTGTTCAATAAATTTTATTTAAGTTCGCTTTTTGTACATGACAACTAAGGTTTAATGTAAAATAAGTTTCAATGCTGCTACAGAGTTTTATCTACTTTTTTTTAATTCATCAATAATTTTTGAACTTACCCAGTAAATATCCTGATTACTTGTATAAAAGAAATATTTACCATCTTTTGATACAAAAGGGCATAGTTCATGGTTTTTTGTATTTATTTTTTCTCCCATATTGATGGATTTTGTCCATGTTCCATCCGTATTCTTGAAACTAATGTAAAGATCACCTCTACCTAATCCCTCTGGTCTTCTTGCACAAAAGATCACATAGCTTTCTTTTGGATCAACAAAAACATCAGCTTCATAATTTAAAGTGTTAATCGAATCACCAAGAGTAATAGCTTTCTGGAACTCGCCATTAATACTTTTAGATGAATATATGTCAAAGTCGTTTTGCTTTTTCTCTGGGGTTACTTTATTCGATGAAAAATACATTGTTCCGGTTTGTGTAAACGAAATATAGTATTCATTTCCGTCTGAGTTGATATTGGGGCCTGCATTAATAGGCTCTGACCACTTATCTCCCTCTTTTTCTACATACCATATATCATAATCTTGTTTGGCTTCTATACCATTTAATGCTCTTTCTGATATAAAGTATAACCTCTTTTCATCTGGAGAAAGGAACGGATCATTAAATCCATATTTTTCATGAGATAAAATAGTTCTAGGGTTACTCCATCCATTTTCCGTTAGTGCGGAATACCTTATTTCGGTTCTTCCGCCTAGATCCACCCCGTAGAAGAAAGCAGTTCCTTCCTTATTAAAAACCGAACCAAATTCTGATTCAGTATTTTTAGAAATTAGACCAGGGGCAAAAACTTCTGAACTCAAAGATGGAGGTTTCTGCTCAAGATATTTCAAATGGTCACTTACTTTTTGAGAATAGGTGATCAATGGAGTTAATAAACAGCAAAAAAGATAATTAGTTATTAAACGCATATGGATGTTGTTTTTAATTTTTATCTAATGCACACAACGGTTTTACGAATGAAAATCAGCAGATGTATCTGTGCCATTTTTTAGGATTATAACAAAGATAGCAGAAAAGAACCAAATTTTGGATTTAGCTCCTATCTGCTAATTTTTATGCACATTGTGGGGCAACTCACATTATTATTTTTCGATTATTGAAGGTAATATATAGTCAATCATCATTGTATCAACGTTGGCGTGAGAGTCTGGTTGATTATATGCCGAAGCAGTAATCACTATGACAAATGGAATATCTTTAAAAACAAAGATCTTATTACCGCCATTTCCGGTACAAAAAGAAACTTCGTAATCTTTGTTATTGATCGTATATATTTTATTCCAGAAAAGATAACCATAATATCCATTTTCTATCCCGGCATAGGCTTGTGATACTTGTTTGGCCAAGCTTTTCTCTACCCAGGCTTTGGTAAGGATTTGTGTACCATTCCAAAGTCCGTTGTTTTTATATAGTTGTCCGTATTTTGCAAAGTCAATAGCTCGTAGTCTTACGCCTCCACCCATATATGCAATATTTTGAGGAGTATACTGCCACTTATAATTGGTAATTCCCATTGGAGAAAATAATTTTTTATCGGCATATGAAGCTAATCCATCAGGAACTGATTTGTGAATAATGTCGCCGAGTACACCAACACCCGCTGTAAAATAATTATAATCTTTGCCTATTACTTTATCTTTATGCATGGGTAAATCTAATGTGAATTTCACCCAATCATCAGAAGATTGCATTTTATATTCAGTTCCTGGGCTATTGTCATCGTCATCATTACCCAGGAATGCAGAACTCATTGTTAAAAGTGATTTTAAGGTTACGGCATCTTTTTTGGCACTATAATTTTTATACGATTTTAAATCATAAAAATCTTTTAATAAAGCGTTTTCGTTTTTTATGACTTTTTCTTTAATGGCGATGCCCATAATTGTAGAGGCAAATGATTTCCCTACAGATCTCACATCGTGCAAACTATTTCTTTTTTCACCATTAAAATATTCTTCTAGTAAGAGTTTACCATCTTTTATTACAACTATCCCATTAATACTCCCAAATCTACCTTCTGCAATTTTTCTATTTAGAGCTTCAATTTTGATGGTATCAAAATTATCTTTAGAAATTTCCCAACTGCTATTAGATTGTATTTTTTGTACGGGAACTAAATTTTCGTCGATATCTATTTTAGGAACTTCTACAGCAATATTTCCTTTTGCCAAAAGAGGACCAACTTTTAATACATCTCCTTTTAAATAAGGCCTTATTTCGATATTTAAAGTATGATTTCCTTCGGTAAATGCATCTTGCCCACCATTAATTTTCATAAATCTTTGCCACATAAACCAACCCCACCAATCTATTTGTTCTGGTGTTACTAATGGTAATACCTGTCTAAGTTTCTCTGTTTTTCGGGTTTTTGGTCCTGCTCCGGTGTTTAAGTTCTCTACATAAATTATGTTTCCGTCTACTATATAAGAAAACTGAAAATTTCCTTTACTTAATAATTCATCTTCAGATAAGGTTGGGTCTAATAATTGAAGACTTTGTATAAGTGGTTTGTCTAAGGTAAAGTGAATACTTAGAAATTTATCTTTATGTAGATTGAAGTTACTAGAGGAATTATCTGTTGTAATTTTCGTCTTTGTAAAGTCGACTTTTGAAAAATACAATTTTTTTGTTTCGTTGGAAGGCGGATTAGTTGGTTTTGATTGACCATGATTCTTGCATGATATGAATAGACATATAACAAGTGCTAAAAAACAATTCGATTTCATATGTAATTTGATTTGAAGTAAAATTATTGTTTTAAAACACCTTATTATAGTACAGAATTAACATGTAGGAGATTTGTTTTAATACATTAAAAAGTATTGTATAAGCTATTATTCTTCAATTACTTTTCTTTCTCTCAAATTATACCTATCACCACTTCGGAGGTAATAGAACATTGCATTTTTATTAGGTAACTTTTTCAGCTTAGAGCCCTCACGAGACCAAAATGAGCTGTCATAAATGATAACATAGCTTCTTCCAATAACTTTAAAAACATCTCCTTTTACAACAATAGCAGTGCTTTCATCAATACCAATACCCAAGAGTTCGGGTTTATTTTTTAGAATAGTAAACATATCAAATTGTCTATTTCTGGCAATAACATGTTGATCAACGGCAATATTTGAAATGAATCCCAGTCCAACTTCATGATCTCCCATCATAATTTGATTGTTTTTAGAATCTCCTCTTGCCAGATAAGAACCTTGAATAGTTGCACCGGCAGAAGAACCAGCAATCACACCTCCTCTGTCTAATAATTTAAACATTTCATCATGCGCTTTTGTATTTAAAAATCCATCGGCAATTCGCCATTGTCTACCTCCAGTAAAAAAAATTCCTGTAGCTTCTTTAATAGGTTTTATAAAATCATCCTTATTAGCCTCGGCAGTATCGCTAGTATGTAAAATGGTGATATTGGTAAAACCATGTTTTTCAAAACTTGCTCTAAGGCGTAACGAATCTATTTCATTATTTAAAACGTAGGCTGTTGGAATTACAACAATTTTTGCAGAATCCCCTCCTGCAAGTTCTTTAAATTTTCCCATGATTTGCTTACCAGCTTTTCCTCCGCCAATAAGTATAAGCGTTCCATTTTTATACCCTTGAGTAATATTATTCTCTTGTGCTTTGACATGGATAGATTGTAATGTTAAGGCAAGAAAAAGAAATATGAATACGAATCTGTTCATTTTTTTATTGTTTGTAATAATCATAGTGTATGAAGTATTGCTAATCTTCAGGATACGTTACTAATTTAATTTTTATCCATCGATTAAGCGTCTATGGTAATTTATTTGTCCAAGATGATACGTTAAATGAGTAGTTAAATGCACTAATAAATATTCAGTTGATTCTGTTTTTGAAAACTTCAATACAGGATAATCTTTCTTTAATTCTTCGTTAGTAATAGAAATGAGTGAATTTTTAATCATTTCGATAGTGTCATTTATACTATCAATTAATGCTTGTTTTGATACATTTTCTTGAGTAAATTCGAGGTTTCTATTTCTAATATAGCCTGTTTTTCCGATTTCTTTACCAATGAATGTATGTAAGTTTCCAATTAAATGTAGCGTTAAATGCCCTGCCGAGTTAGAAATGTTTTTTTCTACTCTCCAAATATTCTCTTCGTTTTTATAAAGTTTTATTTCGGTGATTAACTTGTTTAAATCTCTTTCAAAAAATGATAGTAATGCTGTTGTATTCATTTATTTAAATGTATGATTTTTATAGAATTGTAATTCACTTATTCATGTATGGCTAATCACGTGGTAAAGCATGTAATTTAGCAAATAAGAACTGAATATAAAACTCGTAAGTGTTTTGTATGCCAGAAAAAGTCAAATGATTAATTATTCATGATGTTGGCAGATCGTTTTTTATTATTTTACCAATTTCCTTTTTCGTATAAATCTAAAAATGAAGCTGCGGATAAATTAAAAAAGTCAACCAAAAAATGAGCTAATATAATCCACCTTAAACTATTAGTTTTCTTATAAACTAATCCCCAAATTAATCCCATAATTAGGGTTGAAATTATTACTGTTATTCCGCTATTTAATTCCGAATTCACACCAAAAACAGTATGATTAAGAGCAAATACCAAACTGGTAAAAATGATTGCGATCCAATGTGACCAGTTTTTTGTGTAGTCTAAAAGTAATCCACGCCAATAAAATTCCTCAAGCCAGGGGTTGATAAGAGCTAGCAAAATCCAGGGTAGCCAAACTTGCCAAATTCCTAATGTTTCATAATGCATTAAAAATAATGGAAGTGGAAGGAACCCTATAAACAATGCCAAAATGTTCCAACCAAATGAGTTTTTGTTTTTTTGCAGCCAATTTTTTCTTGTTTCTTTTTCGGTATATTTTAAAATGAAAAATAGAAAAAGGCACCATTCAATTAAAATAATTGGAATAAAAGCCCATTTTCCGATAATATTTCCAAATAGAAAGGCAATTGTAAAGTTAAGTGCAATAATTAAAAACGGCGATGTAAGTACTATTTGTTTTTTTGTTGGCTTCATTCAAAATAGAGTTTTAATATATGCTTTAGATTTCAACTTCTATGTTATCAACTTTTACAGCATTATTATTAGGTAATATTTCATGTCCTAATCTATTACTTACTATTTTAACAAATGATGCGCCAAGAAAGATAATCTGTGATATGTAGTATACCCAGAGCATAAGTAATGCTAAAACACTAGCTGAACCAAAAGTTGAAGAAATATGGCTATGCCCTATATAAATCCCTATACCTATTTTGCCAAAAACAAAGAGAAGTGACGTAATTAACCCCCCAATAATGGCAGCTTTCCAATGTACTTTAGCATCACCTAAAAACTTAAACATCATTGCAAAGGCAATACTTATTATAAAAAACGACAAAAAATGTTCGTATACATATGAAAATTTATAATCACTGGTTAAATTATTGCTATGTTTTATTAAGAAACTATGTATTGTTGTGCTAATTAGAATAACGAAGAATAATGATATTAATACTGTAAAAGATATTAAATGCTTTGATAAATATTTAAGGATACTGTTTTTTGGTTTTGCCTTAATATTCCATATGCTATTAAAGGAATTATGTATTTGACTAAACATTCCTGAAGCACTAAAAGCTAAAGTGGCAAAACCAATTATTGTAGTTAATATGCTGTTGTGATTGGTATGTTGATTTTTGATAATATCTTGTATTTGTATTGAAGCTTCATTACCCAAGATGTCTTTTAATTGTGAGTAAATTTCTCCTGAAACTGCCTGTTTGCCAAAAAATATTCCTAAAATAGAAGTGATAATAATAATCATTGGTAATAAAGAAAATACAGCATAGTAGGCTAGTGATGCTCCTTTTTGGAATGTGTTACTAGTAAAGAAATGATTAAAAACCTCTTTTAGAAATTTTACCATAAAGAAATCGAATTAGAAGGTGGTCGTTGTTTGTTTAAGAACTCCTTTGTATGTTTAACATTAATCATTTCTAGCGTTTCTTTATCTACTCATATAAAGCTAAATCAAATAGATGTGACCTACTTGATTATAAGTTCTATGTTAAGAAGCAAAATCCTAATTAAATATAACTATTATAGTGTTAGGTTTTTAGTATTATTTCTCTAATTTTATTTATCCGACCAAACGGCAAGTTCGTTTCCTGCTGGGTCTGCGAAATGAAATCTACGCCCTCCTGGGAAAGAAAAAATATCTTTTGAAATTTCCCCATTTGATTCGATGATTTTATTCTTTATCAAGTCAAGGTCTTTATGGTATAAAACAACTAATGCTCCATTTACAATTTCATCATCTGATTGCTCAAATCCACCTTCAAGGCCACTTTCTGAAAAAGCTACATAGGTTGGCCCATAATCCGTAAAGATCCAATTAAAAGAGGTTGAGTAAAATTCTTTTATTTTTTCAAGATCTTTTGCTTTAAATTCTACGTAATTGATATGATTGTTCTTTATGTCCATTTTAAATTGACTTCAACGATTTGCATATGATTAATTGTCAGAAAAAAATGAGAGTAGTTTTCCGGCATAACCGAAAGATAATTAATAAGATTGAATTTCTTAGCAGGAATTAATTATATAGGTTCTTGTATGTTGCTTTTTTTAATTCGAACACAAAGCAGGCTGTTCCATTAAAATCTTTTTCTTGTATAAACTCAAAGCCAAGTCTTTTATAAAACCTATGGGCTTTAGTATTTGTTTTCAAGGGATCTATAAGGATTCCGTCTACATTCGGTTCCTTAAAGCATCTTTCGATTGTGAGTTGCATCATTATAGTTCCCAGCCCTTTGTTAAGATCTTTTTCTTCACCTATCCATATGTCAAGCGCTCTTTTGTTTTGTTGCACTTTCCCCCAATAGTGGGTTTCTTCTATGTAAGGATCAATTATTTGAATGAATCCGATCGGTCTGGCATCCAATTCTGCGATTAATTGTTCCCTCCACTCAGGATCACGCTGTAATTCATTTTCCCAATCCCACTCATAATCATCAGGATCACAATCAATCACATGTTGTTTAGTGTCCCAGTATTTTAATAATTCTAGATCGCTTATTGTAGCTTGTCTTAACTTAATAGTCATTTATGAATAATATTTTCTAGGTTACGTACAACAGCAAATAAGATACGTTTTCATGTATCTTATTTATTGTTTTAATGTGCGTTTATATTCCGGATACCTTCATATACTACTATGCCAACGGCGTTGGCTAAGTTTAAACTTCGAATATGAGTGCTGTAAAGAGGTATGTTGTAAACTAAATTTGAATTTTCTTCCACTATATCTTTAGGTAAACCAACCGATTCTTTTCCAAAAATTAGAAACATATCGTCTTTGTAGTCAATAGAACAGTAATCTTGAGTGCCGTGACTTGAGAGAAATGCAAAATGTTCACCTTTATTTTTTAAGAAAAAGTCATCAATGTTCTCATAGATAAAAAGAGAAATATGTTTCCAATAATCCAATCCGGCTCTTTTTACTCTCTTATCACTTAATTCGAAACCAAATGGCTTCACTAAGTGCAATTTTGATCCAGACGCTAAACTCAATCGCCCAATGTTTCCTGTATTCGTAGGTATTTCTGGTTCGATTAATACAATATTAAATCCCATTCTTTATAATTAATGCTTTACCTGTTTACGTTATGATTTAGTTGTAGAATTATTCTGCTAATGAAATTTGTCGTATTTATTATATTAAATATTGTTTTTGTGAGTTCCCACAATGAATTATAACCATTATTGGTGTTTTTTAATTAAACAATATTTTTTCAATTCCATCCCAAATAGATTGACGCGTTCTAAGGTGATTATTGATTAGAATAATTACTTTAATGTTTTGCTCCTTATACCAAGCAATCTGACTTTCAAAATTAGGTAAACCACCGCCTCGCGCGAGTACTTTTCCTATATTTGGTTTGTTTATTACGTGAAATCCGTATGCTTCACCTTTAATCTGTTCAAAATACATCTTTTGTAAATAGTCACTTCCAAGCAATTTTTTATTATCTAAACCATTTAGAAATGAATTCAAATCAGACACATTTGCTAGTATTCCGCTTGGTCCTCTATCTCCCCAAACATAGTCAGGTGTTTTATATAATTTTAGAGAACCAATAGTTTCTCCAGAATATCCATTAGCGATATTTACCATAGCATCTTCAAATCCGAATGTTGTATTGGTCAAGTTGAGAGGTTTAAATATATTTTCGTTTAAGTAATCTTCATAAGATTTTTGATTTACTTCTTCGATAATAGCTGCAAGTAAAATGTATCCTGCATTAGTATATCTATATTTCTCTCCGGGTATAGATTCAACAGGAGCATTTTTAACACTTTCTAAAAAAACTGTTTTTGTATTGTAGTCGAGTTCATAACCTTTAGGGACTAATCCTGCGGTGTGAAGGAGTAGCTGATTTATAGTCGCTTGATTTTTTGGAGCATTGAAATTTCCAAGGTATTTATCTATTTTATCATTGAGCGATAATTTCTTTTTTTCGGCCAACTGTAGAATGGATACAACAGTAAATAATTTGGTTACAGAAGCAATTTCATATTTAGTGTTTTTATTGTTAGAAATGTCCTGTTTTCTATCCGCCAGGCCATAACCTTTGGCTAACATTACATTATTGTTTTCATTTATTAAAACACTACCCGAAAACCCATTTCCGACTTCTTCTGTAAGTAAAGCATCTATAGCCCGAATTTTTTCTTGGTTAACAAGGCTTTGAGCAGGAGATTTGTATTGATAAAAAAATATTGCACTACAAAATGTTACTATAAGAAGTTTTTTCATTGTAGTGCTTTTCAAATTCATGTCAACGGTCTTGTGTATGAAAAATAACGATTTAATAGTTGCAATCTTTTCGGATAGGATAAATGTAGTAAAAAAGCACAAGGTTTAAAGGCTTGTGCTTAGTTTACTATTTTTTATATATGTTGCTATGTGTTGTGCTTTCTACATTTTTGTTTTGAACTAATTATTTGTCTCTGATATAGATTCCTTTATTTCTGCATCTTGATCATAGAAACTGAACTGGTGATATGAGGATTCCATTTCTGTATCCATCCAATGTAATTTCTTATTTGTAGATGTTACATTGTTAAAGAAGTTTTTTGTGTATTCAGGTAATACAACTCCATAACAATGAACTAGTACTTTTTCAACGTCATAGTTGATTTTTTTATCTTTTTTGTTATAGGCATTGTTAACTGATTTTATTTAAAAAATCGATTAAAACTCCTATGATTACAATGAGGAATGAACCTGTTGTCGTTCCAAAAATATATGCAAGCAAACCTTTGAAATAACTTAAAAAATTTTTTTTGTCAAAAAAATTCCCAATTGCCCAAGCAGAATATAACATTGCAACAAAATATGTCAAATTATAGCTTTCAAAACCTGTTACACTTTCTAGAATTCCGAATAAAGCGAAAATTAAATTTCCGATTCCAATGGTAAAAAAAACCAAAATGAATATTTCGTAAATATTGAAACTTGATTTAATAAAAAACAGCCTAATCCAAAATCCAATAAAAACCCCCAATAAAATGTTTACAACTCCAAAATTCTCTCCAACCCATTCAAATGCTTTCATCACACCGGGACTTTCTATGTTTTGAGGCGTTGTACCAGTATTGAAACCCAAGATTTGTTGAATTATTACAAAAAACAATGAACTAAAAATGACAAATATTATGGGTTTTACAAGTCTTTTTCGGTCATTGAGTATAAATTCCCTTACGGTATTCCCAGGTCTTAATAATAATTCTTTTATAGTGTATGAAATTCCCTTGTCAAAGTTCAAAACACTACCGACTTCACTTAGAATATATTTACCATCAATTCTTTTTAAAGCTTTTGGATTTCCACATTTTGAACAAAAATCACCTTTTAATTCTACCTCGCAGTTTTTGCAATGTTCAATATCAATTTTTGTAGTCATTCTTTTTGTTTTCGTTGGTCAATTGCAACTGGTACGTTCGTGTAAAGTTAGTTGCATTGACATGGACTAAATTAGCAAAAGAAAATGGATCAGAGGAAAATTCCCCGAATTTTCCAATTGGTAGATACATACTTAAACAATTAATTATATGCGCTGTTGTATGCAGTTTTCTAATGAAATAATATGTTTATCAATTGTTTCAAAAATGATTTTATTATTTTCTTGAAGGAACGTAATGTTTTTCATGATTAATTGTGCTTTTAAAAGATTTATATCTCCTGAAAAATTAATACTTTTCAAACCATTGTTTGATGTTGACTTTAATAAGAAATTTGTATCATATTCACTATTCCAATAATGTTGAATTTCTATAAATAAATGATTTTGTTGATACATCCATTCTCTATTTTCTAAAGCATCTATATTTGGATTTGGAGCTTCTATATTTTTATCTCCCAAAAAATATAGAGTAAACCCTTTTCCTCGATTTACATACATTCTAACAAACAATTTTAAATCTAGTATTTTTTCAAAAAAATGAATACTCTTAATTGGGTCTTTTGTTCTAATAGTTACTAAACCCAAAACCGTTTGCTGTTTTTCAATAGGATGAGTATTTGATACAATTAACGGATGGGTTTTGAATGTTTTTTGAATGAATTCTATTTGATGATTTTCGGGGTCAGTTGTATGAGCCAAATAACCAATATCTCCAAATTGGTATGGTTCATTTATGGCATAGTTCTGTTTTTGTAACTTTCGATATACCTTCTGAATGTCATTTATAAACAGACTATACTTCCAATAATTATCTGTTGATTCTTGCTGATACGCTGTTTTTTTAAGTGATGGAGTGTATCGTAATTGAAGATAAGAATGAGTGCTTTCAAAGCATAAGTTGTAAAAGATAGAATTGTTTTCTGAAAATTTATTTAGTAGTTTAAATCCTAGTACATTAATGTAAAAGGATAGCATTTTTTCTTGCTCAAAAATTTGTAGTGTAAAACTTTGCAATTTCATATCAAAAGGATGAGGCTGTTTCATCAAATGAAACAGCCTTTAAAAATATTAATATTGTTTTATAACTTCAAACTCATCATAGGTTAACAGCCATTTATTGTTAATAAACTCCCATTTTTCCTGATAAATTTTACCTTCACCAATATTCATGCTCCAATGTGATGACAGTGTAGCACTTTTATCCGTTTTGGCAGTAAATATTGGGTTATGGTAAATTAAATTCTGAGCTCCATCCCGAATTAATTTTGTCCAAAATCCTTGAATATTATCTTTACCATTAGTAGTTGGAAAAGGTATAGGGTTTAGTGTGGCATTTTCTGAATACCCTTCTCCGGGGATATTACTTTTTCCCGAGTTAAAACCATTTGTCCACTCGATAGAAGCTTTAATAACGTCTTCTATAACAATATGGCTTCCTACAGGATTAGTATCATTTTTTTGTGGACTTTCAAATTTTTCTAATACTTCAAAGTTATCATAAGTAAATAGCCATTTTCCATTCTTTTTCTCCCATTTTTCTGTGTAGATAATACCTCTACCTATATTCATACTCCAATTTGCAGATAAAAAAGCAGTGGTTTCATTAACGACCTCTATACTTACATTGGTATAAATTAAGTTTGAAGCGCCCGATTTAATAAAAGATGTCCAGAATTCAGAAATTTCTGTTATTCCTTTTTTTATCCCTACAGGCATAGCACTCATTATAGCTTTTTGATCGTATACGTCTACACAAGCTTGGGAGTTTCCTTTGTTAAAGTTTACTATCCACGCTTTACTTGCACGTATTACTTCCAAGGCTACTTCATGGTGCTTTGTAGGCGAGTGCCCTATGTAAGATTGTTGTATAGATTCTTTTTTAAACTCAGAATGTGTAGTTTTTTGGGCATAAGAGACTAAGTTTATTCCTAATACTATTGTAGTAATTGTTCTTTTAAGATATTTCATTTTAATTGTATTTTAAATTTAATACAAAGAAAAATGGCTTAAAGGATAAATACCTGTGCCTTTTGTCACAACACTAATTATTATCTAAAATTAATATCTCTTTTTGGCCAAGATGAAGCTTGTCATTTTTTTCAAGTTTTTTTAATAACCTAGAAATCACTTCTCTTGTGGTGCCTAATTCTCTAGCTAATTGTTGGTGTGATTTTTTTACGACTGAATCAATTGCTTTTGAAACGAGATAATCAAACAATCTATCTTTAAGTGGTTGGAAAGCTAAATTTGAATATTGATTAATAAGATGATTATAGCTATTTCGAAAAGTATTCGTCGTAAAAGTATTCCAGGATTTATATTTAAAATTCCAGTTTTTAACAAACCTCACAGGGATATTTAAAATAGTGCATTCTTCTTCAACTATTGCGTTTACAGTACTTTTACAATCTTCAAAGCAAGCCGAAAGAGACAAAGTACAGGTCTCCATGTCATTTAAATAATAAATAAGAATTTCACGTTCAGCATTCTCTTGATAGACTCGTACTTTTCCTTTTAAAACAATTTTCAATACTTTAATATATTGATTGTTCTTAATAATAAAGTCAGCTTTTTTGTGTGTAGTTATGTTTGAACTTGCTAGAAGTTCGTCTTGAAGTTCCTTTTCGGTAATTCGAAGTTGACTTATAAAATCACTTAGCATTTGTTTTTACTGGATTTAAATTGCATATAACCTTTGATATACGTCAAGTAAGGCATTAAGAAGCGATAATCTTTCAAGTTTGCACTGAACAAAAACATTTTATTTTTTATTCTAAAGCCAAATTAAATTTTTTTGGTCGCCGTTATAAAAATACAGTAACATTTGAATTAAATACCAAAATCTGTATTAATTATAGCTTTTGTTGTGCGTAGTTTTTTTATATCATACTCAAACTGTAACACCCTTAAATTCCACAATGTTAAAGTCTGTAGTGCTGTTATTTTTTCATTTTCAGAACTGACAACTAATTTATCTTTAAATGACATAATAAATTTAGTCCATAAATTTCCTTTAGCATCTTTTAGTAGAAAGTAAAAACCACTATCCCCAATTTTTCTTCCAGATGAATTTAAAATGAGTTCGCCCTTTTCGCCGACGATAGGATTTAATATCACTGTTGCGTTTCCATTTGGTAAAGGGAAAATGGCTTTTATACAATTCTGTCCACTTGGAATGGTACAAGTTTCATAAACGCCTGAATAAACTACTTGCTCGGTGTTTTTGAATGTTCTTAACCATATAGTTCGTTTAGTCTTATTTGTTTTTTTGTTTATCAAATGAATTATTTCACTTTTTAAAGCTTTAGATTCTTTGTTATTACTCATTGGAATATTTAACTGTTCAATACGATTGCTAAATAATATTTTTAGCAAAACTCCAAACACTTTAAATAATGGATTCCATTTTACTTTTAAATCAAAATCATAGTTACTGGTGTTTTCGTAAAAGTCAATTACATTTTTAGATAATTTGTTAAGTTCTTTTTCCGATAAGTTTAGTTGGTTAATAGAATGTAACAAACCCTTATCAATTTGTTGTCTGTCTATTATTAATTGTTCGTTTTTGGCCAATTGTTGTATAAACTTTAAGCCAATTCCGTTAGTTTTTCCAAAAGGACCTAGCAACCATTCGCTTTCATTAGGAATAATTTTTTTTCCGAATAGTATAACCCATTGTTGGGTTATCCAATCTTGAAAGTTTTGTTTTAAAGGTGCTATTTCCATTTACTTTGGTTAATTGTTTTTTAGGCTTGGGATGAAGTTTCCTTGCCCTTTCCACAATCCAAATTCAGAAATGGGCTTAAAACGCAAGGTTGCGAATTCAAAATGAAATTTTTTTCTTTCTCTTTCCTTCATTGCATTTGAATGTCTTTGCGGTTTTGGCATAACACTGTGACCATGAACCATATTAGTCATTTCTTTCTCTGTTTTCCAAATAGAAAAGGTAGATACAGTATTTGGAAATCTAATTGAAGCTAATGAAAGTATGGCTCCTGAATGGTCCCGAACTAATTTTTCAACTGGTCTCCCCCAATGTAAGAATCTTGGAATCTCAAAAGGTTTCATTCTTGCAATTGTAACAGCAACAACAGGAGATGATACGTTTTCCAATTTAACTTTCTGTTCAGGTATTTTGAATCCACTTATTTTACCCCAATCTCTTATAAATGACAAACGCGTATGCCAACCTTTGGTTAGAATTTTTCCGAATTTATTTTTTTCTAAATAATTTTCTAAATCTTTTTCGTTTTCCCATTGCGCAAAAATAGCTACTTGTCTTATTAAAAATCGAGAAGGGGATATGATAGGTGAACCTAATGTCATTGCGGTCATATATTCTGAATGAATTAGTCCTTTAGTATTCTTTGAGATTGGGTTTGAAAATATTCCTTTTATTGCCAGTGTAAATGGTATTTTGACAAGATGATAAGAGAATATACTCATATGATTTTATTGTAGAATGTTGAGTTTTGTTCTTTTTCTAAAATTGCAAACAGTGCTTTGTGTATGGCTCGTTGCAGAAAATTAACTATAATTTCCCATCATAGCTGAAAGATAGTGAATTGCAATGGATATCTCAATTACTGCGTTTCCAGATATATTTGTCTTGACCTCCAAACCTAAATCTTTTAAATAATTGGCAACAATTTTAGAAGTTCTTTCTTCTTGCCCTGATAATTCAGGATTCATATGTAAGTCTCGCTTGATATTGACTAAACTATCAAATATTTCGTTTGTATATTTTTCTATTTCTTGATGACTATTATTTTTTTCGGATTGTTGACAGGAAATTATAGTACATAATAAAAGTCCAATTGTTAAAAGTTTAATCTGTATTTTCATCCAATGATGATTTTTTGCATTATGTACAACGATCTTGCGTATGATTTAGTTGTGCTATAATCCGTTAGGCTTGTTCTATTGAGTTAAGATAGTGATTTGTAAGAAAAGGTAGCCTAAACAATCAACTTGCGTTAGTAATTAATTATAAGCGTTGTTACTAACTGTTTACATTTGATCAGTAATGAACTGATAAATAAATGCAGTATTAGCCGTCTTTTCTCTAGAAAAAACAATGTCAGGTTTACACCCATGACCTTCCAAATTGATAGTTTTGTTAAGTCTGACAGCTTCTCCGTGTGGATAAAGTAAATCCATACCCATATTGAGTGTTTTAACCTCACCAAATAAAACATGTCCAATAGATTTTTTTCCTATAATGGTACCTCTTTTAAGATCTTTTACACATGCAGGAAAAATATCTGCTGCGCTTCCAGAGTTTTCGTCTATAATCACTACGATGTCTCCTTGGTATCTTTTGTTCCACCAAAAGCGAAATGCAGGTTTGAATGTACGTTTGCTATAGTTAACCAATTCCTTGAAGGAATGAGGATGTCTTTGGAACTCTTTTACAAAACCCTCGTGATCTTTCCTGTATATGAAATATTGGCAAATTACATTACTTGGTATGATCATACTTAAAAGATGTTTCAAGTTGCTGGATGCCCCACCTCCATTGCTTCTTAAGTCCAGAACAATCTTTTTGGCTTGATTTGCACTGGCAAACATAGATTCAACATGATTTTTATCGTAAGTACCACTTCTAAAACTGTTGATGGAAATAACTGCTATTTCGGCATTATGCCAATATAAGCTGTCTTTTGAAAAAATAGGATGTTCAAAATACTTAACTTTAAAAGTTTTGTGTGTATGGTTTCGTTTTAGTTGAATAGTTGTTACTTTACCTAAAGTATGTTTTAATTGTCTGCGTGAGGTAATTGGGTGGTTATCTTCATTAATAAGATAATCTCCTGCTTTGATACCGGCTAGATCAGCTACCCCATTTTTGACTATTCTACTAACGAAGTATCCCGTGTCGGTACGTACTAAGCTAGCGCCTATACCAACATGCGTTCCTTTCTGCCTATTCGTTACTTGATTTGGTGTTCTAATGCGTAAATGGGAAACACCATAGCTTTCAAATACTGGTTTTAGAGAAGAAACAAAAGAGCCAATCGTAGTTGTAGTATCAATCAAATCTTGATATGCAGCTAATCGTAGATCTATATCGTCAAATGTTTGATTAAAAGCATAACCGTCATCTCTTAAGGTTTTAGCAATTTTTTTGAGCGCTATAGCCTTTTCTTTTGCAGTTATTTTGTAAGAATCATAATATTTTATGCCATTACAAGAAAGACATGTGATGAATGTAAATATGATAATTATCCAATTTATTTTGTTCATAATATTACTTTTAGCTTTTTATAAACAAAACAATTGCAAAATATGTTGTAAAGCGCCTTAATGGTTCTTTTGAGACCTATTGAGTTTTATTTGAGACCTTTTTTATATTGAGAGGGTGAAAGTCCTGTCTCTTTTTTAAAGACTCTATTAAAGCTAGCTTTTGAGTTAAACCCGCAAGTAAGGGCTATTCCTAATAAGGTGTAATTTTTAAATTCTTCAGCATCTATGGTTTTTTTTACAGCCATTACCCTATATCCATTAATTAGATCATAAAAGGAAATATTCATATGGTTGTTAAGGAGAGCAGATAATTTTTTATCAGTTATAGACATTAAGTTTGCTAATTCTATTAAAGTTAATTCCTGATTTAGATATGGTTTTTTTTCTTGTAAAAGTTTCTTCAGTTTGTTTTCGAGTTCATTAATCTGATCTGAAGAAGAGCTACTAAGGATATTTAATGTTGATTTATGTTCTTGTAATATAAATTTTGGTAATAATATGTTGGACTGTCCTATTCCATAATAGCCTAAATAGGAAATTAATACAATAATGGCAATAAGTGTAAATACACCAGAATTTATTTCCAAACCTTTAATGATGTTTTGATACAAGCTAATGGAAAAATCAAAGCCTACCACCAAAACACCACCAATTATTAAAAGCTTAACCCAATTCAAATCATTTTTATTGAGGTTAGAATAATTGGATTTAATCTTTTTTACATATTTTTTTAAGCTATAAAGTATGACTACTAAATAAACTAAAGTGTATAAGCTAGTAAGGGTTGTTAGCCAATCTTCATAAATGTAAAAAACATCCAAGTAACTAATTTTTGTTGTGGGAGAAACCTTTTCAATCAGCAGCGGAATTGAAAAAAATAAAAGATACATTGTCGTTGGGATCAGATGGTATAATGCTGATTTACGAATACGGTCGTGTGACAAAAACAATGACTTAACGTATAAGTAGAGTAGTGGGCCGATTAACCACCTAGCAATATCATGCGGAATAAAGCTCACATAAAAAGGAATAGATAACTGATGTATGGCAGTATATAAATTGAGTAACATAAAAAATATCAAGAAGTAGAATGCAATCAATATGATTTGCGGAAGTCGTTTATCAACTTGTTTTAATATGAGAACCAAAGTCATTATAGTGATGGTCAACCCTGTAGCAATTATGAAATTGAGAAAAGTAATCATTTACGAATAACTATTTTTTTATTTTCTGAAAATTCAATCGTATTTTTGAGTTTAGGTACCTTCACGAATTTTTTAATTTGTTTAGCATTTTCAGCAAATCCCATTTTCCTCGGTGAGTTTACTATTTAAAGTCGCTTTGGTAATTGCTCCACAAGAATTCAATAAAAAAGTAATTAAAATTAAAGAAAATAGTATTCCAACTTTTTTCATCTAGATAGTTTCTTAGTTATAATCTATATTAATTTGTTAGTGTGCTCGTGTATGGTTTATTGCGTATTACGAGCACTAATTTAACAAACACAAACCGAATAGAAAATCCGTGAAGGCGAGTGCTGGCAATGAATTATATACTGTGTTTACACCAGTTTTTATTTCTTTTCTTCACGTAAAATTTTCTCCATTTTACGACCTTTTGCCAATTCATCAATCAGTTTTTCCATACGTCTACATTGTTTATACACTTCAAATTCATCTTCTATTTCTTCAATTCGATAACCACAAACAACTCCTTTAATCATGTGTGCATTGGGATGAATTTTTGCTTTTTCAAAAAACGTCCTAAACGTTACTTTCTCTGCAATTAGTGTTTGTAATTTATCTTCATCAAAACCAGTAAACCACTCTATTACTTGATGGAACTCTTCTCTTGTTCTACTATGCTTTTCCAATCTATTCCAGTAAAGAGGGTAAATAGATGCAAAGATCATATTGGCGACTTTTTCATTTTTTTCAGCTGTAACCTTCATTTTTTTGCGGTTTTAAATTGGAGTTAATGGCCTTGCGCATGAAAAGTAGTGAGTTTTAAGCACTATTTTTTTTATATAATAATTGACCTTAAATTTATACATTTCATTTTTGTTTAAGTACTTAAACCACTATTTTTTATATGTCGTTAGCTACAGGTTTTACGCAGTTTTTAATAAATTATATTTTAAAAATTAAGTGTACATGTTCAAAGAATTTATCTTTATAATTATACGTTATAATAAATCAATAAAAATATAACAAAATCAACTAAAAAATGTGTGAATATTACCAGGCCAATTGATTTTTGTTTATCTGCAATGTAACTATACGCTATAGAAATTAGAATATAAGGTAGTATTAACTCTAATGGTAAAAAATGCATGATTGAGAATAATACTCCAATAATTATGTAACTTAGAATTTTAGAGTATTTTCTGTGCGTGGTATTCTGCATAAAACCTCTATACGTAACTTCTTCTGCTACACCTGCTGTAAGTGCTAATCCTAACAAAAGTGGTATGGCTGTTATAGCATTATAATTTGAAAATGAGTTTATAAATTCTAATTGTGGTGTGTTTTCTATTTTGAAAATTATATAACTAAAGTGTATAACCATAAAAGTAAACAAGCCTAAACCTATGATGCTTAACATATTTTTTTTATCTAAAATATCAAACTTGAAACTTATTTTAATATCATCTTTATTTGTAAATAGATTCCATTTATTTATAACTTTCCAGTAAAGATAAAGGGTAATCAAAACTAGTATTAGACCAATACCATACTTTGGAAAGTATGTAAGGTTAAGTTGTATAATTATTTGATTAATAGTTATAATTGGATATAATAAAATAATGTTTAAAAATATTGCTTTTAACCAAGCAGGAGTCTTTTGCCAAACTTTTTTCATAATAATATAAATTTTAATTTGAAACAAAAGTAGTGGCAGCCAAAAGTATACAAGTCCTTTTAATATTATTGGGACGTATTTTTGTTTAAATTTCTAAAGGCACTTGGCGTTTGCCCTGTTTTATCTTTAAATATTCTATTAAAAGCAGATTTACTATTAAAACCGTTATCATAAGCAATAATCATAATTTGTTCTGTAGATGTTATGAGCTCTTTTTTTATAGATTCAACTCTATATGTATTTATTAAATCATAAAAATTATCAAACTTACTGTACTTAATTATTTCAGTTAATTCTATAGGTTTAATATTGAGGTAACTTGAAAGTTTAACTAACGAAAGGTGTTCATCTTGATAATATTGACTTGTTTCTAGAACCCTTTTTAACTCACTTAATTTATCTTTAAAATGTTTTATTGGTTTGTTATCTTGTTTTGAAATAACTTTTTCAGGTATACTAACATAGTTTTGAGATATTACATTTGAATTAAAAATAAATGATAATAATATCTGAATCACAATTATAAAACCTAACAATAGTCTAATATTAATTATAGGATACATATAATTAAGAAAATACAGTATAATTGGAAATAAGAAAAGAGATACCCATAAGCCATGAAACTTTAAAATCCAATTTGCACTTATATTTTTTAGGCTAGAAAAATGATTATAAAGAATAATATTAAACTTTTTTATCTCTTTTATACTCTTACCAAAATAAACGATTGATATTGTAATTACTATTAGGATAAAAACTAAAACCTCTATAGAAAAAAGAGATTTGTTATTGCTAATGTTATTTTCAATTTTCATGTATTGTTCTACAATTAATTCATCAGGAACAGATGAATAACTAATTATTGAAAAGAACAACCCTAATATGAATGGAAGAAAATTAAGTAATACTTGAAATTTAAACTTAGTGGTATTTAATAAAGATTTTGAATATAGCCATAAAACAACACTGTCTAACAATAACAAGTTTTGATCTAACATTAATAAGATTGGAAATTTTGAAGCTATTTCAGTACCTTTTAATAGAAAAAAAACAAACCTAATAGTCCAAATTATATTAATTAAAATAGTTATTTTAGTAGAAATAAGTTTAGCGTTTTTTCCTTTCAATAATTGAAAAATTGCTAATAGATTTACTCCAATACCTATTCCTAAAATAATTTCCATTTTTCTTTATTCGGCTTGTAGCTAACGTTAAGGCTATGATTTGTTACCGAAATGTACAAAGTGCAATTCTGGTAAAGTGCCTAAGATAAAAAATACGCTTGAGATTCTGTTAGGAATTTCTGCCGCAATGGATTCATAGGTATTGTTGGCGGTTCGTTTTTTATTCCTAAATATTTTGACCAAATGTCAAAAGGTTATTGTCTGGGTCAAGCAGGGCAAATTCCCTTTGCCCCCAAGGTTTGGTTTCCAATTTTCCATTTGGATGAATTTCAGTTTGCTTATCCAATAATGATTTATAAAACTCTTCAATATTGTCGGTTCGAATATAAACTTGTCCGTAATTCTCTTTTGGGTTAAGTTCTTTAAATTCAAAAAAATGAATTTGAATTTGATCTTTTTCGATCATCAAATAGCCATCAAAATCAGCACTTCCAAATTCTTTAAACCCTAATCGATTTAAGTAAAATTCTCGCGTAACACTTTTATCACGCATTGGTAATTTCGGATTAATGTCAGTTAGCATATAATTTCTGGTTATATCTTAAATTCAATTTTTCTTATTATCTAATTCATTTCAATATCCATCCTTGATGCTATTTTGTGTAATATTTCCTATATGACCGCCAACATTTAGAATAAGAAACGTAGGGCAGGTACTAAACCAAATATAAATATTTTGCTTTTATCATTTTTAGTAAACTTCAAATTTTATATTTGGCGACTTGGCAAATCAACATAAACCTTTCGATTAAACACAAAAGTCCTATGTTCTCTTATACATTGTTGTGTAGCGTTTTTTACTGACCCTTAATTTTTATCATTTTCCAGTTCAACAAATTCGTCAATGGCTAACTTAGCAATTTCTCTTGTGATTTTCGTAGGTGAATTGCAATCACAATTATTTAATCCGATAACGTAAATATCTTTAAGAGGAAGATATACCCCCATTGATTTAAAACCAAAGATACTCCCTCCATGTTCTCTACTTGGAGTTCCATTTATTTCTTTAATATGCCATCCATAACCATAGTTAATAGGATCTCCATTGTTTAATGTATAATTAATAAAGGCTTTATCGATCGTGTTTTTGCGTACTAATCGATTATGAGTAATAGCCTCTTGCCATGTTAACATATCGTCTACGTTGGACATTAAGGAACCTGCCGCATATGGCAGTGTAAAGCTTATATGCATTGCGTTAATGTAATCTTCTTTTTTATGATATCCCGAAGCTCGGTTTTTTATGACCTTCCTATGGCTTGCAAATAATGACGAATTCATGTCTAGTTTTTTGAATATATGCTCTTCGATAAAACTGGCGTAGCTTTGTTTTGATATAGACTCTATGATATAACCTAAAATGATGTAGCCAGAATTATTGTATTTATACTTTTCTCCCGGCTTAAAATCCATAGGTTCATTTTTAAAGAAATCTATGAGTTCGATGGGTGTTAGATCCTTTGTTGCAATATCTTTTAAAGCTTTCATTCTGGTATAGCTTTTTATACCAGAAGTATGATTTAATAAATGATGAATTGTTATTGTCTCTCCATGAGTAGGATAATCCGGAATGTACTTAGTGATATCATCATTCAAATTGAGTTCACCTTTTTCCAATAGCATTAAAATGGCGATAGCCGTAAATTGTTTTGTTATAGAACCTATTTCGAAAACATATTCAGGTTCCATTGGAGTGTTTAGTTCAAGATTTGCTAGACCAAATGCTTTCTTATAGATTACATTTCCATTCTTTGCAATTAAAAAAACGGCTCCAGGAACCTTTGATTCATATTTTGAATTTAACAAACTGTCAATTTTCGCTTCAAATTTCTGTGCATGGGTTGTCTGAAATAAAGAAACTAGAAGGATAAGAGTAAATAACCAGTGCTTTAAAAAGGAGGTAACTTTCATTTTTTTCGATATAAATAATTGTTCAATTATTTTATTGAGACGATGAAAATGGGGTTTGGGTTACAAAAAAATAGACTACATTACATTCTTGTCATTTAAGATGAGTCCAAATGCTGTACAACGATTAGGCTATGATTAGTACGGAAATTAAAAGTAGTAAGCTTTCGATTAAGCAATAATTAGCTATGTTTTATACACTTTGTAGTGTACCGTATTTTTCTACATATTTTGTTGCAAACTTTTTAATCCAAACTTGTTGGTCGATTCTAAAAGGTTCTATTTCTTTTTCAAATCCGATTGCTTGCATTTTGTATACAGTATCAATTATCTGTCCATCTACAAATTTGCCATCAATCATTTCAATTATTTGAGAAGTATATCCTGATAAATATTTTGCTTTTATCTTTTTTCTCATAAACGCCAAATTTAATAGTTGGCGACTTTGCAAGAAAATTAGAACCTTTAGATTAAGTATGAAACTCTTATGATTTCATATACAGTGTTAGCTAAAATTGTATTAATCAAATTTCATTTTGTTATTTATTTAGCTTATTTATTCTTAAATAAATTTTTTTGAAATCTTTAGGTTTTAGATTGTATGATACCGTTGTGTGTTTCTGATAGATTATTTCACCAGTCTTTCCATTTACAATATTTATAATCTTATTGGAATTAATCTGATTATACATTAAATAAAAAAAGTCATTCTTTTCATTAAAGATTTTTTCCTCAAGCTTATTATAATCAATTACTTCATATTTGAAAGTATAATCTTGGGTCAATTTTTCAATTTCAGGACTTTTTTTCCCTGATGCAGTAAAGGGGTTATAACCATATAAGAGGTTAGAATCAATATATAAAGTTTGATCTTTAAGTTTTTCTAACTCTGGGGATATGAAATCATCATAAATATCAATTGATTTCTTATTTTTCAAACTATTATTCACCAATTGTAAATAATTTTTTAAATATCCCAATCTAAAGTTGAGTAAATCGCCAGATATTTCTCTTTCTCCAGAGGATGCTTCTATTTGTTGCCTTATTTTAATATTAGGTGTAAAATAAATAGTTCCAACTCTTGATTTCCACCAAACTTTCCCTTTCTTTTTGTTTTTCACTTTATCAACAACGTGAAAGTCTAAAAAATTGAAAACATAAGATACAACCATTCCTGATTTAGTAGTTTTCTCAATCTCCATTGACTTAAATCTTGCTAATGCATCATCAGTTTTTATAGTATCACCTGTAAAATCATCTCTATAGACAATCCTGTAAGGTGTTACATTCCAAACTTGATTAAGGAGTTTTTCATAAGATTCTTTAGAGAAAAATTCAGGTAAAATAAATGTTGTTTTAGTGTTAGTAAATCTATTTAGGTCTTTTTTATTTAATTTATTGAATTTGTACTTTGAATAAATAAAATCTCCTACTCTTACTTGGGAAATAACAAAGGTTGGGAATAAAGCAATGAAAGAAAGGATTAAGACTTTGGTTTTGTAGTTCATTATTTGATAGTATTTAATTTTGGCTAAGGGTCTTGTATATGAAAAACGCGCCTATTTTGAAGACAGATTTTTCAGATGGGTTTATAGTTTCTTAAAAGTAGGAAATTGAGTTCGTTTAACCATCATTGGCGTATTTTTTATATACGTTGTGGCGATAGTTATTGTTTTACATCATTTTTACTAAAATTTCTTTCATCATTTTGGCAGCTAAAAATGCTGTCATATTTTGAAAATCTCTATTTGGATTATATTCAACAATATCTGCTCCTATCACCTCTGTGTTTATGCTCTGAATTAATTCAATGACCTGTCTTGAAGATAATCCACCAGGTTCATGATGCGAAACTCCCGGAGCAAAAGCAGGATCAAATCCGTCCATATCGAGAGTGATATATAGTGGATTTTCAAATTGAGAGATTTTAGACAAATCTAAGTCTTTCATCTGATGGATTTCCACGTTAAATTTATCTGCTTGTTCAGCTTGAGAAGTATTTAATGTTCTTATTCCTACCTGGACTAACTTTGTTGCAAACTTATTTTCCATAATTCGGGCAAACGGACAAGCATGAGAATATTTATCTCCTTCATATTCATGATATAAATCAGAATGAGCATCAATATGAAGAATATCTAATTTAGGATATTTTCTATTATAAGCTTTTATAATTGGAAAAGTAATTGAGTGGTCGCCACCTAAGGTTAGAATTTTAGAGTTTAAATTAAGATGAGCTTCTGTTATTTCTTCAATATCAAAATACTCTTTAATTTCAAAATCTCCTTTATCTTCAACCATTGAGTTTTCTATCGAGATTCCATTTTCAGCAAACAAATTTAGCGAGCCACAGTGCAGGACTTCTCTAATTAATGCTGGAGCAAGTTTTGGACCCTTTTGGTAAGATGACTTTTCATCAAATTTTATTCCTTGTATAATTATTTTTGTCATTTTTAATTATTGTATGGTTTACGTAAGGATAGTTGCGTGATTAGAAAACTAACTTACTAAAAATGGAATGAACAAGAGGAAAATTCACAAGGTTTTCCGAATAAGCAAGAATCTAGCAATTATTTTTACTGTGTTCAATTTTTGGAATCACCTAAAAAATTTAATTTTTTGTTTGGATAAAGTAGAGAAACTTCAAAATCATTTAATTTTAAATCCTTTAAAGTCATTTTACGAGTCCATTTATTTTTACTTTTAAGTCCATTTATTTGAATATAAATAATTGCAGGGTATTTGATTCCGTCAGCATTCTCTTGCATGTCTTCATATCTTATTGAGCCATAAATATTCTTTGGTGAAGGAAGATAAGAATCTCGTACTGTATAACTTGCAAAACTTAACAAGCCTGTTTTTTGAGATATGTAGAGTACATATTGGTCAAATTCTTTATTTGGTTCTAAAGATTTCCATGTAGCATACACTAAATCATAAGTTACTCCTTCAATTTTCTTAATTCCAGCATATTTCAAAATAGGAGCATCTTTGATTCGTATTGGAAGTTCGAAAAGGTACTGAATTGCTGGCAACGAAAAAGAAATCGATTTTTTATCTTTAAATTTCAAATTCCCAGTTCGATCTATTTTATAATAATTAAAAGATTGAACTCCGTATATAATGCGATTTTTTGCATTAACATAGTAGAATTGCGAGTCAAATGATTTAGGCCTGAAGCGCATTTCCATTAGTTCATTATCTTTTGGAAATGGATTCATTAAGGCCAAAACTCCTTTCCAGTTATCTTTAATTTTGTAAGAATAAGTTTTAGAATTGACTAGAATATCAAGATTTTGGTTTTTAATTGTTTTATTTAATAAATCAATAGCTTTTTGTTCTCGATCGGGAGTAGAATTATTTATCGCCGATGTTCTTAAATCAGCTATTTTACAACTTTGAAATGTTGTTATAACGAATGTAAATAAAAGTAATATTTGTTTATTTAGGTTCATTTTTTACAATATTGTACCACGTTCGGGGTGTATGATTAGTTGCGGTGCTTGTAGCTTCGAACTAATCAGTTTGGTTAAAGATATGAAATATGAGAAAAACTCCTGCTCTTAACCAGCTTGCGCAGCAATTAATTATACACCTTGTTGTGAATAGATTTTACATTTTTTAAATTATAAAAACCCATAATACATACAGAGTACAGCAATGGTATCAAAGAAGCCATGTACAGCAATATTAAACCACAGATTGTACTTCCTTTTGTAAAATATAAAACCAAGTATCATCCCTATGATTGCAGCGACAATCTGCCCAGTAATCCCCTGATAGGCGTGTACGTATCCAAATAGTGCTCCAAAAAGGATGATATTTATAACAAGTGCTAGCGTACCATCACCAAAAAACCTTACGAAGTGGCGCATAAAAAAACCTTTCCAAATGATTTCTTCTCCAAAGGCGGCAGAAACCCATATAAATATAAGCATGACCGCACAGGCAGGCAAGTTGCCTTCAAAAACCTCAAACTCTGAGTAATCAATAGCCTGCCCCGTAATGAGAGTGACTCCAGGCACGAGTACAAAAGCATAGAACGCAAATAATGCAATGGCTAGTAGTGGTGCGTAGGTGAAAAAATCGCGCTTTTGATCTTTAAAATTAAATAGTCCTAGCGATTTGAATGCGTCTTTACCATATATGATAAAACTAGACAGAATGGTTAAGAGCGTGGCTGCAATATTCGTAAAATTCCCTAAACCTATGGGTAAGGTAAATAAAATGCCTACTATAATAGCAGTAATAAGAGGAATGATTGTGGTTTTTAAAAAAGATATTTTCATTGTTTTGCGAATTTGATTATAACAACGAAATAACTGCTTTCTTTTCGCGAAATGTCAGTAATGGTAGTCAACCTGACTCAGTGGTCGTATTTTTATTCCTCAATGGTAGGTAGTATTGGGTTGCCATTTTCAAACCATAACATAAAGTCTTTCTTCTTATATCTACTCACCACGATTTTTAATTGCTCTTGCTCGAGAAAAACGGGTTGGATTACTACAGATAACTTTCCATTTTCTATAGCCTTCATTTCTTTCACCGCACGAGGATGTAGTAATACATTTCGGGATGCTCTGAAAAATCCATAGGCTTCCAATGTAGACTCAAGTATCTGTAGTGTAAAATCTGTAGCGTTTATAGTGCCGTTTTCTTCAACAAGGTACACTATTTTATGAACTGTATATCCATAGAAAATCTCTTTTATGTGTAACACCTTTTTACGATTTCCGTTCTTGACGAGAAGGGTTCCTTGTTCAAGCTGGTTTTTATATAGTGTATAAATTTCTAAAGCGTACACCGCTGTAATAAGAATGGCACATATGGCTAAGGTAATTAGTAAGCCTATAGTGAGCGCGTATAGATCAAAATCTACATCTTCTATCTTGCCGAAGACATAAAATATAGGAATATAAAGTAGTGCAATGATTCCTAGACTGGTAAATAAAAAGCGTAAGGCGAGTCTAAGCGTAATATTCTCTTTAAAAATATGACGTAAAAAATAACTATAAGTCAGCTCTGTGATAATAAGTATCACAGTTCCTAAGAACATAGAAGTAAGAATGCCATAGAGTGGGAAACGATACGACTCGTGTAAAGGAAAATGCTTTGCATTTGTAAGATGATTACCCACCAGCGCAACAATGAGTAAGATCAATAGTTGTTTCCCTCTACGGTGAAGTTGTTTTTTTAAGATGCTGTCTGTTTTTAACAACGAAAGTGTATTTTAATTCGATGTCAAATATGGTCAATTTTTCGCATAAGCGAAATAAGAAGTTGTGAAAATCCGTCTATAAAAAATACCACCCCAGTTTCCCAGCGTGACTTTTGTATTGCATCACGTAATCGTATTTTAAGGCTATAGTCTATTCTTCGCTCAACGTATAATTGGGCACCGAAATACTTTTAATAAAGATGAGCTCGTTATACATTTCTGATAATCGTTTTTTTTTTAACTACTACGATTAGGATCATATCCCGAACCTCCTAATATTATTTGTTTTGTTACTTTTTTGAAAAAATGAGCAACTTCTTCATTCAAGGCTTTGGCGATGGCTAAGTGTATGAAACGTAGCGTGTAAAAAGATACTACATTTAGGGTTTAGTACTAAGCCAGTTTTTTATATTTTGTTTTTAATTGTTTCCTCTTTTTTGCAAAATTCCTTTATTCAGTCTCCAAATTCCAATTCCGATTAATAATAGAGGGAAAACACCAATGAATGCCTGCATTGTTAATAGTATAATTCCTAAAATCAAAGGTATAATTATCATTACTGTTCCAATTGCAATATTTTCTTTCCCTTTTTCTTTTAAACTAATTCGAATTAATTCCGCATAATTTGAATCGATTCCGTGATTCTCTTTTAATTTCGAGTCAATTTCCGTTTCTGTTAACCCAACTTTTCTGTAATTTAATATACTATCGAATAAAACTGATTCTGATATGTGGTATTTTATCGAAGTTAAATATTCCGTAATCCCTAAAGCAACTTCATTTTCATTTCTTTTTATTAATTCATTTTGCAAAAGAGGTATGAACTCCGGATTTAAAGATTTAATCTCTGATGCAATTACTTTTAACTTTTCAGTTGAAAAAGTAGTGTAATTTTCTCTAATAGTTTCTTTATCCATTCTTTAATCAGGGCTCGATTTTTAAATTATTGGTAACGATTTGTGTGTGGCTAGTTGCGAGTCTTGCGCAACTAATTTAACAAAAGGAAACCGAACCTTCAGAAAATCCGTAGGATTTTCTGAATAACTCAGACCCAAGCAATTGGTTATGCACGTTGTTGTGCTTAGTCTTTATTTCCTTTTATTGTAGATAAGATATTTTCCGTGATTGCATTTTGAAATTCCATTCCATTATCATATGGGATAAGATGCCCTGCATTCTTAATAGAATATATATCTTTTTGAGGAGCTTGTAGCAAATCATAATATTTTTGGGTTAATATAGAATTTGTCTGATAATCATTTTGACCAATAATGAAAAACACAGGACAGCCTATTCTTTTTGTAGATTCAAAGAGGTTTTCTTGACTAGACTCATTGAAAAGTTCCAACCAAGTCAATGACCACGATAAAACTCTTTTTTTGAATGATTTTTTCTTCGCAAAACTTTTTCCTTCAAAGTCAAAGAGCCATTTTCGTGCATAATATAATTCCTCTCCAGTTTTAAATGGGACAGTAACTTTGGAAAGCTCATTTATTGCTTTAGTGTTTTTATTTTTATTTGCGTGGTGTTTAAGCATTTCCAGCGTTATATGTTCGCTTTCAACTTGTTTTGTCAATGGGTTAGTAGCAACAAAAGCGTGTAAGAGTTCAGGATGATTTTTTGCTATATCAAATCCGAGTGTTGTGCCATAAGAATGAGCTACCAAAACGATTTTCTTTTTATCAAATTTTTGAATAAGGTATTGCACTAATTGATAAGTGTCATTTTTAAAAAGTTCTTGAGTTAGCTGGACTTTCTCATTGATTAATTTTGAGGTTTTACCAGTATTTCTTTGATCCCAAAGAACAACTATGAAATCTTTTTGAAGCTCACTAAACATTTTGTCCATTTGACTGAGCACAGAATCACCTGGTCCACCATTCAGATAGAGTAGTACAGGATTTTGGTCATTACTACCTTTTATACGGATTACTTGATTTGTATTAGAAATATTTACAGTTTCGGTTATGTCTATTTCTTGAGTATTTCCATTACTGTTTGTATTGCTATATCCTAAAAAACTAATAAGAATAATTAAAATTAGAAAGATTGTTTTTTTCATTAAATAAAAATTGACAAATATTTTTGGAGGTATTAAATCAAATATTATTCCAAATTAAGCACAACCGTTAGTATAAGATTAGTTGCGTGATTTAGCAACGAATTTAGCAAATACAAACCGAACCTGCCTGCCGCAGGCAAGGTAAAAAATCCGTGAGGGTTTTCGTAAGCAGGCTCGTACCAAGCAATTAATGTTATACCTTGCTGTAGATCGTTTTTTATTGGATTAATTGTAAAATTGCCATCATTGCAGATAAATTAATTGTCAAATGTATCAGAATGGAAGGCAATAATCTTTTACTGAAAAGAAAAGTAAGCCCAAACATTAATCCACCCCCAAAATAAAATAAGAAATTACGGGAATATGCGTTAACTCCATGAATTCCTATGAATAACAGTGCTGAAATAATTAACGCTATCCATTTATTTAATCCAATTCTTTCAAGCTGTGTAATGGCAAAACCTCTGTAAAATATTTCTTCACAAAAGCCTGTTGAAAATACAAGAAGAATAAAGAATATTCTGTGAGGTGTTGTTTTTGGAATTAGACCAGAAATATTACCAAATTGAGAGCTATCCAGTACAACATCGCTAAGCAATACTTCTACTGCTACCAATACAAGTAGGGCAACTAAAACATAACCACCTATCAAGAGTAATGTTCCCTTTCTTGAAAGTTTGTAGCCTATATCAGTAAATGTTTTACCATGAGCTTTTAAAAGCAATGTAACTACTAGCACAGAAGTCCAATGTAAGGCAATAATACCTCCCCAAAATGGGATATAATAATCAAGGTTTTTATTCCCAAAGAGTTCTGTTGCAATAAAACTCTTGCAAAACAACATGTATAATATTGGGAAGCCTATTATTATTGAAAGTATTTTCCACACGTTAATATTCTTTTCTAGTTTCATTATTCAAATCTTAATATGGTAAAATCATTTTTACTCCTGCAAGAATAAAATAAAGAAATGAGATAAAAGTTATCATTTGGTAAGTCAAAGATTAGTTTTTATAATTCTACTCAAGCTTTGGGGTGTAATACCCAAATAGGAAGCTATGTATTTTTTGGGCGTCCTTTCTAAAACGTTAGGGATTTGAATCTTTAATTGTTGAAGTCTTTCTGAAGCAGTTTTCGTCAATAGGTCAATTTGCTGTTGTTGCTTAGAAATAAAAGCATAATCAGACACTGTTTTTGAAATTTTATCTCCTATTTCCGATGTTGTTAACATTTTTTGAAAATTGTGATATGGGATTTGAAATAATTCAGAATCCTCAATTGTAATAGTTTCCAAAAGAGATGGTCGTTGTGTTATATACGACATATAGTCTCCAAAGAAATCAAACTCATAGACTAAATCTACACATTTATAATTGTTTTTACTCCAAAGATGAATGCTTCCACTACCCGACAATATCAAGTGAAAATACTTCTCAATCTCGTGAGGTCTTTTGAGGACTTCTCCTTTAGGGCAATAGATAACCTCTCCCAAGGATACAAATTTCTTGCAATTCTCAAGAGATACTTTATAGTATGGGGCAAATGCATCTTTTATTTTTTCTGCTAACATGTTTTCAGGACGGGTCATAATGCTCTACAACGGTTAGTATAAGATTAGTTGCGTGATTTAACAACGAATTTAGCAAATACAAATCGAATAGAAAATCTGCGAGGATTTCCGAGATAGACTTTACCCACTCTTAGCAATTAATTATACAGATTGTTAGCAGCTGTTATTTTTTCTTCCAACTGATAAATATTTCAGTTATCAATAAAGGTATTGTCCAAGAAATCCATATTGATGTTGGACCATGTTCAATAAAACTGCCTAAATTTTGTATGAAGGGTAATCCATCTAGCCATCTAAATGTTATAAAAGCAAAAGTAACCACATAACTTCTAATCATCCACTCTTTATGTTGTTGTATTCGTTTTCGTCTTACCGAGATATAAGCCATAGATGCCGTTATTATCCAAGCAAAGGCCAAACCCTGCAGTGCAAGAGCCCAAGTCCAGTGAATTTTTAAGGCACTCGTCCAAGCCAAATAGATTGAAGATATTGTTCCAACTAAAATTGCTGTTAGATAAATTCGACCTAGCCATCTATGGGTGGTTAAATATTTATTTCTAAATGCTTTCCAAAATTGGAATGGCCCAATTATTAACGCTAAAATACCTCCTGAAACATGGCCGATTAGTGACCATTTATGGTTCCAAAATCTACCAAAAATTGCTTCATTAAATCCAAAATATGGAAGGGCATCTTTGATAATGAATTTTCCAGCAAATAAAATCAGGAATATCCAACCCATTAAGTATAAATAGGATTTAGATTTGGAAAACTTAAAAATATTTGATTGTGTCATCGTTTTAAGTTTTTTAAGATTGTCTAAAAGATGCAAATATTTTTTGATTGTTACAGTTTTTTGAAATTACTGTTAACGTTTAGTATAACAAACGTAGTGTATCAATAGATGGCTATGATTTGTTATACCGTGTTATCTACTTTTATTTTCTGTTTTTTTTGATTAATTCCAAAAACGTCATTTGCTAGTTTGACTAACTTATCGATTTCTATAGATTAGCTGCTAAGTTAGAATCTTCATTCTGTGATTGTTTTCTGAACATTTTTATAAGAATTTAATAGGCTTTTCTCCTGTTTGTAGAGTTCTCCAAAAGCCAATTGAAACTTTAATGCAAGTTGTCGAGCTTTAGCAGGATCAAATGCTTCGGACTCAGAATAAAAGCCTGCAATAATTTTCCAGGTACTGTTGGGACCATCTTCCTGAACCTGATAGAGATTAGAAAGTTCATACAAAATATCATAATCAAAGGAATTTACCACACCACTCAATACAGCACTATTCCATGCACCTGATTGCAAATTCGGATTGTAAATTCCCTTAGGCATAAGTTGACCTACGGCTTCTACACCAGAGCTGTATTTTAAAGTAGACCATAAACTATCGTTGGCCAAGTAAGCCCCTATCTTTTGAGAAGTTTGAAGATGATAATCAAGTTTTTCTTCTAATTCTACTTTATTAGACTGAATTTCACTTACTATATTTTTAAGCACTTTATCTATAGTATCCTTTTCTTTTACGTTAGAGCGCCACTCATTCAGTGCCAACGCTAAAGAAACAGCGAAGACGATTAAAATTGCTTCAATAAGAAGATGTCGAATATCTATTTTACTTTTTTTTCTTGCCATTAAAATTTCTTAATTAGATTAATTTTTTAACTAAGTAGTTTCCGATACTATTATTTCCAATCTTCAATCCCCTCAATGGGAGATAACGTTTAATATATGTGTCGTAGCAGAGTAAAAAAGTTACCATGCTTTTCGATTTTTCTGCGCATTGGTTGCTAATTTTTACTTTCTGCAAGCATTGCGCCATCATAAATATACAAGAACCATTCGATTGATCACTTTGCTGCTATGATCACATATTTAATGCTGTGAGGCGTTTATTTTTCTTGAGTTAGCATTGGGCCTAATTTTTTTCCTCCTAATAAATGCATATGTAAATGAAATACGGACTGACCTGCATCTTCATTAATATTAATGGAAAGCCGGTAACCAGTCTTCGAAATTCCTTTTTCCTTCGCTAATTTTTTAGCTACTAAAAACAGTTTTCCCAGAACTAAAGCATCTTCGTCGGTAACATCATTAATCGTGTGAATTTCTTTTTTCGGGACGATTAATAAATGAACAGGTGCTTGCAATCGTAAAGGAGTGAAAGCGATAACATCATCATCTTCATAAACGATTGTAGCAGGCAGTTCTCTTTTTATTATTTTGGTAAAAACAGAGCCCTTTACTATTTTCTCAGCCTTCTGTTTTTGATATTCTAAACTTTGGCTCCACCCAACTGCGGTAAAAGAAAGAATTGATAAACTAAATAGAATTATTTTTTTCATTGGCCTATTAAAATAAAGTTAAAAAGATTGATAATATTATTGGTAAGTAAGTAATTATACACGGTGTTGTAGCACGTATTTATTCTTTTTTAGTTCCTAATAAATATAACACAACACTCGGTCCAGATTTCACTTTATTAATTTCCCAATCATATGTTTCCGTTCCGTTTAAATTTTCAACAAGTCCATTCATTTCTTTCACAGAATAAGTCCTCAATGATGAAACAATTCCGTCCCACAAAACAAACAGAGGAACAATTGGAATAAAATAGGTAAAAATAATTCGCCCGATTTTAAATGGTCTTATAAATGGCGTTGTAAGAAGTACACTCAATGGCGAAAATAGCATTGCAATAATACTTGGTAAACTTCTTTCTTGTGCTTCAAAAATAGCAATAGCGCTATTTGTGTCAATCGAATTTTGTAAAATTTGTTTTGCGTCAGTTGGTTTAAAATGATGCAATGACAAAAATTGTGTCCTCAAACCTTTCAATTCAGTCGGTACATTTCTCGCATCGACAGGCCTATCTATAAATTCAAAATTATCTGCTTTCTTTTTTGTAAGTCTAAAAGCTGGAATATTCGGATAAAAATCTGTTAGGATTATTTTTAAGTCAGGAATATCTTTTTTTAATTCAGAGTTCAACCATTTCAGTCCACCACCACCACCTGAACCAAGGTCAATGATTTGATTAGTTTCACTTTTGTTCAAGCCTTTTTTGATTACAGGAATTATCGATTTGTACATTTTTGTTCTATTGGACAAAAACTGTAAAAAATCAGTTCCGTAATTCCTTAAAAAAGTTGGGAACCATTTTTGATCTTCAAATTCGAATAGATGTATTCTTCCCATTTTTCGATATTTTGGTCATATGTGCTGTAACGTCTAGTATAAAAGCTGTAGCGGGCTAAAAGCTACTACCTTTTGGATAGTAAGATACTGAATTTAATACAAAAACGGATCGAGTTTACACCCGAACCGCTATTGCTTTTATACCTTGTTGTGCGTTCGCTTTTTATTCCTTTTAGTTTGGTGAATTTAGACCTAGTTTATTTCCTTCCGTATCTAAAAACAAAGCAAAAAATCCGCTTTCATCTGCGTGGGCAGTTTTTGGGACGATGATTTTTCCACCATTTTTCTCAACTTTATCAAGAATTACCTGAAGGTTGTCTCCACCATTCAGGTATATAGTTACTCCATCTGCTGAAGGTTGGTATCCCTCTCCTTTCATTATGACTCCTGTTACCATTTGCCCTTCGTATGGAAACAATCCCATTTCCATTCCTGAGAATTCCATTTTCTCAATGTTAATGCCCAATATTGCTTGATAAAAATTAACTGCTCGTGAAATATCCGTTGCTGGAATTTCAAAAATGGAGACATAACTTTGTATTTCATTAGTTATTTGCTCTTTGCCAGAATCTACTTTATGTTCTTCTAGTTCAGGTTTATTTTGATTGTTACAAGCCGTGAAATTAAGGGCGAGTATAATAGTAGCACTTAGAATGATCTGTTTCATTTTTCTAGTTTTAATTTATTTTGTTCTTTGTTAGGGTTATTATTTGCTTTGTTTCGGCTTTATTTTTTAATTCTTGCAAATCTTGCATTGTATTTTTTATAATCATTGGTGGTAAAATTAATCCCTTGATTAGCGACTCCTCATTTCTGAATATATGGTGCTTTACCTATTTCAAGATGTTATCGCCTTGCTTTTGCTAATCTATCCTTGATTAACTCTTTTTCATTTTTCTTATTCGCAAATTCAATTGCTTTATTTAAATATTCTATTTCTTTATTGATGTTGTTGTTCATACGGTAAAGCTCAGCTAACAAACAGAAATAATGGCAGTTATCTTTTAATTCTAATTTATATGCTTCTTGAATGGCTTCATCAATAGAGTTCGCCTGTGCAAGGGCATAGGTTCGATTCATAGCTATGATGGGTGAATATTCTATTGAGAGCAATTTATTGTATAGCTGTAATATATTGTTCCATTTTTCTTTAGTTTCTTTGGTGTGCCAATAGGCTATTGCGGCTTCTAGATGGTATTTGGTAACAATATTTCCCACAGCAGAAAGATTAAGATATTTACTGCCTTTTTGAATCAGGTTTTTATCCCATTTTCTTTTATCTTGTTCTTGGTACAAAAGATCACCATTTTCGCCAGATGTCCTTGCATCTATCCTAGAAGCATGGAAACACATTAAGGCTATCAGTGCGTATATTTTTTGCTTTGGAAATTTCTTTTGCTCTGATAAAAAAAGACCAAGTCGCATAGCTTCCCAGCATATTTCATGGCGGATATTTTCTTCGTCAACACTGCTGTAATATCCCTCATTAAATATTAGGTAAATAACTCTTAAAACATTATCAAGTCTTGATATATATTGATCTGATGTAAGATTCATTTCAATTCGATCACGTTCTTTGATTCTTTTTTTAGCTCTATAGATTTTTTTATTAATTGTTTCTTTGTTTGACAAAAGTGCTCTAGCAATCTCTTCAATACTAAAACCACATAAAATTCTTAAAGCAAGACAAAGTTGAGATTCTCTATTGAGGGCAGGATCACAAAGCACAAATATCATATGAAGCTGACTATCTTCAATTATTTTATCAGTAATTTCTATGAAATTAATTTGATGATTTTTTGCTTTTATTTCAGGAGTGATTTTTTCATCATAGATTTTTTTTCTTCTATAATGTTCGTTCAACAGATTCTGAGCTACTTTCCGGAGCCAAGCTTTTGGAAATTTGGGAATACCTTTATGAGACCATGATTTCATGGCTTTAAGAAAAGTATCTGAGACAATATCTTCTGCTAATTGTAGGTCAGTTAATCCATAATAATTGCTGAGTACAGCAATCAAGTTACTGTACTCAGACTTAAATATTTCGGATAGTTGTTCGTCATCCATGTGGCTATCATCCTAGTTATGCAGATTACATTTCATCAAAAACCATAATGTCTCTGACTTCTACTTTACCACCGCTACTTAATGCAGGACAACCATTACTAAGTTGGATAGCTTCTTCAATAGAATCAGCCGAGACGATCATAAAACCTCCTACAATTTCTTTAACTTCTGCATAGGGGCCATCTGTAATAGAACCATCAGTGTGCATGGTTTTTCCTTCAAAGCCCAAAGCTTCTCCCGGATTTTTGAGTTTGCCTTGTGCGCTAATACCATCCATCCAATCTTGCCAAGCTTTAATTTCATCTTGTATTTGATCAGGAGTAGGATTAAAATCAGGATTTGGTTCACTGTGGAATAGCATCATAAAATTTTTCATGTCTTTTATTTTTAATGAATTATTAATAAACGTTTATATTCTTAATGATTGAAAATTTAGAAATTGGACAAAAGTGTTCAATAAAATTTCACATAAACTTCTAAAGCTGGACGGAGTTTTAAAATATTTGATAATTTATTAATGCCTATTTTTTATAGTGACGCACAACGGTTAATGTAAAATGCGTTTTAATGCATTTTTACATAGTGTTAGTGGCTTTTTTTATTTTTTTAAATCATTACCAGTTCCGCTAATTGCTGGTTGAATATTAGCAGGCAAACAATCCTTGATATACTTCAAGGCCTCCAGAGCGTTACCTTCCCCAATTTTTTTATATTCGTTCGACCACACTTCAAATACACCTTTTTTCACACGAGATGGATTAACGAATGGAGTATCGCTAGTATAAGGGTATCCAGTACATCTGCTCAAACACAATTTAGTCAAACTTTTGTAAGGGAATAATTTGCCCACGATTTGATCGTTCATAGCTATCCTTATGAAATCCCTTAATTCATCTTCTGATTCATCTCTAAGGTATCGATTCCATGTGTATTTAACCTCTCGTTTTTCATCGAAAGCCTCAGCTTTTTCGTCAACCGAGACAAGTTCGTATTTTAGTGCTAGTTCACTTGTAAAAACATCTTCTAAAAGCCAGTGATTGACGACTCTAACTAATTCTTTAAAATTATTTGTTTGACCATTAGCGAGACATACTCCGTTCCTCCAAAAGTCTGGCAAGTACAATTCTTCTTCTTTTGCTAAGTGTACCTGTGAGTACTTATTCTCATTCTTAATTATAGCCCAGGACATCGGTGGTTTTAATAAATTTTCATCCACTTCCACCCGCAATGGCGAACCAATACTTGCAAACTCCTTGTTCAGTGCTTCATTAATACTTCCGTGTTTTTCTATTTCTAAGTACATAGAGATTGCTTATTCATATTGCCACTAACGTCTCGGCTATGCGCAGTGGCGGGTTAAGACCACAGACTTTTCAGCTTTGACCAAAAGTTTGATTTATGTACTGTTTTATCGTTTTGCACATCAGCCGCCATTGTCGTATAGCCATTGTTATGCACTTTTTGTTCTATTTTTAATAACTCTCCATCATCAAATCCTGTTGTCAAATATTCGGCTTTATGGACAAATGTCAAAGGTAAAATTCGAGTTTCTATAAATTCTTCAATTCCATTTTTAACAATAGACTGAATTTCTTGCCAATTCCATTTTTTAGAGTTTATTCCTAAACTTAAATACCTCTCTTTTGGTGTGAAATCCTCTTTGCAAGCCCAGTCATCATTTTCCGAATCATAGTTTTTTGCTCCAATTAAATAAGTTTGATAATCATTCTCAGTTTCTATAATTCCGAAATTGAAAACTTTAATAGATTGTGGGATTTGTTCTTTATCGTCAATTCTGTTTATCCAAAAACTAATTAATCTCTTGATTTCATCTTTGTCGATTTCAGTTTTAAAGTCCGAACCAAATTTTTCATATTCAGATTTTTTAAATTCCATCGGTTCAATTTTATCAAACCATTCGACATTTGTTCCTATTGAATTAGGCATATCATTAGGTCCTCCAGAGTCAAGTCCTATTCTTAACCATTTTATAGAGTCCTCATTCTTCTCAATTTCTACATTTATAACCGTACACCATAAATCAACATCATCAGGACACATCAAAATTGGTACGACTTGTTTTTGTTTACTTTCAAATCTATCCCAAACGAGTTTTCTTTCTTTTGAGTCTTCTAACCAATCAAGTAAAGTCGGTACGAGTCCAATTAAGTTTTTCTCAGGATATAATTCGTGTAAAATTTTGTCCAAAGATTTTCCGTCCACATTAATTGTCAAATGTGGTTCGTTGGAATACTCACTTTTCTCATATTTTGCTTGAATTTGATTCATTTCGTCAATTGTGCATAACAATTGGATATGTGCACTAGTACACATATTTCTATTATGTTTTTCACAAATCTAGGGGATTTCTAATTGACTTAAAATTATTTACAGGGATTTGCATGTACATTTTGATTGTTGTATTGCTATGCACTAATAAAGTTTGAATATAGCAAATACCTATAGTTGCACGAGAATGGTTTAACATGGGTGGAGTTATTTTTAGTAAAATATCAGATTTTGCAATATCCCTTCTAACAATTTTAGACCTTTTATATCTTACGTTATCTATAAAACACCTTCTGTTGGGCTATATTGACCTTCTATTGGGCCATGTTGACCCAAATTTAGACACTGAAAGTCTAATTTTGAGTGTTGCATGTCTAATTTTGAGTGTTCAAAGTCTAATTTTGGGTGTTCAAAGTCTAATTTTGGGTGTTCCATGTCTAATTTTGGGTGTTCAGAGTCTAATTTTGAGTCTCTTTACCTTAATTATGGGTATTCAAGGTCTAATTTTTCGTCTTTTTGGCTCAAAACTTCATTAAAAAGATCCAACAGGAGGTGTTTGTAGGTATTTGTAGCTGTCTTCTAATTTTCAGATTTCATTTTTCTACCTTCCTTACCTCCTCCAACAATCTAATCTACTATTCTTGGGTATCATTGGTTTTTAAAGTGGTACGGGAACGATTAAAAAATTGTCGTAATTCGGCTACTTTTTCTGTAAAACCCGATTTTCCTGCACCTTTACTATATTGCGAATATGCATAATCATTTAATGCATCCTGATAATTATCATAATCGTGCAAAATTTTGGTACTTTCTA
>NZ_OMPE01000004.1 GCF_900312815.1 Aquimarina sp. AU474 | reverse complement strand
AGTGGTACTGATCTGCCATTGATAGGTAATTGTACCATCAGCAGTAGTACCCGTAGTCTCACTAAAGCCTGCTACATCTCCACCAGAACATACCGTCTGATCTGCAGCAATGACTCCTGCAGTAATATTGTTTACCGTTACTGCTAACACATTAGTGGTTGCTGTACACGCTACACTATTTAAGGTACTGGTATCTATTCTTCTAAACCAACTATCCACCGTGACGGTACCATGATCGTACGTCGCTGTAGTCGCTGTAGCAATATCACTAAAGCCAGCACTATCGCTAGTGGTACTGATCTGCCATTGATAGGTAATTGTACCATCAGCAGTAGTACCCGTAGTCTCACTAAAGCCTGCTACATCTCCACCAGAACATACCGTCTGATCTGTAGCAATGACTCCTGCTACTATTTGACAATTATCTCTAAATGAAAGATCGCTACTTAATGCTATCGGTGTTGGTGCAGCATCATTATCTAAATCTCCATAAGTAGCTTGTAAATCTGCAATATCACCTGTAGTAACCGCATCATTTACATCCCAAGTAACAGTATTATCCACAGTATCGAATAAATCATCTATTCCATCTCCATCAGCATCTGCAAAAGTAGTAATTGCATTATCCGTATCTCCATTTTCCTCTATATCCAATATTGTATCTTGATCGCTATCCGAATCTAAATAATCAGGAATAGCATCTGCTGCACCATCAGTGTTTACTGGATTGAGTCCCGGACCTCCTCCATTCGTTGTGAGATACGCATTATTTACCCCGTTATTAGTGGTATATTCTGCAGGAGTAGTTGCTGTGGAAATGATATTCCCTCCTGTAGTTTGTGCTTCTACATTATCAGGAATCCCATCATTATCTGAATCCAAATCTAAATGATTTGCAACACCATCACCATCGGTATCAAAAGCAGGGTCTAGCGTATCGCAAACCCCGTTAATATCAGCGTCTAAACATACCGGAGCTGTACCTGTTCCATTATTATCAAAATCTTGATAATTAAAAATACCATCTCCATCGGCATCGGCTGAAGGGTCAACCGACAAACTGTTTTCGGTAATATCCAAAATACCATCATTATCATCATCAATATCAACAGGATCGCGAACGCCATCTCCATCAGTATCAAATGTACCTATGATAGTAATAATTAAATTTGCGATATCAGTACTAGGAGTACTATCCTGTAAGGTATAAGGCGTTGAATCTATCAACGTATCTCCTGGTGCAAGAGCAATTACAGCAGGATTCGTTTGATCTAGAATATAAGTATAAGAACCGTCTGCGTTTATGGTTAAAAAACCATACATAGTAGCTATCGAGTTTCCAACATTACCTGCAACTCCATTGACTTCAATAATACTAACAATATTCTCTCCTTGCCAAAAAATATCTGATAGTCCAGCTATCTGGCCTCCTGGATCTGCATCGGTGGTATTAGGACCATAATTGTATGATATTACTAATTGATCAATTGGAGATTGAAATGCAACATTAATATTACCTGTAGCGTCGGACTCAATCGCAGTACCTAATCCATAAAAAGTATCTCCCCCAGATTCTACAATACCTCCTGTTCTAATAAATTGAAACGTTATTGGAGTTGGAGAGCCTCCGGCAAATCCATGAATAGTAACTTGATCTTGCCACGCTGTCCCTTGAGAATAATCAATATCAGTGATTAAAAATCCAACATTAAAAACTTCTTGGCTAAAATCAATCACCAGTTGTGTATCTGCAACTGGGTTTGTTGCTGGATCAATATTAAACAAAAGATATCCTGTATGTCCTCCGTTGGTCAAAGTATTTTGGGAAGATTGATTAAATCCAGTTCCTATACCGTCTGGGTCTAATGAAGTAAAATCTAAATCAACTCCTCCTATGGTTACTGTCGATCCGCCTACAAGAGTACCGTTTGCAAATTCGTTTTCCCAGATCAATCTAGATAAAGGTCTATCTAATAAATCCTCTCCATTAACTCCATCACCTTCTATCACATTACCTGTGGCTGTGGTAACAACACCTACGCTAACACTGTTGGTATCATCTACGGCTACAGGTGGATCATCTGCTCCATCTATTGTAATTGTTAAAATTCCGTAATCAAATGCTCCGGTACTATCTTCTGTGGTATATGCAATAATATCATCCAGAGATGTCGTACTAGTTAATCCTGCTATCGCAGAATTTGATGTATCTACTGTATATGTATAACTACCATTGGATTGTACTACTATAGAGCCATATAATGTATTATAAGTAGATCCTACAGCAGCAGGGAATACATTTACTTCTGAAACAGAAAGCACATCTCCTCCAACAGAATTATCTACATCATTAGTAAGTAAGTTACCTGTTGCGGTAGTGGTAAGATTAATATCTACACTGTTAGAATCATCCACCGCATCTGGGGCTACAACAACATTTATAAAAGTTTGAGAGGTTGAAGATCCTCCTGTGGTATCATTAAGGGTTACATCTAGGGTTCTCACTCCCTCTGAATATGGAGAAGTTAAATCACCATAGAAAATTTGTTCCAAGAAATCTGCCATTACGGCATTCGGAATAGGAGTATTTGTTGTCTCTGTAATGGTAAAACTCGTTCCAGTTTGGACTACTCTTAATACTATACCTCCTCCTTGATTATATGTAAAATCGTTATTATTACCTAAAAAATATAAATCAAAACCTCCTCCAGCATTGGGTATTGCCAAAAGCTCACTTGCATCTAGATTACCTGCTACTGTAATAGAAGCACCCGATAATGTTCCTGTATCCGAAGTAATAGCAACATTACCTCTTGTTATACGAAAAACATTAGTAGTAGTCGGTTCTAAAAAGAAGGTATAATCATCACCCGCTTCAATTTCATCAAGATCTAAGGTAGGAGGGTCTAATGGAGATTTAGTACTAAATGTACTTTTGGCTAACCTAAAAGATGGTACTTCCGATTGATCAGACTGAACATTCCTCAAGAATAAGTCGTTGCCGCTAGTGTTAAAAATCTGATCTTGTATATAGAAGTTTTCATATGGTTCTACGTCTATCTTGTCCCTAATATTTTGTCCGAAAAAGGTAACAGAACTACATAAGAATAATAATGTTAATGCGTATTTATAAAAACGATACATATTGTTGTGTTTTTTGTTCTCAATATTGTTTTTTAAGAAGGAAATCGTACTATAATTCTATTCTTGCAAGTCTTAATTAATAATTCTTACAGACAATTCATACAGTACCAATAGACACAGTTTTATATTGATTACTTAAGGTAAGAGACCTTATTAAAACACTCTGGTAAAAAAAAACATGATTAATGATAAAATCTTTTTTGAATCTTTTACGGGTATAAAAAATCAGATTAAACATAAGAGGTAATTTTTAGATAATTGTTAGCATTGAGTTAAGTACCTGCCATGCAATGCATGATAAGTAACACTTTGACTCTACATTTATCTAATCTAGATCATATAAGCAGTTTTGTAATTTTAAAAAAATCACTTAGAAATATAACTCGAAGAGGGGTTTAATTATATTTTCTAATAAAGGGAATTATTACTGCCTATTGATATAAATACTTGTATATAAATTATACTTTTTCTTTAGTTATCTAAATTTAGATATTATACCTTGATATACAATATCTTAAAACCACAAAATTAATATGGCTTAACCATATCAAGATATTTCTTAATATATTGCTTAACAAGTATTTAACATATTGATTCGTCATTAAAACAGATTTTCTATTAAATAATAAACAATAAAAATCACTTTTATGACACGTAAATTGACGATTTGCTATTTACGTATTTTTAATTTTTACCGAGCAGTATTTAGAAGAAAATATTAAAAACAATAAAAAGACCTCTCTTTAATAAGAAAGGTCTTTTTTATTTAAATAAGTTAATTTTTAAGAACCTGTAATACAAGTGCATTGCCCTGTAAAGATATTCCCTTGAACTGTTCCCGGACAAAAATCAAAACAACTATTCATCACATAATCACCACCGTGAATAGTTTTTTGCGCTGATTTGTCTAGTGTTTTTACTCCGTTTAAACTTAATAAATCTTTCATAATTGAAAATGTTTTAAAAATTAATTGTTCTTGAACATTTAAAGACACTCAAGACATACGTCTATTAAAGTTGAGTACGTTAATTGACAATGTTGTGTGTGAATTAAAAAATTTAGAATTATGATTTTGTGTAGTTAAGTGGGATAAAACTACTGGATATAAATCGATTACAGAAAAATTAAATATGGTTTAACCTCAGTTAACATTTATTTAACTATTTGATTTACAGTAATTTATGGGAATCCGTAAAAAACTACGGCTTTACCTCAGTCATTTTGAGCACGTATGTTAATCATGTTCTATTTGACCCCAGTCTTTAAAACAAAACGTGACTATATATCTTACAAAATGGCCAAAGTACTATGTAAAAAAGAATAAGCTGCAAAAACATAGCCTACTAATAAAAGGGTAATGATTCCTATTACACCCACAATTTTATAGGTTAACTTATACTCTAGTTGTTTTACATTTGTTGTTTCAGGGGTTTCTTCTGCGGGGCAAGCTTTTGACTCATTCCTTGAAGTAAAGTTATTGAACTTCATCATAGTTAATTTTGTGTTTATCGTTATTCAAGTCTCTGCTATGCTGGCTCACCAAAGTTTTACATATACAGAGTAGTTTCTTTAAAAGTTAACTACCTATTAAAAAAAATATTACTAGGTTATATGGTTATAGTAAATGACTTTATGGGTATTCCTAAGTATATAATCATATAGGGTATCCAAAAGAACCTTTATCATTTTTATCACACTTCTACGTATGCCAATATTTATATGTGGTTTAAGAAACAGGAATAATGATCGTAGAAAAAAAACAGCAACCATTATTAATAAAAAAATAAAATTGTTCATAAACAGGTATTATATTAAACATTGCTTAATTTACTATACATGCATATTAGTGCATAGATAGCCATATCTGCTTTTTGACAAGTGTAATTTAATAGAGTAGAAAAATTATAGATATGAAAAGTAAATAAGAAAAGGGCGGGTAATTAATATAAAATCCTTCTGCATTTTCATGACATTGTGTACTCTAAAAACATTAAGGTAACCTTAATATGTCTAAAATTATCAATAAAACTTTAAATCACATCAGATACCTACCACAAAAATTTTACGGTTTTGCCATAAAAATAAAAGACTACCAAGAATGGTAGCCTTTTTTATAATAGATATTTTAATGTATTCTTTATATAAAACCTCTTTTACGAGCTTCTTCTAGTAGTTTTTGATCATCTGCTTTGGCAATCGAAAACATCTCTTTAATCTGATTCTTTCTCTTCTCGATAGCACTAAGAGACAAACTCACATAATTTGGTAAATTCTTAGTTTTTACACCTCGTGATAAATGATACAAGATTTTAAGATTCTTTTCGTCCAAAGAAAACTTATTGGTCATCATTTTTCTAAAATGATCATTTACCGTAGCACTATAATACGCTTTACCTTTTACAATATTATTAAATGCCAATAAGAGCTCACTAGATGTAAGATCACTCTTAATTAAAAACCCTGCTGGGTTTATATTTTTAAGGATATTATGAATCCTGTGATCTTCGCGATGCATTGTAAGGATAATGACCTTTGCTTTTGGTAACATTTCTTTGGCGTGCTTTGCCAAATCCTCTCCAGATGTAATCTTACCATCAGATGAAGGTGGTAATTTTATGTCTACAAAAAGCATATCATAGGGAGTAGACTCTGAAGATTTTACAATATTATCGTACGCATCATCACAATTGGATGCAATATCAATTTTAATTTGATACTCTTTTTGGTTTTCTCCTAATAAGGTATTCTTATACCCTTCGATAATCATCGGGTGATCATCAATCATAAGAACTTTTAGCTTTTTCTTCATTTCAAAAATTTGTTGTTTTACTCTTCGAACGGCTCATCATAATATTTAACTTTTTAAAAACACAAATATTATGATCTCTATCAAAGAATTATTGTGTGAACATTAAACTGGTACGCTAACAGATACCACAGTACCTGCATTGTTGTTACTTAAAAATTGAACTACTCCACTCATCTGACTAACTCTCGAAGTAATATTTTTTAAACCAATTCCCTTTTTGACCTTATTACTTTTAAATCCTATTCCATCATCCAAGATAGTAAGATTTATTTTATCTTCAATATAATCGAAATTAATTTTTATACTTTCTGCATTGGCGTGTTTGAATATATTTTGCAAGGATTCTTGCAAAATTCTAAATAAGTTTACTTTTTTCTGGTCATCGATATGCTCCCAATCTATATCCTCATCATTGCTAAACTCAAAGTGTAAGTTATTTACCTCACACAGATCACTAATCAAACTCTCTACAGCATCGATATACGCCACATCAGACGGTATGGCCTCGGTACCTAGATCATGAGAGATTAGGCGTATTTCTTTTTCTATCGATTTAAGCTCATCTATATATTTATTACGTGCCTCGGTAAATCCATCATTAGCCCGTTGGTTAATCCCATCCAAACTTAATCGCACTCCAAACAATCTACCTAGTACCCCATCATGCAACTCCTCAGACATACGATGTTGCTCGAGTTGGCGACCTTCTTCTAGCTTAATTTGCTGATTTAATAGTAATCGATAAATCTCTTGATTGGCCTCTTGCTGGGTTTGTGCGAATAAGAGCTCTTTATTACTTTGCTGCTGCCTAAAAATAATATACCCTAACAAAAACAGCGCGGTTAATCCCAAAATCGCGATGATTAAAATTTGATTTTCTTTACTGATTTGGAGGTTCTCAGCTTTCATTTCATCCGTTTCAAATTCTATACGTGCAAATTTATCTCTAAATAAGCGTTCTTCTTTGACCAAACTATCATTAAGCTTTATATAATTTTTAGCATAATCTAAACCAACTTTGCTTTCAGAAATTTCTGAAAGAAGTTGATATGATCTAAGCAGTTCTTCATTATTATTAACCTCTAAGGCTGTATTCTTTGCTCTATTCGCAAAAAATTTAGCTAAACTATCATTATTAACAGATTTATAATATTCTGCTAAATGTAAAGTATTGGTCGCAATACCTACTAGATCATTAACGCTATCTCTTTTTCTAAGCGCTTCATAAAATAAATCCAATACCTTTTCACTATTATCTCCTGACAAAAATTTGGCATATGCCAAATTATCTAATAACAAGGTGTACCTTTTAGGTCTTTTTTTTAAAAATTCCTTATAAGACAATCCTTTATTGTAATACTTTTTTGCATCTTCATAACGATTTTGAGATTTGTAAACTGTTCCTATATTATTGTTTCCGATAATTGCATAACGTACCTCTTTGTTCGTATTCTTAGCATATTCTATAGATTTTTTATGGTAATTAACAGCATCATCATATCTCCCTAAATACTTAGCAACTGTACCCAAATTTGAATAAGACAGAGGCAAGAAAGATTCGGTTTCATCTTGCGCAATTTCAAATTTTTTAATAGCTCTTACTGTAAGTTCTTCACTTTCAGTATAATTTTTAACTTTTCTAGATAATTTGGCTAAATCTAACAAAATTTTACCATGATCATACGCATATTCTGTCTTATCCACTCCTAAATTATTGTCTAAAGAAAGATAGATTTTGTCCGCTTCTTTAAAACTCTTATAAGCACTATCTAATTCTTTATTTCTATAATATATTCCCAAAAAACCATTAGATTTAGCAATTTTGATGGAATCTGATATTTGTTTCGATAGATCCAGCGCTTTTAAATTTAAATACTTAAACTTTCCATAATCTTTTAAAGAATAGTATACTATAGATATGGCATGAAGTCCTTCTATCTTATTTTTTGAGTTAGGCAAAGTACTTACTATACCGTAAGCTTTTATTAACTCTCCTTTTCGCTCTTTTTTTGACCTTGACCTATCTTTTGATTTCTCAACATGAGATTCAATTAAATTCAATTTCAATTGATCTTCTTCGTGGATTTTATCTTTTGATTTATCTGAACAGCCAATGAAGAGAATCAAAAAAAATAATATCAAAGTTTTTTTGAATAAAAGTTTCATTTCGAAATTAGAATTAAACAGATTAGCCTAAAATAATAATTAAAAACTACAAAAAAAATTAAGGAGAGACTAATTTCCATTAGTCTCTCCTTAATTTTTTATATCTATTTAATATAAATTTATAAAGTTGGTGGGATATCTTCATCTGCGTCTTCTCCATAAACATTATCTATATCCTCAATTCCTATTTCCTCATTAACAGAATTCGTTTCACAAGCAAGAAACATTGTACTTAAAAATAATATAGCGAATAGTGTTTTTATAATTTTCATAATTGTCTTTTTTTAATTTTTTCTAAATTTCTTGATTAATCATCCTCTATGAAGGTTGTATTTCCTCATCTGCATCTTCTCCAAATGTTTCAATATCTTCAATTCCTACCTCATCATTTACTGAATCTGCTTCACAAGCGATAAAAAATGTACTTAAAAATAATATTGCGAATAATGTCTTTATAGTTTTCATAGTTGTCTTTTTTAACAGTTTAATACGTTGTTTTTTGGGCGAAAAGCATTGCTACTTTTCTAACTTTTTAATTTCTAATTTTAATTAAGGGGCATCCACTGCGCTGGTGAATTATACTTTAGTTTACTTAAGCAAAATGTGCTTCTCTAATTGTACACTACAAATGTACGGCGCCGTGCCTCGCGCGCCCAATATATTAAGGTGTGTTTAGTGAATGACCCGATGTGAGAAGTACTTGTACCAATTATACGGGTAGATGGACGGATTTTAAAAAGCTTATAATTTACTGTAGGAAATTAATTACAATTGTTGATGTATTGTACTAGTAAGATACATAACAAAAAAAACCGATAGACGCTGTTATCTATCGGTTAATATTTAAATAATGGTATGTTAAATCAAATTTGCACCAAACTTTTCTTGGCCAAATTATCTTTGATTTCTTCTACATTCATTTTATAAGACTTAGAAAATGGGATCATATCATTGGTGTTTTTGATAGCGCATTTTGCCTTACCAAAATGAATTCTTGATACATAATGCGTATTAATGATATAGCTATTATGAATGCGTACAAAATGATCTGGTAACAGACCTTGAAAATGTTTTAAGGTCTTAAATGCCTCCACCTTATTGCCGTTACTCATGATAAAATCGGTAGTATTATTATCGGCTTTTAGGTACAATACTTCTTCTACATCTACAAAACGATAATCTCCATACGATTTAAAACATAATGTACTGTCAACCACTTGATCAAAGTCTTTTTCGAACCGTAAAAGCGTTCTTACTAATTGGCTTTTACTTAATGGTTTAAGGATGTAGTCTAAAATCCTATTTCGTATACCTTCGATAGCATATTCCGAGGTCTTTGTGATCACAATAAACTCTGGTAACTCAGACATGTATTTGGCTAACTCTGTCATTAATGAGTATTGAGTTTTGTCGCAGTGTATTCCTGGCACTTCTGGTTCTAAAAAGACTAATCGGGGCTTTCTCTCTAAAATTAAATCCAATGCTTCTTGCTCGTCTTTAGCGATTCCTGTACAGATATAATCTGTTTTTTCGTCTAAAGCGATTTGAATAGAATCTGCAATTTTTTGATCATTATCAATAATTACATAAGGATATTTCATAGGGTATGAGATTAAAAAATTAATGTTGGTTGATAAGCATTGTAAAAATCTACTTACAAGATAGGGTTTTCATCCTTTCTTTATATACGGTTTTACCGTAATATTAATACGGAAACCTTTTGTAATCAGATAGTTACACATTGCTTTTAGTCGGCTTTTAAACGCTCTTTATCGATAAAAAACCTACGATGACTTACAACGTTCAAAACTTGATTTAAGTATACCAGAGTAGCATATATTTAAAATAACAAGTGGTTTTGGTAATTAATGTGGGTTTTCACATGTATAAACCCTTAAGTTATTGATATTGTGACCTTAAAAAATCTATTTGTTTTTAGGTATCGTTCTTCAAGAATTTTGAATAATTTTAAAGATACATTCAGACGATATATATTTGATCATGAAAAAAATAGTAATCCTTACAGGTGCAGGAATTAGTGCCGAAAGTGGAATCAATACTTTTAGAGATGCCAATGGTTTGTGGGAAGGTCATGATATTATGGAAGTAGCTTCTCCCATAGGCTGGGAAAATAATCCAGAACTAGTATTAGATTTTTATAATAAGAGACGTAGTCAATTACTAACCGTTGCTCCTAATCAAGGGCATCTGGCTTTGGTAGCTCTTGAAAAAAATTATGATGTATCTATCATTACGCAAAATGTAGATAACTTGCATGAACAAGCTGGGAGTAGCAATGTTATCCATTTGCATGGTGAGTTACTAAAAGTGCGAAGCCAGTTTGATGAAAACCTAGTATTAGACTGGAAAGAGGATCTGCATCTTGGAGATTTTTGTGAACACAACTCGCAATTACGCCCTCATATTGTTTGGTTTGGAGAAGATGTGCCCATGATGGATCTAGCTATATCCATAACAGAGCAAGCAGATGTTTTACTTATTATTGGTACCTCTATGCAGGTGTATCCCGCAGCTGGTTTAATACAATACATCCAACATCATACACCTGTTTACTTTATTGATCCAAATCCATCTATAACACCATCGGATCGCCTTACCATTATTGCCGAAAAAGCAACAACAGGAGTCCCAAAGGTGGTTAATGAATTATTAACCATATAATATAAGGACTGCATAATCTTAGAAAAGTGCAATCTTCGATAGGCTCAGATTGATAGGATGTACTAAAATGTCACTCCAAGCCTGTTGGAAATAACAGGCTAAGAATGACTGGGCGCTTTCAAAATAAGCAAATCGTTTATAAATTGGTATTATTCTGTGGTCTCCGTATCAGGAGTTGCTACGGTTAATGAATCATTTATTTTTATATCTAATGTATCTTCTACAGGTATTGTATCATCACGTTCACGAAGTTGTGTTGCCCAATCTATAAGTTTTTTGGCATCACCGCTAGATAATTCGCCATGGATCCACGTATAAGGTTTTAATGGCATTTCTTTATGTTCAATCTCTTCTATAAACTCTTCAAGTTTATGATCTTTTCGCTTATCGGTATAGGACTCCCACTCAGAGACATTAAAATGTTCTTTACCTTCATCGATATGATGTGCCATCCAATGAGAAATAGGGCTGACCTCCATATACCACGGATATCTAGTACTATTACTATGGCAATCATAACATTGTGCTTGTAAAATAGTCTTTACCTCTTGTGGGACCATTGCTTGCTCCTCGAAGGTGGCAATAGTATCATAGCTAGCTTCGTTCTTATCGGGCCTTAGAAATTGTGCAATCACCAAAACCAATAGCAATAGAATAAAAATATTTTTAAGCATTGTGCGAATTATTTAGTAACATGATCATAGCCTATTACAGAAGAGATAACGTTTTTAACAAGTAATTATTATCAATATCTTCTATTATGCCTTTTCTTCAAATTTAGAATATTAAGAAAAAAGGAGATATTAACTTTGTGTTACATGTCAAGGCATAGGCATTGTATTGATTATTTTTTATTTTTGAAATCCAAAGCACAGCACTCTATGATATCTCTTGAAGACACTATTAGTAACATTAATCATTCTCGAGAACAAAGAGGTTCGTTTGCTAACTTGATTCATACTCATCCCGAATTACTACCTGAACTTTTACAAATATGTGCCAAAATTGATGATGAGATTTCGTGTAGAGCTTCTTGGGGCTTAGAATTTTTATGCAAGAAAAAGCTAGAAGCTATCTTACCGTATTTGGATAATCTGATAGCATTAGCACCAAAGGTACATCAACACCCTGCCGTACGCCCTATAGCAAAAATATACGAGTATCTTATTATAGCATATTATCAGAAAAAACACCCTAAAGTACGACAATCTCTTACACGTATACATCGAGAACACATTACTGAAACTTGTTTTGATTGGTTGATTACAGATCAAAAAGTAGCTCCCAAAGCGTATTCTATGACATCTTTATATCTATTAGGTACAGAGTTTGACTGGGTTCACCCTGAGTTAAAGATCACTTTAGAAAACAATTATAATACTGGCAGTGCAGCCTATAAGGCCAGATCAAGAATGATTTTAAAAAAAATATCTTAGTTTTTTCAAAAAAGTTACTCGCTACCACAAGAACTCCAGAAACTTGGAAAAATCTCATTTCCAGAATCGTAAATCGAAACATAAACTTTATCTTTGCACCTTTCAAAAAAAAACACAACATTATGTCTATATTTCCTTTGCAAGCTATTTCTCCTATTGATGGTCGTTATGCTGTAAAAACTAAAAGCTTAAGCACTTTTTTTAGTGAGGAAGCATTAATTAAATATCGTGTCTTAGTAGAAATCGAATATTTTATTGCTTTATGTGAGTTACCCTTACCACAATTGCAAGATATAGATACTTCTTTATTTGATAAACTTAGAGATATCTACATTTCTTTTTCTAGTGAAGATGCTATGGCAATTAAGGACATCGAAAAAGTAACTAATCATGATGTTAAGGCTGTTGAGTATTTTATCAAAGATAAGTTTGATGCACTTGGACTACAGCAATACAAGGAGTTTATTCATTTTGGATTAACCTCGCAAGACATTAACAATACAGCTATTCCTCTAAGTATTAAAGAGGCAATTAGTAATGCATACATCCCACAATACTTAGAGTTGTTAGATAAGCTAAAAACTTTGGTTACAGAGTGGGCTCAAGTATCGATGTTGGCACGTACACATGGGCAACCAGCTTCTCCTACCCGCTTAGGAAAAGAGTTTCAGGTATATGTAACTCGATTAGAAGCTCAGTTTGATTTATTAAAAGATATCCCAAGTGCAGCAAAGTTTGGTGGTGCGACAGGAAATTATAATGCACATAAAGTTGCTTACCCTACGATAGACTGGAAAGCTTTTGGAACCCACTTTGTTCAAGAAAAATTAGGATTACACCATTCATTCCCTACTACTCAGATCGAGCATTATGATCATATGGCAGCATTGTTTGATGGGTTAAAAAGAATCAATACCATATTACTAGATCTAGATAGAGATGTCTGGACCTATGTATCTATGGATTATTTTAAACAAAAAATCAAAAAAGGTGAAGTAGGGTCTTCGGCCATGCCACATAAAGTAAACCCTATCGATTTTGAAAATAGTGAGGGTAACCTTGGTATTGCCAATGCGTTATTTGAGCACCTTGCAGCAAAATTACCAATAAGTAGATTGCAACGTGATCTCACCGATAGTACAGTGTTAAGAAATGTAGGGGTTCCTTTTGGGCATACGCTTATTGCTTTTCAAGCTACACTTAAAGGATTAAACAAACTTTTATTAAATGAAGAAAAGTTTGCTCAGGATCTCGAAAACAATTGGGCGGTTGTGGCGGAAGCAATACAAACTATATTAAGGAGAGAAGGATATCCAAATCCTTATGAAGCTCTTAAAGGGTTAACAAGAACTAATGAGGCTATTAATCAAAACTCTATTGCTAGTTTTATAGAAACACTAGAAGTATCTGATGCTATTAAATCTGAATTAAAACAGATCACTCCTTCAAATTATACAGGGATCTAGATCAACATATACCCAATAAAAAAGCCTTGTAATATAATAATTACAAGGCTTTTTTCATTTTTTGATTTGATGAATGTTATTTTATTTAATCAAAACTATCTGCAATTTGTTTAAACGCACTTAAATCCATTTTTTCTGCAGTTTTTACCAATTTCGCAATCTTCTCTGGCTTCATATTATTACCTAACACCCTTACTAAGGCTAACCCTTTTTCATCATGCTTAGCAAATACGATAACCTCATCGATCTCATCTTCGTCACCCAAAAATTTTATAACTGCTTTGGTACCATTAGATCCTACTCGCATTAATGTTTCATATTTTTCATTGCTCAGTATGGCATTAATAGCCTCACTTTCTTCTTCATATTTACTTTGTAAGTCATCATTTAATTTCAATGCCAAAAAGTTCACTTTTTTTATACTTTCTAAAGTTTCTTTTTCATCTTGCGAAAGGTCGACCTCATTTTTATCCAAAAGACTAGATGGTATATCAACAGCTATAAACGCATTATCGTTTTGATGATCTACAAAATATTGTTGTAATGATGTCTCGCTATTACAGCTCATTATGGATAAAATCCCTATTGCGCCTAAGACTTTAAATATATTCTTCATGATCTTAATTTTTTTGTCTCTAAATTTATGTTAGAGATGGTTGATTGATTGATGAAGACCAAATTTCTTCTAGCCAATGCTAGAAGAAATTTAGTCATTATATTAAATAGGTACTAGTTACCTTTTTTTACCTTTTTCAATTCTTCACCTCCTGGTACATTAAGGTGGTCTGCAATTTTAGATACTTGCTTTAAATCGATATCACCTGTAATGGTTAATACCACAGTATCTGGTCCGTCTCCATTTTCTTTTACTCCATCCAAAAACATAAACAACTCACTTACATGATCGTCGTCTTTTCCTGGCTTAGAATAAAACTTCACATTTTTACCATCACTATTTACTCTCATTAACTCATCTAGTGTAGAGCTTTTAAGATATGATGCTACATCTGCCTTCATTTTCTTTCCTATCTCATCATTATCTGTAGCAAAGACTTTTATGTTTTTAATCTTTTCTACCAGGTTCACATATTCTTGAACCTCTTTATCATTACTTTCTAAATCTATTTTACTTAATAATTTGAACATTTTGCTGGTTACGATCACAGAAGATACATCTTTCATGTTCTCATATTTATCAAAACTATTCTGAGCACTGGCCATATATGGTACCACTGCAAAAACTAAAATAATCACTAACTTTTTCATAATATTTACATTTAAAATACCGGATCATTGTTTACCATATTCCGGAAAATCGTTTTTATCTATTTTATTAACTCTTTTGTTGTGTTTTCGAACTCATTGAGATACACCAAGTTTCTTTTGGCATTATCAAATTCATTCAGGTACACTAGGTCCTCTTTACCCTCATTCATTATTTGAGAAACCATATTGAGGATTTTTTTGGTTTCTTGTAACGCTATTTCTGGATCTTCAAAAGTTCCTAACTCTTCTGGTTCTGGTGAGGTCTTTGTAAAAAAGATCCCCGCAATCAGAGCAACCGACGCGGCAACTCCTACCCATTTTGACCATGAAGTTTTACTTGTTGGAATTTTTGTATCCTTAGTAGCAGTTATGTTGCTCTCTTCCGAAAAAAACTGAAATAAATCTTTGTATCTCTCTAGATGCGACGGCACAGTTTCTCTGGTAAAGTAAACCTTTAATTCTTTTTCTTCAGAAATGGTCGTTTCGCCTTCGAAATACTTCTCCAGTAATTTTTCTATGTTAGACAACTCCATAATTATGTTTTTTTAATAATTCCTCTCTTATTTTTTTTCTTCCTCTTGATAATGCAACTCTTACTGCCGTTTCGTTAAGTCCTAACATTTCGGCTATTTCTGCATTATCATATTGTTCTATATCTCTAAGCTGAATAATCATTCGTTGTTGTTCTGGCAAACCGTTCATGATTTTACCTACCCAATCCAGACTATCTTTTGCTTCAACTTGTCTTTGTAATGAAGCTCGCTCATCTTTATAATTACTATGTACGATCTTCAAATTTCCAGTTTCCTTTGCCTTTAACTTATCATAACAATAATTTTTGGTCATTGTCATCGCAAAAGCTTCTACATTCTTATATTCAGCCATCTTACTTTTATTCCTCCATAACTTGAGCAATATCTCCTGGGTGGCATCCTCTGCTTCTTCATTACTCACCAGTAGACGTTTGGCCAGCCTAAAAAGCTTGTCCTTAAATCCATTAGTAAGCGTTATAAATGCTCTTTCTTTCATTTTTTGATTGGTTGATGTATAAAACTTTTGGTCTTATATTAGGGAGACGACTATACCTACAATTTGTTACATTCTTTTTTAAAATTACAATAAAACAGGTACTTTTAGCGCTATATACTTAAAAAAGACACTATGTTATACTTCAGGCATTTTTTGCTATTCGTTTTAATTGGAAGCCTGAGTACAGGATGTTTTGATGATAAGGATGATGTCCCTCAGATCGCAAGTACAACAGATATAAATAATTTTATCTGGAGAGGCATGAACGTATTTTATTTATATAAAGCCGATGTTGCTGATCTGGCCAACGATCGATTTGCCTCAGATCAAGAGTATAACACCTTTATAAGTAGTTTTGATACTCCTGAAGCCATTTTCGAATCTTTAAAATCTAACGTAGATGAATTTAGTTTTTTGGTTGATGATTACATTGCCTTAGAACAAGCCTTTGATGGTTTAACCATGAATAACGGAATGGAGTTTGGCTTAGTGCGCTATCCAAATGTTCCATCCAACATCTTTGGATTTGTGCGTTATGTGCTCCCTAACACTGATGCGCAAACAAAAGGGATCCAACGAGGTTATATTTTTAATACCATCGATGGTACTCAAATCACCGAAAACAATTTCAGACAATTATTAGAACCTGATACCTATACCATTGGTCTAGCAACTTTTGATGGTACTGATATAACACCAACTGGGGAATCTATTGAACTCACTAAGGCACAATACACCGAAAACCCAGTTTTTATCTCAAAAACCATTGATGTAGGTGGTAGCCCAGTCGGGTATATAATGTATAATGCATTTACAGCAGATTTTGATGCTCAACTTAATGCCGCCTTTGGTCAATTTAAATCAGATGGTGTAACTGATTTAATTCTAGATGTACGATATAATGGTGGTGGATCAGTAACTTCGGCAATTGATTTATCAAGTATGATCACAGGTCAATTTAATGGCCAAGTTTTTAGTACCGAAGAATGGAATAGTGAATTACAAAGTCAACGCGGCGAGGTTAACTTATTTGATACCCAAATTAGAACGGGAGAAGCGATAAATAATCTAAACCTGTCTCGAGTTTATATTCTAACAACAAGAAGCTCGGCATCAGCAAGCGAATTGGTGATTAACGGTCTTGACCCCTATATAGATGTAATACAGGTGGGGGCAACAACCAGAGGTAAGTTTCAAGCGTCTATAACTATTTATGATTCCAACAATTTTGGTCGATTAGGAGCTAACATAGGACATACATATGCCATGCAACCTTTGGTACTTAAATCCATAAATTCTGTTGGGTTTACTGATTATTTTAATGGATTCGTCCCAGAAATCCCGATAGAAGAAGATTTCACGAATCCTGGCACGATTGGTGAGGCTAATGAACCTTTACTGAAAGCAGCAATTGACAACATTATAGGCAACAAAAGTTTTCATAATTATAATATATCAAGGTTAAAAAGTGTTGGCAATAGCAACATGTTTAATCGCGATTATGAACTTATGTATGAATAACGAATTCTGAATGTCAATGTACCAATTAACAGTTGTTAGTATTGCTTAGTATTAGATAAAATCATATTTTTACAAAAATTTAACATTTAAGCTATGAATGCAATCAAATTAAAATTATTACCCCTTTACCTACTTTCATTGCTATTACTTTTTTCTTGTTCTAGTGATGATGATGGCCCAGATCCAGGTCCCGTGGCCATTAATAATCCCGATCAAGATATAGATGAATTTATTTGGCGAGGTATGAATTTTTGGTATTTATATAAAGGAAGCGTTAATGATTTAGCCAATGATAGATTCGCAAATGATCAAGAGTTATTTCAATTTTTACAACAATTTGATTCTCCTGAAGCAACCTACGATGCTTTAAAATCCACAAGGACCATAACTGTTAACAATCAAGTTTTTAATGAGGATCCTTTTAGTTTTATCATTCCGGATTATGTAGTTTGGGAAAATTCGCAACAGGGTGTTGTAACCAGTAATGGTATGAGTGCAGGTTTTATAGTAGTCCCAAACACTAATAATGTTTTAGGATATGTACGCTACGTTGTACCTGGGAGCGATTCTGATACTAAAGGAGTTACCAGAGGAATGTATTTTGACGCAATTGATGGTATAAAATTGACTACAGCAACAGATTTAAGTGCATCTTTTTTTAGTCCTAATGCCTATACCATTGATATTGTTACTTTTGATGGAGCAACAGTAACAGGAACCGGACAAACCATTTCGTTAACAAAAGCCGAAATAACAGAAAATCCAATTCTTAGCTCAAAAACTATAGATTACCAAGGAGAAAAAATTGGATATATGATGTATAATGCATTCCGTGATCCTTTTGACGGAGACCTTAACGATGCATTTGGCCAATTTAAAAACGATGGTATAACAGATTTGATACTAGACTTAAGATATAACCGAGGTGGATCAGTTAGAAGTACTACAGTATTAGCTAGCTTAATTACTGGCCAATTTACTGGTGAAATTTTCAATAAAAGAAATTATAACCCAGAAGTACAGGCTATCTTCCAAGATCAAGCTCCACAAGTTCTTACTGATATATTTACCAATGTGACTCTTGAAGGAAACAATACCCCTCTAAATACATTAGGTTTAACAAGAGTTTATGTTTTGACCTCAAGATTAAGTGCTTCGGCCAGTGAATTAATATTAAACGGTCTTGATCCTTATATAGATGTTATACAAATTGGTGAAACCACTTCTGGAAAATACCAAGGATCTATTACAATTTATGACACTGATAATTTTTCAAGAACTGGTCCTAATCTAAATCCTGATCATAGGTATGCCATACAACCGCTGGTAGTAAAATCATCGAACGCTAACGATGTTACAGATTATGCCGCTGGATTTTTAGCTGATGTGTCCTTCAGTGAAATTAATAGATTATTCGCTGGGCAAGATATTGGAGTAATTGGAGAAGTTGATGAACCTCATTTAAAAACCGCTCTGGATTTAATTACCATGGGTACAACTGCAACTACAGATAGTAATAAGGTTGGAATTACCGATCATGAATTATATTGGGATCCGGAATCAGAACTTCCTGGTTATCAGCATATGTATTATGATCTTGAAAACAGTCCATTTTCCAGAACAACAACAAAAGAGTAAGACTTTTCTTATTATATTAAAAAACCCGTTCTAAAAATTAGAACGGGTTTTTTATTGTTTGTTATTTACAATAATGAATTAGAACTCTAGATTAAATCCTATTCTTGCATTTCTTCCTTTTGTACTAAATCCAAGGATTTCTTGATAATCTTCATTAGTAATATTACTTAAAGAAGCATATACGCTTAATCTTTTCATTAATTGGTGGCTTACATAAAAATCTAATAAACCGTAACTGTCCAATGAAACTGGTGTTGGGGCAAAAGTAACTGGATCTACATTAGCAAAATCATTGTCTGCTCTTTCGGTATTAAATTGATAACTTAAAGAAGTGTAGGTTTTATCATTCCATTGATACCCTATATTAGCATTAAGCATATGCTCAGGTATTCTAATATTATCATCTAGTTTATCGATATTAGTGTAGGTGTAATTTGCTCGAATAACTAACTTATCATCTACTAACTTTGCCGAGGTCTCTAACTCTACTCCATCAACATCAATATCTGTAGGTGAGTTAAAGTTTACAAAAGTTGTAGGATCAAAAGTGATAAAATTCTCTGATTTTCTGTTAAAATAAACCACACTTACAGTTGCTCTTTTTTCATGAGATAATTCAACACCCGCCTCTATGGTCGTACTCTCTTCGGGATCTAAATCAGGATTACCAGTAAAGAAGGCTGAATCAAATAATTGAAACAATGATGGTGTAATATACGCAGTACTATATGAAGCTAACCCTTTGATATAATTGCTCCCAAAAGTATGTGTAAATGATGGGTTAACACTATATACCAACTGATTGCCATAGGTACTATGAATATTTAAACGAGCTCCTGCATTAACATTTAATCCAAAGTCAGAAGTATATACAACATTAACATATGGATCTACGATGTCAAAATCTGCATCATTATCATTAATGGTTTGTACAAGGTCATCACTTCCGAAAGGAATATTAAACAAATTAAAATCGCTATTCGACCCATTTACCCCTAAAACCGTGTAAAATGTATTATTAAAATTATATTTATTATATACATCAAAAGTATAGATCTTACTTTCATATCGTGAAGGGAAACTTGAATCAAACTCACGTTCTAATAAAGCATAACTATTTACTGCATTAAAACTTCCGTTTTTATATTTCAATTCAAACGCGAAACCTCCTCGTAGTTGCTCACTATCGAAACGATTGTCTCCGTCTACTCCTGCTCCCGCATCAAAATCATTTTTGTATCGATCGATATTTCCGAAAAAGTGAAACTTAAAATTTTTATTCCACTGATATCCTAATTTGGTATATACATTATATTTTGAAAACGCATCGCTCTCTGCTCCTTCCGCTTCGGCAGCCGATACTCCATCAGAAAACTGATTTCCAAAATTTGCAACATAACTTACTTTTCCTAAGGTACCATTAACCGAAGCAAAGTTTACAAAATCATTAATGTCATAATCTTGATCTTCTTGCGATTGATTGGTTCCGATACTGGATTGAAAATTGGCCGAAATTTGCTCTTTACTACCTGATTTTGTAGTAATATTAATCACAGCTGTTGCCGCTCCTGATCCATACAAAGTACTAGATGCTCCTTTAAGGATTTCTATTTCTTGTATTTGATTTACAGATAATAATCTAAGATCAAAATCACCACCAGAGGTAGAAGGGTCACTTACTGTTAATCCATCTACTCTAATTACTACCTGGCGATTTCTACCTCCTCGAATGTATACGCCCAAATTTTGTCCTGCAGGGCTACCGTTACCATTAATAAACAGTCCTGCTGTTCTTGTTAATACGGTGGCTACTGATTCTCCTTGGTAACGCCCCAACTCTTCGGCTGTAATCTTAGTGATTACCTTACCGCTCTGTTCTCGTTTTAAACTGAATTTTGAATCAGAAATAACTACTTCTTCTAATTCATTTACAGTTTCGTTTTCTTGAACCTCCTGTCCAAATACAACAGAGGATCCCAACATCATAAATGCTGCTCCAAAAAAAACTTTTTTGTTCATTACTTAATTACTTATTTTTTTACAATAACCGGAAAAAAGTATGTAGTTTCCCCATACCCAAACCTTTATCCCGAAAGTTTGATACTCGTGAATAAAGGCAGGTCTCCTGGCTTGCGTCTTGTTGTTTACCTTCCCGTTTCGAAATTATCGAGACAGTGGTTCTAGCAGAACTAACAACAAGCACCAATTACAAATTGACACATTACATATCAATTATCAATCGGCACAGCTTACAGTTGCGGGAACAGCTCAGGAATATTAATTTACATCGTTATATTAACTACATAATTATTTCACCTGATTCCCTTTTAATCTTCAACTCTTATATGAAGAGCATCAGAACCAAAATTCTGCGCGAATGTATTATATTTTATGGAATTTGAGATTACTTTAACAAATAAATAATTTATAGAACTACCTTTGCGATCTCTAAAACACAATGTACATGTTATACTACGTTACAGGGGGAGAACGCTCGGGAAAAAGTAGTTATGCGCAGAATCTTGCATTAGAATTATCCCAAGCCCCCTATTACTTGGCAACTTCACGTATTTGGGATGGTAACCATCGTAAACGAATAGATCGCCATATCGCAGATCGAGATGACCGATGGACATCTATCGAAGAAGAAAAAGAAATTGCTAAAGTTATTACCACAGGAAGTGTAGTTGTTATTGATTGTGTTACGCTATGGCTTACCAATTTTTTTGTAGACACCAAAAATGATGTATCTCAATCGTTAACTCTAGCCAAACAAGAATTTGACAAATTACTTCAGATTAACGCTACCATCATTATTATTTCTAACGAAATTGGAATGGGAGTTCACGCTACTACTGAGATAGGAAGAAAATTTACAGAACTACAGGGCTGGATGAATCAACACATCGCCAAACATGCCGATAAGGCTATTTTAATGGTCTCTGGGATACCTGTAGAAATTAAAAGTTAAAACTAATAAAACTACACATGGATTTTAACATCGAACATGTTTCGAATGAGGAGTTGAAAAAAACTCTGCAATCTAAAATAGATCAAAAAACAAAACCAATTGGCGCCCTTGGAACCCTGGAAGAACTTGCTATGCAAATAGGCATGATTCAAAATACGGATCAACCTAAACTTATTAATCCCAGCATCGTTGTTTTTGCTGGAGATCATGGAATCGCAAAGAGCATGCAGGTAAACCCATATCCACAAGAAGTTACTACCCAAATGGTTTATAATTTCTTAAATAATGGAGCGGCTATTAATGTCTTTTGTCAACAAAACAATATTGACTTAAAAATAGTAGATGCGGGAGTTAACCATGATTTTGAAGGGGTTACGGGTTTAATCGATGCAAAAATTGATTATGGAACTAATGATTATCGGCACGAAGCTGCAATGAGCCCTAAACAATGTAACTTGGCTATACAAAGAGGGGCTGATATTATAAATACTATTTATGATCAAGATTGTAATGTAGTAGGATTTGGGGAGATGGGAATAAGTAATACTTCTTCTGCCTCCTTATTAATGTCCTATTATACAAAAATCCCAATTCGTGAATGCGTTGGTTCTGGCACAGGGCTTGAACCAAAAGCTATTACTTTAAAAAAAGAAATTTTATCAAAAGTATTTGATAGATACACACCATCCACTAGTATCGATGCGTTAGCCAATTATGGAGGTTTTGAGATCGCTATGATCGTTGGGGCTATTTTAAGGGCCGCAGAACTTAAAATGACAATCGTTATTGATGGTTTTATTGTCACAGCTGCATTCCTAGCTGCATTTGATATCCACCCAGAAGTTATCGATTATTGCGTATTTGCGCATACTTCTGGAGAACAAGGGCATCAAAAAATGCTTGAATTCGTAAATAAAAAACCTTTATTAAACTTAGGAATGAGGTTAGGAGAAGGTACTGGAGTTGCGGTTGCCTACCCCATCATAACATCGGCAGTAGCATTTTTAAATACTATGGCAAGTTTTGAAAGCGCAGGAGTATCAAACAAATAACAAAACAATCTAGTTCTGTACAAGAATTAGTGAATAGGCTTTAACACAATGAAAAAAGAAATTCATATTTTTTTTACGGCACTAATGTTTTTTACACGGATCCCCTGCCCTAAATGGGTAAATCATGATCCTGATTATTTAAGATTAAGTGCAAAGTACTTTTCTCTTGTAGGCAGTATAGTTGGTAGTATTGGGGCGATTGTCTTTTATGGGTTTTCTTTAATTTTTTCTGTTGAAATTGCATTACTCTTATCTATGTTTTCTACTGTGTATGCTACAGGGGCTTTTCATGAAGATGGTTTTGCAGATGTATGTGATGGTTTTGGTGGCGGATGGACTAAAGACAAGATTCTTTTGATCATGAAAGATTCGCGGTTAGGTACTTACGGTACTATTGGATTACTTTTGTTATTGTCAATAAAATTTGCTGCATTACGAGAAACCGAACTGTATTATATTCCACTTATTATCATTTCGGGGCATAGTGTAAGTCGCTTTATAGCCACAACCTTGATCTACACGCATCCCTATGTTAGAGATACAGATGACAGCAAAGCTAAACCTGCTGCAAAAAGTATACATTCTTCTACATTATTAATTAGTGGAATTTTAGGTATTATCCCTTTGTTCTTATTTAAAAACCCATGGATATTTCTTACATTGATCCCAATGTATCTATCTAAAATGTGGTTAGGAGGCAAATTCAAAAAATGGATCGGAGGCCAAACAGGAGATTGTGCAGGTGCAGTTCAACAATTAAGTGAAGTGATATTTTACCTTTCAACAATAGCCCTATGGAAATATATTTGGTAAGACATACCACTCCTAATATCGATAAAGGTATTTGTTATGGTCAAAGTGATATTGGCATTACCGATTCGTTTCAAACCGAAGTAGAAAAAATACACAATCAAATTCCAATTTCTGAAATCTCTAAAATATATTGCAGCCCCTTGCAAAGGTGCAAATTATTAGCAAAAACTTTTAAAAAAGAAGTCGTGTTTGATAACCGCCTCAAAGAACTCAATTTTGGAGATTGGGAATTACAACCTTGGGATGCCCTCCCTCAAAAAGAACTTCAACCTTGGATGGATGATTTTGTTAATGTACAAGTTCCTAATGGCGAATCCTATGTAGAACTGCAGCAGCGAATATTATCCTTTTTTTCTTCGTTAGATCTATCGCTAACTGAAAAAAACATTATTGTGTCACATGCTGGTCCACTTAGAGCTTTACTTTCTCATATTAGACAAATTGATCTTAAAGATTCTTTTAATATAAAAATAGGCTATGGAGAAGTAATTAAATTGTAATCCAATTTTGTAACCTTATACCATTTTGAGATGCAAAAAATTATAATTAGATGTTGTCTCTTTTTCTAAAATCTCAATTTCAATTTTATTCTTAAAAAAGGGAGCATTCGTTACTAAGGTATGATACTCTCCATTTTCACCACAAGTATCTATTCCTAAGTTTTCCAATTCATTGACAAGGTTATGATCTATAGTTCTACCTAAGAAATCCTTTCCTAATTGATGATTACATGATACAATTATGGCTTCGATACCATAATCTATCATATCCAGTACTAATTGTTTTCTCGATTGCTGCCATAACGGAAGGATTGGATGTAAACGAGCAGCTTTGGATACTTTTTCTTCCCAAGCCCTATGGGATATGATATCAATATCACCAAAAACAGAGGTATCAATATCATAAGTTTCTGTTAGTGAAACAAGGTTTTGAATGTACAATCGTTCGTAATCATTCCAGGTACTTTCAAAAAAATGAATAGGTAAACCCATTGCGTCTGCTTGTGCCATCAAAACATCTTTGGGTATACCATGAGATCGAGATCTATCACCGTATTCATTTAACACATTAAGTAAAACTGTAGGTATCATCCCTTTATCTTTTGCCAAATGCAATGCATAACAGCTATCCTTTCCTCCACTCCAGGAGCACATAAATGGATTCTTGTTCATTTAAAATAATTCTTATTGTTTTAATTTCTCGTTAAATCATTTCAGCACCACAAATTAACACTAAATCCAATTAATGTATTTAAAAACTATTATCGATTTAAAATTGTTTTAAGTTTAAAATTGCCCTGATTTATTACTTTTACAGAAACAATTTTTACTATGCGCAGCATTATTGCATTTTCACTACTGTTCATTCTATGCACTTCTTGCAAAAAAACTAAAGAAAAAACAGAACAGCTTACTGTAATGTATCTGGCTCCTCAGAATATAGAATATGCCAAAGGGTTTTCTATACAGCATCATAAAACGTATAAAGAGATAAAAGTTACATCTCCTTGGCCAAATGCAAAAAAAGAGCTCAGGTATATATTACATCCCAAGGGAACAGAAAAGCCCTTTTCGGCTCCAAATACAATATTTATTCAAGTACCTATAGAACAGGTTGTTGTTACATCAACAACTGATATTCCGATGCTGGAGTATTTAAATTTAGAAGAAAAATTGGTCGGTTTCCCACATACAGATTATATTTCTTCAGAAAAAACAAGAGTTCTTATAGACAAGGGTAATATTAAAGAACTCGGAAAAGAATACAACTTAAATACTGAAGTGGTACTAGAACTTAATCCGGAGCTTATTATTGGGTTTTCGGCTACTGGTGACACAAAGGCTTATGATCTTATTCAAAAAACAGGAATACCTGTGGTTATGAATGGTTCCTGGATGGAAGAGCATCCTTTGGGAAGGGCCGAATGGATAAAATTTGTCGCTGCATTTTTTGGTAAAGAAACTGCTGCCGAAGAAATTTTTCAAAATATCAAAAAGGATTATAACGAAGCTACTACTTTGGCACAAAGCACTACCAAATCTCCAACAGTATTGTCTGGAAATATGTATAAGGATGTATGGCATGTTCCTGGCGGAAATAGTTTTGTGGCTAAATTTTTGAAAGATGCAAACACCAATTATATTTGGGAAGATATTAAAAAAACCGGAAGCATCGCGTTGAGTTTTGAAAGTGTTCTCGAAAAGGCTCAAAATGCAGACCTTTGGATAGGATCAGGAAATTCTAGATCTCTTTTAGCGCTAAAAGAAAGAAACCATCAGTACGCTTTATTTGATGCATTTAAAAATAAAACCGTATATTCTTCAACATTAAAACTTGGAGCCAAAGGTGGTTTAACTTATTATGAATTGGGCCCTATGAGACCCGATTTGATACTTAAAGATATTATTAAAATTGCGCATCCAGAACTTTTAACAAATTACGAACCTTATTTTTTCGAAAAGCTTAATTAATTGACCCCAAACAAATCATACAAAAAAGTTTTTATTGGTATCAGTGTGCTTTTAGGTATTTGTTTTATTACAAATATTAGTCTGGGCTCGGTGATCATTCCGTGGTTAGATACCTTAAGTAGTCTTTTTGATGGTCCCGTCGAAAAAGAATCCTGGAAACATATTATCATCAATTATCGCCTACCAAAAGCTTTTACTGCTATTATAGTTGGTAGTGGATTGGGGGTTTCTGGTTTAATGATGCAGACCTTATTTCGAAACCCACTTGCCGGTCCTTTTGTCTTGGGTATTAGCTCGGGCGCAAGTTTAGGTGTTGCCATCTTAATCTTAAGCAGTTCTTTTACGGGAGCGGCATTATCGGTGTTTTTAATTTCAAAATGGGGATTAGTTATTGCTGCAAGTTTAGGTAGTGTATTAGTATTGTTTATGGTTATGCTCGTTTCTATTAGAGTGAGAGATACCATGGCAATTCTTATTATAGGCCTCATGTTTGGTAGTATAACATCGGCAATCGTAAGTGTGCTTTCCTATTTTGCACCTGCAGATCAATTACAACAATACATTTTTTGGGGATTTGGGAGTTTAGGTAATCTATCCTGGAATGATGTCCTTATCTTTTTCGGAATATCTTTTTTAGGGTTGTTATTATCTATTCTTGCGATTAAACCATTAAACACATTATTACTGGGCGAAAATTATGCCCGAAGTCTAGGGTTAAATATAAAAAATAGTCGATTTCTGATAATTATGGCAACTGGATTATTAGCAGGAAGCAGTACTGCATTTGCTGGCCCCATAGCATTTATTGGATTAGCAGTACCACATCTTACTCGACAACTTTTTCATACTTCTGATCATAAAATCTTAATTCCTGCTGTAGTATTAATAGGAAGTATTATTATGTTGGTATGTGATACCATTGCACAATTACCTTCTAGTCAATATACACTCCCTATCAATGCAATCACATCATTAATAGGAGCGCCAGTAGTAATATGGCTTTTAGTAAGGAAACGTAAAATGTTATTCTAATTAGAATAATTTTGTAATCCTTATTTTTAATATGTTCTAAAACCTGTATCTTTAAAACAAACCACATAATCCGTATGAACGCCACTCAATATCTTGAAGGAATACAAAAGCAATTTAAATACTATCAATCTTTAGGAGAAAAAACGATTGCGCAACTTCCCAATGAGCAACTTTTTTGGCAGTATAATGACGATAGTAATAGTATTGCCATTATCATTAAACATCTTTGGGGTAATATGAAATCGAGATGGACCGATTTTTTAACCTCTGATGGCGAAAAAGAATGGAGAATGCGTGATGCAGAGTTTGAAGATGATATTAAAACCAAAGAAGAAGTATTAATTAAATGGAATGATGGATGGCAGTGTCTTTTTGATGCTCTAGATAGTATTAATGAAACTAATTTCGACAATCCTATTTACATTCGTAATATCGAACATAGCATCACCGAGGCTATTAATAGACAATTAGCGCATTACTCATATCATATCGGACAAATTGTAGTGATCGGAAAAATGATTGCAGGACCTTCATGGCAAAGTTTATCTATCCCAAAAGGAGAATCATCGGTATATAACAAAAAACGTTTTGAACAACCCAAACACAAAGCACATTACACCGATAAACTTATGGACGATTCTTCTAAGCAATAAATCAAAAATCATCGTTTGTAATTTATAATTGGTAGCAGATAGTCAATAACTCCCTTAGGTTTGTTAATAACTATGGTTTTATGCATACCAAAATCCTTATCGATTACGATTATATTTGCGTAAAACTGAGTAAAACTGTCGCTCGTATTTATTAAATAGATCATTACAATGCTACTCGAATAGTATCAATGTATTACGGAAAATTTTGTTTTACAACTAACAAACAATAAAGAAACACCAATGAAATTTATAGTATCCAGTTCATACTTATTAAAACAACTCCAGGTACTAGGTGGGGTAATTAATAACAGCAACACCTTACCTATATTAGATAATTTTTTGTTTGAATTAGATAATAATGCATTAACTGTTTCTGCATCTGATTTGGAGACTACTATGTCTACCAAACTAGAAGTAGAATCTTCTGATCAGGGAATTATAGCAGTGCCTGCCAAATTACTGTTAGAGACGTTAAAAACTTTTCCTGAGCAACCGCTAACCTTTGTAGCGGGTGATAACAACACTGTAGAAATAAGTTCTAATCATGGTAAATATGCTTTGGCTTATGCAAATGGTGAAGAATTTCCTAAAGCGGTAGAGTTAGAAGACCCAAGTGCTACAACTCTTTTGGGTGATATTTTAGCTACTGCAGTAAGTAAAACTATTTTTGCAACAGGTAATGATGATCTAAGACCTGTAATGAGTGGTGTGTTTTTTCAATTTTCTACAGAAGGCTTAACATTTGTGGCTACTGATGCTCATAAGTTGGTAAAATATACGCGTGGTGATGTAAAAGCCTCACAATCGGCAGAGTTTATTATGCCAAAAAAACCTTTAAACTTATTAAAAGGAATTCTAGCAGGAAGTGATAGTGAAGTCTTGATCGAATATAATGAATCTAATGCTAAGTTTACTTTTGACGAAACTCAATTGATCTGTAGATTAATCGACGGAAAATATCCTAATTACGAGGCTGTAATCCCAAAAGAAAACCCTAATAAATTAACTATAGCTCGAACGCAGTTCTTAAATTCTGTGAGAAGAGTATCTATTTTCTCTAATAAAACAACCCATCAAATTCGTTTAAAAATTGCCGGAGCAGAATTAAATGTATCTGCAGAGGATATTGATTATTCTAATAAAGCCGAAGAAAGACTAACATGTGATTATCAAGGTGATGATATGCAAATAGGATTTAATTCACGTTTTCTTAGTGAAATGCTTAATAACCTAAATGCCGATGATGTGCAGTTAGAAATGTCATTACCTAATAGAGCAGGAATTCTTACACCTGTAGATGGTTTAGATGAAGGTGAACATGTGACCATGTTGGTAATGCCAGTGATGCTTAACAATTAATATACTTTAAATACTATATAGAAAATCCAACCTCTTACAGGTTGGATTTTTTGTTAAAAACGATGATCTATTATAAATAAATCAGCTTTTTTAAAAGAGTTTAGAAAAAAATAACGAGATTTAAACATTAGTTAAAGCATTATTTACCCCAAATAAAGTAATCAAAAACATGAAAATCAAGCTATTTTCCTTATTGCTATTACTAGTTATTATTACGATGAGTTTTACTACTCAAAATAATAATGATGACAAATATACGTATGTACTTACTGTGACATCTCTTAATGATCAGACACAAAATTTTGATCTTATTCTAAAGAGTCCAAATAAAAAAGATGTTATATTCAAAGATTTAAAAACTCCTTTTGAAAAGAAACTAGGTGTCGGTACTTATGATATTATTGTTGATAAAGGTATTGCAGATGGGTCTATTGAAGCAAATGTAGCAGGAGTACTTAAAGAAAAAAAATGGACGTGGGCTGTTTACTCCAACAAGGATCACAAAATGATAAAACTTCAGGCAGGTCCCGAAGGTCAAACCGGAGTACTTACAGATTGGTAGTTACGATTTTCTTTTTTTAAACATTAAAATGAATGAAAAAATAGCCTTATTATAAAATTATATATCTAAAAAAGTATCATTATGAAAATTAAAATTATAGCTATACTTGTTCTTATCGGAATTGTTGGCACAAGTTTTACTACCGAAAATGTAAATGAAGGGTACACTTATCTTCTAACAGTAAAATCAGTAAAGGGTACTGTCGAGACTTTTGATTTAAAAATCCTAAGTTATTCGAATACAAGCAGAGAACCTAAAGAAACTATCTTAAAAGCAGTACAAACTCCTTTTGAGAAAAACTTGGGTAATGGTAAACATGTTATCACAATAACTTCAGATAAAGACGATGCTTCTATTGAAGGAATGGTGGTAGGTGTTTTAAATGGTGAAAAGAAAGGATGGGCATCCTCTAAAAATGAAAGGACTAAAGTAATTGATTTACAGGCCGGACCTGGAGGAGAATACAGAGCTGCTCAATAAAAGTAAAGATATTGATCAACATCTATTGTATTACATTAAAAACTCCATGTAATATGTCGATAAAGGTTAATTGTTAAAATATATATTCGGCCTCTGATTAGAGGCCATTTTTTTAGCATCAAGAATTTAAATGATAGATCAAAATATAATGATGATATGAAAAAAATTGCAGTTATAGGAGCAACCGGAATGTTAGGGCATCACGTCGCCAAACACATTTTAGAAGATCCAGATAACTTGCTTTACGTTATTCATAGAAAAACTTCGGATCTCTCATCAATTAATGAACTGGATTATAACGGACGAATAGCTGATCTCAATGATCAAGAAAGTCTTTCAAAATCTTTTGAAGGGTTGGACTATGTTCTTAATTGCGGAGCCTACTACCCTTCTGCTCCAAAACCATTGAAGGATGAAATAAAAATTGCCAAACAACAAATGGGTAATTTTATTAATGCTCTTAAGAAGAGTACCGTTACAAAAGGACTTTACCTTGGCGGAGCCATTGCAATACCAAAATCCGATAGTGGTACAGCCAACGAAAATGAGATTTATACTAGTAGTCCAAAAAACAAATCTGCTTATGTTCAAGTAAAATGGATTATGGATAAAATGGCAAGAGAAGCTGGCCAATCAGGTATTCCGATTGTAATCGGTATACCTTCTATGACCTTTGGGGAATATGACCATGGACCATCAACAGGGCGTATTATTACCAATACAATAAACCAAACATTACCAGGGTTTGTAAATGGTAATCGAAACGTTATTTATGCTGGTGATGCTGCAAAAGGCCTTCTGGCGGCCTGTATTCATGGTCGTATTGGTGAACGCTACCTTATCACCGGAGAGAATATTTCTATGAAGGATGTTATTCATAAAATAATTACGATCGAGGGTATGGATACAATACCTAAAGAAGTATCACTTGGTCTGGCCAAAATGGTTTCTAAATTTAAAATTACAAAATACAAGTTATTTGGTGGTGAATTACCTTTACTTGATGATACTGCCATTGCCGTAATGTCTGCAGGGCAATTTTTAGACGGCAATAAAGCCAAAAAAGAATTAAATTATGAGCCTAAGACTTCGATAGATACTGCTATACAAAAGACAATAGCTTGGTTTAAGTCCAATAACTATATTAAAAGCTAAATTATCACTTTTATTAAATGATCAACATTAGAACTAAAGACGGTTATTTACTTTCGGCAAATATGTACTTGGCGTCTGCATCTATACCCAAAAATAAAGTTTTAATCATTAATTCGGCTACTGCCGTGAGTAAGACTTTATATCATCATTATGCTACATTGATGTCCAAAAAAGGGTATAATGTAATTACTTATGATTATCGAGGTATTGCCGACTCAAGACCCAAACGATTAAGAGGTTTTAAAACTACATTTCTTGAATGGGGTCAACATGATTTTTCGGCTATTATAGATTATGCCAAAATAACTTTTGTAGACGATAAAATAATAGTATTAGGACATAGTATTGGTGGTACCATCATCGGAATGACAGAAAAAAACAAAGATATAAGCGGTATTATTACTATAGGTGCTCAAACTGCTTATTATAAAGATTGGTCAAAAAAACACAAAACCAAAATCTATATCATATGGCATATGATATTACCTATGATAACGACTGTTGTGGGGTATTTTCCTGGAAAAAGACTTCGAATGTTAGAAGATGTACCAAAAGGTGTGATCAAACAATGGCATAGTAGAAGGCACCACGAAAACATGAAAACACAATTAGAAACCAAAGGAGTACAATTCTTTTATCATACGTGCACTGCAAAATTACTCACCTTAGGTATTGAGGATGATCCTATAGGGACCGAAATAGCTATTAAGCGAATTCATGATTTTTTTGAGCAATCGGATAAAAAATTAGAGATGATAAAATTAGCTGATGTTCCTACTCAAAAAATTGGGCATTTTGGTTTTTTTAGTCGAAAGTTTAAAGACACACTTTGGGTAAAAACCTTAGACTGGTTTGATTCTATATAAAATCACCATTTACAATTAAAAAATGTAACACAACAACATGACTAAAAAAGATCTTACCGACTGCAGCGCACGAATAAAACCATATATCCACAGAACCCCAGTACTTACCTCTACTCTACTTAATGAAATCTCTAAAGCATCTATCTATTTTAAATGTGAAAATTTTCAACGCATGGGTGCTTTCAAAATGCGAGGTGCGGCTAATGCTATTTTACAATTATCAAAAGAACAACAATCAAAAGGTGTTGTTACTCATTCATCAGGGAATTTTGCGCAAGCATTATCTCTTGCTGCCAAAAGCCTCGGTGTAAAAGCGTATATAGTGATGCCATCTACAGCTCCCGAAGTAAAAAAAGAAGCAGTAAGGGGATATGGTGGAGAAATTATAGAATGTATTCCTACTCTTGAAGAAAGAGAAAAAGCAGCAGAGGTGATACAAAAAGAAAAAGGAGCGTTTTTTCTGCACCCTTCAAATGATCTTGATGTCATCCTAGGCCAAGGTACTGCAGCTCTAGAACTTTTGGAAGATTTACCTGATCTTGAATATATTTTCACTCCTATTGGAGGGGGTGGTTTAGTTAGTGGTACTGCCCTAGCAACTCATTATTTTGGGAATGATTGCAAGATCATTGGCGGAGAACCTTTTGAAGTTGATGATGCCTATCGTTCTTTGCAAAGTGGTGCAATTGAGACTAACACTACGGCTAATACTATTGCCGATGGCCTTAAGACCCAACTCGGTGATATCAATTTCCCTATCATACAAAAACATGTTTCTGAAATTATACGAGTAGAAGAACAAGAAATTATTAGCACAATGAAGCTAATATGGGAACGAATGAAGATAATTATAGAACCTTCTTCTGCAGTTGCGTTTGCAGCACTTTTACGAGAAAAACAACGTTTCGAGAATAAAAAAATTGGAATTATCCTTTCTGGTGGCAATGTGGATCTCGCTAAATTACCATTCTAGAATATATTCACAAATATTTAACAATACCCAAAAACTCTTTCAAAATCAACATCTTACAAGATTAATTCCTAACTCGTTAGTTAAACTACTAATAAATTAGTTGTAAAACTAATAAATTAGTAGTAGGTTTGTTTTGTAAAATAATTACCATGCAAAAATTAGCAAAAAGAGAAGAACAGATCATGCAAAGTTTATGGAAACTTGAGAAAGCTTTTATAAAAGAGATCATAGAAGAATTGACAGATCCAAAACCACATTATAATACCACTGCCACTATTGTAAAAATTCTTGAAGAAAAAGGGTTTATTAGCCACGTAGCTTATGGTAATAGTTTTCAATACTATCCATTGATATCCAAGGATGCGTATCAAAAAGAAGTATTAGGAGAGGTAGTACATAATTATTTTGATAACTCTCCTCTGGCCCTGGTAAAGTTCTTTGCTAAAGAAGAAAAAATCAATACCGAAGAATTAGAAGAAATTATTCAACTAATAAAAAACAAAAAGTAATGGATTACATCATTCATAGCTCCGCCTTAATAGCATTGTCTTATATTATTTATCGGTTTTTTCTATCAAAAGAAACGTTCTACGGTTTAAATCGGTGGGTACTATTATCTCTAATAGTATTATCATTTACCCTACCCTTTATAAGCATACCGGAAAATTTATCCTTCAAAAGTCTTTTGGCACAAGAAACGCTGGATACACCTGTGTTATCCAACATTTCTCCTGATACTATCGAATTATCACAGCCACCTGTAGTGCACCAAGAATCAACTACTTTATCTGAAAACACTTCTGTAATTACCGATTCGGTTGCTACCTCAATAAACTGGAAAACCATAGTACTATACATTTACATACTAGGAATCCTTGTGTTTGGTATTCATTTCCTTATTCAGTTAGGAGTTTTGGTATATCGAATGTTAAAATACCCTACAGTAGAAGTAGACGATTATAAAATTGTAGAAACTACCAAAAATCACGCACCTTATTCTTTCCTGAATCGCATATTCATGAATCCAAGTCAGTATAATCCTGATACATATTTACAGATTTTAAAGCATGAACAAATGCACATTAAAGGTAAGCATACTATGGATATGCTCCTTGTAGAATTGCTAGTCACGTTACAATGGTTTAACCCTTTTGCATGGTTATATAGAAAAGCTATTGATAATAATCTAGAATATCTTACAGATGACGGAATGCTTAATATAGGTGAAAATAAAGAAGCCTATCAAATGAATCTTTTAAAAGTCTCAACTCCTAATATGCCTACCGGCTTGGCAACAAGCTATAATCAATCATTTCTCAAAAAACGAATACTCATGATGAATTCAAAAAAATCAACTGCAAAATCAGGATGGAAATACCTAATCATTATTCCATTACTAGCGATTACGGTGCTTTCTTTTAATCCCGTTAAGCCAAATGAATCTTTGGTGAATACTACTGAAGAAACCATTGAAAATCCTGTCGTAAAAACAGATAAAACATCCATTTTAAAAATGGACTATACCAAAGGTGTCTGGGATGCCGAAGTTGGAGGTGGAAAACTCTGTATTATGTATAGGAGTGCCGAACCTCTTAAACGAAATTTTTGGTCTACTACAAGATGCTATGATCCCGTGTATTTTAATGGTTTCCCAAAAGGGGATAGACAACAACTAGTAATTACAAAAGATGCTGGAACCATGACCTATGTAGGGCAATTTGAAAACAATCTGGGAGATGGAAGATATACTTTTGCACCGGATGAAAGTTTTATAAAATCACTTAAAGCTTATGGCTTAGAGGGTAATAACAGAGATCTTGTGCATTGTTTTCTTACTGGTTTTGATAACACATATTTAAGTTATCTTAAAAAGGAAAATCTTAATATCGACCAGGATGATTTTGAAGATATCATTCATAAATCTCTTCCTCTTGATAAATTAAAAATGTACCGGAAAGAATTAACTGCACTGGGGTATAATCAATATACCATGGAAGAGATTAGCAAACTAAACCTTTTTGATGTTGATATCAAATACATCAAATTTATCAATAAACTGAATACAACTCAGGCTTCTTTAAAGAAAATTACGAAAGCAAAAATCCATAATGTAACTCCCGAATTTGTAACATCATATACTAATAAAGGATATGGTAAGATGTCTTTGGATGATTATATGAAATTAAAAATTCATAACGTAACTCCTGATTTTATAAGTTCGTTTAAGAAAGAAGGTTATGCTAACATATCCACAAAAGAAGCTAAAAACCTTAAGATTCATAACGTAACTCCAAAATACATTAAGTCTATTAAAAATATTGGATATACTAATGTTTCATTAAAAGAAGCGAAAGAATTAAAAATTCATAACGTATCACCAGCATATATTACGAGTCTTAAAAAAATTGGTTTCCCTAATATTACATTACAAGAAGCCAAAAAACTAAAAATTCATAATATTACTACCGATCTTATACAATCTTATAAAAAATCAGGACAAACCAATCTTAGTATACAAGATGTAATCAAATTAAAAATTCACAATGTAACTCCGGGACAGGTAAAAAGCTCGCATAATCATTCTGATGTTTTTGAAAGTTCAGATTCACAGTCAAGTTCTACCAATAGTTATGGTAAAAGCTATCAAGATAGTAAGGGTAACCCCAATGATTTTATTAAACAATTTAAAGAACTTGGATACAAGAACATTTCTGTAGATCAAATTATTTCACTCAAGATTCATAATGTAACTCCTGAATTTATTAAGAGATTCAATGCAGCCGGGTACAAAAACATTCCTATTGATGATGCTATAGGGTTAAAAATACATAATGTAACCCCAGAGTTTATCAATTCATTTAAGAAAGCTGGATACAAAAACATTACCTTAGACAAAGCGTCTTCTTTAAGAATACATAATGTATCTCCTGATACAGCTTCAGAATATGCCAAACTTGGATATAAGAATATCGGGATTGATGGATTGATCTCTCTAAAAATTCACAATGTATCTCCAGAATACCTGCAGGCATTCAAGAAAACTCGATTTGGAGATCTTCCTTTGGATGATATTATCTCGTTTAAAATCCATAGAGTAACTCCAGAATTTGTAAAATCCTTTGAAGATATTGGGTATAAAAACATTACTGCAGAGCAAGCACAAAGTTTAAAAATACATCGAGTAACTCCAGAATTTGTAAAATCTTTAAAAGAACAAGACAAGAATATATCCTTAGATCAGGCTATACGTATAAAAATACATTTTTAAGCGTATAAATTCGAACTAGCCATCATCAATCACTAAAAAGCTACTAGTTTAATCAGGTTAGTAGCTTTTTTTAAATACACTAGACTAATACAACATATATCATAAACTAACTCAAATGAAGCGCCTATACACATTATTAATGGTTTCGCTCCTACTGTTTAGCTGCCAAACTAAAAAGAAAGAGCTTAAAGGCAATCTTCAAAATGTTTCATCTGAAAAATCCGTAAAAAGATTCGTTAAAGACAATATCCTGACTTCCTACAAATTACCTGCAATTGAAATCACTGTAGCTACAGAATTTAACTATATCGGCAAATTTGATTTTGAAATAATAGCTTCTTCAGATGAATATGTAGAAGATATACAAGGAAAGTCAATTGCCACTGGCGAAAGATATGTTTTTGTTTCAGTAGATGAAAACAGATCAATAAGCAAGTTGTTTGTTGTTCAATTTGAGGGGTTTTTATCTGAAAATGATTTAATCTATAATTATGATTTTAGCAATGCAGACTACATTGGTAACAATAAATATCGCTACAACACCTGGTTTTATGATAGCAAAAAATCGGCAATAGAAAATCCGAACGGAGAAGGAGCTAAAACAAGAGCGTTTTTAGAACAAAAAGGTTATACACTTGAAGATCAATTTATGATGTCACGCTTGGTAGGATTAGCAAGTAAAGACCGAAAAAATGAAATTATTATTTTTTATCATGAAATGCTTCATAAAACTACTGGATATTCATTAGAAAAATATGAAAACTCTATTAGCGACGAGGAAGCTACATCCATTCGAAATTCATTCACAGAGCGCTCTCGTAATAGCTTTAAGATTACCAAAGGATAAAACACATTCATCAATCATTAAAAAAGGCTGCTAACCATATTTGGGTTAACAGTCTTTTTTTCTTAACACTAATCATTAAATTCTACTAAACTCTTGGTAAATCTCCTTCTCCTTTAAGTGGTAGGTTAGAGGATCCCATTAAATAGGTATCGATATGATATGCCGCTTGCCTTCCTTCAGCAATGGCCCATACAATTAGCGATTGTCCTCTTCGGGTATCTCCAGCTGCAAAAATACCTTTTACATTGGTTTCATAATTCTCTTCGGTTGCTTTGATATTAGTTCTAGCATCCATATCGACTCCCAATTGTTCTGCAATAGTTGGCTCAGATCCTGTAAATCCTAATGCTAATAATGCTAATTCGCATTTCCATTCTTTTTCGGTATTTGGAATTTCTTTTAATGTAAAACGACCATTTTCTTTTACCCATTCTACTTCGGTGGTAATTAGCCCTTTTAAATTTCCGTTTTCGTCTCCTAAAAATTCCTTGGTAGATATACTCCAATTACGTTCTACTCCTTCTTGATGAGAAGAACTTGTACGTAATCGCATTGGCCAAAACGGCCAAGGTTGATTTGCAGGTCGCGCTGTAGTACCTTTACCCATGATTTCAAAATTCGTGACCGAAGTAGCTCCATGTCTCACAGAGGTACCAATACAATCAGAACCTGTATCTCCTCCTCCTATTACGATAACATCTTTATCTGTTGCCAAAATTTCTTCGCCCAGATCTTTGATCCCATCCACTCTCCTATTGTTTTGTGGTAAAAAATCCATGGCCTGTACTACTCCTTTTAAATCAGCTCCTTTTACCGGTAAATTACGACGTACTGTTGCACCTGTGCATAAGACCACCGCGTCAAAATTTTCTTTTAATTGATCGGCTTTGATATCTTTTCCTATAGCAGTATTTGTTTTAAATACAATACCTTCTTCTTCTAAAACAGCTACACGGCGATCAATTACATCTTTTTCCATTTTAAAATCTGGGATACCATAACGCAATAACCCTCCTACTTTTTCATCTCTTTCAAAAACGGTTACTAAATGTCCCGCACGATTTAATTGCTGTGCCGTTGCCAATCCTGCTGGACCCGATCCTATAACTGCTGCTGTTTTTCCTGTTCTTTCTCTTGGCGGATTTGCTTTTATCCATCCATTTTTAAAAGCTTCTTCTACAATATTTTTTTCAATATTTTCTATTGTAACCGGATCTTCATTGATCCCCAAAACGCAAGCTTCTTCGCAAGGTGCTGGACATAATCTCCCCGTAAACTCTGGAAAATTATTCGTAGAATGTAGTATTGTAGCTGCTTTTTCCCATTTACCGCGATATACCGCATCATTAAAATCAGGAATCAAATTACCAAGTGGACACCCACTATGACAAAATGGAATTCCACAATCCATACAACGAGCACCTTGGTCTTTAAGTTTTTTCTCTGGCATTGCTACCGTAAACTCATTATACCCTTTTATACGATCTTTAACAGGTTGGTACTGTTCGATCTCTCTTTCAAATTCTAAAAATCCAGTTATCTTTCCCATGTTACTATCGTTTTATGCTTGTGCTAATTTTTCTTCTTCTAATCGTATCAATGCTTGCTTATACTCCTCTGGGAATATTTTGATAAATTTTGACAATTCTTTCTCCCAATTTTCTAATATTCTTTGAGCTAATGGGCTTAAAGTAGCGTTATAATGATTTTCAATGAGTGTTTTCAATTCTTCGATATCCTGTTGTTGATCTACTGGATCAAGGTTTAAAGCTTCTTTATTACAATGTGCTTCAAAGGTTTTTTTATCATCATATATGTACGCGATACCTCCAGACATTCCTGCTCCAAAGTTTCTTCCTACCTCACCTAGAATAACTGCTATACCGCCAGTCATATATTCACATCCATGATCACCTATTCCTTCTACTACAGCTTTCGCTCCCGAATTACGAACACAGAATCGCTCCCCGGCTTTACCATTAATGTACACTTCTCCGGCTGTTGCACCATACAGCGTAACATTACCGGTAATTACATTATCTTCAGGAACAATTGTCGCCTCTTCAGGAACTTTAATAATCACCTTTGCTCCTGATAATCCTTTTCCTAAATAGTCATTTGTATTACCATTAACCACCATTGTTAAACCTTTGGTAGCAAAAGCCCCAAAACTCTGCCCGGCCGCCCCAGTAAAGTTTAATTTTAATGTATTATCTGGTAACCCTTGAGCTCCGTAAATTTTAGAGATTTCATTACTCAATATTGCTCCAACCGCTCTATCCGTATTGGTGATATCAAAATCTAATGTTGTTTTTTCCTTGCGAAACAATGCAGGATGTGCCTGTTCTATAATTTCAAAATCTATTGATTTACCTAATCCATGATCTTGAGTTTCGGTATTGTACACTTCAACTCCTTTAGGCGCATCGACTTGATGTAAAATTGGAGTCAAATCAATTCCTGCCGCTTTATAATGGGCTATTGCTTTATTATGATCTAATTTATTTACTTGCCCGACCATCTCATTTACTGTACGAAAACCAAGTTGGGCCATAATTTCACGTAACTCTTGTGCTACGAAATACATATAATTAACTACATGTTCTGGTTTTCCTTTAAACTTTTTACGCAGTTCTGGATTTTGTGTGGCGATACCCACAGGACATGTGTTTAAATGACAAACACGCATCATAACACACCCTGAAGCCACCAACGGAGCTGTTGCAAAACCAAACTCCTCGGCTCCTAATAAACAGGCTACTGCAACATCACGGCCTGTTTTTAACTGGCCATCACACTCTAATACAATTCGACTACGTAGATCATTACCTACTAATGTTTGTTGTGCTTCAGCAATACCCAGCTCCCAAGGTAATCCAGCATGTTTTAATGATGTTAAAGGTGATGCCCCTGTTCCTCCATCAAATCCCGAGATAAGAACGACATCTGCTTTTGCTTTTGCTACACCCGCCGCTACTGTTCCTACTCCTACTTCAGAAACTAATTTTACATTTATTCTGGCTTGTCTATTGGCAGATTTTAAATCATAAATTAGTTGAGATAAATCCTCGATAGAGTAAATATCATGATGTGGAGGTGGCGAAATTAATCCAACATAAGGTGTAGAATTACGAGTTTTTGCAATTTCAGGATTTACTTTTGGCCCTGGCAATTGTCCTCCCTCTCCCGGTTTAGCTCCTTGAGCCATTTTTATTTGAATTTCGGCAGCACTTGTTAAGTAATTCGAAGACACTCCAAATCTACCTGATGCTACTTGCTTTATCGCACTGTTTTTCCAATCACCATTCACATCTTTATAAAAACGTAAAGGGTTCTCTCCTCCTTCTCCAGAGTTACTTTTTCCGCCAATACGATTCATGGCTACCGCTAGGTTTTCATGAGCTTCTTTACTGATAGATCCATATGACATTGCTCCTGTTTTAAAACGTTTTACAATCTCGGTCCATGGTTCTACCTCATCGATAGAAATTGGATCATAATTAGAAAATTCTAATAATCCTCGAATAGTCATTAAGCTCTTTGATTGCTCGTTGATCAGATTTGCATATTCTTTATATGTTTTCGAATCGTTATCTCTTACCGATTTTTGCAACTTTGCAACAGATAATGGATTAAACTGATGTTTTTCTCCATTACGCCTCCATCTATACTGCCCTCCTATTTCGAGGTCTAGATTAGCTGCAACTTCTTGCTCAACATATGCACGTTTATGACGTTTTGCAATTTCTTTCTCAAGTTCATACAACCCTATTCCTTCAATTCGTGTGGCTGTATTAGGGAAATATTGATCCACTACTTTGGTATTGATACCAATGCACTCGAACAATTGCGAGCTTCGGTATGAATTAAGCGTAGAGATACCTATCTTATTCATCACTTTAAGCACTCCTTTACCAACTGCTTTATTATAATTTTTTATTGCTTCGTCAAAATCGATTCCCGTTATATTATTTTCTTGAAGCTGCTCTCCTATAATTTCATTTACCATATAAGGATTGATGGCACTGGCCCCATATCCAAACAATAAAGCAAAATGATGTACTTCTCTTGGTTCTGCAGATTCGATAATAATACTCACCTTAGAACGTTTGCCCAATTTTTGCAAACCACTATTTACATAAGAGCATCCTAATAAAGCAGGTATTGGCGCTCTATGTTTACTTACATTTCTATCAGAAAGAATAACCACGTTGGTTCCCTCATCAATCACATCAGAGACATCGCTTAGCATAACCTCAAGAGCATCTTCTAACCCATTTAACCCTCTATTGATATTATACAACATTGGGATCGATGTTACTTTGAATCCTTTATTAGTAAATGTTTTAATCTTATCCAAATCCTCTTTAGAAATAACAGGATTATTGATTTTTAATTTATTACAGTGCTTTTCATTAATATCAAAAATATTATGATCAGACCCTAATGTTAAGCTTATATCTGTTATTAACTCTTCACGAATACCATCTAAAGGAGGATTGGTCACTTGCGCAAATAATTGCTTAAAATAATTATATATCAATTGTGGACGCTCAGAAAGTACCGCTATTGGAGTATCAGATCCCATAGAACCAATAGGTTCTTTTCCTAACTGCCCCATAGGAGCAATAATAGTATCAATATCCTCTTGTGTATATCCAAATACTTCTTTACGTTTTGTAATGGTTTCTTCTCCCAAAAACAAAGGGCAATCATTATAAGGGATATCTTTTAGATGTACCAAATTACCATCCAACCATTCGCGATATGGATGTCTGGTTGCTATTTCTTCTTTAATTTCCTCATCATTTACTATTCTACCTTCTTCCATGTTTACCAGAAACATTTTTCCCGGTTCTAATCTTCCGTGATGCGAAATATTAGCAGGTTCGAGATCAACCACCCCCGTTTCTGAAGACATGATTACATATCCGTCTTTGGTAACACTGTATCTTGATGGGCGTAAACCATTTCTATCTAATACCGCACCGATATAATTACCATCTGTAAATGGAATTGAAGCAGGACCATCCCAAGGTTCCATAGCGCAAGAGTTATATTCATAAAACGCTTTCTTTGCTTCAGACATCTCAGGGTTTTTCTCCCAAGCTTCAGGAACCATCATCATCATTACTTCTGGCAAAGATCTACCTGTCATTAATAATAATTCTACCACCATATCCATAGAAGCAGAATCAGATTTTCCTTTTAACACTACCGGAAGTATTTTTTTGATATCTTCTCCGAACCAATCGCTTTGTAATAATTCTTCTCTAGATCGCATTCGCGTTACATTACCTCTTAGCGTATTAATTTCTCCATTGTGGCACATGTAACGAAAAGGTTGAGCCAAATCCCAAGTTGGAAATGTATTTGTAGAAAATCGTTGATGCACTAATGCTAATCGCGTAACTACTTTTGGATCCATTAGGTCCTTATAGTATAACTTAATATCCTCTGGCATTAGAAGCCCTTTAAATATCAAGGTCTTTGTGGATAAACTAGGTAAGTAAAAAAACTTACTTTCTGAAAGCTTAGAACTATAGATGGTATGCTCTGTAACTTTTCTTGCCGTAAACAGCTTAAGGTTAAAATCAAAATAACTTTGATCCTTATCGCCCTTACCAATAAATATTTGTTTAATAAAAGGTTCTGTTGTTGCGGCAATCTCACCTAAATGTATGTGATCAACAGGAACATCCCTCCACCCAAGCAATACAAGTCCTTGATCGGTTATATTAGTTTCGAAAGTATTGATACAGAACTGTCTTTGGTTTTCTTTTTTAGGTAAGAACACATTACTTACTGCATATTCTCCAGGCTCAGGCAATACAAAATCGCAATTTTCTGTAAAGAAGTTGTGGGGAATGTCGATTAATATACCTGCACCATCTCCAGTTTTTCCATCAGCACTAACCGCTCCTCGGTGTTCTAGTTTTTCTAAAATCTCTAGAGCTTTATGAATGATGTCGTTTGACTTTTTACCTTCGAGGCTACATATAAATCCGGCACCACAGGCGTCGTGCTCAAATTCTGGTAGATACATTCCTTGTTTCTTCATAATAATTTCCGACTTAATTCTGAAATGACCTTATTTTTTAACTAAAAAGTAAAAAGTTCACATCTTTACTTTATTTCATTTTTTAATGGTCATTCAATGTTTCAAGTGTATGAAATTAACAAATCATTAAGGATTGAAAAAGAAAAAGAAGGCTTTGAACACTACTTTTCTGAGCTCTCTAAAAAAACGGCATTCAGAATAAAATAATCACAAAATAACGACTTCTATTTACGAATTTGATAATGCGCTTTTCTTAAAAAAAGTCAAATAAAATAGGGCTTTGCGCAAAATGATAGTCTATTGATTATCAATATCTTTTTATGAAAACGTTTTCGTAAAACACCAAACCAACGCTACTGTTAAATCATCAATTTTATATCCAAAAAAATAAATACCCCTAATTTTTAGGGGGTAAATATTCTAAAATGATAAAAATTACACCATTACCCCAATTTATTTGGGTGCAAAAAATAAAATCACATACTTTTGAATGGAATTTAACATTAATTTTAACTTTTATTCTTTATGAAGAAAATAGAAGCAATAATCAGAAGATCAAAATACAGAGTGGTAAAAGAAGCACTACATGAAAAAGGGATCACTTTTTTCTCATATTGGGATGTTACCGGAGTAGGAAATGAACAAAAGGGAAGCGTATATAGAGGAGTATCTTATAGTACAACAGATATTCAAAGACGTTTCTTATCTATAGTAGTAAATGATGATTATGAAGAAGCTGCTATATCTGCAATTCTTGAAGCCGCCAAAACTGGCGAAGTAGGGGACGGAAAAATCTTTGTTTCGGATATTAACGAAGCATATCGCATTCGTACATCTGAAAAAGGTGGAAGTACGCTAAACTAACCATCACTCTTATCAAGAGTATTAACCAACCGAAAACAAAAAATAATTTTAATAGTAATTAAACAATGGAAATGTTAACTATCAATAATGTATGGATGATGGTGTGTACTGCACTAGTATTTTTCATGCACTTAGGATTTTCTTTTTTAGAAATAGGATTAACTCGTCAAAAAAACACAATTAATATACTTTTCAAAAATGTATTCATTATTTGCGTAGGTCTATTATTATATTGCCTAGTAGGATTTAATCTAATGTATCCTGGTTTCGAAGAAGGAGCTACAGGGTTTTTAGGATTCGCAGGTTTTGGATTAGATTCTCCGTTAACAGCAGAAGGAGCTCTAGATCTCACCTATAATGAAGGATATACATATTGGACAGATTTTCTGTTTCAAGGAATGTTTGCTGCTACTGCAGCTACCATAGTTTCTGGTGCCGTTGCAGAACGTATTAAACTTGGGGCATTTATGATCTTTACAATTATCTATGTTGGATTAGTGTATCCAATAGTCGGTTCTTGGCAATGGGGAGGTGGATTTTTATCTACTTTTACAATTGGTGAAGCTGAAGGGTTTTATGACTTTGCTGGTTCTACTTTAGTACACTCTGTGGGTGGATGGGCAGCGCTAGTCGCAGTTTATTTATTAGGATCTAGAATTGGTAAATTTAGTTCTGAAGGTAAACCACAAGCTATTCCCGGACATAATATACCACTTGCAGCAGCTGGTGTTCTTATTTTATGGTTAGGATGGTTTGGTTTTAACGGTGGATCCGTTCTTTCTGCAGATGCAGCAGGAACATCTTTAACTCTAGTAACTACATCTTTGGCCGCAGCGGCTGGTGGAGTTGTTGCTTTCTTAGTTTCAACATTAATGTATAAAAACTATGATCTTACCATGTTCTTAAATGGAATCTTAGGTGGATTGGTAGGTATTACTGCAGGCGCTGATCAAATGTCTCCTACAGATGCCGTATTAATAGGTGCCATTGCCGGGGCAATCATCGTATTTGGTGTAGCATTAATTGATAAGATAAAACTTGATGATCCTGTTGGAGCTATCGCCGTACACCTTATCTGCGGTATCTGGGGTACACTAGCAGTGGGTATCTTTGGTGCAAAAGCTGGTTTTGATCAATTTCTTGTTCAAGGAGTTGGTGTATTGGCTGCTGGAGGGTTTTGTATACTTACCTCTTTCATTATTATTTTTACGCTTAAGAAAACTATAGGAATCAGAGTTTCTGAAAAAGAAGAAATTGACGGTCTCGATGGCCATGAGCACGGAATGGATGCATATCCTGATTTTAGAATTAACCAACACTAAACCTTAAATAGTGTTTTTATATAAAAGAGGCCGGTTTTAAAACCAGCCTCTTTTTTTTATATTATTTTATAATTCTCATCGATAATGGATAAGAAGGTCTTTCGCCATTACTTGCCCTTACAGCATTAACGATTGGAAAAACAAAGCACAGTATTGCAATCACTGCTAATCCCAAAAGCCCTAACCCAAATAATAATATTAACGGTATACAAATAATAGCATAAATGAACATACTGATTTGAAAATTCATTATTGATTTACCGTGTTCATCCATTGTCATTACCTGTTCTCTTTGAGTTAACCACAATATTAGTGGTACTAAAAACCCTCCAAAACCTGTAATAAGATCTAATAACTGTGATAAATGTGTAACAACTAATACTGATTTGTCTTCTCTCATGATTCTTTTGCTTTTTGATTGATTGATGATTTTGCTAATATTTTTAGCAATTGTACTTATATGACGAAAAAAAACTCATTTTGTTACACGTATTACTTATAATTACGATTCACTACTTGATCTCTTAATAAGATATATAAAAAAAGCACCTCGATCAGTTTCGAGATGCTTTTCATTATAAATTTAATGTCTTTTTATTTGTTTTTACTAGTTTAAAATTAGCTTTCGAGTAATACCTTCTCCTTTGCTATTATTAAACTTAATCATATAGATACCTTGTCCTAAGGATAAGCTACGTGTAGAAATTCTATTTTCTCCCGAATGAAGTTCTAATTGAGCTTGTTTTCTACCTAAAATATCATAAATGATAGCATTTGTTGTTCCGGTAGTATATCTACTTAAATAAATAGAGAAAATATCTTGTGCTGGATTTGGTGTTATTTTCAAATCTAACAAATCACCCTCTTCTTGATCTCCCATAATAGGTGTTACATTTTCAAATGCAGCTATCACACTTTCTGTACTTGCAGATTGTCCACAAGAGCCTTCATAAATTTTTACATTAGAGAAAGTTGAGTTATTACCCGAACCAGCGTCATTATCATTAATGAATACCAACCTATCCATATTACCGGTATAGAAATTACCTACAGGAATAATATACGTAGTTGTACCGCTTGAGTAATTATCAAAATTAGTTACTCCATAATTTTGACTACCATGTACCTTAAAGTATCTAGAAGATGTAAGTGAGTTATCATCTTCAAAACCAACTGCATGAATTTCTCCTTGAGAAGTACTACTAAATTGGAATTCTATTACCGTACTTGAAGTAACATTATAACTTAATGCAATAGATTTCCAAGTGTTATTGGTTAATGATAATGAGTTTCCTCCATTACCAATAGACGAATTACCGGCTGAATCCTGATTAGAAAATGAAGTAATCTGGAAATCATTGAAGTTTAATGTATCACATGTTGGTGGTGGTGTTACAGTACCATTTTGAATACTCACATCGTCAATAGCGATATCACTTTGCCACCCGCTACCACCAGAACCAGTAACTACATTAAATCTTAGTTGCACACTACTTTGTCCTGCGTATGCAGATAAATCCACATTTGCCGCATTCCAGCTATTTCCTTGATCTCCGGTTTGACTAAATACGCTTGTCCAATTTCCAGAATTGTTAGTTCTTGCCTCAACAGCTAGACTATTGATTGCTGTACCTAACATATGATATTGAAAAGAAATCGTAGGGCTAGAAACCCCACTAAAATTCAAACAAGGAGAATTTAAAATCGCTCTTTTATTTGGATATCCCGTACCATTACCAGAAGCTTCTACATAAAGATAGAAACTACCATCTGCAGCACTTCCTGGTCCTGTACCATTAGAAGGTGTTCCTCCAGAATTTCTAGTCCAATTGATATCATCAGAAGTAGCTTGCGCCCACTGACCAAGGTTGCTTTCAAAACTTTCGCTAAACGGGAATGCTGTTACGTTTCCTGAGCAATCTTCACTAGGTGGTGGCGGAGGCGTACCACCAAGTCCCATAGCATCCCAAAAAGCGGGGATTGTTGCTCGTTCACCAGAATTAGATCCTCCTGACCCTGAGCAACCACCATAGGCATGTACACCTACTGCATTACCAGCAGCATCTATAATCGGACTACCAGAGTTTCCTCCCGTAGTATCCGTTCTATAACGTACAAAAGTATTGGTTACAGAAGATTGAGGCCCCGTATGTGTTTGTTGCGTTTGGTTATCAATACCGGTATCTGTTCCAAAACCAGTAATCGTTATATTACCAACAGGAGCACTTTGTACTACATTATAAGATTTTCCTTGTGCCTGTATCGGTGTTTGTCCTGTTTGTGAATTTGCACTAGCCGTAAATACTGCCCAGTCATTAGCTTGACTTGGACTATTTGGGTACGGCGATACAAAATTACCGATTGGATACTGATCTTCTGGTCCAGGATGTACTATAGTTCTATCTGGATTAGATTTGGGCACATTAAATTCTATGATTTGTGCTCGACTTCCAACACAATGTCCAGCGGTTACCAATCGACCATTGGTAATAATCCAACCTGTACATCCTATGGGTACTATTCTACCAATCGCATCATCGGTAGAATCTACTCTATCATCATTTGATCCACATTGTGATTTATTATTTGGGTCTTCTTTACCCACTCCTATTTCGTGGATATTAAGACCAATAGCGGTTTCTCCTGCCGCTATATTAAGTGTAATAGTTACTTTATCTCCATTAAAATAAGCACTTGCATTTTGCCAATTTTTAATAGAGGCACCACTTAACGTTTGTGATGCACCATCTAGATCTGAGGTGATAGTTACTGTACTATTACTTCCAAGATTTACATCTTTGAAAAATAAACGTAACCATGTAGCTCCTTTTTCTGAAATAGTTTGTGTTACTATTTCTTGACTGCTCTTTGCTGTACTACTTTCTGACATGATATCAATATCAGCGCCTTTATAATATCTGGGCAATTCTTCTTGAGCAAAATTGATAAAGGGTAAACATAAAAAAGCTAGAATACTGAAATGTTTCAGCAATAGCCTTCCCTTAGTGTTAAATGAGTTTGTGTTGTAAAAATTCATACGAATAAGAATTAGTTATTATTGGTTAGACATTAAATTTAACGTACATAAAAATTGTTGCAATTTATACTACAACAATCCTGTTTCCCAACAAATCCAATAGTTAAGACGTTACTTAATATCGAATCCAATTTCTCTCCTAATTCTTGTTCCCTAAAAGGGATCTGGGTAGATTTAAAAAAGTGATTTACACTTATTTGAAGTACAAGATAGGAAAGAAAAACTACTCCTCAAAAAAAGATTTACACTGCGTATTTAAAGTGTATATTTTAATCTCTATTTTTGCCATTTAGCAAATGAATATGATTTCACAAGATACTATAGTAGCGTTAGCTACACCATCTGGGGCTGGAGCAATTGCCGTGATAAGGGTTTCAGGAAAAGAAGCTATCGCCCTTTGTTCTCCTCTATTTAAATCTATAAGCGGAAAGGAACTAAAAAAACAAAAAAGTCATACCATTCATTTGGGACATATTATTGATGACGATAGAATATTAGATGAAGTCCTAATATCTATTTTTAAAGGAACAAATTCTTATACAGGAGAACCTACAATAGAAATTTCTTGCCATGGATCTACATACATCCAGCAAGAAATAATTCAACTTTTACTACGTAAAGGCTGCCGCATGGCAAATGCAGGAGAATTTACGTTGCGTGCTTTTATTAACGGAAAATTAGATCTTTCTCAAGCCGAGGCTGTTGCCGATTTAATTGCATCAGACTCTGAAGTTTCGCACCAAATTGCTATGCAACAAATGCGAGGAGGTTTCTCGAATGAGATTAAAGCATTACGAGAAGAATTATTAAATTTTGCTTCCTTAATAGAGTTAGAACTTGATTTTGCTGAAGAAGATGTAGAATTTGCCGATCGTACACAATTTAAAGATCTGATCACCAGGATCACTAAAGTCTTAAAACGTTTAATAGATTCATTTGCCGTAGGAAATGTAATTAAAAACGGTATCCCTGTTGCTATTGTGGGAGAACCTAACGTAGGGAAATCTACATTGCTTAATGCCTTACTTAACGAAGAAAGAGCTATCGTATCTGATATAGCAGGAACAACAAGAGATACTATTGAAGATGAGATTAATATTGGTGGTATTGGATTTCGATTTATAGATACAGCAGGAATAAGAGATACTGAGGATGTAGTAGAAAGTATCGGAATCCAAAAAACATTTGAAAAAATCGAACAGGCTCAAGTGGTAATCTATTTACTTGAAGCCGATAAATTTTTAAATGCCCAATCAAAATTTATTATAGAAATAGAAAAAATTAAAAATAAATATCCGCAGAAACCTTTAATTATTGTTGCCAATAAAATGGATAAGCTTAATGCAACAGAATTAGAAAAACTAAAAATACATCTAGATAAAATAGAAGGATCTGTATTGCAATTACTCTCTGCCAAGCAACATATAGGAGTAGACGAATTGCAAAATAAACTTCTTGAATTTGTAAATACCGGTGCGTTACGCAATAATGATACTATAGTAACTAATACCAGACACTATGATGCTTTATTAAAAGCTTTAGAAGAAATTCAAAAAGTACAATATGGTATTGATTCTGGGCTTTCCGGAGACCTTATGGCCATAGATATCCGCCAGGCACTGTATCATTTTGGAGAAATTACTGGTGAAATATCTAGTGATGATTTACTTGGTAATATATTCGCTAATTTCTGTATCGGCAAATAGATTTCCTTGCCTTTGATATACTTTTATTTTCCTTTGTTTCACTTCGTTTACATTTGTTTGATACTTTGTTTAGAAGAATCAAAGATTTTCTATTCAAAATAGACTTCGAAACAAGCTTTTAAAGTACTTTATTACGTATTCTTTTTAATTGTCATTTTGCTAACAATTGTTTACTCTATATTATTTCATCTTAAACAATATGTGATAGAACTGGCTTTTTAAAATTATTTTCTTTATATTGTTAAAGTTCGGTTAATCAGTAATATATATATCGAACAAGACAAGAATACTATTATATTTATAGCGCGAATGATGGATGGTTTTAAAATAAATTTTTGATACATCATAAATTGTATTTTATAAAAATGAATGAAAAAAAAGAAAATATTAAGAATTTTTTAAGGCAAACAATCTTTATTCTTGTAGTATTTACAATGATCATTCAACCCATTACTCAAACTTTTGCTTTTTTTACTCAAAGTGACTATGAATTAGCCAATTATGATTATGATAAAGACACTAAGAAGAAGAAAAAGAAAAAAGAAAAAAAAGAAAAGGACAGCAAAGATGAGAAAATAGAAATTCAGGTTAGTGAATATTCATACCTCTTTGCCAATAATAAAAAATCATTGTGTTCTTGGGCACAAGCTTCTCTATGGGATGTTCATCTAGAAATCCTTATCCCTCCTCCTGAACGGGTATAATCCAATGCATTCTTATTAATAGTGTTAAACACCAGACCGTGTTTACCTATACAAGTATGTTTTTCTTTAAAAACTTATCAATAAAAATTGTGCGTTTTCTAGTCGAAAAATTATAAAGATCTGCTTAATAAGGTGCAGCATATAGCCGTAGATCAACCGTATAAAAAAATCAAATATTTCTAAAGATTCTAAAAGATAAGCTACTATTATATAGTATCATCCTTTGGTATTTTAATTTGTGTAGAAATGTCATTGACTATAATCTATACAAAAAGAACTATTAAACTCGAAATCATGAAAAACCAAAATCAGAAAAATAAATATCAACTATTAGTCTTAAATGATCTAACTCAAAAGTCTGACACCGCATTGAGAAATGCCATTAATATGGCAAAAACAATAAATGGAAGTATTGAAATATTCTATGTAAGTCCACCGCAGGATGTGGTAAAATATGACAATCAAGTTTCTGCCATGCGGGAAATCGCTAAGAAACGTATTACCACTGAAAAAAAGCTACGAGATTTGGCACACCTTATCTCAGAAGAAGAAAATATTCCCGTTTCTTATGATTTTACCTTGGGTAATGTAAAAAATGAAATCCAACACCATATCGAGAAAACCAATCCAGATATTGTAGTTATCGGAAAAAGGAAGAAAAAACTAGTAGATTTCCGAGACGATGGAGTAACCAAGTTTTTATTAAATAAACATTCGGGACCTATTTTGATTGTAGGAGAGGGTAACGAGATCCAAGCAAATGGAGAGATTTCATTAGGTTTTTATAGTAATACTATGGATGATCATACCCTTAAAATTACTAAAGATCTCAATGAGAATTCTAAAACTCCCATAAAATTCTTTAGCATTCGTAAGAAATCTGCGGCAGCTGCAACAAAATCGAATATTGACCAAATAAAAGCTGTTTTCAATGATCAGAATACGGTAGAATATGAATTCGAAGAAAATTCATATTCACTTGATGGCCTAAACAATTATGTTTCTAAAAACAATGTAGAGTTATTATGCATGGGTCGCTTTAGTACAGAAAAAGGATGGATAGATCGACTTTTTAACAGAAAGTCCAAAATGGATGGCATTATTGAAAAAGTAACTGTTCCTCTACTCATTACAGGAGGAAAATAATATCACTTAACCAGTATACTCTACTCATTATTTCAGAAATATGGAAAGGCATATTATAAAAAAATAATCTAAAGTCTATATCATATCACTATATGTATAGACTTTAGATTATAAATTTTGGTACGTATTGTATTGGAAACAATTTTTTACTCCCTATTGACAATGATTTACTACCGGGATAAGTTATTATGTATACTTTTCTAATAGTGTACACTGCTCTTGAATAGCCGTTTTAAATTCGGTTTTTAAATCTGAAACTAAATCATGTACACTAATTGAATTACTTATAGTCGCCACACCCTGACCTGCGGACCAAATAGTAGCCCAGGCTTTTGCTTCATTTTCATTGACCGTTAATTCTTCTCCAAAATCAACTTTCTTCTTACTTGTTAACATTTCTTCTGTAATACCCATAGCTTTCAAACTGGGTCCTAAAAAATTGGCTGAAACACCAGAAACAGCCGCGGTATATACAATATCACTCGCTCCGCAATCTATAATCATATCTCTATATGCTTTTGGCGCTTTACTTTCTTCGGTATTGATAAAGCGGGTTCCCATATACGCCAAATCTGCACCCATTTGCATAGCAGAGGCAATATCTTTTCCGGTACTAATACAGCCTGAAAGCAATATAGTTTTCTTAAAGAACTTTTTTATTTCTGAAACAAATGGCATAGGATTTAGGGTCCCTGCATGACCACCGGCTCCAGCTGCAACAAGAATTAACCCATCTACACCTGCTTCATTCGCTTTTTCGGCATGACGTTTTTTGATGACATCATGAAACACTAATCCTCCATAACTATGCACAGTATCTACCAATTCTGAAACAGCACCCAGTGATGTGATAATTAATGGCACTTTATGTTTAACGCATAAGGCTAGATCAGCTTTTAATCTTGGGTTCGAATGATGAACAATTAAATTAACACCAAATGGTGCAGCTTTTTTACCTGTTTCTTTTTCAAAATCTGAAAGTGCCTTTTTTATCTCAATAAGCCATTCTTCAAATCCTTCAGAAGTTCGTTGATTTAATGCCGGAAAAGTCCCTACAATTCCGTTCTTACAACACTCTATAACCAATTGTGGCCCTGAGATTAAAAACATTGGAGCCGCTATAGCGGGTAAGGTTAATTCTTTAATAAAAGACGCTTTACTCATTCTATACTATATATTTAAGAGATGACTTTAAATGAAACTGTCATCGATTAGCAGTTTTCTTTCTGCAATATAATATTATAATGTATATATACCACAAAAGCTCCATTATCGCAAATCAGGTATAATAACGAAGTTACAGCAACTATTTATAACAGCCTTAAAGACACTCATATGAATTATCATCCAAACCCTGATGATGACTTATCCTGAAATATTTTTGCTAATTTTTGTATTGGGAAGTAATTCTTTTTATGTAGCTTAACAATTAGGCAACTACTAATTCTTGGTACATAGGATCTTTTTCGATCATCTTTAATAATTGCTTTTTGGCCATGAATTTTTTCTTTCGGGTATATCCTTCGGTATATCCTGTAATGTTCGAGATTTCTTTCATAGATCTACCCTCAAAAAATAATTGTAAGAGTTTCTTATTGTCTATACTCAATTTCTGAAAATGTTTTCTATACAAGTGTTCACGTTCTTGATTTTCTATATCATTCATTATAGTGTCATTAACTCCTTCAAAACGGCTTTCTTCATCATCTAAGATTAGTCTTTGCTTTTTTCTTAATCTATTCCTCCATAAATTTTTACAAATTCCATAAAAATAAGTGGTAATAGGTACTTTAATCTCTAAAAGACCAGATCTTAATTTTTGATATAATACTACTAAAGCATCCTGAAAAATATCTTCGACATCCTCAGAGTTTCCGTAATTACGTAAAATATACCCTTGTATATAACGTATGTTTTCTCTATAAAAGCGAGTTAGTATTCTTTGATCCCCATCAATGATTCCGGCTATGAGTACTTGATCTTTATTCATCTTTATAGTGTGTTTGTGTAGTTTCGGTAATTAGAATAAATTCATTCTCATCTCTCATTCATCTGCTTTTACGGCACAAACATAAATCGACTATGGTATATATCCTTACAGATTTCTGTAAAGCGACATTTTATTTTGAAAAAACAAACTGCATACCCCTATTTATCGGGGTACTATTTCTGAAATTTAATATGTAAAAAATTAAATAGAAGAATGATGTCTTTATAGCTTTTAATCTGGCTACAACAATCCTAGATCTTTAACAATGGCCACCAAATGTGTAGTGTTTTTGGCCTTAAAATCATCAAATAGTTTGCTTACTTTTTTATCGATAGAACTCTCGCTATTTGGAGTAATTTTTTGTTCTTTTAGTTTGAGTCTAATTTCCTTTTTGGTAAATCCCTTAGCCAGTTCTTCGAGCAGAATCATATCCAGATCATCTAGAAGGACCATTTGATTAGCAGTAGAACTATCGGTTAACACCTTGGGTAACATAGTTTTTTCTTGATATACGCCATCTATACAATTCGTTAACTCTTTTATGGCGTCTTGACCTTTACATACATACCCATTAATGTTATATTTATCAAAGAGCATATTGATTTTATCCGGTCGATCCTCTTGAGAATACACAATAACCTTAATATCCGCCTGAATATTTCTGATATCTCTAATCAATTCGATACCCGAAGTTCTAGTTTGCACTTTATGATCTTCTTTAAAGGAAAGGTCTGTAATTAATAACTCAAACGGTGCCATATCTTGATGCGCTTTTCTAAATTTTAGATACGCATCATCACAATATTTGGCCTCTTCAATTTGAGGTATCCCAACAGTATCTTTTAATACTTTTATTATTCCTTGATTGGCTATCTCATAATCTTCGGCCACCAATACTTTAGTAAACATTGTGCTAATTTTTAATTAGGGATTTTAATTTCGGCTTTAAACCCTTTTTCTTTTTCTGATTCAAAGATAAGTGTTCCACCGATAGCACCAATACGCTTTTCTGTATTGCGCAATCCATTTTTGGATTTTAAATCTTCTTTTGAGATCCCAATTCCATTATCCGAGTATTTAATCATCATCATCTGATCCACATTAGAAAACACCAATACCACCAAACTAGCATTGCTATGTTTTTGCATATTGGTCATTAATTCTTGTAATACTCTATACACCGTTATTTTTACAGGTTTTTCTTTTAGGTCCCAATCAATTTTATCTAACCCTCTAACCATTAATTGAATTCCGTTTTTGCTATAGTTTTGCAACATATTGCTTAATTCTTCGATAAAGGTTTCATCGGTGTCGAACTCGTTGTTTTCACGAGAAATATCACGTGCTTTATGATAGGTAGTATTGAGTTTATCTTTAATTTGTGGATCATGGGGATCGTTTTGATATTGCAACATGACTTGAAAGATATCATTACCCAACTCATCATGCAATCGTTTAGAAATACGAGTTTCTGTCTCATAACTAGCTTGAAACTGTATGATCTGATTTTGCTGTGCCAGATATTTTGTGCGTTGTCTAAAAAAGTAGATTGCAAATGCTATACCCAAGAACAAGACAGCCATGCCTAGTAAATATATAGTATTTTGGTTACGGACTATATGAATTTTGCGATTTTTCTCTTCGTTTTGTTTGAGTAAGTTTTCATTCTCAAATCTAGTAGGAGCGTATATTTCTCGAGTTTTTTTCCTAAGTTCCATTAACTGAAGACTAGCATCTTTAAAGTGTTGATGATACTCTAAAGAGTTAGGTTCTAATTCAGTAATAAGAGTCAACACCTCCATTGACGCCTCGTAATCTTCAAAATTTTCTGAACACAAAAATGCCTGATGAGCATAGTACTTTGCTTTTTCAACATCTTTATTCTTAAAATATTTTGTAAGATGTATATTACTCGCAAATAAACCAAATAAATCTTCCTTTTCATGGCGAATACTTCTAGCCTTCAATAACATTAATTCACTCATAATATTTTTAGGGTTTTGAAGAAATTTGATGTAACCTAAGTTACTTAGTAATTGTGCATATTCAGTAGGTTTTTGAAGTGAATCACTTTCTTTTAACAAAGCTTGTAAAATATTTATACTTTCTTCATATCTTTTTTCTCGTGATAAAATATTAGCTCTAGTATTTTTATAAGTAAGAATATTACGAGCGCCTATTTTATTTTTTGCTATCGAATCCTTAATTAAATTTAGAGCCTTATTATTCCATATTAAAGCTTCTTTAGAATTTTTAAGTTCAATAAAAGATATTGATATACCATGATACAATCCACTAATGGTGCGATATTCTGTAGAATTCTCTAAATATCTTAAACCATCTGTGGCTGTTGTTTTACCTGCATTATGATCTCCTAGTATTCTTTGAACTCTCGATAATGCCATTAAACACTTACCGGCTCTAATACTATCTTTAAGATTCCTAAAGATTTTGAAAGATTGATTATAATCTTTAAAAGACTCTATATAATCACCTTTTTCCTTATGTAAATAACCAACTTTATAATATGCTTTTCCTAAATTTTCACTGTCAGATTTCTTTCGAGCCAAATCTATCATTAAATTCGCTTGTTCAATAGCTTTCAAATAATTGTTAGATCTGGATAAAATTGTAGATTTTAAATTAAGCCCCTTATAAATTAAGGAATCTACACTTAGGGAATCTGCTCCATTTATAAAATTATCCACCGCAAGGAATTTTTCTTCTTCTGAATTAGCCCTGTTGGAAGCAATTTCATAATATGCATTTAAAGAATCTATTTTCCTTAGAAACTCAGTAGAATCAGTAGTATTTAAATAGTAATCTTTTTTACAAGAATAATTAAGCAGTATAAATAGAATGATTAAAAAAAAGAGGGATGTAAACGGGTATCGTTTCATCCCTCAAAAATATTAAATTATTTGAATTTAATCTAAACTTCCTTCTTCTTCTTCGGTCTCACCGTTCTCTCCTTTAGTTGCTAAAACTTCAGGAAGAGAAGTTTCCACTTCCTCAATTCCAACTTCCTCATGGATAGGAGGAGCCTCACAAGCGACTAAGTTGATTCCTAAAAGGATGGCTAATAGTATGTATTTTAAATTTTTCATGTTGTTAGTTTTTTTGTTTTCCATAATTTGGGGTATGCCCATAGGTTGTAACCCCAGATAAGTATGTTGCACATACCCAATACCCATGGGAAATAATTGATCGTATTCGGGAAAGTGAAGTCCTTTATGATCGTGTTACCGTACTTTCCCCGTTTCGGGTAGCAGCGATCTGTAATTAGACTTTTGGTGGATCAGTTTTCGATATGTTCTATTCGATGTTTCAGCTTTGCCTAATTATGTATTCGAAATGATAATTAGACTAGGCGCATGTATCCCATTACATTTTTTAAGAAATTGTATTCTTAAAGCATGCTATCGATTTACAAGGTATCGATCGGTTAGAACGTATTGACCAATGATAGTTGTGATCATTCAAATACAATGTCTTGTCCAGAACACATTATTTGAGGTGATTACTTTTTTAAAAGCTTATGAAACTAAAGCCTTGCGAGAAGTATAATTTGTATTGATTATAGCTCCACAAGAGTTGTTACATATACACATAAGTACTCTTTGCAATCTTTTGATACCACTTGCCTTGGTTATCATTTTTTGAAGAGGATCAACAACCAAAGTATCGATATCCACTTCAAGGATGCTTTCGAACGCACCCGCTAGCGGATGTATTCTAGTCTCCAGACCCTTGTTAGAAAATTGATTATACTTCATTTTTTAATCGTTTAGTTGTTAATTGTGTTATATGTTATACAAATCTCCGTGCTTACTACGCAATCATTTTGCGTAATTAAATAATACTGGTGATTCTTTTAATATTATTGTTATACAAAGGTTAAAATATTTTGGAATATTTACAAATATTTTAACAGTTATTTTATTGATTATCAAATAGTTACATTAAAACTAAGCAAAGATATCCCTGTCCGTTTTTTATACAGATATTAGGGGTTTGCGTTAGCACTTATTGGTCAGATGTTTATGATTCAAAATCTTAATTATTATGTATTGATTAGTGTCGATTCATTTTGATAAAGGCATTAAAAAAAGCGTTCAATTTCTTGAACGCTTTATAAGTTATTTTTGATTTCTTTTATCTATTTAAGTAAAAGATTCGATATAGCCTACAATTGTCCAATCACTAATGGATATTTTATTAATCCATCTAGAATCATACTGCGTTAGCAGTAGTCTTGGTTCGTTATGTGTACTAGTGTGTTTCATTTATTCTATTAATTTAATGAATTTTCGGATATTTTCCTAATAAACCTTCTTCAATCCATACTACATTAATGTCTAGATTATTTCTTCTTTAATTTTTTAGAAGATGACTTTAAATTTTCTTTTTTGGGAGTCTTTTTCTTTGGCATTTTTCCTTCAATTCTCTGTTTTTCTTCTTTTAAATCACTTATAAACCGATTATTATACGCATTCTCTTTTGCTAACTTCAAACATTTTAAGGCTTTTTTATACTCTCTCTTTTGTTCAAAAAGAATTGCCTTTTTAAGATGCAACATCGCCTTATCGGTTCCTTTTATGGTTAATGCAAAATCGATTAACTTTTTGGCTTCATCATAATCCTCGTTCCATAATAAAACGTTTATATATTTTGGATATACATCTAAAGCATACATATCTTCGGCCAGAGCTTGTTGATAATACTCTTTTGCGGTTTCATAATTTTTTAAACTCTCTGCATATATCTGACCCAAAAGACATAAAGCAATTGGATTTTTTTCATCATATGATAAAGCATAGTTTAAAGACTCTACTGCTTCTTCCAAATTATATGGATACGCATCTAATGCCTGAAATAAATATTTATCTAATAAATTGCTCATTTTTTCTAATTCTTTAATTGATCACGTAAATCATTTTTTAATTGATTTCGCTGGTTTTTGAAAGTTTTTACTTTGTTTTCTTTCTTAAAATCTGTCCCTTTTAAATACTTTAATCGGATTGCCTCGTTGCACACTCCAATGGTTTTCCCATTGATCCGTCAATGATTTTTTTAATTGCTCTAACTGGATTTCTAACATCTTTTCTTTAATACGACGAATAGCAATTTTTCGATTTTGATGTTGAGAACGACTATCCATAACCACCACACTTGTTCCTGTGCGTAGATATATAGCTCTTACTGCAGAGTTCACTTTATTTACATTTTGACCTCCAGGACCTGTACTTCGCATTGTTTGATAAGTAATATCCTTTTCTTCTATCTCCTTGAGATGTAGAAGATCTATCTCATAAATCCCTATAAACCAATTTTTGCGTTTATGATATTTACGAAAAGTTGAAGCACCTATCCACTGTACAGTCCCAATCCAAGAAATTAAAAATTTATCAACTTCATTTCCTTCAACTCTTACAGTCGCAGATTGCACAGTTCCATTTTCGGAACCTTTTATTCTTTGAATGACATTATACGATAATCCTTTTTGTTTTAATTCATCCAGAAAATATTTAAGAACTTGGGCAACAACCCAGCAGCATTCTGCCGGGCCTCTACCTGCTGTTATTTGTATAATTTTTTGATTCATTTATTCATCTTTTTTATTTGTCCATACGAACAATCTTTGGTGTAAATGTTCCTAGAACTTCTACAAGTTCTTGTTGATTCGCCATTACTTTATTAATATCCTTGTATGCCATTGGTGCCTCATCAACTCCTCCTCCTATTAGACTTACATCATTTGCTTTTAGTTGTTTTTTAATTTCACTCTTAGTAAAGGTATCCTTACATTTTCTGCGAGAAAATAATCGCCCTGCACCGTGTGATGCAGATTGTAAACTTTCTTTGTTCCCTAATCCTCTCACAATAAATCCAGGAGCTGTCATTGATCCAGGGATTATCCCTAGCTCTCCTTTGGCAGCTGGTGTAGCACCTTTTCTATGCACTATACACTCTTCACCTTTAACCTTTTGTTTCCAAGCAAAGTTGTGATGATTTTCGATTTTTGCTACTGGTTTCGAGCCTAAAAGCTTTGCTATTCTAGCATGAATATCATCATGACATGCCTGTGCATAATCGCCTGCCAAATTCATTGCAAGCCAATATTCTTTACCATCGTGAGTATTCAAATCCAACCATGCTAACTGTTGTACATGTTTTGGTAATGGACATTGCTTAGTTGCCAAATAGGTATAGTGTTTTGCTATATTAGCTCCTAACCCCCTTGATCCGCTATGCGATAATACGCCCAGATATTCTCCTTCTTCTAAACCCCACTCATTTGTAGGTTCTGTAATAGAAACTACACCAAATTCAACAAAGTGATTACCTCCTCCTGAGGTACCTAATTGCTTATAAGCTTTATCTTTTAATCTTTTAATCAACGGAATTGTTTTAAATTCATCCCGTTCAAAAATCGCATGATCGTGCTTCACATTATGAGTCTCATACATGCCAAACTTTGTATGCTCGGATAGGATATTCTCTAATTGATGTTTTTTACCTTTCAAATAAGATACCGCAATAGGGTAAATTGTTAAACACATTCTACATCCTATATCTACTCCCACTCCATATGGAATAACAGCATTTTTTGTCGCCAATACTCCTCCTATCGGTAAACCATATCCGGTATGCGCATCTGGCATTAAAGCCCCGGCGGTTGCCACTGGTAATTTTAAGGCATCAAACAATTGATATTTGGCTTTCTCATCAATTTCATTTTCTCCATAAATCATAAATGGAGATCGAGTTGTTTTGAGCGCATGCCTTTTGATCTCTACCGGTTTCAGTAAACTTTCTGCAATTTTTCCCCAAACACCATCGCCTCTATAATCTTCAGGATTAAGTAACACCTTTTTAGCTTCTGTTAATATTTGTTCTTTTTTTACTCGTTTATGATATCGATTAATCTGACCTAAAGTCACATTAATACTGTTATTTTTTGGAAAGCCTAATTTAATTAGGTCTTTTCCACTTAGTTTCTTTCCCATGGTATTGGAATTTGAGTGTACCCTCTTTTCTATAATTTGACAAAAGGTTAGACTTTTGATATACTCCTTTGCTTCTATGTAATCATCAAAGAGGTAACCGCTATGTCTCTAACACATTATATAATGATAACTTGATAAACCGTTTCGGATAATTAAGTACTCATTTGGATTAAGTCAATCCATCATGGCGTTATTTAAAATAAAAAATCCGAAACTTTAAGGCTTCGGACTTCTATTCATAAATAAGAAAACTTATGTATTACTGAAGTCCCGAAGCATACTCTGACAAGAACCTTGTTCTTTTTGAGTATTAGTATAGTGCTTTACAAAAATCATTGTACTTCGGTTATTAAAGGTTAACTATTATTATTATTCGCAATTCGTTAACTGCGGTGCAAATATGTATCTAGTTTTTGGATTACACAAATAAAAATTGAATTTATTTTATTGATTATCAGATACTTATGCAGACAAAAGGCAAAAGAATCCCTGTCCGTGTTTTGACGGATATTAACCTATTTGGTAATCAACTGTTGTCCCGAAACTTATCTTTCAAATGACATTTGATTTGGTATTATTAATTTTCTAAAAAAACGTATAAAAAAAAGCATCCAATTTCTTGAACGCTCCTGTTATATTTATCTTCTTCTTGGTTTTCTACCTATATTCACGATATACAAACAGCTTTTTAGCGTCCTTTTTATGTAGTTTAACAAAATTCATATATCTAATTTTACTTTTATTCAATTAATGAATGTCTATGACATTGGTAATATTTCTATTACTTTACCATAAACATTTTTTGTCCATCCGTTAATTCTACCGTGATTATTACCAATTAACAATCCACGTTTATCATTTTTTCCTTTTACCAGATGTGTAAAGCAGTTTCCACGAACTTTACAATAAACGATATCTCCTACTTCGCAACCTTTCCAATCACTAGGTTGAAGCCTAACGGGTTGTTTAGATTTTAAAAGTGGTAGCATAGAATTACCGGGTTCTTTTGAAATAATGGTTTCTCCATTACTTAATTTTTGAATTTTCCAATTCATAATCTTCATTTTATAAGTTATGTAACCCATTATTGGCCTACATATCCCATAAAATTTCAAAAGAACATTTTCAAGGAACTGGTGCAAATATGAGATTATTATTCAATTCCTTCCAAATTTATTTCAAAATTTAAAACTACTTCCTTCTTTTTTTTCTTCGCCAAGGGGCATTCTTTTGCCAATCTCCTGCCATGATACATCCATAAGGCAATACCTCATCAATAATATTACCCAGACCATATTCATCCATTTGTTCCCGTACTGTCTTAGCGTTTTTATATGCACTTGGTAATTCAGTAACATCAATTTCATTAGAAAAAAAACGAACATCCAAGCCTTGTGTTTCTTCTTGAAAAACTTCTTCATTAGTTCTGTCTTCTTTACTTCTTCTATGTTGTGTTCTACTCACATTACGTCCTGCTCCGTGAGGTGCAAAACCTAAATTGGTAGTTGTGGTTTCTCCACTCACAATCAAAACGGGTTCAGACATATTTAAAGGAATTAATCGTGGTCCCGTAATATCAGGCATAAACTTGGCATCTAATGGGGTTGCTCCTTTGGCATGATAGAATAAATCTTTGTCCTTAAACACAAAATTATGTTCATTCCAATATCTATCCTTTGCTTCTATCTGTAAAGCTTTGAGAGTAGCATTATGGATAACTTCATGATTAGTTTTTGTCCATTTTCTAATAATCTGTAATGCTTCCCAATAGATTTTCCCCTCTTCAGTTTCAAAAGGTATCCAGGCATTTTGCTTTAATGTAGTTGGAGATAATTCTTTTCTAAAACGTTCGGCAATTTTCATCCCCTGAGTATACAAGTTCGCTCCTGGACCTCTAGATCCATGATGTGTAATCATCATCGTATTACCAGTATTTTTTGAAGTCCCAATAAACAAGAAATGATTTCCATCTCCCTGAGTTCCCAAATGAGATCTAGCTGCTTGAATCATCTTTTCATTATTAAGCATATAGTTCCCTTTAAAATCAGCTAATAACTCATCAGGAAATCTATATTGCGAATTTCTATCTCTGCCTCCAGGTCCAAAATGTGTATTGTTATGTGCCACATCTAACACTTGTTTAGGATCCATATCACCAAAATCAGTAAGCATTACAGAGCAACAAATATCTGCACTGTGCATCCCGGGATGAATTGCATTTTTGGCAACTGCAATCCCTCCTACAGGAATAGTACCATTAGGACCAGTTGGACAAGCGTCTGGCATAATAGCCCCATCGACAAGTGTTGGAGTTTTCATTAAGGTATTCATTGATGCTACCACTGAGTTTACATTCGTTTTTTCTAATTCATCCTCTGCCTTTAGATTGATAGCAAAGGGGACTGGATTTTCGTGTAAAGGCAGAACTGGCGGAGACTTAAATTGTTCTAGATAGGCATACATTGCTTCCTCGCTCAATTGGTTTGTATTAATATGTGTTATTGCCTCAGGAAACCATTTTGCGGACCTAAATCCCAAATCGATTAATGTTTTTCGTGTTATCTTTGTTTTGTTTTCCATAATTCTTTCTTCGTAAATACTAATCACTCCCTGGCAAGCGGAGCGTTTTATTCAAAAAAATATATAAACGTTTATAATTTGAATACAAATGTTTCTTATAAGTACGCAATGATTTTGCGTAGACCTAAATAATTTCTATTTTTCAACAAATATTTGGATATGGCACAAAATAAGAATGCATTAATACGGTATAAAACTATTGATAAATGTTTACAAAATCATCATCGCCAATGGACATTAGATAACCTAATCGAAATGTGTTCTGATACACTGTATGAATATGAAGGGAGAGATATTAACGTGAGTAAACGTACCGTACAGTTAGATATCCAAATGATGCGTAGTGATAAATTAGGATATAACGCACCTATAGAGGTTTATGATAAAAAGTTTTATCGATATGCCAACGAAGACTATTCTATTACTGATATACCACTAACAGAAAATGATATGAATGTATTATCAGAAACTGTAGAAATGCTAAAGCAGTTTAAAGATTTTTCTCTGTTTTCTGAGCTTGGAGGTATTATACAACGACTAGAAGACAAAGTGTATACCGAAAAAACAAATCAATCGGCTATCATCCATTTAGACAAAAACGAAAATCTTAAAGGCCTTGAACATCTTGATACTTTATACCAAGCGATTTTAAAAAAAATAGTTTTAAAAATTACCTACAGATCGTTTACCGCCAGACAGGCTTCAGAATTCGTGTTTCATCCTTTTATACTTAAAGAGTATAATAACCGATGGTTTTTGGTTGGCATACCTGATACGAAAAACAAACAACCTATTGTAACCCTAGCACTTGATCGAATTATTGATTTAGATTTTGATACTGCTATCCCCCATTTGAAAGAAAATTTTGATGGTGACGCGTATTATAAAAATACCATTGGTGTTACTGTATTAAATGATGAGCAATTACAAGAAGTTATTTTAAAAGTTGATAAAAACAATGCTCCCTATGTGCTCACAAAACCTTTTCATCACTCTCAAGAAGTTATAGAAACACTCAAAGATGGCAGTGTAATTATTAAATTATATGTTCACCTTAACTTTGAACTAGACAGACTTATACTTGGTTTTGGAGAAACCATTGAAGTAATACAGCCGAGACAACTGAGGAAAAAGATTCGAAAAAAAATTGAAAAAGCTTATTTCTTGTATCAAAAAGCTTAATTAATACTTATTTATTATTAAGCTCTTTGGATATGATAATTGGTAAAAAATTATCGCGTTGCGAATTATCTTCACCTTTAGAAGCAGCGTATATCTCTCTTATGAAATTTATGGCACCATATGAATAGTTGATTTTTTCTATCCATTGGTTAAAATAGTCTTCTTTTTGATCTGTTTCTGCATATTCAAAAACTTTGCCTTTGAGTTCTTCTAAACTTTCATCAGTATAATCTAGACGTAAAGCAAATATGGTAAGATCATTTTTCGGGATATCAAGAGAGGATGAGATCCATTCTATATCCGAATGATATTGTTGAATAAGATTACCTTCAAAAGTACGAAATACATCTTCTTCAAAAACAATTCTAAGAGTACTTTTATCTGGTATTACATCTCCTATCTTAAAAGTAATGTTACCCGTACTTGCTAAATTAAATTGCCCATCATTATTACTCGATTCTAATACAATTGTATATGGTATCCCGTTAATACTGCTAACAGCAAATTCATTACCATTAATTTGTTCTATAGCAATTTGTTCATTCTGCGCTCCCACTCTATTGTAAGCACATAATATTAGTGCTATACATAATAGTTGTTTTATGTTCTTCATAGTAGTTCTGTACATATTCCTTTAGTTATTTTTCCAAGCTCAAAGTTAAGATTTCATAGATTCTTATCAAAACTCGTTTAATTATTAAGAGGTTTTTGTTTTATAAGACACCACATATTCTCTAGTAGATATTGACTATAATTTAATTCAAAAATTCTGATTAAAATGCATAGTTCATCATGCAATTCCTTTCATAGTAAGTAATGTAGTAAACCAAACTATAACAGACGAAAAGAAAATACCAACAGTATTAGCCACAAAGGCTTTTCTTCTTTTTATTTTAAATAAATATGTTGCTATACTTCCTGCATAAACACCGGTTCCTGGTAAGGGAAGCATTACAAAAAAAAGTAGACCCCAAAAGCCGTATTTTTCGATTTTATCTCCAGAACCCATTTTTGCTCTTCTCGCCACATAAATAGCTGCTTTTTTATAGGGATTCCATCGTAGTAAGTAATTATTTATTTTCTCAAGAAAAAATATCATCAAAGGAAAAACCAGAACATTCGCAAGAAAACAAAATATGAAAACCATGTATATGTTTAGCCCGCTAACCAAACCATAAGGTATTCCTACTTTTGCTTCTCCAAATGGAGATATACTCCATAACATAGCAATAATTAAGTCCTGAATCACAACGCATTTTTTAAGGCCTACAAAGATACTGCTCTTTATCCCTTTTATAGTAATTAAAATCATAAAAAAGGTTAAATTATTTCATGATATTAATTCCTGAATCTGTTTTAATTCCATAAATTGATTATTGGATAACCATTTAGGATATATTTTATCGTTAATTGTTCCTCTTTATCGATTTATGCATACTTTTTTAAAACCTTAAAGGTTTGTTAAAAGAATATTTCTTATCTTACTTGTATGGGAAGTATAAGAAATTCTGTTTTTTATCAAGATGCTATCCAAGAGATAAATTATTCTTTTGGAAACTACTACTTGTTTGAAAACTTTGTTGTGGGAGAAATTAATAAAGATGTTGTTTTTACATGGCAAAATCATGCCAAAATAGTTGTCGAAGAGTTAAGTGAGCTATATGATCAAAATGGTAAAGATCTGGTGTACATTACTAATCGCATTCATCCCTATTCTGTTGTTCCTAGCGATTGGATTAACTTCTATAAACAAAAATATTTACTAAAAGGGTATGCCATTGTTAGTTATAACCAAAAAGGTTTACTTAATACTCTTCTAGAAAAGCTTTTTATGCGTAATAAATTACAAAGTTTTAATAACCTTGAAGATGCAATTTCTTGGGCCAAAAGTTTACATAAAAAAGATAACGATAGTAGTGCTGCATAGTATTACCAATCCATACTAAAAATTCTGTTTTTGAATCGTTTCGATCACACTTCCACAGTTTAACATCATATTTCCGTAATAAGGGTTTCGTATTTCTTGCTCTAAACTTAACCATAAGGCGCCATTATTATCATTTGCCATGGGGCATTTTTGAACGTAAAAACTTTGCTCTACCTGGTCAAAAAGTTTTATTAGTTTTATCACATGCTCATTAAATACAATAAAGTACTTACGTTGTGTATCAATGTTATCACTTGCAATAATTTTGGTTATAGTGTTTTTACTGTTTTCAATATCTAATCTCTCTTTTTCATCCAATAAACTCATATCTAGAGTATTTAATAATGTCAAAATGTTTTTAGCAGAAATAGACACTTTTTTTATATCCGAAACTATAAATGCATTTTTCATTTCGAAGTATGGAGGAAAAATTTGTGAGAATTTTTCTTGAAACATTTTAGGCAATTTCTTATTAGCATCATTTATAACATCCTGATGATCTGAACTGCCAGATGAAGATGTTTCTTTTCTATTCATCATAGATTTTTTACCTTGTAACTGCGCCGCCGCATCCACCGTAAAAGTACCGTTAGTAACTATTTCTTCTCCTTTTTGTAATCCATCATGTACGATAAAGGTTTTTCCATCTTTGTTTTCGACTACTACTTCTCTCATTTCAAAAACAGGCATATCGGGGTTAGTTTTAACATATACCAAAGAACGTTTACCTGTCCATAATACGGCACTAGAAGGAATGCTTAAATTTTGCGAAACTGTTTGACTATTACTTTTTATTTCACCTAATACAAACATACCCGGTTTAAATAGATTTTTAGCATTATCAAGAGTTGCTCTTATTTTCAGGGTCCTAGTTTTGGTGTTAAGTATTGGGTCGATAAATGAAATTTTCGCTTCATGTTCTTGATTCGGGTACGCTTTGGATGTCACTACTACTTTCTGTCCCGTTTTTACATCAGAAATTTGATTTTCATAAGCATCAAATGAAGCCCATACCGTAGTAAGGTTTGCTATTTTATATAGGGGTTGTCCTTGCTTAACATAATCACCTTGTTCTACTATTTTTTCAGAAATTGTGCCCGACAGAGTTGCATAAACAGGAAAGCTTTCTTTTACTTTTCCAGTTTTTTCAATTTGCTCTATTTGTGTTTCAGACACTTTTAACAATCGTAATTTATTTCGTACTGCATTATACAGTTCTGGTTGGGCAGTTTTTATTGATGCCGCAGTAATCAATTCTTGTTGTGTCGCCACCAATTCTGGAGAAAAAATTGTAGCAAGCAATTGACCTTTACGTACTTTTTCTCCTGTTGTATTGATATAAAGTTGTTCTACTTGACCACCAAAATAACTTACTTGCACAGCATTGTATTTTTCGTTTTGAGTAATTTTCCCCGATAGTTTAAATATATTATCTCCTTCACTTGTTTCGCCAATAATCGTTGTTTGAATATTAGCTAATGCAAGTGCATTTTCTGTCATTTTAAATTCATTTACAGAAACACCATCAATATCACCTTGTACTGGAATTAAATCCATGCCGCATATAGGACAATCTCCGGGTTCGGGTAAATCAATTTGCGGATGCATGGAGCAACTCCAGCGTTCACCTATTCCTTCTTTTGAATGATCATGGTTATGATTTATTTTATCTCCGCCAAAAATTAAATACCCTCCTAATAATCCTATAAGCACGGATATAATAATATATATACTGTTTTTTTTCATGACTAAAAGATTTGAGTTAACATAATGATGGCCATACAGATCATTATAATATTTTCTATAAATGTTGCTTCTGTCATGGGCAACTTAAGTACGGTACCAAGGCAAGCGCATTCAATAGATTTTTTATTTAATAATATTCTAACTACACCATACGTCGTAATACCCAAAATAATTACCGTAACAATAAGCGCTATTGAAATTTGAAATCGCACAAGGAATAATAAAGCTAGCCCCAATTCTATAAATGGATATACCCAAGCGTATACCGAAGAAACCCTTGCCAAAGGGTCGTACATACTAAAAGATTGAGAAAATCCTTTAAGGTCTAAAATCTTAAAAAAACTAAATATAATATAGAACAGTCCCATAAAATCTAGCATAAATTCTTCTTGATTCCAATCTTTATAATTCAATAGCACACTTGCAACAAGAATATAACCGAAAATCAAAAACAAAGGACGAAGCTCTTGTAATTTTGTTTTCTTACTATCTAATGAAATATCACCCCGTTTTTGCGAAATTACATACTTACTAGGTAGGATCTCTTGTAACTTTTTTAATGATATATTTGATTTTGTTTCGATAATTGCTTCAGCTTCTTCCAAACTCACTGAGACATTAATAACATCTTCTAGTTCACCTAATTTCTGCTCGACACTATTGCGGCAGCCACCACATGTCATTCCTGATACTGTATATATATGTTTCATAATATTACTGACTTAAATAATTAATGATTGTAGACTGCACAAAATAATCTCGTATAGACATTATTCGACTCATATAAAATTTTAATTGTAATTCTTGTATGTCTAAAATGGCATTAAAATCTACGGTTCCTGTTTCATAGTTTTTGGTAAGAATCTGTTCTGCATGCTTCGCTTGTGTTATATTTTTTTCTTGTGTTTTATATTTGATTCTTGCAGTATTTCTAGAAGAAATTGCTTTAGTTAATAACGATTGCAAATGATTTTTTCGCTCTTTCTTTTTCAATTGAATTTCTTCTTGTTTTAGCTTGTTTTGCTTTGTTTTAGAATTATATTTTTTGTTAAAAACAGGAATAGATATTGATACCATTGGCATTAAAATATCTTTCCCGTTGTCCTCGACATTAATGTCTGTTCGTTCGGATACCGCAACATAATCAAGTCCAAATCCTATATTAGGACTTTTCTGTTTCTGGTTTAATAATTCAGATTTCGAAACAGATTCATAAAGTGAATCGTATATGAGCAGTTCTGGATGTAATGATAACTTATCATCATTTAATATTGGATCTTCTTCTGGTACTTTCATCTCCTGTACTACTTCTATATCCGCATATTGATCTTTATTAAGTATCGTATTAAACAAAGAGCGTTCGGTTATATATTCCTGCGCTAACACATCTATCCGCTGTTGTAATTCGTTCTGTCGTATTTGTAATTGTAAAACACTAACAGCAGATGCTTTGCCTACAGTAATTGATGTTAGTGCTAATTTCTCATAAGAATTTAAGAGATTTATTTGCTCTTGCAACACTTTTTGTTTTGCTTTAATAACATATAACGTATAGTAGGATTGTGAAATAGATAGTGCCAACTTTCGTTTGGCAACAGCAATATCAAGGTATTGTGTTTCTGCCAATGAATTTGCATAATTTTCTCTTGCTGTAATCGTTCCAAACCATGGTAACATTTGTTTTACAGACAACCTAGCTCTTTGCGCTCCTGTTCTAGTTTCTGGTTCGCTAACAAAATATCCAAAAGAAACCTGAGCATCTGATAATGTATTTACTTCATTTACCTTCTCGGTTGCTATAGTATGTTTTAACTCAAAAGCTTGTATCTGCGGATTGTTTTGCTCTGCATAATGAATGTATGCTTCTAATTGCTGACCAATACCAAAATGAAAAGTAAAAAGTAAAAAAACAGAAACTAATCCCTTTTTTAAACCTAAAAACGGAAAATACACAACATACATATATTTTATTGATTTCATCTGGACTATTGTTTTATTTTAATTTCTTTCCTCCAACTATAAAGTACCGGGACTATAAATAGTGTTATCAACGCCACAACCATACCTCCAAAAGATGGGATTGCCATAGGAACCATAATATCACTCCCTTTACCTGTAGATGTTAGAATGGGCAATAATGCCAATATGGTTGTAGCTGTTGTCATAAGGCAAGGCCGTATTCTTTTTTCTCCCGCCTCTATCACGGATGTTCGAATTTCATTTAAAGATTCTGGCTTATTTCTATCAAAAGCTTGATTAAGATATGTAGCCATAAGTACTCCATCGTCTGTAGCAATGCCAAATAATGCTATAAAACCAACCCAAACGGCAACACTTAAATTTATAGTATGTATCTGAAAAAGATCTCTTAAGTTTTCTCCAAAAAAATGAAAATTTAAAAACCATTCTTGACCATACAGCCAAATCATAATAAATCCTCCCGCAAAAGCAACAGCTACGCCTCCAAACACCATTAAAGAAGTTGCTACAGATCGAAACTGGAAATACAAAATGACAAAAATTAATAATAAAACCAGTGGTATAACAATGTTCAAGGTTTTCTCTGCTCGTATTTGGTTTTCATATGTTCCTGCAAACTCATAACTGATTCCTTCTGGTACTACTAATTCTCCTTTATCTATAAATTTCTTAATACGTTCTTGAGCTCTAATAACCACGTCTAACTCGGCGTAATCAAATAACTTATCAAATAGCACATGACCAATAAGAAAAGTATCCTCACTTTTGATTAACTGGGGTCCTTGTTCATATTTTATAGTTGCCAATTCTGTTAAAGGTATTTGGCTTCCATTCTTTAAGGCGACATATACCTTATTTAAATCATTTGGACTAGAACGAAGTTCTCTAGGATACCGTACTCTAATATTGTATCGTTCTCGACCTTCTACAGTTTGCGTAATTGGCATTCCTCCTATTGCAATTTCTATTGTATTCTGTACCTCTTCTATAGAAAGGCCATAGCGTACCAATTGATCTCTATCAATATCTATTAGCAAATACGGTTTACCAACAATTCTATCTGCAAAAACAGCTTCTTTTTTCACTCCTTCAACCTGTTTGAGAATCTGCTCTAGTTCAAACCCAAAACCTTCGATTTGTTTAAGATCTTGCCCTTTTATTTTTATTCCCATTGGTGCACGCATACCTGTTTGTAACATAATCAAACGCGTCTCTATCGGTTGAAGTTTAGGAGCTGACGTTATCCCTGGTAATCGAGTTGACTTTATGATTTCATTCCATATATCATCTGGAGATTTAATTTTAGGTCTCCAATTTCGAAAAAACTCTCCATCATTATCCGGTATAAGATGTTTTCTCTGAATCCCATAATATTCAAATTTTGAAACTCTTTTACCTATCTTAGAACGTACTGCATTGTTTTCATTATACAGTATTGTACTATCTCTTAACACAAAAAAACCATCCTTATCCACTCGAAATCGTTGTCGTTCTCCTCTATCATTAAGCATATACTCTGGCCAATATCGTATCATATTTTCATACATCGATAATGGTGCTGGATCTAAAGCAGATTCTACACGCCCTGCTTTACCAACCACAGTTTCTACCTCAGGAATATTTGCCACTGCCATATCCAATTGTTTTAATATTCTTTTGTTTTCTTCAACACCAGCGTGGGGCATCGATGTAGGCATTAAAAGAAAAGACCCCTCATTAAGAGAAGGCATAAATTCTTTGCCTGTATTTTTCATGATTAGAAAACCAAGAACAATGATAACTATGGGTATCGAAAGAAAAAGAATTTTATTTTGTAGTGCCCATCGTAAAATAATAGTGTAGTATTTTTTGAATAGCATAAACGTTCCTAACAAAGTAAAACCTATGCCTCCAACAAAAATTAGATTCCAAAAAATATTTTTATCTACGCCCAGAGGCCTCCAATATTGACCTAATAAAACTATGATAGTTATTACAGTGATCAAAACCTTAAAGCGTTTTGCCTGCTCAGAAGAAAGTATCTTTTTTTCTTTAAGAATTCCAATAACTCCAAATGCAATAAGTACTATACCCAATAGCACACCATTAAAAACAACAATTAATCCCATTAAAATTAAAATCGCTTGAAGCCCCTTTTTTATAAAGTTATTTATATTTCTTTTTTTGAATATAAAGGCCGCAAATGGCGGAATTAGAAACAATGCAACTATCAACGAGGCGATAAGTGCCATAGTCTTAGTAAAAGCTAGTGGTCTAAAAAGTTTGCCCTCTGCTCCTATCATCGTAAATACAGGAATAAAACTTATAATTGTTGTAAAAACGGCTGTAAGTACGGCTCCAGAAACCTCGGTAGTAGCATTATATACTATTAAATTAACAGGAAGTTTTTCCTTGTCTTTTTCTAAATGTTTAATAATATTTTCAGACAGTATTACCCCCACATCAACCATAGTACCTATGGCTATAGCTATCCCAGATAGTGCCACAATATTAGCATCTATATTAAATAGTTTCATGGCAATAAATACCATTAATACAGCTACAGGAAGTAATCCTGAAATTAATATAGATGCTCTAAGGTTAAACACCATAATCACAATCACAAAAATTGTAATTAATATCTCTAAAGTAAGTGCTTCATTAAGTGTTCCTAAGGTTTCGGTAATTAATTCGGAACGATCATAAAACGGTACTATTGTTAATTGAGAAGTGCTACCATCATTCAATTTTTTTGATGGTAATCCTGAGTGTAGCTCGTTAATTTTTAGTTTAATGTTTTCGATAACTTTTAAAGGGTTCTCTCCATATCTAGCTACCACAACGCCCCCTACCACTTCGGCTCCTTCTTTATCTAACATTCCTCGTCTCGTTGATGGACCTAATGATACTGAAGCAATATCTCCAACACGAATAGATGTAAAGTCTTTGGAAGTAATTACTGCATTGTTAATGTCATCTATAGATTTTACATATCCCAAACCACGAACAAAATACTCGGCTTTATTAATCTCTAAAGTTTGTGCCCCTATATCTTTGTTACTTTCTTTAACTGCTTTTATAACTTGATGTAAACTAATATTATATTGAAGCATCAATTCTGGATTTACGTCTACCTGATACTCTTTAACATATCCTCCTATTGATGCCACCTCTGCTACACCACCCGCAGAGGTCAACCCATATTTCACATAATAGTCTTGTATACTTCTTAGTTCCTGTAAATCCCATCCACCGGTTACTTTTCCTTGTTCATCACGACCTTCAAGGGTATACCAAAAAATCTGACCTAAACCGGTTGCATCCGGACCAAGAGATGGTTGTATTCCGTTTGGGAGTAACCCGGTTGGCAATGCATTGATTTTTTCGAGAATACGACTTCGGCTCCAATAAAACTCAACATCCTCTTCAAAAATTATATAGATCGTTGAGACCCCAAACATTGAAGAACTTCGTATCGTTTTTACTCCCGGAACTCCTAATAAAGCAGTAGTTAATGGGTAAGTAACTTGATCTTCTATATCCTGCGGAGAACGACCAGTCCATTTAGTAAAAACTATCTGTTGGTTCTCGCCAATATCTGGTATGGCATCCACAGCAACTGGATCTCGAGGTAAAAAACCAGTATCCCAATTAAATGGCACATTTATAATACCCCATCCTATAAAAACTAATAGTAAGAGTACAGCAACGAGTTTATTTTCAATAATAAATTTTATGCTTTTGTTTAGCATGTTATGACAATTAAACTATTAAACATTGGTTTTGAAAAACGCAATAGCAAAGTGATATTCTCAAATCTGTAAAAACTGAGGAATTATACACTTATAGTTTAAAAAATCAAATAAGAAAAGTCTCGTAAAGTACTTGAATATCTTTGACCAATAAAGGAGGTGGATATTCTTTAAAAGGAATCACATTCTCTTCTAAACCTTCAAAAAGGTTTACATATGAATAGAAGAAGGTAGTAATAAATGTTTGTTGATCAAATGTGAGTTTATCAAACGAAGTTTTTAACTCATCTTGCCCTTCAAAATTAAGTTGTTTATCTGTACAACAACTCTTTTTCATTACATGAAAATCTGATGGCGGTTGCATTTGTTGCATTTCCATACTGCAGGATTTAGCCTCCTTATACAATGCAACATTCATCAAAGTATTGCCACAATAATGCATATTCACAGTAAAGGACATTGTAGAAAATAACACTACAAAAGCCAATAGAACTGCCGCTATATTATGAATTACCTTTTTCATTTGATCAACAAAATTACGAAAAAATGTGTAATTGATTTTTGTTTAACACAAGATTAATGAAAATTGAAGTCGAAGATACCTTCTTTTAATATCTCATTTAACCATAGTTATTTACCCATATTATTACTCTATTACAATTTTATGCACGTAACGTTTGCCCGGAACCTCTAAGATGATAAAATAAACTCCAGGAGGTAAATTTTGCCCTTTCAGACTCATTGGTATTGAATATTCTGAAGCTCCATCATTTTTGTATGCCGTAGCCAACACAGGAGTATTACTTACCACACTATATATATTAAAGGAGATAGGTACTACTTCTTTAAATTTCATTTCTATAGTGAAATTACCATCTGTAGGAATTGGATAGATCGTAAAGTCCTTTAAAAAATTACCCGTATCATCATCGGATGAGGTTGATTGTTCTCTAACGATTATAGTTTCAGAGAAAGTTTCTTGACATCCATCCAGATAAACAGTCATACTTACCTTATATTCTCCTATTTCACTAAATTGAATTTCGGCATACGTATCATCAATATCAATAACTTGAGTTTTCTCGGGGAAAGTCCACTCTACACGATCTGGTGTAGGATAACTCACATTTGCCAATACAAATCCCTGGTTTACAAATACATCAGAAGACAACAGAAACTCTGCTATCAATGGAGTTTCTCTTACCGTTATTGATAAATTTGCAGTTGCAATACATCCTAGTCCCGTAGTGATTTCTATTTGATAATTTGCTTCTTCAGATAGTGTTACTTCAGCATCAAAACTCTCAAATCCCTTACCTGAAGTCCATCTATATGTTGCGCTAGGATCATCAATACTGGCATCAACAGTATAGGTCTGCCCTTGACATAATATTTTATTATCTGGACCAATATCCAACAAAATCTCATTAGGATCTATTAGTGTTATTTCTTTTATAATTGTACATCCTTTGTTGTCCATAACCTCAACAAAATAATCTCCTTCAGGAATATTTGAAATACTTGCTGTAACAGCACCTGTACTCCAGACATAAGTATAAGGAGGAACTCCGCCCAGTGCTTCTATTTCTGCCATACCTGTACTGCCTTGATAACACAAAGGGTCTGTTCCTGAGATATTAGCCTCTAAAGGGACCGGGTCAAATGTTGTAATAGTAGTTTGAGCAATACATCCACGAGCATCCTGAATGACAAGCGTATATGTTCCCGAAGGAACATCGATCAATTCTTGATCAACACTAAATCCATTTTGCCAAAAATAATTATATGGTTGAACCCCACCTACTACAGTCGCTGTAATGGTCCAATCATTTTGATCTCCACAATTAACATAATCCGTGGCGAGAGTAACTTCTAACTCTACAGGAGGTCCGTTTATTTCATACACATCACTTTGTATAGTATCACCAACTGCATCTTCAATAATAACATAATAGTTCCCGATAGGAAGTTCATATACTACTCGACCCTCACCAATCGAGTTAGGATTACCTTCTTCATACCAAGTATATATAAACGGATCATTACTGGAAAACGGAATACCTCCCATCACATTCGCACGTAAACTTGCTGTATTAGACCCCTGACATAATACAGGGTTTATTTGAACGATATCCACAGAAAGTCCAGCTATAGGATCATCTATATTTCTTCTTTCGATAACACATAGGTTAGCATCAGTAATGGTAACAAAATACTCCCCATTCCCGGTATTAGTAAGTGTATTGGTATTTGAAGGAAACTGCGCTCCATTAGGATCATACCATTCATAATTATAGGGTGGCGTACCACTCGTTACATTTATGGTTATAGATCCATCTCTTGCTATTGATGAAGAAGCTTGCACTCTACTTATTTCAGTTATGGTTAATGGCCCCGGTTCGTTAAGAGTTATATCCGCCGTATTCATTTGACAACCATTCCTATCGGTTACGGTTAAGAAATAGTTACCTGCCAAAAGGTTAGAAACATCCTTTGTGGTATCCCCATTGCTCCAATTATATAAATACTCTCCATTATCAAAAGGTGTTCCTCCAGAAACTTCAACGGTAATGCCTCCTGAAGCATCATTAAAACATGTTATATTAGTTGTACTGGTTATATTGATTGTAATTATCGATGGCTCTTCTACTTCAAAAGTCAACGACTTTGTGATATTATTATTAATATCCGTAACGATTACAAAATAATTTCCTTTTCCAATATTATTAAGTATTTGATTTGTACCGATTACCAAGCTCGGATCGTCATCTTCATACCATTGATAATGGTAGTAAGGATTTGTATCTAAATCGAAAGGTACTCCACCTGTAACCGCAGCTTCCAATATAGCATCCTTAGCTCCATTACAAGATACTCTACCGCCAATACTTGGGTAATCTACAGTGACTTCCAATTTATCTGGTTGTTCTAGTGTATACAATCCATTTGTTGTACAGTCATTAGCGTCTATAACCGTTACCTCATAATTTCCTATAGGTAAATTATCTATTGTACTTTCTCTACCAATAATACTTGTTTCATTTTCTCTTCGCCATTCATATTTATATTCTTTAGTTCCTCCGGATACGGTAACCGTAACGATACCATTTTGTGTTTCAAATCCTGTTAGATCAATGACATCAACATCAGAAATACGTAAAGGAGCATCGGGTTGTATAACTTTTATGGCATCTGGTACTTCAATTTGAGGGCAACCATTTTTATCTTGGACTGTAATCTCATAATTCCCTTCGGGTAAATCATCAAACTCTACATCTCCTACTGGGAAAGAACCATTGGTATAAAAATTTCCGTTTCTATACAATTCTAATATATAAGTATCATCATCAAATGGTGTTCCTCCCACTATATTAAGTCGTAAACTTCCGTTAGATTCGCCAAAACACTTTACTCCAGTTGTACCAATTAATGAAACGACTATTTTGTCTGGTTCTTCAAAAATAAAAGTATCTGAAGCTATCGCTCCATTAACATCTTCTACAATTACTTTATAACTACCACTTCCTAAATTTTCTGCGAAGCTTAAAGATGCACCCTGAGTAATCTCTACCTCTTGACCATCTGTAATTTTAAACCAATTGTAACTATATGGTTGATCTTCGATACCCCCAATAGCATTTGCATCTAAAACACCATTTACAAATTCGAAGCAATCCAAGGGGTTACCAATCGTAATCTCTACCTCTAACTTATCCGGTTGAGTGATTTCAAAATCCATAGACGTCATACATCCTGCATTAGATGTAGTCGTATTTATATTAGCATCAACTATTTCTACGGTATAATTACCTGCTTTGATATTGGTCAAATCTTTTTCGGTAGATAAAAAACCTAAGTCTTCGAGTTTGGTCCACTTATAGATATAGCCTAAGGTACCACCAGAAACAGTAATCGATATTGAACCTGTACTCTCATCAAATATTTTTACGTTTTCTTGAGAAGAATCTATAATGGTTAATGGATTATCTGGTTGCGTTACTACAAAAGTTTTACGCTTCACACATTCTATATTTTCATCACGAACTTCTACTATATACGTACCTGAAGTTAAATTATTTAGATCTTGATCTGTACTATTAAATAAAACATCTTCCTGTTTACTCCAACTATACGTTAATACCCCGGTACCACCATTAGCAGTAAGATCAATACTTCCGTTATTACCTCCGTTACAGAATACATCTATATGCGTACCTCCTAATATAATTTCTGAAGGTTCAATAAACGTTTCTCTATCGCTTATTTTAGAAACTCCAACAATATCGGTAGCCATAACTTCATAAATACCTTCGTCTAAACCTGTAATGGATCGATTGGTTTCTCCTGTTATTTCTACAGGTACTCCAGATTCAATAACATACCATTGGTAACTATGGCTTTGCGCCGAGTTGGTAACTCCCCCTTGCACAATAGCAGTTAAATTCGCTTTTTGCCCAAAACATAAAATATCTTGATCTATTTGTATAGAAGCCTCTAAAGGTTCTGGATCTTTTAATTCAAAATTTCTAATCTTGGGGCAGTTATTTGCATCTGTAATCGTAACTGTATAATTTCCTTCAGTTAAATTTGATAGATCTTCTGTGGTTATGGTACCTCCAAATTGATCACTGGTCCATGTATAAGTATATGTTCCGGTGCCAGTACCTCCAGAAACTTCTATATCTATCGCTCCATTAGTTCCATTTACTGTGGTAGGACCTTGAATCCCCAAACCATCAACATCAATAATGATTTCATCTTCTTCGGTAATACTAATGGGATCAGTACTACTTATAGCACAATTTTCGGTGTCCAAAATTTGAAAACTATACTCTCCCCTTGGCTGATTAACAAAAGCTACTGAACCATTTGTCGTTTGTGTCACACCATTGCTCCAATTAATAGTGTATGGTCGTCTTCCTCCTGAAATAGTAAATCTAATAGCACCCGTTCGTTCTCCAAAACAAAGTACATCTTGCACAGTAAGAGACGAAAAGGATAAGGTTGCTGGATTAACTAATGTTTCGGCATCTGATGTACTTGGTGCACCTACATTACTAATTGTAACATTGTATGTTCCTGCAGATAGATTTGTAATTCTTTTTGTAGTCCTACCAAAAGATGGATCCCCAGTTTTTGTCCATTCATATTGATATCCTGCAGAAGCAATTCCTCCACTTGGGTTAGCTTCCAAAACACCATTCGTATCATCAGTACACGATACCACTTGATCAATTTCAATATTCACATTTAGAGCATCTGGCTCTGTTACTTCATACCTTGGCGAAGTGAATACACAGTCGTTATTATCTGTTACCACAAGTGTATAAAATCCTGCTCGTAATCCAGATATATCCTCTGTTGTGCTGCCATTACTCCATTGATAATTATATGGTCTCGATCCTCCCGACACAGTCAAATTAATAGCTCCCGTATTATCTCCTCTAAACGTAATATCTGTAATTCGAACATTCCTAAAAGTTACGCCATCCGCAGGCCCGTTAATAAATACATTTTCTCCTACATTTCCTGAGGCTGTTTCTCCTTCACAACCGCTTGTATCTTGTACTTCTATTCTATAATTTTGACGCCCAGCCAGTCCGGTTAATACATGTCGGTTTCCACTTGTAAAGTTACGCCATGGACCGCCATTAACTTTATATTGATATCGACCATTACCATTACTTGCCGTTATGGTTAGTCTTCCTGTAATTTCTCCAAAACATTGTACGTCTTCAGTTTTAAAAGCAGAGAAACGAATCTTTGGAGTATCCCCTATCACAATTGTACCTGGTTGATCAATTGCCTCTCCTGGAAAAGGCTGGTAGGTAAGTGTATATCTACCCGAACGCAATCCTTTATTTGTAGGCCATACAAAACTAGATCCTCCTACATATTGCTGTACGCTTTCTACTGGCCTACCTCTTTCTCTTATAATAAATAACATTTCTTGATTTACGGCTTCTCTAAAATTTATAGTAAGTCCACCATTGCTTCTTCCGCAAGAAGCACTTCGAGGAATGATTCTAGAAATTTCGGGGGCACAAGGCAATGTATTAAATACAACAATATTAGAATTATAATTAACTCCTCTTATAGTTATTCTTGCCCTTAATCTAATACTCCCCCTATAATTACTAGGGATTAACCTACCAAAAGGGATAACAGCTGGTTGTCTTCCCACTGTACTCACACCAGTATCTCTAAAGGTTCCTGCACTATCAATATTATAAAACCAACGATAACTGGCATTAGTACAATCATTTATTCTAGTAAATGTTAAGCCATCATCCAAACAAAAACTATCGTTTACCGGTTGAGATATAGCTGCCTTAGTATGAATTAATTCGACATCCAAAGAACACCTGCTGTTTGTAAAGGTTCTTTTGTAGCAATCTTGTTGAGTTCCTGATAGAATAATATCTTCTGTTATACTACATGAATAAGGAGCAGAACTACTAGAGACTTGATATGAAAATTCTAATTGAATCCTTGTTACCCTCTGATTCGAGGTCATAATTGCTGTAGGAAAAGTAGCTTGATCACTAATAAAACTATAGCTATCTACCTGAGTAGCCCCACTAAACATTTTATATTCAAGTCGGGTAATAGCAAAACGAACATCTCCTCCGGCTGGTGGCCCACTTGGAGTTACTTTGACCACATAATCTTGCGCAAAAACTACACTAAAATTAAGTACTGTAGCAATGATTAAAATAATCTTTAATTTCTTCATAGCCTTAATATTTTATGGTTAACTCCGTTTTTTTTGATAACCCTCCATCCTTAAACACAGCTCTAATTACATACTTATAATTTGTATTAATACTTAAATCAGTATCTCGAGTTGTTCGCACATCTGCAAATACTGTCTTATACAATTGTAAAGGCTCTTCTTCTTTAGCTTTATAGATTTCAAACTGGGTAATATTATCTTCATTATATCGCCAATTAAGCTGCACAAAATGTTCTTCAATATTAGCGATCGCATTAAAGCTTTTTATCTCTGGACGGGCACCAATATATCTTGCAACAACAGAAACTGGAGCTACCGGTGGAGATTCTAACCCCGTTTTGTCCTTTGCTATAATGGTATAACTATATAGTTTTTCAACCTTTATATCTGTGTCTATGAAGCCTCTTTCTTCTTTTGAACCAGAAAAAATTAATTCCCACTCTTTTATATCATCTTCTTTTCTATATATCAAATAGTTTTCTACATCTGCGCTAGGACTAGGGGTCCATGACAATTCGAGCGTGTTGTTAGCAGTTTGATGCGCTTTTTTGATAACAGGTTGACCTGGTGGTATTAAATCTGGTTTAACGAGTTCAAGGATTTCCGAAAACCCTGAAGGATTCGCCCTTTGATCCAATGCATTAATTTTATAGTATACTTTACGATTTGAATTTGCCATAGAAATTGTATCGGTAAATTCGTTCTCGATTAAGGTATGCGGTGTGATAAGGCTAAATTCATGATTTGGATTATTAGCTGTATACACTCTATACCCCAAAAGATCTTTCTCTCTATTTTGTAGCCATGATAAGCGTACAACCCCTAATGTATCAATCACCCCACTAAAACCAGTTGGAGGTACCGGAGGTTCCTCATCATCAGGCTGCACCAACATAGAAAAAGAAGCTCTTTCTTTACCATATTTACCTATAGCAATAATTTTAAAATAGTTTGATACATCAAGATTATCATAAGTTATACTTCGTTTATCTTTTGAGATATTATCAACAACAGTTGTATAACTACCTGTTTTTGTGTCTGAACGTTGTAATTTAAACCCAACAATCATTTTGTTTTTATCCACAGGAAATTCCCAATTAATTAGAACAGATTTGTCATTTATTTTTTGTGTAGTCAGAGTAGGATTAATGGTCAAGAAAGGTTTTGCTTGCCCTTTTATTATTTTGGATGGAGGGCCTAATTCTCCAAAAGATGATAATCCTTTGATCCGGTAATAAAAAGTTGTTAGATTACTAATAGAATCCGTAAACATGGTACTACCTTCTCTTGATCGTTTTTTATTTACTGTATATGGTTTTTCTGTAATTGAAGAAAAATGTATCCCATCAGTCGACTTTTCTATTTTGTATTTGTTGTAATAATCATGTAATATTCCCGAATTCCAACTAAGTATTACTTCTTTATCCTTGAAAGATGCCGTAAAATCAACCGGTTTTGGTAGCTCTTCGTATTCTGTTAATCCTGTAAATACACCTCCATATACTATGGCATGTAGATCACTAGGTACATTTGGTTTTACTTGATATAGATATTTCTCATTAACCTTTACATCTGTATCGACAAAACCTAACCCCGCTTTTTGAGCTACCTCAAAATCTTGATCGGCTATTAATAATGAGAAACTAAATCGTTGTTTTAGTTCTTCAGATTTTTTTACAATGCGCTCAAAAGGGTTCGTACTAGATGTGTTATGAGCGACCATAAAAGTGTCTCCAAAAATAGCTTGTGCAACAATTGCTGCATTATCATTTGCCTTCGCCATCTCTTCCCATTCTTCTTTTTTTCCTGGTGATAATGGTAATGGATTCAGTACTTTTGTTTCTCCATCAATAAGTGTTTTACCATCACGAGAAACAGTGGTTCTACTAATTGTATATCCATACGTATTCAAAAGCTTCCAAGCGGCAGGTTTATTGGGTGCCCATCGAAGTAAAATACGCCCTTTTTGCACTCTGGATATTACTTTAATTTCACTTTTAGATACACTACTTTGCGCCTGACATATGGTAGTAATAGTCAAAAAGGAAATTAATATGAGGTATAGTTTTATGTTCATGTTAAAAATTAATCAAATGTATAGGTATAGTTTTTTGAATCACTAGTTACTCCTCCTGGTAACTCATACTTAATTTGAGTTCGATAATCTCCTTTTCGTATGACTGGAAACTCGCCGTTGATGATGTAATCGTATTGAGCTATCTGCCCTTGATGATTGGCTGCATTTGGAAAAAATGCATTTACAATTTTATATCGTATGTCTACAAAATCCTTTTTATAATAGTATGGTAAATGATAACGATGCGGCATCCGTTCTTTAATCCACCAATCTCTAGGATCATTCTCCAAACTATGTGTGTAATGTGAAATTACTAAAACAGCTTTGGTAGGTGGCATCCCCATCTCTTCAACATCTCTAGTTACTGTAAAATCCTCTCGTAATGGATAACCCTTATACACCAATGGATAGATATAATTGTTATAATATCGATTACCTCTTAGGTTGGCTTCGACAGTAATCAGTGGCATATTAACGCCTTCTTCATCGGCTCCTGTATACTCATTTCCTTCTAATTCGGGAAGGTCAAATGGCTCAGACTCTTCTGTAATAGCTAGTAAAAAATGAGCATCCCACACATATTCTTCTTGCTCTGTATTGGGGTTTAAAGTTTTAGCAATGTCTATTAGAGATCTTATCTGTTTTTTTACATTAACCTTTTCTCTAAATGTATCATAAATACTCACTCCAAAGTCATATCGTAACAATTCGATTACCTCTGCACTTGAGCTTTTTCCTTGAATTTTCGCGTTTCTAACAGAAATGGTTCCATCCTCTTCATCTTCAGGCTTGACTTCAAACCCTCCATCTATAACCTTCTGTTCTCTCGACAAAGTACTTCGATTACTACCTTTGGGTTCATTATTTAATACCAAAGAATATTCTTGTTCATTAATTAATTTAGGAAATGAAAAGGCTATTTTATTGCTTGCATTGTTATAACTAAACGCTTTTTTCTCATCATTTCCATTCCCTTCAAAAACAGCAACTTTGTTAAAAGCACTACTCGAGAATAAATAATCTTGTCCTTTTTTCAGTTTTAAATAGCCATTATTATGTTGCTTAGGGTATAGGTATTTTTGATTGACCACAGGATACGCATATTCGATATTATGAAAAGGAATATAATCTGGAGCAATCCCTGTAGTAAAACTTTGCTCTCTTGTTTCTTCGGCTAATTTCCCGTCATTTATAATATCGACCCATTCATTTCCTTTTAATTCCTGCACTACTACCCCAACTTTTATATTAATTTTTTTCTGGGGTGGCAATATATCATCAGTCACATAAGTAACCAGATCTTTTTGTTTATTCCACTTCAATTTACCCGGTAAAACACTCCCTCCTTGTTTTACAGAGAATTCATCCAATCGAACTTTATATTGTTTCACAGTTTCATCTTCTTCTACATACTCAAAGGGTTCATCAATTTTAATATTAAACCCAACTTCGGGAGAGGTAAATACATCTACTTCTGTATCGTCTTCTGGAGGACTTATATCTGAAATAATAGCGAAATCTAACCCCGTTGGTCGTATTAACTCACAGCGTGTACCCCATTCTACTTCAGCTCGAATATTGACAGTAATAACACCTCCCAAAACTTCTGCATACACACCAATTCTTCCTTTAAACCACCATGGGTTAGGCAATTCTGCTTTTAATTCAACTGCAGCACCTATAGTTATTAAGGTCGCTCTGGCTTCCCAAAAATAAAGATTGATGACAATACCAAAGCTTCCTGTTACATAAGCCCATAATCGTCCGGACATATACCATCCATTTACTCCTGGAGTTTCATTATTATGATCACAAACATTATCTCCAACGTTTTGCACTAACAAATCAAATCCAATACCAGCAGTTAACTGATAAAAGTAATATCCTACATCGATAGGACCTGTATCCAAATGATACCCAATTCCATAGGCATATCCTCTCCCTTTTTCCAAGAGGTGTTGACTATCCGTAACTGATTTGTTATTAAATAGCCGTTCATTATCAGTAAGGTTTAATATCTTGGTTACTGGATTATTTTTTGGTAATGTTAAATCTGGTATATTATATCCTGCCATATAATATCCTGTTGTAGTAATGGTATACCCTCCTATTTCTAATGTTAAGGCCAGTGGGTGTTCGGGTTTTCCTAAAAATACACTCCAGTTATTTTTTTCGAAATGAAACTCTATTCTTCCGGCATGATTATCAGGACCTCCACCTCTTATAGTACCTCCCTTCATCTTAAAATAGACATCTACTACTCCGTGTAATGAGCTTCGAGATCCATTGTTTCCAAAATCGTATTGCAAAGCAACAAAAGCATGGATACCATCTCGTCCTTTTATATTAGTACTTCCAAAAATATTTTCCGCTACTTCATTTAGGTTTCCTACTTTATCCGCTTCCAGGTCACCAGAATATCCCTCTTCTTTTGTAATCACATTCTTTAATCCATCAATTATTTTTGCTTTCGGATCACTCTCTGTTTTTGATAAGATATGCGCTTCGCCGTAGTATGAAATACGTTTCATCCCTCCCGCTTTATAAAAAACAACTTCGAAAGCTGCAGTACCATTAAACAATTGGGATGTAGCTAGATTATTAAATTCTACCATTGCTTTTATTCCTAGCCCTACAGAGCGATCAGGTTTATAGTCTAGTCCAGTAACATTGTTTAAAGAAGAAAAACCTGCTCTATCCATTCGATAAAAAGCACCACCTCCAAAAGCACTTACTGCTAACTTTGAGTACGTATTATTCTTACTCAGTCTACCAGCATAAGCATCGATATACCAATATCTAAATCCTGGTACATCACCTTCATCTCTGGTACGTCCAAATACGGCTGTAGAACTTAACCTAACCTTAATTCCTTTTTTAAATGTTACCGTTATTTGTCCTTTAAATCCATTTCCATATACAGGATCATCGGTCATAAATTCGACCTGACCTTCAAATTCTAATGCTTCTAAATCCGCTTCGAGGAACATATCTTTTATTTCAAAAGAATCATATTTCCAACGTTGAATTCCTCCTTCTTCGGCAAATTGACCTTTAATATGAATATTGGTTTTAGCTGAAATTTTATCTTTCATTAAATTGATACCTACTCTAAAAACTAATTCTGCTGTCTTATTCTCATCTGTTTTTAGACTTAGTTTTGATATTGTAACCGGAAAACCGGTTAATCTGGCTTGTTCACCCTCTCCAAAAGAAAAGGACCCGCTTACAAATCCTTCATCAGTATCGGCTCCAACCTGTATATATGGTTGTTTTGCCTGTATTTGCAAGTTTTCAAATTCTACATTAGGTACTTCTATTATTTTATCTGCTATATCATTAGAATTACCAGATTCATCATTAATATCTTGATCAGTTCCTATAGATAGTTTACCACTCAATACTGCTTTGGGCATAAACTTATCGTCTTCAACCTTAAACTCGACATAAGAACCTTCTCGGATCACTGCCTTTGCTTTCCATAAATCAAACCTTAACTCTTTATCTATAGTACCTACTGTAAGTTTATAATCTTGAGCATCAAAAATCACAGCTTCATAGTTCAATACTGTTCCATCTTCATTTTGATTATCTACTGCTTCTTTTGAAAGAGGTAATACTATTTTGCCTGCAAAACCAGCTCCATCTATAGAATTAGCAATTAAAGCAACTTCAAAAGTATCTACAGAAAATTGCCATTTTGAAGCATCTCCTTCATTGAGTTTAATTAAGTTTTCAGCTTTAAATAATCCAGAAACTCCTTGCCGATCAATCAAAAGGTTCATAGCACTGATCGTTATGCGATCATTTGAATTTCTTTTTTTAAATGTTTTAGGTAAAATAATAGTAGCACTTTGCATGTGCACTCCTCGCCAAGTATTAGAGACATCACCTCCTTGTGCTGCATATCCATCAGGAAAAGTAATTCCTGGATTTCGAATATCGCTAAAATCAAAGGCTGCATTTTTTATCTCAAAAATTAATCCCCGAAACGATGTCATTTGGAATTTTTGGAACGTCAAATTTTCTACCAAAATATCGTTCCAATCTTTTGCTGTTATCTTAAAAGCAGCAGAAACTCTTTCATTGGTATCACTGATTACAACATTATTTGCATCAACAGGTTCGAGCATCGAACGAGAAAATAATATTTCTGCATTAAGAGACATACTATCAAAACCATCACAATTTATGGTTACAAATGATCCTTTGTCCAAATTAACCTGACCTGTAGTTCTATCAAATCCTCCTTTTAGTAATAAGGAATACCCTTTTCCTGTTCCATTTTGATTTTGACCATTAGTATGCAGTTCATAATCTTTGAGTAGGACAAGGTTGTTATTGATTCCTACCAATCCGCCAGTTAACGACAGTTTTATCTTATCTAGTCCAAAAAATAACACCGTATTTCCTTCTGCATCTGTATCTTCAGCACTAGCACCAGCCATAGGTGTTCTAATACGAACGAAAGCCGTCATCTCGGCATAATTTTGATAAAAAGTAACTTTGCTAATTCCCAGATCATAACGAACATTTCCAATCTCTCTACTGATTCCTACCGGTAAGGTTTTTATATCATCATAAGTAACTAACTGTTCTATATAATTTTGAGTTTCTTCTAGTAGTTCAAATGTGCCTTTGGCCTCTTCTAATAAATCCCGACTCTTAGTACTTATTTTTATTTTTTCTTCGTGTGTATCTAGCGTTTTTGGAGATAAATGATGGGCAAAGTTTTTTTCTATTTCTTTATCTAAGTTTGCAAAAGTTCTCGTTTGCAATACCATTTTACCTATAGGCTGAATAGTTCTTCCCTTTTTAATCCTTAATGTATCTTTACTTGTATTACCCCATGTTACTGTGGAAACACATAATAGTAATAGTATGAAGAGGTATATTTTTTTCATTCTGTAGGTATTAACATTGATTTTTAAAACAGTATTTTCCTATGATATATCGTCTAATTCAATTTTTTTAAAAGTGTCGTCAATCCACTTTTGTTCATTATCTGATTCTTTTATTCCCTGTATCGCTATTTCATTCTTATCTTTAGAAATCACTCCTTTAAAACCAATAGTTTCGTTGGTGTACGGGTTTTCTATTTTAAATTCTATTTTATCATCATCAAGAATATAGTTTCCTCCTAATTCAAATTTTTCTGAAATGAAGCGACTGTAATCATTATTTGTACTTCCATAAAGTCCAACTCTATAATCGTTATCATAAAATGCGAGATACCAATACACCTCTTTCATGATAGTCTTTCCGCCATGTTTTTCATTAGCGGTATGAGGGTTATTTATTCTATATAATCCTTCTATTTTTTTCATAAATCTAATCTTAAACAACAGTTGGGTTAGTTCCATTTTGGATGAGCTTATGAGCAACTTTATCAATACCTAATTGATTTCTAAAAGCCCATTGTTTATTTCTATTCTCAATGTTTTCAAAATCAGATAAATCCTTATATAAAATAATTCTCCTTATCCCATTTTCCGAAACAGTATTCTCTTCGCAGTCCGTAAATTTATCCCATTCAATTCTTGGTATGTATTTATAATACAACTCAGAAAAATACATTTCACAACAAGCACCAAACCATAATTTATCACCAGTATTAATTTGATGATAATGAGTTGGTAAACTTTCTAGGTCTATCAAATACTTATCACGTTCACTTATACTTTGAGGATTATTAACCTTTTGAACATAGGTTGGAATTTCTTTTAGCTTTCTCTTCCAAACTCTATAATTTTTAGTCCTACTCAATGTTAAATCAAAGTCATTATGGATATAAGCATAAACCATATTATCTTTCAACAATCCAATTACATAATGAACTATTGATTTATTCCCACTCTTTCCAAAAATTCTCAAATCACCTTGACTGTTTTGAAAACCAATAAAGCTATTTCCTTTTTCAAGTTTCAATACATCAAACCTCATTTCATTATTGTAAAAACTCTCAAAAGCGGAATAATCTATAAAAGTGGCATCAAGTAACTTCTCTTCTAAAGTATACTCAAACGATAATTTTTTCGAGTTATATGAGATCGCTACTTCCTTTAAAAGCGAAATGAAATTTTCAAATGTTAAACTATTTGAAACTCTAATATTAAAATTAATCATATCCATAAATTAAAATTCTGAAATTCGAATATCGGCAACGTTCGGAAAATCATTCAGAAGGTCATCAATATATGTGTCAATATCGTCTAATTGATTATTTCTCCAAAATCCATTTTCAATTGTAAAATCAAGTATCCTATCTTTTCCCGAATGATTTTCACCTATAGTTGCATCATTATTTAATTTTCTGACGTTATTTTTTAGTACTGTCTTAAAGTTACCTAAAGTGTTATTAGATATAGGTTTAAATGTTTTTAAGGAAACAACTTCATTAACATTAGCTAGAACACCATCAAAATCTAAAGTTCTATAATTCGGAATGATATCATTTAGATTCTGATAATTTGCATACTTATTACCCCATTGATTGAATATTTCTTCAATTAAGTCACCTCTTTTAAATTGTCCAGAAGGAACATTAGTAAGCTCCCAAATAGCAGTTCTATTTTCTGCCAACAGTAAATCATCAAGATTATTTGCAACAAAATCGGGTAAATCTGCTCTTTTTAATAGAGCTAACTCTGTGGTCGTAAACCTCCTCCCTACATCAACTAAATTGGCTAAACTGGCTAAATTAATTATACTACCATCTCTAAAGTGTACCTCTTTGATATCATTATCAATTAAGTATTTAATCTCTTTTCCAAACCCAGTTAGTTTATCGGTAGGAACACCGTCCTCAAATACTCTTAAAACATCTTTTTTTCTAGGATCAGTGACAATTATGATTCTAATTTTGTCTTTATTTTCTTTTATAAATTTTAAAAAGGGTAGATTAAATTCTTTAAAGAACGTGTTGTAGTCTATAACTTCATCAGGGAGATTTAACATATTTATCCCTCCTTTTCGTAGTTCTTGCGATTTATCTGCGAAGGAATAATTTTTAAAAATTGTTAGCTTTTCGAGGATATCATCTGTACCTATTTCTCCACTTATCCCAGGGATACTATTAGGGTTCCATTTTCCTAAAATCACATTGTTTTTATCCAAGCTTAAAGAAACATTACCATCTGGGAGGTATATTGTTTTCTCGTTGGTATATCCATTTATCCTTTTAAGATTATCTATTAACTCTTCGTAAGCGGCAACTTCTCTTTCTGCATTGTTTAAATGTGCATACTTATTTAATAATTTATCGAAAAGCTTATCTTCATCTCTATCTTTTGACCAACTAATAGCTTTTTTTGTTGTTACATCAAAAAACAAGAGTTCTCCCTTTTCCTGATTATGTCGTATGTAAAAAAGTCCATCTTTGCTGGTGTATTGCGCAATATCTTGACGATTTTCGCCTTGAGTTCGCCAAAAAGTACCTGCTCTTTTTTCTCTTACAATAACACGTTTTCCATCTCTTAACTCTTTTACCGAAAAAGCTCTAAACGCACCAGCGATAGATGTTATCTCTTTAAAATATTCAAATTTAGCTTGCCCTTTTACTACTATTCCGACCGGTAAAGCAGCAGCAGCATTTCTTGCTTTCTTGAGAATCTTAAGGCTTTCATTGATTTTACTCAAAACCGCACTATTGTTCGTCTCAATAGCTTCGATTTTCCCTCTTCTTAGATAGTAGTTTATTGCGATATAGGCTCTATCATCATTGGCAATTGATCTTAATAACTCATTCGAATCTGTTGATATTCTATTAATATCATCAGCCACATCTTGTACTTTTGGAGGATCCAAAGCATGCTCGCTTACCTTAATGTTTGTAATTTTGTCATAACCCCAGTGCGATATCTGAAGTAGACTTTTAAGTGCTAAAGCATTACTTAATTGTTGCACATAAGGGTTATTTACTTGATCACTTAACCCCGTAATGGTTAATGAGGCTATATCGTCAGAAATATTCCATGCAAGTGCGTATCGCCCTGCTCTTGTTGCAACACTAGCAGTACCCAAAGTCAGTGTAAGTGACGCTACATCTATAGTTGTATTAATTGATTGCGCTACAGTACGGTTAAATAATTTATTATCCGAATACAATAATACTATTGCAGGTAATGGGTAGTTCATGATACTTGCCTTGGGGTCTCCTATAATGCTAAGGCTAGTTTTATCTGAAAAGCGAACCAAATCAAAAGGAGTCAATCCTTCGACAGAAGCACTTACCGGTACTCCTGGAGATATCCCTTGTTTAAGTACTTGAGTGGCGTCGAATGTTCCTGTAGTTTCTTTATAATCAGTTTCGATATCTAAGTATCCAAATTGTGATTTTAAAAACCCTTCTTCATTTTCTTCTAAGTTTTGTGCTTCTAATGCTAATATGAAATCATTAAAAAGAATTCCTTCTTCTGCAAGTCTTCGAACAATATTTCTATATTGTTGCACAAAATTTCTCCTTTCGAAATCATTAAAATATTTTGATAACTGCTCATCATAAAACTCTCTATCTAAAAAACATAATCTAATTAGGGAGTTAATAAAAGCTTTTCTATTGTTTTTGAAAAACCCTAAAAAGCTATCATCTACCTTATCAAAAAGTTGTTTGTAGAGTATTTTTTCCGGATCATAAATATTTGCTCTCTGCAATCCCTGAATTACTCCTTTTGCCTGAGGAACATCTATATTTTCCATTAGTCGAACTACCGCTAACTCTTCATCATTTTCATAAGATCCTCCTTGTGTTATAAAACTATCTGCATATCTCGAAAGAATACGAATTACTATATCCGAATTAAGGTTTTTTAAATCGTTTTTTGTACCTGCAGTAAGCGCAGGAGTCATTTCTTCAAAAGAGACATTTTCTAGGTATTGATAAATAGTCTCGGTCGAATATGGAGGAGACAATTTTGCATAAAAACCTTGTACCTCATCTCCAATTATTCCTTGAATATCATCTCTAATAAATCTCAAAAAATCGATAATGTAATCGTATTGAGTTTCTGGTTTTGGGCTAGTGGGATTAGCTTTGTCTTCGCAGACCAATGTTGCTATTACCTGAGGCCCTGTTATAGGAATATCACAGTCACAATGCTTCTGTAATAATTGAGATATAAACCTCGATCTAAGTCCTCCTCGAGCACCAAATTTTTCTTTACAACTTTCATCTACTGAGTGCCATTTGTTATATGTACTTTCACTTCTTATATTCTCATCAAGGACATGAGGAAAAGTCGTTCTTAGCTCAGCGATTTTGTAGTATGCGAACAAATGCCCCTGTCCGAAATTCTTATTTTTAAAAGCCCAATCGACTGCACCTTGAGTAACCGGCGTAACCGTATTTCTTACCACAACTCTTTGACTTGAACTTAGCTTCTCACGTTTGTTATGTGCTTGCACATTTGCCTGAAAATCAAATACTGTTTTGAGGTTCTTAGTATCGTATGAATATGGAAGAACATCTATTTCAGAAGTACTGAGTTTTATTAATTTATCATGTAAAAGAACTATTGGACTATCTTCAAAACTACCCCATATAACATCATCTCTTTCAATACTATATTTCTCGTACTTATAATATTCATCTCCAGATTTATACCCTTTAAAGACCCAAACATCACCAGCTCGTTCTATATCTGCTTCAAAAAATTGATTACCTACAGCAAATGATTTTAAGGAGCCCGGAATAAAATCCATAAACTGTTTGAAGTCTCCTTGAGAAGCTCTTCCATTATACCCATAAAAGAATTCTATTCTACCTGCCTTAGGAGGTAGTATAACCCCCTCTAGAGATGGGCTTAAAAAGGTATAGGTATCATTTCCATTTTTTCCGAAATTAAGACTGGCAAACTGTTCTTCTTCTGGCAAATCAAATAATGCGTCTTGATCTGGATTTGGGAAATTATAGGGAGTAAAATCTTTATGTATTTTATCCCAATGCATATGTGGTAATTTTACACCGGTACTGCCAGAATCCATAAGCCATTGGGTGGATCCTTTATCTACTCTCAAATCTGTAGCATCTTGTAAATCGAGTATACCCTTACCAATATGATACCCTATAATTTGTCCTAAATTATTTTTAAACCCAACCGCACTGCTATTCGTAATTTGATCTTCAAAAATAAATCCGAATTGATTTTTGGTCAGCATAGCACCTGTTACCGCCATATCCGGAGTCTCATCACTAATAAAAATATAGTATTGATCTTGCTCTATAAGTCTATTCTTTGCTAGTTCTCCTATATAAAATTTACGTAGTTCATACGAATACCTAGGTGATACTGCATCGGTATCCCAGATTTTTACGTTTTCTCTATATAAGCCAGATTCTGGAAAGAATCGATCACTTACTGTGATGTTTATTTTGACCGAACTAGGATTGAAAATATTATCTAATTCTTTTTGAATAGCAACTTTACTCGGAACCTCACTAAGGTTAACCGGGACAATAGTTATGTTTACTGGAGTCATTCGTGGCAAGTGCCACAATGTAAATTGCCCTGCTAATTTTTCCTTCCCATCTTTGGATACAACTGCTTTAATCATCTCTCTTTTAAAGCTATTGGCTCCATTTAACGAGAGAGTAACTAATGTATTACCTTGACCTATGGTAGCGTCTATTTTAACATCATTCTCATTCTTAAACGTAAGATTACTTAAATCCGATTCGTCTGTAACTCGAAGTGTCGCTATGATTTCATCATTCTTGTTAGCCTGTATTGCTTTATGGGGTATAAAATAATCTGTAAGGCTATCTGCTTCTTTGATTACAACATAACTATTTGATGAATTATTTAATAGATTACCAGTTTGTCTACTTGGTATTTGATCAAATGCATATGATCCCGATGGCAAGAAATTAACCTGAATATTTTCGGCTGTAAGATCATCGGTAGGTACATCTGGATTATCACTTCCTGGTCCTCCATCTGTGGGTGTTTGAACATTACCCTCAGAATCAACAACCCATGTATTCCCCTCTTCATCTACTAATGTGACTGTAGCATCACCTTCTGGCATTGTTACCACATCTAAAACTTCGCCATTATCACCATAAATAGTAATCGTACGAGTACCTGGATCTGTATTTGGGTCTACACTACTAATAATCCCAGGAATATTATGTGTAACATCCTGATCTGTGCCACCTCCTGGATCACCTGGATCGTCTGGTGGATCAAATCCAGGAAAATTACTAAAAGTAGGGTCATAAGTAGTCGTAATCACCCCACTGGTTAATTGCAATTTTGAATTTACTGTGATTCCCTCAAACTCAACAGCAACAACGGGTAAACCTAACCACGGAATACCGGCATATCCGTATCCTTTAAAAGGTGAATCATTTTTTTCTAGTTTGGTTACTGTAATCGGAAAATCACCTGCTATAATTACAAAACCAGGAAATATTCTATCTAAATTGGGAGAATTAGGATCTACGGTATAAGGATTAGGTTCTATACCACACCCCTGATACATTGCTACATCTTCAGTAACGGTTTCAAATTCCATTACTTGTCCATACGCTACATTTTCGGCATCACAATTACCAGCAACTTTGTACTCATATCGCGTTGCTGGTTTAAGGTTTGATAAAGCTGTAGCATTTCTGGGTGTTGTTATCGGATACCATTTAGAATCACCTCCTTTTTCTCTATAATTAATAATGTAGTCAATGTGGGTGCTTTCTAAATCCCATCCAATGGCTGCGGTACGAGCTCCGACCTGTTTAGTTTCTACATTATTTGGTGCAATACAAGGAGTTTGATATCGAAACCAGAATACCTGACTTAATCCAAAGTTCTCGAAAAACGTACTGATTTGTTCACCATCCTGATCTACATATGCTTGTACTTGCCAAGCATAGATATGATCTTCGAGCAATGGATTATCTTGAGGATTAGCATTCCAGTTATATGGGAGACTAGTTCCTATAATATTATCTCTACATATTACACTATAATCATCATTATTAAATGTACAATTATTCCCCCCTTGAGTACCTAACATGAACCCTTGAATATCTTGAGTTCCTAAAGGAATTTGTACTAATCTAAATTTATATTTTACACCTGTTATATTCCCCCCAGAAGCAGGACTCCAATTAAAATTAATTTGTGGAGATGGATCGGTGGCTGTAATTTTTGATTCATTTATAGGCCATGTTAAAAATGGTGGGTTTATCTGGGATACTGGAAGGTTTACACATTTGGTTTCAGAAATTTGAACTCCCGAACGAGCGTCAATAACCTCAAAACAAAAATCATAACTTCCATCTCTTAAAGGGGTCTCATATTGATCTGGTGATATCCCCAGTAAATTTTGGAATTCGAAATACGGAGCTAAATCTATTGCCCCTAATGTTAAAGGAATTCCTGCATCAAGAGTAAGTTGTTGGTTCTGAATAAAAGCAGGATTACTCGCTACATTGATTCCATTACCACGAACACTAATTCTTAAATTAATCGGCCTTTGATTTCCGGTAGTAATATCTGTAAGTAATAAACGTAATTGTAAAGGGTTGGTTGCCGATGTTGATGCGGCAAATGCCGATAAATTATTGGGGTAAGGTCTAGAACCTATAGGATTGATCTGAACTGGAAAGTTCTGTGCAGTTAATTGTTGCACACCACAGTATAATAAACATAAAACTAATAGTACCCTTTTTATCATATTCATAGTGTTAGTCATTCGTTTTGTTTCCTGGTCCTATATTCCATATCGAGATACAAGACAATTTCTCCTTCCAAATACTCATTACTATTCAGCAAACTACCATCTGATTTAAAGATTTTGAATGTGTTTCTTATTGCTTTTAGCCGTATGTCTTCAACTTCTTTTTTACTGTTGATTTTTCCGTTATTGATTTCAAAAACACGATCTGTTATGTAGTGATGCGCATCATACTTTTCTGATTGTTTTCTATGTTCTTCTACTAATTCAGTATATGCCACAATAGAATCTTTGGGCATATTTAACCTTTCTGAGGTTTTCATTTTATACAGTCCATGCCTTTCCATTTTAAACTTGGCAATCCTAAAACTCATCCGTATCTCCTCATCTTTTTTCTTTGTATCAATTTTAAGATCAGTTAAAACTTCTATTAATTTTTCTTCATAGGCTACTGCAAAATCAATATAGAGATAGAGATTGTCTAAAAACGTGATTGCTTTATCTTGAAATGTTAGTGGATTGTTTTTTTCTTTTAAATTACTCAGTATGGTTAGCAATTCAGTCCTTCCAAAAATTTCGGGATCGCTGAGGTATTCTTTTTTAGATGTTGTCAAAAGTTGAGCTATGATGTCATTGGCATACCCTTTATAAATAATATCCCGATATCTAAATCTATAAAAGTGATCCTCTCTTTTTTCCTCTTCCTTTTCTTTGGACGATGTTATTTTATCTCTCTTTCCAAATTTTAATTTTGGTCTTTTAACATCAAAGGAATATGCATATCCTAATCGAATCGTGAGATCATTAGAAACTCGTTGTGTCGCTTTTCTTAATAAAAAAATAGCGCTAAACGAAAAATTATGTCGTTTCTGATAGGTATACTGGGCATTAAATCTATTACTAAATATTTCATTCTGAATTTCGCCCTGTGTACTTGTAATATTATAAGAACTCGATAACCCAGTACTTAAAGTCTTATCAAAAAACCCTTTTCTTACAGACAATGTAGGGCCGTAGGTAAATGTGCTTTCCTCTACAGCTTCGTTATATGCAAAATTCATTGCTGCATTATATTGTAAATTTTTATTCGGAAATTCTATAGTATAGGATGTAGAACCATTATAAAAATCTGAAGAATTCGTATTAAGATCTCCACTATCCTCTTTTGATGTTTGGTAATTTAATTGAGCAGAAAGACCTTGTCTTTTATCTTCGGTATTCATGATCTTATAGGTTGCTCCTAAAGATGCATTTTGGGAGATTTGTGTAAAGTTTAAAGTATCTCTACTATTAAGTTCGTCTATTTGATTTATCTCATCAAATTGATTTCTTATGTTTGTGTATGACTGAAAATTAGAATACGAAGCATTGACATCTATTTTTTTTGAAACTACTAAAGAAGCATTTACAGAAGATACTACTCTTTGTAACTGTGTTTCTTTTTCATTTTTTAAATCATCTCTTTGTAATCCAGCATTAATTGAAAGAGATAATTTATTTTTAAATAAATTTTGTGATGCATTTAATGTGATATTCTCTAAATCATTATTAAAATAATACGATCCAAATGTTCTATAATCGGGATCAATACGTTCATATCCTACACCTACATTTCCATTAAATAAAGCATATGAAAAGTTAACATTAAACGCTTTATAAAAATCCGTTGAAGTTTTTTCATCTATCAAAAAACCAAGAATACTGCTATTCTCGGTAGTAGTAGGATTATTTATATTTTCTGTGACTGCACTTTGAGCTATTTCAAAATTAAACGATAGGTTCTTCACTAGATTAATACCACTTTTAAGAGAAACTACAAGGTTTTCTTTAGGAGTTACTCCAAGTTCTAAAGGGATATCCGTAGTTAAAGAAGAAGATTTGTCTTTGGCCTTAAAAAAAATCAACTCTACCTCCCACTTTCTAAAACTATATGATGACTTCATTCCGTAACCATAGCGATCATATACCGGTAAAATACCAGGAATTTCACTATCGTATTCTGTAGCTCTTAAAAATCTCCCGTATAGTGCACTAATTCTAAAAGGACCTTTGGGAGTAATATCTACTCCAGCTCCCGTAAATTGATGACCACTAACCGTATATGGAGAAAACGTCATGCTTACATCACCTATATGCGTAGTTATCCATTTATAAGAAGGGTGGATACTAAGTCTGTTAATCTTAAAAGGTGTGTTGTAACTAAAACTTTGACTTGTATATGAAAAAGATAAGGGTATATTGTAAAGCCCGCTTATATTAAAATTAAGATTACCATTGACATTAAAAGAAAATGGATCTCGATTTGAAGTACCCTCATAATATGTCCCATTGGCCGAAATACCTCCACCAACTTTTAGTAAAGGTACTTTTCCAATTTGATCCAAACTTTGTGCTTGGATTATTGATATTTTGAACGCCGTAATCAAAAGTAGTTTTATTAGACTTTTAGTTGTCAATTTTTTTATACTTAGCTTAACATTTTTTTGATATGATAAATGGAGATCAAAGGATATCTATACACCTTTTTGGTCTATACTTTTTGTGAAACAAAAGAAAAGTACGATGATTAACTTTTGGGTAATTTTAGAATTAAGATTCACGATAAGTTTATTAGTTTTAAGGCGGATAAATATTTTTGACGATGAAATTTATACAGAGTTATATACTTTTTGTATCTCAAACTCTTATGACTGTTTTATTTGGTTTGACAAGTGCACAATTTAAAGATGTCTGAATTAGAGGTTAATTTATCACCTATTTTAGTTAGCGTATGCGTCTGAAAGCCTTCAAAATATTTAATGACAACTTGGTCATCAATGATCTCATATTCTCCTGCAACATTTAACTTGCCTCCTAAATCAGGGTTTCTCTCTACTATATCATTAGGCACTAGATCCAAAAATAATTTCCCTCCTGTTTTAAATCGTAAAACAGAACCATATTTTCCATTTGATCTTTCACAGTTATACTCTCCAACTAGACTATTATCATTACAAGAAATTGTTAAGAATAGAATAAAGATTATAAGTACTGTTTTTTTCATAATTCAATTTTTGGTTATTTTTTAATTGGTTATCCTCATTAGTTAACAAGTATAAATTACACCAATCATAGGACTAAACACAAACTAATATTGTTGAGATTTATAAATTTAAACATGTAATCCTTATAGCATTTTTTATCAAAAACCACTATTAATCAACACTTTAAAGAATCACAAACATCTATTTAATCTGTAAGCTTTATAACATTTAACACGAAGTAGACTATAGCCAAAATTGCCATATTTGACCTTTAATATAACTTTAAGTACTAGTATGATTTTGTGTAAAACCTAAAACTGAAATATGTATTCTAGAAGAAATCAATATGAATCTCGTGGTACTTTTAATGAAGTTTGATTCATTCTTTTAAAAACGGAAAAAGTGATTTGAGTGCTAAGAAAAAGATACCTGCAAATGATTCATGTATTGTTGTCTATACCCGTTAGGTGTATCATCAATAATTCTTTTAAAAAGACGATTAAAAAGTGATAGACTATTAAAGCCACAATCAAAAGCTATATTGGTTATTGTAGCATCAGTATTAATCAATAAATTACATGCATTTTGAATCCGTATTTCGGTAAGTGCTTGCTTAAATGTTTTTCCGGTACTTTTGAGAAAAAATCTGCAGAAAGAACTTTCGGTCATTCCGATTTGTTGCGCTACTTGTCTTGTAGAAATATTAGTATGATAATTATCCTGAATAACCTTGTAAACTGTTCTAACTCTTTCTGTATTAGTAACAGATAATGTCAAATATTGTTTTGCTTCAAGGCTTTCATAAGACACCATGGTAAATTCTTGAAGAACCCTAAACAATTGTAATAATTTTTCTAATGGTGACAGGCCTATCATTTGCTTTATAATTTCACCTATTCTATGTTTATGGTTACTGGTGACTGTTAAACCTGCTTTTGCATCAATTAATAACTTTTCGATAGTATTAAACTCGGTAAAAAATTTACTTGCCTCTTTGATATCTTGACCATTAAATTGTATTACATATTGTTCATATTCATCAGATTCAAAACCAACGTTAAAACAATTATGAGGAATATTTGGACCTAACAATACCAAATCACCATCTGCAAACTGACTAATTTTGGTTCCTATAAATCTTCTTCCTTTACCAGATGGTAAGTATACTATTTCATATTCGGGGTGAAAATGCCAACTTCCTTCGTACGGCAAAAACGGGGCTTTAAAATAAAATACTTTAAAAGAGGAACCTTCAGAAGGGATAATTTTTTCAAAAGAAGCTTTTTTCATACTCTCAATTATCTATCACACCAAAATCAAAAGACAATTTAATGCAAAAAAAGGCACAATAAGTTAAAAATACTGTAAATTTTTCACAATAAATTTACCATATATCTAGTAATTAATCAATTGCAGTACGCAAATAGAAAACATATAAAATCACATTGTCTATGTTTTAAGGTAATCCGCCTTTCTTTAAGTATAGATCACATTAAAGGAAAAAAATGCTCTAAAAAATTAGAGGGAAAAGAATATTAAAAAACATATGAAATCATTTTGTCTAAGTTTAGGAGTACTCTGCTTCGTTTTATTTAGTAGTTGCTCCAAAGAAAAAAAAGAAAAAGAAACCATAAAAATTGGTTCGAAGAAAACCGAAACTAAATCTAAACAAGAAAAAACGGCTTCGGTTCCTGTATTGTTGGATAATAAAGGAATTGGCCCGATTAAGTCTATTTCATTCCAAAAAACCATAGATCAAACTTTGGCTGCAAAAGGAGAACAACTTTTTAAGTCAAAATGCCTTGCCTGCCATAAGGCTTCGCAAAAGTTTATTGGGCCATCGATGACGGGGATTTACGAAAGGCGAAGTCCAGAATGGGTTATGAATATGATCATGAACCCAGACGAGATGTTAAAAAAGGATCCAGTAGCCATAGCGTTATTAAAAGCATATAATAATACTATTATGCTCAATCAAAATATTCCAGAAGAAGAAGCAAGAGCAATGGTCGAATGGTTTAGAACTCTCGAATAAATCTAATTAAACTCAAAAAATCATCTTTTACTATGCAAAAAGAACCTCAATACGATGTAATTATAGTTGGAACAGGAATAAGTGGCGGTTGGGCTGCAAAAGAACTGTGTGAAAAAGGATTAAAAACATTGGTTTTAGAACGTGGTCGAATGGTTCGCCATATTGAAGATTATACTACCATGAATGATGATCCCTGGGATTATGAGCTAAAAGGGCAACCATCTCGTGAAGAAATAGAAGAACAACCAAAACAACACAGAACAGGATACGTTACAGCAAAGGCTAATCGCCATTTTTTTGTAAACGACAATAAACACCCTTATAACGAAACGAAACGTTTTGATTGGATACGAGGTTATCATGTAGGTGGACGCTCGTTAATGTGGGGGAGACAGAGTTATAGACTTTCTGACTTTGATTTTGAAGCCAATAAAAAAGATGGTGTCGCTATAGATTGGCCCGTTAGATACAAAGACATAGCTCCTTGGTACGACAAAGTAGAGGAATATATAGGAGTGAGTGGAGAAAAATTAGGATTAGATCAATTACCAGATGGTCAATTCTTACCACCTATGGAACTAAATTGTGTTGAAGATCATTTAAAAGGCAATATCGCGCAAAATTATGATGATCGAGTGATGACTATTGGCCGAGTTGCTCACATTACAGGAACCAAAAAAATTGAGGGCCGGATGAACTGTCAATACCGTAATCGATGTATGAGAGGTTGTCCTTTTGGTGCTTATTTTAGTAGTAACTCTTCTACCCTTCCAGCAGCAGAACGAACGGGTAATATGACTCTTCGACCAAACTCAATTGTTCACGAGGTGATATATGACGAAACTACAGGAAAAGCTACAGGAGTAAAAGTAATCGACGCAGAAACCAAAGAGAAAACAGAATTTACAGCTAAAATTATTTTCCTATGTGCTTCTGCAATAGCATCAGCAAGTATTTTGCTACAATCCAAATCGAAAAGGTTTCCTAACGGACTGGGAAATGATTCTGGTGAGTTAGGTCACAATATTATGGATCATCATTTTAAGGCTGGAGCACAAGCCAGTTTTGATGGTTTTGAAGATAAATTTTATAAAGGTCGAAGACCTAACGGAATCTATATTCCAAGATTTAGAAATATTGGTGGAGAAACAGACCAAGAAACTTTTAAACGTGGTTATGGTTTTCAAGGAGGTGCTAGTAGACAGGATTGGAAAGAAACTGTTGCAGAATTAGGTTATGGTGCACAATTAAAAGAAAACATACTTAAACCAGGTAAATGGAGAATGGGATTAATGGGATTTGGAGAATGCCTACCTTATCATGAAAACAAAATGACCTTAGATTATGATAAACTTGATGAATGGGGATTACCCACTGTCACTTTTGATGCTGAGTTTAAGGAAAATGAACTAGAAATGCGTAAGGATATGATCTCTGAGGCCATGGGAATGCTTAAGAAAGCTGGTTTTAAAGATGTAGAACCATGGGATGATATTGGAGGCATTGGCTTAGGTATTCACGAAATGGGAACTGCCCGAATGGGGAATGATCCTAAAACATCCGTACTTAATGGGCACAATCAGATTCATTCGGTTCCTAATGTATATGTAACAGATGGTTCATTTATGGCATCTGCAAGTTGTGTAAACCCTTCATTAACGTATATGGCATTTACTGCTAGAGCCGCAGAACATGCAGCAAATCAAATCAAAAAAAACGCTTAATTCATCAATCATGAACAGAAGAGAAGCTTTAAAAAACATTGGGTTATCGGCTGGATACATTGCTGTAACACCAACCTTAATTGGGATTTTACAGAGTTGTACCAGAGAAATTAAACTCACATGGACTCCAGAGTTACTATCAGAGGATGAAGCAAAAATTTTAGATCAACTTGTTGACTTAATTATTCCAGAAACCGAAATTCCTGGTGCTAAATCTCTTAACGTACCTATGTTTATAGATACCTATATGAACAAAGCCGCCAAAGATGAAGAAACTCAAATGTTTAAGAAACTTGCTGGAGTTGTAGTCGAATCGTTTGGGATAAGTGAAGAAAACCCGGTTAAAAAAATTAAGGTTGAAGAATATGATGCCCTTCTTGCAAAATACCTGCGTTCATCAAAAGAACAACAAGAAGCCTACGAAAAGGAAATGGAAACCATGGAAAATCCTAGTGATATAGAAAAAATCTCTAAAGATGCTCTTATCTTTTCTTATCTATCCTGGGTTCGAGGGCTTTCGATTTGGGGCTTTAAAACTAACGAGCATATAGGAAAAAATGTGTTAGCATATTTACCTGTTCCAGGAGAACAAATTGGGTGCGAATCTCTAGAAACGCTAACCCAAGGAAAAGATTGGTCACTATAAAACTTTGTTTCAGTATAATAATAATATCATGCAAAAATTAATTCTTAAAGGACTCATATTACTTTTAATTCTAGGGTCTTGTAAAAAGAATACTTCAGAAAATAATGAAGCTTCAAATGAAAAACCTAAAATGGAAACTATAGAAAAAGAACATGTTCCTTTTTTTAAATTATCTCTAGCCCAATGGTCCCTTAATAAAGCTATCAAGTCTGGAGAGATGAATCCTTTAGATTTTGCTCAAAAAGCAAAAGAATTAGGTTTCGAAGGAGTAGAATATGTAAGTCAATTGTATACCGAAGAACTTAAAAAGGGTACAAATCCAGAAACGGCTATGCAACAACTTTTAGACACTCTAAAAGCCAAAAGCGAAGCTTATGATATTCAAAATCTAATCATAATGGTCGATCACGAAGGTGATCTTGCCGTAACAGATGAAACAGAACGAAATCTAGCTGTAGAAAAACACAAAAAATGGGTAGATGCAGCGCAGTTTTTAGGCTGCCACTCTATTCGTGTTAATCTATTTGGGACTAATAATCCAAAAGAATGGGTTGGTGTAGCTGTCGATGGTTTATCAAAATTATCCAAATATGCAGCTACCAAAAATATTAATGTAATTGTAGAAAATCACGGGTACTTATCTTCAAATGCTGCATTATTAATTGAGGTAATGAAAAAAGTAAACATGCCCAATTGCGGAACATTACCCGATTTTGGTAATTTTTGCTTAGAACGAGAAGATGGTGAGCGTTGGGGTACTAAGTGTGTTAAAGAATATCCTAAGTATCAAGGCGTAGAAGAAATGATGCCTTATGCCAAGGCAGTAAGTGCCAAATCTTACGATTTTGATACTAATGGTGCCGAAACTTCTATCGATTATACAAAAATGCTTGAGATTATAAAAAAGTCCGGATATACAGGTTTTATAGGAGTAGAATATGAAGGTGAACGTTTGGGTGAAATTGAAGGTATTACGGCTACTAAAGATTTGCTTGTTACTCTTGCAAAACAAATTAACTAACTAATACAATCTTTTATGAAAACTACAACTCAAGTCCAGCTTTCTATAATGATGTTTTTAGAATTCTTTATATGGGGTGGTTGGTTTGTAACTATGGGAATATATTTACCCAATACATTAAACACAAGCGATGGAGAAATCGCGATGGCGTATTCGACACAATCATGGGGAGCTATTATAGCGCCTTTTATTATTGGTTTGATTGCAGATCGTTTTTTTAATGCCGAAAAGATTTTAGGTGTTCTTCATATTATAGGTGCAATATTAATGTATCAAATGGCCAACGCCAGTGATTTTAATGCTTTCTTCCCTTATGTTTTAGGATACATGATAATATATATGCCTACACTGGCATTAGTAAATTCAGTTTCTTTTAATCAAATGAAAGATCCTGCCAAACAATTCTCTTTCGTTCGTGTTTTTGGCACCATTGGATGGATTGTAGCTGGATTACTTATTAGTTATGCTTTTCATTGGGATTCTCAAGAAGGAGTCGCTAGTGGAATGCTCAAAAACACATTCTTAATGACATCCTTAGCTTCTATATTTTTAGGAGTATTTAGTTTCTTTTTGCCAAAAACTCCTCCAAAAATTGGTAAAGATCAAAAAATCAACATTTCAGGTATTTTAGGATTAGATGCTCTACGCCTTTTAAAAGATAGAAATTTCTTATTCTTTTTTCTTGCATCTATATTAATCTGCATCCCATTAGCTTTTTATTATCAGCATGCAGGTCAGTTTTTAGGTGAAATCGGAGCATCAAATCCTGCTGCTAAAATGACGATTGGTCAAGTTTCTGAAGTTATCTTTATGCTCCTTCTTCCTTTTTTCTTTAAAAAGTATGGTTTCAAGAAAACTCTATTGGTAGGTATGCTTGCTTGGACTGTACGCTATTTGTTATTTGCCTACGGCAACTCAGGAGAATTAGCTTTTATGCTAATCGTTGGGATCGCTTTGCATGGTATATGCTATGATTTCTTTTTTGTTTCAGGTCAAATTTATACTGATAGTAAAGCAGGAGAAAAATTTAAAAGTGCCGCACAAGGTTTAATCACTTTAGCTACATATGGGTTAGGAATGCTAATCGGTTTTTATGTGGCAGGAAAAATAACAAATTCTAATTTGATTGCAGAAGGCCAACACAACTGGCACAGTATCTGGATATTCCCTGCTATGTTTGCTGGAGCAGTAATGGTTCTTTTTGCCGTATTTTTCAAGAACGAAGAAATAGAATATAAAGAATAACTATGAGTAACAAAATAAAATGGGGAGTCCTAGGTGGTGGTGGTGATAGCTTGATTGGTATATTGCATAGGATAGCAGCAAGTATGTTTGATGCTTATCAACTTACAGGAGGTGTTTTTAATCCAGATGTAACGATTAGTCTTGATTTTGCAAAAGAGATAGGTATTCCTACAGATCGTATTCATGCCAATCTAGACGAAATAATTGCGGCAGAACTTGCTTTGCCCGAAAAAGAAAGAATACAAGTGTTTTCTGTCTTGACTCCTAATTTTTTGCATTTCCCAATGGCAAAACAATTATTAGAAGCCGGTTTTCATGTGATTTGCGAAAAACCAATGACCATGACATATGATGAAGCTCTTGAATTGCAATCGATCCAACAAAAAAATAAGAACATTTTTGCGTTGACGCATACTTATACGGGATATCCGATGGTTCGACAAATGAAAGAAATGATTGCCAATGGCGAAATCGGAGCCATACAAAAAGTAGACGTTCAATACTATCAAGGGTGGATTAATCCTATTATACATGATAAAGACCAACGCTCTTCTACATGGAGACTTAATCCAAAAAAATCAGGAATAAGCTGTTGTATGGGAGATATAGGTGTTCATGCCTACCAAATGCTTGAATTTGTTACAGGTAAAAAAATCAAATCCATTCTGGCTGATTTGAATCATTTATATGAAGACAACCAAATGGATATTGATGGTACCATATTGCTTAGGTTAGATGAATATGTAAAAGGTGTTTTACGTGCAAGCCAGATAGCCACAGGAGAAGAAAATAACTTTACTGTAGCGGTATATGGTAAAAAGGCTTCTCTAAAATGGGAACAAGAAAATCCAAATTATCTATATTTACTCGAAGAAGAAAAGCCGTTACAAGTGTTAAAACCAGGCCACTCTTATAATAGTGCTCTTTCGCTAGATGGCACGAAACTCCCTCCTGGGCATCCGGAAGGTATTTTTGATGCTATGGGTAATATCTATAAAGGAGTTGCAAAAGCAATTCGAGGAGAACAATTTAATGAAGGTGAATTTCCTGGAATGCAAGATGGCGTACGTGGTATGAACTTTATAGAAAAAGCAATACAATCACATCACGATGGAAATGCATGGGTTACACTGTAGTTTATTAGTAGTGTGATTTCAAGAAAGCTCTAAAAATGACAATCACCTTATCCTTGTATTGGTGAGCATAAGAATAAACACTTTTTTTAAAAATTATATATGAAAAGTATTAAAGGACCTGCTATATTTCTCGCTCAGTTTATGGATGAGAAAGCTCCATTTAATTCGCTTGAAGGGTTATGTAAGTGGGCATCAGATCTAGGGTATAAAGGTATTCAAATCCCAACCTGGGAAACAAGATTAATCGACCTTGAACAAGCAGCTAATAGTCAAACTTATTGCGACGAGTTGAAGGGTAAGATTGCCGATTACGGATTAGAGATTACAGAGCTTTCCACACATTTACAAGGTCAATTGATTGCAGTACATCCTGCATATGATCTTATGTTTGATAATTTTGCTCCTGATAATTGTAAAAACAATCCGGCAGAACGAACAAAATGGGCTATACAACAGTTAAAAAGTGCCGCTACTGCGAGTAAAAGACTGGGGCTTTCTGTACATGCTACTTTTTCTGGAGCATTGTTATGGCATACTATGCACCCTTGGCCACAAAGACCGGTTGGTTTGGTCGAAATGGGGTTCGCAGAGCTTGCAAAAAGATGGCTCCCAATACTTAATCATTTTGATCAAGAAGGTGTTGATGTATGCTACGAAATTCACCCTGGAGAAGATCTACATGATGGTGTTACTTTTGAACGTTTTCTTGAAGCAACAGGAAATCATAAACGTGTAAACATACTATATGATCCAAGTCATTTTGTATTGCAACAGTTAGATTATATCGAATATATTGATCATTATCATGAATTTATTAAAGCCTTTCATGTAAAAGACTCAGAATTTAACCCTAATGGAAAGAAAGGTGTTTTTGGAGGATATAGTGAATGGAAAGATCGAGCAGGAAGGTATAGATCTCCAGGTGATGGTCAAATTGATTTTAAGACCATTTTTTCTAAATTAACTGAATATGGGTGCGATGTTTGGGCGGTCATGGAATGGGAATGTTGTATCAAATCACCAGAACAGGGAGCTCGTGAAGGAGCACCATTTATTAAAAACCATATTATTGAAGCTACCCAAAAGTCTTTTGACGACTTTGCCGGAGCCGATATTGATAAAGAGCAATTAAAAAAAATATTAGGGCTTTAGCCAACCAAAAACTCTGTAATGAAAATAATCATCTATTTCTTCTTGACCCTAGGTTTAATTTTTTCTTGTAAGAAAAAAACAGAACATACCGAAGTAAAACAAACCAAAGAAGAGATTACAATTCCTAAAGTAAAGGAAATAACAGATCCCAAAGAGACTGAGGTTTGGGAACCAGAACCAAAAGCTGTTACATTTAATGAAAATAAAGTACCATCTGATGCCATTGGCTTGTTTGAAGGAACCCATCTGGATCAATGGATATCTACCAAAGATTCTTCGGTAGTTAAATGGACTATTCATCCCGACAAAACTATGACTGTTGGCCCAGGAACAGGGGATATACAAACCAAACAACATTTTGGGAGTGTTCAATTACATTTAGAATGGAGTGCCCCTGATGTAATAGAAGGTGAAGGACAGGGCCGCGGTAATAGTGGTGTTTTCTTTCAAGATAAATATGAAGTTCAAATTCTGGATAGTTATCAAAATCGTACTTATGCAAATGGTCAGGCCACATCAATTTACAAACAGCATATTCCATTAGTAAATGCAACAAAAGCTCCAGATCAATGGCAAACCTATGATATCATATTTCATGCTCCGCAATTTGATACTGCAGGTAACAAAACCAAATCTGGATTTTTTACCGTAATCCATAATGGAGTACTTGTTCAAGATCATGTAGAGATTTTGGGATCTACCGAATATATAGGACCTCCCAAAAATGAGGCGCATGGAAAAGGCCCTATTAAATTACAAGATCACGGTAACCTTGTACAATATCGTAATATCTGGGTTAGAGAATTATAACGCAAAAGCATAAAGGTCTATAATTACACTAATGTTAATGCAGTTATAGACCTTTACATATAATATTGTTGTTTCTATTGCTTCAAAAATTTATTTACTACTTCGGCAATATCTTTACGTTTTGTTTTGACATCCATCCCAAATAAAAATTTATACAAAGGTTTCTCATCTACAGATTTTTTAAGAGTAAGATCGGTATTGCGATTATAAATTTGATCCCACTCTGCACGTACAGAAGTCCAGAAATTTTGATTATTTTTCCACCAGATTGAGGCTAATTTACATTTTTCGTCAGCAACTTTAGTATAGATATTATACCCTTTCTCTTTGGCTAGGATAACATCTTCTTTTTGATGTTCTCGAATTATCTTGTCATTATCTTGTTCATGAACCCATCCATAATCTGTAATTTCATGTCGGTTTCCTCTGATCATGACATTATAGTCGCTACGTTTGGTATATTCGCGCCTTGGCAGAGGTGCGTTGGTTTTATTTTCCCAATAATGTTTTCCGTCTACATGTACCCAAGTCGACGAACCAGAATATCTTGGACTATCATCTACTTGATATACTTTTTGAGTCCATTGCCCTTTAACCTGTTCTGGCTTTAAAGAAGTATATTTCCATGAATTACCTTTAACATAATTATGAACATCTGTATTTTCATACAACCAATCTTGTCTCCAATGTTTAATAATCATTGAATCCCTAACAATTAATAAGTGTTGAATAGATAATTTATTATCCTCATCGGTGATCAACTCTGCCCATTCTAGACCACCTGTAACATAATCTTTGGATTTTTCATAGCCTTCTTTTGGCGAGAAAGTTTCAGAATACTTAAAGGTTACTTCGTAGCAACCACACATAGCTTTAATTGCTTCAATGTCTTTTTGTTTCTTATCTGTTTGAGCGCTTATTATCATAGAAACCAATAATAGAAATAGCGTACTAATTTTTTCAATTTTCATTTTTGTGATGATTTATAAATTAAGAAATTCGAGGTCAAAATTAATTAATTTTATTTAGATTTAATAAAAATAAGATTTATATATTTGCATTTCATTAATTATTAAGAATTAGTCTAAATAGTATGAGGAGAGTTTTTTGGGTATTATTAGCTTTAAAATCAACACTTTATAGTCAAAACATAGAGCATGTAAAAAATACAGACTCTATAGTACATCAAAACCTAGAAGAAGTTATTATAAGTGCCACACGTACGCAAAGGCAACTCTCCTCTATCCCTTTACCTGTCATTTTGATACCCAAAAATCAAATCCAAAAAAGCGGTACTATACGGCTTAACGAAATTTTGAATGAACAAACGGGTATTATTACAGTTGCCGACGAGAGTGGTTTTGAAGGTATCCAAATGCAAGGAATCAGTTCGGATTACATTATGATATTAATTGATGGGGTTCCATTGGTCGGTAGAAGTGCCGGAAATTTAGATCTAAGTCGCCTTACCGTAGGTAATATCAAGCAAATTGAAGTCATTAAAGGCCCCTCTTCTAGCCTTTTTGGATCTGAAGCCATGGGCGGTGTGATTAATATCATTACTGATACTCCAAAAAGTGAAACACTTAATGGATCCGCTTCTTTTAGAATAGCTTCTTTTAATACTCAAGATAGTAACTTGACAATTGCACAACGTAAAAATAAATTTAGCTATAATTTTTTTGCAAACAGATTGTTTAGTGATGGGTATGATCTAAGAGAAGAAACTCCTGGTCAAACTGTAGATCCTTTTGAAAATTACACTTTTCAAGGAAAGATATGGTATGAAATTAATAATACTCTCTCTCTTTTTGCTTCAGGAAGATATTACTTTCAAGATCAAGATTTAAGTTTATTTTTTAACAACAATACCTTCGAAGGTACCAGTGACTTGGATGAATGGAATGTCCAAGTAAGGTTAGAGCATGATCTTGCTTCTTCTCTAAAATTACAGTACGAATTGTATTATACTAATTACAAAGCTTCAGAACTATTAGCTAATCCTCTCGACAATGAAGTTTTCTCCCAAAGTGATTTTGATCAACACCTCTTTCGCCCCGAAATAAGAGCCAATTATAATTTTAGTCCTAAAAAAGCTCTTACCCTTGGTACAGGATGGAATAATGAACGATTAAATCGTACTTTTTTTGATGAAGAAATCAAATTTAATTCACAATATGTTTTTACTCAATATGACTTTTACCCATTGTCAAAAGTTAATATCATTTTGGGTGCAAGGTTTGACAATCACAGCGAGTACCAATCTCAATTTAGTCCAAAAATTTCGATAAAGTATGATATTACTAAAAATTTATCTTTTAAAACCTCAACTGGATATGGATTTAAAGCTCCCGATTTCAGGCAATTATATTTTGATTTTACCAATTCTGCGGTGGGGTATACTGTATTGGGTTATAATGTTGCCGTTGATAAGCTTAATGAATTGATAGACCTTGATCAAATTATAGATGTTGTTGTAGATATTAATGCGTTAAACACGCCCTTGAAACCGGAGAGTTCTATTGGTTTCAATTTTGGGGTAACCTATACAAATGATAATTTTTTACTAGAGGCCAATTATTTTAGAAACGAAATTGAAAATCTAATTGATACCAGAGTAATAGCTCGAAAAACTAATGGTCAAAATGTGTTTAGTTACACCAATTTCAACAATATTTTTACCACTGGATTAGAAATAAATACACAATATAAACTCACAAAAAACATCAAACTACTAGCCGGGTATCAATTACTATATGCCAAAGACAAGGATGTTTTGGATCGACTAGAGAATGGAGAATTTTTCGCAAGAGATTCTGAATCTTTAGAAACATTTAGATTAGAAAAATCCGATTATTTTGGCTTATTAAATAGATCAAGACATACTGCCAATCTTAAAATTTTCTATGAAATCCCCCAGTGGGATTCTTCAATTAATGTAAGAATTAATTACCGAAGCAAATATGGCTTAATTAATAATACAGAAGGTGGAAATGACATTTTAGACATCTACGATCCTTTTGTAAATGGGTATGCCCTTACGAATCTAGCTATTAATAAAACATTCAAAAAGAACTACAAACTACAATTAGGGGTGAATAATATGTTTGATTATACAGATATACAAAACATTTCTAATCTGGCGGGTAGACAAATTTATGGAAAAATGGAAATTCAATTTTAATATTTACAAATCAAAACTAATATGAAAACTATCAAATTAATTATAGTACTCTTACTATCAACACATTTTATTGCATGTAACAGCGATGATGATGCGCCAGGGCCAGAAATAACACCTGTGGTTTCTAAAAGGATTGAGAATCTTCATGCTCCACAAACTGGAGGTCAAGGTCAACCGGTGGGTGGTGAATTCACAAAATTCGATTTTACAACTGGTGAGATTACTACCAGTAATATAGATTGGGATATCGCTTTTAGAGGTACAACAATTGCAGTAAACGGAGGAGTCGTTACCGGAACAACAGATGAGCCTGCAAGAAATGGTGCAGCGGCAGCTGTTATTTTGACTAATACCTTTAGTGAAGTAAAAGAAGCCCCAGAAACTTCTTTGTTTACACAAGATGCAGATGGTGCATTTGCCATACCTACAGGTAGTGGAAATGGATGGTATAATTACAATTTCCAAACTAATATTGTTTCGCCTATTGCCGGTAAAATTTTAGTATTCAAAACTAGAAATAATCAATATGTGAAAGTAGAAATATTGAGCTATTACAAAGATGCTCCTGCATCTCCCGACGGTACGGTACATGAGTCAAGATATTACACTTTTAATTATGTATACAACCCAAATGAGGGTGATAAAAACTTAGAATAATGAGCAAAATAATTAGCATCATTTTTATCATTCTTCGTTTAGCATTAGGCGGAATGATGATTTACGGAGGAATTCAAAAATTTAAAAACTTAGATCCATCTCCAATTGAAGTAGTTGAAAAAGCTCAAAAATTTCAGGAACCAGGTCAAAGAAATACTTTACAAAAAATCCTTTATATCAACGGTATGAAACAAACTGGATATTTTTGGCAAGTATTAGGAATCTGCGAAATTATATTTGGGATATTATTAATTATGCAAGGCACCGGATTTATTGGAGCTATTTTTTTACTTCCTATAACATTGCATATTTTTTTATTTCATTTGTTTCTAGAATCAGATGAAGTTGGAGAATTATTTCTTACAGGAGGGTATTTTCTTGTTAATACACTATTGATTGTTAAAGAATATGAGCGGTGGAAAAAGCTAGTGTGGATTAAAATTTATTAGCACAAAAAAGCATAAAATCAAAAGGGGAAACTAATACACAGTTTCCCCTTTTTTTGTATTGGTTATTTAGTATTTATTCCATGATTAATTTACGTACTTGACTTCCTGATCTAGTCTCTAACAAGATAAAGTAAATACCCGAGTTGAGCGAAGACATATCGTAATCAAACATATATGAGTCTTTACCTTGATCACTTCTCGAATCAATCAAGTTATTATTGACCATATTAAAAATTTTCACATTTATTGGCGATGGTTTTGCTAAACTAACATCTACTTTAAATATACCATTTGAAGGGTTAGGATATACTTTATACTCTATAGATGAAGTAATTGATTCATCTTCTTCATTTTCTTCCTCATTTTCATCAAATTCTTTTTCTACAACAATAACTTTCTTTGTTTGGGTCGCACTACACAATCCTCTAAAGGTGGTTACAGTAATTTCATACTCTCCCGGAGTATCAAATACAAGTTCTGCATAATTATCATCAGCAAAAACAACCTTAGCTTCTTCTGGGAATGTCCAATCCAAACTATCCGGTATCGGATTACTTATGTTTACAATCACAAATTGTTCATTAACAAAAACCTGCGTGGATGCAATAAATTGAGCCGCTACTATATCTGTAGTTCTATCTATAAAAATATCATCTGTTGCTATACAACCCTTGCCATCTGTTACTTCTACTGTATAGATACCAATAGCATCTACTTCTACGACTGGATCTGTACTTGTAAATCCGTTATCCGAACTCCATAAATAAGTTGCTGTAGGATCTGTAACAGTAGCATTTATTTCTGCTACCTGATCCTGGCATAATGTAATATCCTCACCTATATCAACAATGAATTCTTCTGGGCTATCCACCAATATTTCCTTACTAATTTGACACCCTTTGGCATCTGTAATAGTTACTTGATATGTATTTGCACAAATACTTACCAAATCTTCAGAAGTACTACCATTACTCCATTGATAACTATACGGTGGTGTTCCTCCACTCGTTTCTAATAAAATCTTACCATCACACCCAGCATAACATGTAGGATCTGTAACAATATGATCTGAAGTTAACGCTAGTGGAGCTGTTAGTACAACTGTACCCGAAGTAGTACATCCTCTAGCATCGATAATATCCAAAGTATACGTGCCTGCAATTACATTTTCTAACCTATCCGTACTAGCTCCTGTACTCCAAAAATACCTATATGGTGCCGTACCACCCATTACAGAAGTAGTAATTGTCCAATCGTTTTGATCACCACAGTTTACAAAGTCTGAAGATATTTGTAAGTCTAAAGCATCAGGTTCACTTAACTCAAATACATCACTAGTTGTCGATGTACTAACGGCATCAGAAACAATAATATAATAGTTTCCTGCAGGAATACCCTGTAATAAGAAACCATCAATTCCTATTGGTGTATTTAAATCAGCGTTATACCATTGATAGTTATACTGTTTTGTAGAGTTAAAAGGTACTCCACCTTGCACTACAGCAGTAAGACTTCCCGAGGTTGCACTTCCAAAACAAGAAATCACACTAATCGGCTCTATACGTACTTCTAAAACTGGCGGTTCAAATAGATCAACATCATCTATTTGTAATACACACATATTAGCATCTGTTACTGTAAGTGAATATTTTTCTGCTCCAACATTACTTAACACATTAGTTGTCGATGATTGTGGTACTCCATTAAAATCAAACCACTCAAAAGTATATGGTTCTGTTCCTCCACCAATATTTACTCTAATACTACCATCTGTTGCTCCAGCAGAAGAAGGGTATTCTCGATCTATTGTACCTCCAATAACAAATAAGCTTTGAGGTTGTCTTACTTGAATTTCTTTCTCTACAATACAATCATTAGCATCGGTTACTGTGATTGTATAGAAACCTGCTCTTAAAGAAGATACATCTTCAATAAGATCACCATTACTCCAACTATACGAGTAAGGCTCTACCCCACCAGTAACTGTTATATCTATTGCTCCATCACTATCTCCATTACATAATAAGTGAGTAGTAACTTCATTTATTTCCAAAAGATCTGGTTGTTGAACAGTATACGTGTGATCATCGGTATTACCATTCTCATCAGTTACCACCACGGTATATACTCCATAAGGTAATGTGGTATCTGTATTTGGTGTAGTAAACAAAATCGTAGTAGGATCATCTTGTTCGTACCATTGATACGTATAACTTCCAAAACCTCCAACTGTAGTTGTTATTAATGGTATTTGAGTTTCTTCTCCGAAACATTGAATTCCTTCCTCTAAAGTAATTGACTGAATTTCTACAATTAACTCATCGGGCTGTGTTAATCTTTCGGTAATTGTGGCTATACAATCATTATCATCGGTAACCACTAATCTATAATTACCAATAGGTACATCTTCTAAATCTTCTGTAGATGCCGAAAATGATGGATCATCTAGGTCCACCCACTCATAAGTATAAGGAGTGGTACCCCCAGTAACATCAAGTGTGATTTCTCCATTATTCGTTTCATAACCTGTAAGATTTACAGGAGTAACTCCCGTGATTTCTAAAGGTGCGTCTGGTTGGGTAATAACTACACTTGCGGGTAATGAAGTTGTACATAAATTATCATCAATAACTACCACTTCATATGTTCCCGATGACAACCCTGCTAAATCTTCAGTTGTTTCTTCAAAATCAATATCTTCTAATTTTGTCCAGTTAAAACTATATGGAAGATATGCTCCTGTAGTTTCATCTTTTGGTCCACCTACAACGGTAATATTAATTACTCCAGTAGATTCTCCGTGACAATTTACATTTATTGGGTCTCCATCAAGAGTAACTACCAAATCATCAGGTTGAGTAAGATTAAAAGTATCCTCTGCTTCTTCTCCTTTAGAATCCGTAGCAACAATTTTATACAATCCAGCTTCTAAATCTGATATTTGATCCAAAGTAAGGTCAGTATTAAGTGGTGTTTCGATTGCACCTTCAACCAAATACCATTGATAATCAAAATCAGCTGGTACAGACTCTATCGGAAAACCACCGCTTACTACTGCCTTTATTTCTCCTAGTGCATCATCATGACATAATATCGGTGTAACTCCTTCGATTTCTACGGTTATTGGTAAGGGTTGCAACACGACAAAAGTTTCATTTACTTCACAGTCTCTTTCATCTTTAACCGTAATTGTATATGATCCCTGGGATAAATTATCTATAAATAATGTATTACGTGAAAAAGAAATATCACCATCCTTAGTCCAAGTTAAAGTATGACTACCTGTTCCTCCTACTACATCAATTAAAATATTACCATCTGTCCCACCTATTGATGTGGCATGTTCAAAAGAAACTCTTGTAATTTCTATTTCTTCGGATTCTATAATAGTAATGGATTTAGATGTATCGAGTTCACAATCATTTGCATCTTTAATCCAAACCTCGTATGTGCCTTGAACTAATCCCTCTATGGTAAAGCTTGTTAAATCATCTTCAGAAACATAGGTCGCTTTATTATCTATCGAAAAATAATAAGGTCGCGTTCCTCCTCCTGGCGTTAAAACTATCTCTCCTGTATTTTCTCCAAAACAAGCAACATCGGTTTTCCCTAAACTTAAAGTTAAAGGATCAGGATCTTCAAATAGAAGATTATCTTCTTTAAAAGTAAACCCATCGTTTACTCTTACTCTATAATTTCCTGTTTGGATATTTGTAATACTTTGATTGTTTTCTCCTGTAATTAAGGTTCCCTCTCTATACCACGTATATGTATATGTTTCAGAACCCCCAATAGGTTCGGCCAGTAAAGTACCCACTCCTCCATCACAAGGTATGGCCATATCTATTTTAATAGAAACCAATAATTCATCAGGTTCATCAACTACAATAATGTTAGATGGTTTAGAACATGTACCTGTACCATCAGTTACTGTCGCTACATAATCTCCAGCTAAAAGATTAGAAATATTCGTACCTACATCTGATATTGCAGTTCCATTTCTAGACCAGGTCACAGTATACTCAGAACCTGATGGTCCTGGTGTACCACCAGATACGGATATTTGTATTGCTCCTTTATTATCACCAAAAATATCGTTATCTACAACACTTGTTGGAGTTATTCCTATTTCGATAGGTTGACTAATCGTTAGGTTTCCAGCAATATCCGACCTACATGTTGTTACATCTCTATCGCGAGCAACAAAACGATAAGGCGCTGTTCTTGCTGCCAAAGCAAATACATTACTATCCTGCCATGTAGTGGTGGTTGGCCCATTCCAAACGGCATATTGATATATTCCAGATTTACCTCCTTCAACGGTTAGCGTTACTGCAGCATTATCTCCAAAACATGTAATAGGCTGATCATCAATATCTGTGATTCTTATTGGTAACGGGATATTAGTAAATCTAATATCTGTTTCACTTTCACTTCCGCTCCTTGCATCTGTTACTGTTACGGCATATACCGCATCTTCTCCTGTTATACTTAACCCAGTTCCATAATCGGATGCACCTTTCTTCCAAGAAATACTATATGGCGCATATCCGCCAGCTATATCATATACTCTAATTGTTCCATCATTACCTCCAGCACAACTAGGTGCTACTTCTTCGACCTTAAATGTTATCGCTTCTGGATCGATAATCTCTGGGAGATCCAACACTATAAAGCAACCTTTGTCATCCGTATACTTAATTTTATGGTTTCCTTTACGCAATCCTATAATATCAAAACCATTAGTAAATGCTCTACCGGTTTCTTTAACGGTCATAGAATTACCATCCCACCACACTTCGTAATCATAGTATTGACTACTACCATCTACAATTGGATTTCCTCCTGTAACTTCATCAATTGTAATTTTGGCATCACTAGCTCCTGGTGCTCCTGGATGTAATGGGTTAGGGTCACTTCCTGTAGCAACCTCAACGATATTATGATCTATCTGATCTTTTCTTAAAATCTCAACCATTACGGCTGTAGGCGTTATACAACCATTATTGTCCTGAATCTTTACATTTTTAACTCCTACAGAAACTCCACTTACTAAAATTGGTGATTGAGCAGCCGTAAACGATGTTGTACTCCAGGTAGCTCCATTATCCAAACTATATGTATAAGGTCCTGTACCATTTGAGGCTGTTATCTCTATAGAGCCATCGTTCTTTTCAAAACATGTTTCATCACTTTTTTTAGTAGCATCGAATACTATTGCGTCTGGTGGAGTTATAGTAAAAGGATATTCATATTCTTCACAAAAAGGAGCTCCTTCACCAATTGATCGGTCATAACCTGTTACCGCCAATCGGTATTCTCCTGCTTCTAAACCTTTCCCAGGACTTGGTGCCCAAGTATATGTCCAATTACTTCCTTCTTGAACGAAAGATCTTATTCCTGTATTATTATCTACAGTTTGATAGGTACCATCCTGAAATTTTTTGAAAAGATTGAAATACATTTCTTCTGCACTATAAATTTGTCTTTTAAAGAACAGTTTTAATGTGGCATCATTACCTCCAAAACATTTGGGTTGTGTAACTTCAGGTACTCTAGCTATCTCTGGAGCTTCCGGTAAATACAAAACGGTTATAACATTAGAAACTTTATCCTCGGGACTACAATCGGGATTAAGTCTTACTCTAATAGGTTTATTAATTTTTTGTCGATATGCTGCAGAGTTATATGTGAACATATCTGTTAATTTCAGGTTTATGCTTTTATCACCTCTATACTTTGTTAGCTCTTTATAAACTGGTTCGTTACGATACTGCTGACCACTATTTATTAAATCTTGTACTTCTTGTTGAGCCAATTGCCAAGCAAAATAATAAAACTCACATGCTCCGTCTGGTGGAGCCAAAGGAGCTGGACTTGGGGCACCTATTCCCGCTAATGGATTTGGATCTGCCCCAGCTATTACTAGAGGAGTTCCTCCTCCATCAAGACATAATTGGTATTCATTATATGCATCCTGAGCTTGTCTTCTAGCTCTTTTAAACGCTTCTGTTTCAACTCTTCTGGATCTTTCCTCAAATTCCCATCTATAAATACTATTCCATGCCGGAAAGACACTTGGATCCTGAATTCCTATCCCTTCAGATTCGCAAGCCGTTTTGGTTCTATTTACACTAGAATTATCAGAAAATTTAATTTTAAGTAAAGGTTCTGTGAATATCTTTATATTGGCGCCACCCATAGCAGCTCCTAAAAAAGACATATCATAACTATAGGTTCTACAAAATGAATGAGAAACACCTGTTATAGTTTGTGTTCTCCTCCTTCTACTACCACTACCACATCCTCTTCGAATATGCCTCACGGCCTGGACTTGCCATTCGGCAATTCTTTTATTTGCAGGAACTGTAATAGAACCTCTTAAAGTTCTTCTACCTTCCCACCAAGGGCCTTCACCAACGGTTTCAAAATCAGACTGCCCAACATATTTCACCTTTACATAATATGAAAGACAACGATAATGTCTTCCTGTATCATTGTAACTCAATTCATATCTTATCGTATACTGATCTTGTGCCGCAACATCGGTAGTATAAAATGATAAAACAATAATTAATAATAACAATAGTCGTTTCATATCTTCCCTTTAATATTCCACTTCAATTTTTTTTATTGGAGACTTTGCTCCCGAACTAAATGACGCCTGTAATAAATAGGTGTATTTAGAATTAATTCTTAAATCTGTATCTACAAAATTTCCTTTATCTGATTTAAAAACCTTATACAATGTTGGTTTTTTTTCTTCTTCAGCTCTGTATAAAGAAAACTCTGTTACTTCTTCTTGTTTGTACTTCCAGCTTAAACCAATCTTCTTCTCTTCACGATTTACCAATGCAGAAAATCTATCTATATCAGGTTTTGGTTTGTTATCTGGTAAACTTATAGTTAACGGGGTAACCGGTTCTGACTCCAAACCAGATTCATCCATAGTCACCATGGTATACAAATACACCACAATAGGTTTTGCAGTAATATCTTCAAAACTATTCTCTGGCAAACCTATATCAGCGATTAACTCCCATGGTAACTCTCCTCCTTTTTCTTTTCTATAGATTAAAGTTTTCGCCGCATCCAGACTGCTACTGGTTATCCATTTTAAAGTTACAACCCCTTTGTCTGCTTCAAACGAAGTAAATACTGGTTTAGTAGGGGGTATAATATCTGGTTTTTTAAGTTCTAATACTTCTGAAAATCCAGACGGGTTATATCGCTGATCAAAAGATTGAACCTTATAATATACTTTGCTATTTAATGTTTTGATATTTACAGTATCAATAATTTTACTTTCAGGAATAGGTCTAAATGTGATCTGTGTATATTCTTCATTATCTAAATTTGCTCTAAACACCCGGTAACCTAAGAAATCTGCTTCGGTATTGAGTTGCCAATTTAACTGAACCACTCCTGTAGAATCTATAGTTCCTGTTAATCCAATAGGAACAGAAGGAGGCACATCATCAACAGGTTGCACCATTTGTGGGAATGATACACGTCTACTACCATCTAAGCCTACTGCTGTAATTGTAAAATAATTCACCGAATTAAGGTTGGCAAACGAAGTACTTCGTGAGCCTTTAGAAATTTTTGGAATCACCACCCGATAATTTCCTTTTACCAAATCCGATCTGTTTAATTCAAAATGCGATAAAGAAACTAATCCTTCGTCTGGAAACTCCCACGTAATTATAGCACTGTTATTATCAGGTTGTAATTTGGCTTCTGTTATGGCTGGATTATAGACTAACGCTTTTCTTCCCGAACCATACACGGTTTTTGAAGGCGGACCTACTTCTCCGAAAGGAGATATCCCTTTAATTCTATAATAGTAATCTTTATCATTTCTTGGTAAACTATCTACATAAAACATTCGATCCGAAGGATTTTTTTCACGCTCACCCAGATTAGCAATAGGAACATCTTCAAGAGAATTAAAGGTATTTCCATTATCTTCTGATCGTTCTATGATATAGTTATTATATTGTCGTTTAAGCAATACAAAATTCCAACTTAACATCACGCTTTTATTATTGAATACCCCAACAAAATCCTTGGGTTCTGGTAATGGTTGAAAATCTGCTAACCCAATATATACTCCGCCAAATTTAACCTGATGTTTTTCTGGGGGTATCGCAGTAAAGACTCTATACAAATACTGTTCATCAGGTTTAACGTTTGTATCTATAAAAGCTAATCCTGAATATTTCGCCACCTCAAAATTTTGATCAGCGGCAAAAAGAGCGAAGGAAAATCTCTGTTCTAGAGCTTCAGCTTTATTTATAATACTAATAATATCATCCCCGCCTTGTTCTAGTTCTACATTAAAACTTTCTCCATATATTGCTTGAGCTGCAATAGCTGCATTATTATCTCGATTACTAAACTCTTCCCATTCCATCATAGGTTTAGGTAAAATAGGAGTAGCGGTAAGTTTTTCTACCTCTGGGCTTTGAAGAATAACCCCGGCCCTTACGATAGTTTTACGTTCTATAGTAAAACCATATTGGTTAGCATATTTCCAAGCTAAAGGCGTAGTCACTCCCCATCGCAACATAATTGCATCTTTGGTAGCTCTACCTATAACCTTAACTTCGGGTTTTTCCTCTCCAATAGGTTCTTGCGCTTGGATAGTCCAAGAAGAAACGAATACCAGAAGTATTATTATAAATTTACTATTTTTCTTCAATTCAATCATATAACGGGTTCGTATATTTTACCGTTTGTATTTTTCCAGATTTAACCTGTCCAGGCAATACATATTTCAACTCTGTTTTATACTTTCCTTTTCTCATTAAAGGGAAAGGTTCTGTAATTAGTTTAGCATATTTACTTTCATTAATTGCCGTTTCAGAATTCACTAATTTATATCTTAAATCTTCATAATCTTGATGATAATAATGCGTCAAGTTATAGCGATACGGGTTATACAACTCTGTCTCACCAGTGTATTCGTTTTCTAGATAGGTCAAATACCATGATTGTGGTTCTACTCCTTCAAGTGGCGGAACTCCTACTTTTTCGGTATCTCGATCCACAGTGATTGTACCTTCTAAAGGATAGTTTTGATACAACATTGGATATATTTGATTCTTATAATAAGAATCATCCGGAACGGCTCTAACGATAACCAATGGTGTGTTTCCTGTATAATCGCTACCTACTAATTCTGAAAGATCAAAAGGCTCTAGAGGATCAATTGCAGAGGATAATGTTAATCCGTAAGGATATGTAACATGTTCATACAACTCTTTATTCTCTTTCATTTGCCTCATTTTCTTATCAAAAGTTGTGTATTGACTCGTTCCAAATTCGAAGGTCAACAACTCTCTTTCTTCACCTTGTGTAATTACACCATCTGCAGTTCTGTTTTTTAACTCGACATCAGACCCAGATACATTACCTCCAGATGTTCCAGCAAACGAACCTGTTTTATCATCATCTGAAGTAACTTCTCCTCCCAAATTCTCTTTAGAATATGATTCTATTACATTGGCTGATATATCACTTTGTGGGGGGATTAACTGAATTTGAACCGAATAACCTACCTGTGTATTCATATTTTTAGGCAAACTATATGACAATTGTTTTTTGCCTTTATTATATCCAAAGCTTTCTTGTGCATCAACACCATTATTACCATTCATGTTCATGGATTTCTGCCAATTAGGAACAGCATCAAACAGATATGATTGCCCACGTTTCAAGTTAATATACCCTGTTTCGTATTCGTCTATAAAGAAATTCTTTTGCCCAACGGCTGGATACATATAGGCTATATTACTTAAAGGTATAGTTTTGGGGGCCTCACCTGTCGTAAAATTAACTTCCTTAGTTTCTATGGCTACTTTGCCTTCATCCATTATATTTTGCCAATTTCCATTGACATATTCTTCAAAATGGACTTGTACATATCCTTTTAATCCAGCATTAGGTGGCAGTATCTCATGCGAATAAAATACCGCTACGTCATTTTTATTATTCCATTTCACTTCTCCAACGATAGGGCTACCATCCTTAGAGACATCAAATTTGTCTAATAATATTCTATATTTTCTATCCCCTGTCTCATCAGGAATTTCAAAAACTTTATTAATCTGTAGATTAAACACCACTTGTGGTGCTGCAAATACATCTACATCTGCCGAACCTTCTTTTGGTGTCATATCACCAATAACTACTATCCCATCAAGAACACTACCGCCTACTATTTCACATTTCTCTCCTAATTCTACTTTAAATCTAAATCTACCTTTGATTAGACCACCAAGTAAATTATAATGCCCTCCTAAATATCCTCTAAACCACACAGGGTTAGGTAATCTTGCTTGAAGAATAACTGCCCCTCCTCCTTTTATAATGGGTATTTTTTTCTTCGACCCAAATAGTTTAAATGTAAGCCCTAATTCTCCTTGAAGATATGCATATGATTGGCCATTAGCATACCATCCATTTAAACCAATTTGTTCTGTACTTCCTTTACAACGTGCATCACCATAATCCTTGACCATGATATCAAAACCAATTCCTGCATCGAAGCGAGCATAAAATATCAAGAACGAAAGATCTCCTGTTGTTACACTTAAATGTGCACCAAAAGCTAGTCCTTTTCCTGCTTCTAAAGCATTAAGATCTCGTGTATAATCTAATTCAGATGCATCTATCCCTAGTATTTCTGCCACAATTGATGGCGGTGGTGGACTACCTGGCAGGCCATCACCGGCCATAAAGTAACTACGTGTCTCTAGTTTAAGAATTCCCAGATTTAAAGCAATACCTACTGGATCATCTGGTGTACCTATTAAAATATGCCACTCATCTGGTGCTACATAAAAATCCATCCACCCTGCTCTACCTCCAGGTCCTACTCCTTTTAGTATTCCAAAATTGATATAGATTTCTGATGTTGAATGGAAAATATTATTTACAAAATCATAACCAATAAACACATCTACAGTCATTGCTCCACTAGGTGATTGAGCTGGCAGACCTATCGTGCCCCCTACTGAAGCTATATCTCCTAAATTATCGGTTAGTGTTTCAAAGAAGTTACCTGGTAAAGCCGCAACTAACTCACCATGACCTTTGAAATAAATATCTTGAAGGCCTCCTGATTTTAAGAACGTCATTCCAAACTCTACCGTAGCATGAAATAATTCTTCAGAGTTTTGGGTAATAATTCCTACCGAGGCTTTTAATCCTAATCCACTATTAACGTCTGGTTTATAGATCACTCCTGATGTAGATGCTCCAATTTGAGTATATGCTGCATTTGGATCATTGGTAACCCCTGCCATTTTCATACGGTTAGATGCACCGCCCCCAAAGGAGTTAAGTGCGAAACCTGTAAAAATTGGTATTCCCGATGGTATAGTCACGCTGGCATCAGCAAACCAATATCGAAATTCTGGAGTCCTACCAAATAGTGCTTTTGCTTCTACATCTAGCTTTACTCCCTTTGTAAATTTTGCACCTACAGCACCAGCAAATCCTTTCCCATATGTTGGGTCATTATCGAAGATAAAGATTGCACCTTTAAGTTCCATTCCGGCAACTTCCATCTGGATAAATACACGCTCCAGTTTTACTCCATCAAATTTCCAACGATCTCTTCCGTCGGTTTCATCCAGTTTCCCTTTTACGATAAGAGTCGATCCTCCTCCATTACCTCCATCACTCTCTGATGTAAGATTTATATTAAAGTTAAACAGAAGTTCTGCTGTTTTACCCCCTGCAGGCGTTCGCAAACCTATTTCATTAACTGTAAGCGGGAAATTGGCAATTTTCATCTCTCCTCGATACCCAAAATAAGTAACCGAGAATTTTGGAGACTCGGTTTGCAAAAGCATATTTTCAAAAACGATTCCTTTAAAATCCACAGTTTTATCTTGTGATTCGGATGCATTGTTATTGTTATCGTCCTCTCCTCCTTTTAGTCCAGAGGCTATATTTACAGTACCATTCAAATTGGCTTTCGGTTTAAACTTACCGTCTTTAACCTTCATCTCTATAAAAGAGTCTTTGGTCAAAATTACCTTAGCACTCCATACATCAAAATCAATATCTTTGGTACTGGTTACTCTTAGTGTATATTCATCTGGCTGTATAACTGCGGCATACTTTAAGCGATCTATTTTAGAAACTGGCAATACGAGCTCTCCATCAAACTCTCCTGCGCGTAGTCTATTTGTTTCTATATCTATTAAAAACCTATCTAATGAAAACTTCCATTTGGATGCAGATCCTTCATCGATAGAAATTATATTTTCTCCAATAAATTTTCCGGTTACTCCTTGAGAGTCAATTATCAAATTTGAGGCACCAAAAGTTACTCTCTTATCTTGATTTTTCTTTTTAAATTCTTTGGGCAATACAACTTCGAGGGTATTAATATACACTCCTCTCCACAAATCTGGATTTTCGCTATAATATTTACTTAAGTAACTTCCTGGCATCGCAGGATCATTGCGTAAATCACTAAAATCAAAAATTGCAGTATTTAACCTAAATGTTGTTCCTTTTAAACCTTTTACACCAAACTCGGGTAATGATATATTTACAACAATATCATTCCAATCTCCAACTACGGTTCTAAAACTAGATTCTACATAACCCAATTTTTCCTTACCATCTTTATCTACTGGATATAAAAAAGTGTTCGAAAATTTGATGTCGGCATCGATTCCTAATTCTTTAAACCCTGAACAATCAATCAAGGCATAGGTAGCAGGTTCTTCAAAACTTCCTTTTAGGGTAACTAACACTTTACCACTATCAAAATTAAAAGTAAATTGCGAAATCAAAGCCAGTTTAGCATCACCAACAATTCCTCCTTCATGAGATAATTTAATATCGTTTCCTCCCAAAATAAGAACTCCTTTGGGTGTTTCAACTTTAAGAAAAACAGTCAATTCTGTAAAGGCTGGTTTAAAAACAGCTTTTGCAATACCAACGGTATATGTTACATTACTAATTTTTTGCGGACTGATCGCAACAGGTAGTTCTTGAAGAACATCTTCGGTAAGGAGATCTACATAGTTTTGACTTTGGTCGATAGTGGCAAATGTATTTTCTGCCATATCCAACCATTTCTTATTTTTAAGAGAATCCTGGGTATTAAATTGGAACCCCTCTTTTATCTCTTCCATCATTGGCTTGGAAACCACTTCTGGAATATCAAATCTATCTAAAGATTTAAAATTACGAAAAGCTTTTACCGGTAATGCGGTTTTTTTGATAGCCGAAATCTCAATAGGTTCGGATAACGTATCCTTGTTCTTATCACTTTTTTCTACTTCAGTCTCTGAAACACCCTTTAGAAATTTAAGATGTATAGATGTATTGTTAGTAATACCAAAATCTGTAGCCGCATGAGTGGTTACAGATAGTAAAAGGTATATAATTGTAAGGAATCGTAATTGTCTAGCCATAAATAAGAACCCCTATTAATGTGTTAGTATTTTGTTATTGTCGAGTAGTATTATTTTGATTAAAATAAATAACCTACCGATAACTGAAAGACACCATTCGCATCCTCAAAGTTATTATCATCTTCAAACACATTAGATAAGCCTACATTATATCTAGCCTGTGTAAAAAAGTGTTGTGTCAAATTGTATCCTAAACCGAAACCAAAACTAAAATCAATGTTCTTGAATTGATCTTTTGCATCTTCTTCTCCCTGTAGCACACCGTCTATAGTATCTTGCACCCCTGCATCTATTAAAATCCCCAATTGCGGACCTGCCTCGACACTTAATCCTTTAGTCAAATAGTATTTCGCTAATATGGGTATATTGATATAGTTTAATCGAAGTTTGGTTTCTATATTTACGAGTTGTCCATTTTCGGCCGATGCTCCTTGCTCCGAGTATAATAATTCTGGTTGAAGTGCAAACTTATCATTAAACTTAACTTCTAGTACAGCACCCCCATGAAAAGAAGTTCGACCACTAATATTTGGAGAATCTCCAGACAATGTTGAAAGGTTTAATCCCCCTTTAACTCCGAATTTAATTTCTTGCGCCTGCGAAACTGCGGTTATAAAAATAGATGTAAGTAAAAAGAGTACAATTTTATTCATAATTAGGTTAGTTTATAAAAAATTGATGATTAGGTTTTAAAATGTGGTACAGTGTAGAAATACCCAACATAGAGGCGCATAAAATCGTTATGATTTCAAAAAGGAATATACTTATGTGAAGTAGTAATTCTAATGTCATAATTTAGGGGCCAACATTGGAAGAGCGAAAATACAAAAATTAACTGCATCTTAACAATTTTTAGAGCATTTTTTGAGCTAAACGTTAGTAAACCAATTTTTTAGAGTTTATATTATTTCCAAAAAAGAATTTATCAAGATTATACAATCTATTTAATCTCCTTTTCAAAAATATCATTTATAACTTTTACACATACATTTATAAATGTAAAAAAATGTTTATGTTAACAAGTCATCATATGTATATGAAATGTATTCATCAAAAGTATCATAAGGGATGGAATTATGAGGTGATTTAACCTCTAGTACATTCCATTTTTCCCAATCATCTTTCAATTCTTCGTTAGTTATTCTAAAATGCTCTAAAAATGCTTTTTCGAATTCATTTGAAATTGGCATCAACAAAACTCTTTCCTTAAGGTCCTTTGTTAACTTGATATATGTATTCAATTTACCTCCTTTAATCTTAAAAACAAACACCCCATTATCCCAACTATTATCATACTGTAGCTCTCCATCATCATCGATATAGGTAGGAATCATATCATTCTTTTGTTCATACTCAAAAATTGACATTATCATTTTGTCATTAATCCATTGATAAAATACATTCGCTGTATTTAATTTATCTAATTTCTCTTTTTCTTCGTCCCACCAAAATTTCTCGTTTTGCTTTCCATTAGAAAATACTTCTATTTCAACTTTATTAAAACGATTTACTTGATCATTAATTAGTTTATTATATTTTTCATCAATTATTTCTGAGATATCAAAAACTCCAAATCCACCCAAAGGATTTAATTCATTTTGGTATGAAAACATAATTTTTGGATTAGAAGAACCACTTTTAGAATATTGTGTAGTAAAAATTGCTTTATCCCATTCAACATTCTCCAAAATTTCGAAAAGTTTCTTATTAATCTCTATATTCATTTTTTATGGGTTTTTTATTACGAAAGGACCAATAGACGCAGGTGTTCCGTTTTTGGTTACTATTATTCTTATTTCCTTAGGGCGTTTAGAATTTCCTTCAAAAACAAATTGCATTTCAGCTGAAATTTTAGCGTTACCACTTGCTTCTTTTAATTCGGAAATACTTTTCTCCATCTGATACCATTCACCATATTGGTTTTGAGCAGAATTTTGTGGGAAATAGTTAATTTGTTCTGAAGGGCCAGCCCATTGATTTCTAAAAATATGCCCTCCATCATCATTTGGTTTCCCATCTTTCACTTTCTTAGTATGTTGTTGATAATCTTCTTTTCGTGGTCTCGAGCCTATTCGAAGATCATCAATTGTTGCCCTATCAACTCGACCAAAATTATCTGTCTGAAATATAAAATTATCATCAACAACGTATTTAAAATCCTTCATTAAAGGCGGATCAACATTTAATAATTTGTTCCAACCTCCATTACCAGATTTCCCTGTACCTGCAACGGCTTCGAATCTATCTCCAAAAATTTTCGCCCATTCAAATCCATTCTTATCAACCAATACTAAAATTCCATCAGAGTTCTTAACAACCTTCATTGTAGACGGCAATCTATTGATCATTTCAATAAATTCATCATACCTTGCGGTACCACCCAACAAAGACAATAGATCTGATTTTACTGTATCACTAATTCCATTTGACAATTTTCTTCCTAAAGTGACGTAATTATCTGTAGCATTAAGACCGCCTGTGGGTAGGTCAGCGAACTCATCCAAGGAACCATTAGGATAAGCTTTATACCATTGTCCTGTTTCTATAAGTCCGTTGTCATAAATTTTCATTTCACCAACCGAACCTACGACTTCTCTTCCCAAAATTTGAGACAGTTCTACAGCACTCTGTTGATCATTACAACTTAAGAGTCTTACCGTTTTATCAGATCCTTTAACTTGTATTAAAGCGGCCAACTCATCTGCCGAGATTTCATGATTAACATTATCTATTAAAACAGCAAATTTATTATTAGGAGCACTATGTATTAGTACGTCTAAATATTTATCTCCATCACTTAAATTACCTTTCACAGTGTTCACTAAATCGTCTCCAATTTCAAGAACATCATCTATTAAGTGTTCGGGTTTTAATTTAGAACCTAAACTTTTAATCTTATCTAAAGCCTTTTCTAATTTTGCAATTCTTGCAGCATCCGCTATATCAGCATTCTTAAAATCCTTGATATCTTTTTTCAATAATTCTTCAGAAAGCTTTATCTCCGAAACGTTAAGTTTATTTAATTCCGAAATATTATTTCCATCATTAATATAATCTGCTAATTTTTCCGTTCGGTTAACAACATCAAAATTAGTTAAAGCCTCATTATCTATTACTTTAGAAAGTTTTTTAGTGGACACAGCTAAATCTGCCATACTCAAAACTCCAGTAGCTAAACTTACGGCGTTTAAGTAGCCTGCAATTTCGTTATTTTCCTCCCTAACACCAGTTGCCACAATACTTGACACTGAACTTATTTTATCAGCATAATAAAATGCTCGTCCCCAAGCGTTTAGTTGCCCTCCCGGTATTACCAATGTTGCAATATCAACAGTTGTTTGTATTATATCCGTTTTCGTTTGGGCTCCGTCTACTTCACTTGCATAATATAATAACAAAGCGGGTGCAGGAAGAGCTTGAGGTTTTCCTGTATCATCCTTGAACGTAAAAGATTTTAATAGAGCATTTTTGGATAAATTCGTAAACATTGTAAAGTCAAATGCATCGTATTCAGCAGAATACTGTGAATCTACTTTAAAGCCCCATTTCAAATTTTGTTTAATAGAAATAGTATTACTCGAAGTCAAAGAAGCGTCTACTGCAAGAAATTTATCAGTCTGATAATCTGTATAATTGTAAATTGCTCCTACTACCCCCGCACTATTCCCCGCGCCATGTTTTAAATGAGTCCACCCTCTTCTAAGGATATTTTGATATTCGTTCTGAAAAGAAAATAAATTACTCTCTAACTTGGAATTTAACTCAACCAATTCTCCCAATTGCTTATCTAAAAGATACGTTTTCAACTCTGCCAAATCAAACTTAAAACTACTCGATTTATAATAATGCTTAAGTAAGATTTGCATTAAAGACTCTCTATTATCTCCAGGGAAAAACCAGCTAGAATCGTCTACTTTATTAAATAAAATTCTCCAATAAGGCGCTTCTTCTTCTTGCAATGCAGGATCATCATCATCTCCTTTGAAAAGATAATTAGCTGTATTATTAGTCAAAAATGTAATAAGATCATCTTCATTAAAAGAGCTGTTGACGTATTTAAGTAACCTGGTAAGTGCTTTTTCTTCATAATCTCTTAAATCATCATTATCTTCATCATTACCAACATATAAATTATTCAGTAATATTTTTTCAATAGCTTTTAACCTATTATCTTGCGAAATACCCTGTAACTGATCATTACTTGCCCTTGCTACACAATAATATATCTCTTCAGCTGTTTTTTCTGCTAAACTATCTAAGCACTCTTTATTATTTTCTGATCCGGTTTTAATGTATTCCTTAAGCCCACTAATAAACTCTTGATAGAATTTATAAACCTCTTCCCTGTTCTGTTTACTTACATTATCTTTCCATCGGCGATATAAGCTATTTGGATCATCAACATTACTGATGGTTACATGCTTCTCTTCCCATGTTCCCTTATTATACCCTATTATCTGACTTAAAATATTAGCATTAACATTTAAGTAGTTCTTTTTAGTCAATGCATAGATATTCCATTGATCGAACCATTTGGCATACTCATAAAACATTACGGGGTGCCTATTTTGTATTTCTGCTATCTTAACAATTAAAAACACCTCTGACTTCTCATTATGAGAAACTGTCGTTATCCCTTCTATTAGAGTTGTAAAGTCAGTAAACTGATTAATGTCAATATATTTACCGTTAAGAATTTTCAGTTCTTCCTCTGTAACAGATGTTTGTTCAGTTCCTATAATGGATGAAATGTTTTCGAAACTATGTTTTTCTAAAGGTTTATTCGATTGAAAAAGGCTTAATTTTTTAAATTCATTACTTAAAATACTAAGTATTGGTTTTTCAGTAGTTCCGCCTTCATAGAGTTTTAAAGAAAGATTTGAAAACTTGTAATTAAACCATTTACTATTTGTTTTTTCGTATTCACCATATGGCAATCCTATAACAATTGAATTATCATCATTTGGAATACTAAAACTCTTATGAGAATAATCGTTGTTATAACCAGCAAAATTATTATTAGATATTCTTGAGAAGTATTTATTACTTTTATTTTTTGTTTCTACAAAACCATGAAGTGTTCCTGGAATTAAATCGATATATGTATCATTCTTTATACCATGATAAAAGATTGGTGAATAATCTTGAGACAAAATAATTCTCTCACCTGATGGTGTTAAATAAGCATAATAATACTTCCCATTTGAATCTTCTTTACAGTTACCTTCACTATCACAGGAGTATTTTTTTTCATTAATTGATAATTCTTTATGCAGAGAAGTTCTAACACTTTCCCCATCTTCATCATCTTGGAAAATATACAATTTCAACCCAGGAGCGTGGATTTTTTTCCAATCCATATGGTTTAAGACAGTACCATTATTTTTCCCGTCCATTAACCAATTGGTACTTCCTGAGCTAAACCCATAATTATCCCATGGATGTTCTAAACCAAATATTCCATGTCCCAGTTCATGAGCTATGGTTTTCACCAAATTATTTGGATTAAAAGCAAAACCATATTGTCTCTTCAATGGCATAAATCCTTGTAAATCTCCTTTTGAAGGCTTTATATCATTTCCTAAAACAAAAATATAGTATCGATTTTTTTCATAGTTACCTTTGTCTTTATAATACTGATTTATTGCTCTTTCTTCTGCTGTATATTGAGCCAACAAACTACTATCTCCTACATCTATAGCATTATTACCATCAATATCCCATATACTTTTACCAATACTTAAAGGGTCCTCTATTTTGATATTAAAATTAACTCCTGCCTTATTATAAATTTCGTTAATACCGCCAATTACGTTATTGGATACCGTAGTGTTAACAGGTACTATAGAAACATTAATATCTTTTACTTCTTGAGAAGCCAAATGCACCATATTAAATACCCCAGCTATTGCATATTTTCCGCCAGAATCTTTTGGTTTTAGTGTTGCCAATACCTCTTCGATCGCATAATCAAATTTTTTCTGAAGTTTTAAGGTGGCTATATCTCCACTCCATGTTGCATTTACTTTTACACCATCTTTAGTTTTAAAAGCAATATCATCTTTGGTAATTGTATTATCTGAAAATGTTACTTTGGCCGTTATAATATCTTCTTCATGACCTGCTATACTTGCTATGGCTTTGTGCGGCACTATATATTCTCCACCATCAGAAATTGTAATCGTTTTATACTCACCCTTTACTTTATCTACAACATTACTAGGTGCAGCATCAAAATAATAATAGCCAGATTCCTCAAAATCCACACGAACTCCTTTGGCAGATATTTGAGAAACGCCATTCTGATCCATACCTGTAGTATTATCAGTAGTAGCAGCTCCTCCTTCACCTTTTTCTCCTTTAGTTATGGTCCCATCTTCTCCTACGGTCCATGGGGTACCTTCACTATCTGTAATGGTTATATCTCTACCTCCTGGAATAATTGCTTCTTCTCCATTTTCTCCTGTGATTACTATAGCTCCATTCTCATCAATCTCTACAGATGCTATTACAAAATCAACCGCTTGATCATCAGTTCCACCTTGATCACCTGTTACTCCTTCACCCACATTAGTATTTACATCAACGGTCATGGTAGCCCCTTCTCCAAAAGTAGGGTCATACAAGGTAACTATCTCACCTTCGGCCAGTTGATAGTCAGTATTTACCAAAATCCCGTTAAAAGTCACTCCAAATCGTGCAAACTCAAAATACGGAACTCTTACATATCCTTTTCCGGTAATTCTACCTCCAGATTCACTATCAATTTCGGTAATCGTTACTACAAAATCTCCAGCAGTAATTCGATCTCCTATTAATAATCCATCTATTGGTTCTCTATTGGTTATTGCTATTTCATCAGGTACGATCCCACAATTGTAATTTGCCGTTTCATCCTGAGCAGCTTCTGTAGATACACGTTGTGGTTGACTAAACTCTCCGTATTGATATTTACATTTACCACTTACTTTATATTCATATGTAGTATTAGGTTTTAAATCCCAAACCGTTGCCCATCCGCTATTAGTACGCATAGTAAACCATTGTGCTCCGCTTTTATCAGCTTCACGATACGCAATTGTATATTCTGTGTATACTGAAGGATCTTCATCCCAAAACACATTAATTTTAGAAATCCCTTTAGGTTCTGCATATACATTAAATGGAGTTGCACAAGGTTCGGTTTTAGAGAACCAAAAAATTTCACTTTTTCCCTCGTTTTTAAACAATCCTATTTCTTCTGCTCCCTGCAACGCCTTAGCTTGTACTCTCCAGGCATATCGTTTATTATTTAACAATAGCGGTTGTGCTGGGCCATATACAAATGAATTAGCCCTAGTGGTAGTTTGAAATACTGGAGGAGAAGATAAAAAAGCTGTTTGTGGATCCACACCATCATCCCATATCTCAACAATGCTTAATTCGTACTCTACATTACTTACATTAATATGTCGTGGTGTCCATTGAAATACAATATTATCAACCGGTTGAGGTTCCATATTGGTTCCATCCAACGGTAAATTAAGCAACGGTGGTTCATTTTTAAATATATATGTGGTAGCACATGTTCTTGACGAAAGGCGGTTACCTGTAACAAAATCAAAAACTTCAAAACAAAACTGATAACTTCCTTCGGGTATCGTTTGAGCATATATGTTTGCATTTATACCTCTTAAGTTTTGAAACTCAAAATATGGCGCCAGTTCTGTGTTTCTTAATATCAACGGAGCACCACCATCAATAAACAAGGGGTTTCCTCCAACTACCAAATCTCTACTTTCAAAAGCTATACCTTGTCCTTCAAAAGATACCTTTAAACGAACCTGAAGATTGCTTATCGAAATATCACTAAGAAGCAATTGAACTTGAAGTGGACTATTAATTGTCGTTCCATCTGCATAGTTATAGAAATTTACTGGTGCTGGTGAATTTACTTGGGGCACTACAGTAATAGGAAATCGTTGCGCATTGGATTGTAAAACGCAACATGTAATAAGAACAAGAGTAAGTAAAAGTTTCTTCATAGGTTAGTTCTTTTCTATATACTTTAAATCAAATTTATCTGGATCTGTATGATTGATTGATTCTTTCATATAAAAGTCGATAATCTGGGTAATCAAATATAACTGAATTTTTTGAGCATCTTCTCCTTTATCTCTCATCCGGAACATATTCTCTTTCTCCAGCTCCATTAATTCACTCAGATATTGATCCGATTTTTCTATTTTATCCAGGCTTTTATAGCTCTTAATAATAGGTAACATCCATCGATGACCTATAAGTCGTCCTAAGGCAATACCGCTATTTCGCTCAAGTCGATTATATTCTTTTTGAATATTTTGAGATGCGTTCCGCCTTTTCTCAATAGGTTTGCCATGTAGTTCATGATTATCCAGAGCTACTTTAGCTTTTACAAAAGCTTTCTCAAACGCATAATCCAAACGCTGCATATCTCGTCTTAACTCCAACATGGTTTCGAACACCATTTCATGATAACCAGACAAAAAATCCTCATAACTATACAATTCTTTGAGATAACCAAGTGCTTTAGGTCTGTACTCTTTTGGATCCTTCTGATCAGCCACGATTTCTCGAAGCATGGTCAGTTCTCCTTTTTTATAACCAGGAATATGATCAAAGTAAGAGCTATTTTGTAACGTCTTCAATTTACCATTAATCTCAGACATTGTTCCTTTATATGTAGAATCTCTATACTTAAACTGGATGATCTCATCCCTATTCGCCTTTTTACCCTTCTTTGGTTTTTCTTTTTTCTCTTTTTCTTTTCTTTTAGGCAGTTTTATTCGTGGTTTAAACTTATCAAACGTATAGTTATACGCAAAAGTGGCAGTAAAATCCTGATTAGAATTAGTTATATTATTCCTAAGTTGGGTTAATAAGTTTAAACTAAAATTGTGTTTTTTTAAATAAGTATAATTACCGCTAAGCCTAATATTGGTTACCTCAGCTTGTTTTTCTCCATTACTATTAGATTGATTATAACTCACTGAACCTGTGGTTCGTAATTTTTTTTCAAAAAATTGCTTATTTACAGAGACTGTAGGTCCAAAAGTGAGACTATTATCAGCTCCTATTGTACTATAACTAACATTAACCGCTGTCGAAACATTAAGACTACTTTTAGGATATCCCATACTATATGCGGCGTTACCGTTATAAAAATTAGAATCTCCATTTTCGGTAATTTCTCCCCCTTGTTTATTGATTGCATTTTGAAAGGACAATGCAATATTCAAGTTTCGTCTTTTAGACTCGGTATCTTTAAGTATATAGTTTGCATTAAGATTAGCATTTTGAGATATCTGTTGAAAATCTAAGGTGTCCAAATTATCTAACTCTGATACTTCATTGATAAAATCAAATTGATTTTTAATATTAGTAAATGATTGAAAGTTAGAATATCCTCCAGAAAAATTAAGTTTCTCTGATGCCGTATAGGTAACATTTACGGCACTTACTACTCGCTGTAATTGAGAACTCTTGGTATTATCTAGGTCATCTTTTTGTAACCCACCATTAAAAGATAGATTTACCTTATCTCCAAAAAGTGTTTGCGTTGCGTTAAGTGTTATGTTTTCAAGGTCATTATTAAAAAAATATGCTCCAAAAGTTCTATACTGAGGGTCTATATATTCATAACCAACACCTATGCTTCCCTGACCCACCTGATATGTTAGATTAGCATTATAGGCTTTAAAGTGTTCTGTAGTTGCATTATTATTCAATAATGCCGATAAAATAAAGGGGCTTTCTTCTTCTCCTACTGCATCAATGTCTTCTGTAATTGCCGATGATGCGGCTTCTATGCGTATCTCTCCTTTATCAAAAAGCTTTACCGAACCTTCAACACTCGCTACTATATTTTCTTTAGCTTGTAACTCCAGTTCTATCGGCACCGGCGTATCTAGAGAGTTTTTATCATCTGTTGCTTTAAAAAAGGTAAGTCCGACAGAAAATTGATCGGCTGTATATAGTGTTTTCAATCCATATCCAATACGTTTATATGCTGGTTCAGATTGTGGATCTTCCTCTACATATTCTGATTCTTTTAATAAACGCCCATACATTGCACTTATCTTAAACTTACCTTCTGGAGTAAGATCAACACCCAGTCCTGTAAATTGATGTCCACTCAAGGTATACGGAGAGAATGTCATACTTACATCCCCAATATGTGCAGTTACCCATTTATATGATGGATGTATACTAAGTCTATTAAAAGAAAATGGATTACTGTTTTCAAATTTTTGATTTGAATAAGAAAATGAAAACGGAATATTATAAACTCCACTAATATTCAAATTTACATTACCTGTAACAAAATATGTAAATGGATCTCTATTAGCTTCTCCTTCGTAGAAAACAGTATTTGCTGCAACACCACCAGTGAGCTTAAATAACTTAGCTTTCCCAATTTGTCCTAAATCCTGAGACCAAATAACAGTGGGAATACATAAAAAGAAAATATAACCAAGTAATTTAGGGGCCAAAAGTTAGTTTTTTTCCTAGGATTGAAGCGCGAAATTATCTCTTTTTGATGAGGTTACCAAAAATCCTAAATGCTTTTTAATGAAAAACTTGCATAATTAAATACCCTATTCATTATCAATCATTTTTCACAGGAATCGTAAAATAAAAAGTACTACCTTTTCCAAATTCTGAAGTTAACCATATTTTACCTCCATGAGACTCTACAATTTTCTTACAATGCGCTAAACCAATACCTGTTCCTTGAAATTTTTCTCTAGAATGAAGTCTTTGAAAAATTGCAAATATCCGTTCCCTATGTTCATCAGGAATTCCTATTCCATTATCCTTTACAGCAAACTTCCAATACTCCTTAGGCCCTTCACTTATATCAGTAATCTTAACACAAGATATATCTATTTTAGGCTCAACATCTGATTCTCTAAATTTAATACCATTACTAATCAAATTTTGTAACAACAATCGAAGTTCTATTTCCGAGCCTTTAACAACAGGTAAGTTCTTTACAGTAATTTTGGCCTTGGTTTTTTCTATGATATTTTTAAGATCTTTTTCTAATTCTGAAAACACTGTACTACAATCCACCAGAGTATACTCTTTGCCTCGCCCTAACCTAGAATATTCTAACAACGCATCAATAAGTTTTTTCATCCTGATACTCGCGTCTTTAATAAACGTGAGACTCTCTTTACCTACTTCATCAAAACTCTCTCCGTAATCTTCAGAAATTAAACCAATAAAACTAGAAATAGTATTTAACGGCTCCTGTAAATCATGACTAGCAATGTATGCAAATTGTTCTAATTCTTTATTTTTGGCTTCAAGCTCAAGTGACTGCTCGTATATTGCAAGATTTTTTTCCTGTAACTCTTTATTAAATTTTTTCTTTGCTACGTAACCTCTATAAATAATAAAACTCGCAAATAAGAAAAGTACAACAAGACTAATCAATAATATATTTATTTTCTTTTGCTTTCTAATTTCCGAAGTTTGCTGAACCAACACCTCTTCTTGATCTACAATTTTTGATTTTTGATCTTTTAGAATTTCACTCTGCTTTTGTATCTCTTCACTGCTTTCTTTTATTATTTCTCTTTGTGTTTTTATAAAAGAGATTTGCTCTTGAATGTTCTTTTCTAATTCACTCTCTATCAATATTTTTTCTTCATATTTTTTTTGTTGCACCTGACTTTTGGTGTATAAGTTCTCTATGTGTTTATGTTGTTGATTTATTTCTTCTTCTTTAACATCAATCTTCTTTTTTTGATTTTGAATCTCTTGCTCTTTGTTATCCAAGAGTGATTGTTGCTCCTTATTTTCTTTTTGAATTACATTTAAAGATTTTTCGGTATTTCGATATAATCGTTTCCATTTTTCTGAAGAGGAAATAGCGTATCTTTTTAACGTCGGAGCAATTACAAATCCTTCTTTTTCAATTCTGTTAGAATTGATTTCATACTCAAAAGAATCTCCTACATTGACCATATTTATCATTGAGGAATTGAAGTTATAGTCCTCACCGATAAGAAGAATATGCTTACCCGAAATTTTTCTTAACAAATAATGTATGTCATAATTATACTTATAATTTACATATAACAAATGAACATTTTTTATTTCCCGAATTTGCTGAAAACGTACTATTTCAACGGGCTTATTATATATCTTACGTTTTTGGGACATTGCCTGCAGATCAATAATTGTTCGATCAGGGCCCAAAACTCCAATTTTAAAAGTTTCTTGTTGTTCGACATCTGACCAACCCACTTGTTGTGCAAAATTAAAAATAAAAATAGCCCTCTGTAGTCGCTTGACTTCCTCGTTACCCGAATCTTGAGCCAAAACATTAACAGACAAAGCCATAAAAAAAATAGCAACTACTATTTTATTTAAATTATTGCTTGTATCGAATATGTTTTTAAATCTACATATCATAACCTAAGTAATACTCTCACAAAATAATTAGCCCCATTTACTCCAAATTGTTGCACTCTACGGCTATAGATAAAGCTTCCGTCTCCAGTATTAGCAGAGTGTTTATGTTTGTCCGGAAATATATTAAAAACGTTATTTCCTCCTATTGTACATTTTAAATAATCATTTACTTGATATGATATAGAAGTATCTGTAACCAATTTTGGAGAAAAAGTTTGATCTCTAGTTTCAACATTTCCTGTAAATTCGTTCAATACCCAATTGGCAATATCTCCATCTTGTGGATGTATAAATTTTACTTCTCCGAAAACAGTATTGACCATCTGAAATCTAAACTTATCAAAATCATATAACAGTAAGGAGTTTACTTTATAATTGGGTTGACCATACTCAACTCTTGCGATTTCTTCTCTATTAAATAAAACTTCTTCCTGTCCAACTAGTGCTGGCGAGACCATGATCGGTCCTTTAACCTTGGTTTTAGTAAGATTTACTCCCAAAGATGCATTTAACTCACCTCTATTAATCGGAGTTTTAAAAAATAAAACAGCATCTGCTCCTGATGTTTTAGAATCTATTGCATTAGTGAAAAATTGAGCAGCACCTACATCAAAAGGTTCTAGAATAGTTTCATAACCTTCGGCAAATCTCCCCGAAAGCACTATCCTATCTTCTATATCAATTAAATAATAATCTATACTATAGGTGAAATTATCATTAAATTTCCCACTTAATCCTGCGCTAAAATGGCTGGATAATTCCGGTTTTAATTGTCCTATTTCGAAAGCCTCAGTCACGATAGCACTTTCATTATTAAAAGTACCTACCTGAAGGCTTTCTCCGTTTACAAATTGCGTACTAATGTTTTGAAAAAATACCTGGTGTAAGGATGGCGCTCTAAAACCTGTTGAGAATCCAGCTCTTAAACTTAAATCATCATTGATCCTATATCGACCAGATAATTTACCAATAGTCTGACCTCCAAAATCATTATATGCCTCATATCGTACAGCTCCTCTAACTAATAATTTATCTGATAAGTTGGCCTCTACATCCAAATATCCCGAAGTATTTGTTCTAAAACGATTTAACTCGCTTTCAGGTTGAAATCCAGGAAAAACTTGAGCGCCAGTAATCCTGGGTTGCTCTACTCCCAAATCATTTATAAAGGTACTTCCTCCATTAACATACGAAGCTTCTTCTCCTGCAATAATTTGATAATTTTCTACACGTAATTCGGCTCCAAAGGCTATATTCACACCACTAAGCCAATCAAATGTTCTAGAAATATCTAGGTTAGTTGTATTTTGTTTATACGCAAACCCTCCTGCATAAAAAGTTCTTGGCGATGCTATTCCTAATGACGCATTATTAGAATTGTTAACTGTGTAATCTAATGTATTAATACCTATTGAGTGACTAAAATCTACATCCCATCCATTTTTCACTCCTTTAATCCCTCCTGCGACCGCATCATCTTGTATATCTGTAAGTATTTCGGGAGAGAAACCATTTGGAAACAATTCTAGAACTACTCTATCTTGACTCTTCGGGAAACGATAAAAGCCCTTAGATCTTCCTTCTCTATAATTCCTACCTCCATGAAAATAAAATGTAGCAGATTCAGACATTTTAGCCTCTCCATTAAAAGCCAATGTAAGATTTTGAGTTTCTGCACTCCCAATTTCCATAACACGTCTATTGGAATACCCAGTTTGTTCAAAAAAATTATTTTGCGCAATTAAAATTTGATCTTCTGCCACATCATCAGTGTAAACAGTACCGGTATAATCTCCTGCACGATTCACAGCATCTCTATCCCTATATTCTGCGGTAACATTTATATATCCCTCAGTTCCTATTTTTAAACCAAAGTTTGCAGAAGAATACAAACTAAACCCATCTCCTTCTGTAGTTACACTAACTCTATTATCTAATTGAATAATTTCAGTTTGTTTTTTCAGTATGATATTGATTACACCAGCGATAGCATCAGAACCATATTGCGAAGTTGCTCCATCACGCAAAACCTCAATACGTTCTATTGCCGCTATAGGTATTGCATTAAAATCAGTTCCTACAGAACCTCTACCAATGGTACCATTAACATTGAGCAATGAACTACTATGTCTTCTTTTACCATTAACCAAAACCAAAACCTGATCTGGTCCAAGTCCTCTAAGTGTTGCTGGATCAATATGATCAGTCCCATCTGCAATCGTCTGGTTAGTTGAATGAAATGAAGGAATTAGATAATGTAGGATATGGCTTAATTCTATTTGTGACGAATTGGTTAATTGTTGAGGAGAAACAATATCTACCGCCGCAGTATTTTTTAAAAGAGATTTTGGTTTTGCTCTAGACCCTAAGGAGACCGGTTGATCCATAGAAAATCCCGTTTCTAGAACAAAATCTAATTGAAAGGTTTCTCCAACTTTTACAGTTGCTGTTTTAGATACAGAAGTATACATAACAAATCCAGCATTAACGATATACTCCCCTTCTTCTACTTCGAATATATAATTACCATTAACATCTGTAGTGGTCATTTTATCTGTTCCTTCGATAGTCACTCTCGCACCAGGTAAATTGCCAAACTGATCAGAAATATTTCCCGAAATTTTGGCTCTGGATTGTGAGAAAGCGCTAGAAATGAAACAAAAAACAAGAATAGTAGTAAAGCATAATCTAAAGCTTACTGATGTATTCTTAACTCCTTTTTTTACGTTAGTTTCGATGTGTTAATGAGTTTTGAACTTTAATCATAAATCTTTTAAGGGTAACTAAAACTAATGTAAGTTAAGACAATTTGCAAACTTTTTAAGGCAATACCTCTTTACATTACGATTATCACCATTCAATTCGTAGTATTTAGGAACACATTGTAGAAGTTACATGATCAAAATACTTAGTTACCATATTGCAAACAATTTCTTTGGTAAGTATTTTATCTTGAAATTCTCTAATTTCCGAAGTGTTTTCTGCGAATTCCCTATCGTTTTCATCAAGTGCAGTACCCAACATTAAAATGATAATGGATCTCTTGTATTCCTCATTCAGCTTTTGATATTCAATGATAAACTCCCAACCATTCATAACGGGCATATTAACATCAAGAAATATCATTTGGGGTATAATTCCTGCCTTTAAGTAATCTAGGGCTTCGCTCCCATTTTTTGCTGTAAGTATCTCTGTTACTAATTCGGTCTTTTGAATTATTCTTTTATTATAAAAATTTGTTGCATTACTATCATCTACCAAAAGGATTCTTTCTATTTTATCCATCACACATAATTTTCATGAAACTTTGCTTAATAAATCTTCTAATAGCCCAAGTGACAATGGCTTATTGATAAAATCATTTATCAATTTATTTTCTATCGCTTTATTAATATCATTGGGGTCTGAAGAAGTAGTCACGATAAAAATTTTTATTCCAGCAGTTATCTCTTGATTAAGTTTTTTAAATTCGACAAGAAACTCCCACCCATTCATAGCAGGCATATTAAGGTCTAAAAATATAAAATTTGGTTTTACGTTTTTACCATCTTTTGATTCAATCAAATACTCTAAAGCTTCTTTTCCACTATACACCACTCGTATTTCATTAAATGAATCGTGTCTAGATAATACTTTTTTATTATAAAAATTAGTTGCCTTATCATCATCAATCAGCAAAGTACAATTAACTAACATGTTTTTAGGTTTTTAAGATGGCACAAAAGAAGTAATCATCTATGAACAAAATAGAAAAGAGGCAAAAATAAACAATAATTTCAGGTTAATCGGTAAAAAAACCAGATGAAATACATAATTCTTGTGTAAGAAAATGTAAACTACTAGAAGTAAAGACTCTAAAAGTACTTGGTAAGTATATTTTTCACTGCCTCTGTATTTAACATTTTTTCTTGAAATTCTTTTATTTCAAGAATGTCTTCAGCTTTTTTCTTTTCTTCATCATTTAGAGCCGTCCCCAACATAAGTACTATAATAGACCCTTTATACTTATTCTCCAAATTTTGATACTGTGTCATAAATTCCCAACCATTCATAACGGGCATATTAATATCCAAAAAAATAACTTCGGGTACAATTCCTGTTTGGATATGATGCAGTGCATCGTGGCCATTTTCTGCCATGACAATCTCCTCAACACATGCTATCTTTTCTATTATAGTTTTATTAAAGAAATTAGTCGCTTTACTATCATCAACAAGTAGAAAACGCTTTAATTTATTCATTATTAAAAATGATTTTGCAATACATTATCCAATAAATCTAGAGATAAAGGTTTATTTATAAAATCATCAACCGAATGATTCTTAGCTGATTCTTTAACATCATCGGGGTTAGAAGAAGTTGAAAGCAAAATTACTTTAATACCATTGGTCACACTATGATCCAATTTAGAAAACTCGATTAAAAACTCCCAACCATTCATTGCTGGCATATTTATATCCAAAAATATTAGATCCGGTTTTATTATCGAATCTTTTCCTACATCTCTAAGGTATTCAAGAGCTGCCAAACCACTTTGTACAGTATTAACTTGATGAAATCCCTGATGCCTGTTTACAACCCGTTCATTAAAGAAATTCGTCGCCTTGTCATCATCTATTAACAAGACGCAATTAACAGATTTTCCCATAAAAAAATTTCCAATTACACTCAAAGGAAATAAACTTATTTCAATTTCGCATCACAAAATTAAATTTTATGAAATAGTTTTCGTCTAAAAACTTGATTTTCACGATCAAATGATATTTCAAAATATAATTAGTAAAAAAAGTTTCTGATTTACTAAAAATTTAAAGATTAGGGGTCTACAGTTTTTTTGATAAACCTTTAACAAATAGTAATTAAAAAATAAACGTAATTTTGAAGTATATAGAACTTTCATTTATTCGAAGTTCTGGTAAGGGATATATGTTAGAAAAAATAAAAAAAAGATGCAAGGCCAAAACGTTGCAATATGATTATTATAATCATATTGAGGACATACCTACTCAAGATTGGAACTCTCTTCATTTTGGAGATAATTTGTTTTTATCACTTGAATATTTAAAAACCCTTGAAGATACATTGTATGAAAGTATCCAGTTTAGATACATCATATTTTATAATAAAAAAACTCCAGTTGCACTTGCAGCAACTCAACTTATAAAATTTAATTCGGCTCAATTAAAATTTCAAGAATTTCCATGCAAGATAAGTGACGCTATCAAAAACACCTTATTTAATAATCTAGAAGTACGGGTACTGGTATGTGGTAATTTATTTTCATGTGGCGAACATGGTTTTGCATATGATACAAAACGAATAAATGCCAAAGACGCATTTGAGAACTTATCCATCGCTTTACGAGATATACGGAAATCTGAAAATTCGGATAAGCCATCTTTTATTTTACTTAAAGAGTTTTGGCCACAATCCTTTGCTAATAGTGATTATATTAAAGAACATGATTTTAGGGAGTTTAAAATCGATGTAAATATGGTTCTGCATATACCAGAAAACTGGCATACTTTTGAGGATTACCTATCTAGTATGCGTACAAAGTTTAGAACTAGAGCCAAAAAAGTACTTAAGAATTCGAAAAACATAGTTGTCAAAAATTTTGATGATAATGATATAGAAACTTTCAAAAAGGAAATTAACAAGCTATACCTATCTGTAATTGAAAAAGCAGATTTCAAAATAGGAAAATTAAATGCTTCTACATTTAAACATTTAAAACAAAATCTAAAAGATTCTTTTGTTTTTAAAGGCTATTTTCTTGATGAAAAACTAGTGGGATTCACCACCTCGTTTATCCTTAATGATATTGTTGAGGCCAATCATATTGGTATAGACTACACCCATAATAAAGAGCATGATATTTATCAAAAAATGCTATATGACTACGTCCAACTTGCTATCTCTAAAAAAACAAAAGAACTTAGATTAGGCAGAACCGCGGAAATTATTAAAAGTTGCGTTGGTGCCAAACCTATAGCAATGAAATTATACGTAAGACACGGTAATTCTATCTCTAACACAATACTAAAGCCTTTAGTCGAATTAATTTCTCCTAGCGAATATGAAGTAAGAAATCCTTTTAAACTTCAATTAGATTAGATAACATGGATTCATTAACTCAAATTGTATTGGGAGCTGCAGTAGGTGAAGCTGTGCTCGGAAAAAAAGTAGGTAACAAAGCGATGTTATGGGGTGCTATCGCGGGGACAATACCCGATTTAGACGTACTTTCTAAACTTTTTGTAGACAATGTAACCGCTAATGAATTACACAGAGGGTTTTCTCATTCTATTTTATTTAGTATTCTCTTTGCTCCATTATTAGGATGGTTAATCTCAAAAATATATCAAAACAATGAAGCTGATTGGAAAGATTGGACCAAACTCATGTTTTTAGGTCTCTTTACCCATCCAATACTAGATTCGTTTACGACATGGGGCACGCAACTATTTTGGCCTTTAGATTATAAAATAGCCATTAATAACATCTTTGTTGCTGATCCTTTGTATACTGTACCTTTTTTAATTTTTGTAATCATGGCCATGTTCTATAAAAGAACAAATCCTAAACGAAAAAAACTTAATAACCTTGGACTATTTATTAGTAGTTTTTATATGTTGATCACTCTTGCATTGCAAAAAAGTGCTAAAGCAAATTTTTCGACTAATCTAGAAAACCAACACATTCAATACAAGAATATACAAACACGTCCTACTCCTCTAAATAGTATTTTATGGACGGCTAATATAGAAACTAATGATTCTTTTCTGATTGGTTACTATTCGCTATTAGATGAAGATGACATCATCAGTTTTGCCGAGTTTCCAAAAAATCACCACCTGCTAGATAGTATGAAGAAAGACCCTCTTATTCCGCGATTAATTAAACTAACTGAAGGTTGGTATACGGTAGAAAAGAAAGGTAATACTGTATTTTTTAATGACTTAAGGTTTGGGCAATTAGGAATAGGTTCTGACGCAAATCGTTTTGTATTCAGCTATGAACTGTATTATGATGATAAAGGAATCCTAAATGCAAAAGAAAGAGAACGCAATGTAGATGAAGCTTCTCCTCTTTTGAAAAAACTATTTAACCGAATGTTAGGGAATAAATCATAAAAAAGGCCTAAAAACACGTTTCAGACCTTTTTTACTATATTTTAAGTTTTACTTCTTATGCAAATTGGCAAATTACTCCCCCCATTAATGCTAAACAAACTGTCCAATATCCAACATTAACCGCTATATATTTAAATCCTTTTCTTTCGAATAAAGCATTCGTACCTAATACAGGTAACACAAAAAATATTCCTGTTAAAGCGCCATGAAATACTCCATGTTTAAATGTCCTAAAATTATTACCATAATTCGTCATAAAATCCTGCGCATATTGATACGTCTCAGTTCCTTCTTTTAATAAATCAGGATCGTTCATTAACGTAGAGAAAAAGCCAAATTGATGAATCACCAAGATATTTACCATTGTTGCCAGGAAAAAGCTAAACACATAACTAAGAATAAATATTACAGGCATATTACCTCCTTTTAAATCTTCGGTAGTAAAGCCGCAAGCATTCATCCAGGCAGTTCCAAAAACCTTGGGATTATACCAAATAAAACCTAAAACCATGGGGATTAATGCCGCTACTGCAGCAATCAAAAAATTGAATTCCATATTGATTAGTATTAAAAGTTGTTACTCAAATATAAGTAAAACTATTTTGACTAGTATTTACCACACCATATATATCAATCTGATTGCGAATAAGATAAGAACTACACCTGTGATTCTAAAAAAAACAGTGAGGCGTTCTACAGAAATAAATCTCTTTAATTTTTTAGATAAAAACACTTTTGATAAATCTGTGGCCAAAATCCCTAGTAAAACGAATCCCAAAAACCCTATTAAAGATGGAGTGGTAGGATATTTATGCTGCCCATAATTAAAAATCCCAATCCATATCGCAAAAACAAATGGATTAAAAAAATTAACACTAAACCCTTTCAAAAAAAAAGCTTTAACCCCTCTCGAATCAATAGTAGTCTTAGGTTGTATATTGGCTTTTTTAATTAAATAATTAACCCCTAGAATTAAAACTATAGTAGCACCAACAACTCCTATCCAAAATTGATTTTGTTCAACATTAAAAATTGAAGAAAGGCCGTAATAACATAATAATACACAAACTATATCACTTGCAATAATACCTAGTGCCACTGCTATACCTGCTTTAGTTCCAGATTGAAAACTACTATTAAGTAATAAAAAAAACACTGGCCCTACAAATATGACCATTCCCAAACCAATTGCAAAACCTTCAATTATTGACATGAATAGAATGTGTTTATTACATTGACGTAAATATATGAGAAACAATACAAAAGTTTTTAAATATTGAATCATAGAAATACCTACACTATGATCTGATCCTTTAAAGGTTCTTACAACATCCTCAATAAATTCATAATTAATTTGCTTTTACCGCAAGAAATTATTCTCTTTAGACCGTATTTTTATCAAGTAAATAAAAAGCTACTATGAGCAGTACAAACAAGGTTAAGGTAAATAATCAATTCGAATTTGACCTTACCGAAAAAGACATTGCAAACATCGATGCAATCTATACTTCTGACGCACAATATCATATCATCGAAGATAGTATTTCGTACCATACAGAAATTGTGTCCTCGGATTTCGACAAAAAGCAATATATCATAAAAGTCAATAATACAAACTATCAAGTACATATAGCCAATGCTTTGGATATGCAAATAGCTGCCATGGGATTCTCTATTGGATCTGCAAAACAGGTTAATGCAATCAAAGCCCCAATGCCAGGTTTACTGCTGGATATTCAGGTTACTGAAGGACAAGAAGTACAAGAAGATGACCCTTTATTAATTCTAGAAGCCATGAAAATGGAAAATGTGATCGTATCTCCCCGAGATGGAGTTATTAAAACTATTTCTGTTGCCAAAGGTGATGCTGTAGATAAAGGACAACTATTAATAGAATTTGAATAAAACAAAATGTGTACAAAGATCTTGTACACATTTGTTCTAAGATATTACATTATGAAAAAAATATTAGTTGCCAATAGAGGTGAAATTGCCATCAGGGTAATGAGCACAGCAAAGAAAATGGGAATTAAAACTGTTGCTGTATATTCTACTGTTGATAGAAATGCACCTCATGTAAAATTTGCTGACGAAGCAGTTTGTATAGGCGAAGCACCATCAAATCAATCCTATTTATTAGGTTCTAAAATTATTGAAGTTGCAAAACAATTAAACGTTGATGCGATTCATCCGGGATATGGATTCTTAAGTGAAAACGCAGATTTTGCCGAAGAAGTAGAAAAACATGGTCTTATTTTTATTGGTCCTAAATCCAAAGCTATAAAGGTAATGGGTAGTAAGCTTGCTGCCAAAGATGCGGTAAAGGCTTATGACATTCCTATGGTGCCTGGTATTGATCAAGCGATAACTGATGTTAATAAAGCAAAGACCATTGCTAAAGACATTGGTTTTCCGATTTTGATAAAAGCCTCGGCTGGTGGTGGTGGAAAAGGTATGCGCGTTGTAGAAAAGGAAGAAGATTTAGAGTCCCAGATGCAACGTGCCATTAGCGAAGCTACATCTGCCTTTGGTGATGGGTCTGTATTTATCGAAAAATATGTAGCCTCACCAAGACATATCGAAATACAAGTTATGGCGGATAGCCATGGTAATGTAATTCATCTTTTTGAAAGAGAATGTAGTGTACAACGCCGACATCAAAAGGTAGTAGAAGAGGCTCCTTCTGCAGTATTAACGCCAGAATTGCGAACTAAAATGGGTGAGGCCGCAGTAAAAGTCGCAAAAGCATGTGATTATCTTGGGGCGGGAACGGTTGAATTCTTATTAGACGAAAATCATAATTTCTACTTTCTAGAAATGAATACTCGACTACAAGTAGAGCATCCAGTTACTGAACTTATAACGAATATAGATCTCGTAGAGCTACAAATTAAAGTAGCTCGAGGAGAACAGTTGCCAGTGCAACAAAATGATCTTACAATAAAAGGACACGCTTTAGAGTTGCGTGTCTATGCCGAAGATCCTCTAAATGATTTTTTACCCAGTGTTGGACATTTAGACGTATACCGTATGCCAACAGGAGAAGGTATTCGGGTGGATAATGGTTTTGAAGAAGGTATGGATATTCCTATTTACTATGATCCTATGCTTGCCAAGCTTATCACCTATGGCGGTACTCGTGAAGAAGCTATTCAATTAATGATTAAAGCTATAGATAATTACCATGTTGAGGGTGTTCAAACAACGCTTCCTTTTGGGAAATTTGTATGTCAACACAACGCTTTTACTTCAGGAGATTTTGACACCCATTTTGTGAAGAAATACTATTCTCCGGATAAAATACAAGCAGAAACTGAAAAAGAAGCTAAAATAGCGGCTATGATAGCCTTAAAACAATATGTTAAAGATCAACAAACGTTACGAATACCAACTCACTAAACTATGGATGCTAAAATAAAAACATTACAAGAAAAAATTGCTCAGGCAAAACTAGGTGGGGGTGAGCAACGTATCGAAAAACAACATGCCAAGAAAAAACTTACCGCTCGCGAACGTGTAGAATACTTACTCGATGAGGGTTCTTTTGAAGAAATTGGTATTTTGGTTACTCATAGAACCACCGACTTTGGAATGGATAAAGAAATTTATTATGGAGATGGAGTGGTAACGGGCTACGGAACAGTAAACGGAAGATTGATTTATGTATACGCCCAAGATTTTACTGTCTTTGGCGGTGCTCTATCTGAGACACATGCTGAAAAAATTTGTAAAGTAATGGATCTTGCTGTAAAAGTTGGTGCGCCAATTATTGGTTTAAACGATTCTGGTGGTGCGCGTATCCAGGAAGGAGTACGTTCTCTTGGTGGGTATGCAGATATTTTTTATAGAAATGTACAAGCATCAGGAGTAATTCCACAGATTTCTGCAATAATGGGACCTTGTGCTGGTGGAGCCGTATACTCTCCTGCCATGACAGATTTTACGATGATGGTAGAAGATACCAGTTATATGTTTGTAACCGGACCTAATGTAGTAAAGACTGTAACCAATGAAGAAGTCACCTCTGAAGAATTAGGAGGAGCCAGTACACATTCGACAAAATCAGGTGTTGCCCATGTTACTTCTGCTAATGATATCGAGTGTCTTGAAGACGTAAAGAAATTACTAAGTTATTTACCCCAAAGCAATACCGAAACACCGAAAAATTTACCATACACTCTTGCAGATGAAGTGCGAGATGAGCTCACTAATATTGTACCCGACAATCCGAATAAACCTTATGATATGCATGAGGTTATTACAGGAATTATTGATGCTGATTCTTTTTATGAAATCCATAAAGATTATGCCGAAAATATTATCGTAGGTTTTGCTCGTTTAGGAGGTAGAAGCATTGGTATTATAGCTAATCAGCCACTATTTTTGGCTGGTGTTTTGGATGTAAACAGCTCAAAAAAAGCAGCACGTTTTACTCGTTTCTGTGATTGTTTTAATATTCCATTATTGGTACTAGAAGATGTACCAGGATTTTTACCCGGTACCGATCAAGAATGGAATGGAATTATTGTTCATGGAGCCAAATTATTATATGCGCTTAGTGAAGCTACAGTACCTCGTGTTACAGTAATCACTCGTAAGGCTTATGGTGGTGCTTATGATGTGATGAACTCTAAACATATTGGTGCTGATCTTAATTTTGCCTGGCCAACCGCAGAAATTGCCGTTATGGGTGCAAAAGGAGCTAGTGAGATTATCTTTAGAAGAGAAATACAAGCAGCAGACGATCCTGCGGCCAAACTTGCCGAAAAAGAAACCGAATATGCTGATAAATTTGCAAATCCGTATACAGCAGCTCAAAGAGGGTTTATAGATGAAGTAATCCTACCTCAAAATACTAGAAGAAAACTTATTAAAGCATTTAGTATGCTCGAAAACAAGGAAGTGGATAGGCCTAAACGTAAACACGGTAACATTCCATTATAAAGTAAATGCTATAGTATTTACTATAACTATTCTTATTAACTACTCATTCTTTTATAAGACTTTAAAACCCTCGAAACTCCTAAACAGGTTTTTTGAGGGTTATATATTATCTCTAATTACAATTTTTATTAGATTTTATGCTTATTGCTTATTCTGAAGAACACTTTTTATTTCATTCAAATTTCCGTCGATATTATCAGGGATTTCTAATCCTAAAATTTCACATAATAACGGGTAAATATGGATGTTCTTGATAGAAGGTATTACATACCCCTCTTTTAATGTTGGTCCATTGGCATAAAAAACACCATGCATTTCTTTAAGTTTTGGATCAAAACCATGCTGACCAGAAATTGTTCTTGACTCTTCCTTTGCAGCGACTATTCTAGCTCTAGTACTAAAAAAATAACCTTCATCTGGAATAATCTGAATAGTCCCCCAATTTTTATCTTTAGGCACATATTCAAAATTAGGTGTATTTTTAGTTTTATAAACTTTGAAATTCTCTTCTCTATTCTTCAAATCATTATAAATCGTATTCATATTACTATTATCTTTTGGATGAATATTTACAATAACTCCGTTATTAATAGTCATATATAATTCATCATTCATAAGATCTTCGATCGGAATGTATTTTTCAAAAGGCACCTCTAGCATCCCATGATCTGATACTATTACAATATTCACTGGCAATCCAGTTTTCGATACTCCATCAAATAAATTACCCAAAACAAGATCTAACTCCAGTAATCTTTCAATTAATTTCTCGTCATTATTAGGTCCAAATCTATGCCCTACTCTATCCATATCAGAAAAGTACATAGTAATCATATGTGGTCTTTTCTTTTCGGGCATTTGTAGCCATTTTAATGCCTGATCAACACGTGTCTCATTTTTTACGTTTCCATCGTAATTATAATAATAAGTAGGTTTAATTCCCTGAATATCTGCTTCAGAACCTACAAAAAAATAACTAGCCGTAACCATATTTGCCTTATTCGCTTGAATCCAAATAGGTGAACCTCTATAAAAATCGCCATCTTCTACTACTTTTCGGTCCCGTATGCGATAAACAGAATTTTTATCATAACTATAAAAAGTATTACCGATTATTCCATGTTTATCCGGATACATACCTGTTGCAATAGTATAATGATTTGGAAATGTTTTAGATGGAAAAGAAGGTATTAAAGATTCGGATTTTACTCCAGTTTTAATAAATGCACTTAAGTTTGGAGGATTAAACCTATCTACATAATCCCATCGAAAACCATCCAAAGAAATTAAAATAACGTAGGGTTTTTTCATCGAAGCGTCAGAATTCACTGTTGTTGTAGAATTAATAGCCGTTGAAATTTTTTTGCTGCAAGATGATAATGTAACCATTATAACTAACAAGCTACATATAATAACGCGTATCCCCATTTTTGTTTTCTTAAGTTTATCTATAATACCAATCCCTTAAACCTTATCTTTTAGGGTGGAAAAGTTACAGATTTCTAAAAGAACAAATGTTAAGGTTTTCTATTTTATATCTTAATTATTTCTTTTAACGATTTCATAAATGGCATGAGAAATATGATACACATTTCTATGTTTCTGATTGGTCAAAATTACTATAGTGATCCCTTCTTGTTTAAATCTTCTAACAACACATTCCTGTTAAGTTTTACTTCGTGATATAATCGATTAAGATAAATATCAATACTTTTTTGACTTTGACAAGCATAGCAATAAACCAGAATATTTAATGATCCTTATAAAGGGTTAATTGTTCTTGTATCCTATTAAATCAGTCGCTTTTAATTTGTTTAATTTTCTCGATCATTTTTTGTGCATTCTTGTTGTTAGAGTTTAACTCAAATGACTTATTATAATTCTGTAATGCTAAATCATATTGCTCATTTACGAGGTATCCTTCACCAAGGCTATCATAAGGATTAGAAGAATTAGGGAATTCTGACACTAATAGTTCAAAAACTCTAATAGCTTCTAAAACTCTATCTTCACTTAGTAGCTCATAACCTATTCTATTGAGCATAGATTCATTACCAAAATCATACTCGTTTTTATTTTCCTTTTTGAGTTTTTTATACGTTTCAATTCCTTTTTCAAGATCATTCAAAATTGCTTTACGAACGAGAAAGTATGGATTCATTCTGGGGTAATCTTCTAGATCATTATATATATAATTCGCAATTCTATTAATTAGTTTTCCCGAGGTTTTTCCGTTAGAATTAAACATTACTGTAAACCCCGTATTATATTTAGGCATTACAATTACCCAATTTGTACTTCCATTGGTTCCTCCATTATGCATAAAATCATCATCACTTAATTGCCAGAAATATCCATATTGATCTCCTTCTTCTTCATCCAAAAACAATGATGTTTTCATTTCCTTTATTACAGGGTCATCACTTTCTAACAAGTATGTAATATACTTTAATAGATCTGGGATTGTAGATTTCAATCCATAACCAGCCCCTATTATTGGAACGGGTAAAGGTTCTATTAGTTTACCCTCATCAGAATATCCATTGGTCACTTTTTTATCCTCAGTCTTTATATGAATACTACTATTATTCATGTGTGCCTTTTGAAAGATAAACTGTTGTAAAAGCTCGTCATAAGTTTTATCATAAACCTTTTCAAGAATCAAGGCTAAAATTTCGGGTCCAACTATTGGTGAATAATCATATTTTTTTCCTGGGATAGTATCTAGTTTATATCCCTTCAAGTCTTTAATAAACTTGTTCCTGTTATAATTTCTTATCTCTTTTTTATCTTGTTCTGACGCTGTCATCAAAAACATATTGGATAATGTAGATGAAAAATCTCTTGTTATTCCACTGGTATGTGTTAATAAATCTCGTATTTGAATTGGACGATTCTTATATTCTAGATTATCAAAAGTACCATCGAGATACTTTCTTATATCATCTTCTACATCCAATTTACCATCTAATACGGCGTGCGCAACTAATATCCCTGTAAATGTTTTTGTAACCGAAGCAATTTCGAAGAGTGAATTATCATTTGGTGAATTACTTTTTCCCTTGTCAATCTCTCCATAATACTTCGCATATGTTTTACCATCTTTGTAAACACCTATAGCTATAGAATTAATCTCAGGATTTTCTAATATCAAATTAGCGTTATTATCCATCGAATATGTAATAGGATTTAATGCCTTTTTAACGATGGCGGGTGCTTTTGATTTTTCTTTGCAACCAATAAAGATTACAGAAATAAATACTAGTATATACTTTGTCATTTGATTTATATTCGGTTGATTATTTATGGCAATGAATCACTTTCTTGAAGTAAGCTAAAGATATTAAAAAAGTGCAAACCAATACGGTTTACACTTTTTATCTCTTTTTAAATACATTGTTCTTGATAAATCAACTAAAATTCTTGCGGCATCAAAATCACTTCTCTAGTTACTTGCCACCTATTTTCACTCCAAATTAAATCAATGCTCAATATTAGCTTTCTCTCTTGACCGGTTAGATTTACTCTACGCATTACAATAACATGTCCTAAATTATTATTGACTTCTATATGATTAAATTTCCGCCAGGTATTTAATGGCGGATCTCCATTTTCTTTTTTTGAAGAAAATAGCTCTTTAAAAGATTTTTTATCCGTTATAGTTTTTTGCTCTTGATCATCGATCATGATAACCTGTAGATCCTCGTGATAAATTCTATCAAGTTGTTCTACATCAAAACTTGTTCCTGCTTCTATTAGGTTTTCAATTGTTTGTTTCAAACCTATTTCTGAAAGATTTGTTGGTTTCATTCTTAATTATTTATTTTAGAAGGATTAATAATTTTACGATCATATATCCATGAAAGTATGATCAAAATCAATGCAATAATGGCAAACATATATTCTCCATCTCTCACCATAATATGTGCTGCTAATGCTAAAATAGCATCAAACAAAAACCCAGCATACGCCAGTTCTTTTAAAAACCTAGACCACTTTGTGATAATCGTAATTGCCCCTGCAATCTTTAAAAAGGCCAAAGGATAAATGATCCAAGTAGGAAACCCTAAGTTTATAAAAAAACCTTCGGCTCTTGGGTAATTAAAAATATACATCATAGCGCCGGCAAAGAATAATAGACACAATATTCCTGTAGTAATCCAATAGATAATCTTATTTGTTTTCATGTTTCTAAATTTTAGATATTGTTTCTTTTTTTAATAGTGTTAATAATTGCTTTGGTTCTAGTCTTGTCATATAATCTTCTTCAAAATGCACAAATACTATTTTCATTTCCTTGTTAATTACGTAAACGGCTGGAACAGGGAGCTCATAGTTTTCATTTCCGTTAATTTTAGAGAAATCCATTCCAAAATTGACAAATTCTCTTTTCGATGCTTCATCTAACCTAAATACAATCCCCATAGCTTTCATGAATAGAGCGTCATTATCAGTTAAGACGGGATAAGATAAGATAGAGTTCTTACCTATTGTTTGTTTTGCTAATTCAGGTATTTCAGAACTAATTGCCACTAAGTCCGCTCCTATTTCATTAAACTCGTACATTAATTTTTCATACTCTCTTAATTCCATATTACAATATGGACACCAACCTCCTCTGTAAAAATTTAGGATTAAATAGTTTGATCGTATAAGACTGTTGAGGTAAATATTCAATCCTTGTACATTAGTAAGAGGAATATTGGGAATTGTCTCTCCTAACTGTAAAGCATTTTCTTTTAATCTATTTCGTTTAATTGTATTTATGCTATCGGTAAACACCTTCATAATGGTGCCTGGCATTCTTGCCACAGTAGCATCTCGCATTATTTTTAGTTGATCTTGAAGTGTCATAACTACTATCTTTTTGTTCAAGACAAAAGTATAAGTAGATGATCCAAAAAATATTATCTATCTAATTTTAAAAATAGTCAATCTCTAACCCTTATAGATTATTTTATTTTGAAACTGATTCGGTGTAATACCTGTGAATTTTTTAAAAAATCGAATAAAATTTGAAGGTTCTTTAAATCCCATTTTAAAAGCTATCTCTTGTGATGTGTACTTCTTTTCAGAAATATTTCTTTTTATTTCTAACAACAACCAACTATCAATAAATGCCTTTGCCGTCTTATTTGTAATCTCCTTGCAGATATCGTTCAAGTATTTATATGAAACTAATAATTTTTGGGCGTATTCTTTGGCATTATGACTTTCTGAATAATGATGAGAGATCAGTTGTTTAAATCTTATGAAATCTTTGAATCTTTGGCTTTCAAATGTTTTATGTTGATAGATTGATAATCGTTTTATCTCAAAAAGTAGCGCAATAAATAATGAACTTATAGTTTCTGATTTCATGTTTTGATTACCATCCTCATGTACATTTTTTAAAAGAGTTAAATACGGCTGTAAAGTTTTAAGATTTTCTTCTCCTATCAAAACAGAAGGTTCGTAATATATTTGAAGAAAATGAAATAAGCTTTTTTCGCTTATGTTTTGTGTGATAAAAGTTTCTTCAAACGAAATCACATACCCTTTAATAATAAGATCCTTGTTAAAAGCATGTACCTGATTCTTTGTAAGAGGCAAGATCGTACCGGGCATCAAAACCTCTTCTTTAAAATCTATAGTATGTTTACTATTTCCTTGAGTAACAATAATTAAAGCATGAAAAGCGATTCGATGAGCTATTGAAAGATCGTACCCACTTTTACTACAGCGATCATAAAGCTCTCTGATGGTAATAAATTCAAATGGAATAGGTTGTTTTACAAATCGCGAAAACAAAATATTTTCTATTTTGTCAGACATAAATCGGTTAATGGTATTTATGATTTTGGTTTCTTATTTAAAGCAACTAAGTAAGAATCCATTTATTCAAATTAACTACATTTTAAAAAGATATAACAAACAAGAACTAATAACATTTTGTAATTTGATATATTTGATATCCTTACAATTACTTCTTAAAATCTAAAGTTCTTAAACAATGTACTTCATAAAAACAGAAAAATCAAGAACAATAGTCAATCTATGCATTTGCCTTCTATTTATTGGATATATAAACGCCCAAAAACAATTTAAGGCATTATTGATTACCGAAACAGCGGGTTGGCATCATGAATCCATTCAAAATGGAATTACTGCATTATATACTTTGGGCGAAACTCACAACTTTGAGGTACAACGACAACAAAATGCAATTAAAATCACAGAACAAAGTTTGAAGAATTTTGATGTGGTAATTTTTCTAAGTACTACGGATGACATTTTTGATGATATCGAGCAAGCTGCATTTGAAAAATATATTCAATCTGGTAAAGGATATGTAGGCATACATGCTGCCTCAGACACCGAATACGATTGGGAATGGTATACCAAATTGGTTGGAAGAATGTTTCACATTCATCCCGTACAACAAACCGCAAAATTAAATATCATCAATCACAATTTTCCCGGATTAGAACATTTTCCTGATACACTATTATGGACAGATGAGTGGTACGAATTTGGAGAAGAAAAAGTCTCTGACTTACAATATCTAATTACTGTAGATGAAAAATCTTTTGATCCCAACGTAATTTGGAAAAACAGAGGCACAAATTCTAATGGTCAAGTTGTTGATCGTGTGGGAGCAGGAATGGGCAAGTTTCATCCTATATCTTGGTATCACGAATATGATGGCGGACGCGCATTTTACACATCCTTGGGACATATTAAAAATGTATATAAAAATCAATGGTTTTTGGATCATTTATACGGCGGTATTTATTATGCCGCTACCGGTAAAGGAGTTTTAAAAAAATAAAACTAGTCCCTTTTCAATATTGACTCAATAATCCAGTTTTGTTTTCGAAATCTTTACTTTTTATTTGATTTACTTTTATATCCGTAAAGTTATATTCAAAAATATCATTTCCTTGTTTAAAGGCTGCTTTTTTAAAGATTTGCACGTTGTTTATTTTCTCCCAAACATTGTATGTAACATCTACGGTATCGCCATTCGGATTAGTATTCAACACAAACCCTAAAGGAAGATATGTATTAAAAGAATAATAAAAATGTACAGGTTTATCAAACACATCTTTAAATTCAATTTGAAAAGCAGTTTTATCATTAAATTTAGAAATACCTTTAAAAACAGGGTCTTTATATCGATGCTCTGGCCAAAAACTTAACCAATGCAACTCGTGTCCGTTAACAAATACCATAGTCTCATTATCCATTTTTTCCTCTCCAGAGTTTGTAGATAAGTTACGGGTCCAGGATGTATTTTCTCCATGTTTCAATATTATATGTTGTTCTTCATAGAGTTGTTCCATCCTTCCATTTTTTTTATTAGATAATAGCAAGGTTTCAAAAGATCTTTCTGGGCCTCTACATTTTGCATACGCATATACAGATGAAAAATCGTTCTCTCCTATAACCCCCATTTTTTTTCTAACATGATCCAATAATACTTCAGCAGTAACCTTATTATCGCCTTCAGTATTTGTGGTGCTAATAATTTCCCATTCACCCTTATTCTTTTTTAATACACTTTGCCACGCTACCACCCAAAGAACTGGCGATTCATTAAATACGCCTTTTATTGTTATTGAACCTAAATAACTAGCCAAAGTAGCATCATCAGAGATTTCAATAACGGGATTGTTACGTTGTATCATTTCATGAAAATCCATATTATCTAGATACTTCTGAGTAGATGGTATTTTTTCTGATTTATCAATCAGTTGTACTATTCCATTTCTTACATCATACCATTCATTAGCATTGGATTCAAAAAATTGAATAGCATCTTTGTTGTAATGTGCCTGCACTACTAAATCAATCTTATCTTGAATTTTCTTCTTCTCTAATGCAATGTCTACAGGCTTTTGACAGGATAACATCACAAAAGTTATCATTATAAAAATTATTTTATTAATCATATCAGTTTTTTTGATTTATCCGAAATATCATAATTTCATCTTTTAGTTACTGATTTTATCTCCACGTTTAGGAATATAATCTTCCTTAATTTCACCGTTCACTTTAATTTTCTTAAAATGTACCCATGCTCCTTTGGCAGCTGCAAAATCCGGTAAGTTCTGTACTTGAAAATGAAGATGAGGTTCTGTAGAATTACCCGAGTTTCCGCATAGTCCCAGTAATTGCCCTTGTTTTACATATTGTCCTCTTTTAACTACAATAGAATGCTGTTTTAAGTGCCCCAGAAGTATATATTCTTTGTTTTTTGTTTCTAAAAGAACCACATTACCAACACCCGCCGTGGAGTTCATATTTGGCCAATCATTATCGGGCACCTCATCAAAAATATAAACTACCTTTGCATCAATAGGAGCCATAAGTTCTTTTCCAAAGGCATAAAAATCTTCATTTTTGGTTGCCCCAATACGATGTGATTTACCATTGCTACCCATCACCCAAAAATCAAATGCACCTTGCATACTTGGGTATGCATTATGATAATTATTACTCCCTTTCTTACCTCCCCAAAACACATACCACTTACCTCTAAAAGGTAGTATTAAATCTGAAACATTTCTATCTAATATTGGAGGGTTTCTGTATTTATAATCATTACTGATTTCCATTTTTGATACTTCGCCAATATCATTTATTCCCAAAACTACTTTTAGCGTAACCATTTTTTGATGCTTACTTTTATATATAAAAGTGAGGTCTTGAACCTCATCAAGCGTTAATGCATATATTTTTCCTGTTTGAGAGGAAATTTTGTCAAAATTATCTTTTAATTCTTCAATCGAGTTTCTGTGCTTTAATTCAGTATCAAACATTACTCTAAACTCTTCTATTCGCCCTTCATTAAAAGCATTAACAAATGCACTTTCTATGTTTTTTATATCATTATTTTGTAGTTTAGTAGATGACCTTGTCCTACTACAACTTAAAATTATTATGCAGAGTATTAAGACATTAAAAATGTTAGTACATCGAAAAAAAAATGAATTCATACTCCCTTCATTTTAATTAAAAAACCTAATCAAACATGGCCACTACTCGAGCAGGTGCTGCAGAAGCTCCTACTATTTTTAATGGAAATACAGCTACTTTAAATCCTACATAAGGTAATGCATCAAGATTAACCAATTGTTCCATATGACAGTATTCTTTGTCTTTTCCTACCAAATGCGCTTCCCAAAACAAATCAGGGTTATTCGTTTCTTTTGCTTTTTTAACCATATAAGGTAATGGCAAATCCCAACCCCAAGAATCTATACCCATAACTTTTATCCCATGGTCAATCAACCATGAAGTTGCATCTGCACTCATACCTGTACCTATTTTATGGAAATTTTTAGTACCGTTATATTTATCTCGTCCTGTTTTAATAAGTACGATCATTCCGGCGGAAAGTGACAAATTATTTTCTTCCAAAAAAAATTCTATATCCGATACGGTTATAGGATCAAAATCTTCTTTATGTTTCATATCGATCACAATCCCTTCTCCATAGCACCAATCCAAAGGTACTTCATCGATCGTCTTAGATTTTTTCCCTTCGGTAGTTGGGGAATAATGCCATGGCGCATCGATATGCGTTGTAGAGTGCACCCCCATCTTTTGGATGCTATCATCTGCCCAACCTACAAAATTCTTCGGAAATAATTTAAACGGTAATCCAAATACACGAATCAGCCATTTTGCTTTTTTATGAGGTTTATGCTTGATTTTAACGCGCATAAACCAAGGGTCGTTCTTATTGTATTGGATAGGTTTTGAGAGGTCTATTATTTTCATTTATGTCAGGTAAATTAGTATACATGAATGTACAAAATTTACATTAGAAAAATCCTTCTTTTCGACCCGCAACGTTAGAATTATGCTGAATACATTCTTTATCAACATATAATGCTATAGCTAATAAGTTGACGTTTTCATAAACATCAACGAAATAGTAATTAAAACTGCTCTAAAGCCTAATTAACTGCCTGTACGTTAAATTATGTTGATTCAATTTTTTAACAAAAAAAGAGGTTGGAATACTCCAACCTCTCTATTACAAATAATTATGAGATTATCTCTTTTTTTTTTTAATTCAAGGTAGCTACAGGAGCATTAGATCCTCTTTTTGTTACAGATCCACTTGTACCCGTACTGTTCCCTCTTAATAATAATATTCCTGCTACATGTGGTGATGCCATAGAAGTACCAGAGATTCTATTAAATTGGCCATTTAACCAAGTAGACCATACCGCGGTACCAGGAGCCCAACGGTCTACACTTGTTCCGTAATTTGAAGTACCAGCAGCCGTTCTTGAACGAGTCATATTACCAATACACCAAGAGTTACCTGTACGTAATCTTTGTGGTGAATAGAACTGTGTGTCATCATTACTATTTCCTGCCGCCATAGCTCCAATCGCTCTACTTTCAAGGTTTCTAAAAGCATTATCAATGGCCTGAGAAGTAGCTCGATTACGGAACCCTACACTGTAGTTCCAAGTATCTCCATTACTTGCATTATTAGCTACATAATCTACACCAGAAAGAATACCTGATGTAGCACCGCTACCCTGAGCATTTAATACTCTAACAGAAACTACAGTAGCCCCATAAGCCACACCTATAACCCCTGAGCCATTATTTCTTGCAGCTACGGTTCCTGCTACATGAGTTCCGTGCCCGTTTTGATCTTGCCAAGACCCACCAACAAAACTTCTACTTCTACTAGTATTAATATTTAGATCACTATGTGGTGCAATACCGCTATCAATAATCCAGCAGGTTCTACCGCCTCCATTTGCTCTTCCTACTAATTGCACACCCCAAGGTAAAAATTCTCCATTAGGAAGTCCAACATCTTTAGTAGCCCCTTTCTCATCTACTGTTGCAGGAAGTGAGCTTACAGGTTTACCCATATCCATATCCAACTTGTGGATATAATTTGGCTCTATAAATGCTACTTCAGGGTCGTTTCCAAGCATTTCTGCTTGTTTTTCACTTAAATTTGAAACCGCAAAACCTTGAATAGCATTACTATAAATTTGTTTTATGTCACTATTCGATATCGAATATTTTGCTAATGTTTGTTGGGATTTCGCCTGCATTTTAGCGCTTTCCCCATACATCGATTTATTTTCCTTATAAACTACGATATACTCTCCTGGTATTGCTTGATCAGCACCAATATTTACTGGAGTATCTATGTCAATTCCCGTTTCTAAATCTGTGAATTCATCAGTATCCTTTTCGCAACTATAAAAGAGAAAAGAAAAAACTGTAATTGCACTTAAAATCCTAAGTTGAGTTTTCATTGATTTTTGATTTTTGTGTTAAATAATTAAAGTTAAAATTAGTTGAGATCTCATTAAATTAGTGGATTAAAAGTATATATTAATTCTTACACGGAAATACGGCAAAAGCGTAGTCCAGTAAGGGTTATATTTGATTTACCTGTTTCTAAATTAGGTAAACATCTCTTAATATTCAATAATGCAACACTGTTGCATTATTGAATATTAAAGGGTTAAGCAAAAAAAAAGAAGGTGTCAAAACAAGTAGAAATTATTGTAAAATCATTACATTTAAAATTAACATTATTTAACTGTTAATTAACTTTAATTTAATAAAACTTTATTCATCAAAAGAGCTAACTATTAATGTATTAACCATAAAGTCAACGCTATTTCTTTATTTGATCGTAAATTTCTTTCAAAATTTCCCGATCTCATTTATCACGTTTTGTTATGTAAAAAAACAGTAGATTTTATCGTTATTTCAACCTAAGAAAAATTGATTTTTTGTTATTCGAAAACTATGCCCAATCAAGTTTAGGTAATTCTACTCATTTTTACAAAACTGGTAATTCTACTCAGTAAAAAACCTTTTTAAGCTACTACATTTGTTATCAATCATATACAACAATTATGATTCATTTTTAAAGGCGAGATCTGAAAAGCCAGTATTAAATAGAGTAAGAAACAAAAACGTTTTATTATGGGATTTTATGGTAAAGAGCCAATAGATGCGGCTAAATGTGAAGCAACTTATTTATGGACAGGTTTACGTACTCCAGGGATATTTTTAGTTTCGGTGCAAGGAGATGCACCTAACTATTCATATGGTTTCAGTTTGGTTCGGGATTCAAATTTTGTAGGAGGATTAAAAGTTGATGCTATGGGATGGACTGGACCACTTGGTAAAGGAACTTCTACTTATAAAGTACATAACTCATTTGCGGGAGAATATTCTTCTAAAATTACCATCTCAGGATCTAACGGAGATTTCTTAGTAGACGTCAAAGAAGTTCCGCATGATCAGGTTGATGATTTCATTAAATCAAAAGCAGGATAGAAATTTTATAGTTCGTTCTTAAAAATGACATATTTATTTTCCAACAAATACTCTAGAGAACGAAAAGCAAGATTATTTACCCTAAAACATATTCACAAACCTATACAGTGTACAGTAGCTGTATAGGTTTTTTATAGTTGCGGACGTTTATTATTCCTTCCTCTAATCTCAACAAATACTTTATCTGGGGTTTAGCATATAATAACGATGCTCATCCCAAATTTGATCATTTTTAAGTATAGCCTTTTTAGATATACCCTCTTTTAAAAACCCACCTTTTTCTAAAACTTTCATAGAGGCCTTATTATACTCAAAAACACCAGTATATATCCTTACAAGATTTAATTCATTAAAACCATAATCAGTAATTAATGCTAATGCTTTTGTCATAATTCCTTTACTCCAAAACGATTCTCCTATCCAGTATCCTACTTCTGCAGATTTTTTATACACATCATTTTGGGTAATTAAACTTATTACTCCACATAACGTATCCTCATACGTAATCCCAAAACTTTGCAAAGGCTTTTGTTTATGAGTTAAATCAATAAAAAACAAAGCATCTTCTTTGTCGTAGGGATGCGGAAAATAATCTCGCACATTATCCCATATCTTCTTATTATTAGCTAACTCTGCCAATTGCATGGCATCATCTTTTCGAAGTTTTCTTATGCTGACTTTTTTATTACTCATTTTTTTGATGTAAAAGCGCTTCTTTGTACTCTATTGAGTTTATTGTTCAATAATCCCTATAATGCTTTATCTATAATTTCCTGTACTACTTCTGGATTTAGTAAAGTACTCGTATCCCCAAGATTACTTGTGTCATTAGATGCGATTTTACGTAAAATACGTCTCATAATTTTACCACTACGTGTTTTGGGTAATCCTGGTACAAATTGTATTTTATCTAATTTTGCGATTGGGCCAATACGCTCTGTTATTTGTTGATTTACCTCTTGACTTAAATTATTGCGATCACGGTTTTCTCCAGTTTCTTTTAAGATAATATACCCATACAAAGCATTTCCTTTGATATCATGAGGGAAACCTACTATTGCAGATTCGGCCACTGCAGGATGCTCATTAATAGCATCCTCGATAGGAGCCGTACCTAAATTATGTCCAGAAACGATGATTACATCATCTACTCTACCCGTAATTCTATAATATCCCACCTCATCACGCAATGCTCCATCTCCTGTGAAGTACTTATTTTCGAAAGCCGAAAAGTAAGTGTCCTTATAGCGTTGATGATTTCCCCAAATAGTTCTTGCCATCGATGGCCAAGGGAATTTAATACATAAACGACCATCCACTTGATTTCCTTTTATTTCAAGACCATTCTCATCCATTAAAGCTGGTTGTATCCCAGGCATTGGTAAAGTGGCATATGTGGGTTTAGTAGGGGTTGAATATGGTATAGGTGAAATCATAATCCCCCCAGTTTCGGTTTGCCACCAAGTATCTACAATAGGACTCTTTTTTTCACCCACATGATCATTATACCAATGCCATGCTTCTTCATTAATTGGTTCTCCTACTGTCCCCAATATTTTAAGGCTGGAAAGATCTCGATTGGTAACATAATCAAGGTTTTCTTTGGCCAATGCTCTTATTGCCGTAGGTGCCGTATAAAATTGTGTGATTTTATGTTTTTGGACGATATCCCAAAACCGTCCAAAATCTGGATAAGAAGGTACTCCCTCAAACATCACAGTTGTAGCACCATTAGCCAAGGGGCCGTAAACTATATACGAATGTCCTGTAATCCAACCGATATCGGCAGTACACCAATAAATATCGTCTTCTTGATACTGAAATACATTCTTAAAAGTATATGCAGTATACACCATATAACCTGCTGTAGTATGCAACATTCCTTTTGGCATTCCTGTAGATCCTGAAGTATATAAGATAAATAATGGATCTTCAGCATCCATAATCTCTGGTAAACAATCTTTATCAGCATTATCAAGTAAAGGTTGTAACCAATGATCTCGTTCTGGTTTCATATTAATATCTATATTGATTCGTTTGGCCACCAAAACGGATTTAATTCCTGGGCAATTTTCTAAAGCATCATCAACAATACCTTTAAGGTCAATGGTTTTTGCTCCTCTATACGATCCATCCGAGGTTATCACCATAGTAGCATCACAATCATTAATTCTAGTTGCTAATGCGGTTGCCGAAAAACCAGCAAAAACCACCGAATGAACGGCTCCAATTCTTGCACAAGCCAATACAGACACTGCCAATTCTGGTATCATTGGCAAATATATACACACCCTATCTCCTTTTTGAACACCTTGTGCTTTAAGTACATTTGCGAATTTACATACACGTTCATGTAATTGTTTGTAGGTTATATGTTGTGCATCTTCATTAGGGTCATTTGGTTCAAAAAGAATAGCCGTTTTATGCCCTCTATTTTGAAGATGTCTATCAATACAGTTTTCAGTAATATTAAGTTTTGCTCCTTCAAACCATTTGATTTCAGGTTTTGTAAAATCCCAGCTCAACACATCATTCCATTTCTTATGCCACATAAAATGTTCTTCGGCTATTTCGGCCCAAAATGTTTCTGGATCTCTTACCGATTTTCGATAAACCTGATAATACTCTTCTAGATGCTTTATGTGATAATTACTCATTAAATATGGCTTTAATTTCTTCTTATTTTATTTTTCAAAAAAGTATCTTTTCTTTGAATATCAAATATAAGATTTTACCTTGGGAGACAATTAAATTATACGAATCGTTTTACGTAAAAAAGCCCCCTATTATTATGAGTAATCGACAAACTACCAAATATGCAATATATGCCGTGGCTGTTCTATGTGCAGCTTTGATTAATGAATACATTATAAAGTACGTAAAAGAGCATGTGAATCAGCAAGGATACATTTTGGTATTAATTGATATGATAATCGTTGTTTTAATTTTTGCTCCTGCATTTGCTTTGGTAACCAAGTACACAAAAAAATTATCAAAGGCATATATGAAAACTTCTAAAAAAATGTCGAGTAATAAAAATGGGACTTTATTGGGTTTCACCATAGCAGTTTTTATTCTATTTATACTTTATGCTAATCTAAGACACAATATAGATGTCATTAGTGATATCAAGAGTCTGGTCCCTTAATAATCATACATCACAAATAGAGATTCCTTCTTGTAAAGCCGAAAGTTTATCATCGTAGGTAGGAATGAACTCCTGAGCAATATATCCCTTAAAACCAATATCAACAATTGCTTGCATAATTGCAGGGTAATTAAGTTCTTGATGATCATTTATTTCATTTCTACCAGGAACACCTCCTGTATGATAATGATTTATATACGTATGATATTTTCTAATCGTTGCAATAATATCACCTTCCATAATTTGCATATGATAAATATCGTATAATAGTTTAAAATTGGAAGAGCCAATTTTATCAACCAAAGCAACACCCCAAGGTGTGCGATCACATTGGTAATCTTTATGGTCTACTTTACTATTAAGCAATTCCATTACTAAAGTTACATTCTTTTTTGCTGCATGTTTTACAAGATCATCCAACCCTTTTGCACAATTTTCTAAACCCTCTTCTTCTGAAATTCCATTTCTATTTCCCGAAAAAACTATTACCTGTTTTATACCTGAATTTGATGCTTTAGAAATGAGATCAATGTAATGGTTTTGTAAATTTTCATGGTTTTTTGGACTATTAAATCCATCTGTTAAACTTGCAAAACTATCTGTAGCCAATGAGCATTCAAGCCCATGATCTTGTACTATTTTCCATTCGTCAGGTTTTAATAAATCAATTCCTTTAAGTCCTATTTCTTTTCCTTTTTTAGCAAATTCCATCAATGGGATTTTCTGATAACACCACCTACATGCAGAATGATTTAAGTTACCCTTTAATTTTTTTGGTAAGTTATACTCTAGGTTTTCTAAATTATCATTGGGATCTTGTCCAAAAACAGACGGCCCTATACTCATTGCGCCAACTCCAAGCGCTATGTTTTTTAATGCTTGTCTACGTTTAATTTTGTTCATTGCCATACCGAAATTATAAGTTGTGTGATCTTATTAAAGATACCGATTAAAAATTAGATATGCTTGCGTATAAAATCTATCACTTCTTTTTGTGTAAATATTGTATTCGCTCCTTCTGAAGCTGCAACCATGGCGCCTACAGCACAAGCATAATCAATAGCTATTTGAGGTAAATTACCTTGGATTAATTCAGAAATTAATGTGGCAAGAAAAGAATCTCCTGCACCCACGGTATCAACTACTTTTATTGCATAACCATTATTGTGATAAAAATTATTCTCAAAAAATAAGGTTGCTCCTTTTTCACCTCGAGTTACACATATCTGATCCGTCTGTGTATATGTTGCAATAGCATAAATTTTATCAAGAAATAAGGTTTCTTTAATATGAAAATCAGCACATAGTTCGTCTACCTCCTCCTCATTTAATTTTATAAAATTGGCACTTCTCATTAATTGTGAAAGTAATTTTACATTATAATGAGGTGGTCTTAAGTTTACATCTAATATCTTATACGTTGCTTTATCCAAAAGTTGAAACAGAGTCTTTCTCGAAACTTCATTTCTACTGGACAAACTTCCGAATATAAAGGCATCTGATTGTGCTACCTCATTCAAAAGAACATCTGAACATTCGATAAAATCCCATGCCACTGGTTTACTTATATCATAAGTAGCTGTATTATCATTATCAAGCAATACTTGAACTTCACCTGTTTTATATGTTTTGTCTTTTTGAAAAGTATGAATAGGCATACCTCGTTCTTCAATATAAGCCAAAATATTTGCGCCCAAAGTATCATCTCCTATTCTTGTGATAATTGACGAATCAATCCCCATAGAATGTAACCGTAAAGCAACATTAAGTGGTGCTCCACCTATCTTTTTATGTTCTGGAAATATATCCCACAACACTTCTCCGAAACAGGTTATTTTCATATTCTTCAATTTTATATCAAGGTACTGCTTATTAAAGTATAAAAAAACAACCCCCAGCGGTTAACAACTCCTCTGAGGGTCTAGGCCGAAACTAAAAAATTAAACTAACTCAACTTACACTCAATTAAATCTGTTTCAGCTTCTCTTCTATATGTTCAAGGCATAAATTATTAATACTACCTATATGAGTATGTTTTGTGCCTTTTTCTGGTTTATATATCCCTTTTTCAATGTCCTTTCCTATTTTAACATAAGCATCTCTAAATGACATCCCTTGCATTACTAATTCGTTTAATGTATCAACACTAAATAAATAATCGTACTTAGGATCGCTTAGTATATCTTTATTTACTTGGATTTGTGGCAACGCATATATGGCCATTTCTAAAGATCCTTTTAAGTTTTGAATAGCGGGAATGATACCTTCTTTTAGTAATTGTAAATCTCTATGATATCCGCTGGGAAGGTTATTGGTTAAAAGGGTAAGTTCATATGGCAATGCTTGAATTTTATTACATTTCCCTCTTATCAATTCAAAAACATCTGGGTTTTTTTTATGCGGCATAATACTCGATCCCGTAGTCAACTTGGAAGGGATCGTCATGAAATCAAAATTCTGACTCATGTATAGACATATATCCATAGCGAGCTTAGACAATGTGCCAGCTACACTACTTAGCGCAAAGGCAGCAGATTTTTCGGATTTACCTCTACTCATTTGTGCAGCCACAACATTGTATTTTAAGGTTTCGAATCCTAGTTCTTTTGTTGTAAATTCTCTATCAATAGGAAAAGAACTTCCATAACCAGCTGCACTCCCCAATGGATTTTGATCTATCACTTTTAATCCAGCATTAACAAAATATAGATCATCTACAAAACTCTCTGCATATGCCGAAAACCATAACCCAAATGATGATGGCATAGCTACTTGAAGATGAGTATAGCCAGGTAATAAAACATTTTTGTACTTCTCTGAAGCTACCAAAAGGTTTTGAGATAGCTCCTTTACCATAGATTTTATTTGAGTTAATTCTTCTTTTAGATATAGATGCATCGCTACCAATACCTGATCATTACGCGATCTTGCAGTATGAATTCTCTTTCCTGCATCACCAATTTTATGAATTAATTCAAATTCAATCTTAGAATGTACATCTTCAAATTCATCTTCGATTACAAAAGTGCCTTTTTCAATTTGGTTTTTCAAATCATTAAGTACTGTTTCAATTGCAATAATATCTTTTTCTGAAAGTAAGTTTATACTATATAGCATTTTGGCATGTGCCAATGTTGCCTGTACATCGTATCTGGCAATTACCAAATCCAGTTGCCTGTCATTACCTACGGTAAACATATCTATTTTTTGATCTGTTGGTAATCCTTTATCCCAAAGTTTCATGTTGTTCTTATTGTATATTAGTATACTTGCTTATACTATGTTTTCTAAAATTTTAATATATAATTCTACACCCTCTTTAATTTCATTCACATAAATAAATTCATCTGCAGAGTGAGATCTAGTAGAATCTCCAGGGCCTAATTTTAACGAAGGGCAGCTCAATACTGATTGATCAGATAAGGTAGGTGAGCCATAGGTTTTTCTACCCAACTTGATACCAGATTGTACAATTGGATGACCTATCGGTATTGACGAGGAACCTAAATGCAATGACCTTGGTTTTATTTCTACGCCTTTTGGCATTGCTTCTCTTACTACACTCAAAATCTCTTCGTTATGATACTTATCATTTACTCTTATGTCTATTACCAAGTCACAATGAGCAGGTACTACATTATGTTGTTTACCTGCATTTACTTGAGTCACTGTCATTTTAACCTTTCCTAAAGTTTCTGAGTTTTTTTCGAACTCAAACGTTTCGAACCATTCTATTACTCTAATTGCATTATAGATCGAATTATCATTATTTGGATGTGCAGCATGGCTAGCTGTCCCTTTTACCGAAACATCTAATACTAATAGACCTTTCTCGGCAACTGCCAACTGCATTAATGTAGGTTCGCCAACAATACCAAACTCCACATTTTTCAAATATTTTAATACGCTTTTTAACCCTAAAGGCCCACTACTCTCCTCTTCTGCAGAAGCCACTATCACAAAATTGTATTTTAAATCTTTCTTACTATAGAAATGTGTAAATGTTGCCAGTAAAGAAACCAAACATCCTCCTGCATCATTACTGCCTAAGCCATATAGTTTCTCATCTTGGATAAAAGCTTTAAAGGGATCATTTGTATAATTACCATTAGGTTTTACTGTATCATGATGAGAGTTTAATAAAATAGTCGATTTAGACTCATCAAAATATTTATTATAAGCCCAAATATTATTGTTTTCTCTTTCAAAAGAAATATCATACTTCATAAACCAATTTTCAATCCATTGAGCAGTTTTATCCTCTTCTGAAGAAAAAGATGGAGTCTCAATTAATTTGTTTAAAAGTGATATTGCTTCGGTTGTTAATTCTTGTATCATAATATTCTATAGACTCAGTGTTGTATGTTTAATTGTATGATCTTTTATAAAATCGGCATTAGCTATATGCACTTTATTTACATTTTTATGCAATGCATTAAAACAGTTTTGAAGCTTAGGTAGCATCCCGTCTGCAATGATATCTTTATCTCTTAATTTTGAATATTTCTCTAGATCAATGTGTTCGATTACAGAATCTTTATCATTAATATTTTCTAAAACTCCTTTTAACTCAAAACAATAAAAAAGAGATACTTCATAATTACTACTCATAGCTGATGCTATTTCAGATGCAATTGTATCGGCATTAGTATTTAGTAATTGTCCATTACCGTCATGAGTAACTGCACAAAAAATCGGAGTGATTCCTAATTCCAAAAAACCTTTTATTACCTCATCATTTACTTTGGTTATGTCTCCTACATACCCATAATCAATAAATTGTACGGGTCTTTTTTCTGCCTCAATGATATTAGCATCAGATCCAGTTAAACCTAGAGCATTACAATTGTTTTTTTGTAGGCCAGAAACAATAGTCTTATTTAACAAACCTGCATAGGTCATGATCACAATATCTAAGTTCTGGGCAGAAGTGATTCTTCTACCATCTATCATTTCTGTTTTAACACCCAATTTGTTTGCCATATGAGTAGCCGATTTACCTCCGCCATGAACCAAAATTTTTGGTTCACTAATCTTAGAGAAATCTTGTAAGAACGAATCCAAAGCTTCTTGGTTTTCTATAATATTACCTCCTATCTTGGCCACAAGTAATTTTGGTTTTTTCATTTTTTAAACTTTTTCAAGAATTTTCTTTAATACTAATTGCGCTGCATAGGTTCTGTTATTAGCCTGCTCAATAACAATCGAATTTGGGCTATCTATAACAATATCATCCACCACTACATTTCTTCTTACTGGTAAGCAGTGCATAAACTTTGCATCATTCGTTATGCTCATCTTTTCTCCTGTAATTTTCCACTCTGAATCTTCATGCAGTATTTCTCCATATTTTTCATAAGAACTCCAATTTTTCACATATACAAAATCGGCATCTTTTAAAGCATTTTCTTGGTTGTAATCAATGGGCACCTCTTTAGTAATCTGACTGGCTAACTCATATCCCTTAGGGTGGGTAATTACAAAATCTGCGTCCATTCGTTGCATCATTTCTACAAATGAATTAGCAACAGCCTGGGGCAAAGCCTTTGGATGCGGTGCCCATGATAATACAACCTTTGGTTTATCTGTTTTTTGATATTCTGTAATCGTAATTGCATCGGTTAATGCCTGTAATGGATGATTTGTAGCACTTTCCATATTTACAACGGGTACCGAGGCGTATTTGATAAAACTTTTTAATACTTTTTCGCTATAATCATCCTCTCTATTTTCTAGTTTTGCAAAAGCTCGAATTGCCAAAACATCACAATATTGAGATACTACTTGTGCTGCTTCCTTAATATGTTCAGAGTTTCCTTGATCCATAACAATTCCGTCTCCATATTCTAACGACCATCCTTGATCAGTAAAACTCATCACCATAACATTCATTCCCAAATTCAAAGCAGCCTTTTGAGTACTTAAACGCGTACGTAAACTTGGATTAAAAAACAGTAATCCTATTGTTTTATCTTCTCCCAATGTTTTGTATGCCAAAGGTTCGTTTTTTACCTTGATAGCATCTTTTATCCATTCATTAAGACAATCTATATCTTGTATCGAAAAATAATTATTCATTGTACATTACATTAGCTATTCTTCTAAAATGGAATTTTGGTTTGGATTGCGTTCATTACGAAATCACTTTTAATCCATTTAAGATTTTCATTATTATACATTTTCTACTACCAAAACATTTTGCAATGCCTTTATAAACTGATCTATTTCTTTTTTACCTATACCAAGTGGAGGAAGAATTCGTAACAAGTTTTTATTCATTGCGCCACCAGTAAATATATGTTCATCATAAATTAGTTTCTTACGCAAATCAGCTACTTCAAAATCAAATTCTAACCCTAGCATCAACCCTCTCCCTTTTACTTTTTTTACACCTGGAATGTTTGCGGCGTAAGACATAAAATACTCCCCAGTTTGCTTTGCATTATCTATCAAATTTTCAATTTCTAGGACTTCCAAAACAGATAATGCAGCCGCACATGCCAAATGATTTCCTCCAAAAGTAGTCCCTAACAATCCGTAACTAGGTTTAATGTGAGGAGCTATCATAATACCCCCAATAGGGAAGCCATTACCCATTCCTTTGGCCACAGAAATAATATCTGGAGTTATCCCATGATATTGATGCGCAAAGAATTTTCCTGTCCTTCCATATCCAGATTGAATCTCATCCAAAATCAAAACAACACCATGCTCATGACATAGAACTTCTAATCCTTTAAAAAAATCCGTAGTACCTTCATCTAAGCCACCTACTCCTTGGATAGGTTCAATAATCACTGCACATACATCACCTTTTTTGAATTCTTTTTCAACTAGACTTAATTCATTTAGAGGTAAAAATGTTACGTTTTGTTGTTTATTTAAAGGAGCATTAATTTTATCATTATCCGTAGCCGCCACTGCCGCTGATGTTCTACCGTGAAATCCATTTCTAAAAGCAATTACTCTTGATTTACCTGTTTGAAAAGAAGCCAATTTTAAAGCATTTTCATTTGCTTCTGCTCCCGAGTTACATAAAAACAATTGATAACTTTCATATCCAGATAATTCTCCAAGTTTTTGCGCTAATTGCTGTTGTAAATTATTTTGAACAGCATTAGAGTAAAAACCAATCTTATCTACTTGCTCTTTTATTTTTTTCACATAATGAGGATGTGCATGGCCAATAGAAATTACAGCATGACCACCGTATAAATCAAGGTAATCAACACCTTTTTTATCAATAACAGTACTATCATAAGCTCTTACCGGCTCTACATCATATAAGGGGTATACATCGAATAGTTTCATAATATTTGTTCTTGTTTGATTGCTATTTTGAATTGACAGTTTATACCCATCAACAACTTAAAAACAACCAACTATTTTATAGTATTAATTTTTTCATAAGAAGCCATTACTCCTTTTATAACCGATGAACTTAACCCTTGATGTTCCATTTCATTTAGACCTTCAATGGTGCATCCTTGTGGGGTAGTTACTTTATCGATTTCTCGTTCTGGGTGAGTTCCATTTTTTGCCACCAAGGTAGCGGCACCTATTGCAGTTTGTACGGCGATAATTTGTGCTTCATGGGGATGAAACCCCATTTGTATTCCTCCTTGTATCATCGCTCTTAAAAATCTAAGAAAAAACGCTATACCACTTGCGCCTAGTACTGTTGCCGCTTGCATCAACCTTTCTTCGATCACCAAAGTTTTACCAATGGTATCAAACATTTTTTCTACCATAGCTAATTCTTCTTTAACATCCTCATTAGCAGCAATACAAGTCATAGAGAGTTTTTTTGAAGCTCCTGTATTTGGCATAACCCTAACCACCTTATTATTAGGTACTACGGCATTAATCTCGGTAATAGATGTTCCCGTTACCGTAGAAATAAGAATTTGTTCTGAAGTCACTACATCTTTAATCTCTTGCAAAACAGCATCTAACTGTCTAGGTTGCACACACAGAATAATCCATCGCACTCCTTTAATAGATTCAATACTATTTTGCGAAGTATGAACTCCTGGCTTTTCTTCAACCTCCTTTAAGTTGTATTTCGATTTATCAACTACGGTTATATCTTTTGCTTTGAAGAGCTCACTATCCGCTAATCCAGATATTATGGATTTACCCAAATTACCCCCTCCTATAATTGTTATTTTGTTCATTGTATTTCTTTTTTAGAACGCACTGGCTTTTAGTGCTAATCCTGTTTTTTCATTTAATCCAAACATGAGATTCATGTTATGAATGGCTTGCCCTGATGCTCCTTTGATTAAATTGTCAATCACGGAGGTGACCAAAAGCATGTTATTTTTTTTACAAATATGAAGAACACATTTGTTGGTGTTTACTACTTGTTTGAGATGAATTTCACTGTCTGAGACTACAGTAAATTCTGCATTGTCATAAAACTTCTTAAACAATTGAATAGCATCCTTTTCACTATCATTATACTGCGTATACATAGTTGCATAAATCCCTTTACTGAAGTTTCCTCTATTTGGGATAAAGAAAATTGGAGTATCAAAATCAGTTTGTAACCTTTTGATACTTTGTTCAATCTCATCCAAATGTTGATGCGTAAACACTTTATAACTAGAAAAATTATTATCTCTCCAACTAAAATGCGTTGTACCTCCGGGCATGACTCCTGCACCTGTGCTACCAGTAGTAGCATTTATATGTACGGCATTGTTTAATTTACCTGCATTTGCCAATGGTAATAATCCAATTTGAATTGCTGTGGCAAAGCACCCTGGATTTGCTATATTTTGAGCAGATTTGATTTTTTGTTTTTGCAATTCGGGAAGACCATATACAAAATCTCTATTCTGAAAGTTTTGATCTTTGTCTAATCTAAAATCATTACCTAAATCAATGATTTTAGTAGTTTCGGAAAAATTATATGTTTCTAAAAATGATTTAGACCTTCCGTGACCCAAGCAAAGAAATAATACATCTACCTCTGGATTTATCTTATCAGTAAATTTAAGTGTTGTTTCTCCTACTAAATCTGGGTGTTGATCATAGATCAATTTCCCCGCATTTGTAGTACTAAACACAAAGTTTAATTCTACATTTGGATGATGTATCAATAACCTTAACAATTCACCAGCTGTATATCCTGATCCTCCTATAATACCTACCTTAATATTCATTTTCCTGGATTTACGTTATGATATATTTTATTAGCATTGCCATAGATTTTAATAAATCCCTTAGCATCATCTGATGTCCAAGAGTTATTCATTTCTCCATATTGACCAAAATCAGATTTCATCATATCAAAATCAGATTCAATTCCTTCCAATATAAAATGATATGGCTTTAATTTTATACGAACATTACCGGTAACAGACTTTTGCGAATCCTCCATAAATACTTCAATGTTTCTCATTACCGGATCTAGATAATTTCCTTCGTGCAATAACATCCCATACCAATTAGCAAGCTGTTCTTTCCAGTATTGTTGCCATTTGGTGAGTACATGTTTTTCTAATAAATGATGTGCTTTAATAATTACCATAGGGGCAGCCGCCTCAAACCCTACTCTTCCTTTAATACCTATAATAGTATCTCCAACATGAATATCTCTTCCAATAGCAAAAGCACTCGCCAATTCTTCAAGCTTTTGAATATTCCTTACAGGATCATCTATAATACCATCTAGACCTATGAGTTCTCCTTTTTCAAAATTGAGAGTAATTATTTCTTCTTTATCTTTTTGCAATTGACTTGGATAAGCCGTGTCTGGTAAAGCATCATGCGAAGTCAAGGTCTCTTTTCCTCCTACACTTGTACCCCATATGCCTTTGTTTATAGAATATTGAGCTTTTTCCCAACTATAGTGCACACCATGTGTTTCGAGGTAATCTACCTCTGCTTGTCTAGATAATTTTAAATCTCTTATTGGCGTAATGATCTGAATTTCTGGAGCTAAAGTCTGAAAAATGACATCAAATCGTATCTGATCATTACCCGCTCCAGTACTACCATGGGCAATATATTTTGCTCCCACTTTCTTGGCGTAATTAATTACTTCAATAGCCTGAAAAATTCTCTCTGCACTTACCGAAAGAGGATAAGTGTTATTCTTTAATACATTACCAAAAATTAAGTATTTAATTGCCTTTTGATAAAATTCATCTAAAATAGTTTTATTAATATGAGAAGTACTTCCCAATTCATATGCTCTCTTTTCTGTTTCTTCTAATTCTCTTTCAGAAAATCCTCCGGTATTCACTAATATCGTATGAACCTCCAAGTTTTGTTCATGAATTAGATATTTTACGCAATATGAGGTGTCTAGGCCCCCACTATATGCCAGTACTACTTTTTCCATAGTAATAATTGTTTATTGGTTGTAAGCATAGTCTGCTTGATATTTTTTAATCTTTTAAGTACTTTTTTGTTGTACCACTTTTCCTTTTTCTTTCTTTTCTTATTTGGATCATATAACATTCCTGTACAAAGGCACATTTTATGATCTTTTGATGTTAGAATATCATAATTGGTACAAGTCCTGCACCCTGCCCAAAACTTGGGATCATCAGTGAGTTCTGAAAATGTAACTGGTTTATAACCCAAATCAGAATTTATTTTCATCACTGCCAAGCCTGTTGTTATTCCGAATACTTTGGATGCTGGATATTTTGATAAAGAATAATTGAATGTAAATTCTTTTATTTTTTTTGCCAATCCCTGATTTCTAAAATCTGGATGTACTATCAACCCAGAATGAGCAACATATTTCTCATGCCCCCATACTTCGATATAACAAAAACCTGCAAATTGATCGCCGGATAACGCAATAATTGCATTTCCGTTATTCATCTTGGTTTGTACATACTCTGGAGTACGCTTGGCAATACCCGTTCCTCTTACTTTTGCCGAACCGGATATTACTTCACATATTTCTTGAGCATGATGAAGATGACTATTATTAGCTATTACAATATGTACCTGTTTCATAAACGTATTTCCGCTTATCAAAAAGTTTTGATAATTAAAATTGAATTTGATTTAATGGTATCCGTAGTATAATTTAGAAATACATATAGCTAATATTGAATTCTTAAATAAAGAACTCTTTATCACTCTTTTCTAAATCATTGGATGTCTCCAGGGGAAGTAGGACGCACCTACTTCAAAAGAAAATTAGACCCCCAAGGGGCGACGAAAGCGGCGTGTAGGTATATTAAAATTACCTAATAGGTTCAAAGATTGAACATGTACTTCTGAATAAATAAAATTTGCCGTTTTCATAATAGTAACTCTAAATCGTCGGCCGTAGCCCCTTTCGTTAACTAGATAGTGCAATATTACATAAAAACTGAATACCACTTATAATATGATTCATAAAATTTTATAAAAATGCGATTTTCATAAAATAAGACCTAAAAATTTATGATATATACAAATAAAAAAACGGAAAGCCTTGACTTTCCGTTTTCTTTACCTTAAAAAATCTAAGAAATCCTATATTAATGAGTTACACTTAGATTTTTTACTCTAACAATCCCATGAGATCCTGTATAAGAAGCTCCCTTTACAGATTGCAGGTAGTTTCCAACTTTAAAATAATTCCCTTCGGTGCTGGTATCCATTTGTTGATTAAATATTCTATTACCTCCTTCAAAAAGTTCGACTAAACCATCATTATACACTAATTTAAAAGTATAACTCGTGTCTAATTTATACGTTCCACTTAAAATTCTACTTCCTCCCAGAACTTCTTCGGTGATATAACCACTAATTTTAATTCTCACATTTCCTGAAGATTGATCAGGTTCACCTATAAATTGTACACGTATAACATCATCAACAGTGTTACTGGGACCATGTATTTGCCCAAAACATAGAACTCCATCTTTCCCACTTTTACTTTTAGGTAATTGATCTACTCTAACTGTCCATGTCATTGTATTATTACCATTTTTAGCATCCCAATTCGATAAATTACCATTTGTTAGCTCTCTTAATTCAACTCTTGGGTTACTAGAATTTGCAGAACCTCCCAACCCTCTATAACATTTAAAATATGTCCATTCGCCATCAGTATAGAAATAGTTAGAATCTTCATATGTACTAAAAGTCTCACCCGTAGCATCTAATACATCATCCCTATATGTTGCAGATGACCCGGGGTTACCAGTAAAACAATTTAATTTCCAAGTATTCGAAGTAAGTCCCAATACATCTCCTGGAGAGTTTCCTCCTGATGGTGGAGGTGGTGGTGTACTACCCGAAGAATGTATTTGGGTTTCTGTGATACTATTCCAGGCGCTACTAGAATTACCAAAACAAGAAATTCTAACATACCTAGCGCTTACTGCATTAAAATTGTATGTTTCTAAACCTGCAGTATTTCCGCTACTACCAGTGCTTTTAGCATCATATATTGTGCTTAAACTGGACGTTGAATTTCCCACTCGTATTTTAAAAAAAGCTTTTCTTTGATTTCCTTTGTACCAAGCGACCTTAAGGCTAGATATATTCTTTGAAGATCCCAAATCATAAGTAATGTATTTTCCTGTATATCCTTTTGAAGACCATCTTGTATTAAGATTTCCGTCCAGAGTATTTGCAGGACCATTGCCATCATCCCCATTAGCAGATACACTTACTGGTGTAATCAAGGCTTTAATTGTTGCATTTTCATTCGTAAGTTCAGAAGTTTCATTATCAAACCCTTCTGTCTCACAAGATAAAGTAATCAAAAAAGTAGATAAAAATAGTAGGGTACTGAATTTAAAAAAAGGGCCTTCTCTAAAATTTGCTGATTTAGTTTTCATGTTGTAAAAATTAGAACGTTAATAAAAGTTTGTGTTATAAAAATTGGTTGACCAATTTTACACAATATTAATAATTTTATAATACAACTCAAACGTTTTCGTAAAAAATTCCAAAAATAATCATCAAATAATCAATTTGTTACGTGAAAATTTAAAGCATTTACATTTACAAGTTTTACAACACAAATATCCTATCATGATACATATAAAATAACCTACAAAAGGAGTGTATACTTATTTTTCACCTCGTAAATGACACAAGTACTAGAGTAACTTTTTTAGTCTTCATTTCTAACGAAAACATAAATATTTAGGCTAATGCTTCTAAAAACTTTTTTTTGGTTAACTTAGATGGTCAACCAATTAATATCTATTCGAATTTGAATTTCATGGAAAAGATTGAAAAAATACCGGAAAACAAAGAAAACGTTGAAGAAACCATTATTTCTAAGATAAAAGAACTTATTGTATCCAAACATTTAGAGCCAGGGGATCGTCTTCCGGCAGAAAGAGATCTTGCTCAAAAATTTGGAGTTAGTCGTAATCAATTAAGGCAAGCCATTCAACGGTTAGAATTTTATGGGTTAGTTAAAAAATACCCTCAAAGTGGTACACGTATCTCAAATATTGGGGTAACGGCATTAAACGGTATGATGTCTGATATTCTACAATTACAAAAACCTGATTTCAAATCTCTAGTTGAAACGAGAATTATACTAGAAACAAATGCAGTTAGATTAGCAGCTACCAGAAGAACTGAAGCACAAATTATTGAAATAGAAAAAGCGCATGAAGCCTACAGCGCAAAAGCCATAAAAGGAATAGATGCGGTAGAAGAAGATTTGATGTTTCATATTAAATTAGCTGAAGCAAGTAATAATAGTGTTGTCAATTCTCTAATGCTCATTATTACTCCAGAAATCATAAGTCACTTCATAAAAAATAAAGTCTGTAATAAAGAAGAAAACTATTTATTGATTAAAGAGCATCAAAATATTGTTGATGCCATTCGAGAAAAAGATCCCGATAAAGCAGTAGCGCATCTAAAGGATCATTTTAGAGATCTATATACATATTGCAATAAATAAAGTTAGTTTTCTAGAAAAAACATTATTGCATCGATACTTTTTTTAAGTACTTTTTATTGATTTTCATATAAAATTAAGTGTTTTTCTAATATTTCATTAAAAAAATGCTTCTACTTTCTTTGATTATTAATTTATATGTCTATTTTTGGTTGACCAAATTGGTTAACCAGATTTGTTTTATGAAAAATATACTATTTTATTTATGTTTAGGTATATCCTTTTACTCATGTAAAAACACTGAGCAAAAAGAACCTTTATCTAATGTTATAACTTCTGTTGATGCTTTTAACAAGGCTGTTTTACATGTAAAACCGGGAGATTCTATCGTACTAGCCAAAGGAACATGGAAAGATGCCGAATTACTTTTTCAAGCCACAGGAACAAAAGATAAACCTATAACTCTAACTGTTGAAAAAAAGGGAGAAACCGTATTAGAAGGACAATCTTATTTACGTATAGCCGGTGAACACCTGGTTATTAGCGGGTTGGTATTTAAAAATGGGTTCACCCCTACTTCTGAAGTTATTTCATTTAAAAAAGACAAAAATAACTTTGCTTCTAATTGTCGCCTAACCGAATGCGTTATTGATAATTACAGTAATCCCGAGAGAAGGGAACAAGATTACTGGATTGGTATTTATGGTAAGAACAATCGAATCGATCATAATCATTTTGAGGGTAAAGGCAATCTTGGCGTGACCATGGCCGTACGTTTAAATTCTGAAAAGTTTTTAGAAAATCATCACCAAATTGATCATAATTATTTTGGTCCTAGACAAACTTTAGGATCTAACGGAGGCGAGACTCTTAGGATCGGAACCAGTCATCATTCATTAAGTAATTCGAACACTGTTGTTGCACATAATTATTTTGATCGTTGTGGTGGAGAGTTAGAAATCATTTCTAATAAATCCTGTCAAAATACATTTAGTAATAATGTTTTTTACGAATGCAGAGGAACCCTGACCATGCGTCATGGTAACGAAACTTTGGTAAAAAACAATGTATTTATTGGAAATAAAATCCCAAGTACAGGTGGTATTCGTGTCATTAATGGGCAGCAAACAGTAGAAAATAATTACGCAATAGGACTTACTGGTTATCGTTTTGGTGGGGCATTAGTGGTTATGAATGGTGTACCTAATTCTCCTCTAAACAGGTATTTTCAGGTAGCTGATGCCAAAATCAGAAATAATACTTTTATTGATTGCGATTATATACAACTGTGTGCTGGTAGTGATAATGAACGAAGCGCAACACCTATAAATTCTAGTATAGAAAACAACATTTTTTATAACGAATTAAAAAATAATTCATTTACTATATACGACGATATTAGTGGTATCGCATTTAACAATAATATCATTAGTCCAAATACTTCTTCTGTATTACCCAAAGGCTTTATCCCTAAAAAACTTTCATTAAAAGAAAATCAACAGAAATTATTAGTCCCTAGTGAAAATCATTTAACAGCAGGTGCTAAATTTACATTCGATATTCCTTCGAAGGAAAATACAGGTCCTTCATGGTATCCAAAAAATAACTCAACTGTACATTTTAACTCAGGAAAAGTAATACAGGTTGCTCCAGGAATTAATACATTGTTTGATGCGATAAAAATATCGTCTCCTGGAGATATTATAGAATTAACGGCAGCACACGGATATTTAACCACCAAAATAATTGATATTAATCATCCGGTTACAATCACTTCTTTTCTAGAAAAATCAACAGTGACTTTTGAGAAAAAATCATTGTTTGATATCCAAAATGGCGGAAGCTTAGAGTTAAGTAAATTAATCTTTGACGGAAAAGAAGCTCCCGATTATTCTGGTAATGCAGTTATACGAACCAGTAAATATTCGATGAACAAGAATTACAAACTAATTATCAATAATTGTGATTTCAAGAATCTAAATATTAATCATTCTTATGATGCAATTAAAGTATTCAAAAACACAGTAGCGGATACGATTAGTATAACGAATTCTGTCTTTAAAAACATTACGGGTACTATTCTCTCTTTAGACAAGGAAATTGGAGAAAACGGAATTTTTAATGCAGAGTTTGTAGTTTTAAAAAACAATATTTTCTCTAATATAGATGGCGCCGTTTTAAACTTGGTTAGAGATGGTAAAGATGAAAGTACATTTGGCCCCTTCCTTAGTTTCGATCATAATGTATTGGATAATGTTGGGAATGGAAAAAGAAACAAAAACAAAAAATCTATTTCATTAGTTGGCGTACAAAATGCCGAAATCAAAAATAGCATTTTCAGAAACAGTAAAGGCATACAGATGCACCTAGTTGTTGGTGGACCAATTGCAAAAGTACATCATACAAACTTCTTTAATTCAGAAAAAGTATCAGTTACTGGAGATCAGAAATATAAGATTGATTCTTTATGGGCCATTAATCCAAAATTCAAGAATAATATAACATACACCCTACAGGAAGGTTCTAGCTTGCATAATAAAGGTGATGATGGTAAAGCCATTGGAATAATTCATAAGTAAACATGAAAAAATTAAATATTCTTCTCTCCACCGATTATTGCAAACACTTTTTTATCATTATCGCATTTTTTTTGGGAACACTGTGTAATGCACAAAAACATCCAAATTTAATCTTAACAAAAAAGGGAGTAGAAAGCATCAAAATGCAGTTAGGACAGATTCCTGTTTTTGATCAAACTCTTTCCAAAACCAAGACCGAAATTGATAAGGAAATAGCTACGGGTATTCATGTACCTGTTCCCAAAGATATGGCAGGAGGTTATACTCATGACAGACATAAAAAAAATTGGATAACACTTCAAAAAGCTGGCGTATTATTCCAAATTTTGGGAGATGAAAAATATGCCAAATATGTGCATGATGTTTTAAAAGTTTATGCAGATATGTACCCAACGCTTCCTTTACACCCACAAGTTAGATCTTACGCCAGAGGAAAGATATTTTGGCAATGCTTAAATGATGCCAATTGGTTAGTGTATGTAAGCCAAGCCTATGATTGTATTTACAACTATTTATCCCCAAAAGAAAGAGCACATTTGGAGAAAGAATTATTCATTCCGTTTGCCAATTTCTTGTCTAATGAAAATCCACAATTTTTCAATCGTATACATAATCATAGTACCTGGGGAAATGTAGCTGTGGGCATGATCGGTTTGGTTATGGATAATGATGAACTAATACATAAGGCACTATACGGATTAAAGAAAAGTAACTTGAATACAAATTTAAAAGACGATGATGGTGGTTTTATAATAGAAAAAGGACAAAAAGCTGGTTTTTTGGCTAATCTTAACAAACCATTTTCTCCCGATGGGTACTATACCGAAGGACCTTATTATCAAAGATATGCGATGTATCCATTTATGATATTTGCCCAAGCATTACAAAATAAAAAACCTGAATTAAAAATCTTCGAATACAAGGAAGGAGTATTAATAAAAGCCGTTTATGCATTACTTAATTTAACAAATAAAGATGGTGAATTCTTCCCTCTTAATGATGGTCAAAAAGGGATGTCGTACTATTCCAAAGAGTTAATATCTGCTGTAGATATAGCATATCAATACGGAGGAAAAGATGCTTCGCTTCTTAGCATTGCCAAAAAACAAAATACTGTACAATTAGATGATGCTGGATTGGCAGTAGCAATGGGAATCAAAAATAACGAAGCTATACCTTTTATAAAAAAATCCATCGAACTCAAAGATGGATCGGATGGTACAGAAGGAGGTATAGGCATACTGCGCTCAACGGATCACCTCACCAATTTGATAATGAAATATACGGCGCAAGGTTTAAGCCATGGGCATTATGATAAATTATCCTTCTCGTATTATCATAATGGTAATGAAGTACTTCAAGATTATGGTTTGGCTAGATTCGTAAATATTGAACAAAAAAATGGAGGAGGATATCTTAAAGAAAATAAAACATGGGCCAAGCAAAGTATTGCTCACAACACAATTATTCAAGACGAAACTTCACATTTTGGAGGGAAATTTGAATTAGCGAATGTACATCACTCAGAAAAATATCTTTTCGATATCTCTAATCCTAAATTTCAAATTGTAAGTGCAAAAGAAAATAATGCGTACCCAAATACAAAACTTCATAGAACGATGATTATGCTAGAGGATGAAGAATTTGAAAATCCTTTGCTCATCGATGTCATGTCATTCAAATCCAATACTAATCACCAATTTGACATGCCATTTTATTATCATGGCCAGATCATAGACACTAATTTCGAATATAATCATCCCGATCAGCTTTCAAAAATGGGAAGCAAAAATGGGTATCAACACCTATGGCTTGAAGGTATTGCAACACCTAGAAAGAGAACAGCTCAAGTAACATGGTTATCTAATAATACTTTTTACACTTTATCTAGTTTTATGCAGGCAAACGATACATTTTTGTTTACAAGAATTGGAGCCAATGATCCAAAATTTAATTTACGTAAAGATCCAGGATTTATTATTCGAAAACCCAAAGCGAAAAATGACCTTTTTATTAATATTATCGAAACACATGGATCGTATAATCCCGTCACAGAAATTGCTCATAATACTCGTAGTGCAATAAATGAAATACAAAAGATAACAGTAGAAAATGCAAATTACATAGCTTGGTCGATGACTACCAATAAAGGCAATAAACACATGTTTATTGTATGCATTACTGAAGCAAATAAAAAAACACATACCCTAAATATAAATGGACAAATCTACACTTGGGTTGGAGCATACACACATATCTTAAAGAAACAATAAATATTAAATATCGTCTCATGAAAAGTTTTGGATCAAGTAAAGAATTTATAATAGGAAAAGAAATAGAATGGCAAACCGTTGGCGAAGGTGTTCAACGTCAAATTATGGGGTATGATGATCAAATTATGCTCGTAAATGTCAAATTTGAAGAAGGAGGAGTTGGAGTAATGCACAAACACTATCATTCTCAAGTTACTCATGTTGTAAGTGGTGAGTTTAAAGTTACCATTGGTAATGAAACTAAAATTCTAAAAGGTGGTGATTCTTTCTATATACCACCTAATGTAATGCATGGAGCAGTTTGCCTCGCATCGGGTGTTTTGATCGATGTCTTTAGTCCTATTCGGGAAGATTTCATGGAATAACTCTAACAATATTTACAACGCCGAACACCTTGAAATCACTATGTTTTCAATATAATCATCAATAAAGTATTTGTTCAGCAAAATTTTAACATTTAAAATGTCAATATTTTTTTTATTAACATTAAAATAACATATATTTGGTAAACCAAATTGGATAACCAATTTGGTTTACCAAAAAAACAATCACTCTAATAAACAATCAAACTTATTTGTATGAAAACAAAAAATAAATAACAAAAAAAGGACAGGTACTAACCCATCCTTTTTGAATTACTTCTTTCGGAGAGAAGTAATATTGAAATTGCATGAACTTTATCAATCACATGCCCAGCAAAAATACGAAATTTAATTAAAATCGTATGGTTATGTGATAAGTTACAAAGGGGTAATAGGGAATACTTCTATTTATTCTTCACCAAGATATCTACTATAGATATCCATCTAATTGTAGGAACATAACATAATTAAAATGAATTTTAAAATTAAACTAATTTTTATTGTCCTGGCTTTATACCAAATACCTTTATTGGCACAGGACAGTTATTCGTTATCTGGTAAGATATCAGATCAAAAAAACGTACCCATTCCGGGAGTAAATGTCATCATTGCTAATAGTAACAATGGTACTTCAACTGATTTTGACGGGGGATTTCAAATTCAGGTAAAACCAGATGACGTACTTCAAATCTCCTATTTAGGCTACGTAGCTCAAACCATTATTATTACTAACCAAAAAACATTAGAAATTGTATTACTAGAAGATTCTACGGTACTTGATGAAATTGTGGTAGTAGGTTATGGTACGCAAAAAAAATCAAGCTTAACAGGTGCAATCTCTTTAGTGGTTAATGAAGATCTAGAACAACTACCCGTTTCGAGAGTTGATGATGCCTTAGTGGGTCAAGTATCCGGGGTTAATATACAAGCCACCGAAGGAGAAGCTGGATCCGCTCCCACTATTCGTATTCGTGGTACTGGATCTATCTCTGGTGACTCTAGCCCAGCTATAGTTGTAGATGGATTAATTGTTGATAACGACTTTTTAGGATCACTTGACATGAATGATGTCGAATCATTTAGTGTCCTAAAAGATGCCGCATCAGCAGCCATTTATGGTTCTCGTGGAGGTAATGGTGTTATCATAATAACTACCAAACAAGGAAAAGAAGGAAAAACTAAATTTACATATAACACCTATACTGGTATTAAGGAAGCTAGACAAAGTGATGATTACTATTTTTCGGTTGCAGAAACTGCAGCAGCAGAACTTACCGCAACAGGTACTTTATCCGATCGTACTCGATATAAACAATTGATAGGTGTCGATCGCGATTGGCAAGATGTAATATTTGATGGAGGTACAATAACGAGTCACGCATTTAGTGCTCGAGGAGGTAGTAAAAAAACAAAATTTAGTACAGCCTTTAATTACATCCATGATGAAGGAGTTTTACTAACTGATGATTTTAAAAAATATACGTATAAGATTAAGGTAGACACCAAAGCCAATGACAAATTTGCATTTGGAGGTAGTCTTGCCCCATCGTATACTACACGACGAAGATTTGATGGTTCTGTACATGATATTTTAAGGCAAACCCCTTGGTTACCTGTTTTTCATGATGCAAATACTATCCAATTTGTAAATCAATTTAATCATCCGGATGTTCAAATTGGAGATTACGCCACACAAAGACATTTTGATGACTTCGATTTAACAACTGGTCAATCTGTAGCTTCTGGAGGAACAGATATTAGTAATACATCAAATACAAATCCCGCGGCAAAAGTATTAGAAAGAGATCGTAGAGAGCGAAGGTTTAAAATGTTTGGTAGTGTATATGGACAATATAATATTACCGAGAATTTGAATTTTAGAACTGCTTTATCTGGAGATTATCAAAATACAGAGCGTTTTCGTTGGCAAGGTGTGAAATCAAACAGAAATGGAGCATCTGCAGCTTCTCTTACTATTTCTTCTCAAAATAGAATTCACTTGGTTACCGATAACTATTTTTCATATAACAAAGTAACTGATCAACATAGCATAAACGCAGTCGTTGGATTCTCAGCAGAAAAATTTGATACTTCGGATGAAAGTGCAACAGGAACGGGATACGATTCTGATCTACTAAGAACACTATCTGCAGCAACACAAATTGCTGATGCTAGCTCTTTTGAACTAGAAAATAGCTTCATGTCATTCTTTGGTCGTTTAAACTATGCTTTTAATGACAAATACCTACTTTCTTTAAGTTATCGTAGGGATGGAAGTTCAATTTTTGGTCCAGATAATAAATTTGGGGATTTCCCTGCCGCATCTTTAGGTTGGGTTGTATCTAATGAAAACTTTTTAAGCAATAGTGATATCATTAGTAACTTAAAATTTAGGTTTAGCTATGGATTTACGGGTAATAATAGATTAAATACAGGTACTGTTATCGTAGATAACTATCCTTCATTAGCTTTACTAGGTTCGACTACTGCTGTGGTTGGTGGTAGTGCTGTGTCTTCTTTAAACCCTCTTAACATTGCTAACCCAGAGTTAAAATGGGAACGATCTCGAGAAATTAACTTTGGTGTTGATTTTGGTTTCTTTAATAACCGAATAACTGGATCTGTTGATTATTATACCAGAACCAGTGATCAATTGTTATTAGACAATCCTATTTCTTCGACAACAGGGTTTAATGAGGCTCTAGTTAATCTCGGAGAAGTAGAAAATAAAGGTATCGAAGTAGAACTACGTACAAGAAATATTTCTACTGAAAAATTTCGCTGGTCTACCTCTATTATTGCCTCTAGAAACGAAAATGAACTTATAGATTTTGCAGATTCAAATGGGCAAATATTAAATGTGGATAGTAAAAGAGCTGCAGAATGGATCAATTTAGAAGGACAACCTATATCCTCTTTTTATGGCTGGGTAGTAGACAGAGATATACCATTAGAGTTTATCAATGATCCTTATCATCCTGTAGGAGGAGAAGCGCAGGATGTATATGTTAAGGATTTAAATGGAGATGGCTTGATCGATGACGATGACAAAACAATACTTGGAAATCCATACCCAGATATTGTTTGGAGCGTAACAAATGAGTTTCAATTTGGTAACCTGGATTTCAGCTTTCAATTTCAAGGTAGTCATGGTGCCGAAGTAAGAAATATGGGAGATCAATACATTTTTAATCAATTTAATAGCTCACAAGATTTTACTGCCGATACACCAGATCAAGAATTTATTCGTCAAAAAATATTTACTGATGATATAATTCAAGATGCTTCTTATGTAGCACTGCGTAACGTAAATATTGGATATTCTATACCAAAAGATGTTTTGAATAAAATAGGTGTCTTTACAAAAGTGAGATTTTATGGATCTGGACAAAATCTAATGTACTTAACAGCTGATGGATATACCGGTTTTAATCCTGAGTTTGTTGAGAATACAAGACCTGCTGCATTAACATTTGGTTACCAAAGAGCAGGTTCACCAATATTTAGAACAATATCAGTTGGCGTAAACATGGAATTTTAATTGGATAAAAACAACATAAGATAAAAACATTATGAAACAACTTAAATATATAATGGTGCTATTATTGGCCATAGGAATATCTTCTTGCGAAGATGATTTCTTAGAACCAGCACCTACCGGGGCAGTAAGTTCTTCAACTTTTTACTCTAATGAAGAAGAATTAGAATCTGGAATAATAAATATGTATGATGGTATTCAGGGTATAAATGATACTCGAGCCGATTCAAATCACGCAATACAGGTAGAGTTTTATGTAACCGAAATGCGAAGTGACAATACAAGAACGAAAAGTAGCGAAGGAGAAGCTGCTCAATTCGAAAGTTTTAATATTGAAACTACAAATGGTTTAGTAGCAGATTATTATAGAAGCTTTTACAATGTTATTTTTAGATCCAACATTGTTCTTCAAAACCTAGATGTTGCTTCTGATCAAAATAGAGGTAGGTTTGAAGGTGAAGCTAAATTTGTAAGAGCGTATGCTTATTTTAATTTGGTACGATTATTTGGTGATGTTCCACTAGTAGACAGGGTTATAAAACCTTCTGAAACCGAAATTCAATTTACCCGTATACCTACAGCTACTGTTTATGAGTTAATTGTTAGCGATTTAGAAAGTGCAGTTGCCAACTTAGATAATACTTATAAAAATAGAGCTTCAAGAGCAGCTGCTCAAACATTATTAGCCAAGGTGTATCTTACACAAGGAACAAACTATAATCAAGCTCAACAACTTCTGGAAGCTGTTATGAGTAGTGGTTTTTCATTAGAGTCTAATTTTAAAGATGTATTCTATACCGAATTGAATGATGAAATTATCTTTTCAATAGGATTCCTTCCAGACGTTAATGACGATAGTCAAAATTTCTCTGCCGAATGGCTAAACGCCGTAGGGCGAACTAGTGGAGTAAATTATGTTACTACCGAGGCAAGAGCAGCTTTGGATGCGTTAGGAGGAGATCGAACTCAATTTTCATATCGTCAAGATGTTATTCAACCATCTCAGTTTCAGGTAGCAAAATATTTACCTAATGGAGATGACGACCTTGGTATAGCAGCAACATCAAATGATCCTACTTTGGCTGGAAATGATTGGATTGTATTGAGATATGCAGATGTATTATTAATGCATGTAGAAGCTATAATGGCAGGAGCCCAAGAAACCTCAGTGCAGGCTGCATTAAACTCTTTTCAATTAATTCGTAACAGAGCTGGATTAACAGATATCGTTACCAATATTACAAAACAAGAACTATTAGATGAAAGACGTGTAGAGCTCGCATTCGAAAATCATCGCTTCTTTGACCTGGTACGATTTAATGTTGCCCAAGATGTACTTTCGGCATTTTCAGACGCAAATGGACTTGGGTATAGCGCAACAGATCTTTTACTACCTATCCCTCAAGTTGAAAGAGGATTGAGTAACGGTTTATTAACACAAAATCCCGGTTATTAAAAGTTTATAAAAAAAGTCATTATGATCAATTATATTAAAATAAAAAAATCAATCAATACAATAGTATTGTTGGTTTCAGTATTTGTCTTATCGATTTTTACTACGGCATGTGATTACGAATTTGAGTTACCTGAAGCCGGATCTATTGCTGATGAAACACCACCAGTAGCAAATTTTACTGCATCGCAAAATGAAGTGGATTTTCTTAAGTATAACTTTTCTAATCTATCTACCAGTGCAACAACATTTGCTTGGGATTTTGGAGATGGTAATTCTTCTACAGAATTAGATGGAGAAAACACGTATTCGGCTGAAGGTACTTATACCGTTTCCTTAACAGCTTCAGATGCTTTAGGTGTTACTAGTACTTTTTCTGAAGATATCACTATAGTAGAGCCTGACGAACCAGATGTACCAGACCCTATTCTAATAAACTCTGTTTTTGATAAACTTCCGAAATCTTCAGGTTCTGATTGTTCTTGTTCTGCTTGGATTAATAAGAGTATTGGTGACCAAGGAGAATCTAGTTCTGGTAATGGCGGTTCTGATAACGTTGTTAAACTTGACAATAATGAACCTGATCATCTCTATCAAGAGTTTGAAGTTGTACCCAACTCTGATTATACAATAGAAATAGTTACATCTTTTAAAAATTCAGAAAATGGTTCATTTCCTAGCATGCTTGAGTTAAGAGTTTTGGCTGGTGTTGGTTATACAAGTGGCTACACTCCTACTTACTACACAGATACTGTAGATTTTCCTCAAGATGATTTTGGTTATGCTTCAATTTCACAGGTTGAAGATGCTGCAAATAATCTTTTAGTTGAGACACAGGATAACCCAAATGATGATGGTTATATTACCTATACATATACATTTAATGCCGGAGCTAATGATAGTGTTGCTCTATTTATAAGAGGTATAGGCGGCCCTGCTACTGGTGGCGGTGGTGGTGATTTTGGATATAATAGTGGAGATGAAGAAATACGAGTTGATACTGTTACCATTACAGCTATAAATTAATTTGTAAAATGAAAAACATTCAAAAAAATATATTACCCTTTTTAGTAATAATATTTCTATCTGTTAACGCTGCTTGCCAAACTCAAAAAAGTAGCGTTTCAGATTTGAGTGTTAAAAAAGAAAGGAAAAAAAAGAAAAAGAAACATCGGTTACCGAAAATAGATTTAAGTCATTGGAAAGTAACACTTCCTGTAGGTAAACCTGATGAGGTAGAACCTCCAAAAATTTTGGATTATGCTAATAATGAAGTACTCAAAAAGTATATGTACAATGATTCTGTACAGGGTGCACTTGTTTTTTATGCCTTTCCAAATTCTAAAACAGCAAATACAAAATATTCTCGATCAGAATTACGGGAACAAATGATTCCTGGTAGTAATAAAGTTAACTGGACATTCGCAGATGGAGGAACCATGCGAGGAAAACTAAGAGTTGCGGATATATCAAAAAATAAAGAAGGAAAATATCACAAAACAATCATCATGCAAATTCATGGCAGATTGTCTAATGAGCAACGTGATCAAATAGGTCAAAAAGATAATAATGCTCCTCCGATATTAAAAATATATTGGAAAGATGGAAAAATTAGGGTAAAAACCAAAGTGCTTAAAAATCCTAAAGTGTCAGAAATGGAAATATTAAAAACTGACGCTTGGACAGATGATAAAGGATATACATTTAAGGAAAAAGTCGGATTCAAAAAATTCACTTTAGAGGTAAAAGTATCTAATGGAAAAATGGTCGTGTCATTAAATGATAACGAATATGCTGTCTACAAAGATCATAATATTAAACGCTGGGGAATATTTGAAAACTATTTTAAAGCAGGTAATTATTTAGGCACTACCGACAAAGGAGCATTTGCAAAAGTATACTATTACCAACTTGAAGTAAGTCATTAATTAGAATTGAACAAAAGATAATGGAATAATAGATTTGAATTAGCCAAATATTATAGAGTTTGTTATACACAAAAAGGATAACAAACTCTATTAATAAACTAGTCATATAATTAATCAAATTATAACCTTCCATACGCTTTTGTACTAAAGAATAATTTTATAAATTTGGAAAACCAATCTGGTCAACCAATTTTACTAATACCAATTTAACCTATGAAATTAGAAATACTAACTAAAAATGAAAATCGGGATATCCAGAAGCAAATTATTTCAAAGATCAGGGATTTAATAAATTTCAAAAACCTTGAACCTGGCGATAAATTACCTTCAGAACGATCCTTGTCAGAAAAGTTTGGAGTTAGTAGAGGGAGTATTCGTGAAGCCATTCAAAAACTAGAATTTTATGGCCTTTTAGAATCGATTCCACAAAGCGGAACTTTTGTTGCCGATATAGGAGTTACCGCCTTAAATGGTATGATTGAAGATATTTTAAGACTTGATGATCCTGATTTTAAATCTTTGGTAGAAACCCGTATTTTATTAGAATTAAAAACAGCTCGATTGGCAGCAATTAGAAGAACCGAGGATGATTTAAAACTCATGAAAGAGGCACTTGATGCCTACGCGAATAAAGTTATTAAAGGAGAGGATGCAGTTCAGGAAGATTTATTATTTCATTTGGCAATTGCCAAAGCTAGTGGTAATAGTACCATGAATACATTTATGTTAATTATTACTCCCGGAATAATTACAAACTTTGAAAAATATCATGTTTGTGATACCAATCAAACGTTTCAAGGGATACAAGAACACAATGACATTTATGATGCTATAAAAAATCAAAACCCCAAACTAGCAAAAGAAAAAATGAAAGCGCATTTCAAAATACTATATCAATACTGCTATAAACAAAAAGATTAAAACAAATACAGAGGATAATATTCATTAATGTAACCTCTTACAAAAAATAAAGAAGGGATTTTACCGAAATATTTAGACGACAAATCCCTTTAACTAAAAACACAATATGAAAGTTAAAGGATTACGATGGTGGATTATTGGGCTTGTTTGCTTAGCTACGATTATCAATTATATTGATAGATCTGCTTTAGGTATAATGTGGCCCGAAATGCAAAAGGACTTGGGATTAACAGAAGAAGACTATGCTTGGATTATAAATATATTCACTATTACTTATGCGGCAGGTAAATTTATATCTGGTTGGGTATATGACAAAGTAGGAACCAAAATAGGGTTTGTAATCTCTATCTTCTTCTGGTCACTTGCCTCTTTATTACACTTTTTTGCTAAAGGATTAGCTTCTCTTGGATTATATCGAGGTATTCTAGGTGTTTCTGAAGCCGGAAACTGGCCTGGTGCTGTAAAAAACAATGCAGAGTGGTTTCCTATAAAAGAACGCGCTATTGCTCAAGGTATATTTAATGCCGGTGCGGCTATTGGTTCAATAGTTGCAGCACCTACTATTGCAAAATTATTTGAAGGATATGGATGGCGATGGTCTTTTATAATCATTGGTGTTATCGGTTTTTTATGGATTATTCCTTGGCTAATTTTTAATAAAAAACAACCTAAAGAACATCCATGGATAACAGACAAGGAAAAGGATCTTATTCTAGCAGGACGTTCTCAAACAAATCAAGAAGAAGATAATAATAAAGGACTTCATTTATTAGAAATATTAAAACATAAAGAAGCTTGGGGCATTCTTGCATCTCGATTCTTTATCGAACCTATCTGGTGGTTATTCGTATTCTGGATGCCAATTTATCTTAATAAACAATATGGTTTTAATGTAAAAGAAATTGGGTTATATGCCTGGTTTCCATATGTAGGAGCAGCTATAGGAAGTATTGCTGGTGGATGGTATGTTCAAAAATTAATGAAAAAATTAAGCCTGGACAAAGCCAGAAAAAGAGTTATTGCTATAGGGGGTGCCATTATTTTTGTTGCCATTATTGGTGCTATACTATTCGCCAATACTCCTGAAAAATTCGTGTCATTTGTGTTTATAGTACTATTTGGATTTCAATTTTCGATTAGTAACATACAAACACTATCCAGTGATATTCTAAAAAGTAAATCTGTAGGATCCCTAGCTGGACTAGCGGGTACAATAGGAGCTATTTCTGTAGCAATCATGAATTTTATAATACCAAAAATAACAACGGTGTCTTATACTCCAGCATTTATTATTCTAGCAGTATTAGCACCACTTTCGGTACTATCAATATTTGTACTGATTAAAGAAATTAAACCCATTAAAGAAAAATAAACAACTTAAATAATAATAAAAAAAATGAATTCAAAAGGAAAAATAGCCGTAATAACGGGAGCTACCGGCGGTATTGGTTTCGAAGTTGCAAAAAGATTAGGTAATGATGGATATACTGTAATTTTAAATGGTATCGAGGATGAAAAAGGAGCTCAAAGAGTAGAGGAGTTAATTTCTCAAGGAATAACTGCCGAGTATCTTGGATTTGATGTAACAAATGAAGATGCCGTAACTTCAAACATAAATTCAATTGGAGAAAAGTATGGTAAAATTGATGTACTTGTAAATAATGCTGGTGGATTAGGTGGAAGATCCAGATTTGAAGAAATGACAACAGAATTTTACAGATCTGTAATGGCCTTAAACCTGGACTCTACATTTTTTGCTTCAAGAGCAGCTATTCCATTTCTCAAAAAAGGAGAAAACGCTTCAATTATCAACTATACATCAAATGCAGGATGGACTGCAGGAGGACCTGGAGCTGGAATTTACGGAACATCTAAGGCAGCAGTTAATGCGATAACCAGAGCTTTGGCTAAAGATCTAGCAGAATATGGTATTAGAGTGAATGCGGTATCTCCGGGTACAATTGATACTCCTTTTCATGAACAAATTAAATCAACAAAACCTGAAGTTTTTGCATCATGGAAAAATAATATTTTATTGGGTAGATTAGGTCAACCAGAAGATGTAGCCTCTGTTGTTTCTTTCTTAGCAAGTAGCAACGCGGCTTTTATAACAGCCGAAACTATTCAAATTGGTGGAGGTCAAGCTCTAGGAATTTAAATAATAGCACATTTGGCTAATGACAAATCTTCGCTTATTACAGAAGTGAGGATCTATATAAATTAAACTAACGAAATGGATAAAGTCGTAACCTTTGGAGAAATTTTAATGCGTATTGCTCCTCTGGGAAATAAAAAATTGAAACAATCTAATCAGTTAGAATATTACTTTGGAGGAACTGAAGCTAATGTAGCTATATCACTTTCTCAATTAGGTAATCACACACAACATATAGGCGCCGTCTCTAATGATTTTGTTGGAGATGCCGCCAAAAGTTATCTTAAAAAATATGATGTAAATACTGATTATATCATCGATTCTAATCATCCCTTAGGATTATATTTTATTGAGGTAGGAGCCGTTATGAGATCGAGTTTGATTTCTTATAATAGATCTCACTCTGCATTTTGCAAGATAGAACCTAAACAAATTGATTGGGAGAAGATTTTAGAAAATTGTAAGTGGTTTCACTGGACGGGTATTACTCCTGCCCTTTCTCAAAATACTTATGAAACTCTAAAAGAAGGGATACTTTTAGCCAATAAAAAAGGAATAACCATATCAGCAGATCCGGCATATAGAAGTGACTTATGGAATTACGGTAAAGAAGCTACTAATATTCTTAATGAGTTAGTTCATATTTCTGATATTTTCATAGGTGGACCCAATGAAATTAATGAGCTTTTGGGTACCACGTTTTTAAATAGTAAAGAAGGTTTTATCCCAGCTAGTGAATTATTAATTAATGAACATCCAAACATCAAAAAAATCTTTGATAAAACAAGAGTTTCTCGTAATGCTAACTGGCATAAAATAAAAGCTCGAGCCTGGAATGGAAAGGAGTATTTAGAAACTAATGAATTAGAAATCACACATGTAGTCGATAGAATAGGAACTGGTGATGCCTTTGCCGCCGGATTAATTCATGGATTACTACATTACGATGATGTCATGGCATTAGAATTTGCTAATGCTGCATGCGGCTTAAAACATACCATTGAAGGTGATGTCAATTTAATTACAGAAGATGAAGTATTACACATTATACGCGGCAATCTAACAGGAAGAATAATCAGGTAAATGGCAAGATACACAAGAATAAAAGTCGCACAAGTAATGGGAAAAACGGGGATTGTTCCTTTGTTTTATCATCATGAAGTAGAAATTGTAAAAAAAGTAATCCAGGCATGCTATAAAGGTGGCGCTAGAGTATTTGAATTTACAAACAGAGGAGATCATGCAGAAAGTGTATTTTCTGAAGTTTCAAAATGGGTACAACATGAATTTCCTGATATGATTTTGGGTATTGGATCTATTGTAGATAGCCCTACCGCTGCCTTATACATTCAGAAAGGAGCTAATTTTATAGTTTCACCTATACTAAATCCAGAAATAGCCAAAATCTGTAATCGACGAAAGATAGCATGGTTGCCAGGCTGTGCAACCTTATCAGAAATTAATTATGCCGAAGAATTAGGTGCCGAAATCGTAAAGATTTTTCCTGCCGCCCAGGTTGGTGGACCTAACTTTATTAAAAGTATTAAAGCACCATGTCCGTGGTCGAGTATCATGGCCAGCGGTGGTGTATCTCCAGAGAAAGATAATCTAACGCAGTGGTTTCAATCTGGGGCGTATTGCGTTGGTATGGGTTCAAAACTCATTGTTAAAAATAATGAAGGAAACTATGACTACGATAAGATTTTTGAACTTACTCAAAAATCTATTCAAATCATTCAAAATATCTAAAAAGAAATCTAATGTATTAGGTTGTGTAAGTTGTGTATGTACCCTAAACAAGTATTAGATTACTCTTGACAGTCTGAATTATCATTATTGTCAAAAATCCCTTGTAAATAGTTTTACAAGGGATTCTTTTTTAGTATAAAAATCGTTAAACAAAAAGGCGATCATAACTGATCGCCTTTTGATAATATAATATTTGTTTAATTTTTACTTTCCTCCGAAAGTAAATAATAATCCTAAATTGAAGGAAATATCGCTTACAGAAGCATCTCCTGTTTTACCTGCACTTAAATACGCAGCACTAACATTCAATACTCCATACTTAAATCCTAAGGCCGGACGAAATGCAAAGTTAGAAGTGCTTGCAGCTAACTCAGCTGAAGTTCCATCTACTTCAATAGCACCAATAGTAGCCAAACCTAAACCAAGACTACCGTAAGGTCTAAATCCTGATTCAGTAAAATAATAACGTCCATTAACCATATACGAACCTATAGCAACATTACCGATAGATCCTGTTAATTGTCCTGCAGCAAGATCAGCTCCAACTAAGAAATCTCCACTATAAAGGAAGGAAACATCAATATTCTCTGTTACACCATATCCAAGTTCAAAATGAGCAGAAAGTCCACCGTCTGTAAAGTCGGCAACGTCTCCAGAAGGTATTGCATATCCAACACCAAAACCAAGTTTAACTTGAGCGTTTGTAGCAGTTAATCCTAATACAGCAACTGCAGCAAAAAGTAATAATTTTTTCATAATAGATTTTAGGTTTTATCGTTTAAGTGAGCGAATATATCGATAAAATACATTAATTAACAAATTTTTAGAAGAAAAAAAACAGCGAAAGAACATAAAATACTGAAAAACAAGCATTTATACTTTTAAATTAATATACTTGTAAAATATGTTGAAAAAATTGTTTCAAAAGAAGTAAAATCGAATAAAAAATGGATGTTTTAAACTAAAAACTGAAAAAGATCTGGTTTATCATTCAAGTAATCTCCGAAGAAATTAAGTTTCTTCATTCTATTAATAAGTGGTTCAAGATCCTTTTTATCTTTTAGTTCTATGCCTACAACGGCTGGACCATTTTCTCTACTTGATTTTTTAGAATATTCAAAATGAGTAATATCATCATTAGGCCCTAATACTTCACCTACGAATTGTTTTAAGGCTCCTGCCCTTTGTGGAAAGCGAATGATGAAATAATGCTTAAGGTCTGCGTATAATAATGCTCTTTCTTTAATCTCTGCAGTTCGTGTAATATCATTATTACTACCACTTACAATACATACTACATTTTTATCTTTTATTTTATCTTTATAAAATTCTAACGCTGCCAAGGTTAACGCCCCTGCAGGCTCTACAACTATAGCATCTCTATTGTATAAATCCAAAATAGTTTGACATACCATACCTTCTGGCACAGTATACATATCAGACAAATGTTCTTTACAAATATCAAAATTAAGATCTCCTACTTTTTGTACTGCAGCTCCATCAATAAACTTATCTATATCAACAATTTCAGTATTTTTATTATTTCGGATTGATGTAAGCATAGACGGTGCTCCCTTGGGCTCTACTCCAATAATTTTTGTTTTTGGCGATAGTGCTTTTAAGGCTCCGCAAAGTCCGGATGCTAACCCACCTCCTCCGATAGCTACAAAAACATAGTCAATAGAAACATCGCTTTGTTTAAATATCTCCAAACCAATAGTACCTTGTCCTTCGATTGTTTTAGGATCATCAAAAGGATGTACAAATGTTTTTTCTTGAGATATACAGGCTTCTTTGGCGGCTTTAGAAGAATCATCAAACGTATCCCCTTCGAGTATAATTTTGACATTATCGCCACCAAACATTTGGGTTTGTTCTACTTTTTGTTTTGGAGTAACAGATGGCATATAAATAGTTCCTTCAATTCCAAGATGATTACATGCAAAAGCAACCCCTTGGGCATGATTACCCGCGCTTGCACAGACTACCCCTTTATCTAACTCTTCTTTGGTTAGCGAACTTATTTTATTAAAAGCACCTCTTATTTTATATGATCGTACACGTTGTAAATCTTCGCGTTTTAGCAAAATATTCGCTTCGTATTGTCTAGAATATCGGATACTATTCACCAAAGGAGTCACCATAGCAACTTCTTTTATGGTGGAAGCTGCTTTTTGGATATCTTCTAATTCTGGAAAATAAGTTGTGGTTATGGTACTCATAATTCCTTAGGTAATTCATTTAGTTTTTGTCGGCCTAGATCTATCAAAGAATACACAATACACATCTCAAAACTTTAACAGATCCGGCCATACAAAAATTTAGTTGGTTAAACTATAGGTTTCATTGCAGTCATCGAAGCTCTTAATCTAGCTCCTACAACTTCGATAGGGTGGTTTCTTAGTGTGGCATTTACCTCTATCAATTTTGCATTATCTACCTCACTTGTTTCGTCATCATCATAAGCTTTTCCGATAACGTTTACATCTATGCCTTTCATAAAACCCGTTAGTAACGGTTTACAAGCATGATCAAATAGATAGCATCCGTATTCTGCGGTATCCGAAATAACGCGATTCATTTCGAATAGCTTTTTTCTGGCTATGGTATTTGCAATTAAAGGAGTTTCATGTAATGATTCATAATATGCAGACTCCTCAATAATTCCAGAATCGGTCATCGCCTCAAAAGCTAGTTCTACACCTGCTCTTACAAAAGCAAGCATCAATACTCCGTTATCATAAAATTCTTGTTCTGTAATTTCAACATCTCCAGCTGGTGTTTTCTCGAATGCAGTCTCGCCTGTTGCTGCTCTCCATGAAAGTAAATTTTTATCATCATTAGCCCAGTCTTCCATCATTGTTTTAGAAAAATGACCAGTCATAATATCGTCCATATGTTTTTGAAATAATGGGCGCATAATTTCTTTTAATTCTTCTGATAATTCAAAAGCTTTAATTTTTGATACATTCGATAATCGATCCATCATGTTGGTGATTCCACCATATTTCATTCCTTCAGTGATAGTTTCCCATCCATACTGAATCAATTTTGATGCATACCCAGGATCAATTCCCTTTTCTACCATCTTATCAAAACATAAAATAGATCCAGTTTGTAATAGTCCACAAAGGATTGTTTGCTCCCCCATAAGGTCAGATTTCACTTCGGCAACAAAAGATGACTCTAGCACACCTGCTCTATGTCCTCCTGTAGCTGCAGCATAAGCTTTTGCTTGATCGAGACCATTATTTTCTGGATCATTTTCTGGGTGTACGGCGATTAATGTAGGTACTCCAAATCCTCTTTTATATTCTTCTCTAACCTCAGAGCCAGGGCATTTTGGTGCGACCATAATTACAGTAAGATCATCTCGTACCTTCATTCCCTCTTCTACAATATTAAAACCGTGAGAGTACGATAACGTTGCCCCTTTTTTCATAAGCGGCATAACGGTGTTCACTACGTTTGTATGTTGTTTATCTGGTGTAAGGTTAATTACCACATCAGCTGCGGGAATTAAACTCTCATAAGTTCCTACATTAAATTTGTTGTCCGATGCATTAATAAAAGATTGTCTTTTTTCATGAATAGCTGCTTCTCGAAGCGCATAAGAAATATCTAGTCCAGAATCTCTCATATTCAATCCTTGGTTTAGCCCTTGAGCTCCGCAACCAACAATAACTATTTTTTTTCCTTTTAAAGCATCCACTCCTGCCGAAAATTCTTCAGCATTCATAAACCTACATTTTCCCAATTGTGTTAATTGGTCTCTTAATGATAGCGTATTAAAATAATTTGCCATTTCCTTCTTAATTAGTTGTCTTTTTCCGTTCGGAAATTTGATTTAATTTTGATTTTAATTGTCTCTTTTTTTTGTGTACCCCTTAGCGGGGCCAGGCTATTCACTCTATCTTTGTGATCCTCTCCTTCGACAAGCTTAGGATATCATCAAAAAGGATGTCGTTACTATCCTTTACACGGTTTCTTCTGCAAAACTTTCTAATAATTTAGATATATGCATTTTTTCTTTGGTTACTGCAATTCTTCCTGAACGTACAAATTGCATTAACCCATACGGTTCTAATTTTCTATACAATGCATCAACCTCTCTTCTTCTCCCTGTCTTTTCTAATACAAAAAACTCTGGAGTAACAGTGACGATATTAGCATTACTATTTTTGATTACATTTTGTATTTGACGTTCTTCAAACAATAGTTTTGACGCTACTTTAAACAAAGCGGTTTCTTGATAGATTATATCATCTTCTTTATGATAAAAAGCTTTAATAACTTCAATTTGCTTTTCTATTTGCCCTACTATTTTTTTCACCTGTTCTTCGGTTACTTTTATAGCAATTGTAAATCGAAACACATCTTTGATTTCGGATTGCGATGCAGTCATACTATCTAAATTGATATGTCTTTTTAAAAAGATTGCCGAAATCCTATTTAGTAACCCTATGTTATTTTCGGTATATACCGATATTGTAAAATTTTCTTTTTCCATAATTACTCTAATCTTATATCAGACACTGATGCCCCTGTAGGGATCATTGGGAATACATTATTTTCTTTCTCTACACATACTTCTAAGAAATAAGGTTTATCACTAGCAATCATCTCTGCTATTGCATCTTGTAAATGTGCTCTCTCAGTAACTTTGGTAGATTGTATATGATATCCTTCGGCTATTTTTACAAAATCTGGATTTACCATCTCTGTAGAAGCATACCTTTTATCAAAAAATAATTGTTGCCACTGGCGTACCATACCCAAGAAATCATTATTAAGCACCACTATTTTTACAGGTACACCCGTTTGAAATATTGTTCCTAACTCCTGGATCGTCATTTGATATCCTCCATCGCCTATAATAGCAACTACTTCTCGCTCTGGAGCTCCCATTTTTGCACCTATTGCAGCAGGTAACGCAAATCCCATAGTTCCTAAACCACCAGAAGTAACATTACTTTTTGATTTTGTAAACTTGGCATATCGACAAGCAATCATTTGATGTTGTCCTACATCAGACACAATAATTGCATCTCCTTTGGTTTCTTGATTAATTCCTCGAAGTACTTCTCCCATAGAAAGTCCTTCTTTTGATGGAAACAACTCTTCTTTTATTACCTTATCATACTCAATCACATCATAATCCTTAAATTTCTTCAACCAGGACTCATGTGTATTCGGTTTTATTAAAGAAAATAATCGAGATAATGTATCTTTCACATTACCCATTACAGCAACATCTGCTTTTACATTTTTATCAATCTCTGCTGGATCAATTTCAAAGTGAATCACTTTTGCTTGTTTTGCATAGGTCTCTAGGTTACCCGTTACACGATCATCAAAGCGCATTCCTATAGCCAAAAGCAAATCACATTCATTTGTTAATTTGTTAGGACCATAATTACCGTGCATACCTACCATACCCACATTTAAAGGATGGGCAGTTGGTAGTGCCGATAGACCAAGAATTGTCCATGCCGATGGGATTCCGGATTTCTCAATAAAATTTTTCAATTCTTCTTCTGCTTCTCCCAAAATCACTCCTTGGCCAAAAACAATCATTGGTTTTTGAGCTTTATTGATGAGTTCTGCCGCTTTTTCTAAGCTTTTAGGATCTGTTTTGGGTACTGGTTTATAACTTCGTACTCCTTTACATTTTGAATATGAAAAATCGAGTGCACCAAACTGTGCATCTTTAGTAATATCGATTAGTACGGGACCGGGACGACCTGATCGAGCAATATAAAAAGCTTTAGCCAATACTGTAGGGATATCTTCGGCTTTGGTAACCTGATGATTCCATTTTGTAATCGGCGTAGAAATACCAATGATATCGGTTTCCTGAAAGGCATCGGATCCTAACAGGTGTGAGCCTACTTGCCCTGTAATACATACCATGGGTGTAGAATCTATTTGAGCATCGGCAATACCAGTTACAAAATTTGTCGCTCCTGGGCCAGAAGTAGCAATGGCTACTCCTACTTTTCCACTAGCTCTGGCATATCCCTGGGCCGCATGTGTTGCACCTTGCTCATGTCTTGTTAATACATGATGTAGCTGATCTTGATATTTGAATAGCTCATCATAAACCGGCATTATAGCTCCTCCTGGATATCCATAAACCAAGTCTACTCCTTCTGCCAAAAGGCAACGAATCACTGATTCTGCACCAGTCATACGTTCGGTTACCTTATCGGTTTTCTTTTTTATGGTTTGCGTTTGTGTTTCCATACGCTTTCTTTTATTTTTAGCCTCTCTTTAGTATTAGAGACGTCTTCTTATTTTTTAAAACTCATCGGTTACACATCCTTGCGATGCCGACGAAACAGTTTTTGCATACTTATATAATACTCCTTTGCTAAATTTTAACTCAGGCTGTATCCAGGACGATTTTCTTCTTTCAATTTCTGCTTGATCAATATCTACTTCTATAGAATTTGTCTCAGCATCGATAGTGATTATATCTCCATCCTGAACCAAGGCTATGATACCTCCTTCTTGTGCTTCGGGGGTAATATGCCCCACGACAAAACCATGTGTTCCTCCAGAAAATCTTCCATCGGTAATTAAGGCTACGTCTTTTCCTAAACCTGCACCCATAATTGCGGCTGTAGGTTTTAACATTTCCGGCATTCCAGGGCCTCCTTTGGGTCCTTCATACCGGATAACGACGACATTACCTTTCTCTACTTTACCATCTCTAATCCCATCATTGGCATCATATTCACTATCAAATACTTTTGCTTTTCCACTAAAACGTAGCCCTTCTTTTCCCGTAATTTTTGCTACACAACCCTCTTGAGCAAGGTTACCGAACATGATTCGTAAATGTCCTGTAGTTTTAATAGGGTTTTCTATAGATTTTATAACATCTTGTCCTTCTTCAAGATCCTTAACATCTAGTAGATTTTCTGCCAAGGTTTTTCCAGTCACTGTTAAACAATCACCATGCAGTAACCCTTTCTTTAAAAGGTATTTAAGCACTGCTGGGATACCTCCCACTTGATGCACATCTTCCATAAGGTATTTTCCGCTAGGTTTTAAATCGGCCAAAAACGGAGTTTCGTCGCTTATTCTTTGAAAATCTGCCAGAGTAAACTCTACATCTGCCGCTCTAGCAATTGCCAAAAAGTGTAACACTGCATTTGTAGAACCACCCAAAACGGTTACCAAACGTATTGCGTTTTCTAATGACTTCTTGGTCACTATATCTTTAGGTTTGATATCTTTTTCGAGAAGTAGACGCATAGCTCGACCAGCGGCTATACTTTCTTGTTCTTTCTCTTTACTAATTGCAGGATTTGAAGAATTATAAGGTAATGACATCCCTAAAGCTTCAATAGCTGAAGCCATCGTATTAGCAGTATACATGCCACCACAAGCTCCAGCTCCCGGACACGCTTTTTCTATCACATTCTTATACTCGTTTTGCGTAATAGTTCCTGCTACTTTTTCTCCCCATGCTTCGAAGGCAGATACTACATCCAACTTTTTACCTTCGTGACAACCCGATGCTATTGTTCCACCATATACTAATATTGCAGGACGGTTTAATCGTAGCATTGCCATCAATGCTCCAGGCATATTTTTATCACATCCAACCACAGTCACCATTCCGTCATATGACATGGCTTGCACCACGGTCTCCATCGAATCCGCTATCACATCTCGGGAAGGCAAAGAAAATCGCATTCCGGGAGTCCCCATAGAAATTCCATCACTTACTCCGATCGTATTAAAAATCAACCCTACTACATCTTCCTCTAGAGTGCCCTCTTTCACCAATTTTGCAAGATCATTAAGATGCATATTACAAGGGTTACCTTCGTAACCTGTACTTGCAATCCCTACCAAAGGTTTAAGAAAATCTTCATCTCTCAAACCGATAGCATGAAGCATTGCCTGTGCAGCAGGTTGCGTATCATCTTGTGTAACTTGTTTACTATATTTATTAATACCCATTTGCTTTGAGTCTATATTTTTTATTAATTATCTAAAATTTTAACTGTTTAATTAAGATATTCTTAATCTTAAAAACAATCCACGATATAAAATTATTTCGTTACAACTAAATCTTTGCACATAATTCAATATCCTTACAACATCCAATAACGTATTGCATTTCATTAACTACTGTTAATCAATGAATTATATAGGTTTTTTTTACAATCACTACTCATTATTTTTTATTTAATCTTCATTATTAATCAAAAAAAATCCCTTCATATTCTGAAGGGATTTTAATACGTATTGTATATCAACGACCCTTCTTATGGTGAACGAATCACCACAATACTAATGACATTGATAATTATGTTTTTTTGTACGCTCATATATTATACAATAAAAAATCCCTTTACGATTTGTAAAGGGATTTTAACTATATGGTTTTAGTATATATCGAATCCCTTATCAAGGTGAAATAATCACCTCAATAATTGAGACCTGAATACTATTTATGTTTTTTCTATTCATTTTGATGGTTCAAATATATATTTTTTTCTTTTGAAAATACTATTCTACTTTAAAAAGTTTATTTTTCATACAATAAATCACCAATCCAACTCTAGTTTTCACTTCGAGTTTTTTAAACACCGTTTCTCTATAATTCTCTACTGTTTTAGGACTAAGTCCCATCTCACCAGCAATATCTTTATACGTAAGTTCAGAACATGCCCATTTCAGGAAAACACGTTCTTTATCGGTTAACTTTTCTTCAAGATTGATCTTATGATCAAACTCTTCAGAGTGTCTTAACGCAGTTTCTATTTTTCCTGAATAGTAAAATCCTTGTTCGATTACCATTTTCATTGCAAATTCAAAATTTTCGGGATGAATATCTTTTAACAGATACCCTTTGGCACCAGCTCTAAGCATTCGTATGATAGTTTCCTCATCATCTTCCATAGTAAGCGCCAATGCTTTTTGATCTGGTTGGTTTTCTTTAAGCCATTGCATGGTTTGCACCCCATCCATTACAGGCATCTTTACATCTAACAAAATAAGATCTGGTATTTTTCTTTTATGTAGATAATATTGGGTAAGTTCTTTTCCGTTTTTAAGGATCGCGAGCACTTCATACTCTTCTAGTTTGGATATTAGACTCTCTAAAGACTGGGCAAACAATAGATGATCATCAACAATAACAATAGTCTTTTTCTTCATCAGGCAAACGTATTTAAATCAATCTTTATGCTTTAATAGGATAAGACAAGATAAGCAAAACTCCTTTTTCTGGAGCAGTTTCTAAGTCAAAAGTTGCTTTAACTAATGTTGCACGGCTTTTCATGTTTAACAATCCAGAGTTGGCCTGTACAGATTTCATATCAAAACCAACACCATCATCCTGTATCGTTATTTTTAATTGCTCTGGCGTATATGACAACTCCACATACATATTAGAAGCCTCTGCATGTTTTATAGAGTTTGAAAAAAACTCTTGTACGATACGATATAGAATGATCTCATCTTTGGGATCAATATGCACCTCTTCTCCTTTAACTTCAAATTTGGTGGTCAAGAAATTAAGTTTCTCAAATCGCTTCAGTTCTACTCGTATAGATTTCTCTAACCCTACATTTTGAATCACTTCGTGATTAAGGGTTTTGGATAAGTTTCGTATTTCTTGCAGGCTATCCCCAACCAATTTGCGTACATCTAATAATGACTCTGATGCTTTAGCATCAATATTAGTACTCATAATATTGATTTGCATTACTGCTGTAGATAGTAATTGACCAATATTATCATGCAGCTCCCAACTTACATTTTTAAGAGCTTGTTCTTGGATCTCTATCCTAGACTTAAAAATCTCGTCTTCAAAACGTTGTTCCGCCTTAAGTTTATCAAGCAATAATTTATTCTTTCGTCGCTGAAAGGCAATAAAAAAAATGATACCGAATACAGTGAAAAATAAAATTATAACGGTGAAATAAACTATGAGTAAAATTTGTTCCTTTTCAAGCATATCAAAAATCCAAAGGTGTAACAAGTATACATAAAAATATTAGCGCTATTGAATATAATTTCATAAATCTCAACAAAGTCCGGGCTTTTAGACATTCTAAAATATTTACTGTAAATGGACAATGGAGTTACACTTACATGGAACAAAAGAGATGCAATAGATATATAGAAAGGTATCGATTTATGAAAATTAAGCACTTCATCACTTTTTAACATTTCAAAATAAAAGAGTGCTATACTAAATAGAAATAACACTGTCCCCAAAATAAATGTATAAGAAGAATAAGAACTGAAATAAAAGTTTGAAAAAATTAAATTAAGAAAAGAACTTATAAGATAAAAAGCAGATAAAACCGTCAATATTTTCTTGAAGAATATCGATTTAATATTCCATTTAAAATAATTTATATAAACATAAAAACTGATTATGAAATATATATTATAAACCCAATAGTTTTTTTCTAAAAATGTCCCTTTTAAAAAAGAAAAGGTATTCATGTAATAAATAAGTGTAGGCAACCATCCGAAGACAAATTCTACAAACACCGTGAGCCAAAGAAAATAAACAAAATATCGAGTGATATTATCGTCTCGATATTTTGCTATATATAAAGTTCCAGCTATAGTGGCTAGTAACTCCAATAAATTAATAATCCCTTGAAAAATCACACTTAATAATTAAAAGGTGGTCTTCCGCCTCCAGCTCCATTTAAAGATTCTATCTCATAATTATTCGGGGCATTATCTCCATCTTTACCCAATCCTCCTGTCGGCGCACCAGTAGGCGCTAAAAACACAGTTGAATATCCCCTATCCATTTTACATTTTTCTTTTGGATATGCTCCAAAATAAATACGAATACCTGGATTATTAATTCCTTGTTTTCTAGATTTTTTCTTTACATATTTCAAGTACTCCTGTAGTTCTTCAACACTCCACCAAAACTCTCGAGTGTCCTCAAATCCTAGGCATTTATCAATTTCTGGTGTTCTGGTATCACACCAAGATTTTTGAAGCTCTTTAGCCTCTTCTATACTAATACATTTTTCCGGTCTTTTTTTTCCCATTACAATAGATATTTTAGGTTCATTACCGCTAATATATCTAAAAACGGGGGTTTAAAGCAAATCTTACCCACCTTTTACCACTATAGTCTATGGCTTAACTATATTTTAACATTACTATTGATAGGGCATTTGTGCGTATTTCGAATTTTAATAAAAATAGTGATTAGGGGAATTTCCCCCTACTACATTAAGGGGTTTATCCCCTAACTTTTTATAAAATATTTAATAGTACTATAAATCTATTAACCTAAACTTGACTTTTTGGTTTGTTCTTTTTTGAGCGATTTGATTAATAGCCGATGAACTTAGTTGTAACACCCTAGGATATCCACCTGTAGTTTGGCAATCTCGCATTAAAACAATTAACTTACCCGATGGAGTTAATTGAACCGTACCCGGTAAAACTGGTGCCGTTATTATTGATGGTAACGTATTCGACAATTCTTCTTTTAATTGAATAGCCATTCGATTACGTTTACTAGAAATAGTAAATTCAGTTTCTAATAGATATTCTTTTTGACTATTAGATAACAAATCAAATTCGATACCTTGATAGACTTCAATATGATTTGTAATATTTTTATGGGAAGATTTGACCAAAGATGAAAACTGATCATTAGTATTTCTTGACGTCAAATATGGTAAAATATCTCCTTTCTTTAAAGTAGATTTTGGTGTCACTGCAGGATAGAAAGATCGACTTTTTAATACAACATCGGATTGAAACCCATTTTCAATTCCTACATAACCATATAATTTATTCTTACAAAAATTAATTGTCAAAATATCATTTTTAACAATTTTGACCTGTCGATACATTTCTACTTTTTCACCATTCAAAAAAGCATCAACTAAAGAACCTGTTAAACATATTAAAGTTGGTTCATTAAATTTTAATATTGGCGCTTGAAGTGTCCATTCTATACACGCACAGTTTTCTTGATTTCCCAAAAGTGAGTTTGCAAAATCAAAAGCAACTTCATCCATGGGTCCACTTTTTGGAATCCCATATTTTGAAAATCCAAATCTTCCTTTATCCTGAATCGTAGTAAACAATCCTGGTTTAATTATTTCAACTTTACCTTTCATAAAAAAGTAGGTTTAAGTTGATAAATATTATTTTCAACTCTTTCTTTTATATCGTTATATTCATATTCTTCAATCGATATAAACTTAACATGATCACCAGCGATAACAAAACACGGTTCTGATGAATTCGGGTTAAAAAATTCAATTGGAGATCTGCCAATAACATGCCACCCACCAGGACTATGTATTGGATACACACCAGTTTGATTTTCACCTATCGCAACTGATCCTTTTTCCACTTGTAAAACCGGAGTTTTTTTTCTAGGCAAACTCAACTTTTCATCAAGTCCCCCGAGGTAAAAAAACCCAGGTAAAAAACCTAAAAAAAACACGGTATATAATGGAGCAGTATGCAGTGAAATAACCTTATCAATACTGAGTGATTTTTGATTAGAAAAATCACTTAAATCTGCCGCCAGAGTAGTGGAGTAACACACAGGTATTTCCCAAAGTCTTTTTTTTACAATTTCGGTAACACCTAGAGAGCCACAAAGCTTTTTAAGCACCAAAACCTCACTATAGAAATCCTCTATAATGTTATGATAACAAATTAACAACGAGGAATAAGATGAGATTATCTCAACAATTACTTTACCATAATATTTTTCAATTGATTTTTTACAAAAAAGTAAGTTTTGAAGTATATCTTGTTCAATTTTGGGAGGCCATTCTATTAAAATTGAGTTTTCGGAATACCTTTTATATTGTAATTCTAATTCCATACACTCTATTTTAAAATGTAATTCATCTTCGAAAACTCATCATACATATGCCTTAAAATATTCAAAGAATTTGGATTATCACCATGCACACAAATTGTATCAAAAAGAACAGGTAGCTCCTCTCCTGTTATTGTTTTAATTTTTCCTTCAGAAACCATTTTAAGAACATGATCAAAAACTTGAACAGAATTTGTAATCACTGCCTCTTTATTAGAACGTGAAACTAACGACAAATCTTCATTGTAATTTCGATCTGCAAAAGCTTCATATTTCACATCTAAAACATCTTTACAAAGATACGATAATCTGGAATCTTTAAGCGATATAACATATAATCTTTTATCGATATTTTTTACAGATTCAAAAATGGAACTAGCTATTTCTTCTTTTTTAACTGCATCATTATATAACGCTCCATGAGGTTTAACATGATGTAACACTCCTCCAAATTTTTCCACTTTCAACTTTACCTTTATAATTTGTTCGGTAAGAGTTTTTACCAAATCATCATTAGGTATATTCATACTTACTCTTCCAAAATTATCACGATCGGGATACGAAGGATGTGCACCAATTTTGACATTATGCCTCATAGCCAGCTCGATAGTTTTTTGAATTACTAGATCATTACCCGCATGACTTCCACATGCAATATTACACCATGAGACATAGGGCATAATCTGATCATCAAAACCAGCTTCTTCTCCAACATCTGCATTAAATATTATTTTTTTCATTCTTACAAATGAATTAATTTATTCCTACAAATTTTCTATAACCTTCCATATACTTCGAATTCCTAAAAACAAAGTCACTAAAACAATCAAAGAGCCTATTGCGTTTTGAGTTTTAGAATTGGTATATTTTCCTAATAATTCTTTTCTATTCATTACCCATAACAAAAAACCTGCTATCACAGGCAGCAAAATTCCATTGGTAATTTGGGCAAATTGAATTACCTCTATTGACTTAATTCCTAATGAAGAAAAAATCACTCCAAGAAGTAAAATGAAAATCCAAACCATTCTAAATTTTGCACTTTTTAATCCGACTTCCCACCCCAAACAACCTTTTACTACATAAGCAGCAGCAAGAGGAGCTGTTATAGCTGAAGTTATTCCTGCCGCAAATAGACCAAGCGACAAAACATACTTAGCTGCCGATCCAAAAATGGGTTCCATGCTTTTTGCAAGATCAGCTGCATTATTTACTTCGGTATTTTGTATTGCAGCACCTGCAATGATTATTGCCATAGACATTACTCCTCCAACAACGATTGCTATGATAGTATCTTTACGAGCAAAAGGAAGTTGTGCTGGGTCATTCCATTTTTCTTTTACTAAAGAAGCATGAAGAAATAGATTATAAGGTACTACTGTAGTACCTATTAAACCAATTATGGTAAATAATTTTTCGGAATCAATTTCAGGAACAAAACCTTTAAAAACAAGAGATAAATCTGGTTTGGTCGCTATAGCAGTTACAATAAAAGCTATGCTCATCAATAGGACCAACACAACCAAACTGCGTTCTAACACTTTATAATTACCTATATACAGTAACACAAAAGCTACGAGACCTATAATTATACTCATATAGTTCATACTAACACCTCCTAATTCAATATTTGGCGATCCTAGAATAGTAGATAAACCCAATACTCCCCCACTAATATTTCCTGCTTCGTATGCAGCATTACCGACAAAAATGGCTGATATTATAACACCTATAAACACCCACTTAACGACGGCATTATTTTTTAATTGTGATCGCACTACTTCACTTAATCCATTTTGAGTAATCACACCCAATCTAGCTGCCATTTCTTGTAATACAATACAAGCCACAATCGACAAAACCAATGCCCATAATAATGTAAAACCAAAATTAACTCCTGCCAATGTACAAACAGTAACAGTTCCCGGGCCAATGAATGCAGCAGTAACTAATGTTCCTGGACCTATATTAGATAACCATTTTTTCATCTATTTTGAATTTACATCTAATGAATAAATAGCGAATGAACCCAACCAGTGACCTCCTTCATAACTATCACCTACCAAATTGGGTAAAGAATATTGCACATGGGTATTTGCAACCGAAATCAGATGTTCATACCCTTTGTACTGATTTGCCAAACCATACAATACCCATGCTCTACTAAAATTAAGCCCATCTAAATGCACCAATTTACCATCTGATCGATCAGATACTTCGCCTACTTCTAAAGTGTAATTTTTGGTTTTAAGTTGTGGCATAAATACTGTTATCCATTGATCGAACTCTGCTTTAGGCAACACTCTTCTCATGAGATCAATTTCTTCAAAGCATGGAGACAAAAAATCATAACCGCTAGGTTCCCATCCCATTGGACAATCCTTATCATTTTGATAAAATTCTTTGGCTTTGGCAGTAATACTATTCTTTAATTCTTGATGTTGTAGAACTTCTGCATAATCCCATGCAAATGACAACCCAAAAGCAGTATTTGTATGTTCTCCTACTCTAATTGGATATTTAAGCTTTGGCAAAAATTCTAAATATTTTTGTACTATTACAGTCGTTAATGGCTTTAGATTTTCTTCGAGTTCTCTTGCCACGGGGTCATCCCAGCTATGCAATTCTTCTGCTAGTTTAAGTAACCAAGCCCAGCCATAGGTTCTCTCAAAAGATTTATTATGCTTTTCGGCAAAATAATCTACTTCTACAGCTATATTATCCCTTGTTATATTTTGACGCAATTTTGCAATTGCCTCTTCTCTTTTTTCTAAATCCGGAAACGATTTTAGAAGTTTCACCAATGACCAATGACCATGCACTGAAGAATGCCAATCAAAACAGCCATAAAATGTAGGGTGTAATTCTTTAGGTTCACCTAAATTTTCTTTACCACCCAAGGTTTGATTTAATTTATTAGGGTATTCTATTTGTAAACAAGCCAAAGGTAACTCTGCCAAAGAATTTGCATCTTTTAAAGTAAGTTTTAGAGGTTCCTCAATTGGGTTTGATATCATCTTTTCAGGATTCGTAGTCTTTGATGATTCTTTTTGTACAGTATCTTGTTTATTACAATTTGCAAAAGCTAATATTAGCATCAAAAAAAGGATTCTATTCATAATCAATATTTAAAATTTGAGAATGTGTATTTTCTTAAAAATATTGATTTCTAAAAGGATAATAAATGCATTGTTAATAAGAAGAGGAAATAGTTTATAAATTCTTATCCTAACCATCCATCTCGATCCAAACTACGATATTGAATCGCCTCAGAAATATGATCTCCATTTATATTTTTTGATTGAGAAAGATCTGCGATAGTTCTTGACACTTTTAAAATACGATCATATGCCCTTGCAGATAAATTTAACCGCTCCATTGCTGTTTTTAGCAATTGTTTAGAAGAATTATCCAGTTCACAAAATATCCTGATTTGCCGTACTCCCATTTGAGCATTATAATGGATATTTGACAATGTTGAAAACCGCTTTGTTTGGATATCTCTTGCGGCTATTACTCTTTTTCTAATATCAACGCTACTCTCTCCTTTCCTTTCTTCACTAAGTTTATCAAAGGGGACTGGAGTGACTTCGATATGAATATCTATTCTATCCAATAGTGGACCAGAAATTTTACTAAGATATCGTTGCATTTCTGCTGGTGAAGAAGTTACAGGTGCATTTGGATCATTAAAATAACCTCCTGGGCTTGGGTTCATACTTGCTACTAGCATAAAACTAGAGGGGTACGTAACCGTAAACTTAGCTCTTGAAATAGTTACCTCTCTATCCTCTAAAGGTTGGCGCATTACCTCAAGTACACTTCTTTTAAATTCTGGTAACTCATCTAAAAATAATACCCCATTATGAGATAATGAAATTTCGCCTGGTTGTGGGTATGCTCCTCCTCCTACCAATGCCACATCTGATATTGTATGATGCGGGCTTCTAAAAGGTCGTTGAGCCATTAGACCAATATTATCTTTAATCCTACCTACTACACTATGAATTTTGGTGGTTTCTAAAGCTTCTTGTAAAGACATTGGTGGTAATATACTAGGTAATCGTTTACTTAGCATTGTTTTACCACTTCCAGGTGGACCAACGAGTATAATATTATGTCCTCCTGCGGCAGCAATCTCCATACAACGCTTTATACTTTCTTGCCCTTTAACATCTACAAAATCAAATTCTGGGTTATTTAATGCTGCATGAAATTCTTCTCTAGTATCTACCGCAGTGGGTTGTAATTTTTCTTTATCATCAAAAAAGTCAATAACCTCTTTTATATTCTCTACACCATAGACGTCAAGGCTATCAACAATAGCTGCCTCCTTAGCATTTTGTTTAGGTAAAATAAATCCTTTAAAACCTTCTTCTCTGGCTTTAATTGCAATAGGCAACGCCCCTTTAATGGGTTGTAAATTTCCGTCTAGAGACAACTCCCCCATAATTAGATAATCTGAAACTTTATCTGCCTTGATTTGCGAACTTGCTGCTAGGATTCCTATTGCCAGAGTTAAATCATAGGCAGACCCTTCTTTTCGTAAATCGGCAGGAGCCATATTGATGGTAATTTTTTTACCCGGAAGTTTATAACCATTATTCTGAAGCGCTGCAGCTATGCGGTAACTACTTTCTCTAATGGCATTATCGGGTAATCCTACTAAATGATACCCGATTCCCTTATCTATATTTACCTCAACAGTAACCGTAGTGGCTTCTACACCAAAAACAGCACTTCCAAACACTTTAATCAGCATACTTCTCTTTTTTGCAAAAACAAAAATAGAGATAGGGAGTTTCAAAAAATGAAACTGAAATTATTAATCAAAACTCGTAAATGACCTAAGTGATTATTTTACAGTAATTCTTTCTGTAGCCGATATAGGCATACCATTGCTTGAGTATCCTTCGATACGAATTTCATAATCCCCAAGATTATTAGATGTAAAGAAATTAATAGTTGTTTCTACATCATCAAAAGTAACATCCGGAAGCCAAAGTAATTGATTTCTAAAATCGGGTATACGATCCGAATCACTTTTTACTCCTTGATTATACTGTTGCACGAAATACTTTTTCTTTGGCAACGGTTTAAATAAAGTAATTTTATCTATGTAACTTTTATTAACCAAAGTATAGTAATCTCCTTTTTCTGTTTCGATATCTACAATACCCTGGAAGATTTGAGATCCTAAATAATGTTTATCTCTGGACACTGAGATTCTTTTTACTTTTCTAGCATCATACTCTACAAGATCTGTATGATCTTGTATTATCATACCATCAACGATAACCAATGGAAGGTATTCTGGCTCATTAAAAGGAGGGTATTTATAACGAACCTGAAAAACATATCTATCATTCTCAACCTTCTTGGCCCAAACATTATTTACTACCTCAACAAGAGTTTCTCTTATGGTTGGAAATCTAGTATAATCATCCAAATTATATATTTCTGCTGTACCTTCATAAAAAGGCGGGATCTCCTGCAAAGGAGTTAACGTATCAGGTTTTACACTAAAATATCGATTCCTAATCTGATTATAAACACTGCGTTTAATAATCATATCTTTCATTTCACGAGTAATTTTAAAATCATTAAAATTTAACTTTTCATAATCCAAAACCTCAGATTCGATTAGCTCTACATTAAACTTGTCTTCAAAACCTAAAACTTGTAAAAAACCATCATTTTCTTCATATTCTCTATCCAAATTAAAACAAAAACCTCCTTCATTATCCGTAGTAGCAATTTTAATTTCATAATTTTCACCAGGAATTGAGAATCCTACTTTTTTATTAACTACATCAAAATTTGAATCTTTAGAGATTATTTTTCCACATATTAATTCACCTCGCAATTCGGGTAAAGTAACGGATTCACTTTTTAATTGCTCATTTCTTTTACTCAAAGATGTATTGAAATCTAAAGTTGTTTTTTGATTCGGAGTTTTTATAGTATCCACTTTTCTTACCGAAATAGAAAATCGACCTCCTGCAATTGATTTATCAAGGTTCCTAATTTTTAAATCAACTGCTTCTCTTTTACCAAAGGCACTCTTATTGGTTGTTAAAGAAATCTTAGATTTCGTTCGATCCGATTTTATCCTTTCTTTTAAATACGCCTCTCTTTTTTCTTTATAAGAAACACTATCTGTCAAAATAGATTTTTGATCTCCTTGATACGGGTTAACTATAGCTACATCTCCCTGAAAAAAGTTTTGTACTCCATAGTTCTTCATCCAATTGGTATATGCCAAAAGCTTATAATTACCTGATCTTAATGATACTGGCAAAAAGAAATCTCCCTGTCCTACTCCATTTTTTAATTTTACTTTATGTGTAAAGACTACCTTCTTATCCTCACTTACCAATTCAACATAAGCAACCTTACTAAGGTCACTTAGATTTCTAGATTCCGAATTAAGGCAATACACACTATAATACAAATATTCACCAGTAAATAAAAATGAAGTATTATGGTGCATAAAAATCTTTTCCTCTGGAATATCTTTATACTCTTGCGTTGCTGACTGACTAATCGCAGTACTAACAAACAAACTAACAAAAACGAATATCAATGTAATTCTTATCATCTTTTTTATCTTTAATCCTCCCAAAAATCAGGACGAATATTAGTTCCAGAAACCGTACAATCAGTACATACTGGAATGGTTAATGTATATTCTTCAGTGAAACCATCAAAAGCAGCCAATCGCATACCTCTTCTTCTTACCAAATCAATAATAATAGCCACATTGGTCTCTACGAATAGAGATCCTGCTGTACAGTTACCATCAAATTCAGGGCGAACAGCAGATGGAATAAAATCTTTTAGGTTAACAAATATTCTTTCGGAAGAAACCGACACTACCTCAAAAAATCCCAGAACGTTTTCATTTGGAGTATTAACCGAAAAAATATTTCCATTAATAAAGCCTGGTTGTACCTGCGAGAACAAACTTTCAGAATCCGAAAAATCCTTTAGGGTACTATAAAATTCTTGTGCCTCAGAAGTTTGTATAAGCTGCTCTACCAAAATACTATAGCGATCTCTTAATGCAACATTATCCGACTCAATAAAATGCACCATAAAACGATCTACTCTATTTTCGGTAAGATTATTGGTGCTCGTAAGAATTATATTATTAGAAGGTACTGTTTTATAACAAACTCTTTCTTCTCTTACTCGAGGTACTATAGCCACTTCTGGTGGATTATCTGACACTATCTCTATATCTATAGGTGCCCAAAAAGGAGGAATAATCTGATACGTTTCATCAAACTTGTATCGGTAGAAATTAGCATTTCCTGTAGGATCAAAACTATCTACAAAAATACCAATTCCTTCTACACCTGCATCATTTATTACTCTCTCAGCGTATAAATTATCAATTTGTGCTTTTTGAGGCAAGATAGAAGACCTAGAGCTATAAGACATCCCATCGTTTGTCGTGATTTGTAACTGATAACTTCGACCAACTTGTGCCTCAAACATATTCGCAGAAACATACTTTCCTGGTTCAGTTTCATTAAAGGAATATTCTACTTGTTGATCATCAACTATACTTACTGTTGCATTACTCTCTGCCAACGGACCATCATTCTCAAGTCTAAAAGTTCTCGAGATCAATACTTCTTGAAACTTTAACTCATCAGTAATTGTAGATTCTATAACTAATATGTCCTCAAAATTCTGAGTACCAAATTCGAATTCATCGACACAATTATTACACACAAGCGAAACACTTATGAGTAACATTAATCGATATATATTTTTTATCATCATATTCTTATGATTAGGGCTTAAAAATATCTATCCTTAAATACACACTTTTAAGATTATTCAATTCCATCTTTCAGCTTAATCGTTATTTTAATTAATCCACCCAAAAATCTGGACGAATATTTGTTCCTAAAACATTGCAATCGGTACATATTGGTGTTGTAAATATGTAATCATTTGTTGTTGCATCAAAAGTAACCAATCTAAAACCTGTTTCAGCTAATCTAATCACCTCTCTTATTCCGTTATTTGTTGCTCCTCTTTGGGTTAACAAAGTGCACCTAACTTGAAAATCAGGTCTAAACACTCCAGGTAAAATATCTCGGAAATTAATAAATACTCTTTCTGAAGACACAGTTGCCACCTCAAAAAAGCCTAAAACGTTTTCATCAGCATTATTAACAGAAAGTATATTTCCCTGAATGAATCCTGGTTGAATTTGAGAGAACAAACTTTCAGAATCTGAAAATTCTTTTAGGGTTTCAAAGAATTGATTTGCCTCTGCAGACTGCACCAATTGTCTTACTAAAATACTATATCTATTCCGAAGAACTTCATCATCTGGCGGCAAAAAATGAACCATGAAACGATTTACATTACTTTCAGAAAGCGTTCCTATATTATTTAAAATAATTTTATTAGAAATTTCAGTTCGATAACAAACTCTTTCCTCTCTGGTTCGAGGTCCTATATCTATTACGGGTGGTTCATTTGACAAAATTTCCAAAGTAATATCAGAATAAAAAGGAGGAATGATTTGATAGGTTTCTATAAATTCATAACGATAGAAATCAGCATTCCCCGTGGGGTCAAAACTATCTACAAATATTCCAATACCCTCTACTCCATCATCATTAATCACTTGTTCTGCATATAAATTATCGATCTGTGTTTTCTGTGGTAAAACAGATGATCTAGAGCTATAAGACTTCCCATCATTTGTAGTGATTTGTAACTGATAACTTCGTCCTGCCAAAGCTTCAAACATATTAACAGAAACATATCTTCCTGGTTCAGCCTCATTAAAAACATACTCCACTTGTAGATCATCGATTACACTTACGGTTGCGTTACTCTCCGGCAACGGGCCATCATTCTCTAACCTAAATGTTCTGGAGATCAACACTTCTTGAAGCTTAAGCTCATCGGTAATCGTAGATTCAATAACCAATAAATCTTCAAAATTTTGCGTACCGAATTCAAACTCTTCAACACAGCCATTGCACATAAGTATTCCACTTATGAGTACAAACAATCTGTATATTCTTTTTGAAATCATACTCTAATAAAACAACTTTTAATACTATTTATCTTTAAAATTTATTACTTACTATTTCTTTACAATTAAAACTCTTCAAACCTCTACTTAATCTTCCCAAAAATCTGGACGAACATTAGTCCCCAAAACATTACAATCTGTACATATAGGAATAGTTAATGTATACTCTCCACTAGCAGGATTAAATGCAACCAGTCTAAGCCCTCGTCTTCGAAGCAAATCAATAATAATAGCTACATTACCCTCTTCGAATAGTGTAGCTTCTGAGCAATTACCTTGAAATTGAGGGCGAACAGCTGTGGGTATTAAATCTTTTAGGTTAATAAAAATTCTATCGGAAGAAACTGATGCCACTTCAAAGAATCCCAGAACGTTCTCGTTTGGGTTATTTATAGAAAAAATATTACCATTTATAAAACCCGGTTGCACTTGCGAGAACAAACTTTCAGAATCTGAAAAATCTCTTAACGTACTATAAAACTCATGCGCTTCTAAAGATTGTACAAATTGTTCTACTAAAATACTGTATCGATCTCTTAGCACTACGTCATCAGGTCTAATAAAACGCACCATGAATCTATCTACTCTGTTTTCTGATAAGTTATTGGTTCCTGTAAGTATAATGTTATTAGAAAGCTCTGTTTTATAACATACCCTCTCCTCTCTTGTCCTAGGTACTAATTCTACTTCTGGAGGATTATCCGAAACGATTTCTAAATCTAATGCACTCCAAAATGGTGGGATAATTTGATAAGTCTCTTCAAACTTATATCTATAAAAGTTTGCATTCCCCGTAGGATCAAAACTATCCACAAAAATCCCTATACCTTCTACCCCATCATCATTAATTATTCTTTCAGCATACAAATTATCTATTTGTGTTTTTTGAGGTAGTATAGATGATCTAGAACTATACGATACACCATCATTTGTAGTGATTTGTAACTGATAACTTCGACCAACTTGTGCCGCAAACATATTGACAGAAACGTATCTTCCTGGTTCTGCCTCATTAAATGTATACACCACTTGTTGATCATCAACGACACTTACGGTTGCATTGTTTTCAGACAATGGATCATCATTCTCCAATCTAAATGTTCTAGAAATCAGTACTTCTTGAAATTTTAACTCATCAGTAATCGTAGATTCGATAACCAATATGTCCTCAAAATTTTGCGTACCAAATTCAAATTCTTCTACACAGCCATTACACACAAGTATCAAACTCATAAATAAAAATAATCTGTATATTCTTTTTGAAATCATATTCTAATTAATTAGAATTTAATATTGTCTATCCTTAAAACACTTACTTAATCTACCCAAAAATCAGGTCTTATATTACTTCCTAAAACATTACAATCACTGCAAATGCGAAACGTAAAAGTAAGCCCACCGAGTCCCTCACCTGCAGAGGTTCCAACCCCAATTAACTTTAACCCTCTATCATTCACTGCACTAATTACTGCTCTTACATCAGCACCATTAACTTCGAAAAAAGGGCAATTTGCCGGATAAGCTGGACGATTGGAACTAGGAAACAAATCTCTTCTATTCACAAATATTCGTTTGGATGTTACAGATGTTGCTTCAAAATATCCTAAAATATTCTCATCTTGATTGTCTACAGAAAGAATATTACCATTGATAAATCCTGGCTGTATTTGAGAAAATAAACTTTCAGAATCCGAAAAGTCCTTTAGAGTTTCATAAAATTCATGCGCTTCCAAAGATTGAACATACTGTTTAACAAGTATACTATATCTATCTCTTAGGACTTGATCATCTGGTGTAAAAAAATTAACCATAAATCGCTCTACATTACTCTCTTCAAGATTATTAGTTGTTGCCAATAATATATTTTTAGACAAATTAGTTTTATAGCATATTCTTTCTTCTCGCATTCTTGTTATCAAAGCAATCTCTGGTGGTTCTTCGGATATCACCTGGATATCCAAATCAAACCAAAATGGTGGAATAATTTGATATGTTTCTTCATACTCATATCTATAAAAATTTGCGTTACCTGTAGCATCAAAACTATCTACAAGTATCCCAATTCCTTCTACCCCATCATCATTAATCAATCGCTCAGCATATAAATTATCGATTTGTGTTTTTTGTGGTAAACTAACTGAACTCGATACATATGATTGCCCAGTTTGCGTAGTGATCATCAATTGATAATTAAGATTTACTTCAGCTGCGAACATATTATCCGAAACATATTGCCCTGGAGAAACCTCTGAAAATGGATAAATCACTTCTTGATCATCAACGATACTAACAGTTGCTCCAACTTCTGGAGCAGGACCTTCATTTTCTAAACGAAAAGATCGTGAAAGTATAATTTCCTGGTTTTTTAACTCATCGGTTAGTCTAGCTTGTACTACCAGAATGTCTTCAAAATTCTGTGTCCCAAATTCAAATTCTTCTACACAACTATTACTCACCGAAGCAAGGATTAGAAGAACTACTAATCGATATGTTTTCTTAACAAACACTTTTTTGATTAGAATTTGAAGTTATAAGTTATTGAAGGAACTGGAATTGAAAATATCGAACTTTTCAATGATTTCACCTCTCCATCTTCGGTAACAAAAAATACCGAGAAGGGATTATTTCTTCCTAAAACATTATAAATAGAAATTGTCCAAAAACTATGTGCTAATTTTTTCTTTTTATGATTTCCTTCAATATTAAATCCAAGATCTAAACGATAAAAATCTGGTATTCTAAATCTGTTACGATCACTAAATACTACTGTTTCTGATCCATTGAAAATAAAATTCCCTACCGGAAAAGTAACAGGTCTTCCGGTTTGATATACAAAATTAGCCGAGAGACTAAATCTTTTGGTAAACTTATAGTTGGCAACTGCACTAATATCGTGAGGCTTATCAAAATTAGAAGGAAAAAACTCTCCATTATTAACCACTTCTTCGGGAAATTGACTATCCAATTTTATAAAAGATCTAGAATACGTATATCCTAACCAACCATTGAATTTCCCTTTATTCTTCTTCAGTAAAAACTCTACTCCATACGCTTTACCTTCGCCTTGCAAAACTTCTGCCTCGATGGTTTCGTTTAATAAAATCTGAGCTCCGGTCTTAAAATCTAGAATATTCTCTGATGTTTTATAGAAACCTTCTACACTCAATTCATAAATATCATCTTTAAAATTTTTATATAATCCCAGAGAATACTGATTTGCTCTTTGTGGTTCTATATTTAAATCCGAAAGTTTCCAAGTATCGATTGGCGATACAGTCGTATTATTCGATAATCTATGTATGTATTGAAAAGTATTATTAAAACTCGCTTTTATCGATAAATCCGGTCTAATCAAATATCTTGCAGATACTCTTGCTTCTGGGCCGCCATAAGTTTCAATCACCTCATTTTTCTCGAAATCCAGTGTATTTATGACGGTTGCCTCACTTCTAGGTCTACCTTCTTCAAAAACTCTTTGTTGACCTTCTCCCAATGCATTATATACTGAAAATCTTAATCCCGCATCTATCGAAAATTTATCTGTAAAATCTAATTTACCGGCGATAAACGCAGCAGATTCTAGTGCTCTTTCTTTTGGTATTGCAAATGGGGTTACTATAGATTGATCATCGAGAGGATCAATAGATCCTGGATCAATAACATACAACTTACTAGACACTCCATAATCGATTTGGTACTTATCATTAAAGGCATGATTCATTTTTAATTTAGCCTCAGTCTCATCGATCGAAAACCCTAAATCAAAATTATTATTTGCACCTCCATCAAACTCGATATTAAACTTATATTGACTGTTTGCTAATATCAAACTTCCTTTATTTTTATCATTAAAAGTATGATCCCATTTTAATGATAGTAACCTGTTATTATATACATATAATGAATCAGAAGTAATACTAAAATCATCTCTACTTATATAGGCATTAGCGCTAAGCTTATTATTTTCATTAAATCTGTGCGTGTATTTAAGGTTAGCATCGTAAAAGGAAGCTTGACTATCCTTTAACGCCTCATCATCTAATGATTTTAGAATGTAATTTGCATAAGCTCCTCGTCCTCCTACTAATAATCCTGATTTATCTTTTATTACAGGAATATCTAACAACACGTTCCCCGTTACTGGGCCTATAGATGCTTCACCACTAAATTTTTTGGTATTCGCATCTTTTAGTTGGATATCAAATACGGAAGATAATCTTCCTCCATATTCTGCAGGAATACTTCCTTTGTAAATCGTTACATCTTCTATAGCAAAAGGGTTCAATGCCGAAAAAATCCCAAAAAAGTGTTGCGGACTATAAATCACAGCATCATCTACTAGTATTAGATTTTGGTCTGTTTTACCCCCTCGAACATTAAATCCTGCAGATCCTTCTCCCGCTGTAGCAATACCTGGTAAAGTAGTAGCTACTTTAAAAACATCTCTTTCCCCTAGAACTAGAGGAATATTTTTAGATTCTTCTACATCTATTTTTTCTGCACCTGTTATAGTTTCGGTTACATTTTTACTTACTTTACCTTCGAGAATAACCTCATCTAATAATTCTAAACTTTCGTCAAGTTCAAAATCTAATTCCCCATCATTATAAATAATAACACGTTTTTTAGAATCCTGAATTCCTACAGAACTAGTTTCAATAATGTTTTGCCCTTGTGGTAATTCTATTTGATAAAAACCATCTTTATTGGTTTGAGTACCAACATCAGTTCCTGGCACTACAATAGCTAGGTTAGCGATGGGTCTACCGGTACGCATATTTGTAACCAATCCACTAAGTGTAAAACTGTTTTTAGGATTGTTTTTATCCTCTCTTCCTATTCGTATAGTTTCAGTTTTTCTAGAAGATTTTTGATCTACATAAAAAGAAGGGTTTATTTTTCGTTTTGTCTTTTGAACAATTTGTTCGGTTTCTTTAATTTCTCTACCGAAAAAACCTTGAGGAAGATTATCATAAATAACATTGTTTCGAACCAATACTACTTCGTTATCCTCTAATAAATAATAATTGATTACTGTCTTATTAAATATTTCATCCAAAACAGTTTTTAAGGGCACCTGAGTATACGTTCCCGAGATACGTTTATCCCCCAACCATTCTTCAACGTAATAAAAATGATAATCGGTGGCAGATTCAATAACCTGAAGAGCTTCCAACAAACTTAAATCATTAAAATTTACAGTTACTTTTTTTTCTTCTTGCTGGCCTGTGGCAACAAAGAAGTTTACTAAAAATACAATGAATAATAACTTCTTCATTTTTATAAATTATTAGCATTAGAAATTAAACCATGTATTTTTTTAAACAACGATTTTTTATAAGCATCTGGATCTGCTTTTTTTAATTTTTTAGAAGTACTAGAAAATGAATTAATATCGTCTTTAAACTGAGGAAAAACCTCTATTACTTCTTTTTTGCTTCCTACATCAAAGTATTTTTGATTGTAAAAAAGAATATGATCACTACTCGCCGCAAACTCATAGAAAGCCTGGCCGTTTTTGATTCTTTTTCTTCTTCCTTTATTATATTTTTTTAAAAGAGAAAGTGTAGGAGTTTTGAGCAACACTTCATAAAAACCATCTCTATTATTCTGCGCAAGACTGTCGTTAACAATATTTACGAAAGGAGTATTATTTATGACAAAACTATGCACCTTACTTTTAATAAGTTGCAAAGGCACTTCTCGATACCCTTGCTTCAATTTTACAATAAGTTCGTCTTGATATACATCATATTGTATAGGAAGGTTATAATATTTTTGACCATCATAAGAAATCGTACCAGTCAAAAAATCATTCGTAGTAAAAAACCGATGTTTTTCTCCTATTACTCTATACCTATTCACAAACACAGTACCATTATATAGGCTTGTGTTTTCTTTTTTTACCGAATCATCGAACCATTGATAATACACCTCTTTATCAGATACAGATTGACTGTATACCAAGCTAAATTTGATGTTTAAAAATAAGATGAAGAGTAACCCAACAAAAATCTTGTAATTGTTTTTCACACACTTAAAATTTATATACAAAAGCATTCACTTTATTTATATCTCCCTTATTTTATTTAAAACAAGTGAATATAAAATAAATACGACTTTTATAATTTCCCTGACTATTCGAACTAAATATATATGTTTAACCAATAAATAAAGATACTGCGTTGGTAAAATAACATAATCTTAACATGGTTTAAAACATCTACACTACCCTTAATTACGCACTTAATACCTATAAGACTTTAAAGCTTAATATAGTTGCGTCAAAAACAACTATAATTACATAACTAAGATGATATCTTTAAAATTTATCTAAACCAAAGAAAATGTAAAAGATATTCTTCTACAATATTTAGTTATGGGTATTCTAGAATTTCGATTGATTTTTGAGAATTTCGAATCAATTTATTCTAAAATAACCTGAAAAGTTTGACTTTTTTTGAAATGAAATAAAACAATTAAGCTATATTACTTTAGTCAAGTTTTCTATGGTTCTGCCAAATATCACATATAATTATGAACAGTTAGATAATAATATCTTTACTATTTATCATCACCAAATAAAGGACAAAAGATGCTCTTCTACAATATAGAGTACTACGTTTTTATAAATGTTACCCTTAAATATTAGTTTATTTGTATAGAAATCTCCGTTAAGTTTTCAATCCGTTAACTTAGGTTTTAAAAACTGAGAACCAATATGATAATCTAATTAACAATACAAGAAGAAAACCATTAAAAATAACGGGAAGTGAACAATTTAAATGATTCAATTATTTTTGCAAAAAAAGCGCAACGTTAGATAACAAAATTGAAATTCACATATAATGTTTCAATAAAAAAAGTAGGGATTAAGCCTTTTGAAGATATATTACGCATGATATCAAAGCTCTCACCCTACTCTTGTACAAATTACATAACAAACAATTATACCACTATTTCATGTCGTACTTGAAATAGTTTTTCATTTAAAAACCTTAAAGTTGGTATCTTATCCTTAGTATCCACTAGTATGGAAATATTATTATTACTTCCCCCATATGAAACCATTCTTACCGGAATATAATTTAGAATCTCGAATAATTTATATGAATTTTTATCATTAATTACAGATTCTCCAACAATACATATAATACTATGATTTTGTTCGACAGTAACCTCTGCATAAGTTTCAATTTCTTTTATGATCTTATCTAGGTTACTTACATTATCTATAGTTAATGATATTGCAATTTCTGAAGTAGTAATCATGTCTATAGAAGTATGATAATTATCAAAAACCTCAAAAATCCTTCTTAAATATCCATGCGCCATTAACATTCGGTTGGATTTAATCTTTATTGCTGTAATACCATCCTTAGCAGAAATAGCTTTTAATCCCTTTTTATATGTTTTGTTAGAGATGATTGTCCCAGATGCTTCTGGATCAAATGTATTCTTTAATAACACCGGAATTTCTTTACCAACAACTGGAGAAACTGTTTGAGGGTGTAAAATTTTAGCCCCAAAGTATGCCAATTCTGCTGCCTCGTTATACGTAAGATGAGATATTGGTTGCGTATTATCTACGAATCTAGGATCATTATTATGCAATCCATCTATATCTGTCCAAATTTGAATTTCTGAAGCATTGATAGCTGCTCCAATAATTGTTGCGGTATAATCACTTCCACCTCTCTTTAAATGCCCTATATCTCCATTATTATTTCTACAAACAAAACCTTGTGTAATATAAATAGAAGATTGAGTACTCTCTTCTAACACTTTTTCAATTCTCTTACCTACTTTTAATATATTTGGATTCTCTACAGTTTCTACATGCATAAAATCTTTAGCATCTAAAAGAACATTGTGAATTTGGAGTGAATTTAAAAAACCCGAAAAAATATAAGTTAAAAGAGCTTCTCCATAGGTGATGATTTGAGAATTTATAATTTCAGAATATTTTTGATTCGAAATTTCAAATAACTCTGTAATCATTAACGACAAACCATCTTTAAGAGTTCCTTTAATATCTTCATTTTGGATTAACACATCAATAACATCACTATGTTTACTTTCTAATCTATGAATACTTCTTGTAATAGCATCGGTATCCTCAAATTTTACATGTTCTACCAAACTAACTAATTGATCTGTAACTCCAGACATTGCAGAACACACCACTATTTTACTTTCTTGATCAGACACAAGGATATCCTTAACCCTATGTAAATTTTCTACCGACCCTACAGATGTCCCGCCAAACTTTAAAATTTTCATCAATTTTTCTTTTGCTATTGTTCTTTTTATACTGCATAATTAATTAATTACATACATATTATAAATATTTTAAAAGAAAAAGCATAAATTAGCACAGCCTGTTAAATATATAACAATGAAAACTATTACCGATTGTGTACATAATATTTTAAGACATCAACCTTTTTTAGAAGATGCTTTATCAAGAGATATTATTAATTTTAGCTCTTTAGCGATTGACCTTTTACCACAAGTAGAAAAAGTGATGAGAAAACCTGTTAAACCAGGTTCGATTGTTATGGCCCTGAGGCGTTATCACCCAAGAAGAATCAAACATATAGATAATTTAAGAAATCTTGGTGATATTGTAGTGAGATCAGGAATTACGGAATATACTTTTTTAAACTCAAATACCATATTAACCAGTCAAGCGAACCTATTAAATAGTGTGAAGAATGAAGCTAAGGCCTATTTCACCTATTCTAGTAATTTTCAAGAAAGTAATATTTTGGTTACTTCATCTCTTAAAGATACCGTAGAAAAACATTTTAAGAATGAAACTCGAATCTCGGTTGCAGATAACTTATCATCTATGTCTATTGCATTGCCCGAAGATAATTCAAAAGTAATTGGCTTGTACTTTTATATTTTCAAATTATTGGCTTACGAAGGTATTCCCGTTTTTGAAGTTATCTCTACCTCCAATTATTTTACTTTATTTTTAGAAAAGGATTATGTGAACCAAGCCTTCTTACTCATGAATGAAATTAAAGAGAATTAAATAAAAAACCCTGCCAAATAGCAGGGTTTTAATTTATTTTATCTCATATATTTTTACCAGATATGTACTCTTTTTTCTGGTGCCAAATACATTTTATCTCCTTCTTTTATATCAAAAGCTTTATAAAACTCCTCAACATTCAATAAAGGTTGAATTGCTCTTGTATCTCCAGGAGAATGTGGATCTGTTTTGATTTGAGTTCTCAAAGCATCTTCACGTATTTTTGTTCTCCAAACGGTTGCCCAAGACATGAAAAAACGTTGCTCTGCAGTAAACCCATCAATATCTTCAGGTCTACCATTCTCTGCAAAATGCCTCTGTAAGCCATCATATGCACCTAATACTCCTCCTAAATCTCCTATATTTTCTCCTAATGTAAATTTACCATTGATAAATACACTATCTAGAACTTCTATAGCATCATATTGTTCTGCCAATGCATTTCCTCTTTCTGTGAAAGCTGCAAGATCTTCATCTGTCCACCAATTCTTCAGATTTCCATCACTATCAAAACGAGCTCCAGAATCATCAAATGCATGAGAAATTTCATGTCCAATTACGGCACCTATTCCTCCATAATTTACAGCCTCATCAGCCGTGTAGTTGTAAAATGGCGGTTGTAAAATTGCTGCCGGAAAAACAATCTCATTATTAAGCGGATTAAAATATGCATTTACTGTTTGTGGAGACATTCCCCATTCGGTCTTGTCTACAGGCTCTCCTATTTCTGCAAAATTCTTATCTCTTGCCCATTTACCAACAGCAGCCATATTTTCGAAATACGTTTTATCTGCAGCTACTTCCATTTTTGAATAATCTTCCCAAGAATCCGGGTATCCAATTTTAACGGTAAACTTGTTTAATTTTTCTATTGCTTTTGTTTTTGTAGTATCACTCATCCAATCTAACTTCTGGATACGTGCTTTATATGCTTCAATTACATTGGCAATCATTTTTTCAGCTTTAGCTTTAGCCTCTGGCGGAAATTTTTCATCCACATATAATTTACCTAAAGCTTCACCTACAGTACCATTCACTGTAGCAAGCGCTCTCTCATCTGCAGGACGTTGTTCCTTTTGTCCTCTAAGGTATTTACTATAAAATTCCCAATTTGCATCTTCTACTTCAGTACTTAATCTACCTGTAGCACTATTAAAAGTATCCCATCTTACTAAAGTTTTTAAATCTTCAATAGGAGTATTTTTTAAGAACCCATCTAAAGATTTTGCAAAACGTAACTGGGCAACAATAATAGTATCAAATTTTTTCGTAATTCCAAGATCAGTTATTAATTTATTAAAATCAATAGAAGAAAGCATTGCATCTGCTTCTGCAATTGTTCTAGGGTTATTGTAATTACGAGCATCTCTTCTTTCAACTTTATCTAATCTAGGCTCTGCCAATGCAGTTTCTAACTCAAGTATTTTATTAGAAGCAGCGATAGCATCAGATTCTGAATCACCCAACATTTGCAACATTCTTACAATATGCTTTTTATATTCTTCACGAATCTCTTTTGATTTTTCGTCTTGATCCAGATAATAATCACGATCAGGTAACCCTAATCCATTAGCTCCTAAGTATACAGCATTCATTTCGCTATTACTTAGATCAGCTTGCACACCAATATTAATAAAAGGTGTAGAAACTGATGGGTTTTTTGCTATTACTGTTTGAAGATCATTTAAATTTTTAACCGATGCGATATCATCCAAAGCCGGTTGTAGAGGAGTTAATCCTGCTTTATTTCTGGCTACAGTATCTAATTTAGTGTCAAAAATAGCAAGTGCCTTGGCTTGATCCGAGTCAGCAGCATATTTTCCGCTTGCCTTAGCTTCTTCTAAAATTTTTAAAACATCATCATCAGTTTTCTTTCTCAAAACTCCGAAACCACCCCAACGGGTTCTATCTTCAGGAATTTCTGTAGTTTTCATCCAATTACCATTAACGTAATTGTAAAAATCTTCTTTTGGACTGATTGAAGTATCCATGTTCTCAAGAACTATTCCTGGAACTTTTTCAACTTCTGCAACTTCTTCACTCTGTTCTTTTTTTGTTTCGTTTTTACAACTTACAAATGCAACAGCGAATACAGCCAAAAAATACACATTTTTCATTTTTAAACTCATTCTATTAATAAATTAAGATTAGTTATCCGTAATATGACGTAAGAAATGAGGATTCGTTACGCATAATCAGCGCGTAATTTATATAAAATGGAACATCCTACGGAGTAAAAAACATAGTTTTAACTAAAATATAAGATTTTGGCAATATTAAAACCTTAATTATAAATGAATTAACTGTAGCCTAAAAACTAAATATATACTTAAACTTTAAATTACTACGAAATAGGCTTTCGAATAAGCGTTTTTTGTTATTTACCTAAAAATCAGTAAAATATTCTCTAAAAAGTTAAATTTTGTTAAAAAAAACAAAAAATTAACATATGTCGAACATGCAGTAAATACAGGGGGTACGTAGAATTTCTTAATAATATCTGCAGCTTATTATCGGCAATAAGCATAATCAAAGTATGTTTTTAACATAATTTATTGTATATTGTCGTTGATTTTGTGTTTTACAACGATAAAAAATCATCATAAGTAAGTATTTACTTACAAATTAAATTAAGGTTTAACCCTAAAACCAAACTTTATGAAAACACTACTACCCATTTTTGCCTTGCTTGTAACAAGCATTGTATTTGCGAATACAAAAATTGATATTTCCTATAAGCTAATATCAGTGACAGAGAACACCGTGATTAATGGTCTGGATGAGAATACAGAAGAAGGTGTTATTTTTATTACCGAGAGTCTGCATATTGAAGATGGAGCACGGATTAAAATAAGAAATGCATGTTTAATAATCCTTGGAGATCTTACCGGAAATGGAATTATTGATATAGATAGCACTGCTACTGTAACTCTTGAAGGTGAAGAACAAGGAAGAGTAACATTTATTAATAGATTTTTGGCAGACGATGCTTGTCAACAAACTATAGCTCAAAAAACTTTCAGACATATCATCGAAGTACCACAAGGACTAGATTATAGTTTATATACTTTGGATGGTAGATTATTGGATAAAGGAAAAGTTGATGATTATATTCATTACTTAGTAGATCCAAAAACATATTTAATCAAAATAGAAGGATACAAATTAAGAAAAATAGTGTTTAAAGGATAACACACTCATTAAAAGTAAGGTTTAAATCCATAGTAGTCCTACTATGGATTTTTTTCTTTTATCGTTACCAAAACGTATACTAATAAAAGAGATATCTAGTCTTATATTTCAAAAAAACTTATATTTAACAAAAGAAGATCAAATCGATCTCCCCACATACCCCTGTATTTTTAATCACATTCGTTTAAAGCATTAAACCAAATTGTAGTATGCGAACATCTTGGCTCAAAACTGAAGCTGCTAAATACTTATTCTACGGAATCTTATTTGGGTTTGTATTTCCGGTTTTGGCAACAAATATTGATATTGCCAAATTAGATCTTGAGTATTCATGGCAATCTGTCATTTTCGTTCAAAAAAATTATCCCATACATTATATTATAGATACGGCACCTCTTTTCTTGGGTCTCTTTGCAATGTACGGTGGTCGAAATTTGGATAAGCTTAAAAACAAGAACAAACAAATACTTAAAGCTTCAAAATTTAAACAAGATTTTCTGGCCAATATGAGTCATGAAATTAGGACTCCTATGGTTGGAGTTATCGGTATGATTGATTTACTATTCAAAAATACCGAACTCAATGATCTTCAAAAAGAATATGTCACAATAATCCAGCAATCATCTCATAATCTATTAGAAATTCTAAATCAGGTTTTGGATTTATCCAAAATCGAAGCAGGGAAATTTAAATTAATCTCAAAAAGCTTTAATTTAAGAGAAGCTATAGAACAAAATGTAAACCTCTTTCTTGCTATTTCTAAAGCCAAAGGGATAGAAATTATTAGCGAATATCATGAAGAATTGCCAGAATACATTATAGGGGATAGTCATAGGTTAACGCAAATAATCTCTAACCTTATCGGAAACGCAATTAAGTTTACCGAAGAAGGGAATATTAAAGTTAAAGTCTCTAAACAATCTCAAAAAAACACAGAATTAACTTTAAAAATCGAAATAATCGATTCTGGTATTGGTATAAGTAAAAAAGATCAAGAAGATTTATTTAGCCGATTTAGTCAATTTCATGACGAAACTATATTAATAGGAGAGGGAACCGGTTTAGGACTTACCATAAGTAAGAAATTAGTACATCTTATGAATGGTAAACTAGGCGTAAAAAGTGAATTAGGGCAAGGCAGTAATTTCTGGTTTACCTTTACATGTGGTATTTCGGATATCGTTCCTTCAAAACCAAACAAAATATCAAATGATCCTAGCGACCAAAAGTACAATCTTCATGTACTATTAGTCGAAGATTCTGACACCAACATCCTTGTGTCTAAGCAAATTCTTAAATATTTAGGGTGCACTGCGGATGTAGCAAAAACAGGTAAACAAGCCTTAGAATTATTTGAGGAGAATCTCTACGACGTGATTTTAATGGATATCAATTTACCAGATATTGATGGAGTACAAACTTGTCTCGAAATTCGAAAGAATTATAAAAATGTGCCACCTATAATTGCACTTACCTCTAATGCGCTTCCAGGAGATGCGGAACGCTTTATCGCAAAAGGCTTAGATGATTATATTATGAAGCCTTTTACTACCGAAATTCTAAACATCAAGCTTAAAAACTGGTTTGGAGATCACTTTGATTACCATTAACGCTATTTAACCTATGTAATTGTTACGTAAACCACGGGTTTTAACTATTTTATAGTCATTTGACTCATTAAAATTTATTATATTGTAAGGTAAGATTAAACTTTACAACAAAGAAGTTAAACCTAAAAACTCGAGCTATGAACAAAAAAAGTATACTATCGTTCAAAAAGCATTTCATCTTTTATTGGTTTATTTTTTTTATAACCGGATACACTACTCATTTACAAGCTTCTGCCTATCTTCAAGATAATACTCAAACCGATGCAATAAATCATAATGAGTATAAAGGATTAGTAGTAGACAGTCAAAATGATAAACCACTTATATCTGCGACAATTTCTCTAAATGGAACTAATATTTCTACAGTAACCAATGATGAAGGTAAATTTTTACTAAAAGTGCCTAAAGATAAAAGCAATGGAGAAATCACGATATCCCATTTAGGATACAATGATGAAACCATATCACTCTCACGACTTAACGGAGAATTCACCAGAATAGGTCTCAATCTCTCCATTACAGAGCTCTCTGAGGTGAATATTGATCCAAGAGATCCTGAAGCTTTGATTCGTGCAGTAATGAAGAAAAAAGGCGACAACTACCTAAGTGACAACACCATTATGACTGCTTTTTATAGAGAAACTATTAAAAAACGTAGAAGTTATGTTTCTCTTTCAGAAGCTGTAGTTGATGTATATAAAAACCCATACAAATCTCCAAAAACTGATGCTATAAAATTATATAAAGCCAGAAAAAGTGCGGATTATAAAAAACTAGATACGTTAACAGTAAAACTCCAAGGTGGACCAACCAGTACGTTATATATTGATGTAATGAAAAATCCTGAGATTCTCTTTACAGAAAATATGTTAGAAACATATGAATTTAGTTTCGGTAAAACTACCAAAATTAATGACAAATATATTTATGTATTGAAATTTAAACAACGTCCTTTTATTATTGAACCTTTGTATTTTGGTAAACTATATATCGATGCAGAAACTCTGGCAATGAAAAAAGCTGTTTTTAGTTTAAACATGGACAACAAGGAAGAAGTAAGTAGAATGTTTGTCAGAAAAAAACCACGAAATGCGAAAGTTATGCCAACTCAAGCAAGTTATAATATAGATTACAGACAGAAGGATGGCAAGTGGTATTATGGATATGGAAGAATAGATTTGGCCATCAAAATAAACTGGAAGAAAAAACTATTTAACTCTGTATATAAGTTAAATGTTGAAATGGCTGTTACTGATTGGAAAAAAAATCTAGAAAAAGCGACATTAAAAGCTAAAGATCGATTAAAATCATCAGTTGTAATTAATGATGAAGCATCAGGTTTTTCTGACCCAAGATTCTGGGGAGAGTATAATGTGATAGAACCTGAAAAATCTATAGAATCTGCCATCAAAAAAATACAGAAACAACTTAGAAAATTAAATTAAAAAAAAAAAATATTTGCTTTTAACTAAGAATGCACGTTTGTGCATTCTTTTTTTTGATTATCAAATAATCGCCTTCAGCACATATTCGCAACACAATTTTACTACTTTTACCACAGGGAAAATTATACTATTGCAACATCAATCTCTAAAATTGAGTTATTAATACAGAAATTTTATATTTCAAAATTTTATAATGCAAAAAACGTTATTCATTGTATTTTGTTGGGCTATTATCCAATCGATATCTGGTCAAAAAAAAATCGACTCTACTGCTATAAGAGCCGATATTGATATTTTGGAAAAAATCATCAAAAAGGGGCACCCAAGTTTGTATGAATATATCTCACAAGATTCTTTAGACTACCTCATAGAAACGGTTAAGGAATCGATAAATAATGATTTTACAGATATTACTCTGTATAAAGACATACTCACTATCACAAATCAAATAAGGGATGGTCATTTAGTTTTTGCTGCACCCAGTACCATAAAGACGGATCAATATTACTTCCCATTAATCTTAAAAATAATTAATACCGAATTTTATACAGACACAAATGATTTTGACATCCCTATAGGGTCACAAATTAAAAAAATCAACACGGTAGATGTGAGTAATATTCTTGAGCGTTTTAAAAAATATGCTCCAACAGATGGTTATAACCTTACGAAAAAGTATAGAGATATCGAATTAAAATTCGGGCAGTTTTATACCTATGAGTTTGGCATTACAAAAAAGTTTGAGGTTGAATATATCCAACCTGATGGTATTGAAAAAATCATAATTTTAGATGCAGAACCTTTTGTAAAAGTCAAACTTAGAAACACAAAGCGAAATTCATATTTTGCCAAATATCACAATCAAGAAAACGGTTTTGATTTTTTTGATAAGTTTATTGGAAACAAAACTCCATTCGTTTATTATAAGGAATATTTAGGAACAGCCATATTGACTGTAAATAGTTTTGGAGGAGATATTAGAATATTTCAATCTCATCTTACTAAAATATTTAAAGAAATAAATAAGAGAAAAATTCGTCACCTTATTGTAGATATAAGACAAAATGATGGAGGTTTTAGAGCAAATGCTGTTCATTTATTCTCATTCCTTACTCAAAAAAATTTCAAACAAACAACAAGTTCGTATGTAACTGCTCTTTCTATTCCTGAAAAAAAACATTTGAGTAGGTCATTCCTGAATGAGAAGGAGTTTTTAAATGATAAATTTAAAAATCACCCTGTATACGATGGTTGGAAACTTCCTTTTGATGATATGGAGACTATTATGGTCCCCGATGAGAATCGATTTAATGGAAAAGTATATGTTCTAACCGGAGGGACCTCTTTTTCTGCAGCAGCGACTTTTGCTTTAAATGTCAAAAATGATCCTGATATGATTTTAATTGGAGAAGAAACCGGTGGCGGATATTATTTCCATAATGGTGAATTCCCTGTATATTATGAACTACCTAACTCCAAAATAAAGTTTGCAATGTTTATGGAAAAGGTAAATCACTATACAAAAAACAAGAATGTACCCAAGGGATCTGGAGTACCACCTGATAAATATATCACTATATCACGCGAGGATTTGATTTCAGGAAAAGATGTATTACTGGATTACGTATATAAGTTAATTAAAGGTAGGTAAGCCAAATTATTTATAGAAAACTTAATCAATATATGTATTCACACTGGTCACAAGCTCACAAGAGTTATGTAACATATGTTTAAATCTAAGCGCTATATTTTCATCATTAAATTTCATAGCTTCACTAATACTATTAGATAATACTAGTTCTCCAATAAGGTATTCTACAAAATAATCTTGATTTTCTGTCAAAAGCACGTATTCCGTCATACTATATAATAATTAAAAGGACTAAAATAGAATTTTAAGAAACGTAGTTGAAAAATTTAAATAATACTTTTACACAGAAGTATTAACAATTGTTATGTTTAGCTATGTATACGAGGTATGATTTTTGAGAACACAAAACAAACTGCTTAACCATCATGAAACATCATATTCTATACTCACTTTGTATAATCACCAGTATTACCATTATTTCTTGTTCAAAATCCCAGAAAGAACCTTATAGGTTACCAAAAAAATCTGTAGAGTTAATCTCTGGAACTAACGACAAAGGAAAAACATGGAAATTGGCACGACGATATAACAATGGAACACGTATGAATATGGCTGGTTGTTTTCTTTCATATAGAATCACTTACCAATCGAACATGACACTAAAAGACAATAATGGAGAACAAGATAATTGTGGTCCCTCGCTACTTGCAAATTGGGAAATAACTAAAGATAAAAAAGGTAATTCTTATCTTAAATACAGTAGTGATCAGCTTCCAGAGCTAATGAACATGAAAAAAAACTATAAGTATTTTAAAATACTTCAATTATCTCAAGATACTTTAAAAATTCAATTTAGACATAAACAATTTTCTTCCAAGAGTACTTTTATCGATATTTTTGTGACTGAAAATACAAAAGTAAAGGATAGAGATTTTCATTGGTAAATTAATATCTGCTAATACAAAGCAACATTAGTATGATTTAAAAATACCTAAATCCAATCTCTACATAGAAAACTAAAAAGAAAAGCAAGGAATACTTTTTTAAGAAAAACTAATGTTTGTTAGCTATAAACAACTTCTTTTTTTCTTAAAAGCCCAATTTCAATATATTCTGAAATTTTATCCACTTTTTCTATTTTATTTGTTTCAATAGGTATCCAACCATCTATTTTAATCATATCATTAGGATTACTACTAAAAAACATTTCATATTCATAGTTCATTGATTCATTATTGTTAACTGCAGGGTTAACTTTATTCTTTATTTTATCTGCTATTCTTTTTTGAACAATCTCAATTTTGGAAGATAAACCTAAGGATTCTGTATCCTTATGTACTTCTACATCCAAAAACTCTGCTATTGATGCCATAATTAATTCTTCTAAATTCATAGGTATAACATTTGGTTAATATCGGTCATAGGTATAATTTGTTATTATGGTATACACCATCTCTTATTCATGTTTTATTTCAATAATTACACAATTTCTAAAACTATTTTTTCAAAATTATCTATAGATGCTTCGCATAAGGAACAATTGTAATCAACAGGTAAATCCATAAATTCTGTACCTATTGAGATTCCCCTCAACACATCACCAACAGAAGGATCATAAACCGTTTGACAGTCATTACATTGGTACACCTCTATCTCAAGAACTTCCTTTTTTGCAATGACTCCAACATTATGACTATCATTTTTGGTCCCTAAGTTTTGAAAATACGTTTTTGTCAACTCCAGAAGCAATCCCGGTAAATCCATTTGATCTATATCTTGAGCATAAACAATATAATTACGAGTATTAGGATCAAAATTTTTGGCATACAATACATTATAAGTTGATCTTATTACAAAATCTTTAATACGTTCTGGAGTTTTGTTTTCTTCGATTACTATCGAAGTGAAATAACGATTTTGATTTTGATTAGCAACAATACTAAACGTTAATCCGTAAGTACTAATATCATTTTGATCAAAGTTCATTACCAAGAACTTTTTGAGTTCTAATGCTTTTTTATTGCTTACTGGCAAATGCCAATTTAACTCTAAAGCCGAATGGCGAACATTTATACCAGACTGTCCTAGTAACTTTTCTAAAGCTAATTTACTTTCTCTTGGTATACCTTTGATAACAAATGATTTCCATGATGTTAGGCATATTTTACCTATTCTATGCTCTACACAAAATTCACAAAGCATTTTTAAAAATTTCAAATCATATTTATTGTTTCTCCAATATAGTCCTAACCAATATTGATTAATTCCCATTTTATTCATTCCTTCATAATATGGAAAAGGATTAAATGTAACTTGTAATGGGTTTTCTATTACTTTATTATTAGAATCTACCTTTTGATTGAGTAACTTAAAAAGCTCATCAATACCGGTAACGTCTTTATATTCTTTCTCGATAGCTTCTGCTATTTTTGCAATATCCCAAGTATAAATAAGTGCAGGGTAATACATCTCACTCCAATCTGGTAATTTTAAAAATAAGTACCAATAATCTTCATTGGGCGAAGCAATAAAATTTAAATCCCCAGAAAACAAAGGAACCATTTGTTGTTTAGGATCTGTGATATTTATTTTTAGTGTAGGCTTATATCTAAATTCTTCTAAAATATATAAATATGTAGTTCCTCTTAACCAAACAGTCGCATCAAAAATATCAATAGATACATATGAACAACTTATATTTTGTTGAGATTGAGAAGAAAAAAAAGAAGGATCGAATAAATCATGTTCTTCCACTATGTTTTCATTTCTATCCTTTAAAGGAAAAATAATATCTTGCCTTGATCCAAAATGAAAAGTATCTAATTCCAATTTTTGAGCATATTCTATAATTTGCTGCAATTCGACAGGAGATAAAATCCCTCCTTTGATATATGTTCGATATTGTACTACTTCATTATTCATAATCATGCCAATTGCATCATATTAGTTAACACCTCTTTTACTTCAGGTTTGCAGCTACCGCAACCTAATCCAGCACCAGTTTTAATACAAAGTTCAGAAAAGTCTTCGCAACCGGCTTCAATAATTTTTTCAAGGTTTCCTTCTCCAACCTGACTGCAGGAACAGATAAGTTTTCCTAGTACTGGTTCATCAAGTTTTGAAGATCGCAACAATTCATCTCTTTTCTCAGACAACTCTATCTTATTCTCTATCAGGCTTTTGAAATCTGCAAATTCACTCTTATCCCCCATTAATATGGCCCCAACCAACCTATCTCCTTTTACAATACATTTTTTATAAAATCGTTTTCGAACATCCATAAATATGACCTCTTCGAACATCGGATCATTTTTAGGGACATCAATATTTCCAATACTGCAAAGATCTAGGTCTTCAAATTTTAGAATATTCATAAACACAGAACCTTTATAGATAGCGCTATAATCTCCTAACAAATATTTTGCTACTATATCCGCTTGTTGTTCTGCAGCTGCTGTTATACCATATAAATTTCCCTCAAATTCTGCTATTTCGCCAATGGCAAAAATATTTGGATCGACAGACTGCAAATATTGATTTACCAAAATCCCTCGACGACAATTTATTCCTATTTTTTTTGCTAAATCAATATTTGGAATTGTACCTATAGAATACACAACAGCATTGCAAGTAAATGATTTACCAGATTTCAAATTCACCAAAAGACTACCTCGCTCTCGATTAAATACCGTATCCACCTCATTATCGAAGTGAATTTGAATTCCTTTTTCTCTTACATCTTCTGCCAATAGACGGCTTGCTACAATATCTAATTGACGTTCCATCAACCGATTCCCTCTTTGCACAATAGTGATGTTAACTTTCTTCCTTCTTAATGCAGCAGCTAATTCTAATCCCAACAAACCACCACCAACTATAGTCACGTGTTGTTCATTATCGGGTAATCCCGTTTGATCAAGATATGTTTTTAATTTATCCGCATCTCCACGATCTCTCATCGTAAACCTTCCAGGAAGATGTACTGGTACTTCTTTTGGCACAAAAGCTCTGCTACCTGTTGCCATAAGAATTAAATCATAATTATGTTGTTCTCCTTTACTATCAACGATATATTGCTCTTCTCTATTAATTTCTTCGACTGGATTACTAGTAAGTAAAGTTACATTTAAGGATTCTACACTCCCTTCTCTCATCTTTTGAAGTTGCTCCCATGTAAGCTCTTCACTAACATACTCTGGCAATAACACTCTGTTATAAAATGGATAAGGTTCTTTTGAGAATACGATAATTTCATCAGTAATATTATGTTCTCTATAGGTTTGAATAAATCGGTAAGCCGCTGTTCCTGCTCCTATTATACATATTTTTTGTTTTGACTTAACAAACTTGTTAATTTTTACCGCAGAGAATTTAAAATCAGGCTCTTTGGATATGGGATCTATAATATTAGTAGTCAAATTATTGGCCCTACCAAAATCATTTCCTAGTACTTTTCCCCAATGCATGGGTAAAAAGACGACCCCTTTGTTAATTGTATCACTGATTTTAACTTTTACCTGTACTTTGCCTCGTTTACTTTCTACTACTGCAATATCTCCATCTTTTAGTTTTTGTAAAAAAGCATCCACATGATTCATTTCTAAAAAGGGATAAGGAATATGTGATAATAACCTATTTACCTTACCTGTTTTGGTTCTGGTATGCCATTGGTCACGTACTCTACCAGTAGTTAGAATTAAAGGGTATTCGTTTGTGATTAACTCAGATGTAGGTTTAGTAAATCTAGGAACTATAAATTTTGCATTTCCGGTATTGGTATAGAACTTTTTATCTTCGAATAAACGAAGGGTTCCTGGATGATTGCTCTCGGGAACAGGCCACTGAAAACTCCCTTCCTTTTTGAGACGATTATAATCTAATCCTGAAATATCAATATTAGTCCCTTTTGTCAACATACAATGTTCTCTGTACACTTCTTCTACCGAATTGTAATCAAATCCTTTATATCCCATTTTTCTGGCAAAATTCCATATTATCTCTGCATCTGGCATAGATTCTCCAGGTGGTTCAATTGCAGCATTGAGATATGTAATTCGTCTTTCACTATTGGTCATTGTACCTTCTTTTTCTGCCCATCCAGCAGCAGGAAACACCAAATCCGCATAATCCAAAGTTTCTGAACGGTGAGAAATATCCTGTACAATTACAAACTTTGCTTTTTTCAGCGCTTTTTCTACCTTATTAGCATTTGGTAAACTTACTAATGGATTAGTACAGATAATCCAAATTACCTTTAGTTTTCCACTTTCTAAAGCATCAAACATTTCGGTGGCAGTTAATCCAGGCTTAGCCGCTATCTCTTTACCTCTCCAAAAATTCGCCACCTCTCTTCTATGTTCATCATTAGATAACTCGCGATGAGCAGCCAAAAGGTTTGCCATTCCACCAACTTCTCTTCCTCCCATAGCATTTGGTTGACCTGTTAATGAAAAAGGACCTGAACCTGGTTTACCGATATGACCGGTGAGCAACGATAGATTTAATAGGGCATTATTCTTATACACCCCTATTGAGCTTTGATTTAATCCCATAGCCCAAAGGGTAATAAAACCTTTGGCATCTGCTATAAAAGAAGCAGCTTTCTTAATATCCCTAATAGTAATTCCGCAAATTTTAGACGCTTCGTTTAGAGATATAGATTCTAAGGATTTTTTAAGAGATTCGTAATTATCGGTATGATTTGCTATAAAGTTTTTATCAATTTTTTTTCGATCAATTAATCGCTTAGCAATCGCATTGTATAACACTACATCTGTTCCAGGTAGAATTTGTAAATGCAAATCTGCAATATCACATGACTGCGTTTTTCTAGGATCTACAACAATGATTTTGGTATTGGGGTTTTTCTCTTTATGTGCTTCTATTCTTCTATACAAAATAGGGTGACACCATGCAGGGTTAGCCCCAGCAATCATAAAACAATCCGCCAATTCTATGTCATCGTATGATATAGGAACGCTATCCTCACCAAGCGCTTGTTTATACCCTACAACGGCAGAGCTCATACATAGTCGAGAATTGGTATCCACATTATTTGTTCCAATAAAACCTTTTGCCAGTTTGTTTATTAAGTAATATTCTTCAGTTAGACATTGCCCTGAAACATAAAAACCTACACTATTCGATCCATATTTTTTTATGATAGTATTAAAAACTGAAGTAGCTCTATCCATCGCTTGATCCCAAGATACCTTTTGACGTTCATGCCCTTTGCTCCATCTCATTTCGGGATATAGAATACGATCACTTGTGTCATTAACAACATGATGCAAGTTCATTCCTTTTGAACACAGCATACCTTTATTAACAGGATGATCCTTGTCTCCTTCTACTTTAATCGTTCCTTGAAGGTCCTTTTTCACAACAATACCGCAGCCAACACCACAATATGAACACGTTGTTTTATATGATTTTAATGTCGTCATACTATCCTGAAATACTCGTTTCTTTCTTTCAAAACTAAGTATTAATACGTATTAATCATAAACTGAAAACTGTTTTCTCTAGCAAACTGAAAAGAATTATGGATTCGATAAAATCCGGTTATATAAAAAATGATTTTCAAATTATGCGGTATATACTTTTATCAAATTCTAAGCACAAAAAAGCCGGTTACAACTTAGTTGTAACCGGCAACACAAGAAACACTTAAAGCAACTTTTGTTCTTTAAGGTTTCAACACTAAATTTTAGTTATACGCTAATACGTTTTTCATTTCCTTTTCGACTGCCTTCTCGTCTTCGGTAGAAAACTTAATTGCCAAAGATACAATTGCTGTGAAAACAACAAAAACTCCAATAATAAAATAACCACTTGCAACGGCTTCTGAAGAAGCTAATGCCTGTGCAGTTTCTACCGCTTCCTGACCTAAATTTTGATTCTCTAGAATTGCGGTCTTCTCAGCCACGGCTGATTTTGATTTTAAAACCAAAGCCGCTAAAAAAGCTCCAACATTTCCTCCGGCACCAACAATACCCGAAATAGATCCAATAGCTTTTTTATTTATAAAAGGTACAACAGAAAAAGTTGCTCCTTCTGCCATTTGCACGGTAAGGCTAAAACCAACTAAGAATATTACTCCAAAAGTTAACCCCGTCATACCCGAAAACAAAGATAACATAAGTCCTTCAATTCCTAAAATAATTGCTAAGAATAAAACACGTCCCCTTAACCCTTTTAACCTTCCAAATCTATCTCCAAAAAAACCGCCTAATGTTCTTGCAAAAATATTCATCAATGCAAATGACAATACCAGATTACCAGCAGTTGCACGTTCTAATTGAAATGTATTTTGTAGATAATCGTCCATTGTACCATATACGGTAAGCTCCATTCCAAAACAAGCAGCATAAACAACAAAAAGAATCCAAACTCTATAATCCTTTATTGCATTTAAAAAACTTACTTCATCCTTTTTGGATTGTATCAATTCTCCTTTTGCTTTTAATTCTGAATAATTACCATTTGGTGTATCCTTGGTAAAAAAGTAATATACTATCCCCATTAAAAAGCAAACTACTCCCGCTATAACCATACTATATCGCCATGCATCGGTATCTGCTATTCCAAAACTAACCACTACAGCGGCAATCAAAGGCATACCCAAACGATTAGCTCCCCCTCCAAGATTTCCCCATCCCGCAGATGTTGCATTAGCAGTACCCACAATATTAGGAGCAAACATAATAGAAGTATGAAATTGAGTAATTACAAATGAAGCTCCTATAAAACCAATAAATAATCTACAAACAATAAATTGTAAAGGTGTTTGTACAAAACCTAATAAAATAACAGGAATTGCTCCTAAAATTAACAACCAAGTATAGCAAATACGCGGACCATATTTATCACATAATTTACCGATTACCAATCGCGCAAATACAGTTCCAGAAACTGCCACTATTATAGAATTCCACTTTTGATCTGGTGTTAAGCCCAAATCTTTAACAACATCTGGCATAAATGGCACGATACCAAACCATGCAAAAAAGCATAAGAAAAAGGCGACAGAAGTAATCCAAAAAGTTCGAATTGGTAAACTTTTAAAATTTAAGAGTTTTAAACTTGTTGATTTTCCATTAGTATTCATAATTCTTAGTTTTAAATTCATTTAATCGTTTCGGTATTCAGCGTGTGAATACTTAAATTATTAAATCAAAACTAAGTATTTATACTTATTTTTATAAATAATCCATATTAAAAATACGTAACATTAGTAAGAATTACGTATTAAAAAAAAACCAGTTCAAAAAATTACATTTTTATCAAAAAAATCAAAGTGTAATTATAAATCTTACAACCACAAAAATGGTATTCATATACTTTAATCTATCATTCCGTATTCTCTTGCTTTGTTACTTAATTCTAAAGCATTTTTAACTCCCATTTTTTTCATCAGATTAAATCTGTGCACCTCTGTAGTTCTTTTACTAATTTCTAGTTCTAAGGAAATGTCTTTATTGGTTTTTCCAGAAATGGTTAAATGTAGAACTTGGTATTCTCTTTTGGTAAGATCAAAAGGATTAGGCTTTGTATTACGGCCTTTAAGCGTAGAAATTGTATCATTACTAACTTTCTCAACAGTGACATCTTTGTTTTTTTCGTTTCGTATTTTTTTTATCAAAATAGAAGAAACATCGCCACTAAAATACTTCTCTCCTTTCCCAACAGCAGCTAGCGCTTTTAAGAATTCTTCTTTTCCCGCACCTTTGAGCAAATATCCATCTGAACCTGCGTTAATAGATTGCAATATATACTCATCAGAATCATGCATCGATAACATAATTGTTCGAGTAGAAACATCTTGTAATGTCAACTTTTTAACCATTTCTATACCAGACATTTCTGGCATTCTAATATCGCAAATAGCGATATCAGGATTTAAAGATTTTATCAATTTGATCCCATCAATACCATCGGATGCCTCACCAATCACTTCATATTGTTCTTCATCTTCTAAAAGCGATCGAATACCATCTCTAACCAGAAAATGATCATCAACTAACACTATTTTAATCATTACAAAATGTTATAACATTCAAAACTACATATACATATGCTAAAATATAGGAATATATCAAAAACCTCTATATAAATTTTAAAAATCTAAAATTATTATTACGTATTTTTATGTAAAAAACATATCAAAATTAAGTATTAATACTTAATTTTGATATTTAATATACGTATAGCTTTATTATTTGAAAATTTAAAAAAGATAGCAACATGTACAAAACCACTTGTACTTAAACAAAATTATATCTATGAAAAATAAACTATTTTTTATACTATTAATATTGATGTTTGCATTTAATGGAAAAGCCCAGGAATTAAGCATCGATGCAGATATTAGACCTAGGCTAGAATATTCTAACGGTTTCGGAAACCTAATTCCTGATGGTTTAGATGCCGGGGTATTTGTGCAACAACGGTCTAGAATAAAATTTGGATACAAACAAGAGAAATTCTCTACGTATTTAAGCGTTCAAGATGTAAGCGTTTGGGGAGACACCCCTCAGATTTCACCCAGCGATGATAACAACAGTATTTCTTTGGCTCAGGCCTGGATCAATTTCAAATTTGGAAATGGTTGGTCTACTAAATTAGGACGACAGGCCCTCTCTTATGATGATCAGCGAATTTTTGGAGGCCTAGACTGGGCAATGCAAGGTAGATTTCATGATGCCGCATTATTAAAATATACCAAAGAAGGATTTAAATTGGATATTGGTATCGCTTTTAACCAAAATGGTCCAAGTAGACAGACTACATTATTTGATCCTAACAATACTGGTAATGCCCGAGCAGTTTTTGACTATAAAGGAATGATATATGTGTGGTTGCATAAAGACTGGGAGAAATTTTCGGGAAGTATTCTTTTAGCTAATAATTCTTATCAGAATCTTGACCCAACGGATAACCAAACTCCTATTGATGGTACAGTAAACAGACAAACTTTTGGAACGCATTTAGTTGTAAAACCCTCAAAAGGACTTTCTATTATGACTAATATATATGGGCAAACTGGAGAATTTACTGAAGAGATTGACTTATCTGCATACAATGCATTGCTAGAAGTTAATTATAAACCAGGAAAAACATTATTTGGGCTCGGTTTCGAAACACTAAGTGGTGATGACAATGGAGGTGCCGATGGCGAAATTAAATCGTTTTTCCCAATTTTTGGAACTAATCATAAATTTAATGGATACATGGATTATTTCTATGTAGGAAACCATGCCAACAACATTGGGCTAAATGATATCTATGCCAAAACTGTTATTAAGATAGGAGAAAAATCGAGTTTACTTATAAAAGCCCATTATTTTGCCGGAGCCAAAAGTCTAGGAGATAATATAGATGATTACCTGGGCACAGAGGTTGATCTAGTGTTCACTCAAAAAGTACTCTCATTCGCAACTTTAAAAATCGGGTATTCACATATGTTCGCATCAGATTCTATGGAAATCTTAAAAGGAATAACAAACCCTGCAGATACTCAAAATTGGGGGTGGGCAATGCTGGTTGTAAAACCAAATTTTCTGAAATGGAGTCCAAAACCAGCACAATAAGAATAATTCTTTTAAAATTTAATCAGTAATCAATCCCCATCCTTGCAAAAATGAATTTTACAAGGATGGGGGTAGTTTTTTTATAAATCCTCAAATTACAACTTGCATAATTACGTAATTCTTATCTCATTTATAAGTATTAATACTTAATTTTGAATTTCAAAATACGTAATTCATGAAGAAGGTAGTAGTAATAGGTAATGGCATGGTGGGATACAAATTTTGCGAAAAATTTGTTAGTTCACCCAAGTTTAAGGATTATAAACTTATTGTTTTTGGAGAGGAACCAAGAAGAGCTTATGATCGTGTTCATTTAAGTGAATATTATTCAGGAAAAACTGCCGAGGAACTAAGTATGTGTTCTATCAATTGGTATGATGAAAACAATATTGACCTCCATACTTCAGAGATGATTACAGAAATCAATAGAGAAGAAAAAACTGTAGCAAATCACAGAGGTATTACATACGCTTATGATCATCTCGTATTAGCCACTGGATCATCTGCCTTCGTACCTCCTATTCCTGGAGTTGAAAAAGACGGTGTATTTGTTTACAGAACTATTGAAGATCTTGAAGCAATAGAAGCATATGCGAAAAAACTAAAATCCGAAGGAAATATTCAGGCTGCTGTTTTAGGAGGGGGGTTATTGGGACTTGAGGCAGCTAATGCCGTTAAAGAATTAGGGCTTCAAACTCATATAGTAGAATTTGCACCACGGTTAATGCCAAGACAACTTGATCAGGGAGGTAGTAATATACTACAAACAAAAATTGAGAAACTAGGCTTATCTGTTCATTTAAATAAACAAACTGAATGTATTCAAGGAGATAAATCAATTGAAGGTTTACAATATATCGACGGCACAGAGCTTAAAATTAATATGTTAGTCATTTCTGCTGGTATACGTCCTAGAGATGAAATTGCAAAAGAATGTGGACTTAAAACAGGAATACGTGGAGGTGTGATAGTTGATAATATGATGAAAACTTCTGATGATTCTATTTTTGCTATTGGAGAAGTAGCTTTATATAACAATATGATTTATGGACTTGTTGCCCCAGGGTATGACATGGCCCAGGTGGCTGTATCACAAATTACAGGTGATCGAATTCAAACTATGGATGAAGATATTGATATGTCTACTCAATTAAAACTTATTGGCACCGAAGTAGCAAGTTTTGGAGAAGCTTTAAAAGATAGTGGTGCTATAGATTCTATAATCTATGAAAATAAAAGAAAAGGCATCTATAAACGTATAAATGTATCCAAAGAAGACACAAAATTACTAGGTGGAATTCTTGTAGGAGATTCATCAGATTATAATGCGCTATTCCAAATGTATCAGACCGGAATGCAGCTACCAGAAAACCCTGAAGATTTGATTTTAGGCAGTCGTGGAGGTGATAACAACTCATTATTAGGAAATATTATGGATCTCCCAGACAATGCCCAAATATGCTCGTGCGAAAGTGTGAGCAAAGGAGCTATTTGCAATGCTATTAAAGATGGAACTTGTGATAACCTCGCAGATATCGTATCCAATACCAAGGCAGGAACTGGTTGTGGTGGTTGTAAACCAATGGTAAAAGATCTGGTTGATGCCACTTTAAAATCTCAAGGTAAAGAAGTAAAAGATACTATTTGCGAACATTTGGAATATAATAGACAAGAACTTTTTGATATTATTAAACTAAAAGGCTACCGAAAATACGATGAAGTATTAGATAATCATGGAACCGGAGATGGATGCGAAATCTGCAAACCTTTAGTTGCATCGATTTTAGCTAGTATTTATGCAGATACTGCAAACGAAGAAGCAACTATTCAAGACTCTAACGATCAATTCTTAGCTAATATTCAACGTAATGGCACCTACTCCGTTGTACCCAGAATACCTGGAGGAGAAATTACTCCCGGCAAATTGATTGTCCTTGGTCAGGTAGGTAAAAAATATGATCTATACACCAAAATTACAGGTGGACAACGTGTAGATTTCTTTGGTGCCCGATTAGATCAATTACCTAAAATATGGAAAGATTTAATCGATCATGGTTTTGAAAGTGGTCACGCTTACGGAAAATCATTAAGAACAGTAAAAAGTTGCGTAGGATCTACCTGGTGCCGCTACGGAATGGATGAAAGTGTAAGCTTTGCTATTGAATTAGAAGAACGATACAAAGGTCTTAGGTCACCGCATAAATTAAAAGGTGGTGTATCAGGATGTATACGAGAATGCGCTGAAGCACGATGTAAAGATTTTGGAGTAATTGCTGTTGAAGGTGGGTGGAATCTTTATGTCTGTGGTAACGGGGGTGCCAACCCAAAACATGCCGAATTACTAGCTGAACAAATCGATAACGAAACCGTAATCAAATATTTAGATCGATTTTTAATGTTCTATATAAGAACTGCAGCGCCATTAGAACGAACCGCCAAATGGTTAGATAAACTAGAAGGAGGTATTGATTATTTAAAAAGTGTTGTAATTGATAATAAATTAGGATTGGTGAAAGAATTAGAGAATGAAATGGCAACACTAGTGAATACTTTTCAATGTGAATGGACACAAGCAATACAAAATGAAGAAATCATGAAAAGGTTTAATCATTTCGTGAATAGTGAAGAAACAGATGACAACCTAGTTTTCGTGCCATTGAGAGATCAAAAAATGCCAGAACACTGGAAATAGTATTCCTAGACTTATTAGTTTAAATAATTAACATTCTTACATCAACACTAGAAACCCAAAACTTTAAAATCATGGAAGAACTTTTAGATATTTATAAAACCATTTCGAAAAAAGAAGTGACTATCTGGTTTGAAGCCGCCAAAGTGAGTGATTTCCCAAAAAATGGAGGTGCTTGTATAAAATATAAAGATAAACAAATCGCCGTTTTTAACTTTGAACGAAAAAATACCTGGTACGCTTGTCAAAATGTATGTCCTCATAAAATGGAAATGGTATTAAGTCGGGGGATGATTGGGGATCAAAACGGAATTCCAAAAGTAGCTTGCCCAATGCATAAAAAAACATTCTCACTAGACAATGGTAAAAACCTCGATGGTGATCTCTCTCCTATTGCTACGTATCCAGTAAAAATAGAAAACAGCATAGTCTATATTGGTTTCGCAGAATAACTATTATTAATAGATTCTAGGTCAAAAAAGACTTAACTTTGTAGGTATATCATACTAAAACTTTTATGCCAATCACCAACACGCTAAAAAAAGCATATGCTTTATTTGATGAAGCAAATGCCAAAGACCCTAATACTGAAAAAATTAAAGGAGACCTTGTGCCTAAAGAACTAATTTACGGGCAACGGATGACTCAAACTTTAGAAAAATATGAACCTAAAGCTTCTGAAGCGTTAAAGCTCGCTGCAAGAGCTCAACACATATGTAGATGGGAAATCCCAAGAAATAGTTATCCAATGGATCGAGTAGGATATCTAAAATGGCGAGAGGAATTAAAAAAATTTCATGCACAAAAAGCGTCACAAATTCTTCAGGGTATTCATTATGATTCTGAGGTTATAGATAGGGTTACCTTTTTACTTCAAAAAAAGAAATTAAAAAAAGACGAAGAGACTCAGGTTTTAGAAGACGTAATATGTCTTGTATTTCTAGATTTTTATTACGAGTCGTTTTTAGAAAAACATACTGAAGAAAAAGTAGTAGACATCTTGCAAAAAACCTGGCGAAAAATGTCTGAGAATGGCCATCAAGCTGCATTAAAGTTATCATTTTCAGAAAAAGCTTTAGCTTTGATTCAAAGCGCACTAAATGGATAAGTCTTAATGAACATTTCTGATCGCATTAAAAAAATAAAATTATTCCTTTTAATAGGTTTGGTATTATGTTTTATTGTGATATTCTTAGGGTATTCTTCTGTAATGCCATTAACGTACTTTCTTACGCTATTAGCAATTTTGTTTATTGCCTTTTCAATCTCCATAGGCATAATATTTACTCAATTTAATTCTTATATAATACGATTAGAAAAAAAAGAACAACAAATGTTAGTCGATATAGATCGACTAACAGAAAATCAAATATCTAAAGATCAAAGTATTCAGGAATTATCTGCATTAAATCATGCAATGGACCAAACTGTTCTATACGCAAGGACAACTAGTGACGGTCTTATCATTAACCTTGGAGAACGTTTTGCCAAATTACTGAGCATAGAACAAAATTACAGCAAAAAAAATCTTGTTGATCTCATGTACCTAAGTGAGGTACAGAGGAATAAATTGTTGCAATTAATATTACAAAATAAGGGTGGGGTATTTAATGAAGAGTTTGAGTTTGTTACTGCCGTAAATCAGAAAATATGGTTAGATATTTCTATACTAACTATATTTAAAACCTCAGGAGATTCTGAACGTCTTGTTTTATGCTCTGATATCTCAAAAAGGAAGGAAGCCCAAATTGAAATAGAACGATTAAACGCCGCCCAATATAAAGAAAAAGAAGAAACACAAAAGTCAAATGCAAGTCAAATCGTTGAAGCACAAGAAGAAGAAAGAAAAAGAATTGCAAAAGAAATCCATGACAGTATTGGTCAAATGCTCACAGCACTAAAGCTTAATATTGAATCTATAAGCTTTAAAAATTTAGAAAAAGCTCAACAAAAAATTGAAGGGTTAAAACAATTATCCAATGACCTTATTCAAGGAATACGAATTGCTACTTTTAACCTTACTCCTCCTGAGCTTCAGGATTATGGTATTTCTATAGCTCTTCAAAAAATGGTAAAGGAACTTTCAAAACTTACTGGCAAGCAAATTCTATTTGAAAATACGTCTAATTTTGATCAAAGATTTGATACACTTGTAGAAACCAATTTATACAGAGTTACTCAAGAGGCCGTTAATAACGCTGTTAAATATGCCAATTCTGAATATATTATTATTACCATAAATCATTCCGAAACATTACTAAGCATTACAATTAATGATAATGGTAAAGGGTATGATATCTCCAAAATCCCATCCAAACCTAATAACAATGCAGAAGGCGGTATGGGGTTATTCTTCATGAAAGAACGTATGCAGTACATAGACGGGAGGTTATTTTTAAACTCTATTCCCGGAGAAGGAACTCGAGTTACGCTAAACTACAACCTTCAAAAAATCAAACCGTCTTAAACCTTATTTGGTTTCTTTTTGATGATTTCGTTGCGATAGTAATCTATAATACCATCTATAGGTCGTCTAACAATATTTCCTACTGTAAGATTATAAGGCCATACTGCTGCTCTAATAATATCTTCACTAAAATGTGCAATTGAACCAATAAAATGAATGGGAACATTTTGGGCTTCAGGAAAACACAGTACTCTATTTTCAACAAATTCCTGTATTCCTTCGGTTACTATTTTATAAAAATAACCGTTTCTTTCGCTTGTAAAAATAAACTCTGCAAAAGAAGCCAAATACGTATTTGGATTCTCTTTCTTATATAAATTTTCTTTTATAGAATCTGAAGATAGGTCGAATCGTTTTTCGAACTCTGATGCTACCTCGGGTGGCATTCGTTTATAATAATAATCTTTTATCAAACGTTTACCAAAGTGGTTACCACTAGCTTCATCCATTAGAATATAACCTAAAGAATCTACTACCATATGTATATCATCTCCATCATAATAACAGCTATTGGATCCTGTACCTAAAATACAGATAATCCCTGGCTCTGTTGTAGCTGCATACACAGCGGCTACCATATCCTCTTTTACAACTACTTCTGTTGCATTTATAAAAAAATCTTCAAATACTTTTGCCAACATCGCTGCAGGTTTTTTAGTCCCGCATCCCGCACCATAAAAGTGAATTACATCAATTTTATCTAGGTTCGAAGAAAGCTCTTCATTATCTCTAATTCTTTTTTCGAGTAGAGATTTTTCGAATACCGCAGGATTTAAACCTTGTGTTCGGGTTTTAAATACGATTTCTCCAGATTCATCTAGAAGAATCCAATCGCATTTAGTAGAACCACCATCAGCTAATAAAATCATTTGAAAATTTGTTTGTTGTTAGCAAAAGAGAACAAAAATTTTTATATACAATCCAATTGAGCGTAGTCAACAGCTATTAAATAACTACTACTTACATTTTCGACTTCGCTCAATTGATTGTTACCTATATATTTAAACCGCGTAAGCAGCTTTTAAGCTTCCTACATGAGTAGATAAATCAACTAATTTTGTAGAATATCCATACTCATTGTCATACCAAGAAACTAATTTGAAGAAATTATCGTTAAGTGCAATTCCTGCATTAGCATCAAAAACTGAAGTTTGAGTTTCTCCTACAAAATCTTGAGAAACTACATCTTCTTCTGTATATCCCAAAATTCCGTTTAATTCATTTTCAGAAGCTTTCTTCACAACAGCTTTAAGCTCATCATAAGATACTGATTTTTTGGTTTTTACCGTTAAATCAACCACAGAAACATCTGCTGTAGGTATTCTAAATGCCATACCTGTTAATTTACCCTGTAATGATGGAATTACTTTAGTTACCGCTACTGCAGCTCCTGTTGTAGATGGTATAATGTTGTTTAATGCACTACGCCCTAATCTATAGTTTTTTCTTGATGGTGTATCTACAGTAGACTGTGTTGCTGTAGAGGCATGTACTGTAGTCATTAAACCTTCTTCGATACCAAAGTTATCATCAATTACCTTAGCCAGTGGTGCCAAACAATTTGTAGTACAAGAAGCATTAGATACAATGGTATCTGATTCTTTTACGTCATTATGGTTAACTCCCATAACAAACATCGGTGCATCCTTTGATGGTGCAGAGATTACAACTTTTTTCGCGCCTGCTTTTAAATGTGCATCTGCAGTTCCTAAAGTTGTAAATATACCTGTACAATCCATAACTACCTCTACTCCTACAGCATCCCACTTAAGGTCTTCTGGGTTACGCTCAGCAGTTACACGTATTTCTTTTCCGTTTACTACTAAATTTCCATTTTCTACTTTAACGGTACCGTCAAATCTTCCATGAACAGAATCATACTCTAATAAATAAGCTAAATGATCTACATCTAATAAATCATTAATCGCTACAATCTCAACATTATCACGTTTAGAAGCTATTCTAAAGGCAATCCTTCCAATTCTTCCGAAACCGTTAATTCCAATTTTTAACGTACTCATATCTAAAATTTTAGTTGTTTTTAATTTAAAATGTGGTTATTATTTTTACACCGAAGTGATATCTGCAACTTTTATAAGACCATCATGACTATGTGATCTCTTATCTAATGCTTTTTTAAGAGGTACAATAGTCACTGTTTTATGCACTATCCCAATCATAACATCACGTCTACCTTCCATCAAAGACTCTACCGCTCCTACTCCTAATTTACTCGCCAATACTCTATCGTAACAGCTTGGCGCTCCTCCTCTTTGAATATGCCCTAGAACAGATACTCTCACCTCGTAATCATCTAGGTTTTCTTCTACATATTCTCCTAGTTCGAAAATATTCTTCCCGGATTTATCTCCTTCTGCAACGACTATAATACTAGAAGTTTTACCTGTTTTTTTACTTTTTCTAAGAGAGTCTATTAATCTATCTACTCCCATATCTTCTTCTGGAATAAGTATTTCTTCGGCACCGGCTCCAATTCCAGCATTTAAGGCAATATCGCCAGCATCACGCCCCATAACTTCTATCAAAAACAAGCGATTATGAGAACTAGCGGTATCTCGTATTTTATCAATAGCTTCTACAACAGTATTAAGTGCAGTATCATACCCTATAGTATAGTCTGTACCATTAATATCATTATCAATAGTACCAGGAATACCCACTACGGGAAAATTAAATTCTTCCGATAATTTTAAAGCTCCAGTAAAACTACCATCACCACCTATTACCACTAGAGCATCAATATCATTTTTAATTAAATTATTATATGCTTTTTGTCTTCCTTCTATAGTTCTAAATTCTTTAGAACGAGCCGATTTAAGAAAAGTCCCTCCTTTATTAATAATATTACGAACCGAACGAGCATTTAAACTTTCGATTTCATTATTAATTAAACCTTCGTATCCTTTGTATATACCAAAACAATTAACCTTATAAAAACTACATGCTCGAACTACTGCTCTAATGGCAGCATTCATTCCAGGAGCATCTCCTCCTGAGGTCAATACGGCTATATTTTTAACTTCTTTTGTCATTGAAGCCAAATCTATCGTTAATGACCATAATAACCTAATTTGCAAAAAAACTAAAACGTTTTCGGTTAATAAATTCAGTGTTTAATCATGTAAAAAGCATTATTTTAACACATTTTCTAGAATTATATTAAGAATATCTAGATATATTAAGACTATGATGTCATCTCTTATATGTCATACATATCTACAAATAAAAAAACGACTTGCCCAAAGCAAGTCGTTTTTTACATTAACACTTTTAATCTAATTATTCTTGAATAAGAATGCGGTATTTCCAGCCTTCTAAGCTATGAGTATCTTCTGGTTTTGATGCATATGTTTCTCCTGAAAGGTAATCTATCCATTTTCCTTGATACTCGAATGAGAATTTGGCAGGATTACTGGTCATATTTGCGATAAAAACAACCTTACTCCCTTCTTTTTCTCTTTTAAATGCTAAAACTTTATCATCTATACTAGTCTTTAATCGAGTATAAGAAGCTGCTTCTTTACCACCATGCAATGCTGGATTATTATTCTTTAATTGTCCCAGTTTTTCATATAGAGGAAAGAAAGTTCCTTTTTTCTTAATTATAGTATCTTTTTCAAAAAACAATAATCGTTTATCCATATCATATTCTTGACCCGAATAAATCAAAGGCATTCCTGGTGCTACATAAGATAAGGCGGCAAATAATTCTTTAGCATCTCCCATTCGCTCGGTTACGGTTCCATTCCAAGAGTTTTCATCGTGATTAGAAGTGAAATTCATTAAAATATCGTCTTTGGCATACATTGTATCAATTTGACTCATCCTCTTATCCCATTCATTTACCTTTGCTTTTCCTTGAGCAATATCATTCATTTTATGATGTGTATCCCAAGCATACCCCATATCAAACGCATCTTCTAGCAGCTCCGGTTTCCAACCTTCGGCTAACATAAATAGCGGTTTTATTTTTTTTAGCTCTGCAACGGTAGTGTTCCAAAAATCTGTAGGCACCATTCCTGCAACGTCGCAGCGAAACCCATCTACTCCTTCTTCTTTAACCCAATATGTCATATCTTTTAACATCTGCGCACGCATTTCTTGATTGTCGTAATTAAGATCTGCTACGTCGGTCCAATCTGTCCCTACAGTATGAGTAATATTACCCTCTTTGTCCTTTGTATAATATTCTGGATGTTCCTTTAACCAAACATGGTCCCATCCGGTATGGTTAGCTACCCAATCAAGAATTACATAAATACCATTATCATGTGCCGTTTTTACAAGATCTCTAAAATCTTCAATGGTACCAAACTCGGGGTTAACCCTAGTATAATCCGAAATTGCATAATAACTACCTAGTGATCCTTTACTCTTTGTAGTAGATATAGGGTAAATTGGCATTACCCAAAGAATTTTCACTCCCAATTGTTTCAATACCGGAATATCTTTGGTAAATGCCTTAAAAGAACCTTCTTCAGAATATTGACGAATGTTTGCTTCATAAATAACAGCATTTTCCATCATTGCATCATCTATTGGCGCAAGAGTTTCTACTACTACTTCTTGAGTTTCTACTTTGGTTTCGGCTAGTGTTTCTTCTTTCTTTGTCTTCCCACAGGAAAATAAAGTTCCCAAAACTAAAAAGCTTAAAATTATCTTTTTCATGGTAATAAAAATATTTTGTATTTGAATGTTATTTTAATTCTAGGATCATAGACCCTTTAGATTTTATGATAAAATTTTCAGAAATATCAATGTTAGAATCGCTAATAATATCTGTTCCTCTTTTGAAGTTTTGAATTCCTTCTGTAAAACGAGCCACCTCTATTTCTTGATCTGTTGTACTATTATTGATTACGACCATTACGGTTTTTTCCTGGGTATATCTGAAATAGACATATACATTATTGAAGGGAATAAACTGTAATAATTTCCCATTATGAATTACTGGTGTGTTCTTTCTCCAATTCAACACTTTTTGAGTAAAAGAATAGAAAGCCTCCTGATCATCAGTTCTTCCTTTATTCACTCCGGCTGCCAAGAAGGCATTTTGTTCATCACCTTGCCAACCGCCAGGAAAATCTCTTCGGATATCACCATCTCCTTTTTTATCGCGATTACCTAGCATCCCAATTTCATCTCCATAATATAATTGCGGAATACCTCGAGTAGTGCATAATAACGTAATTGCCATCTTATATTTATCTATATCTCCTTGATATATCTCATTAATCCTATTAGTGTCGTGATTACCTGCAAATACTAGAATGTTATTTATATCTGGATATAGAAAATCATTAGTGAAATTATCATAAGCCTTTATCATTCCTTTATCCCATGCCCCTTCGTCTTCATTAAAAATTACCATAAGTGCATCGTGCAATGTAAAATCCATAACTGAAGGAAGGTGAGAGTTAAAATCATCAATAGCACCTATTTTACTCTCCTTTTGCCAATAGGCCATTTGAGCTTGATCATGCATCCATACTTCGCCGACTATATTAAAATTCGGATACTCATCCATAATTGCCTTTGTCCATTTGGCGATACCTTCTTTATCATTATAAGAATAGGTATCTACTCTAAAACCATCTAAGTTGGCATATTCTATCCACCATATCGCATTTTGAGTAATATAATTAAGAAGTAAAGGATTACTTTGATTCATATCCGGCATGGTTGTATCGAACCATCCATCCATACACCCCTTGGCATCAACTTTTGATGCATTAACATCAAACTGCGTAGTCATACGATAATTACTCCGTCTAAAGCCTTCGGGCCATTGATGAATCCAGTTTTTGGTAGGTAAATTCTTAATCATCCAGTGTTTGGATCCCCAATGATTCGTTACATAATCCATAATTAGTTTCATATCTAACTTATGCATCTCTGTAGATAAACGCTTATAGTCCTCATTAGTCCCATATCTTGGATCTATTTTATATAAATCACTTTGAGCATAGGTATGATACGAATATACAGGTTCATTATCCTCCAACAATGGTGTACTCCATAATGCCGTTACACCTAGTTCTTTAAGATAAGCCAAATGGTCTATTATCCCTTGAATATCACCACCATGGCGCCCTCCTGGATTAGATCGATCAGCTTTCTCAACAGTATCAGGATGTGAATCATTTTTCGAATCTCCATTTGCAAAACGATCTGGCATAATAAGGTACATTACATCACTACTATCGAAACCTTTACGTTTTGCAGAGTGATCTCTTCTAGCTTTAAATTGATACGGTTGAGAAAATATAACCTTATCACTTTCTTTAAAATTTATAGAGATTGTTTCTTCCTTGATCCCTTCTGTATCTATAGTGATGAATACATAATTAGGGTTTTCAGTTTTTGTAACATCACTTATGGTTACATTTTCAATCTGTACATCATATTTGGAAATATTTTTTCCATAGCACATTAATTGCAGATCTTTTTGATGCATCCCACTCCACCAAAACGGAGGCTCTATTTTTTCTACTTGTCCATGAATGAATGAAAAAAGGAAGCATGAAAATAATAGTATTAACTTATTTTTCATTTTATATATTTTAATAATTACGTAATATATTATAGAATCAAACACCCCAAAGACTTTCGTTTTTGGGGTGTTTATTTTAGTTAGCACATTTTAATTAAACCGTAATTAAACTATCAGGAGAAATGGTAAATTCCTTACCATCAACACATATAGTTAATTCTTTATCCCCTTCAAGTGTAAAAGAAGTTCCTTCTTGAGAAACACGTACTTTAATAATTTGATTTCTAAAGTTTACATTAAATGTATATCCTTTCCATTCTTTGGGTATTCTAGGTGTAAACGATAGTTTATCATCTTTAATTCTAAGTCCGCCAAACCCTTCAACAATACTCATCCATGTACCCGCCATACTAGTGATATGAAGTCCTTCTTCTACTTCTTTATTATAGTCATCTAGGTCTAATCTGGACGTTCTTAAATAAAACGTATACGCCTGATCCATTCGATCCAAAACTGCAGCTTGAATACTATGTACACAAGGTGACAAAGAAGATTCATGTACTGTAAATGGTTCATAAAAATCAAAATGACGAGCCAATTCTTCTTTTGTAAATTGATCTTCAAACATATAAAATCCTTGCAGTGTATCCGCTTGTTTAATATACGGCGATCTCAAAATACGATCCCAACTCCACTTTTGATTAATCGGTCGTTGAGATTGATCAAGGTCTGATACGGCAATCAATTCTTTATCCAAAAAGCCATCTTGCTGTAAGTATACTTGGTGCTTCTCAGAATACGGAAAATACATCTTTTCGGCTACTTCAAGCATTGCATTTATCTCTTCTTGATCTATGTTAGTTTTACTAATAATTCTATCATAATCATTCTTATATTCAGCTTTTACTTTATCAATGTTTTCAACACAATATTCGATACACCATTTTGCCAAATAATTAGTATACCAGTTATTATTGATATTATTTTCATACTCATTTGGTCCAGTAACCCCTAGGATTACGTACTTATTTCTATTGGTAGAAAAAGTAGCTCTTTGATGCCAGAAACGAGCTATAGCAATCATCACTTCTAATCCCTTTTCTGGGACATAACTATAATCTCCTGTGTATCGAACATAATTATAGATTGCAAAAGTCATGGCGCCATTTCGATGAATTTCTTCAAAAGTAATCTCCCATTCATTATGACACTCTTCACCATTCATGGTAACCATTGGATATAAAGCAGCACCATTTGTAAACCCAAGAGTTTGTGCATTTTCAATTGCTTTTTCAAGATGATGATAACGATACGTTAACAAATTACGCGCTACCAATTGATCCTTAGTAGCCATATAAAATGGAATACAATAAGCTTCTGTATCCCAATAGGTACTTCCGCCATATTTTTCTCCCGTAAATCCTTTAGGTCCAATATTTAATCTTGCATCTTTTCCTAAGTATGTTTGATTAAGTTGAAAAATATTAAATCGTATTCCCTGCTGTGCTTTTACATCACCCTCGATAGTTATATCCGCCATCTCCCATATCTTAGACCATGCTTTTTTCTGTAAATCCAGTAGCGCATCAAATCCTGATTCTGAAGCTTGTTTAAGTATGGTAGTACTTGCCGAAATTAGATCATCATTTTTATGATTAAGAGAAACGGCATACCCTCCAAATTTAGCAACACTTGCCGTTTTTCCTTTAGCAACATCGACTTGGTAACTTAATCCTATATATGTACCATTAGTTTCTACCTTTGGATATATATTCTTTAATTCATTATCAATAAATAATTGATTAGACATCCCAGTACAAACATGAAATTCGGTTTTCATGGTTTTGGATAAAATATATGCCGAGTTTCCGTTATGAGATAGATCGTATGTATCCCAAAATTTATCATCCCAATTTGTATCTTCATTGGTAATACCTGAGTCGAGATATGGTGTGAAAATTATAGTAGCATCTTGATTTACTGGAGTAACTTCATATTTAATAGCTCCTATTTCATCTAAGTCCAGGCTAAGGAAACGTGTAGATTTCACAGAAATCTCAATACCATTTAATAAAATTGCATTAAAAGAACGTTGATACCAACCTTCTTTCATGTTTAATTCTCTTCTAAATTTGGTTATCGAATTGCATCTGTTTAAATCGAGTTTTTCTTCATTAACCATTACATTTATTCCTATCCAATTTGGAGCATTCAGTACTTTGGCAAAATATTCTGGATATCCATTCTTCCACCAACCTACTCGTGTCTTATCTGGATAATATACTCCTGCTATATAACTTCCTTGAAAAGTAGGACCTGAATATGTTTCTTCAAAATTTGCTCTTTGCCCCATTGCTCCATTCCCAATACTGAAAAGGCTTTCTGAGGATTTAACTCGTTCTACATCAAATCCTTCTTCAATAATTGACCAATTATCTGGTTTTATATAATCCTGATTCATCTTCTTTCTATAATTGTTAAACTTTTTGAGTTGTAACTAGTGTATTTATAAACTCTTCTTTTATTTCTGTAAAATCATTAAAAATGTAATCTGCTTCATGCAGTACTGAAGCATCACCAATACCAATACTGATCATATTTGCAATGTTTGCAGCTTGGATTCCGGCTACCGAATCTTCAAAAACAATACAATCCTCTGGGGCTATTCCCAACTCTTTTGCTCCGATAAGAAATACTTCTGGATCTGGTTTTGCTTTAGATACATTTGTGCCATCAACAATGGCTTGAAATTTATTTTTGAGCGCTACTTTATCCAAGATGATTCGTGCATTTTTACTTGCCGACCCTAGAGCTACTGCTTGATTTTTGGAAATCAAGTAATCTAAAACTCGTGGTACATCGGGTAAAATTTCTGTGACGTCCATCTTTGAGATATACGCTAGGTATTCTTCATTCTTATCTGTCATTAATTTGGTAAATTCTTCTTCTGAGATCGTCTTATTACCCCATTCCAAAATTTTCTCTAAGGAACGTACTCTGCTAACTCCTTTAAGTTGTTCGTTTTGTTCTTCGGAAAAAGAAATTCCTAAACTTTGGGCTAGGTTTTGCCATGCTAAAAAATGATATTTTGCAGTATCGACAATCACACCATCCAAATCGAATATAAATGCTTTCTTCATTAGTCAATTGCTTATTTTGGGTTATACGTTATAGCTTCCCTATTGGTTATTAGTAAATTACAAACTCCGGCGATGATCAAACTAATCCCTGCAACTATCATCGCATTAATTGTTTGATCTCCAATAAGTTTATATGCAAAATTAACTCCTCCAACAGCGGCTATGATTTGCGGAATGACAATAAACATGTTAAATATCCCCATGATGACTCCCATTTTCTTTGGGTCAACCGAACTAGATAACATTGCATAGGGCATGGATAATATACTCCCCCAGGCAAATCCAATCAAAGTAAAAGATAGAATCAACCATTCTGGTGAAGGGACAAAATACATGGATATAAAACCAATTCCCCCTAGAATCAAAGATGCTAGGTGAACCATTTTCCTGTTAATTCTTTTTCGGGATGTGTAAAATGTTAGTACTAAAGCAAACGCCATAGATGATAAACCATATACTCCCATATATCTTCCCACATCATTTGATGCCTTTTGAAAGGCCGTGTTTGCCTCTTCAAAAGCTTTAGCTGATGCTGGAATTTCCATATTAAATGAAGCTTCAATAGGTGCTGGAGTTTTGAATACATGTTCGGTTAAAGCAGGATTTGCTAGACTCCACATAGTAAAAAAAGCAAACCAGCTAAAAAATTGGATTAACCCCAATTTTTTCATCGTAAGAGGCATACTACCTATATTATTAAGGATATCAGGGATAAACTGGTTCTTTTTCTTTTTCTCCCTTTCAAATTCTTCCATATCTTCTGGTGGGTATTCAGAAGTAGTGAAAACAGTGTACAGAATACTTACGAGAAATATAAAAGCTCCTATTGCAAATGCTACCTTAACTGACATAGGAATTACTCCCGTTGGTGCAGCATCGCTTACTCCCATTTGAGATACCATCCAAGGTAAATTACTTGCAACCCAAGTACCTATTCCAATAATTAATGTTTGAGTAACAAAACCATATGAACGTTGAGATTCTGGCAACTTATCAGCCACCAATGCTCTAAAGGGTTCCATAGAAATATTTATAGAAGCATCTAAAATCCACAAAAATCCAGCAGCTATCCACAAGGCAGGAGAATGAGGTACTAAAAACAAAGCTATAGAACTTAAAATAGCTCCAATTAAAAAATAAGGTCTACGACGACCCCATCTAGGACTCCAAGTGCGATCACTTAAATATCCTATTATAGGTTGCACCAATAACCCTGTTAAAGGAGCTGCAATCCATAATAAAGGTATTGCATCCTTTTCTGCACCTAAGGTTTGGAAAATTCTAGACATAAATCCGCCTTGCAACGCAAAGCCGAATTGAATTCCTAGAAAACCGAAACTCATGTTCCAAATTTCCCAGAAACTTAACTTACGCTTGTTCATCAAGTAATATTTTGATTATTAACTTGATAAGCGAAATTGCTTATCAAAACTTATTCAGTAGAAAGTGAAAATATAAGTTTTGATAGATGCCAAAGATATTATAATTTTTGAATTAAAAGGATCACTCCTTATTTTTTTTTGTAGATTGTCTATGAATCAAATTAGTATCAATTATTACCGTACGATACTCTTCTGTTACCGCTTCGTCCCCTTCTAATTTATCTATAAGGAGCTTTGCAGCTCTAATTCCCATGTCTTCTCCATGTTGACTTATAGTGGTCAAACTTGGTATAAAATGTTTTGAAAGAATACCATCAGTAAAACCAATAATCGCAACATCATCAGGGACTTTTTTCCCATGTTCGTCAAGAACTTTGGCAGCAGTTACAGCAAATAACTCATTTACTGCAAAGATTGCATCTATATCTTTGTCTTTCAAAAATTCTTTTATTTCCGATTCGCAATTATCTATATCTTCAATTTTTAAAATATACTCCTCTTTTTCAGGTATATCATATGCTCTTAACGCTCTCAAATAACCATTAGTACGCAATTTACCTACACTAATATAATCTACTGTAGTAAGTATAGCGATCTTTTTGCAACCTATAGACAATAGGTGATTTGTTGCAGTTTGAGCTCCCTTTGCATCATCGATAATTACTTTATCACAAACTATTTCGTCTATAATCCTATCAAAAAGCACTACAGGCATTCCTTGACTCATAGTTTCTTCAATATGATGATAATCTTTTTTAAGCTGAGTTTCTTTTGCTACAGATAAAATAAATCCATCCGCACTTCCGCTCGCCAACATTTCCATATTAATAACTTCTTTATCAAAAGAGTTATTAGATGAACAAATAATTACATTATACCCTTTTTCATTAGCTACTTTTTCTACTCCTCCTATTACAGTAGTGAAAAAATGATGTACAATTTCTGGAATAATGACTCCAATAGTCTTCGTTTTCCTATTTTTAAGACTTAAAGCAATATTATTTGGCTTATAATTATACAACTTAGCAAAAGCTTTTACCTTCTGACGAGTATCTAGACTTATTTCTACACTGTCTTTCAAAGCTTTTGAAACTGTTGAAATAGAAACGTCCAACTCTTTTGCAATCTGTTTTAACGTAACTTTTTGCTTCATCTATTTTCCTTGTTAATATTTAATTTTTTGATCTCTATTAATTTACAATTTTTTCATTGCAATAGTTTCAAAATAGTATCCATGGATTTTACATTATATACTTCAACCATATTCTTATTACAGCAATTCCTCAAATTTTATCACGAAAATATGCCATATGGCCAGAATAAGACTTAAAATTTTAACAAACTTTTAAAAGTTTTCCACACGCAAACGTTTGCGTAAGGTTCCTACTACACCTTGATGAAAAATTAACACAAAATTTACATACTTTGGATGCAGAAAGTGAAAATATAAGACTTAAAACAATCAAAAACTAATTTAATTTTATGAAAACATTTACCAAAAGCGCATTGTTTTTATTGTGGTTGATACCAATGAGCTTTTTTGCCCAGTCAACCGTTACTGGAACGGTAACTGACGCTGGAAGTGGTCAACCCATTCCGGGTGTAAATATCATTGTAAAAGAATCCACCAACGGAACTTCTTCCGATTTTGATGGTCTCTATTCTTTAAGCAGTGTTAGCAACGGGGATATTATTGTATTCTCATATGTTGGTTTTGTACCTCAGGAAGTGACATATTCTGGTCAGGCAATAATAGATATGGCATTAGAAGAAGATGCTGCAGAACTTGAACAGGTTGTATTGATCGGTTATGGTGCTGCCAGAAAGAAAGATTTAACGGGATCAGTTGCTCTGGTAACATCAGAGAATTTTAATACTGGTAATAACGTAACAGCAGAGAACTTATTTAATGGTAGGGTTGCCGGTGTTAATATAAACACTAATGGTGGTCCTGCAGGAAATTCGGAAATTAGAATTAGAGGTGGTGCCTCATTAAATGCATCAAACGATCCTCTTATTGTAGTAGACGGTTTACCTTTAAATGACCCCAGGGATACCGATAATGGATCTAGGTCTGTCTTATCTGCTATTAATCCAAACGACATCGAATCGTTTTCTATTCTTAAAGATGCTTCGGCTGCTGCCATTTATGGTAACCGTGGTGCGAATGGTGTAATTATTATTACAACAAAAAAGGGAAAGAAAAATTTACAAATAAATTTAGATTCGAAAACTAGTGTAACTACTGCAAATAATGTGGTTGATGTATTTTCTGCAAATGAATACAGAACATTTATAGCAGAAAATTTTCCAGATCGTTTGGCTGATCTAGGTACTGCTAATACGGATTGGCAAGATGAAATTTACAGAGATGCCTTTTCATCGGACCATAACTTATCTGTTAGTGGTTCTATATTAGAGGTATTACCTACAAGAGTTACGATTGCGAGATCAGATCAAGAAGGTCTTAGAAGAACTTCGAAGTTTGAAAGAACAACAACATCTCTTTCTTTAAACCCAAGACTTTTTAATAATCATTTAAAAATTGATGTTAATGCAAACCTAAACTTTGAGAAAAATAGATTTGCTCCAGGTGTTGAAGGTGCTGCAATTACTTTTGATCCTACTCAACCTGTTTTTGATGCTGGATCTCAGTATGGAGGATTTTTTGAGTACATAGATTCGGGTTCTGGGTTTGCAAGAGCTAACGTGCAAAGAAACCCTGTAGCACAATTATTACAAACTCGTGATATCGCAAATACTAGAAGATATTATGGTAATGCAAAATTTGATTATCAATTACACTTCTTCCCTGACCTAAGAGCAGTATTAAATCTTGGATTAGATACTAGTGAGACTAAGAGGTTTGAAGAACGTTCTACAGAAAGTGCAAATACCTTTAACGCTGCTCAAGGAGAGTTTAATGGTTTTAAATCTGATATCGATTTCTTGGCAGAGAACAAATTGTTGGATGCATATTTGGTATATAACAAAAAAATCGGTGCTTTAGACATTGAAGCTACAGGTGGATATTCTTATCAAAAATTTGAAGTAGAAAAAACGACAACTGGTGATCAACGTGATCCAAATATTCAACCAGAAGAAACCATTAGTCCTGATGTAGTATTACTTGCTTATTTCTTAAGAACAAATATTAAATTAAGTGATAAATACTTTTTAACAGGATCAATACGTAGAGATGGAACTTCTAGATTTAGTGAAGATAATAGATTCGGTTATTTCCCATCTGCTTCTTTTGGATGGCAAATTAGCGAAGAGAATTTTCTTAAAAACTCTTCTACTTTAAGTAATTTAAGATTACGTTTAGGATATGGTATTACAGGACAGCAAGATATTTCACAAGCATATGCATATTTAGAACGATATAGAGGAAGTGGCCCTAACACTCAATATATCCTTAATGGAGAAGTAGTAAACATCGTCCAACCTCAATTCAGAAATGAAGATATTGAGTGGGAAAAAATAACAGAATATAACATTGGATTAGATTATGGTTTTTTTAATGATAGAATTAGCGGATCTATAGATGTTTTTAGAAAAGAGTCTGATGACTTACTTTCTCAAGCTCCTGTACCGGATGCGGCTAACTTCTCTAACCAAGGTTTCCAAAACATTGGAAAATTTATTACCGAAGGTGTTGAATTTTCTATAAGTGCAGATATCATTAGAAATTCTAACCTAAACTGGAATCTAAGTTATAATGCAACTTACATCGATAGAGAAATCGAAGAATTAGCGTTTGGTCAAGATATCTTAACTACTGGTATCGGTGGAGGAACAGGTAACACTATCCAAATACAAAGACAAGGAGAAGCTCCTTTCTCGTTCTTTACGTTTGCACAAGTATATGATGATAACGGAAATCCAATTGAAGGTGCTTACGCTGATTTAAATGGCGATGGTATTATCAATAATAATGACCGTTATGTTTCTGGTAATGGTGTAGCCGATATTACTATGGGACTTCAATCAAGTCTAAATTACAAGAACTTTGATTTTAGTTTTAGCATGAGAGCTAGTTTTGGAAATGAAATATACAATAACGTAGCATCTTCAAACGCTCAGTTAGGTAATGTATTTAGAAATGTATTTAATAATACACCGGTGAGCGTATTAGAAACCAATTTTCAAAATACTTCAGATGTAATCCTTTCCGATTTTTATGTAGAAGATGCATCTTTCTTAAGAATGGACAATATCACATTAGGATATACACTTAGAGATGTTATGAAAGGGGTATCGAGCCTTCGTCTTTGGGCAGGTGTACAGAATGCTTTTGTTATCACAGATTATTCTGGTCTAGATCCCGAAATCCAAAATAATGGTGTTGATAATACGATCTTCCCTAGAGGACGTACGTACTTGTTAGGAATAAACTATAATTACTAAAAAATTAGGAAATGAAACTATATAAGATATTTTTATACGCATTTCTTTTCATCGGTATATTCTCATCTTGCGAGGATGATTTAAATATCGACTTAGAGGATGATGATGATTTATTAGCAGAGGATGTATTTAGTACTCCTGATGCTTATGATCGCGCTATTGGAGGAGTTTATGCTAACCTTTCGGTAGTTGGATTAGATGGACCAGGAAACTCTAACATTGCAGGTATTGATGCTGGTACCGGTCAATATGTAAGAGGATTATTTAACTTACAGAACTTATCTACCGACGAAACAATTTGGACATTCGAAAATGATCCAGGTATTCGCCAGATTCAAAGAAACTCTTGGGATGCTAATAATGTTGTAGTACTTGGTTTTTGGGCTAGAGCTACATTTCAAATCTCTTTAGTAAATGAATTTTTACGTCAAACTACTGATGAGAAATTAGATGATCGTGGTGTTTCAGGAGATTTACGAAGTACAATTAGAGCGTACCGAGCTGAAGCTAGAGTACTTAGAGCACTTGCCAATTATCACTTATTAGATCTTTTTAGAAGAGCTCCTTTTGCAACAGAAAATGATCCTGTTGGATTTACAAGAGTTCCAGAAATTGCAGGACAAGAACTGTTTAATTACATAGAACAAGAATTACTTGCTGTTGATGCTGATTTATTAGATGTTGCTCCTGGTAATACCGCTAATTATGGAAGAGCAAATAAAGGCGTTGCAAAAATGATACTTGCCAAATTATACCTGAATGCAGGTGTATATTTAGGTGCAGAAAACCAACGCTATGCTGATTGCTTGACTACTTGTCAAGAAATTATTGGCAGTGGTTATTCTTTAACTCCTGATTATCTAAATAACTTTAATGCTGATAATGATACCAATGGTGCTCAAAATGAGATTATCTTTCCGGTAATCGCAGACGGAACTTCGGTAAGAAATTTTGGTGGTGCAGGGATTATTATTCAAGGACAACAAAATGCAAGATCAGGATTTCAACCTACTCCACAATCTTTGGGTGTAGGAGGATTTGGTAACCTATATCGAATAAGAAGACAATTTGGAGAATTATTTGTTACTGATGTTCTTTTTCAAAATGACACTAGAAATACAGTAGTTACTCAAGACATCGAATTAGACGATATGGGTGGTATAGTTACACAAGAGGATCGCCCAATAGAAATTAACGATATCAGTGATACTTCAGGAGGATACTTATTAGCCAAGTATTCTAACATTACCTCTACAGGTGAGCCAGGAAAAGATGCAACATTTGTAGATACAGATTTTCCATTATTCAGGCTTGCAGATGTTTACCTAATGTATGCAGAAGCTCAACTAAGAGGTGGTGGCGGAGATCGTACTACAGCTCTAGGGTTTGTAAACGCACTTAGAGAAAGAGCATTTGGTAATGCCCTAGCTAATATTAGTGATGCAAATCTTACTCTTGATTTTATTCTAGACGAACGTGCGAGAGAATTACATTGGGAATGTCATAGAAGACAAGATCTAATCAGATTTGGTAATTATACTGGTAGTACGTATAACTGGACGTATAAAGGTGGGCCGCAAAACGGATCTGCTATTTCAGAAAACTTTGCATTATTTCCTGTTCCAGAATCCAGCAGGTCTGCAAATCCGAATTTAGGACAAAACCCAGGATTTTAAAATAAACTATGAAAAATTTAATTTATACAGTCATGAAAAAGATATCAATTTTAATGTTTGCATTTATAGCATTGTTATGCTTTAATGCATGTGTAGAAGACGAAGAACCTACATTTGTAATTCAACAAGAACAAACTGAAGGCCCCTTAATAGTAACTGCAAATTCAACTCTTGCACTTAGCAAAGAAAATGCTGATTTACCAGGTTTCACTTTGGTGTGGGAAGATGCAGGTTATAATGTAAATACGCCTATTAGTTATGCTATCCAAGCTGCTGTAGCTGGTACAGACTTTGCAACACCTCTTGAGGTTGCAACAACAACAGACCGTTTTTACAGCTGGACAATTGGAGAACTAAATGGTTTAGCTCTATTATTAGAACTAAATCCTGATGCAGAAGCTTCTTTTGAACTTAGAGTAGTTTCTTCTCTAGGAACTAATGGTGGTTCATCTATTAATTCTAATGTAATTTCTTTAACGGTTACTCCTTATTCTACTGTTATCGTTAGAAAAAACCTTTTCCTGGTAGGTAGTGCAACTGCTCCAGGATGGAATAATGGTAGTGAGCCTGGTCAACACCCAAACACAGCCTTGGTAAGAGATCCAAATAATGACAATCTATTCAAATTTACTGGATGGTTTTTAGGTGGAGGCGATAATGCGTTTAAATTATTAGAAACTCCTGGTTTTTGGCAACCACAATGGGGAGATGATAGTGGAGCAATCGCAAGTAGTGAAGTATTAGGTGGTGATCCAGGTGTTTTATCTGTAGCTGCAGATGGATACTATGAAATTACTGTTGATATTGAAAACTTAACTTATGAAACCGCTGCTTTTGATGCAACCGGTGCCGCCTCTTATGCGACTATAGGGATTATTGGAGATTCAACTCCTGATGGATGGGATTCTGATACAGATATGATCCAATCTCCTTTTAACGAGCATTTATGGTACATATTAGATGTTGGTCTAGTAGATGGAGAAATGAAATTTAGACACAGTAATGACTGGCCAGGTAACTGGGGTGCAGATACGGCAGTAAGTGGTCAAGCTACTACAGATGGAAACCCTCCTAACATTCCTGTTACAGCAGGTACTTATGATATCTGGTTTAGTGATCTTGATGGAAGATATATTTTTATTCCAAAAGGATAACCCTTACTAATCTTAAAAAGTTGAAATGAAAAAAATTAAATATATATCAACCAAAACCATCCTCCTTCTAGGAGGTATGGTTCTTGGATTGGCCGGGTGTTCAGAAGATGATGATGCTGCCGATAATGGAGAAGTAATTATAACTAGCCAATCCTTAAAAATGGATCTTACTCAATTTGAAAGAGAAGATGCTGGTGTGTTTATGCAAGCTTTTTATTGGGATGTAGAGCCAATAGGAGATTGGTATAATATAATCTCTGACAAAGTTGAAGACTATAAAGCTTCGGGGATAAATAGAATCTGGCTCCCCGCTCCTGGAAAAGGTGCTTCGGGTGGTTTTTCGATGGGCTATGATCCTTCAGACTACTTTGATGTTGGTGAATTTGAACAGCATGGTACTGTAGAAACTCGTTTCGGTTCTAGACAAGAATTAGAAGATTTAATACAAAAAGCTCATGCCAATGACCTAGAAGTAATTGCCGATATCGTTATGGGTCATAATTCTGGAGGAGGATTACAAGCAAATCCTTTTCGAGGTGGTGACGAAGTTTTCTCATTATTTAATGAAGAAAATGGTAATGCCTCTGGTAAATTTAATCGTACTAATGAGCATTTTCACCCAAATGATATTCATAATAATGATGAGCAAGACTTATTCTTTGCAGAGACTGATCTTTGTCATGATCAGCAATACGTTCAAGATTGGTTATGGGGTAGAGATGACTCTGTTGCTGCATTCTACAAAAACACATTAGGTTTTGATGGATGGCGTTTTGATTATGTAAAAAGTTTCGCTCCAAAATGGGTAAAAGCTTGGAATGATAAAATTGGTGGATTCTCGGTAGGTGAAAACTTTGATGGTAATCAACAAGTTCTTAAAGACTGGGTTGATGCATCTGGATCTCCTGCTTTTGACTTTGCTTGCTTTTACAGACTCGATGAGACTTTGGATAGAGCACATGATTTAACTGCCTTAGGTGAAGCTGGTAATATGTTAAGAAAATTAGATGCTAGTAAAGCAGTTACTTTCGTAGCCAATCATGATACTGAAAAAGACGAAAATCCTGACAATAGAATAAGTTATGCGAATAAATTATTGGCATATTCTTATATCCTAACTCATGATGGATATCCAACTATTTTTTATCTAGACTATGAAGCTTTTAAAGGCCAACTAAAAACTCTAATTCAAATATATAACACATTAGCTGTTGGTGATGTTGAAATCATTGAAGCTAATGAAGACGAATATATCATGAAAAGAAGTGGTAGTGGTAACAACCCTGGATTGATTCTTTATATGAATATTAGTAGACAAACAAAACAACGTGTTGTAAAGACCAATTGGGCAAATAAAAAATTGGTTGATTATACAGATAACTCAAGAGCTACTCCAACCGCTGATGGAGAGGGTAACGCCACTCTTAGCGCTCCCGCTGGTAGTTATGCTATTTGGTCAATCACCAAAGAATAGAGATTCATTTGCGTTACTTGAATTAGCAAAAATGATTAAAAGAGTGCTCAAAAGGCACTCTTTTTTTGTTTTTACTTCAGTCAAATAGATCATAAAATATTTACGTATTTCAGCTATTATCATTTGTATAGCATAATAAAAAAGAATTACTTTACTTTGTAAAGATATAATTACACACAAAATCAATTTAATTTAAAACGCTTAATGCCAAAATTTCCCTTTTACAAACAAGCTGAATCTAAAGATTGCGGACCTACTTGTATTAAGATAATTGCCAAACATTACGGAAAAATTCTTAACACTCAAAAACTTAGAACATTAAGTGAAACCACCAGAGAAGGGAGTTCATTATTAGGATTAAGTGATGCTGTAGAAACTATAGGATTTAGATCACTTGGAGTAAAACTTTCGTTAACTAAATTAGATGAAGTTCCTCTACCTTGTATCGTTCATTGGAATAAAGTGCATTACGTAGTCGTGTATAAAATAAAAACCAAACGTAACGGTGATGCGACTATCTACGTTTCTGATCCAGCTCATGGCCTAATTACCTATAATAAAGAAGAATTTATAAAAGCTTGGATAGGAAACAATGCAGATGAAAATACAGAAGAAGGTGTAGCATTACTTATAGAACCAACTCCAAAATTTTATAACGATAACCTGGATGAGGAGGATGAGAAATTTGGTTTTAAATTTATTTCAAAATACGTTTTTAAATACAAGAAATTTCTTTTTCAACTCGCTCTAGGTCTTGGAGCAGGGAGTGTACTACAACTTATCACTCCTTTTTTAACACAGAGTATTGTAGATGTAGGTATTAAGAATCAAGATATAAATTTTATCTACCTCGTGCTTATCGCCATGTTGTCCTTATTTTTAGGAAGAACATTAATTGAAGTACTCAGAAGTTGGATTTTACTTCATTTAAGTACTCGTATCAATATCTCTTTGATATCCGACTTTTTTATTAAATTAATGAATTTGCCGATATCTTATTTTGATGTAAAGATGACTGGGGATCTTTTACAGAGAATAAATGATCATAAACGTATTGAACAAATATTGACTATGTCGTCATTAAATGTTCTATTCTCGATGGTTAATCTAATCATCTTTAGTATTGTTTTGATATACTACAGTATTCCTATTTTTGGGATTTTTGCCGTAGGAAGTACTATTTATTTTGCTTGGATACTCATCTTCTTTAAAAAGCGTAAAAAACTGGATTATAAGCGTTTTTCTCAAATTAGTGAAGAACAAAGTAAGGTAATCGAACTTGTAAATGGCATGCAAGAAATAAAGCTGCATAATGCCGAAAAAAGAAAACGATGGAACTGGGAATTTGTACAGGCCAAATTATTTAAAATCTCAATCGAAAATTTAGCTCTAGAACAATATCAAAGTGTAGGGTCTTCTTTTATTAACGAGCTCAAGAATATTTTGATCACCGTTTTATCTGCAAAACTGGTTATTGATGGAGATATCACACTGGGTATGATGTTGGCTATTACCGCTATTGTAGGTCAGTTAAATGCTCCCATTGCACAATTAATTAACTTTTTAAGAGAGTTACAAGATGCGCAAATATCTCTAGAACGTTTAGGTGAAATTCACAATAAAGATGATGAAGAGAAAGCTGGAGATGAAAAAATCAAAGATATTCCGGAAAACTCAGGGTTCGAAGTTAAAGATCTTAACTTTAGATATGTTGGAGCGGATAAACCTGTACTCGAAAACCTCAATCTATCTATTCCTGCTAATAAAATCACTGCAGTTGTTGGTGTGAGTGGAAGTGGAAAGACAACATTAATGAAATTATTACTTAAGTTTTATGAACCAGATAGTGGACAAATTTTTATTGGTTCGCATGATTTAAAACAGGTTTCCCAAAAATCCTGGAGAGATCATTTTGGAGTGGTAATGCAAGAAGGATATATATTTAATGATACTATTGCCAATAATATAGCTGTTGGGGAAGACTATGTGGATAAGAAAAAGCTTGCACATGCCGTTGATGTGGCTAATATCAAAGAGTTTATAGAAACCCTACCTCTCTCCTACAATACCAAAATAGGAATGGAGGGTGTAGGTCTAAGTACAGGGCAAAAACAACGTTTATTTATTGCACGATCTGTATATAAAAATCCGAAATTCTTGTTTTTTGATGAAGCAACTTCGGCTTTGGATGCCAATAATGAAAAAGTAATCATGGAAAAACTAGATACTTTTTTCAAAGATAAAACGGTGATGGTTATAGCGCATCGTCTTAGTACCGTAAAAAACGCACATCAAATTGTAGTTCTCGATAAAGGTGAGATTGTAGAAGTAGGAAATCATGAAGAATTGATAAAAAACAAAGGGAATTATTTCAATTTAGTAAAAAATCAACTTGAATTAGGAAAGTAAAATGCCAGACACATTAGACGACATACAGATAAGAAGTGAAGAGGTACAAGAGATTCTTACTAGGGTTCCACATTGGATGATTAGATGGGGAAATCTTCTTATTTTGGCCTTGGTTATATTATTATTATTTCTTTCTTGGCTCATTAAATATCCAGATGTAATCCCGGCCGAAGCCATTGTTACCACACAGATACCGCCACAAAAAGAATATGCAAAGACAAACGGAAAAATTCAATCTATCCTTGTCGAAGACAATCAAATTGTGCCCAAAAATACTCCCCTAGCAATTATAGAAAATACCGCTAATTTTAAAGATGTATTTCGCTTAAAATCGATTGTAGACACCATAAAATTAAGAACAGATTCTTTTTCTTTTCCTATTGATGAATTACAAAATTTATTTTTAGGGGATATTGAAACCAATTTTGCCTTGTTTGAAACTAGTTATTCTGAATATCTTTTGAATAAAGAATTACAACCATTTTCTAATGAAGCGATTGCTAATGAAGCCTCTTTATCTGAACTATACAGAAGACTCAAAAGTTTAAACGCTCAAAAAAGATTAGGTTTGGCTGAGTTAAATATCAAACGAAAAGAATTACAGCGCCAGAAAGAATTATTTGATAAAAAAGTAATTTCTGAGCAGACTTATGAAAAAAAAGAACTTGAATTTACACAGGCAAAAAGTAATTACGAAAGTAATATTTTACAAATATCGCAGATTAATGAAAATATAAGCAATGCGGCCAAAACTTCAAAAGGGACAGAAATAAACAAAAAGAAAGAAGAATCAAGTTTGTTTAAAACGGTGTTACAATCTTTTACTCAATTGAAGAAAGGTATTAGGGATTGGGAGTTACAGTATGTTTTAAAATCAAATATTGAAGGTAGAATTTCATTTCTCAATTACAGAAATATAAATCAAAATGTATCTGCTGGTGATTTGGTATTCATTGTTATTCCGATAGAAGAATCTTCATATATAGCACGTATTAAAGCTCCTTCACAAAATTCTGGGAAAATCAAGATTGGACAGGTAGCTAATATTAAACTTGAAAATTTTCCTGATAACGAATTTGGTACTTTGAAAGGAATCGTAAAACATATTTCTCTTTTTCCTGATAAAGATGGATTGTATTTTATTGATGTTGCTCTTCAGGATAAGTTGATTACTACCTATAATAAAGAAATCCCTTTCAAGCAAGAAATGAGAGGTATTGCAGAAATAATAACGGAGGACCTTAGACTTATCGAGCGTTTTTTCTATCAGTTTAGAACATTAATGGATAAATAAAAAACTGTTTTAGCCTTCTTATTTGATCCTTACATAATTAAGCCGCTTTGGGTAATGAAATATAGAATATACTTCCTTCTCCAGGTTTACTTTCTACCTTGATGTTTCCTTGATTAAGCTCTATAAGTTCTTTACAAATTCGTAAACCTAATCCCGTACCCGTTTCATTTTGGGTACCTTCTGTTGTAAAAGTATCTTCTGCAAATAATTTATGTATATGTGATGGATCAATACCAATACCTGTATCCATAAAAGATATTTCATAACGATCTTCTTTTTCTTCAGACAGTAATGCTATAGAATCTCCTGGGTTACAAAATTTAATAGCATTAGCGATTAAGTTTTGAGCTACTATGGCAAACATATCTCTATCTGCGAATATTACTGTTGGATTTAGTTTATTAACTAGTTTAATTCCTTTTTGCTCCGCCTTAGACTTAAAAAAAGTGAATTTATTACAAATTACTTCTGCTATATCAAACTCTACCGGTTTAGGGTTAAGTTCTTTCATTTGCGATTTTGACCAGTTTAATAAGTTGTTAAGTAAGATTGAAGTCTGATGGGTTCTGTTGGCTAGTAGAGGAACTATTTCTTTAAATTCTTCGATAGAAATAGTATCATCTTTCAGTAAATTTAAACTGCCTTCAAGGCCATGTATTTCATTTTTAAGATCATGAGAAATAATTGAGAATAATTTATTCTTTACGTCATTTGATTCATTAAGTTCCTTTATATATCTCTTTCTATCTTTTCTGGTCTTAATAATTAAGATCATAAACACTAATATAATAGCAAGCACTGCCATTGTTACGTAGGCAAACAAGCGATAAGTAAACAATTGTTGTTTAGTTTTTTGCTCTCTTTTTTCTTGTTCATCAATCAGTTTTAACTGCTTTAGTTCTGCTTCATATCTCGATGTAGCCTTTTCTACTTTCTTAGTGGCTATATCATTCATTTTTTGATCAGACAGTTCTTGGTACTTCTTTTGCCAGTTTAACGCACCTAAAAGATTGCCTCTCGTAGAATCTAATTTAAAAGAATATTTATAGTTCTTTAATATCAATGATGTAACATTTGCTTTTATAAAACTTTCTCTGGCTATTTTTAAAAAGTTTTCAGATTTATTATACTGTCCTTCTTCTAGCGCAATAATTCCAAGTTGTTGTTTTGCATTTATTACAATGAGTTTAAAGTTAGCTTGAGTACCTACACATAAAGTGGTGTCGTAATATTTTTTTGCTGCCTTATATTCCTTATTATACATAGCAGCTTTAGCCATTATACTATAAGATTGAGCAGTATGCCTTAAATCATTTTCTGCTTTGTTAATTTTTAAAGCTTTTGGTAAAATTTTCTTTGCCTCATTTAGATTACCGTTTTCTGTATACAACAATGCCAAATTATTCATGACTAATCCCACTCCACTAATTCCTAAATGTTTTCTTAAGGCTATAGATTTCAGGTAATATTTTTTAGAATTTGAAACATCATCGAGTTCTTTATAGATAATTGCCAAATTATTGTACACCCCAGATAATCCTATACTATCATTTAACTGCTCTCTAAATAGTTTGGTTTCCATGAGGTAATCTGCAGCTTTTTCTAGATTTCCTTTATTTTGTTCTATAATAAACCGATCATTACCAACCATTGCCAAGCCAGTAAGATCATTAATATTTTTAAAATAATTTGTCGCTTTATTAAAATTTTTGTCAGACTCCAAACCTCTTTGTTGCTCATTACTCATCACGCCTTTTAGCCTGTAGGTTAAGCCCAGTCCCTTAATATATGTCGTTTCTTCACCTATCTTAATAAGTTGATCAGCCAAAGATTTTGCTCGATCAAACTGGTCTTCGTTTACAAACCATTGCAAATCGCTCACTGCATTATTAAATAAAGTAGAATCATTTAATGTTTTTATTTTAGAAAGATCAACTCCTGATAATCGATTTTGTGAAAAAATTGAGAAGCTCATCAGAAATAGAATCAAAAATGTAAAGGCCGTTTTATTCATAGTGTTTATTTTGGGGTTAAACATGATAAAAAGCTTATTTAATCTGCAAAATACACAAATTTAATCATTTTACATTATATTGTAATCATATTCCTACATATATTTTATGGTTTTACCGTAAATAACTATTAAAAAAGAATAAGCCTTTCAATACATGAAAGGCTTATCTCTTCTTAAATTGATATGTATAATTTTAAGAATCTTTTTGTTCTTCAGAATTATCGTTTTTGGAAGTAACCCAATCTCCTACTAATTTTTCTAGAATATTTAATGGTACTGCTCCGTTAGTTAATACAACGTCATGGAACTCTTTAATATCAAATTTATCTCCAAGTTTTTTTCGTGCATCTTCACGTAATTCTAAAATTTTATTCATCCCAATTTTGTACGCGGTAGCTTGACTTGGCATTACTATATGCCTTTCGACCATTTTTATAGCATCACTTTCAGCATTTGGTGTATTATCTGTATAATACTTAATCCCTTCTTCTCTTGTCCACTTTTTGGCATGAATCCCTGTATCTACTACCAAACGACATGCTCTCCATAGTTCCATAGCTAATCTACCAAAATCAGAATACGGATCATTATATAGTCCTATTTCTTTTGGTAAATACTCATTATATAATCCCCAACCCTCAACATAAGCCGTATATCCTCCAAATTTTCTGAATTTCGGAATATCTTCTAATTCTTGAGCAATTGAAATTTGCATATGATGTCCTGGTATACCCTCATGATATGCTAATGCTTCCATCTGATAAATAGGCATAGCTTCCATATCATAAAGGTTAGCATAGTATGTTCCTGGTCTTGATCCATCGGGAGTACCTCTTTGATAAAATGCTTTTCCTGCACTTTTTTCTCTAAAAGGTTCTACAGCTTTTACAATAATATCTGCCTTTGGTTTTGTAATAAACAACTCATCTAATCTAGATTTTAAGTTATCAATTAATCCCACAGCTCGTTTTAAATATGCCGCTTTACCCTCTTCATTATTTTCATAATAGAATTTTTTGTCTTCTTTCATATATTTAAAGAAGTCTTGTAAAGTACCTTCATACTTAACTTGCTTCATAATATCGCGCATCTCGCTATGAATACGAGCTACTTCACTTAATCCCAACTCATGAATCTGATCAGCTGTCATATCCGTAGTGGTAGTACGCTGCAATGCCATATTATAAAATTTATCTCCTTTCGGAAATTTCCAGGCTCCATCTTCAGTCGTTGCTCGCTGCTGCTGCTGTTCTAATAAACCAATCAGGTTTTCAAAAGCGGGCTTCACTCCTTCTAGCAAAGCTTTTTCAGCACTTGCAATTAACTCCTTGTTATCCTCATCAGAAAGTTCTAACGACGAGATTTTACCTTTAAAATCTGCAAATAAAGTACTTTCCTGATTTGATTTATCAAAAGGTTGTCCGGTAATAATATTTCTACTATCATCCAAAACTTTAGCAAATACAAACTTAGGAGGAAGAATACTATTCTTTTCTCTTATTTTCATATTCTCTATTAGTTGCGCAAACAATTCATCAACACCATCTAATCTTGCAATATAAGCTTGTGCATCCTTTTTGTCTGCGATTCTATGCATATTGATCAAAAAAGCAGGAATTTCTGCTTGCATACCATGCATTTGATTAACAGGATAGTCATAGAATCTATATTCAAAATCATCAATTTCATTTTCAAGATCTTGTTTCATCAAAGTATAACTAAGCTTTGTTGCCTTATTTAATTTTGAAGTATCAACAGAATCTTTTAAATAAGCCAAACGTTCTTTTGCTCGTTCTAGATCTTTTGCTTCTTGCTTAGATGAAATATCATCCCATTTTCCGTAATCCTGAGTTTTAATTCCCAAATAAGTTTGCGTCATCGGTGATTTTGCAACTTCTTCCTGAAACTGTTTTTCGAACCATTTATTCAAGTTTTCAGAGTGCTCTTCAATTTCCTGAGCACTTGAGACGGTATCACCTTTAGCTTCTTTAGCCTCCTGTTTACAACTTGTGATTGTAAAAAATGCCACTCCTAGTAGAGCACCAATTTTAATTATTTTTTTCATGTATATTAGAGTTAGTTAAGTAGTTATTTTAAAATTGAAACTTCTATGGCAGAATCGTGATAGATTTTATGTGTTTGTTTCTTAAAATCAGATTCTTTTGCCTTAAAAATATTAGGAACAAATGTTTGAGGGTTCAAATCGATTAAAGGAAACCAAGTACTTTGTACTTGAATCTGAATTTTATGCCCTTTCTTAAACGTATGATGTACATCTTGTAGCTTAATATTAACATCAGTTTTTTGATTAGGTATAAACGCTTCAGGTTTACTAAAATCATTTCTAAATCGACCTCTCATAACCTCACTACGCACCATCATATGATAATTTGCCATTTTAAGATATTTCTGCGTCTCTTGAGTGTCTTCTGCATCATTAGGAAAAACATCTATCAATTTCACCACCCAATCAGCATCTGTTCCCGTAGTTGCCACTTTTAATTTTGCCAATACTTCACCAGATAATGTCATATCCTCGGTAAGAATAGGCGTCTCAAAAACTAATACATCTGGCCTACGTGCCGCAAATCTTTGATCATCTGTCATATATTTTCTAGGAGTAAATACCATTTTTACGTCTTCAGAGTATGGTACTGGTTTTTTTGGGTCACTAATAAACTCAGAAAAATTGGCATCTCCATTATCAGATAATTTATCTTCTGCTGCTAAATAAAATGTTTTCTTTTCAATATTTTTTGGAGGCCAACTTTCATAAGAATTCCATTCTTTTTTACCTGTATCAAAAATCTGAATCTCTGGTAAATCCGTTTTACCGTCACCTTCACCTTTCAGAAAATGGTTAAAGAACTTTGATTCTATATTCTTCTGGTAATTTTCAGAAATACGATCTCCAAAATACACATTACCTATAGCTTGGCGTTCCTTACCACGAGCCCAATCACCATGACTCCATGGCCCGAAAACCATAATGTTGTAATTTTTGCTTCGATTTTCGATATTTTCATAGGTCTCAAAAGGGCCATATAAATCTTCTGCATCGAATAACCCACCTACAACCATTACTGCAGGTTTTATATCTTCTAGATGTTGTATAATTCCTCTTTTTTGCCAAAACTCATCATAATTTGGATGTTCCTTTAATTGAGTCCAAAAAACATTATCTTCTTTATAATATTCATCTAAGTTACTTAACGGTCCTGCATCCAAAAAGAATTGATACTGATCTTTACTAGGCAAATCTGTAAACTTATACCAAGGTTTTGATACGGGTTTTGTTTTTTCATGACCGAATAGCGCTGTTACTCTCCAATAACTAAGTAAATAGGCTCCATTATGGTGAAAATCATCAAAAAAGAAATCTCCAATACACGCCTGCGGAGATACTGCTTTTAAGGCTGGATGCGCATCTAATAACGAATATGTAGCATAAAAACCAGGGTAAGAAATTCCCCATATGCCTACTTTGCCATTCGTATTTTCTACATTTTTTACCAACCAATCTATAGAATCATAAGTATCACTTGCTTCATCAAATTGTTTTCCTTTTTTATTAGGAATATAAGCACGCATATTATCATATACCCCTTCACTCATCCAACGACCACGAACATCCTGGTAAACTATTATATTCCCCTCTTCCATCATAAACTTGTTAGGTCCTATTCGTGACCTAAACTGATCTTCTCCATAGGGCCTAGAACTATATGGAGTTCTTTGCATAAGGATTGGGTACTTTTTGGAAGTATCCTTAGGTGAATAAATTGTGGTATGCAGCTTAGTACCATCACGCATTGTGATATCTACTTCTTGTTTTGTATAATGCTCTTTTACATCATATGAGTCGGTGTTTTGAGAAAACCCAGAAATAACATAAAAGAAGAACAAAAGTCTTAAAAAATTGATTTTAACGAATTGCATTGAAGTTAATTTAGTTTAGCGCTGAAGATAAAAAATTGGAATTGCGAGGATAACATCTTTAAGGAGATTTTAACAAAGAGGTCCCTCATTAAAAAATGCTAAAGTGTTTTTTGCATCTCGAAGTGGATATAGCATGTTAACATTACTTATTTATAGGATACAAAAAAACCTTTGACAATATGAGTGCCAAAGGTTTATATCCCAGCTGGTATTACATCTACCTATATCCCCTAATATAGATAATTCAGCTTCTGGGGTATTTTGTTATTGAGGTTGAATGTTTACATCAATTAGATTATAACCTCCTCTTGGATCACCTGACCAGGTTACTCCAGGAGCACTATTGATAGCACCTTTACCGAATTGTACATCATCCAGAGATGATACTCTTCTGATAGTAGTATTGGCATCTGCTGGTCCTGTATTAATCCCTGATTGATTCATTACTTGGTTACTTCCAAATCCTACTGGTTGATCTTCTTCTGTACCTGCATCGTATAAGTATGTGTTAGAACTTACGTCATTACCTGCGAAAGGGCTTCCATCTGCATTGAATAATGTTAAACCAACATTATTAGTACTTATAAACCAGTCATTAGATTTTACAAACATGGTACCAAATCCCAATTTATAATTTTGTCCTTGAGGAACTTCTATAGTAAAAGTGAATGATCCTCCTGGCATTATAGGTCCTGCTTCTGCAGGTAATGCAACAGGAATACCAAAATCTTTAAGGTAATTATAAGCTACCATTCTATTTCCGTCTTCGGCTATTTCTTCTAAACCACTAGATGCTTTAGCTTCTTCTCCCTGGGTAAACCAAGGATCGCTGTTGGTATTAAAAGCATATATAAAGGCTGGTGAAAAAGGTGTAAGTGATGATGATAATCTTAATGGTGTTCCTTGAGATCCAGTTTCTGTAAACCAGTCAAACAAAGCTCCAGGCATCCCATCTTCTGCAATTCCTTCGAGACCTACTCCTCTATCTTCTTCTCCAAGAGTAAATAATGGTTCAGTTTGTGCATGTAAAACTACAATTCCCGGTGTAATTACAAATCCGTTATTCTGACTTGCTGGCATTGAAGCATCAGGAGTATTAATTGCCGTAATTGTTAATGTAAACGTTCCTGCAGAGCTTCCATCTCCTGCTGCATAATCCAAAACAGCTGTCATATAGATCTCACCTGTATCTCTTCCTGGAACCAAACGAACAGATGTATTTGCATCTGCAGGGCCAACATTAGCTCCTGCTGGTGGAAAAGTACTTGGATCTCCATCGGCTTCTGTTCCTAAATCGTACAAAGAAAGTTGATCTGCTATATCTACACCATTAAGTGCTTGGCCATTAGGGAATAAATCGATTCCATCTAGATCTGTTGGTGCTAAAAACCAATCATTACTATTTCCCATCATAGTAACGGGAGTAAATTTTGCTCCAGCGACTGCTTTAAAAGATACTTGATACTGAGCACCATTAGTAGTCAACGGTCCTGGACTTGCGGCTCCTACAGGGGTTGTAAACGTATGTACATTCAAATAATTTACTGTGTTTTTAATGGTGATATTAAACGTCGTTGTTGCACCTTGAGTATCATTTGGTAATCCTAATGATGGATTAACCTCTTCACTCCAATCTGCTGCCGCATCTCCTTCTCCATCATATTCTATACTAAAACTATCTAATCCAACAGTTGGAACAAATTCTCCTACTGTCCAAATCCCTGCAGCTACTGCAACATCTTCTCTTGCACTACCACCAGAACCCCATTGTACAAAATCTACAATAGCATCAGGATTAGCAAATTGATTCATAGAATATAATCCTAGACCACCTTCAACATCCGGCATATCATATGGTAATACCAAGAACTCACCAGATTCTAATTGAATATTTCCACTCTCTGGAGTAACATTTCCTATTTGTACATATGTTCCAGGTCCTAGACATAACCAATACGTACTCAAATCTACTGTAACATCACCATTATTATAAAGTTCTACAAGGTTTCTATTACCATATTGTACTTCATTAAGTACAACAGAACGTAATTGCACAGGCACTGTTAACATATTTTCTGCACCAAAAGTAACTGTAGTAGTTTCGGCCCAATCGGCTGCGGCATTTCCTTCTCCATCAAAAACAATACTGTTATCTGCACTAGTTACTGTTGGCACAAATTCGCCCGCAGTCCAAATTCCTGCTGCTACAGCAACGTCTTCTCTAGCACTTCCTCCAGAACCATACTGCACGAAATCTACAATAGCATCAGAATTTGCAAATTCATTAGTAGAATATAACCCTAAACCACCATCGGTATCAGGCAAATTATAAGATAATACTAAGTACCCTCCTGCCGGAATTACAACATTTCCGCTTTCTGGAGTAAGGTCCCCTATTCTTTGATATGTTCCTGGTCCTAAGCATAACCAATAATCATTAAGATCAGCTTCTTGATCTCCTTGATTAAAAATTTCAACAAGATCGGTATCTTGATATCTTACCTCATTTAAAACCACATTGTTTTCGACTGGATCCGGGCCATTATCCGGAGGAGTGATTACGTCATCATCTTCGCTACACGAAGCAAAGGTCAATAGACCAATTAATACATAAAGGTTAAACTTTTTCATAATACATACTTTTTTATTTGTTCATTTTATTTGTAACAAATGTAGTAGGTATACTTAGCTAATAACGGTGACAAAAGTCACCGTCTAGTGTTAAAGAAATGTTATTTAAATAACTGATAAACAGTGTGTTATAAAAACAAAACACACCAAAGCAGAATGCTTCTTGAACATTCGGAATTGGTGTAAAAAATCGTATTATTTCTACTTGGCTAATTCAAACTTTTAAGTTCGATATGTCTTTTATGTTGTACTAATAAATTAGTCGATTGTAATTTTTTTGTCAATCTCGAAACTACTTCGCGAGATGTTCCCAAATCTGATGCAATTTCTTTGTGTGACATTTGGATCATGTTACAGTTTTGAAGCTTTGCTTTTTCGGTTAAATAATTCACCAATCTGTCTTCAATCTTATAACACACTACCTGTTTCGTAGTATTTAATAAATCTTCATAATTTCTTTGAAAATCTTTTAAAATGATCTGAGTAAATGATGGATATTTTACAAACCACTCTTTTACTTTTTGCATGGGTAAACACAATACTTTAGTTTCTTTCTCTGTTACCGCCGAAAAACGAACGGCCTCAGGGCTAAATAAATGATTAAAACTAAGAATACAGCACTGACCTGGATGTATGTAGTATAAAAGAAATTCTACCTCTTCCTCTTCGGCATACATTTTAATTAAACCATCTAGAATGATCGGTAAAAAATTAAGATAACTTCCCTGTTTTACCACGTATTTACCTTCGGGTATATTTTTAAGTTCTCCAAAAGAGAGCAACTCATCCTTTAGGTCTTTTTCGATAAATGGAAAACATTGGGAAAGTTCAATTTTTTCACTTAACATCCGTCTAGTTATTTTTAGTTAGCACTACACGTTAGGTCGAAAAAATCATTCCACACTTACATTTCAACTATAATAAAAATCTATTAGACTATTTTGAGAAATTATTTTGCTTTATGGTTCACTAAACCAGTTTGTAACCATTTTAGGTATTCACTAACATCTGGAGTATACGCCGTTGTACGATTTAGTAAATTCATATCTGTATCTAATAAAACGTAATACGGTTGTGAATTGTTCTGAAAATTAAGCGTTTGAAAGGTTGCCCACTTATCACCTATAGTTTTGATGTTTTTGACCCTACCATCTGATTTAAGAAACTTAAATTGATCATTTTCAGACAAGTCTTCGCGATCATCTACATATAGTGAGATCAAGACATATTTATTTTTTAGAATTTCAATTATTTCTGGATTACTCCATACCTGTTCTTCCATCTTACGGCAATTCACACAAGCCCAACCCGTAAAATCAATCATTATAGGCTTGTTTTGAAGTTTGGCTGCCTTTACCCCTTCTTCAAAATCAGTATATGCATTTAATCCCAAAGGCCCGTGAGCTTCTTTTTTATAAATACTATAAAATAAAGGTGGCGGAAAACCACTTAATAATTTAAGATTTGCATAAGCCGTATTAGTTAATCCAGGCAACAAGTAAATCACAAAAGCTAAGGTTAGTACGCCTAAGGTTTTTCTTGCCTTACTAAGTTTTTGTAATGCGCTATCATGAGGAAAACGTATTATTCCGAATAAGTACAGGACCATTCCTATACCGATAATAATCCAGATACCTATAAATATTTCGCGTTTAAGGATCCCCCAATGCTCAACAAGATCTGCATTTGATAAAAATTTAAATGCCAATGCTAATTCTATAAAACCAAGAACTACTTTAACTGTGTTTAACCAACCACCACTCTTTGGTAAAGAATTTAACCAGTTCGGGAATAATGCAAATAATGCAAATGGTAATGCTAGAGCTAATCCAAATCCTCCCATTCCGAAACTAAGTTGCATTGCTCCGCCATCGCTACTTAGAGAACCTCCTAATAGAGACCCTAAAATAGGACCAGTACATGAAAATGATACTAAAGCAAGCGTTAGAGCCATGAAAAAGACTCCTAATACACCTCCTACACTTGTAGCTTTACTATCCATCTTATTACTCCATGAGGCTGGTAACGTAATCTCAAAATACCCGAAAAACGATATTGCGAAAACAATAAAGATGATAAAGAAAACTATGTTTAAAGTTACATTAGTTGAGATGTTATTTAATATCTCGGGATCTACCGAATCTAACAAATGAAAAGGTAGGCTTAAAAGCACATAAATAGCAAAAATGAATAATCCATAAAGGACAGCATTAAAAAGTCCTTTTTTCTTGTCTTTTGCACTTTTTGTGAAAAAAGAAACTGTAAGCGGAATCATAGGAAATACACAAGGAGTTAATAATGCAATTAATCCTCCTAAAAACCCTAAAACAAAAATATTGAGATAACTTTTCTTTTCGACTTGTTCTGATGGGTAAACTTCTTTTCCTTTTACATCAATAAACAATGCTTCAGATTTATTTCTATCCTCTTCAGTGATAGAAGCAAGATCTCCTTTATTTTCTATTGCCGTACCCGTAAGACTAATATCAAATTCTATTGCTTGCGGAGCCAAACATCGTTCGTCATCACATACCGAAAAGAAAACTTCGGCCTTAACTGTATCTAAATTTTTATCAATACGTTTTATCCTTTGAGTAAAAGTGACTTTTTCCTCGAAGTATTTCACTTCCATCTCAAAGATATTATCGTATTTTTCTATCCCTTTTGGCTCTATAGTTTCACCTAAAAGCACATAGGTTTCGGGAGTATTATTATAAGAGAACTCTGTTGGCGTGGGTGCTATTTCATCGCTTTCTGCTTCATTTTGAGAATATAGATGCCATCCTTTATCGAGCTTAGCTTTAAATGTAAGTATGAATACATCTTCGGTTTCTTTTTCTATACTTGCTTTCCATTTAATTGGATCCAAGGTTTGAGAAAAAAGAGATGATGTAAATAATAGTAATGTTAATAATGATAGTAGGTAGTATCTCATTAGGTTATGGTTATTTTTAATATTTCTTCAGTTTGGGACGTAATTTTAAATCTATTATCGGCTCTATAATTTATGATCCAAATGATTTCGTTTTCAGAACATAAAAGCCACACCCTTTCTTTGGCAAGTAAAGATAACTTTTCATCCTTAAAATATTTACTTAGCTTTTTTTTACCTTCCATTCCCAGGGGATAAAAATAGTCGCCTTCTTTCCATTTTCTTACAAATAAAGGGTACTTTAACTTTTTCTTATCAACGAAAATAGTTTTAAGATCAGGAGTATACATCTCTTCTACCTCTTTAAACTTAAGGGTTCCTGATGAAAACATGAACATACTTTCTTCTTCCGGAATAGTATAAACAATGTCTGGAGTTTTTTCGACAATAGGGGATAATAATAAGTAATCTCTATCCTTTACTAATCGATGTGAAGTTGAAAATATTTGTTTCCCAGATTGCGAAGTCATTATTTGTTCAATATCATCCCAGGCTTTAAAACCATATTCTTTTAGTAAAAAAAACAGGCTAGTTCTCGGGTTCCCGTATTCATGCAATTTATTAATCGAAATGCGAATACTTCCATCTTCCGAAGGTAAAAACAATTCTTTTTTAATTTTAAATAGCTGTACCTTAATAAAATCACTACCTGCTTTTAAATTAGATAATGTTGTTCCAAAACGCTCTAAAAAACCAGGCGATACTGATTTTAATTCTGGAATTACATCATGCCTGAGTTTATTTCTTACATATTTTTTGCTTTGGTTACTACTATCTTCTCTCCATTCGATTTCATGCTTTTTGGCATATTCTAGCATTTGATCCCTCGAAAACGGCAATAAAGGCCTTATATATTTATTGTTGATTTCTGGGATACCCGTTAATCCATCAATTCCGGTTCCTCTAGAAAGATTTATTAAAAAGGTTTCCAGGTTATCATCAGCATGATGCGCCGTTAAAATATAGTCCCATTGATACTCGATTGCTATTTCATCAAACCATCTATACCTTAGGTCTCTAGCTGCCATTTGAATCGATAAGACCTCCTCCCCCGCATAACGTTCGGTCTCAAAACTAGTGCAGAAAAATGGAGCATTTATTTTGTGTGCTAATGTTTTCACAAATTTTTCATCAGTATCGCTTTCAATATCCCTTAACTTAAAGTTGCAATGTGCAATTCCAAATTCGAAGGATAGTCTATTACATAAATGTGTTAGAACAACACTATCCAAGCCTCCACTACACGCTATTAATAACCTTCCTTTTAATAAAAAGGGAAGGTGATTTGAAATATGATCTTTAAATTCTTGTAACAAATGCGAGTATATTTTATATGATTTTTCAAATATACAATTTTGATTGGCGATCTCAACCTGCGTTAAAAATAGATTTATACACTGATTTTCAATATTTTAACATCTAAATTGGTTTGTTTTCGTTATTTTTAAAGGAGAACTCTTAAATCACTCACCGATGAATAAGATACATGAACAGCAGAAATTTTATAGAGATGATGATAAAAGGGAATTTAGTAAAAAATTACTATCCATAGTTCCGCACTTACATCCATACGTAAAACACCGATTATACATTGCCGAAAGTATAGGTATCCTACCTCAAAATATGTATTGCTCTAATGGTATTATTGATGATGCTATATTAAAGTTGTATTATGATGGTTTCAATGTCGAAATAGACACATTATCTCTTGAACTTAAGCTTTTTAAGATTGCAGATGATTTAATCGATGAGCTCTACATAAAAGAAGGGTGGCATCAAAGGAGCATCAGTACAAATCACTTTTTAAAAATAGAACTTGAAAAGTTAGAAGAAAACTATACTACAGAAGGGGATAATGAACTTGTAATGAAAGAAGATTTGGATGATATTTGTTATCATCAACATGAAGAAAATAAACAAAGTTTTATCTATGCCGATCGGGATTCTGACATGCTCAAAATAATAGAAACAGAACCTTCTACTGATTTTAGAAAACAAAAATTATTAGGCAAGTTTTATAGCTGGTTGCCTCTAGAAACATCAAAAATAATTGACTTATTCGTGTTCGGGAAGCTAAATTTTGAAGAAATAGCGACTATTAAAGAGATAACCGCTCAAGAAGTAAAAGAGACAATTATTAGTATTAGAAAAAGTTTTAGGCGAAATCTGATATAATTTCAGAATTAATCTATAATGCTAGAGCAAATTATTATTGACTACTAACCAATGTTATTTTTCAGCTTTTAGAGTCATTTCTCCAGAGTTTACCTTGTACCACTTTTTCCTTTACCTCTTTACTGTAATTTCGACTAATGGGGATTTTATTAGATCCAATACCTAGTACATGACTCTCAAGAGTATCTATTTTAGAAATAGATACGATATATGATTTATGAGTTCTTGTAAAGTTTTTACACTTCAATTTTTCTTCAACACTTTTTAAAGACAACAAGAGCATATATTTTTTCTCATGAGAATGTATCGTTACGCAGTTTTATAAAGCCTGAACAAAAAGAACATCAAAATTGACAACAATCTTTCGTATTAGTAGTACAAAACCTATACCCCTTCTAATACTTCTCTCATTGCTTTTGCTTTAAGTAAGCATTCTTCATATTCTTTGTCTGGATCTGATTTTGCAGTAATTGCTCCACCAACGGTATAAGAGATGTACTTTTCTTGGGCATTGTATAGTATACTCCTGATTACCACATTAAAATCAAAATCACCATTGGGAGAAAAATATCCTACAGCGCCACTATATAAACCCCGTTTTGTAGTCTCAAGGTCTTCAATAATCTGCATGGCAGAAATCTTTGGCGCACCCGTCATACTGCCCATCGGAAAAGTAGTTCGTATAATATCTATAGGTGAAATGGTTTCTTCTACTTTAGAAACAATGGTAGATATCATTTGGTGAACCTGTTTAAAGCTATAAACTTTGCATAGTTCTTCGACCTTAACTGAACCTTTAACCGCTGTTTTTGACAAATCATTTCTTACCAAATCTACGATCATTATGTTCTCTGATCTTTCTTTAGAATCATTCATTAAGTCCTTTACCAATTTAAGATCAGTTTTATTATCTACAGCTCTTTTGGCTGTTCCCTTAATAGGTTGAGAAATAATTTTTGTCTCCTCTTTTCTTATATACCGTTCTGGTGAGGCAGACAACAAATATGAATCATCAAAACGTAAAAAAGTAGCAAAAGGTGGTTTAGAAATTGCGTTAAGGTGATAATACGTTTGTAACGGGTCAATACAACTATCTTTGGCAAAAAATTCTTGACAAAAATTAGCTTCATAAATATCTCCGCGATGTATATGTGCTAACATTTGATTGATCTTTTCTTTATATACATCTTTGGTTAACCTAAGACTTATCTTTACCTTACCACAAGGAGAATCTTCATTAGGCTGCGCATCCAAATTACGCGGAAATGTATGAATCAAATTTAAATCTTCTTCAATTTCATCATCCACCATCCTCAAATAATGCACTTCTAATCGGTTTCCTTTAATAAAGAATAATTTTTTAGGTTGAAAGAAATACAAATCTGGAAAGTGTAACTCATCATGATTGTTAGATACCAAATCCTCGGTATCATTTTTTAAATCATAAGAAAGGTACCCAAAAATCCAATCCGCTGTTTGTTCTTGATACTCTTTTAATTTATCAAAACCATTATAATAATCAGTTTTTATAGAGGTAAAAGCATCTACCCCAAGAACAGCGTCATAGCTAGAATATGTTTGATTGTATTCATTCGAATCTAACCAAATTATATCATCAAATTGTTGCCCCCATTGCAACAATTTAAATTTAAAATCTTGTGGGTTTTCTAAGGTATATTTTTGAACAATTCGCACTGACTCATTTGATTTGCTGTGCAAAAGTACTGAGAACTTCGTTTAATCCCAATAAAATAGTCTCATCTGTTACGGTATTGGATGTTGCAGAAAAGTTATCATAAAAAGAAGGGAAACTGAAGCTCTCTACGATCTCAGCTCCAAACCTAGGCAACAGACTTTTGGCATATTCTAATGAGCCCACTCCTCCTCTTTTTCCTGGAGAAGTACTCATTAATAGAATTTTCTTTCCTTCTAGAAAATTTCTATCTAAACGAGACAACCAATCCATAATATTTTTAAAAAATGCACTCCAACTACCATTATGCTCACTTACCGAAATGATTAGAGCATCTACTTCAGAAATTTCTTTTTTAAGTCCCATTGCCATTCCTGGAAAACCATTATTTTTCTCTTCATCTTCGCTATACATAATCATAGAAAAATGTTGAAGATTAATGACTTTCACATCATGTTCTTTTATTTCGGTAGCAACAAATTCTACTAATTTTTGATTAATCGAAGTACTACTATTAGAGCCAGCAAAAGCAAGAATTTTTTTCATTTTTTGATAATTACATATCAAAAGTAACCAAAAAGTAAACAGTCGCAAAATAAGGCTACCTTTGTATCACCAAAAAGATGAATCAATTGACATTTCAAGATTTAAATTTAAGCACTCCTCTTCTTAACGCCCTTGATGATTTAGGGTTTACTACCCCAACACCCATTCAGGAAAAATCATTTTCTGTAGTTATGTCTGGTAAGGATGTAGTAGGTATTGCACAAACGGGTACAGGAAAAACTTATGCGTATATGTTACCTATATTAAGAATGCTAAAATACTCGGTACAGCAAAACCCAAGGGTGCTAGTTTTAGTGCCTACTCGAGAATTAGTTGTACAAGTAGTAGATGAAATACAAAAACTATCTTCATATATCAATTTACGTATTACTGGGGTGTATGGAGGAACTAATATCAACACGCAAAAACAAGTCGTTTCTCAAGGACTTGATGTTATTGTGGCCACTCCTGGTCGGTTATACGACTTAGCAGTAAGCAGAACACTACAATTAAAATCTATTCAGAAATTAGTTATTGACGAAGTAGATGTCATGTTAGATCTTGGGTTTAGGCATCAATTAATGAACATTTTTGATATCCTTCCTAGACAAAGGCAAAATATTATGTTTTCTGCAACTATGACAGAGGAGGTGGATCAAATGATTTCAGAGACATTTATAAAGCCTCATAAAGTTTCGGTCGCGAAAAGTGGAACACCACTGGATAATATTAAACAATATGGATATAAGGTTCCTAACTTCTATACAAAAGTAAACCTATTAGAACATTTACTTACCGACAAAGAGACTTATCATAAAACATTAATTTTTGTTGGGTATAAAAAAATTGCCGATCGGTTATTTGAACAATTAGAACAGAAATATGCAGATGAGATTTGTATTATACATTCTAATAAAACCCAGAATTATAGGTTACGAAGTATCGAACAATTTAGAAAAGGTGAAAATAGAATACTTATTGCCACCGATGTAATGGCCAGAGGACTCGATATAGAAAATGTAAGCCAGGTAATCAATCTTGATACGCCTGAATATCCCGAAAACTATATGCACAGAATAGGAAGAACGGGTCGAGCAGAAAAAGAAGGTGTTTCTTTTGTACTTACTACCGAAAAAGAACAGGAATATCTAGAAGGTATAGAGAGTTTAATGGAGATGACAATCGAGCAAATCCCTTTACCTGCAGAAGTTGAAATATCTAAACAACTTACTCCTGAAGAACAACCTAAAATCAAAGAGATCAATAATCCTCATAAACGTCCTAATGATGAAGAGGTTGGAGCCGCTTTTCATGAAAAAAAGGAGAAAAACAGAAAGGTAAATCTAGGAGGGTCGTATCAAAGAGAAATTAAAAAGAAATACAAAAAACCTAAAACCAAAGGAGACAAAACTTATAATTTAAAGAATAAAAGAAAGAAGCGATAAGTCCTGAAAAAGCTTAAAGAATGAGCACTGATACTTATAGCACAAGAAACTAATTTTTATGGATTTAAACCTTGCAGTACTCATTGATGGTGATAATATCCCATCTAGTTATATCAAAGAAATGATGGAAGAAATTGCCAAATATGGCAATCCCACTATCAAAAGAATATACGGAGACTGGACCAAACCAGATCTTTCTAAATGGAAAAAAATTCTTCTAGAGAATGCTATAACGCCTATACAACAATATGGATATACCAGAGGCAAAAATGCTACTGACTCTGCTATGATTATCGATGCCATGGATATTTTATATTCTGGAAAAGTTAACGGATTTTGTTTAGTCTCAAGCGATAGTGATTTTACACGTTTGGCGACAAGACTTCGAGAAGCAGGGATGAAAGTTTTTGGTATTGGAGAAAAGAAAACACCAAACCCCTTTATTGTTGCATGCGATAAGTTTATATACCTCGAAATACTAAAATATAAAACCGAAGACGATGAAGATGAATCAGAGTCTACTGATAAGAAACCAGAGGTAAAAAATAATATCGATAAAATTACCCAAAAAGAAATAAAATTGATCTCGGCTACGATTTCTGATATAACCGACGAAGATGGGTGGGCTTTTTTGGGAGATGTAGGTAGTCTTATTCAAAAAAAACAACCCAATTTTGATTCGAGAAACTATGGTTTTCAAAAATTAACACCTTTGATTAAATCTATCAAAAGTTTTGAAATAGAGCAACGAGAGGCGGCAAAAGGAAAATCTAAGTTAATTTATGTCAGAAATAAAAAACAAAGAAAGAGATAATCATACGTTTCTTTAAAAATTCATTACTATTAAATACAGAGATATGAAATCACAAGTTTTAAAAATTTTATGCTTGCTTACTTTTCTGATATCTTATCAAATCGAAGCTCAACAGGTCTATAAAGAAAAGTTCGCTCATACTTTTTCTATAGTCGCAAAAGATCCTACTACGGGAGAGATGGCGGTGGGAGTACAAAGTCATTGGTTTTCTGTAGGTTCAATTGTTTCTTGGGGACAATCGGGAGTAGGTGTCGTTGCAACACAGTCTTTTGTTAATCCAGCTTACGGCCCGGATGGCCTAAAACTTATGGGCGAGGGTAAAACTGCCAAAGAAGCTCTTGAGATATTGGTATCAAAAGATGAAGGAAAAGATTTTAGACAAGTTGCCTTTTTGGATATTAATGGTAACACCTCTGCATTTACGGGTAAAAAATGTATTGTCTCTGCGCATCATATCACAGGAGATAACTTCTCTGTACAAGCCAACATGATGCTCAATGACAAAGTAGTTCCTGCAATGGCAAAAGCTTTTGAAACACATAAAAACCTACCTCTAGCCGATCGAGTTGTCAAAGTACTTATTGCTGCTCAAAAAGCAGGAGGCGATATTAGAGGTAAACAATCTGCTGCTTTATTAGTGGTACATGCAAAACCTGCTAAAAACTCATGGGAGGATAAAAAAATAAATCTAAGAGTGGATGATCATAACGAGCCCCTAAAGGAGTTGCAGCGTTTGCTAGAAGTACATAAAGCGTACGAACATATGAACAAAGGTGACCTAGCCGTAGAAGTTGGAGATATGACGAATGCCTTGAAAGAATACGGTGCTGCTGAAAAATTATTTCCCGAAAATTTAGAAATGAAATATTGGAAAGCTATAGCTCTAGCAAATAATAAAAGACTCGAAGAAGCCTTACCCATATTTACATATATTTTTGAAAAGGATAATAATTGGAGAGAGTTAACTAAGAGATTACCAAAGTCTGGATTACTTACTATCCCAAAAAAACAATTTGAACAAGTAATTAACTTATAATAACAACCAAAATCACATTTTTAATTGGCTTCTATATTCGCACATGCTTTTACCGCCTATGCTCTAAGTAAAGGTTTCTCTGAAGAAATTAAAACTCGTAAATTTTGGCTCTTAGGAATTCTCTGTGCCATCTTACCAGATGCCGACGTAGTAGGGTTTAAATTTGGTATCGCTTATGAAGATTTTTGGGGACATAGAGGATTCTCACACTCTTTAGTTTTTGCTTTACTACTGGGCGTACTTATTGCGCTCATTTTTTATACCAACAAAATAGCTAGCAAAACAGGAATAATCCTGATTTGTTATTTTTCAATATGTACTGCATCACATGGTGTTTTGGATGCTATGACTACTGGTGGTCTCGGAATTGCATTTTTCTCTCCCTTTGATAACGCTAGGTATTTTTTTCCTTGGCGCCCTATTCAAGTTTCACCTATCGGAGCTAGTAAGTTTTTTAGCATCTGGGGCATTAAAGTATTGTTAAGTGAACTGATCTGGATCGGAATTCCAACGGGGATTTATATCTTAGTGATGCATTACCGCAACAAGAAAACAACTTTTAACAAACCAAATGACCAAAACACTAAGTAAATTACTCACCCTTGTATCTTTTTCTTTACTATTATATTCATGTAACACTAATAAAGAAGTAGAAACAATTGAGATTTCAGAAGATTTACAACTTATCAAAATTAATGACCATAGTTATATCCATATTTCTGAAATATATCTAGAAAGTGGAAATAAATTTCCAAGCAATGGATTTGTGTACATTAACAATTCTGAAGCTTATGTTTTCGATACTCCCGCCAATGACAAAGCAACAATAGCATTGATAAACTGGTTGCAAAATACTCAAAAAGTTACTATAAAAGGGGTAATATTTAATCACTTTCATCGAGATTGTATAGAGGGGATGGATATTTTTAAAAGTCATGACATCCCTTGTATTGCTTCTGGCAAAACACTTTTCCTTATGAACGAGGCTAAATCTGATACTCCGGATCGTGTATTTGAAAATCGTTCAAAATTAAAATTGGGAAATAAAACCATTATAAATACTTTCTTTGGTGAAGCACATACCAGTGATAATATCATCTCTTATTTTCCAGAAGAAGAGATTATTTTTGGAGGATGTATGATCAAAAGTCTTGATGCTAAAAAAGGAAATCTAGCAGATGCCAACATATCCCAATGGTCTGAAACCGTTTCTAAAATCAAAAAGGAACATCCCAATGTAAAGGTAGTAATACCAGGGCATGGAAAACATGGAGGGCAAGATCTTTTAGATTATACGATTGCCTTATTTAATACTCAATCCAATAAATGAAAACAATAGAGAATAAAAACACTAAAAAAAAATCAAAAATAAGTATCGTTAAAGCCTTTAAAACAATTATCTGGCCCAAACGAAATCTTGTTTTTATTGGTTTAATACTTATCATTTTTAATAGAGTTGCTGGACTTATACTACCATGGAAAAGTAAAACGCTTTTGGATGATGTTGTACCAAGTAGAGATATGAGTCAGCTATACGAATTATTGATCATTGTAGGAACAGCAATACTTGTGCAAGCTACGAGTTCGTTTTTGTTAACCCGGATTTTAAGTGTTCAGGCTCAATTTCTTATTTCTGAATTAAGAGCTAAAGTGCAGAAAAAAGTATTATCTCTTCCCATTAGTTTTTTTGACAACACCAAATCAGGGTCTTTAGTCTCTAGGATTATGAGTGATGTAGAAGGGGTTCGAAATCTAATTGGGACCGGATTAGTACAATTGGTCGGTGGTATTTTTACTGCTATTGTCTCTGTAGGGTTACTTATAAACATCAACCCTTGGATGACACTATTTGTATTAGTCCCGGTAACTCTATTTGGGATTGTTGCTTTAAAAGCTTTCAAATATATTCGACCAATTTTTAGGATTCGAGGAGAAATCAATGCCGAAGTAAAAGGTAGATTAACCGAAACTTTGGCAGGTGTTAGGGTGATTAAGGGTTTTAATGCCGAAGAACAAGAAAATAAGATTTTTGAAAAAGGAGTAGATAAATTATTTCAAAACGTAAAAAAGAGTTTAACCGCCACAGCTTTAATGACTAGTTCTTCTACTTTTTTATTAGCAGGAATGGCCTCTACCGGTATTATGGGCATTGGGGGGTATTATATGATGGAAGGAACCATGACTCCTGGAGACTTTTTATCTTTTACAATGTATTTGGCCTTTATGATTGCCCCTATTGTACAGATGAGTAATATAGGCAGCCAATTAACTGAAGCATTAGCAGGACTAGATAGAACAGAAGAATTAATGAATATGACTCCTGAAGAGGAGATGCAAGATAGAACTATTGAGCTTGGTAATATCAAAGGAGATATCGCTTTTGATAATGTTTCTTTTGCGTATGAAGAAGGTAAAGAGGTCTTGCATAATATTAGTTTCAAAGCCTCTTCAGGATCGGTCACTGCGCTAGTAGGTAGTTCTGGTTCGGGTAAATCCACTATTGCCGGGTTAGCTGCTACTTTTCTCAATCCAAAATCAGGTTTAATCACCATTGATAATGATGATATTTCTAAGGTTAAACTAAGAAGTTATCGCAAAAACCTTGGGGTTGTGTTACAAGATGAATTTTTGTTTGAAGGTACCATTAGAGAAAATATTCTTTTTCCTCGACCTAATGCAACCGAAGAACAACTTCAAAAAGCTGTGATAGCAGCCTATGTTAACGAATTTACAGATAGGTTTGATGAAGGACTAAATACACTAATTGGTGAACGTGGAGTAAAATTATCAGGAGGACAACGACAACGCATTGCAATCGCTAGAGCAATACTTGCAGACCCCAAGATTATTATTCTAGACGAGGCAACATCCAATTTGGATACTGAAAGTGAAGCTTTGATACAAAAAAGTTTAGCCGAATTAATGAAAGGTAGAACTACTTTTGTTATTGCTCATAGATTAAGTACCATCAAAAAAGCTAATCAAATTCTTGTAATCGAAGCTGGTAATATTGCAGAGCGAGGTACTCATGACGAATTAATAGCTTCGAAAGGAAGGTATTTTGACTTATATACCTATCAGGCAAGAATATAATTCACTAAAATTTCCTTAAAACCTGTTGATATTCAACATCTGAAACGACTTACTTGTTAAAGTAGGTCAGATGAATAGGTTTTTGATAGGTATAATTTTCGTTTTGAATGTAAGTTTTATTAGTGGGCAAAATTCAATACAAAACGAAAAAGAAGATTATGAGTATTTTTTAGATTTTTTCACCTCAGGAAATACTCAAGTTCATAAAAACGCATTGCGGTATATAGAAAATAATTGGTCGAAACACTTTGAAATATTGGCTATTGAATCTTTATATTTTCTTAAAAGCCCCTCTACCTCTGTCAAACTGCAAAATATTCTTCAAAAGAAAACAAAAAAATACTATTCGTACGATTTTAATAAGTGGTACGAATTCCTATGGAATAAAGAAGCTTCTTATCAACCGTCGTACTATACTTTTAAAGCCACATTACACAAAGTTATTGATAGTCGTTTTGGAAATTATTTTCTGGATCGAGAACACCAATCTACAATTAGATTAGATGAAGTGAGATGGGGAGGAGTCATTCAAGACGGTATTCCGCCTTTACGCAATCCCAAAATGATTGCTGCAGAAGCAGCATCTTATCTCAATGATAAAGATATTATTTTTGGTATTTCGGTTAATGGGGATACCCGGGCATATCCTAAACGTATCCTTGCTTGGCATGAGATGTTTACTGATCAGGTAGGTAACATACCCGTAGCAGGTGTATATTGCACTCTTTGTGGAACAGTAATTCTTTATAAAACCGAAAAAGATGGGATCAAATATCAACTAGGAACAAGTGGTTTTTTATATCGATCCAATAAATTAATGTACGATCAAAAAACACAATCTCTATGGAACACTCTTTGGGGGAAACCCGTGATTGGCCCTTTGGTTGGTAAAAGAATAGAACTAGAATACCTTAGTGTTGTTACGACTACTTGGGGTGAGTGGAAAAAACTGCATCCCGAAACTACAGTATTATCTAAAAAAACGGGACATCGTAGAGATTATGGCGAAGGTATAGCTTACAAAGATTATTTCTCTACAGATGAACTTATGTTTTCTGTACCCAAAAGAGATAATAGATTGCTCAACAAGCAAGAAATTTTAGCCATTCGATTGCCCCAAGAAACAGATGAAAACCTTGCTATTTCTTCGAAATTTTTGAAAAAAAATGAACTTTATCAAAGTGCCATTAACTCAAAAAACTTTACCGTTTTTACAGATTCTAGTGGTGCACATAGAGTATATTTCACAGAAAATGTTCAATTTATCTCATACGACAAAGGGTCAAAAGCTATAGATGCAAATGGAAATACTTGGGATCTACTTGAAAACGAATTACGAAATATAACAACCAATACGGTCCTAAATCGTTTACCAACTCACAATGCCTTTTGGTTTGGTTATAAAGCTGCATTTCCAGAAGTAAAATTGATAAAGTAGCATCAAAAAAAAGACCTCTCCGAATCATGGATTGGGAGAAGTCATTTAAATAGAATAAATTAAAATCAAACCATTTGAGTCATTTCTACTCGCAATTGTTTTGCAGCTTCTACCATTGCTTTTAATGATTCCTCTGTTTCTTTCCATCCCCTGGTTTTCAAACCACAATCAGGGTTAACCCACAACTGTCTAATTGGGATGTATTGTTGTGCTTTATGCATTAAATCTACAATTTCAGAAGTATTCGGAATTCTTGGAGCATGAATATCATATACTCCAGGGCCAATATCATTAGGGTATTCAAAATCTTTAAAGGCGTCTAATAATTCCATTTGAGATCTTGAGCACTCTATCGTAATGACATCAGCATCCATTCTTGCTATATCATCAATGATATCGTTAAACTCTGAATAGCACATATGCGTATGTATCTGCGTTTCATTTTTAACTACTGTTGCTGTTATTTTAAATGCTTCGATAGCCCATTTCAAATAAGCTTTCCAGTCTTTGCTTCGTAAAGGCAATCCCTCTCTTAAAGCGGGTTCATCAATCTGAATAATCTTGATTCCGTTTTCTTCTAATTCTTTTACCTCATCTCTAATCGCAAGTGCAATCTCTTTACAAGTTAAGGATCTTGGCTGATCGTTTCGAACAAAAGACCATTGTAAAATGGTTATCGGCCCAGTGAGCATTCCTTTTACCAATTTTGACGTTAAGGATTGTGCAAAAACTGTCCAATCAACAGTCATTGCTTTAAGTCTATCTACACTACCATAAATAATCGGTGGCTTTACACATCTAGACCCATAACTTTGTACCCATCCAAATTTTGTAAAAGCAAAACCCTCTAACTGTTCGCCAAAATATTCTACCATATCGTTGCGCTCAAACTCCCCATGTACTAAAACATCAAGATCTATTTTTTCTTGCCAATCAATAGCATTTCTTATTTCGTCTTTAATATGATCATTATATTCTTCTAAAGAAAGTTCTCCTTTTTTATATTTATATCTCCAATTCCTAACCGCTTTTGTTTGAGGAAAAGAACCAATAGTAGTCGTTGGAAAAAATGGTAACCTCAACTCTTTTTCTTGTAATTCTTTCCTGATTTTAAACGAATTATCTCTATGGGTTTCTTTATGCGAAATAGAACTCACTCTATCTTTCACTTTTAGGTTTTGGATATATTTGGAATTTCTTCTGTTGGTATGAGATTGTATGTTATTTTCTAATTTAATCAAGAATTCATCCTGCTCTTTACTCAATGCAAGTTGTTTTAATACAACCACTTCATTTAGTTTCTGCTTTGCAAAAGCCATCCAATCCTTTATATCAGATAAAACTATATTTTCTCCTTTTTCCAAATCTAGGTCACAAGGAGAATGTAATAAAGAACAAGAAGGTGCAATTAAAATAGTATCCTTATCTCTAGATTTTATAGTGTTAAAAATAAGCTGTAATGATTCTTGATATTCGTTTTTCCAAATATTTCGACCATCTACCACTCCTAAAGAAAGTTGAATTCGATCGGGTAACTTATTTAAAACAGGACCTAACTGCTCTGGATTCCGAACCAAATCTATATGTAATGCATTAATTAGCAAATCATCGGCAATCAAAGAAAGATTATCCGTTACGCCTTCAAAATAAGTTGCTATCATTATTTTGATTTTAGGAAAAGTACTTTTCAAAATAAGATACACTTCTTTATAAGCATTCTTCTCTTTATCAGAAAGATCAAGTCCTAAAAAAGGTTCATCAAATTGAATCCACTCCACTCCTAAAGCTTCCAATTTTTCAATAATCTCAATATAAACAGGAATTAATTTTTTCAACAATTCAGTTTTATCAAAATTCCCTTCTTTTTCTTTTCCTAACAAAATGTAGGAAACTGGGCCAATTAATACGGGCTTAGTAAGAATCCCTAATTCCTTAGCTTCATAAAATTCGTCAATCACTTTGGTAGAGAATAATTGAAACTCTTGATCTTCATAAAATTCAGGAACAATATAATGGTAATTAGTATCGAACCATTTTGTCATTTCCATGGCTTTTATATCATGATCATCTTTTTGATAACCTCTAGCCATTGCGTAGTACACATCTAAGTAACTAAATTTTTCTGATAATAAGGTTTCAAATCTTTTTGGTATAGCACCTACCATCAAGGACATATCTAATACTTGATCATAAAGAGAAAAATCATTTGATGGTATCAAATCTATTCCTATATCCTTTTGCAATAGCCAATTTTGGCTTCTAATATTTTTTGCTACTTGGATTAGGTTTTTACTAGTAGTCTTTCCTGACCAATACTCCTCTGAAACTTTTTTTAGCTCCCTCTTACTACCAATACGCGGGTAGCCTAAATTGTGTGTAAGCATAATTTAAATTTTAAAAAATTAATAGAAATCTCTATAATTCTTTAGATAAATTCGAAATGTTTAAGGGTAAAAAATATGAAGTTATATAAATCAAAAATGCGCCAATAAAAATATTTTTTTAATTGGTGTAACATCGATTATAACATAAACTTTAAACCGCGAAAGCATAGTCAATTCGATGATAGGCAGGTCTCCTGACTTGTAACATTTTTATCTTCCTTCCCATCACAAATATGACAGTGGATATAATCGATAAAAACTATATAGTTACTTACAGTTGCGCGACAGTTCATGATTTTCACATGATTCCCTATTAATTCACAATTAAGCAAAACCTATATCGGATGATGAATAGTATATGTAAAGAACTTTTATTGATTATAAAGGTACGTCAAATAATCTTTGTTCATGCCAAAACCCATATAAAAGCAAGATTATTGAAGATTCCCTATTTAAAATCAATCTTAACTCCAGATTCAATAATTTTAAAGAACGTTAAATTAAGTCTATGGAAAATAATATACGGGGTGGTAACGCTCCAATACCTTGTCAATTAGAAGCAGATAAGAACTATGCTTGGTGTACCTGCGGGCATAGCGCTGATCAACCTTTTTGTAATGGTAGTCATAAAAAAGAAGAAGCTACAAATCCTTTAATTTTTAGTGTGGATACTGCCAAAGAAGCTTATTTATGTACCTGTAAAGAAACTAAAAACCCTCCTTATTGCGATGGGTCTCATAAAAACTAGAATAATGTTCAATTCCTGATTCATCTTCATGAATCAGGAATTATTAGTGTTGAAAAAAGGTATTATTGATTCGATTCTTCTTTTTGCATCCAAGTAAATATGATGCTGGAAACTCTAGAAACAACGAATACAAAAAATCCAAATATAGTAGACAATGCAGATATCTTTAATCCTCCGGCCAACAAAGGAGTAGAAATTTCTCCTAGCAACTCGATCTTATCAAATGCTTCTACCAAACCTACTAATTGTCCTAATACCCCCCAAACTAGAGTTAATAAACCTATCGAGTTTATAAGCTTTATATATTTTGCAGAAGGAAATCCTTGCTGTCTTATTACCAAGAAGTTTTTCAGCGTCAAAAAAAGTACTAAAAGAAGCATTAGTAGTATAGGAAACATAAAAAACATTCCTCCATCTTGTAACAAACCAAATGGACCAAAAAAAAGTGACCTACTCTGTAGTAATAGAAAAGAAAATAATATCATGATTTTTAAAATTAAGTTAAACATATTGTAAATACTAGAGAAGTTTATAAATTATTTCTCATTCTTCTTTTTTAGCGATATTACAACTTCAGGATATTCGCTAGCAGAAAAGTTTTTTAGTAGATTCGTATCATTATTTCTAACATATTTATCAAAAAAACTTAGTATCAATTTATTTGTAACATGTGTCATTCGTATTGGATTAATGTTTCCTGTATCTGTAAGTGAATGCAATTTTGTCCAATAGGACATATCACCAAAATTTGCGTGTCCTGTGCCTTTAATAATTATTTCATAGAAATCATCTTTTACTACCTTATCATATACATAAAAATTAGGTGTAAAAAATGATTGATAATCTCTATCCGCTAATAAGGTCATTAAAGGAACCTCTAGTTTCTGATCGATTAACCTCCCCCATTGCGCACCGTCCATATTAATTACGGCCTTAACCTTATTATTAACAGCTGCATTTTGAGTCACAGCGGCACCACCCCATGAATGCCCTAGTAAACCAACACTATCCATATCTAATTTTTGATATAAGAAATGGTTTGTATTTACATTGAAGTTTTCTAACTGATTTATTACAAATGAAATATCGTTTGACCATCTATCTAAACTCTCAAAATACGGAAGTGAGTGTATAGCCTTCCTCATAAAATCATGTTTTTTGATCGTATCTTTTTCTAGAGTGAATAGTTTTTCGTATTCTTTGTATTGCTTAAAATCTAAATTGGTATTCATCTTGTGTATATTTTCTCTACTCCATGAGATTCGCTTACCTTTATACTCTGTAAGAAAGGTTTCGTATGTATGATCAATACCTATAACAATATACCCCTTGCTTACGATTTCTTCGATGATAGTAGTATACATTTCACTATTCCACAGTAGCCCATGCGATAATATAATTATGGGCAATTTATTAGTGTTTGTTATGGATAGTTCTCGTTCTATATGCATCTTGGTCAAATCAAAATGTCCGGCAATAAACGATGGCATATTTTTACTCCTTATAAACACTTCTGCATACCCTTGATCCATATAGTTTTCGGGCTTAGCAATTTTTTGATGAGATGGGTACCAAATATGTACCGATAACTTTCTATAATCTGTATCATCTTTGGTGAGTAACTCTTTACGCGATTTATCTTCAAGATACAACGATTGCACACCTATTGAAAAAGAACCCGACGGTTCTGGAAATTTCATTACAGGCATTAATATTCCTAAAGCAAAGCTTACTCCACAGTTAAGCATGGCAAAACTTACAACAATAACCTTCGCCCACTTTTTTATATTTGGGAAATAATACAGTATTGGTATTAGAGCACATAAGCCATATACAGGATATAATTGCCATCGATTTCCTTCTATCAACAAATGAATCATTAAAAATAAAATACTAGAATAGAGTGTCCATTTTTTGATTGCGTCAAATTTCAAAAAGAAGCTAATTAAAAAACCAAAAATTGATAGTATTAAAAAGAGTTCAAATATTTTCATTGTATTTTATATTTGAATCAAAACTAAATACAAATGTTTTTCTATGGTTGCATTTGCGATAGATCGCAGGATTCACTCAGGTTATAACAAGGTTACTTTATTAATAACATCCTACCTGTTTAAAACTATGCTAATATGGTCATCTGTCTCATAAATGGTGTGTTTTTCAAAAATTATACAGATATTATCATCCTTTATCATAGCATGCTTTCTAAACAGTTTATACTAAGAAAAATAACTAAATTACTACTGCACACTATCTTTTGGGTCGTGATTTTATTCTGTTACACCTATTTTTTTGGTTATAACAGTGAAAACATCAATTACACTTTTTCTTTTTCTCTTTTTCTAATGCCAGTAACCATAGGAACGACATACACGGTTATTGATCTTTTAATCCCAAAATACTTAATACAAGAAAAATACCTTCAGTTTTGCGTTTATTGTATTTACACTATAATCATTTCGGCGCTGTTTATTGTAATCTCTTTTTTTTATGGTTTGATATATCTTTCTTTAATGCAAATAGATAACATGGCTCCTATGACTCGTAGTCCATTATTTCTATTTATTGCAGTATATTTTGTAGTATTTATTGCTAGTGCATTAAGTTTGGTGCAGCATAATTTTAAATCTACCTCGATAAATCAAGAGCTTAAAAATCGGATTCTTGAAACTCAATTAAAGTTTAAAGAACAAGAATTGAATTATCTAAAAATGCAAATTCATCCACATTTTCTTTTTAATACACTAAATACATTATATGGTTTTGCTTTAAAGAAATCAGAAGATACTCCCGAAATGATTTTAAAACTTTCTAATCTACTTGACTATCTTTTATACCAATCAGATAAACCATTGGTTCCTTTACAAGAGGAAATAAATCATATTAATGATTACATAGCCTTAGAAAAAATGCGTTTTAGCGATGTTTTGGATATAACTTTGAACCTTGAAAAAATTAAGGAAACCATTCAAGTAGCACCTATGTTATTAATTCCTTTTGTTGAAAACAGCTTTAAACACGGGCAAATTATTGATCAAAAACTATCCATATACATACATCTTAAGTGTATTAATGATGAAATTCATTTTATGATTAAAAACTCTATCCACCCTTTTGAAAAAGAGGACAAAAAAGGAATTGGATTAACTAATATCAAAAAAAGATTATCATTAGCATATGGGGATAATCATGAACTTAAAATTTCAAAAAACAACAAGTACCATACTGTGGAATTAACATTAAAAAACCTAAAAACATCTACAAATGAGTTCTAAAATATCATGTATCATAGTAGATGATGAACCTACTGCGAGAGAAATTATCGCAGATCATTTAGCAAAGATTGATCGCATCGAAGTTGTTGGCGAATGCGGTAATGCGTTAGAAGCTTTTAACTGTATCAATTCGCAAAAAGTAAATCTTATCTTTTTAGACATTAATATGCCCGAAATCTCGGGTATTTCGTTTGCTAAATCTATCAATAAAGATATTAAAATCATTTTCACCACTGCTTATAGAGAATATGCTATTGATGGTTTTGATCTGCACGCCGTAGATTATTTATTAAAACCTGTTTCGTTTGAAAGACTTCTTAAAGCGATTAATAATTATTTCGAAACGCATCATAAAACTTCGACGGTAAAAACTGAAAAAACAGAGCCTAGCGATTTTATTTTTGTACGCTCTGATAGAAGAATGAAAAAAATAGATTTCTCTGAAATTGTATATATCGAAAGTCATAGTGATTATATAAAAATCTATTGTATTAATGAGACTATTATAACCAGAGAAACTATAAGTAATATTGAAGCTAAGTTACCTATTCAAAAATTTATGCGAACCCACCGTTCATTCATTATTGCGATACAGAAAATAGATTCTTTTTCGAATGAAGAATTGATACTTAATAATAAATCTATACCTATTAGCAGGAATTATAAAACTGAAGTTTTAGCTAGATTAGAAAATATATAATTCTTAAACATTTATTTTTTTCAACATCTTCATTTATTTTATCCTAATTAAATAGAAAATAATAGATTTAGAAAAACCAGTTGTTTTTTATGTAACATACCATGGTGACCAGAGTCCTTAGGAAAATCTTAAAAACCTATTTACATGAAAAATTTAATTTTACTTTTACTTACTACTTCTTTCTTTTGTTCATCTTGTAATAATGATGATGACAATGATGAACTTGTAACGTCTCAAGAATTTATTATAAAAGAGTTAAACAATTCAGGGATTAATGGCACAGCAACATTTGAAAAATTCAGTAGCGGGCAAATTATTGTTTCTCTAACACTTAGTGGTACTGAATCTGAAAAATCTTACACCGCTAATATTTATAATAATTCAATCACAGAAGATGGCGACATCGCTATTTCAGTTGGTGCAATAAATGGAGAGTTTGGTACGGGAGCACATATTATTTCTAATCTAGACTATCAAGACCCTAACACTCCTGCAACACCGATTACTTATGAAGAGTTAATTCAGTTTGACGGTCATATCAAAATTCTCAATAATGATAATGAATCTATTATCATAGCGGCGGGTAATATAGGGAGCAATGCCAAATAAAATATTAGATATAAAAAATGCGAGTATATAACTCGCATTTTTTATATCTAATATTTATCTAATCTTATACGTGTAAAGGTCTATTATCTGTTGCTGCCAATGCAGCCTCCTTTATGGCTTCAGTAAAAGTTGGATGCGCATGTGACATACGTGAAATATCCTCGGCAGAAGCTCTAAACTCCATAGCTGTTACTGCTTCGGCAATTAAATCTGCACAACGTGCCCCTACCATATGAACACCTAATACCTCATCCGTACTTTCATCGGCCAGAATTTTCACAAAACCATCTAAATCCGCACTTGCTCTGGCTCTACCCAAAGCTCTAAACGGAAATTGTCCTGATTTATACTTAACTCCTGCTTCTTTTAATTCTTCTTCGGTCTTACCAACAGCGGCAACCTCTGGCCACGTGTACACTACTCCAGGAATCAAATTATAATCAATATGCGGCTTTTGTCCAGCTAATGTTTCTGCAACAAAAACACCTTCTTCTTCGGCTTTATGCGCCAACATTGCCCCTTTTATTACATCTCCAATAGCATATATATTTGCCACATTAGTCTGTAAATGATCATTTACTTCAACCTGAGCTCTATCATTAATTTTTACTCCAGCAGCTTCAGCATTTAATCCATCAGTATATGGTCTACGGCCTACAGATACTAAGCAATAATCTCCTTTAAACTCAACTGGATTTCCCTTTTTATCATCCGCCGTAATTGTCACCTGTTTTGTGGTAGTTTTTACTTCAGTAACTTTATGAGAAGTGTAAAACTTTACACCTTGTTTCTTCATTGCTTTTTGCAACTCTCTTGATAACCCTTTATCCATCCCAGGGATAATTCTATCCATATATTCGATCACCGAAACCTCTGCTCCTAAACGACGATATACCTGACCTAATTCTAACCCAATCACTCCACCACCAATAACTACAAGATGCTTCGGTATTTCTTTAAGCTTCAAAGCTTCTGTAGAAGTGATTATTCTCTTCTTGTCTAATTTAATAAATGGAAGTGTAGAAGGCTTAGATCCAGTTGCAATGATCGTATGTTTTGCTTCTACGGTCTCTACAGAGCCATCTGTCTTAGTAACATTAATGTGAGTTACATCTTTAAAAGATCCCATTCCTTCAAACACATCAATGTTATTTTTTTTCATTAAAAACTCAACTCCACCAGTAGTTTGATCTACAACTGCTTGTTTACGAGCAATCATTTTCTCTATATTAATTTTTACATCCCCCGGAATATCAATCCCATGATCAGCAAAATGTTTTACAGCATGTTCATAGTGATGAGAAGAATCCAATAAAGCTTTACTTGGTATACATCCAACATTAAGGCATGTCCCTCCAAGAGTTGAATATTTTTCGATTATTGCGGTTTTCATACCTAGTTGAGCGCATCTAATTGCGGCTACATATCCACCAGGTCCAGAGCCAATAACGGCTACATCATATATACTCATAATAGATTATTATGTTGTGGTATTAATTATGAAAAGCAAATGTACAAATGTTTTACTTCTTACCGAAGCACTGTTCTTCTCAAATTTTTATTAAAAAGCAATATTACGACTACATAAAAAGTTATACATTTAACTCAAATTAGATATCACTAGATTTTCTAATACATTCTTTTGATTATATAACCGTTTAGAATGTTTAAAAACCGAAATATAATGCGCTTTTTATCTACTCTTTTTTTACTTGTAGTAATAGTTCTCTGGAGCTCCTGTCGTAATGATTTTGAATCAGGTCCTAGTACAGGGAATTTACAATTCTCTATCGATACTTTATTTTTGGATACAGTTTTTACCAATATTGGTTCTAGTACCTATAGTTTTAAAGTCTATAATCGTACCAACGATGATTTTACGATTCCCTCTATTGCATTAGAACGTGGAGAAAGCTCTAACTACAGACTAAATGTAGATGGTATACCAGGCAAATCTTTCGAGAACATACAAGTACTGGCAAAGGATAGTATCTTTGTTTTTGTAGAAACTACTACGGATATCACAGATCAAACCAACGATTTAGAGTTTATATATACAGATCGAATCCTTTTTGATCCCAACGGAAGTCAGCAAGATGTGGATTTGGTAACTTTGGTAAAAGATGCTGTTTTCCTATTTCCCTCACGCGATGCAATGACTGGAGATGTTGAAACCTTATTATTAGGCTTGGATGATGAAAATAATGAGATACGAATAGAAGGCTTTTTTTTAGAAGATAATCAACTTAATTTCACTAACGAAAAACCATATGTTATTTATGGATATGCTGCTGTACCAGGCGGAAAAACATTAGTTATAGATCCTGGTGCCAGGATACATTTTCATGCCGATTCAGGAATTATTGTAGCTAATAATGGTACTCTTGAAGTAAATGGAGAATTAAGTACTGACCCAGAACTCATGGAAAATGAAGTGATTTTTGAAGGTGATCGCCTAGAACCAGAGTTTAGTGATATTCCAGGACAATGGGGAACTATTTGGCTTACCGCTGGTAGTACCGGTCATACTATCAATCATGCTACTATAAAAAATGCAACTGCCGGTATTTTAATGGATTCTAATGATGGTGGTTCTATCCCTACTCTAACCATAAGGAATACTCAAATTTATAATAGTGCCAACGTAGGTTTACTTGCTCGTACGGGTAATATTTTAGGAGAAAATCTTGTAATCAATAATGCGGGGCAGGTATCGCTTAATTGTTCTCTTGGAGGAACATACAATTTTAATCATTGCACTTTTACAAATTACTCTAGTATTGGATCAGGTTTTAGACAATTACCGACAGTGCTTATTGATAATAATATACAAATTAGTGAAAGTGAGGTTGTAGTTGCTGATTTATTGGCCGCTAATTTTACGGATTGCATCATATATAGTAATCAAGATCTCGAGCTTATATTAAGCAAGATAGACGGAACGGCATTTAATTACAACTTCAAGAATTGCCTTATAAGATTTAACGATTTTAATAATCAATTTACTGACGATCCTTTGTATGATTTCTCTAATACGAGTTTATATGAAGATATTATTCTAAATGAAGATCCTGATTTTAAAGATCCTTTCGAAAACATGTTAAATATCGGAGATAACTCTGCAGCAAATGGTCAAGCATCTACTCCAACTTTTGGTGCGGATATTTTAGGTGTTACCCGTAGCACAACAGCTCCGGATATTGGTGCATATGAAAGCATTGTTTTTGATCAAGGAAATTAATATTCTCTAGGATTTAAGTAAAATATAAGTTTCAAGTTCTAGGAAAAATGATATTCCATTACGATTAGTATTTTGGATACCCCTCTTAAAATGTTTATTTAAATGATAAGTTTGAATAAAAATTATCATTTTACTTGTTTTCGGATTCGACTAAGACTCTCTGGAGTTATGCCAAGATAAGAAGCGATTTGATAATTTTTCACTCTTTGTTCGATATTAGGATAACGAGTCAAAAATGTAGTATACCGTTCTTCGGCAGTATTATTCAAATTAGAAAGTATTCTTTTCTGAAAAGAAACAAAAGCACTTTCTAACTGTTTTCTAAAAAAATGTTCCAATTTAGGTATCCTTAGAAGTAATTGTTCTAAATCTTCTTTTTTAACCTTTAAGAGATCTGTATCCTCTATACATTCAACATTAAGAATAGATTTTACACCCGTATAATATGAAATATAATCACTAGACCACCAGTTTTCTATAGCAAATTGTAACGTATGCTCCTTGGCACTAGTATCTAAAAGATATGTTCGTAAACAACCTTTGAGTACAAAATATTGATCTGAAACATATTGATTCGAAGTTATTACTAAAGATTTTTTTTTGAAACTTAAAGGAGTAAAGTATTCTAAAATAATATCAAATTCTTCTTTACTTAAATCAATTTCTTTTGATAAATGCTTATGTAACGGATGTGTAATCAATATGTCCACTTCTTTATACTTACAAAGAAAACATTTTTAAAAGAAAAATAGATTTTAATGCCTATTTTAGATATAAAAATAATAATGGGCGCATACTTATTTCAATCTTCAAGATTGGGGTTTCGTAATTGGACGGATACTGATATCAATATTCTATCAGAAATAAATGAAGATGATGATGTTATGGAATTTTTCCCTTTTAAACCTTCTAAAAAAGATACTCAAAACTTTATGCAACGCATGCGTAGTATGCTAGATGAAAAAGGATTTTGTTATTTTGCCGTTGATATTATAGAAAATAAGGAGTTTATAGGGTTTATTGGCCTATGTGAGCAAACTTATCTTAATGATTTAGGGCCGTTTGTAGATATAGGGTGGCGGCTTAAAAAAAGTATCTGGAATCAGGGTTTTGCTACCGAAGGTGCAAAAGCATGTTTAGATTATGGATTTAATCAAGTGGGGTTAGATGAAATTTACTCTGTAGCTCCTGAGATAAATATAAAATCTGAGTTGATCATGAAAAAAATCGGAATGCAAAGGATAAAAACTTTTGAACACCCCAAACTAACTGATGATCTCAGATTAAAGGATTGCGTGCTCTATCAAATATCAAAATAACATTAATTGTTTTAATACTATTTATAATCATGTGGCTTAAAAAAATCAGTACTCTATCTATTCTCTTAATAATTTGTATCAATGGTATTGTAGGCCAAAAAGCTTCTATACATGATAAAATAAATGCTGACATTTATAAAGAATTCTCTAAAGCATTCGAGACTTTAGATTATGATTTATTTGCTTCTATCCATAGTAAGGAAATGATTCGTATATCCGGAAACGGAGGCGAAATCAAAAATGCAACTACATATCTAGAAGGCTATCAAAAAAGATGGAGTGATCCTAATAGAAAAACGGCCACAATTGATTTTCGACTATTCGAGAGAATATATTCTGATTCGCTGGTTTCGGATAGAGGAATTTACAAAGTAGTGTACACTAATGACAAAAATCAATTGAAAACTTCATATGGTCAATTTCATTTGTTGTTAAAACCCGAAGATGAAAATTGGAAAATAAGTTTAGACTACGATTCTAATGAAAATAAAACTATAACCAAAGAAAGTTTTGAGACAGCCTATCCCATTTCGGAATATAAAAGTTACTGGAAACAATAAAATAATTACTTATTACTATTACTTTTGAAAAAATAAATCCTTCTTTGATCAAAATGAAATTTACTCGAAAAATAAAAATCTCATTTATACTATTACTAGTATTATTAAATGTTAGCTGCGATCAGATTTCTAAAAATGTGGTGCGAAAAACCATAGAACCTTATGAACGAATACAGGTTTTTCAAGACAATTTTCTATTAACAAAGGTCGAGAATACAGGCGCAGCATATAGTTTAGGTTCAAATTTAAGCCCTGTCCTCAAAATCATCTTCTTACAGATAGTACCTATACTTGTACTATTATTTTTGTTAAGACAAATCCTAATTAAAACCAATTACTCCAAAGAAACCATCATTGGTTTTGCATTTATTATTGGTGGTGGGATAGGCAACCTATTTGATCGTATTATGTATGGTTCGGTAACGGATTTTCTAATTTTAGACCTTGGTATTATTAAAACCGAAATATTTAATATGGCAGATGTATCTGTTATGCTTGGATCTATTTTGGTGTTAAGTAGTGCTATTTTTAACAAAAAAGATTCCTTTTTTAAAGAAAAACAACATGAGTTGGATTAAAGAAATACCGTTTAGCGAGGCGACTGGGCAATTAAAAAAAACATACAATAGAGTTAAAGGCTCTAACGATACTATAGATAATGTTTTATCTATTCATAGTTTAAGACCGCATACTCTAATTGGTCATATGGGGTTATATAAAAATGTTTTACATAATTCTAATAACACCTTACCTAAGTGGTATTTAGAGACTTTAGGAGTTTATGTAAGTCATCTTAATCAATGTAGCTATTGTGTAGATCATCACTCTGCCGGATTAAAAAGATTATTAAACGATGATATCAAGTTTCAGGAAATCTTGTCTTGTATTATCGAAGATGATATGACCAAGTGTTTTAAGTTTCAGTACCTAGCAGGTATAGAATATGCAAAAAAACTAACACTATCACATCACACAATTGTCGAATCGGATATTCATCTTCTTAGAAAACAAAAACTTACCGATGGTGAGATTCTAGAAATCAATCAAGTCGTTAGTTATTTTAATTATGTGAATCGAACGGTAGTTGGTCTTGGTGTAAACACGGAGGGAGATATTATCGGGCTTTCTCCAAATAATAGTGATGATGCCGAAAGCTGGGAGCACTCATAATTTTTAATAAAAACCATAAAAAATGCGTGTTTTAAAAACACGCATTTTTTTATAATTCATAATTTTAATACAATTAGACAAACAAAGGTTTATCTGCCATCATTGCATTTACTTCATCAGCTATATTATGTAATGCTTCTTCGTTTTCAATATTAATAATTACCTTATCAATAAGCTCTACGATAGCCAGCATATCATTTTCTTTTAATCCTCGAGTAGTTACTGCCGATACACCTATACGCACACCAGAAGTTACAAAAGGAGATTTGTCATCAAAAGGAACCATATTTTTATTTACGGTAATTTCTGCTACTCCTAATGCCTCTTCAGCTTGTTTACCAGTAACATTCTTGTTACGTAGGTCAATAAGCATCATATGATTATCCGTACCTCCAGAAATCACTTCATATCCTTTATTAACAAAAGCTTCAGCCATTACTGCAGCATTTTTCTTAACCTGTACAATATAATGTAAAAACTCGTCTGTTAGCGCTTCTCCAAATGCGATTGCCTTTGCTGCAATAATATGCTCTAAAGGCCCTCCTTGATTACCAGGAAATACTGCACTATCAAACAAAGAAGACATCATTCTTTTCTTACCACTCTTTAATGTTATTCCAAAAGGGTTTTCAAAATCTTCGCCCATAAGGATCAAACCACCTCTAGGCCCTCTTAGTGTTTTATGTGTAGTTGTGGTAACCACATGACAATATGGTACAGGGTCTGATATCACACCTTTAGCAATTAATCCTGCTGGGTGTGCTATATCTGCCATAAGAATTGCTCCAACACTATCCGCAATTTCTCTAAATCTTTTATAATCAATCTCTCGGGAATAAGCAGAAGCACCAGCAATAATTAACTGAGGCTTTTCTTGAGTTGCTACTTCCTGAATTTTATCATAGTTTAACTTACCAGTCTCCTTCTCTACTCCATAAAAAACTGGATTATATAATTTACCAGAGAAATTAACTGGTGATCCATGAGTTAAATGTCCTCCATGAGAAAGATCAAAACCTAATATTTTATCTCCTGGTTTTAAACATGCATGATATACAGCTGTATTAGCTTGTGATCCAGAATGAGGCTGAACATTAGCATATGCTGCTCCAAATAATTCTTTGGCGCGATCAATGGCTATTTGTTCTACGATATCTACAACAGCACATCCGCCATAATATCGCTTTCCGGGATACCCCTCTGCATATTTATTAGTTAATACAGAACCTGCTGCTTCCATTACTTGTTCACTTACAAAGTTCTCGGATGCAATGAGTTCTAATCCGTTAATCTGACGTTCTTTTTCGTCCTGAATTAAATCAAATATTTGTTCGTCGCGTTGCATGAATTCTAGTTTGTTAATAAAGTTGCTAAAATAGCAAATACATTCTTTACATCAACTCTAAAAAACCTTAATAAATATGAACAATTTGTTCACATTTATGATTTACTCAAACTATTCTCCAAAAAATAACTATTGTTGTTGTGTAACCCGCTAACCATCAAAAACAATACATAAATGAATGTATTACCATATCTTATCATTTTTTTATATATTTTTCACAAAATTAAAAACCTATAACCGCTCGAAAATTATATATTTGATCATAGGAATTACCAACAACTTATTAAAAAGACCATAATGCCCATAACAGCAAATTATCCCGACAGAAAAACGTGGATTAAAACCTCTACAAATACAGATTTCCCTATACAAAACATTCCTTTTGGAGTATTTCTTACTAGGGATGATATCATAACTATAGGAACCAGAATTGGTGATACTGCAATAGACCTTGGAGCTCTTCATCAACTTGGATATTTTGAAGGAATCCCATTAACCGATGATATCTTCTTACAAGATTCTCTAAATGATTTTATTTCTGATGGGAAAAAAACGTGGAGATTAGTGCGCAATAGAATTGCCGATATTTTTGATGCAGAAAACGAAACACTAAAAAACAATAAGGATCACAGAAAAGAAGTTCTTTTTTCTCTTGATGAAATTGAAATGCAACTTCCTGTGAGTATTGGAGATTATACCGATTTTTATAGTAGTATAGAACATGCAACCAATGTGGGCACTATGTTTAGAGGAAAAGATAACGCCCTCATGCCTAATTGGCTACATTTACCAGTAGGGTATCATGGACGTAGTAGTTCTATAATCCCTTCGGGCATCCCTGTACATCGGCCACAAGGTCAAAAATTAACTAACGGTGCTACTGAGCCTATTTTTGGACCTTCACGATTAGTTGATTTTGAACTTGAAATGGCCTTTATCACTACAGATGCAAATCAATTAGGAGAACCGATTCCTATAGAAGAAGCTGAAGATTATATTTTTGGATTAGTTCTATTTAATGATTGGAGTGCTCGTGATATTCAAAAATGGGAATATGTACCCCTAGGTCCTTTTCTAGGTAAGAACTTTGCATCTTCAATATCGCCGTGGATTGTAACACTAGATGCTTTAGAACCTTTTAGAACTAATGGCCCAAAACCATTAAAAGAACAACTTCCTTATTTACAATCTAAAGGGAAAAAGAGCTTTGATATCAATCTAGAAGTTGCTATCCAACCCGATAAAGAAAAAGAAACTATAGTAAGCCACAGTAATTTTAAATATATGTACTGGAATATGGCTCAGCAACTTGCTCACCATACCGTTAATGGTTGTCCTATAAACTCTGGAGATATGATGGGTAGTGGTACATTATCAGGACCTACACCTGATTCTTATGGATCTATGCTAGAATTAAGTTGGAGAGGAGAAAAACCAGTTCAACTTGATACAGGAGGGAGTCGTAAATTTATCGAAGACAATGACACTGTCATTATGAGAGGGTATTGTGAAAAGGAAAATGTAAGAATAGGATTTGGAGAAGTGTCTACAAAACTGCTTCCAGTCTTTAAAAAATAACACCTCCTAAGCTACCGAAAAACCTCGAAAAACAGTATTTCGAGGTTTTTTTGCTATCTTTTGGCATTAAAGTTGATTTTGTATCCCAAATCTAAAAAACATAGACATGAAAAAACTACTACTTTCTTTTACAATACTAGCGATAATTTCTTCCTGTAGTAGTGTCAAACAAACTGAGAAGGCACTCAATACCGGAAACTATGATCAGGCAATAAACATTGCCTTAAATAAGTTAAGAACCAATAAAGAGAAAAAAGGTAAACAGCCTTATATAAAAATGCTCGAAGAAGCGTATGTAAAGGTTGTAGATCGTGATATTAGCGCCATCGATTATCTAGAAAAAGATGGTAACCCTGCCAATCTCGAACGTATCTATAACACCTATCAAACGTTAAAAAATAGGCAAGAACAAATAAAACCATTATTACCATTATATCTTGTTGAACAAGGTCGTAACGCCAATTTCTCTATGAATAATTACGATCAAAAAATCTTGAGTACAAAAGACAAATTAACCAAGTATTTGTATAATAGTGCAAAAGGATTATTATCTAGTGCTCAACGTAAAACAGATTTTAGAGCGGTTTATGATGACCTTGTATATCTAAACAAAATAACTCCTAATTATAAAGATGCCAATCAAATGATCGAGGAAGCACATTACAAAGGAACCGATTTTGTTAAGGTTGACATGAAAAATAAAACTAATGTGATTATTCCAAAACGTCTAGAAGCAGATTTATTAAATTTTGGAACCTATGGTCTAAATGATTTATGGACGGTTTATCACAGTCAACCTCAAAAATCTGTGAAGTACGATTATTCGATGGAGGTTACTTTTAGAGAAATTAATATCTCTCCAGAACAAGTAAGAGAACGTCAACTAGAAAAAGAAAAATTGGTTAAAGATGGATGGGAATATCTAGTAGATGAAAATGGCGAAATCGTAAAAGATGAAGAAGGAAACAAAGTTAAAGTTGACAAAATGGTAAAAGTACGTTGCGAGTATTATGAATTCAAACAGTTCAAGGCGGCAAATGTAGTTGGAAACGTTCAATATAAAAATTTAAGAACAAAACAACTATTAGAAGCTTTTCCTATCGGAAGCGAGTTTGTATTTGAACATATTTACGCAAACTATAGTGGTGATAAGCGTGCCCTAGAAGATGACTTAGTTCGTTTCTTAGGACTACAAGCTGTACAATTTCCTTCAAACGAGCAAATGGTATATGACTCTGGTGAAGATTTGAAAAATAAATTAAAGAATATCATTACCAATTACAGATTCAAATAAGCAAATTAGTATATCTATACTATAAAAAAAAGAGGTCTTTTTAAGACCTCTTTATATATATATATATATATATCTGTTTATCTAAACAAATTGATGTAACACTTGCGGTGTGATCGCACTGTGGGAAGCATGATGTACTGTATTTCCATTCCTAACGACTATAAATTGTGGAGATTCATGAAATACCTGGAATCTAGCCGCAATTTCTGAAGAAAGTTCTCTGTAGTTTAATAAATCTAAGTAATAAAGATCTACTTGATCCGCCGTAAGATCAAAACTACTTTCGAAATTCCGGATTACCATTCTACTTATACCACATCGCGTAGAGTGTTTGAAAATAGCCTGAGTTTTTCCTTTGGAAGCCTTTTCGATCTGATCCAACTGCTCAACTGATGTTAACTTTTGCCAAGGTAATGCTTGCTTTTCTTCTTTTTTAGATTGCTCATCTGATCCAAATAACTTTCCTAATATTCCCATTTTCTTTTCCTTTAATTTATTACAAACTTAAGTAAATGATTCCTATATTTAATAATTATCATTTTTTCGTCGTTGTAAAAGCAACAACATTACAATAAGCCAAAAAGTCAGCTATATCGATGGATTTAGAGACATTTTGACACTTGTAGGCAATAGGAATACTATTTGATTTTATCTGAATGAACTCAAAATAAACGAAAATGAATTTTAATAATTTCACTATAAAATCACAAGAAACCGTACAGCAGGCACAACAGCTTGCCCAAGGTTTTGGGCATCAACAAATAGAGAATGAACATATTTTTAAAGCTATTTTTGATGTTGACGAAAATGTACTCCCTTTTTTACTAAAAAAACTCGATGTTAATCTTGCATTATTACAGCAAGTCTTAGATAGCACCCTAGAGAGTTTCCCAAAAGTTACGGGAGGAGAATTACAAATATCAAGAGAAGCTGGTAAATCTCTTAATGAAGCCAGTATTGTTGCCAAAAAGATGAATGATGAATATGTTTCTATAGAACATTTAATTATGGCAATTTTCAAATCTAAAAGCAAAATTGCACAAATACTAAAAGACCAAGGCGTTACAGAAAAACATCTTAGCGAAGCTATTAATGAAATAAGAAAAGGAGAACGTGTAACATCACAAAATGCCGAAGAAACGTATCAAGCATTAAACAAGTACGCAAAAAACCTGAACGAATTAGCAGAAAATGGTAAGTTAGATCCTGTAATTGGTCGTGATGAAGAGATCCGTAGAATACTACAAATTCTTTCTCGACGTACCAAAAACAATCCAATGCTTATTGGTGAGCCAGGGGTAGGAAAAACAGCAATCGCAGAAGGATTGGCACACCGTATTATTGCAGGTGATATTCCCGAAAACTTAAAAGACAAAAGAATATTCTCGTTAGACATGGGAGCATTAATCGCTGGTGCTAAATTTAAAGGAGAGTTCGAGGAACGACTAAAGGCTGTGGTTAAAGAAGTAACCACTAGTAACGGTGATATTGTATTGTTTATAGATGAGATCCATACGCTAGTAGGAGCTGGTGGTGGTCAAGGAGCAATGGATGCTGCCAATATTTTAAAACCAGCTTTAGCCCGAGGAGAATTACGTGCAATTGGAGCAACAACTCTGGATGAATATCAAAAATATTTTGAAAAAGATAAAGCACTAGAAAGGCGATTTCAAAAAGTTGTTGTAGACGAACCCGATACCGAAAGTGCTATCTCTATTCTTCGAGGAATTAAGGAAAAATACGAAACGCACCATAAAGTACGTATTAAAGACGAAGCTATTATAGCGGCAGTAGAATTATCGCAACGCTATATCACCAATAGATTTTTACCAGATAAGGCTATCGATTTAATGGATGAAGCAGCTGCCAAATTAAGAATGGAAATCAATTCTAAACCAGAAGAGCTTGATGTACTAGATCGAAAATTGATGCAGTTAGAAATTGAAATCGAAGCTATAAAGCGAGAAAATGACGAATCCAAATTAAAGGTGTTAAATGCAGATTTGGCAAATATTAAAGAAGAACGCAATGAGGTATTCTCTAAATGGCAAAGTGAAAAAGAAGTTGTAGACGCCATTCAAAATACCAAAAAAGATATTGAAGAATTTAAACTAGAAGCCGAACGTGCAGAGCGAAATGGTGATTATGGAAAAGTCGCCGAAATTAGATATGGTAAGATAAAAGAATCACAAGAAAAACTTGAAGATTTACAACAACAATTAAGTGCGCAACAAAGTAGTTCTTCGTTAATCAAGGAAGAAGTTACAAATGATGATATTGCAGAAGTTGTTGCAAAATGGACTGGAGTTCCTGTAACCAAAATGCTCCAAAGTGAGCGAGAAAAGCTTTTAGTTTTAGAAGAAGAGCTTAAAAAGCGTGTTGTTGGCCAAACAGAAGCCATACAAGCAGTAAGTGATGCCGTTAGAAGAAGTCGAGCTGGATTACAAGATCAGAAAAAGCCTATTGGATCATTCTTATTTTTAGGAACTACCGGTATTGGTAAAACCGAGCTAGCAAAGGCTTTGGCTGAATATCTTTTTAATGACGAAACTGCGATGACTCGTATTGATATGAGCGAATATCAAGAACGTCATGCGGTAAGTAGATTAGTAGGTGCACCTCCGGGGTATGTCGGGTATGATGAAGGCGGACAATTAACTGAAGCTGTTAGGAGAAAACCATACTCTGTTGTGTTATTAGATGAAATTGAAAAAGCGCACCCAGACACCTTTAATGTTCTGTTACAAGTTTTGGACGAAGGTAGGCTTACAGATAACAAAGGAAGAACAGCAGATTTTAGAAATTCTATAATCATCATGACCAGCAATATGGGAAGTCAGATTATTCAAGAAAAACTAGAAGCAATAAAAGACATGGATACAGCCATGGAAGCAGCAAAAATTGATGTTCTTGGTCTTCTAAAACAATCTGTTCGACCAGAATTTCTAAATAGAATTGATGATATAGTTATGTTTACACCACTAACAAAATCGAATATAACAGAAATTGTAAAACTTCAACTTTTACATGTTTCGACTATGCTGGTAAAACAGAATATCACTTTGGATGCTACTGATGAGGCTATCAACCACCTTTCGGAAAAAGGTTTTCAACCAGAATTTGGAGCCAGACCGGTAAAACGTACCATCCAAAAAGAAGTATTAAACAAGTTGTCAAAAGAAATTCTTGCAGGGAAAATTTCCGTTGATAGCACAATTTTACTCGATGAATTTAACAACAACCTTGTATTTAGAAATCAAGAAAATTTAGTTTCTTAATCAAGAATACTAACAAAAATAGGACCTTCAGCAAGCGATTTTTTAATAAAAATCGCTTGTTCAAAGGTTTGGCACAAAAATAACAACAGTCATTTTATGCACATGAAAACTTTGAAAACTACGGTTTTACCGTAGATATTAACAGAATTATTCCTACAATAGTTAATAACTAAATCTAAAAAAAAAGATGGTTTTACTTACATTGCATTCGCAATGAAACCAACTTTAGTATTACTTCTTCTCGGCACATGTCTTTGTTTTGGTCAAAACAAAAAAGGAGCCTTGTCTGATATTAAAAATAAATATCAACTAATTAGAGAATTAGTAGATAGTAATGCACTAAGACAACATCATACAGAATACTCCTGTGAAGAAACTTCAGAGAACGGAGCGTTAACCTTTTATTATAATGGTACCGAATTAAAACATATCGTACATACCTATACACAAGGTCATGTAAAATATCGAGATGAATTTTATGTTTGGGACGATGAACTATTCTTTCAATACGCGATACACAATATTTGGTATAAAGATTACGAAAGAAGTAAGTCAGGGAGATTACGAAAAATAGATGTTACGTTAACTTTGGAAGAACGCTTTTATTTTAAAAACAGAAATGTTTTGAAATGCCAGTTCAAGGATTATGAAAATCGAAGCAACAATCCAAAAGTCAAAAAGACACAATATGTCAGAAATAAGAATGTAGGGTGCGACCAAGCTTTGAAAGCATTAGAAAAGTTTGATGTTTTACTGAAGTACCAAAAATCAGAAATCGAAGATGCCTGTAACCTACCAAAAAGTATTACCAATACAGAGCCACACGATATTATCTATAACAATACTGGCTTAAATTAAACCTTAACAGATCATTTCTATTTCCATTATTTGTATTTTTTTTCTGCAAAATATACCAAATGGTATATTTTATATATATTTGCATTACAAATAGTAATTTCTATGCTTACCAAAGCTGAACAAACCGCAGAGTTTATTATCCAGACTGTAGCTCCAATTTTTAATAAAAATGGATATGCCGCTACTAGTTTGAGTGATATTACCAAAGCAACGGGCTTAACTAAAGGTGCTATTTATGGTAATTTTAAAAATAAAGAAGAATTAGCTATAGCGGCTTTTAGAATGACCGAAAAAAAGATGTTAAGGCGTATTGCAGATCATCAATCGTTGAGCAACTCCCCTATTGAACAATTATTTTTGGTTACGGATTTTTATAGAAACTACTACAATTATACACAGGAAATTGGTGGTTGTCCTGTAATTAATATGTCTATCGATTCAAAACATCAAAATGACATATTGTTTGAATATGCGCAATTTTCAATTAATAAAATTCAAAACAATGTCGCTAGACTTATAGATGCAGGTAAAAAAGTTGGCGAAATTAAATCAAATATCGACTCTATGCAGTACGCTAAACGATTATACTGTATGATTACTGGAGCTATTTTTATGACCCATACCATGGATGAAAACAGTTATATGCTGGATACTATGGATCAGATTGACCAAATGATACAAAAAGAACTTAAACAATAATTTTTTTAATTTAAAATATACCGATTGGTATAATACCTTAAAAACTATGAAAACATTACCTAAAACATTAGAAAGCAAAGCCAAAATAAGGTTTCAAGATTGTGACCCTTTCAACCACCTTAACAATGCCGCTTACATTAATTATATGATTAATGCACGTGAGGATCAAATTGACCAGTATTATAAGCTTGACATATTTTCTTTGGCAAAAACACAAGGAATAAGCTGGGTAGTAGGGTCTAATCAAATTGCATACTTAAAACCGGCATTACTTATGGAAGATGTAGTAATTGATTCACAATTATTTCATTTTACCGAAAATCAATTACATGTTGAAATAAGAATGTGGAATAAAAACAAAACAGAGTTAAAAGCAGTGATGTGGAGTACTTTTGTACATTTTAACTTATTAAAACAAAAACGTTGGAATCATGATGAAAATTTGATGGGTTTATTTGCAAGTGTATTACATCCTGTTGGCGCAAAAAGTTTTGAAGAAAGAATAGCACAACTAAAGCCTCAAAAAGTGTAACATTCTATCTTTTCACTCGTCTTATATAGATGTACAACCACTTAAATCTAACCATATGAAATCTTCAGGGGATTTAGGCTCCTCTAACAAAAAGAGAAGCTCGTATATTTATGTAGGATTTTTTATCATAGCTATTCTTTCTATGGTCGTTGTTATTTGGCAAATGGGAATGTTGGATTAATATTATTTTTTATGAAATTACTATCAGTTTTATTATTTTTTATTTTCTCATTTGCCTGCGTTGCGCAGGATACTGAAAACAATGAGTTAACAACGAAATATTTTTTTATACGTCATGCAGAAAAGGATTTAAGCGATCCTTCTAATAGAAATCCTGACTTAACGAATGAAGGAAATCTAAGAGCCACAAGTTGGGCAAAAATGCTTGCAGATACTAAAATAGACATTGTGTTTAGTACGGACTATACTCGAACTCGACAAACCGCCAAACCCATTGCTAAAAATCAAGGCAAAGAGATAATATTGTATAACCCTAGGGATCTAAACAATCAAGATTTCGTTAATATGACACAAGGAAAGACTTCGGTCATTGTTGGTCATAGCAATACAACTCCGTATTTTGTAAATAAAATATTGGGATATGATAAATACCAAGCAATAGACGAAAAAATATATGGAAAACTATATATAGTCACGATAAAAGGGAAATCAATAACCGATACCGTTCTTACTATACATTAACAGCAATCTTCATTGGTATGAACGAAAATATTTTCTAATTCAATTTTTGACAATAATTTAAGTTTTCCTTTTTCAAATAACCCATCCAAATCAAATAACGGAAGCGTTAAATCGTCTGTTTTGTAATTATTATAATCTACAAACCTAATTCCGTTCACTATTCTTGGATTATAGGCCTCTCGAAAACGTATTCCCCCCTCATCAACAGCATATTTATATGCCAAATAATCAACTGTATATTCTTTTTTGTGTATCCAATACAAAAATTCATCTTCAAAATCTGTTCCCCCACCTTCTTGTTTAAAAGTAACTTTAATTTTATAGTAAGAAACTCCTTTTATCAATGATTCTCCTACCAATTCTTTTTGAACAGCAGCAGCATTAAGCCCATAAGGTAAGCCAGCAAAATAATGCACCGAATTAACACCGTCACTTATTTTAGTAACCATAGAATCCACTACTTTAACAGTGCAGCTTTCTATAGTTCGCTCTAATCCTATATTACTTACCACATCATGGATTAAGCCGTCGGATGCCTTAATATATCTTTCTAATTGATATGCCCCTTTGTTTCTGGTGCTTTGATATTGTTTCCCTCTAAATGTAAAATGAATCATTGCATTATCATACTTCACTCCACCCGCTTTTTCTATAGTCTTATTTACAATGTCCTGTACAGACATTTGGTACGAAAGTATTGTAAAAGAACCTAAAAAAAATGGCATCCACAAAAACCAATATCTCTTCATAATTATATCTTATTAAAACAGCGAAATTAAACTATATAACCGCAATAAATGTGACAATTTTGTTAAACTAATAGCATTAATAAATTTGATTTTTATACTGGCATTTATAAATTATTATATGTTTTTTTTAGTTCTATTTTTTTAATTTTTAAAAAAGATAATTATTTTGCATTGAGAAACACCCCTAACCAAAATACTATGAAACGAATACTTTTACTTCTACTTTGCTTTTCTTTACAATCAATTATAGCTCAGGATGAAGCTTTATATCAAAAAGTGACTCAAACTTTTCAGGAAAATTTTAACTCTCAAAATGTCAATGCAATTTTTGACTTATATACTCCAGAAATGCAAGAAGCTATGACCAAAGAAGGAGTTACACGTTTTGTAAATGGGTGTCATGAACAATTTGGTAATTTAAAAAACTTATCATTTATAGAAACCGCTGAAGGAATTAATAGTTATACTGCTGAGTTTGATAAAATGAGCCTCGTAATGGAACTTCAACTCAATACTGAAGGTAAAATTTCGACCATACAATTTCAGGAGCCTTAAAAAAATTAAAATATTCATTTTTTATTCAAAGCTTTCTTTAAAGAAAGCTTTGTACTTTTGTAGGCCTTTATAGTTACAAATGAATCCAAATAAAATCAACATATTAAATCGCAAAGCCAAATTCGAATATGAGTTTCTGGATAAATACACTGCCGGAATTAAGCTTGCAGGTACAGAAATTAAAGCCATTCGGGAAGGAAAAGCAAATATTGCCGAAAGTTTTTGCGAGTTTAACAACGCTGAACTTTTTGTAATTAATATGCATGTCGAAGAATATTCTCATGCAACATATTTTAATCATCAACCCAAAAGTGAGCGTAAATTATTGCTTAACAAGAAAGAACTTAAAAAACTTGAAAAAGAAGTAAAAAACTCAGGTTTAACAATTATTCCTACTCGATTATTTATTAATGATCGAGGACTTGCAAAACTAGATATCGTACTGGCACGCGGTAAAAAAACGTATGATAAGCGAGAAACTATAAAAGATCGTGATAACAAAAGAGCACTCGATCGAATTAAGAAAGATTACAAGTAAACTCTCTTAATTCTTATCCTCTAAAAGAGGCACAAATCTAAATTCTCCAAACTCATGTTTTTCAAACTTAGTCTCGCTTTTACGAATAAAAAGGGTCATCACTTGCACATCATCACCAATAGGTATTACTAATCGGCCATTTATTTTTAATTGTCCTAATAATGGTTTAGGCACATAAGGAGCACCCGCAGTGACTATGACTCCATCATATGGAGCGTGCTCTTCTAATCCTTTATACCCATCACCAAAAGATAAATGTCTTGGTCTATATCCTAATTTAGACAAAAATAATTTTGTTTTCTTAAACAACTCCTTTTGTCGCTCGATACTATACACCTTAGCCCCCAGTTCACACAATACTGCTGTTTGATATCCCGATCCTGTACCTATCTCTAATATATTAGCTCCTCTTTCAATTTGTAATAATTCTGTCTGAAAAGCCACAGTGTAAGGCTGAGAAATTGTTTGATCAGCAGCAATAGGAAAAGCTTTATCCTGATACGCATGATCTTCAAAGCCTGAATCCATAAATAAATGCCTGGGTATTTTATTAATCGCAGATAATACAGTTTTATCCTTGATTCCTTTGTGAATCAGCACATCAACTAACTGTTTTCTTTTTCCTGCATGTCTAAGGGTATCTTTCACTTTTCTAAGGGTTATTTGGCAGGCTAAAATTACATAAACATTTTATCTGATTAAATTTTTTATCATGAAAATGTATTAAAAAAAATAAATTCAATCTAATAGGATTATTAATATCTGAAAAGGTAATAAAAATGCTATTTTTTTCACCTGAAGCTAAAATTTTGCTTTTTAGATATAATTAGGATTTAAAATTTATAAATAATACTATTTTTGTGTAAAATCTTGAATTATGCTCAAAGCCGGAGTACTCGGTGCGGGACACCTTGGTAAAATCCATTTACGTCTTTTAGAACAATCTGAAAATTATGAATTAGTTGGTTTTTACGACGCTAGTTCAACACAAGCCAAGGCTATCGCCGAAGAATTTGGATATCAACTTTTTGATTCGATTGAAGAATTGCTTAATGCTGTAGATGTGGTAGATATAGTAACCCCAACATTTGCACATTTTGAAGTTGCAAAACAAGCTATAGAAGCTGGTAAACACGTATTTATTGAAAAACCTATTACCAACACCGTAGCTGAAGCTGAAGAACTAATTAAACTGGCACAAACCTATAACGTTAAAGGTCAAGTAGGTCATGTAGAACGTTTTAATCCTGCATATACAGCCGTAGCCGATAAAATAGACAACCCTATGTTTATTGAGTCACACAGGTTAGCCGAATTCAATCCCAGAGGAACTGATGTTCCTGTAGTATTAGATTTAATGATTCATGATATAGACGCTATATTAAGTGTTGTGCACTCCGAAGTAAAACACATTAGCGCAAGTGGTGTTTCTGTAATTAGTGAAACTCCTGATATTGCAAATGCACGAATCGAATTTGACAACGGATGTGTTGCAAATCTTACAGCCAGCAGGATATCTCTTAAAAATATGAGGAAATCCAGGTTTTTTCAAAAAGATGCCTATATCTCTGTGGATTTCTTTGAGAAAAAATGTGAAGTTGTAAAAATGAAAGATGCTCCAGAAAAACCAGATGACTTTGCTATGATTTTGCAAAATGCCGAAGGTATTAAAAAACAAATTTATTTTGACAATCCAGATGTCCCAAGTAACAACGCTATATTAGATGAACTGGATACTTTCGCACAAGCTATACATAACAATAGTACTCCTATCGTTTCTCTCAAACAAGGAAAAAAAGCATTAGAAGTAGCCTTAAAGGTTATTGAATGTTTCGCTCATTAGAAATTAAACATATACATACACTCAAAATACACATTACATGAAAAATATAGCAGTAATCGGTGCAGGAACCATGGGGAATGGTATTGCTCATACTTTTGCCCAAAAAGGTTTTAAAGTACAACTCATCGATGTCTCTCAACAAGCATTAGACAAAGGATTAGCTACTATAACTAAGAATTTGGACAGGATGCTTGCCAAAGAAAAAATATCCGAAGCTGACAAAGAAGCAACCTTAAATAATATCTCTACATTTACTAGTATTAAAGAAGGTGTTGAATATGCCGGGCTAGTTGTCGAAGCTGCGACCGAAAATATAAACCTCAAACTCAAAATTTTCAAAGAACTAAGTGAGGCATGTTCTGAGGACACAATTTTGGCCAGTAACACTTCTTCTATATCTATTACGCAAATAGCTGCAGTAACTAATAGGCCAGATATGGTTATTGGTATGCATTTTATGAATCCAGTGCCTATCATGAAATTGGTAGAAATCATAAGAGGTTACAATACTTCTGATGAAGTTACGAATACAATCATGGACATTTCTAAACAACTTGGTAAAATACCTGTTGAAGTGAATGACTATCCAGGATTTGTGGCAAATAGAATATTAATGCCCATGATTAATGAATCTATAGAAACATTATATAATGGTGTTGCTGGAGTAAACGAAATAGATACAGTTATGAAACTTGGAATGGCTCACCCTATGGGACCATTACAACTAGCAGATTTTATTGGTCTTGATGTTTGCTTATCTATTCTTAATGTGATGTATGAAGGATTTAAAAATCCTAAATACGCACCTTGCCCATTATTAGTAAATATGGTTATGGCCGGTAAACTTGGTGTAAAAAGCGGAGAAGGGTTCTACGATTATTCTGAAAGTAGAAAGGCAGAGAAGGTAGCCAATCAATTTGCTTAAAATTATCTTATTTGTGTTTCATATACATTAAAAAACTAATTATCGACTATGGCAAAAATCCATCCGTTTAGAGCAGTTCGACCAACAAGAGATAAAGTAAGTTTGGTGGCTTCTCGATCTTATCAAAGTTATACCGATAACGAACGTGATTCTAGGATGGATTACAACCCCTACTCTTTCCTCCATATTGTTAATCCTGGTTATAAATATCATAAGGAAATTTCTGGCGAGGAGCGGTATAAATTGGTTCGCAATCGATACTTAGAATTTAAAGAAGATGAAATTTTCATTCAAGATAACGATCCTTGTTATTATGTATATAAAATTGTTAATCGCGAACATGAATCGTTTTCTGGAATTGTAGCCGCAGCCAGTGCAGAGGATTATGAAAACAATATTATAAAGATACATGAAGATACTATCAAACATCGTGAAAACACATTCAAGGAGTATCTAAAAACTGTCGGGTTTAATGCTGAACCAGTTTTACTCACTTATCCAGATAATGATGCTATATCGGAGATAGTTTCTAAAATGACAGAAAATAGAGCTGAATATGAATTTACATCTACGTATCGTGATACGCATTATCTATGGAAAGTAGATGACCCCAAATTAATTACAGAACTAAAAGAAGCATTTTCATCAATAGAGACTATCTATATTGCAGACGGTCATCATCGTTCTGCTTCTTCTTGCCTCCTGGCTAAAGATCTCAAAGAGAACGATTCTAATCATAAAGGAGATGAATCTTATAACTTTTTTATGAGTTACCTCATCCCAGAATCTGATTTGAGGATTTATGAGTTTAATCGCTTGATCAAAGACCTTAACGGACTTACTAAAGAAGAGTTCCTAATTCGGCTTGACGAATGGTTTCGTATAGAAAATAGAGGAATTGAAGCATATAAACCTTCGAAACCTCATCATTTTAGCATGTATTTGGATGGTGAGTTTTATTCTTTATACCTTAGAAAAACGAGTTATCAATTTAGTGATGCATTAGATGAGTTAGATGCGCAAATTCTATATAAAACAGTATTAAAACCAATATTGGGGATACATGATCTTCGTACAGATACGCGCATAGAATACTCCCACGGTAAAAATGATATTATTTCCGTAAAAAGTAGAGTAGATAATAAGGAGTACGACGTAGGTTTCGGTTTGTTCCCCGCTTCTGTTGAGCAAATGAAAAAGATTGCCGATGAAGGTTTAAAAATGCCTCCAAAAAGTACGTATATAGAACCAAAATTAAGAAGTGGTATTACGATATATGAATTTTAAGAACCTCATTAAACTATTACTTCTTCCTTTGGAATACAACTCTATATTAGCAAAAAAACTATACTTCGCGCTTAAAGGAATTTAGATATCTTTGCACACTATGAATGATATTGAAATAAACCTTCAAAATATAAGAACAACAATTCCCGAAGGTGTAACCCTAGTAGCTGTTTCCAAAACTAAGCCCATTGATGAATTAATGAAAGCCTACAATGCTGGTCAACGAATTTTTGGAGAAAATAAAATTCAGGAAATGGCAGAGAAATGGGAACATATGCCAAAAGATATTGAATGGCATATGATTGGTCATGTACAAACTAATAAAGTGAAATACATGGCACCTTTTGTAAACCTCATACATGCTGTAGATAGTATAAAGTTGTTAAAAGAAATAAATAAACAAGCTCAAAAACACAATCGAGTAATTAACTGTCTTCTTCAAATAAAAATTGCAGAAGAAGAAAGTAAATTTGGATTAAACGAGAAGGATACCATCGATTTATTAAATTCTGAAGAATTACAAAATCTTTCAAATATCCACATCCAAGGTCTTATGGGGATGGCTACTTTTACTGATAACCACGAACAGATACAAAATGAGTTTAGCATTGTAAGAAGGTTATTTGAAGAATTAAAACCACAGTTTCCTGAGTTTAAAACGCTCTCTATAGGAATGAGTGGCGATTACAAAACAGCCATTAATTCGGGCAGCACAATGGTTAGAATAGGAAGTTCTATCTTTGGTGCAAGAAATTACAACTAGTTATTCGTTAATAATGGCACCCAGAAAGTGATGCCTTTTACTTATTAATATTTAACCACTATATTTGAAAGAAACACTAAAGATTATTAATTAATCAAAGAAATACATTATAATGCCATTTACTAACTTCTACAGAATACCTACTACAGATTAATATGTATGCAATTTTAGATATAGAAACTACCGGCGGCAAGTATAATGAAGAAGGGATTACCGAAATTGCAATATATAAATTTGATGGCTTTAAAGTTGTAGATCAGTTTATAAGCCTAATCAATCCTGAACGGCCGATACAACCTTTTGTTGCTAATCTCACCGGAATCAACAATAATATGCTACGCAACGCTCCTAAATTTTTTGAGGTGGCTAAGAGGATTGTTGAAATTACATCAGATTGTGTAATTGTTGCTCACAACGCTAGTTTTGATTATCGTATTTTAAGAACTGAATTTTCTAGGTTAGGTTTTGATTTTGAAAGATATTCTCTGTGTACTGTAGAGTTATCTAAAAAATTAATTCCTGATCAACCATCATATAGTTTAGGAAAACTTGTACGCGGACTTGGGATTCCGTTATCCGATCGTCATCGCGCTAATGGTGATGCACAAGCTACAGTAAAACTTTTTAAATTGTTATTGAGTAAAGATCTCGAAAAAGAAATTATCACAGAGACCGTTAAAGCAGATCCAAAAAAACAAATTGATGACAAGTTACTTAAACTAATGGAACAAGCGCCCATTGCAACTGGAGTATATTACATACACAAAGAAGACGGGACTATTATATATATTGGTAAAAGTAAAAATATTAAAAAACGTTTAAATCAACATTTCACAAACGACAATAAAAAATCTCGAAAGATCCAAGAAGAAGTAGTAACTATTACCTATGAAATAACGGGAAGTGAATTATTTGCCTTATTAAAGGAAAACGAAGAAATAAAACTTAATAAACCGAAATACAACAGAGCATTAAGAAAAACAAAATTTGATCAAGCTCTATATCGATTTACAGACGATAATGGCTATATAAACTTAAAGGTTAGTAAAGCAAATAACAGCAATCATAGTATTACCACTTTTACCAACCGGCAACAAGCAAAAAGCTATATGCATCGATGGGCCGAAGAATATAATTTGTGCCAAAAATTAATAGGTCTAGAAAAAGGTGATGGCAATTGTTTTAGCTATACAATTAAACAATGTTATGGCGCCTGCATTCTTACAGAAAAGGCAGAAGAATATAATACAAGAGTGCAAGACCTTATCCATCAAAACTCGTTCGAAAATCAGGACATGCTTATTATTGACAGAGGTAGAGATGTTGACGAACAAGGTGTCATTTTGGTCGAACAAGGAAAATTTAAAGGAATTGGTTACTTCAATCTAAATCATCAAATAAATAATATTGAAATCTTGCGATCTATTATAACTCCTATGAATCACAATAGGGATGCTCAACACATTATTCAAAGTTATATTCGCCAAAATAAAAAGATAAAAATTGTTCCCATTCCCAAAAATTAATTTTCAAAGTTTTAGTATTTTTAATCAAAATCATAAAATTTGACAAAAAGTTCATATCATAAAAGCTGGAAAAATCGATTACATGATATCATTTATGAGGCAGATACTCCTGTAGGGAAAGTATTTGATGTTATACTACTCATACTCATCGTATTGAGTATAATTTTCGTAATGCTTGAAAGTGTTAAAGGGTTACCAATTAGAGCATATGAATTACTCTACTATGCAGAATGGGTAATTACTATATTCTTTACTTTTGAATATATCGCTCGTATCATATCTATAAAAAAACCAACTTCTTATATTTTTAGTTTTTATGGAATAATTGATTTATTATCCACACTCCCTCTATACTTATCATTTTTCATTGCTGGCTCAAGTGCTTTATTAACGGTACGCGCATTGAGATTACTTCGAGTATTTAGAATTTTAAAAATATCACGTTACATTGGTGAATCTAATAAATTGGGCAAAGCTATTAGAGATAGCCGTGCAAAAATATTGGTGTTTTTATTTGCCGTAGTAGTTCTTTGTATCATAATGGGTACAGTAATGTATATTATTGAAGGAGAAGAAAGTGGTTTTAAAAGTATTCCTATTAGCGTATATTGGTGCATTGTAACCTTAACAACAGTAGGGTATGGAGATATCGCACCTGTAACACCTTTAGGACAGTTTCTTGCAGCTATTATTATGATTATGGGGTATGGCATCATAGCCGTGCCAACCGGTATCGTAAGTGCAGAATATACGCATCAGATAAAAAAAGTGCACCTCAATACGCAATCCTGCAGTAATTGTAATGAGGGTAAACATTCTGATGAAGCTAAATTTTGTCATAAATGTGGAGAAGATCTAAACAATGAATAACAATCTCATAGTCGTAATTGGACCAACTGCAATTGGTAAAACTAATCTAAGTATTAAATTAGCTAAGCATTTTAATTGTGAAATTGTATCAGCAGATAGCAGGCAATTTTTCAAAGAGATGGATATTGGAACCGCACCTCCTTCAAAAGAAGAATTAGATCAAGCTACCCATCATTTTATTCAACACAAAAGTATTCATGACGTATATAATGTTGGAGATTTTGAAAAAGATGCTTTAAAGAAACTCGATACACTTTTTGCAAATCATAAATACGCTGTTCTTGTCGGAGGATCTGGATTATATGTAGATGCGGTAACTAGAGGGTTAGATTATTTCCCAGAAATTGACGTAAATATACGAGAGAAATTACAACTAGAATATCAAAACAAAGGTATTCTTCACCTACAAGAACAACTTAAAGTCTTAGATCCCGAATATTATGCCACAGTAGATCTACAAAACACTCATAGGGTTATGCGAGCGATAGAAGTATCTATGAGTAGTGGTAAGCCTTATTCTTCTTTTATCACTTCTTCTAAAAAAACAAGACCTTTTAATGTTATAAAAATTGGAATCACTGCGGATCGTGAAATCATTTATAATCGTATCAACCAGCGTGTGGATATTATGGTTGAAAAAGGGCTAACCGAAGAGGCTGAATCTCTGTATACACACAGAAAATTAAATGCTCTAAATACGGTTGGATACAAAGAAATATTTAACTATCTAGATAACGAATGGGAACTTGATTTTGCCATTTCAGAAATCAAAAAAAATACTCGACGCTTTGCCAAAAGACAACTTACCTGGTTTAGAAAAGATGAAACAATACAATGGTTTGATTATCTAGAGAACATTGATAACGTTATCGATCATATAACCCAAAACACACTATAACCTAGATTACAGTGTGTTATTTAAAATTTATTTACCGTTATATATTTTAAGCTTCTTCTCCGCGTACCACGAGTCTAAACCCTTCACCATGAATGTTAAGAATTTCTACATTCTCGTCTTTCTTAAGGTATTTTCTCAACTTAGCAATATAAACATCCATACTTCGCGATGTAAAATAATTATCATCTCTCCATATTTTTGTTAAAGCTAATTCTCTCGGCATTAAATCATTAAGATGTAATGCTAATAAACGAAGTAATTCATTTTCTTTAGGAGATAATTTAATAGGATCTTCTTCATTATAGGTTAAGAACCTAAGTTTAGAGTTTAAATGAAACCCTCCTATTTTAAATTCAAATTGCTTACTGTCGGCAACAGACTCTGTACTTTTACGTTGCATGATAGCCTGTATTTTCATAAGTAATACTTCACTATCAAAAGGCTTATTAAGATAGTCATCTGCACCAACCTTGTATCCCTTAAGGACATCTTCTTTCATTGCTTTTGCTGTCAAAAAGATGATTGGGATTTCTTCATTTTTATCTCTGATTTCTTTTGCCAAAGTAAATCCATCCTTATATGGCATCATTACATCTAGAATACACATATCGTAATCATCCTTTTTGAATTTTTCGAAGCCTTCCATACCATTTTTAGCATGCACAACATCATAATCATTCATTACTAGATAATCCTTTAATACTGTTCCAAAGTTCGGATCATCTTCTACAAGCAAAATCTTTTTGTTTTCTGTTTCCATATTTTATGATATTAACGGTAATTTAATGATAAATGTAGAGCCCTTTCCCCTTTCAGTCTCCACCCATATCTGACCATGATGGTCGTCTATTATTCTTTTTACATATGTTAATCCTAATCCATGACCTTTTACATTGTGAAGATCTCCTGTATGTTCTCTAAAGAATTTTTCGAAAATCTTTTTTTGCGCCACTTTGCTCATACCAATTCCTTGATCACGAATTTTAAGGACAATACTATTTTTTACATTTTCGGTATATATATCAATTTTCGGTTCTTCCTCCGAATATTTAATTGCATTATCCAAAACATTTACTACAACATTGGTCATATGACTATCATTAGCCAGTATTGTCGTCTTAAGTGCTCCCAAATGCGTTTTTACATACCCATATCTATTTTCTACAATTAAAGAAACATGTGTAACTGCATCTTCTATAATATCATGCAGCTCTTGTCTTTCTTTTTTAATATTAAGCTCATTTTTCTCTAATTGCGATATTCTTAATACATTTTCTACTTGAGCGTGCATTCTTTTATTTTCCTCACGAATCATATTCATATACCGTTGCACCTTTTCTTTATCTCCTTCTATTTTGGGATTTTTAATAGAATCCAAAGCTAAATTGATAGTTGCAATAGGCGTTTTTAACTCATGCGTCATATTATTAATAAAATCGGTTTTAATTTGCGATATCTGCCTTTGTTGCATCAACTGTGATAGTGCACTAGAATAAGCAACTACAATAATTAGAGTAAAAATTATCGACAGTATTGCCATTCCTTTAATAGTAGACAATACATACTGCTTTTTCCCTGTGAAATTGACCAGCAATTGATATTCACTAGCACCCTGATCGTCCACAAACAATGGTATTGCATATGTGGCAGGATGATCCAAATTAAAATCGTCAGAACGTACTTTTGTAGATAATGTCTTGCTATAAATAGCATATTCAAAACCTACTTTTATATCTCTTTCTTCAAGTTCTTTTTTAAGAAAATATTCAATCTCTTTCTTACGAACTCTTCGATGTATCGGTATAAAACTCGCTATCTCTCCAATTACTATCTCATAATCCTTCCTTTGGAGATCTGTTAATCCTTCTATTCTTCGTTCAAGTTTAGACTTAGTACCAAGTTTCGAGCTACTTTTAGTCTCCTCAATCGTATTATCAACATTACGATTTAAAATGTTCTTTAATTTAACCGTATCTATGTTGAAGTTAATAAACGAAGAGAACAATTTAGAATCTTCTTCTAATATATCATTTGCATATGCAAACGACCTAGTAGTATTATCAATACTAATATTCAAAAGCTGTCTAATCGTTTTATTATCTGGCTCTTCTATACTATCAAGAATTTCCCGTAATGGAAAAAACATTTCTTCAAATTCTCTATACTGAATCCCATTGGATACAGAAATTAGAATCTGTTTAGCATTAAAAGAAAACTGCTCTTCATTATTTTCAACTGTGTTATTAATCCAATATCCCTGAACGAAAATAATCCCAATTAGCGATAAACTCATAAGGATTATCAGCAATACGAATAACCGTTTATTCATAAATCAAAAGTAAGACTTTAACATTTAGCTACTTTACGGTTTAACCAAATGTTAACAAAATGAAAGATTCGGATTACAAGAGAATTAGGAAGTTATTTGTTGATGAATTTTATATACCTGTTTTTCAGAATCTTCGAGATCCATATTATGTATTACAAAATCAGCCAACGGTGTTTTTTGATCATCATCCCATTGATTGTCTGCCCTAGAAAGCACTTGCTCTCTTGTGGTTTTGTCTCTAGCAAGCACTCTGGATATCCTTAATTCTAATGGTGCAACAACAAGAATCGTGTAATCACATTGTTTATGACCGTCATTTTCGAATAAAATAGCGACTTCTTTTATCACATATCCTCCTACCTGTTTGCTTTTCCAGTTTTCGAAATGACGACCTACAGCCGGATGAACAATAGCGTTAAGCTTTTCTAATTTTGATTTATCATTAAAAACCACATTAGCGATAAATGGCCTATTTAGCACACCATCACGATACGATTCTTCTCCCAATAAAGAAATGATTTGATTTCTAATACTCCTATCCGTATTCATAAGCTCTTTAGCTTCATCATCTGCTATGTATACAGCGACACCCAAATGTTCAAACATTTTTGCTATTGTAGATTTTCCACTTCCGATACCTCCTGTAAGGCCAACCACTTTCATGTATTCTCGTTTTTATTTTAAAACCACAAATTGTACTTGTTTTTCCTGAAGTCTAACATCATGTATAGATGCCGGCCGATCTGTAAGTTCTAGAGTAAGAAAAGAACTCTCTTCAGAAGCCTTAGCATAATCTGCAACTATTCTAAAATCTCTCTCATTTATCTCATTATATCTATCCAATCCAACCCTGTAGACTACTGATATTTCTTTTGGAAAGATTTTGATTTGTATTCCCTCTGGAACATTGTTCAATGTTATTGGGATTTTCTGACTTCCTTCAGTAAATTTACTTACTATGATATGTGCATCAACTTTTTGAGGCATGACAGTAATAGCCGAAGGCAATTTTTCTGCATTTATATTCAATTTGGCTTTGTAATCCAGATTAAGCCCTTCTAAATTTAAAGATTCTGTTCCTACACTTTGTATAGTATCTATAATTTGAGAAGGTCCGCTTACGAAAACAGAATCCGGAGTTACAACCAAGCCTTTATCGCTACCATACCCTATTGCATATTGAATATCTTCTTCAATCATAACGGGTACTTTCTTTTCTAAATTAGCATCCAATTTTAGTTTTACAGTATCTTTTTGGATTGCCAAAACTCGGCCTTTAAAATCTAATTTACTTTTCAATATCGAAGACTCTTTATCAACATAAAAAAAATATTGATCTTCATTATTAAAAACAGCATCTTCTACATTAAAGTCCAATAGCGGTTTTTTCCAATCATGATTCAATAACCTAAAACCGTTTCCATTAAGAGTCATTCTCAACGTTCTGTCACTATCTTCATTAAAAATCTTATCACTTGGAAGATTGGTATATCGAATCCCTACTTCTACTTCTTTTGTATAGTTCTTTGAAAACTGAATAAACAACCATAATAAAGAAGTGAATACTAAAAAAAAGACAAAGGTCTTTACATTACTTTTTTTAAATGAAAAATTCTTCTTTTTTCTACTTGACATAACAATTACTTTGAAAAAAATAATGCCTTAAACTGCTTTTCAGGGGTCTTTTTCTGAAGATGAATATAATAATAAGATTTTAGGAATCCTGTTCCGTACCCGTAAAATTGAATCCACACCGCCAAAATAGCCTGTATTGCTATAGAAAGGTTTTTGAACATTATTAATGCTCCCGCAAAAATGAAAACAAAATACACACTTAATAATGCGATAAAATACCACCATCCAAGAACCGCTGTTATTAATGAAAATAAAGTATATATCAAAAACATAGTAGGAAACCAATAGGTAAGCTTTGCTGTTTCGGGATGCCAGCGATTCAATATTGGTCTTACTAACCCAAATTTATTTACCTGAATATAAAATTTTTTCCAAGAAATTCTTCTTTTATGAAATACTTTTGCATTGGGTATTAGTGTTGTATTGTACCCCAATTCCCATAATCTTATGGTCAAATCAGGATCTTCTCCAGGGTGTATATTCCCAAAACCCTTTGAAGCTTCAAAAGCTTCTTTAGACAATCCCATATTAAAACTTCTAGGTTGAAATTTACCCATTGTTTTCTTACGACCTCGAATTCCTCCTGTTGTTAAATATGAAGTCATACTATAGCTTATCGCTTTTTGTAAATTAGAAAAACTATGGTGCGCATCATCAGGCCCTCCAAAACAATGAACAAAACTTTTTGACAAATAATTATCAACTTGAGATAAATAATCGTTTGGCAGTATTACATCACTATCTAAAATAATAAAGTAATTCCCTTTTGCCTTCTTCATTCCATAATTTCGAGAATCTCCAGGCCCAGTATTGGGTTTTTGATAATAGCTTATAGACAAACGATCCCTATAGGCTTTTACTACATCTTCTGAAGTATCAGATGATCCATCTTCTATAATTACAACTTCATAGGTATTTGTAAAATCCATTGCTACCATGCTTTGTAGCAACTCATCGATTTCATTTGGCCTGTTATAAACAGGTATAATAAAAGAATAACTTATTTGCATGGCGTAAAGGTAGTTAATCTATTCTTTTTCTTATCTGTAATCTTATAACCAGATTAATAGTTTTTAGAATAAAACTCATATTCTTTTTTCACTCTATTATTATCAGCGATTATTTCGATTACAAATATGAAATCATACAATACACGGTATTAGTATTGGTTTTTCTTCAATCCGAGGAACGTTAACAGATTAAATAAGCCTGTTAACAGAATAAAATTTCAGGTTCCAGCAAATCATATCACATTTGGTATCAAACCTAATATCGATGCGAAGAACATTTTTTGTATACTTTTTTTTTATCGGGACTATGATTGCACTATCTCAACAAAGTCAAATTTATATGGGTATTGTAAAAGATAATGACTCACAAAAAGTTATTAATCTTGCAACAGTTACTGCATATTACAACGGAGAATTTGTTGAAGGCACCTCAACCAACAATTCTGGAAAATTTGAACTGACCACAAAAAAAGAAATCACCCATCTAGAGTTTAGTTTTATTGCAAGTGAAACATTTGTTTTAAAAACAACTGAAATTAAAGACCCTAGAAACTTAATTATTCTTTTAAAAACTGCTACCCAGAACTTAGAAGAAGTAATGATACAGGCAGAGCGTACAACTACACAACTTAAAATCGATCGAAAAATAATTAATCTGGGAGCGGATCTACAACAATCTGGAGCAACAGTTCTAGAGGCTTTTGACCAGGTTTCTGAAATTCAAACTGATTTAGGAACAGGAACTCTTTCCTTACGTGGTAGTGGCAATGTGCGATTACTCATTAATGGTAAACCATCAGCTTTAAACCCTAACGAATTGTTAGCACAAATTCCTGCATCATCCGTTCAAAAAGTAGAAGTTATAACTTCCCCTTCTGTAAAAAACCAGGCAGATGGACTCTCTGGAATCATTAATATAATTCTTAAAAAAAATGCATCCCATGGGCTTAACCTTTCTCTAAATGCTGGAGTAGGTACCAAAAGATATAACTACGGTATAGATGGCAATTATAATTTTGCGCCCGTAAATCTAAGATGGAATGCCTCGCAAGCAGGGCGAGAAATGGATAGTAAGCAAACTATCAATCAACGGTATCTAAATGGAAACACAAGAGATTTTTTTGCTCCACATGATTTTAATGGTATAGTAAAAAAAGTAATCCTAGGAGTTGATGTATTCATTAATTCTATGAATGAATTTTCTTTGGACTTTGACCACACTAATGATTATCACAGTTTTTACAATAATACATTTTACTCTAATATAACCGACAGAGAAGATTATACATATACCCGAAACTCATCGCATACACACAAAACAACGAGTCTCACAGCAAACTATCGAACTAATTTCAAGAAAGAAGAACACTTTATCGAGTTTGATTATAATCTTACAAAAAACAAAAACATACTTCCTGCTTCAGATTTTGAAGAAAGTATTTTTCTTTTTGATGAAGAAAACGACAATAAAAACACACTTCAAGCTCTGGCAACAGATTATACACTACCCCTAGGAAGTAAAGCTAAAATTGAAACAGGGTTTTCATGGAACGATAGAACCCTTAAAAGTTATCGCTTAATAAACCCTGCACAAGCTACAGCCACTAATAATGTTTTTAATTACCATGAAGTACTTTTTGGATTATATGCGCTGACGCAATTCAATGTCAAAAAATTGAATTTGCAACTAGGTTTACGTTATGAACATTTTGTTTCTAAGTCGGATAATACTTTAAACGATCAAACTACAGATCAAAAATTTTCAAACTTTTTTCCATCGGTTCATATTGGATATAAAATCGATAATTATCATACCGTAAATATTGGCTACAGCAGGCGAGTTTCTAGACCTAATTTTCATCATATAAACCCTTTTCAATTAGGAAATCAATATTTTCAATGGACTGCAAACCCCAATTTAGAACCAGAATTTAGCACTAATATTGAAGCGAATTATCTATACAACAAGAACAAATTTAGTACCTCTGCCTCTATCTTTTATAGAGACCGAACTAATGTGATAGAATGGTTACGTGATATTAATAATGACGGGGTACAAAGAATTAGTTTTGATAATATCGGTAAGAAAAAATCTTATGGAGTTGAAACAGACATTAATTACAAAATTGCTTCGTTTTGGAATACTCAATTCTCGGCCAATTACTACCTCACTACTATTGATCAAGATATTTACCTTGCTTGGGATCGATTATATTCTTCAAATGTAATATTAAAAAATACATTTAAAATAACCAACAATATCAGTACTGATATCACCTATAGGCACACACCCAAAAATCAAAATATCTTTCATTATATAGCCCCTAGAAATCGTTTTGACTGGGCCGTGCGATTAAAACTATTAAACAACAAATTAACAACTACCCTTAGGGTAATTGATGTTTTTGATAATAACCTGATGCATCGTACTACTATAAATCAAGAAGTAACTCAAAATGAAGTTTGGAAATTTCAATCTCAAACCTTTGGATTTTTATTTAGTATGAATTACAAATTATTTCAAAATAAAGGAAAAACGAGAAGTCGAAAAGAACGAGACTATGAACATAGTGGAGCTCGAGATTAAATAATTTAAAAACAAAAAAATGAAAACAAAGAAAAACAATGTAGTATTCACATTACTATTTATTTCGTTTATAAGTTATAGTCAAAAAACGAAAAAAACAGAAAAAATTACTCCGCAAGAACTTTATACTTGGCAAACCTTAGATAAAGGCAAACGTACTATAAAAAATGATGCTCTTATTCTAGAGGAAACAGATGGTTCTGATGGTTATTTTCTAATAAGCAAAAAAAGATATAAAGGAGATTATACAATTAGTTATAAGATAAAAGCTATCTCAAAATCAACAGTTCTGATTACCTTATTCTCTGTTTCTGAACGGAACTACTCTAATAAACTAAGCATTCCAAAAAATGATATATCGCCAGAAAAGATATGGCAATGGCGCAGTGGTTTAAAACACTATAATCTCACTTTTAACAACAAATCACATGGAAACAAACCCTTTTTTTTCAAAAACCTGTCTCCTCATTCAAGAGGTTTTTATCAAAATTTACCCAAAAACATTGTAGACATAGGAAAATGGTACGATGTAGAAATAGGTAAAAAAGGGACACGCCTATGGTTCAAACTTAATAACGATTTAATTTTTGATGTTCAGGATTGCGAACCATTAACAGAAGGACACCTTATATTTAGAATTAGCGGTACCACAGGAGATAAACCAATTTTAGCTAAAGCTGCAATAAAAGACATTGTTATTTCTTATCAATAAAATGTAACTTACCCTTATTAATGGAAAGTAAAAATATTTATCAAAAATTTCTAAAAGCAGAAATCTATTTTCATGTATTACTTTGGGCAATAGTATTGGCTTACCCCTATATTAAATACCTAGAAAAAGAAGGAGGCTACATGATGTCTTTCTGGCATGAACTAAATTCTCTGTTGTTTAAAATGACAATTTCCTACTTTTTATATCTATGGTTCTTTCCAAAGAAAAGTAAAATCAGGCATATTCCTTTGGTAATACTTGTTTTCATACTAAATGTAATCACTTATGAATATTTTGATCGTTTCTTTCATAAAGGCGAAACTCATTTCTGGATACATTTCATAGCTAATTCACTTACATACCTTAGCTTTGGAGTTATTTTTTTTACCGTCTACTCAGTAAAAAACGTATATAAAAAACAAGTTGAAATAGATCGGTTAACACAAGAAAAGCAACAGGCCGAAATAAATATACTAAAAGCAAAAGTTAATCCTCATTTCCTATTTAACACATTAAACACCATCTATGCTAACGCATTAAAGAAAGATGACAAAACTCCTAATCTAATACTTAAACTTTCAAACACGTTTAGATATGTATTACACGAAGGACAAAAAGAATTTGTCTCCTTAGATCAAGAACTACAGCATCTTAACGATTACATCAATTTGCAAGAAGAACGTTTATCAAATAAAATAATGGTCGATTTTTCTCGATCTATTGATGATGACAAACAAAAAATAGCTCCTCTTTTACTTATAGGTTTTGTAGAAAATGCTTTTAAATATTCGAGTATCATAAAAGGACAAAATCACATTATTAAGATTGACATCAAGGTGCACAATCACACCCTGTATTTCTTTTGTCAAAATCCTTTTGAAGAAAGGGCAAAACAAACAATAGATACAGAATGGAAAGAAAGTGGTATTGGACTCAAAAACACCAAGGAACGATTAACTCTATTATACCCTAAAAAACATCAATTACAAATTGAAAAGAATAAAAATCACTTTACAGTAACCTTAGAAATTCAATTATGATACAATGTATAATTTTAGAAGACGAAGCTTCGGCCGTTGAAATTTTGCAAGGTTATATAGATAAAACTCCTTTCATAAATTTATTAGGAGTTTATGAAAGTGGTTTGGATGTACCACCATCACAGTTGCAAAAAATAGATCTTTTGTTTTTGGACATACAATTACCCGAATTAAACGGATTATCATTTTTAAAAACATTACATCAACCTCCTAAAGTGATTGTTACTTCTGCTTTTCCTGGATATGCAATCGAAGCCTTTGAAGAAGCTGTAATTGATTATTTGGTTAAACCTTATTCTTATGAACGTTTTTACAAAGCAATTATGCGAATTAGAGAACAAACTCTTACCTTAAAAAAGGATAAAAATGAGCAACTATTTTTATATGCAGATAAAACAATTTACAAAACAACGATAGAAGATATTTTATTTCTTAAAGCCGAAATTGATTATGTAAAAGTAGTTACTGTAGATAAACAAATTCTTATTTTGGACAGTTTACAAAATTGGGAAGAAAAACTATCAGAATTCAATTTTATTCGTACTCATAGATCGTACATTGTGAATTTAGATAAGATAGAAAAGGTATCAGGGAATCAAGTTTTTATAGAGAATACTATTATTCCTATTGGTAAAACATACAAAGAAAAATTTATTGCGGTTTTAAAAAACTGAATATGGTATTCGTAAAAACTAAAACTTAATCCTATTAGTACTTTACCTATCTTTTTAAAAACAAAAAACCTTAATCTCAAAGACTAAGGTTTTTTATATATACTTATAAAAAAATATTATTCTTCATCCATAAACTTATCCATCACTAATTGACTTACTCCCATATTAGAGAAACCACCATCATGATATAAGTTTTGTAACGTAACTTTCTTTGTTAGATCAGAAAACAATGTTATCGTGTAATCCGCACACTCACCTGCTGTTGCATTACCTAAAGGAGACATCTTATCGGCATATTCTATAAACCCATCAAATCCTTTAACTCCTTTTCCTGCTGTAGTAGGTGTAGGAGATTGCGAAATTGTATTTACTCTAACTTTTTTATCTCTACCAAAGAAATACCCGAAGCTACGCCCTATAGATTCTAAGTATGCCTTATTATCAGCCATATCATTATAATCGGGAAATACTCTTTGAGCAGCCATATACGTCAATGCAACGATACTCCCCCATTCGGTCATGGCGTCTTTTTTATATAATGTTTGCATTGTTTTATGAAAAGAAAGTGCAGAAACATCCCAACCCTTTTCACTAAAACTATAATTAAGATCAGTATAATGACGGCCTTTTCTAACATTTACTGACATACCTATAGAGTGTAAAACAAAATCTATTTTACCTCCTAAAATCTCCATAGATTTCTCTACAAGGTTTTCTAAGTCTTCTAATGACGTAGCATCTGCAGGTATAACCTGAGAATTAGTTTTCTCTGCAAGAGTATTAATAGCACCCATTCTCATGGCTACAGGAGCATTTGTAAGTACAAAGCTTCCGCCTTCTTCAAAGACACGTTCTGCAGTTTTCCAGGCGATTGAACTCTCATCAAGAGCTCCAAAAATAATCCCTCTTTTACCTTTTAATAAGTTGTGTGACATTTAGTATGTAAATTAAAGTATGTTTATACAGAGGGTAAAGATAACAAAACGACCAATATCACAACAAATGGAATCAGATTTTAGCAATGTTTTATGTACATCAAAAAAAACGACTAAAATTTAGCAACTTAAAACTATTAAAATGCTCCTATAAAATTAGTAAGTTAAGAGGTGATACAAATTCCATGAAAAAAATAATTAAACTTAAAAAGTGATTACTTTTTTTGAAAATTAATTCAATTTTATCCTTATATTTACATCATACTTATGGCGAGTATAATTTTTAATTATTCGTTTAAAAGTTTCTCTATATAAACTTCCCCAAAATATATAGTCCCCCCTATAGAAAGTATAATATATTACATTAAAGTAATGTATTGATTAAGTATGGAATTATTTTCTGTGCAATTAATTAAAAAAATGTTTCATGCAAAAAAGTGTGACTTAATTATATTTCTTGTGTCTAAAGAGTAGGATAACAAATCTTTAGATAATAAAAAATTTGGGGATTTTCTTTTAAGAAAATCAAAAAAACGGGGGCCTATGAAAATTATTACTTTACTCCTCTTTCGTAAGAGGGACATTTTGCTTATTTATATTTTTATATTATTTTCTTCTTCTTCATTTCTTTATGGAGATAGTATTTATAGACTAGAAAATACCTCATCGATTATTGGAAATACCACCAAGTTTGATGAACGTTCTAACTTTACAAATCCTTTAAGCCTTACTATAATCAAAGTACAGGATGCCACTACAACGGGAATATGTTGTGATGGTATTGCTGAAGCTGTTGCATCAGGAGGTGCTGGAGGATATACGTATCAATGGAGTGCATCTGCTCGAAATCAAACTACTATTACTGCTACTGGCCTTACAAGCGAAACCCATAGCGTAACAGTTACCGATGCCAATGGAGCTCAAATAACAAGAAGTGTTACTATTCAATGTCTTGCCAATTGTAATCTTAAAGCTAGTAATACGGCTACAAATATTTTATGTCATGGAGAGACTACAGGGGCTATAGATGTAACAGTAAGTGAAGGTACACCTCCATACACATTTGCATGGAGTAATGGCGCAACTTCTGAGGATATAAACAATCTAGCTGTCGGAACATATTCTGTAACCATTACCGATTCTAATAATTGCTCGATTCAACAATCAAATACAATCACTCAACCTACCAACAAGGTTTCTATAACAATATCCTCAAAAGACGATATTATATGTAATGATTTAGGTACAATAATAGTTAGCGGCACTGGTGGAACACCTCCTTATTCGTATTCTATTAATAATGGAGCTACATATCAAAACGATGATACCTTCACCAATCTTTCTCAAGGAGATCATACCGTAATTATACGTGATAAAAATAATTGTACTTCGACCGTAACTACTACAATTTTATCCAATTGCACAATGGCAGTTGATGATACGAATACTACTCTTATTGATACTCCTGTTTCTGGTAATGTATTAACCAATGATGAAGACCTTGAAGGCGATATACAAACGGTAACAACGACTAGTATTACAACCAATCAAGGGATTCTAGTTACTATTAACCCTAATACCGGCATATATACTTATACTCCACCAAGCGGATTTACAGGTATAGATACTTTTGAATATACTGTATGTGATAATGGTAACCCTATAGCATGTGATACTGCAATAGTCACTATTACAATTATAAATTGTGATCTCGATGCAGTTACTACTGTTACTAATGTATCCTGCAACGGAGAAGCAACTGGAGCTATCGATTTAACCGTAAGTAATGGAACACCCCCATACACATATACTTGGAGTAATGGAGCTTTATCTGAAGATCTAAATGATCTAATAGCGGGAACTTATTCTGTTACCATTACCGATTCTAACAACTGCTCGATTCAAAGATCAAATATAATTACACAACCCGATGATAAGGTTTCAGTAATAATTACCTCAACAACAGATATTATATGCGAAGGCACCGGAACTATAGCTGTTGCTGGTACCGGTGGCACTCCACCTTATTCGTACTCAATTGACAATGGAGTTACATATCAAAATAATGATATCTTTACCAACATTGCCTCTGGAGGTCATACCATAACCATACGTGATGCAAATAATTGTACTTCAACAATAACGACAGAGATTTTATCCAACTGTACTCTTGCTATAATTGATATCAATAATACTTTTATTGACACTCCTGTTTCTGGTAATGTATTAACGAACGATGAAGATCTTGAAGGAGATACGCAAACAGTAACTACTCTTACCGTAACAACAACTCAAGGAGTTCTCGTTACTATTGATCCCAATACTGGAGTATATACCTACACACCACCTAGCGGATTTGTCGGTGAGGATACTTTTGAATATACTATATGCGACAATGGTAATCCTGTTGCCTGTGACACTGCTACTGTATATATAGAAGTACTCCCTATTAGAAATCCTGAAAACAATCCACCTGTAGCGAATCCTGATACTGCTATTACAGAAATAGATACACCAGTAAATGGTAATGTTCTCATTAATGATTTTGATCCTGATGGAGATACAATTGTAGTCACCACAACTACTGTAACCACTATTGAAGGTGTTATCGTAAATATAGATCATATTACAGGATTATTTACCTACACCCCTCCTATCGGATTTACAGGAGAAGATTCTTTTGAGTATACTATATGTGATGATGGTAACCCTATATTATGCGACACTGCTATTGTAACTATTACGGTAATTAGCAATCAAGGCAACAACACCTTTGCCAATGATGATGCATATTTTATAGCCTGCGACAACATTACTGGCAATGTACTAGACAACGATTTTGATCCCGAAGGAGATATCCAAACTGTAGATACAACACCTACTGTAACTACTCAAAACGGAACGCTTTTGTTAAACACGAACGGTACATTTACATATACATCAAATCCAGGATTTATTGGTACAGATAGTTTTGTATATACCGTTTGTGACGATAACTCTCCCAGTGCATGTGATCAAGCAACTGTATACTTTACAATTTCAAATTTCACTCCTCCAGATCTTACAAATTGTAATGTAACAGATGAAACAATAGAATGTGATGGAGATAATAACGAAACGATAGCCGATATCTGGAATGCCGATAACATCTCTCAATTAGAATCTTGTGTAACCGATATTTGCGGTAACGATTACACTAGTCTAATAACATCTAATTACAATTTTGATAATTTAGTAAGCACCTGTGGAGAAAGCGGAAGCATCGAAGTGACATATACCATAACTAATGACAGTGCAACGACAACAGTAACCGTCACACTTACTTTAATAGACACTACTCCTCCTGACTTAACTAATTGTGAAATCGAAGATTTGACATTGACTTGCTCTGTTTCTAATTCTGAAGAAATCGCTGATCAATGGAATACTAATAATGTAATTGCTTTAGAGATATGTGCATCTGATAATTGTAATTCGAGTTCTTCGTCTACAGTTGATTCTGATTATGATTTTAATAATATTGTTGACGGAGCACTACTTGTAGAGTACACAATAACCGATGATTGTGGTAATGTATCAATACTAAATGCCAGAATAAATATTGAAAATAATTCGATAGCCACTAATGACACAAGCTTATGTGCCGTTGATGAAATAGAATCTCAAGTTTTTGACTTGTTTAATTTATTAGAAGGAGATTTTAATACTAATGGAATATGGGAAGTAGTATCTGGAAATGCTGTAGTTGTAGATAACAACTTCTTCGACCCGCTTTCGATAGAACTTATAAATGAAGATGATTCTGAAACAATCACTTTTAGCTACACCATTGATGATTTAGTCTGTCCCATTTATCTAGAAGCTTCAATTGAAGTTCATAACAGGTGTGCTGTATTTACTTGTGGCGGCGATGGTGATGTGAAAATCTCAAAAGTAATTACTCCAAATGGAGATTCCTTTAACGAATATTTTGTTGTTAATGGTGTAGAAGATTGCGGATATATTATTGATGTGAAAATTTTAAATCGTTGGGGAGCGATTATATATAAATCAAATGATTATCAAAATGATTGGAATGGTACAGCAAACCGATCATCATTGGGATCTGCGAATCAAATTCCTAGTGGTACATATTATGCCATTGTAACCCTAAATAATAGTGGGTTAGAGCCAATTAGTAGTGCTTTATATATAGGAACTAAATAAACAAAATTGATGGGGGCGAAAAATAAAATTACTCTGCTAATAATACTCTGTATATGTGCGATTGGATATACGCAGCAGCTACCACAGTTTACGCAGTATATGTTTAACACCATATCCATTAATCCTGCCTATGCTGGTAGTAGAGAAACGTTAAGTCTCGTTGGGTTACATAGAAATCAATGGACGGAGATACAAGGAGGGCCAGAAACTCAAACTTTGTCTATTCATTCTCCTTTACGCAATGAAAAAATAGGTCTGGGCTTATCAGTGATTCGTGATGCTCCAGGCTTCGAGAATTACGTATATGTTTATGGCGACTTTTCTTATTCGATTAAAGTTTCTGAAGACACAAAATTAGCTTTTGGATTTAAAGGAGGTTTTACACACTACAATCTTGATCAAGAATTATTGAATGATCCTGCTGTAACCGAAGATCCATTTTTTGGTAATTATGAAAACCGATTAAACCCAAATATTGGTGCTGGTTTATATTTAAATTCGAATAGATGGTATCTAGGACTATCGGCACCTAGAATACTCAATACAGATAATAATCGTACTTCAGAAACCTCCTCTGTTGAATATATCGCTCTAGAACGTGTGAGTTATTATTTTACAGGAGGATATGTTTTTGACCTTAGTACAAATATTAAACTTAAACCTTCTGCCTTATTTAAAGCAACTAATGGCGCACCTCTTTCTATGGATTTAAATGCTAATGTTCTTTTTTATGACAAGTTATGGCTTGGAGGCTCTTATAGATACAATAAAGATACTGCATCAATTGGAGCTTTGGCTGATTTTCAGGTAACAAAGCAATTTAGAGTAGGTTACGCCTATGAGCATTTTGTTTCAGATTTAAGACCCTTCGTAGGAGGCACTCACGAAATCTTACTAATGTTCGAATTGTTTAATGAACGACGAGTTAGATCCCCAAGGTACTTTTAATCTTTGTCCATATGAAAAACTACATACTTTTAATATTGATTTTATTGATTGGCACTTTTGGTTATTCTCAAAAATCAAAGGTAGCCGACAAATATTTCAAAGATTTTGCATACTTAAAAGCTCAAGAATTATATCAAGAAGCTCTAAAGAAAGAGGATAGTACCCTACATATTTTATCTAGAATCGGAGATTGTTATTATAACAATTCTAATTCTGAACAAGCCTATTTTTGGTACAAAAAAGCAGTAAACAGGTATAAAAATATTTCACCTGAGTATATATACAAATACATACAAACTTCTCGAAGTTTAGGGCATTATGATGAAGCAAACCAATGGCTCGAGGTACTTAAAAAGCATCAAAAAAACAATCGACGTTCTAAAATTTTTGAGAATGTAAGCTTAGCCAAGTTTCAAGAATTATCTACTCCGAAAGACATTCATGTTCGTGTAATAAATTTAAGTTCGAATAGTACGTATTCTGATTTTGGTGGATTTCAACGAAAAGAAAAATTATATTTTTCTTCGTCTAGATCAAATGATAGTATTTACAAGAAGCAAAAAATCTATAAATGGAACGGAGAACCTTATTTAAATATTTATCAAGCCAATATTGAAAGAATTGACTCTATAGTAGCCGTTAGCACAATTGCTCCTCTTTCTTCTGACATCATAAATTTAAAGAATGAGCACGAAGGGGCTTTAGTTCTTACCAATGATGGGAAGACATTATATTTCACTAGAAACAATACCAATAAGAGAAAGAGAACGTCTTATGACAAAGAAGGTAACTCTAATTTAAAATTGTATCGAGCACAATTTAAAAATTACCAATGGACAAACATTCAAGAATTACCCTTTAATGGTAAAACATTCTCTACCGGTCATCCTGCATTAAGTCCTGATGAAAAAACACTATATTTTGTATCAGATAGAGAGGGTGGTTATGGGCAATCAGATCTATATAAAGTAGCTATTCATGAGGATGGTTCTTTTGGCCCAGTAAAAAATCTAGGAGATAGAATCAATACAGTGGGTCGAGAAGTGTTTCCTTTTGTCGCCAAAGATTCTACATTGTACTTCTCTTCAGACAGTCATATCAACTTAGGATTACTAGATATTTATATGTCTGATATCCTAAAAAAAGAAGTAGATGAAGATATCGAAATTAAGAATATTGGAGCACCGTATAATAGTGGTTATGACGATTTTGCTTTTTTTTCTAACCCAATTGGTAATTCTGGATATTTTTCATCTAATAGGCCTGGGGGAAAAGGAAGTGATGACATTTATACTTTTGACAGCTACCAATGCAAACAAGTTTTAACTGGTGCAACCTATGATAAACAAACCTCGGAACCACTAGGTGATGTGACTGTGCAAATTATTGATCAAACGGGTAAAATTATTAATACCACGCAATCGAATAAAGAAGGGAACTATATTTTTGAAGATATCCCATGCGGAAAAACCTTTTCTATTCTTGGCACTAAAGTAAATTACAAACCCGACTCTAAAGAATTTACAACCACCACAATTAATAAAGAAGAAATCAAATTAGACCTGTTTTTAACACCTTTAATTATAGATAAAGAAATCGTTATCAATCCTATTTTCTTCGATTTTGATAAATCTGAAATACGTACAGATGCCGCATACGAATTAGAGAATATTGTAAATGTGATGAAAGATAATCCTAAGATGATTATAAAAATTGAATCTCATACTGATAGCCGTGGTAGTAATTCGTATAATCTAAAACTATCACAAAGAAGAGCAACATCTACCAGAAATTATATTTTGTCTCGAGGAATTAGTGAAGATCGAATTCCTAGCTATATTGGTTATGGCGAATCACAATTATTGAATAAATGCGGAAAAGGTTATTCAACACGTTGTACAGAAAAGGATCATGAAGAAAACAGAAGATCCGCTTTTTTGATACTTAATGATTAAACTAAGAATCTCTAAACTTAACAGTAAGAATACATAAATTATCTCTTGATAAAGATATTTGTGAAGTAGCGTACACCATCTTCATTTTGTTCTACAGAGATATCAAAATCAGTAAAATCACCTTCCATTGTTTCTCTATGGCCATCACTTTTTATCCAAGCATTCACAACAGATTTTGCAGAAGAATATCCATATCCTACATTTTCTGCAACCGAGTTCGCCCCAGCATTCGAAATAAGATATGATCTACGAGTATGAAAATAATCATGTGATATCTTATTATTTTTGATCATATAATCGGTATGACTATAAGCTTGTGATTTTACAATATCCAATGTATTTAAGGCATCCAAACCTTTAGATGCTCTATATACATTAATACGTTCTAAAATTTCAATTTCGATAGATTTTACATCAGGAACAACGAACTCGCTAGCAACAGGACTCAATTCATCTTCAACCGTATCTGTGGAGCAAGAAAACAATACCACTGCCATACAAGCAAAGTAGGTTACTTTAATAAGTGATTTCATAATTTGGGGGCGTAGACTTTGGGGGCTACTTGCGCAAACTACAAAATAAAAGTAAACAAAATATGACTCGGGTGTTAAAATCGATAAAAAACATGTTATTCATCGATTTATTATGTATATAATCGATTAAAATTACGGTTTACAAGTAAAAAAGCTTGTTCAGATTACATAGCATAGTACTCATATTTGGCTTAAAATAAGTATCTAGAATAAAAAAATGAGGTGATATAATACAAAAAGAAGAACATTATCGTTTTCAATAATTGAAGAGAAGGATGGTTTTCAAAAAAGTTGCAACCAAAAAAATTACTGAATCAATGCCTTAGCATGGGTGAGTGCCGAATCCGAAATATCTTTACCGCCGATCATTTCGGCTATTTCTTTTATTCGTTCTTCTTTATTTAATAATTTAAGCTGTGTTATTGTGGTGTTATTAAGATCTTCTTTATATACTTTATAATGACTTTGACCTTTGGCGGCAATCTGGGGTAGATGTGTAATACTAAAAACTTGTAAATTCTCACTCATACTAAACATTAAATCTGCCATTTTATGTGCTATTTCTCCAGACACACCAGTATCAATCTCATCAAAAATAATAGTAGGTAAATTAGCGTATCGAGAAAGAATAGTTTTTATAGCTAGCATAATTCTAGACAACTCTCCTCCCGAAGCTACTTTCTTTAACAACCCAAAGCTACCTCCTTTATTTGCTGAAAATAAAAACTCTAGTACCTCTTTACCATTAGAAAAATAACTTTCTTGTAATTCTAAAGACGCCTTAAAAGTAGCATTAGGCATACCAAGTCCCTTAAGAATACTCTCCAGCTCCTCTACCAATATCGGTAGCGCTTTATTTCTCTTTTCATGAATCGTCGAGGCTAGCTCATCTAATTGAACCTTAATAGTAGTAATTTCGTTTTGTAGTTTTTCTATATCCTCGGAAAGAGATTCTGTTTTAGAAACTTTTTCTTGAAGTTCTTCTTTTAGTACCATGAGCTCCTCAATACCAGATACATTATGCTTGACCTGAAGATGATGTAATAATTGCAGTCTTTGTCCTGTTTCTTCCAATTGTTGAGGATCGGCTTCTAATTTCTCTAACTCATTAACTAATGACAACTGTATATCATCTAATTCTATATAAAGGCTTTGAATTCTATCTGAAATCTCTTTTAATCCACCAGAATAAGAAGCTATTTTAGAAAGATTTCCTTTGATTGTATTAAGTTGATCAGATATTCCTACCTCTTCAGAAGAAACAATAGAAATTGAACTTGATAAACGCTCCTGAATTTCTTCTATATTATTAAGTCGTTCATAACGTTCTTCAATTTCTTCTAATTCTCCTGGTTTTAATTTGGCTTCTTCTAACTCATTAAACAGAAAAGAATTGTATTCGTATTCTTTTGTAAACGTTTCTTGATTTACTATAAGTAGATTTACTTCTTTTTCCTTTTCTTTTAATAACTGCAACCCTCTTTTATACGACTTTATTTCTCGATCTGCTCCTGCCAATGCATCCAGGACTTCAAATTGAAAATCGTTAGTAGTTACTTCTAAGGTTTGATGTTGGCTATGAATATCTATTAACTTTACACCAAGGGATGCAAGTGACTGCAATGTAACGGGTGTATCATTGATAAAAGCTCTAGATTTACCCGAGGGCAAAATTTCTCGTCTAATGATAGTCTCATCTTCATAATCAAGTTCTTCTTCTTCAAAAAATGAAATCAGATTGTATTTATCGATCCTAAAAACTCCTTCGATTATACATTTTTGAGAATTATCTTTAACGCTACTAAGATCTGCTCGTTTTCCGAGCAACAATCCAAGGGCACCTAACAGAAGTGATTTACCTGCTCCAGTTTCTCCGGTGATGGTAACTAAGCCAGCATCAAAAGAAACCTGTAATTGTTCTATTAAAGCGAAGTTTTTTATCGAAAGACCTCTAAGCAAGGGATAGAATAATTTTAAAGTTTTAAAAAAGTAAAGATACTAGTTTTAAAAAAGATTTTGCGTGTATTTATTTTTTTTAAGTTTTAGACAGTATAGTACGCCTATCTACTTTAGAATAAAACACTATTAGAACTTAATATCTTTCCAGTTTTCACCATACGTAGGTGCAATTTTATTAAGAACCTGGACAGTTTGGGCAATATTAACCGATGGTCCTCCAGAAAGAATACTAGAAATTTCATCCGCTTTGGCATCAAAAAAGACTCTCATAATATAAGAGTTAGGTCGCACACCATGAACTTCTTCAAGAGATTTCATTGATTTGGTAATCGTCTCTTTACCTTTTTTAACATTATTATACATTACATCTAACCCCTCTCTATGATACATATACATAGCAGATCTATACCCATCATAAGTTCCTGATAATAAATCATCATTTAACCTAAATCTGGATTGAGTTCCATCTTGAGCATTCCAACCAAGGGTATTGCTACTTTGTGCGTTTCCTACAATGTTCTTAGCCTCTTCAAAATAATTTGTTCCACTATTTAATTCAAAAGTATCAGCATCCACACCAAGAATGGTGTATAAATAATACGCCACTACAGAAATAAGGTTTGACTCAAAATTGTTGGGGTTATAGTTTAGCGGTTGAAATTCGAGATAATCAAAGTTAAACTGCTTATCATTTACATTAAAAATAGTAGTTGCGTAATTTGAGCCATAAACTGGTCTCGAAGCTTGCACCTGTAAAGTAGCTGCAAAAACATCATTATCATAACTTACTATAGTAATAAAAAAACTACAATCAATACGTTCTTCTGTACGATAATCTTTGGATGTCCAAGTAGTATTATTAATAAACTCAGCTAATGAACGCTCTAACGTTTTAAACACCTGAAGATTGGGATTACCTGTTTGCTCTGCATTGACCGCTACCCTAGCGTTAAACTCCTGAGCATATACATTGGTCCCAAATACAAGTATTATAAAAAGAAAGAATCTATTCATTTTTTAAGTTGATTAATTTCGTTGAATACATCTTTAGCAACTTCTGTCTTCGTTTTTAATTCAAACGCTTTTATTTCTAATTTATGATTGATCAAAGTTACTTTATTTGTAGCACCTTTAAAACCTGCTCCTTTATCGTTGAGCGAATTAAGAACAATCAAATCTAAGTTTTTCTTTTTTAATTTACCCTTAGCATTTTCTTCTTCATTTTCTGTCTCTAAAGCAAAACCAACCAAAAATTGATTTTTCTTTTCTGTACCCATCCATTTAAGGATATCTCGTGTTCTTTCTAATTGAATAGAAAACTCACTATCTGCTTTCTTTATTTTTTGGCTAGATACTTGTTTTGGCCTATAATCTGCCACGGCAGCAGAAGCGATGGCTATATCGACATCATGATATATAGAAACCACGGCGTTAAACATATCTTCTGCACTAATTACATGAATCACATTTATTAAACCATGATCCACACGAAGAGATGAAGGGCCAAGTATTAAATCTACGTTAGCTCCTAAATTTGCAGCAGCCAATGCTAATTCAATACCCATCTTACCACTAGAGTGATTTCCTATAAATCTAACTGGGTCAATTGCCTCATAAGTTGGCCCTGCAGTAATCAATACTTTTTGTCCCTTTAAAGGAAGTTTATCTAAAATATCGTTTTTTATAAAACTAATAATATTGGAAGGTTCTGCCATTCTACCTTGCCCAACTAAACCGCTAGCCAATTCTCCAGATTCGGCCGGAATCATAATATTCCCAAAATCCTTTAATTTCTCAAAAGTTTTGTGAGTTGATGGGTGGTTGTACATATCCAAATCCATTGCTGGAGCAAAATACACTGGACATTTGGCAGATAAATATGTAGCTAATAATAAATTGTCACTGCTACCACTAGACATTTTGGACAATGTATTTGCTGTAGCAGGTGCCACAACCATAATATCTGCCCATAACCCTAGCTCAACATGATTATTCCATACAGCATCTTCATCTTCTTCATTAAAGAAAGAAGAGTGTACTGGATTTTTAGATAAAGTTGATAATGTAAGTGGAGTAACAAAGTCTTTGGCTGCCGGAGTCATCACCACTTTTACTTCTGCTCCAGACTTGATAAATAAACGCACCAGAGCAGCTGTTTTATATGCAGCAATACCAGCGGTGACACCCAATAAAATCTTTTTACCGCTTAAAATCGACATAGACTTATAAAGATTCTGAGTCTATCTTTGTATTTCTGTGGTAGATTTTATCTTCTAACCATTCTTGTACAGCTAAAGCATGTGGTTTCGGTAATCTCTCATAAAACTTAGAAACCTCAATCTGCTCTTTATTCTCAAAAATCTCTTCTAAGCTATCATTATAAGTAGCGAATTCATCTAATTTTTCTAGAAGCTCTTTTTTGATATCAGTATTGATCTGAGTTGCTCTCTTTGAAATTATAGAAATAGCCTCATAAATATTATCTGTGGGTTGATCAATACGGTTCTTATCAATAGTAGTTGTGTTTACCGGCGCATTACTTTTTTTCAAATCCATCTTCTACTTGTTTTCTATTTATATTGTTCTAATCTTAATTTAATATCTTCAGCTATTTCATTAGCTTTCTCAGTATACTCACCTTCTTTATAATACTTTTTATAGGTCTTATAATAACCTTGAGCAGTTTCTAAACGTTCTTTTACCAAGCTTTCATAACTCCCTACAGCTAATAAATACTCTGATTCTAATTTATAGTATAATACCCTTTCTCTAAAAATAGATCCAGGATAATCTATTAAGTAATTATCAAAAGCCGAAATTGCAACCTTGTAATTTCGTCTATGATGATATTGCTTAGCTATTTCGTAAGCTTTCTTTTCTTTTTTCTCACGTAATTCGGTTACAAGAGTATTAGCTTCTTTTAAATTCTCACTCTCTGGATAAGCATTAATATATGCCTGAAGCTTTTCTATAGCATCAGTTGTTTCGGTCTGATCTAGGCTATACCTTGGAGATAAGTAATAATAACTTTTGGCTCCTTTGTAAGCAGCTTCTTTTCTCTTATCGCTATTTGGGAACGATTTTGTAAATCTCTCAAACTGATATCCTGCCAAATAATAATCTTCTAACTGAAAATAAGTGTCAGCATAATAATACATTATTCTTTCTGCCTGGGGCTTACCTCTATACTTGGGAACCACTTGTTCAAAAAGCTTTAATCCTTTTTTGTACTTTTCTTCTTTATATAAATTCTCGGCCATCTTATACTTTTCCGCAGCATCTTCTCCTCGCAGTACCTTTTGGTACTCGCTACACGATCCTAAGAATAACACAAAAACAAGTAAATACAATAATCTTCTCATAGGTAAAAAAACATCTGGCAAAAATATATATTTCTGCTGTATTACAAAAACTTTAGTCTATCTATTAATTTAATCGGTTTTTCTATTTGTATATCAACAAAACAGAATTCATCAATTAATCTATATTTACTTCAATAACTATATAATTGATGGGTTGTTGCAGAAATAGCGGATATAACACCAAAACATCCTTTACACATTAATCATGATGTAGTTTTAGTTTCATCAAGTTTATCATGATCCAAGATCGTATAACCTTCTTTATCATAATAAAATGCAGGAATAAAACTCTCATCAATTTTTATTTTTTTCAGCACATAAGAATGTACTTGATGCACCTCTTGAGAGAACGATTCATCATAATAACTTACTAGTATTAAAATTTCACCATTTAATGCATTTAATTGACCTCTATCAAACTCATACAATGGACTAGCTTCTACTATAGGGTGCACTACAGTCCAAGTGGTGGGTAGGTAGGTGATAGAATTTCGTTCTAATTTAAGGTTATAAAAATTATTATTATATTTTCCGTTCTCATCTTCTAGAGACAATGATAAAGTAGCTTCTATACGTGGTCGTATCATTACGTTTGCACTACTACTCATCAATCGAAACATAACACAATCAACTCCTTTATGTTCTTTTAAAACTATACTATCACTGAATTGAATATTAGCTCTTGGTTTTGAAAACCTACCGTATAATAATCCTGTGATAAATGAAAAACTCAATAATCCAATCAGGGCTTCAAAAGAAGAAATAACACCAAACAACAATCCTTTAGGTGCCATAGCGCCATAACCAACAGTGGTTATGGTTTGAGCAGAAAAGAAAAATGCATTTAAAAAATCTCTAAATACACTTCCTGACGGTTCTACAATACTCGATATCCCTAAAAAAGTATATATGATAGCGAACAGAGTATTGATTAGTATATACCCAAATAACACCCATAAAAAAAACTTAACCCAACTAATACTAATTAAATAATCATAACTCCCGGATAAGGATGTTGATCTATTGATGTGTTTTATATTAAAAGATCCATCAGAGTTTATAAAACGTCTGGCGTATTGATTCGAAGATCTTCCGATTCCTGGATCTTTTATTTTTTTTGCCATCAATAAAGTATTTACTCGATAAAGGTTTTTATTTTTTTTGCAAGATCAGAAGAAACAGATACCAAAGGTAAACGAACATAGTCCTCACAAATGCTTTTTACTTTTAGAATATTTTTTATTCCTGCAGGATTCCCTTCTTCAAAAGCATAATCTAATACCGGTAATAGGGTATATAGTATTTTAAATGCTTTTTCTGTTTCTCCAGATAATCCAAATCGTATCATTTCAGAGAATTCTTCAGGAAACCCCTGCCCAACAACACTTATTACACCATCACCTCCCGCTGCTACCGCCGGTAAAGCCAAAGCATCGTCCCCCGAAATCACAAGAAAATCATCAGGCTTATCTTTAATAATCTTAAGTACTTGTGTAAAATCACCCACTGCTTCTTTAACTCCAACAATTTTATCTAATTGCGCCAAACGCAATGTAGTTTCAGCGGTCATATTTGTTCCCGTACGAGAAGGAACATTATATAGTAATACAGGAATTGGAGAAGCATCATTTACAGCTTTATAGTGCTGATAAATACCTTCTTGATTTGGTCTATTATACATAGGAACAACAGAAAGTATTGCTGTAAAATCTGATAAATCAGTTTCTTTTATTTCGGCAAGAACGGCCGCAGTATTATTACCTCCAATCCCAAGTACAACAGGAAGTCTTTTATCATTTACTTTTAAAATATGATCTACTAATTTTTTCTTTTCATCCTTAGACAATGTTACTGATTCTGCTGTAGTACCTAAGACTACCAAATATTCGATATTACCATCAATGCAAAAATTAACTAATGATGTAACCCCGTTATAATCAATAGATCCATCTTCATTAAATGGTGTAGCTAGCGCTACTCCAGTTCCTCTGAGAAAACCACTCATATTATTTGTAAAATTTTTAAATACTTTTTAAGTTCAATTATAAAAAGGTTGGTATTATTCATTGTTGCTCCAATAATTAAATCATTAATCCTATGATCAATTTCGGCAAAACCCACCTTCAATTTTGCTCTGGATGCTGCTGCAACATAATTTAATTCTATTTTATCATCGGTATAAAAACTAATCAATACATCATAATCTTTATTGATAAATCCCTGCAGTGCATTGTTTTTTATTGATCCATTTACAGCAAAACTCTTCTCATTATAATAAGCTGCATCTCTATCATCAATAATTTCTTTATCTTCTTTATACCCTACAACCGTTAAGTTTTCTGAGGTCACTCCTAACTCATTAGCCAATTTAACCAAAGCCAATATATTAACTGGCAAAGAAGCGTCGATAAGAATTGCTAATGTTTTAAGACTTGCAATGCCATTAGAAGAATTTCTTTTCTCCAAATGAGATTCCATATTTTTCTTTATGGCATTTCTTTTTAGACCCTTTAAAATCATTTATAAAAAAGATTAAGAAGCCACAAATGTAGCTATTTTACATTTTAAAATCACCCCGCATCCTCCAAGAAAAAGGAAACCCCTGAAAACCAACACTTCTCAAAAGTATTCTTTTTCTGTAGACCTGTTCGTTATTTCTTTTGTCTCAATAAAAAAGCTAGTAAAAAAATAAACTCCAGCTATTTCTGCTATATTAATTAGTGTTGTAAAAACTCGATTATAATAATACAATTCATTTATAGCCAAAAGCGCATCTACGAATAAAGTGCAACAAGCTGCCACAAACAAATAAATCGATTTCTCATACCTATCTGCAACATATATAAAAAAACTTACCCCCGAAAAACCAACCAGACTTATTACTATCATAACTATAGCTCCAACAGAATCTCTAATTTTTGGCAAAACGAGTTCTGTAATCGAAAAAATCAAGTACCCTATCAATATCACACTAATTATAACAGGAGGAGAAGCAAGCTTACTCAACACAATATCGGCTCTTATTATGTATTTTTTAAGAGACAAAATACAGAAGAAATAAAACAAGGTGATAAGCACTGCAATGATATCATAGTATTTTAAAAAATCTATGTAAATAAATATATCTGTAGTAAGAATTAAGAATATACTGATCACAAAAAATAGATCAATTTTCTCTACATGTTTTACATACAATATCAGCAAGGAGATTGATACTAAAGGTTTGGTATATATCAAAAGTTTCTTTTCAAAAAAAACAGAAATTATAACAACCAATAAGAACAAAACATAAAACAACCAATATGTGAACTTACTATCTCTCAAAAGTTTCTGGAAAAAATTATTTCATATAAAGAACAACATTAAATATCAACTTATCATTTTTTTTAAAAATAATCTTTTCGATTCGGAACCAATTTATGTTGTTCTATAAAGAATTTAATCAGAAAAAATTGCCCAAATACCTGTAAAAGGTTTGCAATAACCACAAACACTTCCAAAAAAACATATAATTTATATAAAGCTGTAAGAATATTTACAATCAAAAAACAAGAAGCGGCTACCATAAGCGAAGAACTAACTACTGTTTTACTATTGAGATAAATGTAATAACAGGAGCATACAAACAAAGTGAAAAACAAAATAAGTATTACCAAAAACACTTTATCTTCTATAACACTTGGTAAAATAAGCCGAGCTACAGAAATCAACACGTAGACAATTAACCCCATAGCAATTAACAATTGAATCGTAAACACCTTGTTAAATTGTATTTTTATCTTTTTTAAGCTTTTCCAAAGTAAAACTATATTCAAAAAATAATACAATGAAAGTAAAATATTAACTACTCTAAAATACCCAACAAAATCCTTCATCGAAAGCACTTCTGAAACTAATATCAATAGCATTGTAAATAACACCAAAGCACTTCTATTTTCTACTTTTACCAAATAAATTAGGCACAATGCCAAAATTACCGGTGGTTTAAAAAAAATAGTGAGATTTTGTGCAAAAATGGATATCAGGATAAAAAATAAACCAGTAACATAAAACAATTGATATACGTACTTTTCTGTTCTCAAATTATTGTTTATTTTATTAAAACCCTTCAAACTCTTCTGTTTTAAGCTTTAACGATCTTGTTATCATATAATTCACTAAAAACATCAATGCCAATGGTTTGCAAATCAATACCAAAACTTTTAACTCGTATGATTCTACATAGAATTCTTCTATTAGAATCATAAAATCGCTAAACGAAAAATTAAGTATTGATAAAAAAAACCATAATGATTTTTCTGATCTAATATTAATATAATGCATTGCTCCTACTATCAATAAAACATATAACAATAGTAAATTCACAAACCCCAGTAAGTTATTATCTTGCATTGGTTCTCGTAAAATAACATACGTCATTAAAAAAATAACTGTATAAAGCGAGCTACCTAAAACCAAAGTAAAAACATCTCTACTATTGTACTGGAATGACTTATGATTATAATACAGAAAATAAAAAAGCATAATGTACCCTATAATCCGTATTACTATCTGGTCTATTATAATGTTATCAATAAACCAAAAAATAAATAACCCTTCTAAACAAAATATCAATAGAACCGCTACGTGATATATTCTAATTTTTTTAGTGCTAACAAAATAAAGCACAATTATCGATATCAGAAGAATTAGTTGAGAATATGTATTTAAGAAATCGTTTTTAAATACAAAACCCAACACTTGTGCTATTACTAAAAAAGAAATTAAAAGCCTAAGTAGTTTCTCTTCATTCATTTAATTTTTATTTGCACCCAAAGTTTACACTTTTTGTTATGAGTACAGCCCGGTTAATCGTGTGATTTTCTTTGATACAATATAGGAAATTTTAACAAAACACATGATTCTCAGAAAATTACCTTCTAAAGTTCTCTTAGCTTTAAAGGCACTGGGCTAGATATTTTAAATTGAACAAGAAAGAAAACAGCCAGTAATTGATATATCGAGTTTATAATTTCAAACTCTAGGGAAGCGATATAGAACTTATTAAGCGCAAAACAAGAATCGCTTATCACAAAATTGAGTATCGCAATTAGGAACCATAACGATTTTGAAGATCTAACGTTTACGTAGTGAAAAACAGCTCCAATTAGAAGGAGGTATAATATTATAATATACCCCATACCAAAGGGTTTGATATCTCCCATTGCTTCTTCGGTAACATCATAAATCTCATACACGATAAAGGTCCACGCTACAAAAAACACCACCAAATACCCTATATCAGTGTTATTATAGTCAATTGGCTTATAATTTTTGCACAAGTAATAGAATAGAATTAAATAACATATGGTATAACTCAAAAGCACATAAATAAAGCTATTTTGTACTTCGGTTAACAAAAAAATATCTCCTAGAAAACAAAGCAAGAGTATGACCAAAAAAAGCCCATCTATTTTTTTTACATTAAACCAATACAACATAAAGAATAGAGGTACGGTAGCCGGTTTAGTATACAATTCTAATTCTGGCCACTGCATAGCAGTACTTAGTACGCAAAGTGCTCCAGCAATTACTAATAGTATTTTTATAACCGTTCTTATTTTCATACAATTTTGGTGAGAAATTCATCTTCACTTATAATTGACACTCCTAACTTATTTGCTTTTTCTAGTTTACTTGGCCCCATTTTATCCCCTGCTACAACATACGATGTTTTAGAAGAAATAGAACTAGAAACCTTTCCTCCATTATCTTCTATTAGCTTCTTAAGCTCAGTCCTTGATACTTTTTCAAAAACACCAGATACCACAAAAGTTTGCCCTTGCAATGTATCAGTTTGATTTGCTAATTTTTCTGCAGAAATCTCTAACTGCACTCCGTACTCTTTTAATCTATTTACTAGAGCTTTATTTTCTTCCGAAGTAAAAAACTCTTGTACACTCTGTGCAATTTTAATCCCGATTTCATCTACATTGACCAATTCTTCTTCTGTAGCTTCTACTATGGCATCGATAGTTTTATAGTGTTTGGCAAGCTTCTTGGCAACTGTCTCTCCAACATAACGTATTCCTAAAGCAAATAAAACACGCTCAAAAGGAATTTCTTTGGATTTTTCTATTCCTAAAACCAAATTTTCTGCACTTTTTTCAGCCATTCTCTCCAAAGGAACCACTTGCTCCTTTTTCAATTCATATAAATCTGCATAATTAGCAATCAAACCTTCATTAACCAGCAAAGCCACCGTTTCACCACCTAATCCTTCAATATCCATAGCTTTACGCGAAATGTAATGTTGAATACGCCCAATAATTTGTGGAGGACACCCTTTATAATTAGGACAATAATGCTGTGCTTCTCCTTCTTTTCGGATTAACGAAGTATGACACTCAGGACACTCACTGATATAATCGGTAGGTGTAGATTCTTGATTTCTATTCTGAAAATCTACCCCAACTATTTTTGGAATTATCTCCCCTCCTTTTTCTACATAAACAGTATCTCCTTCTCTTATATCTAATTTTTCAATTTGATCTGCATTATGCAACGACGCTCTTTTTACCGTAGTACCTGCAAGGGATACCGGCTGCAAATTAGCAACAGGAGTAATTGCTCCTGTTCTACCAACTTGATATGTAATCTCCTCAAGAACGGTAGAAGCCTGCTCTGCTTTAAATTTGTATGCCATTGCCCATCTCGGCGCTTTTGCCGTAAAACCTAACTCCTCTTGCTGCTGAAGATCATTGACTTTAATCACAATACCATCAGTTTCATAAGGGAGGTTATGGCGATGTTCATCCCAATATGCAACATATTGCAAAACATCATCTATGGTATTTACTAACTTAGATTCTGAAGGCACCTTAAAACCCCATGCTCGAGCTTTTTCTAAATTCTCATACTGCGTTTGAATTCCTAATCGATCTCCTTGAATACTATACAATAAGCAATCTAATGGGCGTTTTGCAGTCTCACTACTATCCTGAAGTTTAAGACTTCCTGAAGCCGTATTACGTGGGTTAGCATAAGGCTCTTCTCCTGCAAGAATTCTTTCTTGATTCATTTTAGCAAAACCTTCATATGGCAATACTATTTCTCCTCGAATATCAAACTTTTGAGGAAAATCTCCTTTTAGTTTTAAAGGAACTGATTTAATAGTCTTCACATTTGTGGTAACATTATCTCCTTGAATACCATCTCCTCTCGTCACAGCTCTTGCCAACTCGCCATCTACATAGGTTAAACTAATAGAAGCTCCATCATATTTTAACTCACATGTATAATTAACCTCACCATCAACCAATTTTTTAATACGTTTTTCCCAATCTTCTAAGTCTTCTTTTGAATATGAATTGTCTAAAGAATACATACGATGCTCATGAACTACTGTTTCAAAATTCTTAGTAATTTGACCACCTACTCTAAGCGTAGGAGAATTAGCATCATAAAACTCTGGATATTCTTCTTCCAATTTCTGCAAATCCTTGAGTCTCATATCGAACTCATAATCACTTATAACAGGTGCATCGAGTGTATAATAATTATAGTTATGCTCTCTTAACTCCTGTCGTAATTGCTTGATCTTTTCTTCTACTTTCATTTGTTTTTTACACACTATTTTTTAATTACCGATGATATCGATCATTAATACAATACCCCCACGTATTATTATCTTAAATCGGCTACCATAGAGCCATATTTTATGTTATGTTCTATCCGGTTTTAACCATTTTGGCACTTGGACCGGTTTAAATGCTCTCATTTTTTCTAATAGCTTATCCATATCCTTATCTACCAATAATAACTCGTAATTCTCCATTTTCAAAAACCCTCTACGAACCATATTTTCTAGCAACCCTAACAAATCATCATAAAAACCGCCAATGTTTAGTAATCCAATGGGTTTTTGATGCAAACCTAATTGCGACCAAGTGATTATTTCAAAAAGCTCTTCTAAAGTCCCAAAACCTCCTGGAAGCGTTATAAAACCATCACTAAGCTGATGCATTTTCATCTTACGCTCATGCATATTATGGGTAGTTATTAACTCACTCAAACCTTGATGAATTACCTCCTTTAATTTAAGAAATTCTGGAATAACACCAATTACTTTCCCTTTATGCTCCAAAACACCCTTAGCTACTTGCCCCATAATACCAATTTTTGCAGCTCCATACACTAAGGTTATTTCTTGTTGAGCTAGCTTTTCTCCAAGTAAAAATGCTTGAGAAATTATATGGGTATCGTTACCCTCGCTGCTTCCACAAAATACACAAATTGAATTCAAATTATTCATACCTAATACTTAGTTTAAACGAGCACGTATCATACGATCGTTGTGATACATATCTTTTTTTAATATTACCGATTCGAAATGTGATGCCTCTATCATTTTTTTAGTTTCTCTACTTAAGTACTGATTTATCTCAAAGTATAATGAGCCATCTGGTTTTAATTTATGTAAAGCTATTGTAGTAATTTTGGTGTAAAAAAGTAAAGGATCGTTATTTGTAACAAAAAGCGCCAAAGAAGGCTCATTTTCCAGGACATTAGATTTCATTTCTTTCTTTTCTAATTCCCTAACATAGGGCGGGTTAGACACTATAACATCAAAATCTTCATGAAAAATCTCTTCATTTAAAACATCAGTTGTAATATAAGTAACCTTAACTTGATTTATTCGCGCATTCTCTTTTGCTACTTCAATCGCCTTATCTGAAATATCAATTGCATACACCTTGGCATTAGGTAAGTTTTTGGCCAAAGAAACAGCAATACAACCACTGCCCGTTCCTATATCAAGAATTTTTAAAGGTTGTTTTTGGTTCTTTACGTCTTTTAGTATCCAGTCTACCAGTTCCTCGGTCTCAGGTCTTGGTATAAGTACATGCGGATTTACAAAAAAAAGTAATCCATAAAAATTAGTTTCCCCAACAATATATTGTATCGGTTCTTGAGATTTTAAACGTTTTTCTGCTTCTGTAAAAAACATCACCTCTTCGGGATTAAGTTTCTTATCTAATTGCATAGCAACATCCACTCTTCTCAAATCTAATTTTTTTTCAGAAAGAATATAAAAAAAAGATAATACCTCTTCGGTATCATATATTTTGGATAAAGACTCTAAAAAACTCTTCCTTAAATCGCTTATTTTCAATTTAACAATAATTAAATTACAAATCTTTTATCATCCAAGCCTGACAACTATAATGCCCTGTATCACCAATAGGTTTATCCAAAGATATAAAACCTACTTTATGATATAATTTCCTTGCGGCTTTCATATAAGGCATTGTTTCTAAATAACATTTTGCATAGCCCTCTTTTTTTGCAAAATCAAGACAAGTATGAATCATTTTATAACCAATCCCTTTACCTCGAGCTTTTGATAAAAAGTACATTTTTTGAAGTTCGCATGTTTCTGGCGTTCCATTTGTAAGAGGAGCGATACCTGCTCCGCCTATAACCTCGCCTTTTTCTTCGACAACAAAATAAGAAGAACCAGCCCCTTCGTATGTTTCACACATCATATCCAAAGAGATATCTTCATAAGCAGTACCAACTTTTGGCACACCCATTTCAGTTAAAACATCTCTAATAAGTCGAGCTATTGTTTCGTTATCTTTGTATTCTATCTTGCGTATTTTTATAATACTCATTGTATTTTTAGTATTACTTTTGTGTTGTTCTAAAAAGCATATTATGAATATTTTTTCCTTTGGCGTTTACACACAAACAAAACACCAGTTAAGGATATTGAAATATACGTTAAATCTAAGCAGGAATCAATGAAGAAATTTCTATTATTATCAACAATATTTACTCTAATTATAGGGTGTTCATTTTCTGAAAAACCAAAATTTAAACATATTGATAATCTTTTGGTTAAAAAAGTCGGCTTGCGGGATATAACACTTAAAGCCGATGCCGTTTTTAACAACCCTAACCGTCTAAGTGGAACGTTATCTATAGAAGATATTCATGTTTTTGTTGATAACATCGATATTGGCACTATCTCATCTCAAGAATTTAATGTTCCTGCAAAGGATGAATTTTCCATTCCGCTAGAAGGTACTTTCTCTCTATCCAAAATCTATGAGGAGAACAAAAACAATCTTCTCGGAAGTGTTCTTAAAGTTATCCAAACAGATTCTTTAAATGTTCAATACAAAGGAGCTATTAGATATCACTTAGGAAATTTTTCTTATCCATACACCATTAACAAAGAACAAAAGATATCTATAAAACAACGCTAATAACTATGCACGAAAAATACATACAAAGATGTATTCAACTTGCCAAAAACGGATTAGGAACCACGTACCCAAATCCTCTAGTAGGCAGCGTGATTGTACATAACAATAAAGTTATAGGAGAGGGATGGCATTATCAATCCGGGCAACCTCATGCCGAGGTAAATGCTATAAGTGCCGTTAAAGATACTACTCTCCTTAAACACGCTACTATATATGTAAGCCTAGAGCCATGTAGCCATTATGGCAAAACACCTCCTTGTAGCGATCTTATTATAGCAAAAGGAATTAAAAAAGTAGTAATTGGCACTATCGACCCTTTTGCCAAGGTGTCTGGAGCAGGAATACAAAAATTAATAAATTCTGGTTGCGATGTAGTTGTAGGTGTTTTAGAAAAAGAATGTCAAGAACTTAACAAAAGGTTTTTGACTTTTCATAATAATAAAAGGCCCTATATTATTTTAAAATGGGCAGAAACTACGAATGGATTTATCGCTCCAGGCATAAAAGACAAAAGAGAACCCGTTTGGATTACAAATGAGCAATCCAGACAGCTTGTGCACAAATGGCGGGCAGAAGAGCAGGCCATCTTAGTAGGTCGCACTACAGTCATTAAAGACAATCCTAGTTTAACCACTAGAGATTGGCCTGGTCAACATCCTATTAGAATTGTTATTGACCGATCTGGTCAAGTTCCCGAAAACTCTACAGTTCTTAACAACAAAACTCCCACTATTATTATTACTTCTGAAGAAAATAAGAATAACAACACGGATTTAACCACCTATGAAACCGTGCACACAAAAAACAACACTGTAGAAGAAATTTGTTCGATTCTTCATCAACATAACATCCAATCTGTTATTATCGAAGGTGGCCAGCATACTATTAATTCATTTATTAGTAAAAACCTTTGGGATGAAGCTAGGATTTTTATGGGAAATATTACATTTGATGCCGGAATAAAAGCTCCAACAATTCAAGCTAAATTAATAGCCGAAAAACAGATAATGAATGACACTCTAAAAATATATCGAAATGATTAAAACTATAATTTTTGATTTTGGAGATGTTTTCATAAACCTAGACAAAGCAGCAACCATAAGAGAGTTTTCAAAATTAGGAACTTTTGAAATGACTCTTGAGCTATTAAAAATTAATAATCAATATGAAGTAGGGCAAATCTCTACTCAAGAATTTATCCAAACGTACAAAAACATATTTCCAAAAGCATCAAAAAATGAACTCATTGACGCTTGGAATGCTATTTTGCTTGACTTCCCGAGGCATCGATTTGATTTTATTAAGAACTTGGCTTCCCAGCAAAAATATAATCTAATATTACTGAGTAATACAAATGACCTCCATATCAAATGGATTAAGGAAAATGTACCATTTTACGAAGAATTTAAATCATCATTTGACACTTTTTACTTATCTCATGAAATTAAACTAAGAAAGCCTAATATCGATATTTTTGAATTTGTTTTGAATCAACATCAGATTAAACCCTCTGAAACCATTTTCATAGACGATACCAAAGAAAATACAGATTCGGCAAAGAGAATAGGAATTCATACCTGGAACAACAATCCAAAAACCGAAGACATCACAAATCTATTTACTATAAAATCCAATTTATTTTGATCTATTTAATCCTTAGCATCCTGGCATCAAGTTTAATTTTTGTCATTTTTAAACTTTTTGTTAAATACAATGTCGATACGCTACAAGCTATTATCATAAACTACGTTGTTGCATGTATATCAGGGGTAATAGCATATTCTGAACCCATAGATCTAAAAAACATATCCAATGAAGGATGGTTTTATGGCGCTATGATTTTAGGTGTGATATTTATATCCGTTTTTAATCTAATGGCTATTACCACTCAAAAAAATGGATTATCTGTAGCCGCTGTAGCTACTAAAATGAGTTTGGCCATCCCAATTATATTTGGAATCATTGTATACCATGAAAGCACTGGTGTATTAAAAATCATAGGGATTATTATTGCTCTTATTGCTGTTTATCTTACCTCTATGAAAAGCGCCGAAGGAATATCCATAAACAAAGAAAATTTAATTTTTCCTTTATTAGTTTTTATAGGTAGCGGAATCATTGATACTAGTCTTAAATATTTTGAAACAAATCATGTAGCACAAAATGATGTTCCTATTTTCTCAGCGACCATTTTTGGATTTGCAGCAATTATTGGAATAGTAACCCTACTATACAAATCCATTACAGGGTCTTTGAAACTATCGGTTAAGAACGTTATTGCCGGAATTGGATTAGGAGTCCCAAACTATTTCTCTATTTTTTTCCTCATAAAAGCTTTACGCTATGAAAATATGGATAGCTCTACCGTATTTACGATAAACAATGTAGCTGTACTCCTAGTTTCTACGATTGCAGGAATTGTATTTTTTAGAGAAAAATTAATTCTAAAAAACTGGATAGGTATAGCTCTAGCCATTCTTAGTATTATTTTGGTTACATTTTCGATTTAAATTAATTATTTGGAACATAAAGACACATACAAAACGATTAATATAGCTAGCGAAGAAACTCTTTTTAAGGATCGTAACAGCAAATTTTTCGGGTATGCTTTTCCAACAACTTCAGAAGAAGAAGTAAAATCGCTTATCGATAACTTAAAAAAACAACATCATTCTGCAAGACATTGGTGTTATGCATGGCAAATAGGTACAGAAAATCTAAAGTACAGAACAAATGATGATGGAGAACCTTCTAATTCTGCTGGTCAACCTATATATGGGCAAATTCAATCCTATGACGTTACCAACATACTAATTGTAGTGGTCAGGTACTTTGGAGGTACCAAGTTAGGAGTTGGAGGTTTAATAAATGCGTACAGAACATCAGCACAACTTGCTCTCGAAAATTCTGACATTATCGAAAAGACAATTGACAAAAATTTTGTTATAATTTTCGAATACAAAGACATGAACAAAGTGATGCGCATCATAAAAGAACACAAACTTAACATCACTAAACAAGAACTTCAATTAAACTGCAAAATTTACATTTCGGTTAGAAAAAACATCGCCGATAAAATAAAAGATGTTTTTTCCCCGTTGTACGAGGTAGAAATTAAACAATTAAAGGATTAATAATTGTTTATTTTATCAATTAAGTAAGGAGGACATGGAATAGGTTTTCTGGTTTTACTATCAACAAAGACTAAAATCGTAGATGCTGTTGTAATTAATTCTTGATAACCATTAAAAATTTCATAATCAAAGATTATTTTAACCGTAGGAATTTTCCTCAACGAAGTTTTAACAGTCAATTCATCGTCGAAGAAGGCAGATTTCTTAAATTTAAAGTCTAAAGTAAACACAGGAAGCATAATACCATTTTCTTCCATTGATTTATAAGAAACCCCTAACCGGGATAACCAGTCAATTCTAGCTAGTTCTAAGTACTGAGCATAGTTACCGTGATGTACCACCCCCATCTGATCGGTTTCGGAATAACGTACTTTTAATTTGGTTTTTGAAGTGATAAACATATATTTTTTATAATAAATTTTAACATTATTAAAAGTAACACTATCAAATTATGCAAAAAAAATAATTAAAATTCAACCCCTAAATCGTTTTTTTTTTACATTTTTTGTTCACATATTTGTCATGCGAAAACAGTAAGGAGTTTTTTTCAGCATTTTCTTTTAATAACCTAATAAAAATAGTTAATCTAACCACTCGAATGAATGTAACTGCGCAATCAGTTTGGGATAACTGCTTATCTTTTATAGAAGATAACATTACACCCCAAGCTTTTAAAACTTGGTTTGAACCAATTAAAGCTGTAAAACTTACAGATGGCGCTCTAAGTATTCAGGTACCCAGTAAATTTTTTTATGAGTGGCTAGAAGAGCATTATGTAAACCTACTCAAGGTTTCTCTTACTCGTGAATTGGGAGAAACCGCCAAATTGGTATACGTTATTAAAATGGAAAACACTTATGGTAATAAAAAACCATTTACTGAAAAAATCCCTAGTGCAAATCGTACAGCTGTTAACTCTCAAGAAGTTGATGTACCTATAAAAAGCAAGAATCCAGAGTTAAAAAATCCATTTGTAATTCCTGGGATACGAAATGTAAAAATAGAATCTCAACTAAATCCAAGTTATAATTTTGAAAACTTTCTAGAAGGCGACTCTAATAGACTTGCACGTTCTGCTGGGATGGCTGTAGCCAACAAACCAGGAGGAACTTCTTTTAATCCTCTATTAATTTTTGGAGGAGTAGGACTTGGAAAAACACACTTAGCTCATGCTATTGGTGTAAACATAAAAGATAACTACCCCGAGAAAACTGTACTTTATATTTCTGCTGAAAAGTTTACACAGCAATATATCGAATCTGTAAAAAAGAATAATAGGAATGATTTTATCCATTTCTACCAAATTATAGATGTTCTTATTGTTGACGACATACAATTACTATCAGGTAAAGCAGGAACTCAAGATGTTTTCTTTCATATATTTAACCATTTACACCAAAATGGAAAGCAGGTTATCCTAACTAGTGATAAGGCACCTGTAGATATGCAAGATATCGAACAAAGGCTTCTTTCTCGTTTTAAATGGGGATTATCAGCTGAATTACATCAACCAGATTTTGAAACCAGAGTTTCTATAATCAAAAACAAACTATATCGCGACGGTGTTGAAATGCCTGAGGAGATTGTAGAATTTTTAGCTAATAACATTAAAACTAATATCCGAGAACTCGAAGGTGCTATCATTTCTTTAATAGCACACTCTTCTTTCAACAAAAAGGATATCACCATAGATCTCGCAAAAGCCATTGTTGACAACTATGTCAAGAACACTAAACGTGAGGTTTCGATTGACTACATTCAAAAAGTAGTAAGTGACTATTTCCAGATGGATGTAGAAACACTTCAATCAAAAACACGTAAACGCCACATTGTACAAGCAAGACAATTAGCTATGTTTTTTGCCAAAAAACTTACTAAGGCCTCATTAGCAAGTATAGGAACCCAAATAGGAAAGAGAGATCATGCTACCGTGTTACACGCTTGCAAAACTGTAGACAACCTTTCTTCTACAGATAAACAATTTAGAAAATACGTAGAAGACCTAGGTAAGAAACTTACTCTGTAAATCTTTTGTCAGAATGAAAATCAAAATTCTAATGGTATGCTTAGGCAATATCTGCAGATCCCCATTAGCAGAAGGTATCCTAAAATCCAAACTAGACCCAAGCAAATATATTGCTGCTTCATCTGGCACTAGTAGTTATCACATTGGAAACCTCCCCGACCCAAGATCCATACAAATTGCAAAAAAATACGGTATCGACATTACAAATCAAAGAGCAGCGCAATTTACAATCAGTGATTTTAACACTTATGATCTGATTTACGCCATGGATAATTCTAATCATGACAACATTTTAAAACTCACAAAAGACAATCACAACAAGAACAAAGTCAAACTTATCCTTAATGAACTTTATCCTAATGATAATTTGGATGTTCCTGATCCATACTATGGTGGAGAACAAGGCTTTGAAGATGTATATCAAATGCTAGATAAAGCTTGCGATATTATTGTAACCAAACTCGAAAAAGAGCATTAACATTTTTGGACATAAAGTTTTTGTATATTTAGAATTGAATATGTGTATTCATAGTACACAATAACATAAATCAAATCCACCTAAACAACTAAGTTATCTTAAAACCTATGGAGCTTAAACCCCTAGATCCCAAAGGAAAATTATATCTTATTCCCACTCGACTGGGAGACGATGTTCCTTTAGAAGTATTACCTATATCCATCAAAAAAGTACTCGAACAAGTAAATCATTATATCGTAGAGAACGAAAAACCTGCAAGAAGATTTATTAAAAAAGTGAGTCCGAGCAAATCTCAACGCTCAATAGTTATCCAAACTGTCAACAAATACACGGACACCTCTGAAATACCAGCCTACCTAACACCTTGTTTGAATGGCGAATCGATCGGATTGATGTCAGATGCTGGCTGCCCAGGAATTGCAGATCCCGGAGCAGAGGTAATCAAAATCGCACACGAGAAAAACATAAAGGTTATCCCTCTAGTAGGACCTTCTTCTATATTATTAGCCATGATGAGTAGTGGTATGAACGGCCAAAGTTTTACCTTTAACGGATACCTTCCTATTGATAAAGCAGATAGAAAATCAACAATAAAACAATTAGAAAAGATTTCTTTAGAAAAAAATCAAGCACAAATTTTTATTGAAACCCCTTATAGAAATGACAAGATGTTCGCTGATCTTAAAGCGATACTTCATCCAAACACACATTTATGTATTGCTAGTGATATTACACTTACCACAGAGTTTATTTCTACAAAAACGATGAGCGAATGGCAGCATGAAGAAATAGACCTTCACAAAAAACCTACTATATATATTATTCAAAGAGATTATTAAGTTACTTTAGATAGCTTTTGCTCTTCTATCCGCAAGTACAAAAGAAGTATCATATCCGCCAAAACGTTTCATATAATAACGAATCGTGGTACCAAATGCATCAGCAAACCCATCTACACCACCACTACGTAGATATCTTTTAACGGCGTTTGGTCCAGCCAAATGTGCTGCTGCCAGAATTCCTGATTCAGTAATCTCTATACCATTCATTCTTTTACCTACGAACCATTTAATATCTCTACGCAAAACCCATTTATTTCTAGAAACGTATGCATGAAATGCTTTTTCCTGAAGTGCAGGATTAGCTAGAAAATCATTCCTATTTACATTTTTAATACCAATAAGAGCCAAAGTACCTTTGCCAAATTGATATTTCCCCATATATCCAAATTGATTTACAACTCCATAATCTCCTCGAGATTCTTTAAAAGCAAGTGCTTCTTTAAAGCCAATGTAAGATTTCCCAAGCTCTGGAGATATCAAAACCTCCTCATCCTCTATCTCATTAAAATTAGGTGCTATATAATACAGATCTAAACCTGCAGTATTATAAGAAGAAAGATCCAAGCTTTCTTTTGTTGTAAAACTTAACAAAAGTATCCCCCCAATTGTAAGTAATATAGATAATCCTATTATCCTCTTTATCATATAAAAAATTTCTAAGTAGACATCCCAAAAGATGTTCCCCACTACTTAAATTTTTGCCGTGCAAAGATATGATATTTTTTCAAATATTCACTCAGTAATTGTTAAAATAATTATAATGCTGAAAAACAGGTATTTACCCCTATAAAAATCAAAAAAAAAGGTTAAAAAACATTAAAAAACAAAGAAACTAAACACTTAAACGTCAATTACAGCGTTTTAGTCGAGTAGAAATAAACAGTAAACTCTTTTAGTAATTCACAAAAAACACATGTTTTTGTTAATAAGTCATTCGATTTTTTTTGTTAAAACAAAAAAAACTAAGATTTTTTCTTACAAAAACACAACTTGAATTTTACCGTTTTATACCCTGTTTATTTATCCAGCTTATATACTGTTTTTTATTGCGATTATGCTGCGCTATTGTTTTTGCAAACTTATGATATCCCATATTCTCAATATTAGCTACAAAAAAATAATAATCATGTTTTTCATAGTTAAGTACTGCATTTATTGAAGAAATATCAGGCATTGTTATTGGCCCCGGTGGTAATGTTGCGTACTTATATGTATTATACGGACTATCTAATTCTAAATCCTTGTACAAAACACGTTTAATAACCGTATCCCAATCATCTCTATGTTTTTTGATAGCATAAATTACTGTAGGATCAGCATCCAACTTCCAACCATTAGTATACCTATTCATATAGACACCAGCAACTCTTGGTCGTTCATCAACCTTAGCTGTCTCTTTTTGAACTATAGAAGCAATGGTGATCACCTCAACAGGAGTCAACCCTATTTCTTTTGCCTTTTTTACTCTTTTTTCATTCCAAAACCGCTTATACTCTTTCAGCATTCTTTCCCTGAATTGCTCTGCTGATGTATTCCAAAAAAATTCATATTTATTAGGTATATACATAGACAAGGCCGACTCGATAGAAAAACCATTAGCTTTCGTAAATGACTCGTCTTTAAAAACACGCACCAAAGACACACTATCTGTTTCTATCTGTTTTGCAATACGTCCGGCTAGATTTTCAAGCCTTTCTTGATTATTAAAACTCACATGAATAGGTGCATTTTTACTACGTAAAATATTAATAATTTCATTATTATTCGACCCTTTTGATATAATAAATCGCCCAGCTTTAATATGATTAACATACCCCTTTCTTCGAGCAATTCGATCAAAACTATAAATATCTTTAACCACAGGGGTAATCACCTCTATAAGCTCTGTATACGTACCGCCAGTAGGGATATACACATTAGTAGTCTCTGATTCAAAATTAGTATTGGGAGAAAAAACCGCTTGGTATACATAATAAGCAAAAATCCCTCCAGCCAACAAGCCGATCAATACAATAGCTAATAGTATTTTTTTAATGTACATATATTAATTGATATAAAAATTCATCTGTATAGGAACCATTTATCAAATTCCACTCTTTCTTTACCCCTATTTTATTAAACCCTTGATTTTCAAAAAGCTTAATGCTCGCCGTATTATGTTCAGAAATATTTGCATATAATTGATGAAGTCGAAGGTGAGTTTTACCGTATTTGATAATAAGCTCAAGGGCTTCAGCTCCATACCCTTTTCCTCTATTTTCATCTTCTGCAATAATAACACCTACCCCTGCTCTATTATGAGTGGGATTAAAGTCAAATAAATCAATAAGTCCTAATAACGCATCATCCTTAGCGCAAATTACCAACCTTAATTGTTTTATTTCATAAATATCCTGATGTGCATTTTCTAGATACTGCATGATCAAAAAACGAGAATACGGTGTTTGCGTAGAACTCATTTCCCAGATCCGTTCATCATTCTCGATAGTATAGATAAAATCAATATCTTCGGGCTCAAGAGCTCGTAAGTATATATTTTTGCCTTTTAAAGTTAACATGTAATTTCACCTTTAAAAACCTGCTCTGCAGGGCCAATTAAAAATATATCTCTATACCCACTAGGAGTGCTCTTAAAAGTAACCTTTAACTCCCCACCTGGTGTTTGTATACTAACATTTTCTTCTTTTGTTTGATTTGTTGCATGCATAGAAAGGGCAACCGCAGTAACACCTGTTCCGCAAGATAGAGTTTCATCTTCTACTCCCCTTTCATATGTTCTCACAGCAAAAACACTTCCGTTTTTCTTTTCTACAAAATTCACATTGCTCCCTGTTTCATAATAAGGAGCTCCATTTCTAATTTTTCGACCTACATTTTCGACATCAAAATCCGACAAAGCGTCTACCAAAGTTACATGATGCGGAGAACCCGTATCTAAAAATAAATGGGACTCGTACGTTTCAATATCAGAAACATCTTGCATTTGCAAATGCACCAATCCATCCTTTATTTCAGCCTTATGTTTTCCATCGATAGCAGTAAATGTAGCGGTATCTACGATAATCCTTAAAAAAGCAGCAAAAGCAACAAGACATCTCCCACCATTACCACACATTGAGCTTTCATTTCCATCCGCGTTAAAATAGACCATCTTAAAATCATCTTCCTCATTATCAGGAAGTTCCAATAACATTAAACCATCTGCACCTATGCCGAATTTTCGATCGCATAATCTTGCAAATAATTTGGTACTATTTTTGGAGATTAATGATTCACGATTATCAATGATTACAAAATCATTTCCTGTACCCTGGTATTTATAAAATGTAAAGGTCATTAGTATTCAATTATGAAGACAAAGGTACAAAGAATGTTCACATAATGCTGTTGTTAATTGTGAGTTAAAAATCACAAAAAAAGTATACTATAATTGTAATTTTAGTAGTTATTGATAGTCTATCTATATAGTAATAGTTAAACAGAATAAAAAAAAATAAGGAGATGAAAAGATATTTGAGTTTATTAATTGTAGCCATCCTGGCAGGAGCACTTACCTTAAGTGCCTATAAAATGTTTTTAGAACCAGAACCAACTGTAGTTACTCAAAGCGAGGTTCAACCAAACATAATACCAACAACGTATACTGTTGCAAACACCAACACCACTCCTTTGGAAGTAGGAGCAGACTTTACCATTGCAGCAGAAAAAACTGTTAATGCAGTAGTACACGTTAAACAATATGGAGTCTCTAAGACCCCAAGAAATCTAATGGAGTTTTTAAGAAATGGAGCTCCTGAGAAAAGAAGAATTCAGGGAGCAGGTTCAGGTGTAATTATTACCGAAGATGGTTATATTGTTACTAACAACCATGTAATTGATGGTGCTACAGACCTAGAAGTTACTCTAAACAACAATAAATCATATAAAGCGACGGTTATAGGAACCTCTCCTCAAAATGATATCGCATTAATTAAAATAGACACAGAAGAGAAATTATCATATATTCCATTTGGAGATTCAAATACCGCAAAAATCGGTGAATGGGTTCTTGCTGTTGGTAATCCATTTAATCTTACCTCTACCGTAACTGCCGGAATCATAAGTGCAAAATCTAGGGATCTTAATGAAGCAGATAGTAAATACCAATCTTTTATACAAACAGATGCAGCGATAAACCCAGGAAATAGTGGGGGAGCCTTAGTAAATGTAAGAGGTGAACTTATTGGTATTAATACAGCCATAACATCTCAAACCGGAAGTTATGTGGGTTATGCTTTTGCAGTACCTTCAAATAATGCAAGAAAAATTGTGGAGGACATCTTAGAGTTTGGAGATGTACAACGTGGTATTTTAGGTATCACAGGAGGAACCATAAATCCCGAAGTCACAAAAGAATATAACATCTCTGTTTCTCAAGGAGTCTTCGTAACATCGGTCACAGAGAATAGCGGAGCTGAAAAAGCAGGATTAAAAGAAGGTGACGTAATAAGAGAAATTGACGGACAACAAATACGAAAGTTCTCTGATCTAACGGGTTATGTAAATAGTAAAAGCCCTAATGACATTATTAATGTTAAAATAGTTCGACAAACAAAAGAATTAGTGTTACCAGTTAAACTTAGCAAATATGTAATTCAAAGATATGTAATTAAGGATGTTGGTATCGAGGTAGCCAATCCAAAACAAGATTATTTAAAAAAGTTTAATCTTAACCATGGAGTTGTAATCAGCAAAGCTTTAAGCACTCGCATGCAACAAAGATATAATCTCGAAGGACTTATCATTAGCGAGATAGATGGTAAGAAAATAAAGAATGTACTTGAAGTAAAAGATATTATTGAGAGCAAGTATCAAGATGAAGATATAACCATTAGTCTAATTGATCGAAGTGGTGAAAAAAGGGAGTTTGTATTTCAGTAAAGCCTTTTAAAAAAACCAGATATACAATGGAAAATCTCATTACCATAAAAAGTAATGAGATTTTTTATGAAAAAAGGTTTCACGAAAACGATTGAAATATATACTTTTGCACGAAATTTCAAGACTGTAAAAACACAACAACATTATGAGCTCTAACGAAGTTTATGAAAAAGAACTAGCCTTTCAAGCAGATAGGCGTCGCGCAACAGTAGCATTTATCAAAACGGTAAGTGATCTATGGTATGACAACTCTATTGAGTTAGTACTTTTTAGAAATCAATTAATTGATAAAAACGTAAGTGAGATTATTAATTTGCATGAATATGCAGGAGAGTTTGTACAAAAACCCATCTCTATCTTCGATTCGGTAGAAATTGCACAAGCGATTAAATTAATGGATTTACCTCCATCAAAATTGGATATAGGTAAATTAACTTACGAATATCACTTAGCAAGCGAAGAGTTTGGCTCTATAAATCGTTTTGTACAGGATAAATTAAAAGATGCTAAACAATTTAAACCAATTTCTCCTAAGGATGTAGTTTTGTACGGATTCGGTAGAATAGGACGATTAGTAGCAAGAGAATTAATGACTATTACTGGCAAAGGAAGCCAGCTTAGACTAAGAGCAATTGTTACAAGAGGAACGATTACCGAGGATGTTTTAGAAAAAAGAGCTTCTTTGTTAAGAAATGATTCTGTACATGGTGATTTTGCTGGTACTGTGGAAACAGATATCGCTAATAGCTCTCTTATCATAAATGGGACTACGGTGCACATTATAAGTGCCAATAATCCTGAAGACATAGATTATACAACATACGGAATCAATGACGCACTTGTTATTGACAACACTGGAGCCTTTAGAGACAATGAAGCTTTAAGCAGACATTTAACTGCAAAAGGCATTGACAAAGTATTACTTACTGCTCCAGGAAAAGGTATTCCTAATATTGTACATGGAGTAAATCATAAAGAACATGATCCTGACAAAGTGAATATATTTTCTGCAGCTTCTTGTACAACCAATGCAATTACACCTATCCTACAGGCAGTAGATGAAAGTTTTGGAGTGATCGATGGTCATTTAGAAACTATTCATGCATATACTAATGATCAAAACTTAGTAGATAATATGCATAAAAAATACAGAAGAGGCCGTGCTGCTGCTTTAAATATGGTTATCACTGAAACTGGTGCTGGAAAAGCTGTTTCTAAGGCATTACCAAGTTTTGAAGGCAAACTAACATCAAACGCTATACGTGTTCCTGTTCCTAATGGATCTTTAGCCATTCTTAACCTTAACTTAGAAAAGAAAACTTCTAAAGAAAGTATGAATGCGGTAATTAAAAAATATGCATTAGAAGGTAATTTGGTTGAGCAAATTAAATACTCTTTGGACAACGAATTAGTATCTTCAGATATAGTTGGCTCTTCTGCACCATCTATTTACGATAGTAATGCAACTATAGTAGACGCAAAAGGACAAAACACTGTTTTATACGTGTGGTATGATAATGAGTATGGATATAGTCACCAGGTGATCCGATTATCAAAATATATTGCCAAAGTAAGACGTTTTACGTATTACTAATATAAAGCGCAAACAACAAAAAAGGCTGTTACTTGATAACGGCCTTTTTTTGTTTACAAACGCTACAAACACAATACCTATTCCTAATTACGGTATTTAATGCATTTTAAAAAATCTCATAAATTTTAGATCGATTTAGAAGGTTTTTTCAACAAAAACATAACACCTTAATTACCAGAAACATAACTATTTATTGTGCATGTTGTAAATTCTTACAGAAAAAACTTTGTTATTACCTACAATATCGTACATTTATTACCGTTACAGAAGCAATTAACCATAGACAAAAAGCCATAACTATTTAAGAAAGACAACGAATCAAAAGTTATATCTTCGTTTTAATTTTTTAATCATCATAATAGTATTGACTTTTGACGTAATTACCAAAAAATAAGATTATTCACATGAAATTACCACAGTACCTATTAGCTTTTACTATATTATTATTTTCATTTTCCACTGGAGCATATGCACAAGAAGAAGAACTTACTGCCGAACAAGCTCTACGACAAGAAAGTATTAAAGGGCAATTCGATGTGGTCATAAAAAAATCTGGAAGATATCAAGAATACAAAGTGGTAAAACAAGTATGGCTAAACAAATTAAAAGCAAATACTATTGATTCTATTAAAACTTTAGAATCTAAATTAAACACCTCTAACTTACAAATATCAGAGCAAAAATCAACCATTGCTGGTCTTAATGAATCTCTAGCCAAAACTAATGAGAATCTTACTTCTGTCACAGGAGAAAAAGACAGTATGAACTTTATGGGAGCTTCGGTTACCAAATCAAGTTACAAAACTGTAATGTGGCTTATCGTTGGTGGATTACTATTATTTCTTGGTTTCTTTATCTATAAGTTTAGAAATAGTAATGCGATCACGGTACAAGCCAGAAAAGCATTAGCCGAAACTGAGGCTGAGTTTGAAGAGCATAGACGTAGAGCATTAGAACGAGAGCAAAAAGTAATGCGTAAACTTCAAGATGAAATCAACAAACAGCGTAAAGCAGGTGCTAAGTAATACATATTTCTAGATTTTTATTATATTCTTTTGCATCTTTGCACCCTTAGATTAGAGAAATTGAAGAAAGATGCGCATAGATATTATTACCGTTGTACCAGATATATTAAAAAGTCCGTTTGAAGCTTCTATAATGAAACGCTCAATAGAAAAAGGATTGGTCGAAGTACATTTACACAATTTAAGAGATTACACTACCAACAACTACAAACAAGTTGATGACTACCAATTTGGAGGAGGCGCAGGCATGGTAATGATGATAGAGCCAATCGATAAGTGTATTTCTAAACTAAAATCTGAACGAGACTACGACGAAGTTATTTATATGACTCCTGACGGAGATACCTTAAACCAAGGTATTGCAAATCAATTATCCCTCAAAGGTAACATCATCATTCTTTGTGGACATTATAAAGGGGTGGATCAACGTGTTAGAGATCATTTTGTAACCAAAGAAATATCTGTAGGAGATTATGTGCTTTCTGGAGGTGAGCTAGGAGCATTAATTCTTTGCGATGCAATCATAAGACTTATCCCTGGAGTGTTGGGCAATGAGACCTCTGCATTAACAGATTCGTTTCAGGATAATTTACTAGCTCCTCCTATATACACTAGACCAGCAGCATACAAAGGATGGACAGTTCCAGAAGTGCTTACTTCAGGTAATTTCCCTAAAATTGAAGAATGGCGAGAGGATCAAGCCCTACAAAGAACCAAAGATCGGCGCCCTGATTTATTAAAGGACTAATTCCTTATAATAAAATAGTCAAAAATGTTGCAGATATTCAAATAATACTTATTTTTGCACCCTGATTAGACTAACCTCTGGCGAAAATCGTGGATGTTGCTTTAATAAAACTATAGAAACTATATCAAAAATGGAAGATTTAGTAAAATTCGTTCAAGACGAGTTTGTAACAAAGAAAGAATTTCCTGAATTCTCAGCAGGTGACACAATCACTGTTTATTATGAAATTAAGGAAGGAAATAAAACACGTACTCAGTTTTTTAGAGGAGTAGTAATTCAAAGAAGAGGTTCTGGAAGCACAGAAACGTTTACTATTAGAAAAATGTCTGGTACAGTAGGTGTTGAGCGTATTTTCCCGGTTAACTTACCTGCATTTCAAAAAATCGAAGTTAACAAAAAAGGTAAAGTTCGTAGAGCTCGTATCTTCTACTTTAGAGGTCTTACTGGTAAGAAAGCTCGTATCAAAGAGAAAAGGAATTAATACATACTTTTTATATAAAGAAAAGGTTGCCAAATGGCAGCCTTTTTTTATGAACAAAAGTTAACAACTACAGTTCATAAACGGTTGATAACTAATAAAATAAGAAGTATTGACCATCTAATCAATTTTCCGTATTTTTATAATAAGAATTACATGTATTTAGAGATGACACAAGGATTCCTAGTTATGTAATTTACACAATACGTTCTTTGAACATCTTAAGACCAATTTGAAATTAAAATAAATATAAGACGAAAGTTATTTTTTTGAGTACATCCTTGAAATAACTTTAAAGGGTTTACTTTAAAATCATTTCAAAATGAAATTCAAAGGAAAAAATTAAGTTTTGACACCTTTTTAATTTTAGATGGCATTAGACTATTCGAGTGATGGACTGAAAATTACAATCGTAATAGACAAAATCAGACATTCGTATTAGTCGTAGGAGTAGCATTTAAATTATATCGAATCATAATTTGACAAATTTAAATCTACTCAAACTGGAAATAAGCTTGTGGTATACTTAACGAAAGTTATTATTTCATTGCGGGTAAAACAGCTTACATAAGATCATTATTTCCAATAAAGCCATATCAAAATATTCGTATTCTTGATATGGCTTTTTAATTTTTGACCAAAATCACAAAAGAACTACACTATTTTTTATCACCCCGTAGAATATCTCTCTATTTTTTGTAAAACCACAATTCAAATCCTTTAACGCAAAACTAACACCTAGTAGGTTGCATTTACCTTACTAGATTTGTATCTTCGCGCTCGGAAATTCTATGACCAATACTATTGCAAAACAGATCGTTTGTATTAATATCAAAATGTATTATCAATATTGTTTGTCTTAGAAAAGTAAATCGACTAACTATTCTTCAAGGTAATAGTTCAGCAATAAATGAAGGGAGATCAGAAATCATTAGATTTTGACTGAAATAAAGTACCCTTAATAAAAAACTAAAATATGGGAGTTAATACCTCAAAAATTGTTTACACCAGAACTGATGAAGCACCTGCTTTAGCTACGTACTCTTTTCTACCTATCGTTAGAAAATTCACCAAATCTGCAGATATCACTATAGAGACAAAAGATATTTCTCTTGCAGCTAGAATCCTTTCTAATTTTCCTGAAAAACTTTCAGATAAACAAAAACAAAGTGATGCTTTAGCAGAGTTAGGTGAACTTGCACAAAAGCAAGAAGCAAATATTATTAAACTACCAAATATCAGTGCTTCTGTTCCGCAATTAAAAGCTGCTATTGCTGAATTACAACTTCAAGGCTTTGATTTGCCAAATTACCCTGAAGAACCTGAAAACGATACAGAAAAAGATATCAAATCTAGATATGACAAAATAAAAGGTAGTGCAGTAAACCCTGTATTAAGAGAAGGAAACTCTGACCGTAGAGCTCCTAAACCTGTAAAACAATATGCACGAAAAAACCCTCATTCTATGGGAGCTTGGAGTGCTGATTCTAAAACTCATGTTGCAACAATGTCTAGTGGTGATTTTAGATCTAATGAAAAGTCCGTAACCGTTTCGGAAGGTGGAGATGTAAAAATTGAATTTATAGATCATGACGGAAATACTACTGTTTTAAAAGAAAAAACAACACTTCTTAAAGGAGAAGTAATTGATGCTACAGTGATGAGTAAGAAAGCCCTTATCACTTTTCTTGAAGAACAAGTTGCAGATGCCAAAGAAAAAAACGTTTTGTTTTCATTACATATGAAAGCAACGATGATGAAGGTTTCTGATCCTATTATTTTTGGACATGCAGTAGAGGTGTTCTTTAAGGATGTTTTTGAAAAACATGCCGCGACACTTGAAGAAATAGGTGTAGAAGTAAACAATGGTTTTGGTGACCTTATCAATAAGCTTAAGAGAGTTCCTGATGCTAAAAGAACTGAAATACAAGCCGACATACAAGCTTGTTATCAAAAAGGACCAAAACTAGCTATGGTAAACTCGGATCAAGGAATTACTAATCTACATGTGCCTAGTGATGTTATTATAGATGCCTCTATGCCAGCTATGATACGTACTTCTGGTCAAATGTGGGATGCAGATGGAAAAACTCAAGATACCAAAGCAGTAATCCCTGATAGTAGCTATGCGGGGATTTATCAAGAAACTATTGATTTCTGTAAAAAGAATGGTGCTTTTGACCCTGTTACAATGGGTACAGTCCCTAATGTTGGTTTAATGGCTAAAAAAGCTGAAGAATATGGATCTCATGACAAGACTTTTGAAATCCAAGGAAATGGCCTTGTACGAGTTACTGACACTTCCGGAAATGTATTAACAGAGCACAATGTTGAGCAAGGAGATATTTGGCGTATGTGTCAAACCAAAGATGCTCCTGTTAAGGATTGGGTAAAATTAGCTGTAAACAGAGCCAAAGCGACTAATACTCCGGCGATATTCTGGTTAGACAAAAACAGAGCTCACGATGCTGAATTGATTAAAAAAGTAAATACATATTTACCAGAGCACGATACTACAGGTTTAGATATAAGAATTATGTCTCCGGTAGAAGCTACACGTTTTTCATTAGAAAGAATTAAAGATGGAAAAGATACTATTTCTGTTACCGGAAATGTATTACGAGATTATAACACAGATCTTTTCCCTATCCTAGAATTAGGAACAAGTGCCAAAATGTTATCTATTGTACCGCTTATGAATGGTGGTGGTCTTTTTGAAACCGGTGCCGGTGGTTCTGCCCCTAAACACGTGCAACAATTTAATAAAGAAGGGCACTTGAGATGGGACTCTTTAGGAGAATTTTTAGCCCTAGCTGTTTCATTAGAGCACCTAGGAGAAACAAACAACAATACTAAAGCTCTTATTATTGCCGAAGCATTAGATCAGGCAACCATTAAGTTTTTAGACCAGAAAAAGTCTCCATCTAGAAAAGTTAATGAACTCGACAATAGAGGTAGTCATTTTTATTTGGCGCTATATTGGGCTCAAGAGCTTGCAGAACAAACTCAGGATACGGAATTACAAAAAGAGTTTACTGCTCTTGCAAAAGAATTGGCAGATAATGAGAAAAAAATTACTCAAGAACTTATTGATGCTCAAGGTAATACTGTAGACATGGGTGGTTATTATTGGCCAGATATGAATAAAATATCTAATGCAATGCGTCCTAGTGAAACTTTAAACACTATTATAAACGCGTAAATAAAACACGAGATAAATAAAGAGTAAAACCTGTAGATCTTCTATCTACAGGTTTTTTTTATTTCGATTAATTAAATTATCTATTAGATGCAACCTTTCATTTTTTCTATTGTCAATAACAATAGGAAAGTTAACCTCCAAGAATTATTAATTGAAAACAAATAGCCTATACACTAAAAAATCTTGTAGAAAATATCTTGTCAATCATACTTATTTAGAAACTCTACTCACATGAAAAAACTAACCTTATCCATACTCACAACAATACTATTAACAAGTCAAGCTAACATAGCTCAACAAACTGACGACAAAGACTACATCGAATTTAATGACAGAAAAAACATTTTACATGGTGTATACCTTGGTCTTGATATAGGTTATGGTCAAATTGATGATGGAAATAACATCGTTACTGTTGGCAGCAAGTTAGCCTATGTCGCGAATAGACGAATGGAACTAGGAGTAGCGATAAAAGCTTTTTATTCTCCTTTAAAAGAAACTGATCGAGACCTAAATCAGGATTTCGAAATATTTGGGTTTTATGGAGGGTTACATGTAGAGAATGTACTTTTCAACGATAAAAAGATAAAACTATCTATCCCGTTATTAATGGGATTAGGTTATATAGAAGGTTCTGGAGATGTAACTAAAGGTAGTGATATGATGTTGGTATTTGAACCGGGAGTCAATGCTCTTTTAAATTTAAATAAATTCGTTCAATTAGAAGGCGGTATAAAGTACCGATATTCTACTGCTATTGATTCGGTTCCATCTGACATTGCTAATATTAATGGTTTTTCTATTGGTCTAGGGGCAAAATTAGGAGTATTCAATTTAGGAAAAAATCGATATAAGAAAGAATTAAAAAATTAATCATCGATACATCTGAGTATTACAGTACAGGAAATTGATTCCCATTTATGATACAATCTATTTTCTAATACAAACAACATCAATCTAAAGTACTCCATTAAAGATTCACTATACAACAAGAAAGTATTAAAAAAATTTACAAAAAATTCAACACACAATCAACACCCATAAATTACTACCTATCAACACTTTAAATTTAGAACATACAAAACAATATTTCCTTTTATAAAAAAACGTCATCCACATATCCGTTTTAGGCACAAAAATTGATATTTATTTATCTAAATAAATAAAACCCCAAATGAAAAACAAAAGCACAGTACTAACCAAAAAAATAAATTCTGCCTATGTATTTTCAGAAAACGACCAAGTATATATTAAATACGATACCAGTAGTCAATCCAGAAGTAATGATATTTTACACTCCGCAAAATGGGTGCCTGTTAGCTTTTACTGGAAACCTTAATTGAAAAAGGTTACTGTAATATGCCAGAAGAAAAATATCACTATAATCTGCTCATACTTTTAAAATAGTTAGCCCTATACGAATATATTTCTGTGTAAAAAATCCTCTTTCAAAACCTTATGAGCAACACTTTTTATGTAATAAAACCTGTTAATTCATTTAAATTGTTTTATGTCAAAGATGGTTTTCATAGCACTTTATTTTGTAGGTATTAATTACGATAAGAACCATAATAAATAACATATATTTAAGGTAAACATATTATAGTTTAAAATGATTATTTAGTACTTTTGGAATGTTACATTCCCTTAAAACTTTCCTAACCGTACAAATTTTAAAAATATTGCTTTTGAAAAAGAACATTTTATTTAGTCTTCTGACTATTTGTACCCTACAATTTTCAATATATGGTCAAGAAAAATTCACAATTAGTGGAACGATCTCCGAAAAATCAAGTAACGAAACTCTTATTGGTGTAAATGTTATTTTTCCAGAAATGGGAAAAGGAGTTGTGACTAATGAGTACGGCTTTTATTCAATAACACTACCACAAGGCAACTACAAACTACAAGTTAGTTATATAGGGTTTCAAGATATCGTTCAAGAAGTTAATCTAAATGAAGATAAAAAATTTAATTTTCAGCTTAGCGAAGCATCAGAAACACTCGAAGAGGTAATCATTACAGAAAAAGCAGAAAAACTAAACATCAAGACTCCACAAATGAGTCTTAATAAGCTTACAGCCGGAACCATTAAACAAATTCCTGTCGTTCTTGGCGAAGCCGATGTTATTAAATCTATTATCCTGCTTCCTGGAGTAACTAGTGGTGGTGAAGGAGCTTCTGGTTTTAATGTTCGAGGTGGAGCAGCAGATCAAAACCTAATCTTACTCGATGAAGCTACCATTTTTAATTCATCTCATCTTTTTGGTTTTTTTTCAGTATTTAATCCAGATGCAATTAAAGATATCAAACTTTATAAAGGAGGTATACCTGCCAAATACGGGGGGCGAGTATCATCGGTATTAGATATTTATCAAAAAGAAGGGAATAGTAAAAAATTTAGAACAAGCGGTGGTATTGGTGCAGTTGCCAGCAGGTTATTATTAGAAGGGCCAATCGTTAAAGATAAAGGAGCTTTTTTAGTTGGTGGTAGAGCATCATATGCACACCTTTTCTTACCTATTGTCGACGATGGGAATAATAATGTAGCTTACTTTTATGATCTTAACACCAAACTTAATTACAAGTTAAATGATAATAACAGCTTATATTTATCTGGGTACTTTGGAAGAGATGTATTTGCTATAAGTGAAAGTTTTGAGAATACATATGGTAATACTGTGCTTAATTTAAGATGGAATCATTTATTTTCAGACAAGTTGTTTTCTAATCTTTCGGTTATTTATTCGGATTATTTTTATGGCCTCGAACTTGATTTTGTAGGTTTTGAATGGGATTCGGGAATAAGAAACTTTAACATCAAATACGATCTTAATCACTATATCAGTGATAATTTTAAACTTAATTACGGGATCAATAATATTTATTTCAGATTTAATCCTGGTGAAATAAAACCCAATAGTGAGGATTCGGGGATTATTAGAGAAAAACTAATTGATAAATATGCCAATGAATTTGGAGCTTATATCGATGCCGAACATAAGGTTTCTAACAATTTAACCTTACAATATGGAGTGCGTTTAAGTAATTTTATACGATTAGGGCAAGATGAATTAAACATATACCAAAATGATAATCCATTATTGTTTAACGAAGAACTTCAAATTTATGAAGGAGCGGATCCCATAAGTACCGAAAGCTTTAGTCGAAGCGATCAAATCGAAACCTTCACTAATATAGAGCCGAGAATAGCGCTAGCATACGCATTTAATGACAATACTTCAATTAAAGCAAGTTACAACCGAATGGCTCAATATTTACACCTTTTATCAAACACAAGCTCCCCTACTCCTTTGGATGTATGGACGCCCAGCGGGAAATATATAAAACCGCAATTACTTAATCAATATGCTATTGGTTATTTTAAAAGTATACGAGATAATGAATATTCTCTTGAAATTGAAGCTTTTTACAAAGACATTAAAAATCGTATCGATTATATAGATGGTGCAGAACTTATCGCTAATAATGCTATAGAACAAGATATTCTTAATGGTAAAGCTAGAGCATATGGACTAGAATTATTGCTAAGAAAGAATGAAGGGAAATTTAAAGGATGGTTAGCGTATACTTTGTCAAAATCTGAACAAAAAACGCCAGGGAGAACACTTCAAGAACCAGGGATTAATAATAATGAATGGTACAATACACCTTATGACAAGACCCACGATATTTCCTTTAACGGAAGTTATGAATTAAATGAGAAATGGAAATTTGGAACCAATTTTGTATTCCAAACGGGACAACCTACAAATTATCCTACAGGTCAATTTGAATTTCAAGGACTTGTGGTTCCTGTCTTTGATTCGCCTAGAAATAGTGAACGATTACCATCATATCACAGAATAGACATTTCGGCCACATTAACTCCAAGAAAAAACAAAAATAGAAAATGGAAAGGAGAATGGGTTTTTAGCATTTACAATCTGTATAACCGTAGAAATGCAGCATCAATAAGTTTTACAAGGAACACCGATACTTTTGTAAATGAAGCTACAAGAACTTCAATTTTTGGTATCATACCTGCTGTTACTTATAATTTTAAATTCTAGAAAATGAAGAAATTACTATATATATTAGTTTTAACATTGATCGTTACAAGTTGTGAAGATGTAATAGATGTTGACCTTCCTAATGGTGCACCCAGATTGGTCATAGATGCCTCTTTTGAAACCTATCTAAATGAAACTCCAGTTGACATAGAAGGTGGCGTGCGTTTAACATTATCCGCCCCATTCTTTGATGATGAAGTTCCCACGGTTAGTAATGCAACAGTTTTTATAACTAACCAAAGTAATAATACCATAATTAATTTTGCAGAGTCTATTGAACCAGGATTTTACACACCAGAAATAGTCGAATTTATTCCCGAATTCAATACATCATATACCCTTACTGTTATCTACGATAACGAAACATATACGGCTACAACAGAACTTGTACCTACAGTTCCTATTGATAATATTGTGCAAGGAGATGCAACTCTTTTTGATGGAGATGAAACTGAGGTTATTATATTTTTTACAGATGATGGAGCCCGAGATGATTATTATCTCTTTGATTTTGATTTCAGTTTATTTCTAGCTAGCGAGGATCGTTTTTACCAAGGAGAATCTTTTAATTTTTCTTACTTCTACGAAGATATGATTGCTGGACAAAATCTTACTATTAAAATATTAGGTATCGATGAACGCTATTTTAACTATGCTAATCTATTGATAGAACAAAGCGAACAAGAAGGGGGCAATCCTTTTTTAACACCTCCGGTAGTATTAAGAGGAAACATCATAAATACCACAAATCCTGATAATTATCCATTAGGTTATTTCAACCTTTCTGAGGCTAGCAGATTAGGTTTCACTGTAGAGGAGTAGTATTTATTGCAATAAAATAAAGCAACCATTTTTCTTGACATCAAAAATCAGTATTTTTGACGCATGTCATTTATAAGAACTACCGAACAATCCTCTCATTATGATCATTTAGAAAAAATGAGTATCAATGAGCTACTTACAAACATTAATACCGAAGATAATTCGGTACCTATAGCTGTAAAAAAATCAATACCTCAAATTGAGATCTTAGTCACTCAAATTGTCGATAAACTCAAAAACGGTGGTCGACTCTTTTATATGGGTGCAGGAACTAGTGGCCGATTAGGAATAGTTGATGCCAGTGAATGCCCACCTACTTTTGGAGTTTCGCATGATTTGGTTATTGGTTTAATAGCTGGTGGAGATACTGCTATTCGTAGCGCAGTTGAGTTTGCCGAAGACGATACAAATCAGGGATGGAAAGATCTTGAAGCATATCATATTTCTGAAAATGACGTAGTAATTGGTATAGCCGCTTCTGGCACTACCCCTTATGTTATCGGAGCATTACAACAATGCAACCAGCATAACATTATTACCGGTTGCATAACATGTAATCAAGGAAGTCCTTTGGCCACTACGGCAAGGTTTCCCATTGTAGTTACTGTTGGTCCCGAATTTGTAACAGGAAGCTCGCGTATGAAAGCTGGTACTGCTCAAAAATTAGTGCTAAACATGATTTCTACCAGTACGATGATACAATTAGGTCGTGTAAAAGGTAATAAAATGGTAGATATGCAACTAAGCAATAATAAATTGGTAGATCGAGGGACACGTATGATTATGGAAGAGCTGGATATTAATAGAGAAAAAGCCGCCTATTTATTAAAAAATCACGGAAGTGTGCGTAATGCAATAGATAATTATGAAAGAACCAAATAGAACTAATAAAGATTTGCTAGGTAAAGGGGTACAACGTATGGCGATTGCTCTAATTTTTATGTTTATTAGCCCAGCTATCATTCACTCTGCTTTCAAAAATCAAGATCACCCATTATATATCCCTATATTGATATTAGGTCTAATTGGTGCTGTATTTGCTATATTCATGGCTTTTAGAGGGCTAAGAACTATTATGGAATCTATGTTCGGTAAGAAGAAGTAATTAAAAAATTAAACACATTACCCTTTACAATCAAATACCTTCTCTTTTATTAACAGGTGTAGTAGGGTTATAGCCAAATCCCGGAATTTTGATTTCAATATTTAATCGATCTAATATGTACCCTATAGTTGCATAATGATGAACCGCGTGACTATTAGCATGAGATAAAATGCTTTCTAACGTATAATTTACAGTTACCTTACCTTGCCCCATATTATCAGTAACATGAATTAAGTAGTCCGTATTTACATCTACATAAGAAACTAATGTTTCCTGTAAATTATAAATATGAAGTTTTGCAGCTTCTTTATCTGTAGATATAATTTCATCTCGTTTACGAGCCGTTAAATCAATATCATTGGTGTCCAAACCGTTAATAATACAATCAAAAAAATCCAAAGTATGCCTTACATGAGACCCTATACTAGAGTAATAAGGGCCAATAGAAGTATCTTGATAGGTTTTTAAATCTATAGCGTCTAATAAAGCGATCGCATTATTAAGATTATGATTAATTGCGGATATAATATGTTGTTTCATAAAAAATATAGACGTAATATACATAATTAACTTACAACAAAAATCTATCTAAGTGTAATTTTTATTTTTTTGCCATTACTTTAAAATATTAAAGGAAGATTACCGTTTTGGATGATATACACAGACCATAATAAAGCTCATTCTTACAAGGCAGTAGGATATGTATCACCAAAACTAAGGTTTACCCGTAAAAATTAAGATAAAATACGTATTTTATCGATTAATGACGTTTTTTTTTGGACGTTACATAAAAAATATTGTATTATTGCTTAGTGATTCAAAAGCCCCCATATGATGAAGAAAATCTCACTTATTTTATTCTTATCTTGTTTTGTCCTCCAAATTAATGCCCAGGATTTGTATGAAGATGCCCTAACTGCAGCTAGTTATGCATATTCTCATAGTAAGAAAGCGCATGGAGCAAATAACGTTTATCATACACAAGAATATGCTGATAAAGCTATAGAAGCTTTTGAACAAGTTGAAGATTTAGCTGATCAATGTGGTTGTGAAAAGGCCAATGAAACGGCATATGCAGCAAAAGAAGACATGGTAAGCTCGTTGCAACAAGATACATATGAGCGTAGTAGATTCTTTGCTAAACGCGCTAAAGATTTAGGATCCAAATTACTAGAAGAATTAACGTTTTGTCAAGCTAATGCTGATACGGATGTATATGCAGATCAAGCTTCTATAGAAGAAAATGAAATCGCTGAAGTAGCTGAAGAAGTTTCTATGAAACAACAAGAATTAGAAGCAAAACGCCATCAATTAGAAATAGAGCAACAAAAATTAGAACAGCAAATTGCCGAACAGAATAGAAAAAAAGCAGAATTTGAAGCAAGACGCGCTGCCGAATTTAAGGAACAATCATTAATAAAATCTAAAGCTGAGCTTGCATTAAAGAAACTTGAGAGTGCTTTACAAGAATTAAGTGTTGTATTAAATGACGAATCAAGATTCGAAGCTCAAGCAGATTATTTACGAAGTGAAAATGAGTTGAAAAACGAATCTTTAGATGATACAAAAAGTTTTTATGTGAATAGAGCAAAAGAACTTACTCAAACAGCTATGCAACAGTTTGCCAGTTATAATATGGAAAACTAGTTCATTAAAATACCGAATTTTATTTTGTAGCCCCAAAATAAAATTTTTTTAAACGACACCCCTATAGGTGTCGTTTTTTATTTACCTATATCCAATAATTTCAATTATATTACCTTAATACCCCAAAAGGTTTCCCGTGCTCCTTTGGTAACTCTTTGCGGTTATAAGTAGTATCAAATCTCGGGTCTGACACATATGACATTCGTTTGTGCTTAATCACTTCAATACTTAAAAAGCCAAACTCTGAAACCACTTTCCCGGTAATTTGATAAACACCTTTGCCCCTAAAAGGATACTTTTTTGCTACCGGAGGAAAATGTACCGTATCTATCCATTCTCCTTTCTGGTCCAAAAAAGTTCCAAAATACATTCGATCTCCTTTAGAAGTACTTGTGTTTTTAACTGTAATTAAGTAGCCATAGATCACAATAATTTTATTTAAATACTGAGTTAAATCAGTATTTAACAAACTACTACTCGGAGATGTTTCTAACAAAATAAAAGGATCGTAGAGAGTAAAATTCAATAATTCTAATTGATCAAAAGCACTCTCCAAATCTGTAATTGTAAATTTTGGTAATGTAAAATCTTTAACATTTATCTTAAAAAGCTGTTTCTGTAATTCATTAATACTAATATGATTACATTTATAATGAGCTTCCCATAATAAACTTCGTTTATCCTTACCTAAAGATCTAAATGCATTAATTCTAATCAGAATATCCAATTGTTCAATAGAAAGCGGCACGCGTTCCATAAAATTATCTAAAGAGGTAAATACTCCATCTACTTTGGCATCTATTATTTTTAACATTATACGTTTTTCAAGTCCTTGTAAATGCTGAAAACCTAAATAAATTTCTTTTTTATGAATTGTAGTTTCTATTGAGCTAAGATTAATACAAGGCGCATAGATAGTAGCACCATTCATTCTCGCTTCATGCAAATACGTCTCTACACGATAAAACCCTCCGCCATTATTAATTGTTGCCACCATATACTCCAAAGGATAGTAACATTTCAAAAACAGACTCTGATAAGATTCTACAGCATATGAAGCCGAATGTCCTTTTGCAAAAGCATAACCCGCAAAACTTTCTATCTGCCGCCATACTTCAAAAATTACATCATCGGTTTCTCCTCGTTCGCGACAATTAGAAATAAACTTATCTTTTACTGTCTGAAATTCTTCTCGTGATCTATATTTACCACTCATTCCTCTTCTCAACACATCAGCTTCGCCCAAATCCAGTCCTGCATAGTGGTGAGCTACTTTAATTACATCCTCTTGATATACCATCACCCCATAGGTGTCAGGCATAATATCCCATAACACGGGATGCGCTTGTTTTCGTCGTTCAGGATTTTTATGACGTAAGATATATTCTCTCATCATTCCGCTTTTGGCTACTCCTGGACGTATAATAGAGCTTGCTGCTACTAGTGTTAAATAATCACGTACGCCTAGTTTTTTTAATAGCATCCTCATTGCAGGGGATTCTACATAAAAACACCCTATACATTCTGCTCTTTCGATCATTGCATTAATATTAGGATCTTCAAAAAAAGGTTTGGCATTATGAATGTTGGGTAAAGTAACATCCGGATAATTTTCTTTAATGATAACAATAGCATCCTTTATTTTTCCTAATCCTCGCTGTCCTAAAATATCAAACTTATATAATCCCACATCTTCTGCTATATGCATATCAAACTGAACTGTAGGAAACCCTTTAGGTGGTAAGTGGGTGGCAGAAAAATAATGAATAGGTTTCTCTGAAATAATAATTCCAGCTGCATGGATGCTTATATAATTTGGTCGTCCGTGTAGAATTTTTGCATACTTAAGTACCAGTTTAGAGAGTTCATCTAATTTTTGATAATCATATTTACCATCACTTAACTTGTCTATTTCATGTTTAGGAAGTCCAAACACTTTTCCTAATTCTCGTACTGCTCCACTATGCTTAAAAGATACATAAGCTCCCAATAGAGCAACTTGATCATTACTCCCAAAAGCTTCAAAAATAAAGCGAGTAACATCCTCTCTATCCCAACTAGAAAAATCAATATCAAAATCAGGAGGACTAGCACGATATAAATTCATAAAACGCTCAAAATACAAATCCAACTCTATTGGATCCACATCGGTAATCTCTAATAAATATGCTACGATACTATTTGCTCCACTTCCGCGACCAACATGATAATAATCTTTGGATTTTGCATACTGAATGATTTTCCAATTAATCAGAAAAAAACTTACAAAATTTTGTTGCTTGATTAAAGAAAGTTCTTTCTCTAAGCGTTCACGTATAGAATTTGTTACTACTTCATAGCGTTCTGGTAATCCTAATTCGCAAAGGCTTACAAGTTTTTTATAATCTGTATCAATACTATCGAAAACAGTTCTTAAGTTTTGATTTTTTCTGTTTTTTGAAAAGTTAAACTCTATACTACACTGAGTAAGCAGATGTGTTGTATTTTTAATAATATGTGGATAATTTTCAAAAGCCTCTTTAAAAACTCTTGAAGAGCGCATTGTATGTTCAGGCTTACCTTGCTGTATTATAGATAATTTACTTAGTAAGATATTTGTATCGATAGCCCGTAATAATCGATGTGTATTAAAATCACGTTTATTGCGAAAAGTAACAGTATGTAATATTACTAATTTATCAGTAAACTCACTCAATTTTGAAAATCGCAATTTATTAATATCAGTAAGCTCTACACCAATAAATTCATTCGCCAAAAAATTAGTTTTACCTATAGTTAATAATCTCTCAAATGGATAAATAACTACACTATCATTAAAAGATGGTGCCTCATCTGGAAAAACCTTTTTTTCATGCAAATGCTTAGAAAGAAAATGATTTAGTTCTAAAAAACCTTGATTATTCTTTGCAAGGCAAACATAACATTGTTGAGCATCATTACGAAAATCAATTCCTACAATAGGAATGATATTATAAGAAGGCGCTTTCCTTATAAAATTTAAGCAAGCCGAAGTATTATTAATATCGGTCAAAGGAAAATAGGTGCACCCTTGCTGCTGTGCCATTTCCAAAAGTTCAATTTCGGAAATAGTACCATATCGCAAACTATAATATGAATGATTATTTAAATACATTTAATTTCAAATTATTGTGTCCTATGAGCCAATACAATAGGTGGTTCTCCATTAAATGGATTTATATAATTCCCGATAGTTCGAGCCCCTTCTCCCATTGTGGCAGCACGCATGATACTTCGGTCTCCATAGCGAATTCGTATACTATCCATAGCCTTATACAGGTTTACTGTTTTCTTTTCGTTATCAAATAGGTTAATTTGGTACGTTCCTGCTGTTAAACTGCTATACCGAACACCTACAAGACGTATCAACAATCTTCGAGTAAATAACTTATCAAAAAGCTCCATTACGATGGGTATCAAATGATGATCTGCCGATGTGTACGGTATTTTAAGTTGTTTTGAATATGTTTGAAAATCTGAATAACGAATCTTAATAGTTACACAAGAAGTAAGCTTGCCACCTCTACGTAATTGAAAAGCTAAATTCTCTGCCATTGCAGTAATTGTAGTTTTAAGAGTAGTAATATCAATTGTATCTTGGCCATATGTGCGCTCACTTGATATAGATTTTCGCTCATGATATTCTACCAAAGGTGTATGATCAATACCGTTGGCACGTTGCCATATAAGCCGACCGTTTTTTCCAAAAACAGAGGTCATCATCTCAACAGGCATTTGCTGTACTGTATGCACATTTTTGATTCCCATATTACAAAAAGTACGATAGGTTTTCTCTCCTACCATTGGGATTTTTTTGATCGATAATGGGGCTAAAAATGTTTTTTCGTAACCCGTATCAATTTTTAATTGATTATTTGGTTTAGCCTCATTAGTAGCAACCTTAGAAACTGTTTTATTTACTGAAAGTCCAAATGATATTGGCAATCCTGCTTCGTTAATAATTTTATTTCGTAATTCTGAAGCAAACTTATAACAGCCAAAAAAACGGTCCATACCTGTAAGGTCTACGTAAAATTCATCTACACTAGCTTTTTCTAAGACTGGTACTTCACTTTGTAAAATCTCAGTTACTTGTTTTGAAAACTTAGTATATGTGCCTGCATTACCACGTATATAAATTGCATTAGGACATAATTGTCTAGCCATCTTCATAGGCATTCCTGAGTGAACACCATATGCTCTGGTTTCATAACTCGCTGCACTAACTACTCCGCGATCTCCCGTACCTCCCACAATTACAGGCTTATTGTTTAATCTGCTATCCAAAAGACGTTCGCAGGACACAAAAAAAGTATCCAAATCGAAATGTACAATTGTAGTATTCATAATTATTCCTTTTACATATATAAAACATTGTTTTCCCCATGTTTTCGTAAATAACTCTTGATGATTTGCGTTGTATGATATGTATGTTTTTGTAATATCAAAAAGGTTTCAAAATCATCCAAATGTGATACTTGTTCTGATTGATGTATAAAACCAAACCCTTTATAAATCCCCTTTTTTATCATAACAAAACTATGCTCATCTATAGTCCTACCTTTTTCTTTTATTAGGTAAGTCTCTTTTTGTTTCATTAAAGATGATAATGCTTGCTGTACTCTTATATTATATAATGCCACTGATTCTTTACCATGACATATTCCTTTACAATTCTTAATACGATAATGTGAACATCGAGTTGAAGTATTTTGAAGACTACAATACCGCGGACACAATTGGTAATCAAAACATAATCGCTCTAATTGTTCTATAGCATCAGATTGTTTATAAAACACTTCTAATGAATGATCTGTTCCTTTTGATCTATCTATAGCAAGTTGTATAACACCTCTTCTATTTATATACTGTATGATCCGATATGGAGCTATTGCCTTTTTTTGAGCACGATTAAATTTTGGATAGTGTTTTTGAATTTTATCTGCTTCTAGTAACAATGCAATCAATTCATTACCTGTGACCTCATAGTCAATAGTATATGTATTTTGTCCAAGAGCATATTCTTTATTCTTTTTATCATAAAAATGACTAATCACTCGTTGCTTAATATTCTTTGCCTTACCTGCGTAGATAACCTTTCCTTTTTGATCTTTAAATAGATAAATGCCTGTTTCTATAGGTAATGTATTAATTGTATTTGCATCTAGGTGTGGAGGAAGTGTAGCTTCTTTAGAACGTGCATTTAAAAAAGAATTTATCATTATAAATTCAGAATCAAGTTCTAATATTCGTTGAAATAAAATTACAGTAGCATCAGTATCTCCTTGAGCACGATGTCGATCTACTAATGGTATTGAAAGTGATGCGCAAAGTTTACCCAAACTATACGAGAATAATCCAGGGATTAACTTTCTAGATAAACGTACCGTACATAGTTTTTTCCTAGTAAAAGTATACCCGCTATTTTTAAACTCATCTCTAATTACATTATAATCAAAATTAACGTTATGGGCTACAAAAATGGCTCCTGTAGTTATTTCAATAATACGTTCTGCTATTTCATAAAACTTAGGAGCATCTCTAACCATATTATCATCAATACCTGTAAGCCCTGTAATAAATGGTGGTATATTTTGTTCTGGATTAACCAGAGACGTAAACTTATCAATGATTTTGTCTCCTTGTAATAACACAACACAAATCTCTGTGATACGGTTACCCAAAATACCTTTTCCGGTAGTTTCTACATCAATAACTGAATATAACTGGTCGTGCATTATACTTTTTTTAAGAAGTACAAAAATAGTACAAAAAAATCAATTATTGGAATATTTCCTATAATTAGGAATTATTCCTAATTACTGTGTGCCTAAAAACTATTAAAAGGATACTAAGGTGTTATATCACAATCAAATTTCACTTTTACTTTATGTAATTCATCCCAGATCGGATCTTGAAATTTTTTAGGAGATAATCTGAAATAAACAAAATGTTTTCCCTGTTTGTTACAATAAGATATTGATATTTTAGTATTCAAAATTATCATTTCTTTCTTAAAGAAAGCCTCATATACTTCAATGATACCTTCAAAAGATTTGTCTTCTTCTTTAAAAGAAGCAACAGTCTTAGGTAGTTTTTTAAAAAATCGAAACTTTGTTATCAACCCCATTTTCATTAAACCAGTAAAATAAATATTCATATCCGATTCAATTTTTGTAATGGTCAAATCAGGATTTTCGTCTAAGCTCCATAAAAAAACATAACTAAAATATGACTCACTATTAATATCTCCCCAACCTTCAGCAAAACGTATATGTTCTTCTCCTTTATAAGGTAATGATCGCGCAAATAATAATGGAAATTCTAACACCTCTTGTCTCCAAGAATCAGGAGCTTCTAGTAAATTATCGGTTTTTACAGTTTTACAATTTACAACACATATACATACTCCTATGATTGTTATGATTTGTGAAATTTTCATAAATACATTGTTTATAGATAAGATCACTACAAATAAAAACACAATATTTACGCTGTTTTCATAAATGGGACGAATGGGAAGTTTTTGTGCCAAGATGGAAAAATCCAACACCAATTATAGCAAAATAACAAGTCTATTATTATCTATATAATGAATCAAATAATGAAATCCTTGATCTAGAAACCGGAATTATAGTCGACATACCTTCAATTGTAAGTTGATATCCTCTAGCATTACCTTTTATTACTAAAACCCTATTAATGTTAATCACATAAGAACGATGACACTGAAACAAAAAAGGATGTTCTTTTATAGAGTTATTAATATTAGTAAGTGTATTTCTTAATAAAGAAAAAACAACTTCATGATCTTTCATATAAAACACTTCTATATAATTACCCCAGCTTTTAATCATAATAAGATCTTGAGGAAATATCTCAATATGTTCTTGTTCAGTTTTAGAAGTAAAACGTATTTTTATTGCAGTAGGTTTTAAAGAAACTTCCAAATTTTGCTTAGAGAAAAAAGAATCTTCTCTATCATTTATAGGTTTATCTAAAAAATAATATTGAACAAATAATGATAATGGGATAAATAACACTTCAAAAATCAAAACATATTTTAATGATAATCCTAACCACGTTATATAGTTTTGATTTATAAAACCTCCGTTACTTAAGTTTATGAAAAAAGAAAATACAAGAAATAGTATCACATCAAAAAGAACTTCGATACTATTATTTATAAACTTTCTATTCTCTTTTCTCCATTGTTCATAAAAGAAATAAGGAACTACAACTCTTGTAAATAATGTTGCTAACAACACTAAAAATGCAGAAAGGAATGAATCTCCAAGAGTTTTAAAAAACGTATAGGATCTATACTCAAATGGTTGAAATAAAACAAGAAGTAAAAAGGCTAAACTACTAAATAGAATAGGGATTATTAATTTATCTTTTGAAGATAACACACTATTTATAATTCTATTATACATGCCATACTCTATTTTATATCAAATAATTAGATATGATAAAGTTAGTAGGTAAAAGATTAGTATACAAATTAGTTTCTTAGGCTTTTGAGCATAAAAAAAACCCTTCATTATAGTAATGAAGGGTTTTCAAAGAAGGCGGCGACCTACTCTCCCACGATTGTAGTACCATTGGCGCTAACGGGCTTAACTACTCTGTTCGGAATGGTAAGAGGTGA
>NZ_OMPE01000003.1 GCF_900312815.1 Aquimarina sp. AU474 | reverse complement strand
TTGATTTAACCTTAGATGTTTTAGAGGGAGATGATGGTTTGTTGTTAAACTATGTATATGCTACTGATTTATTTGATCAGGATACCATAGCTCGTTTTGTTACTTATTTTGAGCGTATTGTCGATACCGTATTATCCAATCCCGATATTTTGCTAAGTGATATAGTATTATTAGATAAAAAGGAGGAGCAATTATTATTACAAACATTTAACGATACTAAGGTTGATTATCCAAGAGATAAGACGATTATAGATTTGTTTGAAGCACAAGTGAAAATTAATCCTAATAGGGTAGCCGTAACATATGCAGAAGGTAGTATTACTTATGAGAAATTACGAGTTAAGTCTAATCAAATAGCAGCTTATCTACAGAACGAATTAGATGTAAAGAAAGGAGACCTTGTAGGATTATTAATAGATAGGGAAGCGGATTTGATTCCCTTGATTTTTGGGATCATGAAATCTGGAGGAGTTTACCTTCCATTATCGATAGAACAACCATTGGATCGTATACGATCTATAGTTTCAGATTCGGGTTTAGGAGTATTAATTGGTCATGAAAAGCATATCGATACTTCTGTTTTAGGAGAGGATATAACGTTTTTAGATATTGATGGATTAGATCAAAAGATAGCGAATCAGGATAAGGAGTACTTGCGAGATGTTAGTGGTTCAGATTTGGCTTATGTGATTTATACCTCTGGTAGTACAGGTCAACCCAAGGGAGTAATGATCGAGCATCATTCTGTAGTAAACCAATTACAGTGGGCTCAGGATAAATATCCATTGACTATTGATGATGTGTTGCTTCAAAAAACCCCATTAGTTTTTGATGTATCCATATGGGAGTTATTTAGATGGTCTATCAGTGGAGCGAGTCTTTATTTATTACCACCGGAAGGGGAGAAGGATCCACGTTCGATTATTGATGGGATAGACACTAATGGAGTTACAGTGATCCATTTTGTTCCTTCGATGTTGAGTGTTTTTCTTTCAGATTTAAGCACAGCTGATATGGTTAGATTGCAGAGTTTACGACAAGTTTTTTCGAGTGGAGAGGCTTTAAGTATAGATCATGTTTATAGTTTTAGAGATACCTTATATGCTGCTAATAATACAGCACTTATTAATTTATATGGTCCTACAGAAGCTACAGTACATGTTTCTTATTATGAGTGTGATTTTAAAGAATCTGATATAAGAATCCCTATTGGTAAACCCATTGATAACACTTCATTTTATGTAATCGATAGGTTTGGTCATTTATGTCCAATAGGAGTTATAGGAGAGCTATGTATAGGAGGAGCAGGAGTAAGTGTAGGGTATTTGAATAATGATAGTTTAACAAAAGAGAAGTTTGTTGATAATCCATATCACGCAGGAGAGAAGGTGTATCGCACAGGAGATTTGTGTAGATGGTTAGCAGATGGTAGTATAGATTTCTTAGGTAGAAAAGATTTTCAAATTAAGTTACGAGGTTATCGTATAGAGTTGGGAGAGATCGAGTATCAAGTACAGCGATATGAAGGAGTAGAAGAGGCTGTTGTAATTTTAGGTGGAGATAGTGAATCTGATAGATATTTGGCAAGCTATTATGTATCAGAAGAGGAATTATTGGCATCAGATCTACGAGATCATTTAGTAGAGGTATTACCAGAGTATATGATCCCTACATATTATGTTCATCTAGAATCGATTCCGTTAACGGTTAATGGTAAGGTTGCTCACAAATCTTTACCGGTTCCAGAAATTAGTGCAGGAGCGGCCTATGAGCCTGCCTCAAATGAAGTAGAAGAGAAATTAGTAGAGATTTGGGGTGATATATTACGTTTAGATAGTGATGTGATTAGTGTTACCAGAAGCTTCTTTGAGTTAGGGGGGAATTCATTTAAAGTTAATGATTTAGTTAATCGATTATCAAGTGTATTTAATGTAAAGGTTCCATTAATAGAGATCTTTAAAAGAACTACAATCAGAAGTATTTCAGAGCACATTTCCAGTTTACCTAAAATTCAAACTTCTGTAAAAGAAAAAGAATCAATTATTTCGATAAGTAAATCAGAAACAACGAATAACTTGTTTATGATTCATGATGTAAGTGGAGATATTAACGGATATATTAAACTAGCAGGATTGCTTAAGAGTTATAATTGTTGGGGAATAAGGAATACTTCAATTACAAGTTTTAGCCCTAAAGAGTTAACAATACAAGAACTGGCAACGAACTACATAAAGAAGATAAAACAAATACAAGCCAAAGGACCTTATACTCTTTTGGGTTGGAGTCTTGGAGGAATTGTTGCTTATGAAATTGTACGTCAGATGAAACATTTAGGTGATACAGTACATCAATTGTTTATGATAGATTCTCAAGTACCTAGTTTTGATGATTCTAAAATATTTTCACTTTCGATAAAAGAAGAAAAAGATCTATTAACCAAATTATTAAAAGAAGAAGAGATTAAACTGGATAAAATAGATTCAATAGAAGGTCTATGGAAGAAATGTATACCAATATTAATAAAAAAGGACAATAAAGAATTGGTAGAAGCTCTTCCAGAGTATTTTAAAATGTTAATTCCTGATATAGACAAAATTGCCATAGAACATCTAATAACTAACGTAAATACCATAAGGTCCTTGTATAGCGCTTTTATTAGTTTCAAAATGAAAGACAAATTAGAGACTCAATTAATATATATAAAGGCAAGTTCCAGCCCTACTACTATTGAAAGCTTTACTGATTATTTTGAGAAAGAAATCAGTTCTTATGTTGTTCAGGGAGATCACTATTCTATACTAAAAGAACCTGGAGTATTTCAACTACCAGAGGTAATAAATAACATCTAAAAAAAACTAATAATAATAAAATTTAATTTAAAATGATGATCAATAAAAATTACATTAAAAAAGTGCTTTTTTTGGCTTTTTGTGTGGCTTTATTCTGCTTACATGATTCTTATGCTCAAGAAAACCAATTAGTCAGGCAAATAGATGAAAAAGTAACTAGTTTAATGAAGGAAGGCGATATTCCAGGATTAAGCTTAGTCATTACTACAGGAGATAAGAGTATTATTAAGAGTTATGGCTATGCAAATTTAGAAAGCCAAGAACTAATAACTCCGCGTACTTTATTTGAATTAGGATCGTTGAGTAAAGCATTTACGGCTATAGCTATCATTGACCTTGATAATAAAGGAGAAATAGATCTTTCTAAACCTGTTTCTAACTATTTACCTTGGTTTTATGCTACCTATAATGGTCAAAAGGTAGATATCACCTTAAGACAATTACTTCACCATACTGGAGGGATACCTTGGGGAACAATTTCTATGATACCACAAAGTAATGAAGATGATGCTCTTGAACAAACAGTACGGAAACTTATTGGTCAAGAACTTGATAACCTTCCGGGTGAGGAATATGAATACGCAACTATTGGATATGATGTACTGGCATTGATAATTCAAAAAGTAAAGAAACAACCTTTTGAAACCTATCTTCAAGAAGAAATTATTAATAATTTGGGTATGAGCAATACCTCAATAGGGGTGCCAAAAGATAATTCTCTGATGTCATCTGGTTACAAGATTGGTTTTTCCAGCCCTAGAGAATATAATGCTCCCAAATTTAAAGGGAATAATGCAGCCGGGTACGTGATTTCTAATGCTGAAGATATTACTAAATGGATCAATTTGCACTTAGGTAAAACAAACTCAAGTCAACTTGCTAAAGCATCTAGAATAGGGCATTTAAGAGATAAAACCGTTGCGCCTCATGGTGTTTTTTCATATGGTGGGGGATGGCATGTTTCTTTAAAAGGAGACGGAGAATTATTTCATGATGGATTAAACCCTAATTTTAGTTCTTATATTTCTATACGTCCTGATCAGAGGTTGGGAATTGCTATCCTAACAAATTGTAATAGCGAAACCACTCAACTCATAGGAAGTCAGGTTTCTAGAATCATGACTAATGATTTAGATGAAAAAAATGATGTACATCCTGGTGATGGGAATGATACAATGTACTCTTCAATTTCAATTGTATTGATCATTTTTTCATTAGTTGTATTTGCTTTTTTGGTATTTGTAATTACGAATATCATAAAGGGAAGAAGAAGATTTAACAGGATTAACCTATCTACCATTATTAAACTTTTTAAACCTATAGTTTTTATTAGTCCTTTCGTTTACGGTATCTATATGCTTCCTGAGACTTTGTTAGGATTTACTTGGGAATCTGTTCTAGTATGGAGTCCGATTAGTCTTGAAGTGTTAATGCAGCTTATTCCAATTGTAATACTCTTTACTTACTTTGTTTATATAGTGAGTGTTATTTTTCCAGAAAGTAATATTTACTGGAAAAAATTACCAGGTATAGTTTTTCTTAGTGTACTCGCCGGTCTTTCTAATGTTATAGTGATAATTATGGTAACATCTATGATTAACTCAGAAATCGAGTGGCAATATTTGGCTTTTTATTATGGGTTGATAGGTGGATTATATCTTTTTGGAAGAAAATTTGTACAAGTAAGCTTGATTAAGTTAACTCGTAAACTAGTTTATAACCTAAGGGTTGATTTAATAGAAAAGATATTTTCTACATCATTTCAAAGTTTCGAAAAGATAGAAAGAGGAAGAGTTTATACAGCGTTGAACGATGATGTAAGTACTATAGGAAGCTCTACCAATCTTTTTGTTTCATTAGTAACAAGCATAATAACAGCGATAGGAGCTTTTTTATATTTAGCATCTATTGCGTTTTGGGCTACTATTCTTACTATTTGTTTAATTCTATTCATATCTGTAGTGTATTACTTCACTGTTCAGCGAACAAATATTTATTATGAAGAAGCACGTACTACGAGAAATGTATTTATGAATCTTATTGCAGATATGATTAATGGATATAAGGAGCTTAGTTTGCATCGCAATAAAAAGTTAGAATATAAAAATGATATCGCCGACATAGCAGATGAATATCGTGAGAAAACTACAACGGCAGAAGTACGTTTTGTTAATGCTTTCTTGGTAGGAGAGTCTTTGTTACTTGTTTTAATGGGTATTGTATCAATAGGGTTAACAAAAATATTCCCAAATATTCAGTTTCATACTGTGCTTAGCTTTATAATAGTTCTTTTGTATTTAATCGGACCAATAAATTCAATTCTTGGATCTGTACCTAGTTTGGTTGGACTTAGAATTGCTTGGAATAGAGTTTCTCAATTTATTAGTGAAATCCCAGTGAATTTAAAACTAATTGATTCTAAAAATGTTGAAGTACGTCAGGTGGATCGAATTGAGGCTAGGAATGTATCTTTTGAATTTAAAAATGAAGAAGAAGAAACAGGATTCAGTGTAGGTCCTATTAATTTGGAAGTTAATAAAGGAGAAATATTGTTTTTAATCGGTGGTAACGGAAGTGGAAAAACGACTCTTGCCAAATTGCTTACTGGTTTATATAAGCCTGATGGTGGAGAATTTTTGATTAATGGAGAAAAAATGAAAAATTTTGAGTTAAGCGAATATTTTTCAGTTGTATTTAACCCACCACAATTGTTTAGTAAATTATACAATATTACTGTAAAAGATAATGAAGAGGTTAAGAAGTATTTGGAAACCTTAGATTTACAGGATAAAGTTGAGATTACGGATAGTACTTATAATACAATTCAACTTTCTTCCGGTCAAGTAAAAAGACTTGCATTATTACAGTGTTACCTAGAAGATTCTCCTATTTACTTGTTTGACGAATGGGCTGCTGATCAAGACCCAGACTATCGAAAGTTTTTTTACGAACATCTGTTACAAGAGATGAAAAAAGATGGGAAAATCGTAATTGTAATAACTCATGATGATAATTATTTTCACGTAGCAGATAGAGTTGTAAAAATGGATAATGGCGAATTAAAAGAGTATTCAGAGAATAAAGCTTTTATGGCTTAAAAGAGAAACTTTGTCAATGAACACAAGTATAGAGTATACATCATTAGTCGATAAAGACGATACAGTTATTGGTATTGTAGGTGGTATGGGTCCAGAAGCTGGGGTTAATTTAGTAGGAGCTATTCACAAGCATACCAAAGCAGTCAAAGACCAAGATCATTTATCTACTATTTTGATGTCATTTCCTAAACACATTGAAGATAGAACTGCTTTTATTAATGGAAAAATAGTTAATAATCCAGGTTACGAAGTGGCAAAGGTAATTGAGAAATTAGAAAATGCAGGTGCCAAATTAATCGGAATAGCATGTAATAGTTCTCACAGTCCAGTTATTTACAATGTGATATTAGATGAACTTGGTAAGAGGCAAAGTCAAGTCAAAATATTAAACATGCCATTTGAGACGTGTAAACATATAAAAAATCATCATCCTAATATTTCTCGTGTAGGTGTAATATCTACAAATGGAACATATGTATCAGGGATATATGATGAAATTTTGAAGGAAATGGGTTTCGAAGTAATTAAACCAGAATATGATTTTCAAAGTGAGGTAATCCATGAAATTGTTTACAATGTTGATTATGGACTGAAGTCAAAATCTGACGAGATTTCCCATCAAATTAATTACTTAATGCAAAAAGCATTAGATTTTTTTAAAAATAATGGGGCAGATGCTGTTATCCTTGGATGTACAGAACTAGCATTAATACCTAAAAACTTTTATAAAACGGACCTATTATTATTTGATTCTAATGAATTGTTTGCAATGGCTTTAATAGAGCAAGCAAAAATCTTAGAAAAAATGATAAGGCCAATTAAATAAATATTGAGAAGAAAAGAATGAGTAAAATTAAATTATTTTGTTTTCCTTATGCAGGAGGATCTGCACAGGTATATCATCAATGGAGTAAAGAGTTACACCCTAAAATAGACTTAGTTTTAATAGAATTGGCCGGAAGAGGTAGACGAATTGGTGAGCCATTTTACGATAATTTTAATGAATTAATTGATGATGTTTTTAATCAAATTCACCAAGATATACTAAATACTCCTTATGCTTTTTTTGGGCATAGTTTAGGAGCATTAATAGCTTATGAATTAACTGAAAAAATTAATAAACATAAGATGGCCGGGCCGAAGCATTTATTTTATTCTGGTAAAAGTGTACCTCATGTTTTACAAGAAAAAGAGATCATCTTTCATCTACTGAATGATAAAGAGTTTAAAAAAGAAGTGATAAAGCTTGGAGGTACTCCTCCGGAATTTTTCCAACACCCAGAACTTGAAGAATTATTCTTGCCTGTTTTAAAGAATGATTTTAAAATGGCCGAAAAATACATTTTCAATGGTTCTATACAACGGTATTCAAAAGATGTCACAGTTTTATTAGGAAAAGAAGATATTTTTACTGCCGAACAATGCCATGAGTGGAGTAATTATACTTCTGGAATATGTAAATTATTCTATTTTAATGGAGGTCATTTTTTTATTCATGATGAAATGAATAAAATTTCGGAAATAATAAATGGTACTTTGATCTAAAAGAATAAATACGTCTATAGCATATAAAAATATAAGCGATCTACTACTTTTTTGCACTCAATTAAACATTCTAAGAATGGTAAATTTTACTTTGTTGAAAAATTTATTTTTTCAACAAAGGAGTACATAAATAAAGGTTTTATAAAAAGTAATGCTCAGTTTTTAAATTAAAATAAATTGAAAATAATTTTAAAAAAAGACAGTTGAAAAAAGAAATAAAACACGTGTTGTCCCTTAAGGATATTTCGGATAGAGAAATACTAGAAATTATTAATAAAGGTACCGAATATGCAAGAGGACTTGTAGAATTGGGGGAACAATTAAGAGGGAAGGTTATTGGCATATATTTTGCAAAAACCTCTACAAGAACTAGAACATCATTTTCGTCGGCAGCCTTACGTTTAGGGGCAAATATAATTTCTTATGGCCCCGATGATTTACAGATTAATACAGGAGAAAGTATTGAAGATACTTTACAAGTACTTTCACAAATGCTGGATGGATTTATTGTAAGAACTTCGAAAAGTTACAAACCATTAATCGATTTCAGCGATCAAAGTAATATGACAATTATTAATGCTATGACTTTCGATGAACATCCAACGCAGGCATTAGCGGATTTAACAACGATTAAATTACATTTTGGAGAGATTGATGGAATTAATTTGGTTTATTTTGGAGAAGGCAATAATACAGCAATAGCATTAGCTCTTGCTTTTTCTAAATTTTCAAATGTAACAATTCACTTCTTTACACCTTCAAATTATGGGTTAAATAAAGAGGTTTTAAGTTATGCTCAAAATGAAGCACAAAAAAGGAATAGCCAAATTTATGAATTTCATGATTTAACATCACTGCCTTCACATGCAGATATTGTGTATACGACAAGGTGGCAAACAACCGGAACGGTAAAGCAAAATTCGAATTGGAGAAAGGAATTTGAACCTTTTATGGTAACTGAAAAATTGTTATCTAAATATCCTAAAGCAATTTTCATGCATGATTTACCAGCACATAGAGGTGAAGAAGTTGAAGCCTCGGTAATTGATGGGGATCAAAGTATAGTATTTGAGCAAGCAGAAAACAAGTTTCATAGTGCAAAAGCCGTTTTAGATTGGTGTTTTAATTAAACTGTGCTATAGATAACAATTTACCAAAACTAAATCTTATAATAAATATTTATCATAAACTAAAACGTACTTGACTAAGTCAGGTTGATGTTATTTTTGATATAAAATTTAAAAGCCTCAAAATCATTATTGATTTGAGGCTTTTTTTTGTGGAGTCGGAGGGATTCGAACCCTCGTCCAAACAAGGAACAACATAGCTTTCTACACGCTTAGTTTTTGTTTAGATTTTCGTGAGATTGCCGGCCAAAAACCGCCAACGCACCCCTTATTCTCAATTAATTTCAAAACTATATCAAGATCCTATAGTTTCTAGGTCTACTTTTACGATACTCAAAACCAAACGCCATAAACCAAGGCTTTTGAAGAGTATCCTGCTTGCTCACCTAGTGAGCCGAGGCATTATCCTACTATAATTCGGATTATGCAGCTAGGGCGTAGTTATTCTCGCCGTTTAAAAAAGTGAAATATGATATTTACGAGCTATATCCCAGCGCTCGACGTGCTTACCATCCTATTCATCTCGCTGTCAAAACCAGTCGACCCCAAAAATCATAGTTTAATGTCTATTTAACATCAAAAATGGTTGGCAAAGATAACTATAATTGTCATATCTTTAGCCGCAATTTTAAATCAACAAAATATATACCAAAATATATGACCAAGTTCGGTATTATTAAAGAACGTAAAAACCCGCCAGATCGTCGTGTTGTGTTTTCTCCCAATGGCCTCAAAAATGTAAAATCTAAGTATCCAGAAGCTACTTTTGTAGTCGAAAGTTCTAATATTAGGGTCTTTAAGGACGCTTTGTATAAAGATGCTGGATTTACCGTTTCAGAAAATATATCAGATGCAGACGTTTTATTAGGAGTCAAAGAAGTTCCTATTTCTAATTTAATAGCCAATAAAAAATATTTTTTCTTTTCTCATACTATAAAAAAACAACCTTATAATAGAGATTTGTTAAGAGCAATACTAGACAACAATATAGAGTTGTATGATCATGAAGTGATTGTAGGGGCCAATGGCTTTAGATTAATTGGATTTGGAAGGTATGCCGGTATTGTTGGAGCATATAATGGATTTAGAGCTTGGGGGTTAAAATATAATACGTTTACACTTCCAAAGGTAGAAACCCTTGATGATCAAAAGGCATTAGAACAAGAACTCTCTAAGGTTGCTTTGCCGGGTATGAAGATAGTACTTACAGGTAATGGTAAAGTTGGTTCTGGAGCCAAAGAAGTTCTAGATGCAATCAATATGAGAGAAGTTTCTGTACAAGAATACTTAAATAATACTTTTGACGAAGCAGTTTATGTGCAAATTGATGTATTGGACTATAATAAACGCAAAGATGGTACTGTAAAGGATAAGAATGATTTTTATAATAATCCTCAGGCGTATGAGTCTGATTTTATGCGTTTTGCTAAGGTGAGTGATATGTATATAGCGGGTCATTTTTTTGGTGATGGTGCTCCATTTATTTACACACGTAATGATGCTGCATCTGATCATTTTAATATTAAGGTAGTAGCAGATGTATCTTGTGATATTGATGGACCTGTAGCTTCTACAATTAGAGCATCGACTATTTCAGAACCTATTTATGGGTATAACCCAATAACCGAAACTGAAATCGATTATAAAGACTCAAAAGCAATTGTAGTAATGGCAGTTGATAATTTACCTTGTGAATTACCTAAAGATGCTAGTGAAGGATTTGGAGAGATGTTTTTAGAATATGTAATCCCAGCATTTTTTAATGGAGATCAAGATGGAGTTTTAGAAAGAGCCAGAATGACCAAAAATGGTAAGCTTACAGAAAGGTTTAGTTACCTTCAGGGTTATGTAGATGGTAAAGAATAATTTTATAATTAATTTTTTAAACGAGGTATGAAAACCAGTCAACTTGTTGATCAAATACTTAAAAAAAAATCATTTCTATGTATTGGTTTGGATGTAGATCTAAATAAAATACCAAAACATGTATTAGAAAAAGAAGATCCAATTTTTGAATTTAATAAAGCTATTATTGATGCAACACATCATTTAGCAGTGGCGTATAAACCTAATATTGCTTTTTATGAAGCTTATGGAATAAAAGGATGGAACTCATTAGCCAAAACTATTGACTATCTAAATGTAAATTATCCAGAAGTTTTTACTATTGCTGATGCAAAGCGAGGTGATATAGGGAATACCAGTACGATGTATGCTAAGGCTTTTTTTGAAGATTTAGAGTTTGACTCTATTACAATTGCTCCCTATATGGGCAAGGATTCTGTAGAGCCTTTCTTGGCGTTTGAAAATAAACACACTATTGTGTTGGCATTAACATCTAATCAAGGTGCTTTTGATTTTCAAACCAAAAAAACTGAAGGAAAAGAACTGTATAAACAAGTATTAGAAATTTCAAAATCTTGGAAAAACTCAGAAAATCTAATGTATGTAGTTGGTGCTACAAAAGCCGAGTACTTTACCGATATAAGAAAAATTGTACCAGATAGTTTTTTATTAGTACCGGGTGTAGGAGCCCAAGGAGGAGATTTAAAAGAAGTGTGTAAGTATGGGCTTAATGATCAAATAGGATTATTAATCAATTCTTCTAGAGGAATTATTTATGCATCTAATAGTGAGGATTATGCAAGAGCTGCGGCAGCTAAGGCTTTAGAACTTCAGGAAGAGATGAAACTCATCTTAGAGAAAAGATAATTAAAAAAGGAAGGAGAATTTTCTAACTAAAAATTCTCCTTCCTTTTCTGTTTAATGAATAGCACTAACGTCTATTCGCGTTAAATACTTGTTTTGCATATCCATAGAGTCCATATACAATGAACACTATAAAAAATGCCATAATACTGTAAATAATAACGTTTAGTAATACTGAATTCATAGCCCCGTGTATTTAATTAAAAAATTGTTCTTTCTAATATAAGACTTTTTTAGCGTAATCACTATTTTTAAATAGCTAGTTATTAATGATTTAAGAGTTTTTTAAGGTTTGTTTTATTTGCGAAGTTAAAATAGGATCAAGTTTATGATATTTATAGATCAAATGAGTAGAGAGGTAGAGATTTTAAATACTCCAAAACGTATTGTTTCTTTGGTTCCTTCTCAAACAGAGCTGTTAATAGCACTAGGGTTAAAAGATAGTATAGTGGGGATTACAAAGTTTTGTGTACATCCCTCGAATTTGCGAAAAGAAAAAACCGTAGTGGGGGGCACGAAAAAAATCAATTATGATGTTCTTGAAAAATTAAATCCTGATATCATTCTTTGTAATAAAGAAGAGAATAGTAAGGAAATTGTAGAATATTTAGAAAAGGAATATCCTGTACATGTTTCAGATATTTTTTCTGTATCAGATGCTTTAGAAATGACTCTTCAGTATGGTGAAATGTTTAAAAAGCAAACCTTAGCCAAAACACTTGTTTCTGAAATAAAAATGGAAGAAGAATCTTTTCGAAATTTTATAAAAGACAAACCAAAAAAACAAGTAGCCTATTTTATTTGGAAAAACCCTTGGATGGCAGCAGGTAAGAATACATTTATTGATTACCTTTTAAAAGAAAATGGTTTTACTAATGTTTTTGATCACATGAGCCGTTATCCCGAAGTTTCTGATAATGATATTGCTTCATTACCAAAATTGGATTTGATATTGTTATCTTCAGAACCCTTTCCTTTTGCTCAAAAACACATAGATGATGCTCAGAAAACGTATCCAAGTGCCAAAGTTATTTTGGTTGACGGGGAATATTTTTCGTGGTACGGATCACGTTTACGCGATGCGTTTTCATACTTTAAAACATTGCATTAATAGATAAAGGATAAACATTTCTTTAAAAACTGTTAAGCATACCAGTAATCCGAAATAAGTTCATACTTTTGATCCGCTAAACAATTCCTATTGCTTAATTATTCAATATATCAACATTCCGAAAGTATAGAGTGGGTGACTTTTGTTCATGGAGCAGGAGGTAGTTCGTCTATATGGTTTAAACAGGTTAGGGAGTTTAGAAAACATTTTAATGTACTCTTATTAGATCTACGAGGGCACGGAAATTCTAAACCAGCTCTTAAAGATGCATTTAATTCTAAATACACTTTCGATTCTATAACCGATGATATTGTAGAAGTTATTGATAAAGAGCAAATACAAAAATCACATTTTGTAGGTATATCTTTAGGTACAATTTTAATTAGAAATCTTGCCGAAAAACATCCTGATCGTGTGCAAAGTATGATCATGGGGGGAGCGATAATGAAATTAAATTTAAGATCTCAGGTATTGATGAGGTTGGGTATCGTATTTAAATCGGTTATCCCTTATATGTTTTTGTACAAGTTTTTTGCGTTTATTATTATGCCTAAAAAAAATCATAAACAATCGAGATTACTTTTTGCTAATGAAGCAAAAAAATTATACCAAAAAGAATTTGTGAGATGGTTTAGATTAACTTCAGAGATTAATCCTTTATTACGTTTTTTTAGAGCAAAAGATATTAAAATTCCAACCTTGTATATTATGGGAGAAGAGGATTATCTTTTTCTGCCTTCGGTTCAAAAAGTGGTTTTATCACATCAATTATCTCAACTTTTCGTCATTAAAAACTCTGGACATGTTGTAAATGTTGAACAGCCTGAAGTTTTTAATCGAGAAACAATTGCTTTTATTGGGCAATCCTAATAGAATTATTTATAGTATAGTTTGACTTTCAATCTTCTTTATTTTGGATAAAATTTCACGAGCTTGCTTGTGCAGTTCATCACTTTTATCTTTGTCCTTTATAGCTATTTTGTAGGCACTTTTCATTAGTTTACAGTAAGAATACTGTAACTTTTGTAATTCGCTTTTATGTTTTAACCAAGTAAACATTGTTATCCTCTTATATACCGATGTACAAAATTACAGGATAATACTTTTAAGCCCTCTTAAGGATGCGTTAACGTTACCTAAAGTTGTTATAAATGTTAAAAGAACGAAGTAATATGTTTTTTTAATTAGTCTTGCAAAGCGAAAACTTTTCTTAATAAATCGGTAGTTCTAGAGCCAAATTTGGTTCGAATTTCTTTTTCCTCAACAGCAATCATTGCATATACACCTTTTAATGCCTCTTGAGTAACATAATCTGTAAGATCTGGATTTACGTTGTTTGTTAGAGGAAGAGCGTTATATTTATTAATAATATTAGACCAGATTTGATCGGCACCTACCTTAGAAAAAGATTTGTTAATTACAGGATTAAATTTTGAGTATAAAGCAGCACTAGTTTTGTTTTTAAGATATCCAGTTGCGGCATCATCATTTCCTAAAAGAATTTGTCGAGCATCATTAAAAGTAATCTGTTTAACCGCATCAACAAAAATTGGGGTTGCCTCTTTTACAGCATCTTCTGCGGCACGATTGATTACTCTTAAACCTTCATCTGCAAGTTTACTTAATCCAACATCTCTTAATGTTTTGTCTACTTTTCGTAATTCTTCAGGTAGCAGTATTTTAACTAGTTGATTTCTATAAAAACCATCTTTTTGAGTAAGTTTTGTAACTTGTTTATCAATACCATTATCCAAGGCTTGTCTTAATCCATTACCGATATCGATATTGCTTACACCAAAACCTCCAGTAGTACTTTGCGGCAGACTATTAACGACTTGTTGAAGTTCGGCACATCCCGAAAGAAGTATAATAGCGAATATAATGAGGATTTTTTTCATGATTTCTTGTTAGATTTGAGAATACAAAATAATTAAAATGAATTCAAATTTAATTTTTTTAGCACTATCTCTTTTAATTATTTCATGTAAAAATGAAAAAGATTCGATAAAAGACAAGATAATACCGTCTATTAAACCTGATCAATATATCACTGTGTTAGGAATTGCCCAAGATGGTGGATTCCCTCATATCAATAATACAGATGAATTTGTTGCTGTTAAGAATAGTGAAATAAAAAAAGAATTAGTTGTTTCATTAGGGTTGATAGATAGTAAAGAGAAAAAGAAGTTTTTGTTTGAGGCCAGTCCAGATCTTCCTGAGCAATTATCTATTCTAGATGATGAATATTTGAAGTCGAAATCAATAATAGATGGAATATTTTTAACGCATGCACATATAGGTCATTATACAGGATTAATGTATTTTGGAAGAGAGGCTATGGGGGCAAAAGAAATCCCTATCTATGCGATGCCCAAAATGAAAACTTTTTTGGAAACTAATGGTCCCTGGTCGCAATTGGTGGCATTAAGAAATATCATAATACATCCTATTAAAGAAGATTCGGTATTATCTATTACGAAATCTTTACGAGTAATTTCTTTTAAAGTGCCTCATAGAGATGAATATTCTGAAACTGTAGGGTATAAGATTATAGGTAATCATAAATCTGCGTTGTTTATTCCGGATATTAATAAGTGGTCTCTTTGGGAAAAAAATATTGTTGAACAAGTAAAGCAAGTAGATTATGCTTTTATCGATGCTACTTTTTTTAAGAATGGTGAAATTCCTAGACCTATGGAAGAGGTTCCTCATCCCTTTATAGAAGAAACTACGAATTTGTTTAAAAATGAATCTGAAGAAATTAAATCTAAAGTTATTTTCATACATTTTAATCATTCAAATCCAGCTTTAGATGTAGATAACGAAGATCGAATTCTACTCGAAGAACAAGGATATCGTTTTGCAACTACTAGAGACATATTTCCGTTATGAGAAAATAACAGTTTTGTTATTGTAAACTAGTACTTTTCGTTCTATATGATGCTTAATAGCTCGGGATAAAACAATCTTTTCAAGATCTCTTCCCTTTAAAATAAAATCCTGAACATTGTGCACGTGTGATACTCTTACAATTTCTTGTTCGATAATAGGACCTTCATCCAGATCAGAAGTAACATAATGACTGGTAGCTCCAATTATTTTTACTCCACGTTCGTAGGCAGAATGGTAAGGTTTAGCGCCAGGGAAAGCTGGTAAAAAAGAATGATGAATATTAATTATTCTATTTGGGTACTTGTTTACAAAACTTGGGGATAAAATTTGCATATACCTAGCAAGAACAATGAAATCAATTTTATGTTCATTAAGAGTTTCGATTTGCTCGGCTTCAGCCTTTGCTTTATTTTCTTTGGAGATTGGAATATGTTTGAAAGGAACATTAAATGCTTCGGCAATAGGTTTAAGATCGATATGATTACTTATAATGATAGGTATTTTTACATGAAGTTCCCCAGATGCATATCTCCCTAAAATATCGTACAAACAATGATCGTATTTTGACACAAAAAGAGCCATTTTGGGTTTTTTATCTGTATCATACATTTCCCAATGCATGTTGTGATTTTTGGCAACTTCCTCATTAAAGGATTCCTTAAATTGAGCAAGTTTTTTTTCATCCTGATCAAATTCGCATTCCAATCTCATAAAAAACTCTCCTAGTTCACGATCTACATGTTGCTCAATATATACTGTATTTCCTTTTTTGTATAAGATAAAGTTGGTAACGGTGGCTATGATTCCTTTTTTGTCAGGACAGTTGATTAATAAGGTAGTTTTTTTCATTAGTAAAATCGATTTCTAATGATAAACATACCCAGAAACGATAGTATTAGCCAATATTTCCAACTAATTCTTCTATAAAAACTATGTTTTTATTAAATTTCAATTATACGATATGATTTTCTAAAGAATTAGTAATATAAAAGGCTGATTTGTTTTAAAATCAGCCTTTTATCAAATAACCTTTTAATGAATGTTATTTAATTTCGTCTATTGCATTATTGATTAATGTTTTGATATGATCTTTATGTGCTTTCGTTAATGTGTTACCTGCTCCATTAGAAACCATAGCACGTACTCTTTTAAGATTATAAAGAGCCATCGATTTAGCTGCGTGTGTATGTTTTATTCTTTGTTGAGGATTTGATTTTGCCAAAATATGTATCAGTCTTTGAGTGTATTCTAACTGTAAATTTTGTCTAAATGTATTAACATTACCCGATACATCTTTTTGAAAGATGGCATTGTTTAAATCCGTCATATATTCTGATAATGAGTATGTATTTCCATATAATTCAGAATCAGTGATTCTTTGCAAGGTATTTGGATGCAAAATGTGATTTAAAACTCTTTTCTGATAGCTCAAAACAACTTCATGAATCTTTGGATCTTCGGGCCCTCTAAAAAAGTTGTATCCTCGTCTTTGTAAGGCAATGTAATTATAAAGATCATTAGGGACATCATATGCATTAGGTGCGAAAACAAATTTACTTAAGGCTTTCATTGCTCTTTTCTGATCTTGGTAGCTTACAGGTGTATAAGGCTTTAAGTTGTTGTCTTGCCCTATCATACTCCGATCTACATATACGCCACCTATAAATCGAGAAATTACGTCACCAGCCCGTCCATATTGTCCTCTTAAAATAAAATAAGCTTGTCTTAACTCTTGATAAGATTGCCCTGTTTTGTTAAATTGATTTTTAATTTGTGGCATAAGTTGATTAACTAATTCCATTCTATTAATCGAATACGTGATTTGATCATTAGATAAATCTCCAGTCATTACTCGTGGATCTATTGCTTTACCAGGAGAACGCATATCATCAGCATCATTACCAAAAATTAATTCAGGTTTATTAGATTGACTTGTAATTTTTTCTAATTCATTTTCAGAATTTACAGGTGTATAACCGTATTGAATAGCCCAAATATCATAGGGTCCTACCGTAGTAGAAAAATATTGTCCTTGATTTATTTTGTCATTGGTTAAATTAATGGCGGTATAATCCATTACAGAGCCTGTAAGGCATTTTCCTTTAATAAACTCAGCATCAGCAAGTTGTTCTGGAGAGAATAATTGACTGGCTTTCATGTTATGATTTAAACCAAGTGTATGCCCTACTTCATGCATAATTAGTTCTGTCATGGCTTCTCGTTTCATACCATTCATCTCATTATCATTAGCCCCAGATGCCAATAGAGCTGTTTGACCAAAAAGCGAGTTTTCTTGCATGATATGTCCATAAGAGCAATATAGATGTTTATCTTTAGAGAGTGGCGTAGAAAAATTTTGATCTTCAAATTGGTCAGTAGCAGTAAGATTAAATAATCTATCATATTTTACACGATTAGTATGAAAAACATACTCTAACATAATATCGGCACCCAGAATCTCGCCAGTTCTTGGGTTAACAAAACTAGGGCCATATCCTCCAAAAGGAGGTTGAGGTGAAGAAGTCCAACGTAATACGTTATATCTAATGTCACCTGCATCCCATTTTGCATCGTCAGGTTGAGTTTTTACCACTATTGCATTTTTGAAACCTGCTTTTTCAAAGGCTTTATTCCATTCTAATACGGCTTCTTTAATTGTTTCTCTAAATTCTACAGGAGTGGTGTTCTCAATCCACCATTCTATAGGTTGAATAGGCTCAGAGATAGCTGCCGACGGATCTTTTTTAATCAAATTCCAACGATGTACCAAATCTCGGTAAGGAGTGGGGCTAGTAGATGTCATATCCGTTACCTGAGTAAGAAAATAACCTACTCTTGGATCATCATATCTAGGTCGATATTTATTCTTAGGCATAGCAATTAAGCTATGTTCTACTTTAATAGTAATATTTCTTCCGTCACTAACGGCATTAGACCCTCCGTTAAGAATAGATGGATTAGTATAAACATAATGACTATTAATATTAGTGTTTTCGGGATAGTTTTTTATTGCTTTAATTTTTGTCTTTTCATTATTAAGTTTTCCCACTTTGAATGCAAAAGGTGATTGTTTTGGAAATGAGGGAGCTTTAACTTGTTGAAAAGTTTCTTTAAGAAAAAGGTTGTCAGATTTAATAAGGTACAATCCTTTTGCTTTGTCATGAGCTTCTACTTTCAGACTAGCCATAACACCTTCACTAATATTTGCACTAGAGGATTTCGATAGGGCATTATTTTTGTCAAAATAAAATGACGAGTTCTGAGTGATGAATTCTATTTTATTATAATGTTTTTCAATTTTAAAAACTTTAGAACCGCGGTACGCTCCTCGAAAAGCACCAGCATCCAGAACTCCATCAGAAATTTGACTAAAATAGATGAATTCCTTACCTATTTGATCTTTATTGATAAGCATATGAGTAGTTCCGTCTATGGAGTCCCTGTAGATTGTAAATAACCCTTCAATCTTTTCGCTTTTTTTCACAAGTTCTTCTATAGTCTTCTCTTTGTCTTCTTTTTTAGAATCTACTTGTTCTTTATCTCCTTTTTTCGATTTCTTTCTCTTTTTTTGAGCATCGATGTCTTGGATCCCAATCCCCATGATGAAGAGGAAGGATAGGAATAATAATCTGTTTTTTGTTGATGTAAATTTCATTTTAAAATAAATTTTATTAAAATAGGTGTTGAAGATATTGTTTTCTTATATCAGTTTATAAGGGTTTAACAGTCTCGTTAACAATAATTAATTGTTCTATGAGTCTCAATTTTGTAATTTGAGCTTTATTAAGAAGAGTTCGAATCCAAATCGTTTATATTATCCGTAATAGGTTTACAAAAATGGATAAGTAAATTATATAATTCTAAAAAAATAATCCTTTTTGATGCGTATTTCGTAAATTAGCGGCATCAAAAACACTATTTATTGTCAATGGAACAAATTGCACCCTATACACCCAAGAATAAAGTAAGAATAGTTACTGCCGCATCACTATTTGATGGGCATGATGCTGCTATTAATATTATGAGACGTATTATCCAATCAACAGGAGTTGAGGTAATACATTTAGGCCACGATAGAAGTGTAGAAGAGGTGGTTAATTGCGCAATACAAGAAGATGCCAATGCTATTGCAATGACTTCGTACCAAGGAGGGCATAATGAATATTTTAAATACATGTATGACCTGCTCAAAGAAAAAGGAGCAACACATATTAAGATATTCGGTGGTGGTGGTGGAGTAATTCTTCCAGAAGAGATAAAAGAGTTGATGGATTATGGAATTACTAGAATTTACTCTCCAGATGATGGAAGAGAATTAGGATTGCAAGGTATGATTAATGATCTTGTAATGCAGGCAGACTTTCCTATTGGGAATGGATTAAATGGAGAAGTGGATCATTTGGCAGAAAAAGAAATAGGAGCGATTGCTCGAGTGATCTCTGCAGCCGAAAACTTTCCTGAAATAGCAAAGGATACATTAAGTGTAATACATAAAAAAAATAAAACTTCGAAAACGCCGGTACTGGGAATTACAGGAACTGGTGGAGCAGGTAAATCATCCTTAGTGGATGAACTGGTACGTCGATTCTTGATTGATTTTCCAGAAAAAACTATGGGTATAATATCAGTAGACCCTTCAAAACGTAAAACAGGAGGAGCGTTACTAGGAGATCGTATTCGTATGAATGCAATTAACTCTCCGAGAGTATATATGCGTTCTTTAGCTACGCGACAATCTAATTTGGCATTGTCGAAATATGTTGCAGAAGCTATCGAGGTATTAAAAGCTGCAGAATTTGATTTAATTATTCTTGAAACTTCAGGAATTGGGCAATCGGATACAGAGATTTTAGAACATAGTGATACATCTTTATATGTAATGACTCCTGAGTTTGGGGCAGCTACACAGTTAGAAAAAATTGATATGCTTGATTTTGCAGACTTAGTTGCTATCAACAAGTTTGATAAAAGAGGCTCTCTAGATGCTTTACGAGACGTAAAAAAACAATATATGCGTAATCATAATCTATGGGATACGCATCAAGATGATTTGCCGGTATACGGTACCATTGCTTCGCAGTTTAATGATCCAGGTATGAATACGCTGTATAAAGCTATTATGGATAAGGTAGTTGAGAAAACGGGAGCATCATTACAATCTGATTTTCATATTTCTAAAGAAATGTCTGAAAAGATATTTGTAATCCCTCCTAGTAGAACAAGGTATTTATCTGAAATAGCAGAGACTAATAGAGGGTATGATAAAACGGTTAATATACAAGTAGAGGTCGCGCAAAAATTATACGGTATCTATAAAACCATTTGTAGCGTTGCTGATGTTAATTTTATAGGACTGTCAAAAAACGGTATTGAAGACGATAACCTTCGTAAAGTAACGAATAATGATAATTCAGATTTTTTGAAATTATTATTGGCAGAATTTGACAGAGTAAAACTTAATCTTGATCCATATAATTGGGAAATTATAACAGGTTGGGCGACCAAGCTTAAAAAATATAAAGATCCTATTTATTCTTTTAAAGTAAGGGATAAGGAAATCAAAATTGAAACACATACCGAGTCTTTATCACATACTCAGATACCAAAAGTAGCTTTACCAAAATATGAAGCTTGGGGTGATGTATTAAAATGGTCATTGCAAGAAAATGTTCCTGGTGAGTTTCCGTATGCATCTGGTTTATATCCTTTTAAACGAACTGGAGAAGATCCAACACGTATGTTTGCAGGAGAAGGAGGACCAGAGCGTACGAATAGACGTTTTCATTATGTGAGTTTAGGAATGCCAGCAAAACGTCTATCTACGGCCTTTGATTCGGTTACATTGTATGGTAATGATCCAGACCATAGACCAGATATTTATGGTAAAATTGGTAATGCAGGAGTATCTATTTGCTGTTTGGATGATGCTAAAAAATTATATTCAGGTTTTGACCTTACTCATGCGATGACATCTGTAAGTATGACCATAAATGGTCCTGCACCTATGTTGTTAGGGTTCTTTATGAATGCAGCGATTGATCAAAATTGCGAGAAGTATATTAAAGAAAATGATCTAGAGTCTGAAGTTGAAGGAAAGATTAAAAAAATATATAAAGATAAAAGTATTGAGCGCCCTCAATATCAGGGAGAACTACCTGAAGGTAATGATGGGTTAGGATTGATGCTATTGGGAGTTACAGGGGATCAAGTACTGCCTTCTGAAGTTTATGAAAAAATTAAGGCAGAAACATTAAATACTGTTAGAGGCACTGTTCAAGCTGATATATTAAAAGAAGATCAAGCGCAAAACACATGTATTTTTTCTACAGAATTTGCTTTGCGATTAATGGGAGATGTACAGGAATATTTTATAGAAAAACAGGTACGAAATTTTTATTCGGTTTCTATATCTGGGTATCATATTGCCGAAGCTGGTGCCAACCCAATTACACAATTGGCTTTGACCTTGGCTAATGGATTTACCTATGTAGAATATTATTTAAGCCGTGGAATGGATATTAATAAGTTTGGTCCTAACCTGTCTTTCTTTTTCTCTAATGGTATTGATCCTGAATATGCAGTAATTGGTCGTGTTGCTCGTAAGATATGGGCAAAAGCGTTAAAGCATAAATATGCTGCAAATCCTAGAGCACAAATGTTGAAATATCATATCCAAACATCTGGTCGATCATTACACGCTCAAGAGATTGATTTTAATGATATTCGTACTACATTGCAAGCGTTATATGCTATATATGACAATTGTAATTCATTGCATACCAATGCTTATGATGAAGCTATAACAACACCAACAGAAGAATCAGTGCGCAGAGCGATGGCAATACAGTTAATTATAAATAAAGAATTAGGTTTAGCGAAAAATGAAAACCCTATTCAAGGATCTTTTATTATCGAAGAATTAACAGATCTAGTTGAAGAAGCTGTGTTAACCGAATTTGATAGAATAACCGAACGTGGTGGAGTGCTGGGAGCTATGGAAACAATGTATCAGCGAAGTAAAATACAAGAGGAAAGTTTGTATTACGAAACTTTAAAGCATACTGGAGAATTTCCGATTATCGGAGTGAATACATTTTTAAGCTCTAAAGGATCACCAACCGTTACTCCAGGCGAAGTAATTCGTGCTACAGAAGAAGAAAAACAATATCAGATTACCATATTAAACAATCTCCATAAGGCGAAAGATGATATAGCTACCAAGGCACTTGTTAAAGTGCAAGAGGCAGCGGTACAAAATCAAAATATTTTTGAAATATTGATGGAAGCTAGCAAAGTATGTTCTTTAGGACAGATTACTGCAGCTTTATTCGAAGTAGGAGGGCAGTATCGTAGAAATATGTAATACCGTAATTAATTAGATATATTGATAAACCTTGCTTTCGAGCAGGGTTTTTCGTTTAGAAGAGTTTCTTTATCTTTAGAGAAAAAGGAAGATATTTGTGTTTACTACTATAGAATATACTGTTACCGCTATTGTTTGTTTGATTTCTGCTGTGGTCATCCAGCGTATCTTTAGTAAAGAAAAGCTTAGGAGAGCAGATCAAAAAGCTATCGAAGGTATTAAGTGGTTTGGGTTGGCCATTTTTGTATGGGGATTAGGAGCATTGATTAACCTGATCTTAGTTACAGGATTACAATGGTCATCTACCAATAAAATTTTAATTTATTTGGGAGTATTGGTTTCACTAGCAAATTCCTTGTTTATCATTTTATCGCTTCCTTCTATAGAACACCAAAAAAAACCAGGTATCCTGGTTAGACTAGTAGAACGATTTAGTACTGATGAGTTTGTAGGTGTGTATTGTGGAGTCTTAGGGATGATAACTTTTGTATTTATTGCATCGTCTTATGGTAATACAGAGATCAGTAATAATTTTATTTGGCTTATAGATATACCCATTTCTATTTTGGTAGCTATTTCTTTGCTTTTTGAACTTAATAAAGCATTCGTAGGAAGACAAATGAAGTTCATGTATCTGCCAACATTCGTTTTATTCATTTTAATTGTAATTGCAGTTTCTCATAGAATGATACCGCAAGACAAAGTATTACAATTTATAGATCAAGAATTTTGGAGTGTTCTGGGGAGTATTACAGCGATATCATTTAAGTTTCTTTTTATCCTTCTTTTTTCAATTCTTTTATATAGTTGGAAATTTCTTTCAGAAAAAGAACAACAACAAAATTTAGCCGAAGAATTAGAAAACCAAAATGCAGAACTCAAAAGAATAAACGAACAATATGTGTTGGCAAATGAAAGTCATCTCGATACCATTAAATCTTTAAAAAAGAATTTACAAGTATTACAAGAAACTTCTAAGATCGAATTTTCAGAACGGCAACGAGAAGTTTTAGGATATCTTGCTCATTATGGGGATCATAAATCATATACGGAAATTGCTCAAGAGATGCATATCAGTACTGATGGATTTCAAACTCATATTCATCAAATCAAAAAACTACTCAATGTAAGTGGATCTGGCGGAAAAGAACAACTTGTTACTTTTGCCAAATCGAATAATTTTCTAAAATATACATCATTTAGAGATAATGCTTAACCTAATGCTTAACCATTTTATGCTCAAAATTTGAGTAGTACTTAACCTTTTGTAAGATTGGTTTTTCGGGCAAATTGCCAGAAAAATTTTATCATGATCTTTTCTTTTCAAATATCAGAACAAAACTTTGATGAACGTATTAATGAAACTTTTAGCGAAGCAACAAGTTGGTTTGTAGATGCTATTTTGGCTCAAATACCCATTACAGATACTGTAGGTATACCATGGGTATTGGTTATATTATTAATTGGAGCAGGGTATTTCACTATTTATTTTAAATTTATTAATCTCCGTAGTTTTCATACTGCGATACAGGTTGTAAGAGGAAAGTATGATTCTTTAGAAAGTGTAGAAGGAGAGAATGAAAAGAATAGCCTCGTAAAAGGAGAAGTGAGTCATTTTCAGGCATTAACTACAGCGGTTTCGGCAACTGTTGGATTAGGTAATATTGCAGGAGTGGCCATTGCATTGTCCATAGGTGGACCGGGAGCAACGTTATGGATGATATTAATAGGTGTTTTAGGAATGTCTTCAAAATTTGTAGAATGTACTTTGGGAGTTACCTATAGAGAAGTTGATGCAGAAGGAAAAGTTTTTGGAGGGCCAATGTATTATTTAAGTAAAGGATTAGGAGAGAAGGGATATGAAAAATTCGGGAAGTTCTTAGCGGTTCTTTTTTCCATAATGTGTATTGGAGGATCTTTTGGAGGAGGAAATATGTTCCAAATTAATCAAGCTTATAAATTGTTCGAACATGTTGTATTGCCTCAACATGCTTCTTTGCAAGGACAAGGATGGGTATTTGGATTAATTATGGCGATTTTGGTTGGGGTAGTTATTATTGGAGGGATCAAAAAAATAGCAAGCGTTACCGATAAAATAGTTCCTTTTATGGTTTTAACATATATCATCGCTGTATTGGTCGTTTTAGTATTAAATAGTAGTGCAATCCCTGATGCTTTTATGGCTATTTGGGAAGGTGCTTTTCATTCTGAAGGGATAGTAGGTGGTTTTGTTGGTGTGCTTATTCAAGGGTTAAGACGAGGAGCTTTTAGTAATGAAGCGGGAATAGGAAGTTCATCAATTGCCCATAGTGCTGTAAAAACTCGATTTCCCGCAAGCGAAGGACTGGTAGCTTTGTTAGAACCTTTTATAGATACTGTGGTGGTGTGTACAATGACTGCATTGGTTTTGATCATTACAGGACAGATAAACACGGGTGTTGAGATCAATTATGAGCAAGGAGTATTACTTACTTCTTCTGCATTAGAAAGTGGAATTTCATGGTTCCCATATTTACTCACAATAGCTGTATTGTTATTTGCTTTTTCTTCTATGATTTCATGGTCTTACTATGGATATCAAGCCTGGAGTTATCTTTTTGGAAGAGGAAAACGAACAGAATATGTATACAAACTTATCTTTTGTTGTTTTACAGTAATAGGTGCAGCAGCTACCTTGGATGCTGTAACTGATTTTAGTGATGCAATGGTGTTTGCGATGATGGTTCCTAATATGATAGGTTTATTTTTATTAAGTCCTAAAGTATTACAAGAATTAAAAAAATATAAGCGTAGTATAACAAATATGTTAAAATAGTTTATCTAGAGTAATAATGAAGGTGTTTTTTTTGAATTTATTTATCTTTAAAAAAACACAAACGTTATGCAAAAATTACTTATAGGGCTACTTATTACTACATTATCATTTGGGCAACAAAACCAGATAAAGGCATTGGTTGGAGGAACGTTAATTGATGGTTATGGATCTACCCCCATAAAAAATAGTGTAATCATCATTCAAGGAGATAAAATAAAAGCAGTTGGCACTATTACAACTCTTAAAATCCCCTCTGGAGCAGAAATTATTTCTACAGAAGGAATGTCGGTATTACCAGGGCTTTGGGATATGCATGTGCATACTATGATTAATGGTCATGCCGACTATTCATATTGGGATAAAACGTATCCTCCTTTATTAGAAGATGTGATTATGCCAGCATCGGCAGAGCAATTATTAATGGCAGGTGTAACTAGTGCCCGAGATCTTGGCGCTCCTCTTAAGGAGAGTATTTCTGTAAGAGATCGGATAAATAAAGGAGAAATCCCTGGAGCTACATTGTATGTTTCTGGACCATTTATCCAGAAAAAACCATATCCAGGAACAGAAGCTTTTAGGTGGGGAATTAATGGTGCTGAGGATGCTAGGAAAAAAATCAAAAAATTGGCGGATGCAGGAGTTGATTGTATTAAACTTATTGATCAAGATCAAATGACGAAGGATGAATTGCAAGCAGTTGTCGATACCGCTCATAAATATAATTTAAAGGTGGTTGCGCATGGTCATAGACCGCAAGAGATTAGAGCAGGGCTTCAAGCCGGAGTTGATTGTTTTGAACATACGGGTTTATCATCGGCACCCAAATATCCCGATGATGTTATAGAAGCGGTTAAAGAACGTACTGCACAAATGAATTTAGGGCCTTTGTTTTGGTGTCCAACCGTCGAAGGGTTATATAATTATGAATATGTGAGAGATAATGGAGAGCACTTGGATAATGATTCATGGCATAGAGGTTTGCACGATACGATTATTGCCGACATAAAAAATAGTTTTGCACATAAGGATAGGTTGCCATATTTTCAATTAACTCCCATGCGTAAACCTACTTTACAAACCAAAATAGAACAATTAATGGATGCAGGTGTGGTATTAATGATAGGTACAGATAGTGGGATTCCGATGAAATTTCATAGCCAATCTACCTGGAACGAATTAGATGTTTGGGTAAATGAGTTCGGAATAGATCCTATGTATGCCATACGCGCAGCTACATATTGGCCTTCATTGTGGACAGGAGTTGCAAATGAGGTGGGAACAATTACCGAAGGTAAATATGCCGATATTATTGCAGTAAAAGGTGATGTGCTAAGACATATTAGTTTACTACAGAATGTGGATATGGTAATTAAGCACGGGAAAAGATATAAATGAGATCCGTAATCCTTGTATTTATTTTGGGTATTTCTTTTTCGCGAATGGACAAACCATTTTTGAAAAAGGAAAGATTAGAGGGTCATAATCCAACTATGCTGAAGCCTTTTAAACTTTCTAAGCTCTTTACGAAGTAATATAACAAACTCTTTTCCATTACTTTCGGATTGTTCTAAGCGTTCACAGTTTTTATATAATCTATTGGTAATATGAATTAATGAATTTGCATGTTTAATTCTATCATCCTGAAAAATTTGATTCTCAGCATTGATAATTTTTGGTGCTAATTCATCTGATTGTCTAATGATATCTCCTGTGAAATATATGTTAGGATCTTCATTTCCGTTTTTTTGTAGTGGTGCCAAATCATGCACAAGGTAATTAGAAATGCTTCTTGAAAGGGAAAAAATTTCAAGGGCCTTCTTATAGAGTTTTTTATTTTGTGGCTTCGATCTCATAACAATATCTATTTCAAAAATACTGCTATTTTTGCTATTTTTTCTTTTGAAATTAAAGAGAAAATGATAATTTGCCTTATGATTTAATTAGAAATACATTTTTTTATTTAAAATGAAAATAGATTCAATAAACTGGGAAATATTACAATGTCTTCAGCAAAATGCCAGGTTATCAAATGCTGAGATAGGAAGAAAAGTAGGACTAAGTTCTCCTGCAGTTGCAGAGAGGATAAAAAAGATGGAAGATTATGGTGTGCTTAAAGGGTATAGAGCTGAGGTGTCGTATACCAAAACGGGATATCAATTAAAAGCAATTGTTACATTACGCGCATTCATGGGAAGATTAAAACCATTTATGATAAAGGTATCATCCTTTAGTGAAGTACTAAATTGTTATCGTATTACGGGTAATGAGAATATTGTTATCGAAGTAGTACTTCGAGATCAGATACATTTGCAAGAGTTTATAGATAGATTAATTACATATGGAGAAGTTAAAACCCATATCATTCTATCTAATTTGATAGAAAACAACCCTATTAAAGATCATACCGGATTAAGTGAGTTAGAACTATAATTTTGGCATGAGATTTGTGTATATAATATCAAAGAATGGTCTTTAACTTGCGTGAGGACATTAGTTAGGGAAAACTAAAGAGAGTGTAAGGGAGAGATTAAAAACACCTGAATTTGTTCAGGTGTTTTTTTTATAGTATTTTTTGATTCCAGGTGGCACCTTTTTTGTGGTGTTTTATTGATAAACTTATTCATCGTGCAATTATCTACTTCAAGAATTTATGTAAGCTTAACTCTACTATTTATAGTTACGCTTTGTTATAGTCAAAATCAACTCACGCTTAAAAAGGGAATTGTTACCGATTCATTAAACGTTCCGTCAACAAATAATAGCTTTAGTATTTATCTACCTAGAAACTTTGATCCCAATAAAAACTGGCCAATTGTATTAGGTTTTGATTCATCTGGTAAAGAATCTGGTTTAACGAGGTTGTATATGGCAGCTGCCGAAGAGTTAGGATATATTGTTGCAATATCCAATTTTAACAATGACCAAACCCCAAAAGAGAAAGCCAACTATGTACCTGTTTTTATGACTCATATTTTTTCTCTTTTTCCGATTCAAATAGGAAGAGTATATGTTACAGGAATGGGAAAAGATGCCGAGATAGCTAGTTTGTTACCTTTACTAATCCCTGACAAAATATTTGGTGTAGTGGCAATAGCGAATAGTCATTATTATAAATCTAATATGCGAATGAAAAAGAACTTCTCTTATATCGCTATGACAAATAATGGTAATCATAGGTATAAAGATCTTTTGGCAAATAAGAATTTATTAAAACGAAAGGCTATTGCAGCAGATGTTTTTGTTCATGACGGAGATTTAGATTTCCCTGATCAATTATTGATTAGAAAAGCACTTTCTACTTTTACTGCGCAAGCTATGCTAAAAGGTAGAATGCCTAAAGATTCTATTTGGATTCAAAAAAGATTTCAGGAAGATATAGAAAGTGTTGATAATTATCTTGAAAAAGAAAAATATGTAATAGCTCATGATGAATTAAAACGGATACGTATTCATTACAACTCTTTTTTTGATACAGACCATCTTAAAGAAAAGCAAAAAGAAATAAGAAAATTGAACGGGTATAAACGAGAAAAGAGATTACAATCAAAATTTGAAAATAAAGAAATCTATTTAAGAGAAGGTTATTTGTTCTCGGCAGATGAGGATATTGAATTACTTAATTATGAAAATCTTGGTTGGTGGCAATATGAAGTTACGAAACTTGATAGCCTTTTAATTAGTAAACAAAAACCCGCTCAAAATATGGCTAAAAGGGTTAAAGGGTATTTAAAACATTTGGTTGATAGTTATAAGGAAATAGAGTTGAATAATCAAGATGATTTCGAGAAGAAAATGTTTCTTAATGTTTTTAGTACAATAGTAGATAAAAAAGATTTTGAGTCTTATAAACGAATTATTTCTTTTAGCGCTAGAGATCAGGATTATGAGACAGCTTTGTTTTATTTAGAAAAAATGTTACAGAATGGATATAAAGATTTTGAGAGTCTATATACTATAGAGGGAACACTCGCCTTAAAATTATCAAAGGATTATAATAGACTAATCAAAAAATACCTCGGAAATTCGAAATATTTCTTTTCAAAATAAAGTGAAATCATAAAATTTTGTGTATTTCATCGATTTTATATGTTTTTTATCGTTATTATTTTTGTGTTTACAATTATTTTACCTTAAATTTACTATATCTTAAAAACACTTGATGTATGATCTATAACTAACATTTTAATCTATGTGACGATATGGATTTAAAATATTAATTTGGAATACATCAGGGACAAATTAGGTGTGAGGACATTAGTCTAAAGACCCCAAATCTTGAAACTAAAGAGAGTACGTAGTTTGGCCCTAAATAAAAAAGTATCTACCCCAGTAGATACTTTTTGTTTTTTTATTATTTTACAATTAAATGAGGAACTTCTTCGAGTTTCCAATCAATTACTAAACCACTAGCTAAAGACCTTGCAATTTCGGCGCCATAAAGGAATTCACACAAGTAAAGAGCAGCTTCAAAACTCTTGGCTCCTCCTGCAGATGTAATATACTTTCCATCATGAACAAATAGTAATTCTTTACGAATATCCAAATCGGGAAACATACCTCTCATTTTGTCAATATCACTTGGGAAAGTAGTAGATACCACATTATCTAATAGACCAGCTTTTGCCAAAACAAATGCCCCGTCACAATGAGAAGTCATATATGTAGCCGTTTGATCAACTTGTTTAACAAAATTGATCATTGCTTGATCTTTTAAATCTGTATCTAAATGATGTTCTGCGCTGGGTACAACAAGAATATCTATTTTAGGAATAGAATCTTGAGTATAATTATAATCAGGAATTATTTTTATTCCTTCAAAAGTAGTGATAGGATTATCAGTATTGGCAACAGTAAAAACATTCATGGGTTTAATGTTTTTTCGATACTGGGTATGTTGAAATATATCATAAGGAGCAGTTAGTTCTGTATTATAAGTTCCATCCATAATAAGAAAAGCCACATTATAACGATTGGGTTTTAATTTGGGAAATTCCTTTTGCTTTATAACCGATTCAATTTCGACATTTGTAGAAGTTGATTGGTTTTCTTCTTTGGTTTGAGTACAACCAAAAACTGAAAATGTAATAATGATAAAGAATATTTTTTTCATGATGATAAGTTTAATGGTATTGATTTATAGGCTTTTCTCTAGTTAACTTATGTTTTACAATAAAAAGTAAAATAGTTCCAAGTGCAGCAATGCCGGCCATGAAAAGCCAGCTATTTGTATACCCAAAATTAGCAATAAGTTGCATTCCAGAGTTATGTCCAAAAATATGAGCGACAGAAAAAGACATAGCATATAATCCCATATAAGCTCCTTGTCTTCCTTTTTTAGATCTATCCAAGGCAAATGCATTTCCGAAAGGAAAAGCAACCATTTCACCCAAGGTAGCTATGATCATACCGATTACAAGTATTCCCGCCCACGGACTAATAAGAAATAGGCCAAAACTTATTCCAGTAAGAATGAATCCATAGATAACACTTCCTATTTGGGAAATCTTTGTTTTTTCTAAATATGCAATTAATGGCATTTCTAATAAAAATATAAGAGCACCATTAAGAGCAAGTAATAACCCAATACTCTCTTCGGATAATTGATGTATTTCTTTATAGTACAAAGGCACCGTAGAGAAATATTGAACGAAAATAAAACCAAAAAGCCCCAACGCAATAAGAAATAATACATAAACGCCATCTCGATATGCTGGAACGGGGTTGTCTACTATAACTTCTTTGTCTAATTCTTTTGTTTTTTTAGGGTTTAAGGTTTGTATCATTACTATTCCGGCAATAATACAAGTAATACCATCTACCCAAAATAACCCAGAATATCCAATGGATGCTATAATTAATCCACCTAAAGCAGGTCCTGCCGAAAAACCTAAATTAATAGCAAGTCTTATAAAAGTAAGAGATCTGGTTTTGTTTTCAGGTTTACTATATGCACTTAATGCTACAAAAAACGCAGGTCGGGCTGTATCTGCAATAGCAATAAGTACAAAAAAACTAATACAAATACTCCAGAAACTTGAAAAGAATTGAACTGTTAAAAAAGCAATGCCCGTTAATATTAGAGAGCCAAGAATTACTTTGTAATACCCAATTTTATCACTTAGTTTTCCTCCCAGCCAGGCTCCAAAAAATGAGCCTAAACCAAAACTCGTCATTACCCATCCTATTTGTTCTTTCGAAAAATCTAAATTATCAGAGAGATATAAAGACAAAAAAGGAATAACCATCGCTCCAGCACGATTAATTAAAGTAATTAACGCTAGCCACCATACTTCTTTAGAAAGTCCGGAAAAAGAATCAATATAGTGAAGTAAAATTTTTCGCAAAAAGCCTAAGATTTGTGTTGTTTGCCCAAAATAAGAGGTAAAAGTAGTTTTTTATCGAATATTTGAGAACAATTTTGATGAAATTAATTAGTTAACTCATTGTAAATTGTACTTTTGCAAAAAATAAGGGAGTAGTGTATAGATTGGTTTTACTTTTATTTTTTTTCTGGGGAACTATTTTTGGCCAGGAAACTTCTGATATTCAGAGGGTATTATCTTTTCAGGATAAATTGAATAAAGAATTTGCCTCTGAGGAAAGCAGCCCTTTGACTCCTAAGAATCTCGAGCGATTTAAAACATTGGATTTTTTTGAAATAGATACTTCATTTTGTATAACGGCTAAGTTTATTCGCACGCCTTATGAGACTCCTTTTATAATGAAGACCACCACAGGTAGAGAACCTTTGTATGTAAAATATGGAGAAGCTCATTTCAAGCTTCAAGAAAAACAATATGTATTAAATATTTATCAAAATCAAGGACTTCAATCTCAAATAGAATATGTCGATTATTTATTTCTACCATTTACGGATATGACTAATGGAGAAGTAAGTTATGTTGGAGGACGTTTTATGGATCTTAAAATTCCCGAAGGCAATTCAATTCTAATAGATTTTAATACTTCGTATAATCCCTATTGTGCCTATAATGATCGTTATTCTTGTCCAATACCTCCCGAAGAAAATCATTTAGATATTAAAATTAATGCAGGAGTAAAAAAGTATAATACTTTTCCTGATAATGAATAAAAAAAGCGCCCTGAAAAATCAGAACGCTTAATTTTTAATATACACTATACTCTTAAAATCTCTTAGAACTTATATATTGCACCTAGTACAAAAGAGGATAGACTTTTGGTAGCTTCGCTATCATTGTCAATAAAGAAATCTTCTGAAGTAGAGTCTAATCTTAATTCTGGTTTTAGGGTTAAATCACCAATATCATAGCTACCTGTTAGAGTCGCCGCGATCACATCACCATCGCCTTCGGTATCAAGCCCGACTACACCAGTTAAGCCGCCATTATACACAGAGAAATATTCTCCTCTTAGTCCTAAAGTAAATTTTTCTGAAGTTTTGTATTGAGGATACAGCGCAACTCCATAAAATCCAGATGCATCTCCATCTTCTTGAGGTTCTGTAGATAAATAGGTTGCATTTACTCCTAAATAAAAGTCTTCATCAAGATCCCATCCAGTAGTTAGATCTGCCTGAAAAGTAGGTCCTACTTCTCCGGGTTCTCCTTCATTACCATATCTTAAGTTTAAAAAGGCACTACCATTATCGGCAGAATATCCCAGTTGAGCACCGAATATATAAGTGTCAAAAGGATTGTTTTCAGTATAATCTGTTGGATTCATAACAGCTAGCATTGCAGACCATTTCTCACTAAGTACAAAATCTGCTTTTAATCCAGTATGAGAAAAAGGACCATACGAGAACATATAAGATGTAGAGTAGTTGAAATTTCCGGTTGGTGAAATTACTTCATATCCTAAAAACGTATTAAAGTTACCAAAGGTAAGCTTAACGCTTTCGGTTACATTCCAATAAGCGTATAATTGATTCACAATTTGTGCAGATCCATCAGATAAGAATACAGCGTCTTCTCCTCTTGGGCCAAAAACTAGATCTGCTACGAATCCTACTTTTTCTCCTTCATACCCTAAAATAACATTAGCCATACCTATTGCAAACCCACTTTGATTGGCAAAAGATGTTGCTGGTGCCACCGAATTATCATTGGGAGAACCAAAATTATATCTGTAGTACCCATCTACAGAACCTGACACACTTAGTTTGGATAATAAATTTTCGACAGTTGTTTCTTTTTCCTCTTCTTGGGCAATGACATTAAAAGTGAAAAAAGCCAAAGCAACAAATGTTACTTTTTTTAAAAAATCTGTTACGGTTTTTGTTTTCATAATAAACATTAATTGTGGTGATAATTTGTTTTAATTGGTGCCGTAAATCTATGTTAAAAGAATATGACCCCAATAAATATTGGGGTATGAATGGTAATTTTTACGGTTTATCGATTTTTAACCCTAAAAAAATTAGGGTTTAATGTTTATTTGAGTAAATTTTAAGAATTTAAAAGTAATATTTTTACTTTTCTTTAGATTTTTTTAGAAAGAATGATAAAAATCTATGACCAAAAAAAAGAATACTTTGGTTTAATACAATCCTTGGTGCAATCAATATAAAGCTTGATCCCCTTTTTCTCCAGTTCTAATACGGTAAGTATCCTTAATGTCCGAGACGAATATTTTTCCATCTCCTACTTCGCCCGTTTTTGAAACTTCAAGGATTGTTTGAATTGTTTTTTCTTCAAGTTCATCCGTAACTACAATAGATAAGAACCTTCGCTGTATGTCTGAAGTACTGTAACTAATCCCACGATAAACTTTTCCTTTTTTTTCATTACCAACTCCAGTAACATCCCAATAGGTAAAAAAATTGACACCAATATCATGTAAACCATCTTTTACAGCATTAAATTTTGATTTCCTGATGATAGCTTCGATTTTTTTCATGAACTATTAGGTTTAATGAATATACAGATGTTAAAAGGTTTAGAAAACATAGTATATCCTATTGGTTTACTTTGCAATGAACATCCCTAAGAAAACAAAAAGGAATCCAATAATGAAGGATCCTATGGTATAGATTAAAAAGGTAATAAAATCTCCGGATTTTAGCAATATATGGTTCTCATAAGCAAAAGTAGAAAATGTAGTGAAACCGCCACAAAAACCTGTTGCAAGAAAAAGAACTGTGTTTTGAGAGAGCGTATTGTTTTTGAGTGCTAATCCAAGAATAAATCCAATAAGAAGACTGCCTATAACATTTGCTGTAAAAGTTCCATAAGGGATTCCTGTTGTAGAACTATTAAGATATTTACTGATAAAATAACGAGCTACACTACCTGTGCCTCCTCCAATAAATACCAAAAGGATTTGTTTCATTGCAACTAGTTTAAAGCTACATTTTGTTATACATTACAAAATGTAGCTATACTATAATTTTATTTAATAGGTACGTATATTTCGGTGATCCAATCTGCAGGATTAGGTGCTAATCCAGGACCCGCTCTATACACCTCAAAAGCAGCAGATGTGGCATCTGCCTCCAAACTGTTATCAGCGATATATTTGTATGCTGTTTCCCAAGCTTCTTTAAGATTAACATAGTCTCCTTTTAATGTTGTCTTAACCACTTTTTGTCTAGGTAAGAAGTCACATAATACAGTGCTTTCTTTAGGTGTAACTACTTTATCTCTTGTGGGAATTGCTGTTGAGAAAATGGCAGTACCCTGATCTTCATTATACTCATTATATATAGTAAAAGGCATACCAGTTTGAGCAAGATTGTTTTCTCTCATATAAGCATTAACAGCGGGTATCATTTGTGACATTTTTTCTGGGATCACCGCAATTGATGATGCAGTAGCACTATACATATAAAATCCACCACCATGTTCTGTAACACCATCTACGTGCACAGAGTATTTTTTCATTTCTTCTTTACTATAGGTATCTAATTTTTCTAATCCTCTTTTATACATTGGTCGTAACATTTGGGATAACGTACTATCCTGTGTTGTCCAAAATGCTTTCTCCATAAAAGATTGCTCTCCTTTCATACCCCAAGTAACTTTGGTTTTTTTACCTTCAATTTTTTCAAATTTCCAATATACATCGCTTACGCTTTCTCCCATAGGTGTTATGAACGTAATTTTTTGATCGATACTACTAAAAGGTGCTATTTTTTCGGTTTTCATTCTTCCGTCACCCTGGGTTTCACTTTTCCAACTATAAGATGCTCCTTGTCCACTTGTGTTTTCTGGGTATTCCATAATTAAATCGTCGGATTCATCCATCCAAGGACCCCATTTATCCCAAGTTTTGTATTCATTAATTGTATTGAATAATAACTCATCCGGCGCGTCAATAACACGACTTTCTTCTACTTGATATTCACCATTTATAGTAGCTATATATACAGCTCCTCCAATGATTATTAATAATAATAGAAAAAATAGATACTTAATTATTTTCATGTTTGTTAGTTTAGATTGTTTGCTCAGCTAATATAACTAATTTTTGCATCCTATTATTTTGTTACATTTGCCTAAATAATTAAATACTCAATTTGAAATAGACTGTAGAGCGATTTTGTTTTTTTAAATTGCGTTTACAGTAAATACCATCAGATACACTAAAAACAAAAACATTAACAAATGAAACTTAACAAAATATTATTTTTTGTCGCAGTTGCCAGTTTTATGGTAGCTTGTAAAAATGATCCTAAAATTCAGGATCAGATTGAGCAGCAAGAAGAAAAAGTAACCGAAGAAAAATTTAATCATGTCGTAGAACAGTTTGCTGATCTAAAGATTTTAAGATATCAAATTCCAGGATGGGATAATTTAACGTTAAAAGAACAAAAATTAGTTTACTATTTAACGCAAGCGGGTCTTAGTGGTCGTGATATTATGTGGGATCAAAATTATAGACATAATCTTACCATTAGAAAAGCTCTTGAAAAAGTATACACTACATATGAAGGAGACAAAGGGACTGATGATTGGAAAGCATTCGAAACGTATATGAAACGTGTTTGGTTTTCTAACGGGATTCACCATCATTATAGTAATGCTAAAATTAAACCAGAATTTAGTAAAGATTATTTTAGTTCTCTTCTTGCTGCGACTAGTACAGAGGTGTCAAAAGATGTATATGAAGTAATTTTTAATGATGAAGATTCTAAAAAAGTAAATCAGGCAAAAGGTATTGATAATGTTGCACTTTCTGCTGTAAATTTTTATGGCCCAGGTGTTACTAATGCTGATGTGGAATCATTTTATGGAAAAATGAAATCTCCAAATCCTGATAAGCCATTATCATATGGATTAAATTCTCAATTGGTAAAAGAAAATGGAGAGCTTAAAGAAAGAATATATAAATCTGGAGGATTATATGGAGCTGCGATCGATGAGATTGTGAAATGGTTAGAAAAAGCTCAAAAAGTAGCCGAAAACAAAGCTCAAGGTGATGCTATCGGATTATTGATCAAATATTATAATACCGGAGATTTACAAACTTGGGATGATTATAATGTTGCATGGACTGCTGCTACAGATGGAAATATTGATTATATCAATAGTTTTATTGAAGTGTATAATGATCCGCTTGGATATAGAGGTTCTTATGAAACTATCGTGCAGATTAAGGATTTTGATATGTCAAAGAAGATGTCTGTTTTATCTGAAAATGCGCAATGGTTTGAAGATAATTCTCCATTAATGGATGAGCATAAAAAGGACAGCGTAGTTGGGGTTTCTTATAAAGTGGTTGCTGTTGCTGGTGAAGCTGGTGATGCATCACCAAGTACCCCTATTGGAGTAAATCTTCCAAATGCTAATTGGATTAGAGCAGCGGTAGGTTCAAAATCAGTTTCTCTAGGTAATATTATAGGTGCGTATAATAATGCAGGTGGTTCTGGTCGTTTAAAGGAGTTTGTACATGATAATGAAGAATTTGAGTTAGAAGAAAAATATGGTCAATTAGGAGATAAACTACATACCGCACTTCATGAGGTAGTTGGTCATGCCTCTGGAAAATTAAACCCTGGGGTTGGCGAAACTAAAGAAACGCTAAAAAATTATGCATCTACGATGGAAGAAGGACGTGCAGATTTAGTTGGCTTGTATTACTTAATGGATCCTAAATTACAAGAATTAGGTCTAGTCGAAGATTGGGAGAAAACCGGTAAAGCCGCTTATGATGGGTACATCAGAAATGGATTGATGACACAACTAATTCGATTGAATCTTGGTGATGAAGTAGAAGAAGCGCATATGAGAAACCGACAATGGGTAAGTGCTTGGGCTTTTGAGCAAGGTGCTAAGGATAATGTAATTGAAAAAGTTTCCAAAGACGGTAAAACATATTATAATATTAATGATTATCAAAAATTACGTGAGATTTTTGGACGTTTACTTAGAGAAACACAGCGTATTAAATCTGAAGGAGATTTTAAAGCTGCTGAAGCTTTGGTAGAAGGATATGGAGTAAAAGTAGATCAAGCATTACATGCAGAAATATTAAAACGTAATGAACAATTTACTTCGGCGCCTTATAGTGGTTTCGTGAACCCAGTATTGGTTGCAGAAACCGATGAGAATGGAGAAATTACAAAAATAAATGTAACGCAACCTGAGGATTTTACTACACAAATGTTAGAATATAGTAAGAACTATAACTTCTTACCAGAAGTGAATTAGTAAAAACTAAGATATATTAAACGCCCTTTCTGTATAGGAAGGGCGTTTTTTGTTACCTAAAGTAGAATAGAATGTTTTTTGTTATAAAGACAACTTTTCTCAACATGAGTTAATCTTGGTCTCCATTATTAGAACTAGGAGTGAGTAACCCTGCAATAGCTCCAATAGCTGTAGATGCTGTGGCTATTAAAATATCTGGAACATTAAAGTCTTTATTAATTACATTTTGACTTGTGAGTATAATTACTCCAACGCAAATAGTAAGTACAATGATTCCTAAAAAAAGAACTACAAGTCTGTAAATAAGTTTGTCATTGAACCAAGGTTCAGATTGAAACTTTTTAATAGCATCAACTGGATTTTTTTTAAAATCCTCTTGTATTTCTGGATCTTTTTCGAGAACAGTTTTAAATTGATTAAAAGAACGAATTTTGTTTTGCATGGCTAAATAAGTTTACTCAAAACTATAGAATAATCAATGTCAAAAAAATACCCGTTACGGGGTATTTTTCGTATAAAAATAAATCTAGAAATCGTATTTCTTTTCAATGGCATAGCGTAATAATTCTCCTTTGCCATGTAATCCAAGTTTGCGAATGATGTTTTTACGATGTGTTTCTACGGTAGATACAGAATTAAAACGTATAGCAGCAATTTCTGAAGAAGTTTTTCCTTGCCCAATTAATTTTAGGATTTCTCGTTCGCTTTTTGAAAGCACTTGTTTTTTAATTTGTTGTTGGTCATCTTTTGAAAAAATAGCCGGATCTAGAGCTGCATCAAAATAAGTTTTGCCCGCTATAACTTGTTGTATAGCAGTTAGTACTTCTTCTAAGGGCGAATTTTTAAGAAGATAACCCGATGCACCAGCTGCTATCATTTGTTTAACAGCATCTTCTTGATCAAACATAGAGAATCCAATGATTTTGGTATGAGGAAATTCTTTCTTTATAATACTTGTAGCCGCTATTCCATCAATTTTTGGCATGCGAATATCCATCAATACCACTTTTGGTTGTTTTCTTCTCACTATATTTATCAATTCCTCACCATCATTAGCCATACCTACAATGCTTATTTCTTCTTCGTATTTAAGAAGTAACATAATTCCGTCAATTAGGGATTGGTGATCTTCTGCAATGGCTACGGTAATCATATAGGTATATTTATAATAATATTTGTTCCTTTTCTTGGGGTAGAATCAATCTCGAATGTACCTTCAAGATGTTCTATTCTTTTTTCTATTGTAGCTAATCCCATACCATCTTTTTCAGGTAAAATTTTGGCATCAAAACCTTCGCCATTATCTTCGATTATTATATTTAATAAAGAATCATGATTTGTTAATGAAATATGCACCTCATTGGCTTGAGCATGTTTAATAATATTAGTTACCAATTCTTGAACCATCCGGAAAATTGAAATTTCTATAGTATTATCCAAACGTTCTTCTAGTCCATAACCTTGTACTTCAATCTTTAAATTATTCCCGTTAGATACCTTTTTGGCTAAGTTTTTAATGGCTGGTAACAAGCCTTGATTAGCCATAACCCCACTATTCTTTTCATGGGCAATGGTTCTTACTTTTTGGTATGCTTCATCCAGGAGTTCATTGGTATTTGTATATAACTCTTCGATATTTTCGATTTTAGGATTGTTTCGATTGTTTTGTAAATGCTGAAAATGAAGTTTTACAGTAGCCAATGTACTTCCTAGATTATCATGTAAATCATTAGCCAAGCGTTGTCGTTCTTTTTCCTGCCCAACGATCATAGCATCTATAGCCGTAAGTTCTTGCTCTTTAAGTAGTTTTTCTGTTTTTTGAATTTCAATTTCTCGCTCTTGTTCTGCGATACGTTGTTTTCGTTTAGCATTTTTATTAATCAGGAAAGCAGTGATCCCACCAAATAATAATAGAACAAGAGAGCCAATCATAAAATTCCTATTCTGTCTTCTTTTAGCATCAATCTCAAGATTATCAGCTCTCAGTTTTTCGTTATCATATTTTTCTTTGATACCTGCAATATCAGTATTTTGTTGTGTGTCATTGATGCTGTCTTTCAATTTGTTTAGTTTATCTAAATAGATAGCTGCATTTTTATAATCTTTAGTTTTTTGATAGAGATCACTGATATTTTCATAAAATATTTTCTTCGATTTTGCTCTATTATGTTTTAAAGGAACTGAATCTGCCTTTCTATAATATTGAATAGCTAATTCGTATTTTTTGAGTGATTTGTATTGTTGAGCTTGATTATTGTAATTATATGCCAAACTTTGATGATCATTATATTTTTTTAAAATAGGCACTGCCTTTTTTGTGTAATAAAGTGCCGAATCCAAATCTCTTGGATCTACTGTCTGATGTACTATTCCTATATTCGAATAGTTATACCCAACTCTTACACAATCTTTTTGACGAATGGCAATTTCAATATTTTTTCTAAAATATTTAATAGATTCCCTAGCATTATTTAGATTTAACTGCTGCACAGCCAATCGATGATAGATGGTTCTCAATGCGGTAGAATCATTTTGTTTCTTGGCATATGTGGTAAGTTCACTTACAATTTCTTGATAGTTTTTTTCTAAATTGTTTTGATGACTTAGTATGGATATTAATAGGATATTGCAATCCGCCACATCACTTTCTTTTTTTAAATCACTAAATGTTTTCTTTGCTTCTATAATTGCCTCATAAGCGATATGATGATTGTCTAAGTCTGATTGATAATCTGCATAATAATATAACCATGTAGCTTTATCATACAGGCTAATTTTGGAGGTGTCAATTGTTTGAAATTCAAGATTAATTTGTTTTTGGTCATTGCTTTTAAGGGATTTTAAAAGCGCTCCAAAATCAGTGTCTTGAGAAAAGCTAAAACCAGTAAGGAATAAACTTACTGGTAAAAGGTATTGTACTATTTTTCTTTTTGTTTTGATCATATATTATCCTCCAATAATGATACTACCTTCTTTAGTTTCGGGAGTAGTATCTGGTAATTCATAAGTAGGTGGATTTGGACATGTATTATCATATTCCTTAAACAAAAATGTTAACTTTTTTCCTAAATCAAATTCCGGTTCTTGAATATGATTACCATCAATTTTAAACTTTTGTTCTTTTCTCGTCCCTGATTTGATTACATGAATTAAAATGTAATCAGGGAATTCTATATACATGTTTACATGCCGAGTAACGGCACATATCTCATATAGGTTGGATTGAGGGTTTTCCATATTGATTAGGTGAAGTTTCATTTTTTTAAGTTTCCCATTTTTCACTTTTATTTTAGCTTTTAATTCAACTTCATCATCTTCAAAAAGTATTTGGTTATAGGGAGAATTCATATGCCACCTTCTATTTTGAGGAGGTTTGGAATTGTAGTTTAGTTGTTTCATATAAAAAAGATTAATTGTTATTTATTTTAAATTGATTGACTAATTTAGTTTTAATAATACCATCTTCTATTCCGATATAAACTTCTTGTTTTTGATCAAATAGTTTATTAAAAATATAGAATATATTATTTGCAACGGTATATTGAATTACTTGATCATTTGAATCGAAAACATTTAATAGCTTTGGAGTTAAGGCAAAAATAGAGCCTATTGCTTTAGTTTTTTTACCTTTAATTGTATGCACTAATGCGCCCGAATCACCAGGTCGAGAAAAATGTTTAATGAGAAGTTGCTTTTTAAAAATTTTCCTTCCATTATCGTAATCATCTGAATCTGATATGCGTATTGTGGCATTTAACGAATGTATAGTTGATCTTTTAGGTGTTCTGTTATTGTTTAAGCTTGTTGCTTGTCCTAATTGTTGAACGTTCATGTTTAATTTGGGCCTAGTGATCATTAACTCTGGTTTGCAGGAGAGATTATAGGTTTTTATCATTTTTTCGGCAATTTTCGGATCGAATTTTACAAATGCAACCTCTCTATAAATATCAAACGAATGCCAAAATAAGCTTCCAATTTTATTTGAATCCGAGTCATAAACTTTATCTCCCAGATTAGAAGTTTTGCCTGAAATCACATGCCAATTGGAGATTCCAAATAATTCGTCGGGAAAATCTTTTAATCTAAAAACCGCTCCAAGAGTACCCTTGTCTTTTTGGTTTTTTGAATAGATTGGTTGAGCACCGTATGGAAAAGAAAACCAATCCTTATAATTTATATTTGGGTTTATAATCTCTGTAAAAATTCCCTTTTCGAAAATATTTTTATCTTCTACATCTAATGTTTTTATCTCATCTACTGTAATAATTTTAGTATCTCTTGGTATAATTTTATTTTTGTTTTTTGGAGGTATAGGTAATAGTTTTGGGATTTTATTTTCAGGAAATCTTCCTTCATAGGCCCTTTGTACGTCTATATTCTCATCTAGTTCTACTTTTCCAACACCGGTTACACCAATTTCAATGGTATAGCGATCCGGATATGTTACAGATTTTACCACCGCTAAATACTTTACATATATTGATCTCATTAAGTAATTTTCATAATGTTCAAGAACTCTATTAGCCTGTCGATGATCATAATTATTCATAAAAATTTAAGTTTAGAATGGTAGTGAGTTACGATTATTTAGTTACTCCAAAACTCTACAAAAAACACATGTCAATCCATACCCAATACAGGGTATTTTCCCCGTTTTTAATTAAAAAACCAAAAGAGGTATACAGTCAGAACTTAAATTAAGTACTGATTAAAATTAATTTATAAAACTGAAAATCAGGGGTGTATGTGATTTATTCAGGTTGTAAATACGTCTTTAACGCGAACAACAATAAAATAAAGATAATGAAACCGATCAAAATAAAAAGACTGCCTTTGTAATATTTACGATGTAGTTTAAGGTCTTTGCGATAGCTAAATATCATTAAAATGATAAAAGCGATCACAAAAAAAAGTGCAAATACTAACTGGCCTTGGCTAAACATATTTTGTTATTTTTACGGCAAAGATAAATTATAAAAAAGGATTCATGAAAGATAAAATTGCCGCAGTACAAGAATTTCATTCTGCTTTTAGAATAGGATACAAGAATGAACCTATAGCAGATTTAGGAGAGGCTAAAAATACTTTACGCTTTAACTTAATGAAAGAAGAAAATGAAGAATATCTTGAAGCTGCTCAAAATAATGATCTAGTCGAAGTTGCAGATGCGTTAGGAGATATGTTATATATTTTGTGCGGTACAATTATAGAACATGGTATGCAGCATAAAATTGAAGAGGTCTTTAATGAAATTCAGCGTAGTAATATGAGTAAATTAGGGAAGGATGGTAATCCAATTTATCGTGAAGATGGTAAAGTGTTAAAAGGCCCTAATTATTTTAAACCAAATATTAAAGAGATCCTTGATAGATAAATAAAAAAAACTCCAGAAAATATTCTGGAGTTTTTTTATGTTATTTCTATAGTATTATACCTTATATCTCCACCCAAAAGTATCTTCGGCCTTATTATATTGAATATCCATTAGGGCTTTTTTGAAATGCGAGGCATACGAGTTTTCTTGTTTTTCGATTTCGTAATGTTCACCTTTATATCCAAACGCCTTTACTGGGCTTACTACTGCGGCAGTACCTGCGCCAAAAATTTCTTTCAAACTCCCATTATTTGCTGCTTCAACAATTTCGCTAACTTTTATAGGCCTAACATCTACACTAATACCTTCTTTTTCGGCAATAGCGATTAAACTTTTACGAGTAACTCCATCCAGAATACGATCACTCACAGGAGCTGTAAGTAGGGTGTCGTTTACTCTAAAGAACAGATTCATTGTTCCTGCTTCTTCTACATATTCATGACTGTTAGAGTCTGTCCATATTACTTGCTGGTATCCTTGTTCTTTTGCAAGTTTTGTAGGGTAAAATTGCCCAGCATAGTTACCTGCTGCTTTTGCATATCCAAAACCGCCATTGGCAGATCGACTAAATTTTTCTGCAACAAGTACACTTACATCACCACTATAATAGGACTGAGCAGGAGAGCAAATAATCATAAATCTATATTCATCCGCTTCAGATGCTGATACACTGGCTTGCGTAGCAATTACAAACGGTCTTATATATAATGAATTTCCATATCCTGATTTAATCCACTCCTCATCTAGTTTTAATAAAGTATTTAAACCATCAAAGAAATATTCTTCAGGGAATTCTGGTATAGCCAAACGTTCTGCCGACTTATTAATTCTTTTAAAATTTTCGTCAGGTCTAAATAAAAAAGTATCTCCATTATCGTCTTTGTATGCTTTCATTCCTTCAAAAACGGCTTGTCCATAATGAAAAACACGTGCTGAGGGATCTAGAGTCATAGGTCCATAAGGAATAATTTTTGGAGCTTTCCACTCTCCATCGACATAATCACAAACAAACATATGGTCGGTGAATATTTTTCCGAAATTTAGATTTTCAAAATCTACTTGTCCAATTTTGGATTCACTTGCTTTTGTAATTTCTATTTGCTGCGAAACTGTGTTTTTCATACTGTACTTTTTTAAGTGATCATGCTAGTTTATTTTTAGCATATTCCAGATACATTTGGTCTATGAATAATAATAATACTAACAACTTGCTATAAAGTACGCAAAAATACCCTTTTCTACTAAAATAAGAATTCTTAAAATGCGTAATTTTACACTCACTTATCAATAATTATAGAATAATGAATAAAAATGTATTTTTTTTAACAGTATTGTTGATTACAATTGGAAGTTGTACGAATAAAGAGAAGGTTTCTTTTTCAATTAAAAATACCGAATTGACGAATTTTGATGCATTTGGGGATCAAATCTCATCACAACAGATTTATCACAAAAATGCAATTGCGGAAAAGTATGAAAGCATTAAAGAAGGAGATACTGTAAATATAGCATTTACCAGTACAGTAAATAATGTGTGCAAAGCTAAAGGTTGTTGGATGAAAGTTGCATTGGATACAGATAAAGAAACTATGGTGAAATTTAAAAATTATGGTTTTTTTGTGCCAAAAGATATCGAAAATGATACAGTGATTGTTGAAGGTAAGGCATTTGTAAGCGAAATGTCTGTAGAAGATCAACGACATTTTGCAAGTGATGCTGGTAAAACCAAAGAGGAGATAGCAGCAATAACTACACCTAAAAAAACATATTCGTTCATTGCAGAAGGTGTTTTGATCAAAAAATAATGCAAGAAAAATTAAAACGCGAAATAATAACCACTGCAGATGGCTCTACTACAATTCATTTACCAGCATTAAATGAACAGTATCATTCAAAACATGGCGCTATTAATGAAGCCAAACATGTGTTTATTAAAGAAGGATTACACACTATTTTAGATACTGATGATTTTGAGATATTACATATTTTGGAAATTGGATTTGGAACAGGGTTAAATGCTTTGATTACGTATTTAGAAGGTGAAAAAAGAAACCAGAATATATGTTATGTAGGTGTAGAAGCATATCCAGTGGTTTTTGATGAAGTAAAATTGATGAATTATCCTGTGATACTTAATGCTTCCAACAAAGAAATAGTTTTTGATAAAATGCATCAATCTGTATGGGAGATTCCTAATAGTATTTCTTCTAATTTTGAACTCACAAAAAGGAAACAGTTTTTTACCGATATTGATGATGAAAATACGTTTAACCTTATTTATTTTGATGCTTTTGGAGCGAGAGTGCAACCCGAGCTATGGACTGTTGAAATTTTTTCAAAAATGTATGATGCATTAAAAACTAAGGGAGTATTGGTTACGTATTCGGCAAAAGGTAGTGTGAGAAGAGCAATGCAAGAAGTTGGTTTTGAAGTAGAAAGACTTCCTGGTCCACCTGGAAAGCGCGAAATGCTTAGGGCCACAAAGTCGTAATAAAAGTTTAAGGCTATAATTTTAAACGATTGTTAAACCTATAATAAAGAAATAGGTTTTGTTGTAGTCCAATAGTATTTTGCATGAAATTATAAGCTAATGAAGGTTTTAATTACTGGAGCAACCGGATTAATCGGCCAGGAAATTGTAAAGTTATGTCATCAATCAAAAATTGATGTCAACTACCTCACCACCAATAAAGACAAAATAAAAAGCACAAGTAATTATCAGGGTTTTTATTGGGATCCCAAAAATTATATTCTAGACGAAAATTGTTTTCTTGATGTTGAGGTTATTATTAACCTTGTTGGTGCATCTGTAGCAAAAAGATGGACTCCATCTTATAAAGAAGAAATACTAGAGAGTCGAATTATTTCAACTCATGTATTGTTAGAATCCTTAAAGAAAACAAAGCACACAGTTAGACATGTAATTTCTGCAAGTGCTATAGGTATTTATCCAGATTCTTTTCAAAATTATTATATGGAGAGCTCTCCAGAAAGAGATATAGGTTTTTTGGGTAATGTGGTAACAAAATGGGAAGAAACGATACTTCAATTTGAAACTTTAGGTATAGGAGTAAGTCTACTACGAATAGGCCTTGTTCTTTCTGAAAAGGGGGGAGCGTTTCCTAAAATTAAAAAACCAATTCAATTAGGTGTAGGTGCTGTTTTTGGAAATGGGAAACATTGGCAAAGCTGGATTCATGTTACAGATCTGGCTCGTATGTTTTTATATGTGTTAGAAGAAGAATTAACTGGAGTTTTTAATGCAGTAGCACCAAACCCTGTCTCTAACCAAAAACTGACCAACAGTATTGCTAATAAATTAAATAAGAAAATAGTTTTGCCGGGTGTACCAAGGCTTATTATGAAGCTTTTTTTAGGAGAAATGCACATTCTTTTGTTTGCAAGCCAACGTGTATGTAGTGACAAAATTTCAAAATCTGGTTTTGAGTTTACATATGGTAATATATCATCTGCATTAGATTCTTTACTTCCATAAAAAAAGCCGATTTTATTAAAATCGGCTTGATAATTAAAGTGTTATTGACTTTTAAGAAGTAGGATTGGCAACAATGCTAACTTTTAGTTCGATATCATCATTGATAAATTTATCTCCTAGGTTCTCGAATATAGATTTAGAACTATAATTTACTCCCCAATCTGTTCGATTAATGGTGAATATATCACTAATAAGGGTCATAGAATTATTATTTGTTTTGGTTGTAGCGGCAAACGAAATATTTTTTGTAATACCTTTAATAGTAAGATTACCTGAGATTTTGGCCATTCCTTCGTTTTCTTCAATCCCAGTAATCTCAAAAGTGGCATTAGGGAACTTGGCTACATTAAAGAAATGATCTTCAGTTCCTTTAGCTTCTCCTTTTAAATGGCCTTCAAGGCTTGTTTTCTCTTCACCTTCTAGATCTGTTACAGCAATGCTTAGCATATCTATAACAAAAGACCCACTCTGGATTTTTCCATCTTGCGCAGCTACATCTCCACTGGATATTTTTATAGTACCGCTATGTTGTCCTCCTGGTTTTTTACCAGTCCATTCAATTGTACTAGATTCTCCATTTACTTGATAGGCTAATGCTTTCATAGGTGTTTGTCTAACCTCTTTAACATCAGAGTTTTCTCTTGTTTTTTCTTTTTCACCTTTACATGATACTGCAGTTATAATAATCACTGTGATGGTTAATAGGTTAATCAGTTTGGTTTTCATAAGTTATATATTACGGTTGAAAATAATGTCAAAATTATTTTTTTCTAAAAAGAACGGTCTTAAATATATACTAAAATATTGCAATGACATTATGACATTAATTTAAAAATGGCAGTACTTTTGCTATTTCAAAATCAAAACTTATAATAGGTACGAGTTACATGAGTAAGAAAAATAAAAACACTGAAGATGTAAAAGATCAAGTAGAAGAAGTACTTGATACGCCACAGGAAGAAAATCTAAAGGAAGAAGAGTTAGATATAGAAACACAATTAAAAGAAGAGTTGGATAAAGAGAAGGATAAATTCTTGAGGCTTTTTGCAGAATTTGAAAACTATAAAAAACGTACTTCTAAAGAGCGTGTCGAATTGTTTAAAACTGCAAGTCAGGATGTAATACAATCGATGCTACCCGTTTTGGATGATTTCGATAGAGCTTTAAAAGAAATAGAAAAATCGAAAGATAAAGAATTAAGCAAAGGAGTAGAGCTTATTCATAACAAATTAAAAGAAGCCTTAAAGAGTAAAGGTCTGGAGCAAGTAGGGGTTAAAGCAGGAGATGTTTTTAATGCTGATGATCATGAAGCGATCACGCAAATACCTGCACCTAGCGATGATCTTAAAGGTAAGATTGTAGACGTTATAGAAAAGGGTTATAAACTTGGAGATAAAGTTATTCGTTTTCCAAAAGTAGTAACTGGACAATAATTAGGTATGAAGGAAGATTTTTACGACATATTAGGCATAAGTAAGAATGCTACTGATGCAGAAATTAAAAAAGCATATCGAAAAAAAGCGATAGAGTATCACCCTGACAAAAATCCAGGAGATAAATCTGCTGAAGAAAAATTTAAGAAAGCTGCAGAAGCTTATGAGATTTTAAGCGACCCTGATAAAAAAGCTCGTTATGACCAATATGGTCATCAAGCTTTTGAAGGCGGAGGCTTTGGTGGAGGTGGCATGAATATGGATGACATTTTCAGCCAATTTGGAGATATATTTGGTGGTGGCTTTAGCGGTTTCGGAGGTTTCGGAGGCGGTGGTGGTAGACAACGTAGAGTAAAAGGAAGTAATCTTCGTATTCGAGTTAAGCTTACTTTGGAAGAAATAGCAAACGGAGTAGAGAAAAAGATTATAGTAAAACGTAAAATTCAAGCTCCTGGTACTACATACAAAACTTGCGGGACGTGTAATGGTACAGGGCAGGTAACTCGTATTACTAATACTATATTAGGTAGAATGCAAACTGCCACAACTTGTTCTACCTGTGGAGGAGCTGGTCAAAGTATTGATTACAGACCGTCCGACGCTGATGGTCAAGGATTAAAAGTTACTGAAGAAACTGTAAGTATTAAAATTCCTGCAGGAGTAGAAGATGGTATGCAACTTAAAGTAGCAGGAAAAGGAAATGAAGCGCCAGGAGAAGGTGTTGCAGGAGATCTTTTGGTAGCTATTGAAGAACAGGATCATCCAGACTTACAGAGAGAAGGGAACAATTTGCATTATGATTTGTATGTAAGTTTTTCTGAAGCTGCGTTGGGTGCATCTAGAGAGATTGATACCGTATCTGGTAAAGTGCGTATTAAAATCGAAGAAGGCGTGCAGAGTGGTAAGATATTGAGATTAAGAGGAAAAGGTATTCCTAGTCTTAATGGATATGGTAAAGGAGATCTTTTGGTTCATGTTAATGTATGGACTCCAAAAACATTAAATAAAGAACAACGAGAATTTTTTGAAAAAATGTCAAAGGATGATCATTTTAGACCTAATCCTGATAGTGGAGAAAAGTCCTTTTTTGAGAAAGTAAAAGATATGTTTTCATAATGATTTATACGGTTTTACACCGTTCGAATCATTTACTTTATATTAACTTTTGATTAAGAAAAATTCGTATATTTGAAACATCACTAGCGCATTTAGTGATAATTTTTCTTTTTCATAGCAATTTTTTTCCCATCCTTAATACATGTATTTAGGGTGGGTTTTGTTTTTCTAGAAGCATTTAATTAGCATAAGTTTTTAAGTTTTCGTATCATTCAGCTTTCTTACAAACTACAATTATATTTTTTACTGTATATGGCTAATCTTTTAGAGGTACAAAATGCTACAAAACGATTTGGAAGCTTTACGGCATTGCATGATGTATCTATTCAAGTTCCTCGAGGAAGTATCTTTGGTTTGCTCGGTCCAAATGGAGCTGGTAAAACAACATTAATTCGGATTATTAATCAAATTACATTACCTGATCAAGGGAGCGTATATTTGGATAATGAATTGCTGAAAAAAGAACATATTAAAGATATAGGTTATCTGCCCGAAGAAAGAGGTTTGTATAAGTCTATGAAAGTAGGAGAACAAGCCCTATATCTAGCACAATTAAAAGGCCTGAGTAAAAGAGAAGCAAAAGAAAGACTTACCTATTGGTTTGATAAATTTGATATCACGCATTGGTGGAATAAAAAGATACAGGAACTATCCAAAGGGATGGCGCAAAAAGTACAATTTATTGTTACTGTTCTTCACAGACCAAAACTATTAATATTTGATGAACCATTTAGTGGATTTGATCCTATAAATGCAAATGTAATCAAAGATGAAATCTTACAGTTACGTGATGAAGGCGCTACAGTAATTTTTTCTACTCATAGGATGGAAAGTGTAGAAGAATTATGTGATCATATTGCCCTTATTAATAAATCAAAGAAAATTTTAGAAGGCAAAGTGTCCGATATAAAAAGAGCATATAAATCGAACACTTTTGAAGTTGGCCTTCGTACAGAAAATAGTAATGATCTTTATAATGACTTAAAGAATAAGTTTGATGTTAGCCCTGCTCATTTTAAAACTATTGATGAACAATTAAAATTAAAAATTACGTTAAACCAAAACACAGAGTCAAATCAACTACTTGGATATTTATCAGATAAAGCTCAAGTCATGAGGTTTAATGAAGTTATTCCAGGAGTTAACGAGATATTTATTAAAAGCATCACAGAAAATGAGTAACCTAAAATTAATTATCAAAAGAGAGTTTATAGCACGTGTTCGTAATAGAACTTTTGTGGTAATGACTTTTTTAAGCCCTTTGATCTTTGTTGGGATGATATCTTTGATCACCTGGTTGGCTACATTAAATAATGATGAGATCCGAGAGATTGCATTTTTTGATGAGACAGGTATGTTTGCTTCAGATTTTAAGAACTCAGATAACATAAACTATATTGATTATAGTAATTTACCTCTTAATGATGCCAAGGATTCTGTAATTATCAAAAGTTTATACGGTCTATTATATATCCCAAAGAAAGAATCTAATAGAGAGCTGGCTAAATCTGTACAATTTTATGCAGATGAAGCACCTAATATTTCTATCCTTAATGATATAGAGAATGTTATTGAAGGAAAATTAACAAATCAGAATTTTGAAAGTAAAGGTTTGGATTTGCAAATGATAGAAGACTCAAAGGCAAAAGTTAATATTTTGATTGAAAATTTCTCGGGCGAGAAAACATCCAAAATGACGAATTATATAAAAATGTTTTTTGGTGGTGCAGCTGGTTATTTTTTGATGATGTTTATTATTATTTATGGAAATATGGTAATGCGTTCGGTAATTGAAGAGAAAGCCAATAGAATTATTGAGATTATCATTTCTTCGGTAAAACCATTACAACTAATGATGGGCAAAATTTTGGGTACTTCTTTTGCAGGGATACTTCAGTTTATAATATGGGTCATTTTGGGAAGTATTTTGTTATTTGTTGCTACTTCAATTTTTGGGGTCAATCCCCAACCGGCAGCGGGAATAGATCCATCTTCTGTTTTACAAGAAGATCTTCAGCAAGAAGTACAATTAGTGCTTCAGGATATATTAAAACTCCCTCTTGGTACATTAGTACTTGCATTTTTTGTATACTTCATAGGAGGATATTTTTTATATAGTTCTATTTATGCGGCTATTGGTGCTGCTGTTGATAGTGAAACCGATTCTCAGCAGTTTATGTTGCCGATTATTTTACCACTTATGTTAGGGATTTACGTGGGATTCTTTTCGGTAATCGAAAATCCGCATGGAACGGTTTCTACTGTGTTTTCTATGATTCCGTTAACATCGCCAATAGTAATGTTAATGCGTATCCCTTTTGGGGTAAGTTGGTGGGAGGTTTTGATCTCTATTCTTCTCTTATTTGGAAGTATTATCTTTATGATATGGCTAGCTGGAAAAATATATAGAGTGGGTATACTAATGTATGGTAAAAAACCAAGCTATAAGGAATTATTTAAGTGGTTAAAATACTAGAAATGATGATTCAGGAAGAAATTGCGACACAAGTAAAAGATGTTATCCAAAAAGATATTTGGGGTGCTATTAAGGAATTTCTCAATTATGAAATCTTTCATTTTGGAGCCGATAGTCACCCTTTCATACTTACCGTTAGATTGTTGTTGTTTGTAGTTCTTATTCTCTTGGTAACTTCTTTTTTATTGAAGTTCTTTAAAAGATTAATGACAAGAAAACTTAAAAAAGAAGATAAAAGAAAGTTTGAATCAGTATTTTCTTTTTTAAAATACCTTGTATATATTATTGTACTTTTTGGAGCATTAGATGGTATTGGGTTTAATATCACGGCGATATTTGCTGCTTCTGCAGCATTGTTAGTAGGTGTAGGTCTTGCGCTACAAACATTTATTCAAGACATCTTGTCTGGGATTTTTATTTTTGTTGATAATACAGTACATGTAGACGATATAATAGAAATTGAAGGAAAAGTAGGAAGAGTTGAAGAAATAAAACTAAGAACTACAAGAGCGGTCACTATAGATAATAAAGTATTGATTATCCCCAACCATAAATATTTGTCTTCATCATTATATAATTGGACTCAAAATGGCACAATAACTCGAGAATCGATAGCAGTTGGTGTAGCTTATGGTAGTGATACACAATTGGTTAAAAAACTGTTGATGCAGGCTGCATCATCTAATGATCAGGTGCTAAAAGAACCCGAACCACTAGTGCTTTTTACGGATTTTGCTGATAGCTCATTAAATTTCAAATTGATATTTACTTTAAATGATAGTTTTCAAGGAGCAATACCAAAAAGTGAAATACGATTTGAGATTGATCGCCTATTTAGAGAGAATAATGTAAGTATTCCATTCCCACAACGTGAAGTAACCATTTTAAAGGAATAATATATAGGATATCGAGAAAACAACAACATATACGTCCCAGATATGAAAATCAAGAACCTGATTTTAATAATTTTATTCTTTTATACCTTTTGCGATGCTGTGAGGTCTCAGGATACAGATTTAGCAAGAGTAGAATACGCTTATATCCCACAAAAAGATAGTGATAATGTATACAGTAGAATAAGGTTTTCGGCTAATTACCCTATTAAAATGGGAAAGGAAGGAACATATTTTGTAATAAGTACACAATACAGATATAATAATTTAGATATAAAAGATGCCTTGCCCTTCGAAAACAGAGGAGATTTTAATAATTTTCATACGGTAGGTCTAGAATTGGGATACACTTTTAAAATGAATAATAATTGGCGTTTTGGAGCAAAACTAGGGGGGGCGATTTCTTCAAATTTTGAAGGTTCAGGTATAGAGAGTGATGATTTTAGATATACAGGTTCTATTTATTTGGTAAAGAGTTATAAAAATAGAGAAGCGCCAAGAAGTTCTAGATTAATTTTAGGTTTAAGATATACTACCCCTGCGAGTTTAAATTTTCCGTTACCAATAATAAACTATTTTAATAGATTTCATCCTAATTGGTCGTATTCGCTTGGTACTCCAAAAACAAGTATTAAATATTTTATTAATACAAAAAACACACTTCAAACATTTATAGGGTTAGATCGGTTTTATGGTAACTTGCAGAATAATAGGGCTTTTGTAGATGATAATGGCGAAGCTAAATTAGTAGAAAATGCTTCGATGCTTAACATTATAGGAGCTGTAGGTTATGAATATTTTTTTACGGAACACTTATTGTTCTATGTGTATGGAGGATATACATTAAGTAATGAGATCCGTCTACGTGATGGAGATCAAGAAAATGTATTAACAATAAATGATGAAAATACATTCTACTTTCGTAGTGGAATTAAATTAAAAATATAATGGCAAAAATATTAGTAATTGAAGACGAATCGGCTATCCGAAGAGTTCTAGTAAAGATATTATCTGAAGAAAGTGATAAATATGAATTGTTTGAAGCAGAAGATGGGCTTTCTGGAATAGAAAAAATAAAAAACGAGGACTACGATTTAATACTCTGTGATATCAAAATGCCTAAAATGGACGGAGTAGAAGTACTTGAGGCAGTAAAAAAAATAAAACCAGAAATTCCTATTGTAATGATATCGGGACATGGGGATTTGGATACTGCAGTAAATACCATGCGATTGGGAGCGTTTGATTATATTTCGAAACCACCCGATTTAAATAGATTATTAAATACGGTGCGTAATGCTCTAGATCGTAAAGAATTGGTTGTAGAAAACAAACGATTAAAGAAAAAGGTTTCTAAAAATTACGATATGATCGGGGAGTCAAATGCGATTTCTGAGATCAAAACTATTATAGAAAAAGTTGCAGCTACTGATGCTAGAGTACTTATTACGGGGCCTAATGGGACCGGTAAAGAATTGGTAGCGCATTGGATTCATCAAAAAAGTGAACGTTCTGCAGGGCCAATGATCGAAGTTAACTGTGCGGCAATACCTGGAGAATTGATAGAGAGTGAGCTATTTGGACACGTAAAAGGAGCATTTACATCGGCAAATAAGGATCGCGCAGGTAAATTTGAGGCGGCCAACGGAGGGACTATTTTTTTAGATGAGATTGGGGATATGAGTCTTTCGGCACAAGCAAAAGTTTTAAGAGCGCTTCAAGAAAATAAAATCCAAAGGGTAGGAAGTGATAAAGATATCAAGGTAAATGTAAGAGTTGTTGCTGCAACGAATAAAAATTTAAAGAAGGAAATAGCAGATAATAAATTTAGAGAAGATTTGTATCATAGATTAGCTGTGATCCTTATTAAAGTGCCAGCACTTAATGATCGTAGAGAGGATATTCCTTTATTAGTGGATTATTTTACCAACAAAATTTCGAATGAACAAGGTTCTCCTGCCAAAGCATTTTCTGCCAAAGCAATTAAACAATTGCAGCAATATGATTGGACAGGTAATATTAGAGAACTTCGTAATGTAGTCGAACGCTTGATTATTCTTGGAGGAAAAGAGGTAAGTGAGGAAGATGTTAAACTTTTTGCTTCAAAGTAAGTAGTAGAGTTATCTTTCGACAAATTTTGGATATGCCTTGGATAATGAAAAGAATCCTATTTATTGTATTACTAACTCTTAGTATACAAAACACATCTGCGCAATACGACTCTGGAGCCGTAAATTATGGTTTTGTGGCGATTAAAAGTTTTGGCCTTCAAAATGAAGTAGGTCTTGGCGCTAGAGTAGAGTACGCGTTTAATTGTTATACCACTTTTATGGGTGAATATAATCGTGCGTTTGCCGTGGGAGGTGAGGATGATTATGAAGGCTTTAATGAACTTGCTTTTGGAGTAAACCTTATTTTATTTAATTGGTATCCTACTACCATTACAGCTGGTATGAGTTATGTAGGTAATGATTCTAGTATTTTTGAAGAAATTGAAGATGAGGCTTTTCTTGGTATAAGAACGGGGAATTTTAATCATGGAGCGCAGATTAAAATTAGAGCATTACATCAAATATCAATTCCGGTACATGTTTTTGCAGAGCTTAATGTAAAAAGTTTGGGTAGGCGATATGATACATTTCTTATTGGATTTAGTTACGATTTTAATGCCAGATAAGAAATATTACTTTTTTAAATTCAGTTAAAACTCATTTTTTTAAAACAGAACTATTTTTATTACCATCCAAAACTTTAGTATCTTTCGAAGTATAACACAAATCGTAAAATGAAGAACATACACCACGAAGATTTTAAGGTTACAAACACAATAGAACTATCAAAAATTCCTACAGTTATTGATCTTGAAGAAAGTGATAAGAAAATTGAAAAGGAATTAGAAGAAGTACGTGAAAAACTAGGAGAACTGCAAGATACGTTATATGCTCACGGTAAATATGCTGTTTTGATTTGCCTTCAGGGTATGGATACTTCAGGAAAAGATAGTTTGATTAGAGAAGTGTTCAAAGATTTTAATACTCGAGGAATTATCGTTCACAGTTTTAAAGTACCTACAGATTTAGAATTAGGTCATGATTATTTATGGAGACATTATATAGCATTGCCACAACGCGGTAGGTTCGGAGTCTTTAACAGGACACATTACGAAAATGTTTTGGTCACTAGAGTTCATCCAGGTTATATTATGGGTGAGAATATTCCTAATGTAAATAGTGTTGATGATATTAACGACGAATTTTGGGATACACGTTTTGAGCAGATTAGAAACTTTGAAAAACATATTGCTCAAAATGGTACATTGATCTACAAGTTTTATTTGCATTTATCTAAAGATGAACAAAAAAATAGGCTACTGAGAAGGTTAAATAAAAAAGAAAAAAATTGGAAATTTTCTGCTGGTGATTTAAAGGAACGCAAGTTATGGGATCAGTATATGGATTGCTATGAGGATGCTATAAATAGAACATCGGTGTCACATGCTCCTTGGTATGTCATCCCGGCAGACGATAAACCTGCAGCAAGATATATTGTTGCAAAAACACTTTATGATACCCTAAGAGAGTATAACGATATACAAGAACCTGAGTTGGATGCAAAAACAAAAGCAAATTTAGGAGTATATAAAGAACAATTAGAAAACGAATAATAATTAGAATAAAGTTGCATTGCAACAAGATATATTTACTATGCTCAAGAAAATAATCCCCACACTTTTAGTTGTCATTGCTATGAATGGCTTTGCACAAAATGATGCTAAAGAAGATTCGACCATATTTAAAAAAATATACGATACTTCTTTGTTAAATGGTAAAAGCTATGCTTGGTTAGATCATTTGTCTAATCAAATAGGAGGGCGACTTTCGGGATCTATAAATGCTCAAAAAGCTGTAGAGTGGGGAGAAAAAGAATTAAAAGAATTGGGGATTGATAGGGTATGGTTACAATCAGTAATGGTGCCAAAGTGGACTCGTGGTGTAACCGAGTTTGCGTATATAGAGAGTGAGCCTGGAGTAACAACAAATGTTCCTATTTGTGCATTAGGAGGGTCTGTGCCTACTCCAATAGGAGGTATTAAATCTCCGATTATTGAGGTACAAGGATTAGATGATTTAAGAAAATTGGGAACTTCTGAAATAGAGGGTAGAATCGTTTTTTTTAATCGTCCAATGCAAGCTGATCTAATAGAAACGTTTAGAGCTTATGGAGGATGTGTAGATCAGCGTTATTCTGGTGCAGCCGAGGCAGCAAAGTTTGGAGCCGTTGGAGTAATTGTACGTTCTATGAATTTACGATTAGATGATTTACCACATACAGGAGCTATGAGTTATGGTGATTTATCTAATATGGATAAAATCCCTGCGGCGGCAATTAGCACTAATGGTGCAGATTTATTAAGCTCAATGCTGAAACTTAATCCCAAAATTAAGTTTCATATGAATATGAATTGTCGTTCATGGAAAGATGTAGAATCATTTAATGTAATCGGGCAAATAACAGGTAGTGAATTTCCAAATGAATATATGGTTGTTGGTGGACATCTCGATTCTTGGGATTTAGGTGATGGTTCTCATGATGATGGGGCTGGAGTAGTGCAATCTATGGAAGTCTTGCGATTATTTAAAGAGATTGGTTATAAGCCAAAACGATCAATACGTGTCGTACTATTTATGAATGAAGAAAATGGACTTCGAGGAGGAAAAAAATATGCCAAAGTGGCCAAGAGTAAAAATGAAAACCATGTCTTTGCATTAGAGAGCGATGCTGGAGGATTTACTCCCAGAGGGTTCTCTTTTGATTGCGATGATACTAATTTTGCTCGTGTTCAAGGATGGAAATCACTTTTTGAACCATATCTAGTACATTATTTTGCCAAAGGCGGAAGCGGGGCAGATATAGGTCCGCTTAAAAAAGAGGGAATAGTGTTGGCAGGATTAAGACCAGATTCTCAACGTTACTTCGATTATCATCATGCCAAAAATGATACTTTTGATGCGGTTAACAAACGTGAGCTCGAATTGGGAGCAGCGACAATGACCAGTCTGGTGTATCTTTTTGATAAATATGGAGTGAAATAATCAAAATAAATAAAAATATAGTATATGCGTATTTTATGGTTTTTTACATTTTTATTTTTATTCAATAATGTTGTCGGTCAAGAGAAAAATTCACCTAGTAAAAAACTGTTCGTATATGGAGGTCAAGTAAATAAAGAATTTATAAAATATACAGCCAAACTCACAGGTAAGAAAAGACCTAAAATTTGTTTTGTACCGACAGCTACGGGAGATAATGAGCGATATATGAATTTTTGGTATAACCTATGCTCAGATCTTGAAGTGGAGCCTCATGTCCTAAAAGTTTGGATAAACTCATACAGACAGAAAGAATCTTTTGAAGAGATTCTTACCCATATGGATGCTATAATTGTTGGTGGAGGTAATACTTTGAATATGTTGGCTATTTGGAAAGCTCAACAAATAGATTTAGCTTTAAAAAAGGCATATGATAAGGGGGTAGTATTAGCAGGTGGTAGCGCAGGTTCACTATGTTGGTTTAATGGAGGGACCACAGATTCGAGACCAAAAGAACTTAGTATCGTAAAAGGTTTGGGTTTTTTAGATTATAGTCATTGTCCGCATTATAATTCTGAAGAATCAAGAAGGCCATTGTATCATGATAATATCATGAAAGGAATACTTAAGAATGGATATGCTTGTGATGATAAATCTGGGATTCTTTTTGTAAATGGAAAAGTTGAAAAAGCAGCATCCTTAGATGAAAAGAATAATTCTTATTTCGTATATAAAAAAGATGACAAAATCATAGAAGAGAAAATAGAGGCAGAGATTATTAATTGATTTTAGTTATATAAAAAAGACTACTGACATAAGGTTGTCATCACTTGGGTTTTATTTTGTACTAAACCAATAATAGATGATAGAACATAGGAGTTTAAAAAATACAGATGTAAAAGAAATTCATATAGCCTTTACTGATGCTTTTTCAAATTATGAAGTCCCTTTTAATCTTACATATCAAGAATTAACTTACCTGCTCGAGAGACGAGGATTTAACCAAGAAATGTCTTACGGTTCTTTTTGTAAAGACAAATTAGTTGGTTTTGTATTGAATAGTATCGAAGAGTGGAAAGGAATACCTACCGCTTATGATACGGGTACCGGGATCATTAAAGAATTTCAAGGTAAAGGTATTGCTAAGGACTTATTTGCCTTTTGTATTAAGGATCTGAAAAAGAAAGGTATGCAACAATATCTTCTTGAAGTCATAAAAACAAATACAAAAGCTATTCAATTATACAAAGATCTAGGTTTTCAAATATGCAAAGATTACGATTATTATGTGTTTGCTCAGTCAAAACTAAACTACATTACTTCAAAAAATAGTTTTGATATTAATATTGAGGAAACATCTATGATGAGAAGAAATGAAATCGAACAATGTGCTTCTATAGATCCATCGTGGCAAAATAGTTTTACTTCAATTCATCGAAAAATAAAAAATTTTACCGTTTTAAAAGCTTCAATACAAGGTGAAAGTATAGGATATGGTATTATTGAAAAACATACGGGTGATATACCTCTACTTGCGATTCATCCGGATTTCAGAAATAGAGGTATAGGAACTTCTTTATTAAAACACTTAGGGAGTTTTTCTCAATCTGAGCAAATTAAAATGATCAACATTCAAAGTGATTATAAACCTTTTAAAGAACTGTTTAGGAGTTTGCAAATATCACCTGGTAAGGGGCAATACGAGATGATTTTAAAATTTTAATAGAATATTTATGAATAGGCTACAGAAACAAATGAAACGGGAATTTGAAGATAAAGAATTATTTGAGCAGGCCCGTTCTTACGCTTATGAATATATTGATGGAATAGAAGAAATGAATGTGTTTCCGTCACAATCTAGCTTGAAAAACCTTACTCGTTTTGATGAACCTCTTCAAGAAAAAACCATCCGAGCAAAAGAAATTATAGATCAATTACATGCTTTTGGATCTCCTGCTACTATAGCTCAAATAGGCGGTAGATATTTTGGTTTTGTTAATGGTGGAGCTGTGCCTGTTTCTTTAGGAGTAAAATGGTTATCTGATATATGGGATCAATGTGGCGGATTGTATCTTACATCGCCTGTAAACGCTATGTTAGAAGATGTGTGTGAAAATTGGTTGAAGGATATATTTGATTTCCCTCAGGAAACTGTTGCTGGATTTGTAAGTGGTACATCTATGGCTAATTTATGTGGATTGGCAGCTGCTCGTTTTCACCTACTTCATAAACTAGGGTGGAATGTTCATGAAAGTGGACTTAATGGAGCTCCTAAATTAAGAATATTAGCACATGAGCAAGTACACGCTAGTGTAAAAAAGACCTTGGGGATGCTAGGGTTTGGTACAAATAGTATTGAGTGGTTACCTTCTGATGATCAAGGAAGATTAGTAGTAAAAGAGTTACCCAAATTAGATAATCATTGCCTTATTTTATTACAAGCGGGTAATGTAAATACTGGAGCTTTTGATGATTTTGATACCGTATGTGATTTAGCAAATCAAGTTGGTGCATGGGTACATATAGATGGTGCCTTTGGACTTTGGGCAAGAGCTACAAAAACATTATCCCATTTAACCAAAGGGATGGAAAAAGCATCGTCATGGGCAGTAGATGGTCATAAAACATTAAATACACCCTATGATTCGGGAATAATTATGTGTCGCTATCCAGATGCATTGGTTAGCGCATTGCAATCAACAGGTGAATATATTATTTATAGTAAACAAAGAGACCCGCTTTTATATACTCCAGAAATGTCAAAAAGATCAAGAGCTATCGAGCTTTGGGCAACAATGAAATATCTAGGTAAAGATGGCATTGATCAAATGATTACAACTTTTCATGAAAGAGCAAAACAGTTAGAATTAGGATTACGAAAACTAGGATTGAAAGTTATTAATGATGTTGTTTTTAACCAGGTATTGATCGCTGGGGAAAATGATGAAAGAACAAAAGAGATGATTCAATATGTCCAAGAATCCAAAGAGTGTTGGGTTGGTGGATCTACCTGGCAAGAAAAACAGGTGATTCGTATAAGTATATGCTCTTGGATGACTAGTAAACAAGACATAGAAAGAACGATCGCGGTATTTGAAAAAGCAATAAAAAATAAATGTAGACTTTATTAAAGCGAATTATATTTTTTAGGTTACCTAATGGTAATGGTTAGTTTTTTTCCTCTCCACTTTGGGGGATACCCCCCTTTTATATTTTCGAATAGAAGTATACTTTTACTTCTGTAATCACAACCTCATAGCACGTGTAGAATAGAGTATCTCTTTACATACTCTTATAGTGCTGTTTCGTCTATAAACAATATTATAACACGTAATATTAACTATAAATACGAAGCTATGAATAAAATATTTCAACCGTTGTTATCTAATATAAGATTCTTAGGATTCTTCTGTCTTTCGATTTTTTTTATGTCATGTGACCCAGATGCCGATTTGATAAATATAAATAATGCGTCCTCTAATGAAGTTGGACTTTTGGTTGATGGTCTAAAAGGAGGAGCACAAGTTAATGATGTCACTTATACTGTAAATGGCCCAATACAAAATGTTGGCATTTTTACAGCTCCAGGAAGTAATGGAGAAATTTTTGGATTTAATACTGATCGACCTGTTGCTATTATTGATCCTATGAATTGGACAGCAAATAGAGATGAGCCTAATTTGAATTTTAATAACATTATTCAAATTCCGGTTAAGGTATGGATCGTAAAAGGAAACTTTAATACGCAACGAGCATTGGCTATTAGCCATTGTGTGTATACTGCTAATGTATGGAGCACAGAAAGAATGGGCGTACAGTTTAGTCCTTTTGAAATTGTAGATGCCACGGGTGATCCTGATGCACCTACATATTATAATTTTGATTGTTCATTAAAATCCGGAATAGAAAATGATATAGGCAAGGATGCAGGTAAAATTAATATCTACTACGTAGAAACTGTAGATGGTGGTACTTCTAGAGGGCAAGCTTGCAATATAGGTAGTGATTTTGTAGCTATGGGAGAGAATACGTTTTCAGACCTTTTATCTCATGAACTCGGGCATGATTTTGGTCTTTTTCACACCGATACTAATGCTAATTTTGATCAAACAGGAATTATGCATTCAGGTAGTGTTACTCGAGCTTTCATCACCGAAGGACAATTGTTTAGAGCGCATTTGGTTCCAGGATCAGCTATTAATGCGGTGTACAATGCTAGACCTGGTGAGCCCACAAGAAACTGCGGACATAATGCATCTACAGAAACGTGCCCAAGCATAGATAAAAGAATATGGGCAGATGGTGTTTTTCCTGCAAATTAATATTTTAAAATAACTTAAATTTATAGCACATGTATCTATATAAAATAAAATATTCACTTTTTGCTCTTGGAGTATTACTTCTTGGGTGTATAGGTTATTCTCAGAATAATGAGATCATTCAAGAATTGTTTTTGGGTTGGCAAACCTCAAATTGTAGTATAGGAGAAGAAAAACAACTCATCAAAAAACTTAGAGTAAATGCCGATTTCATTTTACCTGTTCTAATTAGAGGGTTCGAAGAAGGCCCTTCTATAGATTATCTTAAAACAGTTACTCAGGCCGAAATAAAACGATTACGTATTAATCAAGAAACTATCGCTAATCAATCCATAAACACAGGCCTTAGCGAAGAGGATTTAAAAATTGCCAGAGAGATAAATATTGAACAGGAAGAAGGTAGGATTCAAAAAGGGGTTAGGAAAGGCTGGAAAACAAGAGCCTTAACAGGAATAGGATACCTTAATACCGAAGACTCTAAGGCATACATTCAGGAAATTCTGAAAGATGAAAAAAATGAATTTAATCCTTTACTCAAATCAATTTTACATCGTAATAAGAAATAAGATATAGCTACTCCATGAATATAGTATTTGTGGAGTATTATATTTTTTAACAAGAAAAATTACCATTGCAAAACACTGCCATATAAATTATAACGGCTATACCAATGATGATATTTAAAATAGGTAAACTAGCGAATATTATAGATAATAGATGTTTCTTCCGTACAAATAATATCCAAGCCGTAACGATAGCTATAAACGTGACAAACGGATAGGCAATTAAACTTACTACTAATGTGATTGTAGGAATACTATCTTCTGATCCAGGACTATCAAACATCATAGCAGACATCATGATCATTGGCAAAGATGGAAACACTAAGATTCCAAAAATAATACTGGCCACAATTAGATAAACACGGGTGTTGTTTCTTTTTTTTATTTCCTTTGTAGGAACAGAGATCGTTGACATAGATTTGTATTAATAACGTTAAATATACGATAAGTATATTTTAGTTTATTAAGGTTCTAATACCTTTACGCCTTCAAAACTTGAGAATGATAAATCAGTACACTAAGGAATTTCGATATAATCTAAAATTGGCTACGCCCGTTATGATGGGGATGATTGGTCATACTCTGGTTGCATTGGTAGATAATATTATGGTAGGACAGTTAGGTACCGCCGAATTAGCTGCAGTTTCTTTAGGAAATAGTTTTATGTTTATTGCAATGTCTTTAGGAATTGGGTTTTCTACAGCAATTACACCATTGGTTGCAGAAGCAGATGCAGAAAATAATTTTAAAACAGGTAAATCTGCTTTCAAGCACGGTTTATTTTTGTGTACCGTACTAGGGATTATGTTATTTCTTGTAATTCTATTAGCAAAGCCATTGATGTACCTTATGAATCAGCCCGAAGAGGTAGTGGCATTAGCGCTGCCGTATTTGGATTTGGTTGCTTTTTCTTTAATACCATTAATTAGTTTTCAAGCATTAAAACAATTTTCTGATGGTTTATCGATGACTAGATACCCTATGTATGCTACGTTGCTAGCAAATGTGGTAAATGTGGTGTTAAATTATTTATTGATTTTTGGGAAATTTGGTTTCCCTCAAATGGGTATTGTTGGGGCAGCTGTAGGTACCTTAGTATCTAGAGTTGTAATGATTATATTTTTATGGGTTTTTCTAAAAAGAAAAGAAAAATCTTCGGATTATGTTACACAAATTAAATTCTTTGTTCTTGAAAACAGGATGATGAAAAAGATATTAGCATTAGGTTTTCCTTCGGCTTTACAGATGTTTTTTGAAGTTGCAATTTTTACAGCAGCAATTTGGTTATCTGGGATTTTGGGAAAGAACCCGCAAGCTGCTAATCAGATAGCTTTAAACTTATCTTCTATGACTTTTATGGTCGCTATGGGATTGAGTGTTGCCGCTATGGTAAGAGTTGGAAATCAAAAAGGATTACAACAATTTTCTAATTTGAGAAGGATTGCAATCTCTATTTTTTTATTAGGTTTTTTAATTGCCACGGTTTTTGCTTTGGTCTTCGTGGTTTGTAATTCGATGCTGCCTAAGATATATTTAGACGTAGATGATGTAGAGAACTTAGTTGATAATTCTGAGGTTATACGTATAGCATCTAAGCTACTTATTATTGCCGCATTGTTTCAAATTTCTGATGCAATACAAGTTACTGTATTAGGCGCATTAAGGGGGCTTCAGGATGTAAAAATACCTACCTTTATTACTTTTGTAGCCTACTGGGTGGTGGGATTCCCAATTAGCTATTATTTAGGCTTGTATACTGATTATAAGAGCTCTGGTATTTGGATTGGTTTATTGGCGGGTCTAACAACTTCGGCATTATTGTTGTATTTTAGGTTTAATAAGTTGACAAAAGATTTAATCAAAAAGAATTAAATTTTTAAATAAAAACGGGAAAGAAATACGTTTTATTGACTTGATGCGTTTATTTGGTATTAACGAATAATTAACTATCTTTCCAAAAAAACAGAATACAAAAATGAGAGTCCCAAATTCTAAATTTTGTTTACTGCTAGCCATCTTTATACTAATGATTGTGCATAGTGGTAACGCTCAAAACTTTGAGCATAGTAAAAATCAAAATCTTATTCCTAATCCTAGTTTTGAAAACACCAATACGACACTTAAGCGTATTGATATGGAGATGAAGAATTTTGGAATTATGAAGGACTGGAAACCGGCCATTAATTCTCCTGATGCGTATCACCCGCAATTAGAATTAATTCGGTTTGTACATAAATCTCCAAATTTCTTAAAACAGTTTGGTGCACAAGAACCAAGAACTGGAGAAGGAAAAGTAGGTATGTATATTGCAGGAGGAATGTATAAAGAAGGTGTTACTGCAAAATTAAAAAAACCTTTGGGAGCTGGAAAATATTATTATTTTCACATGTATGTGTCTTTGGCAGAAGGGATATCCAATTCATGTACTTCTTCTATAGGGACTTATTTTAGTGCACGAAGCCCAAAAATAACCGGAACATCAAAATTACCATTAAATGTAGAGTCTTCAAAAATGGTATGTGATACCAAAGGATGGGCTAAGGTATGTGGAGTTTATAGAGCAAAAGGTACCGAAAAATATATATCATTAGGTTATTTTTCGGATAGCCCAAAAGGAAAATCTGTAAAAGGAGGAAAATATGATACAGGATATTATTTTGTTGATGATGTTTTGTTAATGGAAATGAAAAATCCTAAAAACCTTGTTGCAGGACAAGTTTGTAATATGGCTCTTGATTTTTCTCCTATCGAATATTTGGTAGGTGAAAGTGAAACATATACAGAAATTCAAAAAGCATTAGATTCTTATATCCAATATGTAACGATATTTAATGTTAATTCGGTTAAAATTATTGGTCATGCCGATGATGCTGGATCCGAATTTGAAAATGAAATCATGTCTGGAATGAGAGCTGCTAATGTAAAGCAGTATATGATCGAAAAAGGAGTTGATGAATCTCTAATTGAGGTTGTCATTGCTGGTAATAGTGAGCCTGTTGTAGCAACGGGTACAGATCTTGATCCAGACTCAAACAATAGGATAGAAATTAAGATCGAGTAGTGCTCGAAAATAATATTCTTGTTTCGTTTAAAAAGATAGTACCTTTACGCAGAATAATTGTAATTGTTTATCATGAATTTTCCAAAATTCTTATTAGGAGATAACACAGATTTCCCTGACGCTATTTTTGTAATCCATACAGAATTCCCGAGATTTATTATTAATCTCGAAAATGATGAGGTAGAGTGGTTAGAGGAGTTTGATAAGAATGATGAAAATGAGTTAATGGAAGAGGCAGAAAACCTATTTCAATCAGCAAATGATTTCTATGATCGTGAAATTGAACGTTATGATGAATAAAATCTTTCAAAATTAGTAATCAGTAGTTATGGAAGAACTAATAGAATTAGATAAAGATCTTTTCTTATTTCTTAACAACTTAGGTAGTTCTAGTTGGGATTGGTTTTGGTTATTTATGACCGAAAAACTGTATCAGATACCACTTTATGTAATATTACTATTCTTTTTTTATAAATATTTCGGTATTCGAGGCACGATAATTACTTTGGTAATTGTAGCTGCTCTTATAGCTGCATCCGATCAGCTATCAAATTTGTTTAAAAATGTATTATTTATGCGTCCAAGGCCCTGTCGAGCAGATGGTGTTGCAGAGTTTGCACGATTTATAGCAGAGCGTTGTGGAAGACATGGATATTTTTCGGCACATGCTGCTAGTTCAATGGCATTAGCTTTTTTTACAGGGTTGGCCCTGCAAAAACGTCTAAAATATATTTTCCCATTTATGGTCGTATGGTCTATTGTAGTTAGTTATAGTAGGATATATGTTGGTGTTCATTACCCTGGAGATATTATAACTGGTATGGCAATAGGTATCTTATTAGGATTTGGTGCATATAAACTACATACTTTTCTAATTATGAAATATGGCGAAACGGTAAAAGTTTGACATTATATTTTCTATCCCTCTCTAAACTTTTTCTTTTTTTTCTTTTTGCTAAATAAACGTTTTAAAAAATTATCTCGTTTTTCTGGCTTACAATCTAAAGAGTTTAAGACATCTGTAGTAGATTGTTCAAATTTACTTTTGGTGATAGGATCAAAAATAGGATCCTGATTCAATTTTTGATATAGCTTGGCAAAAATAGGTAAAGCACTGTTTGCTCCTTGACCTAATGCCGTTGTTTTAAAACCTATATTATAATTATCATTTCCCACCCAGGTTACAGTAACCAATTTAGGAGTAATACCAACAAACCAACCATCTTTATTATCTTGCGTAGTACCTGTTTTTCCTGCAATGTCGTTTTTTAATTGATATGTAGTTCTTAATCTGGTTGCTGTACCGTTTTCTACAGTAGATTTCATCATCTCTAACATAACTTGTCTGGTATAATCTGAATAAGCCGGTGTTTGTGATACCTCTGGTTCGAACGAAACAATAAGATTACCGTGTTTATCCTCAATTTTGGAAATATAATATGGTTTTACAGCTTTTCCTTTGTTTACATAGCTAGCATATGCACCAACAAGTTCTTTTAATTTGATACCATCTGTTCCCAATGCCATTGCTGGTTTTTGCGAAAGAGAATCTGTAATTCCTAACTTTTTTACTTGATCTATTACTTTTGAGATTCCGACTTCATTAAGCACTTTTACGGCAATAGTATTTACAGAATTACTTAGTGCTTTTTCCATTGTAAAATTTAGATGTGGATCTTCTTTTGCTGAGGAATTTTTTGGCGTCCAATTTTCTAAATTAGTGTACGTAATTTCCTTTACTGAAAAATAAGAACAAGGTTTCATCCCGTTTTCGATAGCTGCCGTGTACACAAAGGGCTTAAAAGTGGATCCTACTTGCCTTTTGCTTTGTGAAACATGATCATACTTAAAATAACGATAATCTATCCCGCCAATATAGGCGTGTACAGCCCCCGTAGATGGTTCAACGGCAATCATCCCTGTGTTAAGGAACTTTTGATAATGTAGTAAACTATCTAGAGAAGAACTGTTTTTTATATGGTTACCTGCCCATTCGAATAATTCAATATCTTTTTTGATAGCAAGAGAATCTTGGATTTGAGAATCAGTTAGTTCCAGCGCTTTTAACCTTTTGTAAACCTCTAATTCATTAATTGATTTTTTAATTAGATTACCATTCTTTTTCCATGGTGCAGAATTTCCATATGAAAACTCATACTCCTTCTGTAGTGTGATCATATGCTCTTTCATAGCTTCTTCAGCCATAGACTGCATCTTATAATCTAGAGTGGTATGTATTATTAATCCATCATTAAAAATGTCGTATAAAGTGCTATCTGGTTTTTTGAGGTTTTCAAATATTTTGTAGAGTTCTTTTTTTACTTCTTCTCTAAAATATGGAGCTAAACCAAGATCATGGTTAAAGTATTGATAATCCAGTTCAATACTTTTATTAATAACATGATTAGCACGATTCGTGTTTAGGTACCCATATTTCACCATTTGCTTGATGACAACATCTCGTCTTAATTGACTTCTTTCAGGAAATAGACGAGGGTTATAACTATGGTTTGCTTTTAATGTCCCTATCAAAGTGGCAGACTCAGATAATGATAATTGATTCGTGGTTTTGTTAAAGAATTTCTGAGCGGCACTTTCAATACCATAGGTGTTATCAGGAAAAGGTACTGTATTAAAATAGAGAGTAAGAATTTCTTCTTTAGAATATATTTCTTCTATTCTTTTAGCGACAAAAGATTCTTTTAATTTGTTAATGACAGTAGTAAAGGCTTGATATTTCTTTCTTCCAAATAAATTTTTAGCCAATTGCAGTGTGATGGTACTTCCTCCTCCAGATGATTTGTCACGTAATAAGATAGTTTTAAAAAAAACTCGAAATAGACTTGTGTTGTCAACACCGTCATGCTCATAGAATCTAATATCTTCAGTAGCAATTAGTGCATCAATCAAGTGTTTAGGAAGATCTTGATATGTTATAGGTTGTCTGTCATAAATGTAATATTTACCAATCAAATGACCATCCTTATCTAATACTTGAGTAGCTTCAGCTTGTTTAAGAGAACTAAGCTCATCGTTACTTGGTAGTTTTCCCCAAAAACCAAAGTAGATACTGGCATAAAAGCAAACGCATAAGAATAGGATTACGCTTAGTGTTAAAATAGGCCATTTGATCCATTTTTTTTGCAAATACTTCTTCATTATATATTCCTAGTGTGAACATAGATAACGCTGAAAAAACGGTATTATTAGGCTCTATTTGCCTTTACTTTTTTTCTAAAATCTCTTATGAATAATACAATCATCAATACCATGAGTAAGGAAAATGGTAAAGAGGTTATAATGAGCAATTTCTGCATAGCTATGAGTACATTGATATCTGTTTTTACGTTTCCTAGTAGGATAATTCCAATCGAAAAGATAGTAAGTATAATGCTCCATAAAAGACGATGCATTTTTGAAGGCTCTTGTTTTCCGTTATCCGTAAACATACTCAAAACAAAAATGGCAGAATCCAAAGAGGTAACCAAAAAGCTAATTAGTAAAAAGATGGTAAGTGTATTTATGAACCCTTGTAAGGGGTAGTTTTCAAAGAAAATAAAAATAGAACTAAATACATTATCAAATTGTCCTTGATATACTCCTAAATCCTCAATAATTTCGAAAGCAGATTGGCCAAAAGTTGTAAACCAGAAAAAAGTTCCTAAAGAAGGTATCAGTAGTACACCGAGTATAATTTCACGAAGTGTTCTTCCTTTTGAAATCCGCGCTATAAATATTCCAGTAAAAGGAGCCCAAGCCAGCCAAAAAGCCCAATAATAATAAGTCCAGTCGGTAAGAAAAGTTTCTCCTGGGTTGTATTTACCAATTGCAATACTTAGCGGGATAAAGTCAATTAAATAGTGAAATAATGCTGTGAAAAATTGAACAAACACCGCGGTGATATCGCTCTGTACAAATACAAAAATTAGAAGAGCAAACGTAATATAGATATTCCAAGTGGAGATGATTTTAATCCCTTTATTAACTCCTCTAAAAACTGATATAAAAGCCAGGAATGATATGATTAATAGTACCAAAATAGTACCCGCAAGTCCAACATCTTTTTTTAATAGATGAGTAAGGCCTCCTTCAATCTGGGTGGTTCCTAGACCAATGGCTGCTACTAAGCCAAATACTGTAGTAAGAATAGCTAGGATATCAATACTTTTAAAAATAAAATTTCGAGATTTTTCTGAAGTAATAATATGTTCTATTGAAGAAAAAGCTGTGCTTGAAAGTACTTTTTTAGAATGAACAAATAGATAGTAACCTATAATAATAGCAAATACAGCATAAAAAGCCCAAGCTGTAAATCCCCATTGATAAAAAGTGTATTCTAAAGCAATGGTACTCGAAGAGGTTCCGTTGTCTATAGGTGGATTATTCATCATGTACACAGGTTCTTGCACAGCACGTAATAGTATTCCTGCTCCCATACCAGCACTGTATAACATAGATATCCATGCTAATCTTGAAAATTGTGGACGATCATTGATTGCGCCCAAACGACGTTTTCCCCATTTAGAAAATGCTAAAACTAATAAGAGAATAACACAAAATAATCCTAACCATAAATAAAACCTGCCAAATCTTTGACGAATGTATACCGAAAAAGCTTCAATCCCATTGTATGTTTCTAATGTAAAAAAGTATAAAAAGAACGAAAAAAAAAGCAATATAAATAAGGAAATATATAGCAAACTATTTTTCTTAAAATCTAGTTTCATAAGATGAGCTTTACTTTTATATTAATACGTTTGGAAACATAATTTTTACATCAATTATAAATGTCCTAAAAAGTTTCGAGAATTGTTATTGAAATTAAGAAAAACTTTGTGTTTTTTAACAAGTAAAAAAATCAAAAAATAATCAATTATTTAAAGTTGATTTCTCGCAAATTTCATTTTTTTTAATTAGACTTGTAATAACATATTGAATTAACTATCGTTACTATGCCCGCATTGAAAACTACTTGGGGTAAGTTATAAAAATGGATTCCCAAGGTTTATATTTTATTGATGTTTAAGTACATTTTATTTTATACATACTCACTAAACCTGCAAACCCATGAAAAGAGTAATTGTTGATTATAGAAAGTTAAATAAAAACATTTTAAATCTTCTTGTAGAAAAATTTCCTGATGGTTATGCCGATCGAGATATTATTTCATTTAGAAATCACCACAACGAGGCCATAGAGGCTGTTGAGGTAAAAACAAAGGATACCGTTTATCTGATCAAAATAAGCAAAAGACTGGCTGATACTATGGAGAGTTTTGATGAAGATAATTCTAAACTTAATATCCCTGAAGGAGTAAGCAAAGATCAGGTAGGAGATTTTGCTGATAAATAGAAGATTTGTCGCCTAATTTAATTCATAGATAAAAACGTAATATATAACGTATAGGATTACCTATGTATAATTGTAAATATAATGGCTTCTATAATTGATTTCAACTCTTTGACCCATCCTTTTTAAAATTGAAGTTTTGGACTAAGAAAACCAGTTGTTTTAATGTAAATAAGAAGTGTTTATAGACATGTGCGAAAAATAATTTAATCGAAAATCGTTATATACAAAGTAAAGTTTTCTTTTATTTGTGTCTTTTTAATTTGTTCAAAATCGGTAAGTTGTAAACTTAAATATGTTTGGATCTACTGGATTAGAAGATAATTAATAGATTGATTAAATCGAATACATGGGATATAAAGGGAGTTATTTACTTTTGTTTTTTATCGGAATACAGTTATATGGTCAGTCTGAAAAGAAAAGAGATCAAGGATCTTTTTTTATTACTCCCGAGATCTTAATAGGAAAAACCATGGAAGCAAATACTGGTTTTCCAGAAACTAAATTACAGAAGTCTTTTTTTCTTAGTTTAGGAAGTTATAGTTGGCAATCAGAGCAACGATGGGCGATAGAGTTAGGGTATCCAAAAACCGGTATTTCTTTGGGTGTAACAGATTTTGGAAACATAGAAAAAATAGGAATGGCATATACTTTAATGCCATTTGTCGAAATAGGATTATTTCGACAAAAATCACACAGATGGAATGTAAATATAGGTATGGGAGCTTCTTATATTGATACACAATATGATGTAGATTCTAATCCGCTTAATCTAGCGGTAACAACAAAGGTAAATTGGTCTTTTAGATCATTCTTGTATTATGATGTACTTAGAAAAGAAACCATGAAATGGAGGCTTGGTCTTGGGTACTCTCATTTTTCTAATGGTCATACTCGATTGCCAAATCAAGGACTTAATTCATTTTTGGTAAGTCTATCTACCAATATCGGGAATGAACTTTTATATCAGGAAAATAGCACAATCAATAGAAAACCAGAAAGGAAAAGATATACCGAGAATTATTTTTCTTTTAGAGCTGGTATTGGTCAAAATGTACTTTCTAGAGTTTTTAATGATAAAAAGGAAGTATATTCTGTTGCGCTTTCTGGTGGTAAAATTATAAACAAGACATTTAAGTTTGGAGGAGGGATGTATTATAGACTTTATGAGCATTATTATGATCATATTAATGAGAACAAACAACTTATAGAGGAACAAGTTCCTGAATATCGAGAAAACCCATATCGATATGCGACTAATTTTGGTTTTTTCGGAAGTGCCGAACTTTTGATAGGTCACGTAGGAGTAGAGTTTGATTTAGGAATCAATGTATATAAACCGTTTTACAAAATTGATTGGCAACTTAGTCAAGGGTATTTTTTTGAAGGAGATTATGTAAAACTAGGAGAATTGGATTCGTATTTTAAAGTAAAACGTACGATATCTAGTAGGTTAGGAATAAAATATTATTTGATCAACACTAATAGATCAGTGAAAAATAACATATTCGTATCTGCTCATATTAATGCAAATTTAGGGCAGGCCGATTTTTCAGAATTTAGTTTAGGGTATGTATATCAATTTAACTTAAAAGAAAGTAAAAAAGTAAAATCAAATTAAATTATGATTTCTTACTTAGGTTCAATAAATATCTTGCAGCGGCAAAAGGTGTAATTTTGTGTTGTAATACCAGTTCTATTTGAGAATCTAATTCTGATTGTATAGCAGGATGGTTATAAAAGGAAGTTTTTAATTGTTCTTCTATTGTTTGAACTAGCCAAAATTTGTTCTGTTGTTTTCGGTTTTCTTCAAAAAAACCATTTTTATGGGTGACCTCTAGATATTTTTGAATCAATTTCCAGATTTCTTGTATCCCCGTATTTTTAAGAGCACTACAAACCATAACTTCTGGAGACCAACTGCTTTCTGCTAGAGGATATAAATGTAACGCTTTCCTGAATTGATTTTTTGCTTCTTTTGCCCGGTTTAGGTTATCTCCATCGGCCTTATTAATAACAATAGCATCTGCCATTTCTATAATACCTCTTTTTATACCTTGAAGTTCATCTCCGGCTCCAGCTAGTTTTAATAATAAAAAGAAATCTACCATACTATGCACAGCTGTTTCACTTTGCCCCACGCCAACAGTTTCAATAATAATCACATCATATCCGGCAGCCTCACAAAGAATAATAGATTCGCGAGTTTTTTGTGCAACCCCTCCTAATGAATTTCCAGAAGGAGAAGGACGAATAAAAGCTTTAGGAGATCTTACTAAAGATTCCATCCTGGTTTTATCTCCCAAAATACTTCCTTTTGAAATGGTACTACTGGGATCAACAGCCAAAACGGCTACTTTTTTGCCTTGCTCTATTAATACATTACCTAGAGCTTCAATAAATGTACTTTTACCTACACCAGGTACACCAGTAATCCCTATCCTTATAGAATTATTGGTATATGGTAAGCACTTTTCTATAAGTTGTTGTGCTTTTTTAAAGTGGGTTTGTTGTGTACTTTCTATTAAAGTTATACCTCTGCTCAAACTCGTAGTATCTTTTGCTATAATAGCATTAAAAATATGTTGAACAGATACATTCTTTTGTTGGTTTTTTTTGAATACACCAATGGCCTGTTTATTAGTGCTTGAGGGCACTTTTGAAGATGAGTTATTATGTGGATCGGTATTTTTAGACACAAAAAGACTTTAAGGCAAAGTTATAAATTCCTTTTATGAAATCTATTAAAATATGCACTATGATATGAATGATTTTATTCTTTTATTTTGATAGGAACAGCAATGGCAGTTCTATCCCATGCCAAATACATTAAAGTAAAACCATTTGCGTTTTCAAAATAGATAGAAAATTGTTCAATAATATTTAACAACGGTTGAACCGGAACTTCTAATGTTACCACATCAAATTCTGCTTCTCTCATAGCTTTACCATCTTTAAAATCAACTCCCCATCCATATTCTTTACTATTAAAGATGATTTTCCAAGAATCTGAATTAGGGATCGTCCATAATGTATACGTACCAGCATTAAGTAAAGTACCATCAATTAGGATGTCTTTATCAGTAGTAAATGAAGTAGCTTCGTTAGCACCTGTTCTCCATACTTCACCATAAGGAACCAGATTTCCAAAAATTGCTCTACCTTTTTTAAAAGGTCTATTGTAAAAGACTGTAAAATTGGCATTTCCTGCTATATGTGAAATGACTTCTTCAGGGCTATGCTTCTTGGTTGTAGATTTCAGGATAAGCATACCGGCAAAACCTATAACAACAATACCTAATATAATAAGGAGTGTGCGTTTTAATAACTTAGACATAAACAATACTCATTTAGGTACTAAAGATAGTTTTTTTAAGCATCACAATTACAGCAATTATTTCAATTGTGATGTAAAACTTATTTTGTTAGTTGAGCAATGTTCATAACGTTCATTGCACATGTGTTTCTTAGGGTAGTTAAAATTTTTATAATCGATTCGGATAAGTATTTGTGTTCTATGAGATCATCTATGCGGTTGATTAATGTGTGGGTACAATCTACATTTTTCTCTAATAAGGAAAACACATCTTCGATGTCTTCATCGTTGCAGTAATCGCAGTTTTTTTTTGGTTGGTACATGATTTTTTAATTTTGATTAATAAAAAAGTATGTATGTAGTGGATTCAGAATTGAAAAACTTACTCAAACAGTAGTTAAATATTTATTAAATACCTGATATTCAAATATTTGTTGGTTGTAACGGAATTTTATGTATAATTTTGCAACAATTAGGTATAAGAATTCGTCTATATAGATGAATACGATTTAAGACAGTTTTTAAATAATAATCACTAACCAAAAGTAAGAGAAGTTTGTTACAAAGCGAGCTAATAGAACAGTGTAGGGATAATGACCGTAGAGCACAGATGAAGCTTTATAATAAATACTGTGATGGTATGTATTATGTAGCTTTAAGATTCCTCAAAGATCCATTTGAGGCAGAGGAAGCTATGCAAGAATCTTTCATTAAGGCCTTTACAAGACTTCACCAGTTTACAGGTGATGTGACTTTTGGTGCTTGGCTTAAACGAATAGTAATTAATAAAAGCATAGATATGCTAAAGGCCAAGAAGATGAATATGGTAGCGATTAATGAACAGGTGATGACTACAGTCGAAGAACAAAATGATTGGTCTGTATCAGATTCTGTGACAGTTGAAGAAGTAAAAAAAGCAATAGAGAGATTACCCGAAAAGTATAAATATGCAGTAATGCTATTTTTGATTGAAGGGTATGATCATAACGAAATTAGTGAAATATTAGATATAACATCGGTGGCTTCGAGAACCCTTGTTCATCGAGGTAAAAAACAGCTTCAGGACCAATTAAAACATTTGAGAGATGGCACAAGATATTAGAGAGCTATTAAAACAGGATAAGCAACTCCCTTCTGAACGTATAAATGAAGGACATCAGTTGCGTTTTATGGCCAAGTTAGAAAAAGAACTTCCAGAAAAGACTAAGGTCAGGAAATTTACATATGGTTGGTTGAAAATTGCTGCAAGTGTTGCTATAGTATTTTCAATCTCCTTAACAGCGTATAATCAATTTCAAGGAAACGTCTCTAATGATAATGAAGTGGTAACTACTGATGGTACAGATGCTAAAAATTCTACAATAGTCTTGTCTAAACAGTCTTCGTCTCTGGCAGAAATGTCTCCAGAGTATGAAAAAGTTGAAAATTATTTATTGACTAGTATCAAGTTTCAGTTGTCAGAAATTACTGTCGATGACAAAAATAGAGAGTTAGTAGATAGTTTTAAATTACGGTTAAACAATCTTGATAGAGAATATCAAAACCTTAGTAAAGAACTTATTGAAGTTGGTCCAAACATGGAAAGCATAGAAGCTATGATGGAAAATTTAAAGTTAAGGTTGTCTTTATTAGAAAGATTAAAAGATAAACTTAAAGAATTAGAAAAAATTGAGAATGAAGGTTATGATGAGATACAAGCTTAATATTATTACATTTTATGTTCTCGGGTTTTATAGCGTTGGGGTATTAGCGCAAGATCGCGAAAGTAAGCTTAAGGAAAAGCTTTCTGTTAATTCTGATGTTACTATTAATCTTAATACTAGCCATACTAATATAGTTTTTGAGACATGGAATAGAAATGAAGTATCAGTAGAAGCATACATAGAAGGCAATAATCTTATTGATGGAAATAATAAGCGTATACTCGATAGTTGGCAATTAGATGTGCTTGGTGATGATGAAAATGTAACTATTAATTCTGCGGCAGGAAATTTATGGACAGGTAAAGTAACCGCCTCTAATTTTAACGTGAGTAAAGAACAACTTAGAATGTTAAATCCGGCAATAGCGGATATGTTGGGGCCTCTTATTAAGAATATTGATAATAATCCTATGCCCAATGCACTTTCGGACAATCTTGCTAATGTTAATCTTAAAAATAAAAACTATAGTGAAGAGGAAGAAAAATATATTCAGCAATGGGATAATCAGATACGAGAGAAGTTTAGTGATGAAATAAATCAAGAAAAACAAAAGTGGGCCAAACAACTTGAAGCAAATTCAAAAAACATATCTGGCCAAATGGAGATTCGATTAGAATGGGGAGAGCAATATGGTAAACAAATGGAAGCCTGGGCATCTCAACTGGTCAAAGATATCGAAAAACAGCAAAAAGGAACGGCTAATGTTACGATCTATCAGTATAGTGCCGAAAGATCAAATACCAATACAAGTAAAGTAATCAAGGTAAAAATACCTAAAGATGCTAAACTGAAGCTTAATGTCCGTCATGGTGCAGTACAATTGGCAGAGAAAGCCAAAAATGTTAGAGCTTCATTATCGCACACAAAACTTTCTGCCAATGTGATAGAAGGTAATCAAACTTTTATCAAAGCATCATACTCGCCTGTATTTGTGCGTGAATGGAATAATGGAAGACTTGTTGTAAACTATGTTAAGAACTGTAGGATTCAAAACGCAAAAAACCTTTTGGTAAATGCAGATTCGAGTAATATTTTTATCCAAGAGTTAGATGAGAATGGAGCTATTTCTGCGAGTTTTGGAATGATTACAATTGCAACTTTAGGAAAATCATTTTCGACACTTGATTTGGCAGTTCAGAATAGTGATTTTAAATTAAAATTACCAGATACATCCTTTAATTTATCTTACAGCGGCGCTCAAAGTATAATTTCTTTACCTAAAACTTTAGAAATAAATACAAGAAAGAATTTTGGTAACGTTTTTATCAATGGATTTCAAAACACCCGTAGTACAAATAATATGATCACAATCAATGCTAAGTATAGTAAGATTCTGTTAAATAATAAATAAGTTTTTTCATAATAATTATTGTAGTGTTAATTATAAAAAAGCTTCATTGATTCCGTCAATGGGGCTTTTTTAGTGTTTTGTGCGCTGATATTTTTTTGATTTTTAGTATAATAAATCATAGGAATTACCGTTTGAAGTGGTCTTTTGTCTGTCCTATTGGGCCTTTTATCTATGTTTTTAACACATGACACAATTTAAAATACTAATAATCAAATGGTTAAGTTATATTTTGTTCAATTTTAACATTTTTTGTGTCTTTTATCGAAAATCAAAAACATTTGATCTAAAAGTCTGTTTTTTAGTTTGTTTAACAATATTATAGTAATATCATTGTATGGTTAAACCGTAAGAAGGAAATAACAAATCCATTACAGTAAAAACATAGAAAGATGAAATTGATCGCATATTTTTTTAGCTTATTTTTATTTCTTAACAGTTACGCAAGTGACAAAGATGAAACTCTAAAAGTAGAGAAGGATGGTCTTGTTGTTGTAGTGCTTGACTTTGAAGAAGGAGATAAGATAAAATTATTTGAAGTAGAAACTGGAGATCATATCTTATCTAAGACACATGGTGAAATAGACCTTAGTCAATTACCAGTAGGATCGTATTTACTTGAAAATAATCAAGGAAGATCTGTTATCATCGATCGTCTTGAAGAAGAGTTAAATGTAGATGGAGCGATTAACGCAATACATAATGATTTTCTTGTAGAATTAGATAGTAAAAGAACAATGGTTCCTGCAGAGATTGATGTTGAACAAGAGTACATGCATTATTATGAAAATGCAGAAACAAACCTTTTAGCGATTAATAGAGAAGGAGATATGGTTACTGTTGTTGATTTTGAAGAAGGAGATAAAATAAAATTATTTGAAGTAAAGAATACAGTACATATCTTAACAAAAACTACAAATTTTGTAGATCTAAGTCAATTACCTGCTGGGGTTTATGTTTTAGAAGATAGCAATGGGAATTCTGTTGTAATCGAAAAATTTCTAGACAACGATCAAGTTGCTGATATGTAAGAACAAACTATAACAATTGATATTTCTAAAACCTATCCGTTACGGATAGGTTTTTTTAGTATACAATAATTTGTCTTCACAAGTAAAAATAAAAGTATACCCTAATATTGATACAAATTTTAAAAAGAAGCACGCTATCTTTTTTTAGAATACCGCAATAAAATCCTGAAATAGATTACCAATCACTATTTGTTTTTTTTTGATTACGTATACCTTATGCCCAAGATATAGGTACAGGCGTAGCGGGTTAAATTGTGATATATAAATAGGATTGTGGTTTTTTATCTGTATAGAAGAACCTTTAATGTCATTAAGGAAAAAGAAACATGTGTTTAGGTTTAGTCTAAAGGTAATAGTAGGTAAATACATGGCTTAAACAAAGTGTAGATGATATCGTATAGAATCTAACCCATAAAAAAAGCCGATGTTTTACATCGGCTTTTTTTAAGTAATTGTTTTGGAAGCGCTATTTGTTTAGATTTTTGGTCATATTAAAGCCTGTGAATAATCCAACTCCCGCCATTAAGAAAATAGTACCGGGATAAGCAATATCCTCATCTACTCCTATCGAAAGGTGTAAAATTCCTGCGATAAAGATGCCTACTCCTATACCCATTAATAATAAAGATAGGTTTAGAATAAATACTTTCCATACAGGAGTCATTTTTTTATCCTTACTACTATAAAAAATTGAAGCGTCTGCTCCTTTTTCGATTAAAGCTAATCTCTCTTTGTTTCGGGCTGTCACAAATAAATATACAATTCCGAAAACACATCCAAAAAAGATTAGTGGTATTAGAACTTCTGGTCCACTCATAATTTTAATTTTTTTATGATTAATACTGTTCGTTTTCTTACTAAGACGAAGTGTTTGAGAAAGCGGTTACAAAAAAATATAAAAATGTTTTGTAATTTTTATGTCAGTTAATGTAACCGATAACTATAAAGTATCGTCTTATGGAGAAATGAACCATCAATCAGATCAATATTATATCAATCAAGTTCTTGAGGGAGAAGTTAATGCTTTTTCGATTCTTGTAGAGCGACACCAAGGTTTGGTGTATACTGTAGTGTATAGAATGATCAAGAATAAAGAGCAGGCAGAAGAAGTGGCTCAGGATACATTTGTAAAAGCGTATACATCGCTAAATAAATATAGAGGAGATGCTAAATTTTCGACATGGTTGTACACTATTGCATACAGAAAAAGTTTAGATTTTATTAAATCATCTAAACGAATGATGACCTCAGAATTGATAGAAGACATAAATGAAGGGGATATTGAATCAGTTACCGATGCTTTAGGATATTTGCAGGCGCAAGAGAGAAAGAAAATCATAGAAGAAAGTATTATGAAACTTCCTGAGGATGAGGTGGCTATTGTAACATTGTATTATTTTGAAGAAAAAAGTGTAAAAGAAATTGTAGAGATCGTAGGTTTAACAGCGGATAATGTGAAAATAAAATTGTATCGAAGCAGAAAAAAGTTATATTCGATACTAAAGCATTATGTTTCGCCAGAAATTAGTAGCAAGAATGGAAGAGCAATTTAAGGACATAGCGAGTATTGTTAAAGAAGCAGGTGCACATAACCCTTCGTCAGGTTTTTCGAAGAGTGTGATGAATGAAATACATCTCCTTACGCCAGAAAAGCCTTTAGTCTATACGCCATTGATTTCAAAAAAAATATGGTTTGTATTAGCTTTACTAATGGCCTGTATTACTATAGGAGTGTTTTTATATCCTAGCGGTAATCAATCAATTTTAGATAATACAGACTTGTCTTTTTTTAATTTTGATATGGATATCAAAAATCCTTTAGCAGGGTTTACGTTTTATAAAACTACTTTATACGGAATATCATTTCTTGCAATATTATTTCTTATTCAGATACCGGTATTCAAAAGAAGAATTGACCAAAATTTTTCTCTTTAATAAACTCTTTTAGTTTTTACCTCTATAAAAGATTTTTAAAAACCCTTTACATTCTTTAATTTACATACCTATTTAATTCTAGGGTAAGAAACTTATGCAAAAAAGAGTATGTGTTATTGGGGCAGGTCCGAGTGGGATTACAGCAATTAAAAATTTGATAGATAAAGATGTAGAGGTTATTTGTTATGATCGTAATAATGAAGTAGGAGGTAATTGGATTTATTCTGAAGATGAAAGTCATTCAAGTGTTTTTGATACCACACATATCATAAGCTCCAAAACATTATCACAATACGAAGATTTTACTTTTGATGATTTTGATAAAACCGTAGCAGATTATCCTTCGCATGATGAGCTTAGAAGATATTTTCAGGCCTATGCAAAACATTTTGAGCTCTACTCCTATATAGAATTTAAAACTTCTGTAAAGCGTTGTAATCGATGTGCTGATAATGAATGGCATATTACTATCGTTCAAAATGGTATAGAAAGAACTGAAATTTTTACAGATTTGGTAGTTTGTAACGGACATCATTCTGTTCCTAGAATTCCAAAATATCCCGGAAGTTTTGAAGGTAAATTTATGCATTCTCATAACTATAAAAAAGCGGCTCCCTTTGCTGATAAAAGAGTATTAGTTATTGGGGGAGGTAATTCTGCGTGTGATGTTGCAGTAGAAACTAGTCGAGTTAGTAAGAAAACAAGTATTAGCTGGAGAAGAGGCTATAGGATTATTCCTAAATTCTTTTTTGGCCTACCATCAGATATTGTAGGAGCACGCTCTTCATGGTTGCCCATTAAAATCAGAAGCTGGTTTAATGATCGCTTATTGAACATATTATTGGGTAAAAACAAATTGTATGGCTTACAAGAGGTAAAAACAAAATTTGGTCAAACACATCCAACTATAAATGATGAGTTATTGTATAAAATACGACATGGTAAAGTGCATCCAAAAGTTGATATAGAAAAATTAGATGGTAATACCGTTTATTTTAAAGATGGAACTACCGAAGATATAGATGTAATTATAGCCTGTACTGGCTATATTTTGAAGCATTCATTTTTTGATGAATCACTTATAGATTATAGTGATGGCCCGGTACCTTTATATTTAAAAATGTTTCATCCTGAGTATCATGATGTATTTTTCGTAGGAATGTTTCAGCCTCTTGGTTGTATTTGGCCTGGATCAGAATTGCAAAGTAAAATTTTGGCCAATCATCTGGCTGGCAATTGGAAAATTCCAGCTAATATTAAAAAATTATGTAAACGAGAAATAACACATCCTCATTACAAACAAATTAATACACCAAGACATACCATTACCGTAGATTATCATGCATTTAGAAAATCGTTGCTACGAGAACTACCCAAAAACTGGAAATCTAAACAGGTTAAAACCATTCCGCAAAGTGCGTAAGCTTTTGAGTGCTATATTCTCTGATACTTTTTCTATTTAATTTATAATACTTATTTTCTCTTATGAATACCCATAATCTCCCGAATTTTATACATAGTTTATCTCAAAATTTTACACCTGTTGTTTCTGCAATATTCTTGAAAGAAGATTATGTCGCCATAGATTTATCCGAAACTAATACAGCGCTGGATTCAGTTAATGTTTCTTCTTCTGTAGAGTTTGAGGATTATATTAGTGAATATGTCAAAATAAATGAAGCTAAGGTCGCATACGGAGGGTATAATGAAGTAAGAGGAATTTATCGAAGAAGTACTCATTTTAATCAAGAAAACCCAGAGACAGAACGTAATATTCATTTGGGAATAGACATATGGTGTAATGCTGGTACCGAAATATTAGCACCATTGGATGGAAAAGTACATAGCTTTAAAAACAATACTAATTTTGGTGATTATGGGCCAACTATTATTCTTGAACATGAATGTAAAGGAATACAGTTTTTTACTTTATATGGGCATTTGAGCTTACCGTCAATTGAGAAGTTGATTATTGGTCAAGCCGTAAAAGCAGGTGATGTAATAGCTTATTTGGGAGATGCATCTGTTAATGGAGATTATGCTCCTCATTTACATTTTCAAGTTATACTAGATATGCAGGGGTATTTTGGAGATTATCCAGGTGTGTCAAATAAAAAGGATTTAGAGTTTTATCTACGAAACTGCCCAGATCCATCTTTGTTACTAAAAATAGAGTAACTATAAGCTCAATGATAGACTATCGCTGTGTAGTATATGTCTTTCTTCTTTAGGGTAAATATTTTTTATTGATTATACTTTATGAGTCTAATACCTTGATCAGTATGTAGGGATATATGAAAATTTAATACCTCGTATTATGATGTATTGTATTTTTATGTATATTTGATCTATGTATTCAAAAGAACTACTTAAAGGAACATTGTCTGTAATTATCTTGAATTTATTGGCAGAAAAGGGGAGAATGTATGGTTATGAGATCTTTCAACAGGTCAAAGAACGCTCTGATGGGAAAATTTTATTGAAGGATGGCTCCTTGTATCCCGCCCTTCAAAAAATGAAAAAAGACGGCTTACTTACTTGTGAAGAAGAGTATATAGGTAAAAGGGTAAGGAAATATTACGTATTAACATCTCAGGGAGAAAAGGAGAAAGTGTTAAATATTGAAGAGCTAAAAGATTTTATAGAAACTATAAACAAAGTTATTTTTCCGCAACTGAGAATATCATGAAATTAACCGAAGAACAAGAAAGCAGGATTGTTGAATTTGTAGATACTCAGGGATTGAAATTAAAATCTCTACGTGATGATATTTTGGATCATTTGTGTTGTGTGGTAGAGAGCGAACTAAATCAAGGAAAGTTATTTGATGAATCATTAGAAAATGCTATACAGGAATTAGCGCCAAATGGTTTAATCAACGTAGAACGTAAAACATTATTTTTATTAAACTCAAAACGAATAATTATCATGAAAAAGTTTATGTATTTAATTGGATTTGTGGGGGCGTTAACCCTAACGATAGGGGTGACATTTAAGTTGTTATGGTACCCTGGTGCTAATAAGTTTTTTACAATTGGATTTCTTTTATTACTTCTGGTATTTGTGCCGATGTTAACTTTTGATAAATATAAGGTTGCTATCGCAAAAGCACTTTCCGAGAGATTAAAGATTATTTTAGGATGTGTCTCGGGTATTATTGTTGGATTATCTGGATTGTTTAAATTTATGCATTGGCCAGGAGCCGAAATATTACTGTTGACTGGGGCTTTTATTTTTGCAATTGGTTTTCTACCCTTTTTATTCTTTACAATGTATAAAAAATCAATAACGTAAATAAATATAAATAAGCAGAAATAAAAAAGCCTGAAAGTATACTTCAGGCTTTTTTTAAATCAGTATGTAATTAATTTTATTCATTTACTAGTACCCATTCTCCTTTTTCAATTAATGGGATTGCTTGCTTGTATTTCATCGTTTTATTTTCTCCACTCATAACATGTTTGATAGTAACTCTATCGTTTCTTCCAATTTTTGGTTGTTCACGAATTATGGTCTCGGTTACTTGTGGTCTTTGTTGTGTTTGCCCTGCAGCTCTATTTTGTGCAGCACGCTCATCCATATTGGGTATTTCTTCTTTAGAAGTTTCTAAGTTTTCTTTTCGTCTAACTTGACGAGCTTCAGAAATATCTTGAGTATTACCTGTAGGTAATTCTCCTTTAAATAAGAATGAAATTACATCTTTATTTACTTCTTCGATCATAGATTTGAACAATTCAAAAGCTTCAAATTTATAGATCAATAATGGATCTTTTTGCTCGTGAACAGCAAGCTGCACACTTTGCTTTAATTCATCCATCTTACGAAGATGCGTTTTCCAAGCGTCATCGATAATGGCAAGGGTAATATTTTTTTCAAAATCAGTGATCAATTGTTTCCCCTTAGACTCATATGCTTTTTGAAGATCTGTAGCTACATTTAAACTCTTAACACCATCTGTAAAAGGAACAAGGATTCTCTCGTATTTACTAGATGGATCTTCATATACTTGTTTGATTACAGGATATGCCATTTCAGCATTTCGTTTCATTTTATCCTGATAATGCTCATAAGCAGCTTTATAAATTTCTCCTGCAATTTTTTGCGAATCCATTTTCTCAAACTCATCAGCACTAATTGGGCTGCTCATTGAGAAATAACGAATAAGTTCAAATTCAAAATTTTTGAAATCTTGAGCAACTTTATTGCTTTCGGTGATCACTTCAGAAGTGTCATAGATCATATTGGCCAAATCAACACGCAAACGTTCCCCAAATAAAGCATGATAACGACGTTTGTATACAACTTCACGTTGAGCGTTCATCACATCATCATATTCTAGTAATCGCTTACGAACACCAAAGTTATTTTCTTCAACTTTTTTCTGAGCTCTTTCGATCGATTTTGAGATCATAGAATGTTGAATTACTTCGCCTTCTTGTAATCCCATTCTATCCATCATTTTTGCGATACGTTCAGATCCAAATAATCGCATAAGGTTATCCTCTAGAGATACGTAAAATTGAGAACTACCTGGATCTCCTTGTCGACCGGCACGACCACGTAACTGTCTATCTACACGACGAGAATCATGACGCTCTGTACCAACAATAGCAAGACCACCTGCGGCTTTTACCTCGTCGGTTAATTTAATATCTGTACCACGACCCGCCATATTGGTTGCAATAGTTACGATACCGGGATTACCCGCTTCGGCAACAATATCAGCTTCTTTTTTATGCAATTTTGCATTCAATACATTGTGCGGTACTTTACGAATGGTTAACATTCGCCCTAATAATTCAGAAATTTCTACAGAGGTTGTACCAATAAGTACAGGTCTACCTGCTTGAGATAATTCGGTAACTTGATCAATAACTGCATTATACTTTTCACGTTTGGTTTTATATACCAAATCTTCCATATCCTTTCGAGCAATCGGTCGATTGGTTGGTATTTCAACTACATCTAACTTATAAATTTCCCAAAGCTCGCCAGCTTCTGTAACTGCGGTACCTGTCATACCAGATAATTTTCCGTACATACGGAAATAGTTCTGAAGAGTAACTGTGGCAAAAGTCTGAGTGGCATCTTCGATCTTTACATTTTCTTTGGCTTCAATCGCTTGATGAAGTCCATCACTGTAACGACGGCCATCCATGATACGACCAGTTTGCTCATCTACAATTTTCACCTTGTTATCCATTACTACGTACTCAACATCCTTTTCAAATAATGAATATGCTTTTAGTAACTGTCGTAAAGTATGAATACGTTCACTTTTTACACTATAATCTCTAAATAAGTCTTCTTTCTTTTCAGCTTCCTCTTCTTTGGATAATTCTAATTTTTCAATTTTAGCAATCTCCATTCCGATTTGAGGTAATACAAAGAAATCTGGATTTTCTTTACCCGAAAGATATTCAACACCTTTATCGGTAAGATCAATCTGATTGTTTTTTTCTTCTATTACATAATACAGGTCTGCATCGATCTTGTGCATTTCACGATTGTTATCCTGCATATAGAAATTCTCAGTTTTTTGAAGTAAAAGCTTTACACCTTCTTCACTTAAAAACTTGATTAATGCTTTATTTTTGGGAATACCACGATATACCTGTAGTAATTTAAACCCACCTTCTTTATTATCTCCTTCTTTAATGAGTTTTTTAGCTTCAGCTAATACAGTGGTAAGAAATTTTTGCTGTACCGTTACAATATCTGCAATCTTAGGTTTTAATTCATCAAACTCATGAATATCACCTTTAGGGATTGGTCCAGAAATAATTAAAGGAGTACGCGCATCATCAATTAATACTGAATCTACTTCATCAATTATAGCATAGTTATGTGGGCGTTGTACAAGGTCCTCGGGAGAATGAGACATGTTATCACGTAGATAATCAAATCCAAATTCATTATTAGTTCCGTAGGTGATATCGGCATTATATGCTGCTCTTCGCTCTGCAGAATTTGGCCTGTGGTTATCAATACATTCTACAGTTAATCCATGAAACTGAAAAATAGGAGCCATCCATTCGCTATCACGACGGGCAAGATAATCGTTTACCGTTACAAGGTGTACTCCATTTCCTGATAATGCGTTTAGATATACAGGAAGAGTTGCTACCAATGTTTTACCTTCCCCAGTTTGCATCTCTGCGATCTTACCTTCATGCATCGCAACACCACCAATTAGCTGCACATCATAATGGATCATATCCCATTTCACTTCTTTACCAGCAGCATCCCAGCTCGTAGCCCAAATTGCTTTATCATTGTCTAAAGTGATATAATCTTTGGATCCAGAAAGTTCTCTGTCATAGGTAGAAGCAGTAACTTCGATAGCATCATTATGGGTAAAACGCTTTGCCGTTTCTTTAACTACGGCAAAAGCTTCAGGTAAAATATCGTTTAAGGCCTTTTCTGTGGTCTCGTATGCTTCTTCTTTCAGTTTGTCGATTTCAGCATAGATATCTTCCTTTCTATCGATATCCTCTGTAGCATCAGCCTCTTCTTTAAGATTCTCGATTTTGGTGTTAATTTCCTTACGAGCTTCGTTTATTTCATTTTTAAAGAATTCCGTTTTAGCTCGCAATTCATCATTCGAAAGGTTTTCAACTTCCTTTTCTGCTCGTTTTATCAATTCAACTTTTGGTTGAATCTCACTTATATCTTTTTTGGACTTATCTCCAACAAATACTTTTAATACAGAATCTAAAATTCCCATAATTTATGGTGTGTGTGTTTAATGAGATCTTAATTTCAATATGAAACAAACTGAATATCAGACTATACGTAGATATTCTTGTAAGGTTCCAAAACTTGGAATCTATTGTCATCTCAGGGCCTAAATGCCTATATTATACAATACTTTCAAGGGATATAAATATCCCGAAAAGTGGCGTAATTTACGCAAAAAAAAAGCCTCTTGCGAGACTTTTAATACTATTTCATTTTTTTTTAATATTCATCCTCATTCCAAAGATAATCTTCGTCTGTAGGATAATCAGGCCATATTTCCTCTATAGAGTCATACGAGTCTCCCTCATCTTCAATTGCCTGTAAATTCTCTACAACTTCCAAAGGTGCTCCAGTACGAATTGCATAATCTATTAACTCGTCTTTTGTAGCTGGCCAAGGTGCATCACTTAAATAAGATGCTAATTCTAAAGTCCAATACATATGTTTACTGGTTTAATTTTTTGCAAAAATAATTTTTTAGTTTAAAAAGTCAAGTAAAAAATTAATTATTTAAACAATAATTATAAGAACGTGATTTTCCGGGTACTTCCCTTATTAATTTTGCAGTTATAAAATATGTTAAGAATTCTTTGTCGGAATCCACTTAATTTCATCTGCTTTTAAATCGTGTGACAACTTTCGTGCCAGTACAAAAAGATAGTCAGATAGTCGGTTTAAATATTGTAATGAAGCAGGCTCAAAAGGTTCTATTTCATACAATGCAGTGGCCAAACGCTCGGCTCTTCGGCATACACAGCGGGCAATGTGACAGAATGACACAGTTTGGTGCCCACCAGGTAATACAAAATGTGTCATTGGTGGTAGTGATTCGTTCATTCGATCAATTTCCTTTTCAAGTAACTCGATGTCTTCATTTGCAATAGTTGGAATATTTAATCTTTTTTGTCCACTTTTTAAAATTGCTTTTTCGGGATCTGTAGCTAATACGGCTCCAACAGTAAATAATTTGTCTTGTATGTTTATTAAAACTTTTTTATTGATCTCTTCAATTTTTTGATCTCGGATCAAGCCAATATGCGAATTTAACTCATCAATAGTCCCGTAGCTATCGATACGGATATGATGTTTAGGAACTCTAGTACCACCAAAAAGAGCTGTAGTGCCTTTATCCCCTGTTTTAGTATATATTTTCATATGTAATTTGTGTTTCTAGCTGTTTTTTTCCTTCTTTTTTAAATAATTGTTTTTAAAATTACGTTTTCCACGCCCATAGAGTTTATTCTTGTTTCGTTTGGTGTTCCAGGATACAAGGACAAATAGTATAGCAATTCCGATAACCATCAATATAAGCTGGGTTTCTTCAGAAAGAGAATCAAACATTATTTTTTACTTTTAAAGTAAAAGTAGAAAATTGCTTTTAATTGGGTTGTAAGATTAATGGGGTATTTTCAAAGTGATGTATTTTAAAAACATTAAATTTGTTGCGAAATGGAATTCTCTTCAAAATTATTAGAAAACGCAGTATATGAAATGTCGCAACTGCCAGGTATCGGAAAACGTACAGCATTACGATTAGTACTTCATTTACTTAGACAACCAGAAACTCAAACAGCTCATTTGGTTACAGCTTTAGGTACGTTACGACAAGAAATTAAATTTTGTAAAAAGTGTCATAGTATTAGTGATGTAGATATTTGTGATATATGTAGTAATGTTAACCGTAATCAAGAAATTATCTGTGTAGTAGAGGATATAAGAGATGTTATGGCTATCGAAAGTACAGGGCAATATAGAGGTTTATATCACGTATTGGGGGGTAAAATAAGTCCTCTTGATGGGATTGGGCCTCAAGATCTACATATTAATTCTTTGATTGAAAAAGTTAAATCAGGAGAAGTGAAAGAACTAATTTTTGCTTTAAGTGCCACTATGGAGGGAGATACCACTAACTTTTACATGTATAGACAGTTAAATGGGATAGAGGTTAAAACATCGACTATTGCTAGAGGGATAGGTGTAAATGACGAGCTGGAGTATGCTGATGAGGTTACCTTGGGGAGAAGCATAATGAATAGAATTCCTTTTGAGAATGCATTAAAAAACTCCTAAAATTAATTAAATGCAAGAGTCAATTTTCTGAAACTGTCCATTGTCATAGTAAGTTTTAATGTTCGCTATTTTTTAGAACAATGTGTGCTTAGCCTTAAGGCGGCAACTTTGCCAATAAATTCAGAAATTATTGTTGTTGATAATAACTCAACAGACGATAGTTGTAAGATGATTAAGGATGATTTCCCAGATATTATACTTATTGAAAATAAAATAAATGAAGGTTTTTCTAAGGCCAATAATCAGGGTGTTGCTGTAGCCAAGGGGTTGTATGTTTGTTTTCTAAATCCAGATACTATTATAGCCGCAGATACATTTATAAGATTACTTAATCAAGCAAAAGAATTACCTAACGTAGGATTATTGGGGCCGAGACTAATAAGTGGAACGGGGAATTTTCTTGAAGAAAGTAAACGCAATATTCCATCACCCTTAACTTCCTTTAGAAGGTTTTTTAGATTAAATCTGGGTAATGTAAAAAGTTATTATGCTTATCATATTCCCGACACTGGTATAGGAGATGTAGATGTGTTAGTTGGAGCGTTTATTTTAGTCAAAAAAGAACTATTTGATAGTGTTGGAGGTTTTGATGAGGATTATTTTATATATGGAGAAGACATTGATTTATCGTATAAAATAAAAAAGAAGGGGTTGCAAAATTATTATATCGGTAATATTGTAGCCGTACATTACCGGGGAGAAAGTACTGATCGTAATGCAATTTTTGTGAGACGTTTTTATACTGGTATGAGATTGTTTTATAAAAAACACTTCAAAAGTAATATTGTTTTGGATATTATAATTTCTGCTGGGATTCGTTTTATCTCTATGATTCAATCTTTTAAGAATTTCAGCAAAGAAAAAAGAAAAATAAATGCTTATTATTTAATTACTGAAAATGAAACATTATATCGTCAAATTACAAAAATTGGACTCCCAGATGTAAAAATGATTACAACAATCCGAAAAGAAGATTTGGGAGATAAAAATATCGAGATTATCTTTGATAACGATTTTATGACTTTTGACGAAATTATTGAACAAATGCAGTTTTTGAAAAAGAAGAATGTATCTTTCAAGATTCGACCTAAAAAATGTAATTATATAATAGGCAGTAATTTTAGTGATGGAAAAGGTGAAGTATTAATGTTTTAAATAAACTTTAATAAAGAAAAACTAATTTTACAGCTTATTTTTAATTAAATTCGCAAAAAATATAACTAATAAACACTTTGGATTACGGATATGGCAAAATTTGAGCTAAAACTTCCAAAAATGGGTGAGAGTGTTGCAGAAGCAACAATAACAACTTGGTTGAAAGAAGTTGGAGATACTATAGAACTAGATGATGCGGTTGTAGAAATTGCAACTGATAAGGTGGATAGTGAAGTACCTAGTGAAGTAGAGGGTGTACTTTTAGAAAAGCTTTTTGAAGTAGATGATGTAGTACAAGTTGGTCAAACTATTGCTGTTATTGAAACCGAAGGTGAAGGAGATCCTAGTACCGGTGAAGAGGCTACAGTAGTAGAAACTACCGAAACTCCAAAGGAAGCTGTAGTTATAGAAACGCAAATAGCAGAAACTGCAGATGTAAGATCGGGTGGGGCTGTTGATTTTTCTGAAGGGAGTAAGTTTTATTCTCCACTAGTTAAAAATATTGCAACAGAAGAAGGTATTTCGCTTGCCGAACTTGAGGCTATAGCGGGTACCGGAAAAGATGGACGTGTTACCAAAAATGACATTCTGCAATATGTAGAAGATCGGAAAAATGGTAAAGTTGCAAGTACGCCAGTTGCATCATCAGCTACGAAAGAAGTAAAAGCTACGCCTGCAGCAGTAACTAAGAAAAAAGAAACTCCAAAAGCAGCACCAGTTGTAGCTTCTGGGGATGATGAAATTATAGAGATGACAAGAATGGGTAAACTCATAGCGCATCATATGGTTGAATCTGTTCAAACATCGGCTCATGTACAATCTTTTATTGAAGCAGATGTTACCAATATCTGGAATTGGAGAAAGAAAGTGAAAGGCGATTTTATGAAAAGAGAAGGAGAGAACCTTACATTTACTCCTATCTTCATGGAAGCAGTTGCCAAAGCTATTAGGGATTTTCCTATGATTAATATTTCTATATCTGGAGATACGATTATAAAAAAGAAAAATATTAATCTTGGTATGGCTGCGGCATTACCAGATGGTAATCTTATAGTTCCTGTAATTAAAAATGCTGATCAGTTAAACCTGGTGGGTATGACTAAAGCAGTTAATGATTTGGCAGGACGTGCTCGTAGCAATGCGTTAAAACCTGATGATATTCAAGGAGGTACTTATACAGTAACTAATGTGGGTACTTTTGGAAGTATTATGGGTACACCGATCATAAATCAACCTCAAGTAGCAATTCTTGCTCTTGGTGCAATTAGAAAAGTACCAGCAGTAATTGAAACTCCTGATGGAGATTTTATTGGTATCCGATATAAGATGTTTTTATCACATTCTTATGATCATAGAGTTGTTAATGGAGCCTTAGGGGGACAGTTTGTACAACGCGTAAAAGATTACCTAGAAGCTTTTGATGTTAATAGGGAATTCTAGATCGGGAAAATCAATCGACTAATTGCTTTGTAAAAAAGCCATTATTTGTTTTTTGTATGAAATCCCAATTGGGATTTCGGTACCAGCGATTTCAATATCGTGAGAAGTGTATGCTTTAATTTTTTTTGAGTTTATAATGTATGAGCGATGAACTCTTAAAAAATAATTAGGCAGCTTTTTTTCGAATAGGCTAATTTTGTCCTTAGTTGTGATTTTTTGATCATTGGTTTGTATTCGTATATAATCTTTGAGGCTTTCTACAAACAATATTTCTTCAAATAGCACTTTTACGTATTTTCGATTGGTGTTTACATATATGAAAGATTCATCTATACTCTCAATTTTCTTAGGCTCATTATAAGTAATAGGAGTGTGTTCTAGTTTATCAAAATATTTATTGATAGATTTAAAAAAACGATCCAGAGTAATCGGCTTAACTAGATAATCTACAACATCTAATTCGTAGCTTTCTACAGCATAATCCCTATATGCTGTTGTGAATATAACACTAGGTGGATGCTGAAGCGATTTCACAAATTCGATACCACTAAGCCCTGGCATCTGAATATCTAAAAAAATTAAGTCAATAGATTGGGTTTTTAAAACTTCAAAAGCTTCCAGAGCATTCCATGAAGTTGCAACAAGGTTTAATTGAGAAAATCGCTTAATGTGCTTTTCTAATAAACCAACAGCAAGAGGTTCATCATCTACAACTAGACAATTGATGTTTTTATTCATAATTTAATCTTAAGATTGACTTGGTAGGATTTTGATTCTTCAATTATATCTAAGTCGTATTGATTGGTATACACCAATTCTAACTGACGCTTAATATTGCTTACTCCTATTCCCTTTTTATAATCCATTTCATCACTTTGTGGTACACTTGCTTTTGTATTAAATACATTAAAATACAAAATGTTTTGTTTTACCTCTAGTGATATTTTAACAATAGCAGATTCTACAATACTACTTACCCCGTGCTTAAAAGCATTTTCAATGATAGAAATTAATATTAAAGGAGCAATTACAACTTGCGAATCATCTATATTAGATTCAAAAGTTAATTGTAATCGATCTCCGTAACGTAATTTCTCTAAGTCAACATAATGATTTAATAATTCTATTTCTTTTCTAACTAATACCTTGGGTTCATTACATTGATAGAGCATATAATCTAGCATTTCTGATAATTTAGCTACAACTTCAGGGGCATGGTCTGATTTATCCAGTGTTAATGCATAGAGATTATTAAGTGTGTTGAATAAGAAATGAGGATGTATTTGTGCTTTTAGATAATTAAGTTCGGTAACTGTTTTTTCTTTTTCTAATATTTCTATTTGACGTTTTTTTACCGAATGATCTTTAAAGGTTTTAACTATAATGAATAAGATAGTGTAGTAGTATACCCTAAAAAAGTATCCAAAGAAAGTATATTCGAATTCATAAATTATTTGCCCAATAGACTCTTTGGGTGCAGTTGATCCGGCTAATGTTTCGGCGACATATATATTATTGATTCGATACAAAATGCTGAATACAACGGCGGTAAGGATAAAGGAAAAAGTAAATTTGAAATATTTTTTCCGTTGCCAAAATTTAGGGATTTGATAGTATATAAAAAAGTATGTAGCTATCATTTTTATGGGCAATGCAACAATTCTAAAAATAAAAGCTTCTCGGATTTCAGTTATAGTGTCATCAGAAGTTATCGGAGCAATTAATACGACTATTACCCAAAATAAAATATGAGTTAACGTACGATTTTGAGATACTCGATCTAAAAAGTTAGTTTTTCCTTCCATTATGACCGAAAATAAAGAAAAAACACTTGTCATTTTTTAATATCGACGAATTAGTAGTTTCTCCATCTCAATTCATGGATTTAACCTTTCAATTAGATATAGATAGCTTATTGGTTATATCCAGCATGTATATACATCAATTGGTCGTTTTTTTAAATAGTGATTCTGAATTAAGCCCATATTGCATTCAAAAAACAACATATCATGAAACATGTATTCTATTTTTTATCCTTCATTTTTTGTATTCATTTTTGTTTGGCTCAAGAAGGAAATCAAAGGTTGATGCTTAAAAAACAATCTTTTAAGAGCGATTCTGGAAAAAAAATTGAAGCTTATGTAGGTAAACTCAAAGTTTTAGAAAATCGCAATAAAGAAAACTCCGAAGAAATTGACATTCATTTTATCCAACTAAAAAGTACAAATCCAAACCCGAAAGCTCCGGTAATTTATTTAGCTGGTGGTCCAGGAGGGAGTAGTACATGGCAAGCCAAAGATCCTTATTCTTTAGAAAACTGGTTGCCTTATTTGGCACTGGGAGATGTTATTCTTTTAGATCAAAGAGGAACTGGTCGTGGTACAGAAAGAGTCTTGTACATATGGAAAAATGACATTCCTCAAGATGTTCTGGTAAGCGAAGAAAAGGCCAAAGAATATTTTGATGAGGTAAATCGTAATGCTTTAATAGATTTTGCTAGACGTAAAGTGGATTTAGAAGGGTATACTACTATTGAGAATGCCAAAGATATTGATGAGCTCAGAAAAGCGTTAAAGTATGATAAAGTATCCCTGTTGGGCTTTAGTTATGGAACACATTTAGGTCAAGCTTATATAAAGTATTTCAAAAAGCAGATAGAAAATGCAGTGTTAATCGGGGTAGAGGGTAGTGATCATACTTTTAAGTTGCCTTCGACTATGGATACTCAGTTTTATAAGATAGCAATGCTTTCTAATCAAGATCAAAATGTAAATATAGAAGTACCCGATTTGGTAGAATTATACAAAAGGGTCGTAAGGAAAATAGAAAAAGAACCCATAACATTAGAAGTGATTTCCCCATTAACAAATTCACCGATGAAAGTAGATATAGGGCCTTTTGGCCTAAATTTAATCTTGAGATTGGATATTGGTGATCGCAGTGATTTACCTGTTTTTCCGAGATTGCTTTATACAATTGATCAAGGAGATTATTCGATTTTGAAATGGTTTGTTCAAAAACGTATTCGACTTTTATTTGGGGTACAAGGCATGTCTGTAACCATGGATAAGGCTTCTGGAGCATCTGCAAATAGACTACAGCGTATAGCAGAAGAGAAAAAGAAGAGTATTTTTAAAAATATTGTAAATGTATCTTTAGATTCGAATTGGCCGGCTCCAGATTTAGGTAGCGAGTTTAGATCTCCGCTTATCAGTAATACTCGAACTTTGTTTATGAGCGGTACATTGGATTTTAATACACCTCCGCATCAAGCCGAAGAGGTGAGATGGGGGTTTTCTAATAGTAGTCATATAATTATTGATAATGCAGGGCATGAACAGATTCTAACACATCCAGAAGCAGGATCTGCGATTATTCGTTTTCTAAAAGGTGAAAATGTAGATGATGTAGCCTTATCTTACCCAAAATTAAAGTTTATCCCGGTAGTAGGAGATACCGGTAAGTTATCACATCCTTCTATGCAAAAAAAGAAGTGATAATTTAATGTTTTATTCTAACAGATAAAAGAATTCCTATTTGGGGATTCTTTTGTTGTTTGATAGTTTTTACAGCGAGTAATTTTAATTGGGTAATATAGTGTCTTTTTTTACTGTTTTTTTACCACGATCTATATCTATGGTTTCGAGTTGATCATTTACAATAAGGTTGTACGTGTAATATGACTCTACGTCTGTTAACGGAATAAGAATGAGCATTTGAACCTTGCTTTTTGGAGGAATTTTTTTTATGATAGGTCGTTGGGCACTCCTGCGATAACCAGTTGGATTTACTTTCAGGAACACGCTTTTTTCATAATCAGTATCATTTTGAACGTGTAAAATGGTTCTTTTTTTTAATTTTTCTTCGACCAATCGAACTGGCTTATCTTGAGTAAAGGTCATGATATTGGATAAGAACATAAAAAGAAGTACTAGCGTAAAGTTCTTTTTTATGGATATCAAAATTATCATATATAAAGTAAAAGTACTTGTTTAACCTCTAAACAAAAAGAAACGATCTTTCATATTTTCAATTTCAGAATTCTTATTAGTAACAATATAGTCAATAGCTTCGGTAGTAAATTTTTTACCTTTCTTTGTTAAAGAGACAATGTCATTATTTATAGAGATCATATTGTTTTTAAGAGCTAAATCTAATACAGATTTGGATTGTACTTTTTGCCAGTTAATATGTTCATTAAGGTGTTTTACATGTCTCTCTTCTTCTTCCTTATGATTTCCTAAATGAAGAAGAAATGTAAGCAAAGATACCTCAATACGCTGTTGTCGTTGTCGATAAAGCACTGAGAATAATCCTTTGTTAGGAGCAAATAAATATACTATCAAAAAAACTATCCCTAATACTGTTGTCATGGATCCAGAGATAGAGGTATCTAGGGCGTGAGCCATCCAATATCCAGAAATGGCACTTCCCACTCCAAAGGTAACAGCCAATAAGAGCATTTTCTTGAGGTCATTTGTTAATAGGTAAGCGGTTGCTGCCGGAGCTATCATTAAGGCAATAACTAATATAGCTCCTACGGCATCAAAAGCCCCTACAGTGGTAATCGATGAAACAGTCATCAGTCCATAATGCATTATTACGGGAGATAATCCCAAGGCAGATGCAAGACCAGCATCAAACGTACTTACTTTTAGTTCTTTAAAAAATGCAAATAATAATCCTAAGGTGATAATGAGAATTGATCCGATAATCCAAAGAGATTTTGGTCCCATGTCTATACCAGAGATCATAAATCTATCAAAAGGGGCAAATGCAAGTTCACCGAGCAATACAGCATCGACGTCTAGATGAACATCATTGGCATTTTGGGCAATTAGTATAATCCCAATACTAAATAATGCTGGAAACACCAATCCAATTGCAGTGTCTTCTTTTACTAATCCTGTTTTTTGAATAAACTCTACCAGTACAACCGTAAGTACTCCGCTAGCCGCTGCCATTATAATTAATAGAGGGGATGATAAATCATGCGTGATAAAAAAACCAACAACGATTCCCGGTAAAATAGAATGACTGATAGCATCAGTAATTAGTGCCATTTTGCGTAACACCAAAAAAGTACCCGGGATGGCACAAGCAATCGCAACCAGACTGGCAATTAGTTGTATTTCAATTTGTGCATTACTCATCTTCTTCTTTGATTAATTGATCATATAGATTTGCTGCGGTATGATAACCCGATTCGGTCATAGACCACATATTCCCTTCGATTTTCACATAGTTTTTATCTTCTAACTTTTGAAGTGATTTTCGCGTAAACCCTTGAAAATTGTTCAAGATTTTGATAGCATGTGGATGCGCTATGTTCTCGTGAGTACTCGCAATATTGTACATAAAGGATAATGTTTTATGTAATTGTAAATCGTTTCTGTTTTTTCTAAAACGTATTTCTCTAAATAATAAACCACGTCCAGGTGAGAAAATAAAAGAAAAAAGAACAAAAACACCTGCTACTAGTACAATTACGGGACCTGTAGATAAATTATTGTGACTGGCACTGATGGCTGTACCAAATACCCCAGAAAAAGCGCCAAAAACGGCAGCTAAGAATACCATTACTGCTAAGTTATTGGTCCATTGTCTTGCTGCTGCTGCCGGTGCTAAAAGCATTGCGCTCATAAGGACGACACCAACAGTTTGTAAACCCAATACAATTGCAATAACAATAAATGTTGTGATCAAAATATCCAAAAACTTAATATTAAAGCCTAGTGTTTTGGTGTAATCAGCATCAAAAAGTAATAGTTTTAGTTCTTTCCAGAAAAGCAATAAAATAATTAAACTAATTGCAGTAACAATAACCATAAGCCATACATCAGATTCTAGTAATGTGGCGGCCTGCCCAAAAAGATAACTCTCAAGTCCAGCTTGATTGGCATTTGGTTTTTTTTGAATGTAAGTCAATAGGAGCATCCCGAAACCAAAAAAAAGTGATAAAATAAGCCCTAATGCGGTATCCGATTTAAGGTGAGTTTTACTGGTGATCCCTCGAATCCAAAAGGTTCCTATTAAACCACTGATTAAAGCACCAAGAAGAAATATAGAACTGTTTTTCGTACCAATGATAAGGAAGGCTATAGCTATACCCGGTAAAGCTGCATGAGATATCGCGTCTCCCAAAAGGCTTTGCTTACGCAATACAGCAAAACTGCCTAACATTCCGCATATTGCTCCCAAAACGGCAGTACCCAAGGTGATTGTTCTCAAGGTATAGTCAGTAAAGACGAGATCAATGTATTCTTTTAAATCCATTCGAATTATTGTTGTACACTAACTTTGTAATTAATACCATATGTTTTGGTAAGGTTATCATCGTTAAAAATATCTTTAACGGGCCCTGTCGCTATCTTTTTTACATTTAAGAAGGTAACCCAATCAAAATATTCTGGAACAGTTTGTAAATCATGATGTACTACTATTACTGTTTTTCCAGCTTTTCGAAGTTCTTTTAGGATGTTGATAATAGCTTTTTCTGTAGTCGCATCAACGCCTTGAAAAGGTTCATCCATAAAATATATAGATGCATTTTGAACCAAAGCTCTGGCCAAAAAGATACGTTGTTGTTGCCCTCCAGATAACTGGCTAATTTGCCTACTTTTAAAAGCGAGCATCCCAACTTTTTCAAGAGCTTCAAGGGCGGCTTTTTTTTGTTTTCGCCCTGGTCTTTTTATCCAGCCAAGACTACCATATGTACCCATCATAACAACATCTAGAGCAGTGGTAGGAAAGTCCCAATCAACACTTCCTTTTTGAGGTACGTAAGCTACTAGAGATCGCTGCTTTTTGTAGGGTTTTCCATAGATTTGAATACTACCTGCGATAGGTTTGATAATGTCTAAAATAGATTTGATCAATGTAGATTTCCCTGCTCCATTTGGACCTACAATAGCCATAAGAACCCCCTCAGGAATTGCCAAGTCAATATCCCATAGTACAGGTTTGTAGTTGTATGCTACAGTAAGGTCATCTATCTGAACGGCAATTTTTTCACTCATTATTTTAAAGCATTTACTATAGTATTCACATTATACTCAAACATACCAATATACGTACCTTCATTTGTTCCTGGATTCCCTAGGGCATCAGAAAATAACGTGCCTCCAATGGTAACCTCATGATCTTTTGATTTTACAGCAGCTTGTAATGCTTCAATTGTTCTTTTAGGAACAGACGTTTCTACAAAAATGGCTTTTACTTCTTTTTCGATTATAAAATTAGCTAATTTCTGTACGTCTTGCACCCCTGCTTCTGTTGCTGTTGATAATCCTTGTAAACCAACTACATCAAAACTATATGCTTTTCCAAAATAACTAAACGCATCATGAGCAGTTACCAAAATTCTTTTTTCTTTTGGTAAAGTAACTATGATATTTTCTAGTTTAGTATTTAGAGTATTAAGTTTGTTAAGATACTCTTTTCCGTTCGCTTCAAAAAGCTCTGCATTTTTTGGATCAATTTCTTTTAGAGTTTTGATTACAAATGAGGTAATGATTTTCCAATTATCAACGCTGAACCATATATGCGGATCATAATTAGATGCGAAATAGTCAGAACCGATCAAGGTATTTTTGTCTAAGCTTTCTCCTACGGCAATCGTTTTAATATCTTGGTGCTCCATTTTTTCGAATACCTCGACAAGTTTTCCCTCCAGATGTAAGCCATTGTAGAAAATAACATTTGCATTCACCAATTTATTAACATCTCCTTCACTGGCCTTATATAAGTGTGGGTCAACACCACTACCCATTAAACCATTAACTTCTATAGCATCTCCACCAATGTTTTTAACTAGATCTGTTATCATTGATGTAGTAGTTACTACATTCAGTTTTTGGTTTTCACTCTTTTTTTCTTCTTTACATGAAAATAGGAGGAGAGATACCGTGAATAGGATTAAGATTTTTTTCATTTACTATATATTTTTGATCGATTTTTATTCTTTTCAATATTAAAAAAACTAAATAACAAAATAAGGAACTAAAAATCATATTTTAGGTTAAATACAAAATCTCGACCCGGATTTGGAATTACAAATCCATCAATAAACGTTTTTAACAATGATAGGTGGTCGGTATATTCTGCATCGAATAAATTTTTAACGGTAAAATTAAATTGTAATGATTTATAAGAAGCTCCAAATCCAAAATCAATTAAAGAGTATGCATCGTTTGGTAATTCTTCTTGTGTAACTCTATTTTGTTCAAGATAATTTTGCATTTGAATATATGCTGTATTTAATTTAAAATCAGAGCCTAGGTCAAAATCATAAGAAATGCGACTATTAAAATTAACTGGAGGGATTAATGGTAAAGGGCTATTAGAACTGTCATCCCCAAAGGTTAGTGCTGCTCCGGTTTGCAAAGTCAACTTAGGCAATTGTACGGGGTGATAATTTAGACTAAACTCTCCTCCGTATAAAGTAGCGTCTTCCTGTAAATATGCGAAAATAGGAAGGTTATCTTCTCCTCTTTCTCCTGTTGGGGAAATAAAGATATAATCGTTAATACTGTTTAAAAAAGGATTGATTATGATTTTTAATTCACTAGTTTCATAATTGATGGCAAAATCAAATTGCGTTGCAGACTCACTATTCAGATTTTGATCTCCAACTTCTATTCTTCCAATTCCGCCATGCTCTCCATTTGAAAGCAATTCTGACACATTTGGAGCTCTATATCCCGAAGCGATATTAAACCTGAAAGAAAAATCACTAATATCGTATTTGGCGCCAAAAGAGTAATTTAGGGTGTTATAAGTTTCATTAAAATTTGCAAAATTAATCTCACCATCTATCTCGACACTTTCGGCTTTAACGGTTTTACTATCAAAACGAAGTCCCGATTGTAATCTTAAATTGTCTGAAATAGTATAGTTGAATAAACCAAAGACTCCATTTTCTGTACTACTACCATCAGGAATTAAAAAAACGGTGCCACGGTTTTCATTATTTTGAAACAGTCCTTGAGCACCAATGGTCATATCAAACTTAGATGACTGAATGAAATCAGAGGCCTTTATGTTATAGCTTAATACATCCAAATTTAGATGTAAATCGGGTTGGCTTTCTATTTCATTAAATTCTTGCCTATCATTTTCTGCGTATCCCAATATCAAATCTATTTTGGCTTTAGATAATCGAAAATTATTTTCTAATGAAACATTATGCTGGGTGACATCTTGAAATGGTAAAACGAAATCTCTAGAAAAATCATTCGTAAAAGGTGTGCCATTAGGATTATCTGGGATTCCGAAAAAATTGTTTAAATAACTATAAGAAAGTTTTAACTGATAATTTTCTTTGTCTAACCCAAGAACTATTTTAGCAGTTTTTTCGTCAAAACGTGTGTTAAAAACTCTATTCCCGGTACTTTGTGCATCTTCAGGAAGGGTGTAATCTCCTGCTGATGTATATCCTAAAAATACATTTGCTTTAAAATCGTTAATCCGAGATTTAATACCACCCCTGCTTTGACTTGTTTGAGTATTTGTAAAATATCCCGTTTCTATAGTACCTTCAATGCTTTTCTTGGTAAAATCTTCATCTAGAAAATAAAGAACGCCTCCAATCGCATCAGAACCGTATAAGAGTGAGGCTGGTCCTTTGATTACTTCAATACTTTTAACTCCTGTACTACTTACACCTAGGCCGTGTTCGCCTCCCCATTGCTGATTTTCAATTCTGGTTCCTTGTGCGTAGGTTACTACTCTGTTACTTGTTAAACCTCGAATTACGGGTTTTCCTATACTATTACCAGTACTATTTTGTGATATTCCAATAATATTAGTAATACTTTCAGCAAGACTATTGGATGTAGCATAGTTTATATCTGCTAGTTTTTGTTTAGATACATTAACCACTAAATCTTTTTGAAGCCTAGATCCAGGTACAGAAACAATTACTTCTTCTAAATTAACGTTAGATGTTAGATTGATATCTAAGGCAGTAGTTTCATTAGGTTTAATGATAACTTTTTTCTGTGTAGTATTTGCACCAACATAAGTAAAATAGATGATGTGTTCACCCACAGGAATACTGTTCAAATTGTATTTTCCATCTATATCGGTAGCTGTTCCAATGGTGGTATTAAATTTTAAATAAACATCAGCTCCTAGAATAAGATTGTTGTCTAGTGTTACAACACCTTTTATGTTTCCGGTTTCTTGACCCGTAATTACTTGTAGGGTTAATAATAGTATGAATAAAAATTTAATTTGCATTAATTATTGACTTTCGGGTCTAAAATCAAAAACAAACAATTAAAATAATGTCGAGATGTTATTTTAATTAATTTGATTTTTAAATTATTTCCAGTTTAGATTTTGATTTATTTAAATGAGAGTAATTGATGACTGCGTTACTTTGTATTTCTTTTTACATTAGGGTAATTAGTTTTTTGAAATTTAAACTGCAATTTAGCCAACGTAAAAAAGTAAATACGTTTATACTATATAATTTCATTAGGTTTAGTATTTTTGTTTATTAATGCTGCAAAACTAAAAAAGTTAGCTATGACTAACAAATTAAATTTGAATAATTTAACAAAAAGTGAAGAGGATTATCTAAAAGCGCTGTTTCAGCTGCTTGTAGAGGATAATGCTACCAAAGTAGGGAATAATCAATTGGCTGAATATTTAAAGGTTTCTCCTGCTTCTACTAATAATATGATTAAAAAGCTGAAAGCTAAAGAATATGTAATTAGTGAGAAGTATGGTAAATTGGATCTAACTGAGGAAGGTAGATCTATAGCTGTAAGATTAATTAGGAAACATAGATTATGGGAGACTTTTTTATGTAAATACCTCAATTTTACTTGGGATGAAGTACATGATGTGGCCGAGCAATTGGAACATATAAAATCTCGGAAATTGATAGATGAATTAGATCGATTTATGGATTATCCTAAAAATGATCCTCATGGAGAACTTATTCCTAATGCTAATGGGGAGTACTCTGTTTTGCCAAAAATAACGTTATCTTCTTTATTGGATGGTGATGTATGTGAATTGGTAGCTGTTAATGACGGGTCTGTTAGTTTTTTAAAATATGTTTCCGAAATTGGCCTGGCATTAAGTAGCGAAATAAGGGTCCTCGAAGTACGTGAATTTGATAAGTCGATTCGTATACAATTTAATGATGTTATTGAAACTGTAACCAGAAAATTTGCAGATAATGTATTCGTTAAGAAGGTCGTATAAGTTTTACAAATGTTAAAATAGAGTTTAGCTATAAGAATGTTAAAGAATAGCTGTTATCTTTGAGTATCACACAATCAATTTATGGAGCTTAATTTAAAAAAACCGATATGTTTTTTCGATCTTGAAACTACCGGGGTAAATATTTCTAAGGATCGTATCGTAGAAATTTCTATTCTCAAAATTTTCCCAAATGGTACACAGGAAAGTAAAACTTGGCTGGTAAATCCTGAAATGCCAATTCCTGCCGAAACTACTGCTGTGCATGGTATTGATGACGCAAAAATCGCAAATGAACCTACATTTAAGCAGATAGCTACCGCGGTTAGCGAAATGATAAAAGGTTGTGATTTGGGAGGATTTAACTCTAATAGATTTGATATTCCATTATTAGCAGAGGAATTACTTAGGACTGGTTTTGATTTTGATATGAAAAACACGGTAGCAGTTGATGTGCAAACTATTTATCATAAAATGGAAAAAAGAACCTTATCGGCTGCTTATACCTTCTATTGTGATAAAAGCTTGGAGAACGCGCATTCTGCCGAAGCCGACACTATTGCAACTTATGAAGTACTAAAATCTCAATTAGATAAATATCCCGAACTTGAAAATGATATTAAATTTTTGTCTGAGTTTAGTTCTAGAAAACAATTTGCAGATTTTGCAGGCTTTATAGCTTTTGATGATAATGGGAAAGAAGTTTTTTCTTTTGGGAAGCATAAAGGGAAATTGGTAGAAAAAGTAATGGATGAAGAACCGGGGTATTTTGGTTGGATTCAAAATGCAGACTTTCCTTTATATACAAAAAAAGTACTTACCGCTATTAGACTTCGTAGATTAAACAATAGCCTAAAATTATAATCACTTTCTCAGTATTTTCATTTATGAAACTTATTTGTATTGGACGAAATTATACCGATCATATTGAAGAATTAGAAAATGAGAAACCAACAGATCCTGTTGTGTTTTTAAAGCCAGATACTTCAATATTACTAAAAAAACAACCCTTTTTTATTCCAGATTTCTCGAATGATATCCATCATGAAGTTGAAGTTTTGGTAAAAATTAAAAAAGTTGGTAAATATATTGAACAAAAATTTGCGCATAAATATTACGACGAAATAAGTTTAGGTATAGATTTTACTGCTAGAGATTTACAGAGTAGTCTTAAGAAAAAAGGCTTACCCTGGGAAAAGGCCAAAGCCTTTGATGGAGCGGCTGTTATTGGTAAATGGATTCCGAAAGAAGAATTTTCTAATGTCGATAACATTGATTTTCATTTAGAAAAAAATGAAGAAATTGTTCAGCAAGGAAATACTAAATTAATGCTATGGAAGATCGATGAATTAATAGAATATGTATCAAAATATTTTACTTTAAAGATAGGAGATGTTATATTTACGGGTACGCCAGCTGGAGTTGGATCTGTGAAACCAGACGATATTTTAACAGGCTACATTAGCGACAAACAACTTTTTTCAATAAAAATAAAATAAATGAGCAAAGGATACAGTTTAAAGAATGTACACGAATTATCTGGGGGTGATGATGAGTTCATTGCTGTCCTGGTACAAACTTTTTTAGAAGAGATTCCACCAGACCTAGATAGTATGGTACAGGCAGTTGATTCAAATAATCCGGAAATGGCATATCAATATGCTCATAAAATGAAACCTAATCTTCAATTATTTGATATTGAGCTTCTTACGCAGATTAAACAAATAGAAGCTTGGTCCAAAACTAAGAAAGCTAAGGAGGAGATAAAACCAATTTTAGATCATATTGTAACTACTGTAAACGCCGCTATTGAAGAATTAAAGGCGGACTTCGCATAAATTATGCTTGCAGAAATAATTACAATAGGAGACGAAATTCTTATAGGGCAAATCGTAGATTCGAATTCTGCTTTTATGGGAAAAGAGCTTAATAAAATTGGAGTTGATGTGTATCAGATTAGCTCGATTAGTGATGATAAGCAGCATATTCTTAATGCAATTGATGAAGCCAAAAACAGGGCTGATATAATCTTAATAACTGGTGGTTTAGGCCCTACCAAGGATGATATAACAAAGCATACTATTTGTGAATATTTTAATGATACTTTAGTCGAAAATACAGAAGTATTACATCATATAGAGGTGCTGTTTGCAAAGTATATTTCTACACCAATATCTGATATTAACAGACAGCAAGCCTTAGTTCCTAGCACAGCAAAAGTATTAATGAATCAATACGGTACTGCGCCTGGAATGTGGCTCGAAAAAGAAGGTAAGGTATTTGTATCTATGCCCGGAGTTCCTTTTGAGATGAAAGGATTAATGAAAAATGAGGTGTTGCCAAGATTACAAAAAAGATTTGATCGACCATATATACTTCATAAAACAGTGCATACATATGGTATGGGAGAGAGTGCTGTTGCCAAAAAGATCGAAGATTGGGAAAATGATTTGCCGTCATTTATAAAATTGGCATATTTACCTAATTTGGGTAAGGTGCGATTACGCCTTTCTGCAAGAGGAGATAATAAAAAATTGCTTGAAGATACGATCGAGGACAGAATTCTTGCGCTTCATGAAATTATCGGAGATATTATTGTAGGTTATGAGGATGATGAAGCTATAGAAGCACGAATAGGATATCTGTTAAAAAAACGAAACGAAACTCTAGCTTTAGCCGAAAGTTGTACTGGAGGTAAAATTGCAGAATCATTTACTGCTATTGCAGGAGCTTCTCAATATTTTAATGGGGGGGTAGTTACGTATGCTACTCAATCTAAGGTCGATATTCTTGGGATTAATCCAGATAGTATAGAAGAGTTTTCTGTTACTAGTGCCGAAGTAGCCCAGGCAATGGCTGAAGCTGTTAAAAAGAAATTTAAATCAGATTATGCAATTGCGACAACAGGTAACGCTGGTCCAACAAAAGGAGATGGAGGAGTTGATGTGGGTACTGTTTTTATTGCTATATCAACACCACAAAACACTTTTGTTAAAAAGTATGAGTTTGGTAATCTTCGTGAACGAGTTATAGGTAAAACAGTGCATAAATCATTTGAACTGCTGTTGGAAGAATTAAAAAATAATTAAATAAATTTTAAGCACTTTTTTTAGTCCAGTTAATGGCATCTTCTAAATCGTTAAATTGGTGAAACGGTTTTTTGGCAAAGTGTTTTTCAACTTGTATAGACTTTTCACAAAGGTTGCTATAAGTCACAACACCATATCCATTAAAGTTTTCCATCCCATTAAGGGGACAACTTAAATAATCTACTGGTGAAATAGAATGTGAATTAACCCTGTTAGAGATATATGAAAAAGGTTTTCCGTCTCCATAATGTTTCAAAACCAATGGAATAAGGTCGTTGAGCTTTTCTAGAGTTATTACTTCTCCTTCTCTTATTTCTGCTATAAAATATCCTTCAAAAAAATAATACGTACCCAAAGTAAGATCGTATTTTTTGATTAGTTTGTCATTTTTAGGTTGCATGAAGTGTTGTTTTTTTATTAGTGAAGGATAAGTCGTTTAAAGAAGGTGTTCCTTTCATTTGAATACTGATTTACAGTGTTTTATGTTTTTTTTTTACCACTTGCGAGCCTTATAGTTGATAACTTTAAAAATATAATGGGTGTTATTATCTCTTGATTTTGCAATCAAGAGATAGGGAATTAATCTGGAATAATTAATTGCTCGGCCCAAATAATAGCTTCTTCTAAGCTATGAAAAATTGCTGATGGTTTCTTTAAAAATGATTGTTCTAGCTCTGCTACATTGCTGTTAATAGGGGAGTAGGTCACTACAGCAACACCTTTTAAATTAGGAAATAATTCGGATGATTTGAAATGAGATGTAGGTTCAAAAGAATACGAATGTATCCGGTTTGATATGTATACAAATGGAGTTTTTTTTCCGTAATATTCCTTGCCAAGCATAAACATTTGCGCGGCTTTTTCAAAATTAAGAATAACTCCTTCTTTTACTTCAACAATAATAAAATTTTCATAGAAATGTACCGTTCCAAAATCGAGAACATGCTTTCTAATAAGTCTTTTATTAATTTTCCAAGACATAATACACAAAAGTTGGTATATCTAAGATAGACTAATGATTTTTCTAAACCAACAAGTATTTTGGTTTTTCTGGATAGAATTAGAATGACATTTTTGATTTAATCATCACTCATCACCAAACTTTCAGCCCATTGTATAGCAGTGTTCAAGTTATCAAAAACTTGAGTGGGTATATTTAAAAAAGTTTGTTCTAATTTTGCAATCTGTTCATTTAAAGAGTTGTAAATCACGATACCATATCCCTTGGCGTTAGGAAACATTTTGGCAGTTTTAAAATGTACTGTTGGTTCTAATGAATATGAATGAACTCTATTGGCTATGTAGACAAAAGGAGTTAAATTGCCGTAATATTTTTTTGTGTATTTAGAAGATACCTGTAAAACTTCGTTTAATGTGATAACCGTTCCTTCGTCAATTTCTGATATTATAAAATTCTGGTAATAATAAAAAGTGCCAATGTTTTTGATGATATGTTTGGCTATTAATTTATCTTTAAAATTTTCATACATTTTGACGAATATTTGTTATCCTATGAGAATGAGTTTTAAGAGGGGTATGATGAAATATACAATATTCTATGAGGAATAAAAATGCTAAAATGAAACTTAAAGAAAAAGATAAAAAAATACAAAACAATAATTGGTGGTTCGGTAAATAATTCGTTAATTTGCACCCTGTTTTGAAATAATACCAAAATTAAGAAGAGATGTCAAGAGTTTGCGAGCTTACAGGAAAAAAAGCAATGGTTGGGAACAATGTTTCTCACGCGATGAATAAAACAAAACGTAAATTCAATGCGAATTTAATTAAAAAGCGTTTTTACATTCCAGAAGAAGATCGTTGGGTAACACTTAAAGTGTCTACTGCAGCATTAAAAAATATAAATAAGAACGGAATCTCTGCTGTTATTAAAGAAGCAAGAGAAAAAGGTTTCTTGAATAAATAATCTCCTTTTTTAAAAGATACTACAAATGGCGAAGAGAGGCAATAGAGTACAAGTTATCTTAGAATGTACAGAGCATAAAGCTACTGGTAAGCCAGGTACATCAAGATATATTACAACAAAGAACAAAAAGAACACTCCTGATAGAGTAGAATTAAAGAAATTTAATCCTATTCTTAAGAAAATGACTGTTCATAAAGAAATAAAATAATAAGACATGGCAAAGAAATCAGTAGCGTCATTACAGACAGGATCAAAGAGATTAACTAAAGCCATAAAGATGGTGAAGTCTCCAAAAAGTGGAGCTTATACTTTTGTAGAATCTATTATGGCTCCAGAAGCTGTAAATGACTTTTTAAAGAAAAAGTAATTCTCTTGTAAAAATATTTTAAAAAGAAGCCGTTTCAATTGTATTGAAATGGCTCTTTCTTTTTATATTTAACTACTCATATATGAGTAGTTAATTTTTTTTAGTTTTTATCATATTGAATAATATAAATGGCGCTTTTTAAAAATATATTTTCTTCAGACAAAAAAGAAACACTTAATAAAGGATTAGAAAAATCTAAAACGAGTTTTTTTTCCAAGTTAAGCAAGGCGGTTGCTGGTAAATCCAAGGTGGATGATGATGTTTTGGATGAGTTAGAAGAGATATTGGTAACAAGTGATGTTGGGGTTAAAACCACAATTAAAATTATAGAAAGAATTGAAAACCGTGTTGCTCAGGATAAATATTTAGGAACAGATGAGTTAAATCAAATCTTACGTGAAGAGATAGCTGGTTTATTGTCTGAAACAAATGTAGGAGAGGCAGCAGACTTTGAAATCCCTAAGGATAAAAAGCCATATGTTCTTATGGTTGTGGGGGTTAATGGTGTTGGTAAAACAACAACAATAGGTAAACTTGCTTTTCAGTTAAAAAACAAAGGGTTAAAGGTCGTGTTAGGAGCTGCGGATACATTTAGAGCAGCTGCAATAGATCAATTACAGGTTTGGGCTGATAGAGTAGATGTTCCTATTGTAAAACAAGATATGGGAAGTGACCCTGCATCGGTAGCTTTTGATACACTACAATCAGGCGTTAATCAAGATGCAGATGTAATTATTATCGATACTGCCGGAAGGTTACACAATAAAGTGAATTTGATGAACGAATTGACCAAAGTGAAACGAGTAATGCAAAAAGTGATAGGAAACGCTCCGCATGATGTATTGTTGGTTTTAGATGGTTCAACAGGTCAAAATGCGTTTGAGCAAGCTAAACAATTTACAGCTGCGACCGAGGTAACGTCTTTGGCAGTAACAAAGTTAGATGGTACCGCCAAAGGTGGTGTGGTTATCGGAATAAGCGATCAATTTCAGATTCCTGTAAAGTATATAGGTGTAGGAGAAGGAATCGAAGATCTTCAGGTATTTAATAAGTATGAATTTGTAGATTCTTTTTTTAAGTAAAAAAAGAATCGTTATAAAATAGTTAAAAAGACATTTTGATGATTTCAAAGTGTCTTTTTTTTTTGTAATTTCCTTATCGGGAAAACATTATTAACCATTAACGACAATTTTTTTTAATGATTATATTCAAGAAAAGTAATATTTTAAGTATCCTATTTTTGGTTATTTTATTACCATCATCAATTAATGCTCAAGATCAAATAGCTGATGATCAATTGCTTTGTCAGGTGTTGGATTCAAAATCAAAGTTTCCAGTTCTCTATGCAACCATTAGATTTACAGGAACTAATAAAGGTCTAATAACAGATGATAAGGGAGAATTTAGGCTTGTACATTCTATCCAATCCGAATCGTTAAATAAGATAAGTATATCTTCGATAGGATATAGAACCAAAGAATTGAATCTTAGTGAGCTTCAAAAGAATCAAATAAATATTATTTATCTACAACCAGATGTTGAAGAATTAGAAGAGGTCATATTAGTTTCTAAGACCCCACAAACTTCTAAAAAAAATAAAAAACCACAACTCAGTGCCGAGGCTATTGTTATAGAAGCATTAAAAAAGTTGTCTGTTAATCATCCAGCAAGACCTTCTTCTTATATTGCTTATTATAGAGATTATCAGCAACCGATAGATGATTCGTATGATAAGTTTTACGATCGTAAAAGGAATACAGAGTATATCAATCTTAATGAAAGTATTGTAGAGGTTTTTGATGCTGGTTTTAGTACGGATTATTTCTCTAATGAACAAAATCAAACTTTTGTGTACAGATATCATCAAAATTCAGCTTTTGTTCAGGACACAACATTGTCTGTTCCATACGATAATCGAAAGAAAAAATATCTTGAAAATGTTATTATTCCTCCATTTGGAGGAAATGAATTGAGTGTGCTCAATGTAACTAATGCGATTCGAAACCATAGTAAAGTATCCTTTTCTTACGTTAATGTTTTTAGAGCAAATTTTCTCAAAAATCATTTTTTCGAAATTAATGGTATTAGTTATCTTGATGGCATGCCTATTTATGAAATTATTTTTAAGGCTCATGAAAATATATCAAGCAAAAAATATGTGGCAAAAGGAACAATTTTTATAGCTAAGAAAAACTTTGCAATTCATAAACTTAACTATGAGGTTTATGAAAAAAGATTTAAGAAGATGTTGTATGGTGTAACTACGGAGTATGCTCCTATCGGAGAAAAAATGTATTTAAATTATATCACATTTAATAATAGATTCCAGGTCAAAAGCGATGATCATTTTAAAGTAAAACATAAGAGTTTGAATGTTAAGGATCTTTATTTAGCGAATAAGTTTTTTGATGTTGAAGATGTGTTTTTTGATGTTTATTTTAGTAGGGAGGTAGATAAAAATACGATAGGTCCTTTTAATAAAAAATTTAAAGTAACATACTCGTATAGAGATTTAAAGGTTGAAGTGAAAAATGTTTCAGTTTTTGGTGATCATGTAAGAGTGTATATTGATAAAAAACAATTGTTTTCATTACCGAATTTTAATAAAGAAACTTTCCCTAAAGAGATTAGATTAAATATTAAAAATATTAAAGATCTTGAGGGCAATGTAATTAATAAAACTCCTAAAATAACATTAAATCAATACAGAGAAATGTTTGTACAAGAGGTGTTTCCTGATAAAGAATTACCGCAGGATGTAACTGCTATGAATAAATATACACCCTTGTCGACATCTGAAATAAATGATTTCGAGAAAAAAAATGAATATTGGTTAAATACTCCTTTAAAAAGAAATAAAAATCAATAAGCTTGATTAAGGTATTTTTTGAATTTTAATATATCAATTCCCTATGAAAAATATAAGTGTAATCGTTTTGATAATTTTTCTTTCCTTTTCGTGTAAAAAGAAAGAAAAAGAAACTAAAGTCGTTGAAGAAAAACAAGCCAGAATTACTTGGCAGTCTTATGATGAGACACAAGATTTGGCGGCAACTCAAAAATTGGAGCAAACGAGAATGCATCTAAAGCTGGTGAACTCAAAAGTGCTAGATAAAAATGATATATGGAAAGAGTTAGAACCAGAGTTAGATTACTTCCCTGAAGAGAAGTATACCCTTTTAAGAGATCTTATTTTGGAAAAGGATATTCCGACGATACAACAAAGTATTATTGATGGAGAGCTTACCTATGAGGAGTTAACCCTTTTTTACATCTATAGAATTAGAAAATATGAAAGTGATAATACGTTGTCTTTAAATGGCGTTATATCCCTTAACCCTAAGGTAGTTGATCAAGCAAGAGCTTTGGATAAAATCGATAAAAATACTATTGATGTAAATTCGATATTCGGTATGCCAATATTGCTTAAAGATAATATCAATACCAAAGGGATGATTACCACTGGTGGTGCCATTGCACTTCAGAATAATAAAACTGGTAATGCATTTATTACACAAAAGCTTTTAAGTCAGAATGCATTGATTTTGGGTAAGGCAAATTTAAGCGAGTGGGCATATTTTATATGTTCTGGCTGCCCTGTTGGGTATAGTGCAATTGGTGGACAAACTATGAACCCTTATGGTAGAATGATTTTTGAATCTGGAGGATCAAGCTCAGGAAGCGGAGTAACAGTAGCTGCCAATTTTTGTGTTGCAGCAGTGGGAACCGAGACAAGTGGATCTATTTTATCACCTTCAAGTCAGAATTCTGTAGTAGGACTAAAGCCGACAATTGGAGTCTTAAGTAGAACAGGTATAGTGCCAATTTCAAGTACTTTGGATACACCCGGCCCTATGACCAAAAATGTTATTGATAATGCAATTCTTCTTAATGCGCTCATCGGAAAAGATATAAGTGATGATACTTCTATTGAAGTAAAAGTAAATTTTGTAGACTCAATCAAAGATGCGAGCCTCAATAAGATGCGTTTTGGGGTTATTAAAGAATTCTTAGAAGATTCTATTTATAACCTTGCTGTTGAAAATTTAAAGAAATCAGGAAGTGAGATTATAGAGATCGAACCAAAACAAATACCATTACCAGGTTTTTTGAGTATACTAAATATTGATATGAAAAATGATTTACCTAAATATTTAGAGAATCATGCTGGGGATCAAGTTTTGATTAAGAATATTGAAGATGCTGTTGCTTTTAATAACAAAGATACCATGTTAAGAATCCCATACGGACAGCAATTGTTTGAAGGGATAATAGCTGATAGTACTTCGACCGAAGAATTAAATACAATAAAAGAGAATTTAAAGAGGGATGCTCGTGATTATTTTGATACCTCAATAGATAAACATCAGTTAGATGCTATTTTGTCTATAAACAATTATCATGCAGGATATGCAGCTGTGGCAAAGTATCCAGCATTAACTGTTCCTATGGGATATAACGAAAAGGGAGAGCCAAAAGGCCTTACTTTTATTGCAAAACAATATAATGAGGCTAAACTTTTGCAGTTAGGTTATGCCTATGAACAAGCTACAAAAGAACGTAAAATACCTTCTAAATATGCTAATTAATTAAAAGATTAATTCTTTTCCAGAGTTCATTATCAAAACTAGAGGGGCCTAAAAGTGACTCTCCTGTATCATCTCCCATTCGTATTACTACTAGGTTTTGACTGGGTACAACATATAATTTTTGATCATTTTTGCCTAAACCAGCTATAAGGTCTTGGGGAGCTTCAGGTATAAGTTCTCCTGCAAATTCAATTTCGAAAGCAGGAGCTCTAAAGCTACTTTTTCCATTTAACCACCATAAATATCCATATGATGCATTCATATTTTGAGATGTTGTTGTCATTTGGTTAAAATACTCTTCGTCTTCAAGAATCTTAGTTGTACCCCAAGAACCTTTATTTAAATTTAATAACCCAAAACGCGCCATACTTCTGGCGTTACTATAATATACATTTGCATAACCTAAGCTTATCCAAGTGCCGTTCATGCCGATTGGATCCCTTAGTTTATGATTAAAATAATTAGTGTAAGTTTGATTAGAGGCATTGGTAATAATATCTGCAAGCAGTGTATAAGCTGCATTGTGATAATACCAAAATGTTCCCGGCGTATTTAAATATGTTAAGCAATCCATATCGGTACAGTTTTGATTACTTACATTGTAATCCAACCCTGTAGACATTGTTAAGTGATTACGTACCGTAATTGTAGCTTCTTGTGTGTTTGATATGGATGCCCATTCTGTTCCTAAATACGTTGAGGAACTTTGATTTATATCTAGTAACCCTTCTTGTTGAGCTATGCCTGTTGTAAATGCAGTTAACGTTTTTCCTGCCGAATACCAGGGATTGTTATCTGAAGCAGAGGCCCCATTAAAATATTTTTCGACAACAATCCTACCGCTTTTAAGGATTATGAATGCTTTTGTGTCGTTATCTTCTAAAAAATTATAAAGTTGTTGTTCTTGATCTTGGTTCCATTCCAAGTCTTGAATACTTAGTGTTTCCCAATCATTAGAATCTATAGGAGGGAAGTATAATTTGTTAAGATCTGGAGGAATATCGACAACCATTTCATCAATATCTGTAGATTCGTTCGAACAAGAAATTAATCCGAAAATAGATCCTAAAAACAAGATATTAATCATTTTCATAGTTTAATATTTATAGATTTGGACTATGTAATATACAAAAGGTTTAATTGAAGAGATATTTTAATACATAGAGTTATTCAATTTATGCAACAAACTTTGATTAATCATTGTATCTTTGCACACCTTTATTCAAGCATATGAGAACAAAGACATTAAAAAAGAATAAAATCAATGTAGTTACCCTCGGTTGTAGCAAAAATGTATACGACAGTGAGGTGCTAATGGGGCAATTAAAAGCAAACAACAAAGAAGTAGTTCATGAGGAAGAAGGCAATATTGTTGTAATTAATACCTGTGGTTTTATTGCCAACGCTAAAGAAGAATCGGTTAATACTATTCTTGAGTATGTGCAAAAAAAGGAAGAAGGATCGGTTGATAAAGTCTTTGTGACTGGGTGTTTGTCGGAGAGGTATAAGCCTGATTTAGAAGAAGAAATCCCTGATGTAGATCAGTATTTTGGAACTACAGAATTACCTGGCTTGCTTAAAGCATTAGGTGCAGATTATAAACATGAACTAATAGGTGAACGTTTAACAACTACACCAAAAAATTATGCTTATCTTAAAATAGCCGAAGGATGTGATCGACCATGTTCGTTTTGTGCTATTCCATTAATGCGAGGAAAACATAGCTCGACACCAATTGAAGAATTGGTTATAGAGGCAGAAAAATTAGCTGCAGATGGTGTGAAAGAATTGATTTTAATAGCTCAGGATCTTACTTATTATGGATTGGATCTGTATAAAGAAAGAAAATTAGCAGATCTTTTAAAAGCATTAGTTAAAGTAGATGGTATAGAGTGGATACGGTTACATTATGCGTTTCCCACGGGTTTTCCAATGGATGTGCTAGATGTCATGAAAAAAGAGCCAAAAGTATGTAACTATATTGATATTCCTCTCCAACATATATCAGATCAGGTATTGAAATCTATGCGAAGAGGGACAACCAAAGCGAAAACTACCAAGCTTTTAAAAGAGTTTAGGACTGCAGTTCCCGAGATGACTATAAGAACTACATTAATTGTTGGATATCCAGGAGAGACTCAGGAAGATTTTGAGACCTTACGAGATTGGGTGAAAGAAATGCGATTTGAACGCTTAGGTTGTTTTACCTATTCTCATGAAGAGAATACGCATGCTTTTAATCTTGAAGATGACGTTCCTGAGGAGGTTAAAATGGAAAGAGCGAATGAGATTATGGAAATCCAATCTCAAATTTCATGGGAATTGAATCAACAAAAAATAGGAAAAGAATTTAGAGTAGTTATAGATCGAAAAGAGGGGCAATACTTTGTGGGTAGAACGGAGTTTGATTCTCCAGATGTAGATAACGAAGTTTTAATTGATGCATCAAAATATTACTTGAAAGTTGGTGATTTTTCAACGGTTAAAGTATATGAAGCAGAGGATTTTGATCTTTATGCAGAAGTAATCTAATAAAATTCAATTTAGTTCTGTAACTTTTTATCTAGATAAGGATATGCTAATTCTTTTAAAAAACATATAGAAAAAAAATAGTAAAAGAGGGGATCTATATATAGATCCCCTCTTTTTATGAGTATATACCGCGATTATTTTTTTTGGCTAATTCAAATAGTACCGCAGTAGATATAATTTGTTAAAGAGTTGTAATAATAACAGATTCACTCCATTGGCTAAATGTACCTTCTGAACATTTAGTTCTAACAATTACTATGTAATTTGTTAAAGGTTTTAAGTTTCCAATAGTTACATTGTTTGTTTCGGCAGGAATAAGTGTAGAGTCATTAAGAATAGCAGTAGATGTATCATCTATAGATTCTGGTTGTTCTACATATCTTACCTCAAAGCTAGTTTGTTTAGTAGTTTCTGTGATCCAGGTAACATTAATCGCTTCGTTAGAAACTTCATTAGCGCTTAACCTTTGTGGTATGCCACATGAAGTTGAAACTGTATCAGGATCGATTTCGATATCTACATTTTCAAGATCTTCACCAGTTGTACCAATAGTAGTTGCATCATTTGCGATGTCAAATTCTTCAGCTTCGCATGAGATTAATACAGCAACAAGAGCAAGTAGAATAGGGTATTTTTTAATCATTTCAATTTTATTTTGGAATTAGTTTTTGTTTCAAATCGAGGGCAAAAGTATCTAAAAAAAGCATTCAAAATCTTAAAGTTTCTCTAAGGGATATCTTGTAGAATTGTTATTGATGTAATTTAACACAAGGGAATATTTAACATGGTCAAAGGGTATAGTTCTAAATTGATAATGATTCAAGAAAAACAGATGATATATCCTTAAAAAAAGTGATTTTTTTTATTAAAATGATAAAGTTAATTTTTTCAAAAAAAGCCATATTGTTAACAATTTGGTAATATTGGAGCTGTTATTTACATTAGTTTTATCATTTTCTTATAAAAAACATCTTTTATAGTGTAATTATGTAATTCTTTTTAGAGATTGTTTTGCACTCTTCAATAAATTAGAAACCTAAATGTGAGAAGTGAAATTTTAGAAGTTTGGAAACAAATAATTGAAGCGTGTTTTTAAATATTTCTTTCTGTTTTTTTAGATAGTTTTTCTCTTTTTATTTTAGTTGTAGAACTAATATTATATTAAAAAGAGATGGTTTTTGCCTTTCTATGTGTTGTAGAATTTTTTTGTTTTATAAATGTTGATTCTAAAATCAAAAAGATTGATTTATAATAATAAATTATTTGGTGATAAAATCAATAATATGGGGCATAAGATCTTCATGTAAGGGTAAGTTTGGATTGCTATAGGTTGCTAAATTTTTGTTGATATCAGCACTAACTCTTTTTAAAACATGATTCATCTCATCGATGAGTATTAATTTTGCCCTTCTGTTAGCTTCTCCCATTTTTTTGGCTTCTTCAGTGGTAATCTGAATATCCGTACTACCTTGAATAATTAAAATAGGGATATTTAGTTTTTTTATTTCTTCTTGGGGATTATAAGAAATAAATGATTTTAGATAACCTTGTATCTCTGGCCTAAAAAGAGCAGCCAAAAAAGGAGGAACACTATCAACTTTGTTTCCATTCTTAATATTGTCTAAAATAGGAAAGGCTGCATCCTTTGCAAACTTTGGTTGCGAAGATAACTGACGTTTGATAGTGTTATAACCAGAATCACTAATTCCGGCTAGGCATATAATTTTATCTACTTTGGTTGTTTGTGCTGCCAAGATCCCAACTAAGGCACCAAGACTGTGACCAGCTATTATTACATGATCAAATTCTTTTTGTAGATAAGTAATGCACGCTATGGCATCACTTACGTATTGATTAAAGTTAAGGTGTGCTTCATTAAAGGTATCATTAATGCTTTTTCCGACTCCCCTTTTGTCATACCTTAATGAGGCAATGCCGTTATCATTAAGAGTTTCGGCTATGATTTTCATACTATTGTTAGTATATCCTGCATTTAATACGTTGCCATCTCTATTTGTATTACCAGAACCAGATATAAGTAAAACTACTGTATTGGCTTTGTTAGTAGGACTTAAAATGGTTCCTGATAATGATAGACCATCCGATAAAATTTCAATTTCTTGTTGTGCAAATAAAAGATTTGCATGTACAATTAGTATGAGTAGTATAGTTAGATATTTTATTTTCATTAGGATTCTAATTTTCTGTATATTGAGTATGAATATATGATTGGGATCAGAATTAGCATTAAAATGATACACATGGTGCTATACCATGCCATGATCTGTAATATGGGTATCAGGTTCACTAGTATGATAATACATCCTCCAAAAAACCATAAACTACTTCCAAAACGATGTGTACGTCGCCAGACTATATCATTTTCTAAAGCCCAAGGAGTGCGGATACCTATAAAATAATTTGGTTTTAAACTTCTGAAATAATTGCCAAAAAGAATAAATAAGACACCTAAAAGAATACTTAAGTAATTTTTGAAGTTGGCAAGGCTATTAATATTTGCGTAGATCATGAGTATGAAAATCATGGCAATAAGCGAAGTCATGATAAATCTCAAATGATGAAATTTATTCCCCATTTCCGAAATTCTTTTTTTAGGATCTATATAAAGAGCAGATAATAATAGTAGATATGTTAATAGAGAGAGTACTATTGCCATTATCAAAAAGTTCAACTTACTATCCCATTTGTCTGGCTCACCAAATATATTGTAATGCACAGGAATATTCTCTGGAACATTTTTCCAGCTAAATATCAGATAAAGGATCGGAGATGCTATCAGTATCCAAAACGGAATTTCCCTTCTTATTTGAAACTTCATTTTTTTCTTCTTTTAAATTATAAATCCATTGAAACAATTCATCTAACACCGATGTGTTTATGGAGTATGTAACAAATTGTCCGTTTTTGACAGAAGTTATTAAATCTGCTCTTTTAAGAATGTCTAAATGATGAGAAATACTGGGTTTGCTAATGTTGAAAAAATCGGCAATCTCACCAGCATTTAGATCCTTTTCTTTTAGTAGTGTAAGGATTTCTCGCCTTGTTTTATCGTTTAAAGCTTTAAAAACGGAATTCATAGTATTTATATATTTAGACAAATATCTAAATACTATTTTAAAATACCAAATGCGATTGTTGAATTTTTGATAAATACACCATGCGTCCAGGTATAATTTGATACTAAAAAAGAGGGGTTATCCCCTCTTTTTTTTTAAAAGTATGTAAGTATTTAGTTCTTTATAGTTTCATTTTCCTGGTTTAATAATATAGGAGTACCAAAACCTAGCTGATCTAGCTTTTTTAATTGAGTCTTTGCATCTCCTACGACCAAATAGATCATTTTATTGGGGTCGAGGTATGTATCTGCTAATTTTTTAATTTCTTCGATGGTCATGTTTTTTACAATAGCTTCTCGTTGTGTAACGTAGTCTTTCGGAAATTTAAAAGTGCTTATGTTTCTCAACATATTTAATTTAGAGTTAGGGGTTTCGAATGCTCGCGCATTACTCTTAATCAAAGAACTTTTTGTAATTTCCAGATCTTTGTCATTATAATTTTTTCCATAATCCCCCAAAATTTCTTTGACTAAACTTGAGGATTCATAGGTAACATTAGATCGTACACCACTAAAAATCATAAATTGACCAGGAATAGTACTACCCGAAAACCTTGATCCAATACCATAAGTGTATCCCTTTCCTTCACGCAATTGTTGTGTGAATTGAGATGCAAATCCACCACCTCCTAAGCGGTAATTCATAATTTGTGCAGGGTAATAATTTGCGTCCGTAGCCGCTAATGCAGGATATCCAAATCGTATTTGAGATTGCTTTGCACCCGGCACATCATAAAAATAAACCTTTGATTGTTCTGGAGCAATACTACTTGGTAAAACTGGGAATTTCACCTCTTTCTGTTCCCAATTTTTGTCAAGCCCAGTTAAAGATGTTTTTACTTTATCGCTGGCAATATCACCGACAACATGAATTTTAGTTACGTTAGGGGCTATATTAGTGTTATAATAATTTTTTAAATCATCTATGCGTATAGAATTAACAGATGTTTCTGTACCTAAATTGTTATGAGAAAAAATATGATCTTTACCATAGGTGATTTTTGCAAATGCATTATTAGCAATGCTTCTAGGGTTGGCACTTTGTTGTTGGATACGACTTATAACGCTTTGTTTGATGAGATCAAATTCTTTTTCATCCCATCTAGGTTCTAATATCATTTCTTGTACCAAGGCTATTGTTTTATCATAATTCTTAGATAAAGTACTACCATTAATCATTATATTTTCATTCCCCGAATTTATGTTGATTAATGCGCCAAGGCTTTCAATAGCATTCTCTAGTTCTTCAGTTGTTTTTGTTTTTGTTCCTTTGGTCATTAATTGTGCTAATAAATTAGAGACTCCTACCAACTCGGGTTTTTCTAATAAAAGCCCACCTCTGATATCTATTCTGAACTGTACTAAAGGAACTTCATCATTTTCAATTCCATATATTTCTATTCCCGAAGAAAGTTTATCTTCCCATACCTCAGGAACTTTAACTACTGGTGTATCACCATATTCTGGTTCTACAGAGCGATCAAAACTAGATGGAGTATTTTCATAGTCGGCAATAATACCAGCATCAAAAGTTTCTTCGGCGCCTTCTATTATTTTTTCTTCAACAACTTCGGCGAGCTTAGAATTTTTTAAAACAAGATCGGTTTGCCCGATAGGAACAAAACTAGTAGCTACATAATGTTTACCTTTAATATATTGGTTATACACACGTTTTATATCTTCGGTCGTAACAGCTAGGATATTTTGAACATCTTTATTTATGAAACCTGGATCTCCTGCAAAAATTTCATACTGAGCTAATTGAAAACCTTTACCCAAAACACTAGACAATCGATTATAAAAAGCAGTTTCTTGACCTGCTTTAATACGATCAAGGTCTTGCTGAGAAATTCCTTCTGTTTCAAATTTAGAAAATGCTTCAGTAATGCCTTGGTCTATATCGTTAAGGTCTACTTTTCCGAAACCATTTATGATTAATTGAAAATCTCCTGCTAACTCTGTCCCAAAATTAAACATAGTAACTTCTGAAGTGAGTTTTTTGTCTTCTACCAATACTCTATTAAAAGGTGCTTTTTTACCTTCAGAAAGGTAATTGGCTAATACCTCTAATGCGTATGAATCCGGGTGATATTGATATACAGTGGGCCAGGTTATAGTTAACTGCGGGAGACGAGCAAAATTATCTTCATAATATAATTTTTTTGTTTCATTAAGAACAATAGTTTGTTTCTCGAGTTTTGGTATGTCTTCACCACGTTTGATTTCATCAAAGTATTTATGAACCCATGCCTTTGCCTGCTCTGTGTCAAAATCTCCGGCAATAGTCAAGGTAACATTATTAGGAACATACCAACGATTATAAAAATCCTTAACATCTTGAAGGGTAGCATTTTGTAAGTCTTCTAGAGACCCTATAACTTGCCAGTTATAAGGGTGCTCTTTTGGATATATGTTTTTATCAATAACATATGAAACGTGTCCATATGGCCTGTTGTCTATACTTTGTCGTTTTTCATTTTTAACTACTTGTTTCTCTTTTGCTAAAACAGGATCGGTAACCGTATTAATAAAATATCCTAGTTTATCTGCTTCTGCCCAAATCATTTTCTCTAAGGCATCTTTGGGTACTGTTTGATAATAATTTGTTCTATCTCTACTAGTAGAACCATTCGCTCCGGATCCACCTATCCTGGCACTCATTTTATCTAAGCCACCCTTTCCCAAGTTTTCGGATTCTAAAAAGAGTAAATGTTCAAACAAATGCGCAAAACCGGTTCTTCCTTCTTTTTCTCGGGCAGAACCTACATGAGCTGTTAACGCTACGGCTACAACCGGATCTGATTTGTCAACATGAAAAATAACTTGAAGACCATTGTCTAAGGTGAATTTTTCAAAATCGACCTTGAATTCTTTAACCTCAGAAGTATTTTCTTGAGAAACAGTTTCTTTTTTACAAGAAACAAGCGTTCCAAAAATTAGAAGTGTTACAGTTAAAAATTTGATTGTTCGCATGATTATGAATTTTTGATAATTGATATTTAATCATTTAAAATAATAAGTTTTTGCCATATTTTCCTACTTAACCCAGTGGTTAAAGTTTCGATTTCATTTACAGCTCGCACTACAGCTTCATCAGGTAAACTTTGAGAATATAGGGCAGCTACTTTTCCTATTAAGGCAGTGGCTTCAGAGCAATAGTCAAGATAACGCTGTAATTCAAATTTGGTTAAGGTACGACGGGGTGAATTAGTTGTTGCTGATTCTGGTGAGTCGTTTACATATGGATCCTTGGTGAGTTGGTGCATATCTATAACGTGAGCAATTACTCTAAGTTCATTTAATGATTTTAGGGCCCGTTTTGTTTTTAATCTAGATTCTAATGAAACTAAGAAGAAAATTGCAGCACCCAATAAAATAATGTCATTAAATATAGCTTCTGAAATGGTAACAACATTAGAAAGTGTTGTGTTTTCTATCTTTAAGTCAATAAAGGTGATACTGTATAGTAGTCCTGCTACTCCTATTAATATAATGAGATAAGAAAAAAGTCGGAGTGATACGTTGGGATTAGAAATCCATTGAATATTTTGCTTACTTTTTTGAGCAACAGTCAAGAATTGATGACAAACTTCTTTAAGGCTTGAATTTGGAAAACGATCCGAAATTCGCTTTTCTAGTTGGTCAATGGTTTTTATAATTTTTTCTGGTTCAAGACGTATAGCGTCATTCATATAAATATAAGCTTTATTTTAGGTAACCATTTGTTGTTTTATTACCTATTAAAATAGAAAAAGCCGAAACTTTAGTTTCGGCTTAATTTTATAATTTTTTATGATTTTGGTACAGGAAAACCTCGATCTCGCATTAATGCTTCGATGTTTGCCTCGCGACCTCTAAATTTCTTGTAGGCCTCAGCTGGATCCATTGCATTTCGTGGAGCGAATAGATATTTGACTAATTTGGAAGCTACATCTTTGTCATAAAATCCATCAGGGGCTTCAGCAAAAGCTTCAGATGCATCAGAGGTTAGTACATCTGCCCACATATATCCATAATACGCAGTGGCATAACCTTCTCCAGAAAATACATGTCCAAAATGAGGTGTACGATGACGCATCACTAATTCTTTGGGCATTTTTAAAGCTTCTAAGGTTTCTTTTTCAAAAGCATCTACATCAATATTTGAAGGGTCGGCTAAATGAAATTTCATATCCATTAGCGCAGAAGCTAAATATTCTGTAGTTGCAAACCCTTGATTAAATGTTGCCGCTTTTTTGATTTTTTCAACCAATGCTTTTGGGATAGGCTCACCTGTTTTATAATGTACTAGATATTGATCGATTACTTTATCAGTAGATAACCAACGTTCTAACAATTGCGATTGAAACTCTGTGTAATCTCTAACACCACCATTTAGTGTAGGGTAGCGTACCTCTGAGGAGAAGAAGTGTAAAGCATGACCGAATTCATGGAAAAATGTCTCGGCATCATCCCAAGATACTAGAACAGGCTCTCCTGGAGCAGGTTTTACAAAATTAGAATTGTTAGAACCTAATACTGTCTTTTTTCCATCAAAAGTAGTGTGGCTTCTGTAAGTAGTAGCCCACGCTCCAGAACGTTTCCCTGTTCTTGCGAAAGGATCTAAATACCATAAGCCAATATGCTCTCCAGATGTTTTATCATTTACCTCCCATACTTTAACGTCTGGATGAAATACGGCTACTTTTCCTTCCTCTACAGGAGTGAATTTAAAATTAAATAATTCTCCAGCCACAAAAAACATGGCTTCTCTTAGTTTATCCAACTGTAAATATTGCTTTACCTCATCAGAGTCCAGATCATATTTCTTTTTTCTAACTTTTTCGGCATAATAGCGATAATCCCAAGGTTCGATGGTGATATTATCTCCGTTTGCATCTGCTATAGCTTGCATATCTGCAACTTCTTCGGCTACTCGTCCTATTGCAGCTGGCCAAACCGCATTCATTAATTTCATCGCATTTTCAGGATTTTTAGCCATTCGATTTTGTAATCTCCAATCTGCATAATTATCGTATCCCAATAACCCAACACGTTCTTTACGTAGCTTCAGGATTTTGGCAATATTTTCATTATTATCGTGAGTATCTGCATTATCTCCTCTTGAGTAATAGGTTTTCCATACCTTTTCACGTAATGCTCTTTCATCAGAATAAGTTAAGAAAGGATCCATAGATGATCGAGTGTTGGTTACAGCGTATTTACCTTCTTGATCACGATCTGTAGCCGCTTTTGCATAAGCATTAATCAAAGGCTCAGATAAACCACTCAGTTGTTCCTTGGTAAGGTAGGTTACATAACCTTCTTCGTCTGCAAGAATATTATTCGAAAAATTAGTGTATAATGCCGAGAGCTCCTTATTAATTGCGGCATATCGTTTCTTTTTTTCAGTATCTAATTCTGCACCATTCATAGCAAATTGCTCATAGGTTAACTGCACAACTCGTTGTTGATCATCGTCCAAAGGTGTTTTTAAAGAGTTATCGTATACTGTTTTGATACGCTGAAATAATTTTTCATTTTGAGAAATTTTTGATCTAAATTCGGATAATTTAGGAGCCATTTCTTTCTGAATTTCTCTAAACTCTGGAGATGACATATTACTACTAAGGATACCGTAATATGAGAAAACCCTATCTAATTCTTTTCCTGATCTTTCCATTTGGGCAATGGTATTCTCAAAAGTTGGAGCCTCTGTATTATTTGCAATTTTATCAATCTCTTCTAAGTTGATTTTCATTCCTTCTTCAAGAGCTGGTTTTAAATCCGTTACATTCATTTTATCAAATGCAGGAGTTCCTCCGTAAGATCCTGTCCATTCTGCTAATAAAACATTCTGAGTTTCTTCTGTTTCTGTTTCCACAGTTTCTTTCTTTTTATTACAACTTGATAACAATACTACTGATAACAGGAATATTGAAGTAAGTGTTTTTGGGATGTATTGCGTATTCATTGAGTTAATTTTAATTGATAATATGTTTTATATTTTTATAGTCTGAATTTATTGTTGTTTGTATAAAAAATGGCATTAACAAAGAATAGTTTACCATTTTCCCAAAAAGATCGAAATAATGGATTATCCACCATATAAACAATACTTCCATCACCGATTCGAGCTTCAGCAAATACGATAGAGTTATTAAGGTTCTTTAATGCATCAGTTCCTGCAAATCCAGAAACAGGTTGTGTATCTTGGATGTGTGCCACATTATATCCATTTTTCAAAAGCTCATAAGATTTGCTTCCTAGTTTTAAACTAAAATAAGTAGTATCATACCCAAAAGCCATAGGGTGCGAAGAATCTACTTTTGTTTTAAAGATGCTTCCTGTGATAAAATCTTTTACGCTTTCTTTTTCTCTTTGATCATATGGTGTTAAATTACCTATAGAATCTTTCTTTTTTTTCTCAGGTGTATTGCTCTTTAAATCAAAACCTTCCTTACCTGCAAAAACACCAACTGCTCTTGCAAGAGCGATTACTTTCCCACCTTTTTTGATCCAATTTTTTAGTTTCTTTATAGTACTTGCGTTCACCTGCCCATCATAATATCCATTAGGCATAATTAGGACATCATATTTACTTAAATCGACTTGATCAAAATAATCAGTATCTATAGATGTAATCGGGAATTTAAGTTGTTGTTCAAAAAAATACCAGGTTTCGCCATAACTTAATGAAGAAATATAATCCCCTTTAAGCATAGCAATTCGTTGGTTGTTAATTAGTTTAACATCTGGAGAACCAAAATCGACCCCACTCGTAGCAAAACTAGTTGATGTGGTGTATAGTTTTCTGTTATGTTTATTAGCTATATCGATAACAGTTTTATCATAATTTGGAGTATGCTTATTATCACTTTTACTAATAATTAAACTACCTTTTTTAAATCGATTTCCGCTGTTAAAGAAATCTTTTTCGCTAAATCGTACCCGAATATTATGACGTAATAAATCAGTCATAAAACGAGCATCATCGATACTATTCCATTTTGCAATGTAACCGGCACCAGATGGATCAATAGTATTCGTGTGATATTCTTGTTTCTTCTCTTGATTTACAGGTATCAGAGATGTAGAAGCAATAGCTTCGAGTCCATAGGCGTGCGGAATACTCCAAGCCGTTATATCATATGTAAGAGGAGTGCTTAGTTTTGCATCAGGCTCAAAAAGAACTTTGATCATTTTACCTTTAGGTTGATTCGTGCTTACTACCAATGCTCCATTAGCATTCATACTAGCTTGCTTATTTTTTCTATAATCGAACCCAGAAACTTTGGCTGTATTTGTAAAACCGTATTTAATCTCATGCTTGTCCAAAAGTTTGGTTAGCAAGTTGATTTTGTCCACTTCTCCGTTAAGAACATAACTTTTGTATTTTAAAGAAGAAGTATTAAAGAATTTTTTGAATTCAGTATTTAGAATTGCAGCGTTTTTAGATGAGATTTCAATAGTAGATAGTCCTGTTGTGGTATGATGTAAGGCACGATCCTTAAGAGTTAAAACATATCCTTCATCGGTTTGAATACCTAATCCTGCTCTTCCGTGTCCTGCTTGTTCATATGTCATACCTATAGCCCCCAAAAAAGTAGGGTAAGTATCTCCATAACTTGGATATAGCAAATCAAAACGTTCTCTGGTAAAGAATAACCAACCTTCTTTGTCAAAATATGTGGCATGATTCTTACCTATCTGAGTTTGGAAATCCTTTTGCCATGGTGTAATAATTTCATGAAAAGGCTCTGCTGCCGGGGCAAAATAATAAGGTTCATTAATACCTTGTTCATGAAAATCTACATGAATATGCGGCATCCACTGGTTATAAATTTTCAATCGTTGAGTGGTTTCTACCTGTGTCGCCCATGCCCAATCACGATTAAGGTCAAATAAATAATGATTAGGTCTCCCACCTGGCCATGGTTCGTTATGCTCGGTAGCCATTTGATCGGTATTATATGGCGTAGCTTTTACCTGATTATACCAATTTACATATCGATCACGTCCATCTGGATTAATACAAGGATCCATAATAACTACTGTATTTTGTAGCCAATCGGCTTTTTTGGTAATCAATTCATAGATCGTTTGCATAGCAGCTTCTGTACTTGAAGCTTCATTCCCATGTACATTGTAACTTAACCAAACTATTGCTGTTTTAGGGGTTGAAACACCCTCGACAATTCCAGTGTTTTTTAAATTATCTAACCTTATGTTTTCAATGTTTTGAAGGTTTTCTTTGGATGAAATTATAGCATATGTAAGTGGTCTTCGTTCATTTGTTTTTCCGTAATTGTGATATGTGACCATCCCAGAATTTTGTGCAACATGGCTAAAATAATTCACAACATCTGCATGTCGAGTAAATTGTTCACCAATATTATATCCTAAAAATTCTGCAGGAGATTGTAATTTGTTTTGTGAGTAAGTAAGTGAAGCCGTTACGACAAAGAGAACGAAGATTAATTTTTTCATCAATAAATTAGATTTTGTAGTGGGTAAAATACCGAGTTAAATTTAGGATATAATCTGTATTAACTAAAATTTAGGATTTACAATGACAATCTAATGTATATTTAACCTCTCAAAAAAAAAGATTTTTATGCCTAGTGACTGTATTCCGTTTAGAGAAACGAATTACTTTTCATCTCTTATTTGTGATTACTTAGATCAAAAAGTTGATTTAAAACCGTTTTATAACCGGTATCCTAGTTTAGAAAATTTCAAAGATCAAATTAAAGAAAAACAAGGAGCTTTTTCTGATGAAAATAGAAAAGTACTTGTGGATGCTCTTCATCGACAATACAATGAAGTTGATAATTCTGATGAGACACTTAAGAATATAGAATTGCTATCGCAACCTTCTACTTTTACAATTACAACGGGACACCAGTTAAATCTTTTTACAGGCCCTTTGTATTTTTTGTATAAAATAATATCTACGATTAATCTTTCTAGTACTTTAAAGAAACAATATCCTGAATATGATTTTGTACCGATATATTGGATGGCTACAGAAGATCATGATTTTGACGAAATCAATTACTTTAATTTGTTTGGAAAAAAAATAAGATGGAATAGAGCAGATGGTGGACCTGTTGGAGTATTTGATACCGATGGATTAGATAAAGTTTTTGAGATTTTTTCTTCAGAAATAGGATCAGGAAATAATGCAGAACGATTAAAAAACTTATTTAAAGAAGCTTATTTAAAACATAAGACATTAACCGAAGCTACTAGGTATTTGGCTAATGAACTTTTTAAGGAATATGGTTTAGTTATTATTGATGGTGATGATCCTGGGTTAAAACGACTTTTTGTTCCTTATGTAAAAAAGGAATTATTAGAGCAAACCGCTTATAAAAAAGCACTACCCAAAGCGGATGGATTAGTGGCATCGGGATATAAGGCACAAGTAAACCCAAGAGAGATTAATTTGTTTTACTTGGGTGATGAATTACGCGAGCGAATAATTGAGAAAGACGAAGGTTATTTTGTAAACGAGACCGATATTACTTGGAGTAAGACTCAAATACTAAAAGAACTTTCGGATTTTCCAGAGAGATTTAGCCCTAATGTAATGATGAGGCCGTTATATCAAGAAATAATTTTGCCTAATCTCTGTTATATCGGAGGAGGAGGAGAGTTGGCATACTGGCTTGAGTTAAAAGATTATTTTGAAGAGGTAGAGATTCCGTTTCCAATGTTATTACTTCGTAACTCTGTCGTTATCAAAACGCAAAAACAATCAGAGAAGATTAAAAAACTTAATGTTTCGGATAAAGAACTATTTCTTAAACAACATGAGTTAATTAATCTTAAGGTTAGAAAAATTTCTAACATCGATATTAATTTTGATACGCAAAGAATTCATCTTCAAGAACAATTTAAAGATATGTTCGAATTGGCAGAACAAACTGATGTTACGTTTCTTAATGCTGTTAAAGCTCAAGAAATAAAACAACTTAAGGGACTAGATGTTTTGGAAAAAAGGTTATTGAAGGCGCAAAAAAGAAAATTGAGTGATCATGTAAAACGATTAACCAATATTCAAAACGAATTGTTTCCTAATCATAGTTTACAAGAACGTACTACAAATTTTTCTGAAATGTATTTAGAGTATGGTGAGGATTTAATACCGATGTTGGTAGAGTATTTAGATCCTTTGAATGGAGAGTTTTTGGTTTTGGAACGATAAACTTTTACAAAAAATTTAATGTAATAATTTCAAAAACACCTATAATGTATAGAGGTGTTTTTGAATTGATTTTTTATTTTGAAAAGGATTAGTTGTTACACGCTCCTTCTACATCTCTAGAAATAGTTTCTGTTTCGATTAATCTGTTGATAATATTAGTTCCCCTTACGGTTACTTCAATAAAATCTGCTTGAACATCAGTAATTACCCCAGTAAAACTATTGAATGCGAATTGAGTAGTAATCTCTTGCCCCGTTAAGGCCTTACCATCCTCTTGATAATTTCCTTTAATTCTAAAACGTTGAACATATGGAATTCTAACATTTTCGTAAGATTGGTATATGTCTGCAACTGTAATTGCAGTTTTCGGAGGTACTTCTTGAGTTCGTTCAGTAGAGATTTCGGTTGTCTTGGTCTCTTCAAATCCACCGGACCTTGTACTGGTCTGTGTCCTTGTTTTACTAAAACCATAGCTACCAGTTACCGAACTTTTAACTGATCCACCAGCACCAAAAAATTTAGTCGAAACTTCTGCCTCTATAGTTACAGATACCGAGTAATCTTGAGTAGTACTTACAGACATGGACTCTTCCCAACCGAGAATTTCTTTAGTTTCTAAGGATTCTGACCTTCCTACAGTTTGTTGTAAAGAGCCACTACTACAGTTTCTAAGAGTACTATTATAAGCTTCAGAAGTTGATGAAGGTGGTAGTATTGGTTTCAAAAACTTTGATTCTACTGGTTGTATATCCCAATCAATGTCAAATGATAAAATTCTAAAGTATACTGGATCGCTGGCACTGCCTGCGTTAAGTCGATCATTAATAAGTGATAAAGCGTTACCCGTAAATGTTGGTGTTATAGTGTAAAGTCCCGCTTCAATTTTTTCAATTTTGAACTTATAATTAGGAGGTGTTCCAGGGTTATTACCTCCATTTCGTATAAGATTCGCTTTGCTTTGTATCCTAAGCTCCGAATTTGCAGGAACTATGTATAAGTAATGTATGTCATCACCATTATGAACAGAAATTGTAAATACTCCTTCTTCTCCAGGAACTTCGACAAATCGATACGTAGTGAATTTTTCTGTATTTTCAGAATTATAATCAAGATCTGCTAGCTGATTTACGATTATCGGAGTGTTTAGAAGAATAGTATTTGGGTATAATGTAGAGTTAGGAGCACCATAGATTTCTTCATTGTTCTCTGTTACTATTTGTATATAATGTTTAACTTCTTCTCGAATACTAACTTTTGCATATAAATCCTCAAGATCGTCGGCAGATATTTCTTCCTCAGATGGACTTGAGGTAAAAGATAGTTTAGAGATGACTTTTGTAGCCAATGTATTATTATTTTCATCTAAAACAGCTATAGTAAGAGCAACTCCGTTTTTGAGTTCCGTTTGAGCTTCTTCGCTAAGATCTTCATTTTTAAAAGATAAGTTTGCAATATTATTAAATACATCAAAAGCAACTTGCTGGCTATAATCTCCTGTGGTAGCAGTTACTTTGATGTCTGCAATAGTAGGTTTGTAGCCTTTTCTAGCAATTTTTCTAGCATTTATACTTATTCCAATTTCTCCTTCGTCGATTTCGAATTCGTTTAAATCAATACCAGGCAATTCTTCAACTCCTATAGTAGGAGGAGGGGTATCTTCTCCGTCGTCTTTACTACATCCACATATCATTAATGATATAAGGACGAACATTTTTAAAATCCTTGTGTGAGTTTTCATATGATTTATTGTTAATTGATTATTTCAATTTGCGATGATGTTTTTTTAAATAAAATCAACGTTCCAAAATTGAGGGAGATACAGGTAAATTAAAAGACCATAAATACCGAAAATTGAAATACGTGGTAAATACGTGTTTTATAATGGTAATTACTGGTTAATACCTTCATTATTAGTGACAAAGGTTTTTTTTGACTAGTTTTAAAGAAGAAAACTATTAACTCTTTAAAAACAAAAAAATGGGAAGCACAATCACACAAAATAATGGAGCAGATACGACTGAAGATTTTGTAAATAGTCGAGAAAAATGGTGTAAAGAAAATATTCTTAAGCTAGCACATCATTTTCATGAATGGGATAAAAATTCAGAACAATTTCGAAGAGTAAATTTTTTTAGTTTAAATGACAAAGACGCAGAGCGATTTAGTAATATTAAGAAAATAAGAGAAATTAGAATTTGTTTGGCTCTAAGGGGAGATGATATTAATAAAATTACGTTTTACCCTTACCTTCAGGTTAATGGGAGTAAAGATTTAGTTTTTTACTTTATACCACAAGTCAAGAAATTAGATGCAGAAATAGTGCCGGAAACATTTAAGAAAATGATTGGTGATAATTGGAATGATATAGATATGCATTTAATAGACGACCTTTTTCATTGTAAAACTAATGAAGGAAAAGGACCTGTAGAAAGGGTGCTTTCTTACTACATTGGCAATAAAGACGAAACTGACAAAAGAATACTACAGTACATAAATGATGTGTTATTGGATAAAGTTACGGGTGTTAATCTTTATCCTGGTGTGGATATGAATAAATTTTCTAAAAAAGAGATGATTTCGTTTACACCAGTTTTGGGCTTTAATACTGCAGGGGTAACAATGAATAATGAATTAGGTTTAAGAGGGGTGGTAGAGTCAATATCAGGACCTGATGAAACATTAGTGGAATATCTTAGCCCATGCCCACCAACTTGTTAGTTTTTTTCTATCGCCCCATTTTTAATATATAAATATGAGTAAAGAACTTTTTGAAAATATTAGACTAATCTCACTTTTGATAGTTGGAGTTCCTTTTATAGTAGCGCTTTTTCGTTTTAAAACATTGAATAAAACACAAGCTATTTTAATGGTTTTACTCTCTATCATTATTATTGTAGAAATAGTTTCACTTTTGTTTTGGTATAAAAAAGTGAATAATTTACCTATTTATCATGTGTATACAGTGGTTGAGTTTGTTATTATTTCAAAAATATATGCGGTCGAATTGAAATCTATGTTTTCAAAATCATTTTTTATAATTTTGATTTTGTTGTTTGGTGGTTTTGCTGTTTGCAATACTGTTTTTTTTCAAGATATCTATACATTCAATTCTAATGCGATTACCATTTCTGGGATGATCATTATATTTTTCTGTTTAAGTTATTTTTATTCGCTTTTAAAGGAAGTGAAATATAATGCCTTAGAAATCAATCCTATGTTTTGGATTAATTCGGGGTTTTTAATTTATTTTTCAAGTAATTTAATTCTATTTTTCATTAATAATTATATGTTTAAAGATGGGGCTAGTGCATCGAGTTACCTTGTTTGGGGATTGCATGCTATCATGAATATCGTACTTAATATATTTTATACAATCGCTTTATGGGTGAATCCGAAGAAGCCATTACATTAAAAATCATAATTATAGGAATGGGAGTAATTTTTTTATTATCTCTTTCTGTAATCATTTTCTTTATTGTATATCAACGTAGATTGCTGGCTCAACAAAAAGAAAGACAGAAGTTAGAATTTGACTATCAAAAAGAATTATTAAAAACATCTATCCTAAGTCAAGAGGAAGAACGGAGCAGAATAGCAAAAGAATTACATGATGATGTGGGGGCTATGTTAACTACTTCTAAGCTATATTTTGGTCAAATCACGCCTGCTTTACCTCTTGATGAGTTTAATGAAATTACTCTAAAAATGAATGGTTTTTTGAATGAAATGATTCGTAGTGTTCGGCATATTTCTCAGGATTTGAGACCTGTAGTTTTAGAAAAATTGGGATTGATTGAAGCGTTGCAAAGTTTAGGTCAAACAATAAATGATTCAGGAAAAATAAAAGTGTTTTTTAAGAACAATACAACAAATTCAATACGTAAATCTCGAGAACTAAATATATACAGGATTATTCAAGAGTTAATTACCAATACGTTAAAACATGCAAATGCTTCGATTATAAAAATTGAATTAAAAAATGAAAATGATGCATTGGTTATTTTGTATCAAGATAATGGTAAAGGACTAGATAAACAGGAAGTTTTGCATAAAAAAGGGTTAGGTCTTAAAAACATAGAAAGCCGTCTTTCGGTATTATCGGGTAATATTAACTTTTTAACTACGGCCAAGGGATTTAAAGTAGAGATTGTATGTTAGTATGTAATAATAAAAAAGATATTTAAAATTATGGAAACTATAAAACTAGGTCTTGTAGATGATCATCATTTATTTCGCGAAGGAATAAAGTCAATACTGAAAAAAATCTCTGATTTTTCTTTGGTGTTAGAAGCTGTAAGTGGTAATGATTTATTAAAAAAACTTAATGTGATTACTCCTGATGTGATTCTTTTAGATCTCGAAATGGAAGATATGAATGGGGTAGACGCTACATTAAAACTCAAAGAGGAATATCCAGACATTAAAATTATTATTCTTACTATGCACAAAGAGGAACGAATGACTTCCTATTTGATGGAAATTGGTGCTAATGGATATCTGTTAAAAGATACAAATCAACAAGAGCTAGAAGAAGCGATACGATCTGTATGCGAAAAAGGTATTTATTTTAACCCTTTTGTATCCGAAGCCGTGCTGAAAGGACTAAAAAATAAGTCCCAGAAACCACCTTCGATAGGAAAAAATTATCAATTAACTTCGAGAGAATTAGAAGTGATGGAATTAATAGCTAAAGAGTTTACTACTGGAGAAATCGCAGAACAACTTTTTTTAAGTACAAGAACTGTTGAGGGGCACCGAAAAAACTTAATCAGCAAATTAGGAGTAAAAAACACAGCAGGTTTGATCATGAAAGCTGTTAAGGACAAAATTATTTCGGTTTAATTTAACAGATAACCAATTAATTACTCAAAAAAGTTGAGGCTTTTCTAAAATTAATGCCCTATTTGAAAATTATCTCTTTTAGGATTTCAGGGTTACTAATTTAATTTTATTTTTGCCTATGCAAAACAACAAGGTACTTATTCTAGACTTCGGGTCACAGGTAACACAACTTATTGGGCGTCGCGTTAGAGAGCTCAATATTTATTCAGAAATACATCCATATAACAATCCCCCAAAAGATATTAATAGCTATAGTGCTGTAATACTATCTGGTAGTCCATTATCAGTTCGAGGAGAGAATGTAGCTCATCCAGATCTTTCGGAAATACGTGGTAAAAAGCCATTGCTTGGTATTTGCTATGGAGCACAATATCTAGCACATTTTGGAGGAGGAAAAGTTGCCGAATCTAATACTCGTGAGTATGGTCGTGCAAATTTATCGTTTGTAAATAATAATGAATTGTTTCAGAATATTTCTGAAGGTTCACAAGTTTGGATGAGTCACAGTGATACTATAAAAGAACTACCAACAAATGGAGAGCTTTTGGCAAGTACCCATGATGTGGAGAATGCTGCATTTAAGATTAACGGAGAAGCAACATATGCGATTCAATTTCATCCAGAAGTATATCATTCAAAAGACGGTACACAACTTTTAGAAAACTTTTTAGTACATATAGCAGGTGTTGTTCAGGATTGGACTCCAGATTCATTTGTTGATGAAACTGTAAATAATTTAAAAGAACAGATAGGTAATGATAAGGTTGTATTAGGGCTTTCTGGGGGGGTAGATTCTTCAGTTGCAGCTATGTTATTACATAAGGCTATTGGTGAAAATTTGTATTGCATTTTTGTAAATAACGGATTACTTCGTAAAAATGAATTTGCAGATGTATTGGCCCAATATAAAGGTATGGGGCTCAATGTTAAGGGTGTAGATGCTTCGGCACGTTTTTTGGATGCCCTAGCAGGAGAAAGTGATCCAGAAAAGAAACGTAAAGCTATTGGACGAGTATTTATTGAAGTTTTTGATGATGAAGCACATGCTATCGAAGATGTAACTTGGTTAGCCCAAGGTACAATATATCCAGATGTGATAGAAAGTGTTTCTGTAACAGGTGGCCCAAGTGCTACGATCAAAAGTCATCATAATGTGGGAGGATTGCCAGATTATATGAAACTTAAAATAGTTGAACCATTGAAGATGTTATTTAAAGATGAGGTAAGAAGAGTGGGAGCATCTATGGGGATGGATAAAGAATTACTAGGTAGGCACCCTTTTCCTGGTCCAGGATTAGCTATTCGAATTTTAGGTGACATTACCAATGATAAAGTTCGTATTTTGCAAGAAGTAGACGCTATTTTTATAAATGGTTTGAAAGAGAACGGTTTGTATGATAAAGTTTGGCAGGCAGGAGCCATATTATTGCCTGTTCAAAGCGTAGGAGTAATGGGAGACGAACGTACTTACGAAAACTGTGTGGCATTAAGAGCTGTAGAAAGTACCGATGGTATGACTGCAGATTGGGTAAATCTTCCTTATGAATTTTTACAAAATACCTCTAATGCAATAATAAACAGGGTAAAAGGCGTTAATAGAGTAGTATATGATATTAGTTCAAAGCCTCCTGCAACAATAGAATGGGAATAGTACTAGAATAAGGAATTCTGATTTTTTGAAATATGGGAAACAAAAATAAGTGTAAATGAAAAAGTTTTTATTGATTTTTTTGCTGTTAATAATAGGCGTTTCTGCCAATGCGCAACAATATAAGAGTCATACTGTAGAAAAAGGAGAAAATGTATATAGAATAGCAAAACGCTATAATACTACTCCTGAAGCTATATATAAGATTAATCCAACTGCAAAGGATGGGATCAAAGAGGGAGAAATTCTTGCAATTCCTATTGTTGATGGTCAAGAGTATAAAACTCATGTTGTAGATAAAGGAGATACGGTTTATAGTCTTTCGAAACAATACAATATTACCACAGAAACTATTTATTTACTTAACCCAGAGGCTGTAAACGGAATTAATATTGGCCAAATTCTAAATGTAGGTAAAATAGAAAAGAATGAAGTTACAGCAATTGACAGCAACGAACCGGATAAAGGAACTGTTCTTGATAGTTTGAAAGTCATACCTGATGATCGTAAAATAATACGGTTTATTACTCATAAGGTGAAAAGAAAAGAAACTTTATATGGTATTGCCAAAAAATATAATATTACTGTAGAGGATATAAAAAAGAATAACAAGAGATTATATTCTGAACAGATTAGAAAAAAAGATAGAATAAGAATACCTGTATACGAAGTTAAAGAATCAACAAATGAGGTTGTAAAAGATAGTATAGAGTCGAGATTATCTGTAACCACAAAGTATAAAGTTAAGCCAAAGGATACCAAGTATGGTATTGCAAGGAGGCATGGTATTACTATTAGTGAGTTAGAACAACTCAACCCTAATATGAATCCAGATTTTCCTATTGGGATGGAGTTAACTGTACCTACAACTGTTTTTATATCCTTAAAAGATTCTATACAACCAGGGTTTAGGTTGTACGAAATTCAGCCCAAAGAAACTATGTTTGGTTTGGTAAGAAGGTTAGATATTTCTTCAGATTCGTTGTTAAAAATGAATCCTTACATTAAAGACGGTCTTAAAGCTGGGATGGTAATTACGATACCGGAAGAAAAAGAAGTAGATACTTTGGCTATAGATTTAGGTAAAGAAAAATATCTTGATTTGAGTAGTAAACTCTATAATTTTAAACCTAAAAAGGTAGCTATAATGCTCCCTTTTAGTGTAGATACTATGGATTTTAATGCTAGGCAGAAAATAGAAGAACATTTAAAAAGTAAACAAAGTTTAAGGATTTCTTTGGATCTATATAGCGGAGTGTTAGTCGCTATAGATTCTGCAAAGACAAAAGGAATCACAACAGAACTTAATGTTTTTGATACTCAAAAAAGTAATAATCAAAATCATATAAAACAATTAATAACACAAAATGATTTTGAGACAACAGATGTTGTAATAGGGCCGTTATATCAATCCAATCTTGAAATAGTTGCATCAGAACTTAAAAAATACGACACACCCGTATTTTCTCCTGCTTCTAGAAAAGAATCTGAGTTATATGATAATTTTTTTCAAACAAGGCCTACTAATAAGATGCTTCAGGAAAAAATAATATCTTTTGTAGAAAAGGACTCTACAGATAAGAATATTGTTATTATTGTTCAACAAGGAAAAAGACATGAGGCAATAAAAGAAAAATTAGTCACCAAATTTCCAAATGCTAAAGTAGCTAAAATTGAAGAAGGTAATTATCTTTACGAAGTTCATCTTGCAAAAGTTTTAGATAAGAATAAACCAAATTGGGTATTTTTGGAGTCTAGTGATGTTGCTATGATTAGTAATGTGATTCCATTGCTGAATGCAAAAGCAGAGAGCCATAAAGTAACATTGTTTACTACCGATAAAAACAGTGCTTTCGATGATGATAATATCAAAAATGAACATTTGTCAAAATTGCATTTACATTATCCATCTGTAGATAAAGAGTTTGATGATGAAGAAGATAAAGAAGGTAAAAAAGAAATATCTCCTTTCGCAAAAAAGTATAAAGAAAGATTTGGAGTATTCCCGAATAATTGGGCAGTTCGAGGATTTGATATAGCATACGATGTTTTAATGCGATTAGGTACTGCAGATGACTTGTATCACGCGGTTTCTTTTGAAGGAACAACAGAATATGTTGAAAATAAGTTTGACTATGCTAAAAAACCTTTGGGAGGATATTATAATAAGGCTACTTATCTTATAAAATTTGATGATGACTTGAAATTAACAGTAGTTGAATGATTTTAAAGTGAAATTACTTTATAAAGAAAAGTCTACTAGTATTAATTAGGGAAATTTGTTTGTTGTTGAATAAAAAAGCGTATCGAATAGAAAAAAAAGAGTTTTTTTCTATATATTTGATATTCTAAAGGTTATCATTTTTCTTTAAATTTATTTATAGAATTGGATATCCTTTGGCACTATAATTGATTGTTATAGAATTGTAAGGAAAACATTGGAAAAATAATCCAGATAAGATTCTGGAAATTATGTATTTTTTAAAAATACGTGTATATTTAGAATCAAAAAATAAAGCTATTTTAAATTTCGCTAACAATATATTGCCCCATATTGTACGCTAAGCATTTTAAAATAGGGAAAAATATAACTTTTGGTTGGGCATAATTGTTGCAATTATGGGTAAGTACTTTACTATTATTTTATTTTTATTTTTTGCCAATAATAATGGTTATGTCGGAAAGTTCTCATATACTGAAAGAAGTGAATTGGAATGGTCAGATTTTAGAGGAAGACCAGAAATGAGAAGTAGTTTTGATGCAAGTGTTAATACAGGGATAACCTATCAGTGGTCCTATGGTAAAGATAAAGGTGATATTGAATTAAATTACCAGGTAGATAGTTTTTGCTACCCTTCTCTTTCATGGGTAAAACGTGGCCAAATGTCTGCCGCATTACTTTCTCACGAACAATTACATTTTGATATTTCAGAACTTCACGCAAGGATAATGCGCAAAAGGTTGAAAGAATATAAGGCAGGAAATAATATAAGAAGAGACCTTAATAAAATGTATAAGCTGGTAGAGAGAATGAGGGTGAATATGCAAGAACGATACGATGAAGAAACAGATCACTCTAGAAATGATGTCAATCAAAAAAAGTGGGAGAAAAAAATACAAACCTTAATGTGGTATTACAGAGATTATAATGAATAATCTCTTTTTTTAATGACCATGGATACCCAAGTTCAAAAAGATTTCTTAGTAAAATTAGCGCATACCAAAATGCCATATGGAAAATATAAGGATAGATACCTTATAGATCTTCCCGAGTATTATATCGTTTGGTATCATAATAAAGGTTTTCCTAAAGGAACTCTAGGTCAACAAATGCAAACAGTATACGAACTCAAAGTCAATGGTCTAGAGCATTTGATAAGAAACATCAGAAAATTTTAATCACATGTTTACAAACTGATATCCGGAAAGTTCGTTATCACGTAAATCAATTTCAGTTTCATTTAGTAATATGCCATGCTCTACAAAAGCTTTTAGATTAGCTAACCAAAATGTCCATCCATTACTACAGCCAAAATGAACTTTAAGTTTACTTTCTTCATCAGTGGGTATATCAAATTGAGTTAAAATTACAATTGTAACATTGTTCTTTTTTTCGAGTAGTATCGAGACTTTAGAAGACTCAAATGATATTTCTATATAATCTTTACCATTAGCTTCAAGCACAATACCTTCTTCTTTTCCGTCCCAGTTATGCCATTGCCATGTATAAGTATCGCCTTTTTGAATACGTTCTGAGGGTTTACGAATGTTTCCATTATTTTTATATGAAGCATGTTTTAAAAACCATGATGTTATTCCTTCTGTTGTGGCCCATAAATCATATAGTTTTTCTGTAGATTCAAGGATATATATTTTCTTAGTAAACGAATTCCATTGTAATTTTTCCATGATAAAAAATGATTTTGTTTGATGATGAATAAAAATACAAAAAATGTATTTCAAAATTAATTAAATATCATTAAGTCAGAGTGTTAAATAAATGTTGTCGAGATTTGGTTGCAGCAGGATTTCGTTAAATAATTCATAGTACATGGTCAGTTTTATAAGGATTTCTGTAAGTTTAGTCTTTGTATTACCTAATAAATCGTTAATTCTTTATTATGAAAGAAAAAAAATGCCTTTTGTGGTGTATTGTATTTTTTATAAATATGTCACTATTTGCTCAAGATTTTAGTGAAGGACCTTTCTCCCAACTTATTATTAGAGGAGCAATGTTAATTAATGGTAATGGAGCTCCCCCAAGAGGTCCTGTAGATATAGTTGTAGAAAAAAATATAATCAAGGATGTTGTAGTTGTTGGGTATCCAGGTGTTCTAATAGATGAGTCCAAACGCCCGAGATTAAAACCAGGTGGTAAGGAATTGCATGCCGGTGGGATGTATGTGCTTCCGGGGTTTGTGGATATGCATGGGCATATTGGAGGAGTTGCGCAAGGGGCAGATTCGGATTATGTATTTAAGTTATGGATGGCACATGGAGTTACAACCGTTAGAGAACCTAGTGGGCGAGGTGTTGATTGGGCTATGAAATTGAAACGATCTAGTGAAAAAAATGAGATTATTGCGCCTCGTATTTTTGTTTATACTGGTTTCGGGCAGGGAAGTAATACACCAATAAGTACTCCAGAAATGGCTCGAAATTGGGTAAGAGAAAATGCGAAGAAAGGAGCAGATGGAGTGAAATTCTTTGGAGCCACACCTGAAATTATGACTGCTGCTTTGGATGAAAACAAAAAATTAGGTTTACGTTCTGCCTGTCATCATGCCCAAACTGATGTGGCTCGTTGGAATGTTTTGCATTCTGCCAGGGCAGGGCTTACTTCGATGGAGCATTGGTACGGTTTGCCTGAAGCTTTGTTTGATAATAAAACAGTGCAGGATTATCCTCTAGATTATAATTATCAAAATGAACAACATAGATTTGAAGAGGCAGGGAGATTATGGAAACAAGCGGCAAAACCTTATTCTGATCATTGGAATAATGTGATGAATGAATTGTTAGAACTTGATTTCACTTTAGATCCAACATTTAATATTTATGAGGCTAGTAGAGATTTACATCGGGCTAGAAGAGCAGAGTGGCATGAAACCTATACTTTACCTTCTTTATGGCGGTTTTATCAACCAAGTAAGATTTCTCATGGTTCGTATTGGCATAACTGGGGAACTGAACAAGAAGTAGCTTGGAAAGAAAACTATAGATTATGGATGATTTTTATAAATGAATATAAAAATAGAAGAGGTAGAGTGACTGTAGGTTCGGATTCAGGATTTATTTTTCAACTATATGGTTTTGCTTATATCCGAGAATTAGAGTTGTTAAGAGAGGCTGGATTTCATCCTTTGGAGGTGATTAGATCAGCGACTTTAAATGGAGCTGAAGCCCTAGGGTACGCTGATAAAATCGGATCTGTTGAAGTTGGGAAGTTAGCTGATTTTGTGATTGTTGATGAAAACCCATTACAGAACTTAAAAGTGTTATACGGTACGGGTGCGGTAAGGTTGACTGAAGATAATGAAGTAGTGCGAGCGGGAGGGGTAAAGTATACAATCAAAGATGGAATCATATATGATGCTAAAAAGCTTCTGGCAGATGTTAAACGTATAGTAGAGGAAGCTAAAGAGAAAGAAGGCTTTTCTATTAAACAACCAGGAATAAAAGAATAAAAAAACACCCAAGATGGGTGTTTTTTTAATAAATAGAAATTATTTTATACTGTTTCAGTGGTTTTGGCAAATATGTCTATATCCACTTGGTTTTTTGTGAGGTCTTCAAAGGTTTCTCTTTTACGAATCAGGTGTGCTTCACCGTTGTGCCATAATACTTCTGCAGGACGAAATCTAGAGTTGTAATTGCTTGCCATAGAAAAACAATATGCTCCTGCATTTTTAAATGCAATGATATCCCCCTCATTAATTTCTGATATTCTTCTATTAGTAGCAAAAGTATCTGTTTCGCAAATATAACCTACTATAGAATAGAAACGTTCTTTTCCTTTAGGGTTAGAAATATTAATGATCTCATGATGAGAGTTATAAAACATAGGTCGTATCAAGTGATTAAACCCACTATCAATTCCTGCAAAAACTGTTGATGTAGTTTGTTTTACAACATTAACTTTTGCCAAAAAATAACCAGATTCGCTGACCAAGAATTTACCAGGTTCAAAACCAAGTGTAAGCTCTTTACCGTATTCTTTGCAGAAAGAGTTAAAACGTTTGGTTAATTTTTCGCCAAACTCTTCAATATCCGTTTCGATATCGCCTGGTTTATAAGGGACTTTAAAACCGCTCCCAAAATCAATAAAGTCAAGATTTTTAAAGTTCTTGGCTGTTTCGAATAAAATTTCACTTGCATATAGAAATACTTCTACATCAAGAATATCACTTCCTGTATGCATATGTATTCCATTAATAGTCATCCCTGTGTTTTCTACAATTCTAAGAATATGCGGGATTTGATGAATAGATATACCAAATTTACTATCGATATGACCAACGGATATCTTGCTGTTTCCACCAGCCAAAACATGAGGATTAATTCTAATACATACCGGTGTATTAGGATGTTTTGCTCCAAACTGTTCTAGGATAGAAAGGTTATCAATGTTGATTTGCACTCCTAATTTAGATACCTCTTCAATTTCTTCAAGAGAAACACCATTAGGTGTGAAAATAATGTCTTCTGGTTTAACACCTGCTAATAATCCTAATTGTACTTCTTGAATAGATACAGTATCTAATCCAGCACCTAATGAATTTATTAGTTTTAAAATAGCAATATTAGAAAGTGCTTTAACAGCATAATTTAGCTTTACCTGTTTGACTTTTTTAAAAGCACCAGAAAGGCGATTATATTGTGAAATAATTTTTGAAGAGTCATATACATAAATAGGACTCTCAAACTCTCTTGCTACTGCTAATAAATTTTCATTTTCCATCGTGTCACAAATTTAAGCCTACGAAATTATCAATAAAATTAGAGATATCGATGGCTTACACAGAAAAAATCTACCAGTCTAGTAGAATTTAAGATTTTTAACGTCTGTTTAAGGTAGATAAAGAATGGTAATTAGTATTTTTAATAAAAAATTATGTTGCCTCTTTTCCCTTTACAATTGGTGGTATATCCCGGAGAACAACTGCCTTTGCATATCTTTGAAAAAAGATATCAACAACTCATTGCGGATTGCGAAAAAGACAGTATATCTTTTGGGGTGCCGACGTATATCGATAAGAAACTTGAATACGGAACAGAGGTAATGCTAAAAAAAATAGCTAAACGCTATCCAGATGGTGAGAGCGATGTTGTTTGTGTTGGTAAACGTATTTTTAAGATAACGAATTTTTATAAACAACTTCCAGAAAAACTTTATGCAGGTGGTGATGTTGAGTTTTTGGTAGATAATGAAAGTAGTGCTGAAGACCTTCAGGAAGAACTGCTTAAAAATATAGCCATACTCTATGTAGAACTCACTATAGATAATCCGCCAGTATTTGATCTTCCCTTTGTAAGTTATCAAGTTGCTCATAAAGTAGGTTTGGCTTTACATCAAGAATATCATTTGCTTACATTGCGCAGTGAACTAGAAAGACTTAACTATCTTATTGGGCATTTAAAAATTACAATTCCCGTAGTACGAGAGATGAATAGAGCTAAAGAAGTGATTAAAATGAATGGGCATTTTAAGAATTTTGATCCTTTAGATTTTGATGATTTTAAACTCTAAAAGTAGGATGGTTTTTTTTACCACAAAAGATTGGCACAGTAACTTCACTTTTCCTATTTTTGAAACTCCTTAAAAAAGGCAAATTTTACAGACCTTTAGTTACTAGATTTGGTCTGCTAATAAAATGTAATAAAAAAGAACAAATGAATTTACACGAGTATCAGGGTAAAGAAATATTAAGCAGCTTTGGCGTGCGTATTCAACGTGGTATTGTTGCTCAAAATGCAAATGAAGCAGTTGCTGCAGCAAAACAATTAACTGCTGAAACCGGAACAGGATGGCATGTGATTAAAGCACAAGTTCATGCTGGAGGACGTGGAAAAGGTGGTGGAGTTAAACTTGCCAAAAACCTAAAAGAAGTAGAAGAGATAGCTGAACAAATCATTGGGATGAATTTAATTACTCCGCAAACTTCTGCCGAAGGTAAAAAAGTACACCAGGTACTAGTTGCTGAAGATGTGTATTACCCAGGTGATAATGAGCCAGATGAGTTTTATATGTCCGTTTTATTAAATCGTACTTCAGGACGTAATATGATTATGTATTCTACCGAAGGAGGTATGGATATTGAAACTGTAGCTGAAGAAACTCCTCATTTAATTTTTGCTGAAGAAGTAGATCCTTCTGTTGGATTATTACCTTTTCAAGCAAGACGTGTAGCATTTAACTTAGGATTAAGTGGTGGTGCTTTTAAAGAGATGACCAAGTTTGTAATGGCATTATATACGGCTTATGTTAAATCTGATGCTTCTTTGTTTGAGATTAATCCTGTATTAAAAACTAGTGATGATAAAATCATGGCGGTAGATGCAAAGGTTACTTTAGATGATAATGCATTATATCGACATAAAAATTATGTGGATATGAGGGATATTCGTGAGGAAAATCCAATCGAAGTTGAAGCAAAAGAAGTAGGTCTTAATTATGTTGATCTTGATGGGAATGTTGGTTGTATGGTTAATGGAGCAGGTCTAGCAATGGCTACGATGGATTTAATTAAACAAGCAGGAGGAGAACCGGCTAACTTCCTTGATGTTGGTGGTACAGCAGATGCAAAGCGTGTAGAAACTGCTTTTAGAATTATTCTTAAAGACACTAATGTTAAAGCAATTTTGATTAATATTTTTGGAGGTATTGTACGATGTGACCGAGTGGCTCAAGGAGTTGTAGATGCGTATAAGAATATGGGAGATGCTATTAATGTTCCTATTATTGTACGTTTGCAAGGTACAAATGCAGATATTGCTAAGGAGCTTATAGATAACAGTGGGTTGGATGTGCAAAGTGCAGTTCAATTCCAGGAAGCTGCAGATAAAGTACAGGCAGTTTTAGGATAAGAATTTTAAATATCCAAAATATATAAAGCGGCCTTTTAGGTCGCTTTTTTTTGTAAAAATTTATTAATTATGTCAGAGCAGATAATCAGTATTGTAAATGATCTTAAACTGGAGCCACATCCAGAAGGAGGTTTTTATAAAGAAGTGTATCGTAGTAAAGGATTGGTGTCTAAAGAATCGTTAGGAGCTGATTTTTCTGGGGACCGTAATTATTGTACAAGTATTTATTTCTTGTTAACTTCTGATAATTTCTCTGCTTTTCATAGAATCAAACAAGATGAAATCTGGCATCATTATGATGGTGCGTCATTATATGTGCATGTTATTGATGTAGAAGGGGGGTATCAAAAATATACCGTAGGTAAGCATTTTGATAAGGGGGAATCACCTCAATTAGTGGTCCCTGCGGGTTCTTGGTTTGCTTCTAGTGTGAAAGGTGAATCAAATTACTCCTTGGTAGGGTGCACGGTTGCTCCAGGTTTTGATTTTGACGATTTTGAATTGGCAAATAAACAGGATCTAACGAGTCAGTTTCCCGATCATGGAGACGTTATAGAACGTTATACTCGAGTTTGACTAATTTTTGATAACAGGAAGTTTATTTCCCAATGATATAGTTAATACTCACAGTGGCGAGATCGGAGTTCGGAAACTTAGAGAAATATCGTTCATCACTTTTAAGTTCTACTTCTTCAATGATCTTTAAAAAACACTCGATTTCGAGGATGTATTGATCAGAAAATCCATGAGTAGCATCATATGCTGTAGCTGCCGTTTTACCTAAGTTGTTTGCGGTTAAAGTAGGCGAAATGGTATGAAGTTCGATGACAATTAACCCGAACTTTTCTATATGTGGCCCCCATTTTTTAAAATGATCTTTTAAGTTTCGTTCTACATCATTGTTGTAAAGTCGTTTTCCTCGATAAGCAAACGCACCTGTAGATTGACTTGGGGTGTTTAATTGAGATGTAGGTTCGGCCCAAATACGATTATGATCTAAAAAAGTTCTTACAGATAATAGATCTTTTAATTCGATATTATAATTTTCTTTTAGATCTTTTTGTAATAAATTAGGATCACTAATATCTCCCCATATAACTTTTGCCCAGATATCTGACTGAATTAGGTTTGCTCGAGTAACTTGTAAAGCAGCTTTATTATAATCTGCTCCTACCAAAAATAATGGATAGTCATCTAGATGTTTTCCTCGAAGTGTTTTGGATTCGATAACTTCGAACAGGTGAATTAAAAATGCACCATTACCACACCCCATATCCAAAATCCCTTTGGGTTGATCTTCTAGAGGTTTATTAAATAGACTAATAATAATCTCGTCAATTTTTTTGAAATATGTAGAATGAGCGCCGCCACTTCCCCAAACATTCATTTCTCTATCTACGTGAATTTCATTTTCATTTTTGGTGTTCCATAAAACATCTGGAGCTCCAAAAAGTAAATTATCTATTTGCCTAAACATTGGGATATAAGAAACTGTGACACCGTAGGCAGATGCTCTTTTTGCAAAAAATAACCCTTTCTTGGTAAATGTATAATTGTTATTTGATTTGCTAAACCAGCCTAGATGAGATAAAAAAGTAAGAATAGTATCAAAACTTTCTGGAAAATGATGGTATTCTTCGGCGCTAAATGAGGCTTCCATAAAATATTTATGAAACATCCCACCCATACCAAGGTGAACAGTTGTAGGGCCTACAAGAATTCCTTCTATATGCTTAAGAATTTGATTTTGAATCGTATTAACGACTTGGTCTGTGTCTTTTTGTAACCCAAAGTTATTTTTATAGTTTTCGAATAATTTTTCTAATTTGTGAAAAGGCTCTAATTCAAACTTACGCGGGTGAAACTGTCCAGAATATTTTAATAAATCTACTGTATCCTTATAAATAACAAAATGTTTAAAGGCAATTTCTGATAGTGAATTAATACTTACAATAACATCATTCTCGGCTACTTTATAGTCTAACCAGCCTTGCGCACTTATTATCCGCAAAGCAACATTTAAATACCCTTCGTTGGCTTTGTTCGAAGAAGCAATTTTCGAGATGGAAACTCTCTGATTTTCTAGGAGGTAATCAGTAATCCCATTATTAAACAATGAATATGCTATAGGTGCGACAGCAATACCATCAAGATGACGAAATAATTCTTCTCGAAATTGTTGTTTTTCAATTGTTGTAAGCATGGGTGTCTAAGTGTGTGGTTGATTTTCTTTTGCCAAATTAAGCATTTATTTTGAAGTATAATACGATGTTATAAGTTCTTCTTTTCTTTTGAATTATCTTTTTTTTCTGGCATTGGCCCTCTTAGATGAATAATAAGACCATTCAAGAAATTACGAAGAATCTGATCACCACATTCCATGTATTTTGGATGGTTTTCATTTCTAAAAAAGGCTCCTAATTCACTCTTAGTGACCTTAAAATCTACTAATGCACATATCTTTACGATATCGTCATCTCGAAGCTTGTGTGCGACACGAAGCTTTTTAAAAATATCATTGTTTGTTAATCCCATAATGCAAAGGTATGTTTTGTACAGAGAATGTGGTCATATATATATCGAAATTTACTATTTTCGGCGTAAAAGTAATTTGTTGTAATGTATAATAAAGAGGAGAAATTAAGTTTGCTTTCTGAAATGATTCAGTTTGCAAAAACCGATAAACAATTTAAAGAACAAGAGTATAATTTTATTCTGGCGATCGGATCTCAATTGGGAGTTCCCAAAGACGAGATAGATACGCTGATAGAAAACGGAGCAGAAAAAGTAAATCTTCAGCCAGAGTCGCAACGAATACTTCAGTTTCATAGATTAGTATTATTGATGAATATTGATCAAGAAGCCTCCCCTGCAGAGGTTCATGGTATCAAGGACATTGGGTTAAAGATGGGATTACGATCAGAAGCTATCGATACGGTCTTAGAAAAAATGAATGATTACCCGAATAAAGTAATCCCGCCAAAAGAATTAATTGCAATTTTTACAAGGTTTTATAATTAGAATAGAGCAATAGATAACAGTTTAATTCTTTTTACATAAGAAGTACAACACCTTTTGATTTTTTAAAAGGTGTTTTTTTCTGCCAATACTTCAGTGAAAACGACATTATGTCACTATTATATATGTAAAACAAGACAAAAAGACATGTTTTTTGAATTGGAACTCAATTTGTTATATACAAAGGGAATTTGAAATTAAAATTAACCTTAAAAAATAATACAATGAGTTTAATAAAAAGAACAGACAGATTACCATTCCTTTTAGATGATTTTTTTAATACAGATTGGTTAGGGGGAACAAATGTGAGTAAAATAGGGTTTAACACTCCAGCTGTTAATGTAAAAGAAACGGATAATGATTACACAATAGAATTAGCGGCCCCAGGCCTTACCAAAGACAGTTTTAATATAGAGCTGGATAATGAAATACTTCATATTTCTTCTGAAACAAAATCAGAAAAAGAGACTAATAATGAGGGTAAGTATACAAGAGAAGAATTTGGTTATAGTACGTTTAAACGATCTTTTAATTTACCCGATACGGTAAATGCAGTAAAAATTGAAGCTTCTTATGAGAATGGAATTTTAATCGTTGCATTACCTAAAAGGGAAGAGGCAAAAGTACAGCCTAAGAGGTTGATAGAGATTTCATAATTTGATTTGGGATTTTAATTAGTTAATTGATGTGATGAGAAAACGCCTTGTGTAATACAAGGCGTTTTTTTATTAAGCGATATTTTAGTTTTTTATAGGATATCCAGATTAACGATACTTTGAGCACAGGCAACAATAGCTTCGTTATTAGAAATGGGCTGCCAGTTAAGTAATTGTTTAGCCTTAGAGTTGTCGATTTTTCTTTCCATTCCCAGATCTATCAAAATTGGTTTTAGAGTTTTGTCAATATTAGAAAATAAGCGAACAGCAAAATTTGGTAAAATAGTTTTGGGTATTTTCTTATTAGGAAATTTTTCACGTAAAATGGCAGCTAATTCTTTGAAGGATAAAAACCCAGCGACTGCCGCAAATCGTTCTCCAGAGGCTTTTGGAGATTCCATTGCTTTGATGTGTAAATCTGCAGCCGAGCGAACATCAACAATTTCAAATCCAAGTTTAGGGAGTGCAGGCGATTTTCCGTCTATCATTTTGATAACAATATTAGCTGAAGTCCCAAAATCCTTTTCAAGTACCGGGCCTAAGATGGCACCAGGGCAGATCGTAGTTAATTCTAATTTCGTATTATTAGTCTTAATAAAGTCCCATGCTGCTTGCTCTGCAATAGTTTTGCTTCTAAAGTATGGTGTAGTATCTTTTTTGTTCGTCACATCTGTCCAGTCATTTTCTGTATAAACACCAGATCTATTTGATTTTTCCTTTCCGTAGACTATGGATCCAGTAGAGGAGGTAAGTATTACTCTTTTGATATTATTTTTTGCAGAGGCTTTTAAAATATTTAGAGTTCCCTCTTTTGCAGGGATAATTAAATCATCTTCATGTTTAGGTAGTTCCCTTGGGAACGGTGAAGCAATGTGCATTACATAATCTACTTCTTTGGTTAAATCATTCCAGATTTCTTGATCCATTAAATCGGCTTCAGCAAAACTTAAAGAATTAATATTGGGAGTGTTCTTAGCTATAATTTGTTTTATGGCATCTGAGCGATTCATATTTCTTAGTGTGCCAATCACTTCATACCCTTTATTAAGTAACTGTATAGTCGTATGAGACCCTAAAAACCCAGTTACTCCTGTTAACAAAACTTTTTCTTTTTTCATAAAATGAGTTTTTAGTTTTTTTAGAGATCTAACCACTTTTTAAAATTTGAAGTTCGTTCTCTGGAAACAATAATTTGCTCTTCGTTACTAGGTTTTAATTTTAAGAGTAGTCTACTATTAAAATAGCTATGAATTTCGACCACTGCTTTTACCGAAATCATAAATTTTCTGTTGATTCTAAAAAAATGTACAGGGTCTAATATGTTTTCTAATTGATCGATAGAGTATTCAATAGGGTATTGTTGACCGCTATGAGAATATAAGAATATGATTCCTTCGTGAGATTTGAAATAGGCAATATCCTCAACACTAAACGTGTTAAAATGATTACCTACTTTTATCATAAAACGTTTTTTGTATTCTTTATTAAATAAACTTTGTATGCGTTCTAATTGATCTTGATCTATTGGTGGATTCGTGTCGGTATGATTTCTTTGATACTTGTCTAAAGCATTTTTTAGATCTTTTTTGTCAATGGGTTTTAACAGATAGTCCAATCCATTGTATTTAAAACCTCGAATAGCATATTCATTATATGCGGTAGTGAATATAACTGGAGGGTGATCCTTCAAAAAATCGAGAATATCAAACCCATAACCGTCATTAAGTTGGATGTCTAAAAATATCAAATCTGGGAGCGGGTTACTGTTAAACCAAAGACGCCCACTTTCTACAGAAGTAATTTGACCAGCAATTTCTATTTGCGGAGCAAGTTCTCCTATCAAATTGGCTAAACGCCTAGAGGCAATATTTTCATCTTCAATTATTACTGCTGTCATCTTTTACGAAACTTTTATAATAGTTACTTCTTTTATGTTTTTAGGTAATAGAGGGAGGGTAACTTTAAAATATTTATTTTCAGTTTCTATTTTTATGGCTTGATTGGTATAAAAGGAATATCGTTTTTTGATGTTTTTGAGACCGAGTTTGGTGGATTCTTCTTTTTGTTCTCTTATATGCAGATTGTTTTGTATCAATACACTGTCGTTTTGTACTGAGATAATACTAATCTCAAGGGGTTTCTCTTTAGAAAAATAGTTGTGTTTTAATGCATTTTCGACTAGCATTTGTAGAGATAATGTAGGGATTAAATGTTCTTTTGGATCAATAGTAATATGAGTAGTGATGCTGAGAGCTCCTTCATGTCGTACATTCATCATAAATATGAAAGAATCCAGAAAATTTAATTCTTTCTCTAAACTAACTAAATCTTCTTCTCGGTTATCCAAGATATATCGATAGCATGACGCCAATCGAGTAACAAAATCTGAAGCTAAGTCCCGATCTTCGTACATTAATGAAGTTAATGTGTTTAAGCTGTTAAATAAGAAGTGGGGGCTAATCTGGTTTTTTAAAGATTTGTATTTAGAAGTCATCACTTCTTTCTTTAACTGATTCATCTTGTTTTCTAATTCTTTTTTCTGTTTTAATGAGTGATAAAAAAGATTAAATAAGATGACTCCAAACCCAAGTAACCCTGCTCTAAAAAAATCTATTCTAAATCGTAACCAAGGATCATCAGCATCTATTTGACAGATATGATTTAATTTGAAAATTGCAACATAGTACAACAATGCAGTCACAGGTAAAATAATGAGCATATTAATTCCTAAAACCTTTAAACCATTTGATAAATCTAAACTATCATTAGCGTTGGATTTTACTTCACGACGTATTAACCAATCATTAGTTTCCCATGTTAACATAAAAAGAAAGAATGCGCTGAAATAATAAAAAATACCTGTACGGTCAAAGAAAAGCTCTTCTTGGTCACCGTGATCTATAGTAAGCTTTACCATAAAATACACCAAGTTTATGATTAAGAAGCGAAACGCGAATTTTTTTATGTATGCCTTAGACGTCATTTATTGGTAACTATTAATATGCATAAAGATACATAACTGGTACTCATTAATTATCTCGTAAAACCTTCAATTGTTAAATTATAGGTTGAACTGTATGAAATCTAATTTGATTTGAAAAATATGATAATAAACGCGGTTTTACCGAGTTTAAATTAATTTTTGACACTTCAGGATTAAAATCTTCAATTCAATTAATTTGGATTTTGTTCGATGTGATAATCGTGCAACTTTGGGTAAAACCAAAGAAATTATGAAAAAAATTGTTCTCGTTGTTTTTGTTTTAATCGCAAGTATTTCTAATGCACAAACTGGAATAATTAAGGGACTTGTCATTGATAAGCAATCAGAAATACCATTGGTAGGAGCTACCGTAGAATTAATAAATGAAAAGCAAACAAATGGAGTAATTACTGATATAGATGGCTATTTTAAACTTGAAAATGTATCTCTAGGCCGACAAGTAATACGTATAAGCTATATTGGTTTTGAATCTATAACTTTACCTAACATAGAGGTTACCTCGGGTAAAGATGTAGTGGTTACGGTGGCATTAATAGAATCTTTTGATCAATTGGATGAGATTATCATTACTTCAGAAACCAATAAGGTAAAGGCTATTAATAAACTGGCTTCTGTTTCTGCAAGACAGTTTGGATTAGATGAAGTAACACGTTTTTCTGGAGGCAGGAGTGATGTAGGTCGTTTGGCAGCAAATTTTGCAGGAGTCTCATCTCCTGATGATAGTAGAAATGATATTGTAATAAGAGGTAACTCACCTGTAGGTTTATTATGGCGGTTAGAAGGTGTGCCTATACCAAGTCCTAATCATTATTCGACTTTAGGAACAACAGGAGGACCGGTATCTGCATTGAATCCTAATTTGTTAAAGAACTCTGATTTTATTACTTCTGCTTTTCCATCAGAGTATGGGAACGCAATAGGAGGAGTATTTGACCTAGGTTTTAGAAAAGGAAATATAGATGAATATGAGTATACAGGTCAGGTTGGAATTTTTACAGGAATAGAAGCAATGGCTGAAGGACCTTTAGGGAATAATAAAGGATCTTTCTTAATTGCAGGAAGATATTCTCTTGTTGGTTTATTAGGAATAGGTGCAGGAGGTACTTCGGCCACTCCCAACTATTATGACGTTTCATTCAATATAGATTCTGGAAAAGGAAAATTAGGAAGTTTATCTCTATTTGGGATTATCGGAAATTCTGATATCGAATTTTTAGGAAATGATATTGATGAAGATGATTTGTTCGCTGCTGAAGATGAGAATACCTTTGTTGATTCTGGTTTTGCGGTTATAGGATTAAAACATCAAATCAATACAGGTAAAAAATCTTTTTTAAGAACAATAGTTTCAGGTTCATCTTCTGCCAATACTTTTATTGCAGATCGTTTTATTGATAAAGACACTCCGCAGGAACGAATTATAAGATATACAGATGCTGATAACACCGAAACTCGATATACATTTTCTACTCTTTTTAATTCTAAGTTAAGTAATAAGGCGACTATAAGAACAGGGATTTTATGGGAGAATTTTAAAATAGAATCTCTACAACGCGATCGCCTGGAGCAACCTGACGCTGATGGGGATGGAGATCCGGATTTGTTCACATTTACAGATATTGATGAAAATTTGAGTATTGTTCAACCTTATATTCAGGGGCAATTTAGATTTACAGAAAAACTTACATTTAACTTGGGTGTCCATGGACAGTATAGTACATTAAATGAACAATTTGTAATAGAACCCAGAGTTGGCCTCTCCTATAAATTAGCACGAAATCACAGTATTAGTTTTGGATATGGTTTACATCATCAACCCATATCATTACCCTTATTGTTTTTGAATGAAGATATTAATGGAGAATTAGTACAAACCAATTTGGATCTTGATTTTGTGCGAAGCAGTCATTATGTATTGGGGTATGATGTGAGAATGGGTAAAAATTGGAGAGGTAAAATTGAAATGTATTATCAAGATATCGATAATGCAGCTGTTGAGTCATTTGCATCAAGTTATTCTTCATTGACCGAAGGAGCAGATTTTGGATTTCAGAACGATCGTGTTTCATTAGTTAACGAAGGTACTGGCTTTAACCAGGGAATTGAACTTACTATAGAAAAATTTTTTAGTGAAGGGTATTACGGGTTATTGACAACCTCTTTATTCGAAAGTAAATACGAGGGTAGTGATGGTGTAGAACGAAATACTCCCTTTAATAATGGATATGTATTTAATCTATTGGCAGGAAAAGAGTTTAAGGTAGGAAAGGCTAAAAAAAACGTATTGTTTTTTGATACAAAATTCACCTTTTCTGGCGGTAGGTATTTTACACCTGTTGATCTGGAATCTTCACAACAAGCGGGGTTTGAAATTCTAAGAGAAGATTTGGCGTATAGCGAACAAAATGATGATTATTTCAGGTTAGATGTAAAGTTAGGGTATAAGATTAATAGCAAATCTAAAAAACGATCTCATCAGTTTTATTTGGATATTCAAAATGTAACCAATAATGAAAATATTTTTGTACGCCGTTACAATAGGCTAACCAACCAGGTAGATCAAGTGGATCAGATAGGGTTCTTTCCTGATTTTGGATATAGATTTCAATTTTAAAAATACTTTGATTGTTGATGATGTTATTTTGAGTGATTCCTTCTCTCCGCAAAGTTATAAAGTTATGATCACCCTATAGGAGAGGGGGAATTCTTTAAATTATTAAAATAATGAAGAAGATAGTAATTGTTGTTTTGGTTTTATTTCTTTTGTTGATAGTACTATTTAAAAGAATGCGGATAAAATATGGAAAACTAACTATATGAATTTTTATAGGATAGTATGTTCTATAAAATTCAAAATAAGATAATATGTATGTCGAACTTTAGTTTTTTTGAAAATAAGCTTCGACTTGTGCAATTCTCTTTTCTTTATCTTGATCTGATAGCCAACTTGCTTTAAAACTGTTGATCACTAGTTGAGTGATTTGTTGTTTTGAAAGATGAAGCGCTTTAGAGATTTCTAAATAATTCTCATTCATATATCCTCCAAAATAAGCAGGATCATCTGAGTTGACAGTAACGAGTATGTTTTTTTCCATCATTTCGGGTATAGGATGGTCTTTAAGATCGGTAACCACTTTTAATTCTAAGTTGGATAAAGGACATACGGTTAAAGGCATTTGTAGATTTACTAATTTTTCTACTAGTTTAGTATCATCCAGACAGCGGTTTCCATGATCTATTCGGGTTACCTTTAGTAAATCTAAAGCTTCCCAAATGTATTCTGAAGGACCTTCTTCTCCCGCATGGGCAACGGTAAGAAAACCTTCTTCTCTGGCTTTGGCAAAAACACGCTCAAATTTTGATGGAGGATTTCCTAATTCTGAAGAATCTAATCCCACAGCAGAAATCCAATCTTTATATGGTAAGGCCTGTTGCAATGTGTTAAAAGCGGAAGTTTCATCCAAATGCCTTAAGAAAGACATGATTAATTTAAAACTGATACCAAGTTGTTTTTTACCATCCTCTAATGCACGGTGAATTCCTTTAATCACCGTATCAAAGCTGATGTCTCTATCGGTATGTGTTTGAGGATCAAAAAAGATCTCGACATGTACAACATTTTGTTCATGTACTTTGTTTAAATATGCCCAAGTGAGATCATAAAAATCTTGCTCTTGGATTAGCACATTAGCACCGGCATAATAGATGTCTAAAAATTCTTGAAGATTATTAAAACTATATGCTTTTTTTAATTCATCGACAGAAGTGTATGCTATTTTTTTATTATTTCTTTTTGCAATTTCGAACATTAATTCAGGCTCAAACGTTCCCTCAATATGTAAATGAAGTTCTACCTTAGGGATTCCTTGAATAAATTGTTCTATCGAAATAGTATTCATAATGCCTTAATTATTTTTTTATGGGGTTAATACAAAACGGATAATTACACTTTTTGATCTTGTACTTTATTTTGTAACATCTTGATTTCATCTCTTAGTCGTGCTGCGGTCATAAAGTCAAGTTCTTTTGCTGCTTTTTCCATTTCTTTTCTTACATTTCTAATCCTTGTCTCCAACTGTTCTTTAGTATAATACGCAGTTTCTTCCTCCGCTGCTTGTAAAGAAGGTGCAGTTTCAAAAGTATACGGTTCTACTTTTTTACCAGCCAATGCATTATCCAGGGATTTTTTGATAGCGGTTGGGGTTTGACCATGTTTAGTATTGTATGCTATTTGTTTTTCTCTACGATACTCGGTTGCTTCAATAGTTTTTTGCATACTTGCAGTTATTTTATCAGCATACATAATGGCTTTTCCATTAACATTTCTGGCTGCTCTACCAACCGTTTGCACGAGAGATCTTTTGTTTCTAAGAAAACCTTCTTTATCTGCGTCTAAAATAGCAACTAAAGATACTTCGGGTAAATCCAAACCTTCTCTTAATAGATTAACTCCGATTAAAACATCAAAAATACCTTTACGTAAATCTTGCATAATTTCTACACGCTCTAGCGTATCTACATCACTATGAATATATCTACAGCGTATATCAATTCTTGTAAGGTATTTTGTTAATTCTTCGGCCATTCTTTTAGTAAGCGTAGTTACTAAAATTCGCTCATCAACATCAATTCGTTTTTGCATCTCTTCGATAAGATCATCAATTTGATTTAAACTGGGTCGAACTTCAATAACAGGATCCAATAGACCGGTAGGTCTTATGATTTGTTCTACGAATGTACCTTCACTTTTTTGTAATTCATAATCTGCCGGAGTGGCACTAATATATAATACTTGATTTTGGATAGCTTCAAACTCTTCAAATTTTAAAGGCCTATTATCCATAGCCGCAGGAAGTCTGAATCCAAACTCGACTAGATTCTCTTTTCTAGAGCGATCTCCACCATACATAGCATGAGTCTGTGGTATAGTAACATGACTCTCATCTATAATCATCAAATAATCATCTGGGAAGTAATCTAGTAAACAAAAAGGTCTTGTGCCAGGATTTCTACCATCTAGATAGCGAGAATAATTTTCAATACCCGAGCAATACCCTAATTCTTTAATCATTTCTAGATCAAAATTAGTGCGTTCTTCTAATCGTTTTGCCTCGAGATGTTTTCCAATTTCTTTAAAATATTCAACTTGTTTTCCTAAGTCAAGTGCTATTTGATCTATAGCATTATGTAAGACTTCTGGAGAAGTAACAAACATATTAGCAGGGTAGATATTTAACCGATCATATTTTTCAATTACTTTATTGGTTTGGACATCAAAAGCCTCGATTTCCTCAATCTCATCACCAAAAAAATGTACTCTAAAAGCATCATCTGCATAACTCGGGAAAATATCAACAGTATCTCCTTTAATTCTAAAATTACCGTGCTTAAATTCTGCCTCAGTTCTAGAATAAAGACTTTGTACCAAACGATGTAATAGTGCTGTTCTAGATACAAACTGTCCTTGTTCAATTGAGATTACATTTTTTTGAAATTCTGCAGGATTACCGATACCATATAAGCAAGATACTGAAGCGACTACCAATACATCTCTTCTTCCTGATAATAGAGATGAGGTTGCGCTCAGTCTCATTTTTTCAATTTCATCATTTATAGAAAGGTCTTTTTCTATATAGGTGCCCGAAGTGGGGATATATGCTTCTGGTTGATAATAATCATAGTATGAAACAAAATATTCTACAGCATTTTCTGGAAAAAATTGCTTAAACTCAGAATATAATTGTGCAGCTAATGTTTTATTGTGCGCCAAGATTAATGTAGGGCGCTGCACTTGTTCAATAACATTTGCAGCGGTAAATGTTTTTCCTGATCCAGTAACTCCTAATAGCGTCTGATATTTTTCATTAGACGTTAATCCATTAACTAATTGTTGTATGGCTTCTGGTTGATCTCCTGTAGGTTTAAATTCAGATTTTAACTCAAACTTCATGTACCTCTTACTTTTTAAGAATAAAGATACATAATACGAATAATAGATTTATAGATTTGAGTATAAACTTCCGTTAAGAATTTAGATACAAATTCAGTTTTATAAAACTAAGATTAGCATGAGATAAATCATGATCGATATTTTTTGAAAATTAAAAAGAAAGATTTATAAATCTCTCTTTTTAAGAAGCCAATATGAAAGCCTTACAAAAATGGCAGTCCACACTAGAACGATTACAACTTCATACCAATGCACGGCGTAATCTCTTTGAAAATTTTCTCCTAATTGATTAGCAGCAGATTGAATAAAGTTTAATCTACTAAAAGGCTCATTAACCAAATTACTCATGCTTTCTAGAGGGAGAAACGGTATAATTTTATCAACAAAATCTGTTTCAAATTTCCATTTAAACAACCCAGAGACTAATCTAAATAGACCTTCTATAATTTGCCAAAAGATTAAAAAACCTAATGCGAAAGCCGATCTTTTGATTAGAATCCCTAAAAACATACAGAAAGAAAAGAAGCCTACAAGTTTTAAGAAATAGGCGAAGATAAATTCTAAACCAGAAAAGATAATCGAGAATTCGTTATAATCTGAGAATATCAACCCTAGTACTAATGACACAAGAAATAAAAATATAGTAGATATCAATGAAAAAACAATAACCGTAAGAAATTTTGAAGCTAAAAACTCCTTCTTGCTTAGTCCATCTATTAGGTTTTGTTTTAGGGTACGGTTTGTATATTCGTTAGCCATTATAGATACAATCACAATAGCCAAAAACAGTTTTAGCCATGCCGCTATAAAAGCATTAAAATGCCATATATATGGGAAATTAAATATTCCTTGATCTGCCAATCGGAAATTTACACCTCCAAAACTAAATTCGTAAGAAGCAATTAATGCGATGGCAGTAATAAGTATAAAATAAGTGATAGTTAAAACCTTAGCAGCTTTATTGTATCTTAATTTTTGAAATTCTATATTGAGTAGTCGTAACATGTTTTTAGTTTAAGTTGCTGGTTAATTGTAGGAATTGCTCTTCGAGACTTTCTTTTCGTTTTACAAGATATGTAAGAACGATACCTTCCTTAAACAATTGTCTATTAAGACTTTCTTCATCTAACTCATGAGCCAAAAAGGCAATGATTTTATCTCCTTCTTCTTTAAAACTTTTAAAATCTTTGTGTTTGGTTAACCACTCTTTTAGAATAGAGTTTTGATTACTTTTTAACTCAAAGAAACCATAACTAGCATTCATTTCATCTACTGGACCGGAGTATAATTTTACACCTTTTCTTATAATCACAACATGGCTACATACTTTTTCTACTTCGTCGAGTAGGTGAGAAGCCAAAAGAATAGTAGTCCCTTGAGATGCAATTTTTTTAATGATTTCACGAATCTGATGTATCCCTTGTGGATCTAAACCATTGGTAGGCTCATCTAGGATTAATATTTCGGGATCGTTAAGTAATGCCGAGGCAATTGCTAATCGTTGTTTCATTCCTAAAGAAAACGTTCTAAACTTGCTGTCTTTGCGATCTAATAACCCAACGAGTTCTAGTTTTTCGTCAATCTTGTCAGCGGGAACCTCTTTAATTTGGCACACCAACTTTAGGTTTTGAGAAGCAGTCATATAAGGATAAAAGTTAGGGCGCTCTATAATGGCACCTACTTTTTTTAAGGCATTATGTGTTGATGTATTTCCGTCGAACCAAGTAAAATCTCCTGATGTCCGGTTTACCACATTTAATACAATCCCTAGTGTTGTTGATTTCCCACTTCCGTTTGGCCCTAATATGCCATAAACATTTCCCTTTTTTATAGTAAAAGAAAGATCTTTGACAGCAGTGATATGGTCAAATTTCTTTGTGAGATTATTTAACGTGAGTATATTTTCCAATTGTGATTATTTTTGGCAGTTATATTAAACAAGACGATCAGTATGATCTTTTGTTACAATTTCTTTTGACTTTCAAGAGGATAAAAGACAAAATATAAAGATGTTGAAAATGTTAGAACCATTGAAGCTATTAATCCTTTTGGGGTTTCATAATTGTTATTTGTAACTTGCCTCTTGAAATGATTGAAGGTTATGGAAGAAAAATTAATGTCGAAAAAAAAACCGACGTACCCTATAAATGATCAACTAGATAGGTATTTAAAAGAATGTAATCGAAAGATTAAAATTCCGGTGTTTTATGATGATTTACTTAGATTTTCGGGCTCAGTAGTTGTGTATGATAGTAATGATGAAGATACTTTATGGGTTCGACTATATTATGAGGAGCATGAAAGACCTGAGATAGAATCTAGTCTTAAAAAAGTATATACAATTCTACATTCTGATGGTAACGAGGATGCTATTGAGTTCTTGAACATTGACGCAATCGATTATTGCACTTTTGGAAATTCGAAACCATTTCGAATTAAGGTTAGAAATATTCTAAATGATAACTACACATATATTTATGTGAAAAAGGCAGATGCTTCGCGTATTTATGGTTTAGAGTTAGAGCATATGTTTTCTCCTAATCGAATTAATTTTTTGGTGTACAAAAACACACTAATAGAAGAGCATATTGCTGGTATCCCTGGAGATGTATTTATCAAGGATTTTCTTCCTGATCTTAGTGATCAGGCAAAATCACAAATTGCCAAAGAATTTGTGAAATTTAATGAACGCTGTCAAATGCGATTATTAGGAGATATGCGTTCTTATAATTATGTAATCATACCTATTCATGATTTTGATCATGTAGAATATAAGATTAGAGCTATAGATTTTGATCAACAATGTTTTGAAGGTAAATTAAAAGTCTACCAACCGCAGTTTTTTAAAGAGAATTATACCATGGTAGATATTGTAATGAATAAATTGCAACCTAATTCTATAGAACAATATAAAAAAGAAGAGCGTTCAATATTGGCAAAACGAATTTTGGCTTCTAGGTCTCGATATGAAACTTTGGTAGATTGTATGTGTTCTGATCAGATTTCTACAAAGGAAAACCTAATAGAATTGAGGGAGCATTTATATAATTTTACCTTAGATTTAAATTTTAGACGTAGTAGTTCGATGGGAGAAGTGCTAAAGACGGCTATGGACTTTGTACGACGCAACTATGAGAATGTAAACATGAAAAATTTATTGGATAAGTAAGCGTTTTGATTTTAGGTATACTATTACATCGTTGATTATAAAATCCCAATTCCAAGTAATATTGAAAAAACAATAAGTAATACCCCAACAACAATTTGGATGGTGTTGATGGTGATTTTTTTTAGGAACTTATTGCCTAAATAGGCACCTACAAATGCCATAACTGTTGCAGTAACAAGCATAGGATAATTAAGTTGATCACCTAATGAATAAATATCTTTGGCATAGACTGAAATTCTAGAAACATCAATAAAACAAGCTATAGATACTCCTGTAGCGATAAAAGCTTCTTTGCTTAATTTGGTTCGTATTAAAAAGGCAGTTCGCAGTGCTCCTTGATGACCCGATAACCCACCGAAAAAACCACTTAAAGCCCCACCTAAAGGTAGATATTTAGTGTCAATCTCTAGTCTTTTAAGTTTAGGGATAAGATCAAAAAGAGAAAAGAAAATTAATAATGATGCTATACAGATTTTAACAACAGTAATTTGATATAATTTATTTTCGATATTATACGAATACAAAGGTTTAATATTTGTTAATGATCCCAATATGTAAGCTCCTAAAAAAGCAAATAAGATAGCGGGTAACCCAAATCGTAATACTGTTTTGAGGTTAGCTTTTTTTCCTACAAGTGTTAATTTAAAGATATTGTTTAGTAAATGAACTATAGCGGTTAATGCGATGGCAATATCAATAGGAAAGAACAATGCGAATACCGGCATTAATAGTGTTCCTAATCCAAAACCAGAGAAAAATGTTAATCCCGATCCTAGTAAAGCAATGACACCAACAAGAATGTAGTCCATTGCCTATTATGTTTTTTGTTCTTTATTAAAGTATACCAAGTAATAATACATCTGTTTTTCTTCATCCCAACCTTTTTCTACAAATTTCTCTGCAGATTCGGGATTAATGAAATCCATTTTTATTTGAACATTAGTATCAAGATTGATTACATTTTTGATTTTTTTTCTAGCTGCAGTAACTGCATTATTTGCAATAGGGAAAGAAGTAAGGTCTTCGATTTGATATTTTGGTGCCTTTTCTACTTTATAATGTTTAAATTCGGGGATTAAATCTGGATTATCAATTACGTCATTTAAAAATGCCGATTCTTCAAATTCATCATTTTTTGCAAAGTGATTTACTGCACGATTCATGAACATTACCTCTTCCTTTTTATCTTCTGCGGGTAATACTACATCTTTGGCAAAATCTTGGCAAAATTTCATATACTTTTTGGTATAAAAATTTTCATCGGCAAATGCTTCTACTCCTAAGAAATTTTCTAACCAATACTTGGTGTCATATCGGTTAGAGTCTACAGATAATACTTTGTATCCCTCTTCTTTTTTATGATTAAAAATTAGACACCCTTTATCAAGCTTGTTTAGATTAACTCCTTGCTGGATTAATAACTCTATGTCTGATTCTCTTTCTTCAAATTGAAGAAAATCGTGTTTTAATTCGGATTTAAAAATCCCTAGAGCAGATACTTTTTCATTATCGATTGTTACATTTTCAAGATAGGTTACATAAACTTCTCCACTTTTGATGTGCGGGTGATTTGATTGTTCATACAGGAGAGAAGCAATTCGTTTAGATTTTTCATGTACTCCAGATGGGTTTTCAAAAATTTCTGTGACAACTTTATATAGAGGATTAAATTCAAAATCTACTTCATTGGCAAACTGAAAATAATTTTCTTCTTTTTCTCTAAAAGGTTTAAAAAAATATTCTTTTAGAATAGCAGTAAGTTCATCATTTACTTGATAAGGAGAGTCTGATAAAAATATGCTTTCCCCTTTATTTTTATTACCTACTTTATGAACAGATAACGATTCGATTTGGGTGCTATATAGGTTAATCATATTCTTGTTTTTCTTACTGTTATAATTTTATCGAAATGTTTTATTGTTTTAGTTTTTTGAATTAATTCCAATTCTCATCAAAACCTAATTCATCATATTCATCAAGATCCATGAATCCATCGTCATTTCCTTCGTCGAAATTTTCAGATTCATCAGATTTAAATTCTTTATCTGGTGCTTTATCTGGTAACTGACCATGAACGAACATAACATTAGGGTATTCCATACCGCCTTCGTACTCTGCTATTTCTGCTAATTCTACCAGGAAAGTCCACATACTCAAGAAATCGTAAACATAAATCAATTTAGGCGAAGCTTCATGTACAACATCAATCAAAGTAGTTTCATTCATTAACCTAACGGGTTGGCTACCGTCACTCATGTCAAACAAAGATATTTCTTCACCTTGGCTCCATTGATCATCACTAACATAAAAAGAAGCCATTTCTGTACCATCAAATCCGAAAGATTGCGTAATCACATTATGAAATTGTTCTAATGTTGCATCTTGTTCGATTTCGATATCTCTAAACACATCTTCTTCAGTGTCTAATATAATTCTAAAGCGATAAATCATTCTTAACTAATTTTGGAACTGCAAAGATACTATAAATGAGATGTTATTTACTAAAACGATGTAATGAAAAAGTCATTGCCCCAAGTAATAAAAATGCTACCACTTGATGTAAAACTCCCAATGTAAGAGGTACTCTGTATAGTAATGTGAAAACACCAAGTAGAAATTGAATGCAAACAGCAATTAGTAATATATTCAATGACCAGGATTGGATGTTGTTTTTTTGTATTTTTTTACTTCTGTACCAGATCAAAATAATTAATCCAACCACGAAGTATGCTAAGTATCGATGTATAAATTGTACTCCGCTTTTTCCTTCAATAAAATTTTTAATTAAAGGGGATTGTTCTATATATACAGATTCATGTATTACCGATCCATCATTCATTAGTGGCCAATGATTGTGTAATAAACCTGCATCTAATCCGGCTACAAAAGCACCGTAAACGATTTGCAACAAAAGCAATCCTAAACCCCATCGAATAAGGTTTCTAAATTTAATGTTGATTGTCTTTTTATCTGGATACATAAGATCTAGTGCAACCCATAGTGTGTAGGCAAAAGTGATAAAGGCCATAGAAAGATGCATTGCTAATCGATAGTGACTTACATCGGGCCGATCAATTAAACCACTTTTTACCATAAACCAACCTAGGAAACCTTGAAAACCTCCTAAAACCATTAATATTATTGATTTTTTTATGGTGGGCTTAGTAAGTTGTTTCCGAATTAAGAAATATATAAAAGGAATAATAAATACAATACCTATAAATCTTCCGATTACACGGTGCAACCACTCCCAGAAATAAATGTCTTTAAAATCTTCAATAGTAAATTGATGATTTATTTTTTGGTACTCGGGATATTGTTTGTACAACTCAAATGCTTCATTCCATTCTGAATCATTCATAGGAGGTATAGTGCCAGAGATTAGTTTGTAGTTAGAAATAGATAGTCCTGAATGTGTAAGCCTGGTAATTCCTCCAACAACTACCATAACGAAGATTAACATACACCCCGCAAGTAGCCAATAAATTACTTTTTTATTATCCTTTTTCATAAAGTTGTTAATCTGTTAACTCATTTTTAATCCCAGTTCCTTTCCTTTTTCTATCATAAATTGATAGGCTGCTTCATGTTCGTTAGGAATTTCTCCTTCTAGAATGGCTTCTTTTATTGCTTCTTTAATAATTCCGATCTCTCTCGACGGTTTTATGTTGAAAATTTTCATTATTTCTTCACCAGTAACTGGAGGCTGAAAATTGCGAATATGATCTCGTTCTTCGACCTCTACCATTTTTTGTCGTACAATTTTAAAATTGTGATGGTATTTTTTAAAACGTTTAGGGTTTTTAGTAGTAATATCTGCTTCGCAAAGTGTCATTAATTCTTCAATATAATCCCCAGCATCAAATACAAGTCTTCGTACGGCAGAATCAGTCACGCCACTAGCAATTACAATAGGTCGCGAACTCATTAAAACCATTTTCTGAACGAATTTCATTTTTTCATTTAATGGCATTTTTAATCTTTTAAAAAGTTTAAAAACCATTTTAGAACCCACAAATTCATGACCATGAAAAGTCCAACCTACTTTTTTGCTAAACTTTTTAGTAGGTGCTTTACCAATATCATGTAGTAATGCTGCCCAACGTAACCATAAGTCATCAGTGTTTTCGGCAATATTATCTACTACTTCAAGAGTGTGATAGAAATTATCTTTGTGGCGTTGTCCTTCAATTTCGTCAATACCTTTTAAGGCAATTAATTCTGGAAGAATGTATCTTAATAGCCCTGTGCTTTCTAATAATATGAAGCCTAAGGATGGTTGATCACTTAAAATAATCTTATGAAGCTCATCGACAATTCGTTCTTTTGTAATGATTTTTATACGATCTTTATTTTTTGAAATAGCTTTAAGTGATTTGTCTTCTATTTTGAAATTTAATTGAGAGGCAAATCTAATAGCTCGCATCATACGTAGGGGATCATCAGAGTATGTGATATCTGGATCTAAAGGAGTACGGATAATTTGCGAATTTAGATCTACGATCCCATTAAAAGGATCGAGTAATTCTCCAAAATTTTCTTGAGATAAATTTAATGCAAGTGCATTAATAGTAAAATCTCTACGATTTTGATCATCTTCTAAAGTGCCATTCTCAACAACAGGATTCCTACTGTTTTCTGAATAAGACTCCTTGCGTGCGCCCACAAATTCTACTTCAATATCTTCAGTCTTGAGCATCGCAGTACCATAAGTTTTAAAAACCTGCACTTTAGGATTATTAGGTAAAAGTTTAGAGACTTCTTTTGCTAATTGTATTCCATTACCAACGGCAACAACATCAATATCTTTAGCTTTTCCTCTTTGTAATATATGATCTCTTACATATCCTCCTATGACGTAGCAATTTACGTTTAAGTTTGCTGCGGCTGTAGTGATAGTTTTAAAAATAGGGTGTTGTAAGGCTTCTTTAAAATTTTTGGCGTCAGACATGAATCAATTTACTTCCGGATAATTTTTACGGTGCTATCATTTCCAATTTTAATAATCGAAGAGGGTTTAACACCTTTTTTTTGTAAAGGCAAATTTACGACATAGTCTACGCCTTCCAAAATGACTTCAGATATTTCTTCAAAGTTTTTTGGAGTAGGCATGGAACTAATGTTTGCAGATGTAGAAACGATTGGTCGTTTAAATTTTCGGATTAATTTTCCGCAAAAAGGATCTCGTGCTACTCGTATTGCCAGGGTGTTTTCATCTGTAATAAGGTTTTCGGCTACTCGAAGAGGTCTATCGTATATTATAGTTGTCGGTTTAGAAGCATATTTTAAAATGTCGTATGCAACTTCGGGTACTTCTTCTACGTACTGCTGTAACATTTTAAAATCACTCACTAGAGATATCATAGATTTATTTTCTGCTCGTTTTTTTAGTGCAAAAACTTTATCAATGGCTTCTGCATTTGTTGCATCACAACCAATTCCCCATACAGTATCTGTAGGGTATAAGATAATACCGCCTCTTTTTAATATTGATATAGTTTTTTCGATTTCTTCTCTATAATCTGTCATGATTTCTGGTTAAATATCAATAGATATAATCTGTTGTTTGTGTTTTAAAGATTTTGTTAATGGCGCCTGAAGAAATAAAGTATAAAACAAAGGCCAATACTTTGGTTTTACGATACTACTAAAGAAATAACGTATTTGTAAATATGTCAAAAGAATATAAAATGGTATAATGCCGTAATGCTTCTTTATAACATACATTAATGATATTTTTAATTCGGTTTTGATTGTAACAGATCTTTCTGTACTTGCTCCATGATAATGTATAAATGTAGCATGAGGCACTAGAAAAGCAAATTTGTTAATTTTTGCTAAACGTTTACATATATCAGTTTCTTCATAATACAAAAATATGTTTGTGTCGAACCCTCCAATATCATTAAAATTATCAGCTCTAAAAAACATAAAACTCCCTGCAACAAATTGAGCTTTTTGAGGGTTCGTATATAGCTTTTTGCGTTTAGGGTATTTTTTTGGATTCAACATTTCTAAGAACTTTCTTCCAAAAAATTCTCTTTTTAGAGAGGCAAAATGATCGATAGTAGGAAGAATTTTTTTGTCCTTTGTAAAGGATTGTGGAGCACAAACGCCAGCATCTTCTTTTTGATTCATAAAATCTTTAAGGACAGAAAGGCAATCACTTTCAAGTATGGTATCATTATTAATAAAGGCCAGGTATTTTCCTGTAGCTTTTTGCACACCTATCATATTACCACCACCAAAACCGGTGTTAATATTACTGCGTATCAATTCGATTGGTGCAGTTGCTGTAATAGAGTCAATATAATTTTTTAGTGTAAGATAACTCTCTTTTTTAGAGCCATTATCTACTATGAAATACTCACATGTTAATTTTGGAGAAGTATGTAGTAGTAATGACTTTATGCAATTAATAGTATACTCCTCAGAATTATAATTGATGATAATAATCGAAATATCCGGCATAGTTTAATTTTTTAGATATTGATCTACTCCTTTTTCGATATAGGTAACCTTTTTTTCTGTAGTTTCTCTTTCAATTATTTCATTAACATGAATGTGACTTTTGTCTTGTTCATGATGGTAGATGTGATATACGATCCCCTTAAATTTTAATCTTTTGCCTTTGATTCCTATATTAAGTAAACGTTGTATCATTTCACTGTCATCGATTCCCCACCCAGTTAGAGATTCATTAAAGCCATTAACTTTTAAGAAATCTTCTCTCCAGAAAGACATATTGCATCCTCGTAACTTAGAAGATCTTTTGTCTTCTTTTTTGTATCTGTTTGCCAAAAAAGGAATACGTAGTGTGCGCCCTCTTTTTTTAATGCCTTTAGATAAGAAATGAAAATGGGTTTGTTTTGTAGCGAAAAGAGTTTTTAAATAATCCTCTTGTATGTTTACCCGACTCCCATATAGATAAATTCCTTTTTCAGCCAAAGAAAGATGATCCTTTACAAAATCCTTGTGCATGATAATATCTCCATCAATCTCTACAATATATTCATATTTGGCACTGGCAATTGCCTTATTCATAATTGCCGGCTTCTGGTTTTTATTGTCTTCGTGCCAGATATGATAAAGAGGGACAGGAAAATCTTTTTGCATTCTTTTAATTAAAGTAGCAGTCTCATCTCCAGAACCATCATCAGCAATAATTACTTCATTTGGTAAATGTGTTTGCTTCTTTATACTTAAAAGTAGTAATTCTAAGGCTTCGGGCCAATTGTAAGTAGGGGTAACCAAAGAACATTTAGGATATGCTGTCATCTAAAATAATTTGTTTTGCAAAGTAACGGATTTTCGAGATAAGAATTTGATGGCAAAATTAATAATTAATGATTCTATATTTATATATCTATACAATAGTGCTCTTTATTTGAATATATTTGTAAAAATTACAACGCATGGATTACGAGCACAAACCTGAAGGATATTATGATAATATTCGTCATGAAATGATAAAATATTTACCAGATAACCCTAAGAAAATAATTGATATTGGTTGTGGAAACGGAGCCTTTGCAAATATGCTTAAGGAAAAAACAGGAGCAGAAGCATGGGGAATTGAATACATGGATGATGAAGCTCAAATAGCAAAAGAAAAATTGCATAAAGTGTTTTCTGGGAAATGTGAAGATTATCTAGACGAGTTGCCCGATGGTTATTTTGACGTGGTTTATTTTAATGATGTTTTAGAGCATTTGGTTGATCCTTATATGGTTTTAGAGAAAGTAAAACATAAGTTAACACCCACAGGAGTGGTGATCAGTTCGATTCCAAATGTGCGATACTATGGTACTTTTTTGAAAGTATTGTTTAAAAAAGAATGGAAATATGAAGGTCATGGAGTTATGGATAAAACACATCTTAGATTTTTTACAGGTAAAAGTATACGTAGAATGTATGAAGAGTTAGGGTATTCTGTGCTTACTCACGAAGGGATAAATAGAAGTAAATCTATTAGACCGTATTTGTATAATATCCCATTACTCTTTAGTCATTTAGATATACGATACCCGCAGTACGCAACAGTAGCCACATTTAAAAATTAGCGTTTCTAAAATGCAAAATAATTTTGTAGTACATCCTGATTATAGTTCAATTGAAAACAAGATAAAATCAACAATAGTTAATTTTGATGATTATTCTGAAATCCTTGGTGATCCAGGACGTAATGTAATTAAGATTGTAACGATAGATGGTAAAAAACATACTATCAAATCTTTCAAAATACCTAACGCAATTAATCAAATTGTATATCGATTTTTTAGAAAATCTAAAGCTCAGCGATCATTTGAATATGCGAATAGGTTATTAGAGCTGGGAATTGATACTCCTTATCCCGTGGCTTATGAATTACGTACAACTCCTTTTTTGTTTAAAAAGAGTTACTATGTTAGTGAATTAGAGAATGCTGATCTAACATATAGAGAGTTGACTACCGATTTTGATATTTCTGATCATGAAAATATACTTAGATCTTTTACTCGTTTCACATACAAATTGCATGAGAACGGAGTGAACTTTTTGGATCATTCCCCAGGGAATACGTTAATTAAAAGGGAGGAGAGTGGATACAAATTTTCTTTAGTTGATTTAAATCGTATGGAGTTTGGGAAAATGGATTTTGATACTAGAATTAAAAATTTCGCAAAACTCACCATACATGAATCTATGGTGCGAATCATGAGTAATGAATACGCAAAATGTACGGGTGAAGACGAGCAAAAAATATTTGATTTGATGTGGCGATATACCGAAGAGTTTCAATATCGATATTACAGAAAAATAAGAATCAAAAGGCGGATTTTTTTCTGGAAAAAGAAATATAAAAATTAAGTTGAAAAAGCTAAAGCGAAAGCCATTTTTTAAACTTCCCTATTTTTTCTATTGCTAAGAAAATGTTGTTTTCTCCAGGTGCTGGGTGTAGTGATATTTTTATTCGTGACTTAGAAGTATAATACATTTCTTCAATAGATTTTAAGTGAATTATATACTTTCTATTAATTCTAAAATAATCTGAAGGGGCTAGCTCCTGTTCTAACTTTTTTAAAGAGAAATCGACAGGTATTTTTTTTCCACTCCAAAGCATGATAAATGTCAATTTTTCCTCTGTAAAGAAATAAGCAATTTCGTCAATTTCAATAGTTTTTAAACTATTATTGATCTTTACCAAAAACCTTTTTTTATATTCTTTTCCATTGTGAAGAAATAGATTTTTATACTCCGGTAGCTGATCTTTATTAAGTTGAAAATATTTATGAATGCTTTTGGATAGTGTAGCTTTAGAAACAGGTTTTAGTAGGTAATCGATGCTGTTTTGCTCAAAAGCTTTGATAGCATACTCAGAATAGGCGGTAGTGAATATTATTGGAGTATTTATTTCGAGTATTTTGAAAATTTCAAAAGAATATCCATCAGATAAATTAATATCGAGAAAAATTAGATCAGGATTTTCTGTCGATAAATATTCTATCGACTCGTTTATAGAAGTAAGAACTTTTACAATCATTATTTGATTATTAACTTCCTGGATTAAGTTTTGTAACCTAATCGCAGCAATGCTTTCGTCTTCTATGATGATTGCTCTGGTCATATTTCGGGTTTTATTAAAGGAATTATGGCTACGTAATTATCGTTTAATACATGGAAGGTAGGGTGCTTAGAATGTATCATTTTGTATTGGTTGATCAAGTTTTTTTGACCGATACCTAAAGATTTTTCATAATCATTATTTTTTGGTTGAAAATTATTAATCACTTTAATAGTATCGCCATCGCTAATAATGGATATTTTTAATGGGGTGTTACTTGCGATTATATTGTGTTTTATAGCATTTTCAAAGAGTAGTTCTAGTGTCATTGGTGGTATTAAGAATTTTAGTTGTGATTCTTTGATTTGATTTTCAAATTCTATATTTTTTCCAAAACGAATTTTTTGCAGCGATATATATGAATGTATTAACTGCAGTTCTTTTTTTAAGGGCACAACAACCTCTTCGCTTTGGGTCAAGTTATATCGATATACATTTGATAATTCTTGTAAAAAATATTCTGCTTTTTTAGTATCCGTACTTATTAACCCGGACAAACTATTAAAACTATTAAACAAAAAATGGGGATTTAACTGATTTTTTAATGCTAAGTATTGTGCAATGGATTTTTCACTTTGATATTGAGTGAGCTTTATTTTTATATCTTGTCTTTCCTGCTGAGATTCCAGAAAGATCTCTACAAAATATACAAAAGCAATAATGGCAAAATTAACTAATAGAACCGACCAAAAGCCCAAATCGAAAAATGATTCATTAACCTCGTCATCATCATTGAAAAAAAAATGAGATAGTAATTTCAATACAAATGTTAAGGAGATGGTCTTGACTACGATAATACCTGTCCATAAACTTAAATATTGAGATCTATTTGCTGTGTCAATAATTCTGGGTGCCAGTTTTTCTTTTATATAAACCCTAGACCAGAATATGATTAGAGTATAAACAAAGCTAACTGGTAGTAATATTAAGGTTTCAGAAAGCCCCTCTTCTAGATCACTACTGTAAACTTCACTTATCAAATGAAATGCATTAAACAAAAGAATAATGAATAGATAAAAATATACTCGGTTAGTGTTCAATTTTATGAAATTTAGTTTTCTGTAATGGTGATCGTATCTTCTTCAATATCTACTGTATAGAAATATCCCAAGGCACGGTTATTTGAATTGCTTAAATTTATTAAATTTCCACGAATAGATGCAGGAGGAGGGTTACCGATTATTGGGTTACCTAGGTTTCCTGTTTGAATAAATAATTCCGTTAAGAAATCAAAATATGATTCTGATATAGACAATTGCTGGGCTTTAGCGATATCTCCAATTTCGAAAGCTATTTCATCGTTTGGGTTTACTCCTAAACGTTGTCGTCCATCAAAGAATTTGTCGGATACAATTAAAACTTCACTGTTTCCGGGATCGGGAACGATCACAAATTCGTCGTTTTTAAAAAGGCGATAATGATAAAAATTAGGAATATTGATTGGGTCTGTAGTATCAAATTTGACAAAATAACCAGCATCTGTTACCAAGGTTTCTTCTTCAAATTCGAAATAAAAATCATCAAATTGCGGTACTTCGATTAGTGTATCAAACCCTTCATAGATTTCTCCATTCCAGTTTATGGTTATAGTGTACGTATTTCCAATTTCAGGGGTGATTTCTGAATTTTGGTAAACCCCATTACCAATGTGAGTAAAGACCCAAGAATTAGTGCCATTAGTAACTGTAACCGATGCATTACTAATAAAAGGTTGATCCTCGGTAGTTAAAAATGATGCTGTAGTAGTTAGTTGTATCTGTTGCGATGTTAAAGGTGTTATAGTATTTCTTTCGAGTCCACCATTGATGACTAATCTCGGGGTAGCATCGTTTAATGTAATGTCATTAGTTACATCAGTTTCACAAGATGTAAAAAAAAGCGTTGTTATGATGATTACGAATATGTTTGCTATATTTTTCATTAGATTTTGGTTTTAAAATTTAAATTCATAAGATATACTAGGTACAATGCCAAAAAAAGATAATTTGGTTGCCTGTGTCATTCCAGTTGCTATTTCTTGATCACCAATTTCACCAACTTCATTAAAATAGATTGAAGCTGCGTTTTGTCTATTGTAGACATTTACTAGACTAAAAACCCATTTCCCATTTTTTCCTTTTTTGGGATTTAGGGTCGCAGAAACATCCATTCGATGATAAGCGGGTAGTCGATTACCGTTTCTATTATTGTAATCAGCAACTACTAATCCGTTTTGTTCATATCTTCCGGTAGGGTAGGTTACTGGTCTTCCTGATCCGAAAACGAAGTTTAATCCGAAATCCCATCTTTTATTGAGTTTATAGAATCCAACTAAGTTTATCTCGTGTAATTGATCACTGTTCGATGGGTAATATTCATTATTATTAATACCAAGAACTTTTGTTTCTGATTTGGCAAGAGTATAACTTAACCAACCGGTAAATTTCCCTTCATTCTTGGTAAGTTGAACTTCTAATCCATATGCTCTTCCTTTACCCTGTGCGATTTGGGTTTCTATTTCTTCTGTGAATAATAGATCAGCCCCATCAATAAAGTCAGTAACATCGCCTAATTTCTTGTAATACGTTTCTAGGTTTAGATCGTATTTTCCATCTTTAAATGATTTGAAATACCCAAGCGCTAGCTGATCTGAATATTGGGGCTTTAGATAAGGTCCGCTGGGAGACCATACATCAAGAGGGGTGGGAGAGGTGGTATTAGAAATTAGATGTAGATACTGATACATCCTGTTATAGCTTAATTTGAGTGAATTAGATTCATTTAACAAATATCTTACAGAGGCTCTAGGCTCTAATCCATTAAATGATTTTATGTTATCCCCAGAGCGATAATTTGTAGCGCCAATAATTTCGTTTTCTTCATAAATATCTTGTTCTGGATTGTATGTTAGCGGGGTTCCAGTTTCATATTGTCGTATTTCTTCAGCACCTAATCTATTAAAGTTAGACCATCGTAACCCATATTGAAGACTTAAATTATTAGAAATTTTTTGTTTTAAATCGACATAGACCCCGTTTTCTAATCCAAATTTATTACTGAACTCTTCTTCATTAATGCTGGATCCTCTTAGTGAGGATATTTTTCCTGGTTTGAATTTGTAGTACGTAACATCGACCCCCGTTTTAAGAGTATGATTATTATTTATAAACCAAGTTAATTTCGGTTTTATGTTATAATTGGTAATACTTGATTTCCATCTAAACTCTGAGCCCGTTCTTAAATTATCAAGGTTATATTCATAATTACTAAAAATAGCAGATGACTGTAAAAATAGTTTTTCATTAAGCACACTTGTCCAGCGTAGTGTCGCAGAGGTGTTTCCCCAAGTTGTTCCTAATAATCCATTTAACTCAAATTTATCCCTACCAAAATATCCTGAAAGAAAGAGTTTATTATTTTTGTTAATATCGTAATTAGCTTTGAGGTTAAAGTCATAGAAAAAAAGTGAACTGTCTTTAAAATCATCTAAAAGAAAGGAGAACAGATCTATATATGATCGTCTTCCTGCTAACATAAAACTTCCGGGAGCCTCTTCATTATCTCTTTTTAAAATAGGCCCTTCAATCAAAGCTTTGGCGGATATTAGACCTATACCCACGTTACCGCCGAACTTTTTTGTATTCCCTTCTTTTTGTTTTATATCTAATACAGATGATAATCTTCCTCCATAAGTAGCGGGGATTCCTCCTTTGTATAATTTAGCATTTTTAATTGCGTCAGAATTGAATACCGAAAAGAAACCAAATAAATGCGAGGCGTTATAAATGGTAGCGTCATCGAGTAGTATTAAGTTTTGATCAACAGATCCTCCTCGTACATTAAATCCAGAAGAAGCTTCATTAACACTAGATACCCCAGGTAATAATTGTAATGATTTTAATACATCGGGTTCACCAAGAATTGCAGGCATTTTTTTGATGGTTTCACCCTTTAATGATATGACACTCATCTCGGTTGATTCTATTTTTTTTCTGGCCTTATTAGAAGAAATAACAATTTCATCAAGCTCAGCTAGTTCTTCGGATAAATCGAAATCTATTTTTTGATTGCCATTTATGACAATCTCTTTTTGAATAGTTGTATAGCCTAAATAACTAATTTCGATTTGATGAACTCCTTTCTCTAGATTAATAGAATAGAAACCATAATCATTGGTTGTAGTTCCAATAGAGTTGTCAATAATAATGTTAACTCCCAGTAGCTTTTCTCCAGAGTTATTGTCTTTTACGTATCCACTTATGGTTTGTTTTTCTTGGCTAAAAATTCCAAGAGTGCATAAGAAGAAGAGGTATGCAAGTCTTTTAGTCATGTGTAGTATGATTTTGAACAATTGATATTCAAAACTATACTAGAGATGTCCTTAAATGATATGAATTAGGATAAGACTGGATAAAACCTGATAAACCATTATTTTTTTAAATAAACAATATGGATAAAGATGGTGATAAGAAGAAAAACAAAAACTATTTTTTCTTAGTCAACTCTCTTAATTTGATATATTTCAAGAATGTAAGGTTTGCGGTTTGAACACAAATAACAAAACCATTTACACCATCAAGAAAACCTAATCTTAAAAAATAAGCCTTAAAAAAAGCCCAAGAAGGATTGAATAGAATTTTCCATAGTGAAGCTTTTTTTCCGAGTTCTAAATATGATTGAGCTGATATTGAAGAAAACTTTTCGATTTGTATGTTGTAAGCACTATATGTTGGATAGTTCCAGTGAAGAATATCACCTTTCAACTTGCCACAATTTTTAGGGTCATAAAGTTTGTAAGAGTCGTGCGGATTAATTCCTTTCCATTCGCCTTTACCTTTTACAAAAGCTCTTAGTTTTTTGTCGGGATACCAATCAGAATGATTAATCCACTGCCCGCAAAAATTATTATAACGATTCATGAAATATCCTTCATGTGTCCAATTAGATTTGAGCTTGATTAATGATTTTTGTAATTCGGGTGATAAAGCTTCATCTCCATCAAGAGAAATAATATGATTATGAGTAGCCTGATGAATAGCAAAATTCTTTTGCTCTTTGTAACCAAGAAATTTTTGCTTTACAAATTTAACGTTATACTTTTTGCAAATTTCTTCTGTAGCATCTGTAGAAAAAGAATCTACAACTACTATCTCATCGACAACTCCTTGTAGTGATGCGAGGCAAGTTTCAATTTTTCTTTCTTCGTTAAATGTTATGATAACTCCAGAGAGCTTAACCATAGTTGATTGTTTTGTCTTTAAACTAGATTACCGGCAAAAATAACTAATTTTTATAGTAACTAAGGGGTAATATTAGTTTGATTAATGATTTTGTGTGATGAAGAAAAGTCATCAAATTATGTGCCAATGGGTAAAAAATGTTATTCAAAATTTTGAGCCAAATATCCTCTTAATTTTCGGATAATAGATTCTGCAGAGAATTGCTGGTATAATTCTAGAGATTGATCTTTCATTTTTTTTGAAGGACCGTCACTGTATAATTCAGGTTTTACATCTGCAAGATGAATCGAATCATGGTCTATTCCATCTTCAAACATATTCCAATCTTTTTTAATGATCCAGGGTGAAAAAATAGTGAAAGTGGATAGTTCTAAAGCTTTAGCCATATTTACAGCACCACCTTCATTTCCAATTAAAGCATTACAACAAGACAAAATAGCGATAAAACCTCTTAAACTTTTTGCGTAAACATTAAAATGTATACGTTGCTGAGTTCTAGGAAGCGTAAGGTCATATATGGTTTTCGCGTCTTTTTCTTGATCGGGAATATAGTTAAAAAGAATATTGGCTGCAGTTGTGCTTACAATTTCATCAATAACTTTGGCCATAGCATCAAAAGGAAGGGTTTTCCTTTTTTCACTACCTAAAACACTAATCATGATCAAGGGATCTTTGGTATGAATACCATTAGATTCTAAAAACTCTTTGGCTCTGGCTTTCTCTTCTTGGTCAAGAAATATTTTAGGTTTAACAATTTCTGAAGCGATACGATGTTCGGGAAGAACAAGTCGTAAGCGATTTTCAATCGCCGTACTTGCGTTGGTCAATGGATTTGCTTTTCTGTAAACAACCTCAGTATATATAAGTTGAGTATACCATTTGTAAAAAGAAATTCGTTTTGGAGCATTAGAAAATAACGATATTAAGTTACTCTCTAATTTTCCAAAGGCATCTATTACTATACTATATCTTTGTTTTCTGATTTGTTTTAAAAATAAGTAAAAAGCCTTTTTGTTATTTCTATATTCTTGTTTGAATTCTATAATATTATCAAAAAACGGATTGTTTTTGATGACAGCTTTAGTGTTAGAATATACCAAATAATCGATAGTAGCATCCGGATGTTCCTTACGCAAGGTCTCGCATATAACTGTGCTAGCGAGTACATCACCAATCATTTTTTGCTGAATAACTAAGATTCTCATATATTACTGACTATCAATTAAAAATTGAACTTATCCTTATCTCTTATAGACAAGTTCAATTCTTTTTTCATAAACTATACCGCAACGTCGTATTCACGAAGAGCATCATTCAATGAAGTTTTCTTATCTGTACTTTCTTTACGCTTTCCAATAATTAATGCGCAAGGTACATTGTATTCTCCTGCCGGGAATTTCTTGGTGTAGCTTCCAGGAATAACCACTGATCCTGCAGGAACGATCCCTTTTCTTTCAATTGGTGTTTCTCCTGTTACATCAATAATTTTTGTAGAGGCTGTTAATACTACATTGGCACCAAGTACAGCTTCTCTCTCTACTCTTACACCCTCTACAACGATGCAACGAGATCCTATAAAAGCATTATCTTCTATAATTACGGGAGCAGCTTGTAAAGGTTCTAATACTCCACCTATACCTACACCACCACTAAGGTGAACATTTTTACCAATTTGAGCACAACTACCTACCGTAGCCCAAGTATCTACCATGGTCCCTTTGTCTACATATGCACCAATATTCACATAACTTGGCATTAAAATAGTACCAGGAGATATGTACGCTCCATGACGAGCAACGGCATTTGGTACAACTCGAATACCTTTAGCTTCGTATCCTTTTTTTAATGGAATTTTATCATGATATTCAAAAATACCTGCCTCTAAGGTTTCCATTTTTTGGATAGGGAAGTATAATACAACTCCTTTTTTTACCCATTCATTTACTTGCCAGCCACTTTCTACAGGCTCTGCTACTCTTAGTTCACCCGCGTCAAGTAAGTTAACAACTTCTCGTATGGCACTTTGAGTTGATGATTCTTTTAAAAGCTCTCTATTATCCCAGGCTTTTTCTATGGTTTCCTTTAGTTGGTTCATCGATTAAAAATTTTGGTAAAGATAATAGCTTCATTCGAAAAAAATACGGATAAACCATATTTTAGGAAACCATTAATAAATAAGGTCTTTTTATAATAAAATCATATTTTTGCACAAAAAAATGAATGGCGCGGATTTTGGCAATAGATTATGGAGGGAAACGTTGCGGTATTGCAGTTACTGACGAATCTCAGATAATTGCCTCGGGATTAACAACTGTGAGGACGATGGACCTGTTGTCATGGTTGAAGAATTATGTGACCGAAGAAGAGGTAGAACTTTTTATCGTGGGAGAACCAAAAAGAATGCATGGTGAACCTTCAGAGAGTGAAAAATTGATAAAACCTTTTTTAGAAAAATTAAAAAAGGAACTTCCTGATATTCCGATTAAGAGAATTGATGAACGATTTACTTCAAAAATGGCATTTGATACCATGATTGCAAGCGGCATCTCTAAAAAGAAAAGAAGAGATAAAGCGTTGGTAGATCAAATAAGCGCAACGATTATACTACAAGATTATCTGTATAATCGATAAACCAATTAAAAACAAGTAACTAAAAATATGATTTTTCCCATTGTAGCATACGGTGATCCTGTATTAAAGAAAAAAGCTAAAGATATAGATAAAGAATACCCAAAACTTTCTGAGCTTATCGAAAATATGTTTGAAACCATGTATAATGCGCATGGCGTTGGATTAGCGGCTCCGCAAATTGGACTACCGATTCGATTGTTTGTTATTGATGCAGAACCTTTTTCTGAAGACGAAGAGTTGTCTGAAGAGGAGAGAGAACAATTAAAAGATTTTAAAAAGGTTTTTATTAATGCTACTATTCTTGAAGAAAAAGATGAAGAATGGGCGTTTACAGAAGGGTGCTTGAGTATTCCCGACATTCGTGAAGATGTTTTTCGTAATGAAACGATCAAGATTAAATATTTTGATGAAAATTTTGTAGAGCATACAGAAATATATGGAGGGCTTGCAGCTAGAGTAATCCAACATGAATATGATCATATCGAAGGTATTTTATTTACGGACAAGTTGTCTAGTCTAAAAAAACGTTTGATAAAAGGAAAATTGGCTAATATTTCGAAAGGGAAAGTCAATGCAGACTACAGAATGCGATTTCCATTAGCAAAAAAAGGAAGATAACTAATTTTATACATGGCAATGTTTGATTTTTTAAAACGAACTATAGATATTTGCCAACCTTGAAAATACAATATATGAGTTTAGATAAAATATTAGCAATTTCAGGAAAACCTGGTTTGTTCGAATTGAAAACACAAACCCGAAGTGGTTTTTTGGCAGAATCTTTATTGGATGGAAAAAGATTATCTGTAAGTATACGACACAATGTTAGTGTACTTAGTGAAATTGCAATCTATACATTTACAGAGGAAGTTCCGTTAAGAGAGATTTTTCAAAAAATCCAGGAAAAAGAAAATGGAGAACAAGCTATTAGTCATAAAGAATCTAAAGGTAAATTAGAAGCTTATTTTAGCGAAGTACTTCCTGATTATGATGAGGACAGGGTGTATGCCAGCGACATGAAAAAAGTGATTCAGTGGTATAATATTTTACAATCAAAAGGTATTACAGATTTTTCTGAACCTGAAGAAAGTACGGAAACTGAAGAAGAGGAATAACATATTTTTAAAACATTAATAAATCCTGTCATTCGGCGGGATTTACTTTTTACAAAAAATTAATTTCATTTTTTTAGTTGTTAATGGAATATGAATAAGTTCGTAAACATTGCATGGTTTTGAGTGCAACTTTTCAGTACTTCTTTGTATTTTTGCGCAAAATTTAAGCACAATATTAAAAATATTTAGTGTACATGGCTAATACCAAATATGTTTTTGTTACTGGAGGTGTTTCTTCTTCGTTAGGAAAAGGAATCATTGCAGCTTCTTTGGCAAAACTACTACAGGCAAGGGGGTACAGAGTTACCATTCAAAAATTAGATCCCTATATTAATGTAGATCCAGGAACATTAAACCCTTATGAACATGGTGAATGCTATGTAACTGATGATGGTGCAGAGACCGATCTTGATTTGGGTCATTATGAGCGTTTTTTGAATACGCCGACCTCTCAGGCAAACAATGTGACTACCGGAAGAATTTATCAAAGTGTTATAGAGAAAGAACGTCGTGGAGAGTTTTTAGGAAAAACGGTTCAAGTTGTTCCTCATATTACTAATGAAATCAAGGATCGAATCCAGATTTTAGGAAAAAGTGGGGACTATGATATTGTAATTACCGAAATTGGAGGTACTGTTGGTGATATAGAATCATTGCCATATATCGAAGCGGTTAGACAATTAAAATGGGAGCTTGGAGATGCTAATGCCTTGGTAATTCACTTAACATTAATACCTTACCTATCAGCTGCTGGAGAATTAAAAACAAAACCTACTCAGCATAGTGTTAAAACTCTAATGGAGAGTGGTATAAAGGCAGATGTTTTAGTATGTAGAACAGAACATGAATTATCTGATGATCTTCGTAGAAAATTAGCTCTTTTTTGTAATGTTCGACAAGAGGCGGTTATCGAATCTATAGATGCTTCGACTATTTATGATGTTCCTAATTTAATGCTTGAAGAAGGATTAGATAAAGTTGTACTAAAACAATTAGTACTTAGAGACGATAACGTTCCTAATTTAGAAAAATGGAATGACTTTTTAAAAAGACATAAGAATCCTAAACATGAAGTTACCATTGGTTTAATTGGTAAATATGTAGAATTACAGGATTCGTATAAATCTATTCTTGAAGCATTTATTCATGCTGGAGCAGAGAATGAAGTAAAGGTTAATGTCGTTAGTATCCATTCTGAATATATTGATGATACTACGATAAAAGAAAAAATTGCACATTTAGACGGAGTTCTTGTAGCGCCAGGATTTGGGGAGCGAGGAATTGAAGGAAAGATAAAAGCAGTACAATTTGCTAGAGAAAATAAATTACCCTTTTTTGGTATATGTTTAGGTATGCAAATGGCAGTTATCGAATATTCTCGAAATGTTCTTGGTTTAAAAGAAGCTTGTTCTGTTGAGGTTGATGCAAATGCAAAGCATCCCGTAATTGATTTAATGGAAGAACAAAAAAATATTACAGAAATGGGCGGAACCATGCGTTTGGGAGCATGGGATTGTCAATTAGTAGAGGGTAGTAAAGTATTCGAGGCGTATGATAAAGCATTAATTACAGAGCGTCACCGTCATCGTTATGAATATAATAATAGCTATAAAGAACAATTAGAAAAAGCTGGTCTTAGAACAACTGGAATTAATCCAAAAACTGGTTTGGTAGAGATTGTGGAGTTAAAGGACCATCCTTGGTTTGTAGGAGTACAATATCATCCCGAATATAAAAGTACAGTTGCTAATCCACACCCATTGTTTATTGCTTTTATAAAAGCTGCAGTAACGTATTCTAAAAGTGATAAAAGTGCCAAAGTGTCACAGGGATAGTGATTGGCGAGATAATTGACATTAGAAATTAGTAATATAAAATAGGTAAAGCCTTTCTGAGTGTATCAGATAAAGGCTTTTTACACATAAAGTACATGGAAGAAAAGAAATTTGATCTTAATTCGATCATTGGATTTGCACTTATTTTTGGAATTATCATATGGATGTTCTATATCAATCAACCAACTCCAGAAGAAATAGAGGCAGAAAAAGCCAAAAAAGAACAAGTCGAATCGCAGGTAAATGCTATTAAAACTGATAAAACAACTGATTTTGTAAAAGAAAGTGAAGCTATAATCGTCAATCCTCAAGATTCTGTAGCATTGGCTAATGCAAAATCTCAATTAGGAGCATTTTCATATGCTGCTAGTTTACCTTCAGCGAAAGATGATTTCACCAAAATAGAGAATGAAGTACTTAGTTTAAAGATAAATAATAGAGGAGGGTATATTTCTGAGGCATTATTGAAAAGTTTCAAAACATTTGATTCTGTACCAGTGTATCTTATTAAAGATGGTAAGAACGCTTCTCTTAATATTAATTTTGGAACTACAGATAATAGGATTTTAAATACAAAAGATCTGTTTTTCGAACCCTCAGTTACCAAGAGCGGAGACAATACTGTTTTATCCATGAAACTTAAAGTCTCTAGCACTCAATTTCTAGAGTACCGTTATGAGTTAAAACCAAATGAGTATATGATAGACTTTACCATTAGATCTCAAGGATTGCAACAAGTGATTAATGGTAGCCAAACAATTAATTTGGATTGGAAGCTACAAGGGATGAGACATGCGAAGAGCGCAAGCTATGAAAATCGCTATACCGAATTGTCGTATGAATATGATGGTGATAAAGATGATTATTTGGGGCAAGGTGAATTTGCAGATGATGATGAAGATAATATTTCTTGGGTTGCTTTTAAACAACATTTCTTTACTTCAATTCTTTTAACTGATCTTCCATTTAAAAAAGGATCTTTTACATCAAAAAATGTTGCTAGTTCAAGTGATTTGGATGATAAAGACATAAAAGTAACTAAAGAATTTTCTGCCACAATGCCTTTAGAATTACAGGGTGGAGAACTTAATTATGCTATGGATTGGTATTACGGTCCTACAGATTATAGAATTTTAAATACTTATGAGCGTAATCTTGATGAAATAGTGCCGCTAGGATGGGGGATTTTTGGAATAATTAATAAATATTTATTTATTCCATTCTTTGGTTTCTTAAGTGGTTTTCTTCCTTATGGTATTGCAATTATCGTAATGACTATTATAGTGCGTATTATTTTATCGCCTGTTACGTATAAGTCATACTTATCTCAAGCCAAAATGAAAGTTTTGCGCCCTGAAATTACAGAGATTAATGAGAAACATAAGGATAATGCAATGAAACGTCAGCAAGAGACTATGGCATTGTATGGTAAAGCAGGAGTTAATCCAATGAGTGGTTGTTTACCGGCGGTTATGCAGATACCAGTTTTCTATGCATTATTTAACTTTTTCCCAAGTGCGTTTCAATTAAGGCAAAAAAGTTTCTTGTGGGCTAGTGATTTGTCAAGTTATGATACAATTGCCGAATTACCCTTTGAAATACCTTTTTATGGTGATCACATTAGTTTGTTTCCAATTTTGGCATCTGTAGCGATATTTATCTATATGATGATGACGACTGGTCAAACTATGCAAACGCAGCAGCCCGGTATGCCTAACATGAAATTTATCATGTATTTATCACCGTTAATGATGTTATTTTTCTTTAATAACTACGCTAGTGGATTATCGTTGTATTACTTTATTTCTAATTTAATTACTATCGGAATCATGTTAGTCATTAAAAATGTAATTATTGATGATGATAAAATTCATGCAAAAATTCAAGAAAATAAAAAGAAGCCTAAAAAACAAGGTAAGTTTCAGAAAAAAATGAAGGAGTTAATGGAGCAGGCAGAACAACAAAAGAAACAACAAAATCCAAAAAAGAAGTAGCTTGTTTAATAAATAGAATATTATACAATTTGAAAAAGCTCCTTTTTAGGAGCTTTTTTGTATTTTGAAATACTTTTATATGTTTAAAAATAAAAATTGGTATACTTTTTGAAAATTACAAGCGTTGAAACAGTGTCCCAAATAATATGATTATGCGAAGTACTTTTTTATTAATTGTCTGTGTGTTTACATGTTTTTCAGTTCTTGGTCAAAAATACAATAAGTATGATGCTCAAGGAAAGAGACATGGAAAATGGCAAAAAAAATATGATAATAGTGACCAAGTAAGGTATGAAGGTACATTTAGTCACGGGAAAGAAATTGGAGAATTTAAGTTCTACAAACCAAGTAGTGGTGATGCTCCCACGGCAATAAAAACTTTCTCTAAGAATAACGATACTGTCCAAATAAAATATTTTACTCAAAAAGGAAAAATAATAAGTGAAGGTCAAATGGTGATCAAAGAGCGTACAGGGTTATGGAAATATTATCATAATGGATCTAATAAAATTATGATGACAGAGAATTACTTAGGAGGGAAATTGACAGGAGAACAACTTACGTATTTTGAAAATGGACAGCTAACAGAAAAAACAACTTTTGTTGATGGTAAAAGGCAAGGAGAAAGAGTCATGTATTCTGAAAAAGGTATAATGTTAAAAGAATTCACCTATGATAATGACCAGTTGCATGGGTATACAAAATATTATGATACTAATGGTGAACTTATTATTGAAGGAAAATATAAACGGGATCGAAAAGATGGATTATGGAAATATTATGTCGATGGTAAATTATCAGAACAAAAAATGTTTCCACTTAAGAATTGATAGTATTGATTTATGATATAAGGGTATAGATAAAACCATAAAGCAATACATTAGTGTTGCTTTTTTTATTTAGTACTTTTGCAAAAAATAATATAGAGCCAGATTACAGGTTCTGAAAAATAAAGGAGTTTTTTTGATGAAGAGAGTAATTGTAGGCCTTTCTGGAGGAGTAGATTCTAGTGTTGCAGCATACCTTTTAAAGGAGCAAGGGTATGAGGTTATTGGTTTATTTATGAAAAATTGGCATGATGATTCGGTAACAATTTCTGATGAGTGCCCTTGGCTAGACGATAGTAATGATGCTCTATTAGTGGCAGAGAAGTTAGGTATTCCCTTTCAAACTGTTGATCTTAGTGAGGAGTATAAAGAACGTATTGTTGATTATATGTTTAACGAATACGAAAAAGGACGTACTCCTAATCCTGATGTACTTTGTAATCGTGAGATTAAATTTGATGTATTTCTTAAAATTGCTTTGTCCCTAGGAGCAGATTATGTAGCCACTGGTCACTATTGTAGAAAAGATACTATTGTAAAAGAAGGAAAAGAAATACATAGATTATTGGCTGGGAAAGATCCAAATAAAGATCAATCATATTTCTTGTGCCAATTATCACAAGAACAATTAGCTAAGACTTTGTTTCCTGTAGGGGAGTTGTTAAAACCAAAAGTTAGAGAAATTGCTGCTACTCAAAATTTGGTTACAGCAGATAAAAAAGATTCACAGGGATTGTGTTTTATTGGTAAAGTTCGTTTGCCAGAATTTCTTCAACAAAAATTGCTGCCAAAACAAGGAGACATTATAGAGATACCATCTTCTGAAGAGAAGTATGCACGCGTGGTTCCTGAATTTTCTTCGAAAAAAGAGGAATTAGAATTTCTTTCTACCAAATATAAATACAATAGTAGTGAAGGGAAAATAGTTGGTAAGCATCAAGGAGCACATTATTATACAAAAGGACAACGTAAAGGCTTAGGTGTTGGTGGAACACCAGAACCTCTTTTTGTAATCGAAACCGATGTTGTGTCTAATGTAATTTATACAGGGCAAGGTAAAAAACATCCGGGTTTATATAGAAAAGCATTATTCATTTCACAAGAAGAATTACATTGGGTAAGAAAAGATCTTAAATTAAATGTTGACGAAGAACTTAATGTAATGGCCAAAATTAGATATAGGCAACCATTAGATAAAGCTACTTTGTATATGGTAGATTCGGGAATGTATATTGTCTTTGAGAAAGATCAAAGCGCGATTACCGAAGGTCAATTTGTTGCTTGGTATATTGATGATGAATTAGTGGGGTCTGGAGTAATTTCGTAACTTGTCCTCATTATTTAATATTCACTTCATAAAGATTTTTTTCAATTAATGAACACCATTAAAAATCTGTTTAACATCCAATACCCGATTATTCAAGGAGGAATGATATGGGCAAGTGGTTGGAAATTAGCTAGCGCCGTAAGTAATGCAGGAGGATTAGGACTTATTGGTTCAGGGTCGATGTATCCTGATGTTTTAAAAGAACATATACAAAAGTGTAAAGAGGCTACAAATAAACCTTTTGGAGTCAATATCCCGATGTTGTACCCTAATCTCGAAGAAATTATTAAAATAATTATTGACGAAGGCGTTAAGATTGTTTTTACATCTGCGGGTAATCCTAAAACTTATACAAAATATCTCAAGGATCATGGTATTACAGTAGTTCATGTGGTAAGTAGTCTAAAATTTGCTTTAAAAGCACAAGATGCTGGAGTAGATGCTATTGTTGCCGAAGGTTTTGAGGCTGGAGGTCATAATGGTAGAGATGAAACTACTACACTTGCACTAATCCCAATGGTTAAAGAAAAAATAAACATTCCTTTGATCGCAGCAGGAGGAATAGCAATAGGTGCTTCTATGTATGCAGTAATGGCTTTAGGAGCAGATGGTGTACAAGTGGGTAGTCGTTTTGTGGCGAGTAACGAGGCTTCCTCTCATATGGATTTTAAAAAAATGGTAGTCGAAGCTCAAGAAGGAGCGACTCAACTTACTTTAAAAGAACTGGCACCAGTTCGTTTGTTGAAAAATAAGTTTTATGAGGATGTAACGGCATTATATGCCAAAGGACCATCGGTAGAAGAACTTAAGACATTATTGGGACGAGCCAGAGCAAAACGAGGAATGTTTGAAGGAGATCTAGTTGAAGGGGAGCTAGAAATTGGTCAGGTTTCAGGGTTAATCCATGATATTAAACCGGCCGCCGCAATAGTAAATGATATGATTTCCGAGTTTTATACTACAAAAAATAGAATGGAAAAGCTTTCTATTTAAATATTTATGATGAATTCTAGAGAAGATCAATTAAGAGCATTTGATAGGTTATTGACCATAATGAATGAATTACGGGAACAATGCCCATGGGATAAAAAACAAACGTTACAATCCTTAAGACATCTAACTATTGAAGAAACCTATGAGTTAGGAGATGCTATTTTGGATAATGATCTAAATGAAATCAAAAATGAATTAGGGGATTTATTATTACATATCGTTTTTTACGCTAAGATTGGAAGTGAAACTAATAATTTTGATATCGCTGACGTAGCTAATGCCATCTGTGAAAAACTAATAAATAGACACCCACATATCTACGCAGATGTTAAAGTCAATAACGAAGAGGATGTAAAACGTAATTGGGAAAACCTAAAACTTAAAGAAGGAAAGAAAAGTGTCTTAGAAGGAGTTCCTAAATCGCTTCCTGCTTTAGTAAAAGCAAGTAGAATACAAGATAAAGTAGCAGGTGTAGGGTTTGATTGGGAAGAGCCACATCAGGTTTTTGAAAAACTTAAAGAAGAACTAGAAGAACTGCAACATGAAATAAATGTACAGGATCAGGATAAAATCGAATCCGAGTTTGGGGACGTTCTATTTTCAATGATTAACTACGCGAGATTTCTTGACATAAATCCAGAGGATGCCCTGGAACGCACGAATAAAAAATTTATAAAAAGATTTCAATACCTTGAAGAAAAAGCAAAAGAAAACAATAAAAGCTTAAAAGATATGACCTTGTCAGAAATGGATGTTTTTTGGGAAGAAGCTAAAAAAATATAGTTTATAAGCTTGTAAATGATTTGTAACATATAAAATCACCCATCAATACAAATAGTGTTCGATGGGTGATTTGGTATATATTAGAGTGTGATCTCAGTTAAATTTTATAGCTAATGTTTTACTATTTTTGCTACTTGATCATGACCATCTATGGTAACTCTGCAAAAATAGATTCCTGATGCTTTTAACATAGAATCATTATCCAATTTAAAGATATGGTCACCTTTATTTACAACCGAATCATAAACTATTTCTGTAACACTATAAAGGTTGGTGATTTCTATTAAAATAGTACTGCTTTTCTTTTCTGTATGCCATTGTATAACAGAATTCTTTGTTATAGGATTAGGTGTAATAAGCACTTTAGATGACACGTTATTAATGTTTATTCTCGCATCGCTAGGTCTAATATCGCTCCATGTACCGTTGTAATACCAGCCATCTCCACATCTATTAAGATCTATGCTGTGTAGAAATAAGAATCTTTATTTTTCGAAAATGATTAGGTCGCTTTTTATTTCGATTGCTTTAAACCCAAATTTGGCTGCAATCCAATTTAAGGCATCATTAGAATAGAAAAATACATGTGTTGGATCATTTTTATACCACCATGACTTAAAATTTATAGAAGAATTGTAGATGTTGGTTTTGCAATACAAAACCCCATTTGGTTTCAATAAAGAGTATAGGAGTTTAAACTCTTTTTGCGGATAAAAAAAATGCTCAATAACCTCACAGCATACAATGTAATCGTATGTTGTTTTTAAAGCATTTGTATTGGGGTCAAAAAAAGGATCATAAGTAGTAATCTTATATCCTTCTTTTCTTAAAAGTGAAGTGATTACAGGTCCGCTTCCTGAACCAAAATCTAATCCATTGTGATTGGGATCAAATACTTCTAATACAGAATTAACAATAGGTAATGCAAATTTTTGATAACCAGAATCATTTATATCATTGTCATGAAGCTGATATCGATTTTTCTCATCCTTGGCAGAGAGAAAATTATTTGGATCCAAAGAAATCCCTTTACATACAGTACAGTTGAAATATTTTCTTGCCTGTATTTCAGAAAACTCTTCAACTTCTGAAGCGCAAAGGGAACACTGCATTAGATTTACAATTGTTTAATCTTAATGAGTTTGGCTTTCCAGACCTCTAGGCTTTCTTTGTGTTTTTCGATGTTTTGCATTACTTCTTTTACCAAAGGATTGTCATCTTTGGCATTCTTAAAGAATTGAAGATTGTTTTCTAATTGACGAATCTCACTTTTAACATCATCTATTTTTTTACGTATGAAACTTTGTTCATTTCTTAAAGCTCTATCATCACTTTGGTTGGATAGAGAGCTTAATTTGTTTTCATACTTGATCATTTCTGTGTCTTTACGACTTAAATTAAGTTGTTTAAAAAGACCATCTAGTACTTTGTTGTATTCGGATTCTATATTTTTCTTTTTATAAGGAACCCTACCCAATGTTTTCCATCTAGCAATATTTTCCTTTATAACAGCCAAATCAGTTTCCGGATCGCCAGAAAGTTCTAAAGCAGTTAGAGCTTCTATATGGGCTTGTTTTTTTTCTAGAGAGACTATTTCTTCCTTATTAGCTTCATTTCTCTCGGCATGCAATCGATCAAAATACCCATTACAGGCATCCTTAAATCTTTTCCATATTCTATCACTATCTTTTCTTGGTACATGACCGATTTTTTTCCAATCAGATTGAATCCTTTTCATTAAAGGCGTAGTGGTAGCTAAGTCTTCATTATCCTTATTGTCTTCGGCAATTTTGATAAGCTCCATTTTCTTATTCAGGTTATCAAACTGCTCTTTTTTAAGGTTTTTATAAAATCCATTTTTGTTGCGATTAAAATCTCTTACAGCCGATTTGAACTCACTCCAAGTCTTTTCATTTACACTAGATGGCACTTTACCAGCTTTGAAGAATTCTTCTCTTAAACTCTCTATTTCTTTGATTTTTTGTTGCCATCCACTATGATTACTTGGTCGGTCCCCAGCTACATTAATAATCTTACTAATGATTTCTTTTTTGATCTCTAGATTTACCTCGTATACTTTATCTTGTTCCTTAAAGTATTTTTGGCGATTTTCATGAATTTGTCGAGTTAATTCACTAAATTTTTCCCATATAGGCTCTCTATATTCTTTACCCACAGGCCCTAGATCTTCTTTCCACATTTTGTGAAGCAACTGCAATTCTCTAAAAGCTCTGTTAACATCTGTCTCTTGCGCCAGCTCAGTAGCCCGCTCAATAATTTTTAATTTCTGTTCTAGATTGTGTTTAAAATCTAAATCTCTAAACTCTCTATTTAGATGTAAGAAATCATAGAAGTTTTCGGTATGATGATGATAAGTGTTCCAAACCGTATTATATTTATCTCGAGGGATCGGCCCTGCATTACGCCACCTTTCTTGAATACTTTTGAAATGATTATAAGTAGTATTGATATTCTCATCTACATTAAGAAGACCTTTTAATTCTTCAATTAATTCTAGTCTTCTTGTCAGGTTTTCTTGTAGATCTTTTTTTAGATTTTGGTAATAGGCATTACGCTTCTCTTTATAATCAAAATATACAGAATTAAATTCTTTTTTTACTGGAGTAGAATAATAAAAATCAATTATATCGCCACCATCCGCAAGAAACTCTTCCTTTTTCTGTTCAACCTCTTCATTAAATTTTTCATTAAACTCACTTCTAATTTCATCTACATGTTCTTTAATAGCTTGTACCTTTTCAACCCGAATTAGATCACGAAGCTCTTTGATAAGCTCTTCCTTAGACATGGCATGATAATCTTTCTTTTCTATGTCATGACGCTCAATTGTAGTTTCATCTTCACTATGTTCTGCAACTGCTTCATCCATTTGACTCTGAACATGGTCACCCTCTCCAGAAGTTTCTTCAGGATTAGTTTCTTTAGTAGCCTCGGTGCTTTGAGAATCGGGCTCCGTTTTGAGTTCTTCTGTAGTTTCTTCGGTTATTTCAACAGGTTCTGGTGCATCGGTATTAGTGTCTGATACATTAGTTTTTTGTTGATCATCTACATTAGAACTCTCTGATTTTTTATCTAAAGTTTCTAGTTTATTTTCCTTTTCTCCATCTGCTTTTGGCAGGTTATCCAGTGTTGACATTATGTGAACGTTTATGTTTGTCTGAGCTTAATCTAAGACTAAGATACTAACATATTAGAAAACCTCAAAGGGATTAGAGGGATTTAGGATTTACTTAAAGGTAATTTAAGTAAGAATTTTATGACAAATTGTAAGTGGATTAACTATTCCAGATTTCCCAAGCTTTTTCTGCTTGTAGGATTAACATTTGCAATCCATTAGAAACTTTTGCCCCTTTTTCTGTTCCTTTTTTCATGAAAACGGTTTCATTTGGATTGTATATCAAATCATATAATACATGATTTTTGGTAATATATTCATACGGAATGTTCGGATAATTTTCTACGTTTGGATGTGTTCCTAAGGGAGTACAATTAACAATTAATTTGTATTCATTAATGATGTCCTCGTCAAGCTCACTGTAATTTAATTCATTAAAATCCGGATTTCTAGAAACAAATGTATAGTCAATTTTTAATCGATTTAAAGAATAAGCAATCGCTTTTGAAGCGCCACCTGTTCCTAGTATTAAGGCTTTTTTTATATTAGGATTAAGAAGAGGTTTTAAGGATTCACTAAAACCATAATAATCACTGTTATATCCTATAAGTTCATGTTCATTTTTAAATTTAATAACATTAACAGCCCCTATTTCTTTAGCTATCGGATCCAGTTCATCTAAAAGAGCAATAACTTCTTCTTTATAGGGTATCGTTACATTAAGACCAGCTGTATTTTTTTGATTAATTATAGTTTTTAACTCATCAATTTGCTTAAGATCAAAGTTTTTATATACACAGTCTAAGTTTTCTTTTTCGAATTTATCCGAAAAAAAACCTCTAGAAAATGAATACCCGATATGTTTACCCAAAAGGCCGTATACTTTTGTCATTTTGAAGTTTTGATTGTTCTTTTTCCGTACCATTCTAACCATAATATTACGCCAATACCAACAAGTATAAAAAATATGCCAATATACGTTTCGAGTGAGGTTATATCTGGCCAATAACGATCGTAATTATCTAAAATTGGATTTCCTAATGCATCAATAAGCCTATTCCCATAAGAATCGAGTTTATACATTTTAATTTTCCATGGCCATACAACACCTAACGAACCCGTTATAAAACCAATTATAGAAGCAAAAGTTGCTGTTTTATATCTTTTTAACACATATCCCAAAAAATGAGATAATGTAACTAAACCTGTTAATGAGCCTATACTAAATACAACCAATACTTTTAATAATCTTATTCTTTTAGTATTATCAATAAAAGAAAAATCCCAGCGTATTAAATCGGCTATAGTATCATATAATGCATTTACAGAATCTACTAAAAGAAGAACATAATTTCCTAAAAGAATTAAAATGAAAGAACCTGATAATCCTGGTAAAGTCATTCCTGATACTCCAACAATTCCACAAAAAAAGACAAAAATTAAGTTGTCATTTTCTTTGGCTGGATCTAATAGGCTAATACTGATCCCTGCAATAGTGCCTAGGGTAATTAAACAAATGTTTCTTTTGCTCCAATCATCAAAATCTTTTATGATATAATAAATTGAGCCTAGGATCATGCCAAAAAAAGATGCCCAAACATATAATTCGTAATGAATAATTAAATAATCAAGAATTTTTGAAACACTAAAATAACTTATGAGCATACCAAGAATTAGTAGCCCGAGAAATCTACCATTAATATATCGCCAGAAACTTTTAAACCTAAAATTTATGAAAAGCTTAAAAGCTTTAAAGTTTACTTTTTGAAGTGAATAAATAAACTCTTCATAAAAACCTGCTACAAAAGCTACTACACCTCCTGAAACCCCAGGAACTTTATTAGCTGCGCCCATCGCTAAACCTTTGATAATCAGAAAAATTCTATCGGTAAAAGTTCGGGTACTTTGTTGCATAAATTAGTCTGCTTTTTTCACGGCAAGGCGTTCTAATATAAGAATTAATAAAAAACCTATCGCTACAAAGAGTAATACCCATAGTATTTTGGTGTCACCATCAAAGTGATTGGGTAGAATACTCTTTTCGACAAAAGGTACTTTTAAACCTTCAGAATTTGTTCTCCATGATAAGACCTTTTTCCATGGCCAAAGCTTATTCAAAGAACCAACCATAAATCCAGTAAGTATGGCTAGTGTAATATTTTTATGTTTTTTAAACATCCAATTCAAGACTTTAGAAAACAATTTTAATCCAGTTATGGCACCAATGGCGATAAGAGATAGTTTGATGATTACTTGAAATAATATGTCAAAGTCTAGATTAATTAATCCTTCTCTGAATTGATTGAGAATATCAATAAAGGTTTGATAAGCTCCAAGAATTAATAAAATAAATGCTCCGGAGACTCCTGGTAAAATCATTGCGATTATGGCGATAAACCCACAAAAAATGAGGTACCAATTACTATCTGGAGAGGCTAGGGGCTCTGCTATTGTTATGAAATAGGAGACTATAGCGGCTATTACGATACCGATCCATACTTTTAGATTCCAAGATGTGATTTGTTTTCCTATGTATACTATACTTGCTAGAACGAGACCAAAGAAAAACCCCCAAAGTAATAGAGGCTCATTATGCAAAAGCCATTTTATAAGTTTGGCTAGAGATAATATACTAATAGCAATACCTAGAAATAAAGTAGCTAAAAAAGAGAGGTTATATTTTTTCCAAGAATTTAAAAAGCCTTCTTTTTTCCAAGTAGAAAAGAAAGAAAAACCTAATGTATTGATGGTTTCGATTAGCTCTTCATATATTCCTGATATAAAGGCTATAGTACCGCCAGATACTCCTGGTACTACATCTGCAGCACCCATAGCAAGCCCTTTTATCGAAATAACCAGGTAGTCCTTAAGACCTCTTTGCATTTCTATTGTTTTTTGATGTTTATGATCAAAAACAAATGTATGCATTTTTGAAAAGACTCAAGGTAGAAAAAAATGAGTCTTTTGATTAATTATTTATATTCTAAGATTATATTTTTTACCAAAGTAAGATTAAAGACTTTTTCAAAAAGTTCTTCTAAAACAATATGATATTCATAATCTAGTTCAAGAGCTTTTCTAATGTGATACTCACCTTTTTCATAATCTTGGTTTTCATAATATAATCCAGCCAATCTATATTGTACCTCGGCATTATCGGGATAAAACTCTATAGCTTGAAATAAATTTTGGATCGCAGCATTTGACTCTCCTAGAAACCTTAAGATATCTGATCTATTTAACCAGGTTTCTAATTCATAATTACCAAGTTCTAATGCTTTACGATATCCTCGTTCTGCTTCTTCAAAAAAAGCGAGTTTATTATTTATTTTCGCATAGCGTTTCCAATATAAAACGTTTTCACTATCTATATTTATCGCTTTATTAGTGTAGTATAAAGCTTTTTGATAATTACGTTTACGCATATAATAATCCGTAATAGCAATCCACCCTTTGTCTAATAGGGGATCTTCATGCACGGTTTTTGAGTAATGTTGAATCGCTAGATCATCATTTCCTAATCTTTCAAAACATTTTCCTATTCTAAGTAAAGCAAAAGAAGTAGGGTCATCTAACTCTAAGGTAATTCTATAGTTTTCTATAGCTTCATTATATCGTTTTAATTTTTCTAACACTTTTCCTTTCTCAAGGTATGCTCCTATAAAATACTCATCACTTATGATAGCAAATTCAAAAGCAGCTAAGGCTTTTTCATATTCTTTTAAATCAAAATATTGTTTTCCTACTTGATGCCATGCAACTTCGCAATACGGATTTTTATTAAGAAACATATTTAGATACTCAATAGCTTCTTCGTGTTGTTCTAAAAAATCAAAACAATAAATCACATTATATAGTGCTGAGTAATCTTGATCATCTGTTTCTAGACACCTCATAAAGTTGACTTTGGCATTTTCAAAATCATCCATGAACAGATATTCCATGCCAATGAGTGAATATACATCAGCAGGATCATTTGTGTATCCCAAAGCTGTAGTCAACAGTTCTATCGCTTGAACATGACTATTTTGTTTAGAAAGTATATTGGCTTTTTGGATATATATTTCTTCATTCTCAGGTTCGATAGCGTGTAATTGTGCCAATAAACCATCTGCTTTGTCCAAACGATCTTCAAATACCAATACTTCTACTTGTAATAATTTTAAATTTACAGAAGAAGGATGTTGCGAAAGGCCTAAAGAAATAGCCTTTTTGGCTTTGGCAATCTTTCCGTTTTCTAAATAATGATGAATGATAGATTCAAACTCATCAGAATCAAAAAACTTAACATCATTGGATCTCAGCATAGACTCGTATCGAGTAATTGAGAAATTATGTTCTTCTTCTTCGTGGTTAAATTTCATACACGTTGATTAAAGATGCTCAATAAATCTTGATAGTAGTAATGTAACACTCTTTCTGTTTTCCCCAACAAAAAAGAATAATTAAAACTCCAATACTTCATTTATTTTCGCATTATTGATTTCCTCAGTATTAAAATTACAAATGAAATGGTATGTTTAAACTTCCAAAACCAATTGTTTTTAACAAACTAATTAACAAAATACGTACCATACATATAATGTGAGAGTTTTGTCATTGAATACCTGCCATTAAATAATAAAGGATTTGTGAAAAGAAGAGGGTAGTACTTAAATATACGTTTTTTTTAAATAAAATCCTAGTTTTACAAAGTGCCAGTTTCTTTTTGGATTTGATCAAGAACATCCAAAATAATTTTGCACCCCTCACTTATTTCTTCTTTAGAAATAGTTAGAGGAGGGGTTATTCGTATGGCTTTAGGCTCGAAAAGGAGCCAAAATAAAATCAGTCCTTTTTCTTGACTTTTGAGTACAGTTTTATTTGTTATTTCTGCAGAAGGAGTTAAAAAGGCTAACATAAGGCCTAGGCCTCTCACTTCTTTTATTAAAGGATGTACTAAGAGTGATCGTATTAATTTTTCTTTTTCAAGAGCCTCTGCCATTACGTCACTTTCTGTGATTTCTTGTAATGTTGCCAAAGCGGCAGCTGCAATTACTGGATTTCCGCCAAAAGTAGTTATATGGCCTAATTTGGGGTGGTCTTGAAACAGATTCATCATTTTTGATGAGGCCGTAAAGGCACCGATCGGAAGGCCACCACCCATTCCTTTTCCCATGACTACAACATCAGGAATGATATTATAATTTTGGAAACCGAATAAAGTACCTGTTCTTCCAAAACCAGGTTGTATTTCGTCTAAAATCAATAATGCTCCAACTTGATCACAGCGATCGCGAACTTTCTTTAAATAGCCTTCTCTTGGAACAATGAAACCCGCACCACCTTGTATGGTTTCTAAAATTATTGCCGCGGTATTTTCGGTAATTTGTTCAAGGCATTTTGTCTGATTAAAGTTTACAAAACGTACATCAGGAATTAATGGTCTAAAAGCTTGTTTACGTTCTTCATATCCCATTACACTCATAGATCCCATTGTGTTACCATGGTAGGCATGTTTTGCCGCAATAATCTCACTTCGTCCTGTAACTCTACGGGCAAGTTTCAAGGATCCTTCGATAGCTTCGGTTCCAGAATTGGTCAAATAGGTTTTTTCTAAAGGATCGGGAAGCTGAGCAGCCAGTAATTTTGCCAACTCTACTGCAGGTTGTTGGATATATTCTCCATAAACCATTACATGTAGATATTTGTCTAATTGATTTTTGACGGCCTGCACTACTTTAGGGTGACGATGCCCTAAACTACAAGCAGATACTCCGGCTACAAAATCTAAATATTTTTTACCATCTTTCGAATAAATATAAGAACCCTCGGCAGATGAGACTTCTAGAGCCAATGGATGGGTTGTAGTTTGAGCTTGGTATGTAAAGAAATCCTGTTTCAATCTTTTATTTATACGTTACATCATGAAGTACAATTAAACCAATATTTAAAATACGATAAACTACTATTCATTATTCGATAAACCGTTTATACTATCTTTTGATTGTTTTGCGTTTTGTAATGTTGTTACTGTTATACTATCTCTTTGTCTCGCTGTTCGGATAAGATCAAGATCTATAGATGAAGACTTTTTCTTAGTTTTCTTTTTTTCGGTATCTATTTCTTCTTTTATAATATTCTTAGGCGGCGAAATAGTATCAGGTTTTTGATCAATTTCCTTAAGCTCGGCATCTTTTAATTCTTGCTCTAGCAATCGAGAACCTTCTGATTTATTTTCTTCGAGGCGTTTTACGGTTTCCTCATCAAAGAAATCTGCTTCATCTTTTGGTAACGGAATTCCTTTAATCTTAGTTAATTTAGGAGGTGACTCACCTCTAAACAGATCTGCCTTGCTATTAATCTTTTCATCCCCTCGCCAATGAAACCCTGACAATTCTCTTGCATTTTCTGGTAAATCTATGTCTCGGTATAGTGTTCCGTCTACGTTTTGATAATAATAAACATCCTCTATTTCTTGGTTACTTAATAATAAACTAATAGAGCTGGATAGCACTTTGTTAATCCCAATCAATTTTAACTCACCTTCACTTTCTCGTTGATAAAAAATAGTCTCGGTGTTTTTATCGATATCTACTTTATATATCTCATTGTCTTTAAACAAACCATACAAGGTTTGGCCTTTTACCTGGTTATAACCAGCTTTCAAAGTATCTTCCTGCACTAAGAAAGCATTTTGATAAACAACAAGAGAGTCTAGTTTTTCTGTTTCGGTATTTGAAATAATTTTTATAGTATCTCCTGTCATTTGGTTCCTTTGAGACCAAATAATAGGTCTGCCAATCATTTTTGTATACCCAGTGGTTTGGTCCACATTAATAGAATCACTTTTGCCACTCATATTACTCTTATAGATTCTTACATCATAAAATCCATTCATAATCCTATGTTCTGGTTTTCCTGTTATTCTAAGCGTATCACTATGAATATAGATGGAATCTTTTTCTTGTAATGTCGAAGCTAATGCTCTTTTGGTAATAAAAACCGAATCTTTATCCTTAAAAACTTCAGCATAATGACCGGTAATAATAGAATTATTAGCTGTATCTAAGACTTTAATGTTATTGGTGGCTGATGCAAATTGGATAGCGCTATTGTAAAAAATACTATCTCCAAAAACTGTTCGGTTATCATAATCAATTTTCGCATTTTTTATAGCGTATCCGGTTTTAACCTTGGTGTCATAAAACCCACGTTCACAATACAAAGTACTTTCTTTACCTTTTACTGTAGAGGGGCCATAAAGATAGGCATGTCCGTTCTCGGTATAATAATCTAATCTATCTGAGTCCACAGTATTTTCTGGATTTACAATTTTTACGGTGGTGTTAAACGAATATTGTTTTCGATCCATAAAATAACGACCAATTTTACTAGTCAAGGTGTTCGAAGAATCTCGAACCGTACCACCACTACGATAATAAGCCTGTTGTCTTAATCTATCAAAAAACAAAGTATCGGTACTCAACGTATTTGATGGTGTTTCCATAAAAACATTATCACTCGCGTATGCAAATTGAGTATTACCATTGTATTCGGCATACTTGCTGGTCATTGTAAGAGTATCTCCTTGTTTTATAATCACATTTCCTAATGCTTTTACAAATTTATCTTCTCCATAATGAATGGCTTGATCACACCAAATTTCTATTCCTTCATGTTGCATATATACTTGCTTATCTACTTTGGCAAGTATTGTTGCTCCAGGAAATCGGTTTTGATCTTTTATGGTACGATCAGATTGAACTTTTATTTGCTTTCCTTCTTGAGCAATGGCTACAACAGAAAAAAGCAAGCTAAAAACGATATAGAAAAATGTATTCTTCAAGTATCTCAAATTTGTATGCAAAATAACGAAATTTGTATCTAATGATTGTTCAAATAATAAATACTTATAGGTTTATATAATGTTGCAAATCTTTTAAGTGTAAACCAATATGGTTAAATGCTGCAAATTAAGAGTTTAAGTGTTTTTTTAGATTCACTTTAGAAAATTATCTATGTTAATAAGTTAATGATGCTGTATAAACTTTAATATTTTAAAAACTAATTATACTTCTTTGACTGTGTTTTATGACGTTAAGGAGATATTAGATAGTACAATTTTTTACTTATTAAAAGAAAATGTTAATAAGTAAAAACGCTAAAAAAGTAATTTTTCGAATTTTTTAACACTTTATGTGTTTCAGCATCAGTAAATTGCAATAGGAAACAACAAAGGGAGAATGATCATTGCTATGGGGATAGCATCTTCTTAATTATTATTTATAATAGCATTCAGTATACTAGAAATCATTGATTTGATTTGTTACTGCATATTGTTTTTAATGGAGAGGAGTATTGGTCATCATACCATCAACTAAAAGGATACTAGATGTTTTTGAAAAAAAGCTTTTTGGGGCTGTTTTTTTTCTCAGTTTGGGGTACTGTAATTTCTCAAGGGGAACAATTGGAAATTACAGATCAAGAATACGTACAGTATACGGATGCAGAAACTGATGAGATATTTATAGAGAACGCAACGTACGGTTCTTTATATTCAGATCTATATAGAAAAAACAATAACACGTATAAATCAGGGGTGTCTAAAGAATATTCTGACGTGTCTGGTAAAGAAGAAGTTGAATATGCACTTTTATTAAATCTTCTTACGATAAGAAAAAATAAATCAAAAAACTTTAGTTTACATGTGCTAAATATTAATTCTGGCTTTTCCGATTATGCGCCTAGTTTTTATGAAAAAGAATTAGTATTTGCATCATCAAGAGATGTTAATAGTATTTCTAAAGCGTATGATGCTAATAGTAATCAACCGTTCTTAGATTTATATACTACTAATAATAAATCGGATAAAGAAACTATTAAAAAATTAAAAGGCGGGATTAATACAAAATTTCATGAATCTTCTGCCGCTTTTACGAAAGATAGAAAAACAGTTTATTTTACTAGAAATAATTATTATAAAAGAAAATCCAAAAGAAGTGAAGAAGGAGCAATTTTATTAAAAATATATAGAGCTCAATATATTGATGGAAAATGGGATAATGTAGAGGAATTACCGTTTAGTAGCGATGAATATTCAATTGCTCACCCAACTTTATCTCCAGATGGTAGATTATTATATTTTGCTAGTGATATGCCAGGAACTCTTGGTAAATCTGATCTATATGTAGTAGAAATAAATAGAGATGGGAGTTTTGGAAAACCTGTAAATATGGGAGATCAAATCAATACAGAAGGTAGAGAAACTTTTCCTTATGTAAGTGATCAAGGAAATCTATTTTTTGCCAGCGATGGGCATTTAGGATATGGTGATTTGGATATTTTTATGGTTTTGCCTGATGTAGATAATAATGTAGGTGTGTATAACTTAGGAGCGCCAATTAATAGCCCCAAAGATGATTTTACATTTATTATTAATGAAGAGAATAAAGTAGGTTATTTTGCTAGTAACCGAAGAGGAAGTGTTGGTGGAGATGATATCTATGGCTTCGAACAGTTGGTTTCTTTTCCAAATCATTATGATCATAAGATTAAAACTATTAAAAAAATAGAACGTGTTCTAGATTTAAAACCTAACGAAGAAGAAATTACATCATGGTAATTGTTAAATAAGAAAACAAAAAAGGCGACTACATGTAGTCGCCTTTTTTTGTTTCAGTAAGAAATAAGTTAATGATTTAACTTATTTATGAATTGTTTGTTTTCTATCTGGTCCAACAGAAACAATAGTTATTGGTGTTTCTAGTTCTTTTTCCAAAAAAGAAATGTACTCGTTTAATTCCTTCGGAAGTTGAGAAGCTTCAGTCATTTGAGTTAAATCCTCAGACCAACCTTTCATTTCTGTATAGATAGGAGTTACATTTTCTGGTTCAATATTATAAGGAAGGTGATTAATTGTTTCTCCATTGTATTTATATGCGGTACACACTTTTAGAGTTTTAAATCCACTAAGAACATCACCTTTCATCATCATTAATTGAGTAACTCCATTTACATGAACTGCATATTTTAAGGCAACAAGATCTAGCCATCCACATCTTCGAGGTCGACCAGTGGTAGCACCAAACTCATGACCTACACGTCCCATTGTTTCGCCATCTTCATCAAATAATTCTGTAGGGAAAGGACCACTTCCTACTCGTGTAGTATAGGCCTTAAAAATCCCAAAAACATCTTTAATTTTATTAGGTGCAATCCCAAGACCTGTACATGCGCCAGCAGCAGTAGTATTCGAAGAGGTAACAAAAGGGTATGTTCCAAAATCTATATCTAATAATGATCCTTGAGCACCTTCTGCCAAAATCGTTTTTCCATCTTTTTGAGCTTGATGAAGATATTCTTCACTATCAATAAAAGTTAGAGATTTTAAAGTCTTTACGGCTTCAAAAAATTCATTCTCTAATTCGGCTAAATCATATTCGATTTTTGCATCATAGAAATCGATCATAGCTTCATGCTTATTGGCAAGATTACGATAACGCTCTTTCCAATTATCAAGTTCTAAATCTCCCACACGAATACCATTTCTGCCCGTTTTATCCATATATGTTGGACCTATACCTTTTAGCGTAGAGCCAATTTTGGCTTTACCCTTAACGGCTTCGGAGGCAGCATCTAAAATTCTATGAGTGGGTAGTATTAAATGAGCTTTTCGAGAAATTAATAATTTAGATTTATAATCTAAGTCAAATTTGTCAAGGTTATCTAATTCTTTTTTGAAAATAACAGGATCTATAACGACTCCATTTCCAACCAAATTTATGGCTTTATCATGAAAAATACCGCTAGGGATTGTATGTAAAACATGTTTAATACCATCAAATTCTAGAGTATGTCCAGCATTTGGCCCTCCTTGAAATCGTGCTATAATGTCATAATCTTTTGTAAGAACGTCTACGATTTTTCCTTTACCTTCGTCTCCCCATTGAAGACCGAGCAATAAATTTACTGCCATTAGTTGTCTTGATTAGTTGATTTTTTTTTAGTTCCGTAGAAATACAAAGAGTGATTTGTAATATCTACATCAAAAATTTCTTCGATAGTTTTTTTAATTGATTGAATTCTAGGATCACAAAATTCAAGTACTTCTCCCGAATCGGTTAGGATAAGATGGTCATGTTGTCGATCAAAATAGGATTTTTCATATTGGGCTTGATTTTGTCCAAACTGATGTTTTCTCACTAATTTACACTCCAATAGCAGTTCGATAGTGTTATATAGGGTAGCACGACTAACCCTATAATTTTTATTTTTCATTTTGATATATAAAGATTCAATATCAAAATGCTCATCACTTTCGTAAATTTCTTGAAGGATAGCATATCGTTCGGGTGTTTTTCTATGACCATTCTCTTCTAAGAAGCTGGTAAACACGTTTTTAACGATATTCTGATCGTTTTGTGTAGTTGTTCTAGTACTCATACGCTTAAAAACGCAAAGTTACACTATTTTTTATTCTCGCACCACTTTATCAATACCACTTATTTTAGAAAGATTTTTCATAACCGTTTTTAAGGTATTTTTGTTTTTGACCCCAACAGTGATTTTTCCAATAAAAACACCATCGTTAGTATCAAAATTCATATTATAAATAGCAAGGTGCATATTGTTTGAAATAATTTGAGTTACTTCATTAACCACTCCTATATTGTCGATCCCGTTAAGCCTTATGACTGCTTTAAATTCTTCTTGGCTAGAGTCTATCCATTTTGCAGGCATAATGCGATATGCATAATTACTCTGTAATTGCAGTGCATTTGGGCAATTTTTTTTATGAACTTTTATCCCTTCATTAACTGTTATGAATCCAAATACATCATCCCCAGGAATGGGGTTACAGCAATTGGATAATTTGTATTCTAATTTTTCAGAATCTTTACCAAAAACTAATAAGTCGAATTTAGAAGTAATTTCTTCTTTGTTTACATCTTGAATATTTCCTCTACGAATTCTATTTTTAATAAAATTCATAAAAACATTACTTCTTGTAGTCGCAAACTCTTTGATTTTTTGATTATCAATAGTTCCGATACCTACTCTGTAGAAGAGATCGAGACTGGTTTTAAGTTTGAAATACAGCACAAGTTCGTTAACAACCTTTTCACTCATGGTTATCTTTTGTGAACGAAGTTTACGTTTCAAAATTACCTTTCCTTCTTCGGCTATTTGTTTTTTCTCATCTCTTAAAGCAGATTTAATTTTTGATCTTGCTCTGGCTGTAGTAGCATAATCTAACCAGTTAGACGAAGGTTTTGATTTTGTTGAGGTTATAATTTCGACTTGATCACCACTTTTAAGTTCATGACTTAAAGGAACTAATTTACCATTCACTCTAGATCCTCTTGTTCTTAAACCTACTTCTGTGTGAACACTAAAACCAAAATCAAGTGCGGTAGCACCTTTTGGTAAAGATTTTAAATCTCCTTCTGGAGTAAAAACGAATATTTCTTTTGCATATAAGTTTAGTTTAAATTCTTCAACAAAATCTACAGCATTAGATTCAGAGTTTTCTAAGGCTTCCTGTAATCGATTTAACCATCCATCTAGTCCCTGATCTTGAGCTTCCTCTTTATTTTTATATTTATAATGAGCGGCATACCCTTTTTCGGCAATTTCATGCATACGATCACTTCTGATTTGAACTTCTACCCATTGACTGTCTGGTCCAATAACAGTTATGTGTAAAGCTTCATAGCCAGTAGTTTTGGGTTGATTGATCCAATCACGCAAACGAATAGGGTTAGGTCGATAATAATCCGTTACAATCGAGTAGATTTTCCAAGCTATGAACTTTTCGTTTTCGGTATCAGAATCGGATTTATATATTATTCGTATTGCAAATTTATCGTATACTTCATCAAAGGAGACATTTTGTTTTACCATTTTTCTTCGAATAGAGAAAATAGATTTTGGCCTTCCTTTTATTTCATAATTTAAGCCTTCTTTATCTAGACCTTCTCTAATCTTATCCGAAAATCTTTTGATATAAAGATCTTGCTCTTCTTTGCTCTCATTGATTTTTTCTAGAATATCTTTATATACTTCGGGTTCTGTATATTTTAACCCAAGATCTTCAAGTTCTGTTTTAATGTTATATAATCCTATTCTATGAGCTAGTGGAGCATAGATAAATAAGGTTTCTGAAGCAATTTTTACTTGTTTATCAGGACGCATTGAATCCATAGTTTGCATATTGTGCAATCTATCTGCGATCTTTATGATAATTACTCTAACATCATCATTGAGTGTGAGCAACATTTTTCTAAAATTCTCAGCTTGCAAGGATATATCTCTATCCTTTTTTAATGAAGAAATTTTGGTAAGTCCATCAACAATTCGAGCCACAGTTTCTCCAAACATTTGTTCTATGTCGATCAAAGTATACTCCGTATCTTCGACAACATCATGAAGTAAGGCTGCAGCAATAGATGTAGCATCTAGGCCTATTTCACTGGCAACAATTTTGGCAACCGCAATGGGGTGAAATATGTAAGCTTCACCACTTTTACGACGTTGATCTTTATGAGCATCTACAGCTATATCGAATGCTTGTCGTATAAGCTTTTTATCTTCTTTTGAAAGATCCCGGTAGCTAATTCTAAGCAATTCTTTATATTGCTTAGCTATTTGTTTATTTTCTTCTTCTATAGCAGCTTCAGTCATAACATAAAGTTTTCTAAGAAAGCCCTATTTAAAATATTGTGTGATGTCCCCTTAGTAATATATGATAGACAAAAATTATGCCTTAGTCTATGGGTGTCTAATAGGCAGTATTCTTTGCTATATATAAATTAAAAGTACAATTAAGAATTGTAACAACCAAGGACTTTTTTTAAGGTTTTATTTCCGAAGATTTTTTATTCTCTGTAGAAGGGTAGGGTGTGAGTAATGAATGAACACCATTGCCGGATGCGGGGTTAAATTACTGAAATTGTTTTTCGAAAGTTTTTTCAAACTTTTAATCAAAGCTTCACTATTATAAGTGTTTTTGGCATAATCATCTGCTTGATATTCAAATGCCCTAGAAACAACATTCATAATTAAACCTGTAATTTCAGAAATAGGACTGTATAAGATACCAAAAGTTATCAGCCCTATATGAAAAGATGGTATTTGTACATTAAGGGCTTCAGATAGCAACGGATTAGCTATAAAAAGAGATAAGAACCATAATGTAATACCTGTCAAAGCAATTGATAGTAAAAGGTTAATTATAACATGCCTTTTTTTGTAATGACCCACTTCATGTGCCAAAACAGCTACAATTTCTTCATTTTCTAAATCTTTAATTAAAGTGTCATAAAGTGTAATTCTTTTTTCACTTCCAAATCCCGAAAAATATGCATTTGCCTTTGTACTCCTTTTGGATCCATCAATTACAAAAATATCCTTTAATTGAAATCCTACTTTTTTCGAATAATCTTCAATAGTATTTCTTAAATCCCCTGGCTCTAATGGAGTTTGTTTATTGAAGATAGGAACGATTAGTTTTGCATAAAACATATTCATTGCAACTGTAAAAATAGAAACCAGAACCCATGCGTATATCCAGAAAGATTTTCCTGTAAGTTGATAAAACCACATGATTAATGCTAGAAGCCCACCACCAACGATTATCATCATGATTGTGCTTTTTATTTTATCAATAAAAAAGGTTTTTTTAGAAGTTTTATTGAACCCAAATTTTTCTTCTATTACGAAAACTTTATAATAAACTGTTGGTGTTGAAAGGATATCACTTCCAATCATAATAATACCAAAAAAAAGAAGACCTATTACTACTGGATTATCAGAGATGCTTCTAGCAACATTATCGACCCATGCAAAGCCATCAAAAAAGAAAAACAGGAGCATTATACATAAAGAAATACCTGAAGATACTAGCTTAAATTTATAGTTAGCTCTTTTATATGCAATGGATTCATCATATTCATCTTTGGGATAAACATCAGAAAGTTCTTTGGGAATAACATCATTATAATGTCTCGCATTTAGAATGTCTAATAGAGAGTCTATCAGAAAGACAATAACAACAATAGCAATTAATAAATAGAATAAGGAAATTGGGGTCATTAGTTTATAGCAATTAGTAGTTCAGTCCTTTGGGGGTTTGTAGGATGCGGTAAGGTAATGATTTTTAATGTATTTTAAGATATAATTTTTAATCTTTTAGTCGATAAAGTCCCGTTGGCGCTTTGCTTCAAAAATCAAAATGCCAGCAGCAACAGAAACATTCATCGAATCTATAACTCCGCTCATGGGGATTTTAATGTTTTGATTAGTGTTATTTAAAATATTTTCACTAAGACCTGTAGCTTCGGTTCCTACGGCTATGGCTGTTGGGTTGGTGTAATTTTGAGTATGATAATCTTTAGAGCTTTGCAATGCAGCTCCATAAATGGCGATATCTCGTTTTTTAAGAAAATCAATAATGTCAGATGAGGAGCCTATACCAACATTATTGGTAAATAAACACCCGATACTCGATCTTATAATATTCGGATTGTACATATCTGTTTTTGGATTGGCAATCAATACAGCATCCAATTGTGCGGCATCGGCAGTACGGAGCAGTGCTCCAATATTTCCAGGTTTTTCGGGAGCTTCGGCTACCAGAATGAGAGGATTTTTGGATGGTAATACTAAGTTGTTAATACTTAAGTCCCTAGAAGTAGCTACAGCTATAACCCCTTCGGTTGTTGTTCTATAGGCAAGTTTTTGATAAATTTCAGTGGTAATCTTAAAAACATCAACACTTTCTTGATTTGTGTTTAAGATATCTATAGCCTGTTGATAGGGTAGGATAGAAGAGCAATAGTATAGTTGGGTGATAGAAAAACCACCTTGAATGGCTAAAGAAATTTCTCGCTGACCTTCAATAATAAAACACTTTTCTTTTTTGCGAACTCTAGATTTTTCTTTAAGTTGATTTAAAAATTTTATTTTACTATTCTGAAAGCTGGTTATTTGATTATGCATGAAGGCAAAGATAAGAATAGCGGCTAGAAAGCACTCTATTTTTTAAAGATTTGACACACTTAATTCTTTAATGTATTGTTCAATTTCTTTGATGATAGATGGGTAAAACTGATCGATTTTATTTAATAAGTTTTTGATTTTATCAAATTCGAAACCTTCTTTACTATGACTTTCAATTTTGCCTAAAATATCAGCTTCTGTATCTAAACCAATGGTTTTAAAACTAGATTTTAGTTTGTGGGCAACTTCTTTGGTTAGCTTATGGTTCTTGTTGGTAACAGCTAACGTTAATTTTTGATAATCTTCAGGAGTATCTTCAATAAATATCTGAAGTACACTTTGAATAATTTCTGCGTCGTTATCAAAAGTGTTTTTTAGAAATGTAAAATCACAAAATTTACGAGTAATAATCGCTATAGGTTTTTTAGAAAGATCATGTGTTTCCTTATTTGTTATAGAATTTGGATTATTGTTTGGTTTTAAGCCTAAAAGTATTTCTTCTAGCGCTTTTTCGCTTAGAGGTTTGGTTAAATAAAAATTCATACCTGATAATATTGCTCTTTTCTTGGATTCGGGAAATACATCTGCAGAACAAGCTATAATTGGAATTTGATTGATTTTTGGATTTGTCGATTTTCTAATGTGTTCAGCAGTTTCAGGGCCATCCATTACTGGCATATGCATATCCATAAGAATTAGATCGAAAGGCCGTTGTTCAACAATTTCTAGCGCTATTTTGCCATTCTCGGCAACTGAGACTTCGATATCCCAATTTGATAGTAATTGTTTAATAAAAAACTGATTCATTTTATTGTCTTCGACAACTAAGACTTTCATTCCTGATAAATCGGTAGCACTATTTTTTATGGTTGCATCTTCTTTATCAACCTCAGAAGATTTAAACATACTTTTCGAATATTGTATGGAGAAATTGAAAGACGATCCTATCCCAGGCTCGCTTTGTGCTGTAAGAGTACCTCCTTGTAATTCTATTAATTGTTTAGAAATAGAAAGACCTAGGCCTGTACCTTCGATTTTGTTTTTCCCTGGTTTGTGCACTTGATAAAAGCTTTCAAAAATATTTTTAAGCTTATCTTCGGGTATACCTGCACCGGTGTCCTGTACACAAAAATCTATTTTATATATGTTTACTGCTATTTTTTTAGCAATTACTCTAATTACTATTTTTCCTTTTTGAGTGAACTTAATAGCATTGCCGAGTAGATTAATTAGAATTTGATTTAATCTTAATTGATCACCAATAATGAATTTAGGTACCGATGAATCTATATCCATTTTATAATGTAGCCCCTTTTCATCTGCTTTAATTTTAAAGCCTCGAGATACATTGGCGATGAGTTCATGAAGATTAAAATCGGTTTTGTGCAATGTTAATTTTCCAGCTTCAATTTTAGAAAAATCAAGAATGTCATTTATCAATACCAAAAGATTTTCTGCAGAAAATTGTATGCCATCAAGATTCTTTTGATCTACTACAGGGGTACTAAAATCACTTTTTTGTAGAATACCAGTAAGTCCAAGAATAACATTAAGCGGTGTTCTGATTTCATGACTCATGTTCGACAAAAAAACTGATTTTGCTTTGGCAGATTTTTCGGCTATGATCTTGGCCTCTCTAATTTCGTTGTCAATAATTTTTTTGTTGGTGATATCTCTAAAAAAAGCATTAAAAAGATAATCGTCTTTTGTTTCTAGGGCAATTATAGTAAGCTCTATATAGACTAGGGTACCATTCTTTCTATGTACCGATGTTTCAACTCGTTTATTGATAAGTTCGTCATTTCCGGTATTAATATAGTTTTTAAAGCTCTGCTTTAATTGTTGTCTAAGTTTATATGGAACCATTGAGTAAATACTTTCACCAATAGTTTCTTCTCTTTTTAATTCTAATATATTTTCTGCCTGTTTATTCCAATTCAAAACAGTTCCTTGACTGTCTACCAAAATAACCCCATCCATTGCGGTTTCTAAAATGGTAGTTTTTAGGTGTTCGCTATATTTTAGTTCTTCTTCTACCTTCTTTTTTTCTATGATTTCTTCGGTAAGTCTTTCGTTAATTTCTTCTAGGCTGTATAACTGCTTTTGTAGCATTTTTAGCATTTGCTGCTTACTCGGAAAGTTGATTAAATCCTTAGCAAGAATTTCCTTCGGAATTACATTTAAAGTTGCGGTAAAAGCATCTAATAAATGATAAGATTGAAAATGCTTCTTATAAATAAGTAAATAAATGTTGCTGATAGCATTTATTCCTAGGCTGTTTTTTATTTTAAGAAAAATCTGATTAGAAAAGCCTAATAGCTTCTTTCTCTCCTTTATAAGATCAGTAGCTTTAAAATCATAAGAGATGTTTAAATGTTCTTGAATCTCTATAATTTCAGGATCATTAGAACTACCAACAAGTTCAGATGATTTTTTTAAGATTTGAGAAAGGAAAATTTTACATATAGTTAATTCTTGTTCTTCTAATGGAGAAAATATTAATTTGAAGTTTTGATATTTTAATAAGTTGTTGAACTTATCAAGTATTTTGCTTCTTATTTGTTGTTTGTTGCTTCTTACATTACTATTTCTTTGTATGATATATTCTTCTAGAAATAAATATATTTCAGGTAATGATTCTATTTTTTTGTTTAGAGGGAACGCTTCAAAAGTTTTAATTTTTGTTTCTAAATTAGAATCAATTGCTGGTATCTCGATATTCTTCCTCAAAAAAATCACGAGTTCAATAATTTCATGATCCTCATGGTTCTTTGGGAAGTTGGCTTTTTTAGGTAACAGTATTCTTTTAAGCCTATTGATCATTAAGTGTTATATTTTGCTTGCTTTGTAAATTTTGTAAAAACCTAGAGCAGATAATCCCCAGGTAAGAATTAACGCAACAAACCAGATATAATTACCCACTATGTCACCAAAAATATTTTTGAAAATATTATAATTAAAAATATGAGCGATTTGCATATGGAGATGACCAAGCGCCATCACTACAAATCCCCAAGCAAGTAATGTCATACCCGATCCAAATTTTCCTCCTTTTAATCGCGTAGCTGTTAAAAAACTAAATACAAGGGCAATAGCAAGAAATGGCATTTCTAAAAGCCCAAATATTTGCTCAGCTCCCATGCTAGTATTGGTAGATGCGCTGTGATCTTGAGCAAAAAGTGTTTGATTACTTAGTAATACCCCGGATATAAGTAAGAAGTAGCGTTTTTTCATTTCTATCTAGTTTTTCTAAAAATAATGAAAAAATACAATCTTTTTAAGTTTTTAACAGACTAAAAACCATTTTTATCGATGAAATACTGTTTTGTTGATACCTAGAAAAGAAAAAACCCGCTTTTAAAGCGGGTTTTTTATATAAGTGAGATTGTTTTGTTTTTACTAAAAGATTACTTTACTTTTTCTACAATCGCTTTAAAAGCTTCAGGATTGTTCATCGCTAAATCTGCAAGAACCTTACGATTCAATTCAATATTATTAGCTTTAACTTTCCCCATAAATTGAGAATAAGACATGCCGTGTATACGGGCACCAGCATTAATACGGGCGATCCATAAAGCACGGAAAGTTCTCTTTTTGTTTCTACGGTCTCTATACGAATATTGCATCGCTTTGTCAACCGCATTTTTTGCTACTGTCCAAACGTTTTTACGACGTCCGAAGTAACCTTTTGCTTGCTTAAGAACTTTTTTTCTTCTAGCTCTTTTTGCAACAGAATTTACTGATCTTGGCATAATTTTAAATTTTTTAGTAGTAGGCGGTTGATCATCAACACTTGGTTTTTTTTAAATAGATTTACAATTGTAAATCTAAAATGCAAAAGCCTAACTCCTTGGTTTATATTAATTTTAACCTTATTAAAAAGTTATTACTTTAAACGTAATTGCTCTTTAATACTATTTTCATCGCTTTTATGCACTAATGTTGAGTGCGTTAAAGCAAGCTTACGCTTTTTAGATTTTTTTGTCAAAATATGACTCTTAAAAGCGTGCTTTCTTTTGATTTTACCAGTACCGGTAAGCTTGAAACGCTTCTTAGCACTGGATTTTGTTTTCATTTTAGGCATTGTATCCTTGTTTTATAATCTCACTTATTATCTTAATAATTCTTGAATTTTTCAGAATTATGTTTTTTATTTTTTTGGAGCGATAAACATAATCATTCGTTTACCTTCCAATTTTGGCATTTGTTCTACTTTGCCATATTCTTCAAGTTCTTGTGCAAGTCTAAGTAACAGTATTTGTCCTTGATCTTTGTATATAATAGAACGTCCTTTAAAGAATACATAAGCTTTTAGTTTGGCACCCTCGCTTAAGAATTTAACAGCATGTTTTTTCTTAAACTCATAATCATGCTCATCAGTGTTTGGACCAAATCTAATTTCTTTAATAACAACTTTAGTAGCTTTAGATTTCAAAGCTTTGTCTCTCTTCTTCTGTTCATAAAGGAATTTTTTATAATCCATTATTTTACAAACAGGTGGCACTGCTTTCGGTGAAATCTCTACAAGATCTAACTCTTGCTCTTCAGCAAGTTGTAGTGCTTTTTTAGTTGGGTATACTCCAACTTCTACATTATCACCAACAAGACGTACTTCATCAACACGAATTTTGTGATTGATTCTATGGGCATCTTCTTTAATTACTCTTAGTGGTTTCTGAGACCTTCTTCTTCTTATTGCTATGACTTAAAATTTTAAATTAAACTTATTTTTTATTAACCGTTAAACGGTTTCAATGTGTTGTTAATTTCTTTAGACACTATTTCTGAGAACTTTTCGATGCTTATAGCTCCTAAATCTTCTCCTCCGTGTTTTCTAACAGAAACAGTGTTATCTTTCTCTTCTTGTTCGCCTACGATTATAATATACGGAAATTTATTCATTTCTGCTTCTCTAATCTTTTTACCAATCGTCTCATTTCTATCATCCGCGAGGGCGCGAATTTCGTTATTTTCTAACAAATTTAAAACTTTTTTAGAGTATTTTTCATATTTCTCACTGATAGAGAGTACGATAGCTTGCTCTGGCATTAGCCATAATGGGAAATTTCCTCCTGTATGCTCTAGCAAGATAGCAATAAATCTTTCCATACTTCCAAAAGGAGCTCTATGAATCATTACTGGTCTGTGTGATTCATTGTCACTACCTTTATAGGTTAGGTCAAAGCGTTCAGGTAAGTTGTAGTCTACTTGTATGGTTCCTAGCTGCCAACTTCTACCAAGAGCATCTTTAACCATAAAATCAAGTTTTGGACCATAAAAGGCCGCTTCTCCAGTCTCTACTACATAATCTAACTCCTTATCCTTTGCTGCATTAATGATAGCATTTTCGGCTTTTTCCCAGTTCTCCACATCTCCAATATATTTTTCTGGGTTATCAAGATCTCTAACAGATACTTGGGCTGTAAAGTTTTCAAAACCTAAAGAACCAAATACATATAGAACGAGATCAATAACTTTTTTAAATTCTTCATCTAATTGATCGGGAGTACAAAATATATGTGCATCATCTTGAGTAAAACCTCTAACTCTAGTTAGTCCATGTAATTCTCCACTTTGTTCATACCTATATACGGTACCAAATTCGGCAAAACGTTTTGGTAAATCTCTATATGACCAAGGTTCACTATTGTATATTTCACAATGGTGAGGGCAGTTCATTGGTTTTAATAAAAATTCTTCACCTTCAGCAGGAGTATTAATAGGTTGAAAACTATCCTCTCCATATTTGGCATAGTGACCAGATGTTACGTATAGTTCTTTTTGGCCAATATGTGGAGTGGCTACCATTTCATACCCCGCTTTTTTCTGAGCTTTTTTCAAAAACTGCTCTAATCGTTCTCGTAACGCAGCTCCTTTTGGAAGCCAAAGAGGTAATCCTTGACCTACTTTTTGAGAAAAAGTAAAAAGACCTAATTCTTTTCCTAGTTTACGATGATCTCTTTTTTTAGCTTCTTCAAGAAGTTCTAAGTATTCTTTTAACTCTTTTTGTTTTGGAAACGAAGTTCCGTATACACGAGTAAGTTGTTTGTTATTTTCGTCACCACGCCAATATGCACCAGCAACACTCATTATCTTTACAGCTTTTATAATTCCTGTATTAGGAATATGTCCACCTCGGCATAAATCTGTAAAAGTATCATGATCGCAAAATGTTATTGTACCATCTTCAAGGTTCTCGATAAGTTCAACTTTATATTCGTTACCTTCTTCTTTATATTTGGCTAATGCATCTGCTTTAGATACTGATCTCATGCTAAACTCATGTTTTCCTCGAGCAATTTCTAGCATTTTATCTTCGATCGACTTAAAATCTTTTTCAGAAATCGTTTTGTCTCCTAAATCTACATCATAATAGAATCCGTTATCTATAGCTGGTCCTATAGATAATTTTACTCCTGGGTATAATTCTTCTAATGCCTGAGCCAAAACGTGAGAAGTAGAATGTCTAAAAGCTGTTTTACCTTCGTTATCTCTCCATGTGAATAAAATTAGATTACCATCGGTGGTTAATTCGGTAGCAGTTTCGATAGTAGTACCGTTAAATTTTGCTGAAATTACATTTCTTGCAAAACCTTCACTAATATCTTTTGCGACATCCATAGCGGTAATTGTGCTATTGTATTCTCTAACCGAGCCATCGGGCAATGTAATCTTAATCATGTTTTTCTTATTATAAGGGGCAAAGATAATACGTTAATAAAATCCATACAATAATATATGACATATTTAATGTATTAATTATGTATTCGTTATAAAGCCTTGTATTATAAGGACCCGGGGCTAGATAATATCTGGGCCACGGTTTTTATGTTATCATATATAATATAGTATATGTCTATATATAGACACTGTTGTAGTTGGGGTTTCTATTTTTTTTAGATTTTAAATAGTATGTAATCAATATGTTATAAGAACTTTAAAAAATAGTTTAAAAAAGGTATTGTGGAATGGATTTTTGGTTATATGTTTGCACCCGCAAAACGGGGTTTAAGTTTTGTTTAGTT
>NZ_OMPE01000008.1 GCF_900312815.1 Aquimarina sp. AU474 | reverse complement strand
TCACCTCTTACCATTCCGAACAGAGTAGTTAAGCCCGTTAGCGCCAATGGTACTACAATCGTGGGAGAGTAGGTCGCCGCCTTCTTTGAAAACCCTTCATTACTATAATGAAGGGTTTTTTTTATGCCTTATAAGTAAGTATCTTATAGAAATGTGAAAGGATCATGGTAGATCAAACAGAATACTTACTTTACACCTTATACGAGAGTAAACTTCAGATTATAATATGAAAAAAGTATTTAAATATTTGAGTATTGTACTCATTGCACTACTAGGATTGGGTTATGTGTATATAAAATATACTACAGCAGAAGAAGGGGAACTAGCTCCTGATTTCGAAACAACGCTAATTGATGGATCATCATTTAAATTATCTGATCAAAAAAACAAATATGTATTGTTAGATTTTTGGGGATCTTGGTGCGCACCTTGTATAAAAGAAAACCCTAAAATAGTAAAACTGTATAAAAAGTATCCAAATAAACTTACTATAGTCACTTTGGCTTTAGAAAAAGACTCCTTAACATGGAGGAAAGCAGCAAAAAGAGATGGATTCGAATGGAAAAACCAAATAGTACATCAAAATAAATTTGTAATGTTATCTCCAATAGCAAGAATGTATGGGGTCTCAGAAATACCAACTAAGTTCTTAATTTCACCAGATGGAAAACTTATAGGTGAACGTACTTTTGAGGAAATAGATCAATTGTTATCTAATGTTATACTACAAAAAGAATAAATGATGAACTAATCAATATTTATGACCAGTATTTTATAGCTTTACTGCTTTTAATAGTCTAATGATACAACAATCTCCCATAGAAGAAAGGTGGAACTGGATAACTCATGGTTTTGGCTTTATACTATCTATAGTCGGCCTTTTCTTATTAATAATATACAATTCTAACAAAACGTCTTATGGTATTATAGGTATTCTGTTGTATTCGGGTTCATTATTGTTTTTATATTTTGCGTCTACAGCCTATCATTATTCTTCTAATGTCTCCTTAAAAAGAAAGTTCAGAATAATGGATCATATAGGGATCTATCTACTCATAGCAGGGACCTATGCTCCAGTTACATTAATAACTTTAATACATAGTAAGGGAGTATTGTTGTTTATTCTAGTCTGGTCATTTGCATTAATTGGTTCTGTATTGAAACTTTTTTTTACAGGTAAGTTTGAAATCGTTTCGATTATTTTATACTTATTGATGGGATGGTTAATTATGTTAGATATTCAAACATTATCAGATATTGTAGGATCTGCAGCTATTAATTATTTAATGTTAGGAGGAGGGGCATATACCGTTGGAATAATTTTTTATGCCTTAAAAAGAATGCCTTTTGCTCATGTAATATGGCACTTATTTGTTCTAGCAGGAAGTATATTTCATTTTTTGTTTATCCTTAAATTTATCATATAACTTACTTCAATTTTAACTACTTTGACAAAGTTTTTTTTAGAATTTTTAAGCTCCTTTTTATGAAGCTTTACAAATTGCAGTATGAATATAAGACTCTATTTTCTGAAAAAACTCTTCTTTTTTGAAGGGTTTTCTCATATAGTCGCAAAAGCCAGAATCTGGATTAAGTATTTCTTCAATAGTATCCTTGGTATCTGATGCTGTTAAGGCTATAATAGGGACATCTAGATTGAATTCTCTAATTTTTCGCGTAGATTCTATTCCGCCCATATTAGGCATGTTTAGGTCCATTAAGATAAGGTCATAATTCTTTTCTTTAGCCATTTTGATAGCTATAAGTCCATCATCGGCTATCTCAGAATGGTACCCTCTTGCTTTTACAATATTTTGAGTAACAATTTGATTTATCTTATTATCCTCGACAATTAGAATAGTGTAACTCTCATTATTTTTTAATGAAATATATTTTTCAGGAGTATCGATCTCAATTTTTTCTTCTTTTTGTTGATGGATTTCAAATGGAATAGTAAAATGAAAAGTGGCGCCTTGATCCGGAATACTTTTTACTTTAATAGTACCTCCATGCAGCTTAACAAGCTTTTGAACGATATTTAATCCAAGCCCCGTACCAGTTACATGATCTGTGGCACTTGCTTGTGAAAATTTCTCGAATATTATTTCTTGTTTGTCAATAGGTATTCCTCTTCCATCATCTTTTACTTCAAATGTAATTTCAACAGTGTTATCTGTTATAGTCGGGTTCTTAAAATTTAACCAAATGTTTCCATCTCTTGTAAATTTATTGGCATTACTAATCAGGTTGATAAAAATTTGCGACAATCTTACTGGATCTCCAATTAGTGTTGCCGGAATAGTATTGTCAACGTTAAGATGAAGCGTATTTCCATTTTTTTCTGCTTGATACTCAAATGAATTTTTGATGTCATCTGCCAAATTTTTAATGTTATAAACCGATTTATCAAGACAGATTTCGTAAGACTCCATTTTTGTAACTTGAAGTACGTCGTTAATAAGGTTAAGTAGATGATCTGCAGAAAACTTCATTAGTTTTATGAAATTGTAGTTCTCTTCATCTTTGATTCTTTCCATAAGAATAGATGATAACCCGATTACCCCATAAAGAGGTGTTCTAAGCTCATGACTAACAGTAGATATAAATTTAGTTTTAACCGCTGCCAGACGATCAGATTTTTCTTTTGAAATTTTAAGTTCTTTATTTTTTAGGGCTAAGGACTCACCTAGAACTTTTGTTTTTTTATGATTGTAGATGAAAAAACAGAACAATATTAAACACAATAAAAGTAGAGAAAGTGTAAATATGGATATGGTTTTGGATTGTTGGGCTTTTTGAGTTTCTAAGGTCTTTTTTTCCTCACTTACAATTAACTGTTTTTTAAATCTATTAGCCTCTAACTTTTCTATCTCAAGTGCTGTTTGATGATGTTTGGTATATTTTTTTAGTATTACATATGCCTTATCTTCTCTTCCGATTTTGATCAATAGGTTTTCATATTTTTGATAGATTATCATGGCTAACCTAAACAATTCGTTCTTTTCGGCTATTGATGCAGCTTGTTCAAAATATTTTATCGCAGTACCATGTTTTCTATTATAGCCATAATACTCGCCTATACTAGTGTATGTCATAACCAATTTTGATGTGTGTTCAGGATTGTCATCAAAATACTTCTTGCATATTTTTAAGAGCCTAAATGCTCTATCATAGTGTTTGGTTTTTAAATAAATGTTTGCAAGGTTTAACTCTAATATATGTTGGGAGTATTCATTTAGATCTGTAGAGTTTTTGTAGATGTAGTTTATTCTTTTAAGGGCTCTACCGGGCTTATTAAAGCCATCTAAGTATACCAAAGCGATATTGTTATTAATATCTATGGCCAACTCTGGAAACCCTTGTAGTTCTTTTACAAATAAATCTGCAATCTTATAGTTTTCAAGAGCTTCTTTGTAATCTTTAGAATTAAAATAAATTTTTCCTAGTAGATTATACAGACTTCCTTTTAAATAATATTGCTGATTGGTATTGAATTTTTCTGAAACGTCTATAAGTGTTTCGGTAATCATTATGCTATTGGCTCTTCCGATAGAATTTATGTGTTTTTCGGTATGAATGATAGTGTTCTCTAATTCAGAAAACGACATGTCTTCATATTGTTGGGCATTTGCAAAGGAAAAAAATAGATTTATCCACACAAAGCATATATAATACCTCTTGATTTTAGAGCTATTCATTAGATTTTAAGTTTTGGGGCGCCTAAATATATCCAAAATATATTAAAAATCGGTTGAAATGCATAAAAAATATGATGAAAAACCATAAATTATAGATAATTAACCATTATTTAGTAGGAATTAAACTTCATTTTTTGATGTATACCCATTGATTTTGATATTATGATTATTAATAATATAATATATTGATCTCTACTTTTTTACGAAGTGAAAAAAGTGAATTAAGGATGATGGGTATGAATTGTTTGTTTAATTATCTATAAAATCCTTATATTCTAAAAAGAAAGTCTCGAGCTTTTCCATATGATCATATAGAAAAATCATTACTTGTTCCCAGCAATTTTTATTATGAATGTTTACATTCAATAATTCTACATAAATACGGGGTATGATTTTGTAATTTTCTAGTTCATAGTGCTCATCATAGAGAATAGCCTCTAGGTATTCTGATACAAGGATAGTTTTTAAACTTACAAATTTATCATAATAATATGCTCTAACAATCTCATCTGAAGGCTCTATGTCAATAGATACTTGTGCTTTTTTTGTAGTAAAAGAAAATTTTAAAGTTACATCTTTGATTTTGGTATTGTATAATAGCCATTTACGAGGGTATTCTTTCCCGAACGCTGTCCAGAACTCTTGTCTAATTTGTTTGGATTCCTCTCGATTATACATGTTTAAATTAAGAATGCGGTGGCCGTTGCAATAAGAATAACCATTAATTTTGTGATATTAAATTTATGGCCTTCATTACTTTCAAAAAGAATAGTAGTAGAAACATGAAGAAATATACCAATAACTAATGCTGTAATTTCTTTATAATATTTTTGTATCATTTCAAAATGTTCACTAATAAAGGTGCCTAAAGGTGTCATCAAAGCAAAAATTAATAAAGCGAAAACTATAGCATACGTTTTAATTTTTGTTTTTAACAAAAATGTTGTTAAAATCATCGCTACCGGGATTTTATGAATAATGATTCCGGCAAGAATTCCATCCGTATGATGAATAGGAAAACCTTCTAAAACTGCATGTATCCCTAAACTAATAAATAGTAGTTTAGGAATTTGATATGTACCTTTATCAAGGTGTATATGACCATGTTCTGCACCTTTGGAAAAATATTCGAGTATCTTTTGTAGTAAAATACCTATCATAATCCAAATCCCTGTTTGCTTGGCAAAATGGTTATCTTCAAAAACTTCGGGTAGGAGATCAAAAATAGTAATTGCTAATAAAAAAGCACCGCTAAAAGCTAGAAGTAACTTTAAATTTTTCTGATTAGAAGGTTTAAAAATAAAAACTATTAAACTCCCAATAAATACTGCCGCTATGGATAAAATATAATTGTACACTTTACTTGAAGATTAATATAAGTCTATGAGAAGTTTGTTTATTAAATTTTTGCAATTGATAATCTCCAAAAATATCGAGCAAATCAACATTAGCTTTTTCAAAATAGGTTTCGAAATCGGTTAGGGTAATAGCCTTTACTTTCTCGGTAAAGAAAAAATCCTCATTCTGATCTCTAAATCTAATCTCTTTAAGAATATATCCATCGTGTACATACCTTTTTATGTTAAAGATAATTCCGTTACTTTCTTTTGTTTCTTCGGGCACCAAATTTTGGATAACATGATCCACATTCATAAAATCGATAACCCCAAAGCCCTGTTCGGTTAAATTAGATTTTATTGCCTTTATAGTACTAAGATTGTCTTCTTCTTTATCAAAATATCCAAAACTTGTAAATAAATTAAATACACCCGAGAATTTCTCAGAATAAGGTTTACACATATCATGTACCCTAAATTTTAATGTTTCATTTTCAAATTGAGAAGCGTAATCAATACTGTTTTTAGATAAATCTACTCCCGTAACATCGTACCCAAGAGAGTTAAGATAGATACTATGGCGACCTTTTCCACAAGCCAAATCAAGAATTTTTTCTCCTTTTTCAAGGCTAAGGTAACTTGTTAAGTTATCCATAAATTCTCTAGCCTCGGTACGACCTCTGTCTTTATATAATGTATGATAGTATGGTGTATCAAACCAAGATGCATACCACATTGTTGAATCTTTTAGCATAGGGCGCAAAATTAATGTATTTTTGTCTTTTAATTATAGCGAATTCGAAGATAGTGAGTAATTCATTTAAAATGGTAGCCAAAACCTTTTTTGGTTTTGAAGAAATTCTTGCAAAAGAACTTAGAGATTTAGGAGCTCAGAAAGTAGAGATAGGAAATAGAATGGTCAGTTTTTATGGCGATATAGGTTTTATGTATAAAGCAAACTTGTGTTTGCGAACTGCATTGAAAATTTTGAAACCTATTGCTTCCAAAAAAATACGAAATGAAAATGATTTGTATGATTTTGTGCAAGATATAAGGTGGAAAGAACTTCTAGACACAAATGATACATTTGCTATTTATGCTACGGTGAATTCTACTATTTTTAACCATTCTCGTTTTATTTCTTTAAAAGCAAAGGATGCTATTGTAGATAAGTTTAGAAAAGAGACAGGTAGAAGACCTAATGTAGATACCGATTACCCAGATTTAACTATTAATATCCATATCCAACAAGATTTATGTACAATATCGTTAGATAGTTCTGGTGGTTCGTTACATCATAGAGGATATAGAACCGTAACCAATATAGCGCCTATTAATGAGGTGCTGGCGGCTGGTTTGTTATTATTATCGGGATGGGATGGACAAAGTGATTTCTTAGATCCAATGTGTGGTAGTGGAACTCTTGCTATAGAGGCTGCCATGATTGCATGCAATATTCCTGCTAACTTAAACCGAAAAGAGTTTGCTTTTGAGAAATGGTTAGATTGGGATATGGATTTATTTGAGAAAATAGAAGAAGTGTGTCTTAATAAAACTAGAGATTTTCACCATACTATTATTGGAATGGATAAAGCACCATCGGCTGTTAAAAAAGCGCAAACTAATGTTGAAAATGCAAACTTAACAGAATTTGTAAAAATAAAAGATGGTAATTTCTTTGAATCAGACAAAGAAGTTGAAGGATCGCTACACATGGTATTTAATCCTCCTTATGATGAACGATTAGAAATTAACGTTGAAGAATTCTATTCGAAAATAGGAGATACACTCAAAAAGAACTACCCGGGAACTAATGCCTGGTTTATTACCGCTAATCTGGAAGCATTAAAATATATTGGATTACGACCATCTAGAAAAATTAAAGTTTTTAATGGGAAGTTAGAATCAAGATTAGTTAAGTACGAAATGTATGCAGGTAGTAAAAAGGCTAAATACCAAAAATAAGAGTAGTGTATTAGTTTGTGGATAGCATTAAATTAGATCGTTTTAGAATAGTTTATGTTTTTGTTAAGAAAGTATTATTGAAATTACAATAATTTTCTACTTGCAAATATTAAACTATTCACTAATCATCCTGATTTGATATGCACACAAAACTCACACAAGCTTTTTTAGTATCTTTTTTATTGATAATTTCTTGTCAAATTTTCGGACAAAGATCCAATCAAAAAACCACTACACCTTCAGTTTTTACCGACTCTGTTTTTTCAGGTCTTAAAATGCGTAATATAGGCCCTGCCTTTATGTCGGGACGTATTGCTGATATTGCAATACACCCCAAAAATGAAAACATTTGGTATGTTGCGGTAGGTTCTGGCGGAGTATGGAAAACAGTTAATTCTGGTACTACATGGAATCCAATTTTTGATGACCAAACATCTTATTCTATAGGGTGCGTAACAATAGATCCTAATAATAATAATACTATTTGGATAGGAACAGGCGAAAATGTAGGAGGCCGCCATGTAGGATACGGAGATGGAATTTATCGAAGTGATGATGGAGGAGCATCTTGGAAAAATATGGGATTGCAAAAATCCGAGCATATCTCTAAAATAATAGTACATCCGGATAATGCTAATGTTATATGGGCAGCGGTTCAAGGGCCTTTATGGAAAAAAGGAGGAGATCGAGGATTGTATAAATCAATTGATGGCGGTAAAACTTGGAAAAAAACACTAGGAGATGATGAATGGGTTGGTGTAACAGATGTATTGGTAGATCCAAGAGATCCAAATGTAATGTATGCCGCTACGTGGCAGAGACATCGAACTGTAGCTGCTTATATGGGGGGAGGACCCGGTTCTGGAATTCATCGTAGCGTAGATGGTGGAGAAACCTGGAAAAAACTGAACAATGGATTACCAAAATCATGGATGGGTAAAATAGGATTGGCTATTTCACCACAAAAACCAGATATTTTATATGCCGCAATAGAATTGGATCGGCGAACTGGAGCGGTGTATCGCTCGGCAGATAGAGGAACTACTTGGGAGAAAAGATCAGATGCCGTATCTGGTGCCACAGGACCACATTATTATCAAGAACTATATGCTTCTCCACATCATTTTGAGCGTTTGTATTTGGTTGACGTACGAATGCAAATATCAGAAGATGGAGGAAAAACGTTTAATAGAATGAAAGAAGAATATAAACATTCAGACAATCATGCTATTGCATTTAAAAAGAATGATCCTGATTACCTTTTGGTGGGGACAGATGGTGGTTTGTACGAAACATTTGATCTTACTCAAAATTGGAGGTTTATAGATAATTTACCCGTTACCCAATACTATAAAATGGCAGTGGATGATGCCGAACCTTTCTATAATATTTATGGAGGTACTCAAGATAATAGTACACAAGGAGGACCGTCAAGAACAGATAATGTACACGGAATTCAAAATTCTGATTGGAAAATAGTGCTCAATTGGGATGGACATCAACCCGCTACAGAACCGGGAAATCCTAATATTATGTACGCCGAACGGCAAGAAGGAAACTTATCTCGTGTAGATTTAAGTACGGGAGAAGTAATTGATATCCAACCGCAACCAGGAGCAAATGAAAATTTTGAACGTTTTAACTGGGATGCTCCTATTTTGGTAAGTGCCCATAATCCATCTAGGATTTATTTTGCTTCTCAACGATTATGGAGATCAGATAATAGAGGAGATCAATGGACAGCTATTTCTGGAGATTTAACTAAAAACCAGGAACGAATAACTTTACCAATTATGGGCAAAAAACAATCTTGGGATGCTCCTTGGGATTTTTTGGCAATGTCTAATTATAATACAATTACCTCGATCGCAGAATCACCTAAGGCAGAAGATATTTTGTATGTTGGAACTGATGATGGAAGTATCCAGGTTACAGAAGATGGTGGGAGTAATTGGCGTAAAGTAAATGTAGGTAGTATTTCGGGTGTTCCAGCTACAGCATTTGTAAACGATATTAAAGCAGATCTTTTTGAAGTGAATACGGTATATGCAGCTCTAGACAATCATAAGTATGGGGATTTTAAGCCTTATTTGATAAAAAGTATTGATAACGGTAGAAGCTGGAGATCTATTTCGGGAAACCTTCCTAAAAGGACAATCGTATGGAGACTGGTGCAAGATCATGTAAATCCTAATTTATTATTTGCAGCAACAGAGTTTGGAATATATTTTACTGTAAATGGAGGAACAAAATGGGTGAAATTAGTAGGGGATATGCCAACAATTTCTTTTAGAGATATAGCGATTCAACGAAAAGAGAATGATCTTATTGGAGCTTCTTTTGGAAGAGGTTTTTTTATACTTGATGATTATACTTCATTAAGAAATGTTACTGAAGCAAAATTAAAAGAAGAAGGTGTATTGTTTCCTGTTAGAGATGCATGGTGGTATATACCAAGACCAAACCTTAGTTTTGATGATAAAAAAGGAAGTCAAGGGGCATCACATTATGTTGCTCCCAATCCTGATTTTGGAGCGGTATTTACATATTATCTTAAGGATGGTTTAAAAACAAATAAAGAGAAACGACAAGAAACCGAAAAGAAAAATAAAGGAAAAGATATTGTATTTCCAGGATGGGATGCTATAGAAGCAGAACGAATAACGTCTACACCAAAGGTTGTTATTAGTATAGCCGATAGTAATAATAATGTTGTAAGAAGAATAACTGGACCTGTGACATCAGGATTTCATCGAGTTGCATGGGACTTAAAATACCCAGCTCCCGATGCAATCTCAATATATAAACAAGAAAACCCTTTTAATACTCCTCAGGGGTTTATGGTTCCTCCTGGAAGATATACGGCAACGATGTCTAAAGTGGTTAATGGGGAGGTAACATTATTATCTGAGCCAGTTTCTTTTGAGGTAAAGCAACTTCGTAAAGGAACCTTACAAGGAGCAACTCCCGAAAAAGTATCAGAATTTTGGAGAACTTATGAAAATACAATTAAAAAGGTATCTGCTTTAGAATTAAAATTGGATAAAACCGATAAAAAAATAAAGGCAATGAGTAAGGCTCTAGATAGAGTAAATACTGCACCAGGTAGTTTGGATTCTCGTCTTGTAGGATTAACCAAGCGATTTGCAGAAATACAGAAAGCATTTGCAGGTAACCAATCTAAGCAACAAGTAGGTGAAAAAAATAAACCTACTATAGGTTCTCGAATGTTTGCTATTTATAGAGGTGTAGAACGTTCTACTTATGGACCAACAGATACACATCTTAAGACTATGCAAATTATTACTACACAAATGGAATTCATCTCTTCCAAATTTGAAGCTTTGCAAAATGAAATAAATGTGTTTTCAAAAGCACTACAAGATGCTGGAGCTCCTTTTGTTGAAGACTAATTTGAAATTGATTAAAAAGTTTAATGAAATTACTATATACACTAACCTTAAACTAAGTTTTTTTATGAAATCTATTATCAACTATATTACGGTATTATTTTCTTTTTTGTGTATAATCAGTTGTAAAGAAAATAAGTCAACAACTCAAGAAAAACCTGATAATCCGGAAGAATTAACAATAGCAGAGGAATCTTCTGTTACGATTAAAAGAGAAGAAATCACATATAACACTGATTCATTATCTATGAAAGGTTATGTGTCTTTTGATGAAAATATAACTGAAAAACGCCCAGGAGTTATTGTTGTACATGAATGGTGGGGACATAATGATTATGTACGTGAAAGAGCTGATATGTTGGCAGAGTTGGGATATGTGGCATTGGCAGTTGATATGTATGGAGATGGTAAACAGGCTAGTCATCCAGATGATGCAGGTAAATTTGCAATGAGTGTAATGGGTAATATTGACTCGGCGACTGCTCGTTTTAATGCTGCTTTAGAAATGTTAAAATCACATCCATCTGTAGATGCCGATAAAATAGCAGCAATAGGATACTGTTTTGGAGGTAGTGTGGCATTAACTATGGCTAATGCCGGTATAGATTTAGATGCAGTGGCGGCCTTTCATAGTGGAGTGCAGTTGCCTATTATGCCAAATGAAAAGCTAAAAGCCAAAGTATTGGTTTGTAATGGCGCAGATGATCCTTTCGTTTCTAAAGAATCTGTTGTAGCCTATAAAAGTGCTATGGATAGTATAAATGCAAGTTATAAGTATATTGCTTATGAAAATACTACGCACTCGTTTACGAGTAAAGCTGCTGACTCGTTAGGAAAAAAATTTAATTTACCATTAGCGTATCAAAAGGAGGCAGATGAAAAATCATGGAAAGAACTTCAAGAGCTTTTAAAAGAAGCATTTTGATACATAAACAAAGTCTCATATCTATTTAAATATGAGACTTTGTTTTATCTTTTCTTTTTGAAAAATGGTATCAGGTAACTTATAGAATAATTATAGCCTACACCGATACTACTAAAATCATTTGTTCTTCCAAATCCAGGAATATAAAGATTATCAAATCTATCAGGTGTTTTTTCACTTACCAAACTTCTTAAAGAAACACTCGCACCTAAATAGACGTTGTTAAAAAGTTCGGTCTCTATACCTAATACTAATTCTATCCAGCTTGCATTCAAACCATTTTCCTCAATGCTTTCGGTAATACGATTTACCCCAAAGTAATTAGTACCTGTAAATATGGCGTATTCATTTAGAGTTTGATCAAAAGTAGAAAAGCCATATCGCACACCAGCATAGATACTATTTTGCATCCCATACCAATTATCATAAACATTAAAATCTATTCCCGCTCGAATATAGCTTCCTGATCCTTCTACATTTACATTTTCTTCGTCTCGAATAAGAGATTCATTACCAATTTCTCCGGCAATATAAAATTTCTTATATATCCTATAATCACCTACAATTTCAAAACCAGAGTATTTACTATCAACTCCAGAACGAATAAGCTTACTAATATCAATACCAGCTCTAAGCCCATACTTTTCTGCAGGGGGTAATGTATCTCTTGCAGATATTTTCTTTTGTTCTTCTTCTTGCCCCGTTATATGACCAGAGATCAATATTATACTAATGAAAAATAAATACGTGCGCAGTTGCTTCATCGGTTACGTCTTCTCTTTGTACAGTTATATTTTGAATCCAACTACCATCATCTCCTGCTACAGGAGGCGAAATAGTGAGACCTTCATAATTTATTTTAAATCCACAAGCACTACTTACATATTCTTCTACTGCTGTATATTGAAAACTAACAGTATCAGTATTTGATGGAGTTTCATCATTGGTGGTATTAGAATCTATTGTAAACTCATATTCGGTTATAGGTTCATTTGTTCGAAGTGGAATCATAATAGAATCTGTAACAGATGTCAAAGTAAAAGGAGCTTCTACTCCAACTGCTTTTACCTGAAGTTCTGAAGGTGTTTTTACCTCTGTTGCATTATCAAAGTTGATAAACTTTATAATAAGTAGAGGAGTAGTGGGAGTACCTTCTGCACAGATATCATCTCTTTCACAACCAACATTTAGAAATAATAAAAATACAGATGCTATAATTGGTATTATATATTTGTACGATCTCATGTGCTATCTTTTTTCTAATAAAACCACATTTTCTACATGGTATGTTTGAGGGAACATATCTACGGGTTGTACTTTACTAACTTTATATGCTCTATCTAATAACGCAAGATCCCTAGCCTGTGTTGCACTATTGCAACTAACATACACTATTTTTTCTGGAGAGATGTTCAATAATTGCTCAACTACATCCTTATGCATCCCATCTCTAGGAGGATCGGTAATAACAACTTCTGGTTGACCATGCTTAGATATAAAATCTTTGGTAAACACCTTTTTCATATCTCCCGCATAAAATTCGACATTATCAATGTTATTATTACGCGCATTTTCTTTGGCATCTTCAATAGCTTCAGGAACAGCTTCAACACCGATCACTTTCTTAGCGTTTTTGGCAACGAATTGAGCAATAGTTCCTGTTCCTGTATATAAATCATATACTAATTCATTACCAGTAAGGCCAGCAAAATCTCGAGTTACCTTGTACAATTGATACGCTTGTTTAGAATTGGTTTGATAGAATGATTTGGCATTAATTTTAAATCGTAGCCCTTCCATTTCTTCCTCTATAAAATCTTTTCCTGTATGGCAAATCACTTCTTGATCATATATAGTGTCATTTCCTTTAGAGTTTACTACATATTGCAGTGATGTAATTTCTGGAAACTCAGAAGCTATGTAATCTAGTAATAAATTCCTTTTTTCAAGATTTTCTTTAAAAAACTGAACCAAAACCATAATTTCTCCAGTCGAGGCAATGCGAATCATTAAGGTTCTTAGAAAGCCTTCCTGACTTCTTGGATTATAGAACTCAAGATTATTTTGAGTGGCAAATTCATTTACTTTATTTCTAATAGCATTACTTGGGTCTTCTTGAAGATAACATTTTTTTATATTCAATATTTTATCCCACATGCCCGGCATATGAAACCCTAATGCATTTCTATTTTGAATTTCAGTTTTACTTTGGATTTCTTCAAGTGTAAGCCATCTACTGGCACTAAAAGAAAACTCCATTTTGTTTCTATAAAAATACTGATCTTCAGATCCTATTATGGGGTCAACTTCAGGTAATTCTATTTTACCTAATCTAGTAAGGTTGTTTACTACCTCTTTTTCTTTATAGGCGAGTTGATGTTCATACCCCATAAATTGCCATTTACAACCACCACATGTCCCAAAATGATCACACTTAGGATCAACTCTCTTGTCCGACTGTTTGTGAAAAGTTGTGGCAGACCCTTCATAATATGCTTTGCGTTTTTTTGTGGTTTGAATATCTACTACATCACCCGGAACAGCATTGTTTATGAATATAACTTTTCCGTCAGGAGCTTTGGCAACACTTTTTCCCTTAGCACCTGCATCAATTACCTCAATATTTTCAAAGACTTGTCTTCTGTTTTTTCTTGCCATAGCGCAAAAATAAGAATAGAATGCATATACTTAATGATTATTCAAAATATCTTATAAAAAGAAACAAAAAAATGAACCTATTTCGAATTTCTGCGTCAATAGAATAGAAATGAATAAGAAAACAGCTCATAAAGTATTTGATTCTTTGCTGGTATTGCAATGCCAATCAGGAAATAAAAAGGCAATGGCACTTTTGGTTAAGAGGTGGCATGCTAGATTATGTAAACATGCGTATTGGTATACCTATGACATTGAGATTTCTAAAGATATTGTTCAGGATAGTTGGAGTAAAATTCTTTTAAAAATTAGTACCCTTAAGGATCCCAATAGTTTTGGGAGTTGGGCATTGACTATAGTTACTCGAAACGCGATTAATTGGTTACGGAAGCACAAAAAAGAATTAACCCAACTTAAAGAGTATCGAGATCAACATGATATAGATCAAAGAGAACACTATACTAGTAATTCTGAAAATGTATTAGTGCAGTTAAAAAAAGAAATCAAAAAATTACCTAATGAGCAACAAATAGTTCTTAATCTTTTTTATCTCGAAGAGTATAGCGTAAAACAAATAAGTGACATAGTACATGTATCGACAGGAACCGTTAAATCACGTTTGTTTACAGCTAGAGAAAAATTGAAATTAATTCTTAAAAATAAATATGATGAAAAATAAAATGACAGAAATTGATGAATTGATTAAAGAAACTTTAACTCAGGAAGAAGCAAAATTTTATGATGAGTTAGATGAGCAAAACCTTTTTGAAATGATTGGGGGTATTTTTAATACCAAACACCGATGGATTATAATCTTAATGAATATTGTAATGCTAATAGCATTTGTGTTTTTGGTGTATAGTGTGGTACAGTTTTTTAATGCCGAAACTACAAATGAGCTTATAAAATGGTCGACTGCTGGTTTTGTTTGTATGATGTTTGTATCTATGATAAAGATTTTTTCCTGGATGCAGATGGATAAAAATGCTCTGCTAAGAGAAATTAAAAGATTAGAACTACAAGTTTCTTCTCTTGCAGGGAAAGTATCCTAACAGTATTGTTTTATGAAGGGTACGACTGATGTTTTATCAAAAACAAAAAAAATAAGGTATTAACGAGTCTAAAATAAAAAATTCGGTAAAGTTTTATTAATTTTGCAATTCTCTTAGGGATGATTTCTCTCCCACGCTGAATTTTCGAATCTTGTCGAAAGGATAAAGGTAGAGAAGGAATAGTTATTTTATCAATTTAAATTATTAAAAAAATGGCTGTTTTAGAAAAAAAATCGTCACAACATTCAATTGAGTTAGAAGATAAGTACGGAGCTCATAATTATCATCCTTTACCTGTGGTTTTAAGCAAAGGAGAAGGTGTATATGTTTGGGATGTTGAAGGAAAGAAATATTACGATTTCTTAAGTGCATACTCTGCAGTAAATCAAGGGCATTGTCATCCTAAGATTGTTGGAGCAATGGTAAATCAAGCACAGACATTAACATTAACTTCTAGAGCATTTTATAATGACAAATTAGGAGAGTATGAAAAGTTTGCTACTGAATTTTTTGGTTTCGATAAATTGCTACCTATGAATACTGGTGCTGAAGCAGTAGAGACAGCGCTAAAAATTTGTAGAAAATGGGCATATGAGAAAAAAGGTATATCAGAAAATGAAGCTCAAATTATTGTTTGTGAAAATAACTTTCATGGTAGAACAACTACGATAATTTCATTTTCTAATGATCCTGTTGCTCGAAAGAATTTTGGGCCATATACTGAAGGGTTTATTAAAATCGAATACGATAACCTTTCTGCTTTAGAATCAGCATTAGAAAATAATAAAAATGTTGCAGGATTTTTGGTAGAACCTATACAGGGTGAAGCAGGTGTTTATGTACCTTCTGAGGATTATTTGGCAAAAGCAAAAGCACTTTGTGAGAAATACAATGTGTTGTTTATGGCCGATGAAGTACAAACGGGTATTGCTAGAACCGGTCAATTATTGGCTGTAGACTATGGAAATGTAAAACCAGATGTTTTGGTATTAGGAAAAGCATTGAGTGGAGGAGCATATCCTGTTTCTGCAGTTCTTGCAAACGATCATATCATGAATGTTATTAAACCAGGTAATCATGGTAGTACTTTTGGAGGTAATCCTATTGCTGCTGCGGTTGCTGTGGCTGCTCTTGAAGTGGTTAGAGATGAAAAACTGGCGGATAATGCTTTCAAGATGGGAGAATTGTTTAGATCAGAGTTAAATAAGTATATAGAAAACTCGAAGATTGTAAACTTGGTAAGAGGGAAAGGATTGTTAAATGCAATTGTTATTAATGACGATGAAGAAAGCGAAACTGCATGGAACATATGTGTTGCGTTAAAAGAAAATGGTCTTTTAGCCAAACCAACTCATGGTAACATTATTCGTTTTGCACCGCCTTTAGTAATGAATAAGGAACAACTTTTGGAGTGTGTTGATATTATTACCAAAACGCTAAAGGAGTTTGAATAAATACAGATTGAAATTATAGATAAAAAGAAGGGAGATAATAGTATCTCCCTTTTTTATACTTGTATGTATACTATTGATTTAATATTTCTGACCAAGGCATCATAGCCCCGATAAAGATAAAATACCCAAGAATTATTAAAAAGTATATTGAGCTTAGTATAACACCAACTAAAGCACATATTTTACCCGCTTTTAAGTTCTCATATCCCGAATACAAATCTGGATTAGCCAAATACAGCTCTTTTGATTTTTTAGCTAATACTAATGCTATAATACCGAAAATTAATCCAAAAATTCCGTAGCAAAAACAAGTTACAATTGAAACAATACCAAATATTAAGACCAATGTGGCATTTGGTAGTTGTTGTTTAGTTTCCATAGAGGTTTGATTAAAGTTTAAAAATAAAATTGATAATAATAAGAAGACTATTTGAAATATAAAAATATTGTAATACTCGAGCACCATTTTTTAATTTAAACAGCACATGAGCGATTAAATATCCTATCATTAACAACATTGGGATAAGTGCAGGGTACATATAAAAAGAGGCTATTACATCTCCTTTAAGAAGTAAAATAAAACTTCGTTGAAGTCCACATCCTAAACAGTTAATGTGTATTAACTGTTTTGTTGGGCAAGACAACATGTACGATTCTATAAAATGAATAAACTCTTTCAACTTATCCTTGTGTAAATAAAAACTGCCTAGATTTTACATCCAGACAGTTTTGCAAATTATATAAAGTATACGGTTATCCTCCGTATTGTCTCATTAATTCTTGTTGCATTTCCATAATACCGTCGTATCCAACAGTTGCAAATATGAAAATAACATATATTAAATAGATAACACTTAATATCAACCCTATTATAGCTAGGATTTTTCCAGTTTTTACATTTTGATATCCTGAATATAACTCAGGATTTTCGTTATATACAGCAGTAGCTTTTTTTGCCATTATTATAGCAACGATAGCAAAAATAAGTCCTAAGACACCGTAACAACAGCATCCTAATATTGATAGAATACCAAAAACTAAAATAAGGGTGGAATTGGGTAACGTCTGTTTTTCCATAATTTAATGTGATTAGTTAAAAAATAATTTTCATTTTAATTACATAGCTTATTACCATAGTAACAATCGAAGTAATCATTAGTGTAGCTTTAATAAAGCTGTCATATTTAAATTTAACGAAAAGGTTAAATCCTAAAAAAGTTAATAACAATAATAAAGGGTAAATAGCTGGATACATATGAAATGCTCCAGCAAATTCACCTTTTAATAAAAGTGCAATTGACCTTTGCATACCACAACCTAAACAATCAACGCCAAAAAGCTTTTTGTTTAGACACGGGAGCATGTATTTTTCCAAAAGCGAAAAGTTTAATTATTTATTGCAATATACATAATTAAGTTATTTATCGTATTCATGCTTACAAAAATCTAAGAATTGATATTTTTGCATCTATGAATTATAATAAAACAAAGAAAATAGCTAGTATACTTTTGATTATGACTGGTGCCATAGCTTTAATTAGTGAAATAGGTGCTGATATAAAAAATTATTATGTTCAGAGTATAGGTGTGGTAGTATTAATGTTGGGTTTGTTTCTTATTAATTCTGGATTATCATCCAAAACAACATTAGATTCTAAAGAATATTTTGAAGAAGAAGAATGATTAAAAAAGGAGATATTGTATCTGTATTAGATGAGCCTATTTCGGGTAAGGTAATTTCGGTTACTTCTGAAGAAGTTGTTATTGATACTGAAGATGGTTTCGAAATGACATTTTTTATTCGAGAAGTGGTTAAAATCGAATCTGGAGAAATGGTTATCCCTTCTTATGAAGAGGTGAATAAAAACCTCCAGGAAAAAGAAGTTTTTAAGAAAAAACCAAAGAGGCCAATAGCAAAACCAAAAGAACGATATGTACCCGTTATGGAAGTGGATTTACATATTCATAAGCTAGTAAAATCCAGCAAAGGGATGACCAATCATGATATGGTTATTTTACAATTGGATACCGCAAAGAGACAGCTTGATTTTGCTATTCATAAAAGAATACCTAAAATTGTTTTTATACACGGAGTAGGGCAAGGGGTCCTTAAAGAGGAATTAAAATATCTTTTTGGACGTTATGATAATGTGAGAGTATCTGATGCTGACTATAAAAAGTATGGTCTAGGTGCTATGGAAATTTACATTGTTCAAAACCCTAAATAATTCACTATTTAGCAATTGTGATTTCATCTGCGCCAAATTCGATTACTTCTTGCCTTACCTCAATATCTTCACCTAGTAAAGTAACGTTTGTTATAGTAATACTTCTAGTATACGTTATTTCGGTTGCAGTTTGACTTATTTCTACATAGTTAATTGTAACTGTACCATTAGAAGCTGTTAGTTCTCGTGTTACAAGAATATTTCCTGGAGGAACACTTGTGCAAAAATAAGCTTGACCATCGATAGTGGTATCAAATTTTCTATACACTAATACACTTGTGGTGCCATTTAGTGCAAAAGTAGATGTAAGTGTTTCAGGAACTGTGTTAAGCTCAAAAGTCGTACTGGTAAAACCTAGAGAAAATGCTTGATCAATAGTAGAATCTATCTTAAAAAAGACAAAATCATCTCCATTAGAACAATTCTCTAAAGTAGCTGTAAAACTGAAATCATCATTGATAATATCGCCTTCGCTGCATCCTATCAATAACAAACTAAAAATGCAAATTAAAAATACTCTATTCATCATAATATCATCTATAAAGTAGTGGTTCTAGCAACAGTAGTTTCTTTAAAACCAAAAGAGAAATTATCATCTTGAAAATCACCATTATTATCTATAAACTCTATTTGATTGATAATTATGGTTGTCCTATACGTGGTTTGAATTGTATTGTCAAGAGCTGGTGCTACCATAACAGCAGTATTGGTTGATTGTGCATCCAAATAAAACAATGCTCCTGTGTTTGGATCTCTATCATCTCTAGGGTTTCCATTTTCATTAGCATCTTCATTTCTAGTCAAAATACCATCGTTGTCGTCGTCTTCTTCTAGGTAATCAGGAATTCCATCCCCATCGGTATCTCTAGGGTTATCATTATCAGGAATATCATTTGGTATTTCTACACTAGTTAAGATATTATCATTATCATCATCCTGATCTTTATAATTGGGGATCATATCCCCGTCTGTATCATCATCATCTAGGTTTCCATTTCCATTTATATCCTCATCCGCAGCATCAATACCATCATTATCATCTTCTAGAGCAATAATAGTTTCAATTTCTGCCATACCAGAAGAACTAATCAATTCTTCTGTAATGATAATATCGCTAGAAGGAATGATAGAACAATAATAATCAGAAGTAATAGCACTATTAAATTGTCTGTAGATTAAAGTATTTGTTCCATCACTTAAATCAAGTGTTATAGGAGCAGTGGTTACTTCAGTTTCAGAAAAAAGATCACTAACGAAATTATAAGATATTGCTTCGTTTACACTTTGATTAATTTTGAAAAACACAAATTCATTTTCTCCTGCGCCATTACACAATTGAAGATCAACATCATCAAACTCAAAACTGGTTACAATAATATCACCGTCATCACAGGATAAGAAAGCGATGGATAAAAATAAATATAAAAGCTTTTTCACAGACATATATTTTTGGCTACTTATTTTAGATTATCTAATTTCTAACTTAAAGACGAAAGAAAATAGTAATTGTTTTCGTAAACCAAATATTTAACAAATTCAGACAAAAATAAAGTAATTGAAAGATTATAACGAGTCTTGTGAAAAATAATTTTATTTAAACTAGTTTTGCAATTGTAAAAATTACGGATACCATAAAAAATGGAGTGAGTTTTTACAGAATTGATTTATTTTCTTGTATAAATTATAAATTATTTGATTTTCATGCAAAAGGTTTATTTTGATAGTGCAGCAACAACAAAGGTAAGACCAGAGGTTATCAAAAAAATGATTTCTGTTCTTGAAGAAGATTATGGTAATCCCTCTTCTAGTCATGGGTTTGGACGTTCTGCTAAGAACCATATAGAACAAGCTCGTAAAAATATAGCTGGTTATTTAGGAGTGAAGGCTTCAGAGATCATATTTACATCTGGAGGTACCGAAGCAGATAACTTGGCTATTCATAGTGCGGTTAGGGATTTGAAAGTAAAACATATTATTACATCCAAAATAGAACACCACGCTGTATTGCATACGGTACAAGAAATAGAAGTATATAATGAAGATGTTCGTGTAAGTTACGTTGATATACAAAATGATGGAAGTATTGATTATGCTCATTTAGAATCATTATTAAACTCTTTTGATGGGCAAACTTTAGTTAGCCTAATGCACGTAAATAATGAGGTAGGGACTATTCTAGATATAAAACGAGTAGGTGATTTATGTAAAGAACATCAAGCTTTGTTTCATAGTGATATGGTGCAATCTGTTGGGCACTTAGAAGTAAATTTGAAGGAATTAAATGTCGATTTTACCGCAATTAGTGCTCATAAATTTCATGGACCTAAGGGTGTAGGGTTTGCTTATATTAGGAAAAACTCTGGATTAAGACCTTTGATTTTTGGAGGAGAGCAGGAGCGAGGTTATCGAGCAGGTACAGAAAGTGTACATAATATAGCAGGGATGGATGAGGCTTTAAAACTGGCATATGAAAATTTAGAAGAGGAACAAGCTTATGTTGTAGATTTAAAACAGTATTTTGTAGATACTTTAAAAGCTAATATTGAAGGAGTTAAGTTTAATGCCAATTGTTGTGATGCTGGTCATAGTACGTATACATTGATCAATGCTTGTCTTCCGATTTCAGATGAAAAAGCCGGAATTTTATTATTTCATTTAGATATTAATGGTATTGCCTGTTCTAAAGGTAGTGCGTGTCAAAGTGGAAGCAGCAAGGGGTCTCATGTACTTACAGAGATTTTGTCTGAAGAAGATTTGCAAAAACCTTCTGTACGTTTTTCTTTTTCAAAATATAATACCAAGAAAGAGGTAGACTACGTTGTGCAGGTGATAAAGGATTTTATGGCGTAAAGCATCTTTTTTTTGTGATTACAAATTAAGGTTATCAAGACATGAATTGTATTCATGTTTTAGATATTTAATTTAGTATCTTTCTATTTCATAATTTAAAATGATAGAATCATGAAAAAAAAGTTGGCAAAAACAGAAATTTCTCTACAGGATATCTTGGTTGTTAAAAGAATGACGATTTTAGAAAAATCAGCTCAACAAATGATATATGGAAAAGAAGGGTGCGGTGGTACTTTTGCCAAAAACCCTTGCTTTGATTAATAAAAATTGAAGTTTTAAAACTTTATGCCAAGTCTTACATTAAAAACTCTAGGAGTCAAAACATTAGGGATGGCAAATTGTCTTCTACTGGCAGCATCTCTTACAAAAGTATTGGTTATAGAATTTTGGTTGTCGAAAAGATTGTAAATCTCGAAACCTAGATTAAATTCTTTAAAATTATTGAAAAAATTACCCTGCTTTAATCTTTTATTCGCGTCAACGACGACATAAGATACACCAAGATCTGCTCTTCTATAATCAGGTAATCTCGATTGAAATTCGTAAGGGTCTGCATAACTTGGTGATCCACCAGGAACTCCTGTTTGATACACTATATTTAGATACCCCTTTAAACTTGGGATTGAAGGAATATAATCTTGTAAAAGCACACCTATTTTGAGACGTTGATCTGTTGGTCTTGAAATATACCCTCTATCATCAATATTCTCTTCGGTTTTTAGATATCCTAGGCTAACCCAGCTTTCTGTTCCTGGAACGAATTCTCCATTAAGTCTAAGGTCAATACCTTGAGCAAAAGCTTCGGCATTATTCCTTGCTCTATATCTAATGCGAACATTTTCAATAGTATAAGGGTTAACGTCAGTTAGTTTTTTGTAATAAATTTCGGAGGTTAGAATAAAAGGTCTATCCCACATTTTGAAACTGTAATCATTGCCTAAGACAATATGTATTGATTGTTGTGCTTTGACTTCTGGTCGCACCACTCCTAGAGAATCTCTTAACTCTCTATAAAATGGTGGTTGATGGTATAGCCCTCCTGATGCTCTAAAAATCATGTCAATATCCCAGTCGGGTTTGATAGCAATTTGAGCTCTAGGACTAAATACTATTTGTGAATCTGAACCAGCTACAGTATTTCCCGAAATATTCCAGTTGTGTGCTCGTATACCGATATTTGCCCATACCTCATTTTCTTTAATATTAGATCGAATACTATATTGAGCATATCCCGAAATACGATCAATTTGCGCATCGTTGGTAGCTCTTATGCTTACAAAAGGAACAATTGGGCTAGCGAATGGAGTATAGGGTTGGTCATTTACAATATCAATGATAGGAGGTCTTATCGAAAACCCAGCAGAATCTATAATTTCAAATTCTTGTAAACGGTCTCTAATGTCTTCATGGGTATATTTAACACCCCAATCAAATTGATGATTATCAGTAATATAAGTTCCTTTGTGTTCTAAATTAAATATTAAGGCATCAAGATCATTACGGGCATGAGTAAGTTGTGAACCTATACCTTCACTAAATTCTACCTCTCCAAGATCTTCACTTCCAATATCGGTATTAACGGTACCTAGTGCATAAGCTGCAAGAATATCATAGTGTTCCTGTTCTTGAGTTTGGTAAGCAGATCCTATAAGTTTAAGAGTTAAATTGTCATTAGGTTTATAGGTTCCTTTTAATGCGCCAAAATATGTGTCATAACGATCCTCTTCTTGCCCTTGGTAATTAACAACAAGTGCTTGCACGGTTTGTAGCGTACCAAAATTCACCTGTTCTCGTAGGGGTTGATAATCATATTTATTAATCGCGAGATTACCTAGGAAACCTAATTCAAATTTATCAGAAAAATTATAAGACAAATATGTTTGTACGTCAGCAAATAATGGTTGAAAATTAGTTTCAGTTGCTTTTGAATTTACCAATAGACTATTGTCTCTATACCGAAGGCCAATAATACCCGAAAGTTTTTTGTTTTTTGAAATTCCACCTACAGATGCACTACCACCTAGTAAACTTAAATCTATAGTAGCTCCTAATCTAGTCGGTCTTTTATAAGTAATATCTAATACCGAAGAAAGTTTATCGCCATATTTTGCTTGAAACCCTCCTGCAGAGAAATCTACACTGCGCACTAAATCGGTATTCACAAAACTTAATCCTTCTTGTTGTCCTGATCGAATTAAAAAAGGACGATAGACTTCAATTTCATTTACATAAACCAGATTTTCGTCAAAGTTTCCACCCCGAACAGAGTATTGTGTACTCAGTTCATTGTTAGAGCTTACTCCAGGTAAACTCTTAAGAAGTCCTTCAACACCCGCATTGGCAGATGGAGTGGTTCTAATAGTTTCTGGATCTAATGTGATGATTCCTTCAACTGTTTTTCGTTCGCGACCAGAAATTATGACTGTACTTATTTGCTCTACATTAGTGTTAAGCACAGGGTTGAGTTCATATTCTTGATTTTCTTCAAGATTAATAGTAAACTGTAAACTCTTTAAAGCGATATGTGTGATACTTATTTGTACCTCTTGATTTGCTGGGATACTTAACGCATACACACCATTTTGATCTGATTGTGCTCCAGATTTATTGTATGTTACATTTGCTCCTTGTACAGGAACTTTGTTTTCGTCTAGAATGACTCCTTTTAATACTGCCGTTTGAGCAAAAGCATTAAAGCTATTGACGACTAAGAATATTAATAAGAGAAACGGAAAGGGATTTTTCAAAAAATAAGAAGGTTTTAAGGTTTTCTAAAGAATGTTGTTTCAAATGTTGCTCTATTTCCTACATTATCTAACACCACAAGTTTAAAATTATTTTCTGAATCGATAATAATTTTATCATTAAAATCATAAACTAGCATACCGGTTTTGTAATCGTATTCCATTAAAATAAAATCACCGTTGATAGTACCTCGATAGCTTTTTATACCAGATTCTGAGTCGTTAATTTTTATTTTTAAATGTGTAGCACTAGAAATCCATTTTTTATCAGAGACATTTATGGGTACAATAGTTGGTTTTTGAGTATCCGAAAAAAGAGAATATTTACCAAATGTTCTAGTTCTTGTCGAGAAACGATTTCCTTTTTTCGACGTTCTAGAATAAGAAGGTTTATTTTTACCATTTACTCTACCTATATAAAGTTTTTTCTTGTCTTCTTCTTTATAGCGAGAAACATCAAAAACCATGGTCATATTCTTGTGTAGTGGCGTTTCGTTATTATGGATTGAAGCAGTTTCTCCATTCACTGATAAATCAAGATAGGTATCTTCATACACACTTCCTTTTGGAATTAGCAAATCAAAAACACCTGAGTTGTAGGTGAAGTTTTTATTAACTTCTACCAAATCTGGTGTAACTGGTTTGTCTGGAGCAGTAACTATTTTAGTTTGTTTTCCCTCAATAGGTATATCAATGACAGTTGTATTGTTTTTAAAATCTTTTACAAATATTTTGTAGCTATAAGAAAGACTATCTTTAATGTTTACAAAACCATTGTTTTCTTTAATTTTAAAAACGGTTAAGGGGTTATTAGGTTCTATAAATAGTTTGCTAATTCTACTACGGTTTCTCTTGTAATAGCCATAATCAATTAACCTGTTCACATATCGTGTTTCGGAAAAAGAAAAACGATTCATTTCAAATTTTAAGTTTTCTTTTCCATTAATCTGAGTTAGGATTTGATAAATGCCATTTTTATTGGCGGCCATATCTTGTTTGTCTATAGTAGAAATACCAAAACCAATATTACCCAAGGCATTAATACTTTCTGCTTTAAAATTACCATCTTTTTGAGGAGTAAGCTTAAGTCTATAAGGCTCTTGCTTTCCATTTACATGAGCATTTTTGTCTTTACTATATGCCCATAAACTATTTACAATTGGTTTTTGAGTATCCTTAACATCCATTCCAAAACTCATTGGATTCATAGGCCTAGATCTAGAATCTCTGATTTCAAAATGAAGGTGAGGGCCAGAGCTTCCTCCAGTATTTCCGCTAAGTGCAATGGTATCTCCTTGTTTTACTTGTAAAGCATCTGATTTTGGAAAAAGTTCTATTTCATAAGATTCTTTTGCATACTGTCGTTCTTTTACAAAGGCTTCAATTTTTGGAGAAAACCTTTTTAAATGTGCATATACAGAAGTATATCCATTTGGATGTATAATATATAAAGCTTTTCCATATCCTCCATGAGAAACTTTTATGCGACTCACTCTACCTTTTGCAGTTGCATATACATTAAGCCCTTCTTCACCATTGGTTTTCATGTCTAGTCCAGAATGAAAATGGTTTGATCTTAGCTCTCCAAATGTTCCTGATACTACAATTGGGATATCAAGTGGCTGAATAAAGTAACCTTTTGCAATGTCTTTTTGGCCATAACAGACAGAAATCCCAAAAATGATATACCATATGTATTTATACATAAACGATTGTAAAATATGTGTTAATTAACTATAAAACTACTTATTTTTTTGGAGTTAAATACTTTGTAATGCTTTATTAACAGCATCATTTAAATAGCCCCCAGAAATTATTTTTGTTCGTGCCTTATCAACGTTGTTTTTCATGTTTTGGTAATCTTCTAAAGATAAATTTTTTAAAACATCACTTAAATCTTTTAAATTGGATATCGCAATACCTAAATTATTCTCTAAAATAAAAGTACTAATCGCTGCCTTGTCCCAAACAATTACGGGCAGGCCACATAGGATATATAAAGATGTTTTATGCGGGTTGTTAAATTTTAAATACTCTCCATATTGACCACTACATTCTTGAGTAGAAATACCATCCCAGACTAAACCAAAAGACCCCTCAATACGATAAGCTACCACATCTGAAGGAAACGCACCTTGATATGATAGAATTGATTCTTCTTTGGGTACTTTTAGTTTTTGATAATCAAAACCAATGCCATAAAGTTTCATTTTATACTCCTGCTGATGTAGTGTATCCAAGTCGAAAATGTAAGAATTTTTACCTTCACCAAAGCCTCCTGCATAAACAATTTCATATGGTTTCTCACCTTTGTTAGTGTCATTCTGTCTTGGTAGGCCATCATTTAAGATATAGTCAAATATTCCTAAGACAATGATTGGAATATCTACTGCTTGTTCCAAAAACCAATTTTTCATTGCATTATTATGTACTATAATAGCATCAGACCCAACAATTTTTTTCAATTCTTTTGAGGCGTCGCCTGTACGTCCTTTTAGAAACCTAACATCATGCACTATAGTTATTACTCGACATCTTTTTATACGAGCCATAAACATAACATAACCTCTAAATTTATTCAAAGGATATTGGGTGCAAAGAGTACTCTTATAAGGTAATCTTAGTAAAGCGAGACTTATTCCAAAAAAGTTTTTGATGGTTCCTATTGCAGAGTTCGGAATCGAAGATTGTTTAAAACCAAGGTTTTTAAACCCCATTTCTTTTAAAATAGCTTCACAATCAGTTTTAGCTTTTCCAGCAGCATTAAATAAAGATTTATAATTTCTGGAAATGAAATAACCTATCATATTTTAATTTAGTTTCTGGAAGGAAAGATACATACATTTTATTTTTTTATACTATATATTATTAAGATAATTGCCGTGATTATTAATTGATGAATAATGCTAAAGGTTGATTGACCATAAAACCTTAGATTTGACCATTGGTAAATGATTAGACAGCGAGAAAATTATAAAAATGTTGGAAGTGAACGAGAAAAAATATGATTATTTAATAGTAGGAGCGGGCTTATTTGGAAGTGTTTTTGCTCACGAAATGACTAAGAGAAATAAGAAATGTCTGGTTATTGATAAACGAGATCACCTTGGAGGTAACGTCTATTGCGAAAAAAAGGAAGGGATTAATGTACACAAATACGGAGCACATATATTTCATACTAATGATAAGAAAATATGGGATTATGTAAATCAATTTGCAACATTTAATAATTATATTAATTCTCCGCTCTCATTATCTAAAGGTAAATTGTACAATTTGCCTTTTAATATGAATACGTTTTATCAATTATGGGGTACCAAAACTCCAGAAGAGGCAAAAGCGGTAATTAATGAACAAATTGCAAAATATGGTACTAAGTCTCCCAAAAACTTAGAAGAACAAGCTTTATCGTTGGCCGGTAAAGATATTTATGAAACTTTTATCAAAGAATATACAGAGAAGCAATGGGGTAAAAAAGCTACAGAGCTTCCTGCGTTTATAATTAAACGGCTACCAGTAAGGTATACATATGATAACAACTATTTTAATGATATCTATCAGGGTATTCCTATAGGAGGATACAATACAATTATTGAAGGATTGCTATCAGGAATAGAAACAAAAACTAATATTGATTTTTTTGAAGATAGGGTTCAATTAGAATCTTTGGCTGATAAAGTGGTATATACAGGAAAAATAGATGAATTTTTTGACTATAAATACGGCCAGTTAGAATATAGATCATTACGTTTTGAACATGAATTAAAGGAGATAGATAATTATCAAGGAAATGCAGTAGTGAATTATAATGATAGTGAATATGCATTTACAAGAATAATTGAACATAAACATTTCGAGTTTGGAAAACAGCCCAAAACAATTATTACCCGAGAGTACCCCGAAAATTGGGACAGAACCAAAGAAGCATACTATCCAATAAATAATGATGACAATCAAAGGATTTATAAAAAATACAAAGAAGAGGCAAAAGGGATGCAAAATATCATCTTTGGTGGTAGGTTAGCAGAATATCGTTATTACGACATGCATCAAATAATTGCTTCTGCACTTACCAAAGTGACTGAAATTTCGGAGTTATAGATTAATAAACATTGGCTTTAAAATTAGTTTAAAAACTATTGGGTTTTTTCAATTGGTATGTTAACTTTGTGTAACGAAGTATTGTGTAAAATTTATTAATGAGTGATTTGATTGAAATTGTTGATTCTCTTGAGAATAGGATAAGCAAGCTGCTGCATAAGTATGAATTAATGAAGCAGCAAACGGCTAGTCTTAAAGATAAAATACAAGAGTTAGAGGCAAAATCTAAACTTCAGGATAATCAATTAAAGCATTGGGAGGAGAAATTTAGTGCACTCAAAAATGCTAATGCAATACTAGGCAGTGATGAATATAAAAGGGAGACCAAACTCAAAATAAACGCTTTAATAAGAGAGATAGATATGTGTATAGCGCAACTCTCTGAATAAGTTATATATGGCAGAAAAGCTTAAAATCAAATTATCAATAGCAGATCGTGTATATCCGTTAACCATAAACCCTGATCAGGAAGAAGGTTTGCGAAAAGCAGCGAAAAAGATAGATGCTATGATAAAACAATTTGAGCAAAGTTATGCCGTTAGAGATAAGCAGGATGTATTAGCTATGTGTGCGTTACAATTTGCTGCTCAGGTCGAACAAAAAGTAATAGATAAAGATGATGATATGGATACCGTTGCAAATAGACTAAGTGCGCTTAGCGATTTGTTACAGGACCATATGTCATAACGTTCATTAAAATAAATAAGGTTACTGCCTGCACTAGTTGTAATTTTGATAAACTCAACAAGAATTAATTAAAAAGGGTGAGTTTAAGTTGTAAAAGCGCGCCGCCATTGAGCGGATTCTTGAGCAATTTGTTAGCCCTAAACCTGTTTTTACAGAGTTTATACAGAACCTTTACTAGTGCAGGCTTTTTTTATATATAAATACTAACATGGATTATGGATAACACTATATTTTTGATTATTGCTTCAGTTGTGGGGTTAGTAGTAGGTTTTATTATTGCTAAGGTGCTGGAGCGTAGTAAAGCGTCAGAAATTATTAAAAATGCAAAGAAGACATCATCGAGTATCATAAGAGAAGCAAAGAGCGAAGGTGAGTCGATGAAAAAGGATAAAATACTACAAGCAAAAGAAAAGTTTATTGAACTAAAATCTGAGCATGAAAAAGTAATATTATCCCGTGATAAAAAAATTGCTGAAGCTGAAAAAAGAACCAGAGATAAAGAATCTCAAGTCTCTAACGAATTATCAAAGAATAAAAAGCTAAATGTTGAGCTAGAGGAAAAAACTAAGAACTATCAACAGCGTAATGATTATTTAGAAAAGAAACAAGCTGAGTTAAAGAAGCTCCATAAAAGCCAAGTACAGCAATTAGAAGTTATTTCAGGTTTATCTGCTGAGGACGCTAAAGAACAATTAGTAGAATCTCTAAAAGGACAAGCTAAAACTGATTCTATGGCCCTTATTCAGGATACTATAGAAGAAGCTAAATTAACTGCACAGCAAGAAGCTAAGAAAATCATTATTAATACAATTCAAAGAATAGGAACAGAAGAAGCTATAGAGAATTGTGTATCGGTATTTAATATCGAGAGTGATGATGTAAAAGGAAGAATTATTGGTAGAGAGGGTAGAAATATTAGAGCTATAGAAGCTGCTACTGGTGTTGAAATCATAGTTGATGATACTCCAGAAGCAATAATTCTATCATGTTTTGATTCTGTACGACGTGAGGTTGCTCGCCTTTCTTTACATAAACTGGTTACCGATGGAAGAATTCATCCCGCCAGAATAGAAGAAATCGTTAAGAAAACGAGAAAGCAAATTGATGAAGAGATTATTGAAGTTGGTAAACGTACGGTAATAGATTTGGGAATTCATGGATTACACCCTGAGCTTATTAAGACTATCGGAAGGATGAAATATAGGTCATCTTACGGTCAAAATCTTTTACAACACTCTAGAGAGGTAGCTAAATTATGTGGTGTTATGGCAGCGGAGTTGGGTTTAAATCCTAAACTAGCCAAAAGAGCAGGTTTACTTCATGATATAGGTAAAGTACCAGATGCAGAGACAGAAGTACCACATGCGATTTTAGGTATGCAGTGGGCAGAGAAATATGGAGAGAAACCAGATGTATGTAATGCTATTGGGGCTCACCATGATGAAGTAGAAATGACAGCTTTGATATCGCCTATTGTGCAGGTTTGTGATGCTATTAGTGGGGCAAGACCAGGGGCGAGACGTCAGGTATTGGATTCGTACATACAGAGACTTAAGGATTTAGAAGAAATAGCTTTTGCTTTTGATGGTGTTAAAAAGGCTTACGCTATCCAAGCAGGTAGAGAGCTAAGGGTTATTGTAGAGAGCGAGAAAGTAAATGATGAAAGAGCATCAAGTCTTTCTTTTGAAATTTCTCAGAAAGTTCAAACCGATATGACATATCCCGGCCAAGTAAAAGTTACAGTTATTAGAGAAACGAGAGCGGTTAATATTGCTAAGTAATAAGTAATACCAGTTTTTGTTAGAAATAGAAAAAAGGAAAACATTATGATGTTTTCCTTTTTTCATGTTTAGTGAGCATTGCATCTTTCCATAGTAGCGCTTCGGGCATTGTTTTAAAACATTCCAGGTTATTTTTATAAAAGGATCCTTCCATTTCGCATAATAACTTTTGTCTAGGATTCTTAGAAACCACGGCAATACCAATAAGTTTTTGAATTTTTTTAGTCTCGTAATATACTGTAGGATTAACCGAATAAGAGTTAACTCTGTTAGAAATGTAAATAAAGTTTTTATTACTAAAATGTTCTTTTACAAAATCTAATAGTATGGCGTTATGTTTTGGCATAACTATAAAACCTTCAGAGATAGTGTTGATGAGATAGCTATTGTAAACTTCAACTTTTGTAAAGCTTAAATCGTAGTATTTAACCATATTCTTAAGTATAAGTAACTGGATTTAAGTATGGTTAATTTTACTTAAGGTACAATAAAACCTTCAATTTTTAAAATTAAAGATTCGTAATGATAGAAAAAAACGCGTCAATCTTTATACTTTTCAAGAATATCATCTTTCCATTTTAATGCCGCTTTTAAAGTGTCAAATTGCTTAAACTCTTTACTGAAAAATGTTTTTTCGTATTTGGCATGAGCTTTTTGAATAGGATCTTTAGAAACAATCGCAAACCCTTTTAGTGATTTTACTTTGGCTGTATTAATATATATGATAGGGTCTACAGAATAGGAATTTATACGATTAGTTATATAAACAAAAGGGGTATTTTGAAAATGCTTTTTGGCAATATCAACGAGAATAGCATTGTTTTCTTTATCAACAACAATACCTTCGTTCATGACAGCAACTGCATAATTATCATGCAGTTCTAATTGACAAAAGCTCAAATTATGTTTAATCATTATAATTAGTTGACTTGTATAGTTCAAAAAACCTCTTTTTATACAAAAGAGGTTTTTTGATTATGAAATTACGTAATAAAGCCTAAGACTCGGTTGATTTTTCTGCTTTGTTAATTTTGATTGTTAACTCTCCAGAATCGTCATCCATATCCATGAATATACTATCGCCTTCTTGTAGCTGAGCATTAATAATTTCCTCTGCTAGCGCGTCTTCTATATATTTTTGAATAGCTCTTTTAAGCGGTCTTGCGCCATATTGTCTATCAAAACCTTTTTCGGTGATATAATCCTTAGCTTTTTCACTTAGGGATAGCTTATATCCAAGGCCTTCGATTCGACCGTATAATTTATCTAATTCTATGTCAATGATCTTATGTATGTCTTCTCTTTCAAGAGCATTAAATACAATAACATCATCAACTCTGTTAAGAAACTCAGGAGCAAAAGCTTTTTTAAGTGCATTTTCGATTACACCTTTTGCATAATCTTCGGCTTGAGTTTTCTTGGCAGAGGTTCCGAAACCAACACCTTGACCAAAATCCTTTAATTTACGAGCACCAATATTGGATGTCATAATGATAATGGCATTTCTGAAATCTATTTTACGCCCTAAGCTATCCGTTAAGTATCCATCATCCAACACTTGTAACATCATGTTAAAAACGTCAGGATGTGCTTTTTCAATTTCATCTAATAGGATTACTGCATAAGGTTTACGTCTTACTTTTTCGGTAAGTTGTCCTCCTTCTTCGTATCCTACATATCCCGGAGGTGCACCTATAAGTCTTGAGACAGCAAATTTCTCCATGTATTCACTCATATCAATTCTGATAAGCGTGTCTTCACTGTCAAAAAGCTCTTTAGCTAATACCTTTGCTAGTTGAGTTTTTCCAACTCCAGTTTGACCAAGAAATATAAAAGATCCTATTGGTTTATTAGGATCTTTAAGACCTGCACGGTTACGCTGTATAGCTTTTACGACTTTCTTGACAGCTTCGTTTTGACCAATTACCTTGCCCATAATAAGATTGGGTAATTCCGCCAATTTATTACTTTCCGTTTGTGCAATACGATTAACAGGAATACCTGTCATCATTGAAACAACATCTGCAACATTTTCTTCGTCTACGGTTTCTTTATGAAGTTTAGATTCTTTTTCCCATTGTTCTTGAGCAATTGCAAGTTCTTTTTCTAGATTCTTTTCGTCATCTCTAAGTTTAGCAGCTTCTTCATATTTCTGTTTTTTAACAACACTGTTTTTGAGTTCTCTAACTTCTTCAAGCTTTTTTTCCAGATCAAGTACTTTTTTAGGCACATCAATATTGGTAATATGAACTCTTGATCCAGCTTCATCCAGCGCATCAATTGCTTTGTCTGGTAAAAAACGATCAGTCATATATCTGTTTGTTAATTTCACACAGGCTTCTATTGCCTCAGGAGTATAACTTACATTGTGGTGTTCTTCGTATTTTTCTTTAATATTGTTAAGGATTTCGATTGTCTCCTCAATATTAGTTGGCTCTACAATAACTTTTTGAAAACGTCTTTCTAAAGCGCCATCTTTTTCAATGTATTGTCTGTATTCGTCCAGAGTAGTGGCACCAATACATTGTATCTCTCCTCTTGCAAGAGCAGGTTTAAACATGTTTGATGCATCAAGACTACCTGTCGCGCCTCCGGCACCAACTATGGTATGAATTTCATCAATAAAAAGAATGATATCATCATTTTTTTCCAATTCATTCATAACCGCCTTCATACGTTCTTCGAACTGACCTCTGTATTTAGTTCCAGCAACAAGACTAGCTAAATCAAGTGTCACAACTCTTTTATCAAAAAGAATTCGAGATACTTTTCTTTTTACAATTCTAAGAGCTAATCCTTCGGCGATGGCAGATTTGCCAACACCGGGTTCACCTATAAGAAGTGGGTTGTTCTTTTTACGTCTACTTAGTATCTGAGATACACGTTCGATTTCTTTAGATCTACCAACTACGGGGTCAAGTTTACCTTCTTCGGCCATAGCGGTTAAATCTCTTCCAAAATTATCCAAAACCGGAGTTTTAGATTTTTTTCCTGCTTTACTTCCTCCAGATGGGGAGTTAAAAGGGTTTTCCTTAGAACTATCTCCTGTTAAATCATCATCATCTTCAGAGAAAGATTCTGCTTTTGGATTGTCTAAATATTCTTCTTCGTTAGCAATCATATATTTAAATTGGTCTTTAACGTTATCGTAATCTACTTTTAAACGATTTAAAAGTTTTGTTGTAGGATCATTTTCGTTCCTTAATATACACAGTAAAAGATGTGCTGTGTTAATCGAAGAACTTTGAAATAATTTGGCTTCAAGAAATGTAGTTTTTAGTGCCCTTTCTGCTTGTCTAGTTAGATGTAAATTCTTTTTTTCATTAGAAGCTACAGCTACATTTGGATTTGCAGGACTAAGAATTTCAACTTTTCTTCTTAAATTAGTTAGATCTATATCTAATGCATCAAGGATGCTAATAGCTTTTCCACTTCCATCTCGTAATAATCCTAACATAAGATGCTCCGTACCAATAAAATCGTGCCCTAACCTAAGGGCTTCTTCTTTGCTGTACGCAATTACATCTTTAACTCTTGGTGAAAAATTATCATCCATAAATAATCTCTTTCTTTTTCTTAATAACTAAAATAGTAATTTAGAATTACTATGGCAAAAACTATTCCCTTTAATCCAAAATAAACAGATATAGTATGACAAAAGGATAATTTGTCATGCTATATTATGCTACCGAATTTTTGAGGATTTAGGATCTTTTTTTGCTTTTACGGGTAAATAGACAAAAAAAGCTTTAATTATCAAAACCTTCCTTTATAGACTTATTAACGATGGATATGATTCTTTTTGTTAATAAATTACGTATATTACCTAGGTAATTGGGTGTTAAAAACGTCTTAATTTACTTAAATTAGCGCGTTTATTAATTCAATTTTAGAAAAAAGTTTTTTATGACAGAAGGAGAAAAACTCATACCTATCAATATAGAGGATGAGATGAAGTCTGCTTACATTGATTATTCAATGTCGGTAATAGTATCTCGTGCGCTTCCAGATGTTAGGGATGGTCTTAAACCTGTACATAGGCGTGTTTTGTATGGAATGCATGAACTCGGTGTTAGAGCTAGTAGTGCTCATAAGAAATCAGCAAGAATAGTGGGAGAAGTTCTTGGTAAGTATCACCCTCATGGTGATACCTCTGTATATGACACAATGGTTCGAATGGCTCAAGAATGGAGTTTGCGATACATGTTGGTCGATGGTCAAGGTAACTTTGGTTCTGTAGATGGTGATAGCCCTGCTGCAATGCGTTATACAGAAGCAAGAATGCGTAAGATATCTGAAGATATGCTTGCAGATATTGAAAAGGATACTGTTGATCATACTTTTAACTTTGATGATACATTACAAGAGCCAACAGTTCTTCCTACCAGAATACCAGGGTTATTGATTAATGGAGCTTCAGGAATTGCAGTAGGTATGGCTACTAATATGCCACCACATAATTTAACTGAAGTAGTAGATGGTACTATTGCTTATATAGATAATAACGACATCGAGATTGATGAGTTAATTACTCACATAAAAGCACCAGATTTTCCTACTGGGGGTATTATTTATGGCTATGATGGGGTTAGAGAAGCTTTTAAGACAGGTAGAGGTAGGATAGTAATGCGTGCCAAAGCAACTTTTGAAGAAGTTAATGGTAGAGAATGTATTATTGTTACTGAAATCCCTTACCAAGTCAATAAGGCAGATATGATCAAGAAAACTGCCGATCTTGTTAATGATAAAAAAATAGATGGTATATCTACTATACGTGATGAATCGGATAGAAAAGGTATGCGTATCGTATATATACTTAAGAGGGATGCAATACCAAATATTGTTCTCAATCTTCTTTATAAATATACAGCATTACAATCTTCGTTTAGTGTAAATAACATTGCACTTGTTAAGGGAAGACCTCAGTTGTTGAATGTTAAAGAAATGATTCATCATTTTGTCGAGCATAGACATGAAGTTGTTGTGCGTCGTACAAAATTCGAACTAAGAAAAGCAGAAGAAAGAGCTCATATACTAGAAGGTTTAATTATAGCTTCAGATAATATAGATGAAGTAATAGCCTTAATTAGAGCATCTGCGAATGCAGATGAAGCAAGAGAGAAACTTATCAAACGTTTTAAACTTTCAGAAATTCAGGCAAAAGCAATTGTAGAGATGCGTCTTAGACAGTTGACAGGTCTTGAGCAGGACAAGTTACGTGCTGAGTATGATGAAATAATGAAGACGATAGAGGATTTAAAAGATATCCTTGATAAGAAAGAACGTCGAATGAATATTATCAAAGAAGAACTTATCGAAATACAAGATAAGTACGGTGATGATCGTCGTTCTCAAATCGAATATGCAGGAGGAGATTTAAGTATAGAAGATATGATTCCTGATGAGAAAGTTGTAATAACAATATCTCATGCAGGTTATATCAAGCGTACCTCGCTTAACGAATATAAGAAGCAAAATAGAGGAGGAGTTGGACAGAAAGGTAGTACTACCCGTAATGAAGATTTCCTTGAACACTTATTTGTGGGTACCAATCACCAGTATATGTTGTTTTTTACTCAAAAAGGAAAATGTTTCTGGATGAGAGTTTATGAGATACCGGAAGGGAGTAAAACTTCAAAAGGTAGAGCTATTCAAAATCTTATAAATATTAGTTCTGATGATAAAGTGAAAGCTTTTATTTGTACTCAAGATTTAAAAGATGAAGAGTACATTAATAATCATTATGTCATAATGGCAACGAAAAAAGGTCAGGTCAAAAAGACATCTTTGGAGCAATACTCTAGACCTAGAACCAATGGTATTAATGCTATTACCATAAAAGATGATGATGAGCTATTAGAAGCAAAACTTACCGATGGTAAGAGTCAAGTGATGTTGGCCGTTAAGTCTGGTAAAGCAATTCGTTTCGAAGAAGAGAAAACCAGACCGATGGGTAGGGGAGCCTCTGGAGTACGTGGTATACGTTTGGCTAATGATACTGATGAAGTTATAGGGATGGTTGCCGTAAATGATATGGAAAGTAATATCTTAGTGGTTTCAGAAAATGGATATGGTAAGCGTTCAAAATTAGAAGATTATAGAATTACCAATAGAGGTGGTAAAGGTGTTAAAACAATTTCGGTTACAGATAAAACCGGAAATTTGGTTGCCATCAAGAATGTTACTGATTTAGATGACTTAATGATTATTAATAAATCAGGTATTGCTATTCGTTTATCTGTTGAAGATTTACGAGTTATGGGAAGAGCAACGCAAGGTGTTCGTCTTATTAACTTAAAAGGTAAGGATTCTATAGCTGCAGTAGCAAAAGTTATGCACGACGAAGACGATATTGAAGAAGAAGAAGGGGTAGATGAAACTACTATTTCTGAAACTGATTCGAATATTGATTCAGATGGCACGAATATTGATAAGAAAACAGAAGAATAATTAAATCCCATTAAAAAAATCGAGTGATGAAGACAAAATTTATCTTAGTATTATTCCTAGCGTTTAGTGCTATTGGATTTTCTCAAAAACAAGGATTAAAGGCTGCAACTAAAGCCATTAAATCTGGTAATTTAGAAATAGCAGCTGATGCATTAAAAGCAGTAGAAGGACAGTTGGATCTTGCTGACGAAAAAATGAAAGCACAATATTACTTTCTTAAAGGTCAAGTATTATCTACTTCTACAGATTCTTCTTTAGATAAGGTTGAAGGTGCCGCTAATGCTTTTGCAAAATCTATTGAAATTGAGCAGGCAGCTGGAAATGCTAAATACACTGCTGAAGCAAGTCAAAAATTACAGACATTACGTCAATCTTTAGTAGAAAATGCAATTAAAGATCAAAATGCTAAAAATTATAAAGGAGCAGCAGATAAACTATATGTTGGTTATAAAACGAATAAGCAAGATACTATCTATCTATATTACGCTGCAGGTAATGCGGTAAATGCAAAAGATTATGATGATGCGTTAGTATACTATAATGAATTGAAAGATCTTGGATTTAGTGGTATTACAACCGAATTTATAGCTACCAATAAAGAAACTGGTGAAATTGAAACTTTTGATTCAAAACAAACTAGAGATCTTACTGTTAAAGCGGGTGGTCATATCAAGCCTGATACTCGTATTACAGAATCAAGAAAAGGAGAAATAGCGAAAAACATTGCTCTTATCTACATTACTCAAGGTAAGGATGAAGAGGCAATGAAGGCTATTGAAGAGGCGAAATCTGAAAACCCTAATGATTCTGCATTATTACAAGCCGAAGCTGATGTGTTTTATAAGTTAGGAAATATCCAAAAATATAAGGAGATCATGGAGCAAATTGTAGCTAATGATCCTGAAAACCCTGATTTATTATATAATTTAGGAGTAAGTGCTTCTCGTCTTGGAGATAATGAACAAGCTATGGAGTACTATAAAAAGACTCTAGAGTTAAAAGAAGATTATACGGCAGCACAAATTAATATCGCTGCTCTAATTTTAGGTAAAGAAAAAGGAATTGTTGATGAGATGAATAATCTTGGTACTTCTAGTAAAGACTACAAGCGTTATGATTCTTTAAAACAACAAAGACAAGATCTTTATAAAAGTACAGTACCTTACCTTGAAGGAGCTTTAAAGAGTGATCCTGATAATGTAGAAGCAGTACGTACATTAATGAATATTTTCTATCAGCTAGATGACCCAAAAGCTGAAGAGATGAAGAATAAACTAAAAGCTTTAGAAGGAGGCAACTAATTCTTTTAAAAGTTTAAAAATTGTAAACCGGAATATCATCTGATATTCCGGTTTTTTATTGATATAAGATCAAGATTATTTTGCATTATAAGGTATAAGGTTTTTCCACTTCCAAGGAGTATAGAGGTCTGCTAAAGCAACTTCTAAAAGTTCTTTAAAAATACCATCTCCATTATCACTATTGGTCATAATCATAATTCCTTTCCCAGCTTTAGGAAATACAATAGAATAGTGTCTAAACCCGTTACTGTGTCCTCCTTTAAAAGCACCCCAACCATAAGGAGACTTTAGTGTACCCCACCCTAAGCCATGGCTTAAGTTAATATTATCATTTTCATTAGTGTGTTTTGCTGTTAACGGGCCAAATTGCCTCAGAGAATTAATCTTAATTTGAGGTTTAAAAATTTCATTCCATGATACCGGAGTAATAATTTTATGTTGTAATACTCCTTCCATAAATTTGCTGTAATCTTTTGCCGTGGTTTCTAAAGTTCCACCTGCTCTAGGTTCATTATCAATATCTTTAGGGTGTAGTTTCCCTATTTTAGAATGACCATAAGCAAAATTATTTTCGAATGAAGGATTCCATTGGTAACTTGAATTATGCATACCAAGAGGAACGAATATTTTCTCTTTAACTAGTTCTTCAAGGTTTCGATCAAGTAATTTTTCTAATACCACTTGTAAATAGATAAAACCTTCTCCAGAGTAACTGTAAAGGCTGCCAGGTTCAAAGTTCACACGTAATTTTTGGTCATCTTCATACCAGCGAGAATTTTTAAAACCCGTAGTATGATTTAGGCACATTCGTGCTGTTATTTTATGATACAACGTATCTGTTTTTAAAGAAGAGAAATCATCATGCCATCTAGTAAGCGGTTTGTACTCATATATTTTTTTGGGCAAATAAGAAGCTAAAGGAGTGTCTAAATCAATCACATTCTCTTCTACTAATTTCATGACAAGTACAGCAAAAACAGCTTTGCTAAAAGAAGCGCCATACATATTTGTAGAATCCGATAACAATTCTTTGTTCTCATAATTTTTATATCCAAAAACCCTTTGATAATCAATCGTATTATCATTTAAAACGGTAATTGCAGCTCCATGTACTTTAGCATCATGGAGTAGTTGTTTAATTTTTGAGGTTAAAGAATCTTTACTAATAGTCGATCCATCTAATCGCGTTATATACTGGTTGGATGATGCATTTGTGCAGCTACCAAAAGTCAAGGAAAATAAAATCATTAGAGTTCCCAGAGTTTCTAATCTTTTATTCTTTTTTAAAAATGGTATTGACAATGGGTAATAACATTTTTGAGAATTTACAGCAGAGATTACATTTCTGATCATCATGATGATACTAAAAAGGATAACAGCTATAAAGAAGAAAAAAGCTCCGGGTAATATAACTAATGTAATTATTGATATTATAAAAAGAATAGTAATGGTGATCTGAAAATTGATAATAGCACGCCCGTGTTGATCATAAACTTTGTTATCCTCTCGTTTGTGAATCCATAGAAATAAGGGAATAAAAATATTGCATAAAGGAATAACTACCCCAATAATAGGAGCACCATGCATTAACAGCAGCCACTTTTTTTGAATGGTTTCTTCTTTTGGATTTTCTATGATTAACAAATCTTCGACTTCAATATCTAAGGCAGTGGCCAAAAGTTTTATAGTTTGCAAATGAGGATTTACATCTCCCTTTTCTATACGTTGTATCGTTCTAATAGTAACCTGGGTTTTTGCCGAAAGTTCTTCTTGAGAATACCCTTTAAGTTTTCTTTGATAAATTAAATTTTTCGCTATTGATTGATCTTCCATAATTTTTTGATTTTTGTTTGAAACAAAGCTATCAATAGCTCCTAGTTTTTACTACGACATTTAGGTGTCACCTATCTGTCATTCCATTGTTTTATTAGGTTCTAGAGAATAAATATAACCGTTTAGGGAATAAAAAAAGCTTTTGAAATATTCAAAAGCTTTTTTTATTATGATATATAAATTGATTTTTTTATCTCAATTCAGCTCCTAATTTATTTTCAAAATTATGCTGCAGTTTATTCATGATTTTGTCAATTTGTTTATCCGTAAGAGTTTTATGTTCATCTTGTAAAATAAAACTTACAGCATATGATTTTTTACCTTTTGGCAAATTCTTACCTTGATATACATCAAATAAATTTACATTCTTTAAGAGGTGCTTTTCGGTTTGTCTAGCGATAGTCTGAATATCTTCAAATTTAACAACATCATCTATTAACAATGCAAAATCTCTACGAACTTCAGGAAACTTGGGGATATCTTTATATTTTATTTTAGTATGCTTGGCATATGCTAAAACATTATCCCAGTTAAAATCGGCATATAATACTTCTTGAGAGATCGAAAAATGCTTAAGCACTGATTTTTTTACAATACCGAACTCAACAAGTTTTGTTTTTCCAAGACTAAATATAATACCTTCAGAAAGAACATCATTTTTGAAAGTAGAGGTTTTTAATTTCTGTATCCCTAATCCTAATCGTTCTAATACTGAAGATACAACACCTTTTAAAAAGAAAAAATCACTAGCTTGTTGTCCAGTTTTCCAACTCTCTAAAGCTCTGTTACCAGATATGAGAATTCCTAAATGTTTGTTTTCAACTCTTTCTTCATTATAAGAATGATACGTTTTTCCAAATTCAAATAATTTAAGATCTGATCGTTTTCTATTAATGTTATGAGATATGGCTTCTAATCCAGAAAATAACAGGGATTGGCGCATAACCGCTAGGTCATTACTTAATGGGTTAAGCATAACAACATTATTTTCACCCTTTAGCTGTTCACTAAGCTTTGTATACTCGGGTGAAGTAAGGGAGTTAGCCAACATTTCGTTAAATCCTTGTCCTACCAATTGATTTGATATCGTATTCTGCACATTATAATCAGAAAACTTATCTATATTAGATATTGAAGCATTCAACTTTTGTGTAAATCCGATGTTGTTATAACCATAGACTCTAAGAATTTCTTCAATAACATCGGCTTCTCTTTGTACATCATTTCTGTAGGCAGGAATTGTTAATCCAATTCCAGTTTCAGATATGCTATTTATTTTTATGTCTAATGACGAAAGTATGCTTTTAATAGTATCCTGAGGAAGTTCTTCTCCAATTAACTTGGTTGCGTTTTCAAAGGATAATAAAACTTGAAAATCTTCGAGTTTCTTAGGGTATAAATCAATGATTTCACTTGATATATTACCACCTGCAAGTTCTTGTATCAACAAAGCTGCTCTTTTTAAAGCATACTCGGTGATATTTGGATCGATACCTCGTTCAAATCTAAAAGAAGCATCGGTGTTTAAACCATGTCTTTTGGCGGTTTTTCGGATGCTTACTGGATTAAAATAGGCACTTTCTAAGAAAATTGATGTTGTAGTTTCAGTAACTCCCGAATTAATCCCACCAAATACACCAGCGATACACAAAGGTTTTGTCTCGTCACAGATCATCAAATCTTCTTCGTGCAATTCTCTCTCTACTTCATCGAGAGTGGTAAATTTTGTTCCTTTCTCTAAAGTTTTAACTTCAATTTTATTACCATCGATATAATGAGCATCAAACGCATGTAATGGTTGCCCAAGTTCATGCAACACATAATTAGTTACATCTACGACATTGTTTTTAGGAGTAATACCTATTGCTTTTAATCTATTTTGTAACCATGAAGGAGACTCCTTCACTTTAATATCAGAAATGGTAACCCCGCAATACCTAGGAGCCAGACTTGCATCTTTAACCTCGATATCAATTTTATGTAATCTGTTTTCAACCCTAAAATTACTTACAGAAGGAGTGATAAGTTCAATCGTAATATCTTTTTGTAAAAGCCCAGCTTTAAGATCTCTAGCGGTTCCCCAGTGACTCATTGCATCGGCACGATTTGGTGTAAGCCCTATTTCAAAAACAGTATCATTTTCGATATCAAATATTTCTGAGGCTTTGGTACCGACAGGAATATCGGTATCAAGTATCATAATACCATCATGACTTTGTCCTAGGCCTAATTCATCTTCTGCACAGATCATTCCGTGACTTTCTTCTCCACGAATTTTCCCCTTTTTTATGACCCATTCTTCTCCTTTATCATCATATAACTTTGTTCCTATAGTTGCCACTGGTACTTTCTGCCCTGCAGCCACATTAGGAGCACCACATACGATTTGAACAGGATCTCCATTTCCAAAATCAACTTTGGTAACTTTTAATTTATCAGCATTAGGGTGTTTCTCGCAACTTAATACTTGTCCTATAATAACTCCTTCTAGGCCTCCTTTTAAACTTTGATAGGTGTCTATTCCTTCAACCTCAAGGCCCAAATCTGTAAGTAATTCACCTGCTTGTTCTGCATCCCAATCAAGATTGACAAATTGTTTTAGCCAGTTGTATGAAATTTTCATTGATGATTTTTCTAAATTCAGTCGGTAAAGATAATATATTGCCAAGAGGTTACAAACAGTATTATTGGCTTATCTTAAATAAAATGCTATTCGTGATCGAATGCATTGTATACATATTTATTTTTTTCAAAATTTTAATGAAATAGAAACTGTCACGTAAGTTTTGAGTAACTTTCCGTACTTTTTATATAAAGCTTTATCTAATGAAAAAAACAATCTTATTAATTTCTATTTGTACACTTATTCTTAACTCTTGTAAAAAAGAGGAAACTAAAAAATCGATAGATTTTAAAAGTGGCCCATGGAGAGCCAGTTTAATGGTCGAAGAGGATAAAGAACTTCCTTTTTTGTTTGAAGTAATGGATGATCAAACCTTGAGAATATTTAATGCTGAAGAAACCATAGAGGTAGATGAAGTAGAGATTAATGGAGATTCAATTCTGATTAAATTCCCAATATTTGAAGGATATGTAGCTGGTCGTTTTAAAGATTCGATGACTATTTCGGGTAGCTTTATTAAAGAAAGTTTGAATAGGGTAGTACCTTTTATTGCAAAATTTGGAGCGCAGGATAGATTCGAAATTAAGTCAAAACCTTCAAAAAATATAACGGGTAATTGGGAAACAGTATTTAGCGAGGATAGTGAAGAAGATAGATATATTGCTAAAGGTATTTTTAAACAAAATGGAAATATTGTTTCAGGTACTTTTAGAACCACAACAGGTGATTACAGATTTCTCGAAGGAGTAATAAATGATAACCAATTTCGATTATCAGCTTTTGATGGAGCTCATGCCTTTTTATTTACAGGGCAGGTAACCGATAGCACAATGAATGGGCATTTTTATTCTGGTAACCATTGGAAAGAACCTTTTGTAGCTAAGCGTAATGAACACTATGAATTACCAAAAGCAGATTCTTTAACTTTTTTAAAAGAAGGATATGACGCTTTAGCCTTTAGTTTTCCGGATGTAGAAGGGAAAACAGTTTCTCTATCTGATAAGCGATTTCAAGACAAAGTGGTTATAGTTCAGGTTATGGGCACATGGTGCCCAAATTGTATGGATGAAACCAAGTATTATGTGGATTATTATAATAGAAACAAGGATAATGAAATAGAATTTGTGGCATTGGCTTTTGAATATGCGAGAACCGAAGAAAAAGCCTATAAAGCTATTAATAGATTAAAAAATAAGTTACATGTACCGTATCCAATACTTTTGGCACAACATGGCACTTCAGATAAAAAGAAAGCTCAAGAAAAATTACCAATGTTAAATCATGTATTATCGTATCCAACCACAATTTTTATTGACAAAAAAGGTAAGGTAAGAAAAATACACACAGGATTTAACGGACCCGCTACTGGTGAAAAATATATTAGTTTTAAAACAGAATTTGAAGGTTTTGTGAAAGAGTTGTTAAATGAGTAAATGTGTTTAACAATCAATTATGACTTTGTATTTGAGTTTAACACTACCGTAACATTAGGATTGATGATAACCTATTAAATTGCCCAAGTAGATCTTGTATCTACCCAATTTTATAATTAATTCAAAAAGTCAGTCATGAAACAAACCAGCCTGCTCACGGCATGTATTGCTAGCGCAATGATGTTGTTCTCAACGCAAACAAATGCGCAATTAAAAACACCAGAAGGAAGTCAAAGATCACAAGTAACCCAACGAGTGGGTATCACGGATATAACTATTGATTATGGGAGACCGAGTGTAAAAGAACGTGAAATCTGGGGTAAACTAGTACCTTATGGTTTTAATGATCTTAATTTTGGGACTTCTAAATCTGCTCCATGGAGAGCTGGAGCTAATTTGAATAGTACTATAGAGTTCACCAATGATGTTAAAATAGAAGGAAAAGATATTAAAGCAGGATTATATGGATTGCATATAGCTTTAAAAGAAGATGGTGGTGCAACTATTATACTGTCTACTAATTCTACATCATGGGGAAGTTATTTCTATGATGAAAAAGAAGATGTTTTGCGAGTAGATGTTCAAACTAAAGAAGCGGCGCATACCGAGGTTTTAACTTTTCTATTTCCATCAGTTGAGGCGAATAGCACTATAGCTGCTTTACGATGGGAGAAAAAAGAAATTCCTTTTAAGATTGATGTTGATGTAAAAAATATCGTAATGGAAGGAATTAAAAACGATTTACGCAACACTACAGGATTTACTCAAACTACATGGGATAACGCAGCTAACTATGCATTTAATGCAGGAGAAGTGGATCAAGCACTAGAATGGGTTAATGCTTCTATAAGTGGAAACTTTTTTAGTAAAGAAACTTTTGCAAACCTATCTCTTAAATCTCAAATTTTGGTAAAGCAAGGTAAAACGGCCGAAGCTTTGACTTTTGTAGACAAGGCAGCTAAATTAGGTAACGCCACTCAAGTATTTAGACTAGGAACAGGGTTAATAGGACAAGGACAAAAAGATAAAGCGTTGGATATTTTGAAGAACAATGTTAAAAATTCTAATGGGGCGTGGCCATCTAATTATGGATTAGCCAAGGCATATGCAGCTACAGGAGATTATAAAAATGCTATCAAAGCGATTAATACTTCTATGACTAAAGCTCCAGATAGATTTAAAGGAAGATTAACAGGAGAATTAGAAAAATTAAAAAAAGGAGAAGATATTAATTAAATCTCCTTAAAAATGATGCATTATAAAACGAGGTCCGTTATTGGATCTCGTTTTTTGTTTGTTTAAAAGGGATCAAAACATTAATACCATTTGCATATATTAAATTAGCGTATTAATGTATCTTTGCGCAACCAAATTTATATACATGAGCAAAGCCGTTTACATAGCCACTATTGAACCTAATAGTGGTAAATCTATTGTTGTTTTAGGGATGATGCGTATGCTTCTTGGTAAGATTGCCAAAGTAGGGTATTTTAGACCCATAATTGACGATCCTGCAGCAGGAGAAGTTGATAATCATATCAACACCGTAATATCTCATTTTGAACTGGATATTAATTTTAAAAATGCCTATGCGTTTACCCGTAGCGAAGTACTTCAAAAATATAATCAAGGAAAATCGGGAGAAATCATTGATGGTGTTATCAGAAAATATAAAAACCTCGAAGAAAAGTTTGATTTCATACTTGTAGAAGGAACTGATTTTTCTGATGAAGGGAGTATTATTGAATTTGATATCAATGTTATTATCGCTAAAAACTTAGGTATACCTGCCGTTATTGTGGCCAGTGGAGTTGATAAAAAGAATGAAGAAATTGTAGCTAATCTAAAGCTAGCCTTTGATACATTTAATAGTAAGGATGTTGAGATCATGACGTTGGTAGCCAATAAAGTTACTCCTGGTTGTGAAAAAGATTTGGACTCCCATTTTGAAAAAGATTTTGGTGGCGATGTGGATAGAATCATTATACCGAAGGTTAATTCTTTGATTAATCCTACAATAAAAGAAATTGTAAATGAGCTGGGCGGAAATGTATTGTTCGGTAAAGAATATCTAAATAATCAAGCAGGTAATTTTGGAGTAGGAGCGATGCAGCTGCGTAATTATCTTACTCACCTTAAAGATAACAGTTTGGTAATAACTCCGGGAGATCGCGCAGATATTATATTAGGGGTATTACAAGCTAATATTTCTGACAATTATCCAAAAATTTCAGGAATAATATTAACGGGTGGCATAGTACCAGAAAAATCGATTCTTAAGCTGATAGAGGGCGTTTCTTTATCTTTTCCTATCATATCTGTGCCCAGTGGTACATTCTCTGTAACTAATCAAATTGGAGCTATTAAATCGAAGATCTATTTAGACAATCTACAAAAGATAGATACTTCGATTAGTACTTTTGAGAAATATGTAAATGAAGATGAGCTTGCTGATAAACTTATCACTTTTAAATCTGAGAGTCTAACTCCTAGAATGTTTCAATATAATTTACTTAGACGTGCTTTAAAACATAAAAAACATATTGTATTACCCGAGGGGTCCGATGAGAGAATTTTAAGAGCAACATCTCGATTATTGGCATCAGAAGTTGTTGATATTACGTTGATAGGTAATGAAAAGAAAATTAAGAACAAAGCCGTAAAACTTGATATTCCTATTGATTTCAAGAAGGTGAAAATTATATTTCCTACAGAATCAGAACACTTTGAGGATTATGCACAAACTTTTTATGAACTACGAAAACATAAAAACGTAAATCTTGATATGGCCAAGGATATGATGGCAGATGTCTCTTATTTTGGTACTATGATGATTTATAAGGGGCATGCAGATGGTATGGTATCAGGAGCTGTTCATACTACACAACACACAATACGACCAGCATTACAATTTATAAAAACGAAGCCGGGAGTTAAGGTTGTATCATCGGTATTTTTTATGTGTTTAGAAGATAGAGTTTCAGTTTTTGGAGATTGTGCTATAAACCCTAATCCAAATGCAGAGCAATTGGCAGAAATAGCAATTTCATCTTCAGAATCGGCTGCAGCTTTCGGGATCGAACCCAAAGTAGCTATGTTGTCATATTCTTCAGGAACCTCTGGTAAAGGTGAAGACGTAGAAATTGTAAGGAACGCTACGGCTATAGTTAAAGAAAAACATCCAAACCTTAAGATTGAAGGGCCTATCCAATATGATGCCGCGGTAGATATGAGAGTAGGACAAAGTAAACTCCCTAATTCTGAAGTTGCAGGTCAAGCAAGTGTATTGATATTTCCAGATTTAAATACTGGAAATAATACATATAAAGCTGTACAAAGAGAAACAGGAGCTTTGGCTATTGGTCCAATGCTTCAAGGGTTGAATAAACCGGTAAATGATTTGAGTAGAGGATGTACGGTAGATGACGTATACAATACTGTAATTATAACGGCAATTCAGGCACAAGGATTATAAAGAAATATAAACATGAGAATATTAGTACTAAATTCAGGAAGCTCTTCTATAAAGTTTCAACTGTTTAATATGCCAGAAGCAGCTGTTATTTGCTCTGGCCTTGTAGAACGAATAGGATTAGATAATGCTATAATCAATTACACTACAAGTTCTGATAAGATAGAAAAAGTGAGTCCAATTAAGACACATAAGGATGGCTTACAATTGATAGCAACATACTTGATGGATAAAAAAATAGGAGTACTACAATCGGCTTCAGAGGTTGATGCAGTAGGGCATCGTGTAGTTCATGGAGGGAGTACTTTTTCTAAAACAGTGTTGATAAATAAAGAAGTGAAACAAAAGATAAGCGATCTTTCGGCTTTGGCACCACTTCATAATCCAGCAAATCTTGAAGGTATACTGGTAGCAGAAGAAATTTTTCCTCAAGCCAAACAAATAGCCGTTTTTGATACTGCATTTCATCAAACTATACCGGTAGAAGCACACAAATATGCTATACCTAATAAGTATCTTGAAGAGAATAATATAAGACTATATGGTTTTCATGGTACAAGCCATAAATACGTTTCACAAAAAGCCATTGAGTATCTTGATAAAGATGCAGCCAAAATAATTACAATTCATTTAGGTAATGGTTGTAGTATGACTGCTGTAGAAAACGGAAAAAGTATTGATCATACCCTAGGATTTGCTCCTATGAATGGATTGATTATGGGTACAAGATCTGGAGATATCGATCCCGCGGTCATATTTTATATGGTAAATGCTTTAGGTCATTCTTTGGATGAAGTAAATATGTTATTACAAAAAGAAAGTGGAATGCTGGGGCTTACTGGATATAGTGATCTTAGGGATATAGAAGCTGAGGCCAATAAAGGAAATTCTGATTGTAGATTAGCATTAAAGATGAATGCATACCGTATCAAAAAGTTTATAGGATCCTATGCAGCCATAATGAATGGATTAGATGCTATTGTTTTTACCGCAGGTATAGGCGAGAATTCTGATGTGATCAGAAAGATGGTTTGCAAGGATATGGATTTCTTGGGATTACAATTGGATAAAGAAAAGAATGGTATAAGATCTAAGGAGATAAGAGATATAAGTTTACCTTCATCAAAAACAAAAATATTAGTAATTCCAACAGATGAGGAATTAGAGATTGCCAAACAATCTTTTCAATTACTAGGATAAAGTTTAATTAAGGATGAATATTGATTCATCCTTAATTAAAAAGAGGTTTTAAAATATAACACAATTACCTCCCCTTTCAGAACAATAACCAGGTACACAAGATTGTGTTCCAGAATTGTAAATGATCATGCATTTACGGCTTCCGCAACATCGCACTCTTATGATGGTGTCTGAACCTGTTATTTTTGCTTGTTGTTTTCTATCCAGTTGTTCTATTCCTGGAAATTTTAAGAGCTTTTTCATTGTTTATGATTAGATATAATGAATTGTCGATTAACAGCGAACAGATCGCGCAGTAACGCATCCGCAAACTGTATATTTTGATGTAGCGGTAGGAACTCTTCCTCCTTTAATCATATTAGAGTTTGCAATTGCGATCGTCTGTTTGTCTAGTTTTAAAGTTTTAATGTCTTTTTTTTTCATAATGAGATGATTTTGTGTTATAGTATAATGAAAAAAGGTTGAGTCACAGACTCAACCTTTGTAATGTTATTCTTTCTAGTAGAATATGCAACCACCCCAAGAAAGGCAACGGCCTGGCTCACAAAAACTTCCTCCAGGAAAGCTAACACGGCATTGATTAGGACTACAGCAACCGCCAAATCCGGCACCGTTAATCTTTACTTGTTCTTTTCTACTGAGTTTTTGTACCCCGTTTAATTCTAAGATTTTTTTCATAAGTGAATATTTAAAAAGTTAATAATTCTAATACATTTTATGCAAGAAAGAGACATCTACCGTCGCTACTGCATGCACCAGGTTCACAAAATTGGATTCCAAATTCTGGAAAACTGATTTGACAACCTCTACCAGAAGGACAACAAGTAAGAACTCTGCGAGCTCCATTTATGTGTACCTGTTGTTTTCTACTTAATTTTTGTACTCCTGTGAGCTCTAGAATCTTTTTCATAAATAGCTTCTTTAAACAATTTTAGGCCCAAATACAATTCCCGTTTGATTGGCAATATCCAAAATCGCACCATTCACCTCCATTTGGGAGTCTAGTACAACACATATTTGGCGCTCCGCAATATACTCTGCGGCCCCAAGATCCTTTAATTCCTTGTTGTTCTTGTTTGCTAATAGTTTGAATTCCTGTTAGTCCTAAGATTTTTTTCATCTGTTAATAGGTTTTTAAGAGTTAATGAAATTGATACCTAAAAATATTAGAAAGACCTTTAGGTCACAAGTTTAAGTTCTTGATATTTATAAATTTCAACAACTAATTGATTTGCGAATACTGCTCTTGTATAAGATATATACTGTAAACAATGGTAACTTTAAAATGAAACAAAAAAGATATAGGGAAAGGAAAAAGGAACATGAATAAAAAAAGGCAAATCTTAAGATTTGCCTTTAATTCTTTAAGCTTTAAAAGAAAATGAAATGGCCTTCTAAAATTTTAGATTTTTTCATTTTGCGTAATATATTAAAGTTGGATGATAAATTTACTTTAAATAATCCATAGTCGGTTACCCGAAAACCGCAATATTTATGAGGGAATATTGCTTTAAATAGAGTATCGCTTTAACTATTTACGGGAGCTTCGTAAGAGAACTCTGGTGTATACCGTAAGAAATAACTTATTAACATTTATGTTTTTTATAAATAGCTGATAATGAATCATTTACGATGGTTTTGATGTTAAATGATACATTATCAACATACTACATAACTATTTGGTAACCTTTTGGGCTGGTATCTTTATTAAAATAATTTTAGTTTCGGCTTGATTAAAAGATACTAACTCACAACAACACAATGAAAAAAGTACTACTATTGCTGCTGGCAGTTTCGGCTATTGGATATAGCCAAGTCCCAGCGTATTACAATGATGTAAATATAAATCTTACGGGGCAATCTTTACAGACAGAATTAGGAACAAAAGTTACCAATACGCATGTAACTTTTCTAACATACACACCTGGAGTATGGGATGCTTTAAAACAAAGCGATATAGATCCAACTGATGCATCTAAGGTTATTTTGGTGTATGGATTTAATGATACAGATGGTAATTCTACTACCGATAGAACCCGTGGAGTAAATAATAACGGAGGTGGATCTACAGATTGGAACAGAGAACATGTATATCCCAAATCTTTAGGTAATCCTAATTTGGGTACAGAAGGACCCGGGGCAGATGCCCATCATTTAAGGCCTGCCGATGTACAACGAAATTCTTCACGCGGAAGCAGAAAATTTGCTGATGGATCAGGGAACTCAGGTGCAACCTCTCAAGGACATTGGTATCCTGGCGACGAATGGAAAGGAGATGTAGCACGTATGATGATGTATATGTATATTAGATATGGAAACAGATGTCTTCCTAAAAATGTAGGGATAGGAGCTGCAGCCACAAGTGATAGTAATATGCTTCAGTTGTTTTTAGAATGGAATGCAGAAGATCCTGTTTCACAATTAGAACTTCAAAGAAACCCTGTTTTAGAGAGTGTTCAAGGTAATAGAAATCCATTTATAGATAATCCTGCATTTGCTACTAAAATATGGGGAGGACCACAAGCCGAAGATAGATTTGGAAATACTGGTGGAGGAGAAGATACTGTAGCTCCAGGAACACCTTCAAACCTTGTGTCGAATAATACTACAGAAACATCTACCATATTAACATGGAATGCCTCTACAGATAATGTTGGGGTTACTGGTTATGATATATATAGAGATGGTTCTTTACTTAATACTAGCTCGACGGCTAGTTTTAATGTATCCGGACTTACTGCTAATACAACATACACCTTCTTTGTGAGAGCCAAAGATGCGGCAGGAAATGTATCGGCAGCGAGTAATACCGTTAATGTAACTACTCAAGACAATACTTCGGGAGGAGGAGTAGCAACAGAATTATTTTTTTCAGAGTATATCGAAGGATCTTCTAACAATAAGGCATTAGAAATAGCTAATTTTACTGGAGTTGCGATTAATCTTTCTGGATATGCTATCAAGAAACAAACTAATGGTTCTGGATCTTGGTCTTCTGGATTAAATCTTTCGGGAACTTTGCCAAATAACGAAGTTTATGTGGCAGCAAATAATTCAGCAACTAATACGATCAAGAATGAAGCTGATGTATTGTCATCATCTACAGAAATGGTTTTTAATGGAAATGATCCAGTAGGTTTATTTAAAAATGGAGTTTTGATTGATGTTATTGGAACATTTAGTGGAGGTTCTTCTAATTTTGCCAAGGATGTAACTTTACGAAGAAAATCAGAAGTATCATCTCCATCTACAAATTATACAACTTCAGAGTGGGATTCTTTTTCTCAAAATACGTTTGGTGATCTGGGAAACCATACTTTTAATGGAGGAGGAGGTTCTGGCCCAGATACTCAAGCACCTTCGATACCATCAAATTTAACCGCTTCGAGTATTGGGCAAACTAGTGCTAGTTTATCTTGGTCAGCGTCTACAGATAATATTGGAGTAACGGGATATACTGTATATCAAAATGGAACTCTTTTAGGAACGATTGCTACAACTAATTATAATGTTTCTGGGTTAACTGCAGGTACAACATATAGTTTTACAATAGCTGCTTTTGATGCTTCGGGTAATAATTCGAGTAGTAGTAATGCACTAAGTGTTACTACGCAAGATATTGTAGTTTCTTATTGCTCTTCAAAAGGAAATACTGTCAATTATGAATTTATAGATTATGTTGGTGTTGGTGGGATTTCTAATACTACTGCTGCCAATTCTGGATATGGAGATTTTACCGCACAAGTAGGGAATTTATCTTATGGTTCAAATACAATTGTATTAAGTGTTGGGTTTGTAAGTGCATCTTATAACGAGCACTGGGGAGTATGGATAGATTTTAATAAAAACGGATCTTTTGAATCCTCGGAGAAAGTTGTATCAGGATCTACATCTAATGCAGGTAATTTATCATACAATTTTACGGTACCCTCTAATGCAACGGTTGGAAATACAAGAATGAGAGTCTCTATGAAGTGGAACGGCGCTCCCTCTCCTTGTGAAACCTTTGGTTATGGAGAAGTTGAAGATTACACAGTTACAATAGGGGCATCTTCTGCAAGAAATACAGAAGTATCAAAAGTAAAAATAGATGGAGAGTTGGGTAATGAAGGAAAAGTATTTTCGTCTGAAGTGTTTCCAAATCCAACATCTCAATTTATAAACTTAAAATCTAGTGACAATAGAGAACTTAGTTATAAGTTGATGGATATGAATGGACGTTTGGTAAAATCGGGTATAGCTAAACGAAATAGGATAGAATTAGATGAGGTGATCTCGGGGTTATATGTTTTAGAAACATCTGATGGAGGGCATACAATAACTCAAAAAGTAGTAATTCAAAAATAAGTGTTAATCAAATTTAGAATTATTAAGGCCCGCTTGTTTAAGTGGGCTTTTTTATTGTTAAGTTACATAATACAGCGAAGTGATATGTATTTGTATTGAAATCAAATAATGGGTATTGTAAAGAAGCCTATACATAAACACTATAGTATACGATAGTATATATAGGGTTAACTTCTAAATGCATTACTTTAGAAATTAGTGAAACCTAAGTGTTTTAATACTAGTATTTTCCGACTAAATACATGTCTTCTATGTTGTATTTATGGAAAACAGTAAGTCTTATTATTATTTTAAAGCCCCTTTACTTTCTGTATGTCTATATTTTTTGGGGTATTCCAGCGTTTTTGTAAAATTTCCTCCATCTAAATGTGTTTTAACCGTAAGCATTTTTGGGTTTTTGTTTGTAACTTTAAGTATATAGAAAATCTCAAATAAAGGACCGGTAATAAGACGATTAATTAAAAACCTTGTATGGCAAAAAATACAATATTTTAATACGTCTGCAATATTTTCACACACACTCATTATAGTCTTTTATTACTCTTAAAACTTTTGATTTATGTTACTTGCAAATTTATGTATGTGACAATTTAGATTGATGCGCTTTATGCGCAATTGATTAACTAAGTAAGCATTGTGTTCATTCTTGCAATTTAGGACATGTTTTTATAGCACTGGTTCAACAGAAATATTTCTCTGAACGTTATTCCCTGGTGCCGTCAAACCTTATATTTTTTATGTAGGTGATGTTAAAGATATATGTCTTAAATAAAAATAGCCCTTTGTGTAATTGGAAATAACTAGAATGATGAGTATATCTGCTAATTTTAATGTGTTTTGCGATAAATTGAAAGTTTCGACTAAGAAGAAATCAATAATTTCACTACGGTATAATTCTATATGTAAAAAACTTAATAATGATTTTTGGGATATAAATACCTATTGTGGAGGTATTTATGTAGGTTGCTACGGTAGAGAGACTGCAAACAATAGTACAGAGACGATCGAGATGCTTTTTGAAATGCCATCTCGTATGTACCAACTATATTCTGACAAACCAAATAACGGTCAGTTCTTATTTCTTGAAGATGTTAGAAGATCAATATCGGCGATATATCCTAATACGGTAATAGAACAAGATAGTCTGGAGATCAAGGTTTGTTTTTTTGATAAGATGTGTTTTAAAATAACTCCTGTTTTTTTTAAGGAAAATAATACGCATATATATGCAGATCCTAGAAAAGGTGGAACTTGGGAAACGAAAAATTTCAGTAAGGAAAAACAAAGTACGACCATGTTAAACTTAGCCGCCAATGATAATCACAAAAGGCTTTGTAGGATGGCAAAAATTTGGAAAAAAAATGCCAAAGTCCCAATTTCCGATATGTTAATTGATACCCAGGCTTATGAGTTTTTATTATTCTGGAGATATAGAAATAAATCGTACTCATATTATGATGCAATGTGCAAAGATTTCTTTAAGTATTTAATGGAGCAAAAACCATTAAAAAAGGATTGGAAAGCTATTGGGGATTTTCTGGTTATTCCTAATACGTTTAATTTTAGATATAAGGCTATAATTGCTCATGAAAAGGCAGTAAGAGCTATGACTTTTTCTAAGAATAATCAACAATGGTTAGCCGCTCAAAAATGGAAAGAAATATTTGGTAGTGAATTTCCCGATACGATTGTGGTTGAGAATCAACTCAATACTTTAGAGGAGAATGCGTCTAAGACCTATGAAAGTCAAAAAAAACGCGTCAAGGTTCTAACTGGACAAAGATACCTGTTTGTTACACTCCAGGTATTGTTCGCGCTTACGATTCCTATTGCACTTTTAGTTATTGAATATACACCTTACTTGTATCTAGGGACTTCTTTATTTATTACTGCAATCTTGTGTTTTACAATTTCTTTAGTGTACGGAAGAACTAATAAATATAATACGATATTACGATACAAAGTATCTGCAAAATTAGCTTTACGGGTTAAGGAGCAGATTCATCAGTTAATTTTGGATTTAAATACTCATGATGTAGATGTGGCATTGATACGAGAGAAAAAGAAAGAGGCTGCATCCAAACTTAGAAATATTTATAGAGGAACTTCTTCCAAAATAAGTAAAGGTTGTATCGAAACCTTTGAGAAGTTAAAAAATAGTGCTATTATAGATACCTCTCAAAAATCATCAATAATCTCTGCATCTAATATGGCAATGGCAGAAAGAAGTAAACACAAACTTTATAAGAGCACTGTATATAACATATAATTGACTATAGAAATTAAGTGTGTATTTATAAATCGTAAAAGATACTTTTCTTTATGTTTCAATATGCCTTAACATTTTGGTTTAACGAGATTATTGATAGTAATTACTTATCTTGTAAAGAAATAACCAACACATTATTTGGGGAATGCTCAATTTTACACAGCTCAAGCAGGCTCTTATCAAAGAGGGACCATTTGCACTTTTTTTATGTATTGTTTTACTAGGAATCTTACCAGCAATAGAAGATTTTTCTCTTTTTGCAATTTTTGGATTTTCAATAACGAAATTTTCGATTCACGAAGAATTTAGATTGCTATACGCTATTCCTTTATACCTCATACCGATTGGATTGATTTTGGTTATGGGGGGTAAAAACTACTATCGTATAGTTGGATTGTTACCTGCTTTTTTTGCTGGTTATGTGCATTTGGTGGGTAGTTCAGAGGAATTTTCGTTGGATACATACCAAGCCCTAATTGGTATACTTCATTTTATATGTTATAAAATAGCTTTTCTATATTTTATAGTTAAAGGTAAATTACGTTCAATACCGTTTTTATTAACCCTTATTGTCGTATGGATTTTACTGGATATTCAGCATCTCATATTATTTCTTACGTATACGGTTTTGATACGTTTTCTTTATCTAGCGATTAAACAGAACATAGATATTTTTAGAGAAACGGGCCTCAAACAAACGGGTAAGCTCACTGCAAAGTCGTTTTTGTATTGGTCTCCTCTGTTAATTTTTATTATTCCTGGTGCAATTATGAATAGTAAGATGAATAAGACATCTATAGATAAGATTTATGATAATACTTTTATCATGTCTACAAATGAAGATAGAAAGTACAAAAGAGACCAGTTTGAGAAAGATCTTGAATTTTCGTTAGAAGCTGAGATGATTTGTATGCAAGAGGCTATCAAAAATAGTACAGAACAATTAAATATTATTGCCACAAATAATACAAAAGATTTAGATACTGAAGTAGCTGGAGTGTATGCGGGTATATTTAAACCGACATTACCACAAATGGCTCCGTTTTTTAAAAAAGATGATTGTGGTTTTTGGGGAAAACTTAATTTTCCTTGCCAAATGAAAAATAGTGCAAAAGGAACTGTTAATGGTATTTATGCCAAACAAAGAAGAGAATTCTTATCAGCTTTAATAGTTGAGGTGAGAAATTCGGCTATTGAAATTCAAAATGGAGTGAAGTCATCAACAAATGATATCAATACAACTATCAAGAATCAAATGCATACCTTAACCCAAGGGGTAAAGCGTACTATACAATCTACGTTTGATACGATTACTTTTATTAACCTATTGTTGGATATAGCCTTTGGTTTCCTGATTTTGAAGAGTTTTATGTACGTTTTTTCTAGAGTTGCTTTCTCGTCTGATGATGAAAATTACGTTACACTATTAGAATCTGATGGAAATATTAGCAAAGGAAAATTAAAAAATACGGGTAATCAGTATACAATTAATCCCGAAGAGACCAAAGAGAACTATTTTTTATCACGTTCGTTCGAACCTAGCGGAAGGGCTCCAAAGTTTTCGTTACCGCAATGGAAATCAGCTATACTAGCAAGGCTTTTTACTCGTAATTATGCAATGAATAAAGTAGTTATGAAATCAAGACCCGAAGAGGTGCACTTTAAAGCAATGGGGAGTCATGAATTTGTAGAATGGGATATAAAAGAAGGTGAGGAGGTAATATTTCATTTTAGAAATTTTGTAGGGATGAGTGAAGGGGTTAAGATATCTGCTGTGGTAAGTTTTAGACTAACTTCTTTATTATTTGGTCGTTTGATATTTACAACAGCAAAAGGACCGGGTAAATTGATATTATTAACAAAAGGAGAACCAATAACTCATGGTCATATAGGAGCTAATGCCAGTGTAGCAACGAGTAGAATATTGGCATGGCAAAAAAATACGCGCTTCAATGTAGAATCAGAACTAAATATCGTAGATGTTTTTATGAGTGGTATTTATCTTAAAAAGAAAGATGATGATCTAATTCTTATTGATGCCGATATGAAAGGTGCTTCCAAAAATGGAATCGTAAGGTTTATTAAGAGTTTTATACTTCCAATTTAGAATGTTATATCCCGTTTGCGCGTAAAAACTATTTTTTGCCTTTAAGATAATCCAATAGAAATTTTGTAACCAATGTGGTCCAACCATTGGTAAAACTTTGTATAGTAAAGTCGTTGTGATCTTGAGGGAAAGAGTCCAAACCACTATGCGTGAGTTTCAGGCGAGTTTTAGTACCTTCTTCAATAAGATCAAAAGTTACCAGAGAATAACCATCAAGATGCTCATATTCCCAACTATACTGTAGTCTTTGATTAGGAATAACCTCTGTTACTTTACATAAATGAATATACTTTTCTCCAGTATTTCCTTGCCCAGTAAAGGTAAACTCAAATCCCACTATGGGCTCAAATTTAGGTAGATCAAAGTACCATTTTTTCATTTCATCCGTATTGGTTAATGCTTTCCAGATAGTTTTTGCTGTGGCATTAAATACCTCTTCTACGATTACTGCTTTCATAATTATAGTTTTTTTGGTGAATCAATATGATCATTTGGTTGTTCTACAACTTTTTTTAATGCATGTAATTTATTTGTCCAAAAAGTCCTGAATTGATCTGTCCACTCATATACTTCGTTGAGTTTCTCTAACTGAACTTCGCAGATACGTTCTCTACCTTTTTGCTGTACTACAATAAGATCACATTCTTGAAGTATTTTGATATGCAGAGAGACCGCTTGTCGAGACATATTGAAATTTTCCGAAATTGAATTCAAATTTTTACTACTATCTGCTAATAATCCAATTATTTTTCGTCTTGTTGGATCCGCAATAGCCTGAAAAACATCTCTTCTAGCTTCCATATTATGCAAGTATTTGCTTGCAAATATATATGTAAGTATTCGCTTGCGCAAATATTTTTAAAGAAAATAAAGTTTTTGTAATATTGGAAACCCTATTTTATAGTTTTCATGGATGACTGTCCGAAGTAATTTTTAATATCAAAATCGGTCATTGGTTGTAAAACACCAAATACGATTTCCTTATATATTTTATTGGTTATCGAGCTAGGTGCAAGAAATTTTGACCCCATAATATGTCTGGTTTTCGTAACAATTTCTTCAGCATAATGCGTAGAAATATATTTGGACATTAAAGAGTTTTCAAATGCTTTTTCTAAAGATAATATGTCATTTTTTTTGAATTTCGAAATCATTAATCCTGCATCTTTACATAATTGATATGCAACCTTATATTTCATAACTAATTCACCGATACTTATCAAAAAAGTTTCAGATTCAGATAATACAGTATTGTTTTTAATTTTGGTTTTACTAAACTTTTTCAACTCATGGATAACACTTAAAGTGGCACCTAAATATGGTGCAGGTATTAATGCCTGAAACCATGTCCTTTGGTATATTAATATTTTTGATGAGGTTTCTTCTGCATTCGCCAAATCAATTGCATTATCACAATGTACTTTTAAGTTTTTTATTTTTACCGATTTAGTAAAAGACCCTTCCATCGTTCCTCCAAATGCAATATCCATAAATTCTATATTGTTGCTACGTGATGGAATAAAAAATACTGTCTTTGTATGATCGGGCAATGTCGCCGTAAAGACCAAGTAATCAGCGATTTCAGATAGTGACATAAATGAGGCCTCTCCATTGATAATGTAATGTTCATTTTCTTTTTGTGCTAGTATGCTCTTGTTATCACTTATATTTTTGAAGGTTCTAACAGAACCTGTGTTAGCGATTAATAATCTCTGATGTTTTATTTTTTTTAGTAATGTTTCTCTTTTCCAATATTGTGTACTTTTTATTGAGAATGGATAGCACGATATTGACGCCAAAATATAATAGTGCATAGATAATGCTATAGACACAGGAATAGATATTTGACCAATTTTATGAAGAATATCAAAACATTCTTGATGTACAATTTCTATACTCTTTTCATTACAAGGAATAAATGGCAATCCAGAAGCTTTAAACAACATGTAAAACTCTTCATAATCTTTGGTTTCTGTTACTTCTCGGAGTTTGTTGCATATTTTTTCCAGTTGATCTTCATATTTAGCATGCCTTTTGTTGGTGGTTTTTATTTTCATCATTGAGTTTTTTAATTCAAATTGATTTATGATTGGTATTCTAGAGATTTGGAAACCAAAAAATTTGAGCAGCCATAAATATTCCAAAAACGGTCATAACAGATAGAAACAAAAGGAGTATTCCCATAATATATTTTCCTAGAGAGCTCGATTTACTTTTAACAAATAGATAAAGTTCAAGAAAAACTAATGGTAGTAGATAATTTGCTAGATATAAGAACTTATCAAAAGGGCCTGTAAGGTCTTGAGTTGATCCAGGAGCAGTACCATTATGTATAAAGATCCACAAGCCAAATCCTATTCTGAAAAACCACACGCCACTAACAACCATAAAAGTTCGTAATGCCCATTTATGATGGGCATCAAAATTACGGGCAATTGCAGTGCGTATGGTCATTATGGCAAATATGACAATAAGAAGTGCGTTTCCTGATATGGCTAGTTGACCAAAGAACCCACCAACTAAAGCTTCACGACCCCAAACCATGTATAATGCTCCCAAGCTTATTATAATAGCCGTTACTATATATAAACGCCCGCTTCGACGATGAAATGAAGGAAACTTTGTTCTTAGTATTGGGATAAATTGTAAAGGCCCTCCAAAAGTAATTACAAAAGCCAATAATATATGAAGCAATACAAATGCATTACCTAAGTAATCACCCTCTATAAAACCGTGGATCATTCGTCTTGTCCATTCTGCTAAGTTACCCTGGACAAGGGATCCTCCATAGAAAACGGCTATGTAATAGGCAAATAGCCATTGGCCCGCTACGGCTACAATAAACCAAAAACTCGATGTTAATTTTAGTGCATTTTGCGCACTAGAGTACTTATGCCATAAGGCATTAATAGTAGTATTAGATGATTTCATTTGTTCGTTTTTTTAGTACACTTGTGGTATACTGATTGATGATGAATGAATGATGTTTTAGTTTGTATTAAGATGTAATTTGATTAGAATTAAATCCTTTTATAATAAGCCAAATGGCGATACATAATTGAGTTAGGCCTATAGGTAGATATAATATCATTAAACCTTCTCCAAAAAATGCCCAAATAATGTTTGCTGTCATTATAACAACGGCCAAAAAACCTAATGTAGATAGAATTCTTGGAATTAATTTAGACACATAGAACAAATAGTATAAGGTAGATAAGAAAAGACTCCCAACAAGCATATCGATCATATGTGTCCAAAATCTTATCTCATAAAATAAGTCACCTAATCTTTGAAAATTACTAATATCAGAGGATGAGGCCGTTGTGAATGATTCGCTTAATGATAATAGTGATAATATAATGGTGTTATCTAATACACCTACAGTAAAACCAATAATGCTAAAGCTTAAATATCCTATGGCAATATTTCTATTTTTTTTCTGAAAGATTGATAGTAGCATAATAGCAACTCCAATATTGATAGAACTTAGTAGAAATCTAAGTAGGGTAGTTGCTATTATTAAATTTGAGTTAGCGATGATTTTGGTTAAATAATCAGGATCGAATACAATTGGTCCAAGTATATAAAGATTAATTAGGACTCCCATCACAAATTGAATGAGAAATACGATACCGATTATTCTTCCGATTTTTTTAATTGAGTACATAATGTTCGTTTTTTAATTGATGATTGATTGATGATTGATTACTTTAAAATGGTGTTATACATATAGTTTAATTAGTTAGAAAAATCTATTTCATTAGAGTTTCCTGTTATTTTTATTGTTGCATTTTTTGCAGTTTTACACATAACAGAAGAGTAGGAGAGTTCTAATCTTCCTGTACAGTTACTACCAAATTCTAATTGCAAGTTTTTCCCGTGTACCTTACCTTTTGTCTCAAAACTCACTCCTGTATTGGTTACTAATTGATCTAATTGATTATTTGTTATTAGGATTACTATTGAATCTTCACTGCTTGTTCGCTTTGTTTTTTTAATCGTTAATTCGTTATCTAATACTTGAACATCGATATAAGGCATTAAATTTTCAGGAGCATTTATTAATATTTGTTGAGTACTATCCTGTTTAAAAACAACATTGATATAATGATCTAAATTGATTTTTGTAAAATGTTCAACATCTATGTTTTTTCGGATATATGCACTGTCTTCTGGGATTGCGCCTTTTTTTATGTTTCGATGAATCGAAAGTTGAAAAGACAAGAAAAAAAATAACACTACACTAAGTGCGATTAATATCATTAATTTACTTTTTTTCATGATCTATATTGTTTAGATATTGATTAAATGAGTTGTTCACTTCTTTGATATTAACATTAAGTAATCCCATTTTTTTAAATACATCCGGTAAGGTTGTTTCAATAAACTCGTGTCTTTTAATATCAAGAACTTTATCATACCCTTTTTCTGAAACGAAATAGCCAATCCCTCTTTTATTATGGATGACTTCTTGTTCTTGAAGATGAGTAAAAGCTCTTATTGCGGTATTTGGGTTTACTTCGACCATCATAGCGACTTCTCTTACAGATGGAATCCTTTCATTTTCCTGCCATCGTTTTTCGAGAATATTTTCATAGAATAAATCCACTATTTGTAAATAAATCGGTTTACTGTTGTCAAAATCCATGGTTAAACCTCTTTTTCAACTAACTTAAAATATGTGGCAGCAAGAAGTAATGGCGTTAAGATCCCCATAAAAGCAAATTTTCCTGCTCCAGAGAAATCTTTAGATGTAAGATCAAAAGCTTCTGCAGCTAAATCCTCACCTGAAAACACATCATAGCTATGATTGAGAATACCATAAAACATAAAATTATAGATCATTAAACCAAAAATTAATAGTAAAACGGATAATAATGTTTTACCAATTCTATTTTTCTTAAACCTAAGAGCACCGTACAAGAATAGAGGTTGTATGATAGCATAAAATGTAACTGCTCCCCAATATTCTTCAGAAAATATGGATACCATATGAAAAGAAGTTTCAGAAAACATGCTTCCTATCAAAATAGCAAGTTGTCCTATTATAGCTCCAAGAACAGTAAGAATAATAGTAAAAAGGATTACTGTACTGAGCCAGGCCGCGGCTATTCTTTCTAGTGATGATACAGGTAGCGAAAAATAGAGATGGTTGGTTTTTTGATTTTGGGCTTCTTTAAAAACAGAAAAAGTAAACAGTATGCCAAGTATAATGTAAAACTTGCCAAATACACTGGCAAAATCATATGAAGATAAAACAAGATCTCCTCTAAGACGAATAAGAAACGAAATAAAGAAAAGTCCACATACAACATATAAAGATGTAGTAATCGTACTCTTGAGTATAGTCAAGTCTCTAAGCATAAAAAGACTTATCCTTTTAATATTAAATACGCTTTTCGTCATAACTGGTTTTAATTGCATAATTTACCCGTTCTGGTTGATCTAAAACGGCATTAAATAATAATTCAAGATCAACTTCGGTTTCATTTTTTCCTTGCCGCATGAGAACAGCTTTTCCTCCAAAAGCAGATTCAGAATAAATAATTGATTCAGGTTTAGCCTGAGAAGGCTTACCAAACCAAAGATTTTCTGAAACATTGCTTAGCGATTGATCAAAAGCAACACGCGAATGATCTAATATAATAACATGATTGATTAGACTATGTAAATCCCTTACCTGATGTGTAGAAATAACAATACACTTACCTTGATCAACAGCAGAAGCCATAATTTTTCTAAATTGACTTTTGGAAGGTATATCTAGGGCGTTTGTGGGTTCATCCATGAGCAATAGTCTGGTATTGGTGGCAATACCAAATGCAATAAGCACTTTTTTCTTCTGACCAAAGGATAGTGTAGATATCTTTTGATTAGGAGAAAGTTTAAATTCTTTAATAAGTGTATAAAATTCTTCTCTAGAAAAATTAGGATAGAAAGGAGAGTTTATATACTCATAAGCTGAAATTTTAAGTGAAGGGAGCTCAAATTCTTCTGGGACTATAAAAATATCTTGAAGACATGATATGTTTTGTCTTGATATTTTATTTCCAAAGGCTTGATAAATACCAGCCTTTGGAAATAGTAAACCTGTCATTATTTTCATTAAAGTACTTTTCCCTTCTCCATTTTTACCAAATAAACCATATATATTACCAGGAGCAAATTGTAACGATATATTATCGAGTACAATTTTACTTTTAGGATAATAGTATTGAATATTATTTAAGGTTATCATATCTAGTGTATTAGTTATCTAGTACACTTCAAAACTAACTAAGTAATATGAATAAAACAAGAAAAAATAATTTTATTTATGATTGGGTTATAAATGAAGAGGCTGTTTTTCAACTATTTATACTAGCTAGACCCCTTTAAACATTGATGAAAGTAATATTTTACGTTTTTATACCCTGATTATTGGATTGGTATATATAAGTCTACAATACATTTCTTTTCTGGATGGTCATTAAAATTGTTATGATATATTTCAAAAGGGTTTTGTTCTGATTTTTTATATCCGTTTTCGTTCATCCAAACAAAAAGACCACTCCAAGATTTTTCAAATTCTTGAGGACTAATCTCAAAACTACCTACAATATATTTTCCTTGTTCTATGGTGGTTAATCCAATTTCTCCGCTAGTATGTATTGGTTCATCTAAAACAATACCAACACTTTTTCTAATTTTATCAGGAGAGGTTACTTTGTAACTATCATGATACATAGTAAGCAATTTAAGATTTGGCCTATCCATAAGGCCATGGGGAGTAGCCCATTTAATCAACTTATTAAAAGTAATATCCAAACCGTGTTCTCCTAAATGAGAGATAAAAGCAAGATCTAGCTGTTGTATTTTTTTAATTTCAATTTTTGCATTCATATTAATCCAATTTTTAAGATTATTAATGTTGCAAATGTATTCTTCAAAAACGGTGTTCTCTTGTCCGATCTTGCTTTCTACTTGACATATCTTGCTATACTTGCTCGGACTTATTTTTCTAAACTCTGAAGGACTTATACTATAGAATTTTTTGAACGCTCTGCTAAACGAAGAAATACTGTTAAAACCATATCGTAATGAAATTTCTGAAATTGTAATTTCTTTCTGCCGAAATAGGGTAGAAGCTGCTTTTTCTATTCGTTTTCTGGTAATGTATGTATTTAGAGTTTCATTAGTCATGATTTTAAAAATACGATGAAAATGAAACGGAGAATAATGAGCAACTTCAGAAATTAACTCTAATGAAAGTTCGCTTTCTAAGTTATCATCGATAAATTTTAAAGCATTATTAATACTACTAGAATAGTTATTTCTAATTTCGTTATTGTTGATATTCATTATATGAACAAAATATTTTTTACAGTTTTAAAAATCTCCTTGTTTTACTCTATTTTATTAGGGCTGAATTAATATAATCCTGGTATAATTGTCTGAGATTTAAATGTCTATACGGTGATAATTGTATCATCAAAATATAGGCTAATTCATGCTCTAAATCAATTTTAAAATAGGTTCCTGCTGCTCCCCCCCAGCCATACACTTGTTGTAATGCATCGATACTATTTCCGCGTATAGCAAACCCTAATCCAAAACCAGCTTCACCTCTTGGTAAACGAATTCGTTCATGATACTTTCTTACTCCTTCTAAATGATCAGTTAACATTAAATCAATGGTTTTTGGTTTTAAGATTTGAATGTTATTGTACTGTCCTTTATTAAGTAGCATCCCACAAAACCGCAAATAATCATACGTTGTAGATACCAGTCCACCACCGGCATTCATGAGTGTAACTTCTTGCACAAACCTATTATCTCTTGAGTTTTCGACTACAACTAATCCAGTTTCTTCTTGCCACCTGTAACCAGCACCAAACCTATTTATTTTTTCTTTTGGTAGTTGAAAATGAGTGTCATTCATACCTAAAGGAGTAAATATATTTTCTTTTAAATATACATCTAGTGATTTACCAGATAATACTTCTATGAGATAACCACAAATATTAGTCGATAATCCATATTGCCAATTTGTACCTGGCTCGAATTGTAAGGGCAACTTACTTAGTTTTTCTACAAATTCTTTATTAGTTTTTGAAGTGTTTAAATTGGCATTATAATAGAACTGATTTAAAGCCGAATTTCGAGTTCTACCATAATTAAACCCCGAAGTATGTGTAAGTAGGTCAACAATTCTAATAGGTTGTTGAACAGGAATAAGAGTGGTGTCTGAATAGACAAACATTTCTTTAAATTCTGGAATGAACTTGTATAGGGGATCTGTTAATTTAAACTTATCTTCTTCAAATAATTGCATTAAAGCAACAGAAACTATTGGCTTAGTCATTGAAAAAATCCTGAATATACTTTGCTCATTAAGTAATCTATTCTCTTCAATATCAGAAAAACCATAACTGTCGAATTGAATTAATTTGCCCTTACGTAAAATTGCAGTTTGGATTCCTGCGAGTTGTTTTTCATCAACTAACCTATGAAAATGTGCATTCATTTTTTTTAGAGAATCGCTGGACACATCAACTAATTCTGGTTTTACTAAATCGAAATTGTCGGATTGGGCTATTAATGTTACGGGGATAAGAATTGTAAAAAGAATGGCTACAATTATACTTTTTATTTCTTTCATTTTCTTTTGATTGGATGACGTCTTAAATATAGGGTAAGTTGAGCAGAAAATGAATTATTGCTTTTGATAAAAAGGAGCTGGTTTTAGGGTTTATAGTCAAATTTGTACCTAAGAATATCTTATTTCTTTTCAACGATACTTATCTGTATCGGTGTTATTTAATTCTTGTTTTAATCTTTTCGATAGCACTAGTTTTATTTTTTTGCCAATAACTATAATGTAGAGGAAAACTTTTAATTCCTGTTCTAGCAAGTGTTTTATATCGTTCAAAGGTAAAGGCTTGTGTAAACATTCCTGGGTAGCCTATTAGGTCAATAAAATAATTATTATTGTTGTGCGTAATCAAAATATCAAGTATGCTACCGGCGATAGGGTAACCACATTGAACATTATCATAGTTTAATTTTAATAATTCGTGACGCACTTCATTTTGAAATTCATCTTGATATAAATTTTTATTATCAAAATGAGAAAATTCTTTAACGAATTTAAAATATTGATAAAGCAAACTTTTTTGATTTAATGAAGTTTCTGAAATCGACTTGAAGATGATTTGTTGTGATTTTGCTCTTGTAATAGTTACATTTAGAACTTCGGGTTTATTTACATGAATAAAGGTAGAGGGATGACTAGAGTCGCAAACGCAAAACGATAATAGTATGATATCACGTTCTGATCCTTGAAAGTTGTATGGAGAACCACACAGTAGATTAAATTTTTTAAGTGTATTTAGATCGTATTTTTCTTTTAGAAGTTTGTTGATAAATACAACTTGTTTACTAAAAGGAGAAATAATTCCAATTGTTGGAATTCTTTCTCCTGTTTCATATTTTTGAATTATAGTATTAAGTTTACTTATGACTGCTTGAGCCTCGATTTCATTTATACCTTTTTCATTTCTTTTTCCCGACGTACTGATAACTTCTATTTGATCATTTAAGATATGTTTGGGTGAAGATTTTAAAATTTCGAGTTGACCTTCATAAAATTGTTGATTGCTAAATTCAATCAATGAAGGTGTCGACCTGAAGTGTTCTCTCAAAAATGTAATTTGCTCCTGCTTTGAAATTTTTGAAATAAAAAAGTCTAAAATACTCCTATTTCGATAATCAAAAATTTTCTCCTCAGGTAATTGATATTTTTTTCTTAAACTGGCTTGCTGATCGCGAGAGACAAATGAATAATGCCTTAGTTGGTTTGGATCTCCAACAATTATTACTTTACTAGCCCTATATAGAGCGGGTAGAGCAGAGGCAATATCGCATTGAGTAGCTTCATCAATTATTACGAGATCAAAGAGATTTTCTTGTAAAGGAAGAACTGAGTTTAATTGAGAAAGGTTTGCAAGCCATATAGGGAAAACTTTTAAAATGTTTTTTTGCTCAACATTGTCTAAAAGATTTTTGTATTCCGTAAAACTAGACGAATCTAGAGCATCAAAAAATAATGAAATATCTTTCCTGAAGATCTTAAAATTGTCTCTTATGTTTCCTTGGATTTTACGTTTTGAGAAAAGACTTATTTCTTTTTCTAAAGACTGTAATACGGCTTCTATTTCTCTGAATAACAACCATAATTTTTCGTGATCTGATGATATAATTTTTAAGTAAAATTTACGCCATTTCTCGAGAAAATTTAATTCTGATGAGAACTCTAAATCAGATATTTCGAGTTCCCTTTCTACAAATTTTTCAAACCCTTCTTCTAACTGCTCTAATTTGTCGTATAATTTTTTTATTCTTGGTTCATTTAATGATAGATTTTGGCGTGCCGTAATTCCGCTTAGATATTTCCTGATTTTTGATTTAAGACTTAATTTATAATTAATTCCAGTGGTATGAATCAAATAATCTTTTAATTTAAAATCATCTTGAAGCATTCCTCTTAACACTTCTACCGCCTGTTTTGTTTTAGATACAACTAATACAGACTGATTATTGATTACGGCGTCTGATATGATAGAGGTAATAGTGTATGTTTTACCGGTTCCTGGTGGACCTACTATAACAGAATTAGTGAATTTATATGCATTTTTTAGAGCATTAAATTGATCAGAGTTTAAACGAGATTTATAAAAACTAAAATTAAATTCTGACTCTAAAGTACTAGAGTTTACTAAATTTTCAATTGAAGTATTAAATTTGGCTTTCTTTGCCATTTCATCTAAATCGTTTAGAACTCTTAGTGAAGATTCGGATTTTTTGATAAATACAGTCCCGGCGGCTGGAACAATTTTAAATTCGCCATCATTGTAAGTTGTTTCAGATAAGTGTTTTCTAATTTTACGTACAGGCCATACCGAAGGAAAGAGAAGTAGCTCATCGGTATTTACATTCAAAAAGAACTTATCAAATATTCTTTTTATACCAATCATTTCCTTCTGATCGTTTATTAGTAATTCTGAAATTTCTTTTATAAACTGATCTTTGCTCAAAGTAGAATCTTTGATTTCGAGCTGGGTAAGTACTGCTCTGTTAATGATTAAAGCAGTTTTGTCAATTTCGAGAAATTTATCATCATCTATAGTCTGAATATCGACAGGAAATAGAAATAAAGGTGCACAGAGTCTTTTATCTTTTGAAAAGGAATTTTCTTTTTCACCTAATAAAAAGAAACATCCGTAAAAGAGTTTTTTTTCAAGTTTATAAAGCTCAATTTCTTTTTCAAGCTCTACGATCTTGGTATTGAAATAAGGAATAATAGGAAGTTTTTGGTGTAATAGTTCTTCTGTTTTCGAAACAAACCATTTGAATGTATGTTTCTGCGCCAAAATGTTGTTTACTTCAAATTCTTTATAATCTAACTTGTAACAATCTTTAAAATAGTTATAAAAATTTTTAGCGTTGTATTTCACTTATTTCGTATTTATAGCAATAGATTTGGACAATTCCCTTTTTACAAGTTCGGCAGTAAAATAAGTACTATTAAGCTTACCGTAAGTGTTTTTTTACTTATTAAAGCCTTATTAACTAAGCAATACTCGCAATTAGAATTAGTCAAATATATAAATTGTAGCGAGGTATTAAATGATATAAATAATATACTTAGCCATTTCACAATAATTTACAGTACTTTTTGGGTTTATAATCCAACTAGAGTTGCAATCATTTGTGTAAAATGTATCGTATTACTTTGAAGAGAATGTTTTTTACGCTAAATGAATAACATTAGAACCAATGAGAAAGAAATTATATATAGTGTTATTTTTTGCCTGTTTTGTATCATAAAAACATAAGCACTAACCCTATTGACTAGCGCTTATGAGGTGTTTAATTATTTACTCCAAGCAAATTTTTGAAATGGTTCATCTACAGGTGTGTTAGCTATATGATTGGTATAATTGCTAATTACTTTTTGTGCTAGCCCCAAGATAATTTCCAGTAATTGGCGCTCTCCATATCCCGCATCATAGAAAGCTTGAATTTGTGAAGCATCGATATTACCACGATTTCTTACGATACTAAGTGTTGTATCGTGTAAAGCCTGTAATTTGGCATTGGGCATTGATTCTTGATTCCTTAAGGCTTCGGTCAACGAAGCATCGACTTTCATCATATGGGCGATTGCTGTATGCGCAGGTACGCAGTAATGGCAGTTATGCTCTACGTTAATGGTTTGCCAAACTACTGTAAGTTCTTCAGCATTAAATGAAGTGTTTTGAAAAAGACTATGCAGTGTTTTGTATGCCTCTAATAGTTGAGGAGCTTCTGCCAACACACCATGTAAATTTGGTAACATACCAAAGGATTTTACAGATGCTTCTAGCGAAGCTTTAACTTCTTGTGGTGCTGATTTAATACTGTGAATTTTTAATGTACTCATAATTTTATTTTTATGTTATAAATTAAATAGCTAAACGATCGTTTAGTTATGGGTTAAAAAAATTATACGTTTTTGAAGATATGTTCTATATAATTATCTAATTGCTTTTTATTGAATACTCTAGAAGCAGATGATAGCCCGAATAGCGAAATAAGTAGATAATCGGCTTGTAGCTTAATTGTAGCTTCATCCTTAGTGATATCTTGCTTTAAACTATTAGTAAATACTTGTTTTACTTCATACATAAATTTTGATAATGCTTCTTTTATCTTTTCGTCTGCATCATCTCTAAGCTCATTAGCTGTATTCGTCACTAAACAGCCTTTCCCAATCTCTTTTTCTTTGGCAAAATCAATAAAATCATAGAAATATTGTTTTATGCCTATGATGCCATCTATAGAAACCTTAAGCTTATTAATAATTTGATTTAGTTCTTGTTTATAGCACTTAATACTTTCAAGAAAAACTCCATTTTTACTACCAAAACTTGAATAAATAGAGAATTTATTAATACCCATTTCTTTTTCGAGCATTTGCATAGAGGTAGTTTCATAACCATTACGCCAGAATAAATTCATCGCCTTTTTGATTACTTCTTCTTCCTTATATTGTTTTGCTCGAGCCATCAGGTTTTATATATCTTGTACAAAGCTAAACAATCGGTTAGATATAAAATGAAACTTTAACTTTTGTTTAAATTATGTACATGAAAATAAGGATAGGGTAAGTGATAAAAACTCCTAATTGTTTAGACTTTCTTTAAACGCTATAACATCCGAAAGATAAATTTCATTTAAGAGTTCATTGTAGACATCGTCACGTTTGGATTCTATATATTCTTCTGCCTTTGAAACATGATTTTTTGCCTGTTGAATATCTCCAAGTTTGTGATATGCCTTTGCCATCCCTAAATATGACTCTGGTGTGGTTTGCGATTGTTGTAATGCTCTATCAAATTCAGAAATTGCTTTTTCATAATTTCCAAGTTCGTACTCGCATAGGCCTAGGTAAACAAAAGTATGAATATCGGCCCAATCTTCTTTTTGGTTTTTGATGCTACGATTAAACATATCAATAGCTTTTTGATATTCTTTTTTACCGTAGTAACATTCGCCTCTTAAAAAATCAATATCCTCTCCCCAAGGCGCATCTATTACATTGGGAGTTAACTTATCGAGGCGATCAAAATCTTTTAATGCATTATCAAAGGATCTTAATTTTCTTAGTTTTAACCAACCTCTATATCCAAGATGTATTTTGGGATCTATTTGTACTGCTTTATCCAAAAGCTCACTACCTTTTGCATATTGCCCCATTTTATTAAAAGCAACAGATTTTTCAAAATATAGATCGGAGTTATCTGCGTTTTGAAATATCAATATATCAAACATCTTTTGGGAAAGATACATGCCTTGAGCATGTTCGGCAACTTTAAATCTGCCATCTTTTGACGAAAACCCAACAAAGTAGACTATGATTATCGAATAAGAAAAAAATAAAACGGTAAGAACAATTTTAATTATTTTTAAAAACTTTTTCATGAAATTTAAAATATATCATTGATTTTACCATCCTCTATTTTGAAAGTTAATACATAATAACTATCAAAATTTTGTTTTTTTCGGCTTCCAGGGTTCCATTTTTTTAGTTTCTTTATCTTTTCTTCAATATGTCTAATATTTCGTTCTTCGAAATGATTTTCTTTCAATTCAGTATCAACAGTTTTAACCCTAAAACGACCAATTTCGCCATTACAATTTACTACAAATCTAAAGGTAATAAAGCCAGAGTTTTTAAATGTTAAGTTGGACATTAGTTCTGAAAATTGCCTTTTAATTTCTTTTTCGCCATTAGAATAATTCGTACCTACGCTATAGTATTGAAAAATTCTATCTTCATTACATACTTCAAATTTAGAATCATCAATATTTTTATTAAATGCAATATCTCCAATTCGATGTGTACCCTGGTAATAGATCCAGCATGTTATTAATAATGCTAATAAAAAGCTCACTAACAAAAGAAGGTTTAGTTTGTTTTTCAATTCAATATTTAGTTTTAAAAGGTAATTAGTTTACAGAATATTTCTTAGAATTTAATTCTCTAGCCTTTTATAGGTATAATTATTATCGAGCACATCATCTTTATCTTTAAAAACAAGCCTGTCATTATCTAATGTGAGTATGATATATTCACGATTACCTAGGGAAAGAATCGAATCACTAATTTTAAATGTAGAATTTGACTTAGCCCCAGTTTCATCAATAATTAACGTATTATCTGGATTAAAAGTCATAATTATTTCAGGAAGACTTTCAATATCAGATGTCGAGCGAGGGTTATTAATCGATACTATTTCTGTATTATTTAAGGAGTTTTTTTCTTCAGTTTCTTCAACCCAGACCCATTGTCCAAGGAGTTTTTTAGTCATTTCGGATTGAGCATACCCCGAACATAATCCACAAAAAAATGTAAGTATTATTATTGTTTTTATCTTTTTCAACATATCAAGTAGGTTTAGGTGTAGATACATAATAGATAAAAACACTAATATGCTCTACATTGGTTAAAGATACTTAATACTTGTGAATTCTTTATTATGAAATAGAACAACAATTAATAGAATAGTCTATCATTTTTATTGATTTACAGTTTATTGGGATAAGATAGTCTAATATGTATTAGAACTAATAATAGAAGTATTTTAATCGGTTAACGTTTTGATATAAAAACCTTTGATTTTTACTAAATCAATAACATCTTCATGTAATAAATTGGTAGTGGCTTCAATTCTAAGCACATTATCAATATCTTCAAGGTCAATAGACCATCTAATAATATCTGAGTGATTGTTGAAAACGGACTTTAAAGAATTTACTTTTTTCTTTGATTTAATATCGGTTTGAAATATGAGTATTTCCATAATATAATTTAATATTATTCTAAATCTGATTTTGAGGAGGAGTCTTGATTTTCATTCGATTGTCTCTCTACATACTGCTTGTAATAGTCATCACCTTCTTCTTTCCAAAATTTGTCATAATATTTCCATTTTGAAAAATCGGTTTTGGATTCTTTTTTGCATTTATCACTAGAATGTTTTGATGATTTTTTACTACCGCTACTACCACAACCTCCAACTAGTATTTTTAGTAAAATAAATAAACCAACGGCTTGCCAGTATGTAAGTGTAGTTAGTCCAAAAATTTCGGGCATAAGCCAATTCCATAACCACATTATTACAAAACCAAATAGAATGACTAATCCTGTTATGGCTATTGCACCAAAAATGATCATTCCCACAATCTCTATTGGTGATTTCTTCCTGAATTTATGAGTGAAAAAATTTGTCATGATATAATAATTTTATGTTTGTTTATTTCTATTTCAATTTTTTTATAGAGTATTCCTATTGCCCTGTGTCTTCGTGACATAAGCGTTCCTATAGAAATTCCAGTTTCGGCCGAAATTTCTCTATACGAATACCCTTCAAAGTCTACAGCGATTATAATATCTTTATAGGCAGGTTTTAACTGTTCGATGCATTTTTTTAATACCACTATCATTTGATCCGAAGTGTAAGAACTTTCAGATTGATTTAATACTTCGACCAGGTTTAATAAATCTTTATCAATGTCTACAGAGTTTGATTTTTTTGTAGTTCGCATTACATCAATAATCTTGTTTCTTATAGATTTATAGACAAAGCCCGCTACATTGTTAATCGGAGCAGATCTGTCTGCTCCCGAGAATAGTTTTAAAGCAACATCCTGGATAATATCTTCTGCATCGCGATTGGCTGTGTCACTTATTTTTGTGCTCACATACATCTTGAGAGATGTATATTCTCTTCCAAAAAATTCTTTAAGCTTTTTTGTGTTTTCTGATTCCAAATTCGATAAAACCTTTTTATGAGGGGGCTTTGTTTAAAAAGACGATACTTTTTTAATTTATTGCGTTTTTTAATAGTTTTAATTAAAAAAAACATAAATAATGCGAACTTGATTTAAAGCTACAAGCTTTAACTTAAGATAATTAACGTAGGTGGTGGCCTATTTTTTGTCAGGAATATTTTGATATCCCATTAGCGATAACATTTGCGTTGCATATCGTATTCCTAGCGTTCTATACCCTTCAGAATTAAAATGTGCGTTATCCATACCGGGACATCCTTGCGATGAAATAATATGTGCTGTTGTTATTACTTCGGGTAATTTATTTATTATTTCATTCATCTCAGAACAACAATTATTGTTACCCGAAAACACTTCACCAGCTAATAGGGGTACATCATTAGAATTTAAAGAAAGTTCGACGAGCATATCATTGTATATTTTATTCACATACTTGGGCCATAAACTATCTCCGGTATTGGTTTCTCCTTGATGCAAGAGAATTCCTTTAATTACACCATCTTTCTGTGCTAATTTGGCAAGGTTAATTAGGTGCAAATATGGGTTTCCGTTGTAATTTGCTATTTTCGAAGTAAACCAACGTTCTTTATGAGTCCTGTCGTAGTTGTGATATTGATCTTTATCAAACAATCTAATGTCGCAACCTCCTATAGCGACATTAATCACCCCAACTTTGATGCTGTCGGGAAGATGTTTAACCATTGTTCTTCCAAAATAATCAGTAGGGGATAAACCTGATTCGCATTGGCATAAAGGAGGAATCGCAGTATACCATTTACCTTTTGTTCTTTTTGGGGTAGAACAATCCAATGACTGCATGACCTGAAAGCGATTATCTACAATTTTATCTTGCTCTTCTATTTTACCTTGCCCTTCCATATTTGATTGCCCAAAACAGAGATAAATATGAAAATTAGAATCTTGCGCTAATACATTCATGCTTAATAGAAATAATCCTGTAAATACAATAAATCTCATCTTTTTCATATCTTATTTTTATTAAGGGTTAAGAAGAAATTCTAAATAATTACTCAATCATAAAAACCAATTAAGAGAGATTCACCAAATCATTATCATCAAATATTCTCTACAAAATCTAAAAAGACCTTTTTGTGAAGTTCGAAATCCAGATTAGCTGAAAGTGCAACCCTCACAATATAGTCCTTATCTCCTTCTTTAGTTGTTCCTTGAGTAGAAGTTGCCGGGATTGTCCAGTAACATCCTTTTAATTGTCCATAGCTTACACAGAATTTACTTTCTTGAGGAATTTCATTAATCATTAAATTGATTAATTTAAGATTTAGTGCTCTTTTATAAGTTTCTTTTTCTTCGTCGGTATTACCTTTGGTAGGGAGGTCTAAGGAAAAAACGGAAGGCGTAAATCCTTGTTGTGCCAATTCTTCTGAAACAAAATTGATTTTCGCCTCGGGTAAGTTTGCGTTGATAAAAGTAACAAACTCACGCGTGATCTTATAGGCATCATTAATTCTTTGATTCATAGAAGGTAATTGCTTTGCTAATATTTCATATTGAAGATCTGTAGCTTCATTATCACAAAGTCTTAGATGCAATGCAATTTTTTGCATCAGAACTTCAGCTTTTTTATTTGCTACACAATAACCAGCAGTACATTGCCCACCACTCGGAAATTTAGATCCACTAACATATGCGATGGTCTTAACCGAAGAGAGCATATTATCCTCACCTAAAAAGTGTACGTTAGGGCAAAATGTTTGATCCAAAATAAAGACTGGATCAATAGCCGTTTTACCATTTTTAGTTTTACGCTTCTTACTTAAAACATTTTTTAATTTTTCAAGATCCGGAACTTCAACTCTCGGATTTGTAGGGATTTCGGCAATGATATATGGAATTGCATCTTCATTAGCAATTTTATCCAAAACTACATCAATACTCTGCACCATATCTTTACCACCATCGACCGGTAAATCCATTACTTCAATATTATCATTACAAGCGGCAACTCGTCTAGCCTGATCATTTGTCCCTCCATAACAATTTGGGGGAACGACAATTTTAATAGCCTTTCCTTTATGGTTTTCTAGTGCATCATGTACCAATCCCATAACAATTGCATACTGCATGGATAATCCACTAGATCCAACTAATGCTTTGATATTTGTACCCGTAATCTCTTTAATTGACTTTAAGACAAGTGATTTGTTGGCCTCAACATTGCTATTTTTATTAATTACAGAAGATTGCTCTAAAAGATGATTTAAGGCAATTAGCGTATTGGCTGGTGTCATAGCAATGGTCTCTCTCCTTCGTACATGCTGAATTTCTGAAATATAACTTTCATTTTGTGCACCATTTACTAATAAAACACTACCTAATTGAGGGTGAATATTGATAAAAAAGTCCACATTTTGAGTGAGGTCAAAATTACAGATATCATCTTGTTGCGAAATAAAAACTGTACTGCCGTCAAATACAGGAATATCTTCTGTATTTTCAATTCTTTTTAAATCAAATTGATATCCATAGATACTCTTTACGATATCGGGATCAAAAAAACTCGGTAATTCACCTTTATAAATTATTTGAGTGTTTTTATTGGCTAGTAAATTCTTTCTTAAAACTGCCAAAACCGGAACCGTTTTTGATGAAAAACTAATTACATTTTCTGCTTTTATATTGTTTAAGTTAGCCACTACCCATTCTAATACACATGATAATGGATGACCTAACCGAATATAGTCATATGCCGTAGGCAATTCACTTAGAGATGATAACTGAAAATTATTGTTATTAAATAGGGTTTCGAACTGTTCTAAAAATTCAGTCTTGGCCAATTCTTCGTCATAAATATCTAGTCGATGGGTTGTTAGATTCAACCAATCAGCAGGCATATTCTCTAGTACATTTTTAATATAATTTAGCACTGTATTGCTTAGCATAATTTTCACCTTTATATAAACCGGCAATATACATTAATTAGGTTTTTTTTTGAAGTGTTTTTGGACGTTTTGTTTGGTCATACCTTACAACAAATATATGTTGAGTTTAGAGATAACCTTTCGTATTGGGGTGTTGAATTTTAATTTTAAAACGAAACAGAGTAATTCAAATACTAACTAACAAATTCGAAATGTATCTATATTGTTTTAAGTATATAAGATTTTCAAATCAAAAATAGAATAGTGCTAATTTGAAAATGTAGATATGTAAAAATGATCAGTTTCAGAAATTTTATCATTAGTCTCCTTATAGTCTTTTAATTTGAAAATTTTTGATTTCCTTACTTCTGAAAAAACTTTACCCAAAAAAACCAGAAAAACCTTTTGATCTTTTGATTTGATTGATTGTGTTATTTTTTGAAAAAATGGATTAAATATATTTTCGTCGAAAGGCTCCCAAAAATATAATACCAAACAGTTATAATCAGGCAAACTAAAATTTAATGCATCTCCACAATATGAATCAATATTTTTACATTTCTGAGTTTCAGTTTTATAAATACTAATGTTCTTTTCTGCTATTTCATTAAGGTATTTGGAAATTTCTATCCCAATAATTTTTTTAAAAGGATATTCAGATGCTATTAATAGATTCCGTCCCATTCCAGACCCTACATCGATAAATATTGAATTATTATAATTTATATTATATTTTTTTAGAGAATCAAGAGCTAAATGCATAGATTTTATGGGAGTAGGGTGGTATCTAGCTGAATTCTGATATCTATCCATTGAAATTGAATCGTGTAACATAAACTGTTCCTTTATTACCCCAGTTAATGTGCCAAATTTATTATCAAAAGAATCTTGACTTTCTCTTTCAAGAGTAATAATGTCAAAAGCGTTATTATTACTCTTTTCTTTAATAAACTTAATTAAATCTATGACGTCGACCTTTTGATAGAATAAGTAATATTTAACAATATTGTAGACATTTTCTATAACTAATTGATTGTATTCACTTAATGACTCATGAATTAAAAGTGATACAAAGTTGTTTTCAGATTCAAAATTTGAAATATTTCTAATTTTATCCTGGTTATTTTCAAAAACTTTTAAAAGTTTCGTCCATAATTTATCTTGACTCATTTTTTAAGAATATTTAAAACTTGTTTGATTCAAATTAACAAGTTCTGTTTTATTATTAAATTTTTAAACCAAACTTAAAAATCTATATTAATTATTTTATATGTTGTTGCATTAAGTTATTCTTCAATTCTATTATATTTTTTTAATGTTTTAATTAGTAAATCATGAGGAATGGCATATACTTTATTTCCATTGACACCTTCCATATCTTCTGCTGCTATCATTGCGTTTACAATTGCCTCCTCCACAGCTTGCACTGTACTTTGAAAAAACCAACTAATTTGGTCATTAGACATACTCTTTACACTTACAGTTTGATCTCTACTAAAAGCATTTTCATTAGCAGTTGAAAAGGCAATGAAAATATCACCAGAACCATTGGCACCTCGCCCACCTACGTTCCCTATACCTATTGGAACTCTTTTCGCTATTCTTTTAAGTTGATGTGGGAGTAATGGAGCATCTGTTGCAACAACAACAATAATAGACCCATCTCCTTCATTTCTATTCGGTACTGCAGGTTTTTTCATTTCATAATTCAATGTGTCTTGTAGTTCACGACCTACCGGAACACCGGCGATGGTTAGATTGAATTTAGCTCCAAAATTGGCTTGCACTAATACGCCCACGGTATATGTTGAATCTGCGACTTTGAATTGTCGAGAAGCTGTTCCAGTTCCTCCTTTAAAACCTAAACACATCATTCCGGTTCCACCGCCTACATTACCCTCTTCTATTTTACCAGTAGTTGCATTACTAATAGCTTCCAATACGTGCTCTTCTTTGACATGAAAACCATAAATGTCATTTAGGAAACCATCATAAGTTTCCGCAACTACCGGATATGTATACCACCAATTCTCTCCACTATACCAGTTTGTGTCTACATACCATTTTAATACCGCATCTCTCACTACTCCCACACTGTTGGTATTTGTTATCATTATTGGGGTTTCTAAAAAACCAGATTCAGTAACCCAAGTTGTACCAGTCATTTCACCATTTCCATTCAAACTATACCAATTAGCGAAAACTGGACTGAATTTTTTTGCTTTTCCTCTTGGGAATATTGCTGTAACTCCAGTTCTGACAGGCCCTTTCCCGAGTATATTTTCTCCTTTTCCTGAAATAATTGTAGAATAACCCACTTCGATACCTTTTACATCTGTTATCGAATTTAATTTACCAGGATTACCAAAAAAAGGAATTCCTAAATCTCTTGCTCTTGGTTTTTGTCCAAATGATTGACAACAAATTATTATGATTGCAAAAAATGTAAATACTTTATTCATATTGCTTAATTTTAATGAGATGTAATGTTTAATGTATGTGTTTTAAAAAGGTAAAATGTTACCAAGAAATTAATTCTCCGGCATTAAATTTGTAAAAAATTTTATTAAAAATCTTTATGCCCTAACAAATATACAAGAACGGATCGATTTATTACTAATAAGATATGATTACATATATGGTGTTTTATGCACAGTTTTTTGTGTTCATTTTTTATGTCGAAAACGTTACCTAAAGGTCAATACATTATTATCTTGATGAAGAAAGGGAAATTTCTTTTGCCCTTAAGATTTGATTTACAATTTTCTACTAGAGATATTTTATTAGTAATCTAATAAAGATTGATAAAATTGTCCGTATATCAGTTTCAGAATGTTCTTACGCTCAATTTTCTTATGAATTAAAATCTTTAATTTCAAAGAAATGAATTTGAACTTTTATTTATTCTATATAGCCTATCGAAGAATTACAACCGCCAGAAAGTTCAATAAAAATGCATTCATAAATTACGAAGATTAAGAAAGCCGAATCTAAAGCTTAATTTTAGCAAGAATACCTTTACGGATTATATACATTATTAATTAATGTATTTTTTCAATGTGATACATTTCCATCATTTTTCTTTCCATTATCTTTTTTGGCATATGCTTTAAAAGAAAATTTCTAATATTCGTTCCGTATTTCCAATGGGCCATTTTTCCGGTAGTCCAGGATTGTTTTACTATTGTATTTACCTTTGATTGCCTTTTTTTTTGGAACAATTCAAAGACATTTTGATTTGGATTTTTTCCTATTAGATTCCCCAAGTAATAAGCATCTTCTATGGCTTGGGCACCACCTTGCCCCATATTGGGTGTAGTTGCATGCCCAGCATCGCCAATCAAACAAATATTACCTTTTGACCAATTATCGAGAGGTTTAAGGTCATTGATGTCATTTCTTAAAATATTGATTTTGGGAGTAGCTTTTATTAAATTATGTACTAATGGATGAAAACTATTAAACATTTTCAAAAGTTGTTGTTTGATTACATCGTTGTCATCTTTTTGATTTGGTTTATCTAAGACTACAGCAAACCAATACACTTTATCTTTTGCTATTTTTGAAATACCGAAACGAATCTGATTTCCCCAGAGTTCCATTCCTCTATTTTCAAACTCTTTATCCAATGTAATATTAGCAACACCTCTCCAACAGGTTTGCTCTGAATACCTTGTCTTACTCTCTGGAAATAGTTGTTTTCTTATTTTTGAATGTATCCCATCAGCCCCAATCAAAAAATCCGTTTCAGATGTTGAATTATCTTCAAATTTCAATTTGATTTTTCCGGAATTTAATTTTTCAAAGGATTGAAAACTTTTTCCTAAAAATATCTTTTCTTGTGGTATTTCTTCTAATAATATTTTTTGAAGTTCGGCTCTATGAATTGCTATTGTAGTATATCCAAATGTATCTTTAACAAGATCTTGATAGTTGTCTGAAAGTGGAGATAAATCTGCTTTTCCTAGAGTAATTCGATCAATCGAATTGCCTTTTGATTTTACTCTATTAAATACATTCAAATATTCCAAAACTTGTAAAGCATTGGGAGCAAGCCATATTCCAGCTCCAACTTCATTTATCTTTGGTGCTTTTTCAAATAATTGATACTCAACACCTTTTTTCTCAAATGCTAAAGCGGTTGTTAACCCGCCAATACCTGCTCCAATTATTGTGTATTTCATTTTCAGTTTTATATTATAACTAATGAGTATTGTATAATTAATTATAAGAAAGTAGAAGAGTACTCTACCATTATTTTATTCGATTCTGATTTTCATCATTTTATAAGATTCCAGTTTTTTCAAATCTAAAATCTCATTCGTATTCTCGTTAAAATTATCTATTTGTGTATTGATCACAAAATAAATGTTTCCGTCAAAAATGTCAAAAGTGGTTGGGATTTTAAAACTATCTGTAAACTCTACTATTCTTTCATTTTCAAGTATTTCGGTTCCAGCATTGTTAAGTTTAAACTTAAACAGGCCATTTTTTGTTTTATCCCTCCAAGCGTTTACTATTCCGTATAAATTATTGTTGTAAAATTTTAAACCGTCTATGCCTGAATAATCTTCTTTAGGCTTATTCATAATTTTTTTTGATTTGATGTCAACAACTCGAATTCCTTTGCTTGATGCTAGATATAAATATTCATCATTATCAGAAATTGTAATTCCGTTAGAGTGGGAAACCTCTTCAGAATCTATATAAATTTCGATAGTCTTATTGGGTCTTTGAATTTTATAGATTTTGTTACTTTCTGAATCGGTCATGAAAATCTCATTATTAGAACTAATAGCTAAATCATTCAAGTAATGAAAATTGGAGTCGTTAAGAGAATAGGAATCAATGAGATCTCCTGTTGGAAGTTGTAAAAGTAAAAGGATTGATTTGTTTTTATCTTCTGTAAGACTGTTGCCTAGATCGTACAAAGTGTCTCCTTTAATTGTCATTCCAAAACCAGCTAAGTAATTATGTTGATTAGTTTCTAGAAAAACTGTAGGGTTATTGCCATCAAGTAAACTACTTACTATTTTATTTTTTTTTAAACTATTCAGGTACAATTTTTTTGTACTACCATCAATAGCAATACCTTCAGGTAGCAAATCCTTCTCAAAATCGAGTAGAATCAATTCTGGCTTTTTACGTATGCACGATAAGAAAACAAGTAAAGTAAAGCATATAAAAATCGATTTAGTATGTAAGATTTTTTTCATTTTAAATAATTATGCTTTGTAAATAATAACTAAGGTTTCATATACTTTTTTAGTATTTGTTATTTTCTTTCAAATACTTTACAATTATTCCAAGTTGTCCTAAATGGTAAATATCGTGATGAAGCATACCATTGATAACAAATCTATATTCATAATTGCCTTTAAAATCCGTATCATAATATTCTTCATTCAAAAACTCATCGTCTTTTGATTTTAATAAGTCAATCAATTTAAATAAGGTATTATCATACTCTGATTTGATCTTTTTCCAACCTAAAGGTTTGAGTTGATCGTTTGTTAGCCAGTTTTCTTCACAATCATCTGTCTTACTCCCTTTGCCAGTCTGGATTTTTAGGATTGTTTCTTTTCTCCATAATGTTAAATGAGAAATTATTTCTGCAACACTATGCAAGTTTTCAATAGGTCTTAAAAAAACTGTGTTCTCATCTATTAGTTTTAATTTACTATTAAAAGTGCTGCCTATCCATAATTTTCCATTTTGGATCTCCTCTAATTGTTGAATAATGTTGTTGACAAGGTATTTCATTCTAATTAATGTTAACCATTTTTACGTTTTTTAAAAGTCAGAATAATTATAATTATATTCAGATTTGAATTGAGATTTAATTATAAATTCTTTTTTAGTAGCTACTTGCATTAACTTAAGTTGAAAATCCCCTTTTATTAAAAATGCATTTATTGTCATACCTTTTCCGCCGGCTATTTCTGTAAATTCTTTCTCTCCTTTTATTTCTTCTATTGATTCTATATTAAATTTGTTTTTATCGTCTGGGATTATCACAAAATCAAAATGCAAGATCTTTAAAAAATCTTCTTTATTCATTGTTCCATACGTTTCTAGCATTTTGTTATACGTATCTATATTTAATGCTTTTGTGCAGTATACATAACTTTCATTTTTGAGAAACTTTTCGTCACTTTCAATTCCATCTATGGTGTATGATCCAACTTCTAACATATGAGGTAAGGTATTTTTCTTAGCATTGAAATAAATCTCATGATATTTATCATCAAAAATACCTTCTGGTATCTCAAAACTTAATTCATTTGTCAATCCGATTTCTTTACTTCCCGAACCTTTAAATTCAAAGTTTACTCCTTGTATTTCTTTATTGTTAATTTGAACTTTTACAAAGTTTGCTGATTGATTTTCATGATTATTGTCGCTACCATGCTGTTCGGGTATTATGGTTTCTTGCGATATTGTATTATCTATTTGTGGTTTAGGGTTTTGCTTACAAGAAAATAGGATTATACAAATTGATAGTAAAAAAAAGTTTTTCATTTTTGTTTATTAATTGTGATTAAGGTTTTGGTAGTGGTGTTTTTATAATTCTTCTACGATTTCAATATTATTCCCGCAAGTATCATTAAATACTGCATATTTTGTCGTTCCCATTGTAGACGGTTTCACACTGAATTTCACGCCTAACTTAATTAGTCGCTCATATTCAAAATCTACATTGTCAACATCAAATTGAGTGTATGGAATTCCAGCTTCCATCAATGCATCCTGATATATCTTAGATGGCTCAAAATGATTAGGTGCAGGTTCTAATAATACCTCAGGTCCATCTTGCGCCTCTTTTGAGACTAAAGTTAACCATCTATTTCCACCATCTAATGGTTTGTCTTTTTTTTTTATGAAACCTAGTTTTTCTGTATAAAATCTTAAAGCCTTTTCTTGGTCTCTAACCGGAATGCTAATTAGTGTTACTTTCATCTTTGATATTTTTTATTGGTATTCCAAAGTTCAGAATTCTGAGTGTAATTTGCTTCTTGAAAGTTGCTCTTTTTGAAATCTCGTAGGTGATTTTCCCGTTTTGGTTTTAAATAAAGTACTGAACGAACCTAAACTTTCAAATCCAACAATAAAACAAGTTTCAGTTACAGATGTTCCTTTGATTAGTTGTTCTTTAGATTTTTCAATCCTTTTATCAATTAAGTATTGTCTAGGCGTAAGGCCATAATGTTTTTTGAATAATCGCAACAAATGATACTTGGATACAAAGTGAAAATGAGATAATAAATCCAAATTCAAATCACTGTTATAGTTATTGTCAATATAACTTCTAATTTCAATCACAGTTTTTATTTGTTCCTGGTTTGAGTAAATAATGTCATTTATTCTATTAATTTCTTTTTCGTAAAAAGTCATTCATATATTTTTCTATATTACTATCAACATCTAGGCTATGTTATGTGTTGTAGTTTAGATATCTTTTAGAAAATGTATTACAACATTTCTAGAATCAATCATAGCCTTTATTGTTCCTTCGCTTGTGCCTCCAAATAAAAATTTATGCTTTTTAATACCAGTTAAATTCATAGATTGATATTCAGGGATATGTTCTGGCTTTTTTTTATCAAACCAAACAAATTGATGCCCACAATTTTTATAGGATACATGTTTGATATTAATACTAAGATTACTTTTTTCTATGTTTGATTGCATCAAACTTGCCATTCTTGTAGAAGGCCAAACTAAATCATCTTCTCCCGTTAAAAGAAGTACATCACATTTAATATTCTCTACATGTATTCTAGATGTATTAAGTTGTTCAGCATCATCAAAAATGGGATCTATGTATTTTTTGTAAGTAATCATTCCCGCTTTATCATTAAAGCTATTCAATTGTGCAAAAGGAATTTCATTTCCGTTTAAACTCCAAGAAGATTTTTGTACTTCATTTTTACTTACACCTACATGATTTGGTAAGACAAAAGCACTTGGGGAATAACATATTATTGCATCAACAAGGTTATAATGACTTGCAAAAGTTAAAGCATATTCTGCTCCCTTTGAAATCCCTAATAAAACCATTTTCCTATTTGGGAATTTATCTTTTGCCCATACAAGGATTTTTTTTAGGTACTCTAATGGTACCAATTCAATTTCTTTTGGCAAATTCTTTTTACCTACATAAGCGATAGACAAAACATCATATCCGTTTTGAACTAATCCAAAAAGATATTTATCTGGGATATAACTGCCTCCCGAACCCGGAACAACTATTACAAGAGGATGATCTGAGTTTTTAGAATTTGCTATGAGTTTGGAATGAACCCCATTGAGATCTATTGTACTTATAAAAATATCCTCCGGAATCCTTTTGCATCCAAAAGTCAAAACACAAAATATGTACATTAAAAATTTATTCATTTGATTTAAATACAGACAATTATTTTTGTTTAAGCATTAATGTAATCATTTTTATACATGGTGTTTTATCTTGATTTTATTCAGTAATTTTATTAATTAGTTCGATTCCTTTTTCTAAAATCTCGTCTTTTTCAGTAGTTGTTTGTTTTACATAGTTCGTTGGGACATATTTTTCTCTTATAGTTCCATTTACATGATACAATTTTGTAGTTGATAATTTATATCCATAGTTTCGATACTTAAAACTAAAGTCATAAACTTCACCAGCTAGTCTTCTCATTTCAGAACCAACAATTTCGGCTCTTTCCATTCCTTCAAAACCTATTGCCAATCCTTCTCCCATACTACCTGTCCAACGACCAACTAAAACCACAACAGGTTTTTCATATTGATTCAAACGAGGACTAACGTATTCGACCCAACTTCGTTCAACATCTGGATTGTTTTCTGATTTTGCAATGTATGAGTGCTTTTGATATGGTTTAGGCTCTTTTATAAATCTACTCATAATACCACGAGCTTCATATGTGTCACCACCAAAAATTGTATTTCTTAAATCTATAATAAGACCTTTTGTGCTTGATAGTTTGTTTAATACGTTGTCAAACTCACCAACCAAATTATCATTTCCAAGTGAATTATTTATTCTAATAACCCCAATTCCGTTAACTGTTTTTGATGTTAAAAGGGAATCATTATTTTTTATCTTGATATTATCTAAGTCATACTTGATTACTCTGTTGTTAGCTAATTTTAAACTCAATACTCTGGGTTCGTTATACCTACCAGCCAAAATTTTATTAGCAATCCATTCTTTAGTTTCAGGAAAGCTTTTATCATTACAGTGCGTTGGAAAATCTTGTATAACTTGTTCAAAATCAATACCGTTAAATTGTGTGATTTCTGCTCCAATTAGGTTGTGTTCAGGGTTTTCTATTTGTGTTTGCCAAATATTTGTTACGACTGGCTTTCCATTATCTATGGTTATATAAATTGGAGCAAAAAGACGAAAAGAAGAATTTCTATTTGTTCTTAAAATAATGTGATTATCATAAAACTCGTCTAGTAAATATTCAAAAAACAATACAATCTCTTCTTCTGTTTTTATGTTTGGGATTTCTTTTTCGTAGTGTTCTTGGATACAATTTAAATCTACCTTTTTTTCTTGTAGGTAAGTGTAATTATGTGATATATCGTTTATGATTTTGCCTAAATCTTCTTTAATTTTATTTTGATCAATTTTATTTTCTTGTGAATTAACACAAGAGAAATTTATAAGAGTAGTGATTATTAAAATAAGATTTTTCATAAATAATACATTGTTTTTTTAATTGAATAGAACGCTATAAGTGTGTATAGACAAGAATTAATTGATTCATCTCATATATGATAAAATCACATATGTCTTTGAGGTACGTTATTTTTTGTTTTTGTACAGTTCGATTGCTTTTAAGTATTTCATTGCACCAGATTCTGTTTGGTCATATAGATATCCATTCAATTCAGGGTAGTTTTTGTCAATCCAGTTTAAAAGCTCATTTCTGTTTTTGAGAAATTTCTTAACATTAAAAATCTCGTATTCAACTCTTTCAACTCTGGTTATTTTATCATTATCAAATCGGATAATTTCATTCCAAACCATTGGCTCTTCATGAAGAAAAAAGATTCTTTTATCTATTTTAGAAATTTTTGTTTTTACAATTTCATTTTCTTGTTCAATTTCAAGAATTTTATATGTTGGTTCAAATACCGAATCCCACTCCAACCATTCAACATATCTTTTTTGAGAAAAAGATTCCTGGTAATCACTTTCACTTTCTCTAATCACAATACTATCCCCTAATATTGTTCTTATTCCAGAATGATCAGAATTATTAAGAATATTGTAGTATTGTTTTGCGATTTCAAGTTTGTCATTTCTTTTTTCAGAATTTTTACAAGATGTAAACCCAAAGGCCAATAATAATGAAAGGATTATAGTTTTACGCATTTGTATTTGGTTTTCAGTATTGTGTTATAGAAAGGTATTGGTTATGTAATTAGGTACGTAATTTAACAAATAAAAGCCGAACATAAAATCAGATAAGGTTTTCTAAAAGTAGGCCATAATGAAGCAATTAATTATACATTTTGGTAGCCACTGTTTTATCCAACATCGTATTCATGATTTGTTAATGATAGATTAATTTAGTATTATTGTGATATTAAAATGATATCACATGAAAATAGAAACTAAAGTTAAAGCAACAAATGGTTATGTAATGCTTCTCGTGTTAATGGTCACAATTATTATTATGGTAATAGGTCTATTATTGATCAAAAATTTATCTTTCTTGATCTTAGGAATATTTGCAATATTTATAATTAAAGGTTTTTTTATTGTCAATCCAAATAGTTCAAAAGTGTTAGTTTTATTTGGAGCTTATAAAGGGACTGTTCGTGAAAATGGATTTTTTTGGGCTAATCCTTTTTTTACAAGACAGAAAATTTCATTGAGAGCTAGAAATTTTGATAGTGATAGAGTTAAGGTAAATGACAAAATTGGCAATCCGATTATGATTAATGTAATCTTGGTCTGGAAGGTTGCTGACACATATAAATCGGCTTTTGATGTTGATAATTATGAAGAATTTGTAAAAGTACAAACAGATGCCGCTGTAAGAAAACTTGCGGGGTCTTACCCATATGATAATTTTGATGACGAGCAGGCTAAATTTACTTTAAGATCGGGGATGGATGAAGTAAACGAAGCCCTAGAGAATGAAATTACCGAACGTTTATCTATTGCCGGTATAAAAGTAATGGAGGCAAGAATAGGATATTTAGCATACGCTCCAGAAATTGCAAGTTCAATGCTAAAAAGACAGCAGGCAGTTGCCATAGTGGCGGCTAGAAAAAAAATAGTTGAAGGAGCTGTGGGCATGGTAGAAGATGCATTGCATAAATTATCTACAGATAATATTATTGACTTTGATGATGACAAAAAAGCTTCTATGGTAAGTAATTTAATGGTAGTTTTGTGTGGTGATAAGGAAGCTGTCCCAATAGTAAACGCAGGAACTCTAAATTCTTAATTGTGAGTAAAAGAAAATCATTTGCACTTCGAATAGACCCAGATATCTTTAAACAAATAGAAAAATGGGCAGACGATGAGTTTCGTAGCGTTAATGGACAAATTGAGTGGATTATAAATAAAAGCTTAAAGGAAGCAAAAAGATTACCAAAAAAAGATCAAAATAAAGATATTAACTCAAATGAATAGTTAATTGCAACTAACCATAAACGACAAGGTGTATATTTGGGTATAATTCTTCTCTTAGAAAAAAGGTTTCAGATGTTATCGACCTTTGGATATGAATTACTAATCAGTTATAATCACATGTATGGTATAGTAGTACTTTTTTTACTTTTTTAGAAAAACAACATTTCTTCTGTACTTGTCATAAATATGTTTAAATTCAATGAAATAGATATTTGTTCGAGTACTTTTAAGGCTATCACTACTAGAAAAATACAAGATATTATCATCTTCAATTAATTCTGGATAAAGGTCACTGCCTGTAGTATTAATTTCTTGAATATTTTGTGGTAAAGACCAATCATTATCTAGTTTAAAACTAATATATAGATCACCATAAGGCGAGAGGTTCTCTGCCCTTTCCGAAGCTTCAAAGATGATAATATTCCCTTCTTTATTCACCTCTAAATTCCATTCTCCTTTTTCTGAATTCAAGGAATTTCCTAAATTTACTGGTGAACCATAGGTATTATTTGTTTTTTTTACAATATAAAGGTCACCTTGGCCATATCCTAGATTACGGTCAGAAGCCAAATATAGATTGCCATATTCATCAGTTTTAATGCAATATTCATTTTGAGAAGAATTGATAGGATTATCTAACCTAATTGGTGTTCCCCATTTGTTGTTTTCGTTTCTTTCTACTTTCCATATATCCTGCGATGCATTGTGGATTCCGTCATAAGGTCTCTGGGAAATAAAATAAAGAGTTTTTCCGTTATTGGTAAGATGGGGAGCACTGTCGTCATATTGACCAGAAAAAGGTGCTAATTTAGGCTTTGACCATTTTTGGTTTTTTTTGATCGAAAAATATATTGAGCTTTTAATATTGCCCTTTCCCCATTTGTCATTACTTTTCGAAAAGTAAATCTCTGAACCCGAAGACGAAAAGCTTGGAGCATATTCTATTGCTTTGGTGGATATATTATTCGCTTCAAAAACTAATGCTTTAAATTGCCTTGACGTATTTTTACAGCTACTAAAAAGAATTAATAGCATACCTAAACTAATTATTGGAAATAAATTATTTGGAATCCCTAATTTTTTCATTTCATGTGCTACAAACGTTAAATATATCATAACTAGAGCGGGGGACAAGCTATTATTTATGAATAATACTATACATAAGCCTAATTTCCAAAAATACCTGAATCTTTTTTGTTAGCATTAACTCACGATAATTTTTATATGGTGTTGTCAATAGTTTTTATTTTACAGCGCTATTATATGTTTTTAAAACTTCTTGTTGTTTTCCTTCATTGAATTTTACTTCCGGTGTTAATTTTCCATCTTCGACGGCATACACTTTCCAAATTCCATGTCTTAGTCCGTTTTTCATTAAACCTACATCTGCCAAATACCCTTTGTCGTGATACCATTTCATTAGCCCATTTGCTAATCCACTTTCATAATTTCCCTCTAAAATTAGAACACCATTGCTTAGCCATTCTTTATGTACCCCTTCTTTTTTTCCATCTTTAAAAGTGCCTTCACTTTTTATCTGTCTGTTTTTATAGAATTCTTTCCATAACCCTACTTTTTTACCTTGTTGGTAATTGTTGTCTTTTGAATGGCCGTCAATTATTTTTTTCTCTTTTTTATTCTGTTCTGTACATCCGTAGTTGTTTGATAAAAGTAAGATAATCATCAGCAACTTTATCAGTATACTTAATTTCATTATGTAATAGTTCTATCCATTAATACTATCAAGATTTTTTAAATAAGCACTTACCAAAACAATTGAATATACACTTTGTTGTGCTTTTTTTACAATTTGGGTAAATAATAACTCGAATTTACGAATTGCAAAATAGATGTTTATATCAAGTAAATGTAGTAGTTTTAGATTGCCAGAACCTTGCATTACAAAATTTGGCAGAGATGTATAGCTTAAATAATTATCTTAGCTACCCTAACAATTAGAATACCTTATATTTTTATTATGAGAAAATCAATTTTTCTGTTTTTTATCTTCATCTTTTTATACCAAATTTCATCAGGCCAAGAGAGTTCTCAATGGCTACGTTTTCCGGCATTATCTCCTGATGGTAAAACTATAGCCTTTAGCTATCATGGTGACATTTATACGGTACCATCTACTGGAGGAACAGCTACTATTCTTACAATAAGCGATGGCTATGATCATATGCCTGTATGGTCTCATGATGGTTCTCTAATTGCTTTTGCTTCAAATAGGCATGGTAATTTTGATGTTTTTGTGATGCCATCAAAAGGAGGTACCTCTAAACGACTAACATTTCACTCTTCTAATGATAGCCCTAGCGATTTTAGCCCTGATGGTAATTTCGTTTTATTCTCATCTTCGCGTTTAGACTTACATACTAATCAACAATTTCCTTCTTCCGTCTTACCAGAATTATACAAAGTACCAATTAAGGGAGGTAGAGTAGTACAAGTTCTAACTACGCCTGCAGTCAATACCAAAATAAGTAAGGATGGAAAAACACTACTTTTTCAAGATTCAAAAGGATATGAAGACCCACTTCGCAAGCACCATACATCATCTGTTACTCGTGATATTTGGAAGTATGATGTCGAATCTAAAGCTTATACACAACTAAGTACGTTTAATGGAGAAGACATGAATCCCGTTTTTGCGAAAGACGGGAATTCTTATTATTTCTTGAATGAATCTTCAGGTAGTTTTAATGTATATAAAGGGAGTCTCTCTGGAGGAGCCTCTCAACAAATTTCAAAGTTCAAGACTCATCCTGTTCGTCATCTAAGCATAGCTTCAGATGGTAAGCTGTGTTATGGCTATCATGGAAGAATATTTTTACAAACAGATGGAGCTGAACCTCAACTTGTTGAAATAGATATCCGTTCAGATTTACGTAATATACCAATAAAAACATTATCTGTAAATGACAATCTTACTGAGTTTGATGTTTCTTCTAATGGAAAAGAAATAGCTTTTATTAAACGCGGTGAAGTATTCGTTAGTTCTATTAAAGATGGAACAACAAAGCGAATTACGAATACCCCCGAACAAGAGCGCAGTGTATCTTTTAGCCCAGATGGTAAAGCTATACTTTATGCTAGTGAACGCAATGGAAGTTGGAATCTATATGAGACTTCGCTAAGTCGTGAAGAAGAAAAGTATTTTTTTAATTCGACAGTTTTAGAGGAGAAAATTATTCTCAATTCAGATTCCGAAACTTTTCAAGCAAGTTATTCTCCTGATGGCAAGGAAGTAGCTTTTCTTGAAGAACGCACTAATCTTAAGGTCATCAATCTAAAAAGTAAGGAGGTACGCGAGATTATACCGGGTAATAATAACTACTCTTATTCAGATGGAGACCAATTCTATGAGTGGTCTCCTGATAGTAAGTGGTTTTTGGTGAATTATTTAAGAAATAGCCAATGGATAGATCAAGCAGGTCTAGTCAATGCATCTGGTAAAGAACCTATTATTAATATATCTCCTACTGGTTATGGTGCACATTCTCCACAATGGATGATGGATGGTAAAATGATTACATGGTATTCTGCCAGAAATGGAATGAAAAATCATGCAAGTTGGGGAACTGAAATGGATTTTTATGGTATGTTTTTAACACAATCTGCTTGGGATAATTTTAATTTAAGTGAACTAGAATCAGAGTTGATGTCTGAAGAGAAGAAGAATTCAGGTTCAGAAGGTGATAAGGATGAATCAAAAGACAAAAAGAAAAGTGAGGATAAAGAAAAACAAGTAGATCCTATTCAATTGGAGTTGGATGGGCGAGAAGATAGAATTATTCGATTGACAACCCATTCTTCAGATCTTGGAGCAGCAGTTATTTCCAAAGACGGTAAAATGCTCTACTACCTTGCGAAATTCGAGAAAGGTTATAATCTATGGGAAACTAATCTTCGTACTAAAGAAACAAAAATTCTTGCTTCATTAAATGCAAAAAGTCAAGGTGATATTGAAATGGGACCTAAAGGAGAAATTCTTTATATTCTATCTAATGGTAAAATGAGTAAAGTTGATCTAAAAAAAGGAAAAGTGGAAGGTATTTCTATTAAAGGTGAAATGTTACTTGATGAAATGTCTGAACGTGCTTACTTAGCTGAACATATTTGGCGTCAAACGAAGAAGAAGTTTTACCGTAAAGATATGCAAGGAGTAGATTGGGATTTTTATAAAAAAGCCTATTTCGTTAAACTGAAAGATATCAATAATAATTATGATTTTGCAGAGCTAATGAGTGAAATGTTAGGTGAATTAAATGCCTCTCATACAGGTGCAAGTTATAGAAGTTCTAATCCAAATGGAGATAAAACGGCTTCATTAGGAATCTTCTTGGATCAATCTTACTCGGGTGATGGATTAAAGATTGTTGAAATTATGGACAAGAGTCCGTTAAAAAATAAAAACAATAAATCAAGAGCTGGTCACATAATACAATCAATAGATGGTGTGAAAATCAATAAGGATATGAATTATTATCCACTCCTTAATCGTAAGGCTGGTAAAAATACATTACTTACTTTCTATGATCCCGAATCAAAAAAATATTGGGAGGAAACAGTAAAACCAATTAGTAGCAGAGAATTAAGCCAAATGCGTTATGAAAGATGGGTTAAAAATTGTAACCGTCTCGTTGAGCAACTTTCTGATGGTAAGTTAGGTTATGTTCATGTTCGAGGAATGAATGATGAGAGTTTTAGAAAGGTATATGATGATGCTCTAGGAAAACATTATGATAAAGAAGGACTTATTGTGGATACTAGATTTAATGGTGGAGGTTGGCTTCATGATGATCTAGCAACATTTCTAAATGGAAAATCTTATATGGATTTTAGACCGAGAGGTCAAAATTTAGGATCAGAACCTCAATTTAAATGGAATAAACCATCCGTTGTAGTAATGAGTGAAAGCAATTACTCTGATGCTCATATGTTTCCTGTTACATATCGAGCAATGGGTATTGGAATGCTTGTAGGTATGCCAGTACCTGGAACAGGTACTGCGGTATGGTGGGAAAGGTTACAAAATGGATCTAGGTTCGGGATACCAATGGTCGGTATTCTTGATACTAAAGGTAAATATCTTGAAAATCAACAATTAGAGCCAGATATAAAAGTTGCATTAGACCCGGAGATTGTAATTACAGGAAGAGATCAACAACTAGAGAGTGCAGTCAATGTGTTGTTAAAGAATTAATTTTTAATTATGCTAGTTAAATACTTAAACTTGTTGGTTATAACAATTAAGGTTAAGTAACAAATTTAATATATAAGCTAGAAATTTAGCTATAATTTATTTTACATCCTGTTGTACTTTAGTTATTGTAAAAGTTTTAATTCTTTCTCAATACTTGCTTTTATTTTTAGTAGAAAGTTTTGTTTGATTTTTCTAAAGAATTTTACCATTGGTTAATGGTTTGTGGTAATAAAGCACAATGGTATTGTATATAAAAAGTGGAGGGTTTGAATGTTCAGGCTTTTCAGATAATTCTTGTATCTTTTAGATGTAGGGATTTTCAAACTCTTACCCATCGGCCCCTATTTTATATATACGTAGTTATATACTGGCGCTATTTATATTGTGATTAATATCCAATAAACAATAGCACTACAAAACGCAGCAATCGGTAAAGTTAGTAGCCAAGAAAGTAGAATATTTCTAATCACTTTTAAATCAGCTTTTTTGGTCACAGTCCCTATTCCAAAAATCGAACCTACCGATACGTGCGTTGTTGAAACAGGTAGTCCGTGAACACTGGCAGTTGTAACCAAAAGCCCAGTAATTAAATTAGCTGTAAACCCTTGACCACTATTCATTGGTGTAATTTTCTTACTCATCATTTCTCCAACTTTTTTTGCGTTTATAAGACCACCTACGGCCATTGCTATAGCTACAGCAATCATTCCCCATTTAATATCCATTGCATTAATAACAATTAGTAATCCTACAATTTTCGGTGTGTCATTTAGTCCTCTGGCAAAACTTACTACACCCGCACTTGCATAATGTGCAAAATCCAATAGTTTTTGTGAATTAATTCCTAAAAAGTTTCCTTTGTAAGCCTCAATACATTGTAATTCATTTGATATTTTGATGCTCGCCCGTTTTTTGTTTTCGACAGATATAAATTCATTTGTGTTATTGTCTTTTATGACCGGAATTCTTTCTTCTCCAACACATACGCAGGTTTCTTTAGTAACTCCAATAATTTTTCTTAGTTTTTTAAAAACCAGATATGCTATAAAACTGACTAATGCCGCCATAAGTGGACTAACAATTAAAGGCATTAAAAAAGTGCTGCCTAACTTTGCGAAATTAAACGAAGTTCCAACAGCAACAATTCCACTACCAAATAATGCTCCTACCAGACTATGAGTTGTTGATATAGGCATTCCAATTTTAGTAGCTATAAAAACGGTTATGGCAGCTCCAATAGCAATAGATATTGCAAATTCTGGAGATTGAATTAAAGAATCAGGGACTAAACCTTTTCCTGAAAAATTTTTCACTAATGTTCCAGCCAAAAAAATAGCTGCCACTGACCCTGCAAAAGTTGTAGTAGTCGCCCAAATTATTGCTTTTTTATAATTAAGAGTTCCGCTACCAAATAAAGTAGCAACTCCTTTAAAATTATCATTTGCTCCATTACTATATGCAAGAAAACAAGCTGCGCCAAAGAGAATTATTAAAATCATAAATTAGAATAGATAATTTTATAATAGTCGCATAACAATAATTTTAATTACAAAAAAAGCTTGATGAAAGTAACTAGTTCAAAGCTTGCATACAACGTTTAATATATGTGCCTTAGTTGTGCAAAATGTTACCTAACCCAGGACACTTCGTCACAGGTTTTAAACATTCTTTAGCTTTAAAATCATTTCGTATTATAGGCATTTGAAAATCAATCAATTAAGAGCTAATGGCTGTGATCACATATATAGTGTTATTTACTTTTCTTTCTTTTTTACTTGTTCAACTTTCCGTATGGACTTGATATTTACTTTTTCTATATCCGTTAATAATTGGTCAACGTTTTTATTAATCCTAATATACCAACTTTGTTTTTTAAAGTAAGTATCCATTTCTCCTCCGCTTTTAAAAATGTAGTTATATCTAGCAAATATTTCATTTCTCATTATCTGTAAATCCTCAAGATTCAATGATTTTAGATAATTATCATTAATTAAGCTGAAAATAGTATCAATGAATCTACCCGAGTAATATTTTGATAAATTATCACCCCCGAATTGTCCGAGTTCATATTCTCCTTCTTAGACAAAGAGTAGAGCAGGAGGATTTCCCAATTTTAAACACTTTTGATTATTATAGGTTACAAATTCGCCATTACTTTGGTCAGAAAAGAATTTGTTTCCTTTAATTTTTACATTTGTATAGTTTAGATACAGGGGATGCCGACCAAGCTTATCTTCATTTTCCTTTACCCACTTATATGATTTGAGCTGAGCACAAATAATGTTTTGATCTATAGATAATGTTATTTGAGATTCTGCTTCCAAAAATCCGAAGAAATAAATTCCTTCATATTCGTTTAAGGATTCGACACTCCAAACACTAATTTTATTTTCATCAATTTTTTCACCGCCCATTACTTGGCCAAAAGAAAAGTTAGAAATCAGAATTAATAATAATAGTGCTTTTTTCGTATTTCAAATTGCCATTTTTTTTCTTAAATGAAGTTGCTGATTCTTTAAAATGAGATTTAAAGCTTTTCGAGAATACCGGCAAACTTTTATCCTTACTTATAGGTAATGTCAGAAATTGAATAGCGACTGCGAATCAATAACGATGCTGCTTTTTCCAATCGAAGTCGAAGAATCAATTAGAAAGGTGTTTTGCCAGTGATACCGCGAAATATTCTGCTTAAATGAAATTTCGAGAAATTAGGAATCTTTGTTAGTTTATTCAAAGAGAAATCATCGTCCAAATTTTTTTCAATGTAATCAATTACATTATTTATTCTGCATTTATAATCATTAAGTTTGTTGTAACTAAATCTTGTTAATTGCTAGTGTTATTTCAAGACTTCGTCAATCATTTTTTTTATTTCAAATTCTTCTATTTCGTCAACATTTTTGATTTTAATATGTCTCATAGATTTTCCAGTTCCTTCTATTAAATGACTATTGGTTTTTACTTTGTCAAATTCGAAAAAACCAAGAGTAACTGCTTTTTTTGTTGTTCTTAAATAACAAAAATCCTTATCATTTGCATACACTGGTCTATTCCATTTAAATTGTTCCTTTACATTAGGAATTAAAGCGAAGATTAATTCTCTCAATTTGTGTAAAATCCCTTTATTATTCTCCTCTGAATTTTCGATATATGTAGTAACTTCTTGATTCATTATTAATTCTTTTTTGATTTTAAGAATAAACTCAATATTAGTGAAAATGCGATTCCAGTAATTAGGTTCCCAACAAAAGAAAACTGTGCTTGCATTGTGGTACTATAATATTTTGTTTGCTCATTAATTTTCTTAATCATTTCGGTTTCGTTCAGGTTTTGGTTTGATAGTTTTTCGGTCAAAACAGTTGTCATATCAGCATTATAGTTAGGATATATTACTTCATAAAATAATAATGTAAATAACGCAGAAAAAATTGCTGTCGCAAGACTTACTATAAACCCAGTAAGAAAGGCGCTTTTGAATGTAAGGTTTTGGGTAATCCTTTTAGTGTTTGAAATACTTTTATATATACCTAACAGAAGAAAAATGTAAAGAGAAATAAATAGGATTGTTCCACCAATCATTAGTTTATCTTTTTTAATGGATTCTGGTCCAACAAAATTTAATACCAATAGAATTAGCATAAGCAAGGTTCCTGCAAGCGCAATTAGAAAACCTGATTTTACCGAATACAATGTTTTTTGATTCATAATTTAATTTTAAAAGTTATTCGGCAAATTTGATATTGTTCGATGAAATTTCCTTATTTCAATGGGTGGAAAAAAAGGTGGATTTTTACAATACCAACAAAATCAAGGATTTAGTTGTTTATCTTCTCAAATAACTCTTTTCGGTTTTTTACTCCAACCTTTTTGTAAATGTTATTGATGTGCGTTTTTATAGTAGATAGTTCAACAAACATTTCATTCGCAATTTCTTGATTTTTCTTCTTTTTCAAAATCTTTAAGGTTACTTCTTTTTCTTTTGAAGTAAGATAAAAAGAATCAATTTTTTTTAATTTTTCTTTTTGTTTGTTTTGCTCTATGAAAATTCCAAAAGAAAATATTAACAAGATGAAAGGTACGAGTAAGAGAGAATTGATATAATCAATTTGTGTAATTCCATAATAACTCGAAAAATAAACAACATTAAAAGTCAATACACAGATAACAATCAAAATTGTAAGTCCAATTAAAAATAGTTTTGTATTATCTATTTGTATTTTCATTTCTTTTGTTACGTTTCTCTTGCATGCAACATTTAATATTATGTGTCGTACTGGATTTTTATGCACTAACTTTTTTGGCTTCGTTCAGATCTTAAATATACGAAAAAGCCATAAACGAAGTATAATTTATGCTATGGCTCATATACATTGTTGTACGTTTGCTTTTATCTCCTTTAATTAGGAGAATTGAGCCCTAACTTATTTCCTTCTGTATCTAAAAACAGAGCAAAAAATCCACTTTCATCGGCGTGTGCTGTTTTTGGAATAATGATTTTCCCGCCATTTTCCTCAACTTTGTCAAGGATAGTTTGCAAATTATCTCCTCCATTAAGATAAATGGTTACACCATCAGTAGACGGTTTGAAGTCTTCTCCTTTCATTATTACTCCCGTGATTGTTTGGTTTTCATAAGGAAAAATTCCCATTTCCATTCCTGGTATTTCCATTTTTTCAATGTTAATATCCAAAATTGCTTGGTAAAAATCTATTGCTCTTGAAATATCAATTGCAGGTATTTCAAAAAGGGAAATAAAACTATTCATATCAGTCATTTTTTTTTCTACTTGTAAATTTTGCTTTCCTGTTTCAGAATTGGCTTTGTTTTGCTTGTTACAAGCAACAAGACCAATGGCAAACAAAATGGTTAGGTTTAGTATTATTCTATTCATTTGTCTTAGGATATTTTAAGGAAGCAAAATTATTTTGAATAGGTGATTTGAAATTGTAAAAATGCGACACCGAATACTATTTATAGAAAAGGGTGGAAAGAGCCATATTTTCGTTTCCTAAAAACTCTTTTGGAGTGGTTCCGATAAATTCTTTAAAATCCTTAATAAAATGTGCTTGGTCGAAGTATTCACTTTCATAAGCAATGTTTGTTAGGTTTTCCTTATCATTGATAATCATCTTTAAAGCTGTCTGTAAACGCAATACCTTACCTAACTGTTTCGGACTAATGCCTATCTGCTTTCTGAAGTTTCTTTCGAGTTGTCTTCTTTTCGATAAGTCATCTTTCAGTATTTTATTAATAGAACTATTTCCATTAGTTTCAAGAAGGGTATCTACGGTAATTTTTACTAAATTTTCGATGGTTGTGTTTTGATTAAGCCTATCTAAAAGAAATATTTCAATGATTTCAATACGTTTTTGAGTACTGGTTGCTTGAAAGATTTTCTGTTCTAACTTTTTTGCAGGAGTTTCTCCAAACAAACATTGGATTGGTGTTTCAATATCTATCAAATTTTCCATAGGAGTAGAAACAAAGTTTGAGAATCCGTAAGGGTAAAAACAAATTGCAAACGAGTCTACATTTCCTAAAGGTTCTATAAAATAGGATTTTGTTCTTTGCCCCATTATCATAGCATTTGGGTGTATTAGAAAATCATCTTCAGATATGTAACGCTTAATCTTATCTTTAAGGTTAAAAGTCATTTCAATACAGCCGTCAGGAATAATTTTTTGCTTCTGATTGTTTGGATCAAACGGAACCTTCAAGGACCAATAAAATTTGACTAAAGCACTTAAATCAGGGTGTGGTTGAAACGTTTGATAATTCATTCACAATTTATTTTTTTTAGTGACACACAACGTTAAATATATGTGTCGTAGCAGTGCAAAATGTTACCTTGCTTTTCGATTTTTCTGCGCATTGGTTGCTAACTTTTACTTTCTGCAAGTATTGCGCCTTACCAAAAATTAAAATAACCATTGGATTGATCACGTAGCTGGTATGATTGGATAAACACAGTGTTATGTAACATTTTTCAATTCCTTTGAATCCAATCAACTAACCTTTTATTGAAAAGCTCACTTTGTTCATATTGTGGAGTATGTCCGCTTTTCTCAAACAAAGAAACTGTTAGGCGAGTTGATTCTTTACAGGTTATATGCCAGAGAGTGGAAGGAGCAATGTAATCACTTTTTCCAATTGCTGCAAAAACAGGAATATCTATTTTTTCTTTTGGCGAACATAGATCATATTTTGGCATTACTTTACCAAATAAATGATATAAAAAGTCTAAATTATAGTTAACCCTTTCAAAAAATTGTGTAGCATCTAAATTTTCATCGTGCCATCTTTTTGGACCAGAAGCGACTAAACTTTTAATAAAAAGTTCACGACGATTTAATGTGTCGTTTTTTTCTTTTTCAAATTGCTTTAGTTTTTCGTTATACAGTAACTTTCTTTTTTCGGACGCATTTTCCCAGTATGTTTTCACAGAGTCTTTATATTCTGTTGTTCCCCAAGTTCTAGGGGTTGCCATCATCACAACGTGAGAAACGTATTTTGGATGTTTTTTGGCATATTTGTGAGCAACTGCTCCTAATACAGAATGTCCTCCAATTATAAATTTTTCAAGCCCTAATACAGACCTCAGCGTATCAATGTCTTTAAATAGATTGTCTATATTATATTCTGAAAGATCAATTGGCTCATATTCCTTTGCATTAAACCTCATTTCTATAGAATATAATCGGAAATTGTTTAGAAAGTCTTTTGAAAAATATTCAGGATCTGACCCTATTAATAGAAAAGGAGTTCCCTTTCCTTTAATAGAATAATTTAAGGTAGTCCCGTCAATAACAATACTTCCTGATTTGTTATTAACATCAGAAATTGTTTTTTCTTGATCTTTGATATTATTCTTACAGGCCAGGATTGTATATAAACAAATAACAAAAACTATGTGATATTTTCTCATTTGGTTGCTTTTTAAGTTATGTAATCGTTTGATTATAAGTTATTTGTTGAAATGCTAAGATAGCAAAAAGACACAGAGTGAGGAATATTCCGATTGGTACTTAATACTCTCAAGTAATTACTTATAGCCAATGTATAGCACTGTTATTCTTTAATTAATCCGATGAGTTCATTCTGACGTTTTTTTAATTTGCTGAATGAACTATCTACATATTTATTTACTTCTTTGGATGGAAAATTAATTATTGATGTGTGTTCACTAAAATCGTTCTGTTCCCATTTGTGAAGTACGGTTTTGTATGCTGCAACGTGCGCACATAATAATTTCAGACTTTCAGGCATTTCTTCTTCTATTAATAAATCCAGTCTAGAATTAATAATTTCAAACATTTTATTGTTATTCGGCATAAAAACAATGCTCATCCAAAGCCGCCAAGCTTTTAGTTCTTCTTCATTTGGCATATCATTATTAGAAAAATAGTGGGGTGTGTTTGAACGATATTTTTGTCTAAAACCGGACCATGCTATTTCAGATGATTCCCTTAAAGCTTTTAATGGACCATAAAATTTTTCTAATTGTTCATTAACTCTATTCAATTCAGAATTTAATTTACTCTTTTTTGATTCTAATAAGGCTTTCTTGTTCATAATACGCAGGTCATTTAGGTATTTAACGAAATACCCAACAATTGCTAAAATAATTGCAACTAAAGTCTTTATTTCAAATTCTGTCATTGGTCTGTATTTATTGTGCACGACGTAGCGTATAAAAAAATACTAACTTTTTTCGGTTAAACACACAGCTGAATTTTTGTATTTTATTTTTACACCAAATTAAAATGAAGCAAAATGAGATTAAATCGGGAACCTTATAAAGGAAAAGCATCATAGTTTAGTGATACTCGTAAAATAATTTAAGATACATCCAAATGATATAAATATTGAATAAAATAATAATTAATCCGATTACCCTATTCATTTTTTCATTCTTACATTTAATTCAGTCGGTTAGTATACCTAACGGTCTCGTGTATGAGTAGTAACGGATTGCATTTCACCAACCTTTCTGTTTTACACAAACCTTTGTTTTATGTTTACACTTTCGTTTCGTTACTAAACCGTTATTACTTGTACACATTGTTAGTAAATGTTTTATTCTATTTTTGCATTGAAGAGTACATCAGCGTTTACCCAATAAACTTCTCCTTTTTCAACACCTGCCCATCCTTTTTTTTCAGGGTTATTATATCTTCTGGAATAGAAGAAATATTTTCCGTCAGAAGACATATACGGACAATAATAGCGCCAGTTACTTTCATATTTTAATGGTATTTCTTTCGGTTTTGTCCATTCACCATTATCATTAAATGTTATTTGAAATTTACCTTGTCCATTAGTAATGGCATACCGTTCATCTGGTGAAACATAAGTTATTAGTTCCTTTTTCTCTGTTTTAGTCTTTATGATAACAGGTGTTTCAAATTTTTCATTTCCTAAATATTGTGCGCGATATGTGTTCATTCCTCCTTCATCACTTGGCCTATTTGACCGAAAATATAAACTCCCATCGGCTGTAACAACAGGATAGGTTTCTAAGTATTCCGTGGAAACTAAAAAATCCACTTTAGAGGCTAACTCCCATTTGCCATTCACTTTCTTACTCTTATAAATATCCGGAGGGATAGTATAAAGTTCTTCTCGAGTGACATCATTTTTATAAAGCTTAGGGTCTACACCAAGAAAATACATTGTCTTTCCGTCTTTGGTAATTGTGGGGTCACAAGCAACTGAAATTAACACATTATCGTCATACATTTTAATGGGTTTAATATCAGACCACTTGCCATTAGTTAATTCAGAATGATGAATAACAAAGCTGTTGTCTACAATTCTTGAAAAGAACATTTCTGTATTATTATAATTAAAAACTACATTAAGTTCAATGTTGTCAGTATTAACAATTGATGGCGCAAATAATATTGGAGTTGTAGAAGGAGATTTTTGGTCGAAATATGAAACGGTATTATTTTTACAACTAAAAAATGTTATAATGATTAAGAAAGTCGATAAAAGTTTATTCATTATTGTTAATAATATTTGCTAACGTTTTGTACATAGTTTGTTGTGGAATTTTCCGAAGGAAACATTCAGATAAGTCACTAAGGTAGCAAAATTAGAATGAATTCCGATTAGGGAACTCTTCCGTAATGAGCTATACACTTTGTTGTATTACGTTTTTACTTAACTTCACTTAATTTACGAAGTAGTGAATTTGATCTCAAATCTAAATTTGTGTTGCCAAAATTATAATTTCTCATAAGTATTACTCCATATTTGCTGTTTTTTTCATATTCAAAATGAGCTGAATAACCCGCATTAGAACCACCATGTCCAACAGTATTTATTTCTTGGTCTGAATATAAATTGAAACCAAAACTATAATTAGACCTTAATCTTGTTGTTGGTGTTTGCGTTGTTTGAAGCATTTCTATACTACTTTCACTTAATAGAGCCGAATATCCCATACAAGCTTTCATAAATTTAACCATATCGCGTGGTGTTGAGTAAATACCTCCATTGGGAACCCTATATCCAACTTCATTAAGTTCACGTTTGGGTATCTCGTAGTTAAGTTCAGCAGTTGGTCCGCCTGCCATTCCTTTCACTAAATTTTCTTTTTGGTTTTCTGGAACTTGAAAATATGTGTTATTCATTTCTAAAGGTCTAAAAATTTTTTCTTTAACCAATTCAACATAAGGCTTGTCGGCTATTTTTGAAAGCGTTAAACCTAAGATAGCAAATCCAATGTTTGAGTATCCAAATCTTTCTCCAGGTTTTGAACGAAATGAGGTTTCTGGAATTGCTTTAATAAGATTATTTTCCCATTCATTAATTTTTCCAAAGCGTACATTTTCATCTCGACTTCTCGATTCTCTATCTAATCCGGAAGTATGTGTAGCTAATTGTTTTAGAGTAATTGGTGGATATTTATCATAACCAACTAACGACGTAATTTCTGGTAAATATTTTTCAACTGGGTCATTAATATTGAGCTTTCCGTCTTGTTGCAGTTGCATCATTAAAAATCCGGCAAATGATTTTGAAATTGAGCCAATTCGGAAAATAGTATTCAAATCAATGTTTCCGTAAGATTTTAATGCTAAAATTGAATCTTTATGAATAATAGCAAGGGAAAAACTGCCCTTAATATTATCGTCTTTAACGTCACTTTTTACTAATTGGATAAAGTGTTCGACTATTTCATTTTTAGTTTGTTTGGTGTTCTGATTTTCTTTTATTGGTGTATTGCAGCTAAATATGATTAAAGCAATTGTGAACAATAGAATTCTTTTCATTTATTAATTGAATTAACGTTTGTATTGGATTTTGAAATGAAAAGAACACAATAAGTTATTAAATTTCATTTACTCTACAAATGTAGAACAATATTTTATTTCTACAAATGTAGAGGAAGATTTCTTTAATTTTGTTACAACGTTTAATATATGAATCGTGGCCTGCCGATGGCGGTTATGATTTCATATACCTTGTTACAAGCAGTGCTTTATTTCTATTTATTATTCTTAATTTCCAATGACTTTCGTTTTATCCAATTAACAGAAATTTTTATTGGTTCTGTCTTATTGGTATTATGTCCTAATGACGGAAACAAAACATATTCAAAAGGTTTGTTTTCTAATTTTAGGGTGTTAAGCTGTTCAATACACATTTTCACGGGAATTTGAATATCTTTTTCTCCAAAAATCCAAAGACCAGGAATTGAAAGAGTTTTCAAAATCTCTTTTGGGTCAGTAGCTTCAAATTGATATTTATCAGGGTCGTTTTTGGTATGTTCACGAGCATCTTTTTCTGTATGATTATCCCAAAAATCTGTTCTCCCGTTTGTGTAAAACTGAAATCTTAATTGTTCAAGAGTAGTTATTGTTGGGCAACTTAATAAAACCATAAATTCTACCAATGGATTTTCACTTGCAACAATCGGAATTATCCATCCTGCCTGACTTGCGCCTATAAGTCCAATAGGTAAATCTTTCCTTTTGTTATGGACTACGTTAACAGCTGAACTTGCATCTTTTGCTAATAGATTTAGATTTTCAACACTAATATTATTTGTCCCTACTTCTGGTCCAGCATAAACTCCACCAGATTCTCCAACTCCGCGTTTATCGTAGGTCAATACTAAAATATCATTTTCGGCTAACAATTCAGCGAATTTTTTCATTCGAGGTACTTGGTCAGAGCCGTGAACAATGACAACTGCTGAACGCGGATGACTAGGACTATAAATTGTACCTGCCAATTTAACTCCTTCACTTTCGAAAGTCACATTTTCTGTTTTTATAGAATCAATCGATTCAGTTTTTTCTCTATTAGGTTGTGTGTTTTTTTGTTCAATTGATTTGTTGCAACTAGTCATAGTTACAAATAGAGTTAATAATAAAAGTCGATTCATTAATTTCATTCGAGGGTTTTTTCTTCAGCAGAATTTTGTCTACATTGCCTACAACGGTTTGTGTATAGATCGTTGGAAATTCCGTTGGGAATTTCCTATGAGTACCAAGGTAACAAAATTGCAATGAATTCCGTTTAAGGAATTCAGATGCAATGAGCTATACACATTTGTTGTAGGTAGTTTTTTATTCAGTCGTTTTTTCAATTATTAGGTCGACAAAATTGGCTTTTGTCAGTAAGTCAATTATAAAATTAAAATTTTCTTTACCAAATATTTTTGTCAGCTTTTCAGTTCCAATTATCTCAATTACAGAATCTCCTGGATAACCAGGTCCTTGAGCCGTTATTGCATCGTTAAATGCATCAAGATTTTTTCCGAAATTCTTAGCCGATTCTTTATCAATTTCCTCGGTATATTTATCCCAAAAATCTAGTTGAGTTTCACAAAACTCTCCGTTTATGAATATCTTTTTTCGATGTCTGTTTTTTCCGTCTTCGTCCGTTATGATACTTACGAAAGTGTCTCTACCGTATGCCATTTTATCGAACACTTTGGAATATCCAAGATTTAACCATCTTTTATAGATGAGTTTTCCATTCATCCATAGATATAATTCGTTATCTTCTGATATTTCTTTTCTTATTGACATCTTTAATGGATTACCTACAACGGTTTTGTGTATGATTTCGTTGCGTGTTTCAGCTACTAAATTAGCAAATACAAACTGAATAGAAAATCCGCGAGGATTTTCGTAAGTAGGCGAGTACTAGCAATGAATTATACACAGTGTTGTACAACGTTATTTATTTTTCCAGACAATAAATTCAGCATTTTCAGTCGAACTCATTGCTTTGATTAACTGTCCATTATTAAAATTCGGAAAGCGTTGAAAATTTCCTAACATTTCGGATTCTCCAGTTGCTCCACCAGGAACAGATAAAATTCCGTTTTTTGATAAAATCCTCCACCAGACATCAGTTCCCCAAGGTCCAGAATCATTAGTCTCTATTATTATTTGATGAATTCCGCTTATTTCTATTGAACTTTCGATTCCATCGTAATTGGTTGTTTTGATAGTCGTTCCATTAAATTCAACTTTCCATTTAGATTCCGGCTCTAAATTTCCTTTATTCTCTTTACTTTTTTTGAAAAATGAAAATATTCCCATTCCTATTTTCTAATGTTATACATCGTTATTTTTAATATTCGATTTTTCTTTCCCATACAAAACCTAATTCTCCGTTCGAATACCTTTTTTTAGTTATCCAATTTCCTTGTTTGTCATAATTGTATTCCCAATTATTCCAATGCTTTTGTGTTCCGTCTTTATCGTACCAATATTGTGTTAAGATATTGTTTTGCTTATCATATGTAGAAATAAATTTTGTATAACCACCATTAGATTTAAATAATTCCGATTCAACTTCATTTCCATTTACATCATACTTGTAAGTTCTAGTGTCTTTTACAGTTCCATCTGAATTATATTTTATTTTTTTTATCATCTCATTTTTAGAATTATATTCTAATTCTGTTTTAAAGACTTTATCTGATTTAGGATTACCTCCAATTCTTGATATTACATTTCCGTTTGTATCGTATTCATTTTTTTGTAAATAAACCAATTCATTTTTGGTGTTATAATTTTTAAACTCTGTAACATTTCCGTTAGTGTCAATTGTTGTAGTATAATATTTTTTCAAGTCTCCTTTTGAATCGAAGATTGTTCCTTTTATTGGATTTCCACTTTCGTTTTTTTGAATTTTGGTAACTTCATAAATATTGCCTTTGCCATTATATTGACCATATTCAATTATTTTTTCCTTATCATCATACACATCATATCTTTCGAGATGGTCATTTGTAAATACAGAGTCTCGTGACATTTCTGCAGTCCTTTTTGCGCTGTATGATGCCTGAATTGTTTTCTTAATTTTTGGACTTTCTTCCGCACTTTGAGCACGAATAATAGAAGTTGAGCAAACTAATGCTAATGTCAATAAAAATATGTTTTTTGTATTCATTTTTTAATGTTGTACAACGTTTAATATATGTGTCGTAGCAGGGCAAAAAGTTACCTTGCTTTTCGGTTTTTCTGCACAGTGATTGCTAACTTTTACTTTTTACAAGCATTGCGCCATCATAAATATACAAGAACCATTCGATTAGTCACTTAGTTGCTATGACATCATATATCGTGTTGGCAGTAGTTTTTAATATTCAGTCCATTCTTCTAATTTTCCATCGTCTTCAACCCAAATTTCCAAATAAACTTTTTCCTCAACAGGTTTGCCATCCATTTTTAAAATATCAAATTTCAATTTTCGTAACCCTTTTCGAATAGCTTTGAGGCAGTAATTATATTCATTCCTATTCCAAAATTCTTTTATTTCCTCTTTTGTTTGATATTCTGGCATAATAACTTCACTTACTTCTCCATTTTTTCCAATTGTTATTATGTATTTTTCAGAACAGTCAAAATCTTTTTTGTTGTTCCAATTTAACTTATATAACTCATTGAACAACACTTTTGATATAGTGTCTCTATATTTTCGATTAATTCTATTTGAATCGTCTATATAATTTTCTATTTCAGAAACACTTGTGATTACCCCATTTTTTATATCAATAGACAACTCTTTCTCGAAAGTCTTATGGAAAACTCCGTCCCATCTCAATAAATTCTCTTTAGGTAAGTTTAAATTTCCTGAATACCAATCTACGAAGACTTTGTTGTTGTTTACTTTGTCTTTAAAAAACTCGTACAATCTCTTATTAGATTCTTGAATGTCAATTTTATTTCCATCAAATAGTTCACCGCAATAAATTATATGCTTTACAAATAAACTGTCATTCGAAATTTCGTAAATTGCTTGATATCCACGCCAACAAAATGTAGCAGAGCCTTCTCTGAATTTAAGTCCAAATAATTCTCCGTTGTCACTTTTCTTGAGTTTATCAAAGTATTTTTCTACTAATAGATTATAAACAGGTATCGTATCTCCTTTGAAAATTATATGGTCGGGAACTTGAGGACTACTAGCATTTACATTTTGTAAAAAAGAGATTATCGCAAGTAAGGAAAAAAATATTTTCTTCATAGTTCTTAAATTCAAATACTCATCTAAAATACTTTTGGTTTTTCTTAATTAAAATTTAGGATGAGTGAACTGTCCATTTGAATTAGTTAAGTAGTTGTTCAAATTACTGCCAACGTTTAATATATGTGTCGTAGCTGGGCAAAATGTTATCCTACTTTTCGGTTTTTCTGCGCATTGGTTGCTAACTTTTACTTTCAGCAAGCATTGCGCCTTACCAAAAATACAATAACCATTCGATTTATCATCTAGCTGCTATGATTACATATATCGTGTTACCCAACGTTTTTTATATTTAATTTAATTCCCAATTAACGTCAAACTTTTCTTTCTTATCATTATAATCAGGTGGAATTCCAATTTTACAATGCAACATCGGTTCATTGTTTTTTACAGTTTCATAAAATTCAGATTCGAGTGATGATTTAGGATAGTATTGAATTTCAATTATTGTATTGTCTTTTTCGCTTTTATATATATACAAGTTTATATCGTACAGATTTTCGTAAATATCTTTTAATTCAGATGATATTTGTTCAAGCGATTTCGATATTTTTTTGTCATTTTCTTTTTTTCGTTCTTTTCTTTTATCAGGAGCATTCAACTCGTCATTTTTGATTTCAGAAATCAGGTAACTTGTATTGTCAGAGATTTTATTCGAGCAAGAATTTTTTGCCATTTCTAATAGGGAAGAAGTGGCTTCTTTTAAATTCTGTTCGAGGTTTTCTCTTTTCATGATTTTAACTCTTAAGCATCGAATTCTACATAGTGAATCAATCTTTTACATTTTTTTTCTACAGTTGGGTATTCCTGATTAGCTATATCCTCCATAAATTCTTTGATAAGAAAGACTTCCATAAAATATTCAAATCCGGGGCATTTTTTTTCAGTCACTTCAAAAGTTTTCCACTCCAATTCTTCTTCTGTCAAATTGAGTATTGTAACTTCTGATTCTCTAGAAAATTGATCATCAATCCTTTTTACGTAAAGAACGGATTCTTCGTCAATTTTCTCAATATTTGTTAAGAGTTCGATTAGTTTCATCTAATGTTGGGTAACGTTTAATATATGTGTCGTAGCAGGGCAAAATGTTACCTTGTTTTTCGATTTTTCTGCGCATTGGTTGCTAGCTTTTACCTCATGCAAGCATTGCGCCTACATAAATATACAAGGACCAATCGATTAATCACTAATTAGCTATGATCACATATATGGTGTTAGACAATGTTTTAATTTAAATTTTCTATAAACATCAAGGTGCCAAATCTATTATAATCCAATTCAAAATCTTCTATTGTCAAATATTTAATAGTTGTTTTGGCAATTATTACTGGCGTAATTCTTTTATTTTTTAAAGACTCCAATTCCTTATTGAATTTGTAGAGCTTGGAGTTTAAGTATTTTTCTGATTGAAATATTTTGTTTTGACAATCAAAAAAACTTTGATTTTCACTGGGGTTTTGTCTATCCAAAAAGTTCAATTTTTCATCAAGGTTGAAATCATTTGAAAAATTGTAGCTCTCGTTAGTTGCCATTTTTTTATAAAGATTCCAGTAACTCTCGGGTTTTGTAGATTCCAAAATTCCCTTATCTATTAGGTGTTGTTCAAAGTCAGATAGAATTGTTTTTGTTTTTTCTTTTTCACTATCTGTTAAAGAATTCATTAAACAACTATACAAATCACTTTCTACTCTTTCAGATTGACTTTGGCAGGAAATAGTCATTATTCCAATTAAAATGATCAATAATATTTTTTTCATATGTTGTCTAACGTGTTTGTATATGGTTTGTTGCGTGTTTTAAGCACCTAATTTAGCAAATACAAACCGAATAGAAAATCCGCGAGGATTTTCGTAAGTAGGCTAGAACTAGCAATAAATTATATACGGTGTTGGCAATAGTATTTTTATTCAGTTATTATTTTATAATATTTCATATTGTGTGTAATTGAATCTCCAATTTTAACTGGATTTCCATTATAAGTAGCTTTGTCTTTTTTAGAAAGATTGTCGGTTACTTTAATAATTAAATTGTATCCTCCTTTTTTCTTATTTTTTCCAATGACCATTCCCGTTATTAGACAGCCAAAGTCAGTTCCATTTGTATAAGCTGACCAAGTTTGAGTCGGAACTTTTATAATATCTCCGATTTTCAGTTCTTTAAATTTTGTTTTAATCTTTTTCTTGGTCAATTTATGTTGTTGACGAATTTCGTCAAGTTCTGGAAAGTCAGGTTCAAACTTTCGGCTAACACACGTTTTTTCGGTTTTAAAAAGTCCTTTTTGGAATGCTTGAGAGTGTAGCTCAGATAATTTTTCAAATTCTTTCTTGCGAAGTCTGTCAACTTTTTTAGGTGACATAAAATCATATGTAGAAGCCAAAAACAGAATTGTCTCTATATTTTCACATTCTTTTGGAACTGTAATTGTTGCCCATTCATATCCAACTCCAGCAAAAATTAATTTATTATTTTCTTGGGGTAATTTAATTTTAAAATATCCATTAAAGTCAGACTTTCCAATTTCAATAGTGTCTTTGTCAAATATTGAAATGCCAATGGCAATTTCCGAAAATTGGTCAATTATTCGACCATTTATTGTCCGTTGTCCGAATGCAGAAAAAATGCAAAAGAAGAATAATATGGAATATGTTATTTTAAATCTCAATGTCGTTTTTCAATATTGTTGCCAACGTGTTTATGTATGATTTCGTTGCGTGTTTAAGTAACTAATTTAGCAAACAAAAACGTGCCAGAGAAAATTCCGAAGGAATTTTCCAAGTAGGTAATTACCTAAGCAATTAATTATACAAGTTGTTGCCATTAGTTTTTATTAAATATGAATATTAATGAAACAATTACTAAAATAGAACCACTATAGAGTAAGAGAGTATTTAATTGTAAAAAAACACCAGAATTATTTTCTTTATCTGTTCGATTTCTCTCAAATTTGTTAAGTGATATTTTACCTAGAATTAGTAAAATAATTCCAAAAATCAGAAGACCAATTTCTATCATTAGCATTTATATTTCATAATAATCTCCATCTTCCCATTTTTTAGTTCCGAGAAAATTTCCACAAAAATCAAAACGTTTTATGGGTTTAACTTTGTCTACATTTTTTCCGTGACTAAATATCCAAATTTCCTTTCCTACAATTTTTATTCTATTGAATTTCCTTGTGTCAGAAGCGTCCATTGAACTTATGAAAATCGATTTTTTCTCAAAAACCTTGTTTCCGTTTTCGTCAATAATTAGGTCAATCACAATTTCTTTTTTATGTTTTAAAGTCCAGAATAAGAACTTACGTTTCTTTTCAATGTGTTCCGTTTTAAGAGTTCCGTTTTCAATTCCACAATATTTTTTTTCAGTAAAACGTACGTTTTGAATTTCAGACGTTTTTATTCCAATATTTAGATTAAATAATAGAAAAATCATACTTAATGATATGGCGAATATTAATTTCAGTACTACAGTTTTAAATTAATGGCAACGTCTCTTGTATGGTGCGTTTGCATCCCGAAGGGTGCATATGCATTATACAAATTGTTGTGTACAGTTCTTATTCAGTTAATTCTTTTTCCAGTTCTGTGATTTTATTTTTTAATTTATTATTGAATTCTTCTGCGTCTTGTCCGTGGGTTACTCTTTTATGACAGTTTGGACAAATTGCAGCAACATTTTGGGGAGAATCACTACCACCATTACTTAATTCAATAATATGATGCACTTCTAAATATGGTTGTCCATTTCTCTTTAAAAATGGAGCATCGTCATTACAGGATTCACATTTTCCATTTGCCCTCGAAAGTGCATAAGTCTTAATTATGTGAGAACGTTTAGTATTTGAACTAGTTGAATCCGTTTTTTTCGGTTCTATAATCGAGTTTTGATATGCTTTTTCTCTAAAGTCTAAAAACTGTATCAGACTTGGGTCTGTTTTAAATTCTTTTTCAATGTATTCATAAGCTCTGTCACTAACTGTATTGAGTTTTATTGCTTTAATAGATTTACTTGGCTTGAACTCTAATTTAATAATACTACTATCTGTAGCAACAAGATATGGATTACCTGAGGGTTCTCCATTTTTAGTCTTTTGCGAGACCTTTACATCAGCTCTAAATCTAGTTCCAATAGGGTTCTCTTCTCTAAGATTTCTGGGGAATTCAACTCTGATTTCTTTATCAAAATGTTCTAATGGCCTTACTCTAGGTCGAGATGAACTCTTTCCTTTGATTGTTTCCAATAAAACACCATCAAATCTATCTCCTATAATTAATTTATTTTCCAAATTCTTATTTTTTCATATTATCAAATGTCAAAACTACTTTCGGGTTTTGAGCATCCATAAACATTTTGCTCCTTCCAAACAGGCAAATTTTTCCGATTTCATTAAACACATTATGTTCTCCGTTTCCGTTAATCAGAACTTCGTCAGTACAAATTCCGTCAATATAGTTTTCGTCAATGTAATTCCAATGATTTTCGATTTCATCCTTAAAAACAATTGTAAATGCTGGTTGAGAATATTCAATTAGATAGTTTCCGTCATCCATCTCTTTTGGATTAAAATCAGGATGAGCATTATAAATCATATCAAGAGTTTGCAAAGCAGAAGAATTAATATCAGAAACTCTTTCTGGAAATATTACTATTGTTCCAAATTCAAAAAGTGCAATTTGTAATTTTTCTCCAGTATAATATTTAGCTTTCTCCAAAATGAGATTCAAATCATTCGGTAGATTTGGTTTCCATTTCGGTTTAGGCGGAAAGTCAATAACTTCCTTTTTTTTGTTAAATAGCTTATCAAATATTCCCATTCGTTAGGGTTTGTTTTAATTGTACACAACGGTCTCGTATAACCGTCAGTTACGGGTTTATATGCGTTAATTTTCGGTTAGTCAAAGACCTTTGCAATTCCAAGTGGATTCGGACGTAGTCGAATCCGCCGTAATTGTGGTTATACATTGTTGTGGTGTCGTTTTTATTCGGTTACTTGTTTTTAATTCGTTCAATCCTTAAATGGCGGTGGTGGACAAGTCTTAAAAAGATACTTTTCAGGTATTTTTTTTATTAGTTCACTTTCATAAAACCCAAAAGCTCTTTTCCACCAATCTTTTAAACTCTTTTTCTCAGTGAACAAGTATTGAGTTTTCATTTTCGCATCGCTATTGGTTATTTCAAATGATACAATTGCTACAAAGTAATAAAATTCCTTTTTTATGTCGTATGCAAAGAGATTATATGAGTAAAATTTTTCATCTGCACTTGGCATTACTATTTCCCCGTATATAATATTTTCCGAATCTAATTGGTTTTTGTATTCTTCCAATTTTGAATATAGCCAAGTATCTTTTGGTGGATTTGCTTTTTTCAACGATTCGATTTGTCCTTGTTTAAGTGGTGTTGTAAATGATTTTCCACCATCATAAATTTTTTCAAGCGTTGCTGTGCTTAATTCCTGTGAAAATATTGGTTGAATAAATAAAATTAAAATCAAGATTGAAGACCATTTTATATTCTGTTTGTTATAATTCATTTGTTCTTTGAAATAATGGTTAAGTGGTTTTGTCAAATGCACCACAACGTTTAATATATGTGTCGTAGCAGAGCAAAATGTTACCTAACTGTCGACGTTTTCCGCGCATTGGTTGCTAACTTTTCCTTTCTGCAAGCATTGCGCCTAACCAAAAATACAAGAACCATTCGATTCATCACTTAGCTGCTATGATCACATATATATTGTTGTGCGATCGTTTTTATTTTTCCGCAATTAATTCAATCCGTTCACAATTTAACCGAAACATTTTTCCGTTTTCAAATAGGTAAATTATATCATCATTTTCATTCGGTTTACCGTGTTCCATAAATCCGTCATTTATTTCTCGCATTGATTTAGGAAAGAATGAAATTCCGCTCAAAGTATTTTCATCTTCTGGGAATTCGGAATTGTCTCCATCGGCTGATTTTTTAAAAGTGATGTTTTCATGAATAAAAGTCAGTCGTTCAAATTCGTTTTTGTGAACCCAATCTCCGCTAGATTTAACAAATTCAATTCTTACTTCACTCTCCGATTCCGTTATATTTTTAAATTCAAAGTTGTTATGCAGATCTATATGAATTCCGTTTAGTATAACGGCATAGTTTTCTTCAATTTCAAAGTTTGTTTTCATATAGTTTCTAATGACGCACAACGTTCAGTATAAGAAACGTAGGGCGGACGATAAGCGATACGTTTCGGATTGGTACTAAGCTAAATATAAATATTTTGCTTTTATCTTTTTTCTCATAAACGCCAAATTTTATAGTTGGAGACTTTGCAAATACAAACAGACCTTTTGATTAAGCCTAAAAGCCCTATGTTTTCTTATACATTGTTAGCTACAGTCCTATTTCTTCAAAACTCAATTCAAATTCATCATTATTTTTTGAACATTTAAAGAATTTCAAGTCAGGATATTTAGAGGCTTCTGCTATTTTCATTATAGTGTTTACGTCATTTTCATTTACCTCTGAACCAAATATAATTTCTTTTAAGGCTTCTTTCTTAAACTTATAATTTCCTTGTGTTTGTTTCACAACTCTAAATTCTTGTTCATATTCCCAAACTTTAGATTTTCTAAAAACGACTATATCAACTAATCTATTTTGTTCAGAAATGTAGTCATAATGGGGATAATCATTTGAGTATTGAACAGCTCCTCCTTTACTAAAGAATTCCAAATCATTTTTCACATCAAATTTTAAACTTACACCTTTATGAGAATCTGCGTAATGTGACCACATCAGTATATTTTCTTTATCGCCCATAAAGCAACCAACTCCAATATTACTAATTATTTCTATCGATATTTCATTTAAGATTTTTTGAAACTTTTCGCGAGGGACAGATCTATTAAAATGACTTTTTGCTAGGTCATCTAAACCTTCGTAAATGTATTTGAAGAAATATTCGTCAATTCTCTCTTGAGAAGAGTTTTGAAAGTTTAAGTTAATCCTACAATCAAAAGGGTCGTTAAACGATTTGGGACTCGAAAACCACATTTCATTATTAACAATAAGGTCAAAAAGGTATCGATTTATTGGTTTGAATTTATAGAGTTCAGATGGAACTCTTCCATTTTCTACCATTTGAGAAATCAGTTTATTAAATCGTCTTTCCATTCAGTTAAAAATTGTAGCTAACGTTTAATGTATGTGTCGTAGCAGAGCAAAATGTTACCTTGCTTTTCGACTTTTCTGCGCATTGGTTGCTAACTTTTACTTTCTGCAAACATTGCGCCTTACCAAAAATACAAGAACAATTCGATTGATCACTTAACTGCTATGATCACATATATAGTGTTGTAAACTGTTTTAATTAAATTCAGTTTCGATTTTATTTATACTAGCGATTTCCTTGTTTAAATATTTAATACTAATCTTTGGGGGTATAGAAATCTCAATGCAAGTCTCACTAAAAATTAAATCCTCAGTCGAAATTTTAGATTGAAACTCATTCGACATCAATAATCCTTTCAGGATCAATTTGAACATTTTTTTGTCCGAATATTCGTCTAATAACTCTTGGATATAACCTTCATCAAATTCAGTAACTCGACTAAAATGGATTTCAACGGATGGAGGTATTGATATGCCAACAATTAACCTGTTCGTTCTAAATCCGGCTTTTTCAATTAATGGTAAAACGTCAAAAATATCTTTTACATAATTAACAAATTTATCCTTCGTATTGGTTCCGATATCACCTATTTTGGATAAACCGTTTTTTAATTGAGTAATTATGTTGTCCGTTTTACTTGTGGATTTAGGAGAATCCGTTACTATTGATTTTTCAGGCATTAATTTGTCAATTTGAATAGTTTACAACGTTTAATATATGTGTCGTAGCAAGGCAAAATGTTACTTTGCTTTTCGATTTTTCTGCGCATTGATTGCTAACTTTTACTTTCTGCAAGCATTGCGCCTTTCCAAAAACACAACAACCATTCGATTCATCACTTAGCTGCTATGGTCACATATATAGTGTTCTAAGTCGTTTTTTTATTTTTCCATCCTCTTTTTTCAAAACTTCTCACATTCTGACTATCTTTTATTGAGTTCAGATATTCCGCAAGAATTTTCAATTCCAAGTCAGTTTGATCTCCTTCAAAAGCAGTCACATAAACAGCATTTCCATAATTATCTTTTGTTTTTTCAGGAGAATCGTCAATCATCAGTATCCGTTCAATCGAGAAACCTTTCTTTTTTACTTTTTTAAGCCTTTTTTCGTGAACATATTCGTCAAGTTGATAATCCCTTTTCGTTGTACAGCGAGTTCTTCCCCAAACAAATTCAAATTCAATATTTTCAGGCTTTATTTTCTCTACTATTTCCTCAACATACTTATCGTCAGCAGAAGACCAAATAGCTAATTTAAAATTAACACTCATAGATTCCAAAAACCATTCAAGATGCGGTCTTCTATAAACAAAATAATCCGCATATTGAAAGTCAATGTCAATTTCCAGTTTTCGTTCCGTTGCGTGAATTAGAGTTTCATCTAAATCAAGTACTAATAATATTTTGTTTTGAATTTCCAAATTTCGCTAATGGCTTAGAACGTTAAATATATGTGTCGTAGCAGAGCAAATTGTTACCAAACCATCCACATTATCTGCGCATTGGTTGCTAACTTTTCCTTTTTGCAAGCATTGCGCCTTACCAAAAATATAATAACCATTCGATTGATCACTTAGCTGCTATGATCACATATATCGTGTTGTGGTGCGTTTTTTAGCGCATTCCTTTTACTTTCAAATCTGCAAATACTTCTTGAGTTCCGTGAAATTCTTTTCCGTATTTTATGTCAATATCATATTCAATTCGATATACATTCAGTATTTCATCAATTTTATCTTTTTTACTTTTCGCAACATCATTTCTTTGTCTATAACTATTCAGAGTTCCAAAAGCCATTCCAAGTGGCCCAATTCCAATACCCATAATTATTATAGGAACAGTTGAAATCACTCCACTTTCTAAAACATATTTACCAAATAAATATCCACCAATAATTACTATAAGTCCAATAGTAATAAATATCCCAAAATTAGTAAAAGTCAAGATTTTTGTCCGCTTAATTTTGTCGTATTCAATATTTACAGTTTTTAGTTTGTTCTCAAATTTTTCGTTCAACTCAATTTTAGTACAAGTTTTATTAAATTCAGGTTTTCGGTCAGTTAATCCGCAAGTTGTTCCATTTTTTAAACTTGTTTTTTGATTATCACATAATTCACAATGTCTTGTTAAATCCATTCAGTATTTTATTCTGTTTTCAGTTGATTTTTTATTGTACTATATTTTCTCTAAATGCACCACAACGTTTAATATATGTGTCGTAGCAGAGCAAAAAGTTACCTTGCTTTTCGGTTTTTCTGCACAGTGATTGCTAACTTTTCTTAATTGCGAGTGCTGTGCTACTCCAAAATAACTAGATCTTCCACTTAGTCATCAAACTGCTATGATCGCATATATAGTGTTGGGTACAGTTTTTTATTTCTATTGGGATAATATTTTGAAACGGTTCTTTGTCAGCTTTAAATTCCAATCTGTCAAATACAATCGCAGATTTACCATTTTCTATTTCCGAATTCACTAAGCTTTCTAAAAATCCAATTCCATTAGCATCAACTCCATAATAATCCAAAATTATACTATCGTTTTTGTCAAAAAGTGCTTTTGTTATTAGAGCTTTTCTATTGGTAAAACTCAAAAACCCTAATTTGTCCTTTAAATTAATTCCGATCTCTTCCGCAATTCTTTTCGCTCTCAACTTGTCAATCCGCATTTTATTGATCAAGTATTTATTTACTGTCAAAGGATTTATTAATTCCATTAATGTTCCTTGTCGATAGTTTTTTGCCCAAGGAAAATCAGGTTCTTGATTTTGAAAACGTTTTATCAGTTCAATTGCTAGGTCAAAACCTAATGGCAGGTGTTTTCTGTCAAAATTTGGAATATAAATTCGAATAAGATTCCCATTCTTTAATTCAAATTCAGGTATGGAAATTCCATTTATTTCAAATTCTTCGTTATGAAAAAAGGTATTTGTCATAATTGTACCCAATGTTAAATATATGTGTCGTAGCTAGGCAAAATGTTACCTTGCTTTTCGGTTTTTCTGCACAGTGATTGCTAACTTTTCTTAATTGCGAGTGCTGCGCCACTGCAAAAATAACTAGATCTTCCACTTAGTCATCTAGCTGCTATGATCACATATATCGTGTTGTACACAGTGATTATTTCCATTTTTCAATTAATTCAGTCACTCCATTTTTGATTCCGTCATAAAAATTCCCGTTTTTAAATTCAGGAATGATGGTGTTTTCAATAACTCTTTTGCAAATTTCGTTAGTCAAAATTAGCTCGGTTCCAGTTCCAGTTGCAATTCCGATTTGTCGACAAGGATTGCACATAACAATAGTGAGTCCGTTATTTTTTTCCGCATCTCCGACTCCCCAATAATTACTTAAATCAGTTGCATATTTTTGAATATCTGAATAAGGTGAAATGCTATCAATTGTTACAACAACAATTTGTCGAGTTGTTTCGATGTTATAGTCATAAATAATTTCTGATAGTTCTTTTCTTTGTGAAAGAGTGAAAATACTGTCATAATCGTTAATTACTTGACCTTTTAATTTTGTTTCTCGGATTTTTTCGATTGTTGAGAAATCAAATTCAGTAGTTGATTTTTTAATCTCCGTTTCTTGAGAAGTTCCTTTGCAAGGAAACAAATTCAAAGTCAAGAATAGGATTAATACTTTAGTTCCAATTTTCATTTCAGGTATTGTGTACAACAATTGGATATGTGCACTAGTACACATATTTCTATTATGTTTTTCACAAATCTAGGGGATTTCTAATTGACTTAAAATTATTTACAAGGCTTTGCATGTACATTTCGGTTGTTGTATCGCTATGCACTAATAAAGTTTGAATAGACCAAATACTCATAGTTACACGAGAATGGTTTAACAAGGATGGGGTTATTTTTAGTGAAATACCAGATTTTGCAATATCCCTTCTAACAATTTTAGACCTTTTATATCTTACGTAATCTATAAAACACCTTCTGTTGGGCCATATTGACCTTCTATTGGGCCATGTTGACCCAAACTTAGACACTGAAAGTCTAATTTTGAGTGTTCAAAGTCTAATTTTGAGTGTTCAAAGTCTAATTTTGAGTGTTCAAAGTCTAATTTTGAGTGTTCAGAGTCTAATTTTGAGTGTTCAGAGTCTAATTTTGAGCCTCTTTACCTTAATTATGGGTATTCAAGGTCCAATTTTTCGTCTTTTTGGCCCAAAACTTCATTAAAAAGATCCAACAGAAGGTGTTTATAGTCCTTTTGGGCCAAGAGTTCCTCAAAACCTGTAAGATCTCCCTTTGCAATATGACTAGAGAATAGCGCCCATTCTTGTTCGGCAAGGTACTGACTATAAGTATGATTAGATGAGAGTATAAGAAAACAAACAATTACTACATATTTCATACATCAGGATTATTAGTTACATAAATGATAACACGAATGCATTAAAAATAGTATAGATTAACTAATGTAATTCCAGATATTCTTGTGCTTTGCCATTTGTTGGTAGGTGTATAACAATACCTTATTTTTTTCTGATGATAAAGAAGGATCTTCCTTAAGTATTTTTAAAGCATAATATCTCGCAGTCTTTAAAATATCATTATCTCGTACAATGTCTGCTATTTTTAGATTAAGAACTCCACTTTGTTGTGTGCCCATAATATCGCCAGGACCACGAAGTTTTAAATCCACTTCAGCAATATCAAAACCATCATTAGTACGTGTCATAGTCTCTAATCGAACCTTGCTATCCGCAGATAACTTAAAACTAGTCATAAGGATACAAAAACTTTGTTCTGCTCCTCGACCTACGCGACCTCGTAACTGATGTAATTGGGATAAACCAAAACGCTCGGCACTTTCAATTATCATAACACTGGCGTTAGGTACATTTACACCAACCTCTATAACAGTAGTGGCAACCATAATTTGAGTTTCTCCTTTTACAAATCTATCCATCTCATAGTCCTTGTCTGCAGGTTTCATTTTACCATGTACTATTGATATCTGAAACTCTGGAGTAGGAAAGGAACGAGCAATACTCTCATAACCATCCATAAGGTCTTTATAATCCATAGCTTCAGATTCTTGTATTAAAGGATATACAATATAAATCTGCCTGCCTTTTTGTATCTCGTCTGCAATGAACTTAAATACTTTTAAGCGATTACTATCATAACGATGTACAGTTTTAATAGCTTTACGACCAGGAGGTAGTTCATCTATTACCGAAATATCAAGATCTCCATACAAACTCATAGCTAACGTGCGAGGAATAGGAGTGGCGGTCATGACCAGGATATGTGGTGGATAAGTGTTTTTATGCCATAATTTTGATCGTTGTGCTACACCAAATCGGTGTTGCTCATCTATAATGGCTAGTCCCAGGTTTTTAAATTTTACTTTGTCTTCTAAAACTGCATGAGTACCAATAAGGATATGTAAAGAACCATTTTCTAATTCTTCATGAATTATCCTACGTTCTTTGGTAGTAGAGCTACCCATTAATAACTTCACATTGATATCAAGTTGATCGGTAAGTTCTTTTATACCTTGATAGTGCTGGTTGGCTAAAATAGCCGTAGGCGCCATTAAACAGGCCTGAAAATCATTGTCTATAGCCAATAACATTGTCATAAGTCCAACAATAGTTTTACCAGAACCCACATCACCTTGTAATAGCCGGTTCATTTGTGCGCTACTGCCTATATCATTACGGATTTCTTTAATTACACGTTTTTGCGCATTAGTAAGTTCGAAAGGAAGATGGTTTTTATAAAAATTATTAAAATGTGTGCCCACTTCGGTAAAAGGGAAACCTTTAATCTTTTGTTTGCGTATAAGTTTTTTGGTAATTAGTTGTAGCTGAATATAGAATAGCTCTTCAAATTTGAGACGATATTGAGCCTTTGCTAATAATTCTTGACTTTTTGGAAAGTGAACATTAAAGACAGCTTCGTTCTTAGGAAGAAGCTGTAACTCATCCAGTATTTCTTTAGAAAGCGTGTCATAAAAACGTACTTTGGTTTCTATAAACAATTGCTGCATCATCTTGGACATCATGCGATTAGTAATTCCTTTGTTTGCTAATTTCTCCGTAGATGGATAAACAGGTTGCATAGCCGTTCTAAGGTTTTGTTCATGTTCACTCATGAGTTCCATCTCTGGATGCGGTATATTAAAACCTTGATAATATTTTGGTTTTCCAGAAATAACATAGGTGGTATTCAATTTTATATGCTCTCGAATCCATTTATGTCCTCTAAACCAAACGAGCTCCATCTCACCAGTATCGTCTATAAATTTTGCGACTAGTCGTTTTCCTCTTTTTTGTTCTACCGTTTTGATATTAACAATCTTACCAATAATCTGAACCTCTGCCGAGGTCTTTTGCAACTCATTGATTTTGTAATATTGGGTTTTGTCGATATATCGATTGGGAAATAGATTTACTAAATCCTGATAGGTATGAATGCCTAACTCAGACCGCAATAGGTCTGCTCGTGATGGTCCAACACCTTTAAGGTAGTCTATGGGTGTTTGTAGGAGATTAGGATTCATGATAGCTAATATAAGCGCATCTATATTTCTTCACAAACAAAAAATGTGCAATTATATAAAAATCAAAATTTCATTAATTTTCTTAATACAAGCAAAGGCTATTGGCCAAAAAAGATTCATATTTGATTTGTCAACTTTAGTACTATTGCTAGAACACTCACTTTGTACATAGAAATAACAATAAAATAATTGCAAATTTGCCATACAATGCGGTAACATTTTATGATAGAAGATACATACGTATAACAATATATATTTCACATTTTATAATACATCAATTAAACCATTTTATGAAAAAAATCATTTGGATACTCTTTTTTGGATTAAGCTTTACCAATTTATTCTCTCAAGAATATTATTTATCAAAAGAGATAAAGAATAATTCATCTTTATTAAGTAAAGAGATTACTAAGATATCTAAAGAAATTTTGGATGATTATTCAGAAAAGAAAAGAGAAATTTATCACAAAAACAGAATTACGCTACAAATTCTTTCTCAAAAATATACAGAAGCTCTTGAATCAATTGATAGTTTAAGAATAATATCTGGAAAAGAATATCCAGAAGAATCTGCTTTGATTTCGATTGAAAATTATATGTATGCCAAAGCAAGAACGATTAAAGACAAAACTTTTGAAAAAGCGTATACTTTGGTGTTTAAAAGTGTATATGATTCTTTAACAGATAAAACAAAACTTAGAGTCCCCATACGTTTTGATAAAACTATTGCAAGTCAAAACAGAAAAATAAAGAAACTGTTGGATAGTAAAAAGGAAGAGGATAGCGTTTCTCAAAGAGATTTTTTTACATTATCTTCTTTAGAACTTTCCGCAACCGTAATTAAAGAGACCAAATCTATTGCAATAGAATTATTGAAGCAAGAAGATCAAAAGCGTTATATAACTAGAGATAGCGTTTCTATAAAAACAAAAGATGGTGCTACTATTGCCTTAAGGATCGGTCAAAAAAAAGGAGACAGTAAACCAAAACCTACCATGTTAATTTTTAGTATTTATCCATATAAGAGTGGAGTGGTAGATGACTTTTTGGTTAAAGAGGCTGCGTATTATGGATATGTTGGTGTTATAGCCAATACTCGAGGTAAAAGATTTAGTCCAGAAACTATAGAGCCTTTTGAGCATGATGCCAATGATGCGTATGAGGTAATAGATTGGATTAGTAAGCAACCGTGGAGTAATGGAGAAGTAGGTATGATGGGAGGAAGTTATTTAGGGTTTAGTCAATGGGCAGCAGCCAAAGGGTTACACCCGGCGTTAAAAACAATTGTTCCACAGGTTTCGGTGGGTATCGGTAACGACTACCCTATGGAGAATAATGTTTTTATGAGCTACATGATACGATGGATTAATTTTGTGACTGCTCATGATTTTATTGATTTAGAGAATTTTTTGGATTCGAAGAGGTGGAATAAGTTATATAGAAAATGGTACACTAGTGGGAAGTCTTTTCGGGCCCTTGATTCGTTAGACGGGTCTCCTAATAAGATTTTTCAGCGTTGGTTGGATCATCCTAGTTATGATCAATACTGGAGAAATATGACTCCTAACAAAGAAGAGTTTTCTAAAATAAATATACCCGTTCTTAGTACCACCGGGTATTTTGATAGTGATCAAGTGGGGGCATTGCATTATTATAATGAACATACTAAGCACAATAAAAACGCCAACCATTATTTAGTAATTGGCCCGTATAATCATCCTAGCGCGGCAGGAAGAACAGCTCAAAAAGTTGGGAAATATACAGTAGATAGTGTATCTAAAATGGATATGGATGTATTAGCATATCAATGGTTTGATTATATTTTTAAAGGAGCTAAAAAACCCGATATTTTAAAGGATAAAGTTAACTATCAGGTTATGGAAGCTAATATTTGGAAACATAAACCTTCTCTAAAGGCTATGAATAATGATACATTGGTATTCTATTTAAAAAATGTTCTTAAACAAAACCAATATGAGTTAACTCTTCAAAAACCAAATGAAAAAGAAATTATAACTCAAGAAATTGACTTTCTATATAGAGGAGATAGTCTGCAAAAATCAAACTCTTTCTTTCAAAAAAAACTTCAAATACATAATAAGTTATCTTTTGTATCCGAACCATTAACAGAATCTTTTGATATTAATGGTCGTTTTTTGGCCGATATATATATCGAGATCAACAAAAAAGATATGGATGTCGAAATTGAGATATTCGAAATGAAAGAAGATAGCAGCTATATTAGATTATCAAATTATTTGGGAAGAGCAAGTTATGCCAAAGATCCAAGTACACGTAATTTATTGAAAGCGGGAAAAAGAGAGTATATTCCCGTTAAGAATTCACTTTTTATGAGTAAACGTATTCAAAAAGGAAGTCGTTTGGTAGTGCTTTTAGGGATTCATAAAAGCCCAAGATGGCAAATTAATTATGGTACAGGTAAAAATGTTAGTGATGAAACTATAGCAGACGGAAAAATACCATTACGCATCAAATGGTTCTGTAATAGTGCCATTAAAATACCAATAAACAAAATTAAGGAATAGATTAATTTTTCTTACCCAACTGTTCTGTCACATAACTGTTCTAAAATCGTTATTTTGGCAGAACATTTGATTATCTTATACTATGCGTATTATTTTTTATCTATTTATTCTTTTATTTTCTTTTAAAGGCCTATCTCAGCAAAAAGATCATGTAGATTTTTTGTTGGGTAAAGTAAATATTACTGTTGATGCTAACACCAAAGAAGTTAGGGGAGAAGTAGGCTATACATTTACTATTCTAAAAACGGCGCCATCGATTTATATTGATGCCAAAAAGATGAAAGTATTAAAAGTCTTACTCGATAAGAAAGAAATAGATTTTGAATATGATAATGAAAAAATAAAAATTACTTCTGATTTTAAAATCAATACGAATCACGATATTAATATTCAATACGCGGCTATCCCTAAAAAGGCTGTATACTTTGTAAATGATTATCAAGGTAATCCACAAATTTGGACTCAAGGGCAGGGGAAATATACATCAAACTGGTTACCAAGTTTTGATGATATGAATGAGAAAATAGAATTTGACCTAACGATTAACTATGCAAGAGATGCTGAGGTAATAGCAAATGGAAAACTATTGAGTATAGAACCTGTAAATGATTCTATACAAAGTTGGAAATACGATATGCAACAACCAATGAGTAGTTACTTGCTGGCATTTGTGATTGGTAAATATGAAAAAGTGGTAGAAACATCGGCTAGTGGGATTCCGTTAGAAATGTATTATTACCCAGAAACAAAGGATAAATTTGAATCTACTTATAAGCATAGTAAGCAAATATTTGATTTTTTAGAAAAAGAAATTGGCTATGCTTTTCCTTGGCAAAATTATAAGCAAATACCGGTAAAGGACTTTTTATATGCCGGAATGGAAAATACAGGAACTACAATTTTTTCTGATGCTTTTGTAATTGATGAAACCGCTTTTATTGATAGAAACTATATCAATGTAAATGCTCACGAATTGGCACATCAATGGTTTGGAGACCTCATTACAGAAACCGAAGGAACTCATCATTGGTTGCAAGAAGGATTCGCAACGTATTATGCGCTTCTGGCAGAAAAAGAGATTTTTGGAGAAGATTATTTTTTGTTTAAACTGTATGAAAGCGCCGAACAACTTACCGAATTATCAAAAACCGACCAGGCTACATCATTATTAGATCCTAAGGCTAGTTCATTAACTTTTTATCAGCGAGGGGCATGGGCAATTCATGCGCTTAGAGAAATGATTGGAGATACTAGTTTTAAAATTACAATACATAATTTTCTAGAGAAATATAAATTTAAAAATGCTACAACTAATGATTTTATAGCTGTTGCTGAAGAAGTAAGTGGTAAAGATTTAAAAGAATTTGCAACCTTGTGGTTAGAAAATGTAGCTTTTCCATCACAACATGCATTGGATATACTTACCAAATCAGATTTTATATCTAGTTATTTAAGTTTGGCACAAGAACGTACACAACCGATGGCCGGTAAGTGGGGTACTTTGGCAAAGGCTCTCACATTTCCTGCAAATGATTATATCGGCCAAGAAGTAGTGTATCAATTAGCAGGAAAGGCGGCCCCAGAAGTAATAGCGCTTTATGATAAAGCATTCGAAAGTAATAATATTTTTATCCGCCAAACCATTGCGAATACTTTAAGTACTATACCCAAAGGTTTACAAGAGCAATACGAATCGTTATTAAATGATCCCTCGTATGCTACGATAGAGCCTGCACTATATCATTTATGGGCAAATTTTCCTGAAAAGAGAGTTGAATACCTAGATCTCACCAAAGAAATCATAGGATTTAATGATAAAAATGTGAGGATATTATGGTTGGTTTTAGCGTTAAGTACAAACGAGTATCAGATCGAAAAACATCAAGAGTTTTATGTTGAATTATCAAAATATACATCATCAAAATTTAACTTCAATACCCGAGAGAATGCTTTTACCTATTTAGAAAGTTTACAGGCTTTTTCCGACCAAAGCTTAACAGATCTTGTTGATGGTGCTACACATCATAACTGGAGATTTAGAAATTCATGCAGAAAAATTCTTGATAAACTATTAAAGCAAGAGAAATATCAAAAGAAATATGTAGCTTTAATGCATAATTTACCAAAGAATCAACAAGATTTTTTACAAAAAAAATTAACCCCATAAGGTGAAATATGCGAGCATTGGTGATTTCTGGCGGAGGTAGTAAAGGTGCCTTTGCAGGAGGTGTTGCACAACATCTAATTCAAGATCTTAATAGAAAATACGACTTATTTATTGGTACTTCTACCGGAAGCTTGTTAGTCTCTCATTTGGCACTTTCCAAAATTGAAGAAATAAAAGATTTGTATACTTCGGTAAATCAATCTTCAATCTTTAAAAATTGCCCTTTTATTATAAAAAAGAAAAGAGGATATAATAATATTAGTATCAATCATTTTAATGTACTCCGAAATTTGATCAGAGGAAAAAAATCCTTTGGAGATAGCGGAAACTTAAGAGATTTAATACGTAATGCGATTTCTGAATCTTATTTTGAACAACTAAAATCAGGAAACCCAGATGTTATTGTTACAGTAACAAACCTTTCAACCAATAGGGTAGAATATAAATCTCTAAAAGAATGCACTTATACGGATTTTTTAGATTGGATTTGGATATCTTGTAATTATCCTCCTTTTATGAGCTTGGTAAGAAAAAATAACTGCGACTATGTTGATGGTGGGCTTGGATCTATGGTGCCTATAGAAGAAGCAATAAAAAGAGGAGCAAAGGAGTTAGATGTTATTGTTTTAGAAACCGAGGTTAATTATTTGAATCGTATGCCCACAAAAGATCCTTTTTCTCTGATTACGAATATGGTGAATTTTATGATGGATCAGATCGAGCATCAAAATATACGAATAGGAAAGTTTCAGGCCCGAGAACAGGATGTGGCAATGGATTTATATTATACACCTACAGTACTTACAACCAATTCACTTATTTTTGATAAAGAAAAAATGACAGAGTGGTGGACAAGAGGATACGAATTTGCAAAAGAAAAAAATACATTTAATAGATTATAATATGCGGGCATTAGTAATTTCAGGAGGAGGTAGTAAAGGCGCATATGCAGGTGGTGTAGCACAGTATTTGATGCAGGAACAAGGAAAAAAGTATGACCTGTTTTTGGGTACTTCTACAGGGAGTCTATTGATTCCGCAATTGGCATTAGGTAATATCGATAAGACCTATGATATTTATACCAATGTAAATCAACGAACCATTTTTAATGTAAACCCTTTTCGGGTACGTAAAAAAGGGAATAGAGAATACGTTTCGATTAACTTTTTGTCATCACTGTGGCAATTTATAAAACTCAAACGTACGTTTGGAGAAAGTAAAAATCTAAGACGTGCGATTAGAAGAAGTTTTTCTAAATCAGAGTTTGAACAGGCCAAACAAATGACGAAGGATGTTGTAGTAACAGTTTCTAACCTTACCAAAAACAAAACCGAATATAAGTCAATTAATGATTTCTCTTATGAGGATTTTTGTGACTGGATATGGATATCCTGCAATTATGTACCATTTATGAGTCTGGTAACCAAAAATGATTGTGAGTATGCCGATGGTGGTTTTGGTTGTATGGTACCTATTAGAGAGGCTATAAGAAGAGGAGCTACAGAGGTAGATGCTATTATTCTGGAGTCTGAAAACATGGAACAAAATAAAGTATTAGGTAAAAATCCTTTTTCATTAATGGTAAACCTTTTTAGCTATATGCTAGATCAAGTTGAAGGGCATGATACAGTACTGGGTAAATTAGCGGCAATTAATAAAGATGTGCCTTTAAATTTATATTATACTCCATCAAAACTTACCGAAAATTCTTTGGTTTTTAATAAAAAACTAATGGCCAATTGGTGGCAACAAGGATTTGATTATGCGGCTCATAAGGCAAAACTAGCCGAAGAGAATAAAATTAAAAATATTGATATGGCAGGGTAATAAATACGTTAATCTTTTTTAGGTAATTGTTTTAAGATGTCTTCGAAATATTTTTCCCAGCGGTTGTTTACCAATTTTTCTCCATACTCATGAAACTCTGCATTTTTAGTTTTTTCAAACACTAGCCTTCTTTGATCATTAAAATATACTATAAATTGGTTGGATTCTATTTTCCCTTTATATTTCCCAGCTCCTTTTTTAGAAAAAGGTTGATAATAATATGTACTATCTTTTATGCTATAATTGATAACCGTATGCAGTTGTAGATTAGGAGAGTTTAAATTCAATACTAGTAAATTACCATCCATTATGTATTTTACTTCTTCAAGAACAGTTACACTATTTTGAGTGTCATTTTTAAAACTTGTAGATGGACCTTTCCAATTACCTACCATGAATGATAATTTTGCCATTGCTTCTTTTTCAGTTTGTTGAGCGAGCAAAGAAACCCATGGTAATAATGAAACAAAAAAAGTAATCACAATAATTTTAAAAACCTGTGTATGTTGGTAACTGTATTGTGGCATAGATAAATATTGTTAAAACAAATCGCTAACGTCATTTTTTATTCTTGCAAGGGCAGTATCACTAGGTGCACCTTTTTCGATCAGTTCGGTAAGGATTACTTCTCTCATTTTATCTGCAGAATCTACAGATTCATTCATAGAAGCTCGCCTGATCATTGCAATGGTAGCATTTTTTGCAGCGATTATAGTATTCCAACATTCATTAGAAAGATATATTTGCTGAGTAAGATTGTGTTCAAACTCTTGATCAATAGTATTGGCAAGCAATGATTCATAACTTTCTTTGTCTTCACCAACAGGCGCCATTCTGGTTACTAATTTTCCAGGAGAAATTCTTTCTAAAAATAAAGCCATTCGTTCATACGCTTGTATTCTTAGAGGAAATGCTTGTTTTTGATTTTCTTGATGTAACAAAAACCTGCGTCGTTTTTCTTCATTATTAGTGTGCAGTTTAAAAAAATAAATAGCAACCAAAGTAATTAAGGCTGCAGGAATTAAGGAAATAACAAGAGGTACAATTTCAATATTCATGTGTTATAATAAAAGTAAAGTTATGCGTGTTGTTGTTCAACAGAGTTTTTATAATAGCCCCCAAGATACGTACAATCTTTCAAATCCTGAGCACATGCATACGCTACAGGAGTTTTTGAATATTTAAAAGATTCTTCCAATGTCTTGGTTAGTTCTCCATCATCTACGTTAAGATCAATATCTTGCATCGTAAATTGGCTTGGGTGTTCGTAACCAGCTGCATGAGTAATTTCTATAAGTTCTTTTCTGAAAGTCTTAAAATATTGAGACAAACGGTCGGATTTTAGAGGTACATTAATTCCTTTTTGTAACCATTTGCTCTGCGTAGCTATTCCACTAGGACAACGATTTGTATGGCATATTTGTGCCTGTATACAACCTATGCTCATCATGGCTTCTCGCGCTACATTAATACAATCTACACCCATAGCAAACGCCATAGCTGCCTTGGCAGGGAAGCCTAATTTTCCGCTACCTATAAATACAACGCGATCGGTAAGATTATGTTTTTGAAAAATCTTGTATATAACCGTAAACCCATAAATCCAAGGTAAGGATACATGATCTGCAAAACTTGGTGGGGCAGCTCCTGTACCACCCTCGCCACCATCAATAGTAATAAAATCAGGGCCACGGTTAGATTTGGCCATTAACTCTGCCAATAATTCCCATTGCTCAGTTTTACCAATAGCAGCTTTAATCCCAACAGGAAGGCCAGTTTCTTCGGCAATATCTTCTATGAGCTGTAAAAGTTCAGGAACATTTGAAAAAGCTTTATGAGAAGAAGGGGAGAGTACATCTTTACCAACTTCGACACCTCTTATTTCAGCAATTTGAGGCGTTATTTTGGCACCGGGTAATACACCTCCTTTTCCTGGTTTTGCACCTTGAGATAGTTTTATTTCTATAGCACGAATAAATGGGTTTTTCTCTACAAGTTTTTTCATTTTTTCCATAGAAAAACTACCATGTTGATCTCGAACCCCAAAGTACCCCGTTCCAAAATGAAAAATAACATCGCCACCATTACTATGATAGGGAGAAAGTCCTCCTTCTCCCGTATTATGATATGCATTTGCTTTTTGAACCCCGATATTAAGAGATTCGACAGCTCTAGCAGATAAAGAACCAAAACTCATGGCCGAAACATTAATAATAGATCCTGGTCGATACGGCTTTTTACGTTGATTATGCAAGCCCATCACCTTGGCACATGGAAGAAAGGTTTTATCCTCTTTATTTGGATGATCCTTATCTATTTTAAATGGGATCATGCAATTTTTTACAAAAATATGTTGATGCTGGTAGATATCTCTATCCGTACCAAAACCTTCATAGTTGTTTTCATTTTTTGAAGAAGCATAAACCCATCCGCGTTCAATTCTATTAAAAGGAAGTTCTTCGCGATTATTGGCTACAAAATACTGCCTTATTTCTGGTCCAATGCTTTCTAACAGATATCGTAAATGACCAACAATAGGAAAGTTATGACTGATTGTATGTTTTTTATTAAAAAACATATCCCGAACCCCAATTAATAGAATAATAACAATTATCCATGTCCACCATGGTATTGATCCTAAAAAATTAAGTATACTTTCCATTATGCTGTACTTATTGAGCGTTTAGATAATCTAAAGTTAGTTGCGACATTACTTTTACACCAAGTAACAATCCGCTTTCATCAATATAAAAATCAGGTGTATGATGAGAAGGAGGGTTCTTGTTGTCTGGTGTTTTACCTCCTAAAAAGAAATAAAACCCAGGAACGACTTCTTGAAAATAAGAAAAATCTTCTCCCCCCGTCGTAGCCTTAGATAAGATCACATTATCTTTTCCGGCAATGCCTTGAATAGTTGGCAACATTTTCTTTACCAAATCAGGATTGTTATACGTTATCGAAGTATTGTTCTGAAATGTAATAGTCGCTTCTGCGCCATATGCCTTTGCGATAGCAGGTACCATTTCATTCATACGTCTAATAATTAATGCTCTCATACTTGGGTCTAGTGTTCTAACGGTTCCAATCATTTCTGCACTTTCAGGAATGATATTAAATCGTACTCCACTAGTTATTTTACCAACAGTGATTACCGCAGCTTCATTTACTAGAGGAGATTCTCTACTAATAATTGTTTGTAAACCATCAATTATTTTAGCCGAGATTAATATTGGATCAACACCTGTCCATGGAGCAGAACCATGAGTTTGTTTTCCTTTTACATTAATAACAAAGCGTTCTACTGCTGCCATTGTGCCTCCTGGTTTATAACGGATTTTTCCAACAGAAGTACCTGAGTTAATATGCAAACCAAAAATAGCATCAACATCTGGGTTTTTTAAGACTCCTTCTTTGATCATTAACTTTGCACCACCTTCTTCACCTGGAGGTGGACCTTCTTCTGCGGGTTGAAAAATAAACTTCACCGTACCCGATATTTTATCTTTGTGTTTGGCAAGTATTTCGGCTACCCCCATTAATATAGCTGTATGCGTATCATGCCCACAAGCATGACTTACTCCAACTTCGGTATCCAAAAAAGTAGTTTTAACAACTGATTTAAAAGGAACATCGGCTCTTTCGGTTACAGGTAATGCATCGATATCTGCTCTAAGAGCGACCGTTTTACCTTCTTTATCACCTTTTAAAATTGCTACCACACCTGTTTTGGCTATGTTTTCGGATACGTCCATGCCAAGATCCTTAAGGTGCTTTGCAATTTTTTTGGCGGTTTCAAATTCGCGATTTGAAAGTTCTGGGTTTTGATGAAAATCTCTTCTCCATTCGATTACTTTAGGCTCTATTTCTTTGGCCATTTTATCAATGTCTGGATCAATTTTTTGTGCTTGTATAGAACAAAATGTAAATAAAATTAGGAGTAAGAGTGATTGTGTTTTTGAGTTCATTAGGTTAAAAATTAATAAGTCTGTAGTTTTCATTCTGCAATTGGACCAAAGCGGTCATTGCTGATAATGCCATTTTTATTTCTGGCAATGTATCGTCGTTTAAAATTTTACGATGTGCAGCAGTTTGACCACAAAGGATAATTTGTACTCCTTTTGCTGATAATTGAGCAATAAGAGGAGCATTAGGATTATCTATACCATAAATACTGTTGTATTTAGTATTATTTAAAATATCGTTGGCAGCACTACCATGAATCACCAAAGCAACTTTAAGATTTTTGAAAGCAACTCCTGCATCAACATGCATATTGAGATATCTCGCAGCTGTATGAATAAGAGGGTTTACTTTTGTGCTATCATCAAAATTTCTTCCAACATCGAAAACAACTTTCAGTTCATGCTGTAGATCGGTTTTGAAACCTGGTGCAGATACCTCATAGGTTTTACCAAACTCTGATATTACTTGCCCTTTATTTTGAGAAAAGATACATAAGGGTAAAAGAATAAGAATGTACGTTGAGATTTTGTTTTTCAAATTAGAAATTTTGGTTTCTAAAGATATTCAAAAATCTATTAAAGGAAAGTTAAAAATGATATTTAGATTTTTTACAAACAATAAAGCTCATTTACATAATTCGTAAATGAGCTTTATTTATAGGTATTTAAAATAGGTTTATTGCTTTACAAATTTTCCGATAGATTTGTTATTAATTAAAAGAATATAAAGACCTGGTGATAAATCAGATAAATTTAACTCTCTATTAGGAGTGGATTGGTAAACTATTTGCCCTAGTGTATCTACAATCCTAAGATCAAAATCATTTATAGTTACTCCATCAATAGTAAGTAAATTAGAATCTTTAAGGGGGTTAGGGTAGAAGGTAAACGCTCTACTATCTAAACTTAAATTAAGTTGTGATCGATCGACTGTAAAAGCCGCAGAGATTGTACTGCAACCTGTTTCATTAAATACTTCAACAGTATATTCTCCAATTTCTTGAGGTAGATATTCTGATTGATTTCCTTCTCCTAAGATTTCTCCATTTAAAAACCATTGGTAATTTGAGAACTCTGCAGGTATAGATAATCGTTGCGATTCATTTACCGTAATAGTAGGTTGATCAGGCGTAGGAACAACTATTGCTTGTATTTCGGTTCGAGTTTCTGTAGTACAATCATCGATATATCCCGAAACGTAATAGGTTTGCGTTGCATCTAGAGAAGGCGTTTTATATTCTGATCCGATCGAGAGAACAATCCCTCCTGTAGGCTCGCTATACCATGTAAAATCACTATTTCCTGCTATGGTTAATGTTGCCGATTCTCCAGGGCAAATACTGATATCATCACCTGTAGGTTGGTTCGGTACGCTAATCACTATGAAATTAGACTTCTCATTGGTATTTTGCCCAACATCATTGGTCGCTGTAAGCGATACGGTATAAGTGCCGCCACTGGCATAATCATGTGTTGGATTTTGTTCTGTAGAAGTAGTACCATCACCAAAATTCCATAAATACGAATTCACTTTATTTATAGAGGTACTTTTAAACACAATTTGGGTACAACCATTTTGAGTAGCTTCAAAATTGGCAATTGGTGGTTGATTATTATTTCCTGGTATATACTTACCAGAAATGGTATAGTTTCCTAACGAAGAATAATCAGAATAACCTGTAATTGGATTTCCTTCACCTACACCGTCAATTTCAATAAAATAAGTTCCTCCAGATAAGGTTGTGCTAATAGCAGCACTTAAACCTGATGGGTCCGAAAGGATGACTTCTTCTCCTAAAGGATCAAGTATACGTGCTTGTATATTCAAATTTGGGTAATCTGGATCTGGTTCAAAATTAAATGAGACATCACCAGATTCGACTACAAATGAGAATATATCTTTATCTTCTCGTTTACCTATAAAACCAAAATTTTGATCAGTACTTACATTACCATCAGCATCAGCTTTTATAGGCGTTGCATCGGTAAGAATATCGGCATGATCATCAGTTCTAAAACCAACACCATTTCTATTATCTGCCATAACAGCGATATCATCTTGTGTTTGATTGGCGTTTTCAAACTCTCCAATACTCCATTGTCCAATTTGTTTATTAACACTCCAACCCATGATTGGACTCCATGTACCGTGTCCAGCATAATATTCGGTATCACCTTGACTATCATGAGACAATCCAAGTGTGTGCCCTACTTCATGAGATCCAGTTTCTCCGGCCGCTCTAACAGATCTAACATTATATACCCAACATGGGTTATCAGATGAGTTTGAAGAAAAAGATCGAATGTAAGCGACACCGCCAGAATCTGGTTGTGCATCTGTAGTTGTAGTAAAAATACACATCATCCTACGATTTTGAGGAGCAGCATCAAAAAGGTCTCTTCGTGTGGTTACATTTAGGTTAAAAGGGCGAAAATCCTCGGCCATAATTTTCCATATTCTTGTAATATCTTGATCTGTAAAATTAGGAGCTTGGGCATCAATAGTATCGCCACCTAACCAACTAGTGCCAGAAACTACTTCGCCATCAAAGTCTAAATAGATAATACCTTCTGCTCCAGGTAGACTTTCAAGAACAACAACCATTTTTGTGCTTGCATTGGTATTATTCGTGGCTCTTTCTTTAATATTTCCTTCAGTTTTTTCAAAGTCAACACACAGTACATCATGTATGTCTGTTTCTTCAATGAAAACTTTGCCAGATGTGTCACTAACAATTTTATATGCTCTTTTAGGATTTTGCAATACAATGTTTCCTGATAACTTTCCATTTTCTTCAGTCAAAGTGAACGTAGATAATTTCTTGTCATTTACAATTCCAATCAAGGTAAGATTGTCATTGTTTTGTTTCTTTACATTGAGTTTCAAGTTTAGAATTTCGTTTTTAGAAATTTGAACCTTTGTAGGTTGATCGCTCTTTTGATTAATAATGCTATTGATAAAGGTATCTTTATCATTAGAGATTAGAGTTTGTTTTCCGTCCTGGGCGAATAAACCAAAACCATGTAAGATCATGGTTAATAAAAGAATACAGTTTACTAGTTTCTTATTCATTACGTAGGGGTATAAAGTATGTGAGATTTGGTAATTGTAGTTTTTAAAATACAAAACTAAACAATTAGAGTTTTAAATATTTATTAATAGCTTATATTTTATTATTCGTTGCTGTTTAATTAGCAAAGACGTATTCTGTTTGAGAATACGTCTTTAAACCACTCTTAAAAGAGTATAGATTAAAAAATAACTATATCTTTTTAATCTAGGAATATTCATTATCAAGGGTCAAGAAATGCTTATAATTCTTTCTAATGGTATTATTGTTGATTGTTTAAGTATTACTTCTTTATCCGTAATACCCCAAATTGTTGTTTCTACTTTTTTAAAGCCAGCATCATCTACAAAAACAATCCTAACTTTTTGACGTTCGAGATTTCCTAAGGAAAGCGCTCGTTGTAATTCCAAAAAGCGATCTATTTGATCTTTTCTTTTGTTCAGGACATCTTCTTTTGGGAATTTCAAAAATTTAATCTGTTCTTTTTCAATAAACTGTACATTCATATTTGGGGCCATAATATTGAGTTTGGGGTTATCTTAATCGGTCGTATAATTTATAGTTTTAGCGCAAAATTTCCTCAATATACTACTTTTAATCTTAAAATATTGCATTTTGTCTATAAAAGTTATTAATACAATGTTAACATGTAGGAAAAATTAATGTTGATAATAAAACATGTAGCTAAATGCTTTTTATCTATTAAAATGTTGTTTAGACGGATATTGTGTGTTGTTAATAAGCCTAAAATAATGAATTTTATAGCCCTTCTATTTTGTTTAGAACGTTCTAAATGCTGATTTATGATATAGGATCTTTGTGAATTAATTTTTGATTAATGTTTTTAAGTAAAAGTTATTGACTAAAGTTTGTTTACAAAAATCTCTTATTACACTTCCATAACCGTTGTTGTTTCCTTACATTTCACTTTTAAAATAGATACGTTGGAAGAATATTTAGCCGAATTGAATGATGCGCAACGAGCTCCTGTACTACAAAAGGAGGGGCCTATGATTGTAATTGCTGGAGCAGGCTCCGGAAAAACACGTGTACTTACATATCGTATTGCTTATTTAATGGATCAAGGAGTAGATTCGTTTAATATATTGTCTTTGACTTTTACCAATAAGGCGGCTAGAGAGATGAAAAAACGTATTGCGACTATTGTAGGAGCGAGCGAAGCCAAAAATTTATGGATGGGAACATTTCACTCTATTTTTGCCAAAATCCTAAGATTTGAAGGAGATAAACTAGGATACCCTTCAAATTTTACGATATATGATACACAAGATTCTCAACGTTTGATTGCTTCTATTATTAAAGAAATGGGATTAGACAAGGATATCTATAAATACAAACAAGTATATTCGAGGATATCATCATATAAAAATAGTTTAATCACAGTAAAAGCATATTTTCAGAATGCAGAACTGGTAGAGGCAGATGCCATGGCCAAACGCCCAAGATTGGGAGAGATTTATGAACATTATGTGGATAGATGTTTTAAAGCAGGAGCCATGGATTTTGATGATTTATTATTAAAAACTAATGAGTTATTAAATCGATTCCCAGATGTATTGGCCAAATATCAAAACCGTTTTAGATATATATTGGTAGATGAGTACCAGGATACCAACCATTCTCAATATCTTATTGTGCGAGCGTTATCCGATAAGTTTCAGAATATTTGTGTGGTAGGAGATGATGCCCAGAGTATATATGCATTTCGAGGAGCTAATATTAATAATATCTTGAATTTTCAAAAGGACTATGATAATGTACAGCAATATAGACTTGAACAAAATTATAGATCGACAAAGAATATTGTAGAAGCAGCGAATTCTATAATTGACAAAAACAAAACTAAACTAGATAAGGTAGTTTGGACCGCTAATGATCCAGGCCCAAAAATTATAGTAAATAGATTACTAACCGATGGAGATGAAGGGAGATATGTAGCTAGTTCGATATTCGAAAATCAAATGCAGCATCAGTTAGGCAATGGAAATTTTGCAGTATTGTATAGAACCAATGCGCAATCCAGAGCAATTGAAGATGCGTTACGGAAACGTGATATAAAATATAGAATATATGGAGGCCTCTCATTTTACCAACGAAAAGAGATTAAGGATGTATTGGCTTATTTACGCTTAATAATTAACCCCAAAGACGAAGAGGCTTTAAAAAGGGTGATTAATTATCCAACAAGAGGAATTGGTTCTACTACTGTAGATAAGCTTATAGTTGCGGCTAATCATTATGATCGTTCAATTTTTGAAATTATTGAAAACTTAGATCGAATTAATCTTAAAATTAATAGTGGTACCAAGACAAGGCTGGAAAACTTTATGACCATGATCAAAAGTTTTCAAGTTACCAATCAAACATCAGATGCGTTTGTCTTGGCAGAAACGGTAGCTAAGAAAACCGGATTGCTTCAAGAATTAAAAAAAGATGGTACCCCAGAGGGCATTGCCAGAATAGAAAATATAGAAGAATTACTTAATGGTATTCGTGATTTTGTAGAAGGTCAAAAAGAGTTGGCTGATGAAACAGGGTCTCTGGCAGAGTTTCTTGAGGATGTAGCTTTGGCAACAGATCTTGATCAGGATACGGGTGATGATGATCGAGTAGCATTAATGACTATACATCTCGCAAAAGGATTAGAGTTTCCTTACGTTTATATTGTAGGGATGGAGGAAGATCTATTTCCTTCGGGAATGAGTATGAATACTCGAAGTGAACTAGAGGAGGAAAGACGTTTATTTTATGTGGCTCTAACTAGAGCCGAAAAACAGGCATATCTTACCTATACGCAATCGCGTTATAGGTGGGGTAAATTGGTAGATGCAGAACCAAGTAGGTTTATTGAAGAGATAGATGATCAGTTTTTGGAATATTTAACTCCTGTAGAGAATTATCGATACAAACCATTAATTGATTCTGATATTTTTGGTGAGGTTGATAAAAATAAACTTCGTCTTAAAAAACCTATATCAGGATCACCTCCATTGGCACATAAGCCTAATGAAGAGCAATTGCAAAAATTAAGAAAATTAAGACCGGCGTCAAATGGATCGTCATCAACGTCAACTTCTAATTTGTTTGATAATGACCTTGTCCCGGGCACAGTAGTAGAACATATGCGTTTCGGAAAAGGTAAAGTTCTGAAGTTAGAAGGAGTCGGGCAAGATAAAAAAGCAGAGATCCACTTTGAAAAAGGAGGAATAAAAAAACTATTACTTCGGTTTGCTAAACTTAAAATCCTATAAATACGTAAATTGCATGTGCTTTTTAATAAGCAATACTTATGGCAGAATTTATAAAACTATATAATGAAAATCCTAATCCACGTGAAATAAAACAGGTGGTGGATTGTTTGCGTAAAGGTGGGTTAATTATTTATCCAACCGATACGGTATATGGTTTGGGGTGTGATATAACAAATACGAGAGCTTTAGAGAAAATTGCACATATTAAAGGAATAAAACTTGCCAAAGCTAATTTTTCCTTTATATGTAAAGATCTGAGTAATCTATCGGATTACGTAAGGCAAATTGATAATAGTATTTTTAAATTATTAAAAAGAACGTTGCCAGGCCCGTACACTTTTATTCTTCCTGGAAGTAATAATTTGCCTACAGTATTTAAGAAAAAGAAAACTGTGGGTATTAGAGTGCCTGATAATAATATTTGTACTGCTATCGTAGAGGAGTTGGGTAATCCTATTGTATCCACATCGATTTATGATGAAGATGAAGTGATCGAATACACAACAGATCCTGAATTAATTTTAGAGAAATGGGATAACTTAGTTGATATGGTTATAGATGGAGGGTATGGAGATAATATACCATCTACCATTATCGATCTTACTACTGGAGATCCTGTATTACTTAGAGAGGGCAAAGGAGCTATAGACATTATCTAGGTTATAATGTTATGATATCACATATTTAAGCTCATTTCTATACATACTAGGAGTTTTACCGGTAAATTCTTTAAATAATCTACTGAAATGAGAAAAATTACTAAAACCACTCTCGTAACAAATATCGGTAATGCTAGTTTGTCTCTCATGTAATAGCTTAGCAGCATGAACCAATCTATATTCATTTACGAATTGAGTAAAGGTTTTTCCGGTTACTTTTTTGAAATATCTACAAAACCCAGGAACGCTCATACTTACCTTATCTGCAATTTCTTCGAGAGTAATAGTTCGCCCAAATTCTGTTTGAACAAAATTAAAAATGAGATTAATTCTATTATTATCCTGTAACTCGGTTTCTATGATAAACCCTTCTGCATTAAGAATAGTATACTCCGAGGTTTTTTCCATTTCTCGAAGCACTTTAAGAATGCCAAGAAGTTTCTCAAAAGCATCAAGGTCTTGTAAGGATTCGATTTTGGCTCCGATTTGCCTTTTAACATCTCCATGGAATACAATACCTTTTTTGGCTTGTTCTAGAAGCTTTCCAATGGTATGAGTTTCGGGGATATTAAAAAATGATGAGCCAAGAAAATCAGGTAACATCTGTATGATAGTCTCACTACTGTTTCCGGTCATTCTATCTGTAAATCCGCAATGTGGTAAATTAGAACCGATGAGCATTAAAGCTCCATTTCTATAATATGACATATGACTTCCGATTTGCATTTTGCCTGTTCCGCCATTAACATATACTATTTCTATCTCTGGGTGGTAATGCCATATAGGATCTTTGTTTTTTTTGTCGTTAGAGAAGGTTTCATAATATAAAGAACTACCAAATTCCGGAACAATTTTTTCTAAAGAGGGTTTTATATTTTTCATTTGAGGCTACTTTTAGTTGTTCATTACATCTATTCTACGAATATTGAATATTTCTGCTAATATGATATTATTAATGTTAAAATATCGTAAAGTTAAAATAAAAAATATGTTAAATTAACTTGATTGTGGTTTTTCAGTAGTTTATGAAGTTAATATAGTATATATATGTGCAAATTCTGTTGTGTTTAGTTAATAGGCTTGATACTAAATTTGCATCAACAAACATTAACAACAAAAACTAGAAATTATGAAAAGAGTCATTAACCTAAGTTTAATTATATTCACTATGCTATGTAGTACTATAATTAAAGCATCAGATGTTTTATCTGTAAAAATCGAGAACTCTTCTACTATTAATGTATCGTTAACCAATACTGCTAAAGGACAAAAACTGTATCTGAAAGATTATTCAGGAACTATACTGTTTAATATGACTTTGGAGGCTACATCTTCCTACAGAAAATATTTTAATCTAAGTGCTGTAAATAACGGTATTTATTTTGTAGAAACCGAAACAGAATTTAATCTTAGAATTACACCAGTAATTAAGAATGAGAAGGGTATTGCGCTAATAGATAATTCGGCGATTACTATTTTTAAACCAAAGGTTTTGGTTGAAAATTCTATTGTAAAGACTATGATGGTAACTGCAGAAAAATCGCCTCTTTATATCTCGGTATATGATAATGATGGGATATTATTGATCAAAGAAAAAATAGAGGAGGAGGGACCAATATTTCAAAGAGCTTATGATTTCTCAGAAGTCCCCACAGGTAAATATATAATGTACTTTTCGATAAAGGATAGAACATTTACAAAAGAAGTTAATATTTGATTGTTTTATTAGCTTTATAACCACAAAAAAGGCAATACATTATGTATTGCCTTTTTGATTATATAAATGATATTGATGTTTTAATCTTGTGTATATAAAAAAGGTGATCCAAATAGGATCACCTTTTTTATATTATAAAGAAACTATATTTTAGTTTCCTCCTCCTTGAGAAGCTTTTTTCATTCCGTCTTCAATCATATTATAAAACTGGTCAAGTTTTGGTAATACAACAATTCTGGTACGTCTATTCTTAGCTCTATTAGCATCTGTACCGTTATCAGCAACTGGTACGTAATAACTACGTCCTGCCGCAGTCATACGCTTAGGATCTACTTTAAAATCATTTTGTAAAACTCTAACTACTGCAGTTGCACGTTTAACACTTAAATCCCAATTGTCTAGAATCGCTTTATTGCTTTTATACGGTTTACTATCAGTATGTCCTTCTACTAAGAATTCGATATCTGGTTTAGCATTAACCACCTTTGCAACTTTACCTAACACTTCACGAGCTCTACTTGATACATTATAACTACCACTCTTGAATAAAAGTTTATCAGATATAGATACATAAACAACACCTTTTTCAACATTTACTTCAATATCTTCGTCTGCAAGGTTACCTAAAGCTCCTTTAAGACTTGTAACAAGTGCCAAGGTTACAGAATCTTTCTTTGTGATTGCATCTTGCATTGTTTTTATCTGTAAATCTTTTTCTTTAATACTTTCTAAAGATTTTTCAAGATTTTCTGCCTCTTTGGTAGACAATGTTGCTAGGTTACCAACATTATTTAACAATGCAGAGTTTTGATTCTTAAGATTAGATACTTGATCTTGAAGCACCTTTAACTGCGACGTTGAGCCAGCTTTTTCTTCAAGACAGCTATTAAGTTTAACTGTTGCGCTATTTAATAAATCTTCGGTTTCTTTTTGTTTGGCTTCTAGATCTGTAAATTTCTTCTGTGATACACAAGAAGATAATAATACTGCCATTGAAGCACCAATAATCATTACTTTTTTCATTAGAAAATCTGTTTTTAGTCTTGTTCTGGTTATATAACTCAAAATTATTAAAATTGTGACGTAATACTATGTCCTTAACAATAATTTATTATATCCCTTTATAATTGATTAAATTGTTTATGTTTCAAAATAAAATACTGCCATACAACGGAAAAAATGGAATAATATTTCCCCGTTTTTGAAAGTTTTTTGCGTTTTTTAATAAAAGTGTTAAAATTACCGTAGAAGCTGAAATGAGCCTTAAGGATAGCAATAAAGTGAGGGAATTTACCTTCTACCAGAAATTTGAATCCAGCTAATCCGTCCAAAATCAATCGGATAAAGATCAAAAACCATAAATTTCTTTTAGGAGCATTTTTAATTAGTAGGTAAAGATTGTTCCTAAAATTCAGATATGTTTTTTTAGGATTCATAGTGTTTAAGGTGGCGCCGCCTAAGTGATATACTGTTGATGCACCTTGGTAAATGATTTGATACCCATGGTTTTGCATACGCCAGCAGAGATCAATTTCTTCTTGGTGAGCAAAAAAATCCTCATCTAATTTACCCACTTCTTCAAAAACAGATTTTTTAACAAATAAACATGCTCCGCTAGCCCAAAATATAGGAATACTATCATCGTATTGTCCATTATCTTGCTCAAGTGTGTCAAATATTCTTCCTCTACAGTATGGATAGCCAAATTTATCTATAAATCCACCAGCTGCTCCTGCATATTCGAAATGGGTCTTTTTTTTGTAATCTAGAATTTTGGGCTGTATAGCCGCAACTGCCTCAGAGTTTTTAAAACAAGTAATCACTGGGTTTAGCCAATTAGGAGTAACCTCTACATCACTATTTAATAGGCAATATATATCAGCGTCAATTTTTGATAAAGCATCGTTATATCCTTTTGCATAACCACCGTTTTCTGAATTTTTTACAATACTAACCTCAGGAAATTTATCGATAACATAAGCTACAGAATCATCACTTGATGCATTATCGGCAAGATATATAGTAGCTTCTTTAGAGTTTTGAATTACAGAAGGTAAAAATTCTTCTAATAAAGATCTGCCATTCCAATTCAATATAACTACTGCTATTTCCATAAATGCAAATTAATACGTTTTATTTGTTATAATTGGGAATATCTTTTAGAAAAGCATACCGTTTTTCGTTATAATTCATTTGGCAATAATAATGATCAAGGCCATTTGTAATCATAAGGTATTGAGCATTAAGTTCTAAGTTGTATCGTGCTATTTGATCAAATACCTCTTGAGTAATTTTAATTTTGGCAGATTTACATTCTACAATAAGTCGAATACTACCGTCGGGATTGAATACTATGGCATCATATCTTTTATTGAGATCATTAACTTTTATTAGTTTTTCTACATTGATTAAGCTTTCGGGATATTTTTTTTCCTCAATCAAGTATTGCACTGTATGTTGTCGTACCCATTCTTCGGGAGTAAGAATGATAAATTTTTTACGAATTCGGTCAAAAATAGAAACTTTATTTTCGCTATTTTTGAATCGAAACTTATATGCAGGAAAGTTTAATTTTTGCATATCACAAATTTGATGATTTTTTCTGAATGGACGAAGTAAAACAAATTGTAACTGAAATAAAAAATGGAAATATAAAACCGATCTACTTCCTTATGGGAGAAGAACCATATTATATTGATAGAATTTCAGAATATATCGATAAAAACGTACTTGCCGAAGAGGAAAAAGGGTTTAATCAAATGATATTATATGGTAGAGATGTTACTATAGAAGATATAGTAGCCAATGCAAAACGTTTTCCTATGATGGCTGAGCGGCAGGTCGTAATTGTTAAAGAAGCTCAAGATTTATCGAGAACTATCGAAAAATTAGCGGATTATACAGAGAACCCTCAACCTTCTACAGTTTTGGTTATTTGCTATAAATATAAAAAGATAGATAAGCGGAAAAAGTTATACAAGGCAGTCAATAAAAGTGGGGTGATTTTTGAAAGTAAAAAATTGTACGAAAATCAAGTCGCCGATTGGATACGTAGAGTTTTGGGTGGAGCAAAATATGCAATAGAACCCAAAGCTGCCCAAATGTTAGTCGAATTTTTAGGAACAGATTTAAATAAGATTAATAATGAACTTGATAAATTGAAGTTGATTATACCTAAAGGAGAGCAGATTACTGCGGATCAAATTGAAGAAAACATTGGTATAAGTAAGGAGTTTAATAATTTTGAACTTCGTAAAGCCATAGGGTCAAGAAATGTAATCAAAGCGCATCGTATTATTAATTATTTTGCACAAAACCCAAAGGATAACCCATTAGTGGTTACAATCTCTTTATTATATAGTTTCTTTTCTCAGGTGTTGCAGTATCATGGTTTATCTGATAAGTCACAAAGAAATGTTGCCGGAGCTTTAAAAATCAATCCTTATTTTGTAAAAGATTATACCGAAGCGGCCCATAATTACCCCATGAAAAAAGTGAGTCAAATTATAGCAATACTAAGAGAAGCAGATTTGAAAAGTAAAGGAGTAGGGGCTGCAAATTTACCACAAGGAGATATTTTGAAAGAACTGTTGGTTAAAGTAATGAGGTAAAGATTATTTTTTATTGGCAATAGTTTAACAAGATTTCGTAACAAACGATCTTATTTTTAAGGCATGCGTGTCTTTAATTTTTTCAATCGTACTATTTTTCCCATTTTATTAGTAAATTTTATTGGCATACTAGGGTATAGTATTGTCATTCCAATCCTTATTTTTATTGTTGTTGATTTAGGAGGAAATGGATTTATTTATGGATTATTAGGAGCAATGTATCCTTTTTTTCAATTAATAGGTGCTCCTATATTGGGAAGATTATCTGATCGAATTGGTCGAAAAAAAGTACTTATAATAAGCCAAGTGGGCACGTTTATAGCTTGGAGTATGTTTTTATTGGCTTTTATCTTACCTAAGACGGTATTATGGTCTTCAGATATAGAACTTACCGGTACGTATATGATGACATTACCTTTGCTACTTTTATTTTTGGCAAGGATTTTTGATGGATTTACTGGTGGTAATGTCTCTGTAGCAAATGCCTACTTGTCAGATATTTCTACCGATGACGACCGTAATAAGAATTTTGGAATGATGGGTGCGTCTACTAGCTTGGGTTTTGTTTTAGGCCCTGCAGTGGCCGGAGTTTTAGCGTCAACTTTTTTAGAAGAATCACTACCAATTATGTTAGCCGCACTGATTTCTTTGATCGCAATTTTTGTAATTATTATAAAATTACCCGAAAGCAATCCTTGTGTGGTTGATACTGGGAATCTGGGGTTGAAGTCTTTTAGACGGTTTTTTCAGGTAGAACATAAGGATTGTTATACAGATGATATTACACAGAGTGATAGTCCAAATACTTTTGGTAAAATATTGAAAGTAGAAGGTATTCCTTTATTATATGCGATATATTTTCTTACTTTCTTGGGTTTTAGCCTTTTTTATGCAGGATTACCCATTTATGCTTCTTCAATTCTAAAATGGACATCTATAGAACTGGGGATATTTTTGGCATACTCAAGTATTATAATGATTTTGGTTCAGGGACCATTATTGTCATATTTATCAAATAAGGTATCCAATGTAACCTGCATCATTATGGGAACATTACTATTAGCAATTAGTTTCTATATGCTTTCTATTTCTAGTATTATGATAATGTACATGGCAATCACATTATTGTCATTAGGTAATGGCTTGATGTGGCCTAATTTTTTATCAATATTATCAAAAACTGGGAACCACCAAATGCAAGGAGCAATTCAGGGGTATGGCAATAGTATGGGAAGTTTTGCCAGTATTTTTGGTTTGGTTTTAGGAGGTTTTATTTTCGAAAGTATCCAAGTAGCCCTTTTCAAAATAGGAACGGGTATATTCTTGCTTATTTTTATACTGGTTATGATTAATCATTTTACAGATAAAAAAGCATCAATTAAGGATCAACCTAACCCAAAAATCGTATGATTACACTTTTGGATTGGTTGCAAATACAGTAGCTTCTGTGATAAAGCCTCTATCATCCATTTCTAGTAAACTAGTGATCGTATGAGCAATTTCTTCTCCTCTTAATTTAGTTTGTTGTTCTGCTGGGGTATATTGCTTACCATTAGAACTATTAGCCACTCGATTATCTGCAAAACTAGTCATCACCTCACTTGGGTTTACTTGCATTACTCTTATGTTATGTGGTCTTAATTCATTTCTCCAGCTTTCTGTCATACCCCGAAGAGCAAATTTTGTTGCTACATATGGTGAGGCTGTAGGAGAACCTTTTAATGATGATGTAGAACCAATATTGATTATATTACCATACTCTTGAGCTACAAAATGTTTTGCAGATTCTTTTGCGCACAATGCAGCACCCAAGATATTCGTTTTAAATTGATCAGTAAATTTATCAGCTTCAATATCTACGAGCTTTGCAATGTATCCGTAACCCGCATTATTAACGAGTACGTTAAGACCACTCATCTTGTTTTTGGCTTGCTCTACCATATCAATTACCTGGTTTTCTTCGGTTACATCTGCTTTTATGTAGTCAACACCTAATTCTTGAGCTGTTTGGGATAATGTTGTTTCATTTCTACCAGAAATGATTACTTGAGCACCTTTTTCTTTTAGTAATTTTGCAGTTGCTCTTCCGATTCCTGAGTTACCTCCTGTAATTAATACTTTTGCCTCTTTGATATTCATTATTGTGCATTGTTTTTAAGTTGAAAATCAAAGATATTATAAGAGTTCTAAATCTTTTGTTAAGTTATATTATAATTTCAGGATATTGGTAAATAAGAAAAATCTTTGACCTCGGTCATTACAAAAGAACTCTGTACTTTAGAAATGTTATCTAATGATGCTAGTTTATTGGATAAAAAATCCTGGTATCGCTCCATATCTTCGGCATATATTTTAATCAAATAATCAAACATTCCGGCTACATGATAACATTCTACAACTTCTGGGAATTGTTGAATATCTTTTTCAAATTTTTTTATAAAATCTTTTTGATGAAGGTTTAAGGTTATATTACAAAAGGCCATTAGTTGAAGCCCTACTTTTTTTCGATCCAAAATAGCTTTGTATGATTTTATATAACCATCTCGTTCTAATTTTTTAACACGCTCAAATATTGGAGTAGTACTTAAGAGTAATCGTTCTGCAATTTCTTTAATAGTGATTTTACCATTTTTTTGTAATAAATGCAGTATTGATCGATCTATTGAATCCATAATATTTTTCTGTTTAAGCTTGAAATAAAATCAAATATAGAATAATATTCTTTATAAGTTTATTTATTTGTATGTATATTCTTAAAATTAGTATAAACATGGTTTTTAATTCTTAATGTCTTAATTTTAAACCATGAAAGAAAACAACTTTAACCCAGAAAGCTTAATGATGACTTATGGTTATAAACCAGAGTTGTCTGAAGGGGCTATAAAATGCCCAATATTTCAAACGTCAACTTTTGTTTTTAAAACAGCCGAAGAAGGAAAAGCCTTTTTTGAGCTTGCCTATGGTTTACGTGAAAAATCTCCAAAAGAAGAATTAGGTTTAATTTATAGTAGAATTAATAATCCAAATTTGGAGATATTAGAGAACAGACTTAGTCTTTGGGATAAATCCGATGATTGCGCCGTTTTTGAAAGTGGTATGTCTGCCATAAGTACAGTGTTATTAGAATTCTTGAAACCAGGAGATCTATTAGTATATAGTAATCCTGTGTATGGAGGTACTGATCATTTTATCCATCATTTTTTAGATAAAATTGGAGTGCATACGATAGGAGTAATGCCAAATCAAGGAATAGATGATGTGGTACAAATGATACAAGATTCTGGTAAGGCAGATAAATTAGCAATGATTTATCTTGAAACACCCGCAAATCCTACAAATAATATTGTAGATATAGAAAAATTTAGCCAAATAGCGAAGCAATTTAGTACTGAGGATAGAAAGACTCTTGTTGCCGTTGATAATACATATATGGGGCCATTATGGCAACACCCTTTACAATGTGGTGCCGATTTGGTATTGTACTCTGCTACAAAATATATAGGGGGACATAGTGATTTGATCGCTGGTGCTGTATTAGGAAATACAGAATTAATGATTAGAGTAAAAACCCTACGTACTTTTCTAGGAAATATGGTTAGTCCCCATACAGCATGGTTACTGCTTAGAAGTTTGGAGACATTGAAAGTTAGAATGGATCAACAAACAAAAAATGCCCAGGTTATAGCCGATTATCTCGAAGGACATGCAAAAGTGAAGAAAGTATACTATTTGGGATTATTAAAAGAGGGTACAGCTGATTTTGCAACCTACAAAAAGCAGTGTTCTGCTCCTGGAGCTATGGTGTCTTTTGATATTGAAGGAGGAGAGAAAGAAGCTTTTACTTTTTTGAATAACCTAAAATTAATGAAACTTGCAGTTAGTCTAGGTGGAACAGAAAGTCTTGCAGAACATCCAAAGACAATGACCCACGCCGGTGTAGATGAGGGGCAAAGACAACAGATGAACATTACGGATCAGTTATTGCGCTTATCAATAGGAGTAGAGAGCGTAGACGATTTGATTTGGGATCTTGATCAAGCTTTACATAAAGTACATATAAATACACCATTAAAAGTGGATCAAGTATAAGTTCTAATTGAGCTATTATACGTAAAAAAGCACAGTTGAATACTGTGCTTTTTTTGTTTATATACATTCAAAACCCCCTAAATAAAATAAGTTGGGGGACATTAACCTGGTAAAAAGGGTTTTTTTCCCCATTGCGCGGTATGCGTTGTAGAGGTATCTTTACACCATCAAAATAAAATACATTATCAACTAATTTTACACACAGAAATTATGAATTTATTCGGCATCACTTTCAACTTTATTTTAGAGTTTGTAAAAGAATTACCAAAAGCAAGTAGTCACGCAATACACAGATAATTACTTTGTGTTAATGAGGAAAAACTAAATATACGTAGATCCTCTTATTTCAAAGAATCTATAAAGACAGTATTTTCACAAAAAAATAAATCTATTAAACAACTTTACACAATATATTATGAAATCATTTCGCTTTAATTTCAGGATTTTACAAGAGTTTCTTAAAGAATTACCTAAAGCTAGTAGTAACGCGATTCATAGATAGAACGTTCCTAGACTTTAGACACCGAACTATTTGAATTTGGGGGAATTCAAAAATAGTATTTATAGGGAAATTAAAACCCGCATTCTAAACAAATGCGGGTTTTACTATTTTTTGATATACAGGTTACTTTGGACTAACCGCCATATTATCTGGCTTTACTCTTTTGGCTTCAAACGTTTTAAATAAAATACTTTTGTATGCCCTTATATAGCAAACATCAGTATCTTCACTATCAATCCATACTTTTACTTTGTAGCTTTTTCCGCTATCCGCATTATAAATGGTTCCTCCAGATAAAGCACCATCCTGATAGGTTAATTGATCTAAAATAATCATTCCTAACAAGGGACGAGTTCGAAGTTCTTTTTTAGGGTTTTTATTATCTAATCCGTTAAAATTTGATAGAGGTTTCATAGCTCTTTTATGAATTTTTCCATAAAAAGTAGTACCGTCTTGATAGATTTCTATAATTGATCCTCCAGTAATTTCCCATTGCCCTATATAAGTATCTGCACTAACAGAATGTAGTAGAAAAAAAATAGGAAAAGTAATAAGAACGAGAAGTTTCATTAACATAATTTCATCAATTATATTAAAATTATGTGAAAGAAACTACAAAAATAGCTAATATTATAGTATTCTTTTAAACCAAAAAGACCTCACAAATTGTTTAAAATAAGTGAGGTCTAGTGTATATGTATGAGATGCAGCGAGTTGATTATTTTAAACTCCCTACCATATCTTCAGGTTTTACCCATTCTTCAAATTCTTCTTCTGTAACATAACCAAGAGCAACTGCTTCTTGTCTTAGCGTTGTTCCATTTTTATGAGCTGTATTTGCAATTTCGGCCGCTTTGTAGTACCCTATTTTGGTGTTTAATGCAGTTACTAGCATTAACGAATTATTCAATAATTCGGTAATTCTTGCTTGATTAGGTTCGATCCCTTGAGCACAATGCTCATCAAACGACACACATGCATCACCAATTAATTGTGCACTCTGTAATAGATTTGCAGCCATCACCGGTTTAAATACATTCAATTCAAAATGTCCTTGCATTCCTCCAACATTGATAGCCACATCATTACCTAATACTTGTGCACATACCATCGTTAATGCTTCACATTGTGTTGGGTTTACTTTTCCTGGCATGATTGAACTCCCGGGTTCATTAGCTGGGATGATTAATTCACCAATTCCGCTTCGTGGTCCAGAAGCGAGCATACGAATATCGTTTCCAATTTTATTTAAAGAAACAGCCAATTGTTTTAACGCTCCGTGTGTTTCTACAAAAGCATCGTGAGCAGCAAGTGCTTCAAACTTATTTTCGGCAGTAATAAAGGGTAAACTTGTGAATTGAGCAATAAATTCAGAAACACGTTTTGCATATCCTTTAGGGGTATTTAGCCCAGTACCTACAGCGGTACCTCCAAGTGCTAACTCACCCATATGTGGTAATGTATTCTCTAAAGCTTTTATACCATGATCTAATTGTGAAACGTAACCCGATAATTCTTGACCAATTGTTAAGGGTGTTGCATCCATAAAATGCGTTCGACCAATTTTTACTACATTTTTAAATTCTTCAGATTTACTTTTTAGTGTATCTCTTAATTGTGTTACACCTGGTATAGTAACTTCTACAATTTTTTTATAAGCTGCAATGTGCATTCCTGTGGGAAATGTATCATTTGAAGATTGAGATTTGTTCACATCATCATTTGGTTGTAAAGTCTTTTCACCTTCACCAATTGTGTTTCCGGCAAGTTGATGCGCACGATTTGCAATTACCTCATTTACATTCATATTACTTTGCGTACCAGAACCTGTTTGCCATATAACCAAAGGAAATTGATCATCATGTTTTCCGGTCAAGATTTCATCACATACCTGAGCGATAAGATCTCTTTTTTCTATCGGTAAAGCTCCAAGTTCACAATTTGTATATGCTGCTGCTTTTTTAAGATATGCAAAGCCATAAACAACCTCTAATGGCATAGAAGCAGGAGCTCCTATTTTAAAGTTGTTTCTAGATCTTTCGGTTTGCGCTCCCCAAAGTTTATCAGAAGGAACTTTTACATCCCCCATAGTATCTTTTTCTATTCTATATGTCATAGCTAAGACGATTTGTTTTTTTTAAGAGTGCAAATTTAAGCATTTGACGCGCTATTTCTGAATAAACCTTCTGTTTTTTGGTGACAAATACAGATCCATATAGATTTTAAAATAAATTATACTTCTGCTATGACATATAGATAAGAGTTGTTATCTTTGGCAAAAATTGAAAATTAGAATATCGTTATGTTTGAATTTGATCAGTATCTTGGTTTCTTAGCTTTTTTAACTATCCTAACAATTGGATTTTGGCTAATGATCTTTTTATTAACATTTGTAATTCCGTATTGGATTATTGGTGCTAACATAGAAAACTTCAAATTAAGAAGAGAAGCTAAACGCAAAGCAAAAGAAGAAGCATAATAATTGATATAAAGTATATATTAAAAAGGGAACCCTAGGGTTCCCTTTTTTTTATGATATAAAAATAGATTATAGAATATCTACTACTTTTTGAGGAGGCCTACCTATAACAGCTTTGTTACCTTTGATTACAATAGGTCTTTCGATAAGCTTCGGGTTTTCAGACATGATTTGAATAACTTCTTTATCAGAGAAATCTTTTCCTTTATAGTTTTCTTTCCATATCACTTCGTTTTTTCTCACAAGTTCCATAGGTTTAATCCCTAATAATTTGATAATACCCGATAGTTCTTCACTAGTAAGAGGTGTTTCAAGATATTTTACAATAGTTATTTTTTCATTTTGAGCTTCTAGTATAGCCAATGTCTCACGTGATTTGGTACATCTAGGATTATGATAAATAGTTGTCATGTTTTTATACGTTTTTTAATCTTCATTTTTTTGCCCCATCATCATCAAAAATGCTTTTAAGAAAGCATCAATATTCCCGTCCATTACGGCATCTACATTTCCTGTTTCTTCGGCTGTTCGAACATCTTTTACCAATTTATAAGGATGCATCACATAATTACGAATTTGCGATCCCCATTCTATTTTCATTTTTGAAGCTTCAATTTCTTCTCGTTGCGCCCGTTGTTTCTGAAGCTCTAGTTCATATAGTTGTGACTTAAGCATTTGTAATGCTTTTATCCTGTTTTCTTGTTGAGAACGAGTATCTGAACACGAAATTTGGATTCCTGTTGGGAAGTGAGTCAATTGTACTTTGGTTTCGACTTTGTTTACATTTTGCCCACCAGCTCCACTTGATCTTGAAGTAATTATTTCGTAATCGGCAGGGTTAATATCGATTTCGATACTATCATCAGCCAACGGATATACATAGATAGATGCAAAAGAAGTATGTCGTTTGGCATTACTATCAAAAGGTGAAATACGTACTAAACGGTGAACTCCATTCTCTCCTTTAAGCCATCCAAAGGCATAGTCTCCATCAATCTCTAATGTAACTGTCTTGATGCCAGCTACATCACCACCTTGATAATTCAATTCTCTAATCTTAAACCCTTGCTTTTCTGCCCACATAAGATACATGCGCATGAGCATATTTGCCCAATCACAACTTTCTGTACCTCCTGCACCTGCTGTGATTTGTAATACAGCACTCATACTGTCTCCTTCATCACTAAGCATATTTTTGAATTCTAGATCTTCAATGAGAGTAAGAGCCTCTACATGTTTTTCTTTGAGTTCATTTTCGGTAATATCACCTTCTTTAAAGAATTCATAGAGTACTTCTAGATCATCAACTAATGCTTCACTTTTCTCATAATCACCAACCCATTTTTTTTGAGCATTAAGGGAGCGCATTAGTTTTTCGGCTTCTTGCGCGTTATCCCAAAAGTTTGGAGCAAATGTTTTTTCTTCTTCGTTAGCTATTTCAATAAGTTTGGCATCAACGTCAAAGATACCTCCTTAACGCAACCAGGCGCTTTCTCAGATCTTGTAAAGTATCTGTGTTAATCATAGTAGTTTTAATTTGTCACAAAAATAGGATTTAACAGTTCAGTAAGAAATAATTTTTAGATTATTTTATAGCTTTAAAAATTTTAAGAATTATTTTGCACAAACTCTTATTTATGAAACAACTTTTCGTTTGCCTGTTCTTACTAATTAATTCATCTATTTCTGCTCAGTTTCTGGAAAAACAAAAGAACCTTAAGTCTTACAAGGGGTATTTTAATTTCTATTATAATGAGGCTAAAGATGAGTTATATTTAGAAATAGATAAATTAGATACAGATTTTCTTTATGTACATTCTTTGGCAACAGGATTAGGTTCTAATGATATAGGACTAGATCGAGGTCAAATAGGAAATGGAGTAGTAGTTAAATTTATCAAAGCTGGTAACAAACTATTGCTTGTACAACCTAATCAGAGATATCGGGCTATAACGGATAATGCATTAGAAAAAAAGAGTGTAGAACAAGCTTTTGCAAAATCTGTACTTTTTGGTTTTCCTATCAAAGAAACTATATCCCGGAAATATATAATTGATTTCACTCCATTTTTAATGCAAGATACTCATGGTATTATATCTAGACTTAAGAGTCAAAAAGAAGGGAGCTATAGTATTGATAAGACTAGAAGCGCTTTAAGTTTAGCAAGAACAAAAGCTTTTCCTAAAAATGTCGAATTTGAAGCTTTAACAACATACAAAGGAACTCCAAGTGGTCAAAACATTAGATCAGTAGCTCCTAATGCTAAATTCCTTACTGTAAACCAGCATCATTCGTTTGTTGAATTACCGAATAATGGGTATACAAAAAGAGAATTCGATCCAAGAAGTGGAGCACTGTTTGTTTCGTATCTAGATTATGCTACTCCCGTTGAGGAGCCCATAGTAAAACGATATATACGAAGACATCGATTAGAAAAGAAAAACCCTGATTTAGCAATTAGTGAAGCTAAAGAACCTATTATTTATTATCTTGATCCAGGTACCCCTGAACCTGTTCGATCTGCTCTTTTAGATGGTGCAAAATGGTGGAATCAGGCCTATCAGGCTATTGGTTATAAAAATGCTTTTCAGGTTAAGATGCTACCTCAGGATGCTGACCCAATGGATTTGAGATATAATGTAATACAGTGGGTTCATAGATCAACAAGAGGATGGAGTTATGGAGCGAGTGTTATAGACCCCAGAACAGGAGAAATTCTTAAGGGACACGTGAGTTTAGGTAGTTTACGAATCAGGCAAGATTTTTTGATCGCGCAAGCATTAATGAATCGACCTTTTGCAATCTCAAACGATAATAATCAACCAATGTTAGAAATGGCACTGGCAAGGATTAGACAGTTATCTGCGCATGAAGTTGGTCATACTATAGGTTTTGCACATAATTTTGCGGCCAGTACTAGTGGCAGAGCTTCAGTAATGGATTATCCCCACCCTACAGTAACACTAAAAAACGGAGAAGTAGATTTATCAAATGCCTATGATACTAAGATAGGAGTATGGGATAAAGTTACTGTTGCTTATAGTTATGCAGAGTTTGGAAAAGATAAGAACGAGAAACAAGAGTTAAATTTAATATTGGATCGAGCATATCAATCGGGTCTTCGTTTTATTTCGGATAGTGATGCAAGACCACAAGGAGGCGCTCATGAATTGGCGCATTTATGGGATAATGGAAAAAGCGCTGTAGAAGAATTAGAAAATGTTTTGGATGTTAGAAAGGTGGCTATGAAAAACTTCTCTAAGGATAATATCCGACAGGGAGAAACGTATTCGGTATTAGAAGATGTTTTTGTACCGCTTTACTTTTTTCATAGATATCAAACAGAGGCAGCAGTGAAACTTATTGCTGGTTTGAATTATAATTATGCTACAAAAGGAGATAAACAAACTGTTGTAGAATATGTAGAGGCTAGTAAACAAAGAGGAGCATTACAGTCAATTTTTAAAACTCTATCACCAGAGGTGCTCTCTATCCCAGAAGATAAGTTAGCATTATTTCCGCCTAGAGCGTATGGGTTTGGTAAAACAAGAGAATCGTTTAACGGAAAGACCGGAGTAGGTTTTGATGCACTTAGTGCAGCAGCTACTGCTAGTGATATGAGTTTATCCTTATTGTTAAACCCTGAACGAGTATCTAGGCTGGTACAACAAAACGGAATAGATGATAGACAATTGGACCTTAATGAGGTATTAAGTAAACTAATTGAGTTTACTTTTAAAAATACGAATTATCAGAAGAACTATCATAATGAAATAGCCCATATCGTTAGAGCGAATGTTTTAAAACATCTTATGAGCTTAAGTAAAAATAAAGAGGTATATCCCCAAGTTAATGCTATTGCTTATAATAATCTTAACAAATTGATAATTAGACTTAAAAATGACAAAGTAACCAACCTGAGTAATGCCTACAACGCATACTATTTAAAACAAATTGAAGATTTTTTAGAAAAGCCAGAAAACTTCATTGTTTTGCCATCTCCAAAAATACCTGATGGTTCTCCTATAGGGAGTTTTAATTGCGATTTTTAAGTAATGTATTGTGCAACAGGCTATTGATTTAATATGCAGTATATTTATAAAGGAAGATCAATATTATGTTGATGTCTAGTATAACTTAAAACCAAATTATATGAAAAGCACAAAGAAATTAAGTTTTAAAAAAATGAACGTTGCTCAATTAGATGCAATTAAGGGTGGAAATCTATTAAACACTGTAGAAGGCTTACCTTCAGAACAACCTGTTGGAGGCGGTGATCTTTGTTACTCAGATTCACCAACTAGCTGTCTATATTGCGTATAAAACATAATTATAGATGTATAAAAATCATCCAAGAATTATCTTGGATGATTTTTTTTGTCATTTTTTAAACAAAAAAATCCTAGATTCTAGAAAAACGATCGAAATTCTAGAATGTTCAAAACGGTCATTTGCAATTACCTCATTGATTATGATATGTTTGTCTTATCAAGCGCATTGATAAAAACAAATATTAATTATTAAAAATAACAAAAAATGAAAGATTTAAAATTTGAAAAATTAGAAGAAATTAATGGAGGAAGTTGTGCTGTGGCTGTGGTATCTTTTTTAGGATCATTAGCAAGTCTTGTTTTAGCGCCAGCTACAGGAGGAGCTTCTTTAGTGCTATCGCAAGGTATGATAGTCGCGAGTACGTATAGTATGGGAACTAGTTGTTCTGCTAAGTAAAGAACAACATAGTTTATTACTAAAAACCCTTCTAAATAATTATTTAGAAGGGTTTTTTAATAGTATGAAATGGTAAATAAAAAATGCGATGATCCTGTTTTCAAATCTTTTTTGTGTTTAAATGCATCGAAATTCATGAATATCGATCGAAATTCATGAATAGTATTTTTAAAACATTGTAAACCAGGTGTCTAAGTGGTTATGTTTGTTAGAGTTAAAGCGTTTGGATAGTTAATTCACTAAAATTTATGTCATGAAAAGTATTAAGAAACTTAATCTTAAAAAGGTAAATATTGCTCAATTAGATAATTTTATGGGTGGTGCTGGAGATAATACCACAAGTCAGGCTGTTCCCACTTATACCTTAATCACCAATATCGATTGTAATGTACAAACATATATTAATTGTGGTAATGCTTCGCAAAGATGTATCACTCGAATTTGCGGGAATTCTGTACCCGTTATTGATGGTGGAATAGGATGTCATATTCAGTAGTATTACCAAAAAATAATTTTAATTATAAAATAGTATATCATGAAAAATAAAAAGAAGCTTAATCTTAAAAAAATGAACATAGCCCAGTTAAGTACTGTTAAAGGAGGAGACCTTGGACCCGTGTTAACTCCGCCTTTACCTACTGTATTAACAATTTCACCGCCATGTGATATTATTAGTCCAACAAATGGGTTTACAGCATGTGTCTATCCCGAGAGCTTAGATCCTTGTATCGAAGTAATTAAATAAGAAAGCTTATTTTCATAGTTTTCTTACGTTGTATTTGATTAATATAAGTGAGTAAAATCACCTAAAACTAATTTTAGGTGGTTTTTTTGTGCCTTTTTTGTTGAAATCCAACGTAGTTATGTAATATCTAATGTGAATTTTAATGATAATAATACTTAGAGTTATCTTTAATAGATATGTCAAACTATTTATTAATTCAAGCTTTAAATGAACGCCTTAGAGGATCAAAGGTGATTTTATAATGGTATATAAAATTCTAAAACTATTTATAGAGGTGTCTTCAATATGCTAAGTAAATGGATTGTTACATAGTCTTTTGTATTGTTGAGTTGCATCGTATCACTTTAGCTTATTGCGAGTTTTATATAATGTTTTACGATATTAAATTGGTTTAATTACTATGTAATTATAGATTCAATACTTCTTAATATTCTCCGCTTAAAATATCCGATCGAAATTCAGGAATATAGATCGAAATTCCTGAATAGTCTTTTTAAAATGTTGTAAAACAGGTTATTATGATCTTATGTTTGTTGGTGTCAAAGCGCTTTGATATTTACAAATGTTTAATTATTAAAATTTAAAAAAATGAGAAATTTAAAATTAGAAGAACTGGAAACTATAAATGGTGGAATAGCATGTGCTCTTTCGGTAATAGGTTTTTTTGGGTCATTAGCAAGTTTAATTGTAGCACCGGCTACAGGAGGTGCCTCTTTACTTCTTTCGCAAGGTATGATAGCTACTAGTACAGCAAGTATGGGGGTTAGTTGTAGTGGTGATGCACCTGTGCAACAATAAACGATTAATTAATATCTAAATATATTTAAAATGAGAAATTTAAAAACCGAACAAGCAGAGAAAATAAGAGGAGGTAATGGATTACCATTTCCTTTCCTACCAGCTCCAATAGGTCATGTGATTTTAATAGGTTTAATACTAGATGGTGTCGGAGCATGGGTAGAGGGTAATAACCAAAATCAATCCACGAATACCGATTATGGTAGAAATGTAACATAAATTGATAAGAACAAACTATTCATCCATCGATGAATAGTTTGCTTTTTTATGTACTTCCTAAGGGTAATTACCTATTAATATAAAATGTAAGTCATGAGAAATAAAGAATTAAAAAAATTAAATCTACATAGAAATGTGATTTCTAAACTTCAATCTATAAAGATTAAAGGTGGAGTTCATGATTCATGCACTCCACAATGTGTGGGAGATGAAACCAAGAACATTTTATGTATTCCTACAAATACTAAATAAATTATAAACAGAGGTTTCTGAACATTGCTTAACGAAGTAATATAAAAACACTTGAAAATAATTTTCAAGTGTTTTTTTGTTTATGAATAAATCGAAATTCTGGAAAAACGCTCGAAATTCTAGAATCTATATAACCATCATTTGTATTGGAGTAAGAGGTTGCAATAAGTTTGTGAGTATAAAACATTTTAGGTCTAAAATTAATGTTTAATTAAAACAATAAATATTATGAAAAGTAAAAAGAAACTTAGTCTTAAAAAGATGAATGTAGCACAATTGGATAGTGTTAAAGGAGGTAGTTATACTGGACCAATCTTTACGGTACTTTGTGGTCTAGATACTAGAGGAACCATTTGTCAATATTCTAGAACACCAATGAGCTGTCAAGTATGTGTAGAAAAATAAATATCAATTCTAAAAATCTCCATACGTAATTAGATTAATTGTGAGTATTGGATACAAAGAATTGAGTTGAATCGCCCTAAGGCTCCAAGGGCGATTTTACTAATACCATTTTAGATTTAAAATAATGTATAATCAAACAACAAATATTATGAAAAACAAAAAGAAACTTAGTCTTAAAAAAATGAATGTAGCGCAACTAGATAGTGTTAAAGGAGGAAATATAGCTTGGACTTTTCCAACAGGGCCATCTTTACCTACTGCAGATCCAATGGGATGCGGAAATGGAACTCAAGGACTAGCATGTCAATACTCTCAAACACCAATGAGCTGTGCAGTATGTGTTAATGCACATAAATAATAATCTATTTATAATGTCTTCATTTGTATCCTGATTAATTGTGAGTAATTATATGGTAAAAATAGATTCTGAATCGCCCAAAATATATTTGGGCGATTTTATAAGTCATATTGGTCGAATTTCGCGAAAAACGCTCGAAATTCAGGAATACTCGAAATCATATATTGGATAACATACGGTTACCGCATTATGTTTGTTTTGATCAAATATTTTGATGTTAAAAATAAAGTATAACGAAAAACAAACATTATGAAAAGTAAAAAGAAATTGATTCTCAAGAAAATGAATATTTCACAGTTAGGTAGTGTAAAAGGAGGTAATCCTAATGGAGGCTTTATGCAAACAGCCAATCCAGATGGTTGTGGGCTTAATTCTAACCTTACTACATGTCTGTATTCGCAAAATGTGATGAGTTGTCAAATATGTGTAGCGATGTAAAAATATTTAAAAAATTCTCAATGTTTTGATCACACATTTTTAGCTGATTTGTGACGATTTAATCCTTTTTGAGAGTTTGAGTTGAGTCGCCTAGACTTAGGTTTAGGCGATTTCTATAACTCCTAATTTTTTGGAGATTGACTGAAGGAATAGTATGACAATTATATAGCATACAGTAAGTAATGATCTGTGCGTATACCTTCTTAGTGGTATATGTAATCAAAATACTGAAGATTTTTTAGTTTCAAAAATAAAACAGCAAACCATGTTTAAGAAAATACCATTTATAATACTCTCTATAGTATCTGTTCTACTAGTAATAATGACAAATTATTTGCTAGATACTAACGAGTTAATGCTTAATAGTTTATCCGAACAACTTACTAGAGATCAATTTGAAGAATTTATCGAATTGAACCAAAAATGGCAGTGGGTAGGATATCTCTCTCTACCAATTATACTGTTTATAAAAGTTGGGTTGATAAGTACCGTTTTATTTATGGGTACTTTTCTATTTGACAAAAAAATACCATATAAGACATTATTTAGAATAGTTACCAAAGCAGAATTCATTTTTATTATTGTAGGTGTAATAAAATTAATTTGGTTCTCATTTAGTGACACTTTTACGATAGAAGAAATGCAAAGTTTTTACCCTTTGTCTGCTCTTAGTATTATAGGCTATGAAGGAATCTCTCCTTGGTTTATATACCCTTTTCAAACACTTAATTTATTTGAATTAATATATTGGATCATATTAGCCTATTTGATTGGTAAAGAGATTGATACCACAACAGATAAAGCATTAAAAATTGTGGCTAGTAGTTATGGTTCGGTTTTATTGATCTGGGTGGTTACAGTAATGTTTCTTACGCTAAATATGAGTTAAAGATTATTTCTGTCTTTCTATTTAAAGGAATGAAGTATTAGAAACTCTTAATAAAATATAGATGAAAACATATTTAAAAACTACTACGATTGTATTGGTAATCTTATTGTTATGTTTTATGGGATACAAGGTGGTTAACAAAATACAACAGAAGACCAAAGTAATAGAGACATTGAAAACAATTCCTAGATTCTCTTTTGAAACTTTAGATAACGAGACATTTACCAAAAGTGATCTTGTGTTAAATAGAACCACTGTATTTATATATTTTAATACAGAATGTAATTACTGTCAAAATGAAGCAATATCTATAAAACAAAGCATAGATGAATTTAAAAACACCCAATTAATCTTTGTCTCATCTGAAACAAAAGAAACTATAAAAACATTCTCCGAATTCTATAAACTAAATACTTATGATTACGTTAATTTCCTATTTGATTCACAAGATGATTTCTCCAGTCGTTTTGATGCTACTTCAATTCCTTATGTCTTAATCTATGATGAAAACCAAGCATTAGTAAAAAGACATAAAGGTCAACTTAAAGCAGAGGTAATACTCAAAACATTAAAAAGCAATTCAATTAATTTATCAAATTATTAGTCTGTATATAGGATTCATATTTTGATAAGCAAGATTTAAAAGATACTTATTATGAATAAGCATATGATATCAGAGAAGGAAATAAAAAACACTTTAGTATTACAACAAGACCAAAGTGATTGTGGAGTAGCCTGCTTATTATCTCTTATTAAACTTTATAAAGGAAATCATTCTCTAGAGAAATTGAGAGAGCTTAGTGGAACGACAAAGCAAGGTACTACGCTTTTAGGGTTATTTCAGGCAGCAAACAACTTAGGTTTTGCTGCTAGAGGATGTGAGTCCGATATTCAATCTTTAATTGATCATAAAGAACCGGTAATTCTTCATGTATTAATTGATAATCGATTGCAACACTATATAGTGTGTTATGGGTATTCTAAGAATAGATTTATTATTGGTGACCCAGCAAAGGGAATTAGATATTATAGCAAAGATGAGTTACTGGATATATGGAAATCCAAGACTTGTCTCGTATTAACGCCAAATGATGAGTTCATAGAAGAGAAAGAAGAGAAAGTCGCTAAAAAAGAATGGTTTATAAAACTCATAAAAGAAGATTATCCACTTTTGCTTTTTAGTGTTTTGTTGGGTTTGTTTACAGCCATATTAGGAATGGCAATGGCAGTGTTTTCTCAAAAACTAATTGATGACATATTACCTTCTAAAGATTTTAATAAATTGATTACGGGGATTGCTCTCGTTGCTTTTTTATTAATGATAAGAATTATAATGGAGGTATTGCGGTCTTATTTCTTAGTGCGTCAAAGTAAAGATTTTAACAATCGAATTATAGATTCATTTTACTCTTCTTTATTAAATCTTCCTAAACCTTTTTTTGATACTCGAAAAATCGGAGAATTAGTGTCGAGATTAAATGATACTCAAAGAGTACAACAAGTTATTCAAACGGTGTCTAATACTTTTGTAGTCAATTTGTTAATTTCAATAGTATCGCTTTGCTTTCTTTTTTATTACTCATGGCAAGCAGGACTGATTGCCTTAGTTAGTCTACCATTTTATTTTGTGTTAATATATGGTTTTAATGATAAAATAATTAAGGCCCAAAAAGAAGTAATGCAATCAAGGGCACATAGCCAGAGTAATTATATAGCAACTATGAATGGGATAGCAGCTATTAAAAATAATAACAAACAATCATTATTTCAAAAATTGAATAAAAGAATCTATGGGTTTTATCAGGATAAAGTATTTGATCTTGGCAAAATAGATATTCGATTATCTCTTATATCAGGGGTTTTTAGTGTTTTGTTTTTAGTCACTCTTTTAACTTTCGTATCTCTACAGGTATATCACGATACATTATTATTGGGAGAATTAATGGCTATTTTAGGTATTGCAGGGTCTTTATTGCCATCAGTAGCTAGTTTAGCATTAATAGCAATCCCAATCAACGAAGCAAAGATTGCATTTAATAGAATGTATGATTTTGCAGCAATGGAAAAGGAAAAGCAAGGAAATGTAAACATTACAGTTTTCGAATCTTTATCGATTAAAGATCTAAGTTTCAGGTTCGCAGGTAGAAGTCAGATATTAAAAAATATTTCGCTAAAAGTTAGAAAAGGTGAGTGTATTGCTATCGTAGGAGAAAGTGGATGTGGTAAAAGTACCTTGGGGCAAATTATTCAAAAGTTTTATGAAGGTGAAGAAGGAGAAATACTTGTAAATGAGCAATATAACTTGGGAGATGTAAATGTTAATTCATGGAGAAATCAAATAGGTGTTATAGAACAAGAGATTAAAGTATTTAATAGCACTGTGTTAGAAAATATAGCGTTGAATACAGAAGATGCACCCGAAGATATTATTGAATTTTGTGAAACGTACGGATTAGATACCTATATTTCGCAATTTCCGCAAGGGTACGCTACTATTTTGGGAGAAGCAGGGATAAATCTTTCTGGAGGACAAAAACAAGTACTGGCATTGGCAAGAGCTTTATACAAAAAACCTAAATTATTAATTTTAGATGAATATACCTCCGCTATGGATAGAAAAACAGAGCAGTTTTCACTTACATTATTAGAAAAACTAAAGAAAGAAATAGGGATTATTTTTATTTCACATCGATTACATTCTTTGCCCCAAATTGCAGATCAAATTTATGTTATAGAAGAGGGAGAAACTTCAGTTTCGGGATCACATCAAGAACTAATGCATTCTAATAATTTTTACAGTGATTTCTGGAGAGATCAAGAAGCGAATCATAATAAATTAATAGTGTCGTAATCAATACACCAATTTGGTCCAATAAGGATACCATACATATAATCGCCTATACTTGAAGAAGTATAGGCGATTATATTTTTTAAGTATTGATATTATTTATGTTGATAATTAGAACAAGTTTTGGTGTCACGATCAGGACAACTACGATCAGGAACAAAACTTGCTGTTCCAATACCACCATGAATAGTATAAGGATTGGTTAGTTTAGAAATTTTAATTTTATCTAAAGAAAGTGTTTTTGAGTTGAGTGATTTCTTTTTCATAAAGTTTACATGTTATGGTTAGTAATTATCTCCAAGGAAATATGAAAAATAGTTTTCCGTAACCTAAACTTTAGGTTACAGTATACCTGATTCTAGAATTTCATGTTATTTCTGATTGTGAAAACTGCAACTTGCAAATTGATCGCTAGGACAAACGTTGGCAGGATAAATACTGGCCGTTCCTCCAGGAAAACCTCCTTTAACAATGTTCAGGTTTATAAGTTTAGAGACCTTAATTTTTTTTAAAGAAAGTGTTTTTGAGTTGAGTGATTTCTTTTTCATAATATTTACGTGTTTAGTTAGTACTTATGTCAACGAAAATAAGAAAAAACAGTTTTTCTAAACCGAAAATTTAAGATACAGTATACGGGATTCTAGAATTTCGTATTATTTTACAGTAACCAAAATACTGTAAAGACGCAGTATTAATGCTGGTTTGGGCTAGTTTTTCTTTTTTCTAAGTTCCTTAATAAAATAAGATGGTTTAATCTTTACTTGTTTATAAAAAGCATTAGAAAAAGTTTCAGAACTGTTATAACCAAATTCGTTTGCTATAGCTTTTATGGTAAATTTTTGAAGTGTAGAATTTTCTTGTAATTCTTTTACCGCATAAGTAATTCTAAGTTCATTTAAATAACTACTAAAAGATTTATTTTTATAATGATTAATCACTAAAGAAAGATATTTTACATTGGTCTCTATAGTATCTGCTAATGACTGAGAGCTTAAACCCATACGCAAATAATCACGATTTTGTTCAAATTCTTCGAGCTTGGCTAGAATATAAGTAACATGTTTTTCTGGTACTTTTAGTTCATTATCCTTTGTTATCGGTTTATTTTGGTTTGTGATCTTGATATGATCGTTTGATTTGATGTCTGATGTGAGTTGCTCAAAACGAATTCTGTAGAGTTGTCTTTTTTTGTATTGATAATATATAAGGCTTCCTGAAACCAATAAAAGAATAGCCAGAACTAAGATACCTATCATATAGGTATTATTGTTTTTGCTTAATTTTTTGATTAATATTTGCTGTTCTTCAAGCAAAAGAGGAATGTCATAATCTTCTTTTACCTTTTTACTAATAAAAATTTGATCGTTTAAGTAGTTATCCAGAACAGAATTTAATTTATTAAGATATTTATTTTGACCATTTAGATCATTTATACTTTTGTAATAATCCTTTAAATATTCGTACGTTTTTATATGTTTATATTGTGGAGTAGAATTTAGAGTTTCTAATACGGAGTCGGTTTTCTTGAAATAAAATATTGCTTTTTCCTTATTTTTTAATTCATAGTAAGATTTGCCTAAGTAAAAATAGCTGTCTAAGGTATTAGATACATCTTCATATTCGATCATCGTAGGCAAAGCCTTGTGTATACTGTCTATAGTTGCAGTATATTTATCTCTTCCATTTTGATTTATTCCTTCACAGAGGGTAAAATATGATTTGATTTTATTAATTGTATTACCAGTATGTTGCGAAGCAATAGCATATCCAAGATTGTTATAATGACTGGCAGAGTCATTTTTTTTGAGACCAATATACGTTTCGGCGATAGCATGCAAGGTAAATAAGTACCTAATCATATATTTAGAATCAGTTTTATCTTGATAAAAGTTAGCACATTTTTTAAAAATTTGAATTGCCTTTTCCTTTTCGCCAAGATGTTCACTCCTTACAATAGCAATGTTGTGATCTATACGATATAAAAACGCAGTATCGTTATTCTTTTTTGCTATTTTACGTGCAATGTTGAGGTTGTCTAAGGTTTTATCGATATTTCTTTGAACAGATAGATAAAATTGAGCTTTTCTAAAATATGCAAGAAGAGGAAAATCTTTATTCTGTTTTCGTTTTGTAATTTTTATAATACTGTCTAGGTATCGAGTACCTGTTTCATAGCTAGTAATTCTATAGGTTAGTTCATAAGCTTTGGCAATCCTAAAAGTGTCTTTTTCCTTTTTTGCTTTGTTTAAAATGAATTCGGCTATTTTTTTAGCTTTAATAGAATCAGTCTTTCTATTTTTATAAAAATCATTTATGAGCTCGTCATAATTCATTTTAAGTAAAGAATCGTTCGGTGTTTGTGCACCGACAATAGCGGGGATAAGAAAAAGGGATATTATAATAAAGTAATAGTAAAACTTATACATGCTATTTTATTAAATAAAAATGGTTGCCTATAGTATTTGCAAAAATAGCATTATTTTAATTGCTCGGGTATTGAGTACACAAAGGGTAGTGTTTTTTTCTTTAAAAAAGGATAAACAAAAAGAAAATTAGATCGCGCAATTAAAATGAATTGTAGAGAAGAACACTCTCATTTTTTTTAAAAAACAAGAGTGTTATTTGATGTATTAGAGTAATCCTAAGCAGAAACTTATGATCACAGAAAGTTTTCATTAAATGACTATTGATTATTATATTCACAACCCCAACTACATATTGCGGTTACGCATAAATCTCCGGTTCGGGTACCATGGCCAACAGGACCAAATCCTCCTGAGATGTTGTTTAATTTATCCAATCTTGATATTTCAAGTTTTTTTAAGTTTATTTTTTTCGAGTTAGCAGATTTTTTCTTCATAACAATTCCCTTTTTAGTTTTTAAGATTTGCCACTAAAGTATATAAAATTAACCTTTAGAAAGAAGGAAATTAGTGTGTTGTACTCGGAATTCCTGAATTCCGGTTTTAGTTTTTCCTTGTTTCGAAGTGTTTGTTATTAATGTTTTACTTTCGTTTTTCTATGTTTTTAATAAAGTAAGAAGGTTTAATTTTTACATATTTATAAAACGCATTCGAAAATGTTTCGGCGTTTTTATAACCCATTTCTTGTGCAATTGCTTTAATAGTAAATTTTCGAAGCGTTTTATTGTTTTTAAGTTCTTCTACCGCGTATGTGATCCTTAACTCATTAAGGTAACTTGTAAATGATTTGCTTTTGTAATAATTAATAACCTGTGATAAATATTTAATATTGGTTTCCATATCATCTGCTAGTGATTGTATACTTGTACCAATAGTTAGATATTTATGATCTCTCTCAAATTCTTCAAGCTTATTTAAAATATATGTAGCATGTTTTTCAGGAACTTTTAATTCTTTTTTGGAAAGATCTTGATTTGTGTTATTAACTTTTACAATAGTTCGAGTAGAATTACTCTCTCTCATCAAAGCTTCGAAACGCGATCTGTACAGCTTCTTTTTTCTAAACTGAACATATAATAAGCTACCAAATGCTAGCAAAAGAGCAATTAACAATATTATACTTGATTGATAAGCATTGGTGTTTTTATTTAATTTTTTAATAATTACTTGTTGTTCTTCTAATAAAAGGGGAACATCATAGTCTTCTTTTACTTTTTTACTAATATGTACTCGATCATTTAAATACTTATCCAATATGGTATTAAGTTTCTGTAGATATTTATTTTGATTTTGTAGATCCTTCTTTCCGCGGTAATATTCTTTTAAATATTCATAGGTTTTTACATGTTTGTACTGTGGTATAGAGTGTAAAGTTTCGAGAATAGAATCTGTTTTAATAAAATAAGGGATTGCTTTCTCCTTTTGACCAAGTTTGTAATAACTTTTTCCTAAGTAAAAATAACTATCAATGGTATTTGATTGATCGTTATACTTTATGATAGGTAAAGCTTTACGAATACTATCTATTGCCAATTGATATTCTTTTTTTTCGTACCGATTTATACCTTCGGATAGAGTAAAGTAATATTTTTCATCAGGAAATAGATCAGAATTTTTAACCGCTTTAGTATACCCCAATTTGTTGTAATAAGAAGCAGAATCGTGTTTTTTTAAGCCTATGTAAGTTTCTGCAATAGCATGTAATGTGTTTAAATAAAGATATGCATGTCTGCTATTATAAAAGTTGGCACATTTTTTAAAAATAGATAAAGCATCTTCCTTCTCATTTAGATGTTCACTTTTAATAATGGCGATATGATAGTCGATACGATATAATAAATTAACGTTATCATATTGTTTTGCATATTTACGCGCTTGATTAAGGTTGTTAATTGTATTTTGAATGTTTCTTTTTTTATATAAAAAAAGTTGGGCTTTGTCAAAATAAGCTTGCGCAGGAAATGTTTTGCTTTGCTTTTGGGTTGTTAATTTAATAATGCTATCCAAATAAAGTTGTTGATCTCTATACTGAGATAGGTAAAAAGTAAAATGATAAGCGTCAGCAATTTTAAATGTGTCTTGATCTATTTTGGCACGTTTTAAAAAAACATCAGCAATACTTCTAGCTTTTAAGGTATCTTTTTGTACATAACTATAAAAATCTTTCTTAAGCTCGTTATAACTTTTGTTGGATAAAGAGTCTCTAAAGGTTTGTGCTTGTGTATAAATAGAGAGAAAAAAGAAGATAACTACAAAAATGTATTTTTGAACTATATTGAATAGAGTTTTCACAAAGAAATGATTTAGCATAATTGAGTATGCGATATTCATAAAAATAGCATTATTTTTATGGTTCAATGTAATACTAAAAAAATATATAAAAAAATATATGAAAATTGATCTGCGTAGTGATACGGTAACCAAACCTTCTAAGCAAATGTTAGAGGCGATTATGAATGCCGAGGTAGGAGATGATGTATATAAAGAAGATCCCTCTGTAAACAAACTAGAAGAAAGTATAGCTACTATGTTTGGGAAGGAGAAGGCTTTGTTTTTTCCTTCGGGTAGTATGGCAAATCAAGCTGCAATCAAACTACATACTCAACCAGGAGAGCAACTTATAGCTGATCAATATGCACACGTATATAATTATGAAGGAGGTGGGGTATCGTTTAATAGTGGTGTATCCTGTAAACTTATAAATGGACATAGAGGCATGATAACTGCTGATCAGGTTGAGGCCTCAATCAATCCTCCAGATTTTTACCATAGTCCATTAACTAGTTTGGTTTGTATAGAAAACACAACTAATAAAGGAGGAGGTGCATGTTATGATTTTGACGATATCAAGAAAATTAGAAAGGTGTGTAATGATCATAATTTAGGATATCACCTTGATGGAGCAAGGTTATGGAATGCATTAGTAGCAAAACAAGAAAATGCAAAACAATATGGTGAAATGTTTGATACCATTTCGGTTTGTTTAAGTAAAGGGTTGGGAGCACCATTAGGTTCGGTACTTATTGGTGATGCAAAAATAATGGACGATGCCATTAGAGTGAGAAAAATTTTGGGAGGCGGTATGAGGCAAGTTGGCTTTATGGCTGCGGCCGGTTTATATGCGATAGAAAATCATATAGAAAGACTTAATGATGATCATGCTCGTGCCAAAGAAATAGGACAAGTACTCAATACATTACCATTTATTACTGGTGTTGAGCCTATAGATACTAATATCATAATTTTCACGATAGAAGGGGATGAGCAGGAGTTTATTGCAAAAATGGAAGCCAAAGGGGTGTATTTTTATGGAATGGGACAAGGGAAATTAAGGTTCGTTACCCATTTGGATTATACACAAGAGCAACATGAATATTTTTTAGACCTTTTGGTATCGTACAATACAAGAAAAGCTGTTCAAACTATTTGAACAGCTTCATATACTTGTTATTAAAAAACACTTAAAAGATTATGCTTCTTTAGTATCGGCTCCAGAAGCATTTTCTTTTACAGAATTGATTCCGTTTTCCATTCCAGACTCAGAAGAATACATTTGACTACTTCCGATAACTTGACCATTTCCAGCCTTTAAATTAAAAAAGAACCTACCATCTTTGGCAGTTTTACGTTCATATCTACCATCTTCAGAAGCATTCTTCTTAACTGATGCTATCCCGTTTTCTGCTGCAGATTTACTATTGTAAACTTCGCTAGATAGAATCACTTGTCCGTTTTTTGCCTTTAAAGTAAAATGATAACTAGACCCTTCCTTATTTTTGAGTTCAAACATGTTGTCAATATTTTTAGTTAATTTTTAAGCTTCCGTTAAAATTATAGAATTAATAGGAGAAAGAAAAATGTAAAATGGGAGAACATTAACTTTTATTTTGCATTTTATCGAAAATAAATACAAGTTATCGAGAACAGAACCTTTAATTACTTCCCAAAAGACCTTCAATATAGTTGATCCTGATAGTTTTACAACTAATTAACATTCATATTAAAATTTATCAACTATGAGAAAAATTATTTTAGGGGTATTCATTATACTTGTTGTAGCAAATATTAATGCTCAACAAGATTTACCCCAAAATCCTGAACCAGGTAAATGTTATGTGCGTTGTACAACTCCTGATGTTTACGAAAATCAAACTGTACAGGTAAAGATCACGCCAGAGTATAGTAAATTAAGAACCATTCCGGCGAAATATGAGACCGTAACAGAACGCGTTATCGTAAAGGAAGCTTCAAAAAAGTTAAGAGTTATTCCGGCTAAATACGAAACCACAACGGTGACTTTTGTTAAGAAACAAAAAGCATCTTCTTTAAAAGTTATTCCAGCAAAATTAGGTAATGGATCTGAAACCGTAGAAATTAAACCAGCATATGCACAATGGGAGTTAGGTTCACCAGCACCAGATTGTGCATCTAGTAATCCAGATGACTGCCGTTACTGGTGTTATAAAGGATACCCTGCAGAATTCACTACAATACCTGTAAAAACTTTAGGTTCGGATGCAACTACAAATACGACTCCTATTTCAGAACAATCAGGATCGTATACAAAAAGAGTTTTGGTAGAAGCTGCTAGAGTTGTTGAAGAAGAAATACCTGCAGAATATGGTACAATAACAAAAACTGTTTTAGTTAAAGATGCGTATACAGAACAAGTTACTGTTCCTGCAACTTTTGAAGAGGTTACAAAAGAAGTACTAACTCAAAAGGGAGGATTAACTACTTGGAAAGAAGTAGAATGTTCTCTTGTAGAGTACTCTGCACTGCCAATTAACTGGAATTTAGGAAGCTCTACATTAACTTCTCAAGCAAAAAGCTTAATCGATACTAGATTAATGCCAGTATTAGCTAACAATCCTGGAACTAAAATGGAAATAGCTTCACATACAGACGCTAGAGGTTCTAGAACAAGTAATAAAACACTTTCTGATAAAAGAGCTCAATCGGTTGTAACATACCTAATTAGTAAAGGTGTAAATGCTAGCCGATTAGTAGCTAATGGATATGGAGAAACAAGATTAAAAAACAGATGTGCAGATGGTGTTACTTGTACAGAGAGACAACATGCAGCAAATAGAAGAACAGAATTTAGATTGATTCAATAATTCTGTATTGGGGAATACAAAAGCCTTTAAAAGCTCGATACATTAAAGTATCGAGCTTTTTTATCTACTATACTTTTCGAACATTTCAAAATGATACGTAGTATCTCGTAAAGAACTATATCCAGAAATATCATCTAGTATTTTACCTTTATGATTTACGATGTTAATTAAAGGAAAAGTCTTTTGCTTATTATAGGTACTTAACAATTTGAAGTTTTGAACTTTTTGATCACTTGAGAGTAAATCAGTATTTCGTGGTATATCAATGTAGAGAAAAACGAAAGCATTCTTAAATTTTTGAAATTTATAATTATCAAAAACATCTTCCTGAAGCATCATGCATGGTCTACACCAGTCACTACCGCTAAAATACATAAGAATGGGCTTGTCTTCTTCTTTCGAAATTTCTTTTGCTTGTTCAAAATCGTACAACCAATATGAATCTTTTTGTTCTTGAGAAAATACTACAAGATTAGAAAGAAACAACAATAAAAATAAATATGGATACCTCATTTGTAATGGCTTTATAATCTATTATACTCAATAATTATTCCATAAAATCTTATAATCCAGGAATGTTAGGCATACCTTCTTTGGCAACAGCAGCTAATTCGCTTTCGTTAATCTGTGTGGCTTTGGCAATAGCTTTGTTTAAATTAAGAATAAGATAATCTTCTAATTGTTCTTTGTCCTTTAACAGCTCATCTGCAATAGTGATATTTTTGATTTCTCTATTTGCTGTAAGTGTAATTTTAAGAAGTTCATCGGCACTGCTTTGATCTACTAGTACGGTATTGAGCCTTTTTTTGGTGTCTTCAATTTTTTGTTGAGCTTCTTTAAGTTTCCCCATCATTCCCATCATGTCTCCAAACATATTCTTTTTTTTTAAAAATTATATGAGCAAAATTAGTACTTTGGCTGTTAATAAACTAAGAGATTATTATGAAAAGTCTACATATTATATTCTTACTTTCAATTACTTTTGCAACTTCGTGTAAAAAAAATACTAGTACCGCATTGGAAACACAACTTCAGTACCCGTTAGCAGACAAAAAGAAAACAAACTTAGAAAAACATGATGATGTTAGGGTTGATAATTACTTTTGGTTAAATGAGAGAGAAAATCCAGAAGTAATTGACTACTTAGAACGAGAGAATGACTTTAATGATAAAATGACTGCTCATACCAAGGATTTTCAAAAAGATCTTTTTGAAGAAATGAAGGGTAGAATCAAAGAAGATGATGCTTCAGTTCCGTATAAACTTAATGGATATTGGTATATTACTAGATATGAAATTGGTAAGGATTACCCAATATATTCTAGAAAAAAAGAAACCCTTGAAGCTGAAGAAGAAATATTATTTGATTGTAATATAGAGGCAGAAGGTCACAGTTATTATAGACTTTCTGGTTTAAATATTAGTCCTGATAATAAGCTAGCAGCATTTGGGGTGGATACCATAAGTAGGCGTAAATACACTATTCGTATTAAAAACTTAGAAACTGGAGAAGTATATCCAGAAACTATAGAGACCACTACAGGAGGTAGTACTTGGGCTGCAGATAGTAAAACATTATTTTACACAAAGAAAGATGATGAAACATTAAGATCTGATAGAGTTTACCGCCATATATTAGGTACGCCCGTTTCTCAAGATGTAGAAATCTATAATGAAAAAGATGACACTTTTTATACATTCGTTTATAAATCAAAATCTAAAAAATATTTGATTATTGGCTCTAGTAGTACACTCACTACAGAATATAGAATTTTAAAGGCAGATAACCCTACTGGGGAATTTAAAGTATTTCAACCAAGAGTAAGAGGGTTGGAGTATGGTATTGCTCATTATGAAGATCATTTTTATGTATTGACTAATGATGATAATGCTAAGAATTTTAAATTGATGAAAGTTGATGAAGAAAATACGCTGAAAGAGAATTGGAAAGAAGTAATTCCGCATAGGGATAATGTATTATTAGAAGATATCGAAATTTTTAAAGACTATTACGTTATTAGTGAACGTAGTAATGGTCTTAATAAAATAAATGTAAAGCGTTGGGATGGTACAGTAAATTATTATCTTCCTTTTGACAATGAAACATACACGGCGTATACAAGTACCAATCCTGACTTTGATACAAAAATCCTTAGATATTCCTATAATTCGCTAGTTACTCCTAATTCTGTTATCGATTTTGATATGGAAACCAAAGAGAAGGAAGTGAAGAAAGAACAAGAAGTTCTTGGTGGAAAATTTGACAAAAATAACTACGTATCAGAAAGGGTTTGGGCTACAGCTGCAGATGGGACCAAGGTACCCATTTCTTTGGTGTACAAAAAAGGTATTAAAAAAGATGGTAGTAATCCATTATTGCAATATGGATATGGTTCATACGGATCAACAGTAGATCCATATTTTTCTACAGTGCGTTTAAGTCTATTAGATAGAGGTTTTATTTATGCTATTGCGCATGTAAGAGGAGGAGAGTATTTGGGTAGGCCTTGGTATGAAGAAGGGAAGTTGTTTAAAAAAATAAACACTTTTACCGATTTTATTGATTGTTCAAAATTTTTGATTGAAGAAGGGTATACATCCAAAGATCACTTATATGCAATGGGTGGTTCTGCTGGAGGCTTACTAATGGGAGCTGTGGTAAATATGGCACCTGAATTATATAATGGTGTAGTCGCAGCTGTACCTTTTGTAGATGTAGTAACAACTATGTTAGATGATAGTATCCCTTTAACTACTGGGGAATATGACGAATGGGGTAACCCAAATGAGAAGAAGTATTATTTGTATATGAAATCTTACTCTCCTTATGACAATGTTATTGCACAAGAATATCCTAATATGTTAGTTACTACAGGACTTCATGACTCTCAAGTGCAATATTGGGAACCGGCAAAATGGGTAGCTAAACTAAGAGAGTTAAAAACAGATAATAACATATTGCTTTTACATACCAATATGGAGGCTGGTCATGGAGGAGCCTCTGGTAGATTTGAAGCTCTTAAAGAAGTAGCCGAAGAATATGCCTTTTTGTTGGATTTAGAAGGTATAAAACAATAATTGAAAAATTTAATGTAACTTCGTACCGTTTTTATAGCAGTATTTGAACCCCCGATTTTTTTCATTTACCTGCTAAAACACCACTATATGAGAGAAAAGATACAGGCTTACAATAATGTTTTAGAACTTATAGGTAATACACCACTTGTAAAACTAAACAGAATTATGGAAGGCTTTCCGGGTAATTACTATGCAAAAATGGAGTCGTTTAACCCTGGCCATTCAACTAAAGATAGAATCGCACTTTATATAATAGAAGAAGCTGAAAGAAAAGGAATTCTTAAACCAGGTAGTACAATTATAGAGACAACTAGTGGAAACACAGGTTTTAGTCTTGCTATGGTAAGTATTATTAAAGGGTATGAATGTATTCTTGCGGTTAGCTCTAAATCCTCGAAGGATAAAATAGCGATGCTCAAGAATATGGGAGCAAAAGTATATGTTTGTCCAGCCCATGTTAGTGCAGATGATCCAAGATCTTACTATCAAGTTGCCAAGAAATTACATGAAGAATTAGAAGGATCAGTATATATTAATCAGTACTTTAATGATTCTAATATTGATGCACATTATAACTCAATGGGCCCTGAAATATGGGAGCAAACAGGAGGTGAACTTACTCATTTTGTAGCTTGTTGTGGAACCGGGGGAACTATATCCGGTACCGCAAGATATTTAAAAGAACAAAATAGCAATGTGCGAATTTTAGGGATCGATGCTTATGGATCGGTACTCAAGAAATATCATGAGACAAAAGAATTTGATTCGAACGAAATTTATCCATATCGTATCGAGGGGTTAGGTAAAAACCTTATTCCTACGGCTACAGATTTTGACGTTATTGATGAATTTGAAAAAGTAAATGACGAGGATAGTGCTCATACTGCTAGAGAACTGGCTAAAAAAGAGGGTATGTTTTTAGGATATACCAGTGGAGCAGCAATTCAAGGGATTAAACAACTAGCCGAAAAAGGAGAATTTACAGAGGATAGTAATGTCATTGTAATTCTACCAGATCACGGATCTAGATATATGAGTAAAGTATATAGTGATGATTGGATGATGGAGCAAGGATTTTTTGATAGCAAACATGAAGTGGATGCTACCAAAGTTGAGTTTGTTAAATAGATTTAATGATCACATAAAAAATAAAGGCATCTGATATACATCAGATGTTTTTTTATGGACTAATTTAAAGTTGTAATCTAGTAGATTACTAGGGTTTTTGAAGCAATTTTCCGTGTTAGAGAATTGGTAAAAGCCAAAAAATCAAGTACTTTGGGGAGTAGAATACTGAAGAATTGTTAAATTATCACTTTGTAAAAGTGAATTGGAATTTAATTATGCCATCAAATCAATTTTACGTATTTTCGCAGACTTATAAGACACAAATTTTTGATAGATGAGAGATTTATTTGATAAGATTTATAAAGACAAGGGACCATTAGGGAAATGGGCAGATCAGGCTGAGGGATATTTTGTTTTTCCGAAACTAGAAGGTCCTATATCAAATAGAATGAGATTTCAAGGAAGAGAGGTAATTACATGGAGTATTAATGATTACCTCGGATTAGCAAATAAAGAAGAAGTAAGGAAGGTAGATGCAGAAGCAGCGGCTATGTATGGATCAGCATATCCTATGGGTGCTCGAATGATGAGTGGGCATACAGATCTTCATGAACAATTGCAAAATGAACTTGCAGAGTTTGTAGATAAAGAAGCTTCGTATTTATTAAATTTTGGTTATCAAGGGATGGTATCAACTATCGATGCTTTGGTAAGCAAGGATGATATTATTGTTTATGATGTTGATGCACATGCGTGTATCATTGATGGTGTACGGTTACACCAAGGAAAAAGATATACCTACCGCCATAATGATATAGAAAGCATTGATAAAAATTTGATGCGTGCTACAAAAATGGCAGAGAAGACAGGAGGAGGAATTTTATTAATTTCTGAAGGTGTTTTTGGAATGCGTGGTGAGCAAGGAAGATTAAAAGAAATAGTAGCGCTAAAAGAGAAATATAATTTCAGATTATTTGTTGATGATGCTCATGGATTCGGAACTTTAGGAGCTACTGGTGCAGGAACGGGAGAAGAGCAAGGGATTCAAGATCAAATAGATGTGTATTTTGCTACGTTTGCAAAATCTATGGCAAGTACAGGTGCTTTTATTGCTGCAGATCAGGAAATTATAGATTATTTAAAATATAATTTGCGATCTCAAATGTTTGCAAAATCACTTCAAATGCAATTAGTTGTGGGTGCTTTAAAGCGTTTAGATATGCTTAGAACAATGCCAGAGCTAAAAGCAAAACTTTGGGATAATGTTAATGCATTGCAAAATGGGTTAAAGGCTAGAGGATTTGATCTAGGTACTACTCAAAGTTGTGTAACGCCAGTGTATTTAAAAGGAAGTATTCCAGAAGCTATGGCATTGGTAAAAGATTTAAGAGAAAATCATGGGATTTTCTGTTCTATAGTTGTGTATCCTGTGATTCCTAAAGGATTAATTTTATTGAGGTTGATTCCTACAGCATCTCATACTATGGAAGATATTGAAGAGACATTAAATGCGTTTTCTGCCATAAGAGAACGATTAGAAAACGGAACATATAAAAGAATGTCTGCTGCTGTTGCTGCTGCAATGGGAGAGTAGATAATAATAAAATATTAGACATATAAAAAAACATCACTCATTTGAGTGATGTTTTTTTGTATGTCAGTAACTTCTAAATATCTTTTCTAAATGTTCTTCTTTTTTTATGTAAATCATGGTCATACCCATTCCATAAAGCCTGAATAGCTTTGTTTTCTTCTAATTCTGGATTGGTTTCTACAACTTCGATACCATTGCGTAAGAAAGCTTCGTTCATCTCTTTAAAAATAAGAGCAGTAACACCTTTGTTTTGATATTCTGGGTCTACTCCTATAAGATAAAAAGCAGCTGTATTATTTCTACGCTGGGCTTTTAGAATATGTAAAAAACGTAAAGGATACACCTTCCCGTTCATTTTCTTCAATGCTTTTGAAAAAGAAGGCATAACAATAGAAAAAGCAATTAACTTACCTGTTTTATCAGCAATGCATGTAATATATTCTGGATTAAGATAGGGTAGGTACTTTTTCTTGTACATATCTATCTGGTATTGTTGTATAGGAACAAAAGTCTGTAAGCTGCTATATGTTTTGTTTAGTAAATCAAACATATCATCAGCATACTTTAAAATCTCTTTGCTTTTGTTAAATTTTAGAAGAGTAAGCTGGTAGCGTTCCTTTATAACTTCTGCAAACTTGACTACCTTTTCTTTGGTTTGTTTAGGTACACGTATTTTGTATTCTACCCAGGTAGCGGCTTGTTCAAAACCAAGTTCTTCCATATGTTTCGCATAGTACGGGTAGTTATACCATGTGATCATTGTGTTTAATTCTTCAAATCCTTTGATCAAAATTCCGGCCTTATCCATATTAGAAAAGCCAACAGGCCCTTCCATGTATTCAAGAGAGTGCTGAGTGCCAAATTCAGAAACTTTTTGTAATAAGGCTTTAGTTACCTCAATATCATCAATAACATCATACCATCCAAAACGTACTTTTGGTTTCTTTTGTTCATTAACTTCTATCCAATTAATAATAGCGGCAATTCGACCAACAATCTTGTCGTTTCTGTATGCAAGAAAGTATTTGGCATCAGAATTTCTGAAGACAGGATTTTTTTTTGGATTCATTACATCCAGTTCTTCCTTAATAATAGAGGGGACGTAATAAGGGGAATCTTTATATAATTCAAAAGGAAATTTAACAAACGTAGTTAAATCTCCTTTTGAAGTAATTTCTTTAATCGTAATCATAAATCATATGTCATCTCTAATTCGTAGCAAATATATAACCCTTTTATCAAATATTACGAATGCAGAAAGATGATTTTGTTAATTATATCAACAGAAGTTACTTTGGGTAACACATAAAAAATGTATAAATAAAGACGTAATGATTACATTATGGTTTTAATTCTCTATTAAGATCCACTGTCATCCTCGTTTTCTTCATCCTTTTTTTGCTTTTCTTCCTTTTTTCGTTTTTTCTCGTCTTTTAAGCGTTTCTTTTCTTCTTTCTTTCTACGTTTTTCTTCAGCTTTTTTAGCTTTTTCTTGTTCTTTTTGGTACTTCTCATATTCAGCATCAACATCGGCATCTTCAGCCTCTTGTTCCTTCTTTTCCTCTTGCTTTTCTTCTTTTTTCTCTTCTTTTTTCTCTTCTTGATTTAATTCTTTTTCCATTTGCTCCAGCTCCTTAAGCTGTTTGTCAATATCATCAAGTTCCTCATCTACGCCTTGTTCTTCCTCCATTTTATCCAGTTCTGCATCAATGTCTTCTATCATCTTTTGCTTTTCTTTCTCGGCTTTTATAGCTGCTTTTTCAGCTTCTCTAGATGCTTTCTCTTCTCGTTTTAATCTTCTGGACTCTTCTTTCCTAAACTTTTTATCTTCCTTCTTAGCAATTTTTTCATTCTCGATGCGCTCACGTTCTAATCGTTCTTCAGTACGTCTCTCATCGAGGTCTTGCTCGATAGCATCCCTAAAACTATCATCTTCAAAATCATTAACAAATGGAGTTTTTCGTAGTTTAAGACTATCGTTTTCAACACCTTCTGTTTCTTCATCTTCATCCAATCCATCTTCGTCCTCATTTTCTTCTCCCTCACTTTTCTCATCTTCGTTTTCTTCTCCTTCTTTAACTCCTCCCTCTAATCCTGGTTCTTCAATAATTTCATCTTTTGTATGCCAATCAAATCGGTAAGATGCACCAATGCTGCAAGTAAATATCGAAGGTGTGTCTTTAAAGTTAAAGGCTATGTTAGCATCAAACTGTAGATCCTGATCAAATAAATAGGCACCACCTATTCTAAGTATATTATCACTATAAAAATCACTTTTTTGACCTTGATATTCAACAAAACCGGCCCATTGCTCGTTTACGGTATGGGTAGCTGTAAAAATCCATCCTATTGCTGGATTATCGGTAGTTACTTTATCTACAATGATATTTGTTACAAAAGCCCAATCACCACCATACGTGGTCGTCCAGTTGTTTTGAGCTGCTACTACAAATATAGGACTTATAGAAGCGTCATTTGGAAAAGTGAAAGGATTGTCTTTGGCAACAAAATTGACTCCTGCATAAGCTGATACTGCGGGTATAAGAGTTTTCCAACTAAATTTATAGCGTTCTTTCCAGCTTTTTAATTTATCGTAATTTAAAGAGTCTTTCTTTGGTTTTTTATAAGGGTCGTAAATCAAATACTTAGCACCTAAAGTATTTATCTCAAAATTACTTCTATTAATTTTCTGTTCATTAGCTCCAACGGTTTGAGTAACTCCATCTGCTCTATAACTACCATTAAGTCTGATCTCAAGTTGTTCTATAAGAAGTCCATATCTTACAGTATAGTCAAGATTAAAAACCTTGGCTCTAGTATCTAAAATCTTGTGTTTTTCTTTTCCAAGTCCCATACCACCTTCTAGCTGCAATACATTGTTACCTACAGAAAAGGCACCTTGAGAAGTACCAGGCCTGTTGGAGTTGATCTTCTCGGTATATTGCGCAGAAGACGTTAGCCCAAACAAAAAGATGGTGACTAACAGCAGAATAGATTTAGGGCTCATATTCAATAGATTTGGTTCAAATATAGCAGATTTTATCATTTTTTTAGGATTGTCTACCCGTAATTGTATAGAGAGTTCGCTATTTTTGAAAAAAAATAATATGCAAGAAGCTTCTTTGCCAGGGGTATTAAAGGTTATCCTCATTATTTTACTTATATATTATGGACTAAAGGTATTAACGCGATTATTTGGTCCTCTATTGCTTAGATACGTCACAAAGAAAGCTGGAGAGAAATTTCAGCAACAGTTTAGTCAATACCAACAACCACAACAATCTCCTGAAGATGACGTTACTATTGATAAAAAAACGAAGCAAAAATCTTCAAATAAAGATGTAGGGGAATATATCGATTATGAAGAGATTGATTGAGTTCTCCCTCTAGTAATTTATCCATTTCAAAAATAAGTAATAGCTTATCTCTAAATCATGGGGTGCTAGTATCGCATTTTTCAAAAATATAGGTGTTTTAAAAATATGTCTATATTTTTATAGAAGTTGCTTATATTTTTTAATTTGGCTCATCATTAAATAAACGTACACAAATCATGTCTTTAATTAAAAGATTCTTACCCCATATACTTGTTATTTTTGGTTTTATAATTGTCTCATTGATCTATTTCAATCCAGTTTTAAATGGTAAAATGTTATATCAAAATGATATAAAGCTTTATGAGGGGATGACTAAACAACAGAAAGATCATAGAGCTCAAAAAGGACAAGAAACGTACTGGAATAATTCTGCCTATGGTGGTATGCCTACGTATCAATTGGGGGCGAAGTTTCCGCATGATTATATGGATAAACTAGATCGGTTAATCCGTTTTTTACCCAGGCCTGCAGATTATTTATTTTTATACCTAATTAGTTTTTATATATTAATGCTAGTGATGCGAATTCCGTGGCGAATTGCCATTGTTGGTGCATTAGCCTTTGGATTTTCTACATATCTTATTATAATTATTGGAGTTGGACATAACTCTAAAGCACATGCAATAGCGTATTTCCCGTTGGTAATTTCAGGAATTCTATTGGTTTTTCAACGAAAATACATCTGGGGATTTTTACTTACAGCTGTAGCTATGGGTCTAGAGATACAAGCAAATCATTATCAAATGACTTATTATTTAGGTTTACTCACTTTGGTAATGGGTGTGGCATATGGGATTGATGCTATTAAGAAAAAACAGACTCTGCACTTTTTTAAATCTGTTGGGATATTGGTTGTGGCTGTGGTTTTAGGTTTAGCTACAAATGCAACTACGTTGTTATCTACATCAGAATACGTGGATACTAGTATAAGGGGTAAGAACCTGCTTGCTGAAACAACAGCAAGTTCTTCAGAAAAAAATGGTCTAGATTATGAATATATTACAGAATATAGTTACGGAAAGTTAGAGTCCTTAAATCTTTTTGTTCCTAAACTAATGGGTTTAGGAAGAGCATCAGACCTAGGAAAAGATTCTGCTTTTTATCAAAAATTGTTAGAATTGGGACAACCCCGCGAACAAGCAAATTATTATGCCAATGTAACGGGATTGTATTGGGGAGATCAACCTTTTGTAGAAGCTCCTCCTTATCTAGGTATAACTGTGGTATTTTTGGCTCTTTTGGGACTATTGCTTATTAATGGAAGATTGCGCTGGTGGCTTTTGGGCGGTATTATCTTATCATTACTGCTTAGTTGGGGTAAGAATTTAGAATTTCTAACTCAGTTTTTTATAGATTATGTACCTTTTTATAACAAGTTTAGAGCAGTATCTAGTATTCAGGTAATACTGGAACTATTGATGCCTATTGCCGCTGTATTTGGTTTACATAGGTTTTTTAATGATAAAATTCCTTTTATCGAGAAACAGAAGAAATTTTTTATTGCATTAGGTGTTTTTGGTGGGTTGTGTTTAATATTTTGGTTATTTGGAAGCAGTTTATTCAGTTTTAAATCACCTTCTGAAGTGCAATTAGCAATAGAGCAACCTGCTATTTTTGACGCTATTAAAGAAGATCGTATTACCATAATGAAAAGCGATAGTTTACGATCTCTTATATATATTATCCTTGTTGGTGGTGTGCTGTGGTTTACTTTAAAAAAGAAATTATCAGAGAATATCGCTTTGATCGTTGTAGGGCTGCTTATTCTTGTTGACCTTGTTTCGATTGATAGACGAAGCGTTAATGAAGAAGGGTTTATTTCAAAAAGAGAATACAAAAATTATTTTCAGCCTACTGCTGTCGATAAAGAAATTTTAAAAGATAAGTCATATTTTAGGGTGTTAGATCAAGCAAGAGGGTTTAATAACTCGCACACAAATTATTTTTTCAATTCTATTAATGGGTATACTGCGGTACGCCCAAGAAAAATGGAAGATTTATATTATAATCATATTGCCAAGGGTAACTTGCAGGTGATCAATATGCTTAATGTAAAATATGTCATACAACAAAACGAGAAACGTGAGTTAGATGTGCAGCAAAATCCTTCGGCTAATGGTCCGGCTTGGTTTGTCGAAGAGTTAAAGTTTGTTGATGGATATAAGGATGAGTTTGAATCATTAAATACTATAGATACAAAGAAAACGGCTGTTATAAGAAAAGAGTATCAAGATCAATTAAAAGGATTTAAGCCAGTAAAAGATAGTATCTCTACAATATCTATTTCTAAAACCTCACCCGATCATCTAGCATATAATGTGTATGCTGCTAATCCTGGTTTTGTTGTGTTTTCTGAAGTATATTATAAAGAAGGTTGGAAGGTATTTATCGATGGGAAATCTGATAATATATATCCAGTTGATTATACTCTAAGAGGAATTAAAATACCGGCAGGTAGGCATGAGGTAGAATTTAAATTCGAACCTCAAGTAGTTAAAACAGGAGGCGCAATTACGCTAACCAGTTCTATCATTTTGATAGTATTACTTTTAGGTGGGTTAATGTATCAATACAAGAAAACGGGTAGTTTACTATCTTTAACAAAAGAAGATAAGTAATTAAGGTGTTAAAAGTTTTGATTATTACATATTATTGGCCACCAGCAGGAGGGCCAGGCGTACAACGTTGGCTTAAGTTTGTAAAATACTTAAGGGATTTTGATATCGAGCCAGTTATTTATATACCCGAAAATCCAACCTATCCTTTAATAGATGATTCTTTGTTATCTGAAATACCTGATGGAGTAACAATTTTGAAAAATTCTATTTTCGAACCTTATCGTTTTGCACAAGTTTTTTCAAAGAAAGAATCCAAAACTATTAGTAAAGGCATAATTGCTAATAAGAATAAGCAATCACTGGTGCAAAAATTATTACTCTTTGTTAGAGGGAATTTTTTCATTCCTGATGCTAGAAAGTTTTGGGTAAAGCCGTCGGTTACATATTTAAAAAAATACATTTCAGAAAATAATATAGATACTATAATTACTACAGGCCCTCCTCATAGTGTGCATTTAATAGGGAAGGGGCTTAAAGATAAATTAGGGATTCGTTGGCTTGCAGATTTTAGAGATCCTTGGACGACTATTGGGTATCATGATAAATTAAAATTGACGAAGAGATCAATAAGAAAACACAAATCTTTTGAGAAAGAAGTATTAACTACCAGTGATCATGTTATAGTTACCAGCTTTAGGACCAAAACAGAATTTGAGAACATTACGACAAAACCTATTTCTGTAATTACCAATGGTTATGATAAAGAAACGATATTAGAAACAATTTTAGATAGTAAATTTACTATATCACATATAGGATCTTTATTATCGGGCCGTAACCCTCGAAACCTTTGGAAAGCTCTGTATGAAATTGCCGAAGAAAATAAGGAGTTTGCTAAAATGTTTCAATTACAATTGATAGGAGCCGTAAGTAATGATGTGTTGGTTTCTATAAAGGAAGCTGGTTTATCCAGTTTTTTAAATATGCAAGGATATGTTTCTCATAATAAAGCCATCGAATTGCAAAGGAGTTCTTCATTGTTGTTACTTGTAGAGATTGATAGTGAGGAAACTAAATCTATAATACCGGGGAAATTATTTGAATATATGGTATCAAAACGTCCTATTATTGCATTAGGACCAAAGGATGCAGATATTTCTATTTTGATTAAAGAAACCAACTCTGGTAAATTTTTTGAATATCATGAGTTTGAAGCTTTAAAGGCTAGTATCTTAGAAGCTTTTATAAATCATAAGGAAGGAAAATTAGTGTCCAATGTAAACGGCATTGAACGATATAGTCGAAGAGAATTAACTAAGAGTCTATCAGGTATTATAAAAAACGATAGGATGTAAAGGTATGGGAGTAGTTGTTAATCAATCCGTAAAGAATGTAATTATTACTTGTTTGGGATTTGGTATTGGAGCAATAAATACGCTTTTTTTATTTACCAATTTCATGGAAGAGCAATATTATGGCTTGATTTCATATCTTATATCTGCTTCAAATTTGATATGGCCTCTTATAGCATTTGGTGTGCATAATACACTTGTAAAGTTCTTTTCTTCATATAAAGATAGAAAACAGCAAGATAAATTTATGAGCCTAATGTTGGTACTACCCTTATTTATGGCGCTTATAATAGGTGGCTTAGGAGTACTGTTTTATAATGTATTGTTGGGATACTTTAGCAAAGGGAACCCTATTGTACAACCCTATATTTGGACTATTTTTGTTTTAGCTTATGCCTTATCTTATTTTGAAGTCTTTTTCGCATGGTCCAAAGTAAAATTAAAGAGTGTTTTTGGAAATATGATGAAAGAGTTATTCTTAAGAGTGTGTATTAGCATCCTATTGCTCCTGGTTTATCTTGATTATTTATCTGTAGAACAGTTTATTTACGGATTGGTGTTTGCTTATTTGTTAAGAACCACCATCATGAAGGTATACGCTTTTAAGCTACATAAGATTAAGCTTAGTATACCTATACCAACTAATTATATTGCCGTTTTAAAGTATTCTGGATTGATCTTGATTGCTGGCTCTGTAGCAACTTTACTTATAGATCTTGATAAAACTATGATAGAAAGGTATTTGGCTATTGAAAATGTGGCCAAATATGGTATCTGCGCATATATAGCAAGTGTAATTATAATACCTTCTAGAGCAATGCATCAAATCACCTATCCTTTAACAGCAAAGTTAATTAATGAAAAAGCTTGGAGTCAATTAAAGTCTTTGTATAGAAAAAGCTCTATAAACCTTTTGATAATCAGTGGATTATTGTTTGTATTGATTGTTTGTAACGTCCATGAACTTTTTGATGTTATTCCTGATAATTATGAATTATATATATGGGTAGTTATCCTTATTGGAAGTGTAAAATTGTTTGATAACGCTATGGGTAACAATAATGCTATACTATATACTTCTGATTACTATAGATTAGTTTTGTATATAGGAGTGGGAATGGCTATTCTTTCTTTTGTTCTTAATGTTATATGTATACCGATATTTAAAGTAACGGGAGCAGCTATAGCTACATTTGGTGCTGTTTTCTGTTATAACATTGCCAAATTATGGATTGTATATATAAAGTTTAAAGTGCATCCATTTTCTAATAAAACGATTCTTTCGTTAGTTTTAATTTTAGGTTTTGTTTTAGGGTTTTATTTCTGGAATTTCCCTTTTCACCCTATACTTAATATTATTTGTAAAAGCGCTTTGATAGTAGGGGGATATACAGCAGTATTGTATTTCTTAAAATTATCTCCAGACATTAATAAACTAATAAAGAAAATCCCCAGAGATGCTTAAGCATTTGTCTCTAAGGGATTTTCCAACTAACCAACCAAAAAAATAAATTTCTTATATATCTTTATTAGCTTCTACTTCTAGCCGAACGTGATCTTGGACTACTTGATTTTGAGTTACTAGATCCTCTAGAAGATCTGCTATATGTATTGCTTCTTTTTTTATTAGTACTAGTTTTTGCTGTATTTGCAGCTCTATTACTATAACGACTGTTGCTAGAACCTTTTGTTACATTTCTAGAGTAATTTCTAGAAGTAGTTCTTGGTTTTCTTGCTTGAGTACTACCAGAACTTGTGTACTTCGGTTTACTACTATAGTTATTTGATCTATTCGATACTGTATTTCTTGTTCTTTTAGTCGTTTGTACCGTTCCTCTTGATGGAGTAGTTCTATTACCAGATCTAGTTCTAGATGTACTTTGTGTATTTCTGTTTACAGTACGTGATCTCTGATCAGGAGTAACACTACGAGTTCTATTTACATTTCTTGTACCATTATCATAAGATCTGCTTCTAGTTACACTTCTTGTTCCGGTATTGTTAGATCTACTTCTTGTAGCAGTTCTTGTTCCGTAATTAGTAGATCTAGATCTACTTCTGTTAATTGTGCTATAGTTACGATCATTTCTCTTATACATAGCCGTTCTATGACCTCTTGATCTGTAACCTACGTTTCTAATATTAGAACCTCTATACCCTCTGTTATAGCTTGTTATTCTATTGTGAGGTCTGTAATAGTTACGGCTTCTATAAGGTCTGTGGTAATATCCGTTATAATAGTTTGATCTATATACTGTATATGAACATCTATATGGTGTATAATACCTTCTATATGGTCTCGTGTACACTATACATCTACTTACTACAGGTATAGTGAAATATGCGTGAAATGGTCTATATACATAATGTCTGTTATAGTTGTTTATATATCCAGTACAGTTTAAGAAGTTTCCATAACTGTTATAGTTTACATATAATCCACCTACTCTTGAGATACGACCATAGTTATTGTAATTAATAAATACATCACCAGCTTGTGTTATTCTACCGTAGTGATCGTAAAAAATAGGAGTATCTTCTACCTGTACAACCGCTCCGTAATCATCATATTGTACAAAAGCGTCATAATCATATCCAGAATTAAAACTTATGTTTACCCCAGGTGCATTTAGACCAACATTAACTCCTCCTCTTGACCCATTGATATAAAAATCAAATTGGCCATCAGCATAAATTGAAAAATCAATTCCTCCTTCACTGAAGATAAATGACTTTCCGTTATTATAATAACGAGTAGAAGACTCAGTATTTGTTTCTGATGCATTAGCTGTAAATGTTGCTAATAATAATCCTGTAAAAAGTAAAACAAATTTTTTCATAATTCTTGATTTTAAATGAGTATCTCGATTTGTGTTTTTGATGCTCACTTTTATAGTATCAATCAGCGTGCCAAAAAAATAAACCATTGATTATTAGGTGTTTTTTCTTTGATCTTTTTAATTCTTTACTGGGGTTAAGAAATATATCCTTGAAGATTACTCTTGTTAATTAGAGTTCATTAGTATAAAATAAAAAAACAGCTGCATAGTAGAGCAGCTGTTTAATTACTAACTAACAAACTTCATTACGTATTCGTAACGGCATTACTATTTGTGTGTTTAGAGTTTAATAAGTCGTAGAATCGTATTTTTTGTTTTGGTCTGTATTTTTACAAAATAACTTCCTGATACTTTAATTTGTTTACCTAAAACTATTCTACCTGGATTTTTTTTGTAATTTTTATGAATCACCTCTTTCCCTAGTAGGTTATATACTTTTACAACTAAAGCCTCGCTATTCATCGTAGAAACATCAATCGTAAAGGTGTTGTCGAATGGGTTAGGGTATAGGTTAGGAGTATTTTGTTCTAATTCATCTTTGGTTCTTGTAGGTCTCTTTGTTATTAAACCTTGGTTTGGTATCGTGTTATATGCGTAATCTTTTATAGTATATGATAATCCATTATTAGCGACTGTTGCATAAAACCATCCATAATGAGTGGCTCCATTAATTTTGAAAGAAAATCCTATATAACCTAGTTTTCCATTCCAGCTTGTGTATGATGAGGAACTAATTAAGAAACTATTAGAATTGGCAACAAAGTTGCTAGAGGAGTTCACTTCGACACCTTCTTCTATTAAAGTTACATTATTGCTGGTGCCTTGGCAAACGACATCCTTTTCATAAGTAACTAATCGAATAGTACTATTGGAGAACCATCCTCCAAATCCATTTTCGTCGCCTGTTTCAATTCTAAAGAAATTCCAAGTATTTGATGAATTAGTGGTTTTGTCCTCGATATCGACATATACTATTGTACCGTCATTGTTACAAGGTGTGCATGTTCCTCCACAATCGATACCGGTTTCATTTCCATTTTGAATACCATCTGTGCAGGTTGGACCAGAACCGTTACTAATATTGATAGTATAATCCTCTACTTCACCATAATTTATGGTCCCGCAAGAACTATTACCATCATTAGCATCGTATCCCACTACAACTCGCATTCTTGTGCTTCCTGTTTTAGCTGTGCTAGGTATATTTATTAGTAACTCACGAATGGTATTACTTGTTTGGGTAGTTATTTCAAATTTCTCACCTACATCGGTAAAATCTCCATCTATATTCCAGTCGAACCATGCATACACTTCATTATTGGCTCCCCCTTGATATCCTACAATGGTGACTTTAAGATTTGTTGATCCTCCTTTGGTAACATTACCAGAAATGGTTGTGTAGTTCTCGTATCCAGTAGTGCTATTTGAAGAGCTGTTATTTATTCCTGCAAAATTTACATTCGCTATTGAATCATCATTAGAGTTTGTTCCATTCATATTGCAATATGTCACAGTTGGACACGGATCACAAGAGCCACCACAATCTATTCCGGTTTCATCTCCATTTTGTATACCATCACTACAAGATGGACCCGATCCCTCTGTAATAGTAACTCTATAATCTTCTACTTCGCCAATTGAAGTAATAGTACCACATGGTCTTAATACATCTTGGTAGTATCCTGATCGTACTCTCATACGTAATGACGTATTTGTCGTTGCAGATGCAGGAACAGTAACTGTACTCGTATAAGAACCATTTTGAATGCCTGATATGTACAACACTTTTTCTTGATCATCTCTAAAATCATTATCATTATTCCAATCAATCCATACTGCGACAGTAGTAGGGTTCCAGGTATTTTTTGTAGTTATGGTCAATGCTAATTGTTGCCCCGTGGTAAGGTTTGTAGAGATATTAGAGTAATCGGTATATTGATTATCACCAGTAGAATTATTATTGATACTGCCAAAAGTTACATTATTGATATCAATCCCTTCACCCGTTCCTGTTGCAGTTGCTGCACAAATTTCTGTAAAGATTTCACATGGTTCGCAAAATTCACCTCCGCAATCAACTTCTGTTTCACCTCCATTTTTAATCCCATCATCACAAGTTGGCTCAGGAATACAGTCGTTACAAGACGATCCACCGCAATCGACTCCTGTTTCATCACCATTTTGTTCACCATCGGTACAAGAAGCATTGGCAATGCCAATATTTACTTGGTAATCTTCAACTTCACCGCGGCTTCTATCTCCACAATCTGCGTTACTAGCCCTGTCATCTACTCGTATTCTCATACGTGTAACACCTAACTGGGCATTGGTAGGGATATTTACACTAATCTCTCCAGTAGTATTAGATGTTTTTATCACTTCCAGATATTCTCCAGAATCTCTAAAATCGAAATCATTATTCCAATCGAACCATACATATATTCGGGCAGCAGAACCACCATTCCACCCTACAACATTTACCTTTAAAGGATACTCTTTTCCTCGAGCAACGAAAGCAGTATTTCCGGTATAATCAGAATACCCAGTTGCATCTCTAGCTGAAGATTTATCTATCCCTGCAAATTCTACATTAGTAATTCCTTCGGTACCATTATTACCTTTAGCATCACAATAGGTTTGTACATCATCAGAATCTTTGGTGCCAGCTTTTATAGAAGCTTCTGGGATACCTTGTAGTCCATATTCTAGAATTTCATATGTTCTTCCGTTGGTGCCTACTTTTATTTTTAACCAACCATAATGCATTCTTCCAGATCGGTTTATTCTAACCCCGGCATAACTTGTTCTTCCGCGCCAGGCTCTATATGTTTCAGAATCCATCATATGTTGCCCTCTTCCTTCATTGTATTCTCTTCCGTTTTTCCAGGAATTATTGGGTCCAATAACAGATCCCGCATTTAATGGTGTAAGTTCATAATTGGCGTTGGCTACGGCGTCCTTTCGCCACGAAATAAATTTAACCCCAGGAAACTCATTACTTGAGTTGCTTGCTGGATATTCTTGAAATTGGTATGATGCCGAAGTAAATTCTAGGTTATAAGTCCAGGGTAAAATGGTAGTACTGCCATTTTCTGAATCTGAACCCACCACGAATCTTCTTATAGGCGATGGTACTTTGGTGTATGCATTGCCTATATATTCTATATTGAGTGGAAACTCTTTGAATGCTACTTGAGAGCCAATTCCATTTGCGAATATGGTACTCTTAAATTTTAATCTTATGTTTTTTACAAATCCTTCATATTGGGCCCAATCACTTTCGGTAGCAATACCTTTCATGGTTAACTTGAGTTGTCTGGAGTTCATTACTTTTGCGGTAAAAGTTAATCCTTTAGGAACATTTCTTATGCTATAATGATTACCTGAAACCAAAGTTCCTGAAACCGATAAGGAGGCGTCTTTAATATCTACTGTGATTTCATTTTCTATTGTGCCATCATTCTTCACGGATTCTAAAAAACGATCACTAGAATACACCAAATTAGGTACGGCAACCGTTGCCTGCATAGATTTGCCAGGATCTGGGTTTAATCCAAAAGTTGTTAACTCTGCATATTCTCCATTGGCGGTGACCTTTATTCTTAACCAGCCATATACATAATCCCCTGTTATCGTAGGTACTCTAATACCTACATATCCGGTTTTACCATGCCAAGAAGTATACCCAGCACCAGCTATTCGCGGGGGAGATGTAGCAACGGCTTGTCTTCCTATCCACGTTCCTGAAGTGTTAGCACTTATGGTTGTTCCTTCGGCTAAGTTTTTTATATTTATACTACCTGGGTTGCACAGTACATCAAACTCCATAGCATTATTGTCAATAGTGATTGTATTACCATCATATGATCGTAGCCTAGTTCTGTATCGACCACCTATTACTAATGAATTAAATTTTGATGCTATGGCATCGTTATAATTTTGTACAGAACGCCCGGTTACTATAGCTGGAGAGTACATCTCATAGTAGGGTTTATATGGGTCAATAAAATTGATATCGTATACTCCTGTTTTGGAGTATAATGAATTTACACCACCTACAATGGCAGGGTTTAATAATGTAATTTTAATTTCTTTAGAATCTGCTTTACTGTGGTTTGTAGCATTGCCAGTAAATGTTATAATGGCATTTTCATTGTCCTGCACTGTAATTTGAGTACTTAAACCATTGGGTACATTGGTTGTTGTAAAGTGAACACCTTCTTGCATTTGACCTGTAATAGCAAATTGAGCGCCAGCAACAGCTTTGATTCTTTTTTTATTAAGTATGTCTCCGTTATTATTTGCAAAACCTTCTATAAATGCCAACGCTTGATCTACTGCACTATCTTCGCTATCTTGATAGGTAAAAATTACTCTGGCCCCCAAATCAGCTTGTTTAACACCTGTGGCTATCAAATTAGCATCTTGCCATAAAGTGATTCTTGCTTCATGATCCATAAAAGATTCCATTCGAGTTACTTGCCCTTTGGTAAACATAGATTCACAGGGGTTATAATCCATGTGGTTTTGATGATTGATCAAATTATTAAAACAGTTTGTAACTCCTGATTTACAAGATCTTCCTCCTTGTTCTGATGCTGTACCCGCTAATGTAGGAGGTGTATCTGCTACAAGATCTCCTTGGTCATCACCAGATACACATCCTCCATTAAACGTATGGTGCAATCCCAAGAAATGCCCAAACTCATGCGTTAAGGATGAGGCAGGAGGGGAGTAAATGATATATTTACCATTATACACTACTCTTGCTGTACCTTCTTCAGACATGTTTTGAGCGGGAAACCAAGCTATGCCAGACTGCGTAGTACTACCGGATTTGATCACTTCTTGTATATGAACATTCATGTATTTAAAATTATCCCAAGCATATTTTGCGATCTCTGCATTGTTGCTACTAAGTCCAAAACCTTCTTTTCTTTCGTGGTAAATGATTCCGGTTGTGGTGTTGCCATTGGGATCTACTTGAGCTAATCTAAACTCAATATTCATTCCTCCTTCAATATTGCCAAAAGCATTATCTACAGGATCGTTGAAACCTTTAAAATCATCATTAATATCCTTAAGTGCTTGTATTATTCTGGCATCGGTAACATTTCTTATGTTACCATCACTATCATTGGGGTATTTGGCATCGTAGATGTGAAAAACTACAGGTACAATATAAGAGCCTGCAGCTTTATTGGGGGTTATTTTCTTTTGTAAAGCATGTTGCTTTACTTTTTTTTCAAAAGCTAATGCTTTTCGTAGTTCTTCAGGGTTGTCCTTGTAGAATTCTTCTTTGATCTGATCAAATGAGCAGGGTTCGTCTATTGCCTGTTGAGCCTTAATCGATGCTGTTGAAAATAGTAACAGGTAAATAATCGATATTTTAACAATAAAATTCATAATAAAGTAAAGTTTGTGTTAATTATTAAAATTACAACAAACAATACCTTTAAATAATTAAAAAATATCCAATACTGATATTATATATACCTGTTTGGTTAAACTTCTATTTTTAAGGTGTTTATAATGAAGATAATACGTTTTTTCGTATACTAAAAAGAGATGTTTTCTATTTCAAGAAAGGGTAGGAGTATACTTTGTTCTAAATAAAAATAGCTCGGGTTTTTAGGTCCGAGCTATCTGATCATTTCATTAAAATGTTATCTTTTACCTAACTTGTAATAATTATGGTCAATTTATTCTGTTTTATAATTATAAATATTCTTCTTCAGAACATTATTATTATGATCACTTATATAATCCAAACGATTAAAGTTATCATAGTTATTTTTAATTTCTCTTTGTCTCTCATTGACTTGAGTCATTATTTTTCCTTCAATATCATATAGACTTAGTTTAATCATCGCATTAGGTAGTCTACTATATAGTTTACTTAATTCTGATTTCAGATTTGAATTATTTAAGTTCTGCAGTGCAGATTCGGTTACATCCAAATTATTAATGACATCATTGTGCTTTGCATTGGATAAAGTAGCCACAGGGTATTTGTTATTATAACCATATAACATACATTTATATTGGCCTCTTCCATTTGTTGTTTCCAACACCTGACCATATGTATTCATTTTACTTACTTCTCTAATTTTTCTCAAATTATCATAAGAGTTTCCTGCCCAAGTTTCGGAAGCATAGATTTTATCTTCTGCAACCCAACTTGTTCTTTTTATCGAAACAATTGTTCCATTTACCTTTGTGGTAATTTGATATGGTTGACTTAAAAAGTTTCTCTTATCCATTTCCGAGTATTCGGTAAATGCATATGTCATAGTTACTTCTTCAGTTTGTCCCTTACTATTTGTGCTTTTCGTTTTTATCGGGAGATAATTAGGGAAATTGTATTTGGTTTCTGTAATATTGGTCATTGCTTTACCGTTATAGAACACGTTACTTTCTTGTTTTGTTTGCTTAATGCTAAATCTTCTAGGTATTGCATCGTATTTTTCAAAAGTACTTATAGAGTGACTAATAGTAACGCCATTTGTGTCTTTTGCAATTTCTTCTAGCAATAACCCAGCCATTTGTGCATCTGTAGCACCGTTATCATATTTCTTTGTTAATTTTCCGATAGAAGAAGCTCCGTACCCTTTATTTTCTATAGTAACATTTCCATAAAAAGTAAAATCATTATTCTTGGTTGAATTTGGATTTTGATACGTATATACGGTTTCTCTAATTTCATTATTTCCATTATTGGTTTGGACTTTTGTTACTACAATATCTTTTACCACATTATTAACCTTATCGTCAATAATTCGATACAAATAATCAGAAGCTCCTTGATTTCTTAACCACATGGCATTGGTACTTAAGAAAGGAGTTTTGCCGGCAAAGATTGTTGGACCCGCCATATGATATTTTTTACCAAGATCGATTGTTGATATCTGATTATTTTTCTTATTTACATACACATACATCCCTTTCTCAAAATTTTCTGATGCAGTAGAGCCACTTGTAGTGTGTGAAGCAAGTTTTATAAATCCATGACTTAATCCATCGGTGTGACTAAAAACATTAGTATAAGGTAATGTTTGATTTGCAATAGGGGATAATGAGGTGTTTGAGAATGTATAAATCTGATTACCTGCTATTAAAAAATCACTTGCCACTCCGGTAATTTTATTATTTGTGCTATACCAAGGATATGTATTTAAACCATTGGTATACTCCCAAGAGTCTGTATTTGGATTATACAATGTATAACCAGTTCTTTTATTGTTTGCGTGATTTTGAAAGGTTGCGAAGTCTTCTCCATAAGATGGTTTTGCATAATATGAAGAGGAGGTAGGAAGATTAAAAACATTCCAATTAATCCCATTGAATCGAGCATATTTAATCGAATGTTGGTAAAACCTATTTTGAAGTGTAAACATACCGCTATATGTAGGGATAATAGGATTATCGTCATTCACGCTTCCTAAAACATTATCTGGTTTTAGTAAATTATAGTTTTCATCCCACCTCAAGAAAAATTCAGGGTTATCATAAGCAACAAAACCAGCCATAGCATTTCCTGGATAAAAATAACTAGCTTCTTCTATTCCATTTATGTATGGATCTGCAGCTGCAGACCATGATTTGGTGATCCAATTTTTACTAGCATCTAGATAATGAATGTAATAATTATCTTCATGATTTACACCGGTAATCAGATCGTTTCCACCATCTTCATTAAGAGATAGTATAAAATTATTTGTTGCTCCGTAGTAATATTGACCTGCGCCTTGATTGATAATCTCTCTATTCCATCTTTTAAGATTCCAATTATACATATGAATTTTTCCATTATGATGCCCACCTATGGCTACAAACTCATTCCCAGAAATTAATGAAGGTCTTCCTGCTCCTACATTAAGATGATTCTCCGTCTTATGATCCCAATTGATACCATCTGGTTTTAAGTGAAATAAATCCATTCTTATGAAGTTTCCGTCATTATGCATAAACCCGTAATACTCTGCTCCAAAAACAGATTGAAAATTTTCTAACCACACTCCTGTGGTAGGGTGAGTATCTTTTATTAAGTATGGAAGTACAAATGAGTTATGTGTCCAATCTTGACCGTTCCATGTGTATCTAACTATTTTAAACCTATGTTTTCCATCTCTTATGGGTGATTTAGATTTCAAAAGCATTAGTGCATAGTTTTCTTTAGTTGCTATTGAATAATAGTTGTATCCAAAATTGTTTGGTGCAGATCCTGTGTTATTATGAGGAGAATTCGTAAAAAGAGTTTTGTTCTCATAATTATAGGTAACGGAGCTTCCCATAGGATAAATGATCTTTTTGATACCTCCTTTAAAATCTCCGGTAGTATGATATTCAAACCTTTGATTTGGGAGTGATTCTCCTATTTCGTTTTCTTGCGTAATACTGGATAGATATCTTTTTTTATCGGTTGAAGAACTATTATTCTCTAGAGTATATGCAAAATTATAGGTATACATTAAGCCATTACTGCTATTATATGTTGCTATGTTTTGAAGATATCTTTTTTCATACCTTTCTTGATATGCATCTGGTTCTGCATACTCTATGTGTGGTTCATAAAATTCGCTAACACTTTTAGTACCATAATTAAATCGTATGTTTTCTCCTGTTGACGATATTATTTTTTTGATGTATGAAGCTTCCGTTTGTTTGACATTTCCAACAAAGTTTTCTTGTAATTCATATTCAAAATTAATATCATTATCCCATTGATCTTTTATTGTAGAGAGGTTCCAAACTATAGTTGCTCTAGACCCACCATTTTTTTTGGAGTTACCTATCCAATTACCCCATGCGACCATGTTTTCTCTCGCGTTCTGAGTTTCGCCATAGACATATTCTGTTCCTTTGTCATCTATAACCATCCAATAATCTAAGGGTCTTTCTACTAACACGCCATGTAGATCAAATTTTTCACTTTTGTAGTATTTTATTTTCCAGGGAATGTATTTTTCGGCTTGAAATTCCCAGATGGTTTCTCCTTCAATATTTCCCGGATCAATTTTATTGGTACAAAATAACTTTGTGTTATTACCATCCTGCAAAAAGAAATCATCATCTTCTTTTGATGCTGTCCCTTTATTATCTGTCACAATTTTGGAAATAGGTAAACTAAATCCAACACCAACAGTACTCGCAGGATTGTATTTATTGGTATTTGAACCAGTATCAAATGATGATTTCCCATCATAGGTAAGGGCAACGCTATAAGAAACCCCTCTTGCCGAAATAGAAGCTATGGGTACCCCAAAAGTTACTTTTCCTGTTGCTTCGTTTATCGAATTTTGAATAAAGCCTTCAATACTTTGTCCAGAGTTGAACGATGATAATTGAGGGGTTGTAATATCGACAGCTTCTTGAGGGTAACTTTTTACACTCAAAAGTATCAGTAGTATTACTATTATTTTTTTTAGAAAATACATTAGTTTTATTTTTAGTAGAGCAATCTCTATTTTTAATAAATATTTTTAATTAGGAATGGCAATTTTACCATGATGTAAAGGGGTTATTATAACTTTTGTATTGAGTATATCTTTTTATGTCCCAACTCGTTACTTTAAAATATCCTTGGGGCCTTGCTTTTCCATGGGCAAATTCATTTTGAATGGCATGACGAACTCTTTCAGAATTAATTCCTGTTCTTTTATTCTTATACCCAAGGTATAATGCTCCCATTCTATATTTTGTACCTTCTTCATTGACTAAACCGTATTTATACGTTACGGGAAATATCGGATCACGCTCATTAGTTTCTTTCCATACCGCTGGATCCTCACTCATATTTCTATACCCTGTAAAAAGATTAAATCCAACGCTGTAATCGCCATACCCTACAGATAAAGCTGCAGTTCTGAAACTGTCTCCCGCATCTCCAAGTCCAATTTTGTCATAAAACCAACCATCGTTTTCATATGAAATGCTAAAATCTTTGTACTTAAGAAAACCTGATCCAACTCTTTGTTTTCCTGTTTTTTTTCCATTTCCGGTTACATTACTATGCCATGATGTACTTAACCCTATTCCAAAATTACCATCATCATAACTTACCCCTAAGGTTCCTACACCACTATAGCCTTGTAAACCACTTCCTTCAGCTGCATTATTGTAAGAGCCAGTTAAGCTAGCGCTTACCGTAAAATCACCAAGCTCCAGGTTACCGGTGGCATTTATACCCATCGAAGAAGCATCGGATCCTACAACCAAAGCGGGACTTAATGTTATCGAAAAATTATCGGTTACTGGGATGTCTACACTGGCATATCCCATAGAAAAGGTTTCTATGGCAGATCCTACAACCCCACTAACTCCAAAAATGGCGCCTTCAACAGCTCCTTTTGTAGCTCCTTTTACAATATTACTACTATCACTAAATTTTTTCCCATTCATTTGATTGGCCATCATACCCGTCATCATCCCTAGATATGCGCCTGCAATAGCGCCTGCAATAAGACCTGAGCCTATTGCATATTCTCCATTGGGATCAACCATAGAAATAGGATTGTTACCCATAGCTAAATATGGACTATTAAACTGATTTTGAGGGTCTGTACTAAACCATCTTCCAACGGCAGGATCATATAGTCTGGAACCAAAATCATACATGGTTATATTATTTTCTTGCTGTAGTTCTTTTCCTTGAAACTTATAGTTGTAGTTAGAAGCAATAGAACTGGTAAATTCGCCACTATGAATTAATCCCATAGGATAGTAATCACTATTAGAAAGAATTTCATCGATACTAATACTTCCATTATTATCTGTATCACTATAGGTAACTCTATTATTACCTAATTGATCAGATATCATATAAACATACTTAAAAGAGTTACCAGTATTACTTGGGTAAGAATACCCTTCGGCATTAGGTACAAATTGTAACTGATTTTGTTGATATTGAAATCCACCTAAATAATCGGTTTGATTTACGGCACCACCACTTATATAGATTTTAGAAAGTTTTCTTCCGGTTCCATCATATTTGTATTGAATGGTTTGCCCATTTTCAAAAGATACCTTTTTTACCAGATCAAGATGGTTATATTCTATTAGACTAATTCCTTTATTTAAATCTTTGATGAGATTACCGTTAGAGTCATATTCATAATCATCTCCTGTAGTATTTCCATCTGTGAATCCCTGAGTTACATTTCCAGTATCCGTAATAGCTTTCAGTTGATTTCCATTTATAGAGCCATATTGATACCTTAAATTATCAATGATACCATTTTGTCCATTTCTTTTTACATGCTTGATATTTCCATTTACATCATAAGCAATATCGTGAATTTCAAATTTTAAATTGGCATCTCTTACCAAAGTATTACCGGCTAAAAATGCTGCATCTGTTATCCTGTTTAGTTTGTCATATTGATATGCATAAGATTTTTTTTGATTATCATGCTTGGACCTCCAGATAGTTTGTGCAATGTTTCCATTAAATAGACTAGTGGCATCGGTATTGGCACCTTCAATAGACTCATTATAGTTAATTTTGTATGCAAATAGATCGTTCCCTAAATTATCTACATTATTAATCTCTTTAAGCCATCCCTGGATATTATAGGTGTAATCAATGCTTTGTAATCTACTTCCTGATGTGCTTAACCCTCCAACATTCTTATTTTCAAGATTTCCTAGTTCATCATAATTATGGGTTACTAAATGTTCTTCTTGCTGATTATTGATCTTTTGATATTGCGATTTTATACGCTCGTTAACATCATATTCATATCTATCATTAATAGTCAATAATGTAGCATTTGAAGTTCTGCGATGTTTGGTTACTTCTTTTTCTACCTTTCCTCTGAAATCCACTTTGTTTTCTGTGGTTGTATACCCACCTAGATGATTCTTTTCATGTATTTTTATAGCAATACCGGTTTCATTATAGTATGTATATAATTTTGACCAGATATTCTCTCCGAGAGTTTTTGTCCAATTGGCTGTAGTAAGCCCTTTAGTTTTGTTTGTTACTGTTTGTCCTTCAATAGTATTTTGGAAAGCAGGTTTATCTGGATCAATAAAATTATAATCATCGTAGTAATTTACAGTTAGCAATTCTGTAATGTTCGTTTTTGGGAAAGCATTATTGGAATAGTTTATAGAGGTTCCAGAAATATGTACTGGACTACTGGTTCTTGTCTCGGTATTTGCCAGGTTCGAAGAAGCATTGATAAAACCATCAACTTCCAGTTGTAAATTTTCTCTAGATTTAGTGCTATAGTACTTTCCAGTATAAAGAGGTCTTCCAAAAGCGTCTTTTTTGGTAAAAAGCCATAAGTTATTTGTTTTTAGATTAGCATCTTGTGTAAGAATAGGATTGTCTAATTGATCATAAATCATGTATTCCCAATCCTTTCCGGGTACTTTTTGGGCAACCTGTCTATTATATGTATCGTATTGATATTGATAGCTCAAATCATTCATTAGACCTGTATTTATAATCAAGTTAAGATCTTTATCTATAGAAGTTCCAAATTCTCTAAAGGTATTGGTAGAAGTTCTATTAATAACCAGATTACCATTTGTTATACTTGCTTCTCCAACTTTAAGTTTAAATCCTTCTCCGGTGACCGGATCGATCAAACCACTAACTGTCGTAACATCCCCTAGAAACATATCGGGTAGAGGAGAAGATGTGTTTATTATTTTGGTTACTTGATTTTTTAATTTTCCCCATATAAGATTACTAGGTTTAGACAAATTTGAAGCCTCTATGGTTATTACATTGTTTTGTACTTTGAACACAAAATCTCCTTCAAAAGTTCCAGTTTCAATAAAATCACTCAAAGACCAGCTTACAGAATAATCTTCGGTATTGGGTATTGAGTTCTCTAAAAATTTTGGAGTTAACACAGATACTAATCTCCCAAAAACATCGTATACATAATATGTGACAAGTTTTTGAATAGTATTTTCATTTTTCACATAATCTATTTCTACTATTTTCCGTCCTTTTTTGTCTGTAAAAACTTCTTTGGTATTCAAATGACCATCTTGAGGTTGCCAATTGTTACTTTTTACAATATTCTTGGCGAGCTCATTTTTTTCATAATATGAAACATTAAAACCGTCATTTGTAGGTTCATATTTTTTCACTTCATTCGCATCATTCGTAGCATATTCATACTTGATTGTATGATCTGTGTCGTTAACATTAGATAATCTCCAGTCATTACCTGGACTGGCAGATTCTAATACTCTGCTTAATGGAGAATTATCAAATCGTTGCTCCGAAAATGGATTTGTATCTCCATATTTATTTTGATAATATGTGTTGATTTGAGATACAGGATTGTTTATAAAGTTACCAGTGTTTTGACCACCAGGTAGCGGTAAATATGATTTTTCGGTTCTACCAAATTGATCATATTCATAATGCTGTACAATATCTTTCCCTTCTGGATTTTGACCAATTGCATTGGATTGAATAGGCCTACCTAACCCATCGTAATACGTTATGTTTTTGAAAACAGTTTCATTAGCAGAAAAGGTTTCGTCGCTTATTTTTAAATGCGTATTTGGGGTTATAAGAGAATTGTTCTTTACCGTAATGGATTGAGATGCGGTTAAGGTTTGATCACTTACGTCATAATCGATTGTAAGATTGCTTATAGTAGTAGCAGTTTGGTCTGCAACAGCATTTACTTCTTCAATGCTTAAGGCTTCTTTGGGAACGATTGTCATTGTGAAATTCTGATCCAAAGATTGTGCATTAGCATGAAGTGTTACCGTGCTAATTAAAATGAATAGCCACTTTTTCATACGTTATAGTTATTATGTAGTGTAAATAGAAGTTATTTGTTCTTATTTTTTTGATACTAAAGCTTCCAGTTTAGAAAGACGTTCTTCCTGAATTTTTAGTTTCTTTTCCTGTGCAATAGTGTACAGAGTAAGCTCTTCTATTTTTTCTAAGAGTTTTGCATTCATTTCTCCCAATTGGATACCATTTTCTATAACCTCATTCTCGGATGGAATATTAATTAGATGTCCATTAGTTTTGATGTGATTTTCTACTTGTTGTAATGTAGGTAGGTTGTATCCCTCTGTAAATACATAGTCTGCCCAACCTATAAGATCTACTTTCACTTCTTTAGTATGAATGTTTCCATTCACAGCCAACTTTGCGTCAGGTGTAGAAGTCCCAATACCCATATTGCCATTAGCAATAAAATCACCATTTACATAGGCCCCACCATTGTTTACTACTAAGTTATATCCCTGTTCTTTTAAATACCCACCGTATTGACCTATAACCATTCTAGCATCGGAGGTAGGCATATGTATGTAAGTAGCAAATTTTCCTGGTTCGTATTCTGATCTATTTAGTTTAAAAAAATGAGTTCCTTTATGGTCATCAAGATCTATCCAGGTATCTGTGTTTCTAGAAACAAAATCATGTCTTAAATTTTCTGATTGATCTGTTATTCCGAATGCAGTATATCCAGAACCTGTGTTGGTAGGATCAACAACGAACTCAAAAGTTCTTCGTCCTGTTTTATACTCGCGACCTATAGAAACAGGAATCCATCCATTACCTCCCAAACTACTAGAATCGAAAACACCTTTTAGTCCGCTAATAGTATTACCACTTATGCTACCTGCTGTTTCAAAATTCCCTAAAGTGTTTAATGCCGCAATAGGGGTTTGGCCAGTCACACCCCAAGTCCAACCTCTACCAGCGGTATTACTCATGTTCATTTTGATACTGTAATCTGTTACGGGACCAAACTTATATTCGGAAGTATTACCCATATGAATTTTATAAGTATCGCTATTCCAAAAACGTAATCCATTACCATTTCCAGGCGTTACATTGTATTGTGTTTGTTGTGCAAAACTAAGTTGTGTTATAGCACAAAAAAATAGAACTGTAAGTATGTGATTTTTCATAATAATATAGATAACATTAAGTGTTAAATAATTCGTTGTTTTAATGGTGTTCCTATATTCTTTAAATGTTACTATTGTTTATTCATTTTTTTGAAAATAAACTCGTGTGAACATCTTTTTGGTAGAAGTATTAGATTAAGGAAGAGTTTTGGAAATCCTTTTTTATGATAGGTCGATTACTTATTTGAAGTAGGAATGAAATAAGTTTCAGAAATAAAAAAAAGCCTTGCGAAATGCAAAGCTTTTGGTTTATAGAATAATTAGAAATGAATGCCTATTTAGGAAATAAGCTCTTGTCTATATTAGGAATTACTTGTAAGGCATTTTTATAGTACAATTTTTTCAATACTTCATCATCGAGGTCTAAACCGTACATTTTCCAAAAGGCATGATATCTTTTGTAATAAGGGAAATATTCATCATCCGATTCTAATACTCTGAAGTAAGTGTAATACTCTTCTGGGTTCCAGGAGTCTTTCCCAAACATTATACGATCTTGATATTTGGTCAAAAATTTCTTGGCATTTCTTGGTTGCCGTCCTAACTCTGCGATTACAGCACCAATTTCGCTATACATATTTGGCATCTCATCCATTAGTTGAGCTAATTTTTCTAAATTATTGCCATACCATCCCAAATGTGCATTGATAAATTTTGTGTTTTTATGCTTTTTAAATATGTTATGTTGTTCTTGAATAATAGTTTCCCAAGAACCTGTAACATTGGCATCTCTTTTTCTTCTCGATCGTAGTTTAAGTTCTAACCATCTTTCATTTTGATTATCATGCGCATCCCAAAAAGGTTTAGGGTCTGCAGCATGTATTAAAACAGGAATGCCCAGTTCTCCACATTTTTCCCAAACTGGTCCAATACGAGGATCATCGATCTTGATACGATTACCTTTACTATCCTTGTTATCCATACCTTGGCTTTTGTATATTTTTAATCCATTTGCACCCATAGCTACATCACTTTCTATTTGAGCTACAGTTTTTGATGTCCAATCTGAATCATCAATACCAGTGAGATTTATGTTAGTAAATACAATAAATCTATTTGGGTGATTGGATTTTACATTTTTTAGAGAATTTATAAGATGCTCATCAGAGCCTCTTCCTCTTCCAGATAAGTTTACCATTACCGCCATGTTAAGTTTATCCATCTCGGTTACAACTTCTTGCAAATTTTGGGTAGGCATTCTAAATTGATGATTATGAACATCAATAAACGGAAACTTGGCTTTTTTGATTTCCTTTCCTGGCACCACTAAAGTAGAGGGAGGATCATAATCTTCAAACTCCATTTGCTGCGCACTACTTTGAGAGTGACATACTATTAGTAGTAAAAGAAAAAAAGGATAGCACTTCATGTTGTATACATTTTGATTGTGAGTTCATAAATATATAATAATCGCCTTTGTTGCGATCAAAAGTTAACAACACTTTATCAATAGAAAATCCCGTTACCTGAAGTATTCGGTAACGGGATTTTCAACAACTAACCAACAACTAATCTATATTTTAGTGATCATCATCGTCATGATATTTTTTCTTTCTTTTTCTGTTCTTGTAATAAGCATTATCATTATTAGTGTGCCTATAGTGATGTTTTTGTTTCCAATTTTGACTGTAATATGGGTCATGACTAATTGTACAACCATCAACACCACAATATCCGCATCCAATATGATGAACATTACCTTCGGTATATTTTATTTTACCATATTTGTTGTAATAGATATGTAATCCGCCAACTTCATATAATAAACCTTTTCTATTATACCTTACAGTGATAGTACCAATTCTTCTTACTCTATTGTATCGATCATAGTTGATATAATTAACACCTACTTTTTTTAATCGTCCGTAGTAATCATATCGTACCGCTCTTCTATATGGATTGTAATATGCATGTGATCCGGGAGCTCCGTGAATATTTCTATTCCAATTATAATGAGCTTGTCTTGTTCTAGACCTTGTTCTTAAAATTTTGAAATCAATGTCTCCCTCGGGATATACAAAGAATTTTACACCACCTTCAATAAAGACAATCGGTTGTGTATGGTGATAGCGTTTTGTAACCCTATCCTGGTGATCCGAATTTTTGTGATCGGTCGCTTGTGCAGTTGTTCCTACTAGTAACATGGCTGCAATAAAAAGTACCATTTTTTTCATAACTTAACTGTTTTGGGTTTTATGCCTACTCATTAGCTTTTCGGCTTCCGCTATTTGATTAATAGTATTTCAAATGGCGTGCCAAAAAAATTAAGTTATGAAAGAATGAAGTTTAACTATTTGATATTTAAAGCTTTAATTATTTTTTCTGGATCAGCTCTTTCTTTATAATCTTCACTGATAAAATCATAGATAATCGTTCCATCCTGATCAATTATATAGGTTGCAGATATAGGTAACTGCTGGTTAGAGTTTCCATTGCTTTTTTCTAGATCAATACCGAACCCGTTATAAACTTGGATTAAATCTTCGGGTAATGTAAACGCAAGATTAAAATCTTTTGCTGTTTTATTATCAATATCAGATAGAACTTCAAAACTTAAATTATTTTTTTCAGAAGTCGATAGAGAATTATCTGGTGTTTCGGGACTTATTGCTACGAGTGTTGCATTGTGTTTTTCAAAATCTGGAAGTGCTTGTTGTAGTGCTTTTAATTCAAGATTACAATACGGACACCATCCTCCGCGATAAAATGAAAGCACTACTTTTTTTTCTAATAACAATTCTTGAACCGAAATAGCTCTATTGGCAGCATTAGGAAGTTTAATTTCTGGTATTTTGTCTCCTTTTTTTAACGCTTTTGATACTAATTTAGAATCACGTAATGATTGTATACCATTATTCATGATATTGTGTATGTTTTCTGGGTATTTTTGAGCAGACTGATCTGCGCGAGTTTTAAGATCTTGAGTAAGTGACATGTTTTTGTTTTATGGTTGAGTTGGCTTAGCCGAAAACTTCATCATATCATTACAACTAATCGTTTGATAATTTTTTAGACAGGTAAACTCTGTGATGCCCAGATGGGAAATCATCAAGTTTTCCGAATATGGTGTATCCATTTTTTAGATAAAAAACTTCAGCTTGAAAATCAAACGTATCTAATATAGAAATTGTGGCACCTTTGGTTATAGCTACATCTTCAACAGTTTTTAATAATTTTGAAGCTATTCCTTGCTGTCTCATATCTTCTCGAACCCAAAGGATCTTAATTTCTAAGCCTCCCCAATATCCTATACCTGATAATAATCCACCTAGTATTTCTTGATTTGAGTCTTTAACTACATAATTTATGGGTGTCCACATCTCGGATAAAATAGGAGGGACCTTGCTATAATTATAATCATTAATTCCTTTCACGATGGTTTTTATCTCATCGCTGGTACATACTTCAAAATTCATTGGTGATTCTTATTGGTTATAATTTTTCTTTCAGGTACTTACCGGTATAAGACTTCTTTACTTTTAGAATTTCTTCTGGAGTTCCTGTAGCTATAATATTACCGCCGTTTTTACCACCTTCTAGGCCTAAATCAATTATATAATCTGCACATTTTACAAGATCCAAATTGTGTTCTATTACTAATATAGAATGTCCTTTGGCAATTAATTCATTAAAGGATTTTAGGAGCTTCTGAATATCATGAAAATGTAAACCTGTAGTTGGTTCATCAAAAATAAACAGGGCTTTGTCTTTGGTATTTCCTTTTACAAGAAAAGAGGCTAATTTAATACGTTGTGCTTCTCCTCCAGAAAGAGTAGACGAGCTTTGTCCTAATTGAACATATCCTAATCCAACATCTTGCAATGGTTGTAATTTTTTCCGAATTTTTGTCTGGTTATGTTCAGCAAAGAAATCAATAGCATTGTCAATGGTCATTGATAATATATCGTGAATATTTTTATCATGAAATGTTACTTCGAGTACATCTTTTTTGAATCGTTTTCCTCCACAAGTTTCACATTCAAGATGTACATCAGCCATAAACTGCATTTCGATAGTAACTTCACCTTCACCTTTACAAGTCTCACATCTTCCGCCATCTACATTAAAAGAAAAATGCTTTGACTTATAATTACGGATACCTGATAATTTTTGATTGGCATATAAGTTACGAATATCATCATATGCTTTGATATATGTAACGGGGTTGGATCTAGATGATCTTCCAATTGGATTTTGATCTACAAACTCAACATGTTTGATATTACTATAATTACCTTTTATCTCGGTAAACTGACCAGCTTTTTCACCATATCCACCCAATTCTTTTAAGATTGCCGGATATATTATTTTTTTGACCAAAGTACTTTTACCGCTACCAGATACTCCGGTAATAGCCGTAAATATTCCTAGAGGTATTTTGACATCAACATTTTTAAGATTATTTTCTCTAGCGCCGATAATCTCTATGTAATATTTTGATGTTCTTCTGGTTTCCGGAACTTCAATTTCTAATTGTCCATTAAGATACTTTGCCGTGAGCGAATCGGCTTTTAGAATATCTTTAAAAGTTCCTGTTGCTACAACATGTCCTCCATAAGTTCCTGCCTCAGGACCGATATCAATGATCTCATCCGCAGCTTTCATAATATCTTCATCGTGTTCGACGACAATTACAGTATTACCTAGATCACGCAAAGAGAGTAGTACCTTAATTAATTTTTCGGTATCCTTTGGGTGCAGACCGATACTGGGCTCATCTAGAATATACATAGATCCCACAAGACTGCTACCTAATGACGTAGCCAAGTTTATTCGCTGCGATTCTCCTCCAGATAATGAATTAGATTTACGATTAAGCGTTAGATACTCTAAACCAACATCTTGTAGGAAACTCAAGCGGCTATTGATTTCTTTCAGCAATCTTTTGGCTATTTGCGAGTCATATTCATTTAATGATAGATTTTGAAAAAAATCAGCTAATTCGTTTAAAGGTTTTTCAACCAGATCAGTAAGAGTTGCATCACTAACTTTAACATAATTTGATTCTAATCGTAATCGTCTCCCTTTGCAAGTAGTACATTTCGTTTTTCCTCTGTACCTTGAGAGCATAACACGATTTTGAATCTTATATGCTTTAGATTCTAATTCCTTAAAGAAACTATGGATTCCTTCAAAATATTCGTTTCCATTCCATAATAGATCTTTATGTTCTTCGGATAACTCGAAATAAGGTTTATGAATCGGGAAATCGAATTTATAGGCGCTATTTACCAATTGATCTTTATACCACCCCATGCTATCTCCTCGCCAAGGAAAGACAGCTCCTTCATACACACTTAATGCTGTATTTGGTAATACTAAATCCTCATCAATACCAATAACATCTCCATAGCCTTCACACGTAGGACAAGCTCCATATGGGTTATTAAAACTAAAAAGATGAACATTGGGTTCAAGGAAACTTATACCATCTAAATCGAACTTGTTACTAAATTGGCGTTGCTCTTTATTAGATAATTGTTCGATGTAACAAGTACCTTTACCTTCAAAGAAAGCAGAATCTATTGCATCTGCTAATCTATTAAAAAAATCTTCTTCATCACGTTTTACAATCCTGTCCACAACAAGAAAAATACTGTCTTTATCATTTGGTGTTGCTTCCTCAATCCTAATTACCGTTTCGTTAATCTTAATTCGTGCAAACCCCTGTTGCTGTAATACTTTTAATTTACCTTCAAGAGTTCTTCCTTCTTCAACAGTAATAGGAGAGAGTAGTAGTAATTTCTCACCATCATTAAACGATTTCACATATTCTATTACATCTGTAACCCTATCTTTTTTGACTAAGTTTCCAGAAATAGGAGAATAGGTCTTGCCAATTCTTGCAAAAAGCAGTTTTAAGTAATCATAGATCTCGGTGGTTGTTCCAACGGTAGACCTTGGATTCGTAGAGTTAACTTTTTGTTCTATTGCAATAGCAGGAGCGATACCTTTTATATAATCTACTTTTGGTTTATTAAGACGACCTAGAAACTGTCTTGCATAAGAAGATAAACTTTCTACATATCTACGCTGACCCTCAGCATATAACGTATCAAAAGCAAGACTAGATTTACCAGAACCTGATAACCCCGTAATGACAACTAATTTATTTCTAGGAATAACGGCATCTAAATCTTTTAGGTTGTGAAGTTTAGCTCCTTTTATTATAATATTCTCTTTAGGATCTAGGCTAGTAATATCTTGAATCATAGTAAATACGCGGTAAGGGCGCAAAGATAATGATTACTTAATAAGTATGATAGGCTATTAAGAATGAAAGTTTAGTTAAAAAAATTAACAGAAAATAGTTTGATTTTAATTGATAGTTACTATATTAGCGCCAAGTTAATGAACCAAATTTAAACCAGAAAGCCTATTGCATACCATTACTTTTTAAGTTTAACATAGCCCGAGCCCCAAGCTTGTTGGTACTAAAATAAAGTAACGGTATGAAGGATAACACCCTAACAGACGCAGTTCTGGTAAATAACTACATCAAAGGCAGCGAAAATGCCTTATCGGTTCTAATCGAACGACACAAACAACGTATTTACAGTTTTATTTATTCTAAAGTATTTGATCGAGACGTATCTGAGGATATTTTTCAGGATACCTTTATTAAGGTTATTCGTACTTTAAAGAATGGAAAATATAATGAAGAAGGAAAATTTCTTCCTTGGGTAATGCGTATAGCACATAATTTGGTTATTGATCACTTTAGAAAAGGAAATCGTATGCCAAAATTTGAGGATAATGGTGAGTTTAGTATTTTTTCAGTTATTAGTGACGGAAATCTTAATGCTGAAAAAAGACTCATTAAAGATCAAGTCGAAGAAGATTTGCGTAATTTAATACAAGAACTTCCAGACGATCAAAAAGAAGTACTGATAATGCGTATGTATAGAGATATGAGTTTTAAAGAAATATCAGACAAAACAGGGGTAAGTATAAATACAGCTCTGGGTAGAATGCGATATGCATTAATCAATCTAAGAAAGGTTATCGAAAAAAATAATATAGTTTTAACAAATTAATAACTCTTTGATGCAATAAAGTATTATTAGCCCCGTTATCTTCTTAAATAACCCTTAATTTAAGATCATATAATATGGCGAAATTTTACTTTAAGTCTTCTAAAAAAGAGGAAAAACATTTAGTACCATCAGGAAGAACAATAGATTTTCTTCTTAATTACTCAAAATCTTTACAAGTTGTAGAATATAGCAACTTAAAATTTGAAACGATTTTGAACTAAACTTATAAAGGCCTATTTTTTAATAGGCCTTTTATTTTTTTCATACTCTTGTAGTATAGTTTTTCTCCCAATAGTTTTTGTGATAATATCTTTATCCAAGTCCCAACCTCGTGCAGGAGAATATTCCCTACCGTACCATATAATCTGTAAGTGCAGGTCATTCCATAATTCTCTAGGGAATAGACGCTTGGCATCTTTTTCAGTTTGTACTACATTTTTACCATTAGTAAACCCCCATCTGTACATTAATCTATGAATATGAGTATCGACAGGAAATGCAGGTACGCCAAAAGCTTGTGACATAACTACACTGGCAGTTTTATGTCCTACTGCAGGTAATTCTTCAAGAGCCTCAAAACTTTGAGGCACCTCGCCATTATGTTTGTCTATAAGTATATGTGATAATCCATGAATGCCTTTTGCCTTCATCGGACTTAAACCAACCGGTCTTATGATTTCTCTAATTTCTTCTACAGATAATTTTATCATAGTATAAGGGTTATCTGCTCGATCAAATAGGAGAGGAGTAATTTGATTTACTCTAACATCAGTGCTTTGAGCACTCATCAGTACAGCTATTAATAGGGTGTAAGGATCTTTATGATCCAGAGGAATTGGTATTGTAGGATATAGCTCTTTGAGTTTTTTTATGGTGTAATCTACCTTTTCCTGTTTTGTCATTTTCTATTTAGTTTTAAGCTAAAATATTAAATTCTTATTCGAATAAAGGTATAGACAATCATTAAAATTATGATAAAAGTATGCGTCTATTCTGTTTTTAATTTTAAATTTATCGAAAAAGTTTAAACAAAATATAATTCTTACATATTAGAACATGACAACACTCAAAACAGGAGATAAGGCGCCTAATTTTACGGCTTTAGATCAAGAAGGAAATACGATTAGCCTAAGTGATTATCAAGGTAAAAAATTAGTTGTCTTTTTCTACCCAAAAGCGAGTACTCCAGGATGTACTGTAGAGGCATGCAATTTAAGAGACAATTATCAAACTTTTCAGTCACAGGGTTACGAAATATTAGGAGTAAGTGCAGATAGTGCTAAGCGTCAACAGAATTTCAAAAATAAATTTGAACTTCCTTATCCGCTTTTGGCAGATGAAGATAAAAAAGTGATAGAAGCTTTTGGAGTGTGGGGTCCAAAGAAATTTATGGGCAAAGAATATGATGGGATTCATCGTACTACTTTTGTTATTGATGAAAACGGAATTATTTCTGAAGTTATCTTAAAAGTAAAAACGAAAGATCACGCTGCACAGATATTGTAATAAACTCATAATAAAATATAAGAAAAGAGATAACAAGCGTTATCTCTTTTTACTTTATCATTAGTTTTTTGATAAATAGATCAGAGTTGTACTCCGAAAACAAGATTTAATAAAAAATTAATAACACATTTGATTACCACATCTACTATGTAAAGCCGTTTGAGTGCACGTAGGTGTACAAGAATAATGACCTCCTTGAATTTTAAGCTGTTCTAGCTTAGAAATAGTTTCCTTGTTTAAATTCAGTTTTAAATCTTTAGATTTTTTCATAATTTATGTGTTAGTGCCTACATTTTATAAAGGTTTTCGGCTATACCTTATTCCTAATCGAATAAGACTAAATTATGCAGTATTTTAGAAGATAAAAAGGCCAATTGCCTTAAATTGTTCAATTTAGGGTAGCTTAAAATTAGGTTTAAAATTAAAATTTAGAATTCCGTTTTATTAATAAAGAAGACAATTATTTGAAATTAAAAAAGCACCGTATTTATAAATACGGTGCTTTTAATATGCTCTACTAATTATTTACTTTGTTTTTACAGATTCAATGCTTTTGTATCCAAAAAAGTTATTTGCTTTGATCATTTCAGGAATAAGATCTGGTAATTGATCTTCCCAACCAGTTTCTCCTTCCTGAATTTTTTGTAGTACTTCTCTAGAGAAAATTTCCATAATACTTTGATCGTAATCAACAATATCTACTAATTTACCATTGTACTTAAAGAACTTATATAATTCTTTCATTCTTGGATGCACTTTTAGATTGTCACTATTGGTAAGTTTTCCTGTATTATGATTTTTTAATGGATATAAGTATACTTTTAAATCCTTAAAGAACAGTTTACCAAAGGCTTCAAGAATACCACCACTTAGGTGTCTATAATATTTCTCATCAAAAATATCAATCAAATTGTTTACACCCATAGCTAGTGCCATTCTTTCTTTGGTGTAATTAGAGAAATATTCTACTACTTTGTAGTATTCTTTAAAGTTAGAAATCATTACGGTTTGCCCTAGAGAACATAATAATCGTGCTCTAGCCATGAAATCCTCTTCATCAATTTCTCCTTCTGCTCTTAAATTGGATAAGGTGATTTCAAATATAACTACTGTTTTATCTTTATTCACTTTGTTTTCACTTAAGAACATATTAAGTGATTTCTTGTATATATCCATATTTACCTTAGTCACAGGTCTAAAACTACCTCTAAGTGCTAATATGTTTTTCTTGTATAAAATTGCTGCAGGTAATATATTATTGCCATCTGGACCAAACATAACCGCTTCTGTCATTCCATTCTTAACAAGTTGTAGACTCATTAATCGATTATCTACCTTGGTAAATCTGGGCCCTGAAAAATTAATGGTATCAATTTCGATTTGATCCTTATCCAAATGATCATATAGATATCGCAGTAATTTTTTTGGGTTATCATACTTATAGTAAGCACCATATATCAAATTAACTCCTAATATACCAAGAGTCATTTGTTGTAATTTTGCATCATTTTCATGAAAACGAATATGCAATGAAATCTCATTATATTCTTCATTGGGTACAGTTTGATAGCGAATTCCTACCCAACCGTGACCTTTATATTTTTTTGCAAAATCTATAGTGGCTACTGTATTGGCATAACTAAAAAACAACTTATTTGGATGTTTTTCTCTGGTGATTCTTTGTTCGATAAGACCAACCTCATGCCTAAGCATTTTCTTTAACCTAGCTTCGGTTACATAACGTTTGTCATTTTCGATACCATAAATAGCATCACTAAAATCTTTATCATAGGCACTCATTGCCTTTGCAATAGTACCGGAAGCACCACCGGCTCTAAAAAAATTTCTTGCAGTTTCCTGACCGGCACCGATTTCGGCAAAGGTACCATAGATATTTTGGTTCAGGTTAATACGTAAAGCTTTGCTCTTTATTGAGGGGACAGACTCAAATTCCTTATCTCCCATAATTGTGATAGGCATAGTAAAAAGGGCTTTTTTTGTTTAAGGTAAAGGTAGTAATACCTACATTATTAAAAAAACTTGAATGAAAATTTCTATAGTAAACATCTCTTCAACTTAATAATTAAGATATCTCTATAAATTTTGCCAAAAAAATATAATTACATTTGCTCTTAGATACAACAATATGGAAATTACATTTCTCGGAACAGGTACATCACAAGGGATTCCAGTAATTGGAAGCAATCACCCTGTTTGCCATAGTGATGACCCAAGAGATAAACGACTTAGAGTTTCCGTTTTGGTGTCATGGGGTGAATATGTATATGTTATTGATTGCGGACCTGATTTTAGACAACAAATGTTAACCAATAAAGTGTCTAGAATTGATGGAGTTATATTTACTCATGAGCATGCAGATCATACCATGGGGTTAGACGATATAAGACCTTTTTTTTTCAGACAAGGAGATATCCCTATTTATGCGCATAAAAGAGTATTAGAATCCCTTAGGATACGATTTAATTATATTTTTTCTTCTGAAGATAAATATCCTGGCGCTCCAAGTGTTATTGAACATGAAGTGTTAAATCAGCCTTTTGTGTTAGAAAATCTTGATGTAATACCGATTAATACTATGCATAATCGGCTTCAGGTATATGGATTTCGATTTAAAAATTTTGCATACTTGACGGATGTAAAAACGATAGAGGAAGAAGAAAAAGAAAAGTTACAAGGTGTAAAAGTATTGGTAGTTAATGCCTTAAGAATAGAACCCCATCATTCGCATTTTAATTTGGAAGAAGCCTTAGAGTTTATTGCCGAAATAAAACCAGAAAAAGCATATCTTACGCACATTAGTCATATGTTAGGGTTTCACGCCGAAGTAGAAAAGAATCTACCAGAAAACGTATTTATAGCTTACGATAATTTAAAAATTACAATTTGATATGAAGAATAAGATTTTTATGTATTTATTCATTTTTACAGCATTATTTGTGCTTTTTCAATTTATGAACGCCAAAAAAGCTCAAGAATCGTATGATGCAAAAATTATTAATCTTGAAGAAATCTTGAAAGAACAAGAAACAGCAAAAAATCTTGTAATTGACTCCTTGGTCGATATAAATATGGATCTTACGTATTTTAGCCTAGATAGTGATGAAGAGGCTGTTGCTTATTTTGAAGAACAAGGGTATAATGCTAAAAAATTAGAGTTAACAATTAGTGATCAAATTATAGCTCAAAATAAAGCTGGAAAAGATAATCCTATCGTGCCATTTGTGGGAATGGAAGGTAATATGGCTATAAATAAAGTTCGATTATTAAATCATAAATGGATTATTGCTGACTTTACCGATGGAGTCTACTGGGGGCAACTATTTATAATATACGACGTAAGAGATGATGGTGTTGTAGATTTTGAAGTATTAAAATCATTTTTGTATCCTAGGAGCTAGCCGTATTTATTCTTTTTATTCGTAAGGGATCTTAATTATAAAAAATCAAACTGAAATAAGCATAACTTACCATACATCAATTTTTTTCTCAAGAATCTCTAATAATTTTGCATGTACAATTATAAAGTAAAAGAGATATGAAAAAAATAGCTTTGACCATACTAATAGTAGCCTTCGCTTCTTGTACAAATAATAAAACAGACAAAAAAGAAGTAAAAGATCATGTAGTATCTAAAAAAGAAGAACCTGCAAAAACTAAAAAAATACTCATTGTATTAACTAGTCATTCTGAGCTAGGAAATACAGGAATAAAAACCGGTTTTTGGATAGAAGAATTCGCTACACCTTACTATTATTTAAAAGATAGAGGTTTTGATATTACTTTGGCATCTCCAAAAGGAGGACAACCACCGATTGATCCGAAAAGTGAATTGGCAGACTTTCAAACAGAGTCTACAAAACGATTTAATGAAGATCAGGAAGTCAAGAATCAATTAACCAAAACATTGAAGCTTTCTGAAATAAATCATATTGATTACGATGCGATATTTTATCCAGGTGGCCACGGACCACTTTGGGATTTGGCAGAAGATGAAATTTCTATTAAGTTAATTGAAGATTTTTATAATAATAATAAGCCAGTTGCTGCAGTTTGTCATGCTCCTGCGGTTTTTAAGAACACAAAAAATGCTGATGGAACTTCTCTGGTTAAAGGAAAAAAAGTTACTGGATTTACTAATGGGGAAGAAGCAGCTGTAGAGTTAACAGAAATAGTACCGTTTTTGGTAGAAAATATGCTTCAGGAAAATGGAGGCATATATTCTAAAGGTGCTGATTGGGGTCCTTATGCGGTAGAAGATGGATTGTTAATTACGGGTCAAAACCCTGCATCTGCAGAATTGGTAGCAGAATTTTTGGTTAAAAAATTATAACTCTAATTAAGAGCATTATAACAAAAGCTGCCTGATCCCGGCAGCTTTTTATTTGTTTAAAATAGGTATGATTTTTTATCGTTTGATCAATTTTTTCTTATAAAGATTACCATCAACTTCTATAATAGCGATATAAATTCCAGGAGCAGTTTCAGAACCATTTGCTGATTTTCCATTCCATGTATATAACTCATTGGGTAGAGTTTCTTTTACGAAAACGTTGTAGTAGATTTTTGTGATTATTATTGGATATAGCTTGTTTTGATGATTATTCAATAATTCTAAGGCTCAAAGTATAGCTATACTTTTATTCTAAGAGGATTCGGTTATATTTGATTTTAATTCAAATTAAACACATACTTGTCAAAAAATGAATATCAAATTTCTATTTCCCCTATTCGTTATTTTTATTATTGCATCTGCTACATCTTGTAAGAAGAAATATGATGGGGCGTACCAAGGTTATGAAAATAGAGATGGTAATATCGAAGTTTTTAAGAGAGATGGTAAATATCAATTTAAAATTTATTCGGATAAAATTATAGAAACTTCATTTATTCCTAAAGGAGAAACACAAAACAAGGAGTCTCATGCTGTAGTATTAAAACCATTACAAACTAAAACAATGATTCATGAAAATGACAGTGTTTTGACAATTAATACCAATGGGATTGATGTTCATATTAACAAAGAACCGTTTCATATTTCATACACTTATAAAGGAAAGGAGCTAATTTCTGAAAAGAAAGGGTATATCAAGACGGATTCTACCGAAGTTTTAGATTTTAATTTAGATAAAGATGAAGTTATTTATGGAGGTGGAGCTCGAGTAGTAGGAATGAATCGAAGAGGAAAGCGCTTGCAATTGTACAATAAGGCTCATTATGGATATGAAACGTATTCTGAACTTATGAACTTCACAATGCCTTTGGTACTTTCTTCAAAAGTATATGCTGTTCATTTTGATAATGCTCCTATAGGTTTTCTTGATATTGACAGTAAAAAGGATAATACATTAAGTTACGAAACAATAGGAGGAAGAAAGACCTATCAGGTAGTTGCGGGAGATGATTGGAGAGATTTAATAGATCAGTATACTAACCTAACAGGAAAACAACCTTTACCACCAAGGTGGGCTTTTGGAAATTTTGCAAGTCGTTTTGGATATCACTCAGAACATGAAACCAGAGAAACTGTAGAAAAATTTGCCGTGGATAGTATACCATTAGATGCGGTAATACTTGATATTTATTGGTTTGGTAAGGATATTAAAGGGCATATGGGTAATCTTGAGTTTTTAAAAGATTCTTTTCCTAATCCTAAACAAATGATCAATGATTTTAAGGATAAAGGAATAAAGACTGTATTGATAACAGAACCTTTTGTGCTTACGACATCAAAAAAATGGGATGAAGCTGTAAAAAACGAGGTGTTGGGTAAAGATTCTATAGGGAATCCATTTACATATGATTTTTATTTCGGTAATACTGGAATTATAGATATTTATGATCCTAAAGGAAAAGATTGGTTCTGGAATATTTATAAAGAATATAGTAAAGATTACGGAGTGGCCGGTTGGTGGGGTGATCTTGGAGAGCCGGAAGTCCATCCATCTGATTTATTACATGCCACAGGAAGTGCTGATGAAGTACATAATATTTATGGTCATGATTGGGCTAGATTGATTCAAGAAGGGTATCAAAAGGATTTCCCAGATCAAAGACCATTTATATTAATGAGAGCAGGATATTCGGGATCTCAACGATTTGGTATGATCCCTTGGTCTGGAGATGTAAATAGAAGTTGGGGAGGTTTACAACCACAAACTGAAATAGCATTATCTATGGGTATGCAAGGGCTAGGGTATATGCATTCGGACCTTGGGGGTTTTGCAGGCGGAGAAACTTTTGATAGTGAATTATACACAAGATGGTTACAATATGGAGTGTTTCAGCCTATTTTTAGACCACATGCTCAAGAACATATTGCTCCAGAACCTGTATTTCATGATTCAAAAACGCGTACACTTGCAAAAAAGAGTATCGATCTTAGATATAGCATGATTCCTTATAATTATACCATCGCTTTTGAGAATAATCAAACGGGAACACCACTAATGCGACCTTTGTTTTTTGAAAATCCAGAAAATAAGGAGTTTTACGAGATGAGTTTTACTTATTTATGGGGGAATAACTTCTTGGTAACGCCTGTTGTAAAATCGGGAATAGCCTCTATGGATATTCCATTTCCCTCTGGAGCAAATTGGTATGATTTTTTTACGGATCAAAAATATGTCGGAGGTACATATAAAAATGTTGAAGTTGTAGAGGATCATATACCAGTATTCGTCAAATCGGGGTCATTTATTCCTATGGTAGAGCCAGTACAAACTACGGATAAGTATACAATTCAAAACTTTAAGTTGCACTATTTTCATGATGCTATTGTTAAGACAAGTACAGGGAAGTTGTATAATGATGATGGCATAACTCCTAATGCTTATGAAAAAGGGAAATATGAACTATTGCGATTTAAGAGTAGCACATCTTCAGAAAAACTATCTATAGATCTATCTTTAGAAAAGGGTGTTGGTTTTGATTCGAGAAATAAAAGTGTTGCTATAATTGTTCATAATATAAATACAGCTCCAAAATCTGTTATTATTAATGATGTAACAGCTTCTTTTGATTGGGAAGAAAAAAGTAAAACTTTACACATAAATTTAGACTGGCAAGTAAACGAATTAAAAAGGGTAGAGATTTTTTTATAGAAATTAACCTGTTTACAAAAGGTAAAATGTTATTGTTTTAAAAACATATATCAATCTATTATTGCCCCGTATAATTTAACAGTTTTAATATCATCTTGAGCGCATATTTGTGCTTGTCTATAAATTCTGTTCGTAACTTAGTTATCAAAAATTCAATTTGAATATCACTTTTTTATCGATATGATAATACGCCCAATATTGCGTATTAAAATTCTCGGGTATTATCAACAAAATAGATACGTACAAACCATATTTTTAAATAAAAAAAATATTTTAAATTACTGATTAATAATTAGTTAAATGTCATTTATTACTTAAATGTTAAGAATAGATTTAACTTGAAACACTCTTTTTTTGGGGAGTAAACTTTCTACATTTGTGAAGAATTAAGGATACAAATTATTGATTTTTTAATCAAAATTCGCACTCAATTTAAACCCCAAAAAATGACGAAACTTGAACATTATCGTATTAAAGAAATTAGGAAAAATTCTAAATTAGAAAACAGAGTTCATCAATTATTTATGACCTCGATAAGTGAAGAAGTTAATATTTTTAGTTTTAGAAAATTATTTGCCAAATATGATGTTATGGACCTCTACATCATGAAAAAGAATAGAAAAGATATTGGTATTGCATATTTCATGTCTTGTAAGCATCCTCAAAACAAAAAAGATATGTATGTACGATTAGGTCTCGGAATTATTGAAGAAGAAAGAGGAAGTTCTAATTTTCCAAAAGGCTTGATTCTACGAATAATGATCAAGGCTAAATTGTCTAATATGTTTAGAAATGTTTTTATGGTCGGAATTACTATGAATCCTATCGTTTATTCTGCAACTTGTAAATATTGGAAATATACATATCCTAGCCCTGTTTTGGATACTTCTAAGCATATATCACAAGTAAAAGATAGGATTGTAAATTTATTTGGAATGAATGAAATTGAAGAGAATGTAATAGGTGTTCCTTTTAATATCACTGAAGTGGCTGAAGTAAAGAAGAAATTTTCTAATAGTATTAGTGAAAATATGTATATCAACTATTTCACAAATAAAATCAGTAATAAAGAATACAATAAGGGCCTATTAAGTATTGTACCTATAGATTTCAAAAATTTGGCTATCGTAATGGTAAGGAAGAACAAAATTGATATAGAGCGATTTATTACTAAAACGATAGAAGAAAAAATAAAACCAATATTACAAGATTACCGACCAGCTAATTAACCATAAAGTTTAACGATTATTTTATTAGTTTTGGATTGTTGCGTCCCTTTTATACAAGGTATAGAGGGGCGCTTCTATATTTTATGCGGTATGTGATATCATAAAGTTAAATACGTTGAATCAACCATTCTTTGAATTGATAAAAGTTTTGCGGTGCAACTCCATGTCCAACAGGAAATTCATTAAGAGAAGTTTGTATGCCTAGTTCTGCAAGTTGTAGAGGTGCGTTTCTAGCCCAATCCACAGGTATTACCTGATCTACACTACCATGAGAACAATAGATATTAATTCCAGAAAAATTATTTTGTTCGTAATTTTCTTTTAAAATATCCTTATTAAGATATCCGCTAAGTGCAATTACGTTCTTAATTTTATGAGGATAGGAGAGTGCTACAGCGTAACTCAAAATAGTTCCTTGACTAAAACCTAATATCGTTACATTATTTGCATCCAAATCATAAACCTGTACAGCTTCGTCAATAAATGCAGCTATTTTATCTCTAGATAAAATGGCTTGTTCATCATCACTAAATTTACCTTGAGCGGCATCAAAATAGATGGCATACCATGCATTACCATGCGGTTGCATGGGGTACGGAGCTCTTACCGAAATTATACATAACTCTTCTGGTAACTCAGCTGCAAAAGAGAAAAGGTCATTCTCATCACTACCATATCCATGAAACATAAACAACACTGGTGTTTGTTCTTTTTTAATAGTTGGTTCTTTGATGATATGATGTAGTGATAATGTCTTTGTGTGCATATAATTTAAATTCTATTTAATAAAACTAAACCAATCTTGAAAATAAGTCCCAAGAATCGGAACTGGTTTTTGTTCCTCTCGTATGGCAGTAATTAATCCATATACGATAAGAACAATCGAAAATATATAAAAAGCTGCATGAATCATGATAGAACCAAAAACTCCTGCCAGAGCGATCAATATATAAAACGTAACCCATAGTCCCAGAGCCTGACGTATATGAAAACTCGTAAACTGGTTTTTGGTGTCATTATTCATAAAAAAAGCGATGATAGTACCAATGATGGTTATGTAAGCTACTATCGCTGGTGTTTTTCCTTGTTTAGCGTAATCTGACTGCATATATTACTTTTTATTTCCTATGAGTGCCAAGAGAATAATCTACTTCAATACCATTTTTCCGTTAGAGAGAATACCATAAGTGGTACCTTTTATAACTTTGCCCATAAAGGCACTGTTTTTGGATGTTGATAGTATGTGTTCTCTTCTAAACTTTGAATCACCCTTGGGGTTAAATAAAGATAAATTAGCCTCGTTACCAATATCAATACTATGGTTTTTTATCCCAAAAATTGTTTTACCATTGGTAAGCATGGCGATTGTTTTTTCTATTCCTAAAATATTATTTAATGTGCCAAAAGCACTTTCTAAACCAGTTGTACCGTATTTGGCGTTATCAAACTCTACATTCTTATGTTCTATATCCATAGGTTGATGATCCGATGTTACCATATCTATTGTACCATCATTAATTCCTTTTTTAAGAGCATCTACATCTTTTTGAGTTCTTAGAGGAGGTAAAACCTTGTAATTACTATCAAAACTTGATAACTTGCTATCCGTTAGAGCGAGATGATGCACTGTAATACTACAACTTACTTGTAAACCTTTAGCTTTAGCTTCTTTGATTAATTGTACAGACTTGGCTGTAGAGATTGTGGGTATATGAAGTTTTCCTCCGGTATATTCCAGTAAGAAAATATCCCGGGCAATTTGTAACTCTTCTGCAATATTGGGAATACCTTTTAGACCTAAGAAAGTACTTTGCTCTTCTTCATTTACCATTCCTTTTCCCGCTATATGATTATTTTGAGGGAAAGATTGAACCAGTCCATCGAAGTTTTGAGCGTATAATAATGCTATTTTTAATAAGTTTGGATTCTGTATGGCTTTTTTATAATCTCCAAAAGCAATTGCTCCTTCTTGCTGCATATCATACAACTCTGCCATGTCAATTCCGTCAGACTTATTTGTTAATGATCCTATGGGGTGTAGCGTTACAGCACTGTGCAAGGCTTTACTCATAAGAAAACCTATAGATGCACTTGTATCTGTAATAGGATTAGTATTTGGGTTAAGAGCAACGCTTGTAAAACCACTTTTGGCTGCTACATCAAGACCATGCATAATCGTTTCTCTTTCTTCATATCCCGGTTCACCAAAGCTAACACTGCTATCGAACCAACCTTGAGATATATGAAGGTTATCTAAAACAACTTCTTCAATATTGGCTTTAGTATTTATTTTGGTGTTTATATCTGTAATAGTTCCATTTTCAATAAGAACATCAACCGATTGATGATGAAAAGGTGATGTAGGATCGATTACATAAGCAGCCTTTAATAAGAAGTTCATTTCAAATATTTTAGTAATATGATTTCGACTAGTAAAAATATCAGCGCAAAAATAATAAACCATTTCCAAAGTTCATTAACACTGGTCTCTTCTTTTATTTGATTAAAAAGTTCAGAAACAGATTCATTTACTTCATAACCCGAGGTTGTTTGTAAATTATAATAATTCAGATTACTTTCAGAACTGTCATAATTATAGCTTACATGCTGGATAACCTTGTTTTTATCTCGCAAACTATATATACCAGATCGCGTAGGCACTTCATCTGTAGTAATACGAACCTTAGTAGCAAAACTTTGTTGTAAGGGAATAATATTTTCTTGATTTGATACTAAGGACACTATTCCGTCCTGGCCTAGAGCTATAGGAATATCATAAGTGTTATTTTGACCAATGGTATACGATATATCTGTGAGTTGTAAACTCTGTTTTCCGATATTATATAGCGTAGGTACAATGAGGGGAGAATTTTTAAAATTCGAATTCTCGTTATTTATAGCAGCGGTAAAGGCGTAAATACGATTGGTTTTGTATAAAAACGGGCTACTGTCCTCAAAAGAAAGAATCACATTAGAAGCATTGGTAGGGTAGTAGCTATTTACTTTAGGATATTGAAAATTAGTAACTTTTTTGTCAAATACTCCAAGATATAAGGGGTGAGAAAAATTAATTTGCGTAATCTTTTTTTCTTGCTGTGCTTGTGCAAGTATGTTTAATGCAGTAAAGGAGTTCATAAACTCTTGATACGAATTTAAATCTCCATCCTGAGCTGGAATAAAACAAATCGTACCTCCTTGATTAACAAAAGGTTTTAGAGCATTTATGAGGGATATAGGTATTTGCGTGATTTCATTAATGACTACAAGATTAGCATTAGAAATTGCATTGTAATTAAGTTCGGCTGTAGAACTACTTGTTAAGATAAATTCATCTTGAGTAAAAATATTCTTTATAAAACTATCATTAGCCTCATTTACGGCTACCACTTTAATTTTTTCTGGAGTATTTATGGTAAAATATCTAGAATTATCGAATGTAATTGCTGGATCTTCTAGAGTAACTCTTCCATTTATTTTTATATTTTCATCTAAACGAAATTCTGTACTTATTTTACTGTTTCTGGGAATAGATACAGCCGTTTTTGCAATTAATTTTTCACCATTATACAGTGCTATTGATGTGTTTTCTGCATTAGAATCGGTATTGCTTAATCGTACTTGCAGCATCAATTCGTTATCAAGGTTACGCTGAAGATAAAGACTATCTATTGCGATATTATGCCGAGTAACAGGTTTCATTTGCACCAAATGAGTCCTAGTTTTATCATCTGTTGGTAGTGAAAATGGATTTTCTTTTTGTTGAAAATCTGAAACCATTATAACACGCTTAATTGTTTCTGAAGAAGAGGTCAACAATTGTTTCGCTTTTAGATGAGCCGCACCATAAGGAATCTGATTTGAACTATATTCTATTTGAAGTAAATCGTTTTGAATGTCTTTTTTTGAAACGTTTCTAAATGTTTCGGTATTGGTAAATATAGAAATATTTTCCTCTTCGGATAAACCACTAAGAATTTCTTGAATCGATCGTTTCAATAAAGGTCCTTTGGCCCCCTTAGCCTGCATGCTAAAAGAGTTATCAAGGTAAATAATAGTTTCACTTTGTTTACCAACAATATCTTGCGAAGCCAGAAAAGGCTGTGCAAATGCAATTATAAGAGCGGCTAGAATTAACAGGCGAGTAAGTAGTGTAAGCCACTTTTTAAGCTGAGAACTTTTTCGAGTTTGTATAGTAACAGCTTTAAGGAATTGTACGTTAGTAAAATCAACTTTTTGAAAACGACGTAATTGAAATAAATGAACTAGGATAGGAATTATAAGTGCAAAGAGAGCATAAAGAAATTCTGGATGTTTAAACTGCATTCCTAATTTTTAGTTTATCAAATATAATACAAGATTTATGATTTGAGATTCTTCATTAACTAATTTTAATAAACTTATTCGTATTTCATAAAAAAAGGTGGAAGTAAATACTTCCACCCATTATATATATGTATAGTATGTATACCCTAGAAAATGTAGTATCCTACTGATACTTGGAAATTCGAATTTTTTGCATCACCATTAGAAACAATATCAGTAAGACCAAAATTATATCTTAGTTGACCGAAAAAAGCACCAAATTCTACTCCTGCACCTACTGCACCACTAAAGTCAAAACTTTCGATGTCATTTACATTATCTCCTTCATTAACAACGAAACCAAGCTGTGGCCCTGCTTCTACACTAAGAAATTTGGCAAATTTAAGCTTAGCCAAAATAGGAACGTTAAGGTAATCAATATTAAAATCAATATCACCTAATTCAGCACCTTGGGCAGAATATAAAAGTTCTGGTTGAATAGCAAAAGTCTCAAGAACGCTAATTTGAAGAACACCACCGATATGAAATCCAGTTCTGGAATCAAAATCAACATCTCCTGTTACGTTGGCAAAGTTAACTCCACCTTTTACACCTAATTTAATGTCTTGTGCGCTAGAAGTAAATGTAAAACCGATTACTGCAATTGCTAATAAAAATAGCTTTTTCATAATTGTAAATTTAAGGTTTGTTTGAATTCAAATATATAAACTATTAGTTGAATAAAACATTAAATTTAAAAAGAATTGGTTGTTTCGTCGATACTTTTTAGTTGTTTGTCCTAGTAAATATCATTCTTTCAACAATATAAATGAGGTGATTAATCCAAGGATTCTATCATTTTTTAAGTACGATTTCAAAAGAAAGAATGTTGTATCTTCGCCAAAAATTGGAAAATATAATTCAACTTGCAACACGAATTTACTATACAAGTTTCTCCTGAAATTGCTTCGAATCCCGAGCAATTAAAGCAAATGATTTCTAGCAAAAATAGTATTCCTATAGATGAAATACGTTATGTCGAGATTGTAAAACGCTCTATCGATGCCCGGCAAAAGGCAATTAAAGTAAATTTGAAGCTAAAAGTTTATGTGCAAGAAGATTTTATAGGTCAACCGATTGAATTACCCGATTATCCAGAAGTTACAAATGCTCCTGAAATTATAATTATTGGAGCTGGCCCTGCAGGTTTATTTGCTGCTTTGCGTTGTATTGAGCTTGGCTGTAAACCAATTGTTCTAGAACGGGGTAAGGATGTAAGAACACGTAGAAGAGATCTTAAAGCCATTAATAGAGATCATATTGTTAATGAAGATTCTAATTATTGTTTTGGTGAAGGAGGAGCAGGAACATACAGTGATGGAAAGCTATATACGAGATCAAAAAAAAGAGGAGATGTACATCGTATCTTAGAATTATTAGTGGGATTTGGAGCTACAGATCAGATTTTGGTAGAAGCGCACCCACATATTGGTACGAATAAATTGCCAGAAATTATATCAACAATTCGCGAAAAGATTATAGAAAGGGGAGGTGAAGTACATTTTGAGACTCGCGTTGTAGATTTTGAAATTAAGAATTCTGAAGTTAAGGGTGTTACATTACTTGATGGGAGTACAATAGCCACGAATAAAGTAATTATTGCTACGGGGCATTCTGCAAGGGATATTTTTGAGTTGTTATATCAAAAAAAGATAGTAATCGAAGCAAAACCCTTTGCTCTTGGAGTGCGTGTTGAGCATTCTCAACAATTGATAGATCAAATTCAATATTCTTGCACCACAAGAGGGCCGTATTTACCTCCATCACCATATAGTATAGTAAAACAAGTAAGAGGAAGAGGAATGTATTCTTTCTGCATGTGTCCTGGAGGCGTAATAGCTCCATGCGCTACAAACCCAGGAGAAGTAGTTACCAATGGTTGGTCACCTTCTAAAAGAGATCAATCAACAGCAAATAGTGGTATTGTAGTAGAGCTTAAATTAGAAGATTTTAAGGCGTTTGAGGAATATGGTCCACTATCTGCTATGTATTTTCAGAAAAGTATTGAGCAAAAGGCCTGGGAAGTAGGTGGTAAGAGTCAGCGTGTTCCTGCACAGCGGTTAGTAGATTTGGTAGAAGGTAAATTATCAAATGATTTACCCAATACTTCGTATAAACCTGGTTTAACCTCTGTTGATATGGGACAAGTGTTTCCAGAATTTATTCATCGTACCTTACAATCTGGTTTTAAGCAATTTGACCAGAGAATGAAAGGATATCTTACTAATGAAGCTGTGGTACATGCTCCAGAATCCCGTACTTCTTCGCCGGTACGCATCCCTCGAGATTGGAAAACATTACAACATGTACAAATCAAAGGCCTTTATCCTTGTGGAGAAGGTGCGGGATATGCAGGAGGGATCATTTCTGCTGCCATAGATGGTGAAAAATGTGCCGAGGCATGTGCGGCGACAATTATTTAAGGGATAATTAATTAGATCTTTTAATTGAAAAATCGAAAATTGTTTGTACTTTTTCTTGAGAACTTACTTCAATAGATCCACCTAAGTTTTCAACTAGTTTTTTAACGGTAGAGAGGCCTATGCCATTACCTTTGTTACCACTTCTGTCTTCGGCATTTGCAGTGGTGAATAGCTCAAAAATAGTATCTAATTTATCATTTGGAATACCCATTCCATTGTCAGTGATTCTGAAGTAATAAAATTTTTCATCCATGCTATTATCTATGGATACAATGATTTCTTTCTTATCATTATATTTTATACTATTCCCTATCAGATTGAAGAAAATTTGTTTGAGAGCAGATTTATTGCACTCCAAGACTGGATCATCTTCGGGAAAATTAATAGTAAAATCAGGCTTAATACTTAATAGATCCACAATTTCTTGTAATAAATCATTTAGCTTAAACTTTTCGGGAGTATTATGGATCAGACTTTCACTTTCATAGTGGGCGAGTACATCATTTATGTAATCACTCATCGAAAAAGATGAAGATTTTATATACTCAAAATACTCAAGGCTTTCTTTATCTAATCTATTTTTGAGTAAAAGTTTAAGTAAATCTGTTGTAGTAATAATATTCGCTAAAGGCATTTTTAGATCATGAGAAATAACTCGAGCAAATTCTCTTAGTGCTTCGTTACGTTTCTTGAGTTTATTTTGAATTTTTTCTTGATCTCTAGTTCTTTTATTAAGTTCAAATAGCAATGTTACTTGATTTGCTAATGCTTTTAGAGAATCTAACTGCCTTTTGGATAGTTTTTTTGGCTTACTATCGATCACACATAAGGTACCTAATGCAAAGCCATCTTTGTCAACTAGTGGTACCCCTGCATAGAAAATCACTAATTTTTCTTTTTCGGTAAGTGGATTTTCAGAAAAACGTTTGTCTTTTCTTGCATCTTCAACAATCATAACATTATCTGGATCAAGAATAGCGTGTGCACAAAAGGAAACATTTCTAGGTGTTTCACAAATATCTAAGCCATATTTGGATTTAAACCATTGCCTATCGTTATCTACTAGAGAAATCAAAGAGATCTCTGTTCCGCAAATAAAAGAAGCCAGAGCAGTAATATCATCAAACTCTTTCTCTGTTTTGGTATCGAGAATGTCCAAAGATTTTAAAGCGCCTAACCGTAAGTTTTCATTTATGGGTGTAGCAGTAGAAATCATTCCAATTATAATTGAATTGTAAGGTATGATACAATTCATAATAAAATTAACAAAAATTTATCAATTATTACTAATTAATCAGACTTACGTAGTTATTTTGTGTATTAACCGTAAATTATTGATAATAAAGGTGTTTTGGTAAGTAAATTGTAGAGAGTAAAGCTAAGTTACCCTCTACAAACATGATATATGAATGATTAGTTGAGCATATAAGATCAGGATTGTTCATAAAAGCAACATAGATATATTTAAAAACATGTACACTTTGATAGTTTTTTGTTTCTATTTATTAGTGCTTTCATAATTTTCATTTGGATCCTCAAGTGATTCCATAAAGGCGATAATATCTTTTATTTCTTGTTCGTTTAAATTTAACTTATCTGGAGGTAAGGTTTGATAATCTTGTGCAATACCAATTCCAGAACCGCCTCCGCGATTATAAAAATCTAAGACTTCTTCTAGCGTGTTATATACACCATTATGCATATAAGGGCTGGTTTTGCTGGCATTTCGTACTGTAGATGTTTTAAAGAAGTGTTTTCTCTCTGGAGTATTATACACATAATACCTACCTAGATCAGCACTAATTTTTGCATTTATAGTATCATTCTCTCTAGGTACACCAATCAGTTCTATTTCAGATTCTTTATAATCAGGAGGAACAGTACCATTAAAAAGTGGTGCAAAGTGACATGTAGCACATTTAGCTTTACCATTAAACAAGTTAAACCCTTTAATTTCGCTTGGCGTTAGCGTATTTTCTAAATCATTGATATTGCGATCAAATTTAGAATTAAATGGATTTAGATCACGTATGTAACTAGCTATAGCATTTCTGATATCGGCATTATTGATTTTGGTTTTGTTAAACACCTTAGCATAAGCTTTGATATACGAACTGTCTTCTTCTACTACTTTTTTCAGGGCCTCTAAATCTGTATGAAACTCATTTTCATTTTTAACTACAGCTATGATTTGCCCTTCTAGACTACCCGCTCTCTTATCAAAGAAAAAAGCCTTTTGTAGACCAGAATATAAGAGGGTAGGGGTGTTACGAGTTACTCCTTTACCAATTTTTAATCCATCTGTAAAAGCTTTCTCTGGTAAATGACAAGTAGCACAACTCATGTTCTTATTAGAAGACAAATTTGTATCATAAAACAATTTCTCCCCCAATGCGATTTTTTCTGTAGTTATTTCACCTGAGTTTCTATCTGAAAAATACTTCAAATTAAAGGTATTTGCAGAAAAGAGTGATTTGACATCGTTTTTTATAGCCAATTCGAAAGGAAAACTAACATTCCAATCTGTCACGATCAGATTCCATAACGCTAATTGTTTATGCGTATGCTTTTTTATGAATGTATACCGGTCAAAAGAATTAAAATCACCCGTAAGATCCTGTATAGAATTATCCAACTCGGTATTTAATTTCTGAAAAACCGTAATATCTTTAAATTCATTTTCAAATAATGCCAAATAAGTCTTAAGACTTTGGTATACAATCTTTGATTCTTCTAATGAATTTTCTAATACGGGAGAATCAAAACCAGTAGTCCCGGTAACAGCAATTCTAATAATCGCTTTTCTTAGTAGCCATAAAAAATGATATGTTTTTAAATGACTAAAATTGCAATTTTCTTTAATTAGTTTTAATCGATTCGAAACTAAACTTAGATGTTTGTTTACAATAGTTAAGTCGATATTGTCTACAAAGATATTTTCTTCTAATACCTGATAACCACTTGGTTTTTTTATTTTAATATCCGTAAAATCATCTTCTTCTACTTTTAGAATATTTGGTTGATTGAGAAAACCATAATTTTCTGAATCTATAGAAGATAGTATAGGTTCGATTTTTTTAAAATAAACTCTTGATTTTAAAAAATATTTTTCAATTTGCTCTGTGTCATTTGCCGAGCTATCTAAAAAGGCAATAGCCATAGAAATATCTTCTATAAATTGCTTTTTCATTTGTGCATGATATGGTACTATTTCGGCTTTTTCTTGTTTCGAACAAGATAAAGTACTTAATATGATAAAGAGGCTTATTGCAAAATAAGCCCCTTTTTTATACGTTGATAAATGTGTAACAATCATATATTATCTTGCTAACCCTTTTACTACATATAGCATACTTCCTTCTTTACGACTACTTGCCAAATCAGGATTTGCTGTTGGATCTGTAAACGGAGTACCATCTGTTCTTTCCCAACCGTGATTTTGAGTGATTAATAAGAATGTTTCTTCTACTCCAATAGTTTCTGAGATATCAATCATACCTGTGATTTCCCAAATTCTATCCTGAGGACCATAACCTAATGATGCAGCTCTTACTTGATCACATTCTAATACAGTCTTTAAAGTACCTGTATTTAGATCATATTGGTATAATCTAGAGTAATGATTAGCAGTAGCTTTAGAGATTCCATTAGGGTCTTCTTGGATGTATGCATAATTTTCTGTAATTAAAATATTATCAGGACTGTGAAAAGCTTCTGCTTTTCCACCAGGAACATCGCCATCAAGGACACATACAATTTTACCAGGACCAGAAGGATTTCTTGGGTTAAGAATGACTTTATAAATTCTTCCTGAAATAGTTCCTTTTCCAATTAGACCATCTTTTTCTCTACCTGTTACTGCAAAGTATAATTCTTGGTTGTTTTGTCTAGAACCTCTTCTCCAGTCAAGATCTTCTAATCTAGAGAATCCCATAACTCCTTTTTCTTTTGCTTCGGCATCCAATAAATCAATATCTCTTTCATTAAGTTCTACAAACTCGATACTGTAAGCCACACCCTCTTTCATGTCTACCTCATATGTTATATCAGGAGAAGTTACTTTTAAGCCATATAATTTTCCTCCATCAAGATCACCTCTTCGACCTACATACATCCCTAGTTGACCAGAAGGAACTTCATTATTACTATTATCATCACCAATAAATACTACAGTTTTACCAGGATATGCTCTTTTGTTTAAGGCTACTGTATTTTCTGTAGACCATTGTCCTAAGGCAGGTAACATTCTTGCTGCCGAAGCTTCAGATGCATCTCTATTTGGATTAGTTGCGAAAACACCTTTAGAGTTTCCTCCCCATTCTCCTCCAGAAAGATATAATGGCCCAAAACCATGCTCTTGAGGTGTAATTAAAGAACCAGAACACTGAGCAGTATTTGCTGTAGCAACAGCATTAAGAATATGTTCTCCTTTAACAGGCTTAAAAGTTTTATCTAGTGTAATTCTAGCCACAGAGTAATCTGCTTCGATGTTATTTATTAAGGTATAAGTACCATTTTTATTGCGAAGTAATCCTGCACCGTCGGCCATAGAACCATACGTGAAGTCAGGAATGTAAGTATCTTCTGAAGAAAGAATGTTGAAAATTTCTATATCTGAAAACTCTGAAGTTGTTTCTAATAAAACTGGGGAGATAGAGTGATTTTTAAATTCAATATCATCATTTCCAGGCTTGGTAGGTCCGCTATAGTCATCAAGATTACAGGAAGCCAAAATCATTGCAAACGCAAGCACTGCAGTAAAAAAGTAATTTTTCATGATTGTGTGAGTTTTTTTCGTTTTCACAAATTTAACTCAAGACAGACCTCAACAACTTTATGAAGATGTTTTATGTTTATTAAAGAAATATCACGCTAATGTTTTCAATGTAAAGTAATCATTATTGTTTAGAATAAGTCTAAACATCATCGATGTATTATACCCAAAATTGATTCCTTTTTCTAATAAGTAGACCTTTATACAATTAGTCTTTACAAACCGTAAAATGAAATACACTTCCTTCATTTATTTGTGAATCAACGGTAATGGTTCCGTCGAGATAGTTTACAATTCTTTTTACAGTAGCCAAACCAATACCGCTACCCATATTTCCATCCCTATCCTCTTTTCCTAGTGTTGTAAAAAGCTCAAATATTTTAGACCGATCATTTTCTGAGATGCCATCTCCATTATCCTTTACAGAAAAAGTATAGTGACTCTTAGTATCTTCAAAAGAAATTGAAATTTTAATATGCTCTTTAGAATTGTATTTTATGGCATTTGTTATCAGGTTAAGAAACACCTGCTGTAAAGCCGATTTATTAGCATATACAGTTGTGTTGTTATCCTTAGGATATTCGAAATCGACATTAACGGCTGCCGCAGATAATTCCTTAATTTCAAGAAAAAATGCAGATAAGTTAATATGCTCTCTTTTTTTCTTAATTGTATGGTCACTTTTGTAAAACTGTAGTAAACCATCTACATAATCTCTTAATGAAAGAGATGAAGTTCTTAAATATTCTATGTATTGAATAGATTCCTCACTTAAATTACTCTGATTTTCTTCTTTAAGAAGCTCGGTGAGCATAACAATATTCGAAATAGGAGATTTAAGATCATGAGATACTATACTTGCAAATTTTTTCAGGTTTTCATTTCGTTCCTCAAGATGAGTTTGAAATTTTTTTAATTGTGTATTATTATACTTTTGCTCATATAAATTCATGACTTGTTTAGATAAATCAAGCATAGCATTTATCTGTTTAGAATCGAGTTTACGAGGTTTATGATCGTAAACGCACAAGGTGCCTAGTTTATATCCATCATTATTGACTAACGGAACTCCAGCATAAAAAATGGCACCATACTCACTTACTAATGGATTGTCATGAAATCTCTCGTCCTTTCTTGAATCTTCGACAATCATTATGTCATCATCAGAGTTTATAGCATGACCGCAAAATGATATTTCTCTAGGGGATTCGTTAAAAGGAATACCTAGATGTGATTTCAAGAAATTACGATCTTTATCTAATAAAGTGATTAAAGCAATTGGAGTATCACATATATAGCTAATTAATCTAGTTATATTGTCAAAACTTTCTTCGGGCAAAGTATCTAAAAGTCCGTATTTCTCTACGGCTTTTTGTCTTTGATATTCATTTTTTGGTATCTGTGGGGCTATCATTTCTATATTCTAAATTGTTAATGCAAAAAGACTCATTATCAATCAAATAATTATTCGGATTTAGACGATAAATAGTTTAAAAACTAACATTTAAGTCTATTTATTGAAAAATAAAGGCAATGGTTCGGTATATAATTTAAGTCCATTTCTAGATATTATCAACTAAAAAAAGATGTTTTTTTAAAATTTCTCAAAAACACCAAGACCAAATAATGCATAATCATATTTTACAGGATCTGTACGATCTAATAGTCTTAATTGATGATCCAATTCTGCTAATGCTTTACCATCATTCTGTTTGCGTTTAAGTAACCTCAATTTCCTTGCCACATTACCAGAATGAACATCTAAAGGACATGAAAGTTGTGCTGGAGATAAATTATTCCAAATACCCAAGTCAACTCCAGCTTTGGCATCTCTTACCATCCATCTTAAGAACATATTAATTCTTTTTGCCGCAGAGTTTTTATGCGGGTCACTTATATGTTTTTCGGTTCTGACTGGATGCGACAGAGAAAAGAATTCTTTTTTAAAATGATGTATAGCGCTTTGCAAATCCTCCTCTTCGCTAAATTGCATATAAAATGACTCCATATCTACATATTTAGTATAGATATACTGTAACCCTTTAATAAAGTAGGCAAGATCTATATTGTTAAATGTTCTATGCACAAAACTATCAAAAGTGCTTAAATCATCTGAACTATGATTCATTACAAAATCATAGGGACTATTATCCAAAAGCGCCATTAATCGATGTGCATTGGTTAAAATACTTTTTCTATTACCCCAAGAAATTGTAGCTGTAAGAAATCCTGAAATTTCAATATCTCTTTTTTGAGTGTATAGATGTGGAATTTGAACAGGGTCTGTTTCTATAAACTTGGGTTGTTCATAAAAAGCAGCTTTCTCATCCAAAAACTCTTGTAGTTCTGATTTACTTAGGTTCTTCAAAGTTTTGTTATGCTTATAAGTTGGTCAAAATTAATTAACACTATTACAATTAACCAAATAGTAATGCAATAAATTCTATTATATAACAGTTTTTAATACTTTAGTAATGAATACAACAATTTTTTGTTGGATTGCTATAATTAAATAATTTTACCTTCCTAATAACACATTTGTCAGTGAGTTTTTTTAAAGAATCGTAAAATGGACACAAGAGACACATTGTTTTTAATTTTGGGCTTACAAACGTTAGTTATTTTACTGATATTGTTTTTATATAGATCAAACAAAAACCATATAAATAAATACCTTGGTTTGGTTTTTATCACCTTGTTCACAGAAATTATAGTTTATTTTCTGGCAAAGGTAATCCAGCATCCGGCAATGCATTATATTCCTTTAAGGTTTGACTTTTTAACCATCAACTTTTTGTTTCTATATGCCTTAAAAACAGCAGGGGTGAGGGTAAAGTCAGAAATTAGTTTTTATATACCGGCAATAATAGAATTTACGGTCCTTCTGTTTGTTTTTATTGGTGTATTAATTAACTCTAACCTTCATGATAGTCTAGTTCTGTATCGTTTTAACACGATTACACATATTCTTTCCTCAATCTATATCATCACTATATGTATATTGATTATTAGGGTTAATCAACGGCATAAAGCATTACTACCAATTCATTTTACAAATACAAGATATAAGTCTTTAACATGGCTCACTGTATTTTGTATTAGTTGTATTGTCCTAAATGTTTTTAGGCATTTATACTTAAATATAGGGGGCAAAACAGAATTTGTTTCTCTTGTATATTGTGGCATATCGCTACTCTGTACTTATTATATTACGATTGCTAGTATCATTCAGATTAATATTGATAATATTATTCCTTCAAAAACTGAAGTTGAAGAAGATAGAAAAGAATTGAAAGGTATTCTTCATAACATTGAACAATACCTCTATAAAAACCAAAGTTATTTGGATCCAAACATTAATTTAAGAAATTTTGCAAAAGATATTAATATACCCGAGCGATCAATATCTAAGGCTATAAATCGAATAGATAACAAAAACTTTAGTAATTATATTAATAGCTATAGGGTTGAAGAGTTTAAACGTTTATTAAGTTCTGGAGAATACGATAAATATAGTATTTCGGCTATTGCTAATGAGGTAGGATTTAGTTCTAGGGCATCTTTTTATAAAAATTTCAAAGAAATTGTAGGAGTTTCTCCATCTGTTTATGTTAAGGAATTAAGCGCTTGATATGTTGTGTTTTAAAGCATGATTGTAGATGTCTCAAATCGTGTTTATGGACATCCTTTTGTTGTTTGGAATGTAATTTTTCTTCAATTTAGCCTCAACTAATTACACAAACTCAACTTATGAAAATATGCTATTACCTAACACCAAGAACATGGTGTTTACTTAGGATTAATACCTAAAGAAACATACATTTTGTAAAGCAATAAATCGGGAACATACTTTTTATTGATATTAAAAAAATGTGTTATCGAACATTAGAACCCGAAATTTTTTATCATTCTTGTCACAATAGTAACACTCTCTATCGTCGAAACCCGGTTTTTGCTTTTCATTTTATTTCTTAAAAGAAACGAAGTACAATTCTCAAAGCTCTTTTTACCTAATTATTTTTAACTACGGTCTACAACTGACACATACGTTTTTTTGCAGATCAAAATAAATAAACAAAATGAAGACAATCAAATTATTGGCGCTTAGCTCTATAATCGCAGGAACTATATTTTCCTGTCAAAAAGATGAAATTAAATCAGAAGTTAATGAAATCGATAATACTCCTACCAAAGAACAACTAATAAAGTTGTCAGACATGGGAGTAAATACAAATAATGTTACCATAAAATCCATTACAGATCTAGATGGAAGTGTAGCTGATTATTTTGTAAATGATACAGATCTTGCAATACCAGTTTCTGATCTGCAAGACCAAGCTAGTTTATCATCTTTAAGTAATGGTACTAAACAGTACAGGACTAGGAATTTAATTTCTAGTAATAATAGAACTATCGATGTATTAGGATTTACAGGTGGTGGTGGAAATGGTTTGGATGCAACAAATCGTCAAGCACTACAGATAGCTGTAAATAATTATAATCGTATAAACAGTTCATTAAATCTAAGACTTACCTTTGGAACGAACTATCAAGCGGCAGATCTTGTTGTATATGTTCGTGGTGATTTAGGATCTGGTGGATTAGCAGGATTTCCTTCTCGCGGTAGACCATACAAATGGGCGAGAATTGGTCCAAGCGTATCTAGACAAGGTGTAACATACGCATCACATGTAATTACTCATGAAATGGGACATTGTGTTGGTTTACGCCATACAGATTGGTTTGCAAGAGTTTGTAATGGTGTCAATGAAGGACAAGGATCTGATGGTGCAATACATATCCCAGGTACACCAACAGGTATTGACAGGCTTTCTGTAATGATTTCTTGCCCTACAGGTAACGAAAATGGAGTGTTTAGTAACGGTGATGTTACGGCATTAGAATACTTATATTAAAAAACAAAAATCGGTGTAAGAGCTTTGATTTTGATAAAGATAGAGGCTTCCTGTAAGGGGAGCCTTTTCTATTTCATTTAATTAACAATTTTACCATCTACCATAGTAAGTTTTCTATCTGCCATATCAGCTAGTTCACGATTATGAGTAACGATTACAAAAGTTTGCCCAAACTCATCTCTTAATTTAAAAAATAACTTATGAAGGTTTTCTGCAGCTTCACTATCTAAATTACCAGAAGGTTCGTCTGCAAATATTACTTTTGGGTTATTAATTAAAGCTCTAGCTACAGCTACCCGCTGCTGTTCTCCTCCAGATAATTCACTAGGTTTATGATCATATCGATGAGAAAGCCCAAGAAAATCAAGGAGTTCTTTTGCTCTTTTTTCGGCTTTTGATTTAGAAATTTTGCCTATATATGCCGGAATACAAACATTCTCTAGTGCCGTAAATTCTGGTAATAATTGATGAAATTGAAAAATAAAACCTAGTTGTTCATTTCTAAATTTTGAAAGGTTTTTTTGGGATAAAGAGTTTATTTTAGATTCATTTATAATCAGATCGCTTTCTTTTATTTCTGATGCTCTATCTAAAGTACCCAAAATTTGTAACAAGGTTGTTTTTCCTGCACCCGAGGCACCAACAATAGATACAATTTCTCCTTGTTTAATATGTAAATCTACACCTTTTAATACATGTAAATCCCCATAATTTTTATGAATATTATTTGCTTTGATCATCTATTTTAAACTTACAAGGAGTGAAAGTAATCAATATTCGTAGAAACCCCAAGATTATCCTTTAGAAGAGCTTTTTAAATTATTTACATCAAGGAAATATACTACCCTAAGGGATAATGTATGTTGTATGGCTTGGCCAAATAAATTATCCAAACTATCAGAGTAATTTAGAGTAGAAAACTCATCTTGATTAAAAATTTGATTTCTATAGAGTAAGGTAGCTTCACTTCCAGGAGCGAACCTCCAGTTAAAACTAAGGTCTAGATTCCAAATATTAAAATTGGTATTTGGATCGTTTTCAGAGGTATCATACGCAACTTGACTTCGGGAACCGTCCTCATTTAACATAAAAAACACATTATCGCTATAATCTGCTGTACTCCAGAAATTCCTGAAGCGAAGATTTATAGCTTTATATGGATCAAAGTTATAACTTGCACTTAACGAATTTTCAATGGTGGTGATATCTCTTTGTCCCAAAAAAACATCCGTATCATCATTATCAATGTATCCAAAGCTTTTGTTTCTTATTGAATAATCTGTGGTCCAGATCATTAATAACTTATCAGAAAAACGATATCTAGGGGATATATTGATTCCATAGTTTTCTTGAGGATCTGCAAACCAATTTCGATAAGATACTCTAAGATCATAGGCAAATTTTTTCCTGAAATCAGAAGATACCCAAGCGTTACCTCCAACATTTTCACTAAAAGTGACAAATCTTCCTTGCACTCGTGGTTCAAAATAATTATCAGTATCAGAATTATAGTTCGTAAACCCACCAAAAGCAAAACGCTCTCGAGTAACAAAAAACCAATCGGCACCAATAGTATTTTGTGTTTTTACGCTTGGATCATATAATCTACGGTGCCTAACAAATACATTAAACCTATAGGTGTTAAATTTTCCTTTTGGTTCAAAAATTTGATAAGAGCCACTTACTCTAAAATTATTAAAGTTATTCCTGAAATTAACGCCTAAATCATTTATATCATAGGTTTTATTAGCTAGGTCATAACCAAAACCATATCTAAAATTACCTTTAATCCTATCAAAATCAACTTCGGCACCAAAACCTCCTATATTATCACCAGGTAAATTTACTTGACTTACAATGGTTCTTCCTGTAAGTCGATAAGAGTTCGCTTTGTTTGCCAAATTCCAAACTAAACCGGTAACATTAGAATCCCTAAATTCACTACCATTTCTAGTAACATTAGTATTTATTAATGATAGGGATGAATTTTTATTAAATTGTTGATCCAAAACAAAAATGTTGTAGTTCGACAAAGGTTCTACCTCTATTTTTCTTACATCACCAGTAATGGTATCAGTTACTCTTACCTCTGTTTTTTCTGTAATTGCATTAAATAATCCGATTCCGAGATTGCCTTTGGTTCTTCCCGAAACTTTTAAAGCATTTAATAAATTCACTTTTGAAGGATTATCTTCGGCAACTTCGTTAATTTCAAGGTCATCATCAGATACTGATCCTGTTGGCCCGTTACCCACACGTCTCGAAAAGAAAATATCTCCTTTATTAAACAATTCTGTTCCTTCAGTAAAAAATTGCCTATTCTCTCCAAACGTTTGTTCAAAAGGTCCCAGATTAAGGCGTACTTCATCAAAAGCGGCTTGGCCAAAATCGGGGATCAATGTGGCATCCAGCGTAAAACTATCACTCAAACCATATTTTACATCCACTCCTGCGCTAAAATCTGTTTCAGTACTACCGTCAAATTCAGAAACCACTCCTTGTAAGAAAGGGAAAAAGGTTAATCGTACCGGAGGATCAATATTCTCAACACCTCTTACCAAACCATTATATTGCGTTTGTTGACCAATTTCTCTATTTATAAAATTCCAAGTATGTGTTTGATTACGTGCTTGTGATCTTCGGTAGAAGTTAATACTCCAATCTTGTACATCGATCTCAGGAAAACGAAGTGCATTATAAGGGATTTTAAATTCGGCATACCAACCTTTACTATCGAATGAAATCTTAGCATCAAAAACTACATTATAGCTAAAATCTTCGTTAAATTGATCCGCTCGAGCATCTCCTATGGTACCTGCACTGGTTATAAAAAAACGAGTTTCATTAACTCCATCATTATAGGTGTTAATGGCAATACTAAAGAAGTCAGCTTGCACAAAAACATTATCACGTTGACTAAATTGTCTTAGTATTTTATCGGGTTCATCATCATATAAATAGGCCGCAAAATAAATAGCTTTATTATCATAAGCCATTTTTACTTCGGTTTGTAGGTTTTCTGGGATAACACCATCATTTCCTGGTCGCCACATATGAAAACCTCCATTACCGGGAATATCTTGCCAAATATTGTCATCAAGAATACCATCTATTTTAGGTGCTGTAGAAATTCTTTTAGCTCTAATTTCCTTTTTTTCTTGTGCTAAAACACTAATGGTGACCATAAAAAAAAGCACACTTAATTTGGTGCGTAGAAGTGTATCCATATATTGTAATAAAATCCTTACTTTTTCGACTTAGTTGCAAAACTAGGATTGTTGTGATATACCTGGTACTAATGAAAAGTTAAAAAGTGTATATTGCGTTTAATATAAATGTATTTTCGTTAAACAAAAATTGATTTTAACAAAATTATGGCAGACTTACGTATTGAAACTGCAGTTTTTGCAGGTGGATGTTTCTGGTGTACAGAAGCAGTTTTTCAACGCTTAGAAGGAGTTCAAAAAGTAATTTCTGGTTATACCGGAGGAACGATTAAGAATCCTGCATATAGGGAGATAACTACAGGTAGAACTGGGCATGCTGAAGCTATCAAAATAGAATTTGATCCAGGCGTAATTAGTTACGCAGAGTTATTAGAGGTGTTTTTTGCAACACATGACCCAACAACATTAAATCAACAAGGTGCAGATCGTGGTACACAGTATCGAAGTGCGATTTTTTATACAAATGAAACACAAAAGGAGATTGCAGAGGGAATAATTAATGAACTTCAAAATCTAAAAGTATTCGAGAACCCTATTGTAACTGAAATAACAGAATTAGGGGAGTATTATAATGCTGAGAGTTATCATCAAAATTATTACAATCAAAATAGCAGTCAAGGATATTGCCAGTTTGTGATAAATCCTAAACTTAATAAATTAAGTACTACCTTTAAAAATAAATTGAAAAAAGAAAAATTGAAGTAATTGCTATGCAGTATAAGAATTTTGAGGAATATAATATTGAAGTTACAGAAGAAGTAAAAGATAAATTTAAGTCTATAATATCGGGTATCGGAGAAGACCTGGATAGAGATGGTATTGTTAAGACACCCGAACGAGCTGCAAAGGCCATGTTATTTTTGACTCAAGGTTACCATCAGGATCCTGCCGAGATACTTAAAGGCGCCATGTTTAAAGAAGATTATGACGATATGGTAATTGTAAAGGATATAGAATTGTATTCTCTATGCGAACACCATATGTTGCCATTTTTTGGAAAAGCTCATATTGCTTACATCCCTAATGGACATATTGTAGGGTTAAGTAAACTACCTCGTATAGTAGATGTGTTTTCAAGAAGGTTACAAGTTCAGGAACGACTTACTCATGATATATTAGAATGTATAAATGATACCCTAAAACCAAAAGGAGTTGCAGTAGTAATAGAAGCGTCGCACATGTGCATGATGATGCGTGGGGTCCAAAAACAAAACTCTGTTACAACAACATCAGGTTTTAGAGGGCAATTTGAAAAAATAGAAACCAGAACCGAATTTTTAAGGCTTATTACCGCCGATTTAGGATAATTTTTTTTGGAATACTATTTGCTTTATCACTAATGTAATTTAACCTAATTAATAATATGGCAAAAGATAAGTATAAAAAATTAGCATTAAGCCTTCTGTTTGATGCGCTAGGTATGGTGACTTTCATTATCCCTATGGTTGGAGAGTTTGGTGATGTAATCTGGGCTCCATTAGCCGGTTGGTTAATGACTAGAATGTATAAGGGTAATATAGGTAAAGCAGCGGGAGTTTTTACTTTTATTGAAGAAGCGCTTCCTGGATTTGATGTGATACCAACATTTACTATTATGTGGGTATATACCTATGTGATAAAAAAGGAAAAAGTAAAAGATATTATCGATGTAGATATTTCTTAATTTTTAAAAAAACGAGCAAACCCCATTCTAGAAAGCATTTTCTTTTCAAAATTCCAGAAAAATTTGAATTGGCCAAATAACCAGCCTACAATAAGTAGTAACATTTGATATGCCGGGAAAATAAGTAATATTCGTATTGGCCAATAAATCCAACCACTAGTACTTTCTTTATGAAGACCGATAAAAGAGATTATTGGATCTGAAAGACGAGCAGAGGTAGAACCTGTGATAGCAAATGCAATAAATATGGCTATGAGTTCCCATCGGTAGGTAACACTCCATTTGTTTTCAAGAACACCAAAAAGCTTTAATGTAATATATAATAGGAGTGAAGTAAAAAAAATAGTTATTGCCGATAATACACCTAAATAAGAAGAATCTGATTGAGAAAGATTAAAAGAACCTAAAATAGATTTACTTATTAAATATCCCGAAAACACCAAACTCATTAGTCCAATTACAGGAAATATTAACTGCCAGTTAGATTGTATCTCCCAACGATCTTTAAATTTTTGCATGGCGCAAAAGTACAATTAAAAAAAACGGAAATCAAAACCTTTGCCCTCGAGAAAAAGCAAATCGCTGTCGATATCTTTGTTGAAAATATAAAAAGTAATTATAGAGTAAATAATTTACTTCATATCCATAATCTATTTGCGACTCATAATTTATTTGTTGAAGATATAAATTGGGATTAAAACGTTGTGGTTGTGTTACTCTTTGATTGTATTCAATTACAAAAAGATTGTTACGAGAGGCTAGAAATTGCTCTGAGTAATAACCTCGTGGTCTTTGTGTAACTAACCAAGCATTAAAACCTGGTTCGATAATAATAATTTCATATTCCAAACTATCATTAGCAATTCTAAGTGTATCTGATACGGTAGTATTTGAAGCCACACCAATATTTCTATCTTTTGTTGTAGCACAACTATAGATAAAAACTCCCAAAACAATAATATATATTACTTTTTTAATCATTCCGAAGGTTAAGGTACAAAAAAGCCGAAGACATAGCTTCGGCTTTAACCATATTTTATGATCGGTTTATTTACCGAATAGTCCTCCTAATAGACCTCCTAAACCACTTTTTTTCTGCCCGCCACCACTCAATAACATTCCTGCTACATCATCAAGAATACTTCCATCACCATCAGCATCAAGAAATGATTCGATTAGTGACTGTTCTTTAGATCCTTGAGCTGCACCAGACATACCACCTAGTAGGCTAGAAAGACCATTAGCATCACTAACATTATTTTGCGAAGCTTGTTTTCCTAATACACCCATAAGAATTGGAGCTGCTACTTTAAGAATTTGAGCTACAGAACCGGCATCTATTCCAGATTTTTGACTTAATGCATTTTCTACAGCTGGTTGTTTACCTCCTAGAATATGTCCCAGGATTCCTGCACCATCATTAGTAACACTTTGATCTACACCACCTTCAAACAGGCCTCCTAAATTATCTAAGATTCCTCCTGAATGTTTTCCAGAAAGTGCACCTAAAAGTCCAGAAGCTCCTTCTGGAGTCGATGCATTTCTTTGCATAGCGCCCATTAAAACTGGCATAGCCATACTTAATAAACTACCAGTTTTATCTGCAGATTGCCCTGTTTGTGAGCTTACTCCGCTAATGATTTGCTTGCCCATAGGGCTATTTAAAAGTTCTAAAATTCCAGACATAGTAATATATTTTGTTTTTACGATTCTAAATTTACATCTTTTAATCTAAGAATTAAAGAGAAGAGGAGCTTTTATTTTCCTAAAAACCAGACCAAAAACATATTTACCAGTTGAAATACAAAAACGTCATTCCTAACTTAGAAATGACGTTTTTAATATAAGCGATATGCTTTAGTTTTTCTATTTCAATATAGTGATAATTTGATCAGCTAATTCCTGACCAATACGATCTTGAGCCTCACCAGTGGCTGCTCCGATATGCGGAGTTAAAGAAATTTTATTATTCATCAAAACTTTGATAGCAGGGTTTGGTTCATCTTCAAAAACATCAAGACCAGCAAAACCTAATTTTTCTTTTTCTAAAGCTTCTACCAATGCAACTTCGTCTACAACACCACCTCGTGCAGCGTTTATAATACCAGCTCCACTTTTCATTTGCTCAATTTCTGATTTGCCAATCACATATTCCTTTTGTGAAGGAACATGTAAGGTGAAGAAATCTGCATTTTTCAATACTTCTTCTTTAGAAACTGTTTTGATTTTAAAATTTAGAGTTTGACCATCATAAAACTCTAATGGTATTTCTACTTCTTCAATAAAAGGATCATAAGCAATAACATTCATTCCAACTCCTATGGCTATCTTGGCAGTGGCTTGACCTATACGACCTATACCAATAACACCAAGAGTTTTTCCTCTTAATTCGATCCCGCTAGCATAAGCTTTTTTAAGGTTTTTAAATTTACTATCTCCTTCAAGAGGCATATTTCTATTAGAATCATGTAAAAATCTAACACTACCATATAAGTGTGCAAATACTAATTCGGCTACAGAGCCAGAAGAAGCAGCTGGAGTATTAATTACATGTAATCCCTTTTCTCTAGCATAAGCAACATCAATGTTATCCATTCCTACACCACCACGGCCAATAATTTTAAGTGATGGGCAGTTATCAATAATATCAGTTCTTACCTTGGTAGCACTACGAACTAATAATACCGAAATTTCATTATCATTAATATAGTCTACTAATTGATCCTGAGCGACAGTAGTTGTTAACACTTGGTATCCACTTTTTTCAAGAGCATCAATACCGCTTTGAGATACACCGTCGTTTGCTAATACTTTCATTATTAAATTTTTAGTTTTTATTATACAGTTGGTTACGCTTTTCTTTCTAAATCCCCCATTACATCAACAAGAGCAGCTACACTTTCCATGGTCATAGCGTTATACATACTTGCTCTATATCCACCAACACTTCTGTGTCCATTTACTCCGTTAATACCCGCTTCTTTCCACATATCATCAAAAGTTTCTTTAAGATCTTCATTTAATAGTGTAAAAGTAGCATTCATGTTAGAACGATCTTCTTTGGCAGCAAAGCCGTTAAATAAAGGATTCAAATCTATTTCAGAATAGATAAGTTTTGCTTTCTTCTCATTCAGCTCTTCAATAGCTTCAATACCACCAAGTTTCTTAAGCCATCTAAGGGTTAACATTGATGTGTACACCGGAAAAACAGGAGGAGTATTAAACATACTACCTTTATTAAGGTGAACCTGATAATCAAGCATAGAAGGAATTTGTCTTTCAATTTTTCCTAATATATCTTCTCTAACCACTACTAGCGTAGTTCCTGCAGGCCCCATATTTTTTTGAGCTCCAGCATAAATCAAAGCGAACTTTGAAAAATCTAATTGTCTTGAAAATATATCACTACTCATATCACAAATTAATGGAGCGTCTGTTACAGGGAAGTCCTTCATTTGTGTTCCAAAAATAGTGTTGTTACTTGTGCAATGTAAATAATCTAAATCCTTAGGTATTTGATACCCTTTTGGGATGTAATTAAAATTAGAATCTTTAGAAGATGCAATTTCAATAACTTCTCCAAATAATTTTGCTTCCTTTATAGCTTTATCACTCCAACTACCTGTATTAATATATCCAGCTTTGGTTTGCAATAAATTATAAGCAACCATAAGAAATTGAGTACTTGCTCCACCTTGTAAGAAAAGAGCTTTGTACCCTTTACCCTCAAGACCTAGAAGTTCTAGAGCAAGACTGCGAGCTTCTTCCATAATATCAACAAAATCCTTACTTCGATGCGAAATTTCAATAAGAGAAAGACCGGAGTCATTATAATCCAAAATAGCTTGAGATGCTTGTTTAAATACTTCTTGTGGTAAAATGCAGGGTCCAGCGCTAAAATTGTGCTTTTTCATCGATAATTTGTTAGTATTAATAATTTCCAGTTTGTATCTTCTTTTTTCTTCCAATTAAAGGGAGAAAAAAACACCACAAAGGTGCTAATAATCTTATACAAATGCATTATCAAAATGATAAATTATTCAATTAATTTTTGTCAAAAATTCAATAATATCAATGCCATCTGCGTAATCTGAAAGTTTTGGACTTTGAGTTTGTCCAAAATCTATATTTTCGTGAACAATATCAGTAGCTACCACGCATTGAATTTTTTCTTCATCGTTTTTTAGTTTTTCTGATAATTTTGATTCTGAAACATACGTTTCATAAAACACTGTGGCTATTGGTGATGCGTAGCTTTTATCTTCTTTGAGCATTAAAAAACCATTTTCAAAAAGTTTATAATTACTCATTAAGTATACTGCTTTATTATAGTCATAATTGTTGGCATACTTTGCGCTATTCATAATATCATGATACGGATAGATGGCTTTGAAAAATTGATCAAAATCATATCCTTCGGGAATCATCAATTTTGATACACTTCTACAGCCTAATCCATAATACCTAAAAATATCTTTACCCAAAGCTGTAAGCTGATCTGCCGTTTCTTTTCCGGTTAATATGGCTACAGAATTTCTGCTTTTACGGATGATATTAGGAACTTTACCAAAATAATATTCAAAATACCTAGAAGTATTATTACTTCCTGTAGCTATAACTGCATCAAAATGAGATAACCTATCAGAAGTAAATGAAATGTACTCTTTGAACTCTGGTGCCACAGCAATAAGATATGACGCCAAAAAAGGAAGAAGCTGATCATCATCTGATGATTGCTTGATTAGCACTTTATGACCAACAATTAGGACAGATAAAAAATCATGAAAACCAACTAACGGTATATTACCCGCCATGATTGCTCCTATAGTTTTTGGAGTGATTGTTTTTAAAGAATAAGGAGATAACCAGTCATTAAGGTTTTCTTTAGAAAGAGCTTGACCCCATTCATTTAACGAAAAAAGTACGTTTTCTTTTGTGAACCAACCATTATAATGCACAGCAGAATCAATCTTATTTACCATTCCATCAAAAAAATCATCATTCAATAGAACAGTATCAACTTGCTCATAACCAGTAGATTTAAATTGACTTAAGAAGTTTCCTAATTCAGAAAAAGCGCGTACGCGATCATTTAATACCATTTCTTATTTGTTTATCATTGGTTTACGAGTTATTTTTGTCATGCAAATTTAGAATAAAAAAGAGCTATGGCAATTATAATAACTGATGAATGTATAAACTGTGGTGCTTGTGAGCCAGAATGCCCAAACACAGCAATTTATGAAGGTGCAGATGATTGGAGATATTCTGATGGTACAGATTTAGAAGGAGATGTTGTACTTCCTGGAGGAAAAGCAGTCAACTCTGATGAGGCTCAGGAACCTGTTAGTGACGAAATATATTATATAGTACCTGATAAATGTACAGAATGTAAAGGTTTTCATGAAGAACCACAATGTGCAGCGGTATGCCCGGTGGATTGTTGCGTTCCTGATGAAGATGTTGTTGAAACTGAAGAGTTTTTATTACAGAAGCAATCTTTTATGCACAAAGAATAGTCTAGATAGGACAAATAAATACTAAAACCTGCTCTATGGCAGGTTTTTTTATGCTTGTTTTTTAAATTTTAGTATTTTCGCCATTATTAAACAACCTCAAATCAAATCAAAAATTATGAAAAAAATTATCATTTTCCTGGTACTAACTGTTTGTGCAGTTACTTCTAATGCACAATATAGGTGGGAAGTTTCTGCAGGACCTACTTTTTCTACTTTAAATCTAGATGATGTTGAAACTAGTAGTGGAACTGGTTTTTATGTTAATGCTGGTTACGGTTATGTAATGGGCGTAAGAGCAAAAACGAGTATTGTATTTTCTTTAGAACTTTTGCAACGTAAGAGTGAAATAGAAAATGTAGGAGATGCCAAAACGCTGCAAGTTGGTCTTAATCCAAAATTTAGATATTTATTTGGAGCAGGAAAGGATAGATTTCGTGCGTTTGTAAATGTAGGTCCTTCTTTCAGAGTAAATACAAAGTTTGAAGTTGCGGATGTAGAATTAGAAGATGATGCTTTTGAGAAGTTGATCATTGGTGGAGTATATGGAGCAGGTTTCTCGCAAATGGTTGGAGAAATGTTCGATATCATGGCCGAAGTTGGAGTTATGAATGATTTTGTAGATAATATAACAGATACTAATAGTAAGTTTTTTGATATCTATGCTAGAGTAGGTATACGATTTCGAATTTATGATGCTAGACGATAATAAAAACATAGATCTTAATAGTTAAAATCCTGCTTCGGCAGGATTTTTTTTATAATTAACTTTAATTTTTTGTAAATTAGTTACTTACGAAAAAAGAATCAGATGTCAAATTGGGGATATATAGTAATCGTTTTGGTTGTACTGTACATTGTAATAAATGTAGTATTGTATTATCTTCAGGAGTACTTCATCTTTAAACCAGAAAAATTAGATAAAGATTTTGAGTTTCATTATAACAATCAAGTTGTAGAAGAATACAACCTCAAAACACGAGATGACGCCGTTATTAATGGGCTCCATTTTAAAGTAGATAATCCCAAAGGCGTTGTACTATATCTTAAGGGAAACTCTAAAAGTATAAAGGGTTGGGGAAAGTTTGCCGTGGATTTTACTAGACACGGTTATGATGTCATCATGCTAGATTATAGAGGCTTTGGTAAAAGTACAGGAAGACGTTCTTTTAAAGCAATAAAAAGAGATCTTCAATTCGTATATAATAAAATTAAAGATAAAGTAAACGAAAAGTATATCATTTTATATGGTCGTTCTATGGGTTCTGGTTTTGCGGCAAAATTAGCATCTATAAATAACCCCAAAATGCTCATACTGGATGCTCCATATTATAGTTTAAATAAAGTTGCGGCCAAATTCATACCATTTATGCCAGTATCATTGATAATGCGTTATCCTATTCCTACCTATAAATGGCTTAAATATGTGAATTGCCCAATCCATATCATTCATGGAACACATGATAAACTAATACCTTTTAAATCTAGTGTAAAGTTGTCTAAAATAAGACCTAAGCTTACTAGATTATATACCGTGATAGGAGGAGGGCATAAAAACCTTAATAATTTCGAATCTTATCATAAGATGTTAGGAGAGATTATTAATTCTAGAATAAAAAGAATAAATTTATCTAAAACGAGCATAGGAGTAATGCATACTTCAAAAAAAGTGAATGCGTAAATTAAAAAAAATAATGTTTTGGATTATTTCGATTTATGCAGTGATTCTTTTAACTCTTTATCTTTTTCAAGAAAAAATTCTTTTCCAACCCGAAATATTACCTGTAGATTATGTTTATCAATTTGATCAGCCATTTAAAGAGGTTTTCTTAAAAACCAATGATGGCAGTCTACTAAATGGTCTACATTTTACAAACAAGAACACCAAAGGTGTGATCTTGTATTTTCATGGAAACAGAGGTAGTTTGAAACGTTGGGGAGAAATAGCTTCTTATTTTGCTTTAAAACAGTATGATATAGTGATCATGGATTATCGAAGCTACGGAAAAAGTACCGGTAAGATTACGGAGCAAATATTATATGATGATGCTCAACTTTTTTATAACTATGTATTGGATAAATATCCTAAACAACGCATTATTATTTATGGCCGATCATTAGGAACAGGTATTGCTACAAAAGTTGCATCAGAGAATAATCCTGCCGCACTTGTATTAGAAACGCCATATTTCAATATGAAAGATGTTTCAGAAAGTTGGTTGCCTTATGTTCCAACAGGTATTTTATTAAAATATAAAATACCTTCAAACGAATTCATTCAGAAAGTGAAATGCAATATTACTATCTATCACGGTACGGCAGATAAGGTAGTGCCACTAGCATCGGGTAAACGATTATACGAAAGTATATCTATTCCCAACAAGAAAATGATTACCATACCTAAAGGATCTCATAATAATCTAATACAATTTGAAGAATATCAATCTACTATAGAAACTACTCTAAGCAATTAATTTTACATTGCCATCAAACAAAAAGTAATATTACCCGATTTAAAATGCTATTAAAGCATCTCTATATTCTTTTAGATCAGATATATTTGTCTTGTTCTTTAAACTCTTAGTAAGAGAAACAAGATACTTCAAACTTTCAACAGGATCTTTTACAGCAGCTTTTTCTGTAGCAGCAGTGGTTTCATCTGTATCTTCTTCGATAGGTTCATCATCCGGAATAGGGATAAGAAAAGAGTCATTCTCTTCAATATGTTCATAAGTAAAGCGTAATACTTTAACTACTAAAGGTACTTGCGCTTCAAGTGCATACTCTCTTAACTCTTTAAGATCTTTAATCAGTGTATCGGCATTGATACCCGTTTTATCAAGATCAGTGAGAATTTTATCGACTAATTTTATTGCCTTTTTATTTTCCAAGGATGTTAAATTATATTGAGGTTAACTAAATAATCACTGCAAATTTAATTTTTTCTTGAACTTTTGAGATATCTATTGGAGTTATTTATTAATACTATTTTATTATTTTTTTGTTCACGATAATTTAACAATTATTACGTTTTTATGTAAATTACTGATAATCAATAATATAAAGTTAATTTAATGTGTAAATACTAGTATTCCAGCTAAAGTTTGAGGTAAAACCGTAACCGTATATGCTCGAAACATCTTTATCTTTGACAGGTATTCCAATTACAATTTTTCCCTTACTTTTTTTGTTTTCCCCAACACTTACCTCCTTAATCCTAAGGAGGTAAGTTCTTCTATAGGGGTAACTGTTTCTAACATTATATATGTTTTTGATTCTTATATGTTGTTTTTCAGAAATATATAATTAAGACGCTAACTTTTATTAAGGCATAAAAAAATGACCCAATTTTTATCAGGTCATTTTATATTGTATCATAGTATGTATGATATATAAACTATCTCTTGCGCTCTAGTAGAACGATACTGTATTCAGAATTAATTTTTATAGTATCCTTAACGACATTTGCTTCATAGCCGGAGTAATGATCAACTAAAACAGTTCCTTCTTTAAAAATAGAATTGATTTTTAAGCTTTTTTCTCCTTTCGGAAGATCTAATGCTACGATAACGCTATCTGAGGTCCCATTTCTATTATAACTTCGAGAAAACGTATAAGGAGTTTGCGAAATCATTTTGTGTTTTCCTGCACCAATTGAGGGATGATTTTTTCTAAAAGTTCCCAGTTTTTGCCAATGTGCTAATAATAATTTTGTTTCATCGTTTTGTAGGTCTTCCCAATTCATGTTAGATCTTAATGTGGCATCTCCTTGGGTATCTTCAATAATTAATGACCTTGCCGTTTCATCACCATAATAGATCTGAGAAACTCCTGGAGTAAGTAATAGTTTGGTAGCAGATTCGTATGTCTTAGTTCTATCTTTATCAAAAGGATCGCCATCATCATGTGAACTTATATAATTCATGACACTTTTTCCTATTAAATTGGTGTAAAGAATTTCGCTATACTTACTAAATAATTTTTCATAACCTTCTTGTTTGGCATCATATTTAAATTGAAAGTTGATCATGTTATTAAACCCATTAGCGAAATAATCTACTTTTTTGTCTCCAAAATCATAATATCGTTTACTGTCTATCCCATACCCATATAGTTCACCTAGTACATAAAAATCATTATCGTCAAGTACTTCATTAGGGTGTTTGGTTTTCCATTCGGCAAATGCTAATTTTGCTTGTTCTGCTAGCGTACGCCATGCACTTTCTTCAACATGCTTTACGGTATCAACTCTATATCCATCAATACCAAGTTCTCTTACATAATCTGTAAGCCATTTGATGATATAATTTTTTGGTGATCTTTTTAATCCTGTTTTGGTGAAAAAAATATCTAATTCTGCCAATTCAATTTCTAATCGCCCTTCAGATTTCCATTTATCAACAAGTTCCTTAGGTAGATCAACACCTTCATTACTTTCAGTTTTAATATCAGGTAAATTTTCAACTAGTGTACAACCTACCGCACTATTATAATCTTTATAAGTGCATTGTGGTGATGTACGTACCCAGTTATCAGGCCATACCGGATCTTTTTCGGTTACTGGCCCTGTATGATTCATTACAACATCCATAAGAATACGAATTCCATTTTCATGCGCTACTCGCACTAATTTTTTCAAATCCTTGTAGGTGCCAAATCCGGGATCAATTTTGGTCCAATCTTTTGCCCAATACCCATGAAAAGCATATGTGTTTCCTGTACCTTCATCGACACTATCATGAATTTGCTCTACCACTGGGTTAAACCAAAGCGCATTAACACCAAGATCTTTAAAATATCCTTCTTCTATCTTTGTAATAATCCCTTTAATGTCTCCGCCTTCAAAACCTCTTAATGTTCCAGTTTCTTTGGTTCTTTCAAGGGTTTTGTCATTTTCTTGATCTCCATTACTAAATCTATCTGCTAATAAGAAATATACATTCGCTCCTTCCCAGATAAATGGTTTCTCTTTTATGGTTTCTGGTTTTTCAGTATTGGTGGTAGTCGTTTTAGTTTCTTCTTTTTTCACATCATTTTTACAGGAGAAAAAAGTGCATAAAAGTAACGAAACAATAGTGTTAACAATGGTTTTCATAACGATCTTAGTGGTTTAAAATGCTAATCTATAAAAAGTCTCACAAAAATTAGAATATGGTGAGTTGCGAAATTCATAAAAATACATATGGAAAGTTAGTATAATTTGTGGGATTAATTTTGATACAATTCAAAATTGGCAATTATAGGTTCAAGTATTTACCTCAATACGCAATTTTTATTTTTTTTTAATTTAAAATACTGTTCCTTTGAAACCTAAATCATTAAAATGAATAAAGTAAAAGCCTGGGTTTCGGCAGCAAGATTGCGCACATTGCCTTTGTCTATTTCAGGAATTATCGTTGGTTCATCGATGTTTAATAACGTATTACTGTTTTCAGATTCATCCCTTAGAAACGATATTGGTTTTGGGGGTAAACGTTTTCTGTTTTCAGAGACCGCTATATTTTGGTTAGCGATAGCTACTACACTAGGGCTACAGATTCTTTCTAATTTTGCTAATGATTATGGTGATGGTGTTAAAGGAACAGATAATGAGGATAGAGTGGGGCCAACACGCGCACTGCAAAGTGGTGCCATTTCAAAGAAAGAAATGCTAACCGGAATTATTATTACAGCCATAATAACGTTGTTTTTTGCTATAACCTTAATTTTTATATCCTTTGGGAAGGAGAATTTTTATTATTCTCTCTTTTTCTTTGTTTTGGGATTAACAGCTATCATAGCTGCAATGAAATACACCATGGGTAATTCTGCCTATGGCTATAAAGGTTTAGGTGATATTTTTGTATTTATTTTCTTTGGATTGGTAAGTGTTGTAGGATGTTATTTCTTGTTTACTAAAGATCTTAACGTTTTAGTTTTTCTTCCGGCAATAACGATTGGACTGCTAAGCACTGCAGTTTTAAATCTAAACAATATGAGAGACCATGAAGGGGATAGGAAGGCTGGAAAGAATACACTTGTAGTGAAACTGGGTATTGCTAATGCAAGAAAATATCATTTTTCTATTTTATCTATAGCTATGTTATCGATGCTTACATTTTTATATTTCACCTATGAGAATACGATGAACTTATTATTTTTGATCGCTTTTATTCCTTTACTCATACATATTATTAAAGTATATAAAACTGAAAAACCTCAATTATTAGATCCTGAGCTTAAAAAAGTAGCTTTAACAACATTTTTACTTTCTATTTTATTTAGTTTGGGCCAGATTTTATAATTTTCACCAGCGAATCATAACAACTCGACTAATGAAAATCACCTTTTTTGGACATAATACCTTATTACTAGAAATCAATAACACAAATGTATTAATAGATCCTTTTGTTTCAGGAAACCCTTTATCCAAAGATAGCATTGATGTCAATAGTATAAAAGCGGATTATATTCTACTTACTCATGCACATCAAGATCATGTTTTGGATGCCGAAGTTATTGCAAAAAATAATGGAGCTATTATTGTATCTAATTATGAGATAGCGACTCATTATCAAAATAAGGGCATAGAGGTACATCCTATGAATCATGGCGGTAGTTGGGGTTTCGAATTTGGAAAAGTTAAATACGTAAATGCAATACATACCAGTAGCTTTGCAGATGGAACCTATGGAGGGCAACCGGGAGGTTTTGTAATTGAAGGAGAGCATAAAACTGTATACATTGCAGGAGATACTGCGCTTACTATGGATATGAAACTAATTCCTATGACTACCAAATTAGATCTTGCAATTTTACCAATAGGTGATAATTTTACCATGGGTATTGATGATGCTATTCTCGCAAGTGATTTTGTAGAATGCGATAAGATATTAGGCGTACATTATGATACTTTTGGTTATATAGAAATTGATCATACCGAAGCTAAACGCAAGTTTTTTGAAAAAGGGAAAGATCTCATGTTATTAGAAATAGGGAAGAGTATTGATCTATAAATGAAAGCGAGCTACTACAAACATATTCTCAATTTTAAAAGACCAAGCGGAACCTCGAGAGGAGTTCTAAACAAGAAAGAAACCTGGTTTATTGTAATTTCTGATGGTAAAAGAAAAGGCATCGGAGAGTGCGGTATTTTAAGAACATTAAGTATTGATGACAGACCTGATTATGAAGATAAATTAAGATGGGCATGTGATAATATACATTTAGGAAAAGATAAACTCTGGGAGGAATTACTAGAATTTCCCAGTATTCAGTTTGGTGTTGAAATGGCATTTAAATCTTTTGCAAGTGAATCGCCTTTTTTGTTGTTTCCTTCCAAGTTTACTGATAATCAAGAAAATATCGCAATTAACGGACTTGTTTGGATGGGGAGTAAAGAATTTATGCTTGAGCAAATTGAGCATAAATTAGATCAAGGTTTTAATTGTATTAAAATGAAGATTGGGGCTATTGATTTTAAAACTGAATTGGATATCTTATCTTTTGTAAGATCAAAATTTTCATCAGATGTAATCGAACTAAGAGTAGATGCTAATGGGGCATTCTCACCTGATGAGGCAATTGATAAACTTAATAAACTCTCTAAGTTTAATCTACATAGTATCGAACAACCTATACGACAAGGGCAATATGAACAAATGCGTTCTTTGTGTAAAGATACTCCATTACCCATTGCTTTAGATGAAGAGTTAATAGGAGTTTTTGATGTAACGAAAAAGAAAGAGTTGCTACAAACAATACAACCACAATACATTATTCTCAAACCAAGTTTAATAGGTGGTTTTAATGGCACTAATGAGTGGATAGATATTGCAGAATCATTAGATATTAAATGGTGGATCACAAGCGCTTTAGAAAGTAACGTGGGGTTAAATGCAATTGCCCAGTACACTTATACGTTGAATAGTAAAATGCATCAAGGATTGGGGACTGGAAGTTTGTTTACAAATAACTTTCAAGCACCGCTAGAAGTTAATAATGGATCACTATCTTATATCAATGAAACTGATTGGGTAGTAGAATATTTAAATAAATAATACATGTATATAACACAAGGGAGAAAAGGAAAATTGGGGATGTGGAAATATATTCCGGTACCATTAGGTTTTTTGGGATTAATGACTTTAAATTATATCATCGCCAAGATGATGCACATGGATACCGAAGCGATTTTGAAACAACAGATCGAGTTGATTGGTAAAAATGGACTATTTCTTGAGTTGATGATTCCTTTTGTAGTCTTTTTAGGAGGCTTATTGTTTTGGGTAAAGTTTGTGCACCAGCAATCTATTTTGTCTTTGACTACTGCGCGAAAAAAGATAGATTGGGGTAGAGTGTTTTTTATTTTCGTGTTAATGGCAACTTTTATTATTACCTCTACGGGGCTATCTTACTATTCTAACCCAGAAGACTATATTTATAATTTTGAACCTGTTCCGTTTTTTATATTGTTGCTAATGGCTATAGTACTAGTTCCTATACAAACTAGTTTTGAGGAATATATGTTTAGAGGATATTTAATGCAAGGATTGGGCCTGGCTACCAAAAATAAATGGATACCCCTCGTAGTGACTTCTGTATTGTTTGGAGTAATGCATGCTGCAAATCCGGAAGTAGAAACTTTAGGACCGATAATTATGGTATTCTACATAGGTACGGGTTTATTTTTAGGGATCATCACTTTAATGGATGAGGGTATGGAGTTGGCGCTTGGTTTTCATGCCGCAAACAATCTAATTACAGTATTACTTGTTACTGCCGATTGGACAGCACTTCAAACAAATTCGATACTGTTAGATGTATCAGAACCTGGAGCTGGATACGAAATATTGATACCAGTATTTGTAATTTTCCCATTGTTTATATTCATATTGGCTAAAAAATATAAATGGACAAATTGGAAAGACAAACTATTTGGAAAAATCGGTGATGAAGAAATCACTGAAGAGATAATACAAGAATAATATATTCTTTACATATAGATAACCTACGGGTATTTTAGAAAATTGAAATTTGAATATGGAAACAAGAAATGCATTTTCTATCCCCGAAATACATGAAAAATTTTCTATAAACAAACACTCTTCGGATAAGAAAATACTGGAGCGTATTGCCTATAACTTTGTTAAAGAAGGAGAAGTATATGAGCAAGAAGTTGGTAGTTTTTTATTAGATTGGTTAAACGAAAAGGATTATATAGTAGTACAAACTTCAGGGTCTACAGGAAAGCCTAAAAAAATTAAAATCTACAAACGGCACATGATTAATAGTGCTAAAGCAACGGGTAAATTTTTTAAAGTAGGAGAAGATACCACAGCGTTATTATGTTTGCCGGCAAATTATATTGCTGGTAAAATGATGTTGGTTCGGGCAATGGTTTTGGGGTGGAAAATTGATCTGGTACCTCCAAGAACAAATCCTCTGGATACAGTGTATAAACAGTATGATTTTTGTGCAATGGTACCGTTACAACTGGATAACTCATTAAACAGGCTTCATTTAATAAAGAAATTAATAGTAGGGGGAGGACCCGCTTCAGAAAATCTTAAAGAATTAATACAAGGTGTTGGAACCAAGGTTTATGAAACCTACGGAATGACAGAAACTATTACCCATATTGCAGCTCGCAGAATAAACCCTAAGAAAAAAGATAAAAAAGACTCTTCCTATTTTAAAGCACTTCCTAACGTATCCCTGAGTATGGATAATCGTAATTGCTTAATGATTAAAGCTCCCGAGTTAAACGACGATACCATAGTTACTAACGATGTTGTTGAACTTAAAACATACAAGAAATTTTTGTGGAAGGGCCGTTATGATAATGTAATTAATAGTGGCGGTATAAAATTATATCCTGAAGAAATAGAAACCAAATTACAACTCCTTATAGGACATCGTTTTTTTATTACTAGCCTTCCTGATGATGCTCTTGGTGATAAGGTTGTTTTAATAATCGAACAAGATTACAATGAAATTGCAAAGTTGACTATTTCTGAAGCCATCAAAAGTCTTGAGACTATTAATAAATATGAAATTCCTAAAGAGATTTATTTCCTCTCTCAATTTATAGAAACTGAAACTGGTAAGGTACAAAGAGCAAAAACCTTAGCTTTAGTTTCTAATAGTGAATTATAACCCGATGTTATACTGCAGAGATTATATCTAGATAGCTCAAAAGTTACCTTTACTAACTCAAATAACCATTTCACTCATTGTCGATTGTTACCTGTTCGGGTAACTTCTAGTTTTAGATTATAATTTAAAAACTATCGACTATGAGATCACTACATTACTTCGTATTTTTTCTATGTATCATAGGAACTATAAAAGCACAACAATTAACGGTTGCAGGAAATGTAACCGATGAGCAGAGTTTACCATTGCCAGGCGTCAATATATTTATAAAAGGAACTACTTCTGGTACACAAACAGATTTTGATGGTAACTATACAATTCAGGCTTCAAAAGGAGATATCTTAAATTTTTCTTATGTGGGATTTACTACACAAGATGTTGAAGTAACAGGAAAATCAAATATTATTAATGTCGAGATGAAAGTCTCAGAATCACAATTAGAAGAGGTTGTCGTTACCGCTTATGGTGTTCAAAGAAGAAGTGTATCATTAGGTTATGCCGTTACTTCAAGGAATAGGTCACGAAGAAAAGGTAAAAGAAGTAAACATAAACTAGCAGGAAAAGTTGCTGGAGTACAAATATCAAAAGCTAATGGATCCGCAAATACAATTCGAATAAGAGGAGCTATTTCTGTTTTGGGTAACAAAGAACCATTATACATTGTTGATGGTGTAGCTATTAAGAAAAAGGATATAGCAAAAATTAAAGCTATTGACCCTGCTAAGATAGCAGACTTAAAAGTTCTTAAGAATGAGAGTGCTAGCTCTATTTATGGAGTAAGAGCAAAACATGGTTGTATTGTAATTACTACACATAGTGGTACATATGATGTGAAAAACAATGAATCGTATAAAGAAATAGATGAAAATAGGTTCGAAAGAGTTCATTTAGCACCATTATCTACATTTTCTATCGATGTTGATAAGGCATCTTACAGTAATGTTCGTAGAATGATTAATAATGGAAATAAGATCCCTACTGATGCTGTAAAGGTTGAGGAAATGATCAATTATTTTAATTATTCATATCAGCAACCCAAAGGAGAACATCCTTTTGCTATTGATACAGAATATGCAACTACACCATGGAATGCCGATACGCAGCTTGTAAAAATTGGTTTAAAAGGAAAAGAAATTCCGCAAGATCAGATACCAGCTTCTAATTTAGTATTCTTAATAGATGTATCTGGCTCTATGGGAGATAGTAATAAATTACCATTACTAAAAAAAGCCTTTAAACTTTTGGTTAATCAATTACGCGAAAAAGATAAGGTTTCGATAGTTGTATATGCTGGTGCTGCGGGATTAGTGTTGAAACCTACATCAGGTGCATACAAGAATGAAATTAATAAAGCTTTACAACACCTCGAAGCGGGAGGATCTACAGCTGGCGGAGAAGGTATAGAACTGGCATATAAAATAGCAAAAGAGAATTTTATTAAAGAAGGAAACAATCGCGTAATCCTAGCGACCGATGGGGATTTTAATGTGGGTATGAGTTCTGATAAGGACATGAAACTACTTATCGAAGCTAAAAGAAAATCAGGAGTATTTCTTACATGTTTAGGCTTCGGAATGGGAAATTATAAGGATAGCAAATTAGAAACTCTAGCGGATAAGGGTAATGGTAATCACGCCTATATAGATACAATGCAAGAAGCGCAAAGAATATTGGGTAAAGAGTTTGGAGGTACTTTGTATACTATTGCCAAAGATGTAAAGATTCAAGTAGAATTTAACCCAAACAAAGTACAGGCATATAGATTGATAGGGTACGAGAATAGATTATTAGCTAATGAAGATTTTATAGATGATACTAAGGATGCCGGGGAGTTAGGTAGCGGCCATACCGTAACAGCTTTATATGAAATTATCCCTGTTGGAGTGAAAAGTAAATACCTCAAGAAGGTTAATACGCTAAAATATACCAAACCTAATGTCGGTAACAAATACGGAAATGAATTGTTAACTGTAAAGTTTAGATACAAAAAACCACAAGGAAAGAAAAGTATACAGATGGTTCATGTCCTGAATACAAACAAAAATGCTGTTGCAACTCAAGATTTTAATTTTGCTGCAGCTGTAGCATGGTTTGGTATGAAAGTTAGAAAATCAAAATTTATCAAAAATGAGAAACTGGATGATATTATTACATTGGCTCAAGCCAATAAAGAAAATGACGATCAGGGATATAAAGCAGAGTTTATACGACTAGTAAATAGTTATGACGGGCTATAGATATAAGGATTAAATCGTTAGAGTAGGTTAATTCAAGAAGAGATATCTGCATTGTTGCAGGTGTCTCTTTTTTATAATACTTTTAGTTGCGCTTAAATAAACTCATCACACAACAATACATATACCCAATGAAAAAGCTTCTTGTTTTACTCGTATTCTTCAGTTATTTTTCTCAGGCTCAGATTCTTCAACAAAAGGAAAGAGCAGCAGCTATAGATATGATTCTGGTTGATCGTTTTAATACTCTACTACCTCAATTAATGGATAGAACCGAGTTTGATATGTGGATTTTGATTTCTAGAGAATATAATGAAGATCCTGTTCTTAAAACCATGTTACCTTCTACATGGCTTAATGCAAGGAGAAGAACTATTTTGGTTTTTTATAGAAATAAGAAGAAAAATACAATAGAAAAATTAGCAGTTGCAAGATATAATGTTGGTAAAAACATTGAATCTGCTTGGGATAAAGAGAAACAACCTGATCAATGGAAAGCATTGGTAGATATCATTTCTGAAAGAAATCCTGATAAAATAGGAATAAATTTTTCGGAAAATTTTGGGATCGTAGATGGCATTGTAAAAACGGATTATGAAGCATTTATGAAAGTTTTACCCGCGGAGTATAAGCCTAGGGTTACCTCTGCAGAAAAATTGGCTATTGCTTGGGTAGAAACCCGAACAGCTCAAGAGATGGAGCTATATAGTGAACTTGTAAAAATTACTCATGATATTATTGCCGAAGCATTTAGTACAAGTGTAGTTAAACCCGGTACGACGACAACAGATGATGTAGTTTGGTGGTTAAGACAAAAAGTTACAGATATGGGTTTAAAAACATGGTTTCATCCTACTGTAGATATTCAACGATCAGGAGAAACTTTACAGAGTCATATCGTTTCGTTTTCGGATAGACCCAAAGATAAAGTTATTAGACCAGGCGATTTGATTCATTGTGATTTTGGGATTACCTATCTAAGATTAAATACAGATTGCCAACAACATGCATATATTCTTAGGAATAACGAAACATCCTCTCCAGAATTTTTGGATAAAGCATTCGCAGATGGTAATCGTGTACAAGATGTGTTTACTGGTAACTTTGAAACCGGTAAAACGGGAAATGAAATTTTATTAAAATCCCTAGATCAGGGAAGGGCAGAGGGTCTTACCCCTGCCATTTATACGCATCCGCTTGGATTGTTTGGTCATTCGTCTGGCCCTACAATCGGAATGTGGGATTCTCAAGAAGGAGTTTCTGGTACAGGAGATTATCCACTATACGAAAACACTGTATATGCTATTGAGTTAAATACTACCGTTTCTATTCCCGAATGGAAAAAAGACATACGTATTATGTTAGAAGAGGCTGGTTTTTGGGGACCCGAAGGATTTCGATATGTAAACCAAAGACAAACAAAGTTAATCACCATACCCAAAAGATAAAAGGGTCTTCATAAAGAAAACCCTTTTGTATAAATATTTACATGTACACCTATATTTAGTTTATTATCAAAAGCAATTGAACTAGATTCTTTTCAGAAAATGGAGCATTAACTACATGTATTGTTTGACCAACATAAATATTCCTAGTGCTCCAAATATAAATCCCCAATATTGCATTTTTATCCAGAATAAGCTGTGATTTGGTTTTAATATAACCTCTTGTCCTGTTTCTTTATCAACTAAAGTTTTTCCATTAGGTTCGTTCCATTTTTTACCCATAAACCAACTAAAAATTGCAGATGTAAAAAGACTAATTGCAAATGCCATATTATTTTGCTCTTCTGGCAAAAAAGAGGTTAGAGCAAATAAGACTAAGGCTAGCACTAATACAGAGAGAAACCCTCTGCCAGACCATACTATCATAATTTATATTTTTAAAGATATTGCCTACTTCGATTTAATGTCCTTTTTTGGCATATTCAGACATGTATTACTTTTTGTTATTTAAGTTTATTGTATTCCTGTTAACTCGTGATATGCGATCATTTTTCCTTTTTTGTTATATGATTCTGATCGTACTACCACTGCGTCATTATAATACCATTCTACACCTTTTCCTTTTATGTTTAAAATACCAAATTTAGATTCGAAATCAAATGTAACTTTTTGGCACTTATAGGTTCCCGCTGGCGTGGTAATAGATTCTTCGCCAACGATCTCCCGGTTAAATACTTTAAAGGTTAATGTAACTAAGGTAAAACTGTCACTATTTACTTTTATTGATAAAGTGCCATCATTAAGAGCATCCCCTGGTTTCATACCACCAGGAAATTCTAGAACGTCCCCATCTAATTTTAAGCTAATATTACTTTTATCATGTTGCGCAAGTTGATCTAGACTAAAGAATCGAAGCATATCTATACTAAATAAACCTTTATTACAATTGGCCTTATACTCTGTGCTAAAAGGGTCTTTCTTTTTTAAATCTGTAACCGTTGCTTTTATCACAGCTTCGAGGACATCATTAGACCCTGAAATACTTAAGGTTTCATGTTTTGTAGTATTTTGAGCTTTCCCTTTTTTATTATAGTCAGTATACTCTAGAATGGCTCCTTTTTTCATAAAAGGGACAGCATTACACTGTTGCGCCTGAGACGATAATGTAATACCTAAAAATACTATTGAAAGAGTTATTTTTTGTAATAGGTTATAATTCATTTTGTTACATTTTTGAAGTAATAAATGTGCCATTATTTTCCTGAGCTAGAGTGCGCATAAAATTATGATCTGCATCTTCCCCAAATGCTATGGTATGAATGATAACATTGTTGGTATTAACTCTTCTTATTTCTTCCAAAACAGCTTGAGGACCGCCATTGGGTAATCCATCACTCATTAATACGATTTCTTGAACACCTGGAGTAGATAATGCTTCAACCAAACCTTTGGCAGTATTGGTACCGCCACTTGCTTTTAAATTCTCAACAAAAATATTAGCCGATGTTCTTGACATATTGCTTGCGATTCTAAGTTCTGCAGTTTGCTTGGTAACATCATTGTTATAAGCAAAAACGGCAAATTTCTTACCATCAGGTAATCCTTTGATGGCTGGAATCAGTTTTCGTTTTACAGCCCCTAATTTGGTAGCTTGTTTGGTTACTTGCTTGCCAAGAATACTACCAATTTTTCCACCAATGGTATTACTTACTATATTCCCAGCCTTATTTCCTGCCTCACGCATTACTTGATCTTTAATAGAACCTTCATCTATTCCTTCCATACTACCAGAAATATCAATTAGATATAACGTATTGTTGGTAGATGTTTCAATTCCAAAAAACTGATCTGATTTTTTCATGACATAGCATGACTGAAATGTAGAAAATAAGAGACATATTGATAATATGGATAGTATCTTTTTCATATTTATATGTATTGAATATACTTTTAATGTTTTCATTTTTCCTTTGTAATGGTAATAATTCAGTTATTCACAAGTAATAATTAAACTATAAGTGATTAAGCTAGTTAGCTTTTTGTTCTAGACTTTTTAAATCCAGTTCATCTACTGCTTTTTTTAATTGATTTACAGACATATTTTGCCCTTCGACAGAAATCAAGAATCTATTGGCGACCATAAGATCGATTTTGGCATCTTCGGCATCAGAGTAATCATCTTTTTCAACTTCTTCTACAGCTTTATAACCATTGATTGTGGTTGATTTTCTATACCCTCGATCACTTTGTTCTTCAAAATCCCTGGCAAAACTTAAACGAGCCAAAGTAACCATTGCACTTCCTGTTTCACCTGCACCATCAATAATAGATAAAGAGATTATATCTCCGTTTTCTTTTTCATATTCAGCTTCACCCATGGCTACATCAGGCATAAACTGGTTTCCTACAGAAAATTTCTTTCTGGAGTGTCCTAATAAACTTTCGGGAAGCATGCTTTTTAAAGCTTCATTAGAAATAGGAATGGTGGTGACCAGTTTTTCATTTTCTTCTTCAATTTTTTCGGCTTCTTTGGCCATTTTGTTTAAATCAGATACCCCCTCAATCATATCCATTAAACCTCCACCTTCTTCCTTTTGTTTATCTTTTCCGCATGAAAAGAATAAAAAGATCATACCCACAGTGATGATTGTTTTTTTCATTACTTTTTTATTGTTTTGATTTGTGTAAAAAATTAGTTCTATGAACTAAATTACACCTAATAACAAAGCGTTTTTGAGTAAATGAGAATTCGTAGAGGTATTTTTAGTAATGAATAGGGTGTAACGAGAATTCTATAAATGTCGTTCTATATAATCAATTAAACTCTTTTTGCGACTTTGAGCCACAGGGATTTTATGTTTTTGATTTAGAATAACTTCTTCATTACGTTTATGAAATGCCGAAACATGTAAAAGGTTTATTAAAAAACTTTGATGTACCCGAAAAAAATTATGCGGAGACAGTTTTTCGTCAAAAGATTTTAAGGGTTTAGAAACCAGTATTTCCTTCCCATTGGTGAGTAAAAATGTAGTGTAATTATTATCTGATTTGGCATATAGGATATCCCCAGTACTTACAATATTTATCGTATCAGCATTTTTGAGTACTATTTTCTTAGGCTCTTGTTTATTTGCGAAATTTTGTAATAGCGTATTTAATTGTAATTGATAACTATCCTTAAGTTTGTCTGTAGTGATTTTATCTAAGGCTACAACCATTTCTCTTTCTTCGTAAGGTTTTAGTAGATAATCTATAGCACTAAACTTAAAAGCTTCTAAAGCGTATTTGGCAAATGAGGTAGTAAAGATAATTTTGAATTGTATTTGGTCAAAAAATTCCAAAAACTCAAATGCATTACCATCCTTAAGGAAGACATCTAGTATTATAAAATCTGGAGAAAGTTTTTTTACAAGGCTTGATGCTTTGTTAATCGTATCTGCGTTACCCAAAATATCAATACCTCCATATTGTTCAATAATAGAAGAAACATAAAAAAGAGCTTGAGGATCATCCTCTACAATAAAACAAGTAATACGATTGGTCATGAGATAAAGATACTATACATATTTTTTAAGCGGCTGTAAAACTTAAAATAACCTTAGTTCCCTTATCTGATGAATTAATCGAAATATCACCTTCAAAGCTTTTAGAAGTTCGATTTAAATTTTTCAATTGTTCTTTTATAATACCCATACTCATTGATTTATGAAGCTTTCTTGAATCTTCTTTTTTATCTTGAATCCCTTTTCCGTTATCAGAAATAGAAACACATAATGCATCATTTTCTTTATAATAATTGACATTAATAACACCTTGGTTAATGTCTTTAAGTCCATGTAAAATAGCATTTTCTACAAAAGGTTGCGTGATAAGAGAAGGGATTTGATCGAAATCTTCGATTACATTTTCTCCCATGTCTATTTGATATTCAAAAGAATTATTGTGGGTTAATTGCTGTAAATTTAAATAGGATTCTAGAGCCAATTTATCATCTCCAACACAAATAAAGTTGTCGTCGGATTTTTCTAGAATTAATCTAATTAATTTTGAATAGCTGGCTAAGTAAGCTCCAGATTTTTCTTTGTCGTTTTGATAAATAAAATTTTGAATACTTTGTAAAGCATTAAACAAAAAATGAGGATTAAGTTGGGTTTTCCTAAGTTTTTGCTGCAATAAAACCGTATTTAGTTGTTGTTTGGTTTTATAATTTTTAAACCCAAAATAGCTCAATATAAGTACTAAAACTCCAATTATTCCCAATACTAATAATATGTATTTTTGTTGTTTGATGGTAAGTGCTTGCACCTCGTTTTGAGCATCCAAAACATCGATTTGCTGTTGTTTTTTCTCAGACTCAAATTTTTCTGTTAGTTCTGCAACTTTCTCTTTTTGTTTTGCATTAGTTAGAGAATCTTTTACTTCATCTTTTAAATCAGCATAATACATTGCTTTTTTATAATCTTTTAGTCCAATATATGACTCTTTTAGATTATTAAAAACATAAGATCTTAAAATTCCTTTAGAACTAGGTTTTGCACTATCTAGATATGCAATGGCTTTATGATATTCTCCTTTCTTGAGAAAAGAGTGCCCAAGGTTATTATATGCGACATCCAATGTCTGGGTCAGGTTGAGCTCTTTTTTTAAAGACACACTTTTTTTACCATAATAAAGTGCCTTATCATAATCGGTTCCTTCCTCGGTATAATATGTAGAAAGGTTGGTGTAAACAACAGAAAGGATTCTTTTTGCATTGTACTTTAAGCCTAATTGCTCAGCTTCAAACACACTACTCTCATATTTTTTGAATAATTTTTGCTCTTTATAAATCGTACTTAAGTTGACCAAAATTTGCAATCTTAATACTTCATTAAAATCACTTAACGGAAGTGCTCTTTCTAGATATATTTGAGCATTTTTAAAATTCTTTAAAGCAGCATTGATAGAACCAATATTTGTATACGTATTTACTAATTGTTTAGAATTATTGGCTTTTTCGAGCACTTTGGCAGCTTTTAGATATATATCTAAGGCTTTGTGGAAATCTTGCTTGTAATATTCAATGGTTCCTAAGTTATGCCAGGTTTGTCCTTCGATATGTACAGGAAGTTCTTTTGCTTGAAGATTATTTTGAAGCAAAGAATCGGCTTGTTCAAATCCACCCTTTATAATCAATACACTACTTTTTTGTAAATAAGATTTAGCTACTAATGTATCGTTGCTTATAGATTTAGACAGTTGTAAAGCCTTATCAGAGTAAAACATAGAACTATCTACATTTTTTTGTAGTAATTCTTTTGATCGTATTAGATTTTGTTCAATTTCTTTAGCCTTTTCTTCATTAGATTGTGCGCTTATTTTATATGTACCGACAAGTAATAAACAAACTAAGAGTATGTGTGAAATTTTCATTAATCTATTTAATTATACCTGGATAATCCCCAGATTAAACTTCTTTTCGATAGGAGCGTGGTTAGCGGCTTCTATCCCCATAGAAATAACCGTTCTTGTATCCATAGGATCAATTATCCCGTCTGTCCATATTCGTGCAGCTGCATAATAGGGTGAAATTTGTCGGTCATAACGAGCTTTTATTTTATCGTAAAGAGCTTTTTCATCTTCTTCGGATAATTTTTCTCCTTTTTTCTTTAGTGAAGCTGTTTCTATTTGTAACAATACTTTTGCCGCTTGAGCACCTCCCATAACCGCCAGCTCAGCACTTGGCCAAGCGTATATCAACCTAGGGTCATAAGCTTTACCACACATAGCATAATTACCAGCCCCATAAGAATTACCTACTACTATCGTAAATTTTGGAACTACACTATTACTTACGGCATTAACCATTTTAGCACCATCTTTTATGATTCCTCCGTGTTCACTTTTACTACCTACCATAAAACCAGTTACATCTTGTAAAAACACCAAAGGAATTTTCTTTTGGTTACAATTAGCAATAAAACGAGTAGCCTTATCCGCAGAATCAGAATAGATAACTCCACCAAATTGCATTTCACCTTTTTTGGTTTTAACAATTTTTCTTTGATTTGCTACAATACCTACAGCCCAACCATCAATTCTAGCATAACCGGTTATAATTGTTTGACCATATCCAGCTTTATATTCTTCAAAATCAGAATCATCAACAAGACGACTAATGATTTTCATCATATCATATTGTTCATTTCTGGCCTTAGGTAGAATTCCATATATTTCTTCGGGGTTTTCTTTGGGTTTTGATGGTTTCGCCCGGTTAAAACCAGCTTTTTCAAAATCTCCGATCTTAGACATTACATTTTTTATGGTATCTAAAGCATCTTTATCATCTTTGGCTTTATAGTCGGTAACACCAGAGACTTCACAATGTGTAGTTGCACCACCCAAAGTTTCATTATCAATAGTTTCGCCAATAGCCGCTTTTACCAAATAACTACCAGCCAAGAAAATACTTCCTGTTTTATCTACAATCAGCGCTTCATCACTCATAATTGGTAGATAAGCTCCTCCTGCAACACAACTACCCATAACTGCAGATATTTGAGTAATCCCCATGCTACTCATTACAGCATTGTTACGAAAAATTCTACCAAAATGTTCCTTGTCAGGAAAAATCTCATCTTGCATAGGAAGATATACACCGGCACTATCTACAAGATATATAATGGGTAATTTGTTTTCAATCGATAATTCTTGAGCTCTTAGGTTTTTCTTTCCAGTAATAGGGAACCAAGCTCCAGCTTTTACAGTAGCATCATTGGCAACCACAATACATTGTTTGCCACTAACATAACCTATTTTAACTACGACACCACCACTAGGACAACCTCCATGTTCTTCATACATATTCTCACCGGCAAAAGCACCAATTTCGATACATTTCGAATCGTTATCTAATAGATATTCAATTCGTTCTCTAGCCGTCATTTTGCCTTTGGCATGTAGTTTTTCAATTCGTTTTTCGCCTCCTCCAAGTTTTACTTTAGCAAACTTCTGACGTAGTTCTGATACTAGTAATTTATTATGATCTTCGTTCTTGTTGAAGTTTATATCCATTTGTGTGTATTGTTTGCACGAAAATACAAAAAACCCCGAGTTTATTGATATTAGAGAGATAATTTAAGATGCTTCATAAACATACGCTTAAAATAGCAGGTTGTTGTTGTTTATTAAATTGATTTTTAATGCTTTAATAACATTTATTTGGTGATCGATTAACAGTTTTTTAAGACATATTGGATTATTTTGATAGAAACATAAACACACAATAATCTAATAATTCAACTATGAAGTATGTAAAGCTTAACTCAATCATTTTATTTTTCACTTTAGCATTTATAACAACGAGCTGTAGTGTAGATGATCAATCTAGTTACGAATTTATCCCAACTACTAGATTGGATATTAAAGGCGAATTAAAAGTACAAACTAATTTTTATGATAATGAGGGGCCTCATGATCACAATTTTTCACAAAAAAGAGCGTCAGGGTTTACAGAAACTTTAGAATCGGGGTCAAAAGAAAGTTATGTGGGAGCGAGTGTTAACCTTTCTTCTGGTACTTGGTATTTTAACGATGCTTTGATTGGCACATTATCTAATGATCGAAAATTTGGATCGAAATCTGGTCGTATTCGAAATACGGGATATACAATTATGTCTTTTAATATGGATGATGGTGCACAAACAGTAAGAGTACGCCATGCAAAATATGGTAATGATGGTAATTCTTCTTGGCGTTTGATAGCTTCTTATGATAATGGTTCTTCATGGTCCTATGCTGGATCTACGATTAACACAACTTCAACGTCACTAAATACCGTGTCGTTTAATGTTAATGAAACAAGATCAGTTCGATACGGGATTTATAAAACTTCAGGAGGGTCTAATCGAATTAATATTGATAATATTGAAATAGTTACTGGCTCTACAGGAGGAGGTAACGGCGGCAATGGTAGTCCATCAAGAGATAGTAATATTACCTTTGGTAATCCTTCTAACGCATCTTCGAGTACTACAAATTATTATTTATCAAAACCGGATTACGTACTTTCATATAACAATAATAGAGGGACAGCTAATTGGGTGAGTTGGCACTTAAGTAGTGCTTGGACAGGTAGTTCGCCGAGGTGCAATTGTTTTAAACAAGATAGGTCATTACCAAGTAATTTTTTTAGAGCTACAACTAGTGATTATACAGGTTCTGGATTTGATAGAGGGCATTTATGTCCTTCGGCAGATAGAAATGGAAATTCATCCTCTAATGAGAACACATTTTTTATGACCAATATAGCTCCTCAAGCTCCTGATAATAATCAGAGAAGTTGGGCAAGTTTTGAAAACTATCTGAGATCTTTGACCCTAGAAGGGAACGAGATTCATGTTATTGCTGGCGTTGTTGGAAGTGGAGGAACGGGAAGAAATGGTTTTGCATCCACAATAGATGGAGGAAATATTACAGTACCAGATTCTTTTTGGAAAGTAGCTTTAGTATTACCAAATGGATCAAATGATATTAATAGAGTAAATACTTCGACTAGAGTAATAGCTATTAATGTACCTAATGATCAGGGAATTAGTAGCAACTGGACACAATTTAGAACAACCGTAAATACTATTGAAAACTTAACAGGATATGATCTTTTAGAAAATATCCCTAATACTATAGAATCGGTACTAGAATCTCGATTAGATAATGAAGCATTATAATAAATAAATTGGTTTAATTTTACACGAGCACTATCTATTTTAGTGCTCGTTTGTATTAAAAGTTAATTTTTAATTAACTGTAAAACAAGTCATAAGCTAATTTAATATCTTAACATCCTTTTAAAAACCTGTTTTTTGATGATAAAATATCGATATTTGTAACTTTACTATTCGCAACAAACAACTAATTGTACTAAATAAGAATTTATGGGAATGAATAAAAATACTGTGCTTGCATGGGCTACTTTTATTATGGTAATAGTCGGCCTTTCATTAATAGCATTAGGAGCTTTTAGATACAGAGATGTATCTGGATATGGTTTTGCCGCTGTTGGTATTGGTTTCTTTGCAATCGCTTGGGTTTTTAATGCTTTAAAAGGAAGAGTTTAATCTTCAATATAATAAATTCATCAAATAAAATAATATAATAAGGACTTATGTCAGACGATAAAAAGGTGATCTTCTCCATGTCGGGAGTAAGTAAAACATTTAAAAGTGCTAATACGCCTGTATTAAAAAATATATATTTAAGTTTTTTCTATGGAGCAAAAATAGGAATATTGGGGCTTAATGGCTCTGGTAAATCAACCCTTCTTAAAATTATAGCGGGTGTTGATAAAAATTATCAAGGTGATGTTGTTTTTTCTTCAGACTATTCGGTTGGATATTTGGAGCAAGAGCCACAATTAGATCCTGAAAAAACTGTTCTTGAAGTCGTAAAAGAAGGTGCTGCAGAAATTGTTGCTGTTCTTGATGAATACAATAAAATCAATGACATGTTTGGTTTGGAAGAAGTTTATAGTGATGCAGATAAAATGCAGAAACTTATGGATCGACAAGCTGCTTTACAAGATCAAATTGATGCTGGTAATGGCTGGGAGTTAGATACCAAGCTTGAAATTGCTATGGATGCATTACGAACTCCGGATTCTGATAAGAAAATTGGAGTATTGTCTGGTGGAGAAAGAAGGAGAGTTGCTCTTTGTCGTTTATTGCTTCAGGAACCAGATGTCTTATTATTAGATGAGCCTACAAACCATTTGGATGCAGAATCAGTACACTGGTTAGAGCATCATTTGGCACAATATAAAGGAACCGTTATTGCGGTAACGCATGATAGGTATTTCTTAGATAACGTGGCAGGTTGGATCTTAGAACTTGATAGAGGAGAAGGTATTCCTTGGAAAGGTAACTATTCCTCATGGTTAGATCAAAAATCTAAACGTTTGGCGCAAGAAAGCAAATCTGCTTCAAAACGTCAAAAAACCCTAGAACGTGAGTTAGAGTGGGTTCGTCAAGGTGCAAAAGGGAGGCAAACCAAGCAAAAAGCACGTTTAAAGAATTATGATAAACTAATGAGTCAAGATCAAAAACAACTTGACGAAAAATTGGAAATATACATTCCTAATGGACCTCGTTTAGGGAGCAATGTTTTAGAAGTTACCGGAGTTAGCAAGGCGTATGGGGATAAACTTTTATATGAAGATCTTAACTTTAAATTACCGCAAGCAGGAATAGTTGGAATTATTGGACCAAATGGAGCAGGAAAAACGACTATTTTTAAAATGATCATGGGAGAAGAAACTCCTGATAAAGGAAGTTTTTCTGTAGGAGAAACAGCAAAAATCGCTTATGTAGATCAAGCACATTCTAATATAGATTCTGATAAGTCTATTTGGCAGAATTTTAGTGATGAGCAGGACTTAGTGATGATGGGCGGTAAAGAAGTCAACTCCAGGGCGTATTTAAGTCGTTTTAATTTTGGAGGAAGTGAACAAAACAAAAAAGTATCTACCTTATCTGGAGGTGAACGTAACCGATTACATCTGGCTATGACACTTAAAGAAGAAGGTAATGTATTGCTTTTGGATGAACCTACTAATGATCTTGATGTCAATACGTTAAGGGCTTTAGAAGAAGGGCTTGAGAATTTTGCAGGATGTGCTGTAGTGATTTCTCACGATCGTTGGTTCTTAGATAGAATATGTACTCATATCTTAGCTTTTGAAGGAGATTCTCAAGTGTATTTCTTTGAAGGTAGTTTCTCTGATTATGAAGAAAATAAAAAGAAACGCTTAGGTGGTGATTTAATGCCAAAACGTATTAAGTATAAGAAATTAGTTAGATAATTAAGCTCAGATTAGATATCTGTATTTATAATATTTTTCAGAATCAATAAGGATGCCTTTAAAAAAAATAAAAGTTATTGCCTTTGATGCGGATGATACGCTATGGGTAAATGAAACTTTTTTTAGAAAAGCTGAAGAAGAATTTTGCGAATTGTTAATTGATTTTATGCCCAAGGAACAAGCTAATAAATTGTTGTTTGATGTGGAGATGCAAAATTTACCTATTTACGGTTACGGCATTAAACCATTTACATTATCCTTAATTGAAGCTGCTATAAATATTTCAAATGGAAATGTTCCTATAACATTGGTTCAGAAACTAATAGATAAGGGTAAGGAAATGCTTCAAGAACCTATAGAATTGATTGATGGTATTGATCAAACACTACGTCAATTGTCTCAACAGTATCGTCTTGTAGTAGCCACAAAGGGAGATTTGCTAGATCAGGAGCGTAAGTTAATTAAATCGGGATTAGAAAAGTATTTTCATCATATCGAAATTGTATCGGATAAAACAGAGAAAAATTATACCAAGTTGGTAAAACATCTCGATATTTCTGAAAATGAATTTTTAATGGTAGGAAATTCTTTAAAATCTGATATTCTACCCGTATTAAATATAGGTGCGCATGCTTTTCATATTCCTTTTCATACCACATGGGAACATGAAATGATCCATGAAGAAATAACACATACTAATTTTAGAAGTTTCACTAAGGCGAGTGAATTACTAGAGGTACTATGATATGAGAAAAGCTATTGATCTTAATAACTGGGACAGAAAAGAGCATTTCGAATTTTTTGGAGGCTTTAATGAACCATTTTTTGGGATTACAACAGAGGTAGATTTTACTTTAGGGTATCAAAAGATAAAAGATTTTGGATACCCTTATTTTCTTTTCTATCTACACAAGTCTTTACTGGCGGCAAATACTATAGAAGCTTTTAGGTATAGAGTAGAAAATGATCAAATTTTCTTATATGATCAAATCCACGCTTCGCCAACCATCGGAAGAGATGATCATACTTTTGGATTTTCGTTTATAGAGTATGATAAAGACTTCAATAGTTTTGTCGAGAAAGGTCAAAGAGAAATATTTGATGTAAAAAATAGCTCTGGCTTGCGTAACAATGATAATGCAAAACGCATAGATACTATTCACTATTCTTCTATACCATGGTATAGTTTTACTGGATTAACTCACGCTAGGCATTTTGAGTTTAAAGATAGTATTCCTAAAATCTCTTTCGGAAAATATACGAAAATCCAAGGTAAAATAAGCTTGCCTATAGCAATCAATGTGCACCATGGTTTAATGGATGGTTATCATATTGGAGTGTACCTTGAGGAATTTCAGCGGTTGTTAAACGAATAATGTATCATGAGTGGAGAAGCGGGAGCAGGGGCTATAACTAAATACTTTCATATATTTTTTTCTTCTGGCATGACGGTAAGTGTGGCAATGCCTCCAGATGCAGAAGAACATCCTCATTACATCTCTGATTATTTTACCGAAGCAAACAAACCTTTTGAAAAGAAATTAGAACAAGCTCTTCCCTTACTTAATGATGAAATACAGAAGTTGATAAATCGGTTAAATTTACCCATAATTGTTTATGATCCAAACTCTGATTTTGTTAGAGGTGCTATTAATGAAGATACAAATGACTTTGATAATACTTTTGCAGATGAAGATCATGCCAACAATTGGTTTTCTAATTCAAAAGAACCTAAAGCTTTTGTTAGTATTGAGTTTATGACAAGGTCTTTTTCTAAAATTACATTATCCATTACTGTCAAACAAAGGATTCTTAGATCTCAATTAAACAAATTGCAGGATGTAATCTTATCGCTATTTGAATAGCATTCGCTTGTAATATGTATTATTTCTTTATCTTTAATTAAACCTTTTTTTAATTCTCCGGTCTTAATTATGAAGTAACTTAAAAAAATGAATTATGAAAATGAATAAAATTTTAAGTATTGTACTTGTTTTCGGTATAACCTGTTTAGGATATGGTCAAGAAAGAACTGTAAAAGTAAGTACTAACAAAGATGGAGAAAAAGTAAGATTAGTTGAATCTGAAGATGCTGAAGGAAATAAAAAAATAAACGCTACAAAAAAAGATACTAACGGTAATGTGAAAAAAGCGGTAAAAGCCAACCAGGCAGATGGTGACACATATCGAGCGGCAGGAGTAAATAGGGCAGATGGAACTAAAAAAAGAGCAGTACAAGCAAATAAGGCTGATGGTACTAAGAAACGAGGGATAGGAGTACAACAAGCAGATGGTGATAAGTATAGAGCAGGAGGCGTAAATAATCCCGATGGCTCGAAGAAAAGATCTGTTGGTGTAAAAAAAACAGATGGTAGTGTAAAAAGAGCTTCTGCTGTAAAACGAAGTAATGGAAATAGAAGTAGTGAGATTGTAAACAGTAATGCTAAACAAGCTAAGAAGGCAGGGAAGAAAGTATCCAAAAACAAGAAAAGAATAAAGAGAAAAAATTAGATGTTAATCTAATAATAATATCACAAGTTTCGAAGCATATTGCTGTTTCGGGACTTTGTTTTTTTTAAATAACTTCTAGCTGCTTCACTTCACCTACTTGCATATTGTGTAATCGAATATCTCCAACTCTAACACGTACTAAACGTAATGTTGGAAACCCAACAGCCGATGTCATTTTTCTAACCTGTCTAAATTTACCTTCGGTTAAGGTAATAGATACCCAACTAGTAGGGCCATGTCTATCATCTCTAATTTTCTTTGACCTTTGCGGAAATGTGGGTATTGTACTAATAGCTTTTGCTATACAAGGTTTTGTAAGATATTTTTTTCCTTCGAACCCAATCTCGACGCCATCGCATAGTTTTTGAACAGCTTCGGTAGTGATCTCTCCGTTTACCTGGGCATAATACTCTTTTTCGATTTTACCGCTACAAATATGATTGCTGGTTTTGCCATCTGTTGTAAGTAATAAAAGACCTTCAGATTTTTCATCTAATCTCCCGATTGCCATAATGCCCTCGGGGAAATCATGTAATTCTCCTAATAACTTCTTGCTGTTTTTCTTTTGACCATTGTTTACAAACTGGCTCAAGTATCCATAAGGTTTGTAGATAACAAAGTGTTTGTGTTGTTTTGATTCAATGTTGCTCTCCATTATACTTAAAATGTATTCATTTTAAAAAATCGTGGTAATGTACAGATTTTAACTCGTTTTGGATTTACGCGGATCACAAAAAAGGCTAGGAGAGGCCAAACCAGTTTGTTTTGTAAAATAGTTTACTACATATAGAGACTAGACGTTAATTTAGCGCAATACATTTACTCTTGTTTTGGATACCAATCTAATTGTACTACTTCAATATTTGGATCTTTAGAAACAATTTCCTTAAACTTATTTACATCACTAAATCCATTTGTGCCTCTGTAATGATAAGGATACACTTGTTTTGGTTTAAAATCTAAAACCGCATCAGCCGCTCTATCTACGGTCATTGTGTATGGCAAATTCATACAAACAAAAGCTTTATCAATGTATTGTAACTTTCTCATTTCGGTAATATCTTCAGTATCCCCAGAAAAATACACACGTTCTTTTCCGAGTGTAATAACATATCCATTTCCGCGACCTTTTTCATGAAATTTTAAGGCTTCTTCTCTAAGATTGTACATCGGGATAGCTTCAATTGAAATCCCTTGTACTTCTTTGGTTTCTCCGTTATTAATAATCAAAAGTTGATCTGTATAACTAGCAGGAAGTTTTTCGGCTACTGCTTGCGGTACAATAATTTCGGCCTTAGATAGATCTAAACTATCGAGTGTATCTATATTCATATGATCTCCATGAATATCTGTAATCAAAACTAAATTCGCAGGTTTCTTACCTTCAAAGGCTTTGCTGCCACCATAAGGATCAATGTAAATGGTTTTATCTTTCCATTCTAATATTGCCGTTGCATGGCCAATAGGATCAATTACAATATCACTTTCTATTTTTTTTGAAACTTCTTCTTGAGGTGGGTCGATAGTTTCATTAATAATTTCGGTTTCTTCCTTTTTTTGAGATTTACATGCCAAAACAAGAATGCAAATGAGTATGATACTCTGGGTTTTAAGTTTCATTTTATGACGATTTTGTGTTTGTTAGCGAGTATAATATACGCATTATCCTTTATAAAATCAGTAGAAGCTTATTCTGCAAGAGGCTTCGAGTATTGCCTATGTATTGGCATTTATAATATAAAAATATTAAAAACCCCATTGTATTGAATTTCATTTAACTATCTACCCATAATTTGATAGCCATTGCTGTTACCATGATAATCAAGAAGATTTTAACCAGTCCATCTCCCTTTTTTACAGACCATCGACTGGCAATCCAACCGCCACTCGCGTTTCCGAATGCAAGAATGAATCCGTATAAATAATCTATTTGCTGGTGATATGCAAATATAGCCAAGGCGCCAATGGTATATACGAATACCACAAGTACTTTAACTGCGTTGGATTTTACAAGACTAAGGTAATTTATAGATGTTAGCGCCAATAGAATAAATATCCCAACACCAGCTTGGATAAACCCGCCATAAATACCAATAAAGAAAAAAGTGAGTATAGATACCCAAAAATGTTTACCCTTGGTTCTTTCTATAAGATCTTCGACTTTTATTTTAGGTTTAAAGACCATAAATAAAACCACAACTACCATAATAATTGCTAAGATCTTATTAAAAGTCTCTCCTTTAATATCGATTGCAATTTGAGCACCTATTAAGGAGCCAATAAGAGCAGATATTCCCAAAAACAAACCGAAGAACGATGGTTTTATTCCTTTGCTTTTAAACCCGGCAATTGAAGTTATACTCTGGATAAATATCCCAATTCGATTTGTACCATTTGCCACTGCAGGAGGTAATCCCATAAAAATTAACATGGGCAGTGTAAGTAAGGAACCTCCTCCTGCGATCGTGTTAATAACTCCAGCAATAAAGCCTACGATAGCTAAGAGGAAAAGAAGCCCTGTTTCGTTCATGTCCGTTTTTGGTTTGTATCAAAAATAGATAAATCGTTGAGATGAATATATCTATTTGAAATTCTTTTGGCATAAATTATCAACTGTCGTAGATTTACGGAGCTAACCAAAACGACACAAAGTTAAAACTCTGCACAAAATAATTCCGTTTTTACAAATTTTTAGAGATAAAGCATATAATGCCTCTATATTTAAGGCAGATATAATCTCTGGTATTACGGTTGGGGTTATTTTAATACCTCAAGCAATTGCTTACGCTTTACTTATGGGTGTTCCTCCTATATATGGATTATACGCATGTCTAGTACCTTTATTTTTGTATGCGCTATTTGGCACGTCAAAACAATTAAGTATAGGCCCGGTTGCTGTTACTGCAATTTTGATTATGAGTGGGGTAAGTCAATTAGCAGATCCGTTTTCTGAAAAATTTATAGCCTTAGTTTTGTTTGCTGGATTTTTAATAGGAGTGCTGCAAATTATTATGAGTGTCCTAAGAATGGGGTTTTTGGTTAATCTGATTTCTCAACCTGTTATATCTGGATTTATATCGGCAGCCGCTATAATAATTATTATTTCTCAATTAAGTGAAAGCTTAGGAATAGATATTCCTAGTTTTAAATATACGCATCAAACGCTTGCATACACTTTTAAACATTTGATTGATGTACATTGGATAACTTTTGTGATGTGTTTATTTTCGATTGTGGTAATTACAGTATTAAAGAAATGGAAACGTTCTTTTCCTGGAGCACTAACGGTACTCATGATCACTACTATTGTTACCTACGTTTTTGATCTCGATCAAAAGGGATTATCTGTGATCGAAAGTGTTCCTAAAGGATTGCCATCTTTTAATATTCCTGAAATGAGTTATGATACTATGATGGCACTAATTCCTACAGTACTTACGGTAACTTTTATAGGTTATGTGGGTAGTATCGGGATAGCAAAATCTATAGAAATGAAAAACAGAGACCATGTCGTAAAACCGAACCAAGAGTTGTTTGCCTTAGGAATAGCCAAAGTTATAGGTGCATTTTTTCTGGCCGTTCCCTCATCAGGAAGTTATAGTAGAACAGCTATTAATGATGAAGCGGGAGGGAAGACCACTGTTTCTTCGATTATTGCTGCTGTAATGGTATTGCTATCATTGTTGTTTCTTACAACATTGTTTTTTTATATCCCAAAGGCGGTTTTGGCTGCAATAATATTGGTTTCGGTATTTGGATTGATCAATTTTAGTGAAGCCAAATATTTATTTAAACTTAGAAGAAGAGACTTTGTAGTGATGATTATTACTTTTGTTGGTACACTAGTTTTTGGTGTCGAAAATGGGATATTTATAGGTGTTATCCTTTCTTTTGTATTCTTACAGTACTATAGCTCTCGTCCGCATATAGCTGAATTGGTAAATATACCTGGAACTACATATTATCGAAATATCAATAGATTTCCTGATGCTATTCAATCTTCGAATTATCTTATTATAAGGTTTGATAACCAACTTTATTTTGGGAATGCTGGTTATTTCAAAGATGCCATACAAGAATATGTTACAAATCGTAATCCGAAACCAAAATTTTTAATTTTGGATAATACCAATATGCACGATATTGATAGTACAGGATTGCATGTATTGGAGGATATTTGTCAATATTTAGAAGGTTTGGATATACAATTGTTAATTATTGGCTCTATCGGACCTGTTAGAGATTTTTTAAAACGATCGGGGTTTACAGATAAACTGGGGTTAGAGCACTATTATCTTACCATTGAAGATGCTGTGAATCATGCCGAAAATCGTAAAGCACATGATAAGGTGCATGAAGTTGCTGTTCAATTTAATGAGAAAAGAAGATCTTTTTTAGATTGAAAATATGTTAATTACTTGTCTTCGTATAGGTGTAGTTTAAGTCCCATACCGTAATTGGTGTTGTTGTTTTTAATTAGATTATTAGTCTCACTATATTCTGGGTCAAAACGTTGCCATGTTCTGTTTTTGAAGAATACTCTACGTGTAAATGTTCTGTAATCATTGATTTTGTTAGTAAATGGAAGTAAAGGTCTAAAAGTAGTAGATACTTTAACTATGCCCTTACGAGTTTCTACTTCATGATATTTTTTGGTTTGTTGAAGTTTACCATTTTTATCAGCATAGCCCAGGACCTGAATAGAAACAAATATGCCACCTTTTGGAATATATACTTTATGTTCTGAAACGTTCAGTTCAAAATTGATTTTATCTTTATTGGTGACATTAAATATGATATCGTCGTATGCCAAACGTTTTCCTGGAGCGCCCATGTCATTGGTGTAAAACTGCATTTTGAATATCGTTGAAAAAGATTGCCCACCAGAAGAATTTCTATTAGAAGACTCAACCTTTATTGGTAGGTATATGGATGCAATTTTAGTAGGTTTTTGAGTGTTTTTCGGGAAGAAAACGGCTATTTCCGATTCTACAGTGGGTAGCCAACATTTAAAATAATCATTATGCACCTCTGAAGCTATTTTTCTGGTTTTATACCTTCTTTTCTTTTCGGCAGTAATAATCACTTCTTTAAGCTCAGATACATCTTGCGCAAGTTTTATTTTTTTTGGAATTAATGTAGTTGATATTACCCTTTCTTTATGGCCTAGGGCAGAGATGTATAGTGTGTCTATATCTGGATACCATTTTTTTGAAAACTGAAAGTTACCATCTGCATCTGCAAAAGTACCATTTCCGTTACCAAAAGAGATTGTAGCAAAAGATATAGGAGTATTCTGTACAGAATCAAGTACAGTGTAGGTCTGTGAGCAGACTATTTGTGCTAAAAAAAGCAGTAGTAGGAGAAACAGCTTTTTCATGGTTTTTGATTGGAGGTGTTAAAAAAACTAAAATAATAAATTATATTAACAAGATAACTATTATCATGCCAAAGAGCATAATAATTTAGAAATCATCAATCTTATTTTGTAGTTTATATAATTTTTTAAAATGTTTGTATTTAATGTGTTATAGCATATTACTTAAACTAATAATTTACAATATATTCATTCAATCTTATCTAATGTATATAGCATGATTCATTAATAGCGGATTTATATCTATACAGTAACAATAATTTATTTCAAAGTATATTTTAATATACTTTGAAATATTTTTAGTAGCATAAAGTATATTTTTATATACTTTATTATATTTGCAATATATTTTTACATAAAAGTATACTATTTTATACATAATATACGTTTTAGACCTACAACGTATATTATTGTATACATTATTAATCACGTATTATGGAGTTAAATAACCTTTCAGACGAACAAGTCTTGATAGAGCTTACTCAAAGAGTAAAACAAAGAAGACTTAATATTAATATTACTCAAGAAGAACTTTCAAAAAGAGCGGGGGTGCATGTGCAAACCATTAAAAATTTTGAATCCGGTAAAACAACTACTGTTTTAACCTTTATTCAGATATTAAGAGCGTTTGGCGACCTAGATGCATTAAACTCTTTACTGCCAGATCCAGGAATTAGTCCTATAGAGCTTTTAAAACTTAAAGGTAAGGGAAGAGAAAGAGCATCAAGAAGTCCTAAGAATCAAAAAGAAGATCCGCAATGGTAGATGTTATCAAGATTACACTTTGGGATGAAGAGTTAGGAGCATTAAGTTGGGATAATGAAAGAAATTTTGGGTCTTTCGAATTTTTCTCTTCGTTTTTAGATAAAAAACTTGATGTGTCACCTATACATATGCCGATAACATCTTCAGCCAAAAAAATATATAGCTTCCCTAACCTTAATCAAGATACTTACAAAGGATTACCTGGTATGCTATCTGATGTGCTACCGGATGATTTCGGAAATCGTTTGATAGATCAATGGTTAGCACTTAATAACATTCCAAAATCCGAATTTACTCCTTTAGATAGGCTATGCTACATTGGCACTAGAGGAATGGGAGCATTAGAGTTTCAACCTGCAAAAAATGTTGGTAAAGCACAAACAACAATGCTCGAAGTAGATAAACTAGCTTTACTTGCTGAGAAAATACTTAATACACGCGAAAGTTTGCATCTTAACCTTTCAGATACAGAACATCTTAATGAACTTATAAAAGTAGGTACTTCTGCCGGAGGGCAAAGAGCTAAGGCAATTATAGCCTATAATCCAAATACTAATGAAATACGCTCTGGACAAGCAAAAGCACCAAAAGGATTTGATCATTATATTTTTAAATTTGATGGCGTAAACGATGCTTCATTAAGTGATCCCCAAGGATATGGCAGAATAGAATACGCCTATTATTTAATGGCATTGGATTGTGGGATACATATGGAAAACTCTATACTATTCGAGGAGCATGATCGTGCACATTTTATGACCAAACGTTTTGATAGAATTAATCATAGTCAAAAAGTACACATGCAAACATTATGTTCTTTGGCACATTTTGACTACAAATCTCCGGGAGCACATTCTTATGAAAATGCTTTCGAAATCATGAGGCGGTTACGATTGCCTCATATTGATGCAATACAACAGTATAAGAGGATGGTATTTAATGTTATAGCTCGTAATCAAGATGATCATACTAAGAATATTTCTTTTTTAATGGATAGGCAGGGACAATGGAGGCTTTCTCCCGCATATGATATTACATATTCTTATAATCCCGTTGGTATTTGGACTAGTATGCACCAAATGTCAATTAACGGAAAGCGTGATGATTTTACCATGCAGGATTTGATTGCAGTAGGGGATAAAATAAGTTTTAAAAATAGTAAAGAGGCTATTCAACAAACTTTAAATGTAGTGTCTAACTGGAGCTATTATGCGCAAAAAGCAGGAATACCCGTATGGCAAGCAGATCGGTTAAAAAAAGCATTTAGGTTAAGCTTATAATGATTTAAAATCAATTCTAAAAAGTACTCAGAAATTAATTTTGAAGATGTATTTTTGACCAATTCATGAAAAAAGCGATATACTTTATGCTCCTTAGTGCTGTGTGTTTTACAGCAATGAATCTACTAGTAAAGTATTTAGCGCATTTTGGCGGTGGACAATTGGTACTCTTCAGGGCATTTGGATCTTTATTTTTTACGATGAGTTATCTTCTTTGGCATAAGATTCCTATTCTGGGTAATCAAAGAAGTTTATTGGTGTTTAGAGGATTTGCAGGTGTGACCTCTATGGGGTTGTTTTTTATGTCAGTAAATTATTTACCTATAGGATCTGCAGTTTCGTTGCGATACTTGTCTCCAATATTTGCCACAATTCTTGCGGTGTTTTTTCTTAAAGAACGTGTAAAATCAATACAATGGTTATTTTTTATCATGGCTTTTGTTGGGGTATTAATGATCAAAGGCTTTGATCCAGACATGAATTCTTTTGGATTTTTGTTAATAATAGGGTCAGCGATATTTAGTGGTGTAGTATATGTTTTGATTAATAAAATTGGGCATGGAGATCATCCTGTGGTTATTGTGAACTATTTTATGTGGATCTCTTTGTTAGTAGGAGGGGTGTTATCTATTTTCAAATGGACTACTCCCCTAGGAGTAGAATGGTTGCTACTACTAAGTCTAGGGGTTTTTGGGTACTTTGGGCAATTATTTATGACCAAAGCATTTCAATCCCAGGCAACAAATAAGATTGTATCATTAAAATATATTGAGGTAATATTTACAATGATTGCAGGGGTGTTTTGGTTTAGTGACACATATCCAATCCTTAGCCTTGTAGGTACTTTACTTGTAATAACAGGGCTTATTCTTAATATTTGGTATCGAAAAAAATGATCAATTAAGAAAAATCTTCTCTTAAATAATACATTATTTTCGCTTTATCTGTGAAGCTTTTTATGGTAATAATATCTCCAGTAAGTTTGTTATATATTACCTCTGCGAATAACAAATCAATATAGAAAATACTATAATAAAAATCGCGATTACTGTCATTAATGGTAAATAGATGAATTCCTCTATCCCATATATCTTTGTATTTAACATCTAAGTGTCGAGCATTGAATTTTTGCTCCTGGGTAGTTTTATGCATAAGCTATCATTTTTAATAAGGGGAAGACTAAATTACGGTTTTTCCGTAATTATTCCAAATCTATTTATTATAATTATTTGAAAAACAGTACTTATACGTCATGTAAAAGGTGATGTCGTTAAGAATATAAACCTACTAATAAGTTTGTTTTACGAGAGATTATTCATTAGATTTATATAGATATAAATTCTAAAAAGACGACAGTAAATCGATATTCTGATACGTAAGATATAATGTAATGGTATGGATAAGTTGATCCATGCCCAAAACAGGAAAGAATATACGAGGTGTTTGATTGTATTTGGCAGCTAATTTACTGGTAAAAAAATCAGTAATACCGTGTAACACTCCATTTAGTAGCGTATAAAAAATAGCCAATTTAATAGAAAATAGAAATATACTAAATACACATAATACAAGAGTGTAAACCAATACATGAAAAGCCAGCCATTTGATATGTTGACTTTTGCCTACAGCCATTTTGGAAGTCTGAAAAGCATAATCCCCTGTCCAATGTGCTAAAAGAATTAAACTGAAAACCATATTGATAAGATACCAATAAGACATCGCATAACCTAATTGATAATGAAAATTTTATAGAATAGTAACCTGTTTGATAATGTAAAAGATAAATTTTAATTCATAAGTTATTTGATTGTAACATGTTTCAAACCTTTAGACATCGTTTACTTTTTTGGTTCTTGGTTTTTATCACCTCTAGCTTGTTAATTATAGCACTTTCGTATACCTATATTACAAAAAGAGAGAAAATACATGCTAGAACTGAGGCTATAGACCAATCGTATGTTTTACTTCTTAAAAGTGTAAAAGCGCAACAGGATTTCTTTAGCTACGAGACAAAAAGTCAAAATTTTTTCAAAACTGGCGGTAGCCATTATTTGGATTACTATCTTAAACTTCTAGATAGTACAAGATACCATCTTCAACAAATTGATTTTTCATCCGAACCAGAGTTAGCTTCTTTGATTACCGAAATAAAATCTGATATTACGGAGATAGATTCTGTTTTTCTGTCCTTAATTATTCAAATTCAAGCTCGAGGGTTTAAGAATTATAACCTTGAAGGATCTATGAGAAGAGATGCACATTGGTTAGAAAAGCAAAAGGAAATCCCTATAGAAGATATTCTGTCTCTTCGAAGACATGAAAAAGACTACATTATTAGGAATGAAGAGGCCTATACCCTTAAATTCTCAAAATTGGTAGTTTCTATGAGAGAAGAAATTCTAAAGAATAATAGAATAACAAAAAAAAGAAAAGATAAACTACTCCATTATTTACATGGTTATGAAGACAAATTAACTCAACTTGTTAAATTAGACGAATTGATAGGTATAAAAAATAACACAGGATTAAAAGAGGAATTGGATCAAAGAATAACAGTGTCTGAAGTTAGCTTTAGCAATGTAGTTTACCAAACGCAGCTTTGGAAAGAAAAGGAATTTAATAAATTAACTTTTTACTTCATTTTTATTACTATCGTTTTAGTTATTGGGAGTATTGCTATAAGCACTTATATATCAAAAAAGATAACTATTCCATTAACCGAACTAACTACGCATATCACTAGATTTGTAGATAGCAAGTTTACGTTAGAATCCGAGTACCCAGTGATACGTACCGAAGATGAAATTGGTAGACTTACTCGTAACTTTTCTTTTCTGAAGGATGAAGTTATTTCTAGACTTAAATTTTTTAAACAAAAAGTTGATGAACGAACTACCGAACTTGCCAATGCAAATACAAAACTTTTAAGGCTTAGTGAGGCTAACAGCCGTTTCGTGCCTAAGGAATTTTTAAATAACTTAGGTAAAGATAGTATAGAAGAAGTAAGGCTAGGCGATCAAGTAGAACAAGAAATGACAATAATCTTTTCTGACATAAGAGAATTCACAAAGATATCTGAAAGCCTTAGTCCACAAGAAAATTTTGATTTTATTAATTCTTACCTCAATGGTATTGTTCCTATAATTCGTCGTAATAAAGGTTTTATAGATAAATTTATAGGTGATTCTGTAATGGCACTTTTCCCTAAAGATTCTGATTTTGCCATTAAAGCCGTTTGTGAATTTGAGGAATTTCTAATCAGTTTCAATAAAAAGCTCGAAAAAGAAAATAAACGTTCTATCCAAATAGGTACTGGTATCCATACTGGGAATTTAATTTTAGGAACTATTGGTCATGATCATAGACTAGAAACTACTGTGATTTCTGATGCTGTAAATACAGCCTCTAGAGTCGAAGGATTGACCAAGCATTATCAGGCAAAGATCATTGGTACAGAAGCAACTATTTCTAAACTAAAAAATAAAAAATCCTGTATTTATAGGTTTCTTGATACTGTAAGGGTAAAAGGAAAGTCCAAAACATTATCCGTTTATGAATTTTTATCTCCTCAGGATAAAGAAAAACTCTCTTATTTGGATCAATACAATAAGGCCGTATCACAAATAAGAAATAAAAAAATCGCTGAGGCAGCAACTATGTTTTCTGCACTGCACAAAGAATACCCTAATGATAAAGCGGTACAGATATTCCTTGAAAAATGTAATAATTACCTTGCAAAAAAATCCTCATCATGGGATGAAATCACTAATATGATTACTAAATAAGATGATATGAAAAAATTTGATCTTATCGTTATTGGTTCTGGGCCAGCGGGAGAAAAAGCAGCTGTAAAGGCAGCATATTTTGGACATAAAGTTGCTTTAATAGAGAAAGAAGATAAATATGGTGGCGCAGGCGTACAAACAGGTACGTTACCATCTAAAACGCTTAAAGAAACTGCATTGTATCTATCGGGGATATATCAAAAAGGAGTTTTTGGAGTAGATAAAAAAGTGGGTAGAGAAACCGGAGTACATGATTTTCTATATCGAAAAAATGTGGTTACTAATCATATGCACAAAATTGTAAAATATAACCTCAAGAAGCATGGCATAGAGGTTTTTGAGGGGTTCGCCAGTTTTGTAGACCAAAATCGAATAAAAATATCAGGTGCTATAGAAGAAATCATATATGGCAAACATATTCTTATTGCCACAGGTTCTTATCCGTATCACCCCAAAAATATTCCTTTTGATAATAAACGTATTTTAGATTCTGATACAATACTGAGTATCAAGCATTTTCCTAAATCTATATGTGTTTTGGGTGCTGGAGTTATTGGGTGTGAATATGCTACTATTTTTGGGGCCATGGGAGTAAAGACTTTTATTGTTAATGATAGAGATAAAATTCTAGGATTTTTAGATACCGAAGTATCCGAAGCTCTCGTGGATCAAATGAGAAAGAATGATATCAAAATCCTGTTTAATAATTCTATTTCGGGGTTTGAGTTACCTGAAAATGAAGAAAAACCGTTACGATTGACTTTAAAGTCTGGCGAGGTATTAAATGTAGATATGTTTTTGTTTGCAGCAGGTCGAAGTGGGCGTATTAAGGGACTAAACTGTGACCAAATTGGTCTTGAAACGGGAAAAAGAGAAACTGTTTTAGTCAATGAAAAGTTTCAAACCAATATTCCCAATATTTATGCGGTAGGTGATGTAATTGGTTTTCCTGCTTTGGCAAGTACAAGTATGGAGCAAGGTCGTATTGCAGTAACACATATGTTTGATACTGCAGATTTAGAATCCCTTACTGATATATTTCCATATGGAATTTATACCGTACCCGAAGTATCTATGGTCGGTATAACCGAACAACAAGCAATTGATGACAAAATTGATTATGGAGTGGGGTATAGCTATTTTAGAGATACTGCTAGAGGGATGATCATGGGGGATAATGATAATGGATATCTTAAATTGATATTTAATAAAAACACAAAAGTGATTTTGGGAGTACACATAATAGGGTATATGGCTACCGAGCTTATTCACTACGGTATGGAACTCGTAAGAGAAGAAAAAACCTTGGATAACCTTATTGGTACTGTATTTAACTACCCAACATTACATGATTTATATAAATATGCGAGTTATGATGGCCTGGGTAATCTAGCAGGCAAAAAAATAAAAAAAGCTGGTGAAATGATCTAATTATGGAATCCTATTAATTTCTATAATTTGATGTGTGTTACTCGTATCTCCATACGAATTACCATTGGTTGCAATAAAAATGCGCCCTCCTGGAGAAATAGCAATATCTCTAAGGCGTCCAAAATCATCCGTAAAAAAAGATTCTTCTTGAGTAATCGTACTACCATCATCACTAAGAGTGAGTGCTATTATTTTTTGATCCTTTAGTACTGTCATTAAGAACTTATTGGTCCATTCTGGGATTCCGTTTCCTGAATAGTATACCAAATCAGAAGGTGCAATGGTTGGAGTCCAGTTAAAAATTGATTCTGTTACATTTGTTCCTGCAGCAAAGGCTTCCTCATTAGGCGTATCTATAACCCCCATAACATTAGGCCATCCATAATTAGAACCAGCTACTATTTGATTGATTTCGTCATCGTTACTGGGACCATGTTCAGAGCTGTATATATTGCCATTAGGATGTATTACCATTCCTTGTGGATTTCTATGACCAAAACTATACACATAACTTCCGGTAATTGGGTTGTCACTAGGGATGCTTCCATCAAGGTTTATTCTTAACACTTTTCCAGCCAGAGAGTTCAAGTTTTGTGATAAATTAGTATTACCTGCATCGCCAGTAGTCATTAAAAGATGTAAGTCTGAAGTAATTAATAATCTAGAACCATTATGTACAGAATTTGCAGGAATATCTTCTAATAAAGTAATTTGATCAGATAAAGTGTTATTTGCATAGGTAAAACGTACTAAACGTTCTAATAAACCGCTGGTACCTTGATAGGTATATACTACATACACAAAAGGATTATTGTCAAAATTAGGATGAAGTACCATTCCCAATAAACCGCTTTCTTGTACTTGTTCAACTTCGCTTACTGTCAATAGTTCTTGTTGTTCACCTGTATCTGGATTAACTCTACTAATTCTTCCACCACGTTCTGTAACCCATAAAAAATTATCCGGCCCCCATACAATTTCCCACGGTACACTTAGTGTGCTTATAATTGTTGTCGTTGCATCTGTTGGGTTGGGATCAGGGTCTGGATTGGGTGAAGTAGTATCATCACTAGAACAATAAAACAATAAAAATAAAACAAGAAGAATACCAATACCTTTAGCTATCTTATCCATGTAATGTGTATTTAAATATTATATCCTATCTATTGATAACCAATACTTTTAGGATTTATTGTTATGCAAACTTACAGATAGTGTGATAACCTATAAACAGGAGTAGGCTTTGAATATTTTAAGGCGCTCAAAAATTATTTTGTAACCTTTTCTAAAGTCATTTTGTCAAATTAATGTGAGCGCTCAAAAAACTATGTTTAATCACATTAAAATTTGAAAAGATGAATCAATTAAAAAGGACATTTATAAAACTATGCATAGTCATGATTACTGTGTGTATTTCAGAAACTGGTTTTAGTCAAAATAAAACAGAATATATAACCGTACCAAACGGAAGTAAGATTTCGACATCAATATTGAATACCTTAATCAAAAAAACAATGGACTCCCTGCAAATACCAGGAATTTCTATTGCTATAGTGAATGATTATAAAATTGCTTACCATAAAACATTTGGAGTAAAAAATATTAAAACGCAAGATCCTGTAAGCAGCGAGACTATTTTTGAAGGGGCATCCCTCTCTAAACCACTATTTGCTTATTTTGTAATGAAAATGGTTGAAGAGGGAGAATTTGATCTAGACAAACCTATATTTCCCTATTTAGAAATGGCCATAGGTGCAGAAGCCACCAAACAAGCAATTGATCCAAATTCTCTAGACGATTACAAAACACTTACTCCTCGTACTATCCTTTCTCATGGAACCGGAATACCTAATTGGGTAAAGGGAAAACCAATTAAAATAGCTTTTAAACCAGGTACTGATTTTTCATATTCTGGAGAAGCGTACCAGCACCTTGGTGCTGCACTAGGCACCAAATTAGGTATAGGATGGGGGAGTGCCTTGGATACTTTATTTCTTAAAAAAGCGGCCAACCCTATCGGAATGGACAGATCTTTTTACACCTGGAATGATGTGTTAGAAAAACATGTGTCTAGAGGCCATATGGATGGTAAGATGAATATGGAGATTCATAGAGATAAGAAAGTTGGTCCAGGATATAGTTTACAAAGTGATGCACAGGATTATGCTTTGTTCTTGATCGAGATAATGAACCCAAAAAACATAAAGGAATCTACTCGTGATGAAATGCTAAAAGAACACAATCATTTTAAGCCGGATAGTAAACTACTAAAAGAAACAGGGCAAACAGGTTGGGGACTGGGTTTTGCACAAAAGCCTACACCATATGGATTAATGCATTTGCATACAGGAAATAATCATGACTTTCAGGCATATACTATGTTTATTCCTGATCAAAAATATGGATTTGTAATCTTCGGAAATTCAAATAATTTATTTCCTTTACTTAACAGAATAGAAAAACTAATTGGAGAACACTTTTAAAATATAAAAACATGAAAGAATTAAACGAAATATTAGCAGTTGGTATAATGGGATTAGCAATTATACTTGTAGTACTTATTATCGCAAGATATACGTACTTGACTAAAAAAGCCATGATTGAAAAAGGTTTGTATCTAGAACAAGGGCTCAATAAGTTTAAGTATCTAGACATTGGATGTATTGTATTTGGATTAGGAATAGGATTATTAGTTTCTTCGATTTTTACAACAATGCAATTAACTGAAGACACTATGGATTTACTGGTTTGGGGAACTATTTTGATTTTTGGAGCTGCGGGATTAGTGGTTGCACATTTTATAAGAAAAAAACTTGAAAAGTAACCCGCTAAGTGAGGATTATGAACTAATCCGAAAGATCAACGAAGGTGATGCAACTGCTTTTAGACAACTTGTTTACAAGCATAAAGATGTATCACTTTCGCTTGCGCAGTCTATTTTGAAAGATGCTGTCATTGCAGAAGACGTTTTACAAGATGTTTTTATAAAAGTGTATCGTAAGTTGAATACCTTTAAATTTAAAGCATCATTTTCTACTTGGCTATACAGAATTGTAGTAAACACCAGCTATAACGAATTAAAAAAGCGAAAACAAAATATATCTGTGGATGCTATAGATGATACCTTTAACATCACTTCAGAAAAGAAGGATTTGATGGAGGAACAAGACCAAAGGAAGTATATTAATTTGGCATTACAAAAGCTTCGCCCGGATGAAGCCTTATTATTAAGACTTTTTTATTTATGCGAATTGAGTATTAAAGAAATTGAGGTCATCACTTCTTTTAAACCCTCTAAAATAAAAGTAGATTTACATAGAGGGAGAGAGAATATTGGTTTTCATTTAAAACAATTATTAGGAAAAGATTTAAAACAATTATTATGAAAGATGATCAATTAAAAAAAATCATTCAGAAAAGTACAATAGAAACATCAGACGATTTTTTAAACAATCTGATGCATACTATTGAAAATCAGAAAAACGTAAAAAAATCATCACTTTGGTGGTCTTTTAAGTCCGTTTTGATTGCTTGTACACTTTTAGTGACGGGAATAACATTTTTGACTTTTATATATTTAGGTAATACTACGGGATCTATTAGTTTTGAGATTCCTAAAACTCCCATATTTATTATCATAACGACATTGCTTTTATTGGCTGTTAATCATGTTATTAGAGTAAATGAAAATTATGGGAAAATTGCAAACTGATGATTTTTTATATGAGTACCAGGTATCAATTAGAGATGTTTATTTCTTTAATTGATATCTTCTTAGTAAAAAACTACTACATCCTAATAACATTACCAAAGTAGCTAGTCTTATTATATAAAAGTTAGTATGCTCAAAGCCTCCAAAATAATCTAGAAACAAAATACCGTTAATATTGGCATAGGTGATCATGAAAAATAGAACTTCAAATAGTTTTTTTCCTTTAAATAACACGCCAAGTAAAGCGGCTGTCATTACGATAAAAGAAGCTCCTAAGACAATTGCTATTACCAATGAGAAATTAGATAATAACCCTACTCTGAGTAATAGAGGTGTAGCTAGACAAAGTAGTAATATAATGGCACTACTTATTTTTGATACCAATAACCTAGCAATTGGCTTATATGAAGTGAATGTAAAGTAATGTACATTATTAGTTATTTCTCTAGTAGTAATATCTGATATCCTATGTACTTGTATAAACCATAGGATAGGTAACACCATTTGATGAGCTACTTTTATAGGTAATATAGATAATAGAACCATCCCAATGATATTTATAATCCATAACCATTTTTTACCTTTTCTAAATAGAAGTAAGAATTCAGTTCTTAATAATGGTAAAACCCCATAATTCTCATTAGTCTTTGGTAGGACAGATAATAATACTTCTTTGATTCTAAGTCGTTTTTGAACTACAGCAGTTTCTTTTGTGTTATTATTTTCTTTTCTCTTAAATCTATGAAATAATGGAGTTATGCCCACAATAATCCCTATACCTATTAATATCCACACAAATCTGCTTATAATAAAACTGGTAGAGAAATCTACACCATTAAACTCAAAAGTGTTGGCCTTTTTTACATTACCTAATACATAACCAATTGATAACTTTGTTGTTTGATCAGAATTGGTAATGGTTCTAACTTCATTTTCCATTTGATGTAATACCGTTTTATTACCAAATAGATCTAATGCATATTGATTTTCGTTCTTAGGAGAAAATAGTGCCAAAAGGGAAAAAAGAAAGAAAAATAGTATGTTTTGAAGAATAGTATATTTCTCAAAAACAACTTCAAAAACTACTGCTATAACTGCTACAATAAACATAGCAGGACATGTTATAAGTACGTATGGTTTTATAAATTGAATGAGATAAAATGAAAATCCATCGTTATATAAAAAGAATAATAGAATGCTCATTCCAAATACAGTACCTACGATAGTTAACAACACCAAAAAATTACTGATCACTTTTGATAATAGGTAAGAAAAATTGCTAATCCTTGTTGCAGCAATGATGTGGCCCACACGATTGTCTATGTCTGTTTTAATACTGCTATTTATGAGATAAAATCCAATTAGCGATAAAAAAGCACTAGTCATTATAGCGGTTACATAACCAAACCAAGCCGAATTGTAAACTCCTACGTAATCTGCGATTCTAATAGTGGAGTAATTAGCATTTGGTTCTGGAACAAACGTATATGCAATTGCCAGGCTTGCACAAAGTGTAATCAAAAATGAATAGCTTCGGGTTCGTTGTAAATAATCTAGTTTTATAATAGTTGTAAAAGGTTTCATGATTGATCTGTGTTAATGAGCGTTATAGATTCCTATATGTACTTTTTTAAGAAATGCAAGAATGACAATTATAAATATTAGTGTTACTACAGATAGTTGTAATACGGTTTTCTTATTAGGCAACTTTTTCATGTTTAATTGTTTTTAGTTAAGTATAAATACGCATCCTCTAATGTGGCTACTTGTCGTATCGAATTTGCAATGGGTGCAGTAGTGATATAGCGTACTAGGAGGTTTTCGTTTTTTCTAGAAGTGCTTACGACTATATGATTTAGTTTAAATGTGCCTAACTCTTCTTTTTTGATACTAGTTTCATATACTTTGTCATGTACATTGCTAATAATGTTTTCTTGATTACCATGAGTAATTAAGGTTCCATTTTTCATAACTGCTACTTGATCTGCTATGGTATCTATATCCGAAACAATATGTGAAGAAAGGATTACGATACAATCATTCGCCAAATCCGAAATTAGATTCCTAAAACGTACACGCTCTTCTGGATCCAAACCAACAGTTGGTTCATCAAATATTATAATCTTAGGGCTATTGAGTAATGCTTGTGCTATACCAATACGTTGCTTCATTCCGCCAGAGTAGGTGCCAATTGGTTTTTTAGCGGTATCAATGAGATTTAAACCTTCTAGCAGTTGATGTATCCTGGGTTTAAGATTTGGTCCACCGATTCCTTTCATGGCTGCCATGTATTCTAAAAACTCATAAGCATTTAGGTTAGGGTATACACCAAAATCTTGAGGCAAGAACCCTAACTGTTTTCGCATATAATTAGCGTCTTTTGCAATATTATTTTTGTTTAAACTTATGATGCCATCACTGGGTTTGTTTACCGTTGCTATCATTTTAAGTAAAGTTGATTTTCCTGCTCCGTTTGGACCTAATAAGCCTAGAATTCCCTTTTCTATGGTGATTGAAAAATCTTTCAAACCATATCTATTTCTTTGGTATCTTTTTGATACATTTTGTATTTCTAATTTCATTTGTATTATTTAATGTTACAATAGATGCATTGATATTATTTGTGATGTAGAGTACTCTCTATTTTTTCAACACATTCTATATCGACTTTATAATCTGTTTGATAAAGTGTAGCTATATTCTTTTGAATCGTACAGGTTAACATGGTTATTAATATCACTAGTAATTTCATTATTAAAGAGTTTTTTGGTTATGAATACATCAAAAGTCTTTTATAATATCGACGGAGTAAAAAAAGAATGATCAATAGGTTAGAATACGTGATAATAGGAAAGGGCTAGGTCATCATGAAAAAAGAACCGTTTAAACAAGAACTTATATCTTTCATCATAAAAAAACTAAGTTATTGCAAGCAAAATCTATCTTTGATTATAATTTTAATTGAATAGAATGTCAAAATTAGACTCTTGGATAGATAATAAATTGATTCAAAACATTAGTATTTGGATTTTTGTGTTGTTAATCTTCACTATGGTTATTCAAGCAGAAAACAGATTAACTACTTCTTTGGCGATTATAGCATTTATGATTCCGCCAATATATATAAGTAATCTTAGGGTACTTCCCTTGTTTTTTAAGAATAAACCAACCAAAGGGATAATTTTGTTTTGCTTAAATGCTGCGACTTTTACTTTTCTCGGAGTATTATTATTAAGTAATTTCTTTAAAAATTTTAAATGGGGGATGGTTCTTAATGTTTTTGGTGGGATCATACTTATTTTACTCTTTGGTACAGCCTTAAAACTGGCAAGAGATAGTTTTATTCGTAGACAAGAAGAAAAGAATGCAGAATTAAAATTATTAAAAGCTCAACTCAATCCACATTTTTTATTTAATACACTTAATAATTTGTATGGATTATCTGTTGTAAAGTCCAACAAGCTACCTGATTTGATGCTTAAGTTATCAGATTTGTTGCGGTATAGTCTATATGAAACCAAAGAAACATTTGTTCCTTTAGAAAAAGAAATTACATATTTGGAAAACTATATATCCCTAGAGAGAATTCGATTAGAGGACCAAACGGATATTCAATTTGTAAAAAAAGGCAATCTGAGTTCAAAAAATATAGCACCTATGTTATTTATTGTTTTTGTTGAGAACGCCTTTAAACATTTAAGCAATAGTGAAGATAAGAAGGGGAGGGTTTTTGTTTCGATCCAGGAAGAAAATGAGAAACTCATTTTTAAATGTGAAAATACTATTGATAACATCAATGTGAGTGAAGAAAATATGGAGAAAGGTAAAAGTGGAATTGGGTTAAAAAATGCAAAAAAACGACTTGACCTAATGTATTCAGCAAAGCACTCGCTGCATATTGATAAAAGTGATCTTTTATATAGTGTTGAATTAATACTTGATTTATAATATGAGCATATTACAATGTATTATTGCAGATGATGAGCCTATTGCACGTCAGATTTTAGAAAACTATATTCAATCTATCCCAAACCTGGAGTTAGTAGCTTCTTGTAAAAATGCTTTTGAGGTGATGGAGATATTACAAAAAGAAACTGTTGATATATTGTTTTTGGATATTAATATGCCAAAATTATCGGGTCTAAGTTTATTAAAAACACTACAAACCAAACCCAATGTAATCATAACCACGGCGTATCCAGAACATGCTGTAGAGGGATTTGCATTATCTGTTACAGATTATCTATTGAAGCCTTTTTCTTTAGAACGTTTTATACAAGCAGTATTAAAAGTACAGCAAAATAAAGAAGTAGTGCGGCAAGAAATCACTACAATAGAAGAAAAAGAAGTTATAAAATCGATTTTTATCAAAAGCGATAAAAAAATACTCAAACTTAATTTCGACGATATATTTTATGTAGAAGCTTACGGCAATTATATTAAGATATATACCGATAATATGGTGCTAACACCACAGACTTTATCTGATTTTTTGAGCAAAATACCTGATTCGTTTTTGCGAATCCATAAGTCCTTTGTTATTAATTTTGATCACTTGAAATTGATTGACGGAAACCAGATCATTTTACAAAATGAAACCAAATTACCAATCGGAAAATCATATAGAAAAGACGTTTTAGATAAGATTTCTAATTTTAATAAATCTTAATCCTCCTGCTTTACTGGTGATTATTCATATATTTAAGGAGTTCCGTAATTATTCTTCTATATAATGTCTCAAAAAATACCGTACATACATTTTGAATCTAATGAATCAAATATAATTGAAGGTATAGAGATCATAACTATAGAGAGCATTTTTCGTAGAAAACATGATTTAGATCACTATCCAGAAAAAGCACACCAGTTAGATTTTTATATGCTGGTGTTTTATACACAAGGAGAAACAGAGCATTTGGTTGATTTTGTATGGCACCCAGTACGAGCAAATACATTACTATATCTAGCAAAAGGACAAATAAATGCATTTAGATTTGAAGAAAACGTAAAAGGATTTGTTATTCTTTTTACCGAAGAATACTTTAAATCACAACTCAACAAACTACCTAAAAATGCAGTAATCCGTTTGTTTACTTCTCATTTATTCTCTCCAATAATTCAAATTCCCTTAAGTTCAAACGTAACTACTTATATAGATCTTTTTTATGATGAATTTTACAAAGAGAAAGGAGAGTTTAATAAAAAGAACATCATAGATTCTATATACACGGTTATCTTTTCCAAATTAGAGCAACTTAAACAATACCAAACCTTTCATCTTAAGGAATCGGATAAACTAGCTTCATTTTTAGAATTTAAATCATTGGTCGAACAATATTTTGTAACCAGTAGAAACGCCGATTTCTATGCCAAAGAAATGTATATTACGTACAAACACCTAAACACCATCTGTAAAGAAATTGTAGATAGTACAGCAAAGAGTTTTATAGATGAGTTTGTTATTCTAGAGGCAAAACGTAGGTTGGTAAATTCTACAGTAAAAAGTAATGAATTGGCATTTCAAATGGGGTTTAATGAGCCTACTAATTTTGTGAAGTATTTTAAAAAATTCACTAATTTAACCCCAAATGCATTCAAAAAGCGATCTTATTAAGTAATTAGGTTCGACTTTAACCATTTTTATCTTCTCTTTAACCTTTATCACATTCTTCCTTGTCCATAGCTTTGTAATAACATTATAAACTATAGATATGATACATAAAATAAGTATATCATTTGCGGTACTAAGTTTACTTTTTACCTCTTGTAAAACAGAAAAAAAGAAAGAAGGAGTCAGTATTGACACACAAAAACAAGAAACAACAATGGAACTATCAAACAAAGAAAAAGCGGTAGCATTATTAACTAGTTTAGAAACAGGAGATCAAAAACCTGTTGGCTATATCAATCCTAACAAATACATACAACACAACTTGGCAGTAGGAGATGGGTTAGCTGGATTTGGTGCCTTATTACAAAATGCTCCAAAAAGTGGATTTAAAGCTAATGTAATACGATCATATCAAGATGGTGAATATGTGTTTACACATACTATATATGATTTTTTTGGCCCCAAAATTGGATTTGACGTGTTTAGATTCGAGAATGGTAAAATAGTAGAACATTGGGATAATCTAATTGATTTAGCTCCTGTAAATCCAAGTGGACATACACAGACCGATGGCCCTATAAAAGCTACAGATCTCGATAAAACGATATCTAATAAAGCGCTGGTGAATGATTTTGTATCCAGTATTTTGATGAAGGGAGAAATGGATAAAATCGGAAATTATATTGAGGGAGATAACTATACCCAGCATAACCCCGTAATTGCCGATGGTCTATCTGGTTTAGGTAAAGCTTTAGAAGGAATGGCGAAACAAGGGATATCTATGGTGTATACAAAGATTCATAAAGTATTAGGTGAAGGAAATTTCGTTTTAGTTATAAGTGAAGGAACTTTTGCTGATCAACCTACATCATATTACGATTTATTTAGAGTGGATAACGGTAAAATTGTAGAACACTGGGATGTTGTAGAAACAATAATTGCAAAATCAGAATGGAAAAATACCAACGGAAAATATAATTTCCCGAACTAAGATACTAGATACTTCTGTTCATTTAGAACAGTCATATATTAAAAGGGTTTTTCTGTAAGGAAAAGCTCTTTTTTTAATTTAATAGTTTATATAATGCCTTCTAATAATTTATACAGCAATACATTACAAAAGATTGAAATAAAATTTATGGCATCATATTTGGATAGCTTTAAGTAATAATAATTTTAATTACATTACAATGAGTAAAGGAACAGTAAAATTCTTCAATGACGCCAAAGGTTTCGGTTTTATCACTGAAGAAAGTACTAACAAAGAACATTTTGTCCACATTTCTGGATTAATAGATGAAATTCGTGAAGGCGATGCAGTTGAGTTTGATCTAAAAGAAGGTAGAAAAGGATTAAATGCCGTGAACGTGAAAGTTATTTAATATATAAATATATTTTATAGTTTAGTAAAAGCCCATCTCAGGATGGGTTTTTTTTATGTAATAGATTTTCGTTTGTTGAAGTAATTTACAACAAGTGTAGTATCAACAAGCACTCCTTTTTAGGAGCATATATTCTCCTTTGTTTTTAAACTCTCGTATAGACATACCTGCATATCGTTTAAATGTTTTTGAAAGATGACTTACATCTGTAAACCCCAAATCATCCGCTATTTCCGTTAGCGTATAATCTGAATTAAGTAACCTGATCTCAACTAGTCTCAGTTTTGTTTTGATAATATATTCTCGCAGGGGCATATTTACCTGTTTTCTAAAAAACTCGCTCACATAGGTGGGTGACATTAAAAAAGTCTCCGCAAGATGTTCTATTTTAAGATGGTCAGGTTTATCAATATGTTCATTTATATAAGTCAACATTCTTGTTATTCTGTCATCGGTATTGATTCGAGCAACTTCATGAAAATCTCCTTTCTTGATATTTCTAATCAGAATCTCCATAATACTAGTCATTAAACTTCTAATGAGTGAAATAGATTCTTCTCCATAATTTCTCGATTCTTGTAGTATCATAGCAATCAATCTGTCTAGATGTTGTCTGTCAATATCACTCTTAATAATATCACCGGGTAATTGGTTGTAATTAGAAAGTATATATGAAGCTTCTTTAAACCACTCATTTCTGTCTATTGATACTCTATTGGTATTTTTAAAGAACGTATCGGTAAATTTTAAAAAAACGAATTTTGATGGTGTTTTAATATTAAAGGAATGACATTTTAAGGGTGGTAATAAAAAAATACTGTTCTTATGATACGGATAATCATTATAGTTAATACACTGTGTTCCTTCACCTCCTTTGATCAAAACCAATTCAAAGAAACTATTTTTGACTGGCCGTTGTTTCCACTCAGATAATTCTAATTCTTGTATTTCAAAAGGTTTATACGCTTCTAATACTTGCATATTTGGTATGATTTAATGCAAAATTAGAAAAAACCATACAATAATCGACATTGATGACTTATCTAACCTTTTAAAATACATAAATCTCCATTTTTTATACATTATTTGGCTCAGGTTCCTATCTATCTTTGTTGTATTAGACAATAAAATAACATAAAACAAAACAGATATGAGTAATCAACTTACCATTGTGGCTAGAATTTTAGTCAAAGAAGAAAAAAGAGATCTGGTACAATCAGAATTAGTGAAATTAATTGACATAACCAGAGCAGAAAAGGGATGTATTAATTATGATTTACATCAAGATAATGACAACAAAAACTTATTTTTATTTTATGAAAATTGGGAAAGCCGTGAGCTTTGGCAAGCACATATGAATAACGATCATTTAGCTCAATATATGAAAGCCACCGAAGGGGCAGTAGAGGAGTTTGTATTAAATGAAATGACAGTAATAGGTTGATACTTAATATCCAAAATAAAAGCGATATGAAAGCAATAGGATATAAAGAAAACCTGCCAGTAGATAATGAAAAATCATTACAGGATATTGAGTTAGAAACGCCGCAGGCCAAAGGCAGGGATATATTGGTAGAGATTAAAGCAATCTCTATAAATCCTGCCGATTACAAAGTGCGTCAAGGTATGAAACCAGAAAATGACCAATGGAAGATTATAGGTTGGGATGCCACAGGTATAGTAAAAGAAGTAGGAGAGGATGTTACTTTGTTTAATTTAGGAGACGAAGTATGGTATGCTGGAGATTTTACGCGCCAAGGGAGTTATTCGCAATTTCAATTAGTTGATGAAAGGATAGTGGGTAAAAAACCTAAGAGTTTATCCTATGCGGATGCTGCGGCATTGCCATTAACATCTCTTACCGCCTGGGAGTTACTCTTTGATAGAATACAAGTAGATAAGAATAATAGTGATAAAAGTATTTTGGTTATTGGTGCTGCCGGAGGTGTTGGATCTATTTTAGTGCAACTGGTAAAACAATTAACACAGCTTACTATTATTGGTACCGCATCACGAGACGAAACCACTACATGGTTAAGAGATTTGGGTGTGGATCATGTTATTAATCATAGAAACAAACTAAGTGATGAGTTTAGCAAACAAAACTTGGCAGAAGTTGACTATGTGATTAGCCTAAATGCTACAGATCAACATATTGATGAGATTGTTAAAGTGATTAAACCGCAAGGTAAATTTGGTTTTATTGATGATCCAAAAGAGTTAAATGTAATGCCTTTTAAAGCAAAAGCCGTTTCTACGCATATAGAATTGATGTTTACTAGGTCTATGTTTCAGACAGAGGATATGATAGAACAGCATAATATACTCAATGAGGTATCTGATATGATCGATCAAGGAACCATAAAAACTACAATAGACGAAAATTTTGGAGGGATAAACGCTACAAATATTAGAAGAGCTCATGCATTCCTAGAATCACGCAAAGCCAAAGGTAAAATTGTATTAGAAGGTTTTTAATAATCTAAACCAAATAGTAAAACATTACACATATTTTGGGACTTTATCAGGAACAACGGCTGGATCTGTTTCCATTAAAAATTTCATGAACAGATAGAGTCCCAGAATGTGACCGGTGGTATTAAAAATAATAAACACTCTACTAGAATAAAAAAGCTCATTAATAGGTGCTAATGTGATAATGAATATACACAAACAAGCAGAAATTAAGAGCCTAATACCCGATACATATACATCAGAGATATAGATATAGTATGATATTGCGATGTAAACCAACAGAGGTATTACTGCCATTACTATATACGGGATAGCACCGGGAAGCCGATGTAATACCAGCTCAGAAATCGAAAATATAAGATAAATAATAAGAGCTAAACTAATTAATAAAGAGGCCGAAATTATTTTAGACCAGTGCTGCTTAGTCTGGACGACATAACTTTTTAACGATAAAGAAGTGAAAACTAAATATGAGGATATAAGAATACAAATTTTTGAGAAATTGCTAATCATATCCGTATACAACAGAAAGTCATTAACCATTAAAGCAATGATACTAAGAATGAAAAACATATTTATTCTAGGGCTATCTTTAATATAATATATGATGAGTGCAAGTAATGTAATGGGTAGGATAATTTTTAAATACGACTTATCAAAAAATGTAGAAATTACTATGACTATTAGATAACATAAATAGAACATAACCTTTGGGGCGTGTAGGTTTTTCATTTGGGGTAGTTATTGTTTTGAGACTTAAAGGGGTTTTAAGATAATAAAAAAATGATTTAATACTATAATATAATTACGGTTTTTGTGTATTTAGAATTATTCTTGGTAAAACTGTTCTCATTCCTTTTTAGTTTTTATACTGTATTTTTACTGTAGTTGTGAGGCCATTATTTTCCATATGCTTCTCTAGAAGTTTTAATCTTCTTAAAATGAATATTTGCCCAATCAGCTAGTGAATTTACATGAGGTACTAAACTAATACCCATTTCGGTAAGACGATATTCTACACGTGGTGGTACTTCTGGATAAATTTTACGATGAACTAATCCATCAGCTTCAAGATTTCGTAAAGTTTTGGTAAGCATTTTTTGTGATACATCGGGGATGGCTTTTTGTAGCTCATTAAAGCGTAGCTTCTCAACATTACTTAATCCCACGATAATTAATATCGACCATTTATCACCAAATCGATCCAAAACATAACGAATAGGACAGTCGTCTAAAATAAATTTCCCACTTTCTCCAATCATAACACTTTGATTTTCAGTATTAGTTACTTCAAAGTAACTATCTAACCTTAAAGTACCTTCTTGTTTGATGCTAAATTACTTTTTATCTTTAACTTTCCAAAATATACCAACATTCTTTTAGAGAGTATGTTAAATTATAGCTATTTATACAGAATATTATGAAAGGAAAATTGATTTATGTATCCGATTCGCAATGTGGATGGTGTTATGGAAATGGCGAAAATATTTCGATGATATACAATACATTCAAAAATGATTTTGATTTTGAATTTTTAAATGGTGGCATGTGGGTTGGTCAAGATGCACCAAGAGGAGGACGGCAAATATCAGACTATATTAATGCTAGAGCGCCACGTTTAACTGCAATTACAGGAAGAGATATAGATCCAGCTTTTTTTGGATTAATCGCAGACCCTAGTCAGGTATTAAGTAGTCTAGAACCCAGTGCCGCAATTGTACTTATTAAAGAACTAAACCCTGAACACACATTCACCTTTGCAAAAGAAGTACAAAACGCACTCTTTAAGGAAGCAAAACCATTAGACATATTAGATACCTACATACCTATTCTAGAAAAACTGGCTATTGATCAAACCCAATTTACTAACAGATGGATGCAGGATGATAATCTCACCAAAACACATAAGGAGTTTCAAATAGCAAGAGGTATGGCCAACGGTTTCCCCACATTTATACTAGAACAAGGGGATAAAAAAACAGTTCTGGCATCTGGCTATTTTGATGTACAGGCAATGAAAGATCACATATCTGGTATCAAAGCGATTGATAAGAAAGAGATTGGTGGAGAGTTTTGCGAAATAGAGGGAGACTGTTAATCATTAATAAACACATATAATACTTTAAAAAAATAAAATACGAAATAATGAAAAAACTCTTAAGAATAGATAGCAGTGCAAGACAATCAGACTCTATTAGTAGGCAGTTAGCAGATGTACTTCAAGCTAGAATAGAGCAACAAGGAGCCGTTACTGTTCAAAAACGAGATCTATATTATGAAGAATTGGTGAAATTAGGTAATGAGGATCAGGTAAACGGTTACTTTACACCTGCTGATCAGCAAACTGAAGCACAACAACATGCCGTTGCTGGTTCTAATATTTTGGCAACAGAATTCGCACAAGCAGACGAGTACCTTTTTGCTGTACCTATGTACAATTTTGGAGTAAGTGCTGCATTAAAAACATATATTGATTTAATCTCTAGAGTAGGGGTTACGTTTAAGTATGGAGAAGGTTTTCCGATCGGTTTATTAGAAAATAAAAAAGCATATGTTATTGTAGTGACTGGCGGAACGCCATTAGAAAGCGATTATGATTTTGTAATACCATATTTAAAGGTATTTCTAAACTTTGTAGGTATTACTAATATTGAATTTATCAAAGCAGCCTCTACCCGTAATAACATAGAGCAAGCCTTGATTGATGCAAAAAATAATATCAATACATTAGAGATCTCTTAATTACAAAGACGCTCCCTGATTATAAAAAAGCTATCCGTTCGGGTAGCTTTTTTTTGTTGAAATCATCTTATTACAATTGAACTTCATTTAACGACGGTTGAACATAAACTCATTTAATTTTTCATGTAACATCAACATCTTTGGACCATACAATCACGATATAATTACTTTTTAAAAACAAACACATGAGTCCAACACAAGTTTTTTCGATAGCAGGTATGATCACCATGCCTATGTGGATCTTAATGATTCTCTTACCCAAATGGAAGGTTACCAGATTCCTTATTGATTATAAAGTCATTCCTATTGCGCTCTCTATTATATACGCAGTGTATATCATTCTAGCTATTCAAATCGGGGGATGGATGGATTTTGGTAGTCTAGCCTCGGTAATGGCATTATTTACAGAAGAACATGCGGTACTCGCCGGATGGGTACATTATCTGGCATTTGATCTTGTTGTAGGGATGTGGATACTAGATCAAAATAAGAAAGTAGGAATTCATCAATTACTAATGGCTCCATGTCTTTTTGGAACATTTATGTTCGGTCCAATGGGTTTTCTACTATTTACAATTCTTAAATCATTAAAACAAAAACAGTCATGAAACATATCAAAAACATACTTAGATCCGTACAACAAGAAAGTCCAATATTGTACTGGGTAGTTATCATTCATTTTCTTTCGGCCATTGGGTGTGTATTAGGTCTCCTTATTGATGAGAGAACATTAATTGGAGTTAATGTTTGGATCAAACCCTTAAAATTTTCAATATCTGGTGGGATCTATATTTTAACCGTTGGGTATTTAATGACCATATATCCATATTCTAAAACAAAGAAAAAGATTATCAATAATATAGTTGCCTTAACACTTTTGGTAGAAATTGGAATCATTGTATATCAAGGAGCTAGAGGAGTGCAGTCTCATTATAATGTATCTACTCCTTTTGATGGGATTTTATTTGCACTAATGGGAATACTCATAGCGGTTAATGTATTGATTATGATATTATTTGTTATCGATACGGCAAGATTAAAATTTAGCATTCCTGTTTCGATTCAAGTTGCCATATTAATGGGGTGGTTGGTCGTTGTATTTGGTAGTTGGATAGGAGGGCAGATGATCAGTCAGATGTCTCATAATGTAGGAGTAGCAGATGGTGGTCCTGGATTACCGTTAGTAAACTGGAGTACAATTGCTGGAGATTTAAGGATAGCCCACTTTTTTGGATTGCATGGCATACAAATAATTCCGTTATTCGCATTATGGCTATCCAAAAAATGGAAAACCCAGAATAGAAATCAGATCATTACTGTGATCGTTTTTGGATTACTATACGCTACATGGATTGGATACACCTTCTATCAAGCAAAACAAGGTATGGCACTAATTAACCTATAATCACGCACTATAATGTTAATCAATAAAGAGAAACGCATACAATACTTAGGATTTAATGACTTTTGGTTTGTGGTTATTGGTATTTTGATTTTGAGTTTTATTACAGATTTTCTCTTTAACAATTCATTTGTGCATTTTCCTTTTAATATAGCGATAAGAAACTGGAGTGTATCCTTATTTTTTACCATATGTGATTGGTTTATCATACGAACAATAATTATTTTATTACGTAAGAAGTATTACAATTTTAAGGATGATACAAAACGAGTATTGTTGTTGCTTTTGGCCATCGTTACCACGGTAATATTGGTAGATATGTTAGGAAATCGATTATTATCTCTAGCTTTTGGTTCTAATTATAGACCTATTAGTTCTGCTATTGTACTTGTACCCATTATTATTATTAGTACCATGACTATGGCGATTTATGAAGCTATGTATTATTATGTAAGGCTTAAAACATCTATTAGAGAAGAGGAGCAGGCCAAACAAGTGATTGTGCAAGCACAATTGGATACCTTAAGAAACCAAGCACAACCTCATTTTTTATTCAATACACTTAATACCTTACGTGATATTATTGATCAAAACTCTAAAGAAGAGGCTAAAGAATTTGTGGATAAATTATCCGATGTGTATCGGTTTATATTAGAGTCGGGGAGTGTAAACCTAACTTCGCTACGTAAAGAAGTAAAGTTTTCTAAAGCCTATATTCATATTCAAACCGAGCGATTTGGAGATAACCTCAATGTAGATTGGAATATTTCTGAATCTGCCATGGAAGCCATGATCGTTCCTATGAGTTTACAGCTATTATTAGAAAATGCTATAAAACACAATATAATTTCTAAAGCAAAACCTTTACTTGTTACGATAGACATTATAGATCATCAGTTGGTCGTTGAAAACAAAATACAGCCCAAGTCTACTCAGTTACCTTCTACCAAAGTAGGGCTTAAAAATATCGAAAAGCGCTATGCTTTAATTTCGGGTAAAAGCATAACCATCAAAAATGACGGACTTACATTTGTGGTCTCTCTTCCTTTATTAACCATATCTGATCAAAAAAACTATGAACATACTGATCATTGAAGACGAACCTAGAGCTGCAAATCAGCTACAAAACATGCTCAAAACTTGTAATTTTGAATATGAATTACTAGATATTATCGATACGGTTGAAGATGCTATCATTTGGTTTCAAGAAAACACAGATCCAGAGCTCGTGTTTATGGATATACAATTGGCAGATGGCCTAAGTTTTGAAATATTTCAGACAATAGAGATCAGCGCACCTATTATTTTTACTACGGCTTTTGATCAATATGCAATACAAGCTTTTAAGGTAAATAGTATTGATTATCTGCTTAAACCTATACAGCAAGAGGACCTAACCGTTGCTCTAGATAAGTTTGCTAAATCAAATACACCGCCCCTGGTCGAATCGATAGTACTCAAACAATTATTAAGTAGCATGCAAGCAACACCAAAGCGAGCAGGGATACTAGTAAAAGAGGGGAGTGGGTTTGTGCAAATTAAAATCGATGAGCTTTTGTATGCTTATTCTCAAGAGAGTATCACTTTTGGGGTTACCGCACAGAAACGATACATTATTGATGAAACTATAGATCAATTGTTTAATTCGTTGGATCCTAATCAGTTTTACCGAATTAATAGAGGGCAAATTATCTCAAAAAGATCCATACATAAAATCGACGCTTATTTTAATCATAGAGTCAAACTTGTGATCACTAACCCAAGAGATCAAGAATTTATTGTAAGTAGACAAAAAACTAGTGATTTTAAAACATGGATGAATCAATAGTGCGTAGCGTTTAATATTATGTTACTTTGCTCTTATTTATGGATTCGTTTTGGTTGTATTTTTCTTTATGATCTATCATTATTTTTAGAATAAGTAGTACCTTTCTTCCACCGTAAAAAAACTATTGTGATCCATAAAATCAAATTTATCATCGCTGCTTTTTTCATTACAACACAAGTAATAGGACAAGACATTAACCCTGCAAAACAATTCTGGAATGCCTTACTATCTCATTGTGGCAATGCTTATGAAGGTACGCTGGCATTACCCAAAGAAAATAAGGACTTTGGGGGTAAAAAACTGATGATGCATGTACGTTCTTGTAATGATAGTATGATTAAAATCCCGTTTTTTGTAGGAGAGGATAAATCTCGTACGTGGATATTAACCTATAAAAATGATCGAATCTCATTGCAGCACGATCATAGACATAAGGATGGGAGTGAGGATAAAATTAATTTTTATGGCGGTACGACTACTAATGTAGGTAAGGCCGTTGTACAGTTTTTTCCTGCAGATGCCCACACACAAAGGATGATCCCTGCTGCGGCTACTAATGTGTGGTGGATTACCATTAATGATACCACATTTACCTATAACTTAAGGAGATTAGGTACAGATCGTGTATTTAAAGTAGTGATGGATCTACAAAAACCTATTGCTACTCCAGACGCTCCCTGGGGATGGAAAGAAGAAGTAAATACAGTACTTAAAAAATCAATGGATACCACCAATCGGCTTGTGAATCACCTGACCGCCGCTACGAGCAGTATAGAAGCCAGGAAAGATTATCAAAATATACAATTTAAGGATAGTACGGGCGAGACCACACTATCTGCACTAAATGTGGTGGCACAATTAAACGAGCTTAAACAAAAAGCATTACAATCACAGGCTAGTAAACTACCTGTGCCCAAAGCTAGTTTACAACAGGTTTTAGAGACCTTGACCATGGTGATACAAAGTAATACGACCATGAGTACATTGGGGCAATTAAATACCAATCGCACTATAGAACCCACTGTAGCATTAGCCCAAAATAAGGTTTTAAAAACCGTAAGGGATGATATTGTGGACTTATTACATACACAAAATAAAGAAAAAAACTAAAAGAGGATTAAACCTTTTTTAAAAAGCATAGTCTAACTCATAATAATCACTAACCCCGAGATATTTATGAGACTATTATGTGTATTTGCTATCCTAATCACTTTAACAAGTTGTTCTGGAGATGATACTCCTGTATCACAAGAAGAGAATTCTTTTGATTTTTCTAATATTTTGAATATCAATTTTGATGTATTACCAGAGTATTCTAATCAATATATCCCAATTTATATTACAAAAGACAATACCCAGGGCAATACGATAACCAATGAAGTAGCCACTTTGGGGCGTGTTTTGTTTTATGATAAAAATTTATCGGTAGATAATACCATCTCTTGTGCAAGTTGTCATAAACAAGAATTAGCCTTTGGAGATGATAATCAACAAAGTATTGGTTTTGATGGAGTTACAGGTCGTCACTCAATGCGATTGATTAACTCTAGATTTGCTGATGAAGCCCGGTTTTTTTGGGATAAAAGAGCCAATACATTAGAAGAACAAACCACAATGCCCATACAAGATCATATCGAAATGGGGTTTAGTGGTGAAAATGGAGATTTAAGTTTTGAGGACCTCATTAGTAAGTTAGAAAATACAACATATTATAGCGAGTTATTTAATTTTGCTTTTGGAAACACCGAGATTTCTGAAGCCAAAATACAACTGGCATTAGCGCAATTTGTGCGCAGTATACAGTCTTTTGATAGTAGATATGACGAAGGTAGAGAACAGGTAGCCAATGATGGCCAACCGTTCCCAAATTATACGACTGAAGAGAATAATGGTAAAAATTTGTTTTTACGACCTCCAGTTTTTGATAGTCAAGGTAGTAGAATAAATGGTGGTATTGGCTGTGCAGGTTGCCATAGAGCTCCCGAATTTGATATTGCCCCAAATTCTTTAAATAACGGTGTTATTGGTACCGCCAATGGTGTTGGTGTAGATTTTACCAATACCAGATCACCAAGTTTACGAGATGTGGTAAAAGCCGATGGTACGGCAAACGGACCATTTATGCATATTGGTGCTAGCGAAAATCTGGCTACGGTGTTAAATCACTATAATACGATAAACACTACGGGCAATCCCAATTTGGATCGAATATTAATGCCAAACGGTGTTGGGCAACAACTTAATATGACCCAGACTGAGATTGATGCTGTCATTGCTTTTATACGCACATTGGCCGGTACCGATGTATATACCAATGAAAAGTGGAGCGATCCATTTATTAATTAAATGTATACAGCAAAAAAAAAACAATCCTTTAAATTGAATATAATAGAAGGAGTTGTAAAATGTTCTATTTTACATAATATAAATTATAGTACAAATGTATATTGTTGCAAATTGGCGCATACGTAGTATTTTACATAATTGCAGATATAACAACACGCCAGTGTTTTATATCGATAGTAATTATGTAAAAGCCAATTTGCGAAACGTTAAGCTCATTCGTAGCTATAATGTAATACTATGTAAAATATCCCAGAAGCCTTCTTACTAAATCGAATATTCTGTACTATGTACAGAAATTTTCAAATATGCGATTCTTAGCGATTAAGACTTTGCCGTTATGTACGGAATTGTTTTGAAGATTGAGAATCTTCGAAATGATTAGCGAGATCAAAAAAAAGCAAAACTTTTAGGTGTATTATAAATCACGTATTTGAACATTCCTACGTGAAAAAAGTTTTTACGCGATTCTCGTGACGTTGCCGCATAAGCATAAAATTACTTTAACGAGATAATTTCTATGCACATGCTATATGCTGAACACAGATTAAACTTTCTAAGAGTTTGCATTATCTTTTTCCTTGATACGGCAAAGTATACTTTGAGCGAGACGATGCGGCTGGGAAACAAAAAATCAAGGCTGCACAAAACTATGGAAACAATGTACGGCGCAGTCGCTATATTTTAGAAAACATTGTAACTGATTAAGATTGCTTTGAACTAGCCTTAAACTTTGTAAATATTAAGAATATGTATTGCTAGACCTCTAAAATATAAACGCTTCTTTGCCTATTGTTTGAGCCAAAGTTTTCTGAGGCCGTTTTCGAGCTTTTAGGTTCTATTTTACATAATGTTATCAACTTAATACTAACGGATTTAAATTTTCTTCCCCAAACCAATTAGAAAGTGTTTCTAAAGAATTTCGAGATAGTTCTTGTGTAAAAAGAATTGCTAATCTCTTTTTGGGACGCGAACAACAAACGTAGAATAAATTTCTATTTCTTTCATAAGCATTCTCTCTTCCTGAAGGAATTGCTGTATTGTGCCATGTTAAAAACTGATCCCAATTATAGTGATTCCATCCTCTACCCGCTATTACAAGAACATTGTTGAATTCTTTTCCTTTAATTCCGTGTTTAGTAGAAAAAGGTGTATTGTTATTTATGTATTCAAATAAATTTATAACATCCTTATAGCTTATCTCCTTTAAATTTTCAATTTTAGAAATAAACGATTTCTCTTCTTCTGGAACTTCTTCTAGAAGCTTAATTCTATCGAATTTCAACTCTTTTTCTTCAACTTTTGGTGATAATCTTGGTCGTAATGTAGTTTTTAGTAGCGTAAGTACTTCTCCAATTGTTCCAGTCTTCCTAACCTCTATCAGTTGATTTAAGTTTGAATTCCAAATTGATTTATCATTTTGATTAGTCAATTTAGGTGTGTTAGAGTTTAATGCAGAAAACATTTCTCCATATTTCTTATTTTCAAAGGCTCTACAAACTGGCTCTAAAACATCTATAAAAAACTTAATGTAATGATCGTTCATTTTTAAATAATCATCCGAATCGCTGAAAACTGAAGCTAGATTTATATACCCTTGCTCTTCGGCTAAAACGTTATTCGTTAGCATTAATATTTTCGTGTTTTCAAAATCAAATTCCCAATCATTTTGGGTAAGTAATTGTTTTACCTGTTCAATACTTGTTTTTGATGCTTCAATAGGTAAATCACCATTCCAATGATTTTCAGTTCTCCTAGCACCTGCAAAATTATTAGTATGAAATACATTTATTTCTCCTTCCGAATTTGTGTCTTTCTCATTTTGAGGAAGATCTGGTCTCATTCTATTTAATGCGTGAACTATATTTTTTTCAGACCTAAAATTAGCATTTTTACCAATTTCACTAATGTTTTCATTTTCGATTAAACCGCAAGCATTAGAACCATATATCTTTTGCCAATGGTCTCCAAATAATCCGATCATAATGCTATATTCAGAATCAATTAATTGGCTTACAATGGTGTCTGCTAGTTCCGTGTTAGTATCCTGATATTCATCAATTAAGATTATAGGAAATCGGTCGATTAATAAACTTTTAAATTTTTCTTTTGATAAAAGATGAACCATAATTTTTATTACATCATCGTGATGTAATAAAATTTCACTGTTTGTAGCTTTGGGATAACCCAAATCATATTTGACAACTTGATTGTTTAATCCACCAGCTTCTTCAATTCGATTTTCCCATCTATCATTGATAGAAGGGATAAATTCTCTAATACTTTTTTGAAATCCACTTAAAAAGCTCCAACTAAATGCGTGTATCGTATCTGCATAGATAATAGGATTATTATCAACTCTATCTTCTATTTCTTCCTTTGCTGTGTTTGTATATGTTATGCAAGCTATCTTTTGATTCTTTCTAAGAAAAGTAGCTTCTTTTTTATCAATTAAGTATTGTAACGCTTTAATTAATGAGTAGGTTTTTCCTGCTCCTGCTCCTGCTTCTAACCTAAAAGATTGATTATCATCAATTGCTTTGTAGAGTTTGGCTAATGCTTCTTCCGATGCTATTTCAGCGGGACTTTTACTATTAGTTGTCATTTTCTTCAGTTGTTTGATTAGTAAGAACATTTTCTGACAACCAAGTGAGACCTTCTTTTATATATAAAGGGATATTCCATTCCGTTTTTTCTAAAGCATATTCCAAAGCAAAATTTGCCTTTTTATTTTTCAATTTTTCTGCTTGCTCGTAAGCTTCGTTTTCAATAGCATTTCTATCATTTTGAGTAATTCCAAAAAGTGTTTTATTTGCAATCATAAATGCATCTTCAAAACTTCTTCCACAAGGATTATGCTCCCCCTCGGGTATTTGATAGGAAATTCTCCTAGATCCTAATTCTTTTTCTGCAAAAGTTTTTTGTTGAATTTGATTCAAAATTGATGGCTCAGTATCTGAAGTTGGTTCTGATAAATTATCAAACCATTTCTTTAATCCTGTGTTACTTGTGCCTTTACCAATAGAAGTTATACAAGCTTTATGTCGTATTCCATTATCTGTATTCACGGGTTCTGTTGCATCTAAGTCAGTAATAATTAATGTTTTTAAATTCAAAAAATCTAAAAACTTATAAAAATGGTGTGCATAAGCACCTCCAACTTCTAAAACAGTCAAATACTGACTACTTAGTTTATTTTCTAATTCATTATCTATTTTTTTTATAAAGCTTGGCATTAAAATTCTTTCTGTTGCTCCTTCAATCAAAACTGCTTTATCCGAGAAAAATAGATCAGATTTTGTAAGTGTTAAATACTTATAAATAAAATCTTTGTCCTCGTTATCTTCTTCTGTCTTAAAAGCTTCTTTTAAATCTTTGACTTCAGTTTCCGTTAAATTGCCATCATTTTTTGTCAAGAAGTAACGAATAGTATCAAAATCAGCTTCGTTAGCAATATGAGTAGAATGAGTACTAACAACAAACTGTACGGGCCATTTGACGCCATTGTTCAAATCGTTAGAAAATGTGTCTGCAATACTATAAAGTTTAGAAATAAAAACCTCTTGCATTTGAGGGTGCAAATGAGCTTCAGGTTCTTCAATAAAAACAAGATGAGTCTTTATTAATATTGGATTGGATTGGTATTTTCTGAAGTATTCAAATAATTTAAAAAGAATGAATATCAAATTTCTTGAGCCAAGACCGTTATAGGTTTCAGGCAAAGTTATACCATCTGCCTTATCATACAAGATTTTAGTGTTACTCTCTACTATTGTTTCAGCATTGAATGTTGTATTAGTTGTTAGATTTGGATCTGATAAACCTGGATATCCAAATATTTCTAAAGTAGGCAAGAGTGCATCAATTTTTTCTTTTAAATCTTTATTAACTACATCTTGGATTTTATCAACTTCGTCTTTCAGTGCTTTGGATTTTTCCTTCATATCTTCTGAAGCATTTTCTAGCGAAGCACTTTTAAAAATACTACTCAAGATTTTTCCAAGCACATCCTTTTCACTTTGAGTAATATCATCTAGTCCTCTTTGGGCGTTAATGAAGTCTACTCCAATAAGTTCTAACAATTTACTTTGGTCAACTTTGGTAATATTAGTATTATCGATTGGATCAATAGTAGTGATTTCTGTTGTAAAAAACTTTAAGATTCTTTCCCTAATAGCACTCAAAAAATCTACATGATTTGGATCATCTAATTCATGAAAAAACGCTTTAATTTTACCCTCTTTTAGTTGGTAACTAATATTAATAATAGCTTCTGTATTACTTTCTTCAAGATCAATAATAAATTCACTCAACACTCCATAATCAGATTTATTATCATCATAATCAATAACTAATTCTAATTCAATTTTAGGAAATAAATCTCTAATAGTATTATCTTCTTCACCAGCTAATTTACTTGAAAGTGCTTGACGAAATTCACTAATAGCCGAAATACTAAAATCCTCTAATTTGAATTTTTGAGAATTTGATTCTGAAAAAAACCGTCTAAATATTTCTGTAAGCGAAGTTTTACCTGAGTTATTTCGTCCAACTATTACTGTTGATTTGTTGTTAAATGATAACTCTATATTTTTTAGTAATCTAAAGTTATTTATTCTCGCATTTTTTATTTTCATACATATGAAATTGTGTCTTATACAGGTTTCTATAAGATTTTTGTTTTTTTATATAATGTACGGGGTAATTTTTAACTCAAAAAATGAAGTCTCTCAAATATAGAAATTAAATTCCGTAACCGATTACGGGAAACCCTTACTTCTACATAAAAGTTAAGGGAAATATTCCCATTCCATTCACACATTCCCCTACTCTCATATCGTTGTCGTGATTTTCATTGGAAATGAAAAAAATCCCAATTCAAAAAAGGCTCATTACTATCTTCTATATTTTTAATCTTATCTATTAATCGATATCTGTGTCCAGCGCCAACAAAAAACACTGCCTTTTTAGGTTTATTTATTTTAAAGTAGTTATGAATAAGATTAATCCATTGATTTTCTCGTAGGTCATTCCATTTCAACCATTCCGAATAGAATTCTGATAACTCTTGATTGTTCACCTTATCTATGAAGTATCTTTCCATAGAATTTTTATCTCTAAATATTTTGTCGCTCTCAGTACTGTTTAAAAAAAAGAATCCATTAGAAAACGTTTCATTTAATATCATATTAGATGCATTTGAATATACCTTCATTTTTCTTTTAATCAATTCAAACATACTTTCAAGGCGACCGTCAAAAGGATCATTATTCACATCAATAGGAACTATTTCAATAGATTTTTCCCTAATTATTTTTTTAATAACCTCCATTTCTGGAGTAATAACATCAGTTCTCTTTATATATAGAGGTAATTTTTCAGCTGAAAACTCACAAAAAATCACCTCGGGATTGATTTCCTGAATAATTTTATATAATTCTTCAGATGTACAAGCTCCACCTTCTGAATGAGCAGTTCCTAAAACAATTACACTAGACATATGGCTATTTATTTGGTTTCTTGACCTCAAAGGTTAGACCAATCGATGATTCATTTAACTTTTAGCAAAATCAATGACAGAAATTCAAATAATACAGGTAAAGGATGTCGATATGTCATTAAAGCGTCTATTTCTTTTCCATTCCACACACATTACACTCCCCTCCTCTCGTCGGCTCGCATAATAAGTGTTCCATTACCTTTTTTAAAGGAACATTTCGTTAGAAAACTTTTAAAGGAAATGGGTACAAGAAAACTTTGCTTTTGACCAAAGCAAAGTGACATAACGCAAGTACATTATAGTACAAATATCATATTTGGATTATATCTAGTTGTTATGCCATTTGATAGCTATAATGTTATATTATGTAAAATATCCTACAGTGATTCTATTTCATAGTGATCTTAGTTACTTGGGTCATTGCTATACCGAAAAAGTGTTAAGGAATATTTTTTCGAGTTTAATATCAAAATTGTTTTGTAAACTTTTCAGGACATTGGATTTCAGGATTTTCGACTTTTTAAAGTGTTCTTTATAAAACTTAGTTTGATATTCACTTATCCAATATGGGTCAAACTCTTTTTTGTAATTATAATTGTCTATATCGAAAAGCCAGCGGTAATAAGAGTTGGTTTTTTTAAATTTAGAAAAGCGAGGTTCTTGCAGATTAATATCGCATTTAAAACACATATTAGCTAAACTGTCCAATTTAGCATAACGGTTATATTTTGGAGGTTCATTAAATATATCCCTATTAACCGACTTTTCTTCTGAAATATTAATAGTCCCAAGGAACTTATTCAAATTATCATTATAGTTAATTTCAATAATATTGTATATAACTAACAAATAGTATAAATTATAATCAAACTGTTTATCTAATTCGTTTAAATACAGATTAGAGATATGTTCTTGTTGTGATTCATTTAACAAATCGTACAGGTATAGTACATTGTCATCATAATTTGAGAATTTTCTACTATCTAATTTTCCTTTAACAAATGGCAAAATTATATTTCGAAATTGATTTTCTGTAAAATTCAATTTTCTTTCGGTTTCTCTTAATTGATGGCTTAAATCTTCAAAGTATTCAACTAGATAAAAATTCTCTTTTTTATATGCAAAAAGTATCAATTGCTTTAAAACCGTAGAATCTATCAGTTTATGTTTTCTAATGAAAAATTGGTAAACATACTTATTGGTTAAATTCGCATGCCCGCTTTTAAAATAATTTAAGCAATTTTCAATATGTTTAATTGTTTTCTTGGCAAGTTGATTGGTTTTGTTCTTATCAAAATCAAGGATACCAAGCAAAAGAATCATATTATTAAAATACCTTGATGATTGATTCCAAAATTTATCTCTAGCTTCTGCACAAACATTATTTAAAGCATTTTTAAATTGTAAAAAATCATTGCCAAGAAAATTATTGAACAAAGTAACAAAATCATCTCCTTCATTTGAAGTTGCTGTGTATTCTAGTTTATAGAGATAAAAGCGTTTAATATATTTTTCTATCTCGACAGTTTGAGCATAAAGTATTATATGATTTAACAAATAATCATCTATTCTAACTACTCTGTCTTGGCCATTACGTATTGAGTAAGACGCAAACACACTCTCAATTAAATCATGTATTACATTTTCGTAATCTGAATAAACATCAAAAATAACATAGTTTTTGTTTAAGAAAGCATGAAGGGTAGCATATTCATAGAGAATATTCCAGTCAAAGTTTGAAGAACTTCGACCTCCCCTTAAATAACTAAAATATTTTTCTACTATTTTCTCTTTGCGCTGCCTTATTGCATTTTGAGCATTCAAGAAAAAAGCATTGTTTAATAACAGTTTTTTAATTGGTTCGTTAACTTTACGTACCTTAATTTCCTCAATGTTATGATCTTTTAGACTGGAAACAATGTGCTTCTTATTATCTAAATCCCAAAATCTGAAATCGATTAGTCTCCCTAGATGATAGAGGTTATGATTGCAAATCAAAAATGATATTTCTTTATTTTCCTTTTCGGCAATGTCCTTAGCTTTTAAGAAGTAATCTTTGGACACCAATAAATCTCCTATTTTGTAGTAAAAATATCCAAGTTCAAGATTCGCTTCAAGATTTGTCTCTTCAATTTTTGACAGTGAACCATAAACTTCTGCAAACTTAAATCTCTCAAAAATATCTAACTTTTTGTTTTTTTCGTTTTTATTCAAAACTCTTATTGTCTTGAATGTGTCAGCAGTATTCCCTTGTACATTAAAAATGTGATTTTGAGTTAATGTTTTAACAATGAAGTTTGCTTTTTTAAATGAATTGTCTGTATCAAAATTATTAACTAGTGTATCATCTTCAATTTTAAATGATTTGAACAATCTAACAAGTTCTTCATTCACTATATGTAAGGTGAAATCTTGTCTATAAAAGGAATCTCTTTTTTCATTTTTAAAAGGGTACTCACCAATAAACATATTCGATGGTAAAACATTTATATCATCAAATTTTTGACTTAGGTAGTCATATGTTTGATTTAAAATTGGTTTACTGCGGTCAACATTAATTGAGCAAACAACACTTATTTCATCACTGCTCTTGTAATAATTCTTATTTAGCTTCTTGAAATAAGAAAAGTATTTTTTGAATAAAGATTCACTCAAATTTTCAGTTAACCTATCCCAACTCCAATATTCTACACAAATAGCTTTTTCTTTAGATAATTCATTACATTTATCTATCAGATGGGTGTCATTTCTCCAAGTTGTGGCAAAAACAAACTTGTTAAGAGAGTGTGCTTTTTTCTTTTTATATTCTAAGAATTTATTTAAATCAGAAATTAAACCGCTTTCTAGCTCTTGTCTTATCTTATTATCAAGCCTAGCTATATTCTTTGCTTTGCATTGTATTACAATCTCCTTTTCAAATGAAATTATATCTATTCCATTTTGATTTTGTCCGGAAGTACCATATAATTGAAATGAATTAGTATTATGTAACTCATTGAAAAAATCGCATACAAATTGCTCAAACAATTTGTCATTTGTTAATGGCAATATATTATAATTACTAATTATCATAATGGAGATGCATTACTTTGTTCAGTTCATAAAAATCATAAACCTTTGTTGTGTCCATTTTGTAAAAATGCATTTATTAATTGTAAAAACATAAAAGTATTATTTATGAATAAATTGTACTATAAATCTTAAGCACATTTTGTAATATTGATTATAGAAAACAATAATGTAATGTGACAATTTTACATAATATGATCACCTGAATAAAATAAATGAGAAAAAATTAATTTAACATTATGAGCTATTCACAAACTTTTTTTAGCAAAGACCTATATGATTTAGAATATGATGATATAGTCCAGTTTTTTAATGAAGAAAAAGAAGAAACTTTAAGTTTAGAGTTTAAATCATATCCATCTCAAGGAAATCATTCCGACAAAGAAAATGCAGTATTTAAAGCCATTTGCGGTTTATTAAATTCTGAAGGTGGGATTGTTATTTGGGGAGCTCCAGTTGAAACTAGAGATGTTCAAGGTAATACATCAGCGGCAGGAGTTTTAACTCCTTTTGATACACCTTTAGATAGAGACAGATTAGTTAACAAAATATCAAGTCTTATTATACCATTAGCTACTGGAATTAGAGTCCAGAAATTAGATGCCCCAAGTGGATATTCTATATTTATAATAGAAATTGAAAAAAGTAACCAAAAACCACATCAATTTAAAAATAACTACCATATTAGATTAGATGGTCAAACTAAGATAGCACCACATTATTTAATAGAGGCTATGATGAAGAGTATTAACTTTCCATTAATAAGGGGGCACATAAGGTTAAAGCAAATAGAAACAGATGGACATAATTACATCCTTTACTTACGTAAATTGATTTACAACTCATCTAAGTATATTAATGATTTAAATTTAACTTATACAATAATCGCTGGACCTGGAGTTATCATTATTAATGATGGAAGATACAATGGCTTTTATGATAATTCAGAAGAAATAATAAGTCATGGTCGACCAATATCTGGAGATTTTAGATTAGTAGTTCCTTCAAGGTTATTGACTCAAAATAACAACGAAGTCATGGTAACATTGAACTTTGTCGGCGAAAAATCACCTTCAAGAATGTCTATTTATAAATATTCTATTTCTAGCCCATCGTTAGGAGATGTCGCAGATGAAAACATCTACATTCTAGAAAAAAGAGAGAATGAATTATCTACTGATGCAAATAATGCTTCTGATGATGACAAAATAAATTCAATTCTAGATTCATAAATAGTCTTTAAATCCCACTCCATACACATTCCCGCTTCACTCCTGCCGTCGGCTCGCATAAAAAGTGTTCCATTACCTTTTAAAAAAAACTTTTCGTTAGAAAACTTTTAAAGAAAATGTAGAGATAGGAAACTTTGCTTTTGCAAAAGCAAAGTTACATAACGCAAGTACATTATAGTACAAATGTATATATTGAAGCAAAACGTCGAATACCACGTATTTGATATAATATCAGATATAAGTACGCGCCAGCGTATTATATCGACAGATATTATGTCAAAGCCGTTTTACGCACGCCAGTTTATTATTAGTAGCTATAATGTAATACTATGTAAAATATCCCAGAAGCCTTCTTACTAAATCGAATATTCTATACTATATGGTACAGAAATTTTCAAATACCCGATTCTTAGCGATTAAGAATCTTCGAAATGATTAGCGAGATCAAAAAAAGCATAACTTCTAGGTGCATTATAAATCGCGTAATAGCATTTTACTTTTTGATCTTATCCAAAAAAACAACAACTCTTTCTTTATAACTTGCTCCTATAGGGATTTCTACTGAATCCAGTTCAATATCATTAATTGTAAATGCTGAAATTTTACTTGTATTAATAATATACGAACGATGGACTCTTAAAAAGTTTTCATCGACTAACTCCTCTTCTATTTTCCCTATTTTATACTTAGAAATAATTTGCTTTTCATTAGTTGTATGAATTGTAATATAATCTTTTAAACTCTCAATATATAAGATTTTATCAGTCTTAATTTTATGATACTTATTCCCAGATTTTATAAGTATATAATTATCCTGTACAATTTCCTTTTCATTAATAATGTTACTATTTCTCTCTCTTAAAAATCTGTCTATTGATTTAAAAAAACGTTCAAATGTAATTGGTTTTAACAAATAATCAACTGCTTCTAAATCATAACTTTCAATAGCATAATCTCTATATGCAGTTGTAAAAATTGTTTTAGGTGGTTTTTTTATTGTTTTTAAAAAATCAATTCCAGTAATATTAGGCATTTTTATATCTAAAAACATTAAATCTATTTCTTGAGCACTTAATATTTCAAATGCTTTTAAAGCATTATTACAGGTGGCTACAACCTCTAAAGAATCAATTTTTGAAATATGGCTTTTTATCAATTTAATAGCCAATGGCTCATCATCTACCAATAAACATTTCACTTTCATAAGACTATTTTTGGTTAATTTTTAAAGTTACAGCAAACATATTTTCTGAATTATGTATGGTTAAACTATAATTGTTTTCATAAACTAAATCTAATTGCTTTCTAATGTTTGTTAGTCCTATATTTTCTTTTCTGATAGAAATATAATCTTTTGAAACTGTATTTGAAATTATGAATATAAAATCTCCTTTTTTATTAAAAACCTCTATATCTATTTTTGGTGAGCCACTATCTTCTCCAGCACCATGTTTAAAAGCATTTTCTACTAATGACAATAAAATTAATGGTGGTATTTTAGTGTCTCTTTCCATATTACTTATAAAGGAAACTTGTAATCTTTCATCATAGCGTAACTTTTCTAATTCAATATAGTTTTTCAATAATTCTATTTCACTTGAAAGGGACACAAACTTTTCATTACAACGATATAGCACATGATCCAAAATTTCAGATAATTTTCCTATTGATACAGGTGTTTTAGGTGAATTCTCTAAAGAAAGTGTATAAATATTATTTAATGTATTAAACAAAAAGTGAGGATTTAATTGCGTTTTTAAAATTTTTAATTCTGCTTCAATCTTTTCCTTATTTAATTGTAAACTTTTATTTAGTGTTCTATCATAATCTAAAAAAAACTTGATAAAAAGAAATACAAAAGAAACTGAAAATAAGGATGGAATATACCGTTGTATAAGATATTTCCATTCGGTGATAATCTCAAATAAAGATTCTTGATCTGGTGCTTGACTATTTGGTAAAGTTTCAATTACATAAATAACTAAAATTCTTGCTAAAATGCTTAGGATGTATGTTCCTATTATCAGAAAAATAAAAGCATAACCATATTTTTTTCTCAAAAAAAAATTAGGAATTACTAAGTATGCCAAATAGTATGAAAAAATAACCTGAGGAATTAATATACATAGATTAGAAATAACCCATTCATAGAAAGGAAAGTCTTCTTCAATTAAATAACTTGGTAAGCGTATCAATACTATAACTAACCAAAACAAAACATGCAATAGTCCTTTTTTATGTTTTAAGTATTCTGATGACGATTTTATAAAATTCATGATTTCAAATATGAGTACAAAAAAATTATATAAAAGTGATAGTCGTTAAAATCAACAAAAATACATACGTATACATAGATTTAAATGACGAATAATTAAAACATCAATAAACACACTATTTAACATCAAATTTAGGGTATTTATCTTCTTGCTAAAAATAATTTTAGATTAGTTCACATGTTTGCATATGAAGAATATTAAAATAATAAAAATGAAAAATAGATTCCTTTATATTACAAGTATTATGTTATCTATTATTGGTTTTACCAGTTGTGCACAAAAAACGATTTATGATCTTGCAGTACAAGATGTAATCGTTTTTGAAAGTCAAAATAAAACTGTTTTAAAGAACAAAACCATCCTAATTAAAAGCGACTCTATTGTAGCAATTGTTAGTGCAGATGAAAAAATATCAGCAAAAAAAATAATTAATGGAAAAGGAAGATTAGTAACTTCTGGATTTGTTGATACGCATATTCATTTTAGACAAATGCTAGATCTAGCCAATAGGAACGCACCAAAAAAATTGGACCAAACTTATCGGAAAAAATTAACAAAAAAATTCTTAGAATTTGGTACCACTACAGTTTTGGATATGGGACAATACGAATCATGGATGCCAACAACTCTCAATTGGCAAAAAAATCCAACTCCAGATTATCCCAATTATTATATTACTGGTGGAGCAATGATATCTAAAGAAAAAAAGAATCCTGCTCCTCATCATACTATAGTAAATAATCCAAAAAAGAAAATACAGAAATACGATAGTTTAGGTGCGGAATATATAAAATTATATTCTCACCTTAATATGAAAGATATGAAGGCGTTAGTAGCTGAAGCATCAAAAAAGGATATTAAAGTATTTGCACATACAGATCGTAATAAAGTTACTATACAAGAAGCAATGCAAGTAGGTGTTCGAAATTTTGAACACTTTTTTACGGTAATACCTAGCGTATTAAACTTAAAAACACAAGGGAAGTTTATAGAAAAAAGGTTTAAACTAAAAAAATACGATCACATTGATGATTTCGCAGCTTCAATGACATTCTTTTTTGCTTACATCAAGGAAAACCCTAAATTAGAAAAAAAGTTATTGTTACTTTTTGATGAAATGGCGAAGAACAAAGCTACTATAAGCACAACTATACACGTTTTGGCAGCAGCAGCAGAGAAAACATCTTTCTTTTCTTCTTTCAATCACTTTCCTATAAGAAACAAGCCCTATTATCCAGATTATACAGAAATGCATAAAGAGGAATTAAAAAATGCATTTGATATTATGATGCAATATTTAAAAATTGCGCATGATAAAGGCGTATCAATAAGAATTGGAACGGATAATCGAGAAGCAGGAAAATCAATGGCATCAGAGCTTATATTACTTAAAGAAGCGGGTTTTTTGACAAAAGACATTCTTCAAATTGCAACTTGGAATGGTGCAAGAGCTATGGGAATAGAACATAAAATTGGTTCAGTAAAAATTGGAATGAAAGCTGATTTAATCATTTTTGATAAATCTCCATTGGATGATTTTGAAAATTTACTATCTAAAAAAACAATTATAAAAGGAGGTGAAAAATATATTCCAGAAACGAATCAAGTAATAGCTACTTTGGAAATACTCAACAATAAGGATTCAAATAGTGTGCTTGAATATATTGATGAAAATGTAAAGAAATTTGAAGCTTATGAATTATTAGAAATAGGATATCATTTGTTTCATATTGGCGAAATTGAAACGGGAAAAACCGTGTTAAAACAAGTTCAGATAGTCAATTCTAACTTTAAAAAGATATATTATGAAGATGCTATTAAAAGAATTGCCTATGAATTAGCCAGAAAAGGTATGATTGAAAAATCTATCAAGGTTTTTGAATTAAATACAGAGAAATTTCCAAACTCATCAGAAGCTTTTGAAAATTTAGCACGTATATATGAGTTAACTAAAGAAAAGGAATTGGCCATTAAAAATTGCAAAAAGTCTCTTGAGTTAAACCCTAAAAATAATAGTGCTCAAGAAATGCTATTAAGATTGGAATTGAACAATAATAATTGATTTACCTCCATAATTCCATACACATTCCCCTACTCTCTTACCATCGTTTCGGGTAATATATCGTTAGATATTATAACATTATAATTAATATATTTTCAATTATCCAATTGTGAGCATTAACCATGTCCATCATAAGTAAACTTCTTTTTCTTTTCTAACCACCAAATTGTTTAACAAACGCAGGTATAATGATTTCAGAAACTTGAGTCATTATTTTATCTTCGCTATCATGACCAGAAATTACAATGGTTACATCAAGTTCTTCTATCACTATTATACGTTGCCCTCCGCCTCCCCAGGCAAATGAGGCATCATAACTTTTATCGCCTACCTTCACAAATGTTTGATACCAAAAATAACCATAGCGATAGTCTTTAGGCATCCAATCTTGAGTAGGTTTTACAATACCACTGGTGGCTTTGTCAAGGTAGTCTACAGAAATAAGCTGTTCGCCGTTTAATTTACCTTTATTAAGAACCAAATTACCTAATTTGATCATGTCTCGAGACATAATACTTGCACGCCACCCAGCTTCTGGCAAACCGCTAATATGAGTAGACCATTTGTAATTTGTAATACCGAGTTTGTCGAGTAACTCTGTTTTAATAAAGTCCTGAGCCGTTCCTGGCACAACGGCATCAATAACAGTCATTACTAGCATTGGATTATAATTACCATACAAATACGTCTGAGATTGTGAAGTTATAGGTTCGCTTTGCTCAAGAAGGGTTTGAACCAGGCCTTGGCCTTGTAATCGAATCGAATCATTCTTAATGCCTTTCCATTCGTCACTATCGATAGTCAATCCTCCATGCATGGTCAATGCCTTATGAAGTGTAATTTTTTCGGCTCCTTTGGTGATTCTTTCAGGATTAATATCTTTTAGAAAACTAATCAATGGTTTGTCTAGATCTTCTATGGACAGGTATCCCATTTGAATAGCTCTTCCCAAAACCAAACTAGTATATGCTTTTACTGCTGAAGCTTGTCCATGAGGCAAGTTAATACGTCCCTTTTTATAATAGGATTCAAAAACTAATTTGTTTTTGTGCGAAATGAGCAAAGCATCATAGTTTCCATGTTTACCTTCAAAAATCTCTTGAGAAAGGTTAAGGATTGCGTTTCGATCGTTGCTGCTCACCGCTAATGTATCCACAGATATTCCATCTTTTCTGTCCTCTGGATTTGTAGTAACAAATGTATTATTGAGGTGCGGAATCTCCCAGAATGAGATCTCATTGTTAGTATTTGAAACGTGACTCATCTGGGATGATAACCAGGCGACACTTTCTACAGCAACCCTAGGGAAAGCGGTTCCATGATCGCCTTCCATTGTTTTATTTTGCACAGATAAACTTAAATTCTTTCTATTCTTCAGCAATTCTAAATATTCGTCAATAGGTTCGTCCTTTTCTTTTTCTAAGGTACCATAGGCGATATATACGTTAGCGTGCAATGGATTGTTCTTATTAGACTCTAAAGGTTCTAATTGGGTATTAATCTCAGAAAGGTAAGGGATTAGGCCTTTGTTTAATGGACTACCAAGAATGTAATTATCAAAAGTATCAGGTTGAGTTAATAGTATATAAGCACCGAATGCACCGCTTAGCGAATACCCGAAATAAGAACGACTGTTTGGATCGGTGCGATAGTTGTTATCTACATATTGGATAACTTCGTTGCGAATAAATGCCAAGTGATTTTCGGCTTGGCCAAATTTTAGTTTAGGATGATTAGTGTTGGCTTTTTTCCAGAATGAATAATCTGTAAATCGGCTGGCGTGAGCCCCATATTGTTGCCTTAAATCTTCTGCAACGTCCTTCTGCCATGAAATTCCAATTAGAATAACATTTTCTAGCATGTATTCTGTCGCGCCAGATAGCATTTCTCGATGCCACACAGCATCCGTGTAATAAAGTACAGGATACGTTTTGTTTTCGTTTTTTGAATAATCTTCTGGCAACTCTATATACAATTCATAATTTCTTTCATTACTAGAATCTTGTATTGGGACTACCTGTATCTGCGGCAATTCTAAGGGAGATCCTTTTCCATTTGATGCGAACTCTTTTGCACTATTTTGTTGCGCAAAGGCAGCATATAATGAAATAGCAAAAATCAATAGTAATAATTTAGTAATTTTCATGTTTTCTATTTTTCCAGCTAATTGATTTACGATGAAACCAATTGGCTATTTTAATTGTTGTTTATATTCACAAGATTTTCTTTTTTTAACTTAATAAAACCCACCCAATAGATCTTTGATGAGTATAGCAGCCGGATTTCATTTTTCGAGTCTTTTTAGCCACCTTTTAGCAAGTGAAAATTCTGGATCAATTATCAGTGCTTTTTCGATCATGACCTTAGCACTTTCAAGCTGGCCTTGAGCTCTGCGTACAAGTCCCATTCCGAGATAAGATTCCTTCCCTTCGGGATACACTTCTATGGAATATTGAAAGATTTCTTCTGCGGCAATTAAATCCTTACTTAGTATCGTGTGAAAACCAAGGTTAAATATGACCGATATAGGTGTCTTGATTTCATATCCGTATCGTTTTGATAACCTATCGAAATGTTGTGTCACTGTATCCAATGATTCTAGGTTTTCACCGGGATTGAAGGGATTGAAGTCAGGATATAACGCAAGAAGAAACTGTGTGAAATCCATCGCTGGCACATGACCCTGGTTCACCAATTCATCCACTTTATAGGTAAAACTCTCTGGTTTATGATCCGCTACAACACTAGAGAATTCTAAAACGTAATTTGGTAGCCTCCCCTCATCATCGCTATAAATGATGTGTAGAGATCTGTTTTGCGCAAGTGTTTTTAACGGACCTGTTTTTATTTTTTGTTGAAGCACTGTTGGTATGTGCATAATTGATGGGCTGCTTGCGAAGTAGCCATTAAACAGAAGGGGTTTATTGAGCAGCGTGTAAACAGTGAAAAAGCCACTGTTAGAGGCGCCATAAAGCACATTGAACGGAGCAGTTCTGTATGCATTATCAACATGCGGCATCAACTCTGTCTCCAAGAAATTAATATAATTATCAGGAATTGTTGTGTCTTTGTTTTCCCTTGTTGGTAATAAAATACTATTACCTTCGGGCAAATCTATTCCAATGAGTATCATCTCAGGAATTTGGCCTTCGCCCATGTAGTCGAGTGTAGAAGCTAACATGGCAAACCGAGCTCGGTAATCTGAACCCAACATATACAGCACGGGATAGGTTTTCTTGGAACCATCGTAATTCGCAGGTAAATGGATTGATAGTGGAATAGTTTTGTTTAACACTTTTGACTGAAGTGAAGATATTTCGCCTAAGCTAACTGCTGGTTCACTGTGCTCTGTTAAACCAGGAAAATCAGGATCGTTTACTTTCTGTTTTTTGGTATTGCACGCATTTAGAAATAAGGTGAATACAAGTATTAAAATTATAAAATTGTAATTTCTCATTGCTATTTTTTTACTTAAATGTTGAATAAATGTATAGTATATTCAATGCCTAAATCCATTAATAGGATGAACCCAATAATTAAATGATGAAAGCATTTCGTCATTGATATAACCCTTTTGTAAGAAATTAAAGAATATTGTTTTTGTAGATAGTACCTTTATCACATTTAATAAAAGCGTTTATGATTAAAAAGTCTTTGCAAAATACTATACTCTTAAACATAGGAGCTTTTGTATTGGTACTCATACTTGAGGTATTAAGTATGTGGGCGATCAAGGATAGATTTGATACTAATTATTCTTTTTTCTTGCATGGTTTTAAGTATACCATTGCCATTATGGGTATCATATGGATAAATCATTTTGTTCTCATTCCATTTGTTTTTGATAAGAGACGTTATTTTTTATATACGATACTTCTTATTGCGAGTGTTTTTTTTGCGGCCTATTTGAAAGGATATTGGAAGGATGGCTGGTATGGTGTTTACAAAATGATCTTTTTTCTAATTTATACTACAGGAGCCGGAATGGCTGCTTTCTTTGTAAGAAGAAATATACTGTTCAGAAAAGAAAATGCTGAGAAAGAAAAGTTACAAAAAGAAATGGAACTTAATTATTTAAAAGAGCAGGTAAATCCGCATTTTTTATTTAATTCGTTGAATAGTATTTATTCACTATCGAGACAACAATCATCAGAAACGTCTGATGTTGTAATGCAGCTTTCAGAATTAATGCGATATCAATTAGAGAGTTCTAAAAGAGATGCGGTTTTATTAAAAGAAGAGCTTGAATTTATAGAAAACTATTTATTACTTGAAGAAAAAAGATTGAGTAAGCGTTGTACTATTGAATTTACAATTGATGGAGATGTATTGGGATTAAAGATCTCTCCAATGTTACTGATTCCATTTGTTGAAAACGCCGTTAAGCATGGCGCTCAAAGTACTAATGAGCAAAGTACAATTATTGTTTCTGCCTCTATAAAAAACTCAACTCTTCATTTTTGTGTTGATAATTCAAAGCCTCACAAAGTTTCTTTATCGAAAAGAACTGGACTGGGTCTCGAAAATGTGAGAAGACGTTTAAGTCTTTTATATCCTAACTCCTACGTATTAGAAATTGATGATAAAGAAGAAAAATATCATGTAAATTTATCTATTGATTTAGCAGTTTCAAAATTAAAAAAATAGTTAATGATTAAAGTTGGTATTATAGATGACGAAATACTAGCACGTGAAGTGTTAGAAGAGTATTGCTCTAAAATTGACAACTTTGAATTAGTACTAAGTACTGGTAATCCACTTGAATTTGTCAATTTCGTTCAACAAAATGAAGTTAACCTTATCTTTCTTGATATAGAAATGCCAGAACTTAATGGCATGGAAATTTTGCGTTCTATGATAAAACCACCCAAAGTTATTTTAACTACGGCGTATTCTGAATATGCATTAGAAAGTTATAATTATGGTGTTGTAGATTATTTATTGAAACCTATAAAAATTGAACGATTTTTAAAAGCGATAAACAAAGTTTCAGCTTCAAAAATCACACAACCTAAAAAAAACAGAGGGAATCAAGAACTTCAAATAAAACACGATGGCATCCCTGTTAATATTTCATTTACATCAATTCTATACATTCAAAGTTTTGGAAATTATTTGAAAATTTTTACCGATACAAGAATGTATCTGATCACCGAAACACTTATTAATATTACGACATTATTATCTGAAAATTTCCAACGCACCCATAAATCATACATTACCAATTTGGAAAGAGTTACAAAAACAACCAGAACACATTTGTTTATTGAAAATAATAAAGTCCCTGTTAGTGCTATGTATAAGGTTATTGTATTTGAAAAATTGGAAGTTTTAGCCAAATTATGAAATTGCTAATTCTCATTACATACGTATTACGCCTCCCTCCTATGTCTTTGCATAATAAGTATTCTATTACCTTTTTTAAAAAGGAACTTTTTATTATAAAACTTTTAAAACAAACCGTAGAACTAGAAAAGCCAGCACACCTCATCGCTCGGAATTTTAAAGATTATCAATCTTTAAAATTGTGTCGTACCAAAGCAAAGTGACATAACGCAAATACATTATAGTACAAATATAATATATGAGTAAAACGGCAAATAGAACTATAAATTTAACCAGCAACTTTAATGATTTTATTTAACGTATAACCGTCTGTTGTATTTCCTGTTACTTGATCTACTAGATTTCCAGCTGCAACAATACCATCGTTAGAATTATTAGTGTCTGCAGCACCATTATATTCTGCTGTTGCATACACTGTACTTGATATTTCTTCAGGAAATGACACTTGAGTTATTAATAAGGAAGCCCCTGTACTACTTAAAACTTCAACATGAAGATGTGGTGTGCGTCCAGGATACCAACCAGGATAAATACTGATAAAGGATGCATTACCATTTGCGTCTGTTGTTTGTCTTCCTCTTAAGAAATCTGCATTTGTAAAATCACCATCTAATTGCCCAGAATATTCAGAGTAGTTACCTTGTGCATCGCATTGCCAAATATCTACAAGAACTCCTTGTAAAGGCGAGCAATTACTATTGGTGTTTTGAATAGCAAACTGTATTAAAAGTGGCACACCTGAACGGTCTCCTATGATATTTTCACGGACCAAATCCGCGGGTGTCATTATAGGGAAAGGGCCTGCTGTTTCTGAAGGCGAAGGTGCACAGGCATTAGGATCATTATCATTGCCGTTATCATCAGCACTACAAGATGATAATAATGTCGGAATCGCAACTATAGTTCCCATTCCTGCTAATCCTTTTTTTAAAAATTTTTTTCTGTCCATAATATTAATTATTTAATTTGTGGTTGATAGGCCGCTATCGTTAGGGGTTTGTAAAAAAAGTATTAGAATAGCAGCCTTCAACACTATATTTTTAATATTCTTAAATCACTATATATCTATTGTTGTATTTGTAAATTGTAATTTCTCAACTTCTTTTAAAGTATTGTTGCCGTCTCTGTTTACTGTATTGTTTAATACTGTTGTAATTCCATTATTCGTATTAACAGTATAAAGTGTTTTTAAATCTATTTTTCATTATTTCAATTTTGTGGTTGTTGGGCCGCTAAAACTAATTAATCAAATATTTCAACAGCCCACAACACTTTTATGTTTATTGCATATAAGTACCATCTGGCAATACAGTTGGCATGTTATACACCGAATTAGTTAGTAATGCATAAATTGCAGTATCAGTGTTTTGCACTAAAGATGCCGTATTTAAATCCCATTCTTGTGAAATTTCGTTTAAACGATTTTCTTGTGCACCAAGCAATGATGTTAATGCCCAATACAAGTATTCTATAGTTTGACAATTGGCGTACTCACATGTTGCATCATCATAAGTATACCAAGCGCCTGCAGGATAAGGATTTGGAATGTTCATAAATTGTCCTCCTCTTGCGATATCCATTGCATTGGCTAAATCTGAACCAACATTTTGACCAAAAACGCTAGGATAAGCATAAGAATGCCCTGCATTATTAATAATGTGCAAAATTTCTTCTAATGATGCATCAAACTGTCCGGTCCTGCCATTTGAAACAAAAGAAGGATTCGTTTCTCCATTACCTAAATCTTGACCTATTCTTCCTTCTGGGATGTCTCCACTTAAATCATTTTGACTTGCCCACATTACTACAAAAGCCTTGTTTTCTATCATTTTATCTAATACTAATTGATCATCGACAACGCCATCTTCATCGTTGTCAAGATATTGAGCCATTACATTAGCGGCGTGTAACAATTTAGCATCTTCTACTCCGGCAACAGCATAGATATCTATACCAAATACAACCACTTTTCTATTAAATGCTGAAAATCCAGCATCTGAATGTGTTACAATGGTAAAATTTGGGTCGTTCCCTGGATTGATTACTCCTGTTGTTGTGCCACCACCGTCATCATCATTTGAACAGCATAGTGTAATTAATGCTAATGGTATTAAAAATAACTTTTTCATATTTTTTTGTTTTTTTCGTTTTTATAATTAATGAGTAACAAACTAACGACCAATGTTAAACTTTGTGATAGGCTATTAGTCCGAATGGACGTTATTCGTACTAATTGATTATTTTTTATTGATTTTCTACGCTTATTGAGATTATCGTAAAGTTGCCTAATGCCGTTGTATTTGTAGATGTGTTTGTAATATTACCTAACAAACTTACTGGTGGTGTAGAAAATAATTGACTTGGTCCTCCAGATTCTTCTCCTGCTTCTTCATTGGCATCAATTTGAGCACGTTGATTTAATAAAAATTGATACGATGTAAAGTTGATGTTTCCCAACCTAATTTCTCTTGAGTCATATTCTGGTATGGATTGATTTTCTTCTTCAAAACGAAACAAATCAACCTCTACACTTGCATTATCATTTCCATCAAAAATAACATCATTAGATTCTGTGAAGTTTGTAGATACTAACTGACCTTGATTATACAATAATACCGAAATCTTGTAAAAATTAGTTGCATTTGTTGGGTCGGCAAAAGAAACATTTAAAACGTCATCAAATTCGTTATCAACCGTAACTTCAGAAATTGGCACTATAGGAAGCATTGTTTCTTCTTCAGATTTAAAAAGCGTACCATCATTTAACACCACTTCTATCCAGTAAGTGTTTCCTATTGTTGTTGTAACGGTTTGATTCGATGTATAAATACCTTGATTAACCGAAAAATCACTAGTGATTATGTTTATATTGCCATCTACTGTCTTTTCATATAATGATACTAGAGCATCATTTACGGCTTGAAAACTTTCGGAAGCATTTAAAGATAGTGTTTGCTGAATGGTTACTACGACCTCGTCATTTAGATTGGTTAATTCTCCAAAAATCACAGTTTGTGATTCGTGAGCAACATTTACAGTTATCTCTTCTGTGCAAGAGAAAAGGCAATTTACTATACTTAACGATAAGGCAATTTTACTATATACTGATTTCATAAGATTAAAATTTAAAATTATAGGTAATAAAAGGGATTGGAGCTCCGATAACTGAGTATTGAAAAGTCCTTAATTGATTGTTTCGAAGGCTTGAAAAGACCGAAAAAGCATTCTTATTTCCATACACATTATAGGCTCCAAAGACCCAACTTCCTTGCCATTTTCTATCTTCTTTTGGTGTTGGTGTATAGGTGAACGATATATCCATACGGTGTGTATCATTTAAGCGATATGCATTTCTATCTGAATATGTAAAAAACTGCTGGCCATCTACTTGAAACTTACCTGTGGCGTATGTTGTTGGTCGTCCTGTTTGATAGGTAAAAAACGAGCCTACACTCCACTTATCACTCAATTTGTAATTCGCAGTTAGATTAAATATATGAGGTCTATCAAAGTTTGAAGGATAATAATTTCCGTCATTTAAATTTTCTGAAGCAAATTGACTTGTCGTTTTTCTTTTAGTAACAGAATAGGTGTAATTTACATTTCCTGTTAATTTTCCTTTGGTTTTAAAAGCACCCAATTCTATACCATACGAATAGCCATCTGAAGACAATAACTGTGTTTCTAAATTTTCATTCAAAAACAAATCAGCTCCATTTTTATATTCAACTTGATTTTTGAATGTTTTATAATAAGCATCTACAGAAAAATTATAATCTCTATTTTTAGTGTCGTAAGCATATCCTGTAGAGATTTGATTTACTTCTAGGGGTTTTATATGAAATCCTGATGGTTTCCAAATATCAAAAGGTAATGCCGCATTTGTATTAGATATTAAATGAATGTATTGGAACATTCTATTATAACCTAACTTAACAGCTTTCCTGTTTGAAATATCATATTTTAAAGCCAGTCTTGGTTCAAAATTACCATAAGATTTAATCACTTTATTTTTGCCGTACGTTGTAGATCCAGTAATACTACTAACCGTTTGCGGAAGATTAGGGTTGTACGTAGATACGGTATAAGGCCCTAGATTTGCAAACCAAGAATAGCGAAGTCCAGCATTAACAGAGAACTTATCCCATTTTCTATCGTAAGAGAAATAAGGAGCGATTTCTAATCCTTTTTCTGTTCCAAAATCAATATTATTTACACCTTCTTCGTTACCATTTACTTTAGCTGGCACGAATCTGTAAAGTGTATTATTAATTCCAAAACGCATTTTTGTATCGCTGTTTTGAAATAAAGTGAAGTCTGGTTTTAAAATCCAATTTTCTACTGCTGATTTCCATGTAAAATTGGTAGCCGAAGTTCCAGTTGGACCACCACCACTATTTTCAGAAGATAATGCATAATTATAACGGCTATAAATACCCGAAAGATTCATAAATAGTTTGTCTGAAAAAATATGATTCCAGCGTAGTGTTGCTGTTGTATTTTTCCATTGAAAATCTATAGTTTCATCACTGTTTTGAGTCGTACCATCTTCTGAAGTTTCCTCATCTCCTGTTTCAGAGAAGTTAAGTTTCATTACATCTGCACCAAAATAACCTGATGCAAATAGTTTATTATTTTCGTTAATATCCCATGAAAGTTTTGCATTTAAATCGTAGAAATACACTTTGTTATTTTTTAAATCTTCCATTAAAGGAAAAAATAAGTCAAAGTAAGAACGGCGGCCAGAAACCAAAAAGCTAAGTTTATCCTTTTTAATGGGACCTTCTAAAGTTAATCTTGAAAACAATAAGCCTAAACCACCTTCTCCTTTAAATTTTTTGTTACTGCCTTCTCTTTGACGAATATCTAATACTGAAGAGGCTCTCCCTCCAAATCTGGCCGGAATACCTCCTTTGTATAGTTTTGTATCTTTGACAGCATCTGCATTAAAGATAGAAAAGAAACCCCAGACATGTGATGAATTATAAATTGGTGCTTCATCTAAAAGAATTAAATTTTGATCAATGTTTCCTCCTCTAACATTAAATCCAGAAGTCCCTTCTCCTACAGATGAGACACCCGGTTGAGTTAAAATTGCTCTGGTAATATCTGGTTCTCCCAACAAAGCAGGTATTTTCTTTATATCTTGTGGTTTAAGATTTATAGAACCTGCGATAACATTTCCTGTTTGACTTTTAGTGTTTTTATTTGCCTTAATAACCACTTCTTCTAAACTGTTACTGTTTGGATTTAAATCAATGTTTATTTTCATATTTTCGATTACATTGATTTCTTGCACAACTTCATTATAACCGAGGTATGAAACAACTAAAACATGATTCCCCTCTTTAAGTTTTATGGAAAAAAAACCGTATTCATTACTTACTACTCCCTTGCCTGATTGTTTATCGTATAAGGTCGCTCCTAAAAGTGTTTCCCCAGAGGAATTATCCCTAATGTAACCACTTATATTATAGGATTGGGCTTGCAGTATATGTAGTGAATAAAAAAGAGTGAAAATTAAAAAAAGATTCTTCATATGTTGTATGTAAAAAATTAAGTACATACAAAAGAACGCCAGTAATTAAGGTTAGTTTCACACTATGAGTCCGATTGCTTCTATCCGGACTTATTAAGAGATAATTCGTATTGTTTTGGTGTGACACCCTCAATGGTTTTAAAAGCTGAGTAAAATGTTGATTTTGAAGAAAATCCTGCTTCTTGTGCTAAGCCTAGGATAGACATTTGCCTGGCTTTAGGTGATTGCATTAAGTTTTTAAACTCATCAACCCTAAAGCGATTAATAAATTGATAAAAATTGGTTTCTGAGCATTGATTAATCAATTTAGACAATTCTTTTTCTTTAACGTCTAAGTTTGCAGCAAGCACTCTTAAATTTAAATTAGGGTTTTGGAATAAACGTTCTGATTTAATTTTTGATTCTATTGTTTTAAATTGCTCTTTTGAGTTTTCATCCAAAACAAAGGTCCTTTGAATTTCGGCTTCGGAAATCATAATTTCTTATTGAACACCACTATTATTAGTTTCTAAAAATAATTGTGCCTGAAAAAAACCATTGTACCCTATCCAATAAACTATAAATAACGTTGTAAGTATTTCCATGCACATAAACAGAATACTTAACATCTCACTTAAATGACTTACAACCTCTCCAAAAAATATAAAAAAATGTAGTATAAAAACTGAAAGTATAATACTTTTTATCCATGATAAGGTTTTGAATTCTAATTCAGAATAATAATCTGCAACTTTCTTTTTATGCTTTATTAAAACTCTAAATGCTATTATCATTAAGGTCAAATCAAATAACATAGTGAATAATATAGAGATAATATCAAAAATCTCACTTTCCTGAAAATAAAAAATGTTAATTATTATACCTGGTAAAAACAATAATAAATGCAATGAATTAAATGATTTATTAATTGTTATTATAATGTAGATAAATAATGCAGGTACAAGAAGCAATACAGGATCAAAATCTATAATATATAGAGTATCTAATAATTGTTCTTCAGTATATTGAAAATAAACTCCTGTTAAAATAACCCAAGATAAGCACCATAAAAACAAAATTAAAAAGAAATTAGCTGTTTGGTTTTTTGACTTTATTGTTAAAAATAAAAGTCCAATCATGATTGCCGAAAACCCTGATAATAATTCTAAAAATATTAATACGATAAATTCTGAAAGCATAATGCAATCTAATAATATTTAAGAAGATTTAACTAAACTTTGACAATACGGAGGAATATTATTACTACTACGGTGATGTTATCTTGTTGTAGAATGATTCGTTTATACCCTTTTAAGTGATTACAATGATTACGAATCTTCAATTATTGACGTTACCCCTCAAATAATATGATAAACCGAATTTAATTATTGAAAATATACTTTAATAACACGTCATTCTTATTTAATAAGTTATCTAGTTTTACCGTTATTTTTTTATCTGGAATTATCCCCTGGTCCAATGCTAATTTAGGAATATTGACAGATTCCCTCTCTGTACCTATTTGTAAAGCAAGCTTTGTGTTTTTTAATGCTGTTGCTCTTCTGCCAGGATGTGTACTGTAAGTACCTCCTGTTTCTTCACCTATAATGGTCGCTAACGTATTATGCTTTACAACTGCTAACATTTGTGCTGTTGCAGAGGCACAACGACCATCCGTAATCATATAAATGTTTGAATCATTAATGTTATTAGTTGTTTTTGGTTTTACAGTTATTGGTCTATTTCGTCTTTTATTTAAATCATTATCTTCATAAAAATTAATTTCTTTATCGATAATATAGGATAATAAATACTTTGTGCATTCTGGGTTTCCTCCCCTATTTCCTCTTAAATCAAACGCCACTTTACTTATGTTTTTATCCTTCATTTTTTTCATATAACCATCTATCGTCTCTTTAAAAAAATCAATATTTTGTCTACCTCTGGGGAAGTAACTGAAATTTTTAATCTTGATGATAGCCGTATTTTTTTCTTTTTTAATATCTACGCCTAACCTTGGCTTATTATTTATTTCTACTTTATAATTGGGAGCTGGTTCATCAATAAAAAATGATGTTGTAATTACTTCTTCAGAAGTATAAGGCTTAAATTTTATCTTGTATTCTGAATCAAAGCCATAAAAACTATGGTAATAATATAAAAAATTCACATTCAAATCTCCTCTATAAAACTGTTGATTAAAGGCATCTGCAGAGATTGTTGTTTTTAGTGTTTTATATATATCGCTTGATGAAATTCCGTTAACTTCTAATATTTCAGAACCTACATTCATTTCAATATTTTCTACACGATTATTTATAGCATACATTCTATCATCCTGAAACCAAACAATTAATGGTAACCAATATTTTGGAGGTGTCCTAAAAAATCGATTATCGACTATACGAGTATGTAAACAACCCAAACTTGCCACTATCGGTGAAACTACTTGATAAAACTCTTTGACTGTCATTGAGTCTTTTAATTTATTTTCTTGAATTTTTACAAGTTTTCCATATGATGTAGTATCAATAAATTCAAATTGTGAAGAGTGCTCTTTTAATGTTTCTAATAACTGATTGAAATCTTCTGTTAGTTTTTCTTTGCCAATTTTAGTGTTGAGATTAAGTAAGATTGAGTCTTTAACAGTCTCATTCGGTTTTGTGTGATATAATTCAGTTTTTAAAAGCTTTGCAGGATTATCTTTATCATAAATATATTTTACGCTTGTAACTCCCCTCCTCTTCAGTATTTTGTTATTTGGATCATAGTTACTACGTTCAATCAAATTACCAATACTATCAAATTTATATTTTGAATAAGCATCGTTACTTCTTTTATTTATTTTATAGTTTCCATCTACCCCAACTGTAGCATATTTTAAACAATTTCCATTATCATCGTATGTTGCAAAACCTCCAGCTGTACCTAAAAAAGAACCAACAACAGCTTTGTTTTGGGCGTTAAAAAACGTAAAACTTACAAGGTTATTATCTTTATCATATATGGCTTTATCGATAGCAATTCCTGTATCATCATTTGCAAGCTTCAATTTATCATCAACGTTATTCATTGATAATAAAATTCCGTTGTCATTGAATTTATATAGTACGTTATAAAACTTATAATATGGTCGCATGGGTACACTACCTCCTTTTACATCTTTTCGTTTCTCTAATACAGTATTGCTATTGATATGTTTCCAGGTATATTCAAAAATATTCCAACTGTTATTTATAGGTTTACCATTTTTATCATAGAATTTTAAGTCAATTCTTTTGCCATTTTTATTATATAAATAGACTTCCTTGAATACTCCCATTCCATTCGTTGTGGGTTTATTGTCAACATCAAAAAACATACGTGTCTCTGTGTTCTTAGTATAATTTATTTGTGTTTTTGGGGCCAATGCCCTTTTACCATCAAGAATACCGCCTCTATTTAAGCCGATAAGATGTTGGGTATATTTGTATTCAACTAATATTAATCTATTTACTGAATCATAGCTTAGTTTAAAATGATTTACATTCTGGGCTTCTTCTTTTGTAAGCGGTATTCTTCCTTTTGTTTCAGAATAAGGTGTTTCACGAAAAATTAAGTGTTTAAAGTATTTTGTGTTTTGAGCTTTTATCGATAAGCCACACAGTAAAAAAACGATGGTTAAAAGAATATGTTTCATAGCATAAAATCTGATTAGAAAACAAATATAACTAAAACTTTAGTTCAAACTAATAATTTAGTTTGAAAATATTAATTAATCCATATTTTCAATTCACTTTTATCTCGATTTAGCATAATTAGTGTTTTATATTCCTTTTAAAGGAACATTTCGTTAGAAAATAACTAAAATAACCTGAAAACGAAATATACCTCAACGCACCACCTCACTCCTACTTCAAAAGGTATACTTAACCTTCTCATTCGGGCATCAAAGCAAAGTGATCCTTTAGGGGTACTCAGGACAAGCAATTTGCAAGTACATTATTGAATACTTAATGAAATATATGTCAACATTAAAATCTCAAATCTAACCTAATGAAATATGAGAGCAATAGTATAATACTATAGACATCTTATCGCGTAGTAGAACGGTTGCTTTATCACCTGGGAAGGTTTAATACCTCAAAAACAATTTTTAAAAATTAAAACGGATAACTACATCTGGTGTAAGCCGCAATGACCTTCTTTCAAACGTACCTATATTATCTTCGCCAGTTTCAATAAACCCTTGTCCAATCGTATTTTTTCGATTATAAATGTTACGTAATGAGAAGCCCAACATCCCTCTCCATGGTTTTTTGGTTTTCATAGTAAATCGATATAGTACAGAAGCATCTAATCTATGATAGGATTTAAATCTATTTACATTAATCCCTTCGGGCTCGATAATATTACCAAAAAAACCATCTTCGTCTGGTATAAGCTTAGTAAAGGGACTACCTGTAGCATAGTTCCATCCTAGAGCAAACTCAAGGTGATTAACTTTTAGTGTTTGCGAAATATTAAATACATGTCGTTGATTAAAATTACTTGAAAAAGACCTTTGTTGCAGTGTAGGGAACGTAATTGAGGTGTTACTGAATGAATATCCAATCCAAAATCGATAATTACGAATTCTTTTTTTTAATAGAAAATCAAAACCAATACGTTCTTCTTTCCCTATATCTATACCTGTATCAGTCTGAGAAGGGACAATCTGTAAAATAATATTATTAACCGAGTTTATATCGGTAAGCCTTTTATAATATCCTTCTAGATCAAAATTCCAACCTCTATACGTGTACAAGGATCCAAAAGTAAATTGTTTGCTTTTTATCACAGGAATGAAAAATGGATTTCCCTCATATAAAATATTGCCAGAAAGTAACCAGAGGTTATCAACTACGGGAAGACTACCTATTGATGGACTAAGGCTAGTAAAATCACTAAAATTATTAAGTTGTTGATTCTTTATTTCTGCAGAAGTTGTTATCCTGAAGTTTTTGAAAATTTCTAGCGATGCAAACATGCGAGGCTCTATAAAAAACTGATCTGTATTGCTTAAATAAGATCCTCTAAGACCAAAACTAGCGTAGGTCTTTTTTCCTTTATAGGTATACTCTGAATACAACGTATGATTATTACCATTACCATTTGTAATACTCATAAAAGAATCCTCAAAATCTCCGGTTAACGCTTGTCTATAATTATATCTTGTTTCATTATATGCATATTGATATCCCAATGCCAATGACTGTTTTTTGGTAATAGGAATATCCAAAGAATATTCTATACCTATATCCTTGACATGGTTATTTTGGGTAAAATCAAAGTTTTGATTTACATTTAGAGCTTTTCTGGCAATACTATACTTAGTGTCATATATGGAAAAATAAGAACTTACTTTTTGCACAGTATTATTCGAGTATTTTTTTTTCCAGTTTAGACTGGCACCTACGTTTCTAATGTTGTACAGATCTTTTGTGCTAAAAGAACTGGGATCGTCTACATCTTGAGGTAGAGTAACATTATCTAACTTGTTTTCTGCAAATATGGTACTAAATTTCACAGTATTAGTTGAATTAGGATTCCAAACGACCTTGAAATTAGCGTCAGAAAAAGAGAAGTTATCTTCACTAAATTCTCTGTCAATAGTATTTTCTCCTGTATCATCAGAAATATCGGCTCTTGTATTCTGAAATACTTTTCGAACAAGGTTGTTGTATCCAATATTTGAATATAAGTCTGTAGTAGATCTACGGAAAGCTCCCATTACCCCCAGTTTTTCAGATAAAGGTGCTTTTACAAAAAGATCTGCATGAGTAAAATTAACCCCTCCTCCTATTTTGAGTGTATCGGTTAAGTCATCATCGGATTCTATAATAATTGCTCCAGAAACTCGATCTCCATATCGCACACTGGTACCCCCTCTGTATACCTTTACGTTTTTAACAATGTTGGGGTTATATGTTGATATCTGATTAAAAAAATGACCGTTATTATACATTTTTATTCCATCCCACAACACTAAATTTTGATCTGGTGTCCCGCCTCGAATATATAATCCTGCTGGATCTTCAGTTGGACTACTTACTCCTGGTATTAATTGTAAACTTTGCAAAACATCGGGCTCTACTAACCCCGGAAGAATTCTAAGTTTTTTTGTGGATACATTAATCGATGCATCTTTATTTTTTTGGATACCGGTAGTAAGGTATTCCTTAATTACTACCTGACTTAAATTTAGGACTTCTGGTTTTAATAGAATTGTATCACAACTCGAATCTAAAAAAGTAGCCGCTTTAATTGTCTTTGTATCATATCCCAAATAGGATATAGAAATTGAATCCCTTGAAGGTACACGTACTTCAAAATATCCGTGTTCATCTGTAAGTCCAATTACATACTTATTTCTTATAATATTTGCTTGAGTAAGCTCAAAAGTACTTACCGAATCAATCACATAACCACAAATAGCTATGGTGTTATCATTTTCTATCAAAATATAGCTACGATCGTCAATCTTCTGCAGTATAAATTGAGTTTGTTCTTTTAGTACTGCTACTAGTGAATCAATTGCAATATCATCTTGATCAATGTTAAGTTTGATATTCTTGATCGCTTCGACATCATAAGAAAAGTCAAAATGATATTGATTTTCAAACGTTTTCAGCACCTCTTGTAAGGATATCTTTTCGGTACTATCGATACGATGATTTGTTTGCTGCGAATAGCAAGATATACCCAGCATACAACATATTATCAATCTAACCACCTGAAAACGAATCATTTATTTTTTAGGGCTATAATGCTATCTCCTTCAAATGTATAACTAATATTCATAGGGTCAAAGCTTGTGCTAAGCGCAACTTTTAAATTTGTATGCTTAAAAAAACCTGTAAATACTCTTTTTGTATCTATATTTCCTGTACGAATTTTGATGTTGTATTGTCGTTCTAATTCTTTTATGAGTCGCTCAAGGGGTACTTCAAAAAAGCTACTTTTACCATCTAGCCAATCCGGTTTTGGATTTGAAATCTCAACTATAGACAACTCCTCTTTTTTATTAGATTTAGTTCCTTTTCCGGGAGTAAGAATCACTTCATTGATCTCATTTTTCACACTTATTTTACCCTCAAAACAATGTACCTCTAATGTTCGATCTCTAGAATATACATCAAATGTCGTCCCTAAAACAGTAATCTTACCATTTTTAGTAGTTACCGTGAATGAGGATCCTTTATGAACATCAAAAAATGCCTCTCCTTTTAAATATAACTCCCTATGCTCTAAAAAAGAGTCTTTATCATATTTTAAAGAAGAATCGGCATTGAGCGTTACCACAGAATGATCAGGCAGCGTTACAACTTGCGTTTGTGCCATTTTAGTACGTATGGTAACATCTTTAAAAAATATTGTTCTTAATCCGATTAAAACCAAAACCACCGCAGCCGCACTATATATCCATGTGCGAAGTTTAAAAACTTTGGATGTTTTGGCTTTTTTATAAGAAGTATTATAGATTTTTTGCGCTTTCAACCCTTTTTCTACATCAAAAACAGGTTTATCTAGCCGCTCTACTCCTCTTAATATATCTTTATATACAACATAATCTTCTGATTCCTCAAAAGCCTTACGATCTTCATTAGATAGATCACCAGATAACCATTTTCCCAAAAAGTCATCTTCATTAAAATCTTTTTTCATACGTTATATATTAGGTGACTTTATTTTTTTTCTTAAAATAACTAATGCTAAGTGCATTCGTTTTTCTACTGCTTTTACAGAGATTTCTAACATTTCTGCAATCTCTTTGTATGTTTTATTTTCCATTCTATTCAAAAGAAAAACTTCCCGTTGCCCGTCCTTTAAATCAGAAATAGCTCTATTAAGGCGATGCATAAATTCTTTTTCTTCCATCTGAAATTCTGGAGATTCGTTGGTATAGGTTTTTTGCGCTATTTCTTGATATTTTAAAACTGTTTTTTGATGGACAAGAGCATTGATCGAAGCATTATTGGCTATTTTATAAAGAAAACTTTTGGCCGCACCAAAAAGTATCTTAGAGCAGTTAATCCATAATTTTGCAAAACTATCTTGCACAATATCCTGGGCCTTTTCCATATCTCCATATTTGTAATAGAGGTAGTAACATATTTTTTCTGCGTGCTCACGGTATAGTTTGTCATATACTTTCTCTTCACAAACGCTAATTACTTTTTTGGGCATTATTAAAAAATTAAATAAAGTATTCAAAATTATATAAAAAACATAAAATACAAATCAACCATTTATTACCAAGAATAGCCAACAGTAACGTCTATTATGGTATCAAATCCGCTTTGAGAGTTAGTATCAGAAATACCTTCTATTATAGTTCTATAGGCTAGACCTCCTGCTACTTCTGTAGATATACCTTTTAATGCTTTCTTAAATATCCATTGATAGCCTATCTTACCAGAACCACCAACCCATAGGCGTTCTACATCTGTAGTTTGATTGTTATCGCTATTTTTAAGTCTATCATAATTATATTCTGTCAACAATCCTGCACTTACAAACCAACCTTCTGGAGATTTTTTTCGTTTGGAGAGATAGCGTCTTATATCCGTTTCAAAAAATAGATTATAATTTCTCTCGAATACGTTATTATCAAAGTTTGGCTCGGCAAATTGCTGTAGGATTATAACGTTTATTGACATTTTTGGGGTTATTACACGTTCATACCCTATACCAATAATTCCTGACAATGCATATATAGGGTATACTTTAATATTGTTTTTTGGTATACTACCTTCTTTCTCAAAGTCACTTTCTATTTCTTGTGCATTTAATGATACTATAGTTAATAATCCTATGAGAATATTGTATCCAATTTTTTTCATGATTCTGTTTTATAGTCTTGTGTTAAAATTTTACACCCCTAAAACATATGAACCCACACATACCCTACTATTATTTTTTTTAAATTTTTAGTAGGGTATTTCCCTTGCTATTTGTTTTAGGGATGTAAAATTTTAAAATAACGTTTAGAATGATCAAACTAGTTTTCGTTTTCCTTTTAGTAATGAGTTCATATTTCGGGTTTTCTCAAAATGCAAAAGATGATGTATCGGTAGAAAAATCTGTATTTGGTATTCAAATTGGATTATTGGGCATATGGGCTCACAATGAGTTAAAATTATCAAATCAAGTGGCTTTACGAAGCGAAATAGGTTTAGGAGGTGTAAATACAGCCAATATTGTACCGATACTAGCATTAGAACCACGTTGGTACTATAATCTAAATGAGCGTGCCGATAAGAATAAAAGAATAGATGGTAATAGTGGTAATTACTTCTCGCTAAGGGCTAGTTATCATTTCCGTACGGCTTTAGAGGCTGAAGATAATGATGTAAATCGAATGTTTATGGCTCCCACTTGGGGTATAAGAAGAAATCTTGGCGATCATTTTAATTATGAAGTTGGAGTTGGTGGAGGGCTTGGATATCGAAGAGAAGTAGTTTTTGCACCTTATGTTAACCTTAGAATAGGATATCGTTTTTGAGGATATCCAAAATCGTACTGATTTTTAAAATAGAAAAAAAACGTATTCCTCTACTTTCAATTATACTAATAATTTCAAAAAATAAACTATGACAAATTCATATATGATCACGAAAACAGAAATAACAAAGCATATTAAAGCATGCTTTCTACTATGTATTGTATTAATTTTTAATTCCTGTCAGTTTGATGATGGTTCTACTACTCCACCAGAAGATTGGATGAATGGATTTTGGTCTATAGAAGAAAAAGGCTGGGTTTTCGAATTTGCCGCTGATACCAATGTATTTTACAACTTTAACTCGACAGGCTGTTCAGTTCAAAACGATGATTTTGTTCTTCAAGATTTTTTTGGGTTTGATTTTGATCGTATTACCGAAAATGAGCTCATAGCCTCTTCAGAACTATCAGATTCAGAATTGGTATTTACCAGATTACCAGATCAGAATCCCAATTGTCTTCCGGATATGATTTCTGATACCGAAGATCCTAAGGTTAATTTTGATCATTTCTGGAATATTTTTAATGATTATTATGCCTTTTTCGAAACCAGAAATATTGATTGGGATATATATGAAAACCTTCGAGATCAGATTACTACAGAAAACTTTTATGATACGCTAGAAGAGCTTGCCTACGTATTAGATGATGGCCATGTGAGCATTGTAGATGATGCCAATGCTATCCAAATTGAATCCGGAAATCTAACATTATTCGAACGGCTAAATGCAAATTTAAGTGGAGAGCTGATTCTTGAGAATGAAGATGATTTTTTTGACCTTGGTAACCAAAAAATAATTACGATTACAGAAGAATATTTAGGCGGTAATTTTGAGATAGATGAACGAGAGAATATTATTTGGGGGTTAATTGGTAATGTGGGATATATTAATATTCTTTATATGGAAACCTACGGAACCGATTTTGATAACGAAATCTCGACCTTAAATGCTGTTTTAGACAGAATGATGAATGACCTTAACGACTCCGGAGTTTCAAAACTTATTATTGACATTCGTTTTAATAGTGGTGGGTACGATACAGTAGCTTTGAATATGGTATCTCGTTTTATAAATCAAGAGCGAATCTCCTATTTCAAAAAAGCCAGATTAGGAGATAATTTTACCGAAAACATGTCTTTTTCTGTAGCTCCTAAAGGTAATTTTCAATTTACCGATGATATCATTTTGCTTACAAGTCCTTACACCATAAGTGCAGCAGAACTTTTTGCGCTATGTCTCAAAGATTTGCCTTATGTATCGATTGTTGGAGAAAATACCAGCGGTGCTTTTTCTACTATTCTTACGCATGTATTACCTAATGGAGCCGAAATAGGGTTGTCTAATGAAATATATAGTGATGCCCAAGGAGAGGTTTTTGAAGTTGTTGGAATTGGCCCAGAAAATCAAGAAAATCGAGTACCATTTTTATCAACTCAAGATTTTCAAGAAGAAAAGGATAGCGGAATAGAACGCGCTTTGGAAATACTAAAGAATTAAGTGATTTCTAAAGCAGTAAAACAAGGCTGTCTTTTTGGACAGCCTTGTTTTACTGCTTTATTTTTTTTCTAGTATTGCAGGCAATATATAATCAGTAATCATTTTATCAACATCGATGCGAGCATATGGTTTACCATATGCCGAAGCAGTGATCACTATAACAAAAGGAATGTCATTAAAAATAAGGATTTTATTGCCTCCGTTGCCCGAGCAAAAAGAAACTTCATAATTTTTACCATTTACATTATATGAATTATTCCAAAAAAGATAACCATAATATCCATCTTCTATTCCTGCATAAGATTGTGATACTTGTTTGGCTAAACTTTTTTCTGCCCATTCTTCAGTTAAGATTTGTTTACCATTCCAAAGTCCTTTGTTTTTATATAATTGGCCATATTTTGCAAAGTCCACAGCCCGAAGTTCTATTCCTCCACCTGTATATGCAATATTTTGAGGAGTGTAAAACCACTTATAATTGGTAATACCTAATGGAGCAAATAATTTTTTATCGGCATAAGAGACCAATCCATCAGGAACTGTTTTATGCATAATATCCCCTAGCAAACCAACACCAGCAGTGAAATAATTATAATCCTTACCTATTACTTTATCTTCATGCATGGGTAAATTTAACGCAAATTTCACCCAATTATCAGTGGATTGCATCTTATCTTCGGTCCCTGGATTGTCTTGATCCCAATCATTACCAAGAAATCCAGAACTCATGGTTAAAAGTGATTTTAACGTTACAGAATCTTTCTTTGCACTATAATTTTTGAATGATTTTAAATCATAAAAGTCTTTTAATAAAGCATTTTCATCTTTTAAGAATTTGTCCTTAATTGCAATGCCCATTATTGTAGAGGCAAATGACTTTCCTACCGATCTAGGGTTGTGTAAACCATCTCTTGTGGCACCATTAAAATATTCCTCTATTAAGAGTTTACCATCTTTTATCACTACAATTCCGTTAATATCTTCAAACCTACCTTCTGCTATTTTTCTATTAAGTGCTTCAATTTTATGGTTATCAAAATTATCTTTAGAAATTTCCCAACCACTATTAGGTTGTATTTTCTGAACAGGAACTAAATTTTCATTTATATCTATTTTAGGCACTTCTATAGCGATATTTCCTTTTGCCAAAAGAGGGCCTACTTTTAACGTATCATCCCTTAAATAAGGCTTTATTTCTATACTTAATGTGTGATTTCCTTCTGTAAACACATCTATCCCACCATTAACTTTCATAAACCGTTGCCACATAAACCAACCCCAAAAATTAATTCTTTCTGGTGTTATTATGGGTACTACTTGTCTAAGTGCTTCTGTTTTACGTGTTTTTGGTCCCGCTCCAGTGCCTAAGTTCTCCACATAGATTAATTCTCCATCTACTATATATGAAAATTGAAAATTTCCTTTGCTTAACAATTCCTCTTCAGATAAGGTTGGGGCTAATTCTTGAAGACTTTGTATCAACGGTTTATCTAAGGTGAAAATAATGGTTAGAAATTTATCTTTATTCAGATTGAAATTATTTGAGTAATCCTCTGAGGTAATTTTAGTTTTAATTTTTGTAACATCAACTTTTGAGAAATATAAGTTTTCTATTTCGTTTGCAGTTGTATTATCTGGTTTTGACTGACTATTATTCTTACATGATATTAATAGACATGTAATAAGGATAAATAAACAATTTGATTTCATAATTGTAATTTGATTTTTTGTAAAGAAAACTTTTTTTCGTCATCAGATGTAACGATTGTCGTTATTAGATGTCCTAAACTATAGTATCAGACTATTTTTTTGTCTGTATATGAACATCAAATTCTAACTAAACGAAATGATAAGAAATATTAAACTTATTTTTATGTTGGACCAAAACACAACAGTATTAAAATGATAAGAGGATGAGTATATCACTATATGAGCTTTTTCTGGTATTGATTATTGGTCAGTGTATTTTTTTAATCTTCGCTATTCAATATATCCCTAAGAAGCATACAGGAGCAAACAGGATTATACAATACTTATTGGCTATTTATAGCGTTTTTTTATTTGAAAGAGCTTTGGGCTCTCAATTTGAAAGAGACTTTTTGAGGCTGTATGGTAATATCATTAATACTTTTTATCTTTTTATTGGGCCATTAGTTTATACTTATATTAGGCGGTTACTTTTTTATAAAAATGGAAACTATCAGTTACCATACTATCACTATTCGCCTGCATTATTGTATTTGGGTTACTGTTTTTTTCATATGTATATTTATGATTCAATAAAAGATGTTAGCGGTTATTTTGCTACTTTATTGTTTTGTAACGATGTTATATTTTTTGTTTTTATTTCAGCATATTTATTCAAATCTAATAGACTATTAAGTTACTATAAGAAAAAAGAAGAAGAAGAATTATCCTTTAATCAAACCATCATAAAGTATATAAAAATTATGCTCATTTGCTTGTTGGTGTATATGTTTTTTTGGTTGTTAGGCATTATTGAACGCTTTGTTGTAAAATTACCAATCGATATTAGAATGATCTGGGACATATCATGTTTGATCTTTGGTATACAAATTTATATAGTAGGTTTTTATAATTTAAAACATCCAGAGGTATTTAAAATTAGATTACTCTTAAATAAGGAAAACGAAGCTAAAAAGAAGAATAAGCTTGACGAAAAAGAAATAAATAAGATTAAAAATCTAATTGACAGCTTTTTAGAAGAAAAGAAAGGATATTGCCGACCAGAATTGAGTTTATCAATTCTAGCTAATGAAATTAATACTACAACCAATAAATTATCATGGGTTCTAAATAATATCTACAAAAAAACTTTTTATGAACTGGTTAACGAATATCGAGTTGAGTATTTTTTACAAAGAATAAATGAAAATAGACATAAAGAATTTACGTTAATTTCTATAGCATTTGAAGTTGGGTTTAATTCAAAGTCTACTTTTTACAAAGCCTTTAAAGAGATCACTAATTTTACTCCTACAGAATATATTAGAAAGGTTGAGAACTCGCAAAAACTTAAAGAATATTAATAAAAAACAACCTCGTAGTAATTATTAAGTATTTGAGAATGTATACATCATAGCATGCTCATTTATGTTAAATATTAAATTAAAAATTGTTAATTCATTGATCATAAGAATTATAAGTGCTATTTTAATATTCGTTATTGAACCACCCTGTTTTTTTTGAAAAAGTAATTCATTACTAACAATTCAATAACAACATGAAAAACGTAAACTCTAAAACCGAAATTTTAGGTCGGATCATTTCCTACCTAAGAAAATGTTCTGCGCCACTATTTTTATGCGTAGCCTTCATTTTTCCTAGTCTTCAAACCATTTTTTCACACGGTACCGTAACAAGTCCTCCCAGTAGAGTTTGGATTTGTTTCCAAGAAAATCCCGAGAGTCCAGATTCGCCAGCGTGTATAGATGCAGTTGCCATGTATGGTACTCAAGCCTTGTATGACTGGAATGAAGTTGCCCGTATGGATGCTAATGGTATGCATCAAGAAATTATCGCAGATGGTAATCTAGCCAGTGCGGGAAGACCTGATAAATACGGTGGACTCGATCAAGTACGAGATGATTGGATATCTACACCAGTTACTCCTGGCCCATTTACTGTAACCTGGACCAATACTGCGCCACATCAAACATTGTATTTTGATGTGTATATCACCAAAGCAGATTGGACTCCCGATCAACCCCTTACATGGGATAGTTTAGAACTCCTGGTTCGCACAGGACCGCGAGTAGCATCTGCAATTGACAATATAGATGTGGTGCTACCTGCAAGAACTGGTAAACACGTTATTTATAGTATTTGGCAACGATCTCTTACTGAAGAAGCTTTTTACTCTACTAGTGATGTTGATTTTGGGCAAACTACAGAGCCAAAACCTCCTGTGGCATTGTTCACAAGTGATAATGGTCGATGTGGTGGTCCAGATGTGGCGTTTGATGCCAGTGATTCTTTTGATCCTAATGGAGATACGCTAACCTATTCCTGGGATTTTGGAGATGGTACGACTGCTCAAGGTGTTAATGTTTCTCATAGCTATGCCAATCAAGATAGCGCAATGGTAACTCTAACCGTTAGTGATGGCGTTTTTAGTAGCGGTATTGTACAAACAATTGATTTAATAGTAGATACCGCATGCGAAGAAATTATTTGCCCTTTTGATACGCCAAGAGCTACACCATTACCTTCGGTAAATAATTCATATTCCAATATTTATGTATTGGGAGATGGTGGTCCTAATTTGGATAATATCGCCAACTGTTCTATCAACTGGGATTTAGGAAATAATGGTTTATACCAATTTTCACTAAGTACCAATAATGGTATTCCAAACTGGTATAATGATTTAATCGCTGTGTCCACGCAAAACTTTAATGCCGCCGGATCACAAATCACGATTACCGGTTCTAGCTTTGTTGGGTTAGATGGAAGCTATTATGTAACCTTAGATGTAGATAATCTGGTGCTAGTTTCTACCACAGGAGATTTCACAATTTATTTCAGCAATTCGGATACGGCACCCCCGTGTGCTGATATTACAGATCCCGTAAATACAGCTCCTGTAGCTGCCCTAACCGCTACTCCAATTACCGGAATTACTCCTCTGGATGTAGTATTAGACGCTTCGGGATCTACAGATGCAGATAACGATACACTTACCTATACTATTGATTACGGTGATGGAACTTCTGGAACAGAAGCTATTTCGACACATACCTATACAACAGGAAACTATACCGCCACAGTTACCGTTAGCGATGAAAATGGAGAAACTGATACCGCTTCGGTTATGATTACAGTTACAGATGATGTTATTATTGACCCACCTACAGGTGATTGCTCTTTTGGGGCACCAACAGAAACTCCTTTAGTTAGTATAAATACATCTTATGATAATATCTATGTATTAGGAACTGGTGGTCCAAATTTGGACAATATCACTCTGTTTACGCTAAATTGGAATCTAGCAAATAATGGTTTATATCAATTTTCCTTTAATTTAAATACAGCTCCGTGGTATATTGATTTTTCAAATGCTACACAAAATTTCAATGAGACCAATCCTCAAATTTCTTTAATTGGTACCGGTATTCCTGGTCTGGATGGAGATTATTTTGTAACTACCGATCAAAGAAATTTTGTGCTGGTAGCTAATGATTACTCCATTTATTTTAGTAATTCAACAACAGCACCAAGCTGCGAAACTGTAGTAAATAGAGAAAATGAGATCGAAAACATATCCTTTGAAATGTTCCCAAATCCTGCAACCACAAGTATCTCGGTACAAAATACTACAGATTTAAAGAATAGTATCATTACGATTTCTGACCTTAGTGGAAAGGAATTAAAATCGTTAAAAGTACCTACAAATACTACCAAAATGACCATCGATATTTCTGAGATTAAATCCGGTCTATATTTGGTAAGAATTTTAGATCGTTCTGGTATCAAACGTAGCTTAAAACTAGTAATACACTAAGAGTAATTTCCGTTTAAAACAGAGCTAATTTTTAGAACAAACAACCTTCTATATTTTAGAAGGTTGTTTTTTTATTGGGGTATTCTACGCTTACGGGGTGTGAAAAATTTAACAGGTCCAAAAAAGTTACTTATTACACTTTGGGTGATATTCATAATTCTTGTTACAGGAATATTTTTTATTTAAAAATTCGAATCGAATTTACTTACCATTCCCCATATATTTACATTTCATCCTAATATTCGCTTCGGGTCAAGCATATTCCATTACTTTTTTAAAGAAACTTTTGATAAGAAAAAACTAAAGAATAATGATTAATTTTTTAACCACCTAGAAATTGAATAGGTAGAATTGATACTTCTTTTTCTTCTATAAACACCATCCCCCTCACTCCCGCCTGTTGCATCTGTATTTCCTTCTACTGTTTGATAAATTTTACTATTTATCATTAGGTCAAAAAATCCAGTATGACCTATTCGTCTTTTTGAAGAATAATAAAGACAAAATACATCTCCACTTTTTGGTTTTTTATACCATTGTTTTTTATTCCAAACAAAGTTTTTCTTATTTTCTGCTGTTGGCGACCATGCATTAATTGAATTTTCAACACCACATTGCTCAAACACCCAATGCACAAATGCCGCACACCACGCATTCCCTTTACCTAAATCAACTGATTTTAGATATTTCTCAACATCTTTTCCGTCGTTATTCCCAGTCGCTTCTCGAACTCCAATTTCATCATCATATGTTTCTTTTACACATGTACTTTGTATAGCGTAACCAAAATTAAAGTGTAAAAACAGTATAGAAATAACAATAAAACTAATCTTTGCCATGGCTTAATATTATTAAAGTCTTCTTTTGATTTATTTATTAACTGGTTTTCATTTTTTTCACCCTTATAGTATTTCCAAATATGTCTAAAATTGAAGTATAAGCCTAAAAAAACAATAAGATTAAAGAAAATTAGCTCTCCCGCTGCTAATAATGCTGCCTGCCAAAAAGCAGGATCATAAAAACCGACCCCTGAACCAAATATTTTTTGCCCAAGAATAGCTATGAATATAAATAAGGAAAAAGCAATTGGAACGGACCAAATCCCGTCCCATAACTGAATCAAAAATCTTAATTTTTTCATTATTATTTAATTTATATTTCTTCTAATTCGAACTTGGATAACACTATCTTTAATGAATACATGAGTTCCAATTAAATTAATTATTGGCAATTAACGATCCTCCTACTAAAACACCTATGATAAGACCTCCGGCACCCCACAATATTTTTTTCCCACTAACGTTCCAACGTTCGCGTTTCAATTTTAATTTGGCAGAATCTAAATGCTCTTTTGTTTTAACTAAGCTCTTACTTATTAATTGATTTTCTTCTCTTAATAACTTGTTGTTCTTGATATTTTCCATGAGACTTAGTTCATATTTAGATTCAAGTGATTTGATATTAGAAGTCAAACTATCAAACTCAAAACTTATAGTATTAATGATTGAACCAACCTCATCATATTCTTTACATTTATCTAATAATTCACTGTAAGAATTAATACAATTGTTATATTCAAGTAAACCTACTTTGTTAATTACAAATAGAGTATCTATATCTACTTTTAATAGGTATTCATTCTTTTTAATAATAGTATCTACATCTACGTGGACCTGATCTAATTCGGGTAAATTGACTATGTCTTGAGCAGAAATATGGCCAATTAGGAGGCAAAATAGAATAAGAGTAATGTTCATTTTAGACATAATAGGATTAATTAATAGGTGAAAAATCTTTAGGAAGCTTTTCTATATCTTTCCTTATTTTAGTCAAGTACCATTGTGCAGTTTTTAACCTTTTTTCAATTGATGTCGAAATTTCGGAATTAGATTCTTTTATTTTTGATAATTCAACTAATAACCCTTGATTAATCTTTTCTAAACTATCCAGGCGTACTTTTTGAGCTTTTAAAATTTCTAATGAAGAATTAATATTTTTATTAGCCGAATTAATACTGTTGATTGCATTTTCCAAGTTTTTAGGGATTTTAAATAGTGTAGTTAAACTTATGAACACCAAAACTCCTAGCAGAATTAAGGGTAAGTATTGTGTGAAGAAATTTTTCATCTAACCTTTATAAAAAAACCCCATACCCAGAAATCTCTGAGTACGGGGTAATATTTTGAAATTCAATTCTTTAAAAGTATGAATTATATTTATAAAATAAAAATATAGTACATAATCAATATTTATAATTGATCAATTTTATTCTTACAACGTTATTTTATGATTTCTAATTCACTACGTTATAATATTCAATTATTTCCTCTTCAAAAGTTTATGTCTTACATTGGCGTGAAGGCTTCAGGTTCTTGATCGGAAATTCTGTGTTTTGTTCTGATAATTTCTTTCTAAATGATTTGATTAAAACTTATCAAGCAATTAATTTACATTGTTGTTCTTGAATCATTTAATTAAATTTTGTTTGTAAAAGCATTTCTTTGGTGGCTTTACCGATATCGCCATCTGGATCCAAAGAAATAGCCTTTTTGAGTACTTCTCTAGCTTTATCAGTGTCTTGTAACGCGGTATATGCTGCCCCAAGATTTTTATATGTACTTGCCGAATTAGGGAAAAACTGTAAAATACTTGAAAACACTTGAATAGAAGCCTGAATTTGTGGCACATGACCAGTTTGCAATAAAAGGTTTCCTTTTTTATTTAATTCTGTTTCAAAATCACAAAAAACATACCGTGGATCTTGTATCATTTTAGGAAGTTCTTGAGCCAACTTTTGTGCTTGTCCAGATACGTATAACTCTGTTATATATTCCATTGGCTTCGGTTTAAAACCTAGTGCGTTAAAAGTTAATGCTGCATCAAGTACAGGATCTTGATTACTTGCATATGCATCAAAACTCATGGTAACAGGAATACTAGGCGCTATCCAATTTGCATTTTCTAATGCTGGCATATCTTGCCACCATAAATACGATAAATACGCCGTAATTTTACTATTGGGTAATACTACTGGTCGTGCATCTCCATAAAAATTGACATTTTCTGAAGTGGGTTCACCCACCAAAATAGCCTCTGTATACCTAGTGATTTCATTAGTTAAATTTTGACATGCCGAAAACGTATCACGACCAATAATAAAATAGAAATTACCCTTTTTATTTATTTTAGGTCTTGCCATTAAACCTTTTATTAATGGAAGATTGTTGTAATTATTACCGCCACCATTAAGACGAACATCATAGACTAACTTTTCTATACTATGCGTATCAATAAATTGAAACAGTCGTTTATAAAACTGTTCAAGTGTCTCGTTAGGATCATCAAATACCGAGCTTTGTCTAACATAGAGTGTGTTTATATCTTCTAAATATTCAAAATAATACAATTTATCTGCAAAATGTTTTAAATACAATGGAGTTGTCTCGGTATTGCGTGCCGTAAGCCACTCCTCTGTCGGCAATGTGAAATTGAAGGCTTTGGGCTTATCTTTTATATTGATAGTTTTAAACACATGGGTAAAAATCTTTCCTTCTTTTTCTAAAGTAAGCGTAACAGTTTCCGAAAGTTCTGGAATAACGCGTTGTGCATGTAATACTTCTGGCGATATTAAAAATCGTAGACCATAGGCTTTAAAGTATTGCTCATTTTCTACAGGAACTACAGGATAAATCAATTCTAAAGCTTTGTCTATAGGTGTTTCACCTATCTTCAAGACCTTTGCACCTAAAACATTTTTTTGATCTTTTTGAACACCTTCGATATATATACCATCATTAAAATGGTACAGATTGATGGGTAAAATTCCGCTCTTGGCAGTTGTACCATAAGTAATTTGTGTATGACCATATTTAAACAGAGATATCATACGTGCCAATCCCACACGGATTTCGTGTTCTTGTAAGTTAGGAATATCATTATATAGTGTTTCTACCTGAGTGTCAAAATCTTGTTTTGTCGTTTTTACAAAAAGAAACGAATAGTCTTTATGTATCGTGTTTTGAATAAAACGAAGATCTTCTTGCCATTGTGCTGAACTTGTTTTTGTTTGGGCCGGCAATTGCAAAAACAACAACAGATTTAATATAAAAAGTATTTTTTTCATGATATAATAATTGATGTAGTTATTATTAATTATATCACAAATATTGCTTTAGTCCCTTCTTAATAGTAGTACTTTACGTTGAAACGTAGGTATTGTTACTTGAAACATCACAGACTTCTTATATACAACCATTTTACACTCAAACACTATCTGGTAATAACATCAATTTGTTTTATGAATTATTGTTTGGGTCTTAGGTCCTCAATAATCTTTGCATCTACCCAAAATATATCTACATTTTCATAATCGCCTGAGTCCATGTTTCTATTAAAGAAAAGATATTTGCCATCCGGAGTCACGGTTGCTGCGGCTTCCCAAGCTTCTGTATTTATCTTATCTCCCAAATTAATTGCAGCACCCCACGAACCATCTTGCTGTTTAAAGCTTATATAGATATCAGAATCTCCATATCCACTATCTCGTTCACCATCCCATATCAAATAGGATTCATCTGGGGAGATAAAAGGATGAGCGTTCATTTTTCCGGTATTGATTTCTTTACCAAAAGGTCTAGGTTCCTCACGTTTCCCGTTTATTAATCGAGAATATCGAATAACACCATCTCCATCTGGCATACCAATCTCATCAAAAACATAAGTTCCTTGTAACGATGCTGTAAGACGCATGATCTGTATCTCTTCAAAAGGAGAACCTAATTTTTTGATCTCTAACCAATCTCCACCTTGGTTGCGCTTCTTATATCTTTTTCCCAAATGCATGGTCATACCATCTGGTGAAATGAAGGGTTGCCCCACTCTAGGAGAAATAACAGACTCCTTCCATTCATTAAACTTATTTTCAATAACAACAAATTCTTGTTTTTTATTTCCATCAATGTCGATAACTTCTCTGATAAAATAAAATTCTTTCAGATTGGGCGTAAAAACACCACCATACTCCCAATTTTTTGTGGTCACCCTACCGTGAGCAAAAGGTTCTGGAATTAAACCTGGTGGTTTTTGACCAAGATATCGCTCTTCTAAAGCTGGGTAATCATTTTGGTTATCATCATTATCACGCATCATTGAAGTAGAATTTTGAGTAAAAGCGGGTATGATCCTTTCTGCCGTTATTTGCAAGGTACTGTTATCATTATCATGAGCAGTAATCACAACCATTAAGTCCAACTCCTCGATTAGAATGATATACTGGCCGTTACCGCCCTGAGCAGATGTACTGAAATAACTTTTATTGCCAACTTTCAAATCTCCATTCCACCAGAAATAACCATACCCTTGATTAGAAACATCTTTGCCACCACCGTAGACGTCATCATCACCTGTATAGAGGATTCTACTAGTTGCTTTGGCAATATATGTTTCAGGAACCAACTGTTCTCCATTCCATTTCCCTTTGTTCATAGCCAAGGTTCCCCACTTAATCATATCTCGTGAAGTGAATCTTGTACGCCAACCAGATTCTGGTAATCCACTTATGGCTGTTCGCCAACCATAATTCGTGATGTTCATTTTGTCGAGAAGTTCGTTTTCAATAAAATCTTTGGCCGTACCGGGTACTACCGCATCGATAACTTGCATCACCATGCCAGGGCCATAACCATATTTAAAACTCTGAGATTCTGTAGTGATAGGTGCGCTATTCTCAAGTAAAACTTGAATCCTCCCTTGTCCTTTTAGCGCTCTAGGGTTTTTCTTAAATTCTTCTTCCTTTTCTTTACTAATTCGGATACCAGTACGCATCGTTAGGGCTTGGTTTAGCGTGATCTTTTCTACACCTTCAACAAATTTTGTTGGATCCAGGTCTTTGAGAAAGCTTACCAGTGGCTTGTCTAAATCGGCCATGGTCAAATATCCCATCTGGATAACACGACCTAGAGCCAAACTAGTATAAGTCTTAGTAGTCGACGCTTGGTAATGTGGTAGATTAATGCGACCACGTAAATAATACGATTCAAAAAGGAGTTTACCCTTGTGGGCAATAAGAAAGCTATCGTATTTACCATATTTATTGTCTGCGATCTCCTGAGCAAGCTTTAGAATCATCGCTTTATTACCACCATCCACGCCTAATTCACCCATTTGGATACCGTCTTTTCTATTCTTTGGCGCTGCATCGATAAAGACTTTTTTGAGATTGGGAATATCCCTATATGAAAGTTTTGTTTCCGCGGCTGTAGCTTCTGGTGCCAGATAATCACTTTGTTGGGCAAAACTACTATGTGTAAGTATAAGAAGCATTAGAAACACAAGTCCTTTTTTGTTTTTCATAATTTATAAGTGTTTGATAGTGAGAGAAAGATTGCTAGTTCTCATTTTCTTATTTTGTTTAGTTATTTAAACCAGGCGGCCTGTCCCCCATTGGATATTATTTTTTTTACTGATGAGCCATCCTTATTCATACTATAAATCGTAGGTATGCCATCCGTTTTTGAAATAAAGATTAGTTGAGAACCATCTGGTGACCAGGATGGCATAGAATCACGAACATCATTATATGTTAATCGCTTTTGATTATAGCCGTTTATATCCATGACATAAATTTCAAAGTTTCCATCTCTATCAGACATAAAAGCTATTTGTTTGCCATCAGCTGAAACATCTGGATGCCATTCTTTAGCACCATTATGTGTTAGCTGAATGATATTTTTTCCATCAATATCTGCTATACTTATAGCACTAGTCTTATCTTCGAATTCCCAAGAAAATACAATTCTACCATCAGGAGTAAAATAAGGGTTACTCCCTTTTAGTGACTTTATTTGAGTCTTCTCACTACCATTAGAATTCATGATCCAAATTTCGGGATGCCAAAGCCCCTCAGCATCTTTATACTCTCTTGCAAAAACAATTTTTGTTCCATCTGGAGACCAATCAGGAGCATTATCCCATTTGTTTTTTGCATGAGTTAATCGTTTTCTATTCGTACCATCACTATTCATGGTATGAATAGACCAAGTCTTTTTGTCATCATATTTTGCATAAAAAGCAATGCGTTTTCCATCAGGAGACCAAGCTACATAACCACCATTTTCATTTGTACTTTTTATAGTTGATTTACCTTCAGTATTCTTTTGATAAATTTCTATAATGCCCGATGGTAATGATGTATACCCAATTGTATAGGGTTTTGATTTATCACTCTCCTGGCAAAAAGCAAAAAAACCAAGTAGGAAAGTTAAAAGCAATAAGAGGTTTACGGGTTTCAAATTTTTAGTTTTCATGTTTTCTTCCTTTTGAATATTTAACAGGTTTCCTCTGGTTAAATCATTTTTTTTATGCCTATGAATGTTCCAAGTGATGTATAATCGATGCTTCTGTTAGCAGTTATGTTTTTTTGATATTTTGTACCTTGCAAAAGATGTTTTTTTCTCTCGAGTATCCAATGTAAATTTCACCAACTGCTCTATATCCTAATGAACGACTCTAAAAGCAATTGCATAATGGTTAGCTTGCATCTGTAATACTGCATCAAAAATGAACTTGAAATCCTTGCTCCATTTCCTTTTAATATGTTTGATATTGCTTGTTACTTCCTGTTCGCAAACCCCAGTTTTTAAGAAACATAAGACCGTATTCAAGGTTGGAGATCAACAAGAATGGGCGGCCAAGAACCTGAATGATCAGTACTGGGAAAAAGAAAAACCAATAGTGTTTGATGGTAAGATTTACTGGTTACGGACTCCAATTGATATTTTGAAAACCTCTGAGTCATTACATCCTTACGGAATCCAACTGGATGTTTATGGAGAATATGAAGTTTTTTGGGATGGGGTTTTGATTGGAAGAAACGGGAATCCTGGTCAGGAAACGATACTATCCCCTGAAGGGAAAATGTGGGCCACTTTTAGCATTCCTAGTCATCTAACAGCAAAGGGCAAACATCTATTGGCTATACGTTCAAGTCTTTATTATTTTCCTGATCATTCTGGAATATGGGGGTTAGAAATGGACTATTATGATGATCTATTAAATGATCGACTCACCGAATCGTCCTATATGCATCTTTTTGCGGGAGCTTTTCTTATCGCTTCTTTCTATTTTCTATTTCTCTTTTTAAGTAACAAAAAGGAATATGCAACACTAATTTTTAGTATTAGTTGTTTTCTCTTTTTTACATTGATATTAGCAGAATACAGTAAAGCCTATATACCTATCCATTATAGTATGCATATCGTACGTTTGCAGATCATAGGTACTCTAATGCTTGGTATTTCTTTTTTGATTCCGTTCTATTTTTCGATGCAATTTCCTTTTCCGTATCGAAAATTACTATTCACTATTTATCTAGGCTTTCTATTATTATTTTTCCTATCAAAACATGTTTTCGAATTAACAGCCAATAATATGACTTTAAGCATGTGGTTGTTTTCATTTGGGATTGTGGCGTTTGGGGTCTATAAAAAAATGAAAGGTGCTCGTCTCGTACTGTTGACACTTCTTTTATCTTTGGGTATTAATTTTGTTACTCGTTTTAGTATCGGTATTTTCATCAGTTTTAGTATTATTCTTCTTGGAATGTTTTATTTACTTTCCCTTAGAATTAAAGAACAACGACTTGCTTATGAAATTTCTTTGGTTCAATCTACGCGCCTACGCCTCGAATTACTCAAAAAAAATATTCAACCTCATTTTTTAATGAACACCTTAACTTCATTAATGGATTGGGTAGAAGAAGCACCGCAGAAAGGAGTTTTGTTTATAGATGCATTAGCAAAAGAATTTGATCTTTTTAATCAGATAGAAAATCAAACATTAATACCTATTTCTCAAGAAATAACACTTTGCCGTACACATCTTGAGATTATGGAGTATCGGAGAGAAATCAACTATTATTGGGAAGAAGAAGGAATAGATTTCAAACAAAAAATACCACCTGGAATTCTTCATACGCTATTAGAAAATGGAATTACACATAGCTTACCTTTAGAAGATAATAGTATTAAATTTAAACTTGTTTTTGAGTCGAATAGTAATTATATATGTTATACATTTTTAACCTTCGCTGTTCCTGTTAAAAGAAAAACGAATAAAATAGAAGAAGGTACAGGGCTTAAATATATAAAAGCTAGACTTACAGAGAGTTATCACAAACAATGGGATTTTACCTCAGAACCAATACGCCATGGTTGGAAAAACACCATAAAAATATATTCCTAAAGAGATGCATATTTTAATTGTTGAAGACGAATCAAGAATCGCCAAAAGAATTGAACGAATGACTCGTGATATTTTTAGGGATACCCTACAATCGCTAACACATATTAATACACTATATGAGGCATTACAGTTTATTGAAAATAACACATTGGATCTTGTTCTTCTGGATTTGAACCTTAATGGCGATAGTGGTTTTGACTTGCTTACCACAGCGGTTTCTGGATCATTTCATACTATAATTGTTTCTGCCTATAAAGATCAGGCTATTAATGCTTTTGAATATGGGGTTTTAGATTTTGTACCCAAACCTTTTAAAAGGGATCGGTTGGAGAAAGCCTTACACAAAATTATCAGCAAGGAAAAAACAGCGGCAAAGGAGATAAAGTTTTTAGCAGTAAAAAAAAGACAACGAATACAACTGATACCTATTGCAGATGTATTGTACATAAAAGGTGCTGGAGCGTATACAGAACTCTTTCTAGCCGAAGGAAGAAAAGAACTACATGACAAATCCCTCGAAAAGTTAGAACAATTATTATCATATTCTTTTGAACGCATCCACAAATCATACATGGTAAAAATGTCTGAGATAAATGAAATTATTGTAGAATCAGGAAGCAAATACATAGCCGAACTTAAAAATGGAGAGCGTATTCCTATAGGGAGAACCAAATACAAAGACATAAAAATGAAGTGGCTTTGATGTAGGATGTAGAAATTCCTATTGGTGTTTCTTATAAAAAAATGATTAAGTTAATTACTATATTGTTGATACCCTTCAGTTATTAAACTAACCTGAAACTTCTGGCTTTTTTTAATCAAAGTTTTTGAGATTAGTATACCGTTCATAAAATCTTCGTCATACTTCTATGCATTTATATTTCTTTAATTGTTTCAAACAAATCATGAATAGCCTGATGTAAATCTCTAGGTGCCACCGCTCTAAAATATTTAAGCAAATCTTTTGAAGTAGCATAACGATTGGTTTCCATTTTTAGTTTTCCTCTATAACTTCTCCAATCTTTAATAAACCTCTGTAACGCAAGATTAACCTTGTCCTCTCCTATAAGCTGTTGTAAATTGTACATAGCTATTGCTCCTTTGTTGTAGTACACAAAATCTTGATTTTCTACTAGTGCTAGTGATGGTTCTACAGCTGCTTTTTTTCTTTTTGTATCATAAATTTCTTTTTGTAATTCTAAAAATTGCTGCACTTTTTCTTCGGGGTAGTTCTCTTTTAATACCATTATTGCCGAATATTGCGCCAACGTTTCTAAAATAAAATTACGCCCTTGTACATTGGCCGCTTCTACTTGCATTCCGAACCATTGATGTGCAACTTCGTGAGCGGTTATATAAAATGGCATATCCACATCGGATGTATTGTTAATGTTTAAAACAAACCCCATAGCTTCTGAAAATGGAATTGTACTAGGAAACGACTGTGCAAATTCAGCATAACGTGGAAATTCCATAATACGCAATTGCTGATATTGATAAGGACTAAAGTTTGTGCTCAAGTAAGTTAATGATGCTTTCATTCCTGCCATCATTCTATCTAGATTGTAGATATGATCTTTGTGATAATATATTTCTAGATCTACTGGTTTTGTCAATGTGTCGTTAGATATCCAATTATCTTTTTTAATTTCATAATTTGCAGAAACAATAGAATAAAAATTAATTATCGGTTGGTCCATTTTATAATGAAAGTAGTTGCGATTATTTTTCATCCATTGTTTTTGTAATTTACCTGGCACTATAGCCGTTTGATTTTTGCTTGTACCGATTGTAATTTCTAAATTAATTCCATCTGAATCACCTCCAGAACGAGAATTAATAAGTTCTCTACCATCGTCAATTTTCGCTTTATGAGGTCTTGGTTTTAACCCGTTTGTGATACGATCATCTTCATGGTCAAGTTCATATTTGCTATTATAACCAATAGATGGAAGTATACTATTATTGAAAAAAGTTCCGTTATGTACAATTTGTGTGCTAGAGTTATCGTCTTCAAACCCTTTAGGACTGAAAGACTGTTTAAAGTTCATTTGTATAGAACTTTTGGGTTGTAATGGTTTGGACAAGTTGTAAATTGTATAATCGAACTCATTATATTGTGTATTTGCAGTTGCACCGCCTTCAAAAATAACATCTTTAAGTATAACATGTGATGCTATCAATTTCTGAATATGAATTTCACTTATCTGTTCATTAGTTGTATTTTTTAGCGTGTACATTCCTTTAATTTCATAACTTCTAGTTTTGGGATATAATTCAACGGCTAAACTCACATTAGTTATCTGTGGTTGTGGTATATATTCCAAAGGCTTTAGTGTTTTTTCATAATTAACTCTAAAATTTTGTTCCTGTGAATTGGTCCAATACGTATTTAAAATATTGGTGTTATAAAATATATAGATACCAATAACCAGAAATATAGTAATTGACGAAATTCCGAAATATAAAATAGGGTTTGTAATTTGGTTTTTTATGGTCTTTACACGCTTCCATAAACTCGTTTCTGTTCCTCTAACCATAATCAAAGCGCTTGTGATTAAAAGTATAATCCCAAATATTAGCCAATAGGCTTTAATCCAGAGATATGGTTTTAAAAAGTGTCCGTAACCATTCATTTCTGAATATGTCCCTAGAGTTTTACCTCCAAATTTGTATAAACTATGTTGAAATCCGAAAAATTCTGAACTAATATTGATAATAAAAAAAACAAGTACCAAAAAGATACCTATGAACTTATTCTTGCTTATTACTTGAAAGAAAAATGCAATAAAAGTATATAATATTAAGTATGGAAGTATTTCAACAAAGAACCCTGAAAAATAAACGTCCAAATCAAATCTATAATAACCACTTGCAACTTGGAACAGTATTCCGGTAACAATTAAGCTCAACATTAAAACAATATAGATATTAATAAGTGCTAAAAATTTACCTGTTAATGTGATAATGTTATTTATAGATGTGGTGTCATTTAATACATATTGCTTAATGGCTCGCTCTTTCCAAATAAGTTCACCCGAATAGAAAAGTAATATGATAATGAAAAAGTACATAGACATTTCTTGGAGTTCTGCAATTATAAAATGTGTCGCTGGATAACTATCTACACCATAGACAGTTCCTAAATTCACAGAATTGATCACAATAATGATAATTCCACAAATAATAATTGCCCAAAATGAAGTTTCTTTTAATAATGAAAGGGAATAAAATTTAGAAAGTTTAAATAACTGGAGACATTGGGCTTTAAAATTATGGTGTAGCAAAGCTTTTGGAATAGGATAGTTTTTATTTGAACTATTCTCAATAACATTTGTTTTTTTATTCCATCTTCTTTTTGATTTTTTAGCAAGTGTACTAAAAGAAAATTTGCGATACCCAAATAGTAGAACGATTACTCCTAATACAACCCAAAAGAGTTTATTATGCAATAGAATCCCATTTAATGAAATCCCTAATGTGTTACGCTCACCTACCGACCAATCTTTAGCTACCTGTGTTAGAGTTGTTAATGAAAAAGGGTCAAATATGCCTTGTACATATTCATTTGTAATGGCTTTGGTTAATAAAAACATTACAAACAATACAATACCTTGGGTGTACACTACTAATAATTTTTTGCTTAACATTCCCGATACGAAAAACACACAAGCTCCAAAAAACAATGTTGGCACTACAACAACTGTAAATGATTGAATATAAGTAAATGCACTAAATGCCAACATTTCTTGCTCTTTATGCCACGGCATTTGTGAACCTAGCATCATACCAAATAACAATCCACTAAAAATGAATAATAAAGTGATAAAAGATCCTAAAAATCTGCCTAACAAATAATCAAATTTTGTAATTGGATTTATAAACAATAATGCTTCTGTGTCATATTGAAAATCTCGTAAAATAGGAACACCCATAATCATAGATGTCATGATCATAAAAATCCCTGTAATCGCGGCCATTGTTTTTGCTATGACCAAAGGCGCATTTTTTTTCATTAAGCCTAATTCTACTCCTTGAAAAATAAAATCAATTCCAATAATAGAAAACAGAAAAAGAAAACCAAAAAACACATACGTTTCAGGGCGATTAACTCTATATTTAAGTTCAAATTTGAATATTTCGTACCACATAATTTCTAATTTAAATTGTTAATTTGAGAGAAATAAACATCTTCTAAACTCGTGTCAATGAGGGTAAATCCATCATTTGGAGGTACATCGCTAGTAATATGAATTATAGGTTCACCAAGAAATAGTTTGTCATTTATAACATTATATTTCTTCTTATATAAATCTAATTCTGTTCTCTTAATTGTTTTTTGATAGACCTTCCCTTTTAGTTCTTCTATAAGTTGCAAGGGCTTTCCTTTTAAAACTACTTGACCTCTATTGATAATTGCCATATTACTGCATAACTCTTTAACATCATCTACGATGTGTGTAGATAAAATCACGATAGTATTTTCAGCAATTTCACTTAATAAATTATAAAAACGATTACGCTCTTTGGGATCTAAACCGGCTGTGGGTTCGTCTACAATTAACAGCTTAGGATTATTAAGTAAGGCTTGAGCAATGCCAAAACGTTGTTTCATTCCACCAGAAAATCCACCTAAGTTCTGTTTTCTAACATCATATAAATTTGTTTTATGAAGTAAGGCTTTAACGATTTCCTGTCGATTTCCTGAAGAAGTAATCCCTTTTAAAACGGCAAGGTGATTTAATAAAATTTCGGCTGACATTTTTGGGTACACACCAAATTGTTGCGGTAAATAACCAAGAAGTTTTCTTATAGACTGTTTATCGTTTTGTACATTTAAGTCATCTAACATCACAATACCCTTATCTGCATCTTGTAATGTTGCAATAGTTCGCATTAAGGTAGATTTTCCCGCACCGTTAGGGCCTAATAAGCCAAACATTCCTTTAGAAATTTCAAGAGAAACATTTTGCAATGCTTTAACACCATTATCATACGTTTTACTTAAGTCATTAATGATAAGTTTCATGCTGTTCGTTTTAAGATTGATATTGGCAAACGTACTAACGACTTCAAGTACTGAAAAGAAAGTGGGATGTATAGAAGTAAATCTGTGACACACATACTTTTTCAAGTTATTAAGTATGTTTGTTATAGTTATCCAAATGTTTATATGAGGTTTTAAGTCGTTTATCAACTAATTTGTACCACAAACTTTATTTAAGTATAATTGACATATGAATTTTAAAATTCTAAATAGAAAAAAGATAATTACAATGCGTGTTTATCGAATAACGCTTGCTATTATTGGTCTAATTATTATCATATTCAATGATACTTTTGGTAAACTGGAGGGTTTTCCAGAATTTATTTTATTCTATTTTATAATCGTCTGTATAACCATATTTCATTGGCTATTTGTAAACATCAAATTTATTATCAACCTAAAAAACGAAAAAGCTAAAACAGAATTAATGCATTTACAGTCCCAGGTAAATCCACATTTTTTCTTTAATATGCTTAATAATTTATATGGATTAGTTGACAAGGATAGCGAAAAAGCAAAAAAACTAATTTTAAAATTGTCTGATATGATGCGTTACAGTATTTATGAAGGGCAAAAGGAATATGTGACTTTGCAAGAAGAAATAGATTTTATTAGCACATATATAGAGCTTCATAAAATGCGTTATCATAAAAAAATTGCCATTAACTTCGAAGTAGAAGTTGAGAATAAAAATCAAAAAATCATGCCATTACTGTTCATTATTTTGGTTGAAAATGCTTTTAAACATGGAGTCGAAGTCTTAAGAAGTAATGCTTTTATAAATCTATTAATTACATCAAAAGAAAATGAAATCTCTCTAAAAATTGAAAACAATTTTGATAACGATGAAAAAAGTGAAAAAGGTATCGGATTACAAAATTTAACGAGAAGATTAGAATTGATATATCCTAAAAAGCACCAATTAATAAAGTCAATAAATAACGAAATTTATACAGCAGAATTAACGCTAAAGGTATGATCAAATATATAATTGTTGACGACGAACATATTGCACACGATATTATAAAAGGATATTGTGACACTATACCGAATCTTACTTTTGCACACCATTGTTATGATGCTATTGAAGCGATGGAATGTTTACGCACCGATAAAATCGATTTGATTTTTTTAGATATAAATATGCCAAAACTCAAAGGGTTTGAGTTTTTGAAAACCTTGCAAAACCCTCCAAAAGTAATTGTTACTACGGCGTATCAAGAATATGCTTTAGAAGGTTATGAACTTAATATTATAGATTATTTACTAAAACCTTTTAGTTTTGAACGTTTTGTTAAGGCCATAAATAAAATCCAGATTAATGAAGGAGTTAAAGAGATATCCAATGTCAAAAAAGAAGAAGGGAGTTTGTTTTTACGCTCTAATAAAAAACTTATTCAAATAAAAACTAACGATGTTTTGTTTGTTGAAGCAACTGGAAACTATATCAAAATAATTTTAAAGGATAGTGAAATTCAAGTTCGAGAAAAAATATCAGATATAATCAACTTGCTTCCTCAAAATGAGTTTTTTCAAGTTCATAAATCGTTTATAGTTGCCAAAAAACACATTAACGAAATTGAAGGAAATAGAATTTCAATTCAAAAATATATTATTCCTATTGGTAAAGTTTATAAAACTAATATTAATAAACTGTTTTGATAATTTTGTTTCAAAAATATAACACTAAATAAGATGGGTAACTTAACGAGCCATTACTATACTTATGAAATTAACTGTCTTATTATTTTTAACACTAATAACATCTTGTAAAAGGAATCAAATAACAAAAAAAGAGACTCCCTTAAATACTATTCCGATTACTACATTCTCTCTAGAAGCAAAGGAAAATTTTAAAAAAGCACGATTTTTAGTTCAAAATGGACTAAATAATAATCCCGAAAAATATTATAAAAAGGCTATTGAATTAGATAGCTCCTTTGTTAGAATGTATAATTATATATCTATATATTCTACTAATGATTCTATAAAAAGGTTGAATCATGAGCTTGCTAAGAAACATAAACACTTAGTTTCTAAAGAAGAACAAATGTTAGTTGATGCTACAGAATTTAGATTAAATAATTCAAATGATGCAAATGAAAAGAAGTTATTTGAATTGGCCAAAATATGTTCTGGTGATAAATTTCTTCATCATACTATTAGTTTTTTACTCTTTAAAAAGAATCCTAGCTTAGCAATTAAAGCAGGAAAAAAATCTGTGGAACTAGATAAAAATTACGGTTCGGGGTATAATATTCTTGGATATGCATATATCAACAATAATGAATGGGGTAATGCATTAGACGCTTTTGATAATTTTATAAGATGTGAGCCAGACAATGGAAACCCTTATGATTCTAAAGCGGATTTAATGCTACAGCTAGGGAAATATAATGAAGCATTAGAACTAAAGCAAAAAGCTTATGAATTGGATAAGTCTTTTGATTGGATTCCTGAAGAAATAATTAGCATTAAAACTAAAATAGATTCACTTAAAAGTAAATAAATGAAGAATATTTTTATAGATACAATACATAAAGATGAATACTTAGAGGTGTTAAAAGTTTGGGAAGCTTCAGTTAGAGCTACTCATGATTTTTTAAAAGAGGAAGATATTACGTACTACAAACCTTTGATTTTAAACACCTACTTAGATGCTGTTGAATTACGAAGCGCCAAAGACGGTGATAATAGGATTTTAGGGTTTTTAGGAGTTGCCAACCAGAATCTTGAGATGCTATTTATACATCCTGAAAATAGAGGCCAAAGCATTGGAAAAGAATTACTTAATTATTCAATTAAAGAATTAAGTGTCTCTAAAGTTGATGTTAATGAACAAAACGAACAAGCCGTTGGATTCTACAAACATTTTGGTTTTGAAATAATTAGCCGTTCTGAATTGGATGCTTCTGAGAAACCATATCCTATTTTACATATGGTATTAAAATAATATCAATAATGAACGAAACCAGAATAACTATTAAAAAGCGGTTAGTATCAGTCCTTCGTGTCCTAGAAAGTTGAACATATAAGTTATAATGTTTCCCAATCAATCATATCCGCAGATTTAACTAATCATGGTATTTATCAATTAGTTCTTAATTTCTATTCAAATAATGTTTTTATACTATTTTTTAGTTCAAAAACAGATTTAACTTCTTTAGAGTCCAGTGGTTTATCAAAAATAGTAAGCTCATCCATCAATCCGATATAACCTAAACCTAACATGATTTTTCCATTTTCTGCTTCCCATGTAAAAGGGTCATTAACATCTTTTATGACACCTGTAAATTTCCCATTTAGATATAATTTAAATGTAGATTTTGAGGTATTTACTTTTGAAAACGTAATGACTACGTGTGTCCATTCTCCTTTCTTAAATGGAGGACGTGTTACAGTAACAGTACGTTTTTTCCACTTAGTCTCATCATTTTTGTTTTCTGGATTCCAAACTTTTAAGTCCCCCATAGCGCCTAACCTAAACTCTCTTGGATTGTCGTCTGTGAAGTCTACCCATAAAGCCGCATCGTTATATCTTACATCTGTAATACATATTGGATCGCAATACCCTGGAGCTAAGTCTTTGTTGGAATCTAATTGCAACCAAAATGAAACAGTACCACTCCATGAATCCCTACTATATCCTATATTTTTAAAAGCTTTGTAAAAAATAGCTGATGTATTTTTATCCGTAAAATGAAGTGCGTCGCCGATAATCCCTTTGTTTTTTGCTAAAATCACATCAGGGTTGTGTATACCTGGTTTGGCATCATCTGCTTTTTTATAATTATCCGCTGTATATATCATTGCATCACCGGTAGCGACATTGGCAGCTAGTTTACCATCGAATGAACTATAAAAAAGTACATGATCTTTTAATTGTGTGTTTTGCGAAAAAGAAATATATGTAATGAGAAAAAAGAGTACTCTGGATATAGATAAAAACTTATTTATTTTCATGATGTTTCGATTAAAGATTAAAATGTATAGTTTCAGTTATCATACTCATTTCAAGAGCTGCATGTGCATGAATTTTTCCTGTATCAAATAATGGGATATCTACGTCTGATTTTGAAATTAGAATAGGCAATTCTGTACATCCTAAAATAGCCCCTTGTGCCCCTTGACTTTGCAGTTCTTTTATGATTTCAATAATTCTTTGCTTTGATGCATTTGTAAATTGCCCTTTTACCAATTCATCGTAGATAATATCATGAATAACCTGTCTTTGATTAAGATCGGGGGTCAAAATTTCAAGCCCAAAATCATTCACCAATGTCTTGGTGTAAAAATCCTTTTCCATAGTAAATTTGGTTCCTAATAATGCTATTTTTTTCAAACCTAACTTTTGGATAGATTGACCGGTAGTTGTAGCAATATGTAAAAAAGGAATATTTACATTTTCAGAGATATAATGACTTACCAGATGTATCGTATTTGTGCAAAGTAAAATGATATCTGCCCCTGCCCTTTCTAGCTGTTGTGCGGCTTGTTTCATAAGTTTTCCTATACCATCCCAATCTCCTTTAAAAGTTAATCGTTCAATATCAGCAAAATCCACCGAAACCATAATACATGTAGCAGAATGTGAACCTCCTAATATTTCTTTTGCTTTAATATTTAAAAACTCATAATACAGTTTTGATGATTCCCAACTCATCCCTCCTATCAACCCTATTGTTTTCATATTCACAGTATTTTTAGTTATATATCTTAGTTGTCCACCTAACAGGTTATTTGAATATTTTGGCCACGTTCGATATAATTTTTGTTTTGACAAATCTATGATGAATAGCAATGCTTGAATAGTTTCGAAATTGATATAAATAAAACTATACTTGAAATTATTTCAACTACAACCTATTTGTAAGTAACTTATCTTTGTAATTATGGAACTGAAATATTTCAGATTAATAAAAACGATAGCAGAAGAAGGCAGTATCGCTAATGCTACCGAAAAACTCTTTTTAACACAGTCGGCTTTAAGTCATCAATTACGAGAGTTAGAAGAGCGGTTGGGTTTTAAAGTCTTCCATAGAACAAGAAATAAATGGGAATTAACCCAAGAAGGTACAGAGCTATATAAATTGGCTAATACACTGTTCGATTCTATAGATGAAGGTTTTAGTGCCATAAAACATATTACAGAGGGCTCTAAAGGTGCTATTAGGTTGAGTGCCGAATGTCAATCATTTTTTCATTCCATACCATCGTTTATTCAAAAAATGGGAATTCTATATCCAGAAATTGATATAGATATAACCCTAGGGGCAACACATCAAACCATATCACAAGTGTTATCTGAAGATATAGACATTGCCATTGTGACATCAAAACCTGAATCTGATGAACTTTCTAGTATTCCTGTTTTTAAAGATGAAATTTTTGCTATTATTCATAAAGAACATCAATTACGTGATCTAGAGTATCTGGAAGCCAGTCATTTTGAAAATGTACATTTGTTAATCAATTCTTTTCCACTAGAAGGTGTAGCTGTTTATGAACATTTTCTAAGGCCTCATAAAATACATCCCATTAAAATTTCTGCAATTCCCTTTACCGAAATTACATTATCAATGATCCAAGCCAACATGGGGATTATGTGCGCTCCAAAATGGCAATTAACTCCTTTTAAATTATCCAAAGAGTTACTATTTAAACGTATAGGAAAGAACGGATTACAACGAAAACATTACTTGGTCGTAAAAAAGAAACATCGCAATAAAAAATATATACACGATTTCATTTCTAGTTTTGAAGAATATTTTCTGGAACCATAATCCATTCTACACGTAATTATGTTTCGTTCCTACTTCGTTACGTTACTAAAAAGCGATAACTACTTACGTTCTATTAGTTTATTGCCAATTATGGATGTATACACTTGATTACGTAGCGTTCTGCTTATTTTGATTTTAGTATTTCCTATGTATATTAAATTTCCTTCGAGTTTTCTCACATGGTTGATACTAATTAGATAATATCTATGCACTCTCATAAATTTTTCTTTTGGCAACTCCTGTTCCATGTGTTTTAAGGAGACCAAAGTAAGATGTCTGTCTTTATGGATTGTATTAATATAAACATAATCATTCGCCGTCTCCAAAAATGTAATATCATCAATAAAAACTTTAATAATCATGCCATTAGATTTAATAAAAATATGACTTTGGTTATCTTCATTACCTTTCTCATTATCTAATTTTATAAAAATATTATTTAATGAATTAAATAGAAAATGTGGATTCATTTGATTGTTTAATTCGACAGATTCTGATACTATTTCTTTCTGCTCCATATCTTTAATGAGTTGATCTTTTTTATACCATTCATCAATTAAAAATAATGTCATTGATAGGCATAAGGATATTATAACCTCGGTAATGATGGCAATTTTTCCTCGTGTAGAACTAAAAAAATTTGATGTGGAGACATTTATGTTTTCGAAATAAAAAGAAAGGTAAAACGATGTAATCATGGTAATTATTATGATACCTAAGATTAGCAACACTATATAACTAGTAATTCTTTTTTTTAATAACAATCTTGGAATTAATACATATAAATTTATGTAAACCAAAATTGCATAGGAAAAGAAAGGAAATATATTAGTCCTTAAATTTTCGAAAATATCTACATTATAATTAAGATCATGTACACTCCATAAAAGAAGAAATAGAAGCCAAAATATAATATGTTTAGAAACTTTATTTGGGTTAAAATTCATTTGCTTAAGTTAAATATAAATGAATACTTATCATTCATTTCATTCAAATTTATTGTCCTTACATCCCTTAAAAAACCTCATTTTAACAGTACCCCTTCTTTCATTCTAAGAAGTATTTCTTTATGGATATTAGAAATATCAAGAATTGGGTCTTTATCAACTACCAAAAAACTACCTTCATAACCTTCCTTTAGTTTTCCGATCTTACGATTAGGAAAAATAGTCACTGCGGTATGCTCTGTCCACATTTTAAGCAACTCAAGATTAGTAAATATATCTAATTCATATAAAAAATTAAATTCGGTGGTAGAGTTATCTATATACGTATCAGAACCAATAGCCAGTTTTACTCCTGCTCTTTTAAGCATCTCTAAATTTCTTTTTACATTTTTGATCAATTGATCATAATTTTCTTTGTTCTTGTTTTTCTTAACCAAAGATATTGTAGTTACAACGGTAACATCCTTCTTTTTTGCCAATAGAGCATCTTCTATAGCGATTGGTTGACCGTTATGTATTTCGGGCAAATGCGCTATCTCGTCGACATTTGCATCAACCGCAACATGAAAATCATAAGCCGTTGCTACATGAGCACTAACTCTCAAATTTGACGCATGAGCTTTTTTGACTATCGTAGCAATTAATTTTGGGCTTAATCCCTTTTTTCCAAAAAATGCAGTGTCGTTTTTACGTTGTTCATATTCCTCTGAATAAAGCAAGTTGATTTTTATGAAATCTGGGGAAAAGGATAATATTTTATCCCATTTTTTGTTTAAGTCGTTAATGTCATCAATAATAACATATCCATGATATTCTATTTCTTCTACAGAATTAAACAGGCCTTTAAAACGACCATACTCTAGGAATTTTTTTCGAAGTGCTATAGGATGACCTCCAGTGCCTGTTAAAGGTGCATGTGCTAGGCTAATATCTAAACCATCTGGCTTATTAAAATGATGCATTAAAGGCCCAATTTTCTTTTTAATCGAAGAAAGCAATTTTACATAATAAACACCATGATTTAAATACGAATTGATTCGCTCGTTGAGCTTATATTTACTTTCAAGATTATGGTTATGTGCTTCGCCAAATGGTGGAATAACATATTTACCCGATAAATCTATAATAGTATCTGTTTTCTTATTCTTGTTACTAAAACTGATCAAGCCATTTATGATCCAAACTGTTTTCTTTTCAAAAATTTGTCCATTAAACCAATTACCATGTATAAACTTTGTAGTTGGACTATTAGAGTTCTTCTTTGCATATTTAGAACTTTCATTTTGTTGAGCATGACAATAATAAGTTAGACATAACCATATAATCAATACAAAATAGTTTTTCATTGTGAGTAGATTTACTTTTTAAGTAAAGTAATCATGGATAGGTTTAATACTAAAAATTAATCGCCATGTGGAAAACTCTAATAGGTGAAAAGTAAAATATCATAGATTAACCAGTTCATAGATAAATTACTTTTTCCCAATCTACGGCTCTCTTGTCAAATAATTATTTATGGATCATTATGCCTTTGATACTTTCGCGAGAGCAACAATTTGCACTATCGATAAATAGCAATGTACTCATGGCATTTACATAATTAGTAAAGACTTGTATAAGAATTCTATTTAATTTTGATTTTTGACTTACTTGTTTATTACAAGTATATGTTATTTTACATGCTTCCATAGTTTTTATATTTACATGAATGTCTTCGGTATCAAAAATGTCAATGATTACATCATAATCATTGACACATATAAGTTTTTCTATTTTCTCAAAATCTACCGAAACCCCTATTGTTTTTGTCAAAATTATAGTGAGAATTACTATTTTAAAAGAAAGTAAATTGAGCGTTAATCAAGCCATGGTTGAAAAATTTTCAATTATATGGTTTAGATTTTATGCTCATTTCTCATGAAATACCATACTCCATCTATTGTTAAATATGTACTACATAGCATAAACTAAAATAAAAGATGCTTTAACTCTAGAGTTGAAGCATCTTTTGGTAAATTCCGAATAATTCTTAATTCACGATTAGTTTTTTAATGACGCCTTCATCACCATCGACTTGTATTTTTAATATATAAATACCTGAACTAAGCGATAAGCTGTTGGCAGAAAAACTATTGATACCCGATTTTAATCTAGTTTCATATTTTTTCTGTCCTAAAGATGAATAGATACTCATGATAGCCGCTTTAGTAGTTTTTGTACCCATATGAAGAGAGAATTCGTCTCCTGTTGGATTGGGTGTCATGATAATAGCAGCATTCAAACCTTGTTCATCTTCATTACCCAATAAAGCCGATTTACGATCTAATTGAGCAATCACTTCTTTGGCAGATAATGATCCATTACAAGATCCCTCATAAATTCTAACATTAGAGAATAACGAATTATTTCCTGATCCTGTATCATTATCATTAATAAACACCAATCTATCCATAACTCCTGTATAAAAATTCCCTACAGGGATTACATAGGTAGTTGTACCAGATGAATAATTATCAAAATTGGTTACTCCATAATTTTGAGTACCATGCACTTTAAAATAACGTGACGATGTTAACGTATTATTATTCTCGAATCCTATGGCATGAATTTCTCCTTGTGAAGTACTACTGAAATCAAATTCAATAACTGTATTAGCAGTTACAGTGTAATCAAGGCCAATATATTTCCAAGTGTTATTAGATAAGGATAATGCCTCCCCTCCATTTTCTATCGAGAAATCTCCTGTATTATCTTGATTAGAGAAAGAGGTTACAGTAAAATTATTAAAGTTAATATTATCACATGCAGGACCAGGATCAACAGTACCGTTTTGGATCGTTATAGCATCGATAGCAATATCACTTTGCCATCCACTAGTGCCAGAACCTGTAACCACATTAAATCGCAGTTGTACACTGGATTGACCTGCATATGTAACTAGATCTACATCTGCTGCATTCCAGTTATTACCTTGATTACCATTTTGAATAAATATGCTTGTCCAATCACCTTCATTATTGATTCTCGCCTCGACGGTTAAACTATTAATTGCACTACCAAACATATGATACTCAAAATTTAATCTTGGTGAGTCTACTGCACTAAAATCTACACAAGGAGAATTAAGTATAGCTCTTTTATTAGGAAAACCAGTATTATTACCAGAAGCCTCTACATAAAGGTAAAAACTACCATCTGCTCCAGTCGATGGCCCAGTACTATTAGACGGCGTACCACCGGAATCTCTTGTCCAGTTTAAATCATCAAGCGTGGACTGTGACCATTGCCCCAAATTACTTTCAAAACTCTGACTATACGGAAAAGAAGCTATATCTCCCGTACATATTTCACCTGGCGGTGGTGGCGGTGTTGTTGGATCTATTGCTCCATCAATATCAAATCGAGAAAAGAAGTCCCAAATTTCTTGTGAAGTGTTGATATTACCACCAACCCAACTATGTGCTTTTCCTTGCACCCTAATAAACTCTGCCGTTACACCATTATCACCATTATCCCAAATAGAACGTGTTGATCCTCCTCCTAATTGAATAACATCTGGTGTAGCATCTGCATTATTAACAGCAGACCAGTACTCCATAACATCATTTATGGGTTCATTCGTTCCGTTTCCGTTAATAGAAATAACATTATCATTAGTACCTGTTATTTGTAATACAGCCGTTGGATGCTGCGGTTGACATTGATTGTTGTCGATCCATCTTCTTGTCATACTACCTGCTACAGAAGCGACTGCCGCTATTCGTGAACTTAACTCACAAGCAAGTCTATAACTAAAAAAACCGCCGTTTGAAAAACCAGTGGCATAAATTCGTTTTTCATTAATATTATAATCCTCTTGTATTTTATTAATTAAAGCATCAGAGAATCCTAAGTCATCTTCGTTACCTCCAAAATTATTATTTATGGCCCATCCTGCAAGAAAACCTAAACCTTGAGGAGTAACAAATATAAATTGATTATCCTCTGCCAATTGCTGAAAATTACTTTGGTTATACTGCACATTAATGTTATTTGTAAAACCATGGTAATTTAAAATTAGAGGAGCAGGTTTATTAGCATCATAACTTTGGGGAATGTAAAGACGATATTGCCTTGTTCTTCCGTCGTGTTGTAAAGTTGTATTAATGACCTGTTGGGCATAGGTAGAAATTGTAATAATACATGTAATTGCCAAAAGCCATATAGATCTTTTGGTAAGCCTAAGTCGAGTTTTCATTGTGTTGATTTTAAGATTAATTAGTTTTTATTATGATAGCATAATAAAATAAAGAAACATAATTAATCTTATTTATTTAACAGATTTATTAAATTAATATTAATTTCAAACACAATATTTTATTAAATCGATATAATTATAACTTTTGACGGGTACACATGTTCGTCGACTTTGCCATAATTGAACCGCATAAAAAGTTATTAATCAATTTGGACATAAGAAGGTTTTGAAAAGAAAATTTAAAGAGAATTTGGTGTTTATAGAACATTATTAGAGACTACTTAAAACAGATTTTTTTAAGCGTACGCTAATTGGGATTTCATAATTTTTAATAAGAATTTGATTCTTTATAATTTTGTCTACTTTGTATTTTGATACGATATACGATTTATGAGTTTGTATAAAATCCTCTTCGGGTAAAAGTTCTTTAAAACTTTTTAATGGCATGTTCGTAATTATAGCCTCTTCTGTGGTTATTACCTTGATATAATTTTGCATCGCCTCTACAAATAGAATATCTTTTAGGGTTATCTTTTTAAGCTGTTTGTCGCTTTTCACAAACAGAACGCTATCCTTAGGGTTATCATCGTAATATTGATGCACTTTATTTGCTGCCTGCAAAAAACGTTCAAATGAAATGGGCTTTACTAAATAATCTAAGACGTTATATGAAAAACTTTCGAGAGCATATTCTTCATAGGCGGTAGTCATAATAACAGAAGGAGAATTTTTTAGTTCCTTTAACCAATCGATACCTAAAACAATGGGCATATTGATATCCAAAAAAATTAAATCAATTTGATTTTCTTCCAGATAATGATTGGCTTGCAATACATTCTTACACAGTGCAGTAACATGTAAAAATGAAACCTCTTTACAATATTCTGCAATACCTTCTCGGGCAATGGGTTCGTCATCGATAATTAAACAGTTTAGTTGTTTCATTTTGTACGCTATAAATCAATAGAAAGGTTTACAATATGATTAACGTTGTCTTTTTTGATATTTAGATCATGTTGATCGGGATATAATAATGATAGTCTTTTTCGTACATTGGTTAATCCTATTCCCCCTGCTATATTTTCATTAATTAACTTATCATAACTGTTCGTAACATTTAGATGAAGCTTCCCTCCCGCTTCTTCAATTTTTATCTTGATTATATTCGCACTACTATCTATATGATTACTGCAGTGTTTAAAGGCATTCTCAATAAAAGGAATTAACAGCAAAGGTGCTAATTTCATTGTAGGATTCTCTGAATTGATATCATAATCTAATCGAATGTCTGAACCTCTACGAGTCTCTTCAATTTTGATATATTTTAATAAGTAATCTAATTCTTTTTCTAGTAAAATATGAGTATTGCTTTCATATAGTTGATAGCGTAACAAACCCGAAAATTGTAGCAAGGTCTCTTTGGCCAAAGCATCATCTTTACCAATTAAATGATACACACTATTGATACCGTTAAATAAGAAATGAGGGTTTAATTGAGCTTTCAGATATTTTAATTCGGTTTTATAAGTTTCTTCTAGAAGTTTTTGTTTTACTTTTTCTGATTTTTTGTGCTCTAATTTAAACAGATAGTAAAAACCAGCTACACTATATAGTACATGAAATATAGTATTGGTAATGAAACTTCCTAATACTTCTTCTGTATTTATACTATAAATATTATAGAGTATATAATCAAAATAGGTCTCAATCAGAGAAATTGTAGTGATTATGACTGTAGAAATTAGATAAAATTTCAACTTTTTATTTCGGATGTACATTTTAGGTGCTAACCAAAGGGCTTGTACATAAAATAAAACGGCATTAAAAAAAAGGCCATACGCATAGGCATAAGCTAAACTACCCGAATCATAGGTAAAACCATTCCAATTAAATTGACTTACAATCGCAATAAACCAATAATTCAATAACCAGATGAATACATGTACTGCTACTAATGCTATTTTAGAGGTATTCATTTTAAATATTTTAAACAAAGGAAAGCATAATTTATTTGTTTAATAAGTTACTTCAACGATGATCAATAAATATGTAACGGTTATCAAATATTTATTTTTTGAAGCCTCTATTTCTGTTTTTTTGCCTTAAAACAAAATCACATGAAAAATATAAGTCACTTACATTTAATCGCTTACACCATTCTGTTAGTTGTTCTTTTGTCATGTAGTAAAGATGATACTACTGTTACAGAACCTTCAAATTCATTTGATGAAATATCAGATATTGCCAAATTCTATGGGAATCTAGAGGGAGATATTGTAGTTATTCATGCACAAGCTGGGCCCAGTATTGAACTGGATGACGATACTACTTCTAATCAAACGGTAATTGAACTGGGTATACAATCAGCATTATATGTAATGGTGCATCAGGTACAAACAAAAACTCCAATGCTATTCACAAGTGCAGATATTACTTTTGAACAGGCAAAAGAATACGATTTGCAAAGTATCTCTAATATAAAACGTGTTGTTGATTATTTTAAAAATCAACAAGGAAAAACAATTTACGTACTTGGAGTATCATTTGGTGCTTTAATTGTACAAGAATTGATTGCTACTCATGGAATTGATATTGCTGATGGTTATCTTATACTAGGTAATCGACTTAATGCTGATAGTGACGCCTGGCAAGCCCTTAGCGAAGGGGAATTCCCAATTCACATTTATGACAATGATGGCAATTACACTGTTGAGTTAGAAAATAACCCCGATTTTGATACTGTAGAAGAAAGAAACATGGGTAGATTAATTGCCGGATTAGCGTTCAATCGGTATACAGATAAACTAGATAGTGCTTTAAGTCTTTCAAAAGTAACTTATGTGCATGGCAACAGAGATGAAGCAGCCGGACCGCTTTCTACTCAAGAAATTCAATTTTTAAATGATAAAGGTGCAAATGTAATCCTATCTGATGGCGGCAGTCATGATGATGCAATATCGCTAGGTGCAGGTCTATTAAAAGATATATTCGGAATAGAATAAACACTTTTGATAAACTATAACTAGAAAAACTAACACGTATTTCTAATTCGATTATTTCAAATATTTATGTGCAAAAAAATCTTCTATTTGTTTTCGGCCTTTACATTTTCAATAACAACAGTTTTTTCTCAGGTAGAAAACGAACCCAAAAAGAATACTTTAGAATTCTCTACAGGTTTCACTTTTGGTTACCTTAAAAATTTAGCTTTTGCTCCGGTAAGGCGCTATGACTATAATGCAATCAACTATCAATTTAGATATACTCGCATGACCAAAAGAGAAAAGCTGTTTGAGGTACAGTTGGATTATCTAAATTCAGAATTAGAAACCAATATAATTCCAGAGCCTAACCCTCAATATTCTAAAATAATTCTAAATATAAGCTCATTAAAACAAGTTTATAAAAATGATAAAGTCAAAGTACATGTGGGTCTACAGACACAAACCAATGTCTCTTCTTATTTTGATTGGAAACAATACGATTTTCAACAAAAACTTGGCGTTGCAGGGCGATTTGTGTATCAAATAAATAACAAACAATCACTTTCTTCCAAAATAACAATCCCATTTATACTATGGAGAACCTCCACATTTGAAGAAAACTTTTATTCCATAAGCAAGTACCAAAGTGTTTTATGGACAACAGAATACAAATACAATCTCTCTAATCACTTTGATCTAAAAGTAAGCTATAATTTAAATTATGATAAGCTTCAAATTTTTAATGCATACAGAGAGCTGCAACATCAAATTAATCTTGGTATTAACTTTAAATTTTAATCCATTATGAAATCTATTAAGCTGTTATTATATACTTTATGTATCACTTTGATCTTATTACTAATATCTTGTACGGATACTTTAATTGGAGATGAAGGCACACTAGATGAAGACATTTATCTAAACTATCAAACAATTACGGATCTAGAATTACCTTTTGAAGAAGAATGGTATGCTGTAAATGCAGGAAGAACACATAGTGCAGGCGCTCATCATTTTGTTTCTCGTAGAGAAAGGTATGCTTATGATATGTTGATTGTACAAAACCGAAAAAGCTATGCAGGAGATGGCAGTAAAAATGAAGATTATTATTGTTTTGGAAAACGTTTAAACTCACCAGGTAATGGAAAAGTAGTAGCCATTGAAAATACTGTTGAAGACAATCAACCCGGTATTGTGAATCGTACTCAGGTTGGTAATTATATTATTATCGATCACTTAAATGGTGAAACATCGATACTAGCACATTTAAAAAAAGGATCAATAATCGTTGCTGTTGGAGATACTGTCATTAAAGGTCAGGAAATTGGGCAAGCTGGTAATAGTGGTGCTTCTACCGAACCACATCTACATTATCATTTACAAGAAACATCAGAACCTTTAAATAAAGGGTTGGGACTTCCCGCTCAATTTTTGAATTATTATGAAGACGATGTATTTGTAGAAAGAGGTGAGCCTATAAGAAATCAGAAAGTGAAGAAGGTTATATCTACAGCTTTTTGATGTCAATCGGTAAGATCTTACTATATGTGCCATCAAAAAACTCAAGTGTCATCATAAGGTTTTTGGGATTTTTATCTAAAATTTTAAAAAACACACGAAATGCTTTAAAGGTTTCTTTATAAAGGTTATTATATGAAAGATTTTCCTGCGCTTTGGCTGTATTGATATCGATCAATACATTGAATATAGGGTTATTACCTTTAAGACGAATTCTCTTAATTGCATTCCAATTGGTATATTTAATTGTAGTATTAGTAAAGCGATTGTTTTTGTAAGACAAAATATCATAACAGTAGGTTACTGGGAAATGTTTAATTTTTTTTCGTAAAACATATTTTAGATTGCCCATATTCCCAAGAGATTCCTCGTTTTGAGCGCATTGACATAAAATTAGGGGCATTTTTTTTCTGTCTACATAATCGATTATGGTATTTTTAGAATCCAATAATTTATAATATTCCCAATCCATGATTTTGTAATCGTACCGCTTTATAGAGTTATCTTCCATTATAAACTTCAAAGTTAATTTATTCGATCCTTTGGGTACTTCTACGTTAAAAATCTCAAAAATTTTATTAGTGGGTAAAGAATAATTGTTTCCTTCTAAATCATCAAAAAAAACAATTGTTTCGATAGTTCCTGGTATCGTATTAAAACGAGCCTTGTATTTGTAATCAACATAGATCGTTGGCGCACTCAAATCTTCGCTTGTTGAGCTTATTATTAAATCTTTATTAATGCTGTTTCTGGATGAAAATAGATTTACTTCTACCGGACTTGTATATGTATTATCCTTTAATTCAAACCATACAGAAAAATTTGAAGAACCTTTTCCGTAAGGGATTTTTAATTCAGAACCGATATTGTTAAAATAATGATCTATTAAATCTGTAATCTGAATTTTAAACTCTGGAGTACTATATTTTTCACCAAAACTTATACTTTTCACGTACCTAGATAGGTAAAAAAGTTTTTCTTGAAAGGGTTCTCTTAGAATAATATACCCCTCTGTATATGCATACCTAATATCACCCTGTAGCTCTCGTAATTTCTTTGATAGTTCTTCCTGATGGAATTCCTTGTTTTGATAAAACCTAAAGAAAGGAGCAACCAAAGTTTCCATAAAGTCTAATCGTATTACTTTACCTTCTCCACTAGTAGAATTGGTCTCTAATAACATTCCACTACTTATTCCATTAATTTTTAGTAAGGAACCACTCATTCCGCTAGTAAAAGAATCATCACTATCTACAGGAAGAATATATATATACTCACTCCCAACAATCTTTGTGATTCTAACATCTACAATATCTACCGAGCCTCTAACGTTTACAGTTTCAATTGTTCCATGAGTATCAATTGTTAAATGTTCTTGAATTTCTCTAGAACTCTTCCAGGAGGCTGCCTTGATTTCATCGCCTTGTAGGGCTAATATTGCAACATCATACTGTGGGTAAGACTTGATTAACTTACCCGCAGAAACTAAACCTTCTTGACTTGTAACTTGTGCTTTTGAAGCAGACTTCTGACCCATTACATGATATGGCAAAATAAGATAGTTCTCGGTATTTAAAAGGTGATAAAACTTTGAAGAATCAAATGTTCTTTTTCGCAATAAACCCTGTCCTATTTCTATCGAATTTACATATACGGTTTTTTGAGAATAGCAGTTTGTATTATGTAAAAAAGCAATTATAAAAGTTGTTGTAATAATCCTGTCAAAAAGATTAAAAAACGGTGTGTATTTTTTAATTTCAATATCCATTGTTGACATATTCTAAAAAAAGCGGAGTATTCGTAAGGTCCTCTAATAAAAGTTCAAACAATACCTTTTTTGTATTCTTATCTAAATTTGTATACCAAAATGCATTATCGCTTTTATGGTTTTGAAAAAAAACCTCACTAACAACGTATTCTTCTGCGTCATTCGGTTTATACTTTATTTTTTTTATCTGACGTAACAAGTTTTGTAGTTCTATTGGTGTATAATCAGTATTAGAGAGCTCTCTAGAGTTCCAGGAATTTACTGACTGACATACAACACACGGTACTTTAGACATAATATCCCTCCTAATGATGTTATTACGTATACGCTGAGCTTGAATTTGAGAGTTAACCTTAGTGCATTTAAATAAGAGGTTATATGCTATATTTAAATCTGTTACCCTTATTTTGGAAATCGAAGATATAGTGTTTATACCTATTATACTTCCTTTATGACCATCAATCGTTTCTACTTGAAAATAGATCTTAGAATTTTTCGGTGTTGGAAAGAAATAATTTGTTTTGTTTTTAATAAAATTTGGATTAAGTCGAATTGCTAAATCATTTCGATCAAACCCATAACGTATAGTTTTTATTACATCTAAGTGTTTTTTAATTCCACCAAAATATATACTTACTCCTTTATGTTTCGTCTTTAAGGATAATTTTAAACTAGTATCTATTGTATTATAATTTATAACTAGTTCATTAGGTTTTTTTTCTTCAAGAAAATCGGAAATAGTTTTATTAAATTGAGATATCTCAATCAAGTTTAATTCATTTTTTATTGGATATATTGCATTAATAACCCCGATTAAACTTCCTCGATTATAAACTACGCTACCAAGTGGAATACTATCAATTTCTATATCATTTTTTAATTTCAAATGCACTTGATTGAGATTTATAACCTCTCCTTTCATATGTTGCGAAACATATTCTCCATTTTTATCAATATATACTATCGTTATTGCTTTACTGCTGTCATTTACCTCATAATTCAAATTTCTAGCTCGTATTTTTTTATTTAATTTAAGTATTGCCAACTTATTATGTTCATCGAATTCTTCCATCTCCGCAAAGATCTGTTTCGGCCCCGACATGTTTATCCTTTGCTTTCCGATAATTGAATTTCGATTAGCAACAGGAATAACCACATACTCGAAAAAATTATCATTACCTATCAAAAAACCTTGAGAAGGTGGATACGTATTGGTATATACCTGTTGCTGTCCATCAATAAATTGCATTAAAGTACAAAGAGAAAATAGATATGTTAAAACAATTTTATTCATTTAAACATATCCTTTACATCATTAACAGCACCAAATAAAGAGGCAATTACTACCAAAACACCAAAAACAAGTGATAACCATTGATAAAAAATATCGTTTTGAAGTTTATGCAATAACGTGGATTCAGCAGAATGTATTAGCCCACCAGGACTCTGGATATATCCTTTTGAGCCCGCTACCTTATAATTTAAATTCATACAAGGATTTTCGTTAATTGTTAAAAAACCATAATACGGACTAATTCGTTCCTTAAGTTTAAACTGGTCGCCAGTATGTAAAATATATTCTCCAGCCTGATAAACGGTCTTTTTATTAAATGATGTATTTAGCAAGGAAACCTTTCCTTCTCGTAAAATTGGAACATTCATATCTGTTTCTTGAGCCACAGGACTTGGTGTAGAAATAAAACCATTTATCTTGTTGAGTGGAAATACAATTGTTGAACCTTGATGGGATCGATATTGAATACTATCAAGTACAATATGGATTGACTTACCTAATCGTTTTTTATAAGCATCATAATGCAATGTCCCAACACTTGTATTTACTGTATTTCGTATACTTATAGCACAAAGACCTAATGATACTCTTTTGATTGTGATAGTAGTAGAATCGTTAAACTTCAACGATCCTGAGAAATAAGAATCCTTGGTTTGATTACTAATAAGTTTAGCATTTTCAAAAAACCAAATCAATTCTGAATTATTACCTGTATTAATTGAAACGCCTTCAGTTATCGCATTTAGCTCATAACTTGTTTCTAAACTAGATCTTGAGAATAAATAAATAACAGTACCAAATAGAAGTAATGCCAAGGAAAAGAATACGTATGGAAATATTTTTTTTTTCCAATTTGGAAATCGTATTGAATTATAAAATGATTGGAAATTCATATTCTTTAATTTGTATTTTTCCATTTTCTTTAACCCAAGTTTCACGTACAAAAATGCTGGAATCCTTGCTAACTATATTTATAGGCACTTTACAACTTCTATTAAAACTCACAGGATTATCTTTTTTTAAATTTAAATCCTCAAAAGGCTTGTCTAAAAGTACCCTACCATTTTCAACAACAAGAAGGTTAACATCTTTTCTTGAATTAAAATTTATTTGAAATTCACTCAAATTCTTTTTTCTTTCCCAACTGGCAATTAAATTTTTTCCGATATTGGAGTCACATAATACATCCATAGTAGCAAGTAAAGCTACTTCATCAGGTTTGTAGTGTTTCAATTTTTCTTGATATTTAGTAGGTATACTTAAATTCAACATCCCATTTTCTGCCTGATCTATTTTATAGATTAAGTTAGCTCGGTACCTGCCATCAATGGAAGTAATTCTTAAACAAATTTTCTGTTTACTGATACTCTTAGGGAGAAAAACACTTGCCATTAACGGATTAATCTTTTTCTGACTTGAAACGAACTGTATTCCTTGTTTCTTGAACCCTGAAATAGGTGTACTATCAATCCAACTCTCCCAATTAGGAGGTAATGATTCTGGTTCTAAAGTTTTAAATATAGATTGGCCATGAATTACAATCGACCACAACATAAAAATTACAAGATACTTACTCATATTTTTTAAATTTTCATCACATAAATACTGTTTGTTGATGTAAAAACAAACAACATTCATTTTATTTTATATAATAATACGGGGTGATATACTATAGAAAAATAGTATACCTTAAAACTACAAAAAGTATAAAATGTTCAGTTTTATTTAACTCAATATTAACTAGTTGTGATTTATTAAAACTTTCTATAAAATCTATTAAGAAGTGTTTGATCAACTTTGGTAAAAGAAGACTTTGATAAAACCCCTAATCAATTCTATTAAAAAAGTTAATTTAGCTTTTTAAGATGATGAAATTAAAATTGACCGAAATCAGGAGGTATTTTAATGAACCCTACCCCTATTATTACGATAATCAACAAAAGTTAATTTTGTTATTATTGAGTTTGTCTATTTCTAGTTTTTTGTTTTCTTTCTTTTTTGAACCTTTTGAGGTTAATGTAGCCGAGCATAGAATCAATTCTATCTACATTTTGTTAATTCATGCCTGTATTCCTTTTCCTATAGCTTACTTATATTTTAGTCTGATCAACAAGAATGTTGCGAATAATGTAATGTGGACATTAGGAAAGGAAATTTTGAATCTATCCATTATTCTTTTAATTATCGGAATAGTGGGTTTTTTAATCCGTGATTTAATTTATATAAATCCAAATAATTGGTCTTTTAGATATTTTTGGGAAGAAATTCGCAATACGTTTTTGGTAGGATCACTTCTATTAATCATTATACTGCCTCTTAATCTAGAAAGGCTTATAAATAAACATAGGTCCCGTTTAAAAGAAATACCATCCCTAAGTATATCCAAAAAAAAGAACCTATCCATCACTATTAAAAGTCCAATATCTAATGAAAACTTTGACTTTGAAATTAATGATTTTCTTTTTGCTAAAGTAGAAAGTAATTATACAGAAGTATTCATGTCTTCATCTACTGGAATTAATAAAATCATAATTCGTATTACCCTTAAGGAGCTCGAAGAACAATTAAAATCTTTTGCACAAATATTTAAAGTACATCGCTCCTATTTGGTAAACCTACATTCTATAGAATCTATTTCGGGGAATGCTCAAGGATATCAATTATCATTAACGAACTGTGCTATTACTATTCCCGTTTCTAGATCAAATATTACTAGTTTTAATAGTACCTATTCCAGTATGTAAGTAAAATACTTTGTATTTGGTCACTTCTGCTTGTCATTGATCACAAAAATATATTCTCAAACTAATTTGTTTTTAGGTTTACCAACGAAACAAAAAAACAAATATTTTGACAGTAAAAAAAAGACGATACGATTTGGATTGGTTACGTGTAATTGCTATTCTGGCTGTGTACCTACATCATATAGGAATGCCATTTAATGGTGATGGTTTTCATATAATGAATTCAACATCCAGCAAAACACTTGATGATATAATGGTGTTTTTTGAACAATTTAGATTACCCCTATTATTTTTAATATCCGGTACAGGAACCATGTTTGCATTTTCAAAAAGAACTTGGCAACAATTTTTCAAAGAACGAAGTATACGTTTAGTCATCCCACTAATTTTCGGAATTCTTTTTATCATTCCTCCGCAAACTTATTATGAGCATATAGATAAATATGCTTCTTATCTCGATATATATATTAATGGTTCTTTTTTCAAAACAAATCATTTGTGGTTTATAGAAAACTTATTCATTATGTCGGTTATATTGATTCCATTAATTTTATATTTGAAATCATCTAAGTCTGAAAAACTAATACATCTTCTTGATCATATTACTTCTAAAAAATATGGAATATTATTATGGTTAATTCCTTTAGTTACTATAACTATATTTTTGAAAAAAATATATCCAAGCGACTCAAAAGATATTACAAACCTCTCTTCAACCTTTTATTATAGCTATTTTTTTATTTCGGGTATGTTATTTACTTCATCAAAGAACATTTGGAATTATTTACAGCGGTATAGAAAATTTAATTTCATCTATTTTGTTATAAGTTTCATCCTGTTTTATAGTTATTATCTTTTACCTGGGGAGTACATTTCGCCATATCTTTCTTTGGGTAATAGATGGGATATATGGTATTTGGTATGTGCATTAGTGAGTTGGACACTTGTAACTACTTTACTTGGGTATGGACAGGTTTGGTTTAACAAAAAGAGTATAATACTTCAAAAATGTAATGAAGCCATATACCCTTTTTATATTTTACACCAAACTGTTATTATTATACTTGGGTATTATATTATTCAATTAGATATGAGTATCTCATCAAAAATTGTACTATTAATTTTAACTTCTTTTCCGTTAATTATAATCATTTATAAATTGGTAATTTACCCTTTTAAAATCCCCAGATTCTTATTTGGGATGAAAAAGAAAGATCATACATAAGCACCGTTTTTGGGTATTAAATATTCTCTAAACTATTGTATATTACTTAGTATTTCTTTTGTGAAACCATTAGTGAATTTCACATTTGTTGAAGTTTGCTCAAACAACACATCGCCCGTAATACTACCATCCCATTGGGCGCCAGAAATTACTTTACGCTTGGCCATAAATGTATAGCCGTTAACAGTTTTGTACTCTGCCTCCATAAGTAATACTCCGGGAATAAACCCTTTTACTGTAAATAGAAATCTATCTATAAGAAAGGTTTTTGGATTAATGTATAGGATAAATTCATCCTGAACCTCGCCTACTCCTTTGTTAAATCCTATTTTTACAATTTTATAGTTTATTCGGTTGTGCGTTCTATTGGGTAATAACTCGTATACAATTCCTTGATCCAATAATTTAGGCATCATCGTAAACCAATAAAAATTAGCTTTACGTAAAAAATTAGCACTTTTTAATACCTTTAGATCTGTTATATTTTTATCTCCAAGTGTAACATTGGTTTGCGTACTACCATCATAAAATTGAGTTACAGTTTCGGTTGTATTCGGAAATACAAAATATTGGTGGGTTTTATAATTCCCCCAAGATACTTCTCCGTCGAAAATATAACGTTCGGTAGATACATCTTTTTTATTGGTTTTTGTACTATAAAAAGTATATTCGAATGCTACATCTTTTAGTTTTTTAAGCAAATCATAATTTCCAGTTTTTGCAACTACTTTATGGATTAATCCTTTTGCTACGGGGCTATTTTTTGTGTCTATTTGTTGTGCTATCACTGAGTTTATACCCAAGACTATAGTAATATAAAAAGTTATTTTTTTCATTATTTCTAACATTGTATTATTATAAAAATTTATCAGCTTTTTCATTAGCATCCCGTTTTTTACGTTTTGCTTTTTTGTTTTTTATTCCAAATCGATAGGATAATCCCAAAAATACCGACTGACTATCCCTTTTATACTCTCCTTCCTGTATAATAGTTCTAAACGCATTAAAAGCGAAACGTTGAGTTTTAAAGATATCATTGAAATTGAGGTTAATACTTCCTTTTCCTTTTGCAAAACTATAGCGAGCACCAATATTCATAAAAAAGTTTTCTTTCAATTCATACTGTAATACACGTTGCTTACCGGTATACAGTGTGAATAATTGAAATGTAAGTGCTTTTGTAGCCTTAAAATTATTACTTAGTTTCACATTAAAAAGAGTATTATCTACCTGTACTCTATTGTTTTCGATAATCCCTTCTTGATTTCTTGAATACGCATCAATGCTTCCGTTAAAACGCCACCAATCATTGATTTTATAGTTAAGCGATAACTCGAGACCCAAAGCATTGGTAGTATCAAAATTGTCGTAATCAAGGATTAATACTGTTGGATTTTCATCATCAAAAAAGCCTCTTCTATTAATCTCATCATTAATTCTTCTATAAAAACCCCCAAAGGTTATATTTCCTTTATCAAGTGTTCTATTATAATTTAACTCAATAGAGTTAGTAAACTGTGGTAATAAATTAGTATTTCCAGTAATGATAATTTGAGGTGTACTAATTCTTCGAATAGGATTTATTTGGTTTAACGAAGGTCTATCTACCCGTCTACTAAAACTTAGGATATAGCTGTTTTTGGCACTTTCATCTGGAGTATATTTTAAGAACCCGGACGGATATATATTAAATTGTTGATCATCAAAAGTGTTGCGCTCACCCCCTATTTCTGTAAACTGATTATCAGTTTCATAATTTTCTAACCTGATTCCTATATTATACTGCCATTTATTCCATTTTTGACTAAAAGTGGTGTAGAATGAATAAATATCTCTGTCAAAAGAGAAATTAGAATTTCTAAAATCTATTCGGCTTGTTGTATAAGTGTTATCCACTTTGTTCATACGGGCTTCTATGCCTAATTCTAAGGTAGAATTTTTAGAAATGGGATTTTCATAATCCAAATTTAGAATCGTATTCGTTCGATCATCATCTATAAATTCTTCGTAATCATCCGTAGGTGCATTTGCAAGAAATGTAAAGTCGTTATTAGTTTTGTTTGTTAATCGGTTAAGGTCAACTTCTAATTCGATAGCATGATTTTCAGAAAAGGTATGCTTATAGTCAAAATTATAGGTAGAATTAAGATTATCCGTTTGTAAATCATCTAACTGTTCAAAATTGAATCCTGGATTTGTAAAAAAACTGATTGTTTTTTTACCATCAGATAAACGCTTGGATATATTTTGATTAGTATATACAGAAAAGGTATTTCTGCTATTAATAAAATAATCAAAACCCATTTTAATTAGATGTGATGTTTGATTATTAATATTTTTGGTTAACTGATTGGTTTGCTCGACTGTACGAGTTACTGTACCTCGGGATATTTGATCTCCGAAACGATTACCATAACTCCCATAAAGATTAAGTTTCTTATTGCCATAATTTAGATTTAGCGAATTATTATAACGATCTCGTTCACCATAGGTAAAACCAAGATTTACAGCTCCATTAAAACCTAGATTGGTATTCTTTTTTAAAGTAATATTAATAATACCGCTCATTCCTTCTGGATTATATTTTGCCGAAGGATTAGTGACTAACTCTATGGTTTTAATGGAAGTACTTGGTATTTGCTGTAATAAATCTCTTGGCGTAAGACTAGTGGGTTTTCCATCAACAAGAATGCGAACATTATCATTTCCTCGTAAGGATATATCACCATCTTGATTAATAGTAACAGAGGGAATATTACCCATAATATCACTAGCCGATGCGCCAGTTGTGGTCAAATCCTTACCTACGTTAATTACTTTTCTGTCAATTTTTTGTTCAATGGTTGAGCGTTCTGCAGTAATTTCTACGGTATCGAGCGATAAAACATCTTCTACAATAGCAATATTACCTATGTTTATGGCTTTGTTATTAGCAGATAATACAACTGCCATTTCTTTGGTTTCATATCCAATGTACTGGATATTAACTGTATAATTTCCATAGGGGATTTTTTTGATTGAAAAACCACCGTTATCATTTGTAATGCCCCCTGTAGTGATATTTTCTCCAGATTTGATGATCACATTTACATAAGGTAATGTTTGTTTCGTATTTCCATCTATTATTTTTCCTTTTACAGCTCCTGTTTGAGCACTTAACTGTAATACACAAAAGAAGCTCCATAAAATCAATGTAACATTTTTCATGCTTATTTTTCTTTTACAATATGGATTTCTGAAATGAGATCAACCTCTTTACCCAGCGCAAATTTTGCAGGAGCATAATTTGTTCCTATTTCGAAATCTTCACGAAGTATAATACCGATAACGCTGATAAATTTATTTGTAGTTTTAAATCTTGGATGCACGTAACTCCCTTTATCCAAAAGTTTTAACGAAATTGTTTTCGTAATACCTCCCATTGTAAATTGCCCTTTTGCTTCATATACATTGGTACTAGTTTTAGTAATGTTGGTACTCTTAAATTGTATTTCTGAATACTCATCTGTATTAAAAAAATCTTTTGATTTTAAATGTTTATCTCTGTCTGCTTGATTGGTATTGATTGAAGCGGTATTTATTGTTATACTTACTTCAGAAATTACACCATCTTTTTCAATGAAGGAACCCGAATAATTTTCAAATGAACCTTTGATTTCACCAATTTTAAAATAAGAGATTTCAAAATCTATGGTAGAGTGATTAGGATCTATCTTCCATGAGTTTTCTTGAGCGACTATAGGTAATGAAGTTAGTAGAAGTGTTAAAAACACAAAACTCATTTTACCAGTTGATACCAATGCATTTTGAATACTTTTCATTTTTAAATACGTTTAAATTTTGTTTACTTTTTTAATTCTTGGGCAAATTAATTGAAGAAGCTGCTCATTATTTATGAAGCCAATAGATAAGCCTCTAATGATGTCGAATAGTGGATTGATAGTCTTAAATAATTTCGTCGACATCAACTGCATTTTGGACATCGTGAAATTAGTATTGATAGATCTCTAAGTAATCAAACGAGTAAGATTTGTATTTTTACAACAAACAAATGACTAATGCTACAAAGACTTCAAAAACTTATAGAGACTTCAAGATTAAAATACCTAGTGTTTGGAGTATTGATTTTTGTGTTTTCTGTATCGTCTTCGAGCTGGTATTACAATACAACTCATGAATTGCTTATTACATACTGCATTCGCACGACTTTGCAAATAGCAATGGCCTTTATTATTATAGAGTTTTTAATTCCCTATTTTTTAAATAAGAGAAAAACTACCATTTTTACCATATCAATAATTACTACACTACTTATCTTTTATTGTATTTGCACCTTAATTTATATACATTATTTTGAAATTGCTTTTCCTTCTACATATACTAATTATATAAAGCGTTTTCATGATACTTCATTTTCGGGAAGACTGACCAACATTAGTGAGTTTATATCAAAATCCCTGTATTTATTATATCCAACATTTTTGTTATTAGTATTAAAACTGTACTTAGAAAAACAACACTTGTTAAAGCTAAATGAGCAAAAAAAAACAGCCGAATTAGCAGCATTAAAACATCAACTAAATCCACATTTTTTATTTAACACTCTTAATAATCTCCATGCCTTAACACTTAAAAAATCTGATGATACATCAAAGGTCATTGAAAAATTATCTCACATTTTAGACTATATTTTATACCGGTGTAATGATGACTATGTTACACTTCATAAAGAAATAGAACTCATTAACAATTATCTATCTTTAGAGAAAATACGATATGGTGATAGAGTAAAAATAACCTTTACGCAACACGTAAGTGGGGATGAAAAAATTGCACCGTTGTTGTTGCTAACTTTTATCGAAAATGCTTTCAAACATGGTGTAGCTCAAGAGATTAATCAAGCAAATATCGAAATCCAAATTTCAAAAGAAAATGACCAATTAGTCTTTTCAATAAAAAATAGTGTGCCTCAAGTGATAAAAGAAAAAGAAAAAACAACATCTATAGGATTAAAGAATATAAAAGAACAATTAGAATTACTTTATCCTAAAACACATGATTTGATTATCAACAACGGTTCAAATTCTTTTTCTGCACGTTTAAAATTAGATCTAATATGACCTATAGTTGTTTAATAATAGATGACGAGCCTTTGGCTAGAGAATTAATCGAAACGTATTTGGAAAAACTTCCTAACTTTGAGTTAGTGTCTTCTTGTAAGAGTGCTCTAGAAGCCAGTACTATATTAGCAGAAACTAAAATTGACTTATTGTTTTTGGATATTGAAATGCCTCAATTAAAGGGCATCGACTTTTTTAAAAACCTCATGTACAAGCCCGAAGTGATTTTTACCACAGCATATCGTGATTATGCTCTGGATGGCTTTGAATTAAATGCTGTGGACTATTTATTGAAACCTATTTTTTTTGAACGTTTCTTCTCTGCTATCCAAAAGTTTTTGAAGTTACAGGAAAATACTACATCTAGGGATACTACTGATACCTATGAAGACAAGGAAAGTATATTTGTAAACAAGGCCAAAAAACAAATTCGTGTGTTTTTTGATGATGTGCTATATATTGAAAGTTTAAAAGATTATATCAAGATTCATTTTACCAATGAAACACTAACGATAAAAGAGAGTATTTCAAGTTTTGAAAAACGAATAGATAATCGTTTTATCAGAATTCATCGTTCGTACATCGTTAATAAAACGAAAATAACTGCATTTACAAAACACGACTTAGAAATACATAAAATTGAAATCCCTATTGGTAATAGCTACAAGCATAATATGATATACTTTGAGTAATTTTTAAATGGTTCTTCATTTGATATTTACATCACCAAGAATTTTATGATAATTCTTCAGAAAGCTCTTTAACTGTTTGTCGAGCAGTTTTTCCAACACCATAGATAGTGGCAGATGCAAATCCTGTCCAATTGCCATAACCCACCAGCCAAAGTTTTGGCTCTTTTACAGCGCGTGTATGATTAGTCTTTATACGATCATTCTCAATGATATCTAAAGGTTTTAAGTGTTCTAAATTTGCTTTAAAACCAGTACACCAAATCACTACATCGAAAGGTTCTTTTGTGCCATCCTGCCAAATAACACCTTCTTTATAAAACGATGTAAAAGGGCGTTTTGCATGCAATACATTTCTGTTCCTTGCTTCTTTAACACTAGACACCATCACTATATTACTTAATGAAGCTTTAATATCAGAAGAATTATCTATTGGCTTTCCTAAAAATTTTTGGGTAGCAGCATGAAACAAATATCTTCCATCGATATCATCTGGTAAAAAATATGGGGTCTCTAATGTTATCCATTGCGTTTGAGTTACTTTAGAAACTTCAGCTAGAATCTGAGCGCCTGAATTTCCTCCGCCTACAATCAATATTTTCTTTCTGGCAAACTCATTGGCATTTTTGTAGGTTATTGAATGTAATTGTTTCCCTTCAAAAATATCTTGATTGGGATAATTAGGAATAAAAGGTTGTTTTGCAGTACCTGTAGCACTTACTAATGTTTTACTGTAAAACATACCTCTATCGGTTTCAACTTTAAACAAATCCGCTTCTTTATTTACAGAAATAACATTTGTATTTCTTTGTATAGCCATATTATATCTAACTTCGTATTGTTCTAGATAATCTATAAATTCATTCTTTTTGGGATATTCGTTTTCACTTTTTGGCATTGCCCATCCCGAAAGAGAACTATATTCTGTTGGTGAAAACAAAGCAAGACTATCCCAGGTTTGTAACCACGCCCCTCCCGCCTTACTCTGATCATCCAAAATCAAATAATCATGATTTTTGCGCCTTAGAAAATAGGCCACAGAAAGTCCTGCCTGCCCGCCGCCAATAATAAGTGTATCGTATACTTTCATACTCCATTTTCAAAAAATAAGACTAGATAAGATTATGGTATCTCTTTACATTCTAACATGAACAATCATTTTCAGTTTTACCTGCTTCATTAAAAGAAATATCTAGACCCGTATCAATAGCATTTTTTAATTGATAAAAGGCTTGCTGAATTTTTTCTAAAGGCGAAGCTATGTTCATTCGCATAAATTGTGTGTGCGAACTTTCAAACCAACTTCCCGGCGTTAAAGCCAATTTTGCCTGTTTAATAATTAAATGCTCTAAAGCATCATCTGACAAACTTAATTTACTAAAATCTAACCAAACCTGATAGGTTCCTTCTGGTTTTAATAAAGTAACCTCTGGTAATTCATTATGTGCAAAATCTTGAATCCAATTAAGTGTTTTCTCAAGATAAATTAATAAATCATCTAGCCATTCTTCTCCTTGAGTGTACGCAGCAATTGTGGCATTAGCGGTAAGAATACTACCATGATCCAAATACATCGAAGTTACTGTCTTTTTTACAAGTTGCTGCGTTTCTTGATTTGGTATATACATATATCCATTAGAAATACTTTGCATGCCAAATGTTTTTGCAGGTGATCCTAGAACGGCAATATGATTTTTACCATTAACTATAGAGGCAATACTATTAAATTTGGCATAAGAGTAAACAATATCAGCATGTATCTCGTCACTAATAATGGTTACATCATACGTATTTGCAATAGTTACCAGTTTTTGCAACTCTTCTTTTGTCCATACACGACCAACAGGGTTATGAGGATTGCATAATAATATAACTTTTACATTCAATGTTTTAAGCTTACGTTCTATATCTTCAAAATCCATTTGGTAATGACCATCTTCAACCTTTAATGGATTACTAACTACCGTTCTACCGGCAGATTCAATAAGTTTAAAAAATTGATGATAAACAGGTGTTTGTACCATAATACCATCACCTTGGTCTGACAGTTCTTTAATCAACACTGAAATTCCTGTGAGTACTCCTGTTACTTGTATAAACCTTTTAGAGTCTAATTGTAATTGATGTCGTTTTACGTTCCAATCTGTAATTGCTTTAAAAACATTTTCAGTATCAAATTCATACGCATAGATATTTCTTGCAACCAATTTTTGTAGACTTTCTTGTATTGGCTTTGCTATTTCAAAATCCATATCAGCGATCCATAATGGCATTACATCTGTAGTGCCAAACATGCCTTTTAAATAATTTGGATTACTCTTTGCGAAATTGTTTTCGACTGTATGTATTTTATCAAATTGACTCATATCCTTCTATACTTTTACAATTATTATTTCTCCGCATAAACACCAAGACTAATAACAGCATTATTACTTGCTTTATATTTCTCTAATTCCTCGGGACAACAAACATATTGTAGTAATATATCATCTGGCATTTCAATTTCTCGTTCTTTAGTAATTGTAATGTTTTTAAAACCAGCATCCCTTATGGCTTCAATATAATCCTCCTGTTGTAGTGCCCCAGATATACAACCTGCATACATGTCGGCAGCTTCTTTGATACCTTTAGGTAAATCACCTTTAAGAACAATATCAGACATATTAAAATTACCGCCTGCTTTTAAGACGCGATATACTTCTTGATAGGCCTTCTTTTTATCAGGAACTAAATTCAAAACACAATTACTCACAGCAACATCAATACTATTTTCTTTTAATGGTAAGTTTTCAATTTCACCTAAAACAAAATCTACATTGGTATACCCTAATTTTTGTTTGTTTTTATTGGCTTTTTCAATCATTGCTTCGGTCATATCGATACCAATAACATGACCTTTTTCTCCAACAATTTGCCTGGCAATGAAAACATCATTTCCGGCTCCTGAACCTAAATCAAGAACGGTTTGTCCTTTTTTAATTTTGGCATGCTCTGTTGGAATTCCGCAACCTAAAGCATAATCAGCTTCAGCTTCATAACCTTCTACAGAGGCATAACTTTCACTAAGCGTCCAATCTTGAGCCGGTGATCCGCATGATGTTGGTCCACAACCACATCCTTCTCCAGAATTTGCAACTCTTGCATACGCTTCTTTTACTTGTTCTTTAATTTCTTGTGACATAATATATCTATTTACAAAGTGTTTTATTGATTTTCACTCTATAGACGTCACATGAAATAAAAGACGCAAAAAAAGTTTTAATCACAAGTTTTACTACAGTTTTTAACCTTGTAATCTATTACATCACCATAAACATCTGCAGAGATAACACAACACTCTTCGTAAGCAGATTTAAGCATCTCCCGCCCTCGTTGTACTCGTGATTTTACTCCCGAATATGAAATATTTAATTGATTAGCAATTTCTTTTTGCGATACATTCTCTAAGTCTGCCAATACAATTGCCTGTTTATATTTTTCGGGAAGTGAATTAATTAGTGGGTTTATACAATGTATAAGCTCTGATGTAAGTATTTCTTCTGAAAATTCCTCTGCTTCTACTTCTTTTGAAGTGCTATTAAATTTAATTTTCCTGAAATGCGATATGATTTCATTTCTAGTAATTTGATAAATCCATGATACTAATTTTTCTTTATTTTTTAAAGTATCAAATTTCGTAAACACTTTTAAAAAAACATCTTGCACAATATCTTTAGAAAGTTCGGGATCCTTTACTTTTGTGTTAACAAAATTTGTTAATCGACCATTCATATCGTTCCAAACGTGTATAATCTCATTACTCATAGTAGTAAAAATAAATCTTTGATTTATTTAAAGACGCAAAGAATAAAAAAAGACGCAAAATTTATTAGCAAAAAAAATATAAAACTTTTTAAATCAAATGCTAGCCTGTTTTTCGAATACGCTACAGTCAATATATTTTATATAGTATCCTATCTAATTGGAACTTATGTTTCATTATTTTTATAAGAACATTAATCCTCAATTTTTTCCAAATGATCTTTAGATTCGAAAGAGATAATAAATTTAGTGCCAACATCTAATTCGCTTTCACAGTGAATTTCACCATTCATCGATTCTATATATTTTTTAACGATCGATAACCCTAGGCCAATTGATGCTTCACCTTCTGTAGGCTGCGCACTAAGTTTTTGAAACCTACCAAATAGTTTCTTTTGATCTTCTTCGCTAATACCAGGCCCCTGATCTTCGACCACAACATATGTTCTGTCTTCATAAGATTTTACATGAAGTATTACTTTGCTTCCTCTTTCGGAGAATTTGATCGCATTAGAAACCAAATTTTCTAGCACTTGGATCATATAATTTTTATCCACTTCTACAAAATGATTCCCTGATTCCGATGTGATAATCATTTCAATTTCTTTTTCCTCTGCTGTAAGACGGAAACAGCGCACTACATAATTTACCAATTCTACCAAATCAATAACTTGACTCATTAATTTAACCCTATTGGTCTCTAAAGCATGTATATTTAAGATACGCCCAATCATTTGCTTAAGGCGATCTGCCGAGTTATCAATTTCTGTCAAATACGATTTCTGATCATTAGTTAAGTGTAACGAGGTAACATCAATTAATTGTATTAATAATCGGATATGACTCAGAGGAGTTCTAAGGTCATGAGCAACTACGTTAACCAACATATCCTTTTCCTTATTAAGATTAACCAGTTCCTCGTTCTGAGAGGCAACCTCTGCGGTTCTTTCTTGAACCTTTTTCTCTAATATAACATTTTGTTCTTGAATTAATCGTTCATTTTCCTTTGCAGTTAATAATGCCTCTAATTGCGCATCTTCTTTTTGCTTTTTATACATATTAATACGATCTCCTAGAGCAAATGAAAGTAATAATACTTCGAGAGCAGAACCAATTTGCATGGCATTGAGGTACGACATTACAAAAGTGAGATTTAAAGATTCAAGAATAGCAAAACAAATACCAACGATAAGAGCACCCCATGCCAATAAGTAGTATTTGGCTGGCCTGTACCCTTTTAATTTAAACCGAATACCTAGAATAAGGAAGTATGCTGCCATAATAAGTAGTCCACCTTGTGCTAACTTTAAACCTTCTATTTTAAAACCTAACAACACAAGTGCACATACCAAAATACCTATTACAAGAAACACCATGGATCCCTTATGCATAATAGAACCTGATTCTTTAGTGTTTAAAAACTTTTGTGTAAATAAAGTAGCGGTAATCATCGTGAGTCCAGAACTAACGACCACAATTTGATTTATAAAAGGGATATTAGGCCAGAAGTATTCAAAGTAATACCCAAATACCGAAGCCATAAACCAGGTAATACTAAATACATAAGCTATATAATAAAGATATATCCTTTCTCGGGTCGAAAAATACAGAAAGAGGTTATATAAAAATATCATCAGCATGAACCCAAAATACATACCTTGTAAAAAATCTAAATCATGCTCGTAGCTTAAAAATTGAGGTAATGTTCCTACTCGAAGAGGAAAAAACAAGGGCTGATCACTCTTTACCCTTAAATAAAAAGTTCGAGTATTGTTAACTTCAAAATCAAGAGCAAATAGATAATTACCTACTTCTATTTCACGACTATTAAAAGGTAAATCATCACCTGTATGTCTAGTAGAAATTAATTGATTTGCCTCATTAAATTCATAAAGAGATATCGAATCAATATAGGCCGAGCCAACATTGAGGTAAAAATTACCAGGGACTGTTTTTGTTACATTAAATTTTACCCAATAGGCCGATGCTGTACTAGAAAAATTTAAAGTTTCCTGTGTAAATGCTTTAAAATCAGAATCAAGATTGTTATTGATGATTTCTTCAATCGATAATTTGAGAGATACATCTTCTAGATAATGAGTTTGCATTCCAATATCCTGCAGCTCTGTAGATTCATGTAAAAGAACAGTGGTTTGACTAATTGAATTAAGAGAAGACAATAATAAAATGGATAAGATCCCTAAATAGTATTTGAAATAAGTTGTCATTCTTAATGTTTAATATTTTGAGAAATCATTTTTACTCAACTAGGAAATTTTATAAATTATACTCCTTGAATTTTCTAAAATATCTAAATTTTACTTGTAAGTTTATAAACCTTTTCACTAATATATGAACAAACTTGAAATACTTAAGGAAAAAGCCAAAGGAATTGTACTTAATGTCTCTGATAACCCACAAGGTCGCTATAAATTAAGGTACGAATTCTATCAAAAATACGGAGATCCTTTTATTAAAAGAAAAGAAGGTTTAGGAAATTCTGAATTAGCATTTATAAACTGGGAAATTAAAAGAGGTACACTCAACCCTATACATGCACAACATCCTGGTAGTCCTTGGTGGAGAGCCGTAAATAGTCATTTTCTATATATGGCAACCCTTGCTCAATTGATCAAAGAATCTGGCGAGACATTTATAGGACTTCCTGTCGCAGTTAACTTTTGGTTGGAGTTTATCAATACACCCAATGAATGTTCTTGGTATCGTGCTCATAACTCGAGTATTATTGCAGGGTATCAAGAAGCAGATACGTTAGCATTTAAAGAAAATATTTACGAGCAATATTTTATGAATATTGTGCTCTATCGTGTATTGTATGCCCAATCAATGGTTGAAGGGGTAAACTTTGGAGTGTTAGGTAAAATATTTGGTAATCCTCGTGGGTGCGCTGTTTCCATTATAACCGATATCGAAGCTTTTTACCCTAGTCATTACCCTTTATCAAAAAAAGATATTCAATACGTTACGCATCGTGCTCATAATTTAATAGGGCTAATCGAAGATGTTTTTGACAAGCTGTTTATTTTACCACATTTAGATGAGTTATATGCAGAAGCTGCCAAATGGAACAACTCCCCTATACTATTAAAATATATCAAAAACAATAAACCTCTTTACCCCATTGACAGAAGTGAATTAAATTCAACACATTTCAATAATACATTAATAGCTAAAAAAATCCATACTCCTTAAAATTAATAAACTGATGCAAAACACAGAAAAGAACAAAAAGAAAATAGCCATACTAGGTAGTGGTATGTCATCTCTAACAACTGCCTATGAACTAAGCTCATACGAAAACTGGCAAGATCATTATGACATCACTATTTATCAAATGGGATGGAGACTTGGTGGTAAAACGGCTACCGGTAGAGGTCCAAATGAAAGAATTCAAGAGCATGGTATTCACATTGCACAAGGGTGGTATGAAAATGCTTTCAGATTAATACAAGACTCATACAAAGAATGCGAACAGTATAATTTAATGCCTAATAGTCCTTTTAAATCTTGGGATGATGGTTTTGATCGAGAAGATACTACCCTACTCACCCACTTTGATCCTAAGACTAATAAATGGATCAAAAAGAACATTGTTTTTCCATCTAACGAATATATACCTGGTCAAGGTGGACCACTTCCTTTTTCAGCCATTATTCACAAGGCCATAGGTCTAATTGCCGAAATTTTGTTTGGTACAGATCCAAACAAGGATAATCTGGTAAGTATGGCATCCGCATCTGTAAAAGAAATTAAACCGCCAGAACACCATACGCTTTGGGCAAGTTTTAAATCTAAATTTGAGGAGTTTGTAAAAGATAAAATCTTTAAGCATGAAGGTGAGAAACTATTGAATTATATCTCCGAATTGGTTCAAAAATTAACTAATGAGAATCACGATGATGCACAACGAAAAGATCATCATTCTATGATCAAAGAGCTACTCGACTTACTTTCAAAATGGGTGACTAAGCTTATTGATTCTATAGCCGATCACAACGAATACTTCTATTGGCTAGCTGTATTCGTAGAATTTGGGCTTGTAAATATGAAGGGAACATTTGAGGATGTATATAATCCAGAAACTCATGAGTTAGATTATGAACGCATCAATGATTTGGATTATAGAGAATGGCTCAAAAATCATGGAGCGAGTGAACGATTGTTAAGTTCTGCCATGGTGAGGTTTCTATACACAGGAACGTTTCACAACCTAACGGGATCTGATCAACAAGGATATTTAGCTGCTGGAGTTGGGCTTCATTTCCTAACTAATTCTGCAGGATATAAAGGGTCTTTCGTATGGAAATTTAAAGCTGGAACTGCAGATACAATGATCACCCCTATTTACTTGGTGCTTAAAAACAGAGGAGTAAAATTTAAGTTCTTTCATAAGGTAGAACAGGTACATCACTCTGATTCTGGCGCAATAGAAAAGGTATCTATGGTAGAGCAAGTAACCTTAAAGAATGGTACTTACAATCCTACTTATAAGTTCAAAGATCTAGATGTATGGCCAGGAGAACCGTTGTATGATCAAATAGATGATCAACAAGCTAAAGCACTTAAGGAAGGTAATTATGATCTTGAAGAAGCATGGTGTAATTGGGAGAATGTAGGCAAAGTATCTTTAGAAAAAGGTAAAGATTTTGATTATGTGGTTTTGGGTATTCCTATTGATGTTTTAGGCGGGAACGAAGGTATTTGTAAAGAGATTATTGACAATAACCAAGCTTGGCGAGACATGTATAATCATGTAAAGAGTATCCCAACCATGTCTATGCAGTTATGGATCAAGCCTACATTAAAAGAGTTAGGCATGAATTTACCCGATTGGGGCTTTCCTGAGGGGGCATTACCAAACTTGGTAACGTATGCCAATCCCCAATATTCGTTCATTGATATGTCGCAGGTTATGCCATATGAAGATTGGAAAGATGATGAACCAGGAGTATTGATCTACTATACCGGATCATTTCTAGATCCAGAAGTGATCCCTCCATATTCAGATCATAATTACCCTCATGAGCAATTAGAACGGATCATGCGTGTTTCAGAACAATGGTTGAAAGATAAAATGGGTTGGTTCTTCCCGAATGCCACTACATTAGAGTATCCTGAAGGAATGAAACTCGATGTAATTCATGATTTTTCTAAACAAGCAAAAACAGATTATGAAAGATTAAAAACACAATTTTTTAGAGCTAATGTAAACCCAACGGATAGATATACATTATCGCTTCCTGGATCCAACAAATATCGCCTTAAGGCCAATGAATCTGGTTTTGATAATCTTATAATCACTGGGGATTGGATCAATTTTGGTGTTAATGTGGGATATTATGAAGGGGCTATTATTGCAGGCCTTCAGGCTGGTCAAGTAATTAGGGATAAACTTAAATTACCGAGTGAAACAGAAATATTTTCTGGAGTGCAGTTAAAATAATATCACGTAAGTATGTTTTCAAAATAAAAAAGCACCAGTTATAAAAACTGGTGCTTTTTTATCACACCTACCTATTCATAGAGGATATATCTTTCTTCAAATTGTATAAAAATTCAAAAGATATACATCATTACTTAGGTCTATAACATAGAGATTCATTATTGAAGCCTTGCCACCTACCCCAATGATAGCAAGGCAACTATTTCAAACTCCAAATTATTTTCTATTAAATTCGAAAGTTTGTTTTAATGATAACATAGAAATTAATTAATACAACAAAGTATAATTATGCTCATTAAAAAATCACTTGTAAAAAATGCGATGTCTATCATTTTTACTTTGTACTCCTTTAGTTTCTGGAGGGTATAAAGCCTTACTCATGGCTTCAATGTAATTTGAAACCCATTTTGATAATACTCTATTAATCAAAAGTTTCAAACCTTTCTTTTTACCTTTGGTAATAGTAAAATTAGTTTCCATAATAATTAGATGAATTGGTTATACATTATTTTAAAAAATCCACTGAGTTTATACCTCATTTTGTACTCCATAAGGGAATCGAACCCTTGTCTTCCGGTAGAAAGCCGGATGCACTAAACCACTATGCTAATGGAGCAATTTGTCTGGGGAACAGGACTCGAACCTATACCCTCCCGTGTCCAAGGCGGATAAACTACCATTGTTATACCCCCAGATAAGTATTATAGTACCGGCAGGATTCGAACCTGCAACCTTCCGAGAGACAGTCGGGTGCACTAACCATTGTGCTACGGTACTCATTGTGGAAGTAGTAGGATTCGAAAACTCAATACCTCCAATACTCGATTATTAATATGTCTATATGAAATATGACAATAAAAAAAGACGCCTTATTCGGGCGTCTTCTTATATATTTTGATGTATGTATAAGCTATGTTCTTATCATCATCTTTTCTATAAAACAGACACCTTTTATATTCTTATCAGAACAATATTCTCTTTGCTCAGTAAAGAGGCGATTTAAAATATGTAGAGAACTATTCGGTGTCATTTTTATACGTTTTATATTAATTATAGTAATGCAATATTGATTATTATTTTTTGTTATGATTGCGATGCAAAGATGAAAACTTTTTTTTAATTCGCAAACATTTTTTTAATTTATTTTATTGATAACCAGATAGTTACATTTAAAAATAGATATAGGAATCCCTGTCCGTTTTCCAACGGATTTTGGATATTTTGGCAATCGTCTGTCTCCCTGATGCTTACTTTCCAAATACTATTCTTTATGTGCTAACTAACTTCTATTCATGTTTGACAAAATAATTCATAAAAAAAGCGTCCAATTTCTTGGACGCTTATTGTTATATCTAGTTTTTGTTTTAAATCACTTCATAAAATGTTCAAAAATAGCTATACAACGTCCCGTTTCGATTGGATAATTTATTAATCCTTCGATAATCGCACTGACTCAACAGTACTTTCGGTTCGGTATATATTCTATTTAATGTCATTTATTATACAAATATGGATAATTTATGGCTTAATTTCCAAATTTATTTACAAGATTAGTATGTTTTTATGAAAAATGGTTAATCATATAGGCTCCACCAATGTATGCATTGCTAATTTAAATGCTCCCAAATGAATAGGCTTTATTTGTTTAATATACCATAGTGTAACAAAATGTTCACTATCATGTCTGTACCATATAAATCAATCAAAAAAATCAAAAATGTTTCATTACCAAAAGACAAAATCAAGGCATTTGTTGTATGCCTGTTTATTAACAGTACTAACTTCTACATCGTTTTATGCAACTACCTCAAATATTTGTATAGATATTCAAACAAAACAAATCAGGCTTGAAAATGAAGATTCTATACGCTCCTTTAATAACCATTACATTTCTAAATCAAAAATGGATGCTTTTATACAACATCAAATGGATTCATTGCATATGCCAGGTTTATCTATTGCATTTGTTAATGATGGTAAAATAGCATATCACAATGCTCTAGGTGTTACAAATATAGACTCTAAACAAAAAGTAGATTCCAAATCCATATTTGATGCTGCTTCTATGTCCAAAACAGTATTTAGTTTTTTTACCCTGAAAATGATAGACGACGGACTTCTTAATCTCGATACGCCTTTATACAATTATATGGAGTATCCTGATATCGCATATGATCCACGTTACAAATTAATCACTGCTAGAATGGTATTATCACATACCAGTGGCTTTCCTAACTGGAGGTTTCTCGATCAACAAGGAAATTACAATCCAAATAATAAGCTAACTATCCTATTTGAGCCTGGAACTAAATTTCAATATTCAGGAGAAGGTTACGAATATTTGGCTAATGTAATAGCGCACCTAAAAGGTGTAAAAAAGAATGAACTACAAGACATTATTAAAAATGAGATTTTCGAACCTCTACATATGAATAACAGTAGTTTTGTTTGGAATGATTACATCCAAAAACATCGTGTTGATGGTCATTTTAATGGGAAAGTAAATAAAGGGTATAGTAACAGTGCTAAAGACCCCAATTTCAAAGCTTCTGCCAGTTTACAAACGGAATCAAAAGCATATGCTAATTTTCTAATAGGAATAATGAACTCTAAGATTTTATCAAAAAAGAGCTTTAACGAGTTACTAAAAATACAATCAATTTCATTAGCAACGAAAAAATCAAAAAAACGTAATTATGGATTGGGAATTGTTATTGAAGAATCTACGTATGGACTCAATTATTCTCATGGTGGTGATAATTTAAGTAATACAGCATTATACATGTTCAATCAAGAGAATAAAGTTGGGTATGTGTTTTTTACCAATTCAGAAAATAGAAACAAATTCAATAAAAACTTAATAGATTTTCTTTTAAAACAGTAATTCTACTTAACATCAATAATTAAAAAGCTTCAATACATTAGTGTTGAAGCTTTTTGGGTTATCCGATATTCAATGTATAGTTTTTTTAATTAAAGTTAAGAAATGAGGGGCATAAATAGTAGCGGTTTTTTTAATTACAAAATGGGCTAAAAACCTATATTCGCGCCATGTGGATGTATTTAGGTCTTTTGGCAGCTCTTTTTTTAGGATTACATAATCTATGTAAAAAACATGCGGTACAAGGAAACGAAGTATTCCCCGTGCTTTTGGGAACAATTGGTTCAGGTTTTTTAGTACTCCTACCCTTTTTTATAGGCTCACTTTACTTTCCTGAATATACCCAAAAAATAGGATTCCATATTACACCTATATCATGGGAGACTCACGGTTTTATTTTTATAAAATCAATGATCATGACAACATCCTGGGTATTGGCGTATCAAGCTTTAAAGCATTTACCAATAACAATTGTTACTCCTATACGCTCTGCTGGTCCATTTTTCACTTTTATTGGTGCTATCTTAATTTATCAAGAGAAACCTAATTTCTTGCAATGGATTGGTTTTTTTCTAATTATTTTCTCGGTACTATTATATTCCAAAATTGGAAAAAAAGAGGGAATTAATTTTAAGAGAAATAAATGGATCTTTGCTATTATCGGAGCGACATTTTTAGGAGCTTCTAGTGGTTTATATGATAAGTTTTTAATCCAGAGCCTAGAGTTAAATCCACAAACCTTGCAATTCTGGTTTTGTTCATATACTGTATTAATATTATTGGGTATTTTATCAGTAACATGGTTTCCCAATGCCCAAAAACGTAAAGAGTTTAAATGGCGGTGGACTATTATAGCTGTTGGTATTTTATTACAAGCGGCAGATTATTTTTATTTCAGAGCCTTGCAAGATCCTGATGCATTAATCATGTTGCTATCTGCTATAAAAAGAAGTCAAATACTAATTGCCGTGGTTATAGGAGGTCTTGTCTTCAAAGAAAAAAATAAACGTAAAAAATTAGTCCCACTACTAGGTATTATGCTTGGAGTATTTTTGATTTTGTATTCGTAGATTATTCAAGATACATTATCATTTCATAATATCCACCTCTACTTCACTTATATCTTAATACAGGTGAAGTAGAGATTCGTATCATTTATTGAGTCTATATATATATAATTACACCAAATGTAACTCTACTAAATTGAATCCTTTTATTAATTATTACTAAACCACATCCCATTCACAACCATTTGGTTCTATTTTCCAAGATTGTGTTCCCAATATATATTTCCTTTGAACATCTTGCGGATTTGAGTTCTCGTTCTCAACATATACTATTCCATGTCTCACATTGTTTCTTCGATCAGGATCATTTGGAAACTCATTCTCTATTTGTATAAACTGAAGTGGACTTGGAGTACCTTCAAAATTTCCTGGAATAAATACTCTAACTCCTTCTTTAGAGTTATTAGGTTTTGTCATGGTAAATTGTATTCTACTGTCCCCTCTACCTATTCTGTCTCCTAACGCATTTATTTTTCTAGCACCCGATACTAAGTTGCCTCCTAGTACGGTACCACCAATAAATTCTTTAGTAAGATGAGCATTTTCGGAACCACAGCCTACCCAAGTAGCATAATTATGACCAGATTTAATAGGTATTTTTGTCCCCTCTGTATAAAGATTTGAAATAACACTATATGATATATTCAATAGCTCTATTCCGGTGTTACAACTAATAATTTCACAATGATCAACCGTTGCTACACTCGCATCAACACCAGTAAATCTTAATGCTGTATGGCAGTCAAAAAAGTATAAATCCCTAAGACTTGTATTATTTGAGTTACTTATATTTGCATGGCCCTCGACTTGTACTCCTGTTTCCCAATGCAGAAATCTAATATTTTCTAACCTAAGCCCATGGCATCTGCAAAGGATACCAGTCATACCCGACTGAGTTAAATTATCCTCACGCACTAAATCAAGGTTCCGAATCGTACTAAAAGTTGAATCATATCTAGGGTTTCGAAAGGCATCAGGTTTAGAGTAATCTTCTCCTATTATTAAACAAGAACCACTACTTTTCATTACAATTCTAGATCCTTGCCCATCTAAAATAATTTTCTTTCTAATCCAAATAGGTTTATCTAATTCGAAAGTTGTATTTGGAGCTAATTTAATTAATTTTCTTCCTTGAAAAGATGAATTAATATCCGCTGGAGTTTCAAGTGATACTCTAAGTTCTTCGGGTGTATAAACTGTACTCATTTTTAATATTTTTAAGAGTTAATAATTGATGTCAAAAAAATATTAGTTAATATTTTATTACTTTATGAGTATACCCTCAAAAGGTTAACATGATTGTTTTAATTCTATATACAATCCATTGCTTAGTACTTTATAAATGTATATGATTTGTGGATGATTTTCCATTTTCCGTTTACTTTTAGTAACATCATAAAATCTGTGTACAATCGTTTTTTGCTAGGAAAATCAATTTCTACCTTGGCCATAGCGGCATCATTTACAATATCTATAGATACAATCTTACCAATACGATCGTGTTTTTGTCCTTTTTTAAAATAGCCAATGTATTTTTGACCAGAAAGTGATCTTAACGAATCATTGGCAATAGAATATAGATGTAAGTCTTTATGGAAAGCTCTTTTTATTCTATCTGGTTCACCATTTGATGTTCCTTCTATATAATCCATAAGCGTATTTGTTACTAAAACCTTGTCGGATTGAGCTACACTTTTTTGAATGCCTGTTACTATTAGAATGATTACGATTATTCTTTTCATTTGTTCGATTTTTTAAGATTGATGAATGTTATTCTTTTTACGAAACTATTTGAAAGAAATGAAAAATAGGCAGCATTTAAGTAAAATGGTCTTCGGATTTATAATTCCGAAGAAAAAACATTCTTATTTCAAGGACTTTTTAAATTGTGCCGGTGTTATTCCTTTAATTTTCTTAAAGGCTGTGTAAAAAGAAGAATTAGATTTAAAACCACATTCATTTCCTATAGCTTCTAAAGTGAGTTTATCATTAGATTGAAGCATATTTTCGGCAGAAGCTATCCTATATGTATTCACATAATTAGAAAAGCTAATTCCTAAATTGTCATTAAAATATTGAGAAAGTTCATGGGGTTTTATGTTTAATAAGCTCGCTACATCCGAAAGCTTTAAACCTGGGTTACAATGGATTTCTTTTTCTTGAAAAAGAGTTTTCAACTTACTATCTATAGATGTTGCTTTACCAGTATCAATTTTTTTGTTAGCATATTTAACAGAAGGTGTAAGAAAAGATAATGCACTTTTTCTACGTTTAAAAAACCAAATTATGACCGTAATATAAAATGTAAACGAAAAAGATAATGCTCCTACAATGTAGGATGTATAGGTAGTGGTATTATAGGCTAACCAAATTAGAAATCCACCAACTACAATATTAATAATCCAAAAATCTAGTGTTGTAATTTTTTCTGTTCTGGAAAAAAGTTTTTTAAACGAACCTTTTGCTTGATATATCGCTAGCATGACATAAATGGTCCATTGTGATAATAATAGGATACCAAATATCCCAGGAGGTATTCGTCGCCATAATCCTGAATATGCCCTGTATGGGTATAAAATACCGATAACAATCATAAAAATAACAACCGGAACTACATGAATCAACCAAGCCCATTTACCAATACTATCTGGTTTGATAGCTATTTTGATATATAAGTACAAAAAAGGACCAATAAGAAAACAAGCTGTTAATCCTACACTTACAAATGCAGAAGATGTACCAGGGTAGAATGTTAAAAAAACAGATTTGGTAACTCGTACACTGATCACAAATAGTAAAGCTGCAAGAAAATAGGTTGCTTTGTTTTTATTTTTAATAAAAAAGGCAAAGTATAAGCTTAAAAAAAGACCATTAAAAGCTCCTAATGCACTAAAGAAAAATAAAAGTTGATCCTCGAAATTCATTTTCTGATGCTCTTGATAGACTATATGATTCTTACTCGTACTTTTTTCTTTTTTAAGCGAGTATTGTTTATTTTTCCGACAATTGTTTCAGCTTTTGTTTTCGGTACAGCCACAAAAGCACAATCATGTTTTAATTCTATAATACCCAATTCATTCTTCTCTAAACTTCCTTGTTTAAAGAATAATCCAGCAATATCTCCTTTAGAAATTTTATCTTTTCTTCCTCCAGAAATGAATATAGTAGCCCATTGCGGGGTTATTTTGGTGAATCCATCATTAAGTTTTACGATTTGTGATGTCTTTATAAATTCTGGTAAATACTCATCTGTCCATTGTAATACATAGGCAGTTCCTTCTGCATTCATTCTTGCTGTTCTACCATTTCTATGAGTAAATTCTTCAGCTTTTAGTGGTAATTGATAATGAATAATATAATTTAACTCAGGAACATCTAATCCTCGTGCTGCCAAATCAGTAGCAATCATGATTTGATGTGTTCCATTTCTAAACTTAATAAGTGCTCGTTCTCGTTCAATTTGCTCCATTCCGCCATAAAAACAGCCATGAGCAATATTATTCTCATCTAAAAACTCACTAACAAATCGAATAGTATCTTTAAAATTACAGAATATAATTCCTGGTTTATTTCCAATATGACACAATAAATCAACTAGGGTTTGTAGTTTATTTTTATCTGGAGATACTACTTTTTTTATCTCTAAATTAGAAATTTGAGTATCTAAATAATCAATAATTATCTCGTTCTTTAAACCTACAAAATCAGGAATCTCTATGTCCTGAGTTGCAGAGGTTAAAATACGTTTTTCTAAATGTGTAAGATTAGCTAATATTTCACTCATTTCCTTTTCAAAACCGATTTCCAACGATTTGTCAAATTCGTCTAACACCAAAGTCTTTATATCCTCGACTAAAAATGTTTCACGCCTTAAATGATCCCCAACACGACCCGGTGTTCCTATAAGTATAGCCGGAGTATGATTAAGCTCTATTTTATCTTTGGCAAACGGCCTACCACCATAAACCACATTAGCCTTAAAACCTGATGCCATCTGACGAATCACCTGCTCTATTTGAATAGCCAACTCACGTGAAGGCACCAAAATAAGTAATTGTACATTGTCGCAATCAATACTTAAATCATTGATTGTGGGTAATAAAAAAGCAACTGTTTTACCTGTTCCTGTTGGAGACAATAAAACCGTGTTTGCAGCGGATGATATTGTTAAAAGAGCTTCCTCCTGCATAGGATTTAACGTTTGGATATTTAATTTTGATAAAATATCCTTTTGCGATTTAATACTATTCGCCATATCGAATTACTTATTCTATTTCTACTTTGTGGGTTTTGATTTTGAACTAGAACTACTTGTTTGCGCCAAATAATTTGCCAATACCTTTTCTATTAATTCATCTTTTGTTAAATGATGAAATATTGTTTTTACCTCTGTTTTAAAATCTTCAGATACATTATGATTGGGCTTTGTTTTAAATATTTTTCTTGCCCACAAAAGCCCATTATTTTCTTCAATACTTTGACTATCTGCTTTTTTAAATTTATTGAAAACAATTCTCAATACATCTTCAAAATCTGCAATATCTTCTACTTCTTCTTGTTGTATTATTGTTAACGATAGTCCCTTTGCTCCTGCTCTAGCAGTACGACCACTTCTATGTACATAAGCTTCGTAAGTATCGGGCAAATGATAATTTACAACATAAGAAATCTCTTTAACATCAATACCACGAGCGGCTAAATCCGTAGCCACCAAAATATGAATTGATCCGTTTCTAAATTGTTCCATAGTACGGTCACGAATACTCTGAGCATAACTACCGTGTATTGAACCAGAAGAAAATTTATTGATTGCTAAGTTTTTTGCCAACTTATTAACTGCGGCCTTAGTTTTACAAAAAATAATTCCCCTTTCACCTTTTCTAGAATTTAAAAAATGAAGTAATACATCCAATTTTTCAATAGGCTCTACAACTACATATTGATGATCTATACCTTGATGTCCTAATGTAGTCATATCTGCCTCAACATGTACCACATGTTTAGACATATAATTTTGAACCAATTGTTTTATAGTACCCGGCATTGTAGCCGTAAATAATAAAGTTCTTCTAGATTTTGGCACCTCTTTTATTATGCTGTCTAAGCCCTCTTTTAAAGCACTGACCATTTCATCGGCTTCATCCAAAACAAAATAAGAGATATTTTTAATGTCAATCGCTTCTCGTTTTACCAAATCTACCAAACGGCCTGGTGTGGCTACAATAATATGTGTATCTCTTTTTAAACGCTCTATTTGAGGTTTTATAGGTACACCTCCACAAATAGAAGCAATAGAAATTTCAGGAATATTATCTGAAAAAGAAATTAAATTGGAATAAATTTGATTACCCAATTCTCTAGTTGGAGCTAAAATTACAGCCTGTATATTAGTTTTTTCTACGTTAATAAGTTGTAATAAAGGCAAGCCAAAAGCGGCAGTTTTACCTGTTCCTGTTTTTGCTAAAGCTACTACATCATCTTTTTGATTTAATATAACAGGGATTACTTTCTTTTGAATATCTGTAGGTACAGTTATTTGCAAAGCGGATAAGCTTTGTTGTAATTGCGCATTAATACCAATCTCAGAAAATTGTTTTGACATAGAAATATTTTTGTGCAAAGATAGCTACTACTTCTAGTATAATAGCCGCAATAGTAATTTTTTAGATGTTTTATTATACCTATATGAATTGTTACCTTTGCACGTTCACACTATTATTAGAAGATTTGCAGCAAATAAAAGCCTACCTAGATCAAATAGCCACCATATCTACAGTAGATTGGGATTTTTTTACTTCAAAATTGCATCGCAGGGTGATAGAGAAAAAAGAAGTGTTTTTAAAACTTAATGATATAGAAAATACAATATCCTTTATTGAATCAGGTGTTGTACGCTTATATATTCCTAAAGAAAACCCAGATAAAGAAATTACGTTTGGCTTTAGTTTTAAAGATCAGTTTATTAGCGCGTATGATTCTTTTTTAACTCAAAAACCATCTGCATATCAATTACAAGCACTTACAAAAACTACTATTTTAAGTATTAGTTATGCTGATTTACAAGCGGTTTATAAAACCACACAAATAGGAAATCTCATTGGTAGATTAACAGCAGAGCGTTTGTTTTTGATAAAATCTAAGCGCGAACAAAATTTATTAAATCTTACAGCAGAGGAGCGATATTTAAAATTATTTAAAGAACGTCCAGAACTCTTAAAAGTGATTCCTTTAAAATACATCAGTTCTTATATTGGTGTTACTGCCCAAGCGTTAAGCAGAATTAGAAAACGCTTATAAGGTGTAATTTAATTGATCTAGGTTCATTGTTTGACTCATAACATCAAATTATCTTTGTAAAAAAAAGTTATGACGATTGTTATTTTCGTTTTGGTACTTTGGTATGGAAGCCTGTTTTTTCAATCTTTCTTTTTGCATCGATACGCTGCACACCAAGTATTTACCATGTCTAAAACTATGGAACGGATTACCTTTATTTTAACCTGGGTTTTTCAAGGTTCAAGTTATTTAAGTGCATATGGTTATGGTATTATGCATCGCATGCATCATGCATACACAGATACTGATATGGATCCACATTCTCCATCACATGATCCTAATTTATTTGCAATGATGTGGAGAACAAAAACAATTTATCAAGATATTAACAAACAACGTATCGTAATTGAGCAACGTTTTACCAAAAATGTTCCGCAATGGAGAGGATTTGATATGTTTGCAAGTTCTCGCTTTTCTAGAGTACTTTGGATTACGCTTTACATTATATTTTTTGCATACTTTACCACTTCATTATGGCAGTGGTTATTATTACCCATAACTTTTTTAATGGCCCCTATACATGGCGTAATCATTAATTGGTTTGGTCATATTTATGGCTATGCAAATTATAAAATGAAAAATACGAGTAAGAATCTTTTTCGTTTTGATTTTTTAATGATGGGCGAAGGTTATCATAATAATCATCACAAACACGCTAGCAGGGCAAATTTTGGCGTGAAATGGTACGAGATTGATATCACATATTTGATTATAAAACTACTTAATACTTTTGGTTTTATTAGATTGAAAACGGTTACAGTTAAGGAATAATTGTTATCTGGTATATACTACAATAAAAAGTATTGATATTAAAATCAATCATTTTTGGCTTTAAATCGTAATTCTCCCGTTTCAATACCAATAGCAGTTTTGGCAAGAATAGTAAATACAAATGCACCCAGTGCCCAAATACCCAAGGTAACACCTATCTCAATACCTGTTGGCATATATTCTGAAATTTTACCGTACGGTCCTGGAATAAAACCAGGTACTATCAATCCAAATCCTTTTTCGATCCAAATAGCTACAAAAAGCATAAAACAACAAAAGTATAATACTTTAAAATTGTTACGTAATGTACTAACCGTTAGTAACACCGTAGCCAATACATTAAGTGAAATAGCTGTCCAGATCCAAGGTAATAGTGCTGTTTTGCCTTCAAGTCCAAAAAATAAATAAATTGCACTTTCGCTATGATGTGTTGGTGAATAAAACTCCTTGAATAGTTCAGAAACTAACATAATGAGGTTGATTTGCGCGGCAACAGTAACAATAAGAGCAATCTTTTTGATCGTTTTATCCTCGATTTTAAAGGATGTGAACGTTCTTATAATGGCCAATACCAAGATAATCAATGCTGGTCCTGCCGCAAATGCTGATGCCAAGAATCTAGGGCCTAATAAAGCATTATTCCAAAATGGTCGCGCCTGTAACCCCTGATATAAAAAAGCAGTAACCAAATGAATACCCACTGCCCAAAATACAGAAAGAATGGCTCCAGGCACATATACTTTGGCATTAGCCTCTTTACCCTGATAATGTTTAAATAGAATATAAAACGGTATACTTATATTTATAAACAAATACCCATTAAGTACAATTACATCCCAGGCAAGCATCGAGTCCGGGAAATTAAATACTCCAATACCCGGAATCATATGCCATAATACCGATGGTCCTCCCATATCAGCAACAACAAAAGCCAAACACATTACTAATGCAGCAACCGCTAAGCCTTCGCCGATCAAGACAGCTTGTTTAAAATCAATATCTTTTAACACATAAGTCGGCATCACCAGCATAACTGCTGCTGCTGCAACACCCACCAAAAATGTAAAATTAGAAATATATAATCCCCAACTTACACGATCTGTCATTCCTGTTACTATAAGTCCTTCTTCGAGCTGTATTGAATAACAATACATCCCTGCTAACATTACAAATGTTAGAAAACCCATCCAGATAAGATATTTAATAGAGCCCCTAGTAATGATATCCAGACTATCTTTAACTAAACTTTTAAAAACTTTTAGTGTACTCATATTAACTATTATTTTGAATGAGTAAGGCTAATGCTTACCAGTAGTATACCCTTTAATACAATTCTTTTTAATATTGTAATCATTAATCCATAAAATACCAGAACTTAGGTTCTGTGCCTAAATCCTCTTTAAGTCTAAATACTTTTTTGTTTTCTAAAACCCAACGTATAGTACTCTTTGGGTCTAATAAGTTTCCAAAAATCCTTGCTCCTGTTGGGCAAGCTTCTACGCATGCAGGGTCTTTACCTGATCTAGAACGTTGTACACAAAAAGTACATTTTTCCATCACCCCTTTTTTACGCATTCGATTTCCTAAATAGTGTTGATTTTTATTAATTTCTTCTTCTGGTACTTCGGGGGTACTCCAGTTAAATCGGCGTCCATCATACGGGCAAGCTGCCATGCAATATCGACACCCCACACACCAATCGTAATCAATCACAACTAAACCATCTTCTTCACGCCAGGTAGCTTGTACCGGGCATACATCTACACAAGGAGGGTTATCACAATGAAAACACTGTGTACCCATATAAAAATGACCTTCAGCCGGTACTTCATGGTAATAATTATCATCTGCTTCATTAAACTTAAGTCCTTCTCCGTCTTTCATTTCGTGAATACGGATATATTGCATTTCAGAATTACGATCTTGGTTGTTTTCTTTTACGCAAGCATTTACACAATCCATATATCCCTGACATTTTGAGATATTAAAAGCATACCCAAAAAGTACATCCTTAACCGCATTGGTTGATGACATTTTTATATTTTCTCCTTTTCTTAGTTGATAAGAACGTACCAAACGATCAACAGTTCCTTTTTTCTCCTCATCTGTCATTAATTTGTAATTTCCTTTAAACTGTTCTTCCCAATCGATTTGCGCCTTTTCTTTACTATTTTCTCCTGTAGTAAGGCTACACGAAGAACTTACTGCACCAGCTCCTATCACTAAGCTTGCTGTTAATTTTCGGAATGCTGTACGACGATCCATTTTTACATCAAAAACTTGCTCAAAACCATCTTTTGTTCTTTCATCACCGATAGCAGCATCCACGGCAGCATCAAAATCCTTATCACTCATTTGATCTTGATTATTCGATCCGCATCCTCCTGAAGAATTACCACAACTACAAGACCCCGAAGTTTGTTTGGTAGCACTATTCATATTCAACTTAAAATATTTACCAATCCCACTCATATCTTTGTCTTTTTATTAAAAATCATAATAAGATATTATTAGATTATTCTCGTTCTTTTACTTTCTGGGTGTTAAATCTTGAAGGCCATCTGGACTCAATCTTAGGCTTGTGTGGGTTATGACAATTCACACAGGTCATTACTGCTCTAGGATTTGCCCATCCTCCTATATTTTTTCCGTGAGCTCCACCCTTCCAATCTTCAAATTGATTACTATGGCATTGAGCGCATAGTCGATAACTTTTATTAAAATCAATAGTCTTACCTGTCAAAGTTAACAGATGATCCATATTATTTCCGTTATGACAAGTAGCGCAATTCATTACTTCTTGATTGGCATGCTCCAACATAATATCCCAATGTGCTTTTTTTAAGGATACTTCTTTTAACTCTGTTAATGGTTTAGAATGACAATCAGTGCACGTATAGGATGTAATTTGACTTTTACGATCAGGAATCAAAAACGTATGATGACCTTCAGTTATTTCTACAGTTTTAATATCCCCTATATACGCTTCTGAAGAAATGGACACACCATTATATTTCTTGCTTTTCGCTTCGATTTTATCAGTCAGATGGTGATATTCATTTTCGTTATGCTTACAAGAAGAAAATATTATTAAAAAAATACAACCCAAGAAATATGTATAGTTTATTGTGTTCATTTTTTCAGACTTTTAGTTCTTACAAAAGTTTGTATTTCTACAAAATCACGCGTATCTGCTACATGACATTGAAGACAGTTTACTCTTTCGGGATGTGTAACTCTTATTTCTTTTGGCGCGGCTGGGCCAGCATGACAAGACAAGCAATTTTCTCTCATCTGAATTTGATGTGGTATCATCGGTGGACTACCCGGCAGAGCACTATTACTACCAACCGATGCTGTTATACTTTTATAAAATGTAGTTTCTCTAAAATTAGATGACGAATTTTGAGCAACATGGCATTGTTTACAATTAATCATTTCGGGATGTGGTGTTACTGGAGCGTAGGCATTAAATTTTTCAACAAAGCCACCATTTTGATGGCATTGTAAACAAGCCTTTCCTCCCATTCCTCTTTCTCCTTCTAATAAAAAATGAGGTATACTAGGTGGTGCTCCCGGATAAGCTCTATTGTCGTAATAAGAGTTTAATGATCGTTGATGTGCTTCATCAACAGGCATATTAAGATACTCTAAAGCAAACTGGGACCTTTCGAATACTTTCTTTTCTGAATATATGACAGGGCCTGAAGACTCTTTTTTAATCGGAATGTAAGCCTCTTCTAAACCTTTCTTATAGCTATACCCCCAGTTCACAATAAAACCAATGAATAAAAGTGTGAATAATAATATGATCCCCAAACGTTTCTTCATGAGTTATACTTTTTCAACTTTTACAGCACATTTCTTGTAATCAGGTTCTTTAGAAATTGGACAAAAAGAATCTAATGTAATATCATTAATTAGCATATTTTCATCAAAAAATGGAACAAATACTTGCATTGGAGCTGGAATACCTCGTTGATCTACAGATGCAGGCAATATAATTTCTCCACGACGTGTAGTCAGCTTTACACTATCACCATTTCTAATCTGCATGCGTTTTGCATCTTCAGGATGTAGCTCAACATAACCATGTGGCATTGCTTTATGCAAAACAGGAATCCTACGAGTCATAGATCCTGTGTGCCAGTGCTCTACAACACGGCCAGTGCCCAGCCAAAAAGGATATTCTGCATCCGGTTCTTCGGCTGCAGGCTCATATGGCCTTTGCCAAATAATTGCTTTACCATCAGGTTTTCCGTAAAAGTGGAAATCTTTACCGTTAGAGCACGCAGGATCATATTTGGAGTTAAATCGCCATTTGGTAGATTTACCATCTACGTAAGGCCACAGTGCGCCAGGTTGAGATTTTAAAACCTCTAATGGAGCCATATTGTGTTTTTTACCAACATGGTGTTTTCTATATTCGTTATAAACTTCTTCAATATGAGTCTCTTCTTTATAATAGAATTGTTTCTCATACCCCATGCGTTTTGCCACTTCAATTAATTGCATGGTATCACTCATTGCTTCACCTGGCGGTTCTAACATTTGTTCAAAATACTGAGTACGTCTTTCAGAATTGCCATACATTCCTTCTCGTTCAATCCACATTGCCGAGGGTAAAATAACATCTGCAATATCTGTTGTGGGGGTAGGATAAATATCAGAAACAACAATAAAGCGCCCTTCTTTTTTTGCACCATCTCGATATCGCTTTAGTTTTGGCATTGAGACCATTGGATTGGTCACTTGTATCCACATAAAACGTATATCTCCTCTATCCAAAGCTCTAAACATTTCTACAGTATGATAGGTAGGCTTAGAAGGAATATTTTCTACAGGAACATCCCATATTTTGGCAGCAAATTCTCGATGTTCTTTATTGGTTACTACTCCATGAGGAAGTTTATGAGTTAAGGTTCCCACCTCTCTAACAGTACCACATGCACTAGGCTGACCTGTTAATGAAAAAGGACTATTACCAGGTTCAGAAATCTTGCCAGTTAATAAATGAATATTATAAACCAAATTATTCATCCAGGTTCCTCGAGAATGTTGATTCATCCCCATGCACCACAATGACATTACCTTTTTATTTGGATCTCCAAATTGAGCTGCTAAATATTTAATATCTTTTACAGTTACACCTGATATTTTGGAAGCCTTCTCTGGAGTATAATCTTCTAGAAAAGTTTTATAATCTTCGAAGTTTATTTTTTCGGGTTTATCAGTAAATTTATAACCATCTTCCAACCCATACCCCATATCAGTAAGTCCCTTACTAAAATTACAATGCTCTTCGACAAAAGATCTATTCATCCAACCATTGTGTACTATTTCATAGCAAATTGCATTAGCTACTGCCAAATCCGTTTGAGGTTTGAATAAAATGGATCTATCGGCAGCCATACTGGTTCTAGTAGTTCTCGTAGCAAAATCAATAATCTTCACTCCTTTTTTAAGGCGTTGATCTAATAATCTAGAAAACAGTACCGGATGCATTTCTGCCATATTATTACCCCATAGTACAAAAGTATCGGCATAGTCAATATCCTCATAGCATCCCATTGGTTCATCTAGACCAAAGGATGTTAAAAACCCTGTAACTGCCGTTGCCATGCATAACCTGGCATTAGCTTCGACATTGTTGGTTCCTATACATCCTTTAAACAATTTTGAAGCTACATATCCATCAGGGATAGTCCATTGTCCCGAACCATAGATAGATACCGCGTCTTTACCGTACTCTTTTATGGTTTCTTTCATTTTGGACGCTATCAAATCCAAAGCCTCCTTCATAGATGTCTCTACATATTGACCGTTTTTTTTAATTAAAGGCTTGGTTAATCGATCTTTACCGTATAGTGCAATAATAGAATGGTATCCTTTTACACAACATAATCCTTTGTTTACTGGGGATTTTGGATCTCCTTTTACAGCAACGGCTTTTCCATTTTCTGTACCAATTAAAACTCCACATCCTACACCACAAAATCTACAAGGAGCTTTTTTCCAATCAAGATTACTTCCATCAGGAATACCTCTTTCTTGTTCGTCGGCAAATAAAATCCCAGGAAACATTGCTGCTGCTGCTGTCATAGCAGACAACATTGCCATTTTCTTTATAAATTTCCTTCTATTGGTCATGGAAGTATACATAGAATTAGTTGTTTTGTGGAGTATTAAAACCAGAAACCATAGCAAGTAATTTTAAACTCTTAATGGCATCTAACTTTTCTTTTAAAATAGCCTCTTCTGCTTTATTCTCTGTTTCGGTTATCAAAATGAGAACATCTTTATTTTGGGCAGCCATGATTTCACATTGTTCTATAGTAGATAAGGCTTCGATAAGATCTTCTTTTTTATCCTCATGCGGGTGGGCTAAATAACTTTTGATAGGCATGTTTCTGGTTTAAGGTTCGATTAAATAGTATCTAGAACTGATAACTTATATTTCTTTCTTAAAAAATCTAACTTTTAATATAACATCCTTATTATAGGACTATTAAGGTACTAATTTTTATTCATTTTCCTTTTTAAAATCTGCCCTAAATAGCTTAGGGTTTATGATCAACTGTGCCCAACCCCAGTTATTGATATTATCATGAGGTCTTCCTCCTTTAATAAGACTCATATTTTCTGAGGCAAACATGTGAGAATACCCTATATTTAATTTCACATTTTTTATGAGTTGTTGTTTAAACACCAAATCCACTTCGGTTCCTAAGTATTTATCTGCATTTCCTATTAAATCTGCATTAGCCATAAAATAATGTACCTTAAAAAGTAAACTAGATTTCTTTCCTGTGGTAAAAACTACTTTAGCATATAGATCATTTAAACCTACATTATTTGCATGATTACCTACATAGAAGTAATCCATATATCCATTAAATTTATGGTTAGTACCATATAGAGGGAAAAAGGATTTGTTCTTATCATCACCATCTTGATCTGTACCACTTAAAAACTCTACTCCTAAACCATATAAGATTTTCCCTGGTTTATAAATAGCTTCTAAAGAGATTTGATATGCACTTAGATCTGTATTAGCATCTGATTTTCCGAATTGATAATAAGCGCTTCCGGTAACATTAATATCTCTTACAGGAAATGTAAAATAGGAACCGGTAGTTTGCCTATAAAAAACTCCATCAGGTTCGTCATTATTAATACCTTTGAATTTTTGAAAACCTGTATTTAGAAATAAAAAACTTGCGGATCTTTTTCCCCATTGTTTTTTGAGGTAGCCATACTGCATAGTTTTGTAAGTAAAGAAACCTTGGATATTAAATAGGGTACCTTCATTGGATTGCCCTTCTTGATTAAAAGCAGCTCCGATATCTGTTTTAAACGTTTCATTTTCATATTTAATCAGTGCCGCGTCATGAAAGCGACCTTGCATAGCCCAGTCTAATCCGCCGAAAATACGTTGATCATCATATGAAATTACTTGACGTCCTGCTTTTAGAGACCAATTTGAGTTAAGGAATATTTGTCCCCAAGCCTGAAATAGTGAAAAGGAATCATTACCATCATTAATTAATATTTGGCGCGTATCTCCCCATGTACTTACATCTTGTACACTAATAAATATTTTAAGCTTTTCTTGCTTAAAACCAATATTGAGTCGAGAACGTTGTGTAACAAAAGCTGCAGGATCGGCATCATTAGGAAATAGATTATTAAAACCATGTAGATATTCAAACCGTGATCTTAAATCTGCATCAATATCTAATTGAGCGTGGACGGTCGCAAAAAATAATACGAAGAATGCTTTAACACTTAGCCTAATAAGTTTCATGTAAGATGAATTTATGACTACAAATGTTACTTAATAATACCTTTTATAATATGATATTTATCAGCTTTTAAATCATTCATATTTCTTAATATCAAATGGACATAGAACCACATTTGAATCTGCAATTCATTTAGAAAAAGGATAATACGTCAATCTAGATATATGGTAAATCATTTGTCTTGATTAATATATTTACCTACTATAATTGCGGTAAGGATTACTAAATAGAATTGCCCCATCATACCAATCAAAATAGCTGCTTTTTGTGCTAATGAAGTTATAGGCACGATCTCACCATAACCAATAGTCATTAAAGTTATATAACTATAATACATTAACCGCTCGGTAAACAATTGTGGTTGATCAAATGTTGCGGCAAGTCCTTTAAAAGATCCTGGATAAGTCATTTCGATACTAAGGCAAATAAAAAAACTAATGAACCCTAATGATATATATCCACTAATTAATCCAAAAATTACATTCTTATTAACAACTTTGGCTTTTAAAATTTGTTTTATAATTTCTAAAGTAACAATACCGTAAAACAAAAAATAAGTTGTCATATTAAGAAAGGATAAAGATCTATTACTTTCATTATCTCCTAATCCTATTCCAAATATTATTCCTAAAACCATTAGTAATGCTATAAACAGCCACATTAATTTTCTCTTCTTAGAAATCAATAATATTCCTGCTCCTAAATTGGCAATAAACAATAATGGTGAGATAACGATTTCAAAAAAGTTTCCTGGCACAAAAAGAGATCCAAAAAGAATAGCAATTTGACTACTTAAAAAAAGCTCAAAACGATATAGATATAGTTTATCCAACATAATTCTTACCCTTTATAACAATTTGTTTTTATCATATTCATAATCTTATCAAAATGCATATCCTAATTTAAATCCGTAACGAAATGCTGGAAGTGTAATATTTGTTTTTTGATTAGCATTAATATTAAAATTAGCATTTATAACATCAAAAAAACCATATTCTTCTAATGCCTCAGATAAATCATCATAAAAAGCTTGTGGCACTGGTTCTTTTTCAACTAACTCAAATTCGCTATAACTAATTCCGGGTCCAAAAATCAAAAAATCAATAAAAAACCTTCTCTTAACTCTTAATTTATACCCTGCTTGAAATCCCGTAGCAATAGTCTGAATTTTTGCATCCATACGGATCGGAAATTCAATATCATCAGAATCGGTATACTCCCCATCAATATCACCTGTAGAATCCTGATATTTTGCATATATACCAATATAGAACCCAAATAATCCAGACTCCGTATTTTGAACATAATATCTAAATTCGGGAACAACTTTAAATCCTTCAAAGCTAAAGTCACGCGTAGAGAAACTTCCAAATCTAATTCCGGGAATTTCAAATAAACCCGAAGACCATTTATAGCTGGTCGTAAGACTTACCGAAAGTTTATCCACAATACTACGCTCATATTGTATCTGAAATGTTCCAAAGATTGGAGAAAAAGGATCTATTCCAATATGATTTTTTTTCTGTGCTTGAGCATTAATTATTGTGCATAATAGAACGTATATAATTAATACCTTTTTCATATTGTTTTTACTCTTTATTACTCCATCAATTTTTCATTAAATATGTATTCTTTATAATCTACTTTGTACAATACACTATACAGTGCAGGGATAAAAAGTAATGTTATCACTGTACCAAATAATAACCCTATCATAATACTTACAGCCATTCCTTCCCACATTTCACCTCCACTCAAATACAATGGTATAAGTCCTAATACAGTTGTAAAGGTAGCTAATAAAATAGGTCTAAAACGCTGTAGACAAGCTGCTATAACGGCATCATGCTCGGCTCGACCAAGATCATTTTGTTCTATTTCCATCCTGTCAATTAATACAATAGCATTATTGATCACTATTCCTGCAAGAGAAATAACTCCCAAAAACGGCATAAACCCAAAGGCTTCTCCAAAAGTGAGTAATCCTATTACCACACCTATAACCCCCAACGGGATAGTAAGTAATACCATTCCCATTTTTCTAAAAGAATTAAATTGAATGATGAGTAACAAAATAATAATAAATCCAGAAATAGGTAAATACCCAACTACTGATCCCATACTTTCTGCCGAGCTTTTTGCATCACCTCCAAATTCGTAAACATAACCCTGTGGCCATGTTTTTAATTGCTCATCCAACCAGGGTGTAATTTCTGCAGTAATTGCTGATGCATTTCCACTTTCTCTAAGTTCACTCGTAACATTAACTGTTCTTAATAAGTCAAATCGCTTAATTTTTGAATATTGCCATGCAGGGACTATTGAAGCTACTTGCAATAAAGGAATACTTTTTCCTGATCCTTGCGCATAAATATTTAATGTTTCTAGTGAAGCCAGTGATTGCTGTTGATTATTATCACTTCTCATTAAAATTGGTATGGATTTATCATCTTCACGATATTCTCCAGTTTGAAAACCATCTAATACGGTTTGAAGAGAAGTAGCAATATCTTCACTTGTAATTCCTGCGGTTTGTGCACGATTTTGATCAATTTGAATTAAGAATTTTTTACTCTTAGGCCCCCAATCATCTTTTACATTTTTAGTACCATTAATTTTTGAGAGTCGAAGCTTAACCTTCTCCGCAATCCTAGAAAGTTCATCTGGATTATTACCAGATACTTTTATTTCTATAGGAACTCCTCCACCTCCTGCTCCTAAAGGCCCTACTTTGATATCTGCATTTGGAAAATTATTAAAAGTAAATTTATCCAACTTTGCAATCATAGCGTTATTTTCATTAAACGAAGACGTATTTACCAAAATATGAGCATAATTAGAGTTGGCCTCATCGGGTGAGTACCCTAAGTCGTATGATTCTGGACCCTCTCCTATATAAGAAGACCAATCTACTATGCCTAACACTCGAGAATCATTAGTTTGTAACGAATCCGTCATATACTTTTCTATTTGTTTTACTATCTGCGTGGTTCTCTCTATTTTATTACCTTCTGGAAGGTTGATATCGATAGTTATCATATTACGATCACTATCCGGAAAAAAAACGAAGTCAACTTTGGTGAAACCATAAATGGAAATGAAAAACGCGATAAATATTCCAATAATCACTTTATACTTATTCGTTAACGCAATAAGTATTAAATCTTTATAATATTTTTTGAGTGTATTAATAACCCTATCAATAACACTAGGTTTTGACTCTCCTTGTGGTTTTACTTTAAGAAATAGATAGCAAAACATGGTTATCACTGTTAGAGCTATAATCCATGAGGATAATAATGCGATTGATATCACTACAAAAATAGGACCTACAATATCACCCATAGATGTTGGTGAGAGATAAAAAGCCAAAAATGCAGCAGAAGTTGTTAATGTAGAAATTAATAGTGGCATCCATAATTCTGAAAAAGCTTCGACAGATGCTTGTTTCTTATCTACACCTTGTTCTATTTTGACCATTATCGTTTCGGCCACTACGATGGCGTTATCGACCAACATCCCCAATGCCATAATTAAAGCCGCCAATGTCACTTGATTAAGCCCTATGTTCATAAGTCCCATAATCATGAGAGTCATGATAGTAACAATAGGGATTAGACTTGCAATCACAAATCCCGTTCTAATTCCTAAAAATATGAGCATTACTATTAATACAATACCAATGGATTGCATTAAATTGACTATAAAATCATTCACCTTAAAGTCAATATAAGAATCTAGAGAGGATACTCGAATCAACTCTAAACCAACCGGTAATCGCTTTTCCCATTTACTAATAACTTTATTTACTTCTTCACCCAAAGCAATTACGTTAGCGTTTTCTTTTAAGTTTACATGCAGTGAGATCGCATCTTTTCCATTAAGCCTTACTTTTTGAGTAGGTGGATCAATATATCCTTTTGCAATTTTTGTAATATCTCCTAACTTAACCAATTGAGAACCATCACCTACTGCAATTAACATATTTCGTATATCTGCTATAGAATTAAAATTCCCCGTAGGTTCAAGAATAATACGTTCATCTCCAACGTTTATCTGGCCTCCAGAGTTTAAAATATTTGTTACAGATATATTTTGTTGCAATTTTGAAGCAGATAAACCATATTCTTTTAATCTCGTGTTATCAAACTCAACAAAGATACGTTCTTCCTGAGCTCCTCCTATTTCTACTTTAGCGGCATCAGGTAGCTGTATTAAATCATCTTTAATGTCATCTACATATTCCTTCATTTCAGCATAAGAAAAACCATCTGATGTAAGCCCAACAACAATACCATAAACATCACCGATTCCGTCATCTTGCAAACTAGGATTAACTCCTTGAGGTAATCCTTGTATTGTATTAAGTTTTCTTCTTAATCGATCCCATACTGCCTGCATTTTCTCTTCACTAACTTCATCTTTTAAGGTAACATTAACTACAGATAAACCTGTTCTAGATGTACTATTTACTTCTTTTAGTTCGGGTAATTCTTGAGCTATTTTTTCAATTTTATCAGTAACTAACTGCTCTACTCGTTCTGGACTTGCTCCAGGAAATGAAGATACTACAGAAGCAACTCTAATGGTAAACGGAGGCATACTATCTCTTGATAGACTAAAATATGTAGAAATACCTAATAACAATATTGAAATCAATACTGTAAAAGTGATTCTGTTTTTTTCTATAGAAAACTTTGCTAGATTCATTTGGTTAGCTTGTTAAAGAGTTACTGTAATTTTACTTCTTGACCATCTAACAATGTTTGTAAACCAGCGGTCGCTATTTTTTGCCCAGCAGATAATCCAGATTTTATTTCAAACCCATCTGTTGTTAAATTACCTATTGTTACTTGTTGTTTCTTTACTTTTTTAAGTTCACCATTTTCTTCAATTACAAAAACAAAACGTCCATTGCTGTCTTCGCCTACAGCATTTGTAGGAACTATTAGCTGTTTATTTTTTAAATTTCTTTCTCCAAAATCGAAAGTAACATTTGCCGCCATACCACTTTTTATCTCATTACTAGGGTTACTAATTTTAACCGTAATTGGATACGTAGCCGTATTAACATCTGCTGCTGGCGAAACCTCTGTAACTTCTCCTAAAAAACTTTTCTCTGCAAGAGATGCAAAATCAATGTTTACCTTCATATTAGGACTTATACCATTAATTACACTCTCTGGAATACCTAAAGAAATCTCCATATCTGCTCCCGCATTTAAAACCGCCACAGATTGACCAATACTTATGTTTTCGTCAATTTCTGCCGTCACCGAGGCAATCGTTCCATCTTCTGGAGCGTATAAAAACCCATATCGAATTTGTTCCTGCTGAATGTCAACACCGCGTTTAGTCGATTCATAGCTTTCTTGAGCGGTTCTAAATGAATTTTTTGCAGCCTCAAAATCACTTAACGGTGAACTTCCTTTTTCATACAAAGATCTTATCCTATTTAAATTCAATTTAGACGTATTCATTTGGGATGCAGCACTATTTAATTGTGTAACTGCTTGCTCATATGCCAAACGTGATTGAACATTATCCAACTTCGCTAATAGTTCTCCTTTTTTAACTTTTTGCCCTAATTTTATATTAAACTCTGTAATAATACCTGTGTTTCTAAAACTTAGGGTAATAATTTTATCTGTTCTTGCAGTCCCACTAAAACTACGTACTTTTTCACCACCCAAAAAACCAACTTGTTCATACTTTACAGGGCGAATAAATTTTTCTTCCTGTTTTTCTTTTTCTCCACATGAACATAGTAGTACCACAGATATTAGAATGAGACATGATTTATTAATATATTTCATCTTAGTCGTATTTTTCGATTAGTTTTGTCTATTTAAAAATTCTAAAAAACGTTGTTTAAACTTAACATTATCTTCATCCGAATTGAGTAAAAAGTAATATCCTAAGGATCTCTCTAATTGTAACGAAGTAATCAAATAATTATAAGTAGCATTGGCTCGAGCCAGTTGTGCACTTAATAGGTTATTTTGTGCGTCAAGTAACTGCACGATGTTTACAGATCCATTAGAGTATAATGCTTGGGTAAGTTCTAAAGATTCTTCGGCTGTTTCTTCAGAAATTTTGGAAAGTTCGATATTTGATATTTGATTTACAATATCAAGTACTCCCGAACGAATATTGACAGCTATAGATAATTCGGTATTTTCCTTATTAATTTCTAATTGTTCTTTTTGAATTAGCGCTGTTTGACGGTTGATATTTGTACGATTTTGATTGAGTATTGGAATAGAAACATTTACACCTATGTTATAGTTATTATCCAACAATGTAAAACCTGCAGGAGCAGTACTTCCTTTCCCTGATCTATTAAATGTTTGGTTATATTGCCCCTGTAAAGCAACTGTTGGTATAAATCTACCAGGTCCATTTAATTTTATGTTACGCTCGGTAGCCTCAATATTGTACCCTAAAGATCTTAACTCAGGGGCGTTTTTTTCAGCCTCTTCAATAAGAAATTCTATAAAAGGTTCTCTAAGTGTCGGGTCATCTAACAATTCTGTAATCTCATTGTAATTATATTCTTTAAAAACCCCTTCATTCAACATTACATCTTCTACATCAATCTCTAATCCAATTGGATTATTAAGAACTTGATTTAATAATAAGAACCCCTGTTCTAATTGATTAATCGCCTCAACAGTTACTTGAGTGTTCTGTGCCATTTGACTTCGAAAACGTAAAAGATCAGATTTACCCGATTGTCCTGCTTCAAAATTTTGTTCCGCGATTTGAAGGTTCTTTTTTGTTAATTGTAGATTTTGAATCTGTACTTGTGTATTTGTTTTTAGAATTAACGTATTAAAATAAGCGTTAGAAGCATTGAAAATAAGATCTAACTCTGTTGAATTAAAAGTTTCTTCTTGTGCTTTCTGAAGCTTTTTTTGAATTGAAATATTCGCGTTAGCTGCTTCAGAAAAAAGAGTTTGCTGTAATGTTATGTTTCCTGTGGTAGAAAATTCAGGATTCTGTCCATTACTATTTTCAGCAGCATCTGGGTCAACATATGTTCCAGCACCTGATGCGGTAAGCGAAGGTAAATAATTACTTTTTGCCGTTTTCACATCTTGAGCAGTTAGTTCAATATCTTTCTGGCCCGATTGTAGGGATAAGTTATTTTTTAAGGCATCATTGATTACGGTAAGTAAGTTATATTGTTTCTCTGAAATCACATTTTTAAATTCACCAACAAAATCTGTTTGTGCTATCATGCTATATTTTATCGGAACCCCAACTGCTTCGGCAGTATTGTAATTAATTGTTAATCTCGGATTATACTCTATAAAAACTGGCATTTCAGCAAGAGGTGTGCCGTTAATATATCCTTCAACTGATAATGCTATACGCCGCATAAACTGACCCAAATTCTCTTCGGATTGAGTAGTAGCCATAAATCCTTTTTGAACATCACTTGCTCCATTAGTAGTAAAAGAGGGTAATTTTTTCTTAATAAAAGTTTGTGCTAGTTGCTCAATCTCTTTGTCTTTCAAAAAGAATCCTCCTGCCATATATACTGCATCAATATCATCCAGGTCACTGGTAATATCTTCAATATTTTCAAAAGGAATTAATTTATATGTAGCTAAAGATGTGCTAAATTGTTCATCAAAAACCTCTTTAAGTTCTAAAATATCTACAAAGGGTTTTTCTATTACAATTCCTATATTTTTAAAATTTGTTAATTCTTTAAAAGCTTTAAAATCTTCTTTGAAAGATTCTGATTCTATCAAGTAGGTAAAATTCTCAATCCCAGACTTTTTCTTCGTCAGATCTATATTATTAAAATCTTGGTTAACCGCTCCAAAAAGAATGGTAGGTTTTTTATGTATTGATTGACTATTGATTATTTTATTATTTACTACGCCAAAGGCTAGAATTATGTCAGTTTCGTTGGCTAGCAATTCGGTATAATTTTGCTTGGCTTTTTGTAAATCGAAATTGTTAATAAGGATACTATTATCCGAAAACACTATGGTAGCATCTTCGCCTACAACTGCTTTTATTTGATTTTTAAGTTGTAGAAGTAAAGGATCTAATTGTTCGGTTCTATTATCCAACAAAACACCTATATTATAAATTGGTTTTTGTGCAAATAATCCCATAGTTATACAAAAACAGAATATGAATATTTCTTTTTTCATTCGTCAATAATTATTTAATTGAGCCTACAGATAATTTTCTTGATATATAGATACTTAAACACACAATGCTGTTTCATTCAGGTTCTTAAAAAAGTTATTTTACTCTTTAATCCAGCCTCTCCTATTATAAACGCTAACTATAATTTTCTCAAAACTTTCTTTGTGTATTTTGAGTTGATCTTCGGTAAGGATTTCCTTTACATCTGCATCAAGACTGGTAATCATTTTTTTAAATTTTGTTTGAATTTCTTTTTCAGAAAGAGGTGAGTCTTTATCATCCAGGCGGCCAATTTTATTGGTATGATACCCAACAATCATGTAATAATCATCTCGAAGATTCTCTGAAAGTTTCATTTTATCTACTTGTTCTGCTACAAAAACTTGTAAATTATCTTTTTCGGTAGCAGTAAATATTTCTACTTTATTTGTTTCTCGCTCGAGTTGTTTTTGATTTTTGGTTTGTCCAAATGTGAATAGAACGGCCATGAATAATAGCCCTGTGATGGTGGTTTTCATAATTTGTGTGTTATTTTAAGATATAAGCCATTTTAAATGTAAGGCTTTTTAATAAATATATATTGAACTCAAAATTATTTATGAATTGTTCAATCTAAAAAAATAATGCTCCTTAAGTATTTACCCAGTTTTTAAAAGTCGTAGATTTTGCCTTACTCACAACTATTCGTTCCTTAGCAACTGGGGTTATATTCACTATCAATTTCCCATTAAAATATTGTTTAATATTCGAAATAGCATTTTTTTGAATTATGAATTGTCTATTGACTCTATAAAACACTTCAGGATCCAATTCGGCTTCTATATCCTCCAACTTTTTGTCTATAGTATAGGTCTTATTCTCTATGGTTATTGCCTTTACCGTTCCTATATCTATATAAAAATACATTATGTTTTCAGTTTTAATAGGTAATAACTCATCTCTATGATGAACCAAGTATGTGGCTTTATATTCTTTTTTATTAGCTTCGAGTAATTGCAACATTCCTGAGATTTGAGTATTTAAAGAACCTTCTCGACCTGAGGAGTTTTTAAATTTTTGAACTGCCTCAGATAATTCATCTTCATCGATTGGTTTTAGTAAATAATCTATACTATTTACTTTAAATGCTTTGATAGCATATTGATCAAACGCTGTGGTAAAAATAATTGGTGTATTTATGGTAACCTTTTCAAAAATTTCAAATGAGATACCATCTGCCAAATGAATATCCATAAAAATAAGTACCACCTCACTAGGTTTAGAAAAATATTCTATCGCAGATTTTACAGAATCCACAACTTGTAAAATCTCGATTGTATCATCTATTGAGTTTAGTAAAAATGTAAGATTATCACTTGCTGCTATTTCATCTTCGACTATTACTACTTTCATTTTCAATTAGTTTAAAGGTAATTTTACTCTAAATATATTATCGGTATTACTAATGTTAATATGTTGTTTTTTAAGCAAAAAATAGCGTTTGTCTAAATTTATTAAACCGTTGCCTGTACTATCAACAAAAGAAGTTCTAGGTTTTATTTCATTTTCGACAATTAAAAATTCAGATGTAGTATATACACTAACAACTAGTGGGTTATCTTCAGAGATTTCGTTATGTTTTACTGCATTTTCAACCAGTAATTGTAAGGCTAATGGTGGTAATTCATATTGTAAATATTTTGTCTCTATATCTATATTGATTACAAAGCGATCTCGATACCTCGTTTTTTGCATATGTACATAACTATTCAAAAACTTAAGTTCTTCTTTTAATGTAACCATATCTCTATCTCCACTCTGTAAAATATATCGATACATAAAAGATAATTTATTCACAAATGTGGTTGCTTCTTTGTTTTCTCTTACTATTGAATTTAAAGAGTTCAAAGAATTGAAAAGAAAATGAGGGTTGATTTGATTTTTGAGAGCAGTTAGTTCTTTTTGAAGGTTTTGTTGTTTTAATTTTTCTTGCTCTAAAAGATCCCTTTGGTGTATGATTTGAAACTTAAGAATACGAGCAATAAATAAAGTAACAATCAAAATTACAAAATAAACAAAGTACATTAATCCCGTTTCGGATTTGGATAATGTTTCCCCAACAATTTTTGGATACGTAAATACAAATAATTGTACCATACCAAAAAATAACATTACATTGAGAATAGTCGTTATGCTACTCCTAAATATTATAGAGTATTTCGAATATATATTTTTCAAATTCGAGTTTAGTTCTAGGCTCAGTAATGAAAGCATAAACAGAAGTAAAAAACGCACGATAATATCTCGTATAGAAACCTCTGTATATGAAGCCACTAATTTTTCAGTAATATTAAATAACAATAGTACCCTAGGTAGGCTGATAAGTGTGGCAATAAGCAGCGCTATTTTAAAATTTAGAGCATGTTTTACTTTTAATAAACCCAACGTAAATGTTCTTCTAATTAGTTCGTGATCTTTAAATTTACGCAAAATTGTATTGATAATAAAAGTATTAGATCTGTACATTTTTTCTGATTTAGTGAGAATGAAAAAAGAAACCTCCTTATTGGGGTTCGGAGGCCTCCTCAGTCAAAGTAGGTATCTCTAGAAATTAACCGCAATACGGGTTAAAATCTTGAGGTAAAAACCTATCTATTTCTACATCAATTACAATTTCTTCCTCTTCTTGGGTATCAAAAATATCTTTAGGTTCTATTGGTTTAGCTATTGTGAACTCAAAAACATCCTCATACTCAATTTCACGTCCTAATTCTTTTGCTATTAGCTTTTCTAACTCATTATGTATATTATATTTTTCATGCATTTTGTTCATTCTTTTTTGGTTATTTAGAATTCGCTCTTTACCAGCTGCGGTAAATAAAACTATTGATCCTAGAAGTGCTGTTCCTACAATTAAATTTGAAAATTTCATATTTATTCTATTTATCATTTTATTATGGATTGTAATAGTGTAATTGGCACAATAATTAAAAAAACCACCGAAGCTATTATTTCTACTTGCATTCGGTGGTCAAATCAACTAACCAATTATGAAAAAACTCTTACCTAGTAAGCTCTTTTGTTATTTTTTTGGAGAAATGCTTCGATGTAACTCCTATTGTTTCTGGATTATCGATTGATGTTGTTATCACCGATAGTAATTGTTGGTCTTCGGGTTGTGTAAGATCATAAACAACCGTCTCTAAAATGTATACTTTTCCTTTAGATGTAATTATCGTTATAGGGTCTGATTGCATATATACGGTGCCGTAATATCTGTAAAAGCCTCTATAATACCCTCGGTAATAAAATGGAAAAGTACTTACCTGGTATGAAACTCCTGTTGTTGTGGTTTCGGTATACTCTTGACAATTCTTTAAACTTGTTACAATTGCTACTTCAATTCCACTTTTTTTGATTTTTTCTTTTATCATATGCATCTCCTCTTCACTAACTTCATCGGTTGGATTGGATCCGGGAAAAACAACAAAACTTTCTACAGATTGATATCCTTGGTCATTTAGATTATTGACCAAATCTTTTTCAAATCTTGTTCTTAGCGTTTCGTTATCACTCCTACTAACCACCATAATATTTTTATTCTTTATATCTAGGGTTTTTACATCCTTCCAGGAATCTGTTACTTTCACCGCCGAACAACTAAATAGTATTGTGGTTAATAACATTAGGCTTACCAATTTGCTTGTCGTTTTCATAATTTCTATTCTTAATAGTTTTATTCATTTAGATGAACAAAAATGTATCATCATCGTTTTTATATCTCGTTAAAAACTCTTTAGGATTATTATATCTCTCTTTTTGTACGATACTATTCAAAATTTTATTTGATATGTTTTTTACTATCGATATTACATTTTTCATAATTTCTATCTTTTAATATTTTATTAGTTTCTAATTGCACTTCCAGCTCCTCTACCCCAAATTTTTAATTCGTTGTAAAACTTAATGTACCATTGCTGTAAACTTGTAATAGATTGTAAAAAGCTATTCTTTTTAGAAGTATCTATCACTTCATATTTTCTTTTGTGATTGTATACTATTCTTAAATTTGTAGTTTCCATATTGTTCTTTTTATTTTATTAATTATCAAAGAGTTTTTCTTTATTTTCTTATACAAATGTACTTCTGATTAGTAAGTGAAATCAGGACTTCTTTGGCGAAACGACCATAATCAATAGTGAAGTTTCCTAAAGATCAACTGAAGTGTATCTTGTATAATATTATGTTACTTATTATTATGTCTATTTTGTTTCTTCTTCAACATCATATCTTTATATTTGATAATGAAAAAATTAAATCTTCTTATTTGCATTTTTGCATCTTGCATATGCCAATCGCAAGATCTTTCAGCACTCTATAAAAAAGTCAATCCTGCTGTTGTGGTAATCTTTACACAGGAGGCGAAACTAGAATCCGATGGAATTATTAGCAAAACAGTTACTTCTGAAGGGTTAGGTTCGGGGTTTATGATTTCTGATACCGAAATTATCACTGCTTCTCATGTTGTTGATGCTGCAGAACAGTTAAGAGTTCGCTTTTTGGACGGAGAAATTATTCCTGCAGATATCGTTGCTACCTTTAAAACGGCAGATGTGGCTTTGATAAAACTTACTTACCCAAAAAAGAATGTAGTTACAGTCTCCTTTGGAAATTCTGATCAGGTAAAAATTGGAGAACAAATTTTCATTGTTGGTGCTCCCTTTGGTTATAGTCATTCGTTGTCATCAGGTTACGTAAGTGGTGTTATAAAGAATAGAAAAGGGAAAAACCCTTTTACTCAAACAGAATTTATCCAAACAGATGCTGCTATTAATACTGGAAATTCTGGTGGACCTATGTTTAATATGAAAGGTGAGGTTATTGGAGTGGTTAGTCAGATATTAACTAAGTCTGGAGGTTTTGAAGGGATTGGATTTGCTGCTACTGCTAATATTACCAAAAACCTAATGTTAAACAATAGAACGCCATGGTTAGGCTTTGAAGGACTTCCTTTAACAGGAAAAATGAAAAGAATACTAAATGTTCCTCAAAATAGTGGTCTTTTGATTCAACGTGTAGTGTATGGTTCTATCTTATTTAAAATGGGATTACAAGGAGGAGATACTGAAGTCATTATTGATAGGGAAAAACTAATTATTGGTGGTGATATTATTCTAGCTTTTAATGATATTGAATTTAATTATGATGATGACACTTTGGTAAAACTTGGCGAATTTGGGAAAAACCTAAAACCAACTGATCCTTTCGAAATAAAAGTATTACGAGATGGAAAAATCATTACTTTAAAAAGATAGTTTTGGTAATTGTATTTTTGTTTTAAATCGAAAATGAAGTAAACCTGATTGGTTTATTAAAAAAACCTTTTACTGTCTATAGTAAAAGGTTTTAATAAAAATCTATTTTAATTGTGTTATTCTTCTTCGACATTTATTTCTATTGATGATAACTGAGGTGTATTAGTCGGATCGAGGTTTGATTCGTTAAAGAAAATATCATTAGTATCTTCTGAGGTTGGATCAGAAAAATTATTTTGGATATCACTTACTATTTCAAAATGATCATACACTTCTAGATCATCCTTAATGCTTGTTCTTAAAAAGAAACTCACTACGATTCCTGTTATGATGTATACTACTATAGTTTTCATATCTTAAAATTTTAATGTTTTCAATACTTATTTAGATCAAAACTACTACAGTTAGAGAAGAGGTATTTGTTATTTATATGCGAAACAACTAATATTAACAATGAAATGTCTTTTTGGGGATATGAAGTATTTTGGAGACCTTACGTCATTACAGTACATACACCTATTTACCTCATTCACAAAATCATAGAACCAAAAAAACTTATCTGCTTTAACATGTTTATATTCAATAAAATCAATAAAAAAACCCTTCACTATAATTAGTAAAGGGCTTATAAATAACTCCATCAAAAAACTACTCTATTACCATTTCTTTCTTCTCTTTTTGGAATCTAGCTCATTGCGTTCATTTCGATCATCAAATCGCTCTCTTCTATCTTCTCTTCTTTCGCGATTATCTTCTGCCAATTCACGTTTTGTAGCCTCAATATCATCTTCCAGAATTTTCACAAATTCATGTATCAATTTTTTATGTAATATAGATTTTTTTAACATTTCTGAATCAAATGAAAAATTAAAAGTTTTAAGTGTCTTTAGTATTGAAGCTTGTCGTTCGGCACGAGCAATTTGAGCTTCAAAATCTCGAATATCATCTCTTCGATCTCTTTGATCATCACGTTTATTGACTTGATCTCGAGCCATATCTCTTTTATCATCATGCCGGTCATATCTACTATTATTTGTATCATCTCTATTTCGTCGAACTTCTCTCCTATCAGATCTTATCTCTGCAGAACTCTGAGCAATTTCTATTCTTGCTTGTTTTCCTTTAACTTGGCTTTGTCCTACTTCTCGATACATATCAGTTATAATATCTTGTTTTAGAGCATTCGTCTTGACTGAGTTTTGTTCATCAAATGCTTTTTTGAACAACGTTATCTTCAACTTGATTTCTTGTAATTCTTTAGTATCCCGTTCCAAATTTCTTCTTCCTTCTGTTATTTGTTTTGTATTTTGAATTGCTTCTTTTGCATTTTGTGCATTGGCAGAGCAACTAATTAGTAATGCCAGTACTAGTAACCTTTTAATAATTTTCATAGTTTTCATAGTTTAGGTTGGATTTAATGTTATTCTTCTTCGTTTACATATACAACTTCATAAGCTGTATTGCCATCATACGTAGATATCTTTTTATATAGCATATCATTATAATCATAGAATACTTTTCCATCAATTATTACTTCTTCTGCATCTTTATCTATTTCTTTAATAACAGCTCCTACGGGAGGTTTAGTAATTTCATATTTCCCTTCTTCTGAAGATATAGTTGTTGTTTCTTTATAATACACTCCAGAATGATAGAAAAAAACTGATGGCCCTAGTACTACCCTTACATACCCTACAGGTAATACCGAAATTCTAAACCCTATAGGCGGCATAACCACAACGTATCCGTTATTATAAACCGAATAATATATTCCTGCATGATAATAGTAAGGTAATCCACGATATACCAACCTTACATGATGTCTAGGAAGTGTTCTTATTACCCTATGATGTCGAGGATATCTGTAATGAGGGCTTCTATGAACTGGTTGTGTTCTATATCGATCCCTTTTGTAGTGTTTAGTAGTATGCACAGATCCTATTTTTTGATGTATAGGAGTGCTACTAGCTACTCTGTTTCGAGTATCGCTGTTACGTTGAGCAAGAGCAGAATCCGTGTTGATAAGGATTATGATCATTAAAATCAGTTTTATAATATGTGTGTGTGTTTTCATTTCTGTTTTACATTTAAGTTAAACAACTGGATTCTTAATTATTGTTCAAATGTAGGCTGAGACGAAATGAAAAAAGGACTGGAATACAGCGAAACGTCTAAATATGGTACTAAAGTGGTCTAAATAATAAGTGAACCATATTATATAGTAGTTATCTGCCTGTTCTATCTCTCGCCCATAAAATAGATTCTTTACGGGGCTATATTTTGTTCATAAATCGTATGATTATCAGTAGACATAACTATATTTATAGTAATATAACTATATTTATAGTCGTAAAACAGAAAATAGTTATATATTTGACTCATGAATGAACTAACAAAAGCCGAAGAACAAATAATGCAATATGTTTGGAAACTCGAAAAAGCGTTCTTAAAAGATATTGTAGAACAGTTTCCAGAACCTAAACCTGCATATACCACTATATCAACAGTAGTGCGTGTTTTGGTAAAAAAGGACTTCCTGAAATTTAATACTTATGGAAAAATTCGTCAGTATTATCCAACGATATCAAAAGATAGTTATTTTAAAAAACACATGAGAGAAGTGATTGGCAGTTTTTTTAATGGATCTCCTAGTAAATTCGCCTTATTTTTCACCAATAATGAAGATTTAGATCTTACCGAATTGGAAAAGATGAAGCTGATGCTCGAAAATAAAATTGAACAATTAAAAGCCAAAAACGAATAATATGGTTCCTTATCTTATACAAGTTGCTTTAGTATTTTCGATTCTATATATTCTCTATCTAGTATTCCTAAACAAGCTAACTTTTTATACTATAAATAGATTTGTACTAGTTGCTTTACTTCCAGTTTCCATTATTCTTCCTCTTTTTAATAATTTATTTCCGGTCTTATCATCTAAAATCATAGAGGTACCTTCGTTTATTCCCATACATATAGATACCACTGCTATCGATCAACAATTATTCGCAGTAGAACAACCTTTGTTAGAATCTTATTTCCAATATAACATAATAATAGGAACAATATATTGGATTGTGTTTTCGATATATATACTTAGAATCTTGATTTCTGCAAGAAAACTGATTGTACTTAAAAATAGATCTATCCTGCAAAAAAAAGAAGGGTATCAATTAGTCATCGCCCAAGTACCACAGATATTTTCTTATTTCAATTGGGTTTTTATTCCCGAACATAAATTTAACACCTGTGATAATCAAGTTCTTGAGCATGAAAAAACACATATTCGATTAAAACATTCTTGGGATGTGATTCTCATTGAACTATATATTGCATGTTTTTGGTTTAATCCACTATTGTACTATTATCGTAAATCACTGAAATCTATTCATGAATTTCAGGCGGATAAAGGTGTACTTGAAAAAGGAGTTAAAACTTCTCAGTATATGCAGTTGCTACTAGAAAATCTAGAGATTACTAAATCTAATAATTTATATAATTACTTCAATCAATCAATTTTAAAAAAACGAATAACTATGATGACAAAAACAAAATCAAATCGAATCAAACAACTTAGATACATTCTGTTTCTACCGGTTTGCGCTTTTCTAATTTCGGCATTTTCATCACCAGGGGTTGAACATACTGAGTATCTCAACATCCCTGACATGGAAGATTCTTTAAGTACTCCTCCTTCTCTATTCCCTATACAAAATGCAACGAAAAGCGATATTACTTCATTTTTTGGAGTAGTGAGAAAGCACCCTAAACTAACTAAAAATATCAAACATAGAGGTATTGATATACGCGCCAAAATTGGAACACCGGTTCTAGCTACTGCTGATGGTATTATATCAAAAGCGGCAATGGAAGGCGATTGGGGTAATTTAATGGTGATTACACATGCAGATGGTTATGAAACCTGGTATGCTCATTTAAATGGATTTAAAGCCGTCGAAAATCAAAAAGTTAAAAAAGGTGATGTTATTGGTTATGTGGGTACTACTGGCCTTTCTACTGGGCCGCATTTACATTATGAAGTAAAACAAAATGAGAAAAATCTAAACCCCTTAGATTATATGTAATAGCATTCTAATTCTTTTTTGAATTATACAAGTTTAGTAATACTCTAGAGTCATTATCCCGAAATCCATTTAATACAATGTTTTTCGGGATAAATTAGTTTGGGTGGTATTAAAAACAATATCGAGAGAAACCAGAAGAATAATAAAACAATACCCTTAATTTTTATTAAATATTCGTGTACAAAAAAACTCATCTTAAAAGATGAGTTTCTTATTAAACTTGAAAGTATATGTATTAGATAACTTTTACGTTCACTGCGTTTAATCCTTTGTTTCCTTCTTGTAGATCAAATTCAACCTCATCACCTTCGCGAATTTCGTCGATTAATCCAGAAATGTGTACAAAATGATCTTTGTTCGCTCCTTCTTCAGTGATAAATCCAAAACCTTTAGCATCGTTGAAGAATTTTACTGTTCCTTTATTCATTGTGTTATATTTAAATTTATTGTATAATATGATTTGCAAAGGTCATATTATTAATTTGATATACAGCAAATTAATTCAATAATTTTTAAATATCGATCAAATTAGTTGTTATATATATTGATTAACTGATAGTTCCATACCTTCGTTTTATCAATTATTACTGGGTTTCAAGATTGATAACCGGGTTTTTTTGAGGTTATAATTATATTAACACTATAAGAATCATGACAATTTTTATTTCGGATATCATTTTAAAAAATCATGAAATCATCCAATAAATTGCGGGTAATCTCGATTAAATCATTGATTTTTTCTTCATTATAAGCATCCGGATGCGCATTTCCAAAGTCACCTTTATCATTATCAAAATACTTTCCAGAAACATTTTGATACTTTTCTAGTACACTTAATTCAAATAATATATCGGCACCTTTATCTGCAGACGACCAATGATGCCCATAGGCTTCTTGTACCATTTTGGTATTTAATAAAGATCCTGGGTTTACTGCTGTTACATCTATATTGCTATTGTTTTTTGCAAGATCAAAACTCCACATAGTTAACGCTAATTTACTTTGCGCATATGAACCATTAACTGATACTTCTTTTTTACCTAATAAGACTTCTTTAGAAACAACTGCCTGTGCGGCAGAACTTAAATTGATAATGCGAGGTCGTATTGATTTTTGCAGAATAGGTAGCAACAAATTAGTTAATAGGTATGGAGCAAAATAGTTTATAGTGAATCTAATATCTAAACCAGAAGAATTAAATGCTACAGGACTATTAAATATACCTGCATTGTTAATTAGCACATCAAGTTTGGGTAATTCTTGATTTAACTGTTCTGCCAATTGTTGCACTTGGCCTAATTCTGAAAAATCGGCAATGACACCTTTTATATTTTCATTATTTGTACTTTCTTTTAACTCAGCAACTACTTTTGTCAATTTCTCTGGATTTCTTCCATGAAGATAAATAGTATGTCCTTCGTTTGCCAATTTAGCTGCGGTAAGTTTACCTATTCCATCAGTACTTCCGGTAATTAATATTGTCTTCATCATATTATATTTTGTGTTGTTTATTTTTTAAAATTGCGTTATCACTTTGTTTGCAAGTAGTTCTAAAGTATTTTCGATATTACTCGAGTTAAACCTCAAGTTAAGCGCAACATGATTCACTCCAACTTGCTGCAAATGTTGTAAAAACGAAATTAAATACTTTGTTCCTGTTTTAAACCCTAAATGAATTGGCAGTGGTTTAAAATCCTCTTCTTCTTGTAAATCGATGTACAAAGGTTGCATAAACGGTTTACTATAATCCTGAGTATTAGGAATTAATTCTCTCCATTTTTTTATAGTATGTTTTTGAGTATGTATATCTCTTGGATAGTACATCCAACCATCGGTATTTTCAGCATTCCATTCTAATGATTGTTGACTATACCCAGTCATTAACAGTGGTATTTTATGTGCTGTTGCTTTAGGTAATATATCAATATTGCCAGATAATCTTCCGTAATGGGTAGTTTCAAATGTTGGAAAATCATCTTGTGCCTTTCTTATGTAATTGAAAGTTTCTCTAAACTGTTCACCTCTATCGGCATAATTTATACCCATTGCAGGATATTCATCATATCGATCTCCAGAAGCTATTCCCAAAATTAATCTACCGCCAGATAATTGATCTACCGTAGTAGCTCCTTTTGTAATGTGAACAGGATGATGCAATGGCAAAGCTATACTGGCAATACCTAAAGCAATTTCTTTTGTTTGACTAGCTAGGTATCCTAAATAGGTAAATGGATCAAACATTTGGCCTGGGTCACCAAAAGAAGGAACATGAAAAGGCACATCCCTTAACCACAATGCTTTAAAACCAAATTGTTCAATTAGTTTAACACGCTCTATATGATTTTTCATTGTAGGAATTGAGTTCTGAATATAACTTTCTATAGGAACTACAAGCCCTAAACTCAAATGATTGGCTTTAAAAACATGACTATAACCCTTATTTATTTTTTGAAAACCCTTCATCACATTCATAATAAAAATGCCCCGTTAAAGAGGCATTTTCTTAATATATTATTGTTACAGTAAATCATCTTTGGCCTCAATAAGATAATGATTACTGATAGATCCTGCTGTTCTCTCTTTTAAATGAGGAACATATCCAGGATCATTCATAAAATCAAGAGCTGCTTGTTTTGATGGCCATTCTATTATAATACGTAAAGCCGCACTATCATCTGCACCTTCTACACGTTCATGATTAGCTGTTCTAGCTAAATATTTACCTCCGTGTTTTTTAAGAATTTCTGTTGCAGGTCCAATATATGAAGGTACCCAAGCATCATTTGTTGGTGTTACATCTAAAATTGAATAATACATAATTTCTATTTTTTATTAAATAATTGTTTTAATGCAATTCTGAATTACATTACAAAATTACCTAGGTAAACGACCTTTTCTTTGGTCAAAAACAATGACATTTAGGTAAAAAACGAAGTGTAGGTATTATAATATTATTAGGCCAAGCTATTTTTATATGCACCAATTGTTTGGCCTTTATAGGCCAAAAAGGTCTTATTTAGATGGCTTGCATCTGTAAAGCCAAGTTCTAGAGCGATTTCAGAAAACTGCATATCTGTATGCTTTAAGCGGGTTTCGACTAGCTTTAATTTATAATTAAGGACATATTTTTTAATACTAAGATCCATGTACTTTTTAAAATACTGTCCGATATAATTATCTGCGATATTAAATTGTTTGGCAAGTTGCTTATTGGTTAATAACTCCGGTTGATATATATGTGTATGTAGATAATCAATAATATCCTGGATTTTAGTGTTTTGACTTATAGCAACTTCGGGATCTGTTACACATTTAATATTTCGACTTATAATATGAAGTATAATAGTAAGTGAGTTTTCTATGATTATAATATCAAAGGATTCCTTTTTCTCATTCTCTTTATAGAGGATTTCAATTAAGGATGCTAAATGAACTTTATCATCTTTAGAGTAAAACTCTAATGCTCTTAATTGATGACTCCCAATATGCAGTACTCTTTCAATTTTACGAAACCAATTATGTATTGGTAATGCCGAATTTGAATTTAATGAATTACTAAAAAAACTTCTTAAAAACTTTATCGTAGTCACTGTGGTTTTGGTTTCAACCTCAACTATGTATATATCATCAGGAACAAATACAAATGTGGTATTTGCCGAATATGGCGTTGTATTACCATTAATCGTTAAAGTACCACTACCCTTTTCAAAGTGTAAAACTTCAAAAAAACGAATACTGGTATACTTGCAGAACTCAAAAAAATCTGCATTCTCATAATGTTCAATAACAATGTTATCGATTATAGTTCTAGCCATAAAACAAATATATTCGTAAGATTTATAATCCCAAAAATTATAAAAATATAAAAACTACATGTTACCTTTTCTATAGGATGAAGGCGTTATACCTTCAAATTTTTTAAAAGCACTATTAAAAGAAGAAAGACTACTAAATCCAGTATCAAAGGCAATTGAGGAAATGGTAAACATGTCACTTTCTACATCCTGAAGTATTTTTTTTGCATCTTGGATTCGATAATAATTGATAAAATCATTAAAATTGCGTTTGGCATACTGATTAATCACCGATGACGTTAATTGTGGAGTCTTACCTATCATTTTACTCACTTTCGTTAACGATATATTTGGTTCTTTGTATAATTTATTGTGTACAATAAGTTCAGTAATTTTGTTGAATAACTCATCGTCATTACTTATCTTAAATACATTTCCATCTAAATCTGTGGCCTTAAGAACAAAAGCTTTATAGCTTAAAAAATAGATGATTACTGAGTATAGTATTGGACCAATAATATAAGGTACAGTATCATCTAAAATATTAAGAACATAAGATATCCATATTACTATAAAACCAATTAACACATACCGTAACCAACTAAAGATTGCTTTTTGAGATTTTGTCTGGAGTTGTTGTTGGTAATTTGCTCGTGTTTGTTGTAAAGCTCTCCATGACATGGCAATATAAAATGCAAAATGAAGGTATATAAATATAAGTCCACTAGAAAAAATGATTATAACCAATTTACTATTTTCATACCATTCTTTGGTTACAAAAAGACTAGCTATAAAAATTAAAGTGAATGGTAAAAGTTCTAAAGGATAGTATTTTGGTAACTTGAAATTTGATCGTGTCATTCCCAAAACATACCATCGTAAAATAGGGCCTATTAACAGTAAAAAAGCTAATCCTGCAAAAATAAACACAGGTTCTAAACGATTGCCAAAATTCAACAATACGGATTTACTTATCCTAAAAGCCATGAAAATAAGAATCCAGGCCAATAAAAGATTTGTAATCTGTTTTCTCTTTTTAAAAAGGGATAAATAGCATGCAAACAGTACTCCATGTACAAGTCCTGCACTGCTAATAATGATAAGAAGTATATCCGAAAAACTCAATACATCATTTTTTCAAATTTAGGTATATTTCACATACAAATAAAACAATCCAAACGGAATATCTTTCATTTATTTTCTTTTAAAAGTCAGTTATTAGTCTGCAAATTGAACTCTAATTAAAGGGCTATTTATAAAACTGTTTAACACCTTTACATTCATATGAAAACTCGAAGTACTAGATTCGGTAAACTTCTTCAATTCATCAATTTTATTAGAGTCATATAAAATCCCATTTAACAATACAGAATGTATGTTTTGAGTATGTTTAATATTGTCTAAAGGATTTTGATCAAGAATAATCAAATCTGCCATCTTCCCTATTTCTATAGAACCATAGTTGGTTTGTAAATTTGCATACCTGGCAGGGATTATAGTTGCAGTCTGCAGTGCTTCTAGATTAGACAATCCGCTTTCGGTAAACTCATATAACTCATCATGAAGACTAAATCCAGCGAATGTATAGCTATCGGTAACATCTGTTCCTGTCATAATTGGCACACCAATATGGTGTGCCATTTTTACTTGTTTTTTTGATACTTGATAGAAATCTTCACTTACATTATTATGCTTTATTGATTCATTTCTTTTCTTATTATTACTAACATCAATTCCCCACCATAATTTCTTTCTTACCGGTGTTATATATTTAAGATTAATGTTATTTAAGAATTTTTGATTATGAGCATATGCCTCAAACTTTAACGTTTGTAAAGTTGGGGTCCAATAGGCTTTTTTTTCTTTCATTAATTCCATTAACCGCATTGCTATACTTTCATCATAATCCAAAATCATTGATTTTTTTGATTTAGAATAGAAGCTTTTCCAGGTATTCGGATTTTTTAAACTATCGGCTTTAGGAAAAGCTTCAAACATAAATATCCTACCATGTTCAAAGCTTTTTTGACCTAGATGTATTGCTTCTTCCAAGCTTAAAAACATTGGCTTATGCCCAGCCAAATGTATTCCATATTTAGGCGCTTCTAATGCTAATTTCCTATAAGAATCTGGTCGTATTTGCTGATACACCTTAATAAAATCAATATTCTTGGTTTTATAAAAATCTAAAAAATCATCTATATCATTCGTTTTTTCGAGTTTAAAAAAGGGTGGTGAACTTTTTGGTACAGAATGTTTCCCATCAATTTGATAACTGCTCTGTAGAACATATCTAGGTGTAATTCTTTTATTTTGTTGTAAATCATTATTCCAATTTAAACGTTCACTACTACCCACCCAATAACTATCTTTTTTATCTAAAGTTCCGGACATGTCTCTAATTCCGGTAACACCATTGGCTATATACAAAGGATGATGTAACCACGGAGATTGATGATTAGAATGCGTATGCATATCCCATAAACCAGGTATCATATATTTTCCTTTAGCCTGAACAATAAAAATTGCCTGGTTCGCCTTTATGCTCCCAGCTGTATCTATTAATTTAATCTTATTGTCTTCAATAAAAACATCTCTATTTTTTAAAACTTTACCTGTAATAACATCAATTATATTTATAGATTTTATTAGAATAGTTTTATGTTTTTTAGGTGTATCTATGCTTGGCATTGGCCATAAAATCCCTAGTGTTATAATAATTAAGAGTATGCCTATAGAAAAGAAAAAAACTTTAGATATTTTAATGATTCTTTTTTTCATATTACACTAAGGCTTAATTTTGTTCTGTTCTGTTCTTTTAACAAAAGAAACCAATCGTACCAAACCGAAAAAACGATTAATATTACCTTTCATAACCGCAACAATACCATGTTGAGCTATTAATTCTCTTTTAATTTCTTTATTTTCTATCAAGATCATTTGTTCTATTATTTCTTTCGCCTCTATGATTCCTTTAGCTTTATAAACAGATACTATTTTTACAGCATTTTCTTCGTCGGTGATTTTACGATATTTTGGGCTATATCCTAATTGTGAAATCATTGTTTCGGCTAACGCCCATGTCGACCATGGATTTTGACCCGTAATCAAGTTGTTGTCATGACTAATGTTTTCTAGATACATTTCTCCTTCATTGAACTGTGCTCCTTGCGCCATCAATTTATCTTGTAAAAGAAAAGGAAATATCTCCTTAGCATCTGAAATAAGAAGTAATTCTTCATTATTGGTAAAACCACTTACTTTTTTATTTTCTAATAATGGTTTACCTGTATCAAGAGTTACGTTTACCAACGCTGCAGGCCCATGACATACCGCGCCTACCACTTTATTTGATTGATACAAAACCTTTATAATATTTTGAATGGCTTTGTTTTTTGGAAAATCAAACATTGCTCCTTTACCTCCTACAAAGAAAACCGCTTCATATGCTTTTGGATCTATATCCTTAATAGCCATTGTATTCTTGGTTTTATCCTGGGCAATATGATCATTTAGAAATGCATAATCGAATTCTCCCATATCTTCATCATCAATTATAACTGGAGAATTACCTCCTTCGGGACTTGCTATATCTACCTCAAAACCATTGGCCTGAAATACATAATATGCACGTGACAATTCAGTTAATTCGTAACCTGTTTTTTTATCAGTACTACCCATTTTATCAGTGCTCGTAACTACAGCTAGAATTTTTCCTCTTGGTGATATGATATTTTGGGAGACATATGGTAATTCTGAAATTTGCGTAGTAGATATATCGACATAGGTTTTGTTATCTGATAACAAACTAATAAACCACCATCCGAAAGCAAAAACAAAAATAATTAAACTACCAAAGAATAAAAGTGTCCATTTAATAAAGGGATATTTTTTAAGCATAACAAGAACTATTAAAATTATAGTGCTAAGTAATGCTTAAATCATTGTAAAGACTGTCGAAATGATAATTCTGTCAGATTATATTATGTTTTAAATAGTATCCTATTTATAAAATCTCGATTTGATATCTACTTTTATGTATTGCGTCTTCATTTAACCCTTGAATTCCTTTTTTCGTGATCAAAAGTTGATCAGTATCTACTATATCAGCATATCCAAACCATGGTTCTATACATACAAATGGAGCCTTAGGCTTGGCCCATATTCCCAAATCGCTAAAATCTGGAAAGGAAATCGAGATTATTTCACCATTTGTTTTATGACATAAAGTTGCTTCTTTTGCATGTATATTTTTAAATATTAATGCATCATTATTAAATATGTCCGATGTTAAATAGATTTTATCATCATCAAATACCGAGATGGTATCATCACTGATAAGACCATTAGGACTTAAAACATAACTAGGAGTTCCTTTACCCTCTTTAAAAGAGATGTAATAATCCTCATATGAGTGAGATTGATTTATAGGGCAATTAAAAGCAGGATGCCCACCTATAGAAAAATACATTTTTTGATGCCCTGTATTTTGTATGGTATGAGATACTATAATTTGATTCTCTAATAATTCGAAATCAATCGTGAAAACAAAATCAAATGGGTAGACCAACAACGTTTTTGGCGAGCTAAATAATGTAAAAGAGATCTTGTTTTTGGATTGCGAAGCAACTAAATCTTTGTTATAACGAATAAAGCCATGTTTTGGCATGGTATATTCTTTTCCTTCAAACAAATAACTATTGTTCTTTAAGCCACCGATAATAGGAAAAAGTACTGGTGCTTGGCTTCCCCATATCTCGGGATCACCTTGCCAAAGGTATTCTTTTTGATTTGATTTTTTTATAATACTAGACAGCTCTGCTCCTATTGGATTTACAGTGACTTTTAGTGTATCGTTTTCCAGAATGTACATAAACTATAAATAATCCCATGATGGGAATTCTTATACTAAAAGTACATTAGATTATGAAAAATACGCAATGTTTTAAAGAAAAAAATTATTGCTGAGTAATCCTAGTTCGATTATCATTAGACAATGGTTTCATATCGCCTTTATAACGTATTGGAGTTCTATGACTACTATTTATATTGATGTTGGCTATGTGATTAGGGAATAATGTGATAATTACCCTACTAGATTCTCTATCATTTTTAATAAAAAAGCTCATCTCATAACTTTGTTTCTTCTCGTTCTTTTGTATTTCAAAATTCTCTGGTACTCCTTTAAATTTTATACCATTCTTACTAGTATCATAATCTCCAGCTAGTTGACGCTCTCCATAATACGGCAAATCCATAGTGATACTATCTCCATGCATTTTGAAATAATTAGAATTTCCAATCAAACTTATGCTACTTGCTGTACTCCCTGGTGGTAACAATCCACTATTGGCAATACGATTTAAAGTGCCTGTTGCTAAAGGGTAAGCCCAATTTAAATCAATCTGAAAAGCTTTTTCTTTTACTAATGCATCTAAAGCTCTACTTTTTTCAGTTGGTGCTACTATATCTTTTGAACTACTGCAACTTATGAGTAGTAGTCCTAATCCAAATAAAAATATTCTAATTTTCATGTCATATATTTTAAGCCCTTATCAGATAATTGATTATACATCAAACTTCATACCGTAATATACAAAGTTTTAATTTCAATTTTGTTTACTAAAACTTAAATTTACCCTTTACTGAAAACATATTTGGATTTGCAAAAGGTCCTAAATTACTATTTTCGCTAAAATTTAGATCGTGTAGCGCCTCAATAGTAAAATGTGAATTGATATCATACCCAAAACCATTTAATAATTTAAGTTGTGGGGAAAACTGTTGAACACCACGACCAGAAAAATCCCTTGTTAGCTCTACTTCCCCACCAGAAAGAAAATAAAACTTATCCGATACATATCGTTTTGCCAACAAAGAAGTTTTAAAAACTTCCACTAATCCATAAACTTTCAAATCCCCTCGTGTTTCAAAAAAAAGGTTAGAACTCACTCTATAATTTATAGTAAATACTGCATGTTGTCCGGGATTCAATTTATCTACGTAAGAAGCTCCGCTAGTACTAACCTTTGGATCTTCATTGTCATTTACTTCTTCTTGACAATACATCGAATAATTTATAAAAAAAACTAAAAATAAGATACTTAGAACTTTCGACCCACCATTTTTATTCAATTCTAACATAACATGAGTTGTCCACTTAGAAACCAAAAATTGTTCGCTGTTCATAAGGTTATTATTAGTTGTAATGATAAAGACTACCTAAAATAATATACGTTACAAGCAACACATAATATAACATTCCTTTTTGATAGTATGAGTTCTAAATCAGTTACTTTTGCCGGATGTTAAAGAAAAAGCTAGCTCAGTTCGAATTCATTGCCCTAATGGCATCTCTTATGTCGGTTGTGGCTTTAGCTATCGATGCGCTTCTTCCTGCATTAGATATAATCGGAATCACCATTGGTACTAAAGAATTAGCAGATAATCAATTACTAATTACCATGATTTTCTTGGGATTAGGAATTGGTCCATTGGTTTTTGGTCCTATTTCGGATAGTTTAGGACGAAAACCAATTGTATATATGGGTTTTTTACTTTTTATCGTGGCGAGTTTAATATGCATTTTTGCCGAAAGCTTAGAAATGATGGTTTTAGGTAGGATACTTCAGGGCATTGGTTTATCTGCTCCCAGAACTATTGCCATTGCTATGATACGAGATATTTATAGTGGTGATTATATGGCTCGTATTATGTCATTTATTACCGTAGTATTCATTTTGGTGCCTATAATTGCTCCAGCTTTGGGTAAATTTGTATTAGATCATTATGATTGGCAAGCTATATTCTACATACAACTCTTCTTTAGTATTTTAGTTTCCTTTTGGTTTTGGAAAAGACAACCCGAAACTTTGATTGTCGAAAAACGAATACCTTTTAAACTTACTATTTTAATCGACGGTATAAAAGAAATGATGAAATACAAAACGACAATTGGTTATACCTTAATTTCTGGTTTTGTAGTTGGTTCTTTTATGGTCTATCTAAGTACATCTCAACAGATTTTTGAGCAGCAATATCATTTAAAGGAAGAGTTTCCTTATATTTTTGGACTTTTGGCGATATCAATTGGCTCGGCTATATTTCTAAACGGAACATTAGTGTTGAAATATGGTATGGAAAAATTAGTAACCACATCCCTATTTGCCTTTTTTGGTATCTCTCTAATGTATATACTTTTATTTTATAATGGACAAAACCCAAGTATTACTATTCTCTTGGCTTTCTTTGGAATGCAATTCTTTGCTATTGGCTTTTTGTTCGGGAATTTGAGAGCTTTGGCGATGGAACCCATTGGTCATATTGCTGGTATAGGTGCGGCTATCACTGGATTTATTTCTACTATTATGGCTGTTCCCATTAGTACCTATATTGGAAGATTTGTAAAGGATACTACATTACCTTTATTCATAGGTTTCCTTATATGCGGTGTATTATCCATTATCATTCTCATGTATTTGAAAAAATCCGCAAAAAGAAAACTTGCACATAACTAAGAAGTTAGATTAATAATGGTATACATTATTTTTTACTTCCTTTAGGCACTACCAACTCTCCATCACCTACAATCGCAAACTGATCTCTCGTTGATCCGTATCCAAAATTTGAAGACCTACGATACTTAGTTTGAAAGTCAGCGAAGCGTCTCTTTTTTGAAGTTTTATTATTGTCGCTCATAACCTTAATTTTGTATTATTAACTCATTTGATATACTATTTCCTTTCTAAGTTATTACTTTTTTTAATTTTAATCCTTTAGTTAATAACACTTTATATTTATTTTATGATAAATATATTTGATTGCTTTACAATTCTATGAAAAGATCCTGTTCTTCGTGCAATTGCAGGGTAACTACAATTTCTTTGGTTTCGTAGCCATTGGCTACAATCAAAATTTGGTACCTTCCAGGTTGTAAATCTTTCCAAATAAAATCACCTACCTCATTAGTCACTTGGGCTATATCGACCAACCGAGACACTGTAGAACTACTCATTGTAATTACAGCTTCTTCTATTGGTTTTTGATATAAGCTATCTACTATTTTTCCCTTAATTAATGCCCCCATGAATCAATTTTAACCTTATCATAAAAGGATGAGTGTGTTTAACGATAATCACACTCATCCCCAATGTTACTTTACTACTTATATTTATTTTTCCAGTTTTTAAGATTTTTGAAAACAGGTTTAGTTATTCTAGTAGCAGAATTACCTAATGAAAAACCATTCGTGTGTATACCTACAGCATATCTCTTACCATTCTTGATTCTCCAAACAGGTGATCCACTTTGTCCCCCTGCGGTATCAATATTGTATACTAGTGTTCTAGACGTTACTGCTTTAATCTTTCTAGCGTGCCACCATTGTGTTCCTGCGGGTTTATCCCCAGGGTATCCTGAAAGATTTACTTTAAGTCCTAACAGATCAAAGAAACCATAGTTTCCATACCCAAAGTATCCCACTTTGTTTCCATACTTACAGTTCTTGGGTAGAATAATAGCTCCATAATCATGGCTTCGTTTTTTACTTTTGGTCCAACCTTTTACAGAGTGAAAATGAGATGTTTTACATGATCCATATGGTTTCTTAGATCCATTTCTACCTGGTATTACTTCGATACTCTTTGCCCATCCTCCATGCTTGTGCATATATACTACATGACCAGCTGTAATAACAGTTCTTGGGCCAATAAGGAAACCTGTTCCTATCCAACTCGTGCCATCTTTGGCTTTAATACGCAATGAGCAGATCGCACGCCATGGATATTTGGTAGTACCTTTAATTTGTTTACGATCATCTTTACCGATAACTACCTCTTGCATCATTTTTTTACCGCTTTCACTATTCATTAACTTAGCTACAGTAGGATCACCAAACTCTGCATAATAAGCGTCCAGAAGTTGTTCTTCGTTTTCTTCCTCTTCACTTTCCTGTTCATCAACTACAGAATAATCATAACCACTTACTTTCTCCAAAGTACCTTCTTCTGCCAAAGTACCTTCATTTGTGGTTTCGTTTCCTTCAAAAGGAATTTCTAAATCATCAGAATTGAGATCTTCCTCATTATTATCACTACTTACTTCGAGATAATCATTTGCAGATTCTTCTGTTTCGTCTATTAAGGTATCTTCGAATTCATCAAATTCTAAGTTATTACCAGAACCTTCAAAAGATTCTTCAATCACGCCTGTTTCATCTGAGTTTTGCTCCTCGTATATTCCGTTTTTCTTCATGATTTGTGTTTTAATAATTTTGTTTTACCAGTAGAGTTCGTATGCATAATTGAACTCTGTTTGTTATAAATTGCAATTTTACAAGTGCAAAAATATAAACTAACGCTACAATAAAAAACAGTTAAATAACTATAAATCAATAGTTTAAAAACTATATTTACCCGAGTTGATGCATGGTGTAAAAAGAGGTAAATCCCTTGGAATGATTGTTGTTTCTTTTTATTTTTAGAAATACTTAATGTAAATCGATTATGAAGTTTTTTTTAAATACCCTTGTATTATTATGCGTTACCTCTCTATTTTGCCAGGTATCTATTACCAATGATATAATTCCTGTAGATAATTCGACCACAGATTATACGCTTATTAACGATTTTCAAGGATTAGATTTTGATCAAGAAAAGTCTAGAATATCTTTTGATTTTATTGAAGAAGAAACATCTGGTACTATTGGAGGATTAAATTTTAAGGTAAACTTTAACCCTAATGATATAGATAATGCTGTTTTTAAGGGTACTGCTATGATAAACACCTTGGATACAAATAATTTTTTACGAGATGGCCATTTGATGTGGGAGAAGTTCTTTTATAAAAAGAAACACCCAACAATCAGTTTTGTGAGCACACAAGTAGTTTCATTTGATGTTAATACTTATAAGGTAATAGGTAACCTAATTATCAAAGGAATACAAAAAGAAGTGATTATTACCTTTTCATTAGACGAGAAAAAGCTTTTAGGTAAAACAACCATCTACACTAGTGATTTTGGAGTATCTATACATGATGAAAGAGAAAAGAATAAGTTAGATGTTCGTTTTTACTTTCCGATCATAAAATAAGATTATATGAGAAATGTAAAACATACTAAGAAATTGAATCGTTTCTCGCGTTTTTTTCATAAATCAATTATAAAAGCCGAGAATAATCCATGATTCGTAATAGAAAAATTTAAATCCTTAATTACACTATTAATTATGAGATGCGGAATACGATAGGTATCCTTAAAAATAGATACTTGAGTTGGATCCACCGAAAAAGTTTCAGACACAAAACGAACTAATCCCTTTCTAGCAAGTTCATAATCATCTAGCACTAGTGAGGTGTATTTTACGGGTACAATACTCGCTATTGAATATACCCAATCCTGAGTACATTGTGTTTTAGTTACATAACTAAAACCTTCTATGTTCACTCTATTCTTAACGCATTCGTAATCAACAGGATTGTATTTTGGTTTAAAAGGAAATCTCCTCTGGTGTGCCTTATAAGTTGCTTCCTTTCTACTCCAGTATTCCCATACTAGAAGTTCAGGGTTTTCGGCATTTAAAATATGATATTGTTCGGCTTTGGTACATATTTTTTGTAACCAACCTTTTCGTTGCCAATCACTTTCATATCGAGCTAATCTAAGATCTACAATATCGTTACCGATCATTTTGCACTAAGTTTACTCTCAATAACTTCTAGAGAAGCCTTAACGGTTATCATTTTTTCCATCGATTCATTATCTATCTCAATATCAAATTCATCCTCTACGTCTAATATAACATCTACAAGATTAGCCGAATTAATCTCAAGATCTTTAATAAAATCGGTATTCTCATTCAATGAGTCTAACCCGTTTTGATTTTGAACATAAGGCGCAATAATGGTTTTTAATTTTAATAGTAATTCTTCGTTTGTCATATGTAGTGTAGTAATAGTCTTAATAACTAATTATATTTTTTAAAGATAATACAAGCATTTACATCTCCAAATCCAAAGCTAGCTTTTGCAATAATATTAGGAGAAGTATATATTGTTTGAACAGGCACTCGATCCCGACTCACCACTGATGCAATATCAGGATGTAGATCTTCACAATTGATATTTCCGAAAATGAAATTTTCTTTTAGTTGCAATACTGTAGCAACACTTTCGATACTACCAGATGCTGCTAGACAGTGTCCTATCATACTTTTTAAAGAATTAACATAAGGGAAATCTATTCCACTTCTGCCTAATGCTTCACTCCAGTTTTGTATCTCTGTACTGTCTTTACCAGTAGCAGTTAAGTGACCATTAATAGCATCGATTTGGGTAGCCTTAATATTCGAGTTTTCTATTGCTTTAGTAATACATTGCTGTACCGCAACACTGTTTGGGGCAGTCATACTACCGCCGTTTCGTTGCCCTCCACTATTAACATGACCTCCTAGTATTTCAGCATAAATAGAAGCTCCTCTTTTTAGCGCACTATCCAAACTCTCAATAACCAATGCACCAGCACCACTACCAGGAACAAAACCACTTGCCGTAGCACTCATAGGTCTAGATGCAACTGTTGGGTTATCATTATACTTATAAGGTAAAATACGCATCGCATCAAAACCTCCCCAAACATAAGGACCACTATCACTTGTGCTACCGGCAAGTATAATCTCTGCCTTACCGCTTGATATTCGATCATAGCCCATTAAAATCGCTTCTGTACCTGTACTACATGCAGAAGAATTAGTGGTTACCACATTTCCGCAACCTAACATACCGCCCAAAAAGGCACTTATACCACTGGCCATTGTTTGGGTTACCGAAGTGCTTCCTAATCTTCTCACCTTACCTTGATCTACTTTATAAACAGCTTCTCTAAATTTATCTACTCCTAAAATCCCTGTTCCAAAAATAACACCGCAATCCCAATTTGGCGTATCCGTTTTATTTATTGAAAAACCGGCATCTTTCCAAGCATCAATACCCGAGATAACCCCATACTCCATACCTGAAGCATTTAATCCTTTTAATTGAATAGAATTAAAGTAATTATTTAGATAGTTTTTTTTATACACTGGAAAACCAGCTACTTGACACGAAAATTTTAATTCTTTTAATTGTTCAATATATCGTATGCCACTTGTTCCTTGTTGTATGGCTCTTTTAAAATTTGAAACGTTCGTTCCATTTGGAGAAACCACACCTAAACCTGTAATAACAACCCTTCTATTTTTCATAATGCAGCTTCCTTAACAATAGAAACTATTTTATCCAATCCTTGTTTAGCTTCGGGCATAATAGGCAGGATAGGCCATACATGTGGTAAACCTTTACCAACAATTACATTTATCTCACCATTTACGGATCTAACCTCTTCTACCATTTTTTCCTGATCTGGTGTTAAAATATCATTTGTAGCCATAAAGAGATGAATAGGTGGTAGACCTTTTAAGCCTCCATACAATGGAGATATCAAAGGATCTTTTAGGGACAAATCGCCAACACACATTTTATTAGCCGATAGCACTCCTTTTATACTTAAGATGGGATCAATAAGATCTATCTCAGGGATTTTATCGTTAGAAACACTTGCATCTACCACAGGAGTTATTGCAATCAGGCAATTAGGTTGTTGTCTATTCTCTTTACTTAATCGTTGGGCTAATGTTAATATTAAACTCCCTCCTGCCGAATCTCCGATCAGAATTACTTTTGAAGGATCATATATCTTTATAGCCTTTAAATATACCTGATATACATTTTCGGTAATTTGTTCTATATTACTTTCTGGAGCTTTAGGGTAATCAATCATCCAAGCTTTTGAGCCCGTTCTTTTTGCCAATTTTGAGAGTGCTATCCAGTTTTCTTTGGTCGGACCATACACAAAAGCTCCTCCGTGACAATACAACAACAAAACATCTGTAAACATAGTCTTAGGAGTAATACTAGTTACTTTACATAATCCAATTTCATTAGTCTCGAAAGAACAACCTACCAAAAATTTTTTACTGGGATTATGCTCATCCTGTTTTCTTTTATATTGATAATCGATAGGGTCTTGCGACCATGATCGCTTCTCTCCTTTTATTTTAAGTACTAATTTCACCAGGAAATACCCTAAACTCATATTTGTTCTATTTTTTGAATGCCATACCAGCCACCACACCTTTTGCAACTACTGTTTGATTGGCGTTATACATAACTACATTACATTTCAGCTTATTAAACCTGAAATACACTTTCTCTGCATGAACGACAACACGTTCCCCAGGAAAAACTGGTTTTAAGAAATTAATTTCATTACTTGTCATGGCTATACTCCATTCGGCATCATCCCATTCTTGTCCAAGAAGATGAATCCCAAGACAAGCCATACCGATTTGAGCCATACATTCGGTTAAAATAACCCCAGGTGTGATGGGATTGTCTTTAAAATGACCTTCATAAAAAAACTCATCATGACCAAATGTATATCCTCCTTTTATATACTCAGTATTAATTTCTAGAATTTCATCTACAAATAAAAAGGGTTTACTATATGGTAGTTTTTTAATAATTTCTTGTACGTTCACTTGATTTTAGGTTTTTAAAATGCGCATCCACTTGGTAACGGATCTACTTGAGACAATTCTATAGCAAAACCCTTATCCAGTTCACTCTCCTTGAATCCATTAGCTATTGATCCTTTATATACCTTGGTACCATATCCTGTAGTATTCATATGTGCTCGCACCAATACGATTTGATCTTTTGTAATAGGAATCTGGCCACCAGATCGAACAAATGGTTGTTCATTTACATGGCTATGCGCCAAAACTCTTCTATAGATCAATACTTTATCTTCTGTAATAACCTCCCACCAATCTGCATATTGCTCACATCCAGTATCAGGACTTTTAATACCCACATTAAAAGTGTACTCATTATCATTTCCTGAGAACGTTACACTTACTATCTCTGCCAATAGATTAATATTTTCATCCAAATCAATTCCGTTATCTTCCTTACAAGCACCACTATATAAAATTAAAGGAAGACATAAAACGATTATATTTTTTATATGCATTTTAATGAGTTTATACGGATTCAAAACAATTTACTCAAAGAGCAATTTGTGATTTAAAGTAATAGTTTTTCCATCCTTAAGAGTTACATTTAACTTATTTTTTTGTTTTGCTATTTCTTTTTGATAGGTATATATATTACAAAAATTGTCAAATCGTTTTCCATTAATTTCAAGAACTTCAGACCCTTGACGTAATCCTTCTTCCCAAGCAATACTGTTTACTTGTATCTTAGAAACAATTATTTTATTAGCATTTACAGTAAAGGAACACCCATAACTACTTAAAGATTCAACAATATGATTTGTAGAACAATACAATTTGTCATTTTTAACACTTATAAAAAGAGAAGCATCCTCCCAGCTAGAATTCCCTATTTTGCTATTCTTTTTTGAAAAATCCATAATAGGAGTCAATTTTACAGATTTAGAAGTAATTTCTGGTATTTTCATAGTTCGTGATTTTGTTTTACTGAAAATTCCATTAAAATCAAAAAAACCACTATGTACCTCTTTCATAGAACTGGCATCTAAGTTTTTAAAAATGTTTTTGTATCTAATATAAATATCTGAATTAGTCGCCCCGGTATCTAACAAAAATTGTATTCGCTCTCCCAGTACATCAAAAAATGCCCAAGGTCTTCGGTTTTCATATACAAAATCTAGCGCATGCATTTCTGAATCAATGTTAGGAGGAAAATAATCCGAATCTAACATCACGATATATTGATCTTTAAAATTGATGTGCCAGTTAAAATTTGCCATAATATCCATTCCTAAAACTCCATCTACACCATAGCAAGAAAAAATATCACTGTCTTTTGTTCCTAGAATTCTATGTTTCGTAATTTTTGCAGATCCCAGTGTTACGCTATCAGTTTTGTAATACCGTAATTTGAACTTTGACTTACTAGACGAAGTCATTATCTTAGTCTTATTTGTAGCTTTTAATTCATCCTTAACCCATGAAAAACCAATAGAATACGAAGCACCAGTATCAAAAATAAAATTCTTTTCTTGTCCATTATACGTAATAGGAATAATAATTAGTCCTAAATCATTTCTAAACGGTATCGTATCGCAAAATTTCTTTTGCCCAAAAAAAGTGGTGCTACAAAGAAAAATAATTACAAATAAAACCTTTGCTTTCATATATTTTAATTTACAAAAGATGCTCTCCTCCATTAACCGGAATAACACATCCATTAATCCAAGCAGCTTCTGGGGTACTTAACAGATACACTACATCTGCCACATCCTCTGGGGTTGTTATACGGTTAAAAGGATTGCGCTCTATACTATGATCTATTATTTTCTCATAACCAGGTATCATTCGTAAAGATTTGGTATCTACTGCTCCTGGCTGTAAACAGTTTGCCCTAATACCATATTTGGCAAATTCCATTGCAATATTTCGAGTTATAGCTTCTAATGCTACTTTGGCCGCAGATACTGCAGCATAATTCTTCCACGCTTTTGTATTACCTTCACTAGTAAATGATAGTACTCTAGTATCAACAGCAAAGAGTTTTGCATTAAAACAAGAAGTTACCCAATCATATAAGCTAATAGCCATAGCATCAATAGTTAAATGAAAATCATCATTTTTTAATACATGTTCTGCATCATTCATTGGCTTTAAATTTCCTTTAGCAATACTATGTACTAATACTTTTATTTTTTCATCATTCAAGATATTCTTGATTTCGCCTACAACCTCCTTGCGCTTTTCAGGTTTCAACAAATCTGTATTAAATGAATAAAATTTTATGTTCAATTGCCTTAAAGCCTTAAAATCTTCTTCAATTTGAACCAATTCGCTTTTTAAATTACGATGCACAATAATAATATTCATGCCATGCATAGCGAGTTTTTTGGCTGTTGCCAGACCTAATCCCGAACTACCGCCAAGAATAAGTGCCCATTGTTTTTTGTTTTCAAACTCTTTGTTTATCATAAAACCCTCTATTATTCTCGAAATTAAATTACCACTCCAACAATATACGTTGGGCAGAAAAACCAGGTCCGAAACTTAACATTAATCCAGTTTCTCCTTTGCCAGGTTTCCTATTCATAAACCGCTCTAAAACATATAATACAGTAGCACTACTCATATTGCCATATTCTTGTAAAACAGCCTTAGTATCATCTATGTTTTTGCCTAAATGACCAAAAAGCTCTTCTACGGTTTGTACAATTTTTTTTCCTCCAGGGTGAAAAACAAGGTGATCTATTTGTTCAATGGTTTTGTTATGTTTTTTCAAAAAAGGGTGAATTACATCAGGAAAATGTGTTGCTATTTTATTGGGTACTTCGGGGTCTAGAACAATTTGCAATCCTCCACCAATTAAATTAAATCCCATCATCGTAGTAGCATCAAAAAAATGATACATCTCGTCTCCTATTATTTTTGGTCCCTCTATATTTTCTTCTGAAGAAAGTAAAGCACATGCCGCGCCATCACCAAAAATAGCAGCACTTACCATATTAGTCAAACTAAAATCATCCAACTGAAAAGTGGCCGTTGGTGACTCTACAGCTATAACTGCTGCTCTTTTGCCCGGATTAGATTTTAGAAAATTTTTGGCATAAATTATACCAGAAACACCTGCAGCACACCCCATTTCGGTCACTGGTAACCTTATGACATCTTGTTTTAGGTTAAGGTCATTGATAATATAAGCATCAAGAGATGGGATCATAATACCTGTACAACTTACTGTTATGATATAATCCAAAGATTTAGGATCCCAATCTACTTGCTGTAATGCTTTTTGCAATACTGAAGTCCCTAGTTTTTTAACCTCTCTAATATATATATCATTTTTATCTGCAAAGGAAGAAGCTGTAAACACTTCTTCAATACTCATAATACCATACCTCTTATCAACTGCAGCATTTTCAAAAATCTTAAATGCTTTTCGTTTAAAACGCTTCTCTTGCCCAGATAGCCATAGTGAAACAAAAGGTAATATCTCTTTAGTCTCCCTTACGTATTGAGGCAATTGCTTTGCCACCGTTGCTATTTTTACATCCAATATTTCTTAACTTTTTATATTTATAATCTCCCTGTTTCGATCACCCATTGATATCTAAAAGCCCATTTCCAATTAATTTTATATCTAATCGAGTTAATTTCTTTTGCGTAACCAATCAGTTCTTGTTTAGTAAATCCTCTTTTAATAGAGATTAATCCATCATTTTTGGCGATATCGCCTTTAATAAAAAAGAAACTAAATAATTTGAAAAGATAATATGCCACAGTACTTCTTTGCAGGTCATTGATTACAACACCCATAGAAGCTAATGCCACACATTTTTTCATTACTTTTTTAATTTGAGTATCCTCTAAGTGATGTAAAGTCAATGTACATATGATAATATCACATGAAAAACTAGATGATTCTATTTCGAGAATATTTTTTTCTTCAAAAGAAATCTCGGGATACGTTTCACTTAGGTTTTTTGCGTACTCTATACTAGTTTTATTAAGATCTACGCCAATAAATTTTCCTTGGATTCCTTTTTTTCTAAACAAATCAGCAATTTCACGTAACATTTCTCCATCACCACATCCTAAATCAAGGATTACATATTCTTTTGATTTGAGGTTTTCTTTGATTAATCGGCATACCGCATGTTTGGTTATCGCATTCCCTCCTAATAACTTATTTGCCCTAGAAATATCAGACAAAGCAATTTGTAAAGCTTCCTTTTTGATCATTGGATCATCCATAAGCTCATCCTCATTACTTCTATATTGTAAATCGACTAACATAGGATAGGGTTTCCATGGGTTTGCTTTATAATCTTTGGTACCATTGAAGGCAATAAACTAGCTAGTGTATACGATAGTTCTTGCATATTAGCATTTAACAACACCTTTTGTAGTAATCTACCAGTATACATCCTTTTAGAAAACGCAGCATCCCATTGTTTTTTATACAAATTCTCAAGTTCCTTTCTTGAGTGGCTTGTTGTTTTACTATAATTATCAATTAGTAATTCACTTATAATTTGTGCACTTTGAATGGCCATTGCCATCCCATTACCACATAGTGGATGTATAAGACCAGCAGCATCACCCGTCATAAATATATGCTTATCAACCAGTTTCTTTTTTTGAAAATTCACTTGACTAATCGTGATTGATTGTTCGAATAGTGGTACTGCAGTGTTATAAAATTCCTTTAAATGAGGGTTTTTATTAAGGACTTCTGTTTGAAAAACTTTAATATCCTTATACCTTTTAAAACTATCATAATGCACTAAATAGCAAGCATTAATAGCATCGTTTTCTACCATAGAAAGACCGCAATATCCTCCCTCAAAATTATGTAATGCTACTGTTTCTTTATTAATATCGGCTCTATAATGCATTTTTACAGCCAGCCACGGAGATTTTATATCACTAAAATTCCTATTTAGAGATTTATCTAAAGATGATTGCTTACCATATGCACCAATTACATAATCACTAGTAAATCTTCCATTTTGGACAGTATCTATTCGAAACCTTTCTATTTCAAATGATATGTCTACCACTTTATCATTTATACACTCAACTCCATTTTGTATAGCAATATCCCATAAATATTTATCTAGTGTAAATCTGCTTATTCCAAAACCTCCGAGGGGTAATATACTATCTATGGCATTGCCTGTTTGTGTAGTAATCTTAAATTTTGAGATTTTTACAGGAGAAATTGCGTCTATATCAATGTCGAGGTATTTAAAATAAGGAAGCACCTCATTAGAAATATATTCTCCACATACTTTGTGCTTAGGATAAGTATCTTTCTCTATAAGAACAACATGCATTCCTTTTTGAGATAAATGAATAGCACTAACTAGACCTGCCAATCCTCCTCCTACAATTAGTATGTGCGAATGCTTGTTCATTAAATGAAGATACACAAAATTTGAGCATAAAAAAACCCCGACTATATAGTCGGGGTTTTTTCTATTTTATTACAGAAAACTATTGTTTTACCTGCTCCTGAGCATCTTTTTTCATTTTCTCATTAGCAACAATACCAAGCTCAACTCTTCTGTTTTTTGCTCTTCCTTCTGCAGTTCCATTATCATACTTTGGAAGCGTTTCTCCATGAGCATAGATCGTTAAACGGCTTTTGCTTATTCCTTGAGAAACCAGGTAGTTTGCCACGGCATTAGCTCTCTTTTGAGATAGACTCATATTATAACTATCATCACCTGAACTATCTGTGTGACCTTCTACAATAATATTAGTATCTGGATATTCTTTAAAAATTCCTGCCAACTTATTAAGGTTCGCTTTAGATTTAGCATTAACAGCCGATTTGTTGGTGTCAAAATATACACCACTATTTTCATCAAATACTACATCAATACCTTCTCCTACTCTGGTTACCTCGGCACCAGGGATTTCTGACTCAATTTTTTGAGCTTGTTTATCCATTTGTTTACCAATAACACCTCCGGCAACACCACCTACTACTCCTCCTAGTACAGCTCCCAGCGCAGAATTCTTACCTTTCACATTGTTTCCAATAATCCCCCCTAGCACTGCTCCTGCAGCTGTTCCTATTACAGCTCCTTTTTGAGTATTATTTGCATTTTGGACAGCATCACAACTTGTAAGCATAGCCACAGCCATTAATGCAACTCCTATTTTTTTAAGATTTGTATTCATCATTATATAAAGATTTGAATTATTGTATTTTATTAAAATTCATAGTGATCACAAAAGGCTTACCTTCTAAACTCACCGTCATAGCCCAAGTCATAGTAGCGTCGTCCAAATGTTTTAATGCCATTCTGTAGCCTGCATTATTATTGGTACTTTTTTTCTTTTCATTTATAGGCTTAAACAGAAAACTATAATCCCCATTTGCTTCAGGTTTTGGAATAGTGAATCTAAAGTTTCTAGCTCCTGTAGAGGTACAACTACTTTGATTTACTTCATATTTTCCTGTGTTATTATTAGGAATAAATTTCCAAACACTTCCAGTAAAACACTCGGCTGATGCATCATTATATAGATTTACATCAAAAATACCATCTCTATCATACGAGATATTATCAAGAGACCAATCCCCTTTTAGTGTTTTTTTTGCTGCTATAACAGTTTGTTGACTAGTACTGCAGGACGCCAGTACGATAACTGCTAGCATTAACATAAGTTTTTTCATTGTTGTTTGATTTTATTTATATAAAAATAGCTATAAACATTAACGTTTCCAATATTATTATATTTCAAAACAATATTTCTTAATAGCCAAAAAATAAGCAATGAAATATAGACAAAAAGCAAAAAAAGAGGATAAAAGCTATTTACCTCTATCCTCTTTTATTCTTATTAATATTTTGTTAGGATTTATTTCTGGGTACTCTAAAAAGAAGAAAGAGACCAACAACAAAAAATAGTATCAAAAACAAAATAGAATATCGTATACTTCCGGTTATTTGCGCAATAATACCGTATGAGAACATTCCTATTACAATCCCAATTTTTTCTGAAACATCATAAAAACTGAAGTAAGAAGCAGTATCTACAGCATTTTCTGGTAAAAACTTAGAATAAGTTGATCTAGAAAGAGCTTGAATTCCCCCCATGACCAAACCAACAATTGCGGCAGTAATATAAAACTGAACTGGTGTGGTAATAGTATAGGCGTATACACAAATCCCTATCCAAATAAAATTAATTACAATTAAGGTATTTATGTTTCCATATTTTGAAGAAGCTCGAGAAGTTAAAAAAGCGCCCAAAACGGCCACTAATTGAATGAGTAAAATACTTATTATCAACCCGGTCGTGGCATTTTGATCTCCCCAATCTAATTCTTCTATTCCAAAATATGTAGCAATTAGCATAATAGTTTGTACCGCCATACTATATACAAAGAAAGCGCTAAGGTACCTACGCAACCTAAGATCATTACGCAAAGCGTGCCAGATCATTTTTAGTTCTTTAAAGCCATTAAACAATACAGATTTGGTTAATGTATCTTTTTTGTTTCCTTTAGGTAAGTAGTAATATGTATATTGACTAAATACAATCCACCATACTCCTACCATTACAAAGGAAAGTCTGGTGGGAACACCTTCACTTTCAAAACCAAACCATTCATATTTTAGAATCATTACCAAATTAACAACCAATAAAATAACACTACCTATATATCCTAGCGAATATCCTTTGGCACTAATAGCATCTTGTTGTTCTGGAAATGCAATATCTGGCAAATACGAGTTATAAAAGACCAAACTTGCCCAAAAACCAACTAGAGCCAAAAAGTAGCACAATAGACCAAACCATAGGTTTTCTAGAGAAAACCAATATAATCCAATACATGACAAGGCTCCCAAGTAACAAAAAAACTTTAAAAAGTTCTTTTTATTACCCACATAATCAGCAATACCAGAAAGAAAAGGGCTAATAAATGAAACTAATAAAAAAGCTAATGCGGTTACATAACTTATTAAAGAATCATTATTAAAATCTATACCCCAAAATCGTACTGTATCACTTATGATATTATCCTGGTCATCTCTAACTATGGTAAGCGCTCCCCAAAATATTGGAAATATGGCAGACGAAATAGTTAAGTTATATACTGAATTGGCCCAATCATAGAAGGCCCAGGCATTTAGAAGTTTTTTATGCCCTTTTGGTAAAGTTTTGCTCATGTTATATAAAAAAAACTGTTCTGAATTGGCTCAGAACAGCTTCTAAAATAGGTATAATCTTTTTAAGAATATAAACTTTACAATTATTTAAAGGTAGTTACCCCAAATTTTTTCGCTTCTTCCTTTGCAGCAGGAGCCCAAGCTGTAAGATTAGCAATACGAGTATCACTTGATGGATGCGTACTCATAAACTCTGGTGGTGTTTGACCACCACTATTAGCTTTCATACGTCTCCATAAATTAGCAGCCTCATCAGGGTTATAACCGGCAATTGCCATAAGCTGTAATCCTATTCTATCTGCTTCAGTTTCATGACTTCTACTAAATGGTAACATCACACCAAATTGACTTCCTAACCCAAAAGCCGTGCCTACAATCTGTTGGGTCTTTTGATCCTTACCACTAACCGCAACTGCTGTAGCTGCTCCTGCAACTTGCTGAATCTGAGAAGCACTCATTCTTTGTTGACCATGATTTGCCAATGCATGTGCCACTTCATGCCCCATTACAGCAGCAATTCCTGTTTCACTTTTGGCAATAGGTAAGATTCCTGTATAAAAAACGATTTTGCCGCCAGGCATACACCATGCGTTTACCGTTTTGTCATCTACCAAATTATATTCCCATTTATAATCTTTTAAATATCCTGCATAACCATTGGCATTTAACCAACGTTCTGAAGCTTTAGAAATTCTCTGACCCACACGAGTTATCATCTCTGCATCGGATGTGCCTTTCACCACCTTATTTTCTCCTAAGAATTGGTTATACTGCTGAAAAGCCATGGGCAAAATTTGCGAATTAGGTACCAAAGCTAGAGTTTGCTTACCCGTAAAAGGATTTGTAGCACAAGACATAAACAAAAGAATTGTACCAATTATCACTATAGATTTTCTTGTATTCATAAGTATTGTTATCATGTAAGATTCTAAAGTTAAAATTACAAAAATAACACACCACCTTCAAACACAGAGTAGAATAATTATTACAAAAAGTCCATAAATTACGCTATTAACCGATAAAAGACATTATTTGGCTATAATATGAAGTTCATTAAAATCTTTTGGGATGGTCATGATGTTTTTTACGCTATCAAACTTGATACTAGCCAAATCAACAACAACATTATCCAATTCTACTTCTTTAATCTCAAATGGTAATCCTATTAATTCTACTTTTAACGTCGCATAATCCGTTATAAAACTACCTGTTTTATGATGTTGGATAATCACTTCATTTTCTTTTCCTGTAAAAGAGAAACTTCTAAGGCTAAATCGTCCTTTTACATAATCATATCCATCTTGAGCATCTTCAAAAACCTTAGAGACTTCTTTATTTCCTAATTTATAATAGACCTCTAGTTTTAATTCTTCTATTTCTTTTTCTCCAACATACTGTTGTATCGGATACTTTGGAATAATTGCCCCTTCTTTTACGAATAAAGGAATGATATCCAAATCTGCATCTACCCATTGTTCCATTCCTCCTTTTATGTATTCTCTTGTCCAGTAATTATACCAATTACCTCTTGGGATGTACATTCGTCTTCCTTTTGAATTCGGTTCTTGCACAGGGCACACTAAGATTTGATTTCCGAATACGAATTCATCAGTTCTATAATGTGTTTGCGGATCATGTTGATCATAAAGAACTAGTGGTTTTAACATGGGTATACCTTCTTCAGCATACTCCCAGAACATGGTATACAAATATGGCAATAATTGATATCTAAGTTCTACAAACTTACGAGTAACATCTACTACTTCTTCTCCAAATGTCCATGGTTCTTGATTACCATGATCCCCAGACGAATGTGTACGACAAAACGGATGAAATACTCCTAGTTGAATCCACCTTGTATACAACTCTCCTGTTGGGTGCTCTGCAAAGCCGCCAATATCACTACCCGTAAAAGACATGCCACTCATACTCATACGTTGAGCTTGTATATTAGCTATCCAAAGGTGTTCCCAAGTTGCAATATTATCTCCTGTCCAGGAGGAAGTATACCTTTGTGCTCCAGAATAAGCCGATCTTGTAATGATAAAAGGACGTTTTGGGTATGCGAATTGTTTTACTCCTTCGTAAGTAGCTCTGGCCATTTGAGTACCATAAATATTATGTGCTTTTCTATGACTACATGGATTACCATCATAGTTATGGCGTACATCATCGGGAAAGGTTTTTCCTGGCACTTCCATAACAGCTGGCTCGTTCATATCATTCCACACTCCCTTCACTCCTATTTCATCAATAATCTCTTTAAACAATCCAGACCACCATTCTCGTACTTCGGGATTTGTAAAATCTGGAAAATAACATTCTCCTGGCCATACTTTACCTCTCATATAGGGACCATCGGCACGTTTACAGAAATAGTCCTTTTCTATAGCCTCTTTGTAAATCGAATATTCGTCATCAATCTTAATTCCCGGATCGATAATAACCACTGTTTTAAAACCATCCTCTGCCAACTCGGCTACCATTCGCTTAGGATCAGGGAAATATTCTTTACTCCATGTAAAACACCTAAAACCTTCCATATAATCAATATCTAGATAGATAGCATCACAAGGAATTTGAAGTTCTCTAAACTTATTGGTTACTTCTTTTACTTTACTCTCTGGATAGTAACTCCATTTACACTGGTGATACCCAAGTGCCCATAAAGGAGGTAATTCTGGTTTACCGGTTAAATCAGTATATCGCGTTACAACGTCCTGCATGGTAGGGCCGTAGAAAAAATAATAATTCATCTCTCCTCCTTGGGCCCAAAAACTGGTTACGTTTCTTCGCTCATGACAGAAATCAAAAAATGTTCTAAATGTATTATCAAAGAAAATACCGTATGCTCGTTCTTCATACATCCCAATATAAAAAGGAACACTTTTATATAATGGATCTTGATCTTTGCCAAAAGCATATTGATCAGTAGCCCAATTTTCTATCCTCTTTCCTTTTAAGTTAAGGTGCATAGGTTTGTCACCAAGTCCATAATAACACTCTCCCTGTGGAGCAGACTTACTCATTTTTACAATGTTACCACCATATTCATAACTTTGTTCCCAATGAAAACCCCAATCATCTTTACAAATTACATTTCCGTCAAGATCGTAAATAGCAGTCATTAAATCATTTTTACCGATTACGATTTTTACCCTTAATGTTATAATATAATAGTGAGAATCATGTTCTTCTACCTCTAATTTACTATAACCTCTTGCTCCATCATCACTAATGGCATACGAAAAGTCCTTTTCGAAATTATTATCAGTGGCATATCTAAAACGAATTACACTTCCTCTTAAAATAGTAACCTGAAGTATTACTCCGTTTTCGGTATAGAAATGTATTTTATCTACATGTTGAGAGAAAGAAGTTATTTTACCTGGAAATAAATTTCCCTTTTGCTCTAATTCTGTATTGGTGATCATATATTTCTCTTTTTCAATTTGACTTGGGTATGTAAAAGAACAATATCTTGGTCAGTTTCGAAACGATAATTACCACTATTTATTAAGAAAAATCAACGAAAACGTTTGAGACAAACCATAATTAACAATTATTTAAAAATCAGCATTTTAAAACTCATGAAATATTCAAAAAAACATTATGCTATCTTAAAAACCACAGCTCCCAAAGGTGGTACAACAATCTCTGCCGCATACTTACGATATTGCCATTCTTTTTGAGATATATCGATATCTGTTTGGTTAGAAACCCCACTACCTCCATACTCCCGTTGATCACTATTAAATACTTGTACTAATTTTCCTTGTGCGGGCAAGCCAATGCGATAATTTGTTCTGGGTATCGGAGTAAAATTACAAACCACTATTAAGTTATCTTTATCTCGATTCCCTTTTCGAATATAGGAAATCACCGAATTTTCATGATCATCATAGCTAATCCATTCAAAACCTTCTACACTAAATTGTTTTTCGTGCAATGCTGGTTGATTTTTATACAAAAGATTAAGTTCTTTTACTATACTCTTAATCCCTGAATGTAAATCATAATCCAGTATATACCAATCTAAACTTTTTTGAAAATCCCATTCTTCGTGCTGGCCAATTTCTGCTCCCATAAACAATAATTTTGTTCCAGGATGTGTAAACATATAGCTATACAATAAACGAAGATTTGCAAATTTTTGCCATTCATCTCCCGGCATTCTTCCTATAATACTGCGTTTACCATATACGACTTCATCATGAGATAATGGCAACATAAAGTTTTCGGTAAAGGCATACGTCATGCTAAAAGTAAGATCATTTTGATGATGCTTACGGTATATAGATTCTTTTCCAAAATACTGTAATGTATCATGCATCCAACCCATCATCCATTTCATACCAAAACCAAGCCCTCCTAAAAAAGTAGGCTTAGATACCATTGGATACGAAGTAGACTCTTCTGCAATGGTTTGCACATCAGGAAAACTAGCATACACTTCCGTATTAAGCTCTTTAATAAATGTAATAGCCTCTAGATTCTCCCTACCACCATAGATATTAGGCTCCCACTCTCCCTCATTACGAGAGTAATCTAAAAACAGCATGGATGCTACCGCATCAACTCGTAATCCGTCGGCGTGATATTGATCCAACCAAAAAATAGCATTACTGATCAGAAAACTCTTTACTTCATTTCTTCCATAATTAAAAATTAAACTTTTCCAATCTGGATGATATCCTTTTCTTTTGTCTGGGTGTTCATATAAACATGTACCATCAAAAAAGCCTAATCCATGAGCATCTTCAGGAAAATGTGAAGGCACCCAATCTAAGATAATACCAATATTATTTTGATGTAATTTATCAACCAATAATTTAAATTCTTCTGGATACCCAAAACGAGAGGTAGGAGCAAAATAACCTGTAAGTTGATAACCCCAAGATGGATCATAAGGATACTCCATAATCGGCATGAACTCTACATGAGTAAATTCCATTTCTTTAACATATCGTACCAACTCATCTGCTAATTCTACATAGGATAATGATCTGTTTTCGTCTGTTGTTTTTTTCCAAGAACTTAAATGTACCTCATAAACCGAAAAAGGAGCATCTAATGCATTGTGCATTTTTCGTTTTTTCATCCACTCTTCATCTTTCCAGTCATAGATAGTATCCCAAACTACAGAAGCGGTTTTTGGAGGATGTTCGCATCGTCTAGCATATGGATCTGCTTTTTCAGTCACTACATCATTATGATGAGATTGTATCTTGTATTTATAAATACTCCCTTTTCCTGTACCTGGAATAAAACCTTCCCATATTCCTGATTCATCCCAACGTACATTAAGTTCATGTTCTCCTTCTACCCAAAAATTGAAATCGCCAACAACCGAAACAGATTTGGCAGATGGTGCCCAAACTGCAAAATAAGTGCCTTCTACACCATCAACAATAGTAATATGAGAACCAAATTTCTCGTATAAACGGTAATGCTTACCTCCTTTAAAAAGATTAATATCAAAATCCGAGAATAAACTATGTGCTACTACCTTGGTCATTTACAATTTTTAAACGTGAATAGAATGGAAATTCCTCTTATTTATGATTTCCTGAATATCTATTTTTTACCTATTATACTGCGCGCAATATTATTCTAACCTGAAATCATCGGGTATCACCGATTTACTCTTGATAACAACCACTCCATCTTTAATAACATAATCATCTTGTTCTGTATCTTTTAAATGAGATCCTCCGTCAATATGCACATTATTACCTATACATACATCCTTATCAATAATAGCGTTGTTAATATAACAGTTATCACCAACACCATAAGAAGGGATCCCATCTATAGTATTAGTTTTTAACTCATCAATATCTTGATAAGAGTTACTACCAATCATATAGGTATTTTTAATAATAGTATTATTTCCTATTCTAGAACGAATACCTATTACGGATCGTTCAATTTTTTTAGCATTAATAATACAACCTTCGGCGATCATGGATTTATTTAATAATGTACCTGATATTTTTGAAGGAGGAAGTATACGAGGGCGAGTTAGTATATTTTTAGAACCATTAAATAAATCAAATTGAGGAACATCATCAGTCAAGCTAATATTAGCATCAAAAAAAGCGGATACATTACCAATATCTGTCCAATAACCTTCATACTGATATGCTAATACTTTGTTTTTATGAATAGATTGAGGAATAATTTCTTTTCCAAAATCTATCGTATCAGGATTGGACATTAAATCTATAAGTAATTGCTTATTAAATATATAAATACCCATAGAAGCGAGATAATGTCTATTCTCGTTTTTCATTTCTTCGCTAACTTCAGACTCCCAACCTGGTAACTTATCTGAACTTGGTTTTTCGACAAATGATGAAATAAAACTATCATCATCTGTTTTAAGTATCCCAAAAGAAGTCGCTTCTTTTGCCGTTACGGGTAAGGTAGCTATAGAAATTTCTGCTCCTTTATTTATATGAGAATTCAACATATCATTAAAATCCATCTGATACAATTGATCACCAGATAAAATCATGGCATATTCAAATTCGTGATTTAATAAATGATGCATCGATTGTCTTACGGCATCAGCGGTACCCTGATACCATGTTTTATTATCGGGAGTTTGCTCTGCAGCTAAAATATCAACAAAAGCATTACTAAAAGAACTAAAAACATAGGTGTTTTTTATGTGTCTATTCAACGAAGCCGAATTAAACTGGGTTAGAACGAACATTCTCTTAATATCACAATGAATACAATTAGAAATAGGAATATCGACTAATCTATATTTCCCTGCTATGGATACTGCCGGCTTTGAACGTTTTTCGGTAAGAGGGAATAATCGGGAGCCTTGTCCACCACCCAAAATAATTGCCAGGACTTTTTTGTTGATCATGTTAAAGTAATTAGGGATTTATAAATGTTTACATATTGATTTGCCGATCGATTCCAAGAATGATCAATTTTCATTATTTCTTGTTGTATTTCCCTGTATTTTTTTTGATCTGAATATAATGCTACTCCCCTTCGAATTGAATAGCATACATCTTGTACGGTAGCTTGATTATGGCATATTCCAAAGCCATTATCTCCTATATCTACTACAGTGTCTTTAAGCCCCCCTGTTCTTCTAACAATAGGAATAGCTCCATACCTAAGGGCATACATTTGATTAAGCCCACAGGGTTCTACCCGCGATGGCATTAATAAAAAATCTGCACCTCCATATATTATATGTGATAATCTCTCATTGTATCCTGTATACATATGATAACGCCCCGAGAAAGTATCTTTCAAAGATTCGAGACGTTCTTCAACTTCTTTATTTCCCGAACCTAACATCAGAACATTAATATCGTTAGACTGTAGTGATTCTTCAACTATATCTGGTAATAAATCTGCTCCTTTTTCATACACTAATCTACCTATAAAGCAAAAAAGAGGTTTACTGCTATCTAAATTAAATTCGTTACACAACCACTCTTTATTAGTTGTTCTCTTAGAAACAACAGTGCTTATTTTGTAATTTTCAATCAACATTGTATCCGTTTCAGTATCCCAAGATTTTGTATCAATACCATTTAATACGCCTTGGCATTTTGCTTTTTCATGACGAAGTAATCCTTCTAATCCGTTTGCACTATTCTGAAGTTCCTCCATATAACTAGGTGACACTGTGGTAACCCGCCATGCACATTTAATAGCAGCGGCTAAAGGATTGATTTGTTGATCCCAATCTAATAATCCTATTTTATTTTTATCAAAGTCAGGTAAGTAATGAAGCTTATCATAAGATATTTGCCCTTGATACTGCGCATTATGAATCGTAAAAACGGTAGGTATATTTTTTAAATTTTGAAATTGATACGCATTTGCGATTAAAAACGGAATTAACCCTGTATGATGATCATGACAATGAATTATATCCGGAATTCCTTTTTTTAAATTAAGCCAATCTAATACTACGAGTTGAAAAGCAATAAATCGCTCAATGTCATCCTTATGACCGTACACTTCTGGTCTATCCAATAAATGTGGTATATAAACTAAGTATGTGTTAAACCCAATATCTGGAGAAGACAACTCTCTTATTTCATAAGCATAAGAAATATCACCTAACTGTATCGTTCCTTCATCATTTACTGTATACTTGGCCTTTGTTATAAACGGAGTATTATAAAATGGCATTATTACATTCACTTCAAAACCAAAATCATGTTGAAACTTTGGTAAAGCCCCAACCACATCAGCTAACCCACCAACTTTTGCAAGGGGATAACATTCAAAACTTGTGTGAAGAATATTCATTAAAAATCTGCAATATTATTGTACTATTGGTTCAATTAAAAAATCACTTAAAACTATAAAAAACCAAGTACAAATACGCAGTAATTATCACAAAAAGAAAAAGGATTAATAATAATTTAATAAAAAAATAACTCAAAAATTCTATATTCTATAACCTAAGTGTTATTTCCAATAAAACTAATACATTACCTTATTGAAATACAGGTAAACACAAAAAAATTGCATTAGTTTTTAAAATCAAAAATATCTATTCTTCAAACTGGTTAAAAGCATCAAAATGATACATCTCTACAGATTCTTGTTTAACAACATTAAAAACCGCTAGCGCTTTTTCATTCTTCAATATATCACTTGCCGCATCTTTGGCTGATTTTATATCGGTCCAGTACACAATATCTATATATTTTCCCTCTCCATTATTAGCCGTTGTTCTTTCTACAAATCCATAATATAATTTTAACACATCATTTAATGATGCTAACGCTTTTTGAACATCTTGCTCAGTATATCCAGGATTTGCTTCAAATAACACTACTTCTACAACGCTTGGTTTAGTTTTAATCAACATAAGGTCTTGATCTAGTTTTGTGGCTGAATTAAACAATAAGTTTACCATAATGATTAGTATTAATTTATTCTTGAAAATTAATTTCAATCAAAACTAAAACCAGTCTATGACAACCCTATGTCAGTAGTTTTTTCTTAAGAAGAAATATTTGTTTTATATGCGTATGTTCTCCTATTATAGTAATCTTCTAAGGTAAATTGTTGCGAAGGAAATATTTCTTGAGTTTCTATAAGATTAGCAATGCGATCGGTTCGAAATTCTCGATAATCTTTACGTAGTCTACAGTAGGCTATCAAAATCCATGTGTTATTTGTAAAATAGACTCCCAAAGGCTCTATTAATCTTTTGCTAGATTCTTTAAGAGCCGTAGTATATTGAATTTCTAATACTCTAAAATCGGTAATTGCTTGTTGGATAATAGATAGTGAGTTACTAGGATATACAGCAGTTCGATTATATGTAAAAATACGTTGCTCTAAAATTTCAAGTTTCTTTTTTTGCGTGGTTTTTAAAACTGCAATAACCTTATCAATAGCCTCTTGATATTCATTAATTAAGGATTGATCATTATTTGTTTCTATGATCTTAGAAGCTGTAAGCAAAGCATTAGCTTCTTTTTCGGTAAACATTACAGGAGGTAACGAATATCCATCAACAAGAAAATATCCTGTACCTGCCTCTGCACCAATAGGTACTCCTGCATCTGTAAGTGCTTGCATGTCTCGATAAATTGTACGTAAACTCACTTCGAATTTATCGGCTAGTTCTGCTGCTTGAACAATCTTTTTTGATTGTAATTTGACCAATATGGCGGTTAATCGGTGAAGTCTTTTCATTATTCTAGTTCATGTTCTCCAGATGCACTTGGATTTTCGATATCACTTAAATCGGTTGTGTTATTTATAAAATACTCTGTTTCTTCAATATTTTTTTGCTCCTCTGTTGCTTCTTCCAAAACCTCTGGATTTTTCTTTTTATCACGTATCATTCCCCAAGTCATAATTAAACTAGTACCAATAATTACAAATAGCAAAACGCCTGGTTCAAAACCTTCAATCATTGCTTCTTCGGGTATTGCATAAAATAAAAGTACCGTAATTAACCCCCTAGGTGCGATAAATAATTGAGGAAATATATCTTTCCCCATAAAAAGGCGCAATAACCCATAGCGAATAGCATATATCGATACTAGAATTAATAAACTAATTAAAGTAACTTTTAAACTTAATAAGGAAGAGAGTACAATTGTAATCCCAAAAATCACAAAAAATAGTGTTCGTACTACAAAAGCAGTTTCAGCAGTAATAACATGTAACTCATGATAAATAGATTTTGCTTTTTCAAAATCTAGATATTGCCTTAACTTTCCTTGAAAAAACAATTTCATATTGGCAATTACTAATCCAAAAATAAGAATAATAATAAGCGAGGACAGATGCATTTTCTTACCTAATGCATACAATAATAATAGTACAGCAATCAACAAAAATAGTTTAACTTGACTCTTGATTTTCTGAAAAATCAAAATAATAGCATAACTAGCTACAAGTGAAATCACTATTGTTAAAATCAAATTTAAAAAGAACCCTCCTACACCTGCGTCTTCTGCCGGATTTAACCTTCCTGCAAGAAAATAAAAAAGCATGATTCCCAAAATATCAGAGAATGTACTTTCATAGATATGAAACTCTTTTTTACTATCTGATAATCCCGAAACACTTGGTATTATTATCGCACTAGATAATATAGATAATGGTGTGGCATATAACCAAGCAGATTGCATAGTCATTCCTTTTATAAGTGCTTTAAGAATTACTGCTGCTATAAAGGTCGAAGCTACCAAACCAATTAAAGCTACCCCCATCGATTTTAAGATGGGCATTAGTTTATCGCTTTTCAATTCTAATTCGAGAGCAGCTTCAAGTACAATCATAATCAAACCTACAATACCCAATACTTCTAGCATCGGCAAAAAAGTATTAGAATCCGCTCCAAAAGCTTTTAGAATATACTGAAGAATTATTCCTAATACAATTAACATGAGTACCGCCGGAACATTTGTTTTTTTGGCAATACCATTAAAAATAAATGATAGAATAATTGTTAGTGAAATCCCGATGATAACATTGTATGAAGAAAAAATTTCCATGAGTAGGTTTAAGGTTGAAGTTGTTAGTTTTCTATTAACGAATGAAAAGATAGTAAATTATTTTGGAGTAAAGCGATGTTACTAATAACAAGATTATTTTGCTTGATTATACATCTAGAAAATAGAATTATACATCAAGAAATTCACCTTAATATTTTTTTAACGCTATGTTCTGATAAAAGTTATAATTTTAAACTAAACCATTTTAAAACCCTATGTATGTCTAATGAACGTTTGATTATTCCTGAGAGAAGTCGTGACATTGGTGATTTTCTAGTAGGAAGATTGATTCCTTTCAGAAAAAAAAGAATGGTAGGTCCTTTTATTTTTATAGATCATATGGGCCCAACCACTATAAAAGAAGGACATTATATGGATGTAGATCAGCATCCGCATATTGGATTATCTACATTAACCTATATGCTTGAAGGTGAAGTAGTGCATCGGGATAGTATTGGTACCAATCAACGCATATCACCTGGATCTGTTAATTGGATGGTGGCAGGAAAAGGAGTAACACACACAGAGCGTACTCCAAAAGATTTAAGAAATGGCACCGAATTTTTAGCACATGGTTATCAAATATGGGTTGCATTACCCAAAGAACTAGAAGAAATACCTCCAGAATTTCATCATATTGACAGGAAAGAATTACCTAACTGGACTGATAACGGTGCGCAATTTTGTCTTGTTGCGGGTAAAGGGTATGGTAAAACATCCCCTGTACCTGTTCACTCACCATTGTTTATGATAGAAATAAAAACGACAAACCAATATGAATTGAAAATTAAAGGAGAATTAGAAGGAGAAATCGGAATTTGTATTGTAAAAGGGACTATTGAGGCATGTGGAAATAGTATAGAACATGGTAATATGCTTATATCAAAAACCGAAGATAGTTGCGCTATCGTTTTGCAATCGAATACACATATTATCTTATTTGGAGGACAACCATTTCCCGAAGAACGTTTTATTCATTGGAACTTTGTTTCTACTGATAAAGAAAAAATAGAAATAGCCAAAAACCAATGGAAAAATAAGGAATTTCCAAAAGTAGCAAACGATACTACTTATGTTCCTTTACCAGAATAATAACGAATCTAATAGTCTACCAATTCTCTTCTCAATTCGTTTAAAGAGATATTACTATTAATTAATCTAGTCACTACCTCTTCTCTAAATTCGTCAAGATCATCATAATCATAGTATTTTGCCCACTTATGTGTTTCTAATAGGTTTTTGATCTGTTTGATCAATTTTCTAGTAGTATCTGCAGAACGTAATACTGCTATCTCATTATAATTTGGGTTATCCCGGTGCATGTAACTTACTTTGTTTGTATCAAAATCTACAGAGATATAATACGCATCTACATCTGGATCCAAATTTTCTCTAAAATCTTCCCAATCGGCATATCCCAACCTTAAGTCATCGATTTCGGCAGGAAAGTCTGATACCAAACGCCATTGACATTTTGCAGCCCTACCCCAATGATTAGACATCCTATATACACCGTGCTTTGTGTAGTAGTATGTACTACCCGACTCACTTCGATAGTTCGGTTTTCTTCTTGAAATTTCACGCAGAGATGCCCCTCTAAATACACAATATGTTTTATTAAAAAAATTATATCGCGTATATACTTTTTTTTGTTCTTTTTCTTGATCTTCCAATTCCTGTTTTTTTCCCAACGGCAAAGAAATCACAATTTTTTGAGAAAATAAAAGTAAGTTTTTAACAAACTATTATATCCAAAACTGATTGTCTGAAAAAATTAGTAACACTAAACGTTTATGCTAAGTTTTATTAGTAACCCTTATCAAAATAGGGTTTTTACCCTATTAATACAGGCTATAACACCCTTTTAAGAATAGTAATAATAAAATAATTTTGAAGTATAAATATTAATCTAATTGATTACCAATTTATACCATAGTTATATTATTAAAAATGCCAATTCGAGTAAAGTTATTAGAACCCTATGTTCTTTTATGTTAGTACTATCTCATTTCCGGTCAAAGTATTAAAGTTCTCGAATTGGCAAATTTTTACATACACGCTGAATTAGCCAAGTTCACAAAAAAAGTATCTTGTATCTGCGAGGTACTTTTTTTAGGAAAAAGCATGAATTATGGTTTGTATACTGAGTTAATAACTCTATATTTAACATATGTTACCCCTTAAAGTTTGAAAAAGGGATCTTATTTTTCAAATTTAACTCTCGATCGTCAGACATCACTAATTACTTCTTTATAAAAACAAAGTATAACATGTTTATATAATTTAGGTAAAATAAAAATTCAACACACTGATGGAATCATCAAACATAGCTCCTTTTTATGATTTTGGTATCGATGTATCACCTAATGAGGCTGATATTGCCTTTGCCCCTGTAGATACCTTTGGTAACCCAGGTCCACTTAATCAATTTGTGCTGAACACGTATGGGTATGACGAAAAAGCACTTGCATCTCTCAATCTAGAAAAAGGTTATGATTGGTTAGAACTTAAAGGACGAAAACCTATTGTATTCGTTGTGACGATTGATCAAAAAGGTATGTCTTCTGATGCACTAAGAACCAATTTATCTAGAGCTATAGAAGAATATATTAATTTCTTCTCCTCTAAGATGATCTGGATGGCACTAATGGGTACCGGTACCGGTAGAATACCAATACTTATTAGTCATAGTATTACCAGTTCTGTAATTGATAGTTTTGCTCCTCAACTTCAAGAAATGTTTATACGATTTATCATTTCTTTACCTAAAAACAAAGAAGGTAGAGACCTTCTTAAATCTGTTCAATCCCCTACTGATGAGTACTCATCTTCTACAATATCAAACGAAAACGTACAACAAAAACAACAAACTAAACTAAAAAGTAAAATAGATAGTACTGCAATTGATTTGGATGCAGAACAATTGGAAACATCTCCTACTATTGGTAAGTATATCGAAAATGAAGAGTTTATTACAAACCATTCTGGATCTTTTTATTTGGCAGGTTCTTCTTGGAATAAAGGTACCGAGGATCAAACTCAGCGATTTTTTGATCAAAATGTATGGGAAGATGGCCATGAAGATGAGCGGTATTCTAGAATAATAAACAGTATTGTAGAAGGAGATATTTTAATTTTAAAATCTACCTATGGTCAAAATCACAAATCCTATCTTAGAATAAAAGGTTTTGGTATTGTAACCAAAAATAACAATAACGGTAAAAGTTTATTAGTCGATTGGAAAATTAAGGATTTACAGGTTAACATAGAAAATTTAGGGCATTATAGGGCAACAATTACTGATCCAAAAAAAGAAGATCTAGCGACTATGTTCTCATATATTGAGCCTGAAATCATAACATCTCTTAAACAAGTATCGGCAACCATTACATCTGTCACAAAGATCACTACCATTGCCGGTTTAGTAAGTGATTCGGACTCTGGTATCGATCATCTTAATATTTCTAAGGATATCTCTGCATTTGCTCGAGTTATAGCTGCCAAAAGTTTTACGCCACCTCTCGCCATTGCGCTTTTTGGAAAATGGGGGTCCGGTAAGAGTTTCTTTATGAGAAAACTTAAAGAACGTATTAAACTCCTATCTCAAACAAATCCCGAAAAAGGGTTTTGTGAGGGAATAGCACATGTACATTTTAATGCATGGTCGTATATGGATGCTAACCTTTGGGCAGGCATCATTACTAAAATTTTTGATGGATTAAATCAATACATACAAGATAACTCTGCTGGAGATAACTATAAACAAGAGATTGAGAAAGTACTAACCAATAAACTTAATATAACTAATAGTGAGTTGATTGAATTAGAAAAGAAAAAAGATGTTATCGATGCTCAACTCGCAAGTTTAAAAAGTGAAAGAGATAGTATAGCACAAAAATTAAAAGAAAAAATAGAAGAGATTGAGGATACTACTATTACTCAATTGTTTAAAAAAGTAGATGACGAATTTAAAGTAGAAGAAACTATTGAAAGCGCCATCAAGAATAACATAACTATCTTAAAAAATAAAGAACAATTTTCTGAAATTGTTCCCAAAGAATACTGGAAAACTCCTGATGAACTGTACAAGCAATCAAAATCAATATTTACTTTCTTAAAAGTGTTTTTTAAGGCGGGTAAATGGCATACCAATCTGGCTTGGGTTATTGTGATTATTGGCCTTATTCTAGGGATACCTCCTATTTTAACTTATATTGCAAACACCACACAGTGGGCAAATTTCAGCTTTCCTAATGAATTGTGGTATGGACTTACTGTAGCTGGTACTTTTTATCATAGGGGAATAAAAACCTATAAACAACTGCAACCGTTAGTAGCTTCTTTCTGGGAAATTAAAGAAGACTACGAACTTAAAAAAGAAGATGCTCTATTTCAATTTTCGCAACGAGAAAAAGCACTAACCTTAGAAATTGAACAGATCAAGGAAGAAATTATAGATATTAATCATCAAATTCTTCAAACTACCGAACAAAAAGCAGAAATCCAATTTAGATTAGACAACACCTTATCTACGGAAGCATTGCATTCTTTTATAGAAAAAAGATCCGCAAGTAAAGAATACGAAAAACACTTAGGACTTGTTTCTATAATTAGAAAAGATTTTGAGATTTTAAGTAATCTATTTACCGATCATCATGAAGAATTAAAAAATATTGTTGAAAACAAGGAAACCAAAGAGTTTAGAGATAAATTTGAGAGACCGCTCCAACGTATTATTTTATATATTGATGATCTAGATCGTTGCCCCGAAGAGCGAGTTGTTGAAGTACTAGAAGCTGTAAACTTACTCATGGCCTATCCCCTATTTGTTGTTGTTGTAGGTGTCGACCCTAGGTGGGTAAAAAATGCATTGATCAAAAAACACCAAATGCAGTTTGTAAAAAGTAATCAAAGTGCAGATATGGAAATGATTGATCCTTCAAGTTATTTAGAAAAAATATTTCAGGTACCATTTAATTTAAAAGCAGCCGAAGATAAAAGCGTAAAACACATGCTCAAAACCTTAGCTGAAGTTAAACCTTTGGCTACCAACTTAGACCCAAATACGAAAACTACTCCAGTAGCAGATGATATTGGTACATCTGATGAAATTTCTAAACCTCAAGAAGTAGTAGAGCCTTTTACCGTAGGAAAATCTCCAGTTGGTGAAGCTCCTATTGGTTTAAGTAATTATATAGAAACGAAAGAAACTCTAGAGTCATTACAATTATCTATAAATGAAGTCGAATTACTACAAGACATGTCTGATATAATAGGACCTAGTCCGCGAGCTATCAAACGTTTTGTAAATATATATCGTATTGTAAAAGCCCACGAAAATTTTGGATATACCAATGAAAAGAATCCACATGAAATTATGGCTGTGCTCTTACTATTAGCGATTCCAATCGGAAAATTTAAGAAACTACACGGTTCTTTTGAAGCTTTTGTTGAAGGGTATGCCGGAAGAAATAAATTATCGAAATATTTTGATAATCCATCCAAAATTGAAGATACAGAAGAATTAAGAACGTTGAAAGTAAGTTTTAATAACGCCTTATCTTCAAAAAATAATATTCTTTCACAAAATATTGAGTTTTTTAAACATCATCATCCTTTCATAAAAAGGTTTGCTTTTAATGGAGATTAGTAACCGATTGAATAAATTATTTCCTGCTTAATACGGTACAATCTTAAATTTTAGTGAATATATACAATTCAAAAATGAGATAATCCTATCTTTATGGGTATATATCACAAAAGTCAACTCTATGTTATCTCCAAAAAGTACCATCTCTTTTCTATTTATATGTACCTCGCTTATAATAAGCCTAAGTTCTTGTCAGAATGACACCACAAAAGAAGATCTAAAAACTGCTCTTACCTTTTATACATCTTTTGATAAAGGAGTAGATGCCGATTTTGCTTTAGGTGACCAACGCCTATATACAGTTCCTAACCGTAAAGCCAGAGATTCTGCACAAATAGGTTTACATAAACCTGATATACGTATTGCCAAAAACGAGGGACTTTATGGCGATGGATTACTTTTTACCGAACGGAGCAAAGGAAATATTTATTACCCTAGTAAAGATAACATCGCTTATAGTAAAACAGATTGGAGCGGAGCAATCTCTTTTTGGTTAAAACTAGATCCGGCTACTGATCTTGAACCGGGATATTGTGATCCTATACAAATTACTGATGTAAGTTATAATGATGCAGCTATTTGGGTAGATTTTACTAAAGAAAACCCTAGAGATTTTAGGTTAGGCGTTATTGGGGATCGTAACGTTTGGAATCCAAATCCTGAAGGTCCAGACAATGAAAACCCGATCTTTAATAAAAGATTAACTGGAGTAAAAAATCCTCCTTTTAGTAAAGAAGAATGGACACATATCTTAATTAATTTTTCTAATTTAAATACCGAGAACGGGAAAGCCAGTTTATATATGAATGGAGAATTAAAAGGTACTCGATCTACGATCACTACTCCTTTTACCTGGGACTTAGATGCTTCTAATATTTATATCGGTTTGGGATATATAGGGTTACTGGATGAATTATCTATTTTTAATAGAAGTTTAACCAATAAAGAAATCTCAACTATATATGCACTAGAAAATGGCGTACATTCGTTGTTATAAATATATTATGAAATACCCATTTAGTATACCAAATCTCAATAATGAGTCATAATCTAAAACAATACATACGTATTCTTTGGCAATCTATCCTTTTTTGGGCTATTGCCATGGGATTGTACTCTATATTTAGGTATTATGGGATTGATGAAGAAGAAGGGTTTAATGTGATTAAAGAATATCGTGGAGTTAGAGGGACATGGCGAGCCTTAATGGGATTTACTACGATTGGTATTTTAATCGGAATTTTATATGCAACGATAGATATTCTTTTTGAGAAATTTACATCCAACAAACTATCAATGGTGTATGGATTAAATCTTAGGACATTTTTCTATTTCATAACAACAATAGGGGTATTTACTGTAGTAATGGATTTCTTTTCTGAAATGTATGGCTTAAATCTTAATACAGATAGAGGTTGGTGGAAAGAGAGTAAATCTTTTTGGGCTACCATTCTTTACATTGTATTAGTATCATTTGTTTTTTCCTTTATAAAAATTGCTACAGAAAAATTTGGGAAAGGTGTTTTCTTGAAAATGCTAATGGGTAAATATAAAAACCCACAAGAAGAGAAAAGAATCTTTATGTTTTTAGACTTAAAAGATTCTACAGCTATTGCCGAAAATTTGGGGCATTTTAAATACAGCCAATTTATACAGGATTGCTTCTATGATCTTAATGAAGTGGTCCCTAAATATGATGCTGAAATCTATCAATATGTCGGAGATGAAGCCGTTTTGAGTTGGCCTTATAAAAAAGGACTTGCCAACAATAACTGTATAGATTTGTTTTTTGCTTTTCAGAATAAAAAACAGAGTAAAGCGTCTTATTACCTGGATAAATATGGAATGATCCCCGAATTTAAAGCGGGCTTACATGGTGGCACTTTAATGGTAACAGAAGTTGGGGTTATTAAAAAAGAAATTGCATATCACGGTGATGTAATCAATACCTCTGCCCGTATTCAGGCAGAATGCAATACGTATGAAGTACTACTTCTTATTTCAGAAAAATTGCTTAAGGATTTAAAAATACACTCTAATTTATCTACAGAATTTTTGGGTAGTGTTTTACTTAAAGGAAAACAAGAAAAAGTTAAAATACACACTATTCAAAAAACTTAATTGGCGTTTCATTATAAGTAAATCACTGATACTTAAATCAGTAATATTTTACATCACAAATTGTGAATATCTATTTTGTTTACCTACAATATAAACCTAATACAACGGTTATATTTGGCGGCCAATAAAAACAAAAAAAGATATGAGCGCAACGTGGTACGAATGTAAAATAAAGTATAGAAAAGTAGATGAGTCTGGAGCTCAAAAAATGACAACCGAACCTTATTTGGTAGATGCTATTTCTTATACAGAAGCAGAATCTAGAATTAATGAAGAAATGTCTGCTTATATCAGTGATGAGTTCAAAATCACAAATATTAAAGTAGCTAATTTTGCCGAGATTCATCCATTCGAAAATTCCGATAGATGGTTTAAATCAAAAGTTTCTTTGATTGCATATGATGAAGAAAGTGGTAAAGAGAGAAAATCAAATATGTATCTATTGATACAAGCTAATGATGTAAAAGAAGCTTTTGACAATACTAATGATGCCATGAAAAATACAATGGGTGATTATACTATTCCTGCCATTGCAGAATCGCCTATTATGGATGTCTTTCCGTATTTCTCTGGTGAAGAAGGCGATTTAAAAAAATTAGAACGTTTTAACACCTTAAAAGATTCGGTTCCTGAACCACTTGAAACGGACAACGAAACAATCGAAGAATCAATTTTGGTTGAAGAAGATAAAGAAGAAGAAACTCCTGTTTTTGAAGATACAAACGTAGAGTTAGTTCCTGTCTCTTTTGATGAAGAAGAATAAAACATAGCTTTTCATAAAAAAAACGAGGAGTTATACTCCTCGTTTTTTTTATGCTATATATTTATCTTCTATCGATTATGCCATCTTCAATGTTTTTTCTCCATTTGGCAAGATCATCAGTTGCCGTAAACCCTCCTCCTCTAATAATTAAAGTGGCATCGCGAGATATCTTATAATTAACTAATGTCTCTAATGTTTGTTTTTCATTATTCATGCTCTAAATTTTTAAAGATTCATTGACAAAAACCTAAATATACGAAGGTTTTAGTAGATTTAAAAATAATCCCAATATTCAAAAGTATTTATTCCGATATACATATCCCCCTTAAAACAGGAGTATATTTTTCACTGAAAACAGTGTTCACTTAGCATATGTTAATACCGCATCTTTGTACTCAACAATCAAGTAATTATAAATAACTAATCACTAAAAATCATATTATGAAACGAGTAGTATTACATTTTGCACTTATCCTTGTTATTGGATTTTCTTTTTCATGTAAGGATAATAATACTAAAAGCACCGAAAATACAACCGAACAATCTACAGATACTAAGTCTGATAACAAAAGTGAAGAGGTAGCGACTGAAACTGTTTCGGAAACCGGTACACCTTCTTTCAACAATCCAAAAGTACAAGAGTATGTAAATGCTTATGAAGAGTATATTGAGGAGTACAAAAAAATCGTAGAGAGCAAAGATATGGCTGCGTTTGCTTCTTTAGGACAAAAGGGTCAAGAATTAGGTACAAAAGCTCAAGAGCTTTCTAGCGCTTTATCAGCAAATGAGATTGAAAAGTTTAATGCTTATATGCTTAAAAAGAGTGAAGAAATACAAGAATTATCACAAAAATTAATGCAACAGTAGATTTAAACTATAGATAGATAGTTAGTTTGGTTTCATTGTTAATGATGACCGCGACACCTTGCTCTTTTGGGAGCAAGGTGTTTTTTGTGATAAGAAGTTAAAGATAAAACGACATCAAAATGTGTTGGTCTCTTTTATTATCATAATAGTAATTATTTTTCTCCATACACATACTTTCTTATAATCGTCTGTGTAACTGGTTTAAGCACCTTATTATTAACCGGGTGCTTCCCTCCTTTTGTAAAAAACTCGATCTTTCCGTCCTCTTTATCATACCAGTACAACGCCTTGCCATCTTTAAAAAATACCTCCGTGGTAGTATCCAATTCTACTCTTTTAAAATTCTCTACTATATTTTGGTTATAAAACAAGTTGGGATTGGAGGTTTTATCACAAGCTATTTTTTCATAATGGTCATTGGACCAAATCATACAATCATTTTGTTCCCAATCAGGAATAAAATAAATAATAGCTGCTATCCCTATAAAACTTATAGTAATAATTATTTTTTTCCAAGGTTTACCTCCCTCTTTTCCCTCACCTGTTTCAACATGATTTTCACCTGTCCCTATTGCATTATTATCAAGCTGTTGAGTATTGTCTGTTTTAGAATCGTCTTTTACAACTTCTCCTTTATTCTTTCTGAATTTAGAATATGGTCTCGGTTGAAAATCAACTAATAAAGCTATTAAATTTAATCTGGGTGTATGTTTTGTATTAGATTTTTCGATTAAAAAATCAGATATGGCCCTTAATTTCCCAACACCATGTTCTTCAATGGCGGTTTCGCCATTTTCCCCTTCTCTAAATTTAAAGAAACTTCTTATGATTTCTTCATCTGATTTAATAAGGTCTTTTTTATACAATTCTAAGCAAGCATCTCTAATCAATGCTGGAGAAGGATTAGATAAAAATGCTGCCATATCACCACCTCTATTCTCTTTGTACAACTCTAAAATTGACTGACTATAGTTCTCAATAGTTTTAAAATTCATAATAATCCATGTGAATTTATCCGAATTCATCGGAATTATGTGAGACTTCGGAATTATCGGAATCCCTTATAAACACTGGGGTAAAACAGCTATATCTTGCTAAAGAATTTAGATCAAGTCAGGATTAACTATCAAGACAAATGTATACAATCTAATTCAAAACTGGAAATACAAGACAGAATCAGATAACTGAAACTGGGAAGTACAATTAACTTTTTCTGTCTTCGACTTTCCAAATATACTTCCCAAACGAAGAGGCGCCTCTTCTCATTTCGCGTGTTGCTGAATGGCAATTTACCCTCTGGGCTCAAACCCCAGGCAGCTCACGCTATTACTAATTTTTAATACGTAATACGATGAGAAGAGTATTTTTAATTTTGACTATAATTATGACTAATGTAACATTATTTTCTTGTACCACTTCTGACCTAGCCGAAGAAATCGGTATCGAAGAATTAGCTACCGAGGGTGAAGATGGAGAACCAGTTGAAGAGAATGATGATTAAATTCATATCATAAATAGAGATGCCGTACACTTTTGTGCGGCATTTTTTTTATTTTAGAGTATGAGATTTATTAAACCAACTTTACTCTTACTACTTTCTATTCTTTTTTTGTTAAACTGTGTTTCTAAGAACTCAGAAAATTCCAAAAGCGAAATATCAATTGTACATGATAGTATTGCTTATTATTATTCTATCGCAAAAAAAACAAAAAAGCCTATAAGCAAAAAGTTACTTTACGCTAACAAAGCCCAGACACTTGCGATAAAACAGAGATTAAACAGTAATTTAATTGATATTTATTCTCTTAAAAACGCAATTTTTTCTAAAACTAAATTGAACGATAGCACTCTGATTTATGCAAGAAAAATGCTCAATACAGCTACAATTGAAAAAGACACTTCAAAAATGGGCAAGGCATATAACAAGCTGGCTATATATTATAAAAAACAATATAGTTTTGACAGCGCCTATTTTTATTTTAATAAATCTAAAGAAAAGTATTTATTAAAAAATGATAGTATCCAAATTGGAAGAAGGTTGTCTAGTATGTCCAAAATTCTTATTGATAACAATGATTACTATGAAGGAGAAACACAAGCAATCGAAGCTTTACAATATTTAGAAAATAATGACAGTTTATATTTTTCAAGAACACTTAATTTCGCTGCATTAAGTCTTAGAGCACAAAGTCAATATAAAAAAGCTCTTAATTACCATGATAGATCGCTAAAATATTCAACAAACCTGAATGATTCAAACATTTTTTTAAACTCTAAGGGAGTAACATTAAAGAATTCGAAAAATTACGTAGAAGCTCTTAGTATCTACAATGATTTACTCAAAGAGATTGATTCTAAAAAACAATTAAAAGAATATATTAGAATATGGGATAATAAGAATTTTACGGCTTGGTTATCTGATACTAGTAAAAATTTAGAACTAGAGTTATTAAAAGCATATAAGGTACGAAAGGACAGTGGATACATACAAGGGGTAATTGCTAGTCATGCTCATTTAATGAAATATTACGAAAAAAAGGATAAAACTAAATCCATATCACATGCAAAGTTATTATATCAACTTACCGTTGAACAAAACAATGTAGAAGATAGACTTGAAGCTCTAACATATTTAAAAAAACTTTCTCCTTCTTCAGAATATATAAAATATGATGTAAAACATGACAGAATTTATGACAGTATCAATATGGCAAGAGCAACATCACGAAATAAATATGCCGCTATTCGTTATAATTCAGCCAAGGAAAGAAAAGAAAATTTACAGCTAAAAGCTCAACAACAAATAGTGCTCCAAAAACAAAAAACAAAAAACATCATTTATTTGGGTTTAGGGATTCTTACCATCCTATCCTCAACATTCCTCTTCTTCTATTTACGAACCAAACACAAAAAAGAAAAAATACAAGAACGACACACCACCGAAAAAAGACTATCCAAAAAATTACACGATGAAGTGGGTAACGATCTCTACTACCTACTACTCCAATTACAAAAGATCTCTGGTTTTGATAGTGATCATGAAAACCTAAAAATATTAAAAGGTTTTGATACGGTATATCACAAAATCAGAGACTTCTCTAGAGATCATAAAATAGAAACTGGAGAAGAGTATGGTGACGAATTATTGGCTTTACTGGATTCTTATGGAGATCAAGAAACCAAAGTTATTACTAGTGAGTTAGAACCTGGCTTTTGGTCAGAAGTTTCACCTCTTAAAAAAGAAGAACTGTACTGGGTACTCAAAGAATTACTTACCAATATGAAAAGGCATAGTCAAGCAAACATAGTTGCCATCACTTTTGCCAAAGAGAAGAGAAAAATAAAAGTAAATTATATTGATGATGGTATCGGTATGAATTTGAGTAAGTCTACTTCAAAAAACGGTCTGGTTAATGTGGAAACCCGCATGAAAGACATTGGAGGAACTATTACTTTTGATTCAAAACCAAAAGAAGGTTTTAAGGCAACAATTGTTTTTAGCTCCTAATTTGAAAAACCTATGTTTACAAAAATTTTGATTGCAGAAGATGAAGATAGCGATAATCTAGGTATCGTTTCTGCTATAAGAGATTTTACTCAAGCACAAATTGACACTGCGCAGTTTTGCGACAAAACCTTGCTCAAAATAAAGGAAGCTCTACGAAATAACACTCCATATCAGTTGCTCATTAGCGACCTTTCTTTTGCTTTAGATTATAGAAGTCACAAAATAACCACAGGTAAAGACCTCATTAAAGAAGTAAAAAAAATACAACCTGAAATTAAGATCATTGTTTTTACTGGCGAAAAGAAACCTGCAATTATTAAGTCGTTTTTCACTAATCAAAAGATAGATGGATATGTATGCAAAGGATTGTATGGCTTACAAGAACTTTCTAAAGCAATTACATCAGTAAACGATGGTAGTACATATACTTGTCCTATTTCTAAAGATGCCTTACACCAAAAAAATGTACTACAGCTTAATCAATATGAAGTACAACTATTAAAACTACTAACCCAAGGATATAAACAAGATGAAATAAGCCTTCATTTTATTGAAAACAACGTTACTCCAAATAGCAGGCGTTCTATTGAGGATAAAATACGAAAATTACGAGAAGACTTTAATGCTAAAACGAATATACAATTGATCTATTTGGTGAATCAGTTAGGGTTGATTGATTGATCTACCAATGTTTTTAATTTAACACTCTGCCCTTGTGATTTTCCACAGGGAGTTTTTGTTTGACTAAAGTAAGTTTGAGCTAATATTAATCCTAAAAACATTACAAAATGGAATTTATATCTGCTAGTGTAGTTTTAATAATATCAGCCATACTATTTGTCTGTGGTATAATTTTAACAAGGTTATTAGGAGCATGGATGCTTAGAATAAATGAAGTTATACAACTTCTTAGATCTATTTTAATAGAGTTGAAAAATAAAACAGAAGTATAAATATAGAAATACTCTATACCAGTTTGGGGTAATAAGTCTTACAGGCCTTACAGGTTTTAAAACCTGTAAGGCCTATTGTTTTTATTTAAACAATTATGAATCTGTGGAAACCCACAAGGGATTGGTTTTGGATCATGGTAAGTTTGGGTTGCATTAATGTTAAAAATAAAATTATGAGTTCTAATAGAGATACTTACAAATATTGGTTCAAAGTAGGGAACCTAAAAGTTCATTGTGGAATCACATATGATTTACAACAAAGAGAAAATCAACATAAAAATTCTGGGAGATATACAACTCATAATGGAAATAGACATTATTGGAATAACGGACATATTGTTCAAGAAGGAAATATTACAACGCGAGAAGCAGCGATGGAATGGGAAAGGCAAAATGGATGTAATGCTAATTGGAACTAACAAATTATTATAAAAAGAAAAGTAAAATGAAAAAAACGATACTCACTTTTATTGTAACAGGTTTAATTATTTCTTGTTCATCACCTTTGGATAAAAAATTCAGCGAAGAAAAGGCTAAAAAAGATATGCTTGAGATTGAAGAAAAATTGGATTCAACTGAATTAATGCTTCTAGCAGGTACAATAGTAAGACTAAAACTTCAAGATAAGAAACTAGAAGATATGACCTATAGAGAAATACTTGATGATGGCGAAAAATGGAAAGCTGAACTAGATAAAATAGAAAAAGAACAGAAAATATTAGCAGAGAAAGCTAAAAAGGAAGAAGAAGAAAGAATTCGAACACTTTCAGAAAGTGTTATTGTCACATGTTATAAAAAAGGCTTCAGCAAATATAATTATGAAGAATATATAACTTATAAGTTTGCAATTCAAAATAAATCTGATAAGGAAATTCGCGCAGTGAAGGGACAAATAGAATTTACAAACCTTTTTGGTGACAAAATAAAGTCTCTAAGTTTTGTTTATGATCAGACCATTCAAGCTAATAGTGAAGTTAAATGGGATGCATCGATGGACTACAACCAATTCAATGATGAAGATCAAGTCTTAAAAAACAAAGACTTAAAAGATATTAAGGTAATCTGGAAACCAGAAAAAATCATTTTCTCCGATGGATCTATTATTGAGTAAAATTGATTTAATTATTCATCTAAGAAAAATGAAATATTGGATATTTGTATTATCCCTTCTATTTGGAATTCACTCAAACTGCAATGCACAACAGGTTAGCTGTGATGATTTAATAGATTTCATTGAGATGAATGGATACTATACCAGTAGTATTGGTAGCTATACTTTAGATTCTTCATGGTTATATAAAGTTACTGCATACACATATCAATATAAAACATTTGTAATAGCAGAAATTAAGAAAAACGAATACAGTTATGTAACGAACACCTATATCTTCTGCGGAATACCTTCTTCAAACTGGAGTAATTTCCAATATAGCGGATATTACGATTCTGATTCTTATGGAGAACGATTTCATAAATACATCATGGATTATAAATGCAATTGCTATTAATCTAAAAAATCTTAGAAATGAAAAAGTTTTTTATCATTACATTATTATTAGTATCAAACTTAATTTTAGCACAAAGTCAAAAAATAGAATCTAACAAAAGTAATGCAGAGATCTTTTCAACCAAGTCTGGAACTTTAATCGAAAAACAATTTATTGATGTTGGAAGTTCTAAAAAGATTAAGTTACAAATCGTAAAATACACTGATATAATTTCTGGCGATTCAGTTAGTGCTTCACTAATTGAATCATCTTCAAAAAATCAATATTCTGCAGGGACAAATGTAATTTTAGACATTGATGAACTAAAAGGTCTAATAAAATCTATTGAGATTATCAATGTAGAAGTCCTTAACACAATTCCAGAAAATTATACGGAAATCACATTTTCAAGCAGAGGAAATTTAAAAGCTGGATGCTTTTGGTATAAAAATGCCTGGAGCATTTATATACAACTAAATAAGCGAGATTATAAATCATCAATAAAATTGAACAAAGAAGAGTTGTCAGAAATTTTAAATCTACTTAAACAAAGCTACAATAAACTCTAGATAAGTATGGAACTAAATAATCAACTCAAAGTCCTTGCCGATAAGATCGAGCAGCTTAAAGAGCAAATAGAAACCGAAGAATCAACAAAACATGCATTTGTATTACCCTTTATTAATTTGCTTGGATACGATAGTTTTAATCCTACTGAAGTTGTACCAGAGTTTACCGCAGACTTGGGACTAAAAAAAGGAGAAAAAGTTGACTACGCTATATTTCAGAATAGAGAACCGGTGATGATCATCGAATGTAAAAATTGGAAAGAAGATCTAAAGGTGCATAACTCACAGTTGGCAAGATATTTTCATGTCACTGAAACTTCCTTTGCTCTGCTTACCAATGGTATAGAATATAGGTTCTACACAGATTTAGATGAAACAAATATCATGGACGAAAAACCTTTTCTTGAATTCGATATTACTAAAGTTAAAGACAGTACTATCCAGGAAATTGCAAAGTTTCATAAATCTAATTTTGACGTTAATAAAATCTTTGATAATGCTAGTAATCTTAAATATTTGAAGGAAATAAAAAAACTGATTGGTAATGAATTACATGAACCATCACATGATTTTGTTAGGTTATTTGCTTCTCAAGTCTATTCTGGTCGTTTAACAGAAAGGGTAATGGAAGATTTTAATGATATTGTTCATAAAGCTCTAAACCAAACTGTCAATGAAACCATAAATGATAGACTAAATGCAGCTCTCAACAAAGAGACAGAAAAACAGCAAGAAGAAGAATACGAAGAAGTAGAAGAAATCAGTAAAATAGTCACTACAGAAGAAGAGTTAGAAGCATTTCGAGTAGTTGTCGCTATACTACGACGTAAAATAGCTAAGGATAGAATTGTGCATAGGGATACTCAATCTTACTTTGGGATTTTACTTGATGATAATAATCGCAAGCCTATTTGCAGATTACACCTAGATGGATCTAAAAAATATATAAGTCTATTTGATCAAAACAAAAACACGCAACGTGAACAAATTCAGTCAATAGACGATATTTATGAGTATGAGAAACAACTATTACAAACTATAGATTATTACGAACAAGAATAAAATGTACTCCCATGAAAAACCTAATACCCCTATTCTTACTAATCATTGTATCCTACCAATGCAACTCACAAAGTGTAGAGGCAAGTCTTTACCTAAGAGAAGAATTAGTAAAACAAAGAGATGATCTATTAAAAAAGGCTCAAGAACTACAAGTTCGAATTGATGCTATTGATAAAAAGTTGGGTAATAAACCGGCATCTACACATACGGTTCAATACTTAACCAAAAGTGCCACATACAACGATGGTAGTTACACAAGATCAATAGAGAAGCAAAGCAATAAACAGTATAAATCTAGATCTACAAGAACATATCATCGAGGTCCTCGTGGTGGTTGCTATTATACAAATTCTAATGGCAATAAAACCTATGTAGCCAGAAGCATGTGTAATTAATTACTTAAAATCAATACCTTTAAATATCAGAAAACTAATTATATGACCAAAAACTACTTTGTCTACTTATTAATTCTAGTTGCATGTTTCTCCTTTATCTCTAGCGATAAACTCCCCAATGAATTCTTCGCCAAAGTTATCGGAGTAAAAGACGGAGATACTATAGAAGTTTTATTCAAGAAAAACCTCATTATCATTAGATTAGAGCATATCGATTGCCCTGAGAAAAAACAACCATTTGGTCAGAAGGCTAAACAATTTACGTCAGACTTTTGTTTTGCTAAAAAAGTAAAAGTAATTAATAAAGGAAAGTATGATCGTTATAGACGACTCATTGCCACTATAGAATATGAGGGGGAAATATTAAACAAAGAATTAGTCAGTAATGGGTATGGGTTACACTTTAGAAAATACTCAAAAGATTCCTCCTATACAATTCTTGAAGAGCAGGCGAAACTTCAAAAAAAAGGAATGTGGTCACAGGAGAAACTAATTGAGCCCTGGTTATACAGAAAAAGAAAAACCTCAAAAAAGAAAAAAACACTGCAGTAATTATATGATTCTAAAAATACGTCAAAATGAAAACAATAGTACTAATCCTGTTCATCCTTTTCTCATACTCGATCTTTGGTCAGGAACAAAAAAAAGAAAAGAAAAAAGATGAAATAACGGTGTTTATCTGTAATAGTATGACTAGCAAGAAATATCATTATAAGGAAAATTGCACAGCACTCAGCAGATGTAATGACAGTATAGCTAAAATAACTCGGAGAAAAGCTAGAAATACTTTTGGTAGAACAGTATGTGGTTATGAAACTCATATAGAGAGTTCGGGTAAGAATAAAAATTAGACTCAAAAACAAAATATTATCTCGACCAGCACCCCCACTAAACATAACCCGCACACCTGCACAAACCTCCCCCACAACTTTTTATCGACCAACGGTACTCAATTGCTACTCCGCACAGGCAGGTCACCCTCCCGCATACTAGATGTATCGATCAGTGGCATAGGGCGATACTTCCACACAGGGTAAAAAGAAACCCACACACTAAGACAAGCCGTCCGCGTGGCGCGGAGACCCCTACCCAGTGCGCGGGCCAGTGATACTGTCACTTCTATAAAAAACTACCTACGTCGATAACGGCTTATATAGCCTTTGTAGCGCTCTGGATCTTTTCTAAAGGCGTATTTACCTGTATCTCTAATCTCATCCATTGCTTCTTTAAGATGTGTAAACGCACGGTCACGAATGTTCTTGGCTTTAGAATTGTCTAATGTTGTACCATTGGCTTTGGCTAATAGCTCGGCCAGGCTGTCTGACTTTTGCTCAGCAAGATCAAAGCGAGATAGGTCATACTTAATTGCTTCAAATTCGGTAGGATTTCCTTTTCCTAGCACGCTAATATCCATAAGATCCTGGATCATGTCGGCATTGCCATCACCTCCTGCAATTGTGCGTACCCGTCCTAATAGATCCGGGCGTTTTCTAAAGGCAAAGCGCATATCGGCCAACAGATCGTTTCTAAATTCATAAGCTTTGGGCGATTCTTCTTTCCAGGCCTTGGCAGCTTCTTCCTGGCTATAGCGCTCTTTGTTCCAAATGGCTTGTGCATACCTACACGCTCCGGTACGTATCGGTAGATCGATTACGTATTTGCTCCAATCCAATCCTATACTAACTAGTATTTGTTTATCTTCTTGCGCCCAAACAAATAGGTTTTCGGCTTCCTGTGTAGTGACATCTACCGGTTGTGATGGTGCTTTAATTAATTCTTGGGGTATGTTTTCTAATTCGGTTAATTTCTTTTCAAAATTTTGTTTGGACATATGTATTATTTATGGTTTATAATTGATATTGGGTGTGAGTTTAATTTTTCGGAAATAGGGACTCACCCTTCGACTCCGCTCAGGGTCACATTACTTTCAGGGTTGAAAATAAGCTTGGTCAATTGCTTGTTATGAAAAGCTCTATGACCAATAGCAGTCACCTGGTAATCGGTGCCTTAGTCGGTAATCGTTGGGAGGATGGTCACTTCTGTTCCAAAACTGGTATCATAGTCCACGATCTCAACAGTGGTAGCAGAGGTAATCTTGTATTTAATGCCCTCAATGGTAAAATCATTTCCTACATTTTGGCCATATCCAGCTAGACTCATCCATACCATAACAATGGCGGATATTATTAATTGAACTTGTTTTTTCATGTTGGAAGTTTTTTTATTATGAACTTTTAAATAGTATTTCATAACAAAAAACCTTTACAAAAAGAAAGTACCCAACAATTAGTGCCCAACCTTGTTAAAAACGGGATGTTATATGGTGTTTTGGGGACAATGGGAATCTAGCACCATCCCCATTTGATAGTTTGTTTATTTTGATGTTGATAATGTGAAGTGTGGGTTTTATTTTTTGAGGATGGTAATTCGACCCTTCGAGAGCCTCAGGGTCCGGATACGAGGGCTGAGGCTCTCGAAGCCCGGCAAGCTCAGTGCGGCGGCTCAGGGTTCTGGGCGCGGGCTGTACTTCGACGAGCTCAGTAGCCACGGAGTCGAAACCCGGTAATAAATTATCAAGACCCCACAGCAACAGCAACTACCTGTGGTTGAGGTTGAGGCTGTGGGTTGGTTTCTTTGATGGATTCTTTTGGGAGTTCTCTTGTTAACCAACCACTCCTACCTGCCGTAGCAATAGCATACGGAGTAATCCAGAACAAAGTAAAGGCATAAAAAACACTGTATGGATAAGCCCAAAGTGCTTCTGATACACTGTGTTTTTTTGCATAAAATATAGCTTGTATACTCGAAAACACAAGTATACTTACCAACGTAGAACTTAAGAATAACACCGGATAAGTACATATAAAAAATACCATTAATAAGGTCGCAGGATACGCCATGATCATTTTTAACCATTGATTTAGTAATAGTATTCTTGTGCCTACTTTTAACCCTTCTCTAAAATCTTGAAAAGCAAATTTGCTCATAGCTATGTTTTCACGAATATTACTTCGCTCCCATCGAATAAACATCTTGTATAAATTCTTATATCGCTCAGGAGTATTGGTATATACATATGCTTTACGCTGAAATAGTACTTTATACCCTTGTTTTAATATCATATTGGTCATCGCCCTATCTTCGCCAATTTTAGAAACTTGTCCCATAAAAGTTTGACGTATCCATTCTTCTTTACAATTTAAAACAGCTTCTCTACGATATGCAGATAAGGCTCCCGGTGTACATAACACAGACCCCAATGCACTTTGTGCAGAACGTATAAATTCGAAACTAAAAGCAAAACTTACATTGAGCATGCGTGGAATTATTGCCTTTTCTTTATTTAAAACACGAACATTTCCTGCTACAGCTCCACACTCTTTATTTACAACAAAAGGAGTTGTCATTATACGTAGCGTATCTTTTTTAACAATAGAATCGCTATCTACAGTAATAAACACTTCTCCTGTAGCTAATTTAAATGCACGATAAAGTGCATGTCTTTTACCTCTATTTTCAGGTTGTTGGTAAATCGAAACTCTATCTCCTAATTCTTTTTTGGCTCTCTGCATCCATTGCCAAGTATTATCCTGGCTTCCATCATCGATAGAAATAATTTGTAATTTCTCTTTTGGATAATCACTTTCCACAAGGCTAATCAAAGTTTTATACACTAATTCTCCTTCATTATATGCCGGAACAATCACCGTACACAATGGTAATTCCTCATCAGATATAGGATTAATAACTTTGTATTTTAGATATAACCACAATATGTAGATCAAAAAACTAACTTTAATCAGTAGTAATGAAACCCCACTAATCATTAAAGCAATACCACCAGTTGTATTCATTCTTTCTAAATGAATTTCTTCAAAATAAGGTTGTAAGAAATAGAACAATGATACTGCACCAAACAGTAATAAAAATGTTCCTATTAAGATAAAAGATGATGATGACTTCGAAATAAATTTTTCTATCCGATTGTAATATTCATTTCCCTTCTTTGACGTTATCGTAGGTGTAAAAGATTTTGATTCGTTCATATGTGTTTTCTTAATTCCTTCTCAGAACAAACAATATCAATACCATTTTTAAACATTAGTTGAATAACAGGGTTTTAACGAGATTAGGTAAATTAGAAAGTGTGTATATTTTACACACATGTGTATATATACCCCACTATTTAGAAAAAAACTTATCGTTTAACAAAAAACATTTAATCAAAAAAAAGATCATGTTTCATATTCATAATTAATCAAAATTCACCTAATTCTATCAAGGCATAGATAATAAATACTCGTATTTCCTTTAAAATATCCCTAATTTAGTAGTTCAAATTTGAAGTGTATACCTATGCAAAAAAAAGTATTGATTACTGGGGCCAGTAAAGGCATTGGACTTGCCTTATCTAGGCATTTTTTAGCCCATAATTATGAGGTAATTGGCACTAGCCGTACTGGAAAAATAATCGAAATCACTCACTCATCATTCACACCTATTGCATTAGATCTTTCCAAAACCGATAGTGTGGCAAACGCTCTTAAAGAGCTAGAGAGCTTGAAGGTTACCTTTGATATTTTTATTAATAATGCAGGCATAGGCCCAGATCTAAATTATACCGAACCGGAACAGGATACTTATTTAAAGACTTTTGAAGTGAATACAACGGGAACAACATTTTTTATAGAAAAAATGATTTCAAATATTACCAAGGAAGGAAAAATTATTATTATCTCTTCCAAAATGGGTTCGATAGAAATGTGTTCTTCATCATGTTCTGTCGCGTATCGTATGTCGAAGGCTGCTTTGAATATGTATTCGAAAATTTTAGCTAATAAACTCAATGGTTTTCCAAAAGTAGCGGTCATACATCCAGGTTGGGTACGAACTATGATTTCTGGTGACAATACATCTGGCCGATTATCTCCTGAAGAATCAGCCCTAGGTATATTTGATTTTGTAATTAGCGATTTCGATAATAGTGCTTTTTGGGATATTGAGACACAAACCCACCTTCCATGGTAATCATCAAATATTAAATGAAGTATGTGCCATGAAAAACCAAGAAGATAACACTCCTAATATATTAACAGAACATTTTTTCAGAAATGAATATGGAAAATTGGTATCCGTCATAACCAGATATCTAGGAACACATAATGTAGAAACTGCAGAAGATATAGTTCAAGAAACTTTACTCAAAGCTGTAGATCATTGGCAACAAAATGGAATCCCTCAAAACCCACAAGGATGGTTATATACTACAGCAAAAAATCATACCCTAAATATTTTAAAGCGTAACAAACATCAAACTACTTACAAATCGTCACTTCACTCCGAACAAGTAGACAATAAATTAAAGGAGTTCACAATATCGAATGAACTTATTGATGATGAACAATTAAAAATGATGTTTGTATGCTGCCATCCATCAATTTCTGAAAACTCGCAGATCACATTGATTTTAAAAATCTTATGCGGGTTTAGTATCACAGAAATCGCAAATGCTTTCTTTACAACAACCGAAACTATTAATAAACGTCTTGTTAGAGGTCGTAAACAATTAAAAGAAGCAAAGATCTCCTTTACTATCCCAAAAGAAATTAATGAATCTTTGGATATTGTTTTAAAAACTATTTATCTACTCTTTAATGAAGGATATAGTCCATCACAACAAAATAAAATAATACGAAACGATCTTTGCCTAGAGGCTATTCGATTGGTTGAGTTATTAGCGAACAACTCAGCTATTAAACAAAAATCAAAAATTCATGCCTTACTCGCATTGATGTACCTTAATGCTGCTCGTTTTGAAGCTCGGGTTCAAAATGGTATTTTGATAGAAATGCATAAGCAAAATAGAGAATTATGGAATCTTTCTTTGATGAATAGAGGGATTCAATACTTAAATCTAACGGTTGAAGACAATGAAGTTTCAGAATATCAAATATTAGCCACCATATCAGGACATCACTGCGTATCTCCCAGCTTTGAAAACACCAATTGGAACGCCATATTAACTTTGTATGATAATTTATTGACCCTGAAAGATACACCTCTGATTAGATTAAATAGATGCATTCCTTTGGCAAAAGTAAAAGGTAACAAAAAGGCAATTACCGAATTGGTCAACCTAAATAATAATTCTGATATTGAAAATCATTACCTCTACCATGCTACATTATCAGAATTGTATATCCAAGAAAAAAATATAAAAAATGCCCAAAAACACTTATTAGATGCCATTTCGAAGTGTAAAAACCCAAGAGATATACATCTATTGGAAAAAAAATTAAAAAAACTGGTCCCTATTAGCTAAGCTCAATTGTTATAAGGGTATATAATCAAAAATACATATTAATGAAAGAATTTATGTTATTTATTAGAAGTGAAGAGGAACCAAAAGCTAACCTCTCTCCAGAACAATTGCAACAACATATCGAAAAAGTTGGTGGATACATTAAGAGCTTGATGGAAAAAGGGCAAATGAAATCTGCTCAACCTTTAGAAATGGAAGGAAAAATATTATCTTATAAAAATGGAAAAATCATTGATGGTCCTTATAACGAAACCAAAGAGATTATTTCTGGCTATTACCACCTACTTGCCAAAGATTTGGATGAAGCAATAGAAATTGCCAAACAAGACCCTAGGTTCGAAGAAGGGATTTGGCGTGTCGAAGTCCGCCCAGTAAAAGTAGTTGAAGGTATAAACTAAACTATTTTAGAATATATAATAACGACACATTAATCCCTATCAATTAAATACAATAATTGATAGGGGTTTTAATATTAAAGACACATCTTATAATTTTGTTTCTTGTAAACAGAATTATAAAACTTCTTTATTCGCAGTGCTATTGCACATACATATCACTATCTTTGTATCATGAAAATGATAGCATGTATCTTATCGATCTATTTTCTTGCATTAAATCTTATACCATGCGAGGATAATCACATGCCTTCTGATAAGGAGAAAATTGAAATCACAAAAGAATCAAATTCAGATCATAGTCATTCCGAAACGGAGTTATGTTCTCCTTTCTGCCAACAGTGTCATTGTTGTCACATTCATATAGTAAACTTAAATCTAATTGCTTATCCATTAATTACTCCTCCTAACAGAATGAAAACCTTTTCATATACTGATCCAATTGGTAAGGATATTAAGGATACCATTTTACAACCACCACAAAGTGTAGGTTAATTATCACGATAGATAATCAATCATCTACAACACTTATTTACTATATATTTAATTCATAATACATGAAAATATCACATATGGGCTTATCGCTCATCATATGGCTATGCTTATTTGCAAAACCAACTATGGCACAAGAAGGTCAACAACAAACTCATACCATAAAAATAACAGTACTGACCGAAAATGAGAAAGAGCCTCTTTTGGGAGCTTCTATATATATAACGAACATAGAAAAAGGAGCAACAACCGATTTTGATGGTATAGCAACATTAGAAAATATACCAGAGGGTGAATATCAAATACAAATTTCTTTTGTAGGTTTTAAAACTATAATCACCACCATGCAAATTCCTTTTAAGGATATACCTATTTTTTATATTCAAGAAGATGAAAATACTCTTGATGCCATAGTACTCAAATCCACTCGAAGTACAAGGACTATACAACGAATTCCAACACGAATAGAGTTTATTGGTGGCGAAGAATTAGGTGAAAAAACGGCTATGAATGCTACCAATATCTCTATGGTTCTTAGAGAAAGTACAGGTATACAAATGCAGCAAACCTCATTAAGTAGTGGTAATAGTAATATCAGGATACAAGGGCTTGATGGTAGATATACACAATTACTTAGAGATGGATTTCCATTATACGGGGGGTTCTCTAGTGGATTAAGTATTTTACAAATTCCCCCCTTAGACTTACAACAATTTGAGATCATAAAAGGTAGTTCTTCTACATTATATGGTGGAGGCGCCATTGCTGGTTTAGTGAATTTGATCTCTAAAACTCCTAAGGAAGATCCGGATCTTGATATCATGTTTACGCAAACTCATGCATTAGGGAGTACTGCCAACGTGTTCTACGGAAAACGTAATGAAAAATGGGGAGTTACACTTTACGGATCAGGCCATTACCAAAAAGCCTATGATCCCGAAGATGATGGTTTTAGTAATTTACCGCAAACCTACTCAGCTACGTTTAATCCCAAACTATTCTACTATCCATCAGATAATTCGACATTTTGGTTAGGACTTAGTGGTAGTTATGATGATCGCCAAGGAGGAGATATTATTCTTATTGAAGAAGAACAAAACGGAATTCATCAATATGTTGAAGAGAACCTATCCAAACGATTAAGTAGTCAGGCCGTTTTTGAAACTCAAATAGATACGTTAAGTTCATTAACATTAAAAAACAGTATTGCTTATTTTGATCGAGATTTAGTTATTCCCGATCTTACTTTTAAAGGAAAACAATGGAATACTTTTTCTGAAGCCACATATCAAAAACAAGGTAAAGCAATGGATTGGACTCTAGGAGTAAATTTATATACTACAGATTTTGATGAAGACGAAGGTAATCTAGAACGCGATCAAAGAGATATTACTGCAGGTGTATTTGCCAATACTATTTATGATTTTTCTGAATCTTGGATATTAGAAACAGGTCTTCGCGCAGATTATGCAAGGGATTGGGGATGGTTTCCTTTACCAAGAATTTCACTATTATTTAAATCTGGCACTGCATTTTCGAGCAGATTAGGTGGTGGACTCGGATATAAAGTTCCTGATATTTTTACTGAAGAAGCTGAATTTATCAATTTCGAAAATGTCTTAGGTATTGATAAAGATGCACTCGAAGCAGAGCGATCATATGGTCTCAATTTTGATTTCAATTATCAAACTCGTTTATCCAATGAAATAGGTTTTTCTATTAATCAATTGTTTTATCTTACTTCTATTCATAATGGATTACTGCTCAATAGCACAAATACTAATTTGTTCGAGTTTGAAAATGCCCAAGATGAAATATTAAGCAAGGGAGCAGAAACTAATATTAAATTTACGTACAAGGATTTTAGATGGTTTTTAAACTACGCTTTTATTGATACTCGCTTAAACTATCTGCCAGGAAATCCACAAAAACCTCTTACTGCAAGACACAATGCAGGGAGTGTTTTTATGTATGAAAACGAAAAATGGCGTATTGGCTTTGAAACCTATTATACGGGAACTCAATTATTATCCAACGGGACAAAAACTACAGATTATATTACTTTGGGATTATTGGGTATTCGTAATTTTCACTGGGGAAGTCTTTTTGTGAATTTCGAAAACTTTACCGATCGAAGACAAAGTAGATTCTCTCCATTGGTACTTCCTCCTCATGATAATCCAACTTTTCCTGATATCTATGCCCCAACCGATGGTTTCATATTTAGTCTAGGGGTCATTTTAAAACCTTTTGGAAACGAAAGTCATCATTAGGAACAGAGAATATTGAAACACAATTTGACACTAATAACGCATACTAAATATTTAAGTATGCGTTATTAATGTTTCTAAAAGGATAAGTGTTATTTTTGAATCAAGGCCAAAATTAGATCTAAAACACGTACTATGGAAAACTTAAAACATAAAGCCCAAGAGATCATCGATATTTGGAATCAAAAAGATATTCAAGCTCTTCATAAACTGTATGGTGAACATACTACTTTCTTTGATCCCTTATTAAATGATAGCATTAAAGGAAAAACTATTTTAGGATATGCTCAAGGTATTTATAACGCGTTTCCAGATTTAGAATTTGTGGTTAAAGGCATAACGGCTTCAGAAAATTTGGCTATGGTAGAATGGATTCAAAAAGGCACAAATACCGGAGAAATTATGCAAAAACCAGCCACAGGTAGATATATTGAGATTCCTGCAGTAAGTGTTATCAGGTTTGATAAAGGTTCTTTCGTTTCTCAACGAGACTATTGGGATTTAAGAAAACTATGGAACGATTTATTTCAAAAAGTGTAACCTTTTCAATAAAAAATAATGAAGCAACTATTGTATACATTAATTCTATCTTTAATATTTGTTTCTTGTAATTCATCAAACGAACCTAAAGATTTTGATAAAGATTCGGTAAAAGAAAGCGTTCTTTTAATGTTTGATAATTATCACTATGACATTAAAAAAGAAGGGCTCACTGCCGAATTCAAATATTTGGATTCGTCTGATGATTTTTTCTGGGTACCCCCCAGATTTACTTCTGCATTATCCTATGATTCTGTGAAACATATTCTTGAAAAAAATGCAAAAGCGTATCAAACCGTATCATTTGATTGGGATACGATTACTATTTTTCCGCTCACTCAAGATATTGCTAATTTTTCTGGTATTGTAAATAGCCATATGATCGATACCTCTGGAGTTTCTTCTAAATTTAAAATCATTGAATCAGGAACTCTAATTAAACGTAAAAGTGGTTGGAAACTATTAAATGGCCAATCTGCTATATTAGATACTGCGCAATAAAATTCTAAAACGTAAGAGTCCTCTAGTTTACCCTTATCCCATTGTTATCTTTAAATTTTCCGGTTATTAGCCATCCACCAAAATCTTCGGATACTGCCACTAATAGTATGTTTTTTCCTTTTTTAAGATGTAAATACACCGCATCAAATAAACCAATAGTACCTAAATATCTATAATCTCTTGAACGCCATCTATTATTCCCCTTATAAATAGGCTCATTATTTAGGATAACTACTGCTCTATCACTATAACCAAAGTCAAATAGTCTTAGTTGATCTTTATCTGAGTCGATCGTAATTTTAGCAAATACGGTATTTTTTTTAGTGCCATCTCTTAAAACGGTTTGTCGTGCAATATTTGCAGCCGTGCCTTCTTCAACTCTAATTTTTTTACCCCAAGATCTTGAATTAATTAAGTTTTTAATCCCATCTATGTTTTCTAATAAAGTTTCTTCAAACATATCCGAAACTTCCCATTCCGGAATTAACCCATCAATTGGTTTTCTTTTAACAGGATTAAAATCTATGATTTCAGATTTACTTTTGTCGATGGTAAGATTAGCATAATGCATAGGTGCTACTCCTCCTCCACCTATTGCTATTTCTCCTTCTTTAGGTTCTCGTATAAGATTCCATGACAACTGAGGCACAGCAGAATAATCCAAAAATAATTGAGCTCTACGACCATTTATCACAAGTTTTACATGAGTCCAATCATTATAATTGTACTCATAAGCAACAGAATAACTCGGACCAAAATACAATTGCCAGGGTGTGATACCATTAATCACTGGTGCCGCTTGATTAGCATCAGGCTTACCGGATAAGTGAGCCCTAAGGTAAAATGACTCCATATTATTTCTATCTACAGCTCTAAACCGAACACCAGGAAAGCCTTGTCGATTGGTAAGATATACATCAAACTCTATCGTTCCGTTTAAGAATTTTGTATCTTTTAAAAAAGCTAAGCCCCTTTGGATATAAATAGCATCTTTACCTTTATATTTTTCCAAAATGTACGTTTGAGCATTGATTTCCAAATGCACTGTATCTAATGGAATTTTTTGTTGAGCATTTGATTTAGAAGTAAAGGACATACATATGAGTATGAGTGTGATTAACCTGATCATGAAAATAAGTTTTTAGATTTTCTGCAATTTCTATTCTATTATACTCTATATGAAAACAAGTTCGTGCAAGTTGATTCAATGTTGTTCAAGTCATAATTTTTCGTGACTTTTGTTTATGAAATATGAATACCTATCCAGAACATAAAATAGTACAAAAATGCCTTCAAGAAATTGAAATACAACTTGATTGGGGGCCTTCAGATAAATGGCACAATGACGTGTTTATTGAGCTGAGTGAAATTATTCAAGAGAAAACACAAATACTACTAAGTCCAACAACCTTAAAGCGAGTTTGGGGTAAAGTAGCTTATAAAAGTGCTCCTAGTATAAGCACTTTAAATACGCTTTCGAAATTTGCAAATTATGATAATTGGAGAGATTTTAAAAATAAAAACAATACCAAGAGATCTTCTTGGTTTGAAAAAAAAGTACTTCAGCATATAGGAATCATAGCCACAGCCGCTGCAATAATGACCATTGCTTTTATTTCTTTCTTTTCTATGATCGGATCAAAAAAAGATCCTATCCCACCAATAGATCTTTCAAAAATATCTTTTGGAAGTCAACCAATATCCAATGGGTTTCCTAATTCTGTTGTTTTCAACTATGATATAGGTACTATCTCCTCTGATAGTATTTATATTCAACAGTACTGGGATGAAACCAAAACCATTAAAATAAAACCAAACCAGAAACAAGCAACAGGAATATATTATTTTCCTGGTTACTTTAGAGCAAAGCTTTTGATTGATGGACAAATTACCAAAGAACATGATTTATTTATTACATCCGATGATTGGATTGGAACAGTAGATTATGAACCGGTCCCAAAATATATCTATACAAAGGATATAATGCATATGAACTTGTCTCTTCCAAGATTGGTTATTGATGAAATCAAATCTAATAAAGAGCCTCTTACTTCTACTTTTCACCTAGTAAAGGATTTTAAAGTCCCCGCAAATAATATACATATTAGCACATCTGTTAAAAACTCCTACCAAGAAAAATGGGCAGTTTGTCAAACCTTAAAAATTTATGTACTAGGCAGTACAGGGGCATTCGTTATTCCTTTTTCGATCCCTGGCTGTGTATCAGATATTAATTTAATGCTAAATGATGTCTATTTAAAAGGAAAAGAAAATGACTTATCCGCTTTTGGAACAGATTTTTCTGATTTCAAAAATATCGATATCAGTATTAAAGAAAAGAAGGTTACTGTTTTTATAGATAATAAAAAAATCTATTCTACATCCTATCATGAGTCTTTAGGAAGACTAGTGGGTATTCGGTATCGCTTTTTGGGAGCCGGAGAAGTAAATTATCTTAAAGTCAACCAATCTGAAACGGAAACAGTTGTTTTTGATGACAATTTTAAAAGATAAAATTAGTTATAACCTATGCCTCAATCAATTACCCTCTAATTGACATATAAATACATACTGTAATCACACAAAAATTTGGCGGTATCCACTTTTGCTTTTTTAAGATAATAGCCGTAAATTTGCAGGGTAACAATATATAGAAATCATGATACAATCATCCCTACTTTCTGTTTTGTTCGAATCTTACCATAGGTCATAGATACAAAGGCCTAACAGGGTTTTGACCAAACAATTTTTAGAATTTTATTACCATTATATTTTAAATTAAATCGACAATTTTAGATCGTTAAAAAGCGTTTAATAACTCTTTTTGTATCACCCTATAAAAACAAGTAAAAAACAACATATGAAAATCACAAAATACGGCACACAATTTGATATTTAAATTAGTATTAATTATTAAATCATTTAATCATGTACAAACCAAATTTAAACATACGATTGAACCGTCCTCCAGGACGACTGGCAGTGCATCAATTTTTGATTGAACTTTTTAACAAACTTGTCGTCTGGCGCAGAAACGTAGATGATAGTACATTTTGTTTTGGAGAAACGTTAACATCTTCAAAATTAGAAAAGAAAAGTTCGAAAAGTATTGATGGCCAAATGTACTCGTATTTGAGTTGGTTTGCTTTAAAATCCGTCTCGCTCAGGACGTTAAACTGGAGAAATTAAGGTAAGCCAACCAAGTATTGTAATTTAATCAATTTGTGTATTATGCTCTTTCATAAAAGCATAACCAAATTCTGTTAACTTATAATGATTTACTTTGTTCACCTTAGTTTTATAGATAATCTCTGAAGTTTCTAATTCATGAATTATCTTAACAACATACTTTCTTTTTTCAATCTTTGAAATTACATAGACATCTTTTATAGATAACCCTTTATCATTGGTGTTATTATAAAAAATATTCATAATAAGAACTCTTAAAAAAGATGTTCTAAGGTCATCTATTGTTGTAACAGTGCCAGAATTATGAAGCAGCGTCTCATGCGTATTAGATGCCAATACTTTTTTAATTTCTCGAGTTACTTTTACAAAAAGAGCATCTCTTTGACCTTCAGTCATACTCACCAAAGGCTCGGAAGGTGCGTTAATAGCCTGAAATTTTGAAATAGCATCTATATCAGAAAACATGCAATGACTAACGATGATGATAAAAATATTAGCCCCTTCGTCTTTGGCCATACTTAACAAAGCGGGTAACTCTTCATATCCTATAAACTCTGAAGAAATAAAATTAGCGCTTACCAGTAAAACTGCTACCTTGGTATTATTAATAGCATTATGTATTTCACTACGCCAATCGGCTCCAGCTTCTATTCTTGAATCTTCCCATATTGTAAATTCGTACTTTCGTTCTAAATAACTAAGATGTGTTCGTAGATAATCTAACCATTTAGCATCTTTCTTGCTATAGCTTATAAATACACCTTGTCTTTTGCTCATACTGTTTCTTTGAGAATAACGAATTTCTGAATTGAATATTTAAATATCGTCATATTGCGAGAAATAAATGACAATAATAGATGATTAAATATAATTAGAATCTTTTCCATATTAAAATAGAACATCTACGTATTATTTTGCAAGTGTTACACCAAAGCTAATCGCATTATTTCTTTTAAATAAAGGCTCCTCTTGTCCGTTAGAATAAGTAACATTAAATCCTACATTTGGCGTAATGTATATATCTAATTTACTACTGAAATAAAAATAATTATCATCTTGATTAATTAGTGGGTTATCCTCATAAACATAATTATATTTAAGCGAGCTAATCCAGTTTACTCTTCTATATTTTCGTTCTTTAGGTGATATTGCATTCCAAAAGTTCATTTTTAAAAAAAACGGAATAGTAAGTCTACCATACGAATCGGTTTCAAGTTCTATCTGATTCCTGACCCCATTGGCATTGGTTACTCCAGACCAAACATCTATCAAAATATCGTCATTCAAGAATTCATATTTAAAATATGCGTTAATAGACAAATAATGTAGATTGTTTTTAAATGTCTTATCTGCAATCATTTCGGGAGATCCTTCTAGATAAAATGAGAAAATCCCGATATCACTTTTCTTAAAATCATATACCAAACCTATAGGTACACCTAATGATATATTATTAGGAGAGCTAGAAACACCACTACCAATATTTACATCTATAGTAGGTTTTATGTAATATCCCCAACCTTTGGTTCCTATAACATCATTTACAAAATAATAACCTCCCGCCCTTTCACTTTGACCAGGGATTCTATTCAAATCCAAAGTTAAATTAACCGTTGTAGAATCATTGGATACAAAAGTTTTTCCGTATCCAATAGAAAAAAGCTTTACTTGACTATACGAACTAGCGCAAAGCAAACAAATGACTAGTGTAAAAATTGCTCTTTGTATCATATCGTATAGGAATCAACTTTAACAACAATATCAGCTATCTTTTTTATACTCACGAAAAGTTCATTTGTTACAGATGTAGTATCTATTTCCTCAAATTTTCGTTTAAGTTCTCTTGCTAATCTATCCGCCATAAAAGAAGAAATGAATTTATCTATAGGGTCTGATAATTTTATCTCATCAAAAGAAAATCTACTGTTTTGAGCTACTACTTCTTTAACACCTCTTTCTGTTCGGGTCATTTAAATTTAGTTTTTAATTATTATGCTCTTCTACAAAATTAGTTAATCATTGGTTATAAAAAATACCCAATCCACGGTATATTTTAGCAGATATACTCTGCTTACGTTAATATATTGATTTGTTAATACTTAAAATTTAATATCAAAATTTTATTAAAATAAAATAACATGTTACACTACTAAATCTGGAACCACAGATTCTAGGTAATGTTGCGTGAAATATTTACTCAAAAACATATCTGTATTATTGTAAAAAACCCTATCTGCAACCTCTGCAGCTGTTTGTCCTAATAAAAATCCTTGAATTTCTACACCCGAAAGTTCGCCCTCTTTGCGCTCATTATCGCCTAAGGTTATAATCTTATAATTATGATTATCAGGATGGTCATAATTGTCAATGAAATTAACGATATCCATTTTAAAATCTGTAAGATCGGCCGCAGTATCATAATGATCAAAAGGGTCAACTATTCCATCATTATCACTACCTAAACCTATGATTTTCCAGGCATCTTTTTCTTCTATTTTAGACGTTACTCTATTTTCATTTTCCACTCGAATAAAATTGAGATTTACTTTTACAATATGAAATACATTAGTAAGAAACATTTGTACATGAAGCTTTTTCAATTTTTTTCTGTCTTTACCGGCTTGTTTAATTTTTTTTCTGAATTTACCCCCTGGCATTCGACCATCGTGCATACATATTCCTATCAAACCATCAGATTTAAAGGTTTCTATAATATCCTCGTTGGTAATATTAATATCATACCTACTCACAAATGAGTGCTTATCCGAAGGTCTCGAATCGATTTCTTCCTCAGCCTTTTGTAATGTCGAAATACCACTTACAGCTGTATGACTACTAATAATAGGGATGTTTTCATGTAAAGAATCATCTTTTCTAATCTCATTAATCATTTCATAATAACGTCTACGAGCTTTTATAGACATGTGTTTGGTATCTATTAAAATTCTTGGACCATGCTCTCTTGATAACAGGTATTCTCTGATAAGTTTTTCACCAAAAGAAGTTATTCCTGTATTCATTCCTGGTAATTGATTAAAAATATCTTTAAATCCAGGTTGTATAAATTTATGATCTGCAAAACTAGCCGCATGACCTGCAACTAGACTATTAAAATGATGTGAAAGCGTAATAAAAAAAGGCGGGTATTTTTGCTTCTTTACCTGCACTATATTATTTGTAAATTCCCTTTTTAAACGGTTTTGATCATTATCCGATAGGTCATCAATACTATTCGCAAACAAAAGATTACTTCGTTTGTATTTCGCAAAAGAATGAATCCCTTCTACTGTAAATACACCACATATAACATCTTTATTTTTTTTAGTTTGTAATTCTTCATAATTCTTTACCAAACAAAATTTTGGAGTAACACCGTCTTGTGTATTAGGAGAAGTAGTATTATCGTAATTAAAAATAAAGTCGCGTTCTTTAATATATTCATCATAATATTTGATGTATTCTACACCATCTCTATGTATTCTATCAATTACCTTTTGCAACCACTCTAAAGATCCCCCAGATAATAGACTACTAATTTTGACATCAATTTTGATACCCCACGGGTATACCTTTTTTCTAAATAAAACTTTAAGAGCAAATCTATGAAATCGCTTGGCTCTAGAAAATGGTCTATCCGGTCGTAAAAAAGGTCGTTCGAAAGGGTAAATTGAGCAAAATACTAGTCGATTCCCCCCTTTATAGCAATCATCAAGATTAGATTGCGAAAAAGTAGCCATCTTTTTTAAAACTGCATTTATGATCCATTTCCTAATGCTTATTGTTTTAAAATAATCCTTTGGTTCTTTATTTCTGCCATGAACCCATATATTCTTGAACTGCTCTTTATTCCTAAAAGGTTTAATACTAGGATGGCAGTGTAAATCGGCAATTGGTTTTTTATGTGTCATGTTAACCCTATTTAATTAATGTATATACACTTTGTATTAATTAAACATATTGTCATCAACCACGCCTAGGGCAAAACATTTTGAAGAAGGACATTTACAAACATCTAATATCGATTACTAAGAATGATACGATGTTCTCAATTTATTAATACATATATGGGGTAAACATGACGATTGAAGTAGGTTAAATGTACCACGTTTTTTTAAAATACACCAATTTCTTAATCCAAAATAAGCCAAATTGGAGTAGATATTATATGGAATCAAGAAAACGTTACACAAATCAATAAAAAAAAAGGAAAACAACTGTGAAGCCGTTTTCCTTTGCATAAAGGTTAGTTCAGGGTATTGATATATATTTTAATTCTCTGCTAGTAGTACATATGCACTGGTTACAGGAGAAATACTATAATCTTTAATATTTTTAACATCTTTCAAATGTTTCTCAGCCTCCATAAAAGCGGTTTCTAACGCGCTTAAGTCTGAATCTTTATCCACAACTATTGTTTTAGAAATCACACTACCATTGGTGTACTCGATATTAATTTTCCACTTCTTTACAGAGTGAACATTTTTATTTTCAAAAGTTCCTTCTCCTCCATCTTTTTTCTTTTCGGTAGCATTTTTCTCTTTTGAATTCGTAGGCTCTGTAGATAATGATTTAGCGTTCCCGAAGGTCACACAAAACAACATTGTTGCTAATAAAAGTTTCATAGTTGATGATTTGAATTTGTATTTCACGAATATACATATAAATTTTTAATATTCAAGTATTTTTTTAATAAAAATTTATTTGTATATTTGATTCCTTTTTACTTATTTTATTATGGTTAACAAGAAATTAAAAAAGCTCTTAAGAAAAAGTAAAGGAGCAAAAACAGTGTACGGTATATCTAAAGCTCTTGGGGTTAGCCCACAAGCTGGAGATTATGTCGTGAAACGAAAAAATTTGGTTAAGGACTTTGAACGATTACAAAAAATCGCTGATTATATGGGAGTCGAAATAAAAGATATCCTTGATCATAAGGAGCAATAAATTAATATGTGGAAACAACATTTCGGTTATTGAATTCTTTCTTTTTAATCCTTCTGCAAAACATCTACTACTCCACTATTACGATTTTTAAGAAGTAAGTCATTACAACATACATCCCATTTTTCTAAAGTGTTCTTTATTCTATATTGTATTTCTTTAAGATATATTTAATACGTACTACATAAAGATTTTGTTATTTCTTTAACTGTAGACGCACCACTTTTTATCTACTTTTAGAATCAACGATCATTCTATAATTCTTATCTCATGAAAACATTAATAACTTTCGTTGTTCTTCTGACATTATTTTTCACAAAGAGCATAGCAAATGACATTTCTTCTCTTAAAGAGAATTTTAAAACTGGAGACCCTGGTATTACCTCTATCAATGCCATTACTTTTGGCCCTGAGAATATCCTATTTATTGGAGATAGCAAATCGGCACAAATCGTAGCCCTTGATGTTAGCAATCATTCGGAAGTCGATAATTCTAAAGTAAAAATTGATCAATTGGATAAATTGATTGCGGATAAACTAGGGACAGCATTAGATCAAATACAGATCACAGATATGGCTGTAAATCCAAAAAATAAGAATATATACATATCAGTTTCGCATAGCTCGGGTTCTCCGGTACTCTTTAGGATTGAAAACAATTCTTTAAGTCCAGTGGATTTAAATAATGCTTCGTACAGTAAAATAGCTTTGGTAGATGCCGTTACCAAAGATGCTAAAGATAAAAGAGGTAGAGCACTTAGAAAATGGGCTGTAGCTGATATAAAATATGCTTCAGGAAAAATATTCTTATCAGGATTGAGCAATAAAGAATTTGCTTCGACTTTTCGATCTATTGATTTTCCTTTTACCGAAAAACAAGATTATGGTTCTTTAGAGATTTATCATGCTGCACATGGTAAATATGAGACTCATGCTCCTATTAAAACATTTATCCCGACTACCATAAAAGGTAAATCTCATATTGTAGCGGCTTATACATGTACACCTCTTGTTGTTTTCCCTACAGATGATATCAAATCTGGCCAACACAATAAAGGGAGAACAGTTGCCGAGTTGGGTAGTGGCAATTCTCCATTAGACATTGTTGAAGTAAAAAGTGATGAAACTCGATATCTTCTTATTTCAAATAGTAATAGACCTTTAATGCGTCTTGATTTTTCTGATCTTGAAGCTTTTGATAAAACAATGACCACTCCCGTTACCATAAAAGGAGCCGCTGAAGGGGTTGCCTATGTTAATATGCCCTTTGTAAATGTACAGCAATTAGATGCATATGGTGATAATGGTTTTGTAATCATACAAAGAGAATCTTCGGGTAATCTTGCTTTGAAACAAGGAAGTAGTTGGTGGATTCAGAAATAAAGTATACTGTTTGATTCATTTAAAATAGTCATACCCATAATGCATGAGAAATCTCATCTGTATTTTAATAGTCTTAACTCATATTCCAGAGATATTAGCACAATCATCTCTGGAATTTAGTTTTAATAAAGAATCTATCTCAATATCTAGATATTCTAGTTCGCCTGATATCGTTAAAATATATCGAGGTCATCTAACCGAAAAAGAAATTAAAAACACCTCTGCCATTTTGGGGCAGATTGTTGTTAATCTTGATAACCTTCAATTCGCACCCATAGTACCTTTTAGCATAAATCAAGAATACACAATAGTATATGACGATTTTATTGAGTATTTTAAGATTAATATACCTAAGTCTTATTCATATCTAACGGTAACATCTGTCTATCCCTCGGCCAAAAAAATACCCGCAAATATTCTTAAATGGTATATTCAATTTTCTGAACCCATTAATGAAACCTGGGTATATAAACACGTACAATTTAGAAATGCTCAAGGAGATACCTTATCAAGGGCTGCTCTTGCATTAAACAACGCCCTTGTGAGTGATGATGGTAAACTTTTAACTATATGGGTAGAGCCAGGAAGACAGAAACGTGATCTCATTCCTAATAAACAGTTAGGAGCGGTTTTTGAAACTGGTAAATCATATACCCTATGGATTCAAAAAACGCTAAAAAACAAAGATGGCACCCCAATGCAAAACGATTATGTGCATTATTTTGAAATTGAAAAAGCAGATCGAAAACAACCCGAAATAACCACGTGGACAGTTGATACTCCTATGCCAAATTCGATATCAGATCTAACCGTACACTGTAACGAATCACTAGATTATGGTAGCATTATACATAGTCTTGCCATACAGGATAAAAACGGTAAAGAAGTAATGGGTACATGGACATTACAAAATGCAGAAACTATATTAAGTTTTACTCCTCTCCTGCCTTGGATTGCTGATACGTATAAAATTATATGTAATTCTAGAATCGAAGATTTGGCTGGAAACAATTTAGAAAGAATGTTTGATCAGAATATTGAAAAACCTTCGATCTCGAATCATCCAAAAAACTATACTTTAGATTTTATTATAGAATAAAAAAGACTTCAATTGATATTGAAGCCTTTTCTTAAAATAGATTCGTTTCTACTACATTTTAATAAATCGTATGGATCTTGTTTCTTGATTACGTACTATTTCTATTATATACACTCCTTTAATCAAACCAGATACATTAACATTATCCTCGATCATTCTACCCTTCATCACCGTTTGACCAATATAATTTGATATACTATATTCAATATTTTCACCTTTTATTCCACTTAAGTACAAGTAATTATCATATACTGGATTTGGATATAGTGAAATTTGATCCAACGCAATTGTCTTTGCTATATCGTTTCCTTTGGCAGAAACAACACCACCAATATTAACCGTATAGTCTTCAACTTCTCCATAAGTAAACGTTTCGCAGGCTGTAGGAGCACTATTATATTTCATAGATACTCTCATTCTAGTCTCTCCGGACAAAGCTGATGTTGGTATAGTAAAATTATAAGATTGATCCGTGCTACTTGATGTAGATTCAGAAACGATTTGCTCAGAAGATTCAAAAGTTCCATTTTTATTATAATCGATCCAAACAGCCCAAAATTCTGTGTATGAAGTATTTGCAAACCCGACGCTTAACGTAATTGTATTTGCTCCATATGGCAAAATAGCAGCTGCCAAGCTTGTAAAATCACTATAACCCGAAGTTGCTGTAGTTGGATTACTCACACCTCCTAAAGCAACTAAATCGATATACTCAAAATTTATATTATTTCCTTGCGAAGCACAATAGGTAATATCCCCTTCAAGCGTAGTAGCGCTAGCGGTATTACTAGATGCAGATGTATTACCTGCTCCATCTTTTGCAACTACCGTAAATGAGTACGCCGTATTAGGCGTTAAACCAGATACCACACTAATCAAACCACTACCAGTTGTACTATCAATCAAATTAGTTCCTTGATATACATCATAACCCACAACCCCGATGTTATCACTTGATGCTTCCCACGAAAGCGTAATGCTCGATGAAGTTATATTAGATGTAACAAGATTAGTAGGAGCCGATGGTGCTTCGTTATCTGGAGTTGACGATTCTATTTTAATATTATCTATAGCCATATCACTTCTCCAACCGGAGCCCGTGATACCTTTAAACTGTAATTTAACTACTGACCCACTATAAGCCGAAATATCTAGAGAACCTTGATTCCAAGAATTTCCTTTATTACCACTCTCTGACCAGATCGAAGTATAGGTTGTTCCATCATCTGTACTAACTAATACTTCCATACTTCCCATGGTGGCACCGTACATATGATATCCAAACTCTAATGATGCACTTGCAAATGCCGACAAATCGATACATGGACTGTTAAGAATTGCTGTTTTGTTTGGGCTACCCGGAGGGTTACCGCTAGTAGAAGCTTCTGTAAACAAATAAAAAGCTCCATCTTGCCCTGTTGATGGTCCTGTTGTGTTTGAAGGTGTACCCCCCGAATCACGTGTCCAATTAATATCATCTCCGGTAGCATTGGTCCAAGCGCCAAGTCCAGATTCAAAACTCTCTACATAAGGAAAAGCATTAATTCCAGCACAAGCTGGTATTGCCGTAGTTGTAAAGTTTACAGAAGTACTATACGGGGAACTTGATCCTCCTGCACAATTACTTCTTACTTGAGCTTCATAATCTGTAGTTGCAGATAGACCTGTTATATTTATTGAATTATTGTTAGAAGGTACCGTAGTCCAATTCGTATTACCTATCGCTCGATAGCGTACATCATATGTTGCACTAGAAGTACCTTGCCAGCTTATCGTAGCTGATGATGATTGAACATTTGTAGCTGACAAACCTGCTGGAGCTACTCCTCCTATTGGAGTTAACTGCACATCTTGAATAACTGTAGCATAATCCGCAATACTTATTCCTGTTAACGTTAACGTTTCATAACATTCAGCCTCGTATATAATATTATAAGTTCCAGCTTTTATGGGCCTATAATAATCTCCTTCGGGTAACTCTGTAGGCACCCATGATTCGTAATTTTCTTTTCCAACAATAGTAACCTTGGCTTGTATTGCTTGATTAGTTATTGCATCTGTAACTACTCCTCTTATCCCATAGTTTACCTGTTTAAGAAAAGCTATAAGTGCATCCTGATTGTAGTTCCAAAAATTTACCAACTGATTTGCTGCTGGAGTTTTGGCATCTGATAATTCTACGGTCACTTCTCTTCCTTTGTGATTATAAATCTGATAATCCTGTCTTCCTCCTTGTACTTCATACCAAGCAAAACCATTTGTGATTCCATTATTTAAGGCATCAAAATACCCTGATGGACTATTGGATTGGCATAGATCTCTATACTCTTCAGAAACATGAATAAAATAATCTTCATCTGGATGTGCACCTGCATACGTATCCCACGGATAGTTGATTAGTTCGATACCACCATGAAAATTTGCTGATAATACAAAATGTTTTGTACTTGCAAAATTCATAAAAGCCAAAGTCTCTGTTTGATAAGCATTACCATCAGGATTGGCGCCATCATCGGGATCGGGATAATTTCTATTTAAATCTACATTATTTGCATTTCCTCGAGTTGCATTGGCTACAGATGTGTTTCCTGGGCTATTTCTAAAAGTACCATCAGGATTGGCTAATGGGTTTATCCACACTTCATTATTATCTAATAAATTTTTGATTTCTGCATGTCGAGGATGACTTGTATCATTATAAGTTTCTAATAAAAAATCAATTAGATTAAGCATCATAGGATATCCTGCTATTTCATCTCCGTGCATAGATGACGTATACATAACTCGGGGTTCTTGTTCATTTGCATTAACGTTGTCTGATAGTTTCACAAATAGTAAAGATTTATCTCCCTCTGTGGTAGCTCCTATATCTTCAACTTTACATAATGTTGGATTACTACTTGCAAAACCACTCATCATATCCACATAATCCGAATATGTTGGATAAGCAGTTAGTGGAAAGCCTGGCGACTTACCTGTAAGATCAGATGTCATCGTTCTATACCCAATCACATTATCTTTGGGATGAACATTAAACGTTATTTTCTTTTGTAAAAAAGAAGAAAATTGTGTCGCATTTGCCATTACCTTAACGATATTGGTTTGCTCATCAAAATGAACAATAGACAGTTCTTTTGTAATGGTACTCAATGATGATTTATCATTTACGACAAAATCAAAAATCACTTCTCCTTTAAGGTTAAGATAGGTGTTGGCTAGTTCTTTTGCACTTTGTTGTGCAAATACGGGGATACTTATGGCGAATGCCAAAAGTATCAGGATTGTACTTTTTTTCATGGTTTTAAGAGTAAATTAAATTGAGTTAATGATTAGGTTTTAAAATTGTGTAAATATTTAGTTATTTAAAGGTACTATAATTCTTTAGAATAAAAAACATCAACTTAAAATACTGGTAATAAAACAAATAACAATAAACCTCTCTTGACAACTATTCAAAAAATCAATACAATTTTTATTTTCATCTTCATATTATTTAAGTAAAATACGTATCTTAGAAACATATTTCACCCCTCCTAAAGCATATCTTTTTGAAAATCTTATTGATTATCAAATGTGTGTGATTTCATTTTAACAATATATAATATAACCAACTTAAAAAATACATTGCATTATGGCTTACGATGATCAATTCTTGAAAGCTGTTCAAACACATTTATTATTTCATAAAACTATTGAACAGGATGAAACAGTAACCAATAGAAATATAAAAAATCAAATTTTCGAATTTCAGGAAAAAGCAGATATCTTTACAGATGGTATTATAGGGCCCGAAACATTATGGGAACTTCAGTTTCCATTTGTTACCAGTACTCAAAAAATGAACTGGGTTCGTTGTGAAGCTGATAAAATTAACGGGATTGAAGGTTTTAATAATTTCATTTTACGCGAAGATGCCGCTCGACAATATAATTTACTGAGACAAGAAATTGTAAGTCTAGGTGGTAAAATTACTAGTAGTGGTGGTAAACGTTCTTTACATGCCGGTGTTAATCAGCATAGATCAGCAAAATCTATGCATTATGCTGGTCTTGCCATGGATCTTTCTATAAATTCTGGATTCTTTTCTCCAAAAACAGATCCTTTTGTAATGGTAAAGAACAAAAGTAATTCTAGCACTAGTTATTGGCAAGTGTATTGTAGAGCCAGTGGCGGAGATTTGATTGAGATTGAAGCAACATACTGGGATAGTTGGGGTTCTGGTAAGGATAAAAAAATGAAGATTAAAGATCGATTTATTGATTTCACTACAATAGCCGATAAATATGGGTTTCATCCCATACCTCCCAGAAGAGGATACCTAAGATCTAGTAATAAACAGTATTTAAGTTCAGAATGGTGGCATTTTCAAGTGAATCCATTACTTATTCCAGGGTTTTCGCAATTTGGTATTGAGTTATTAAAAATAGAAGATTATACTCCTGAATTTATTCGAATGCAAAATCGAAGTATTTGGGAAAATAGAAAATCAATATTTAGAAAAAATTGGTGGTAAAACTACTGCACCGTTTATACTACTATTAATAGTTATCGTATATGACTACCGGCGTTCATATCTATAGTGGCTCCGGTAGCATGATCCATATGACCGCTACACATTAGCGCAATAATAGATGTCAGATCTTCTGGTTTTGTTAGTTCATTAAGTGCTATTTCGTTAAGTATTTTTTCTTCGCCATGATCTTTAATGAAACTCTCTGCCATTTGTGTGCGCGTAAATCCAGGAGATAAAATAAAAGACTTAATATTGTGTTTACCAAAAGAACGTGCTACACTTCTTGCTAATGAAACCATTCCTCCTTTTGATGCGGCATAACCCAAATATTCTTCGGTTTCTCCCCTAAAAACTGCTCTACTACCTACATAAATAAACCTTCCGCCTGTATGAGTCATAAAATGATCAATTCCTAATTTGGTAAGTAATCCAGTTGAATTTAGATTAATATCTATGGTTCTTTTCCATGTAGAAAACCAATCAGCAGTAGTATTAGCTATTGGATGTTGCATAAAAACACCTGCATTTAAAATAACGCAATCAATTTTTCCGAAAGCTTTTTCTACCTCTTCAAACATGGTGTACACTTCATTTTCGATAGACAAATTTGCTTTAAAAGCCCTTGACCTCGTTTCCTTATAGTTTTGTACAAGGGTATCGGCCGATTCTTTATTCGTATTGTAATGCACAGCAACCTTTGCTCCCATTTTCATAAGAAACTTAGCTGTAGCCTTCCCTATCCCATCAGAAGCTCCAGTTAGAAGTACTGTTTTATCGCGTAAATCTATTTGTACCATGACTCGTATTTATGATAAAAATAAGAAATGTAAAATCACATAACGTCTTTAAAAACAAAAAAACCAAATCCGTATGGGATTTGGTTTTAAAACAAGAACTAAAAAGCATCGCCTAGCCTTATTATAGGTTAATTTTGGGTTTCAAATTTCTTTAAATTGTTTTCAAAAATCTCTAATTGTGCATCCTTATGTTTTGTTGCAGTTGCTACTGCTTTTTTATAATTTGCAAGAGCTAGTTCTTTATTATTATTTCTGGCAAGAGCCTCTGCGTAACTATCGTATACATTGGCAGATTCGGGAAACAATAATGTGTTGGCTTTAAAAAGAACAATAGCAACATGATTCTTTGCATTTTGTAAATAAGAATATCCTAAATTATTAATTTCTCCCTCATCAAGCATATTTACTTTTAACAGCGTTTTTAGATTAGCAAGAACATCAGTATGGTTATTATTGGAGATGTTTTTATCTGTTATCTCATTTATTGCTTTTTCTAATGGCTTATACAAAGCATTACTATAATTTTTCCCCGAAGTTTTTGACAGTTCTTTTGCTTTATCCAAAGCAAGATCAGCAGACATTTTTATATCTGGTTGTACTCCCGTTCCTTCCCAATTAGTTTTAGTTATTGTATTGACTGTTCGAGCAAAAGGAATACTAATTCCAAAATCGCTATTCTCTATCTGATGATATCTTGTGGGGTGAGCTCCTCCTCCTGTAACCTCTCCGATTATAATAGCTCTTTCTCTACTTTGCATTGTATACGAAAAATCTTCAGCACCAGAGAAGGTTTTTTCGCTTGTAAGAATATAAACCGGAACTTCGGGTCTTTTATTACCATTTACATCTGCAACCCACATTTCTTCGGTATGATCATGTACACGTGCATAGATCGTATTTAATAATAGTTTCTCATCAAAAAAATAGCTGGATAAGTAATTTACCGTATCAGGACTGCCGCCGCCGTTTCTTCTCATGTCAATAATTATTGCATCTGCTACTCCCATTTCTTTCATCACTAAATCTATTTTGGCTCTATGCTGTGGTGAGCCACCAAAAAAAGCAAGGTCTATATATCCAATATTATCATCCATAAGCTGAAACCCTCTAAGCATAGGAGTTCTATACCTTCCAAAATTCTCGGTAAATTCTATTTTAGATTTTTTTGAAACTTGTCTTGATTTTGTATATGAAAACCTAAGATGTTTATCCTTAGTGATTTTACGCAGTTCTTTTGTTAGTAATGTTGCGAAATCATTTGGAGTTGTATTATCAAAAGCCCCGTTTTGTACCAGCTTATCCAGATGTGCATTCGTTTCTTTTGCTTTATCCAAAAAAATATAATTTTTTTCTAAAAGCTCTTTAACCTGATTAATGGTTGTAGTATATGATGATTGTCCGTAATTGATTGATTGAATTAAAAAAGTAACTATAATAATAGTAAACTTTATGAATATGATGATCTTTCTCATGTCATAAGTAGTATTAGGTGATTTTGATTAATGAGTTGTACAATTTTGAATTATCTTATTTAAAGTTTGTTCTAATTGTAGTAGTTCTTCATGTGTAATTTCTTTTAAAGCAGTATTTCTATTTTCGAGAATCACTGGCGGTAATTTTTTAAGTATTTCCTTTCCCTTACCCGTAATTTCTATAGTATGTCTTCTTCGATCTTTACTATGGGTAGATCGTATTAAATATTCTTTTTTAACCATCAAGTCTATCATTCTAGTCATAGAAGCGTTATCCTTAAATACCAGTGCTGCTATTTCTTTTTGAGATAATTCTGGATAATCATTTAAAAACAATAATATCAGTCCTTGATCAACAGTAATATCATCTATCGTTTCAGAAATCTTTTTTTGAGCAAATTTCCGATACTCCTTTATTGCTCTCTCTATTCTATAAAAGACCACCTGTGATGGATTTTCAATATTCATATTCTATATTTGATACAAATATATTTGATATATCAAATACTTGCAAAATAATATGATTCTTTTAACAGATAAAACCATTTATAACATACAGGAAATAACATCTTTTTCATCAAATTTAAGATCATATTATCGTTATCAAAATTGATAATAATATTAACAACAAACACGGCTAAAAATAGAATAAATTAACGTATATTTAACCCTAGATCTCTTCTTGTCAGCAAGTTACATCTTACAACAAATCACATGCATTTTATCTCTTATTAACTTTTAATTCCTAAAATTATGAGTATCTCACAAGCATCTCCAAAAAGTAGTGTAAACAAACCAAGTTTTAAAGCTCAATATGAAAATTATATTGGTGGCGAATGGACCGTACCAATAAAAGGCCAATACTTCGAAAACATCTCACCTGTAGATGGAACAAGTTTTACAAAGATAGCCAGATCAACTGCTGAAGATGTTGAATTGGCAATTGATGCTGCCTGGAAAGCTGCACCAAAATGGAACAACTCTTCGGCTACCTACCGTAGTAATTGTTTATTAAAAATAGCGAATGTTATTGAAGATAATCTTGAACTACTAGCACGTTCGGAAACCTGGGATAACGGAAAGACTCTACGCGAAACCTTAGCTGCAGATTTGCCTTTGGCTATAGATCACTTTAGATATTTTGCCGGAGTTATTAGAGCCGAAGAAGGTTCTGTTAGTGAATTAGACGCAGATACAGTGTCACTCAATCTTCAAGAACCATTAGGTGTTGTAGGGCAAATCATCCCTTGGAATTTCCCTCTATTAATGGCTACTTGGAAAATTGCACCCGCTCTTGCAGCCGGAAATTGCGTGATTCTAAAACCAGCTGAGCAAACTCCGGTTGGAATAATGATCTTAATGGAACTTATAGAAGGTATTCTTCCAGATGGTGTATTAAATGTTGTAAATGGTTTTGGAGCAGAGGCTGGTAAACCACTAGCATCTAGCCCTAGAGTAAATAAGGTTGCTTTTACTGGAGAGACTACGACCGGGCAACTTATTATGCAATATGCGTCTAAAAATATAACCCCAGTTACTCTTGAGTTGGGTGGAAAATCTCCAAATATTTTCTTTGAAAGTATTATGGAAGCCGATGATGACTTTTTTGACAAAGCAATAGAAGGCGCAGTAATGTTTGCTCTTAATCAAGGGGAGGTATGTACATGTCCTTCAAGAATTTTAATACAAGAAAGTATATACGACAAATTTATAGAGCGCGTGATTGAACGTACCGAAGCTATAAAATTAGGTCACCCTTTAGATCCCCAGACAATGATGGGAGCACAAGCCTCTAATGATCAATTCGAAAAAGTGTTGAACTACATTAGCATAGGAAAAGACGAAGGATGTGAAGTGCTAACTGGTGGTGAAGAAGCGTACATTGAAGGCTTAGAAAAAGGCTATTATATCCAACCAACATTATTGAAAGGCAATAATAAAATGCGTGTTTTCCAGGAAGAAATTTTTGGTCCTGTAGCGTGTGTAACTACATTTAAAAATGAAGCCGAAGCTATAGAGATTGCAAATGACACCCTTTACGGTTTGGGTGCCGGAGTATGGACACGTGATATGCATCAAGCATACCAAATATCGAGAGCAGTACAAGCAGGTCGCGTTTGGGTGAATTGTTATCATAATTATCCAGCTCATGCTCCTTTTGGAGGATACAAAAAATCAGGTATTGGTAGAGAAAATCATAAAATGATGCTTAACCATTATCGCCAAACCAAAAACATGCTTATCTCATATGATAAAAAAGCAATGGGATTCTTCTAATATATTATTATGGTACAACGGGTAAAAATAACAGATGCAGCTGCTGCTGTAATTGATACCCTTAAAAAAGAACACGGGGAGTTGATGTTTCATCAAAGCGGAGGATGCTGTGATGGCTCCTCCCCGATGTGCTTTGAAAAGGGTGAATTAATGATTAATGAAACCGATATTTGGTTAGGCACTATCCATGAATGTGATTTTTATATGTCTCATGATCAATTCGAATATTGGAAACACACACAACTCACGGTAGATATTGTAAAGGGTCGTGGGGCTAGTTTTTCTCTTGAGATTCCTATGGGTATACGATTTATAATCAAATCAAGAATATATAACGATCAGGAAGCAAAAGAATTAACTCCAGTTCATAGTGGCGAAATCATCTAAAATATAATAGAACTATTGTAGGTAAATTACAACATTAAAGTCAATATCATCAGAAAGAGCTTTATCTCCTAAATCTTTATAAATACTACCAGATTTATACATTACATTCCATCGAGTACGATCGATCACAAATTTTGATGTAAAAATAGTCTGTTGATCACTAATAGTAAATATACCATCAAATTGGATAGGCTGCGTAATACCTTTTATAGTAAGGTTTGCCTCTACTTTTACGTTTGGATGATTCGTATAATCCATTTTGGTAATTTCTAATTTTGATATGGGATAAACGTTTGTTTCAAAAAAATCTTCATCCTTCAAATGATCAATAAGAGAAGGACTATATTCTCCATCAGTATTAATGATTGTATTCATATCTACAACAAATTGTCCGCCATTAATAATGTCATCTTCGAGTAACCACTTACCACTTTTAAAACTTATTCTTCCAAAATGATTATTGAACTTAAAAGCATCATAACCAGTCCATTCTATATAGCTTTTTTCTACATCTATTGTTCTTGCTTCTCCTTGTTTAGAATGAGTACTTGTTTCTGTTACTATATCAACAAGTTTAATTTCATGTATTAATATAGAATCTGGATGAGAGAAAGTAACTTCTTCTGATTTTATATATAGAGAGGGAGGTACAATTAGTTTACGAATTTCTCCTATTTTCATTCCTATAAGTCCCTCATTTAAGCCTTGAGTCTCTTGTTCATCTATCAAAATCTTAATTGGTTTTATCTGTTTATTAGATGAAAACACAACAGAACTATCTCTGTACTTTGTAGTTTGATGAATTAAGATTTCTTGTCCTTTATGTATACCAGATCCATTTCCTTGTTTTACAATTTTATATTGCAATCCAGAAGTAGTGACAGTAAATTTATCATTCTTAGTATGCTGCGCGCATGATAATGAGATTATACACAATAAAATAAGACTATTCATAATTTTAAAATTCTTCATAAGGTTTTTATGATTTTTTAGCTTTTTTGTTATACTTTGTTTGGTAATTACAATTGTATTTTAAATATAGAGTCATCACCAACCTAACCTTATAAATCAATTGTAAAAAAGTGTAATCGAATTGTAAAACCTTAAGAATTGAAATCGTATACAAGTTTTAAAAGTATAATTATCAAAATGTTACCCCTTTTATCGATTTTATGCGTTGGGCTATTTAAAAGTTATGCCCAAGAAATTAAACCTGCATATCAACTAGAAAAGATAAAGATTGCTGTACGAGAAATTGGAAATAGTTTGCTCTTGGATAATAACGATTCTACTTCTTTGGTCATGCCAGTGAAAAAACTGAAAGACAATGAATTCGAATTATCCTTTCAGTACGACTTATCTATAAGTCCAGAAATTCTAATTAGTGCTACCAAAACAGCATTTATACGTTCAGAAATAATCTCAGACTATATCACCGAGGTATTAGATTGTCGTATGCAAGAAGTAGTTTATAGCTATCAAAGTAAAGGAGCTCTAGAAAACAATTTAGTTTCTTGCGGAGGGAGAAAGCTTTCAAACTCTTGTTATACCATACGTATCATCTTTATTTCTACAGAAAACTCTTCCTTACCTCCCACCTCAATTGTCAAATCTACAATTAACAATGCCACTATTTCAACTTCTAGTATTCCCGGTACAACTTATTTGATTTCGACACTTTTAATTTTATTTATTTTAACTACTGGTGTTTTATTAGTTAAATATCAAATCATAAAAAGGCACTTACCAGATCAATCAGATAAAAGTGTAAAAATTGGTAACTCCATTTTTTACCCAGAACAACAACTGGTAAAACGAGGAGATCATAAAATTGACCTTACGGTTAAAGAATCAGAATTACTCAAAATTTTTAGCCAAAGTCCAAATCAAATCATAAAACGTGAAGAGTTACTAAAAATGGTTTGGGAAGATCATGGTGTGGTTGTAGGTAGAAGTTTAGATATGTTTATTTCAAAATTGAGAAAAAAATTACATTATGATGCTACAGTAAAAATTGTGAACATACATGGTGTAGGATATAAGATGGAAGTTTAATACGTTTATTCTTTATTCGATTTTACTCCTACTAGGACCCATATTCTTTTATCGGATTCGTTTTTCCAATTTCCAAAATCCTTTATTTCTGTACTAATTAAAAAACCGGCTTCTTCTAATTCAGATTTCACAAAACCTAAGGATAATGTATGTGCACCTACCTGCTCTTCTCTACTTTTGTTGAGCATGTGTTTTTTAAACTTTTCAATAATTACAATTTTACCACCAGGCTTTAAAGACTTTTTAATATGTTCTAAAATGATCATATACCTTTCCATTTCATGATAAGTATCCATTACCACAACAACATCTAATGTTTGTAATGGCAATTTAGGATTATCATAATCTCCTAATATAACGTCGACATTAGATAATGCTCTATTTTTTAAATGCTCTTGTAATATATCAAGTCTATCTTTTCGTACATCGACAGCATATACTTTTCCTTGTTTTCCAACTTTTTTAGACAGGTGTATAGAGAGATAGCCCTCATGACAACCCACATCTGCCACATTATTTCCTTCTTCAATTTCGGCAAGGTCGAATATTTTAGATACATCCATCCAAGTATCTCTACTCTTCCAATCGTTTTCTTTGTATTGAGCCTGTATAATCTGAAAAGAAATCATTACAAACGAAAAGGCTAATAATCTACATCGATACTTCATCTCATTTTCTTTTTGGAATATTACATATTGATATTCAAAATACTCCTTAAATGAATAGCGTACTTTCATTTTATGAAAAGTTTGTGTTTTTGGCTCTCTTTATTAAGTTAGGTTTTTACTTTTTTTCGACATAATGTTTCTAAAATTAATTGAAAATCATAGGTTAACCTCAATTTTTAGGCGTATCAAATGTTAATTTTAGTTAAAATAGTACCTTTTTATACATAGTACTGTAACGAATTTGAATTAAGTACGTCTTGTAGGTATATAACAATTTAAAAACATATAAAAATGAAAAATCAAATTAGTAAAAAACCACAAGCAACAATTGGAAATATCTGGAACGCTAAAAGACGTTATAGATAATCAAAAAGAGTAAAAACAATAATTAAAAAATCAACAACATGAGAACTTTAGACAGTAACCAAATCAGTAAAAAATTAATAACATCCAAAGGATATATCTGGAATACCAAAAGACGCTATAGATAATCTAATCAAATAATTAATTAAAAAATCAACAACATGAGAACTTTAGACAACAATCAAATCAGTAAAAAATTATCGACTACAAAAGGATTTATCTGGAATACTAGAAGACGTTATAGGTAGTTACACCTTATTTATCAATCATAAAAACACTAATCATGAAGTCATTAAAGAATCTTAGAAAAAAAATAAATGTGGCTGTACAAAAACCTAGTGCGTTTTTGGATCATTCACTAAACATTTACAGTCATGAGTACATTATGCATAAAAAAATTAAGTGCTATACTTATTAATAAGACGAATTATTTAATTATAAGCTGAATATTACTTTAAAGGTATATTCAGCTTTATTTTTTTATCCCATTAATTATGAATTTAGGGTGTTTCTTTTTCAAACTTTGATCCTTCGGGAGCTCTATATCCATCAAAAGGGAGTTTAAGTAATTTCGTAATTTTTGCATTAGAATCAACATCTGGGTAAGTATCTACTCCATATATTAAATCTTCATTCCTAATTTTTGCAAAAGTACCAAACATTCTATCCCATATAGAAAATATATTTCCATAATTTGTATCTGTATATGGCAATACATAGTGATGGTGTACTTTGTGCATATCTGGAGAAACAATCAACAAACTGATAATATCATCCAATTTTTTAGGTAGAGATATATTTGCATGATTAAATTGAGATAAAATCACAGATAGGGACTGATATAACATGATAATACCGACGGGTGCTCCTACTACAAATACAGCCAAAATCGTAAACAAAAAGCGTATTATACTTTCACCTGGGTGATGCCTGTTTGCCGTTGTTGTATCCACATGATTATCTGTATGGTGAATTAAATGAAACATCCATAACGGTTTAATCATATGTTGTACATAATGAGCCAACCAAGCTCCGATTAAATCCATTAACGCCACTCCTATCAAAATAGTAGCCCAAAGGGGTAAATCTAACCATTGTAATACTCCAAAACCATTATTAACCGACCAATCGCTAGTTTTTAATAAAAGAAAGGCAAGAATAAAATTAACAATTATAGTAGTTAATGTGAAGAAAATATTAGGCCAAGCGTGCTTAATTTTTTTATAGTTAAATCTAAATAAGGGAATGGCATATTCTATGATCCAAAAAAAAGCTATTCCTCCTACCAAAATTAGACTTCGATGTGATGATGGTATTGTTTCAAAATAGTGAATGATCTTTTCCATAGGTACAAAATATTCTATTTTTTAAAACTAAGCAAGTTTTTCCGCTATCCAAGCCTTTGCATAATCTAGATTATCAAAAGTCATAATACCATCTTCAAAAAACATATTTTCTATACGTACACTAGTTTCTTGAAACTTATTATATACAACAACAGCAAAAGCTGTAAGATTCGGAAAAACCTCTTTTATCCTCATATAATCTGTAGCTTCTAATGAATATGAGTTTACACGATGTGATATATAACCAAATGGAAGATCTCCGAAATGCAAATTTGTTAATACGGACAGTTTTGTTGCTTTTTCATGGTTAAAAGAAATCCCTTCGGCCACTTCAATCACTAAATAGTTTTTATAAAAAATTACTTTACCAATATCAAGATCATAACTTTTTACTACATCTTCTACATTCATAAATAAATATCTTCTGTAAGTTTTGGTTTTACTAGGGATACAAATATGAATAATAAATTCGGAAATAGACCAAGTAACAGCGGTTTTAACTATCATGACGCCTATTTAGTATTTGCAATTTAAACCGTTTCTAGTTACATTGTTTATTCAAAACAACTTAATAATCAACATCATATGGAAAACACAAACAAACTCCCTGCATGGTACTGGGTCGTTAGTATTGTAGCATTTATTTGGAATATTATAGGCGTACTAGCATATATAGCTCAAGCATATATGACCGAAGAAGCCCTAGCCGCGATGCCCGAAGGAGATCAAAATTTTTATAACAATATGCCAGCCTGGGTAACTGGAGTATTTGCAATTGCCGTATTTGGTGGTACATTGGCATGTATTGGATTAATCTTAAAGAAAAAATGGGCCTACCTCCTATTTTTGGTATCACTTATAGCTGTGTTAGCACAAGCTATATATAATTTCTTTTTACAAGATTATGTTTCTCTATCGGGTCCAAGAATAATGATGCCTTTATTAATAATTATTGTAGCATTATTTTTAGTTTGGTTTTCAAAAAAAGCTATAGCCAAAGACTGGATTTCCTGATTAAAAACGCTATTAATTCCTTCAACCTGTATCTGTCTGATACAGGTTTTTTTGTTCAATCTATACTTGTTTATTTTTAAATTTTAAGAAACTTTAACGGTTTTTTTAACGCCTTCTTAAACACTATTCATCGATTTATACTAGTTAATAACACGTGCACAAATTCACTATTTTTTTAAATTTAAACTAAACTCAATGAAAATTAAAACAGCATTAAAAGGACTAAAAGTTAGCATATTAGCTATAGCTTTGTCTTTTGCTTCATGTGAAAAAAACGAAAACTTTGATCAAGAAACCGATACCACAGGTCAAGAACAAGAATTAATTGAAAAATACTTCTTGGGTGAACGTGTTCTTGTAAAAAAAGAAAATGATGGTACATATAGCCTTCAAGGAACCGATGCCCGATTATTTGAAGATCAATTAACCGATACAAAAATTGCTCCGGATCTTGATGCAGCACCAGACGAAGGAATCAACGAAAAACTCGGATTAGCCGGCGGTGTAAGGAAATGGACTAACAATACCATAGTCTATGTTACCCAAGGTTTAAGTAATTCTGTACGTAGCGAACTTCAAAAATCTATGGACGAGTGGTCAAGTAAAACCAATGTACGGTTTAAAGAACGTACTAATGAATCTAATTATGTTACCATAAGCAGTAATGGTGATAATTGTAACTGTGGAGTCGCCACTCTAGGAATGAATGGATCTAGAGGATTTATACGATTAGGTACACGTACCACGGCGGTAGTAATTATTCATGAAATAGGACATACACTTGGATATATACATGAGCAAAATCGATCAGACAGAGATAATCATGTCATTATCAATTTTGAAAATATTCAAAATGGTGCAGAGGACCAATTTTACAAAAGTAATTCTGCTACCCTGATTACCAGAGATTTTGATATTAACTCAACTATGATGTATGGTAGTTACACATTCAGTAAAAATGGCCAGCCTACAATTACAGATTTAAACGGAAACGTATTACCTAGAAGACAAGCAGCTATTTCTGCTCTTGATATAGAAGGAACAAATAATGCGTATTCATCAGATACGGGCGGGACTCCTGATACTAACCCTTGTCAAGGTATCGAAGAATGGGTAAGAGGAAGATCCTACTCTGTTGGTGATAAAGTAACATATAGAGGATTCTTATACGAAAGAGATTTTACACGTTGGAACAGAATTGCTGAGTGTACAGATACTCCTGCAAGTGCCGATATTTGTACGGATGTTTCTGAATATGACAGTAGAAGAAGTTATACCGCAGGAAGCAAAGTAACGTATAATGGTTATCTATATACTTTAGGAACTAATGGAAGATGGGCCAATGGTGGGCGTTGTGGTTCATAATTATAAAGTAAAAACATTAACTTATTAATACCAAAAAAGGACTGTTTTACTACAGTCCTTTTTTAACATGTCTTTACTTCTAAATCCTAAACATTTGTGTCTTCTAATTCTTTTATCAAAGACTCTGCAGAATTAATATTGTTATTATAAAATTTCATTACCCATTTCGAAAAAACAATAAAAAACACAATAGCCAAAGGTATTGCGATAGCAAAAGGCCAAACTCTCTTTGTTTCAGAAAATAAATCTTTATTATTAAGTATTTTGGTTGTTACTGGCATAATAGCAAACATCAAAATAAAACCAAGATAGTATCCCCATTTTGTAACCGTCTGAAATTGTTTTTTCCCTTTGGCATAATTCAAAAGTGTTTCTTTATAATTACTGGTTGCTATTTCTACTTTACGCATTCTATTGATTGATGTTAAAGACAATACAGGCAGTATAATCAAAATAAATAGTGTCACTATTCCCGATAGAAGAGTATACCAATTATCCAATTTATTAAAGTTTACTATTATCAAAATAGCAGCTCCAAAACAAACAAATGTTCCTATTATTTCTGGGTATGCTATTTTGTTTATTTTACTTCTAAATTTGTCTTGCGTCATCATAATAATCATTTTATCCGTTAATTTCTTTTGTTTTTCTAATTGGCCGCTTAGTTCAGACCAAATTGATTGCATTTCTTCTAATTCCATTTGCTTATTCTTTAATGATCTGTGTTCTTAACTTTTCTTTTATTCTTGATATCCTTGTTCCAACATTACTAGGCGAAAGCCCCGTAATACTTGCTATCTCTTCATATTTCTTACCTTCGAGAAGTAATAGCATTAATCCTTTTTCTAGTTCGTTAAGTCCTTTAATATGAGAATACAATATTTTTAATCGCTCTTCAAACTCTGTATCATATTGCTCGGTTTGCAACATGATTACTTTATCAATTCCAATTCTGTTTCCTCTTCGTTTTTCTTTCTTTATTCTCGTTATAGCTGTATTTAATGCTACTCGATACATCCATGTACTAATTTTAGCATCTCCTCTAAAACTCTCAAAAGCCTTCCATAACTGATAAACAATTTCCTGATACAGATCTTTTTGATCCTCTTGATTGTTTGTATAAATTGTAGTTATCTTAAAAATGACGCCCTCGTTATCCTTAATTATTTGAGTAAACTCATACTCTTTACCCATATAGTTCACGTTTTTTATAATTAGTATACGTTAGATTAAAAAAATCACAGAAAATGTAAAAAAAATATTATGAATAACTTTTTCTATATATAGAATAAAAAGAAGTGGTATAGAAATGTTACCGAATAGCGGTTATATGTATTGTGTAGAAGATTACGAAAAGAAAATACTATTCTTTTACCACAATTAAGGTAGCCTTTACACCTGTAGTAAGGTTCCACTCATTTCCGGTAATTAAATTTCCTTGATCATCATAAAGTTGAAACTCTGCAGTATTAGGGCCAGATTCACCTTGGTTTAGAGCTTGAATATCTATTTTATTGAATCCTTTTATTAAATCAATTTTAATACTCTTATAATTCGCTGTAAGAAATACTCTAGGACCAATGATGTCTTCATTAATGAAAATCCGTACTATATCTCCATCCACATATTCATGATCTCGATATACAAGATTTACAAATTTGCCATTATTTTTAAAATCGCCAAGGTATTGATCGCTTTTGTACTCATCCTTGATATCACGATCCTTTGTAAACCATTTTGGCGTAGCTTTGGTTTTAGGTTTAAAAAAACCATCATTATCATTCATACTAAATGATTGTTCTTTTTTTCTAAAATCGCTACCATCTTCAGGAGTGCTTGAAAGCGTAAATTTATTTTTGGCATCGGGCTTAGGTAAACCCGAGGATAGTCTATATTTATCAGTTTTTAAATCTCCTGTATCAATGCGCAATGAAGAAGACTTTTCTATCTGTCCATTCATAAAACCGTAAACACCAATAAAAAAAACTAATAAAAATTTACTTCTCATAATCATAAAATCTACTGCTCACAAGGCTTAAAGATATATATTATAATATATATGTCTGTTAATTCCCTGTAAAACTTTAGGTTTTTTATCGATAATTATAAAAAATAACAATCCAAATTTGTAAGATAAACCTTATATATCTTACTTTGCTACTAACAAAAAAACAACTATGATATTTTATATACTCGGAGGATTACTTCTGGCTATAATTCTTTTTCTTTGGATGCGATGCAGAAGTATTACAGAAACACTGAATAAAAAGAGTACAGAGTTTGAATCTTTACTTAAAGAATCCGAGAAACAGTTTCAAGCACAACAAGATTATATTTCTCTTCTTAGTCAAGAACTAAGGATTCCTTTATATGGAATCATGGGATTAACGAATTTAATCGCCGAAGAGCACCCAAAACTAAAAGAAGATAAAAAATTAAAGTCTTTAAAATTTTCAGGAAATTACCTGTTAACATTGATTAATAATGTTTTACACGTTAATTATATTAATTCTGAAGAGATCAATAGTCACAACATAATTTTTGATTTAAATCAAATTACGCAAGATTTAACTAATTCTTTTAGTTATGCAACAGAGAGTAGTGATAATACCTTACAATTTGATTTTGACCCAGAAATCGATCAAATGGTTGTAGGAGACCCAGCTATATTATCGCAGATATTAATGAATTTAATAAGTAATGCTCTAAGGTTTACTAAAAATGGAAATGTGAATTTTTCTGTCAACTTAATTAAAAAAAAGGAAGACAATTTTACCGTTTCATTTAAGGTTACTCATAATGGTTATGGAGTATCTAAAGAAGATCAAAAATCAATCTATCAGGAATTCATTAATGTAGATCAAGCCAAAACATCATACTTAGGTACAGGGCTCAATTCTAAAATTGTTAAAAAATTAACCGCCGTATTAGGGGGAGAAATTATCATAGAAAATAATTCGAAGACAGGTTCAGAATATGCATTGGTGGTTGATTTTAAAATATTACCAAGCCAAAAATCTAAAAAAGATAAAAACGTACCTCATATTACTACACTAAACACTACGAGTAAAGAACAGTTAAAAGCATTGGTCGTAGATGATAACAAACTAAATTTACTGGTAGCCGAAAAAATGTTATCCAAAGAAAATTTTAATTGCACTACTATTGATAATGGTTTTGATGCTATCGAACTTGCAAAAGAAAATCAATATGATGTTATATTAATGGATATTAATATGCCAAAACTTAATGGTATTGGTACTACAAAAAGGATTCGTGAGTTTGATCCAAAAACGCCTATTATTGCTTTAACAGCAGTTGATATAACGCAACTGAACCGACAAATTATACAGGCAGGTCTTAATGATTATATTTTAAAACCATATAATAGAAGTCATTTATTAGAAATGATCAATAAACATATAAAAGATAATGTACCTAAATGATATGAGTTTAAAGGGCAGTTAAATTAATTTACAATTATTTGCTGTCCTATTTTTAAAACTGAGTTATGGCGTATAGCATTTATTTTGCAGATTTCGGATACTCCTAACCCATATTTATTGGCAATACCATACAATGTATCTCCTTTTCTAACGGTATAGATCTTTTTTTGATTTTCTTTAATTTTCGCAATATCATCCAAAGTCGTACATATAACAATTTGACTTTTTCGAGTTGATCTATGATATCTTGGAGTTATCCATTTTCTGGTAACGAATAATTTATTTGATCTTACCTTGGTATTATCATTAGAAAACTCAAATAAATACTCAGGGTTTATTGATTTACCATGATATCTAACTTCAAGATGCAAATGGCTACCTCTAGAGTTACCGGTAATACCACCTTTTCCTATTGCTTCTCCTTTTTTTACTTCTTGATTTTCTTTTACCAAATATTCTGACAAGTGTGCATAAACGGTTTCCAAACCATTCTTATGTCTAACCACAACAGTCTTACCATGCCCTCCATGATATCTTACATAACGTACCTTACCATCCAAGATAGTTCTAACGCTATCGCCAACTACTAAGTCTATATCTATACCCTGATGCGGTCGCCCTCTTCTCCAACCATAACGCGAAGTTACTACCATTTTGCGATCCACAGGAGATGCAAATTCTTTACTATCAAAAGCCAGTTCTAAAGGGAATTCAATATTCTCTCCATGAAAAGGATTAAACCTAACGGTATCCCATTTTACTGCAAAATTATCTATTACCTGCTCTTTTTCAGCTATATTAAGAGGGTCAATATTATCTAGAATTGATTTTTTATTTTCAGGAAGAATTGGTAGATACAAGATTTTACTTTTTACGATAAGAGTCTTGTAATCAACACTAACATTGTTTTGTTGGCTAATCATTTCTTGAGTGAACATCAAGAAAAAGGAAAATAAAAATACACTATAAGATACGTGCCTTCTTTTGGTGAAAAACATCAATTTTAATACTATTCTTTTAAATTTTACTTGTAGATATGGGCAAGGTATCTTCGTCGTACAATATAACAGTAAAAATAATACGTTGTTGCATTAAACCTAAAATTTATCTTCAAAAAATTAACTTCTTCAATATCTGATTTTTATACAACTATGAAAATCAAGACATTAAGATAGCCTTCGTATGAGAGCTCTCCGTAATCGGATTATGGGATAACATTGTAAGTGAAATTTATTAACACTTTTTAAGAAATTGATATGAAAAAATTAGTAATCGTGGAAGCAATAAATAAAATAAGAGATAGTTAAAATAGCATAAAATAAAATTAAATAACCATGAAAAAATCATTCACACTAATCGTATTGTCTGGAGTATTAACTCTGACTTCTTGTGTATCAAAGAAAAAATACGTGGCCTTAGAGCAAGATCTACAAGATACTCGTAGTACTTTGCAAAAAACTGCTGTCGAAAAGGAAGAATTAGAAGAAAAGTTTGCTAAGATAGAAGCTCGTGTAGCAGATTATAATTCAAAAATTAATTCTTTAAAAGAATCTAGCGATGAAAAAATGGTAATGGTAGATGACGTAGCCATGATATCTAATACTACTAAAGAAAAAATGAAATCAACACTAAGTAAAGTTGATTCTGAAAAACTTGCTGGAGCCACTTCGCTTAAAGATTCTATGAATTTGGCAGTTTCTTACAACCTAAAAAGTTCTTTATCTGATAACTTAAAAGAAGATGAAGATATTTCTATAGATATTGACAACACTGTCGTTATGATTTCTATTTCTGATAAAATGTTATTTAACAGTGGAAGTTATAGAGTAAGCAACAAGGCTGATGATATTCTTAAAAAATTAGCTGATGTAATTAATTCTGAACCAAGCTTAGAAGTTATGGTAGAAGGCCATACAGATCCTAGAACAATTAGCACCACAGTGCTTGAAGACAATTGGGATCTAAGCGTAAAAAGAGCAACTTCTATCGTAAGAAAACTACAAAAAAGCTATAGTGTTGATCCTGGAAAATTAATAGCATCAGGAAGAAGTAGTTATAAACCATTGGTTGAAAATGACACTAACGAAAATATGGCCATTAACAGACGTACACGAATTGTACTGTTACCAAATATGGATAAATTTTTCGCATTATTATCTGCTAACTAATAAGACGTTTACCACTCTTATTAAAAAAGGGAAGAGTCATTCTGATTCTTCCCTTTTTTTGTTTTTTGTTTACAAGATTTGAATAATATTTTTTAAAAAAACATCGCACATATTAAACCTTTTCTAAAAAGTATAGTCAAAACAGTATTCAAATAAAATTCTTAAAGACTATGAAAAATACAATCCAGAGAACCCTTGCAATACCTTTATTACTAATCATACTGTTTGTTGGAAATAGTTTTACATCAAAAACTTTAAGATGGGAACATCTTGGATCTAGAACTGTGAACTATAAAATTGATAGGGATGTAATTAAAGTTACTGCAAAAGAAGGTGGTTTTAGAAAACTTAAAATCAAAGTTACGGGTGGTGCTATAAACATGCACAAAATGATCGTACAATATGGTAACGGAAAAAAAGATATTATTTCCTTAAAATATAATTTCACAAAAGGCAGCACTACTAGATTAATAGATTTACAAGGAAATAAAAGAGTTATTAGAGATATAACTTTCTTTTATGACACTAAAAATTTATCGAGAAAAAAAGCAAAAGTGCATGTCTTTGGAAGGCATTAGAATACAATATTTGTTTGAAAGCTATGAACATTCAGTTTTTACTAAATAGTAATTTCTGAATGTTCTTAATCTAATATATAGTATCCGCATTTCAGATATGCACCTTCAGTAAAATTGATAGGATGATCGATATCATGATACGTTTTATCCTGTATTTCAAAACTTCTTCCTGCTGCAAGTATATGCTCCTCTGATATCTCAAAAAAATCATCTGCAACAATTCTTGAAGAACATGAAGCTAACACAAGAATTCCTTTAGAATTTACCAGTTGAGCTCCTAGTTTGGCCAGTTTAGCATAACTTTTCTTAGCCCGCGAAATTTCGTTTTCCCTCTTAGCAAAAGAAGGAGGATCTATAACTACGACATCATATTTTTGTTTTTGATTAATTAAATCCTGTAATCCATCAAAAGCATCTGCAACAATAACTTCATGTGCTCCTTTATGAGAATTCAGTAATGCATTTTCTTTAGCCATTTCTATAGCTTGCTTACTAATATCTAAACTGGTAACATTTTGAGCGCCTCCCTGCAAAGCATGGACCGAAAATCCTCCAGCATAAGAAAACACATCTAAAACTGTTTTATTATAGGACAACTCCCCTACTCGTTTTCGATTATGACGATGATCTAAAAAATATCCTGTTTTATGGCCTTTAATTACATTAGCTGAAAACAATACTCCGTGCTCCTTAAAAATGACAACTTCATTTTTCAGATCACCATAAATTACTTGCCCATCCCGCAAACCAAAGGTTTCTCCTTTGGATTGTAATGATCTACTTAAACGTAATACAACAGCGGTACAATCAGTAATTTCAATCAAACTAGGAATTATCCAATTTAAATACGGAAACCAAATATGCGAATACAACTTTATAACCAATACGTTATTATATACATCTGCTATAAAACCAGGTAAATGATCATTTTCACCAAAAAACAACCGATAACTATTAGTATCTGTTTCTAAAAGAGGTTGTCTAATTTTAAAGGCTTCTATACTTCGATTTATGAACCACTCTTCATCAATCTGAGATGGTTTTTTATATTGGATTAATTTAACCCGGATTGGCGAATGTGGATCATACAATCCACAGGCCAAAAAGTTATTTTTTTTATTGTCATATATAATGGCAAGATCCCCTGCTTTTCCATCTTCATTTTGTTTGAAGATGCTATTTTCAAAGATCCATGGATGCCCTTGCTTAACCATCTTTTCGGCAGCAGGCCTAAGTTTAATAGCTAATCTTTTAGTTTCTATAAAGGGTGTGATTTTCATTGTAAACAAGGATAAGCATATTTTCTATGATTTCTTGTACGATTTATCTGTTTTTTAAATTTCATAAGTTATCACTTATAATCTTTTATAATACTCCAAAGAATAAGAAATGTTACAAATAAAAAAAGCACCTATCTCAAGAAGTATCAAGATAGGCGCCCTTATGTGTATCGTTAAAACTAAGTTTGTATTCAGGTGATTACAAATTTTCTATAGCCTTTATTTACTAGACGAGCATATTGCAATTTTGTTACATCAAATCAAAAAAAATATTATTCAATAACATATTTATAAAATTAAATATGTATATTTGTTTTATGACAGATAAAAAAATTCTTGAAATTAATAAAGCCTTATCTAATGCTACTCGCCTAGATATTTTGAAATGGTTAAAAGATCCAGAATCTAACTTTCCGCCACATGAAAGTCTTGGTCATTTTAATGATGGTGTATGTGGACAACATATTAAGGATAAGTCCGGACTGTCTCAACCTACGATTTCTCATTATCTATCTGGAATGCACAAAGCTGGCTTATTGAGCACTACAAGACATGGCAAATGGACCTATTTTAAAAGAAATGAAGAGGTGATACAAGAGTATCTTAATACCTTAAATACAATATAAAAAAATTTAACAATACATATTTATAAAATTAAATATATAATTATGAAGATATTAATAATTGGGGCAACAGGAACTATAGGTAAAGCGCTCTACAACAGCTTTAAAGAAGAATATGCAGAGGTATACGCTGCCCATCGAAATAGTAAACATTATCCTGTAGATATTACCAACTCGACATCTATTGCGAATTTATTCGAAAAACTTCCAAAACTCGACATTGTCATTAATGCCGCAGGTACCGCAGTATGGAAACCATTAATAGAATTATCTGAGGAAGATTATTATGTTGGCATTCGCAGTAAACTTATGGGGCAGGTTAACCTTGTACATATCGCCAAAGATTATATAAATGACAATGGAGTCATATTACTCACCACAGGTATTCTTGCAGAACATTATGAACCCAATGCAGTTGCATTATCCCTTATTAACGGTGCAATCCATAGTTTTGTCAATGCGGCTTCTAATGAAATCGGTAGAGGAATTCGTCTTAATGTAGTAGCGCCCGGAGCTATATCTGGGGATTTCCCTAAAGACAAAAAATTTGCTAATCATCTTCCCATTACTATAGAAGAAACTATTAATACCTATAAACAAGGATTACAAACAACGAACACAGGTCAAATCTTAAAAAAATATTGAATATGAAAATTCCAATGTATCAAATAGATGCTTTTACCAAAACATTATTTGGCGGGAATCCCGCAGCTATATGCCATCTACCCTATTGGCTCGATGATTCGCTAATGCAAAACATAGCCAAAGAAAATAACCTAGCCGAAACGGCTTATTTTGTGAAAAAAGACGATATATATGAGATACGATGGTTTATGCCTCATGCAGAAATCGATTTATGCGGTCATGCTACTTTAGCTTCTGCCTATGTGATTTTTAATTATCTCAATTCGGATATTAATGAAGTTACATTTTCATCAAAAAGTGGTCTGTTGAAAGCTACAAAAGAAAGTGATGGAGCTATTACATTAGATTTTCCGTCTAGACCTCCTCAAGAAATTGAAATTCCTAAAGAAATACATGAAGCACTAAATACTAAGCCGCTTAAAGCATTTGCTAGCAGAGATTTGTTGATTACAGTATCTTCTGAAGAAGAAGTACTAGCCATAAATCCTAAACTCGAAATGCTTAAAGAGCTACCATACTTATGTATTATTATTACGGCCGAGGGTGAAAATTCTGATTTTGTATCTCGAGTTTTTGATGCAAATGCTCCCACTCTCCCCGAAGACCCAGTAACGGGATCGGCTCACACTTCTCTAGTACCATATTGGTCTCAAAAATTAAACAAAACAAACCTAAAGGCATTACAATTATCAACGCGTCGTGGTGAACTGGATTGTAGGTTAGATAAAGATCGTGTGTTTTTGAGCGGTCATGCTGTCCCTTATTTAAAAGGCGAAATCGAAATATAGTTTAATACATATCACACAACCAAAACAAAATTAAAATGAAAACAATTGGATTAATTGGTGGGATGAGCTGGGAATCATCTACCATGTACTATGAATTGATCAATAAACACACAAAAGAATTACTAGGAGGACTTCATTCTTCCAAATGCATTTTAAATTCTGTTGACTTTGCCGAAATTGAACGTTTACAACGTCAAAACGATTGGGATGGTCTAAATCAATTAATGATACAATCTGCAAAACAATTAGAAAATGCTGGTGCAGATTTAATCGTATTATGCACGAATACTATGCATTTATGTAGCTCTCAAATAATTAAGAACATTTCTATTCCATTTATTCACATTGCAACTGCCACAGGTCAAGAAATTAAATCTACTGGGCTTAAAAAGATAGCTCTTTTAGGGACTAAATTTACCATGGAAAAAGATTTCTATAAAAACATCCTTAAAGAAGATTATGACATTGATATTATTATACCAAACATAGCAGATAGAGAAATTGTTCATGATATTATTTATAAAGAGCTCGTACTTGGTAATATTAGAGATACTTCTAGGGAATCTTACAAAAAAATCATAAAAAAATTAGAACAACAAGGTGCCCAAGGTGTTATTTTGGGATGTACAGAAATACCGCTATTGATAAAACCTACCGATGTTGATATACCAGTATTTGATACTACAAAAATTCATGCAAAAAGTGCAGTTACAATGGTATTAAATCATGAATCCGCGCAGCACTCATAAATTATGAGTGCTTTATGTTCGTAAAAATGAATTTATTCCAAAAGCACTAAATATGTTGTGGTACAAAAAATGGAAAACTAATCGTAATAAGGTAATCAAAAATTATTCGTCCATAAACAATTGATTAATTTTGGATCTTAACTTTCGTTTATAATCTTCTTCTAACCAATCCCTATAGTTTTTGGTACTCTTACTAATACAGTACGAATATCTACGTACTCTATACTCAATATCATTATCTAGTAGTCTACTAAGAATACGCGCATCAAATACGTCTTCACTATTTTCTGCACATATTTTTGCGTGCTGATCTATTGATTTTTCTAGAACCGTTAAACTTCTAAGACTATATCGTTTAGTTTTTGCATATTCTTCTTCAACATCAAAATCGAAATCAGTAGATTTTGCAAACTCTTTTTTAATATCGTCCGGCATAACATATCTAAAATTCCTTTCGATTTCTTCATCTCCAACAAGGTTATCATAATAGAAATCCGGTGACCTAAAAATGGATTGCCAATCCACATCAGAGTTCCATAATCCAAATCGAGCTGTATTATTACCCAAATCAATAATAGAAAATTCAGGTTTAGTAGGTAATATCCTAGACCCCCTACCTATCATCTGAAAATAAAGAGTTAGTGATTTTGTTGCTCGATTTAAAATAATACTTTCTACGGTAGGTTCATCAAATCCCGTAGTTAAAATACTAACCGAAGTTAATATAGCATCCTCGGTTTCCTTGAACCAAGCCAAAATATCTTCTCTTTCTTGTCTACTATTGGTGTTATCCAAGTGTCTAATAGGATACCCTGCTTTTTTAAAAGTATCGTATACATAAACAGATGTGTTAATACCGTTATTAAAAATCAAAGTTTTTTTACCCTTGCATCGTTCTTCATATGCAATAAGGAGCTTATCCTGCATTTGCATATTCGTGTATAACTCTTCTGATGATTTAACTGTATAATCACCATTCATTCCTATTTTTAGAGATCCGAGCCCTACATCATACGTATACGTAACTGGTTTGGATAAAAACCCATGATTAATTAATGAATCAATAGTGTCACCCACTATCAACTCATTGTAGTTATCCTTCATCGGGAGTTTCATATTAGAACTTAAAGGAGTAGCAGTTACTCCAAGAATAAAACAGTTCTTAAAAAACCTAAATAGTTTTCTGAAAGAATTATAATGAGCTTCATCTATAATGACCATCCCAATATTGTCCAATTCTAATTGATCGTCGTTAAGGCGGTTATTAAGTGTTTCTACCATTGCCACAAAACACATATACTCACCTTGATCATAAAGTTGCTTTACAGCACTATTAATGATTTTATTCTTAACCTGAAACTCGGTTAACATTTTGGATGTTTGCCCACAAAGTTCAATACGGTGTGTCAAAACCACTACTTTCTTTTTTGTAGTTTCTATATACCGTCTAACGATCTCTGAAAAAATTACCGTTTTCCCTCCTCCCGTAGGAAGTTGATATAAAAGATTAAAGTTTTCTGGAAACTCTTCTAGACGGCTGAATATTTTATCAATATCCCGTTTTTGATAATCATATAGAACTTTTTGTTCCTTTTTTTCTATCTCTGTTTGAGATAATCCCATGAAATGCTGATTAAAAATAAGCTACAAAATTAAGCACTTTATCAAGTTATACGAAACAATTCTCTAAATATATTTCTTAACTCTCTTTTTTTTAAATGTTAATTATTCCTAATTCTTTGATTCAAAAGTGTCTATTACATTAATTTTGAAGCCTCAAATCAACCAATTATTTTACAAAGTGGAAAAAGATTCAATTCCTGTCCAAGCACTATTACTTCCTAAATCTATATTATATACTGGAAAAATATTAAACTGGATTTCTCCTTTTCTAGCCTCTAGGTTTGCAGCTAGAATGTTTCTTACTCCTTATAGTTATGAAATGCCTAACCGTGAGAAAGAGATGTATGATAAAAGCGCTAAAGAACTGGTTAGGGTTACAAAAATTAATCGTGAAATTATGGTGTATACTTATGGCCAATCTGATAAAAAAATTCTTTTGACTCATGGCTGGTCTGGTAGTGGCACTCAACTTTCAAAAATTGCAGATCAATTACTAAAAAATGGGTATAGCACTATTAGTTTTGATGCTCCTGCTCATGGTAAATCTCCAGGTAAAAGAACTATATTACCTCATTTTATAGAAACTATTCACCATCTAGAACAATCCCATGGACCTTTTGATGCTGCAATTGGCCATTCTTTAGGGGGTATGTCTTTATTAAGAACTACAAAGTATGGTTTAAACATAAATAAACTAGTCATTATAGGTACCGCAAATAGTATTACGGCAGTTACTCAAAATTTTGTCAAAAACCTTCAATTAGATCAAAAAGTTGGTAGACTATTAAAATCATATTTTGATAAAAGATATGGTGAAGATCTTAACAACTATTCTGGTGCTGAATCTGCAAAGGGAGTAAAAACACCAACCTTGGTGATACATGATAAAAACGATGTTGATGTGCATTACAGTGCTGCTCATGAAATCATGGACGAACTAGAGAACGGAACGTTATTAATTACAGAAAAGTTAGGGCATCGAAAAATTTTGGGAGATAAAGTTGTAATCTCTAAAATTATCGAATTCATTTTGGAATAGTTGTTGATACGTTATTCAAAGATGATTTATACGACTATTACTAAAACTTTAATTAATTTTAATCAAAAAAACATGACACGTTCAATTTTATTATGTTTAGTTGCTGTAGTAATTAGTTGTACTGGAACCGCTCAAAAAAAAGTAGAAAAGGAGAAGAAGACCTATGCTGTCTCCAAAACAAATGCAGAATGGAAAGAGATTTTAACTCCAGAGCAGTATTATATTCTTAGACAAGCAGGGACCGAAAGCCCTTATTCTAGCCCTTTAAATAAAACATATGCATCAGGAACTTTTTACTGTGCAGCATGTAACACGCCTTTATATGAAAGTAAACACAAATTCGATAGTGGTACGGGGTGGCCAAGTTTTGATCGTGCTGTGAAAGGAAATGTAGATCAAGATGTTGACTATAAAATAGGATATGCTCGTGTAGAATTATTATGCGGAACTTGTGGAGGACACCTTGGACATGCATTTAACGATGGTCCTAGAGATACAACCGGATGGAGACATTGTATAAATGGAGATGCTTTAGTTTTTGAATCCAAAAAAACAGACAAATGAGTAAGTATCAGATAAAAAAATCCGAAGCTGAGTGGAAAGCTCAGCTTAGTGAAGAAGAATATAAAGTACTAAGAGAAAAAGGGACAGAAAGAGCATTTATGGGAGAGTATAATATGCATTTTGACGATGGTACTTATACATGCATGGCCTGCAAGAACCCTCTATTTAATAGTAGTTCAAAATTTGATTCGGGTTGTGGATGGCCAAGTTTTGATGAATCGATTGAAGGTAGTGTAGAGTATATTAAGGATACTAGTCATGGTATGATAAGAACCGAAATATTATGCACAAATTGCGGAAGTCATTTAGGTCATATTTTTAACGATGGCCCTACTCAAACCGGACAGCGGTATTGTGTTAATTCAGTAAGTATAAACTTTGATAAAAAATAATTTACAACAAATAAATAATTAGAATTCATGAAAAAAATTTTCACCTTACTTTGTTTAGCTACATTTATATTTTCATCTTGTTCAAGCGATGATGACACTGATTTTGATACTATTGGTAGTACTTTTGAAATAACAGGAACATTTAATACAGCGAACAATTTTCTTGTAGAGGCTGTGGTTCCTGATAATATAAATGTATTTGATTCTGATGTAGCGCTAGTATATGTATTAGATCCTACTAACTCTACAGCACAAGTAGATGTATGGGAGCCATTACCAAGAACATTTTTCTTTAATGGTGGGGGATTTGCGCAATTTCAATTCAATTTCATTTTTAATGCACAACAAAACATTGCAAGTGTAGAAATATTTTTAGAAAGTGATGATTTAACCGCATTAGCAGCAGATATTACAGATAATCAAGCATTTAGAATCGTGATTGTACCATCTGCTTTTGCTCAAAGCACAGATATCAATTTAAAAGATTTTAATGCCGTACAAAAAGCCTTAAAATTAGAGTTTTAATAAAAATTATTCCTTTTTATAGGGAATTTTGAAAAAATTTAAACTTATAAATCAAAAAATTAACACTATCATTACGATAGTGTTTTTTTATTCAGTTTAGTTTCCGAAACCTTATTCACACGGAATGGTCAATTCCCTTTTCGATTAGCCGAATTATCCTTAAATTCGTGACTTCAAAAAATCGACATTTATGAACACATATGATATCATCGTTTTAGGAAGTGGCCCTGGAGGTTATGTAACCGCAATTAGAGCTGCTCAGCTCGGTTTTAAAGCTGCTATAATCGAAAAAGAAAGCCTTGGAGGTGTATGTTTAAATTGGGGATGTATTCCTACCAAAGCACTTTTAAAAAGTGCTCAAGTATTCGAATACTTAAAACATGCTTCTGATTACGGACTAACTATAGAAAAGTTTGATAAAGATTTTGATGCTGTTGTAAAACGTAGTCGTGGTGTTGCTGATGGGATGAGCAAGGGAGTTCAGTTCCTAATGAAAAAGAATAAAATTGATGTTATAGAAGGCTTTGGTAAATTAAAAGCAAGTAATCAAATTACCGTTACTGATGCCGATGGTAAAGCTACAGATTATGAGGCAAAACATATTGTTATTGCCACTGGTGCTCGATCTAGAGAACTACCTAATTTGCCTCAAGATGGTAAAAAAGTAATTGGATATAGAGATGCAATGACATTACCATCGCAACCCAAAAAAATGATCGTGGTTGGTTCTGGAGCAATCGGAGTAGAATTCGCACATTTCTATAATGCCATGGGTACCGAAGTAACTATTGTCGAGTTTTTACCAAATTTGGTTCCATTAGAAGATGAAGAAGTATCCAAGCAATTTGCACGTAATTTTAAGAAAGCGGGGATTAAAGTAATGACCAACTCTTCTGTAGAAAGTGTAGATACTAGTGGAGATGGTGTAAAAGCAACCGTAAAAACCAAAAAAGGAGAAGAAATTCTTGAAGCAGATATCGTTTTATCTGCCGTAGGAATTAAAACAAATATTGAAAACATTGGTTTAGAAGAGCTTGGTATTGCTACGGATAGAGATAAAATTGTTGTTAACGATTGGTATCAAACTAATATTCCCGGAATATATGCTATAGGTGATGTTGTAGCGGGACCTGCGCTAGCACATGTTGCCTCTGCAGAAGGAATTACTTGTGTAGAAAAAATAGCCGGAATGCATGTAGAAGCCATTGATTATGGAAATATCCCAGGATGTACTTATGCTTCTCCAGAGATCGCAAGTGTAGGTATGACTGAAAAGCAAGCAAAAGAAGCTGGTTATGAATTAAAAATTGGTAAGTTTCCTTTTTCTGCATCTGGTAAAGCTAGTGCGGCAGGAACAAAAGATGGTTTCGTAAAAGTAATTTTTGATGCTAAGTATGGAGAATGGTTAGGTTGCCATATGATAGGAGCTGGAGTTACAGATATGATCGCCGAAGCAGTGTTAGGAAGAAAACTTGAAACTACTGGTCACGAAGTATTAAAAACAATTCACCCTCACCCAACAATGAGTGAAGCGGTTATGGAAGCTGTTGCTGACGCCTATGATGAAGTAATTCATTTATAGAAAGCATATAATAATAAAAACAAACCCCAAAAGTTTAAAACTTTTGGGGTTTGTTTTTATTATTTTTTGGGAATCAAATCACAATACCAAAATGCAGTATCCCATTTTTTTTCTTTATCATCAACAAAACAATCATCATCATCATTTTGTGATGGTTCATAACCCCTAAGCACCTTCTCTCCTATCTCAAAATCAATCGGGTTTGTAAATATCGGCCCATCAAAAACAAATGTATGAAACTCTCCATTTTCTCCACAAGGATCTACATTAGATGGCAAATCCTCAAGAAACTGTTTATCTAATAATCTTCCGCAAAAATTTTCATCCAAGTATTTAGCATTTACACATACCGTAATAGCCTTAAAACCCAAATCCAAGAATTCTAACAATAATTCTTTTGTGTCTCTTTTCCAAAGCGGAAAAGAAGCTTTAATATTAACTATCTCTAATTGTTTTTCGCGATACGTTCTTAAATCTTCTAAAAAAATATCTCCAAAAATGCAATGCGTATATCCTTCTTCCTTTAATTCTAGCACAGCCCTTTTCATAGTCTCATTATAAGAGTCCATAGAAACTTGTGCCGGAAATTGTATTTTTTGATGTAGAATACCAATATTAATCGCCTGAAGATCCAAGAGTTCCTCTCTTAGTCCATGCATGGATACTCTTTTATACTCTTGATTAACCGTAGTTATCAATCTAGATATATCAAATTCTTTTTGTTGGAGCGCATAATACAAGGCCAAAGACGAGTCTTTTCCGCTACTCCAGTTAAAATATGTTTTATGCATCAGGATTTAAGAAACTTTGTATTGCTAATTCATAACTTTGTAAACCAAAACCGAGAATTACACCCTTAGCATTTGGCGAAATATAAGATTGATGTCTAAACTCTTCTCTACCAAAGGTATTTGATATATGTACTTCTACTACTGACGTTTGTATTGCTTTTATTGCATCACCAATACCAATAGACGTGTGCGTATAAGCGCCAGCATTAAGAATTACTCCATCAAAAGAGACATCTGCGTTTTGAAGTTTTGTAATTAATTCTCCTTCAATATTAGATTGAAAGTATGATAATTCTAAATTAGAAAATCGATTTTCCAACTCTTTAAAATATTCTTCAAAAGTTTGACTCCCGTATATACCTGGCTCTCTCTTGCCAAGTAAATTTAAATTTGGGCCATTTATTATTATTAGTTTCATTCTTGTATTGCTGGTTCTTGTCTTCTATTATTCTTTGTTTTAAATAAATAACCAACTGATAATTGAGCCAAAGAGTTATTGCTCGATATGTCAATAATATCTGTATTTATAATGTTACTTATTCCTAAGTTATAATGTAATTGAAAAAACAAACCACTTTCTAATTTATACCCTGCGCCAAATATCCATCCAAAATCAAAATCTTGAAAAGAATCAAAAAATTCATCGGGAGTATCATCTGCAGACTCACTAGCATTCGCCAAAGTAGCAAAGCGAGGTCCCGTCTCTAAACTAAAATGATTCCCGAAATAGAATTTTGAAATAATTGGTAACGCCAAATAGTTTAAGCTTATTTTGTTTTCTTCACCATTTTCATCAAAAGTATATCCTTGCGCAGAATAAAGTACTTCTGCTTGTATATATATTTGTTGAGAAATAGGAAATTCTATCACAGCTCCAAGATGCATTCGAATTCTAGCATCAGTATCTTCAATATCTCCTGTAACATTTGCATAGTTTAAACCTGCTTTAAAACCAGCTCGAGTAAATAATGGGTTATCATCTTGAGCGTTTAAAGAAAAGGTAGCTGTGATCAATCCAATAAGTAGTACATTAAGTTTCTTCATAGTAATTGGGAATAACAACTCAAAAATACTTTTATTTTTTTAATAATAAAGAGTTCTCTAAACTAAAGAAGCGTTTTGGTGATGTCCAAAACGCTTCTTTCACCTCTTAAAGAGAGTATATATTAAAACTTGTATCCAACAGAGAATTGAAATACAGAATTTTGTACGTTATCACCTTCGGCAGTATCTTCGTCAAAGACATTTGATATCCCCAAGTTATAGCGCGCGTCAAAGAAAACACCCATATCTAGTTGATATCCTGCTCCAAAATTAAGTCCAAAATCAAAACTACTTAATTCATCTTTAAGATCTTGATCAAATGATTGACCAGAATCCTCCCCTTCAGCATTTGCAGATAACAAAAACCCAATTTGTGGTCCAGCTTGAAGACTAAGTCCTTGAGCTACATAATACTTTGCCATTAATGGGATATTAAGGTAATCTAACTTCGTTTTAGACTCAAAATCAGTTACATCAATTTGAGTTCCTTGTGATGAATACAGTAATTCAGGTTGAAAAGCGAATTTTTCAGTGATTGGTATTTCGGCAAGTGCTCCAACGTGGAAACCAGTTCTACTATCCACATTTTGGCTGTCCCCTTTTACAGTAGCAAAATTAACCCCGGCTTTTGCCCCAAAACGGATAGATTCTTCTTGAGCTTTTGCTACAAAACTAACTGAAGCCAATACGACAAATACTAAAAATTTTTTCATAATAATTGTTTGTTTAAGTTTTTATGAGAACACATTTATCAAACGTTATGCCACAAATAATACCCGCATTTGAAATGAAGCCCTCCTTTACCCATTATTTAATAATCAAATACTCTGATTCTAATATATTTCTTTGTCTATTATGGCTTATATAATCCTCATGCAAAAAAATATTTATGATAAAGGTCATTCTTGTTAGTCTAGATGGTTATTCTTTTTATATTAGTATTAATGAAATGGAAACATGCCATAAAAGATTATGAACATTATTTGAAAATTGAAAGAGGACTATCCGATAACTCGATAGTGAATTATGTTCTTGATCTAAAAAGATTACTTAGCTTTTTAGAAAGTTCTAATATTGAAACTTCTCCTCTATCAATCGAAAAAGAAACGCTTCAATTGTTCGTATTCGAGACCGCTAAATTGGTTAATGCAAGATCCCAATCTAGAATTATTTCTGGACTTAAAAGTTTTTTTAATTATTTGGTTTTTGAGGATTACAGGGAGTCTAATCCTATGGAGCTAATCGAATCTCCTAAAATCGGAAGAAAATTACCTGACACATTATCTGTTGATGAAATAGATGAAATCATAGCTCAAATAGATCTTGGCAAACCCGAAGGGGAAAGAAATCGTGCTATTATTGAAACCCTTTATGGTTGTGGTTTAAGAGTGAGTGAGCTAACCGAATTAAAGCTCTCTAACCTCTTTTTTGATGAAGGCTATATTAGCGTAACGGGAAAAGGTGATAAACAACGCTTTGTACCTATTGGAGAAACCACTCAAAAATATATCGATATCTATCAAAATGAAATACGAAATCATTTAGATATTAAAAAAGGCCATGAAGACACTTTATTTTTAAATCGTAGAGGAAGACAATTAACCAGAGCCATGATTTTTACAATTATCAAGCGTTTGGTTGAAAAAGCAGGAATCCATAAAACGGTGAGTCCACATACCTTTAGGCATTCTTTTGCCACCCATCTATTAGAAAATGGCGCAGATTTAAGGGCTATACAGCTCATGTTAGGTCACGAGAGTATTACGACTACAGAAATATATATGCATATCGATAGAAGCCATTTAAGTGAAGTAATGAATAATTTTCACCCTAGAAGATAAGATGGAAAAACAAATCTTAAGAATATTTACTTTGTTAACTTTATTCTTATGTTGTACCGTTTCTTCTCAGAAACTGAATGCAAATGGTGGCCTCCTTCTCAAAGCTCAAATTGCTTTGGGGAATCAAAATCAATGGTTAAAACTGGGAATATTCGGTTTTGGAACTTTAAATTATGGTGATATATCTGTAGAAAGTGGTTTGTCATTTGCCTCTTATCAATTTTTAAAGCGGCATACAGTAAAAATATCTGGATTAGGATATTCATATGAGTTTTTTGCACTGGGCGGTATTGGTAAGAATAGTAACCTGTTAGGTTCGTCTGTGTCTAATGCAAACACATCAATTATATTCAATCCAAAAGGTAAAGGTGGATTTAATGGACTTGGATTTGGGTTTAGCAAAGACTATTTGCCAAAATCATTAAAATCTTACGGACTTAAAAGAGGGGCTTTGATAATGCGCTTTAGTAATGCAGATCATAATTTACATTTAGCTTTCTTAAATGATTTTAAAATAGGTTGGTTTAATGGATCTGGTACAGATTATGGTGTTACAGGCTCATTAGACATTGGGTTTGCCAAAATACAAGATCTGCACACAGCATATCAATTAGGGTTTGGTCTTGATCTTTTTACACCAAGGCCAAATTATAGTAAATCCCCTAGAAACCCCATTAATTCTGATGATGGCCGAAAAAATGTTTGGTATACCTTACCTCCTATCCAAGATCTTTTTTATGGTAATATATACGGGTATGGAACCTATCAAGAGGACAATTATGCTATTAATTTAAAATTAGGAGTAAACAGTCAAAAAGCTGGAGCATATATACAAAATATCTTACATGATGGTTTAGGGCTTAATCCTCGTTTTCCTTGGAAAGTTAAAACAAAAGATAAAATTTACCTCGAAATCTCAGGAAATAGTTTTTTAAAAGAAGTACATGATGATTAAGCGATTAATACCATATTCTTTACTATTAATTTTGATAACCACTACTACTAGTTGTAGCACATACACCAATTTTTATAGTGAGACATTTACATCTATCGACAAAACCTCCTCTAAGATTCATAGACTAGATTTAAGCAACCAAAATTTAACCGTTTTACCTGATTTGTCTGCAGTAAAGAATTTAAGGATGGTCAATCTAAGTAATAATCCAAAATTAAATGTACACAAAGTATTTGAGCAACTTATCCCTTACAAAAGCATAGAAATATTAATATTAGACAGTTTAGCGATAGAAGTTCTTCCCAAATCCATACATCAATTTTCAGGTTTAAAACAATTATCTCTAGCCCATAACCCCGATTTGGATATTGAATCGATGGTTAATCAAATAAAAAACCTTCCTATTGAATTTTTGAATTTGAAGGGAAATAATATTGAGGTTTTACCTGCAAATTTCAGCCACATACAATCTTTAAAAGATCTTAATCTATCGTATAATAACTTAGCTACTAATCAAAATTATGAGATCATAAGTAAACTTCCTAATTTATATTCATTGTGGATTGATCATAATGAACTGGTTACACTACCAAAAAGTATTGGGAAAATAAGTCAAATACGCTTTTTGTACATTGATCATAATAAGTTAAAAGAATTACCACTAGAAATGAATTCGATGAAAACTTGGGTTATCCATGCTGGATATAACTCTTTTAAAGAACTTCCTGCTGTTTTTACCAAAATGCCTTCTTTACTAATGGTCCATATAAACAACAATAACATTGAGACGATACCAAAAGATTACCACACAGAAAAATATCCTCTAGCTGGGTTAATATTAGATAATAACCCACTTTCAGAAACGGAGAAAAATAATATAAAGGAATTATTTAAAGGTTTTTTCCTTTTATCATTTGAGCAAAAATAAAACCCTACAGTATTGCAGGGTTTTAGGTATATATATTGATTTCTTGCTTTACATACTCGGTCTTGTCGCTCTACCAGATGGCACCGCAGTATTAGAGGTCATCATTACAGGATTACCTGGTCCTGTTGTAATTCCTGCCGTAGCACTAAGTGGTTCGATAAAAAACGGTGCTGGATCATTATCCAAATAAGGCTCAACAGTAATAAAAACCCTTCGACTTGTTACCGCAGCAGGGAGAGTAATCCCTGTTAAAGGAATCTGGCTAGGGATAACCAGAAAATCTTCTCCAGGAAAATCAGGAACAGTTCCTCCTGATCCTTTAAAAAAGTTACCATCATCCGTAACATCAACTTTAGAAAAAGTACCTGTAGAAAGTATTTTGGTTCCAAAATCTACCCATCCTTCATATTTCCAACCACTACCAAGGTCCGGAAGTGCTAATCCTGGAGCCGTAAGTCCATTCATAAACCAAACTCCAAACTCATCATTATCTGCTACATCATCGGTTGGTGTTGCCAGGAAAAATTGACCAGATGTAATCGAAAGATCAGCAACTACAGACTCAAAACCGAGTTGAGCAGATGTTCCGTTAAAATTACCCGTTAGTATTTTAGCATCTGAAGGTAAATTATCAATATCACCAAAAGGTTCTACAGTTAAAACAAATTGTGTAGCATCCTCAAGGTCAGATTTAAGTACTTCTAAATTTACTGTTCCTGCTGGATCAGTAAACTTTGCAGTTGCCTTAGCTACTCCATTTACTATAAGCCATCCCTGGTATGAGGACCCTCCAGTAAGCGCTTTTAAACCAATGGTTTCTAATTGTAAATTAGCAACGGGAGGTCCATCATCACTAGAACACGATACAGCAAATATGCTTACTATCAATACCGTAAACATTAAAATTTTTCTATTCATCATTTTGCTTTTTAAGTTAGAATTCGAAACGTATTGTCATCATGACAAATAACTAGAAAACAACAACAAAATTGTACAAATAGTTCACATTATTTTTAACTGCGGAGTACATATTTTAGGCTTGAGGTTCATTTGGGTGATCACTTTTAAACAACTCTAAGAATGCCTGACCTATATTATTAACAATATCTCCTGCTATCAATCCTTCAAAACTGGTTTTTTGCGCACTAATATCCCCTGCACTACCATGCAAATACGACCCAAAGACCGACGCGCGAATAGGATCATATCCTTGTGATAATAAGCCTGTAATCATTCCTGTTAATACATCACCGCTACCTGCAGTCGCCATTCCTGGATTACCCGAATTATTCACATATAATTGATCTTCATATACCGTAATAGAATTAGCTCCTTTAATAATAACTACACAACCATATTTTTTAGAAAATGCTTTTGTTTTTTCTATTTTATCAAAATCATCCTCCCATTTACCAATTAATCTTTCTAATTCTTTAGGATGTGGTGTTAGTACCGTTTGCAAAGGAAGATTATCTAAAAATTCTGAGTGCTTCGCTAAAATATTAATACCATCAGCATCAATAACAAGCGGTGCTTTATTCTCTTTCAAAAACAACTCGAAAGCTTTTATTGTATTTTCATGTGTACCTAAACCTATTCCTATTCCTACCGCCGATGGTTCGAAATCAAGATCGACCTTAACTATTTGATCATCTTCATCGGCAATAACCATAGCCTCAGGAACAGCGGTTTGTAATATTTCATATCCACATTCTGGTATATAAGCCGTAGTAAGACCCGCTCCTATTCTTAAAGCAGCTTTTGTTGCTAATACCACACTTCCCATTTTACCATAACTACCGCCAATTAATACAGCATGCCCATATGTACCTTTATGACTATACTTATGCCTAGGGCGATATAATGGTTTTACTTCATTTTTATGAATTAACTCTGCAACCCCCGAAGTTTGTTGCAAAAATTCTCGATCCAATCCAATATCAATAACTTCTACATCTTTGGTGTATCCACCTGTTTGGGGTAAAAAGAATAGTAATTTGGGTAATTGAAAAGTTACAGTAACATCAGCGAAAATGACACCTTCCCAATCATCTGGTTTTTTTGTATCATATAATCCCGAAGGAATATCTACTGAGAGGGTAAAACATCTTGCATTATTAATATGTTTAATAAGTGAAACCACCCAAGGCACTAATGGTCTATTAAGACCTATTCCAAAAATGGCGTCAATAACCATATCCTGATATTGAATAACTGGTATATCATCTTTAGATTTAAGTTGTACTGGCCATTCTTTTGAAATTTCTTTAAGACGGTCATAGTTTATTAAAAAATCTTTGGACCTGTTCTCGCTAAAATTTACAATATATGTTTTTACATTGTATCCATGCTCAAGTAACAATCTAGAGATTACTAAACCATCTCCTCCGTTATTCCCTATTCCGCAAAATACATGAATAAGAATAGGTGCTCCTTGTAATCTTGCATGAATACGATTAAAAATCTGAGACGCTGCGCGTTCCATTAATTCTATAGAGGTAATTTTTTCGGATTTCATCGTTACTTCATCCGCTGTTCGCATTTGTTCTGCAGAAAATATTTTCATAAGACAGGTTTCAACTTTTTTTTTGAGAATCTTACAACGAAACTAGATCAATATTATTGAAATAACAAAAGTTTAAGAATAGTGCTCAATTAATTTTCTCTAAAACTAAAAAATTATACATTTGAACCATGTAATTTAGAGCAAACTAATGTTTAGTACCATTTTAATCTTAGCTTTATTTATTTTCTCAGGAACGATTATCGTTGCCGAGACTACTACTATTACAGGTACTATTATTACCCTTAGGGGTTAATGTATCATATATCACCACCAGAATAAGTACGTAGTTCAAAAATAAGAACTACCGAAAACAAACTTTACCATTAATTTCATATAAAAAATATATCATGAACGTTCTAAAATTTGGAGGTTCTTCTGTCGCTAATGCATCTACTGTTGAACATGTAATAGCTATTATACAAAAACAATCAGAAAAAAAATCCCTTTATGTAGTTGTATCTGCTATGGGAGGAATAACAGATCTATTATTACAAGCTGGCGAAGAGGCTTCATCAAACAACGAAAATTACAAAAATATTCTCGCTGAAATAGAAAAACGACACTTAGAAGCTGTAAAAGAGCTTATTCCAGTAGTGTCTCAGAGTGCTATAATCAGTAAGGTTAAATCTAAATTAAATACACTAGAATCTCTTTGTGAAGGAGTTTACCTTCTTAGTGAGCTATCCGAAAAAACTGCTGCAGTTATAGCCAGTTTTGGAGAAATACTATCATCTTATATCATCTCGGAAGCAGCTAAAGTAAAAGGACTTGATATCGTATTAAAGGACTCTCGGGATATTATAATAAAAACGGTGAACTCTAAGATTGCTGTTAATTATGTGGAAACTAATAAAAGAATACAGGAATTTGCTGATAATAACAATCATAAAATTGTACTTTTTCCTGGTTTTGTTGCAAGAACTCTAGACGGTGAACCAACAACATTAGGAAGAGGTGGCTCTGATTTTACAGCTGCTATATTGGCATCTGCAATAGATGCTGATGAGCTGCAAATTTGGACTGATGTAAGTGGTATGTATACCGCCAATCCTAGATTAGTAAAACAAGCTAAACCTGTATCGCATATTTCTTATCAAGAAGCTATGGAGCTTTCGCATTTTGGTGCAAAAGTAATTTATCCACCAACTATACATCCAGTATTAGATAAGAATATTCCGATTGTAATTAAGAATACATTCGAGCCTTTAGATCATGGCACACTTATAACTAGAAAAGTAGATGATAGACAAAAGCCTGTAACGGGTATAAGTCATATCGATAGTATTGCAATTATTTCTCTCGAGGGAAGCGGTATGGTTGGGATACCAGGGTTTTCCAAACGCTTATTCGAAGCCCTTTTTGTAGAAAGTATAAATGTAATTTTAATTACTCAAGCCTCATCTGAGCATTCTATTTGTTTAGCTGTTGAAGCTTCTGAAGCAGAAAAAGCAAAAGCTACTCTGGATGCTATATTCGAATTTGAAATTTCGAAAAATAAACTGGATCCAGTAAAAATTGAGAATGATGTTGCTATAGTAGCCTTGGTTGGTGATAATATGTATCATCATCAAGGATTAAGTGGTAAAATGTTTAGCACGCTTGGTAAAAATAACGTAAACATTAGAGCCATCGCCCAAGGAGCATCAGAAAAGAATATTTCTGTTGTAATTGAGAAAAAAGATATAAAAAAGGCATTAAACACGCTACATGAACGCTTTTTTGAAGTCAAAACAAAACAATTAAATTTATTTATAACTGGTGTTGGTAATGTTGGTAGTAAGTTATTAGAACAACTAGATCAGCAAAAGATGTACCTTAAAGATAAACTACGATTAAAAATTCGAGTAGTTGGCTTATCTAACTCCAGAAAAATGGTGTTTAATGAAAATGGTATTGATCTAGATTCTTGGAACGAAAATCTATCCCAAGGCATCGAAGCAAATGCAGAAGACTTTTTTAAAAAAGCTAAAGAAATGAATCTTCGTAATTCTATATTTGTTGATAATACTGCCAATCCAGATATTGCCCAAGTATATAAACACTACTTAGCAGAAAGCATGGCTGTAGTAACCTGTAATAAAATTGCCTGTGCAGATGAATATGTTAACTATGAAGAGTTGCAAGATTTATCTCGAAAATTCAATGCTTCCTTTTTATATGAAACTAATGTAGGAGCGGGTTTGCCCATTATTGATACGCTTAATAATTTAATCGCTTCTGGAGATAATATTCATAAAATACAAGCCGTTTTATCCGGTAGTTTAAATTTTGTTTTTAATAACTATAATGAAAACGTTACTTTTCATGATATTGTGAAACAAGCGCAACAAGAAGGATATACAGAACCAGATCCCAAAATAGATCTTAGTGGTATAGATGTCGCCCGTAAAATTTTAATTCTTGCCAGAGAAAGCGGAAAAAAAATGGAACTTACCGCTATCGAAAATGATGCATTTTTACCCAAAGAAAGTTTAGAAACCAATTCGGTTGAAGATTTCTTCACTTCTTTGAATGAACATGAAGAACATTTTAAAAAAATTCTTACGACAGCCACCCAAAAAGAATGTCGTTTAAAATATGTAGCTCAATATGAAAACGAAAAAGCAAAAGTAGGATTACAATTTATCCCATCGGATCATCCTTTCTATAACCTAGAAGGTAGTGATAATATTGTGCTTTTTTATACAGATAGATATTCACAACAACCATTAATCGTAAAAGGCGCGGGTGCTGGAGCAGATGTTACTGCTTCTGGTATTTTTGCAGATATTATCAGAATTGGTAAAAAATAAAAAACATGATTAAAAGTATCAAAATATTCGCTCCTGCAACAGTCGCCAACCTTTCATGTGGGTTTGATGTTTTAGGATGTTGTCTGGATAATGTAGGAGATGAAATGAACATTTCTCTTGTTTCTGAACCTGGAGTAAAAATCACGAAAATTGAAGGGGCTGACCTTCCTTTAGAAACGCACAAGAATGTTGCCGGAGTTGCTGTAGAAGCTTTACTAAAAGCTTATGATAAAATGGTTGGTGTGCATATAGAAATCTACAAAAAGATTAAAGCCGGTAGCGGTATTGGCAGTAGTGCTGCCAGTAGTGCCGGAGCAGTTTGGGCAGTAAATCATTTGCTAGACGAGCCGTTTACTCCTCACGATTTAGTGTCTTTCGCAATGGAAGGTGAAAAATTAGCGAGTGGCAATGCCCATGCAGATAATGTAGCTCCTGCCCTTCTTGGTGGTTTTACTTTGGTGCGTAGTTATGATCCTTTGGATGTTATCAAATTACATTCCCCAAAGGATTTAGTGATGACTGTTATTCATCCTCAAATTGAAGTAAAAACTTCAGATTCTAGATCTGTAATCAAACAAAATGTTGCATTAAAAAAAGCAATTCAGCAATGGGGTAATGTTGGAGGACTTGTTGCCGGTTTATTTACCGAAAATTATGATCTCATTGGTAGAAGTCTTGAAGATGTAATTATAGAACCTTTACGATCCATATTAATTCCAGAATTTAAAGCTGTAAAAGAAATCGCAATGGCCAAAGGAGCTTTAGGGTGTGGTATTTCAGGCTCTGGCCCATCTATCTTTGCGCTTAGCAAAGGTACAGAAACTGCAAAAATTGTATCTGAAGCCATACGAAGCGTATACATCAAAACTGGGTTAGATTTTGATATTCACGTATCACCAATTAATAATCAAGGTATTAAACTAATCAATCCGTAAAATGAAAAAAACAAGTAAAATATCTACTGGAGCCCCTTGGGAAGATATTGTTGGGTATTCTAGAGCAGTTAAAGTTGGAGATGTAATAGAGGTATCAGGAACAACAGCACAAGGTGCTAATGAATATGAACAAACCGTTGAGATCATTAAAATTGCGGAAAAAGCATTAAAAGAACTTGGTGCGAATTTATCTAATGTTATACGAACCAGAATGTATTGCACCAATATTTCACAATGGGAACAGATTGGTAAGGCCCATGGCGAATTTTTTGCTAATATTAGACCTGTAACCACAATGGTAGAAGTATCAAAATTAATATCTCCAGAAATATTAGTAGAAATAGAATTTTCTGCTGTCGTCTAATACAAATAACAATATAGAATAATGAACTATTATAGTTTAAACAATAACGCACCAAAAGTAACTTTCGAAGATGCTGTTATAAAGGGACTAGCTCCAGATCGAGGCTTATACTTTCCCGAAGAAATAACTTCTTTGCCGCAATCATTTTTCGAGAATATCGAAAACTTAGATAATGTAGAAATAGCATATCAAGCCATTCAACAATTTGTTGGGGATGAAATCCCCGAGGTCGAGTTAAAAGATATTTTAGAGGATGTTTTAAGTTTTGATTTCCCTGTTATAGAAATTGAAGAAAATATTGCAAGTTTAGAATTGTTTCATGGCCCTACGATGGCTTTTAAAGATGTAGGAGCCCGTTTTATGGCACGTTGTCTTGGATATTTTAACAGAGAAAATGAAAATCATGTAACCGTTCTTGTGGCAACTTCTGGTGATACAGGCGGTGCTGTAGCCAATGGTTTCTTGGGAGTAAAAGGAGTTGATGTGGTTATTCTTTATCCAACTGGTAAAGTAAGTGCTATTCAAGAAAAACAACTAACCACTCTTGGTCAAAATATCACAGCACTAGAGGTAGATGGTGTTTTTGATGATTGCCAGGAAATGGTGAAAACAGCATTTTTGGATAAAAGCATTACAGATTTCAAACAATTAACATCTGCAAATTCGATTAATATTGCGAGATGGCTTCCTCAATTATTCTATTTCTTATTCGCTTACAAACAAGTAAAACATAAAGGAAAAGACATCACTTTTTCGGTGCCAAGTGGCAACTTCGGTAACATATGTGCCGGTATTGTAGCACATAAACTAGGGCTACCTGTAAAACATTTTATAGCTTCTACAAATATTAATGATACTGTTGTAAGATATCTTAAAACTTCAGAGTATAACCCGAAACCCTCTAAAGCTACAATCTCTAACGCAATGGATGTAGGTAATCCCAGCAATTTTATACGAATTCAAAAACTATTTAATAATAATTTTGAAGAACTAAAAACCTCTTTCTCTGCATATAGTTTTAATGATACGCAAACAAAAGATGCTATGCAAAAAGTATACAGTGATACTGGTTATATTACAGATCCTCATGGAGCAGTTGGATATTTAGGATTAAAAAAGAAAGGGCTAAATGGTTCTGATTATGGAATATTTCTAGAGACTGCACATCCTGTTAAGTTTTTAGATACAGTAGAAGAAACTATTGATACTACAGTAGAAATACCTTCTCAAATACAAAAGATAATAAATAAAAAGAAGAAGAGTATTGCTATTGATAGTTATGAAAATTTAAAAGAGTTTTTGTTAAAGTAACAAAAACTCTTTTAAATAAAATTATTTTGTGTGCGACTTATTACTTAGCTAATGCCTTCATTACTTTATATGTAATTTCTGTAGTAGAAGCTAAATATTTAAAGTTTACCGTTGTATACTTATCCTCACTCTGACGAACAAACGGAGAGTTATCAGCATTTTTAAGTTCTGCTGTTAATGTTACTGTATCATAACCAAAATTAGAAAAGAACCTGCTTTCTGGCGTTGCCACTGTTCTTTTATATACCGGCACAGGAGATTCTATTCTATAAAGAGATTCTAAACTAATATTAGAAGCTAACAATTCGATTGCACGATCTTCGTCATTATCCCATCCCATATAATCTGATCTATGCATAGAGTGAACATTGTAACCTTCCTTTTGCAATTTTTTGGTAAACATTCTAGTACCAATCATATTGCTTTTCCAATGATCAAAGAAGACGATCATAAAATTTTTATTTCGTGATTCGAGTTCTGCAATTTTTTTAGCAACATAATATGCAATGGCAACACCCGTTGCATTATGCACAGCACCAGGGCTGTTTTCTACGGTATCATAATGTGCACAAATAATTACCCATTCGTCATTATCAGTTGTAGCGGGAATTTCTGCATATACATTTATCCCTGCATACTGAGTTCCTTTTTTATCTTGCACATTATATGTGTCTTTTTCAGCATCAAGTCCTATATCCTTTAAAGAATTGAAAAGAAAATCTGCTGTGATTTTTCTTTCTGACTTACTTGATCTACTTGATAATTTTTTCTTACCCTTAATAGGTTCATGACCAGTTAATTTGGCCACTATGCCTCGTTCGACATTAATAATCTCTGCTTCTAATCGATCTTGTTCAGATTGGGCTGGGGCGATCTGACTTACGAAAAAGAACAATAGTAAAAATATTCTATAATACTTCATTTTGTAGGTTTTGTATTCCAATTTACTTTAACACAAATTTAGGAAAATTATATAACAATCCAATTTTGTACTTTTATTATTAAAATAATACTTCAAAAATGAAATTTGCAAAAACCGTACCTTTTTTTCTTATTTTAATAATTTTTATTAAATGTACGACAAATAATTCTTCCAAAAATCATTTATTGGCACCAGATAATTGGCGGGGCGAAATTATTAAATTTCCATTAAAATTCGCTCCTTCTTTAAAATATTCTGGTACAGAATACGTACGTTTCGCTCCGGGATGGGGTACAGAGAATGCAAAAGACTATTTTTCATATACTTTTTTGTGGGAAACAAATGAAAACCCTAAACTATCAACTAAAAAATTAGAATCTGAAATGGAAACTTATTTCGACGGTTTGATGAGTATGATACATGAAATGAGTACCGAATCTCAAAAAGAAATTAATCCTTCTAAAGCTTTTTTCGAAAAAATAAATGATTCTATTTATATAGGCAAAGTAATTACCTACGATGCATTTATAACAAAAAAAGACGTTACCTTAAACATCATAGTTAATTATGAATTTTGTGACCTTGCAAAGAAACATCTTGCAAAATTTAATCTATCTCCTCAATCACCGGATCACTCTATATGGAAAAAAATGGATAATATAGTTATTGATAAACCCTGCGAGTAAAATTCTCATTATTATCCTAACCTTAAAAGTGACTTCGAGTAATTTGAAATTATAAATTTGGGAAAATTATTGTGCTAGTCCCGCTTCAGCCAGAGTGATTAGCAATGCCATTTTTATACTTTCGGTTCCGTTGATATTTGTCCAACTCTCATGTAATGAATGAGCCCCTTTTCCTTTACCTCCTCTACTAATTGTGATTGCAGGAATATTTTTGGCTATTGGGATATTACTATTCGTAGAACCAGTACTCAATTTTGGTTGGATATTAAAAAATGACGTTACCGAAATAGCACGCTGTACTAAAGGTGTATTTTTATCTAATGTTCCCGAAGGTCTATCTCCTATTGGTATAATTTCAAGAGTAACTTTATTTTCAACCCCCGAAGAATTGTACTTTATTTCAGCATTTTTCATGCTTCTCTTAAAAATACTATCTATTTCCAATAATCTTTTAGGACTAAGTGATCTCATATCTACTTCCATCCATGACTCAAAAGGAATAGAATTTACAGAGGTTCCTCCTCCTATTCTCCCAATATTAAATGATGTTTTTGGTCCTTTTATCTGCGTATACTTTGTAGCTTCTTCAACAAAAAGCGTAATAGCATTCCCTAGGGCATGATGTGGATTAGCTAACCCAAAAGCTCCCCACGAATGACCTCCTTTTCCTTTAAAAACAGCTTTATATCTTTTAGACCCTAATCCCCCATTAATTATTCTACCAACTCCTCCTCCATCAATAGAAATCCAAGAATCTATTTTAATATCTGAATTTGCGCTAAACAAATGTTTCACACCTCTAAGATCTCCTAATCCTTCCTCTCCAACCGTACCAACAAAAACAATATCTGCATCTGTTTTAATAGAAGCTTTATTCATTCCATCTAGAACCGCTATTAACATTGCCATACCACGAGTATTATCACCAATTCCGGGAGCAGTATATGTATTTCCTTCTTTTTTAACGCTTACATCGGTTTCTTGAGGAAAAACGGTATCCATATGTGCGTCTAAAACCACCAATTTGTTTCTTTTTTCCCCTTTTCGCAATGCCAATACATTACCTTCACTATCCATCCATACACTATCTACTTTGGATGCAATGAACAAGTCTTTAAACTTCTCTGCTCTTTTTGTTTCTCCAAAAGGTGGAGCAGGGATTTCAGTTAGCATTACCATATTATCAATGGTCTGTTCATCTAACGAATCGATAGTATTCATAGCCAACTGCACAGCTTTACTTTTTATTATGGTAGATATTTCATTAGCATATTCTTTTGTAACTTCTGGTTTATCTTGAGTGTACCCAAAGAAAAAATTTATAAAACCAATAATGACTAGCAATTTAGATCGTTTTCTATTCATAAGTGTGCATTACTATTTATCAGTGCCATACCCAAAATCTTTTCCTTTTTGGGTTCTTGGGACTCCTTTAGTCATCCACTCTGGAGCTGGTGCATCTTTTAAATAATGATCAAAAAATTGCATCATTCTTATAGAAAGGTCTTGTTTGTTTTTTACTTTTCTAAGGTTATGTTCTTCATCATTATATACAAGCAACCAAACGGGCTTTTGTAACCTTCTCATCCCCATGAACATTTCTATTCCCTGATAATAAGGCACTGCGCCGTCCTTATCGTTATGCATCATAAGTAATGGTGTCTCTATTTTAGGTATACCAAATAAAGGAGAATTTTCAATATACAAATCGAATCCATCCCAAAGGTTTTTACCGATTCGACTCTGTGTTTTTTCATATTGAAAAGCTCTACTTAATCCCGATTTCCATCGTATCCCTCCATATGCAGAAGTCATATTACTTACTGGAGCACCGGCCATAGCCGCTTTAAATTTATTTGTTACGGTTATCAAATATGCCACCTGATATCCTCCCCAACTTTGTCCTTGTAACGCCATATTTTTAGAATCTATATAGCCCAATTCTTCTAACGCCTCTACACCCGAAACAATACAATTATATGCGCTAGGACCTGGCTTACCTTCTTGATAAACAATATCAGGAACAAACATAATATACTCATTACTAACTAAATAAGAAGGGTTAACGATAGAAGCACTTGGTTGCGGAGATGAGTACTGTCGATATGCATCTGATCGTTTTTCGTAGAAATATGTAATCAAAGGGTACTTTTTTGAAGGATCAAAATTTTCTGGTTTGTAAATAATACCTTCCATTTTTTCACCATCATATGCATTCCAAGAAAAAAGTTCTGCTGTACCCCACTTAAATTCCTTTTGTTGAGGATTAGCGTCTGTAATTTTTACAGCATTTTTAAAATTATCATTTGTAAAATAAATATCGGGGTATGTATTAAAATTTTGTTTTCTATACGTGTATACCTCAGCATTCTTTGCCTTGTTATAACGGTTAATTAAAAACATCCCTGGTTTTATTTTTTCATTTAATTTCTGATTCTTTAATACATACAATCCAGAAGATTTATTAATCTTGTCAAAACCTGTAATTAATAACCCTCCTTCCAAATACGAAGCTTGATATTCGTTTTCTGGATCTAATCGTTGAGTTCTATACTCAATATTGCTTTCTCTACCATTTTTCGTAATATTTACGGCTTTTTCTTTTCCGGTTAGTGCTACTTTCCAAATGTCATACTTATCATAAAGTAAAGTATTTCCTTTTTTATCAAAACCACCAAAACCATAAGGAGAAGGCAATGCTGGTCTATCATCATCTTCATCGTAAAACACCTCTTTAAGATCTTTTGTTAGGTTTGTTTTTTTGAGCGTTTCTAAATGAAGCGAAAACCAATGTTGCTCATGAATGTCAAAATATAAAGCATATACTCCATCAGGTGATAAATATGGTAATAAAGCTTTATTTTGAAGCACTAATTTCTTATCTCCCGTATTTGTATTTATTCTATAAAAATCTTTGGTTTGTGGATAATCCCATGATCGTTTTACATCATAAGGAGAACTTGTAACACCAAGTATATATTTTTGATTTTTATTTTTATCAAAAATCAAATAATCAATGTTTTTATCTTGAAGATGCACATATACATCCCTATCAATATCAAAATAAGAAGCATAAGCTTTTTTATTAAGTTCTTCAAATTTTGATTTTTGTTCTGGTTGAATCATTTTATCTTTCCAGTTCCAAACATCAACAGCTGGTATTTCTTCATCTAGCAGTGTAGTATCTTTATCATATTTAATCTTGGGTTTCGTACGAAAATAAAGTCTTTTTCCATCTTCCGAAAAATTCAAAGATTGTTTACCGCAAAGCTGCCAATTACTCCTTAAGTTTTTGTCCAAAATTCCTATACGGTTGTATAATGTACCCTTATGATAATTATACAACTCAAATTTTAATGAATCTACCGATGTAGAATCTTTGGCAGACACAAAGGCCAATTCATCCCCTTCATGATTCGTTATTAGCTTGTCATAGATATATTTACTACTATCAATTGTTTTTCTTGATCCAGATAGAAAATCATATACATATACTCCTATATCCCTTGCTTTACCTTTTTTATCTTTTTCACTGTCCTTTTTCAACGCTTTACTTGTAGTACTGTAATAGAATTTTTTTCCTTTTTTAGGAATCGCATACTCCTTTATTTGCAGAATTGTGTCTTTTTGTTTTGTTTTGAAATTATAAACCAAAGCATAATTTTGTTGATATGATTTAGGCATAAATTTTTCATTAGATTCTTGCTCTACACCATTCTTTTCATCTGATTTCTTAAAATTTTTAAAATTTTCGACAACCATCCAATCATTGTATTCTTCTGGAATTTTATAGCTTTTAACTCTTAGAATAGAATCATGAATAGCATTATTTTTTACATTATAAATAAACAATGCATCCTTGGAGAGGTTTTCTTTTTTAATTTTCGCCTTCTTTTCTTTCCTAATAGATTCATATTTTGGTTTCTTTTTTAGAATCACAAAATCTTCATTTAAAGATATTGATGTATCATATCCATTAAAAAAAGTGAATTTCTGTTTCGTTTCCGTATTATATATCTCAACATATCCATCTCCCTTTTTAGTGGAAGTTAGGATCGTAGAAACTATTAGCCTTCCATTGTTCGAAATTTTAACGTCACTTATTGATTTCCACAGATCATAATCCTGATGTGTAAGTGTTTTCTTTTGTGCAGAGAGAGATATTGCACACAAAAACAAGAGAAAGAATAACTTAATTTGCCCCATAATAATTAATTTCATTCATAAAGGTGTTTTGAAAATATTTAATTTGATCACAACGTTATCACATTACCTATTATGTATCAAGGCATTATAAATATTTTCATTTACCTTAGTAAAACTAATATATATAATGAAACGTATAGCACATATTATCATATTTCTTATGTAATTTAATCAGGATTCACTTTGGAGTATCTTAAAAGTGATCTCTGGTTCTATATAAATCAATGTAAAATTATATTAACTATCATCTTACAATTAGAATAAGCTTGGTTTTGTAGTAACCAAGCTTATTTTGGCTAACTGTAAATAAACATCATATTCGTTTAGTAAGAATATGATATGTCTTATAATGGATTTTGCCTTAAAAGAGGATTGGCATCCAATGCCCTCTGTGGTATCAACCATTGCCATCTATTATCCCCTGCTGGCACATCAAATATTACTGCCAACGAAGATGTATGATTGGCTCCGTTTCTATTTAAAGGAGCATTAGTTCTTTTTAAATCATAGAATCTAAAGCCTTCACCCCATAACTCCCAACGTCGTTGTAATAAAATTTCATCTACCAAAGCAGTTCCTGTATTGGTAGATAGAGTATATGATGGATCTCTTACAACTCCATACTCTAAGAGCACGTTTGCTGCCGTAGCATCATTTAAACGAGCCTTGGCCTCTGCTTCTATTAAGTACATTTCTGACACTCTCATATAAGGTACATCCATTCTACTATCCCCTGTGCCGGCCGCAATAAATTTTTGACTAGTAAAGGGTCTTTTACGATGTCTCGACGAAATTTCTATGCCAGGAGGTAATACATCATGGTCTCCAGAAGGATCAAACAATGGCTTACGCACATCTGTATCAGGAATTGTATTATATAAAGTACTATTAATGGCTTTAGGATTTCCTCTAATATTCGATGAACTGAAGTTTCGAGAAATAAAAGCTCCAAAATTACCAAACGTATCACTTTGGTCTTCTACAATACGACTTCCCCACATCCACTCTTCACTTTCGTAATCACTAAAATTATTAAAATAGTCATCTGCAGACATTAATGTATATCCTGCTCTAGCTTGTTCTGCAAAATTAGCTGCAATACTATAATTGCCTTGTACTAAGGCAACTCTAGCCTTTAATCCTTGAGCTACACTTTGATCTAAATGTGATCTATTTGGTCTACCATATCCATCTAGAAGAATAATAGCCTCATCTATATCCTGATTTACCTGTTCATATACTGCTTCTACTGATGCTCGTGGTAAAGGTTCTATTTCTGTATTTACGGCTATAGGTACACCTAACTGAGCGTTATCAGTTCCGGATTGATATCTAATTCCATATAATTGAACCAATTGAAAATGCGCCCAAGCTCTATATACTAATGCTTGCCCTTTGGCCGCATTTCGATCTGCATCAGGTCCTACAGCATTATCCGCACCGTTAATAACAGTATTAGCATTTCTAATAATTCTATAATATGTTCTAAACGGAAATAAATCGTCTGCATCGGTAGCATTGGTATGATCATTCCATCTATAGGCATTAATAAACCAGCCATTAGCTCTTGATGTCATTACAAAATCGTCTCCTAATACTTCATTTTGTAAAATAAGCGCTCCTACTCCAGTTCTTCCTTGAGAACCGTACCGAATATATAGCGATCTATGGATACCGTTAATTACGGAGAACAAATTTGCCGTGGTAGCTGTTGCTTCATCGGTTGACACCGATTCTGTAGGCGTTTCTTCTAAGAAATCCTCTGAGCAAGAAGTAATAATTATATTGGTAAGAATTAGAATGAATACCAATAATTTTTTAGATATTTTCATAATTTCTTTTTTAAAATGTTACGTTAAACCCTAACGAAATAAGTCTAGATGGAGAAAATCTATTTGAAGTGGTACCATTAAATCGTTGACCAGGCTCCAAACCTTTTCTTTCGTTTATAACAAAAATGTTTTCTCCGCTCATATATACTTTTGCACCTGCAAGTCCCAATTTATTTGCTAAATCTTTATTGAAATTATAAGCCATGCTTATTTGTCGTAGTGCTAGGAAATCTGATTTAATCAACCATCTATCTGATGCCGCTCCAAATGCGGCAGTTTGATTAGCATCTAACCTGGGTACATCAGTAATATCTCCCGGTTGCTGCCAGCGATTAAGTATATCCGTGCTTAAAGCGACTCCATAACTCCCAGAGTGCATTAGATTTTGATAATTAGAATCATATGTTTCTCCGCCCAATTGATACGTGAATGTAAATCCTAAATCAAAATTTTTATATCTAAAATTATTCGTGAAAGCTCCAAACACATCAGGAATTGCAGTACCTGTAAAATCAAATTGTGCTTTATTTTGATTTGTAGTTACGACGGTTCCATCGGCGGTAGTTCGTACATCACCGTCTCCAATTGCACCGAGATCTGGGTCCAGAATAAACAATCCAGAACCATCATCAGGATCAACTCCATACCAATCTCTTAACCAATATGCAAAAATATCACCTCCAACAACTAACTTTTTTGTTCCATTAATGATTTCTTCTTGAGGAAGTTTTGTAATTTCATTAGAGATAGTTGCAGCATTAATATTTAAGTTCCAATTAAAATTAGTGGTTTTTATGATCCCTAAATTAAGATCAAACTCCCAACCATTATTAACCATATCACCAATATTATCAGGCCTTGAATCTAAACCTGAAGCCGTTGGAATTGGCACTAAGAATAATAAATCCTTGGATTCTCTTCTATAATATTCTATTGTTCCTGAAATTCTATTATTAAAAAATCCAAATTCTAACGCTGCATCAGACTGTATATTAGTCTCCCATGTAATATCCGGGTTTCCTGTAGTTCCAGCTAGAACTCCCCCTTCTAATTGATTGTTAAAACCAAGATCAAATAATCCCTGACTTATGTAAAAATCACTAACACCTGCGGCATCAAGTAGGTTATCATTACCTACTTCACCATAAGACGCTCTTACTTTAAAAGCATTGATCCAATCTATATCACTTATAAAGCTTTCCTGATCAAGTCTCCAGGAAGCACCAATAGAAAAGAAATCTCCCCATCTATTACTATCATTAAATCTCGATGAAGCATCTCTTCTATAAGACCCCGATAAATAGTATGTATTTCTAAAATCATAATTAAAACTACCAAAATACCCTTCTCTGGTTAATCTTCTGGTATTAGATTCTACATCTTGAGTAGTCGTAAAGTTAATCAACTCGATATTACCATCTACAACTTGCCCTCTTCTATTAGCAGTAAAAAAGTTTCTTTCGGTATCAAAACTTTCATGACCAAGTAATACTGTTATTCCATGATCATCAAAAGACTTATTGTAGCGTAGTAACTGGTTATAGTTTATTGTAGTATTGGTTATTTCATCTTTTTCTGCCACTCCATCAGGAGCACCATCACCAACAATAGGATTATTAAATTCTACATTGCTAAAAAATCGCTTATCTAATGCGGCATTAAGAGTAAAAGTAAAATCATTTAAGAATTTAAATTCTGCATAAGTCCTGGCATTAACCGAAAATATTTTATCAGAATCTTTATTTAATATTGTTTCTTGAATTACATTTCTACCAGCAGAGCTTCCTACTCTACTATTACTACTATCAAATTGTCTATCCCCATTATCATCTAATATAAATTCTCCTGTATCAGCATCATGTAAGAACACTGGATATATAGAAGCAATTAACCTTGTAGTTCTAAAAGGATTTACCAAACTGTTATTACCTCCGTCATTCGCATTATTAGATTCAGACGAGGCAACCGATAAATTAATACCAGTTTTAAAATTCTTAGTTAATTGACTATTAACATTAACACGTCCAGTAATTCTTTGAAAATCAGAATTAATTATATACCCATCTTCTTCTAAGTAACTTAATGATGCAAAGTAATCCGTAGTTTCGCTAGCCCCACCATATGAAAAACTTAAATTAGATCTATACCCTGTGCGTACCAAAGGATCTTGCCAATCCAAATCATCATATCGTAACTGAGCCGCTGGGTTAATTGAGCCATCTGTTAAAACAATTTGATCATTAGCAACATTAAAAGGGTTAATACCTAATTCATCAAATATCTCATCACTAGCTTGTTGATTAGCTTCGTCTAAAGGCGTGCTACCAGATACAGAAAGACCATTCCTTAGTGCTTCCCACATTACTTGATAATACTGAGCTGGGTTCACTCTTTCATATTCTCCAATACTTCTTGTACTAACACCTTGACTGATATCTAGCGTAAATGTGTCTTTTCCTTTTTTTCCTTTTTTTGTTGTAATAATAACAACACCATTTGCCGCTCTACTACCATAAAGTGAGGTAGAGGCTGCATCTTTAAGAATACTAACATTTGCAATATCATTTGGGTTAAGGCTAGAAAACTGCCCTACAAATTCGACCCCATCTACAACTATTAAAGGGCTATTAGAAGCGTTAATAGAACCAAAACCTCTTACACGAATAGCTGGACTCGATCCAGGTTGACCGTTAGCCGGAGTGATTTTAACCCCTGCGGCTGCACCATCAAGAACGGTTAGAACATTGGTAACTGGTCTTCTTTCAATATCTTCGGATTCTATTTGTGTAACAGAACCAACTATAGATGATCTACTAGCGGTACCATAAGCAACCACTACAACTTCATCTAGGGTACTTACATCTTCTTCTAAAGTAACATTGAGCTGATTATTAGTGGCAATAATCTCTTGAGTTACAAAACCAACATAGGAAAACACTAATACATCTCCTGGATTGGCTGCTAAATCATAATTTCCATCAAAATCTGTTAAAGCGCCTTTATTTGTTCCTTTAACCAAAACATTAACTCCAGGTAAAGGTAACCCATCCTGCCCTGTAACTATACCTTTAATACGATTTTGAGCAAAACTAAAATTATCTGGTATGGCGGTTCTTTTAATAGATTTTTCTGCATTCTCCTGTATGTAGCTTAACAAGTTTTTAAATGCTTGTTCTGATGCTCTAACATCTCTAGGAAATAGCACTATTTGGTTTTTATATATCTTAAAACCAATGTTAGTATCGGCAAATAATCCATTCAATACTCTTCGTACTTTTTCGTTGCTAACAGTAAGAGACACTTTTTTTGAAATGTCTATTAAACTGTTATTATAGAAAAAACTATATTCACTTTTTTCTTCGATTTCCTTGATTGCCGTCTGTAAAGTGACTTCATTCAAAGAAACAGAAATATTCTGAGAATACGTATTGTATGAAAATAGCTTCGAAATGGTTATAAAAATGAGTAAAGAATAAATTTTCATAATTCTTATTAGATGTTTTCTGGACAAGAAAACCCCTGATGGTTTTTTTTTCATAATTTTGTATGATTTTAATTATTCGATTTCTGAGTCTAATTAAATGATCTATAGAGAAGGTGTTCCAGCATCTTCTCTTTTTTTATACTCTATTCTGAGTTTAGCATAACTTTATTGTTTTCATATTTGTATTGTATGGATGACGATAGTTTAAGGAACTTGAGAACCTCATCCAAATCAAGGTTATCAAACTCTCCTGTATATTTATAATTTAAAAGGGAATCGGATTCTATTACAAAATCCACATTATATTTTCTTTTCAAATCCAAGACAACTTGTTGTAAAGGGGTTTTATCAAAAATCAATTTTCCTTTTTTCCAAGCTACTATCTTTTCAGAATCAACGCGATCAACTTTAATTCCATTCTTTTCTTTATTAAATATTGCTCTTTGAGAAGGGACCAAAACTATTGGCGTTTTTACTCTATCCTGAATAACCTCTACCTTACCCGTTACGAGTGTTGTTTCTATGTTTTTGTCTTTGGCATACGATTTTACATTAAAAGATGTACCAAGAACTCTTACCTTCAGATGTTCTGTATGTACAATAAAAGGCTTGTTTGTATCTTTTTTGACATCAAAAAAAGCTTCACCTTTTAAATTAACCTGCCTAATATTATCTGTAAATTCTTTTGGGTAATTTAAACTACTACCAGCATTTAAAGTAACCATAGATCCATCTGGTAATACTACTGTTTTTTGATTGCCATGCTCTGTAACAATACTAATAACATTATCGGCAATAAACTCCTGCGTAGAAACTATCAGGTTATCATTATTAATATATATATACGATTGCCAAATTATTAAAGGCAGTATCACAGCGGCTATTACAGCGACCACTGGTTTATATATAGTTTTTCTCTTATCAATTTTCTTTGAGGAAAAATTGGTATACGCTTTTTGTACATCTTGAGAATCAGTATCAACAAAATCGAGCGTAGAAGCTACATATTTTGCTTTGAGAGTAGAATAACGTTTCTGATGTTCAGGATCCTGCCTAATCCATTCAATTACAGCACTCCTTTCTTCATCATTAGATTCTCCCGAAATATATTTAAGTAGTTCGTTTTCTTGCATTGATTATAGTCTTATACTAATAAAGACGTAAAAAAATAAACTACCCCCTAGTTAATATTTATATTTTTTAGAAAAAAGATAAGAATTCGCGAAGATGCACTCTCATATGTTTTAAGGCTTTTGACATATGATTTTCAACAGTTTTGATAGAAATATTCAGCTCATCAGATATTTCTTTATTCTTTAAGCCCTCTATTCGGCTCTTAATAAACACTTTTTTACATTTTTCTGGTAATAAAGCTATTCCAGATTGTATTTTTTGCGCAAGTTCCTTTTCAATAATCAAAGAAGAATCAGAATCTGCTAAAGCGTTATGGTTTATAAACGCTTCTAATTGAATTAGATTATTCGAACTACTCAATTTGTATTTTCTTGACCTTAAATAATCTAAACAAGAATTTTTAGTAACCTTAAAAAGATAACCATTAATATTAGAAGATATTTTTTTTCTTTTTTTCCAAGCTTTTACAAAGGTATCCTGTACGATTTCTTCAGCATCTTCTTTGTTAGAAATATAGCTCTGAGCTACATATAACAATTTGTTATAGTAGAGTTCAAAAAGAACTTTAAAGGCTTCTTTATTACCTTCATTTAGATTCTTAATAAAAAAATCATTCGATATTTGTAATTCGCTTTCCAATGCTACAATTCTTCATCATAAAGGTAAATATTTTTTTGATTGCTTAACGTTTTTATAACAATGTTTTGTTATAAGTTTATTATGCATAACATTTTATTTACTATTAAGACAACCTTTTTCTTCATGCAGGATTTATTCAATCTTGTGTAAACGAAAAAACTAATTTAAAGTTAAAAAACTAAATATCAGCTTGTTAAAAAAAACTAATTTCTATCTTTTATTCGATACACGAACTTTAAACCACTCCAGTTATCATCGACAGCAGCAACTTTTATATCAACCAACCCGATACTAATAAGATAGTCTCTAATTGGATCTCTCTTAAGGTCAGTAGCAATATTCGAACTACCTTTGGGCCAACTAACCCATAACATCCCTGTTTTTTTTAAGGCCGGTTTAAACTTAGGAGCAACTTGTCGTAGTTCTTTAAAAGAAGTGCAGAAAATATGAATAAAATCAGCGCTTTCATTTCTTAAAACATCCAATTTCTTAACTCCATCCGGAAGATCAATAAGCAAATCAAAATAATTTATTGGTTGATTATACAATGTAATCATATTGCCCTCTTTTATACCTAATTTTTTAGCAAGTGGTGTTCCAGAATATCCCGATGGCATGTTATTTATGTTTGGTTACGAAATGAGATCAAACTAAAAGTATAAAAACTTTTACAATACCTACAATTATTAAGTAATAAATGTATCTCTTCCTATATTAGGGATATCATAATATATCCATGCAAATGGATAATTATACTCATAAATTAATTAAGATTATAACAAAAAAGCATTGTATACCTAAACAAAGTTTTTTACTTTCGGCGTCAATTTAATAACCTGTCACACAATGAAAAATACAGCTTTAACAGAAACTCATACAGCTCTTGGAGCGAAAATGGTACCATTTGCAGGATATAATATGCCTGTATCTTATGAGGGAGTTAATATTGAACATGAAACAGTACGTAAGGATGTTGGTGTTTTTGATGTATCTCATATGGGTGAATTTTTGATAACTGGCCCAAATGCATTGGATCTTATTCAAAAAGTAACTTCAAATGATGCTTCTAAATTAGTAGATGGTAAAGCCCAATACAGTTGTTTACCAAATGATAAAGGTGGAGTTGTAGACGATTTGATTGTATACAAAATTGCCGACGAAAAATATCTTCTGGTAGTAAATGCTTCTAATATTGAAAAAGACTGGAACTGGATAAGCAGTCATAATAGCATGAATGCGGAAATGCGTGATTTATCTGATGATTATTCATTACTTGCTATCCAAGGTCCAAAAGCTTCTGCAGCAATGCAATCTCTTACCTCTGTTGATCTTGAAGCAATGAAATTTTACACTTTTGAAGTATCAGATTTTGCAGGAATAGAACATGTTATTATTTCTGCAACAGGATATACCGGTAGCGGTGGTTTTGAAATATATTGCAAAAACTCTGAAGTAAAGCAGATATGGGACAAAGTACTTGAAGCAGGTGCTGATTTTGGGATCAAACCAGTAGGATTAGCTGCCAGAGACACTCTTCGTTTAGAAATGGGATATTGTCTTTATGGAAACGATATTAGTGATACTACTTCTCCTATAGAAGCAGGATTAGGTTGGATAACAAAGTTCTCAAAAGACTTTATCAATGCCGAGGCATTAGCCAAAGAAAAAGAACATGGCGCAGAACGAAAACTAGTAGGGTTTGAATTAGATGATCGAGGTATTCCTCGTCATGATTATGATATTGTAGATGGAAACGGTAATACCATAGGGATTGTTACCTCTGGTACAATGTCGCCTTCATTAGGTAAAGGTATTGGTTTAGGATATGTTCCTACTGTGTTTGCAAAACCGGGGAGTAAGATTAATATTCAAGTGCGAAAAAAAGCAATTCCTGCAACCGTAGTTAAATTACCATTTTATAAAGGCTAGTTTTACAATAAAAAATAGTAAAGTTAAGTTTCAAAGTTACATATGTAATATTTGAAACTTAATTTTTTTATAGCAATATCAGTTTGAAGAAGATTTTAATTTTAGGAGCTAGTGGTTTTATAGGAAATGCTCTGTACAAGGAGTTAAATTCCTATTATGATACTTATGGTACATATTGTACTGATAACACCTTCTTTGAAAAGAATCAAAAATTTTTTCAATATGATATGGAACTAGAAGATATCTCTATTTTACTAGATAACCTTAAGCCTACTATTATAGTTTCTGCCATTAGAGGTAATTTCAACTCACAATTAGATGCACATCAACGAATTATAAATTGGATCAAAAACCATAAATGCAAATTAGTTTTTATGTCAAGTGCTAATGTGTTTGATTCCTTTAGTAACTATCCCTCATACGAATACGACAAAACCTTAAGTAATAGTGTATATGGTAGATTTAAAATTAAGATCGAAAATGCATTAATGCGATTACCTACAAATAAATATGTAATTGCCAGAATACCAATGATATTTGGTGCCGTCACTCCAAGAGTACAAGAAATAAAAACACTATACGATTTAAAAGCTCCAATAGAAGTATTTCCTAACGTTATTATTAACGCTACTTCGATATCAAAGTTAACGCAACAAATACACTATATTATAAATCGAGGTAGAAAAGGTATTTTTCATTTGGGCAGTACTGATTTATCCTATCACTTTGATTTAATTAAGGAAATTTGTGATATTTTACAACTTAGTGACCCTATTTACAAACAAGTTTTTGATTCTAATAGTGATCGCTATCTTGCTGTGTTACCAAAGGATAACAAACTCCCAAAAAACTTGCAAATTACTACGCAACAGGTCATAGATTCAATAATTTTAAAGTAACTCTTAACGAATTACTAAACCCTCATTTTTAATTAATTTTTCATTGTATCTTTGTAGTATGATCGAAAAAGGGAAAAAAATCATATTATTTGACGGTGTCTGTAACCTTTGTAATAGTGCTATTAATTTTATTATTAACCGTGACAAAAAAGATGTTTTCAGGTATGCTTCCCTACAAAGTGATATTGGCAAAAAATTAATAATTGAAAGAAATATAGATACTACGGGAATTGATTCAATTTTACTAATTGATACAGGTGTATCATATTATCATAAATCAACAGCTGCATTACAAATTGCAAAGCAGCTGACTGGTATTTATCCCTTATTTTCTGTTTTCCTTATTTTACCCAAATTCTTTAGAGATTGGATTTATGATATTATTGCCAAAAATAGATACAAGTGGTTTGGCAAAAAGGAAAGCTGTATGATTCCTACTCCAGAACTTAGAGCATTATTTATAGACCAAAGAGGTTAATTATCACCTATAATTGTATCGACTTGGTATGCATTTTTTTATCCTGTTTCTTATCTAAAGCTATTTTCTCCTTATTTAGCTTATTCATGTTATCAATATGAACAAAAACTAAGCAAAGTATCGTAAAACAAATTAACACTACAGGTAATAAAAACTGTTTCATATTATTTTATTTTGGGATTAAGGTAATTGGGAGCAAAAAAAGACCATACTTTAATTACGGTATAAAAGTAACTATGTATCTAGGTCATTTTTGATGTCTTTTAGAATTCGTAGTTGTTCAATTAGAATTCGTAAGTATTGGTTATACATCTATCTCACAACGTTTAATCCCTATTTATATAAGTTTAGCTATAAACTATTAAGATTTAGCTATGGGTCAATTACAATAGAATCGTTAACCCTTCATTTAGTCTTGGATCTATCTATAGATGGAGAGTGATCAGGTATATTAGATGAATTGACCTCTGTTTTTACTTTCTTTCTAAGTTTGTTTGATTGAGCATCCAACTTATTAACATTGTCTATATGCACTATACTAAGAGATATTGTAGCAAAAGCAATGAGTGCTATGGGTAGTAAAAGCCGTTTCATATTATTTGTTTATTAGTGTGATAAAAGTGATACCCAAAAGTATGTATAAGTGCAATACTGTGTAAGGGGAGTTTAACTAATAATGGTTAGGGGGAAATCCCCCTTTTTTTGCTCATCACATCATCATAGCTTAAAAATATTGAAACGAAAACATTGGTTTTAACGACTAAAAGTAAATCTAAAACCATCTCTAAAATTCTCATCTACTATGAATTGACTACCAGAAATTTCAAAATTACCAAGATTTCTATTATCAACTACTAATTCCTGATTTCCTTGAACTTCTAGTATCGAATAGTTATAAGTTCCTGTTGGGAAAGAATCTTCGATCGTATCATCCGTATTCGAATTGGTAATGACCACCTTATTATTAGTTTCATTAAAATCCCAGACGATGATGCCATTCTCAAAATCATGGTTTACACCAACAAAACCGCCATTAACATTAACTAAATTCCATTTTCCAGATAATCCTGATAATACAACCTCTGGATTAGAATCATCATCATTACTACAGCCTAATAGTATAGAAAAAGATAACAATATATACGCTAAACGTTTCATCTTTAATTAATTTGGTTACTATATAACTGTAGATGAATCACTTTTAGTGTTAGTTGCGTGAACAAAAAGTTAAATTTCTCTAAATTGATACTTTCTTCTTATGTTCAAGACGTTTTGCAATCATTTCTATCTCATTTAACAAAGCATCGAAATCTTTTTCATTCGTAAAAGGATTCATTATAGTTGTTCTCAAATAACGATGCTCCCCTATTGTTGTTTGCACAATATAAAATTTACCCGACTCTACTAAAATTTGCCGCACTCCATTATTAATTGAATTAATATCCACATCACTAGTCGCTATATATCTGAAATTAACAATATTGGCCTGAGGATCATGTGCTAGTTCAAAATTTTTATTTTGTTTTATTTTATCCGCAAAAACAATGGCAAGATCATAAAGTGTATCGATATTCTTCTCGAATATATCCTCACCATGCGCTTTTAAAATTGCATATATCTTTATAGACATCATTAATTTGGTACACTCAAAAGTTCTTTTTCCTGAGTTATACCATTCTCTAGTATGTTGCGAATCCCATAAATATTGTGCCTTTTGCTCAAAAGTTCGATAAGAATCCTCTGCATTCTTAAAAATCAAACCCGTATTTAATGCTGGAGTCATTAACATTTTATGAAAATCAATTACTACAGAATCAGCTTTAGCAATGCCTTCGACTAAATGTTTATATTTTTCTGAAAACACAACTCCTCCACCGTGAGCCCCATCAACATGAAACCATAAATCATTTTGTTCTGCAAATATTGATAAAGCATTTAAATCATCATAAGATCCCGTTGCCGTTGAACACGCACAACCAATTAAAGCAATGACATGCAATCCTTTTGCTTTTGCACTATTTAAACACTGGTCCAGTTCTCTTGTATCTATGCTAAAATCTTCGTTAACGGGTACTTTAATAATCCCATCATCACCAAAACCAAGGATTCTTGCTGCTCTATCGATGCAATAGTGGGCTTCTTGAGACACCATTATGGCTAATTTTTCTTGATGACCCTTTTCCCAAACTGAAGAAGGCCCCTTTGCTTTTCGAGCAGCCAGTAGGGCCGTAAGGTTTGCAAGAGTGCCTCCTGATGTGAGTAATCCCAAAGCTTTTTGAGTATATCCAATTTTTTTGGCTACCAAATCTGTTACTACTCTTTCAATAGCATTTGCCGCCATTCCCATTTCATAGACTCCAGTACCATTACTTAACAAATCAGACATAAGCCCTGCAAGACTTGAAATAAAGGCTGGAACCGCCACTTGATGACCAATATACCTAGGGTGATGAACATTAATAGATTGATTCAAAATATTTCTAAACACATCCATAATCCCTGAATCCGAAGAAAAATCTTCTTGCCAATATGCATGAACATCCTCTGGTGATTGATAAGATAATACAGGATGGTCTCTATTGGTTTGCACATTTTCTATATGATCAGCTAGTAAATCAATAACCTCATGACCTATAGCCCTAAAACTATCTGTTTCGTATGCTTTTTTTAAAATATCATTACTCATAGCGTATTCTTTATTCGAAGTAAAAAGTAAACTTTTTCAAAATTAATCATCTTTATTTATAATAAAAAATACTTAATTTTGATACACTAATAACAATTTGTTATCAATGAATATTCAAGTACTTAAAAACATTCTTGTTCTGGCCGAAAAATTGAATTTCACAAAAGCTGCTGACGAACTCAATATTGTTCAACCAGCTTTAAGCAGACAAATAAAACTTGTAGAAAATCAAATTGGAGCTATTCTTTTTAAAAGAGATAAACGTAATGTCGAACTTACTCATGCAGGTATATATTTTGTTAAAGAAACTAAGAAACTTATCACACAAGCGGAAAGAATGACCAAGCAAACCGCACATATTCATAACGGAGATGTTGGAGAAATTAGAATTGGTTTTACACACTCCATTATGCAAACGATTTTACCTGATATATTAAAAACAATTAATGATCAGATTCCTGGTATAAAAACTGTACTTAGAGAAATGAATAATCGAGATCAATACCTTGCATTACAACAAAACGAATTAGATATTGGTTTTGCAACAAACCCTCTAGTACCCTTTAGTTTAAAAAGCAAAGTATTACATATTGACAATTTTGTAATCTTATTACCCATAAATCATCCAGTAGACCGTCATAATTATACCGATTTTTCTGTTTTTTCAGATGAAGAATTTATATTTCCTTCTGTATCCGATGGGCCAAACTATGTGCATATTTTAGAATCCATATGTACAGATGCCGGTTTTAATCCTAAAGTAGTTCACGAAACCGATTCTGCCAGTACTGGATTCAGGTTAGTAGAAGCAGGGCTTGGTGTAGCTCTGGAGCCAGTATCATCACTGCATGGTCATGAGTTTCCTATAAAAAATATAGAATTACCAGACATTCAACAAAAAGCAAAACTAACTATGATGTGGAATCCAGAAAGAGAATCAGAATACCCTGTTTTATTTGAATTACTCAAAAACTGGAAAGTAAATTAACAGCTACTTTACATCATCATAATGATCATCCCATTCTTTTACATTAGGATCTCCTAGTTTACCTACAGATTTTGCTACAATCATAGATACCGTAGCATCTCCTGTAACATTAATAGTAGTACGAAGCATATCTAAAGGTCTATCTACAGCAAAAATTAATGCCAATCCTATTGGTAACTTATCTGAAGGGAATCCAATAGCTTCTAGAACTATTACTAACATTACCATTCCTGCTCCGGGAACAGCAGCAGATCCTATTGATGCTAATAAAGCAGTTAATACAATTGTTATTTGGTTGCTGAAAGTTAATCCCTCTGGCCATAATACTTGCATAATAAATACCGAAGCTACCGCTTGGTATAAACTTGTACCATCCATATTAATAGTCGCTCCTACCGGTAACACAAAACTAGATACTTCTTTATCTACACCAATATGTTCCTCTACTCTCTCCATTGTTACTGGTAGCGTTGCCGCACTAGAACTAGTAGAAAAAGCTAACAATTGAGCAGGACTAATCTGTTTTAAAAACCATAAAGGAGATTTTTTTGTGATCACAGAAACCAAAATACAATAGAATACGATCATTAATGATAATCCAAATATCACAACACCAGCATATCGTAACAATGCTAACAATATATCAGGATCATCAGAGGTTACAACCACATTGGCTAATAATGCAAAAACGGCAAATGGGGCAGTAAGCATAATTAGATCAACCATTTTTAAAACCACATCATTAAGACTGTCAAAGAATTTTTTAAGTGGTTTAGATTGTTTTGGTGATATGAGTAACATACTGATCCCAAGGAAAATTGCAAAAAATATCACTTGTAGCATCATCTTATTGTCACTCATTGCTTTAATAGCATTTTGTGGCACCATATCTACTACAAATTGCAAAGGGCCACTTTCTTTTTGTCTACCCGCCTCGGCAATACGTTCGGATATTTTGGCATTACCAGCATATTCTGTTGTTAATTTCTCAATAGTTTCTGGCGTAATCCCATCTCCCGGTTTAATAACATTCACTAATAATAAACCAATAGTAATTGCAATAACTGTGGTAAGAACATAAATAACAATGGTTCGACCTCCAATTGCCTTAAACTTAGAAATATCCTTTAGATCAGAGATACCTTTAATCAAAGAAGCTAAAATAAGAGGAACAGCAATTAATTTTAAAAGGTTTACAAAAATAGTCCCAAGTGGAGCAATCCAATCTCCTGTAAATCCTTTACCCCAAGAGATTGTTGTCATTATAAATCCGAATACTATACCTAGCAGCATTCCGATCATGATTTGCCAGTGCAGTGCAATTTTTTTCATGTAAATGTTTTAATTTATAAGCCAAAGAGGGTCGAAGATATAAATTAAAAACAAAAAAACGGCAACCTTATTAAGATTACCGTAATTATTTACTTGTATTGTGTGATCATTTCTTAATTGTTCTGTTCATTAACCAATAATCAACTAAAACCAAAGCTGCCATTGCTTCTACAATAGGTACTGCTCTAGGTACCACACAAGGATCATGTCTTCCTTTACCTTGCATATTTACCATGTTTCCTTCCTTATCGATGGTTTCTTGATCTTGCATAATGGTTGCCACAGGTTTAAAGGCTACATTAAAATAAACATCCATCCCATTAGAAATACCTCCTTGTATACCACCAGAAAGGTTAGTTTTTGTAGTACCATCTGCATTAAATAAGTCATTATGCTGGCTTCCTTTTAACTCTGCTCCTGCAAAACCACTACCATATTCAAAACCCTTTACGGCATTTATTGATAGCATCGCTTTACCAAGTTCTGCATGTAATTTATCAAAAACAGGTTCTCCTAATCCAATAGGTACTCCAGAAATTGCACAACTCACAATTCCACCTACAGTATCTCCTTCTTTTCGGATTTGTTTAATGTACTGTTCCATTTCATTGGCTTTTTCTGTATCAGGGCAACGAACAATGTTACTTTCTGTTAGCGAAAAATCTAATTCAGTATGACTTTTTCCAAGTTTAATAGCACCAACACCACTAACATAGGCGTTTATGCTAAGTTCAGGAAGCACTTGTTTTGCTATGGCACCTGCCACTACTCTACTTGCAGTTTCTCTCGCCGAAGAACGTCCTCCTCCTCTATAATCTCTAACACCATATTTTTGATCATATGTATAATCAGCATGAGATGGTCTATATGAATCTTTTATATGTGAGTAATCCTTAGATTTTTGATTTGCATTTTTAATTACAAAACCTATTGGCGTACCTGTAGTAACTCCTTCAAAAATCCCTGAAAAAAATTCTACCGTATCGGGTTCTTTACGCTGTGTAACAATTGCAGATTGACCAGGTTTTCTTCGGTCTAACTCTCCTTGAATGGCTTCTAAATCTAATGTTACCCCTGATGGACATCCATCAATGATTCCTCCTATCGCAACGCCATGCGATTCTCCAAATGTAGTCACCTTAAAAAGGTTTCCAAATGTATTTCCTGCCATACAGTACAAATTTTCAACAAATGTAATTGTTAATCTCTAAAAATACCATAGTAATATGATAGAAAAACTATACTTTAAACAATGAAAATTGAATCAATTCCAGATTTACCATACTTTTTTTGAACAAATCTGATTTTATGTTCTGATCACATCCTATACTACTGACATATAGTTGTCATATGTTCCGACTAATTTTGATTATTCTAAACAGAATAATTCTAAAAAATATGGCCGAAGCATTAAAAAATGTATATAATCAATCTTTTTTTGAAGAATTTATAAAAGTTTTAAAAAAAGTATATCCTAACCTTAATCAAACCCAATTCTTAACAGATATATATATTAAAGATTGGGAATGTAAAGAACTCAAACAAAGGATGTATCATATCTCTGAAACAATGTACCAACATTTACCCAACGATTACTTCAAGGCTGTAGGTGTAATTATAAAAATTACAGAATTATTAAATACTAAAGAGGAAAGTTTATCCTTTGAGTACATGTTTTTACCCGATTATATCGAGAAATATGGTATCGATGATTATACGACATCAATAATGGCTATAGAAAAGATTACACAATTTACGAGTTGTGAATTTGCTGTGAGACCATTCATAATAAAATATCCGCAACAAATGATACTACAACTTTTAGTATGGTCACAACATCCACATGCCATGGTAAGACGTCTGGCTTCAGAAGGATCTAGACCCAGATTGCCTTGGGCAATGGCTCTACCTAAATTTAAAAAAGATCCTTCTCCTATAATTCCTATACTCGAAAATCTAAAAAATGATCCATCAGAAATGGTACGAAGAAGTGTTGCCAATAATATGAATGATATATCAAAGGACAATCCCACAACAGTTATAGAACTAGTAAAAAAATGGCAAGGAAAAACAAAAGAAACAGATTGGCTTATTAAACATGCTAGTAGAACTTTGCTAAAATCTGGAAATACAGATATATTAGATTTATTCGGTTTTGGGTCCATTGCACATATAAAAGTCACTAACTTTCAAACACATACACCAAAAATTAAAATTGGGCAATCCTTATTTTTTTCATTTAAATTACATAATTCATCAAACTCTTCTTCCAAAATTAGACTCGAATATGGAATCTATTATAAAAAAGCTAATGGCACATTGTCTAGAAAAGTATTTAAGATTAGTGAAAAAATATATGAAGCAAATACAATTACAGAAATTCAAAAGAAACAATCGTTCAAAATTATCACTACACGGAAATTTTATAAAGGTCAACACCGATTATCCTTAATCGTAAACGGAAAAGAATTTCAAAAAATTGATTTTATGTTAATTAATTAGTTCTTTTTAAAAAACATACCACAAAACCAAGGACATTATTAATCCAATAATTGCTATAAGTACTGTCATCATTGTCCAGGACTGAAAAGTTTGTTTTTCGGTTAAACCTAAATATTGACCAACTAACCAAAAACCACTATCGTTTACATGGGATAATATCGTCGATCCTGAAGCAATAGAGATTACCATTAGAGCAATTTGTGCCGGGCTAAAACCGCCTGCAATTACAATTGGTGACATAATACCTGCACCAGCAATCATAGCCGTCGTTGCCGAGCCTTGTAATACACGAATTAAAGCGGCTACAATAAAAGCAAATATTAAAGGATGAATTGAAGCACTATGTAGCGTAGAAGCTAATAACTCCCCTACTTTTGTATCCACTAGTATTTGTTTAAACGCACCTCCAGCTCCGGTAAGCAATATTATAGCTCCAGCCGGACCAAAAGATTTCATAGAAAGTTTAAGAAGCGCATCTCTACCCACACCTCTTCGTATTCCAAGTACATACCAAGCGATCAAATTAGCCAAAATTAAAGCCGTAAAAGGATGCCCCAATAAAGTAACAGCATATACAAGTATTTTTGGGAGTCTATCAACATTAAACCAATCCCCTAGTAAAACGGTCTTTAATACGATTAACATAATAGGTAAAGTGATAATGGCAATAATAGCAAATGGATTAGGATAATCTTCATTATTAGCACTAAACTCTTTATTTTCTGGAACTACTACTGTAATTTTTTTTGAAATGTATTTTGCAAATAAAGGACCACTAATAATTGCTGTAGGAATTCCTGCAATACATCCAAATATAATTACCCAACCTAGATTTGCTCCCAAAATATCAGCTACTGCAACTGGACCAGGAGTTGGAGGAATAAAACTATGTGTGATTGCCAATCCTGCTAATAATGGGACAGCATATAATAACAATGATTTTTTCGTCTTTTTGGCCATTGCATAAACAAGAGGAACCAATATAATAAAGGCTACATCAAAAAAAACAGGTATTGCTACAATAAAACCTGTGACCATAAGTGCCCAAGAAGCATTTTTTTCTCCAAATAGTTTTAAAATATAAATAGCCAAACCTTGAGCCCCTCCCGAGTGTTCTAGCATTCCTCCAAAAAGAGCTCCTAAACCTACCACTGTGGCTACAAAACCCAGTGTACTGCCCATTCCATTTTTAACGCTATCCAAAATGTTTTCTGGAGATAATCCGGCTACAATCCCTACAAGAATACAAACAATTAATAATGCTATAAATGCCTGCATTCTTAATTTTAGAATCATAAATAATAAAGCAAAAACCCCTACTGCTACCGCAATTAACAATTGATAATCCATATGTATTAATTTTTCCAATCTGTGTGAAAATATTCTCCTTCTTTTTTATCTATTCTTTGATATTTATGTGCCCCAAAATAATCTCGTTGAGCTTGTATCATATTGGCGGACATTTGCGCAGAAGTGTAATTAAGAAAGTAATTTGAGGCTGCCGAAAGTACTGGTAAAGCACATCCTATTTGAAGCCCATTAGAGACTACAAAAGTTAATTTACTAATATGAGAATTCATTGTATCCACTATTTCAGGAAACAACAAAACAGAGGTGTCATTATCATTACTAAGCAGTACTGCCATTTTTTCCATCAAATCACTTCGTATGATGCATCCATTAGTCCATATTCTAGCTATTTCAGATAGATTAAGGTTCCAATCGTATTCTAAAGAAGTTTGTTTCAACGAATCAAAACCAATAGCATGGTTAATAATACTTGCTGCATAATATGCTTCTTCTAGCTGTTTTAATAAAAACGCCTTATTTTCTGATGAAATTGAGATTTCATAATTATAAATATTAGAAGCCTTGATACGCTCATCTTTTTTTGCGGATAGAAATCTTACCATCACTGCCTCAGAAATTGTAGAAAAAGGCACTCCTGTTTTTAATGCAGAAATCGATGACCAACTTCCTGTTCCTTTTTGATCGGCTTTATCCAAAATTTTGTCAATCAAATAACCTGAACCTTCTTTTTTTAGCAAAATATCGGTAGTAATTTCTAAAAGATAACTGTCTTTGTTTCGGGTTCTCCATGATGTAAAAATCTTTTCGATTTCGCTTGGTTTTTTCTCTAGATAATGTCTCAGTAAATGATAAATTTCTGCTAACAATTGCATCTCTCCATACTCTATACCGTTATGAATCATTTTTACAAAGTGCCCAGATCCTTCGGAACCGATATACGAACAACATGCTTTGTTTCCTTTATCTTTTGCCGCAATAGCCTCAAGAAAATTCGAACACTGTTCGTATCCTTTTCTTGTGCCTCCCGGCATAATAGAAGGACCTTTAAGCGCCCCTTCTTCTCCGCCCGATATACCTACACCTAGAAATGAAATTCCTTCAATTGATAATAGTTTTTCTCTTCTTATGGTATCCTTATAATGAGAATTACCTCCATCCAAAATACAATCTCCAGTATTTAAAAACGGAAGTAAATCTTTAACTACCTGATCAATAACAGGTCCTGCACTAATCATTAACATTATAATACGAGGTTGTTGTAAAGATTCTACAAACAGTTGTAAATCATCAAAAGGTTTAGGTTTTACTGTAAGTTCATCTGCGAAGTTTTTGGCTACATCCACCTCTTTCTCTTTTATGTGTCTATTATAAACAGATAAACTAAAGTTATTAGACAATATATTCTTTGCTAAACTCTTACCCATGACTCCTAGTCCAAAAAGGCCTATTTGTGATTTCTGTACATTTAACTTTGATTTTATTTCGGTGACCATATGGGTTGTACTTTGATTAACCTTAATCGAAATGCCTTTGGTGGGTTTTTCTAACACATCGAATTGAGAAGTGAGTAGCTCACTTTGAAAAAAATGACCTTTTCTTTCCTTAAGTCGAGAAAGAATAAGATCATAATCACCATCAAGAAAAATCCAATGAATAAGATCTGAATTAAACGACTCTAGCTTTTCTCTATATTTTATTTTTAATGCCGAACAGGCCAATACTGCGCCCTTATCTTGATGCCAGTTTTTTATTTGATCCGTCAAAATGGATAACCAAGGTGTTCGATCATTATCATCGAGAGAATAGCCATCGGACATCTTTTGAATATTGGATTGAGGATGAAAATCATCTGCATCAAAAAAAGGAATGTCCAGTTCTTTTGCTAATACGTTTCCTATAGTAGTTTTACCACTTCCAGAAACACCAAAAACAATATAAACAGGTTTCAAAATCATTAAAACTTTCTTTTTAGAATAATAGAATCAATACGTATTCGAACAAGATGTTACACTCTTATTTATATACATAAAACAATCGATTACTTTACTAAAGAGCAGGTATATATAAAGACATAGACGATCAATTGTAATTAATAGTATGACACATTATCTAAAAAAAAATGATTTTAAAATCATAGGTGTTTTGTTTTAATAAAATTATGTTTAAACCTTTTTGACAATAATCTTCACATAATGTTCTCTTAATATTATCTCAAAAACTTGAAATATCGATAACAATCTGCTGACACTGCCTTAATTATACTTTAACCTTTGAGTATTTTATTTGTAGCTATAAGTTATTTTATGAAGAAACGTCCTGTGGATCTTGTAGTTATTTCTGATGTTCATTTGGGGACTTACGGTTGCCATGCAAAAGAACTCCTTAGTTATTTGAACAGTATTAAACCTAAAAAACTTATTCTTAATGGTGATATTATTGATATATGGCAATTTAGGAAGCGATATTTTCCAAAATCACATCTTAAAATACTCAAAAAGATTATAGCCCTTGCCTCTAAAGGGACCGAAGTAATCTATATTACAGGAAATCATGATGAAATGCTGCGTAAGTTTAGTGATACTGAAATGGGTAATTTTAAATTACTCGATAAATTAGTAATAGATCTCGACGATAAAAAGGCATGGTTTTTTCACGGCGATATTTTTGACGCATCGATACAGAATGCTAAATGGTTAGCCAAACTAGGAGGTTGGGGATACGATATGTTAATTCTTGTAAATCAATTAATCAATTGGATTTTAGTGAAATTAGGAAAAGAAAAATTTTCTTTATCCAAAAAAATCAAAAACAGTGTAAAAAAAGCTGTGAAATATATTAATGATTTTGAAGATGTTGCTGGAGAACTAGCCGTAAAAAATAAATATCAATATGTAGTTTGTGGCCATATTCATCAACCTCAAATGAGAGAGTTTACCAATAAAAATGGTTCATGTCTTTATCTTAATTCTGGCGATTGGATCGAAAACCTTACCTCTCTAGAGTATCACGATAAAAAATGGCAGTTAATGCATTATAAGGATTTAAAGCATAAAAGCATTGAGGAGTCTATCGAAGAAGAAGAAGAAACAATCGACCTAAATCTAAATCCTAAAGACTTAGGAACATCAATACTAATGGATCAAATTGTATCCTACAAGCGTTAAAAAGAATACTGCTACATAACAAGTTTTTAAAATGGAATACTAGATTGTATATCAATAAAAATTTAATCCAATTTTTCTAACAATAATTTTGCTTTATTTAAATTAAAATTCTTTTCATCTTTTAGGATTAGTGATAATTGCTCTTTGGTTCGTTCCTTATCTCCTTTTTTCATATAAACCAATGCTTTATACCAATAACCCTTAGATCGATCCAATGCATTACTCTTAAGTAAAATATCAAATGTTTTCAAAGCACTTTCATAATCTTCTAATTCTAAATAACACACTCCTGTATATACTAGAATATAAGGTACCAAACCATTAATCTTGTTTTCTGGTTGATTCTTTAACTCAGTATCAAAAATAGAAATAGCTTCATTATATCTTTTTTCATAAAAAAGTTGTTCTGCTTTGGCTAAATAACTCTCAGGATCTCCTTGAACTGTTAACGAGGGTAATTCCCTCCAATCATTATAATCTGAATACAATGAATTGACTGACGAATTAGCAGTATTAAAATAATAAGTTAATAATAAGACACATAACACAGCAGCTATAATACCCAAGTAGTTTCTCCATTTTTTATTCTTTTCACTATCTATGTTTTTAAAATACTGGTTGCTTACTTCTTGGATGTTTACTTCAATACCGGTATACAATTCTCCTTTTCTTAAGTTTTTAATTTCAAGTATTTCATCACCGTTCTTCATATCCTCCCTTGTACTCCATGCTTCTTTTCCAAAAGTAGATTTTAAAGAACGATGAAGGTCAACTTCTGCTCTCAATTCAGAATCAGTTTTAATCCTTAATTCAAATAGTTCTTTATCGACCTGATTCATTATTCCTGATAAATAAGCATTTATTTGATCGTATGTACTATCCTCAAACTTCATTCTTATAACTAGTATTGGTTAAATCGGCTATCCGATTTTATCATTTCAATTAACTTTTTTTTACACTTAAATATTCGTTGTCGAGCAGTATTAACAGTAGCATAAGCAAGTTCTTTTACTATTTCATCATAGGACATTTCATTAAAAAATAAAGACAATATTTCCTTACAATTCTCTGAAAGCATACCGAATTTTTCTCTATACAAATCTAATTGTTCCTGTTCAATCATAAACAAAGCAAAATTAGTTTCTTTATCTACTAGTGCTATTACATCCTCTTTTATTACCCGTTTTTTTAGTTTTTCTAATTCTTTTTTCCACATGTTTTTACAAATAGTATATAAATATGCCTCAAAACAATCAACTTTCAAGTTTCGTTCCTTCACGCCAATAACAATACACAGTAATGCTTCTTGAAAAATATCTTTAGCTTGACTATGAGTTCCTTTGTTTTGTAAAATATAGACTAGTGCTTTTGGGAAAAAACGCTCATAAATTTCCAAAATGACAAGGTCATCACCTTGGACTAATGCATTTATAAACTTACCTTTAGGTATACTATTCTTACTCATAAAATCAACCTGTTTCAAGTTTTTCTGTAGAAAAATTTAATCTAAGCATAATACAATATAACCTTAAGTGTTTTTTTATAAATAAATTTGTGTGTTGGAAAACATTACAAATATTATCTTGAAATCTGAAAAGCCCATATTATAAGTTTAAAACAGAAACTACACACCAAAATCATGCTGCTCTATTTTATAAAAAATGGGTAATAAAATAATGTTTTATACACTATAGGATAAAAATAATATTTAAAAACACAAATGAAATGAAAAGCATGAAATTTTCATACCACATACTAATAATATGTTTTTTTATCCTTGGATGTACGAATGAAGATATCCATGATGAACAATTAGTGCCAGATGTATATAATAAAATCACTCCAAATACAAGTAATCCAAAAAATCTAATAAATTATGCTAGAAAATCTAGCAAAGAGTTAATTATAGAATATCAAACGGGAATTAGCGAAAACTTAAAAGATAGTTTAAGAAAAAAATATCATGTTATTCGATATGAAAAATGTGATTGCACAACCGACAGGATTGAAAAATGGGAGTTTGGTCGAGGCATTAATATCGAAGGAGAAAAGGAAGACATTTCTGAAGAGGGAGGTGTGGAAGGAACGGATTATGAATTCACATTCTATAATGATGATGCAATTAATGGAAATGGAGGGTCTCAAGGTCAAAACAATAATTTAATCTCTTCTTATATCAAATCTCAAAATACAGGAGTAACAATAGCCATTATTGATACAGGAATAGATTTTAATAAATTCTCTTTGAATCACCCATTTTTATATAACCCCGAATCTAATGATGTACTATGCGAAATTGGTAAAGAAATAGAATTATCTGGATGGGATTTTATCAACCATGACGCTAATGTTTATGATGATAATGGTCATGGTACATTGGTTACACTTCGTGTTATTAATAAATTACGAGAAGAAAATGTAACCGATTACCAAATACTATCAATTAAAGCTTTTAATCACTTAGGCAAAACAACCAATTTTACTCTACAGTGTAGTTATTTGAAAACAATAAAATCTCCAATTTCTATTATTAACATGAGTTTTGGTTGGTATGGTACCTCTGGGAATTTGCTTAGAAAATTTATCAGTGAAAACCCTGATATTTTGCATATAACCTCTTCTGGAAATAATGAATATAATAACGATAACACAATCCACTATCCTTCTTCATATACATTAGATAATATAGTAGCAATTGGAAGTATTAATTATACTCAAAACGCTATCGCTTCTTTTTCTAATTATGGTCCATTTAGTGTAGATTTTTTATCTTTTGGTGATTTGATATCCATACATGATAATAATTACAATTATTATGAAGTATCTGGAACTTCTTATGCAGCTCCATTAGTAACTGCAAAATCCGCTAAATACTATACGAATGGTTATACTACTTCTGCCACTATGCTAAATCAATTGGAAACTAATGGTACAAATTTGAGTTTTGTTTCTGAAATAAAATACAATCTTCTTATAGAATGATATATCAATTTCACAAGATATCTTGAAATTTGAATAAATACTCATTATTGCTTTGTTTTTTTAAAACAAAAAAGATAGTTATTTTAGACAATATGTAACTAACTAATATGTGGAACCCCTTTAATCAGTCAAACTATTATGTGACTTTTAGTTATTGTCTTTTTTTCCTTTTTTTCAACTTTTTGAATGCTCAAGATCTTTCAAAAACCTTAGAAATTGAATACAACAATTTAGAGAATCTCGACTATAATTACTCTACCAGAGTAAAAAAAATTAATGAATACATAGATACTAAAAGGCCTTATATCGAAGAGATTCAATTAAGTTTCATTTACAATTATTTTAGCAAATTTAACTATCGCAATAAAGACTATGAAAATGCAATACTAAATGGAAAAAAAGCACTCAACATTCAGAAAAAATTCATCGACTCTATCCCATCTATCGTAAATAAAAGTTATAACAATCTTGCCTATATGTATAAAAACTCTGGAAATGAGGTAAGTGCTATAAAAACTTTTAAAACCTTAATTAAACAATCTCATAAAGATACTTATGTGATTAAAGCTTATAGCTTAGGATTATCCAATTTATACTTAAAGCGAGGAGATTATTATAAGGCAATAGATTACCTAAAAGAAGGTGAAAACACTATTATAAAAGCAAAAAAACCTACATTATCAAAAGAATTATATCGTATATATTTAGGCTTTTCCATGGCCTATTATAAAACAGGAAAAGTTTCTAATTACACCAAAACTATACAATACTTAGAAAAAACAGAGGAGGTTATTTCACATTTATCTACCATAGATCAAAAAAAAAGGCGAATTGAAATATATAATGGATATGGAAATACCTATGATGAATTAGGTCAGTTTAATAAAGCTATATCTTACTATAATAAAGCATTGACTTTAAGTTTAAATTTAGAAAAAATAAACAAAAGTCACGTTTCGCAGATATATAACAATTTGGGATATATACATTCTAGAATTAAAAAACATGATATTGCTTACAAATATTATCAGGAAGCATTACGATATGATAAGTATAGAACATCCGTTTATGATAATCTTGGTGATTACTATGTTTTTAAAAAAGATTTTAATGAAGCATTAATACATTATCAAAAAGCCATAAATCATACTATTAAGAACGGTGAGAATTACGATTATCAAGAACTACCTTCTTTAGATATATTAGCACAATCCTCTAATAAAATTGGTTTAGAAAATTACCTAAAAGACAAAGCTAATGCATGGTACAAATTCTATTTAAAAACAAAAAACGTAGGTTATCTTAGACACGCTCTATCAACAGTTATGTTGGCCGATAAAGTCATTGACATTATACGATCCGAAAGTAGTGAACAACAATCAAAATATTTTTGGAGAAAAAAAGGAGTGGATCTATATATGTTAGCAACTTCTATTTGCCACAAATTAAACAACTCTAAACAAGCTTTTTACTTTATGGAAAAAAGTAAAGCTTTGTCTCTATTGGAAAACCTAACTCATGAAGAAGCAAAAAACAGAGCTATTCTTCCTGAATACATAAAAGATAGAGAATATAATCTCAAACAAAGAACTTATAAAACGATTAAACAGCTTAAACTGGATACAACCTATACAGAACAACAAAGGCAATCGCTTATATTTAAACAAAAAAAAGAGTATGAGAATTTTATAAATTCTCTAGAAAATGAATACCCTGGTTATTATACTTATAAAAAAGAAATAGGTATTTCTTTGTTTGATGAAGTATTTTCAGAACACCTCTCCTCCTCTAATAATATTGTGCAGTACATTTTAAATGAAAATGAAGGATATGGCCTGTTTATTACTAATAAAGAAACTCATTTCTTTAAAATTCCTGATGTTAACATTTTAAATCGAGAAATCTTAGAAATTAATAAATTGGTATCCAAACCATTTGCTACCCAGCTGCAATTAGATGTTTTTACTAAAAAATCCTTTTCGGCCTTTAACAAGTTGTTTCCCTTTAAAAATGCTACTAAATTATTATCCAATAAAACAACACTAATAATCCCAGATTATATATTACAAAGTTTTCCTTTTGAAACTTTAATTACCGAAACATATACTGATAAAAACTCACCTTCGTATTTAATATATTCTGCAGAGATAAGCTATGCTTATTCAATATCCTTATTAAAAAAAATTGAGCAAAAAAATCGAAATCCTAAATCAAATCTAATTGGATTTGCTCCAATTCATTTTAAAAATCAAAAGTTAGCTAGTCTGAACCGGAGTACATATAAAATGAAAAAAATTGAGCAACAATTTTCTGGTAAAATTTTATATCAAGATCAAGCCATAAAATCTAACTTTATTACTCTTGCCAATGATTACAACATAATTCATTTATCTACGCATGCCAGTGCAATTGGTAATCAAGAACCTTGGATATCTTTTTATGATGAAAAAATAACGTTGAACGAATTATACTTTATAAAAAACCAAGCTGACTTGGTTATTCTGGATGCTTGTAAAACTAATATTGGAGAGTTACAGCCTGGAGAAGGCATCATGAGTTTATCTCGTGGTTTTTTTCATTCGGGGTCCCGCAGTATAATCTCTTCCTTATGGAGTACAAACGAAAAATCAAATTCTAAAATTATTTTAAATTTTTATGCCAACTTAAAAAAAGGAAAATCAAAATCAACTGCTTTAAGACAGGCAAAACTTTTATACCTAAAAGAACATCAATTATCGGAGAACTCACCATATTTTTGGGCTCCATTAATTTTGACTGGAAGTACAAAAAATACTTTATCAAATGAACACAACTACCTACTGTATATTTGTTTACTTTTAATACTAATTGGTAGTATCTGGTTAATCTATTTTAGAAAAAATAAAAATAATCAATCAAAAAAACAACGCTCATTTGATTGATTATTTAAGAAGAGTTGTATTAGTTCGTTTGTCGAGTGAAGTTTACCCAATAATTTAAAGAACTCCTCGCAATAGAAAGTGCAATAAACAACGATTCCTTTTCTTTTTCTTGTAGTTCTTTAGAATCCATAATATTCTTAGAGTAAAAAGATAAAAGTAAAGAAACATCAGTATCCGAATTACATAATAAAAGCCCTTCTTGCAAATGAGTAAAAACTATTGCCACATTTTGAGAAATTAACTCCTGTTTTTTATACTCCTCAACCAAATAATCTAATTCAAAACCTGAATTTAAATAATTAGTACTTATATCCAAGATTTTTGATTTCATCTGTACAACTTCATCTGAATTGAAAACAGACAATACTTCTTCTCCATAAATTGATAGGATATATTGGTCTATCTGAATATTATGATGATAAACATTTCTTAATATATCATTATGTCGTTCACCCAAATCCCATTTTGCATAATGATCAGGTAATTTATACTTTATATCAAAAGAACCAATACCAGAACCATTAAATGATGTTGATACCGCATCTGAAGCAGCTCCTGCGGCAGCAGATACAACGCCTGCAGTAATAAACTCACCTTCTCCATCCGTAATCCAATCCATTACCAAAAACGATCCAACACCGGCAGCTACATCAGCCAAAGCAACTTTGACAGCTTGCCAAAATTTCCCCCCTTTTTTTTGTACAACTTCTTTTTTTAGCTTGTTATTATAATTCTTGAAAATTTCCTCTACTCCTAATTGTTTATTTGCTTCTTTTTTAAGTTCGTAATCATTTGTACAAGATAAAAAACCAATTAATACGAAAACTAATACTGTTAAGTGCTTTAAAGATTTCATTGTGTGCGTGTATTAAAATAAACCTACTCTATTAAAGGCTTTTCGGTATCCGCCTATAAAGCTATTTTACACTTAAGTGCTCTAGAAACAATTTCATTACCCGTTTTTTCAAAAAAAAGATTTATCCCTAAATATTAATATGAGGAAATAGGTTTTATGGGTAATGAATTTGAACAATCTACACTGTACTAAGATCGATCACATAAAACCTAGAAAAGTTCTAGGAATAATTTATCACTCTTTTAAAACTTATAGTATGAAAACAAATCTAATTCACAACCTTTTAAAACAAAAAGGTATTTCCTCTGGACGTTCAAATATTATTTTATTAATGCTACTAGTAATAGTATCGTTCAGTTGTGAAAAAGAAGAAATAATCAAAAATTTAGAAACAGAAGCTAGCCTAACAAATGTTAAGAATTATATCCTAGATAGTATTCCTATTATAAATAATGAACAGGACATCCATAGACTCATAAAAAACACAGAGGATAAGGATGAAGAAAAACTAAACCAATATTTATATGAAATTGGGCTTGCCACCAGGGAATTAATCAAAGACGATAATTTTAATAAAATCATCATTAATATGGCTCGTGAATCTAAAAGTCAGACTGCGTATTTACTAGATTTAAAAATAAAAGCTCCTAGATATTTTAAGAAAATAAACAATAAGCTTAAAACACAAGGATTATCGCTGCAAAAAATAGCCGATGATATGACTCATAAACCAATTTCTTCAAATTCAGAATACCCTGAAACAGCGGAAATTGAAAAGTATATTCCAGCTATTTTTATTCCTAATCTAGATCTAATTGATGGTAATAAACAACCTATACTATCTCCAAATATCGAAACTGACAGTTCTAATAATGAGAAAATAGAAGATTTTATAGTGTCCTGGTATTTTACTAGTAGTGGAGAATTAAGGGAAATCATCTTAGGAGAAGAAACTTCTTTAAAAACATCTAATCCCTTATTTTTAATTGATCACGCCATGATGTTTCATGATAATGATGCAACTATAGTTCTAGAAAATGACAATTCAATAAAAGGATCACTTGCAAAAACCATAATCAGGTATGATTCTCGTAACATAAAAATAAAAAACGGCTATCGATATGAAAGCGGTTGGGGTAACAAATCAGAATATGCAATTATTGGGTATCGTATACAAAACTTTCCTACCTATGATCTTGCATCAGGATACACAAAGGATTTAGCCAAAATTAAACCTAATCAGATAGGAACAACTTTAGACAAACCATCATTACATGCAGATGTATGGTTACCGCTAGCTACAAATAAATTTTATTGGAATACCTATGAACGAGATTGGAATAGATCTGAGAAACCACTAGGATATATCACTAGTCCAATTAACAATTATGTTTTTAACTCAAAAAGAAGATATTATAACGATTGGTATGCATGGATCCCCAGTACAGTAAATATTCACAACACTCCTTTTGAGTGGTTTGGTTGGGAAACTTGTGTGAATTTCACAAGTTGGAAAGCAGAATATCAAGTATGTAAAGTCGAATAAAAGCACAAAAATTATATATGCTCTAAACCTATTCGATTCATCTCTGATAATACAAAACTATTTTAATCAATAGGTATAGAGTTATATGCGTAAACTAAAAATTAATACAATTACAAAATATATAACTCATGAAAAAAGCATTTACAATTCTTGTTTTTTTGATAATTCCAATACTAAGTATTGGTCAAAATCTAGTAATTAATCCAGATTTTGAAGATGGAACGGTACCCACTGATCGGGGTCAAATAAACTATGCAACAGGATGGAGTCATCAATGTACAGATCCTTTAATTTTCACATTTGGAGGAAGTGGTGTGGATTTATTAGACAGATCCTCAAGCAATTCTAATATACAGGTGCCTAATAACATATATACTACACCTGCTGGTTTAGAAGAAAGAACTGGAGATAATCGTTATGCCCATTTATGGCAAACACAAAATGGTGGTTCTACAGGAAACACATTAATAGGAGAACGGTTAAAAGGTTCGTTAATAGGCTCATTAACTGAAGGAACTTATGATTTATGCTTCTGGGGAGCCCGTGCAAGTTCTGGAGTAATCTCTATTAGTGATCCTTACCAGATCATTGAAGTTTATCTAGTTAACGATAATGATTGTTCTGATAATGGGAAATGGATATTAACAACACCAACAATGACTTTTGATGGAAGTGGTAACTCTGTATGGAATCAATATTGTGCAAATTTCACAATCAATGCCGCAGAAGCAACTTTAGGATATAATAAAATTCTTTTTAAAATTAAAGACCCAGGAACAGTAGCTATGGTGCATAGTCAATCCATCTATATCGATGAAGTTGAATTAACCAAAGAATGTGTAGATATTACCATCAAAATACCTAAAAAAATCGCTGTTTGTGATTCTAATTTTGAAGAAATTTGTGCTCCATTACCAATTTCAGGAAGTGCATATTCTTATGAATGGTGGGGGCCTGCACCTGGTTTACCTATGAGCATTTTATTAGCAACGACTCCTTGTTTTACACCTTCAAATTATGGATCGTATCTTTTAAAAATTACTGATGAAAACGGATGTGTCACAGTATATACATTTAGCATTATTGAGGATCATGGGCCAACAATATCTATACCAGATGTATATTATTGTGACGAATTTCCTTCTCGATTAATTGGATTCGATTCTGATCCAATAGGGCCAACGTTATATAGATATTCATATAATTGGACTTATAATGGAGTGCCTATAAGTGGACATTCAGGGGATTATCAGATCCCTCCAATGGGAGATGGAGAATATTGTGTAACCATTAACTGGCCGTCAAATACCGGATGGTGTTCTTCTTCTACTTGCTTTACCGTTAAGGAATGTTGTAAACCAGATCCATCTTTTAACGTATTTTTTAGTGCTTCTTCAACTCCAAATAACTTAATAATTAGTAACATTCCGACTAACGCTGATGATTATGAAGAAGAAACATTTTACGTATTTAAAAAATGTGCTGGAGATACTAGTTGGTCTTTATTAAATTCTTTTACAAGAATTGGAGCAGCAATGTATACTCCAATATCGTTAACCGTAGATCACACTTGTGAATATAAAATTCAGCATGTGATAAATCAAACTTGTTTACAAAAAGTGTTTGTTTCAACAATTTACCTTAATGAAACAAAAAACATTACTGTTTCACCCAATCCATTTGGAGATCGTTTCAAAATTGCTATAAAAGATTTTAATAAATTTAAAGACATAGAACTACGAATAATAAATCAACAAGGCAGAGAAGTTTATTCCCGTGGTATAAAAGAAAATAATCATTTTGTAGACGGCATCGATTGGCCCGTTGGTTTATATTTTTGCTATATCACTATCGATGGTAAAACTGAGATAAAAAAAGTGATAAAAAATTAAAATCATAATTCAATAAACACAATTTCTAAAATATTGATGAGATGTAACGTTGATCGTTACATCTCATCTTTTATTTGATATTACTACTATGTAATATGTATCTTTGGTGTCAAGATCTAAACTCAAAGAATATGCTTGGTTTAAAATTAGCTACTGATCCACGTTGGGCAACTATTGCAGAATCAAATATTGAAGAAATTTTAACTGATCATGCTTGGTGCGAACAAAAAGCCGCGACAAATGCTATTACGATCATTACCTTAAATTCTGAACATGAGGATTTGGTTACTGAATTAATACTACTAGCACAAGAAGAATTAGAGCATTTCCAAATGGTTCATGAGATCATAAAGAAACGTGGATATAAATTAGGGCGTGAACGTAAGGATAGTTACGTAAATAAACTATTTAAACATAAAGTTAAACAAGGTGGTAGTAGAACACAAGGTTTGGTAAGTAGATTGTTGTTTTCTGCTATGATTGAAGCCCGCAGTTGTGAACGCTTTAAATTACTTTCGGAAAAAATAACAGATCCTGAATTATCCAAATTCTATCACGATCTTATGATTAGTGAAGCAGGACATTATACTACATTTATCCGTTTTGCCCGTAAATACGGAAAAGATATCGATGTTGATAAACAATGGAAAGATTTATTACAATTTGAAGGAGAACTTATTCAAAACTACGGCACTTCTGAAACTATACATGGATGATCTATTAATCCATTTCTTATCTCTATTTTTATATGAAAAGCCTAATTTTTTAAATCTCACTTACAATAAAGCGTTTCTCATTATACTAACAGGATGCAGTGCTTGTCGAGTTGTTCCGTCCATAATTTGATGTCTACAACTTGTTCCTACTGCTGCAATTATCGTATCTACCGAAGTTTTTCTTACAGTTGGAAACAATATCTGTTCTCCTACCTGCATACTAATTTCATAATGTTCTTTTTCATACCCAAAAGATCCTGCCATACCACAACAACCAGAAGGAATTATAGTAACTTTAAAGTTTTTAGGTAAATTTAATAACTTAAATGTATTATGAATATTAGACAGTGCTTTTTGATGACAATGCCCATGTAATTTTATGGTCTTAGTTTCATTCGAAAAATGATCAGAAGTAACATTTCCTATTTCTATTTCTCTAGCCAAGAATTCATCAATCAAAAACGTGTTTTCTGAAAGAGACACTGCCTTTTCCTTATTTTCACCCAATCGTAAATACTCATCTCTAAAAGTAAGTATTGCTGAAGGTTCTAAACCAATTATAGGGGTTTCTGAAGAAACCAAATCACAGAAAATATTAATATTTTCATTTGCTAATATTTTTGCTTGTTCTAGCAAACCCTTAGAAATAAAAGTACGACCGCTTTCTTTGTGATTTACAATTCTTATTTCATAATTTAATTCTGTCAGTAATGTAATAGCATCTACTCCTATTTCCGAATCTAAATGATTTGTAAATTCATCAACAAAGAAATATATTGTTTTAATAGGATTGCTAGGTTGTAATTTCTCCAGATTATTTTTGCACCAACTTCTTAATGATTCTTTGCTTAAAAGAGGTAAACTACGTTGCTTTGCAATTCCTAAAGCAGATTTCATAACCCCCGATGTGAAATTATTTTTAAAAATGAAATTAGTTAACCCTGGAACTATTCTTCCTAATTCGTTTAATCTATTGTTATTTGCAAACAGTTTCGTTCTTAAGGAAATACCATTTTTTTGTTGATATTGGTATTCAAATTCCGCCTTTAAAGTTGCCACATCAACATTAGACGGGCATTCGCTAGAACACCCTTTGCAACTTAGACACAAATCAAAAACTTCTTTAAGTTCTTTATTATCAAATTTATTTGCCTTTTCTGTATTGGTTAAAAACTCTCTTAAAGCATTGGCTCTCCCTCTCGTTGTATCCTTTTCATTTTTTGTTGCTCGATAACTAGGACACATAGTTCCTCCTGCCTCTACAGATTTACGACAATCTCCACTCCCATTGCATTTTTCGGCAGCCCGCAAAATTCCCATCGAATCAGAAAAATCAAAAATCGTTTCTATCTTGGGCTCGGTACGATCTATTTCATACCGCAACTTTTTATCCATTGGGTACGCATCAACTATTTTACCAGGGTTAAAGATATTATCTGGATCAAAAACTTTCTTGATGTGCTCTATGATTTTATAATTTTCCTTTCCTATCATAAAAGGGATATAGCCAGCTCTTACAATACCATCCCCATGCTCCCCACTCATAGAGCCCTTATATTTTTTAACTAATGATGCTACATCATCGGTAATTTTTTTAAAAAGCACGACATCCTCACTTTTCTTAAGATCCAAGATGGGTCTTAAATGTAGTTCACCCGCTCCAGCATGCGCATAATACACTGCCTGTTGATCATATTTTTTCATTATCGCAGTAAATTCCGAAATATAATTTGCTAAATCAGGTATGGCAACAGCCGTATCTTCAATACAGGCCACCGCTTTCTTATCACCAACAATATTTCCTAACAAACCTAATCCTGCTTTGCGTAACTCTAATGCTTGATCAATTTCTTTTCCTTTCAAGATAGGATTTGCATAACTCAATTTAGATATATTAAGAGTATGTAAGACATCATTTTTCTGATTTTCTAAATCCGTAGAACTATTACTTCTTAATTCTAATAAAAGAATAGCTTCTGGATCATCTACGATAAAAAAACGATTTTTTAACTGCTCAATATTGTTTTTGGTACAATCTAAAATGGTTTTATCCATCATCTCGCAAGTGAACAAAGAATGTTCCATTATAGGAACAATTGCATTCATACAATCATCAATACTATGAAAGTGAGCCGCGATTATCAAAGATTCTCTTGGTGGTAATTCATCTAATTGCAAAGTGATTCGAGTTGTAAATGCTAATGTTCCTTCGCTCCCAGATAGAAGTTTACACATATTAAAACGAGTATCATCATCAGTAAAAACATCTGAAGAAATTAATTCATCAATAGCATAACCAGTATTTCTTCTATGAATATCAGGTTTTGGGAATTGGGCTTTGATTTGTTCTTGAACTGATCCTGGTAAAAGAGAAGAATAAATCTCATTATAAACCTTCCCTTCTAAGGTGTTCAATTTTCGTTTCTCATGAAATAACGATGAGGGAATTTCAGAAAATCCAGCTTCACTTCCATCAGATAGTAGTGTTTGTAGTGCGACCACTTTATCCCTAGTTACTCCATATTGAATTGAAGTCGTTCCGCTACTATTATTACCAACCATGCCTCCTATCATACAACGATTAGAAGTAGAAGTGTTTGGCCCAAAAAATAAACCATATGGTTTCAAAAACCGATTTAAGTCATCGCGAATTACTCCAGGCTCTACGGTAACTGTTTTTTGTTGCTCGTCTAAAGAAATTATATTCGTAAAGTACTTTGAAACGTCTACCACGATCCCCTCTCCAACACATTGTCCTGCCAAGGATGTCCCAGCGGTTCGTGGTATAATTCCGATTTTATATTCTGATGCAAACTCTATAACCTTTTTCAAATCAGAAATGGATTTTGGAAAGACAACTGCCTCAGGTATTCGTCTATAAACTGATGCATCGGTAGCATACAATGTTTTGGTAAGTTGATCATAATGTAACTCACCTTCAATTTGATTACCTAATGAATTTAATACCTTTCTATTGATCATATTTATCCTTTTTAACCAAAGAATCCAAAGATACGGGTCTTTTAAAATTAGTATCAAAACAAATAAAACTATCTGTTCCTGCCACTCCCTCTATATGATGTACATCTTCATATAAAATCCTTCTCAAATGTTGATTATCATATGCAAAAATAAGAATGAAAATCGCATAATTACCCGATACGTAATTACATTCAAGGATTTCAGGTATTTTTTTTAACCCTTCAACCACTGATTCTGCATATCTTGCTTCTCTTAATCGAATACCGACATAAGATTTTGTTCTATATCCTATCTTTTTTTCATCGATAACAAATTCTGCTTTTCGAATTACTCCTTGTTCTTTAAGTTTTCGAATTCGTTGATGTACAAGAGAGTTAGAAATTTTTAAATCTTCGGCAATCTGAGAAAAAGGCTTTCTTGCATCTTCTCGGATATGCAATAAAATTTGCTGATCTACATAATCAAAATGATGCATAGTTTTTAAAAATTAAAATAATTAACTGTCAAATAGACTAATCAAAAAACAATTAAAATTAAATTGACACAAAATACAACATTAGACAACTAATAAATTAAATTAATACGCTAATTATAATCAAAACTAATAATTTTGTAGAAAAACAAAAACATTATTAGAATGAATTCTACTTATTTTTTTGAAGAGTTATGGAAACAGTATTCTGCAAAAACTCCTTCTGCACAAAAAGTAAAATCTTTATTTGAGGCTGAAGGAAATCATATTTTTAATGATCATATTGCAATACGCACATTTAATGATCCTCGAATAGATATTGATGTGATAGCTAAACCATTTCTTAAAATGGGATATGAACCAAAAGGCGAATATCATTTTAAAGCTAAAAAATTATTTGCCAAACATTTTGAACATAAAAATGACTCTGATGCGCCCAAAATCTTTATCAGCCAACTGTTATTAGAAGAATTCTCTATAGATCTTCAACAAAGTATTCATACTATTTTAAGTGAAGTAGATCAACCTATATTTCAATTAGATGATCTAATTCTCAAAGGTAGAATTTGGTCTACTCCATCATTTAAAACGTATCAATTACTGTTAGAAGAATCAGAATATGCTGCATGGATGTATGTAAATGGATTCTGTTCTAATCATTTTACTGTAGATGTAAACAAATTAGAATCTTTTAAAAATTTACATGAAGTAAATGAATTTCTTAAATCAAATGGTTTTGAAATTAATTCTTCGGGAGGTGAAATAAAAGGAACTAAAGAGTTATTATTAGAACAATCAAGCATTTTGGCCGATACTACAGAGATGATTTTTGAAGAAGGAACAGAAAAAATCACAACATGCTATTACGAATTTTCTTACAGGTACCAAACAGAAGATAATCACTTGTTTACTGGTTTTATAGCTAACTCTGCCGATAAAATTTTTGAAAGCACCGATGTGAAATTGCAAAAAACTATGTAAAAAACATATTTAGTTACATTAAATATAAATTTGTAACGTTATATTTGAGACAATAAATCTAAAACCTATTTACTATGACGAAACGTATTTTATTCATTGTAGCTTTTCTTTTAGCTTCAATAAGTACTATTCAATCACAAGAAATTTCTAAAAACGCTATCGGGGTTAGATTCGGAGATAATGATGGATTTGGAGCTGAAGTTTCTTATCAAAGAGCCCTAAATAATGGTAACCGATTAGAATTTGATCTTGGTTGGAGAGATTTTGATGCTGGTAATGCCATTAAATTAACGGGACTCTACCAATGGGTCTTTAACCTTGATAAAGGGTTTAATTGGTATGTAGGACCTGGTGGAGGAATCGGTATTGTTGATTTTGACAACGATCTTCCCGGAGGTGATAGCAGTGATAGCTATTTTTTCATTGCAGGTGATGTTGGGATCGAGTATAATTTTGACATCCCAATTCTTATCTCTTTGGATATCAGACCCGAAATTGGTTTTGGGGATTTTAATGACGACCTAGACCTAGATATTGGTCTTGGTGTAAGATACCAATTCTAATAACAAAATTACAGAAGAACTAATCGTTCCTAAGATATTGCAAGTGCGCCCTCGTATAAAGCAATATACTTAGGAACGATTTCGTTTACATCAAATCGTTCGGCTTCTTTAAATGCATTTTCTTTAAACATTTCTAACCTACTAGGATCTTCAAGAATCTTAATTGCATTTTCTGACATGCTTTTTACATCACCTACTTTACTTAAATATCCAGAAACTCCGTGTTGATTTACTTCTGGAATCCCACCTGCGTCACTAGAAATAACTGGTACTCTGTTAACCATAGCTTCTAATGCTGCTAAACCAAAACTTTCTCGTTCTGAAGGGAGCAAAAACAAATCCGAAAAACATAATATTTTGTCTATTTCATTACTGTTACCAAAGAAAATCACTTTCTCTTTAATACCCAACTCTTTACATTTCTCTTCTGCTGGTTTACGTTCTGGTCCTTCACCAACCATCAATAATTTAGCAGGCATCTTTTTCTGAATATTATAAAATATATCAATAATATCTGTGATTCGTTTTACTGGTCTAAAATTACTAATATGCGTAATAATTCGTTCTTCTGGTAATGCCATAAGCTCTCTTTGACAATCTGTAAAACTAGTCTTTCGGTGACCTACGTCTATAAAATTAGGTACTACTTTAATTTCTTTTTTGATATCAAATAATCGTAATGTATCATCTTTTAAGCTTTGAGAAACAGAAGTTACAATATCACTATTGTTAATACTAAAGGTAACTGCTGGTTTGTAAAAAGGGTGATTTCCTACCAATGTAATATCGGTACCATGCAATGTTGTAACCATAGGGACAAAAATACCTTCTTCTTCTAACATCTTTTTTGCCATATACCCTGCATAAGCATGTGGTATTGCATAATGCACATGAAGTACATCGATTTCATATTTCTTGATCGTATCTACTAATTTACTTGATAATGCCAATTCATAAGGCTGGTAATGAAAAAGAGGATATTCTGGAACATGAACTTCGTGAAAATGAAGGTTCGGATTTAATAAATCTAAACGTACAGGTTGTTTATAGGTTATAAAATGTACCTCATGATTAAGTTTAGCTAGGGCACTTCCTAATTCTGTGGCCACTACTCCACTACCTCCAAATGTTGGATAACAAACAATAGCAATTTTCATTTGAGACAATTTTTCTTGCGGTACAAGGTACAAGAAAATTAGTATTGCATATTGTTAAAGTAGTTTTAAAAAAAAGCAGATCATAAGCCGGATTCTGTGTCCTGAGTTATCAAGATCCTTATCATTTATCTAGCCCCAACATTGCTATTGGGATCAAACCGCCTACCCTCCAACATTGGGCGCGCAACCCTTAAAAGCTGGTTTACATGGCGTTGCACCGTATAGAGTTTACCTGGTTTCACTACAGCATTACCTGTACATTCTTTCTGCTGCACTTGTCCTCGTCTCTCGACGGACGGGCGTTACCCGCTATACTGCGCTTTGGTGTCCGGACTTTCCTCGACCGTAAAGTCGCGATAAGGTGATCTGCTTCGTGCAAAAGTATTATAATTATGAGTTCTTAATTTAGATTTCTTAATTATTTTTTTTCTGTTAATAACTAAAAATAAAAACCACAGACCAACATATGATATTTGTATGCAATTTTTAACTTTGTATTAATGGAGCATTTCATAGTATCAGCACGTAAATATAGACCTCAAACATTCAAAGATGTTGTGGGACAACAAGCTATTACCAATACGCTGCTTAATGCTATCGATAATAATCATTTAGCTCAAGCTTTATTATTTACGGGACCTCGTGGTGTAGGAAAAACATCGTGTGCAAGAATATTGGCAAAGACAATTAATCAAGATGGTAATGAGCATCCTGATGAAGATTTTGCTTTTAATATTTTTGAACTCGATGCGGCTTCTAATAATTCTGTAGATGATATACGTAGCCTTATTGATCAGGTTCGTATACCACCACAGGTAGGTAAATACAAAGTGTATATTATAGATGAGGTACATATGCTATCACAAGCTGCTTTTAATGCCTTTTTAAAAACATTAGAAGAACCTCCTAAGCATGCTATTTTTATCCTGGCTACTACAGAAAAGCACAAAATCATACCTACCATCCTATCCAGATGTCAAATATTTGATTTTAAAAGGATTACTGTGACCGATGCTAAGAATCATTTAATGCAAGTGGCCGCTCAAGAAGGTATTACGGCAGATGAGGATGCTTTACAAATTATTGCTCAAAAGGCAGATGGAGCAATGCGCGATGCGCTCTCTATTTTTGATCGTGTTGTGAGTTTTAGTGGTCAAAATCTTACGCGACAAGCAGTAACCGAAAACCTAAATGTATTAGATTACGAAACATACTTTAAAGTAACTGATCTTATACTACAAAACAATATCCCACAATTACTCATAGAATTTAATGAAATTCTTGCACAAGGATTTGATGGGCATCATTTTATAGCTGGTCTAGCATCACACTTTAGAGATTTATTAGTTTGTAAAAACCAAGCTACTATTAGTCTTTTAGAAGTTGGAGAACAAACAAAGGCCAAATATTTAGAACAATCGCAAAAAGCACCTCATGATTTTCTCATAAAAGGCATCTCTCTAGCAAACGATTGTGATTTAAAATATAAAACCAGTCGCAATCAAAGACTGCTTGTAGAATTAAGTTTAATGCAATTAGCCTCTATCCTATCACCGGATGGAGAAAAAAAAAATGACAAACCCTATATAATTCCACCTTCTTATTTTAAAGAAAAAGGAATAACTGCTGTAAAAGTTTCTAAAGAGGTAAAAGAAAATGCCATTGCAAAGGCAGAAACAGAGACTGCTACAACACATATTGAAGTCAACGACCCACCCGAAACTACACCACCTCCTAATACACATCAAAACCCTGTTGTCGAGGAAAAAGTTATTTCTAAAAAACCTCTTGTTGATCATTCTGAAGCTAATAATGAATCACCCGTGGTTACAGAAAAAAAGTCGATTGCAATCACTACGCAACGAAAGACTTCTGGATTATCTCTTAGTAGTATTAGAAAAAAGAAAGAGCATCTTGAAAAGAAAGTAGATAATATTGTAGATCCTAAGAACCTCCCAACCGAAAAGTTTACAGAGAACGAAATGCAAGAGGCCTGGACAGAATATGGAAAAATACAAGATAAAAAAGGAGAACGTATCATTGGTTCTATGTTTGCCATGAATATTCCCGTTCTTAAAGATGAAAAAATTCATCTAGAATTGCCTAATCAATCTATGAAAGTTGATCTAGAAAATGCGCTTCCGGGTTTGTTTCAATTCTTGTATAAGGAATTAAACAATTATAGTGTTGAACTCATAATAAATGTCAATGAGGAAGCTTCAAAAAAGTACGCCTTTACACCACAAGACAAGTACGAGAAATTACGCGAAAAAAACCCATTAATTGACAAGTTGCGTTCTAGTTTTGATTTAGATATATAATTTTCATTTATATCCCTGAGATAATGATATATTTCAAAAAATAAAGTTGACTATTAAAAGGAGGACCTATACCTTTTATTCAACAAATTTTATGTATCACATCCAATTAAAAGTCAAATTCATTATAAATCTTTCATTGCTTTAAAACCAACATAGTAGTTCACAAAATGAGTATATTTAAAGCTTAAATACTGCTTTATTATGAACAAGCTGATACAGAACCTTTTTGGATTAGTTGATTTTGAAATTAAGAAACTTGTAGGGTACGATAACATTAATTATCTGATAAAATCAGAAAACAATAAATGCATTTTTAAAACATATCCATATACTCAAGAATTGCTCGATCTTCTTAAAGCAGAAACTGAAATTCTCTTTGCTATCAATAAAAATGATCCTAGCAAGTTTCCTATTCCCATAGAATTCATAGATGAGTTGACTATTAAGATCAATACAAGGGATCATAAAAAATCTATATATAGAGCTTTATCTTTTCTTGACGGTACGTTTATCGGGAATGTCGAATCTACAAAAGAACTGTTTCAATCTCTTGGAGTTTTTCTTGCACAAATGGATATATATCTTGAAAAGATTACAAATTATACAATACAGTCAAGGTGTTGGGAATGGGATATTCAATACTTGCTCTTAAATAAAAAATATATTAATGATATCGTTAATGTCAAAGATAGAAATACGGTACTTTATTTTTTTCAACAATTTGAGGAAAATGTGACACCTGTTCTTCATAAGTTAAGAAAACAAATTATTCATAATGATGCCAACGAATGGAATATACTCGTTAAAAACAATACAGTTTCTGGTATTATTGATTTTGGAGATTTGGCTTATTCTCCTCTTGTTAATGAACTAGCCGTAGCCATTACTTATGGTTGCTACGATAAAGAAAAACCGTTACTATGGGCGTGTTACATTATTGAAGCATATCATGGAGTACTACCTTTAGAAGAAATTGAAATTCAAACCCTATATTACCTCATTGCTGCAAGGCTATGTATAAGTGTTTGTAATTCTGCTCATTCTAAAAAAATAAATCCAGATAATGCGTATGCTTCGATTAGTGAAAAAAATGCATGGAACATGTTACATATTTGGTTAACAATTAACCCAATAGAAGCCGAGAATAAATTTAGATCTGCAATTGATCTACCTTTAAAACAATCACAAAAGGTAAATAAAATCATAGAAAAAAGGTATCGATATACAAGTCCTATTCTATCTCTTAGCTACCAAGAACCCATTTATATGGATCGTTCTGCGTTTCAATATATGTACGACAGTTACGGTAACACTTTTTTAGATGCTTACAATAATATTCCTCATGTTGGTCATTCGCACCCTAAAGTCGTAGACGCGGGGCAACGCCAAATTGCAAAACTCAACACCAATACTAGATATATTTATGACCTATTAACGGATTATTCTGAGAAATTACTTTCAAAATTCCCGAATTCACTAAACAAGGTATATTTTGTAAATTCTGGAAGTGCTGCAACTGATTTGGCAATTCGAATGGCAAAGGCACATACCAAACTTAAAAAAGTAATGGTCGTCGAGCATGGGTATCATGGTAATACGCAAGCTGCAATCGACATTAGTGACTATAAGTTTAATAATCCAAAAGGTGAAGGTCAAAAAAACCATGTTTTAAAGACTGTTATTCCGGATACTTACAAAGGGAAATATACTACACAAGATGCTGGATCAAAATATGCAAATGATGCCATCGAATTAATAAAAGACTCAACAGATCCAATAGCCTTATTTATTGCAGAACCTATTGTTGGTTGTGGTGGACAAGTACCCTTAGCCAAAGGATACTTAAAAGAAATTTACCCTGCAATAAGAAACCAGGGAGGAGTATGCATAAGTGATGAAGTGCAAACAGGTTTTGGTCGTTTAGGAGATCATTATTGGGGTTATGAAGCACAAGAAGTAATTCCAGACATTGTTATTGTTGGAAAACCAATGGCCAACGGACACCCTATGGGTGCTGTTATATGTACAGATGAAATAGCAGAATCTTTTGGTAAAGGAGTTGAGTTTTTTAGCTCATTTGGCGGCAATCCAGTTTCTTGTGCTATAGCTTTATCGGTTATAGAAACAATTGATCATGAAAAATTACAACAAAACGCAAAGATCGTTGGAGACTATTATAAATCTCTATTCATTAAACTTCAAGAAAAACACGTATGTATTGGGGATGTTAGAGGGTCGGGGTTGTTTCTAGGAATTGAAATCATAAAGGAAAACACCCACGAACCTAATACAGCCTTAGCACAAAATATCAAAAACAAACTAAGACATAACCATATCCTTATTAGCACCGACGGCCCATATAACAATGTTCTCAAAACCAAACCTCCATTATGTTTTACAAAAGAGAACGCAAAAATGGTTGTAGATACTATTGATTACATTCTGGAATTACCTTAGAACATTCACTTCCTTATTCCTTGAAAATTAGATCAATACCAAAAATTAAACTAGATTTAAAACGTGATTATGAACAAAAATATAACTATATTCAGGGTATAAACTAACCTAAATATAGTATGACATGAAAAAAACATTTTTAACAATATTCTCTTTGGGATTTTTTTTGATAGCATGTGTTGACAAAAAAGCGGAAGAAGAGAAAAAGAAAGTTGAAGAAGCTGCCAAATTAAATGAACAGATCGAAACCGTTGATCAAGAAATCGACAAGGATTTTGATTCTTTGGAAAAAGAAGCGAAAGAAATTGATAACGCCTTAAATGAATTAGACAACCTATAAAAAGATACATCTATGAAACTTTCAAAATATTTACTAGTAGTATTAATGATTATTGGGTCTGTCGGAATTACAAATGCCCAGAAATCTGAAGAAGTTGTAAAAGAACGAAAAGAAAAAGTGAAGCAGAAGAAGGAGGAGATGAAGGCGAAACGAGAAAAAGTGAAGGAGAAGAAGGAAGAAATGAAAGCCAAAAAAGGTGAGATTAAAGAAGCTAAAAAAGAACTTAAAGAAGGTAAAAAGGCAATATTGGGTGAGCATCATGAAAAAATGAAAGGAATGACCGCCGAAGAAAAGAAAAACTACCTAGAAGCCAACCCAGAACTAAAAGAAAAACTACGTGCGTACAAAGATGCTACAAAGGAAGAAAGGAAAAAGTTAAAAGTTAAAAGAGTTGAATTTAAAAATGAAAAAGCAAATGTTGTTCAAGGTAGAATTGAAAACAAAAAAGAAAAATTAGCTTTTTTAGAAAAACGCAATAGTAAAGGAACTGATAAAATTCAGAAAACTAAGGATCGTTTACTAGCTCAAAAAGAAGCTGGCGAAATTACAGACGAAGAATACAATGAAAAAATGACCAAAGTAAGCGAAATAGAAGAAAAGCTTAAAAAGCATCAAGACAGGGTTACCAAAGTTAGATCTGGCATCAAAAAAGGTGAAGAAAAACTTATAAAACTTAACTCTAAAAAAGAAGAGGATAATTAAAATATCTTGTAAATGATTTTTAAAACCTAAGGTTCTTAAGGGCTTTAGGTTTTAATTTATTTAATCTCAATCAATAGTTAAACCTTTGACACTTCACTTTCTACATCCAAATAATAATAAGAAAAGTAAGTTTCTTTATTGAAATCATAAAAACATTAAGATGATGTTTATAATATAAATATCTTTGTATTCTAAATATTGATCACCCATTACGTAGAGGTGAATTAATAATCATAAAACATTTAGGATGCTTGGTTTAAAACTCCCTACAGACCCACGATGGGTTAATATAGTTGAAAAGAACATTGAAGAAATACTTACCGATCACGCCTATTGTGAGCAAAAAGCAACATCTACAGCGATATCGCTTATTGTAAGTTTTCCTGAGTATACCGAGCTCGTTCAAGAAATGACTAAACTTGTAAAAGAAGAAATTAGTCATTTTAAAATGGTACATGACAAAATATTAGAACGAGGTTGGATTTTGGGTAGAGATAGAAAAGATGAATACGTAATCCAGTTAATAACTTTTTTCCCTAAAGGAGGCAGTAGAACAACTCAGTTAGTTCACCGCTTATTATACGCTGCACTAATTGAAGCCAGGAGTTGTGAGAGGTTTAAATTATTGTCTGAAGAACTTGAAGATAAAGAATTATCCAAATTTTATAAAGACCTCATGGTTAGCGAAGCAAACCATTACACCATGTTTCTTGGTTTTGCAAGACAATATGGAGATCGAGAAGAAGTTGATAAAAAATGGCAGGATTTACTCACCTATGAAGCCAAAATCATGAAGAACTTAAGTAAAAAAGAAAGTATACACGGTTAGTTAGTATATACATATAAAAAATTAGAATAAGGCTATCGATGATAGCCTTATTCATTACTTCACATGCAGATAAAAAATATAAACCTGAACAGTGAAAACGGATCTTTAACCCCATAACTACTAATTCATTGATCATAGATTAACACTTAAATTTGTTTTTTATCTCCTGTGGTTATCCGTGAAGTATTTTCTAATTGCTCTACACTTTAGAATGGAATAAATGCCGATACTTTATAAAACTCATCAGAAGCCCCTACATCGGTAACTAAGTTGGCTCCTGCAGAGAATCTAAAAGCGATTCCACTATCCATTTTTAGTTTTATGGATCCGCCTAGAAATCTATATACTTGTATATTTTTTTCTGGTATCGTATCGTCTTCAAGCCCCATAAAAGCAAGCTCCTCAAAAAAACCTCCTAAAACCACCCTGTCACTAACATTAATGCCTGGTGCAGCCCAAAAAAGAAAAAGGTCTCTAGTAGATATATCTTCTCGGTTTCGTAACGATTTGTAATACGCTATATATGCTTCAAAATCAAAAATAGAATCGTGGTATGCCATAAAAGTATTTGGTATAATGGCTTCTCCTACCAAGGTTCCTCCTACGGTAGAAAAGAACTTTCCATGAGCAAAACCAACCCCTGGATTTAAATACAAACTTCCTTTCATAAGTTTAAACCCTAAGCCTACACCGGTTTCAAGCAATTGATCACTACCCGATTCTAAGTTTCCGAATGCCGTATTGGTCCAAAACATACTGTAAAAAGTGATATCAAAATTCTTATTGGTTTCAAAACTTCCAACAAATAAAGGAGAGAAACCCGCGACGCTATTTTGTATGATTTTAACTGCAAAATGTGTTTTGTTTTTTTCTTGTTTTTGCTCTTGATCTTGAGCATTAGATACATTGTAATATAAGCATAAACAAATGCATAATATGATGACTTTTTTCATGATATTTATTTTGTGAATAGAGTTTGTATTAACTCTATTTTGAATTTTTAAAATGATGTTGAAACTTCTTTTTCGTTTGGAATATGAAAATCAGGAGCTCGCTTTTCTGTAAAAGCACTCATACCTTCTTTTTGATGTTCTGTAGCAAAAAGTGAATGGAAAGCTCTTCTTTCGTATAGAACCCCCTCTCGAAGACTCAACTCTAACGCACGATCTATAGTTTCTTTTGCGACCATAGAAGTCGTTTTACTGTACGATGATATCGTTTTGGCTATATCGAGAACTTCATTTACCAATCGATCATCAGGGAAAACTTTAGCTACCAATCCTGATTGCTCAGCTTCGATCGCTCCCATTAATCTACCAGTAAGAATCAAATCCATAGCTTTATATTTACCTACGGCTTTGGTGAGTCGTTGTGTACCTCCTATACCAGGGATCACCCCTAATTTTATTTCGGGCTGACCAAACTTTGCAGTATCAGATGCGTAAATAATATCGCACATCATGGCGAGCTCACATCCTCCTCCAAGAGCATAGCCTGCAACAGCTGCAATTTTAGGAGTACGTATATTTGCAAAGGCTTCCCACCTTGAAAAATAATCTTCGTTGTACATATCCAAGAAAGATTTACCAGACATTTCTATAATGTCTGCTCCTGCAGCAAAAGCCTTTTTTGATCCGGTAATTACAAAACAACCTATATCTTGCCTTTTATCTAGTTCTTGCATACTAGAAATAAGCTCTTCCATTACATCCGAATTCAAAGCATTTAACGCTCTAGGACGATCTAATGTGATGAGAACTACCCGTTTTCTGTGTTCAATTTTTATATTCATAAATTTATTTTTAGACATAGCTTTGACAGTACAATCCGTGTAAAACATTGATTATTTTATCAAAAACTAAAGTTTATACTTAGTAAAAGGGAAAGAGGTATTTTACTTTCTGTTATTGTTTATGAATCCCATATCGCTCCATATGCGGGAATTCCTCGGCTTTCCATTCCGTAGACTACTTTCCAGGTTAATTTCTTATTAGAAATACATATTATTGCTTCGGCATCAAATTCTTTATAAGCCTTATATGCTAATTTTACCATATCTGGTTTACCATGAGCGTCTGTATCCCATATAAGTGCTTCTGGCTGTACCGCCAGAATCTCGTCTACAAGTTCGTCACCATATGTTTTTCTAGGGTTTCTGGTCGCCCATATCAATCTGGATGCTGTTTCCATAGAGAACAAGTGCGGTAAGCAAGGTCCTATTCCACTTCCCGTAGCAACCCATATCACTTTTTTAAAAAGTTTATCTACGTTACCCACTCCTGCTGTAGTAATCCCTTTGACCCACACATGTTTTGGTATATCATCAATCAACTTGCCAGTCCAATCTCCTGCTCGCGAAATAGTTAATCTAAACCCATCCCTTCCTGGTTCTGGAACATTAGCAAAAGAATGCCATTCCATTAATGGATTTCTACTAATTGCAGTTGATGAGCCAGCAAATGGTGTTTCGCCATAATTAAACCTAGCCAAAATCACATGATTAGAAGGTCTAGTTATATTAACTTTCACTTTTTTTAACCGTAACCATGGTAATGCTATACTGGCCGTAATAATAACCAATAACCAAAAGTTTAAAGAATTAAATATTGCCTCTAAAAAACTTAACTCCTGATTTTGTTCTTGTATTACAAGTATCATTTGTACCCAAAATAGAAGTAAAGCAGACCAACCACCAAAACGATGTGATTTTTCAAAATTATTATGATGTTTCGCCCTTAATTTGGGTAATGCCATAATAATCATGAATATCAATATACCCGAAAGAATTGTTGTCACCCAAAGCAAAGAAATCTCATTTAAATTTGAATTGGGGTTTTGAAAAAAGTTATAGAATAAAGAACCTACAAATAATAAAAACCAAATTGTACCACTTACATTTCCTCCTATATGTATGCCTCCAAAATGATATATCTTTCCGGCTCTTCTACGTATAGATAACGGCCAACTTGTTGGAATACTAGTAGCTAACCAAAATAGAAAATTGATTATATATTGCTGTCTAATAAGAATACCAATCGTAAAATTAATAAGTGAAATTTTCGAAATTACATCTAATCGAAGATTCTCTTTTGCCCACCAATCGCCTGTATTTACTCCATAAATAATTAAAGTAGTATTAACTAGTAGAAATAGTACAAACAATCGATAATAATGCATTAAAGTTTCTCCTTTCCATATGCGACTAAAATATTTTTTTTGCTTGGGTAACTGTACGCTACTTAGATCCGGAATTTCTTCATTTTCTTTTTGATATGTACTAGTTTCTATTATTACAGTATCCATTTTTGAGTCTAAATTATTTGCTGCCTTTTCATTATGGTTAGATGATAACACATTCAATAGTTTTCTTTTGTCAATTTTACCTCTATTGGTCATGGGTAATTCTGACATCGTAATTACCACCTCAGGAACACAATAATATGGTAATGCATCTGCTATTTTATCCTTCACTTCATCCTTATCAATCGTATCAGGGCTTATAAACGTAGCTAATGTTCTATTATCAACTTTTAATGTTACTGCCCTTTTAGCATTTGGCATTTTTTCGACAATAGATGATATAGAATCCAATTCTACTCTAAAACCGCATATTTTTACTTGATCATCGGTTCTTCCTAAATGTTCTAATTCACCATCGGCAGTCCATCTACCAATATCTCTAGTTCTAAACATCTTTTTTCCTCCACCCAAAAAAGGATCTTCAACATATCTCTCTTTTGTTAGTTCCTTATTATTAATATACCCTTTGGATACGCAATATCCACCTGCCCACATCTCACCTGCTTCACCTATAGCACATGGATTTAAGTTTTCGTCCAAAACATATACAGTGTTATTAGGCATAGGTTTCCCTATAGACAATATTTGATCGGTTGGAAAAAAACGTTGTGCTGTATTTATAATGGTAGTTTCAGTTGGGCCACATGAGTTATAAAAAGCACAGAAACTTGACCACTTTTCTGCCAAAATTCTGGGGCATGGTTCTCCTGCAACTGCAGCCACTTTAATATTTCTACAACGATCTATATCTAAAGAACTTAAAATTGTCGGGGTAGAAATAACAATATCCACTTGGTTAACCGTTTCTTCTATATTCTTCCCTCGTATTACAAGTGTTGCCCCATTACACAAAGCTCCCAAAATTTCCCAAACAGACATATCAAAGGCTATACTTAAAATCTGTCCTACTTTAAGTCCAGGTCTCATCCCCAAATTACCAGGATCTGTAAGTAACATATTACATAAATTACCATGAGTTACCTGTACTCCATTCGGCATTCCTGTGGTACCAGAAGTATAAATAATATAGCACACTTCATTTTTGGTGACATTAATTTCTGGAAGTTTGACCGGTTTATGAATATTTTTATTTTCTTCAAAAAACGTATCTATGCTAATTATCTTTTTATTCGGAAAATCAGGAACCAAATGCTCATAAGCCGACAAAGTGAGAATTACATTAATTGATGCGGTTTGAATTACATATTTTAACTGATTTTCTGGGGCTAATCCAATATGTTGTGGCACATAGGCAGCTCCAGCCTTTAGAATTGCTAAAATCCCAACCACCATAGGTATAGATCGTTGAACAAAAAGACCTACATTATCACCAATTTTTACTCCATTTGCAATAAGTTTTAATGCTAATAGATTTGATTTATCGTGTAACTCTTTATAGGTAATCGTTTTTCCTAAATGGTTAACGGCTATTTCTGATGGGTGGGCAATCACTTGAGCTTGAAAAGCATGATGAATGCATTGGTATGGAATCTGAGTTATAGATCCCTGGCCAAATCTTTGAAAAAGATATTGTTCAGATAGATTAAGGTTTTTATAAGCTTCTTTTACAAATGTGTTTCTACCGACTTTTGCCGATATTCCATAATCTTCGTAAAACTCTGCTTCAGAGTTTACACGAGAAACTGTAGTTTCCATAATAAATAAAAACTACCAACAATCTGATTTGAAAATAATCCGATTTGAAATGGTTATGTACGAAGGAAGGGAAACAGATGATTTATCCCGAAATTTAGAACTTTTGTGTTTCATAAGTTTAAGAGGTTTTAAGATTTAATATTCCTCTCGAAATTATCGTTACCTCAAAAAAAGTGTTGTAAACATTCTAACACCGAAATATTTTAATTTTAATTAATAATTTGAAAAAATTATGCGCTTCACTCAAAAAATTGATGTGAAAATGATAATAAAACACTTAATTATATGTTAATACCATAATTATTTAACAAACTTTAGTAGTCAGTCATCAGTATTAATGTCAAACCATTTACTCTTATGGCTATTAAATTATTCGATCTTTTAATTCAAGATGGATTGTATGAATGTAATGAGTACCATAAAAATGAAGTAATCAGGTACGCTCATGAAATAAACCCCAAAAGAATATATCTTATCAAAAGTGGTGTAGTAAAGATGAGTTACTTAAACGAATTAGGGGAAGAAATCATTATTACTATTTTGGCTAAGAACGAGCATTTTGGAACAAATCGAATATTTTGTGAGTCTAGTTTTAAGTATAACTATGAGTCGATTTACTTGAAAACTATGGTATACGAATTTGAATTTTCTGTGGTAAGATCAGTTATTGAAAAACACACCATTTTACATAAAGAAATCTGTTCCATGATTGGAAAGGAATATTCTATGCTAGAAAAAAGAATACGCATATTACAAAATAGATTTGTAGAACAAAGACTTGTGCAGACCATTGAGGAATTTAAAGACAAATTTGAGGTGCACAAATTTCCGGATAAGTCTATCTGTATTTTTTTTCCATTTACTCAAGACGAATTATCGGCATACATTAGAGCATCGAGAGTAATTACCAATAAAATTATCAATGAATTTAAACGTAAGTTTTTGATAGAATGTAATAATAACAATACTATTATTTTAAAAAAGAACTATTTCGATTTATACAAGTTTTGGTAAACCTCAAAATGGCTTTTATTTCTAAAACTTATTGGATATGGTGGTGATAAATATTAGAGTCTATATCCAAACGATAATTGAATATTTCTATTATTTCCTTCGGCCCCTCCAGGGATACCTTCATCATCAATAATATTAGATAATCCAAAACCATAGCGTAAATCAGCAAAAAAGCTTTCGGTAATGTTTACTCCAACACCTGCTAAAGCAGTAAAATCAAATGTATTAAAATTCGCATCAATTCCGGCGTTATCTTCCCACTCCCATATTTTTAGGCCTACTTGCGGGCCAATATGTACATTAAATGTATTCGAAAAATTATATTTCAATAATATTGGTAATTGCAAATAATCAACCCGTAGTGTCTCATCATCGTTACCTTGAGAAGAGTATTGAAATTCTGGTTGAACACTTACTTTTTCTGTGATTGGGTATTCTGCCAAAAAACCAACAACAATTCCAAAACGACTATCTTCTAAGTTAGCCGGTATATCGTCAGAACTAATCGAACTTAAATTGGCTCCTAATCGTATACCATAAGAATTATCCTGAGCTATAGCTCCAAAAGTAAATGCTAAAAGGATAGTCAAAGTAAAAAGTAAAGTTTTGTTCATAACATGGGATTTTGGTGATAATTTAATACAAAAAAAACGTTTTTTTTGATAATTCAGGATTTTATAACGCAAAATATCATTAATAAAATCGATAAAAGAACCTAAATTAATGATATAATACTAATTATTATTAAGTTTATCATTGTACAACGATTTAATGATTCCGTCTGATAATCCAATTTTGGGAACGTATATATCTTTTGCTCCACTCCATTTCATAGCCGAAAGATAAATGCGTGTTGCCGGTAGTATTACATCTGCCCTATCTTGATTTAAATTAAGCTCCCAAATTCTTTCTTCGTAGGTTAATGAATTAAGCAATTGATAATATGAACTCAGGTATAAGAATGATAATGACTTACCTGTACTTTTACCACTATTTTTAAAAATGTTATTAATATTTCCACCAGATCCGATAAGTGATATTCTTGGGTAATTTTTTGTACTTTGTTTTATCCAGTATTCTACATCACTCCATGCATCTTCGGTAACCAAATTATTAAGTAATCTAACCGTACCTAACTTAAAAGATTTAGAAACAATACTCTTACCATTATGAAACAAAGTAAACTCTGTACTTCCACCACCTACATCTACGTATAAATAAGTTGCATCCCTATTAATTAATTGGTTAAGATCAGTCATAGCGATAATAGCAGCTTCAGCTGTACCATCAATAATATCGATTTGTATCCCGGTTTTTTCTTTGATGAGTTGTACTACTTCTTTTCCATTTTCGGCTTCTCGCATCGCAGAAGTTGCGCATGCCTTATAGCGAATCACCTTATGAGTTTTCATCAAGAGTTGATACGCTTGCATCGCATCTATCATACGAGTGATATTTTCATCAGAAACTCTTTTATCCTTAAAAACATCTGCTCCCAAACGTATCGGTACTCGTACCAAACTTGTTTTTTTAAATCTAGTAGTTTTTCCTTCCTCTTCATGGACACTACTAATTAGTAATCTTACAGCATTAGAACCAATATCTATTGCTCCGTATTTTTCTATTGTTAGCAAAATAATTAATTTCCTAGTTTTTGTAAATAATAATCATAGGTCGCGATTTGCGATCTTACTTTAGGATTATCGTTTCGAATGTACGCATTATCTTGATCTTTAGAAAGTAGTCTACCCTTCACATTGTCGTTCCAACAAATATCAAAAGTTTCCATAAGCTCTAATTTTATGTCCTTATCATAGATAGGACAAGAGATTTCTACTCTTCTATCCAAATTTCGAGTCATCCAGTCTGCGGAAGAAATATAAACATCTGGGTCTCCCGCATTTTCGAATATATAAAGCCTTGGATGTTCAAGAAACTTATCTACTACGCTAATCGCCCTAATATTTTCGCTCATACCTGCAATACCAGGAACCAAACAACATATACCACGAATAATCAAATCAATTTTTACTCCAGCTCTACTTGCTTCGTAAAGCTTGTCTATCATATCATAATCACTTAGACTATTAAGTTTCAATTTAATTCGCGCTGGCAGACCATTTTTACTATTATTTATTTCAGTATCAATAAGTTTTACAAGAGAAGATCGGGTATAATGTGGTGAAACTAAAAGATGCTTGTAACGATTAATTTTATAATTAATCTCGAAAAATTTGAATACCCTATTCGTTTCTTTTAGGATTGCCTCATTAGTTGTAAATAAAGTATAATCTGTATAAATTTTTGCTGTAGACTCATTAAAATTCCCCGTACTTATAAAACCGTATCGTTTTAACTTACCTTTTTCTTCTCTTTCGATAACGCAAGCTTTACAGTGTACTTTTAATCCAGTAACTCCAAAAATTAGATTTACGCCTTCTCTCTGCATTTGCTCGGCATAACGAATATTAGCAGCCTCATCAAAACGTGCTTGCAACTCTATTTGCACGAGTACTTTTTTTCCGTTTTTGGCAGCATTAATAAGTGAACTAGCAATATGGGAAATATTAGCCAACCTATATATGGTGATTTTAATACTCTTAACCTTAGGGTCAATTGCAGATTCTCTCAAAAATTTCACCGTATATGAAAAGGTATGATACGGTGTATATTGAAGATAATCCTTCTTGGCAATTTTATCTAACAAACTACCTTGTAAACTTAATCCCGCAATAGTAAGTGGTTGAATCGATTGGTATACTAAATCTGAAATACCTAAATCTGGGAAATTCATATAATCTCTGCGATTATGGTATCGCCCTCCTGGGATAATACTATCTGTATTGTGTACTCCCATTTTTTCCATTAAGAAATCCAAAGTGTCCTTCTCAATGGTTTCATCATATACAAATCGAACGGGTTCACCATCTCTTCTAGATCGAACACTGCTCGAAATTTTTTGAATAAAGCTTTTACTCAAATCATTATCAAAATCTAATTGAGCGTCTCTAGTGATTTTAATCATATGAGCGGATGCACTTGCATAATCAAAAATACTAAAGTTAATATGCATACAATAGCGAATAAGATCATCCAAAATGATAATATATTGTTTACCATCTTTTTCTGGAAGCACAACGAATCTCTCTGTATTTTTAGGAATTTCGATTAGTGCATATATCTTTTCCTTGGTTGTTTGATGTAAAATTTTTGAAATCCGCCCTTCTTTGGGTATTTTTTCGTTCAACACTAATTTTACCGCCAAATAGGCTACGCTATCCTTTAAATGTGGAAATTCGTCAAGGTCATTAAGTATATATGTTACCAAACCTGGACTAACCTTGTTCACAAAATAATTACGAATAAACGTATCTTGATCTTCACTTACTTGATTTTCATCTATTACAAAAATATTATGAGATTCAAGTTTTTCTTTTATTGTATCAATCGTTTTTAGACTTTCAGATTGTTGTTTGATTACAATCTTAGTTATCTTTTCGAGCATATCACTTGCCGTGGTTCCCTTAAGTACGTTTTTACCATCTTTACCGGCTAAATCTATTCTTTTTATAGTAGCATATCTTACCTTAAAAAATTCGTCAAGATTGTTCGAAAAAATACCTATAAATCGTAATCTTTCCAACAACGGAACAGTATCATCTGCCGCTTCCTGCAATACTCTTGCATTAAATTGTAACCAACTTAGTTCTCTATTAATATACTGGTTTGTATTCTTTTCAGACATTATCGCAACGATTTAGGGACGATTTTTAATAAGTTTTTTCCTACAGTAATGTTTTTCCAGCTATCGACATCAAATTCTATTCCTACACAACCCGCAGTCGGCAAGTTATCGATACTTTCGTTTCCATAAAGGTTAACTATTGATGTAAATGCATGATTATGTCCAAATATCATTAAAGTATCAACTTCATCATTACAATTTTTAATAACTTCGATAACCTGACTACCACCAAAATCATAAAGATCTGGTTCTAAACCAAATACATTATGAGGGAGATCCAAATACCCTAATACAATTTTTGCAGTTTGGTAAGCTCTTTCTGCTGGGCTACAAAGTACCGTATCTATAGGAATATCTAGTGTTTTTAGGTATTCTCCCACTAATTCAGCATCTCTAAGTCCTCTAGCATTAAGGGGGCGTTTATCGTCTGGCAAATCAAATTCCCAAGAGGATTTTGCATGTCTCATTAGGTATAAATTTTTCATGCTTTCTAAAATATAATTAGTAAAAAAGAGTTATTACAATACAAGTTTAGTGATTAGGATTAATAATTTTCAATATTACTTATAAAAATATTCTTTTCTTAAAATACGAATCAAATCTTGTTTCTTTTTTGTAGCATATTATTTAGGGTAACTATAAGTCACTAGCCAAAATGAACAACCAGCTAAAACAATGAAAATGAACATGATATAGTTATGGATTTAATCGATAAAAAATGTATTTACGTCGAAAACCTGTTTTTTTTCGTATAAAATCAAATGTTAAAATCTAAATTTACATACGGTTTTCCCTTAAATCAGAGTGTTTTCCCCCCAAAACATTATGAGCACAAATTATCATAATATTACTAGGGTAAAAAAAACAAAAGAAGTGGAAAAAGAGATTATGAAGAAAAGAAGTCTATTACGATTTCAGGATATAAACCTACTTATTATACTATTTGGCTTTTGTTCTACAATAGCCTTTGGTCAAGTAGAAGTACCCCTTAAGAAACGCACTGAGTTTACTTTTAAAGGGGATTTCAAGTTTGTATCTAATACAATTCTGGGAAAAGTTAGTAATGATGATGGGTCTGGAGTATTTGATCCTAATAAAAGTTATAACGATGGAGGGCTGAATAATCAGTTCAAAATGGGGTTTATTGATATTGACAACGATGATACTACTTTTAATTCTAGTAGTGCCGATTTGGCCATTGAATCAGAGTGTAGTACTATAAAACATGTTGGGTTATATTGGACAGCTTCTTATGCTGATGAGAATAGAAAACAAGACATTACCACAGTACAAATAAAATATCCTGGTCAAGAATCATATTCTACGATTACCGACGCACAAGTAATTCATGATTATTATAATGATGATGATGCTTTGTTTAAACAATATTCATGTTTTAAAGATATTACTCAAGAAGTATTAGCTTTAAAGAATCCTATTGGTACCTACACTCTAGCAAACATCCCTGCTACAACTACCGCTATAAACGATGATCAAGCCTTAGGTAATGGTCTTGCCGGTGGATGGACTATGGTTGTCATCTACGAAGATCAAACAAAACCAAGAAAACGATTTTATGTGTACGATGGCTTTGTAAACATTGATTCTAAAGCAAAACCTGTAGCTTTTTCATTTGACAATTTTCAAACTATACCCAATGGAGCCGTACATGGTAAGATTGGAGTGATAGCTTATGAAGGAGATAAAGGAATTAGAGGTGATCGTTTCCAAGTAATGTCGAACGAAACAAATAGATATAAAAGTTTGGCAGATGGCACCAACCCTATGAATAACTTTTTTAACGCCAATATTACCGAAAACGGTAGAAATGTTAAAACAAGAGTTCCTGCTAGTCAAAATACTTTAGGGTATGACGCAGATTTATTTGACATCAAAAATATTAGAAATAGCATTATAGGAAACAATCAAACTGAAGCTAAATTTAGATTATCAACAGATAATGATGGATACTCTGTAATGGCAGTAGCGTTTAGTGTTGATATTTACGAGCCTGCGATTCATATTATTAAAAGATCAAAATACGCTAATAACAAATTTGTTCATCCAGACGATATTTTATCTCCGAAACAAGAAATCACATACCACCTAACTGTCTATAATGATGGTAACGATGATGCAAAAAATACTATTATAAAGGATGTATTACCAAAAAATGTAATTTTCTCAGAAAAATCACTTGTATTACCTTCTAAGAAAATCAAAGCCAAATTTGATAAGCAGACTAGAACCTTAAGTCTAAGTGTACCAAATAAAATGGTAAAAATAAATAGTGAACCTTTTGAGATTAGTTACAGTGTTAAAGTAGATACAAGTTGTGAATCTATATCTACTATCGACGATATTTTGGTTGTTGATCAACCTGTTTCTGCAGAATTTAATGGCTCTTTAAATGAAACGGTAAAATACTCTAAGGGATATAACCATATTAATAAATGTGATTTACCTGATTTTTATCAGTTTAAGTTAGCTATAGATATTAGTGAATTAAACTGCCCTAATGCTAGTAGTTTGGTAGCAATTCCTAAGAAAAAACTAGAACATAGTTTAGCACAAGTACAACCAGGGGATTATGATAAAACGCGTAAATCTAATAATACAGAAAGTGGAGGAATAAGCCCAGGAGATATTGTACAGACCTCTACTCCTCCTGAAACTGCATTACAATCTAATATCACTTTAGATAGAACCATTAATGATCTTATTAATCTAAATGAGATTTATTTTGATTTTGATAAATGGGATATTACCTCTAGGGCCGAATCTGAATTAAGTAAAATTGTAGATTTAATGACTAAGGAATACCCCGATATGGTTATCAAAATTGAAACGCATTCTGATAGTCGTGGTAATCATGATTATAATCTTGATTTATCTCAAAAAAGAGCCGAATCAATTTATAATTACTTAGTAAGCAAGAATATTTCTAGAAATAGAATTTTATCTTATGTCGGGTTTGGAGAAACAAGACCAGTAAATGATTGTTTAGACGGGCAAGATTGTGAAGAAAATGAATATCGCAAAAACAGAAGGTCAAATTTTGTAATCATGGATTAAGGCGACAGTCTGTCGGCTTTCCAGTTCATTTCAATGTCTTTATATCGAATACGATCATGCAGTCTATTTGCTCTACCCTGCCAAAATTCAAATTCGACAGGCTTTACACAGTATCCTCCCCAAAATGGTGGTTTCGGTATTTCTTTTTTACTATATTCTTTTTCTAAAGATTTCAATTTTGCCTCTAGAATTTCTCTAGATTCAATACGTTCACTTTGTTTAGAAGCCCAAGCTCCTAATTGACTGCCTATTGGACGTGATTTAAAATAAGCTATACTTTGTTCCTCATTTATTTTCTCTACGATACCTTTTATAATGATCTGGCGTTCTAGATTTGGCCAAAAAAAGGACAAACATACTTTATTATTGTTTGCCATTGATCTCCCTTTCTCAGAAAGAAAATTAGAATAAAAAACGAAGCCATTTTTGTCATAGTGTTTTAATAACACTATCCGACCCTTTGGAAAACCATCTGTACCAATAGTAGATATAGTCATCGCATTTGCTTCTTCAACTCCTCCTGCATTTTCTACTTCCGAAAACCATCTCGAAAAAAGCTCAAAAGGAGAATCTGGAAGGTTTTTCTCATCGAGAATACTCTTTTCATATGATTTTCTGTAATTAGTCAAATCTCTATTCATACATCCAATTTATAAGGAAATTATGCTCAAATTTACATATTAAATAGACAAAAATTAATCATTCAATTATCAAAACTCAAAAATTTTGCCATCATCTGCTATTTCGACATTATCAAAAACGGTTTTAGCCTCATCTCTAAAAAGTTCAAGGTTTTCATATCGTGTAGAATAATGTCCTAAAATTAAAGTTTCTACATTGGCTTTTTGAGCAATCGTAGCAGCTTCGATAGCAGAACTATGACCTGTTCTAGCACATAAATGCTTGTGACTCTCTAAAAACGTAGACTCATGATACAAAACAGTAGTATTTTTGATTAGCTCTAACTTAGCCTCATCATACCTAGTATCACTACAATACGCATAGCTTTTTACAGGTTTCGGATCATCGGTTAATTCCTGATTTAGAATAACCTCTCCATTACCAAGAACCACATCTTTACCTTTTTTAATAGATCGGTAATACGCTAGATCAATTTCAAGTTCCTGTACCTTATTCATCAAGAGTTTTCTATCGCCAGGTTTCTCTACAAATAAAAAGCCATTACAATATACTCTGTGTTGCAATGGAATAGTAGAAACTGTTACTTTTTCGTCTTCAAAAATTATTTCCGATTCTTTATTCGTTAATTCGTGAAAATGTAAAGGAAAATCTGTCCAAGAATTAGAAAGTTTTAATTGAAGTGTTATTATTTCTTTTATTCCTTTTGGCCCGTGAATATGCAATGGAGTGTCTCTTCCTAAAAGTCTAAACGTAGAAACCAAACCGATTAAACCAAAAAAATGATCGCCATGAAGGTGTGAAATAAAAATATGTTTAATTCTTGAGAATTTTATTTTATTCCTTCTAAGTTCTACCTGTGTTCCCTCACCACAATCTATAAGGAAAATATGATTATTTATTTCAAGAACCTGAGATGTAGGGTTTGTAAATGTTCTGGGGGTTGCTGAGTAGCAACCCAATATAGTAAGTTTCAAAATGGTTTGATCTCTTAATTTATCAAAACGTGAATATAGTTTAATCTCAACTATAAATCAATCTATCTCCCAAAAGAATCAAAAGAAGTCAATAATTCTATATAACCTTTTACATCTAAGTCACTTCTATACCCTGTAGCACCAAGAACTACTCCTTCTTTGTTAAGAATTAAAATTGCCGGAAATAGTTTTTTCTTGTTATATCGTTTGGCTAATTCTTTATTTTTAGCTTTTTGTTCTTGAGAAAGTCTATTTTTCTTACGTCTAGGAAAATCTGCTCTTAACCAAATATATTTTTCATATGTGAAAGCAGCAAATTCATCACTAGTTAAAAGGTTTCTCTCAAGTTTGATACATGGCGGACACCAATCAGAACCGGTAAAAAATAAAACGATTTTTTGATCCTTTTCTTTGGCCAAAGTTAATGCTTCTTCCAAATCATATTTCCAATCTTGGGCATAGGTCATGCTACCAAAAAACAAAAAGAATACTACTAAAAATTGTGGGGCAAGTTTTTTCATACCAAATAAGACGTAACAATTTGTTACAGATTACAAAAAATTAGTGTTTTTTTTCAAAACCCTAAATCTCTTTCAATCTCTTCCATTTCTACCAAATCGTAAGCCTCTTGCAAAGTAGGTACAATCGTAATATCCTCTATAGATTCATCATACCCTATCTTATCAGTTACAATAACAAAAGAGTGTTTTGATAATCTGTGCTTATTGGAAACTCTCAAGAATTCTGTAATATCATCAACCGATATTTGTTTTAATGAAAATAGGTTAATAATGATATTGTCGTTTTTAAGAGAGTCGTACTTATTTTCCAACCTTTTTACAAACTCAACAATTGTGGTTTTTTCTTGCGTAATTATAGTTGTAGAACCGTCTTTATTAAAAATCATAAGTTATCGTTTAATTTTTGAAGCTAAAAGATATATCACTGCCATTCTCACTGCAACTCCATTCTGTACCTGATCCAATATAATGGCCTGATCCGAATCAGCAACATCACTCGTGATCTCTACTCCACGATTGATAGGTCCTGGGTGCATAATTACAATTTCCTTATCTAAACTATCAAGTAATCCCTTATTTAATCCAAATTGTTGGGTGTATTCTCGTGTAGATGGAAAATAACTAATTTCCATTCTTTCATTTTGAACCCTAAGCATATTGGCTACATCACACCACTTCAATGCTTTCTTTAAATTGGTTTCGACTTGTACCCCTAATTTATCTATATATTTAGGAATCAAAGTCTTAGGCCCGCATACTTTTACTTCTGCTCCTTGCAATTTGAGAGCAAAAATATTAGAAAGTGCTACTCTCGAATGTAAAATATCACCTACAATCACTATTTTTTTTCCTCCGACTTCTCCTAATCGCTCTCTTATCGAGTATGAGTCCAACAATGCCTGTGTAGGATGCTCATGTGCACCATCACCCGCATTAATTATTTTTGCATCTACATGCTTAGATAAAAAAACTCCTGCTCCTGGATTTGGATGACGCATCACTACCATATCCACTTTCATAGAAAGAATGTTATTTACCGTATCAATGAGCGTTTCTCCTTTTTTTACAGAAGAAGAAGCAGCCGAAAAATTAATAACATCTGCCGAAAGTCTTTTTTCTGCAAGCTCAAATGACAATCTCGTTCTTGTACTGTTTTCAAAAAAAAGATTAGCAATCGTAATATCTCGTAGCGAAGGAACTTTTTTAATAGGACGGTTAATTACTTCTTTAAAATGATCTGCTGTTTCAAAGATAAGATCAACATCCTCTTTGGTTAAATATTTTATTCCTAGTAAGTGATCTACACTTAATTCGCTCATGTTCTCGTTTTAACTGTTAGTTTTAAAACAAACTTTTTTAGATCATTTTATTCTCCTATCAAATACACTGCATCTTCTCCTTCATTCTCTATCCAATGCACCTTAACTTTTTCCTGATTAATAGCATCTACTTGTCTCCCCCTATAATTAGGTTGAATAGGTAAATGTCTGCTAAATCGTCTATCGATTAAAGTTAACAATTCTATTTCTAAAGGCCTACCAAAAGATTGCACAGCTGTTAATGCGGATCTAATACTTCTTCCTGTATATAGTACATCATCAATAAACACAACTCTTTTATCTTCTACAACAAAATCGATATGTGTTTTATTCGCTTCTAAAGGTTTTTCTCCTCTTCTAAAATCATCTCGATAAAATGTAATATCGAGATACCCCAGATCTACTTCTGCCACTTGATAATCATTTATCAGAATTTGTTTTATACGATCTGCTAAGAAAATACCTCTAGGTTGCACACCGATTAGTACTGTGTCCTTAAAATGTGTATGATTTTCTATTAATTGACAAGCCAAACGGTGCAGAATAATATCTATTTCTTTCGCACTAAGTAGTAATTTTTGACTCATAATCTCCAAAAGGATATTTGGAATACAAAAGTAATGAAATTTTGGAATTAATACATCAGATTATTTACGATAAGTTTATCAATTGGGTAAATCGTACAAATCGAATAACAAAACAAAAGGGCCGTTCATAAGAACGGCCCTTTGATATATCATGAAAAGTATTGAGAATTACTTCCCTCCTTTTTCCATTTTCGCTTTAAGATCAGCTAAAGCATCGATATCACCAAGCGTAGTTTTCTCTGCTGAACTGGCAGCAGCTTTCTTAGCAGCTTGTTTTACGATCTTAGCTTCTTCTTCTTTGAATAAAGCTGTATGAGAAGCAACTACTCTTTTGAATTCTTTACTAAATTCAATAATTTGGAATTCTGCTTCTTCTCCTTTTTTCAGTTTGTTTCCGTCTTCTTTTTCAAGGTGACGAGAAGGAACGAATGCAACAATATCTTCGTTAAATTCAATTGTAGCTCCTTTATCAACTATATCTGCAATAGTAGCAGTATGTTTAGTTCCTAAACCGAATTCAGTTTCGTATTTATCCCAAGGGTTCTCTTCAGTTTGTTTGTGACCTAGACTTAATTTACGTCCTTCAACATCAAGTTCAAGAACAATTACGTCTAACGTATCACCAACATTAGTAAAGTCTGATGGGTGCTTGATTTTCTTAGTCCAAGATAAGTCTGAAATATAAATCAAACCATCAATTCCTTCTTCTAATTCAACAAATACACCAAAGTTTGTAAAGTTACGTACAATACCAGAGTGCTTAGAACCTACAGGGTACTTAGTAGTAATATCAGTCCATGGATCTGGAGTCAATTGCTTAATACCAAGAGACATTTTACGCTCTTCTCTATCTAACGTAAGGATAACAGCTTCAATCTCATCACCTACTTTTACGAAATCCTGTGCAGAACGCAAGTGCGTAGACCAAGACATTTCAGAAACGTGAATTAATCCTTCTACTCCTTCTTCAACTTCGATAAATGCACCGTAATCAGCAATTACAACAACTTTACCTTTTACTTTATCACCTACTTTAAGTTCTTTATCAAGAGCTTCCCATGGGTGAGGTTTCAATTGCTTAAGACCTAATTGAATACGTGTCTTAGCCTCATCAAAGTCTAAGATTACAACATTCAATTTCTGATCAAGTTCTACAATCTCATTAGGATGGTTGATTCTTGACCAAGAAAGATCTGTAATATGAATAAGTCCGTCAACTCCTCCAAGGTCTACGAATACACCGTAAGAAGTAACATTCTTAACAGTACCTTCTAATACTTGACCTTTTTCTAATTGACCAATAATTTCTTTTTTCTGCTCTTCGATATCAGCTTCGATAAGTGCTTTATGCGAAACAACAACGTTTTTAAATTCGTGATTAATTTTAACCACTTTAAATTCCATTGTTTTTCCTACATATGCATCATAATCACGAATAGGCTTAACATCAATTTGAGAACCAGGTAAGAATGCTTCGATACCAAATACATCTACGATCATACCTCCTTTAGTTCTACACTTTACAAAACCGTTTACGATCTCGCCAGTATCATGTGCAGCATTTACTCTATCCCATGCTTTGATTACACGAGCTTTACGGTGAGATAAGATTAATTGACCTGTAGCATCTTCACGCACATCAATTAATACCTCTACCTTATCACCAACTTTAAGATCCGGATTGTAACGGAACTCATTTAATGAAATAACACCTTCACTTTTTGCATTAATGTCGATAATTGCATCACGATCAGTAATATTAATTACTGTACCATCAACAACCTCATCATTAAGGGTGTCAACAAAATTCTCGGCAACTAATTTTTCAAACTCTTCAAGTTTTGAATCTTCGATAGGATCAATTCCTTCTTCGTAGTTATGCCAATTAAATTCTTTTAGAAATTGTTCAGGGTTTGCTTGTTGTGCAGATACTTTTGGAGTTTCTACTTCCTGAACGTCTGTGTTTTTTGTTTCTTCAGACATTGAAGATAAAATTTGTATTCTATATATTATTGAGAATCAAGGCAAAAACTATACAGAAGCGTTAAAATTAAATATTTACATCCCTTTTTTTATTCTCTTACTCGCTAAAAAGGAGTGCAAAAGTACAATTTAATTTATTAGAAAACAACAATTTAGTTACTGATACTAATATTGTATGATTTCAAATTCACTTCTTCTATTAGTTTGGTGCTCATCTTCATTACACACTTTACTTTCACAATTAATTAGCGGTATAGATTCTCCAAATCCAACAAACTGCATTCTACGTGCATTTACATAACCTATTAAGGCCAAATAATTACGTGTAGACTCCGCCCTTCTCTCAGACAACACCTGATTATACGACGCAGTTCCTCTACTATCGGTATGAGAACTTATTTTAATATATACTGTTTTATACTTTTCTAGTTTTAATGCCAGTTTATCCAAAACCTTCTTAGAATCTGCTCTAATGTTCCATTTGTCGTAATCAAAATAGATTGGTGGCATTTTAAAGTATAATTTACCATTTTTCTCTACAACTGGCGGTCCTTCTTTATCTCCTAGTAAAAGCTCTCTTAATCTCGCTTTACTAATTTCTTCTTTCTTTTTACTACTGGTACTAATATCTGTAATATTGGTTCCTTCTTTAATATTTATACTATCTTTTATATTCACTCGATCTTCATTATCCTTCTTCTTATCCAAATAAATAACATAAACCCCTTCTTTCTTCTCTTTTACCAGTACAGGTTTTGTTCTTGTTTTATAGCCATCTGCAGAAGCCTTAAAATTATACTTACCCGGAAATATTTTAATATCAAAACCGGCAATCGAATCTAATTGACTTTCATAAACAATTTCATTTTCATTGTCGTATAATACAGCTTCAGAATTTGGAATATAATTATCAGAGGCAAAATCTTTTACTTCAAAACGAGCAAGATACTTTTTAGGAAAAATATCACCTATTTGAGAAAATGAATAAATATCATCTCCAACTTTTTTTCTATTTGATGCAAAAAATCCATCTGTATCATTAGTATAAGCAAAAGAGAAATCATCATAACTAGAATTAATTGGTGCTCCTAAATTAATTGGCTTAGTCAACTCTCCTTCTCTTAACTCAGACACAAAGACATCCATCATTCCAAGTCCAAGATGACCATTTGAAGAAAAAAACAAGTGATTTTCTTTAGATACATAAGGAAATTGCTCTCTGTTCTTAGTATTTATGACAGCACCCAAGTTAACTGGCTGTCCATAAGTCCCGTCTTGATTTACATCTACATGGTAAATATCAAAATCCCCATACCCACCTGGCATATTAGAAGAAAAATACAACTTACTGCCATCATCGGATAACGTAGGATGTTCCATTGAAAAATTGACATTATTAAATGGTAATTTCTCGGGTGTAGTCCATTTTCCTTCTACTTTTGTTGCTTTATATAAATGAATTGAATTATTCTTAATACTATCGTATTTTTTCTTCCCTTTTTCAGAATTACTCTTTGAGATATAAATGGTATTTCCATCTTTTGAAAAACAGAAATTACCTTCATGCAGTTTCGAATTAATTTCTTTAGAAATAGTTTCAATTTCTGAAATAGGCTGATTATCCTTATCTACTGTAACTTTATAAATATCTAAAAATGGACGATGAGTCCACTTATATTTTTTATCCAACGGACTATACGGAGTTCTATCGGTAGTGAAATACACTATACTATCTTTTTTTACAGCCCCAAATTCTGATGCATCAGAATTGAAACTGGCTGCGGCTACCTTATAATCATCATCTTTAAGCTTAAAATCTTCTATGATCGAAATAGCGTCAGATTTATCCAAATCGGTATTAGATTCATTTAAGGTATACAACGCCAAAAAATCGACAGATTTTTCGTATTCACCAAGTGCAGAAAGCACTTGATACATCATGAAATTATATTGATTGTCATATGTTTTATCTCGACCATAAAATTTGCCCGAAGTCAAAACTTTAAGATATCGATACGCCTGCCTAAACTTAAAAGTATTGTAATATGATGTCGTAATATTTTGAAGTATATGTTTTGTATATCCCTCTTGATTTAACTCCTCTTCATATTGCGATGCAGCATTAATATAATCTCCTTTTTCAAAAAAACGATCTGCTCTGCTTTTCTTTTGAGAAAATGCAATCTGAGTAAACAGAAGTATCAGTGTTAGTATTGTCTTTGTATTTGCCATTTAGAAGAATCTTGGAGAAGTATGTTTATTACCAAATTTTAAGAGATCAAAATTATATAACAATACAATTTCATGACTCCCATCGTTATAACCACTTAAATCACTAACACTAAAATCATAAGAATATCCTATTTTTAAATTTTGAGTTACATTAAACCCCGCTAGTGCGATAAATGAATCTGTATACCTGTATGATACCCCAAGTTCGAACTTATCATAAATTAAAGAATTTAAAGATAGATCGAATGTCATTGGTGAATCAATAACTTGTTTCACAACAAACGATGGTTTTAATCTTACCTCATCAATAAAATCAAAAATATAACCAGCTACTCCATACAAATGTGTTTTGGTCTCGGCTACACCGATTCCATTGATATCTACATCGCTAGGCAGTAAATTGGGAGAAGAAACCCCAGCATAAAAATTGCTAGTGAATAAAAATATCCCAGCCCCTATATTTAACTGTGTTGTAGAAGTATTATCAAAAAACGCAGGATCGTCGGCTACATCAGATCCTGACGGATCAATTTTAAAACTATTAACACCTGCTTTTAAACCATAAGAAAGTTTAGCTTGGTCCGAAATCCTTGTAATGTATGCAAAATCAACATTGATATAATTATTCGTAACAGGAATAGCATCACCAATTCTATCATTTACATAATTAACACTAAGTTCAATCTTCTCACTAATCGGTATGTTACCAAAAACGTTTGCTGTTTGCGGACCTCCTTCGATACCGGTCCATTGACTACGATACAATAACCCTGTAGATATTAATCCACTTTGGTTAGTAACGTACGCGGGGTTTACAGTACTCATATTATACATGTACTGCGAATATTGTGGTTCCTGCTGTGCAAAAATTATCGAGCAGAAAACTATGGTTGTTATAAAAGTTAACTTTAATTTCATTGGTTTATCTGCTTAAGTAAAAACTTCCTTGTATTGGTAAATTATTTTCAAAATTGGGAGTAAATATGTAGAAATAAGTTCCTGAAGGTAAATCATCCCCTAGTCGCACTGATGTATTACTTTCTCCTCTAAATTCTTCAGTATTATTATTTCCTTCATATACCAGACTTCCATATCGATTATAAATCTTAAGATCGAAATCGGGAAAGGCTTCTGGAAGATTATATACGTCTTCGATAAACAAATCGAACGTATCATTTTGATTGTCGCTATTAGGAGATACTCCATCCTGAAAATCTAGAGTACAAAGCTCACCACTTGATGATCGTTCTCCAGTATTAAGAATGTTTATATTCACTTCAAGTCTTTCGGATTCACAATTATCAACATCAACATTTGCGATGTAAAACACTTGATTATCAAAAAGTAAAGGATTATCTAAAATTGGAGTTTCACTTTCGAGCGTGGCATACCAATTATAATTTAACACATCGACTTCGATATCATCCAACCTAATGGCATCAAGAATACAAAACTCTTGACCTGGAACATTAGGAATAGGTAAATCAACAATTTGTACAGCTACATTAAGAGTAGATTCGTTACAAGGTGCTGCGTTTGGTATTACATAAGTAAAATTGTAAATCTCATTGGTTAGTGTTTCGAACTCTACAACACCATCAACCGAAAGTGCTCCTGTTCCATCAGTATCTTGAAAAACTCCTGTTCTAGGCGTATCTCTATCCAAAAGAGAAAACAAATTTACACGACCCTCAATCTTACAAAACGTTTCGGCTCTATCTGTACCAATTGTAACTGGTTCTACAATCGTAATATTAACAATAGCGCTGTCTGGTGTAGTACATCCATCATTTGCAGGTACCGTATACGTATAATTTCCTCCACCAAGAATTGGTAAGGTTTCATCGTTAATATCAAATACTCCAAGATGATCTGTAGACACAAACCCAAAAGGTCCTGTCCAAGTACCTTCTGTACTAGGGGTTCCTCCCAACTGATCAAAAAGGGTAATTACTAAGTTATCAGAACATATAGCAATATCATTATCTTCCCCAGCATCTGGCACGGGATCTATTACGAAGCTTAATTGAGCAATCTCAACACAATTATCGCTAGTGGTTGTCGTATAAATAAAATTAAACAATTGTGATGTTGTAATTGTTGGAAAAACAAAAGTATTATCAATAACGTTACTAGATGAATCGGTCCAAACTCCAGTATCAACAACCGTATCTGCGCCGTTAGTTTCTAATAAGTTCCTTAAATCTACTTGACCTAATGATGCACATAAAATGATATCATCCGTATCTTCTCCTGCATAATCAAACGGCAGAATTTCAATAACCACTTGAGCAGTTAATATATCACAAGGGTTATTCGAAAAAGTGGGATCTAAAGGATCTATAACAAATGGATCACAAATCTGTGAAGGATTGGGACAATTAATATCTGGTGTCACTCCATATTCAAAAGTATATATACCAGCAGGGGCCAATGTAAGATTTACGGTTCCTAGATAATAATCTATACTATTATCAAATGTATCCAACGTGTTTGGTTGTTGTACGAGACCTAATGAAGAAGGTCCTGAAACCAAACGCCAATTTACATAATAACTATTATCATACACAAAATCAAATCCACCTTCTGTAGTAAACTCTAATAAATCATACAGATTTATACTACCTGCAGTATTCCTACATATTCGAGGAGGCACATTAGGTTGATTAAAAGATCTTAATTGTTCATAAATAGTAAAAGATACCCCAGTACTTCTATCATCACACACACCAGATCTTTGGTTTACAGTATATTGATAACTAAAAGTTTCACATCCAAATCGTAAATTATTTCCTCCATCAACAATTTGATCATATACCTCTTTTATATTAATAGTCGAATCTAATTCATCTGATATTTGACCTGTTGTATCTGCCCCTACATTCCATATCCCTTCAATATCCTCTCCTAGTAGATACAAATCATCTCTTAAATTAATATCGGCATCATATGCTCCCGCAAGGATTTCATCTTCGCAAATATCTGTAGCAGTAGACGCACCAGCATCAACCTGACGTATCATAGATATTCTAACTGTTGTTTCCTGGAAAGGATCACAAGGGGTTAATCCAGGAACTCTATATGTAAATTCGAATACTTCTTGATCTACTAAAGGTAATCCAGGCTGATAAGGTATTCTAGCCGCAAAAATCGACCCTGAAAGATCTAGAAAATTTGGACTCGTACCATTGTACATCCATTCCCCATTTAAATGAGGCGGTGGATTAGCCACATCAGAAGTTAGTGCATTAAATAGATCAAATGTATCTAGGTCACATGCTTCTACATTAACATTAAGTGTCCCGAAAGGAGCTAGTGCCACTCCCGAATACGGACCCAAGAATAATCTAGCCGTTCTAATAGGCACATCACCACAGGCCACACTTCTTAACTCAAAAAAGTAATCATTAGGCGTAATAGCTGTTGTAGAAAATTGTAAATCCCACGTAGAGAGGTTACCTGTTGTAGCATCGAACGCAGCTGAAAATCTTGGCGCTATAGTCCAAGTTCCATCTGCAGGCGTAGTACCTGTTTCATCATAGATATTAATGATTCCATCTGCCGTACCATTCATATCGAAGTCGACATTTTCCATGTCACATTCACTAATTGTAATAAGTCCAGGATTGGTACATTGAGAATAAGAAAGTTTTGAAATGCAAAATATCCCTATCAGTATTTTTACAAGATGTTTCGTCATAACAGCCTGTGGTTTACCGTCTTTAAGTTTCAAAATTCGTTGGTTTAGGTATGCGAAATTATAATTTTTTGTTAACAAAACAAGTTTTTATCGATAAATTTAGCTTTTAATCGATTATTTAAGTGACTTAATTCAACTTCTTGACTTTAAAACATTTACTACATCTTTTAACTTATACCCTTTTGCTTGTAATAGTATTAAGTAGTGAAATAATAAATCTGCACTTTCGCTCAAAAATAACTCTTCATTATCATCTTTGGCTTCAATTACCACCTCTACCGCTTCTTCTCCTACTTTTTGAGCTACTTTGTTAATTCCTTTTCTAAATAATGAAGCCACATAGGATTTCGAATCATCTTGATTCTCTTTTCGATTTTGTATAACCGCTTCCAAATTGGATAAAAACCCAAACGATTGCTCGTTATCTTCTCCCCAACAAGTATCCGAACCTTTATGACAAGTTGGACCAACAGGATTCACCGTTATCAAGAGCGTATCCTGATCACAATCGTTTTTAATCGCTACCAGATTTAGAAAATTACCACTTTCTTCACCCTTTGTCCAAAGTCTATTTTTGGAACGACTAAAAAAAGTTACCTTATTAGTTTCAATTGTCTTGGTGTAAGCTTCTTCATTCATATACCCTAACATCAATACATTTTTTGTAGATGCATCTTGTATAATTGCCGGAACCAATCCGTCATCGTTTTTATTAAAATCTATTTTCATAAGTATCTATAATCGTACGGGAATATTGTGATCTCGTAATTCAGTTTTTAAATCTTTAATTTCTATTTCTTTAAAGTGAAAAACACTAGCGGCAAGTGCAGCATCTGCTTTTCCTTTATTAAAAGTGTCTACAAAATGTGAAATGTTACCAGCTCCTCCAGAAGCAATTATTGGAATATTTAATTCATCGGACAATTTTGCCAAAGCTTCATTAGCAAAACCATCTTTTGTTCCATCATTATCCATCGATGTAAAAAGTATTTCTCCTGCTCCTCTTTGCTCTACCTCTTTGGCCCAATCAAACAAATTAAGCTGAGTAGGTACTTTACCCCCTACCAAATGCACAATCCACTCTCCCTTGATTTGTTTAGCATCAATAGCTACGGTAATACATTGACTTCCAAATTTTGCAGCCAACTCATTAATCAATTGCGGTTTTTTTACAGCAGATGAATTTACAGATACTTTATCTGCACCATTTTGTAATAAAACATCCACATCCTCTACTGAAGTTATACCGCCTCCTACAGTAAAGGGAATATTTACTTTTTCGGCCACACGAAGCACCAAATCAGCCAATGTCTTACGCCTTTCTTCAGTGGCAGAAATATCTAAAAACACCAACTCATCGGCACCCGCCTTAGAATACAGGTCTGCTAGCTCTACTGGATCTCCAGCATCGCGAAGGTCCACAAAATTAACTCCTTTAACGGTACGCCCATTTTTAATATCTAAGCAGGGTATAATTCTTTTTGTAAGCATTATGCTATTTTTTATTTTTTATATTGAGGTCCATTCCATCATAGAACCCTAAACTTTTCTTATCCTTTAATTGTTTTGTCCAGAATGCGATTTGACCAGTATGATATGAATAATGCTCGGTAACATGAATTGCAATTCCAATCCCCGAAAAAACAAAGCCTTGTACCTCCCTTTTTCTCAGTAATTCATTTGTTGCACAATTTCCAAGTACTTCTTTAGCCTTATACAAAGTAGACTGCAATTTTTCTAAAAGTTGCTTCTTCGTATACCCTTCATCAATGGTAAACTCTTCATCTCTTTTTCGTTCGTCTGTTGTTCCTCCCAAAGAAGCAATCGCATATTGCGTTATGTTTCCGCACAAATGCAAGATTAAATTCCCTATACTATTAGAATTCAAATTCGGTCTTTTCCAAATATCTTCTTCAGATAGTTGATCAAAGCTTAATGAAACCATTCTAGTACTTTCATCCCATCTAAAAATGATTTGTTCTACAAATTCTTGAGTTACAATCTCATTCATCTTTTATGCTTTTGAAAGAATATAATTTTCTAATTGCTTAAGGCTTATTCTATTTTCATAAATAGCCTTACCTATAATTGTTCCCTCACACCCTAACTCTGCTAACATAGGTAATTCTTCAAATGTTGAAATCCCACCAGAAGCAATCAGTTTAATACTTTTATTTCGGTTAGTATCCTTTTCTGTCTCAAATCGACATTCATTAAGTATTTTTTTATACAAATCAAAAGAAGGTCCTTGAAGCATACCATCTTTACTAATGTCTGTACAAATAACGTAAGACACTCCTTCGTTTTGATACTCCTTAATAAAAGGAATCAACTCCCTATCACTTTCTTCTTGCCACCCGCTAATTGCAATTTTTTCATTATTAGCATCTGCGCCAAGAATAATTTTATCTGCACCAAATTTTTGTAACCATGACTTAAACACTTCAGGAGCTTTTACAGCAATGCTACCCCCGGTTATTTGATTAGCCCCACAGTCAAAAGCAATTCTAAGATCTTCATCAGTTTTTAATCCTCCTCCAAAATCTATTTTTAAATCTGTCTTGGTGGCAATTTGCTCTAACACTTTATGATTAACAATGTGTTTTGATTTTGCTCCATCAAGGTCTACCAAATGTAAATTTTCGATCCCATGATCTGCAAACTCTAATGCAACTTCTAACGGATTTTCATTATATATTTTTTTTGTATCATAGTCTCCTTTTGAAAGTCTAACACATTTTCCATCTATAATATCTATTGCAGGAATAATTCTCATAATTCTAAGAAGTTTTTAAGTATTTGCTCTCCAGCCAAACTACTTTTTTCTGGATGAAATTGAGTGCCATAAAAATTATCTTTATGTAAAGCGGTACTATACTCAACACCATAATTGGTTTTTGCAACAGTATTTTTGATTACCGGAGCATAATAACTATGCACCAAATAGATATAGTCCTTTTCTTTAACACTATTAAATAAAGGGGATTCTAGAGATTCTATCTGGTTCCACCCTATTTGAGGAACTTTTACTCCATGATTAAAACGAAGTACATCCACATCAAAAATACCAAGGCCTTTTGTATTTCCTTCTTCAGTAGCATTACACATTAGTTGCATCCCTAAACATATCCCTAATACGGGTTGTTTAAGCTTAGGCACTAAAGCATCTAATCCGGAAGCTTTTAATTTTCTCATCGCACTACTAGCCTCTCCTACTCCAGGAAATATGACCTTATCTGCCGCTTTTATCTCTTCAGGATTATCACTTAAGACAGCTTCATATCCTAATCTTTGGATGGCAAACTTTATGGATTGAATATTTCCTGCTCCATAATTTATGATAACAATTTTCATCTATAACATTCCTTTTGTACTTGGTAAAATCATTTTCTCTGCATCTCTTTTTACAGCTACTTTAATCGCTTTGGCAAATGCCTTAAAAATTGCTTCTATCTTATGGTGTTCATTTGTTCCTTCGGCTTTAATATTTAGATTTGCTTTAGCACCATCTGTAAATGATTTAAAAAAGTGAAAAAACATTTCTGTAGGCATTTTACCAATCATTTCTCTTTTAAAATCTGCCTCCCACACTAACCAGTTACGACCACCAAAATCAATAGCCACCTGAGCAAGGCAATCATCCATAGGCAAACAAAAACCATATCGTTCGATTCCTAGTTTATTACCTAATGCTTTAGAAAACACTTCTCCTAACGCAATTGCCGTATCTTCTATGGTATGGTGCTCATCTACCTCAAGATCTCCCTTTACCTGTATATCCAAGTCCATCTGTCCATGACGAGCAATTTGATCCAACATATGATCAAAAAAATCTAAACCTGTGCTAATATTACTTTTACCAACTCCATCAAGATTGAGTGTAATAGATATATCAGTTTCATTAGTTTTTCGGGATATCTCGGCTGTGCGATCCTTTAGTTTTAGAAATTCATAGATTTTCTCCCAATCATTACTCTCTAGTGCTATATGCGCATCTAGTTCATCTCTTTTTATCGTAATTTCACCTGTACCGAGGTTAGTGTTGTCATTTATAAAAACTCCTTTAGACCCTAGATTTTTGGCTAATTCCATATCTGTTAAACGATCTCCGATAACAAAGGAATTTTCTAGATCATATTGATCAGAAAAATATTCGGTTAACAATCCTGTTCCCGGTTTTCTTGTATTAGCGTTCTCATGCGGAAAAGTTCTATCTAAAAACACTTTATCAAACACCACTCCTTCATTCTCAAAAGATTTCATGATGAAATTATGTACTGGCCAAAACGTATCTTCAGGAAAAGCATCTGTTCCTAAACCGTCTTGATTGGTTATCATTACCAATTCATAATCTAATTCTTTAGCTATTTTTCCTAAATACGTAAATGATTTAGGATAGAAAATCATTTTTTCAAATGCATCTATCTGTTCATCAACAGTTTCTTTTATGATCGTTCCATCACGATCAATGAATAGTACACGTTTCATCTTTTTAACTTCTATTGTATCAACTAATTATTCTTCTTTACTTCCAAAAATTCTTTTCTTAAAAGCCATAAACGCTCCTCCAACCCCTATGGCAATAAATTTCCAAAACTTCAAAATTATTGCCAAGAAACCTGTTTTTGCTAATATCTTTCCTGCAATTAAACCACCAATTCCATATGCCGCAACTTCATCTATATCTGGATTAAAATCATCATACCTATTTCCTGATTGAAACTCTACACTTGCCAAAATAGGATCTAAGTTTGTTTTCACATCATCCAAAACGTTCATATCCCCTATAACATTAAGGTTAATAAAACCTTTACGTCCTAAAACTCTAATATTATAGTTCAACGTATTTTCATCATAATCTCCAAATTTTAACTCTTTTGCCCAATGTAACTTTTTATTTTGTTGATCATAAAATGGTGCAGATGCCCAACCCACTAATTCGATAGATGGGTACCCTTGTTTAATTCTTTCAGGGTTTACACTTTTAGTATCTTTTTGCATACTTTCTAACAGTTCATCATAATCAATATCATCTGCATCGTCATCTTCAATATATCCTTCTTCAGAATAAGAAACCTCTACAGCATATGTAACCTGAATAGGCGATTCATTTTCTTTCACTAACATTCCTAACAAGCCTTCATCTTTGGTCGAAGGGTTACCCCATAAATCAGTTAGCACATAATCTGCCTGCTCTTTATCCAAAAATTTATATCCAACTGGCACTTCCAATAGCGCTAGTTTATCTCCTAATACTACATTTCCTGTTTTATAATTAAAGGTGTCATCTATACTATCCTTATATTTTTGATAAGCTAAAACTAATTCTTCTTCATTCACAGTTTCTTCAGGATCCGATGTCTCTTTAATTTTTTCTTGATCTTGAGCCCACATATTTACTCCAGACAAAACAATACTTAGTAGTAATACAAATTTTTTCATTTTTGATTTATTTAGTTAATTATTTCCCTAATCCTTTGTATTAGCACATTATTCTCCTCGCTTGTGCCCACTGTAAATCTAAGTGTGTCCTCGCACAAAGGTTGTGTGCTTCTATTACGAACTACGATACCCATATCTAATAATTGTTTATACCTTTTATCTGCATTGTCTACCTGTACTAGAATAAAATTGGCATCGGTTTCGTATATCTTGGTAACAAAACTCACTTCTTGCAATATTGCAACAAGTTCGTTTCTTTCCTTTAGTATCTTTGATACTTCAATTGTTACCTTACTAGGATCTGAAATTCTACTAAATGCTCTCTGTTGTGTTAATTCATTTACGTTATATGGAGGTTTTATTTTATTTAATATTTCGATTATGGGTTGGGAACTATAACATATTCCAAGTCTTATACCCGCTAGTCCATAGGCCTTGGATAACGTTTGGGTAATTATCAAATTTGAATATTTCTCTATTGAGCTTAACCAACTATCTTTAGTTGAAAAATCTATATACGCTTCATCTATAACCACTAATCCTTTAAAGTTTTCTAAAATTTTAACAATACTTTCTTCAGAAAAAGAATTCCCTGTTGGGTTATTAGGAGAACAAAGGAAAATTATTTTTGTATTTTGATTAACAGCCTCAAAAATTGCTGACACATTGGGCTGGAACCCTTTTGTTAGTAACACTTTTTGATTTTCAATATTATTTATAGTCGCTAATACTTGATACATTCCATAAGTCGGCGGCAATGTAATAATGTTATCTTCTTTGGGTTCGCAAAAAGCTCTAAAAATAAGATCTAACACTTCATCACTTCCATTTCCTAAAAGAATATTTTGTTGTGTAACTCCTTTTTGCTGAGCGAGTATTGATTTAAGATTTCTTTGTTGAGGATCGGGATAACGATTTACTCCATTATCAAAAGGGTTTTCATTAGCATCAAGAAAAATCATTTTCGATCCATCACTCACATATTCATCTCTTGCCGAGGAATACGGTTGTAGATCTTGAATATTCTCTCGTACTAACCATTTTATATTGAATTGTGTGTTTTTCATAAATGTTATAACATTTTTTTAAATCCTACCCCTCCATTAAGGAACCATTAATTCCAAATACAATACCGATTATAACCCCTAATACAATAGCTATAATACCTATAACTAATATGAATCCAATAGATACCAAAATGAATTTCAGGAATTTGAATATAGTATCTTTAATCGATAGATTATTTATTTTTTTATAGGTGATTAAATAATAAGAAATAGTAATAATTGAACTAAACATATACATAGACGGATAAAGCACTAATGACATTAAGAAAAATATCATTCCGATCATTAAAGCAAATCCAACTATATATGCATTAGCCACCAAGTGTTCTCCGTAATTAAATGGTTTCTTCCCGAACACCAGAAAGGCCATAAAAGCATACACAGGAGTAAATAAAAAAACAAAAATATTAAAGTATTTCAACAGTAGAGTTTGTATATTAACGTTCAATTCTACCTGAGAATCTCTATATTTGATATATTCTTCTTGATACGATATCGCATTTTTGTCTTTTCCTGGATTCATTAACGAAAACAATTGCTCATAAAGAGATTCATCTTGAGTTGGGTTTATTCTTTCCATATACTCATCAGAAAATGAATTTATTACAAATGTAGAAAGGGCGGCTACAATTGCTAGAAAAGCAAAAGGGTTCATGTATCGTTTTCGTGTTCCCGAAGTATATTCTAAAACTACCTGATAAGGAGCTATAATAAGTGTTTTTACTGTTCTAAAGAAAAGGTTATCTAACCCTAAAACATCATTAAAAAAATCTTTCTTCAATTGGTTTAAAGTAATTCTTTCTCGAATAACTTTTGCACCACAGCTTTGACAATACTCTATATCCTCTGATAACTGGTATTCACAGTTTCTACAATCCATTTTACTTTATTAATTTTCGGAAAGGTTAGTTAACCTTAATGTTACCGCATTTTTGTGCGCCTGTAAACCTTCAGCTTCTGCCATAACCTCTATAGCATTGCCTATATTTTTAATACCTTGTTTCGATATTTTTTGAAATGTCATTGATTTCATAAAACTATCTAGGTTAACACCACTATATTGTTTGGCATATCCATTAGTTGGCAATGTATGATTTGTACCCGAAGCATAATCTCCAGCACTTTCGGGAGTATAGTTACCTATAAATACTGAACCTGCATTTGCAATATTATCTATATAATATTCTTCATTATTTACACATACTATAAAATGCTCTGGCCCATATTCATTAATCAAATCAAGAGCATCTTGATCATTTTCTACAAAAATCAACTTAGAGTTTTCAATAGCGGCTAATGCTATATTTTTTCTGGGTAATTCATTGAGTTGCTTGGTTACTTCTTTTTCTACATTATCTATAATTTCTTTAGAAGTTGAAACAAGAATCACTTGACTGTCTTTACCATGTTCTGCCTGACTTAATAAATCTGAGGCTACAAAAGCAGCATTAGCACTATCATCGGCAACAACCAATAACTCACTAGGACCTGCGGGCATATCTATAGCTACACCAAATTTGGTAGCCAATTGTTTCGCCACAGTTACAAATTGATTACCAGGACCAAATATTTTATACACTTTAGAAATAGTTTCTGTACCAAATGTCATCCCGGCAATAGCTTGAATTCCTCCTACCTTACAAATCTTGGTTACACCACAAAGGTCTGCTGTATATAAAATTGCAGGGTTAATTTTCCCTTCTTTATTAGGGGGAGAACATAATACAATCTCATTACATCCTGCTATATTGGCTGGTACTGCCAACATCAAAATAGTAGAAAACAATGGTGCTGTGCCTCCCGGTATGTATAATCCCACCTTTTGGATAGGTCTTTTTTCTTGCCAACAAGACACACCATCAGTAGTTTCTATGGCTACTTTATCTGTTTTTTGAGCGTTATGAAATGCCTCAATATTTGATTTTGCCAACAAGATGGCTTTTTTCAATTCTTCACTAACCAATTCTTTAGCTTCTTCAATTTCTACTTTAGAAACTTCGATATTCGCTAGATCTACAAGATCAAATTTTTGAGTATACCTATTAACAGCTGTATCCCCTTTTTCTTTTACTTCATCAAACACCTCTAAAACAATCCCCTCTATGTCTGCAACCGTTTGTGTAGGTCTCTTTAATATTGTGGACCAAGTATTTTTATTTGGATTAAATATTTTATTCATTGTTCCTGCTTTATTCTATTCCAAATTATAATACCATTTTCTCTATTGGGCATACCAAAATACCCTCTGCACCTTCGGCTTTTAACTCATCTAGGATATCCCAAAACTTATTCTTTTCTACTACTGTATGAATAGAGCTCCATCCTTTTTCTGCCAAAGGAAGCACCGTAGGGCTTCTCATACCCGGTAATATTTTGACTATATTTTCAATTTTATCATTAGGTGCATTAAGCAATACATATTTTGAATTCCTTGCCTTTAATACAGCTTGTATTCTAAACTGTAATTTTTTGAGCAACCCTCTATTGTCATCAGATATATTTGGAGATACGGCAAGTACTGCCTCTGAAGTAAGCATTACTTCAACCTCTTTCAAATTATTTTTAAATAAAGTACTCCCACTAGAAACAATATCACAAATAGCATCTGCCAATCCTATATTTGGTGCTATTTCTACAGAACCAGAAATTTGGTGTAGATCTGCCGATATCCCTTGTTTATTTAGATATTCATTTACCGTATTTGGATAAGATGTAGCAATACGTTTTCCATCGAGATCTTTAATAGAATTGTATTCGAATTCTTTGGGAACCGCCAATGAAACTTTACATTTCGAAAAATTAAGCCGTTCTTCGATCGATATGTCTTTTCCTTTTTCAATCAGTACATTTTCACCAATGATAGCAATATCTACAACACCATCTCGAAGGTATTGCGGAATATCTCCATTCCTTAAAAACATAACTTCCATAGGGAAATTGCGTGTTTCGGCCTTTAACTGATCTTTTCCATTATCAATAGAAATACCACAATCTTTTAGAATTTTTACCGAGTCTTCATTTAACCGACCACTTTTTTGAATAGCAATTTTAATTTTTGACATTGTTAAGTTTTGTTGTGTTTAATCAGTCGAAACAAGTTTATGAAAACAAAAAACCCGTTTGAACTTCTCAAACGGGTTTTGATTTATATTTGTGTTATACACATACCAAACTTACCACGCCTGAGCGAAAATGTAAGAATGATGATGATGTATAGTTATGTTTCTCATTAGTTTTTGTAAATACATCGCGAATTTATAAAAAAATATCTTTTCGAAACGCATTTCAACTTAATTTTTTGCAATTGATCTTTTTCTGCCCATAAATTTTCATTATTTATTACCCATAATAGGTTGATTATAAACATTTTTATAACTTTAATAGAACAATACTAATCAACAACTTATGAAAAATTTTATCTCATTTCTTATTTTTTTACTTTTTGCCTGGCTGGCAATGTGGTGGTACTATTCCTGTGATTGGTGTTCAAAAAGCGAAAGCCAAAACCCGGGTATTGTTGAAGAAAAGTTAAGCCCAGAGGCAGAAGCATTGGCCAAAAAGGCATATGATGATAGCATTGCCGCTATCAAAAATACTAGTATCGGATTATCTATAAAAGATAATCAAAATCAAGATGTGTTCTCGTATAACGAAAATCTTCAGATTAATAATGCTAATGGAGAAGTTTTTGTTCCCTCTGCACTTAATGGGTTTGAAAGTCAAATCGCAGATTATCTCGGTGCAAACCAAGATAAAGAACTAATCATTACTGGGTATGAAACCTCTGCAGAACAAAGTAGTGGATCTAACTTCGGTGAATCAAGAGCCAATTTCATTAAAGATCTCTTGATCAGAGCCGGAATTAATGCTGATCGTATCGTATCGAAATCTGACGTTAATTCATACTCCTACTCTAATGAAGGTACATACAATGGTGGAATATCATTAAATTTTAACACATTGGACGAATCTCGCCTTGCCGAAGTAGAAAAAAGTGTGGCTAATAGAACATTATACTGCGAGTTTGCTCAAAAAACCTTTAAACCAGATGCTACATTATCGAATTATGCATTAGAATTAAAAAATTATCTAAATAAATATCCTGAAAAGTCTGTTCAGATTATTGGACATACAGATGATATTGGTGATAACCAAGCCAATCTTTGGTATGGCCGACAACGTGCCAAAAATGTGAAAGACTATTTTATTTCTCAAGGAGTAGCTAAAGAAAAAATGAAAATATCATCAAAAGGAGAATCTAGTCCTATTGCTCCTAATGATAGTGATGCAAATAGAGCAAAAAACAGAAGAATTGAAATTATTGTAAACTAAATAACAACAACTATGTTAGATTTTTTAAACGAAGTAAATTGGTGGTGCCTTTTATTATTACTATTCCTTGCATTTTTACTGGGATGGTTGTTATCACGATGGGCGCTCAAAAACAAATATAAATCTGAACTTGAAGAATGTAGAAGACAAAATTCAAGATTAAAAAACTCAGAATACACTAAGGCAAAAACTACTTTTACCTCGCCATCTGAAACCTCAGAGACAGAAGACGAAATAAAAGCTATAAAAACTAGAGATCATGGAGGTGTCGCTGTTGTAAATACTGATGACGATACCAGTAAAAAACCCGAATTAAATTTTGCAAGTTTCGGGAAGGCGGTTGCTTCCGATAAAGATGATTTAAAGTTAATAAGTGGTGTTGGACCTTTTATTGAAGAAAAATTAAATGGTATAGGTATTTATACTTTCGATCAAATTAGTAAATTTACCAATGAAGATATAGACACCGTTACACAACTTATACAATTTTTCCCAGGGCGTATAGAAAGAGATAACTGGAAAGCTCAGGCAGAAAAATTGAAAAATAAATAGTAATCACTAACCATTTACTATTAAATAAAGCCTCTATAATTAATTTTATAGAGGCTTTTTCATTTTAAAAAAACATAAAGAAACCCCGAAACTAAAAAGCTTCGGGGTTTTTTGTTCAATACGTAGATTTAATTTATTTCTTCACAAATCGTCGTACTTGACCATCAACGACTAAAGTATATAGGCCATTCTGTAAACCTGAAACATTAATTATATTCATAAATGCTCCTTGATCAATTTTTTGACCTAACATATTATATATCTCATATTCTTTTGATCCAACGGTAGAAGTAATCACATTTACATTACCATCTGTAACCGGGTTTGGAAACAAACTGAATGGTATTGCCGGACCTTCTTCTAAACTAATATCAAAAGTATTTACTGATGTTGTTACTCCACATGGGCCTAAGTTTACCCAACTAGTAGCTGTTCTTTCATAAAGGTTTCCTTGAAATGTAACTCTATCTCCAGCCTGATACCCTTGTCCTGTACCATTATATGGTGGAACACCTGTACATGGATCGGTAGGAACTGCTCCACTTGTAGTAACTGTAAATGTACTACTAAATCCTGATTCATTGCCCGCAGCATCTTTTGCTTTCACTCTAAATTGGTATGCTGTATTTGCATCTAGAGATGTAATATTAGCAGAAGTACCACTTACACTACCTAGATTTGCGTTTCCTTGATAGATATCATAACCCGTTACACCCACATTATCTGATGAGGCTGTCCAACTTAATGTTATAGATGTTTCTGCAACATTAGAGGCAGATAAATTTGTAGGCACTGATGGTGCTTGAGTATCTGTATTATTGGTTCCTCCGCCGGCTGTTAAAGAAATAGTATCAACCGCCATATCACCTTGCCAACTACTACCAGATGTGCCAGTAAAACGAAGTTGCATTGAATTTCCTGTGTAACTTGCTAGATCAATATCTGCTGTATTCCAAGCACTTCCTTGATCACCAGATTTACTCCATATTTGAGTCCATGAGCTACCATTATCATTACTAGCTTCTAATTTAAGTACGCCAACAGCATTACCGGTCATTTGATATTTAAATGTTAAACCTGCAGAGGTCGCACTACTTAAATCAAAACATGGTGAATTTAAAATAGTTGTCTTACTTGGATTGTTAGGGTTAGAAGTTTCAACGTATACATAAAAACTTCCTGAATCAGCACCAGAAGGACCTGTATTACTTGATGGAGTTCCTCCAGATAGACGAATCCAATCAAAATCATCTCCGCTACCTTGAGTCCAACCACCTAATCCGCTTTCAAACCCTTCATTATATGGGAAAGCAGTTATTCCGTTTGTACATCCTGCAGTACCTGTAGATCCGCTTAAAGTAGTAACATTAACCGTACTACTAAATCCCGATTCATTACCAGCAGCATCTTTTGCCTTTACTCTAAATTGATATGCAGTATTTGCAGTTAAAGAATTAACATTTGCAGACGTTCCATTTACATTACCAAGATTTGTATTTCCTTGATATAAATCATACCCAGTGACACCAACGTTATCTGTTGAAGCTGTCCAAGTTAATGTTAAAGATGTTTCTGCAACATTAGAAGCAGCTAATCCTGTAGGGCTAGTTGGCGCTTGTGTATCTGCCACAGCATTTGACGTAAACGACCCTGTAAATACCCCACGACCGTAAGTTGAAGCAATAATTTTGTTGTTATTATCATCTCCATTTACTGCCCAATAATCAAAAGAGGTAACACTTGCATCGCTCATACCATTATATGCTTGCGTCCAATTAGGATTAGTTGCATCAAAATCTTTGGTGATCCAAACACCTAATTGTGTTGCTAGAATAACTTCTTTTGTATCTAAAGGATTTTGAAGAATATCTCTTACAGGAATATCTGGAAGATTTCCTTCTTTATTCAACCAAGTAGTTCCCCCATTAGAAGAAAACCATACACTGGTTACACCATAATTATGCATTGTGATCATAATATCATTAGCAGTAGCTCCTAATCGTACAGAAGAAACAGAACCCACAAATGGTGTCGTAATTTCTGACCAATTAGCCGAACCAACACCAACACCAGTTAATCTTAGTAATTGTCCTGTTGCGGTTCCTACATACCATGTATTATTAGCAAAAGGTGAAGCTATAAAGGCTGTTGGCTTGCTAGTTAACAAAGCATTTGTAATATTAGCGTTACTATTTGATGCTACATTAACAGTTTTTATAGCATAATTAGTACCAGAAGTAGCATTGGATAATAAGAAATTAGCATCACTATCATACCCCATTTGATTTACAAAATCACCAGTCGTTCGTTCATTTAGTAATGTTGTTGCTCCTCCTCTAATTCTACTTAAACCATTCCATGGTAAGCTAAATCTATAAATAACATTATTGGTATATGTAGCAATCATATATTGACCACCTTTATCTACGAAAGTATAAAAACCGTCTCCTCCAGTTAATTCTTCTGATCCATTAATACCAGCTACTGTATTTCTAAATGCCTGAGAACCGTTATCCTGAGCTCCTGCAGAAAAGATTCCACTAGCATCTCCTGCTCCATTAGGCCCTATACCTGCTTTTACATATTGAGTAACGTTATAATTACTATTTCTTGCTGCAAAAACATTAGAATTTTGTGCTGTAGATAAACTACTTGCAAAATAGATTCCACCATCGTTTCCAAAAATTGCTTGATTAGAATTTCCTGGTCTAAACGTCATTGCATGCTGGTCTGCATGAACCGTAGAAGCACTTAATCCTGCTAAATTGTTGTTGTTAGACCATTTTGAAATTTGACTCCAAGAAGTCCCTCCATTTGTAGAACGGAATAAATCAATTCCACCAACATATAGGATATTATCATTGTTAGGATCAGCTTCAATCATTAAATCATAAAAAGCTTGTCCCCTTGTAAAATCATTTGCAGGTATCCCTGTATCTACATCATTTGGTAAAGCGGTAGCCGTTACTGTAGCAAATTTATCTGTTGTTCTATATATATGTACAGGATCTGTTACTCCCTGTGTAAGGGCATATATTTTATCTGGATTAGTTGAAGAAACTTCTAATTCTACTCGATTTGAATCTGTCAAAGGAGAAGCTGCAGCTTCTGTCCAAGTACCACCATTGGTAGAACTGAAGACTCTTCCTCCACCCCCGCCTCCAATACCTGGCGTTGTGATTGTTCCCATCCATAATGTATTATCTGCTCCTACTTCAAAATCATTAGGAATCATATAATAGTTGGTTCCTTGGAAATCAAAAGCCAAGTTTGATGACTCAATTCGATTCCAAGTAGAACCTCCATCAACAGATCTATACAAACCTGCTGTTTGTAAACCTAGCCAATTTGAAGGGCTACTGGCATCTCCATATACATGAGCACCAACTCCAACAAATAGTTCTGTACGGTTTTGTGATGTGTTATTCCAGGCCACAACATCATTCACATAAAACAATCCTGAAAGGAATAAATTATTTGCATTAAAACTAAGGGTAGCAGCACCGGCAGCAGGAATATTTACCGCCTGCCAAGTTGTTCCTCCATTGGTAGAACGGTAAACACCGTTACCTACAACAGCTCCTGCGGTATATTGCTCTCCAGTACCTATATATAATGTATTCGAGTTTCTCGGATCTACAGTAATCGAAGTTACTGAAAGGTTTCCTGGTACATTTTGCACTCGGTTCCATTGTGAGCTACTTGAAGTAATATCGTTGTTTACCCATAAACCTCCACTAACACCGCCAGCAAATACTCTTCTATTGGTAGCGTCATTTGGATCAAATAAAATAGCTCTTGTTCTTCCTCCTACATCATTAGGTCCTCTTTCTATCCATGGGTTACTTGCATCATCACCCGGAGCATTTTTTGAAATACTACTCTGTAATTTTGCTTGTAATGCGTAGATGTTTTCTGGTTCCGTCTTTCCTGTTGCAGGATTCATTGTCAATTCCCACATTTGTTCGAAGTATCTATTTGGTGGGAGTCCTTGAGCTTTACGCTCTTTTTTGGTAAGTTTAATAGTTTCCTTAAAAGGACTATTATTTAAATGTTCTACATGTTGACTTCTTAAACTTACAATTTCATTTTCACTTGTTGTTTCCTTCGGTTTTTCTTCTTTTGAAAAAAATAATAACAAAATAAATGAAGTCACCAAGCCTAAGCCCAGTAACATGGGGCGAATCAATCTTTTATTCATAGTAATAATGTTGAGTTTGAGGTTTAAAAGTAATATTTTTACGGTTTAAAACCTAATTTCACAAAAAATTAACATTATTAACATTTTATTAGTACGTAGATCGCTTCCAAATATATTCACAAATTATTGCAATAAAAAACTGTTTATAGTTAATTCTATAAACAGTTTTTTTATTTATTACTAAGTATAATATACCTTATTGATTTCCAAGTATTAAAGGCATTCCATCTTTACCCGAACCTACAACCACTACTTTTGCATTTGGAGACTTAGCAAGTTGTAATGTAGCTTCTATTCCTTTTTCTTTTAATATTTTATCCGTTAGTGAAGCACTTAAGATTTGATTGGCAACTGCTTTACCTTCTGCATCAATTTTTTGTCTTTCTGCTTCTTTTTTAGCTTTTTCAAGTCTAAACTCATATTCTAAAGCTTCTTGCTCTTGTCTTAACTTACGTTCGATTGCTTCTTTAATAGTCGGCGGTAATGTTACATCTCTTACCAGTACTTCATTTAACTGGATGAACTGATCACCTACAATCTTCTTTGTTTCTTCAAAAATCTCTTTCTGAATAGCATCACGCTTACTAGAATATAACTGTTCTGGTGTATATCTTCCTACTACACTACGCGCAGCGGATCTAATAGTTGGCAACAATACTCTTGCTACATAATTTTCGCCTTTTTGTTGATGTAATAAACCAAGTTTGTTATAATCTGGTTGAAACCACGCTGATGCATCTAATTTAATTTCTAATCCATTAGATGATAATACTTGCATTTTTTCAAAAACTTCTTGTTGTCTTACTTCATATACAATTACTTTATTCCAAGGAGCAACCAAATGAAATCCTTCTCCTAGTGGTGGCTGATCTGTAACTACCCCGCCTCCAAATGTTTTATATAACACTCCAGCTTCACCCGAACCAATAGTAACCGTAGACTTTGAAACAAAGACAATAGTTAATACTAGAAGAATTAGAATTGGTAATCCTATTTTTGGTAATTTTTCCATAATAATTTTAAATTTTAATTTTAAATAAGTCCGTTATATTTTCGTGCAAACCATTCTATCCCCAATAATACGATAACAATTACAAGGAGATATTTCCAATCAATTAAAGATACTACATTTTCCTTGCTTTTTTGGATCGTTTGATATCTTCTATCTTGGATTATATTTTGAAACAACTCGTTACTTTGCGTCAGGTTATATAGCTTACCTTTAGTATTAGTTGCTACTTGCCTCAGTTTTGTTACATCTGCATTAAGAAATTGTTGTTCTACATTATATTCTAAAACCTTAAAGTTACCTGAACGACTTATGTTTTCTCCAATTACAGTCACAGTATAATCATAATTTCCAGCTGGCAAATCACTCAAATCCACTTCGTAAGCGTTATTTTTTAATAACATTGGAATAGTTTGTGCAGCTTCGGTAATTTTATTTTTAAGGGTAATACGTAAACTTCCTCTTTTATCGAATTCATAGTTTTTCGTGAAATACTCTGCCAGAATTTTAATATTTGTATTTCCGTAATAAAAAGATTCTGAAATTGTATTTAACCTACTCTTCCTTTTATTAGACGCTAAATACTGAACTAATTTTCCGAAAAAATCATCAAAGTTCTCAAAATTCTTAGTATCCAAATAATTTTGAGCTCTCCATCTCCATAAACCCTCTCCAAAAAGAACAGCTTCACGGACACCATCTTGTTCGATGGTAGCTAACAAAGGTTCTTCCGTCTCAATATCACTTATGGTTCGATAAAGTAATGGATCATAATTCGTGTTTATATTAATTTCTCCAAAAGTACCTATCAAAGGTGGGTAGCTCTCAAAACCAATATCATCAAACAAAAACGTAGAATAATTACTATTAAATCTGGGTACATAATATTCAGTCTGCCTGGTAATTTCTTGGGCATATGAATTTTGTATTTTATTTAGAAATACCCAATCCGTTTTGGATCCCGTAATAGTAAATCTATTTTTTCGAAGCAGATTTAGTTTTTCATACACCCCCCCAAACCTAGTATTAGGCTGGTAGACAATGATCATTTGATAATCTTCTAGATTGGTGACTTCAATAGGTCGAAGTATTGTTGTACTACGACGTTCGTTACTCTCTATGCTTTTTTTAATTGCCCCTAAATCAGGGTGTACAATATCACTTACGATTAGTACATTAGTTTTTTGATCAATTATCTCTACTGCAAAAGCTTTACTATTATTGATTTTGTTCTTTTCGTTAGCCATAGGGATCAGAACAGCATTATACTGAACCACTCCTGCAATACTGGCCGGTAGCGTAAAATTGATTACAGCAGAGTTCTTTTCTTCAGAAAACAAAACCTCTTGAGTATATATCGTATTATTGCCTGATCTCACTTCAAATCTAGAAGTAACATTTTGATCTCCAGAATATGTTAGAATAACTTCTACTGGAAATTTATTTTTTAGATACGCATACCGATTTACATTTAGCTGTTGAATTTTTGTATCCGTCACCTGAGTAGTATCGCCCGAAATAATAGGGAATATCGCTTGCTTATATCTATTACTACTATACTGATAGTCCCTACCATATGTTTGATTTCCATCTGTAATTAATATAGTAGGTGCTATTGAATTTTTATAAATCTGTCTTAGATCATCTAACGTTTTTGAAATATTGGTTTGTTCCTGATCAAAAGAAAGACTCAATGAATCATTCAATTTTTCTGCGAAAGAGTAATATTTAATATTAAATCGATCATTAATCTGATCATCGTTCTGAATATCATTTACAAACCTAATAACCGATTGATCTTGTTTAAGGTGTTTTATAGATGCGGAGTTATCTACTGCTATTACTAAGGTTGGTTTTTCTGTATAATATGTATTCTTCTTAAACGAAGGGTTTATTAATAAAAGTAAAACTGCAAAGACACTTAAGAAACGTAAAAAAGCAAAGAATAAATTTTTCTTATTTCTATTCTTTGCTTTATACATATATTGATACAGCGACACCATCAAAGCGAATATAGCCGCCGATATAATCAATAAAATTGTTTGTGTTTGCATGTATACTAATTACGAGCCGTTATCAAGTTATAAATCATACATTGATTAGGACCGTTACTCTTTTTGATATCGGTTGAATTTAAAGATTTTAGAATCAAAAAATATTAAAATCTTCAAAAATGATTTAAATCGTTTATCGCAACTTAAGAATTAGGTTAACATTCCTCCATCAACGTGCAATACCTGACCAGTAACATAAGCACTTAGATCACTTGCCAAATATAAACATGCATTAGCTATATCCTCTGGCGTCCCCCCTCGTTTTAGAGGAATCGCATTTCGCCATCCGTCTACAACTTTTTCATCAAGTTTTTGTGTCATCTCTGTTTCGATAAAACCAGGAGCTACAACATTACTTCTTATATTTCTAGATCCCAGCTCTAAGGCAACAGATTTAGAAAAACCTATAATCCCCGCTTTTGATGCTGCATAATTTGCTTGTCCTGCATTACCTTTCACTCCTACTACAGAGCTCATATTAATGATACTACCATGACGTTGCTTAAGCATTGTTCTTTGCACAGCTTTTGTCATATTGAAGACACTTTTTAGGTTAACCTCAATAACCTTGTCAAAATCTTCTTCGCCCATACGCATTAGAAGATTATCCTTGGTTATTCCTGCATTGTTTACAAGAATATCCAGGCTTCCAAAAGTTTCTAAAACATCTTTAATCAATTCTTGCGCCTGATCGTAATCTGCTGCGTTACTTTGGTACCCTTTTGCCTTAACTCCCAAACTATTTAATTCCTTTTCTAATTTGTTGGCTGCATCCACAGATGAGCTATACGTAAAAGCAATATTTGCTCCATTTTGAGCAAAAACTTCAGCTATTCCTTTTCCTATACCTCGAGTAGCCCCAGTAATAATGGCCGTTTTACCTTGTAAAAGATTCATTCGCTCTATTAATTTTTATTGTTAAATTTTGTAATATCAAATATAAGAATTACAAACTGCTGTCCAACAATAAACCCCGTGATTTATCACGGGGTTTATAAATATATTATGACAACACCTTATAACTTAAGGTCTTCATTTTTCTTCTCATAATTAAAAAGAAAATCTACGTCTATTTCTTGTACTTCTCCTAATTTGGATAATGCTTTCATATCAACATCTTTCTTGTTACCTACAACGAGTACATTATATGTCTCTCCACTTATATTTTCATTAAAAAAAGTTTTTAAATCTGTAAGTTCCATGTTTTTAATGGTATTATACATTTCCTCTCGATTATCATAGTCAATACCTCTTTTCTTTAATCCTTCATATGTCCAGAAAATATTAGATTTAGTAATTCTCTGTGCAGCTATCTTTTTCAAGGTAGCTTCTTTTGCTGCATTAAATTGCTTCTCTGCTTCTGGCATATTACTCATAAGATCCATCATAGCATCTACAGCTTCTGGCATTTTATTAGCTTGCGTACCTATATATGCATATACATAATCTGATTTATCCTTTTCTGATGCAGTTGAATATGCAGAGAAAGCCGAATACGCTAATGATTTTGATTCTCGAATCTCCTGAAAAACAATAGATGACAAACCGCTACCAAAATACGTATTGAACAATCTTGAAGCCGCCATCTTTTTTGGATCAAACTCAGCTCCTTTTGCCAAAAATATCATTTCACTTTGTACCATATCATAATCCACAAAATAAACATTACCACCTGTTTCTTTTTGTAGATATGTTGTTTTTTCAGGATAATCTGCTAATTCTGCATTAACATTATGATTTTTATTTAAAGATGCAAGTGCCGCGTCTACATCTTTACCGTAGTAAAAAATACGTTGCTTGAAGTTTTTAAGCTCTTTTATCTTATCCACTAATTCTTGCGGATTGATTTTTTGTAATTCTCCTACAGTAAATATATTTCTTAACGGAGAATTCTCACCATACATTCCATAATTAAGTAAACCATTCCAAAGGATATTTCCTTTTTGAGTTTTACCATCATCACGTCCTTTTGCTATTTGATCAACATATTTATTATACGTTTCTTGATCAGCAACAGCATTATTCCATAAATGTTCAAGCAAAGTTAAACCTTGATCTAAATTTTCTTTTAACCCTGATAATCCAACAAATGTAATATCAGAACCTGTGCTAACATTATAATTAATCCCCAATTTGTAAAACTCTTTCTTCAACTCTTCTGGAGAATATTTATCTGTTCCTAAATAATCCAAATATCCAGCAGCCAAGGAAGCTTTACGGTCATTATCTTGACCCATATCAAAAATAACATTTAGATTAAACAGATCATTATTCGGATTTTCGATATAAGAAACCTTGACTCCATTATCCATTGTGGTTTCGTTAATTGAAGTTTTATAATCAACAAACTTAGGTTGTAATGGTTTAGTCTCGATAGCACTAAATTCTTTGTAAAATTCAGACTGCTTGTCTCTATTTAACTGCACCGGAGTAATCCCAGGGTTTTGCACCTTCGTGATATTACTATCCTCTCCTTTTCTTTTATAGACCATTACATAATTGTCCTTATAAAAAGTATTCGCGAAATCTACCAATTCTTGTTTACTAATCTTTTTTAAGCCATCAAGGAATTTTATTCTATTATTCCAATCCTGTCTATGAATAAATGCGTTGTAATATGCTGATGCAAGAGCAGTATTATTTTCATACTGGCGCGTTTGCGATAATTTCAAATCGTTAACTACAGCAGACATCATCCAATCATCGAATTCTCCTTTTTTTAGTTTCTCAATTTGACCTAAGATCAAATCTTTTACTTCATCGAGAGATTGACCATTTTTTGGCGTTCCCGTAAATCTATGAAAACCATAATCATTCTGAAATGTTGGAGAACAACTTGCATTTTGGACTAATTGTTTCTGATTTAAGTTTAAATCAATTAGACCAGCTGTACCATTAGCCAATAACATATCTGCCATCGTAAGTAATTTTTCTTCTTTTGTACCTATACCCTCAGAACGATATGCAATTGAAACATTTTCTGCAGTTGGACCAAATACTTCTTTTACAATAGGACCTGTAATTGCGCTCTCTTTCGGTAATTCAGGATGAGTTACTTCTTTGTTTTCAAAATGTCCAAAAGCGTCGTTTACTTTCTTAATAGTTTTATCAAAATCGATATCCCCTACCAAAACAACGGCAATATTATTAGGGACATAATATTTATCAAAATAATTATGAATAGCTACCATTGATGGATTTTTTAAGTGATCTGAAGTACCAATAGTTCTTTGTTGTCCATAAGGATGATTAGGGAACAATCCTTCTAGCATTGCATAATATGATTTTCTGAAGTCACTATCTTGTGATCTATTATACTCTTCATAAACAGCTTCTAGTTCTGTATGAAATAAACGTAGCACTAATTGACTAAAACGCTCACTTTCTACTTTTAGCCATTTATCCAATTCGTTTACTGGGATTTTGTTCTTATAAACAGTTTCTTCCCACGATGTATGTGCGTTAGTACCTTCTGCTCCTAAAGAGTTAATCATCTTATCATATTCATTAGAAATAGAAAGTTTTGACGCTTCTTGTGATACTTCGTCAATCTTTTTATAAATTTCACTCTTTTTTTCAGGATCTGCTTCATTTTTATGACTTTCATACAAATCAGAAATCTGTTGAAGCATTATTTTTTCCTTTTCAAAATCCTGACTACCAATCTCATCGGTACCTTTAAATACCATATGTTCTAAATAATGAGCAAGGCCTGTAGACTCTTTAGGATCATAATTTGATCCAGCACGTACAGCGATATAGGTTTGAATTTTAGGTTCTTCCTCATTTTTAGAAAGATATACCTTAAGTCCATTATCTAATGTATATAATCTTAACCCTGTAGGATCGTTTGTTACAGTTTCATAATTAAAGCCAGTAGCATCGACATGCTTTTCTACTTTAATTTCTTGGGCTATTTCATTTTTTGATGATGAATCTTTGCAATTACTAAGAGATATGACTATTAGTAACAATAAAATAGATTTAATTAATTTCATATGTTATTATAATTGTTGTTTACTGATGATTTAACACATCAAAGTTGATTATATGAATTCATTCATAATTAATTTGCTATAATACGTGTAGTTATTATGAATATGGCATATTTTAATATTATTTTAACAAGAAAAATCTTCAATAAAAAACCTCTTGAATTTAACTCCAAGAGGTTTCGATATAATGTCATGTTAGTTTTTAGCCCAATACTTCTAGTACTTTTTTACCAATTTCTGCAGGAGAATTTACTACGTGTATTCCACATTCTCTCATAATTGCTTTTTTAGCAGCAGCAGTATCTTCACTTCCACCTACAATTGCTCCAGCGTGCCCCATGGTACGTCCAGCAGGTGCTGTTTCTCCAGCAATAAACCCAACAATAGGCTTCTTGGTTCCGCTATCTTTGATCCACTTAGCAGCATCTGCTTCAAGTTGACCTCCAATTTCTCCAATCATTACTACACACTCTGTCTCAGGATCATTAACCAATAATTCTACAGCTTCTTTTGTTGTAGTTCCTATAATAGGATCTCCACCAATTCCGATTGCTGTAGTAATTCCCAATCCTTGTTTTACAACCTGGTCTGCAGCTTCATACGTTAATGTTCCAGATTTTGAAACAATACCTACGTTTCCTTTTTTAAATACAAAACCTGGCATAATACCAACCTTAGCCTCTCCCGGAGTAATCACTCCTGGACAGTTAGGACCAATAAGTCTACATCCTTTGTCTTGAATATAACTAGACGCTGTAATCATATCTGCAACAGGAATTCCTTCAGTAATAGTAATAATCACTTTAATACCTGCATCCGCAGCTTCCATAATAGCATCTGCTGCAAAAGCTGGTGGTACAAAAATAATAGTAGTATCAGCTCCAACTTCTTTAACTGCTTCTGCAACAGTATTAAAAACTGGTTTATCTAGGTGAGTTTGACCACCTTTTCCTGGAGTAACACCTCCAACGATATTTGTTCCATATTCAATCATTTGACCGGCATGAAAAGTACCTTCACTACCTGTAAAACCTTGAACAATAATTTTTGAATCTTTATTAACTAAAACACTCATTGCGTTATGATTTTTTTATTTCTTTTAAAGCTTCAAAAGTAAGCTTTTGATTACTATGGTTAAAATGAAAGTTTAATTATTTTGAAAGAAATGATTTCATACTCTCTGGAGTACTATCTCCCTGTTGACTTATCTGGTATCCTCTATAAAGTTTAGCATCTTTTAACTCCCATATAGAAATAAAATGTGCTATTGCTTCTTCTTTATCAGGAGTTTCAATAGTTTTAGCAAAGTACGTATACCTAATGGTTACCTGATTATCTTCGGCAATTAGATGACTTATTTCACATCTAAATGTCTCGAAGGATAATGCCATTTCACTAAACATCGTCTTGATATCATTAAAATTTTTCTTTGAGAAACCAAAACTACTATTCCAATACAACTCAATCTCGGGGTGTAAATACTCAGAAAAAGCTTCGGAATTGTGTATTAAATCTGTTTCATAAAAGGACTTTACAATATCCTTTGCTGTATTACTCATTCTTTTTCAATTTTTCTATTAAATCAGGTATCTGCCTAATAGCGGCAATTTCTTTATACTTTTTTCTAAAATCATCTGCTGGAGTTCCAAAATAACTCTTATTACTATCTAATGATTTACTAACTCCAGATTGAGCAGAAATAACAGCTTTTGTTCCAATAGTAATTCCGCTAGTAATTCCAACTTGTCCCCATATTGTCACCTCATCTTCTATAACCACGCAACCCGCTATACCTACTTGAGAAGCTATTAAACATTTCTTACCGATAACAGTATCATGACCAACATGTACTTGATTATCTATCTTTGCGCCTTGCTTGATAGTTGTATCTCCGGTAACTCCTTTATCAATTGTGCATAACGCACCCAAATCTACATTATCCTCGATAACAACTCTACCGCCAGAAATTAACTTATCAAAACCTTCGGGTCTTTTCTTGTAATAAAAAGCATCTCCACCTAAAACAGTGCCTGCATGTATTGTTACATTATTACCTATAATAGTGTTGTCATAAATAGTAACGTTTGAATGTATCAAACAGTCATCTCCGACTATAACATTATTACCAATAAAAGCTCCTGGTTGAATCACGGTTCCTTTTCCTATTTGTGTTGAAGAAGAAATCAAAGCATTTGCCTTATTAAAAGGTCTAAAATATGTTGTAAGCTTATTGAAATCTCTAAAGGGATCATCGGAAACAAGTAAAGCTTTACCTTCGGGGCAATCTACATCTTTATTAATTAAAACAACAGTAGCTGCACTTTGTAATGCTTTATCATAATATTTAGGATGATCTACAAAGACAATATCGCCTGGGGTAACCACATGGATTTCATTCATACCTAAAACCGGAAAATCTGGATCCCCAATAAATTTTGAAGATATAATTGTGGCAATTTGTTGTAAGGTGTGCGCCTGAGGAAATTTCATTATAAAAATTAAGAATGTTTATTATTCTTTGATTCTTTCTTTATAGGTACCTTTTTCTGTTTCTACCTTAATTTTATCACCTTCGTTAATAAAAAGAGGTACCATAACTTCGGCTCCTGTTTCTACAATTGCAGGTTTAGTCGCATTGGTAGCTGTATTACCTTTCACTCCTGGTTCTGTAGATGCTACTTCAAGAATAACACTTGCTGGCATTTCTACTGATAAAGGCATTTGATCTTCAGAGTTAATAATAACAGTTACCACTGCTCCTTCTTTTAATAATCCAGGCGAATCCAGAGCAGATTTCTCAAGAGTAATTTGATTATAATCCTCCGTATTCATAAAATGGTATGTATCTCCTTCGGCATATAAGAACTGAAACTTATGCGTTTCTACACGAACATCATCAATTTTATGACCTGCTGAAAAAGTATTATCAATTACTTTACCCGTAGTTACACTTTTTAACTTTGTTCTCACAAAAGCAGGTCCTTTACCCGGTTTTACATGTAAAAATTCAATAATCTTATAAATATCATGATTGTATTTAATACACAAACCATTTCTAATATCGCTAGTACTTGCCATTCTTATATACTTTTATTCTTATTATCTAAAATGCTTAATTCGAGAAGTATCCTTTCATAATACCTCTTTGAGAGTTCTTTATAAATTCAAGAACTTCATCTCTTTCTGTAGTCGCTTCCATTTCGGCCTCGATAATAGCCACCGCCTGAGAATTATTATAATTTTGTTGGTACAAAATTCTATATATATTCTGCACTTCTCTTATTTTCTCTGTAGAAAAACCCCTTCTACGCAATCCTATCGAGTTGATCCCTACATACGATAAAGGTTCTCTTGCTGCTTTAACAAATGGAGGCACATCTTTTCGAACTAAAGACCCTCCTGTAACAAAAGCATGATTCCCTATACTACAAAATTGGTTTACAGCAGCCATACCAGCTAAAACCACATAATCACCTACATTAATATGTCCTGCTAGGGTACTATTATTTGAAAATATGCAATTATCACCTACAATACAATCATGTGCTATGTGACAATAGGCCATTATCCAACAGTTTTTCCCGATTTTAGTTTTCATCCTATCTGTAGTCCCTCTATTGATAGTAACACACTCTCTAATCGTTGTGTTATCGCCAATTTCGGTTATAGTATCTTCGTCATTAAATTTTTTATCCTGAGGAACTGCCGAAATTACTGCTCCCGGAAAAATACTACAATTTTTCCCTATACGAGCACCTTCCATAATAGTAACATTAGAACCTATCCAGGTCCCCTCTCCTATCACTACATTATTGTGAATTGTTGTAAAAGGTTCTATTACAACATTTTTTGCAATTTTTGCTCCTGGATGAACATAAGCTAAAGGTTGATTCATCGGTACTTAGTTTATTTTTATATAAAGATCAAACAAAATTAGGTATCAAACCATTTACGGTTCGCAAGGATACTAAAATATTACCTATTTCATTTGCATTTATTATTTATTTTGATTTTACAATTTGAGCCATTAACTCTGCTTCGGTTACTAATTTCCCATTGGCATAAGCGAAAGCTTGCATATGACAAATACCTCGACGAATCGGAGTTATTAATTCTAATTTGAATATAAGTGTATCTCCTGGGAGGACTTGTTGTTTAAATTTTACCTTATCTATTTTCATAAAATAAGTAAGGTAATTTTCTGGATCAGGAACAGTACTTAATGCCAAAATCCCTCCCGTTTGAGCCATTGCTTCAACTTGCATTACGCCAGGCATTACAGGAGCTCCAGGAAAATGACCAACAAAGAAAGGCTCATTCATGGTAACATTCTTTAAACCTACCACATGACTATCAGACATTTCTAATATTCTATCTATTAATAAGAATGGTGGTCTATGTGGCAACATATCCATAATCTTATTAATATCCATTAGTGGTTCTTTAAAAAGATCAAATTGAGGCACTTTATTACGTTTCTCAATTTTAATAATTTTTGAAAGTTTTTTGGCGAATTGAGTATTTACAAAATGCCCTGGTTTATTAGCAATAATCTTACCTCTAATTCGAGTTCCTATTAATGCTAAATCTCCAATAACATCTAATAATTTATGTCTGGCGGCTTCATTAGGATAATGTAATGTAAGATTATCTAAAATACCATTTTGTTTGATAGCTATAGAATCTTTTCCAAAGGCTACTTTTAATTTTTCCATAGTAGCCGAACTTAATTCCTTATCGACATATACAATGGCATTATTAAGATCTCCTCCTTTGATTAAACCATGCTCAAGTAACATTTCTAACTCATGCAAAAAACTAAAGGTTCTTGCATCTGCTATTTCTTTCTTAAAATCAGACAAGTGTTTTAAAGAAGCATTTTGTGTACCAAGTACTTTCGTACCAAAGTCCACCATAGTAGTAACTTGATACTCCTCAGATGGCATTACAATTATCTCACTACCCGACTCTTCATCTGTGTAAGAAATAACATCCTTTACAATATATTCTTCTCTTTCTAATTCTTGCTCTACAATATCCGCTTGTTCTAAAGCTTCAATAAAAAACTTACTAGAGCCATCCATTATTGGTGGTTCTGAAGCATCTAATTCTATTAAAAGATTATCTATCTCTAAACCAACACATGCTGCTAATACATGCTCTGAGGTTTGAATACTAACACCATTTTTCTCAAGATTTGTCCCTCTTTGTGTATTTACCACATAATTAGCATCAGCTTCAATAATAGGGCTACCTTCTAGATCTACCCTACAAAATGCATATCCATGATTTTCTGGAGCTGGTTTAAAGGTTAATGTTACTTCTTTTCCCGTATGTAAACCTACCCCAGTAAGCTTAACTTCTCGTTTAATGGTTCTTTGTTTATTTCCAACAACGTCACTCATTATTATTTATCTTTTTCTCTAGTTTGTATACCCTATCCACAATCTTAGGGAGATTTTTAAAATGTACATATGACTTATTATAGTCTGAATATCCCAAAGCGGGAGATCCCTGAATGGCTTCCCCATCCTTTATATTTCTTCCAATACCTGATTGGGCTTGTATGCGTACACCATTACCAATCGTAAGATGCCCTGCTATACCTACTTGACCTCCTATAAGGCAATTCCGGCCTATTTTAGTAGATCCAGCTATACCTGTTTGAGCAGCAATAGCAGTATGTTCTCCTATCTCAACGTTATGCGCTATTTGTATCTGGTTGTCCAGCTTTACTCCTTTACGTATAACCGTAGATCCCAAAGTAGCTCTATCAATCGTAGTGCCCGCTCCTACATCTACATTATCCTCTATTATCACATTACCGGTTTGCGGCACTTTGCTGTATTCTCCTTTTTCATTAGGCGTAAATCCAAATCCATCTGCTCCAACAATTGCTCCACTATGGATTACACAATTGTCTCCAATAATAGTTTCTGAATATATTTTGGCTCCAGCAAAAACAACTACATTATCCCCTAAAGTAACATTATCACCAATATATACATTAGGAAATATTTTGGCATTTTGCCCAATGGCTACATTTTCTCCCATATAAGAAAATGCTCCAAAGTAAATACCATCTCCATAAGATGCCGTTTGCGAAATAAAACTTGGTTGTTCAATACCAGTTTTATTCATTTTTACCATATTATAATATTCAAGTAATTGAGAGAAAGCTTTATAAGCATCATCTACTCTAATAAGAGTGGTCTTAATTTCTGATTCTGCTTCAAAAGATTTATCCACTATAGTAATAGACGCATCAGTAGAATAGATAAATTGGGTATATTTAGGATTTGATAAAAAGGTTAATGTACCTTTAGTCCCTTCCTCTATTTTAGCTAGTTTAGATACTTCAACAGATTCATCTCCTTCGATTTCTCCGTTCAAAATACCTGCAATTTGTGTGGCTGTAAAAATCATTCTAGCAAAAGTATAAAAAATGTATTAATGTTTGTACTTTGGAGAGCACATAAAATATTTAGTAACGGGTTTTGATAACGCTTCAAGGTTATACTCATCAGTAGCTTTCACAATATCCATTATTTTTCTGGACTTAAACAAAATGTTTATGTTTTGTTTATTTTGGTGATAAGCCTGATTAGAAATTGTACCTTCAAACACAAAGTAACGCGCTTCTTCTTCCGAAATTTTATGTTTTTCTATAAATTTTGCAATATGCTTTTCTTTCTTATTCGATTCAAAGGGCTTCTTTTTAATCTTTATTTTTAAAAGATCTCTATTTATAATCATCGAGGATAGTGTACTAAGCACAAAATCATCAGAGTACATCCATTCTTTCATCGCTGATACTATGTCGTAATCATCCAACTGAGAAAATGTTCCTAAAACCTCTGTACTAAAATTCTCATAAGTAATTTTATGTTCCAAAAAGAATGTTAGAGCATTGCTTGCTTTCAGTTTTATTCCATTTTCAACCAACTCTTTTGCTCTTTTTAATACTCTAATCAATATACTTTCTGCTACCAAACTTGTCTTGTGCAGATACACCTGCCAATACATTAATCTTCTTGCTAGTAAAAATTTTTCTACAGAATAAATTCCTTTTTCTTCTATTACAAGTTCATCATCTTCAACAGTTAACATTGTAATCAAACGTTCACTATTTATATTACCTTCCGCAACACCAGTATAAAAACTATCTCGTTTCAAATAATCCAACCGATCCATATCCAATTGGCTAGAAATTAACTGATGTAAAAAAATTCTATGATATTCTCCCTTAAAAATTTGTATTGCAAGCGTTAAACTACCGTTAAATTCTTTATTAATTTTTTGCATAAACATTAACGAAATAGACTCGTGACTCACCTCGTTAACAATACTATGCTCCATCGCATGAGAGAAAGGCCCATGACCAATATCATGTAATAAAATAGCTGCATAAAGCGCCTCTTCTTCTTCATTAGATATTGTAACCCCCTTAAAACGAAGAACTCTGACCGATTTTTGCATTAAATGCATACATCCCAGTGCATGATGAAAACGAGTATGATGAGCTCCTGGATATACCAAATACGAAAGTCCCATTTGAGAAATCCTACGTAATCTTTGAAAATATTTATGCTCTATGAGGTCAAAAATTAGTTCATTAGGTATAGTAATAAAACCGTAAATTGGGTCGTTTAATATTTTGAGCTTATTTCTTTTTTTCAAGTGTACTATAATTTTACAATAGCAAATATACATATATGCCATTCATATGGCACATTTCCTGCAAAATTTAAATTATAGTATCTTTAAAAAATATCCTAGTAAGCCGCACAAAAAAGTTCACAAATAATAAAAATAGAATTGATGAGTAAAATAAAGATCTTATGGGTTGATGATGAAATTGATTTACTTAAACCACATATATTGTTTTTAGAAAAGAAAAACTATGAAGTTACCAAATGTCAAAGTGGTACTGAGGCATTAGATATTCTTGAAGATGAAAATTTTGATATTGTTTTTTTAGATGAAAATATGCCCGGCCTTTCGGGAATAGAAACATTGTCTGAAATCAAAGAAAAAAAAGACAGTATACCTGTAGTTATGATCACTAAAAGTGAGGAAGAATATATAATGGAAGAAGCTATAGGTAGTAAAATAGCAGACTACTTAATTAAACCCGTCAATCCTAATCAGATACTTCTTAGCCTCAAAAAAAATCTAGATAATTCTCGTTTAGTTTCAGAAAAAACCACATCAAATTACCAACAAGAATTTAGAAAAATAGCTATGGATATGGCTATGGTAAATTCTTTTGAAGAGTGGGTGGATTTATATCAAAGGTTGATTTATTGGGAGATTCAATTAGAAGATATTGAAGATACAGGAATGTTCGAAATACTAGAATCTCAAAAAGTTGAAGCTAACTCACAATTTTGCAAATTCATAGACAAAAATTATCCAGATTGGTTTGATGGAAGGCATGATGCTCCGGTAATGTCTCATACTTTATTTAAAGAAAAAGTAGTTCCCGAAATAAGTAAAGACCAACCCACTTTATTAGTCGTTATAGATAATTTGCGGTATGATCAATGGAAAGCATTTGAACCAACCGTGAATAACTATTACAAAAAAGAACAGGAATCTTCTTTTTTCAGCATCCTTCCTACAGCTACTCAATACGCCAGGAATGCTATCTTTTCTGGATTAATGCCTTCGGAAATGAAAAAAAAACATCCTGATCTTTGGTTAGATGACACCGATGAAGGCGGAAAAAATATGTATGAAAATGATTTCTTAACTGCTCAACTACAAAGATTAGGTTTAGACATAAAACATGAATATTACAAGATCACAAATGAACGCTCAGGAAAGACCTTAGCCGCTAATTTTAAGGGATTAAAAGACAACGATCTTACTGTAGTGGTATATAACTTTGTAGATATGCTTTCTCATAGTAAAACGGAAATGGAAGTTATAAAAGAACTTGCTTCTAATGACAAGTCATATAGATCTTTAACGCAAAGTTGGTTTAAGAACTCACCTCTTTTAGAAATGATTTCTCAAGCACAACAACTAGGTTTTAAATTATTAATAACCACAGATCACGGAACAATTAATGTTAAAAACCCATCAAAGGTGATTGGTGATAAAAATACAAGCCTTAATCTACGTTACAAAACAGGAAAGAGTCTTACTTATGAAGATAAAGAAGTCTTAGAAGCCACTAACCCCAAAGATATCTATCTACCATCAATAAACATGAGTAGTTCATTTATTTTTGCAAAAGGAGATTATTTCTTTGCTTATCCAAATAACTACAACCATTATGTAAGTTATTATAGAAACACATATCAACATGGAGGTGTGTCTTTAGAAGAAATGATTATTCCTTTTATTGTATTAAATCCAAGATAATTATTGTTTCATACTATTGAAGCTCTTGATTTTTAAATTTTAGCGTATACAAAAATGACACTAATATATACTCTAGATGATCTGCCAGATGTTGCTACTAAGATCATCAAAAATGTGAATAGCAAAATATTGTTATTTGATGCCGAAATGGGGATAGGTAAAACTACTTTAATCAAAGAAATTTGCAAGCAGCTAGGTGTGCAAGACACCATATCAAGCCCTACATATTCATTGGTCAATGAATACCAAGGAAGTACTGAGCTCATATATCATTTCGATTTTTACAGAATCGAAGATGAAGAAGAAGCACATCATATTGGTTTTGAAGAATATTTAGATTCTGAATCGTGGGTGTTTATAGAGTGGCCAGAAAAAGTAACTAACCTATTGCCAGAAGATGTAGCCCACCTAAAGATAAATCTCTCAAAAGAAGAAAAAAGAGTACTTACTTGGGGTGAATGATTCGCAAAACTTGTACTAATACTTAATCCTATTTGCTTTCTTGGCATTTTTATTCGTAATTTGAGTTACAGAATTTCACGCAAATGAGTACACCTAAATCTCCTTTTACCAAAGAACAACTGCTACCACAGGAGGAAATGATCGAAGTAGCACGTAAAAAAGGAAAACTCTTTATTGGGATCCCCAAAGAAACAAGTTATCAAGAAAAAAGAGTATGCTTAACTCCAGATGCAGTAGCAGCCCTTACTGCACATGGACATCGAGTTTTATTTGAAACCAATGCAGGTATTGGTGCTAGTTTTACAGATCGGGATTATAGCGAGGCTGGAGCTGAAATCACCAATGATAAATCAAAAGTATTTGGATGCCCAATTATTCTTAAAGTCGAACCACCTTCTTTAGAGGAATTAGAGCATATCAATCCGCAAACGGTATTAATCTCGGCATTGCAATTAAAAACGCAATCCAAAGACTACTTTCAGGCTTTAGCCAAAAAAAGAATTACCGCTTTAGGTTTTGAATTCATAAGAGATATTGATGGGGCTTATCCCGCAGTACGTGCACTAAGCGAAATCGCAGGAACTGCTTCTGTACTTATTGCATCCGAATTGATGAATAGCGTTAGCAATTCGGGTTCTGGATTAATGATGGGTAATATTAGTGGAGTACCTCCTGTCGAAGTTGTTATATTAGGCGCAGGAACTGTTGGAGAGTTTGCAGCACGTTCTTCCATAGGACTAGGAGCGAATGTAAAAGTATTTGATAATTCAATTACTAAATTACGTTGTATACAAACCAACGTAGGAAGACCTCTTTACACCTCTACAATACAACCAAAAAATTTACTAAAAGCCCTACGCCGATGCGATGTAGTTATCGGTGCAATACGAGGAAAAAACAGAGCCCCTATTATTGTGACTGAAACTATGGTAGAATGCATGAAGCAAGGTGCCGTAGTAATTGATGTAAGCATAGACATGGGAGGGTGTTTTGAAACAAGTGAAGTGACTTCTCATGATCATCCAACTTTCGAGAAACATGGAGTTGTACATTATTGTGTACCTAATATTCCTTCTAGATATGCGCGAACCTCATCGCTTTCTATAAGTAATATTTTTACACCCTATTTATTGCAAATCGGAGAAGAAGGCGGTATTGAAAATGCAGTTAGATTTGATCGAGGGTTAAAAAGCGGCCTTTACTTTTATCATGGTATCCTAACAAGCAAACCTATTGCAGATTGGTTTGATCTTTCTTATCGAGATATAAATTTATTGATTTTATAAGTCAGAGTTGGTTTTATTTTTCAGTTATCAACATCTAATACATTTCCTAGCGATTCTGAGTCGAACACCATAGTTTTTAATTTTAAAAAACTTTGTAGTAATAGGTCTTTGATTTTTTGAAACTTTACTTACTTTTGAGCTCTTAATTATATTGGGTTTATGAAATTTGCGCAACGTTTATTCTATTATTTAGGAGGGTTTGCTATAGGGCTTATCCTATTGTTTTTCTTTTTGGGAGGAAAAAAAACCTCGTGTAACTACAGTCCTACTGCTCGTGTTTTAAAAAACGTAAGAATCAAGGAGAGAATATTCTCTGAAAAAGCCCTAATCGCCATGAAAAACCACCAATTAGACACGGCAGACATATCCACATTACTTACCAAAGGAAATGTTGATTTTTCTAAAAGCAACACCGAACTGGATTCTTGTAAAGTTTACTTAATAGAAGGGGATATCGATGAAAAAACAATAAATCTATTGGTCGAAAATTGCGATTCTATTGCTACAGTAAAAACTATGAAGATTATCCATTAATAATTCTTAATAAATAAAATTTTCAAACATCCCAAGTATAAAAATTACTGTCTTTATTGCAAACAAATCCTGTTTTTGGATATAAATTGTTTCCAATCATATTTGTTTTTTCCGTTTCAAGAATTAACCCGCATGAATCAGATTTCACGGCAAGTTCTTTAGCCTTATCGATTAGCTGTATAGAAATTTTTTGACCTCTAAAATCTGGATAAACGTATAAATCATTTAGCAACCACAACTTCTTCATTCTTGTTGAAGAAAAAATTGGATATAATTGTACAAAACCTACACATGATCCTTCATCATTTTCTACTATATAAATTATAGATTCTTTATTCATTATTCTATCGCCTAAAAAGGCTTTAGCACTGTTAACATCAGGTTTCTTTCGATAAAATACTCTATAACTATCAAAAATCAATGATAATTGGGGTATATCCTTCAAGTTTGCTTGTCTAATTTCCATTATGTGTTTTCAGTTTTTGCAGCATCTAATTTTTTACTCATCACCCAAAAATCAAATTTTTGCTTGCCAATAACAAAAAGGTGCTCCCCTGCTATATAATAATTATTTCGCTCATAAAATTTAACTGCTTCTTTATTTTCTTTAAGAGCAGACAACCATAAATAATCACAACTATTTGTTTTAGCCTCATCAAATATTAATTGCTGTAATCGACCTCCTATACCTTTACCTACATGGCTATTTAAAAAATAAATCTTTTGCAGCTTACAAACATTGGTACCCTCTACAAATTCTGAAGGTGCGTTTAACTGTAATTTACCATAGCCTACTGGCAAATTATTCTCTACTGCCAACCAATATAGATTATCAGATTTCACTAAGCTGTTTTGGATTTTTTCTAAATCAAAGGTTGTGTCCAGATAGTGTTTTAATCCTTCGCTATCATGAAAAAGATGTCCAAAAGATTGGTCAAATGTAATCGCCCCTAAATAAGAAATATGTTTTGCATCATCGATCGTAGCTCGTCTTATTTCAATCATAATTTACCTTTTTCTAGGTTCAATATTCATAAAAGTCTTTAATATCACTTTAAACTTATTGCTCTCTACAGGTTTAAAAACTTTACGTTTGCCAATGGGATACTTCTCTACACAATTACCAGTTAAACAATTAACAGGTCTAGTTGGTCTTTTTTGAAAACCACCCCCACAATTAGGACATACATTCTGCAATATTGTAGATACACATTCATTACAAAATGTACATTCAAAAGAACATATCATAGCATTATCACTATCGTTGGGTAATAATGTATTACAATTTTCGCAATTAGGTCTTATTTCTAGCATAACAAATACGTCTTATTTATTTTGATTTACATAATTTTTAACCGCCTTAGGAACTTCTATTCCCTCCAATAAATCTTCATCTGATATAGCATCATAAGCTATCTGTTTTATGGGCACTACTCCTGCCCAAATAGGTTCTTTATGATCTTCGAGCTCGTCATTCACTCCTTCCGCCCTTACTTTTGCAGATGCCGTTTCAATACATATTTCGAGCACTAATGTAGCATTAAATTCTTTATCATTAGGTCTTCTTACATTATCCCAATGCCCGGCAATCATATGGTTTAAAATGCATTCAAGAGCATCCATTTTTTCTGTTGGATCTTCTATTTTACGTACTTTTCCAAAAATAGCCACAGACCGATAATTTGCAGAGTGATGAAAAGCAGATCTTGCTAACACCAAACCATCTAAATGCGTAACCGTTAAACTACCTTCTCCTGCTTCAAGCAAACCTAACATCATACGGTTTTTTAAGGAGCCGTGAATGTAAATTTTATCTTCCTTTCTCCCATAAGCAGTTGGAATAACAATAGCTTGATTTTTCCATACGTATCCTACATGACACAAGAAAGCGTCATCCAAGATTGCATTTATGTCACTCACATTATAATTTGCTCGTTTTGGTCCTCTTACAACCTTATTTAATTCTGAAACTGAATAACTTGCCATATCTTCTTTTATTTTCTACTCAAAAATATTAGTTTTATGGATCATTCAAATAATCCACTTTAGACATAATGAGTAGTCCAGTCTTATTTCCTTACAAAAGCACTATTGTATTAGATCGTTCCATAAACAGACATCTATACCTTCAATTATGCGATCAAATTATTGGACTAATAAAATCTGGGAAATTACCTCCTACTACAAAATTACCAGGATCCCGAAGCTTATCAATAAGCCTACAAATTCATCGTAAAACTGTGATAGCCGCATACGACGAATTGTTATCCCAAGGATGGATAGAAAGTTTCTTAGGAAAAGGAACCTTTGTTACCAATGATTTACCTATTATAAAACCTTTACATTTAAAAAACATAGCTACCAGTACCACTATTCCTCAGGAGAGATCAAATTTCAAATTTAATATTCACCCATATCTAGATAGAAAAGCAATACATGTTACAAAAGATACACTTTTAATTAATGATGGTATTCCTGATCACAGATTAGCTCCTACAGACGAGATCGCCAAAATATATCGCAATATCACAAAAAAAGTCCATCACCAACATTTACTTACTTATAGTGATATTTATGGTAATAAGGACTTAAGAAAAGCACTAGTACTTTATCTAAATCAAACTAGAGGTTTAAAAATTAATATCGATAATGTTCTTATTACCAGAGGTAGTCAAATGGGAATCTACCTAGCTAGTCAGTTATTATTACAAAATCAAAATAACATAATTGTTGGTGACACAAATTATGCAACTGCCAATGACACTTTTATTAATGCAGGCGGTACCATTCGAACCGTGCCCGTTGATATCAATGGTATAAATACTTACGAAATTGACAAATTATGCAAAAAACATCCTATAAGAGCAGTATATGTTACTTCTCATCACCATCATCCAACTACTGTAACCTTATCTGCCGAAAGAAGAATGAGATTATTAGAACTTGCGCAAGAGTACAATTTTGCGATAATTGAAGATGATTACGATTATGATTTCCACTATGACAATGCTCCGATTTTGCCCTTAGCTAGTAATGACTACATAGGAAATGTAATTTATATCGGTGGTTTTACAAAGATTATAGCACCAGCATTGAGGATAGGATATTTTATCGCTCCAAAGAATGTAGTAGATGAAGCTGCAAAATTTCGCCGTATTATCGATAGACAAGGAGATACCATTCTAGAACAAACTCTTGCGCAAATGATTACGCAAGGTGATATACAACGACACAGTAATAAAGTTCTAAAAATATACAAAATAAGAAGGGATTTATTTTGTAGCTTGTTACAAGATAAATTAAACAGATATCTAACTTTTGAAATACCAAAAGGAGGTATGGCCGTATGGGTATTGCTCAACAAAGAATATAGTTGGGATACCGTATTTGGTGAAGCCAAAAAATTACACTTATGCATGAATAATGACTGGAAACGCTATGGCGGAGCACATGCTCGTCACAATGGTATTCGTATAGGTTTTGCCTCACTTAACGAAGAAGAAATACACAAAATGATAGCTATTTTAGTTCAAATCTTCAATTTATTAAAACATAAACATGTAGTTATAGAGAAGCAATAGTTGTTAATGCTTTAACTAAATAATCAATATCTTTTTTTGTTATATAAATAGCAAAAGAAAAACGCAGGGCATTTAAATTAAAATCGGTCATTGGTCTACAATCGATTCCAAATTGTTCTATCAATTTTTTTTTTATTTCTTTTGCGTCTTTACCAATAACTTCCACAACTTGTATAGCTCCAGATAAGTCATTTGATGCTGGGGTTTTTATTTTAAACCGAGAATCATTTTGTATTTGAGATCTAAAATATGATTTCAATTCTTTCGATCTTTCATCTATATTTTGTTTACCTATTTTATTATAAAAATCGATTGCTGTTCCTAACCCTAGCACTTCTGGATAGTTACGAGTATTGTAATTTTCTAACCTTCGGATACTTTTATCATTATGTCCTCTAGCCACCATAAGTGGTTTTAGAAATTTTTGACTTTCATATTTTGCATATAACACTCCTACTCCTTTAGGAGAAAACAACCATTTATGAGAGCTCGCTGCATAAAAATCACAACCTAAATCATGAAGATCAATGGATAACATCCCAGCAGATTGAGCCCCATCAACCGCTACCAAAATCCCTTTATCATGGGCCATTTTAGATATTTCTTTAATTGGCAACATCATTCCATTAGTATTTACGATATGACAAATAGAGATGATTTTGGTACGAGAAGTAATTGCATTTTTATACACTGCCACCACCTCATCTGTATTATCCGGCAATATTGGCAATTCGGGCCTCACGATTTTAATTCCTTTTGTTTCTTGCCAAACTTCCCAAGGGATTGTTCCACTCGGATGCTCATGATTGGCTACAATTATTTCGTCATCTTTCTGTAAATCAAAACTTCTGGCAATTAAATTCATTCCTTCGGTCGTATTATGAATCAAAGCAATTTCTTCATTAGACACAGAAAATAATGAGGCAACCTTAGAACGTACTTTTTCGACATCATCTTTCCAGGCTCCCCACATATATTTAGACGGAAATGCATCTAAGGTATCTCTAAATTTTCTAGTTGCTTCTTGCACCACGATTGGAGAAGGTCCTAAAGAAGCATTATTAAAATAATGCAGATTAGGTTGAAAAATAAATTGCTCTGCAACCTGTTCCCAAAAGTTTTCATCTAAATCTTTATAATCAAACTTAGATAACTCTAATAAAGATGTTCTTTGTTTATCAAGATCCGTAGCGGCAAATACAGGTGTGAACATAGATGCCGTTACTCCAGCACTAAATGATTTTATGAATTTTCTACGATTTGTGTGATTCATGTGCTATTATTGATTAAAATACCTTTCACATTCCTATATAAGGAATATAAAAAGAAGGATTACTCATTTGATAAAATTAATCTTTTTTAATCTATTCAGGAGATGAGATAAAATAACACGTACAACATATTTAATATACTTTAGGAGATATTTATATTAAATTTACGTAATAAACCAATCAAGTTGTTTTTAGAAAACTTAGCGTTTTTTAGTTTATTCTGAGAAGGATCAATATCAAAATTATTTGCTAAAGTAAAATCTACTTTTTCTGCGATAGTATTATTAAAAATTGCTCCAGATAATTCGCTATTACTAAAGTTAGAACCTGTTAGATCAGCATCTGTAAAATCGGTTTCTTTAAGCAAACAACTATCAAACAGAGTGTTTTTTATAACAAAGCCATAAAAAGAAGCATAATTTAGATTACAGTTTTTAAACTGAATAGAAAACATAAAATCGTTACAAATACTAAAATTGACTCCTTGCATTTTACACTCTACGCAAACGACGTTTTGTACTGTCGTATTTTTTAACATAACCGATGTAAAATCACAGTTTTCAAATCTACACTCTAAAAAAGTGATAACAGACATATCTACATTAGAAAAATCACAATGCTTGAACACGCAATTATCATATTCTTTTGCGGGCATTTTTTGACCCGAAAAGTTCATGTTTTCAAAAGATTGATCTATTATTGTTTCGGTCACAGTTTTTAGTTTTGAATTAACTAATTAACTCTCCAAGGTGGATTTTTTCTATTATCCCCAGCAAAATATAGAATTACTTGATTCTGATCTGGATCTTTTAGTCGAGCTTCTCGCCATAACCAAGTTTGATCTACTGGCATTTGATCAAAATGAATTCCTTCTTTTATGAGTCGATCTACTTCTATATCTAATTTTGAAGTTTCAAAATACACATACACACCATCTCCTTTGGGCAACTCTTCTACTTTATGAATAGAAAAAGTAGCATCACCCTCTGCACATTCAAAACGTGCATAATTTGGCAAAGCTTCAACTATTAAGCTCAGCCCTAATTTTTTATAAAAAGAAATTGATCTTTCTACATCTACAGAAGGTACAGTAACCTGGTTAAGATTCATTTATAATTTTCTTCGTTTCTTTTCTTGAGACAACAGGTTCAGTTCTCTACTGGTTTGTCCTGCAACCGAAGTATTTTCTTCTGCTCTCCGAATTAAATAGGGCATCACATCACGTACAGGCCCAAAAGGAACATATTTGGCCACATTAAACCCTTCATTCGCCATATTAAAGCTAATATGATCACTCATACCATACAATTGGCCAAACCAAACTCTCATATCTGTTTTATCTATCCCTAGTTGATTCATAAGCTCCATAGCAAGATAACTACTATGTTCATTATGCGTACCAATAAATACAGATATATCATCTAAGTTTTCTAAAACATACTTCATAGTATCATTAAAATTTTGATCCGTATGCTGTTTATCTTTACAAATTGGTGTTGGGTATCCATTTTCTTTTGCACGTTCGTTTTCTTTCTCCATATACGCTCCTCGTACAATTTTAACACCTATTTTAAAATCGTACACTCTGGCTTCTTCATGTAAACCTTGTAAATATTCTAATCTATCGTGTCTATACAATTGTAACGTATTATACACAATTGCCTTATCTTTATTGTATTTACGCATCATTTTTGACACTAGATCATCTGCAGCATCTTGCATCCAACTCTCCTCTCCATCAATTAATAAGGCTACATCACATTCATGTGCTTTTTTACAGACCAAATCAAATCGCTCTTCAATTCTCCTCCACTCCTTCTCTTCTTCTGGAGTTAAATCTGTTCCTTCTGTTTTCTTTTGCCAAATTAAGAAACGCCCAAATCCTGTAGGTTTAAATACGCCAAAGGACATCGCATCTTTTTGATCAGCAAATTCAATAATCTGAAGTGTTTTTTCTAAAACAGCATCAAATTGTGCTTCTTCTTCTTTCCCTTCTACCGAATAGTCCAATACAGAACCAACTCCCTTACTATACATCTTATCTACAACCGGTAAGCAATCTTCTTCACTGACGCCACCACAAAAATGATCAAATACAGTAGCGCGAATCAATCCTTGAACAGGTAAATGTGCTTTGATAGCAAAATTGGTAACTGCCGTTCCTATTCTAACGAGCGGTTCGTTCGATATCATTTTAAACAAAAAATATGCTCTTTCTAATTCAGAATCACTTTTTAAAGCGAATGCAGTTTCAGTATTATCAAACAAGTTGTTTTGTTCCATTAAAATTAATTTTAATAATTCTCAATATTAAACTCATATCGATAGAAATATCATTAGTTTCTATAAATACGCCGTATTTATTTTACGTTTTCTGCAAATATAGAACTTGCGAGTATATTTTATTACAAATTCTACTTAATTTCGTGCCTTATAATTTACTATCATATGAAGCCTATCGTCTCTAAAGATTCTATCGTATATTTTGGTCAAGAATGTTACACTGCCCTAAATTCTTATTTAGAAAAGTCTAATCACTCTAAAATATTTATTCTGGTAGATAGCAATACCCACGAATACTGCCTTTCTTTACTAATGAGTAAGATCGAAACGGAATACGATACTGAAGTTATCGAGATCGAGCCTGGCGAAATTCATAAAAATATAGAAACTTGCAGCGGTATATGGAATGCCCTCGCAGAGTTACAAGCAGATCGTAAAAGTCTTATCATCAACTTAGGCGGAGGTGTTATTACTGATTTAGGAGGTTTTATTGCCTGTACGTATAAAAGAGGAATCAATTATATCAACATCCCCACATCACTTTTGGCAATGGTAGATGCATCTGTAGGAGGTAAAACTGGGGTTGATCTTGGTAATTTAAAAAACATGGTTGGAGTCATTAGTGAATCAGAAATGGTACTAATTGACACAGAATATCTAAGTACTTTGCCGGTAAATCAAATGTGTAGCGGGTTTGCTGAAATGTTGAAGCACGGGCTTATACAAGATATAGGATATTGGGAAAAACTAAGTGATCTTTCTCAATTAGAGTTAGATGATCTTAATCAAATGATACATGAATCTGTTATGATTAAAAACAAAATTGTCATTGAAGATCCAACAGAACAAAATATTAGAAAATATCTCAATTTTGGCCATACATTAGGGCATGCAATAGAATCTTTTTATTTAACGCATCCTGAAAAACCAACTTTGCTTCATGGCGAAGCTATTGCAGTTGGTATGATAATGGAATCTTATATTTCTAAAGAATTATTATCACTTACAAACAATGATCTACAAGATATCGGTGATGTTATACTTGCTACATTTCCGAAATTAGATATCGATCCTTCGGATCGACAAGATATTATGAATTTACTGATTCATGACAAAAAAAATGAAAACGGAAACATTCTTTTTGTATTACTAAATGCTATAGGCGAAGCGAAATATAATTGTACCGTATCTAATGATTTAATTGTCAAGTCCTTTGAGTATTACGATTCTCTTTAATTCATTTTTTATACATTTAAGATGTTTATGTTAACTCTTTTAAATCTATCAACTTGAAAAAGAAACTCTTCAAGCTTCTCAAGATCTTAATATTAAGCATCTTAATTTTATTGATTTTGACCATCGCAACGTTATATTTTTCATTAAATGAAAAAATTCCTGAAGGCGAATCTGGACAAAAAGCTGATGATTTTGCATTAAATATCCAAAATGCTGTAAAGCATGATCTTTACCTCAATACAGATTACCTGCAATGGTCGTTCAGAAATAAGCATCATTATTTTTGGAACAAAAGACAAGGTTTTGTTCAAGTGCGCTGGGATAATCATGAAGTACAGTTAGACTTGGATAAACCTAACAAGAGTTTTGTAAAAAGCGACAACACCAGCTCAGCAGAAAAGAAACAAGAACTTTTAGAAATTGCATTGGCATATTTTAATAATGATTCTTTTTGGGTAGTGGCACCTCATAAGCTTTTTGACAAAGGGGTCTCGAGACAATTGGTCACATTAGAAGATAACACCAAAGGTTTGTTAGTGTCTTATGCTCATGGTGGTACAACACCAGGAGATTCTTACCTTTGGAAGGTAGATAAAAACTACATTCCAACAAGTTATCAGATGTGGGTTTCTATCATACCTATCGGGGGCATAGAAGCTACATGGAAAGGATGGACTACTACAGAAAGTGGAGCTTTACTTTCACAAAAGCATAGGTTGTTAGGCTTTGAAATTCCTATCTCCAACTTAAGAGCATGGAACGAAAATAATTAACTAAATTATTTACTTCGACTGCCAATCAACTGTTGCGATTTATTCTTAAACAACACATTAAACGTTGTCAAACTACCATAAATCCTTGTAATGTATTGTTGTAAATCGATTTTATCCTGCTCCTCAAGAGTAGAACTATTAATTTTTTGCTCCATAACCCGTATTCGATCACGAACCATAACAATTTTATGAAAAAAAGTTTCGATTGGTAATTCTTTTGAAGCTAAACTAGTATCACCAGGCTTTAATACAATTGTTCCTCCTTTCCACTTATCTGCTATAGGCACAATTTCCGAAACATCGCTATATCTTTTTAGGATATCCTTAAGTGTTTTTTCAACCTCATAAAAACTTACAGTATCCACTTCATCTTCAACGCCATCAATTACTTCAAAATCGTCCTCTATATCGATAGTTTCTAATCCATTTTCAATAAAAGTAACCCAATACATTTTTGCAGTAACATTCGTTACTACACCCAACCCATATGTTGGATGTTTTACTCTAGAACCTATACCTAATATCATTTTTAAATTTTTGTTTAAAAATAAATATTATAAAAATAATATAATACTTGATCAATAAATTAACTTAATTGATCTTGAGTAAAAATGAATCTTAATCACTCCTTTTATTTTTCTTCCCCTTTAACAATGACACAACTATCTCATTAGACATAAATTAACTATTTCTTCCATTTTAAAAAGCAAACAATAATAACCCTGGTATTGTAAAACAGAAATACTGAAGGTTTCACAAATTATAACATCTCTTTAACTAAAACTGAAACTAAACCAATTTTCCTAAACGCTACCAAATACCTACATTTGCATTCTTGGTTAAAATTTTATGGCAGTATCTGAAGAAAATATTGAAGTTTTAGGGGCACGAGTTCACAACTTGAAAAATATCGATGTTACTATACCTAGAGAAAAATTGGTAGTAATCACTGGTTTATCGGGTTCTGGAAAATCTTCATTAGCGTTTGATACTATCTATGCCGAAGGGCAACGTAGATATATTGAAACCTTCTCTGCCTACGCTCGTCAATTTTTAGGAGGATTAGAACGACCAGATGTTGATAAAATTGATGGACTATCTCCTGTAATTGCCATTGAACAAAAAACCACCAGCAAAAGTCCTCGTAGTACAGTTGGCACCATAACTGAGATTTATGATTTTTTGAGACTTCTATTTTCTAGGGGTAGTGATGCCTATAGCTATAATACTGGAGAGAAAATGGTAAGCTATAGCGATGAGCAAATTAAAGATCTTATTTTAAAAGATTTTTCTGGTAAAAAATTAAATATTCTTGCTCCCGTTGTACGTTCAAGAAAAGGGCACTACAGAGAACTTTTTGAACAAATCGCGAAGCAAGGCTTTGTAAAAGTTCGTACAGATGGAGAAATAAAGGATATCGTAAAAGGAATGAAACTTGATCGATACAAGACTCATGATATTGAGATTGTTATCGACAGACTGATGGTTACCGAAGGACAAGAGAATACAAAACGACTTATGGAAACCATTAACACCGCTATGTATCATGGCGATGATGTATTAATGGTGATTGAGCAAGACTCTCAAGAAGTTCGATTCTTTAGTAGAAATTTAATGTGCCCTTCAAGTGGTATTTCATACCCAAATCCCGAACCAAATAATTTTTCGTTCAACTCCCCGAAAGGAGCATGTCCAAAATGCAATGGTATTGGTAACTTACATGAAGTAAATATTAAAAAAATAATCCCTGATGACTCTCTATCCATCAAAAATGGAGGCTTAGCTCCTCAAGGGCCTCAAAAAAACAATTGGATTTTCAAACAACTTGAACTCATAGGTCAGCGATTTGATTTTCAACTTAGTGATCCCATCAAAAAAATCTCTAAAGAGGCTATGGAAATTATTCTTTATGGAGGTAAAGAGAAATTTAGTGTGGATAGTAAAACTCTTGGAATAACCAGAGAATATAAAATTGATTTTGAAGGAATAGCTACATTTATAGAAAATACATATAACAATAACGATTCTACTTCATTAAAACGATGGGCAAAAGAGTTCATGGATAATGTGCAGTGTCCCGAGTGTAATGGTTCTCGATTGCGTAAAGAATCTTTATATTTTAAGGTAAATGAAAAAAACATCGCTGATTTGGCAAATATGGATATCAATGAACTATCTGACTGGTTTAGAGATCTACCAGAGCAACTCAGTGACAAACAAAAGCAAATTTCTGGTGAGATATTAAAAGAAATCAATACAAGGCTGCAATTTCTTGTAGATGTAGGTCTTACATATCTTTCATTAAACCGAAGCAGTAAATCTCTTTCTGGAGGAGAAGCACAACGTATACGACTTGCTACACAGATTGGTTCTCAATTAGTCGGTGTACTTTATATACTTGATGAACCTAGTATTGGACTACACCAAAGAGATAATGAAAAACTTATTAATTCATTAATCCAATTAAGAGATATTGGTAATTCTGTTATTGTTGTAGAACACGATAAGGATATGATAGAGCGGGCAGATCACGTTATCGATATTGGACCACTAGCTGGAAAACACGGAGGTGAAATTATTAGCGAAGGTACTCCTGAAGAATTACAACAACATAATACGCTGACAGCTGATTATCTAAGTGGTAAAAAACAAATTGAAATACCTTCAAAACGTAGAAAGGGTAACGGAAAAACAATTTCGTTAAAAGGAGCAACTGGAAACAACTTAAAAAATGTATCTATCGATATTCCATTAGGGAAAATGATAGCGGTTACAGGTGTATCCGGAAGTGGAAAATCAACGCTTATCAATGAAACACTTTACCCTATCCTGAATGCTTATTACTTTAATGGTGTAAAAAAACCAATGCCGTATAAAAGTATAAAAGGGTTAGAACACTCGGATAAGGTAATAGACATCAATCAATCTCCTATAGGACGTACACCGCGTTCTAACCCAGCAACATATACTGGTGTTTTTTCTGAAATAAGAAGTTTATTTGCTAAAACTCCAGAGGCCATGATTAGAGGATACAAACCTGGTCGTTTTAGTTTCAATGTTGCAGGAGGAAGATGTGAAACATGCAAAGGTGGAGGTTTACGGGTTATTGAAATGAACTTTTTACCAGATGTATATGTAGAGTGCGAGACATGTCAAGGAAAACGATTTAATAGAGAAACTCTAGAGATACGATACAAAGGAAAGTCAATTTCTGATGTTTTAGAAATGACAATTAATGAAGCTTGTATGTTCTTTGAGCAAATTCCTAAAATATTTCGAAAACTAAAAACTATCCAGAATGTTGGATTGGGGTATATCACTCTGGGTCAGCAATCCACAACTTTATCTGGTGGTGAAGCTCAACGCATCAAACTAGCTACAGAACTCTCTAAGAGAGATACAGGTAATACTTTTTATATTCTGGATGAACCCACCACAGGACTGCATTTTGAAGATATTAGAGTTTTAATGGATGTATTAAACAAACTTGTAGATAAAGGCAATACTGTTTTAATTATTGAACATAATCTTGATGTTGTAAAAATGGCCGATTATATTATTGATATTGGATACGAAGGAGGCAAAAAAGGAGGAGAAGTTGTAGCAAAAGGAACACCTGAAGAATTAATTAAAGATAAAAAAAGTTATACAGCTAAGTTCTTAAAGAAAGAACTTAGTATTTTAAATTAAAAGCATATTTTTTATGAGAAAAGAACAACACCACAAAGGTTGGAATGAGATAAAAACAAATGATTCTTGGGCCATTTTTAAGATCATGGGAGAATTCGTAAACGGATTTGAAAAAATGAGTAAGATAGGACCTTGTGTGTCTATTTTTGGATCGGCACGTACCAAAACCGATGATAAGTATTACCAATTAGCCGTTGATGTAGCAAAGGAAATTGTAGATAATGGTTATGGAGTGATAACAGGTGGAGGACCTGGTATTATGGAAGCAGGTAACAAAGGTGCTCATCTTGGAGGGGGAACCTCTGTAGGTCTTAATATAGATCTCCCTTTTGAGCAACATGATAACCCTTATATTGATAGTGATAAAAGTTTAGATTTTGATTACTTCTTTGTTCGTAAAGTAATGTTCGTAAAATACTCTCAAGGATTTGTAGTAATGCCTGGTGGATTTGGAACATTAGATGAATTATTCGAAGCGATGACTTTAATACAAACAAAAAAGATTGCCAAATTTCCAATCATATTAGTAAGTACTGAGTTTTGGGGAGGACTAATTGACTGGGTGAAAACAACTTTACTCGAAAAATTTGGAAATATAAGTCCTGGTGACCTCGATCTTATACATGTTGTAGATACACCTGAAGAAGTACTACACATTTTAGATAAATTCTATGGTGAATATAATTTAAGTCCTAATTTCTAAACACACATTACAAAAAAATCACTAGTATTGAACATCAATTCTTTGCACAAACCATTAAAACTTTAAGTATTGAGTAATTTAAAAGAAGCATATTTTATTTTTAATTTCGGCCCATTAATTGATGGGATATCTATAATCGCATTTAAAAATTGAATATTAAAAAATTACTTCATACAGCTCTTGCCTTTTTTTCGCTGCTTATAGCAACAGCGCAAAACAGTATTTTAATTAATGCTGAACTGGACACAGATAAAAAAGTTATATCCATTGAGCAGGAGATTGTATATACCAATTCTTCTCAAAAAGCGCTTAAAAAGATATTTCTTCATGATTGGGCTAATGCTTTTTCAGATAAAACGACACCATTAGGTGAACGATTTTCTGAAGATTTTTTAAAACGTTTTTACTTTGCAAAGGATCATGAAAGAGGAGGTACAACTGTACAATATATTACTGATTCATCTTCTCAATCTCTTCAATGGGGAAGAATTGAAAATGAACAAGATATTGTTTGGATAGAGTGTTTACAACCTTTATTACCAGGAAAAAGCCAAAAGATCATTTTAAAATATAAAGTGAAAATTCCTAGTAGTAAGTTTACGCGTTATGGTTACAAGGATAATGGAAATTTTGATCTTAAATATTGGTATATGGTCCCTGCAGTACATGATACCAATTGGAACATCTATAGCCACAAAGACCTAGATGATCTTTATACTCCTCTAATCGATTACACTATAAATTTTACTTTACAAGAAGATTATGAAATTGTTAGTGACCTCAGAAGAGAAACTATAAATATTTCAGAAGAAGAAAGAAATAGAACTATTCAATTAAAGGGTAACAATAGATCAGAAATAAATCTATATATTACTAGAGGAACTAGTTTGTTTTATAGCTTTCCAGCAGATGGAATCCAGTTTATTAGCGACATTGATGACAATAAGTTAATGCCAGAAATGAAATCTGTAGCTACTACAAGAATTGTACAGTTTTTACAGAAAAAATTAGGCCCCTACCCTTTTGATAAAATCCTTATTTCAGAAAGTGATTATAAAAACAATCCCGTATATGGCTTAAATCAGTTACCAGATTTTTTAAGGCCTTTCCCTGATGGATTTCAATTTGAAATTAAACAACTTAAAGCAATTACCGAGAGTTACTTAAAAAAGACTCTTATTATTAACCCTAGACAAGATGCATGGTTAAGAGATGCTATTCATATCTACTTAATGATGGCTTATACTGATCAATACTATCCCGAAATGAAAATTATCGGGAAACTTAGTAAAGTAATAGGAGTAAGATGGTTTCATGCAGCAGACTTAAAGTTTAATGATCAATATTTTTTGGCGTATAAAAATATGGCAAGACTTTACTTAGACCAACCACTATCACTGCCACAAGATAAACTAGTAAAATTTAATAAAAATATTGCCAACGCTTATAAAGCAGGTGTTGGCCTTAAATATCTCGAAGATTACTTAGGAGATGATAATATTGTTGCAGAAAGTATTAAAGAGTTTTATGGTCAAAATGTTTTACGGTATACAGATTCAAAAAAATACAAAGAGGTTCTCACCTCGTTGTCTAATAAAAACATAGACTGGTTTTTTGATGATTATGTAAATACCAATAAAAAACTTGATTTTAAAATCAAGTCCGTAAAAAAAGATAAAGATTCTATAGAAGTTACTATTAAAAACAAAAGAGATAACACTATGCCGGTATCCTTATACGGGTTTAGAAAAAAGGATATTGTGTCCAAAACTTGGATCTCTGGTTTTACAGGTACTAAAAAAGTAAAGATTGCTAATGAAGATCTTAGCAAGCTTGTACTTGATTATGATCAAAATATTCCTGAAGTAAATAGAAGGAATAATTACAAAAATTTAAAATGGATATTTAATAAACCGATACAATTTAGACTCTTACAGGACATCGAAGACCCTAGATATAGTCAGTTATTTTTTATTCCTGAGTTTGAATTTAATGTATATGATGGGTTTACGTTAGCTTCCAAATTTTACAACAAAACTATTATCAGAAGAGACTTTGAATATAACATCTCACCCGCTTATGGCTTAAGATCTAAAAAACTACTAGGTTCTGCCTCTTTCTTTTTTAGAAATCAAATTGCAGAACATGGTCTTTATCAAATACGATATGGCGTAAATGGTAGTATGTTTAGTTATGCACCTGATTTGCTATTTAGAAGATTCTCCTCTTCGGTTAGTTTTTTGTATCGACCAGAAGATCTTAGATCTAATAAAAGGCAACGATTATCACTTAGAAACATTAATGTATTTAGGCAACGAAATGAAGAAAACCCCGTTGTTACACCAGATTATAATGTATTTAACGCGAGATATCGACATTCTGATTTTAACCTTATTAACTTTTTAGGATATACAGTAGACTATCAATTATCTAAAAACTTTAGTAAAATATCTGCTACAGTTAATTACAGAAAGTTATTCCTTAACAACAGGCAAGTTAACCTTAGACTGTTTGCCGGTACTTTTTTGTTTAACGATACAGAAAAAGATGGAGACTTTTTCAGTTTTGCATTGGATAGACCAACAGATTATTTATTTGATTTTAACTATCTAGGTCGAAGTGAAGACACAGGGTTAACAAGTCAACAAATCATTATTGCGGAAGGTGGATTTAAATCTCAACTCGAATTTCCTTTTGCTAATCAATGGATAACAACATTTAATGCAAATAGTAACATCTGGAATTGGATTTATGCCTACGGAGACGTAGGGTTGGTTAAAAATAAAGGGGTTTCTCCAGAATTTGTGTACGATGCTGGAGTAAGATTAAGTCTTGTTGCCGATTATTTCGAATTATTCTTTCCGGTAGTGTCTAATAAAGGTTGGGAAATAGCTCAACCAGATTACGATCAACAAATTAGGTTTATAATTACGTTAAGTCCCGAAACGCTAATTGGTTTATTTACCAGAGAATGGTATTAATTAAATTAAAAAGCAAATGCATATATAAATGTGAAAATTTTGAGCATTTGTTAACCAATTCCTAAAATAACACCAAAAAACTATAATTTGATAACAAAATATCGATTTTAGTAAAATATATTCAAAAACTTTAAGAGTTTTCATTTTGCAATTGGCTTGTATTTTAACTAAATTTGCAAACCTTTAAACGTCGTTCGTATGCAACCTGAAACTGTTACTACATCTAATATTTCCTTTGAAGAATATAGAAATCAAATACTTAGAGATTATAAGATAGCCCTTATAAGCCGAGAGTGTAGTCTTCTAGGGCGACGAGAAGTATTGACAGGTAAATCCAAGTTTGGAATTTTTGGAGGTGGAAAAGAATTACCACAACTAGCAATGGCTAGAGTTTTTCGAAACGGAGACTTTAGATCGGGATACTATCGCGATCAAACTTTCATGATGGCAATTGATCAATACACTGTTGAACAATTTTTTGCAGGGCTTTATGCTCACACAGATATAAAAAGAGAACCTTTTGCAGCTGGAAGACAAATGGGAGGGCATTTTGCTACTCATAGTCTTAATGAAGATGGGACATGGAAAAACTTAACTGAGCAAAAGAACTCTAGTGCAGATATATCCCCTACTGCTGGTCAAATGCCCAGACTTTTAGGTCTCGCACAAGCATCCAAAGTATATCGTAATGAAAAAAGTGTATCAGACTTTTCTAATTTCTCAATAAAAGGAAACGAAGTAGCTTGGGGCACTATAGGTAACGCAAGTACTAGCGAAGGATTATTTTGGGAAACTATAAATGCTGGTGGTGTACTACAAGTACCGATGGTTATTAGTGTATGGGATGACGAATATGGTATCTCTGTTCACGCTAAGCACCAAACTACAAAAGAAGACATCTCTTTAATTCTTGAAGGATTCAGACGTGATGAAAATCATGAAGGTTATGAAATCATAAAAGTAAATGGTTGGGATTATCCAGCTTTGATGAGTGCTTATGAAACTGCTGAAGAACTTGCAAGAGAACAGCATATCCCTGTTATCATTCATGTAAAAGAATTAACACAACCACAAGGTCACTCTACTTCTGGATCTCATGAACGATACAAAAGTGAAGAGCGTTTGAACTGGGAAAGAGAATATGATTGTAATAAAAAGTTTAGAGAATGGGTTATCGATCATAATATCGCGACCAATGAAGAACTTCTTGATCTTGAAAAAGCTGCGAAAAAAGAAGTTCGAAAAGGAAAAACTAACGCCTGGAATGCTTACATATCAGAAATCAAATCAGAACAAAAAGAAGCATTACAATTATTAAAGGCAGTAGAAAATCAAAGTGCAAATAAAAATTTCATATCTCCTCTAACACAAACACTTTCTGAAAAAGAAGAACCTATTAGAAAAGATATACTAGAGGTTTCAAGAAAAATATTACGCTATTTAACCAAAGAAAGCTTTGCAGAAAAATTAAACCTGCAAAATTGGATAAATAGCTATATCGATAAAATACAGCCTAAATATAGTGCTCACCTATATAATGAATTTGACTCTAAAGTTACCAATATCAATGAGGTAGCTCCTATATACGACGAAAACACCGAAATGGTAGATGGTAGAGTTATAATCAGAGATAATTTTGATAGTATATTTAGCAGAGTACCAGAAGCTCTCATTTTTGGTGAAGATAGTGGTAAAATTGGTGATGTAAATCAAGGACTAGAGGGATTACAAGAAAAATTTGGTGAAATCAGAGTTTCTGATGCTGGTATTAGAGAAGCTACTATTCTTGGACAAGGAATCGGAATGGCTATGCGTGGATTACGGCCAATTGCTGAAATTCAATACCTAGACTATATCTTATATTGCATACAAGGGTTAAGTGATGATCTTGCCACATTGCGCTATAGAACCTTAGCAAAACAAAAAGCTCCTTTGATCATACGAACAAGAGGACATAGATTAGAAGGGATTTGGCATTCTGGATCGCAAATGGGAGGATTAATCCATTTATTAAGAGGAATCCATATTCTTGTACCAAGAAATATGACCAAAGCTGCAGGTTTTTATAATACATTACTAGATAGTGATGAACCAGCTGTGGTTGTAGAATGTCTAAACGGTTACCGCTTAAAAGAAAAAATGCCATCTAACCTTTCAGAAATTAGAACACCAGTAGGTATAGTAGAAACCGTAAAAGACGGCGCAGATATCACTCTAGTATCTTATGGATCAACATTGAGACTTGTAGAACAAGCTGCAAAGGAACTTTTAACAACAGGTATTAATGCTGAAGTTATAGATGTTCAATCATTAGTGCCATTTGACCTAAATCATGATATTGTAAAAAGTATCGCCAAGACTAACAGATTGTTGGTTATAGATGAGGATGTGCCAGGTGGAGCAACAGGATATATTTTACATAAATTAATAGACGAACAAAATATTTATCAATACCTGGATAGTAAGCCACAAACACTAAGTGCACAGCCACATAGACCTGCATTCGGAACTGATGGTGATTACTTTAGTAAACCATCTACAGATGATATTTTCGAAAAGGTTTATGAGATCATGAATGAAGTAGACCCTAATACATATCCAAAACTAAGATAAGTTTTACCGAAAATCTTCTATTTTCAAGCGTCTTCCTTGTTTATAGGATATTACAAAAATCCGTTTATCATAGATACCAGATTGAATTAGTGTTTTTCTAAAATCTTGTGCTTCAATCAAGGTTTCAAATATCCCTAAACTAAATTTATATAGTGAAGTATCATTATACACCAAGGAGTTCGTGTATTTTTCAGAAATTGAAGATATCCTCCTATCATTAAGTGCTTTAATTTGCACAGAATATACGGTGTCTTTATCAATTAGTTTTCTGTATAAATATAAGTTCCTGATTTCTTCAAGGTCAACCTTCTTACGCTTGAGAACATCTAATTCTTCTCTTGCTGTTTGGAGTTCATTCTGAAGTGTAGATAACTCTTTTCGATTTATATCCTCTGCCGTAAGAGAGGCAGAAGCCGATTTGCTAGAATAAAATGCATTAGCCACAAGAAAAACGGCTAATAACAATAGTACTAGTGAAAAAGACCCAAATAGTCGATTTGATTTTTTGCTTTTTTTAAGCATATCCGATTCTGCATCAAGCAAATCTTCAAGCTTTTTCTGTTTTATCTCTGCTTTCTCAATCTGATAATGTAAAGATAAAAGATCCTCATCTTTCATAACTTTCATGGCTGGGGTAGTTTAAGAAATTTTCAAGCACACTATTATACATGTAATCACCACGCCTAAGGGAGTTTCTGCTGAGTTATTCTATACACTACACCATTATTAGTTTCTAAAATTAAAACTGGCTTTTCTTTGATTATTTTTTGAAAAGCTTTTAATGGAAACCCATTAGAAATTTGATTAATATTATTAATCCTAACCCTTGCTCTATCGTCAAGTTCTAAAATTCTTGGTTTAGAATTCTGATTATGAATATAATAATTATTATATAAAAAATACAATGTATCGCCATTTTTGTCGATATCGTACTCTGCTTCACCAAATTCCTTTGCTTTTTTTACCGCTTTTTTACCTTCATAAAACTCTATAAAATCAGCCTCAATAAATACAACATCGTTGCTTTTAAAAGCTTTAGTAATATAGCAGTAATTTCTTTCAAAATTCAATTTAGGTTTCCCGTTAACAGAATCGAGAATCTCTCTCCCTTCTTCTGCTATGCTATCATTGATATCCGATTGCGCATTCTTATATTCAGAAATATCTACTTTCAACTTATTCAACTCCTCTTTTAAAGAATCATTAGTAACAAGAAGGTTTTTCACTTCATTAGAATTCTCAAAAGATGCATCTTCAGAAGAAAAAAGCATATTATTCTTTGACAAATAAAAACCTGCAATACCCATTAAGGCTAGTAGGATTACAATGAAAATAAAGTATAAATTCCTTACTACTTTACTTTTTTTCAAATCCTCAGAAATAGATACCAGTCGGTCTTCCATCTGTTGCTGCTTAATATCAGTTTTTTCCATCTGATAATGCATTGATAATAGTTCTTCCTCCTTTTTATCCATATTCTGAAAATTTAAAAGTATACGTTTCTGATTAATTAAGTATACAATTTATGGTATCCATTTAATATTCTTAAAATCAGGTTTTCTTTTTTCAAGAAAAGCATTCCTACCTTCTTTTGCCTCTTCGGTCATATAAGCCAATCGTGTTGCTTCTCCTGCAAATACTTGCTGCCCAACCATACCATCATCGGTAAGATTCATTGCAAATTTTAGCATTTTAATTGATGTTGGCGACTTTTCAAGAATTTCTTGCGCCCATTGGTATGCCGTGTCTTCTAACTCTTCATGAGGGATTACAGCATTTACCATACCCATTTCATATGCATCCTGAGCCGAATAATTTCTACCTAAGAAGAAAATTTCTCTTGCCTTTTTTTGTCCAACCATCTTAGCCAAATACGCAGAACCGTATCCACCATCAAAACTAGTAACATCGGCATCAGTTTGTTTAAAAATAGCATGTTCCTTACTAGCCAAAGTAAGATCACAAACCACATGCAAACTATGCCCTCCTCCTACTGCCCATCCTGGCACTACAGCTATAACCACTTTTGGCATAAAACGAATTAATCGTTGTACCTCAAGAATATTTAACCTATGCATCCCATCTTGACCAACATATCCTTGATGACCTCTTGCTTTTTGATCTCCTCCACTACAAAAAGAATACACACCATCTTTTGATGATGGGCCTTCTGCCGATAGCAATACAACCCCAATTGACGTATCTTCCTGAGCATCATAAAACGCATCATAAAGTTCACTTGTTGTTTGTGGCCTAAAAGCATTACGTACATCAGGTCGATTAAAAGCTATCCGAGCTACTCCTCCTGATTTTTTATAGGTGATATCTTGATATTGTTTTACTGTTTTCCAGTCTACTGAACTCATTATATATTTTTTTGTCCCCCAAAAATAACACAATATAGCATATTCGACCGCATCATTTATAGGGTAAATCCCTTAAAATTTAATTTTAAATATAAATTAGAAGAGATTTTAGCATAGTTTTTGATGATTTTAATCGAATAGACTTTATATTTATGCACATGAAATCGTTTTTGATATTATTTTTTGGAAGTATTAGCATTTTATCATTTGGACAAGAAACCACAATTCACACTATTGAATGGGAACAATTAGCTGCTCCTTTATCCTTAGTGGTAGAAGAAAATTCTGTTGAAAAATATCAGTTGTTAGAGATAGATCTTTCAATAGATTTAAGAGAACAGTATTTAAGAAAGAAAACTTCGATTTTAGAATTACCGCAAGAACATTTTATAGCTCCAAAATACAATGTAGCTATAGAACAACCAAAATCGTTTAGTTTTAGAGTCTCAGGAAACGGATCCTCCAATTCAAACAATAGTGGCGGCGTAAAAAATATTGCTTATAAGGATGCTGGGTTTTATAGTGGTGCCTTTTGCCCTATTACTGGGTTAGCGTATTAAGTATTTTTTAGGATTGCTCAAGCAATCGTATTCCATCTTTTTCGATAGAAATTTTTCTGGCTTTATATAGAGTTCCTATAGCTTTTTTGAAACTTTTTTTGCTTAATTGAAAAACCTCTTTGATATCATCAGGGTCTGACTTATCATTTAAATCAATAAATCCACCACTAGCTTTCAATTCATTTAGAATTTGCTGAGCATTAGGTTCAATACTTCTAAAACCGTGTCGTTGTAGGGTAAGATCAATTTTACCATCGGGTCGTACTTTTTTCACATACCCTTTAATTTGATCGCCAGGAGTAATTTTCTGAAAAATCTCATCAGAATACACCAATCCTAAATGTTTTTGATTTACAATCATATTCCAACCTTGAGGGGATGGATGAGATGCAATTAATTCAACTTCATCATATGACGACAATAGCACTAACGAATTATCAAGAAATGCATTGGTTTTACTAGAAGCGACAAGTCTATTCGTTTCTTCATCTAAATATACATAAGCCAAATACCAGCTCCCAACCCTCATTTTTGATGCCTGTTCTCTAAATGGGACGAAAAGATCTTTCTCTAATCCCCAATCTAAGAAAGCTCCAATTTCAGAAACATTAGTACATTTTAAATAAGCAAAGGATTTTACAGTAGCATAGGGCTCTAATGTAGTAGATACAATGCGTTCAGAGCTATCTAGATATACAAATACTTTTATTTTATCTCCGATTTCAAATTCCTCCGGAACATATTTATTAGGAAGCAACACTTCATTCCCATCTTCATCTCCCAAAAATAAACCGGGTTCTCTATCTCTTAATATTTCCAATGTATTATAGACTCCTAATGCAAGCATGTCTTATTTTTTGCGCAAAGATAATTTTTTAATCTCTCTCTACGGGGTAATTAAACGAAAAAAAGGTGCGCCAATGGCACACCTATTATTTTTTTCTGAAAGAATATCAAATACTATTTATATACAGACTCTTTCTTAAAATGCTTTGTTAAAAGATAATAAACAACCGCTCTATACTTATTACGGTTTGATTTACCATATTGCTCGATAACAGAAGCTATAGCTTCGTCTAACTTAGAACCATCAGAAAGCCCTAATTTTTTGATAAGAAAATTCTTTTTCACAGTATCTAGCTCGCTTTGATCGCTACCAGAAACAGTTGCAGCATCTGCATTATAAATTGAAGGCCCACAACCAATCGTAACCTTAGTTAATAAATCCATGTCTGGAGTCTGACCAATTTTGTCTTTGATATCAGCAGCATACTTAGCGATTAATTCGTCTCTTTTACTCATAAGATGATAATGTTTTAGGTTTTTAGTTAATTTTTAACATCGATATATCAAATATAGATGAATTATAAATGAATAATTCATCTACAAATTATATTAAACTAAAGAAATTAGATGAAATGCTTAAAATAACCGATTAAAGCACTATCGTTTTCTTTTCTTGGGGTAAAAATCTCTAATATCCTGGGTTGGTCATCATGTTCATATAACTGTTCTAGACCTTTTTGAACCTCTTGATAAGTGTTTGCACTTTTATAAATAAAACCAAACATCTTGGATAAATGTTCTGCAGTTAACTGATGTGCTGTTTCAAAATATGTACTAAAGTTAGCACTTTCTTCTTTACCAGGCAAAATTCTAAATATACCTCCTCCACTATTATTTATAATAATAACTTTAAAATTAGATGGGATGTAATCATTCCACAAAGCATTACTATCATAAAAAAAACTTAGATCTCCTGTAATCAACGTAGTTGGTACTTTTGATGCTAGTGATGCACCGATGGCAGTAGATGTACTTCCGTCTATACCACTAGTTCCTCTATTACAGTATACCATAAACGAAGGTTTTAATGAAAACAACTGAGCATATCTAACTGTTGAACTATTACTTAATTGTATCATTTGACCCTCTGGAATTTTATCAAAAATTGATTCAAAAACCTTTAAATCTGTATAGGCAACCTGCTCAAGATACTGTTCATGCTTTATTCTTCTTTGCTCTCTAACAGAAATCCAGGAAGTTTTATATTCACTTCGTACAAATTCAGTCTTTTCGAGAAACCAAGAAAAGAAAGAATTAGGGCGCAATTTTATATGTTCGGATAAACAAAAATAAGTATCAAACGCCTTCATTTGATCGATATGCCAATGAGATTGAGGTTGATACTCTCTTAAGAAAGCTTTAATACGCTTAGAAACCACCATTCCTCCAACTGTCAAAAGTAAATCAGGTCGTAAATCATCAAATTGCTCTAGTGTTAACGATGTAATTAATTGATCAATACAATTAATATGAGAAGGATGATGAATATTAGATGTCGTTTCGGTTAATACTAAAACAGATGGATCCTTAGCAAAATGATTTATAAAATTTTGATCTATCATCCCTGGAGAGCTTACTCCTATCAAAATCATTTTTCGTTTTGCAGTATTCCATTGCTGCAACATCTCACCTTCTAACACATTTGAAATACGGTGTTGAGGAAACTCAACTGGTATGTTTTTCGGAAAAATAGTAGGCTCCTCAATCTTATCATACAAGGGCTCATAAAACGGAACATTAATATGAACAGGGCCTTTTTTCTCTATTGCTTTGTTTAATGCAAGATTAATTTCTCTCTCATTATGCTTTTGCGCCTCTCTTTGTTTTTGCCGTATCTTAAGGTCTTGTATTTCAGTTTCTGTAACTACTTCAGAATACAAATTTGCAGAATATAAGATATGATTTTCAAATACGTTTTTCTGCCTAATCGTCTGCCCATCACCAATATCAATGCGCTCAATAGGCCGATCAGCACTTAAAACCACTAAAGGAATGTCACTGTAAAAAGCCTCAGCGATCGCGGGATAATAATTAAGTAGTGCACTTCCTGATGTACAAATAAGCCCTACAGGTTTTTGTAATTGCTGTGCTATCCCTAATGCAAAAAAAGCTGCACATCGCTCATCAACAATACTATAACAATGCATTTTTGGATGTTCACTAAAACCTATGGTTAGTGGTGCGTTACGAGAACCGGGAGAAATTACAATATGATCTATTCCCTTTGCTTCGCAAAGTGCAACAAGTGTTTGTGATAAAGGGATTTTGGAATATAAGCGTTTCTTCATTCGAAATGCTAAATTACAATATCGTTCTAATTTAAGCCAATGTTTTAAAAGTAATTTAAAACAAAACCTTTTTCATGGTCTCCGTCTTCCTTACTGTTTCTTCCCATTCTTTTTCTGGATCAGAATCCTTTGTTATTCCTCCGCCTACATATACATTAACGACCTCGGGTTCTACTTCCATACAACGAAGGTTTACAAATAGATTAGATTCTGTTTTTTGACCAGTAGTTATGTTCAACTCTCCAAGAAATCCGGTATAGAATTTTCTGTCATAACCTTCATTACTTAATATAAACTTCTTAGCTTCTTGTTTTGGCAATCCGCATACTGCCGGTGTTGGATGAAGAGTATTAAGTACATTTTGTAAGCCAGGTTTTTCCAAATCCAGGTCTCCGTTAATATCCGTTCTTAAATGTAATAATGTTCCTGCTCGATGTGTATACGCCTTTGATGAACGAATATCTTTAGAAATCAAAGACAACTCCTTTAAGATAAACTCAGTCACCATCTCTTGTTCTTCTACTTCTTTATTCTCCCAGTTTGCTTCAGTATTTGGATCATATAATTGTGTACCTGCCAAGGCCATAGTAAAAAACTGTTTCCCATCACTAGATAATAGTGTTTCGGGAGTTGCCCCAAGCCAAATTCCAATTTTGGGATGATACCAGAGATACACAAAAGCATTAGGGTATGTAGCAATGAGGCGTTGAAATAAAATCAATAGATCAATAGGTTTACCCGTTTTTATTTCTTCTTTACGAGATAAAACAACTTTTCTAAATTGCCCTGTCTTAATGCTTTTTACACCATTAATTACTAATTGTTTATGATGCTCTTTAGTTTTATCATTTATATCTGAGGTGATATTAACATGCGGTTCCTTAGCAATATCATTATAATTATCTTTTAAGAGAACAGCATTGTAATATCTGGATGAATCAGCAGGAATAAGAAATGATTCTTTCTTTTGATCAAAGGGAGCAAATACAAAACCCGAATTAGAATAATCATTTGCAGTATATATAGTATCGCTTTCTTGAAGAAAAGCACTAAGCACATCTTTATTGGCTTTTCGATAAGCAACAAAAGGTAGTTGTAATACCAATTGTTCTTCAATTTTAGCATAAATAGCCCTAGAATCCATACAACTATCTTGTTTTTGGTAATGCGATAGTGGTTAACTTAACTATAGATACTAGGTTTTTTTCTTCATCGCGTATTTTAATATCCCAAAGCTGAGTAGTTTTCCCTTTATGGATTATCTCTGCTCTTGCAAACACATAACCTTCTCGAACACTTTTTACGTGATTTGCCGAAATCTCAATTCCTCGAATAAAAAAATCTCTTGCATCCAAAAAAATATAAGAAGCTGCACTTCCTACACTTTCGGCAAGAGCAACCATAGCACCCCCGTGCAAAACTCCATCGGGCTGATGTACTTTTGGTGTAACTGGCATTTTTGCAACAAGATAATTTTCACCTACTTCGCAGAAAGAAATACTAAGTGTCTCCATCAATGTGTTTTCACACATCTTAGCGCATTGCTTTAAGATTTCTGCCTCGCTTAAATTCATATGATTAACTAATTTGTAACAAAAATATACAATGCCATTAAATAATTCTAACTATATTTGATTATTATTTTAACGAACGTTCAATAAAATGCCTAAAATAAAAACATCAAAAGAAGAAGTGCTAAAAAAGGTTATACCTATTATGCGCATTAGAGGCGTTCAAAACAGTAGTTTAAGTGAGTTATCAAAGGTATGCGGTATTCAAAAATCACATTTCTACTACTACTTTAACAATAAAGAAGAATTAGTAAAAGAAGTATTAGCAACTGTTCATAGCTATTTTAATCATAATCTTTTTAAAATAATTAAGAACGATACTCTAAGCCTTGAGGATAAGATCAAGAAAATGAAACTACTTATGTACAAGATATTTGGCGTGTCTAGTGGAGGCTGCATTATGGCCAATACAGCTCTAGAAACTATCCATCTCGATCCTATATATAAAAAAGAAATACGATTGTTTTTTCAGGATTTTATCTCTGGACTTCAACAATTATTAGAAATCAATTATACTGAAGAAGAAGCATTGAACCTAGCAGAACAAATGGTACAAGATATAGAAGGAGGCATTTTATTAACTCAAGTGTATGATGATCCTAAATACCTTAACAATGCAGTTAGTCGCATGGAAAAAATAATTACGAACAAATGAAAAGTTATTATAAGCTAATTAAGAAACCGTTTTTTGGGCGATTTATGGTTTCCTGGCGAAATCCTCTATCTATCAAACAATTAGAAGAATGGACTCCCATTTCATTTAAGAGTGATTCTGGCGCTATGTTGAAAGGCTTATACTCATCATCAACAATACACGGTCAGTCTAAAGCCACTATCGTATTGGGTCATCCAATGGGAAAAGAAGCTAAAGGGTATTACCTTAAAAATGGATACACTGATATCCTTAGAGCCAATGGTTATAATGTATTTGTATTTGATATCAACGGGTTTGGCGAAAGTAAAATCGGAAATTTCTTTTATTATCAAGATATTATTGCCGCAGGAATAGAAGCTAGGAATGTTTACCCTAAACTACCTTTAGGTTATTTAGGCGTATCTCTTGGAGGACAATGGGCGACTATTGCCTTTGCCGAACAGCACAATTATAACTTTGCAATAATCGAAAGTGCTGCAAATACCTTAGATGAATTTTGGGTTCGTTTCCCTACAGCGAATAAGGTTCTAAAAATCATGAATTTTCTTAACCCAAGACTAAAGAAAAAAATCCGAATGATTGATCGCATAAAAGATGCCCATAGTTTGCAAAAAGTATTATTCATCTATTCTGCTACAGATACATTTGTTGCTCATAAAGCGGGGCAAAGATTTAACAAGGCCATTCCTATCGCATCAGAATTATACACTATACCTGAAGCAAAACACGCTCAAATAACAAAATCTTCTTACAGAGATGAATACTTTAATACAATCCTCTCTTTTTTCAATCAACAAACGGAAGACTTTCAAAAAGTAAAACACTAAACAAATGGAATCATACACTATACAATCTTTTGACGGCTACCCTATTTCGGTTCATGAATTCATCCCTGAGTCTCCAAATAACAAAACGATTGTCTTTGCTCCCGCTGTAGCTGTACCACAAAAAATTTACTTCAACCTAGCTACTCAACTTGCAAAAAAGGGTTGCAATGTATTTACATTTGATTACAGAGGAATTGGATTATCAAAATCTAAAAGTTTACGTGCCTTAAAAAAACATGGGTATTTTTCTTGGGCCAAAGATTTTAAAGCCGTGTCCAAACATGTAAAAGAAAAGTTTCCTGCAAATCAACAGTACATGATCGGTCATAGTTATGGTGGCAATAGCATTGGATTTAGTGATGCGCATCAATATTATGACAAATACATTACTATTGCTTCTCAATATGGATTTTACAAACATTTTACATCAAAAATGAAGATGTTAATCCTTATGAATTTTAAAATATTTGTCCCCGTAACCACATCAATTTTGGGGTACTATCCCTCTGGTTGGTTTGGATTAGGAAGCCCATTAACGTCTCAAGTAGCAAAAGATTGGGCCACTTTTTTATTACACCCAGACTCTATGCTACATTTTACAAAAGGGAATAATACTACATATTACAATGACATTAAAGATCAGATGCTTTTAGTAAGTATCGAAGATGATCTCTTTGCTCCAAAAAAATCTGTTGATATTTTAGGAACTAAAGTCTATCAAAATGCCTCGGTAACCCGAAAACATCTCATACCATCAGATTATAATTTGAAGGCTATCGGGCATTTTGATTTTTTTAGAAAGAAAAATCAAGATATCTTGTGGCCCATTGTTTATGATTGGTTTAAACTTAATTAAACCCTATTATAAACAACACATTATTTATTATCCATATGAATTCACAAGAAAAAGAAATTTCGTATCAAAACACGAATACTTATTCGACCCTAAACCGTCTAACTCCTGCAACAAAGAATGTATGGCTGGTATTTCATGGTATAGGCTACTTAAGCCGGTATTTTATTAGATTATTCGACAGCTTAAAAGAAGAAGAAAACTATGTTATCGCTCCGCAAGCCCCATCAAAATATTATAAAGGTGAAGGTTATAGAAGAGTTGGTTCTAGCTGGTTAACAAAAGAAAATACATTACGAGAAACAGAAAATATTCTTAGGTACGTAGATGCTGTTATGGATTATGAAAAAATCCCTGAGCATGTTAATTTTATTGTATTAGGATATTCTCAAGGAGTAAGTATTGCAAGTCGATGGATTGCTCGTAATAAAATTAATAGTGATGCCTTTGTAATGATTTCAGGTGGTTTCCCGAAAGAGCTACAAAAAGAAAACTTTACTTTTTTAAACCAAAACACTAAAATCACTCACATCGTTGGCGAAAAAGATCCTTATTTTGAAATAGAAAAAGTAGAAGCCGAAAAAATACGTGTAAAAGGGATTTTACCTCAAATAGAATTTAGAACACATCCAGGAGGTCATGAACTAAATATCAATAGTTTAAAAAATATTGTTTAAATTTAAGGAAGGTTTAAACATATACTGATGACAAAAAATGCACTACTTCTCATCCTTAGCTTGTTTTCCTTTTTTCATGCCTCTTCTTTTACCAGTACTTTATTGGATATTTATATAAATAGAGTCACCGGAGAACAACTCGGATCAGACGGTTCTGGAACAAACAACTTAAGAGTAATTGATGTAAGAGAGTGGAATTATGTGATTGAAGAGAAAGGAGGACCTAATTCTTCTCCAGGGATTCGAGAATTACACAAAAACAGTTATGTGATCACTGCTAACGAAAAACAAATACAAAAAGAAATTCAAAAAGTAGCAGACGACACATTTAGAGAAGGCATAGAAAATCAAGTATTTATTGTTTTAAATGTAAATACTGGGAAAATATTTGCTATTAGAGACTGGTTACCAGAATCTAGAACTAACAAAGGAATTATTATCAATACATATAGGGTTGGACTAAACAGCGCTCCAAGAGTTGGAGAAGGACTTATGCTTCTTGCTCAACTACATGGTCACCCCAAAGAAATGCAGAGAAACAAAAGAAATATTAGATCAGTATCAGAGTTTGATATCGAAACCGCTAAATACTTAGGAATTACAATTTTTGCCATTGATGCGTTTGATTCTGTTGATAAATTTGACGTATTTCAATCCAGGATTTCTCAAAAACGGTCTACGGGCTTTCATATCCATATGTCTTCAAAAAATGGTTCTGTAAAAAAATTTGTGGGTCAAACTTTTGGAAAAAATGGATTAAACACTTTTAGTTTTTCTAACTATTTCGATTTGATGTTAAGAAAAAACGAATATACGCAGGCTTTATAATCTATATTACTTAGTAAGTAAATCTCTTGCATTAACAGTATCATAAATAATAGCCAGCTTTTTAATTTTATTTTCAGAAGTAAGCTCTATAATATCCACAACTTTAAATTCAACTACATTACCATTTTTCATGCTCCATTTATAGTCAAAAAGCAACGATATTCGATTAGTATTATTTTCTAAAAATAATCCATCAAACTTTAGCTCTGATAAACTTGTGTCTTCAGAAAGCAGTTTATAAAAAGTTTTTGCAGGTTTTATTCCATACAATGGGGATTCTACAATTCCATCATCAGCGAACAAATTAACCACATTATCCATTTCTCCTTTTTCTAGAAATGAAAGATATTGATGTGCAACTTCTTCTTTTGTCATTTTTACAAATACTTTTTATTAATCACTTCAAAATGATGTTTTTGATGTCCTGGCAAAATATACCCTACTGCTCTTGCGCTCATAGGACTACTACTCGCTTCTCCTATATTAAGCAGCATCTCATCTGTAAAACTTCTAAACAAAGTAACCGAACTATTTCGCACTGCTTCAAAATCCTCAATAATTTCAGTCAAACTATAATGATTGGCATTTGAATTAGGAGCATAACTATCCTGATCAAATCCAGCTAATGGTGTAGTGTCTTTCCTGGAAAAACACAAAGCTCTATAGGTAAATATTCGTTCGGTATCTATAAGATGTTGCAAAACCTCTGCAATCGTCCATTTTCCGTCTGCATAGGCGTAAGTAAGTTTTTCTTGAGGGATAGATTTCACAAAATCTATAAATTCTTGTTTCCCTTTTCGCAACCCTTCAACAATATCCGGATATTCTGCCTTAGCAATATAAATACCATAATAGGGATTAAATTCTCCTTCTTTTAATTGAGTTAACATATGCGTATAATAATAATGAGGTAGAAATTTAATCATTCCCACCTCATTATAAATACTCCTTAACAGTACTTTATAAATTATGCCGAATTACGACTGGCATTTATATTTCCGAACAATGAACGAGTTACCATTTTCTCATACACCTCTAACTCTTCAGTATCAATACTTTTAGATTTATGTAGATCCTGAATTTTTTTAAGAGCATACTGTTGTATGGTCAATAATGGTAATACAATATTTTCTCTAATATCAATTGAAGCTCTACCCGCTTGCTCATTCTGCATAAGCTCCTCATAACCAGTTAGCTTAAACAACAATCGCTTAGTTAACAAATATTCATCATGTATAACATCCCAAAACGCACCATATTCAGAATCTTCTTTCATATAAGCTGTTAATTCAAAAAAGGATTTTGTAAGACTCATCATACTATTTCCTAACAATGCTCTAAAAAAAGCAGATTCTTTATATAACGCTATAACTTTATCAAATTCTCCTCGATCCTCGAATGCTTTTAAAGAAGTACCCACTCCATAAAAACCAGGCACATTTTGTTTTAACTGGCTCCAACTACCAACAAAAGGAATGGCTCTTAAATCACCAAAATCCAGAGTATCACTTTTACTCCTTTTGGAAGGACGGCTACCAATATTAGCCTTACCGTAATATTTTAAAGTACTCATGTGTTCTAGGTAAGGCAGAAACTTTGGATGATTTTTGAAATCTACATAAGTTTTATAACTAATATCAGCAAGTTCTTGCATTGTTTCTTTATTAGCCGTAGAAAAAAGATTGCTCTCATTATCGGTTAACTCATTCTCTACCCCTGCTCCTAGTAATTGCTCTAGATTATATTGACAAGAATCTAGGGTTCCAAAATTAGAACTAATGGTTTGCCCTTGGACTGTTATTTGTATTTCTTCATCTTCTATAGTTGGTCCAAGAGATGCATAGAATTGGTTAGTATTCCCTCCTCCTCTAGCTGGTGGTCCTCCTCTACCATCAAAGAACACTACTTTCACATCATATTTCCTAGAAATTTCTGTCAATGCTTCTTTAGCTTTAAAGATTCCCCAATTGGCCATTAGATATCCTCCATCTTTTGTACCATCTGAAAATCCTAACATAATTGTTTGTTTCATCCCACGACGTTTTAAATGGGCCATATAAACAGGATTACTATATAAGGTTTCCATTACATTATGAGAAACCTGTAAATCAGGTACCGTCTCAAATAATGGTATTACATCTACTGTAGGAAACTCCCAATCACACAATCTAATTAATGCAAAGGTTTCCATCACATTTAATTCACCTCCATTATTACTAATAATATATCTATTAGCAGCACGTTCTCCATTACTTTCTTGTATAGTCTTAATAGCATATACAGACTCTAATGTACCTCGTGTAATATCCTCTTCAAAAATCGAAGGGTCTAACTGTCCTTTTACACCTGTTAGTATATCAATTTGTTCAGATTCTGTTAAAGACAGATAATTTTTAGGAAAAATCCCTAAACCTAAAGCATTGGTTTTATTGACCACATCTGTTAACACTTTGTGATGAACTCTGGAATCTTGCCTTATATCTAAAGTTGCAAAATGAAACCCAAAGATTTTAACCTTATTAATCAAATCTTGTAGCTCTTCTAAAAACAAAGATTGATGTTGAGTAATCAATTCTTCTCTTATCTCTAACAAACCGTTCATTAAAACATCTATGGATAACGGTTCTGCCGTTTTAGAATAATAGAAGTTATCATATAATGCATTTTCTAAAACAGTAATTTTATCCTGAAGATCACCAAAGGTTATTCTTCTTTTTAAATTCCGAATATCTCTATAATAATTAATCAAAACGGTTTTACGTAATCTTTTTGCTACTTTCAGAGTTGTTTCTGTAGTAACAAATGGATTACCGTCTCTATCGCCTCCTGGCCAAAACCCTAAATTGATTAAGTCATTTTCAAGGTCTTCACCTTCAAATATATTTTGTTGAACATAATTATAAATCGCACCTGCAGAATGATAAAATACATTCTCTAAATACCAAATTAAACTTACAGCCTCATCATAAGGAGTCGGTTTTTCTTTCTTAAAAAAAGCCGTTTTCCCGAGCTGAGCTAATAATTTTTTAATCCTAGAAGAATCATTATCTCGTATAGCACTATCTAGATCATGAATTATTCCTAGAACTGTTCCTGGATAAAATTGAGTAGGGTGCGCTGTTAACGTAGGTCGTATTTTAAATCGCCTTAAATACTCCTTAAGCTCTTCTAATTGTCCTTTTGCCTGTGCTTCTTCTTTAATACTTCTAAGAGTACCTCGACCATCCATATTATTTACAACAGGAAAAGCTGCATCTTCGATAGCATCAAATAATACAACTTGACGCTCTATATACTGGATAAATCTAAATAATAAATCATGTTTTTCTTTGACCGAAGGATGATCTTGATAGAGTGTGAAAAAATTTTCAACTATTTCTGTTGGATTCTTATGCGCCTCATACCCTTTCTCGCACACTTCTTTAAAAAGAGGTAATAAAACACCTGTATTGGTTATGGTGTCAAAAGGTAATGTTATGAATATACTATTGTATATCTGATACTTCGCCAGAACGTTTTCACTGAAACGTTCAATTTTTGGTTTTCTAGCCATTTTGTGTGGTGGTAAATACTAGTTGTGGTTAATAAAATAAAAAAACCCTCTAAGAGCTTTTCTTAAAGGGTTTAATATATGTCAAATAAAAGACCCTTTACATATCCTGAAAAATCGAATGCATTAAGCGTTTTTTATCATTAATACTCTCTTCTAAAGAAATCATTGTTTCTGTACGATACACTCCATCAATATCATCTAACTTAAAGATAATTTCTTTGGCATGGTTTGTATCCTTCGCTCTTACTTTACAGAAAATATTAAATTTACCTGTAGTAATATGAGCAACGGTTACAAAAGGTATTTCATTAATTCTTTCTAAAACAAACTTGGTTTGAGATGTGTTTTGAAGATAAATACCTACATAAGCGATAAATGAATACCCTAATTTTTGATAATCTAATGTTAATGAAGATCCCTCGATAATACCGGCCTCTTCCATTTTTTTAACACGAACGTGGACCGTACCTGCTGAAATCAATAGTTTCTTAGCGATATCCGTAAATGGAGTACGCGTGTTTTCAATCAACATATCCAAAATTTGGTGATCAACTTCGTCTAATTTAAATTTTGCCATAGTAACTAAATATTATTTTTCCCGATTATTTACATTGCAAAAATAACAGAAAAATACAGTTTTAGCATATTTTATTTCACCTTTTTACCGGTTCTATTGAGAATAATTCAGAATCTAAGTAGAATTTTAACAACTCGACCTCCGGAACTATCTCTACTGTAACGTTTTCGTTACGGATAACCTTATTTTTACCGATAATTTCCCTATGTCCGTAAAAATTTTGTAAATCATCAATTTTAACAATTTTAGGTACGAATTTCACATGGTCTACATCCAATTGCTCTGTATATTGAACAGCGATATCAACTTTCTTTTCATTCAAAACAACATCTCTAATAATTACGTCATAAAAACATTTCCCATTTTCAGGAATTAAAAAATAGTCTTTAAACTCGTTTCCTGTAATGGTAGTTTTGGCGATATATGCTATTGAGGTCACCATAGCGTAAAAAATATACTCTCTAGTAATTTCTCGCTCATAATCATTAATATAATGCCCTGCTTCAAATAAAACAGTAGGAATACCTTTATTAGCCAATGTATCTCCCACACAATTAATATTAAAACCATCATCATAACGCCCTACCTGGTTAGGGATACTTTGTTGTAGTACATCATTCATTTTTGCTATAACCTCCATAGCTATCTTACGATCTGGTGTTATAGAGCGTTTTTGATCTCCAGCCGGTGACAAAAAAGAAACTGTAGCGGGTAAATTTGTTTGTCCAGCGCTAAAAATTGTACGCTGACCATGTAAATTAAACGCAAAATCAGGTTTCACTTTATGAATAAGCTTATCTAAAACAATGCTTTCTTTTTGAGTCTTATCTTGAGCATCTCTATTAAGATCTACATCATTGAAATTAAGCCTGGTATAGCGTTTGGCTCCATCAGGACTTAAAATAGGAACAATAAACAATGTACACTCATTTAAGATACTCTTAGCTACATTATTATCATGATCACCTAGAAGGTTTATAAAATCAAATAAAGCTTTTGTAGTTGTGCTTTCATTACCATGCATTTGCGACCATAGTAGAAGTCTTTTTTGACCTTTACCCAATTTTATGAGATGAATAGGTAAATCATTTTCAGAAACACCTATTTGTTCAATTTCAATTAATAATGATAATGAATCAAGAAGAGGAGAGATATTATCTTGAGGAATATATCTTCCAGACAAGGATTTTTCTTTATATGTATTATACCAACTGTGTAAGGTCTTACTATCCATAATCTATATTGAAGGTTACGAAATTAGTATAGTTTAATGAGTATTCATAGTATTTAAAAGGATTATTTACACTTGTAAACTAAGATATATTTTACAATTGTAAAACAACCTCTGTTACATTTGTAAACAAGAGAAATAAAAGTATTTGTTTACAGTGGTAAACATATATTATGTATGAGTTTCCAAATGTATTCTAGTTATTAACAATTATTTTATTATAATTAATTATATATATTAAAATATCTTATAATTAGGTATTTATATTATTCAACTTAACTCAATTGTTTAACCTATTAATATGATGATTTACATTTGTAAACTCCTTTTTAACAAGATATTGTTTACCTTTGTAACCTAACTTAACATTAAAACCTGTTTACAATGGTAAATAGTAAAGATTTTGGAAAAAGAATCCAAAAACTAATGGATCACTATGGTGTATCTGCCTCATCTTTTGCAGATTACATGGGAGTTGGACGTTCCTCTATATCGCATATCCTTAGTGGAAGAAATAAACCTAGTTTAGACTTTGTAATGAAAATTACTGAAGCTTATACTGACGTTGATATGCAATGGTTATTGTATGGAAAAGGAACATTTCCTAAATCAGAAAAAGCAGTATCTCAAGAAAATATTTCTGTTCCTGAATCTATATCTTCTCCTACTCTAGAACCAATATCAACTCCCAACACTGATACTGATTTATTTTCTCAACATAAAGAAGAAATAAAACCTGATCTACAAAACATACCTTCCCTAGCAAAAATAGATACATCAAGTACAGCAGAAAATCGTATCGACAGAATTGTTATTTTTTATGCAGATGGTACTTTTGATAGTTATCAAATTAAAAAAACTTAATAAGTTTTTTTAAGCTTCCTATTAACTTTATGGAAATAAATTTATTTTCGCTAATAGTTAAATTGTTATATGAGGCAAATAGCTTTAATACTCTTTTGTATTTTGTTTTTTTCTAGTTGTTATCAACAAGAGAGAGATTGCACTAATTTTCATACAGGAACTTTTGAATTTGAAACTTTGCTGGATGGAGAGTTAGCAAAAACTACATTTATCAGAAACGATTCTATCGAAATTGATTATTTCAAAGGAAAAAGCGATACTGCTAGTATACGTTGGATTAATGATTGTGAATATATTCTTCAAAAACTACATCCTAAAAGCATGTTTGAAAAAAAAGCTATTCATATGAAAATTCTAACTACAGATAACGACACCTACACATTTGAATATGGTCTAGTAGGCGCAACAAATAAACAACGTGGAACCGCAAAAAAAATAAAATAATGTTCGAAATTTTCGCATCAGCAGACGCTTGGGTCGCTTTATTGACTCTTACTTTTTTAGAAATAGTTTTAGGAATTGATAATATCATTTTTATATCAATAGCTTCTAGCAAATTGCCTGGTGAGCAACAAAAAAAAGCTACTAATATTGGATTATTTCTTGCCATGGTCATGCGTATAGTTTTATTATTTGGTATCTCGTTGCTTGTGGCAATGGAGGCTCCTTTCTGGCATATTAATTTACCTTGGTTAGAAGCAGGAATTAGTGGGCAAGCATTGATATTATTTGGAGGAGGGATTTTTCTACTTTATAAAAGTGTACACGAAATCCATGAAAAAGTAGACGAAAAAGGAGAAGAAGAAAAAGAAATTGAAGCCAAAAGTTCTTCTTCTTTATCAAACGCCATTGTACAAATCACTTTGATTAATGTTGTCTTTTCTTTTGATTCTATTCTTACTGCGGTGGGAATGACCAATGGATTAAGTGACAACCCTAATGATGCACTTATTATTATGGTGATAGCCGTAGTAATTTCTGTTTTAATTATGATGTTATTCGCTACACCTGTTGGGAGGTTTGTAAACAAACACCCTTCTGTACAAATTTTAGGATTATCCTTTTTAATCCTTATTGGATTTATGTTAATTGCAGAAGCTGCACATCTAGCACACTTTGAGATTTTTGAAACACAAGTTGGTACAATACCTAAAGGATATTTATATTTTACAATTGCGTTTTCTTTATTTATTGAGTTTTTAAATTTTAAACTTCGTAAAAAAAGTAAAACGGTTAATAGTGCAAAAAAATCATAACTTTCTTTTTTAGTTTAGCGGTTCTCAACAAATTTTGATGTACCCACTATTTTTATGACCAACAACTTTAACTTATGGAAAATAAACATATCGGCTGGATAAGAGTCTTAATTTTAATTTTACCATATCTTTTTGTAGTTGCTGGTTTTCAGTTAGTCGCTGCATTAATCACAAATATTGATATTAATGATCGTAGCTATCAAGAAACATCGTTTCAAAGATTAATCATGTCATTTTTTAATCTATTGGGAACGTTTTTTATTTTATGGATCTTTATGAGATTTCTTGATAAAAACAAGTTTATCAACCTTGGTTTTCATACAAAAGGTAGATTAAATGAATTTGTGACGGGTGTTGGTCTGGGAGCTGTAATAATGGGGATAGGATACTTAATTCTGCTATTTATCAACGAAATACAATATAAAGAGATTGTATTTGATCCCAAAGAGTTTGTTATTTCTATACTTGTTTTTTCATTAGTTGCTATAGTTGAAGAAGTGCTATTAAGGGGTTATGTTTTAAGAAACCTCATGATTTCTTTTAACAAATATGTAGCTTTACTCGTTTCTTCTGCATTATTTGCAATCATGCATGGTTTTAACCCTAATCTTAGTACATTTAGCTTGTTTGGATTGTTTTTGGCGGGTCTTTTATTGGGGATATCCTATATCTATACAAAAAATCTTTGGTTTCCGATTGCGTTACATTTTAGCTGGAATTTTTTTCAAACACATTTTGGTTTCAATGTAAGTGGAATAGATTTTTACTCTCTCATAGAAACTGAAATTACAAATTATAATGTATTGAATGGTGGCGCTTTTGGTTTTGAAGGCTCTATTTTTTCTATTACAGCAGAAATATTAGGAATCATCGGGATTGGTTACTACTATTTCAAGAGACATTCGAGTAATAATATTTCTGTTTCAAACGCTACTTAAATAAACATATTATTGCATTTTTACAAAATAGACAACTTATAAACATCAAATACACTAATGAGCTTAGAGCGAGAACTACATAAACGCAGTGGATCTGTATGTGAATTATCCGGATCAACTGAAAATCTGAATGTATATCAAGTACCAAAATCTCCTGGAACTGGTTTAGATGCTCATATACTGATTTCTAAAATGTGTCTTGAGCAAATTGAAAATCCAGAAAAAGTAGATTCTAATCATTGGAGGTGTCTTAATGATAGTATGTGGAGTGAGGTTCCGGCGGTACAGGTTATGGCATGGAGAATGCTGAACCGTTTACGTAATGAAGGGTGGCCTCAAGACTTATTAGACATGCTCTATCTCGATGAAGACACAATGTCTTGGGCACAAGCAACAGGAGAAGGAAATGATCCCGATAATACAATTAAACATATAGATGCAAATGGAGTTCTACTCACTGCGGGTGATAGTGTTGTACTAATCAAAGATTTGAATGTTAAAGGAGCCAATTTTACAGCTAAGCGCGGAACCGCCGTGCGAAATATTTCATTAGTTCATGATAATCAAGAACATATCGAAGGTCGCGTAAATGGGCAACATATTGTAATCTTAACAAAATATGTAAAGAAGACCTAATACAAACCGATATCAAAAATTATTTCTTAAAATAAACTTGCCTGTTCCCCTTCTTCATTTTTATCATTATCATTAGACGATTCTGAACTTGTATCTCTGGTTTCATTTGTCGAAGCTGCTGAAACATTTTCTTCTTCTACAACTTCTATTTCTTCTGCAGGTGTAGGCTCAGGCTCTTCAAAAGGAAGCGGGTCTAATAAATTGATTTGCTTAACCTTATGAGTTGTTAACTGATTTCCTAATGCTTTAATTCCTTTAATAGAAATGAATTCTTCGAGGTTTACCTCTTCATTAGGACGTTGATCTTTACCTCTAATTTTATTAAATACTATTTCGGCTACAGGTCTATAATCTGTAGAAATTACTTCTAGAAAAGATTTAGGGTGTTCTGAAATAAATGATTCTTCTCTTTCCGAATTTTCTATCAAGAAACGTTTCACATTATAACGCTCTTTTTCTCCATCCCAATAAATCGCAGAAATAGGTTTTTTAGGCTTCCATTTTTCTAAGACAATCATATCAGAATTAAAATGTACCGTCATTTCAGGAATAATAGTCTTTACTATTCCCTTCTGATCAATAATCAATAATCGATCTTCTCCTTTAAACTCTCCTAGTAATTCTCCCCTTCCATCAACATTTAGGCGTTGTACAGTATCATCAAACCAAATTTTTCGAGGTTTCAAAGTAGAAACTCCTAATTCTTTCAGTTCTATACGTTTAATATTATATTTGGTTACAATATTCCCTTTTACTCCCCTACCTTTGATCAGTAAGTCTGAAAAATCAATATCAAACTTTAGTTTTTTAATACTTCCTGCCTGACGTAATAATATGGTTACAATCTCGGCTTCGCCATTAGGATTGGCAGAGAAATAAGAAATTTTAGAACTTTTCTTACCTTGTGTAAGGTCATAATCTTTATCTCGAGTTACACCGGTAACTGCAAACCTTTTTACATACGAAGCTCCACCTCTACCATCTTGATAAATCATATTATATATAGTACGTTTATCCTTTTTCTTGAAAACGGCTACATGAATAATATTTTTACCTACAAATGTTTTTGAGCCTACTTTCGTAATCATCATTTTACCTTCTCCAGTAAAACATATAATATCATCAATATCAGAACAATCGGTAACATATTCATCTTTACGCAAAGAAGTACCTACAAAGCCTTCTTCTCGATTTACATAAAGTTTTGTATTTCTAATAACAACTTTGGTGGCTTCAATATCATCAAAAATTCTAATTTCGGTTTTTCGCTCTTTACCTTTACCGTATGTTGTTTTTAACCTTTTAAAATAATCAATTGCAAACTCAATAAGATGTGCCAGGTGATGTTTAATCTTAGCAATATCTTCTTCTAGAGCTTCAATTTTTTGTTGTGCTTTATCAATATCAAATTTAGAAATACGCTTAATTCGTATTTCTGTTAAACGAACAATATCTTCTTCGGTTACGGCACGTTTAAGATGTTTAATATGTGGTTGTAATCCTTTATCAATAGCTTCAATTACGCCTTCCCAAGTTTCTACTTCTTCAATATCACGGTAGATACGGTTTTCAATAAAAATTCTTTCTAAGGATGCAAAATGCCATTGTTCTTGTAACTCCTCTAATTGAATTTCGAGCTCACGCTTTAATAATTCTACTGTATTATCAGTAGAACGACGCAACATTTCAGAAACACCAATAAAATTTGGTTTATTGTCTTCTATTACACAACCTAACGGAGAAACAGAAACCTCACAATTTGTAAAAGCATACAATGCATCAATAGTTTTATCTGGCGAAATTCCAGAAGGAAGATGTACCAAAATCTCTACCTTTGCTGCTGTATTATCTTCAATTTTCTTGATTTTGATTTTCCCCTTATCGTTGGCTTTAAGTACAGAATCAATTAATGAGGTTGTCGTCGTTGAAAATGGAATTTCGGTAATTACTAATGTGTTTTTATCTTGCTGAGACATTTTTGCACGCACTCTAACCTTACCACCGCGATTACCATCATTATAGTTTGTAAAGTCTGCTATCCCCGAAGTGGGAAAATCTGGTAATATTGTAAATTTCTTTCCTTGCAAGTGTTTTACAGATGCATCAATTAACTCGATAAAATTATGAGGAAGAATTTTTGTACTCAACCCCACGGCAATACCTTCGGCTCCTTGGGCCAATAATAATGGAAATTTTACTGGAAGATTTATAGGTTCTTTTTTACGACCATCATAAGAAAGTTGCCAATCAGTAACCTTTGGATTATAAACTACATCTAATGCAAACTTGGATAAACGTGCTTCAATATACCTCGAAGCTGCTGCCCTATCACCTGTGAGAATATTCCCCCAGTTTCCTTGCATATCGATCAACAACTCTTTTTGCCCAACTTGTACCATAGCATCGGCAATACTAGCATCTCCATGAGGATGATACTGCATTGTATGTCCAACGATATTAGCTACTTTGTTATATCGACCATCATCCAAATCCTTCATAGAATGAAGAATACGACGCTGTACAGGTTTTAAACCATCCTCTATTGCTGGCACTGCTCGTTCTAGAATTACATAAGATGCATAATCTAAAAACCAATCTTTATACATTCCTGTAACCTTAGTAATCACTTCTTGCGGTTGATGATCTTCAGGTGTTAATTCGTGATCTAATTCTTCGTTTTCGTTTTCCAAATCCATATATACTTTCCAGGGGCTCTAATAAAATTATAATTCTTCCTCTACTGCGTCTAACTCTACCTTTAGGTTATCAATAATAAACTCCTGTCGTTGCGGAGTATTTTTCCCCATGTAGAAAGACAATAATTCTTCAATAGATTTATCTTTATCCAACATTACAGGATCTAGACGTATATCATCTCCAATAAAATGTACAAACTCATCCGGTGAGATTTCACCTAATCCCTTAAATCGAGTTATCTCAGGTTTACCAGATAGTTTTTGAATAGCATCTCTTCTTTCCTGATCAGAATAACAGTAAATCGTTTCTTTTTTATTTCTTACTCTAAATAAAGGGGTTTGCAGAATATACAAATGACCTTCTTTAATCACTTCAGGAAAAAATTGTAAAAAGAACGTTATTAATAATAATCGAATATGCATTCCATCAACATCCGCATCAGTAGCAATTACAATATTATTATATCTTAAATCCTCTAGAGATTCTTCTATATTTAAGGCCGCTTGTAAAAGATTAAATTCTTCATTTTCATAAACAATCTTTTTACTCATATTATAGCTATTTAGTGGTTTCCCACGTAAGCTAAATACTGCTTGTGTATTTACATCTCTAGATTTTGTAATCGATCCACTTGCCGAATCTCCCTCTGTAATAAAAAGTGTACTCTCTAGATTACGATCTTTCTTACTATCGGTTAAATGAATACGACAGTCTCTAAGTTTTTTATTATGTAAACTTGCTTTTTTTGCACGTTCTTTGGCAAGTTTCCTAATTCCCGATAAATCTTTACGCTCTCGTTCTGCTTGCAATATTTTGCGCTGTAAACTTTCGGCAGTAGTTGGATTTTTATGTAAAAAATTATCTAATTTGGTTTTTACAAAATCATTAATATACGTTCTAACGGTAGGCAAATTTCCTCCCATTTCAGTTGACCCTAATTTTGTTTTAGTCTGGCTTTCAAAAACCGGTTCCATTACTTTGATACTTATCGCAGAAACTATTGATTTACGAATGTCACTTGCTTCATAATTCTTGCCGTAATATTCTCGAATAGTTTTTACAACTGCTTCACGAAATGCCGCTTGATGGGTTCCTCCTTGAGTAGTATGTTGTCCATTTACAAATGAGTGATACTCTTCACTATATTGTGTTTTACTATGTGTTATAGCAACTTCAATATCATCTCCTTTAAGATGAACAATTTCGTATAATCGATCATCCTCATTAATATTATCCGAAAGTAAATCCCTTAATCCGTTTTCCGAAAAGTATTTTTCTCCATTAAAAATAATGGTTAACCCTGGGTTAAGATATACATAGTTTTTAAGCATCTTTGCTACGTATTCGCTACGATACTTATAGTGCTTAAAAATAGAGTTGTCTGGTACAAAAGAAACTTTGGTTCCTCGTCTTCTAGAGGTCTCATCAAGAGATTCCTCAGTAATTAAGTTTCCTTTTTCAAATTCTGCTGAAGCAGATTTTCCATCTCTAGTAGATTCAACTTTAAAAAATGTAGACAATGCATTCACTGCTTTTGTACCTACACCATTTAATCCAACCGATTTTTTAAATGCTCGAGAATCATATTTACCCCCTGTATTCATTTTGGATACTACATCCACTACTTTACCCAAAGGGATACCTCGACCATAATCTCTTACAATAACTTTATCTCCTTGTATAGATATCTCAATCGTTTTACCGGCTCCCATTACATATTCGTCGATAGAGTTATCGAGTACTTCTTTCAGCAAAATGTAAATTCCATCATCTGGGGATGATCCATCTCCTAACTTACCAATATACATCCCTGGTCGCATACGGATATGCTCCTTCCAATCGAGGGATCGTATATTATCTTCGGTATACTTGGTTTCCTTACTCATAAAATTTTGGGTACAATGCCAGCTAATATAAGGCTTCACTTACAAAATTAAAACAGCCATCGAACAAAGTAATTAACAAATCAATAACCAATATTGTTGATTATTTGGTATACAAAGCTTTAACCCTGATTTGGATTAAAAATAGCGTTACATTTAATCACATTCTACTCCCTAAAAAATGTTGAAATTGTTATTATATGTACTTTGGGTTATTACACTATATAATTTGATCAAAATTTATAGTAAATTGCATAAACCCCTCAAGTTTTTATTTAAAAAACTAAAATACAACAAGTTACAGACTTAAAACATTCTAGACGAAATTAGGATCATATTAATAAGCAACGAATAACTTTTCACTCAATCATGAAAAATAAACTCAAAATAAAGGTTGAAGATCTCACATTTGATCAAAAGGTTGAATTTCAGAAATTAAAAAACGACAGATTTAAATCAATTGTCGAAATCATAAAGTGGGGGTTGATTTCTATAGGGGCAATCGTTTCTTTTTTAATTATTGATATAGGAAACTTAAATATTGAAAAATTTAGAGCCGACTCTAGTCATGAAGAAAGCCTCCTAAATTCGTACTTAGAATCTACCAAAACCGCTAATCCAGATTTATGGAGAAGAAAACTAAGATTTATCAGTAAATTCTCTTCTGATACTATCATTACCGACTGGGCCATAAAAGAAGAAGGATACGTAAAAAATAAAGCCGGTCTTTTAGCTCTCTATAAAGAAACTGTAGGTATATGTTCTATTGTAGCGAATAGAAGCTTATACGGGACCGAAGAATGGAAAAAAGCTTCTAAACGATACTATCAATTATATTGGGCAGAGTTACCTTTCTATGGCGAAACACAACCAGTAATCGAGGCTATGATAAATTTTAAATCGCATCTTGAACAGATTACCAATACTACGGAAGTAGAGAAATGGCAAAAAATGGACTTGGCTCTAATAAAACTTTCTGATATTTTGAAAAAAGAATCCAAAATCCTTGAAGAGAATTAAACACTTTATAACAAACAACACCCCTCCTTACTGTAACAACCTAAGCATTAGGAGCAGATGTTGTTATTGATTATACCAAAAAGATGTTACCAAAAAATAAAATACGACCTCATCTTGGACGTTGTGGCCCATCGCTCTATATTTGATTATAAACGCATCCTTAACCCTAAGGGTATCTATAGTATGATAGGTGATCATACAAGTCTTATTTTTTAATCTTTGTTTTTAGGCCCTTTACTTTCAATAATTGAAAACAAAAAAATGAGAATCCTTGCACATCAACCAAATAAAGGGTTGGTTTTTTTGTTGTCACTAACAGACAAAGGAAACGTAGCTCCAACAGTAAAAATATGTTACAAATCAAGTAAACTTACTGGGGCTCTTAAACATATTAGAAATAGACAGATAAAAGGGAAAATTATTATTACTGTTTAAAGTATTTACATATACATTTTTTGTAATTTCATGGCTCCTTTACATATGATTTATAACTCACTTGTATCACATGAAAACTGTACACACATATGCGGCAAAAGAAGCCGGTGCTGCCTTAGAACCATATCAATATGAATTACCTGATATTCGTGATGAACAAGTAGATATAAAAGTTCATTATTGTGGAATTTGTCATTCTGATCTAAGTATGATCAACAACGAATGGGGAAATGCTCAATTTCCTTTAGTTCCTGGTCATGAAGTTGTTGGAGAAATAATCGCTACAGGGTCAAACGTGAAAAATATAAAAAAAGGGGATTATGTTGGGTTAGGTTGGTTTTCTGAATCTTGTATGCACTGTGACCAATGTATGAATGGTAGTCATAATCTTTGCGCCACAAAAGAAGAGGTGATTGTGGGTCGTCATGGTGGGTTTGCTGATTATGTACGCTGCCACTGGTCCTGGGCTATTCCTTTACCCAAAGAAATAGATATGAGTAAAGCTGGACCCCTATTTTGTGGAGGAATTACTGTTTTTAATCCAATTATGAGTACTAACGTCAAACCTACAAATAAAGTAGGTGTGATTGGCATAGGAGGTCTTGGGCATATGGCCGTTCAATTTTTAAATAAATGGGGATGCGAGGTAATAGCCTTTAGTTCTAATCCCAATAAAAAGGATGAAATATTAAAAATGGGAGCCCACAAAGTGGTCAATTCAAGAGATAGTTCTGAAATGGGAAAAATCAACGGTACATTAGATTTTATTCTTAATACCACAAATGTTACCCTTGATTGGCCTGGGTATTTAAGAGTATTAGCTCCAAAAGGAAAATTACATAATGTAGGAGCTGTTTTAGAACCTATGGGCATTCCAGCTTTTAGTTTAATTGGAGGTGATAAATCTGTTTCTGGAAGTCCTTTGGGTAGCCCCGCTTTAACTCGTAAAATGCTTGAGTTTTGTGTACGACACAACATATATCCTATTACAGAAGAATTCTCGTTAGACAACGTAAATGAAGCTTTAAATCACCTGAAAGAAGGTAAAGCACGATATCGTGTGGTACTAAAAGTAATTTAAAAAAATAGTTTTTTTATGAATAAACTATTTGCCATACAATTCTTAAAATCATCAAAATAAAATACATATGAAATTTTCAATAGTTACGTTATTATTCTTTATTACTTTTTCATCAATAGCGCAAACTCATCCCGCTAAGGACAAAAATTCTAAAAAAATTGAAGGCCCTTTGGTACACACCGTACTCTTCTGGTTACAAAATCCCGACAATGAAAAAGAAAGAAAAGCCTTTGAAAATGGAGTAAATGATTTACTCGACAATTGTAAATCTATTACCTCAAGTCATTTTGGTATTCCTGCGAACACAGAAAAGAGGCCTGTTATTGACACCTCATACACTTATTGTATTGTCGTAACGTTTGAGTCTATAGATGCACATGATAAGTATCAAGTTGATCCTATTCATAAAAAATTCATCAAAGAGAACCAACACCTGTGGAGTAAAGTATTGATATACGATTCTTCTCGTTTATAAATCACATTTAGAATATAAACCAATAAAGGCTACCACTTGGTAGCCTTTATTGGTTTATATATATCATAATTTAGCTATCCTTTTATCCAAGCCTCTCGTAAAGCCAATTGAGCTTTTGTAGCGTTTTCAGAAAGCCCTAATTTTTCTCCATGGGTATATGATTTAGCTACCTTTGTTTTTATTAGAACTTCTTCACCTGCTCTATCAAGTTTTACTTCTAAATCATCTCCTTCTTGCCATTGAAAAGTTGCACCAAGAACATTGTTTGCATTTTGAATAGTCAATTTCGTTCCGTTAACCTCTACAATATCATCATTTGGCTTAACTCCATTTTCTGCCCAAAAACTATTGTCGGATACCAAATCCGTAAAGAATATAGTTCCTTTTTCCTGATTTCCGGCAATAATTAAAGCTCCAGAATTTTGGATATAATTTGTAACTACTTTTTCTTTTTTTACAGTAAGCCCTACTTTTTCAAAAAACTTACTATAATCAATAGGTGTATTTCCCTCGACATGTGTTTTTAAGAATTCTCCTATCGAAGGATATGTCATATTTATTATTTCTTCTATAATTTTATCATCCTCAAAAGGTTTGTTTTTACCATATTTTAAAGACAATTCTTTCATTAAGGATAAGATTCCTCGATTTCCATTACTTTCTTCACGCATTAGTATATCAATACACATACCAATCAAAGCACCTTTTTCATATACATTTACATAATTTGATGCGTATGGTTGATCTAAAATATTCTCACTCATTTTAGTAAAGCTCATAGCGTCATCAAATCCTTTAGAGCTCTGAATTTTCCCCATTATTTTATCATAAAACTCTCCTTCTTCTACTATATCTTGATTTACCTGAAACAAGGTTGCAAAATATTCTGTTACTCCTTCATACATCCATAAATGCTTAGAAAAAGTAGGGTCATTATAATCAAAATAATGTACATCTTCAGAATGTACACTAAGTGGAGTTACTATATGAAAAAACTCATGAGATACTACATCTATCATTGCAGATGCTAGAGCCTCATCGGCCATTTGTTCAGGCAAAACAACAACTGTAGACGTATGGTGTTCTAAAGCACCAAACCCCGTTGGAGATTCTTCTTTTCCCTCTGCCAGGTATAAATATATATCATACCTTGGTGTACTATTAATATCTCCCAAATATGCTTTTTGTCCTTTCATCATTTTAAAGACAGTCTCTTTAATTTTTGCCGCTGTATGCACATTATTAGGAGAATATACACTCAGCACTATTTTAATATCACCTACCAAAAACTCTTCAACATCAAGATTACCATACATCATAGGGTTATCAGTAATTTCAAAATATCTAGATGCAAAATACTTATCTGTAACAATAGATCCATCTTCATTCTCATCCGTTCCTACTTTTTGCAAAGCAGAAGTCCTTTTCATATCCTTTGGCGCTTTCACATCCAAAGCATATTGATTATTTTTCAACACATCAAAATACCCAATAAAACCATGTAAATTCAATACATAGTTCTCTGTTTCAATATTAGTTCCTGAAGGAGAAAAAGGAGTTCCTTCTCCACCATTTTCAATATCATATGTATCGTTTACCATATACGAAATCTTATCGAGCTGTTTCGCATTTGGAATTAACCATGTATTTGTATCTAATTTTTCAGATTTCATTTCATTTCCTTCGTAATCAAAAACTTTGAAATCATCTACGAATTTTCCAAAATCACTAACTGCATATGTTCCTTGCACTACTTTTGGCAAATAGTACTTAACAGAATCTTGAATAAAACGACCAGGATTAATTACAACCGGAACTTTATCATCTTTTGTTTGAGTAAGATCTATAGCAGTAACAATAGGCTGACTAGTGGCAACATTATTAACAGGGTTCTGCGTTCCACATCCTACAACAATAAAAGAACCCACAAAGATTTTGGCAAAAACATTTTTCATTTTAACAATTTAATATATTTACTATAGCTAGACGGCAAAAACTATAAGGCGTTACAGTTTTACTGCCGCAAAATATACAATTTGTATAGACTTTAGCTTATTTTTAGCACTTTTTATAACAAATACAACGCTTTGGATTTAATTATTAACAGCCATAGATTACGATTTTCTACAAACCCAAAAGAACTATCAATTCACAAGCCGACTATTGTTTTTTTACATGATTCTTTGGGTTGTATTGAACTATGGAGAGATTTCCCTAAAAAGATTGAAATTGCTACTGGCTGTAATGTTATTTCTTATGATCGCCAGGGATACGGAAAATCCTCTGAGTTTAGCATTCAAAAGCGAGATAATGATTATTTAAAAGATGAAGCAAAAATTTTAGGCAATATCATTGATACACTAGCATTAAAACAAATAATTCTATTTGGGCATAGTGATGGTGGTAGTATTGCTTTATTGGCAGCCGCATTATTTCCCAGCAAAATACTCGGTGTTATTACCGAAGGTGCCCATGTATTTGTAGAAAAAGAAACGTTATTTGGTATTAAAGAAGCTGTTATTTCTTATCAGGATACAAACTTGAAAGAAAAATTATCAAAATATCATGGAGATAAAACAGATAGCGTTTTTAAAATGTGGACAGAAACATGGCTTTCTAAAGATTACCTATCCTGGAACATAGAGCAATACCTATACAAAATACAATGTCCTTCTCTAATTATCCAAGGAGCAAACGATGAATATGGTACCTTTGATCAGGTTCATTCAATCGTTAATAACACATCTGGAACATCTGAGGCTTTAATCATTCCTGACATCGGGCATACGCCACACAAAGAAAACGCAGAAATAGTAATAGCCAATGTGACTCAATTTATCGATGATCTTGCATAAAATGTTAAAAAAATAATAAAACCCTCCACCTTAACGTATTAATTTAAAACCTTGTAGAATTATTATTCCCTAAACATCAAATCATCTAAATAAAATTCTAAAATATTTACATAATGAAATTCATCAAATCATACTTTTTTCTATTTGTATCCTTTACAATATGTAATGCACAAGAAAAATTAGAATACCAAAAACCTTCAAAAGAAATACTTGACTTAGTAGACGTTTCATTAGCACCGAGTGTTAATGTTGATGCTAATGGTGAAAATCTTATTTTCCTTTACAGGGAAAGTTTTAAAACTATTTCAGAACTATCCGAACAAGAAATGCGATTGGCAGGATTACGCATAAATCCAGCAACGAATATTTCGAGTAGGGCAAATTATTTTAATAATATCCAAATAAAAAAGCCTAATGATAAAGAAGCTATTCAAGTCAATGGTTTAAGTGCGAATATGCGGATAACCAATTTAAAATGGTCACCTGATCAGAATATGGTAGCGTTTACAAATACCACGACAAAAGGAGTTGAACTTTGGATTCTTAATATTGCCAAGAAATCTGCTAAGAAAGTAACAGATGCAAATTTGAATGCGAACTTAGGTAGTCCTTTTATATGGTTTAGAGACAATTCTGGTCTATTGACAAAATTTATTCCTCAAAACAAAAAATCGTTAATCAATACCTCGAAAGCTGTACCCAAAGGTCCAACAATTACAATAAGTGAAGGAACAAAAGCGCAAAATAGAACCTATCAAGATTTATTAAAAAACACGAATGATGAATTTAATTTTGAGCAATTAGCCCTTTCAGAAATCAAGAAAGTAAATTTAGACGGCAGTATCAAAAATTGGGCTTCGTCTGCCATGTATAGTAGTATTTCCTTTTCTCCAGATGGAAAATATACAATGGTGAGTCAAATCCAAAAACCTTTTTCCTATATAGTACCATATAGACGTTTCCCGCAAGAGACAACATTACATAAGAGTTCAGGAGAAATTATAAAATCTATTAATAAAGTGCCACTTACCGAGGTTCTTCCAAAGGGGTTTATGTCGATTAGAACGGGTAAAAGATCAATGTCATGGAGGTCAGATAAACCCGCAACCTTAGTTTGGGCTGAAGCGTTGGACAAGGGTGATCCCAAAGTAGAAGTTGCATATCGCGATGAAGTTTTTCAGCTAGAAGCTCCTTTTACAAGTACACCAATATCAATCCTAAAAACTATTGGCAGATATTGGAGAATAGAATGGACTAATAGCGATTATGCAATAGCATATGATTACTGGTGGAATACGCGAAATACTAAAACGTATGTATTTAACCCATCTAAGCCAGGTGTAAAATCAACTATACTTAATGACAGAAATTACCAAGATCGATATAATGATCCTGGGAATCCCGTAACTATAAAAAATGAATATGGATATTCGGTTATTGACCTTGAGAATGATACTATGCACTTAATAGGTGATGGTTATAGTAAAGAAGGACAGTTTCCGTTTATTGATAAACTTAATATAAAATCACGTGAAACAACACGAATATATCAATCCAAATACACTAATAAAATCGAAACCATTAATTCGGCAATTGATTTAAAAAAAGGAACTTTTTTAGTTAGAATAGAATCGCCCAGTGAATATCCCAATTACTATATTAGAAATATTAACAAAAAAGAAGGTTTAAAGGAAATTACTTCATTTAAAAATCCTTTCGCAAGCATACAGAACGTTCATAAAGAAGTTATAAAGTATAAAAGAGATGATGGTTTAGAGCTTTCAGGTACATTATATCTTCCAATAAATTACGATAAAGAAAAAAAAGAGAAAATGCCAATGATTTTATGGGCATATCCAGTGGAGTTTAAGGATAAGAGTAGTGCTTCACAATCAACATCGAATCCTAACGAATTTATTTACCCTTTTTGGGGATCTATGTTATATTGGGTAACTAAAGGTTATGTTGTATTAGATGATGCTTCTTTTCCTATTGTTGGTGAGGGGGATAAGGAACCAAATGATTCTTTTAGAAAACAATTAGTCGCTAATGGTAAAGCCGCTATAGATGCTGTTGATGCGATGGGATATATTGATCGAGATCGCGTGGCTGTTGGTGGTCACTCTTATGGAGCATTTATGACTGCCAACCTACTTTCACATTCAAATTTATTTGCTGCCGGGATTGCTAGAAGTGGAGCTTACAACAGAACTTTAACCCCATTTGGTTTTCAAAGTGAAGAAAGAAGTTATTGGGAAGCACCAGAAATATATTATACAATGTCTCCATTCATGCATGCAGATAAAATGAAAACACCATTATTATTGATTCATGGAGAAGCTGATAATAATTCAGGAACGTATCCTTTACAAAGTGAGCGCTACTTTAATGCTTTAAAAGGGCTAGGAGCTATTACAAGATTAGTAATGCTACCTAAAGAAAGTCATGGTTATCGTGCTAAAGAATCGATTTTACACTTATTATGGGAACAAGATCAATGGCTGGATAAATATGTGAAGAACAAAAAGATAAAAGAACCGGAAGGAACTAATTAATCATAAAAAACGGCCTCTTTTTAAGAGGCCGTTTTTTATGGTGTTAAATTCTTTAATATAATATTCCTAAGGTCATTTTTATTCAAAGGTTTATTAATAATATCGTTCATCCCTATAGATAAACATTCTTCTTGAACCTCGCTCAATTCTGCTGCAGTAAGTGCTATTATCGGGGTTTCTTTATCAAATTCTCTAATTCGTTTTGTTGCCTCCATCCCATTAAGGTAAGGCATGTTAAGATCCATTAAAATAAGATCGAAATCTTCTTTCTGAACCATTTGCAAAGCGTTAAAACCATTTTCTACTACAGTGCAACTATACCCAATAATATCTAGAAGATTCTTGGTTACAATTTGGTTTATTTTATTGTCTTCTGCAACCAATATTTTCTTAAAAGCTTGAGGCAAACCATTACTTACAGGCTGCAACTCTTCATCTTCTTTTTCATCTATTATTTCTAAATCAAGATCAAAATAAAACTTAGTACCTCTACCCTCTTTACTATCCAGATGAATTTCACTATCCATCATTTCTAATAAGTTTTTTACAATCGATAATCCTAAACCTGTTCCTTCTGATTTATTAAATTCTCTTCCCAATTGTGAAAACTTCTCAAATACAAACTCTTTTTTATCTTCAGGGATACCCAATCCATTATCTTCGATTTCGTATCTTATTTTCACTACATCCTTATCGATAGATATAATCTTGATTCTTAACCAAATTTTTCCGTTTTCAGTAAATTTTGTTGAATTACCAATTAGGTTTATTAGAACTTCAGAAAGTTTTAACGAATCAACATTCAACACAGTAGGCAATTCTTTTGGTATATCTAAAATCAATTCATTATTCTTATTTTTAGATTGATACTCAAAAGAGTACAGTAAATTTTGAGAAAGCTGTAAAAGATCAGTAGGTGTTTTTGTCAACTTCTCAGTATTCGATTCTATCTTACTTATTTTTAAAACCTTATTTATTAAATCGAGTAAGTAATCCCCAGAAAACTTTAATGAGTTTAATAATTTTTTATGTTTAGCAGCAATATCTTTTTCTTCCAACAATAACGTAGTTATACCCACCACACCATATAAAGGAGTTCTTAGTTCATGACTAACCGTAGAAATAAATTGAGACTTTACATTTGTGAGATTTTCAGCCTCAGTTTTTGCTTGGATTAGTTCAATATTCTTTTCCCGCAATACGCTGTTTAGCTTTTTCTTAGATCTATACCCCGAATAGAAGAAAAACACAGCTCCCAACATAAATAATAAACCAATACCCGAAATAATAAGTATGATTTTGTTATTTTTTGCCATACCAGCTTGGTGATCCTTCTCTTTATGCGCAATTTCTAATTCTCTTTTATATTCATCTACATTAAAACTTACTCTTGCAACTTCTATTTGTTTTAGTTTCTCTTTATCATATAACTTATCCTTATATTCTTGATATTTCTTAATATCCATATAAGCACCTGTTATATCACCTTTTTTTTCTGATAATTCGGCCTTTGCCTTAAATAGATAAGAAAGTTCGAGAATCATATCATGACTCTCGGCTATATCAATAGCTTCTAGAAAGTGCTCTTCGGCTTCTTTCAACTTGCCCTTATTTAAAGCATATCTCCCTTTAAGATAAAAAACTTCGCAATATCCTTCTATGTTTCTATGATCAACAACTAATTTTCGAGCTTCTTCAATATGCGGAAGTGCTTTATCAAAATCTTCTATGTCTACATATGTTCTAGCCAAATTAATTACTGGAGACATATATTCTAAGGAGTTATTTAAAAGTTTTCCTAATTCTTTGGCTTTATTATAATACTCAAGAGATGTACTTAAATTCTTATACCCTTCGTAATACACATTACCCAAACCATTATAACTCCATAATAAAAGTATAGAATCATTCGAAACTTCTGCATATTTCAAAGATTTCTTGTAATACTGCTCTGCATTCTCATAATCAACCAAAGTTTGATAATTATTACCCATACTATAATAAGCACGACCCTTGTAATAATTATTATCCAACTTATGAGCATAATTAGCTGCTTTTATTGCATACGTAATGGACTCCTTTATTTTATAATCGTATGTAAATTTATTCGATTTGTCAATCAAAGATTGTAGGCTGTCATTAAAATTTGGATGTATTTCTTCCTGTCCATAAGAAAACCACCCTATGGATACAACAAAAAATATGGACATAACTATCCTCATGCACTTCTAATAATTAATTATAAGAGCCTGCCTCTCAATAAAAATTTTGTTTTTAAAAAAATTCCCTTTGTAAGCATCAACTTACTTTTTCCGTATGTTAATTTAATGAAAAAACATTAGAAAACGTTAAAATTGTAAAAATGATATCATCCATAACATCATTTAAAGTACTCAATCGAACAATGAAAACCCCTCATAATATATCATTATATATAAAGCTGAAACAAAGTTTTAGTCACTAAAAAAACCTTTCTAAAACATATAGAAAGGTTTAATAAAGAATTTAAATTTTGCTTTTATACGTTAAACAGAAAATGCATCACATCCCCGTCATTTACAACATATGTTTTACCTTCTACTCCTAATTTTCCTGCTTCTTTTACTTTAGCTTCGCTTCCAAATTTCACAAAATCATCGTACTTAATTACCTCAGCACGTATAAAACCTTTTTCAAAATCGGTATGAATAACACCTGCCGCTTGAGGAGCCGTAGCACCAACATTAACTGTCCAGGCTCTTACTTCTTTTACTCCAGCTGTAAAATAGGTTTGTTGATTTAATAATTTGTATGCCGCTCTAATCAATACTGAAGCTCCTGGCTCTTCTAACCCCATATCCTGTAAAAACATTTGTCGCTCTTCATAATCTTCTAATTCGGTAATATCAGCTTCTGTACCTACAGCCAATACTATTACTTCAGCATTTTCTGCTGCAACAGTTTCTTTTACTTTAGTAACATAGTCATTACCATTAACTGCCGATCCTTCATCTACATTACAAACATACAATACCGGTTTATCTGTAATAAATTGTAGCGGTTTTACATATGTATCATGATCATCTTCAGAGATGTCTATAGCTCTAATAGATACTCCAGATTCAAGTCCTTCTTTAAGTTTCAATAAAATTGATTCTTCTTTTTGCGCTTCCTTATTTCCGGTTTTAGCAGCACGCTTTACCTTATCAAGTTTCTTTTCAACACTGTCAAGATCATTTAATTGTAATTCGATATCGATAGTTTCTTTATCCCTAATTGGGTCTACAGATCCATCTACATGAACAATATTGTCATTATCAAAACAGCGCAATACATGTATTATAGCATCAGTCTCTCTAATATTTCCTAAAAACTGATTCCCTAGTCCTTCTCCTTTACTAGCTCCTTTAACCAAACCAGCAATATCTACAATCTCTACAGTTGCAGGAATTACTTTTTCTGGCACCACCAATTCTTCTAACTTTTCTAGCCTTGGATCTGGTACATTAACCACTCCTATATTAGGCTCAATAGTACAAAATGGAAAATTAGCACTTTGTGCTTTAGCGTTTGACAAACAATTAAATAAAGTTGATTTTCCAACATTTGGCAATCCTACTATTCCTGCTTTCATGATAATTACATTATAATATTTTGAGTTATATTTTTATAATCAAACTCAATTTTAAGAGTGCAAAGATAATGCTATTCATTGTTAGTACGCAAGTACAGCCAAATAAGATTATATAATCTTACTTTTATAAACTACTATCTAAAGTAACTAATAGTTGTTTTTAACAGTTTTTATCATTTTTTTGTAATTTTAAACCCCAATAACCAAACAAATGAAAACTTTAAAAATTTTATTTATTATTGTAGTACTAGGAAACACTACTAGTATGTTTGCTCAATCAGAAGTAAGCAAATCAAAAGAAAACTCTTCAAAAGAAACAGTAACCAAAATTATACGAATAAAAGGCCCTAATGGCGAAGAAAAAGTAATTAAAAAACAAGAGGTCATTACTAAAAAAAGTGAAATAAAACTTAATCCAGGAGATGAAGATAAGACAAATCAATCTGCTTCATATACCGACCAGGAGGTACAGGTTCAAAAATCTCAATCTTCATCTGATACGGATAGATACTCCAAAATTTCTGATGGCAAAGGTTATGTAATGACTTTTTTTAAAAAATCTGGAAATAAAACATCTAAGGTAAGGTCTTTAAACAATGGGTTTTATATTGTTAATTTTGGAGGTAACAATAATTCTATCGGTCATTTTGATACTGATAAAAACTTTATTGTCGAATCCTATGATTCGAATTCGGATCAAGTGATCACTACTATTTATAGAGCTAATTAAATGTACCTGAGTAAGTATTTGGCTTAATAAAATTTATAATAACTTTACCTTAGTCACCTATTATTATTTATCTTAAAGAGGTACCTTAGGTTTTAATCTTTTAAAACCTAATATTATGTTATCATGTATTTTAAAATTAAACGGAGTTGAAAAATTAAGTAGAAACCAACAACAAACTATTAAAGGTCGTGGTTTTTTTATTTTTGACGAAGAAACTTGTCTACGCTGTAATGGTGAATGGGATGTTTTCTTATGCGCACTACCTATGAATTCACCTTGTCTATAGGTGATACACATTTCGAATTAAACATTACAAAGGAGCCTTTTCTAAAGCGCTCCTTTTTTTATTCGAAACTTTACTACATCCAGCTTGAGCGGACGCTATTCCAAGAATATCAAAGCAATAGGTTTTTACAACTATTAAAAAACTAAGTCAAATACGACATTTAATAATTAAGTTTTAAATATCTTTAACATTACAATCATCTTAAATAAACAATAATACATGAAAAAATTCACTCTTATTTTGTTCGGCTTATTCACATGTCTGAGTTTTAGTCAACAAATCGTTACAGGAACAATCACCGATTCTTCGGGTTCACCTCTTCCTTTTGTTAATATTCTCGAAAAAGGCTCTTCTAAAGGGACAACCACGGACGAGGTGGGAAAATACACTATTGCTGTAGATTCTGGAGCAATACTTGTATTTAGCTTCGTAGGTTTTGAAACTCAAGAAATCGAAGTAGGAACTCGTGAAAAAATTGACGTCGTTCTTCTCGAAGGAGAAGCATTAAGTACTATTATAGTAGTTGGATCAAGAAGTCCCAAAAGGACTGCTACAGATACGCCTGTGGCTATTGATATCATCGACATGCAAGATGTCATTACTAAAAGTGGTAAAATCGAAATTAATGAACTCTTACAGTATACCGCACCTTCATTTAATGCAAACAAACAATCTGGATCAGATGGTGCAGATCATATAGACCCGGCAACCTTACGTGGTCTTGGGCCAGATCAAACTTTGGTATTAATAAATGGTAAAAGAAGGCATTCTTCTTCTTTAATTAACATTTTTGGTACTAGAGGTCGAGGAAACTCCGGAACAGATCTAAATGCAATTCCAGCATCTTCTATCAAAAGAATAGAAGTTTTAAGAGATGGAGCAGCTGCACAATATGGTTCTGATGCTATCGCAGGAGTTATTAATATTGTATTAAAAGATAATATCAATAAAATATCCGGAAGTGTCAGTTATGGTGCTTACAACACTAATGCAAAGGGTGATTTTCCGGCAGGAACACCTAACACTGATGGAAATAGATTAGATACCGACAATGATGGTAACCGTATTGCTGATGATAAAAGTTTCGATGGGGGATCTGTAAAAGTTACCGCTAATTATGGTGTTGGTATAGGCGATGGTGGATATGCAAATTTTACTACAGAATATGTGAGTAAAAACAAAACGCTACGTCCTGGTTTTGATTTTAGAAGAGGTTTTGGAGAAGCGGCTATTGATGGATTTAATTTCTTTGCCAATGCAGCAATACCATTATCCAAGAAAACCGAATTATACGCATTTGGAGGAAGAAATTATCGTGACACAGATGCTTTTGCCTTTACCCGTAATGGCGGAGAACGAGTAGTAACTTCAATATTCCCTAATGGATTCACTCCAAGAATTACATCTAACATCATAGATAATTCGGTGTCTGCAGGAATACGCACAGAAACAGATAGCGGTTGGAAAATTGACATTAATAACACCTGGGGTAAAAATAACTTTCATTACTTTATTCTTGGTACATTAAATGCCTCTCTTCAAGAATCATCTCCTACAGATTTTGATGCGGGAGGGCATAGCCTAAGTCAAAATACAACCAGTTTAGATTTCTCAAAGTATTATCCTAATACTTTAAAAGGATTGAATATTGCTTTTGGTTCAGAATATAGAACAGAAAACTTCATTATTTTTGCTGGTGAAGAAGGATCATATGCCACTTATGATATTAACGGGTTACCAATTACCGACCCTGCCAATCAAACACAACCTGTAGATCCTGATTCTGGAGAATTACGCCCTGGTGGATCCCAAGGGTTTCCTGGGTATAGTCCAGCCAACGAAGTAGATCGCTCAAGATCGAATCTATCTCTTTACGCAGATGCAGAACTTGATATTACCGATAACTTTTTATTAGGAGGTGCCGCTAGATTTGAAAATTATAGTGATTTCGGGAGTACAATTAATGGAAAACTCGCCTTTAGATTAAAAGCTACAGAAGACATAAATATTCGTGGATCGGTAAGTACAGGTTTTCGTGCTCCTTCATTAGCACAAATCTATTATAATCTTAGGTTTACAGATTTTCAAGGCGGTGTAGCCACAGAGACATTATTATCTCCTAACAATAGTCCTGTAACAGCCTCTTTTGGTATTGATGACCTCGAAGAAGAAACTGCTGTAAATGGTGCTTTAGGAGTTACAGCCAATTTTGGAGGCTTTACAGTTACCGTAGATGGATATTACATCAGCGTTAAAGATAGAATTGTACTAACGGGTACATTTGCGGCTCCGCAAATACCAAATGTAAACGAAGCTCAGTTTTTTGCTAATGGAGTAGATACAGAAACTACTGGTTTGGATATCATTCTTTCTTGGAAAGGAAACTATGACTTTGGTAATCTTTCGGCTACTCTAGCGGGTAACATAAACAACATGACTATCGAAGAAGTAAAGAATGGAAATCTTGATGAAGCCACTTTCTTTGGAGAAAGGGAAAAATCATTTTTGTTAGCTTCTGCTCCTGATAGTAAATTTGCTTTTAATGTAAACTACAGTAAAGAGAAATTTAATGCTGGGATAGGACTAACTCATTTTAGTGAAATTGTATTGATTGATTTTGTTGATACTGAAGATGTATATGGTGCTAAAATTACAGCAGATCTAAACCTTGGTTATAAGCTAACAGATGATCTTAAATTCACTATCGGAGGAAACAACATTTTTAATGAATACCCCGATCAGCAAAATGATGGAGAAACTGAAGCAGGAGGATACTGGGATGCCGTACAAATGGGCTTTGGTGGAGCGTATTACTACGGAAGATTAGATTTTAATTTCTAAAAGTATATTTTAATATGCAAAAACGCTTTATTCGATTGGGTAAAGCGTTTTTTTATATATCAAATTTGAAATTTTATAAAAATCATAACTATAATTTTTTATTAAATCCCTTAGAGAGTTTAATTTTGCATCAAATTTTAGCATCCACCCTTTATGAATGATTTAACTCGATATTTTTATAACCTTTTTGTTTCTAAGGGACTTTCAGAAAATACAGCAGAATATTTAAACGTAATCATTGGAGTCTGTATTCTATTCATTACTTTATTTATTATTGATCTTATTATTGGAAAAGTATTCATGTCTATTTTTAAAGGATATGCCACAAAATCAAAAAATGTCTTTGACGATTATTTGGTTAAAAATAAAACTTTTGATTACCTGGCGCATATCGTACCGTTGTCACTAACTATATGGATAGTACCAAAGCTTTTTATTGCATTTCCTACTACCGAAAAATATCTTGAAATCCTGTTCGATATCATGATTATTGTATTGACCATTTGGATATTAAGAAGCCTATTTAGAACATTAAGAGATTTTTTAAAATCTTTAGAGTCTTTTAAGGATAAACCTATTGATAGTTATGTTCAGGTATTTATGATATTCGTATGGTTTATCGGTGCTATTTTAATCTTTTCGTCTATAACAGGTAAATCGATCTGGACATTTTTAACAGCTCTTGGGGCTATGTCTGCAGTAATACTTCTAATTTTTAAAGATACTATTCTTGGATTTGTAGCTAGTATACAAGTAGCCGTTAATGATACGGTAAGAATTGGAGATTGGATTACAATGGAAAAATATGGTGCAGATGGAGACGTGGTTGAGATTAACTTATCCTCGGTAAAAGTTCAAAATTTTGATAAAACCATCACCACTATCCCTACCTACTATCTTACATCCGAGTCGTTTCGAAATTGGAGAGGTATGATGGATTCTGGCGGAAGAAGAATTAAAAGATCTTTACTTATTAAAACCTCGAGTATTTCATTTCTATCCCCTGAAGACATCTCAAGGTTAGAAAAAATAGAATTAATTAAAGAATATTTAAAAACATCACAATCAAAAATTGATACATACAATCAAAAGCAAAGCATAGATAAAAGTATTCCTGTTAATGGGAGAAATCTTTCTAACATGGGGGTGTTTAGAAATTATGTAGAATCTTATCTAGAAAACCACCCTTATATCAATCAAGAAATGACCATAATGAGCAGGCAATTAGCTCCAACTGCACAGGGCACGCCTTTAGAGATTTATGCTTTTAGTAATGATAAGGTTTGGAAAAATTATGAAAAAATTATGGCCGATATTTTTGACCATTTACTATCTACAATTCCTTATTTTAATCTTGAAGTTTTTGAATTAAATTATACTAGCGAAAAATAACAAAATATATGATCACAAGTTTTAGATTTATTAGCTATCTCGAGGGTATCTCTTATCTTCTTATATTATTTGTAACTATGCCATTAAAGTATATGTTCGAATCCCCAGAACCTAATAAAATTATTGGTATGGCTCATGGTGTATTATTTTTATTATATATCGTTTTTGCCATTGTGGTAAAGACTGAGAAACAATGGAATACTAAAACACTTGCTATAGTATTACTATGTTCTATTATACCCTTTGGGACGTTTTGGATGGATAAAAAATACTTGCGTTAAAAATTTATTGATCCATTAAAATTTCCTTCATACACACTATGAATATTGATTACGTTTCGAAATTGCCCGTTACCCAACGGTTGCAATGATAAACTACCGTTACGCAATGGTAATTCTTCATTATTTAAAAGTACTAAAAGTATTGAGTTACTATCTTGGCAATTTTGACAACTAGGGTCGTAATATTGATAATTATAATCACTAGGGTTTAGAGTAGAAATAATAATCTCAAGGATTTCACCAGTATCCAAATGATAAACTACTTTTTCTTCACCATTATCTATCGGTAATAAAGAAGCTTCGGTTACTTTATAAATATATCGTCCGTTTGGTCCATTTTGGTGATTTATAGTTCCTAGACTATCAAAACACGAATGATCACAGGTATGAATAACAGCTTGCCTACATCTTACACGTGGTCCTGGTCTTGGAGTTTCTGATCTTTCCGCAACAATAACAATATCAGGAATTGGTAAATCTATACTTACTCCTATAGATACTCCACCTCCTATCCGAATTTGAGAATACATCGAATTTGTAATTATCATGACTATAATAGCCAAAAGAAACTGCTTATTTTTCATAATGATTTTGGTTTCGTTCTTGCAAATAACTCTGCATCAAACAACATGCCGTAATTAGAACCAAAATCTAATACATTACATCTATAGCGCTTACTCTGGATATTCTATACGTAGGTGATATATATTTGTAAGCTTGCGCTTAAATACTTTTTTAATTTGTTGAATTTCTTTAAAAGTAATATTCGAATTCAAAAACTGATCATTTTCCATTTGATTATTCACTATTTTTTCTACAAATGAATCGATCAAACTACTCGTAGGGTTTTTTAAACTTTTTGAAGCCGCTTCTACACTATCACTCATCATCAAAATAGCAGTTTCTTTAGAAAACGGCATGGGACCAGGGTATTGAAAATCTTCAATATTTACATTTTCATTATTTTCTTTTTCTTTAGTATAAAAATAATATACAGTACTTGTACCATGATGGGTTCTTATAAAATCTATAACCCTATCCGGTAATTTGTTTTTCTTAGCTATTTCTACGCCTCTTATAACATGATTAATGATAATTTTCGCACTCTCTTTAGGCGATAACACATCATGAGGATTTCCGGAAGCCGATTGGTTTTCTGTAAAATAAGTAGGGTTGATCATTTTTCCAATATCATGGTAAAGAGCACCTACCCTAACGAGCATACCATTAGCTCCAATCTCATTCGCAGCTGCTTCTGCTATATTGGCCACATTAAGTGAATGATGAAAAGTTCCTGGGGCTTTATTAGACAATTCTTTTAATAATACCGAATTGGTATCACTAAGTTCTAATAATGACACATCTGATATCAACCCAAAAAGCTTTTCATAGGCATATATCAAAGGATGTACAATCAAAGTAGCAAATCCACTGATTACGAATAACACTACTGTCGTCCAATCTATATTACTTATACTACCCTCATGTATAATATGAAATGCAATATAGGCAATGATATAAATCACTGTAATTTGCCCTACTGAAATGAATAAATTAGCTCTTTTAAATGACTCAGAAATAGTAAGTATAGTAACTATTCCTGCAATAATTTGTAAAAACGTATATTCATAACTATTAGGAACTACAAAACCTAATATCAATACTGTTACTACATGAGTAAACAAACCTAATCTCGAGTCGAAAAATGCTTTTAATACTAAGGGAAGAATACACAAAGGCACCACATAAATATAACTAGAGCGATATTTAACCACCAAAGTGGTAATCAAAACCATAAACAATATATTGAAAAATATAAAGGTTACCTGAGTATTACTTTCATATATATCTTTTCTGTATTTTCTAATAAAGAGCAACAGCATCATTAGAGCAAGCGAAACTAAAAGACAATACCCCAATACAATCCAATAAAAGTTTTTATCACTCCAAACTTGTGATTCATATTCTGCTTTTAAAGAATTTAATATTTGTAATTCATCACCTTCTACTACTTCTCCTTTAGCAATTATTCTACTTCCTCGAGATACTCCTCCTCTCGTCGTTAGTACTTTGGCAAGTTCTGCTTGTAGTGTACTTTCGGTTAAATTTTCATTCAACTCAACATTGGGTTTTATTAAATCGTAGAACAAAGCGACAAAATCGCTTTTGGATGGAGCATATTCACTTTTATCAATTCTTGTATTGATAAGATTAGTTAGCTGGTTTGAAGTCAAAATCTGGCCGTATGTAATAGCCTCTGCTTCATTCCCTTTATTCAAAAATATCTGCCTTTTACTATCGTAAGAGTACGTTTCCTGTAAAACACCGTATCGATAAATATCATTTAATAATATCCTCCCAAAAAGCTTTGCCTGTTCCCGATCTCGAGAACGTGCTTGATTAAATTCTTTTAAATAATTAGCAAATGCGGTATCATAAGATTCTTTTGCAGTAGTAGAAATTACAGTATCATATTGAAAATACGGAATGATATTATCTGTAATTCTATTTTTCTCGGTTTCTATTTCTTCTTCTGTTTTTGCTATTGCAAAATCAAAAGGAGCATATAAATTTTCGTATTGCCAGGGTTTTCCTTTGGTGAATTCGTATTTAAATATCCCCCCTTTCGGAAATAGATACACGATAAGTGCAGTGGTACAAATAAAAAGAAAGATCTTATAAAAAGAGGATTGTCTTTTGTATAATTTATTTAAAAATCGTTTCACAAGTTATGCGCTATTAGTTCTTCAAAAATAGTAAATCAAAGTTAGATGCACGAAGTAAGCATCTATATTTAAGAATTATAAACTCATTACTTATAACTCTTAACTCTTTACTTCTTTTTTATCCTTTAAAAATCCTTAAATTCGCACCAAACAATACACACAATTTAAATTTCATATAAATGAGTAAAGAAGTAGTAATTGTATCTGCAGCCAGAACACCTATAGGAAGCTTTATGGGAAGTTTATCAACGGTTCCTGCAACACAACTTGGTGCGACAGCTATAAAAGGTGCATTAGATCAAATAAACCTAGACCCTTCTCTAGTACAAGAAGTATTTATGGGTAATGTAGTTCAAGCAGGAAATGGTCAAGCTCCAGCAAGACAGGCCGCATTGGCTGCCGGAATTAGCGACACAGTACCTTGTACTACAGTAAACAAAGTATGTGCCAGTGGTATGAAAGCTGTTATGCATGCTGCTCAAGCAATTGCCTTAGGAGATGCCGATATTATTGTGGCGGGTGGTATGGAGAACATGAGTCTGATTCCTCATTATGTTCGATTAAGAGCAGGTCATAAATTTGGGCCGCAAACTTTCGAAGATGGTATGCAGCGTGATGGTTTAGTAGATGTTTACGATGGTAATGCTATGGGAGTTTGTGCAGATTTATGTGCAACCGAGCATGAATTTAGTAGAGAAGATCAAGATGCCTTTGCTATACAATCTTATGAAAGATCTGCAAAAGCATGGGCAGATGGCAAGTTTAATAATGAAGTTGTTCCTGTTGCTGTTCCTCAACGTCGAGGAGAGCCTGTTATGGTTAGTGAAGATGAAGAGTTCAAGAACGTAAAGATGGAGAAAATTCCTGCGTTGCGTCCTGCATTTAGTAAAGATGGTACTGTAACAGCTGCAAATGCCTCTACAATCAATGATGGTGCTGGTGCTGTTGTTGTAATGAGCGCGGATAAAGCTGCTGAATTGGGGTTAACTCCTCTTGTGAAAATCAAAAGTTATGCAGATGCCGCTCAAGAACCAAAATGGTTTACTACTGCTCCTGCAAAAGCACTTCCGAAAGCTATTGAAAAAGCCGGAATTGCTCTTAATGATGTTGACTTTTTTGAATTTAACGAAGCTTTTTCTGTAGTAGGATTGGCCAACATGAAAATTCTTGGATTAAACGATACTAATACCAATGTAAATGGTGGTGCTGTGTCTTTAGGACATCCACTAGGATGTTCTGGTGTTCGAATTATAATCACACTTATTAATGTACTAGAACAAAATAATGCCAAAATTGGTGCTGCAGCTATTTGTAATGGTGGTGGTGGTGCATCAGCAATGGTTATTGAGCGTGTGTAATTATTTAATTAAGAATTTTTAATCAAACTTTTACATGCAATACGGTATTTGCAATCTAAGTATTGTTCCTTTACGTTTTGAACCCAAAGATCCTAGTGAAATGGTTTCTCAAGTGCTATACGGAGAACATTTCAAGGTGTTGGAAAAAAGAAAAAAATGGAGTAAAATTCGCTTGGCTTTTGATAAATACGAAGGCTGGATCGATAATAAACAATATATAGAAATTACCGAAGAAGAATATCAAAATTTTGACCAGCAAGAATCTAGCTTAGCTGGTGATTTGATAGAATATATAAGTTGTGAACAAAACCAGTTAATGGCCATACCTTTAGGCTCATCATTGGGTGCTCTTGATTTTTTCAAACATCAATTTGAAGGCAATAGAATAACCAAAAAACAATCTAAAGAAAGTATTATCGAAACTGCTTTTATGTTTCTTAATGCTCCATATTTATGGGGAGGAAAAACAAGTTTTGGTATAGATTGTAGTGGTTTCACTCAAATGGTATACAAGTTAACTGGGTATACCTTGTTAAGAGATGCATCGCAACAAGCAACTCAAGGAGAAGCGTTGAGCTTTATTGAGGAAAGTGAACCTGGTGATCTTGCCTTCTTTGACAATGAAGAAGGTGCAATCATACATGTAGGTATCATGATGAAAGATAACTATATTATCCACGCGCATGGTAAAGTGCGTGTGGATCGTATAGATCACACTGGGATTTATAATACCGAAAAACGTACTCATACACATAATTTACGAGTGATAAAACGTATTATCTAATACCATTTAAGGATGTCTTCTCAAGCTTTAAAAATAATACGGGTACAACATCAAGATAATCTGAAACTATTAGAAATAGGCTACCAGACTTTTTATGATGCCTTTGGCCCTCCTGTAAATACAGAAGAAAATATTCAAGAATATTTAAAAGAAAAATTCACTCTAGATCAGATAAATAAAGAACTTGCCGAGCCTGATTCAGAATTCTATTTTGCATTGATTGACACTCAGATTGTAGGATACATAAAAGTAAACTTTAACGATGCTCAAACAGAAAAAATTCAGGGAAATGGCCTAGAGATTGAGCGTATCTATATTGTTAAAATGCATCAGGGCAAAAACTTCGGGCAAATCTTATTCAATTCATGTCTAAACATTGCTGAAAATAGAAATGTAGATTTTATATGGTTAGGTGTATGGGATCAAAATACTAGGGCCATACGTTTTTATGAAAGAAATAATTTCAAAATCTTTGGCAAGCACCAATTTGTATTAGGTACAGAGATACAAACCGACATGATGATGAGACTGGATCTTTAGGTATTTTAAAAACTTTATGATTTTAATAACAATTATAGTAGGAATTATTACTTAATTTTGAAACGTTCATTTCAATTAAGAATGCCAAAAACTGAAACATTTAATAGAAATCAAGTGCTACAAAACGCTACCGCAGTATTTCATAAAAAAGGATACAATGGTACTTCTATGCAAGATTTGGTGGATGCAACTTCACTAAACAGATCAAGTATATATAATTCATTTGGTAGCAAATTGGGAATGTTTATGGAAGTATTATCTCATTATCAATCTCTATATAAGAGTCAAATGGGAAAAGAACTGATGCACTCTCATAATGCTTCGAACATGATAAAAGCAATTTTTGATATCTACCTTAAAGATATTTACGGAGATCGAGATAGAAAAGGATGCTTAATTGTTAATTGCAAATCCGAAATGACCAATCAAGAACCTTTGATTAAATCTTTTATGGAACAGAATCAAGAGCAAACTATAGCGATGCTTGAAGATGTAGTTCATAACGGACAAATGGAAAAGATTTTCAATGAGGATCAAACGGCAGCTCAATATGCCTTGTATTTATATTCTTCTATTCAAGGATTACGTATGACAGGTATACTTACCAATAACGAAGAAGAATTAAAAAACCTTGTAAACACAGTACTTACCGTACTTTATTAAATATTTTTTTTAATCTATTTTGAAACGATTGTTTCAAATAAAAATTAAACAATTAATATCATACACATGAAAAAATTAGAAAACAAAGTAGCCGTTATAACAGGTGCAAACAGTGGAATTGGCTTAGCAACAGCCAAGTTATATCTAGAGCAGGGAGCCAAAGTGGTTATCTCTGGAAGAAGGCAAGAAGCCCTGGATGAAGTAGCTCGAGAACTACAAGGAGATTTTATAACCGTAAAAGCCGATGTAGCTATACCCGCAGATAACACAAAATTGATTAAGGAAGCCACCTCGAAATACGGAAAAATAGATGTCCTATTCCTAAATGCTGGAGTAGCTCCCGTTTCTCCAACGAATGAAATCACCGAAAATCATTATAATGAAGTTTTTAATATCAATGTAAAGGGGCCAATTTTAGCTACCAAAGAGGCTTTACCTCATATTAATGATGGCGGTACAATTTTATTTACCAATTCTATTGTACATCAAAAAGGTTTTGACGGATTGGGAGTATATTCTGCTTCGAAAGGAGCTTTACGTGCATATCAACGCGTCTTAACTTCAGAAGTGAAATCTAGAGGTATTCGAGTAAATTCTATTGCTCCAGGTCCGATTGCGACTCCACTTTATGACAAAATGGGATTACCACAAGATGTCGTTCAAGAAATGGGAAAAGGATTTGCTCAACAAGTTCCACTAGGTCGTTTTGGAACATCGGAAGAAATAGCACAATCTGCCCTATTCTTAGCTTCAGATGATGCATCTTTTATTAATGGTGTTGAGTTAGAAGTAGATGGTGGGTTAAGTCAAATCTAAAACCCTTCTTTTATACTTAAAAGGGGATGATCAAATGATCATCCCCTTTTTTATTGTACATCCAATATTTATTATTAAGAGCTTTTCTTTTTTTTAAGTTTAGGAATATTTCCAATCAATATACTATGCTGCTTTATCAACTTAGCGATCTGTCTGGCACCTTCTTCAAAATAATCAGAATCATCGGGTAACAACAACCAGCTTTTTAATCCATAAACCTTGATCATCCTAACATCTTTAATCAACGATCTTAACTCTTCATGATGTTCAGTTTTGGTTGCAATCCATATTCCGTTATCTTCTATGTGATTATCCTTTTGACGTAAAGCAAAAACAATTTTATCGCCATAATAAAAAGCATCTATTCCGAACATCTTTTTATGTCTGAATTGCAGCGGGTATAATTCTTCAAATATAAAATCGTAAGGAAACATTACTTATTTTTCACAATTCTTGAATCTGTCTAATCATTTGATTTGTAAAACCCCATTCATTATCATACCAAATCATAATTTTAACCAAATCCCCATCAACAACTCTTGTCATTGAAGCATCTACAGTAGCGGCATACGGATTTTGCTGAATATCAGACGAAACTATCGGCTCATATGTAACATCCAATACTTTTGCGTATCGATCTGTTTGAGCCTCTTTTAGAAGAATTTCATTAATTTCTTCAGCAGATGTATCGCGCTCTGCAATGAAAGTCACATCACTAACAGAACCTACAGGAACAGGAGTTCGTACTGCTACTCCATCAAATTTACCTTCATATTGCGGTAAAGCTTTTGTAGTTGCGATTGCCGCACCTGTAGAGGTTGGAGTAAGATTAACTGCTCCTGCTCTACCCATTCTTGGATTCTTTTTTGAAGGCGCATCTACTAACGTCTGAGAAGCTGTGTATGCATGAATCGTATTTAAAATTGCCTTTTTAATCCCTATGGTCCTTCCTAAAACCTCAACCACAGGACTTATATTATTTGTGGTACAGCTAGCACAAGAAAAAATCGCAGTCTTACCTTCTGCTGTATTAACACCATGTACTACCGTTGGAGTATCTTTACTTTTTGTTGGTCCGGAAATCACAACATTAGTAGCTCCTGCATGAATATGCTTTTCTGCATCTTCTCTATTGGTAAAAAAACCAGTACTCTCGATAACAATATCTATATTATGTTCTTTCCACGGTAGTTGTTCTGGATCACGTTGATTGAAGTATAATATCTTTTGATCATCAACATGCAAATGATCCTCATGAATACGAACTTCTTTATCATAAATACCATACACACTATCGTATTTTAATAAATATTTCGCATTATCAATAGACATTAAATCATTTACCGCAACAACTTGTAAATCTGGCTCTTCCATAATTACTTTAAGTGCGGCTCTACCAATTCTTCCGAATCCATTAATTGCAATTCTTTTCATATATATTATTATTTTTTATTATCAAAATTCAATTTAGATATACAAGTAATATCTTGCACATCTATAGTCGCAAAAAAGAAGTTATAATTACCTCAATCAATACGTCATAGGAGTTTTAATCATCTATTAATGACACTCCATTTAAATCAGTTGTTAATACATCACTCATGTAATCAAAATAAGGTCTCAACAACTCATAGTGATATATTACTTTATCCAAAAAATCAGATGCAAACACCTCTTTATCACTAAACGAATGTGAAACAAAAAAAGATTTATTTCTTATCAAATCTATCGCCGGATGATCTTTACTAAATCCTTTTGGTGCAGTTTTTACTTGATATTCTGTACTAAAACCGTCAAAAGCTTTTTTGAAATTAGGGGTAGCTAATATTTCTCTAATCTCTTGATCATCCATTTCGAATTCTTTTCTTATTCTTAACAGATCGGCGGGTTGCGGGCCAAAAAATCCTCCTGCTATTAATGAATTACCTGGTTCCAATCTTAGATAATACCCTCCTCGCCTATGAGCGCCTGCTCTACTAAAACTAGCACTCCTATGCACATTATAAGGAGTTTTGTCCTTGCTAAATCGAATATCTCTATTAATTCGAAATACTTTAGTTTTTTCTATTTCATCATTTTCATTAAGTCTATCAGCAATTGCTGCATAAAAAGCCTTTAATACTTTCTCATTGGCTTGATATTCTTTTTTATGTTCTGTCATCCAGTCCCGATGATTATTTTTTTTCAAATTATTTAAAAATTCAAATGCTGATTTTGGTATGGTATTCATAAAAATTACTTTGATCTTAAAATTACTAAAATCTAACTTCGTCTTTCAAGTTTAACTAAAAATTATGCATTTATTGAATTTTTAAAGACCAGTTGTTATAATTATCTGAAAAATGTAAGGATTTATAGTGTATTATGACTTATGTACTCTTTATTCTATATATTTACTAGAGTTTTCAAACATATAGGTGATGACCAAAGAAAGAGATCAAATTATTGCTAAGATTAAAGAACAAAAAAAGAACCCTAATCTGAAGCTAAAGTTAAAAGAAAGAACGGAGTATTTCACAAATTTACTTTTTTATACATTATTCGATTCGGATACAGAAGTAGCTAAAAACATAGATCTTTTAGAAAAGACTTTTGAGGAACTTATTGATCTTGCGTGTTGGGAAACCGATAAACCATGTAGTAAGCTTTGGCAGTCCTATCTAGAAACCTTGCCAGAAATATTAGAAAAGTTAAATCTTGATGCTCAAGCTTTTATACAAAGTGATCCTGCTGCTAATTCGATAGAAGAAATCTATATGGCATATCCTGGCTTTTATGCTATAGCTATCTATAGACTAAGTCATGAACTATTAAAATTTGGATTACCAATGGTACCTAGGTTAATGACAGAATATTCTCATCGTCTTACTGGTACCGATATAAATCCAGGTGCAGAAATTGGAGATTCTTTCTTTATTGATCATGCTACAGGAATCGTTATCGGAGAAACTGTTATTATAAAAAATAATGTAAAAATATATCAAGGAGTAACATTAGGTGGGCTTTATGTAGATAGAAAATTGCGTAATGTAAAACGTCACCCTACGGTTGAAGATAATGTAACCATATATGCCAACGCTACCATATTAGGTGGTAGTACAGTTATTGGTGCAAACAGTACCATTGGTGGTAATGCATGGATTACCTCTTCGGTTCCTCAAAACTCAATCATTTCAAACACTTCAGAAATTAAGATCAAAAAAGTTGTTTAATGTCGCATAGTATTTTAGACCTTATCGGAAATACGCCTTTGGTAAGGGCCACTTCCCTAATAGACAATCCCAATATTACACTTTACCTTAAACTTGAAGGTCATAATCCAGGAGGAAGCGTAAAAGATCGTGCTGCTTTTAATATGATCAAATCTGCACTAGATAGAGGTGATATTAATCAAAATTCTAAACTTATTGAAGCTACTAGCGGTAACACAGGGATAGCACTTGCTATGATCGCAGGAATTTTTAATCTGAATATTGAATTGGTAATGCCCGAAAACTCGACCAAAGAACGAGTTCAAACTATGCGTGCCTATGGGGCAAAAGTTACCTTAACTTCTAAAGATATTGGTATTGAAGGTGCAAGAGATTATGCAGAAGCCAAAGTTAATGAAGAAGGCTATATTATGCTTAATCAATTTGCCAATGATGATAACTGGCGAGCTCATTATAAAACTACCGGGCCTGAAATTTGGAGAGATACTATGGGTAAAATAACTCATTTCGTTTCTTCGATGGGAACTACTGGTACTATTATGGGTACTTCTACATACTTAAAAGAGCAATCTACAGATATACAAATTGTTGGTGTACAACCAACAGATGAATCTCGAATTCCGGGGATTCGCAAATGGCCAAAAGAGTATCTTCCAAAAATATTTAACCCTTCAAAAGTAGACCAAGTAATTGAAGTTAGCCAAGAGGAAGCTACGGCAATGGCAAAACGATTAGCCAAAGAAGAAGGTGTTTTTTCGGGCATGAGTAGTGGTGGATCTGTTAGCGCTGCACTTAAACTTGCAAAAACCTTGAAAAGCGGTGTATTGGTGGCTATCATATGCGATCGTGGAGATCGATATTTAAGTTCTGATCTGTTCGACTAGACGCATTTTTTAAATTCTTTACCTCAAGATTAATTCTTTTAGTTTTTGTTAAAAAGATATTAATACTCTATATTTCAATAGTAAATACACTTCATTTCAATTATCAAAGCACCTCAAAATGTAAGACTTATAGGTGTTTTCAAGAAATGTTAGGGGCGTTATTTATCATTAACTAAAACTAAATCATATGAAAAAATTAATCTCAGAATTTATCGGAACACTATGGCTTGTATTAGGAGGTTGCGGAAGCGCCGTATTAGCCGCTGGATATCCAGAATTAGGAATCGGATTTGTAGGTGTTGCGCTTGCTTTTGGCTTAACTGTAGTTACTATGGCCTATGCTATTGGTCATATTTCAGGTTGTCACCTCAATCCAGCTGTTTCTATAGGATTATGGATAGGCGGTAGGTTTGATAAAAAAGAGCTTATACCATATATTATAGCTCAAGTTCTAGGAGGAATTGCCGGAGCAGGAATTTTGTACTTAATAGCTAGTGGTAAATCGGGGTTTGAAATAGGCGGTTTTGCCGCAAATGGATTTGGAGAACATTCCCCGGGTGGATATAGTATGTTGTCTGCTTTGATAACCGAAATAGTAATGACATTCATGTTTTTAATTATTATTTTGGGTGCAACACATTCAAAAGCACCTAAAGGTTTTGCCGGATTAGCTATTGGTTTGGGACTAACACTTATCCACTTAATAAGTATACCTGTTACTAATACATCAGTAAACCCTGCAAGAAGTACCAGCCAAGCAATATTTGTTGGAGATTGGGCTCTAGGTCAATTATGGTTATTTTGGGTAGCGCCAATTGTTGGTGCTATTTTAGCAGGTATTGTATACAAATATATATCTTCAGAAAAAGAATAAAATATAACTAGTACAATTTAGGCAATAGTAATATCGAACAAACTATTGCCTATATTAAAACAACCAAGTAAGTTCTTTTTCCCGAGCTATTTTTGTTCCTTTGCATTTATGCCAAATCAGCAAAAAATCTTACATACGCTAAAAGAATATTTTGGGTATGATAGCTTCAGACCACTTCAAGAAAAGATTATTAACTCTGTTTTTGATGGTATGGATAATCTCGTAATCATGCCAACTGGCGGTGGTAAATCAATCTGTTATCAGCTTCCTGCCTTGTTGTTACCAGGTATTACTCTGGTAATTTCTCCTCTCATTGCCTTAATGAAAGATCAAGTTGATGGTTTGATTGCTAATGGTGTTCAAGCATCATTTATAAACAGTAGTCAAAGTGAAAATGATCAACAAAAAATTCATCAAAAACTTAAAGACAATCAAATCAAACTCTTATATGTTGCACCAGAGAGTTTGTCTTTTCTAGATACTATATTTTCTGAAATTGAAATTAGTTTAATTGCTATCGATGAAGCACATTGTATATCATCATGGGGTCATGATTTTAGACCTGCTTATACACAATTAGGGTATTTAAAAAACAAATTCCCTAAGGTACCTCTCATTGCTTTAACTGCTACGGCAGATAAAGCAACAAGACAAGATATTTGCGATCAATTAAATATTCCTGATGCTACTCAACATTTAGCATCATTTGATAGAAAAAATTTAAGTTTAGAAGTTCGCCCAGGAAATAAGAGAATCGAACAAATACTTAATTTTTTAGTAAATAAACCCAATGATAGTGGGATCATATATTGCTTAAGTAGAAAAACCACCGAAACCCTTGCTGAAAAATTAAAGGACAAAGGCTATAAGGCCGAAGCATATCATGCAGGTATAGAGCATCAAAAAAGAGCCAATGTGCAGGAAGGTTTTATTAATGATACTGTACAAATAGTTTGTGCAACAATAGCATTTGGTATGGGGATTGACAAATCAAATGTACGATGGGTGATCCATTATAATTTACCCAAAAACATAGAGGGTTATTATCAAGAAATCGGTCGTGCCGGCCGAGACGGTATCCCCTCTTCTACTCTTCTTTTTCATAGTTATGCCGATGTTGTGCAATTACAAAAATTTGCGGATACATCTGGTAATAAAGAAGTACAATTAGCAAAGCTAGATCGCATGCAGCAATATGCAGAATCTTTAAGCTGTAGACGTAAAATTTTACTTAGTTACTTTGGAGAACTCATCGAAAAAGATTGTGGTAACTGTGATGTTTGTAAAAACCCTCCTACTTTTATTGATGGAACCATTATTGCGCAAAAAGCTTTATCAACAGTTACAAGAATCAAAGAGCAAGAACCCATTGGTACAATTATAGATGTATTGAGAGGAGCACAAAATGCAATTGTATTGGATAAAGGATATCAAGAGGTAAAGACATATGGTATAGGCAATGATATCGCTTGGAGAGATTGGCAACAGTATATTATACAACTTATCAATCAAGGATATCTTGAAATTGCTTTTCATCAAAATAATAAATTGAAATTAACAGCTCTTTCCCGAAAGGTATTATTTGAAGGAGAAAGAGTAAGTCTTGCGCATTTAAAAGAATTAGAAAAAACAAAACAAGTTATTCTAGATCAAAGTAAAAAAGGATCGACACCTAATTTATTCGAAAAACTAAGACAATTACGACTTGAACTAGCAAAAGAAGCAGGCATTCCCGCTTATCAAGTATTTAATGATGCTACATTAAAAGAAATGGAAAAAGTTCGACCAATGACTGATGAAGAATTTATGCAGATCAATGGTGTAGGTAGACAGAAAATGCAAAATTATGGGTATCAATTTATAAAAGAGATTATTAATTTTTCGGCCAAGAAAACCAAGAAAAAGAAAAGTTCTAAAAAAGGGAACACTCATAAAGAAACATTGGCCCTATACAAAGAAGGTATGTCTATCGAAGAGATAGCTATCAAAAGACAGTTAGCCCAATCTACTATTTTCTCGCACATTATGAAGTTATATAATGAAGGAGAGCAGATCGATCTTACTCAATTTGTAAATAAACAAGATGTTCTGGCTATTAAAAAGGCTAAAAAAGAGCTAGAACAACCCGAAGGATTGAAGTCTTATTTTGAACACTTTAATGGAACTATTGATTATAATAGTATTCGTCTTGCTCTAATTATATTAGAAAAAGAAAACTCTGTTGTAAAGTAATAAAACAACAATTTTTTATGCGATCACATGTTATTTTTGGTGCAGGTTTAATAGGTTCATTTATTGGTGGTATACTTACTTCTTTACACAAAAACACTCAACTTGTTTGTAGACCGAGTATCAAGCAAAAATTAAATAATGGGCTCACTTTAACTGATTATTTGGGTAATACTATTCAAATAAAAGAATTGGATTTTTTAACTCTAGAAAATATAACCCAAAATGGCTCAGAAGATTTTTGTGATTTTTTGTGGATTACAGTAAAATGCACTGGGATTGATCAAGTGAGTAAAGAAATTAAACCACTAGTAGGCCCCAATACGATAATTTTGTGTTGTCAAAATGGTCTGGGTTCTGATCGCGTTTTACAACAGTATTACCCAACAAACACAATCTTAAGAGTAATGATTCCTTTTAATGTTACTGAAATCAAACCAGGACATTTACATAGAGGTTCTGAAGGAACATTGTGTATTGAAACACCTAAACAACGGTTAGAATTAGTTACATCGCTCGTAACATTATTAAATACTTCAATAATGCCGACATCTCAAACAACAGAAATGCAAGCATTATTGTGGGCTAAGCTGCAGTTAAACTTAGGTAATAGTATTAATGCTTTGGCAGATATACCTGTAAAAGCAATGCTAGAGCAGCGTAATTATCGATTGATTATCGCCGTGTTGATGAAAGAACTACTACAAGTTACTAAAGCATTGCAAATTAAATTACCAAAATTAACCGCACTTCCAGCACAATACATTCCGGTAGTACTAAGCCTACCGAATTCTTTATTTAACCTTGTTGGTAATAAAATGCTAACAATTGATCCAACGGTAAGAACATCAATGTGGTGGGATCTCTCTCAAGGAAAAAAAACAGAAATTGATTATTTAAATGGTGCCATTCTAGAGGCTGCGCTACAAGTAAATATTGAATGCCCAGCAAACAAAAAGATAATTTCCCTTATAAAGCAAATGGAACAAACCAACAGCAATGCAAGAGTTAACATTGGTAGTGGTACATTATTAAAAGAAATTCAAAATGCTGTATAAGATAATTACCTTTATGTTATCTTGATGTTACTTCTTTAAATATTTCTTATCACTATCAGAAACTAAGGGATCATTAATTGCTTTTTCTAATAGGTCTGCATGTAATTTTGGGTCATAATGAAACATTAAAGTATTTAACTCGGCAATTGATATCCCATTAACATGCTCTTGTTGTATTTCGAGCTTATCCCCTTTAGTGACATTACCAGGTGATAACACTCTAATGTATACCCCTGAAAATAGAGATGCAATAAACTCTTTTATTACTCCTGGATTTCGAAAACGAACACCTAGTTTGTAACAAGGTTGCCTAGGTCTTGAGATTTGTACAGTTGCAGTACCTAGAGTATAAATAGAGCCTATATTAATTTTCCTTTCATCGAACCCTTCGATACTAAGATTTTCTCCGAACATTCCATAATTCCAATCAAGGTGAGGGTACTTTTCTTTCCAAAAGGGATAGTGATCAACAGCATAGAGATAGCAAGCCTTATCGACTCCTCCATGATATCGTCTATCCACAACATGATCTCCTTCTACATCTTCTTTTCCTAAAAATATAGACGTATCTACTGGATGTTTATAAATTCCAGTTTGAACCTCTTTCCCTCTCCATTCAATAGTTTTTATTTCGGCAATATTTGTAGACGCGACTTTCATATTGTTATTATTTAAATTCAACCGAGTTTAATATTAGTCCAGAACCAGGAACAATATGCTCTAGTACAATTTTCTCTGCTTCCGGGTTTAATGTTTGTTTAATAAAATTTATATCAATTTTTCTTTTACCTAAATCTAATAATACCCCCATCATAAGGCGTATTTGATTTCTTTTAAAGCCTTCTCCTTTCACTCTTAAAAGGTAACTTTCTTTTGGAAAAAAATTGGCAGTATAAATATCATTTTTTTCTATCTCACAATAGGTAATCTCTCCTTCTAATACAGTATGTTTTGAAGGTCGATGACAATATGATCTAAAATTATGCTTACCAACAAACAATTTTGCTGCTTCTTGCATTAAGGATACATCAAGATCTTCAGATATATTATACATAAAAGGAGCACAAAACGGATGAAATTTATCGCCAAAAGAAAATAAATACACATACTCTTTCATTTTTGGAGATTGAATAATATTAAAATGCGCATCTGTTTCGGTAACACTTAATGCTTTTATATCCTGCGGTAAGTTTTTATTAAATTCTGGAAAAAACGCCTCTGTATCTAAAGATATATGATCAACAAACAGTTCTATATATGTATGATTAACCGATACTTTGGCATCTGTTCTACCTGCAGCCAGTACTTTAAAATCTTTATGTTCTAAAACGTACGATACCGTGCGCTCTACCATGCGTTGTAAAGTATTTACTTGAGGTTGTTTTTGCCATCCATGGTACCTAAATCCCAGATATTGCAACTCTATTAAATAATAGAAACGTTTTCTAAACATTAAATTTATATTTACTTCTTTCCGAATATAGATAAATTATGCATTTCAACGATAATCTAAGCTTTTTTTATCTGAAAACTTTGTGAAAAAAAGATGATAATTTCCTATATTTGAGTAAATCTAATTAATAATTTAAAATCGACTTAGTTATGGTAAAAGCTAAATATCAAGGTGTTTTAGACCTAGGACAACAGTTAAACATTCAAGATGGTGATGTATCTGAAGAAAATGGAACACTTAAGATAAAAGGTACCGCTCAAACTCAATATGATAAAAACCAGCTTTGGGATAAAATAAAAGAAATTGGCGGAGAATCTCCTGCTGATATTGTAGCAGATATTAATGTGGCTGATACTTCTGTTTATCACAGACATGTTGTAAAAAGTGGAGAGTCTTTAAGCAAAATTGCTAAACATTATTATGGTGATCCTATGAAATACAAAGCCATTTTTGAGGCGAATACAGGTATTCTTAAAAACCCTGATGTTATTCACCCAGATCAAGAGCTTATCATCCCGAACCTATAAAACATAGTTACTTTATATATTTCTAAAGGCCGCAATAATTTGTGGCCTTTTTTGTATTTTACATGTATAATCCTATTATTTTTTAAGATCTTTTGATTTTTTACATAAGTCAAATATCTATAAATTGCGCATTTCGTCGAAAAAACACTAATATAAGTAGTCGAAATCCTATAAAACTACGGTTAAACCGTAGTTTTGTGTGTTAAAATTTATATCTTGCTTATATGAAAAGAATATTACTTCTTGTTTTCTTATGTATTTCTGCTAATAATTATGCCCAATCTTTATCTAAAACTAAAGTAATTTACGAGCGTAAAGATCAAATTGTGCTAAACAACGGTTTGCAATATCAAATCCTGGCTGAAAAACCTTTTTATGAAATCTCAGATTCTTCTATCAAGAAGCATCTCACTATTGCTGATCATGTATTAATGCTTAATCGCATTCTTGTTATAAGAAGAGATAACGAATATAAAGAGCTTATTGAATGGGTTGAGAAAGATACTAGATTCTATGACTCTAGAGATATTACCGAATTTAAAAGTATAGAAAATTACGTCTCTGATTATAAAAAAAATACCCGTAATTAAGAGTTTCTAATTGTCGTTTTGGCAAGCTGTAAAATCTGTTCAAATTGTTGTTCGAGACTAAGGTTAGAATTATCTATCTTAATGGCATCCCCTGCTTTTCTAAGAGGAGAATCTTTTCTTGTGCTATCAATATGATCTCTATTTACCACATTTTTTAATACATCTTCGTATGTAACATCCTCTCCTCGATCTTTGAGTTCTAGAAATCGTCGTTCTGCTCTATCTTTGGCGGTAGCAGTCATGAACAACTTTAACTCGGCATTAGGAAATACAACAGTACCGATATCTCTTCCATCCATAACAATCCCTTTATCCTTCCCCATTTGGTGTTGCTGTTCTACCAATTTCTTTCTTACCAAAGACACTGCTGCTATTTTACTTACATGTTTTGATACTGCCAAAGTTCTAATTTCTCTTTCTACATTTTCACCATTTAACACAGCTTCAGCTAAACCGTTTTCCTTATTCAATTCAAATTTTATACTAACCAAAGAAAGATCATTTTCCAGTTTCTCTTGATTAAAATTGAATTCGTCTACATATCCTTTTCTCATAGCATACAAAGTAACCGCTCTATACATAGCCCCAGTATCAACATAAATGTATTGTAATGCTTTAGCTAGTTGTTTGGCTACTGTACTTTTACCAGTAGAAGAATGTCCGTCTATAGCGATAATGATTTCTTTGTCTTTCAAATTGAATAAAATCTGATTATATAATTTTTCAAAAATCAAAAATAATCCAAACTATTAAGAATAATACCTCTAATAATAAAAAGTTATCATAATTTAAAAAGATAGATAACCATTGAAATTATTACTTTTCCTCTTCTAATTAAGTGAATACAAAAGGTTATAAATATGAATTATTGACACAAAAACGTCTATTACAAGTATAAAACTTGAAAAAAAGACAATAATTATATGTTATCCAAGTTATTTAATTTTAGATCCTTTATGTATGCCTACAAACTACTTTTAGACCTTAAATCGACATATATTAACCAAAGTAAATACTCATGGGCTTCTTTGATTTCATGAATGAAAAGATCGCAATAGATCTTGGTACCTCTAATACGCTTATCACCTATAAAGGGAAAATCGTAATTAATAATCCTTCTATTATAACTATACATAGGATTACCGGAAAAATTATCGCAGTAGGTAAAGAAGCCGGTATGATGAGAGGAAAAATAAACAAAAACATCAAAACATTGTCCCCTTTTAAGAATGGTGTAATTTCTAACTTTGATGCAGCCGAAAAAATGTTGAAAACGTTTATAAAACGTTTATCATCTTTAAACTCATCATTATTTACAACATCATATAACATGATCATTTCTATACCTTGTGGTAGTACTGAGGTTGAAATGAGAGCCGTAAAAGAATCGGCAAAAAGACTTAATGCAAAAAATATATTTTTAATACATGAACCTATCGCCGCCGCAATTGGTGGTGGGATCAACGTATTAGAACCTAAAGGAAATATGATCGTAGATATCGGAGGTGGTACTACTGAAATTGCGGTTATTTCTTTAGGAAGAATTATTAGTGGGCAATCTGTAAAAATTGCGGGTAATATTTTTAACGAAGATATAGTTCAACATATTCGAGAATCTCGTAACCTACATATTGGAGAATTCATGGCCGAAAAAATCAAAATACAAATTGGTTCTGCAATGGCTAATCTACAGTTACCACCAGATAACATGGCGGTAGAAGGAAGAGATATGCTCACAGGAAAACCTAAACAAATACATATTTCTTATAAGGAAATCGAAAAAAGCTTGGATAAATCTATTACACAAATAGAAAATGCAATTATGGAAACTCTATCAGAGATTCCGCCAGAGATATCGGCAGATATATACAATAGCGGTATCTATTTAACCGGTGGTGGATCTTTATTAAGAGGGCTTGATCAACGATTATCCAGAACAACAGAATTACCTGTACATCTTGGAGATCAACCCTTAGAAACAGTTGTAAAAGGTAGTGAAATTGCCCTCACAAACTTAGATAAGTATATGGATGTTCTAGTTCAAAAAAGAAGGTAACAAAAAAGGCTGAACATCTATCCAGCCTTTTTTTCTATAATTTCTTAGCGTTTTTAACTTTGGTATTGGTTATCGCCATTTTTAAAACATCTTCCATATCCTTTACATAATGAAATTTAAGTCCTTTAAGATATTCAGGTTTAATTTCTTTAATATCTCTTTCATTATCTGCACAAAGTAGTATTTCTTTTATATGTGCTCTTTTGGCCGCAAGTATTTTTTCTTTAATACCTCCTACTGGTAATACTTTTCCTCTTAATGTAATTTCTCCCGTCATGGCTAAGCTTTTCTTTACTTTTCGTTGTGTAAACAAAGAAACAAGTGATGTGAGCATGGTTATCCCAGCACTTGGTCCATCTTTTGGAGTTGCTCCCTCTGGAACATGTATATGCACATTATATTTATCAAAAATCTCAGGGTTTACTTCTAAAGCATCGGCATTGGCTTTTATATACTCCATTGCAATGGTGGCAGATTCCTTCATAACCTTACCTAAGTTACCTGTAATAGTCAGGTTTCCTTTTCCCTTAGAAAGAATTGATTCTATAAACAATATATCTCCTCCTACACTAGTCCATGCTAATCCAGTTACAACTCCCGCCACATCATTATTCTCATATTTATCTCTCTCAAGTCGCGGTGCTCCTAATACTTCAATAATATCTTCATTACTAACCTTTACATTATACTCTTCTTCCATGGCTATATTCTTAGCCGCAAAACGAACCATTTTAGCAATTTGCTTTTCTAACCCTCTTACTCCAGATTCTCGAGTATATCCTTCAATTACTTTTTCTAATTGCGCCTTACCTATCTTAATATGAGATTTATCTAAACCATGTTCTTCTAATTGTTTAGGTAATAAATGTTGTTTGGCTATTTCTACTTTTTCTTCAATAGTATATCCGGTTACATTGATGATTTCCATTCTATCACGAAGTGCCGGCTGTATCGTTGCCAAACTATTAGACGTGGCAATAAACATAACCTTAGACAAATCAAATCCCATTTCAAGGAAATTATCATGAAACTCAGAATTTTGTTCCGGATCAAGTACTTCTAATAATGCCGAAGAAGGATCTCCTTGATTACCCATAGATAATTTATCGATTTCATCAAGTACAAAAACAGGATTACTAGTACCTGCTTTTTTAAGGCTTTGAATAATTCGTCCTGGCATGGCTCCTATATATGTCTTTCTATGTCCTCGTATTTCAGCTTCATCACGTAAGCCTCCTAAAGAGATTCTTACATATTCTCTACCCAAAGATTCTGCTACAGATTTTCCTAAAGATGTTTTCCCAACTCCTGGAGGTCCATACAAACAAAGAATAGGAGATTTCATATCATTACGAAGTTTTAATACCGCCAAATATTCAATAATACGGCGTTTTACTTCATCCAAACCATAATGATCTCTATCTAGTACCTTCTTTGCTCGTTTAAGATCAAATTTATCTGTACTAAACTCATTCCAAGGTAAATCAAGAAATAGATCTAAATAATTACGTTGTATAGAATACTCTGCCACTTGAGGATTCATACGTTGCATTTTGGATAATTCCTTATCAAAGTGCTTTTTCGTTTTTTCGTCCCACTTCTTATCCTTGCTTCGCATGCGCATCTCCTCCAATTCATCTTCATGAGAAACTCCTCCAAGTTCTTCCTGGATAGTTTTCATTTGCTGATGCAAAAAGTATTCTCTTTGTTGTTGGCTCATGTCATGCTGAACCTTATTTTGAATATCATTTTTAAGTTCCAACTTTTGAAACTCAACATTCATAAACTTTAATGTAGTAAGTGCTCTTTCTTTAAGATCATTTATTTCTAATAGTTTTTGTTTTTCTTCAACCGGAAGATTAAGATTAGAAGACACAAAATTGATCAGAAAAGAATTGCTTTCAATATTTTTAATGGCAAAAGAAGCCTCTGTAGGTATATTTGGACTTTCCTTGATAATTTCTAAGGCCAAATCCTTAATCGACTCTATTATTGCACTAAATTCTTTATTTTCTTTTGCAGGTCTAGCTTCTGGCACCTCTTCTATCTTAGCTTTAATATATGGTGTTTCTTCAACTACTTCCTTTATTTTAAATCGTTTTTTACCCTGCAGAATAACGGTAGTATTTCCATCAGGCATTTTTAACACTCTTAATATACGCGCTACTACACCTACTCTATTAATATCTTTTAATGTGGGATTCTCTACTCCTTCTTCTTTTTGAGAAACAACTCCTATAGTTTTATTGCCATTATTAGCTTCATTAAGAAGTTTAATAGATTTATCTCGGCCTGCAGTAATAGGAATAACAACTCCTGGAAATAATACGGTATTACGCAGAGGTAAAATAGACAGTACATCCGGCAGCTCTTCTTTGTCTATTTCCTCTTCATCTTCTGGAGTTAATAAGGGTATTAACTCAGCATCTTCGTCTATTCCCTGAAATGACAAACTGTCTAGTGTTGTAAATTTGGTTTTCGCCATAAGTATATATCAAAGTCATTTTGTCATTAAGACCAAAAGACATTCTTTTTAAAATTAATATAAATGGATTAATAAATCCCTATAAACCTATACAAAACAAGGTTCTTTTATTGTATTCTCCTATTACATTTCAATTGTTATGCCACAAACTTTAAAAAAAATATTTAAAAACTGTAACAAAATATATCAATACCTATCTTTATGTAAAGTAAACTATATTTTTTGTCACTAACCCAACTAAATACAGAGCAGCTAATAGCAGAATGCCGTAAACAGGATAAAAATGCTCAACTCGAAGTTTATAATCGCTATTATAAAGCTATGTATAACACCTCGCTGAGGATTATTAAAGACACAGCCGAAGCTGAGGATGTCATGCAAGAAGCTTTTTTAACTGCTTTCACAAAACTTGCCATGCTAACCGATAATAAAATGTTTGGCGCTTGGTTAAAAAAAATAGTAATTAATGCAAGTATTACGGCTTCGCGAAAAAATAATCATCATCGCGAAGTTGCTTTAGAAACAATTGAATATGCTTTAACGGACAGTGATGGCATCGTAACAGAAGATTTAACGACCATTAAAGCAAACAAAATATTAACTACACTAAATCAATTAAAAGACAGTTACAGCACTGCGTTATCATTACACTTCATAGAAGGGTATGATTATGAAGAGATCTGTCAAATAATGGATATATCATATTCTAATTGTCGTACGCTCGTTTCGCGCGCAAAAGAGAGTTTACGAAAAAAATTACAAGTTGTATGAATGAGGATAAAGTAGAAAAGTTATTTGAACATATGAAGGATCAATTAGATACATTCGAGCCTTCTACGAACCATAAAGCTAGGTTTTTGGAAAAACTGGAAGGGCAAAATAAAGTCGTTCAGTTTTCGCCTAAAGAACGAAATTGGTATAAACCTCTAGCTATTGCAGCTTCAATCGCTATCCTTTTTGGAGCAGTAACTATGATTTCTATGTTCAATCCTAAAGAAGAAGCTGATCTGGCAAGTGTGTCACCAGAGATGCAAGAAACTCAAGGTTTTTTTACTTCGGCAATTCAATCACAATTAGAAGAAATCGACAAAGTTTCTTCCAAAGAAACTGATGCCTTGGTTACAGATGCTATGAATTTGCTAGAAAAGTTAGAATCTGATTACCAAGATTTGAAAAAGGATCTTGTTCGTAGCGATAGTGACAAACGTGTTATAAGTGCGATGATCAAAAATTTTCAAAAACGTGCTAGTTTGTTAGAGGAAGTCTTGCAAAAAATCAATGAAATTAATGAAATTAAATTATCAGAAAATGAAAGCTCAATACTATAATATATTCTTACTCTTATTTTTGCCAGCATTAATAATGGCCAACAATGGCGATTTAAAGGGCAAATACACGAAAGAAAAAAAATTAAAAAAGGAATTTGCCGTAAATGCAGATGCATTATTAAAAATTAGTAATGATTACGGAAATCTAGATATCACTTCATGGAATGAAAACCGTGTAGTTATGGAAATTAATATCAAAGTAAGTGGTAATAATGAAGAAAAAGTAATTAAAAAACTAGAATCTATAGATGTAGAATTTGATTCCTCTTCTCAAATGGTAAGCGCCAAGACAACATTTAATAAAGGAGATAAATCATGGTGGGATAAATGGTCTAGCGGATGGAACAATAATTTGAACATGAAAATTAATTATACTGTGAAAGTTCCTATAACCAATAGTGTAGATTTTAATAATGACTATGGTAGTATCACTTTGGATAAAATCCAGGGGAATGCAAAAATTAACTGTGATTACGGACAGATTATACTTGGAGAGTTGTTAGGAAGTGATAATTATATAAATATAGATTACACCAACAATAGCACAATAAAGTACATGAAAACTGGTAAAATTAATGCCGACTATTCTAATTTTGAATTAGGTGATGGTGAAAAAATTGATCTAAACGCCGATTATACACAATCCAAATTTAAATCCGTAAAATATCTAAATTACAATTGTGATTATGGAGGTATTCGAGTTCAAAATGTAAATAAAATCATTGGTAACTCTGATTATGTGGATACTAAGATCGGTAACGTTAGTAAAGAATTAAATATCGAATCTGATTATGGTTCGATAGAGGTTGATGCATTACAAAGTTCGATACAAAGCGTTACTATAGATACCGATTATACAGGAATTTATATTGGTTACAATGATGGAGCCAATTTCGATTTCATTATCAAAACCTCTTATGGTGGCATTAAGCTTGATGAAAGTATTTCGGTACAGAAAAAATATGTAAAGGACTCTAAAAAAGATTATCAAGGATACGTAGGGCAAAAAAGTAGCGGAAACACAGTCAACATTTATTCTAGTTACGGGGGAATTAAACTAAGAAAAAATTAAAAACACTAATACATTCAATCAAATGAGAACAGCAACAATTATTTTAAGCATTGCATTGTGTAGTATCACTTCGGTAAACGCACAATGGTGGGGAAATGGAAAAAAAATTAATGGAGATGGTAATATAGTTACCAAAAGTCGCAGTGTATCTGATTATGATGCGATCAAAGTAAAGGGTAGTCTAGATGTATCTCTAGTATCTGGGACCGAAGGAAATATATCTATTGAAGGAGAAAGTAATCTTATTGAACACATAGTAACAGAGGTAGATGGGGATGCTTTAAAGATTTACGTAGAAAAAGGATACTATCTTAAACCTACAAGGGGGAAAAAATTATTAATCACGGTTCCTTTCAAAGATTTAAGCAAAGTAACCCTATCGGGATCGGGAGACATTTATAGTACAGATGTCATAAAAGCTTCAGATTTTAAAACCGGAGTATCAGGATCAGGAGATGTGAAATTAGTTGTTGATGCTCAAAACACTGAAGGATTTGTTACAGGAAGTGGAGATTTGGTGCTAAGTGGATCATCGAGTATGTTTGATTGTAGTGTTACAGGTTCTGGAGATTTAGAAGCATATCGCCTTAATGCCAAAGAAGTTGTTGCTTCGGTAACTGGATCCGGAGATGTACAAGTTACAGCAACAGAATCTATTAAAGCTCGTATTACTGGATCTGGAGATATTTTTTATAAAGGAAATCCCGAAAAAGAAGATAAAAAAGTATCTGGTTCAGGAGACATCTCGAGACAATAACATATACATATTCAATACCTACCAAAAACTGTTTAAGGGTTATGATCTCTTAAACAGTTTTTTTTGTGTATAATAATCTTTATTTTTACATCATATTTATCTTAAATTATAAAAGGTAAGTGATGTAATTTTGATTTTCACCCCAAACAAACGAACGCATTGCTATTTTTATCTAAAAAAGAAGTTCCACTTAAGGAAATTATTCCTGATGGCTACGTTGATATTCATTCTCATTTACTACCGGGTATTGATGATGGTGTAAAAACGATATATCAATCTGCTTATATTCTAGAACAATTTGAAAACTTAGGGATTAAAAAAATAATTACGACACCGCATGTCATTCAACAAGTTTGGCCTAACTCTTCTAAAATAATTACTGAAAAACTTGAGAAACTAAAAAGAGTACTACCTTCTCTAGGCATTTCAAAAATAGAGTTACAGGCCAGTGCGGAATATATGATGGATGACTTATTTTATCAAAGAATAAAGGATAACGATATATTACCATTACACAAAAACTATCTACTTGTAGAAATGTCTACATTTAGTGCTCCTATTAATTTAAATGAAATCCTATTTGAAATTAAATTAGCGGGATACATTCCTATATTGGCACATCCCGAACGATATACTTTTTATCAAAATGATCTTAAAAAATATGACGAACTAAAAGAATCTGGTTTTTTATTTCAGTTAAATCTATTATCGTTTTCTGGATATTATGGAGATCAAATTAAGGCTTTTGCCAAAAAGTTGGTTGATCATGACTACATTGATTTCACAGGATCTGATGTACATAATTACCATCAATTGGGAATACTCCAAAAAGGATTTTCTTCTAAAATGGCCGAAAAAATTACCACACTAATGAATAAGAATAAGGTGTTTGCCTAATTCTTTTTACCATATCCATATCCATAATTATATCCTGCTTGACTACCAGCCGCATTAAGCAATACAGCAATATTAGGGAGGCGTTTTTCTTTATAGAAATTTTCTGGTACTTGTAATATTCTTTTATCCGAATAATTTTCTCTTACAATATAAATACTTAAATCAGAGAACTTACCGATCAAAAGCGTATCTGCAACCAAACTTACAGGAGCTGTATCTACTATTACATAGTCATATATATTCTCTAAGTATTCAAACATAGTCTTCACCCTATCTTGCATAAGTAATTCTGCAGGATTTGGAGGAATTGCTCCAGAGGGAATATAATCAAAAGAATCGTCATCATCCTCAGTATAAATAACATCTGCCGGATTAAGTTCCTTATTCATGATGTAATTAGTAAGTCCTTTGGTATCTTTTCCTTGAGGAAGTTCTAAGATTTTATGAAATTTTGGATCTCTTAAATCTGTTCCTAAATACACTACCTTTTTACCAGAAATTGCCAAAGCCTTAGCAAGATTAGAAGAAATCATGGTTTTACCTTCACCAGAAATAGTAGAAGTAACAAAAATGACTTTACCAGTAGATTTATTAATACCGGCCATTAAAAAATCAAGGTTTGTTCTTAATATCCTAAAAGCTTCTGCAATACCAGATCTATCATTTTGTGAAATCAAAATCTTGTTTTTACCTTTTACTTTCGGAATTGAACCTATTATAGGCATAGAAAGAGCTTTTTCAAGATCTTCTCTAGAATTAATCCTAACATTTAATAAATCAGATAGGTAGATAATCATAAAAGGGATCATTAATCCCATAAACAATGCACCTGCATAAATCATTTTCTTGTTAGGAGAAACAGGAAACGAATTTAACGTAGTTGCCTTATCTATTACTCTCGCATTTGAAAGCGTAATATGGCTGGTTATTTCTGCTTCTTCTCTTTTTTGCAATAAGTATAAATACAATTGTTCTTTAATTGTTTGCTCTCTCTCTATTACCCTAAGATCCTTTTGCCTAATAGGTGCATTATATAGTTTACCACTAAAATACTGATCCTGGGTTCTTAAACTTTTTAATCTAATATTAATAGAACTCCTTAAACTATTTAAGCTCCCAATTAAAACCTGTCTTAGTCCATCAATTTGTTGATCTATATTTACTACTACTGGATTTTGCGCACTCGAAGTTTTTAATAGTCTTTTACGCTGAAGAATTAGAGTATTATATCTAGAAACTGTTGTAGTAATCGTACCATCACTAAAACCAAGATTAGAAGGCACAAGATCATATCTTCCATCTTGGCTTAACACAAACCTACGCATAGATTCTATCAAACTAAGTTGGGTATTTAACTGCGCTATTTCTTGAACATTTCTAGAATCTATATCGGCAACTCTTTGTGTTTGCGCCTCTACATCATTTGTAAGCCCAAATTTTGATTTATAACCCGCAGCTTCATCATCTACTTCAGAAAGGTCTCCCGATATTAAATCCAAACGTTCATTAATAAAATCGGCCGTTCTTGCAGATATTTGTTTTTTATTCTCTACCGTTGCTTTATTATATTCTTCAACAAGATTATTGAGAATATCCTTAGCTTTTTCTTTTACTGGCGAATTAAGTGCCAACCTTACTATAGAAGAGTTTTTAACAGAATTAATCGCAATTCTATTTCTATAGGATTCTGCAACAAGTCTAACCGGAGTGATTTGTATTTTAATGATTTTCCCGATACTATTATCTATGTTATCAACACTTGGTGTAATGACTATATCACCTACGGTACTACTTACTGTATTACCAAAAGAGTGGTCACTTAACTTTTGCCCTTTTTCATCCAAAAATGAAAAAGAAGTCCCAGAGTTTATCTTAACATGAAAAATCTTTGATTTTGTATGCACAATAGAATCATCGGCAAGAAAATTAATTTCTACTAGAGACTTAGGGTAATTTTCTATTTCTAAAATTCTACCTTCAGAAAAGTATTTTACATTAAGCTCTAGGTTATTTACTACGTTGGTGATTAATGTTCTAGATCGTATGATCTGGATTTCATTTTGAATACTGTTTTGAGCATTATCTGCCAATCCCAAATCTTTAAATACCGCTAGTTCTGATTCTCCAATACTTTCTTCTTGAGAAATCATAATGGAAGACGATACATTATATTGCGGGATTGTATATCTTATTTTGGTATATGCTGCAGCTACAAAAATTACTACGCTCAAAACAAACCAATACCATTTTTTAAGATATTTGACCAGTTGATCCCTTAGATTAAAACCAAATCCACTTGAAGTATCAAATGCAGTATTTGTTGCCGAAGTATTATTGTTATTAGAAATCATACTTTAATATTATCTTATGATCAAAGTAACGGTAGATAAAACAATACCAACTACACTTATGATAATACCTAAAGCATTACTATTTGTTTTGGATGTTCTTATTCTAGAATTGTTAGGTTCTATATAGAGTACATCATTTTGTGCTAAATAATAAACCGGAGAGTCAAAAATAGATTTTGAGGTAAGATCCACTCTATGGTATGTGTTTACTCCATCATTTTCTCTAATCACCATTACATTACCTCTTTTTCCTTTTATCGTCATATCTCCTGCCAAACCTAGGGCTTCTATAATTGTAACTCTTTCATTAGGTATAGTATACGACCCAGGTCTAACTACCTCACCTAGAACAGTAATTTTAAAGTTTTTAAGACGTACGCTTACTATAGGATCATTGATATAAATTTTCAACTTTTCCTTTATCATATCTTTTACCTCAATACGAGTTAATCCTTCGATTTTAAGTTGCCCCAATACTGGGAAATCAATATTTCCTTTTTCATCAATAAGATAGGTAGGTTCAACTCCTCCGGCTCCTCCAGTTCCTCCTTCTCCTCCTGCCGCACTTATAGATGTCCCTTGCCCTAGATTAAATGGTCTAGCAGCATCCATATCTCCTGCAGAAATAAATATACTTACGATATCATCTACCTTAAAAACGGGTGTAAAAGAGTTTTTGGATGCAATTTTCTCCAGATCCGAAGAATTTTGAAAATAAACAACATCACCTGGAGCTTTACAGGAAATAACAGAAATTAATAATACAAGTAATAACAAAAATTTACATCGCATATCTATAGTACTTTAAAGGTAAATTGTGGAACGAATCACAAAAGTATAACTTTATTTAATTTAGCAATGGAATTTTGTTCATCTGTTTTATTTCTAATTTCAATTGTATGTATTACACCAAACCACTATTAATAAAAGGTATAACACATACAATGGCAATACACTACTACGCCAAAACTTTTTGTTTTTTTGTAGCTGTTTCTTTATTTATTTTATCAATACTTTCAAAAGTTGAATTATTCGAAATATATTCTGGAACAATTTCTTTTAATTTCCCAACAATTTGATGGTCTTGATTTAATAAGTTCATGATACACAGATCATCTATTTTATCCTTAACCATTGCACAATCATTATCATCATGTCTACTGATCATGATTTTCTTATGATATGTAGGTAAAGTGTTTTCTGTATCTGCTAATAATTCTTCATACAGCTTTTCTCCAGGTCTTAATCCTGTAATTTTAATATCTATATCATTAGGATATTGCAACCCTGATAATCGTATCATTTTTTTGGCTAGATCAAATATCTTTACAGACTCACCCATATCGAAAATAAAAATCTCTCCTCCATTACCCATTGTTCCTGCCTCAATTACCAATTGCGAAGCTTCTGGAATAGTCATAAAGAAACGGGTGACATTTTTGTGGGTAACTGTTAAAGGTCCTCCTTTTTGAATTTGTTTCTTAAACAAAGGAATTACAGATCCATTAGAACCAAGAACATTACCAAACCTTGTGGTTATAAACTTGGTCTTACTTGTTCTATGCAAACATTTGATGTACATTTCTGCTACCCTTTTGGTCGCTCCCATCACATTAGTTGGATTTACCGCTTTATCCGTAGAGACGAAAACGAATTTATCCACTCCATATGCCGAAGATAAATCAGCCAATTTTCTGGTTCCTAATACATTTATCTTTATAGCCTCGCTTGGATTTGATTCCATTAAAGGTACGTGCTTATAAGCTGCGGCATGAAAAACCATATTTGGTCTAAATTTCTCAAATACCGTTTCCATTCTTTGATGATCTCTAATATCAGCAACGATAGGTGTGAAATTTTTAACTCCTTTACTAATAAGTTCTTGTTGTAAGTCGTATAGTGGAGATTCTGCCTGATCAACCAAAATTAAATTTTTATAACCGTAATAAGAAGCCTGTCTTACAATCTCACTACCAATAGACCCTGCAGCTCCGGTAATCATAATTACTTTACCTCTCAATTCCTCTTTTATATTCTGATTATTCATATTTATCGGAGCTCTTTCCAATAAATCTTCAATCTGAATTTCTTTAATTTGAGAAACTTTAAGTTTACCATCTATCCAGTCATTAACCGCTGGAATAATTTTTACTTTTACTGAGAACTTAAGTAATTCGTCAGAAATTTCTGATAATCTTTTCTTGCTTATGTGTGGTATAGATACTACAATCTCCTTTATATTATTCTTATTAATAAAACTTTGGGTCAATGATCCAGAAGAAAACACTTTAATACCATTGATTGTTTTACCAATTTTTTGATTATTATCGTCTACAAAACCCACTACAGATAACGATCTGCTTGAGTCATTTGTAATAGCGGCAAGAGTAATCAATCCCGAATCTCCGGCTCCGTATATCAAAATTCTTGAAGTCTCTCCTATTTTAGATTTCACATAATAAAAACAGTACTTAAATATCAAACGGCTTGTAGTAAGTGTAATGATATTTAATAAGTAATGCACGCATATTATAGATACAGGTATATTAAGAAGCTCAGGCATTAAAGACAACCTACTAGAAACCATCAAAAACCCTGTAAGTGAAATTAATACGGTAACTGCTAGAAATAAATTATAAGCATCTCTCATTCCGGTATGTCTTACCACCCCTTTATAAGATCCTATTAACAAGAAACTTAACGTAGCCAACAAAGCTACAATAGGTATTTGATAAACCAAATTTGAAGTCTCAAAATTAAATGCTATACCAAATCTAATAACGTATGCTAACAAGAAATTAAAAATAGTAATCGCCACATCGATTCCTAACACTAACCATTTAGAGGCGTGCTTATGTGAATTATTTATTAGGTAATTTTTAATCATCTCAATACATTTTTAATTACTGATACAACTCGATACAAATCATCTTCTTCAAGATTGGATCCGCTTGGTAAGCAGAGTCCCCGATCAAATAGATCATCAGAAATTCCATTGAGGTAGGCATCACAATCCGAAAAAACGGCTTGTTGATGCATGGGTTTCCATAACGGTCTAGATTCTATATTTTCTTCGGCCAAAGCCGATCTAATTCCTTCTCTTAGCTTATAAGAAGTTGTCTCTACACAACTAAGCCATCTATTAGAGTAAAATCCTTCTGGCTCTTCTAAAAATTTTATTTCAGAAGAAAACTCTAAATGCTTCTTATAAAAATCAAAATTTCTTCTTCTTTTGGCTACATGACTATCCAACACTTCCATCTGTCCTCTTCCTATCCCCGCAGTGATGTTACTCATTCTATAATTATATCCAATTTCTGAATGCTCATAATGAGGTGCGTTATCTCGTGCTTGTGTTGCAAGAAAAATTGCTTTTTCTTTATGCTTTACATTTCTTGAAACCAAAGCTCCTCCTCCTGATGTGGTAATAATTTTATTTCCATTAAAGGAAAGAATCGCTACATCACCAAAAGTTCCACACTTAACGCCATGATAAGAACTTCCTAATGCCTCGGCACTATCTTCTACAACAGGTATTTTATATGCAGAAGCTATTTTATGAATTGCTTCAACTTGGTAAGGCATCCCATATAAATGAACAGTAATAATGGCTTTAGGTTTTTTACCTTTAGCTATTTTATCTTTGATAGCAATTTCGAGTTGTTCTGGACAAATATTCCAAGTATCCCGTTCGCTATCTACAAACACTGGTTTAGCTCCTAAATACACTATCGGATTTGCAGAAGCAGCAAAGGTCATACTTTGACACAAAACTTCATCACCGTTGGTGACTCCCAATAATATTAAAGCAAGGTGTAGCGCTCCTGTACCGGAACTTAGTGCGGCGACATTGGAATCATTTTCCAAATAAGTCTCTAAATCACTTTCAAATCCATTTACATTTGGACCTAAAGGTGCTACCCAATTCGTTTCAAAGGCTTCTCTTACGAAGTTTTGCTCTGTTCCACCCATATGCGGTGAAGAAAGCCATATCCTTTTTGAATCAATTACATTCATATTCTCCCATTAATAATGAACAAATAATTCTCTGTTGAATAAAGATTTTAAACAAACCTATACTCAAGTTCTTTTTCATGACAATCTAAAAAATCCTGGAAGAGGGGGTAGAACTTCCTTCCTAAAAATTTACTTTTTAGCATTTATTTTCCATTAGCTAAAATAGTTCAGTTCTATCAATTTTCAATTCAAAAATCTATTTTTTAGACAGAATGCTTAAAAAAACGTTTAACGGTATTAGTTATCATAGAAACTTACTTACATTACGTTAATACCGTAAGAAAAATATGATGCAAAAGAAATATTTTACAAGTAATACTTTTTTATTTTTCGGTTTTTCAATACACTATCTATATCAAAACAGATGCCCCCAGCACCACTATAAAATCTTACTTATGCCCATATACCGTGGTACAATGATACCATATAGTTTTTTGTAATCCTCTAGTCTAAAACCTAATAATCAATGGGGTTTTTTCCCCTTTATCGAAATAACAGATAAGCAGAATCTTTTGAATGGTACCCATGCACGAAAAATTGTTAAAATAAATTTTGATTTATCTAATTAATTATATAAAATTTACAACAATAAACCACTTTGGTTTTATCACCTAATCATTGCCGGTCTATTACCCTCCCCCCCGAATTTCATAATTTTATAATTAATAGATGTTATTTAATTCATTAGAATTTTTCATTTTTTTGCCAATAGTTTTTATCGCATATTGGTATATTTTTAAAAAGAGAATTCGGGCTCAGAATATATTTCTTCTGGTAGCTAGTTACGTGTTTTATGGCCTTTGGGATTGGAGATTTCTTTTCCTAATTCTTGCCAGTACGGTTGTAGATTTTTTTGTTGGGCAAGCCATATACTCGAACGATTCTAATACAAAAAAGAAGATTTGGTTATGGGTAAGTGTACTATTTAATGTAGGTCTTTTAGGTTTTTTTAAGTATTATAACTTCTTTATAAACTCATGGGTTGACTTTGTTTCTATTGTAGGGTATGACATAAAAAGCACATGGACTTTACAGATCATATTGCCTGTTGGTATTTCTTTTTACACCTTTCAGACGATGTCTTATTCTTTAGATATTTATTACAAAAGATTAACTCCTACTAAAGATTTTATATCATTTGCTACTTTTGTAAGTTTCTTCCCTCAATTAGTTGCAGGACCTATTGAAAGAGCTTCTAATCTTTTATCACAAATCACTTCTAAAAGAACTTTTAACTATGTGCAATGCACAGATGGTCTAAAATTAATTCTTTGGGGATTGTTTAAAAAAATAGTGATTGCAGATGCTCTTGCTCCTATTGTTGATGATATTTTTGCAAATTACGGATCTTATCCTGCATCTACTCTAATCTTAGGAGTATCATTATTTAGTTTTCAGGTATATGGTGATTTTAGTGGATACTCTGATATTGCTATAGGGACCGCTAAATTATTTGGTATAGAACTCATGTCTAATTTTAAATTCCCTATTTTTTCAAGAAACGTGGCCGAATATTGGCAAAGATGGCATGTATCATTATCCACTTGGTTTCGACATTATGTGTATATCCCATTAGGAGGAAATAGAGTAGGTAAATTAAAATCGATTAGAAATATCGTTATCATTTTCTTAGTCAGTGGTTTTTGGCATGGCGCGAATTGGACATTTATTGCCTGGGGTGCATTTCACGCACTTTTATATATTCCTGTGTTTTTAATGGGTAGAAATCGAATTTACATGAATAATGTAGTAGCAGAAAATCGATGGTTTCCTTCTGTAATCGAAATATTTCAAATTTTGATTACCTTTTCATTAGTTACATTTTCTCGTGTATTCTTTAGATCCGAGTCTATTACTGATGCATTTGGTTTTTTAGAACAGATCTATTCTAATTTTACTTTCGAAACATACGAACACCCCTTAGGTTATAGAATGATTGATTATTTTGTATTATTAGGAGTTTTTGTGTTGTATGAATATAGAATCAGAAGAGATGAACGATCGCCATTTAAATTTAAATCAAAAATTGTACGGTTTATAGCATATGCCTTGGTAATTTTGGGTATGATGTTATTTTTTGACGACAATATCGATAGATCTTTTATATATTTTCAATTTTAAATTATCATGAAAAAACTCTTTTTAAAAAGTGGTTTATATGTTTTCTTGATACTAATTGTATTAGAAGGTGTAGCACGTATCTTTCATTTAGGAAAAGACACTCCTACTCGATTTCTTGATGAACATAAGGTTGAGAAATGGGTTCCAAATCAAAATGGGTTTTCAGTTACTGGAAATCGCAGGCAAAATTTCTCAGAATTTCATATCAATAATTCTGGATTTAACTCGTATCGAGAATTTACTCCAGATCAAAATCGAATAGAAGTAGCACTTGTGGGTGATTCGTTTATTGAAGGTTTTCACCAAGATTACTATAATTCTATAGGCAAAAAAATAGAAAATGACTTACCCAAAATTGAAGTATACGAATATGGCTATGCCGGTTATGATTTTGCAGATCAGTTACACCTTATTTATTCGTACAAAAAACAATTTGACCTTATAGATCATGTCATTTTGGGTATAAAATTTTCTAATGACCTTACTCGAGATGAATATAAAGTAGTAACCGGTAGATTAGCTTTAGATACGCCTATTAATAAATTATTAAAGAAAAGTAAATTACTAGTTTATTGTAAAAGCATCGGACTTTTAGATCCTCCGCAAGAGTTACTATATAAAACGAGAAAGTTTTTTAGATCCAAAAACCCTGAAAAACCATTAGATGAGCAAGAAGCTTTACGAATCAAAAATGAAAAAGAAAAAACATACCTAGCCAATTTCGAAGGTTTAATCGACAAATATGGGTATGATAAAAATCGATTTACGCTTCTTTTAGACTCAAGAATAACAAGTCCTATTTTTATATCCTATTTAGAGCAAAACAAATTTAAATATATCGATTTCTCTCGTTCTTTTGAAAACTCAAAACGATCCACTACCCTTATATATGATCGACACTGGAACAACCATGGAAGAACACTAATCGCAAAAGTTATTTCAACTTATTTAAAAAAGAAAAACACAGGAGACCCAAAATAATTTAATGTCTTTTTTGTCAAACATTCGAAACGATTCTTTGTTCTTTTGACTTTCCAATGATGAGATAAGTTTTTGAGTCATTTGGGTCTTCTAAGACGGTTACATCTTTTACGTTTTCGATAGCAGTATATAAAAAATCAAATACAAATTTTCTTAGAAACAGATTTTCTTTAGTATTGTAATCCAAAGCCGTTCCTTTGTTTTCTTTATTTAATTCTTGTACTGGGAGTGCTTTATACAACGGCGATATCGTCTTTAATTTCTTAACTTTACGCTTGGCTTTAAAGTTTTTATATCGAACATAAGCGATTTTAAAAACATACTCCTTTAATCTTACTTTTAAGTATTCAATATTGCCTTTAATTGAAGCTAAAAAAGAACCTTTAGGATATATAATTTGATGTTCGAAATTATAAATATGATTACACCACTCACGTTTATAACTTAGATCTCCCATTCCCATTTCATAAGATTGATGATTATTCGCAATGCACCAATCTAATTTTTTAAATATCTCTACACTTCCTAAACTAAATTTACCAAAATCAATATCATACGAAGAAATCGCACTAAATAGTCGTCCTTGAAAATGATGATTTAAAGAAACAACAATAGGTTTATTATCTTCATAAATCACGAACAAGGATGCTCTTTTTTCATTAATTAACGAAAAATACATCTTCTTATAACGCTCCCATTGTATTAAACTTTGACTCACATCATTTCTCTGCTCGAATCTTCGAATAAGCATTTTTTCGAGACTATCCATTAAAAAATCATACTCTTCTTTCTTTATCTCTCCATAAAAAGTATTACTTGATATATCAAAGCACGACTCTAATCTTTTCACTCTTCGTCTTATCCCCTTGGCATTACTTCTAAAACGATGTTTTATATATGCCTCGGCACTAGCAAACTCATTTAATACGATTGCATAGCCTTTAAAAAATTGACTTATTTTTTTAGTAACAAAAGTATTATCTTTTAATACAGGCTTTAAATAATCCGGAATAAAGAAAACTGAATATATAGTATCCTTACTATCCATAAGAGTAGCATCATAATCGGGATTGATTAATGATTCATCCTTATCAAAAACATTAATTTCTGAAAATATTCTGGGAATTGAACTTTTTTCAAAAAGCTCAAAGAAGTAATCTATACTTTCCTTTTTCACGTATTTAATTTTTGTGCCTAAAAAATGATTAAACGTTCAAATATTTCTTTTATCTATTTAACCTGTAAAATGGAAAAAAATAGCTATTTAAGTCCTCTTCAGCAATATCAGTGTATTCTGGATTAGAAGACATGGATAATTCATTATACACCTCCTGATTAACAATCTTTCTACCGGTATAAAAAATCACATCCTCATTTTTGGGGAATAATGATTTTTTACTTTTATAAAGACCATCTCCATCTTTCATTCCTCCGCCTAGAACATAATACTTCTTTTGATTATTTATAGCCCATTTGATAATTTCTACTCTTAAAAAATCGTTTGGCCTATAACTAAAGTACTCAGCATTAGTCCCTCCTAGAAAAGCAAAAATAGTGTCTTTATAATTAATTATAAGCTCGACAGAAATCGGAATATTTTCAAAATATGTAATTGCAATTGAAAAATTATTCAGGTTCGATAATATCAGATTCTCAAAATATGAATTTGAGAAAAAGTAGATGCTATCTGCATTATTTCGACTCATGGTATCAACGTAGATATCATTAAAAATTTTAATAACATCCTTTGTGATTTCGTCTTTATGAAACACTTTAAAACTTAGATCATAATTAACTGCTTTTCTATAGTTGTTCCTTACTTTAGGTAAAAAAGCAGTCCACTGATCATCAAAATTTTCTAGAAGATGCCCTCTTACATTTGATAATGATTTTATTGTTACACCAGAATATTGTTTAAAATTTTCATTAAGACTAAATCTTACAAACTCTGATATTATATCATTCTTTTTATACCATTCATCTACATACTCCCAAAATTCAATTAAGTCATCCTCAGAGACATTTTCATTAAAAAGAGGTCCACTATAACCGTATGGACTAATCACATCATAATAAGGATGTTCTTTATCTTTGATCATTATCTTTCTAAGAACAAATGGCATTAATATAATAGGCATCCCATCTTTTTCGAGCATAAAATATCGCAAAGAGTCTTGTTTTTGCGCAAAATGCTCTAAGTGTTCTATTGAGTAATATACATTATTACCCCATTCTGTTTGAAGAAGTGCTTTGTATTCCAATACATTAGAACTATCATCCAGGTTTTTAGCAAAAAGTCCGTAGTTTTTCTTCAATTGTAATAATATTAGTTAGGTATCTATTTTTAAGATCTTTGATTCAATTCATTTTCTTTAAAGAAGTATTCTTTAAACCTCTCTGACAATACTTCTGACAGCCATATAATTCTGCCACAATGTTCCAAATGCCATACCGCTTTTCCTTCAAAAACATTTCCTGCCAGTAAAGGCCCTACAATATGTAAGTTCTTTGAAGTTTCTAAAGACTCATTTACTTCAAAACCTATCTTAGAATCATTTGGTCTTGCATATCCTTTATTGATTACATTTTTTAACAAATCCGGAATATCGCTTTTATTCAAATTCGTACTACCGATACAATTAATAACTAAATGAACTGTATCATCATACATTACATTTTTCTGAGATGTTGTATCGAGATATTCTAAAAGGTATTCTCCTACATCGTTTTTCTTAATATCACTAAATCGTCCCGCAATATGATCAAACCGTCCCTCTTGTTTTAGTGCATCTATTGTTTTAGAATAATGAAAACCAGCACAACGCTGTCTTCGACCAATTTCATTACCATGTAAACAGGCAAATTTCTTTAATTCCTCTTCATTCAAACTACCCAACAAAGAACCAAATGCTCTAGAGATAATTTCTACAGTAGACGCTGCACCCAAATTCATCTCATCTGCATGATCTAGATCTTTATATGTAGCATCTGCAATAATTTGAGCTGTCAGAGATTTTTCTGTAGCTAATGCTTGTAAATTATATGGGGTATATTCCTTTTTCAATTCTTCATCAACCACAGAATCTGGTAACAATCCTTGCGTAGACAGAAATACAAACTTATTTACTCTAGCTTTTATACTATCAACATCATTAAGTTTATACAACATTTCCAGACCACTGGCATTGGCGCCAATTATAAGTACATTGATTTTTTTCTCTGGTAATTGATCTGTGAAATCTTCAATTTTCCTTAGTGTTTCTTTTAATTCTGGTTTATAAGGAGCGTTGACAAAAAGTAAATTGTTTTCGGCAATTAAATCTTCCTTTTTCCATAAATGGTTGACCGGAAGAGATCCAACAGAAAGTACTACTTTATGAGATAAAACAGAAGTATCACTCTCTAAAAACAACTCGTACTTATCTTCTACTTTTTCTATATCAGAAACTTCTCCCTGGATATACTTAACAGATACAACGCCTTGTTTTTGAAACTCTTGTACTTTATTCTTTACTTTTTCATCTATATAACAGCCAAAAAACCTTCTAGGAATGAAAAGATCTTCCCAATCGTTTTTTGCTATTTTATCCGCATGAATATTTAGCCAATCTACCGCTAAAGCTCCTCCATCATTTTTTAACTCTTCTAACAACCAATTTTTATTGTTATTGAGCCAATGAACAAATTTGCCAAGTTCTGGTTCTGGCAAAAAGTTTTTCAAAGAGGTAATTAGATGTACCGAAAAACCTGAACGAGAACCATAAGGGATACCTGTATGAAACTCATTATACTTATCGATAATCGTAATGCAAATTTGTCTATCTGCATTCGTTTGACCTTCGATACTATCTAAGAAATGTAAAATTGTAAATGACGATGATATTCCCGAACCAATAAATGTTATATCCGATATATTATTTTTAATTTCAGACTGCATGAATTATGGTTGTTTGGTTTTAATTACTCTTCCTGGATTACCTACTGTCGTAGTATAATCCGGAACATCTTTAATAATAACTGTTCCTGCTCCAATCAATGTATCTCTTCCTATTTCTTTTACCCCTGTCATAGCGGTAACTCCCATTCCTACATATGCATTTTCTTTTACATGTATTAAAGCCCCTATATTAACTCCAGAAGACATAAAGACACCATCTTCTAAAGTTACATGATGCGCAATCGTACTATCCATATTAATCATTATATAATTGCCTATGGTGGTATGTGGCATCACAATATTTCCTGCAAGCATATATACTGCTTCTCCGATAGTTACATCTGGTGCTATAGACACCGTATGATGCAAAAATCCAGGTATACCATACCCTTCTTTTTTTAATGTAGATAAGTATTCTACTCGAATTGCATTTACTCCTATCGGGCAATATACATCTTGTATTTTCTTCTTAAACTCATCAAGAAACAAATCTTTGTATTTACCCAATACCGGAATACCCAGTACATTCTTATTTTCCAGTTCTGGATTATCATCAATAAAACCAATGATATTTGCTCCAGCTTCTTTTAAATAAGATGCGTACACTTGCCCCTGTGTTCCTGCGCCGATGATTACTGCATTTTTCACTTGTTTATAATAAAGTTTTTAGTGGTTATTTTATTTGGTTAATTATTTCCTGTAAAAGTAGGCATATTCACGTTCTCACCACTATTAATATCTTCTTTAAAGAATACTTTCTTAATGGTTAGCGCTAGAATTCTTATATCCGTTTTTACATTTATATTTTCTGTATACCAGACATCTAGCTTAAATTTTTGCTCCCAAGATATCGTATTTCTCCCGTTAACTTGTGCCCAACCCGTTATACCCGGTCTAACATCATGTCTTTGTTTTTGAAAATCATTATATAGAGGTAAGTATTTCACCAAAAGAGGACGAGGGCCTATCAAACTCATATCTCCTTTTAATACATTGAACAACTGAGGAATTTCATCTAACGAATATTTTCTAATAAATTTCCCCGTTTTTGTGATTCGCTGTTCAAAAGGTAATAATTCTCCATTTTTGTCTTTCTTATCATTCATACTTTTGAACTTAATGATCTTAAAAATTTTTTCTTTTCTACCAGGTCTAGGTTGAAAGAAAAAAGGTTTTCCTTTATTAGCAAATATCAACATAATCATAACACCTATCAAAATAGGAGATAGCATGGTGATCCCGATCAAAGCGGTAATGAAATCAAAAAATCTCTTAAAAAAAACTGTATACATACTTCTTTTTTGATGTACCTATATTTCTGATTCTATGGTATTTAATAAATCTCCTACATTATTCATATTCATTAAATCCATTAATTTAAATTTAATATTAAATACTTTTTCTACTTCGGTAATAATCATCATATGTGTGATTGACTCCCATCCATCTACATCATTGGCTGTAGTTTCATTAGTAAGCTGAAAATTGTTATGTTCTAATACTGTAGTAAAAGCCTCTGTTACCTTAGATAAAATCTCTTCTCTACTCATTCTTAGGTCTTTATTGTTATTTAATTAATATTAAAATGTGTTTTTAATTCTTTTCGATTAATTTTTCCATTGATACTGTGTGGAAATTCTTTAATAAATCGCACATGCATAGGTATCATATAAGCAGGCATTTGAGTTTTCATGTGATCAAATATATAATCCGTATCGAACTCCTCAGATTCTATTGCCAACCCTAGTTCTGCATTACCTAATTTATTGGTAATATCTAGAGCGACTATATTCACTTTTTTCTCTGATTTCGTCTTGGCATGAAATTCAATCTCAGCCAACTCTACTCTGTATCCTCTTATCTTAACCTGAAAATCTGCTCTTCCAACATACAAATAATCTCCATCTTCATCTTTAAAACACAGATCACCTGTTTTATAATACCTCACTGTTATGCCATTTTCCTCTCTTATAAAAAAACTTTCAGCATTTTTCTCTTCATTTTTCCAATATCCAGGAGTTATTTGAGGGCCTGCTAAACACAGTTCTCCAGTAACTCCAATAGGTACTTCTTGATTAGTATCATCTACCACCAAATACAACGTATCTTTTTGTGGTGTTCCTATTGCAATTATCCCATTATTGGCCTTTTGATCTGTTTCTTTATGATATGGGTAAAAACCACTATATACAGTAAATTCTGTTGGCCCATAATAATTAAATATTTTACAATTGGGTAAACAGTTACTCCATTCTTTTGCAATATCGCTATGCAATGCTCCTCCTCCAAAACTACAATATCTTACATCTGGAGCATTTACCTCTGGGAAGTAAGGACGTAAATAATTTATGATTGAAGGCACCATAGTTAATACCGTAAGTTTCTGTTCCTTTATAAGCTTGAATATATAAAAATATTTAATTGCACCTTTTGGAATAGTGTACATACAAGCCCCTCCTAACAAAGGAAACAAATACGTTACTACAGAAAAATCAAATGTAAGTTCGAACATTTGCAAACAACGATCTGAAGGAACTAAATTAAATTCGGACTCTGCATCAATAGCATTTACCAATCCTTGTACATTATCAAAAGTAATAGGCACCCCTTTTGGCAAACCTGTAGTGCCTGATGTAAATAAAATATAAGCCAATTGATCTCCAGACACTTCTTTGGGCACTAGGTTTATCTCAACGTTAGCAAGTGTACTAGAGCTTATTACCGTATACTCATCATATAAAGTAGTTTCTGAAGAATCAATAACATACTTAGTTTCTGTCATACCAAAGACCTGAATGTTTCTTTCTTTTGGTGATGATGGGTTTACAGGAACATATGCTTTGCCTTCTAACCAAAGTGCTATAATGCTTGCATAGGTCTGAAGATCATCATTAGTAACTAAGCCTATTAGTTTTTCAGAATCTTCTATGGTATTACTAATTGCCGCTCTAATTTTAGAAATCTCGATGGCAAAATCATTATAGGTATAAAATGTATTGTTGATACACAATACATTGTGATCAAAGTGTTGCTCTATTGATTTTTGTAGTTTTTTTACAAATTCCATGTTGTTGGTTAATTAAACAATTGGTTTAATAAAAATGGCCGTCTCTATTTAGTAAATCAAAGTTTTCAAAATCTAATTTGGTTTCGTCATGAGCCAATCCCTTTTTGGTGACTCTGTGTCTAAATATGGTTTTATATCTTTTCGTAATCCGATCAGATAATTTAGTATCATCTGTAAATATAAATTTTGTTCCTACCTTAGCAAAGTTTTCTATTAGTGCATCTACGCACAAATCATAATGGTGTTCTTCATTAACCAAAAAATACTTTACATTTAGTTCATTAAAATTAATAATATAAGACACAAAACCTATAATTTGATTTTCCTTAATTATTTTCAAATTATGAATATGAATATTATTACTAATCCCTGTTTGCAATGCTTTATATGGGTGCTTTGAAGAAATAGGAGTTTGTGTATATTGATTGTTATCTATTTGCCAATTTACATACTCTTTTGTTTTATGAATCAAATCCTTTCTACATAGAGGTTCTATAAATCTCCACGTTTCATCATCTATTTTATTAAGATAATCATAAGAAAGTTCTTTTGTGTTTTTCTTAAACCTAGAGGCATTCAATGTTTTTACAATTGAATACACGACACTATCTACCGCATCTAAAACAAACTTAATTGATTTTAAAAACTTAAATCTACCTATAAGCATTGATGGATCCATGCTAAAAAATATGGTATGTCTTAATCTTGATGCAATTACAGAAAATGGTTGTTTTTCGTAAAACGTATTTACATTTTCGGCGTACGATTTTATAAGAATTTGTTTTCCAGTAAGATTCACTGCTTCGTTGTATATATAGGTCCCTAATACTGTATCTTTATAAGTAGGATGTACCCACCAAGAAATCATCCAGTATACTTTTTGTATCTGTTGATCCACAGTATTTGCTAAGTCGGGAAACATAAATATGAAAGAGATCATTTTTTTATCTTCATAGCCTATGACTCCACAATAATCATCATCCTTTATTCTATCATTAGATATTAACCATAAAGCTTTTCCTTTTGGCATTGGAGCCAGTTCATCTTTCCAATATGTATTTTGGTCAATTGCTTCGCTTAACATCTTTTTGGTTAAGCTAATCACTTCTAAATTTTTACTCATTTTATTTTATCTCTAATAAAACTAGTTATTACCATTAAAATACTCTGATGTTAGCTCTTCTGAAAGGTTTACATCTTCTTTATGCAACACTTTTTTTAGAGTCAAAATCAAAATCTTTACATCTAATAAGAAACTACAATTCTCTACATACCACACATCATATTCAAACTTCTTTTTCCAAGTTATTGAATTTCTTCCATTAACCTGAGCCCAACCAGTTATCCCTGGCCGTACATTATGACGTTTTTTTTGTGTGTTATTATAGATTGGGAGATATTCTATAATTAAAGGTCGGGGGCCTATTAACGACATTTCACCTTTCAAAACATTAAGCAATTGTGGGATCTCATCTAAAGAGGTTTTCCTTACAAAAGTTCCTACTTTGGTTATTCTATCATTGTCTGGTAATAAATTACCTTCTTTATCCTTTTTATCGTTCATAGTTTTAAACTTAACGATACTAAAGATTTTTTCATTTTTACCGGGCCTTCTTTGAATAAAAAAAGGTTTTCCGCCATTAGCAACGGCTAAAAAAATGATCAATACAATAAAAATAGGCGAGATCAAAATTAACATTAATAAAGATGCGCCAAAATCCAAACTTCTTTTAATAAAAGATCTATACACAATTTGTAGAATTACTAATTATGAATTAATCATCTCATTGACCATCACTCTTCGTTTTCCAGATGCAAGTAACGGAATTTCATCAACATATTCTATAGTGATTTTAGCATCTTCGCCCAAATACCCTTTAAATTCGTTAAGAAACTCATTCTCACGAAGAAACTTATCCTGTTCAGAATTTAACTTAAAGTGATATGTACCCTCTGCTTTTTGAATTAATTGACATTGTTTTAACTCTGGATAATTATTTACTAATAACACCAAGTTTATTGCAATATGTTCACCTTTTGTATTATAAATTTGATCCACCTTTCTACCGTTAACTTGTGTTAGTATTGGTTTTGCATCTAAACTATCTTTAACACCAATATCACCTGTATCATATCGTAACATTGGTACATGATAATTAAATAAATCCGTGATTACAATTCTTCCAGACTCACCGTTTTTAACCCTTTTATTAGAGTTTAACTCCAAAATCTCTACTAGATAACTGGCTTCATTGATTTCAAAATGTTTTTTATTCCCTAAGGGTTGTTGCGCCAAAATTCCGTTTTCAACATTAGAATATCTCGACACAACTTCTGTATCAAAGTACTTATAAATACTTTGTTTGGTGTAATCATTTAACCTTTCTGACATGGCGATTATTGATTTCAAATTATTAGGAATTACCGAAGCATCATTTCGATCCAAATATTTACAAATCTCTTCATATGCAGAGGCATACCCTAACCAACTGTCAGACGACTTACTGCGAGATAAACTATCTACCACACCTTTCATCACACGCTCTTCTCTAAGCTCAAAAACATCTACGGGCACAATATTTTGAAGTAATCTGGTAACCACATTCTTTTTTTCAAAAGCATTCCACATTCTAAAATACGTAAGTCTATTTCCTATTTTAAAACCCGCTTTTTCTGAAAAAAATATGGTATCTGCCATATTTCGAGTCCTTTTATTAATATCCTGATAGGTCTTAAATGGCGTACCTGTTGAACCACTCGTACTTACTGTAAATTTGGGTTGGTTTATATACAATTCTGACTGAAAACTTTCAAAATTATCTCTAATTGTATTTTTATTAATCACAGGAAAATCCTCTATAGAATTATACCCTTTATATTCTTTATAATACGAAGTCGTTTCTACTGCATGATCCAAAACTTTTTGCAAACTTTCTTTTTTAAAATCAATTGCTTTTTGAAAAGTTGGATTTTCATTTATGAACTTAATTTCTTTATAATGACGTCTTTTCTTAGAACCTTTTATGGCATCTACCGTCCAAAATGCTTTATTTCTTAATAATTCAAAAACTCTCATTTCCCCTTTTTAATTTTTTAATATTAAGCTTCTTCCATAATTTCCTTATACAAAGGATGTTTACAAAATCCTCCAAACGTAATATCTGGTCCCAAAAGCGAGTTATTATCATTTCCTTCTATAATAACTGGGCCTTCTGAACTGATTGCAATATCCCAGCCTATAATTTTATCCGGTATATGAGTTACACATTCTTGTATCAAATCACATGCTTCTTGAAAATAAGGAATTTTATAACCATCAAATTCAGTTCCCGTATCGGGATGTCTATCAAATCGTCCCCCTCCATATTTCATCATTTGATGACTCTTATCTACGAGCTCTCCTTTTTGTACATCTATAGAAACCCAAAACCCTCCAGAATTACTATTATCTAAAACGCTTCCCCCTCTTCCAAAACGCATATAGCTTGATAAAATATGTATCTTATTATTTTTATCCATATAGGTATCAAAGCGGATTGTATTTACACTATTGGGATATAATTTATTAATACGCTCATGCTGTACGATTACTTCTTGATGAATACAATCGTTTTTTAAAATATAAGCTCCATTTTTTTCTATTTCTTCATCCAAATTTTCTTGAGTAATTAAATATGCACCTACTCCTCCCATTTCGGTAATAGCCTTTACAAAAACTTTTGTTTTTGCCGTTTGGCCAAAAAGGTTTTTGAAATATTCTTTTAATTCTTCCTTATTTGAAATCACGTGCACTTTGGATTGATAAAAAAATCTACCGCCGAGGTTATACGAAATCATTGGTGGAACTGGCATATTGTTTTTTTCCATATACATTGCAAAAGCCAATTTATTTCTCAGTAAAGAAGCATATTGGTAACGATGTAAATTCTTAGAAAGTGTGATTTTATCAACTTCTTTACTACTTAAGTAATCAGTATAATTTTTAATATCTTTTCGATATAAAAACTTTCCAAAATAAAAATTAGGGAATTCTTTTTTTACAATCCAAAAAACAATGGCTTCCTTAAAAATTTTAAAAAAACCTTTTTTAGAGTCATCCTTTAAAACAACAGACACCCTCTTTTGTAACAACTTCCATTTTCTTTTCATACTTAAAAACAGTTTGTTAGTTAGTAAGTGATTGATATTCTTTTAACAATTCTTCCCATACATGTTTACATTCATATCTTTTGGTTATAGATTCTCTCGCATTTCCTGCCAATTTGAGTCTAAACATATTATCTTTTGTTAATTTTTGAATACTCTCAAAAAGTGCTTCGGTATCTTTTGCAGGTATAATTATACCATTATCATCTTTGGTTATAATTTCATTACAACCATTAATATCTGTAACAATACTCGCTAATCCCATCGAAGCGGCTTGCATAACCACATTAGGAAACCCTTCTCTATAACTCGGGAAACCTAAAATATCTGATATTGCAAAATATGGTCTAACATCGTTTTGCCACCCTACAAATATAATATTTGGATTGTTCTCTATTTCACTTTCTATTTCTGGTAATAATGGATCTAAGTCTTTTTCGTATATCCCTACGAGCAGTAATTTAACTGTATCATCTTCAAAACTTATTTTTTTAAATGCATTTACTAATTCATTTATCCCTTTATCTTTTACTAATCTTCCCACATAAATAATCACCTTATCCGTAGTTGATATTTGTAACTCTTCTCTTAATTTAAGGTTGTCTTCTTTAGTATATAAAGCTGGATCAAAAAAAGAAGTATCTATTCCGTTAGAACTTCCATTAGCAATGACTTTTAGTTTCTTTTGCGTAGTATATTTATTTTGAAGAATAATATCTTTAAGACCAAAAGAGTTTGGGTAAATCATTGTTGCACAACCATATGTTATTTTCTCTACAACATCTAGCAATGTTCTTTTTGCACCTGTAGCCTCTAACAGGGGTAACCCAGCTATTGTGTGCAACCTATGTGGTACTCTTGCTAATTTTGCAGCAAGCATGGCCAAAGTTCCGGCTTTGGGTGTATGACTATGTACTATTTCTGGTTTTTCTTTTCTAAAAACCTTATACAACTCATAAACAGCTTTTAAATCTTGAATAGGAGTTATTTTACGAGTCATTTCTATAGGTATAACCTGTACTCCTTCTTCTTGGGATACTCTTTCTAATCTCCCTTCTCCTTTTCCCGATATCCCAATTACTTCGTAATATTGGGACATGAATTTAAGTTGTCCTTTCAGTAACCCCCCTAATGATTTTGGTATTGTAGTTACACGAATAATTTTACTCATATTTTTACCTTAAAATAAAGTGGGCTCATGTTACCTCTTTACAATTCGATTGCAAATATAGATATAACTCACACTTTTATTGAAGAATTTACCTTTTTCTAACCTCCAAAAATCACGAATTATTTAATTTCAAAAATAATTGTAAAAAATTTGACAATATACAGGTAAAAGCCCCTAATTGGTAATTTTCATTACGGTTAAACCGTAATTACCTAAGGCTTTATATATCAATTAATTATATTATGTAAATTTTAACAGTTTTTATCAATAATAATACAATAGTTTCATTCAATTTACGTTGTAGAACACAGATTAAACCCCAAATAGAATAACTATAAATAGCCCCCCATGAAGAAATTATCTTATTTTGTATTGGTTTTCTGCGCATTAAGCGTGATATCATGCAGTAATGAAAACTTTGAAGAAGTCCTTCCAGAAGGAACAGAAAATCCCGATCCGGACCCAGATCCCGATCCAGACCCAGACCCAGATCCAGATGTTACTACTACTCCCTGTGATTTTGATTTAAAGAATCTTACAGCCAACAGCACAACCGTTATAGACTGTATGTTAGACCTTAAAGGAGAAACTATAAATTTACCTGCAAATGCAAATTTTGATTTTGATGGTGGATTAATCATTAATGGTACTTTAAATTTCTCTGGTGGATATATCGATGGTCGAATTATGAATTCTGACCTTGAACTAACAGGAGATTTGACCCTAAAAGATCCTACCTTTAAGTTTATTCCAACCAGATGGAAAAATATCGTACAAGGGAGAACAACTAAAGATATTGCTTTAAAAAATAACACCAACTTAGAAAATTTAATGAATTTCACAAAGGAGTTAGGAGCAACGACCTTTGATATAGACAAATTCGATGCTTATTTTGAAGTAACTACAGTAACTAGTACTACTGCAAATCAAAACTTCTACCCTTCTGTAGAATCTATCAATGTCCCTTCTGATTTTACTCTTAGAATGACAGATAATACTTATCTAAGAGTACAACCAAACACAAGTAAAAACTATGTTTTATTGGCTATTAGGGAAGTATCTAATGTAAAGGTAATTGGTGGAAATCTTTATGGTGACCGTAAGGAACATGATGATAATACAGAATCAGGACCTCATGCTTTTGGAATGGTACTTATGGTTCATGGAGGAAACAATGTAGATATCGAAGGTGTAAAAATGGCATACGGAACTGGTGATGGTGGTAATGTAAACAGTGTAAACTTTACTTTTCAACCTAATTATGTGCCATCGAATAATATAAGATTTACTAACTGTACATTTGATAGTAATAGAAGAAACAATGTATCAATAACAGATGGATTTAATATCCTTGTCGAAGGTTGTACATTCTTAAATGCTGGTATTGATATGCCAGGTTCTCCTGGAAAAGCACCAGGAGTTGCATTAGATGTAGAAGCATTTAGAAGTAGAGATGATGCTGGTAACTTAATTCTTTATGAAAAGGCATATGATATTACCCTAAGAAACAATACCGAAAGAGGTAGTAAATTTGGAGCCTTTGTTATCGCAATTGGTGAAGATGTGACTATAGAAAATAACGACCTTGAGGATGGTATTGCAATTGGAGCTGGGCATGACATAAAGATTATAGGAAATACTATTAAAGCCGCTGCAGATGATAATATCGGGGCAGGGATTACAACAGGACATCCTAATTCTTCTGACACCTATAATAACGTTATTGCCAATAATAGAATTATCAGTCATAATATTGGTATAGCAGCATATCAAAGAGATATGGAGATTTATGGCAATACTATCGAAGATTTTAGTGTAGGTATACAACCTAAAGATATTAAGAACTTTGATATCTACAATAATACGCTTACTAGTGATAGAAATGCTAGTATAGCAATTTTTGGTAACCTTACTACTATGGATAATGTTACTTTTAGAAATAACAATGTAGTTAAGGTAGACAGGGAAAGTATCAAGATGGTTGCCGTAAATGAAGGTGCCGAAGCTGCAGCTTTTAAAACAACCATAACAGATAATGATTTTGCACATTCGACGACTATTAGTCGTACCAATGGAATCGATTTTATCGGAAACAGAACAAAAGAAGGTATGATCCTAGTAAATGCCAAAAACATCAATATTAATAGTAATACAATAGAGTCTACTGGTCGAGACGGAATTATCATCCAAGAAGGCTGTAGTAATTTAAATATTGGATTAAATAACATTACAGTAATAGGTACAAACCTAGATTGTATTGATCAAAAAGCGGCGGGAACAAATATTGTGATCGCTAATGATAATACTTGTAATAATTAAATACATATCTTTCTCTCACATAAAAAAAATCCCAAGTCAAAAACTTGGGATTTTTTTATTTCATATTACTTTCTCACTTAACAATTGGATATAACAAATCTGCTAGGATTTTATTCCCTTTTTCATTTAAATGACCATTAGCTACAAAATAATTATTAAGGTCATCAGGAAATTCAATAACATTAAAGTTCACTTGTGATGAATCGGATTTATAATCCGTAATACCATTAAGGTGAATTCTTCCTAAATTATTAATAACTACAACCTCTACTATATCATTTAGTTTTTGCTCTTCAATTTTTCTAACAACCCAATCCAAGTTCTCCTGATTAAAATCTACATTTTTTTGTTTATTTTTTGCCGTACCGTAATATTTAAACATATTATATATCTTAAACACCAATAGACTTTTACTAAACCTTTTTACTTTACTAGTAAGAGACAAACTAGTACCAAAACTATTCGCTTTCGCCTTATAAAATGTAATCTCCTCTCCGTTTTTATATGGGAAACTCCTATTGGCATCGCTCTTAGGGTTACGTTTTCCGATATTCGCTACTTCACCAGGTGTCATAACAAAAATAACTTTATCAAATTTCAGTTTTTCATCATTCAGTAGATGTTTTAATAAAACAATTCCTTGCACAGGAGTCCAAACTCCACCAGATCCTGCATTATTGATCGGCGTGTTTAACTTTTCTTCCAATACTTCAGAAAATCTATCTTTGTTATCCATCCCAAAGCCTTCTACAAAAGAATTACCAAGGACCAAAACACCTCCTTTATTAAACTCATCATCTCTAAATCCATGAGCGTTGATTTGATTCACTACACCTCCCCACGGATAGTTTATCATTTGTTTAGAGTTCTTTTGGCGTGTAACACCGTATAATGAATCCATATCATAATACAATGGTGGATCATTAAAGCCAGTTAAGGGTAAAAAAGCATCTGTTCCATTTGAAAATACTCCTACAATGAGATTCAAAATTTCTAAAACTATAATATAAACTACTATTTTCTTTACGTACTTCATATACTTAAAATTGAAAATAAATAAACTCTGCTTGTATCTCTCTATTCAGCGATCCTATAATTGCCATTGCCATAAGAATCCAAAAAATAAAATGAATTCTAATGTTTTTATATCTCATAAAATCTAATACCAACAACACGATAATCAATAAAACATCTGAAAAAATAATAAAGCTGGAAGTATCTACTTTAAAAGAATTTATTCCTTTTATATACTGCATTGCATCGGTAATCGAATCTGCCCTAAAAAATACCCAAGCAATCGTAACTACAAAAAAGGTAAATAATACTTGAGCGAAATCTTTAATATATATCAATACGCTTTTTTCTTTAGCACCATCATCTAGATGTCTTCTATTTGTACCTAGTAAAAATGACGGTATAAATAAAAGCGCATGAATACCTCCCCATACGATAAACGTCCAATTTGCACCATGCCAAAATCCACTGACCAGAAAAATAGCGAACACATTTCTAATCCCTATTAGTTTTCCTACTTTGGAACCTCCTAAAGGAATGTATAAATAATCTCGAAACCAAGTAGATAATGAAATATGCCATTTTCGCCAAAATTCTCCTATACTACGTGAGAAATATGGAAAATTAAAATTGGTCATGAGATCAAATCCAAACAATTTTGCTGTCCCAATCGCAATATCTGAATATCCACTAAAATCACAATATATCTGAAATGCGAAGAAAATTGCTCCTAAAATGAGCGTGCCTCCCGAAAAATCTGCATAGTTCGAAAAAATATCATTTACAATTGGTGCAAAAGAATCTGCTATAACTACCTTTTTAAACATCCCCCAAACGATAAGTTCAATCCCCTTAATGCTTTTAAGTTTATCAAACTTACGTTGATGTAACATCTGCGGTAATAAATTAGATGCCCGTTCTATGGGTCCCGCCACCAATTGTGGGAAAAATGATACGAAAGCCGCGAAAGCGACAAAATCTCTAGTAGGTTCTAGCTTTTTTCTATAGATATCTATAGAATAGGACATGGTTTGAAATGTATAAAAAGAAATACCTACAGGAAGAATTACTTTTAATGTCCAAGTGTTTTCGAGTTGATATCCTACCGATGCCAATGCGTCTATCCAGGATTCGATAAAGAAATTGTAATATTTAAAAAAGCCCAATAATCCTAAGTTAAATAATGCACTAAGCACCAACCATCTTTTTCTAATTTTTTGATTATCTGATCCTTTAATATTAAGGCCAATAAAATAATCAACTACTGTACTTAGCGCTATTAAAGACAAAAATCTGTAATCCCACCATCCATAAAAAACATAACTGGCGACTAGAATTAAAAAATTCTGAAGTTTCAGGTTTTTATTTACCACAAACCAGTATAACAAAAATACAATAGGTAAAAAGATGAAAAATTCTAATGAGTTAAAAAGCATATATCCTTGTAATTCTAAAATTCATACTTAATTAGGTGTTTTACCGCCTTTAATATTATCAAACTATAATTTCATTTTTTTTATTTCTTCTGCTAATAAACTACTAAACAATGTTGCTCCGTCATTATTTAAATGCGAACTATCATGAAACAATTCATACCTGTTCAAAAATTGTTTAGAGTTAAAAAAATCAATAAATGTAACCTGCTCATTTTTTATAATCTCGGTTATCATACTTAATGATTTATTGTTGGTATGATCTACTTGAACCAAATTAGGTGATGTCACCATTACTAATTTTATATTATTATCCTTAGCCTTAGCAATAAACGATTTAAATCCAGTAACAAAATTTTGGTCTATTACCGTTTCGATCTCATCAGTTTCTACCATCTTCAACTTATTCGACGCACTTAACTTACCATACAATGGCCTATAGCCCTTAAAATCAATTTGAGGAGATAAGTAGTACCTTATCGCGTGTACCAAAGTCGAGTTTGTTTGGTAAGATTTAAAAAAAAGTTTAAAATCCACAAACCTTGATTGTTGTTCTAATATAGGTTTTAGATCTTCCCTATGATTGGCATAATATGGATGCAGATCACTAAGTCTATCGTATGCAGCTTGAGATCCATATAAAAAATCTTCATCCACATTTAATATGATCACATCTGGTTTTGTTCTTTTTAAAATCATTTTTTGAAGAGCAGAATGATACAATAACTGCTGCCCTTCGGCACCTGCATTATAAGAAGATGTTTGTAGTTCTTTTTCTAATACTTCGGGTATATAATGACGATGAGCATGAGAACTGCCAAATATTAAAACCTTTGCTTCTGTTTTCTCAATAGCATGAGTTGCTCTAGCATATTTACCCGTTTTCTGATTAAAAAAAACATACTGCGAAATTGTTCCTAATGCAAAATCTACAATTAGTAAAATGATTAGGAATTTTACAATTTTCAATAGTGATATTTTATAGTCTTTCTTGATCATCTTCTAGAATTGAAAATATATAAATTGACTTTCTCCAAATACTCCAAAATATAAAATTATAAATACCACTAATGCATACCCTGTCAATCTTACGACTTCAAGTTTATTCTTAGAGATTGAAAAAATCCTATTAAAATATTCTTTCTTAGTTTCGATCACAAGAAGTATCATAATTGCAAGAGTGGCATACAGAGATGCGGCGATATCATCACCACTACCTATATACAATCTTCCTGGAGTAGTAAAAATATCTCGTATAATGTATATTGCATTCTCTAAAGTATTAGCTCTAAAGAATATCCATGCAAAATTGATCAAACAAAATGTTACAAACACATTAAGTAGTCCCTTTCTATTTTTCTTAAAAAGTAGCGCTTCAATAATCAAATATATTCCATTTAAAGCACCCCAAATAACAAATGTCCAGTTAGCGCCATGCCATAACCCACTAATCAAAAAGGTAATAAATAGATTAAAAAGCCATCGAGATTTAACTACTCTATTCCCTCCTAATGGGATATACAAATAATCTCTAAACCAAGTAGATAAAGAAATATGCCACCTGGTCCAAAATTCGCCTACCGAAGCCGAAAAATAAGGACGTCTAAAATTGGTCATTAAATCAAATCCAAATAGTTTGGCTGTACCAATAGCAATTAAGGAATACCCAGCAAAATCGCCATAAATCTGAAAAGCAAAAAACAATGTAGCTACAATAAAACTTAAACCATCATGATTTTCGATATTATTAAAAACAGCATTAACATAGATTGCAGCTCTATCTGCTACAACTAATTTTAGAAAGAAACCCCAGATCATTAATTTAATACCATAAGAAAAAGCTTTATAGGTAAACTCTCTCTTTTTCAAAAATTGTGGCAATAAATTAGTTGCTCTCTCAATAGGACCTGCCACCAATTGCGGAAAAAACGAAACAAAAGCAGCAAAAGCAATAAAATTCTTTGTCGGTTTTAATTTTCCTTTATAAATATCAATAGAGTATGACATTGTTTGAAATGTATAAAAAGAAATACCAACAGGTAGTAAGATATTTAACATCCAAACATTTTGAGATTGATAACCAATCGAGGCTAACAGATCTACCCATGAATCTATGAAGAAATTGAAATATTTAAAAAAACCTAGCAGACCTATATTGAATACAATACTAACCCAAAGCCATCTCTTTTTTACATATTGGGTGCTAGCATTTTGTATTCTAAACCCAACTATATAATCTGTTATCGTACTAAGCGCAATTAAAGAAAGAAAACGCCAATCCCACCAGCCGTAGAAAACATAACTAGCCACTAACAAGAGTATATTTTGTAACCTAATATTCTTAACTAAAACCCAATACAGTATGAGAACGATGGGTAAAAAGATAAAAAAATCGAAAGAGTTAAAAAGCATACTGTTTTATTCTATAATTTCTATCATTTAATTACACTTTGATAAAGATCTACATGCAACTTATAGATTGCGTCGATATCATATTTATCCATAACCAATGTATACAGATGTTCTGCCTTTTGTATGGCAGTATTATAATTGGTTAATACAGATATTGTAGCTTCATGAAAATTATCTAAATTAGATACATAAGCATTATCATCATTCAAAAAATCCGGAATACTTCCTACAGGTGTGGATATCACTGGTAATTTAGAAGCTCCCGCTTCTATAATCGAAACTGGCATACCTTCCCAAAGTGATGTAATCAACAAACAATTGGCATCCCTTAAGTAATCTGCTACATTATCCTGATGGCCAAATAATTTTATATACTTAGAGGCGGCATTTTGCTTAATCGCAGCTTCAAGTTTTGTTCGAAATCCTCCATCCCCAACTACATTGATTACAAAATCCGTGTGATTATGATCTACAAGACGTTTCACTAATTCAACCAAAAATAATGGATTTTTAGGTTCGGTTAATCTTCCTAAAAACAAAAACACAAAGGGTTGTTGTTGTTTTTTGATCGTATTATCAAATCTTCTTGTGTCTACACCATTAGGTATCGCAATACTATTTTTTAAATACCATTTTTTTGAATTATTACTAAAAATGATATCACTTTTTCTAAAAACTTTGGTTACAAACAACAACAATCGTCGGTATAACTGCTTAACCTTATTGGTATGCAATGTAAATACGATGGGCGCATTCTTGAAAAAGACCTTACATAATAAACCTATTGCAAAAGCATGAAACATATGGCAATGGAAAACGACATCTTTCTCGTTTTTTATAATTTTTTTTAAGTGTCTTAATCCAGGGAGTAAGGATTTAGGAGAAGTAATATTTAAAAAATGACATTCTATTCCTTTTTCTTCAAACTTATGGAGTATTTGTTTTCTATTAGAAACAGCTACTGCCATAGTTTTGTTTTTGGTGCCCACAGTTTGTCCGGCCAACTCTAAGACCATATGTTCGGCTCCGCCACCACTTAATCCCGTTATAATATGTAAGATTGTCAATGTATTATTTTAGTTTTAATGAATTCAACTTCATAGGGGTTAGAATTCTAATTCAAAATTTCTCTTTACTGCATCAAACTTCCCATTTGGTCCTAATACAATATCATCAACTTCGTTTATTTGATATTCTATTTTTTGTCCTAGCCTATCCTTTAGGTTACCTAACAACTGCTGTTTCATAGGGTCATCAAAATCGGTATCAGCAATTAGATTAACTATGATCTTTTCTGGGGTTTCTTGTATAATTTGACTTTTGACAATACCTTTTAAGCCTTTATAAGCGGTATCCATCCTTCCTACATACCCTTTCTCCTCTGTCCAAAGGATATCATCTTCTCTTCCTATTATTTTTTCAATAATGGGCATTTTACAACCGCAATCACATTGTTCTTCCTCTTTAGATAGCAGTACCGTATCTCCTATATCATATCTAATTAAAGGAGTTTTATAATTGATAAAACTCGTTACTACTAATTTAGCAATTTCACCTGCCTGGGCAGGTTCTCCCTTAGTATTTATAAATTCAAAGACTCCAGAATCCAAATTGAGGTGCAGATTACCTTTTACACATTCTGTTATAAACGGACTACCTTCACTAGATGCATACTGGTTAAAAACATGACAATTAAATGCTTTTTCAATTTCTATTCGCTGATAATCGTATAATGTTTCTGCAGTAACAGCAATAGCTTTAGGAGTAAAACTTAAGGAAATATTTTGCTTATTAATATACTTACTAATAATATAAATTGCAGATGGATAACCATCTATTAGTTCTGGTTTAAATTTGTTTAATTTCTTGATATAACTACCTAAATTATCAGCTGTAAGATGATAAGTAGACATCAATAATTGCTTCTCAAAGTAATTATACACCCAAAACGGTGGTTTTTTGGTTTCTGTATCTACTATTAACCTACCCGAAAATCGAACTTGTTTATTTCCAGGAATAACGCCGATTGCATGATGAAACCTTTTCCATATAGCAAAGGATACATTTATAGAATCTAAATCAAGATAATCTATCGTAGGAGAGCCAGAGGTTCCGCTCGTATGTCCTACCATAGCCGTTTCTCTTTTTTTATTTACGATAAGATCCACTTTAGTCTTTCGATCTGTCTTTTTTAAAATAGGCATTTTTTGTAGTACTCGCATAGGATCCTTTTCTATATCCTGTAAAGTGATTCCTAACGCTCTCATTATATCACCATACCAATCTGAATGCTCTAAAGCTTCTGAGAGTACTATTGACAATTTCTCATTTTGATACTTAGTTACAGAATCAAGATCTGCATCCCATAAATCAATATGTTCTTTTAAGTAGACTTTAAATTCTTTGTTATACCGTTGTTTGGTATTTAAATACCCTTTGATATTTAACAAAATGAATTTAAATGGATATGGAAGATTATTATATATTTTCTCTTTAATTCCTGCCATAATTGTCTTTAAGCGTGTTTTAAATAAAATTTTTGCGCCATTTCTGTATTAGAAACAATATCATAATTTGCTTTTATTATTTCATCAGTGTTTTGCCCCTTTTTTTGGATATCAGTTTTTTGAATCTTGGTTGCCCATAAATCGGCATCCCCAGGTTGATTTATACTTATAAACTCTATATCTTTTGTTAAATGCACTTCTTTTGTTATCGCATCTGAAGCCAATACTTTTACGCCTGCAGCCTGAGCTTCAATTAAAGTTACTGGTAATCCTTCGTAAAAAGAAGGAAATACGAAAATGTCAAACACTTGTAATAACTCAGGAATATCAGTACGTACACCCAAAAACTGAATCTTGTTTTGAATATCTAAGTTTTTAACTTTTCTCTCTATCTCTTTTTTTAATGGTCCATCTCCTACTAGTAGCAAAATACAATCTTCTTTTTGCTTTAATAAAGAAGCGAAAACATCGATAAGAAAAGAATGATTCTTTTGACTTGCAAAACGCCCAACATGCCCCAGAACCAAAGTGTCTTCAGAGATATTTAGTTCATTTTTGTATGTTAAACTTGTAGTGGTATTATATTCAAATTTTATTGCATCTATAGCATTGTTCATGAGTTGAAAAGAAGATTTCTCACCAAACAACCATCTCCCAGCCTTATCACCACAAGAAAACAAATGTGTAGTATGGTTTTTTACTTTTCGTTTTAAACGAAGTTTAATAATCTTTTTTAATGTTTCTTTAATCCCTTCTTTTTTAAGGCTTGAAAAATTAACCTTATCAATAGCAATGTGCGCATGAGCAATTCTACAAGGTATATTAAATTCTCTAGCAATTTTTAAAGGAAAACTACTAAACGTATTGAGATGGGAATGTACAATTGAGTATTCATTATGTGTAGTAAAAAAGCTTCGTAACGCATCATAATATGCTTTTGGAAACAATGGGTTTATAGGGTCTAAACGATGTATCTTCCCTCCCAATGTTTTTATTTCATCATCAAAAGCGGCTTCCTCTTTTCTATGCACCAAGAAATCAAACTGAACCTTGTCACGATCCAACTGTCTATAATAGTTCATAATCATAGACTCTGCTCCACCACGATTCATAATGGTAAAAACCTGCAATACTCGTATAGGCTTCATTATACTCCTGCCTTAGTTTTAAATCTTATATACATGTTTAACAACACTCCAAATGGTATAGCAAGAATCGTTATAAATTTCCTTGGAGATTCTTTCAAGAAAGAGCCATTTTTAGTAAACAAAGAACTCGACACATAATGTATAGCGTTCTTAAAACGTTCTTTAAAACTCTCTCCTAATTGCATTCTACTTTTTCTAGAAAAGGCAAAACCTCTTGGATGTCTTCTATATTGTTTAAGCATGTTCATACTCGAACCATCTGCCAAATATTCTACAATACAAAATACTTCATTAACAGGAAAAAGTTTATAATCCTGATCAATCATTTGATATAGATATCCCAGCGGGACAAATCGCTCTCCTTTAAAAATAGGATACGGGGGATATTTTTTAACAACTTCTGTTCGGTATACTAGTTTTTTGTCTCCCTGCACAGCATGTTTATGATACAAATCATACAATCTCGTTTCTTTTAAATCTTCGGGCATTGATGTACCTATAAGGTTTCCTTTGGTATCCGCATCTAATCCGACTAAACCAGCGTATTGAGGTTTATCTTTAATAGTTTCCCAATTTTGCAGAATTTTTTCTATGGCATCATCAGGCATAAAATCATCGCTATCTATACAAACGTTAAGTGTTGTTTCTATTAAACGATACGCTGCATTATGGCCTCCGTGCATCCCTAGGTTTTCTTGAAAATGATACACTATTGCGATCTTATTTTCTTTGATCCAAGAGTTCACTAACTCTTCGGTATTATCTGATGAACCATCATCAATAATCAACCATACAAAATCCTGATTGGTCTGTCGTATTAAACTCTGATAACACTGATCCAGGCAATAAGCTCGGTTATATGTTGGTGTAAATACTGTAATCGTTTTCATAGTTGTTAGTTTAAGAGTTATCCCCAAAAAAGGTAATACATGAAATAGGTGAATAAAAAATAGATCACTATTACTTTACCAAGTAAAAAATGTTGGTCTTTAAAAAATTTCTGTTTTAAAAATGGATACGCAATAATTATGGCCATCATGAACCATGATAGATAAGCAAATCTATTTGAAAAGTTTGCGTTAATAACTAGGATCCAAAAACCATTACAAATGAGGTAGGTATTTAAAAGTTTATTATATATAGGGTCTTCAAATTTCTTTCTAAACACAAAATACCAGCCTGCAAAAACTGCAAAAGCACTGTGAAACAAAAAATCCCATCGAAAACCCGTACTAGAGAATGTTCCCTCGGCTGCCTCACTAGTTAGATATCCTGCTAACCTATCATCATCTCCAAAGCCTAGATTAGCAAATAGAGCAATCCATACACTACCTAGTGCTAATGATAGCGGAATACAGGCTAACCAAGCTTTAAAATAAAATTTAGGGTTGTTATAGAAATAAGTAATAATAAATGCAAAAATGGGCAATAGCGTAGTTTTATGAAAAAATGACGCTGCCAGAAATAGCAAACTCATGATCACTTTATTACGGTGGTAACTAACACCCCACAAAAACAAGGAGCAAGCCGCTCCATTTCTCATTCCATTAACCCCATAGGTCCAAAAAGAAAAAGAAACTACAAACATTATAAATGCATAATACCAATACTCTTTAAAAAATACTTTTGATATCTTATACATTGGAAAAATGTAAAAGAAAGCACATAAGGTAAAAAAGGTATGTATCGTAGTAAAACTAGCCATAGTTTTCATAAATACATGCCAGCCGTAATCATTTACTGTCAATATTTCCCCACCGGTACTGTAATGCTGAAAAGTCCTATAATAATTTATAGTATCTCCAAATCGATGACTTGCAGGTCTCTGCCCAATATGAAATATTAAAAAAGCTAATAGAATATATCCTGTAAAATTAATGAATGAAAGATTTTTAGGCTCACTCATATTAAGGATACGCGTATGCAGGAGTGTAAACAGCACTAGAAAAAAGCACAAGTTAAGATACAAAGGATAATACCAATCTATAGGAATAAAGGTATTCATATTACTCTATGCTGTTTTTAATTATCTTATTTCTATCAATACTTTGCAAAATAGAATCACATAGTACTTTGGTAAACTCTTTACCCGAAAACTTATCTACATGGTGACCATCATATGTTTTATATACTCTTTTGCCATTATTAAAATCAAAATATCTAACCTCTTTTAAATTAGCTATCGAATCAATTATACGATTAAACCTAGGGAAATATTTGTCTTCATATTTCAAAAACTCTTTTGAAATAGGCATCCTTGTTAAAAACACATGTCCATATTTATCCAACTCGGTAACTAAGTCACTAAGACTTTGAATCCTTGTTTGTGATAATTCATACTTATCTACATCTTTCAAAAAAATATTGATTTGGGCTTCTTTCCATTCTTCAAAAATTTTGTCCTCTGTAGGTAAATTAGTTTCTTCTAACCACCCATTTTTGTGTACTCTTGCCTTTTTCCTAAACAATGTTTTAAAATGAAAAAATGAAAAGTTCTTTACTAAATATTCATAGTTAGGATTAATGCTCACAAACTTCATATTATGAGGAGGCTGTCCTGCTTCTCTAAACTCACCTATTGCATTATTATAATCTTCATGCTGAGCTAGCATTTCTGGACTAATACAAATAACATATATACCATTATCTGCAGATTTATCTAATTTTCTAAGGATACTTTGGTTATACAAAGGACCAATGACCGACTGGGCTATTGTAAAGCTATAATTAAAAAAAGGTGTATCGTATTGTTTCCCTTCAAAAAACTCATCCATTACAGCCGGCTGTACTCCTTGAAAACTTCTCGAATCACCAATAATCAACGATTCAGCATCCGGAGTTGTAAATTTTTCATAAAAATAATCGATATACCCTCCATAATTAACCAATATGAAAGTTACAATACCCAAACAAATGAGACTGAATATTCCTAACTTTATGATTAATTTCTTTACCATACTTTAAAATTGAAAATATATGAATGTTTCTGCACTTCTTCCAAATAAAAGCAACAATAAGAAGATGAATATATAAAACGCCCATCTCAGGTATATAGAAAATTTACTAATTTCCAAATCGTGTTTTCTTTCTCGATTTATCCATTCGACTATTACAAAAAAACCAACTAATAGCAATGTCATAACGGTAGTACCATTCATAAAGGCCCAAGGTGCTTTTATAATGGTAGAAGAAAATATTCTCCTTAAATAATCAAATGCTTCTAGTATACTACTTGCCCGAAAAAATACATCGGTCAGCATAATAACCACAAACAACAACAACATTTTTAGAAGTTCTTGTAAAGATGGCAGCCACTTTCCTTTAGCAACAACCTCTGATGTATTCATTTTACCCGAGTACACTAAGGGGATAAAATAGATCCCATGAAAAAGCCCGTAAACTACAAAGGTCCAATTTGCGCCATGCCAAAACCCTACTAAAACGAATGTGGCAATAATAGAAATTATTAACCCTTTTTTTTGTTGTCTTCTTAAGATGAATGATAATGGTGTAAATACATAATCCATCATCCAGGTTGTTAGTGAGATATGCCATTTTCTCCAAAAATCGGCGATATTGGTAGAAAAAAACGGAGTCGAAAAATTTCGCATTAATTGTATTCCAAATAACTTACTTACTCCAATAGCCATATTAGAATACCCCGAAAAATCTGCATACAATTGTAGTGCATAAAAAAAAGTAAGTAACACCAATGTACTTGCCGGATGATCTTGATAATCACCAAAAACAGAATTAACCAGTACAGCGCAATTTTCTGCAATTACTACTTTTGCAAACAATCCCCAAAGAATCTGTCTTAATCCATCTACAAAAACCGCATAAGAAAATTCTCTTTTTATAGAAAGTTGAGGAAGCAAGCCTGCTGCTCTTTCGATAGGTCCAGAAAGTATTTTAGGGAAAAAAGTAACAAACACTGAAAACTCTAAAATATCTGTGCTAGGTTCAATTTCTTCATTATTAACATCGATAAGGTATCCTAATGTTTGAAAAGTAAAGAAACTAATTCCTAGGGGTAACAAAATTGTTAAGGTATCATGACCTATATCCGCTCCAAAGACATTAAGTACATCGTAAAAACCTTCGTAGAAAAAATTTACATATTTAAAATACAATAATAACCCTACATTAAATACTACACCAGTGTATAAGAATACATTCCTCTTTTTATCCTCTTCGGCCTTATTAATTTTTAATCCCAAGTAATAATTCACCAATGTGCTTATCACTAATAGTATAAGAAACCTCCAATCGGCCCAAGCATAAAAAAATAAGCTGGATACAAGTAATAGTATGTTCTGAGATGTACTGGATTGTTTAAAAACTAACCAATACAGCAACAGGACAGGGATTATAAATGTAACAAAGTCGAAAGAGTTAAAAACCATGTTTTACAGATTACGACTTACTTTGAATTAGTGAAACCAAAGCTCCCATATTTTTTAATTTATTCAATTCTCTCAGTTTAAAACGAATACCAAATTCTTCCTCTATTTTGGTGATAATCATCATATGAGATAATGAGTCCCAACCATCTACATCTTTAGCAGTTAACTCATCACTCATTTCAAAATTGCTATGTTCCAAAATAGTGGTCAAAACATTACTTACTTTTTCTTTAATAGTAGTTATTTCCATACCGTTTTCTATTTTTTAACTAAACATTTCTTTTAATTTCTTTCTATCAATCTTCCCATTGGTATTCAAAGGAAAACTTTGAACATGTTTTATTTGTGAAGGAATCATATACGAAGGCAATTTAGTTTTTATATATTCTAAAAGTTCTTTTGTATCTGTAACTTCAGATTCTATAACCAATCCAATTTCTGTATTATGAATAGTATTGGTAAAAGCTACAGCAACAGCATTTACTTTATCTAAAGCGGCCTTTGCATGATATTCAATTTCGGATAACTCTACTCTAAATCCTTGTATTTTTGCTTGAAAATCTACTCTTCCTAAATATAAAATATCCCCTTCTGCATCAATATTACAAAGATCTCCTGTTCGATAAAACCTAGTATTTTTTCCCTGATAGTTTTTATAAAAAAATGCTTCTTTGTTTTTAGTTTTGTTTTTCCAATATCCTGGAGTAAGTTGAGCTCCACTTAAACACAATTCACCACTTTCTCCTACTGCCACTTCATTATTATCCTTATCTACAATTATCGTAGAAGTATTTTTCATATCTCTTCCGATAGTTAAAACACCATTGTGTGTTTTATTTTCGGCATTTTTCACATAGGTATAATCGGTACAAAATATTGTACATTCTGTTGGGCCATATACATTTGCAATAGTAGCATTAGGAACACATGTACTCCATTCTTCTGTAACATCCAGAGGAAGTGCTTCACCACAGAACAAACTATATTTTAGCGCAGGGCAATTAATTTCCTCAAAATAAGGTCTTAAGTAATGTAATATTGATGGTACCATAAGACTAAACGTAAGTTCATAATCTTCCATCAATTCAAAAATATAACTATACTTAATCTCTTCCTTAGGAATAGTATAAACACAAGCCCCTTTTAATATTGGAGCCAAATAGGACATTACCGATAGATCAAAAGTTAATTCAAACATTTGTAAGCATCTATCTTCTTCGGTGATAGGATAATCTAGCGCCCAGAAAGCATCTACAAATCCTGATAAATTAGAAAAGGTAATAGGCACTCCTTTGGGTGTTCCTGTAGTTCCTGACGTAAAAAAGATATATGCCAAATTTTCTTCAGAAACTCTAAGAGGTGTTAAATCCACGGGGAATGTATTAAGCTCTTTGGTAGTTATTGTTTGATATTCTGAAAATATTTTTTCATTTGAAGAATCCAGAATTGTTCTAATATCTGCTTGGCCAATAACCATTTGATTTCTACTCAACGGAAATTCTGAGTTTAAAGGTACATAAGCCTTACCTTCTAGCCATAAAGCAATTATTGAAGCATATGTTTGTATATCGTCATTGGTAACTAACCCAATCGCAATTTCATTTTCTTCAGTTTTACTTCTTACGGTTTTTCGAATATTAGAAATTATCTGTGCAAATTCTTTATATGTATGATATTCTTGACCAATACAAAACGCATTGCGATCATAGTGCTTTTCTATAGATTTTTGTATATCAAAAACTAAATTCATACCCCCTATTCTTAATATATACTCTTGTGGCTATACTCTTTTACCGTCTTTTTTGATAATTTTTGCAGGGTTACCAACAACCACACAATTATCAGGCACATCCTTGATTACAACAGATCCTGCCCCTACTATACTATTATTGCCAATCTTTATATCCCCTATGATAATTGCACCTGTATAAATAGATACATTATCCCCTATTGTAGGCCTTTTTCCTTCTACTTCTCCTACGGTAACTAAATGATTTACATAAAAATTTTCTCCTATTGCATCGGCGTTCAAAATAGTACTGTACGGATGTCCCGTAAGGATTCCTCCTCCTAATTTTGTACTTATATCTATCCTAAAATATTTTTCTTTCTTGCAATATATATTTAAAAGAGAAGCTATCAATCCCCTATTTCGATGATAAAAAACTGTTCTAAAATCTGGCGAGGTTGCCAAAAAACTTAATAATAAAGATTTCTTACTTCCATTTAACCCCTTGGACGAAGCCCATCTTTCTATATCCTTATCAATATCTTTTTTATTTCTACTTCTTGCATACAAAAAAAGATGCGGCAATAAGAATAACTTATACAAATTTATAATTAATGATCTCATGAATTAATTATTAAGTCATTAAACATATTCTCCCAAATACTCATGATTGACTCAAGTTGATATTTACCAGAATTTTCTCTAGCATTTTTCCCCATTTCTTTGATTCTTTCGTTATCATTCATCAATTGGGTTAATGAACTTGCAAAAGTTTCTTTATCATATATAGGTGCCAAAATCCCAGTATCCTTATTAATTATGTTTCTTGGTCCATAAGGACAATCAAAGGATACTATCGGTAATCCACATGCTTGCGCTTCAAGCAATACTAAAGGAAAACACTCATTATGCGATGTCATTACAAAAATAGATGCTTTTAGCATTTCTCCTTTGATATCATTTGTTGACCCTTTTAACAAAATACTATCTTGTAATCCTTCCTTATTTATTTTATCCTGCAATTCTTGTACATAACCTGGTTCACCATCTCCAAATACATGTAATTTCCAATTTGTACCAGGAGTAGCCACTATTTTCCATATATCAATAAGTATATCGTAACCTTTTACATGAGCAATTCTACCTGCTGTGATTATGACATTATTAGATAAATTAGAGGTTGATTCGGGGTAAAATGTTAACGGATTAGGAATAACCTTTGTATTATCGCTTTTATAATAATTAGACTCATCCTTATTAAGGATTACTAATTTATCATATTTAGACTCTACATAATCTGCGTATTTAAAAAATAGTTTTTTAAGAAATCCGGGGTTCTTGCGTTTACCTTCTTCAATAAATTTTGAATAATGAAATTCTTTTACCTTAGGTATACTCTTCACTATAAAAGGAACAAAATACGTATCGGCACTATGGCTACATACGACAACCACATCGGGTTGTATACTTTTAATTACAGATTTTGTTTTTTTTATATGTCCCGGTAATTTCTTTAAATTAACAGGATGAAAATATGACCTTCTCCTATCATAATTAATCCCTAAATCCTTAAATGTAATAGTATTATCAAATTGATAACAAGCTTCTTTATTCTTTTGTTCACTAGTAAGAATAAATACTTGATTCTCTTGCTTAGAAGCAAAGTAATTTGCTTTTATAGAAAGTACGCGTTCGATACCTCCATGCAAATACACCTGATCAATGATAAATATAATCTTCATTACGACCGAGTATTTGTTAGACTTCTAAATAACTTATCCCATTCTTCCGATATTTTCTCGGGAAGGTAATCTTTTACGGCTTCTCGTGCTTTTGCTCCCATGGTTTTTCTTTCCTCTTCATTATTAATTAAGGTAAGAATCCCATCTGCAAAAGCTTCGGTATCTCCATTTTCTATCAACAAACCATTCTCTTTATCAGAAATAATATCTGAAGGGCCATATGGGCAATCATATGAAATACAGGGCACGCCATAAGCCATTGCCTCTGTTAATACCATGCCAAAGCCTTCATACCTAGAAGACATTGTATAAATTGATGCTTCTTGATATTTTTCTGCTATATTTCTTACTGGTTTATAAAAATTAACTTTCTCAGAAATTCCTAGTTGATCTGCCAATTGATCCAATTGTTGATTCTTATCAATAGTACCATAAACATCTAATGTCCAATCGGGATGAGATTTGGCAACAATCTCCCAACTTTTTAATAATCTATCATATCCCTTTTGAAAGCTTTGCTTTCCTACTGCCAAAACTCTTTTGTTTTGTAATGAACTTTGTTCATTAGGATAAAAGGATAATGGATTTGGTATTACTTTAAGGTTTTTAAATTTCCATTCCTTAAGGTTCCCATTGGTTAATACCACAAAATGATCATATGAACGGCCTCCGAAATTCATCAATCCCGATTTAATATCATCTGATATTTTTTTGGCTATTGATTTTCTGCCTCCTTTTATAACAGCATTTCTAGAAACATGTCTTTCGTAAATCATCGGACACGGTTTACCAATTATTTTTGGAACCAAAAAACCTTTCAAACCATCATCACAGACTGCTATTACATCTGGTTTAAGTGTTTTTATCAACCGTCTTAAACCAATGGCATACTTGTAAGCATGAATTAAAGGATTTCCTTTTGCCGTAATATCATGATACTTTATCTTAGGACTGAACTTATAAAAAAGGTCGTTATTATTTTGATTAAGTGTTACGACATGTACATCATAATTGTAATGGTCTGCTAACATACTGGCTTTTATTGAAAGTACTCTTTCTAATCCACCAGGACCATCAATTCTATTTACGATGTAAAGAAGTTTCATTTAGCAGCGATTTTATGAATTTAATTTACCAGTAACCCTCTCTTTTAAAGCATTTGATAAATCATGGTGCTTCTCCAGGTTTTTCACTATAGTATCCAAATTTATTTTGTCTTCTAAAGGGAAGTTAGCCTTAAACTCTCCTGTTTTACTATTTACATCTATTCTATTAAAAAGTTCAAGAATCCCATCAAAACGACATGAATCTACAAAACTGTCAAACCCATTAATAAAAATTACTGGTGTTCCTAATGCAAGACAAGGTAAAGCACAATGAATTCTTGAAGTAATTACTAATTTAGCTCTTGCATACTTATTTAAAAGAGCTTCTGCCATTTCAAATTTCTGCTCATCTGAAAATTGATTCGACGGTGGTTCTTGATTGATAAACTCGGCCGTTTCTAGAACTTCCTTACTTATAAAATTCTTTAAATGTTTATTTTTCTTTCCTAACTGAAAAGCTGATCCATTAAGGATATTCTTAACGGTAAGCTTTGTGTTATAGAATATTTTTTCTGGCCTTGGATAACTATACAAAGGATCTACAATATAGATATCTTCTCCTCTTTGCGAATCATCTACTTTATAAGAATCCAAAGTTAAAGTAAGACATCCCGTAAAATGAGCATCTATTCCTTTAGACTTAAGGGTATCCGCAGTAAATTGATCTCTACAACCTATAGGTTCATGCTTTTTAAGATACGCTATCCCCCTTTCACTCAGCATAAATGGTGCTGCTGTATTGTTCATATGAAAAGATACAAATATTGGATCTATATCTTCTGAAGGAACCCAATTATGAATATTATGAGTAAACCACCCATTCATAATCAGTTTTACCTGTTCTCCTTGATAATCGCCAAGCCGTTCTCTATTTAAAAAAGTATCCACTTGTGGCAAAAACTGCTTTGCCGCTAAACTCTGAATATTATCTCCTACATTAAAAAAACGTCTATTCTCATCGTAAGTTAGTAGTCCGTATTTCATCTATTTAATTTTTCTGTATAGTTTGCTTACCCAAGGAAATTTATTCCTAATTATAAATTTTATTCGACGGATCCCTTTATTGGGATTATTAATTTTTTGTTCTAAAAGGCGATCGATTTTACCTCCTCTAATATCATTAATTTGTTTAGTCTCAGTTTGTTTATCCGAAAACACATAAAAATCACTAGAATTCTTGGCCTTTTCCATCAATTCCCACCAAAAATAACGTACTCCATCACTTGCTCCACCAATATCTAATACTTCATAAAACTTATCGTAAATAGTTTGATCCACATTAAATCCATAATCATTAGGATTTTTACCATTAAGAATCAAGCCCAAAATAGTCCTAAAGCATTTTTCGCAAATACTACAATTAAACTCGGTTCTCTTCTCAGAGTAACATACTCTTAATTTAAACTTAGTATCTGTAACTGCAGCAAAACCAGCAATTAAATCTACTTTATCTTGCCTTTTTAGTTCGTATCCATCATGAATAACCTTAAGATCACCTGCCCAAGTTATTTTCTCATCAATATCTGGAGTCGAACCCCAATCAATATCAATATGATCTGTATATGAAGAAGCAATATAGACAGAGCCATAGTTATATACATAAGAAAGTGGCGCTATAGCACCTATTAAAGCAAGTCCATGTTGTACTTTACCCCACCAGCCTATATCTTTTAAAAGTAATTCTACTTGATAGGTATAAAAATCTCTAAGATTAGTTTCTATATATTCTTTATGGTTATTTTCAAGCAATTCTTCATTATCAATAAAACCAGCAAAATCATTCCATTGTTCCTGATCTTTTATATCTATATCGGCTCCTAAAAGTGTTATTAAATCAGGCGTTTCTTCATAAATTCTTATATACGTGGCATACGCATCAACTCCGCCACTAAACAACATCGCAGTTTTGGTTCCGCTTGTGTTGTTTTTAACAATTTTCTTCGCTACAAGTGTTCCTCCAAAACTCTGAGGTGTATCTCGCTTAGCAAATTCTGCTTTGATCAATTCTATTGAATTATAAAAATCTTCGTCGATTTCTTCTACTTCTATAGTAAATCCCGCAAACCATGCTATGGGTAGTACATTAGATAAAAAAGGAATAACGGCTATACTATCAGGAACCGCACTAACATCTACCAAATATTTTGAATAAAAAAGTTGATCTTGATCAAAATATTTCTGCACTTGTCCATCAGCTATATAATCGTAGTTGATTTTTGTACCGTTATCAGAATATGATATATGACGAAGTTTCAGTGTTTCCATTCTCCTCTATTTTCGCCTCAAAACTGAAGCAATAGGTTTAACAAATAATTGTTTTTCGTATTCATGTAACCCTAATGTGTACATTAAAACTCCGAACACAATAGTAAATGTACTTCCTTTGAGTACAAAATTAAGCCATCCTTCTCCAGGTATATAATTTATAAAATATCCAACTGCCAAAATTATAATCAGCGCCAGAATAGTTTTATAAGCTAGTTCTTTAAAAAATCTAGGAATATTGAGTTTAATCACTTTGTGGTAATAAAAATTCATAACATTTTGAACAATTAACCAACCAATTACAGAGCCTGCCATCATACCTATTGCTGCATACTTTTTTGCAAAAACAGCTCCTATAACAGTACCTATAATCATAAAAGACAAATACAAAATTGCCTTAAACGATAGTTTATTCTTTGCCTCCAAAATAGAATTACCAAAGTGTTGCACTAAAGGAAGTGTATAAGCCATCATTATCATTAAGGCTATCACCCACGATTGATAACTTCCCTCTTCACCAATAGTATCACCAACCCATAAGTTAACAAACTGATTACCGTAAAGTGCAAAGGCTATCAAAATATACATTAGAACTATAAAAGATAGACGTCCAATTTTAATCATCATGTCGGTAAGTTGTTCTCCAGAAGCATTATCAACAGACATCTGAGTGGCCCTAGGAAGAAAGACTCCTGAAATTGCAGTGGAAAAGGCTCCATAGTATGTCCCCAACGTGATTCCAATACCATAAATAGTAAGAACTGCTGGTGGGCTTATTCTACCCAATACCCAGTGGCCCGCTTTCCATTGAAAAAGGCCTACCAAAGAGAAAACAAAAATCCAAACCGAATACTTGAGGATATGTTTAATAAAACTTTTCTTCAGCGAATGAAGTTTAAATTTTACTTTAAGTTTTCTGAAAACAAAATAGCCTGTAACAATAATTACACTAACATTAAAAACAGTATCTACTATTACCAGAGCAATTGATCGACCCCCGTATAGTAAAACTGCAACGACTGTTAGAGATCTTAAAACGTATCTAATAATATTTAGAGTTTTTGGAAAAACAAATTCTTCATAACCCGAACATATCCCTGTAAAAGATCCTCCTGGCAATCTAATCGCCAGATTAAAAATTAAAATAACAAACATTACTTTTGCTATCTCAATTTCTTCGGGGTTTAGTTTTGTGAAATAAGATTCAATATTGGCATAAAAAGAAAAACCAACTATTAATACCAAAAGAGAAATAATCATATATATGATCATCGTGGTGGCCAAAAAATTCTCCTCTCCCTCTTTATCCTTTTCAGCTCTATACTTAGCAACAAATCTTATTATCGTATTATTAAGTCCAAAATCTAATATAGAAATAGTACCTATTAGTGCTCCAATAGTTATAAAAATACCATATTCATTTTTCCCTAAATATTTAAGAATAAAAGGAGTAAGAAGTAATCCTACCACATTCGTCAAAAAAATCGTGATATAGTTTAATAAAGCTCCTTTTTTTAGTTGGCTCAAAGTAATTAGTTTAAAGGTTTATAGCTATCCTTAAAAAGGATAATATTATAATCTACCGTCTACTTTATCTTTTAAAATCCCTTTTACATCATACAAAACACCATTTGGTAGAAGTAATGATTCTAAATCTATATCCAGAAATTCTTTATGAGCAACGGTAAGAACTATAGTATCAAACTTTTGAATAGGTAATTCTGTGGTAGTCTCTAAATTATATTCATGTTGTACTTCAGCAGGATTCGCCCAGGGATCAAAAACTGTTATTTCTGTTCCAAAATCTTTCAATTGTTCTATAACATCAACAGCTCGAGTATTGCGTACATCTGGGCAATTTTCTTTAAAAGTAACCCCTAATATCAAAACTTTTGCTCCTTTAATTCTTATATCATGTTTAACCATTAATTTAATAATCTCTGACGCTACGTATTGCCCCATACTATCATTTAATCTTCTACCTGCCAAAATAATTTCTGGATGATATCCAAATTCTTGAGCGCGTTGAGCCAAATAATAAGGATCGACACCAATACAATGTCCACCTACAAGCCCTGGTTTGAAAGGAAGGAAATTCCATTTGGTTCCGGCAGCTTCTAGAACATCGTGTGTATCTATGTCCATTAAATTAAAGATCTTGGCCAATTCATTTACAAAAGCAATATTTATATCTCGCTGAGAATTTTCAATTACTTTGGCTGCCTCTGCTACCTTTATCGTTGGGGCCAAATGTGTTCCTGCTGCTATAACAGTATTATAAAGCGCATCCACTTTTTTTCCTATTTCGGGTGTCGAACCCGCAGTGACCTTTAGTATTTTCTCTACAGTATGTTTCTTATCCCCAGGATTTATACGCTCGGGAGAATATCCAGCATAAAAATCTTTATTAAATTTTAACCCACTAATTTTTTCAAGTACTGGTATACATTCTTCTTCGGTTACACCTGGATATACTGTAGATTCATAAATTACAATATCATCAACCTTTAATACCTTAGCTACAGTTTCACTAGATTTATAAAGAGGTGTTAAATCTGGTCTATTATTTCTATCTACAGGTGTGGGTACAGTAACTATGTAATAATTACAATCCTCAATATCTTCTATCTGGCTAGAGCAATAAAGGCCATTACCCTTTTTATCTACATTTTCTTTTAATACAGCTTGTAAAAGTTCATCTTCTACTTCCAAAGTTGAATCTTTGCCTGAACGTAATTCTGCTATTCTTTCATCATTAATATCGAATCCTACTACCGGAAATTTAGTAGCAAACAATCTGGCCAACGGAAGTCCAACGTATCCTAATCCTATAATTGCTATTTTAATATCTTGCATTATTGTTACTTATTTTATTATTGGTTTTTGTTCGGAATTATTTCAGGTTATTCCAATACCATTTTACAGCTTCCTTTAATCCCGATCTCATATCAAATTTTGGACTATAACCCAATAAATTCTTAGCCTTATCGATAGATGCCAAAGAATGCGGCACATCTCCCCTACGTTCTGGTCCAAACTTGACTTCAATATCTGCAATCCCATTATCAAATTCTGATAAATATTCTTTTAATAAAGAAGTTAGTTCATTTAACGTTGTTCTTTCTCCAAAAGCAGTATTATAAACATTGTTTAGTGCATCAGTATTTTCTGATGTTATTGCACATAAATTCATCTGAATAACATTGTCTATATATGTAAAGTCTCTAGAAAACGAGCCATCACCATTAATTACTGGAGATTCATGTTTCATAAATTGCATTACAAATTTTGGTATTACCGCTGCATATGCCCCATCAGGATCTTGTTTTCGACCGAATACATTAAAATAACGTAATCCTATAGTATCTAGATCATATGATTTCTTGAAATTTTCTGCATATAATTCGTTCACATATTTAGTGATCGCATAGGGAGATAAAGGTTTTCCTATGTTTTCCTCAATCTTTGGTAATGATTTAGAATCTCCGTAGGTAGAAGAACTTGCCGCATAAACAAAACGTTTTACATTTGCATCTCTAGAAGCAACTAACATATTTAGAAACCCTCCAACATTTACATCATTACTAGTAATAGGGTCATTAATAGATCTAGGTACAGAACCCAAAGCAGCCTGATGCAAAACGAAATCAATACCGTCACAAGCTTTATTACAATCATCTAAGTTTCGAATATCTCCTTCAATAAAAGTAAAATTAGGATTGTCAATTATTAAAGAAAGATTTTTCTTGTGTCCGGTTGCAAAATTATCTAAACCAACTACAGTACTCCCTATATCTAAAAGTGCTTCGCAAAGATTAGATCCAATAAAACCAGCTGCACCGGTTACGAGTACTTTTGACAAACGTAACTGCTCTATCTGTTTAGTGTTCATGTATTTCTTTTTAATCCCCTGTTATTTAGTCCCGAAGACTATGCTAAGCATAGACTGCGCGAAATTAACATTTACTAACAGAACTTACAACTAAGTTAAAGGGGATTTTACCCCTAATTAAAATTCATATATTTCAAACAACGTTAAAAACATACAATTCGTCTAAAAAAAATATATAAATACTTAAAAATCAGATAATTGAATTTAAATTATTTTTTGTTAACTATAACGTTTTCTTAATCCAAAAACTCATTTAATACTTCAACAAAATCAATAATTCTTCTTCGAATTTATCCTTAGCCAAATATTGTTTTTCAAGATTAGAATCAAAAGGAATTGGCGTTTCTATACTTGCCACCCTTTTTACAGGTGCATCGAGATACGTAAAACAATTTTCCATAAGTAATGCTGAAATATCTGAGGCTATACCCCCAAACAAAGTATCTTCTTGCAAGATTATTGCTTTTCCGGTCTTTTTAACCGAACTATAAATTGTTTCAACATCCAATGGCTGTAATGTCCTAAGGTCAATTAAATCTACTGATATATCCCTGTGTTTGTTTAAAGTTTCAAGAGCCCAATGTACTCCTGCTCCATAACTTATAACAGTAACATCATTACCTTCATCTAATAGCGCAGCTTTACCTAGTGGTACGTTATAATATCCTTCAGGAACCTGTTGCCTAATACTTCTATATAGAGCTTTATGTTCAAAACATAATACCGGATTAATATCTTCAATAGCGGATATCAACAACCCTTTAGCATCATACGGAAAAGCCGGATAAATTATTTTTAAACCAGGTACTTTGGTGAACCACGCTTCATTAGTTTGACTATGAAAGGGCCCTGCCCCAACACCAGCTCCACAAGGCATTCTAACAACTACATCAGAAGATTGACCCCAACGATAATAAGACTTTGCCAATAGATTAACAATAGGATTAAACCCAGAGGATACAAAATCTGCAAATTGCATTTCGACTACAGCTTTACAATCATTTATCGAAAGCCCATATCCAGCTGCAACAATTGTAGATTCGCATATAGGAGTATTGCGAACGCGATCTTTCCCAAAATCTTCTACAAATCCTTCTGTAATTTTAAACACTCCTCCGTACTCGGCAATATCTTGCCCCATAATCACTAATTCATCATGACGTTGCATTGATTCTCGTAGACCTTCAGAAATAGCATCAACTAATCTAATTTCATTAGTATTACGGTTTGGATCAGTTATTTCATAATCAGATCTCGCATAGACATCACTTAATTCTACTTCTAAGTCAACAGGAATAACACTCTCATTAACGGCACGCTCCCAGTGTGACTCTATTTCTTCTTTAAACTCTGTTTTTTTCTGAAGATCATAATCCTCGGTAAAAACTCCTTCCGAAATCAAGAAATTTTTATAATTTTCTATGGGATCTTTAGCCGCCCACTCATCCATCAATTCTTGAGGAACATATTTCGTGCCGCTAGCCTCTTCATGACCTCTCATTCTAAATGTTTTGAACTCCAATAGGATAGGACGAGGTTGTTTTCGAATACTTTTAGCTAGTTCATTAACTTTATGATAAACTTCGAGAATATTATTTCCGTTAATAATATGTGATTCTATACCATATCCTTTACCTCTATCCGCCAAATGTTCGCAACGATATTGCTCTTTCGTGGGAGTTGATAATCCGTACCCATTATTTTCGATACAAAATAAGACAGGTAAATCCCAAACAGAGGCTACATTTAGAGCTTCATGAAAATCCCCTTCGCTTGTACCTCCTTCTCCAGTAAAAACAGCGGTAACCTTATTATTACTCTTTAACAGATTTGCCAAAGCTATCCCATTTGCCACTCCCATCTGAGGGCCTAAATGAGAAATCATACCAATAATATTATATTCTTGAGTCCCAAAGTGAAAAGAACGATCTCGTCCTTTTGTAAAACCACTGGCCTTTCCTTGCCATTGAGAAAAAAGTCTATATAATGGTATTTTTCTTGCAGTAAACACACCTAAATTACGATGCATAGGTAATATATACTCATCGTTTTCTAATGCCGAAGTTACTCCAACTGATATTGCTTCTTGACCAATACCACTAAACCATTTAGAAATTTTACCTTGCCTTAGCAATACTAACATCTTTTCTTCAATAAGACGCGGTTGTAACATTTTATAATACAGAGAAAGAAGTACATCATCATTGTATTCTTTTCTATCAAAATTTAATGCTATTTTTTCCTTCGAAATGTAGTTCATAAAAGAAAGTTTGTTAGGTAAATGTAATTATTTTTATTTCACAACTCATATCAATAAAGCAATATTATTAAGTAGTTGTTAATTTAACCCTAACAATTCTACGAATTAATTAAATTTACTATAATTTCTGGGCTATATATTCAGAAATAGTTAATTTGACTACTATTAAAATTTGTAAAAAAAATTGAAAGGTAATACTGGTTATTCTACAAAATACACCTAATTTTAGTTTTTCAATTCTTAAGAAGAAAACCAATGAATAATATACCAAGCGTAGATTTGGCTGATTTCTTATCTGATGATCAATCTAGAAAACAGAAATTCGTCAATGAAATAGGAAAGGCTTATGAAGAAATCGGTTTTGTAGCTCTAAAAAATCATTTTTTGAGCGATAAACTGGTAGAAGACCTATACAAGGAGATCAAAGCATTTTTTGCACTTCCTGTAGATACTAAAGAGAAATATGAAATTGAAGGATTAGGAGGGCAACGAGGATACACCTCTTTTGGAAAAGAACATGCAAAAGGAAAAAAAGAAGGAGACCTTAAAGAGTTTTGGCATTTTGGACAAGAGCCTGATAAAAACGCAAATCTAATAGAAGAATACCCCCCTAATGTAAATGTTCAAGAATTAAATGAGTTTAATGGCACGGGAATGGAAGCCTATAGAATGCTCGAAAAAACTGGAATTTATGTTTTAAGAGCATTGTCGTTGTACATAGGGCTAGATGAACATTATTTTGATCATTGGGCAAGTAATGGCAATAGTATTTTACGTCCAATTCATTATCCTCCTATATCTGAAGAGCCTAAAGGTGCTGTTCGTGCTGGTGCGCACGGAGATATAAATTTAATCACTTTACTCATGGGAGCATCTACAGGAGGGTTACAAGTGCAAAGAAAAGATGGCGAATGGATTGATGCCATACCCCAAGACGACGAGTTAGTGATTAATGTTGGGGATATGCTAGAAAGACATACCAACAACAAGCTAAGATCAACTATACACCGTGTTATAAATCCCCCCAAAGAACAATGGGGCAAACCAAGATATTCTATTCCCTTCTTTATGCATCCAAGAAGTGACATGAAACTTAACTGTCTTGAAGAATGCATTACCGATAACAATCCTAAACATTATGAGGATATTACGGCTGGAGAATTCTTACATCAAAGACTTGTTGAAATTGGATTGATCAAAAAATAGTCATTTAACATTATGGATTTACAAGATCAATTAAAAAATCTTTTTCCTGATCATACACCAGAAAAAGAAGAAGTTCTTGAGGAACAAGAAGAACAATTATGGATGCAAGACGATCCTATCATATGTAAATATGAAAAACGAAAAGGAAAACCAATTACTATTCTTGAAGGCTACACAGGAGCCGATGGAGATTTTAAGAAACTGGCCAAAGAGTTAAAAACTCGCTTAAGTGTTGGTGGAAGTTTTAAAAATGATGCTATCATTATACAAGGTGATTATAGAGATCAAATTATGAATATCCTTAAAGAAAAGGGGTTTAAGGTGAAACGTGTAGGAGGATAATTAAGGAATATTAGTATTTTGGAAAAACATACATTACATATTACCAATGGAGATAGTCTAACCAACAGATTAAAAGAATTACAATTAGTTGAAGGTGATTTTTTTACTTGGAGAGAAATGCTTTGCGAAGGACCAACTGAAATCAATATTGAAGCCGAAGATGCTATCAAAAAACGCAAGGATTTCTTAAAAAAATACTATCGTATTACTCCTACTGATTTTGAAGAAAAATTTGTTTCGCAGCTTAAAAAACTAGACGATCTTGAAGAATACAAAGAAATAATACTTTGGTTTGAATATGACCTATTTTGTCATGTAAATATGATTGCCGCAATAAGCTTATTACTACGTAAAGGTATTAATAAAACTCCTGTTTATTTGGTATGTAGCGGAAGAATAGAGAATGAAAAAAAATTAATGGGACTATGTGATCTTTCCGAAATTCAATTAAAAAATCATTATAAAAACAAAATACATCTTTCTCTTGATGATCTTGAACTTGCTGCCTATATCTGGACACTATATTGTGAGTCAAATCCAATGAAAATTGCAGCACAAATTAAAAAACATTCCTCTTTCGAATATTTGTCTATTTGCCTTAGAGCACATTTACAGCGTTTTCCTAATATGTTAACAGGACTTAATGTATTAGAACACAACATACTTGAAATGGTTGAAACCTACCAAATTAAAAATGTAAAACAACTTATGGGGTATACTCTAGAATATCAGGGTTACTACGGATATGGTGATATGCAAATGAAAAGGGTTATCGCAAGGCTTTTCCAGTTTTTGGATCAAACCAAAAATAGATTACAATTATCAGAACGAGGAAAGTTAGCTTTGCTACAAAAAAAGAATTTTTACAACACCCAAATACTTGATTGGCAATATGGTGGTGTTAAAAAATACGATTACCTGTACAATGACCAAACACACAAACTATTAAAATTGTAATATGGCTATAGCCGAATCTGAGCTTATACTTAATAATGATGGAAGCATCTATCACCTTAATCTTAAACCCGAACATTTAGCTCCTACTATAATTACTGTTGGAGATCCGGATCGTGTAGACACAGTAACGCAACACTTTGATAGTATTGAATTTAGAGTCAAAAAACGTGAATTCCATACACAAACCGGGTTTTATCAAGGAAAAAGAATCACCGTGATATCCACAGGTATTGGTACAGACAATATAGATATTGTATTCAACGAATTAGATGCTTTAGCAAATATTGATTTTAGCACTCGGGAAATAAAAAGTAAGCATACTGCGCTACAAATTATTCGTATAGGAACTTCGGGAGCAGTACAAAAGGATATCCCTATTGACAGTTTTGTAGTTTCAGAAATTGGAATAGGATTCGATAGCTTACTTCATTTTTATCAAAGTGAAAATGTACAAGAATTAAAAATATCAAAAGCTTTGATAACTCATTTTAATTGGGATAAAAATAAATCAATTCCATATGTAGTTCGTGCTGATAATAAATTAAGTGAGCATATGCAAAGTCATAGTACTCAAAAAGGGATTACAATAACCAATGTTGGGTTTTATGGACCACAAGGAAGAGTTTTACGACTATCATTAAAAGATCCTAGAGCTAATGACAAGATATCCACCTTTGTCTATAACGGTCAAAAAATCACAAATTTAGAAATGGAAACCGCAGGGATTTATGGAATGGCAAAGCTTTTAGGACACCAGGCCGTTTCTATGAATGCCATATTGGCCAACCGCGTTACCGGGGAGTTTAGCAAAACTCCAAAAGAAACTATTGAAAAGTTAATTAAATATACTTTATCAAAAATTGTAAGTTATACGTAATAACTGTAGACATATAAAAAAAGGATGAAAATTTTCATCCTTTTTTAAACATTAAATCATTATAAAATACTTAGCAAATATTTTTAATATATAATTATTAACCGAATAATATTTTAAGACTTATCAATAAATTGGTCAATAATAAAACCGCAATAAAAACAACAATTCCATTTTCAAGGGGATTATTTTTTAACTTGGCAACTTTTACATTAGCGCTTTTGGTTTTAAGAAAATTCTTTTTCATAGCAATTGTTTTTATTTTGGGTTATAACTTGTTGTCAAACTTAATTCCCTTTGGAAGAATTATAGGTCAAATATAAGGAAAAGATTTCTATTTCATCGTTAAAAAACAATAAAAATCGATGAAGTGCGCAAATTTTAATATTTAAAGAGCATGCATACTATAAAAATAGGAGGTGTTCCAGAGCATTTTAACCTACCCTGGCACCTTACAATTGAGGATAATAGCTATCTCAAGAATGGTATACAATTAGAATGGACAGATTACCCCGGAGGAACGGGAGCTATGTGCCAAGCACTAAGATCTTCTGAAATTGATATGGCCATTGTACTTACAGAAGGTATTATTAAAGATATTATTGAAGGAAATTCTTGTAAAATTGTACAAACCTATATCAATACTCCTTTAATTTGGGGTATTCATGTTGGAGCTAACTCTAAATACACAAATATATCTCAATTGCAACATACCAAAGCAGCTATAAGTAGATACGGTTCTGGCTCTGAATTAATGTCTTATTTACATGCTCAAGATCAAAACTGGGATATCTCGACTTTACAGTTTGAAGTCATCAAAAATCTTAATGGCGCCATTGAAGCTCTTACCAATGAAACTGCAGATTATTTTATGTGGGAACACTTCACTACGAAACCGTTAGTTGATCATGGTACTTTTAGAAGGATAGCCGATTATCCTACACCTTGGCCATGCTTTGTTATCGCAGTAAGAGAAGATATATTACAAAACAAAAAAGAAGTAATCAAAACGATTTTAAACATTATCAATACTACTACTTTAGATTTCAAAAAAATACCAAGTATTGATAAAACTCTAGCCAATAGATACGATCAACAACTAGAAGATATTGAAAAATGGTTAGCAATAACTGAATGGAGTCAATCATTACTATCTAATGAAACCATTGTACATGTACAGAAACGATTACATCATTTGAATATCATTAATCAAAAAGTAAATCCAGAAGAATTAATACACAGAATCTGATTAAATTTCTTTTTTCTTTAATATTTCTTGCCATATCGAGTAGGGTAAAACGAAATCAAAGCGTTGTAATACAAAGGATCTTTTAAAGATTTAAGATCTATCGTATGATATGAATTGATTTTGCAACAAATCGTTATCAAAAGATTAATTATTAGACAACTACAATCAAAAAGTAGTGAATAGTTATTTTTTTTGTACATTTGCCGGGCCTACCCCAGTGAAATAATTATTAACGCATAAGCAACCATATTGTAATTAATGCATCTAATAATTAACTAACAAATCTATTTATGATCACATTCTTAATTATATTAGCAGGTCTTGTAGCCTTCAATATTATGCTGTTAAAGTTTAGTATGCATTCTGTTGGTTCAAACAAAAAGAAGACGAAAACTAAAGGTAAAGTCAACCACATTTCTAATCCATCAACTGAAAAATCTAAAAATACAGAAATTCCTTCAGCAGCCTAGTGCTACCATTTAATACTGGTCTTGTCAATTTTGGTAAGGTAATTATTTACCATACTGAAATGCTGATTACCAAACCAATACCCTCTATTTGCACTTAATGGAGATGGATGTCCACTAGTAAGTACATAATGTTTTGATGTATCTATTTTTGCACCCTTCTTTTTTGCATATCCTCCCCAAAGTAAAAAAACAATATTCTCTTTTTTATTAGATAGCGTCTCTATAATAGCATTAGTAAACTGCTCCCAACCCTTTTTTTGATGTGAACCCGCCTGATTAGCACGTACCGTTAAAGTTGCATTTAATAATAAGACTCCTTGTTTTGCCCAACGCTCAAGATTTCCATTTGACGGGTATAAAACACCCAAATCAGTTTCAATTTCTTTAAAGATATTAATCAATGAAGGTGGTATTGGTATTCCATCATTTACTGAAAAACACAAACCATTTGCTTGTCCAGCACCATGATATGGATCTTGACCAATAATTACAACTTTCACATTATCAAAACTACAATGATCAAAAGCAGCAAAAATCTCATCCTCTTTTGGATAGCAAGTAGACGTAAGGTATTCTGTTTTAACAAAACTAACCAGATTAGAAAAATATGGTTTACTAAATTCATCTTTAAGCTGTTCTTTCCAACTGGATTCAATATTTACATTCATAAGGACTATAAAAATTACTGTAATTATGTACTTTTGCTTCGTTCAAAATTCAGTTGAATATAGACCAAAAATTGGGTAAAAAAAAGTATGATTCGTATTTCTGAAAAAACATTAAAAGATCTTGAATTAGATACCGTACTCGATCATATTGCCGAACTGTGTAATACTGATTATGGTAAAACTAAAGCATTAGAAATTGTTCCTTTTAGCACTAAGGAAAAATTACATACCGCCTTACAACATGTATACGAATACAAATCTTCTTACTTAAATGATGCTCGTATACCAAACCATGGATACGATAGTATTACCAAAGAAATACAATTACTTCAGATAGAAAATGCTTTTCTAGAAGCATTTAATCTTAAAAAGTTAATTTCGATTAGTACGACCACTAATGAATTATTAACTTTTTTTAAATCCAATAAAGAACTATACCCTATTTTACATAAGACCTCTACCGAGGTTCCGTTTACTAAAGAAATTATTCTTTTAATCGATAAGATTCTAGATAAGTTTGGTGAAGTAAGAGATAACGCCTCCTCTACTCTACTTGGGTTACGCAAACAAATTAACATTATCCAAGCAAAATTAAATGGGAGCTTTGGAAAAGATCTTAGCCGATATAATGGCTTAGGTTATTTGGACGAAATTAAAGAAAGTGTAGTTGATAATCTTAGAGTACTTGCTGTTAAAGCAATGTATCGCAGAAAGGTAAAAGGAGCTATTATGGGTAGTTCTAAAACAGGGAGTATTGTTTATATAGAGCCTGAAACTACCTTACAATACAGTCGTGAGTTAAGTAATTTGCAGTACGAAGAACGAGAAGAGGTTGTAAAAATACTTAAAGCTCTTACCAATGACTTAAGACCTTTTATCGAATTGCTTGAGCAATATCAGGAATATTTAAGTGATGTCGATATTGTAGCTGCAAAATCAAAATATGCAAAGCGACTTAACGCTGTACTTCCAAAAATTACAGAAAAAAGAGAGTTAACACTTCAAGATGCCTATCACCCATTGCTCTATCTAAACAATAAAACAAAAGGAGAGAAAACTTACCCCCAGACGATATCTTTAAAAGAAGATAATCGAATTATTGTTATTTCAGGACCAAACGCTGGTGGAAAAAGTATTACTTTAAAAACTATTGGTTTATTACAAGTAATGTTACAAAGTGGGATGTTAATCCCCGTACATGAATATAGCAGAATATGTTTATTCAATACAATCCTAACGGATATAGGAGACAACCAGTCCATAGAAAATCATCTAAGCACTTATAGTTATCGTTTAAAAAACATGAACTATTTTCTTAGAAAATGTAGTGATAAAACATTGTTTCTAATTGATGAATTTGGTACCGGGAGTGACCCTGAATTAGGAGGAGCACTAGCCGAGGCATTCTTAGAAGTTTTTTATGAACGAGAATCTTTTGGTATTATTACTACACATTACGCCAACCTAAAAATGTTGGCAAATGAGTTACCTAATATGACCAATGCCAATATGCTTTTTGATGCCAGAACCTTAGAACCTCTTTTTAAATTACATCTTGGTGAAGCAGGAAGTTCTTTTACTTTTGAAGTAGCTCAAAAAAATGGTATCCCTTATAGTTTAATCAATAAAGCAAAAAAGAAAGTTGAACGTGGTAAAATCCGCTTTGATAAGAGTATAGCTAATCTTCAAAAAGAGAGATCCAAATTACAAAAAACTACTTCTTCTCTAAAAACCAAAGAACAAAAAGCTGAAGAAGAAAAAGAGCGTCTTGAAAAAACAAACGAGCGTATACAAAGAAAACTTGAGAGCTATCAAGAACTATACGATAGTAATCAACGAATGATATACCTGGGACAAAAGGTAGATGACCTAAGTGAAAAATATTTCAACAATAAAAAGAAACGTGAACTAATTAATGAATTTATAAAAATTGTTGAAGTAGAAAACTCTAAGCGTAAAAAGCAAACCGTAAAACAACAAAAGGTCAAGAAAGTCAAAGAACAAAAAGTTGTAAAAGAAGTAGAAGAAAAAGTCAAGGTTATTCGAGAGAAGAAAAAAGAGCAAAAAAAGAAAGAAGAAAAAACAATACAACAAAAGCCCAAAGTAGTTCTTAAAATTGGTGATCGTGTACGAATGATTGATGGCAAATCTATAGGCACTATTGATACTATTGAAAAAAGGAAAGCGATAGTTAATTATGGCGTTTTTACCACAAACGTTGCCCTTGATCAATTAGAATTTGTAGAAAGAAAAAAGAAATAATTATGATGGTATCTCTTAGGCTTAGTTCCTTGTTAAAGTATCCTTAAACCACAATTCTGAGAATTTTATCTTTATATATTTGGTGAAATTACATTCAAAATTGCACCTAACTATTATGCGAAAATTACTTTTTGTAGTCTCTTTAAGTCTACTATTACCCTGTATTTCAAAGGCACAACAACCTAATAAGCCTAACGCATCGCAAATTCATGAAGCGATAAAAAAGCTTAATTTTTTAGGCTCTGTACTCTATGTAGCTGCTCATCCCGATGATGAAAACACTAGGCTTATTTCGTACATGGCTAATCAGGTAAAAGCTAGAACAGCATACCTATCGCTCACTCGTGGTGATGGTGGTCAAAATCTAATCGGTCCAGAAATTCGCGAACTTTTAGGTGTAATAAGAACACAAGAATTATTAGCAGCTAGACGAACAGATGGAGGTGAACAAATGTTTACCCGAGCAAATGACTTTGGGTATTCTAAACATCCAGACGAAACTTTATCTATTTGGGATAAAAAAGAAGTTTTAGGAGACGTCGTATGGGCTATAAGAAAATTTAAACCTGATGTAATTATTAATCGTTTTGACCATAGAACACCTGGTAGTACTCATGGTCATCATACTTCTTCTGCTATGCTAAGCGAAGAAGCTTTTAATCTCGCCGCCAATAAAACTATATACCCTAATCAATTACAATATGTAGATAGTTGGCAGCCTAAACGATTATTTTTTAATACATCTTGGTGGTTTTACGGAAGTCGTGAAAATTTTGAAAAGGCGGATAAAACAAGGTTATTAGAATTTGACACAGGGGTATACTACCCTGCATTAGGGCTTTCTAATACCGAAATTGCTTCTCTAAGTCGAAGTAAACACAAATCTCAAGGGTTTGGAAGTACCGGTACTAGAGGGAAACAAAAAGAATATATAGAACTTATTAAAGGAGATTTACCTAAGGATAAAACTAATCTTTTTGAAGGTATTGACACCTCATGGAACCGTATCAAGGGTGGTGATGCAATAGGAAAAATTCTTTATCAAGTTGAAAAAGATTTTAACTTCAGAAATCCATCGGCCAGTATACCTAAATTGGCAGAGGCATTTCTATTAATCAATCAATTAGAAGACACCCATTGGAAAACAATTAAATCCAAAGAAATTAAAGAAATTATTGCCGCTACTGCAGGTTTGTATCTTGAAGCTGTCTCTACAGAATCAAATACCACAAAAGGAAATGAAATTACAATCAAAACAGAAGCAATAAATAGAAGTACAAATAAAATAGTTTTGAAATCTATAAAAATAGATGCAATTAATATTAATGATACTTCTGAAAAAGTTTTAGGAAACAACGAAAAACAAAATTTAGAATTTAAAGGTATAGTTTCTAACACTATTAGTTCAACAAACCCTTACTGGCTTAATCGCAAAGGAACTCTGGGAATGTATCAAGTTGCGGATCAAAAATTGATAGGTAAACCAGAAACAATACACCATATTACTGCTACATTTAATTTAGAAATTGAAGGTGTTGCCCTTCCATTTACAAAGGCAGTTGTATACAAAACAAATGATCCTGTAAAAGGAGAAGTGTATAAACCTTTCGAAATTATCCCTGCAGTTTCAGTACGTATTAAAGATAAAGTAATCATTTATGCTAATGGCCTTTCAAAACAAATTCCGGTAACTATAAAGGCCGGAAAAACAAACATGAAAGGATCTGTAACCTTATCACATCCAGAAAGTTGGAGCGTAACACCAGGAACAATTGATTTTAGCTTAGCACAAAAAGGAGAAGAAAAAACAATTTCGTTCACCCTAACAGCACCTGAAAATCAAAGTGAAGGATACATATCCCCCGTAGTCAAAATAGGTGATACTGAGTTTTCAAAAGAAGTGGTTACTATCGATTACAATCATATACCGTTTCAGACAGTAACACTTCCTTCAGAAACAAAAGTAGTACGTCTTGGTATTAAAAAGAAAGGACAAAACATAGGTTATATTGAAGGTGCAGGAGACATTGTTCCAGAAAGCTTACGCCAAATAGGTTATAAAGTAACCACTATAGATCCTGATGCTATTTCGGCGGCGACTTTATCACCTTTTGACGCTATTGTTGTTGGTATCAGAGCTTACAATACTATCGAAGAATTAAAGTTTAAACAACAATTTCTTCTTGAGTATGTAAAAAATGGTGGTAATCTTATAGTACAATACAATACAAGTCATAGACTTAAAGTAAAGGAAAATTTAGGTCCATTTCCTATAAAACTATCCAGAGATAGAGTTACTGATGAAAATGCTAAGGTTACTTTTCTTGCACCAGATCATCAAGTGCTAAATACACCTAATAAAATCACAAATACTGATTTTGAAGGTTGGGTGCAAGAACGAGGATTATATTTTCCGAATGAATGGGCAAAAGAATACACCCCTATTCTAGCCGTAAATGATAAAGGAGAATCAGAAAAAAAGGGACCTTTACTAATAGCACAATACGGAAAAGGATACTATGTCTATACTGGGCTTAGCTTTTTCAGAGAATTTCCTGCTGGAGTTTCTGGTGCGTATCGTCTTTTTGCCAATATGTTATCTTTAGGGAAATAAAATATCATATATGAAAAATGAAAGTTTTACTTGGAAAAAGTGGTACTCGATAGTACTAATTACTAATGCTATATATATTGTTATATTTTATTTAATAACCACTGCATATATACTATAATCTATTTCTATATTTAATTCAAACCCTAACTAACTTAATTATAACGAATGCAAACCATAGATTGGATCGTACTTATAGGAACCTTGTTATTCATCGTTCTTTATGGATCTTGGAAAACAAGAGGTAGTAAAAATGTACAAGAATACATACGAGGTGGTAATGAAGCCAAGTGGTGGACTGTAGGGTTATCTGTTATGGCAACTCAAGCTAGTGCTATAACATTTCTTTCGACACCTGGTCAAGCATTTCATAGTGGGATGGGATTTGTTCAATTCTATTTTGGGCTACCGATCGCTATGGTGGTAATTTGTATGATATTTATACCATTATACCATAAGCTTAATGTCTATACCGCATACGAATACCTCGAAAGTCGTTTTGATTTAAAAACAAGAAGTTTAACTGCTATATTATTCTTAATCCAAAGAGGACTTGCTGCTGGAATTACCATTTTTGCCCCCGCTATTATTCTATCAGCTGTATTAGGATGGGACTTGACCACACTTAATGTTATTATTGGTGTTTTGGTAATTATCTATACAGTATCCGGAGGAACTAAAGCCGTTAGTGTTACACAAAAACAACAAATGGCCATAATCTTTACGGGTATGTTAATAGCCTTCTTTTTAATAGTTAGTTACCTACCCGAAGGGGTTACTTTTTCAAAAGCTTTAGATATTGCTGGAGCTAGTGGAAAAATGGAAGTTTTAGATTTCTCCTTTAATTTCGATAATCGATATACTTTCTGGAGTGGTATTATAGGAGGTAGTTTCTTAGCTCTCTCCTACTTTGGTACTGATCAAAGTCAAGTACAACGCTATCTATCAGGAAAATCGATAAAAGAGAGCCAACTAGGTTTACTATTTAATGGTTTATTAAAAGTACCAATGCAATTCTTTATTCTTTTGGTAGGTGTTATGGTATTTGTATTCTACCAATTTAACCCTTCTCCTCTTAATTTTAATGAAAATTCTGTTAATAAGCTTTTAAATTCAGAGTACTCAAATGAGTATAAAGAAATAGTAGAAAAGAACAATATATTGTTTTCACAAAAAAAAGGAATAGCTCAAGAACTTGCTAAAACCGGAGATGTTGGATTAAAAACTAAACTAACCAGTATGGATAGTTTAGAGAAATCATACCGCCTAAGAACACAATATTTGATTAAAAGAGTAATCGACTCTACCTATTCTAAAAATTATGATCAATTAGCCTTGGAGGTTAAAAATCTTGAAAAAGAACCGTTAAGTGAAGAATATAAAATCAAACAAAAAGAGTTATTAGCTTTATATAAAAAATCAGCCAAGGATAAAGAAACAAACGACAAAGATTACATATTTATAACATTTATACTTAACAATCTACCAAGAGGTTTGATTGGATTGTTATTAGCAGTTATTTTATCAGCGGCGATGTCTTCTACTGCATCCGAGTTAAATGCACTCGCATCTACGACGGCGATTGATCTTTATAAAAGAAATGTAAAGGAAGATAAAGACGATAAACACTATGTAAATGCCTCTAAATTTTTCACATTGGTTTGGGGTATTCTTGCCATTTTGGTAGCTTGTTTTGCCAATCTTTTCGATAATTTAATTCAATTAGTAAATATCATCGGATCTATTTTTTATGGAAATGTGCTTGGTATTTTTCTATTAGCATTTTTTGTGAAATTTGTACGTAGCAATGCTACTTTTGTAGCGGCTATAATTACACAAATTATTGTCATTATAGGTTGGTATTATGACTGGATGCCCTATTTATGGTTAAATTTATTTGGATGTGTACTAGTTATGGTTATTGCGATGATTATACAACCATTTATTAGCCTTGATTCTCATACAGATCTAGGTATATCAGAGTAGATTACACTAACATATCCCTATGGGTATTACTTAATTTTACAAGCTATGCAATACAACCATTAACTAACTAGTCTTAGTGATGAATAATTGCTTCATTAAGGTATACCGTAAGAGATTTTTGAAAAGTATCATATTTTTTTCCAATACTATCGATATCATCAAGAGTATGTTTTGAAAATTTTATCTGATTCTTTGCCGTTTGAGAAACTTTATCAATGGTTTGTTTCAGAAGGATACCTTTGTGATTTAATTCTAAATACTGATCATACATTTCAGAAGTACAAGGTTCGCAAAGATAGGAGTGTAATTTTGAAAGCATACTCGAAAGCTCAGTATGCATTAAATTCAATCTCATAAAATGTGGTTGCCGTAGTAAAGATGATTTCGTAACGTGGGGGATATCCATAACAATTAGGTTTTAATTAAGAGAGTAATTTAAATATAAAGAAATTTTGCCTAACCACCAAGATTTAAACACCTCACAACAAGGTATTTACATATATTTCAAGGAATATTAAATATCATTAAAATAAACAAAATATTTATAATTAATTACTATTGTACATTCATCATATTCAACGGATGAAAAAAGCTGTTTTTTAGTTATTTTTGAAATAATCTAATTAGTTATATCCAAACATGAATTTAAACAAAAACGTAAACTGGGGTATTCTTGGATGTGGTAAGATTGCTCACAAATTTGCCGAGGACTTACTTACCGTTCCAAATGCAACACTCTATGCAGTAGCCAGTAGAACAGAAAAAAAAGCTCAAGATTTCGGGAATTCTTACGGAGTAACTAACAATTATGGAAGCTATAATCAATTAACCAAAGACCCCAATATCGATGTAATATACATCGCTACACCACATGTTTTTCATTATGAAAATACACTATTGTGTTTAAATCATAAGAAAGCTGTTTTATGCGAAAAACCTTTTGCGATGAACCAGGAGCAAGTAGAAGAAATGATTCAAACAGCAATAAAAAATAATGTTTTTCTTATGGAAGCGTTATGGACTTATTTTTTACCACATTATAAATATGTTTTAGATTTGATAGCTTCTAAAAAATTTGGAGCTGTAAAAAGCTTACAAGCCGATTTTGGTTTTGCTGCAACTTTTAGTCCAAATGAAAGATTATTTAACAAAGCCTTAGGTGGAGGAAGTTTACTTGATGTAGGCATTTATCCTCTCTTTGCTGCTTTGAGTATCATAGGTTATCCTGAGCATATAACTGCCAAAGCTTCTTTCGGAAAAACACAGGTAGATGAGACTTGCACTGTTGATCTACTTTATAAAAACGAAGTAAATGCATCTTTGCATTGTGCTATTACCAAAAAAACAAAAACCGAAGCAATCATCGAACTAGAAAATGGTACTATACATATCAATAGTAGGTTTCATGAACCTTCATCTATCACTATTATTACAGAAAACGAATCAAAACTAATTGAATTTGAGGTTAAAACAAATGGTTATAGTTATGAAGCTATCCATGTGCAAGAGATGATACTCAAAAACCGTACAGAGAGTACAATAATGACTTTTGAGAAAAGTCGACAATTAATCAAGTTATTAGATACAGTACGGGCCAAAATTGGGTTGAGTTACACCTAATACCATCTTTAGTATTTTAAATTCTCTTTTCATAAGTTTCGAGAAAATAAAAAAAGCGTTCCGATAGGTCAGAACGCTTTTTCGATTTGTGTGTGAAAAAGAGTGATTATTTAGCTCCCCACTCTGAAAGGGAGTCTTTATTTAATTTTACGTAATCAGCATTTCCTGCCGTTTCCGCTAATTCTAACGATTTTTTTGCAGCCTTTATTGCCCCAGGCTTATCTCCTGTCTTTGCATAAATCAAAGATTGTTGTCTGTGGTACCAGAAAGCTGGATTTTCTCTCATAGCAATAGCCTTATCAATATGCTCCTTTGCTTTTGCATAATCCTCAATATCTTTATAGAATACAGCCGCTTGATAATGATCTCCATCAGATGGACCTGCCATAGTTTTTTCAATACTTGCTAATGCAATTTTTTTAGAAGGCACTTCTAGCGTAACAGCTGCTTCTGTATTTGCCCAAATAAAGTTTAATACCGCAGAGTTCATTGTGAAATCACTAAACATGATTGTAAAAGTCTCTACATTCATTGGCAATGTATTTGCTTTTACAGTAGTTTTTGCTGCAACTTTGGCATCATCCCATTCTCTAGGAGTACCCCAATTATTAGCATCACTATAAAAAATAACTTCCCAGTTTTCTTTTCCTGGTTTTGTAAAAACTGCATAAGTTCCTTTCTTAAGTTCTTTACCTCCAACTTTTACATCATCACTAAAAGTAATTTGAGTATTTTTATTAGCTCCTGTTCTCCAAAGTTTATCAAAAGGTACTAAGTTTCCAAAAATAGTTCTTCCTTTCATACTAGGTCGTGAGTATTCCACAGCAACATCAGTTAAACCAATAACTTGTTCAATTTTAGATGTTGGACTAGGCTGAGGGGTTTTTACCTGAGCTTCTATCCCGAAAGATAAAAGAGCTGCAGAAATAAATAAGATAATCTTTTTCATTGTGTTTAATTTAGTTTGTGAATCATTCATAATCATCAACACGAAAATAAGGATTACACATACATAATAAGTTAACAAAAACTTAAAATAAGGAATAGTATATTTGCCATATTTTAGAGGAATTATGCGAACATATATCTCAGAAACTATAGGAACTTTTAGCTTAGTGTTTTGCGGCACGGGAGCAATGACAATTAACGAAATAACAGGTGGAGATGTTACTCATGTTGGGATAGCCATCACCTGGGGACTCATTGTTATGGCAATGATTTATGCTTTCGGTGAAATATCTGGAGCTCATTTCAACCCGGCTGTTACTATTGCATTTGCTTATGCCAAAAAATTTGAATGGAAAGAAGTTCCCAAGTATATCCTTGCTCAATGTATAGGTGCCATTCTGGCCAGTAGTATATTAATATACTTATTCCCCGAAAGCGAATACCTTGGAGGTACATTGCCGGCTATAGATGATCTTAAAGCTTTTATATTAGAATTATTACTAACTTATTTTCTTATGGTAGTAATAATTAATGTATCGACAGGTTCTAAAGAAACAGGTACCATGGCAGGAATTGCCATAGGTGGTGTTGTATTACTAGAGGCTATGTTTGCGGGTCCAATCACTAAAGCCTCTATGAATCCAGCACGATCTCTAGGGCCGGCATTATTATCCGGTCATTGGGAGCATCAATGGTTATATTTTATAGCACCAATAATAGGAGCTTTATTAGCAGTGCTCACCTGTAGACTAGTTAAGCCTGATAATTGTTGTGATGATTGCTAATTTTTTTCTTTTTTCTCAATTCTAAAGTTAAACGTAGAAAGGCCTAAATACATATTTATCCAAATTTTCTATTTGGTTCATTTCACTATTCGTTCTTTTTAACATATATTTATCATATAATAAACCATTCCCCCTATGCAGCATTTTTCTAACGAATTTTGCCAAATAGAGTTTTATGATCGATTCGTGATACTTGTTATTAACGAAAATGTGAATTTAACCCTTGATAAAGCTTCAGAAATAAGAGATAATCTTAGAAATCATTACAAATCCAAAGACTTTGTAATGATTACTCATCGTAAATTTAAGCATAACGTAAACGTGGATGTTTATAGGCAAGGACAACTACCTAACATGAAAGGACTTGCTATTGTTTCTGATGATCTCGAAGAGAGAAATAAAGCCATAACAGAGCAACCTTATTACAACAAATCTTTTGTTTTTTTCACATGTTTAGAAGAAGCCAAATCTTGGGCTGAAGCGTATTTCTAAAACAGAAAATTATTTTTTGTTTAACATAAATACCATAAAAGTTAAACAAAATGGTTGTATTTTTATACTTTAACTACTTCAAAGTATGAAAATATATACACTTACCGCCAAACAAAACTTACCTATATCTATTGATAAGGCATGGGACTTTTTATCAAATCCAGCTAATTTAAAAATCATAACCCCGGATTATATGGGGTTTAAAATTGTATCCGGTGCAGACAGAAAAATGTTTTCTGGTCAAATGATACAATACATAGTTACCCCTGTATTAGGTATCAAAAACAAATGGGTCACAGAAATTACACATATAAAAGACAAACATTATTTTGTAGATGAACAACGATTTGGCCCCTACGCACTCTGGCATCACAAGCATTTTTTAAAAGAGATTCCTGGTGGAGTAGAAATGGAAGATATTATTGATTACAAAATTCCCTTTGGTATTATGGGGCAACTTGCACATCCAATACTCGTTAAGCCTAAACTTAAAGAAATTTTTGAGTATCGAGAAAAGAAATTAATCGAGTTATTTGGTACCTTCGAGAATGATACCCCTAATGAAATCGTATTTGTCTAATTATAAAATTAAATAATGAGGAAAAATATCCTACTTATAGGTGGAAGCCATGGAATCGGGTTTGAAATTGCTTTAAAATTATATAGCGAACATAACGTATTCATAGCTTCTAGGACATCAGAAAATTTAGGAAATCTAGAAGTTACTCATATTCCTTATGATGCTTCTAAAGATGAAATAGATACTACAATTTTACCCGATCGCATAGATGGTTTTGTGTATTGCCCAGGAAGCATTAACCTGAAACCATTTAAGGCACTGAATCCAAAAGATTTTGAAGAGGATATGCAGATCAATTTTATGTTTTTGGTAAAAATTGTACACACCATGCTTCAAAAACTTAAAAATTCAGACCAAGCAAGCTTAATATTTTTTAGTACTGTAGCCGTAAAAATCGGAATGCCCTATCATACCAGTATTGCTGCTGCAAAAGGAGCTATTGAAGGGTTTGCCAAAGCATTAGCTGCAGAGTATGCTCCAAAATTTAGAGTAAACGTTATTGCACCTTCTTTAACAGATACCTCTCTCGCAGGAAGGTTATTAGGAAACGAAAAAAAGAAAGAACTTATGGATAGTCGTCATCCAATGAAACGTGTAGGGCAAGCGGAAGATGTTGCTAATATTGCTAAATTTCTATTAAGCGATGATAGTAGTTGGATTACAGGTCAAATTATCGGAGTTGATGGAGGAATGTCTACCTTAAATGTTAATTGATTATGGGTAATGAGGTTTCTATCTTTTGGTTTAGAAGGGATTTACGATTAGAGGATAATATTGGTCTTTTTAGAGCATTATCGGGATCACAAGCTGTACTACCCATTTTTATTTATGATAAGGATATTCTCGATAGTTTATCAAAAGATGATCCAAGGGTAACCTTTATACATCAAACGATACAAAAATTAAATCTGAAGTTGAACAATGAGCATGGCAGTGGTATTGCACAATTCTATGGCACTCCCCAAGAGATATTCAAACACCTTTTGACACAGTTTAAAATCAAAAAGGTATATACGAATCATGATTATGAACCTTATGCTATACAACGAGATAAAAAAATCCATCAACTGCTGGCACAACAGCATATAGAATTTCTAACTTTTAAAGATCAAGTCATCTTTGAAAGAAATGAAATTGTAAAAAACGATGGTAATCCATATGTGGTGTACACACCTTATAAAAATAAATGGAAAGAAACTTTTGATCGCAGTACATTAATAACATTCGAATCAGAGAATCACCTTAATCATACGGTAAAAAAAATAGCGTTTCCAACGATAACACTTGCTCAAATGGGGTTCTTAGAGTCTTCATTAAAAATATACAGTTTTGATGCTTCTTCTGCATTGATTCAAAACTATGAAGCGACAAGAAACTTTCCTGCACAAAATAAAGGCACATCAAATTTAAGTCCGCATTTACGTTTTGGTACCGTAAGCATCAGGTCTATTATAAAAAAAGCAATAGCCGAGGAGAATGAAGTATTTTGGTCAGAACTAATTTGGAGAGAGTTTTTTATGCAAATACTATGGCATTATCCACATACTACAGAAAAATCTTTTAGACCAAAATACGATCGCATCGAGTGGCGTAATAATGAAGATGAGTTTGAGAAATGGAAAAATGGCGAAACGGGCTATCCTTTGGTCGATGCAGGAATGAGACAACTTAACCAAACAGGGTATATGCATAACCGAGTAAGAATGGTAGTTGCTAGCTTTTTGTGTAAACATTTATTAATCGATTGGCGATGGGGAGAAGCCTATTTTGCCCAAAAATTATTGGATTACGATCTATCAGCAAATGTTGGCAACTGGCAATGGGCGGCAGGATCTGGAGTAGACGCTGCTCCTTATTTTAGAATATTTAATCCAACTACTCAAATCACAAAATTTGATAAAAAACTAGAATATATTAATAAATGGGTCAAAGATTTAAATGAACTCACTTACCCTACTCCTATAGTCGAACATAAAATGGCTCGAGAACGATGCTTACGTATATATAAAAATGCTGTTGGATAACTTTAAAATATAACATTTTCTTTAAACTTTGGGATTAAAGTTTTTTGTAATTTATACCACCTTATTTTATAACCAATAAAACTCAATCCAATGAATACACAACAAGTTGCAAGTCGATTAGTAGAACTTTGCCGTATGGGCGAAAACATGCAAGCGATTAACGAATTGTATGACACCAATATTGTAAGTAAAGAAATGTCTGGAGCTCCTAACTCTGTAACTTCTGGAAAAGAGGCTGTTACCAAAAAAAGCGAAGAGTGGTATGCTACCGTAGAAGAATTTCATGGTGGTGAAATTTCTGAACCTCAAGTAGCCGAAAATCATTTTAGTTGCACCATGAAAATGGATTGCACTTTTAAAGGACAAGGCAGAATGCAAATAGAAGAACTTTGTGTGTACCAAGTAAACGATGGTAAAATTACTGAAGAACAATTTTTCTATACCATGCCCGCTTAATAATACATATCATTCTGGCACATAAAAAAACAGCGGTATGAACTTTAATTCATACCGCTGTTTTTTTTAAGAGTATAACGAAGTACTCTTTTATTGCTTAAAATTTATATCCTGCCGAAAATTGAATCACCGCATTTTGTCTAGAAAACGCATCTTCGCTATCTATATCAACAATATCAGAGATCCCGAAATTATATCGCGCCTGAAAAAAGGTTCCTATCTCAAATTGATAACCTAAACCTATATTGGCACCTATATCAATATCTGAAATAAACTCCTGAAAATCAAGATCAGATATCTCTGTTCCTCCGTTTGCGGTGTTTTTACGTTCTAATACAGCCGAAGTTAAGTACCCTACTTGCGGCCCAACTTCAATACTAAATCCTGGTACTACATAAAATGGATAATATTTAACCATAGTGGCCAAATAAATATAATCCAATTTTAATGTTTCATCTTCAAAATTTGGTTCTAAACTTTCTGCTTTATATCCTTGAAAAGAATAAAATAATTCAGGTTGGATACTTAGTACTTCAATAATAGGGATTTCGGCCACAAGACCTAGATGTACACTAGTACGCATATCTAGATCATCTGTTTCGTCGCCAACTACATCTGCTAGATTTAACCCTACCTTGACTCCTATTTCAAAAGATTCTACCTGAGCACTCATTTTATGCGATAAAAACCCCATAGCAAGAGCGATAAAAAACATTTTTTTAATCATAGTTTATAAATTTGGAGGCATGCTATTATGTACAATAAACGTCCTTAATCTGATATAGGTATAAGGAACCCATACATAATTTCATTAAGCCAAAAGTAAACAACCGTATCCAGAAATAAAAAAAATAATCATACTTGTATAAATCAACTACACTCCTATTATGCTTCTAATCCTTTGTAAAGCAGGGTTTCGGTTATCTTTTTTATAAATAACCGAAAGCTTTGCTTTCTGCTTAATTTTAGGAATCTCAAGGAATTTAACCCCTAAATCGAACCCATGTTGTAAAGAGGTGGGTATGATAGCAACACCAAGACCACTTTCTACAAGTTTAAAAATCGTTTGGGCATGTACAGATTTATGAGAAACCTTAGGTGTAAAGCCTTTATCCTCACAAATACTCATGATTTTGTCATAATACAATGAACTATAATCTGAAGAAAATAGAATAAAACTTTCTTCAGAAACTTGTTTTATATTCTTGAAATTACTCGAATTTAGATGATGATCCTTCGGTAATACCAAAGAGAACGTATCATTATGCACTGTTTTTATAGCCAATCCATCTGGTACTCTTGCCAATCTTACAAAACCCAAATCCAATTGGTCTTTTTCTATGGCTTCGACCTGTAAGTAATTAGACATTTCTTCTAGACTAAACTGTATATTAGGATATTCTTGGTTTACTTTTACCAATACATCAGGAATTACTCTTTGCATGGCAGATCCCAAAAAACCAATCCGTATTTCTCCATTACTTCCATCATCAATTAAACGAGTTTGTTTTATCGTAAAATCAATATGATTAAAAACATACTCTAATTCTTTTTTTAGATAAACACCCGCTTCAGTAAGATGTACATTTCTTTTATTTCTCAAAAACAAACGAGCACCGATAATCTCTTCCATTTGTTTGATCTGTCTGCTCAATCCTGGTTGCGAAATAAACAGCTTGTCTGCTGCCTTTCTAAAATGTAATTCTTCGGCTACAGCCAAAAAATAAGTAAAATGACGTAATTCTAATTGATAACCCATAGTTATTAATAATTGACAAAATTGGTATTTCCAATTATTAAATATAACCATTAATTTAGTATCAACAAATCATAAGCATTACAATGTCGAATACATCAGAACATTTTTTATACGGAGAAGGCTATCTCACTGCTGGTATAGCCTTAGAAATAGCTCGAGGTAAAAAAAAGGCAATCATTTCTGAAGCTTCTAGAATCAAGATTCAGAAAAATCGTGATATTGTTCATAATATCGTCGAAAAAGGCGATCCCGTTTATGGAATCAATACCGGTTTTGGTCCTTTATGTACTACCAAAATATCCAAAGAAGAGACTAATATTCTTCAAAGAAACATTTTACAAAGTCACAGTGTTGGGGTTGGTGACCCAATAGATAAGGAAATAGCAAAGTTGATGCTTATCCTAAAAACGCAATCATTATCCAAAGGATATTCTGGTATAGCGCAAGAAACATTGGATAGAATTTTATGGCATATCGATAATGATGCAATCCCAGTAGTACCAAGTCAAGGTTCTGTAGGGGCGTCTGGGGATCTAGCCCCTTTATCGCATTTATTTTTACCACTAATAGGATTAGGTAAAGTAATCTATGATGGTAAAACAATCACTACCGAAGAATTATTTAAAACAACAGGGCTATCCCCTATTGATTTAGGCCCAAAAGAAGGACTGGCTCTCATAAACGGTACTCAATTTATCGCTGCACATGCTGTACAAGTAGTATCAAAACTACACAGTTGTCTTTCGCAAGCAGATATTATTGGTGCTATGATGATCGAAGGGTTACAAGGATCTATAAAGCCTTTTTATAACGAACTGCATCAACTTCGTCCATTTAAAGGAAATATTCATGTGGCTTCAAAAGTAAAATCACTACTAAAAGGTTCTGAAATCATGGAGGATCACACCTTTTGTGATCGTGTACAGGATCCATATTCTTTACGTTGTATTCCTCAGGTACATGGCGCATCAAGAAATGCCTGGTTGCATTTAAAAGAATTATTAGAAACGGAGCTAAACTCGGTAACTGATAATCCTATTGTAATTAGTGAAGATCTTACAATAAGCGGGGGTAGTTTTCATGGTCAACCTCTGGCAATGGCTATTGATTACGCCTGTCTTGCTGCATCAGAATTGGGTAATATTTCTGATCGAAGAATATACCTAGCTCTAGAAGGAAACTCTCCTGGTGTTCCAAAATTATTGATGGAAGATACAGGAATCAACTCGGGATATATGATATTGCAATATACTACAGCTGCATTGGCTAGTGAGAACAAGGGATTATGCTTTCCGTCTAGTGCCGATAGTATCCCTACTTCATTGGGTCAAGAAGATCATGTAAGCATGGGATCCATTGGCGGAAGAAAAGCACTAAGGGTGATCAATAATATTGAAAAAATACTTGCGATAGAACTTCTTACTGCTGCTCAAGCTTTTGAATTTAGAAAACCTTTGAAATCGGGTGTTATTCTCGATGAAATTCATAAAGAAATCCGTAACCATGTATCTTTTGCTGATAAAGATCGGGTATTTGCAGATGACATTGAAAAAGGGATTAAAATGATCAAGGAAAAAACGATCATGACCATTGCTCATGATGTTTCTGAAAAGAAGGGCGTATCGTTAAAAACTCAATTTTCTGACGAATTTGAAGTATATTAATCTAGTCAAACAATAAGAAAAGTAAGGTATTATGAAGAAGTATAAACTTATTGGGCCAATTACTCAATTAATAAGCATGGAAAACTCTGGTATATCCGGTGCTTTAAAAGATGAAGAACTACCTATAATCAACAATGCAGGCATCCTTATCGAGGATGAAAACATTTTTGCTATTGGTGATTATCTTGATCTAAAAGAAAAGGCTATTTCGCTACATGCAGAAATTATAGAATTACTTGGTGATCACATAGCTGTACCTGGATTTATTGATGCACATACACACATCTGTTTTTCGGGGACTAGAGCAAGAGATTATGCGATGCGTAATGCCGGTAAATCATATCTAGAGATAGCGAATGCTGGTGGAGGTATCTGGGATACAGTGATGCAAACAAGAAAAGCCGAAAAAGAAGAACTCTGTCATAACGTACATAAAAGAGCCAATGCACTTTTAAAAAACGGAATTACTACTATAGAGGTAAAAAGCGGATACGGCTTATCGGTAGATGAAGAATTAAAAATGTTGCGCGCTATACAAGATGCAAATGCTTTAACCGAGGCAGATTTGATAGCTACCTGTTTGGCTGGACATATGTTACCCCGAGATTTTGAAGGTGATCAAAAAACCTATCTAGACCATATCAGTAATACCTTATTCCCTATACTTCAGGAAGAGAATTTAACTAATAGGATTGATGCTTTTATAGAACAAAGCGCTTTTCAGCCTTCAGATATTTATCCTTATTTTGAAAAAGCAAAAGCAATGGGGTTTGATATTACAGTACATGCTGATCAATTTAGTACCGGCGGAAGCGAGGTAGCGGTACAAATGAATGCTATTAGTGCCGATCATCTCGAAGCCAGTACCGATCATGAGATTAACATCCTAGCAAAAAGCGATGTTATTGCAGTGGCTTTACCAGGCGCATCTCTTGGATTGGGATGTGATTTTACTCCAGCCAGAAAAATACTAGATGCAGGAGGAGCATTGGCCATTGCCAGTGATTGGAATCCCGGATCTGCACCCATGGGAGATTTACTAACCCAGGCATCGATTCTTGGTACTTTTGAAAAACTAAGCAATGCCGAGATTCTAGCAGGAATTACCTATAGAGCTGCCGCTGCCCTTAACTTAAAAGATAGAGGACGATTAGCGCCAACCCAATTGGCCGATTTTAATCTTTTTCAAACAGATCACTATAATGAAATCTTTTATCAACAAGGCAAACTAGTTCCTTCTCAGGTATGGAAAAAAGGCAGTATCGTGTATTCTAGATCATAATGACCACAACAATGACATTTAAAGAACAAATAACACAAGGTATACCGGCAGTTTTACCGGCAAAGAGAAAATTAGACGATACGATTAGCAGAGCTCCAAAACGTAAGCAAATCCTAAGTATCGAAGAAAAAAAACTGGCACTTAAAAATGCGTTACGGTACTTTCCCGAAAATTGGCACCAAGAACTAGCTGGCGAGTTTCTAGAAGAGCTAAACCAATACGGGCGTATCTATATGCATCGTTTTATACCAGACTACGACATGCATACTCGATCTATTGATCAGTACCCCGCGCAAACAAAACAAGCCGCAGGTATTATGCTTATGATCCAAAATAATCTTGATCCTGCCGTAGCCCAACACCCATATGAGTTAATTACTTATGGCGGTAATGGTGCAGTATTTCAAAATTGGGCGCAGTACCTGCTTACTATGCAGTACCTGGCCACAATGACCGAAGAACAAACGCTACATATGTATTCTGGGCACCCTATGGGCCTATTCCCTTCGTCAAAAGATGCTCCTCGAGTTATCGTTACTAATGGGATGATGATTCCTAATCATTCTACACCAGATGATTGGGAAAAATACAATGCATTGGGCGTAACACAGTACGGGCAAATGACAGCCGGGAGTTATATGTATATTGGCCCGCAGGGTATCGTGCATGGTACGACTATCACTGTCATGAATGCGTTCAGAAAAACACTAAAAAATAATGAATCCCCAGCAGGTAAGATCTTTTTAACCGCCGGTTTAGGAGGTATGAGTGGCGCACAACCCAAAGCAGGTAATATTGCTGGTTGTATTACCATTTGCGCAGAGGTAAATCCCCATGCTGCCTATAAAAGACATGAGCAAGGTTGGGTAAACGAAATCCTTAATAATATAGACGACCTCGTTAGTAGAGTAAAAAAAGCTGTTGCGCAAAAAGAAGTGGTTTCTATTGCCTATCAAGGTAATGTAGTTGATATATGGGAGCGATTTTATGATGAGCATATCTATATAGATTTAGGTTCTGATCAGACATCACTGCATAATCCATGGTCTGGAGGGTATTATCCAGCTGGATTAAGCTATGAAGAATCCAATACGATGATTAGCGAGCATCCCGACGATTTTAAAGTTAAAGTACAAGAATCACTTCGTAGGCATGCCGCAGCAATTAATAAACATACACAAAGAGGTACGTATTTCTTTGATTACGGAAACGCATTTTTATTAGAAGCATCTCGTGCGGGAGCAGATGTAATGGCAAAAAATGGCATTGATTTTAAATATCCATCTTATGTTCAGGATATTTTGGGCCCTATGTGTTTTGATTATGGTTTTGGGCCTTTTCGATGGGTATGCAGCTCAAACACGCCAGAAGATCTAGAAAAAACAGATCAAATTGCCTTAGAAGTTATGGAGTCTATAAAGAAAAAGGCTCCAGCAGAGATCCAACAGCAAATGCAAGACAATATTTCTTGGATAAAAGAAGCAAAGCAAAATAATCTTGTTGTAGGCTCGCAAGCCAGGATTTTGTATGCCGATGCCGAAGGAAGAATCAAAATAGCCGAAGCTTTTAATAAAGCCATACAAGAAGGACATATTACCGCCCCCGTGGTATTAGGAAGAGATCACCACGATGTGAGTGGTACCGATTCTCCTTATCGAGAAACAAGTAACATTTATGATGGTAGCAAATTTACTGCAGATATGGCGATCCATAATGTGATTGGGGATAGTTTTAGAGGCGCTACCTGGGTATCTATCCACAATGGTGGTGGTGTTGGATGGGGAGAAGTGATCAACGGTGGATTTGGTTTACTATTAGATGGATCACAAGAGGCATCACGTAAATTAGAAAGCATGTTGTTTTATGATGTAAATAATGGAATCTCTAGAAGAAGCTGGGCACGTAATAAAGAGGCTATATTTGCTATAAAGCGCGAAATGGAACGCACTCCAAATCTAAAAGTTACCTTACCAAATATAGTCGAAGGTGACTTTTTGGATACAATCTTATAATACTATGAAGTACTATAAAAAAACAAATCAAAGTATATGGACTGGTCGCGCATCTCACGATCAATTATACATGCATGAAAAAATTAGATGTATCAATCTAGAATCTCATGTATTTGATCACGATAGTAGCAAAATTTTTGGCTTATTGGGGTATGCATGTGATGAAGGTGTAGTGCGAAACCAAGGAAGAGTCGGCGCCGTTTCTGGACCTGATAGCATAAGAAAAATGTTGGCCTCTCTATCAAATCATTTTAAAGAGGATACTCAAATTGTCGATGCCGGTTCGGTTACATGTCCAGATAAAAATCTAGAACAAACACAAGAATCAACATCTCTAAGTGTTCAAAAATTATTGAGTAACAAAGTGTTCCCAATTGTTTTAGGTGGAGGGCATGATTTGGCATATGCCCATTATCGGGGGATTAAAAAGCAATATCCTAATCAAACTATCGGTATCATCAATCTAGATGCCCATTTTGATCTTAGGCAAGTTATCGATCAAGGAACATCAGGAACGCCTTTTTATCAAATTGCTCAAGAAAATGACACCTTTAACTATTTATGTTTGGGGATTCAGAAAGCTTCAAACAATAGAGAATTATATAAAACCGCAGCTAATTTTGGGGTGCAATACCTCGAAAATGACAAATATACCATCGCAAATAAAAGTAACGTACAACAGTTGGTTGGTGATTTTATGGCATCTGTAGATATGATATACCTCACTATCGATATAGACGGTTTTTCTTCGGTATATGCACCAGGAGTAAGTGCTCCTTCGCCTATGGGGTTTGCAATAGATATTGCACTAGATACTATTGAGCAAATTTGTAACTCGAATAAACTTATAAGCTGTGATATTGTAGAGCTTAACCCTATATATGATAAGGATAATGCCACTGCTCGATTAGCAGCCAGATTAGTGTACCAAATAATCCAGTATTTACAAGGCTAATATCCATTAAGCTCACAGACAAAAACAGCACATCCTTTTTCGGGCAATAGAACTGTAACATTTTGATGTAATAAGACTCTTATATTTAACCAGTTAAATATAAAAATCATGCAATCATCAATCAAAAAAATCAAATCGTTATCCTATCCAAATCTTTTTCTTTTACTATTTCTATTTTTCTTTTCTAGTACTGCTTTTGCTCAAAAAAAAGAGCTCTGGTTTGGAACCTACACCGATCAAAACGGGCAAACACACCAAGGCAGGTATAACATAATCAGAGATGGTAGGGCGTTAACCTCTATTACCCTCGCTGCGTATGGAAAATCTCCCATAGAATTTACTGTGATCAAAAACGACACAGTGCAAAGATTCGTAAAAATCTCTTGGCCCAATATGCCCAATCGTATTGCCACTCTTATTCAATACACTAATGGATATTATGCCGGAAATTTTGAAGATGGAACAAAAGTACTACCCATGGTCATTAAAGAATTTAACTATCAAGATGCACAATTACAAGGAAATTGGTTTAAACCAAGTGATATTGAGGTAAACATTATTGAAAACACTATTAAACTATTGGATTCTAAGAAAAGTTGGAATAAAAATGATACTAGAATATGTGAGTCTAATACTACTTATAGTTTATTTTGTGCGCTCTACGAATCGTCTATTGTTATTGATGGGCAATATCGCCATTTAAGGCCTGCTATAAAATTTGTACGCGAGGCCATACAAGAAAAATATCCTAAAAAATATGATCATGTTCTTGTAGACTTTAATAATGCCGAAGAAATATCGATACAAGAATTGCATGAAATTTTGAAGTTAGCCAAGCACAACTTGATTAAAGCGATCAAATAACTGTAGTTAACTACAAAAATGATATAGCCCTAACCTAAGTGACTAATGCATACTACATAGGGTACAATAGCGTATGTCTTTTCTTTTAAAAAAGAGGAATTACCAGAAGATAATCCCTCTAATCGATTTAAAAAACAAATAGCCAATATTTGTTATGTCTCTATTACTTACGAATCGCATAACTAGAAGCTTGTGGGAGTTGTCTTAAAAAATTTACAAAACTTGTAAGATTTAATCCAAAATGGGAGTATAGATTGTTCATGACGTGTGTGATTTAAGGTTCTTTGCTACTAAATTAACACGTTATCAACAAATTACCAAATATTATGTTTATTATATGTTAATAATTTGTTGAAATCATATTTTATTACGATTAAATGTGATTTAATTCACAATAAAATAAAAATTAACACGTATAAACTTACAATAATTGTTAATAACTATGTTAATAACTCCATTTTACTAATTTCGAGTACTCTCAAATTGTTGAAAACCATACTCAAAAACCCTAAAAATCAACAGCTTATTCACATTTTTGGTGCTTTATTAACACAAACCGCTGTTAATAACCGTAAACCATATCCAACAAAAACATCCATACCAACACTGTGACTACCTATTTTTTGATTTAAATTGCATGCATGAAAGCTGCTACTGCCAAAGAAATTAAAACCGAACTGTCACACTCCTCTCATCTCGAACTTATAGAGTTATGTCTAAGGCTCTCTAGATTTAAAAAAGAAAATAAGGAGTTACTTACGTATTTACTGTTCGAATCGTCTGATGAAGATGAATATATCGCTGGGATCCATACCGAAGTCGATGAGCAATTTGAAATTATCAATACTGCATCGTATCATTATATAAAGAAGAGTGTTCGTAAAATCTTACGAATGATCAAAAAATACATTCGCTATTCTAACAACAAAGAGACCGAGGTAGAGCTATTGATTTATTTTTGTAAAAAACTTAATGATTTTACACCCTATATTCATAAGAGTAGTGTTTTACAAAATATACGGGATAGAGAGATCCTATCGGTAAAAAAGAAAATCGGTGCATTGCACGAAGATCTACAATATGATTATCAACTAGAATTAGAATCGCTCTCCCTATAATTTCGTTTGGGAAACTACTAGTGAGATTTCATTACAAAAAAAGAAAGGTATCTGGGGGCGTATTATTCCTTTGGTATACGCTCGTCGATTAACTTTAAAGGTGCATCACCCATAAGATCGAACATATCCAGGATATCTCGTATGCTTTGCTCCTCTTCCATCTGTTCTTCTACAAACCACTGTAAAAAGTTTTCGGTACCAAAATCATTTACCTTACGGCATTTGGCAACTATCTTATATATAGATTGTGTTACCGAGATTTCTTGTTGCAATGCCAACTCAAACACTTCTTTTAAAGAAGCATACTCATGAGCAATATTAGTGACATCGGGAGAATATGCAGACCCCCCGCTATTATTAATAAAAGCAAAGATTTTCATCATATGCTCTCTTTCTTCTACAGATTGTCTATAAAAAAAGGAAGCACTACGTTCTAATCCACGTTGATCGCACCAGGAAGCCATTGCCAAATATACAGACGAAGAATGTTGTTCTTTTGCTATTTGTTGATTAAGCATATCCATAACCTCTAGATTAATGCTTATTTGTTGTCTTGCAATATTTTCCATAACGATACTCTTTAACTTTATTATAAAATTAAGGAAAATAAGGCGTTTAAAGGAATCAAGGGGGTAATTTATAGCCAGTCTAAATCTAAGCTAACCTAAGCAGTCAGGGCGGTACGCAATTCTATCATAGCAAAGGTACCTTGTATCAACTCTGTAAAATCCAAAACCTGCAAGGTATCTAATATAATCACATGCTCTTTATCACAAAAAGTAAGTAGTGTTACATCACAATGAGAAAGCATATACTCCAAATGATCATGACTAGATAATTGCTTTGCTTTGTACCGTAAACTAAGGAGTTGGCAAAAAGAAACCTTAACCATCTTGTGGCCAAAATCTATATAAAAACATCGATCCTTGGTAGATTGATACGATGTATAATAGGTTGATGTAAATAGTAATTCCATATTCCGGTGGCGAAAATAATCCTTATTTAGATTTAATCCAAATATAAAATGAATTTTTCGCTCATGGTATCCTACATCATAATTATATCGTTTGGTGTATCCAGGCAGTGATGGTGGTTAGTAATTTACCTTTCTCTACATCATTATGCAATTCGTGGTACCCATCTTTAAACAATACCAGCTCTGCTTGATCTGTTTGCGCCGCAAACTCTTGGGTAGCGGTATACGCTATGATTTGATCATCGGTACCGTGCAAAAGTAGCATCGGTTTTTGCAAAGTTGCCGCATGGGTTATCGCCCACTCCCCTGCTTCTATTATAGGAAACGAAAAATTAGGACTCACCTTATCATGCACCAAGGGATCGTTTTTATACTTTTCTACCTCTTCTCGTATTCTAGATATTGCGCTAACATCAAGACCAGAGGGTAGGGTTATCGAGGGTGCTATTTTTTGCATTAATTTGCCCATGGTCATTTTCCAGGCTGGGGGATTAAACGCCAATCGCAAAAATGGGCTGGTAGCAATGGCACCTGCCAGATTAGGCTGCCGTTTAAGCATATAATTAATAACCAGATTACCTCCCATACTATGGCCGTACAAAAATATAGGGCGCTCATTGGCGAGTTCTTGTGTTTTGGTCAACATCATATCCATCACCTGTAGGAGTGCATCATAGCTTGGGCAATGGCCTCGTTTACCGCTACTTTTGCCATGCCCAAAATTATCATAGGTGATTACCCCAATATGTTTGGCCAATAGCTCTGGGATCGCATAGGATGTATATCTAGAAGAGTGCTCCCCCATCCCATGCACTAATAATACTACTGCTTTACACTCATTAGGCACCCAATACTGTGCAAAAAGTTGATGCTTTTGGTACTCCAAATAGAATTCTTGATGTTGCATGGTTTAAATATACTATTTTATTGGTAAGCCTAGTTCTCCCCATTTTACAGCGCAATATTTTAAAAAAACTCACAAATTGTGGATTCCCGTAAAAAAATATTACTCAATAGCCGTAGTTTGGCCCCTAGGCAATAGCAAAATATATGTACTTTTACACATACACAGTTGTTAGCAACAAGCACAGATCTTAAAAAATGAAACTTAAAACAATAATATCTGCGGTTGGAATCCTATTATTTTTATTTAGTTGTAAAAATGAAAATAGATATAAGGACAAACTTGGAAATGAAATTACTAAAAAAGGTAATGAGACTTATATAATTCCTGCCAAATATGAAAAAACAGGAGCGTCATATAAAATCTTCTTGCGGAATGAAACTGACAAATCTGTTGTTATTAAAGGTAAAATTAAACTTAATCCAAACGAAGAGAAAATTCTCTCATTAATAGATACTGATTCTATTTTGTTTGACATCGGACCTGAAATTTATTTCGGAGAATATGGACTTGAAACTAAAGATAAAAAAGGACAATTAACTGGAATTGGTGGCGAATTTTGGGAAAATTATAACGTGTCTGATGATGTGGAATATGGATTCGTAATTGTAAAAGCAGGCAAAGGAAATATACCGACTAAATAAAAGCCAGTTGCTAACACCATATATGTGATCATAGCAGCTAAGTGATCAATCGAATGGTTATTGTATTTTTGGTAAGACGCAATGCTTGCAAAAAGTAAAAGTTAGCAACCAATGCGCAAGAAAAATCGAAAAGCAAGGTAACATTTTGCACAGCTACGACACATATACATACGTTAGGCACAATAAAAAATGAGTGAGGAAGAAAAAGTACCAAATCTTAATGCTGAACAAATAAGAGAAGGAACTCAAAAAGGACTAAAGAAATATGAAAATTTGAGTTTCATTGAGCAATACGCGATGTATATGGGAATGGCTCAAATACTTGAATTTGGACTTAAAAAGCTATTTGAACAAAAGTTTGAAGGAAATCTTGATGATATGGAAAGGTGGACTTTGGGAAAAACTAGAATTGAACTTGAAAAGAAAGGTTTAAGAGCGGACTTTATTGCTCTTCTCAAAGAAGTTGTTGATTCAAGAAATCATATAGCACACGAAATTTTAGCAAATGAAGCACTAATGAATGGAATGCTAAATAAATTAAATGTTCAAGGAAGGTTTTCTAAAAATCAGAGAATTTTATGGAAAGCAATAAAAGAACTTGAGCATATCTGCTTTCTGTTTGACTGGACGAATGAAAGTAATGGATGGGATTAAAAAACATAGCATATGCTATTTGTAATTGTGAATTTGCGTCACAACAAAATAAAGAATCAATTTGAGAAATAAACTGGAAATAAGTAAAACCATTACAAACGAAAAGGGAAAAATTATCTTTTTTGGCTTACAACATTTCCTAGATGATATAACTCACGGTAACTGTTGTTTTATCTGTGGAGCAAAACCTGGCTCAAAAGAATTCAATGATGAACATATAATACCAAATTGGATTTTAAAAAAGTATAATCTTCATAATAAATATATAACTCTACCTAATGGAACAAAATTTAAGTATGGTCAATATACAGTTCCCTGTTGTGAGGAGTGTAATTCCGAATTGGGCAAAACTTATGAAGTACCAATAAGTAAATTACTAAACAAAACTTATTTAGAAATCTTAGAAGAAATAAATAAAGACCCAAAAATTCTTCATTTTTTATTTAAATGGTTATGTCTAATTTTCCTTAAAACTCATTTAAAAGATAAAACATTATTGTCTGAAAGAGACATAAGAATTGATGCTGGATTTTTATCGGACAAATATTATTGGGAAGAAATGCACCATATACATTGTATCTCAAGAAGTCATTACACTAATGTCAAAATTGATTACAATGTTTATGGGACAATATTTATTGTCCCTGCTATGGCAATTGAAAAAGCGGACGGATTTGACTTTATGGATAATGAAGTTAGTAAAACTATTATGCTACAATTAGATGAATTCTGTATCATTTCAGTATTAAACGATTCTTGTGCTGGTTTTACTTTGTATAATGATAACTTTTCAAGAATTGGAGGTCCATTATCACCTTTTCAAATAAGAGATATTTTTGCTCATTTGAGTTTTATTAATATTAATCTAAAAGAAAGACCAATATATTTTTCTCTATTTAATAGTTCTCTTAATGAATATAAAATTAAAGCAACTATGCCTAAGTTGGTCGAGTTATTAGACGAAAAAGAACGTTTTATTTCTTCAGGACAACTGTTAAGACAATTTGTTGAACCAATGATTGGCGAAGTCCAAAACAAAAAACAAATATTGAAGGAAATTGAAGAAAACAAAAGGAACTATCTATTTGATAATAATGGTAACTTTATTAAAAATTAATTATAAAAACTGTGCCTAACAGTTTGTATATTTCATTTGCTCCCTTCGGGAAGCAAACGCAACATACAAGAGACGTTATCTGTAATTAAAACAACCATTAATGCCAATACCTGAAAGACAATTAAAGACATGGTCTAATCAAGGAGCAGTTCAATCATCTGCCGCAACACATAAAAGCGTAGAAAACTGTATAAAAAAAGTAAACTGGAATGATGATGTTAATTACGTTACCTATTTGCAAGGCTCTTACCCGAACTATACTAATATTTATGGTAATAGTGATGTTGACTTGGTGGTTGAGTTCAGGTCAATTTTTTCTAAAAATCTTTCTGCACTAACAGAATCTCAAAAAGAAGAATACAGAGCTAATTATAAACCTGCAAAATATTCTTTGGCAGCTTTTAAAGCCTCTGTTGTAAAGCAATTACAAGAGTGTTATGGTAAAAATAATGTTGTTGTAGGCAATAAAGCAATTTTAGTAAAAGGTGATGGTAGCCGTCTTGATTGTGATGTTCTGGTCTGTAACCCATACAGAAAGTATATTTCATATTCGTCTAGTAATGAAAACTATATTGAAGGGATTTTATTTGAGACCGAACATGATTCTCCTTCAAAAACAATCATCAACTATCCCAAGGTTCATTTAAAGAATGGTAGTATTAAAAATCGACACGAAAACACCAATGGGAATTTTAAACCATCCGTTCGTGTATTGAAGAATATGAAGGCAAGCATGGTAGATAAGAATTATATAACTAAAGAACTTGCACCTTCTTACTTCCTAGAATGTCTTATTTATAATTCTCAAAATTCGAATTTCCGACAAAGTTCCTATGGGGATATTACCGTTTCAATAATTAATCAATTTAGTGCTGATTTAAAAAATGGAAAAATGGCTAATTACTTGGTTCAAAACGAGCAACGAAAACTATTTGGATCTGGAGACCAACAATGGAATATTGATGACGCTACAACTTTTGTAAATCAACTAATTAGATTTTGGAATGAGTATTAAAGTATTAACTCTTGACGGTGGTGGCTCTAAAGGAATTTATACGATTGGCGTTTTAAAAGAGCTTGAAAAGAATTTAGGTCAAAAAATAGGTGAATATTTCGATTACATCTACGGAACAAGCACAGGTTCAATAATTTGTGGGTTACTAGCAATTGGAAAAACAGTTGATGAAGTAGAGGGAATTTATTTAGAAATGATTCCAGAAATAATGAAGGAATCAAAAGCTAAAAAAAAGAGCAAAAAACTAATTGAACTGGGCTCGAAACTACTTGGAGGAATTAAGTTTGGAAACTTAATCTGTGATATAGGAATCGTTGCTTTAAACCATGAAACCTTAGAGCCTTTAATCTTTAAGTCGAATATTAAGCAGGCTCATGGTTCTACTGGTTCTTTTATTCCCGGATTTGGGTGTAAACTATTAACAGCAATCCTTGCGTCATCTGCAGCTTACCCAATTTTTAATCCTGTTGTTGTTAAAACAAAAAACAGAGGTAATATTAAAACAGTTGATGGGGGATTTGTAGCAAACAATCCTTCATTATATGCATCAATAGATTTAACAAAAAATTACGACCAAAAAGATATTAAGATGTTGAATATCGGAACGGGAAAATTTTTGGAAAGACTAGATGGAATTTTACCAAAGATTATAAATCGGTTCGGTATTACTAGGTTTTTCTTTACTGAAATATACACATCTAGCACAAATACTAACTTCAGGTTACTAAAGTTGATTTATCCAGAAATAAATGTTTTACGCATAAATGATTCATTCATGGATATTTCAACAAATATGACGGAAAAAGATATTAGTATTCTATCTAAAGTACTTCAAAAGGGCCAGTTTAGTTATATCAATTTTGAAAAGGAAATCACTGAATTGTTTAAAAATTAAAAAAAAAACTTACGTTCCATTTAAAAATTGTCAATTGTTATAAACACGAAAAATGAAGAAAGATGAATTAAAGCTAATTGTAACTATTTCAATTGCATTAGCGACATTAATTGGAGTAGTATACATAGTTATACTAGATAAAAGATTTAATCTAACTGATGGATTAAGAGCTATTAGTTTTGGGATAACTATTACAACATTATTTTGGGCATTTTACTTTTCATATGGATGGAAATGGTGGATGTTAAATAAAATATTTTATCGACCAAACCTAAGTGGTACATGGTCTGGCACACTAAAGTCAGATTGGGAAGATGAAAATGGAGAAAAAGTTGGAGATATAGAGTTTTATCTTGTTATAAGACAAAGCTTTTTAAGAATTCATTTTACAACTTTTACAAATTCGTTTATTGGTATTTCATACTCGGAAACCATGGCTCTGAAAAAAGAAACTGGCCTAAAAAACGTAGCTTATTTGTATCGTAAAGAAACAAGCCAAGATGACAATGAAATTCTTCAAGAAGGAGCTACTGAACTTAGACTAATTGATTCAAATCCTAAAGAATTGATTGGGAGATATTGGAGCAACCAAAAGACCAATGGAAAGATTAATGTTTCCTTTATTTCAAGCGAAATTGTAGATTCTTTTAATGATGCTAAATCTTTGAAAAATTATGGGTAATAATATATTTATTCGATTAGATGTAGACAATGCAGGTGACAGCATTGAATTAGCTTTGTTAAAATCTGACCCTAAGAAAGCTCAGCGCGTGCATGATTCGATTCAAGAAAACATCAATTTAATCGTAGAGATGATTCACGAAAAGCATACAAGAACAGTACTTATGAAAGGGTCTGACGATATTTTATTCTCGGTTAATAAAAATGAATTCGATATAAATTTCTTAAAAAAAATCAAATCGGAATTTAAATTGAGAACAGGCTTCTCTATTAGTATTGGAATTGGGTCAACTATAACTCAATGCTTGTTGAACTTACGGATTGCAAAAGTATCAGGAAAAGATAAAATAGTAGAAAATAAAAACAGATAACAAAATGTATAGTGCATAGCTACCCTGCGGGATAGCAACGACACCATACATAGAACGTTAACAGTAATTTGAAAAAATTTGAGTTCAAAAGAATTTAATAGAGTAGTTTTTTATTCAAAAGAGGATATGGCAATAGGCCATAGCCTTATAAAAGCTGAAAAGTTATTAGACGACTATAATTCCGAACAAATCTTCACTATTAATGACTTACTTGAATATTACAACATCAAAATATATTTTGAAAATGACTTTTTTTTGACAAAATGGGATGAATCAAAAAAAAATAAATACTTAAAAACAGTAGAATTAAATTGGAACCTATTAAAGCAAAAGCTACTGCAAATTTCTGACTCCAATATTGAAGAAATATTAAACGAGCTAGAATATAATTATAAAAGCAATTTTTGGGACTTAATTCATAAGTTAAGTGTTTTTAAAAACATTTCTCAATCAAAATTTAGTGAAATTTTAAATGGATTCTCTTATCACATAAATTATATACTTCCTCAAAAAAATATTGTCCAAAAATTCAATAAAGAAATAAAGTGTTTTTTATTGAGCTATGAGAAATCTGCAGAAATTATTTTATCTCAATTTGAAGAAAAAACAAATAAAAAATTAATTAAAATTTTTTTTCCCAAAAGCCTAAGCTATTCCGATAAGGAATACATAATCGATAAGTATTTAGATTATGATGATGCAAATTTTAACTACATAAGACTAGTAGAGAGGTCGAAAGATTCAAATGATTTAAAACTCTCAGACAAAACAAGACATAAAGCAAAGAAAAAATCAAAAGAACAAAACAACGAGATACTAGAAAAAGGTCATACTTGGAATATTAGAGTACAAAGCGGTCTAAGCAAGGATCAAGATGAACCTGTAACTTTTAAAAATAATGAAGGATTATTCGAAGCAACTTATAGTGAAAAGTTCCTTGATAAAATTGATGACGAAATAAGTCTATTCAATATGTTTAAACATTTATTTAATTATACTGATGAAACTTCATTAATAACTTTAGTAAGTAAAAAAAGTGAGTTAGACGTAATGGAACGTGTTTTTATGAAATCAAAACACGAATATGAAACAGGACAAGTCTTTACAAAAAAGGAAATGCTTTCAACATTACAAATTCATCTTTTTGACAACTATCTAAGAAGAAAAGATTCTGGAATTGAGCAGCTCATAAATTCATTCATTTCGCATCTGAATGAACTACTCATTTCAAATAAATTAGTATTTCAAATCAGAAATTCCGATTCTGAGTACATTGGAAAAATACGAACTATTTTACCTGATTTTGATTTTCTTCTAAAACAATACAAAAATTTAGCTGATGACGGAAGTATTGATTTAGAGTTATTACAAATGAGTTCAAAAGCTATTGGTTTTAGTCAAATTACAAGTCAAGTGAAAAGTAAATATATTTACTCAAACGATAATTTGATATTACAGCTTAAACATCTATTCTTTTCAGACCAAAGTCATTTATTCTATACAGAATCTTATGGAACAAAATATAAAAACTTATTTGATTTAATTACTCAAGAAAATGTAACTCTTGATGATTTTGCTAACTATCAAAAAGATACAATACAAAATCTCATAAGAGATGGTTATCTAAAAATCAACCAAGAAAACAAAGTTGAAATTGAAAGAATAACATTAATTTATGTAATTAGAGAACTTCACAGAAATGAATTGTTAAATTATTGGCACTACCCAAAGTTTGTGAGGAATGAAATTGATCTAATGATTAAAGAAAAAAAGCTTTTGACAGAGGATACCCTTTTTTCAGAAGAAGAAATCAAGTACTTAAATTTTTATCTAAACAAAAAGATATATACAAATGGTTATGATTTGAGAAATAAGTACTTGCACGGAACCAACGTTCAATCTGAACAAAAACATAAAAACGATTATTACTTAATCCTAAAAATAATAACCCTTACCTTATTGAAAATTGAAGATGATATCTTAATAAGAAAGAACTACTGCTAACAATGTATAAGAAAACACAAAGCTTTTAGGATTAATCAAAAGATCTGTGTTTATTTACAAAGACCGCCAAATTTTTAAATTTAGCTTTTAAAAATGATAAGCTAAAAACAAAATATAAAAATTCGGCTCCGTGTTAATTCAAAAAGCTAGTGTCTATTTACACGCAACGATATCATACACAAATATTTAGCTACAATTTGATGACAATATACGAGCACATAGAAAAAATAAGAAATGACAAGTTAATAAGCCAAAACTTTATTAACTCGGTTAAATATGAAAAAAGCCCTAACATAGATGTTATTGATAATAATATTAAAACCCGTACAGAAATAGTTGAGCTGTTATTGGCCGATTTTTCAAATAAAGACATAGACTTAATTAGGTTTCTATTTGACGAAGAATTCAAATGTGCGCAAGAAACAAGAAGACAATATAATCTTTATCAACTCAGTTTTTATTTATATAATCTAGGAAATTTGCAAGATATATATCGAATTTATGCTGCTAAATATAAAATCATGGATATGGACATTGCGACTATGATGGACAGAAGCATGTTATACATGAATCATAAAATAGATAGTGTAATCGAATTTGTTGAAAATGATTTTAAAACCAAAGATGGTGTAAAGGCTAAATATCCTGAAATTCTTGACGAATTATATGACCTCAAACAAGAACCAGACTATGAAAATGAAGAAGCTTATAATTTGTTCATTCGAGGTTATTTTTATGGTCACAAAAATATATCTCCCTAAGCATTACTTATAAAGTAATGATAATCAATTGCGCCAGAATTTCCATATCTTAAATTCACTTGCATTAATTATCTTTAGCAACTGTACGAAAGTACCTATGTACTTTCTAGGAACTAACCATACACTTAACACTATATACAATTATAAGAGACTATTACATGGTATTAGGTTTTCAGCAAATCGAAATAGCTTACAAAGTTTAATTTTAATATAGCCCCTTACAAAACAAGTGAATTGTATGATGCTAGCCTAAAGATATCTTCAACAACCAAATATCGTATCTCCTTATTCCTTCAAATAAAATTATTCTAAAAATAAATTCAGAAGCTAGCTCGAGCTTAGCCTTAGAGCATTTAATCTCGATCGAGTAAAATACCTTGCTGCCGGGTGGATTCCCTTTTTCTACATCCCTAAAAACTTTGTTTTTGTCCCATTTTTAATGGAGTTCTAACACTTTTTTTTGAATGTTTCTTGTTTGTGTTTCATTTTCGCAGAATATCAATATTAAAAAACGATAAACCAAAGAAAAAAAGATATCGAGAACATCTAACATTCTTGAGGGTAGCGCCAAAATGAACGCATATTACTGTTCTGTATGTAGTAGTACTCTTGATCCGGACCACCATTTTCGATTGAAAAAAACATAATAACCAAAAAACTTAAAAAAGTCATGAAAAAGCAAATGTTAGTGCAATTAAAATTAATGCTATTTCTTTTTTTAGGCTTGCTGACAACAAAGACCTATGGACAGCAACTTGATGGACCACCTATTGCGGGAGAATTTAGATCAAATTTAGGAAAAGCAACAAGCATGTCGGCAGATGGTAATATCATCGCAGCAATAACCAATGATTTTAGGATGCAGAGGAGTACTATACGTGTTTATGAAAAACAGAGCCGGCATAATAGCTTTTTCTGGATACAGATAGGGAGTAGTATTATTGAAGAAGGAATCATATCATCAGACGGAACAACTTTATCAACGGCTATAAGCTTATCAAACGATGGTTCACGATTAGCTGTGGGTAATAAAAGCGTTCAGGGAGATGTTGGCCGTGTGCGTGTATTTGAGAGAGATGGTAATTCCTGGGTACAAATAGGTTCGGATATTCTCGGTAAACAAGCAGGAGAGCGATTTGGATTAGACGTAAGCTTATCGGGAGATGGTAATTCAGTGCTTGTAGGAGCACCGTTTTACGATCGTGATGGTACTAACCAAGACCCCGGTCTGGAAGGCCGTGCAGAAATGTACACCTTAGATGGTTCAAATAACTGGATTCCCGGTGATGAAATTTTCGGTCAGTCACATGATGAACATTTGGGAACGAGCGTAGATATATCTGATGATGGAAATACCTGGGCTGTGTTATCTCTTAATCTTTTTAACAGGGAGCCTCAGTGGGAAGGAGATACTCAAGTGGCTATAGGTATTTATGAATACATTAACGGGTCTTTGGATCGAACAGCTTATTTTGAAGGTGAACAGGGGCATACGCTACGTGATGGCATAGGGGGATCCGTCGATTTAACCGGAGATGGTAAAGCTTTTGTATTCTCGTGGATGCGTATTTTTCGAGAAAATGGGCACGTATGGGTGTACAAAAAAAACACGGCTAACCAGTGGGTTCGTAGTGAAATTTATGATGGTAATAATGAGCGGGAAGGTGATTTTGGATTCGGATTAGCCTTGTCTGATGATGCAAAAACCCTGGCTATTGGGGAGCCCGGTGTTTCTATCAATCACAGTAATCATGGCAGGGTATTGGTCTATAAATATGAATTGAATTCATGGCAGTTGGCAGCTACATGGGAAGGAGAACATTTAGGACATCGAATAGGCATGGTTAATGCGCTTCGTTTGTCTTCGAACGGTTCAAGATTGCTAATAGGGGAGTCAATTCATGGTGTTGACAATCAGGGATTTAATACAAGTACTGGTCGGGTAAGGATGTTTAATATCACTAGCAGTGAGGTTTCTATACAAGGTGCGCCGGCAAGAATAAATACTACAGATCCTTTTGAAGTTTCGTTTGCCTTTGATAATCCGGTTTCGGGTTTTGAGGTAAGTGATATTTTATCAAGCAATGCCACAGTCGATAATTTTACTGCGGTTAATGCATCTACATACACCGCTACCATTACACCTACAGATATATGCGGTAATAACGACATTACCATTAATGTCCCTGCAAATTCGGCAACCAATGTAAGTTCCAACCTCCCTATTTTAACAACGAAGCAGGTGGTTGTCAAGACCGGAGTTGTAGCAGCGGCCAAAGATATTACTGTACAATTGGGCGCTAATGGACTGGCGGCTATCGAACCGGAAGACATCGACAATGGTTCCGAGGATGGGGGTTGTAATACTACAGTAAGCTTAAGCCTGGATAGGGATACCTTTGATTGTAATGATATAGGCAATCCTGTAACCGTAACCCTTACCGCTACTCAGGGTAATAATTCAGATATGGCAACCGCCATGGTGACGGTTCAAAATAATATCAGCAGCCTTACTGCCATAGCCAAAGATATTACCGTACAACTGGACGCCAATGGACAAGCAACCATCAATCCCGGGCAAATAGACAATGGATCCGGAAATGGTTGTAACAACTCTGGCTTCATTTTTATAAGCCTGGACAGGAATACCTTTACTTGTAATGATGTAGGCAACCCGGTAACCGTCACCCTTACCGTTACCCAGGGCAATAATTCAGAAACAGCAACTGCATTAGTAACCGTGCAAGAGAACCCCAATGACTTGGTAGCCATAGCAAAAGATATTACGTTACAATTAGATGCCAATGGGCAGGCTACTATTACTCCCGAACAGCTAAACAATGGTTCGAGCTATGGCTGTGGTAACACCCCTACATTAAGTCTGGATAGAAATACCTTTACTTGTGATGATGCAGGTGATACAGTAACCGTTACCCTTACCGCTATCCAGGGCAATAATTCAAGTACAGCAACTGCTACAGTGACCGTACAAGAGAATCCGAATGATCTGGTGGCCATAGCAAAAGATATTACCATACAGTTAGATACCAACGGGCAGGTAACCATATCGCCGGATCAAGTTAATAATGGTTCCAACGGCGGTTGTAACAATAACCCGAATTTAAGTTTAGATAGAGATACTTTTACTTGCAGTGATGTGGGTACTCCCGTAACCGTGACACTTACAGCTACACAAGGTAGTACAACAGCCATGGCAACTGCTATAGTGACCATAGAAGAGAATTTAAACGGTGTAGTAGCCATTGCAAAAGATATCACCGTGCAATTGGATGCCAATGGGCAGGCCACTATTACTCCAGAACAGCTAAACAACGGTTCTTTTTATGGCTGTGGCAATAGCCCGAACTTAAGTCTTGATATAGATACTTTTACTTGTAACGATGTAGGCTCTCCGGTAACTGTTAGCCTTACCGCTACCCAGGGTAACAGCTCAAATACGGCAACCGCATTGGTAACCGTAGAAAATACCATCAATAGTCTTGTAGCAATAGCCAAAGACATTACGGTACAATTAGATGCCAATGGACAAGCAACCATTAATCCTGGGCAAATAGACAATGGTTCTGGAAGTGGTTGTAATAGCTCTAGTTCCATTTTTATAAGCCTGGACAGGAATACCTTTACCTGTAACGATGTAGGCAACCCGGTAACCGTTGTCCTTACGGCCACACAAGGTAGTGCAACGGCCACAGTGACCGCCCAGGTAACCGTGCAAGAGTATTTGGATAACCTGGTGGCCAAAACCAAAGATATCACCGTACAACTGGATCCCAATGGACAGGCCACTATTACTCCCGAACAGATAGACAATGGTTCAAGCTATGGCTGTGATAACAGTCCTACATTAAGCCTGGATAGGAATACTTTTACTTGTGATGATGCAGGTAATACAGTGACCATTACCCTTACCGCTACCCAAGGCAATAATTCAGATACAGCAACTGCCGTAGTGACCGTCGAAGCGACGACCGGGAATTGTGAATTTGAGCCCCTTGCGGATTTCAATAGAGGCATTTCACCAAACGAGGATGGTATTGCCGACACTTTAATTATTGAAGGGCTAGAACAATACAAAAACAATGAGGTTAAGATATACAACTTAAGTCAGCGTTTGCTGTATAGCTCCCATTATAGTGGCTCTGGCGATGGTTGGGATGGAACTCATAGGGGTGCCCTTGTCCCTGTGGGTTCCTACTATTGTATTATAGATTATAATGAACCAATGTTGGGCTACGAGGTGAAGATGATTTATATTAATTACTGATTGTTCCTCTAATCAAAAAGAGTTCTCTGATACCCGCGCCAGGACTCCCCTTTTTCAAGCAAAAAATTAAATACATATAAAATCGAAAATAATGAGAAACGTAATTCAAGATTCTTTT
>NZ_OMPE01000005.1 GCF_900312815.1 Aquimarina sp. AU474 | reverse complement strand
TCACCTCTTACCATTCCGAACAGAGTAGTTAAGCCCGTTAGCGCCAATGGTACTACAATCGTGGGAGAGTAGGTCGCCGCCTTCTTTGAAAACCCTTCATTACTATAATGAAGGGTTTTTTTTATGCTCAAAAACTAAGTCTATAAGTAATGATGCTTTTTAAAACTTAGAATTACTGTTTCGGTGATCAACTGTTGCATAATCATTGTAAATAAAATCTTAAAGTAGCATCCTTGGGCTAATTTTGATTATTAGCCTATCTTGTGTATATAAAATATGCTACAGCAGAAGAAGGAGAACCAACTCCTGACTTCGAGGCAATACTAATTGATGGCACACCATTCAAATTATCTGATTTGAGAGGTGATTATGTGTTGTTTGATTTTTTGGGATCCTGGTGTGTACCCTGCTTGAAGGGTTATCCAAAATTGGTTGCGTTTCATGAGAAACATTCTGATAAAATTATAGTGGTAACCGTAGCGTTAGAGAAACATGCTAAATCGTGGGAGAAGGCTATTAAGAAATATGGTTTCTTATGGAAACATCAGATAGTAGACGAGAATTGTTTTGTGATGATGTCTTCAATTGCAAGAATAGAATGTACGGTGTTTCAGAAATACCGGCTAAATTTTTAATCTAACCAGAGGGGAGTTATTAGGAGAGTATTCTTTAGGACAAATAGACAGTTTGTTTGTAAGATGATGAGGGGGGTATGTTTTGGATAATTTTACTGTTTATTTGAGTTTCATTATACTAATGGAGTTTTTCTACAATGTCTTTCATATACCTTTAAAAAAATCTTCAGAAATCAGTTTTTCTTTGAGTATGGTAGACATTCCAGATTTGTTATAGACTTTTAAGATTTTTCGAGTATCTATTAAACTATGCTAGCGCATATCTAGTATTTTTATATCCCGTCTATCAGAAGGAATATAGCTTCGTACATTTCTACCCATGCATGCCTATACTTCATGTTTTCATTCATCTGGAGTTGCTTGAGTTTTACATGCAGACAATATCAATCTAGAATTAACTGGCAGATTAACTGTGATAATTCGGAACTGTAACGAATGTGCGAAGAATAGAAATTTGTAAACTGAGGTTAGTCAATTCTGTAGACGAGGTATTAGTAAATTGAATGTTTTATTGGTTGCTAAACGCTACAATTAGAAAGAAAAATGTTTAGAAACACGATTCATTAGGAGCTTGCAATTAACACCAAGCCCTACTTTATCTTTTCGTAGCGTTTAGCAAAAGTCTATTGTTATTGAAGATATACAGTAGCAGACACACCACCTTTATCTCGACACCAGCGGCCACCGCCTCGTTCTACTGAACTTTCTGATTCCGCAGATGCGCTAAATGATTCTCCATTACCACAAATTACTAAACCATGCCCACCTGCATTGATTTTTGATAATAATTTTTGGTCAATTCTATACTTAGAAAATTTTTTTAAATACATAAAATGTAATTTTAAAGTGTTATTGAATAGTTATCTAATTATAAGGGATTAACATAGAACTTTTTTTGCGATAATTTATATTAACTGTTTGTTTCCGGAATTTATAAGTTAATATAATTACTTTACTTATTTAAAGTTAAGAAATGCTAACGCCTAATGACTTTATAAATTAATTTGATTTAGTTTTTAGCGAATATACGATTAGGATTCGCTAATTATAAAAGTGTTTTAGTACGCATTTATGAATCTTACCCTGTTTATTTATAAATATTACCTTAGAGTATTTTAAAAGAAATGAAATATTTTTATTTAAATAAAAGTCATTTTTATTGTTTTCATTTTTTTAACGGTTATTTTTTTTATATACTTCAATAAAAATATTGAACGCAAGGGGTTTTGTACTTGGTTCATCCTTTATTTGCAGATATAGATGAAGAATATTTATAGGGTTTTTGTTTGGTGTGTTTGTTTGACTTTTTTTAATATACTATATGTAAATGCACAAGCTCAAAAGAAAATTAAACCACCAATACTGGATTCATTAGAAGACAAATCCTTTGGTGAACTATATATACTTTATCAGAAACATAATCAAGATTCAATAATTGTTCATGAAATATCTAATGCATACCTCTTTAAAGGGATGAAGCAGAAGGATACGATAGAAATGGCAAAAGCGTATCGATTAAAAAGCAAAATACATCAACAAAAAAATGCAGAGATAGCATTAAAATATACAGATTCTATCTTGTTTATTACAAAGAATATACGGCATGATACTTATCCAGCTGCAGGTTACCTCTTAAGAGGATATCTACTGTATAATATGGAACGGTATGATGAAGCTTTACAGTCTTATTTGTTAACTAAAAAGTATGCCGAATTAAATGAAAATGAAGAACAAGTTGTTGCTGTAAAACATAATATGGCCCTATTGAAAGCTACCCTAGGAAAGCATGATGAGGCTTTACAAGTATTTAAGGAAAACTATAATTTTTTGATACACCAAGATACTATAAAGCTTTACCCTAAAACGTATACGGCTACGTTATATAAACTAGCTGATACGTATAATCGTTTTCGCCAATATGATTCTGCATATTATTACATAAAGAAAGGAATTCGATTTAGTTTATCTCATACGAATCAATATTACTATAGAGGTTTTTTAGTTATTAATGGTGTTAATAGTTATTACAGACAAGAATATCAAAAAGCATTTGATAGTTTGCAAAAAATGCTCACTATATCCAAAGGAAACTTGTTAAGTTCTAATTCTAATGTTAGAATTAGTAGATTATTTATGGCAAAAACCTTGTATAAATTGGGGAAAGATGAAGAAGCATTACAGTATCTTCAAAAAATAGATTCGACCACGAATAAGGCAAATTACGTTTCGGAGTTACGCAATACTTTTACTTTACTAATAGAACATTACAAGAAAAACGAAGATTTAAAAAATCAATTACAAACAACCAATAAGTTACTGTCCTACGAAAGAGAATATAATCGAAAATATGCAACGCTTAATAATAACATCGTAAAAAAGTACGATATAGCAGAATTGATTAACGACAAAAATCAATTAATATATACCATTGATCATAATAATAAATTATCAAAATATAAATTATGGTTTTTGACTCTTGTGTTAATGATATTGATTGGATTCTTATATTTTTATTATAAAAAAGGAAAGCTAAAATATAAGGAAGTGTCCAATAAATATATGCAGCTTACCAAAACGATAGAGCAAAAAAAAGAAAAAAGAATAAATAGCGTAGAGGTGCCGATAGAGATTAAAAAGGAAATTTTAAAAAAATTGGAAGATTTTCAACATAATCATAAGTATTTAAAAAATGACTTATCTCTTAATAGCGTTTCGAAAACATTAAAAACCAATTCTTCGTATTTATCTAAAGTAATTAATATCGACAAACAAAAAAGTTTTAATAATTATATTAACGATTTACGAATTGAGTATTGTGTAGATCAAATCAAAAACAATAAACAATTTAAGCAATATTCTGTACGATCAATGGCCGGTGAAGTAGGATTTAATAACATACAATCATTTGCTAAGGCTTTTTATAAGAAAATGGGTTGTAAACCGGCAGAATACATTAAAAATGCTTGTAGTCAATAGTTTAAGTGTGTTTTTTTGTATCGATGTATTGGTGAATATTTATAAATATTCACCAATTTGAAAGTGATTTCAAGTATTTCTTAACTACTTTTGAGACAGATATTAATTGTAATTTTTGGAAAAATCATGAAAGAGCAAAATAGAAAAAAAATTTCTTTAAATAAGATACAGGTCGCTCAATTGGACAGGTTATCGAAAAACCAAATTAAAGGAGGGACTCATCTAATGAGAGAATCTGGAGAACCGGATGATCCTCTGTGTGGTAATGGAACCGGTCAAACTAGTGTAGATTCAAATCAAGCATGCGATTGTACAGCATAGACAACAAATAGGTTAAGTGACAGATATTTTTTAATATTATTCACAAAATAACATGTTAAACGCATAATTTAAGTTAGTGTCAAATATTGATTGAATGTTTAATTCTAATGGATAGTCATAATTTGTTTATACTAACAAAAAATAAAAGCCCAAATTATAAGAATTTATAATTTGGGCTTTTTGATTAGAGCATTTTTAACTAATTAATCTCTAAGAATGCTTCTTGATATTACGATTTTTTGGATTTCGCTAGTTCCTTCATATATCTGTGTGATTTTGGCGTCACGCATTAATCGCTCTACATGATATTCTTTTACAAAACCATTACCACCATGTATTTGTACGGCTTCTACACTTACCTCCATGGCTGCTTGAGAAGCTGCTAATTTTGCCATTGCACCCGATAAGTCATAGTTTTCATGGTTATCTTTGTCCATTGCTGCTTTGTAGACCAACATTCTTGCCGCTTCAATCTGCACATGCATATCTGCTAGCTTAAAAGCAATAGCTTGATGATTCATAATTTCGGTGCCAAATGCTTTACGTACCTTAGAATACTCTTTTGCTAATTCATACGCTCCTGCAGCAATACCCAAGGCTTGTGCAGCAATACCTATACGACCACCTGCCAAAGTCTTCATAGCAAACTTAAAACCGAAACCATCTTCGCCAATTCTATTTTCTTTAGGTACTTTTACATCATTAAAAATAAGAGAGTGCGTATCACTACCTCTAATTCCTAATTTATCTTCTTTTGGACCTACTTCAAAACCTTCCGATCCTTTTTCTACTATAAAGGCATTGATTCCACGATGTTTTTTTTCTTTATCCGTTTGTGCGATAACCAAGTAATAATCTGCAGTACCACCATTAGTAATCCAGTTTTTGGTACCATTTAAAATATAATGATCACCTTTATCAATAGCTGTCGTTTTTTGAGAAGTGGCGTCACTTCCAGCCTCTGGTTCTGACAAACAGAAAGCTCCTATAGATTCTCCAGTTGTTAGTTTTGATAAATATTTTTCTTTTTGTTCTGGGCTACCATAGGTATCAAGACCCCAACATACCAAAGAATTGTTTACAGATACTATAACAGAACATGAAGCATCTATTTTAGAGAGCTCTTCCATTACAAGAACATAAGAAAGAGTATCCATACCTCCTCCTCCGTATTCTGGAGAAGCCATCATTCCTAAAAATCCAAGGTTCCCCATTTTTTTTACCTCTTCGGCAGGAAATTCTTGTTTGTTATCTCGCTCTATTACACCAGGCAATAATTCTGCTTTGGCAAAATCACGAGCGGCATCGCGTATCATTAACTGTTCTTCGGATAATTTAAAGTCCATAATTGTATTATTATTTACTGTGCGCGCATAACACGCAATTCTTACTTTTTGATGAAAATAAATCGAGATAAACTCGATATTTTTAATAATTCTACAAATATAGTTGATAATATGATAGTTTTAATGTTTTTTTTGTTTTTTGATGTGCTACATTCTTGATTAAAAAGTCTAGAAGATTCCTTTTAATTTTTGCATAATCTTCACTAAAAAAAAAGACTTTTAAACTTGTATAATTTTACTTTTATTTATCCTTTATGGATATTTAGTTTTTTATATTTGCGAGGTAACTTTTTTAGATAGGTTCAATTTATTCTAATACATAGAAAATATGACTCAACGCTGACCTCCATTGGGAGGAGTTTTATTAAGATTAAGAATAACACCTTAAGTAGGTGTTATGTTTTGTCAAAAAGAGTTGAATACAGAATAAATTGAAAATAAACAATGAAAGAATTATTAAAAAAATACGAGAATAAAACGCCGGAGATCGTTTTTAATTGGAAAGATTCTGAAACAGAAGCCGAAGGGTGGACTGTTATAAATTCCTTAAGAGGTGGAGCAGCTGGTGGTGGTACCCGAATGAGAGATGGATTAGATATGAATGAAGTACTTTCATTAGCAAAAACCATGGAAGTAAAGTTTACGGTATCGGGACCTAATATTGGAGGTGCAAAATCAGGGATTAATTTTGATCCAAATGATCCAAGAAAAAAAGGAGTATTGCAGCGATGGTATAAAGCGGTATCACCTTTATTAAAAAGTTATTATGGTACAGGAGGAGATCTTAATGTAGATGAAATACATGAAGTGATACCAATTACAGAAGAATGTGGAGTTTGGCATCCTCAAGAAGGTGTGTTTAATGGTCATTTTCAGCCTACAGAAGCCGATAAGATTAATAGAATTGGCCAACTTAGACAAGGTGTAATTAAAGTATTAGAGAACACCACTTTTTCTCCTGATGTATATAAAAAATATACTGTTGCAGATATGATCACTGGATATGGTGTTGCTGAAGCAGTAAGACATTACTATACTATTTATGGAGGCGAAGTTGCAGGTAAAAGAGCAGTAGTCCAAGGGTTTGGTAATGTAGGGTCTGCAGCGGCTTATTATCTTTCAGAAATGGGAGCTAAGGTTGTTGGGATTATTGATCATGCAGGTGGTCTTATCAATGAAGATGGTTTTTCTTTTGAAGAAATAAAGGAATTATACCTAAACAAGAAAGGGAATAAATTGTACAGCGATGTATTAATTCCTTTTGATGAGTTAAATGAAAAAATATGGTCTCTAGAAACTGAAATTTTTGCCCCTTGTGCAGCTTCTCGATTAATAACCAAAGACCAAATTACTCAAATGATTAATTCGGGCTTAGAAGTAATATCCTGTGGTGCCAATGTTCCTTTTGCGGATCAGGAAATATTTTTTGGGCCTATAATGGAATACACAGATGAAAGAGTAAGCTTGATTCCAGATTTTGTTTCTAATTGCGGAATGGCTAGAGTTTTTGCGTATTTCATGGAACGTAAGGTGCAAATGACAGATGAGGCAATTTTTATGGATACATCGGAGACCATAAAGAAAGCAATTCAAAACACTTATAATAATAATCAAACAAAAATTAATATTAGTAAAACAGCTTTTGAGATAGCTCTTAAAGAGTTGCTTTAGTATTAATCGTATAACCCAATACAACTATGTTTAAATATTTTCTAGGTAATAGTCCGAAATGGTTTAAAGCCATCATGATCGGGTTTTTAGTATTTAATGTATTTTCTTACTTCGTTTTAGGACCCATGATTACAGCTTGGCTGTTTATTGCAGAGTTTATTTTTACGCTGGCAATGGCACTAAAGTGTTATCCTTTACAGTCCGGAGGAATATTAGCTATCGAAGCTTTGGCCTTAGGATTGACACACCCAATGTATAAATTAGATCACGGTAAAATTGTACGTGATGAATTAGGAAAGGGGATTAAAGGAGGAGTACTTTTTGAAGTCGAACAAAATTTAGAAGTGATTCTATTATTGGTATTCATGGTTGCGGGGATTTATTTTATGAAACCGTTATTGATGTACATTTTTAGTAAAGTGTTTACTAAGATTAAATCCAAAATGATATTGTCATTATTGTTTGTTTTTCTTTCGGCAGTACTTTCGGCATTTTTGGATGCTTTAACTGTAACAGCGGTTTTAATTAGTGTAGCTGTTGGATTTTATGGGGTGTATCATAAAATACATTCGGGTTCTGGTGATTATGATGATAGCGGCGTTTTGGATAGAAAAGAACTAAGTGGAGAGACATTAGAACAGTTTAGAAGTTTTTTAAGAAGTTTGGTGATGCACGGTGTTGTTGGTACTGCTCTTGGAGGTGTTTGTACTTTGGTTGGAGAACCACAAAACTTACTAATCGGAGAACGAATGGGGTGGGATTTTATACAATTCTTCCTTAAAATGGCACCAATTTCTCTACCAGTATTTGGTGCAGGGTTATTAACTACAATCCTCTTAGAATATACAGGATGGTTTGGTTTTGGGGCTAAACTACCCAGTGTTGCTAGGCATATTATCCAAAGTTATACCGACGAAGAAGACGCGAACAGATCTGATAAATCGAAATACGGATTAATCATTCAGGCCGTATCTGCAATCTTATTAATTGTTGGGTTGGCATTGCACATAGCACCTGTTGGGTTCATAGGATTGGCACTAATAATTGTACAAACTGCGTTTATGGGAATTACTGAAGAACACCAATTAGGTAAAGCTTTTGAAGAAGCGTTACCTTTTACAGGTTTATTGGTAGTTTTCTTTGTGATCGTAGCTATGATACATGATCAACATCTTTTTACTCCGATAATTGATTGGGCTTTACAATTAAAACCAGAAGACCAGCCAGCAATGTTTTATGCCGCTAATGGAATCTTATCTATGATAAGTGATAATGTATTTGTTGCGACTGTTTATATCGGTGAGGTTAGGCAAGCTTTTGATAATGGCGCCATATCAAGAGAGCAGTTTGAAAAATTGGCAGTAGCAATTAATACAGGAACTAATTTACCAAGTGTTGCAACACCTAATGGTCAAGCAGCGTTTTTATTTTTACTAACCTCTTCTTTAGCACCACTAATTGGATTGTCATATTCCAAAATGGTGAAAATGGCTTTTCCTTATACAATAGTACTTGGATTGGTAGGTTTATTAGGAATTATATATATATTATAGTAGAAAAGAGATATACTTAACCTACAGAAATAACGTTAGTATACTAACACTAAATTAACAAAATCGAAATGACGAATTTATTTATGCTCGGTGCTATAGCCCAAAACACCACACAAATTGACCCGGTAGTAGAAGAGAAGACTTTATCCATTATGGATCTACTTTTAAGTGGGGGAACAGGAGCAATTGTAATTATCGGAATTTTGTTCGTATTACTTTTTGTCGCGGTATACATATATTTTGAGAGACTTTTTGCTATTAAAGCGGCTTCGAAATATGACGAAAGTTTTATGAGTAAGATTAGAGATAATGTTGCCAGCGGAAAAATTGAAGCGGCCAAAATTCTTTGTGCTCAAACTGATAATCCTGTTGCTCGATTAACTGAAAAAGGAATTTCTAGAATAGGACATTCTTTAGAGGATATTAATAAAGCCATTGAAAATGCTGGTAGATTAGAAGTATATAAACTTGAAAAAAATGTAAGTATCCTGGCTACTGTAGCCGGAGCAGCACCAATGATAGGTTTCTTAGGAACAGTTATTGGTATGATTTTGGCATTCCATAATTTAGCATCAAGTTCTGGAACGGCAGATATGGGGGTTTTGGCAGAAGGGATATATACTGCTATGACAACAACTGTAGGAGGATTAGTTGTCGGGATTGTAGCGTATATTGGATATAATCATCTTGTAGTTCGTACAGATAAAGTAATTCATAGTATGGAAGCCAATGCAGTAGATTTTCTAGACTTGTTAAACGAACCTGCTTAATATGAATCTAAGAGGAAGAAATAAAGTAAGTCCTGAGTTTAGCATGTCATCCATGACAGATATTGTTTTTTTGTTATTGGTTTTCTTTTTGTTGACATCTCCAGCAATTACTCCAGAAGCATTGGATTTGATATTGCCAAAGGCTAAAGGTAAAAGTTCCAATGCACAAAATATATCAGTGAGTATTACAAACAAATTACAATACTATATTGATAATGAGCGTATAAGTCAAAGTAGTTTAGAATCGACTTTACTTGCTAAATTAAAAGGACAAAACGAGCCTACTATTATTTTAAGAGCTGAAGAAGGAGTACCGATAGAAAGAGCCGTAAGTGTAATGGATATCGCTAATAGGAATAAATTTAAAGTGATATTAGCAGTGAAACCTGATTAATAAATGATAAAATTAGATACAAAACATAAAAAGAAATCTTTTGTGCTCACTATACTGTTGCACTTAGGGATCATTTTTTTATTGTTTTATCTAAGTCTAAATTATATTGTTCCTGAAGAGGAAAGTGGAATAGCTGTAAATTTCGGAACAACCGCTACAGGGTCTGGAAAAATTCAACCTAATAAACCTATAAGGACTTCTCCAAAAAACACTACTCCAGAGGCTTCCTCTACCACTCCAGAACCTCAAGAAGAATCTCCAGAGATTCAAGAAAAAGTCGCAACTCAGGATATAACAGATGCTCCCCTTATAGATAAGAAACCAAAGAAGAAACCTGAAAAAAAGGTAGATAAACCTAAAGAAAAACCGAAAAAGATAACAGAGCAAAAACCTGTTAAAACTGCCGTAAAGGAAAAACCGGTTAAAAAGGTAGAGGAAAAGAAACCTGATCCTAAGCCAGATAAATCTACTTTAGATATTTTAAATAGCTTTTCTAATGGCCCAAAAAATGATGGGGCTGCAAAAGGTGGAGAAGGGAATGATAGATCTCCTGGTGATAAAGGAAGTCCAAATGGAGATCCTAATGCTAAATCTTATTACGGTACAGGAAAAGGATTAGATGGAGATGGGAATTATAGATTAGGAGGACGTAAGGCCCTTAATAAAGAAAAATTCGTTCAAGACTGTAATGAATCAGGTATTGTAGTAGTAAAAATTGAAGTTAATCAGAGTGGTAAAGTAATCCGGGCAACACCAGGAATGAAAGGAACCACCAATAGCGCTTCGTGTTTAATGGAACCAGCGAGAAGAGCTGCTTTAGCTACAAAATTCAATAGTGATTCTAAAGCCCCAGTTAAACAAGTGGGGACAATCGTTTATCAATTTAAACTTTCCGAATAATAGAAAAAATGGATTATAGGGAGACTCTGGATTGGATGTTTGCCCAATTACCGATGTATCAACGTCAGGGAGCTAGTGCCTATAAGGTGGATTTGCATAATACCATTGAGTTAGCCGCGTACCTGGGGAACCCTCATAACACTTTTAAAAGTATTCATGTTGCAGGAACCAATGGTAAAGGTTCTACAAGCCATATGTTAGCCTCTGTTTTGCAAGAAGTGGGTTATAAGGTTGGATTGTATACATCTCCTCATTTAAAAGATTTTAGAGAGCGTATTCGCGTTAATGGAGAAGTTGTGCCAAAACAATATGTTATTGATTTTATGCATGAGCATAAATGGTATTTTGAAAAACATCATTTATCCTTTTTTGAAATGACAGTTGGTATGGCATTTCAATATTTTTCTGAATCTGATATTGATATAGCAATAATCGAAGTAGGTTTGGGAGGTAGATTGGATTCTACTAATATTATCACTCCAGAAGTTTCAGTTATTACAAATATAGGTATAGACCATATTCAATTTTTAGGAGATACTTTAACAGAAATTGCATCAGAAAAAGCTGGGATTATTAAAGATAATATACCTGTTGTAGTAGGAGAGACTGTTCCAGAGACGAAAGATGTATTTAAGCAAAAAGCCAAATCTTGTGGTAGTGATTTGTATTGGGCAAATGATTATGAAGGAAAACAATACGTTTCTGATTTAAAAGGTCATTATCAAGAGAAAAATATCTTAACGGTATTAAAAACTATTGCTGTGCTACAAAAATTAGGATGGGATATAGGTACTAGTGCTGTAGAGATAGGGCTAAATAATGTAGTTCGCAATACAGGGTTATTGGGTAGATGGCAAATTCTACAAGAATCACCTAAAGTGATTTGTGATACGGCTCATAATGAAGATGGTCTTGGCGCCGTAATGAAACAATTAATAAAAGAGAATTATAAAAAATTACATATCGTTTTAGGAATGGTACGTGATAAAGATTTAGAAATGATATTGCCATTATTTCCAACAGTTGCTAAGTATTATTTTACAAAACCTGACATTTCTCGAGGATTAGGTGGAAAAGAATTAAAAGAAAAAGCATTAAAATATAATTTAATTGGAGAAAATTATGATTCGGTTTTGGAGGCATATAATGCTGCATTACAATGCGCTACAGATAAGGATGTAATATATGTTGGTGGAAGTACATTTGTAGTATCAGAAATAATTTAATTTTTCTTTGAAATTCTTTTGGTAGACTGTAAAACTGTCTTATATTTGCATCCGCAATCGCAAGATAGCGGGCGCGTAGCTCAGTTGGTTCAGAGCACTTGGTTTACACCCAAGGGGTCAGGGGTTCGAATCCCTTCGCGCCCACAACATATAAAAATCCATCCGTGAAAACGGATGGATTTTTTCGTTTTAAAGAAGTAAAAGAAGCGATGTCGATATGTCGAATGTTAAGCATCATTTTATAATAGCTATAAAAGCGAAGTACTATAGGATTTTTTAGTTTTTAAAATTGAATTTTTCTTATCCTTGATTCCATAATTTTCTCTTTAAGAATGTTACCAAATTCTTAAAGTACCGCCTTGTATTTACTCTAAATATTTATCTCATTAAGTATATACGATTATTTTTTAAAAATGGTTATAAATGATTGATAATCAATATTTTAAATAGATATTTAAATACTTAAAATTTATAAATTTTTCAGGTATAATTTATAAATCCTTACCGATGTGCCTTTATTTTTATCTCATTTACATTTAAATTTATGTTTGTATAGCGATACGGAAATGTTGAAGAAGTAGTTAAAATTCAACAGGCCTTCTTCTGTGTGTGTACAAGTTCTCTTATCAACTTATAGGCCTGATAAGAATTTTATCTAGAAAACATAAGCAAATAATGCTGTATTGGGCTTTTACAGTATGGTTGAAACTTGATTGTTAGATATATCTATTCCGAAATGGATATCTCACAAGTCAGGTAAGCGGAGCTATGGTTTCTATTCACCCGTCAAAATAATTACTCGCAATGAATCTTAAATTAAATAAATGGTATGTTCTTTATGTTAGATCACGACATGAAAAAAAAGTACATGACCTATTGGTCGAGAATGAAATCGAAGTATTTGTTCCCATGATAAAAACTATTAAGCAATGGAGTGATCGAAAAAAAAAGGTTGAGGAACCGCTATTTAAATCCTACGTTTTTGTTAAAATTAAATCAGCTAAAGATTTGCATCAATCTTTATCAATTGATGGTGCATCGGCTTTTATTCGTTTCGGACATGAATATGCAATAGTTAAAGAAAGTGAAATTAAAGCGATAAAATTTATCGTGAAAGATGAAGATTTGTCCGATTTAGAATTGCATAACAAACCTTATAAAATAGGAGAGATTTGTAAAATATTTTATGGCCCATTAAGAGGTTTGGAATGTGAAATTCTCAAGGTAAATAATCAAAGTAAAATATTAGTTCGGATTGATTCGATGATGCAAAGTATTGTAGCGACTATGCCTACTTGTTATTTACAAGAAACACTAGAGTCGGCCTAGAAAGCATTGAAAATAACTGAAGTGATTTTTTGCTTTAGCGCTTACAAAAGATTAATTAGATATCGAAGAGGGGGATTCTTTTTATGTCAATGATGTAAATAAGAATGGATGTACGATATTTTTATTTTAAAACATAGACTTTATTATACAATTGAAGTCTTAATAAACTTAGAAACTATTAATTATTAAACTTTTTAGAATGCAAAAAAAACAATTGAAGACTCTTAATTTTAAAAGAGAGGTAATTAGCAAATTAGGTCAGAATCAAATTAAAGCTGGCTATTTAGCATTTCAGAAAACTACCACTGATCAGGATACCGAAAAATATTGCACACAAGGTTGTTCCGTAGGAGGTACTTGTGGTGGTGGTTCTGCGGTAAATTGCTAATTTTTTAAACTTAGGAGAAGCTGTTTTATTAAGTTCTTATTTCCTGAAAATTATCAGAAATCTTAAAAGTTATTTTCAGTCAGAAAAGAAGCACTCTTATAAGTATTGTAAACTCATAAGACGTGAGGGTATCAAATATTAATTAACTCATATATGTAGTACCATGAAAAAAGTAAACAAAAACAAATTCGACATTAGAAAGCTAACAATTGCTAATTTGAATTATGCCAGAATCAAAGGAGGACATATTAAAGCTTTCGCAACTCAAAGTGATCAACAATTAACGGGCTGTAATACAAATTGTAGATCCGAGAATTGTGATGCCTATTAAATTTGAAAAGATTTAGAGATGATTAACCTTAGAGTTTCTTTGATAACTGGAGTTGCAGAAGTTAATAAGAGTCAAAAAATATCTAAAGTTTAGGGCAAAACATCAAGATTTAAAATAGATAATGTTAAAGAAAGTTTTATAAAGACCAACTTTTGTGTATCTAAAATTTACAATGGCGAGAATCATTGTGTGTCAATAGGTAATCAAAATTAGAGTAGAGTATTTTTTTGGATTTATTGACAAGGGGGGACTTAATTTTTTTAAGTCCCCTATTTTTTTTGCTACATTTAATATAATCAAAAGTATAAAAACAAAGTAAACGGGTTTGATAAAGTTATTTGTATAAAGAATAGCTTAGCTTTGAAATGTAGTTGATGACAAAAAATATATACGTAGTTTTTTTAGGCTTAGTACTTTTCTGTTCTTGTCAAAGAGAGGGAAAAGAAATTTTGCATATTGCTGTAGCGGCTAATATGCAATTTGCTATGAAAGATGTGTCCGAAGCATTTACCTTAAAAACGGGGATTAAATGTGAGTTAATTATAGGTTCATCAGGCAAACTTACTGCTCAAATTAAGGAAGGAGCACCTTATGATATATTTATTTCTGCAAATATGAAATATCCCCAAGAACTTTTTAAAAACGGTAATATTCTTGAGGAACCTAAAGTCTTTGTTTATGGAAAGTTAGTGCTATGGTCGGCGATAAAAAATATAAAACCATCTATAAAAATGCTAAAAAACCCTAGTATAAAACATATCGCATTGGCAAACCCAAAGATAGCGCCGTATGGAGCGGCTAGTGTTGAAGTGCTTGAAAATCGTAAGATTTACAAAGATGTAGAAGAGAAATTGGTGTATGGAGAGAGTATATTACAAACTAATCAATTTATTATTTCTGAATCTGCTCAAATAGGTTTTACATCAAAATCGGTAGTTTTATCTGGTAGAATGAAAAATAAAGGAAATTGGATTGATATAAGCGACGAAGATTATTCTCCTATTGCTCAAGGTGTTGTTGTTATCAAACAGAATAGCAGTAGTAATATTAAAAAGAAGAATGTAGAAAAATATTACCAGTTTTTATGGTCTAAAGAGGTAAGGGGAATTCTTCAAAATTATGGATATACAACAATTAAGAATTGAGCTATGAATACTTTAGAAGGTAAAATTGCATCCATAAAAACAAACGGTAGTTTATCTCTGGTCACAATAAATGTCAACGACATTTTGTTTCAGGCGATGATTATTGAAACACCTGATACCGTTTCTTACTTAAAAAAAACAAATCCAGTAAAAGTTGTTTTTAAAGAAACAGAAGTTATTATAAGCAAAGGTGATGGATGTGAACTTAGTATTCCGAACAAAGTAACGGGTAATATTTCTACGATAGAAAAAGGAGTACTTTTAAGCAAAATTATTATAAGTACGGCAGTGGGAGATATCTCAGCAATCATTACGTCTGATGCAATGAACGAAATGATATTACAAATCGAAGAAGAAGTAACGATATTGATAAAAACTACCGAAATAATGTTATCACAATGATGGATTGGCAACCTTTATTATTGACTTTTAAATTGGCTTTGATTACTACATTTTTGTTATTAATCATTTCTATTCCCTTGTCATACTGGTTGGCCTATACCAAATCTCGATTAAAACCTATTCTTGAAACTTTAGTGAGTATGCCTCTTGTTTTACCTCCCACGGTTTTGGGGTTTTATTTATTAGTAACCTTGAGTCCTTCTAGTTCATTAGGAGGATGGTTAAATGACCATCTTGGACTACAGTTTATTTTTTCTTTTCAAGGGTTGGTTCTAGCTTCAGTTATTTATAGTTTACCATTTATGGTTCATCCTATACAGGCTGGTTTTTCTAATCTTAATATTACAATAATGGAAGCTTCGTATGTATTGGGTAAATCCAAAATTGTTACACTTTTTAAAATACTTATTCCCAATATAAAGCCATCATTATTAACTGGGATTGTATTGGCTTTTGCGCATACAATTGGTGAGTTTGGCGTAGTATTAATGATAGGTGGTAATATACCGGGAGAAACAAAGGTGGCTTCTATTGCCATTTATGATGAAGTAGAGGCGCTAAATTATGATACAGCTAATATGTACTCACTGATCTTATTTGCAATTACATTTAGCATATTGTTAGTTGTTTACATTGTGAATGGAGGGTACTTAAAAAGATTTTGGAAATGATACATATAGCATTACAAAAGCAATTGATAGCTACCAATGGAGTTATGTTGTTGGATATTGATATAGAGATTAAAGAAGGCGATTTTGTTACTCTTTATGGAGATTCTGGAGCAGGTAAAACATCAATTCTAAGAATGATTGCTGGATTAATGACTGCAGATAAAGGCTATGTAAAAGTGAATGATAGAATTTGGCTTGATACCAAAAACAAAATTTATGTAAAACCACAACAGAGAAGAATTGGTTACGTATTCCAAGAATATGCTTTATTTCCTAACATGACTGTGAAAGAAAACCTTCTTTTCGCATTAGAAAAAGGACAGGATAAACAAATTGTAAATGAGCTCATTGAACTCGTAGAGCTTGGCGAACTAAAAAATCGAAAACCGGATAAGTTATCAGGAGGCCAAAAACAAAGGGTGGCTTTAGCTAGAGCTTTGGTGAGAAAACCAGAAATTTTAATGTTAGATGAACCGCTTTCGGCTTTAGATCATAGTATGAGATCAAGATTACAAGATTATATTCTTAAAATGCATAAACAATTCAATTTAACCACTATACTAATTAGTCATGAGATAGGGGAGGTTATAAAAATGTGTGATAACATTTTTGTAATCGAAAATGGCAGAATAATTAAACAAGGTAATCCAATTGATGTTTTTACAAGTAAACAAGTTAGTGGTAAATTTCAGTTCTCAGGAGAAATAGTAGAGGTAAAAAGAGAAGGTATTATTTATGTAGTTACCGTTCTGATAGGTGCAAATTTTGTCAAAATAGTAGCAGATAAATCTGATGTTAAAACAATGACGGTGGGAGATAAAATAATAGTAGCCTCTAAGGCATTTAATCCATTACTGCAAAAGATAAATTAATATTTTTCTTTCATGTTATATTATCAATACCATAAAACAAAATAATTAGATTCTTATAGCAATATACGAAACCCTAAAGACGAAATTGATCATAAAAGAGGTCATTTTGTAACTTTTATATCCTATTGATCGTTAAGGTTAAATAAAACTTAAGAGAGAATAATGATGATCAGGGATTTGTATATTGTTACACGATTAATGGTGTTTTGAACAGAATCCTAATATATTAGGATGATGAAACGCACATTACCTTTTTTATAAATGGCAATTTCATTACTTTTTATACCAGACATTTCGGGATTTACAAAATTTGTTCGAAATACCGAGGTTGAGCATAGTCAACATGTGATTTCCGAGTTGTTAGAAGTACTAATAAATGCAAACACCCAGGATCTTAAATTGGCAGAAGTAGAAGGTGATGCTTTGTTTTTTTATAAAGTAAATGAAATACCTTCTCAAGAAAAACTTCTGGCTCAGATAGAGACTATGTTCACTGCGTTTTATAGTCACCTTAAGCGTTTAGAAAAAAATCGAATTTGTCCTTGTAACGCTTGCGCAACAGCTCCCGATTTACAACTTAAGATTATTGTTCATTGTGGGGATGTGCAGTTTATTACTGTGCAAGAAAAACGTAAGCCTTTTGGTCAATTTGTAATTGAAGCCCATAGATTACTTAAAAATTCTATTGATAGTGACACGTATGCCCTTATAAGTAACGCAGTGTCAAACCGTATTGGTCTTCCAGATAATTATAATAGCTTACTCTATACTTTTGGTGTTGGTAGAGATGTATATGATGAGGTAGAAATAGGATATTTATTTTCTGAAATAGATAAAAATTTATTAAAATTAAATCCATTTGAAACCTCCGAAGTATATGATTTTAAATACCCGCCTGGTGTTGTTCATCATCAAGATTTCAAGATTCCTGCAGCAGAGTTATTAGAATATATTACTAATTACAGTTATAGACATTACTGGGTAAAGGGAGTAGAGAAATTTGAATATAACCCTGACGAGGTAACACGTTTAGGAACTGAACATGTATGTGTTATTGACGGAAAGAGGTTAAATTTTACTACGATTACTAAAAAGACATACGCCGATGAGATTGTGTATGGAGAACTTACACATGATATACCGATACATGCGATGTATCAATTTTTTATAATAAAACCTACATCAGATAATACATGTAAATTGACTTTGGAAATATATTTTGAGGCAAAATCACTATTCAAAAAACTTCTTTTATTTTTAATTATAAAACGATCTATTAGCAAAGGATCGAAAACATCTATTGATAACCTTGAAATGTTTGTTAGAGATAATAATGATTAGAACTAAAGAATATCTAAAATTCGTTCAAGTTTCATTCCTCTAGATCCTTTAATAAGAATTGCACCTTCTTTATTTTTTAGATTTAGGTGATCTTCAAAATCTTTATAGGATTCATATTGATGTATACGGTGGTCATTGGCTTTACAGTCAAAAAAAATATTTCCAATAAGATGAATCTCGTTTACTGCAGTACTGGATATGAGGTCTAAGATTCTTTGATGTTCTACAGAAGCTTCATCTCCCAATTCAAACATATCTCCTAAAAAAGCAATCTTAGTAGTGTGGTTTAATTGGTCAAAATTGTGAATTGCAGCCTCCATACTTGTTGGGTTGGCATTGTAGGCATCCAAAATAATCGTGTAATTTTCTTTTTTAATAATCTCAGATCTATTGTTAGAAGGAGTGTAGGATTGTATAGCCGTTTTGATTTGATTTGCAGAAAGATTGAAATATGAACCAATGGTAATTGCTGCAGCGATATTTGTAAAATTATATACGCCAATCAAATTACTTTGTATAGTTTGTTGGTCATAATTAACAATTACATTTGGATCTGCTTTAGATAACAAAACAGTGATATCGCTTTTATCGGATTGAGAAAAACTATAACTATTTAGGCCTGATGATGCGTTAAGAAGTTTTTCATCTTCGATATTTAAAAAGACTAGTTTGTTGCGTTTTTTTAGGTACGAATACAATTCGGTTTTTCCTTTTAAAACTCCTTCTAGACTGCCAAAACCTTCTAAATGTGCTTTGCCAATATTTGTAATGTATCCGTAATCCGGTTTAGCAATTGAGCATAAAGCATCAATTTCTCCGATATGATTAGCTCCCATTTCCACTATTCCGATTTGAGTAGCTTTGGTCATCGATAAAAGAGTTAATGGCACTCCTATGTGATTATTTAAATTGCCAACTGTCGCAGTAGTTTTATAACCAGAAGAAAGGACACTGTTTATTAACTCTTTGGTAGTAGTTTTTCCATTACTACCGGTAAGCCCTATAATAGGTATACCTAGATACTCTCGATGATATGATGCTAATTCCTGAAGAGTTTTTAGTACATCTTCAACGAGAATATGTTTTTCTGATACTTTAAATTCAATTTCATCAATAATGGCATATGAAGCTCCAAGCTCTAACGCTTTTTTAGCATAGGTGTTTCCATTAAAATTGTCACCCTTAAGTGCAAAGAAAATAGTGTTGTCTTTGATCTTTCGGGTATCTGTACAAACACCAGCACTATTAATGAATAATTGATGTAATTGAGAGGTAGTCATATAATATTATGATGTTAAAAAGCCCTGACAATACTGTACAGGGCTTTTTATTTATAACGAACTTTAATATATTTTCTAAATTATCCTCTTGGCTTTTGATGTCTAGGAGTCTTTTTCTTTTTGGCTTTAGTACCAACTCGAGACATTGCATTTCTGAAACCAATATAGTCTGTTGCCATATCCTGTGGCATAAACCTTCTTTGAGCAGGGTCTAACCAATATGCTCTATCTTTCCAAGAACCACCCTTGTATACACGAACTTTATCATCTACGATAGTAGTTCTTTTACTAGACTCATCATATCTCCTGTCTAATTTCGTGCTATCTTCAGCGCCAGGCCCTACATAATGTATTGGAGCATTATACATTCTTCTGTTAGGAGTAGTTTCATCTTGATATCCTTCATAATATCTAGAAGAACTTTTATCACCATCTCTGTAGTTTCTGTTATCACTATCTGTAAAGTTAGTTCTCATGTACGTCTCGTTTTCATCGATAGGTACCTGCAAAATTCCACCTGGTAATACTCTAGCAATAATTTTTCCATTACTAAGCGTATCATATACAATAGAATCCGTCATTACTATTTTTACTGTTCCATCCGGGTTAATTGCATTTTTAGTATATACATTACCTCTGTAGTAGTTAAAATCATTGTACTCATCATCTACAATAGGTCTGTATACATCAGCTACCCACTCGGCAACGTTTCCTGCCATGTCATATAATCCATAATCATTTGGATCGTAAGATTTTACAGGGGCAGTAATATCTGCACCATCATCACTCCATCCAGCGATACCACCATAATCACCATCTCCTTGCTTAAAGTTAGCTAATTGATCTCCTCTAGTTCTTCTTTTTCCTGAACGAGTATATTTCCCGCTCCATGGATATTTTTTTCTACCTCTATATATGTTGTAACTTCTAATCTCTACAAGACCTAGAGCGGCATATTCCCACTCCGCTTCTGTCGGAAGTCTATACTTTGGAAGTAATAATCCATCTTTACGTTGTATATATAAACCAGTAGAATCATTGGTTTTTTCATATTTTTCTGAAGCTCTTCCTCCTCGAATAGCTTCGTCGTTACCCCCATATGTTTGCGAAGGAGCATTAAGATAAGTTTCTGTATCAAATGTACTTTCTGCAGAAACATCTTCAAAAGGAGCATTTTCTTTAATTACATTTTCTTCTTCAAGAATTCTTTCATTAACGCGATTTGTTCTCCAATTACTAAATTCTACAGCTTGTATCCAGTTTACACCAACTACAGGATAATCTGCATAAGCGGGATGACGTAAATAGTTATTGGTCATCATTTCATTAAACCCTAAACGATTTCTCCATACTAATGTATCAGGAAGAGCACCGTAATAGATGTTTCTATATTTTGGTTCTGTAGGAGGATAAACACCTTTTAACCAATCTAAATATTCTAGATACATTACATTGGTTACTTCTGTTTCATCCATATAGAATGATTGTACATGTTGCTGGGTAGGGGTATTGTTCCAGTCATGCATTACATCATCTTGAACACGACCCATTGTAAAGGTACCACCTTCAATAAAAACTAAACCAGGACCGGTTTCTTGTTCTTTGTAATTTGTATTTACTTGAAATCCGCCGTCTTTGGAATTGTATTTCCAACCTGTGGCTCTTGAACTGCTCCCATAATCGTTCTTAGAACAACTAAAAAGTAGAACACTAATGGAGAGTGCCATTAGCGACTTAAAAATAAACGCGTTTTTCATAATCTTAAGTTCGTTAAAGTAGAAATTAGGGCTTGCAATATAACAATAAACGTTAAAAATAGCCTAAATTTTTTAAAATATTATCAATTCATGATTTTTTATGAATTTCCAACGACTTTGGTTTAACGCAATATTTTGTAGTTTATTATTTAATTTTAAATAAAAACCATAAAATTTTATCGGCCTTTGAAAAACGGTTTTTCTGTATTTAAGAACGCAATCATTCATATATAAGAGTTGATTTTTTTAGAATTTAAATTTTTTTTCACCATTTGTTTTAAATAATAAGTGCAGTATTTAAAATATTTATAATTAAATGTGTCGCTCTACATCACAATATACATTTTCATACTTGTATAGAGGTGATAGCAATGTAGTACTAATGATAGTAAGGGCAGGGCTTGATTATAGTTTTTAAAATGCTTCTGTACACATTTGTGTTTTTTTTAATATTTTGTGAAGAAACGTGCATTTCTTTAAATTACTATTAAGGTCGAATATAAGATATCAGCAAATTTTACGTTAAGAAAAGAGTGAGTTTGAAAAAAATTAAATGACTCACTATTTTTTAATCACTAAATAACTATATATTTGTCAAACTCAATTTTTGCAGGTATGAAAAAAACAATTATTCTTGGTCTTGTCTCTTTAATGTTTTGTAACGTCCATGTCAAAGCACAGGAAAATAGAGCAATCACAACAGCTACACCATTTTTATTAATCGCTGCTGATGCAAGAGCAGCAGGTCTAGCAGACCAGGGAGTCGCTACGTCACCGGATGTATTCTCACAACAGTGGAATCCAGCCAAATATGCATTTATCAAAAGCAAACAAGGAGTTGGTGTAAATTATACACCATATCTTAGTAATCTTGTAAATGATATATTTTTAGGTAATTTAAATTATTATAACCGTATTAATGAGCGAAGTGCTGTTGCAGCTAGTTTCAGATATTTCAGTCTTGGAGATATCGAATTTAGGCAAACTGCAGATGGGGCTGCAAATACACAGCGTCCTAATGAGTTTACATTAGATGTTTCTTATGCATTAAAGCTTAATGAGCGTTTTTCTATGGCAGTTGCAGGTAGATACTTAAGATCTGATCTTAGGTTGCAAACTGAAAATGCTGATGATGCTAGTGCGGCAGGAAGTTTTGGTGTTGATATTGCTGGTTTTTATCGAAGTGATGAGATAGCCTTTAATTCTTTTAATGGTAGATGGAGAGCTGGAGCAACAATTTCTAATATAGGTCCAAAAATCAAATATGATGATGCTGGTCAGGAAAATTTTATTCCTACTAACTTTAGATTAGGAGGTTCTTTTGATTTTATCTTTAATGAGGATAATAGAATTACACCAACTTTGGAAATTAGCAAATTACTGGTGCCTACACCTCAGGATTTTGACGGTGATGGGGACATAGATGCCGATGATAATAGAGAATATCAGGATATTAGCGAATTTGGCGCTATTTTCTCTTCATGGGGAGATGCCGATGGAGGATTTAGCGAAGAATTAAAAGAAATTACTTGGGCACTTGGTGCAGAGTATATGTATAAAGAAGTTTTTGCTTTTAGATCTGGATTCTTTCACGAAAGTGATGAAAAAGGAGCGCGTCAATTTCTTTCCATGGGAGCTGGTTTTAAATATAACATCGTTAATTTAGATGTTTCTTACCTGTTTTCTACGTCATCTGTGAGAAGTCCACTTGAAGGAACGCTTCGTTTTGGTCTTACATTTAACTTTGGAGATGAATACAATGATTAATACATAAGGTATTAATACTAGATATATAGAAAAAGTATCAAGCTTTAGGGTTTGATACTTTTTTTGTTTGTAGTACATTGTGCCCCCATTATTTATAATGAAAATTAAATAGTAATGAAGGAAATCAAAATAACATCTGTCTTGCAGGTATATGATTCATTAGATGAGTTGCCTCAAGATATTCAAGAATTGATGCATCAATCTATGGAGATTAGGGACAAGGCATATGCTCCTTATTCAGAATTTTGGGTGGGTGCAGCTTTACTAATGGAAAATGGAGAGGTCGTTTTGGGTAATAATCAGGAAAATGCTTGCTATCCTTCAGGATTATGTGCAGAACGTACGGCTATCTATTATGCAGGAGCCAATTTTCCGGGTATTCCAATTTTGAAAATGGCACTTTGTGCTAAATCATTGAAATATCAATTGGTCACTCCCACACCTCCTTGTGGAGCATGTAGACAGGCTATTGCAGAATATGAAGTAAAACAAGAAGCTCCTATTGAGATTTATTTTATGGGAGAAACAGGAAAAGTGGTGAAATCTTCGTCTTTATCTAATTTATTGCCACTTATTTTTGATAATTCATATTTATAACGTTTTCGTTGATTTTATGAGCAAACTGCTTTCCCCTTAATCTCGAATATGTTATTTTTGTTTTTCGTTCTTCCAAAACATTAATAGGAAGGTTAAGCGATTACTAGTTTCAGAACTAGTTTTTTATACATATCTCAGCACAATTGTAAATGAAAAAAATAACCAAAGAAGTTTACCTAAATTGGTACGAAGAAATGCTCTTCTGGCGAAAGTTCGAAGATAAATTAGCACAAGTATATATTCAGCAAAAAGTTAGAGGGTTTTTACATCTCTATAATGGCCAAGAGGCAATCCTTGCTGGAGCTTTGCATGCAATGGATCTTACAAAAGATAAAATGATCACGGCTTACCGTAATCATGTACAACCCATTGGTATGGGTGTTGATCCAAAACGTGTAATGGCAGAATTATTTGGAAAAGGTACAGGTACTTCTCAAGGTTTAGGAGGTTCTATGCATATTTTCTCTAAAGAACATCGCTTTTATGGAGGTCACGGTATTGTAGGGGGGCAGATTCCTTTAGGAGCGGGACTAGCTTTTGCAGATAAATATCACAAAAGAGATGCTGTAACACTTACCTTTATGGGAGACGGCGCTACGCGTCAAGGTTCATTACATGAAACATTCAATCTGGCGATGTTATGGAATTTGCCAGTCGTTTTTTGTGTAGAGAATAATGGATACGCAATGGGAACTTCTGTAGAAAGAACAGCAAACCATACGGATATATGGAAATTGGGATTAGGCTATGAAATGCCATGTGGTCCTGTAGATGCTATGAATCCGGTAAAAGTTGCTGAAGCAATGGATGAAGCTATTACTAGAGCTAGAACTGGCGGAGGACCAACTTTTCTTGAATTAAAAACATATAGATATAGAGGGCATTCTATGAGTGATGCACAAAAATATCGAACTAAGGCAGAAGTTGCCGAATACCAAAAGATAGATCCAATTACTCAAGTGTTGGATATTATAAAGGAAAAAAAGCATGCTACAGATGATGAGATTGCTGCTATTGATAAACGAGTAAAAGAACGCGTTGCAGAATGTCAAAAATTTGCCGAGGATTCACCATTCCCTGAAAAGAATGTGATGTATGATGTAGTATACGATCAAGATGATTATCCGTTTTTATCACACAAACCACAATAGATTATGGCTACAGTAATAAATATGCCGCGATTGAGCGACACTATGGAAGAAGGAGTTGTTGCAAAGTGGCTCGTCAAGAAAGGAGATAAAATCAGTGAAGGAGATATTCTTGCCGAAATCGAAACTGATAAGGCTACGATGGAATTCGAATCCTTTTATGATGGGATATTACTTCATATAGGTATCGAAGAAGGAGAAACTGCACCAGTAGATCAGCTGTTGGCAATTATTGGTGACGAGGGTGAAGATATTTCTAGTTTGTTAAATGGAGGAGGAGCTGCGCCTAAAATGGAGGAACCTAAAACAGAAAACGTTGAAGAGTCTACGTCAAATTCTTCTCAATCCGCAGAAATCCCCGAGGGAGTAGAGGTTATTACAATGCCTCGCCTTAGTGATACTATGGAAGAAGGAACAGTTGCTTCTTGGTTAAAAAAAGTTGGAGATACTGTTGAAGAAGGAGATATTCTTGCCGAAATCGAAACAGATAAGGCAACGATGGAATTCGAATCCTTTTACAACGGAACCTTGTTGCATATTGGTATCGAAGAAGGGCAAACGGCACCTGTAGATGTATTATTAGCTATTATTGGACCGGCAGGAACTGATGTTTCAGGTTTAAAAGATGGTGTTACTAATACTGCAACTACATCAAAACCGGATGCCACACCTGTAGCAGAAACAAAAACCGAATCAAAGGCAACTCCAGTTGCTAATGCAAATGGAGGAAGAATATTAGCATCTCCATTAGCAAAAAAAATAGCAAGTGATAAGGGGATAGATCTATCTCTAGTAAAAGGTACTGGAGAGAATGGGCGTATCGTAAAGAAAGATATAGAATCATACACACCAACTGCTGCTGCTGTTGCCACTCCTAAAGCTGAAAAAGAAACAGTTTCTACACCGGTACAGGCTTTTGTTCCTGCCGGGGAAGTAAGTTTCGAAGAAGTGAAAAACTCGCAAATGCGTAAAGCAATTGCAAGAAGTTTATCTGCTTCTAAGTTTAATGCACCACATTACTATCTTACGATAGAGGTAGATATGGACAATGCTATAACTTCTCGAAAAACAATCAACGCATTACCAGATACTAAGGTGTCTTTTAATGATATGGTTGTTAAAGCTTGTGCGATGGCTCTTAGAAGGCACCCTAAGGTAAATACTACCTGGAAAGACGATGTTACAGTCTATAATAAGCATATCAGTATTGGTGTTGCAGTAGCTGTTCCTGATGGATTAGTAGTACCTGTCTTACCATTTACGGATCATATGAATATTATGGATATAGATATAAAAGTACGTGATTTGGCTACTAGAGCGAGAGATAGAAAACTAACTCCTCAGGAGATGAGTGGTAGTACCTTTACAGTATCTAATTTAGGTATGTTTGGTATTCAGGAGTTTACTTCTATTATCAATCAACCTAACTCAGCTATTTTATCGGTAGGTGCGATTATTGAAAAACCTGTAGTTAAGGATGGTCAAATAGTGGTTGGTAATACCATGAAAGTTACTTTGGCCTGTGATCATAGAACTGTAGATGGAGCAACTGGAGCGCAGTTTTTACAAACATTGAGACAATATCTTGAAAACCCAGTTACCATGCTGGCTTAAATGATATAAACAAAATAGTATTTATTACTTATCCCACTTCGCTAGAAGTGGGATTTTTTTACCTTTATCAAAAAAGATAATTTTATGAAACGTTATATAGGTGTACTCTTGATTTCAATTATGTTTGTTAATTGTAAAGAGACAACTTCTGCTCAGCAACAAATTAAAATTAAAGAGACTCAAGCTTCAGAGATAAGAGATATTATGAGTTTGCTCGCTAGTGATGAATTAGAAGGTAGAGATACAGGAAGTGAAGGGTTAGAAAAAGCAGCATTATTTGTTGAAAAAGAATTTAAGAACTCTGGAATTAAGCCTTATTTTGAAACGTATAGAGACGTGTTTGATGCTAAAGGAACAGAGACTTTTAATGTGGTTGGCTATCTTAAAGGCACAGATGAGAAATTAGCTAATGAGTTTATAATTTTAGGCGCTCATCTTGATCATATAGGTACAGGAAAAGAGGTTGATGGCGATACTATTGCTAATGGAGCTAATGATAATGCTGCAGGAAGTACTGCGGTAATAACATTGGCCAAACAACTATCAGCGCTTAAGAGTAACAAAAGGAGTATACTTTTTGTTCTTTTTGGAGCCGAAGAGAAAGGTTTATTAGGCTCGAAGCATTTGGCAGGGATTTTAAAAGAAAAAAATATTGATTTGTATACTATGGTCAATTTTGAAATGATTGGGGTGCCCTTAAATAATAAATCGTATAAGGCATATATTACTGGGTATGAAAAGTCAAATATGGCTGCCAAAATCAATGAGTATTCTGGTAGTGAACTTATAGGTTTTTTGCCTAAAGCAAAAGAGTTTCAGTTATTTCAAAGAAGCGATAATTACCCATTTTACAAACAATTTAATGTTCCATGTCAAACCATTTCTACTTTTGATTTTACAAATTATCAATATTATCATCACGTAGATGATGAAGTGTCTGAGATGAATTTTGAGTTTATGGCTTCATTAATAGATGCATGCGTACCTTCGATATTAAAAATAAGTAATACAGCAACAAAAGAAATTAAACTAAATTAGTCCATAGTTTGAACTGTAATATGAAAAATGTAATCATTACTGGAGCGAGTAGAGGAATTGGATATGAATTGGCAAAAATTTTGGCTGATCAGGGGCATCAGGTTCTGGCTTTGTCAAGAAACGAGAAACCTATACAAGAGCTAAGTCATAAAAATATTAATACATTTTCTTTTGATATTTGTAAGGCGGTTGATCTAAAAAAAATGATTGATTATGTTTCTAAAGAATGGAAACAAGTTGATGTATTAATCAATAATGCTGGTAAATTATTGAATAAACCGTTTGGAGAAATTTCTTCGCAAGAATTTGAAGAAGTGTATAAGGTTAATGTTTTTGGAGTAGCCGAAATTACAAGAGTATTAATGCCTTTTATGAAATCAGGAAGTCATGTAGTTACGATAAGCAGTATGGGCGGGATTCAAGGGAGTATGAAATTCCCGGGACTCGCAGCATATAGTTCAAGTAAAGGAGCTGTGATTACATTAACCGAGCTGTTAGCCGAAGAATATAAAGAAAGTGGGATCGCATTCAACGTTTTGGCGCTAGGTGCAGTACAAACAGAAATGTTAGAAGAGGCTTTTCCTGGATATCAAGCACCACTTACGGCCATAGAAATGGCAACATATATTAAGAATTTCTCATTAACAGGTAATAAGTTCTATAACGGAAAAGTGCTTCAAGTATCAAGTAGTACACCATAAGTGATGTCAGGATTTACAGTTTGCTAGTATTTCTTTTTGGATTACTGTATTTGAGGTAGCATCTATAAAAGAGAAACCAATGTAGTAGGTGTATTTTCCTTTCACTTTGTTTTTGGTAGGTCTTGCGGTTATTCTTACTGTGTATTGATCATTTTGATATGTCTCACTCCACGAAGTGCCATTTTTTCTATGACTAGACCTAGATTTTGATATAGGGATTAAATATTTTTTGGTGTTTTTTCCTAACTGGATAATTGCAGCGGTATTATCTTTAAAGCGACCAAAATATAATTTTTTAAAAGAGGTGTTTTTAGCAGGTGTCATAAATAAGCAATCACAGGCATTGATTTCTTCCCAAGTAAAACTTAAATCACGAATAGAAAATCTTTCTACATGCAATGGTTCTGTAGTATTGGTTGGTTTGGGAGGAGCTACTTTAGGTAATTGCGGAACAAAAAATATCTTTGTAGTTTTCAGTTTTTCTCCATCGACTGTAATTTGAGATGTTTTTATATACGTGGTTATAGTATCAGTTTTGGATTCATAAATGACCTTTGTTTTTGCCAGTTTTACAGAGTCAGAAATAATTTCAAAAGGAGCAATAAGAAGAACTTCTTTTACTACTGTATCGGTTATTGTCGAAGAAATAATCTCTGTATCCAAATCAATATTAAAATTTGGATGGGAGTCTGCTAATGCCTTTTTATCGATTATTTCTTTTAATTTTTGTAAAATTAAACTCGAATACGCCTCTTCTTCAGAAATTAAAACAGTTTCAGAAATTAAAACAGTTTCTTCTGCGGTTTCAGAAACTTTAATGTTGTCCATCTCCATTTCTTTAGAGTTGTTTTTGGCGCATCCCAAAAACAGTAAAAACCAGGCGATATATAAAAATTGACTCCTCATGATTTTACTCTAAATTTTAGTTTAACAATTTTCCCACTAACTCTTTTAGATTCTATGATTTCAATATTTTTTAAACTTCGGGTAGGTGTTGTTAGCGTATTTATGAATTTGTTTTTATTGTATATTTCTATACCTAGTCCATGTGGTAATACCTGAAAAATGATAGCATCATTAGCGATCATATCGGATAATTCTTTTCTTCTGTTTTTCCAGTCTTCTATTTTGCCATTGGCATAATAATGAAGCATTAATGCATAATCATCTGTTTGTATCTGTAAACGTTCTTGATTCGAGGAAGAGGCAATTCTATAAATAGTATCGGTTTTGTGATAGGGAGACTGTATTACAAAATGAATAAAATCGTCTTTTGTTTTCCATACAAAGCATCCTGTACTATCACTTTTTGTATAAAAAGGAGATTGCTTATCGTTCAAAACAATAATATCAACGGGTATTTTTATTACAGGCTCATTCCTATCCTGATCAATAAAACAAAAACTAAACGTATTTTGTATTGGGATGACAAAGTAAACACATCCTAATACTCCAATCCCTACAACGGTAAAAAGTAGTTTTTTAAAAATATTAGAACCTTTTTTTCTTTTTGGTGCATGTTTAGCTTTAAAATCATACCAATTTTGATACTTGCAGTATTGGGATAGTATATTTAGAATATCTATTCTAGGTAGTTTTTCTGTATTGTTTTTAAAATGACTATAAAAAGACTTTTCACTAATTGATGCATTAACTTCATTTTGTAAATCCTCCTGAAACGAAACAATATCTTGTCCCTTCCATTTAGAAATATCCAAATTTGAGGCATTGTTTTTCTTTAAAAACTGTTGTGTTACAGCTTTTTTGAGAAGATCGAACAGTATTTTGTCTTCAAAGATGATAAACGTATAATTTTGATAATAAGGTTTTTATGATTTGTAAAATGATTTACAATTGGTTTGCAACGATTCTACAATACATAAACGAGTACTCCTAATAAGTTTGTTTTCAGTATAACAAGATAAAAAATATAAAAATGAATACGTTAAAATTGATTAAAGTATTAGGAGGAGTATTATTAATAACATTGATTAGCTTATCCTGCTCAAATAATGCAAGTAAATACGATGCCACGTCAGAGAGTATTTTACTACAGGAAACAGGAGAAACGGCAGATTTAAATTCATATGAACTAGAGAAACCAGGAGTTCAAAGTAATGAAAGATATACACAGACAAAGGATGTGGTAGATTTGCATACTAAGATCATTAAAAACGCTAATTGTAAAATTAAAGTACATCGTGTCGAAGAAGTTACGAAGAAAGCAAAGCAATTAGCTGTAAAATACAAGGGTTATGTTTCTGATGAGCGTTTTACAAATACCAATTACTCAAAAGAAAACAGGTTTACAATTAGGGTACCACAACATAAATTTGACGTTGTTTTGGATGAGATATGTGAGCTGGCAGAGTTTGTAGATTACAAAAATATTACAACTATAGACGTTAGTGAAGAGTACGTAGATGTTACATCTAGATTAAAAACAAAATTAGAAGTTAAAGAACGGTACGAAACGATACTAAGGAATAAAGCAAAAACAGTAGAGGATGTGTTAAAAACTGAAGATAAACTTAAGCAAATTCAGGAAGAGATAGAGTCGGCCAAAGGGAGGTTAAATTATTTGTCAAATAGAGTGGCGTATAGTACAATCCAATTGGATATATATGAAACTGTGGTGCCAGAATCGGAACCGTCTGAGTATAAACCAGGGTTCATTAATAGGGCCAAAAAGGGATTTTTGTTTGGTTGGTCTATTATAGAGAGTTTTATCTTATTGCTTTTTTATATATGGCCTTTTATCGTGTTGATAGCTTTTGTTTTTATGTATTTTAAATGGGGTAGGAAGATCAATTTAAAAAAATAGCAGATGTACTTAACTTGTTGAGGCAATTTGACGAAAAATAAGTAAAATATTTTTTTCGATTAAGACGGGTTAAATAATCTTTTAAGAACCCGTCTTATTTTGTATTTTACCCTCGTGAAAGAAATCCTTGCAAGATATATTCCAGAACGCGCATTAATACCTGCATTTGATTTGATTGTAAAATGCAATGTGCACCTTAAGATAGTTAATGAACGGGTAACGCGCCATGGCGATTATCGTAAAATGGCAGATGGAAGACATCAAATTACAGTAAATGCTTCACTTAATAAATATCGGTTTTTAATTACGTTAATACATGAGATAGCCCATTTAGTTGCTTTTGAAAAGTATGGGCGCTATATAAAGCCACATGGTATTGAATGGAAACAGGTTTTTCAGCAACTTATGTTACCTTATATACACCCCGAAGTTTTTCCTTCAAAATTATTACCCGTAATAGCACATCATTTCAAAAACCCTAGGGCAAGTAGTGATACTGATGAAAAACTATCATTAGCATTAAAACAATTTGACCCTGCAAATGATAAAAGTTATATATTTGAGTTACCTTTCGGTAGTACCTTTAGATTATACAACGGAAAAATCTTTAAAAAAGGAAATAAGAAAGTCAAACGTTATGAGTGCGTCGAAATTGCAACGGGTAGAATCTACCTATTTAACCCCAACGCTGAAGTAGAACTATTACATTAACTATGAACAAAAATTATTATGCCGTATTAATGGCAGGTGGAGTGGGATCGCGATTTTGGCCAGTAAGTACTACTGACTTCCCCAAGCAATTTCATGATATGTTAGGAACTGGAGAAACGTTGATCCAAAGAACATTTTCGCGTTTATCAAAAATAATTCCAACTCAAAATATCTACATATTAACCAATGAACGTTATAACGATTTGGTTCTAGAACAATTGCCAGAAGTGCAATCTAATCAAGTGGTTACAGAGCCTGCAATGCGTAATACAGCGCCTTGTATACTCTATGCATCTATGAAGATTCAAAAAGAAAATCCAGAAGCGGTAATGGTGGTGGCTCCTAGTGATCATTGGATTGAAGATGAGGGTGCTTTTATTTCAAACTTAGAGAGTTGTTTTGAAGCTTGCTCTAAGCAAGATATATTAATGACTTTAGGAATACAACCATCATTTCCGAATACGGGATATGGGTATATAAAATATCAAAAAGTAGAGGATCCAGTAAAGAAAGTAGATCAGTTTACAGAAAAACCGGATTACGAAACGGCTAAAAAGTTTCTGAATGACGGAAACTATTTGTGGAATGCAGGGATCTTTATCTGGAGTGCTCAAAGTATCATAAGTGCTTTTGCTACTTTTCAAAAAAAGATGACCACTTTGTTCGAAAAAGGATCACTTGTCTATAATACCAAGCAAGAGAACGATTTTATTAGTTTAAATTACCCTCTTGCAGAGAATATTTCTATAGATTATGCTATTTTGGAAAAAGCAGAAAATGTATACGTATTACCTGCAAATTTTGATTGGAATGATCTGGGTACTTGGGGATCACTTTATGATAAATTGGATAAAACTGATGATAAAAATGCTGTAGTTAATGCACGTGTATTATCTCAAGATTCGTCTGGTAATATGATTAGAACAGCCGTTGATAAAATTGTTGTGGTTGATGGGCTCGAAGATTACATTATTGTAGATAAGAAGGAAGTGTTGCTAATATATCCTAAGAAAAAAGAACAGGATATTAAAAAAGTACTCAAGAAGGTAAAAGATACATACGGAGAACAATACGGATAATTATAATGGAAGAAAATAAAGGAGAATTTGGCAATCAAACTCAAGATGAAAAAGTAGAGCAGCAAAAAGAAGCTGTAAAGAAAGATGCTAAAGGTTTATTTAGAAGTTTTACAACTTTCTTAAAAGAATTGCTTGATTTCCGTAATGATACCGATAGAGAAAGTACTATCGAATTAATAAAAGCAGACATCCCTTTTAAAGGGGCTACAGCTTGGATTTTGATTTGTTCGATATTTATCGCATCAATCGGTCTTAATGCTAACTCTATTCCAGTAGTGATTGGAGCCATGTTAATATCACCACTTATGGGACCAATACTGGGAATGGGTATGTCTATTGCCGTAAATGATATTGATACCCTACGAAAATCCTTAATAAACTTTGCTGTAATGGTAGTACTTAGTGTCATTACCGCATGGTTATTTTTCTGGCTATTTCCGCTTAAAGAAGAATCTTCAGAATTATTAGCAAGAACAAAACCAGATATAAGGGATGTGTTAATTGCCTTCTTTGGGGGTATGGCCCTGATTATTGCCCGTACAAAAAAAGGAACTATCGCAAGTGTGATTTTTGGTGTAGCTATTGCAACAGCTTTGATGCCACCTTTATGTACCGTTGGTTTTGGTTTAGCAATACAAAATTATGATTATGCTATAGGGGCGATGTACCTTTTTACTATTAATACTATTTTTATTGGATTGGCAACTTTTTTAGTGCTAAAACTATTAAGGTTTCCAATGATTCGGTACGCAAATTCTGCTAAAAGAAAGCTAACTGCTAGAATTGCATCTATTCTTGCTCTGGTGGTTATGATACCAGCAATGTATACTTTTTGGGTAACTCTTAATGAAAGTAAAGCTTTTGGTGATTATGAAAGTTATATAGCTAATGAGGTAGATGCTAATGAAAATTTGTATCTAAGAAAACCTATTTATGATTATAATAATAAAACATTAAAATTGTTTTTTGACGGCGAAATATCCGAGGCTACTGCAAGTGATCTGCATAATGAAATCTTGAAATATGAAAACATTAAGGATTTTACATTAACTGTTAGAGGTAATAAGGCAAGGGGGATTGATCAAGTTTCTAAAGCATATGATAGGTCTATCGAACAGATAAATCGCTTAGAGAAAGAGAATGGTAAATTGTTGGATGAGATAGAAGATCTAAAAATCCAAATTGCCGGATTAGAAACCAATTTAAGAGAAGCAAATAAGGTTATTCCGGTTAAAGTGTTGCCCTATGCTAGTATAGCCAAAGATGCCAAAATTAGGTTCCCTGATCTTCAAACTTTGGGATATGGAGAAGTATTACGCTCTAATTTCTTAAAAGTTGATACCGTTCAAGTGATTTTCCCGAAATGGAAGTTTCAAATATCGGATAGCCTAAATGCGATTAGAACAAACTCTCTACATAGGTGGATTACTAAAGAGATGAAAGCTGATACTTTGTATATCGAATAGAGCATTTTTTGATATTTGCAATTTCACTTCTTTTTTGATAGATTCATAAGATGAAAAATGTAACATTCATTCTTATATTCTTGTTATTACTTTCTTTTGTAGGGAATGCTCAGAAAGATCCAGTGCCACCAGAGCTCGAACCTTATTTTTCTGCATTATTGGTTAAGGATATAGATAGTTCTGTGTCATGGTATTCTAAAAACTTAGGGTTTACTATTGCAAATAAAAACGAAGTAAAATCTATAGGATTAAGACAGGCTAATCTAAAAAGAGGAAATATTTTGATCGAATTAATTCAATTAAGTTCGGCAGTTTCTCTAGAAGATGTAATTCCTGATTTTAATAATAAAACTAGAACGATTGGTTTTTTTAAAATTGGATTCATGGTTCCTGATTTTCAAAAATGGATGGATCACTTAAAAAAATCTAAAGTTACTTTTTACGGGGAAGAGGTTGTCGATCCTGTTTCTAGAAAGAAAATGATTATTATTCTTGATCCTGATGGAAACCGTATTCAGATTTTTGAAAAATAGTATGACAAAAACATTTTGTTCGAAAAAATATAATTGTGATCTTATATAAAAAATCTAATCTATATAGTATAAAATTACAATCAGTAATAGTGTATGCACTCTATTGTCGATTATGTGGTTATTCTAATTATAAACCATTACTCAATTTTAGTTCATGAGAATAAGTATTTTAAGAGAAAATCTAGTAAATAGGTATAAATCTAAATTTACCCCAAACCCAAAAGGACAGGGGTATATATACTATGCTTCAGAAACTGCTAATGGATATCTATGTACTGAACAAAAAGCTAAAGAATATATTGATAAATACGCTAAGGTTTTAAAAAAGTACTCCAGACTAATGATCTTATGGATTGTGTTGATGGCGATTGGCATGGGAGTGATTCAGGGTTTTGAAATTTATGTGTTTCGTAAATTTGAAATGGTCATGTATTTTATCCTTCCATTACCCATAGTGATTACTAAAGTTATGCAGGTTTATAATGCTCCTAAAGCGTTGCAGAGAGGAAAGCAAATATCAGGTGTTAGAGATCGAAAGGAGATTATGAATGCACGAATACAGTCTATAAATCCAAGTATGATCTACATGGGATTGGGTGTTTCTATTCTTGGGGTTTATTTTATTATTACAGGAGATGAGTTTGCCAACAAAATAGTTTACACTGTGGTTTTTTCCTTGCTCATATTATTTTTTCTGTATATTCTTTGGCGAAAAAATAAAATATCGAATGAAGAATTGAAAATTCTAAATGAACAGAAAAATCAAAACCTGATGAGTGGAATACAATATGTCTCTCTACAGGAGTTTAAGCAAGATGAAGAGTTGTTCTTTAGTAAGGCCACTAAATATATGCCCCGAAAAACAAGAATTGATTTTTGGAATAAGATTGAAAAACTTGATGAAAGTGATTTTAGGATTTTTGAAGTGCTACATTGTAATACTATAAATAAAGGCCACACCGCTTATCATGTAGATTGGAAAGATGCTGATACAATGTTTTATACAATTAATGAGATCAATAAAGTCTTGAAATTAGGAGAATATGAGCCTAGTCACTTACACATTAGAAACGACCTTATTCTTGAAAATTATAATGATTGGCTTTTAGAAAAAGAACATTGTCTATGGCAAATAGATCATGGTGGTGATTTCTTTATCGGTTTTGTGACTCATTCTAAGGATATTTAGTTATAACCCTTTAATTTGTGCGTCACGTACTTTTTTGAATAGATTAGATGAGTAAACAAAATCGGTAACTGCTTTGTTGTCGGTTTTAAATATTTGAGTTTTATCGCCTTCCCATTCTAAAAAACCATTTTTTAGAAAGACAATTTTCTCACCTATCTCCATCACCGAATTCATATCATGTGTATTGATTACTGTCGTAATATCATATTCCTCAGTAATTTCTTTAATAAGATTATCAATAACAATAGCGGTTCTTGGATCTAACCCCGAGTTTGGTTCATCACAAAAAAGATATTTTGGTCGAGTAACAATAGCGCGGGCTATAGCAACTCGTTTTTGCATACCACCACTAATCTCTGAAGGAAGTTTTTTTTCTGCATTTTCAAGATTTACCCTTTTTAATACTTCATGTACTCTTTCGAGCATTTCTTCTTTCTTTTGCTTGGTAAACATCATTAAAGGAAACATTACATTTTCTTCTACGGTCATAGAATCAAATAAAGCACTGCCTTGAAAAACCATTCCCATCCGTTCTCTAAGATCCCTTTGTTGTTGTTCATTAAGTTCAGAATAGGTAGCTCCATCGTAACAGATAGCACCTGTTTCAGGAGTAAAAAGTCCTAATAAACATTTTAAAAATACCGTTTTTCCACTACCACTGGTACCAATAATAAGATTGGTCATGCCACGATCAAAAGTTGTAGTGATTCCTTTCAGGATCTCTTCTCCATTAAAACCTTTATGTAAATTAGTAACTTCTATCATTAGCTTAGTAATAATTGAGTGAGTACATAATTTGATATAATAATCACTACTGTGGTCCAAACAAAGGCAGATGTACTAGCTTTACCTACCTCGAGGGCTCCACCTTTCATATAATAACCATGAAATGAAGGAATGGTTGCTAATAAAAACGCGAATAAAAAGGTTTTCATAAAAGCATATGTAAGATGATAAGGGATAAATTCTTCTCGTAAGCCAGTTAAAAAATCTGCACTCGATACAAAACCACCATACACACCGGCAGCATATGCTCCAAAAATACCTACAAACATAGCAATTGCTATTACGAATGGATACATGAACATTGCAATAACTTTAGGGAACACGAGGTAGTTTAATGAATTAATACCCATTACTTCTAAAGCATCAATTTGCTCTGTCACTCTCATGGTTCCAATACTGGAAGTGATAAATGATCCTACTTTACCTGCCATGATTACAGATAAAAATGTAGGAGCAAATTCTAATATAACAGACTGTCGAGAAGCAAAAGCGATTAACTTTTTAGGAATTAAAGGATTAGTAAGGTTAAGTGCCGTTTGGATGGCAACAACCGCTCCGATAAAGAACGCCAAAAATACAGTAATTCCTAATGAACCAATAATCAGGTCATCAATCTCCTTAAAAATTAAATTTCGTAATACCGAGCCTTTAGTCATTCTACTAAAAACCCCTTTTAACATTAAAAAGTAACGACCGATATCGTCGAGATAAAACATACGTTCTTTATTAGATAGGCTAAAATAGAAAAAAAAATATCTACAGCATTTAACCTTGTATTAAAGTTTTACATTTGTACAAATAGTACATTTGCTGTCTAAATTTAAAGAGTAATGATAAAAAGAATATTTCTGATAACCTTTTTAGTAATGTTATCGAATATAGGTACATCACAGACTAAAACCAAGATTAATACTTCTCCTAAACTTGTTGTTGGAATTGTAGTTGATCAAATGCGATATGATTATCTAACTCGATTTTATGATCGTTTTGGAGAAGGAGGGTTTAAAAGAATGATTAATGAAGGGTATAATTGTAAGAACAATCATTTTAATTATGTGCCAACGTATACAGGCCCCGGTCATGCATCGGTGTATACAGGAACCACACCCGAAAATCACGGAGTGATTTCTAATTATTGGTATGATAAATTTAGTAAGAAAACAGTGTATTGTGCTAGTGATCCTAGTGTAAAAGCTGTAGGCTCGGATAGTGAGCTCGAAAGAATGTCTCCGCATCGTATGAAAACTACTTCAGTTGCGGATCAAAATAGATTGCATACTCAGTTGCGAGGTAAAACAATAGGTATTGCTATTAAAGATCGTGGGGCTATTTTACCAGCAGGTCATACAGCTAATGGCGCGTATTGGTTTAGAGGAAAAGATGAAGGAAAATGGATTACCAGTACCTATTATCGAAATGAATTACCTGACTGGGTTAAAAAATTTAATGCATCAGGAAAAGCAACGTCGTATTTTAAAGAGTGGAATACATTACACGATATTAGTACATATACAGAAAGTGGAGCTGATAAAAACCAATTTGAAGGAGGGTATAAAGGAAAAGAAACCGCTACTTTTCCGTACGATTTGGCGAAACTAAAAGATCAAAATGAAGGATTTGATATTATAAAATCATCAGCTTACGGAAATAGTTTGACTGCAGATTTTGCAATTGAAGCTATAAAAGGAGAGAATTTGGGAGTAGATGATATTACAGATTTTCTGACTGTTAGTTTTTCTAGTACTGATTATGTGGGGCATAATTTTGGAGTAAACTCTAAAGAGATAGAGGATACTTATTTGAGATTAGATCAAGATTTAGAACGTGTTTTTAAGGTACTAGATACTAAAGTAGGGAAAGGACAATATACTGTTTTTCTTACTGCTGATCATGGAGCAGTACAAGTACCATCTTATTTAAAATCAGTTAAGATTCCTGCAGGTTATTTTGATACAGATGCGTTCAAAACCAAAGTAGAAGTTTTTGTGAAAGAAAAATTTAAGATCGATGGTTTGATAGAAAATATTTCTAATAATCAAGTGTTTTTTAATTACGATACCTTAAATAAAAGTAATGTGAAACATGAGGATCTCCAAAATGCTCTTTCACATTTTATTTTGCAAGAAAATCAGATTGACAAGGTGTATACAAGAAATCAACTGGTAGGAAGTAATTATACGGAGGGTATCGCAGCATTGTTACAAAAGGGATTCAATCAAAGAAGAAGCGGAGATTTGGTTATGGTATTAGATCCAGCGACTATAATGTATTCTAGAACAGGTTCTACTCACGGTAGTGGCCGAAATTATGATACGCATGCTCCTTTATTGTTTTTTGGACAAGGAATACAAAAAGGCAGTACAACCAAAGAAACCCATATTACTGATATAGCACCTACAATCTCGGCCTTATTAGGGATTACTTTTCCAAATGGAGCTACGGGTGATGTGTTGTCGTTTATTCTAGAATAATCTATTTTTTAAATTCTTGATATATGGATTGAGCGCTTTTTACTGCTCCTTCCATATATCCACCAAATTGAAGCGCTGTTTCAGCTCCCCCAATAAATAGGTTTTTATCATATATCGACGTTTGGTATATGGAGTGCCCATTATTTTGATGTGGCAACACAAAATGATCGGTGGGGACGAATGTTTCAGATTCCTCTCTCCATATAGATTCTTCATACTTTAAATATGCTGAAGCCCCTGTGCCAAATAATTTTTGAAGCTGATTAGTAACCTTAGATATTCTATTTTCTTTGGTTTCTAGATACATACCACTTTGTAAAAAACCTTTAAGCGCATATCGATCGTTTTCATAATTAGAATGATCATATAATTCGGTAATGGGTCCAACATTACTAAAAATCGTTCCAGAGTAGTTTTTTTCTTTCCAAAATGGGGTAGGATACGAAAGCCCGAATTTAATAGAATCTCCCATCCAGGTATGTGTTTTGTTGGCAATATTGATTAGTTCTTCTGGTAATGCAGGAGAGAATTGTATTGAGTTTACAAAAAGCATAGGAGGTAATGTTGATATTACTTTTTCTGAATGGTATTGCTTTTGTCTTGAATTAAGTGTAAAACCAACTTTTGTAGTATAGTGGATATCGGTTATTTTTTCATTTAAGATTAGTTCATCAGTCTCCAAATGTTTTGCGAGTGCATTTATAATTGCATGTGTACCACCTTTTATTCTATAACTTGGTTGCTGATTTCTTGGTAATTCAATTTGTTGAGGTGGAGCCGTAGATAAAGATTCGAAAAGAGCAATCCCATCCATGAATTGTTCGAATATTGGTAGTTTTAGCTCTTCGAGCAAAGCAAGTAATTCACAATGTTGTGTGCTTAACCATGTGGCCCCCATTTCTATTGGAGTTTCTTTCTCTGAGTATACGGTGTGTATTCTTCCACCAATGCGATTTCTAGCTTCAATAATTTTAAAAGAAATACCTTCTTTTTTTAGTCTATAGGCAAGTAATAACCCAGTTAAACCTGCGCCAATGATAAGTACTTTGGTTTTCATGATAATCTAAATATAAAGAGTAAAGCTCCAATTAATCGAAGCTTTACTAATTACTTTTTATAAATGCATAAATTTTATTTTTCCATTAAGTGAGTACCATGAACAACGGCTGCTCCTGCACGTAAAGCAGCTGCAATAAATGTTGTTTCGGCTAACTCCTCTTGGGTAGCTCCTGCCGTGATAGCATTTTTTTTGTGTATTTCGAGACAATAAGGGCATTGTGTGGTCAATGCCACAGCAACCGCCATCAGTTCTTTATACTTTACGGGAATTGCTCCTTCTTCTAAAGCAATACTATCAAATGCCTGAAACGCTTTCATCGCCTTTTCTGCATTTTTACCGAGTGCACCTAACTGTTTTAGGTTATTCATGTCATACATAATCAGTATCTTTTTTTGATTAGTTTCTACCAGCAGTTACTCCACCGTCGGTATCCCATATAGCTCCTGTTACCCAAGAAGCTTTGTCAGAAAGTAAAAAAGTAATACTATCTGCTATATCTGTTGGAGTCCCGTTTCTTCCTATTGGGTGAAAGTTGTTAAATCCAACTAATGCTTTCTTTGCTTCTTCAGCACTACCAAAAACGCTGTCATACACAGGCGTTTCTACTACTGCAGGAGATACTGCGTTTACTCTAATACCGTGATCAGCTAATTCCATTGCCAAATGCTGTGTAAGAGAATGTAAACCTGCTTTTTGCATAGAATAGGCAGAAGAGGGAGTTGCTTTTACGGCTTGTTTTGCCCACATAGAACCTACGTTTACAATAGATCCACTATTATTTTCTTTCATTTTTTTGGCGGCAGCCTGAGTAATAAAAAAGAATCCTCTGTTAAGATCTTGATAAGAATCATAATCTTCTACAGTATGGTCTAAGAATGCTTTGGGACCAAAAATACCAGAAGCATTTACCAAATAATCTAAACGATCTAAATTTGAAATTTCGTTTATAAGATTGTTTACACTACCAGTATTGGTAATATCCACTTGGTGTTTAACGACCTGGCTTGCATCAGAAATTTTGGAGACATTTCTACCAACTACATGAACTGTAGCTCCTCCTTCAATTAATGTTTCTACGGTTGCTCTACCGATTCCGCTTGTTCCGCCAATTACTAAGGCTGTTTTGTTTTTAAATTGAGTCATTTTGAATATATTTAAATGTTAATAAAATGAACAGACAAGTCTGTCTATTAATTGATAAAAAAATTAATGTATTATTGTTTTACACAGAGATAATCCGGCTTCAATAGGCCATGAGTTTTCGTGTAACTTGCTTTCAGAAATAGAACTTTCATATAATAAATAGATCTGTCTTGCAAGAATATCATTTTTTTGATCAGATTGCTGATCATAGTTTTTTTCGATTAACCCCTTAATGAAACGAATAAATTCTTCTTTTTGCTTTTGAATTTCTTTTTTGATTTTTTCGTTGTCATGAGGGAGTTCCGCAACAGTGTTTAGGCACCAGCAACCATTAAAATCTTTTTGACTAAAGAATTCTTTAAGAAAATCGAACAAAGCATATAATTGCTTTTTTCCTTCTTTGGCCTGGTTAACAAAATCATGTATATCTTTTGTGAATACACTATTTCGGTGTTGAAGATACGCTAAACAAATATCCTCTTTGGAGGCAAAGTGATTATATAAAGTGGCTTTTGCAATTGCTGCCTCTTTTATAATTTCATTAATCCCTGTAAGATTATATCCTTGTCGATAGAATAAATCCGAAGCCGTTTCGATAATATGTTGCCTTACTTGAGAGCGTTTCATAATGCAAATATAGATAAAATATTTAAAAGTAGACAGACTTGTCTATTTTTAAATGGCAATGTATAGTTAAATATTTGATAATCAATCTATAGTATTTTGTTTTTTATGTTCTTTATTCGAAGTTTTCTTATGAATTCACCTTCCGATTTAGAAACAAGAAAGGGTGTCCTCTCTCTTTTGGCTTTAAAAAAACCTTTTAAATAATCCATAATAAGCATTGGGCGTTTTTTAAGAAGCGCCAATTTAAATGATGCTATAAGTGTAATGAAAAAACCATACCTCATTCTATAAAAAGCTTCTCCTTGCTTATATCTTGCCTTTACATTATATTTTTGGCCAGTGGGTTTAAGATGTTTTACATGCAGTGAAGTATCTGTTTTTATCTCCCAATTATGATATTGGGCCAATAGCTCATCTACTGTATCCCATCCCATTGCTGGTTTTAGACCATTAATATCCAAAAAACAAGCTTTTCGATATGCTTTTAATGCACCTCGAATATGATCTTTATTGGTTAAGTTCTCTAGGATCCAGTCTTGATTTTTTTCGATATAACAAAACCCTCCGGTCATTCCTACATTTGGATTTTCATTAAAATGGTAAACAATTTTTTCTAAATAATTTGAAGGAAAGATAAGATCAGCATCAAATTTGCATATAATATCAAATTCACTATCGAGAACCGATAACCCTTTGGAGAAGGCACGTATTACCTTACTACCCGGCATATGGTCTTTTGAAGAATTTGTTTTTACTTGTGATATGAAATCAAATTCACTACAAAATTTAGTTACGATATTTTCTGTGTCATCTGTAGAATTGTCATTTACAACAATGATTTTTTTTGGAAGTAAGGTTTGAGAGGCTAAAGACGTTAGAGTTTTAGCGATAAAACGTTCTTCGTTATGAGCGGCTATGACTATATATATATTCAAAAGTTAAATTCAAAGTTATAGTTTCTAGGATAAAGTTAAAAAAACAAATTAGACGCTTTTAACTCGCTCGGCATATACTATATAATATCTTGGAGTGAAAAGTCGAAGTAATGGCCTTAATCCTATTTTTTTTACTGGATGAGTCCATTTATCTCTTGCTTTTATCTTCCAGCCCGCTTTTTCTAGTAGCCAATCAAATTGCCAATCTTCAAATTCGTGATAGTGCCGATCCCAAGGATCTGTTTTACTACGATATGCAGGAGAGAACCACAGTTTTAGTGGTATCGAAGCTACTAACTTATTAGCTTTAACATCTTTTAAAACATTAAAAGGAGCTATTAGATGTTCGAAAATTTCAAAAGCAGTTACAACATCTATATCTTCGGTCTTTACTGCTTCGGTATTGATATCAAGATCTTCTCCGGTAGTATTAGATACAGTATGGCCATCTTTTTCCATGAATTCTACGAAAGGGTTTCTCACTCCTAAATCAAGAATATTGGAAGGGGTAGGAATGCTGTTTCTAAGAAATTCTAAAGTTTTTTGATAGCGCTTATGAGGAAAAGTTCCTTCGTACATAATGATGATAGGTTATTGTAAATGGTAAAAATAGACAATTACAGAGACTACCGTAGCTTGAGTTTAGAGATTTTTTATTTAGTAATTAATGTTGATATAGAAAAGCATTGATATTCATACCCGCGCCAACACTTGCAAACAACAATATATCTCCTTTATGGATAGATTGATCCTCGATTTCTCCATTGAGAATAAGATCATATAGCGTTGGGATAGTCGCAACACTGCTATTACCTAATTTTTGAATACTCATAGGCATGATGTTTTCTGGGACTTGATGTTCAAATAGGTGATAGAAGCGTTTTACAATAGCTTCGTCCATTTTTTCATTAGCTTGATGTATCAGAATCTTTTTTACATCTTTGATATCGATGTTGGTTTTGTCTAAACACGCTTTCATAGCAAGTGGTACATGGTTAAGAGCAAATTCATATATTTTCCTGCCATGCATCTTAATGTATTTATGATTATTCTTAAGTGCATTGTTATAGGTTTTTCCGAAAAATAAGAAATTACTTTCCTCTAGAGTGTATGAAGCGCTTATACTTGAAATAATCCCACCAGGATCTTCTGTCGTTTCCAAAATTGTAGCACCAGCTCCATCAGAGTATATCATAGAATCTCTATCATGTTGATCAATAACCCGTGATAATGTTTCTGCTCCTATAATCAGACATTTTTTGGCCATATCACTTTTAATGAACGAATGTGCTTGGATAACTCCTTCTATCCAACCAGGACAACCAAACAATACATCATATGCTACACAATATGGATTTTGTATTTTTAATTTGTGTTTTACCCTCGCAGCAAGACTAGGTACCGTATCAGCCTGACAGGAGTTTTTGTCTACATCTCCAAAGTTATGAGCAATAATAATGTAATCAAGCGTTTCAGGATCAATTTTAGCATTTTTGATGGCTTTTTTTGCTGCAAGAAAAGCTAAGTCCGAAGCGTTTTGTTGGTTAGTGGCATATCTACGCTCTTCAATACCCGTAATTTTTTTGAATTTGTCAATAATAATGGTAGAGGGATGTTCTATTTGTGTTCCATTTCCATTAAAAAATTGATGATGAACAAAATCCTCATTTTTCTCAATCTCAGTTGGGATATAGCTTCCCGTGCCAGTTATCTTGATATTCATCGTATTTGATTATGGGTTATTAGGGTAAGATATACCTTCATGCATATCTATATTATGCATGCATAATATAATTACAATGCCTACCCATACTTTTTGCGAGTAATTTCATGCAAAAATAGCTTAGAAAACTAATTGATTTTAATCCTCATTACTGTAGCTATAGATAATGCTCTAGTTTTGATGAGATCTGCCTTTTGCCCTTTAAAATTTTGATCAACGGTAGTATTAAAAAGAGATAACCATGTTTCAAAATGAATATTTTCTAACCCTTTTTGATGGCTTAAATTTTCATGGATTTTAAGGACATTCTTTTGATAATTTCCTTTTCTAAATAATTGTTGTTCCCAAAAATCTATAATGTGTGGGAGATGTTCTTCAAGATTTATCTTAGCAATTTTTGTAAAAAAATCACCAATAATAGGGTTAGAAAATGCATCACTATAAAAAGATCTCATTAAAAATTCTATATCTTTTCTAGAAGTGATGTCTTTCATTTGATATTTGTTTTAAAAAAAGAGGCGATTTTGTAGTCGCCTCTTTTTTATTTTTAATTCAATATGATTATGCTTCAGCTTCCATATATTCTTCAATAGGAGCACAGGTGCAAATCAAGTTTCTATCTCCATATGCATCATCAACCCTACGAACTGAAGGCCAAAATTTATTTTCTGCAATATAAGATAAAGGATATGCTGCTTGTTCTCTAGAGTAAGGAAAGTCCCAACTATCTCCTGTAAGCATGGCTAAAGTGTGAGGAGCATTTTTCATTACATTGTTAGGGTTGTCAATATTAGCTTCGGCAATTTCTTGGCGTATAGATAATAATGCATCGCAAAAACGATCTAATTCTGCTTTACTTTCACTTTCTGTAGGTTCTATCATTATAGTCCCAGCCACAGGAAAAGAAACTGTTGGAGCATGAAAACCATAATCCATTAATCTTTTTGCAATATCTGTAACCTCTATACCATTAGCTTTAAAAGGTCTACAGTCTATAATCATTTCATGAGCTGCTCTTCCTCTTTCTCCAGTGTATAATACACTGTAATGACCATCTAGTCGTTCTTTAATATAATTGGCATTAAGAATCGCACTTTCTGTGGATTCTTTTAAACCATCTGCACCGAGCATAGAAATATATCCGTAGGATATTAAACACGCCAATGAAGATCCCCAAGGAGCTGCAGAAATTGCGGTAATAGCATGATCTCCTCCGGTCTGGATTATTGGATTTCCTGGTAAAAAAGGAACCAATTGTTTTGCTACGCATATAGGTCCCACTCCAGGGCCACCACCACCATGAGGTATAGCAAATGTTTTATGTAAATTAAGGTGGCAAACATCGGCACCAATTACCCCTGGGTTAGTCAAGCCAACTTGAGCATTCATATTGGCCCCATCCATATATACTTGACCGCCATTGTCATGAATAATCTTTGTGATTTCCTTAATGGCTGATTCGTATACCCCATGAGTAGAAGGATACGTAACCATTAGTGCTGCTAGATTATCTTTATATTTAAGTGCTTTTTCTCGTAAATCATCGACATCGATATTGCCTTCTTCGGTAGATTTAGTTACAACTACTTTCATCCCAGCCATAACAGCAGATGCAGGGTTAGTACCATGCGCCGATGATGGAATCAAACAAATATTTCTATGTTGATCTCCTCTAGATTCATGATACGCTCTTATTACCATAAGACCTGCAAATTCTCCTTGTGCTCCAGAGTTTGGTTGCAAAGATGTTGCTGCAAAACCAGTGATTTCTGTAAGCTGATCTTCTAGTTTTTTAAGTGCTTCTTGATATCCTTGAGCTTGTTCTATAGGCACAAAAGGATGGATATTACCCCATTGAGGATCACTAAGAGGCAACATTTCTGAAGCTGCATTGAGTTTCATAGTACAAGATCCAAGCGGAATCATAGAATGATTTAAAGAAAGATCTTTACGTTCTAATTTTTTAATATAACGCATTAACTCAGTTTCTGAGTGATACGTATTGAATACTTCGTTTGTTAAAAACTCTGTAGTACGCTTTACTTTTTGATCAATACTATTTGTATTATCAATAGTATCAAGTTTGATAGTATCTTTTCCTGCTACTTTGGCAAAAATTGAAAGTATGGCATTAAGATCTTCAAGTGTTGTAGCCTCATTTAAAGAAATTGAAATCGTTTCATTATCTAGATAATAGAAATTAACTTCTTGATTTTCAGCAACGATTTTTACTTCTTGAGCATTGGCATTAATACGAATAGTATCAAAAAACGAAGTGTTAAGTTGTTTGTAACCTAGTTTTTCTAGTGTCGTGCTTAGGGTTACTGCCGAACTATTTACTTTTTGAGCTATATATTGCAGCCCTTCTGGTCCATGATATACAGCATACATTCCGGCCATTACTGCTAGAAGCACTTGAGCCGTACAAATATTTGAAGTGGCTTTGTCACGTTTAATATGTTGTTCTCTGGTTTGTAATGCCATACGCAGAGCTCGATTACCATCTGTATCTTGCGTAACACCAATAATTCTACCAGGAATATTTCTTTTAAACTCTTCTCTTGTTGCAAAATATGCAGCGTGAGGACCACCATATCCTAAAGGAATCCCAAATCGTTGGGTAGTACCAACTACTACATCTGCTCCAAAACTTCCGGGTGATTTTAGAGAGACTAAGCTTAGAATATCAGCAGCTACTGCCACTTTAATATCGGCGTGATGTGCTTTTTCTACAAAGGTTGCATAATCATAAACTTGGCCAGATTTCCCAGGATATTGTAAAATTGCCCCATAAAAATCAGTAGAGAATTCAAATTGCTGATGATCTCCGATTACTAATTCTATCTCAAGAGGTATTGCACGTGTTTTAAGTAATGAAAGTGTCTGTGGTAAGATTTCTTCCGAAACGAAAAATTTACGTACTCCATTCTTCTTTTGATCTCTAGAACGTACGGCAAATAACATAGTCATAGACTCAGCAACCGCAGTACTTTCATCTAATAAAGAAGCATTTGCGAGTTCCATACCGGTAAGATCACAAACCATTGTTTGATAATTCAATAATGCTTCTAATCTTCCTTGAGCAATTTCTGCCTGATATGGAGTATAGGCGGTATACCAACCTGGGTTTTCCAGAATGTTACGTTGTATAACAGCTGGTAAGCAGGCCTCATGATATCCTAAACCTATATAAGATTTAAAAACTTTATTTTTTGAAGATAGCTTCTGCATATGACCAGAATATTCTTGTTCACTCATTGCTGGTGCCAAGTTTAATGGTTTTTTTAGAAGAATATCATCTGGTACGGTCTCATAGATTAGTTGATCTATAGAATCCGATTTAATAGTGCTTAACATGCTGTTTAAGTCCTTTGTCGAAGGACCAATATGACGCAATTTAAAAGAGTCAGTTTTCATTTTTGAAAAACAGTTGAGATTTAGACGGCAAAAGTACATATTTAATTGGTAAAAATTTCACAATTAATTAACCCTACTATAGTAAGTTTTTAACCAATTTCGGGTGTTATTAACAGATAACCCTAAATTAGTAGTGTGGAAACTTTAAAAAGTATATTTAAATTTTATATTAATAGTAGCATTCATGTGGCTTTGGCAATCTGCGCATTAGTACAAGTGACATTTATTAAGTTCGGAGTTAACGAAAAATATACTTTCCTTGCTTTTTGTTTTTTGGGTTCTATAGCTGCCTATAACTTTGTTAAATACTCTAAAGTTTCTAAGTTATATCATAGGCGATTAACACGCTCTATGAAGGGTATACAGGTGTTAACGGGGATTTCACTTATACTGTTCTTGTATTTTGCTTATTTAATGCCTTATGATACATTACTTTATATGGCTCCATTTATTGCATTAACTGTACTTTATGCAGTACCTGTTTTTCCTAAAAAAAGGAATTTAAGAAGCATAGCGGGGATTAAAATTTTTATTATTGGATTAGTTTGGGCAGGTATTACTGTTTTGGTTCCTGTAATATATATAGAAGGTGATCTTAATTTTGATTTTTTAATAGAGATGATTCAGCGATTTTTATTTATAGTGGTGATCATGTTACCTTTTGAAATAAGAGACCTTGAATATGATAATGAAGAACTGGAAACAGTACCTCAAATGATTGGAGTTACGCGAACAAAAGTTTTTGGAAGTGCTCTACTTGTTTTGTTTTTGTTGTTAACCGCGATTAAAGATGATTTATCGTCTGTTGAGATTTTAAGTACAATTTTGATTACAACACTTAGTCTTTTGTTTCTATGGGGTACCGATCGAAGACAATCTGAGTATTACTGTTCTTTTTGGGTAGAGAGCGTGCCATTTATGTGGCTCGCCATATTAATTATATTACAACAGTTATTTAGTTAATTCTTCTTGAAGTTGCCTTTTCATTTGTTCCTTTATAGAAGGGTTAATGGTTTGGACATCAGAATTTTTTATTGCCTTAGTAAGTTTGCCATTTCTTTTCGAATAGGCTCGAGTCACCTTACAATACAATAAACGAATGTTTAATTTTAAAATCTCTGCAATCGAAGCTTCTCCATACTGATTTTTATCACAGATATGTTTTGCTTCATCACAGGATACCAATAAGTTATTCCTAGTTTTCATTACAATTATAGCGTACTCTTTTTTAATGTTTTTGGGGTATAATCTTAATCTTTTTAAGATTGTCTATTCATTCATTTTTTGTTTTAGTCGTTCTTTCATAGCATTCTTTTCATATTCATTAATACTAATAACTTTAGGGTTCTTAACCAGTTTAGTTAGTTTATTGTTATTAGCCGAATATTTTCTACAAGCCTTACAATATATAAGATGAATATTCAACTTCACTTTTTCCCAAAATGAAGCTTCTTTATACTGATTCTTATCACAAAAGTGATTAGCATCAGAACAACTAACAAATATTTTATTTTCCTTACTCATTTTTCTTAAAACCAATTTTTTTCTAAACACTCAGCCATAGCTGTTCGTGCTCTATGGATAATAACCCATAGGTTAGACGCAGTAATATCAAATTCATTACAAATGGCTTCAGTATCGAAACCTTGTATAGTTTTCATTTTAAAAATCAACGCTTGTTTTTCGGGTAGTTTACCCATGCAATTATGTATTGCTAATCCAAGCTCTGTGTTTTCAATGTCACTCTCTGCTGTACGATCAAAAGGGTCAGCAACTCTTTCTTCTAACCAGTCACCTTCCGTTTCAGAATCACTCGAATAATTTATTCTAACTTCAGCTTTACCTTTATTACTATTAATTTTTCGATAGTGATCAATGATTTTTCTTTTCAGAATAGAAATTAACCAGGTACGCTCACTGGCTTCACCTTTAAAATTTTTCATTGATTTGAGACCTGCAAAGAAAGTTTCTTGCACAAGATCCTGTGCGATTTCTTTATTATCAACTCTTACAATAGTATAATTAAAAAGGTAATCACTGTATTTATCAACCCATGAAGTGGGGTCTATGGTGTTTGTTGACATTATCGTTTCTATTGTTGTATTCACCAAAAATAGGATAAAAAGTTGAATCTTGCATATCCTTTTATAGATGCTTTAACGATTGTGTAACAAGTTGTTGCTCTTATCTACTACTTAACTCCTTATTTTTTGGTTTCTAAATGTGATTTTATAGCCCTATTTCTTGTTATAAGAAATAAGGTTAAATGCTTTTTTAGAAATACATAATTAAAAACCTTACCAAATATTCCAAAGGGAACATCATATTCAAGGATATCAATCATTTGTGTTCCTGATATGGTATCTTGAAATAGATGTTGATGTTTAAACGATTTAAAATGCCCTTGTATCATTTCGTCTGTAAAATTGTGTGGGTATTTTAATGCTGTAATTGCACTTTGATGAGTAAGATATACACCAAAGTGCTTTCCTCTCCATGTTACTGTTTCATGAAGCTCAATTAACCCAGAAGCTTTTCCTGCAATAACGTTTTCATTCGTTTTTTTTGCAGAATGTGTATGGAAATCAATGTTTCTGGATAAATCAAAAACATCTTTAATAGGTGATTTTATATTTGTTTTAAGTTGAATAGTTGTCATTGTCTATTTTTCTGCTGTGATTATATAATACCCAAAGCTTTTCATGTGTAACCCTGATAGCAAAGCAAACAATGATCCTTTTAGATTTTTCCAACTTTGTGATTTTATCCCTTCTTTTTTAAATATTTTTTTTAACATAAAACCTGTAATAGCCCAGGGTACATGAAGAACAGAAGGAGCTACTTTATAAGAAACATCCTCTATAGTGATATTCTTGAAACCTATTTTTGTCAAATCCTCTTTTACTTTGTTAATGTTTCCGAGACCTTCAAGACTCCACCCTGTACACAATTGATCGTAACAATATTTACTCCCCTTGCATAATTGTTCTTGATCTTTTTTAAGAAAAGCATCGGCAATGACTAATCTCGATGACGGTTTTAATATTCTATATGCCTCTCGGAGTGCTTGCATACTGTGTCCCGAATGACAAAAACTTTCAATAGCGTATGCTCCATCTATAGTATCGTTTTGAAATGAAGTATTTGTATAATTTTCTTCTAAAATTAAACCATTTGTTTGCTGTAATCGTTTATTTCCTTCACGAACTTGAAATGAGGATAATGTAACGCCAATGATATGGAGTAAGGGATATTTTCTTAGACCATATCGTATTGTACCGCCAATACCGCAGCCTAAATCAGCAACTAATGAGTTTTGTTTAGGTATTTTTAATCTATTAAATATTTGTTGATTCATTTGATTGAGCATCGTATCTCTTTTAAAAAGACTGGTCTTAAAAGGAATGTAGTACCCAAAATGCATATTAAAATCTGTACTCCAGAATTCATAGTCTTCTGTAGCTTCGTCGTAAAATTGAATGATGTTACGTTTTGTAGCAGATTTTTTTAGTTTTAGTTTATGTAATATAGAAAGTGTGCTCATGTTTATAGATTTTAAATAGCATTTTGATAACCAAAGCAGTTGTGAATTAGTAATAAAGTATTAACTATCGCAAAAAGTATAAATAACCCATTCATAAAATAACTTCCAATTTTGAAAATTGTCTTTTTCGGGATTTCATACATCGGATAATATGCAATCTGAGTTGCAACTTTTCCTACCCAATATGCAGCAATAAGCCCTGTTATTGCTATAGCCAAAGGAGTTTGTGATTTTAACTCTGAAGCTAATAGAATTGCGATTAACCCGAATGAGAAATTAAGTCCTTGTATATATCTACCATAGGTTTTTGCTATTTCCTGATTAAGAGGCTTTAACTGTTTAACATCATTATACCAATCAAAAACTTGATGCCGTATGTAAGGGTATATTAGAGCAGTGAATATTTGACCAATTCCTCCTATAATAATTAACCAATTAGGGATGTTTAATTTCATGTTTCGTTTGTTTTAAAGTTTCAGAAAAAATTGAAATATAATTCAAAAATAAAAAGGAATATCATGTCCCTTCTCATTTTGCAGTATTTAAATTTATTTAACCAGCTTGACTAATGCTTTGGTTATCCAGTTGTTTCCTTGACCAACAACTTTATTCATCATTATGTCCAAGGTCTCTGCCATTTCATGTAAAGCTTTGGTCTGTTTGATTAATTCTTTTGTCTTATCACTTCCATCTTCATTAATATTAGAAACATCATTTAAAATTTTAATAGTGGGTTGCAATTCTCTTCTGCTTCTTTCTTTGGCAATTTGTTTTGCTAACTCTTGCACATCTTTTTCTGAAGTGAAATATTCTTTACGTTCACCTATTTTATTCTCTTTAAATACAATACCCCAATCCATTAATTGGCGTAAATTCATACTGGCATTACCTCTAGAAATATGTAATTCTTCCATTATATCTTCCATAGAGAGTGGTTCTGGTGATATTAATAATAAAGCATGTATTTGAGCCATAGCTTTGTTAATACCCCATAAACTACCTAAAGATCCCCAAGTAGAAATAAATTTGTTTTTTGCTTCTTCGTAATTCATAATACAAATATATGAAATTTTTTAAACTTTCAAAAAACATTGAAAGTTTAAAAAACAAGAAACATATAATTTTAAGTGTTCACAGTTATTATTTTGTGGGGAAGCCATTTTTGTTATGTATTGAATTTGTGTAAGTTATATGTTTAACACAAACTCACATAAAAATGAAAAAATTAAATTTAATTATTTCAGTAGTACTGTTATGCCTGTTATGTAGGTATAGCTACGCGCAACAACCGGATGATTCTATGTTTTTTGCCACGATGCAAACCAACGATGCTCAAGGGCTCAAGTTGAATCATCCAAATGATATCAAAATTTTAAAATCCGTAAATGGATACAGTGCAGTAATGCTCAGTGACAAAGCAGCCGAAGAATTACACCATAAAGTTTTGGTACATGGCCCTGGATTCGTTTATGAAAGTTCTCAAAAAAATGCAATTTCTGCGTTGCAAAATATTAATAAGAGCTCTCAAAAGAATCAGAAAGCCACTTTTTCAATTACTCAAGATGCTTTGGTAAGGCAAAGTCTTGATTTGGTAAATAATAACAATATTGCAAACCAAATTCAGGAGTTAGAAAACTATGGTACACGATATCATACCACGAATGCGGCTAGACAGTCGGTTTTGGATTTAAAAACCAAATGGGAAAGTATTGCCGGAAATCGGAGTGATGTTTCTGTTCGAATAGTCGAGCATACCAGTACTGCAATGCCGTCTGTAATTATGACTATTACAGGAACTGAAAAACCTGATGAATATGTGGTTCTTGGAGGACATATGGATTCGACTGCAGGAGGAAATAACTCAAATGCTCCAGGAGCCGATGATAATGCATCGGGTATTGCTACTATAACCGAAGCAGCAAGAGTATTATTTTCTATGAATTTCAAACCCAAAAGAACTGTTGAATTTATGGGATTTGCAGCGGAAGAAGTGGGGCTTAGAGGCTCAAAAGAGATTGCTCAAGATTATCGAAGTCGTAACGTAAATGTAGTAAGTTATATGCAATTGGATATGACTAATTACAAAGGATCTACTAATGATGTTTTTATTTCTACGGATTCGTATAATGATGATACTTTAAATGATTTTATGATTTCTCTATTGAATTATTATAATGCCTCGGGGACACATAGAATTACATATGGTACGTCACAATGTAACTACGGTTGTTCTGATCACTATAGTTGGGCGCAAGAAGGTTATGATGTTACTTTTCCGTTTGAAGCCAAATTTGGGGAACATAATCCTAACATCCATACTACAAGAGATACCTTTGATCGGTCACCAACGCCCAACGCTACACATGCAGCGAAATTTGCAAAATTGGCTTTGGAATATCTAATTGAAATTTCGAATGGGGTAACTGGAGGACCAACTCCTAATGAGTGTACAGGAAATGTGTCTACTTTTCCATATAACCAAAGTTTTGAAGGAAATCTAGGGGCGTGGGCACAGGCAACAAATGATGATGTAAATTGGACCATTGATGCTAATGGTACACCTTCAAATGGTACGGGCCCAAGTAGTGCTTCAGATGGATCTTCGTATATTTATGTTGAAGCTTCTGGCAATGGTACTGGGTATCCTAATAAAAGAGCAATACTTACTTCTCCTTGTTTTGATCTTAGTGGGGTGTCTACACCTAGTTTGGCATTTAAATATCATATGGAAGGAAGTGCAATTGGTACCTTATCTGTCGAGGCTAGTTTAGATAATGGTAGTACTTGGACAAGTATCTTTACGAAATCGGGAGCTCAAGGAAGCAATTGGAATACCGCTAATATTGATCTTTCTTCGTATACAGCATCTCCTGTGCTACTTCGATTTAATGCTATTACCGGAAATAGCTGGCAAGGAGACATCGCTATAGATGAGGTAAGTGTTGGGGGGTCAATAGTAGATCCAGGACCAGATAATTGTGATACTTTGGACTTTGATACTCTTGCAATTACTTCTTTCTCTAATCAAGATTCTGCAGGGGATTCATCTGTTGTAAATGGGGGCGCAGGATTGTCTTTACAAAATAACACATGGAAATATGTATTGTTAAATTATACAGTAACGTCTTCAACCGTTTTAGAGTTTGATTTTAGTAGTACTTCTCAAGGAGAGATTCACGCCATTGGTTTTGAAAATGATAATACATTAACTTCTAATAGGTATTTTAAAGTTCATGGAACTCAAAACTATGGTGTTACTAATTATGATAATTATGCAAGTGGTACTACTCGATATGTGATACCCGTAGGAGATTTTTATACAGGTACCATGGATCGATTAATATTTGCTAATGATAACGATGCTGGAAGCGGAAACAACTCTATTTTTTCTAATATTAAAATATATGAAGGCTCTTGTGGTAATTCGTTAAAAGGTAATGTTGATTTTGGATTTATTACCCCAACATTAGGTGATGAAAAAGAAGGAGTGTTATCGTCGATAGAGATTACTCCCAATCCAGCAAAAGAAAGTTTTGTTATTCAATTAGGAAGTAAAGGAACTACTGATGTAATGGTTACTTTTTATACCATTCAAGGAAGAAGAATATCACAGCTTGAGCTAGAGAGCGGAGTGAATAGAATTTCTACCAAACAACTATCTTTAAAATCAGGAATGTATTTGATCAAGATAGAAACTGACGGTGAAGAATCGATATCACAAAAAATTGTTATTCAATAGATTTACTATATGATCAATAAAAAAGGTGCTTCAGCTGAAGCACCTTTTCTTGTCTATAAATAATTATTTTATCAATCCAGCACGTTTTAATAAAGCTTCAGGTTTTGGTTCCTGGCCACGAAAACGTTTATACAGTATCATTGGATTTTCAGTTCCTCCTTTGGATAAGACATTTTCTTTAAACTTATCAGCAATATCCTTATTAAAGATCCCATTTTCTTTAAAATACTCAAAAGCGTCTGCATCTAGTACTTCTGCCCATTTGTAAGAGTAATACCCAGCAGAATAACCTCCTTGAAAAATATGTGAAAAAGCAGTACTCATACAGTTTTGCGCTACATCTGGAAATAAGGATGTTTCAGCAAATACTTTTTTCTCATGTTCTTTTACGTTATTAATAGTACTTGGATCTTGTGAGTGCCATGACATATCCAACAGTCCAAAACTTAGTTGGCGCATCGTAGACATCCCTTCCATAAAAGTTGCCGATTCTTTAATTTTTTTTACCAACTCCATCGGGATAACTTCTCCTGTTTCATAGTGCTTAGCAAAAAGCTCTAAAGCTTCTTTCTCATAACACCAGTTTTCTAATACCTGGCTTGGTAATTCTACAAAATCCCAATATACACTTGTTCCTGATAATCCAGAATAGGTTGTGTTGGCTAGCATACCATGTAATGCATGACCAAATTCATGAAATAGAGTAGTAACTTCGTTAAAAGTGAGTAAAGATGGTTTACTTGGTGTTGGTTTGGTGAAATTGCAAACTATAGAAACATGAGGTCTTATATTTTTATCGCTTTTTTTCATTTGCGATTTGTATGAAGTCATCCAAGCTCCATTACGTTTGCCCGGTCTAGGGTGAAAATCTGCATAAAATATAGCTACAAAATTATCGTCTAGATCTGAAACCTCATAGGTTTTAACTTCTTCGTGATATTTATCTACCTTATTAGTTTCCTTAAATTGAAGCCCAAATAATTTAGAAGCAACAGTAAATACTCCACCAATAACATTCTCAAGTTTGAAATATGGTTTTAGTTTTTCATCATCTAGATCAAAAAGTTTTTGTTTTAATTTTTCAGAGTAATAGGCGGCATCCCATTTTTGAAGTTGGTCAATACCATCTAATTCTTTGGCAAAAGATTCTAATTGAGTAAATTCTCTTTTGGCAGCGGGTTTTGCCTTTTTTAAAATTTCATTTAAGAAAGAAAATACTTTATCTGGAGTTTCTGCCATCCTTTCTTCTAAAACGTAATGTGCGTGGGAGGTATATCCTAATAAGTTAGCGCGTTGATGCCTTAGGTTGGCTATTTTTAGAACAATACTTTGGTTGTCATAATCATTATTATGAAAACCTTTTGATCCAAATGACATTGCCAGTTTTTTGCGAAGTTCCCTATTTTTTGCATAAGTAATAAAAGGTACATAACTAGGATAGTCTAAAGTGATTAACCATCCTTTTTTCTGTTTAGCTTCTGCCATTGCTTTAGCAGCTTCTTTTGCTCCATCAGGAAGTCCATCTAAATCTGATTCATTTGTGAGTAACATTTCGAAGGAGTTAGTCTCTGCTAGTATGTTCTCTCCAAAATTTAATCCTAACTTAGAAAGTTCTTTATCAATCTCTCGTAATTCTTTTTTTTGATTTTCGGCAAGGTTTGCACCATTTCTTGAGAATGATTTGTACTTTTTATCAAGTAAAGTATTTTGTTCGGCATTTAAGTTTAACTCTTCTTTTTGAAGGTAAACGGTTTCGATTCTTTTAAATAACTCTTGATTAAGAGCAATGTCATTACTAAACTCTGAAAGTAAAGGTGATGCTTCTTGGGCTATTTTTTGTATTTCTTCATTTGTTTCTGCACTATTTAAATTAAAAAATGCACTGGTTACTCTATCTAGTAACTCTCCTGTATAATCCAGAGCTTCAACCGTATTAGAAAATGTAGCCTTTTCAGAATTTGATACAATATTATCTATTTCTTTTTTTGCCAGTGATATTCCATTTTTAATTGCGGGAAGGAAATGTTCAGGTTTTATTTCTGAAAATGGAGCAGTATCAAATGTTTGTAATAATGGGTTATTCATTATGTTAAATATAATTTCTGTTTTAGTAATAAACTCCTTTATGTCGATAAAAGTAGCCTTTTATCGAAAAAAGAGCTTTTAATTAACCTGTTTTTTATCACACCAATCCTTAATCTAATAGATTTGATAAGGTTTATTAGTGAAGGTCTTGCTATGAAAACTACCACATTATTGTATCAGGGGTATGGATGTTAATAATTGTTTTCTAAGCGTAGACCAAATATATTGAAAGAGCTGCAATTATTGTGGCTCTTTTGATTTTTGTTCAAAATAAAAAGGTTTTAGACATACAGAACTTCTTCAATTTGTATGTCTTTTCGATCAAAAACGGGTTTTAAAAAATAGTTAACGCGTATTTTGGCGGCTAAAAATGCGTTTTATCGAAAATTGTTAATAAGTTTTTGCTACTTTTATTGTGTAATCGAAGTAAGGTTTTACCTTTGTTGTAGGTTTTAAGAGTATGGTCTTACGATGAATTTTTTGTGTAATATATTTAAGTTGGTTAATAAATATTGTTATATTCTTTTGTAAGACCTAATATTTAAAGAGTCACTGAAAAGTGACTCTTTTTTGTTTAAGGAAATATTCGAATGTTTTCTTGAAAATTATTTCTTTACTTTTTTAGCACCTTCAATTACTTTTTGCTTTAATCCTTCTTTATAGATCAATATTTTATCCAACACACATGTATCATTGGCTCCAATGATTTGGGCTGCTAATATTCCGGCATTTAATGCTCCATCTAAAGCTACGGTTGCTACGGGAACACCACCTGGCATTTGCAGAATAGATAATACAGAGTCCCATCCATCAATAGAATTTCTTGATTTGACCGGAACACCAATAACCGGTAAAGGAGATAAAGAGGCTACCATACCTGGTAAATGGGCAGCACCACCTGCGCCAGCAATAATAACACTTATACCTCGAGTATGGGCATTTTTGGCATAATCGAATAACTTTTCTGGAGTACGATGTGCAGATACTATATCTACTTCGATTTCAATATCAAAACCTTGTAAAACTTCTACAGCTTTTTCCATGACGGGCATATCACTTGTACTACCCATTATTATTCCCACCTTGCTCATAACTTAATCTTTGCTTATTACTTTTATAGTATTTTTTACCTTTTCGGCTATTTTTCTTGCTTCATCGATATCTTCATTAATGATGGTAACATGTCCCATTTTTCTAAAAGGTCGTGTTTGTTTTTTACCATAAATATGAGGTGTTACTCCTCTCATTTTCATGATTTCGTCTATATTTTTATAAACTACATCACCGGTATGTCCTTCTGCCCCTACTAGATTTACCATAATCCCAGCTACAATACTGGTAGTTTCACCTAATGGGAGGTCTAAAATGGCTCTTATGTGCTGCTCAAATTGGTTAGTGTAACTTGCCTCTATGCTGTAATGTCCACTATTATGAGGTCTTGGTGCTACTTCGTTTACCAAAATTTGATCATTTTGCGTTTGAAACATCTCTACGGCTAGTACCCCAACGTGTTCAAAAGCTTCTGATACTTTTTCTGCTACATTAATAGCTTTTTGGGCTATTTTATTATCAATTCGAGCAGGGCAGATTACATATTCTACTTGGTTAGCCTCTGGATGAAACTCCATTTCTACAACAGGATATGTTTTAATTTCTCCACTTGGATTACGGACAACTATAACGGCAAGCTCGTTTTTAAAATTAATCATTTCCTCTGCAATACACTCAACATCAGGTAATTTTGCGACATCTGCACCGGTTTTTACAACGGAAACTCCTTTTCCATCATATCCGCCTTGTGTACTTTTCCATACAAAGGGAAGTTTAATCTTATTACTAGTGATCCCTTCGGTAAGGTGTGCTTTGTTTGAAAATCGTAAAAATACAGCAGTAGGTATTTTATGTTCCTGATAAAATAATTTTTGCTGACCTTTATTTTGTATATTCTTTAATGTTTTAGAGCTTGGAAATACTTTTTTTCCTTCTTGCTCTAATTTGGCAATAGCCGCAATGTTAATGGTTTCTATTTCAAAAGTCAATACATCGACTTTTTTTCCAAAATTATAAACGGTATCATAATCCATTAAATTTCCTTGCTGGAAATAATCACAAGCTATTTTGCATGGAGCATCAGGATTTGGGTCTAGAACATGCGTTTGTATGTCATACTTTCTTGTTTCGTATAACATCATCTTGCCTAATTGTCCTCCGCCTAGTATTCCTAACTTAAATTTTGACGAGAAAAAATTTGTCATTATCGGGGTTTCAAATTTATCTTAGAAGGCAAAAATAATTTTTTCAAAAGGAATAACCGCAATAATACGCAGTAAATGCTACAGCCAAACTTTATTTATCACTATCTTTGCCGCTTTAATTTAAAAATCATAAAAGAATAAAGGATAAGAACAGTATGATTAAATTACATGATTTACATTTTGTTCCGTTTATTGCTGAGTCTAAGATTACAGCAGCAATAGATGACCTCGCCAAACAATTAAACCAAGATCTTAAGGATGAAAACCCCTTATTTATTGGAGTATTAAATGGTGCCTTTATGTTTTTTTCTGAGGTATTAAAACGTTTTAATCACGATTGTGAGGTAAGTTTTATAAAGCTATCTTCTTATCAGGGTACGCAATCAACACATCAGGTAAATGAATTAATAGGTCTGAATGAAGATGTGTCGGGACGAACAATTGTTGTTCTTGAAGATATTATAGATACTGGTAATACTATAGAAGTGTTATATGAAACCTTAAAAAATAAAGAATGTTCTGATATTAAAATAGCTACGTTATTCTTTAAATCAGAGGTATATAATAAACAAATCCATATAGACTATTTTGGGATAGAAATCCCAAATCGATTTATTGTAGGATATGGTCTGGATTACAATGGTCTAGGTCGAAATCTTACAGAAGTTTATCAACTAAAAAGAAGCAACATGACAAATTTGGTGTTATTCGGCCCTCCAGGAGCAGGGAAAGGAACACAAGCAGAAGTTTTAAAACAAAAATATAATCTAATACATATTTCTACAGGAGATGTGTTTAGATATAACATAAAGAATGCAACTGAATTAGGCACATTGGCGAAGTCTTATATAGATAAAGGACAATTGGTTCCTGATGAGGTAACAATTAATATGCTAAATGCAGAAGTTGATAAAAATCCAGAAGCGAAAGGGTTTATTTTTGATGGATTTCCTAGAACCGAAGCTCAAGCAGATTCATTAGGAGATTTATTAGCTTCAAAAGGATCAGAAGTTAGCGCTATGGTAGCTTTGGAGGTAGATGATGAGGTATTAGTCGAAAGATTATTAGAGAGAGGAAAAACATCTGGGCGTCCTGATGATGCTGATGAAGGGGTTATTCGTAATCGTATTAAAGTGTATTATGATGAAACAGCTATTTTAAAGAATTACTACCAAAAGGAAGAAAAATATTTTGGAGTAGATGGTGTTGGTGCTATCGGTGAAATTACAGATAGATTAAGTCAAGTTATTGACAAGTTTTAATAATTCATTGCGTTTAACGCAAGAAGAATGATTGAAGAGTTATGACAGAAGGGAATTTTGTAGATTATGTAAAGTTGCACGTAACCTCCGGAAATGGAGGGAAAGGATCTGTACACTTACATCGAGAGAAGTATATAACCAAAGGAGGACCTGATGGAGGAGATGGCGGTAGAGGAGGTCATATTATTTTGCGTGGAAACTCTAATATGTGGACACTTCACCATCTTAAGTTTAAAAGGCACTTAAGAGCTGAGCATGGTGGACATGGTAGTAAGAGTAGGAGCACAGGTGCAGATGGAACGGATATATACGTAGATGTACCCTTGGGAACTGTAATACGTGATACAGAATCACAAAATATCATTTTTGAAATTACCGAAACCGGACAAGAGTATATTGCCGCCGAAGGTGGAATGGGAGGTAGAGGTAATTGGCATTTTAAAAGCCCAACAAATCAAACTCCTCGCTATGCTCAACCAGGAGTTGAAGGGCAAGAGCATGATATTACTCTAGAACTTAAAATTTTGGCCGATGTTGGATTGGTAGGATTTCCTAATGCCGGAAAATCTACTTTATTGTCGGTGATTACATCGGCAAAACCAAAGATTGCAGATTACGAGTTTACTACATTAAAACCAAATTTGGGGATTGTAGAGTATCGGGATTTTCAAACGTTTGTGATGGCCGATATACCAGGTATTATTGAAGGAGCAGCAGAGGGCAAAGGTATAGGGCATCGTTTTTTACGTCATATAGAACGTAATTCGACACTTTTATTTTTAGTTCCTGCAGATGCACCCGATATTGCCGAACAATATGAAATCTTATTAGATGAGTTACGTCGTTATAACCCAGATTTACTAGATAAAGAACGACTGATTGCCATTTCTAAAAGTGATATGCTAGATGATGAATTAAAACAAGAGCTACAAGTTGAATTAGATGAACAATTGAACGTTTCGTATTTATTTATTTCCTCGGTAGCGCAACAAGGGCTTCAAGAGTTAAAGGATAAACTTTGGCAAATGCTAAATGCATAAGTTTTTTAAATCATTTTAAAATTCCTTTTCTTTCGAGTGGATGTCTTTTAAGGTAGGCAGCAACAAAAGGGCAAAGAGGAACCAGGAGATATTGTTTTTCTCGAATATAATCTAAAGTTTTTTAATAATAGCGCTTCCTAACCCTTTTCTTTCTAATGATTTTGGAACTTCGGTATGCGTTAAGTAGATTGAGTTTTCTTTTGCCAAAATATATTCGATAAATGCTATTGCATTTTCTACATGAAATTCAAACCTCTTTTTTGAGTGATCCATATTATTGGTTAATGGTAATAGTGACCAATCCTTCTTTGCCATAAGAATATTAATTAGAATATTTTCAAATTTAAAATTTTGGATCCAAATAAAGATATAAGATAAGGTTAAACCCAAGAGGGTGTATGACTTATTTTTATGATTTGATCGTTAAATTAGTTGATCTATTTCTAGATATTTTTCTTTAATAGTACTTAATCCAAATGCTCCTGCCGAAGCTATGAAAACCGAGTAATCTAGGGGAGCTTTAATTCCTATTGAAAAAGACATTGCTAATCCAAAAATTAAAAGCAAAAAACCGCTAAATTTTGCAACCAAAGAAGTTTTAAAACCAATACATAAAAGGATAGCAAAAATTATTTCTGTTATGGTAACAGTTATACCTATGGGGTTAATAAGACTTTTTGGAACAATAGGATTAAGTAGTTGGGTGTATTCTAAAAAACTACCCCAATTACCCCAAGCAGAGCTCTCTTCTGGCCAAAATCCAAATCTATCTGCTACAGCCGATAAGAAACCTAAAGAGATACTTATTCTAAGAAACAATTTAATATATATGATTTTCATAGTCTATGCGTTTAACTTTGTGATGGAGTAGGAGTTAATAATGTTGCACGCCCTATTCTATTCCAGATATTAATACTACCTATTGCCATTATGATATCTGCTACTTTTTGTTCGCCAAAAGCAGAAATGGATTTTTGATAAAGTTCTTCTTGTAAACCTAGATTAGAAATATGAGTAATTTCTTCTGTCATTTGTAATATTAACTTTTCTTCTTTACTAAAAAATGGTGATTCTTCCCAAAATGGTAAGGCATGTATACGATATTGCTTTTCTCCTTTTTCAATTGCTTCCTTAATATGCATTTGTACGCAATACGCGCACCCATTGATTTGTGATGCACGAATTTGTATTAATAAAAACTCTGTTGAGGATAAAGTGCTGTTTTTGATATTATTATGAAGATCGAATAAAGGTTTGTAGGCATTTGGATTAATTGCATTAATATTGATTCTTTCCGTTTTCATGTCTTTGCTTTTAAAATTTAAAACAAAATTCGGGAGATCGAATGATGAAAAAATTAATCTAGATTAAGAAATATATCAAACCTTTTTGTTAGCTCTAATTTTGCTTAAAAACTCGGGTGTAAAACCTAGGTAAGAGGCGAGCATGTATTGGGGTACACGTTGTACAAAATGAGGGTTATATTCTCGGAAAGTAGTATATAATTCTTCGCCAGAAAGACTGTACATATATTGTATTCTCTTTTGGTCAGCGATTCTAACTCTTTCGTGAATCATTCGAAAGTATTGATTTAACTCTAGAGAATTTGCTAGTATAGCGCTTAAGTCTTGCTTGTTGATTTTAAATACTACAGCGTCTTCAACGGCCTGTATGTTGTATTCTGATGGGCTTTTATTAATAAAGCTATCAAAATTACTAATCCACCAATCTTCGATGCCAAAATTGATGATCTTTTCGATTCCTTTTTGGTTTATAAAATAGAACCTGAAACAGCCTTTGGAAATAAAATATTGATGCGTGCAATATTGTTGCTCTTTTAAAAGATACTCTTTGTTGTTATATCTTTTTAACTGCATCTTATTTAAGAATTCTTGAAGTTCGCTTTTAGGAGGAGAAACAAATTTTAGAATATGATTTTTAAGAGTGTCTATCATAGTATGAGTTATGAACCAAAATACATAATTAAAATAGTATTTTTATATTATTTTGATTGCTTTCTTTTGCTTTTATAAAAATGATTTTTGAATAATTCAACGATCTTTTCTTACATAGAAACAAGCGACATTACTCTTTTTTTAAGATCAAAAACTTTTTATCCATTACATTTCCTGTTATAATGAAATTTTTAAAGGGTGAGGCTACTGATGAACCTGACATTTTGTTTCCATCGTCTATGAAGATTTTTTCAACAAAATAATCCTTTTTACCATTATAGATAACTTTTACAATTTCTGAAGGTGCGGCATCTTTTTTTCCTTTTGCATAAGCTTTAAATCTAAGTAAATTAGGATGCCCCGCTGCCCATAAATTTCCTTCGTTATCAATTTCGATATTATCTACCCCTGTACCGCAAGGAATGTCTTCGATAAAATCTAAAGAACCATCAGTATTTCTGGAATATACTTTGATTAGAAAACCACGAGGTGAAGCTACATAAAGTAAATTTCGTTTTGGATCAAAATTTATTCCATTAGCATAGGCAATACCGCTAGCAACTTCAATAAATTTAGTGCCGTCAAAATACATAACATTAGATACAGAAAGGCCTAGGTATTCTTCAGAGAATTTTCCAATTCCTTCGGTATATCCATGGTCATTGGTAAAGTAAAAACGATTTTCATCAATTAAAACAATATCATTAGGGCTTATTAATGAAGAGTCGGTAATAGTTTTTTTATGAAACAGGCTATCACCTTTTAGATCAAACGCTTCTATAGAGTGCCCTTTTAAAGTGTGATTAATGGCCATGATTTTATAATGACCATTTTTCTTATACATAGATATGCCATGAGGAGCAAATACCTTAGAAAAAGATTTGGAGAGGTGTATGAGACTAAAATCCTCATTGTTAAGATCCATTTTATACAAACCTCCTTGTTCTTCTTTAATGGGAGGATATACCATTCTACGAGTTGATGAGATCAATGCAAACTGATCGATGTGACTGATAGTGATGTCTTCTGCTCCTTGGATAGGTATTTCTTTAACGACTGTTCCTTCAAAGTGATTTTCTACGGTTCTAAAAAAGCCTGTAGAAATAAGTGTATAAAGCACAAAACTGATAATAAGTATTAAAATTGCTAAAGATATTCTTTTGATGAGTCGACGCATATATGGTTCGCTTTTATGAGTACTACAATGTTATTTGATTTTTCCGTCATGAAACCCAGCTCTTTTCCAAGAGTTTCCTTCTCTTACCCATATATTGGTAACCCTAAATGCGTTATCCTGTTGGATTCTGTTTTTAGTAGATGACACAAGTATTTTTGCAGTTACTATTGCGGTATTGTCATAAAACTGAACTTCCGTTTCAGTCATCTCATAGGTATGTACTTTAAGTGTTCCGGCTTCAATTTCCTTTTTACGCTTTGTTGCATATTCGAGCCAGGTATTTTTATGGATGGCTTTTGAATTACTATTCGTATGCCTGTAATTAGAAGTTAACATTGATTCAAGTTTTTGGATATCTCCAGTATGAAATGCTTGGTTAAATTCATCAATTCGAGCCATAAGCTCTGCTTCATATATAGAAGAATTTTCTTTTGCGTTATCTTGGTTCGTACATGCGGTAAAAATAAACTGAATACCTATTAAAAATAGCAGACAGCATTTTGAGATTTTTTTTATCAAAATCATTTTGCACATAGATAAACAGCTTGGTTTAATGTAATCTTCTAATTCGTTTAAATATAACAAAATAAATTCTCTCGAATATGATTTTTATTATACTAGTTCGAAAATCAATATACCAATAACAAGAAGATGTTATGTAATTAATGATTTGTATAAATTTAATACGTTTACTAATTCGAATCTTACGAATACTTGTTCATTAACAAACCTTAACTTTTGTTGAAATATATTTAACACATCAAATTATACTACAAGAGGTAGTAAATCAGTTGTTATTTTATTGTGTAATTTTTCACTAATTAAATTTTATGATGAATTTTAAAAACCCCGTTCACATTTTAATCATTTTTAGTTTTTTACTTTGTATTTCATGTGCAGAAACCAAAAAAGAAAACACAAATGATAAATTACTTGCGCAAGCAGATGTTTTATCTAAAGAAGAAAAAACTCCAACAATTATTGAGTTAATATCTACGGATATTGGGTTTGAGAAATTAAATGAATTGATACAAACTACTGATTTCACCACAAAATTCGAAAAAGAAGGTCCTTATACCATATTTGCACCTTTAAACGGAGCTATCAATAAATTATCTCCAAAAATGTTAGACGATTTAAAAAAACCTGAAAATGCAGCAGAATTAACCAAAATCATAAATTGCCACATTATTCCAGGATTGATTAACAAGCAAGATATTATCACGGCGATTAATGAAAATGGTGGAAGTGTGAAATTAAAAACTTTGGGAGGCACCAAGTTAATAGCCTCTATGAAAAGTGGAAGGATATATCTTATCGATAAAACGGGAAATGCTGGAAGATTAATGGTTAATGATATAGAAGCTACTAATGGTATTATTCATACTATAGAATCTGTAATGATGCCTAAAAACTAATAGTTTATTATATAGTTTTAATACATATAATGCAAAGAGGAAGCTACTGTAGCTTCCTCTTTTGTTTTTATTAATTTTCAATATACATCTGGTAGCATTTAATATTAATCCCTAATTTTATCCTTTCGAAGATTAAATAGGGGATGAAAATAATACGTTTTATAAAAAGAGGAATTCGATCTATATTAACTTTTGGTTTTAATATCGAGTGGAAATCAAAAATTATTGATTTATTGATAGTTATAATTGGAATTACACTGGCGTTTCGGTTAAATAGCTGGAGTGAATCGAAAAAACAAGATAGTTTATTAAAAAATTATGTAACAAGTTTTAGCCTTGAAAATGAAGCTAATATAGAAAGCTTGATAAATACGTTGAATTATTCAGAGTTGCAGCTGTCAAAAATCGATACGCTTCAAGAAATAATGCGTAATGAGGCATATAACGATATGCGACTTAGAAAGTTGTCTCCAAGTTTATTGAATACTGTTAATTATAAGTCTTCTACTATTACCTTAGAAAATATAAAAGAATCTGGAGATTTTGAATTGATTAAAAATTATAAACTCAGAAAAAAAATTATTACAGTATATGAATCCTTAAGTGAATTAAAAGAAAAAGAAAAAGTTTTAAATGATTATGTGAAAACGATCACCAGACCTTATTTTTTCGAAAAAATTAGATACAGAGATTTTTACCCTGTAGATGATGAGGGTATGGTAAAGGATCATAGATATGAGAATATGATCATTGGATATGGTATTATATTAACTCGACAAATACAGACGTACCATACGACAAGGGCCGAATTAGAAGATTTAAAAGAAGAACTTGCCTTGTCTCTTAACAATTAATCGCTAACCTTTATGTAAAGATAGTAGTCTAAAATCAAAAGGAGTCCATAAACAAGCTTTTGCTTTACTTTGTTTTAGAGCGGTATTTACCCAAGTATTGCAGGTGTTAAAACAATTATAGTTACCAGTAGCCTCATAGAAATCATCATTTTTATAATATCCTAATCCTGGCAAAATGATCTTTTGGTTATTAGCATCTAGACGAAATGTGTCATGAATATAAGAGTTCATTTTTTTGATCTGGGTCGAACTCATTTTTATCTCAACCCAATCGTTTTTTATACTAGGGTATCGTATGACATGTAATAACGCAGGTGTGTTTATAAATGCTGCTTTACACTTATTTATAACAGTGAAGTTTCCCCAAGTAGAAGTTTTTATATAAAAAGCTTTATCTCCCCATCCAAATGAGAAAAATTTTTCTTGTTCAGTATAGGTTATTCCTTTTAAAATAGAAGAATTCAACTCAGTTTTTGGAATGATGATTTCTAAATGAATCCCATTAGAAGCTATATAAATACTATGTTTTTTCTCAGAAAGATCATCGTTTTTATTAACAGTGATATAAGAAAACCCTAAGGAAACGATAAGATACGCAATTGGAATTATTAAGACGACCCCAATCGATTTTAAAATTTTCTTTGTTAATCTCATGGCGCTAATTACAAACATTTGCCTATAAATAGCAAACAAATAGAAATGATCTTTTTGTTGATTTTTTAAGAAAATAACCCTGCTGATCTTTTATATCAGGCAGGGTACTATTAGTTTTTATTATTTGATGAGTACTCGTATTCCTTCAGAATGACTTGAAAACTCAGGAGCATACATACTTTGTATTGTAGTGATCCCGTTAGAAAAGTCTCCTTTATTATTAACTCTTAGGTCATATTCAAACACAAATACTCCCTTGGGTAAATAGTCGAAGAAAAAGTTTGTAGCGGCATCTTTGGTACTTTCATAGTACCCTAATCCATCTTGCCATTTGTATTGTGAAATTACATTTATGGGCTCAAGTCCTGAAGCCCGCATATCTTTCATATGTACAAACTCCATAGCACGATCAGATCGTAACTCTATACGTACACGTACCAAATCTCCTAATTGTAAATTGGTGGTGTTAGTAATCTCGGTAATCTCTTCTCCTGTATCTGTATTTTTTTTCAAAAACAATTTTTTCTTAAGTGATAAAGGAGTTTTTGCTGGTGTTATTTTATCTAAATTCTCGAAATATTGCCAGTATAGAGCTCCCCAGGCAATACCTTTTCCTTTTTTAGAGATTGTAGCAGTTCCCATATTAGGTTTTATTTCATTCCCCATCCATGAGGTTTTAAAATATCCTGTTCCAGCTTCTACTTTCACATCTTCCATAGTATTAGGGTCAATTTTTTGATCACCCAAAACGATATCTACCATATCTGTAACAGATAGCCAATCACTACCTTGTAGCAGTAAGGCATATATAGCATCAGAGGTGGCCTTTGTTGTTTTCCAACGATTGGTTTGTTTGTTTTTGAGTAACCAAACCTTAAGGTTATCTACAATCTCTGTTCGTTTTGGTTCTTGTTCAATTTCAGAAAATACTTCGATCATTAATGATTGAGTTTCGATTGGTGCTTGGTACCAATACCAGCTAGCTCTATTTGATTTCCAATACATCCCTAATTCTTCACTAGTTATACTTTTTTCATCTAATGATCGGATTATTTTATTGGCAGTACTATTGTCATTATTACGATTTAATATTAGGGCTAGCATACCTTGGGCATATAAACTTTGACTTAGCCAATATTTTTTTGATTGCCCTAAATAATAGTTCCAAGCTTCATTTGTTTTTTTAGGGCGCTTAATATCAGTATAAAAACTACGCATATACATATAATGAATCTGTGTATAACTCAGGTGGTTTTTATTGATATCAATGTTGTTTTTATCACAGTATCTTTTTAAGTCATTATATTCCTTTAAAAAGGCTTGATCAAGAAAACGAATAGCATTTTGAAGCATATTAGTTGTACTGCTATCAAATGTAGTTACGCCAAGTTTTTTAAGGTGTCCAAATCCAGTCGCAATGTGTTGAGTAATAAAACGATTTTCTCTACCACCATGAAACCACGGGAACCCTCCTGAACCAGATTGCATTTTTTTCAATTTGTTTATAGCGGATTGCAACTCATTGTTCATTTTATTGAGATCAAAAAGTAAAGCAATGCGTTTCTTTTGTTCTGTTTCACTTTGTGCATCTCTTAACCATGGTGTTTCTTGAATGATTAACGATTTTAATTCCTGATTTTTTTCGAGGTTACTTAATAATGCATCCGTAGATTTCCATTGATTAAATACTTCTTGTATCCTTGGATTAGAATTTGCTATATTACTTGCTAGTGCATTGGCATAATATCTTGAAAATGTTTGCTCAGAACATTCGTAAGGATACTCCATAAGATAAGGTAGTGCTTGTACAGCATACCAGGCCGGATTAGAGGTCATCTCTAATGTTAGTTTGTGATGCTTTAATGTAGTAGAATTATGATCTTTTAATTTATCAAGTGTAAATGTTTTGGTTTGATTAGATCGGATCCACATCGGTAATGTTTCGGTTACTAACATTCGATTGCTTAATACTGGTAATGCATTTTGTTCTCCATCAGAGTAATCTCCTGCTTTGGCTATGATTTTATATAATACCGTTTGTATATTATCAGGAATTTGTAACTCCCAAGAAACATTTGTGTTTCCTTTGGTTTTTACTGTAAAATTCTGTTGTGCATTAGTATTTTTTAAATCTGTGTTAATCACTGTATTGGTCAAAGCATCAAATAATTGTAATTCGATAATACCACTAAGGTCTTTATCAGCAAGGTTTGATACTTTAGAGCTTAATACTATTTTGTCACCCTCTCTTAAAAACCTAGGTGGATTAGGGAGAATCATTAATTCTTTTTGAGTAACTGTTTCTAATGTTTGCACACCAGATTGCATTTCTTTTGTATGCGCCAATAACTGAAGTTTCCATCTAGTTAATGCTTCTGGTGCCGTAAAATTAAAGCTAACATTACCATTTGTATCTGTAGTTAACTGTGGATAGAAAAATGCAGTTTCTTGCAGGTTTTTTCTAATTTTCACCCCATCCAAAGAAGTCTCTTTCTTAGTTTCATCAGATTTTGATTCGGCTTGATCCAAATCTTTTGCTTTTTCTTCTTTTTTTAAACCAGCATTTCCTTCTACAACTATCTCACTTAATTCTGCATCTTCTTCTTCGGGCGCACTTCGTGACATAGATTTTTGCATCATCGGTGAGGCTGCCGTTTCCATTACATCATACATTCGGTTTCTGCCACCAAAGTATTGCTGTCTAAAATATAAACCAAACCAATTTAATTGATCATATCTTTGATTTGAGTATCCAGAATACCCGGGGCTGTTTTCAAGTTTGAATGCATTAGTACCAAAACTTTGAGGAGCTTTTCTTCTGTTTTGAGAGTAATAAATGGGTCGGTTAATAGGGTTGAAATACCATTGATGAGGCTTAAATTGATCCAGTGATGCATCATACATACTAGCCAAAAGCTCAGCACTTACTTTATCTCCTTTAGGCCCTTTTATAGTAAAACTCCAATTTTCTTGTTGTCCTGGTTGTAATTTGTCTCTAAAAGTGTTGGTTTCTATACTAAGTTCGGTTGGTTCATAAGGAACAGAAAGTAAAATGGTTCCGTTTTGATAGCCATTATAGTTTACAAAACTATAACTCACAGAGAACCCGCCTAGATCTTCTTTTGTTATTGGGATTTTAATAATGTTACTATTATTTGAAAGCTTAATCAACTTCGTTTCAATGATTTTGTAATTTTTTTCAATATCTACGGTTACTACAATATCTTTTGAGGCTGAACTTAGTTTTATAATCGCTTCATCACCAATTTTATAAGAAGGTTTATTGCCTGTGATCTCAAATAATTGTTGATCGCTAATTAGCTTGTCAGATTGATTATAAGCTGTTGTATATTGTATGTCTTTTACTTTTTGTCCGAATCTATCTTTGGTGTTTAGCTCTATTACATATTTACCCGATTCCCAATTTTTTATACTTCCTAATTTAATTTCTTGATGGCCAGTATTATCTTTTTTTGAAGTGTCATAAGTGGTGTTAAATACCAATTCCCCTTTTTCCCATGTGCGATAATCATGTTCATTCTTAAATGCATCATGCGGGAATAGTTTATTGAAGTTATCTTTGGTGAACCCTTCATAATCGGGAGCCTTCCATGGGCGAATACGTATTGGTTTGTTAGGAGCTTTTAATTTAAAAATTTGTATGGTTCCTTGAGATGTTACTGGTTCATTATTGAGATTTAAAGTTTTTATAGTTAATGAGTTATCTTTTGCGGTTTTATCTATTTTGTTTTGTACTCCTACAGTAGCAGTTAATGCATGGTATCCTACCGCAACAAACGTCTGGGTGCTTCTTGTTTCACCATTAATATCAATAACATCTGCGGTGATCTCATAATTAAAAATGGGTAAATTTTCTTTGGCTACGGTTGGATCAGGAAGAGCAGCAAAATTGATGATATATTCTCCGTTCTCATCGGTTTTGGTCTCACCATGTGTAATTTCTTGCGATTCTGAGGTGTGCCTTGGATACCAGTAGCACCATCTAGGGTATTGTACTTTTCGATGTACTCTATATACCACTTTTGCATCTGTAATATTGCTACCTGCATAAGCAGTAGCTACTCCTGTAAGTTTTACAGTGTCATTTACGCGATATGTTTGAGTAACAGGATTAAACTTGGTTTCAAATTTAGGGCGTTTGTATTCTTCTACAGATATAGAGGTACTTTGGTAATTATTAGTTTGTATTGTATATATGCCAGTCAATCCCGAGGAAGGAAGTATAAACTCGCCTTTAAAAGACCCATATTCATTGGTCTTTAAATTTAAAGTTTTTACTTCTTGACCATTAACATCTCTAAGTGTAGCAAAAGCAGAATATTCTGGTAGTACTTTAAAATCTTCTTTAAGTTTAGAAGACATCATTATACCTTTAAAATAAACCGTCTGACCGGGTCTATATATACTACGATCTGTAAAAATGAACGTGTTATAGCGAGTGTTGTCATCATTTGCATTAGGAGAATGGGATTGGTTTAAATAAAACCCCTCGAAATATGCCTTGTCTTCTAGATGAGTAATAGTGATATTAACATCATAGTAATACTTATTCAAGGCCAAATGAACTTGTCCATTTTTGTCTGTAATTAAGGTTTTGTCTAATTTGTTGCCATATTGTCTATCAGAGCTTGTTTTAAAATTTACTTTAGCATTTTCTACTGGACTTCCATTATTACGATCTAATACTTGAAAAATAGATTTTTCAGAGGTTCTATTTTCGATCAAAGCTAAATCACTGATCTGTACTTTCCCGTAAGAAAACATGTTTTTTTGCGAGAGATCTGGTTCTACAGTGGCTAATACTAAGTAATATCCTTGATCTAACTCGGGTAATAAGACCTCTGTTGAGTGCTTTTGATAATCACTTTCGTTTTGTATTTCTGTTTCCCAGGTTTTACTTACTCGTAAAGCATTTAGAAATGTAATTTGCTCATCAAGTTTATATAATCTATCTAAAGTTTTTAATTGTTTAGGTGTAATTTTTAAAGCTTTAAAATAGAGTTTATTTAGATTTTTGTAGGTGACTAATAACCGTCCCGGAGTTTGTATAGGAGCATATTTTTCGATACTAATATTTAACTCTGGATGATGAATCTGACTCTTTAAGGATAAGCAGTTGTCTCCACCACGTGAATCGGGAAATTTCTCTACAGTGGTGTTGCATAAGTCTAATGCATCTTTAAGTTTCCATCTATGAGTTTCATTTTCTTGAGGAATATATGACGAAGCTTGTTCTTTATATAAATTTGCTATTTCAAAATCATACAATGCAGATGATGGTTGTGTTTTAATTTGATTTTTTTCAAGACGTAACGTTTTTAGAAGTATATCTTGTTTGTTGGTAAATACTGCATTTTGATATACAAATTTGATTCGCTCTATATTTACTTCGGTAAATGCTTCAATATTGTTATTTCTCGTATGAAATTTTATAAGGTTTTGATATAGTTTTAGAGCAGTACCTTGTAATGATAATGAATCTTTAGGTTCAATTTTTAGTGTAGAAAACACATCGTGATCTGCTAAAAAATCATGGTTGTCGATTGTAAAAGCATATGAGGGTTTTGTGATATTTGTTTCAGAAGTTTTATAAAACTCTAAGGCGTTATGTGTTAAGAAATCATATAACGTAGGGCGATATTTTTTAGAATCATGACGGGTATGTAAAATCTCATTAAATTGGGATAGTTCTGTTTGCTGAGCGAGAACCCCGTTTTTGATTGATTTCTGGTAATAGATATGAATTTCGTTAAATAAAGTTTCGAGATCCCATGTTCTAAAATCCTCGGAATCTACTTTTTCTGATGTTTGAGTTCTGTTATAGAATTTCCATCTATTTTCTTTAAAATATTGCCAATACAAATTAGCAAGAATACTTTCTAAAATATTTCTTTTGGGAAATTTACCTTGATCAATCTCGTTTTTAAACTCTTTGATAATATTAAGTTGAGCATCTTCTTCTAGAGTAAGTAGATATTTTGCTTTATGAAGTAACGCTTTAATTGCTTGATTGTCGTTATTTTCTTTTTTTGCAGTGTCATATATAGTTTGTACTACTTCAACTGCAGATTTTGGTAACCCCTTTTGTTCAAAAGCTTTGACTTTTTTCCAATCGGTCTGATAATCATTTTGACCATTCATATAGTTTAGGTTAGATATACAGAGTATAATAAGTATGATATACTTTTTCATCATAAAGATTTTAGGTTGTTAAACAAACTCAAACAATACGTATACCAAAATTTATTTAGTAAACATTTTCAGTCTGAAAATAACATCATAAAGCTACGTATTTGAAACGAGTCTTAACAATTTTGTTATTATAAATTAAAACGTATAATTAATCGAATCTAATACCAAGAAAGTGATAAGAAGCGATGTGTAAAACCATAAATGAGGGAAAGATACGTTTCGCTTAGTGGACTATGTAGATCGGTGAGGGAGCAATTTTATTCTTTTACACTTAGGTTTCGATGCTTACTTTTTGTTTTTTTTTCATTACCTGTGTCTTTTATTATTAGTTGTAGGTCGTATATTTACCAAGAGATTTAAAAAACTACTATGCGGGTACATTTTATAGCTATAGGAGGGAGTGCAATGCATAACCTGGCTATTGCTTTACACCAAAAAGGATATCAGGTATCAGGAAGTGATGATGCCATTTTTGAACCTTCAAAATCAAGATTAGAACGACATGGGCTATTGCCTAATGAGCTTGGTTGGTTTGCAGAAAGAATAACTTCTGATCTTGATGCTATTATTTTGGGAATGCATGCTAAACAGGATAATGTAGAATTACTTAAAGCCCAAGAGTTAGGTTTGACTATTTATTCTTATCCTGAGTTTTTATATGAGCAGTCTAAAAACAAAACTCGTGTTGTTATTGGTGGTTCTCATGGTAAAACTACGATTACATCTATGATTTTGCATGTATTGCATTATCATGAAAAAGAAGTAGATTATATGGTAGGCGCGCAATTAGATGGTTTTGATACTATGGTACATCTCACAGAAGAAAATGACTTCATGGTATTAGAAGGAGATGAATATCTTTCGTCTCCAATTGATCGCAGGCCAAAATTTCATCTTTATCAACCAAATATTGCTTTGGTGAGTGGTATAGCTTGGGATCATATTAATGTATTCCCGACATATGAGAACTATGTAAAGCAATTTGAAGTTTTTATGAGTTCTATAGTAAATGGAGGAGCCTTAGTGTACAATGAGGAGGACAATGAAGTGAAAAATCTGGCCGAACAAACTGAAAACCCGATTCGAAAATTTGCGTATACGACTCCAAAATATAGAATAGAAAACGGGAAAACAATGCTAGATACCCCGGAAGGTGAAATGCCAATAGAAATATTTGGAGGACACAATCTAAGTAATTTGGCAGGAGCAAAGTGGATTTGTCAACATATGGGCATTGACGAGGATGATTTTTATGAGGCCATTGCTTCTTTTAAAGGAGCGTCTAAACGATTAGAAAAAATTGCGGAAAATCAGACTACAGTGGCTTATAAAGACTTTGCGCATAGTCCATCCAAAGTTAAGGCAACAACAACGGCTGTAAAAGAACAGTACAAGGATAGAAATGTAATTGCTTGTCTAGAATTACATACATATAGTAGTCTTAATGCTGAATTTTTAAAAGAATATGAGGGTGCATTAAATGCCGCAGATAAAGCTGTGGTTTTTTATTCACCAGACGCGGTTAAAATAAAACAATTAGAAGAGGTTTCTGCAGATCAAATTGAAAAGGCTTTTAATCGTAAAGATCTTTTGATTTATACCAACCCAGAGGAGTTTCAGCACTATTTAAAACAAGAGAATTTTTCGAATGCTGTTTTGTTATTAATGAGTAGTGGTAACTATGGAGGTTTAAATTTTGATGAGGTAAAAAGTTGGTTTTAACCTATATTTCTATCAAAGTATACATTAGAGATGCCTCTTAAAAATATCATTTACAAAATCAGCAACACTTTTCTGATTATTTAAAATGAGTTCTTGCTTTGCGTTTTCGATATCTGTAGGTACTTTGTCTTGGCTTAGTTTAAATTTTCCTTCCCATTGTTCGACCTCAATTTCAAAACAATGAATGTAAGGAAGTAAACGATCCATTCTTTGATCGTTTATATCTAGGGTAAACTTATGATCTGGATTTTCTAGAAATTCGGTCATTGTAACCATAGATTGTTTTATAGTAATCGGGTCTTTTATTTGATTTACCTTTCCGATCGCATGTGTAATAATATAATTCCATGTGGGCAGCTGCTTTGTAGAGTAAATAGAAGGAGAAATATAGGTTTGAGGTCCCTGGAAAACACTAGTGATAGAATGGTTGTCTTTTAAAAACTGAGTGTGCGGGTTATTCGCATCAATATGTCCAACAAGTTTTTTTCCATGAAAAATTAACGGAGCATGAGTAATAAAAGGAATGCTATTATTCGCAGATATTAATGTAGCAAAAGGATATGCCTTAGCTACTTCTTTAATATTATCAATGTTGTAATCTTGATGGTGTTTTGGTGGATACACTAATATTATGCTTTAAATTGTTGAAGATGATGGTCAAGGTGTTTGTATTGCATTTTTCCCCATTGATCTTGGGAAAATTTTCCAAACATGGGATGAGGAGCCCATTCTTTTTGATCTCGTTTATTAGAGAACTCTGATACCAAATCTAATAATTCTTGTTTTTCTTTTTCAAATTCTTTTTGATCAACTACTCTTAGTTTGGAATGAGTAGGTAAGTTTTTTCTCCAAGGTTTGTCATTATACATAGATTTCTTGAAAAAGAGTTTAGCCAAAAAATTAGGTTTAAGTTCTGGGTGCTCTTTTTGCATAGCTATCTTTAAAGGAAATTGACAATGATAAAACATCTGAGACGCATTCATCTTTCCCCAAGAAGGATTACTGGAGTCTGAAACTTTGTTAATTCTATCCGCTATTTCCTGTAAGGTTGATTCTTCGAATAAGGATTTCATGAAAAGAGGTTTTTGGATGGATAATATCAAAAATAAGATATTATTTTATATAAAATAAAAAAGGCAGCCCATAAGAGCTGCCTTTACATATATATTGTATATAATTAACCTACTTCATCAAAGAATAGACTTAAAAACCCATCTAAATCATCATTACTAGCGATATCTTTAGGTGTTCCTAAATTTATCATTAATGGTTGATCTTTTATTGTACCTCTTAAGAAGTACTGATAGGTTGTACCCATTTTAAATTTATATCCTTTTAACTGAGAGCCAAAAGAAGTAAAAGTTACTTCTGTTTTAGAAGAATTACTTTCTGCAAAAGCACTAATTGTAGCTTCAAAAACAGCAGATAACATATCATCAGTATAGTAATCCCATTTTATTGATGTTCCATTACAAGCCTGTAATTCATACTCAGATTGAGCTTCACATCCACGAGGCACTTGTATGTTATTTCCTACTAAATTCAAAAAGGAAACCTTCTTATCCTGTCCGTAAAAACTTAAAGTTGATAGAAGTAAAACGATAGTAAAAATATTCTTCATAAATAGGTTAATTTGAAGGTGTTAAATTATTCATTTTTAGATTAAGGGTGCCCAAATATAGTAAAACTTTCATTTTCAAACAAATATATACTGGATTTCTTGAAGGATAATTAAAAACAAGATGCTTCTTTTATTAGATTAATAATGCAATAATCTGTTGTATTTGAGATAAATAGTTTATACTTACTAATAGAAATATTTTTTTCGATTTAATCATAAAAGTTAATAAATGAACGAGCAAAACTCTTCTTTTTCTATCAAGGAATGGAATGAAAATGATCGTCCAAGGGAGAAATTAATCGTCAAAGGGAAAAATTCTTTAAGTGATGCAGAATTAATAGCTGTACTTGTAGGGTCGGGTAATCGAAATGAGAGTGCAGTAGCATTAAGTAAAAGAATTTTGGCAAGTGTTGATCATGACATTAATAAACTAGGGAGACTATCAGTAAAACAACTAATGACTTTTAAAGGTATTGGAGAGGCAAAAGCTGTATCTATAGTTGCGGGCTTAGAATTAGGACGAAGAAGAAAAGAAGATATAACACCAATACCTAAAATAAATAGTAGTAAAGATGCGTACCAATTATTCGATCTTGTTATTGGGGATTTAGAACATGAAGAGTTTTGGGTTTTGTATCTTAACAATGCTAACAAAGTGCTTCAACAAAAACAAATAAGCGTTGGCGGAAAGACAGGAACATTGGTTGATGTTAGAGTGGTTTTTCGAAATGCTTTAGAGTATGGGGCTACCAGTATGATTATTGCTCATAATCATCCAAGCGGTTCTGTGCAACCCAGTACATCCGATAAAGAGTTAACACAAAAACTGAAACAAGCAGGGGTAAGTTTAGATATTAAAGTATTGGATCACCTTATTATTGGAGAAAAAAGCTATTTTAGCTTTGCAGACGAATCGATATTATAAATAAAAAAGGGCATCTTATTATTGTTATAAATCTAATCTGTAATTAGAAATATGTTATTAATACATACACAAAAAGTAACACCAAGAGTATCCTATACTTTTAAGCAGATTTGTAAACGTATTTTGGGTTTGGATGTTGATTTAACGTCTAAAATAGAAACATTTATTGCTCATGACGGACCCAAATTTTCTTATGGAAAGCAACCATTGGGAAAGGAATTGTATTTTCAGAGTGTTGATTTACTTTTTGAACATGGATTAAATGATGTTGATGTGCAAGTATCTTCTTGGGAAGATACCAAATGTTTTTTTGAAGTAAAACAAGAAGTTTCGGCATTACCTTTTGATATTTTCGCTGCTTCGTTTTACCTGCTTACTAGGTACGAGGAATATATGCCGCATGTTAAAGATGTCATGGGTAGATTTCCGGCTATAGAAAGCGTTGCTTATAAGCATGATTTCTTGCAATTCCCTGTTATTGATGTATGGGCTTCCAAATTCATGAAAATTCTTTTAGAAAAATATCCAAATCTTCAGTTTGGAGAAAGAAAATTTTCGATAATGCCTGTTGTGTCTGTTAGTGAGACCTTTGCGTATAAAAACAAAGGAATATTACGTTCTATTGGAGGAGGTGTACGTGATTTGTGGAGTTTGAAATTGGATGAGTTTACAGATAGATTTAAAACCTTACTGGGATTGAAAAGGGATCCTTATGATGTTTTTGATTTTATCATTGAACTTCAGAAAAAAAAGAAAAGAAAAGCTAAAGTTTTATTCGGGATTGGGGATTATTCTAATTACGAAAAAAATATAGGATACAACAAACCCCAGCACCGCACCGTTATAAAACATATAGGAGATTATGTTGATGTAGGTTTGAAAGCATCTTATGAGGCAGTATGTGAGTTGCCCATCTTAAAAAAGGAAAAGGAAAGAATTGAAGGCATTTTGAATAGAAGATTGAAATATTCAATGTGTTCTTTTTTTAAAATAAAACTACCAGAGGCTTATCGTAATTTTGTTGAACTTGAGATAGGAGAGGATTACTCTATGGGATATTCAAAGTATTCTGGTTTTAGGGCGGGTACTTGCACTCCCTTTATGTTTTATGATTTGGATTATGAAGTACAAACGCCTTTGATGGTATATCCTTTTTGCTTTGCTAATTTGGGTCAAAGAGAAGATATGGATACAGAAAGAGAGGTTAGAAATGAGCTTATTGCATATATGGATAGGGTTAAAGAGGTTAAAGGAACTTTTATCCCTGTGTTTAGTAATACTGTATTTAGCGATATTCACCATCAGTCATTTTGGAAATCAATTTTTAACTTTATTTGGAATATAGATAATGAATAATGTAATAAAGCATATTTTTTTTGATCTAGATCATACACTTTGGGATTTTGATAAAAACTCTTCATTAGCGTTTGAGATGGTTTTTAATAAGTTTCAGATAAATCGTGAAATAGATTCTTTTCTAGAAGTTTATCAACCTATCAATATGAAATATTGGAAACTTTACAGAGAAGAAAAAGTAAGTAAAAAAGAACTCAGAAGAGGTCGACTAATAGATGCTTTTACAGCTCTTGATACTCAATTCTCTTTAGAAATCATAGATCAAATGTCTGAGGATTATATTTCTTTTTTACCTCTTAACAATTATTTGATTGAGGGAGCGAAAGATTTATTAGAGTATCTAAAACCAAAATATGAAATGCATATTATTACCAATGGTTTTAGAGAAGTACAGCAAAATAAATTGTCTAATTCTGAGATAAAAGAATATTTTAAGACGATCACTAATAGTGAAGAAGTAGGAGTAAAAAAACCAAACCCTATTATTTTTGAACATGCTATGAAGGTTTCAGGGGCTGAAACGGGTAATAGTATAATGATAGGAGATAATTATGAGGCGGATATTTTGGGAGCAGAGGCATTAGGTCTAAGAACTATTTGTTTTAATTATCATAATGAAAAGTTACCGTTACGAAATGTTCAAGTTTCACAACTAAAAAATATTAAAAAACATTTGTAGAAATAAATATTTGTATTTTAGTCTACTATAAATCATTTGCCCCTATGATGAAAACAAAAAAGTTTTATGTAATGCTATACATTTTTTGTGTAGCATTGATATCGGGTTCTTGCGTAAAAGATGTGGATTTTGATCAGGTCGAAGATGTAGTACTTACACCTGTTTTTGAAGTTGATTTCATTTTTTCAAGGTTTGATACTAGTCAGTTTATTGATCCTGATTTGGATCCTTCTATCATAATTCCAGAAGTTGTAGTGAACGACACGTTAAACTATGATCTTTTAGGAACGGACTTTGTTGTAGATAACTTAGATCGCGTTGAGTTAACTTTTGAATTTCGTAACACCATCCAAAGAAGTTTTGATTTTGATTTTGGCTTCCTGAATTCGGGAGGTCAGCGTATTGGTCCTTCGTTTAGCATTACTGCCGAATCGGGGAACGGCCCGGGAACAGAACCTGTAGTGACTACAGAGATTATCGTTTTGGATAATGCTACTATTAATGTGTTGGGAGATGCGAATAGATTAGTGTCATCTATTAGAGTTCAAAATGTAAATAGTGGTTTACTAGGAGTTTTAGAATTAAGATCTAAAGGAACCTATTTTATTAATTACGAATTATGAGAGCAGTTATATATTTGAGTATATTCTTATGGGGCTCTTGTGTGTATTCGCAAAATAAAGAAACGCTATACGACTTCACCGACCTACCGCAATCATTGATGAGTAACCCTGGAGCAGATATTAAGTTTAAACGTCATTTGGGAGTGCCGTTTTTATCACAGTTTCATACAAATGTTGGGCTACGAGGTGCTACGCTTTTTGATGTTTTTGCTGATGATGGAAGGAGTATTAATGAAAAAATAGAAACTACATTAAATAAACTTACTAGTAATGATTATTTAACTCTTACTCAGCAACTAGAAGTGGTTAATTTTGGTTGGAAGAGTAAAAAACATCGGGATGTATATTTTTCGGGTGGAGTATATCAAGAATTAGATCTCATAGGATATTTTCCTAAAGATTTTGCTGTTCTGGCATATCAAGGTAATCGTGATTTTATTAATCAACCTTTTCGATTTTCGAACATTAGTGCATCAGGAGAATTGTTGATGGTGTATCATTTTGGATATAATAAAAAAGTAAATAAAAAATTAACTTTTGGAGCAAGAGCAAAACTATACTCTAGTTTGTTTCATGCTAGAACTGCTCGTAATAGCGGTACTTTTACAACTGTAGAAACCCCACAAGGAAATAATATTTACCAGCATATTGTGAGTAATGCCAATGTAACTTTAAGAACGGCTGGTTATGCATCTCTTAGAGATATTGCAGATAATACTGATGCTCAACAGGGTAAAGAGATTGTAAATAAATTAATAGGAAGAGCGCTCCTTGGTGGTAACTTAGGAGTTGGAGTTGATATAGGTGTTACTCATAAGATTAATGAACAGTTAAATTTAACAGGTAGTGTTAATGACCTCGGAGTTATTTTTTATACAAATGATGTAGAAACCTATCGAGCACGAGGGAATTATGTTTTTGAGGGTTTCGAAACTCCAATTCAGTTTTCTGGAGCAGAATCTCAAGATTTTCTGGATGAATTAGAAGAAGCCATTCCGTTGGATACATTAAGTACAAGTTATATTACAATGAGGCCCTTAAAGTTAAATGGTTCACTTAGATACTCTTTTAACCAATACGACGATGGCACATGCTATAATTGTATAGAAGGAGAGGACCCTCCTTATTTAGATGCACTGGGAGTCCAGGTATTTATGCAGTTTAGGCCTAAAAGGCCACAATATGCAGCCTCACTTTTTTACTACAAACGGTTATCTAAGTTTTTGAGAACAAAAGTAACGTATACTGTAGATGATTATTCTTATTATAATGTAGGGTTTTTGTTATCTACCCATATTGATAAAATAAATTTTTATATTTCGGCTAATAATCTATTTGATTATACTAACCTTGCAAAGGCTAATGGGGCTACAGTTCAACTAGGTTTTAATATTATAATGTGATGAATATGTTACGCAATTTATTTTTAGGGATTATTTTGTTTTCAATAGGTAGTATCAATGCTCAAAAGAGTATACATGATTATAAGTATGTTATTGTGCCTAAAAGCTATGAGTTTCTTAAAGGTAATGATGCATATCAATTAAATTCACTTACTAAGTTTTTGTTTAATAAATATGGTTTTAGGGCCGTAATGCAAGGAGAAAACCTGCCTGAAGATCTTGCGGCAAATGGTTGTATGGGTTTGCAAGCTGATGTGAAAAAAGATTCAGGACTTTTTATAACAAGACTTTTTGTGAGTTTGACAGATTGTAATGGGAATGAGGTTTTTATATCTGAAAAAGGACAAAGTAAAGAAAAGGAATATAAGTTAGCGTATCACGAAGCTTTAAGAAATGCCTTTAAAAGTATTGAAGGGTTGAAATATAAGTATAACGAAAAGCAACTAAATACCGAGCCTTCTATAGAGAAAACATCGGTAGCAAGTCAAAAGGAAATTGCCGAACCATCAAAGAAAGTTGTTACGACAAAGGGTAATGAGCAGGTATCATCTAGTGGTAGTAGTACTACTACAGGGTCAGCAACATCAATATCGTATACATTAAATAGTAATAGGTATACGTTTAAGAAAACAGTATACGGGTTTGAAGTTTTTCAGAAAAAATCAAATCAAGACACTTCCTTAGGAAAAATCTACAAGATGGAAAGAGATAATAACTACCTGGTAACAGCTGGAGATTTAAGTGGAGGGGGTCATTTTGATGGATATGGAAATTTTGTGTTAGAAAGAGTAAATCCAGCAACAAATAAATTAATTAAAGACGTTTTGGCTAGACAATAATAAGAGGGCAACATAATTTATGTTCTCAATATCTAATATCCGTATTTATCTCCCCATCTAGATTTAAGAAAGTTTCTAAATGAATTCTCTCGTTGATTATCACCTGGTTCATATAATTTTGTATTTTTAATTTCATCTGGAAGAAACTCTTGATCTACAAAATTATTCTTGTGATTGTGGGAGTATTTGTAATCTTCGCCATACCCCAAGTCTTTCATTAGTTTAGTAGGAGCGTTTCTAATATGTAATGGAATTGATAAATCACCGGTTTGTTTTACTAGTTGTTGCGCTTTGTTTATGGCCATATAAGATGCATTACTTTTTTGAGAAGTAGCTAAATATACAGCACATTGACTTAATATAATTCGTGCTTCGGGGTATCCAATAGTGTTTACTGCCTGAAATGTATTATTTGCTAAGATTAGCGCCGTTGGATTTGCATTACCTATATCTTCAGAGGCCAATATGATCATTCTTCTGGCGATAAATTTTAAATCTTCTCCACCTTCAATCATTCTAGCTAACCAATATACGGCCGCATTAGGGTCACTACCTCTTACCGATTTTATAAAAGCAGAGATAATATCATAATGTTGTTCTCCAGTTTTGTCATAGCGAACAGTGTTTTGTTGCACTAGTTTCGAAACAAGATCATTAGTAATTACAATGGGGTCTTGATCTTGACCAGATACTATGAGTTCAAAAATGTTCAATAATTTACGAGCATCTCCACCGCTAAACCTTAATAGTGTTTCGGTTTCTTTTAAAACTATATTTTTGGACTTAAGTTCATCGTCTTCTTTCATAGCGCGATCCAATAGAGCCTCCAATTCCTCTTTGCCAAATGCATTTAAGACATATACTTGACAACGCGACAAAAGAGCAGGAATCACCTCAAAACTTGGGTTTTCTGTTGTAGCACCTATTAATGTTATCCAGCCTTTTTCAACAGCTCCTAATAAAGAATCTTGTTGAGATTTACTAAATCGATGAATTTCGTCAATAAATAATATTGGGTTTTTTGAGGTAAAAAGTCCACCACTTTGTTTTGCTTTTTCGATAACATCTCTTACCTCTTTTACACCGCTATTAATAGCGCTTAGCGTATAAAAGGGCCTTCCCGATTCTTTAGCAATAATATTTGCTAAGGTTGTCTTGCCTACTCCAGGAGGTCCCCAAAGAATTAATGAAGGAATGATTCCTTTTTTAATTTGTTGGGTTAGAGAACCGTCATTTCCAATCAAATGTTCCTGACTAAGATAAGCAGATAATGATTCTGGGCGAATCCTTTCTGCCAAAGGCCGATTTGTATTCATAGTTGCAAAGTTACGAAGCTTAAGATAATCATTGGTAAAAAAAAGAGTTTATCAAAAGAGTAATTATGTTCATAATTATTGATAGGACCTGCCATTTTAGCTGAATTTCAGGTTTTGGACTTTTTTTTGATATATTATTAAACCAATGAACGAAGAAAAAGATCTTTTTAAATTTAGTACAGGTGTTGTTGGATATCCACTGTTATTCATATTGTTAATCTGGATAGTATTTTGGTTTGAAGTACGTTTTGGATTTGATTTTAATAATTATGGAGTGTATCCTAGAACAATTATTGGGCTAAGAGGTGTATTGTTTTCTCCTTTTATACATGCCGATATTACTCATTTGTGGCATAATACATTACCATTGTTAATATTATCGATAGCCCTTTTTTATTTTTATAGACAAAATGCATGGAAAATATTGCTTGTAGGGGTTCTCTTAACGGGTTTGTCAACTTGGTTTTTTGGTCGTCCTGCAAATCATATTGGAGCAAGTGGGGTAGTATACCTTCTTTTTGGGTTCCTGTTTTTTAAAGGAATTATAGCTAGACATTTCAGATTAACGGCCTTATCTTTTGTAGTTGTGTTTATTTACGGGAGTATGGTTTTGTATGTGTTGCCTATTGATCCAAAAATATCTTGGGAAGGACATTTGTCTGGACTTGTTGTTGGTGCCTTATTGGCATTGATTATTAAAAAAGGGGTAGTTAAGCCAAAAAAATATCGATGGGAATCCCCTGATTATAACCCTGAAGATGATGAGTTTTTAAAACACTTTGATGAAAATGGTAATTTCATTGAAAATCTACCAGAAGAAGATATAGAGGTTATTTACGAGTATAAAGATGATAAAAAAGAAGAAGAAAACTAATTTATCCTTTTTACCATCACATAATCTATTTTATAGTCGTTGTCGAATAACTTCATATAATAAAGCGCCACAGGCTACAGAAACGTTTAAAGAGCCAATTTCGCCAAGCATAGGTAGTTTAGCTTGCTGATCAACTAACTTTAAAACAGAATTCGATATTCCTTTTCCTTCACTACCCATAATAATGGCAGAGGGAATAGTGGTGTCTACATTGTATATAGTATCTGATGCTTTTTCTGTAGCAGCGATAACTTGTATGCCAGAACCTTGTAGGTAAAACATAGCATCTTTAATGTGATCTACTTTACAAATAGGGATGTTAAATACGGCACCAGCAGAGGTTTTTATAGTATCGGCATTGACTGGAGCGCCTCCTTTTTTCTGAATTATAATACCATGAACCCCTGTGCATTCTGCAGTGCGTATGATGGCACCAAAATTGCGGACATCCGATAGTTGATCTAAAATTAAGAATAAAGGAACTTGACCTGATTCTATTACGTTAAGTACTAAATCCTCTAAATCATGAAATTCAATGGGGGATATGTAGGCTACAACACCTTGATGGTTTTTTCTGGTTAGTCTGTTTAGTTTTTCTACAGGCACATAAGAGAAAGAGATACTATTAGTTTTTAATAGACCCATAAGTTCTTTGGATAGATCTCCGTGTAACCCTTTTTGAATAAAAAGTTTATCGATGTTTTTACCAGAATTAATAGCTTCTATTACGGCTCTAATACCGAAAACTTGAGATTCGTTTTTCATTCTTAAATGTAATTTATATGTGTTTAATTGAATATGCTAGATCACGTTTGTAAACAATTGCAACCCTAGAATCCATGTAATAGCCGACAAATATAGGTATAAAAAAACATCCCTCTGAAATTTTCAGAGGGATGTCTATATTTATATAAAATGTTTATTACAACAACTCTAATCTTAGTTCTGGAAGAACATAGGAGTAGTTAATGCTTCAACAGCTGGAGCATTAGGGTTAGAAGTAACTTCACTTAATGGTATAGCATATCTGTTTATGTTACCTGTAAGAACAGTTCCTGTAATAGCTTCGTAAGCAGGGACTTGGTTTCTTCTAATAGTAGTCCAAGATTCTTGATGTCTCATGAAATCAGCAACATAATGCTCTTCATGAATTTTTGTTAATGCATCAGCTTGGCTATCTGCAGCAATAGAACCTCTAGCAGAAGCTAAATAAGTAGCTTTGTCAGCAGCAGGCACTTCATTTGCAAGACCATCATAACGACCTAAAGAAGTTGTGATACCAGCTTGATAGAAAGTGTCAGCAGCAGCTTGACCACCAGGGATCAATCCTAATAATGCAGCTTCAGCTAAATAGAAGTTAGTCTCAGGAGCAGTAGCATATCTGTCTGGTAACTCAGGACGGATAACGTCTAGAGATATCTGAGAGAACTGATCAGGATCTAAAATTAAAGAACCTTGAGGTTGACCTGCAAAACCACCAGCTGTGATTTCATCAAAATAAGCAGTTCTTCTAGGATCATTGTTATTGTTCATTAAAGTAACAAGAGTTGATCCACCAGAATAGAAGTCTTGGTCACCACCAGCAAACTGTACAATTAATGTATAGATTGGATTTTGGTTACCAGCAGCATCTAAATAATCAAGTTTAGCTTCATGCGAGTTTTCAGTAATCATTGGTTGTCCAACTAAAGCTTGTAATTGAGCTGTAACTGATGCAGGATCAACATTAGCAATTAACATAAGAGCTTTTAATTTGATAGAGTTTGCAAAACGTATCCAGCTTTGTCTGTCACCACCATAAATTAAATCACCACCATCTACGATATCAGTATCTGTAGTTAATTCAACAAGAGCTTCATCAATCAATGTAGCAACACCTCTTAACACATCTTCTTGGCTATCAAAATTCGGATTAGGGAATTCATCTACCTGAATTGCTTCACTAAATGGCATATCACCAAAAATAGTAGTACAATGTAAGAATGTAAAAGCTTCAAGAACTTTTGCTTGACCAATAATATTTCTAGCTGCTGGATTATTACGCTCAGTAAGAATTCTCATTTGCGCTAAGTTTCTTAAAGCAGTAGTATAACAACCAATCCAAATGTTATTAGTCGTGTTTGGACTAATCGTACCTCTTTCAGGGTTACGGAATACTCCAAAGTTAGCAGAGAAAGACCACTGTTGAGAGTGAGTACTCATTTGAAAAGACTCAACAGTTCTCGGTGCTGTAATACCACCTAATAAAATCTCTGGCATTAATAATGCTGGGTCTATTTCTAGAGCAGCAAGGGGATCAGAGTTGATACCTTCAATCGAATCCTCACATCCTGTAAAAAGGATCGCGGACATAACAACGAAAAGTACACTGATCTTATTTATAAGAATATTTTTCATTTTTTTCATTTTAAAAATTTGCTTGTATGTTAAATCCGAAACTTCTTGTAGTCGGTACACCACCTCTTTCAATTCCTTGTAGGTTACTTGCAGAACCTCCTAAACCAGCTTCTGGATCAATATGAGGTACATCAGTATTAAAAATTGCAAGGTTTCTACCTTCTAATGCAATTTGTAAAGATTTAATAGGTGTACTTTTAAGAATTTGTGCAGGGAATGTATATGCTAAACTAACTTCTCTCCATTTGATAAAAGTAGCATCAAAAACATTTCCTTCTACAACACTTGCATTTGAAAAACCACCCCAGTAGTCTTGAACACTACTAATAGGAGTTGTGTTTGGTGCAACAATTGTAGAACCATCAGGATTAACACCAGTTGAAACAAATGTATTTGGATCAACAAAAACTTCTCTGTTGTTAGCTCCAGTTTCTTCAGCTAAACCAGATCTTCTTAACTGTCCAACAGTGTTTGAAAATACCTTTCCACCTTCTCTGTAATCAAAAGTGGTAGATAATCTCCAATTTTTATATCTAAAAGTAGAAGTAAGACCCATAGTATAGTCAGGGAATATATCTCCTAATTCTGCAGATTGTCCAACTTGACGGATACCATTAGCATCAACCAATATTTGATCTTCAATATCATTTCCTTGCGCATCCACTGCTCTTAACCAACGTGGACCAAATAATTGAAGACTTTCTCCTTCAACTGCTCTAACAGCAATACCGTTAAATCCAGTAGCTAGGTTTAAAGCTCCTCCTGGTAAAGATCCAAGATCGTCTACTAAAAATTCGTTACTAGTAAAGTTGTAATCTACATCCCAGCTAAAGTCATCAGTTTGTATAACTTTTGCGTTTAATTGTAGTTCAACCCCTTTATTACTAATCTTACCTACATTAGTAAGGAATCCTGCAAAACCTGATGTTTGAGGTGTAGGAACCGTTACAATTTGATCTTCAGTAAAGTTTTCGTAATACGTAGCGTCGATAAATAGTCTATTGTTGAATAAACCTAATTCGATACCTACTTCAAAGTTTTCTTGATTTTCTGGCTTAAGATTTTGATCTGCCAAGTTTCCATCAGAGTTAAATGCTAACTGACCGTCAAATGGGAAAGTACCACCTTGACCAAATTGCTGGAAGAATTGAGTATCAGGATTAAACGTAAAATCTAAAAGGAAAGATGCTGTATCTACACCAACATTTGCCCAAGATCCTCTTAATTTACCATAACTTAAGAAATCACTCTGGATGTCTAAAGCATCAGAGAATACCCAACTTAAAGATACAGAAGGATAGAAGAAACTATTATTATCTAATGGTAATGTTGAAGACCAATCGTTACGACCAGTAACATTCAAGATTAACCAGTTTTTGTAGTCTAAAGTAATGTCTCCAAATGCACCAAAGATTCTTTGTAATCTAAAATCTTTGAAAACTGAATTTGTTTCAGCATTACCTGGATCAAATAATTCAGGAACTGTTAAGTTAGTAGCAGCATTTTGTAAACGATCGATAACTCTTTCATTCCATTGCATACCACCTCTTACTGTAAGATTAAATGCGTCAGAAAGAGATTTGTCATAAGTTGCAATAAGATCTAATGTTAATTCACGTCTTTTGATGAAATCATCTGTAAAACTACCACGTAAAGCACCAATCGTACCAATACTGTTCTGAATCAAACGTTGATCAGTAAATGTATCATAACCAGCTCTACCTAAAATATTGAAATTTTCTGTTGGGCTATATTGTAATGAAGCATTACCAAAGAAACGCTCTACTTGAGTTTCAGTTGCATTTTGACGTGCAATAAACAATGGGTTGTTTGATTGTCCACCTGGATCATTAATTTGATTTCCGAACTCATCTACATCTTGCTCAAATAAAGAGAAATCAGTAATTCTTGATAAACCATTAACGATATTAGTTAATACGTTAGGGTCATTCGCTCCTTGTGCAGCTGTACCTACTGTATTTGTTCTAACATAGTTTACGGTAAATCTTGAACTTAACTTATCATTAAATTCTTTACCAGAATTTAATCCAATATTTGTTCTATTTAAAGAAGAATTAGGGATGATACCTTGTACATCTGTATAGGCAACACTTAATCTGTAGTCATCTCCATTTTGACCTGCACCCGCAACAGTTAAACTGTTAATAGATGTAATACCAGTATCATAAAAATCTTCAACTCCATCTTCGAAAATTCTGAAAGGAGTATTGTTGTCCTGAAGGTTAACAAAAGTTTGACCTGCTAAAGATGGATCATCAATAGCTGGACCCCAACCTACAGTAGTTTGATCTCTTTCATTTTGAGTGAAATCGTATACTCCTTGATCACCAGAAACAAATCTATTCTGGAAATCAGGTAATCTTAAAGGAGAGTCAAAACGTAAGCTTGAATTAAAGCTAATGCTTGCTGCTTGTCCTTGTTTACCTTTTTTGGTAGTAATGATAATAACCCCTGAAGATGCTCTAGATCCGTATAATGCGGCAGCAGATGCTCCCTTAAGTACAGATATAGATTCTATATCATCTGGGTTGATATCTTGCGCTCTGTTTCCAAAGTCAAATCCACCAGTAATTCTTGATCCTGTTGCAATATTCGAGTTAGAAATTGGTACACCATCTACCACGAATAACGGCTGTTGGTTTCCTGTTAATGAGGAGACACCACGAATAAGGATTCTTGTAGAACCACCTACGTTACCACTCTGATTCTGGATAACAACACCTGAAGTTTTTCCTTGTAGAGCACCAAGTAAATTAGTTTCTCTAACTTCATTAAGGTCTTCAGATTTAATAGTAGATACTGCATAACCAAGAGATCTTGCTGAACGCTCGATACCTAATGCTGTTACTACTACTTCTTCAAGTTCTGAAGCCGACGCTGCTAGTTGAACACTAACATTGTCGCTATCACCTACTACAACTTCTTTTGTTGTGAAACCAACATAACTGAAACTTAATACAGCACCTTTGTTTGCAGCAATACTATAATTACCATCAAAATCGGTTTGTGTTCCTCCAGCTGTGTTTTTCACAACGATATTAACCCCTGGTAGCGGTAACCCTCTGTCGTCGGTTACATTACCTGAGATTGTTTTTTCTTGCGCAAAAGTAATTTGCACAACAAACGCCAAAAGTAGCGTTAAAATTCCACTAAACTTTGTTCTCATTTTACAATTTATTTGAATTAGCCAGCTCCAAAAATGATAATAATATCTTTATAAAACAACTTTTTACTATTAAAATTTGAATTATTGCTTTAACTGGATTAATTAATTGTAAACTCTTGCTAAAACGTTATAGTAGCGGGTTTTTGAAAAAAAGAATGTTTTTATTTTGCCAAATTAATAGTGTTTTTTTCTATCTCTGGGCGTGCATTTTGGTGAGCCTATAGGTGTGATTATTTCACTTAATTTTATGAATATCTGAAAATTAGATGCTTATTCAGGTTTTGTTTCATTGATTTGATACGACACAATACTGTCATTATTGCTTACTGCTATTAAAAATGTACTTGTATTATGTTTTAGAGTTTTAATACTTCGAAGTTCTTTCATTTGAATTGATAGCCCCTGATTAAAGGTTTTTATATAAGAAGGCGCATTATAAAGACTATCTTTTTTAACCATAAAACCATCGTTAGAACTAAAAACGCCGTGATAAGTGTTAAGACCATGAAAATTACCTCCTAGTAATAGTTGGTCATATTCTTGGGTTAAAAAATCATATTTCAGGAAACAAGTTATAGGTGATAGTTGCAAAGCATCCGGAAATAATCTAAATGTGTTGTAAGTTCCATTAATATTTTCGAGGTAACCACTGGCCAAAGTGTGTACTTCATATTTAATGATGTTTTTGCTATCTAAGATTTTTAAAATATCATCTATAGATTGATTAGCATAACTGTTATAGCTTTGATAACGTTTATTAATAATGTTTACTTGAGAAGATAATTCATCTTTTGAATGAACCGGGAAGTAATTACCATCTAAAGTATAGGTCAATATGGTTTCCTTTTTGTTGTTGTTATCGAAGTCTGCATAATGTAAGACTAGAGGAGAAGTTGGGGAGGCTTTAAATTTTGTATTCAATCCCCAGTTCCCCAGAACAATATCTTTATCTCCATCATAATCAATATCGTAATATGTAATAGATTGCCATAAACCTTTAATATTAGGTTTAATTAATGATTCCTTTAAGATTCCTCTATTATTTATGAAAATTCTTGGTTTATCCCATTCGGTTGCGATTAATAGATCTTTTATATTATCATTATTAATATCACTCCAAATGGCGTCGGTTACCATGGATTGAAGTAAAAAGTTATCATCTTTCTCAAATTTCCCTGAGCCATCATTGTTTAAAACATAAGAATTTACTCTTCGACCAAAAGTAATCGAATCTGATCTATTACCTATAAAGAGGTCAATATCTCCGTCTTGATCATAATCATAGGGTTTAATAATAGCAGTGTTGTTTTTGTTATTTGGGATAGCATTTTTAAGTTTTTTGAAATTCCCCTTGCCATCATTAATATATAGGCGATCATTTTGATATTCTTTGTTAATATTTGAAATGATTCCTGAAGCTACAAACAAATCTAAGTCATTATCATTATCGATATCCAGAAAAGTTGCATCCACATCTTCACTAATAGAGTCGTTCTTGAAAGCTGGAATATGTTTTTCTTTAAAAGTATGGTTATGCGATAAAAACAATTTTGACTTTTGTAATGAGGCACCTCCTATAAATATATCTTCTTTCCCATCATTATTTACATCTCCGATTGCAATAGCGGGACCCTGGGTAGAAACTTTATAAGGAATAAGTTTATCTACATCAAAATCATTATAGGAATCTTCATGATGTTTATAGGTTATTAAGTTCTTTTCTTCAAAAAGGAGTTGCTTTTTTGGAAGGTTATAACGGAAAGCTTTTGTTTTAGTCGAGTCGTAGTTAACGTGTACTTTTTTGATTTCATTTTTTGGCACAATGGTTTGTGCAAAGTTGTCCGGCCAAATAACTTTAATAGAATCTATAACTTTAATTTGCCCTATACCAAAATGCAATATAGGTTCTGTTGCAGAGATGAACCCTCTGGATGTAAACAATTGTTTAGATTGAATTTTTCCATCCGAATAAACATGTACTTTTGATCCTATTCCGTGTACATTCGATTTTTTATAATTCAACTTCACTGAAAGATTAGAGTTATTGGTAGATATATTCGATTTGTTTTCGAAAATTGAACTGTAATCATTTAGGTTATTAATAATTAGATCTAGATCTCCGTCTAGATCCAAGTCGGCATAGGTTGCTCCATTAGAAAGAGTAGGAGAGTCTTCGATCCAATCACCAGTTTTATTGGTGAAGGTTTTAGAATTTCCTTCAAAAATATGATTAGGAACTTTGCCGGAAGGCATTACTCCTAGAGAATTAATTAGCCAGTCATCCTTGGTTTTGTTTTGAGATTTATTTTTAAATGAGTTGGACATGTATCTCATAAAATCAAGGTTATTAGGCCTTTTGTATATTCCATTAGTAATAAAAACATCCTGGTTGCCATCCATATTGTAATCGGCAATTAAGGGGGCCCAACTCCAATCAGTAGCTGCAATATTGTTGAATAAACCAGTTTCGGTAAAATATTCACCACGATTATTTACCTGAAACATGTTTCGTGCATATTGTTTTTGATATCCCTGACTAATAAGAAAATCTTGAGTTTTGTATGATACATCCCCGTCAGATTCCTTTAATACTTTCTCACTATAAGGTAACATGTCTAATGTGATAAGATCTTGATATCCATCACCATTTATGTCGGCAGCGTCACTTCCCATAGAGAAGCGACTGGTATAAGCAAAACTTTTAGACAATTGTTCTTTAAATGTGCCATCTTGATTATTGATATAGTAATAATCATCTTCATGAAAATCATTACAAACATAAATGTCGTCCCACCCATCGTTATTAAAGTCGGCAATAGAAGCACTTAATCCATATCCATTTGCTCCACCATGTATTTTAGCTTCAAGACTAACATCTGTGTATTTAGAATTCTCATTTTTCAAAAGGACATCTCCAACAAAATTTGTTCTTTTCTTTCTTATATATGAAGGACCATGAGAGGTTTTAGTGTGTAACGCATGATTAACCAAATAAACATCTAAATCGTCGTCTTTGTCATAATCAAAAAAATATGCTTGTGTTGCATAGCCCCTATAATCTAATCCGTACTTTGCTGATTCTTCACTAAAAGTCCCATCACCATTATTTATGAATAATTCATTATGTCCTTCAAACCCTAATATGTTTATTACGGCACACACATATATGTCTAGATATCCATCATTATTGATATCGACCATTGTTACTCCAGTATTCCAGTCAGAATTACCGCCAGTTTTTGAGGTGTTGGTAATATCTTTAAATTTTAGATTGCCTTGATTTAAGTATAATTTGTTTTCACCTCTATTAGAAACAAAATAAATATCAGGTAGCTCATCATTATTGATATCCCCTACGGCAACACCTCCACCATTATAGTAGTATAAATAATTAACTATATTATATTCTTTGTCTTCTTGGATAAGATTTTTAAAATTAATTCCTGTAGATTCTGGATTTAATTTTGAAAACAGATATGAATCAGATTGTGTTTCTTCTTTTGAGCATGCTACTAAAGCAAGAACAAAAAGAACTTTAAAGATATTATTCATTGGATAAATGTAAAAAAGAGGTTACTAATTAGCAACCTCTTTTTTGTTTTGATATTATTTTAAATATTAATTAGGAGTTGGAGAAACAGGATTGAAATCTGTTTCGAATGCTGGCACTGGCCAATATTCTAAATATCCATAATTAATAGTAGCATTAGTGTTTAAGTTTCCGTCTTGATCAAGTACCCAAGCACCTGTTCTAGATCCAGCAGCAACTCCATAACGACGGGCGTCATAGAAAGCAACGGCTCTAAAAAGTAGAGCTAAACGACGCTCTTTTCTGATTTCTTCTAGTGCATCAGCTTGTGATAATCCAGTTCCTACTGTTGCAGCAAGACCCGATCCTTGAAAAGTTCTAACAGCATCCAAGTGTGCTAAACCACCTTCGATATCGTTAGTTCTTACTTTAGCTTCAGCTAGTATTAATTGATTTTCTTCAAAAGTTCCAGCGTAATACATAGTTGTTGCTAAAGCGGTTGAAGAAACAATTGGTGTATTGTCATTCCAGAATCTAGAAGCTCCATATTGTATTCCTCTACCTCTTGGATTTGGGAAGTCAAAATCAGGTTCAAAATATAAATCTAATCTTACATCTCCAGGGTTAATGTCTTGAATCAAACGCTCACTAGGGAAATACCAGAAACCTGTTACTTGTCCAGGTAACCAGTTGTTGTCTATGAATGAAGATTCTGATTGCATGGTAAATGCATTAGAATTAGCAGAAACTCCATCATTTGCAAGTGTGATTATCTGATTCCAATCTCCTGCGGTCATATCGGCAACTTTAGTATTGTATACTAAATTACGAACTCGTAAAGAATTGATGTTTTCTAATAATCCAGCTAGGTTAACCTTAGCGGTAAGATAAGCAAGTTGTAAACTAGTAAATCTACTATTAAACGCAGTAGCATCTCCTACACTATTTAAAAGAGTTTCTAACTCAGTCAATAATGCATTAGATTTGTTGATTAATTCTGTTCTAGAAACAAAATCAGTACTTGGTTCTGATGTTGGATTAGTTAATAATCCCTTGTCATTAATCAAACCTTGTTCATACATAGAGCCTAATCTATTATATCCATATGCTCTCCACCATAATGACCATGCTCTAAATGCATCTTTAGTATTGTCATCTGCTTCAAGATCGGCTAAAGCTTCTGATATAGTATTACATTGTACAATAACACTATACATATCTCTCCACTCATATTGCGTTGGATTGTCACTACCAGCTGCTCTTGTATTTCTAATAGCAATTTCTCCTGGTTGTGGTCCACCTGCAGGCGGATTAACAACTGTACCATCATCCAAAATCACAGATTCTGTTTGATTTATCCATCTGTTTGCAAAATTACCCCAAGGTGTTGCTAAGGCATCTCCCATTGATTCATGATAGCCATAAGTAAAGAAAAGCATAGGGCTTTCAAGCTCTGGTCCTACAGATTCAAAAACATCATCTGATGCTATAAAATCGTATATTCCTTTAGAGAAGGTGGTCAATCCGTCTACATTACCTAAAGAGGCAACAGAAGGAAGGTTATTATCTACAGGGTCTATGTCGGTATCTAAAATGTTATCTTGACAAGAGACCACAAACGATAGCATTATAAGAAATGCTGCTTTGTTAAATAAACTTTTCATAGTCTTGTTTTTTTAAAATGAAATATTTAATCCAAAATTATAGCTCTTCGTGTTTGGATGTGTAAATTCATCAAAACCTCTTTGGAAAGTATTTCCAAAACCTCTTGCTGCTTCAGGATCTAGACCTTTATAGTCTGTTATAGTAATTAAGTTTCTCCCTGAGATTCTTAAGTTAATGTTGTCGATAGCTTCTAGCTTAATAAGTTTATTAAGTTTGAAGTTTAAGCTAATATCTCTAAATCTTAAGAAAGAACCATCTTCAACGAATTCAGAGGTTGGTACATTCGTATTATATAAAGAAGTATAGTAGCTTACAAAAGCTCCAGTTTGAACTGCTCCCGTTGGATCTTCTATAGAAACTGGTACTGCAGTATCTGAATGAAGACCGTTGTTGTATAACCATTGTCTAGCACGGTTATATACATCTAATCCTTGGAACCAATCCAATTGGAATGATACGTTTAAAAAGTCATCAAATAAAGAGAAATCATTAAGGAATGTCATAACAAAATCTGGTTGTGTACTACCGGCAACAGTTTTGTCTGGTCCGATAACAACTCTACCTGTATTTTTATTTACAACATAACCAGAACTAGCAATTGTAAAGTCATTTACATCGGCTGCAGGGATTATTCTATTTCCACTATTATCAACCGCATCTAAACTTGTAATTACTGGGAAAACTGAGAATGTTCCAATTTCTTCTCCCTCATCCAATACAAAATTGTCATTAACTACTACTGGTAATCCATTTGCAATTCTGTCAAGTATTGCGGTTGATTTTGTGAAACGTATTCCGAAATTCCATTTAAATTTTTCTGAAGTATACATTGAAGCATCTAAAGAAGCTTCAATACCATCACTGGTAATATCATATGCATTAGAAAAAATAGCACTTGTTCCCGTACTCGTAGGTAGACCTAATCTAAAAATTGCCCCGTCAGTTTTTCTATCGAAGTAGTTCATAGAACCATCTAATCGGGTAAACCAACTACCAGAACCTGGAGTAAATGTATAATCAATACCTAATTCAAGTTCCTTTGATGTTTCCACCTCTAGATTAGGATTCGCTACAGATGAAGGAATACCCGAAATTACTTCACTTCCTACTGTAGTAGTAGCTAAAGTAAAGATGTTTTGGCTAAACAATGGCTGGATACCAGCTTCTCCATAAGCAGCTCTTAACTTAAAAGTATTTACAATATCTGATTCGAATAACTCGGCAATATTAAAATAAGCATCTGCTCTTGGGAAGGTAAAGTCTAAGTTATTACCAAACCTGTTAGAGAAATCTCTTCTGAAACCAGCAGAAAAACCAAATGTGCTTCCAAAATCAAATTTTTGATTCAATAAGAATCCGTACGTTCTAAACGGTTCATCATTAAATTCGTTGAAGGTTTTTACAACCGCTTGATTGATGTTAAATGATCCAAATGGGCCAGTTGGTAAATTTGTTCCCGAAACATCAGTGGTTCTTGAACCTAAATCTCTCCAGTCAAAATTGAAAGTAGTATTAGATGTAACCGGGATGTTGATTTTAAGATCTTCTTTAAAATCTAACGTTAGGTTAGTAGAAATTAATAAGTTTTGAAAAAACTCTTGAGTGTCTACTTGATTTATAATACCAGTAACATTGGTACCAATAGAAGATTGTTGTTGGTGGTTACTTTGATTCTCTTGGAAAAATGTAAAGTTTTGAGAAAAAGTATCATACCCGTATTTCATGTTAACAGACAAAACCTCAAATGGTTCATAAGTTAAATCAAAGTTTGCGATATATCTAGTTACATCATCTTGCCTTGTTTGTATTTCTTGATAAAAGAAAGGATTGGCAGAGTTTGGATCTGTCGCATCTGGTGAAACTGTTAGATCTCCATCAGAGTTTCTATTAAAGAAATCTACATGAGGAAGGTTTTGGAATACATTGTTAATAAGATTGTTGGCATTTGCATTATCTGTATCCGTACCAGTTGTGTTCGAGCTGTTGATTACATCAAATCTTGTGTTTATTTTGATTCTTTTACCTAGGTCAAAACCAAGATTTAAACGTGCATCATATTTAGTGTATTTTCCTTCTACTAATACACTTTCTTGTTCTGTTCTGTTACCAGAAACTAAATATCTGATTCCTTCTGATCCACCAGATATAGTAACTCCATTAGTTGAGTTGATAGCATCTTTAAATAGTACATCTGTAGCTACAAAAGTTTGCTCTCTAAATGGAGTGTCATTAATACCTTCAGCTCCCAATGCAGTTCCATTTACATTTCTTTGATTAGGATCTACAGCAAGGTATTGTGCATTGTTGTTTAATTGAGTAACGGGAGTTCCGTTAAGATCAATTAAAAATCCTTGTGCATTAGTGGAGTAGTGATGCAGAGTAGCTCTAAGCGGATCGTCACCTGTTATGGCTTGTGCCACACTTACAGATGAACGAATGTTTACTACAGGAGCACCAGCTTTACCTTTTTTGGTAATGATGTTAATTACCCCATTAGCACCTTGAGCACCATAAATAGTACCTGCAGCTGCACCAGAAATTGTTTCTACTCTTTCAACATTCGCAAAGTCAATATCCGAAAGACGTGAACTTTGGTTAGAAGCTCCACCAACACTAGATTGAGATGTAGAAACTTGAACACCATCTATTAAGATCATTGGTTGGGATGAGTTCAAACTGTTAATAGCCCTAAGAACTATATTTTGTTGTTGACCTGGTTGCCCCGTCGTTGATTGAATAATAGTACCGGCAATCTTACCTTGTAAGGCTTGATCAATTGCTTGAGCTCCTTGAACCTGTAAATCTTCTGCTTTTACAGAGTTTACAGAAACCCCTAGCTTACGTTTACTTGTTCCAGAAGCCACCCCTGTTACTACTACTTCTTCAAGTACCGCAGCATCTTCTGCCAATGATACATTGATCTGGTTGTTATCCCCAACAACCATTTCTTTTGTAGTAAAACCAAGGTAACTAAATGTTAGAGTTGCTCCTTTACTGGCATTGATAGAATATTTTCCATCAAAATCAGTTTGAGTTCCATTGTTTGTTCCTTTTACAATAATGTTTACTCCTGGTAGCGGTGATCCGCCATTATCTGTTACGGTACCCGTAACAGTTTTGTCTTGTGCAAAAGAAGTTTGCACGACCAATGCTAGGAATAGCATCAGAATTCCCTTCAATAAAGATTTCATTGTGTTTTGTAATTTTAGAATTAGCCAGGCTAAAATTCATAATAATATCTTAATAATACAACTTTTTAGTGTGAAATTTACTAGTGCTTTTCACTTTTGGATGAAGGTTTTTAGGGGTATTATGCTGTGAATAAAGAAGTTAAGGTTTGTTTGGTTTTTTAAGTTAAAATTTGATTTTGTTTGTTTGAATAACTTATTTCTTTGAAGAAATCATAAATAAAGGCCTTTTTTATTAAATAAAGATCTTTCGATTTAAGAGAATAGATCTTTTTCTTAAGGATTTTCTAATCAAGAGGGGGGGGTGAAATCGTAATTGTTAAGAAAAAGATAAATGAATGAGTGTAAATTATCTTACTGCCTAGAAATATGTGTTAATTAGGTTGCTTTGTGCTATAGCTATAATCAAAGATTTTTTTTAAATCATTTTCGTTTTTATAAGAAAGCTTATTTGATTTAACATAATCATCTAACGATGCAACTTTGGTATTTTCTTTAATTAAGTCCGTTATAAATTTCTTTTTTAATTTAAAAGTAGTAAAGTCAGTACCATTCATTATGAAGTAGCTTTCGCTTTTTACTATTTTGCTTTTACTACGATTTAGCATAGGATCTGGTGAGCTTTCAATAATTTTTATAGAATATTTTTTTAAAATTGAAAATTCAGTGTTCTCATAAATAACCTGAAATACTTTTTCTTCTCCTTCAGAAGGATTGTAAAGGGACTTGAACTCTTTTCCGTTTACAATAACTTTATCAATATTTTCAAAATTAAAAATATATAAAGAGTCTCCTTCAATTTGTGACATGAATTCTTCTTTATTAATATTAAAATTAAAGTTAGAGAAAGCGTAGCTTTTTTTATTTTTTAGTTTTATGATAGTTTTGTTTTTCCATGTATCAAACAAATACTCAGAGCCATCTACTTCTGCTGCTGTAGCAGATGAATCGTTGAAAGAAGCAAAACTCCCACTTATAATTGCCGCTTGCGTTCTGAAGGTGTTAAACTGTATGGGTTGCCCTGCCGAATTAAGATTGAAATCTGTTGACGTTAAGTTTTGACTATGGATGCAACTAATTCCGAAAAAGAATACTACTGCAATAACGAGTTGGTTTTTCATAACAAAATGATTTAGCCTTAAATTAAAGAAAGATTGTTGTTCAACATTAAAATTACAAAACTTTATTCAGGGTATTAAGAAATTATAGTATTTTATTCTATATCAGTTCGATAAGTGGTTAAATCGAAGGTTTCAATATCCCCATTGTTAACCCCAATCAGCAAAAGTTCCTTGTTGTTTTGCGATATGGATTCAACGGATTTTACATTGCCATTAATATAAAAACCTGTTTTGTCTGGCCCAAGTACAGTATATCCTTCATTTTTATTAGAAAGTAATACTAACCCGTATGCATTATCCAGGCGTGGGGTTTCTACTTCGGTATTATAAATGGTTCCTACAATAACTATATCTTCATAGCCATCTGCATTGAAATCAAAAGATTTGCCGTCTAGAATTGGTATGGTCTGAGCCATTTTGGGAAGGACTATTTTTTCAAAGCCATCATTACCCTTGTTTAAGAGGAGAATAGAATTAAACTCGCTCGCTTCACTTTGGTGTGCTGTATTTATTTTGTCTCCGTATATTTTTTCTAAATCGGCGTTTGCAAATTCTTGATATGTAGGGATTTTTTTTGCGATAAATGGCATTTGTTGCGATGAACATTCACGCCCTCGTGCAGGAACATAATTTCCATTGTATTTATAACTCAGTACAACATCATGAGTTCCGTTTGAATCAAAATCATCTGCATAAATTCGTAAAGGCTTTTGTTTGGTTGCTTTGAATTTGAAATTTAAACCTACATTTCCTATTACATAATCCTTATTGCCATCATTGTTAATGTCGGTTTCAGTAATAGAAAACCACCATCCCTTTTCATTATCCAAATTGCTGTTTTGAGAAATATCTTTAAATACCCCTTGCTCATTTTTAAATAACCCTATCGAGGTCCATTCGCCAACTGCAATAAAATCTTGCCATCCATCATTATTAAAGTCGGTGGCAATCACTTTATTTACGATACCAAAGTTTTCAAAAGACGGCGCAACTTTTTTGGTTACATTTTTAAAATTTCCATCGATGTTTTCATAAATTATAGATGATGCTGAGATTGGGTATTTTTGTGATATAATTCTATTTCCTAGGATTAGATCAAAATCACCATCTTTATCAAAGTCAATTTTGGAAATAGTTTTTCCGCTAAAACTGGGATTTTCGTTAGAGAAAGGGTGCTTTTTAAAATTTCCATTACCATCATTTATATATAATCGATCTTTTAAGTATTTCGAATTTTCTTTAAATTCATTTCCTCCACTCACTACATAGATGTCAGTATCGCCATCAGAATCAAAATCAAAAAACAAGCTTTCCATATCTTCAAATTTGGCATCCTTAGTAAATAGATTGGTATTACTGTTTTTAAATCCTTTCGTAGTTTGGATGAATAATTGTCCCGCTTGTCCCGAGGCGCCTCCGATGTATATATCCTCCTTTTTATCTCCATTTATGTCTCCTTTTGTAATATATGGGCCTAATGTAGATTGTTTATAAGGCAATAATATTTCATTTTCAAAATCGTCATAGTTATTTTCTATATGCTTAAAATTTATCAGACTCTTTGTTTTTTCAAATAGAGTTGATTGTTCTCGTTTTTTTAATTCTTTTTTGAGAATGGCGTTTTTTTCATAAACATTGATAGTGGTATTTGCTTTTACCTTATATAATGTTTCTTGTTTACCAGATAACCACATGATTTTTACCGAGTCTATAGCGGTTATTTTATCTAAACCAAAATGTATGGTTTTATCAACTGAAGATAGGTAACCTCGTACTCTTTTTGATTCCTTGGTTTTTATAGTGCTATCATGATATAGTGTTACTTTTGCAAAATCCTCTGACGTTCTTCCTTTGGTATTGATTTTTAAAAAGTTTCCACTGTTATTTTCTATACTCATGTTTTTGTATAAAAAAGCGATGTCATCGATATTGTTTACTACAATTTCTAAGTCACCATCATTATCTAAATCTGAATATGCTGCACCATTAGAAAATGAAGGTTCATTGAGTTGGGTGGTAGATGTAATATTTTCAAAATTTAAACCCCCATTGTTTTTGAAAAGAATGTTGGATAGTTTTTCTGAAGGTAAGCGATCGTAAATCTCTTTTTTTACATCCAAAGGAACATTTCCTTTAAAATACTTTCTGGCTTTATAGATTAATGTTCTGATATCATTATCAAGAGCGTATTTTCTATATCCATTAGTTACATAGATGTCATCGTTTTGATCGTTGTTAAAATCAAAAACGAGACCAGCCCAACTCCAATCCGTTTTGGAAAGCCCTGTGTGTTGAGCAATATTATGAAAATTGTTGTTGCCGATATTTAGCTGTAACGAATTAAACATATATTGATCATGTAAATCGAGTTTGTTAATCAATAAATCAAACTTTTCTACATTCATAGATGCCATTAAAGTTTTGGACCGTACATGATCGCTTGATGCCATGTCTAAAACAAAAATATCTTTTAAATTGTCATTGTTTATATCGGCGATATCGACACCCATTCCGTAGAACGATACGTGATTAGTATATTCTTTAATTTGATCGGTGAAAGTGCCATTTTTATTATTTATATATAAGGCATCTGGAACATAATAATCATTAGCTATGTAGATATCTGTCCATCCATCATTATTGACGTCGCTGAGACATAATCCTAAACCAAAACTAGGTTGAAGAAGTCCTGATTTTTTTGTGACATCTATAAATTTACCGCCAACGTTTTGATATAAGTGACTGGAACTTTTAGTTCGTTTTGAATCTTCTTTTAGGATATTGTAGAAAGTAGTTGGGTCTAGGCCATAATAATCGTTTTCGTTCATAACGATACAATCTAAATCACCATCTTTATCAAAATCAAAAAAAGCGGATTGGGTACTTATGCCAGAATCATCTAATCCATATGTCGAGGCTTCTTCTTTAAAAGTTAAATCTTTTTGGTTGATAAGTAGTAAGTTTTTTCGAGAATTCTCCTCTTTTGGGCCGCCCTGTGATATATAGATGTCCATCCATCCATCATTATTTACATCTGCAAAAGTAACTCCATTAGACCAGGCTTTATTGGTGTTGATATTTGCGGTTGCAGATATATCTTCAAAAACAAGATCTCCTTTGTTTAGATAGAGTTTGTTAGATACCTGGTTACCACAGAAAAATATGTCTTTTAGGCCATCATTATTGAGGTCCTCAATGCCGACTCCTGCACCGTTATAGAAGAAATCAAAATCAAATAAATTGGATTTTGTAGAAATGGTATCTACAATAGTATTTTTAAAATGTAAATTACTGCTAGTTGCCGGAATTTTTGTGAAATGTTGTATGGGGGAAGTTTGTTTGTTTACTTTTTCTACAGTTGTTTTTTTTAGTGTGTTATTCGTGCTTGGGTTCTCTTTGCAAGAATAGAATATAAAAAATGTAGTTAGGGATATAAAAAATAACTTATTCATGTAGTTAAATGATTCAATAACTGGTTAAAGATATAAGACTGTTATTCTTTAGGAAATAAAACAGAAACTTTTTCATGTTTAACTCAGTAGTACTCTATAAGTAAACCAAAGTATTTTTTGTGAGTAAGAGAAAGTATAAATAAAAAAGGGTTTCTACATGTAGAAACCCTTTTTGTTACAATTTATAGCTTATAGACAAATATTTAAAAATATTTCACCAGGTGCAGGAGCAGGTCCATCTGCTGCTGCCTCTAATGGATCAGATCCATCTAAAGCATCATAATCAATAGTATATGTGTGTTCTGATTCAAAACTACCAGGAGTATATGTGAATACTAAATCGGTAGTTCCTGCTGGAACAGTTACTACATGTGTGGTCCCTTCATCTTCTGCTGTATAGTCAGTGCTAACACCATCTACAGTTACAGTAATGAAAGCTCCATCCCAACCATCTCCAAAGTCATCAACAAGGTCTAGAGTATATTCTCCTGCAAAAGGAGTAATAGGAATACATTTTAGTCCAACGTTGTATATAAAAGGAGAAGAGAAAAAAGAACCTCCAGAAACCGTTCCTCCTAGGTTGGTATTGGTATAAATTGCTCCATTGGTTAATTCCAATTCAAAACGGAAGCTAAATACATCTCCTCCATTAAATTCACCAGTACTCAAGCCATTAACAGCTAAGGCTTCAGCAAGTGTTGATGAGAAATCTAATCTAGGAAGGTTGAAATCTGAAACTGATAACCCAGCTCCTGTTTCCGTCAATATAAGTACTTCAGGCTTGCTGTTATCGGTACCATCATCCAAATTATCCGTAAAACTTTGGTATAATCTAATTTCAGATATCAGACCTCCATTTTCTGCATCTTGTTCCTCAACAGATACATCAAATACAAATCGAGAATCGTTTGGGTCAAAAAAGTTAAACGTATTGGTAGCACTGATTGTTCTTAAAACAGCTCCATTGGTAATACCGGCTAAAACATCATCAACGGTTTTATCATCTGTACTACAAGATTGCATTATAGAAAATGCAAAAAGGAGAACAAAGAATTTATTTATATATTTTTTCATGAATAATATTTTTTAATTATTAATTGGCTACAGGAGCACTAGCATTAGTATCCCAAAATACAGGTTGTGTCTGATCTGCTTTTTGGCTGATATTAGCGTTAGTGTTTACCTCATTTGCAGGGTAAAATAAAGATCTTATAAATACACCAGGACTAGGATTTAAACTTGCCTGTAATGTAGTTGGATATCCTGTTCTTCTATAAAAATTATAAGACTCAATCCCATTACCAAACACAGCAATAAAATATTGCTCTCCTAAGATATCCCATTTTCCGGCCATATCTGCAGCATCAAAAGCAGTTTCAACACTTGTTATGAAAGTGGTAACATCTGCAGCAGAAGGTTCGAAAGAAGTATCTGCAGAAGTATCAAGACTAACAAAACCTTGTACTTTTGCAATAGATTTGGTTAAGCCAGCAGACATAAAAGTTCTAGCAGCCATAGTGTTTCCATTCACCATCGCAATTTCTGCTTGCATAAAATCTACCCAAGCGGCTGTTAAAATAGGAGTAATACCTGCACCTGCACCTCCTGAACCTAATGCAACACCAGCATTATCTGGATCAGTGTCAAATCTATCATCATCAAATTTTCCTCCTACAGGGTAAACACCAAAAGTAGTTCGTAAAAAACCATCTGGCGGAATACCGGCAGGATCTCCATGATCTCTTCCCCAATAACCATTGTCTAGATTACAAAATGTAAATCCTCCAGCTACATAATGCGCAGGCGCGGTTTGTAAAGAACATTGTAAAGTTTCTTCATTAGGAGGTATTCCAGTTGCTCCAGGTACAGCATCGGTTTGTCTGTAAAAGTAGTAACGAATCCTTGGGTCAGAAGAAGTGTCCATTTGATTCATTAACCAATTCGACATATAATCACCAGCTCCAGTAGCGGTATAATTTAAACCATATCTTGGATGTCTCGTATCTGGTTGAGAAGCACTAGTTGCAGGCCAGCTAAATTGAAAATCATCTGCTGTATCAGTAATATAATCTCCCGTATTTAGTATTGCTGTAATGCTAGCTAAAGCAGTAGGATCTACTAAGCGTCTTTGGTTGTATAAACGCATTTTTAGTGTATTCGCAGCGTTAACCCACTTGTCATAGTCATCTCCATAAAAGAAAATTATTGAAGGTTCTACAGTTACGTCATTTTGGAAATTGACAATTGCATTGTCCAAAAGAACTAATGCAGCATCGTATACAGATGAACCACTATCTAAAGATGGGTTTAGATTATCAGATCCTCCTATCGCTTCAGTATATGGGATGTCTCCGTAAAAATCTACCATAGCTGTGATTACATACGCTTCTATAAATTGTGCAATAGCAATATGTCTGGTCTGCCCATTGGCTTCAGCAAGAGGAACCATAGATCTAATATCTGCTAAAATACCTTGATAGGCATTCACCCACTCATCATCAGAATCACTACCCAAATAGGCTGTATTGTATTGATTGCTGGATGTTAATGCAAAAAGTCTGGTTAATTGAGATCCGAATAGAGATAGTCCGTCTCCATTGGTATTTCCTCCAGATTGCCAGTTGTCGTTGGCATCAAAATCTGCATCACCTTCTATTTGTCTAACAAAATCTTCTTGTATAGAAGTTAAAAATAAATCTACACCTGCTTGATCCGGGGTCAAAAAATTTGGATCCTCAGTAAGATCTAGCTCTGTTGTTTCACATGAAAAAACAAGAAAGAGGCTTGTTACTATTAATATATATTTATTTATATTTTTCATTTTTTTAAATTATAAAATTAAAAAGTTGCCTTTACACTAAATCCATATCTTCTAGCACTAGGACCATTAATGAAATCAAAACCAAATCCATTTCCTACTCCTGTTCCAGAAGTGTTCGGGTCAAAATTAGCGCCATCTGGAGTATTTACGGCATCATACCAAAGGTTGTTACCAGATGCTGTTAGTGTTACAGAGCCAAAAGGCGTTTTTTCCAAGTATTTTTTCGGAAAGTTATAGGCAAGTGAAACTTCTTGCAATCTTATTAATGTTGCGTCGTATACTTGATTTTCGTTAGGTCCAAATAATACATTACTAAAATAAAAATCAGAATTATTTATTTGTACAGAATTTGGATTTCCACTAGCGTCAACTCCTGGTAAAATAAAAGTATTTTCTCTATCTAGTGTTTCTACAATTAAGCCTCTACCTAATAAAGTAGAAATGGTACTCGAGTATATATCACCACCTTTAGTGTAGTTAACTTGTACTCCTAAAGAGAAGTTTTTGTAAGAAAAAGTATTCTTAATATTCATTGTATAATCTGGGTTAGGGTCCCCTATAATACCATCTTCTGGATCTTGAACATAAAACCCATCTGTACCTACTACTAAATTACCATTATCATCTCTTAGTATTCTTGAGCCAAAAAGAACACCGAGCGGCTCTCCTTTTATGGCTGCGTTACCAAGATTTGAAAAACCTGAGTATACCACTAAGTCAGTATCTAGTCCTAAATCTGTAACTTCAGACTTATACGTTGTGAAATTCAAATTAGCATCCCAATTAAATCCATCATCTGTACTACTTTCTATCAAAGTAACTCCTAAATCTAATTCAAGTCCTTTGTTTTCAATCTCACCAATATTTGTTCTTGTTGTGGTGTTACCTGTTGTAGGCCCTAATGGTCTATTGATAATTAGATCCTCGGTAATTCTGTAATAAAAAGATAAGTCAACTGAAACTCGGCTTTTCCATAGTCTAGCTTCAACACCAACCTCATACTCAGTTAGTAATTCTGGTTTTAAATCCGGGTTTCCTAACACATTACTTGTAGTGTTAGATACGACATTAGAACCTCCATCTTGAAAATCTTGAGTATCTAGAGATAATGTGTTAGCAACAGGGAATCCAGGATCTCCAAAACTTGCAGAAGTTCCATATCCTGCTCTTAGTTTTAGGTAACTAACCATGTCTGATTTTAGACCAGCGAAAGCAGATGTTGGTAAAAAGGAAACACTTGCACTAGGATAAAAAATAGATCTGTTGTCACTTTCAAAATTGGATACCCAATCATTTCTTCCTGCTAATGTTAAGAATAAAAAATTCTCGTAATCAAATTGAGCTTGTCCGTATAAACCAACAATATTTCTTTCAAAAAATGATTGTATTTCATTTTGTCTTAAAAAGTTAAAGTGCCTCAAAACTCCAAATGATTGTTGGCCATCACTGGCAGTACCATTTTGGTCAAAAATTACATTTCTAGAAGTGGCACCTGCACTAAAACTAACACCAATCCTATCATTAATTTGAGAATTTCCGGTTAAAGCTATATTATGGTCATAAATAGAGTTTAAGTTGTTCCATGTTTCATAAAAACCACTAGCTAGTCGTACATCACCACTATTACTATTTACTCCACCTTTATTTTGATAGTTTACATTACTCTCATTATAAACATCAATACCTGCACGATAAAAAATACTTAAATTATCATTAAAGTTATATTGTATAGTAGCATTACCGAAAACACGATTTGTTAATTGTGTAGTCTGAGCATTGTTTAATGTCCATAATGGATGTTGTATACTATTGTTTTGTCTGTAATATACACTACCACCTGTTACAGGATCCTGAAAAGGTAGTCCTTGTATGTCGATACTTCTAGGTGTAAACCATAAATCTCCAAAAATAGAGGAGCCTGTACCTGTTGCTCCATTACCCTGGCTTAAGGCAACTGGAGGGGAAACAAAATTCGTTCTGGCAAAATTTAAAGTTCCACTTATTGTAAACTTATTACTTAGTTTTGCGCTACCTCCAATACCTAATGTATTACGGCCTAATTTATTTCCTGGAGTAAAACCTTCATCATCCAGATGTCCATAATTCACATTGTATGAAATGTTTCCATTATCCGAAACTCCTCTTAGGTTAACAGATGCCGAAGCAGCTCCTCCTATTCTGAAAAAATCTTTTACACTATCATATGGTCTCCAATCATAACGTGCTCCTTGAAATTCAGGAAAAGCCGCTTGAATTGCTGGAGTCGAAGTAGAATATGGATGTGGCAGTGTAGCATTTGCGTCAATAGCAGAACTGTTTCCGTAACCAGAAACTCCACCTTCTCTAAAACTAGGTCCCCAGTTACTAAAGAACCATCCAAAAGATTGATCAAAACCATTACCATATTCATCTTGATAATCTGGTAGTGATGCTATTTCAGTGAAAAAATAAGAAGAAGAAACTGTTACTTCCATTTTCTTTTGGGCTTTCCCAGAAGCTCCTGCTTTGGTAGTAATCAATACAACACCATTACGTCCATCACTTCCGTATAAAGTAGAAGCAGCTAGACCTTTTAATACACTTACGCTTTCAATACTGTTAGGATCCAAATCCAAAAACCTACTAGATCCATTGTTACCATTTACAAAGTCATTTCGACTTCCTTGTCGACCTGAAGCATTTGTATCTGTACTAAATGGTACTCCATCTACTATAAATAAAGCTTGGTTACTTGAACTGAATGAGTTTTGTCCTCTAATAACGATATTGGTACCAGATCCAGTAAGACCACTTTGTTGTGTGATCTGTACACCGGCAGATTTTCCAAGTAATACCCTGGCAATATCTCCTTCGGAACGTTGTGCAATTTCTTCACTTTTAATTTCACTTACAGCGTACCCCAGAGATTTCTTCTCTCGTTTGATACCTTGAGCAGTTACAATTACTTCTTCCAATTCTGAAGCCGAAGCCCCTAATTGAATAGTTATTGTATTGCTGTCTCCAACAACTACTTCTTTAGTGGTAAAACCAAGGTAGCTATAAGTTAAAGTGTCTCCGGTATTAGCAGTGATAGAATATTTCCCATCAAAATCAGTTTGAGCTCCATTGTTTGTTCCTTTTACAATAATGTTTACTCCCGGGAGCGGAGATCCGCTGTTGTCTGTTACAGTACCTGTAACGGTTTTTTCTTGTGCATACGAAAAATGCACAACTAGTGCTAGGAATAGCACCAGTAGATTTCTTGGTGATTTCATTTATTTTAATTATTAGAATTAGCCTAATTCAAAATTGATAATAAATTATCATTAAAAATGCATTTTTGCATTTTTTTAACATTTTCTATTACGGTAAATCTGTTAAATTATAATAATTTATTAATTTTTATTCATTGTTAATTTAAGGTTATACCATTCTTTTATTACGGGATATCTTTATTTCTTGTTTAGTTTTTTTCTTTCAAAAAGAAAAGATTTGTTGGATAGTAATAGGTAAATTAAAGATGTTAACCTTTATGTAATATGTGTATTTCGTTGTTTACCTTGTTTAGTGTAGTGCGAATAATCTGATTTAAGTGTTTTGTTTTTCTTCAGGAGTGTTTTTTAATGTACAAATTAGTTTTCTTGGTGATGAGTGTAATAATAATTTCACTACGGTTACACCTTTTCTTTTAGGTGGAGAATTTCTATCGGTATCCATGAGAATTTTAAATATTTAAAAATTAATGTAGTAGGATTTGATTTGCTCAAAAAAAATTCTACCTTTGCAGCCCTTTAAAAAGGGATATTTAAAATTATTTAATATATAGTGTAAAGCAAATTATGCCAACAATTTCACAATTAGTAAGAAAAGGTAGAGCCAAAATAACTAAGAAGAGTAAATCGGCTGCTTTGGATTCGTGCCCGCAACGTCGCGGTGTTTGTACGCGTGTATATACGACTACGCCAAAAAAACCAAACTCGGCTATGAGAAAAGTAGCACGTGTTAGGTTGACAAATGGTAAGGAAGTAAATGCGTACATCGGCGGTGAAGGTCACAATCTCCAAGAGCACTCGATAGTATTAGTTAGAGGTGGAAGGGTAAAAGATTTACCAGGAGTTAGGTATCACATTGTTCGTGGAGCCTTAGACACCGCTGGTGTTGAAGGAAGAACGCAACGTAGATCTAAGTATGGTGCTAAACGCCCTAAGAAGTAATTAAAAACTTTAAGAAGAAGACATGAGAAAAAGAAAGGCTAAAAAAAGACCTATTTTACCAGATCCTCGTTTTAACGATCAATTAGTGACTCGTTTTGTAAATATGATGATGTGGGATGGTAAAAAGTCAACTGCTTTTAAAATTTTCTACGACGCGATGGATATCGTTGAAGAGAAGAAACAAAATGAAGAAAAAACTGCATTAGAAATGTGGAAAGACGCATTATCTAATGTGATGCCTCACGTAGAAGTACGAAGCCGTAGAGTTGGTGGAGCTACTTTTCAGATTCCTAATCCAATCAGGCCAGACCGTAAGATATCGACTGCTATGAAGTGGTTGATTCAATTTTCGCGTAAAAGAAATGAGAAATCTATGGCTCAGAAACTTGCTGCAGAAGTTATAGCTGCAGAAAAGGAAGAAGGAGCTGCTGTTAAGAAAAGAGTAGATACTCATAAGATGGCTGAAGCAAATAAAGCATTCTCACACTTTAGATTTTAATCATTAAGAAATGGCTAGAGATTTAAAATATACTAGAAATATAGGAATTGCTGCGCATATTGACGCAGGAAAAACTACAACTACTGAGCGTATACTTTATTATACGGGAGTAAGTCATAAAATAGGTGAGGTGCACGATGGTGCAGCTACTATGGACTGGATGGAACAAGAGCAAGAGCGAGGTATTACAATTACTTCTGCTGCAACTACTTGTGAATGGAAGTTTCCAACTGAAAATGGCCAGCCAGTAGATGATACCAAAGGATATCACTTTAATATTATTGATACACCAGGTCACGTAGATTTTACGGTTGAAGTAAATCGTTCACTTCGTGTTCTTGATGGGTTAGTTTTCTTATTTAGTGCAGTTGATGGTGTTGAACCACAATCTGAAACTAACTGGAGGCTTGCTGATAATTATAAAGTACCACGTATTGGTTTTGTGAATAAAATGGACCGTCAAGGATCTAACTTTATGGCAGTTTGCCAACAGGTTAAGGATATGCTAGGGTCTAATGCTGTACCAATTGTTATGAATATTGGTGATGAGGCAGATTTTAAAGGTATAGTTGATTTGGTGAAGAACCGTGCTATTGTATGGCATGATGAAACTCAGGGTTCTACCTTTGATGTTATAGATATTCCTGAAGAATTAAAAGCAGAAGCAGCTGAGTTGAGAGGTAAGCTAATTGAAGAGGTTGCTGCTTATGACGAAAATCTTTTGGAGAAATTCATGGAAGATGAGGATTCTATTACTGAAGAAGAAGTGCATGCTGCTCTTCGTGCTGCAGTAATGGATATGTCTATTATTCCTATGATTTGTGGATCTGCATTCAAAAACAAAGGAGTTCAATTCCTTTTAGATGCAGTTTGTCGTTACTTACCTTCTCCAACAGATAAAGAAGGTATTGTTGGAATTAATCCTGATACAGATCAAGAAGAATTACGTAAGCCAGATGTAAAGGAGCCATTTGCTGCTTTAGCATTTAAAATTGCTACAGATCCATTCGTAGGTCGTTTAGCATTCTTTAGAGCATATTCTGGTCGTTTAGATGCAGGTTCTTATATATTAAATAATCGTTCAGGTAAAAAAGAACGTATTTCGCGTATATATCAAATGCACTCTAATAAACAAAACGCTATCGATTATATCGAAGCAGGTGATATCGGAGCTGCAGTAGGATTTAAGGATATAAAGACTGGTGATACTATGTCTAATGAGAAAAATCCTATTGTTTTAGAATCTATGGACTTCCCTGATCCGGTAATTGGTATCGCGGTAGAGCCTAAGACTAAGGCAGATGTTGATAAGTTAGGAATGTCTTTGGCTAAATTGGCTGAAGAAGATCCAACATTTACTGTAAGAACAGATGAGGCTTCAGGACAGACTATTATTTCTGGTATGGGTGAGCTTCACTTAGATATTATTGTAGATCGTCTAAGACGTGAATTTAAAGTTGAAGTGAATCAAGGTCAACCTCAGGTTGAGTACAAAGAAGCTATTACAGCTGCTGCTGATCATAGAGAGGTTTATAAGAAGCAATCTGGTGGTCGTGGTAAATTCGCGGATATTGTATTTACAATTGAACCAGCTGACGAAGGTGTTGTTGGTTTACAGTTTGAATCTACGATAAAAGGAGGTAATGTACCTAAAGAATTTATTCCTTCGATAGAAAAAGGTTTCAAAACAGCTATGGTAAATGGTCCATTGGCTGGGTATGAAGTAGATTCTATGAAGGTGACTTTAAAAGATGGTTCTTATCACGATGTGGATTCTGATCAGTTATCGTTTGAGTTAGCTGCTAAGTTAGGATTTAAAAATTCTGCTAAAGCTGCAAAAGCGGTAATTATGGAGCCAATTATGAAGCTAGAAGTTATTACTCCAGAAGAAAATATGGGTGATATCGTAGGTGATCTTAACCGTCGTAGAGGACAAGTGAGTGACATGGGTGATAGAGCTGGTGCAAAAACAGTAAAAGCTACTGTTCCACTTTCTGAAATGTTTGGATATGTAACAACATTAAGAACATTGTCATCTGGTAGAGCAACATCTACAATGGAATTTTCTCACTATGCAGAAACTCCTTCTAATATTTCAGAAGCAGTAATTGCAGAAGCAAAAGGAGTTAACGCTTAATTATTACAGAAATGAGTCAAAAAATTAGAATAAAACTAAAATCTTACGATCACAATTTGGTAGATAAGTCTGCTGAGAAAATCGTAAAGACGGTAAAGAGTACTGGTGCTGTAGTAACTGGGCCAATTCCATTACCAACACATAAAAAGATTTTTACAGTGCTTCGTTCTCCGCACGTAAATAAGAAATCCAGAGAGCAGTTTCAATTAAGTTCTTATAAAAGACTTTTGGATATATACAGCTCTTCTTCAAAAACGATTGACGCGTTGATGAAGTTGGAATTACCTAGCGGAGTAGAAGTTGAAATTAAAGTGTGATAATAATACGCTTTAGTTAAAGCTTTACAAGAGATAAATGTCCCAAGCTGCGTGCAAGGGAAAGACGGCAAAAAAATACATTCAGGGTTGAAGTATTTTGACCCTGTTTTTTTGCAAAAGGTTATAATGATATATTGAAAGTAATTTCAATACGTAAATAAAATTAATTAATAAATAAATTAAATATGTCTGGGTTAATAGGAAAAAAGATCGGTATGACCAGCATCTTCGACGAGAATGGAAAAAATATTCCATGTACCGTTATTGAGGCTGGACCATGCGTGGTTACCCAAGTCAGAACTGAAGAGGTTGATGGTTATGAAGCTATTCAGCTAGGTTTCGATGACAAAGCAGACAAAAATGCTACTAAAGCGGCTTTAGGTCACTTTAAAAAAGCAGGAACTGTTGCTAAACGTAAAGTTGTCGAATTTCAAGGTTTTGATGAGGAGTACAAATTAGGTGAAACGATAACAGTAGAGCATTTTGTCGAAGGAGAATTTGTTGATATTTCTGGAACTTCCAAAGGAAAAGGTTTTCAGGGTGTTGTAAAAAGACACGGCTTTGCTGGTGTTGGACAAGCAACTCACGGTCAGCATAACAGATTAAGAGCTCCAGGTTCGATTGGTGCTGCATCCTATCCTGCAAGAGTTTTCAAAGGAATGAAAATGGCAGGAAGAATGGGTGGAGATAGAGTAAAAGTTCAAAACTTAAAAGTGTTAAAGGTAGTTGCTGAAAAGAACTTACTTGTTGTTAAAGGATGTGTTCCTGGACATAAAAACGCTTATGTAACTATTCAGAAGTAATGAAAGTAGCGGTAATTGATATAAACGGAAAAGAAACAGGAAGAAAGGCAGACCTTTCTGATGCTGTTTTTGGTATTGAGCCAAACGATCATGCTGTGTACTTAGATGTGAAACAGTATTTGGCAAATCAACGTCAAGGTACACACAAGGCTAAGGAGCGTGCAGAGATAACTGGTAGTACCAGAAAGATCAAGAAGCAAAAAGGAACTGGTACAGCTAGAGCAGGTAGTATCAAGTCTCCTATTTTTAAAGGAGGAGGTAGAATTTTTGGTCCTAGACCACGTAGCTACTCTTTTAAATTGAATAAAAATTTAAAGAAATTAGCGCGTAAATCTGCGCTAAGTATCAAAGCAAATGATAAGGCAATAACTGTTATTGAAGACTTTAATTTTGATGCGCCAAAAACGAAGAATTTTACTGCTATTTTGAAGTCTTTAGGGCTCGAGAGCAAAAAATCTTTGTTTGTGTTGGCTGAGTCAAATAATAATGTATATTTGTCGTCACGCAATTTGAAAGGTTCAGAAGTTATAACTACCTCAGAATTAAGTACTTACAAAATACTTAATGCTAATAAAGTAGTACTTTTGGAAGGTTCTTTGAAAGGAATTGAAACGAATTTAAGTAAATAGAAGCCATGAGTATCTTAATAAAACCTATTATTACGGAAAAGGCTACTGCAGATAGCGAGGTGAATAACCGCTATGGTTTTGTAGTAGATAAAAAAGCGAATAAGGTAGAGATCAAAAAAGCAGTTGAAGCTGCTTATGGAGTATCTGTAACTAAAGTTCGTACATTAAACGTCCGTCCAGACCGTAAAACTCGTTATACAAAAACGGGGATGGTCACTGGTAAAACAAGTGCGATTAAAAAAGCAATTGTACAGGTGGCGGAAGGTGAAGTAATTGATTTATATAGTAATCTTTAAGACTAAAAAATGTCAGTAAGAAAATTAAAACCAATTACCCCAGGTCAGCGTTTTAGAGTAGTTAATGGGTATGACGCCATTACTACTGATAAGCCGGAAAAAAGCCTATTGGCTCCGAAAAAAAGATCTGGAGGTAGAAACAGTCAAGGAAAAATGACTATGCGCTACAAGGGTGGTGGTCATAAAAGAAGGTATCGTATTATAGATTTTAAGCGTGACAAGCAAGGAGTTCCTGCTACAGTTGCAACAATAGAATACGATCCAAACAGAACTGCATTTATAGCGCTTGTAAACTATCAAGATGGTGAGAAGCGTTATGTAATTGCTCAAAATGGTCTTCAGGTAGGTCAAAATATTGTTTCTGGAAACGATGTAGCTCCTGAAATTGGTAATGCAATGCCGTTGAGTGATATTCCATTAGGTACAATTATTTCTTGTATAGAGTTAAGACCGGGTCAAGGTGCTGTTATGGCACGTAGTGCTGGTTCTTTTGCTCAGCTTATGGCTAGAGATGGTAAGTTTGCTACGGTAAAGTTGCCTTCTGGTGAGGTTAGAATGGTACTAGTTAATTGTATGGCTACTATAGGTGCAATATCGAACAGTGATCATCAATTGGTTGTTGGCGGTAAAGCTGGTAGAACAAGATGGTTAGGCCGTCGTCCACGTACGAGACCAGTTGCAATGAACCCTGTCGATCACCCAATGGGTGGTGGTGAAGGACGTTCTTCTGGAGGTCACCCACGTTCTAGAAAAGGTCTTCCTGCTAAAGGATTTAGAACCCGTTCTAAGACGAAAGCGAGTAATAAATATATTGTAGAACGTAGAAAGAAATAATAAGATATGGCACGTTCATTAAAAAAAGGACCTTACGTTCACTATAAGTTAGAGAAAAAAGTAGCTGCGAATGTAGAAGCTAATAAAAAGTCGGTTATAAAGACTTGGTCAAGAGCATCTATGATTACTCCTGACTTTGTAGGGCAAACAATTGCAGTTCACAATGGTCGCCAATTTGTACCAGTATATGTTACAGAAAATATGGTAGGTCATAAATTAGGAGAATTTTCGCCAACACGTTCCTTTAGAGGGCACGCTGGTGCTAAAAATAAAGGTAAAAAATAATTTAAGTCATGGGAGTTCGTAAAAGAGAAATGGCAGATAGAATTAAGGAAGAGAAAAAGCAAATTGCTTTTGCTAAGCTTAATAACTGTCCTACGTCACCACGTAAAATGCGTTTAGTCGCTGATTTAGTTCGTGGTGAGAAAGTTGAAAAGGCGCTTCAGATTCTTAGATTTAGTCCTAAAGAAGCATCACGTCGTTTAGAAAAGTTATTGCTTTCTGCAATTGCTAACTGGCAGGCGAAAAATGAAGACGCTAGCATCGAAGATGCTGATCTTTTTGTAAAAGAGATCCGTGTAGATGGAGGAAGTATGTTGAAAAGACTTCGTCCAGCTCCACAAGGTCGTGCACACAGAATAAGAAAACGCTCTAATCATGTTACTATCGTGGTTGCAGCAAAAAATAATACACAAAGCTAATATAAACTATGGGACAGAAGACAAATCCAATCGGAAATCGCCTTGGTATCATCAGAGGATGGGAGTCCAACTGGTATGGAGGTAATGACTACGGTGATAAACTTGCCGAAGACGATAAGATTAGAAAGTATGTACACGCACGTTTATCTAAAGCTAGTGTATCTAGAGTGATTATTGAGCGTACGCTTAAACTTGTAACCGTTACTATCACTACTGCTAGACCTGGTATTATTATCGGAAAAGGTGGTCAAGAGGTAGACAAGTTAAAAGAAGAGCTTAAGAAGATTACTGATAAAGAAGTTCAGATCAATATCTTTGAAATCAAAAGACCAGAACTTGATGCATTTTTAGTTGGATCTAGTGTAGCAAGACAGATTGAAAGTCGTATTTCATATCGTCGTGCTATCAAGATGGCTATTGCAGCTGCAATTAGAATGAATGCAGAAGGTATTAAGATTCAGATTTCAGGACGTTTGAATGGTGCAGAGATGGCACGTTCAGAGTCTTATAAAGAAGGTCGTATTCCTTTATCAACATTTAGAGCTGACATAGATTATGCTTTGGTAGAAGCTCACACTACTTATGGTAGATTGGGTGTGAAAGTATGGATCATGAAAGGCGAAGTATATGGTAAGAGAGAACTTTCTCCTTTGGTTGGTTTATCCAAAAAACAAGGAAAAGGTGACAGGGGTGGACGAAGTGGTGGAAATAATAAATCACGTCGTAGAAAGTAATTTTTTAAAGTAAATTAACAATGTTACAGCCTAAAAGAACAAAATTCCGTAAGCAACAAAAAGGACGTATGAAAGGTTTGTCTCAAAGAGGACATACACTTTCTAACGGGACTTTCGGAATCAAATCATTAGATTCAAGTTTTGTTACTGCTAGACAAATAGAAGCAGCTCGTATTTCTGCTACTCGTTATATGAAAAGAGAAGGTTCTCTGTGGATTAAAATTTTCCCAGACAAGCCTATTACAAAGAAACCTCTTGAAGTACGTATGGGTAAAGGAAAAGGTGCTGTTGAGTATTGGGCAGCAGTAGTGAAACCAGGAAGAATATTATTCGAAATAAGTGGTGTGCCTTATGATGTGGCTAAAGAAGCTTTACGTCTGGCAGCTCAAAAGCTTCCTGTTAAAACTAAGTTTATCGTAGCTAGAGATTATCAAGCTTAAAATTGAGAATTATGAAGCAATCAGAAGTTAAAGAATTGTCTACAGCTGAATTACAAGAGGAACTTGGTAAAACGCAAAAAGCGTATTCAGATTTAAGAATGGCTCACGCTATGTCTCCTTTAGAAAACCCTTTACAATTACGTAAAGTGAGAAGATCTATTGCAAGAATGGCTACAGAGCTAACAAAAAGAGAATTAAACGGTTAATTCTGCTGAAAGATGGAAAAAAGAAACTTAAGAAAAGAGCGTATAGGAGTTGTTACAAGTAACAAAATGCAGAAATCAATTGTGGTTTCTGAAGTGAAAAAAGTAAAACACCCTATGTACGGAAAGTTCGTGTTGAAAACGAAAAAATACGTTGCACACGACGAAAAAAATGACTGCAATATTGGTGATACAGTAAAGATCATGGAAACAAGACCTTTAAGTAAAACCAAGTGCTGGAGATTAGTAGAAGTAATTGAAAGAGCGAAGTAATTATGGTACAACAAGAGTCTAGATTAAAAGTAGCCGATAACACAGGTGGTAAAGAAGTTTTAGTTATTCGTGTTTTAGGTGGTACAGGAAGAAGATACGCCTCTGTAGGAGACAAGATAGTTGTCAGTGTAAAAGAAGCAACTCCTAATGGAAACATTAAAAAAGGAGCCGTTTCTACTGCAGTTGTAGTTCGTACTAAGAAAGAAGTGCGCAGACCAGATGGTTCTTATATTCGTTTCGATGATAATGCATGTGTTCTTTTGAACCCTGCTGGCGAAATGAGAGGAACACGTGTATTTGGCCCTGTGGCAAGAGAACTTCGTGATAAGCAATTCATGAAGATTGTTTCACTAGCGCCAGAAGTGCTTTAATATTTAATGAAAATGACAAAGTTAAAGATTAAAACAGGAGACGTAGTTAAAGTTATTGCTGGTGCTCACAAGAGTACTCCAAATAATGATGTTACTGGTAAAGTAATTAAAGTGCTACGTGAAGAAAATAAAGCAATCGTTGAGGGTGTAAATGTGGTTAAGAAACATGCTAAGCCAAGTGCACAAAACCCTCAAGGAGGTATTGTTGAAAAAGAAGCTCCTATTCATATTTCAAACCTTGCTCTAATGACCTCTAAAGGGGAAGCTACAAGAGTTGGGTATAGAGTAGAAGGAGATAAGAAAGTGAGATTTTCTAAAAAATCTAATGAAGTAATATAGTTATGGCTTATATCCCGAGATTAAAACAAGAGTATAAAGACAGAGTAGTGTCAACTCTTACAGAAGAATTTAGCTATGATAATGTAATGCAGGTGCCTAAACTTAAAAAAATAGTTTTAAGTAGAGGTGTTGGTGCGGCAGTAGCAGATAAAAAGTTAATAGACTACGCAGTAGACGAATTAACTACAATCACTGGTCAAAAAGCAGTAGCGACAATATCTAAAAAAGATGTTGCTTCTTTCAAATTACGTAAAGGAATGCCAATTGGAGCAAAGGTTACGTTAAGAGGAGAAAGAATGTATGAATTTTTAGATCGTTTGATTACTTCAGCGTTACCACGTGTTAGAGATTTTGGTGGAATCAAAGCGACTGGTTTTGATGGTAGAGGTAATTATTCTTTAGGAATTTTAGAACAGATTATCTTTCCAGAAATTGATATCGATAAGGTAAATAAGATTTCAGGAATGAATATCACATTCGAAACTTCAGCTAAGACTGATAAAGAAGCAAAATCATTGTTAACAGAACTAGGATTACCTTTTAAAAAGAATTAATTATGGCTAAAGAATCAATGAAAGCCCGCGAGGTGAAGAGAGCTAAAACTGTTGCTAAGTATGCTGAAAAGCGTAAGGCTTTAAAAGAAGCTGGAGATTACGAAGCGTTACAGAAGTTACCAAAAAATGCTTCTCCAATCCGTAAGCATAATCGTTGTAAACTAACAGGAAGACCAAAAGGATATATGCGTCAGTTCGGAATTTCTCGTGTAACGTTTAGAGAAATGGCTAACAAAGGATTAATTCCTGGAGTAACAAAAGCTAGTTGGTAATAATAAAAAATTAATTGGTTTAAGGTTCGGCTAAAGAAGTTGAAAACCAAGACCATAAATTATATATAATGAATACAGATCCTATAGCAGATTATTTAACCAGAATTCGTAATGCAAATAGTGCTCAACATAGAGTAGTTGAGATTCCTGCATCGAAGGTTAAAAAAGAGATCACAAAAATATTATTCGATCAAGGATATATTTTAAGTTATAAGTTTGATGATAGTACCACGCAAGGTGCGATCAAAATAGCGCTTAAGTACGATAAACTCACAAAAGAACCTGTAATTAAAGAATTACAAAGAATCAGTAAACCTGGTTTGCGTAAATATGCAGGATCTAGTGATATTCCTAGAATTCTTAATGGATTAGGAATTGCGATAATATCAACATCTCATGGTGTAATGACTGGTAAACAGGCAAGACATGAGAATGTGGGTGGTGAAGTACTTTGTTACGTATATTAACAGTATAAAAGACAAAAGAAATGTCAAGAATAGGAAAAAATCCAGTAACTATCCCGTCTGGTGTCACTATTGAAGTGACAGGTAATGTTGTTACTGTTAAAGGAAAATTAGGAGAGCTTTCTCAAGAAATTGATAGTATTGATGTTAAGGTTGAGGAAGGCCAGGTAACTTTAGAAAGACCTAGTGATGCAAAGGATCATAAAGCAAAGCACGGATTATATAGAGCTTTGATTAATAATATGGTTCAAGGTGTGTCAGAAGGATTTACTAAAGAGTTAGAATTAGTAGGGGTTGGTTATAGAGCCTCTAATCAAGGTCAGAAATTAGATTTAGCACTTGGATTTTCTCACAACATTGTTTTGGATGTTGCGCCAGAAATTAAAGTAGAAACTATTTCTGAAAAAGGTAAAAACCCTATCGTAAAATTAACTTCTCATGATAAGCAGTTGGTTGGACAGGTAGCAGCTAAAATTAGAGGCTTCCGTAAACCAGAACCTTACAAAGGGAAAGGAATTAAATTCGTAGGAGAACAATTAAGAAGAAAAGCAGGTAAATCTGCATAATAACTAACGTTATGGCATTCTCAAAAGACTTAAGAAGATTAAAGATAAGAAAGCGAATCCGTGGAAATGTAAGCGGAACAGAGCAACGTCCTAGATTATCTGTTTATAGAAGTAATAAAGAAATCTATGCTCAAATCATAGATGATGTTACTGGTAAAACTATCAGTGCAGCTTCTTCTAGAGATAAAGATATTGTTAAAGCATCAGGAAACAAAATAGAAAAAGCAAACTTGGTTGGTAAGACTCTTGCTGAAAAAGCTAAGAAAGCTGGTATAGAAACTGTATCCTTTGATAGAGGTGGGTATTTGTACCACGGTAGAGTAAAATCATTAGCAGATGGTGCTAGAGAAGCAGGACTTAAATTCTAAGAAATTATGTATCAGAAATATAAAAACGCAGAATTAGTAAAACCAAGTGGACTTGAACTTAAAGATCGTTTAGTTGGTGTACAACGTGTAACCAAAGTAACAAAAGGTGGTAGAGCATTTGGATTCTCTGCAATCGTTGTTGTTGGTGATGAAAATGGTGTTGTAGGTCATGGCCTTGGTAAGTCCAAAGAGGTAGCTGAAGCTATCGCTAAGGCAGTAGAAGATGCAAAAAAGAATTTGGTTCGTATACCACTACATAAAGGTACATTACCTCATGAACAAAAAGGTAAGTATGGTGGAGCAAGAGTATTATTATTGCCTGCAGCAACCGGTACAGGAGTAATTGCCGGTGGTGCAATTCGTGCAGTATTAGAAGCTGTTGGAGTACATGATGTACTTTCTAAGAATCAAGGATCGTCTAACCCACACAATGTGGTGAAAGCAACGTTTGATGCTTTGTTGCAAATGCGTAGTGCGCAGCAAGTAGCAAAACAGCGTGGTGTTTCACTTGAGAAAGTGTTTAAAGGATAAATAATAGAACGATGGCAAAGATTAAAATTACTAAAGTAAAGAGCGCGATTAATCGTACTCAGAGACAAAAGAGAACTCTAGAGGCTTTAGGTCTTAGAAAGATCGGCCAGGTTGTGGAGCATGATGATACTCCTAATATCCTTGGGATGGTAAATAAAGTTAAACATTTAGTTTCTGTTGAAACAAAATAATTATAGCACATGGATTTAAGTAACTTAAAACCTGCTGCAGGTTCGGTAAAAAATAACAATAAGCGATTGGGTCGTGGACAAGGTTCTGGAAAGGGAGGAACTGCGGCTCGTGGACATAAAGGAGCAAAATCTCGTTCTGGATATTCTAAAAAGATCGGTTTTGAAGGAGGTCAAATGCCACTTCAGAGACGTGTACCAAAATTTGGTTTTAAGAATATCAATAGAAAAGAATATCAAGGAATTAATCTTGACACGCTACAAAAATTAGTAGATGAAGGTAAGATTAAGGATACAGTTGATATTGATGTGATTTTAGCTACTCGTCTTGCTGGGAAAAATGATTTGGTAAAGATACTGGGAAGAGGTGAATTGAAGGCGAAATTGAAAGTCTCAGCTCACAAATTTACAGCCACAGCAAAAGCAGCTATAGAAGCTGCGGGTGGTGAAGCAGTAACCTTATAATAAACAATTCATGAAATTTATTGATACAATAAAAAACATTTGGAAAATTGAAGAACTAAAGAATAGAATCTTAGTTACACTAGGGTTACTTTTAGTTTATCGTTTTGGAGCGCAAGTTGTACTCCCTGGTGTGGATGCATCAGAATTAGCAAATCTAGGAACCCAGACGCAGGATGGTTTGTTAGGATTGCTTAATGCATTTACTGGTGGGGCATTTGCAAATGCTTCAGTATTTGCTCTTGGTATTATGCCATATATATCGGCTTCGATTGTTGTGCAGTTGATGGGTATTGCAATACCTTATCTTCAAAAACTACAAAAAGAAGGAGAAAGTGGTAGGAAAAAAATCAACCAAATTACGCGTTGGTTAACAATTGCTATTACTTTGGTTCAAGGACCAGGATATATTTATAACCTGTTTGCGACACTTCCTCCAGAGGCGTTTGTTCTTCAAAATCAGACCGTTTTTGTTGTATCTTCTGTAATCATACTTACCACAGGTTGTATTTTTGCAATGTGGTTAGGTGAAAAAATTACGGATAAAGGTATTGGTAATGGTATTTCCTTACTAATAATGGTTGGTATTATAGCTACTTTACCTCAGTCTTTTGTTCAGAATTTCTCGTCGAGAGTTTCTGGTGATGGAGGAGGAATGATTATGGTATTAATCGAATTAGTAATCTGGTTTGTTATTATTCTAGCTTCGGTATTACTGGTCATGGCCGTGCGTCAAATACCAGTGCAGTATGCTAGAAGAACAGCTAGTGGTGGCTATGAAAAGAACGTTTTTGGATCACGTCAGTATATTCCTTTAAAGTTAAATGCTTCAGGAGTAATGCCAATTATCTTTGCTCAGGCAATTATGTTTGTTCCTGGTTTAATCGCTGGTAATATTTCAGAATCTGAAACTGCTCAAGGTATAACAGCGGCATTTAGTGATATTTTTGGGATGTGGTATAATATTGTGTTTGCATTATTAATTATTGTATTCACATATTTTTATACGGCAATTACAGTTCCAACAAATAAAATGGCAGATGATCTAAAACGAAGCGGTGGTTTTATTCCGGGGATACGTCCAGGAAGCGAAACAGCAGAGTATTTGGATAAAATTATGTCTCAAATAACCTTACCAGGTTCAATATTCTTGGCATTAATAGCAATCTTTCCAGCTATAGCGGTGAAATTGTTAAATGTGCAACAAGGATGGGCATTGTTTTTTGGAGGAACATCTCTACTTATTATGGTAGGTGTTGCTATAGATACAATGCAGCAGGTTAATTCATATTTGTTAAACAGACATTATGATGGATTAATGAAATCTGGTAAAAACCGTAAAGCAGTAGCATAATGGCAAAACAACCAGCAATAGAACAAGACGGGAGTATCATTGAAGCATTGTCTAATGCAATGTTTCGTGTAGAGCTTGAAAATGGTCACGTAGTGACAGCTCATATCTCTGGTAAAATGCGTATGCATTACATAAAATTATTACCAGGTGATAAGGTGAAGTTAGAAATGAGTCCTTATGATTTATCAAAGGCTCGTATAACATATAGATACTAAATAATTTAATAATATTGTTATTTAAGATTTTTTCTGTAGTTTTGCAGGCTGAAAAAATCTTGTTAATGATACCATCTGAAAACAAGAAATGTTTTTAGGTATTAAATAAAAAGAGATGAAAGTAAGAGCATCAATAAAAAAGAGAAGTGCCGAGTGCAAGATTGTGCGTAGAAAAGGCCGACTTTACGTGATTAATAAAAAGAATCCTAGATTTAAACAAAGACAAGGGTAATTATGGCAAGAATTGCAGGGGTAGATATACCTAAACAAAAGCGAGGAGTTATAGCATTAACCTATATCTTCGGAATTGGTAGAAGTAGAGCTAAAGAAATTTTAGACGCTGCCAAAGTAGATGAGAGCATTAAAGTTTCTGACTGGGATGATGATCAAATTGGTCGAATTCGTGAAGCTGTTGGAGCCTATACCATTGAGGGAGAATTGCGTTCTGAAGTTCAGTTGAATATTAAACGTCTTATGGATATAGGATGTTATAGAGGTATACGTCACAGAGCTGGTTTACCACTTAGAGGACAACGTACTAAGAATAATTCTAGAACACGTAAAGGAAGAAGAAAAACAGTTGCAAACAAGAAAAAAGCAACTAAATAATAAGTAGTATGGCAAAGTCAACTTCAAAAAAACGTAAAGTAATAGTAGAATCAGTTGGAGAAGCGCATGTAACTGCCTCTTTTAACAATATTATTGTTTCGTTAACCAATAAAAAAGGAGACGTAATTTCTTGGTCTTCTGCTGGTAAAATGGGATTTAGAGGATCCAAAAAGAACACTCCTTACGCTGCTCAGTTAGCAGCAGAGGATGCAGCAAAAGTAGCTATCGAAGCTGGACTTAAAAAAGTAAAAGTTTACGTAAAAGGTCCAGGTAATGGTAGAGAATCTGCAATACGTTCTATCCATAATTCAGGTATCGAGGTGTCAGAAATCATTGATGTAACACCAATGCCGCATAATGGATGTCGTCCTCCAAAAAGACGTAGAGTATAATTTTTATCCCGAACATTGTTCGGGATCTCTTTATATTATAACTGTAATAAGTAAATCGAAATGAGGAAAACTGGTTGTCGAAGGAAAGAGACCTTAATTCATAACCACCTCAATAACTAAATTATTAATAATGGCAAGATATACTGGTCCAAAAACTAAAATCGCTCGTAAATTTGGTGAAGCGATCTTCGGAGATGATAAATCATTCGAAAGAAGAAATTACCCTCCTGGGCAACATGGAAACAACAGACGTAGAGGTAAGAAAAGTGAATATGCTATCCAATTAATGGAAAAGCAAAAAGCTAAATATACTTACGGAGTATTAGAACGTCAGTTTCGTAATATGTTTGAGAAAGCAACGCGTGCTCAAGGTATTACTGGTGAGGTTTTACTTCAACTTTGTGAGTCTCGTTTAGATAATGTTGTTTTTAGAATGGGATTGTCAAATTCTCGAAGAGGAGCTAGACAATTAGTTTCTCATAGACACATTACTGTAAATGGTCAACAAGTAAACATTCCTTCTTACCAATTAAGAGCTGGAGATGTTGTGGGAGTAAGAGAAAAATCAAAATCTTTAGAAGTAGTTCAAAATTCATTAAGTAACAATAGTAAGGTTTACGAATGGATTACTTTTAATAACGACACTAAAGAAGGTACTTTTGTGTCTGTTCCGGCTAGGATTCAAATTCCGGAAAACATTAACGAACAATTCATTGTCGAATTATATTCTAAGTAATAACTCAAAGAAGAAACAATAACATGGCAATATTAAATTTTCAGAAGCCCGATAAAGTTATCATGATCGACTCTACTGAGTTCGATGGTAAATTTGAATTTAGACCATTAGAGCCAGGGTATGGGTTAACAGTTGGTAACGCTTTACGAAGAGTTTTGCTGTCTTCTTTAGAGGGATTCGCGATCACTTCTCTTAGAATAGAAGGTGTAGATCACGAATTCTCAACTATTTCTGGAGTAGTAGAAGATGTTACAGAAATTATCCTAAATCTTAAGCAAGTACGTTTTAAACGTCAGATTGAAGATATAGATAATGAATCTGTTACTATTTCTATTTCAGGTCAGGAGCAATTAACGGCAGGTGATTTTCAGAAATTTATTTCTGGATTTCAAGTGCTAAACCCTGATTTAGTGATCTGTAATATGGATAAGAAAGTAGCACTTAATCTTGAAATTACCATTGAAAAAGGTAGAGGTTATGTTCCTGCTGAAGAAAATAAGAAAGCTAACGCTCCTATTGGAACTATATTTACAGATTCTATCTACACACCTATTAAAAATGTAAAGTATAGTATCGAGAACTATCGTGTAGAGCAAAAGACTGATTACGAAAAGCTAGTATTCGAAATTGTAACTGATGGATCTATTCATCCAAAAGATGCATTAACTGAAGCTGCAAAAATATTAATCCATCACTTTATGTTATTCTCTGATGAGCGTATTACATTAGAAGCTGATGAGATTGCACAAACAGAAACTTATGATGAAGAATCTCTTCACATGAGACAGTTGCTGAAAACAAAATTGATCGATATGGATCTTTCTGTTAGAGCATTAAACTGTTTGAAAGCAGCAGAAGTTGATACTTTAGGAGACTTAGTATCGTATAACAAAAATGATTTAATGAAGTTCCGTAACTTCGGTAAGAAATCTTTAACAGAACTTGAAGAATTGGTAAATGTTAAAGGACTTAACTTCGGTATGGATCTTTCTAAATATAAATTAGATAAAGACTAATCCATCATATTTTGCTCCTCAAAATGGGTTGCAGCAAGATGATGATTAAAATTAAATGTCATGAGACACGGAAAGAAAGTAAATCACTTAGGAAGAAAGACAGCGCATCGTAAAGCAATGCTTGCGAATATGGCTTGTTCATTGATCGAACACAAAAGAATCAATACTACAGTTGCAAAAGCGAAAGCTCTTAAGCAATTTGTAGAGCCGTTAGTAACTAAGTCTAAAGAAGATACCACGCACAATCGTCGTATTGTATTTAGTAAGCTACGTAATAAGTATGCAGTTACTGAATTATTTAGAGATGTGGCTCCTAAGATAGGAGATAGACCAGGTGGATATACAAGAATTATTAAACTTGGTAATCGACTAGGAGATAATGCTGATATGGCAATGATTGAATTGGTAGATTATAACGAGCTATATAATGCTGGTAAACCTGCTAAGAAGAAATCTACTAGAAGAGGTAGAACAAAGAAAGCTAGTGCACCAGTTGCACCGGCACCAGAAACTACTAATTCTGAAGAAGAATAAATGAAGAGTGTGAATAACACATAATAATAAAAGGATAAACGTTTGGCGTTTATCCTTTTTTTTTGAATAATTTTGACAAAATTTATTTCTTTTATAGAGAAGTTTAAATGTCATTTTAAAATATAAAAATAAAGAGATCATGATGTTATGCATTGATTAAATGTGTTATCAATGGGACTTTATAAAAAACTGAAAATTATATTATAGATAAATGAAATATCAAGCGCGAAAAAAAGCAATTCTTTTGTTGGCAGATGGTACAATCTTTCACGGTAAAGCTGTAGGAAGAGAAGGTAATGCATTTGGTGAAGTATGTTTTAATACGGGTATGACCGGGTATCAAGAGATTTTTACAGATCCTTCATATTATGGGCAATTGATGGTTGCTACTAATGCACACATCGGTAATTATGGAACCAATGATGAAGAAATAGAATCAGATTCTATTAAAATTTCTGGTCTTATCGTAAAAAATTTCAGTTATGAATACTCTAGGGTTAAAGCCGATGGTTCACTACAAGACTTCTTAGAAAAGCATAATCTTTTAGCTATTTCTGATGTAGATACCAGAGCTTTGGTGAGTTATATTAGAGATAATGGAGCGATGAATGCTGTAATCTCTACAGAAATAGATGATATCGATAAGCTCAAAAAACAGTTATCTGATGTGCCAGATATGAATGGTTTAGAATTGGCGTCAAAAGTATCTACTAAAGAACCTTACTTTTTTGGCGATCCTAATGCAACGTATAAGATATCTGCATTGGATATTGGTATAAAGAAAAATATCCTTCGCAACTTTGCTAAAAGAGATGCATATATTAAAGTGTTCCCTTATGATACAACATTTGCAGAAATGAGTGAATGGGGACCAGATGGGTATTTCTTATCTAATGGACCTGGTGATCCAGAACCTTTAACGCAGGCTATTGCAACAGCTAAGGAGATAATAGCTCAGGATTTACCATTATTTGGTATTTGTTTGGGGCATCAGGTTATAGCTTTGGCAAATGGTATTAGTACATATAAAATGCATAATGGGCATAGAGGAATTAACCATCCGGTAAAGAACATGATTACTGGTAGTGGTGAAATTACTTCTCAAAACCATGGTTTTGCAATTCATAAAGAAGAGACTGAAAAACATCCGGATATTGAGATCACTCATTTACATTTAAATGACGATACGGTAGCCGGAATAAAATTGAAAAACAAAAATTGCTTTTCGGTTCAATATCATCCCGAAGCGAGTCCTGGTCCAAACGATTCTACATATCTATTTGATCAGTTTATTGCAAATATCAAGGATGCAAAACAACCGGCATAAAATTTTTAATACGTAGAGTTAGAAATCACATTTTTATAATCTATTAATCTATAACGTTATAGTTGATAACTTAGTAGATATATTGCGGTTTTCACGATAAATTAGGACTTTTTGAGAGGTATTAAAGTTTACTGGTTTTGTATATTGCGAAAAATTAAAATTATCCAACAAAATAAATAAAAAAATGAGTGTAATTATTAATATTCACGCTAGACAGATCTTAGATTCGCGAGGTAACCCAACCGTAGAAGTAGATGTCATTACAGAAAATGGAGTTTTAGGAAGAGCAGCTGTTCCTTCGGGAGCATCAACAGGAGAACATGAGGCAGTTGAGCTCAGAGATGGAGGTAATGATTATATGGGAAAAGGGGTGCTTAAAGCTGTTGAAAATGTAAATACTATAATTGCTGAAGAATTGTTAGGGTATTCTGTATTTGATCAGAATTTATTGGATCAAACCATGATAGAAATCGATGGTACTCCAAATAAATCGAAATTAGGAGCTAATGCTATTCTAGGTGTTTCTTTGGCTGCTGCCAAGGCTGCTGCCAATGAATTAAATATGCCATTGTATCGTTATGTTGGAGGAGTAAGTGCCAATACACTGCCAGTTCCGATGATGAATATAATTAATGGAGGTTCACATAGTGATGCGCCAATTGCGTTTCAAGAATTTATGGTAATGCCGGTTAAAGCAAAAAACTTTACTCATGCCATGCAAATGGGAACAGAAATTTTTCATAACCTTAAAAAGGTATTACATGATCGTGGGTTGAGCACAGCTGTTGGTGATGAAGGAGGTTTTGCTCCTACGTTGGATGGTACAGAAGATGCTTTAGATTCTATTGCAATTGCTGTAGAAAAAGCAGGATATAAATTAGGAGATGAAATAATGGTAGCGTTAGATTGTGCTGCGGCAGAATTTTATGTAGATGGAAAATACGATTACACTAAATTTGAAGGTGATACAGGAGTTGTTCGTACAAGTGAAGAACAGGCTGATTATCTTGCCGAATTAGCTGCCAAATATCCAATTATTTCTATTGAAGATGGTATGGATGAAAATGACTGGGATGGGTGGAAATATCTTACTGATAAAATAGGAGATAAAGTGCAGTTAGTTGGTGATGATTTATTTGTAACTAATGTAGAAAGACTTTCTAGAGGAATTGAAAATGACACTGCAAATTCTATACTTATTAAAGTTAATCAAATAGGTACTCTTACTGAAACTATTGCAGCGGTGAATATGGCTCATAATGCAGGGTATACTTCAGTAATGTCGCATCGTTCGGGAGAAACAGAAGATAATACAATTGCAGATTTGGCAGTTGCCTTAAATACTGGACAAATCAAAACTGGTTCTGCTTCGCGTAGTGATAGAATGGCAAAATATAACCAATTGTTACGTATTGAAGAAGAATTAGGTAGCGTAGCATATTATCCAAAAGAAAAAGCTTTTAAAGTGAAATAAAAGCAAAATAAATTACATTAAAAGAGGCTATTTGGAAAGATAGCCTCTTTTTTTTATGAATAATTTATAAAATGCTTTGTAAGGCTAAAAATGATGCAACGATTAATAACATATTAACGCTATATTTCGTAATTTAGCGTCCCTTACATTAACAGCAAAATTGTAAATAATCATATGTCAAAAATAGCTACGTTAGAAATCGACGGTAATAAATATGAGTTTCCTATTATAGAAGGAACAGAGAATGAATTTGGAATTGATATTAAAGCGCTTAGAGGAAGTACTGGTGGTGTTACCACTATAGATCCGGGGTATAAAAATACCGGAAGTTGTGAGAGTGCTATCACTTTTTTAGATGGAGAGAAAGGAATTTTAAGATACCGAGGATATTCAATCGAAGAACTCGCTGAGAAGGCAGACTTTTTAGAGGTTTGTTATTTGTTGATTTTTGGAGAATTACCAACGGCTGAGCAGCTTGAAAAATTTGATAAAGATATTAAGGAAGAATCTCATGTAGATGAGGACATGAAGAAAATTCTTGATGGCTTTCCTAAAAGCGCGCACCCAATGGGAGTATTATCGTCCTTAACAAGTGCCTTGATTGCTTTTAACCCTGGATCTGTTGATGTAGATTCTGAAGAAGAAATGTACGGTGCTATTGTAAAAATATTAGCAAAGTTTCCTGTGCTTGCTGCTTGGACCATGAGGAAAAGAAAAAGTCTTCCTTTAGATTATGGAGATAACTCTTTAGGTTATGTAGAGAATTTACATAAAATGATGTTTGCAAGACCAAATCAATCATATGTGGCAGACAAAATAGTGAACGATGCTTTAGATAAATTATTAATACTTCATGCAGATCACGAGCAAAATTGTTCTACTTCAACAGTAAGAATCGTTGGTTCTTCTCATGCAGGATTATTTGCTTCTCTATCTGCTGGGATATCGGCGTTATGGGGTCCTCTTCATGGTGGAGCAAATCAAGCAGTTATAGAAATGCTTGAAGCAATTAAAGCCGATGGAGGAGATACCGCAAAATATATTGCTAAAGCCAAAGATAAAAATGACCCTTTCCGTTTAATGGGATTTGGACATAGAGTATATAAGAATTTTGACCCAAGAGCAAAGATTATAAAGAAATCTGCCGAAGAAGTATTAGGAAGTTTAGGTATAGAAGACCCTGTTCTTGATATAGCAAAAGGATTGGCAGAGGTGGCCCTTAAGGATGAATATTTTGTAAAAAGAAAATTATATCCTAATGTTGACTTTTACTCAGGTATTATATACAGAGCATTAGGGATACCTACCGAGATGTTTACAGTTATGTTTGCTTTAGGAAGATTACCAGGATGGATTGCTCAATGGAGAGAAATGCGTCTTCGTAAAGAACCTATCGGTAGACCAAGACAAATTTATATTGGTGAAAATTATAGAGCCTTTAAATCTATCTCCGAGAGATAATAGGACTCAAAATATAAAAGATGAAAAGGGCGAAGAATTAATTCTTCGCCCTTTTTTATAAATGATTTAAAATAAAAGACCTAAAAATCCATTTATTGATGAATTTTGCAATTTGAGTATCTTTTTTTTCGATAAAATGGTTATCATATATTGTCTCTTCATATATTTGCGTAACTACTCAAACTAACAATATAGATTACACTTAAAAACTCTTTTTTTTGAATTTAAACATACAGAACGAAACATCAAGGCTTAGAGCTGTGGTTTTGGGAACATCGGTTAGTAATGGCCCGGTTCCGCAAATAGAAGATGCATATGACCCTAAATCGATTGAACATATCAAAGCGGGTACTTATCCCAAAGAAAAAGATATGACTGCCGAAATGGAGATGGTAGCGAAAGTTTTTAAAAAATATGATGTAAAAGTATATAGACCGCAAATTATTGAAAATTATAATCAAATTTTTGCTAGAGATATTGCTTTGGTTATAGAAGATAAGTTTATAAAATCGAACATACTTCCTGATCGAGAAAAAGAAATAAAGGCAATTCAATATGTAATTGATGAGATAGATCCAAAACAAGTATACAAAGCTCCTTCTGAAGATATTCATTTCGAAGGAGGAGATATCATGATACATAACGATCATATTTTTATTGGTACATATAAGGGGGATGACTATTCAGATTGTATAGTGGCTCGAACTAATATGAAAGGAGTAAATTATATTAAATCCCTCTTTCCTAATAAAAAAGTTAAGGAATTTGATTTAAATAAATCCATGAAGGATCCTAGAGATAATGCTTTGCATTTGGATTGTTGTTTCCAACCAGTAGGGAAAAATAAGGCTATTATTCATAAAGATGGGTTTAGAGACCCTTTGGATTACGAGTATCTAGTTGATTTTTTTGGTCATGATAACCTTTTTCATATTGATAAAAATGAAATGTATAATATGAACTCTAATATCTTTTCGATAGCAGAGGATATTGTTATTTCTGAAAGAAATTTTACTAGATTAAATACATGGCTTCAGAAAGGTAATATAACGGTAGAAGAGGTTCCTTATGCAGAAATTGCGAAGCAAGAAGGTTTATTAAGGTGTTCTACTATGCCATTAATAAGAGATTAATTGTTAAGTATACAAAGAAGACAGCAAAACACATGAAACAAATAACAAATACTATTGTAATGATTCGTCCTGTTCAGTTTAGGATGAATGAACAAACCGCTGTAAATAATTATTATCAGGATGATGCAGGAATAGATGCGCAGAAAGCAAATATAAAAGCACAGCAAGAATTTGATGGCTTCGTTCAAGCCTTAAAAGATGTTGGTGTACATGTGATTGTTATTAATGATGATCCCAATAATGATACTCCGGATTCTATTTTTCCAAACAATTGGGTTTCTTTTCATGAAAATGGAGATGTAGGATTATACCCAATGTTTGCAGTTAATAGAAGAAGAGAACGAAGACCTGAAGTGTTGGACACAATAGAAGCATCTGGTTTTGAAATAAAAAACATCATAGATTATACTGAAGCTGAAGATGAAGAGGTTTTTCTTGAAGGTACAGGAAGCTTAGTGCTCGATAGAATAAACCGAAAGGCATATTGTGCTCTTTCTCCTAGAGCCGAAGAAACATTGTTAATCGAGTTTTGCGAAGATTTTGAATATTCGCCAGTTGTATTTACCGCGTATCAAACAGTAGAAGGTAAAAGACTTCCTATATATCATACAAACGTAATGATGGGTGTAGGAGAAACATTTGCTGTAGTTTGCTTAGATTGTATTGATGATAAAAAAGAACGTAAAAGTTTAGTGAATCATTTAAGGAATGACGGTAAAGAAGTTATATACATAACCGAAGATCAGGTGAATAGTTTTGCTGGTAATATGTTACAAGTTGCAGGTTCGGGAGATAAGCGTTATCTTGTAATGTCATCGGCAGCTTATAAAAGTTTGACTAAAGCCCAAATACAGAAAATCGAAAATCATTGCGCAATTCTCCATAGTGATCTCAATACTATTGAAACATTAGGAGGAGGAAGTGCTAGATGTATGATGGCCGAAGTTTTTCTTCCTGCCAAATAAGTTAATTATGCTTTCAAAGAAAACCAAGTATGGATTAAAGGCTCTTACCTATATTGCTAGAAAGAAATGTGATCATCCTGTTCAAATCTCTGAGATTGCAACCCATGAAAATATTTCTCAAAAATTCCTGGAAAGTATATTGTTGACTTTGCGAAAAAATGGCTTCTTAGGATCTAAAAAAGGAAAAGGAGGAGGGTATTATCTTATTAGAGAACCTAAAGATATTATTATGGCTTCTATAATAAGAGTTTTAGAGGGGCCCATTGCAATGTTACCCTGCGTAAGTCTTAATTTTTACGAAAAATGTGATGATTGCCCGCATGAAGATACCTGTGCAGTACATAGTTTAATGATCGAGGTTCGAGATAATACACTTAAAGTTTTGGAGAATAAAACTCTTGCTGATTATACAAACTAGATTATAATTACTTTTTTGATGTTCTTTTGTATTTATGAGGACCTTTGATTTTTCCCCATACTTGTTTCCCTTTTGCACTATATCCTCTGTTCCAAAGGGATATTTTATCTCTACTAATTACAAAATCTGAGATAATATATTCGACATAATCAATACTGCTTGAGCATGATCCTTTGCGAGTTTTTCCAGAATATATAGTTGATGTGCTTTTTGTAAAATATACTTGACAACCATCACGTACTGTTAAACTATCGATGGTTAATTTGTCAAAAATACGCTTGTTTTTCCACCCCATTCGATAATCTTTGGCATTAGAAATTATATATGCCGTACTTGTAAAAGTTGAAGAATCTACTCTTTCATAATTTAAAATTCGCTGCCCATAAATAGCATCATTGTTTTTTGCATTAAATAATTCAGAATACACCCAATATCCGGGTTTGTCTTTCCATATTCTTGTATTCACCATTTTAAGGTGATTAAAACTGGAATCCTTTTCTGATTGCTCAATATTAGAAAACTCTCCAACAAGCAACGTTACCAAATTATGTAATTCGGCATCTTGTATAGTTTCTGAATTGCAACCAAAAAAGAATAATAATGCAAAACTAAAAAGTAGAGTTTGCTTCATGCAGTTTTCTTTAAATATATGAAAAAAACCGAAAACAATGCTATTTATCGATAAAAGTTAGCGTTTTATCCTAGTAAATTTAATTTGGGCGTCCAATTTTGCGAATCATACCACCAAAAATAAAGTAGTGAAAAGGAATCATTGTATACCAATATAGTCTACCCCATATACCTTTTGGTCTAAATGTAGCTGTTTGATGTAAAATGTTATTTTCATCAATATCAAACTCTAACCAAGCTTCGCCAGGAACTCGCATTTCGGCATAAAGTAACAAACGTTTATTTTCTTTATCGGCGACAAGAACTCGCCAGAAATCTAAGGCATCCCCAGAGAATATTTTATCAGTATGTGTTCTTCCTCTTCTTAATCCCACACCACCAAAAAATTTATCTATATACCCTCGTATTTTCCACATCCAATTACCATAATACCAACCAGCATCACCTCCTATACCCCAAATTAGATCTAAGGTTTTTTCGGGGTTAATTACTTTAATCATTTTTCGATCTTTAAAACACCCTCTTTTAGGAATTGTTATATATTTTTGAATATTTTGATTGAAACGACCACTAACCATAGAGTCTTTCCAGCTAGAGACTACTTGATTTTGTTCAATTTTTATAAAAGCTAATTCTAACGCTTTTTTATAACTCATCGGATGTAGTTGTAATATTTCATGAAGTCGTTTATCATTGGCTATAACAGGTATTTTCATGCTATCCACAAGATTGAGAGCTAATTTATATGATGTTGATGTAACAAAATATAACCAATATGAAGATAAGCGAGGAGTCATAACGGGAAGTGTAAATATGAATAATTTAATACCTCTTATTCGCGCATATTGGTATAGCATTTCTTTGTAAGTTAAAACATTTGGCCCGCTTATATCAAAGGATTGATTATAGCAATGTTTATTTTTTAATACCCCAATCATGAAATTAAGTACGTCTCTGATTGCAATGGGTTGTGTTTTGGTATTAACCCATTTTGGAGTAATCATTATAGGCAGTTTTTCACAAAGATCACGGATAATTTCAAAAGAGGAACTTCCTGATCCTACTATAATACCAGATCGTAATACAGTAAGGTTATAATTTCCTTGGTATAATATTTCTTCAACATTTTTTCTTGACCACAAGTGCTTCGATAAGTTTTTTTCGTTGGCAATACCACTTAAATAAATGACTTGTTGGATACCTGCATTTTCTAGGTATGTATTAAAGTTTTTGGCAGATATTTCTTCTTTAACATCAAAATCACTTGTCGAAGAACTCATAGAGTGAATAAGATAATAGGCAACGTCAATGTTTTTGGGAAGTTGTGAAGGATCTGGCGTTTTTAGAAAATCAATCTCTAAAATAGAAACTTTATTTCTAGTTTCTTCATCGATAGAAAGTCTATTCTGATCTCTTACACAGCAAATAATATCGTGACCAGCAGCTAATAATAATGGTAAAATTCGCATTCCAATATAACCATTAGTACCAGTAAGAAGAATTCGCATTTTTCTTTATAAGTTACAAATAATTTGGCTAGTGTAAAATTATTTGTTTAAACACTTCTATTACAAATAAGAAAATTTAGGATGTGTTACTTGAGATATTATTTTTTCAAAGTATATTTAATTTTAGATGATTAATAGGTGAAATTTCTATTTTATTGCATGATAAGAAACGAATGCAGATGGTGTCAATCTATAATTTCTCTTATCTTTGCAGCTTAATTTTTAGAAGATGAGTTTACAGCAAATCATTTCAGAAAAAGTAAAGGTAGCAGTTAAAGAACTGTATGATGCCGATCTGGAATCCATAGAACTGCAGGCAACCCGAAAAGAGTTTGAGGGCGATGTTACCGTGGTCGTATTCCCTATGCTTAGAGTAATTAAAGGGAATCCAGTGCAAATTGGGGAGGCTATTGGTACTTATTTAGTAGAAAATGTATCAGAAATTCTTGGTTTTAATGTGGTAAAGGGATTTTTAAACCTTGTCATTTCAGATTCGTATTATCTTAACTTTTTTAATACGATTAAGAATAACGCTAAATATGGTTTTGTTGTTCCTTCTGATCAGAATAATTCGGTAATGGTCGAATATTCTTCACCCAATACCAATAAGCCATTGCATTTAGGTCATATTAGAAACATTCTTTTAGGGTTTTCTGTGGCAAAAATTATTAAAGCCAGTGGTAAAAAAGTATACAAAACTCAAATCATCAATGATAGAGGGATACATATTTGTAAATCAATGCTCGCTTGGAAAAAGTATGGTAATGGAGAAACTCCCGCGTCCACAGGGTTAAAAGGAGACAAGCTAGTTGGTAACTATTATGTGAAGTTTGACCAAATTTATAAAAAAGAAGTTGCTGAACTTATTTCAAAAGGGAAGACTGAAGAAGAAGCAAAGAAAGAAGCGCCTTTTTTAATAGAAGCTCAAGAAATGTTGCGTAAATGGGAATCTGGTGATGCCGAAGTTGTAAAACTTTGGGAAACCATGAACGGTTGGGTTTATAATGGTTTTGAAGAGACTTATAAAGTTATTGGAGTTGATTTTGATAGTTATTATTATGAAAGTAATACCTATTTACTAGGTAAGGACAATATTGAAGAAGGATTGAATAACGGTGTATTTTTTAAAAAAGAAGATGGATCCGTTTGGTGTGATCTTACTGATGAAGGACTTGATGAAAAATTAGTTTTGCGAAGTGACGGAACCGCTGTGTATATGACTCAGGATATAGGAACTGCTATCCAAAGGTCAAAAGATATGCCCGATGTTGGCGGAATGATTTATACAGTTGGTAATGAACAAGATTACCATTTCAAAGTACTATTCTTAATCCTTAAGAAATTGGGATATGAATGGGCTACAAATCTTCATCACCTTAGTTATGGTATGGTAGATTTGCCAAGTGGAAAAATGAAAAGTAGAGAAGGAACTGTTGTAGATGCCGATGATTTAATTAACGAAATGGCTAAAACGGCTTCAGAGATATCTGAAGATCTGGGTAAATTAGATGGATATACGGAAAAAGAAAAATCTGCAGTTTATAATATGATAGGTTTAGGAGCACTAAAATATTATATTTTAAAAGTTGATCCTAAGAAAAGAATTCTTTTTAATCCTGAAGAATCGGTAGATTTTCAAGGAAATACAGGGCCTTTTATTCAATACACCTATGCTAGAATTCAGGCAATTATGCGTAAAGCTAGTTTTAGCTTAGATACGTTAGTAACAGATATAGTACTACACCAAAAAGAAAAAGAACTGATAAAACAATTAGAATTATATCCCGAAATAATTCAAAATGCGGCTAATGAATTAAGTCCTGCCATTCTGGCAAATTACACTTATGATTTGGTGAAAAGCTATAATTCATTTTTCCAAAATGTTTCCATATTTGGAGCAGATTCTAAAACTGAAAAAATATTTAGAGTGCAATTATCGGGAATGGTAGGTAATACCATTAAATCTGCTTTTGGATTGTTAGGGATACAAGTGCCTGAAAGGATGTAATCGATCTATACTGTATAGATTGATATGTAGTATACGTTAATAGAATTAACAACAAATTTTATGTGCTTTAGCGAGAATTGTACGTAAAAATTGGAGCTACTTCTTGCATAAATGATTGATTTTTTTATTTTAGTAGTATGAAGTATCAAATATCAAGAGCAATTGATAACGATTTACCGTTAATGCAACGTTTGTTTTATCAAACAGTAACCTCATATGGTTCTATGATATTTACTAAGGCCGAAATCAAAATTTACTCCAGATTAGCAACTAATAAGATTTATTGGCAAAAGAAATTTAAAGAAGACTTTATTTATAATGCCAAATTGAACGGAGAAATTGTCGGTTCTTTCTCTTTGGATAAAAATGGAACTATTGAGTACATTTTTGTTCATATGAATTACCAGGGGCAAGGTATTGCTAATGCATTGTATGCAACGATGGAAGAAGTTGCTCGCGAAGCAAGTATATCGACACTTACCACCCGTATTAACTTGATGACAAAAGATTTTTTTGAAAAAAATGGCTTTAATATCGTTAAAAATGCTGTCAAAGTAGTTGGTGGCGAAGAGGTTGTAAGTTACGGAGGAGTCAAAAAACTTTAAAAATTAATTCTAATCCAGGTTCTTGAATTTCTTCTATATCTTTTTTTAAATTAATTCATAATACTAGAGTAATTCTATAATTCCATCCTTTATTTATAAGCTTCAAATTCTTAAATTTGCACCTGTCTATCGATTAAGGTAGAGTTTGCAAAAACAGAAATATATATGTTTGATAATTTAAGCGATAAATTAGATAAGGCCTTACATATTCTTAAGGGTCATGGTCAAATTACAGAAATAAATGTTGCTGAAACTCTTAAAGAAGTACGAAGAGCTTTGGTTGATGCCGATGTTAATTATAAAATTGCCAAAGAATTTACTGCTCGAGTAAAAGAAAAAGCTTTAGGACAGGATGTGCTAAAAAGCTTGAAACCTGGGCAACTTATGGTAAAGTTGGTAAAGGATGAGCTTACTGAATTAATGGGAGGTGATGTTGCCGGAGTTAATTTGTCTAGTACTCCATCCGTAATTTTGATGTCTGGATTACAAGGGTCTGGTAAAACAACTTTTTCTGGTAAACTCGCTAATTTTCTTAAAACCAAAAAAACGAAAAAGCCTCTTTTAGTGGCTTGTGATGTATATAGGCCAGCCGCAATTGATCAATTGCATGTAGTAGGAGAGCAAATTAATATAGAAGTTTTTAGTGATCGTGGTAATAATGATCCAGTTGCTATTGCCAAAGCCGGTGTTGCGCATGCAAAAGAAAACGGTTTTAATGTAGTGATTATTGATACAGCAGGACGTCTAGCTGTAGACGAAGTGATGATGACTGAGATTGCTAATATTCATAAAGCAATTACTCCAGATGAAACTTTATTTGTGGTGGATTCTATGACAGGACAAGATGCAGTAAATACGGCGAAATCATTTAATGATGTGCTTAATTTTGATGGAGTTATTCTTACCAAGCTCGATGGTGATACCAGGGGTGGTGCTGCTATATCTATAAAATCGGTAGTTAATAAGCCTATAAAATTTATTGGTACAGGAGAAAAAATGGAGGCAATTGATGTTTTCTACCCTTCTCGTATGGCTGATCGTATTTTGGGAATGGGGGATGTGGTGTCCTTAGTTGAAAGAGCTCAAGAACAATTTGATGAAGAAGAAGCAAGAAAACTTCAAAAGAAAATTGCCAAAAATCAATTTGGATTTGATGATTTCTTAAAGCAAATTCAACAAATCAAAAAGATGGGTAATATGAAAGATCTTGTAGGGATGATACCTGGTGCGGGGAAAATGATGAAGAATATGGATATTGATGATGATGCTTTTAAACATATTGAAGCCATTATACATTCTATGACACTGGAAGAGCGAACCAAACCACAAATAATTAATGCTAGTAGAAAAAAGCGTATCGGTAAAGGATCAGGTACATCTATTCAGCAAGTAAATCAATTGCTTAAACAATTTGATCAGATGAGTAAAATGATGAAAATGATGCAAGGTGGTGGCGGTAAAAGAATGATGCAGATGATGGGTAAAATGAAGTAATTAAACATAATTTTTTTGAAAGACACAACAACACTAGGGGAATGGAAATATTAAATGGAAAAAAAGTAAGTAACGACATAAAAGATGAAATTGCTGTCGAAGTTGAGAAAATGAAGGAACGTGGTGAAAAAGTACCACATTTGGCAGCAGTATTGGTAGGTAATGATGGAGCTAGTTTAACCTATGTAGGTAGTAAAGTGAGAGCATGTGAGCGAATTGGATTTGAATCTACTTTGGTTAAAATGCCTAGTACCACTAGCGAAATAGAATTATTGGCAAAAATTAATGAGCTTAATGAAAATGATGATATTGATGGGTTTATAGTTCAATTACCGCTACCACCTCAAATAGATACACAAAAAGTACTATTAGCAGTGGATCCAGATAAGGATGTTGATGGTTTTCATCCAATGAATTTTGGTAAAATGGCATTAGATATGTCTACTTTTATTCCTGCAACACCATTTGGAATTCTAGAATTATTAGAACGCTATGATGTTGATACCAAAGGAAAACATACTGTTGTTATAGGTAGAAGCCATATTGTCGGTCGGCCAATGAGTATTTTGATGGGAAGAAAAGGATGGCCCGGTAATTCTACAGTTACTCTAACGCATAGTCATACAAAAAATATCACTCAAATTATTTCTCAAGCGGATATTGTGATATCTGCATTGGGTGTTCCTAATTTTTTGAAGGCTGAGATGGTAAAAGATGATGCAGTAATCATTGATGTTGGAATAACAAGAGTCACTGATGAGTCTACTCCAAAAGGATATAGAATTGTTGGAGATGTTGATTTTGAAAACGTAAGTAAGAAGGCATCATATATTACTCCGGTACCTGGTGGGGTTGGCCCTATGACAATTGCAATGTTGTTAAAAAATACCTTATTAGCTAGAGAAAGACATCGTAAAGGGAATAAATAAACTGATTTTCCCTCTCTCTCAGAGGTAATAGGAATAATACATTAAAGAGATAAAAAATAAATCCCGTAGTTGATAAACTACGGGATTTATTTTTTACTATCTACTATTATATTCTACTAAAGTTTTAAAGTTGAATTGTGTGATAATAGTGAAATGCATCTAACAAAAATGTTAGGATCATTATGATCCTAACATTTTGTTACATTTATATTTTGGTGATTAAAATGTATGCAATTTTTTAGTTATCGTTAAATGCTTTCTCAGAAATATCATCTTGTCCGCTTGTGCTATATCCACCTCCTGAAGGAAGAAGATCTAATGATAAGTTATAAGATGGTACATTGATACCTTTAGATGTCTTAACTGTGTTAAAGTTTAAGATTTGCTCACTTTTTTCATATAAAGCGTTCTTTGTAAAGGTTCCGTATTTTTTACCGTCAACAATATTTTCTCTCCAGTCTTTACCGTAAGCTATCTTTAAGAAATATTCTCCTTCGGGTACGTTTCTGATAAATTGAGTTGTATTAGAGTTGATATACGTAACACGAACTAATTGATCGTCTTTTGGAGTATTACCCATTTTGTACATCTTTACTACAACTTCAGTATTTTTACCTACTTTAATTTTTAAATAGTTGTCTAATTTATAATCAAACTTCCCTTTAAAGCTGAATGATTTTGGAGTAGCACCAGACTTATATGTCTTTTTCTCCCAATTAGAATACTTGTCCTCTCTAGTAACAGAGATACTAGCAGCTTTAGGTGTGTTAGTAGTAGAACTAGATCCGTATGATGGAGTCGTAGATTCTATTGGAGTAGAATCAGCAACATCATCTAATCCTTTTGAAGCTCTAAGCTTAGCTGCTGCCAATGCTTTTCTTGTTTCTTCAGTATCTGCTAATGCTTTTCTTGCTGCAGCATCTTTAGATCTTTTTGCTGCTTCTGCATCTGCAATAGCTTTTGCTTGATTAGCTTCAGCTTCTCTTGTTAAGCGTTCTGCTTCTGCAATAGCTCTTCTTGCCGCTTCTTCAGCTGCTCTTTTAGCTGCCTGTGCTTGTGCAATGGCTGCCGCTGCCGCTCTTTTAGCTGCTTCTCTTTTCTCAGCCGCTTGTCTTGCTGCTGCTTCCGCATCTGCAATTCGACTGTCTTCTGTTAAGTGTTTCGTTACTACGAAACCGTTCATACTCTTGTACTGGATTGCACTCCAGTCTCCATAGTTAGAACTCATAACATATAATTGAGTTCCTTGAGGAATTTCTCCAATAGTATTGAAGTTTAAACCGGGACCACTTCGAACTTCTAATTTACGAGAAGACATCAAATACTGCTCAGATTGAGCATAACCAGACGAGAAAGTAATCACCAAAAGTAGAATAAATGTAAAAATAGATTTCATATCTCTTGTTTTTAAGTAGATTGGGTTTTTATTTAACTTTAATTTAATATTTCATCATTTTTTCTAAACATAAATGCTAGAATTGCCGTCAAAAATTGCTCTTCAAAAAAGATGCCAAAACTATTTAACATCATTTTTTTCTTGTAACACACATACAACGTGCGCTTAGAATTGATTATTTTATTAAAGAACTTTTTTGTGATTAACAGCTTGCTTGTCAGTGTTTTACAGAAACTTCTCTCTAGTAAAACTTCAATGTTTTCAATTAAATTACTGAACAGAAAACTATTAAATCAGAATCAAAAGTAATGTTTTAATATGAAAAACACAACATGTTTTCACTTTATTTGCATAAAAATACTAAATTTTTATCCCTAATTTGTGTTATTCAACGATTTTTTCGTGTATTACAGCGGATTTAAGAATCGTTTCGAGTGTGTTTTGTCGGTATCGAAGTTTGTTGCTTGTAGGGTAGTGAAAATGAACTATTTATGGTTATTTATACGCTACAGTGCAAAGAATATATATTTAACAAACTTTAACAAATAAATACAAGAAAATTGACATCTACTTTTAGTGGTTTTCTTTAATGAGCTCAGGGAATTTAGCTTGAAATTTTCTCAACCTTGGGATGGATACATTACGGATATATCCATTATTTGGGTTTCTTTTTTCATAATCCTGATGATACCCTTCACCTTTCCAGAATTTTTGAAACGGAAGTACCTCTGCTGCGATTCTTCTATTCAGTTGTTTGCCTAGAGTGGATTTCTTTTCTTCAATTATTTTTCGTTGTTCATCATTTTGGTAAAAAATAATGGATCTGTATTGAGAACCATGATCAGGACCTTGACCATTCACTTGGGTGGGATTTTGAGAACCAAAATATACATCAACCAAAGTGCTAAAGGATACTATTTTTGGATCATAAAATATCTCAACAGCTTCTGCATGTCCTGTACGACCTGTATTGCTAGAAGCATAGGTTGGACTGCTAGTGTGGCCGCCCGAATAACCAGAGATAGACTCTTTTACGCCTTTTACGCTTTCATAAACAGCTTCAACACACCAAAAACAACCGCTAGCAAAATATGCTCTTTCATATCCGTCGACTGCTTGTACTTGTACGGGAGCTATTATTTCCTTTTTAGTGGTGGTGGTTTTTTCTTGCGAAGATTGACCGCTACTTTGACAGCTAGCAAATAACAAACCTACACTCCATAATATATATAATCCTTTTTTCATAATTATTTGTATTTGATGTTTGGTCAGTTTGTTTACAAAAAACTTTCATTGCATGATTAATAAAATCAAATAGATAAAATTTGATTTGTTTTAAAAATAATAATAAAATAAAAATGACCACCTGAAGAGATGGTCATTTTTTAATAAAATGTATGTTGTTTTTTTAATTATCCATTCATAGATATAAGAAATTCATCATTATTACGAGTCTGTTTAAAACGATCGTTAATAAATTCCATAGCTTCAACAGGATTCATATCAGCAAGATACTTTCTCATTACCCACATTCTTTGAATGGTGGTTTCGTCAAGTAATATATCATCACGACGTGTACTTGATGAGGTAAGATCGATTGCAGGGAAAATACGACGATTAGAAATTTTACGATCTAATTGAAGCTCCATGTTACCAGTACCTTTGAATTCTTCAAAGATTACTTCGTCCATTTTGGATCCAGTCTCTGTTAATGCTGTAGCTATAATTGTAAGAGATCCTCCGTTTTCGATATTACGGGCAGCTCCAAAGAAACGTTTTGGTTTATGCAGTGCATTTGCATCTACACCACCACTTAATATTTTACCTGATGCTGGTTGCACCGTATTGTATGCTCTTGCAAGTCGAGTGATAGAATCAAGAAGTATTACTACATCATGCCCACATTCAACAAGTCTTTTTGCTTTTTCTAAAACGATATTAGCAACCTTTACATGTTCGTTTGCTTCTTTATCAAAAGTAGAAGCAATAACTTCTCCTTTTACATTACGCTGCATATCGGTAACTTCTTCAGGTCGTTCATCGATCAAAAGAATCATTTGATATACTTCGGGGTGATTTGCTGCAATTGCATTAGCTACATCTTTTAGTAGCATGGTTTTACCTGTTTTAGGTTGCGATACAATCATCCCACGTTGTCCTTTACCTATAGGAGAAAATAAATCCATTATTCTTGTTGATATGGTACTTTGTCTCTCAGCTATATTAAATTTTTCTTGTGGAAATAGAGGGGTAAGGTGTTCAAAAGAAACTCTATCTCGAACTACTTGAGGATCTAGACCATTAATTTTATTTACCTTAATAAGTGGGAAATATTTTTCTCCTTCTTTAGGAGGTCGAACTTGTCCTAAAACAGTATCTCCAGTTTTAAGACCAAAAAGTCTAATCTGCGATTGAGAAACATAAATATCATCGGGAGAAGAAAGGTAATTGTAATCACTTGAGCGCAAGAAACCATAACCGTCTTGCATAATATCAAGAACCCCTTCACTTTCTATAATAGCATCAAATTCGAAATCTGGCTCTTTATAGCGATTTCTGTTATCTCTATTCCCGTTTTCTTTTTTGGAGTTGTGGTTGTTTCTATTTTTGTTTTGTTGAGGTTTGTTATCGTTACCCCTGTTGTTTCTGTTGTCCTTTTTATCGTCCTTATTTTGATGAGGTTTGTTACTTTCTTTATGTTCCTCTTTTTTAGGAGTGTTTTCTGTGTTTTTTGAAGACACCTCTTCTTTTTTAGTAAACAAAGTAGCTTCTTTGTTTGCTTCTTGAGAAGTATTGGTTTCTTTAGAAACTGGTTTTTTTGTGTTTTCAGGTTTTCTCGCACGAGGTCTTCGTTGGCGAGGATTTGTGTTCTTTTTTTCAGCGTCTGCTTTCGCTGGCGAGTTGTCTTTAGCGCCCCCGGCAACTGCACCAGGATTTGCAGCTTGATGATCTAATATTTGGTATACTAAATCTAATTTTTTTAGTGTGCGGTATTTAGGCACATTAAGGGCTTTTGCAATCTCCTGCAATTCAGGAAGCTTTTTCGCTTTTAATTCAGAAATCTCTAACATTTAATTTGTTATATAATTTACGTTTTTGGTATAAATTTTCTAAAGAAGAATTCTAGGAAAATTTTATTTTGAAGGTAAGTAACCTTAATTGAATGGGTTACAGATTTTGTGCTGCAAGTATACGACTTTATTTTTGATTTTTAAGCTTATTTATGAAAAGAAACTCTTATTTTTGCTTTTCTGTAAGAAAAAATTGTAATGATACAAAGAATACAATCTGTTTACCTATTACTGGCTGCTGGAGTATCCGCTGGACTTAGTATGATATTGCCGTATGGTTTAAGTGATCAGGGTGTAGAATTGTTTGCGCAAGACCATTTTTTTCTTTTAGGAATGTTTATTGGATCAGCGGTTTTATCACTGATTTCCATTTTTTTATTTAAAAATAGACAGCTTCAATTTGTGTTGGGGCGTATCAATATCTTATTAAACTTTATTTTACTAGGAGTATTTGTTTATTGGTCACTAAAGTTACCTGGAGGATCCGATCCTATGAAAGGTATTGGGAAGTTCATTCCTGTTATTTCTATCGTTTTATTAGTGATAGCCAATAAGGCTATCAAAAAGGATGAAAATCTCGTAAAATCTGTAGATCGATTACGATAAACCTAACATCTTAGTAGTATTAGTGCGTTAAAACCCGGAGTGTGCCAACTTCGGGTTTTATTTTTTTCCTAATTCTATTACTTCGAGGTTTTCAATTTTACCGGCATCTACAGTAAACCTTAACATTGTTCTTGTTTTATGAAACCCATGTGTTCCTGCAGCTCCGGGGTTCATGTGTAGTAAGCCGTTTTTGTGGTCTGGGATAACTTTTAAAATGTGAGAATGCCCACAAATAAACAATTTTGGCGGATTTGATTTAATCTCATCCCTTGTGTTAATATTGTATTTTGGAGGGTATCCACCTATATGAGTTATCCAAACCGAAACACCTTCGCATATAAATCTTTGGTGTAATGGAAAAGTAGCTCTTATTTTGTCATTGTCAATGTTTCCGTAGACGGCTCTAAGAGGCGACATTGCCTCGATAGCATCTGTGACTTCGAGGTCTCCAATATCTCCGGCATGCCATACCTCGTCGGCTTCTTTTGAATAATGCAAAATGCGATCATCAATATAACTATGAGTATCACTAAGTAATAGAATTTTTTTCACAACAAGTGTATAAAGATCATTTATATTATAATAAGAAAACAGAAATGTTGATGTAATGTTTTTCTTTATTTTTAAGACTATATTTGCCTGCAAATTTGTGCAAAAATAGGATACTTTGAGATACTTTTTAGAACTTTCTTATAATGGAACACCATATCACGGATGGCAAAGGCAACCTAATGCGATAACGGTTCAGGAGGTTATAGAAAATTCGTTGTCTACTTTGTTGAGAGATAAAATTGATATTATGGGTGCCGGTAGAACAGATACCGGGGTGCATGCACGACAAATTATGGCACATTTTGATTATGATAGTACGTTAGAATTAACAACACTTTTGTATAAACTTAATTCAATTTTACCGCCAGAAATTGCAATTCAGAACATTACTTTGGTTAATGATCAAGCACATGCTCGTTTTGATGCAAACAGTAGGTCTTATGAGTATCGTATTACTCTTGTAAAAGATCCTTTTGTATTGGATAAAGCATATTATATAAAGAAAACATTAGATGTTGATTTGATGAATGAAGCTGCTAAATTACTGTTAAACTACACTAATTTTAAATGCTTTAGTAAGTCTAAAACCGATGTAAAAACGTATAATTGCACCATAACCGAAGCGGTTTGGGAGGTTAGAAACAATCAACTGGTTTTTAAGATTTCGGCAAATCGTTTTTTACGAAATATGGTTCGAGCTATAGTAGGTACTCTTATAGAAATAGGAGAACACAAGCTTAACATTAAAGATCTAATCGAGATTGTTAAAAGTGAAGATCGCAGTAGAGCTGGATATTCTGTTCCCGCTCATGGATTATATTTAACAAAGGTAGAATATCCTAAAACTATATATATTAAATAGATGGCAGAAAAGAGTGGAAAGGCTTTTGATTTTGGATTATTTAGACGACTGATTACGTATACTAATCCTTATCGTCTTACCTTTTACTTTGTTGGATTTTCGGCAATATTATTGTCAATATTTGCGGTTTTAAGACCATTTCTATTACAACAGGTTATTGATAAAACCATTATTCCAAAAGATAATGAACTCTTAGTGTTTTTTATTAGCTTAATGGTTGGAACGCTGTTTTTAGAGGTTATTTCACAGTTTCTGTTTATTTATTTTGCAAACTGGTTGGGTCAACAAGTGATTCTTGATATTAGAGTGAAGCTTTTTAATCATATGTTGGGTTTCAAAAAGCAATACTATGATAAATCCGCAGTTGGTCGTTTGGTTACAAGAGCTGTTAGCGATATAGAAACTATCGCCAGTATTTTTAGCCAAGGACTTTTTATGATTATTAGTGATCTTTTAAAGATGTTGGTCATTCTGGGATATATGTTATATCAAAGTTGGCAGCTTACATTATTAGTACTTGTTGTTTTACCAATAATCTTATATGCTACTCGAATTTTTCAGCAGAAAATGAAAACTGCTTTTGAAGAAGTAAGAACCCAAGTTTCGAATTTAAATTCTTTTGTTCAAGAGCGTATTACGGGTATGAAAATAGTACAGCTTTTTACACGAGAAGAAACCGAGTATGCTAATTTTAAAGAAATTAATGAAAAGCATAAAAAAGGCTGGATAAAGACAGTTTGGTATAATTCTATATTCTTTCCTATTGCAGAAATGTCTAGTTCTGTAACTATTGGTTTAATAGTTTGGTTTGGTGGTTTAAAAGCAGCTCAAGGTGATGTGATTACGCTTGGAGTAGTCATCGCGTTTATTGAACTCGCCCAAATGCTTTTTAGACCACTGCGGCAGATAGCAGATAAATTTAATACACTACAAATGGGAATGGTAGCTGCTAATCGTGTGTTTGCAATATTAGATACTGATTCTAAGATCAATGATACGGGAGTGTCTGAACTAAAGGAAGTTACTGGAAAAATTACTTTTGATAATGTAAAATTCAGTTATGTAGAAGGAGAAGAGGTGTTAAAAGGGATTTCTTTTAATGTTAATGCAGGAGAAACTGTAGCTATTGTTGGAGCAACTGGAGCAGGAAAATCTACGATTATTAACTTATTGAGTAGATTTTATGAAATTAATAGTGGTACGATTTCTATAGATGATAAAAGTATTAATACAGTCACCTTAGCTTCTTTAAGGGGGCATATTGCAGTTGTGCTGCAAGACGTATTTTTGTTTGCCGATACTATTTTAAATAATATAACTCTAAAAAATCCTGAAATTACTGCAGATCAGGTATACAAAGCAGCAAAAGAAATTGGGATTCATGATTTTATAATGAGTCTTCCTGATGGGTATGGTTATAATGTAAAAGAACGTGGAGCTATGTTGTCATCTGGGCAACGACAGTTAATCTCTTTTTTACGAGCTTACGTAACAAATCCAGAGATATTGGTGTTGGACGAAGCTACATCTTCTATTGATTCACATAGCGAACAATTAATCCAAGACGCTACTAATAAAATAACAAAAGATAGAACGTCGATTGTTATTGCACATCGACTTGCAACCATAAAAAAAGCGGACAAAATTATTGTTATGGATCAAGGTGAAATTGTAGAGGAGGGTAACCATAATGAACTCCTTGAGATTTCTGGAGGGTATTACCGTAACCTTTATGAAGTGCAGTTTAGCGAGATGAAAGAAGTTTAGTTTGTTAATCCTTTTTCTTTTGAAATTGCTAAAATAATTCCTCCAATAAATGCGATAGCTAGAAATAGAAAAATAGAAGCTAATAAAACCAAAAATACTCTTTTTAATACCTTTTTATATGTGATGTCGTAAAGGTTCTTGAACATGTATGTTGCAAAAATAAATTGAAGCAAAAAACTAAATAAACTTACTTCATCTATGTTTAAACCTAAGCCGTAAATTATAACAGCAGGTAATATTGTTAATATTGTAGTATGTGAAATAAAATAGGTGTTAATTACAACGTGCTCTGTAAAATTGTATTTTTTATATTTTCTAAATAAAAATTTAGAAATTAATGCATAAAACGGAATTAAAATAAAGTATCCGAAAATTGGAATTTCTTCTGATAATTCTGCTAGAATACGTATTACTTCAGGAAACTTTTCTTTCTCTTGCTCAGATATTTCAGAATTGAAAAATTTCTTTCGAATAAAATCAAAAATAGCCGAAAACATTACAGCGATAAGAAGGTAAGATATGGCGTTAAGATGCCTTTTTCTTACTCCGTTAATATAACCGTCGATAACCCTTCGAGGTTGTGTAGTAAGATCTTTTACAGTTCTAAAAAAAGTATTGTCGATATTGAGGTATACTTCGCTAAACTCTGATACGATATTTCTAAAAGTTATCCTCTTGGTAATTTTTTTGGCTCCGCAGTTAGAACAAAAATTGTTATGATCAGTGTTGTAGCCGCAATTTTTGCAATTATCAATAACTATAAGTTTATTCATTGTAATTCTTAATCTCTTTTTGTTTTTCTATGAAGTTTTTTTGGTTTGCAATATGAGTTATTAGTTAATTCCTGCCGCTGCTTCGGTAGGAACACCTGAAGGACCAAGAATTACTGCAAATATTACTCCTACAAACATTATTAAAAATACAATTCCTAGTAATAGAGCAAAAAACAGCAACGTTTTTAAGATTATCTTTTTTAAGTTAAGAGCATATAACCTTTTTAATACATACCCTATATAAATAAAGTAGAAGATGAAAGGAACAAAAGCAATAACAAAATAGTTGTTTGTAAAAAAAATAGCAGGTATTAATAAAATTGATGTTACTCCAACAATATGGGAATAGGCATATAAATAAATGACTAGATGTTCTGTAAAATTATATTTTTTATAGTTTAGAAATACAATTCTAGATATGATTGCCAGTAAAGGAATAAATAAGAAACTAAATATAGATTGATATTGATATGCAGTATCGAGACCTTGTAGTTGTGCATCAATTTGTTCTTTGGGTAAAAGAGCACTTGTACTGTTGGATAATATCTCATACATTCTACCTTTGGTTAAAAAACCATAGATACCTGTAATGGTCACAGATAGTGCAAAATACCCAAATGCATTTACATAACGTTTTCTTAATCCATGGATATATCCATCTATTACTACTTCGGGCTTTGTAAATAGATCTGTGAAGGTTCTTGTAAAAGAGTTGTCGACATTAAGAAAACGATCTACAAATTCTGAAATTAGATTGTTAAAAGTTATTCGTTTTGTGATTTTTTTAGCACCACAATCGGGACAAAAATTATAACTTTCAATTTGTTGACCACAATTTTTGCAATTAGAAATATTAATTAAACCACTCATTAAGACAAATCTCTTTTAATTTTTTCTATCAACTCTTCTTCGGTTTTAAAAATAACAAACTCACTATTTTTGATATAAGAAAGCTTACCAGTTTCTTCGCTAACTACTAGTGCCAAGGCATCAGTTTTTTCGGTAATTCCTACCGCAGCTCTATGCCTAAGCCCAAAACGTAACGGTATATTACTGTCATTACTTACAGGTAGAATAACTCGTGTGGCTAGAATATGGTTATCTTCTATAATCATTGCGCCATCATGAAGCGGACTGTTTTTATAAAAAATGCTTTCGATAATAGGGGTGTTTACCATAACATCCATGGCATCACCAGATGTTTTTACAAAATCTAAAGGTGTATTTCTTTTGATAATAATTAGAGCTCCCGTATGTGTATTCCCCATGTTTTTACAAGCTTCAATAACAGCTTTCACATTGGTAACACTATCTTCTGGCGTGTCACGAATAAATTTAAGTTGGCGTAAGAATTTTCTCCTTCTTCCAAAATTGGTAGAACCAATCATAAGTAAAAACTTACGTATTTCTTGCTGGAAAACTACAATAAGAGCAAACATTCCTACACCAATAAACTCGCCAAGCACACTACTTAGCATTTCCATAGCTAAGAACTGTGTAAGTTTCCAAACTAAATAAATGATAACAATACCAATAAAAATATTAATGGCGGCGGTACCTTTAACCAACTTATAAATATAGTACAACAAAAGTGCTACAAGTACAATATCCAGTATATCGAGTATTCTGAGGTTGATTAAATCCAAATGTCAGGAGTTTTTGTAAAAATAGAAAAATTAGGCAAACTTAGATTTGAAAAGATTAAAAAGCATATGTAAATCTATTAGTTAAGCGTATTATCGATACAAAATAAGTTCTAATAATTAGTTTGCTTCACTTTTTTTAATAGAATTTACCAGGGTTATACATTCTACAGCTTCTTTTACATCATGCACTCTAAGAATAGATGCTCCGTTTAGTAAGGCTATGGTATTTAAAGATGTTGTGCCGTTTAGAGCTTCAGAAGGGTCGATATGCAGTGTTTTGTAAATCATTGATTTTCTAGATAATCCTGCTAACATAGGTGATTCGTGTATCGATAAGAGATCTAAATTTTGTAGTAATTCAAAGTTTTGGCTTGTGTTTTTAGCAAAACCAAATCCGGGATCGATAATAATATCGTGTATTCCTTTTTTTCTAGCATCCCTAATCTTTTCGGCAAAATAGAAATTTAGTTCATGCATTAAATTATCGTAACGATCTAATGATTTCATTGTTTGGGGAGTTCCTTTCATATGCATCATGATGTACGGTACTTTTAATTTACCAACAATCTCGATCATGTTTGCATCCATATTTCCTGCAGATATGTCGTTTACGAGTGCAGCTCCATATTCTATACAGGTTTTGGCTATAGAGCTTCTAAATGTATCTATAGACAATAAAACTTCAGGGAAATTTGCGATTAGTATTTCGACAATGGGTAGTATTCTTGATTTTTCTTCTTCTACAGGAATGTCCTTTGCTCCAGGTCGAGAAGAATATGCTCCAATATCGATAAACGTAGCTCCTTCGGTGAGCATTTTTTCTACTTGTTTAACAATGTCACTCTCGTTTTTATATTTACCACCGTCATAAAAAGAATCAGGAGTTATATTTAAAATCCCCATTACTTTGGGGGTGGATAGGTCAATCAAAGAACCTTTGCAATTTATTGTCATTATAGAGATTTCGAGTTTTTTGTTTCTAAACTTAAGCTATGATTTTTTTAATTCCCATATTAAAGCGAAATTTACGCAAAATTCAACAGTTATATGCAAGATACGTCTGTACAATATGATACGATTATTAGTAATTGCCGCGATCTTTTTGGTAGAAAAATGAAAGATTATGGTAGTGCATGGAGAATCTTAAGACTTCCTTCATTAACCGATCAAATTTTTATTAAGGCACAAAGAATCAGAAGTCTTCAAGAAAATGAAGTTCGAAAAGTGGACGAGGGTGAAGTTTCAGAATTTATTGGTATTGTAAATTATTGTTTGATGGCCTTAATTCAATTAGAGAAGGGCATTGCAGAGCAACCCGATTTGACTACAGAAGAATCTCTAATGTTATATGATAAGCATATTAATATTACCAAGGAGCTTATGATGAATAAAAATCATGATTATGGAGAGGCCTGGAGAGATATGAGAGTAAGTTCTTTAACCGATCTGATTATTCAAAAATTACTTCGTGTAAAGCAAATTGAAGATAATAAAGGGAAAACAATTGTAAGTGAAGGGATAGATGCAAATTATCAGGATATGATTAATTACGCTGTGTTTGCCATGATTCATTTAGGCGAAGCAAATAAGGCGTAGAGATATAAAATACTGTTAAACTAAAAATAACAATATATAATCTACACTATATTGTACGAGATATACCAAAATAACATCACAAAAAAATGAAGATACTAGTTACTTTTTCTAGAATATTTGTAGCAGCACTTTTCTTGTTTTCGGGCTTTATAAAATTGAACGATCCCCTGGGGTTTTCATATAAACTTCAAGAATATTTTGGAGAGGGAGTGCTTAATTTAGAATTTCTAATCCCTTATGCACTGCTGATTGCAGTTTTTTTGGTGATTTTTGAAATTATACTTGGTATTACTTTGATTTTAGGATATCTGCCAAAATTTACGGTATGGTCATTATTAATAATGATTATATTCTTTACGTTTCTCACGTTTTATTCGGCTTATTTTAATAAAGTGACTGATTGTGGTTGTTTTGGGGATGCATTACCACTAACACCATGGGAATCCTTTACCAAAGATATTATTTTGTTAGCTCTTATATTGGTGTTGTTTTTTGGGAAGCGTTTTATAACACCTATTCATCCGGTAACTACTCATAAATGGGTGGTTTTTGCTGGATTTACAGCATGTTTAGGGTTTGCTTATTATGTATTGATGCATTTACCAGCTTTTGATTTTAGAGCATATAAAATAGGAACAAATATCGAAGAAGGTATGCAGGTTCCAGATGATGCCCCTAAAGCCGAGTTTGCTTACCATTGGAAATTTGATGTAAATGGAGAAGAAAAAATAGTGACGACAAGTGGGGATTACCCCTCGGTTGAAGGGAAATTTATTACTGTAGAAACAGAAACGGTTGTAGAAGGGTATGAACCACCGATCCATGATTTTGCTATAGAAAAAGATGGAGGAGATCATACAGCAGAATTTCTTCAAAAAGAGAAACTCATACTTATTGTTAGTTACAATATCTCAAAAAGTGAAGCAGAAGGATGGAATGCCGTAAAAGGTATTACTGATAAGGCTAGAGCTCAAGGGTATGATGTTATAGGTCTTACCGCTTCGACGCCAAAAGATATTTCGGAGGTGAAGGTAAAGCACGATCTTAATTTTGATTTTTATACTACAGATGAGACTGCTTTAAAAACAATTTTGCGTTCTAATCCGGGAATTGTAAAACTTAATAAAGGAACCATTGTAGAGAAATTGCATTGGAATGATGCAGATAAGTTATCACTATAACTACAAAAATATATATAATTCATGTTTAGTTATCTTCTTAATAAAATAGGCTATGCTTTACTTACTTTATTAGGAGTGGTAACTGTAATATTTTTACTTTTCACATTGCTTCCGGGAGATCCTGCGCAAATGATGCTGGGGCAAAATGAAACCGAAGAACAATTACAAACAGTTCGGAAAAAATACGGTTTTGACAAACCCATCTCGAAACAGTATTTATATTATATAAATGATCTTTCACCAATTTCTTTTCATAGTATGAATGAAGGAGATTTTTCATATTTAAAAGGTAATAAATATTCACATACTCAATTGTTTACAATAGGTAATACAGCTACTGTAGTAAAATTTCCATATTTAAGAACTTCTTTTCAAAAGAATGATAAAAATGTAAGCGATGTGATTAAAGAAACTTTACCCAATACTGCACTCTTGGCTGTTTCTGCCATATGCATTGCTATAATTCTTGGGATTTTATTGGGAATTATTAGTGCAATGACTAAAGATACATGGGTAGATAAAATGATACAGTTATTAAGTACCCTTGGGATGAGTGTGCCTTCTTTTTTTAGCGCTATTATTTTTGCTTGGTTATTTGGTTATGTATTACATGAATATACACATCTCAATATGACAGGAAGTTTGTATGAAGTAGATGATTTTGGAGAAGGCAGTTATATACAATGGAAGAATCTTATTTTACCTGCAATAGTTTTAGGAATACGACCATTAGCTGTAGTTACACAATTAATGCGTAACTCATTACTTGAGGTAATGAGTCAAGATTATATTAGAACCGCAAAAGCCAAAGGTTTATCTATGATTCAAATCATCAGAAGACATGCGTTAAAAAACTCGTTAAATCCTGTGATAACAGCAATTTCGGGTTGGTTTGCTTCGATGCTTGCAGGAGCTGTGTTTGTCGAGTATATTTTTGGCTGGAACGGCCTAGGAAAAGAAATAGTAAATGCACTCAATACATTAGATCTTCCCGTAATTATGGGATCTGTATTGGTAATAGCAACTATGTTTATACTAATCAATATATTTGTCGATATTATTTATGGATGGCTTGATCCAAGAATACGGATGTAGTTGTAATCTATGCATAATATGTAACCACACTTTTAACCAAAAAACTTAAAAAAAATCAAATTAATGAGAAAAAAAATTGTAGCCGGAAACTGGAAAATGAATAAAAATCTGGCAGAAACCGAGGCGTTACTTTCTGATTTAAAGAGCAAATTAGGAAATATCTCTGGAACACAAATTATTGTGGCACCAACCTTTGTTAATTTACAAAAGGCAAATGAAGAGTTAACACAAGTTAATATTGATGTTGCAGCACAGAATATGCACCAATCAGAAAATGGTGCATTTACAGGCGAAATCTCTGCAGATATGCTTAATAATATAGGAGTTGATACAGTGATTCTTGGGCATAGCGAACGTAGAGCATATTTTGGAGAAACAGATGCATTATTAGCTCAAAAAGTTGATACCGCACTTACACATAATATGACCATAATTTTTTGTTTCGGAGAAGAATTACAAGACCGAAAAAGCGAGAATCATTTTGCTGTAGTAGAAAACCAGTTAAAAAATGGTTTATTTCATATAGATACAAATGCTTGGAAAAATATAGTATTGGCTTATGAACCTGTATGGGCTATAGGTACAGGAGAAACTGCTTCGCCAGAGCAAGCCCAAGAGATGCATGCGTTTATTCGTAGTGCAATTGCAAAAGCATATGATCAAACAATAGCAGATGAGGTTTCCATTTTGTATGGTGGTAGTGTAAAGCCTAATAATGCTGAAGAAATTTTTGCTAAACAAGATGTTGATGGGGGATTAATAGGTGGTGCAGCTTTGGATGCAGAAAGCTTTACAGCAATTGCGAACGCATTGTAAATACATATAGTTTAGAAAAATAAAAAAGCATCTCATTGTAAAATGAGGTGCTTTTTTATGTAAAAGAGTACCTTTGCATTTTATAAAAAGAAATTATGTCAAATCCAGTATACTTAGGCTTTTATTTTAAAGTTTCACCACTTCAACCAACTACCGAAATATTAATTGCAGAATTAGGTTATGTAGGCTTTGAAAGTTTTGTCGAAACTGAAGATGGAGTGAATGCTTTTGTGCAAAAAGAAGACTGGAAAGAAGGTTTACTTGATGATATACATATTCTGAGATCTAACGAATTCAAAATTGAATATACTTCTGAGGAAATAGAGCAAGTAAATTGGAATATAGAATGGGAGAAGAATTTTAAGCCTATTATTGTTGATGATATTTGTAGTGTTCGAGCTCCATTTCACGAAAAACCTGATACCAAGTATGATATTGTTATAGAACCAAAAATGTCTTTTGGTACTGGGCATCACGAAACCACCCATATGATGATTCAGCATATACTAAAAATGGATTTGAAGGGTAAAAAAGTATTAGATATGGGCTGTGGTACTGGTGTTTTGGCTATTCTTACAGAGATTAGAGGAGCATCACAAATTGAGGCTATAGATATTGATAATTGGTGTTATCTAAATACAATAGAAAATGTTGAACGCAACAATTGTAGTCATATTAGTGCGTTTGAAGGTGATGTAACTTTGATACAAGGAAGAAACTATGATGTTGTTATTGCTAATATCAATAGAAACATATTACTTCATGATATTCAATATTATGCAAAATCCTTAAAGGCTAATGGTAAATTGTTTTTAAGTGGGTTTTATAGCGATGATTTGGATATGATCACAGCAGAGTGTTTAAAACATAATTTGCATTTCATAGATCACAGTAGTCGAAATAATTGGATAGCAGCATCTTATGAGTTAAAATAATCTATTTGTTAGTTTATTTAATTGCTTAAGTTATTATATTTGTATAAAATTATTACCCCCATGAGTACTCAAGAGAAAGTTTTAGAGGAAGTTGAGAAGAAATCTGTAGATCAAGGTAGCAATGAGATTGTGTTGTATAATGATGATGTGAATACTTTTGATCATGTGATAGACACTTTAATTTATACATGTGAGCATAGTCCTGTACAAGCAGAACAATGCGCCTTATTAGTGCATTATAAAGGTAAATGTATTGTTAAAACAGGAACCTATGAAGACTTAATGCCTAGGTGTTCAAAATTACTTCAAGCCGGACTTAGCGCAGAAATCGTATAATAGGATTAGAATTTACTCCTGATATAAAAAATAGAAGCCCTTTTTTAGGGTTTTTTTTATGTGCTAATGTGTCATGTATTCTAAATACTCGAATATAATTTTGTGTTATGTGAGAGTATGTTTTTTGTAAAATTGTTAAATATTTAAATTTTTTATTTTTTTTAACATTTGTAGGTTCAGTTTTATAATTTGTAGGAGAATACTTTCTTTTGTCGATTTTTTAAGTTCTTTCTAATATTTATTTTAGAATCCTTTAACAACTGTAAGAATACAATGGTTTTTAGAAGATCACTACCAGAATTTCCTTGTAAAATAACTATGCATTTAATCGATTTTTATATTGATTAAATCGAAACGATTTCTAGTTTTCGTTACAATAATCTTATGGTTTGGTGGTATTTTCAATAAATAGTTTAAAATATTAACCGATATATCAAAAAAAATATCATATCTTCAACCCGCAAAATTTTTAAAGTTCAAAGCTTTTTAAATATTTACATTTAAGGTAGTATGTAAAAATTCTATCTTGAATTAGTAACTACACAAACTCAACTTATTAAAAATGAAAAAAATCAAATTATTAGCGCTTTGCGCTATCGTAGCTGGTTTTGCTACTTCTTGTCAAAAAGATGAAATCGCGAGCGAAACAGCACCAGAAGTATCTGTAGAACTTTCAGAAGAACACAAAGCAGGATTAAGCGCTGCCGGTGTTGATTTCCATGGAGCGAAGTATGGATCACTTCAGCATTTTGACGGGCCTGTTAGAAAGGGTATTTTTGCAAATGATGGAGAAATTTTTATCGCATTAGAAAATCTTGCCGAACAAGCTTTAGGTGCTGATGGAGATAGTAAGCAGTACAGAACGAATAACTTAATAAGCAGTAGTAACAGAACTATTGATATATTAGGATTTACTGGTTCTGGTAATGCGCTTACTACAAGTATGCGTACTGGGTTACAGTGGGCTGTTAATAACTACAACAGAATTAATACTACACTTAACTTTAGATTAACTTTTGGAACTAATTTCCAAGCGGCTGATATGGTTGTGTATAACAACAACCAATCTGGTGCAGGTGGACAGGCTGAATTCCCTAGTGGAGGACGTCCTGGTAAATTTATCCAAATTAATGCCGGAACAGGAACTTTCGGTGGAAGTAATGTAAATAACGTAAATGAGCACGTAATCGGACACGAAATAGGTCACGCTGTTGGTTTCAGACACACAGACTACGCAAGAAGAAGATGTGGTGGAGCTAACGAAGGTGCTTCTAGTGTTGGAGCTATCAATGTTCCTGGTACTCCTTCTGAAAACCGTTGGGGAGCTAGTGGTCTTGATAGTGGTTCTCTAATGATCTCTTGTTTTGACGGGAGTGAAGATGGAGAGTTCAGTAACTTTGACGTTGTTGCCTTAGAATTCTTGTACTAAGAATTAAACAAATCATATAATTAACTATAAGAAAGCTTTGAACTTTTTAAAGAACCATCCCGATGTATCGGGATGGTTTTTTTTATAATTCTATTCCTAAAACTTTACTTCGCCAGCGGCAAGAGCTTGTTCTAAGTTAGCCCTTACTTTGGGGATACTGTTAAAAAACTTCAGACCGTCTTTTCTTTTAAGTGTGATAACCTTACCATTATTAATCTCTTCAACTTTGGTAACGATTACTTTTTTTCCTTGTAGATTTTTATAGTTAGGAACTCCGCCTTTTTTAATGATAAAATTTGTTTTAGGAAAATGTACATATTCAAATATCTGTGCAGATGGGTTGCCCAAAGTAAGTACATCTCCTACGTGTATTGTGTTTGGTACACTTGTGCTAGTTTCTTGTCCATAAGTTGTTAAAACTGATAAAAATGCAATTATAAGTACGTTTTTCATGATGTTATTAATGTATTATTAATATTGAGTTAGTCTGATCATAAAATTAATAATAATTATGATACGATAGGATATAGGGATGTGGTTAAATAAAAGTTAAACTATTATTAATTAATAGTAATACTATTATATTTGCGCTATAAATTATCAATAATGAAATATTTACTTCAAGATTTAAAAGTTAGAATTAATGATAAAGTATACATTAAAGATCCAGAGTCTTCGGCTTTAGGGAAACGAATTATTGAGCATAGTATCTTAATGATCGATGAGATGGGGTTTGAGAGTTTTACATTTAAAAAATTGGGAGTAAAAATTGGTTCAAATGAGAGTTCTGTATATCGATATTTTGAAAACAAACATAAACTATTATTATACCTTACCTCTTGGTATTGGGGTTGGATAGAGTATCAATTAGTATTTGCCACTAATAGTATCCCAAAGCCCGAACAAAAGTTAAAAAAATCAATTGAAATAATAACGCAATCTATAAAGCAAGATTCTTCATTTTCTCATATTAATGAGGTGCTTTTAAATAAGATTGTTATTAACGAATATTCCAAATCATACCTGACCAAAGAAGTTGATAAAGAAAACAAAGAAGGGTATTTTTCTATTTATAAGCGATTAGTTACTCGACTTAAAGATATGATTCATGAAGTAAATGATACATATGCTTATCCCTCGAGTTTGGCAAGTACCATTATTGAAGGAGCATTGCATCAACATTTTCTTAAAGAACACTTTCCGTCATTAACAGATTGTAATAATAAAATTACACCATCAACGTATTATACTGATTTGGTTTTTAATTCTTTAAAGTAACCTTCTTATATGGCTAAACATGTTTTGACTCCCTGGCAAAGACTAATAGGGCTTTTGCAACTGGATAAAAAAGATATTTTACAAACATTTTATTATGCAATATTTGCGGGCTTGGTTAATCTTTCTCTTCCTCTAGGTATTCAGGCTATTATCAATTTATTACAAGGTGCACAAATAAGTACTTCATGGATAGTATTAGTAATTCTGGTCACTATAGGAGTTGTATTTGCAGGAATGCTACAATTAATGCAAATTAGAATAATTGAAAACGTTCAACAAAAAATATTTACAAGAGCTTCGTTTGAGTTTTCGTATCGTTTTCCAAAAATAAAAATGGGTGAATTACGCAATTTTTACCCGCCAGAACTGGCAAATCGGTTTTTCGATACGCTTACAACTCAAAAAGGACTAGCAAAAATTTTGGTAGATTTTCCTGCTGCCTTATTGCAGATTATATTCGGTTTAATGTTGCTTTCTTTCTACCATCCTTTTTTTATTATTTATGGTTTATTATTATTACTGTTGGTTTATATAGTATTTAGGTATACAGCTAGACGAGGGTTAGAAACAAGTTTGAAAGAGTCAAAGAACAAGTATAAAGTAGCGCACTGGATTCAAGAAATAGCACGTTCTCTAGTCAGTTTTAAACTTTCTGGAAAAACAAGTTTGGCATTACAAAAAAATGATACTCTCGTTTCTGAGTATTTGGCCGCCAGAGAGAGTCATTTTAAAGTATTGGTGATACAATTTATCCAGATGATTGGTTTTAAAGTATTGGTTACGGCCGGTTTATTACTTATTGGAGGGATTTTAGTGCTCAATCAAGAAATGAATATCGGTCAATTTGTAGCTGCCGAGATTATAATAGTCCTAGTTATTGGTTCTGTAGAGAAATTAATCTTTGGTTTAGAATCTTTTTACGATGTGCTGACTTCGATAGAGAAACTGGGTCAAGTCGTGGATAAAGAATTAGAACCTCAAGATGGAGAAAAACCATTTAAGGAAGGTAATGGTTTTACTGTCGAGTTAAATCATGTTTCGTATACGGTTCCCGAGGGAAAAAAGAAAATACTGGATGATATATCGCTTAATATTTCTGAGAATTGTACCATTTTGGTACAAGGACCCAATGGATCAGGTAAATCTACTCTTTTGCGTATGATAGCGGGCTTATTACCGCCAGATAGTGGTAATGTATATATTAATAATGTTGCGCTAGGAGGGATCAATTTAAACTACTACAGAGCGCATTTAGGTCAATCTTTGACAGAAGAATCTCCTTTCGAGGGAACCATATTAGAAAATATCACTTTTGGGGATACTTCGATTCCATTAGAAAACGTGTATTGGGCATTAGAAAAAGTGGGATTGACTCAGTTCGTAAAAGAACAGGAAAAAGGTTTGAAGACTATTATTTACCCAGAGGGAAAACAAATATCGTATACCGTATCCAAAAAAATAGTATTGGCAAGGAGTATAGTTCGAAAACCAAAATTATTGATTTTAAAAGATCCTTTGGATCAATTTGATGAGAAAGAAGTGATTCGTATTATGGATTTTCTTACAGAACCATCAAATCCATGGGCTTTGGTAGTGGTAAGCCAGAATCCAAAATGGATTAAGAGATGTGGTAGAATAATCAATATCGAAAATGGTAAAGTAGTAAGAGAAAAATAGTAAATAATGCTCAATATAACACACAATAAACTAAACGAAAAAGTAGATCTGTCTGAGTATTCGGCGATTCAAAAAGTGTTTCATAAAAGGCATTATAAATACTTTAATCGGTTTCTAAAAATATTTACTGTAATAGTGGTCATAATATTGTTTATACCCTGGACACAGAATATATCGGGCAATGGTTTTTTAACAACCCTAAAACCTGATCAACGACCCCAAACTATTCAGTCTCCCATACCTGGGCGAATCGAAAAGTGGTATGTTAAAGAAGGAGATTTTGTGAAAGCAGGGGATACTATTTTATTTATTTCTGAAGTTAAGAATGCATATTTTGATCCTAATCTAGTAGAACGAACTGGGCAGCAAATTAAGGCAAAATCTTTGTCTGTTAGTGCTTACGAAGGAAAAGTAAAAGCCCTCGAGAGTCAATTATTAGCAATTACAAACGAGCGGGATTTAAAGTTACAACAAGCGCGAAATAAGCTTATACAATCAAAGCTCAAAGTACAAAGCGATAGTATAGATTTCGAAGCTGCAAAAACCAATATAAGCATTGCCCAACGACAATACGATCGTATTGTACAATTAGAAAAGGAAGGTTTAAAAGCACTGACCGATGTTGAAGAAAAACGACTCAAACTTCAAGAAACACAAGCGAAACTTATTTCTCAAGAAAATAAACTTCTGGCAAGTAAAAATGGAATCATTAATGCGCAGGTGGAAATCAATCGAGTTCGAGCAGAGTATACCGATAAAATCTCAAAATCACAGAGTGATAGATATACAGCTCGATCAAACCAATTTGATGCTCAAGCTCAAGTCACAAAATTAGAAAATCAATATACCAATTATGAAATGCGAACCAATATGCATTATATAAAAGCTCCACAAAGTGGTTTTATAAATAGGGCATTACGGTCGGGTGTAGGAGAAACTTTTAAGGAGGGAGATCGATTGGTAAATATTATGCCTTCTATTTATGATTTGGCAGTAGAAACGTATGTAAAACCTATTGATCTTCCGTTAATTCATATTGGCGAAAAAGTAAGAATACAATTTGATGGGTGGCCAGCTATAGTGTTTAGTGGGTGGCCTAACGCGTCTTACGGAACTTATGGAGGTAAAATAGTAGCGATAGAAACATTTATTAGTGATAATGGTAAATACAGAGTTCTCATAGCACCAGATCCATCTGATCATGAATGGCCAAAAATACAAGTTGGTTCTGGTGCAAATACTCTAGCATTACTAGAAGATGTGCCTATTTGGTTTGAACTATGGAGGCAATTAAACGGTTTTCCGCCTAATTATTATCAGCCTAATGGCAAAGAAACCCAAAAATCGAAAAAAAAGTAAAATGAAGAAATGCATATTGTATTCATTATATTTTTTAGTTACATCGTTATTTTCTCAACAGGAGAATAATACTATTCTTAATTTTAAAGAATATTTGGGGTATGTTAAAAAATATCATCCTGTTGCAAAACAAGCAGAGTTAAATATTAGTATCGGGCAAGCAAATTTGATGAAAGCGCGTGGGGGATTTGATCCAAAGTTAGAAATGGATTATGATCGAAAAAAATTTAAAGGATTAGAGTATTATGATCTTTTAAATGCAACTTTTAAAATACCTACTTGGTATGGTGTAGAGTTTAAAGCGGGTTTTGAGCAAAACGATGGAGAGTTTTTAAACCCTCAAAACTCTGTGCCCAAAGATGGACTTTTTAATGCGGGAATTACTGTTTCTGTAGCTCAAGGATTATTTATTAATAATCGAATGGCCACTTTACGTAAAGCCAAGTTTTTTAGAGAACAAAAGAAGGCGGATCGAGATCTTCAGGTTAATGAGGTTTTGTATAAAGCTGCGCTGGCCTATTTTGATTGGTTAAAGGCATATAACGAAAAAGAGATATACCATAGTTTTTTGGATAACGCAAAAACACGCTTTATAGGAATTAAAAAAAGCGCTTTGGCAGGTGATAAAGCTGCCATTGATACTGTAGAAGCTAAAATTGCATTACAAAATAGAATGCTCAGTTTTGAACAAGCTAAAGTAAAATTAATAAAAGAATCATTAGAGCTATCAAATTTTTTATGGTTAGAAGGAGATATCCCTGTAGAGTTGAGGCCTAATGTAATACCAGATGGAGATATAGAAGAAGATATAGATAATACATTGGATATAATGAACAAACAATTGGATGGGTTTACATTAAAAGAGCATCCAAAACTTAGAGCATTATATTATAAGATTGAAGGGCTTGAGGTTGACAGAAAATTAAAAGCTAATAAATTATTGCCCACAATAGATATTGAATATAATTTTTTGACAGAAACTCCCGAGTTATCTCAATCTTTTAATACTTCTGAATATAAAGGAGGTGTAACATTTCGTTTTCCTTTATTTTTAAGAAAAGAACGAGGAGCACTTAAGCTGGCAAAATACAAAGTGCAAGATGCCAAATTTAATAGAGAAACTACAGCGCTAAGAATCAAGAATAAAGTCAAGACGATATTTGCAGAGTTAGAATCTTTTGAAACACAAAATCAACTCATAAAAGATATAGTAAAAAACTATAGTTCGTTACTGGTCGCCGAAGAACGTAAATTTAGTTTTGGAGAAAGCTCTTTGTTTCTGATAAACTCCCGAGAACGAAGTTTGATTGATACTAGACTTAAAGCAAATAAATTGCAAAATGATTATTTTAAAACAAAAGCTAGACTATTTAATAGCCTAGCTTTGAATCCAGAAATATTATAATTGGATTAAGATTTGTTAAAAGTATTTAGAAATAGATAGCCTAAAAAAACTATCATCTTTAAAGTTGGATAAGATCAATTCGTTTTCTTCAATATCACTAAAGATACGTGCTTCTATCTCTGCTGTCCAACTGCTTCCAAATCTTCTAGAAGCTTCTAAACTAAAAATCGTACTACTAGATTCTAAATCTGTAATACCTCCGATCAGGAACGAAGTATCTTGAGTATCGTTAAATGCAATTCGACTACCAAAAAAAACATCATTTTGTAATGCATTTAAGGCCAGTTCATCACGTTCATCATATAAATATTCTCCCAAAAGACCAATATCTAATCCATTACCGTCAATATTAGAAAAGGTATATTCTAATCCAGCTACGAGAGCAAAAAAATCTTGAGCATCTGCATTACGATAAATAGATTCTAGTTTCCATAAAAAAGCATCATGTGTAATTTGTAATTCTAACCCTGTTTGATGTATAACCGGATAAAAGGCATTAATGTTGCCTTGGGTATCAAAAGAGAAAAGAGGCTCTCTTCCTGTTCCATAAAAGTGAGATAGACCAATATCAACGATATCAAAATAGTGCTTCCATCTAAAAGCAAAATCTTGATGCCATTCTTGGGCACTGCTTTCATAGTTTAAATCGTCTTTATCAATAACTACTGGGAAGCGTAATCGACCTTTTTCTCCTGCAAATGTACGTTTACGATGATAGGGGAGGTAAAAGAAATCGAAGGTTCCAAATTTATCGGTGATCCAGGTAAACTGAGCCATAGGTTGCCCCAGTTTTTCTTCTCCATCAAAAGTTTCTACAGCATCAGTCTGATTGATAATATCTGTCAAATGATTACTCTCAGCGACTCCCCAGTAAACTTTTTTTAATCCCAGACTGAGTTCCCAATTGTTTTTGGCTTTCTGATAATATAATTCTCTAATGTCCCAATGTGTACGTTCATCATCAACATCAACTCTAAGAAATCCTTTAAAATTAATACTCTCATAACCTTTGTTCCAGGTTACAGAGTATTCGGGACGAATAGCCAAAGAAGGAAAATGATCTTCTTGTTCTTCAAAAAGAGCATCATCATAAAAATATCTGTACTCGCCTTCAAGTTCTAATTCGAACTCATGAGTTGTAGTTTTTTTCTCATCATTTTGAGAATAGGTAAATAAACCTGTAAGCAATGATAACACTGCTAAAATATGTTTAATCTTCATGTATAATAGTTTTAATGCTTTGATCTTTTACGATCCCCAAAACGGTAAGCATTACGCCAATAAGGATTATGAATAATAATAGTATAAAGAGTGGGTTTTGATACACCAAATACAGAACCAGGGTACAAATGCTAAAAAACAAGCGTATGGGGATGGTTCATCTATACATTTTTTTAATATGGTACTTAAAAATAAGCGCAATCAAAAACCCAAGCCCAACGAACATCATGCCGAGTAAGTTTGCAATTTCGGGACGATAGTTGGTGTTACTTTTAAGAATAGAAAACACAAGGCTAGGTTTTGATAATAATAATACCCCACTAATGAAAAGAACTGTTATTGGGTATAATAAACTAAGCCTTGTGTATCGCATTACTCTACGGATAACTAATTATATTATTGTCCAGCTCTTTTTAGCGCAACCTGAGTGAAATCTTCATCGGTAAGGTTTACCTTAAAATTATAATCGCTAAATGCTAATGTGGTTTCTTTATTACTTTGATGATTTACCATAGTAAAGATTCCTGCTCTCCAAAATTTGTTTTTATACTGTTTATAATTACTGTAGCTAAGTGTTTTTAGTAACGCATTTTTGCGATCGTAAAACTCTACTTTTTCAATACGATATCCTTTACCTTTGTTATAGGTCACAATTCTTCGTGTATATCCTGATTTTGGATCTACAGGATCTTGTTCTACAATGAGCAGGTCTCCTTTTTCTTCTAGAAACTTATAGGTATATTTTTCTACCTCTTGTGAAGAAAGATCTTCATAAGCAAATTCACTTCCTACAAAGGGTCCGGATTTATTATTTGATGAGATTCTTTTAACTCTTTTTATAGAGGGCAGAAATAACCATTGATCATCAGAGCCTATTTTATGAGTAAAAGTAAGTGTCGAGGTTCCTTTTACATCTTTTGGACTATTAAAAACAATTAATGACTTGTCGCCATCTTCGGTAAGTTCTAGTGTTCGAGTTTCTAAGAATCGCTCACTCGTTTGACCGTTTTTGTTTTTTAGGGTCATTTTTAATTGAACTGTAGAGCTTCCAAAACCCAAATCAGCTTCTTCGGCTGCTTTGGCAATTTGTAGTCCTTTTTCTTCAGGACTTTGAGCCGATAAAGTGGTCATCCCGAATAGTGCTATAGTTGCAAAAATTAATTTTTTCATGGGTAACATATTTTATTGTTTTTTTTTAAGTTTAAATTTTTAGGTTTTAAAAAGGACAAACCCAATAACAGTAAGATTTAAGCGATTCGTCTCGGGCCAATCAACCTAAACCCTACCGTTATATAGTTTGTTATATTTATTATTTATCAAATTGTATTTGAGGTGTTGTTGTTTTTATTGACTCCTTTGCTTCACTTTTTTTGCTGGTAAGGATTAGAAGTGAAGGGAGTAAAATAAAATCTATAATTAAAGCAGATGAGATAATGATTAACGTTATTCTGGCCATGTAACTATTTAAAGCAAAAGAAGAGGTTGATAATACAGCAAATCCTGCTAAAAGAACAATTGTTGTGGTAACAAGAGCTTTACCTACAGTTTCAAATGCGTAGATCACGGCTTGTTTGGCATCATAACCCAATTCTCTACGAGCTCTTAGAAACTTACTCATAAAATGTACCGTGTCATCCACGATAATTCCTAAGGTCATCCCAAAGACAATTACCATACCTGTATTGATTTGAGCTTTATACATTGCCCAGAAACCAAATCCAACCAATACTGGAGTAACATTAGGAATGATACTTAAAAGACCAAGTTTAAAGTTTCGTAATGCAAACATTAATACTAATGAGATTAGGATTAATGCGATGATGTTACCTTTAAACATGCTGTCGGCTTGTCTAAATCCAAGTTTTGAAAACATTAGAGTTGGACTAACACCGATCGCGTGCATAGGTGTTGGTGTATTGTTTCGTAGCCATTGTTCTGCTCTCTTTGAAAAAGAAATCATTTCTGCGCTCGAAATATTCTTAATGGTTACGGTAACTCTAGTTTCTGATTTATCAACATTGATTTGGTTATTAAGATCCAACCCAAAAGGAAGAGAAAGCTCATATAGTAAAAGATATTGTGCAGCTTCTTCACGGCTATTGGGTACATTGTAGTATGATTGGTTATCACCGTGCATGGAGCGGTTTACTCTTCTGGCAACCTCACTAAATGCGTTAACATGAACTACTTCAGGTTGTTCGTTTAACCAATCTTCAAAATCATTTAGACTATTAAGATATTGAGGGTTATTAATTCCTCCGCTTTCTCCACTACCTACAGAAAATTCTACATTATAAATTCCAGTTAGGTTCTCGCTTATGTAATCGGTATCACTCCTAAATTGTACCGTTTCGTCAAAATAATTAATAAACTCATCGTTAAATTGATTTTTTGTTGCCAAGTATGTAAGTCCACTAATAACTACTAAGGAAATCACAGTTAATCTAACGGGCTGCTTGGCTACAAATAAGCCAAGATTTGAATACCATCCCAGTTTCTCTTTCTTTTCAGATACTTTTACTTTTACAGGCAGTATTGCCATAAGAGCTGGCAAAGCTGTAGTAGAAAATAAAAATGCCATGGTCATCCCAAACGCAGTAATATTACCAAGATCCCAGAACGGAGGAACATCACCAAAGTTCATGGTTAAGAAACCAATTACAGTTGTTAAACTAGTAATAAATACTGGCATAAAGTTAAGACGCAATGACTCTACAAGTGCATCTTTTTTTGTGTACCCGTCTTTACGCATTTTTTGTAGCATAGTGATCAAAATATGAATACTATCGGCAACGGCTAAGGTTAATATCATTGTTGGAAAAACCGAAGAAGGAGGTGTGAGTTTTATACCCATAATACCCACAAAACCAACTGCACTCATGATCGAAAGTAATACTACAACCAGAGTGGCTAATGTGCTAAAGAAATTTCTGGTAAGCACTAGAGTGGTGATGATCACTATAATGAGCATAATCATGGTAAGCATTAAATCTCGCATAGAAGATTCGAAAAATGCCGTATTAAGAGGTACTAAACCAGATGAATGTACTTCGAAATTTGGATGTTTTTCTTGAAATTCGGCAATTGCTCCTCGTATAAAAGCTGTAACCTCGGGGATTTCTTTGGCACTATCCTCTCCAGGAAGTCTTACGGTCACATTAATAGCGGTTACACTCCCTGTTTCATTAATTAATCGATTTACTAATAAAGGTTCTTTTAAGGCAATTTCTTTAATTTTCTGAACCTCTAGACTTGTTTTGTTTGCAGATTCATAAGATAAATCATCTACATAGAGATCATCTTCTTGCGCACTTGTATGTTGAAAATTAGTAAGTGCATCTACACGAGAAGAGTAGGGGGTATTCCATGCTTCTGCAGTAAGCTCTTCGATGGCAATTAAATTATCTTTGGTGAAAACATCTCCGTTAGACGGAGAAAGAACAATAACGACGTTATCATCCTTGGTATATTTATCTTGTAAAGCATCAAATGCTTCAAGTTCGGGATTAGATTCGCTAAAAAACACATGATAATCTCCATCAAATTCCATAGCTCCTTTAGACCCTAATCCCATAGCTATAATTATGGCTACAATTAATACAGGCCATTTGAATTTGATTACAAATTCAGCCCATTTTTTAGAAAACGCATTGGTAGCGTTACTGGCTTTTTTTAGTGCATTCATTTTTTTTAATTGTTAGTTGACCAGTCGACTTGTAATTTGAAAGAAACTGATACAATAGTTATTGTTATACGTTTTAATAGTTGTTATATGTAAGACGATTTTAATTTTGGTATTAGGACAAATTCATAACTTTATGTGAGTTTTAAATTTAAAATTGACCAGTCGTCTATTTGAATTGTAAATTTTTTTTTTAAACGCTGCCAAGGTATCGTATATCTATCATAAAAATGTTATCTAAAAGTTAATAATTGACCAGTCGTCTTGTGATTGTCAAAAAAAAATTATTTCGACAATAAAATTTTGATCATATTCTTAAAATTATCTATAGGATACGAACTATCCATTTCTTTCATAGAAACCATAGCTCCCCTTCCTGCATCTTCCATAAAGGCTACTAAATCTTCAGCTTTTACGGTTTTATTTATCTCCCCAAGGTCTTGTGCTTCTAATACTATCTCTGTGATATATCCTTTTATTATATCTGTCTTGGTTTGAACGGCAATTCGAATAGCCTCGCTATGTTCTGCCATCTCATTAGCCAAATTACAACCCATACATCCCATCTTATAATCAAACTCTTCTTTTAAAATTGTAGAGTGATATTCATAAAAATCTAGTATACGCTGTTTGGGTGAAACAGATTCATTTTGTAATATTTCTAAAGCAGGAGGAAAGCGCATATTAAAATATTTTTCAATTGCCTTTACAGCAAAATCCTCCTTACTATCAAAATAAAAATAAAAAGAACCTTTAGGTACCTCCGCAGCTTTCACAATATCATTTACGCTAGTAGCATTATACCCTTTTGACCATAGCAACATCATACCTTTTTCTATAAGGTAATCCGATTTGATCTCATGCTTTAGCGTTTTCGACATTGTTTTTACTTTGGGATACAAAAATATGACCACTCGTCTAGTAAAACAAAATTTTAAATGTTAAAGTTTTCTATATACTAGTATAACTACTTTAAAACTGGATAAAAGAGTCTATCCGAAATGAAAATTAGTAGTAAAAGTATATGGCCTTAAAAGAAAAATTCACATTTTTTATAATGGTTTACTTTAGTTTCGGGAGTTTTTTGCAACATTTAATTTGTTAATCCCAAATTATTGGCCTGTCAATATTGGCACTTCTTAAATAATCCAGTAATTGGCCGGTATGTACAGATTCATGATAAGCTGTTCGCATTAGGTAATCCCCCAACTGCTTTTTTTGATTAACTTCTGTTCTATTTATGACAATATTTTCTATATTCTCTTCAGTAAACGATAAGATCATATCGATGAAAGATGTTCTATATGTTTCAGAAAATTCTAGTTCGTGCTGTAGATCTTTATATTCCAAATCTTCCCATGGGGATTGATATGCCCCTAGATTTCCTCTTCGTTGAATAATTACATGGTATAGGTGTTCGGTTTCCAAAACATGGCGAATCATCTCTATAATAGACATCGCATTTTTATCGGGGCGCCATTGATAATGTTCTTTAGGGATACTTTTCCAAAGTTTGATACTACGTCTTCTTATTTCAGAGAAATTGAGCACGATAATTTTAGTCGAATTCATCTTTGTTTTTTGAGCGTGAGAGATAATTTTGTTTTAGAGTAATAGATGATACACAAGATAATAAAAAGAACTACTTTTTAAAGAGAAAAGCATAGTATTCACAGTTTTTCTGCATATTCTGGACAGTCTATTCTAATGTCTGAATCTAGTAACGGAATTTGCAAAAGATTACAGTGATGATTTTTGCCATTTTTGCTGTAATGTTTGCATCCAAAACAGGTGCGTTGAACAGTTAAGATACCGTCGCGATTTAATTGATAAATTAATGTGCTTAGGGTACCATATAAGGATGTTAAATCGTTTTCTGAGAAAGATAGTAAACGTTTACCCACTGGTTCTGCGAAACGTTCGGTCTCTTTTACGATATCTTTACCTTTTTTGGACAATAACAATGAGTAACTTCTACTATCCGAAGAAGAGAAATCTTTAATCAACAATTCTTTATTGACCAAAACTCGTATTGCATCACTTACAGTAGGTTTGGTAACATTAAATTCTTTGGCCAAATGACTTACATTACACAAATCAATATCATGATATGCAATAAAGTTAAGTATTTGTATTTGTATTGGGCTTAGCTTTAATTTCTTGGCGTGTTCCCAAAGTAGTACTTTATAGACTTCAGAAATTCTTCCTAAAGCTTCGACAATCTTTGAATTTAAATCCATGACTACAAAGTTAGCATTCCTAATTAGATGTTTCTATATGCGACAACAATTTTGTTCTTAGGGCTGTATAATGCACATGGCCGAATTGATGTAATAATATCTCATAAGAATCATTAAATAAAATCATGGTTGGTGTTCCTTTTAATTGATTTAATGTAAAAGTTTTTGAAATTGTTTTCTGATTTTTGAGATAACTTATGACATTATGATAAACAGAAGCCTGAACCTCTTTAGACCAGGAAACATATGCATCATGGGTTGCGCAAATGTGCTTAGCGGCAAAGTCAATATCAAAATCTTTAGAAGCTTTTTCATCCATTGCTACCGGAAAATCAATAGGTATTGGTTTATCTAGTAAACCATGCTGCAATAATGCTTTTTTTGTTTCACCAACTACTATGTTATTGGTTAATAAAAGATTGGTGTTTTTTATATTGTTGTATTCAAAATCCTCAAAAGCTGTGGATATGCCTAAAAAAGATATCTGGTCCTTAAACTCTTGAAAAAGTTTATTAACCACCGGGATACCATATAAAAAACAACCAGGACAATTAACCTGAAATACAAAAAGGAAATTTAGCTTGCTAAGGCTAAACTTTCCTTTAAGTTCTTGGGTATATTGTAAAGTTAATTTTTGCATTTTAGTAACAATTTTCCATTTCAATTATCGAAAACCCTTTTTCGGCAATGGCATTTACCACTTCTTGAGGCGCTACAGATATATGACAAAAATTGCATTCTTTGGAGGTTAACTCTCCGGTTTTGAATTTTTTTTCTGACAAATACGATTTCCCGAAATTGAAAATTTTAGTTGTATCGGTCAAGTTATCTGGTACCAAAATGTCAAAATGCATAGTTTTACCATCTTCTCTTTGTACATAGGTGTCCCAAACTGATATTTTCATTGTTTTATACTATTTTTAATGTTGTTATTTGTTTACAGAGTAGGGTAGAGATAAATCGCCACTAGCTACACTAAATACGTCATAGACACCCAACATAGGTTTATCTTCTTTACTAGTATTTACAATCATATATGCTGCTACACCATCATATTTAAATGATGTTTGATTATTCATTCTATAATCGGGTATTACTACTTTAATAGAATTCCCTTTTGTGGTCACAGGAAACCCTGGAGAATCCATATACATGGGCATACCTGGATTTGTAGGAGGTAACGTTACATTATCTGCTTTTGTAAATTGTTTTACAGCAAGTCCACCAGGAACACGTTTGTCTTCATGCAACACCACCCAATGGGGATGCCATATAATCCCATCATTTGCAAAATCTGCATCATTGTTTTCATCCCAAATCGGGGTGTCGTCAAAATCAGGGTGAGAGGTAAGCGCCATGGCAACAATACCATCTGTAGCACTGAAACCTACATCGGTTGGTTTTAATGAAGTAGGGAAAACATATCCTAATACAGGAGCTCCATCTAATGCTCCGTTGGGTATTGGAGTTGTTTTTCCGGCAGTTCCTTTTACTTCGATGGTCCATGTAGAAATACCTAGATCCGGAAGATGGGTTACCGCTACCTTGGTTATTTGATGATCATCATTATTATAAAGTCTTTCTTCTTGAGCACAGGATTCTATAGTCATACCTAGAAGAGCGATTATGGTCAATGTTAATGTACTTAATTTCATTTTATTTGTTTTTAATGGTTGCTAATAAAAAGTTAGGAATCACATAATAAGGATTCCTAACTTATAGAGATAAAAAAATTACCCTTTAACATCGGCCATAGATGCGCCAAAATTTAGGTGTAAGACGTTTCCTTGAGGAGTAACTAAAGCAGGAACAGATTTAACACCTGCCGTTTCGGCTTCAGAGATACGATCTCTTGTAGTACCAATGTTTACAATCTCTACTTGATCTCTACCGACCAATTCGATAATGTCATGTTCGGCGCTAATACAAACAGAACATCCTGCGTGATAAAAAGTTGATTTACTCATTTTTAATTTTTTTTAGTTATAAATACAATGCAAATATAGTAAGGAATCCTAATTAAAAAAAACATTTTAAGATTTTTTTAATTATTATAAGGTTTGTTTATGTGATTTAAACATCATATTCAACTCTTTAAAATTATGCATAATGTCTGCTTAACTCTATATAGTTTTATAACGTAATAGCATGTTGTATGTGAAAAAATAAGTACCAGACAAAGGTCATTTACTAATAATTCCCTATTTTAGAATATTGTTGGACTTCTTTTTTAAATAAATAAGGAGTTCAATTTTTAGTAAAATGTAATCGAATACGGCATCTTGTTATACGTATTCGTAGCAACAAATCGTCTTTTCTTAATTGCCCCTGTTTATTTTTTTAGTACACATATGTGTATCTAAATCATGAATACTTATATCGTAAAACCTACAATTACATGAAAAAAATTTTAGCAATAGATGACCAACAACTTGTTTTATTATCATTAGAAAAACATCTCTTAGATTTGGGATATGACATAAAATGTGCAAGCGATGGCCACACGGGATTAGAATTGTTTGATACTTTTAAACCCGATATTCTTATTGTTGATATTAATATGGACGGGATGTCTGGCCTGGAAGTCATAAAAAATATTAGAGAGGAAAGAAAATCTGATGTTAAGATTTTAGTAATGTCTGGTAATACTAATGAGGATACTATTATTGATGGTTTCGATTTGGGCATAGATGATTATATGAAGAAGCCTTTGTCTCTTAATGAAATATCAGCCCGGATAGCTAGAATTTTTGGTATAAAATTAAAAAGAGTTTCAGAAAACGGCTCCAAGGGGCAAATGTTACAACGTCATTGTGTAGGGGTTGTAATACCATGTTATAACGAAGAAACAAGAATTTTAAGTAAAGAATTTACGGATTTTACCCATAGTAATTTAGGATATCACTTATGTTTTGTTAATGATGGGAGTACAGATAATACTTTGGAGGTATTACAAAAATTAGCACAAGGTAGAGAGGATAATATTAGTGTTTATGATTGTGCAAAAAATGGAGGTAAAGGAGAAGCAGTGAGACAAGGCGTACTTCATTTGGCAAAAGATCCGCAATTAGATTATATAGGATATTTAGATGCCGATTTATCAACAGATTTTAAGGATTTTGATGATTTGGTTAAAACGATAGAATCTTCAAAATTTAAAATTGTAAGTGGCTCTAGAATGAGCAGAATGGGAGCAAATATTACCAAAGAATCTGCACGTAAAATAATAAGTAAAACGATCAATCTAATTATTCGAAATATTTTGGGAATGTCTTTTAACGATACCCAGTGTGGTGCAAAAGTTATGGATAGAGATATAGCCAACGAAATGTTTCACGAAAAATTTATAACCAAATGGTTATTTGATGTAGAGATTTTTATGAAGATGCGAAAATTTTATGGAAAAGAAAAAGCCATTTCCTACATATGTGAACAACCTCTTAAACGATGGATACATGCTGATGGTTCTAAACTATCTATGAAAGATTCTGTAAAAATTGTAGGTCAACTTGCTCAAATCGCATACCATTATAAATTTAAGGTGAAATCAAGAGTTAACTAGAGTAAAAAACTCTTTAAGGTCTATAATGTGGTTATATACTGCGTGATGGTTTGTAGGATTTTCTCAAAATCTTCTTTAAGACCAAATGTTCCTTGTTTTAGGTTTTTTTCATAATCGGTGGCAATTTCATAACTTTTTTCAAGTCCCAAAATACTAATCTTATGTTTTAACTTATGAACATCTTCGGCCGCTTTAGTAAGGTTTTCGTTTTTTAAATTATCGAAATACTGATCTTTTTCTTCTGGAAATTCTCTTTTTATAACATTAAAAATTTTTTCTTCAAAAGTTTTGTCTCCACCCGATAAAGTGTTTATTACTGATAAATTTGGTTCCTCCATTTAGTTTTTTTTAATTTAACTATACACCAAAAAGGAATTACTTAAAAGACATTCCTTCGTTATATAATACATTTTTTTAGGGGTAATAGTTTTTTAATTCGTTTCAAGAGTAGCGAAATTCATTGCTATAAACGACTTAGGATAAAAATAAGGACATAATTATAGATTACCATGAAAAAAGAATCTTATTTATCGTTACTATATAGGATGTTCTTTTTTGCACCCATTCTATTCTCAGCATTCGTCTAATAGTTTAGGCATGCAATGCTATTTTTTTAGTATATACACCAGCTATTAGCCTCGTTTTTTTTTCAAACTAATACATGCATAGTTTGGATATTTTTATTAATCAAGTCCTGGATTTTGTGAAGAAACTAATGTTTTAATTATTGTAAGTTTTAGAGATTATAAAAAAGGATTTAGATATAATGGTCAACTATGATATTTATCATTTCTAGGACTATTATCTATGCCTAATTTTGATGAATAATTAATATTAAAACCCAAATTATGATTATTAATATTCAATATGTAAAAATATCTCCTAGCGAGACTTTATCCCAATATGTATTAGATAAATTAGGAAAGCTGGGAAAGAAAAATCAAGAAATTATTGATAGTAATGTCTTTTTAAAACGTGAAAATGATCCTAAGGGTAAAGGAAAAATTTGTGAGATAAAACTTAATCTGCCAGGTTCACAAGTTTTTGCAATTTCTAATGAAGAGAACTTTGAATTAGCAGTGAAAGAAACCCTGTCGGATATCGAAAAACAAATTGAGAAACGTAAAAAGTTGTTCAAAACGAAATAATGAACATTATCAAAATAAAAATGTTCAAATTTTAAACTTAAAAGATAATTTATCATGAAAAAGATCCTTGTACCTATTGATTTTTCGAAGTATTCAGAATATGCATTAAAAGTTGCAGCAGATATAGCAAAACAACAAGAAGCAGAAATACTAGTACTGCATATGTTGGGATTGTCTGAAGCGATTTTAACCAAAGATGAGAGTCAAGAAACAGCAGAAGCTATTTATTACATGAAATTAGCCGAAAGAGGTTTTATAAGTTTCCTAGATAAAGAATATCTAAAAGGTATTAAAATAGCCGAAACTGTTAGGAATTATAAAATTTTTAGCGAAATAAATGATGTAGCAAAGGAAAATCAAGTAGACCTTATCGTAATGGGATCTCATGGGAGTAGTGGGTTAAGCGAAATTTTTGTTGGGTCTAATACAGAAAAAGTTGTACGTACATCTGATGTACCTGTTTTAGTGATTAAGGATCATATCGATGAGTTTATTATTAAAGAGGCCATTTTTGCATGTGATTTTAAAATGGATAATATAAGACCCTATCTCAATGCTCTTAGATTATTTGAATTTTTCAATGCTAATGTAAATTTGTTGTACGTTAACCTTCCAGGAGAGCGATTTAAAAGTTCTAATCAAATAGAAGATCGAATTATGGAGTTTATTTTCAAAGCAGATTCCGGTAATCTTGAAAATTTTGATAAGGTGAAGATTAGAAGTGATTTTTCGGTAGAGAGTGGAGTTTTTAACTATAGCCAAAAAATAAACGCAGATGTTATTGCATTATCTACTCACGGACGAAGAGGTTTATCTCATTTCTTTAATGGCAGTATCGGAGAAGATATAGCTAATCATGCAAATAAACCTGTAATTACGTTCAAAATCTAGATTCAAAACTTTTTATTGGTCAATGACCTGTTAAATCACAATAATTTAGCAGGTTTTTTAGTGACTAACGATATGAATGCCTGATGAAGTACCGATTCTAGAAACACCTAAATCTATAAATTTTTTGGCTGTTTCAATATTGCGAATACCTCCAGACGCTTTTATCTTTAAACTATTTCCAACCTCTTTTTTCATTAGGATAACATCTTCAACAGTTGCACCGGTACTACCAAAACCTGTTGAGGTTTTTATATAGTCTGCTCCTGCATTAATTGATAATTTACAAGCTATTTTCTTTTCTTCATCTGTAAGATAACAGTTCTCAAATATTACCTTTAATATCTTATTTTCAATTGTCTTTTTTACAGATTTTATTTCATCTTCTACAATGTTATGATATCCCGATTTAAGTAAACCAATGTTTAATACCATATCTATTTCATCAGCACCTTGATTCACGCATTCATTAGCTTCAAATACCTTGATAGCAGATGATGTAGAACCTAAAGGAAACCCAATTACCGAGGCTACTTGAACATCACGATTTCTAAGCTCTGTTTTGGCCAAGGTAACATAATAACTACTTACACAAACTGCATAAAAGTTATATTTTTTGGCTTCAGAGCAAAGTTTTTTAATATCACCTACAGTTGTATTTGCTTTTAGTAAAGTATGATCTATATATCTGTTCAGTTGCATTTTATCTGTACGAATTGATAATGTTTACGAGATCTATTTTTTGTAACACTCCAGATTGCCTCCAAAGTTGTTTTCCTTCTTTAAACAATAACATAGTAGGTACCCCTCTAACTTGATATTTTGAAGCCAAATTTTGATTCTTGTCAACATCTATTTTTACAATTTTTATTTGTTCTCCTAATTCATCTTTGACTTCCTTGAGTATAGGAGCAAGCATTTTGCACGGACCACACCAATCTGCATAAAAATCGACAAGTACAGGAATGTTAGAGTCTATAATATTACTAAAACTACTTTTCATAATTGTTTATTTTTTAATGTAAAATTAAGACAAACAATTAAAAGTTGATCCAATTAACTTACCTCTTTGGGCTCATTATATTTTTTTATGAGGTGCATAATTTTTTTAATTGGAATCTCTACCGAGTAAGTCCCTGTATATGATGGACAGATTACACAATCATCAAAGTAAAATTCTATAATGCTATCATTTACGACAAAATTATTTTTATACGCTTTAAAGTCCCCTCTAGAGAGTTCCCAGCAATCAAGATAAAACTCTCCTGATGTAATATTTTCACTAATGATTGAATTTATAGTTTGATATATTTCCTCTTCGGCGTTACTCACAAAAAAATCATTAAAATAAACAAAAGAGTGTTTTTCTAAGTCGAAATTTACGCAATCAAAAAGATAAGTAGAATATCGCATCCCCGAGTAATAATTTTCTTTATAAAGAAGGGTACTTAACATTTTAGTGCTTGTGTTGTAGACTTTGTAGTCAATGATTCTTTTATCTCTAAACCTATGGATTTTTAAAGTATCGCAAAGCAATTCTTTATCTTCAAGTATTTCGTTTTCTGTTTTTTTGATATCAAGATAGTTTTCTTGAATAAAATTATTGAAGACTTGATATCCAGGATCTATTTTTTCATTAAGATAAGGGTATCTATAATCTAGAAGATATTGATCTTCTTCTTTAAAAAAACTTTTTGTGACCACTAGCTCTTGTAAATTTGGTTTATCGTCTTTGGCTTTGATTAGACGTTCTCTTTTTAATTCTTTAGTTTTTTCATGATCAAGATTGTCTTCAGAGAATACTGTAATAGAATCAAAGCTATTTTTATCAAGATTAGAATTGTTTTCTGTTTCTTTTATTGGTGTATTTTTTTGAATTGAAATATCATTTTTACAAGCTATACAGCTTAAAAAAATGAGACCAATGGTTATTTTTTTCATAATATATATTTTAGGATGTTATTCATAAAAGTAAAGCAGTAGCCATTCATAAAAAATGACATCAATCAGTTCATTCTCTAATAAAAAAGAGTAAGCCTTAGATAAGAACTCACCCTTTTAAAGACATAATATATGTAGTGATTAAAACAACCCGTTGCCAATAATTATTAAGGTGTTTATGAGTAAACTTAAGACCAAAAGATCTAGAACTAATTTAGGTTTCTGAACGGTTAATATAGCGGCATTATGAGCACTACAGACAACAACAGTTAAAAAGACCAAAAACATTTGTATTGGAGCATTTCCATTTAGAAGAGTTGTCATAATTGCTATTGAACCCAAACAGGTTGATGCAATGATCGCCAAGGCAGAATATCCTATATAATTTTCTGAGAAATCCGCATTTATTTTTGCATATAGTGTCATAATAATGTGTTTTTATGTTGAAGTAAAATTAGCAACACAGTAGGTATTAAAATATGATATAAATCAGTTAAATACGATATACCTCTGTAAGAGTTTTAATCTTCAAAAATTAATTGAAGTTTCCCTAACATGATTAATTCGGATTTGTTTTTACCAGAAAAAGCGTTGGCTATGCTATTGGCAGTATCTCCAATTAATTGTTTTATTTTGGTTGTAAAAAGTGATTTGTTATCACTGTAAAAAGATTTAAATTCACCAAAGCAAGTCTCTGCGTTAAGTGCAGTATAATCCAACCAATCAAAAACAATCTCGATTTGGAAAGCAGCATCTGCGCCAAACTCATCTTCTAGATCATCTACGGCTAGCCATTGTGATTTTACAATTTTTCTTAGTGAATTATATTCAGATTTGCGAACTACCTTATCCGACGCGGCAATGGCATAAAACAATTTGCCTAGATTTTGATAAAAAACGATTCCTATATTTTGTGTTGTATTCATAATGCTAATGTTTATTATTGTTAGCGCTAAGATAATTCGACACAGTCTTTTTTTTTATGACATTGGTCAGGTCTAGTAACGGTCCAAAATTATTACATTTGACATATGAAAGTTTTTGCAAAAAACAACAACATTTTTAATCTGTTAACTGAGGCAGTTTCAGAAGGTATCATTATCGTTAATGAAGAGCAAGTTATCGTAGCAACTAATGGCTCTGCTAATGATATTTTTGGATATAAGGAACAAGAGTTAGTGGGGCAAAAACTAAATATATTAATACCTCAGAAATATCATCATAACCATAAAAATCATTTTGAAGACTTTGGAAAACACTCAGAAAAAAGAAAAATGGGTAAAGGAAGAGATCTTTATGGTATAAGAAAAGATGGTACAGAATTCCCAGTAGAAGCTGGTTTAAATCCTTTTACTATATACGGTCATAATTATATTATGGCTTTAGTTATTGATATTACTGAGAGAAAAGAAAAGGAAAATCAGATAAAAGAGCTCAACATAGCATTAGAAAAGAAGATAGAAAAAAGAACTGAGGAACTAAGACAAACAATTGAAGAGCTTAAAGAAGAAGTAAAACTTAGAATGGAGGCCGAGGCTAAGATCAAAGAGTCTTTGAAAAAAGAGCAAGATTTAAACGAATTAAAAACCAAATTCCTTTCTTTGGTATCTCATGAATTTAAAACACCACTAAGTGGTATTCTTACTTCTACAACTTTAATAGGCAAGTATACCAAAACTGAACAACAAGAAAAAAGAGATAAACACCTTTCTACAATCAAGAACAAAGTGAAATTTCTGGATAATATTCTTAATGATTTTTTATCTGTAGAGCGCTTAGAAAGCGGCAAAGTAAAATATAAATTCACTAAATTTCCTTTAAGTAAGGTAGTTAATGAGGTAGTCTATGATGCCAATATGTTGCTAAAAGATGGGCAAAGAATTAAATACCCAAAAGATATTGATGATCATATTATTGATTTTGATGAGAAAATATTAGAACTTATATTAACGAATCTAATACGTAATGCTGTAAAATATTCTGGAGAGAATACAACAATCGACCTGCAAGCGATTTTTGAAAATGACCTACTTACTTTTCATATTGTAGACCAAGGTATAGGGATACCCAAAAAGGAACAAATATATATATTTAAACGATATTTTAGAGCAGAGAATGCACTCTTGGATCAAGGAACGGGTATTGGACTTAACATTGTTAAAAGTCATGTAGAAAACCTTGGAGGAACTGTCACTTTTAAGAGTAAAGAAAATTATGGGTCCACGTTCACAGTACAAATACCTATTACTAATAATCATAACCAATAATGAAAACCATACTATTAATCGAGGATGATACTGCATTAAGAGAAAATACTGCAGAACTTCTAGAACTGTCAAATTATAAGGTGATTACTTCTCCAAATGGAAAAGTAGGTATTGCCAAAGCACAAGAAGAAAAACCAGATATTATTGTGTGTGATATAATGATGCCAGAGGTTGATGGCTATGGAGTATTGGAAGCATTATCAGATAATACTAATACGAATCAAATACCATTTATTTTTTTATCTGCGAAAACGGAACATAAAGAAATTCGTAAGGGAATGGATATGGGAGCTGATGATTATCTAACCAAACCTTTTGAAGAAGATGAGTTATTAAGTGCCATAGAAAGTCGCCTGGCAAAAGCAGAGATTATTTCTAAAATATTGAAAGATCAATTTCATACACCAAAAGAGGAATCTAAGGATAGCCTTAGAAACCTACATGAACTTAAGAATTTTTTTGATGATCATGGTGATATCTCCAAGTATAAAAAAGGAGTTTCTATTTTTAAAGAAGGAGATCATTCTAACAATATTTTTTTAATTATAAAAGGTGTGATTAAAACCCACAAAATGGATGAAAGTGGTAAAGAACTTATTACTGCTTTGTTTAAAGCCGATGATTTTCTAGGTTTTACTTCATTCGTTGATAATACCCCGTATCAAGAATCTGCAACTGCCGTTGAAGACACAGAATTGGCCGGAATATCAAAAAATAATTTAAAAGAAATATTAGAAAAAAGTAAAAATATTTCATTAGAACTCATGGAGTTGCTTAGTGATAATCTATCCGAGATAAAAGAGCAATTATTACAAATGGCTTATAGTTCTGTTCGAAAAAAGACGGCACAAACGATCTTACAATTTGTAGAGGTACTAAACAAAAAACCTGATGAGAGTATCAAGATATCTAGAAATGATCTAGCCAGTGTTGCTGGTATTGCCACAGAGAGTTTAATACGCACACTATCCAGTTTTAAAAAAGATGGACTTATAGAAATCGAAGGAAGAACCATTAAAATTTTGGATTTACCCGCACTTCAATTAATAGAATAATATAGTAAAAACCTATAAACTGATATTTGTCATTCTTTTCATTAATGCATCCTAATACATTTGTTTTATTAGAAAGTATTAATAATGAAGAACATTCTTATTCCAACAGATTTTTCTGAAAATTCATGGAATGCCATTTCATATGCGCTATCGTTTTTTAAAAAAGTGAGATGTAATTTTTATTTTTTACACGTCTCTCCCCATCAAAAAGTGTTAGGTAATGGCTCTTTCTATGATTCTAAGAACCAAGTTCTGGATAAAGTTGTAGATAGGGATAAAAAGCAAATGGAACGCCTACTTAAAAGAATCCAGAAACTACCTTTAAACGAAAAACATAGTTTTTTTACTAGTATCGAATATATCTTCTTTGTGGATACGATAAGAAAACAAATCCAAGAAAAAAATATTGATTTTATAGTTATGGGAACCAAAGGTGCTTCTGGACTAAAAGAGAAAACAATAGGTAGTAATACAGGTGATGTTATCACCAAAGTGAAATGTCCAGTTCTTGTTATTCCCGAAGAAGCGAAATATTCAAAGCTTAAGGAAGTGGCATTTCCAACCGATTATAATATTTACTATAAAAGTAAAGTACTTAGTACTATTTACAATATACTTTCTATAAATCATGCTGCATTACGAGTTATACATGTAGCCAAAAAAGAACAAGAACTTACCAACCTGCAAAAAAAGAATAAAGATTTTCTACAGAACTATTTTGAAGGCAATATTAAAAACAGTTTCCATTTTTTGTCCAACCCCAAAATAGAAGAAGCCATACAATGTTTTGTTGAAAGTAGAGATATAGATATGATAACCATGGTTGCCAAAAACCTTAATTTTTTTCAAAGAATTCTATTTCATCCAACTGTAGAAAAAATAAGTTATCATATCAATGTTCCTTTTTTAGTATTACACGAATAAGAATCCAATAAAAATCAAATAAATGAACTCGAGCTTAATTAATAAATATAATGTGCCAGGACCAAGATATACCAGTTATCCTACTGTTCCGTATTGGGATGATAATACATTTTCATTAAAAAGTTGGACAAGGTCATTGCAGAAATCATTCGAAGAGAGTAATGAAAAAGAGGGAATAAGCTTGTATATTCATTTGCCTTTTTGTGAAAGCATGTGCACGTTTTGCGGCTGTAATAAACGTATCACAAAAAGACATGATGTCGAGGAGCCTTATTTGGATACAGTTTTGACCGAATGGAAAATGTATTGTAATATTTTTAAAACGAAACCAAAGATCAAGGAACTACATCTTGGAGGTGGTACTCCTACTTTTTTTTCGGCAGTAAATCTGAAATATCTTATTAATGGGATTATGAAATATGCGGAGCTCGCAGATAATTATGAGTTTAGTGTTGAAGGACATCCTAATAACACTACCAAAGAGCATTTACAAGTGCTGTATGATATGGGGTTTAGAAGAGTGAGTTTTGGAGTACAGGATTATAATGAATCTGTTCAAAAAGCAATTCATCGAGTACAACCGTTTAAAAATGTAAAATATGTTACAGAAGTAGCTAAGGATATAGGCTATACATCCGTAGGTCATGATATCATTTTTGGATTACCGTTTCAAACACAAGAAGCTATTATTGATACGATCTTAAAAACAAAAGAATTATTACCAGATCGATTGGCATTTTATAGCTATGCTCATGTTCCTTGGCAGAAAGGTAATGGGCAGCGTGGATTTAATGAATCTGATTTGCCAACAGGTAGTCAGAAGCGTAAGCAATATGAAATTGGTAAAAAATTATTATTCGATATTGGATATACTGAAATTGGAATGGATCATTTTGCATTACCAAATGATACGTTATATCAATCCATGAAAAATAAAACGTTACACCGTAATTTTATGGGATATACGGCATCAAAAACTAAAATGATGATAGGATTAGGAGTATCATCCATTAGCGACAGTTGGTATGGTTTTGCTCAAAATGTAAAAGGAATTGAAGAATATCAGCATTTGGTTAAAGAAGGAATTATTCCTGTATTTAGAGGACATTTGTTAACAGATGAGGATGAAGTTATACGGCAACATATCCTTAATCTGATGTGTAATTTTGAAACAGATTGGGGCGTAAGTTTTCTTCAGTTTGATGAGTTGACAGAGGTATCTATTAGGTTACAGGAAATGGAAAAAGATGGTTTAGTAAAAATTGAAAATCATCGTATTAAAATTACCGAAAAAGGACAGCCATTTGTTCGTAATATCTGTATGGCTTTTGATCTTCGTTTACAGCGTAATAGACCCGAAACACAATTGTTCTCTATGACAGTTTGATTTTTATAGATTTAGTGACAATTATAATTAGTAGAAACAATCTCTATTATAGGTTTTGGTGAGATATAGGGAATACCCAATCCCATTCCGCGAAGAATGAATAGTAAGCCAATAATTATAATACAAACGGGAATAATTTTTTGGATGTGCGGTCGTATGTTATTCCTGGAAAGGAAATTACTCGTATATACAACTGTGGTCATTAAAGGAATGGTTCCTATTCCAAAAAAGAGCATATAAATACTACTTTCTATGGAGTTACCTAGGGCAAGTGCTCCAAAAATTGCCATATACACCAAACCACAGGGGAGAAAACCATTTAAAAAACCAATAGTTAAAAAAGTATCAGATGTTTTTTTTCTTAGTTCTTTACCCAAAGCATTTTTGATATTAGATATTACCTTATAAATCGGCTTTGAAAAATTATATGTATTTAAAATTTGTTTAGGAACTAGGACCATCATAATCATAAAGATGCCGATTATTATAGATAGTATTTGTTGCATTCCAAAAAGGTATAAGCTTTTACCAATTAGACCAAAGAACACCCCCAAAATGCTGTAGGCTAATAAACGACCTGTGTGATATAAAGAAACCTGAAACAGTTTTTTTAGTTTGTTTTTATGATCGAGCGGTAGCATAAATGCAATAGGACCACACATTCCTATACAGTGAAAACTCCCTAATAACCCTAATATAAATGCAGAAATTACCATTTAATATGTTATTGATTCTTTAAATAAGTAAGTAGTGTTTTTAAAGTTCCAACGTACTGTTATAGCCCAACGACCCTCAATTAAACGATCTTTTGGAATTAGAATTTCTGAATTAGAAAGTACTATGGGAATTTCGAAATCTAAATTTTTGTTAGAGGGGCGATATAAGGAAATTGTTCCAGACACTGTAGTATAGTTTTGATCAACCGGAAAAATTACTACTATTCCGTTAGTAGTTTTTTTAATTGAAACATTATTCTTTAGGGCATTTGCATTCTTTTCTGCATTGATCTCTTCTTGAAAAGCAAGTTCTTTTTTGTAATAATCTTCAGTAACTAAATCATGTTCATACTTTTTGTTAGTATTCATTTTCACTACAAAAAATAATATGAAACTTATAAATCCTATGAATACGAATACAATGGCTGTGCCCCAGTTTATTTTCATGATTTCTATTTTTTAAGATTCTGAATATGGTTTTAACTATTAAAAACAATTTGTTAGCGATAACTCCTTGGCCCTAAAAATGCAGTGGTGGTTGTTTCAATTAATTTGTCCTTGCTGTATAATCCTATTTTTAATCGATTTTTATCCCCTGTTAAGGCGGCGTTATTGATTTCAATAAATAGGGTTCCTTCTGCAAGTCCTTGCCCAGGTACACTAAAATTTTTGTGTGTTACAATTTCAATTTTTCCGGTATGAGATAATAATTCAAAATGAATATTTTCTATATCCAGGGTAGTTTTGTTTACTAATTTATATGTGTATACATTACTTATGATATTATCTCCTTTGTGCTCATACAACTGGCCAGGTAACCTTAAAATAGTAGCTTCGACGTCATTTCTTAAAAAAGACATTCCTAAGAAAATACCTGTTAAAATTAATAATACGGCACTGTATCCTTTTAGCCTAGGAGTAAACGTAAATTTTGCTTTTTTAGCGATGTTTTCCTCACTGGCATATCGAATAAGTCCTTTGGGCAGATTCACACTTTCCATCATATGATCGCAAGCATCAATACATGCTGTGCAGTTTACACATTCTAGTTGGGTTCCATTTCTGATATCTATCCCCGTTGGACATACATGAACACATTGAAAACAATCGATGCAATCTCCTTTACCACTAGTGGATCTATTCTCATTTTTTTTAAATTTCGCTCTTCCAATCTCTTTTTCACCTCGTTTATAATCATATGCTACTACGATAGATTTTGAATCTAACAAAACACCTTGTAAACGACCATAAGGACATGCGATAATACATACCTGCTCTCTAAACCAGGCAAATACAAAGTAGAAAACGGCAGTAAAAATAAGAAGAGAGATTAAAGTGCTTACATGTATAAGAGGCCCATCTGTAATATATTTTATGAGTTGATCACTACCGATTAAATATGCTAGAAATACATTGGCTATCAAGAAAGAAATGATAAAAAAGAGTATCCATTTAGTGAGCCTCTTTCTAATTTTATTGATATTCCATGGTTGCTTATCCAGTCGTATTTGTTTTCCGCGATCGCCTTCAATCCAATATTCGATTCTTCTAAAAACTAGTTCCATGAATATAGTTTGTGGACATATCCATCCACAAAATATTCTACCAAAAGCTACTGTGAATAGTATAATAAATACTATTCCTATGATCATTGAAATAACGAATAAATGAAAATCTTGTGGCCAGAACGGAGCTCCAAAAATATTGAAACGTCGTTCTAGCACATTAAACAATAGAAATTGATTACCATTGATTTTAATAAATGGTGCAGAAAATAGAAATATTAATAAACTATAACTTACCCATTTACGATATTTATAAAATCGACCGCTCGGTTTTTTAGGATACACCCAAGCACGTTTCCCCTCTTCATTTATGGTTCCGATAGAATCTCTGAATGTTTCTTTTCCTGTTGTTTCCAATGGATCTCTTTTTCTGTGATGGGTTATTCGTTTACTACAACTGATGTTGAATCAGAAGCTGTTTCTGGGGTTTCTTCAGAGGGAGTTTCTTTTATAGAAGTATCAGGATCGCTCCAAACTTCTCCTTGAGGTTCTTTAGGTTCTACTGGGGTTGTACCTCCAAGAGTCATTACATAACTCGCTACTTGAGCCATTTCGGCTGGTTTTAAAGTTTGTTTCCATGCAACCATTCCTTTGCCATCTCGACCTCCTTCAGAAATTGTTTGGAAAACGTTTTTAATTCCTCCACCCAAAATCCAATAAGGATCCGTTAAGTTAGGCCCAATTCCTCCTCCGCCATCAGCTTTATGGCATGCTACGCAGTTCGCTGTAAATATGGTTTTTCCTGCACTGATATCAGAGACATCAGTGAGTATGGTTACGGTATTTGCATCAACCAAATCCTTAGCATTTTTTTTGTATTCTTCTATAGCAATTAGTGCTGCAGCTACTTCAGACTCATATTCTTCGGTTTGATTGTAATCATTAAATACATGAAAACGAGCTAAATAAATTACTCCAAATAAAATAGTAGCATAAAAACCATATACCCACCAAGGAGGGAGGTTATTATCCAATTCTTTGATTCCGTCATAATTATGATCTAATATGATTTCTTCTTCTTCTTCAACCGGTTTACTGTCCAGAAGTTTTAGATATATATTTTTAACTCCTCTAAATTGTTGTTCTTTTCGGTGTTGCTCAGCTATAAGGTATCGTTCTTGAGCTTTAGGTTTTAAAGACTTAAACAATACAACTTTAAGTGCTTCTAAGCATATTTCAATGGCAATAGCAAATAATAAAACTATACCCATAGCCAACCATGCAATGGGTTGTGTCATAAATACTGATTCTTCACCCGACTCTATAATCGACTCTATTAGTACATATGATATGAGTAGAAAAACAATTACTCTTATGTAGGATGCTGTACTTCTCATAGTATTAACTCTTTTTCGTTTTCTAATGGAATATTACTTACTTCTTTAATGTGTTCTTTTTTTGCAGTGATTACCCACCAGAATAATGCAGCAAAGAAGATGAAGAATATTAAAAGAGATATCATCGGATATATCTCAATTCCGTCAATGCTTTCCATATGTCCTTTTATAAATTTTAGCATAGTTTTATTTTTAATTTTGCCCTAAATCTTCTTTAGTTTTAACCTTTATATCTGTTCCTAATCGTTGAATGTATGCTATGAGGGCTATGACTTCACGATTACGCATTTCTATAAAATCTTCTTTGTTTTCTTGGGCATATTTTTTATCTGCTTCATACGTCTTGGCAAAATCAGGATCACTGTACAGGTTTTTCTCAATCTGGGTAGCCTGTTCATCCATCCACTGTTGTGCTCTTGCAATTTCTTCAGTGGTATAGGGTACTCCAAGTGTAACCATCGCTTTCATCTTAGTTTCAGTATTGGATCGGTCTAATTTATTTTTGATTAACCATTTATAACTTGGCATAATGGATCCAGACGAAGTAGTTTGCGGATCGTAGAAATGATTAAGGTGCCAGTTGTCTGAATATTTACCGCCTATCCTCATTAAATCTGGTCCTGTTCGTTTACTACCCCATAAAAAAGGATGATCATAAACATATTCTCCTGCTTTTGAATATTCACCATATCTTTCTACTTCACTACGAAATGGACGAATCATTTGAGAATGACAAGAGACACAACTTTCTCTGATATATAAATCTCTTCCTTCTAATTCTAGAGGTGTATATGGTTTTACACTGGTAATTGTTGGGATATTAGATTCTACCATTAATGTGGGTACAATCTGTACTGCTCCTCCAATAAGAATAGCGATGGTAGCAAAAATGGTCAATTTAACAGGTCTTCTTTCTAACCAGGTATGATACCCTTCTTTGGATGTTTTATGTTTTGATACTTTAATCAAAGGAGCAGCTTCAGCTAACTCATCGGTTGCTTTACTGCCAGATTTAATAGTTTTAATGATATTGTAGAGCATTATAAACATCCCAATAATGAACATGCTTCCTCCTATAGCTCTCATCCAGTACATAGGGATAATTTCATTTACAGTCTCTAAGAAATTTCCGTAAACTAAACTACCATCTGGATTAAATTGTTTCCACATAGAGGCTTGCACAAATCCAGCTACGTACATGGGTAGTGCGTATAGAATTATACCTAAAGTACCTATCCAAAAATGTACGTTGGCGAGTGCGATAGACCATAGTTTGGTTTTAAATAATCTGGGAACCAACCAATATGCCATACCGAAGGTCATAAAACCATTCCAGGCCAATGCGCCAACATGAACATGAGCAATTACCCAATCGCTAAAGTGAGCGATTGCATTCACATTTTTTAGAGAAAGCATAGGACCTTCAAAAGTCGCCATACCATATCCTGTAATGGCTACTACCATAAATTTTAAAACAGGATCAGTACGTACTTTATCCCAAGCGCCTCGTAGTGTTAATAACCCATTAATCATGCCTCCCCAGGATGGTGCGATCAACATTATAGAAAAGGCTACTCCAAGATTTTGTGCCCAATCCGGTAATGAAGAGTAGAGAAGGTGATGAGGCCCTGCCCAGATATAGATAAATATAAGAGACCAAAAATGCACAATAGATAATCGATATGAATAAACAGGTCTGTTGGCCGCTTTTGGAATAAAATAATACATCAATCCAAGAAAGGGTGTGGTAAGAAAAAAAGCTACTGCATTATGGCCATACCACCATTGTACTAATGCATCTTGTACTCCAGCATAAACTGAATAACTTTTTAAAGCACTTACCGGAAGTTCTAAACTATTAAAAATATGAAGTACTGCCACGGTAACCACAGTTGCTATATAAAACCAGATCGCGACATACATATGTCTCTGCCTACGTTTAAGAATGGTACCTATAAGATTCCACCCAAAGGTTACCCAAATTATTGCGATCGCTATATCAAATGGCCATTCTAATTCTGCATATTCTTTAGATGTAGTATATCCTAAGGGCAGTGATATGGCAGCACCAACTATGATTAATTGCCATCCCCAAAAATTTATTTTGCTTAATGAATCACTAAACATTCGGGTTTTTAGTAATCGTTGCGTAGAATAATATACTCCGGCAAAAATGGCATTACCTACAAAAGCAAAAATTACTGCGTTGGTATGTAATGGTCTTAAACGACCAAAACTTAACCAAGAAATTCCATCTGTGAGGTTAGGGAATAAAAATAAAAATGCCAATAATAACCCAACTGACATTCCGATAATACCCCAAAACATAGTGGCATATAAGAAATTTTTTACGATTTTATTATCGTAATAGAATTGTTCCATTTCCATATTAAGATTGTTTAGTTTTTGCAGATGTAGAAGGATCTTTTTTAGTTTTTTTTACTATTTCATCATCAAAAAGCATTCGTACAGAAGGAGTATAGATATCGTCGTATTGACCATTCTTAACTGAAACAATAAAAGCCACAAAGAAAATAATGGCTACAATAATACTTATCGTTAAGAGTATATAAATAACACCCATACTTATTTTGATTATAGGTCAAAAGTAGTAGGGCATGTTTTCTTAAAAAATGACATTTGTCAGGTTTTATTTTCTATTTGTTTAAGAGCTTTGTAATAAGTTGATTATTAACTCTTAATCTATTTCAATATGAAAAAGAACTTAGGCAAATTAGATAGTATTATAAGAATCTTAATTGGGGTTGTTTTGGCATATTTGTTTTACAACAATTATATATCGAATACTTTAGGAATCGTTTTGTTATCACTCTCTGGTGTATTGGTAATTACTGGGTTTATGGGTTGGTGTCCTTTGTATCGGTTATTTGGGTTAAGAACATGCCAAACTAATCATGGATTTACAGAAGATCGTTAATTATTAATGCGGGTATAAGAAATCTTCTTAGACCAATTATAATCAGATTGGAGCTTATAGTTGATCACCGTTTTATAACCTTGCAGTTCATGAGTTTCAATAAATTCTATTTGAGATGGTTTGATGATATAACCACCCCAATATTTGGGTTTAGGAATTGCTTTGTTTTTAAATTTGATTTCATACTTTTTTAATCGATTTTCTAGTATTGTACGAGAAGAAATTATGTCACTTTGATGAGAAACCCAAGCGCTTAGCTTACTTGCTTCTGGTCGAGAATCAAAATAACCTTCAGATAAGTTCTTAGCGATTTTTTTTACTTTTCCTAAAATGAGTACTTCTCGCCCGGATATATTCCAATTAAAATTGATGCAAACATTATTATTATTTTCAATTGCTTTACCTTTTTCGCTATTGTAGTTAGTGAAAAATATAAAACCTTCCCAAGTAAAGCGTTTGAGTAAAACTATTCTACTTTTCGGAAAACCATCTAAGCCAATGGTAGAAAGTAACATGGCATTAGTCTCTTCCTCTGGATGATTTTTATCAATCTCATAAAACCATTTTTGAAAGTGTTCAATAGGATTATTATTGTCATTCATGGTTATCATAAACTCTATTTAAGCTAGTTTTCTTCCTTCCCAATTCGTTAATAATGTTACATATATAACTATAGAAATTGAACTTAAGGGCATTAAAATTGCAGCAATAACTGGTGAAAGTTGACCTGTAACCGCAAAATAAAGTCCAATTAGGTTGTATAAAAAAGAGAGAATAAAACTCGATCTAATAATTTTCATGGTACTTTTTGATGCGTTTAAATATTTATGAAGCCACTCAAATTTAGTAGCATCTAAAATTCCATCACAAGCGGGTGAGAACACGTTAACATTTTCGGAAATAGCAATTCCCACATCACTTTGTGCCAAAGCCCCTGCATCGTTTAGGCCATCACCGATCATAAGTACATTTTTGTGGTTTTCTTGTAGGTATTTAATATGCCTTAATTTATTTTCTGGCTTTTGATCAAAAAACAGAGAGGTATGTTTTGGGAGTAATTGTTTTAAATATTTTTTTTCGCCAGTATTATCTCCCGAAAGTATAGAAAGATCATACGTTTTGTCAAGCGTATCGAATAATTTTTTAACACCTTTACGATATCGATTGTGAAAAGTAAAATACCCTTTATAGGTATTATTTGTACTAATGTGTACCGTTGTGTTTTGCTCTTTTTTAATACTGCTGGAGCCTATAAAATTTGCTGACCCTACTTTAATAGAATGATCTTTAAGCCTCGCTTCAATTCCTTTTCCTAAGTGTTCTTGATATTCATCAAGCGTAATTATTTCTTGTTCTGCAAGCATATTATATAAAGCTCTGCTTAGTGGATGATTTGAGGAACGAAGTGTATTTTTTAATAGTAGTTTTTCATCAACTGTTAATTGTAGTCCACAATAGTCAATATCACTTTTTTTATTAATTGTTATGGTTCCTGTCTTATCAAAAATCACGGTATCAATATTGGCTAATCGTTCAATAACATCAATGTTTTTTAAGTAAAATTTATTTCTTCCAAAAATTCGAAGCATATTTCCTAGCGCAAACGGCCTTGTGAGTGCTAGAGCGCAAGGACAAGCGATAATAAGTACAGCTGTAAATACGTGTATAGCTTTTGATGAATCTATAAATAACCAAAAAGTAGTTGAAAATATGGCTATGCATAAGATCACAATTGTAAAATATTTACTTATACTATCTGTAAGATTATTAAAGACTAATGATCTATTGTTGTTAAAAATATCATTACTCCATAACTGAGTGAGATAACTTTGCTTGACTGATTTTGTAGCTTCGATTTCTATAGCACCATATAGCTGTTTCCCGCCAGCAAAAATTTGATCCCCAGATTTTTTGGAAACAGACTCACTTTCACCGGTCACAAAGCTATAATCAACCTGAGCATTACCATTAATGAGTATGGCATCAACAGGTATTAGTTCTTCATGTCTAATAAGAAGTCGATCTCCTTTTTTAATATCATATACCTGGATGTTTTCTTCTGTTTTTTTGTTTTTGTGAAATGCTATTCGGGTTACAGCTATAGGGAAATAAGATTTGTAATCTCTTTCAAATGACAAAAAAGAATAGGTTTTTTGTTGAAAGAATTTTCCGAGTAATAAGAAGAATATTAATCCAGTAAGACTATCAAAAAAACCAGTTCCCCAATTAAATATGATTTCCAAGGTGCTTCGAAAAAATAAAACTAAAATTCCTAAAACTATAGGCACATCAATATTTAATATTCTTGATCGTAACCCTTTATATGCAGAGATAAAGTAATCTTTTGCTGCATAAAGGACTACGGGTAATGAAAATACAAACATTAACCATCGGAATAAGTATTTATATTTTTCTAACCAATACTCAGATATTTCGAAGTATTCGGGAAAAGATAAAAACATAATATTGCCAAATGCGAAACTCGCAATACCAAGTTTGTAGATAAGGCTTCTATCCATCTTCTTTTTACCTTCAGAAAAATCATCCAAACTTATATAAGGTTCATAACCTATTCTTGTTAATAAATTGGCAATTTCTTTAAGTGAAACATGAGCAGAATTAAATGTAATACGAACATTTTTTTTCGGGAAATCAACTTGAGATACTACTATGTTGGATTGGAGTTTGTTTAGGTTTTCTAATATCCAGATGCAAGAACTACAATGTATATGAGGTATGTACAGTGTGATAATTTGAATATCATTATTACTAAACTCAATTAATTTTTGAGCAATAGCTTTATTATCGAGGTAATCAAATTTTCCTTCGATTTCTTTAGGGATGGAACCAGGAGTAGATTGTAAGTCATAATAACAGGATAGATCATGACTTGAAAAAATTTCATATACAGTTTTACACCCATTGCAGCAGAATTCTTTTTGATCAAAAGCGACAACAAATTTATCACAATTGCTACCGCAATGATAACATGTTGACTCTATTATCATATAGATATTGTTTGTTGCAAAAATGATAAAGACCGATATGATATCATATGATAAAAATCATAGTTTGGGTTACTTTGATAAATTAGTTTTGAGAGTATATCACAACTTCTATGTTATGAGAAAAATATTAATACCTACGGACTTTTCAGAGAATGCGATGAATGCAATTCGATATGCCTTAGAACTTTTTAAATATGAAGAGAGCGAGTTCTTTATTATACATGCTTTTGCCGATGAGGTCTATGACCAGAGCACATCTCTTACACGAGAACTTTTTGATGAGGTAAAAAAAATAATGCAAGAAAAATCAAATGAAGGATTACAAAAGATTTTTGAAAATGTAAAAGCAATTTCCCCAAACCCAAGACATACGTATAAGATGATATCGGTATTTGGGACTCTGATAGATAAGGCAAATGATTTTGTAGATGAAGAGAATATTGATATTGTAGTTATGGGAACAAAAGGAAAAACTGATGATCGTAAACTTACCTTTGGAAGTAATACTTTACAGGTGCTTAAATATGTGAAATGTCCTGTATTAGCAATTCCTGAAGGGTGTTTTTATAGTTCGCCAAAGAATATTCTTTTTCCTACGGATTATATGTTACCGTACAAAAGGAGAGAGTTAAAACTAATACGTACAATGAGTAAAAGTTTTAGATCTACTATTAATTTTTTGTATATCACAACTTTCAAAAAACTTTCAATACGCCAAGAAGACAATAAAGCATTTTTAAAAGATTGTTTGCCGGATATAGAATTATCGTTTCATGTTAAAGAGGCAGATAATATTACCACTGCCATTAATAGTTTTTTGGTAAAGAATAGAATAGATCTTTTAGTAATGATAAATTCTAGGCATACATATCTAGAGAATATCTTATATCAATCTACAATAGATAGGATAGGCTTATATATCAAAATACCTTTTTTAACGATACAAAATCTACAGCGATAAATTAATAAAAAAGTAAAATGAAACGTATCCTGTTGCCAACCGATTTTTCTGATAATGCATTTAATGCAATTTGTTATGCGCTACATTTTTTTGAAAATGAAGAATGTACTTTTTATATACTCAACACCTTTACTCCTGCATCTTATCATGTAGGATATTTTGTAGAAAATCCAATACCATATGGCCTAGAAGACATCGCGATGATGAATTCAAAAAAGGAAATGGATCGTATAGAAGAAAAGATAAAAGAGGAGTTTAATAATCCCAAACATCGTTTCAAGAAGATTTCTATATTTAATTTACTTATTGATCAGATCAATGCTACTGTACAAAAGTATGATATAGACCTTATTGTCATGGGCACCAAGGGAGCTACAGGAGCAAAGGAAATCTTTATAGGTACGAACACTATGTATACCCTTAAAAAAGTTAAGTGTCCAGTAATAGCGGTTCCTTCTAATTTTGAATACGAAAAACCAAAAGAAATTTTATTTCCAACAGATTATCAGCTTAGTACAACAAATAAATTTTTGCCTTTACTTAAAGATATTTGTAATAGTCATGATTCTAGACTTAATATTCTTAATGCATATTATGGAGTTGCATTAAACCAAGATAAAGAAGAAACAAAGGTTTTTTTGGATAATTATTTTCAAGAAAACGCTCATGTTTTTCATGTAGTAGATTGTATGGATGTACTTCAGGCGATTGAAGATTTTCAGGAAATGCACATCGTTAATTTATTAGTGATGGTACATAATCGACATTCATTTTTTGAAAACCTCTTATTTAAACCGGTAGTTAATCAGATTGCCTATCGTACTAATATTCCCTTTTTAGTCATTCCTTCTGAAAAGAGAATACAGAGATAATTATAAATAATAAACAGATGAAACGAATATTGGTGACAACAGATTTTTCTGATAAAGCTTGGAACGCACTGATCTATGCCATAGAATTATATAAAAACGTTCCATGTTTGTTTACCATCCTTAATACGTATGAGCTTAATAGTACTCAATTATTAACTACTGTAAGTTCACAGCGCGTTGGGTATTTTTATGATTCGATAAAATTAGGATCAGAAGAAGGGTTAGAAATGACTTTAGAAGATATTAATAATTCTAACCCAGCATCACATCATGTTTTTAAAACAATTTCGAAACTGGGATCTTTAACAGAGGTTTTGATGCAAATGACAGTAGCGGATTCTTTTGATTTAATTTTAATGAGTACCAAGGGTATGACTGGTGCCAAAGAGGTATTTATAGGTAGTAATGCGATAAGAGTATTACAAAGTAAATTTAATACACCAGTTCTTATTGTGCCTGAAGATGCTTATTTTGAAAGAATCACCAATATCGCATTCGCCACAGATTTCGAACGTATCTACTATAGATCAGAAATTAAACCAATTATTGATTTGGCAAAAATCAATAATGCCGCTATACGAATGATACATGTTCACGATCAACCAAAACTAAGTTTGACTCAAAATTATAATTCTAAAAGATTAGAAGAATTTTTTAGACATATTAAAAATGATTTTCACGTAATACCCGAATTCACTTCAATAAAAAAAAGTATTCAAGTGTATATAGAAGAGTTAGAAATCAATATGTTGATTATGATAAACTACGAGCATAGTTTTATTGAACGACTAACAAGAGAAGCAGTTATAAAAAAGATAACATTTCATACCAAAATTCCTTTCTTAGTCATTCCGGCTGATTACTGAGAATTGTCATAGTATTCCATAAAAAATGGAAATAGTTTTATGATGTAATTTATAAAACAAACCATGATGAAAAGAATACTTGTTCCTACGGATTTTTCGAATAATGCTTATAGTGCTCTTTGTTATGCTACTAGATTGTTTCAAAATCAAGTATGTCAATTCTATATATTAAATACATTTGAAGTACATACACCTGTGTTAACAGGCAGGATAGACACAAAAAAAGGAGATCTTTTATATCAAAAATTGAGTGTAGAGTCTCAAGAAGGGCTAGACAAAGTTTTTCATTCGATTGTGAGAGATACAGATGATCTTGCACATACTTTCGAAACTATTTCTGTTTCGAAAGGTCTAACCCAGACTATTCTAAAAACTATAGATAGTAAGAATATTGATCTAGTGGTTATGGGAACTAAAGGAGCTACAGGGGCTTCTGCTCTTTTTATGGGTAGTAATGCCGTTAAAGTCATTCAAAAAGTTAAAAATTGTCCAGTATTACTCATACCTAATGAGTTTGATTTTAAAACACCAACGGAGATAGCTTTTCCGACAGATTTCAATAGGTTTTATATTCCAGAAGATTTGAAACCATTAATGTACATAGCTTCTTTATTTGATGCTAACATAAGGGTTTTTCATATTCATGAAGAAGAAAAATTAGATGAGATACAGGAGTATAATTACCATACACTTAAAAAGTATTTAGAAGATTTTACTTATAGTATTCATTGGATATCAAAATTGAATCAAAAAGCATTTCTTATTAATGATTTTATAGATCAATTAGACATTGATTTATTGGCTATGATCAATTATCGACATAGTCTCATCGAAACCATAGCTCATGAACCGGTTATCAAAAAATTGGGATTTCGTTCATCAGTACCTTTTTTAATAATACCAGATGTAAACTGATAATTATCATAGTTTACCTGCTATAATGATAATACATTTATATCATTAATTTATAAAAACCTATCTCATGAAAAAGAAGATATTATTACCAACTGATTTTTCTAAAAATTCTTGGAATGCTATCAGTTATGCTATAGAACTCTATAAAAATTTTGCATGTGATTTTTATGTGCTTAATACATTTAATGTTACTGGATACGGATTAGAAAGTATGATGGTTCCAGAACCTGGTGAACGAATTTATGAAGATGTGAAAGAAAAATCTGAAAAAGGTCTATCCAAAATTTTAGATCGACTTGCCTTTAGGGATAACTATCCGGATCATAAATTTTTTATGGTTTCACAATTTAATAGTCTACTTGAAGGGATAAAAGATATGGTAGATAAGCAAGATATAGAAATGGTTGTAATGGGTACCAAAGGATCTACTGATGCTAATAATATTATTTATGGCAGTAATACCATATTAGTTATGGAAAAAATAAGAAACTGCCCTGTAATGGCAATTCCAGGTGAGGTAATATATACAGAACCTAAGGAAATTGTCTTTCCTACCGATTATAAAACACGTTTTAAGCGAAGAGAGTTACAATATTTAGGTGAAATCGCAAAAATCAGTGATGCTACGATCCGAGTATTGTATGTCACCAATGACGAAACATTAAATGCCGAACAAGAGAACAATAAAAGATTGTTACAAGAAAGTTTTGAAGGAATACCTCACGAATTTCACACTTTGCATAATGTAGATGTAAAGGGAGGGCTTAGTGCATTTGTAGAAAGTCGCAGTAGCGATATGATCACTTTTATAAATAGAAAGCATAGCTTCTTTGGAAGTATATTTTCTAGGCCTATGGTCAAAGATTTAGGATACCATTCTAAAGTACCGGTATTGGCTTTACATGATTTTAAAAACTAATAAAAAAAGAATATGAAAAATATAGGAATTTGGATGGATCGAGAAAAAGCTCACATCATTGATATACAAGAAAATAAAGAAATTTTTTTAACCATAAACTCGAAAGTTGAAAATTATCGTATTCATGGAGGGTCGGGAACTAAATTAAAAGGGGGACCACAAGATGTAGTTCAAGACAGTAAATATTTAGAACGCGAAAAACATCAGTTTAAAGCTTATTTTAAAGAAATAATTCCTCACGTTCAAAATGCAGATAGGATAGTTATTTATGGCCCAGCAGAGGCTGGAGAAAAATTCAATAAAGAATTGAAAGAAAATTATAAAACGATTAGCGAAAAAGTAAAAGAAGTGCTCAAGGTGGGACATATGACAAAAAATCAGACAATAGCTTTGATTCGAGATTACTATAAAAAATATAAATCGCAAGCCGTCTAGATATTATATCTGCATTTAGCTGGTTTTTTACTGGTGAATTCGGATATGACTGTTATCCCTACTTATTCTAAAATCTAATAAAATGGTTATATCATCAAATAGTAAAGAAAAGGATTTAAAAGAAATGCATTTTGATGCATTAGAGTGGAAATCAACCCTCCAATTTATAGAAGAGGAGATGTTGTTTATTAATCAACTACTACATTCCTATGTGTTTGAACCAACTACTCCAAATCTTTTTGAGCGATTGCAAGAATTTAAGTTAGAAATTAAAAATATAGAAAAACAAAAAGAAAAGCTTCATGAAGAAATACAAAAACATGAAAATCAATTGAGTGGTGTTTTTGAATGTGATACAATTTCTTGTGATCATTATTATTACAAAGAGCATGAAATATTAAAGAAACATTTTAGTAATTTCTATAAACGCTTTCGTATGCTAAAATCTGAAGTGTTTGGGTATACTGGGGGAATTCTAAAGAACAATAAGATGAAGTAGTAAAATTTAAGGAAACTGATGAAAGTCATTTTTCTTTTTCCATGAAGAAAGTACATTTAAAGTGTTTAAAAGAAAATTTTAATAATTAAAACCTAAACATTATGTCATTAATTAAATTTAATAGAAACAGATTTCCTTGGTTCAATGATACCATTGCAAATTATCTCGATACGGATAACTTTTTTGTAGATGATTTTTTTCTAAAAGAAAGAGGATTACCAGCGATGAATGTAAAAGAACACAAGGATGATTTTGAAATAGAACTTGCTGTTCCTGGATTTTCAAAAGAAGACATAGAAGTAACTATAGAAGAGGACGTATTGCATATTTGTGCCGAAAAGGATACGGAAGAATCAAAAGAAGAGAGTGGATATACGCGCAAAGAATTTAGCTATAATTCGTTTGATAGAAAGATACAATTACCAGGAAGTGTAGATCAGAATGAAGAGGTTAAAGCTGCATACAAAAATGGGATCTTGACTCTTAATGTCCTGAAAAAAGAAGAGGTAAAGGAACAACCCAAAAAAGTAATAGAAATTGATTAATCTCGATTCAAGAAGGCAAAATAGCTTTGGGGAGTATATTTTACCTTCTTTATTTTCTTTAAAACTAGTAAAGTATTAGGGCAGTGTATAGGAATACGGATAACTTAATCAATGAACGTAATTAAAAATAATAATAAGATATTTTGATTAAAGTAATAAAAAAAATAACGTTCATAATTGTACTTCTTTTTGTTGGGTTTTGGATTTGGTACGAGTATACGTATTCCATGGATACTGTAATTCCTTTCGAATTAAATAACCCCAGATTGAATACGAAAGTTTTGATAGCTTCTCAAGGTAGTAAGTTTAAAGATTCTTTGGTTAAAGAAATTCTAAGGACTTATGAAAAGGACACAATTTATTTTAAGGTAGTAGATGTATATACATTATTTACCATAAATCTTGATAAATGGGATGCAATGATATTCATTAATTCTTGGGAGTACGGAAGCCCACCAAGAAACATAAAAAATTTCATTAAAAATTATCCGGATCAATTGGAGAAAATTATTGTTCTATCCACTGTTGGGAGTAGTCATATTACTTTAAAAGATATCGATGTGATTTCTGGAGAATCGATTATCGAAAAAGTACCAGATTACACAAAAATAGTAGTAAATCAACTTAATCAAATAATAAATAAAAAATGAATAAGCCTTATTTATATATCCTTGTGTTAATCGTTTTATGTACAAGTTGTACATCTAGCGAGTTGGTTGAAAATTGGAAAAATCCGGATATTGAAACATTCGAAGCAAATAAAGTTTTGGTAATAGGTATGACTGCAGATACAGAAGGAAGAAAGGTATTTGAAAGAAAACTTGTTTCGGTCTTAAAAAAGAATGGAGTATCAGGAGAAAGGAGTCTTGATTTTTTTGAAAAGTCTTTCACAGATTCTCCAAAAACAGAAGAAGATCTTAAGGCAATAGAAGATAGACTTATCCAAGCTGGTTTTGATGCTATATTACTTTCCAAAGTACTCGCTGTAGAAGATAGAGTTACTATGGCACAGGCGTACAGAAACTTTGATGACAATTCTAGAACGTTTAGAGATGATTATTATCAATCTCAGGAGATCTATCAGTATGATGAGTATTACGAAGAATATGAAGTATATCACGCAGAAACATCATTATATTGCATTTGCCCGGATAAAGAAAGAGAGTTAATTTGGAAAGCTGCTATTGATGTTACAGAACCTGATAATATAAGAAAAGCCGTTGGGGATTACATAAAAATACTTGTTTGGGCGCTCAAAGAACAAAAACTTCTAATTACTAAAATTGCTAAAGACGAATTCTATTATGAAGGTATTGATTTATAATACCCAACAATCTTGAAGTTTTTTATAAGACAGGGCTAAAGATTTTTGCGATTCCTTCTTTTAATTTTTCCTTCAAAGGTCTATTGATAAATTTTTGGTAGTTGAGTTGATATCCTTTTTTAAGGTCAGATATAAAATCGTTTTTAAGCGCTATAGAAAAGTCATCATCATAAATGGCCACATTTACTTCATAGTTTTGTTCAAAACTCCTAATATCAAGATTAGTTGTACCAATCGAACAAATTGTGTCATCTACTACTATGGTTTTACTGTGTACAAAACCATCTAAAAATAAATAAATTTTTACGCCAGCTTGGAGTAAACTCTCAAAATATGACCTTACGCACCAACGTACAATAAAATTGTCTGATTTGTCCGAGAGTAATAATCGCACATCAACACCACTTAAAGCGGCCACTTTTAGAGCTTCTAATATAGCTTCGCCAGGAATGATATAAGGATTTGTAATATATACATAGTCTTTGGCTTCATTTATAAGTGAAAAATACAGTTGTTGAGTTGCCGAAAAATCTTCATCGGGACCACTATGAACAATTTGAGCAGCAATATCTCCCATTTCAATAACTGGAGAAAAATATTCTGAAGCGAGGAGGGGAGTGGTACTATTTATAAGATTCCAATCCATAATGAAGATAGCTTGTAAACTATGAATAATAGGGCCTTCGAGTTGCAAATGCATGTCGTTCCATATTCCTAAATAGGAATCTCCTGTTACATACTTATCAGAAACATTAATCCCACCTGTAAATGCAATTTTATTGTCTATAACAATGATTTTGCGATGATTTCTGTAGTTTAATGAAGACAAAAATTTCCCAAATCTAATGGGTAAAAAACTACAAACTTCTACTCCTATATTTTTTAATTTTTGGATATATTGATTGCTAAGATGCCTGCTACCAATACCATCATATAAAATACGAATCTCAACACCTTCTTTTACTTTTATCTCAAAGAGTTGAAAAAGATTATCTGCTAATCTGCCTTCTTCAAAGATGTAATATTCTAGATGAATAAATTTTTCAGCCTTTTTAAGACTCTCAAATATTGCTGTAAAAGTAGCATTGCCATTTTTAAGAATTTTAAGACGATTTCCTGAAGATGAAATAAAACCAGAGTTTTGAACAATAAGCTTAATTACCTTAATGTGTTCTTTGTAATCTTTCTGTTTAATGGGAGAAGCTAATAGTTTTTCATTATTCAGAGATGAAATGATTTCATCAGTTTGCTGTAGTTTGAATAATTTGTTTTTTCTACGATTCCTACCCAATAATAGATATAGTAATATGCCTCCAACTGGGATTGTAAAAATGACGAGTAGCCACCCTAAGGTTTTGGTAGGTCGCATACCATATAATAACAATCTTCCTACAATGATTATTCCTATGATGATGTAAATACTAAGAATAATTGCTGAGGTCATGTTTTTTTATTACGTTTAAGACTTATGCATAATGAGTAGAGGTATTCTGGTTCCATAATTTATTTTTGAAGTCTTCGAGCCGTAAAAAAAACGTTCAAGAAATGTCTCCCTTTTAACAAACATTGTATTAATATCGATATTCATAATCTGTACAAAACTCTCTATCGCAAGCGTAGTAGGGACATTTGTAATAGTATGAAACGTATGATTTATTTCTTTAAAAAAAACGTTCATATTTTTTTTATCATCAAATTCTGAAATAGTAATAGTCTCATCTTCCTTGATTTTTAAAATTTTCAATGAAGCTTTGTGCTTAATTAATAGATCTGTTAAAGGTGTTATGCCCGACGTAGTAAAGTTATCATTATAATCGATTGTATACAGAATTTTTTTTGGAGTTTTATATGCATAATTTTCGGGAATGATAAAAACAGGACAATCAATTTTACGAATTACATGCAAAGTGTTGCTGCCAAAAATAACTTCTTTAGACCCTGTAGCACCATTAGTTCCCATAACAATAAGATCAATGTTTTGGGATTTTACGATTTGTTTAATAGCATCGGTAAAAACATCATAATCTACATGTGTATCGAAACTGTAGTTTTCTTGATCAAATTTTTTCTGTAATTCTTGATTTAAAACGGTAAGTTTTTCTTTTACTTCATGAATTACCGATTGATGAACGGAAGTATTGGCAGGAGCTGCCATTAGATCGTCAGAGGTGTAATTTGATACTTTTTGTACATGAAGAATATGAAACGTACACAATTCCTTTTTGAAGAATTCCATTGCATAATTAATAGCGTTTCTTGAATTTGGAGAAAAGTCAGTTGGTAATAGAATATTTTTCATGGAATTGATTTTAATATTCCAAAAGTAACCATGAAATTATCTGTAAACTATGATATTTGTCAGTACTATTGCCCTAGAAATATGTGGATTACATAGAGGGTTTTGTATTACGGCACTGTGCAGCATACATTTATTTTGTTTGTTTTAAAAAACAAATATTTCTCGGTAATGCTTTTTTAATTGATGAATTATGATTGAATATTTAGAATACTAAATGTAATGTCAAAAATCCAAATACAGACTACCATATGTAGTAAAGTATAGTTACCTTTATTCATATGATAAAACCCATATTTTTTTTATGTACAATTATATTTACTTGTAATTTTGTGCTAGCTCAACAGCCTTTTGTTTTCTTAAATACATCTATTAAACCAGGAACCAAAAATCATTTTGAGATACCTGTTATCAGTGAAAAGGATAGTACTTTTATTCCTGTAACCGTATTTCATGGTTCAAAATCAGGACCAGTATTAGGAATAACTGCAGGAATCCATGGCTACGAGTATCCACCAATATTGGCTGCTCAACAATTGAATCAAAAAATTGACCCTAAACAATTATCTGGTACTATTATTCTAGTACAAATAGCCAATGTGCCTGCATTTTTAGGTAGGAGCCCATTTTTAAATCCTTTAGATGGTAAAAACCTAAATCGATCTTTTCCTGGAAAACCAAACGGATCTATAACGGAGCGACTTGCGCACAGTATTACTTCCAAAATAATAGCAAGATCTGATTTCTTTGTGGATATGCACGCAGGTGATGCTCCAGAAGATTTACGACCTTATAATGCATGGTATCATAGTGATGCATTTCCAGAAGTTTCTCAAAAAGGACGAGATATGGCGTTGGCAATGGGGTATGATTATTCGATCATTTTTAATATCCCCAAAGAAAGATTTAAAAAGCCTAGTTTGTATTGTTCGCAAGAAGCTTTTCATCGTAAGATACCATCAGTAGATATTGAATGTGGGAGAATGGGTATTCCTGATAAAACTGAAACTGATCGAATCGTAAATGGAATGTTATCACTATTGGTTCACTTACAGATGATGGATTCTAAGAAACAATCTACTTCAATAAAACCAATAATCATAGCTAAACGATTTACCATAAAAAGTAAATCAACCGGACTTTTCTATACTGAAAAAAAAGCCGGTGATTTAGTTAAAAAAGGAGAGTTGGTCGGTTACATTACTAATTTTTTTGGTAAAAAATTAGAAGATATTAAAGCAGAACAAAACGGAATGATTCTTTATATGATAGGTACTCCACCTATCAATAAGGGTGAAACTATAATGAATATTGGTCGTATTCCTTAGGTTTTTGAATGATTCCGTGTCATAATCGTCTTATCATTGGTATAGAAATCAAAATCATAAATATTGACGCAATTACGATTGGTATCATGCTTTGTACAGGAGATACATCAGACGTGGTTTCGTGATATTCTGGAGTAAATTGGTTCCAATCGATAATATCCGCATGTTGTTTTTCAAATATTTTTGGATAAAAAAACAATCTTAGTTTTTCATGAAATGCATCAGTTGCATCTAGATAATCCATTTGTTGACTCATACTTGTTCCAGATAATCGATTAAAAACAAGTTGTAAATGCATATTTGGAATTAGGGATGCGATCTGTCTACTGGTCTCTTCACGTAATTTTATCTTTTCATTTAGAGCTTCCTGTTGGTTTTTTGAGTCATCATCTCCCATCTGCTGCATGGCGTAATACCATAACCAGTTGAATCCATCCGTAGGGTATCCATATTTTTTAAATTGAGGATAGTGCTTATAAAACTTCTCTATGGTTGCTAATTTATCGGTATCCCATTTAGTATGATATCCATCTCGTTGTGCTATTGCTGTGCTTAAGGCTTCTGGTACTGGGTGTTTGGAGGATACATATGCATTGATTCCAGCTGGTAAAAGAATAATTAATATCAACCAAACCGACAAAAGTAATAAGGCATTAAAACCAGAAGATTTCTTAAATATAATGATGAAAAAAGTAAGTGTAAACCAAAATAGGGTATAAAGCATAGATAATCCCAACATCCAAAAAAAGTTACTATTGAAAGTTAAGTTGAGAACTAGTTTTGCTATGAAAAAAAGAAACATTAGTATGACATACAATAGGACTAATCGGATTAAAAGCTTGGAAATAATAAACCTTAATTTGGATCTCGCTTGGATAGTTACCAATCGCCAAGTACCGGTTTCTGTTTCTTCAGAAAGTACATTAAAAGATAATACAATGACTAATAAGGGAAATAGATAAATGATTACAAAAGATAGATCCAGATTACCGGATTGCAAATTCATTGGGTTCACTAAATCGGTATCATATTTTTGTGCTTCAAAAGTCTTAATAGTAATTCGTTTTACTGTAGGATTTACATCTGCTTGACCAATGGATAATCCAGCTAATGGATTTAAGGTGTTTATGTAGGCAAATTTTGCATAATACAGTAACAATCCTAGGTCTTCATTATGAAGTGCTACTTGTCGATCAAAATGTTGTGCTTGATATGTATTCACTTCGGCAATTGCATCTTGCTGTCTTTTAAGGTGTTTGTTGCCAATAATAATACTTGTTATACCTAAAAGAGTAATGAGCAATAAACTTATCCAGACCTCTTTGGATCTTATACACTGTTGTAAAAATAACTTAAATGTTGTCATATTGCCTTTGCTTTTTTTGATGTGAATAACAATAACCAGAAGGTAAATAGTATCCATAATACTATAGAAATCAATGCAAGAAAAGCTTCTTTTATTGATTTAGAAAAAGCCATAGGTTGATGGTTAAAATCTTTAAATTCTTCCCAATGTTCATGATTTACTACATGGGTTTTTCCTTCAGAACCACTCTTTTTTTTGGGGCTTATATATTCCATTTGTAATTCATTCATAGTTTGGGCTAGTTGATAGCGATAATTATCGGCTTGGTTCTGAAAATCTATATAGGAGGAAAAATCTGTTCCAGACATTGTCATTGATAACTGTTTGATAGCTATAAAAGGGTTGATAAATGATGAAAACTGAGTGATATCATTTTGGCTTTTATAGATATTGATCAACTTCTTATGATGTTTTCTATATAAGGAAGATGTAATTTTTTCTCCTTCTCGCATTACAAAACCCGAATAATTAAAGGGTAAATCTGTTACCTTATTAACATTATGAACACTTAATACAGAATCTTTTAGATTGTTGTAGTGAGGGTCATTTGGGTTATGGCTATCTCCTTTCTTAATTACTTCTTTCTCAATAGCGGATTGAAAAGCTAATTTACTAGGCGTAGGAAACCAATAATTTCCCATGGCTTGGGCAGATTTTGGTAATAATACGACCAATAGTAACCAGATACCCAATAGTCGAAGTAAGGCATTTTTTGAAGTACCGGTACTTGCAGAAACTATAATGGTTATGGAAGATATGATAAATAAAAAAGATAAATATCCACAGCTTATTAATAGCAACCGTAACCAAAGAAAATCATTAGCTGCTTGTTGCCCAAATATCAAAAGAGCAATGATTACTGCTAAAAAAATTGGAATAAAAAATAGCATAGAAATTGTAAAAAGCCCTATGGATTTTCCGAATAGAATCTCTTTCCAGGTAGCACCTTGTGACAATAACATTTTAAGCGTTCCATTTTGTCGATCTTTTGCAACACTAGAAAATCCTAAAAAAAATAGGATTAATGGAAGTACTAATTGTAATAATAACGATAAGCTTAATTCTCCGAATCGTAACATACCTGTTGAAAAAGTAGCTTCAGAAAAGTTTACACTGTTTTGTCGATGGGCTTCTAAAAAAACGGTATTTCCTGTAAAGCTTTCTAATCCATAATCAAAGATTCCTAAGGCAGCATTTATTCTAAAAGCAAAAGTTCCAAAATGAGCCATTCGATGCGGATGTTTATCAGGGTTTGCTTCCCAACTTTGTCTGGCTTTGGTTTGATGTTCTTCTCGGATATCATTTTGAGTGATATGATTTTGAATACCACTAACAGCCGCAAAAGCTGTTAGTAGTATAAAAATTAGATATAAGAAATAAAAAGTTTTTAGTGTAGTCGCATTGTGCCAAAAGTTCATTGCGAATAACCGAACGTTAGTCCATTTCATTTGTTACTACTTAGTGTTAAAATATATACGTTGCATTTAACAAAATATTTCTTGGTGCACCCGGTCCTAACCTAGAAGGACTTAGACCACCTAACCAATACGTGTCATTAAATAAGTTGTTTATTTTTAGTGTTAACTGCATATTTGTATTATTTGGCTTGTAATATACAGCCCCATCAAATACCGTGTATTCGGGCAATAATACTCTAGCAGTATTATATGAGGGATTGTACCAAGTATATCTCTCGTCTATATATTGAGCACCAAAACCAATTCCAATACCTTTTAAGGTTTTATTCATAAAATCATAACGTCCCCAAAAGTTTGCGTTATGCTCTGGAGCTCCACCAATTCGTTCTCCAACAAAATCTTCTATAAAATCTTCTACAATTTCAGCATCATTATAACCGTAAGACGCTATAAGTTGAAAATTAGGTAAAATATACCCAGAAATATCCATTTCAAAACCTCTACTGCGTTGTTCACCTCTTGTTGTTAAGTTATCTGGATCAAATATGTCTCCAAGGATAATATTTTTTTGAGTGACTTCGAAAAAAGCAATGTTTGCAAATATTTTACCATTTAAAAATTCTCCTTTAGCACCGACTTCTATTAAGCTACTTTCTAATGGGTCAAATCTACTTGGCGAAGCAGCCCAAAAGAAACCTTCAGCAGTTGGAGATAATGAAACCGTATTTGTATGTGGCTGAAAACCTTCTAGATAAGTAGCGTACGCACTAATATCCTTAGTAACTTCATAAGTTAAACCTAGTCTAGGTACAATAGCATTGGTTTTAAACTCTTCTTCATTTCTACCATCATAATCAAAAATATCTGTGAACCACTCATATCTTAAGTTTAGTAAAGCTGAGAATTTCCCAATCTTAAATTGATTTTGAATATAGATACCATCTGAGGTTGTTAGGTTTGCGGGAATTTCAAATTGTGAAAGCACATAATTGTTAGTATTTCTAATTCCGTTAAAAGGATTGGTTAAATCTAAATGTGGTACAGCAGGAACTAATAGTCCATCTGCTGTTTGCTGAAAATCATTTGGATCACTTGTTCCAGGTCTAAATCTTGCAGTAGAACCATCATTTAACAAATAATTTCTTGAACTATTTGCTCCACCTATATTTCTTTTCCAACGTGTTGCATCATATCCAACTAGTATTTTATTAGTAATGTTATTTGTCTTGATATCATAATTAAAATAGCCGCTAAAATTATCAGTATTCCAATTTTGTTGTCTTTCTGCATATCTCATTGCTATAAGATTAGGAACGACATTTCCATCGATATCATAAGCTTGACGAAATGCGTCTGCTCTATGTTCTTGTAAATCTTCATCCCAGGTTTGTTTCATATACTGAGCGTTGAATCCAAAGTTTTCAGTAAACTTTTTACTAAAACTTGTCATAAATATAATTTCTTTGGTCTTGTAAAAGTCATTAATTGCTCCTGGATTCAAAGTAAGTGCTGTACTGTTTGGATTATAATTATCATCAACAGCATCAAAAATTGGTTGCCCTCTATCCAAATTACCATCAGCATTATTATAAATCATTTCTACATTAAGTGATGTATTATCGTTAGGGATATAACTTAAAGATGGAGAAATTAAAATAGCATTGTTGTTTACAATATCTCTAAAAGAACCGGCTTCTTGAATTGCTGCATTGAAACGATATAACAAAGTCTCAGAATCGTTTAATGGTCCTGTAAAATCTGCGGTAGCTCTTAATGTTCCAAAACTACCTGCAGAGACTGAAACTTCATTACGCTTTTCAGTTAATGGCTTTTTAGTTACCATATTTACAGTTCCACCAGGATCAGCGCTAGAAAATGTTACTGATGAAGGGCCTTTAATAACTTCTACACGCTCAAGGTGAGAGGTAATAGGTTGTAAAAAGTAGTACTGGCGTGTACGCATACCGTTAAGTATTTGTCCATCATCAGCTTGAGTAATACCACGTATGTTATAATGGTTGTACAAACCTGTAATCGCAACATTACTTACTGTTTTTACAGCATCTGGCAACTGAAACGCTTGTCGATCTGCAATAAGCTCTTTGGTTACTGTAGCTACTGCTTGCGGTAATTCTTTATTTTTAATAGCTACTTTAGTGGCAGAGAATGAATAATCACTATTATAATCTTTTCTTACACGACCGACAATTTCGACAGTTTGTAATTGTTCGGTACCTTCTTCTAATTGAATAGTTCCTACATCAAATGTTGAATTATCGCTAATTTCAATACTTTTCTTATACGATTGAAATCCTAAATATCGTACTTCTAGGTTGTAATTTCCAGAAGGAGCATCTATTTCAAATTGTCCAGATTTATCAGTTAATTTTCCAAAATCATTTTCGGTATTCTTTAATAAAATTGTAGCTCCAATTATTGGAGTGTTTTCGGTATCGACGATGGTTCCTGTTACTTTTACTTGTGCGAATGTGGCACAACCAAATAGTATAAATAAAAGTGTGGGTAATAATTTAAAAAGTTTCATTGTGTGTTAATTGATTTGTTTTTAGATAGTTTTTAAGTATAAATCTTGTAATTGAGTTGCATTGATAGTATCGGTGTTTGAAGTATGAACTAGTTGTCCTTCTTTCATAATGCCAATTTTGGTTCCTACGCTTACTGCATTAAAAATGTCATGAGTAGCCATGAAAATAGCTTTACCATCGTTGCTTAATTCTTTGCAGATTTTGGTAAATTCAAGTGTGGCTTTGGGGTCCAAACCTGAGATGGGTTCATCCATAAAAATGTAATCTGCATTTTTTGAGAGCGCGATAGCAATACCGACTTTCTGTCTCATTCCTTTCGAGTAAGAGGATAGCTTATTTTGATGTGCGTTTTCTTGTAGTCCAGCTTTTGATAAAAAGTCAGAAAGCTCTTTGTTGGTGTATTTAAAACCCGCTAATCTACTGAAGAAATTTAGGTTTTCAATACCAGATAGGTTCCCATATAATTGTACAATTTCAGGGATATAAGCAATCATTTTAGTGGTTTTACTACTATTTGGCGTAACAGTGATTCCGTTAACCAATGCTTCACCACTCGTAGGTTTTATTAATCCTAAAAAGAGGTTAATTGTTGTCGTTTTACCTGCACCATTTTGACCTAGTAAGCAAAAAATTTCGCCTTTATCGACGGATAAATTTAACTGACTAAGTGCTTGATGCTTACCATATGTTTTGGTAAGATTTATTGCTTTAAGCATAAAAATAAGATTGAAGATTAGTTGTAATTCGATTAAAACCGAAAATTGATTAGATATAAAGGAATACCTTGGTCAACTAAATAATACTCCGTTCCAGATTATAAGTCTTTTATTACCAGTTGATTTGCAATAAGTAATTCAACAAATATGTATGTACAGATACTATATTGGTATATATAAAAGTGCCACGCGAATATAAATTCAGATTATGGAAGGTTTCTTGAAATAGAAGATGTATTCCTTATAAAAGAGGCGGAGGTTTATTATAAATTGAAGTTGGAGAAACAATCTTTTCTTGTGGAGCATTATATTGAACTAATACAACAAATGAACTCGGTATATTTTGTAGTTCATATTCCAAATTAAAGATGTCCTCTTCAATGAAATCAAGTTGATGAGAATGCACCAAAATATCGCAAAGTTCACAAGAAATGGATATATCATCATCGGATAAGTGACTTAAAGCGTGCAGGTTTACAACCCTGGGAACAAGGAATGCAGCCGTAACTAATAAAGTAATGATATGTGCGAGTACTCGTTGGTACATTGTAGAAAGATCAGAAATATTAAAATAAGATTTTTTGTTTTAACAAAACTTTAGGTAGTAATACAGGTTCATCTAAAAAAAACCTTAAAACTTTATTTTCAGATTTATATGAGAAGTATGACGTTTTGTTATCCAATAAAAAAACTAGTTACCATTGTTTTTAATAATGCCAAGAAACTCATTTCTTAGAGAGGGTTCTGTAAATTTACCTCCATACTCAATTGTAGTAGTAAAACTACTTTTATCCTTAATTCCTCGCGCAGAAACACATAAGTGTTTAGCATGTACTACAATAATTACATCTTCTGTTTCTAAAGTTTGTTGTAGGTCTTTTAGAATTTGAAGACAAAGTCTTTCTTGCACTTGAGGGCGATGTGAATAATAGTCTACCAATCTATTAATTTTTGACAATCCTATTACCTTGTCTTTAGGAATATATGCCACATGAGCGGTTCCGACTATAGGTAAGAAATGATGCTCGCATGATGAATCAATCGTTATGTCTTGCTCAACTAGTATCTTTTGATACTTATACTTATTTTCAAAAGTTGAAAGTTTAGGGCGGTTTTTTGGGTTCAAACCATAAAAAAGTTCTTTTACATACATTTTGGCAACTCTGTAGGGAGTTCCCGAAAGACTATCATCTGTTAAATCAAGCCCTAATTCTTTCATTATCTCCGAAAAATGATATTGGATGTTCTTGATTTTATCAGAATCTGATTTCTCGAAAGCATCATGTCGTAAAGGAGTTTCTGTGGTATTAGAAATATGTGCGTCTCCTATCAATTCTATTTCCTTACTTTTCATAATACTATTAATTAGGTTTACAACATTTTTGTTCACATTGGCAGAATATTAGATTGTAGAAATGTAACGCTACCAATGACAAAGAGGTTATATAAATTGCTTCTTCCGGCAAAGGGACTATGCCAAGCTTTTCATTTACAACAATAATAAACAAGAGTAGCCAACTTATCCAAAATGCATATTTCATTTCTGGTTTAGAACTGGTTTTGGTCGATCTACGGATCGCCATAAAAGAAAGCCCTAGAAAAATAAAGTCTAATGATCTCCACCAAAAAGGATGTAAATCTTTAAGAATTATTGATCCTGTATGAGCTATAAAAAAGAATGGGGTAACCAAGCAATGTATTACGCACAAGCTGCTTGCTATAATTCCTAAAGTGTCTGAGTTACGACGTATGTGTGATATATTCAAAAGAAAAAGTATTTGTCTAGTCAGGCAAAGATAGTATTATTTTATAAATGCAACTTTGTTGCTTTAGTAATATTTATATATTTTTGACAAAATCATGTTATGATACGAACCGATTCGCTTCAGTTTACATATCGAGATACAGAAAATCACAATTTTCGTTTTCCAGATATTAATTTGCCCTCAAAGGAAGATATATTGATTTTGGGTCCCTCAGGTGTAGGTAAAACGACATTGTTGCATCTTTTGGCAGGACTTTTACCTCCAAAAGAAGGAAGTATTTCTATTTCTAATACGTATTTGAATAAACTTACGAGAAAGCAATTGGATGATTTCAGGGGGCGACATATAGGACTGATTTTTCAACGAACTTGTTTTATTAAATCTCTAACATTACTAGAGAATTTAACCATACGTGAACGACTTTCTGGAAAGAAAAATGATCGGTATCGAAAAGAGGAATTAATTATACATTTAGGACTCTCAGATCTTCAAGATAAAAGAGTTTATCAATTAAGTGAAGGGCAACAACAACGCCTGTCTATTGCCTTAGGAGTAATACATAAGCCTAAGGTTATATTGGCAGATGAACCTACATCAAATTTGGACGATACTAATTGTGAAAAGGTTATTTCTCTGCTGAAAAAAGAAGCTCAAATCTGTAAAAGTAATTTAGTGATTATAACCCATGATCAAAGGGTTAAATCTCATTTTGATAATCATATAATTTTATAAAAGTTGTTATATCTAGCCTACAAAAATCTGATTTCTAAACCATTGAATGCTTTTTTAAGTGTTTCGTTATTGCTGCTAAGTATTTCGTTAGCAATTTTTGTATTGCAAGTAAGAGATCAGCTTAACGAACATTTAGAAAATAATTGTAAGCCATTTGATATGGTTGTCGGTGCAAAAGGAAGTCCGTTGCAACTTGTGCTATCTTCTCTTTTACATATTGATAATCCTACCGGAAACATATCACTAGAGGAAGCCCTGAAAATTGGTAAAAACCCTATGGTTAAAGAAATGATACCCGTTTCTTATGGTGATAATTATAAAGGAAATAGAATTTTAGGCACATCAAATGAATATTTAACTAAATATAATGCGGTCCTGCAAGAGGGGGAGTTGCATAAAAAATCATTTGAAGTAGTCTTGGGAAATGCTGTAGCAAAAAAAACTAATCTACTAATAGGAGATACTTTTGCTAGTGCTCATGGCCTAGCCGAAAATGAATTAGAAACCCATGATGAGCAACCTTTTACTGTTACCGGAATATTAAAACCAACAGGCACTATTATTGATCACCTTATTATTACTAATCTAGAAAGTATTTGGGAGGTGCATGAGCATAAAGATACGCACGATCATCATGAAGAAGAAGAGGAAGAAGAACTACGAGAAATTACTTCTATGTTAATCAAATTTAGAAACCCCCTAGGCGCTTTGCAGATGTCTAGATTTATTAATGAAAAAACTACAATGCAAGCAGCACTCCCCAAATTTGAAATCGAGCGGTTAATGAGATTTTTAGGAATTGGTTTTCGTACCATTAATGGTATTGCCATGGCAATACTTTTGGTAGGAGGACTAAGTATATTCATAAACTTGATAAAAACGGTTAAAGAAAGGAAACAAGAATTAGCTTTATTACGAACCTATGGGGCTAATACTTTTCAATTAATAAAATTGGTATTTCTTGAGGCACTTTTTTTATCGTTGTTGGGTGCTGTATTAGGGTGGTTTTTAGGAAGAATAAGTATCTGGTTTTTCTCTAGTATCACAAATAATATATATGGATATTTTTTTGCATTTAACTTCCCTAATAATAAGGAGTTAATTATACTTGTGTTAGTAATTCTAATAACTTTGCTAGCTGCAATTTTAGCCTCATTGTCGTTATTTAAATTAAACGTTTCTAAAACAATTTCTGATGCATAAAATAGCTTTCTTAGTTCTATTTTTTGTATTGACTAAATTCAATCTGTTTTCTCAGGAAAAACTGACATGGAATGATTTAGCCGATGTAAAATTTTATAATGTTTATAGTGCAAAATATGACGATATTTTTCTAAAGCCAAGATTCGGCTCAGCTATTAAGTCATATCAAGGCGCTCAAATTCGTATTAAAGGTTACTTTTTAGATTTTTCCATAGAAGAAGATGAATTCTATCTGATTTCTAAAAACCCAAGAGCTTCTTGTTTTTTTTGTGGAGGAGCGGGCCCAGAAAGTGTTGTTGAAGTTGTTTTTAAACAAAAACCAAGGTTTAAAACAGATCAAGTTGTAGAGATTACAGGTGTTCTTGAACTGAATATAGACGATGTGGATCACTGCAATTATATACTAAAAAATGCTATTGGTAAATTAGTTGAGTAAAATGAATTAAAACTGGTCATTAACTTTTAAAATGAGGCCGTACTAAATTTTGTAACAAATGGATAATCCAACCTATTATAATTACCTAATAAAAAACATACTTTACAAAGGTTTCTTTTTACTTATGTTGATAATGCATTTTTCATCATGCAAAAAAAAGAAGCATTCCATAAAGGCAGAAGGTGTGAGAATCGAAATAAATGAAACCATACCCGATAACGCAGATATAGACGCTTTTATTAAACCATACAGAGTACACGTAAATAACACTCTTGATAGTGTTCTGGCTTATGCGCCACATACGTACAACAAAAAAGATGGAATTTTGAATACTGCTATAGGTAACTTAATGGCCGATATCGTATTAGAACAAGCTAATCCATTTTTTAAATCAAAGACTAAAAATGAGATTGATATGGTACTATTAAACCATGGAGGAATACGAGCGCCTATTTTAAAAGGTAATATCACAACGCGAACTGCCTATCAGGTTATGCCATTTGAAAATAGCATTGTGGTTGTTGAAATGAAGGGTATTCACATTAAGGAATTGATCAAATATTTACAGAAATCTCGAATAGCCCACCCCATTTCGGGATTAAAATTGATTGTCGATACCAATTTTGATGCAGTAGAAGCTTTAATCAATGAGAGAAAGATTCGTGATGAGGAGACTTATTTTGTAGGTACGAACGATTATTTATATAACGGAGGTAGTGAGATGTATTTTTTTGAGCAAGCTGAAAAAGCCCATAAACTAAATTATAAAATTCGAAATGCAATGATTGACTATTTTAAAAAAGTAGATACAATTACACCGATCATAGATGATAGATTTTTACAAGTGAACTAATTAAATAAAGAAATGAAAAGAAGAGAATTTGTAAAACAAACAGCGGTAACGGCAGGTTTATTAACGATAGGAGGAGCTGGTTTATCATCTTTTTCTGAGAACAAAACGAAGAAGATAACAATTTTACATACAAACGATGTACATAGCCATATAGATCCTTTTGGTCCTGAGGACGGTAGAAATTCTAATAAGGGAGGTGTAGCAAGAAGAGCAACAATTATCGAAAATATAAGAAAAGAGAATCCAAACACATTGCTGTTGGATGCTGGCGATATTTTTCAAGGAACTCCATATTTTAATTTTTATGGAGGTGAACTAGAATTCAAGCTGATGAGTATGCTTAAGTATGATGTCGTAACCATCGGTAATCATGATTTTGATAATGGTATTGGAGGGTTGCATGCTCAAATGCCATACGCCGAATTTAAATTTGTTTCCGCAAATTATGATTTTACTAATACAGTTATGGATACTCTAGTAAAACCCTATGAAATAATAATCAAAGACAATATTAAAATTGGAATATTTGGTCTAGGAATCGCGCTAGAAGGACTTGTAATGAAAGATTTATATAAAGAAACCAAATATCTCGATCCTATAGAGATTGCTCAAGATATGAGCGCGATATTAAAAAATACAGAAAAATGTGATTTGGTAATATGTTTATCACACTTAGGATATGATTATAAAAATGAACCCGATAAAGTTTGTGATTTGAGTCTTGCGAAAGCCACTGAAAATATTGATCTTATCATTGGAGGACATACACATACCTTTCTTAAAGAACCGACAATAGTAAAAAACAGAAAAGATAGAGCTGTACTTGTAAATCAGGTTGGATGTTACGGCTTATATTTAGGAAGAATAGATTTCTATTTTGATGGTCAAAAAAATAAAACTTCAGAGGGTAGGGCGATTATTATTTAAAATTCTGAGAAGATTATTCGTATTGTTAAACTGATATCTTTAGAAGAAAAAGATACAGATGCTATAAACAATTACTGAGTTTTACCAAAAATTAAGAGGCAAATTCAAAAGGTAAAGTGGCTTTTAAAACAGTATCTTCATGTCGTTGAAATACAGTCTAATTTTTCTAATTACGTCGAACAATTAAAAATTTTATTTTGAAAAACCTCAACATAGTTAGAGTACTAAATTAGGTCTCGATATGTTGTTTATAGCGTCTGTGTTCTTATATTTTACATATGTATTACATTGATGATTCTTGATAACTAGGAATGGGCCAATGATCATTTTTAGAAAATTGTCCTTTTTTCCAAACAACAAGTTCTGATTCTGTAAGTAAGCAGGCATCTAGTTGCTGGGTTACCAAATTCACGTTGATGTTTTGACCAATAAATACCAATTCAATTTTACGATCTCCAAAATTAACGTCCCATTCTGCTTCGATCATCTTTTGATTATCTATAAATGAGGCATAACTGATTCTTTCATTAAAAGGCATTGAAGCCCACCAAACTCCGGCAGAGTCAGTTTTTATCGAACCTCCAGCGGAGCCCCAAATAAGGGCTTGGTTAGGTCGAGATGCAAGCCAGAATAATCCTTTACTACGAATAATATTTGAGGGAAAGTGCTGTGTTGCAAAATCTAAAAATCGTTGTGGATGCAGGGGGTTGCGGTTTCTATATACAAAAGAACCAATTCCATATTCTTCGGTTTCGGGGATGTGTTCATTTTCAAGTTCTTGAATCCACCCCGCTGATGCTTCAGCTTCCTCAAAATCAAACAAACCTGTGTCAATCACTTCGCGCAAAGAGACTTGGGAATTTTTGGTAGCGATTATTTGAGCACTTGGATTTAATTTATGAATAATATCATATAAATTTCTCAATTCGGATTCTGTTACCAAATCAACCTTGTTCAACAAAATCACGTTTGCAAACTCCACTTGATCTGTTAATAAGTTTACAATCGTACGATTATCTCCCTCAATATTAGTTAGGTTCCTATCTGTTAGATATTGTGGACTTGAAAAATCCTTTAAAAAATGATAAGCATCTACAACAGTAACCATTGTATCTATGTAACTAAACTGACTTAAATCCAGTTGTCCATCCTCACTGGCAAAACTAAACGTTTGAGCTACAGGAATAGGTTCAGAGATACCAGTACTTTCGATAATCAAGTAATCAAATCGTTGTTCTTTGGCTAGTTTTTCTACTTCAATCATAAGATCTTCTCGCAAGGTACAACAGATACAACCATTAGACATTTCTACTAGTTTTTCTTCGGTACGAGAGAGAGTGTTTTCATTTTCAACAAGTTGTGCATCAATATTAATTTCACTCATATCATTGACGATGACAGCAACTTTTAGCCCTTCTTTGTTATGTAAAATATGATTTAAGAGTGTTGTTTTTCCTGCACCAAGAAAACCACTCAATACAGTCACAGGTAGTTTTTTCATTGATTTTGAATTTTTTGTTTTAAACATTAGTGTGTTAGTGTGATTTTACGCGTAACTTTATTAAAAGGACCAGGGATTAATACTCCGGTTTCATCCAACAATTCCAATTGAATAGTAACTTCACCCATTGGAAGTCCTTTGATTACTTTTGGAGTCCATTCAGTAATTATAAATTCTTGATCATTAATAGTAGCACGAACTTTATGACCGTCTTTTGAAAGTGTAGTGTTCAATACAAAGAAATCTAACAAAATTTGTTCTGCATCTGTTCCCTTGTATTCTCCTTTTGGTCTACTGTAAATGAGGGTTGGTGCTTTCATATCGAGTTCAAAAGTATCCTCTGGATTATCTCCTACAAAAAGCTTACGAACAACAACCGAGTTGTCATTTTTTACCGATTCATGAAAAGAACGACTCAAAAAAGCAACCAAATGGTGTACACCTTCCGGAATTTCTTTTTTAAAACTTGGTTCATAATGAGCAGAATAGGGCTGGTTGTTTAAAATGAAATGTATGTGTTGTCCTTTACCTGAATTTGCTAAATCTTGTGCATTTGATCCCTTAGTTTGAGCACCAAGTTCATAATTTTCAACCTTGAAAGAATATGCCATCTCCCCAGGTTCGGTTACTTTTATATCCTCTGGAGTGTCCAATATAAGAGATGCATCAGCATAAGTTGGAGAACCTTCTAAATTCTCTAACGTAATATTTGGTTTGGTTGTTTCTACTTGGATTTCGACATCTTTATTTTTGATATCTTCTTCATTAGGATTTTTTTCCTGTTTCTTGCAGGAAGTAAAAGTAAAAAATAGTAGTACTACGGTAATAACTAGATAATGGGTGTTTTTATTCATTTTATTTTAGTTTTAAGTGTTATTAAATTTTGTTAAAGGTTGTTTTCGTGTAGTTCATCAAAGGTCCAAACAGACTCCATATCTTGATTGCTGATAGTAAGATTACCTAATTGAGTGCTACTATTGTCTCGGTTATTTAATCGACATATTATTTTGGTAATTCTACTGTATTCTATCGTTTTCGATTGTTTTATATGTACAGTAACATCATCTCCTTTGATAGTAAGTGTTGTATTGTTTTTTTTCAAAAGTTTACATCTCAAATATCCTAACTCTTGAGCAATACGTATGTAATCCTGGGGTATACAGGTTAAATAAATTTCATTAATTCCATTAAAAAGTTTTTTCTTTTTATAACTAGGTTCAAGAAACGCCTCTCGAGAATACGAAGCATGATGCTTTTTATAAAGAGTGTCTAAAAAAACGGGATTGTAAAAGGCATACCAGGTATGTAAGGCTGTTCCGGGGCTTGGCGTATAGAAAGCTTTAAACCAGATATGTTTACGATTCCCCAATGCCATTTTTACAGTTTCTGTAGCATATAGTAGTGAATCTTTTGCCAGTTTCATTTTAGGTTCTACGTCCAAATGAAAATGTTCATTGTTATTCTGGAGAGAAAAACCAATACCACTTTTTCCTATCGGTTCATTGTATTTGTTTTTTGGGCCTAAAATTTCAATGTAATGTTGGTGTCCTCGTAAATAGCATGTGGATGAGTAATTGTTTACCGGGGCAAAATCGGGGAGCCCGAGATCCAAAGAGGCATATGTGCTTATCCATTGATTATTCTTTGTTAAAGTACTATAGGTAATGCTATCAACAACTACATATAAGTGATTTAATAAGACTTTAGATACATCTTTGTTAAAAACTGCATCAATTTTTTTTCGATCAATTATGGATGATGGTTCATATTTTTTTTGTTTTTGGTATTGGCAAGAAATTAAAAATATCAAAAGAAAAGTATAAAAAGCAATTCGATTATACATGCTTGAAACTGGTTTAAAAAGTTATCTTACTTGTAATTTGTTTCTTCTTGCAAGAAAAAACTATGAGAATAATTTCTTTGTTTTTTGCATTAACTACCATTAATAGCGTTTAATAGAATAGTACCTGCAATCCCGAAACCTGCGCCTGAAACAAATAAATTCCATTTAAAATGCTCTCCTCTAATGAATTTTGTATAAAGCCATAGGGAAATCATAAAAAGCACTACGATAAACAATTGCCCGACCTCTATACCTACATTAAATGCAAGTAAAGGCATAAGAATACTATCACTAAATAGCATAAATTTGAAATTACTAGCAAAGGCTAATCCATGAATCAATCCAAATGCAAGAGCGATTCCGTATTTTATTTTAGTATCCGAAAATTTACCATGTTTATTATAATTAATGATGTTTGCTAAGGCCGTTATCATTATCGTAAATGGAATTAGCATGTCTATTAGTTTGGAGTTAGCAGGAATTATATCTAATGCACTTAATATAAGAGTCCCGCTATGTCCTATAGTAAATGCCGTAACAATGACCAATATCTGTTTCCATTGCTCTAGTTTAAAAGCTGCGCATAAGGTCATTACAAATAATAAATGATCATATGCATGTATATCTACTATATGAGTCCATCCGTTAACAAAAAAAGAACTTAAATTATCCATTGATATGTGTGTATTATAAATTTAGAGGTATTGGTTCGTCTAGTGTGGTGACTTCAAAGTAATTTTCGGTTATAAAGGGAGGAACTCTGACAGTAATTTTATTTGATTGTAGAAACCCAAATTCTTCAAAAAATAGGGTGTTTTCAATGCAAATCTGATCTCCCTGTTTAATAACAGGAACATTTTTCGAAAATTTGAAAGAAACGACATTATGTTTTTCCATAACGTCTGATGATGTATATTTAAGAGGATATAACTTATCATTTATGGATATTTTATAATATCTTTCAAAATAGTTTTCAACCCCTTTCTTATCTTCTGGTGATAGGTTTTTTAGATTAATGTTTTTGGTAAATGTATCATTTATACTAAACACAAAATCATCAATGAAGACCCTACATTCCATTGTTAAATTACTTGTTTTAAGATTGTATTCGATTAATGATGATGTTAATTTAATTGGATGTGGATTTACAAAAGATGTAGAAAAAAATAGTACACCTAATAGTAGCGATATCTTATATAATTTCATTGTTAAATGTTTTGGGTTATTTACAAGGGATTTGCTTTGCTAATTTTTCTATAGTTGCTTTCAGTATTTCTGGTGTTGTTTTTTCTGGAGTGTAAACGACGGACAAGTTTTTCGAATTCAAATCTAAAATAGATTGTCTAATCCCATTTTCATTTTGTAGTCCTGCTTCTATTATTTTTTGACACTTTTTACATGCTGCCTTAGGAATATTAATCACTAATGAAGCATCTCCGTTTTCTCGGACTAAAACTCTTTCTTCTTGCTCTATGTGATTACATGAGACGATTGCTAATATGATTGCGAGTAGGATTACTTTTTTCATTTTATGTCATTTAATTATTTTTCCGATAATTGTGTTGAAAAACGATTCTTTTGAAAAAACGGAATTCTTGCAAAAGAAAAAGTGTAAAGAGAGATTAGATTAAACATTTTTAAAATTGTTTTAAAAAAGTAATTTTACTAATGAATTGTGTACTTTGTTCTACAGGGTCAAACACATCAGTTTGAGTGTCGTTAAACACTAAGTAGATAAATGATAATGGCATGTATTCCCAACTAAACCGTACATTCCAACGTCCCTGCTCATTAAAACTATTATATTGATAAAAAGTTGATAACTGTATTTTGGGATTAAGAGCTAATCTGAGATTTGCCGTGTAAAGATTAGTTTCTAAATCTTCTCGTAAGAGACCAACACCATTAATGTCATTATATTCATAATTTAAAGAAAGTGTTGTTTGAGGAATAGGAGAAAAACGAGCCGCAGCGTTAATCGTAGATCTAGTTCCGTTATAAAAATCTCCAAAATTCACACCAATATCTCCTGACCATTTTTTGGATAAATCGGTATTGTACTGTATTAAGAATCGGGTATAGAAATATTTATCCTGTTCGATTTCTAACCCTAAAGGAGAAAAATCAAAATTGATATTTTGCCAAGTTGGGGTACTGGAAACTTCTAAAAAACTATTGTCCTTAAACCAGGTAAATACAGGGAAAATATATAGACTGGCCTGTTGAAATTTACTAGGATCTGTGGCATCATGATTGTAATTCACAAACATTCCTGGATCCCATCTTCTAATCCAATCAATTTTTTTAGGCCTCCAAATATAATACCCTCCGGGATTATGTCTAATCACATTTTTTTGCCTAACAAATCCCATTTTTGGACTGTAGTTGGCATCAGTATATTCTGTAACCCATCCATAATAATATTTGTTAGTATCATTCCCTATAAAAACTCGACCAGCAAAACCAGTTTCTCCAGTTAATTCATCTAATGATGTTGATAAAAGATATTGTATGTCCCATTGACTGGTAGGACGAATTTGTCCATCTAGAGTTATAGTCGTATTATTCGTACTATCTAATCCTAATTCGTCATAGCTGTCATCTAACCTATGAGTAAGCATAATCCCAATATTATTTTCTCTCCCATAGTTTTTTAAATATCTGAATACTCCAAAATTAGCACTGGCAGAATTTTCTGTTTCTCGTTGACGAACTAAAAGGGCTGCCAATGCATTTTTTTCTGTTCGTTGCGTGAATCGAATACCTGCATCAATAGGAGCAGGTATAGCATTAAACTCACCCTGAAGTCCAACTTGTCTACTAAAAAAGGGACGTATAGACCGCTGTGATCCGCCAGCCCATATACCAGAATTTTCTAAAAAAAATTGTCTTCGCTCTGGAAAAAAAATATTAAACCGTTCTAGATTGTTTACTGCACGGTCTACATCTGCTTGGGCAAAATCTGTATTTACGGTTAGATCTAAAATTGTTTTTGGATTTAAAGCCCATTTGGCGTCAAAACCAATTTTTGGTTCATTTGATTTATCAGTTAATACATCCCCTTCTTTGGTTTCATCATATTGATATAAGGCGTATGGTTCAATTCTAATATTGGTAGATGGTGGAGGTGCTTCAATCCCAATTAACTTGGCGGCATAGGTCATTCTGTATGGGGTGAAAGATTGAGGAATGGCCGGAAAAGTAGAAACTTCTATATCCCTTCTTGCGTAGCGCACCAAGGTAAACCCGAGTTCGATAAAATTACCCTCTTCAGGAAGATTGTAACGTAGAGATTTAAAAGGAATAGCCATTTCTACCGAATATCCATTTTCGGTTCTCTGGGTTCTTACTCGCCATAATGTATTCCAACCATTGTCAAAATTATTTCCATTGAAATTTTGAAAATCTCGCTGGTTACCATAGGGGGTAGTTTGAAAACCTTGAGCATATTGTTTCAGGTTTTGTGGGTCAAGAGCAATTCCAAAAATATCATTTTCACCCCAATTAAAGTCACGACGAAGGTCCTGTATGCGAATGCCCTTTATTCCTACAGAATCATTACAAAAAGCACCTATATAAAGGTTTTTGTCATCATAAAGAAATCGAACCTGCGTTTTATATCTGACATTGCCTCCTTGTCTAGGTTCTCTCCTAAAAAAATCATCTACAATGGGCGCATGAACCCAATCGGATTCATTTAATTTTCCGTCTAATTTAATCTCCCCTTTAACTTTCGATACTTTAACCTCTAGGGGTTTATCAGCCGGAGGGAAATTTTGTTTTTCCTCTTGAGACCATCCATTAAGATAGTTTATCAAGCAAAATAAAACTGTTATTCGTAACATATATCATACATTTTAAAACTCTAAATTAGTTCGGTGATAAATCTCCGTACAGTAACACTTTTTGTTCTATTTTTTCTGGAGTATAAAAAATTTCGCTCTTTGGATAATAAACAAAACTTTTTGGGGTGATATTATTTTGTTTAAGAGTCTTGCCAAGAATAGAAGTTCTTAGAATATGATTACGTTGCCTTTGTAAATGTCGAGATGCCAGCAACATTATTCTTAAAATCGGATGACTTTGCTTCAAGAAGTCGTTTGGTAATGTTTTATCCAATTTCAACAAAGTTTCATTAACCTGATAAAAAGGTTCGCTATTTGGGTCAAGTGCTTCCTTATAGAAAAGATTAGTGTATTTTGTAACAAAAATGACCTGTGTGATTTTTTGATTTTTGATTAATGTCATAAGATTTTGTTGAGTAGTAATATCCCAATTGAAACTGGCCCCAAGGGCCGTATAAAAAAATGCTTTTGTATAACAAGTTTGACTCAAAACACTTTCTATATGGTCCGTTGGGCAGATCAGAAACAAACAGTTGCCAGGTTTTAGTTTGTTAAAACTCATACACTTTCTCCTACATTAAACGGCAAAGACGAATGATGTACATCTATTTTTAATTTTCCATTAGGTTTTTTATGATATCCAAAAGTGTATTCTACTTTTGTCTCTACATTATTTGTATCCGTAAAAAAATAATTTCCCATGGCTAGTGCGCGATTTTCTTCCAAAATAATAGCTGCATTCTCAAATCTAACATGGATCCATGGTTGAAGAGCAAATCCTTGATCCTCATCATATTTAGAATTACTACCAATAAAATAGGAAATAGCCCCTTCTTTATTAATTCTAAATTGCTGTACGCCGGCTTTGGTTGGTTTGAACAATACCTCTTTAGTGTCAAAATCATATTGCTCATCTACAAAATTTTGAGTAAATGTTTTACATTGTTCCTTATCAGATTGCAAAGTTCCTATACGAACTACACCTTGACCCCATGCTTTTTGAGCATTTTCTACTTCTTGTTTGGTAATCATAATAATTGTTTGATTTAATAGGTTATAAAATGATGTACTTAATAGCTATCTGAAAATATCAGAAAGCTGTTTTTTTTAATAATTAATAGTGAATGTCTTAGAAATGTTTAAAGAAAACTTTCTAAACTACAGAGAGAGAAGTCATACTATTTTAAAATCCAAAATAACCCTATGATTAAACCATACCAATGATGATTAATCAAAACAGTAAATTGAAAAATATAAATAATTAAAGTACAACTCTAGATGAGAAATGTGGAGGTGGTTTGTTATAAACACTTTCGGGAAGTGTAATACTGTATTGTGATGTTTCGTAGCAAAAATTGGTTTTGTATTCAGGAAAACCTAGGATAGTTTTTTGAACTACTTCAATAGATGCGTTACCTATGTAAGGTGTAAGTTTATTGGATACTGTAATGATTTCACATAACTCACAATCGACTTGATCATTGTCATCTGAAAAGTGGGAAAGAACATGAACATCAACAATTCTAAGAAATAGAAAAGTTGAGATAAAAAAGATAGAGATAATATTTTTATAAAAATTCATCCGCACCCGATAAAGATAGGAATTAATTGGATTCTTAAACCTTAAGATATTTATAAGATTTCTTTTTTTGTAAAAATTTAGGTAAAACTATCTATTTGTTTAACGTAGATTAAAGCGTAGTTGGGCGGTACAAGTAATTATTAAATATGTTTTTGGTTAAATTATAGTTAATTTACGTTAAAATGAGTTAAAAAAGGAATTAAAGTAGAAGAGAATTTTACTAGGAATAAATCAAAAATTTTAATGCCTTAAATAAGCTTTAAAACGCCATGATCACTAAAGCAACAATGTTGCAACAAGTGTATTTTTATTTCAGTTTTTTAACATAAACTACTGTAAATTAATGGTTTGAAGTGTGGTTTTTCCATAATGAATTTTTTATTTGAATTTATACTTTTGGGGACTAACACAAATTTAACTCAAATGAAAAATTTTAGCAAACTTGCCCTGGGTACTCTACTTATGGGTCTAGTAATCACTTCTTGTCAGGATGAAAACGTTTCTGATGGAGTTGTAGAATCAGTTGTCAAACCAACCAGTACAGAGGGAAAAATTATTCCTGGGCAATATATTGTTGTTTTCAAAAATTCAAAAATTCAACCTGCCACAAAAATTCTTGAGAAATCATCATTTTCTAGTAGAAGCGCAAAAGCTAAATCAGTAAGAGAAATTTCTGAAGTTTCTATTAAAAAGATGAATTCTATTTTATTAGAAAATAATTTAGATCAATCTAAAGTCTTAGATTATTATACTACTAAGATTTCTGGAATGGCTATTAAATTAGGAGATGATGAGTTTCAAAAACTATCAAAAGATCCTAATGTAGTGGCCATCGAATACGATAGAGTTGTAGAGCTACCAAAATTTAAAATAGAAGAAGTTATTTCTGGTGATGCATCACAAAAAATGGCGCAACAAACTCCATGTGGTATCTCTAGAGCAGGAGGTGCTGCTAATGGTACAGGTAAAGACGAGTGGATTTGGGTAATTGATAGCGGGATCGACTTGGATCACCCAGACCTTAATGTAGTTACTGATTCTAGATATGCAAAATCTTTTGTAGGCGGATCTCCTAATGATTGTAATGGGCACGGAACCCATGTTGCAGGAACTGCCGCGGCTGTTAATAATAACATTGGTGTTGTAGGAGTTTCTTCAGGTGCCAATGTAGTGCCAGTACGAGTTTTCGGATGTAGTGGAGGAAGTAGTACATCTACGATACTTTCTGGGATAAATCATGTAGGTCAATTTGATCTTCCAGGTGATGTAGCTAATTTAAGTTTAGGAGGTTTTTTTGGTTCTAATTGTTCTAATAATTCATCGTACCGTAATGCGCTTTTAGCATTAGGAAACGCGGGGACTTTAGTAGCTATTGCTGCGGGTAATAGTAGTGCTAACGCGGCCAATTATCAGCCAGCCTGTGTAAACGGTAGTAACATTTATACTGTTGCTTCTATGACATGTAATCGTGGGTTTTCATCATTTTCCAATTTTAATATGAATCCAATTGATGTTATTGCCACGGGAAGTAGTGTAAGAAGTACATATTTGAACGGAGGTTACGCAACGTTAAGTGGTACTTCAATGGCATCTCCGCATGTAGCAGGAATTATGCACGCAAGAGGAAATGGACCAAGAACTTCAGGTTCTGTAAATAATAGAGGAGAAAACTATCCAATAGCTGTAAGATAAAAGGTATTTGTCATCTTACTTACGTCGAGGATGTGTAGTTACGAAACCACTAGCTGGAGAGCTGGTGGTTTCACTTTTCTTTACATTTATTGCATATACCAATAACTAAAAACTGAGTTTCCTGTATGGTAAACCCTTTTAAGTTTGGTACATGTAAAGTATTTGGTTGACATGTTACTTCTTTACAATTTTTACACTCAAAATGTATATGGTTATGAATTTGATGAGATGTACCACAATTATTACAAAGTGCATAATATGCTTTTCCATTTTTACCAGTAATGAAATGAACTTCACCTTTTTCTGAAAATCGATCTAAAATCCTGTAAATGGTTGTTTTATTAACTTTTATAGGCATAGCAGCTATAATATCTTCGGCAGACATGGTATGTTCGGTTTTAGATAAAATATCTCTTACAAGATTTTGCTTTTCGGTATTTCTTGTCTTCTTAATTTCCATAATACAGCACTCGAATTCATTTACTTTTATCTAAATTAATATTTTTTTATCCATTCACCATATTTTAATTAAATTGAAAGCATAGTTTTTTTTAAAGATTTGAACCGTTCCTTTTATCATGACAGATATTTTTAAGTCATTTAAGGAAATATTTTATAAAAAAAATAGTTTTATATACATCTAAATTTTAAAACCAGTTAACTAAAAAATCATGAAAACACGTAGTCTATTAACAGTAATTGCAGCAATTTTTTTCTTTGTTTCATGTAAACAAAATCCAGCAGAAACTCCCGAACACAAAACAATGGTAGAGAAGCATGCAGAAATGGAAGAGTCTCATAGCAAAATGGAAGCAGAACATGGCGCTATGAAAGATGATCATCAACAAATGGTAGATAGTCATAAAGCCGTAGAAAATGATTCTCTGCACGTATTAACGGAGCAAAATCATAAAAACATATTAACGAAGCACGGAGAACTTATTACAGCTCATAAAACATTATTAGAAAAACATGCCGAACTAGAAACAAAACATGCTTCAGGAGAGATTACATTAGAACAGATGACATCAGAACATGAATCTATGAAAAGTGAGCATGACAATATGGAGAAGGAGCATCAACAAATATCGACCGAGCATAAGCGTATTACAGAAGAAGATCAAAAAATGATGAAAGAAGATAAAGAAAAAGCTTCAGAAGAAGAATCTGATCAAAAGTAAATCATCATACTAGATTTAGTTATTAGCATGAAAAGGCCGAGTTGAAAATTGAAAGTTCAACTCGGCCTTTTCGTAATACTTATTTTAAGGGTTCGATAATTTCTACTCTATACCATAAAATAAAATCCTATTAGAAAAATTACCCAGGAACTACGTGTTTTTTATATTGTAGTAATAATGCAAAATTCAAGTAATTAAGCGTTTGAAAAGAAACATCAATTCAAATAAATAAAAAAACCTGTAACTACTTAAGTTACAGGTTTTCTAGAATTTTTGTGACCTCGGCAGGATTCAAACCTGCAACCTCTTGAGCCGTAATCAAGTGCACTATTCAGTTATGCTACGAGGCCGTTTTGCGGGTGCAAATATAAACGTTTTTTATAATGTTGGCAAAATTTATATAGACTTTTTAATAACTAAAAAAAGACACTCTGCGCACTCTCAAAAAATAAACATAAAGATATAGTTATGTTGTTATGTGTAATGTGTTAGTAATAAGTGTCTAAACCGAGATGGTTGTCTTTGGGTAAGCTTAGTTTTATCTTTATTTTTTTGGTAATATGTACTAAGCAAAGGCAATAACCCCAAGTGCTCTTTTGGGTTTGTTTTTTTATTTTCATTACTTTCGGCCGATGAATTTACAAGATTTTATTAGAGATATTCCTGATTTTCCTAAAGCGGGAGTTTTGTTTAAAGATATAACACCATTACTATCTAATCATGAAGCTTTGATTAAATGTGCGGATACATTGGCAGGGTATTGTCCTAGTGATATAAAAATTGATAAAGTAATAGGTATTGAGGCAAGAGGTTTTATTTTGGGCGGAATGATTGCAGAGCGTTTGGGAGCTGGCTTTATACCCGTGAGAAAAAAAGGGAAGCTTCCTTACGAAGTGGTTTCAAAAAGTTATGGTCTGGAGTATGGTCAAGATACTTTAGAGATACATATTGATGCTATTAAACCGGGAGAGCATATTTTAATACATGATGACGTATTGGCAACGGGAGGTACGGCTCAAGCTGTATATCAATTGATCGAAGAGGTAGGTGGAATAGTAGTGCAATGTAATTTTATTATGGAATTAGATTTCCTTAATGGGAGAGATAAACTCAATGCCCCGGTAGTTTCAGTGCTAAATTATTAAAACAAAAAAGGCCTTCAATAGAAGACCTTTTTAACACAATAAATATAAAGAATACTACCTACTTTTTGGTAGTTGCGATTATAGCTCCGTCCTTGGCCTTTTCCCCATACACACTTATAGCGGTTTCCGGTTTAAGAAAATCTACTTCTGCTAACTCATCTGATTTTGCCAAGGTGTCTAATGTATTGAAATCGGCTTCTTTTCCATCAATAATAATTAATTTTTCAATATCTGGATTGTCTATGAAATTATATCGTTGACGCATATTATTTCTAAAAGAAGGAACTTGTTGCCCATTAAAAAAGAAATTTCCTTTTTCATCTTCTTTAAAAGTGAAAGATCTTAAGATTTGATCTTTAAATCTCTTGATGTCCATATTTCCTTTAAAAAATAAAGAATCTTTATCCTTGTCAAAATTAAAATTAAAAGCAAAGCCGTGCTTTTTTGTAATACTATCCATATTCATAAATTGATGAGGTAGATTTGATTGACCGCTCCATGCGGTAATATCAAACATGCCAGAATTTGTTATGTATAGATTATCATTTTTGTATCCAAGTTCTATTTCTGAAATTGGAGTATTTGATGAAGATGAATATTGACTTTTTGTATCTCCTTTTTTGAGTATAATACTTAAACTTACAATTTCGTTTTGATCATTATATGCTATTTTTTTGATGACAAGTTCAATGTTGTTTTCAGAAAAAAAAGTTTTTAAATCATCAAGTTCTTGTTCCGTAGTATTTTTATTAATGATAGCAGTGATCTCGTCTGACTGATTGTTATCTAAAACAAAATGTCTATCGGGATGATTGGTAAATGAAGTTAGGGAAAGCATACCTAGTATACCGACTCCCAAAAAGATCCATTTTTTCATGCTAAATATTTTTGGTTATTCATTATATGGGATATTAGATGTTCACCTTAATTACGAAAATTTGTAACCGGTGTTGCAAAATGAAAGTTTTTAAGAAATAAAATATACAAGAAGTCTTAGGATAGAGCTCTTTTGGTAACATACAATCTCCAACCAAATATGAGAAGTTGTAATTTTGAAGCTTTGCTAAGATCTAATCGTCTTTTAGTAAAACTCGGCAGGATGAGTTTGTTTAATTTGGCTAGTATAGAAAACAGTGTTTTTTTCATGTTTCAAAAATACACAAAACCCACCATAATCAGGCGGGTTTAGATTTAAAAAAAATATGATAAATTTATTTTTTTGTCCTGTAAAATCCATACTTCGGACTCGGAGCAATCAATTATAGTGGTCAAATGTTTTCTTAAATATATGAACCAGGAAATCTTCCATTCGTTGTTTTGAGTATTGATTAATCTTTTTTGGTAATCACTACAATCACTCCATTTTTTGCTTCTTTTCCATATTTTTCTACAGCATTCTTACCTTTTATTACATTAACGCTTTCGATCTTATCTGAGTCCAATTTTTCCATTTCTTTTTTGGTGGATTTTTCACCATCAATAATAATTAGTGGATCTCCTTCATGATCTCCAGTTACAAAAGCAAAAGTTTTGTGATCCTCAGTATGTACCTCAAAAGTATTGTCATCATCATCTCCATGAAATTCTTCTATAATCACTTCTCCATCTTTAACAATTTTTGTTTTAGTACCATTAGTGAATATGAATTTGTGTTTTCCGTCATGATCTTCATCTTCGTCTTCGTCATAATTCGTATGAATTTTGATAGATTTGCTATTGCTATTGCTATTGCTATTGCTATTGCCTTTGCCATTGCTAGTTACCGAAACAAAACTGTGTGTGTCAATCGATTGAGTGCTAATTTTAGTTTTGTTAGTTTTTGTGTCGTATGAGATAATAAAGGGTTTGATAGGGGTGTTATTCGAGATTTTATAATTGGTATTACTGTTTTTTGAAACCAAAACTACTTTTATACTAGTAATCTCATTATTCGAATTTCGTTTTATACTTGAAAACTTTACTTTAACATCGTATTCATTTTGTAACGTTGTCTTTATTTTTTCTAGTTCAGCCTTAGAAGAATTTTTGTTGACCATAAATTTTGTAGTCTTTTCTTCTCCTTTATCAGACGCGTAATTAGTTTCATATACAATAGGGTCATTAGGCTGAAATTTGATTATTTCTTTGGTGTTAAAACCCCATAAAAATAAACTTAACATAGGGAGAACAACAATTGTTTTCCAGGCATTTTTCTTTTTAGAATTTGTTTTGTTTAACATAACGATTCGTTTTTTGATTAATGATTGATAAAAATTATTTACAATGGTAGAGTAGTTGTTTGCAGATACTCTTACCAATGTAAGTTGATATTCTTTTTTAGAATCTACTTCGTTTATAGCGCCTCGATCGGCAATAAATTCTAAGTTTTGTTCCAAACTCCTTTTGTATAACCAAACAAGAGGGTTAAACCACTGCGTGATCATAAGTAGATTAACCATTAATAAATCAATTGTGTGGTATTGTTGGGCATGGATTTTTTCATGAGAAATAATCATTTCCATTTCTTGAGTACTGTGCAGATCTCGATTATACACGATGGTGTTAAAGAACGAAAAAGGGGATATATTTTCTTTTACTTCTACCAGAGTAAATCTTCCTTCTTTGATGGTTGGGTTATGAATTAATAACTTTTTTAAAGAAAACAATTGAATTCCAAAACGTATTAAAAATACCATAACTCCAAGACCATAAACTAACGCTCCTACTTGCCACCAATTAATAATTTCGGTAACTATAGCGATTTGGTTTATGTCTGTAGCTTGTATTGTATAAAAGTTAGGACTTTCAATAAGCTTTATGGTTGTAAATTCTATGAAAGGTAAAGCAAAAGAGGTAAGGATACCTGTGAGTAAGAAATGCCTGTTTGTAGTAAAAAAAGTGTCTTTTCTGAGCATGAAGTGATAAACTATATAAAATATAGAGAGTACAGCACTTGCCTTACATATATATAATAAAAGAGCATCCATAGCTTATTTTTTTTGTTCAATTACTTGTAAAATTTCTCTTAGCTCTTCTGCTGTGATTTTTTCTTCTTTTGCAAAAAAGGAAACCATATTTTTATATGAGTCGTTAAAATATTCTTTCATTGCCTTGCTCACAAAACGACTTCTATAGGCCTCCTTGGTAATCACAGGATAATATTGATGTGTTTTGCCAAATGCATCATGCTTTATATACCCTTTTTCTTCTAGGTTACGAATTATTGTGGATACCGTATTGTAATGCACTGTATTGCCTAACTCGGCTTGCACTTCTTTGGCAAAAGCTTTTTCTAGCTTCCATAATGCTTGCATGATTTCTTCTTCCTTATTTGTAAGTTTTTCCATGAGAAAAATATTAAGTGTTGTCAAATCTATAACTATATTTTTAGTTTTACAACTATTTTTTTAGTTATGTAACTATTTTTTTAGTTTTTAACGAGAGGATTGTATAAAAATATTTCGTTTGCTGTGAGCTAACAGATACATATTATATATATTCGCAATCAAATAATAGGCAATGATATTAAGTATATTTTATGTGTTAATTGGGTTCGTACTTCTTGTGGTAGGTGGAGAATTTTTGGTACGATCATCTGTAGCGTTATCCTTTAGGTTAAAGCTCTCTAAAATGGTAATTGGATTAACTGTAGTTTCATTCGCTACATCCGCTCCAGAATTATTAGTGAGTGTTCAGGCTGCCTTAGGCGGGCTATCTGATATTTCTTTGGGAAATGTGGTAGGTTCTAATATTGCTAATATTGGTTTGGTACTTGGGATTACTGCTATTATAGGCCCACTGGCAATTGATAGAGATTTTTATAAGTTTAACTGGCCGGTAATGCTGTTGTTGTCATTTGCTCTTTATTTCGTGTTGGATAATGATGGAGTCTTAAGTCGATTAGAAGGGCTTATATTCTTTTTGTCACTACTTCTGTATCTTTTCTTATTGATTAGAAGGTCAAGAAAATTATCTGGTGCTGTGTCGGATGAAGTAGACGATGCACTTGAGAAGACATCCAACTTTAAAATTTTTATTTGGCTACTTATCGGGGGGTGCGCATTATATTTCGGATCTGAGCTGCTGGTTAACGGGGCAGAGCATATTGCCTTAAAAATGGGGGTGAGTGAGGGTGTTATTGCAGTAACACTTATTGCTGTAGGAACAAGTGTTCCGGAGTTGGCAGCATCGGTTATAGCGGCATTAAAACAGGAAAAAGCAATCTCGTTAGGAAATCTTATAGGATCTAATATCTTTAATATTGCATCAGTATTAGGTATTACTGCAATGATACAACCAATAGCTGTAAAAGATGAAGCTTTGATGGGAGTTAATATTTATTGGATGTTGGGTTTTGCAATGATTTTACTTCCTTTGGCGTTTATCCCTAAAAAAATGATTTTAGGCCGTCCTAAAGGGCTTTTAATTTTTGTAGGATACTGTGTTTTTATCGCATTAGTATTTTTAAAATAGAAAGTACATAGTAGAATAAGATTAAAAACGAATAATAATAAAAAAACCTCTAAGAATTTTCTTAGAGGTTTTTTGCGTTTAACTAACAATCTAGGTTAGTTCATGTATTATATTATGCTAATAATGCTTCTACGTTAGCAGTCTTAACTGTAGTAACAATTCTTGCAGCAATTTTATATGGATCTCCATTAGAAGCTGGACGACGATCTTCTAACCATCCTTTCCATCCGTTTTCTACAGTGATAATAGGAATTCTTATTGATGCTCCTCTATCAGACACACCAAATGAGAATTCATGAATAGATTGTGTTTCGTGCTCTCCAGTTAATCTTTGATCATTAAACTCACCATATACTGCGATATGCTCTTTGGTAACAGGTCTAAAAGCTTCACAAATTGTTTCATATATTTCTTTAGAACCGCAAGTTCTTAATACTTCATTAGAGAAGTTAGCATGCATACCAGAACCATTCCAATCACCTTTGATTGGCTTAGGGTGGTATTCAATATAGTATCCATATTTTTCGGTAAGACGATCTAATAAGTAACGAGCTACCCAAATTTCATCTCCTGCTTTTTTGGCTCCTTTAGAGAATAATTGAAATTCCCACTGTCCACTTGCAACTTCTTGATTGATACCTTCAAAATTAAGTCCAGCATCTATACATAAATCTGCATGTTCTTCAACAAAATCTCTTCCATGAGTATTTCTACCCCCTACAGAACAGTAGTACATTCCTTGAGGTCCAGGATAACCACCAACAGGAAATCCTAAAGGTAATTGCGTATTTCTGTCCATGATAAAGTATTCTTGCTCAAAACCAAACCAGAAATCATTATCATTATCATCAATCGTTGCTCTGGCATTAGACTCATGAGGTGTACCATCTGCATTTAAAACTTCTGTCATTACAAGAAATCCGTTTCTTCTTGTAGGGTCAGGGTAAATAGCAACTGGCTTTAATAAACAATCAGAAGAACCACCTTCTGCTTGTCTTGTCGAACTACCGTCAAAAGACCATACAGGACAATCCTCAAGCTTTCCACTAAAGTTTTCCTCAACTTTTGTTTTACTTCTTAGATTAGCAGTTGGTTTATAACCATCTAACCAAATGTATTCTAATTTAGCTTTACTCATAATTAATACTTTATAAATTAAACTCTTAAGGGTGCAAAACTACTTTTTCTTTTTGTATAACCAAAAAAAATAGGGGTGTTATCGTTTAATTTATCGTCATTTTTATCAACACCCTACTTTTTTAGGGGGTATTTTTAATTATATTCATTTTTAAAAGAATATAATTTTCATATTTACAATCTAAACTTGTTTTATATTTGTAATAAAACTTACTCAATTATGTCTACACTCCGATTTCAAGCTTTAAAAGAGACGTTAAATCGTGATTCTGTTATAGTTAAAGAAACAGAACGCAGATCTGTGCTATTTGGCGAAAATGTGTTTAATCAAACAACAATGATGCAATCGTTAACCACTGATGCTTATAATAGTGTAATGAATGCTATAGAACATGGTTCTAAAATTGATCGTAGGATTGCTGATCAAATTGCTTCTGCTATGAAAGATTGGGCCTTAGCAAAAGGAGTAACTCATTATACACATTGGTTTCAACCGCTTACAGGAGCTACTGCCGAAAAACACGATGCTTTTTTTGAAACCATTGGTAATGGGCAAGCTATAGAGAAATTTGGAGGAGGTCAGTTAGTACAACAAGAACCAGATGCGTCCTCTTTCCCTAATGGAGGAATCCGGAATACTTTTGAAGCAAGGGGATATACGGCTTGGGACCCTACGTCTCCTGCATTTATCTACGGTACGACTTTGTGTATACCTACTGTATTTGTAGCATATACCGGTGAAGCATTAGATTATAAAACACCTTTGTTAAGAGCATTGCAAGCGGTCGATAATGCAGCTACCGCTGTATCTAAGTTTTTTGATAAAAACGTAAAAAAAGTAAATGCTTCTCTAGGTTGGGAACAAGAGTATTTTTTGATCGATAGTGCCTTGGCATATTCTAGGCCTGATATCGTAATGACTGGTAGAACTCTTTTAGGGCATTCATCGGCAAAAGGACAACAATTAGACGATCATTATTTTGGTAGTATTCCAACAAGGGCGCTCAACTTTATGATGGATTTAGAAGTCGAATGTATGTTGTTAGGTATTCCGGTCAAGACACGTCATAATGAAGTTGCACCTAATCAATTTGAATTAGCTCCGATTTATGAAGAAACTAATTTGGCTGTTGACCATAATTCTTTGTTAATGGATATTATGGGTAAAATAGGAGCAAGGCATAATCTTAGGGTATTACTTCATGAAAAACCTTTTGCTGGAGTAAATGGATCTGGTAAACACAATAATTGGTCGTTGGGTACTAATACTGGAGTCAATTTGTTAAGTCCAGGAAAAACACCAATGAGTAATCTTCAGTTTTTAACATTTTTTGTAAATACTATTAAAGCAATTAATGATAATGAAGAGTTGATGAGAGCAGGAATTGCTTCGGCTAGTAATGATCATAGGCTAGGCGCAAATGAAGCACCTCCTGCGATAATGTCGGTGTTTATTGGAGAACAGTTAACTGCAGTGCTTAAAGAGTTAGAGGGTGTTACAGATGGGAAATTGTCTCCTCAAGAAAAGACTGATCTTAAATTAAATGTTGTGGGTAAAATCCCTGAAATCCTATTAGATAATACAGATAGAAATAGAACATCTCCTTTTGCTTTTACGGGTAATAAATTTGAATTCAGAGCTGTGGGATCTAAAGCTAATTGTGCTAATCCTATGACTATCCTCAATACAATTGTTGCAAAACAGTTGGTTGATTTTAAAAAAGAAGTAGATGCATTAATCGATAAAAAAGGACTCAAAAAAGATGAAGCGATCTTTAATATATTGAGAGAATATATAAAGAAATCTAAAAATATTCTTTTTGAAGGTAATGGGTATAGCCAGGATTGGGAGAAAGAGGCAAAAAAGAGAGGATTGAGTAATAATAAAACAACGCCCGAGGCTCTTAAAGCCAAAGTGTCTGAAAAAAATATTACCCTTTTTGAAAATATGGGGGTAATGAATAAGATTGAAGCCGAGGCCCGTTATGAAATTGAAGTCGAAGAATATGTAATGAGAATTCAAATTGAAGGTAGAGTTTTAGGAGATATTGCTAGAAATCATGTTATTCCCACTGCAATTCGATATCAGAATATGCTAATTAGTAATGTTTCGGGTTTAAAAGAACTTTACGAAAAAGATTTCAAAAAATATGCTCAGGAACAAATGGAGATTATTGAGGAAATTTCTCAGCATATTGGAAAAATAAATACTAAGGTTAATAAGATGACCGAAGAAAGAAGAAAAGCAAATAAATTAGAAGACTTAGAGAAGAAAGCTTCGGATTATTGCAAAAAAGTAAAACCTATATTTGACGAAATACGTTATAGTTGTGATAAATTAGAGTTGTTAGTCGATGATGAGTTATGGCCATTGACTAAGTATCGTGAGCTTCTGTTTACTAGATAGGTAAGAAATAACTTACAGACCTAATATTAGTGCCATTTTTAACATAATAATAATAACTGTTAAACTATTAATAAAACCGTAGGAAAAGTTAATTTCTACGGTTTTTACGTAATGTATTTTGTCGAATTCTTAAGAAACCTTTAAAATCGCCTTAATATTTTTATAAATTTGTCAACGTCAAAATAGATGTATTTTGATGAAAAACCCCCTAGAGTCCCCAAACATACTTTTATACTTACTGCCTAAAAGGATTAGGATATTCTAATCATATATTGGTTTGTGCTAAAAGATAAATAAGTAACTCACATTAATCATTTTAATTATATTACGTATGAAAACAGTAATTCTTAGTCTAGCAACTTTATTAAGTGCTACAGTGATGGTTGCGCAGTCAAACTCAAGCGACGTTAACCAAACAGGGGACGAAAATTTAGCTACTATTACTCAAGTAGGAGCAACCAATTCTTCAATAACAGTACAAGAAGGAATGGGAAACAATGCGACGGCACTTCAAGGAAGTGAAGATTTTAGTTCTACAAGCGGAACAGTTCAGCAAACGCAAATAGGAAACAAAAATACCGCTTTTGCTCAACACGAAGAACTTTTAAACTCAGTTACTCAAGATCAAATCGGTGACGGAAACTCTGCAAGTGCTACACAAAATTTGGCATTTACAGGTGGAGGTAACCAAGCAACACAATTACAAGAAGGAAATGGTAATACAGCTGTTATTTCTCAAGAAGGGATTTTAAACACAGCATTCCAAACTCAGATTGGAGATGGTAACTCTGCTACTGCTTCTCAAGAAGGAACTTTTAATGTTAGTGATAGTAACCAAGATGGTGTATTTAATACCGCTACTATTACGCAAGTAGGAGACAATAACTCTTCTAGACAAAATCAACTAGGTGAAGCTAACTTAGCAGCCGGAGAGCAATTTGGACCAGATAACGTTTTGATCCAAGATCAAGATGGTGGTGGTAACACGGCTACTTCTATTCAAGGAAGCAGTATTTTTGAATCTAGAGGTGGTGAAGTACAACAAATTCAAATTGGTGATGAGAATAATGCATTCGCTAACCAGGAAGAAGATAACAACACAGCACTTCAAGGACAAGCTGGAGATGCAAATGATGCAAGTATTACTCAAAACTTAGGTTCTTTTGGTGGAGATAACTTTGCAATCCAAATCCAAATTGGTAACGGTAATATTGCTGCAGCTTCACAAAACGGAAGTACTAACTCTTCTGATCAATCTCAAAGTGGAGACGAAAATGTTGCTAATGTAACGCAATCAGGTACAGATAATGTAGCTGTTCAAAGCCAAACAGGAGTAGGAAACAATGCAGAAGCTGTACAAGGAGGTCTTTTCTTTACTTCTAGAGGTGGTTCTATAAACCAAAATCAGACTGGTGATAGTAATGATGCATTTGCAAGACAAGAAGAAGATAATAACGTAGCTGCACAAACTCAAAATGGTGTTGGTAACAGTGCTTCTTCTACTCAAAACATTCTAACTTTTGGAGGAGAAAATGTTGCAGATCAGTTTCAATTTGGAAACGGTAACATTTCTGAATCTTCACAAGAAGGATCTGGAGCTATATCTGGAGAAAGTAACTTAGTAATTCACTTCCAATTTGGAGATGAGAACATCGCTAACTCTGATCAAAATGGAGCTACGAATACAAGTGATATCTTCCAATTCGGAAATGGAAACTTAGCTGAAGATTTACAAACTGGTGTAGATAACAATACTTTTGTTACTCAGTTAGGAGATCTTAACACAAGTACTATTATTCAAGCAGGAACAAATAACTCTGCTGTAGTGACTCAAAATGGATTTTAATCAAACAAATCTGATTAAAATTTAATATCTTTAGAAAGAGTTATGCTTGTGTAAAAATAAGCATAACTCTTTTCTCCATTTTTTAATTCTGATAAACAATGAACACGAATACTATATATATTAAGATTTTCGCATTGTTGATGTTTTCTTCTACGGTATCATTCGCTCAAGACAATGATAAGGAAGATGAGATTTTGATTACAGATCAAGATAAATTCATAACCCTGTCACAGTTAAATGCTGTAACATCTCAAGATACAAGAAGTTTGCCTTCTGTTGCAGAGAGAGGGAATTCTGTTTTTATACAACAAATAGGTACAAATAATGTTGTAATTTCTAATGTTGTTTCTCAATCTTCTGATATTAAGATATTTCAAGATGGAACAGAAAATAATGTTGAAATAAATGAAACTGCAAGAGAAATTGATAAATTGATTACGCAAACAGGAAACAATAATAGCGTTGTTGATTTTTCATTTAACCCTAACATATCTACCAATTTAGAACTAATTCAAGAAGGAAACAACCTTATTTTTGAACGTTTTGGAACCAATGAATTGTCAAAAAACCTAAAATTTAAGATGACTGGTGATGCCAGAACTATTGTTATTAGAAGTTTTTAACCTTCTCAATTAGATTATATTTTATGAAACCAAAAATTATCTTTTTTTTTATTTTGGTTTTCCAGATGGTCAGTGGTCAACAACACACAAATACGGATGTTGTTGCTAAAATAAAATTAGAAAAAATAGATGGTACGATCTCATTAACCGGTACAGCTGCTAATACTACAGAAGTATATAAAAGTTTAAAATATACTTTTACTGTTTTTAGAACAAATGCTCAAAACAACCTTTCGAAAAACAATCAAGAAGGTAGATTTACTTTAGAAGCCAACGAGACTAAAGAGTTATCGGTAACATCTATAAATATTGAAGAGACAGATAAAATCATAGTGCTTTTATTGATTTATGAAGAGGGTACTATCGTAGGCAAAGATCGTATAGCATTTAATGAAGAAATCAAGAAAAAGCCAGAAAAAGTTGAGGAAGAATCGTCTGATGATGGAATAGAACTTAAAGGGATCGTCATAGAAGAAACCAAAACGAAACCTGGAAGGGATTTTTACGAGTTTTTCTATAGTTCTTACACACTTAATCAAATAAATGGAAATAAAATAGTAGGCATATATGAAACATTAAGTTTTGGCCGTACTACAATACTACAGGTAAAAGTAGAGGACAACATTATTCATCAATTTATTGGGAAACCGGATTTGGAATATTTAGAACAAATGTCGAAACTTGCAATTCGAAAGGTGTACAAATATTTTAAAGATCTTAAGAAACAGAAAAATGATATTTTTCAGTATTAACTAAGGTACTGTGCTATTCGATGGCTGAAATAATTATAAGAACACATGAAATCATTTGCAATAACAATATTTTTTGCTTTTTTCGCCTATAACTTTTCTTTTGGACAAGATTTAGTCTATAGACCTAAAAACCCTGCTTTTGGAGGGGATACGTTTAACTATCAATGGTTGTTAAGCTCTGCAGAAGCTCAAAATAAATTTACAGATGAAGATGCATCTGGAGATGATCGATCTGATTTAGAAAGGTTTACTGAAAATTTAAATAATCAATTGTTAAACCAAATATCCAGAACGTTGTTTAATCAACAATTTGGAGATGGTCTTACAGAAGGTACTTTTAGTTTTGGTACATTATTTATAGAAATCTTTCCCTCAGGAGAAGGCCTAGTGATCAATATCCTTGATACAAGTACAGGAGATCAGTCTCAAGTAATAATTCCTAATTAATTTTTAATGTACTATAGATTTTATAGAATAATCGCAGTTATTTCTTGCGTGCTTTTGTTATCCGGATGTGGGGCATATTTTAATCAACCTTTTACTATTGAAAATGCTAGAATCGGTGAGGATACAGATGCTACTAAAACACTTAGAGATTTCCCTGCACCGGTAGAACCGGTTGTTGTAGGAGTATACAAATTTAGAGATCAAACGGGTCAATATAAACCAACAGAAAGCGGAAGTACTTTTAGTACTGCAGTTACCCAAGGTGCGACTACAATATTAATAAAGGCCTTAGAAGATTCTAAATGGTTCGTCCCGATAGAAAGAGAAAATCTAAGTAATTTATTAAATGAACGTAACATTATTCGTTCTACACGTAAAGAATACAGGAAAACAAAAAACCCTAATGAACCTCAATTACCACCTTTACTATATGCTGGTATAATTCTAGAGGGAGGTATTGTTTCTTATGATTCTAATATAATTACAGGAGGGTTAGGAGCAAGATATTTTGGTGTGGGAGCATCAACGCAGTATCGCCAGGATCGAATAACTATCTATTTAAGGGCAGTTTCTACTTCGAGCGGTAAAATCTTGAAAACAGTCTACGTATCAAAAACAATTTTGTCGCAGGCTCTGGATGCCAATTTCTTTAGATATGTTAGATTTAGAAGATTGCTTGAAGCCGAAACAGGATTTACGAAAAATGAGCCTGCTCAATTAGCAGTTTCTGAAGCAATTGAAAAAGCTGTAGAATCCCTTATTGTAGAAGGAATAGAAGATAAATTGTGGGCAGTAAAAGCATCACCCGATGTGGTAAACAATTTGATACTTGATTATCGTGCAGAAAAAGAAGAAGCCCAAAATACAGCTCTATACGACAGGTATTTTAAAGAAAGAAGAGGAAAGAAATCCATATATCTACAGGGAGGAACAGCATTAATTGGAGGGGATTATAATAACTCAGAATTATCATATTTTGCTAAGGCAGGTGGTCGATGGTATTTTAATCCGTACTTAAGCGCTAATGTTGGTATAAGTAAATTTGAACTCAATAATGAAGCTGCTTTTTCTGAAGGGTTTAATGCAATAGATCTTAATGCCGAATTAACCTTGTTGCCTTTTGAAAAACTCTCGCCTTTTTTCTTTGGAGGTTTCGGAAACGTGAATAGTGATTCTTTTGATAGAACATTTTTTAAACTTCAATACGGTGGAGGGTTAGAGTATTTAGTTTCAGAAAAAATAGGTGTTTCTTTAAATGCCACTCATAATGTTGTTTTTGGAGATGAACTCGATAATATTGTTCAAGGAAAACGTGATGATCAATATTTTAATTTTTCTTTTGGACTGAATTGGTATTTTGATAATCCAATAAAAATGAAAAAAGATGCTAGACAAGAGAAAAAAAGAAAAGATAAAGAACTTAGTAAATTAAGAAAGCGTAATAGAAAAGTTCGAAAAGATGGTCTTACTCCAGAAGAGTAAAATTAATTAGATTATCTAAAATAATAGATGTAATCGAATGTATCTCATTCAGTATTGTTACAAAACAAGTATATGAAGTATGAGAACTAAAATTAAAATAAAGTGAAAAGATTTATCATTAGATCAATAGTAATTTTGTTAGTTTTTACTACAGTTTCATGTAGCGAAGACACAATTGATATAGCGGGTTTAGGTGCTGTAAAAGGAAGAGTAGTTAGAGTAGGAACAAACGAACCTCTTGAAAATGTAAAAATATCAACCAATCCGGGTACAAGTACAGTATTTACAAATGCCGAAGGGTTTTATGTGGTAGAGAATGTTCCTGCGGGTGATTATTCGCTCTCTGCACAACGAGAAGGTTTGTTAGCGGTTTTTGAAGGTATTACTGTAATCCCAGATGTAGAGTTGGAAGTGGTTTTTGAAATGGATATAGAAACAGCTGGTAATCGTCCTCCAAATGCAGCAACTCTTGTAACACCAGTAGATAATGCAGTTGAGGTTCCTTTAGATATAGAATTGGTATGGAGTATTAGTGATCCTGATGATGATGATCTTACTTTTACGGTAAGCTTACGAAATGAAGAAAATTCTAATGTCGAATTGTTTGAAGGTATTACCGACACTACATTTACACTTTCTGGACTTTCTTTTAACACCAAATATTTTTGGCAAGTAATTGCGTCAGATAGTATAAATGATCCTGTTAATAGTGCCACATTTGCTTTTGAAACGGCGGCCCCGCCAAACAATAGGATTGTGTATACTAGATTAGTTGAAGGAAATAGTGTTATTTATTCGGCAGATGAAAGTGGTGGAACCGAAATCGCACTTACAGCTTTATCCAAAAATAGCTTTAGACCTAGAAGAAATGCGGCTACCGGAAAAATAGCATTTTTACAATCAGTTGGTTCTCAGATTCATTTATTTACCATGAATGAGGATGGTTCTCAAATTAAACAAGTCACATCTCAAGTAGGTGTAGCTGGGTTTAATCTTGAAGAAATTGACTTTTCTTGGGATGCTAATGGCGCTAAGTTATTATTCCCTAATCAAGATAGATTATATTCAATAAATGCAACAGGTAGTGGTTTAAGCCAAATTTATCAAACGACTAACGGCAACCTTATTACCGAAATTGATAAAAACGAAAACACAGGGATAATCGCTTTGAAAACAAATGATTTGAACGGATATGCGGTAGAGATTTTTACAATTAATACAGCTGGTGTGGTACAAGAAACTGTTTTAACTGGTGTTAGTGGAGCAGCAGGGGGTATAAACCTATCCATAGATGGTACACGATTATTATATACAAGGGATGTGTCGGGTACAGAAAACACAAATTATAGAAGATTAGATTCTCATGTGTTTATTCATAATTTTGGTGGTGGTGCAACCATTGATGTATCTACCGATAAGCCATCTGGGACTAATGATTTGGATCCAAGATTTTCTCCAAATGAGGCCGGAGTAATATATGTAAATACATCTAATGATGGTATTTCTGTAATGAATATTCAAACAGTATTGATTACTGACCTTAATTCAAGAACTACCTTAATTGAAAATTCTGCTATGCCGGATTGGGAATAAGGTTAAAAGAAATAAAACATCTTCAAGTTCCAAATTCCAATGTATAACAATTGGAATTTGGAATTTTGTATTTTCAGTCTAGTCTTTGAACTAAATTGGATTATCTTTGCGCTTTAATTTTCAATCTAATGAGCCAAGAAGTAAGCAAACGTTATGCACAACGAGGGGTTTCAGCATCTAAAGAAGATGTGCATAGCGCAATAAAGAATATAGATAAAGGTCTTTTTCCGAAAGCATTTTGCAAAATTGTTCCGGATTATCTAACCAATGATGAGGAGTATTGTTTGATAATGCATGCAGATGGAGCGGGTACAAAATCTTCTTTGGCATATATGTATTGGAAAGAAACAGGTGACCTTTCGGTTTGGAAAGGTATTGCTCAAGATGCTTTAATCATGAATATCGATGATTTGTTATGCGTAGGAGCAACCGATAATATCATGTTATCTTCTACTATTGGTCGAAATAAAAACTTAATCCCAGGAGAAGTAATTTCTGCTATTATTAATGGTACCGAAGAGTTGTTGGAAGAACTTAAGAGCTTTGGGGTACAGATTCATTCTACAGGTGGTGAAACCGCAGATGTAGGTGACTTGGTAAGAACAATTATAGTGGATTCTACAGTTACCGCTCGTATGCAACGCAAAGATGTTATTGATAATGCGAACATACAGGCTGGAGACGTTATTGTAGGTTTAGCTTCTTTTGGTCAAGCTAGTTACGAAAAAGAATATAATGGCGGTATGGGAAGCAATGGCCTTACATCTGCTCGTCATGATGTATTTAATAAAATCCTAGCAGAAAAGTATCCAGAGAGTTTTGATCCTTCTGTTCCTTCAGATTTAGTATATTCGGGTAAAACAAAACTTACGGATAAGGTTGATAAATCTCCTATTGATGCTGGTAAATTAGTATTATCCCCAACCAGAACATATGCGCCTATAATTAAAAAAATATTGTCAAGTTTTGATAATGAAACTATTCATGGTATGGTGCATTGTAGTGGGGGTGCACAAACTAAGATCTTACATTTTATAGATAATTTACATATTGTAAAGGACAATTTATTTGATGTGCCGCCTTTGTTTAAATTGATACAAGAAAACTCTGGTACAGATTGGAAAGAGATGTATCAAGTATTTAATATGGGACATCGTATGGAGTTATATGTAGCTCCTGATGTGGCAGAAGAAATCATTTCTATTTCTAAAAGCTTTAATGTTGATGCGCAAATAGTGGGTAGAGTAGAAGCTTCTGAAGAAAAAGAATTAACTATCAAGAGTGAATTTGGTACATATACGTATCGCTAATACTATTTTAGTGATGTAGAGTATTTCTTTTTAAGAATTTCTATTTTGGGATGGATATATTTTTTACAGAATGGTTTTTCGGGATTCTTGTAAAAATAATTATGTAACTCTTCTCTAGAAGGAGAAAATTCTTTAAACGGTAGAGTTTGTGTAATTAGTGGTGCCTCAAAATTTTTCTGTTGCTCTTTTAGAATTTGCATGATATGCTCCTTAAGTGTATGATCAAAATAATAAATAGCACTTCTATATTTTTTTCTAAAACTATGATCGACAGTACTGTTGTGAGTATGTAGGTGTATTTCTATCAGGTCTTTTAAAAGTATTTTTTCTGCATCATAATGAACAATTACCGCTTCAGAAAAGCTTTGATGCTCTTCAATACTTTTTATATAACCTTGTTCTACCTGTACTACTCCTAGTAAAGATTGAAAAATAGCTTCTGTACACCAATGACAGCCGCCACCAAATCCTATTTTTTTAAAATTGCTTATCATGACTTAATAAGTCGTAAAAATATCTAAATCCAAAATAAAATCATGATAAACAATTTTTGAATATGAATTATTATGAATTTAATTCCTCACCTAATTTTTTAGTCTCAGCAGATGTGTCATCTTCTTTTTGTTCTACTTGTTCTATAATATGGTCATCATTAAATTTTCCATCTTTTTTGGGTAAAAAAACGGGTACTGGTATAAGTGCGGCCATGATGATAAGTAGTATTAAGGTAAACCGACGTAATGTTTTTTTGAATTTTTCCATTCTAAAGGTATAAGTAATGATGCTAAGTCTCTGTAAAGAGAGACAGCATTTTTTTAATAAAAGTTGTTAAACGTTACCTCTTAGAGGCATTGGGCATAGAAATCACCCAAGTAATGAATGGACGGAATCTTCTTCTGTAAAATGTACCTTGTTTTGAGAGATAAATACATCTTGGTATAGAGAAGGAATAAAACAAGTAGCAAATCTCTTGATTGTGTTCTTAGTTAACTCAGAGTGTCGCACAGATACAAATTTTAAAAATGTGATCTGTTTATTCTGAAGAGTACAGTGATCTGTTTTGTTTTGCGAAATATTTTGAAAACGAAAAGTACGTTGCTGTTCTTCTTTCGATGTAATAATGAGCTCGGTAGTATCGAGTTTTGCTTTTGGTGGAGTATAATTGGTATATCCTCCAAAACTGAATAAGGCTGCAATTATAAAGAACCATTTTATAACTGAAAGATGTTGGTATGTAGCCTTGTGATTTTTCATGTATTGTTCAAAAATACGATTTTTATAGCAGAAAAGAGTATTTAGATTAGTAAGAGGGTATAGGCTTTTGTACAAAAAAGCTTACTTTTGTATCTTCCACGTTTAGGATAGAAGTACTATGATTGATAAATTAAATATTGTAAAGCAACGATTTGATGAGGTTAGTGATCTAATCATACAACCTGATATTATTGCGGATCAAAAAAGATACATTAAGCTTAATAAAGAATATAAGGATCTTAGAGCTCTAATGGATGAGAGAGAGCGTTATATCGAGCTTACAAATAACCTTAAAGAAGCCGAAGAAATTATAGCAGATGGAAGTGATGCCGAAATGGTTGAAATGGCCAAAATGCAAATGGAAGAGGCAAAAGAAGAATTACCAGAATTAGAAGAGAAAATTAGATTCATGTTGGTTCCTAAGGATCCAGAAGATGCTAAAAACTGCGTTGTAGAAATCCGTGCAGGAACAGGTGGAGATGAAGCAAGTATTTTTGCAGGAGATTTATTTAGAATGTATACTAAATATTGCGAAGGCAAAGGATGGAGTGTAAGCGTTGTAGATTTAAATGAAGGTACTAGTGGTGGCTATAAAGAGATAATTTTTGAAGTAAATGGTGAAGATGCATATGGCACAATGAAGTTTGAAGCAGGGGTTCATCGAGTGCAACGTGTACCACAGACCGAAACTCAAGGCCGTGTACATACTAGTGCTGCCACGGTAATGGTATTACCCGAAGCCGAAGAGTTTGATGTAGAATTAGATATGACAGAAGTGAGGATCGAAAGAACGACTTCGACAGGTCCAGGAGGACAATCCGTAAATACTACCTATTCTGCTATTAAATTACATCATGAACCCACGGGAATGATTGTAAGTTGTCAAGATCAAAAATCTTCGCATAAAAACTTAGAAAAAGCATTAAAAGTATTGCGTTCTAGACTTTATGATTTGGAATTGGCTAAGAAACAAGCCGCAGATTCAGAAAAACGTAAGAGTATGGTTTCTTCGGGAGATCGATCTGCAAAGATTAGAACGTATAACTATCCACAAGGTAGGGTGACTGATCACCGTATAGGATTAACATTATACGATTTAGGAAATATTATAGATGGCGATATTCAAAAAATTATAGACGAACTTCAATTGGTAGAAAATACCGAAAAATTAAAAGAATCTAACGAGGTGTTCTAACCTTTATAATTCTTATTAATAATACAATTATAAGGCGTTTCAAATCTGAAACGCCTTTTTTATACAATATTCCCGGTTTCAGCAGGTTTTTTGAATAAACCCTAAAAGAGAAACATGAATGTTTAATAGCTGTAATTTCATTAAAACACCTTTTTTTACAGTGGCTTAAGTGTTAACAGTTATTAGTTTGCGGTAATGCCATATAGCTTATAATTTTAATTCCTTTAAATTTGATAACACTCTTTTTTTTAACAATTTATCGCTTGTTTCATCGATGATATATGTTTTTTATCGATAAAACTGTGTTTTTGAAATCAATAATTAAAGTGTTTGATCGTGTAACAAATTACTTTTATAGAATTATCCCATAGTAATAAGCAACTGTCAAAATGAACAAAACTTACACTGTTTTTCTTATCACGATATTGTCCTTTTTTTATGGGCAGGCACAACTTAGTAATGTACATTATTTACCGCCTTTAAAACAAGGGGGTAATAATCAAGCAATACGCCAGCAGGCATTCTATTTATCCACTCCAGAGACTACTGCTTTTGATGTCAATGTATTTCAAGGAACAAATGCTACTGCCGTTGCTACGCTTAATATTTCTAATACTTCTCCAGGTAAATATAACGTTGCAGATGGCGATAATAATATAACCTTAGTTACAAATACGAATACTGGTGTTGTTTTGAATAATAGTGGCTTACGTTTTGAGTCCGTAGGTGGCGAGAAGTTTTACGTAAACTATAGGGGAAGATCTAATTCGCAAGCCACATCATTAACGTCAAAAGGAAGGCAATCTATAGGTACCTTGTTTAAGTGGGGAGGTAGACCTAATTATGGTAATGGGCAGAATAGTCTTAATGCTACATTAGGAATTATGGCAACAGAGGATAATACTACAATAAATATTTTTGGGTATGGTACGGATTGTGAATTTCGATTACAAGGTGATAATGATGGAATTACAGATGATACTATATCTGTTCTATTAAATAAAGGACAAACATATGTTTTAGAAGCATGGCGAAATGCAACCATTGCGAATATAGATTGTTGGTTGGGAGCAACAATACAATCTAATAAAAAAATAGCCATTTCTAACGGGAATCTAAACGGAGCACCTAGAATAGGATCCAATAATAGAGACGCATTGATCGATCAACCTGTACCAGAAAATGTTTTAGGTCGAGAATATATTTTTATTCGTGGTAACGGAGTAAATGATATTGAGACTCCAATTATTATTGGTACACAAAATGGGACTGATATTTCTGTAGGAGGAACCGTTGTTGCTACTATTAATACGGGTGAATACTATGTTATTAATGGTAGTAATTATACACCGGCTTCAGTAGGAGGTAATATGTATGTAGAGGCAACCAAAGAGGTATATGCTTATCAACATTTATCTGGAGCTAGTGGAGCTTTTACTGGTGGTTTAAATTTTATAGCACCGGTAAATTGTTTATTACCTGATAATTTGAGTAATATCTCTAATATCAGAGACGTTGATGGTAGGAATTTTGATGGAGGAATTACTATAGTTGCCTCTACGGGTACAGTTAATGGTGATATAGAAGTTAGAGATGATACAGGGCTTGTTTCATTGGTTAATGAACAATCCGTAAATGGTACTCCAGATTGGAAAACATTTTATATTCCTGGTTTAACAGGTAATGTTTCTGTAAACTCAAAAGGCCCCATTGCCGTTGGTTTTTTGGGAGTAAGTGGTGCTGCAGGAATTGCAGGTTATTTTTCTGGATTTGATTCTGTTCCAGTGGTCGAATTAGATGTTACTGGTGGTGGATGTTTACCCGGTGCTGATGTTTTCGAGATTTCCGGAAATTTTGAGGCCTATCAATGGTTTCAGAATGGTGTAGAAATAGCAGGAGCCATTACTAGTGCTTTTACACCTACAGAACCAGGTGATTTTTTTGTTAGAGTAACCAAAGGAACTTGTACGTATAACTCTGCTATTTTATCTGTATATAATTGTGTTCCGGAAATTGTAATTTCAAAAACAGTAGATACTAGTCCTGTTATCGAAGGAGATACAGTTACTTTTACTGTTACTGTAGAAAGCCTTGGAGTGGATTCTGTAAGTAATTTGGTGATTAATGATGCGTTACCTCCAGAATTGTCCTTTATTAGTGGAACACCAAGTTTTGGTACTTGGACAGCTCCTGATTGGACCATTGGTGATATGTTTAGTGGAGAAGTTCATACGCTCACTATTCTTGCCTCGGTAAATGAAGTTGATGCAAATACTACCGTAACTAATACGATATCCAATACACAAACAGAGACTGAAGCAGATGCCTTACCAGATGACCCAACCGAGGATGTAGCAATAATTAATAACGAATTAGAAATTACTAAAGAAGATCGTTTGCCTCTAGATGGGAGTTATGATACCGTGGGAGAGGTGATTACTTATGATTTTGTGGTAACTAATACAGGTAGTCAAATTATCCCTAGTGTTACAATCGATGATCCAAATATTGACTCAGGAAGTTTAACCCCAGCATCAGTAACTAATCTAGGTATTGGAGCATCTGCAAACTTTACAGCAACTCATACTATTACTCAAGCAGATATCGAAGCCGATCAGGTAGTTAATACTGCAACGGCTCAGGGTACATTGGTTAATGGATTTGTAATATCTGATGTATCCGATGATTTACCAAATACCATCCCAAATGACAATGATCCAACTATAACACCAATAGAACAAAAAGGAGCATTGGTTTTAGAAAAAATTGCATTACCCGCACCAGATGGATTATATGATAATATGATTGGAGGATCACCAGCGGTAGAAACTATCACATATGAGTTTACAGTAATTAATACAGGAAATGTTAGTTTAAATAATATAACTATTACCGATACTAACATTGATGTAGGTAGTTTAACACCTACTTCTGTTGCAAACCTTCCTGCTGGTCAATCAACAACATTTACGGCAACACATACCATAGTAGCGCAAGATTTTACTAACGGAAACGTAACCAATTCGGCAACCGCTTTTGGCGAAGAACCGGTTGAGGGAACAGTAGTAAGCGATGTATCTGATGACCCCACAACTTTAGCTGTAAATGATGCAACTATTGTGTCAATCCCTCAAGTTGGTCAATTGGAGGTAACCAAAGTTGATGACGCGCCAACAAATGGACCTTATACAACTTTAGGAGAAACTATAACATATACAATTATAGCGACAAATGTCGGTAATGTGCCTTTAACTAATGTAAATGTTGTTGATCCAAATGCAGATACAATTACTTTAATGAGTACGACAGGAACAGATGATGGATTGGACGATGTAGTTGATCAATTAGATCCTGCATCAGTATCTCCTCCTTCGGCAGCTCAAACAGCTACTTTTATAGCAACTCATGTAATAACACAAGAAGACTTGGATGCAGCAGAAGTTATAAATACAGCAATTGTTGGTGGGCAAGATCCTGGTTTAGGTAGTATTACAGATGCGTCTGATGATCCTGATGATATTACTTCAAGTATAGATGATCCAACCGTAGTACCATTGGGTGTTACCCCATCATTGATTGTAACTAAAACAGTGGATGATGATAGCAATGTAATTGAGGGACAAACATTGACATATACCTATATTGTTACGAATAATGGAAATGTTACTTTTGATGATGTTAGTATTGCTGATGTACATTCGGGAACAGGAATTTTAACTCCATCATTACAAAGTACAACTGGAGTTGATGCAGATAATAGTGATAATCAAATTGACGAATTAGGACCAGGAGATACAGGTACTTGGACAGGTGCTTACGTGGTAACCCCAATAGATGTTACTAATCAAGCAGATATAACAAATACAGTTACTGCAACAGGAGCACCCAGAACAGGTAGTATTACAGATCCAACAGCGGATGAGGTGGTTTCTGTAAATCCAATTGAAACGATCTGCGGAGGTATAACTTTGGCTCACGATTTAACCGCAGATGTAGATCCAGCAGTTGTGAGTTTTAGTTGGTCGGCAGCGGCTAATCCCTTAGTTTCGGGTGAAACCACATCTAATTCAATAGATACTGAAATTACAGATACGTTACTAAATAGTACAACAACGGATCAAGTAGTCATATATACCATTGAAGGGTCTAATGCAGGAGGAACAGTTTTGGATACGTATACTTATACTGTTACAGTGCAACCTGTGCCTACGATTTTGAACACAAGTAGAACTTTAGAAATTTGCTCAGGAGATAGTTTGAACCAAAATTTAATAGGTGATGTGGATAATTTTAACAGTGATGTTACTTTTACTTGGTCTGCTGCAGAGAATACAAATGTAACTGGGGAAACTACTAGTGCGTCAAATGACGACAGAATACAGGATATGTTGACAAATATTTCAACTTCTCCTCAAGATGTTATTTATACAATAACTCCTAATGCAGATGTGAATGGCTGCGATGGTACTGTATATACGATAACTGTAACTGTAAATGCCTTACCTATTGCTGCTGCAATTACTGGTCCAACCGAGGTGTGTATAGGAAGTACAATGAACTTAATAGAGGGTACGGCCGGAACCATAGTTTGGAGTTCGTCTAATACAGGGGTGGCTACAATTAATGGTTCAGGAGTAGTTACCGGAGTAAGTGCTGGTACTAGTGATATCACATATACAATCGAAGATGCTAATGGATGTGTTTCTACTTCATCCGCTGCATATACAATAACTGTAAACGCATTGCCAATCGCTACATCTATTACCGGCCCTACTGAGGTATGTGTGGATAGCACTATAGATTTAACCGAAGGTACAGTTGGAACGATAGTTTGGAGTTCATCAGATACAGGAGTCGCTACAATAGATGGTTCAGGAATCGTTACGGGAGTTAGTGCAGGAACCACTGATATTACGTATACAGTTGAAGATGCTAATGGATGTGTTTCTCTATCATCTGTAGGATATACAGTTACCGTAAATGCGTTACCCATTGCTGCTGCGATTACAGGTCCAACGGAGGTCTGCGTCGATGGTACTATAGATTTAACCGAGGGGACTTCTGGAACGATAGTTTGGAGTTCATCAGATACAGGGGTTGCTACAATAGACGGTTCAGGAGTTGTTACTCCAGTAAGTGTAGGAACTACTGATATCACATATACGGTCGAAGATATTAATGGATGCGTCTCAGTTCCTTCTGCAATATATACAATTACTGTAAATGCATTGCCAGTTGCTACGACTATTACCGGTCCTACTGATGTATGTATTGGTAGTACTATAGATTTAACTGAAGGTACCTCTGGAACCATAGTTTGGAGTTCATCAGATATGGGAGTTGCTACTATTGATGGTTCAGGAATTGTAACTGGCGTAAGTGCAGGTACTACAAATATTACCTATACAATTGAGGATGCTAATGGATGTGTTTCTAATTCATCTGCAAATTATACAGTTACAGTAAATGCTTTACCTATCGCTGCCGCCATTACGGGCTTGGCTGAAGTATGTGTAGGTAGTACTATAGGTTTAACTGAAGGCACATCAGGAACCATAGTTTGGAGTTCATCAGATACGGGAGTTGCTACTATTGATGGTTCAGGAGTAGTTACTGGTGTAAGTTCGGGTACGACCGATATTACGTATACAGTTGAAGATACTAATGGATGTGTTTCTCTATCATCTGTAGGATATACAGTTACCGTAAATGCGTTACCCATTGCTGCTGCGATTATAGGTCCAACGGAGGTCTGTGTGGATAGCACTATAGATTTAACCGAAGGTACAGTTGGAACCATAGTTTGGAGTTCATCCGATACAGGAGTCGCTACAATAGATGGTTCAGGAATCGTTACGGGAGTTAGTGCAGGAACCACTGATATTACCTATACAATCGAAGATGCTAATGGATGTGTTTCTCTATCATCTGTAGGATATACAGTTACCGTAAATGCGTTACCCATTGCTGCTGCGATTACAGGTCCAACGGAGGTCTGTGTGGATAGTACTATAGATTTAACCGAGGGGACTGCTGGAACGATAGTTTGGAGTTCATCTGACGTGGGAGTCGCAACTATAGATAGCGCCGGAATTGTTTCTGGTATAAGTGCAGGTACTACTGATATTACATATACAATTGAGGATGGTAATGGATGTATTTCTTTGCCTTCTGCAGGATATACGGTCACAATAAATCCTTTACCAGTTGTTGTAAACTTACCAATTGATACAATTTGTAGTGATATAGCATTAAGTCATGATTTAACTACAGATGTAAACTTAACAGGAGGTAGTTTTAGTTGGTTAGCTACAGATAATTCAAATGTAACAGGAGAAACAACGACAGCTTCTACAACTACAAGTATTACAGATGTATTGATTAATACTACTGGATTAATACAAACAGTTGTCTATACGATTACTCCAACAAGTGTTGAAGGATGTGTTGGAAACGAGTATATATATACAGTCACCGTGCTGCCTCGAGCAGAACTGATGGTTTCTAAAACGGCATTACCTTCTGTAGATGGAACTTATGATACGTTGGGAGAAATAATTAATTATGAAATTAATATTCAAAACCCAAATGCTGTTGATATAAATAATATTATTGTAACAGATGATAATGCTGATTCAATAAGTACAACAAATATTCCGGTATTAGCAGGAAATTCTTCTATAACAATAACTGCTACTCATAACATTACACAACAGGATCTCGATAATGGAATTGTAACTAATGTGTTAACAGTCCAGGGAGTAGATCCTTGTGGAACCCCAGTGGCAGATGCATCAGATGATCCTAATACAACAACTCCTAATGATCCAACAATTGTAATGTTGAATCAGATTTCTGAAATGAATCTTATCAAGTCTGCAGATGTAGCACCAGATGGTTTATGGGACGAAGTTGGTGAAATAATTACGTATACCTTATCATTGACAAACACAGGAAATGTTACACTAACCAATGTATTGATTTCTGATAATAATGCAAATGTAGGTAGTGTAAATCCTAATAATGTGGCAATAATTTTACCAGGTGAAACAGTAACAATAACGGCTAGTCATACCATTACGCAATCAGATTTAAATGCAGGTAGTGTAATCAATACAGCTTCGGTAACCGCAGAAGATCCAAATGGGCAGCCCGTTTCGGATTTGTCTGATGATCCTAATAATTTAGATGATATTGATACAAATGGAAATGGAAATCCAGATGATGTAACAATTACAAGTACTCCGCAATTCGCATCATTAGATATAACAAAAGTAGTAGGGGATAGAACGTATACTGCTATTGGAGATGTTTTAGAATATACTTTTGAAATAACAAATACTAGTAATGTGACATTGTTTGATATTACAATTGATGATCCTATGGTAACTTTTGTAACCTCAAATTCAATAGTATCACTTTCTCCGGGTGCTTCATTTACGGTAAATGCAAACTATACCATAGTTGCACAAGATCTTACTAATGAGATTGTAGTAAATACAGCTATAGTAAATGCATTTTTACCAGATAGAACAACACCCATTTCAGAAGATTCTGATGACCCTAATGATCCTACAAATATAGATTTGGATGGTGATGGTGATTTTGATGATCCAACGATAAGCTTTTTGGATACAGATGGGGATGGTATACCGAATATAGAGGATTTTGATGATGATAATGATGGGATTACTGATGTAGAAGAACAGAATGGAGATCCTTTGTTGGATACAGATGGAGACGGTATCATTGATAGCTTGGATCTAGATGCAGATGGAGATGGAATCTATGATTATATCGAGGCAGGACATGGTGGTGTTGATTCTGATGGAGATGGAACCGTAGATGGTCCTTTTGGGGATGATGGAATCCCTAATGGGGTACAAGATAATCCAGATAGTGGCGAAGTAAATTATGACCCACAAGATACAGATGGTGATGGTATTGATGATTTTCAGGATATAGATGATGACAATGATGGTCTTTTAACCGAAGATGAGAATCCGGATCCAAATGGAGATATGGTTCCTAATGATGCATTTGATTCTGATGGGGATGGTGTTCCAGATTATTTAGAACCTAACAACTTTGATCCCAATGCCGAAGATGATATAGAAGTGTTTAATGCGGTGACTCCAAATGGTGATGGGGATCATGATGTGTTGACTATTGCTAATATTGAAAAATTCCCGGATAATGAATTGAATATATTTAATAGATGGGGAGTGTTGGTATATGAAGCTCGAGGGTATGGACAAAATGGCCAATATTTTAGAGGAGAATCTAATGGTAGGGCTACTTTTAATAAAGAAAAGCAATTACCTGTAGGGACTTACTTTTATATTCTTACGTATAAGAAAAACAATGATGAAACGGTAAAAAGGTCTGGTTATTTATACATCAATAGATAAAAAAAGAATTTATTAAGCCTTCCTTTTTTTTAGGATGCTTATCAATATAAACCCAACGAAATGAATAGAGCTTATCTACTAACGCTTATTTTTACTTTAGTATTAACAAAAGTTGAGGCTCAACAAGATGCACAATATACGCAATACATGTACAATACTATTAGCGTAAATCCGGCGTACGCTGGTTCTAGAGATGCAATAAGTATAACAGGTTTGTATAGAAATCAATGGGTAGGTATAGAAGGAGCGCCAGTTACTCAAACATTAAATATACATTCTCCTATTGGCGCATCAAACAAAGTGGGTCTTGGGTTATCTATCGTTAATGATAAGATTGGACCAACACAAGAAACTTACTTTGATATCGATTTTTCATATACGATTAATACTTCAACAACTGGACAATTAGCTTTTGGTGTAAAGGCAGGAGGACACTTATTAGATGTCAATTTTAATGATTTAAATCAATATACAAATACAGACATACTTTTAAACACAGACGTAGATAATAAATTCTCTCCTAATGTGGGTATAGGTGTGTATTACCATGCTGAAAAATTGTATTTAGGGGTGTCTGCACCTAACCTCTTAGAAACTCAACATTTTGATGAGTCTGCAGATGATAATAGTAGTGCTTTATCTTTTTTAGCGGAAGAACGAATTAATTATTATTTGATGGGAGGATATGTTTTTGATATTAATGAAAGTTTAAAACTTAAACCAGCTGTGTTATTTAAAGGAGTTTCGGGAGCTCCGCTCCAGGCGGATGTATCTGCTAATTTTTTATTTAAAGATAAATTCACTTTAGGAGCGGCATATAGATGGAGCGCTGCATTTAGCGTTCTTGCTGGCTTTCAGGTTTCCGACGAAATAATGCTGGGATTTGCGTATGATTGGGAAACAACAGCATTGGGTAATACAGAGTTTAATGCAGGATCTTTCGAGTTCTTTTTACGATACGAAATATTTAAGAAAAACGATAGAATTTTATATCCAAGATTTTTCTAAATACGATTAAAACTTATGATAGAATATAATAAAATACCATTCCTTATTCTTTTATTGCTCAGTAGTACGGTTTTTTCGCAAAGCGGCTTACTGAAAAAAGCAAATGAAGATTTTAATGATTACGCCTATCAGGATGCTATCAAAAAATACGAAAGTATTGTTACAAAGGGTGAAGGCACATTTGGTATTTATCAAAAATTAGGAGATGCTTATTATTTTAATTCGGATCTCGAAAATGCTTCGAAATGGTATGAAAAAATGATCGCTAAGAAAAGTGAATTAGAAGCAGAAGGGAAAGATACTTTGGATATTAATTTTGAACATTATTTTCGTGCAGCGCAATCATTAAAATACCTTAAACGCTATAAGGAAGCAGATGAATTAATCACCAAGAATACAGATCAAACTAATATTGATTCGAGAATAGTAAGGTTGTTGAAAAATCCAGAATACCTTAAAGATATCAAAATTCAATCTGGCAGATATAGTATAGAGAACTTATCAAAAAACTCTTTGTACACGGATTTTGCGCCATCAATATATAAAGATAATTTGGTGTTTTCTTCGGCAAGAAAAAAAGTAAGATCTCATAGCAATCATAATCAATGGACTAAGCAATCATATCTTAATTTATTTAGTTATTCATTAAAAGATACGTTAGGTTTTTCTTTTCCCGAAGAGTTTTCCGAAAAATTAAGTTCAAGGCTACATGAGTCAACATCTTCGTTTAATAAAGAGGGAACAGTAGTTTACTTTACTCGAAATAATCTAACAAAATCAAAGTTGAAAAAAGATTCTCTTGGAGTAAGTAGATTGAGAATACTTCGAGCAAAATTAGATAATGAATTGCAATGGTCTCAGATTGAGGATTTGCCATTTAATAATGATAACTATTCTATTGCTCATCCTTCGCTTAGTGCAGATGGTAAAAAATTATATTTTGCTTCGGATATGCCTGGTGGGTATGGGATGTCTGATATATATGTTGTTGATATTTTTGAAAATGGAAACTTGGGTGAGCCTCAAAATTTAGGACCAATAATTAATACTGAAGGAAGAGATACTTTTCCTTTTATCAGTACAAATGGTGTATTATATTTTTCGTCTGATGGGCATTTAGGATTAGGGGGATTGGATATTTTTACAGTGATACCTGAGAATAGTGATGGGAGAGTGTATAATGTGGGAGAACCAGTGAATAGTTATGCAGATGATTTTACTTTTATTATAAATGACCAGACTCATACAGGTTTCTTTGCTTCTAATCGTGCCGAAGGAAGAGGAGATGATGATATTTACAGTTTTATAGAAAATACACCTTTAATTACTACCTGCGAAGGAAGGATTAAAGGAAGTGTATTCGATTTTAAAACGGAAAAAGAAGTGATTGGAGCAGTAGTAGTTATTAGAGATAAGAATGAAGATATTGTTTTTTCAGGTAAAACAAATGAAAAAGGAGAGTTTAAGGAACCCATAGATTGCGATAATAAATCTTATAAGATTAGTATACAAAAAGAAGGGTATGAACAAGAAATAGAAGAAGTTAATGTTAGTAGAAAAAAAGGAATAATTTCTCATATTTTTAAACTTAAGAGAAATGTGCCTGCTAAGGGAATTGATCTTGCGAAATTATTAGATTTGAAACCAATATATTTTGCTTCTAACAAAGCTTTGATTCTTGGTGAAACTGCTGGGGAATTAGATAAGATAGTGTCTTTTATGAAAAAACATACTTCTATACGTATTGAAATTGGATCACATACTGATAGTAAAGGGAGTGATGTTTATAATATGAAATTATCAAAAAGAAGAGCCGTTTCAACTGCTAATTACATTATTAGTAAAGGCGTTGATCCCATTCGTGTTCGGAGTAGAGGGTATGGTGAAACGGTATTAATAAATGAATGTGGTAATGGTGTAAAATGTGACAAAGAAATGCATGCTAAAAATAGAAGAAGTGAATTTATAGTCACAGAAAATTAACCAGCCCTCTACATTTTATAAAATTTATCCTGGGTTACTGTTGCCAAGGTCAGAAAGAATAAGATGAGTAGTGGGTTCACCATAGATAATTAGTTTGTCTATAAATTTTTGTAGATGAATTTGATCCACTACGATGGCTTTAAGAAAAATATTATAGTTACCTGTAACCCGATATAACTCCTTGATTTCTGATAAATTATTCCATTCCTTAGAAAATTGATCTAGTTTACCGCTATACAATTTTAGCATTATAAAAACTTCTAGCCCATATCCTAATTTAGAGTGGTCTAAAATTACCCCGTACTTTTTTATGATTTGTTCGTCTTCCATTTTTTTTATGCGTTCTCGCACAGAAGAAGGAGATAATCCTATCGTATTACCTAATTGTACATAGCTCACTTTGGAATTTTCGACTAGAGCATCAATTATTTTTAAATCTAATGAATCTACCATTTAAATTTTGGTTTTATGTAAAAATAAGAATTTTTAATCGGTAAAAAGAGTAAAAATGAATAGATTGAACTTTTGGTTAAGGTAGTCGAGAGCTACCTTTGCCGGATGGATACTTTTATTGTTGTTTTGGCTTTAGGGATTTTTATTGGATTTTTTATTCAAACAATCCTTGGATTTGGTGGTGCATTGGTTGCATTGCCTATATTGTTGTATACGATGTCGTTATCAGAGGCAATAGCATATTTGTCAATTTTTTATATGTTGTCGAGCATTTATTTGATGCGCAAAGAGTGGGAATACATAGATAAAGGTTTACTAAAGAAAATGACCTTATCATCTTTGATCGGTGTTGGGATAGGGATTCTTATATTGAGTTTTGCTAAGCCTCTTTTGTTAAAAAAAGCATTAGGACTTTTTATCATTTTATATGTGGTTTACAAACTAAAATCTAATAAATCATTTACATTGCATGGCAATGTACAGTTTATATTGGGGTTATTAGGAGGTTTTTTTTCGGGGTTGTTTTCTACCGGTGGGCCACTATATGTGGTGGTGGTAAATGCATCCACACCAAATGTTCATACGTTTAGGGCAACTATGTTTGGTATTTTGGCACTGGTTACCTTTGCTAGAATTCCTTTATTAGCAATTGGAGGTATACTAGAGACAGAACAATTTGTGTATTCACTACAAGTGTTACCCTTTTTTATTGCAGCTCTATTCTTGGGTAAATGGGCGTATAAATTAATTAATAAAGTTCTGTTGAGTAAAATGATTATTGTGGTATTATTGATATCAGGTATTGTCCTACTTATAAAATAAGGTTCGGCCTGTTATAAGATAATTTGAAGCTTTACAAGGCTAAGGGTTTTTTTCTTTAATCTCAGCTCGTATCATTTTACCAGAATCTGTAAGCTCGTCATCAGCCCAATTTCCTAATCCACTAGCGCCCGATTTAAGAGCAGCAGAAAGTTCTTGTTTATCTGCAATAGACCAGTTGCACCATGATATTTTATTTTGATCTAAAAAATCCCACCAGATTTGAGCTTCATTGGTATCAATGGAACCATCTCCGGATGCTTCAGTAATACCATATTCTGTTACAAAAATAGGAATCCCGGCGTCCAAGGCTTTTTGAGCTTTGTCCCTAAGAAATTGCTTATGTGTTGCAGCATAGTAATGAAGAGTATAGGCCACGTTATTATCGTTAATAGTATTACCTATAACCTCGTCTACATCCTGAGACCATGTTCGAGTACCACAAATAATCATATTATCAGGGTCATGTGCTCTAATAGCTGCAATAACCTGTTCATGATAGGGCTTTAGAACATCGACCCATGATACATTAAGAGGTTCGTTGTATATTTCGTATATAATATTGGGTTGGTCACCATATTTTTGAGCAATCTCAGAAAAGAAAGACTTGGCATCCTCTACATGATCTTCGGCGTGATGACTATGCCAATCTACAATAACATAAATCCCCTCTGCTATAGCAGCATCAATAACAGTAAATATTTTTTGTTTTTCAGTTTCTTTATTGGTCAAATATCCATCGCTATCCTCTACTCCCATAGCGGCTCTAACAATATTACATTTCCAATCTTCTTTTAACCATTTTACAGTTTCTGAGGTATAATATTGCCCCATCCATTGACTCCAGAATAAGGACATACCCCTTAATTGAATACTGTTATTATTTTTGTCTACAATTTTATTTCCTGAAACCTTTAAAAGACCGTAGGTGTCTACTATAGACGAATTTGTGTTGGGATTACCAGTGGGCTCTTCACTACCATCACCACCATCTTGATCAGTTTCGGGTAAAGTACCCGAGTCAGACTCACAAGCGGTCATTAACGAAATAGTTAAAAGAAATACAAATAATGTGGTTAATATTCTCATATCTTAAAATATCTAAATGCTACGTTGATAACGAGAAGATATTTTGTTTAGTGTGAGAAGAGGTGTTTTACGAAATGTTTTCTTTCTTTTTAAAAGACATAACAATAAAATAAATACCAGCAATTATGAAAGGAATACTTAACCATTGCCCTGTAGATATTGCATCTCCTAAGGAATCTTCAAATCCACCTTGGCTTTTTTTAACGTATTCGACAAGAAATCTAACGGTCCATAATAGAATTAGAAAAGCTCCAAAAAGAAACCCTGGGTTATGTCGTTTATCTGTTTTCCAATACACAAACCATAAAATTAGAGCTACAAAAATATATCCAAATGCTTCGTACAATTGTGCAGGATGTCTGTAAGGAATAGATTCTAGTAAATTCGAAAATTGAGGATTGTCGACTACTGCTGCATAGGCTTCATTTACATTTTGTATTCCTGTCTCCTTTACTACTTCATATTTTTTTAATCCATCTCGCACAAACTTAACTCCAAAAGGAGAATCTCCTGATTCTTTTCCAATAATTTCTGAGTTAAAAAAGTTACCCAAACGAACAAAGATAGCTCCGAACGAAACAGGGATTACAATCCTGTCAAGAATCCATAGAATATGTTTTTTAATTACATTTTTAGAATAATAATACATAGCAACAATGATCCCTATAGCAGCACCATGACTGGCTAAACCTTGAAATCCAATGAACTCAAACTCTGGTTTAAACCTAAAAGGCAGTATGATCTCTAGTAAGTTGTTTTTGTAATATCCCCAATCATAAAAGAACACATGTCCAAGACGGGCACCTACAAGAGTTGCGATTACAGCATAGATAAAAATAGAATCTAATTTTTCTATAGAAACATTTTCACGCACATAGATTTTTTTCATGAGAAACCAGCCCAAAGAGAATGCAACAACAAACATTAAACTGTAAAAGCGAATTACAAAAAAACCAAGATCTATACCTTCAATAGGGTTCCATAAAATTTTTGATAATATCATGTGTGAGTTTTATTTTTCGAGAGTAAATATAGGTATTTATATATGAAACAAAATGGTCATTTTTTTACAGGATTATTATCAACTTCGGGTACAGGGTCATAACCACTCCCGCCCCAGGGATGACAACTAAAAATACGCTTAATAGATAATAATCCACCTCTAAACAATCCATGTTTTTGCAATGCTTCTAAGGTGTAATGAGAGCATGTTGGTTGATATCTACAAGTTGCGGGAGTAAGTGGAGAAATCAAATTTTGATATAGCTTTACTATTATCACAAACGGAAATATTAAAACTTTTTTTATGGTGCTCTTAAAATCCAAAATGTTCTAATTCAGTAAAAAAGTAGTGCCCTCGCGACTATCTTTTAGTTGGATGCCAATTTCTAATAATTCGTCTCTGATTTTATCACTAGTAGCAAAATCTTTATTTGCTCTGGCTTCGGCTCTAAGTTTAATTAATAATTCAACTGTTCCTGATAGTTTATCACCAACATCAGACGATACTTCATTACTATCTACTAAGCCTAGAACATCAAAAATAAAACCTTTCATGGTTTCACGAAGTAGTTCTAAATCGTCATTTGAAATCGATGCCTTTTGTTCTTTAACAGAATTAATGAATTTTACAGCATCAAAAAGTTTCGCAATTAAAATAGGGCTATTAAAATCATCATTCATTGCTTCGTAGCACTCAGACCTCCATGCAGCTACATCCAGTCCTTCAGATTTAGAACTTGCCTCTAATCTTTCTACGACGTGTAATGCATCCATCAATCGATTAAATCCTTTTTCTGAAGCTTCTAATGCATCATTAGAGAAATCTAAAATACTACGATAATGTGCTTGCATCATAAAAAAACGTACAATAGACGGGTCAAACGGTTTGTCAAGAACGCTATTATGACCAGTAAACAATTCTTCGGGAGATATAGTATTACCCGTAGATTTAGACATTTTTTTACTGTTAAGAGTTAGCATATTGGCATGCATCCAGTAATTAACAGGTGTTTGACCACAAGCAGCCTCTCCTTGTGCTATTTCACATTCATGATGAGGAAATTTTAAGTCCATACCGCCACCATGAATATCAAAACGTTCACCAAGGTATTTGGTGCTCATTACAGTACATTCGAGATGCCAACCCGGGAAACCATCACTCCATGGCGAAGGCCAGCGCATAATATGTTGTGGATCGGCTCTTTTCCATAGTGCAAAATCTTGTGGGTTTTTCTTATCAGTTTGAGCTGATAACTCACGAGTATTTGCAATCATATCTTCTAGATTACGACCGCTTAATTTTCCGTAATTATTGGTTTCGTTAAATTTTTGAACATCAAAATATACAGATCCGTTAGATACATAGGCAAAACCATTATCAATGATAGTTTTAATAATTTCGATTTGTTCTACGATATGACCTGTAGCAGTTGGTTCTATACTTGGAGCAATAGTATTAAATTTTGACATTACATGATGGAAATCTAAAGTATAACGTTGTACAATCTCCATAGGTTCCAATTGCTCTAACCTGGCTTTTTTTGCAACTTTATCTTCTCCTTCGTCAGCATCATTTTCTAAATGTCCTGCATCTGTAATATTTCTTACATAGCGTACTTTGTATCCTAAATGTTTTAGGTATCTAAACACTAAGTCAAAAGAAATAAAAGTACGGCAATTTCCTAGATGTACGTTACTGTATACGGTAGGACCACATACATACATACCTATATTACCCTCGGTAAGAGGAATAAATACTTCTTTTTGCCCAGAAATTGAATTGTAAATCTTTAGTTCTTGTGTTTTGTACAAAGGAGTTGCCGCCATAATTTAAATGAATACTACTATTGTTTGTTGAAAAATTAAAATGTTGTGTCTAATTTGATGTAATCCAAAAACTCTCTTCTCACAGATTCTTCTTTAAACTTACCTCCAAATTCACTGGTAACGGTACTGCTTTCTATATCACGAATCCCTCTAGAGTTAACACATAAGTGCTTAGCATCTATTACACAGGCAACATCCTGAGTGTTTAAGACAACTTGTAGATCTTGTACAATTTGCATAGTAAGACGTTCCTGTACTTGCGGGCGTTTTGCATAATAATCCACAATACGATTCATTTTGGATAAACCTACAACAGTACCATTAGAAATATATGCTACATGTGCACGTCCAACGATAGGTAATAAATGGTGCTCACAAGTAGAGTATACTGTAATATTTTTTTCAACCAACATTTCTCCATACTTATAATGATTATCAAAAGTAGAGGCATCTGGTTTTCTTTGAGGATGTAATCCTGAAAAAATTTCATTCACAAACATTTTTGCAACACGTTGTGGTGTGCCTTTTAGACTATCATCATTAAGATCTAGTCCTAAGGTTTCCATAATATGTTTAACATCTTCTTTAATCAAAGCAATTTTTTCTTTGTCACTAAGTTTAAAGGCATCTTCTCTAAGAGGAGTAGTTGCGCTAGTAGCTACATGATTATCACCTAGCGCTTCAATAGCTTCAAGGGCCTTGTCAATTTTCACACTTCAAAATTTTAGTATTTAATAAAATTCCAATATGAGCAGTAGATTAGTATAAAAATTCCTGAAAACAGTACTTAGTTTCATCCCAATTTACTTTTCTTTTGGATATATAAACAGGTATATACAATAATACCTGTTTAATATGGTTTGCAAAGATACGATTTTGTTGTTTTAGTTAGTGAAAGCAATGTTAAACAATTACCGATACTAGTTTTCTTCAATAAGTTCAGTATATTTAAATCCCAAATTTAACCTCAATACAAGAAAATCGTAGTTTTTAACGTTATAAAGAAATGGCAAAAAGAATACCTCAAATTTCGTTATTTTTAATTTTTGTTTGCATGAGCAATTTTTCTGGATTTGCTCAATTAGACTTTGATGTGGCCTGTAGGACTGCTCAGCCTTTTTGTTCAGATGCAGCGCAAGAATTAACTTTCCCAAATATCACAGGCGAAGATATAAGTTTTCAAGGCTTAGGTTGTTTAGATAGTACTCGTAATTCTTCATGGTATTTTCTAAGAATTGATGAAGCAGGAGAGCTTATTTTTGATATCCAACAGTGGGTTGATGGTAATAATAATAGTAATTTGGATAGAGGAGAACGGCAATTAGATGTAGATTTTATTGCTTGGGGTCCTTTTACTACTTCCTTTATTAATTGTGAAGATGCTCTGGCAACAGGATGTGATACTGCCGGAGATGATACTCCACGTCCTGCTGAGTGTGTGAATAATGTAGATGATCCTGATTTTTATACAACAGGACCTTTAGGTTTAGATAATACAAATATTGTAGATTGTAGTTTTGCTAGAAATCCAGGAGAAGGTATTTTTACAGAGACCTTTACTATCCCCAACGCTCAGTCTGGAGAATATTATTTCATTTTGATTACTAATTTTTCTGATGAAGCAGGAGTTATTCAATTACAACAAACAAACCTAGATGAAGATAATGCAGGTACTACTGATTGTACTATTCTAGAACCTGGAGTAGGACCAGATATTGCTACATGTGGTGATTTTCCTGTTACTATTGAAGGTCGCTTTCCTGGAGCGGTTTCTTATCAATGGGAAAGAGCAGACTTAGGATCAACAAACTTTACACCGATAGGAGGAGTAACACTGACTCCCGTTTTAGATGTTACTACCCCAGGGGTATATCAATTGATAGGCTACTCTGATACTGCCGGTACTGTTGAGGTGGGAAGAGATGATTTAACAGTAGTAGATGTATCGGCTATAGAAATAACAGTAAGTGAAAATATCACCGAAGAATCTTTTGCAGGAAGTTATACGATTACTGCCGAAATAACTACAGCTCCTATTGATATTCAGGCTTTAGGGTTTACAGATTTTGAATATAGATTGGATAGAGATATTGGCAATGGTTTTCAAGAATATAGAGAATATCAATCCTCTCCTGTATTTTCGGATGTACCTCCTGGAGATTATCGAATAGCAGCAAGATATGCTAATTGCCTTGTGAGTGAAAGAGAATCTGAGATCTTTATGATTTTAGGATACCCCAAATATTTTACGCCTAACGGAGATGGTTTTCATGATACTTGGAGTCTTATAAATATCGAAAATCAACCAGGAGCGCAGATTTATATATTTGATCGATATGGTAAATTGTTAAAACAGCTTAGGCCTGGAGGAGCAGGTTGGGATGGAACATATAATGGAAAGATTATGCCTTCTTCAGATTATTGGTTTAGAGTAGAGTTTAATGAACCTAGAGATCCCAATATGAGAAGAAGAGTTTTTGCAGGGAGTTTTTCCTTAATACGATAAAATAATAATACAACACATAAAAAAAAGAGCTTCTTTCTCAGAAGCTCTTTTTTTTATGTGTTGTGTGTATGAATTAAAAATTCATTCCAAGTGTAAAAGTGTAATTATCTCGATAAGTATCTACTACAGCAAAGTTTGTAAAACCAGAATTTGGAAAAAATTGCTCTTCTCTTTGTTGCTCTGTGTAATCATAAGCAAAATCAAACCTAAACTGTCCAAAATTATATCCTAGGCCAAATGAAAATCCATTCTTATCACCTAGTATTAAATCATTTTTGTAAGGGCTTTCTTCAAAACTAAACCCTCCTCTAAAACTCCAATTGCCATTTCTCCATTCAGAACCAATTCTTATTGTAGAGGCGCCTTGTAGTAAATTGTCGATATCACTATTTAGGTTAGAGAAATTAACTCCTTCATCAGAACTGACATCTATAGAGGCATAATCTTTATATGAATAATCTATACTAATAAGCCCTTCTTGGCCAAATAATATCGCTGCACTACCCGTATAACTGGCGGGAGTACGTAATTTGTATTCCGGAAAAATATTAATTACATCAGGGTCTACTATAGCTCTTCCGTCGGCATCGCTAACTGTTTCTAATCGTTGAACAGTTTCTTCTTCTATGTAGTACCATGTTGGTGATTCATAAGATGCGCCTAAACGTAATATTTCAGAAACCTTGGCAATACCTCCTATCTGAAGAGAGAAACCAGCTCCAGTAGTGGATAGTCTATTGGTAAACAATACTTCATTTACATTGCTGCCCGTATTATTGTTTCCTTCAAAAAATTCAGTAACTCTGTCGTAATTTATAAAATGAGAATTTAGATTAAGTCCTATGTAAAAATCTTGATTTATTTGGGCACCTCCATTGATTGTAAATTTACCATTAAGTCCAGTGCTTTCATAGATATATTCTTGATCAAAAAAACCCGATGCGATATTAGAAGAATATACGGTATTATCAGGATTATTTGGGTCGTCTGCTTCAATTACAAAAGCTTCATGTCCTAAAAATGCTTGTTGCACGCCAACTCCTTGGGTTTCTCCAAGAAAGCCATAAAGATCATCAATCGATTCTCCTGTTCTTCTAGTTATCAAATCTAGAGGAACTCCTTGCGCTTCTTCAAGGAAAAAATTGTCTATAGAATTTGTGCTCCTTCCAAAGGCTATTAATTGATCTGCGTTATCTGCGGTTTGTTCGTATGTTAAACCTAATGATAAACGATTAACTCCCGTAGAATTATCATCGTAATTATTGTAAACAAGAATGGTTCCTAACTGATTGAAATTGATATTCGTAGAATTTTCAGATGCAAACCCATTAAAATAATTAGCTTCATTGGTAATTCTTGATGAAGAAAGCGTTAATGATCCATACGAATTTAAAAAGACTGCCGATCCAGCAGGATTAATTTGTATAGAAGATACATCTCCTCCCAAGGCTCCAAAAGCTCCGCTCATTCCCTTAAAACGAGCTGTTCCTAAGATATTTTGCTGAGAGTATCTAAGCGCATCGGTAATATCTTGAGCGTTCAGAAAAGACATAGAAAGTACACCTATGAATAAAAATAGTTTTTTCATTTACGTATAATTTTTTGAATTACAGAATGTCAGTTTTTTGACATTCTAGAGAGCTGCCCGATAATCCTTGACTTTTGCTTGGAGCCAAGAGTTTAAGTTTTTATCCTCTTCCTCTTCCTCTGCTACCGCCACCTCTGCTACCGCTACTTCTAGATGAAGATCTACTTCCTCCAGAACGAGAATAACTACTGCTTCTAGAAGAGCTTCCTCTCGAATATCCAGAACTTCTACTTCTAGAAGAACCAGAAGAAGGTGTGTATGATCGACTTCTGCTCGAAGAAGAACTGCTTCGCGCTCTTGTACCTGGACCAGAATATCTAGAATTACCTCTATTTACAGAAGAAGATGATCTTGATCTTGATCCGTAAGTATTAGATCCGTTCGAATATCCAGAATTTCTTGATCTGCTCGCATTTGCGGATACTCGTCTTCTGTTTGAGTAACCTTGCCTGCTTCTGCTACTATAATTTCCGTTACGTGATCGTGTAGAATATCTAGCGTTGGAATTTCTATATCGACTTCTTGAAGCATATGCGTATCCATTTCTACTACCGCGATTGTATGCATAGTATCTATTACCTCTATAATAAGGATATCCTCCATAAAACCCACGGTAACCTCTGAAGCCTCCATAATATCCAGCATAAAAGGGAGGGCAATAAAAGCCTCCGTAACCGAATCCAAATCCACCAAAACCGAAGCCTCCAAATCCAAACCCAAAATTAAACGGATCGTAGAAACCTCCATAACCATACGGTCCATAAAAACCACCATATCCAAAGCCAGCTCCCCAAAATGGGCGATTCCATCCGGTATTAATTATATTAATACTTACTTCGTCATAATCACTACCCCAAGATGGTTGTCCAACTTCATAATTTAATGCAGTTGCTGTAGTATCTGCAGAATTATATCCTTCACTAGAATAAGAATCTATATCTGTAAAAATTACATCATCTTCAATCGCATTATCAATTTGTGATGATTTTTCCGAAAAATAACTAGAATAATAGTTTGATTTTTCTGGTGTTCTATTTGGAGGCGTTTCAATATTTCTTTGGCTTCTTGCTTCTGCATATATACCGTCATTATAAGGTACATAGTCATAAGATCCACAAGACGTCAACATAAATACGCTAGCCAATAGTAAAACTCCAATGGCGCCATTTCTATGAAAATAATTTTTAGATCGCATATCTTCTTATTTTATTGTTGAACATTACAAATTTAGTTAGTTTTGCGCTAATTAAATTATATTTAACAGAGTCACAACATTTGTGCCAAATAGTAGTTTATGAGCAAGAATTTAACAAAGCGTAGCGAAGATTATTCAAAATGGTATAATGAATTGGTTGTTAAGGCAGACTTAGCGGAGAATTCAGCAGTAAGAGGGTGTATGGTAATTAAGCCGTATGGGTATGCTATTTGGGAAAAAATGCAGGCAGAATTAGATAGAAAATTTAAAGAAACGGGGCATCAAAATGCATATTTTCCATTATTTGTACCGAAAAGTCTCTTTGAAGCCGAAGAAAAAAACGCGGAAGGGTTTGCAAAAGAGTGCGCGGTAGTGACACATTACAGATTGAAAACAGATCCTGATGATGCATCTAAATTAATTGTTGATCCTAATGCCAAATTAGAAGAAGAACTTATTGTGCGTCCTACTTCTGAAGCAATCATTTGGAATACTTACAAAGGATGGATTCAGTCTTATCGAGATTTACCAATTTTAGTAAATCAATGGGCTAATGTTGTACGATGGGAGATGAGAACTCGTCTTTTTCTTCGAACTGCAGAGTTTTTGTGGCAAGAAGGACATACAGCTCATGAAACTAGAGGAGAAGCGATAGCCGAAACCGAACAAATGAACAATGTGTATGCAGATTTTGTAGAGAGTTTTATGGCAATCCCAGTGATAAAAGGTCGAAAAACTGAAAGTGAACGTTTTGCAGGAGCGGAAGATACATATTGTATCGAAGCCTTAATGCAAGATGGTAAGGCTTTACAGGCAGGAACATCACATTTTTTAGGTCAAAACTTTGCAAAGGCATTTGATGTTAAGTTTACTTCAAAAGAAGGAAAACAAGATTATGTATGGGCGACCTCTTGGGGTGTTTCTACTAGATTGATGGGAGCCTTAATTATGACACATAGTGATGATAACGGATTGGTTTTACCTCCTAATTTAGCACCTATACAAGTGGTTATAGTGCCAATTTATAAAGGAGAAGAACAATTAGAAAAGATTTCTGAAGTGGCTAATGAGTTAGTGAATGATTTAAGATCAAAAGGCATTTCGGTAAAATTTGATAATCGCGATACGCATAGACCAGGAGCTAAATTTGCTCAGTATGAATTGCAAGGAGTACCTTTACGAATGGCAATTGGTCCAAAAGATCTTGAAAAAGGTACTGTAGAGTTAGCGCGTAGAGATACGTTAACTAAACAATTTGTAGCAAAGGATGAGGTTGTTGCTACAATAGAATCCTTGCTGAAGCAAATCCAGGAAGAACTGCATCAAAAAGCAACTCAATACAGGGATAGTCATATTACCGAGGTAGATACTTTTGATGAATTTAAACAAGTTTTAGAGGAAAAAGGTGGGTTTATCTCTGCACATTGGGATGGAACCGCAGAGACCGAGCAAAAAATAAAGGAGCTTACCAAAGCAACAATTAGATGTATCCCTTTTGATGCCAAAGAAGAAGAAGGCAAGTGTTTTTATACCGGTAAACCTTCCAAAATCAGGGTGTTATTTGCAAAGGCGTATTAAGTTTTAGAAAAAAATAAAATAACACTTGCGCCATTAAAAAATAGTTGTATTTTTGCATCCGCAATTAGACAAACAACTATGGCCCGTTCGTCTATCGGCTAGGACGCCAGGTTTTCATCCTGGTAAGAGGGGTTCGATTCCCCTACGGGCTACGAATTATAAAATTAATTGCAAGTTTGGAGTGAAAACTATAAATTTGCAATCCTTGAAAAAGGGAAATGGCCCGTTCGTCTATCGGCTAGGACGCCAGGTTTTCATCCTGGTAAGAGGGGTTCGATTCCCCTACGGGCTACAAATTTTAGTAGTAAGAAATTTAATAGAAGAGAGATGGCAAATCATAAATCTGCATTAAAAAGAATTAGAAGTAACGAGACAAGACGTCTTAGAAACAGATACCAGCATAAAACAACACGTAATGCTATAAAAAAATTACGTGAAGCTGATAAGAAAGAAGCAGAGACTTTGTTTCCTACTGTTGTTTCTATGCTTGATAAATTAGCTAAGAATAATGTTATTCATAAGAATAAAGCAGCTAATTTAAAATCTCAGTTGGCAAAACACGTTGCTGCTCTATAAGTTAGTAGTGTAACGTTTTATAATATTACTTAAGCTTTTCCACAATGTGGAAGAGCTTTTTTTGTTCCCTAGACTCTATTGCGAATCATAACAAGAAATGTTCTAACCATTTTTTGTTTGTTATTGTATTAAAGTTAGCTACCTCTTGTTCTTTTCTTCTATCCATCTTGCCATGAACTCTGTGCTCCTAAGTGTGTGGTGTTGAAGCATGCTTCCAATGAAATTATTGGATCGATGATGTTGTAGGTCGTTTTGAAGCTGTGTTATCTTATCAATTATAGCGGTGGTATGTGCGCTTTTTTGAAATCTGGTATTGATGATTTCTATTCCATTTTGCTGTGATTGTTGCCATAAATTCTTGTTTTGATACAGTGTGATCGCTGATTTGGCGAATTTTATAGGATCATCTGTGATAAAGCCATTCCAATCAGATTCTTCATTAAGCATACCTTCGGCGCCAATTTTGGTAGTAACACTAGGAGTGCCGCAACACATAGCTTCTACGAGTTTTCCTTTGATACCGGCTCCAAAACGCAATGGTGCTAGACATACTTTTGCTTTCATCATGATTTCTTCAGAACTTTTTGCTCTACCCTTGATAAGAAAGCCTTCTTGGGGATTATGAAGTTGGGTTACCTTTGGTGAAGGGTAAGCTCCATAAATTTGTAATGTAGCTTTTGGAAGTTCTTTTCGGATTAAAGGCCAAATAGTTTCTTTTAGATATAAGATACTATTCCAGTTAGGTTGGTGAAGAAAGTTTCCTATCGTAACAAAATTACTTCTTTGTTCGTACGTGTGCCATTTTGTTTGGATTTCTTGGGTGATCGGAGTTAATAAAAAAGGTAAGTAGTGTAAGTATTGATCATGGATATTAAAAACTTCTTTAAGCAAGTTTATTTCGAAATCAGAAATCATTAAAGAGAGATCGCAACGATAAATGCTTGCTATTTCTCGCTTTGTAACATCATTTTTTATAAGATGATTTATTGTAAACTCAGTTTTATTCTTAAAACATTCTTGTCTGGTTTTTCTTAAGCAATGTAAGTCTTCAGTGTTTAGGATTCTTAACGTATTTGGGCATTCTTTTGCGATTCTCCATCCAAACTGTTCTTCTGTCATAAACCTATCGAAAATTACAATATTTGGTTTTAATTTTTTTATGAATACATCAAAATTAGAATTATTAACCTCTATGGATGTCTTTGAAACACCTATTTCTTCTAGATTAACCATGTATTCGCTCTCTTTGGCTGCACAAGCAAATGTTATTTTCCATTCTTGTTGTAGCATAAGTTCAATGAGTTGCAACATTCTGCTTCCGGCAGCAGAAGAATTGGGTTCTGGCCATACGGTGCCTATTATTAAAAGTTGTTGCATCATAAGGTTCTTTATTGGGGTAATCTACAAGAATTAATTTAATATATAAATTAAGTAAAGTTTTTGAATATAATTACAAATTATGTGCACTCTTGTATGGTTTCTGAATAGTTAAGAAGGAAATAGTATTGAAGTTTGTGTATTTCTTCTTGAGTACAAGGAATGTGTGGTATAAAAAAAACCTCAAGAATTAACCTGAGGTTTGTGATATTATGATATTAATCTTTCTTATAATTTAGAAAAAAGGGTGTTCATTTTTTCTTTTTCTTCTCTTGCTAATTCTTGATCGACAAGAATTCGACCACTATGCTCATCAGTAATAATCTTTTTGCGAGAAGCAATTTCCATTTGAACCTGTGGAGGAATAGTGAAAAAAGAACCTCCAGATGCTCCTCTTTCGATAGGAACAACGGCTAAACCATTTTTTACGTTATTTCTTATTCTCTTGTAGGCGTTTATAAGACGATCTTCGATATCTTTTTGATAATCTTCAGATTTTGCTATTAACGCTTGTTCTTCTTTTTCAGTCTCTGCTAAAATTGCATCGAGCTCACCTTTTTTGTGTGAGAGGTGTTGGTTACGCTCTGATAATTTATCTTTAGTTTGACCTATGATTTCATTTTTCTGTCCGATTTGAGCCTTATGTTCTTTGATGTGCTTTTCAGCTAATTGAATTTCTAATTCCTGAAATTCAATCTCCTTGCTCAAAGAATTGTATTCTCTATTGTTACGAACATTTTTTTGTTGTTCTCCGTATTTTTTGATTAGAGTTTTAGCTTCTTCTATTAAGTTCTTTTTAGCCTTAATACTATCATCAATAGACTCAAGATCGTTATTTAACTTCTCTAATCTTTTATTTAATCCGGCTACTTCATCTTCTAGATCTTCAACTTCTAAAGGTAGCTCTCCGCGTACGTTTCTGATCTCATCAACTCTAGAGTCAATTAATTGCAAGTCGTATAACGCTCTTAATTTTTGCTCAACAGTAACTTCTTTCTTTGCCATATTTTAAAGATATTGAATAGGATTGGTGTTTTTATCCGATAAAATGATTGCAAAATTACTGATTTTTTTTCTAAGATAGCTAACAATTAGGTTTTTTGTGTATTGTTCGCTTTCATAATGACCGATATCAGCAAGAATTAAACGTTTTTCGGCCTCATAGAATTGATGATATTTTAGATCAGCCGTAATAAAAATGTCTGCTCCTGCTCGTTGCGCATTTTTAATTGCAAAGCTACCACTTCCGCCTAATACAGCTACTTTTTTGATCGGCTTATCCAATAATTCGGAGTGTCGGACACATCCTGTTTTAAAAGTTTCTTTTATATGTTTTAGAAAACTAACTTCTTCCATGGGTTCAACTAGTTCCCCGATCATTCCCATTCCTATATGTTGGTTGTTGTTCTCTAGAGATGTAATTTCATAGGCTACTTCTTCGTAAGAATGATTTTCGAAAAGTGCTTTTATAATTATTCTTTCAAGATGTTTGGGATAGGTAACCTGAATTTGAGTTTCGTTTTCATAATGAGTCTTTCCAATTTCTCCCAAAGTTGGATTTGCTTTATCTGAGGCACGGAAAGTTCCTATTCCTTCTGAGGAAAAACTACAATTAGTATAATTTCCAATAGCACCAGCACCAGCCTTGAAAAGCTTAGTTTTTAATTGTTCTGCTTCTTTAGTAGGAGCAAATGTGATTAATTTTTTTATGTTTCCACTTTGTGGGATCAATATTCTACGATTTATAAGCCCCAGTTGCTCGCATATCATGTCATTTACTCCTTGTAAAGCATTGTCAAGTGCAGTGTGAATGGCATAGATGGCGATGTCATGTTTTATAGCCTTCATAACTACACGTTCGACATAATTGGTTCCATTGAATTTTTTTATTCCTTTAAACACAATTGGATGAAAACTTATAATTAAATTACAGTTGTTTTCTATCGCTTCATCCACTATGATTTCAAGAGTGTCCAGAGTTACCAAAATTCCTGTAACGGTTGTGTTAGAATTTCCTACTAATAAACCAACATTATCAAAATCTTCTGCATAAGCCGTTGGCGCCAAAACCTCTAAATGTTGTATAACTTCTTCTATGAGCATAGTGTTGCGTTTTCTATTAAAAAAATGAATGTAAAAAAACTTTTAGCAATAATCAAAGTTTCGTTTTATACTTTTGTGAACATGAATTTATTTCGAAAGATATTATTGCCCATTGTTCCTATATATTACATTGTAACTTGGTTGCGCAATAGAATGTACGATCTGGGGATTAAAAAATCTAAAAGGTATGATTTTTATATAATTGCGGTTGGGAATTTAAGTGTAGGAGGTACTGGGAAATCTCCTATGGTAGAATATCTAATTCGTTTATGTAAAGATAAAATTAAGCTCGCAACGCTTAGTAGAGGATATAAGAGAGAGACAAAAGGGTTTCAACTGGTAAGTTCTTCTTCGACAGCCAAAGAGGTGGGGGATGAACCTCTTCAATTTAAAACTAAATTTGATGATATTACAGTTGGGGTAGATGCAGACAGGCGTAATGGGATTGATGAATTGAGATTATGTACGCCTACTCCTGAGTTGATTATTTTGGATGACGCATATCAACATCGTAAAGTAAAGGCGGGATTTTATATTTTACTCACGGCATATTATGATCTTTATAGTAGCGACATTGTATTGCCCACAGGAAATCTTAGAGAGCCCAGAAAAGGAGCGAATAGAGCTGATGTTATTATTGTAACCAAATGTCCTGAGGACATTTCTAGTGAAGAAAAAATAAAAATCAAGAAAAAACTTAATATAAAACCTAATCAGCTTTTATTTTTTGCCTCTATTGGTTATGAAAAAGAGGTGATCGGCACTTTGGGTACTACATCTATAGATCAATTTAAAAATAAACCTTTTACTTTGGTAACTGGTATTGCGAACCCTAAGCCTTTAATAGAATATTATCAATCTTTGGGCTTAGAATTTAATCATGTTAGTTTTCCTGATCATCATAACTTTTCTTCGCAAGAATTGGAGGCTTTAAAAAAGTTGAAATATATTATAACTACAGAAAAAGATTATGTTAGACTAGCGCCTAATTTTTCAAAAGATGCTGCGTTATGGTATCAACCTATAGCAATGAATTTTATAGAAGGAGGAGGTGATTTTGATAACAAAATACTAGAGTATATAAAAAATGAGGCGTAGTACACCTCATTTTTTTATGTATTCTGGCTAATTCAAATATGCTTAACATTATTAAGCTTGATTAGTAAGTATCAATAGTTGTGCCAACCTATTAAGTTGTGGTTTGTTTTTTGACTAATGCTTTATGAAGTTTGGTAAAAAACTCTTCAGTTTTATATGGTTTAGGGATGATATCATTAAATCCGTTATCATAAAATTCATCTAGATTATCATCCAGTGTAACCGCGGTAAGAGCAATAACTGGTATTTCGGTGTTGAATTCTCTAATTTGCCTTGTCGCTTCTATACCACTTATACCAGGCATATGTATATCCATAAGTATAAGATCATAAGTATTCTCTTGTACTTTATGTACCGCTATATCACCATTATCGGCAACGTCACATATAATTTTACTTTTCTCAAGTATTTTTCTAGTGATGAGTTGATTGATTTTATTGTCTTCAACAATTAGGATATGTTTGTCTACTAATATATTATAATCTATTTTTTTTGCTTCTTCAGAATAATCAGCACTTTTATCTTCAAAAATTTCAAACTTAAGATCAAATAAAAACTTCGAGCCTTTGCCTAATTCACTTTCTAACCTAATTTCACTATCCATTAATGATAGTAGGTTTTTTACAATAGATAAACCTAGGCCAGTACCTCCAAATTTTCTGTTGATCTGTACAGAGCCTTGAGTAAAGTTTTCGAATATGCTTTGTTGTTTCTTTTCTGAAATTCCAACTCCATTGTCTTCGATCTTGAAGTTAAGGAAAACTTTATTGTCAATTTTATTAATCAGTTTGACCTTAATAGAAATGTCTCCATTTTGGGTGAATTTTATAGAGTTCCCTATTAGATTAATCAGTACTTGAGAAACTTTTAATGGATCTCCCTTTAGTTTTGCAGGTATGGCATTGTCAAACTCGTAATGAAGTTTGTTATTACGATCTTTTGCTGATTTGCCTAAAGCTATTAATACATCGTTAATTCGTTTCTTAAGGTTGAAAGAAGTGTTCTCTAATTCTACCTTGTTAGCTTCGAGTTTATTAAGGTCTAAAATATTATTTATTAAAGACAAAAGGTATTCTCCAGAGAATTTAAGAGAGTTTAGATGTTCTTTTTGGTTAGGAGTAGGACTTTCTTCTAGTAAAAGATGTGTTAACCCAGTTACAGCATATAAAGGAGTCCTTAATTCGTGTGTAATGGTTGACAAGAATTGTACTTTTGCGGCACTCGCTCTCTCTGCATTTTCTTTGGCTAGAATCAGTTCGGTATTTTTGTTTTGTAGCAACTCGTTAGCTCTGGCTCTAAGATTATTGTTTTTATATAAAGAAAGAGTTAGTAACGATAATATAGTTATCAGGGCGATACTTAATATTGTTGTAAGACGACCTAATTTAAGTGATTTTTGTTGCTGGATATTCTCTTCGGTTAATTCTTCAATCAATACATTATTCTCACTTAAATTTAATTTTGCTCCAGCTTCTTGGGCGATAATTTCTTTGTTCGTATTGAATAATGAATCCTTTATTTTTTGATGGATCTTAAGGTATGCTAAGGATGTTGGAAAGTCCTCTTTCGTTTCATGTATTTTACTATAAAGTTTATAGCATTCTGATTGTATCTCTGTATAATTTTTTTCTTTTCCAATCTGTAAAGCCAATTCATTTGTAAGTATAGCTTCATCCGGTTTTCCTACTTCTAATTGCGCTCTTGCTTTGCAGGTGTATAGCTTTGCTTTAAAATAATGCATTTTATATGACTCAATGGTAGGGAGTCCGCTATTAAAATGTTTTATTGCAATCTTTGGGTTACCCAAAGATAACTCCAACACCCCGATATTAACATTTATGGGCCCTGCAAAAGGTTTGAGGTCATTTTTTTTGGTGAGATCCAAGGCAGATAATAAAACTTCTCGGGCTGTATCGTATTTTTTTAATCTTGTAGCAATAGATCCATAGGTCATTAATGAATGAGCAAGCATATTCTCATCATTTTTTTCTTTGTGTACCTGGATTGCATCTAGAATTTCTTCTTCAGCTTTTTTTAGATCTCCTAATTCTCGATAAAGTTTGGCGAGCACCATATTTGTTCTTGCAATATAGGTGCGATTTTGATTTTGAAGAGCTATTTCTTTGGCTCTTACAATATTAGAAAGTGCGAGTTCTAGTTTTGTTTGATTTATTGCAGTAGAAGCTCTACTTAAATAAATTTCAATAGAATCCTGTACCTGTTGTTTAGGAATACTTTCGATCGTTTGTGATGAAGCATAAAAACAACAAATAAGTAAAAATTTTACTGTAAAAAATCTGATTTGGGTTGGCATTTTTCCTCTGAAATATCTCAACTAATATAGTTATTTCTTACAAATGTTAATAATTAAATCAATTATTCTATTACTATATCCTATTTCGTTGTCGTACCATCCTATGATTTTGACCATTTTTCCGATGACCGAAGTCATTAGCGAATCAAATACGCAAGAGTACGGGTTTCCTAGTATATCCACAGACACAATAGGGTCTTCAGTATATGCTAAAATTCCTTTTAAATGGGTGTTAGATGCATTTTTAAAAGCGAGGTTAATTTCTTCTATAGAGGTTGGGCTTTTAACATTAAAAGTTATATCTGTTAATGAACCATCTGGTACAGGAACTCGAATACCACACCCACCAATAACATTGCTTAATTCTGGAAAAATTTTGGTTAACGCTTTTGCAGCTCCCGTCGTTGTGGGTACTATAGATTGACTAGCGGCTCTTGCTCTTCTTAAATCTCTATGAGGTTGATCATGCAAACTTTGATCTGTGGTGTAGCTGTGTATAGTAGTTATATAAGCTTGTTCTATACCGCAAAGATCGTTTACCACTTTAATCATTGGAGCTGCATTATTAGTGGTACACGAAGCATTAGATATTATAGTTTCGGAACCATCTAATATATTTTCATTTACCCCTAAAACAACTGTTTTGATATAATCTTCTTCTGGAGGTACGGATAGAATGACTCTTTTTGCACCAGCGGTTATATGCTTTTCTAATATGGATTGGGATTTAAAACGACCTGTTGCTTCTACTACAATATCCACATCATATTCCTTCCAATTCCAGTCATCAGGATTTTTCCTATTGGTTAAAGGTATAGGAGTTTCATTAACAAGGATAGTGTTTTCGGTATAGTCAACCTCTAGAGGTAAAACACCATGAATACTATCATACTTTAATAGATGGCTTAATGTCCTAGAATCGGCAAGATCATTTATTGCTACTACTTGTATTGTTTGATGATCGATAAGTAATCTAAAAAGATTACGTCCTATTCTTCCAAATCCATTAATGGCGATTCTTATGGGTGTATTCATTTTGCCTTTAGCTGGGGTATTAGTAGATTATGTTAAATGTTTTTGGGCTTTATAAGAAGATCTTACCAAGGCTCCACTCTCCACATGTCTGAATCCCATTTCTAAACCAATTTCTTCATATTTCTTAAATTGATCCGGAGTAATAAACTCTTTTACCGGAAGATGTTTTTTGCTAGGCTGTAAATATTGACCAATGGTAACAATATCTAAATTAACACCTCTAAGATCTTTTAAGGTTTGTATTACTTCTTCTTCTTTTTCCCCCAAACCTAACATAATTCCACTTTTGGTGCGATTAATTCCGCTCTCTTTTAAGTAATTAAGGACTTGCAGACTTTGTTCATATTTAGCTTGAATACGAACTTCACGAGTTAATCGTTTTACGGTTTCCATATTATGAGAAACGACCTCTGGTTTAACCGCTACAATTCGATCAATATTTTTAGTTTTTCCTTGAAAGTCGGGAATTAAAGTTTCTAATGTGGTTTCAGGATTCATTCTACGAATGGCCTGTATAGTTTCTGCCCAAATAATCGAACCTCCATCGGCTAAATCATCTCTGTCGACAGATGTGACTACCGCATGTTTAATATTCATTATTTTGATAGACCTAGCCACTTTTTCAGGTTCTTCCCAATCTACAGTTTCTGGCCTTCCTGTTTTTACTCCACAAAAACCACAAGAACGCGTACAGATATTACCTAGGATCATAAAAGTGGCTGTTCCTTCACTCCAGCATTCTCCCATATTAGGACAACTACCAGAAGTACAGATGGTATGTAAATTGTATTTATCTACTAACCCTCTAAGTTCTGTATATTTTTTACCTGTTGGAAGTTTAACACGTAGCCATTTCGGTTTTCCCTTTGGCGGAGCTACGGTTTTTACATCAGTATTCATACAAGCAATATTTTTAGCAAAAATACAAAGAAAGGTTCGATTACAATCTAGTTAATTTAAAAGTTGTGATATAAATAAGCTTTTAGGGTAAATGTTACCGATTTAACCCGCTCACTTATAGGTATTCATCCCTTTTAAAATTAGTTTATTTCCTTTATTGATTTAGTTTTTAACTCCTTGAATGTTGATATTCAGCATTTTACATTTGATGCTCTAAATATTTAGGAAGGTGTTTTCTGAAAAACCTTAATAGAGTAGGATAACTTTTAAAACTAGTAATTATGAAAAAAGTATCATTAATTATGATGATCATGATGTTCTTTGTGTTTGCAGCATGTGAAAAAGAAACTGTGTATCAAGAACAAACCAATGCGATTGATCAAATTGACCAAGAAAAAGACATCAATGAAACCGTTGATGGTAAATGGGGAGGTGAATGGTGTATTTATTTTATCGAATACGGAAGATGGCAACTTACCTCTTCAGGTTTGAGATGTAATGATAATTTACCTGGAATTTGTAGTATTCGAAAATTTTGTATCCCTAAATTAGTCATTGATCCTTGCTGGTTGATTCCTTGCTGGATAGATATCTTTGATCCATGGATCATTTATGAAAAATTTGACCCTAGAGATTTTGGCTCATTTAGAGATAAACTAGAGTTGGATATTGATCCGAGGATTACATCAGTTCCTTTTGCTTTAAATGAACAGGTTATGGGGCTTCAATTCTATGAGAAAAATGAATTAATGTCTATAGAAAATAGGGAATCTGGAGTATTTTATTTAGAAACAGATTTGGTTTTAGATAAAGAAACCAGTGAAAATCTGGGACTTCAAGGAAATATAGTAAATGCAGGAAAATATCCTATTTTAATTAACCCAGAAAACGAAACATTTAATGTGATTCTTTCTGTAGAAAAGGGTTTTAAACGATAATTCATCAATAATTTTAATAGATTAAGGATTGGTGTTTATGTTTATAAACACCAATCTTTTTTATGTAAAAAAAACTTAACATTAGGTTAAAATTAAGTTAACATAAAATTTTTTCTCTATTTGATAGTTATCACTCTAAAAAAGGGGTAAAATCATGCAGGAGGAATTGGTAAGTCCTAAAAAAAAACACAATAATAGAAAGCGAGTAGAAAAGTGGTTGATTAACAATCACCGGTACATTAATATAACTGCAATAGAAAAGGAAATATCTGCGCCTAAAGGATTGGTGCAAAAATTTGTTAAGTATGATAAGAAAATCAATGACAAATGGATTGATCCGTTATTTAATGTTATTAAAAGATTTACTTCCTTTAACCTACGGTAATTGCATATGCACCGTTTGTGCGAAAAATTAAGTCTTCGGAGTGTTGATGATTTCGGCTAATAGCTTTTTAGCCCGTAACAGTTTTACCTTAATATTGTTGATAGGTTCGTTAAGATTTTCTGCAATTTCTTTATAACTTAATTCCTGGAAATAACGTAAATTAATTACTTGCTGATAATGAGGTTTTAATTGCTTTATATACCGAAGTAGCTGTGCGAGATTTTGTTCGGTGATTAGTTTGTCTTCTGGAGTAGGGTTATCATCAGCGATTTTATATACAGAATCATCAACTTGAGTAGTTGTTTTGGACTGTATAGAGGCATTTTTTTTTCGTAATAAATCAATATGAATATTTTTAGAAATTTGGATCAACCAAGTCTTAAAATTATATTCTTCGTTAAACGTATTGATCTTGTCAAATGCTCTAGAAAAACTTTGAATAGTAATATCCTCGGCTTCATATTCGTTTTCAGTTCTTTTTAATTGAAAATTATAAACGTCATTCCAAAAAGTGTCCAAAAGATAATTAAAAGAAGTTTGCTTTCCTTCTTTTGCATTACCGATATGCTCTTCTAACGAAATACGATGTTCTTTTTTCAACGACTTATTTTTGAATAGGAAAGTTGAGATGATTATTTAGAATGTTCGCTCTCATTACATCCCGAAAACTCATCTGGTGTTTTACCACAAAGAGAACAAGATTCTCCTTCTTGATTTAGAAAAGGACTTTGGCTTGCACAAGTGCCGGCAAACTTTCCGTCTTTTTTGGCCCATAATTTAATGGCAATTCCTGCAAATGCGATTAATAAGAGGCCAACTGTAAGTAATAAAAGTTTCATAACTAAATAATATTGTATCTAAAATAGGCTGCAAAGATACAAAGAATGTCTGTCTATGACTATGATAAACATAAAATTAAGTCTCAAATCATTGCCAAAATAAGAAAATAGCTATGTTGACCGTCTTTAGTTGTTTGTATTCAATATCTAGATAATATTAACTTCCGTTTCGAGTTTTATATCAAATTTTCCCTCGATTTCTTTCTGAATTTTTTTTGCGAGATCTAATATTTCTTTGCCTGAAGCATTATCATAATTTACTAATACCAAAGCTTGTTTTTCATGAACACCAGCATCGCCCCATCTTTTTCCTTTGAAACCACATTGTTCAATTAACCAACCCGCAGGTACTTTAATGTTGTTTTTATCTATTGTGTAAGACGGGATTTGTGGATACGAATTTTGTAGTTGGGTAAAGTGATTTGTAGAAATAACAGGGTTTTTAAAAAAACTACCGCTATTGCCAATTTCTGATGGGTCGGGAAGTTTACTTTTTCGTATTCGAATTACAGCTTCCGAAACATCTCTAATTGTGGGATTCGTTATTTTGTGATCCGCGAGCGCGTTTTCAATAGCACCATAAGTAGTGTTAAGGGTATGATTTTTTTTACTCAATCTAAATGTTACCTTAGAGATGATGTATTTACCTTTTTCTTCATTTTTAAAAATAGAATTGCGGTATCCAAATTTACAATCTTCATTAGCGAAAATATGTTTCTTACCAGTGCTTATTTCGTAGGCTTCGCAGCTTAACAAAGTATCCTTAAGTTCTACACCATATGCACCTATGTTTTGGATAGGGGCGCTCCCGACATAACCAGGGATTAATGATAAATTTTCTAAACCTCCATAATCATGATCAATACAATATTGAACAAAATCATGCCAGTTTTCACCTCCATTTGCAGATACTAAAACTGTGTCGTCAGAGTCTTCTGTGCAGGTAATTCCTTTTATGAGTAGGTGTAATACCAGTACATTTATATCCTGAGTTAAGAGCATATTGCTACCACCACTCAATACAAACAACTCTTTTTGATTTTTTTTTGAAAGAATGTTTATTAGTTCAGATTCAGAAGTAATTTCCGCAAATTCTGACGCAATAACATTGATACCAAATGTGTTGTATTCTTTTAATGATTTGTTTTGCTCGATCTTCATTAGGCATTATATTTTTCTAAAGCGAGTCTTAATATTTCTATTGCTTTTGTTAGATCTCTTCTGTTTAATACGTAAGCTATTCTAACCTGATTTCCTCCTTTATTTGGGCTTGAATAAAAACCTGAAGCCGGAGCAACCATTACGGTTTGATTATTTACATCAAACTTATCTAATAACCATTCAGCAAAATGATCTGCATCCTTTACAGGTAATTCTGCAATGCAATAAAAAGCACCCTTAGGCATAGCGACTTTTACTCCCGGGATTTTTCTAAGTCCAGAGACTAAGGTGTCTCTTCTAGATTTATATTTAGCTACAGTATCTTTATAATATGAGTCTGGTGCTTCTAAAGCAGCTTCGCTGGCGATTTGTGCAAAAGTCGGAGGGCTTAATCTCGCCTGAGCAAATTTCATAGCTGTTTCCATAACACTTTTATTCTTGCTTACCATGCATCCAATTCGCGCACCACACATGCTGTATCGTTTTGATACCGAATCTACAACAATTGCATGATCGTTTAAATCTTTTTCTTGAAGTATAGAATAATGTTCTTTGTCATCATATACAAATTCTCTATATACTTCATCAGAAATTAAGAATAAATCATATTTGATAGCTAATTTTGCTAATTGCTTAATCTCTTCTTTGCTATAGAGATACCCTGTAGGGTTTCCAGGATTACATATTAAAATAGCTTTCGTTTTATCGGTAATAAGTTTTTCAAACTGTTCAATAGCTGGTAAAGCAAATCCGTTTTCAAGTGTCGAAATAACAGGAACCACTTTTACTGTGGATTGTGTCGAAAAACTATAATAATTAGCATAAAAGGGTTCGGGGACTATAATTTCATCACCCGGATCCGTAATACTGCCCATAGTAAAGATTAAAGCTTCACTGCCGCCAGTAGTGATTAATATATCATCAGAGGATATGGTGATATCATGTTTGGCATAATAACCTGCTAATTTTTCTCTAAAACTCTCAAATCCAGCCGAGTGACTATAGGCTAATACATCTAAAGTGTGATTCTTCACAGCCTCCATGGCCTCAATAGGTGTTTTAATATCTGGTTGACCTATGTTGAGGTGGTATATATGCTTACCTGCTTTTGCTGCTTTTTCAGCAAAAGGAACCAATTTTCGAATTGGAGATTCTGGCATAGCCTTACCTTTACGGGATATTATTGGCATTTGAGTTGATTTAAAAAATAAAATAGCGGTAAATTTCTTAAATTATTTAAGAATTAGATAGATATTGGGAACTATTTTTCAACTATTTTTTTATATTTAGGGGAATGAAGATTTTACTATTGAATTTTTGTCATTTTCTTAAAAGTAAAGCGTTAGTACTCTTTCTGCTTGCGAGCTACACCGTTTTAGGGCAAGGAAACTTCAATTTACCGGCCGGAACAACTAAGGATAAGATAAGATTTGAGTTATCAAATAATTTAATTATTATTCCTGTTTTTGTTAATGGTGTAGAGCTTTCTTTTATTTTAGATACTGGCGTGGGATCTACGATTATCTTTAGTGTAGATAATAAAAAATCATTAGAACTTAAAAATGCATCCAAAATTTATTTGAGAGGTTTAGGAGATGATGAGCCCGTAGAGGCTATAAAATCTTTGAAAAATGAATTGAAAATTGGTAAAACGACTAGTACAGCACACACTATTTATTTGGTGTTAGATGAATCTATAAATTTTTCTCCTCGAATGGGTTTTCCAGTTCACGGTATTATAGGGTATGATTTTTTTAAAGATTTTGTTTTGGATATCAATTATATCAAAAAGGTCATTAAGATAAACAAACCTGATTCCTATAAATATAGGAAATGCAAAAAATGTTATGAAACAGTATTGGATTTTAAAAACCAGAATAAAAGACCTTTTTTCTCAGCAAAATATAAATCGGAAAAAGGATTAATAGATATTAATCTTCTTTTAGATTCTGGATCAGGGTCATCTCTGTGGTTGTTCGAAAATCAAAAAAAAGGAATTAAGGTATCTGATAATTCGTTTAGAGATTTTTTAGGAAAAGGATTTAATGGAGATATCTATGGGGCAAGAACCAAAATAAAAGAATTGCATATAGGTAATTTTATGTTAAAGGATGTGACTACATCTTTTCCTGATTCTATTTATATAAAAGGTATTTCGATAAATGATAGACAAGGATCTCTTGGAGGTGGTGTGTTAAGGAGATTTAATATCATTATGGATTACCCAAACAAAAAAATCTCTTTTAAACGCAATAGTTTTTTTGAAAAACCTTTTTATTATAATATGAGTGGCTTAACTATTCAACATGTAGGTTTTGTTTTTTCTAAGGATTATAATGAAAAGGATAGGTTTTATATAGGTTTAAATGAGATCGTAAACAAAAAAACGGTTCAATTTACCAATGACTTTATTCTACAGCCCAAATATGAAATTTCTGATGTAAGATCAGGATCTCCCGCCGATGAAGTTGGTTTGCAAGAAGGAGATATTATTCTTGAAATTAATGGTAGAAAAGCATACACATATAAATTGTCAACTCTTAACGACCTGTTTTATTTTGAAGAAGGAAAAAAAATAAGGTTAAAAATAAAAAGAGCCGGAGTTGATATGCGATTCGAATTTTATCTTAAAAAAGTAATCTAATAAAAAAAAGGATAGTTCATATGAACTATCCTTTTATAAATAACATTATATAATGTTTAGTCATTCTTTTCTAAAACACTTTTGTCTAATACAGTTCCTTTAATTTTTATTGCTTTTGTTGATTCTTCTGCATTAGAATAAACAGTTATGGTTTTTCTTATCGGTCCTACTCTTTTTGTGTCGTATTTTACCTCTATTATACCACTTTCTCCTGGTGCAACAGGTCCTTCGGGTTTTTTAGGTATAGTACAACCACAACTAGAGTACACTCTAGAAATAATCAAAGGAGCATCTCCGGTATTTGTAAATTCGAATTGTCGAACACCATCACTGCCTTTGGCTATCTCACCATAATCAACAACTTCAGTTTTAAATTTTATTTCCGCCTTACCAGTATCTTGAGCGTTCAAGCTTACTGTTAAAAGACTAATAAATAAAATCATCATTACTTTTTTCATAATGTAGGTTTTTGTTATGTGTAAAAGTAGTTACTTTTTATCCAACTTCAAAATTGCAAAAGACTTTCAAGTTGTCGTATATAATAATTACTTTTGCACTTTAAAATCCAAAAATCGGACCAAAGTATGGCATTAGCTGCAAAATACGATGCAAAATCAGTAGAAGAGAAGTGGTATAACTACTGGATGACGAATAATTACTTCCATTCTGAAGTAGATGAACGAGAAGCGTACACAATTGTTATTCCGCCACCAAATGTCACTGGCGTTTTGCATATGGGACATATGCTTAATAACACTATTCAAGACGTGCTTATTCGTAGAGCTCGTCTTAAGGGGTATAACGCCTGCTGGGTGCCAGGGACTGATCATGCCTCTATTGCAACTGAAGCAAAAGTAGTGGCGAAACTGAAAGAAAATGGCATAGATAAAAATGATTTAACCAGAGAAGAATTTTTAGAACATGCATGGGAGTGGACTCATAAACATGGTGGTATTATATTAGAACAGCTTAAAAAGCTAGGAGCATCTTGTGATTGGGAACGTACGGCCTTTACAATGGATGACAATCTGTCTGCTTCGGTTATTAAGGTCTTTGTGGATTTACATAAAAAAGGCCTGATTTATAGAGGGTATCGTATGGTTAATTGGGATCCTCAAGCAAAAACTACACTTTCTGATGAAGAAGTTATTTACGAAGAAAAACAAGGTAATTTATACTATTTAAAGTATAAAATAGAAGGAAGTGATGATACGTTAACCATTGCTACTACTCGACCAGAAACTATCATGGGGGATACAGCTATATGTATTAACCCAAATGATGAAAGGTTTACACATCTTAAAGGTAAAAAAGCAATTGTGCCTATAGCAAATAGGATAATTCCTATTATCGAAGATGAATATGTAGATGTAGAATTTGGTACAGGATGTCTAAAAGTAACACCTGCGCATGATCCTAATGATAAAATAATAGGAGATACTCATAAGCTAGAAGTTATAGATATTTTTAATGATGATGCTTCTTTAAATTCTTTCGGATTACATTATGAAGGTAAAGATCGTTTCGTAGTTCGTAAAGAGATTGTAAAAGAATTAGAAACTATAGGCGCATTAGAAAAAATAGAGACTCACCTTAATAAAGTGGGGACTAGTGAGCGTACTAAAGCAGTAATAGAACCAAAATTAAGTGATCAATGGTTCTTGAAAATGGAAGATTTGGCTAAACCAGCTTTAGATGCTGTACTAAATAAAGATGTGAATCTAGTTCCTGAAAAATTTATCAATACCTATCGCCATTGGATGGAAAATGTGAGAGATTGGAATATCTCACGTCAATTATGGTGGGGGCATCAGATCCCTGCTTATTTTTATGGTAAGGGAAAAGAAGACTTTGTAGTAGCAGAAAGTAGAGCGGAGGCTTTGGAGTTGGCTAAAGAAAAAACAGGAAATAGCGCCTTAAGTGATAGTGATCTTACTCAAGATCCTGATGCTTTAGATACTTGGTTTTCGTCTTGGTTATGGCCTATGAGTGTATTTAATGGCATTTTGGAGCCAGATAATGAAGAAATCAACTATTATTATCCAACAAATGATTTGGTTACAGCTCCTGAAATTTTGTTTTTCTGGGTGGCTCGTATGATCATTGCTGGATATGAATATAAAAGAGAAAAACCTTTTACGAATGTTTACCTTACTGGTATTGTTAGGGATAAACAACGCCGTAAAATGTCTAAATCGTTAGGAAATTCTCCCGACCCACTTGATTTAATAGATCATTATGGTGCTGATGGGATAAGAGTAGGAATGTTGTTAAGTTCTCCTGCAGGAAATGATTTAATGTTTGATGAGGATCTATGTAAACAAGGTAGTGCATTCGTAAATAAAATTTTTAATGCTTCTAGACTTATTTTGGGGTGGGAAGTCGATAAAAATATAGATCAGCCTGAGGCTTCGGCTATTTCGATACAATGGTATAAGTCAAAATTTCAACAAGCTTTAGCAGATCTTGAGGATAATTACAGCAAATATCGTATCAGCGATGCCTTGATGACTACTTACAAATTAATTTGGGATGATTTCTGTAGCTGGCTTTTAGAAATGATTAAACCTTCTTATGGCAGTCCAATAGATGCTAAAACGTTTCAAGAAGTGATTGCAATTCTGGAAGATAACCTAAAAATTTTACACCCTTTTGTACCTTTTATATCCGAAGAAATTTGGCAACAAATTAAAGAACGAACTCCAGAAGAAGCGTTAATTGTATCTGCTTGGCCAAAACCGGAATCGATTAATGAAAAATTAATTAAGGAATTTGAAATTGCGGCCGAAGTCGTTTCTGGTATTAGAACCATTCGAAAAGAAAAAAATATTTCTTTTAAAGAGACTATCGAATTATCAGTTATTAATAATGAAAAATCAGCTACCAGCTTTGATGCTGTAATCTCTAAGTTAGGTAATATGTCTTCTTTGGATTATGTGCAAGAAAAAGTTGATGGAGCGCTTTCTTTTAGAGTAAAATCTAATGAATATTTTATTCCTATTTTAGGAGCGATTAACGTAGAGGATGAAATAAAAAAACTTACCGAAGAATTGTCTTATACTCAAGGCTTTCTGAAATCTGTACAAAAGAAATTGCAAAATGAACGTTTTGTAAATAATGCTCCAGAGCAAGTAATTGCCAACGAGAGAAAGAAAGAAGCAGATGCAGAAGCTAAAATAATGACTCTTAAATCAAGTTTAGAAAGTTTGCAAAATTAAAATTTCAAAATAGATTGATGATTAAAAAAAGCCTTGATTTTATCAAGGCTTTTTTTAATCTGTAATATGCTTATTTACAAGATCGATGTATTTTATTTTTGCTTCTTGTTGCGAAAGGTTTTTTACTTGAAAAAGGGCATTTAGTTTAAATGCATTTCTAAGTTCACTATTTCCTGACGGTGTGTAAAAGCCATCTGCGTGTGTAGCTTGTTTGTAGTATGCATAAAAGTGAAGCATAACATCTGGGGGAAACTGCATTTTTGTATTACAGGCCCGCTCATATGCTTTATCAAAAGCAGTATTTAATTCTTCTTCGGTCATGACTAAAGATTAGCAATAACACTCTCACCACCTTTAACTTTTTGATTTAAAGTTACATTTAATTCGGTTCCCAATGGTAAAAACACATCAACTCTAGAACCAAATTTTATGAATCCGCTATCAGATCCCTGCGTTACTTTCTCACCTTCTGTGGCGTAGTTTACAATTCTTTTTGCAAGCGCACCAGCGATTTGGCGATACAAAACTTCTATAAGGTTATTTTTTACAACCACTGTTGTTCTCTCGTTCTCTTCAGAAGCTTTTGGGTGCCAGGCAACTAGGTATTTTCCTGGATGATACTTACTAAAAATTACTTCGCCATTAATAGGGTGTCTGGTGACATGAACATTTATAGGAGACATGAATACCGATACCTGTAACCTTTTATCGTTAAAATGTTCTTTTTCAAAAACCTCCTCAATAACGACTACTTTGCCATCTACAGGGGCAACCACAGTATTGTCGTTTATATTAGTTTTTCTTTTAGGATTCCTAAAAAATTGTAATATCAAAATAAGAAAAGCTAGAGTTAATACAAACACAGCTATCTGCCATTCATTATTTTGAATGGCAACGTATGATGCAACGTTGATTCCTAAAAATAGAACTAATGTTACTGATATTATCTTGTATCCTTCTTTATGAAACATATTTCAAAATTTGTAAAAATGCATATAAAAATGGGCTTGCAAATATAACACTATCCAAACGGTCATAGATGCCCCCGTGTCCAGGCATTATTGTGCCACTGTCCTTAACGCCTGCTTGTCTTTTAAACTTTGATTGTATTAAATCTCCTAGGGTACCAAAAATACTCATAATTATACTTATAATCAACCAAATTGTTAATGATAAAGTATTCGATAATATTGCGATTAGGTATCCGGTAAGAAGAGAAAAAACAAAACCACCTATAAAACCTTCTATAGTTTTTTTGGGAGATATTCGTTCTAGTAATTTATGTTTACCAAAGTTTTTTCCAACAAGATAAGCAAAAGTATCATTTGCCCATGTGATTATAAAAGCACCGGCTATAATTAAAGGTTCGTACTCTCCAGAATACATGGGAGCCAATGTTAAAAAGGTAATAGAGGTAATTAGATAAAAAATACTTGTTCCGTATTTTCGTTTTTCGAACATTGGGATAATTCGAATAGTAACTAAGTCTTTTATCAAAAATAATTCTGTAATTAATGTAAGTACAAGGACCGGAATGGTTAGGTAAAGTTGACCTTGAAACACGTTTAATAGAATAAAAATAAAAATAAATATTAAGTAAAGTCTTTTGTTTTTAAGATTGATTAATTTTTGAAATTCATAAATGGAAATCATTCCGAAAAGGAAAAATATTCCGATAAATGTATACTTAGAAACAAATATTGATACTAGTAATATTGAAACGTATAAAAACCCCGATAAAGACCTTGTGAGCAGTTCTTTCATATTATAAATCTTCCAGCAGCAGCAAATATAGATTTTTTGAACTACTTCCATAGCTTAAGAAATCCTTTTCTTTTTGCGGCTCGAAATCTTTAATGGTTGTAATATTAGAAGGGATAGCGTTTTTGTTTTTTTCTTTAATTCCCTTTAAACCTTCGCCAATACTTTTAACTAATTGACTAGTAGCTGCTAAAATCACAAAATTATCTGGTAACTCGGTAAGTTTTTTTTCTCTAAGTTGATTTGAGGAGACTAATATAGATCCGCTGTCGGCTATTAAATATTCGCAGGTTGCAAAAAAGAAGGAAGCTGTTGAGTTTTTTACGTATTCCAAGTTAAAGTCAGAGAACTTATGTTCTAAGCCAATATCAAAACAACAGACCTGTTTTTCGTACCAATCATTTTCCAATAGAATCTTGTCAAAAGAGTCTAAAACTTCATTATCGTTATCGCAGTACAGAAACTTGCCTCCGTTTCTTTTGAAATTCATCATGAAACTTTCATCGATTGGTAGATCGATTTCTGGCATGTACTTACTACGATCGTCGATGTGACGCTCCTTACTCTTTTGGTCTGATTTAGATTTTGAGGAAAATAATCTTCTAAATAGACTCATTTTTTATGTTACGCTTGGGGAATTACAATTTTACACTATCTTCAAAGATAAAAAAAATCTTAACCTAATTTTCTGTCAGGTTAAGATTTTTCAATTTACAAGTAAAAATAAATTTTTTATGAAGGTTCGATGATTATTTCCTCTTCTTTTTTTCCAAAAGGTCTTTCGCCGAATATCTTTTCTAAATTATCTTTAAAAATAACTTCTTTTTCTAATAATACTTCAGCAAGTTCTGTAAGCTTATCCTTGTGTTTTTCTAATAAATCAATAGCTCTTTGATATTGTGTTTCGATTATATTCGAGATTTCTTTATCGATTAATTCACTGGTTTGCTCACTATATGGTTTTGCAAAATTATATTCACTTTGCCCAGAAGAGTCATAATAGGTTAAATTCCCTACCTTATCATTTAGACCATATATGGTTACCATTGCTCTTGCTTGTTTAGTAACTTTTTCAAGATCACTTAGTGCTCCTGTAGAAATTTCATCAAATATTACCTTTTCTGCAGCACGCCCTCCTAAAGCAGCACACATCTCATCTAACATTTGATTCGGTCTAACAATCAACCTCTCTTCAGGAAGATACCAGGCAGCTCCTAAGGATTGCCCTCTTGGTACGATAGTAACTTTTACCAAAGGTGCAGCATGTTCTAGCATCCAACTTACAGTTGCATGACCAGCTTCATGAAAAGCAATAGCTCGTTTTTCTGCAGGAGTAATAATCTTGTTTTTCTTTTCAAGTCCACCTACGATTCTATCTACTGCATCTAAGAAATCTTGTTTACCAACAGCTTTATTCCCTTTTCTAGCAGCAATCAAGGCCGCTTCATTACATACATTCGCAATATCAGCACCAGAAAATCCTGGAGTTTGTTTTGCTAAGAATTCTGTATCTAATTCGTTTTCTACTTTTTTAAGAGGTCTTAAATGAACTTCAAAAATTTCTTTACGCTCTCTTACGTCTGGTAGATCTACATAAATTTGGCGATCAAATCGACCAGCACGCATTAATGCTTTGTCCAGAACATCTGCTCTATTCGTTGCAGCAATGACAATTACATTAGTATTGGTTCCAAAACCATCCATCTCAGTTAAGAGTTGGTTAAGTGTATTTTCTCTTTCGTCGTTAGAACCAGAGAAATTACTTTTACCACGAGCCCTACCAATTGCATCGATTTCATCAATAAAGATTATAGCAGGAGATTTTTCTTTTGCTTGTTTAAACAAATCTCTAACTCTAGAAGCACCTACACCTACAAACATTTCAACAAAGTCGGATCCCGACAAAGAGAAGAAAGGTACTTTAGCTTCACCGGCAACAGCTTTAGCTAACAATGTTTTTCCTGTTCCTGGAGGTCCTACTAATAATGCACCTTTAGGTATTTTTCCTCCAAGCGAAGTATATTTTTCTGGATTTTTAAGGAAATCAACAATTTCTTGTATTTCTTCTTTTGCTCCTTCAAGGCCAGCTACATTTTCAAAAGATACTTTTACCTCAGTATTTTGATCAAAGAGTTTAGCTTTGGATTTACCAATATTAAAAATTTGCCCTCCGGCACCACCACCAGCACCACCGCTCATTCTTCTCATGATAAATATCCAAACTCCAATAATAAGAGCAAATGGTAATAATGTAATAAAGATTTCACTCCAAACATTACTTTCTGTATCATAAATAACTTGCGTATCAACTCCATTATCTTTTTTAACAGAAGCAATTTTATTTTCGAAATTTTGTAAATCTCCAAACTCAAACTGATAATCAGGGTCGCTTGGACTAGAAGGTAAGATAGACTTACTCTTATTCATTTTGTGCTTATCTAATGATCGTGCTTCAGGAGTAAGGAAAACTTTTGCATTACGGCGATTGATAATTACTACTTTTTCAACTTCTCCATTACTTAAAAAATCCTGAAACTCTGATGGGGATGTAGTAGGAGCAGATCCTAATCCACTTCCTCCCATGAAATTCAACACTAAAAAACCAATAATTATAATTGCATAAATCCAATATGCACTGAATTTTGGTTTTTTATTAGGTTCTACTTTTTTATTGTCTTTAGCCATTTACGGTTTTCTTTTAATAATTTGTTTCGATAACTGTAGTTTTTGCATCTCCCCAAAGTCCTTCCATGTCATAGAATTCTCTTATATGCTTTTGAAAAACATGAACTACAACATTTACATAATCAATTAATACCCATTCTGCATTTTCACTACCTTCAACATGCCAAGGTTTATCTTTAAGTTCTTTGCTTACAGTTTTTTGGATGGAATTAACAATTGCATTTACTTGAGTATTAGAAGTTCCGTTGCAGATTACGAAGTAGTTACAAACTGTATTTTCGATGTCTCTAAGATCCAAAATATTAATGTCATTACCTTTTACTTCTTCAATACCTTTTAATATTTGAGTAATTAATTGATCGTTACCGATTTCTTTTTTAGTCATGCATTTTTTTAATTTGTGTAAAGTTATTACTTTTTATTATTTAAATATCCGTATTAGTCGGACATTTATGAAACTTTTACACCTTTTATATGCATATAATCAAAGTTGATGCCATTGACTCAACAAATAGCTTCTTAAGGGGCTTACATCGCGAAAAAAAAGTAGAGAGCCCTGTTTGTGTTAGAGCAATTGCACAAGAGGCAGGAAAAGGGCAGATGGGAACCGTATGGCAAAGTAATCCAGGAGAAAACCTTACTTGTAGTGTGTTTATGCCTGTTCAGGAGATATCGATAACCGATCAGTTCTTTGTTTCTATAGTAACATCGTTGGCTGTTTGTGATGTTTTAAACGATTTGATGGTCACAAGATTATCTATAAAATGGCCTAACGACATTCTGTCAGATAGACTTAAAGTATGTGGTATTTTAATAGAAAATATTGTTAAAAATGGCAGGTTAGAAGGAGTGATTGTTGGGATTGGTTTAAATGTTAATCAATTAAAATTTGATAGTTTACCGCAGGCAGGATCGTTAAAACAAATTTTGGGTAAAAATCTGGATATCGATGAAGTTTTGCATGGGCTGCTTAATAAATTAAAAGAACGGTTTTCTCAACTCAAAATTTCCAGGTTTAAAAGCCTAAAATATGAGTACGAAACTATGCTTTTTAGAAAAAACAAACCCTCTACATTTAATGATGCAAAGGGAGACGCTTTTGTTGGTATTATTCAATCAATTACCAATGAGGGTAAACTTCAGGTTTTATTAGAAGATGATGTGGTTTCTAATTTTGATTTAAAAGAAATTAAATTGTTATATTGATTATAACTTACCTATGTTTTCGCTAAGCGTATTAATGAAATTTTGAATAGGGTTTTTAATCATCATTGCCATCATCGCATTAAATTCTCCATTAAAAGTAAGTTTTGTTGTACTTTTTCCGTCTTCTGTGTTAATAATATCTGCTGTTAAAGTAAAAGGAAGTTTGTCACTTGCTGCACCTAATACAACTTGACTCGAAGGAGTGTTTTCTTTTTGATCCAATACTAACTCAGGCATCCCTTTTAATTGAAAAAGAAACCTCGAATCATTGATTTTTTCAAACTTTTGTTTGCTTTCTGGCATAAGTTGTTCAAAATTTTCAACTTTGGTTAAAAATTCAAATACTTCTTCTGCTGTTTTGTTTACTGTAACTGTAGGGCTTTCTAAATTCATAATGCTATTAAATCGTTAAATATTCCACTCTGATGGATTGGTTCTCCAGCTTTGTAGTGTTTGTAATTGTTGTTTGGTAATGTAGTCTGTATCTAGAGCTTGCTCTAAAAGGTTGTCGTAATTACTGAGCGTGTGCAAAGATAATGCCGCATCCTTAAAATTTTGTATAGCTACATCAAACCCGTAATTAAAAATGGCGACCATCCCCATAACTTCAGCATTCACCTCATGTAATGCCTTAACTGCGTTTAAGCTGCTTTTTCCTGTGCTAATTAAATCTTCTACAACGATTACCTTTTTTCCCTCGGGAACAATACCTTCAATTTGATTTTTTCGACCGTGTTTTTTGGCTTCAGGACGTACATAAATAAAAGGAAGATCAAGTTGTTCTGCGACTAGCATCCCAATACCAATAGCACCAGTTGCTACACCAGCAATAACATCGGGTTTACCATATTTATCTTCAATAAACTTCGCTAGATTCTCTTTTAAGTATTTCCTTATCTCGGTATAAGAAAGTGTAATTCGATTATCACAATAAATCGGAGATTTCCATCCAGATGCCCAGGTAAAAGGTTCTTGTGGTTGTAATTTAATTGCATTAATTTGCAACAATAACTCAGCAGTTTTTTTTGCTGTATTTTTATCAAAAATCATAGTTGCAAATGTATAAAGTTTTTGTGAATAATACGCCTATTATTCTATCTACAAAAAAGTCTATTGATGGGTATAAAATGATACCCATTAAAAAGGTGGAATTTCCAACAATTATTAAAGATATTTTGGATAAAGAAGCTGTCGATGAAGAGGCTAAATATCATTTCTATCATAAAAATGAAGATAAACTTATTGAACATTTGTACTCTAAGTTACCAGTTGTAGTAGCCGGCGGAGGTAAGGCTTATAATGCCAAAGGGGAAATTCTTTTTATTTATCGTAATGGTAAATGGGATTTGCCCAAGGGAAAAATAGAAAAGAATGAGCATATAGAAACAGCTGCTATTCGAGAGGTTGAGGAGGAAACTGGAGTTACGGGACTTGAGATCACTAAGTTTTTGTACAAAACCTATCATGTATTTAGACGAAATGGAGAATATAGGCTTAAGGTTACGTATTGGTTCGAAATGAAAACAGAATATAAGGGTGATTTGGTGCCGCAAAAAGAAGAAGGTATCACCAAAGTGAAATGGAAGAATAAGAGAAAAGCCAAAAAAGCATTAACCAACTCTTATGCGAATATAAAAAAACTGTTTTCGTATGATTATTTATCGTAAAATCCTTGATACTGGGTATCTAAGGTGTGCTTTTTCATAATGATTAGTTTGTTGGTGTATCCAGTTTAATTGTGCATACCAGTTATTGGCAAATGCAGAATCTTTTTTCTTTTTTTCGAATTGTAGCCTTATTTTTTTATTATTTTTTAATATATCAAAAGCTTTGTCTTCCCATACGTAGGGAGAAAAGCCTTCTTTTTGTTGAAGTATGGTGTCAAAAAAGTTCCAATTAAAAAATGAATCGGGTGCTTCGGGTTCCAAAGTTTCCATAATGTATCTAAAACCTTTTTGACTCGTATTAACGATAATATCTCCTTTTTTGAATCTAATTTTTTCGTTGCTTTTATTTAGCGAAGTTTCATAATGAAGATAATGCCCCTCGTAAGGCTTTTTTCGAGTTTTGTAATCTTTGAGGTGATACGTTTCTACAGATAGTACAGAATCTTTTTTTAAGGTTGTAAGTTGTATTTGATTTTGTTTTAGTAAATCAATAACATTCCACCAGCCTTGCGGAATAATATACGCTTTAGGAATACTAATTTCTGTTGTTGGGGTATAGTAATCTTGATATTTAACTTCTTTAGTATATGGTGAATTTTGAGAGTATTTTAGGCGTTTTGCCCCTGTAATTTCGCTATCTATAAACGCTCCTTCATACCCTTTAAAATTAAACTTAGAAACTTGAGTGGTGTCTACTTTCCAATTCACGGGATATGTTTTTCTTTTTGATTGCTCGGCAAACGTTTTGTCCCTTAAGGCTCTAATTGTTTGTCCATCCTTTTCTGTAATTTCGATCATAGATTTCATCAATTCGTAAGTTCCTTCAACTCTTTGTTTGTAGGGTTTTAACATATGTGTTTCGACCATCATCCCTAAGGTATTCCATAAAGTGGTGTATCCTGTTGAATATCGAGGAGAATCCATAAATTGTGTCCATCCTTTATCAGGCGTGGTTCCCCAAACATTTACATATGGGGTGATATCCCACTTTTTTGAAGCAAGAGAAGTTTCTAATTGTGGACGCATTTTGGTATTTAAATAATTGCCTAATTTTCCTCCAAGTTTATTGTGTTGTGTAAATAAATGGGTTAAAGTATATTGATAATCAGCACCATTACTTACGTGGTTGTCTATAAAAACATCAGGTTGAACCAGATGAAAGATTTTGGCAAAAGTCCGTGCGTTCTTACTGTCATTTTTAATAAAATCACGGTTAAGATCATAATTTCGTGCATTGCCTCTAAAACCATATTCTTTCGGACCATTTTGATTGGTTCTTGTTCCAGAGTTTCGGTTTAACGCCCCTCCAATATTGTATATGGGGATAGTAGTTAAAATGGTATTCTCGGGAACCTTAATCTTTCTTTGTACAATATCTCTAAATAACAACATAGTTGCATCGATACCATCACTTTCACCTGGGTGAATACCATTATTAATCAATATGATTTGTTTCTCAACACGAATTTTTTCGAAATCAAACTCCTGATCTGGATTTAGAGTTATGATGTGTAATGGGTGTCCGCTGTCGGTTATTCCTATTTCCTGCATTTTAATTTCAGGAAATACCCTAGTTAGGTTTTGGTAGTAGTTTATTACTTCGGTATAGGTAGGTGTTTCTGTTCCTTTACTTTTTTCGAAAGTAGTTGTGAAATCGTGATTTTTGCCGTCTTCTTTTTGTGAAGTATTACAGGAGAGAGTAATAAGAAAGCCTAAAAAAAGCAGAGTTCTATACATGATTTGTAGATGTGATGAATGAAAGTCAAATATACTAAGTTTCGTAAATTAAAAATCTTCCATAACGTTTTAGTTGCATAGATCCTTGAGATAGCTTTTAATTTTACTTGTTGTACTACAAAATAAACGTATTTTTGCACCCTCAAATACCATAATAATGACAGAGTTTGTAAGAAAAAGGGTGGCAAATGCCAAAAATGATATTTTATCTGGTTTAACTGTTGCATTGGCTTTAGTGCCAGAAGCAGTGGCTTTTGCATTTGTAGCAGGTGTTGATCCATTGGTTGGTTTGTATGCAGCTTTTATGATAGGCTTAATAACTTCTATTTTTGGTGGTCGACCAGGAATGATCTCAGGAGCTACCGGAGCATTGGCTGTTGTGATGGTGAGTTTAGTAGCCGAAGGGAATGCTATGGGCGCACCAGAGGAAGAACTTGGACTCTATTACCTTTTTGCTACGGTTATTCTAATGGGAATTATTCAAATGCTGGCAGGAGTTTTTAAACTAGGGAAATTTGTACGTTTAATTCCGCATCCCGTAATGATGGGATTTGTAAATGGTTTGGCGATAGTGATTTTCCTTTCTCAATTAGGGATGTTTAAAGAATTTGTTGGTGGAGATAAAGTATGGATGAAAGGTGGAGATCTGTTTCTAATGGTTGGGTTGGTATTGTTAACAATGGCTATAATGTGGGGATTGCCAAAATTGAAAGCTACCGCAAAATTGCCAGAAGCACTTATAGGGATTGTTGTAGTTTCTGCTATTGTAATTTTAGGAAAGTTAGATGTGGCTACCGTAGGTAGTTTTATTAAAGATGGTGGTGGAGAAGGTCTTAAAGGAGGTTTGCCTCAATTTCAATTTGATATTTTTAATAAAATACCAATGAATTTTGAAACTTTTAAATTTATAGCTCCTTATGCATTAATACTTGCTGCTATTGGATTGATAGAATCTTTAATGACTCTTAATCTTATTGATGAGCTAACCGAAACAAGAGGTAATTCGAATAGAGAATGCTTAGCGCAAGGTGGAGCAAATATTATTACTGGACTATTTGGTGGTATGGGTGGTTGTGCTATGATTGGACAATCAATTATTAATATTAAAGGAGGAGGACGTACTAGACTTTCTGGTATTGTTGCGGCTGTGACTTTATTGTTGTTTATATTATTTGCATCTGGTTTGATTGAACAAGTACCTATTGCGGCATTAGTAGGAGTAATGTTTATGGTAGTTATCGGTACTTTTGCTTGGTCAAGTTTCAGGATTTTGAATAAAATACCCCTTACAGATGCAATTGTTTTAATCGCAGTATCATTATTAACGGTGTTCTTCGATTTGGCTGTTGCAGTAATCGCTGGTGTAATAATGTCGGCATTAGCATTTGCATGGGAAAACGCCAAAAAAATTCGAGCAAGAAAACATATAAAAGAAGATGGTACTAAAGTGTATGAAATATGGGGTCCTCTTTTCTTTGGAAGTATACAGGCTTTTAATAATAAGTTTGATGTTGCAAACGATCCAGAAAATGTTGAAATAGATTTTATAGAATCTCGTGTAAGTGATCATTCTGCACTAGAAGCGATATTTAATCTTGTAGGTAAGTATGAAGAAGCCGGAAAAAAAGTAAGAGTCAAGCACTTAAGTGAAGAGTGCCAAGCCTTAATGATCAAAGCTTCACCTAGGTTGGCTAGTGTAATTGAGCATGATGTGGATGATCCAAGATATCATGTGATGGCTAAAGCTATGAAATAAAAAAAGTGTATATTTCGATAGTAAATTGAATTAATTTGTAAATGGATATTCCTTTTGAGCCTATTGTTTTTGGTGTTAAAGTGAATATCCATTTAATTTTAGAGTATGCTGCATTTTTTATTGGGTTTAGGTATTATGTTTACCTTAAAAAACGCAGTAATGATCTAATATCTTCAAACAATAGATTGTCTATTATTATAGGTGCAGTTTTTGGCGCTTTTCTTGGTTCTCGTATTGTAGGTTTTTTAGAGTATCCGGTTTTTTCTTCTGGCGCGGCTTATTTTATTTCTTTGATTAATGCAAAAACCATAATGGGTGGGCTTTTTGGTGGGCTTTTGGGGGTAGAACTAGCAAAGAAAATTATTGGAGAAAAACAATCCTCGGGAGATTTATTTACGTTCCCAATAATATTAGGGATTCTTATTGGTAGGATAGGTTGTTTTTTTGCAGGTACCAACGAGTTTACTTTTGGGAAAGCTACTTCTTCAATATTTGGAATGGATTTGGGAGATGGTATTGCAAGGCATCCTATTGCGTTATATGAAGTGATTTTTCTCTTCATTTTATGGATTGTTTTAAGAAGGTTTCAAGGTCAGGTTAAACCAGAGAATGGATTATTGTTTAAGTATTTTATGATCGCTTATTTCTTATTTCGGTTTTGTATAGAGTTTTTGAAACCTAATATATTTTTGATTTTAGGGTTAAGTAGTATTCAGTATTTATGTATCTTATGCATGATTTATTATTGGAAAACCATTCGAAAACTTTTTTAATGCCTACTAGAAAATATACCTATTACGATTATACTTTAAGTTTATGTCCTACGTGTCTTAAAAGAATTGATGCAAAAATTGTTTTTGAAGAGGGTAAGGTTTTTATGCTTAAACGTTGCCCAGAACACGGTCGTTCAAAAGTGTTAATTGCTGATGATGTCGAATATTATAAAAATATAAGAAACTATAATAAACCTTCAGAATTTCCATATAAATTTAATACAACAACAGATTATGGATGCCCTTATGATTGTGGATTGTGTCCTGATCATGAACAACATTCTTGTTTAACTATTATCGAAGTAACAGATCGCTGCAATCTTACATGTCCCACGTGTTACGCCTCTTCATCTCCTAGTTATGGGCGACATCGTTCTTTAGAAGAGATTAAAAAGATGTTGGATGCCATAGTTGAAAATGAAAAAGAACCGGATGTGGTTCAGATTAGTGGGGGCGAACCTACAGTACATCCCCAGTTTTTTGAGATTATGGATTACGCAAAGCAATTGCCTATTCGTCATTTGATGCTAAATACTAATGGAATTCGTATTGCCAAGGATAAAACATTTACAGAGCGGTTAGCAAGTTATATGCCGGACTTTGAGGTGTATTTACAATTTGATTCGTTACAATCTGAAGTTTTAGAAAAACTAAGAGGAGAGGATCTTACTAGTGTTAGGAAACGGGCCATTGCAAACCTTAATACTGTGAACCTATCTACTACACTGGTTGTAACATTAGAAAAAGGATTAAATGATGATCAAATAGGGGATATCCTTTCATATGCTACAACACAAAAATGTGTGCGAGGAGTTACTTTTCAGCCTACGCAGATTGCAGGTCGATTAGAAAACTTTGACACGCAGACAGATAGAATAACGCTAACTGAGGTAAGAAGGAAAATATTAGAACAGTATCCAGTATTTCAAGAAGATGATCTTATTCCTGTGCCATGCAATCCAGATGCATTAGTGATGGGATATGCTTTAAAAAATGAAGACGGGATTTTACCTCTTACTAGATATATTAATCCAGCAGATTTATTGGATAATGGTAAAAACACCATTGTTTACGAGCAGGATGAAGAATTACATGGAAAAGTTCTTGAGTTGTTTAGTACAGGTAACTCTGTCGAAACAGCTTCAGAAAACCTAAAATCTATAATGTGTTGTTTGCCAGAAATCGATGCGCCTGATTTGGGGTATGATAATTTATTCAGAATTATAATTATGCAATTTATAGATGCGTATAATTTTGATGTTAGAGCTGTTAAAAAATCTTGTGTTCATATTGTGAATAAGGATTATAAAATTATTCCTTTTGAAACCATGAACTTATTTTATCGAGATGATAAGCAAGCATATTTAGAACAACTAAGAAAAGAAACAGTATGATATTAAATTCAATTGTATTCGAACCGGGAAATCTTGATGGAATCATTTATCTAATTCTATTAATTCTATTAGGTCCTCCCTTATTTCTTGCTATAATAGGATTTATTCTTTTTAAGACAAAAAGTCGCAAAGCAGGAAAGATTTTCTTTATTCTTGCTGGTGTGTATTTGGTTGTTGGATTAGGAATTTGCGGAGCGCTAATGGCTGGGTTCTAAATCTTTTCTAAAACAAATAAGGACTCGTTTAAAATATCTGATTTGTTAGATATTTTATTATCAGAAACATATTTTTTGCAAAGATCAAACTCATCAGTGTATTCTTTTAATGTGTATCCATTTATATTAAGGAAATAATCGTGCGGTATGGTTTGGTGTGAAAAAGAATCATTAGTATCGTTATTGCTATCAAAATAAGCTAATAGACGATTGTATACATCGGTTTTTTCTACCTCGGGTAAATACGTAACACAACCAACTTTATCTCCTGGTTTTTGAAGCTCCTTAAAAACTTCAAATAATTTATTCGTTGTTTGACGATTCAAAAAGAAAAATACTCCTTCGATTATTATAAATGTCGGTTTTTTCTTTATTAGCGGAGTAAGAGACGCTACGATTTCTTCTGTTGTCTTATGATTAAAATCTATTGAAGCATATTGTATATCCCTAGACGGTAACTTTCCTTCTCTTGTCCAGAGATCAACTTTTTCTTTTTTATAATCAACAATATCTTTTTTATCCACCTCAATAGTGGATAAGGTATTATCTAATGAAAATTGATACATGCTAAAACCCGATCCAAAATTAATTAAGCACCCTTTATTGTTTTCTTTAAAAAAGGATTGTAGTGATTCATGAAAGAAACGATTTCTTAAACTATGTAAAATGGCTTCATGTTTAGAAACACTATTCAAGATATCTGGTATTAAGGCATCCGTAGCAGGATTGTTCCATAACCTAGCATAAATATCTTTACTGATATTTTCGTGATAAGATCGATATGTAGATACGACAAAGGCGGTTTCGTGAACTTGCATGTGTAATATGATTGTATTAAACTCCTTAAAGAGGAGTTACAAGATACATATAGCTTTTGTTTTCATCAAGAAAACAGTTAAATCACTTTCGATATTTGATTTTTCTAATTAGGGCACAAAAAAACTGCTCCTTAAAAAAGGAGCAGTTACTATATTTTTTAAAAAATGTTTTGTCTTATGGTAATAAAGCAACTAGCGTAGTATTCTCTTTACTAGTCTCAACTTCAGTTGATGTGTTGTTAGCTAATCGAGTAATTTTTCTTGTTTCAGCTTTGAAACCATTCTTTTCTAACAATAAGTTATAGAATTCTGACTTGCTGTTTGTTGAAACTTCTTTTCTATAGTTTTTTATTTTAATATTAAAATTATTCTTTTCTACAAGCGCTTGGAAAAAGTTAGCTTTTGAAGCCTCTATATTAATAGAGTTTGTCTTTGTGTCTTCAATAGCGATTTCTTGTGCACTAATGGTAGAGAAAGTAAATAAAAGAATTAAAGTAAAAAATATAGTTTTCATAGTTTGGGGCTTTATGAAGTTTGTAACTTATTCTGTTTCAAAGGTAATACGAAAAAATCCTGACAAAAAATGTTTTCAAAAGTTTTAGATAAAGAGGTTTTTAATCTCGATGAAATACACAAATTTTACGGTTTAACCGTATTTTTTGAAAGGTAATTTTTTTATAAACTGTACGGGTTTTTGATTTTTGATGAGATAATTCATTGATAATTACCCTTTAAACTACCTATTCTTTAATAAAATGTATGGTTTAGGTGGATTGATGAAATATAGTGTTGTGAGGTATCATCTACAAATAATTTGTTAAAAGAAGGTAAAAGAGTAGTATGTATAAGAGGAGTATAAAAATATGCTCCTCTTATTAATTTTTTAAAGAACACCAACAAAAATATCTACTTCAGCTTTGGTAGGATCTATAGCTCTTTCGTCATACACTTCAAAATCTGTAGTGTACGTTCTATCTAAGTTACTTTTCCAGATTTTTGCCCATGCCTCAGGAATTGCTGTTTTGGTTACATCACCTTTGGCAGTAAATTTTAAATAGTTACCATTTTTTATAGTGGTGCCAACCATTCCTCTGGGGATTGCATTAAGATCACTTACTTTACAACCAACAATAGCGTTATAATAGCCAGAGGCCCCATTTTCATAATCGGTATAAATTCCAAAGAGGGTATCCTCTAATTTGTTTGGTATTTTGTTCATTGCTCCTTGAGCCATAAAAGTTTCCCAAAGCTTTTGTATGTCAAGGGTTACGTGTTGGTCTTCATTTCTAGTACGAACTGAAAGGCCTACCACATGAAAAGAATCAAATTTTTTAGTTGTCATATTTTTGTTTTTAAGATGAATATTAAAACAAAAATAGAATGAGGCTATGACAAAGGTATGTCAACAAGGATTCGTGTAAAGTGATTTTTTTGGATACTAAAAGTGATCTAATAATTGTTTGATTCAACATCAAACAAATTGTAACTTTTTAAAATCTTTATTCAAAATCGATTGGTTATCGACATCCAGCCAATTATTTAAAATAGTAGCATATATACTTCTAAAGTCTATCGTGTATTTAATATCTCCGTTATTATCAAGATCATGTAAGTTGGGCAATTCATTATATACCCCTGCTTTTTTTAGAGAGCCTCCTATTGCTATTACATTATTGGCAGCACCATGATCAGTGCCTCGACTACCATTTTGTTTTACACGACGGCCAAATTCAGAAAACGTGAGGATAAGGGTGTCGTTAAAACGATCATTTTTTTTAAGATCCTCTACAAGAGCTCCAATTCCTTCGGCATAGATTTTAAGTAAACGATCTTGACTGTTTAATTGATTTACATGACTATCAAAACCGCCAAGAGAGCTATAAAACACTCGTGTTTTTAATCCTGAAACAATAAAATTGGCGATAGTTTTAAGATTTTTGGCAAACGAAGTTTGGGGATATTCTGTATTAGTGGTATATATTTTTGATGTTTTATGAATGTATGAGGCCGAAGAATAGGTCTCTAACATGGTTTTGTATAAATACCCTTGGTTATCTTCATCCAACATTTCTTTTTGAGTATTAGCAACAATAGTATTAAAAAAAGGCTCTCTGGTGGTTCTGTATAGTTGATTAGGGTCAGAAACTGCAATACCATTCATTTTGTTTCCTTTTAAGGCAAGAGAAAGAGAGTTGTCAACTTCTATTGCTTGATACGGTAGCTGGCAATTGGCATCCAGGTATCGGCCTACCCAACCTGTTGATAAATATTGATTTGTATCACTAGCCGTTTGCCAGATATCCGTACTTCTAAAGTGAGACCTGTTAGGGTTTGGGTATCCTACATTGTTTATGATAGATACTTCACCGAGGTCATATAAGTTTTTAATAGCTTTTAGATTATTATTAAATGCCAGATCATCAGTTATTTTTAACGTTTGATTTATTTTTTTTGCTATCTGAGGCCTGGCACTATGATAGATGTCGTTGCTAATGGGGATGATGGTGTTTAAACCATCGTTTCCTCCAGATAGTTGAATAATAATTACATTTTTATATCCCGATAATTGATCAGGTGATAAGAACTCCATACCTTTTAAAAAAGAAGGAATTAATGTCATGCCCGAGGCAAAAACGGATTGTTTTAAAAAATCTCTTCGTTCCATGTTATATAGATTTTAACAAAGTTGATATTCGGGCAAACTCATTAATTCGATAATAAAGTTTTTTGTATCGTTTTCGTCAAGATTAGATACAACCCTATTGGCGGCCTTAGAAAGTTCTGGCTGTATAATAAGATGAGTAAGTGCTATCTTGTTTTTTGATTCTAGGTTAGAGAGAAAAATATCCCAATCTGCTTCCGTCTTTACTTTTTTCTGAAGTTTAGATTTAATTTTTTGGTACACTTGTTGACTCATCATTGGGTTTTCAGGTATATCAATCTTATCTTGCCACTCTATTACTCCACTATTTAATGTTAATGAGGCTAATTTTAGACGTAACATCAATGTAGAATTATCAATCCATGCTTTTCCTCCTGGCCATCCAGCTACATTTGGAGGAAAAAATAACATCTGATTTAGCCTGCGTTGCAGATACAGTAATACTTTGGGATTTTCATATTCTACTTTAAAAGGTTTGCTAATCCCTACCATTAGCTCTATTGGAGATTTGATTTTTGTGCCTATATTTTTACTATCATAAAACCAATCGCTCTTAAACATAAGATTGAATACAGTTTTGAGGTTGTAATTAGAATCGTAAAAAGCATTGGTTAAAATTTCGATATGATTTTGATTTATGATGTCGTTTACGAAGTATCGATATAATTTTTGGCAAATAAATCTTGCGGTTTGTTTTTGTTCTAAAAGAATTTTGATGATATCTTCTCCAGTGAAGTTTCCAGTTTTACCTAAAACAGTTTTTACTCCATAATCATGATGATTCTTTCTAAATATATAAGAGCCATTTTGGGTGAAATTCCATCCAGTAAAAGCTCTGGCGGCTTCTTTTATATCTGTTTCAGTATATTGATTATCTCTACCAAGTGTGAATAGTTCCATAACCTCACGAGCAAAGTTTTCGTTAGGACTATTTTTTCTGTTTTGACGATTATTAAGAAAAATAAGCATAGCTGGCGATTTGGATACCTCCATAAGCATATCACCAAAATTTTCTAACGCATGATTTCTTATTACATTATTAAGGTGAATACAGGCACGGGGTGTTCTAAGGCGTACTGCAAAATGATCGTGAAAAAATAGAGTTACTTTCTCTCTAAGCACCTCCTTGGTTGTGGTTAACTGTTTAAACCATAAAATGTTGAGTTCAGACATTTTTTTGTTACGCAATTGTCTCGCTTGCTTTCTTTCTGCTACAGACAAATCTTTTGGGTGTTTTTCTAATATGCCAAAATCCATAGATAATGCAGAGGCCTTAGTGCTTTCGATAAATATTTGATCTATAATTTGATCTTTGGATAATTTTCTAACAATTTTTAATTCGTGATTGGAAATCCCAAAACCTGTGCGCCAGTAAAGATGTTGTATTTGTTTGTCGTTTAATGAGATCATCATAATTGCAGCGTTTGAGTGTTTGACTGCAATTTGTGTAAAAGGTTTAAAGTAAAAAAAGGAAATATGTGATCTCCTTTTTTTTAAAACTATAATTTAAAAAAAGAAATAGGAGGTATCAAATATATGGTAAGACCTTATTTAGAGATTATTGACATACTATCTCACTGATAGAAGTATTATTAGTAGTAGCATCATTTTGAGAAGTATTTTCGTTAAATAATACAAATTTATCTATACCATGACCTTTTGATCTTCCTGAAATTTCTATCGTATAATCACCTGCTGTATCAAAGATAGCATATATGTTATGTCCATCATTATCACTAGTTGAGGATTGCCAGTGCCATTGATTGGCTTTGTTCATATATATTTTGAACCATCCATCTTTTCCTCCTCCAGCAGGCTCAGTAGAGGTTTGCCCTGCACTTTCAGGAATTGGAGGTAAATTGGTTCCTTTAGGGTATACAATATGCCCATTGTTTTTTTGCCCATAAAAATGAGAGGCATCAGGGATTCTTAACCAAGAATCATTATGTTCGCTACTATTACTGCCAATAGTGATATAAGAACGCCATATAAAACGATATGTTCCCGGTGTTGCTATTTTTATAGTATATGTTAATACACCATTTCCGGGTTTGTTTAAAAAGTTATCACCTTCCCAGACTAAATAGCCGTCACCAGTGTATTCTCCTATACTTTGTAGTTGTTTCCATGAAGTGTTTTCGAATTTAGATTTCTCAGCTTCTATCGTTAGTAAGCCATTTTTTTCTAAGAATACAAAAGTTTTTCCATCTGTACATTGAATATTTCCATTTGGATCTGGATTACTAATTGGTTCCTCTTCAGGAGTAGAATCATCACCACTACAAGAGGATAATGTTAGGTTAAATACAAAAAGTAATAATAAGATTTTGGTGTAGGTTGATGTTTTCATCGATTGGGATTTGGGCTAAAACGAAAAAAAACCTGAATTATTTTATAATAACTGTATCTGGTACTAATCCAGAAACATCACCACCATTACGAATTACATCTCTTACAATAGAGGAGGAGATGTAACTTTTACCAGATGAGGTTAATAAGAACACTGTTTCAATATCAGACATTTTTCTGTTAGTATGTGCAATGGCTTTCTCAAATTCAAAATCTCCAGGGTTACGTAATCCGCGTAAAATAAATTGGGCATTTTGTTTTTTACAAAAATCAACAGTTAATCCTTTGTAAGTCATTACCTTGATTTTAGGTTCGTCTTTAAAGGATTCTTCAATAAATGTTTTGCGTTCTTCTAAAGAGAACATATATTTCTTATCCGCGTTAACGCCAATAGCTAGAATAACTTCATCAAAAAGGGTTAATCCTCTTTCGATAATATCATAGTGTCCTAAAGTAATGGGGTCAAATGATCCTGGAAAAACAGCTCTTCTCATGAGTACGTATAGATTGAAGTTCTTACAAATATAATTGAAATTGTTAATTACGTTGCGCTATGGTTTCTTGAATAGTATTCGTTAATAATTCCTTTAGGCTAATACCGGCAGCCAAAGCTTGTTGTGGTAAAATACTAGCTTCGCTAAACCCAGGGTTTGTATTCATTTCTACAAAATGTGGTTCACCATTATGAAAAATGTATTCACTTCTAGAAAAACCTCTCATTTTTAATATTTGGTATATTCGTAATGCTAAATCACTTACTTTTTTAGTATCTTCTTTTGATAATCTCGCAGGTGTGATTTCCTGGGATTTACCAAGGTACTTAGCTTCATAATCAAAGAAATCATTTTCAGATACAATTTCTGTAATGGGTAGTACTTTATCTTTACCTTTATATGTAATTACACCAACTGATACTTCTGTCCCGCTAAGAAAAGATTCGATAATAATCTCATCATCTTCTTTATATGCTACATCAATAGCTGGTAGAAGTTCTGCCTCTGTATTTACTTTAGAAACCCCATAACTACTTCCTGCTTTATTGGCTTTCACAAAACAAGGTAAACCAACAGTGTCTAGAATCGCTTTGGCGTCTATTACATCACCTTTATTAAGGAAATAATTGGTTGCAGTAGGGATATTGTATGGTCGAAGTGCACTTATGCAATCTCGTTTATTAAAAGTAAGCGCTGCCTGATAAAAATCGCAAGCGGTTTGAGGAATATCTATTAGCTTAAAGTATGCCTGAAGCAATCCATCCTCACCAGGAGTTCCATGTACAATATTAAAAACAACATCGAATTCAATTTTTTTAGAATTTAATGTTAACGAAAAGTCATTCTTATCAATAGAATGTTTTTTATCATTTTCATCCAAATGAAACCATGAATCTGTTGTGATATACACTCGAAAAGGATTGTAAAGGTTTCTGTCCAAGTGTTTATGCACCACATTTCCGCTTTGTACAGAGATTTCAAATTCGCTGGAATACCCTCCCATTAATATGGCAACGTTTTTCTTCATTGAAAGACTTTTGAAAACAAAAATATCATTTATCTTATAAGAAAAGCTTAAAACTTTCCGTTTTTATATATTTGTCCAAATTATGAACGTATTTATGAATTTTTTCAAGGACCTTTTTAAATTTGTATATAGCAAAATATTCCTGATCCAAGTGGTAATAGCTGTTGCCATGATTGCTATATTATCATATGTAGCTTTACAATGGTTAGAAAGCACTACTAATCATCATCAACGTATTGTTGTTCCAAGTCTAAGTAAAAAAACTTTAGATGAGGTAGAAAAAACTTTAGGAGAGAAAGATTTAAGATATGAGGTTCAGGATTCTGCTAATTTTAATCCGGATTACCCAAGGTATTCGGTTATTGAGCAAAACCCACGAGCAGGAAGTGAAGTAAAAGAAAACCGAAAGGTGTATGTTACGCTTAATCCTTCGGGATATCGCAAAATAGAAGTGCCAAACGTTGTGTTGCAAACAAGAAGGCAAGCGGAGCCAAAATTAATTGCTTTAGGTTTTGAAATAGGTACTATTTCGTATATACCAAATATGTCAGATCAGGTATTAGAACTTAGGCATAAAGGAAAAAAGATCAAACCTGGAGCTATGCTTATGAAAACTTCTACTATTGATTTGGTTGTAGGAGATGGGGGAGGAGTAAAATTAAATCTATCCAATTAATAACTTTATACTTTGGAAGAAAATATAAATACAGGAGATTTTGATTCAAATGAAGGTGAACTGTATGAACATCATCGTTTTATTGCGGGAGCAGGTCAGGTTCCACTTCGTGTAGATAAATTTTTGATGAATTTTGTAGAGAATGCTACTCGAAATAAGATACAGCAGGCTGCAAAAGAAGGAAGCGTATTTGTAAATGATGTTGCGGTAAAATCTAATCATAAAGTAAAACCACATGATATAGTAAGAGTTTTATTTGCGCACCCGCCTTATGAAAACTTGCTTACACCAGAGGATATTCCATTAGATATTGTTTATGAGGACGAAGTGCTGTTGGTAGTAAATAAACCTGCAGGAATGGTAGTCCATCCGGGTCATGGTAATTACTCAGGGACTTTGATCAATGCATTAATTTATCATTTTGATAACTTACCCAATAATAGTAGTGATCGGCCTGGTTTAGTACATAGAATAGATAAAGATACTAGTGGGTTACTTGTAATTGCAAAGACAGAAGATGCGATGACTCATCTAGCCAAACAATTTTTTGATAAAACAAGCGAGCGAGAATATGTGGCTATTGTTTGGGGAAATATGCAAGAAGATGAAGGTACAATTGAAGGAAATATTGGTCGCCACCCCAAAAATAGACTGCAAAATACTGTTTTTGAAGATGATGAAGCCGAGAAAGGTAAATATGCGGTCACACATTATAAAGTGTTAGAGCGATTAGGATATGTAACGCTGGCTTCATGTAGATTAGAAACTGGTAGAACGCATCAGATTCGAGTGCATATGAAGTATATTGGTCACACACTTTTTAATGATGAACGTTATGGAGGTGAAAAAATACTTAAAGGAACTACGTTTACAAAATACAAACAATTTGTAGATAATTGTTTTAAAATATTACCACGACAAGCGCTACATGCTAGAACTTTGGGGTTTGTACATCCTACCTCTGGTGAAAAAATGCATTTTGAAACCAATATCCCAGATGATATGCTGCAATGCATAGAAAGATGGAGAGGTTATGCCAAGAATCAACTGTCTAGTGAATAACCATTTGGATGATAGGGTTTTACCTTCTTTAGAATTTTTTTTAAGATTTTTCAATATTAAATAAAGGTTACCAAAAACTTTATTTGAAAATAAATACGGATTCTTGCCGAAATAATATTACCTTCGCACTTTAATATTTTATAATGAATAAAGGAACAGTAAAATTTTTCAATGATTCCAAAGGATTTGGATTCATTACAGAAGAAGGATCAAACAAAGATCACTTTGTACACATCTCAGGTTTAATCGACGAAGTTCGTGAAGGAGATGAAGTTGAGTTTGACCTAAAAGAAGGTAAAAAAGGATTAAACGCAGTAAATGTTAAAGTGATTTAATATATACGAATTAATTTTTTTAAAGTACAAGCCTGTCATTTATGACGGGCTTTTTTCATTTAAGATCATTATTTTAAATATCTCTATAGAAAAAAAATACTTTTTTGAGTATTGTGTAATTAGATTCGGTTGTATTTTCAAACTATCAAAATTATACTATGGATGTAGCTAGAACAGGAATTATTTTTTATGTTCAAAAATATAAAGAGTGTTTAGTCTTTTACACTAATATTTTAAAACTTAATATTCTATTCAAAAATGAAACATTAACGTGTTTTGATTTGTTTGGAACATACCTGATGATCGAAAAAGAAGATAGACCTGAATATCTTGTAGACAAAAATACAGAGAGAGAAAATTTTAGTTGTATAAGGATTAACATAATCAATGTAAAGCAAATTGCAGATGATCTTATTGCTAACGATATTGATGTAGATTATCAAGAACATGATTGGGGGATCGTAGCTAAGTTTTTTGACCCCGAAGGAAATCTTTTGGCCTTTAAAGATGAAGAATCTTTTGCCAAACAGATAAAAAATTACGTTTTCTAGTTCACTGTAAATAGGATGAATTAATATGTGAAAATTGCTATTTTTAAAATAGCTTAATTTTTAATGTCATACCATGGGTAATCAAAGGATAAAAATTAAAGAAACTAAAGTATTATCTGATAATTGGTATACTTTAAATAAAGTGACGTACGAATATTTAAATGATGTTGGAGAATGGGTTATTCATCAACGAGAAGCATACGATAGAGGAAATGGGGCTGCCATTCTTTTATATAATAAAGAGAAACGTACAATAATACTGACCAGGCAATTTAGATTACCAACATATATTAACGGAAACAAAACTGGATTTATGATCGAGGTCTGTGCAGGTTTGCTAGATCAAGATAACCCAGAAGATTGTATACGTAAAGAAACACAAGAAGAAACTGGTTATAAGATTTCTAAAGTTGAAAAAATATTCGAATCCTACATGTCTCCAGGTTCAGTTACCGAAATCATTCATTTTTTTATTGCCAAATATTCAAAAGAGATGAAAGTTAGTGATGGTGGTGGTTTAGAAGAGGAACAGGAAAATATTGAAGTCCTTGAGCTAAACTTTGAAGAGGCATATCAAAAGATATATTCTGGTGAGATTAAAGATGGGAAAACAATAATGCTACTTCAATATGCAAAAATTCATAATTTGGTATAATTAGCGTTATGTGTTTGATAGATCTATGTAATAACTTTTATATATACCTAAATAGATAAGAAATACGCTCCTAGATTTTAATTATCAATACACTATTGTATTTTTGGTTATCGTAAAAAAATAGTTAGATGAAAATTGTAGTATCTCCAGCAAAATCATTGGATTTTGAGACCTCTATACCAACAAAGCAATATACTGTACCGGTTTTTTTAACAGAAGCAGAAAAGTTAAATGCGACACTCAAGAAAAAATCACCGAAAAAACTTTCGGATTTAATGAGTATTAGTGATAAGCTGGCTCAATTAAATTGGCAGCGTAATCAAGATTTTCAACTTCCCTTTACCACAGAAAATGCAAGACCTGCCGTGTATGCGTTTAATGGAGATGTATATAACGGATTAGATGCATATACTATTCCAGAAGAAAAACTACAAAATCTACAAAATCAATTGCGAATATTATCTGGTTTGTATGGTATCCTTAAACCTTTAGATCTTATGCAACCCTATCGATTAGAAATGGGTACAAAGCTTAAGGTAGGTAGAAAAGATAACCTGTACCAGTTTTGGAAAAAGATAGTTACCCAAGAACTCAATGAACAGCTAGAGGATAATGAACTATTCGTAAATCTTGCTAGTAATGAGTATTTCAGTGCAGTAGATGTTAAAGCTTTGAAAGTACCAGTAATTACACCACAATTTAAAGATTGGAAAGGAGATAAACTTAAGATGATTAGTTTCTTTGCAAAAAAAGCAAGAGGAATGATGGTTCGTTATATTATTGATACCGGAGCTCAAACAATTGATGATCTTAAAGGGTTTAATTATGAAGGGTACGGTTTTAGCGAAGAGTATACTACCAAACCAGGTGAACTCGTTTTTATAAGATAAGCATGATTATCTTTTGTTAGACATCTTGTATTCGGACTTAGATCTTGACCTTAATGAAAACCTCATTTTAGTTTAAAAGAGGGTATAGGTTTTATATCTAATATGGTTGATACTTTACATTATTAAATGCATCTAATTTTAGTATCTTCAACCCAGATATTTTACAACGTACAAATCATTAGATGCAAAAAACGATTAACTTTCTCGATTGGATAGGTGAAAAAATAGGGATGCTTGTAAGTTGGGTAGCTGCTCTATTGGCGGTTGTTATTGGATTGGATGTAATTATTCGCTACATTTTTAAATTTACCTATGTCTGGATGATAGAGATAGAAATTTATTTATTCGGGATAATGTTCTTACTCGCATCGGGATATACATTTAAATATGAAAAACATGTTAGAGTAGATGTTTTTTATACTAAGCTTTCAGAAAAAGGAAAAGCTTGGGTTGATCTATTGGGAGGAGCTTTTTTACTCATCCCATGGTGTTATGTAGTTATTGTTTCTTCGTGGTATTATGCGTTGTCTTCTTTTATGATAGGAGAAGGTTCTCCGCAGCCAGGAGGGTTACCAGGTTTATATGTGCTTAAATTTTGTATTACTCTTGGATTTGTGTTTTTACTGTTACAAGGAGTATCTCATATGCTAAAATCAGTTCAAATCATTTTTAAGAAAGGTAATTAATGGAATATTTAGCAATAATACTTTTTGTAATTATCTTTATTTTAATCCTTAGGGGATACCCAGTTGCGTTCACTTTGGGAGGTATTTCTGTAGCATTTGCTTTTGGGGTATCGATTTTTGCACCAGATGTTTTTCAAATGTCAACATTTTATTTGTTGCCCTCCAGAATTATGGGAGTGGTAAACAACTATGTTCTTATGGCAGTTCCGCTGTTTATTTTCATGGGTATTATGCTAGAGAAATCTGGACTTGCGCAAAGTTTATTAGAAACCATGACAATGATGTTTGGGCGTATTCGAGGAGGTCTTGCGATTTCGGTAGTTATTGTAGGCGCATTGCTTGCGGCCTCTACAGGAATTGTAGGCGCGACTGTAGTCACCATGGGATTGATTAGTTTACCTACGATGCTTAAAAGAGGATATAAAACCGAATTAGCAACAGGAGTTATTGCCTCGTCTGGTACCCTAGGTCAAATTATACCACCTTCGATAGTTTTGGTGTTATTAGCAGATACCATTAATAGTTCTTCTAGAGGAGCGGCTTCTGTAGATGTCGGTGCTTTATTTTCTGCGGCTTTACTACCTGGGCTTATTTTGGTAGGGTTGTATATTGTTTATATTCTTATTACATCAATGATTAACAAAGAGGATGCGCCAAGTATACCTGCCGAAGAAATAAAAGAGTTTAGAGGTGCTAATTTTGGATCAAAAATTTTAAAAGTGCTATTACTCCCAGTTTCCCTAATAATGCTCGTATTGGGTTCAATTTTTACGGGTATTGCTTCTCCAACAGAAGCTTCGGCAATTGGAGCCGTTGGAGCTACTTTATTAACTGTTATTCAGAAGAAATTTTCAATTAAGATTTTAAAAGAAGTAACTCGAGAGACTACTAAATTAACTACTATGGTTTTCTTTATTCTTTTGGGAGCTACTACATTTACATTGGTATTTAGAGCTTTAGGAGGAGATGCTTATTTGCAAGAATTGATTTTATCATCTAATTTAACACCGTTGATGTTTTTGTTATTAGTAATGTTAGTTGTCTTTATAGCAGGTTTTTTCATCGATTTTATTGAGATTATATTTATTATAGTACCCGTAGTTACGCCAGTGTTTAATGCTTTGGATTTGAATATGCTGTGGGTAGGTATTTTGATAGCTCTTAATTTGCAAACATCTTTTTTAACTCCTCCTTTTGGATTTGCATTGTTTTATTTAAAAGGAGTTGCTCCCGAAACCGTTAAAACTAGTCAGATGTATAAAGGAATTATTCCCTTTATTATTATTCAACTAATAATAGTAAGTGTAGTAATGTTCTTTCCTGAAATCATTTTTATTCAGAAATAAATGCCAAAAAGGCTATAAAATAGTTAAGATGAATTTTTATAATCACTTCACAAAGAAAAATTACGCTTTCGCTAAGTTTTTGGTAATAGTAGTACTCTCTTTCTTATTCTCTTCTTGCTTAGGTGAACCTCCCGCAAGTATGAAAACCAACACCTATGATGTTGCCAAGCCTGACAAGGTTTTTCACTGGAAGATGACCACCACATGGCCCCCAAATTTTCCGGTAGTTGGTGAAGTTGCAGAAAAATATGCGAAATGGGTTGATGAATTGTCTAATGGACAAATAAAGATTAAAGTTTATGGAGGAGGGGAGTTAGTTCCTCCCTTAGAGGCTTTTGATGCAGTGTCTCTAGGTACTATAGAAATGGGGTGTGGAGCAGCGTATTATTGGGCAGGAAAAACTCCGGCAGCACAATTTTTTGCAGCAGTTCCCTTTGGAATGAATAGTCAGCAAATTACATCATGGTTAGAAACTGGAGAAGGGTATGAGCTGTGGAAAAAAACGTATGCAAAATTTAATTTGGTGCCTTTTATGGGAGGAAATACAGGAGTGCAGATGGGAGGTTGGTTTAATAGAGAAATTAATTCTGTTGAAGATTTTAAAGGATTAAAAATGAGATTACCTGGTATTGGAGGTAAAGTACTTGAAAAGGCTGGTGGTGCAGCTGTTCTAGTAGCAGGAAGCGAAGTGTATACTAGTTTAGAACGAGGGGTAATTGATGCAACCGAGTGGATTGGGCCTTATCACGATTATAAAATGGGGTTTCATAAAATAGCTAAGTATTATTATACGCCTGGTTGGCATGAAACTGGGTCGCAATTGGAGTTCTTCATAAACAAAAATTTGTATGATGGCTTACCTCCTCATTTACAAGCAATTTTAGAGGCAGCTTCTAAACGTGCACAGGTTTGGGTATTGGCAGAATTTGATAAACAAAATGGAATATATCTTGATAAATTAATTAATGAAGAAGGTGTAGAGGTCAGAGAATTTTCTAAAGAAACTCTTGAAGCTTTGAGAGGATATACAGATGAAGCTTTACAAGAAATGATCGGAGATGATCCATTAACTAAGGAGGTTTATGAAAGTTATTCTAGTTTTCAGAAGAAAATATCAAAATGGTCAGAAGTGACAGAAAAAGCCTATTATAATAAAATACAAAAGTAAATATACAAAAGCCGTTTTTGAATCAAATCAAAAACGGCTTTTGTATAATAATCTGTAATATTATAACTCTATGGTGGTTTCATTACCATCCTTGTCGGTTAATGTAGCAATATTGTCACACTCTCCATTACCATAATCAAGAGTCGAGGTATCACTATTTTCTGAAGTAACAATTACTCCACTTACTATATAGTTACAATCCTTTTCGTTTCGTAAAGGTGTAGTGATTTCTACTGAGTATATATCACCATTGCCAAAAGTTGTTGTACTAGTCCCCGATGTAAGGGTATAATATTCAAAATCGGTAGGTGAATCTGGATTAGCTTCAAAAAAAGTTTCATTTTCAAAACTCGTTTCGCTAATAGCAGATAAGCCGTCTCCCCATGTAAAGGTGAAATTAGAAGTTGTGATAAATTTTCTATTTCTTGTCTCGGCATTAAAAGAAAACACGGTGGTTGCGTTTCCGTTAACCGAAATATCTTTATAAGTAAAGTTTTCAACACTGTATGTAATAGTCACTTTGTTCTCTGTATCTAACTCAAGATTGAAACTTAAGCGAATAACACCAGTGATTACTTCTCCATCTCCCACATCACAGCCATCACCAAAGTCGATTGTGATTGTTCGAGTATTTTCGGTAACTTCTGACGTAGTGGTAACACAATCCGCTAGTTTATTGTTAAGAACTCTATTATTAATAAAACCAGATTCTATATTAAATACATCTTGAACCATATTTTGTATTCTGCTATTGGCACCTTCAATATCTTTATATTGTTTTGCAGTAGTAACTTGGCTGGTTGGTATAGGAGTTTCATTATCATCATCTTGACAACTAGTGAAAATGGTCGCCGAAATAAATAGTAGCGTTAAAATCGAAATGAGGTGTTTTTTCATCTTTTTAAAAATTTAATTAGTAAACGTTTGTTAATGAGATTGGTTATGATGATAAACGACAGAGGGAAGATAAATCTTATAATAGGTTTCGTTAATTAGTGTTAAGGTTATGTTAGATACGATCATTTATAAATTAACAGATGTAAGATCATTATGAAAATAGTTTTGTTCTATATATTTTGAATATTCAGTTGCAAAGAATTTTTCTTATCGATATCTTCGCAGCGAATGTTCGCTAAATGTGTTCTAAACTCAAAAACTATAGTATGCAAATAAAAAAGGTTTTAGTAGCCAATCGTGGAGAAATAGCAATCAGAATTTTTAGGGCTTGTACAGAAATAGGGTTACAAACTGTAGGAGTGTATACGTATGAGGATCGATATTCTTTACATAGGTACAAAGCAGATGAAGCATATCAGATTGGAGAAGATCATGAACCACTAAAACCGTATTTGAATATTGAGGCAATTATAAAAGTTGCCAAAAAGAACAATGTTGATGCAATACATCCAGGGTATGGTTTTCTTTCAGAAAATGCAGATTTTGCAGCACAATGTGAGAAAAATGACCTCATTTTTATAGGGCCAAAGGTATCAGTACTTCGTTCTTTAGGAGACAAAATTACGGCCAAAAAAGTAGCTATAGATAACAATATTCCGATCATTGAAAGTAATAAAGAAGATCTTGTTGATATCGCAATTGCAGTTAAAGAGGCCAAAAGTATTGGTTATCCTGTGATGTTAAAAGCTGCATCTGGAGGTGGAGGACGTGGTATGCGAGTTATAAGAAATAAAGAAGAGTTAGAAAAAGCATTTCCAGAATCTCGTAGAGAAGCATTAAATGCCTTTGGTGATGATACTGTGTTTTTAGAAAAGTTTGTAGAAAACCCAAAGCACATCGAAATTCAGATCGTGGCGGATCATCATGGTAATATGGTACACCTTTTTGAACGTGATTGTTCTGTTCAAAGACGTTATCAAAAGGTGATCGAGTACGCACCTTCTTTTGGGGTTTCTGAAGAAATTAAACAAAGTTTATATGGGTATGCTTTATCAATTTGTAAGGCGGTAGATTATAATAATATTGGTACGGTTGAGTTTTTGGTGGATGATGACGGAAGTATTTACTTTATTGAGGTAAATCCGCGCGTGCAAGTAGAACATACTGTTACAGAAATTGTAACGGGTATTGATCTTATAAAAGCACAGATTTTTATTGCGGGAGGTTATAAATTATCAGATAAGCAAATCAAAATAGAAAGCCAGGAAAGCATAAAAACAACTGGTTTTGCCCTGCAATGTAGGATTACAACAGAAGATCCAGAAAATGATTTTAAACCAGATTATGGCACAATCACAACATATAGAAGTGCTTCAGGTTTTGGGATACGATTAGATGCGGGTAGTGTATATCAGGGAGTTACTATTTCGCCGTTTTTCGATTCAATGCTAGTAAAAGTATCTGCAAATAGTAGAACTCTTGATGGAGCGTGTAGAAAAATGAGACGTGCTCTTTCCGAATTTAGAATTCGTGGAGTAAAAACTAATATGCCATTTTTGGATAATATTTTAAGCCATGAGACTTTTCGAAAAGGACAAGTAACCGTTAATTTTATACAAAATACGAAGTCTTTATTTACGATAAGAGAACCGCGTAATAGAGCGACTAAATTGGTGAATTTTTTAGGAGATGTAATTGTGAATGGAAACCCGGATGTTAAAAAAATCGATCCTAATAAAAAGTTTGTACTACCCACAATACCCAAATTTGAAGAAAATGCAGCTTACCCTGAAGGGACCAAGAATCTCTTAACCCAATTAGGACCAGAAAAATTTTCAGAATGGCTGAAAAATGAAAAGAAAGTTCATTTTACAGATACCACAATGCGAGATGCGCATCAGAGTTTATTGGCTACTAGAATGCGAACTTATGATATGCTCAAAGTTGCAGAAGGTTTTGCCAAAAACCACCCAGAAGTTTTTAGTATGGAAGTTTGGGGAGGAGCCACTTTTGATGTGTGTTTACGATTTTTAAGAGAAAACCCATGGGAGCGACTTAGAGCATTGCGCAAAGCTATGCCTAATCTTTTGTTACAAATGTTAATAAGAGGATCTAATGGAGTTGGTTATACAGCGTATCCTGATAATTTAGTAGGCAAGTTTGTAGAACAATCATGGGAGAACGGAGTAGATGTGTTTAGAATTTTTGATTCACTTAACTGGATGAAGTCAATAGCTCCTTGTATCGAGCATGTTCGAACTAGAACGCAAGGGTTAGCAGAAGGTTCTTTATGCTATACTGGAGATATTCTTGATCCTAAAAGAACAAAATATACATTAGATTATTATATCCAATTAGCAAAAGATATCGAAAATGCCGGAGCTCATATTTTGGGGATCAAGGATATGGCAGGTCTCTTGAAACCGTATGCTGCATATGAATTGGTATCTGCCTTGAAATCAGAAATAAATATTCCAATTCACTTGCATACACATGATACGTCATCGGTGCAATCAGCGACTTATCTTAAGGCTATAGAAGCTGGCGTAGATGTAGTTGATGTGGCATTAGGAGGGCTTTCAGGTTTAACAGCACAACCAAACTTTAATGCTGTTGTAGAAATGTTGAAATTTCATGAACGCGAAAATGCTCTAAACATTCCTATGTTGAACGAATATTCAAATTACTGGGAATCTGTTAGAGAATACTACTATGTTTTTGAATCGGGATTAAAAGCCGGAACTGGAGAGGTGTATCAGCATGAGATTCCGGGAGGGCAATATTCTAATTTAAAACCTCAAGCCCAAGCTTTAGGGTTGTCGGATCGTTTTCATGAGATCACGAAGATGTATGGAGAGGTAAATGAGTTGTTTGGAGATATTGTTAAAGTAACTCCAAGTTCTAAAGTTGTAGGTGACATGGCTCAATATCTTGTAAGTAATAATCTAACTATTGAGGATGTAAAAGAAAGAGGAGAAACTATTTCTTTTCCTCAATCCGTAATGAGTTTCTTTAAAGGAGAACTTGGTCAACCTGTAGGAGGGTTTCCTAAGGCCGTACAGAAATCTGTACTAAAAGATCAAAAACCATTTACCAATCGCCCTAATGCGCATTTAGAGCCAGTAGACTTTGAAACAGAATTTAAAGAATTCGAAAAAGTATTTAAAAAAGGAATGGGCAGAACACTTGATATTACAGATTTTCTCTCATACAAGCTATACCCAAAAGTATTTACAGGGGCGTATAATCATCATCTTAAGTATGGAAATGTAATGAATATTCCTTCAAAAAATTTCTTTTACGGAATGACTCCTGAAGAAGAAATTATTGTAAAGTTAGATCAAGGAAAAACACTATTGGTACAATTGATATCGATAGGAGATCCTAATGAAGAAGGAAAAGTAACTGTATTTTTTAAGATTAACGGTCAAACCCGTAATGTAGATGTACAAGATAGTTCGATCAAAGTAAATAAGATAGTTCACGCAAAAGTAGATAAGGCAGATGCGAAACAAATTGGAGCACCTTTACAAGGTTCTTTGTCTTCTATTTTGGTAAAAGCTGGACAGGAAGTTAAAAAGAATGAGCCTTTATTTATCATTGAAGCCATGAAAATGGAAACTACGATTACGGCTAATGAAGATGCGACGATTAAGAAAATTATGCTAAAACCAGGTACTATGGTTGAGGCTGATGACCTAGTGGTTATTATAAAATAAGAACATAAGGTTCAATTAAAAATGGGGCGGTTTAGTCCCATTTTTAATATTATGATATTTTAATCTAAAGAACATCTGACTCATCTAACTTTTTGTTATTCTACAAGTATCAAGAATCGAATGATAACTATCTGTGATAGTTTCTTCACCACTACATGTTTTGCCTGATGTAATCGGCTAATTGTATCCTTACTGAAGGTTTTTTTTGAAAAAATTAGTATCAAAAAACCATCAGGTTTTTGACCTCTCAAAATTGATTCTTTTAATTCATAATTAAAATTTAAGTTACCTCAAGACTTCCAGATAGTCAAGCCTGAACTAAGTGTATTTCCCTGTTTTCGAAATTCAAGTATTTGTACTTATAAATAAAACAAAACTTCTTGATAAGTTTGATTCACTCCAAATTAATAATAACCTAATAATTAGCGTATTAATTAATTTTTTAAAGATAATCGTCATGGAAGAAAAAAAGCAAAACACAATTGATTTACCTGTAAAAAGTAAGAAGAAAGTAATCGACAATCGGTTAATTAAAGAAAGAAAAAAAACTTTTAATAATAACTTGTCGAATGGAGAAAGAAGCATAGAAGAAGAACCAAAACCAACAAATTTCACCTCCATTCTTTACGATGGAATAGTGAATGCAGTTGGGAACAATAATCCTTACCAAATGTTTGCTCTAAATTGGCCAGCAACAGTATTGGATGAAGGCGCATTGGACTGGGATGCAAATGAAACTGATTATGTAATGCCGGCAGATGTTAGAGCATTGACCTCACAATTATTAGACATGTATATTCCACCATCTCCAATTACACAAACAGATGGAAGTCGTGTATCTGATCGATACATGTCCACAATTAATGGTCTTGGTCCTATTCCAAATTCTGAACTCATTAACTTGCAAAAGATCATTCGAGACAAACTACAACAAACCATTGTGATTAATGAAAATGGTGAAGATGTAGAAGTAACAGTAACTCAATGGTTCGATAGATTGTATTCAAAATACTTGTCGGCCAAGAAATCATGGGATAAAGCACAAACTGAGGAACGCGCGCGTATAGAATCTCAATATCCTAATCAACCTGATAAGCAAAATAATGCGTATCTGGAGTGGTACAATATCAACGCCCGAAGTTTTCTGAATGAAATCAATGAAGCTCATCAAAATCTTTTGGCAGAATTTCCTTTACGTGAATGGGAGGCTGCTATTTCTATTTTGGATACTAGTAATGATCAGGATTTGATGCGGGCAAAAGGTCAAATTAGAGATTTTCGTATTCCTATTCCTATAGAATATGGAGGAGGAGAATATGCGCCATCAACTGCTGTTCCGTTAACCTGGTCAACCGACCTTAAAACTAAAGTTGGGAAATTAGATATGCTCTCTACCCCGGCAGCCCGGTTTCAGGATATATCGACCAGTGTGCGAGCTTTACAATCCGAAATCCAGGCTTGGTCTGCTATCATGCCGGATATTACGGATGAAGAAACAAAAAATCGTCTTGCAGAGTTCAAAACTGCCTTAAACACATTTGCGTTAGAACGTACCACTTTAGCTCAAAATTGGGGTGAATCTGTTTATGTAGTAGTAGAAGCAGTAGCAGCCTATACAACTTCTTTTTCAACAACTACAGAGAAGTTTGTTTCTGCGATGACAAAAACTGCAGTAGGAGATCAAGATTTAACTCAGAACCTCGCCAATGCTATTCATAGTTCATATGGATTAGGTGCAGGAGAAGCTACTTATGCCCGAGTTACTGAATTTACTGAAAAAATTGTGAATCAACAAAATGGTGTTTGGGAACAGCAAGATAAAGCTTTGAATGCAGGATCTACTCTTGCCGGAGCAGCTACAGCTTGGCTTGAGTCTCAAGGTAGACAAACAAACCTAAAATGGATTTTTAGTTACATAGAACAGCTCAAAATCAGACTTGATAATCTTCGTCAGGTTCAGGCACAATTGTTACAGTCCTCTATGGTTATGTGGAAAAAAATGTTTGACCCAGATGTTGAAAATCAAGATGAAATCAAAGGCGCCTACGTTCCGTTAACCGAAAATGCCATATCTCAAAACAATGATGGGGCTATGACACCGCGTAGTGATTATGATAAATTAAATGAGCCGGATGCTTATGCTTCTAATAATCCAGATACTTGGACAGAAATTTTGATGACCTTGGAGAAGGGGCAAATGGAGTCTACAGAACGTATGTCCACAACGTTTACCAAGAGAGAATGGGGAGCAAACTTTTTCTTTGGCTCTTATGGAAGTCAACAGCAATCACAAACTTCAGATTTTGCCAATGAGTTTATGTCAGAAGACTCTAAAATTCAAATTGGAATGCTCGTGAAAAAAGTGAACATGAGGCGTAATTGGATGGATCCTAGTATTTTACAAAAAAGCTCTAATTATTTTCGTTCGGGTAACACGCGTTTTACAGCTAATAGTGACATTACCACAAAAAAGATTCTTGAAAATGAAGATCTCCAGGCCGAACTACAAAAAACAACATTACCGTGTTATCCGGTTTCTTTGTTAATTGCAAAAGATGTCTCTATCAAAATGAACTTTGATTTTTCGCTTACCGAACGTGTTAAGCAATTTGCTAGTTCTACGGCTAGTGCAGGGGGTGGTTTTTTTCTTTTTAATTCTTCATCTGTTGATAGCTCCAGTGATTCTTCTGAATCTGTTTCTGTCAATACCGAGACTGGAGAACTTGTAGTTAAATTTAAATCTCCACAAGTTATAGGATATTACTTAGCGCTTTCTCCTCCAGACGAATCACAAGAATTAACTCAACCTTTGGCAGAAGAAATTGCTAATGCAATTAGTTTTTTAAACAGTGTAAAAGAGGTTCACAATGTATAGATCCTTTAAGAAGGAAGGGGCGTAAAAAAGAAACTTAAAACGTCACATTACTCTGAATAAAAAAATAAAGCCTGCTATCTTCTATATAGGTAGTGGGCTGTTTTGTATTTTGAAACAGTAGTTTGTTAAGTTAAGGAGTAGGGATTACCAATCAATGTGAGCTTGATGTATATAATTACTGGCAATTCAGTTTTTTCTCATAACTATAGTCGAAACTGATGGATGACTTGGTACTTACTTAGAAATAATATTAATAAAGGGGGGGAGGCTCCCTTTTTAAAATGTTTGATTAATATTTATAATCAAAATGGCAAGGAACATTTCGTTCAACTGAAAGATTGCAAGGATGAGTTTGATTATCATTTCCTCCTGTAATCGTTCCTTGTTTTAAACGAGAAATCATATTCTTGTTTAAAGCTAAATTTTTTAAATTTTGTTTTTTCATAAAATATATATTTAAAAATTATTAATACTCAAATCTAATAAATTTCACTTGGCTTTTTTAAAACGAAAATTAATTAACTAAAGGTTAACAGTAAGTGAAATAGCTCTTGATTTTAAATAAAAAACCTCTTATTCTAAGAGAAATGAGAAATTTGAATAAGCTCATATTTGTAATATGCAAGTATGAAAAAAAGCAAAGTTATTATTGAATAGTTTTATCTATTTTTGCAGTCATGCTATACTTTTTGATTATTATCTTGCAAGGCTTTTGTATATTTCATGCAATTAAAAATAGAAAAGATTACTATTGGTTTTTTGTGATTATATTTTTGCCTGTACTCGGTAGTCTTATTTATGTAGTTACTCAGGTTTTTAATAAAACAAATCTTGATGTTGTACAAGATGAAATTGTACAGATGATAAATCCTTCCAAAAAAATAAACGATTTGCAAAAACAATTAGATTTTGCAGATACTTTTCAAAATCATGTAAATTTGGCTGATGCTTTTTTTGAAGCAGGAGATTATAACAATGCTATTGCAACATATGAAAAAGCAATAAAAGATGATTACAGTAAAGATGATGGTGTTGTTAAGAAATTAATAGTTAGTTATTCTAAAACTGGCGATCATGATAAAACTGTTTTTTGTGCTGAAAAAATAGTAGGTAAACCTGGTTTCAAAGGCTCGAAAAGTCAGTTTTTATACGGGTTAGCACTTGAAGAATTAGAACGATCAGAAGAAGCTGAAGAAAATTTAAAGGCCATAGATCAACGATATTCGAACTATCGTGAAAGATACATATTAGCTCAATATTTTATAGATAAGGGAAAGAGTAAGGATGGTAAGGAAATTTTATTGGAGATTATTTCAGAATCACAACATATGTCAAAACCTAATCGTATAAAGTATAAAGATGTTGTAAATGATGTTAAAAAACTAGAATCTTCTCTTTAATTTGTACTAAACTAATTTTCTATAAATATCTCGTAATTAGGGCTAACTACGGGTAAAACTCCTTTGTAGTTTCCGAAATCTTTCTATTTTTACTAAAAAGTAGAAAATATCCCTAGGAAACGTTGAAAATTAAGCCTATCCAAATATCATTATTTATCCTATTCGTCTTAGGAGCGTTGTTTGGACTTATGTTTTTGAGTCAAAAAGGGGGAGTGCAAAAAAAACAAACTCAAGACGACGGATTTTCGTATGAAGGTGTATCTCTTAAATACCCATCATATACTACCTTTTTGGGATTAGATAAAGACTCTTCGCTTAGACGTCAGGATATCCTTAAAGTTACAGAAATTGTAACACCCTTAGAGATTGAAACCAAAGAAAATACAAATGATGTTGCCGAGGTTCAACAAATAAAACAATTACCAGATTTTTCGAAAATTGATACCACCCAATTGGTTAGAATTAGGTACCCTGATAGTAATCAAAATTTCGCAAATGAATTGAGAACAAAGTTGTCGTCTAGATCATGTAGGATTTTACATTATGGTGATTCGCAAATTGAAGGAGATCGAATCACTGCTTATTTACGAAATAGATTACAGCATATGTATGGGGGTAGTGGTCCTGGTTTTATCCCATTAATGCCAGTGTATCGTCAAATAAGTGCAATAGTAGAGCCCAGTGAACAATGGCAACGGTATGCATTTTTTGATCCTACCAAAAAGAAGTTTTCGCACAAGAAATATGGAGCATTTATGTCGGTATCTCGTTTTACAGATTATCAAAAAACACTTCCTGATAGTACTGCAATAGATTCCTTGCCTATCATTAAGGCATCTGTAGTTATTGGTAAATCTAAAAAAACATATGCCAAATTTAGAAGGTTTACAAACATTGGATTGCATTATGGGAATAGCAATTTTCCAATCAAAATATCAGTGTACAATAATGGGGATTTGATCCAACAAGATAGCCTAATTGCCGATGGTAAATATCATCAGTACAAGATAAGAACATCTATAACACCTACAGATTTAAAAATTGAACTTGAAGGTAAAGTAAGTGCAGATTTTTATGGGTTAACATTAGATGGTGGATCTAGAGTCCAAATCGATAATATTGCCATGCGCGGTGCTTCGGGAACTATTTTTACCCGATCTAATGCAACCACTTATAGTAGAATGGTACGACAATTAAAACCAAAAATTGTTATTATGCAATATGGTGGAAATACAATGCCATATCTAAAAGATTCTACAGACGTTGATAACTATGCGAACAGAATAAAAAACCAAGTAAATTGGATTCGTCGCAGGGCTAAAAAAGCTAGTTTTATATTTATTGGTCCAACAGATATGTGTCTTCCTGTAAATGGTAAAATGGAAACCTACCCATTATTACCGTATCTTAATGAAAAATTAATGAATACATGTTTAGATAATAATGTTGCTTATTGGAGTATGTATAATGCAATGGGAGGCAAAGGATCAATGGAGTTATGGGTAGATGAAAAACTCACTGCCAAAGACTATATGCATTTTACCTGGAAAGGAACTAAGATAATTTCTGAACTATTTTTTACAGCCCTATACCTTGACCTTAAAGAACCTGATAACAATGATGAAGCATAAAAAAATGTTTTTTTATGTATGGCTTTTTGCGGCCCCACTAATGGCGCAAACTTATGTTTTAGATACCATACAATCCAAGTATCCTTTTATAAATTGGAAAGCGAATGAAATTAAGATGGCAGAGAAATCTCCAGCTTTCAAGAAGTTGTTTCATAAATTGGATACCATTGCAAAAGGAGGTAAAGAGGATCTTCATATTTTCCATATAGGAGGATCCCATATCCAAGCGGATATTTATTCAAATCGTTTGCGATCCTATTTGCAGACTATGAGTCCTACGGCAAAAGGACAACGTGGGTTTATATATCCTTTCAGTATCGCAAAAACAAATAACCCTGGTAATTATAGAGTAAAATATGATGGGCAATGGTCTGGGTATCGGTGTTCTGTGCGTAAGGATAGTGTGGCGTGGGGATTATCCGGAGTGACTGCAGTCTTTAAAGATTCTGTAGCAAATGTAAAAATAATTGCTAATGGAAATAACTATCATGAAAGAATGTATGATTTTAATAAGATCAGAATTTTTTATGATAATTGGAGTGAGGATTATGAAATATCTTTTAAGGAAGATTCTTTAGTATCTAATATTATCGAAAATAAAGAAGCACATTTTGTAGAGTATACTCTTAACAGAAAAGTAGAAGAAATAGATTTTTGTATACAAAGAGTAGAAGATGTAGAAAACTCAGAGTTCTTAATGATGGGGATAGAGTTGATGAATGATAATAAAGGTGTTCAGTATACTTCTATTGGCGTAAACGGAGGGAGTTTTTCATACTATGACAGGTGTAAATATTTTGATACCCAACTCATGCTATATAAACCCGATCTATTTATCGTTTCGGTTGGTACAAATGACGCATATCATCCAGATTTTAATCCCGATGAGTATAAGAAGTATTATACCAGTCTTATAAAATTAGTGCAAAAAGCTAATCCTGATTGTGCTGTATTACTTACCGTGCCTAATGATTCGTATTATAAGAAGAAATTTCCTAACCCCAGAACTAGAATTGCTCAAAAGATTATTTATGAAGTAGCAAAAGAACAACAAATGGCAGTTTGGGATTTTTATGAGATCATGGGAGGATTTAATTCCTCAAGGGATTGGTATAATAATAAGTTAATGCCTAGAGATAGAATTCATTTTACGGTAATGGGATATCGTATTAAAGCTGATCTGTTATTACAAGCCTTGGCAAATTCATGGGAAAATGAATTAAAATTACCGTCAAACTCTATTTTGAATAAGATTATTAATGAATAGACTGATTGACATATTTTCTTTTTCTGAAGATTCTCCGTTAATCTTTACCCAAGCCGATTTTTGGGTGTTCTTTGCGGCGGTATACTTTATATATTCATTGCTTTATCGCAAACAAAATTTACGAAGTGCTTACCTTTTTGCAATTAGCATTCTATTCTATTATAAAACTAGTGGACTTTTTATTGGTATTTTATTATTTAGTACGGTAAATGATTTTTTTCTTGGTAAAGCGATTTATAAAAGTAAATCAGATAGTATTAAGAAAACACTAGTTGCCATTAGTGTAATTATTAATTTAGGTACGCTATTCTATTTCAAATATGCATACTTTTTTACAGAATCGTACAATTATCTATTTCAAACAGATTATGAGGTAATCAATTATTTAGCCCAATGGACGAATACATGGACGGCCACAGATTACTTTACCGTAGATAAGATAATACTTCCTGTAGGAATTTCATTTTATACATTTCAAACAATCAGTTATAGTGTAGATATTTATAGGAAACAAATCAAACCATTACATTCAATTATTGATTTTGGTTTTTTTGTGAGTTTCTTTCCTCAATTAGTGGCAGGACCCATCGTTAGGGCATCTGATTTTGTGCCTCAAATTAGAAAGCATATCAATATTACCAAAGAAGAGTTTGGTCGAGCTTCGTATATGATTTTAAAGGGATTGATTAAAAAAATGTTGTTTGCCGATTATATAGCTGCCAATTTTATGGACAGAGTATTCGATGTGCCAGAGATGTTTTCTGGGTTTACAAATATCATGGCAATGTTTGGATACTCCTTGCAGATTTATGGGGATTTTTCGGGATATACAGATATTGCAATAGGATTAGCTATGCTTATGGGATATAAATTGCCAGTTAATTTTAATTCTCCGTACAAAGCGATTCATTGTGGTGATTTCTGGAAACGATGGCATATATCTTTATCCAGTTGGCTTAAGGATTATTTGTACATTCCTATTGGGGGTAATCGTAACGGTAGTATTTTTTCTTATGTTTTTATCATAGTGTTTACGTTTTTAGGGGCATTTGCTTATGCTGATTTTGGGATAGCCATTATTGCTACTGCTGGCGCTGGTTTATTACTGATTGTTACCTTGTTTTCTTCTAGAATAGCATGGCATTTTAATCGAAATGTTAATATTATGATCACGATGTTGGTAGGAGGTTTGTGGCATGGGGCCTCATGGAAATTTGTAATTTGGGGAGGTCTTAACGGAATAGGAATTGTGACCTTTAAATATTGGCGAAAAATTAGCCCGTATGAGAATTCTAAAGCATGGTATGCTTTATTATGGAGAATTGCCTTGACTTTCGTATTTATAACGTTTACACGGATTTATTTCAGAGGTAATAGTATGGATCATATCAATCGCTTTTATCAACAAGTGATGACCAATATGGATTGGCAAAATGCTCTTTTAGTTCTATGGGAATATCGTGTTGTGTTTATTGTAATGTTAGTTGGATACATTACTCATTGGCTACCATATAGTACCAAAGATTGGATAGAAGGTCTTTTTATTAAAAGTAATATGATCGTTAAGGGACTGGTGGTAATAGTTGTCGCAATTATTTGTTATCAAACCTACGCGGCAGATTTTCAGCCATTTATTTATTTTCAATTTTAGATAGTAATTTGTTTCAACATATTCATCCATATCAACCCTTTTTTCCCGAAGGAGCCACTAAGCTTATCGTAGGCACACTCCCGCCGCCACGTTTTACTACAGGTGAACTTAATAAGAGAGATGTTGATTTTTGTTATGGTAGTAGTAATGGATTATTGTGGCCTGTGTTGGATCGTATTTTTGAACTAGATCTTAAATATGAAACTACTACATATGCAGCCGATCAACGAAAAAAATTTTTAATCAGTAAAGGAATTGGAGTATGCGATATTGTAGACCGTTGTGAACGGGATAAAATTGATGCTTCGGATTTGGGGATGCAAAATGTAAAACTTAGAGATATTATATCGTATTTAAAACAATATCCTAAAATAGATACACTAATTTTTACAGGAGGAAATAGCAAAAACGGACCTGAATATTTTTTTAGAAGGCATATCAAAGAATATGGTATAAAATTAGAATTAGTATCTAACGAAATTCCTAGGGTTCATAAATTTAATATTGAAGATCGGATTGTTAAAACTGTTTCATTAACTGCTCCTTCCGGATCAGCAAATCGAGCAATTGGGAGTATGCTACAATATAAAAATCTTAAAAACAGCAATCCTAAATTCAATACAATTGATTTTAGAGTATTACAATACCGTAAACATTTTTAAATTACCTTTCTTTAAGTAGCGCTACCCGTATAATAAAAGGCTAAAAATGCACACAATTTCTTCAAGATCTTCATTAAGGCAATTAAAAGAAAAAGCCCTAAAATCTTTATTTTGAATTTTAGGGTCTTCAAGAAGTTATTTTAGCTTATTCTGATTCTTTTTCAGTCTTCTTTTTTGTTGTTTTCTTTGTAGCTGTTTTTTTGGTAACCGTTTTAGCTTTTGGCTTTGCAACTGTATTAATTTTTGATTTTTTGCGAGGCCTTAATCTGCCAAAAGTGCCAATACAAATTTTACCACGACGTGTTTTTTTATCTCCTTTACCCATACATTAAGTTTTGTATCCGTTTATTTACGGAATAGTTAGATAATTGATTTTGTGTACATTACTAATGTAAGGATTTATATAGAAAAAAAGAAATAGACATTAATTTTCAATCTCAATAGGAGAGATCTTGCTGATCATCTAATTCCTTTGACAAAGTCATTTATCGTATCTATTCCATTAAGAGTTAAATGTTTAATAAAAGCTGAGCCAATAATGGCTCCTTTAGCTGTTTTAGTAGCTTGTGTAAAGGTCTCATTATTGCTAATCCCAAAACCTACAATTTGTGGGTTTTTTAATTGCAATTTTTCGATACGCTCAAAATACTCCTGTTGTACATTACCAAAGGTGTTTTTTGCCCCCGTTGTACTTGCCGAACTCACCATGTAAATAAAACCATTAGAAACATTATCAATAAACCTAATACGGTCGTCTGAGGTCTGAGGAGTAATTAAAAATACATTGATTAATCCATACTTTTCAAATGTTTTTCTATAATGTTCATTATACTCGGCAACTGGTAAATCCGGAATTATTAACCCATCAATACCGATTTCCTGGCATTTAGCACAAAATGCTTCTACTCCATATTGCATCATAGGATTAAAATATCCCATTATAACTAAAGGAATATTTACAGATTGTCTAATATCTTTTAACTGCTCAAAAAGGATTTTAGTGGTCATTCCATTTTTAAGGGCAATGGTCGAACTTTCTTGAATGGTTGGACCATCTGCTAATGGATCACTAAAAGGTAATCCTATTTCGATCATATCTACACCACTATTTTCTAGATCTTCAATTACTTTTACAGTATCTTGAAGGGATGGGTATCCTGCAGTAAAGTATATAGAAAGCAACTTTTTTTCTTCAGCTAACTTTTGGTTTATTCTGTTTTTCATCAGTGTTTTATTTTCTGTCATGATGATGTGTTATAATTTAAAGTAATCAATGTAAGTGTTTAGGTCTTTATCTCCACGTCCAGAAAGACTAATGACTACGATATCCTCAGGCTTAAATTTTTTATCATTAAAAATGGCCAATGCATGAGAAGATTCTATCGCCGGAATGATTCCTTCTAATTGAGATAATTCTAAACCTGCGGTCATGGCATCGTCATCTGTAACCGAGTAAAATTCTCCTCGACCCGATTTGTATAAATGAGAGTGTAATGGCCCAACTCCTGGATAATCAAGACCAGCTGAGATAGAATATGGCTCTGTGATTTGCCCATCTGGCGTTTGCATAAGTAATGTTTTACAACCATGAATGATACCCTCATTACCCAATTGAGAAGTAGCAGCACTTTCGCCACTATGTACGCCTTTACCGGCTGCTTCTACAGCTATGATACCTACCTCGGATTCATCAAGAAAGTGATAATAAGTTCCTGCAGCATTGCTACCGCCACCAATACAAGCGACTACATAATCTGGGTTTTCTCTGCCTTCTTTTTCTTTAAGTTGCCATTTAATCTCTTCAGAAATAATAGATTGAAACCTTGTAACCATATCAGGATATGGATGAGGTCCTATAGCAGATCCAATAATATAATGTGTATCAACAGGATTGTTAATCCAATCGCGTATCGCTTCGTTAGTAGCATCTTTAAGTGTTTTACTACCAGATTTGGCAGGTATAACCTCTGCGCCAAGCATTTTCATTCTGGCAACATTGGGAGCTTGACGTTTAATATCTATTTCACCCATATAAACGACACACTGGATTCCCATTAGGGCACAAACAGTAGCTGTAGCTACTCCATGTTGTCCTGCCCCAGTTTCGGCAATAATTCGATTTTTGCCTAATCGTTTAGCAACCAGTATTTGCCCTATTGTATTATTTACTTTATGGGCTCCTGTATGATTAAGATCTTCACGTTTAAGGTATACTTTGGTGTTGTGTTTTTCAGAAAGTCGTTTAGCAAAATATAAAGGAGAAGGACGACCTACATAATCTTTGAGTAACTGATCGAATTCTTCCTTAAAAGAAGGTTTATTTGTGATTTCTAGATAACTCTTGCGTAACTCTTCTACATTGGGATACAACATTTCGGGGATGTAAGCACCTCCAAAATCTCCGTAATATCCCTTTTCATTTACTTGGTAACTCATAATTTAGTTTTTTTATTTCTTTTATCTGAAGGATATATGTGCTTCTTAAATTCTATTAGTTCTTCAATATTTTTTAATCCTGGTTGGGTTTCAAATTTGCTATTAACATCAAGAGCATAAATGGGCAAGTCGGTCTTGCAAATGGTTTTTATTTTGTCTATTTCTTCAAGCCCTATACCACCACTTAAAATGAATGGGGTTTTAGATGGGTATTTTGCTAATGCGCTCCAATCAAAAGTATATCCGTTTCCTCCTTTTTCTTTTCCCTTGGTATCGAACAAGAAGTAGTCTACAATGCCTTCGTATGGTTTTAAGAGATTAAAATTAAAATCATCTTTGATAGAGAATACTTTAAATATCTCTATCCTTTTATATATTACATCTAATCTTTGTATCAGTTCCCGACAAAATTGAGGAGTTTCCTCACCATGTAATTGAATAGCTTTAAAACCGTATTGCTCTGTTTTTTCGGCGATATAATCAATAGATGCATTTACAAAAACTCCAGTTTTTTTTATGCCTGATGGTAACTCTGCAATAGTTCCAGTAAAATTTCTGGGGGATTTCTCATAGAAAATAAAGCCTAAATAGTCTGGCTTCAGACTAGCGATGGCTTTCATGTTTTCTTGATATTTCATTCCACAGATTTTTAACTTCATGATTTTAAATCTTTTATAAATTCAATAGCACTAACTCCAGGGTTTTCGGTTTTCATAAAATTTTCTCCAATTAAAAAACCTTTATACCCATAAGGTTTTAAATCTTTTATGGCTCCAATATTGCTAATACCACTTTCTGATACTTTGACAAAATCATCTGGGATTTGAGCACTAAGGGTTTTACTAACATCTGTACTAACTTCAAATGTTTTTAGATTTCGGTTATTTACACCTAACATATCCAAAGAAGGCATAATAGATTTTTCTAATTCTTCTTGATTATGAACCTCTAATAATACATCAAGAGATAAGCTTTTTGCGAACTCTGATAATGTTCTAATTTGATCTCGAGAAAGTACTGCGGCTATTAAGAGTATAACATCAGCTCCGTATGCTTTTGCTTCTAGTAACTGATACTCATCAATAATAAATTCTTTACGAAGTAAAGGTAGTTGTACCGAAGCTCTTGCTAATAAAAGATCATCCAAAGAACCTCCAAAATACTTTCCGTCTGTTAATACAGACATTCCGCAAACTTCAGCAGTTTCATAACCTATAGCCACATCTTGTACGCTTACTTTTTGATTAATAACAGATTTAGAAGGAGAGCGTCTTTTATGCTCTGCTATAATCCCGGTAGTGCTATTTCGTAACGCTGTAGCCAAAGATTGGGTATTGCGTTCGAATAATACAGAATTTTCTAACTGCATTACCGGAATTATACTCTTCTTAAGTTCGACTTCTTTGTGTTTGTCGGCAATTATTTTGTCTAATATATTCATCATTAGTTCTTACTAAGTTCTTGGACTTTTTTAAGAGCTTTTAAGCCTTTACCTGATAATAGTGATTCTTTGGCTCTTTCAAACCCTTGTATAGGGTCTAATCCATCCACTGTAGCAATTGCCATTCCTGCATTTGCGCAGATCACATTGTTTTGTGCCTCTGTTCCTTTACCGTTAAGAATATTCATAAAAATTTCTGCAGATTCTGAAATCGAATCACCACCAGTAATTTCTTCCTGCTTTAAGGTCGAAACCCCAAAATCGGCAGGAGTAAGAATGCCCTCTGTATGGTTTGAAATCGTTTTAGTACTTCCGGTTAGTGATATTTCATCATAACCATCTAGAGCATGAATAATAGTAAAGTTCTTATCAGTGTTTTGATATAAGTAACCATACATTCTAGCTAGTTCTAAGTTAAATACACCCACAATTTGATTTTTCGGAAAAGCAGGATTTACCATTGGACCCAGCATATTAAAGAATGTTTTTACACCTAACTCTCTTCGGATAGGAGCTACATTTTTCATAGCAGGATGAAATAGGGGAGCATGCAACACGCAAATACCTGCCTCATCAATACTACGTTTTAAAAAGTCTTTATCATTACTAAATTTGATGCCAAGATGTTCCATAACATTAGAGCTCCCGCACTTTGAAGAAACTCCATAATTACCATGTTTGGTTACTTTAATACCCGCGCCTGCAGAAACGAAAGAAGATAATGTTGAAATATTGAAAGTATCTTTTCCATCACCACCAGTACCGCAGAGATCTATGGGATTATAAGCACTAAGATCAATTGCTAAGCAAAGTTCTAGAAGGGCATCTCTAAAACCTTCAAGTTCTTCAATAGTTATGCTTCGCATCATATATACCGTAAGAAAAGATGCAATCTGGCTCTGATTATATGCTCCTTTAGAGATGTTAACTAAAACACTTTTAGCTTCTTCTTTGGAGATTGTTTCGTGATTGATTAATCGATTGAGTAATTGTTTCATAACAGATTTAATTATTAACCCAGTTTTCTAACATTTTTTTTCCATCAGGAGTTAGTACAGATTCTGGATGAAACTGAACTCCTCGCACATCTAAATCTTTATGACGTAAAGACATAATTTGCCCATTTTGATCATATGAAGTCACCTCTAAACAATCAGGGAAGTTTTTATCAGCGACAACCCAAGAGTGATATCTACCTACATCAAAATTTTGATTTAACCCATCAAAAAGAAATTCATTAGAAACTGATAAAGTAACATTTGTAGCTACTCCATGATATACCTCGTCTAAATTAACAAGGCTTCCTCCAAAAACTTCTCCGATAGCTTGTTGACCCAAACAAACACCAAAAATACTTTTGGCTGCAGCATATTTGCTAATAATATCTTTTAATAATCCCGCTTCATCTGGTACTCCTGGCCCTGGAGAAAGGAGTATTTTTTGAAAAGGTTCAATATCTTCTAATCGTAATTGATCGTTTCTTTTTACGGTAACCTCACAATCTAAATCTTCCAGATAATGTACTAAGTTGTACACAAATGAATCGTAGTTGTCTATTACTAATACTTTTTTATTCATCGTTGTTATGGAGTTTTTAAATTCCTAAATATCTTCAGCAAGTTTTAATGCTTTTGTTAATGCTCCTAGTTTATTATATACTTCTTGTAACTCGTTTTCTTCATTAGATTCATTTACTAATCCAGCACCTGCCTGCCAATGTAATTCGTGATTCTTACTTAAAAAAGTACGAATCATAATGGCATGGTTAAAATTGCCAGAAAAATCCATGAAACCTATAGCTCCACCATAAAAATCACGATTTACTGTTTCGTATTTTTCGATAAGTTGCATGGCCATATGTTTTGGCGCACCACTCAAAGTTCCTGCCGGAAACGTATCAGCAACTACTTGCATAGTCGTTGTATCAGTGTGTTTCTTTCCTGTTACTTTACTTACTAAATGAATTACATGAGAATAGAATTGGATTTCTCGATATGTCTCAACAGTTACTTCGCTACCATTTCTGCTTAAATCATTTCTCGCTAAATCTACCAACATTACATGTTCGGCATTTTCTTTTTCATCTACGGCTAGTTTTTTGGCGAGTTCTGCATCTTGCTCATCATTACCAGTTCGTTTAAAAGTTCCTGCAATGGGATGAATTTCGGCAAGACCTTCTTTTACTACCAATTGAGCTTCGGGAGAGCTGCCAAAGATTTTGAAATCTCCATAATCAAAATAAAACAAGTATGGAGATGGGTTTACACTTCGTAAAGCCCTATAAACATTAAATTCGTCACCTTTAAATTTTTGAGAGAAACGTTTGGATAGCACAAGTTGAAATACATCTCCGCGCATACAATGTTTCTTTGCCAAAGTAACATGTTCTTTATATTGCTCATCGTTGAGATTAGAAGTAGTATCTCCCACGGTCTTAAAATTGTATGAAGCAAAATTTTTGACATTTAGTAATGATTCGATTTCTGCAACATTACTTTCAGAATTATAAGTGTGAGCAAAAATGTAGGCTTCATTATTAAAGTGGTTGATTGCAATAATATTTTGATATACGTTATAATGAATATCAGGAATATTAAGAGCTCCTTCTTTTTTTGAGATAGAAATATCTTCAAAATAACGAACTGCATCATAGGATATATATCCGAAAAGACCGTTGTTAATGAATTTGAAATCGCTTTTTGAAGCTTCGAATAACTGACCAAATTGCTCAATAACCTCAGGGATATTTGTGGTATCTGTGATAGCTGTCTCTGTAGTACTTTTATCAGGAAAAGTTTGATAGACGGTTTCGTTTTCGACCTTGATGGTAGCGATAGGATTACAACAGATATAAGAGAAACTATTTTCGTTACCTCTATAATCACTACTTTCTAATAATAAACTATTAGGAAAGCGATCTCTAATTTTTAAATACACGCTTACTGGAGTAATAGTATCTGCAAGGATTTGTTTGTAATGTGTGGTAAGTTTGTAACTCATTTTTACGTTTATAATTTTAATTTCGACCCTTATGAATAGGAAACAAAAAAAGGCTTGTCGTGATTTGACAAGCCTTTGATATGTTTACTTAACACAATAATAGGATCTATCTCACGACGTTTTCGTTTTGAGTAGACCACCACCAATTATTTGTTAAGATTACTTTCATTTTTTTCTTTATGGATTCAAATATATAAATTAATTATAAGTTTGAATAATAAAAAATTACATTTTTAAATTTACTGCTAATTCGAAATCGTCGCTGATTGCTTTATCACCTAAATTATCAAAGAAGCTTCCCGAACCATATTTGATTCCGTATTTAGTTCTATTAACTTTTAAAGTTGTCGTGGCGGCATCTCCGTTTACTTCAAGATCAAATTCGATAGGATTTGTTTTACCTTTTATAGTAAGATCTCCTGCGATTTTAAATCCTTTATCAATTTTCTTTGCTTTAGTTACCACAAGCTTTGCTGTTTTGTGGTTTGTAGTACCAAAAAAATCATCAGAATTAAGGTGACCTTCTAGCTTTTCTTTTCCTTTTCCGGCTTCAAGATCAGTTACTGCAAGAGATGTCATGTCTACAACAAATTCTCCTCCGGTAATCGCATTATTTTCGAATACGAAGTGACCTTCAGATAAATTTAATGTTCCCGTATGTGATCCTGTAACTTTATTACCAGTCCAATTAATGCTACTTTCAGAAGTTTTAATTTCTTTTTTCTGAGCAAAAACAGATGATGATGCAATTATAGCAATGGCTAAGATGAATGATTTAAGTTTAGTTTTCATGATTTTTAAAAAATTTAAAATGTTTATGTTAATGATTAATTTTTATGTTCTTAATTTATTTAGAAGTTCGTTTAATGTTATCATATCCTCTTCAGATAGACTTGAGGTAAGTTTATGTTCGAATGCACTTATCAACGGACTTACAGTCTCAAGAAATGTATTGCCTTCTTGTGTAATGGTAATTTCAACTTTTCTTCTATTAGAAACACAAGTAGCTCTTTGTACAAAGTTTTTTTGTATTAGCTTATCCACTAACCTTGTTGTGTTACTCATTTTACTAACCATTCTTTCCTGTATTGTAGAGAGATTAGCGGGACAACCTTTTTGCCCTTTTAGAATACGTAATACGTTAAATTGTTGGATAGAAATGTCATGAGTCTTTAATTCTGAATTGATTTTATCCATTAACCAATTTTCTGTGTACATTAGATTAACTATCACTTTTCTTGAAAGGGGTAGTTCTACTTGAGTTTTTATGATTTTTTCGATATTCAATTGTAAGTACAATATTTGTATATACAAATGTATATGTATTTATGTTTGAGAAATTATAAATTGATATTAATTGTTTGTTAAAGTTAGTTTTTCAATTTGTGTTAAATAGTATTATTGCCAGAGTAAGTAGTATTACTGTTAAGTTGGGTATTTGTAAAAAATTCTGAAAATATTTAGATAAAAACCAGAAACCTTGTTAATTTTCTTTTGGTTGATTAACAGTTTTGATAAATTCGTATTATGTCTAGAGGTATAGTTTACGTTTTGTGTATTGTGTTCTTTGCAGGTTGTAAAGGAGAACAGAATGTTGCTCTTGATGCTACCCAAGTGTACAAAAGCAAAGGTGTTGAAATCCCAATGTATGATTTTAATAGTTTTGAGCCTTTGTTAACTATGGATGACGGAAAGACTAGGGTAATCAATTTTTGGGCTACTTGGTGTAAACCTTGTGTGGCAGAATTACCTTATTTTGAGTTGATTAATAGTAGATACCCTGATGATCAGGTTGAGGTGATATTAGTAAGCCTAGATTTACCGAAGCAAGTAGAATCTAAATTAATTCCATTTGTTAAAAGACAACAAATAGAGAGTAAGGTTATTTTATTAGATGATCCAGATGCAAATAGCTGGATACCTAAAGTAAACAAAACGTGGTCTGGATCTATACCCGCTACTATAATATATAAAGGTAATACGGTTAATTTTTACGAAAGATCATTTACGTATAATGAACTTGAGAAAGAATTAAAGAAAGTTCTTTAAATAAAAACTAAATACAAAATACCGCAAAACAAATACATATGAAAACTTTAAAAATTCTTGTCGGAATAGCTTTTGTAATTGCTATTAGTGCTTTTGCAATTGATAAAGTTTCTGGATCGTCAACTACAGGTGGATACTCAATTGGAGATGTAGCGACCGATTTTGAATTGAAAAATATTGATAACGCTATGGTTTCTCTAGCAGGTTATACTGATGCTAAAGGATTTATTGTGATTTTCACATGTAATCATTGTCCATATTCGGTGGCTTATGAAGATAGAATTATAGCATTAGATAAAGAGTTTAAAACAAAGGGGTACCCTGTGATTGCTATTAACCCTAATAACCCCAAAGCATATCCAGACGATAGTTTTGAGAATATGAAAATAAGAGCAAATGAAAAAGGGTTTACATTTCCTTATTTGTTCGATGATGGTCAAAAAATATACCCACAATACGGTGCTACAAAAACACCACATGTTTATATCTTAGAAAAAACCAATCAGGGTAATTTAGTGAGATATATAGGTGCAATCGATAATAATTATAAAGATGCAGATGCTGCAAATGAAAAATATGTAGAAAATGCTGTGAATGCACTATTGAAAGGTGAAAAAGTACCTGTAGAAACTACAAAAGCTATTGGTTGTAGTATCAAAGCCTAATCTTTTATTAAAAGTTTTATAGAAATGAATGTATTTACGATACAATACATTCAATAAGGACTGTTATATTTGTAAGGAATATAAAAAATAATTGTCCAATTATAGTATAATTTATTATTGCAATGGCAGAAGACATCACACAAGACAAATGGCAAGAGTTAATTTCTAAAGATAGCGAAGCGGTAATTTTAGACGTTCGAAGCGAAGAAGAAGTAGAAGACGGTTTTATACCTAATATGCTTAATATAGACATTAGACAAGGACAAGGTTTTTTGGATGAAATTGAGAAATTAGATAAATCCAAAAATTACTATGTATATTGTCGTTCTGGAGCGCGTAGTGCACAAGCCTGTACATTAATGGGGCAAATGGGTTTTGAAACTACTTATAACTTAATAGGAGGTTTTATGAACTGGGATGGTGAAATCGAAGAATAACAAAAGAATATATGAGTATTAAATCGTTCTTATTATCGTCACTTTTCGTTTTAACAATATTAAGTTGTAAAAATTCCTCGGATGATACAACAACAGTTGAGTTGATTACTGTTGAAGAAATGGATTCTTTATTAAAATTGGGAGAAGTTCAATTAGTAGATGTAAGAACTCCTAGTGAGTATCAAGAAGGTCATATAGATAGCGCAATTAATATAGATTTCAGAAATGAAAATTTTGAAACATTAATAGCTAAGGTTGATAAATCAAAACCTGTTGCCGTGTATTGTGGCCGAGGCGGTAGAAGCGGGAAATGTTCTGCTTATATGAAAAAAGCTGGCTTTACTAAGATTTATGATTTAGATGGTGGTATTACCGAATGGAAGTTTAAAGGCAAGAAAACCGTTAAATAAAATAATTTAATCGTTATACGTTATCAAAAAAAGCAAAACCTCATGGTTTTGCTTTTTTTATTACTTATTTAATTTATAGCGTTCTCGAAAATTAAGGCTCAAAAAAATATTAATCGCTCAACGTTTAACTTGATAATAAAAAGGGCTGTCTACATCTTTTTAGACAACCCTTTTGTAAATAAGATGAAAAAATAATATTTCTTTTTTTACATTACTTTATGAAAATCTTTTGGACCTGAGTCTTATTTCCTGTAGTAACATGCATAAAATAGATACCTGGTGACAGATGATTTAGTTTTATTGTTTGATTTATTTTAGTTGTTCCTTCAGGTGATTTTAATATTATGGTTTCTAAAGTCCTTCCATTGATATCTTTAATACTCATCATAGAAGATGAAGATTTCAGATTATAAACCTCCAGATTAAGAACATCTTTTGCTGGGTTAGGGAAGACAACGAAATTTAACTCTCCAGAATAGAATGCTTCATTAGTAATGTTAGACTTCGAGGTACATGATCCAAGATTTTTCCATACTTCCCATTGACCTGAGTTTTGTTCTGGGTTTTTTCCTGTATTCCACCATTTGGCTTCATATTCTACCTCATTGTATACGACTTTATTACCAGCAACATAGGTTGCATTGGTAGACCAAGCACTTATACCAGCACAACCAGCTCCTCCAGAACATTGTCCTGTAGAGTTATAGGTTGTTTGATTACAAGTAATAGTAAAATTACCTATTTGATCCCCTGATGGATTTCTGGTTTCCCATTGGCTTCCCACCTTAGCAGTTGTAGCATAAGAACCTCCTGCATTGGCAGACCCTTGTAAAGAATTATTCTGATAATACTGTAATGTACAATCTGTATTATTGGTAAAAGTCGCACTTATTGCATCACCGGTAGTACATCCAGCACCACCACCTTCAACTATTATATCACTTACAGAATAAAATGCTTCATGACTCTCACTGTAATCTCTTTGCCATATACTTACTAAAGCAGCTCTTTTACCGGCATAAGAATCAGGAATAAAAGATCTGATAATTGTAGATGATGCTGGAGGCCCTTGTCCTACACTACCAATTTCGATTAGGTCATTCCATCGTAATGGTTCTGTAGGGTCCCAATTTAACTGAGTAATGTAAACCTTATAATATTGAGTTTTATGAGGTGCGGTATTCGTCCATTCCACATCAATATAACCATGATTAACAGTTGTTGCTGGCCAATCACTACTTAGTGCATCAAGACAACTAAAATCTACTGCACTACCGTTACCACCACTGGCAATTTGGCCGTCAGGAATTAAAGCCTGGTGATTTCCGAAATTGGTATCCGGTTGTAAAACTCCCCTCCATTCATAAATTGCTCCGCCACAAGGGGTGCAAATGGGGGTGGATGAATTGTTGAAACAATTGTAAATCCTGCTAGGAGGATAAATAACAGTACCGTGTGAGAATACTGGTTGAGCAATGCCCAATAAGAAAAGAAAAAATCCGAGAAATTTAAGAGTTTTCTTCATAATTGAAAATGGTTTTAAGTTATAAATGGATTAACGACCTGAGATTTTTAGTAGTAATCTTAGGCTTAATTTTTTTATCTACTGTAGTAGATCAAGAATAGATGTATTGATCACTAGCTAATGGATAACATCGATATACGCTATCCTTTACAATGACTCTGAATACGGGTAACCTATTTTGTTTGTTGGATAATTGTAGAAATATTTTTCTAACCAATTATTTATTACTGCACGTGGTAATAAAAAATGGAATAGGTTAATAAGTAATTTTGAAAAATATTAAATAGGTATAGAAATTTTTGGTAATAGTAGATTGCTTCGGTTCATGTTGATTTGTGTTTTAATGGTTGCATAAATTTAAACATCGCTTTTGCTAAAAAGAAAATATTTAGACCAACTGCATAGTTTTGAAGACATCATGTTTTTAAAATCCTACCAAATGCTTTTTTGAAAAGAATAAACCTTGAAAATGAATAAGGTAAAACACTGAATATTTTGTGTTTATGCCTTTTTTTTAGAAAAAAATATGAATTAATTTTCTATTGGTTATCTAATGTAACATTTTCTAATTCGTATTAAGCATTATTGTTTTACCCAGTTTATGAGATTGATCCGCGGCAAAAACAATTTTCATGCTCTCGAGTACGCTATTCATGTGATCTGTTAAATCAATATTTGTCGTTATAGTTTTTAACAAAAACTCTTGCTCCAAGAAGCATAATTCATCATGGTTTGGTTCATCATTAGTATATATAAACTCATCACTAAAGGCAAATTCACCTTTAGAATCTAATACACTATGATGTATTTTGATACCTTCTGTTTTTGTGTGACCTTCAATGTTTTGTGATTTTTCTTGTGATTTATTGGTCATGGATACAGATCCTTTGGGTCCAAAAACATCTTTTATAAAAAATGCAGACTCACTAATCATCGGACCCCATCCTGCCTCATACCATCCAACAGAATCATCATCAAATCGTATTTGTAACTGGCCATAATTATACATATTAGGTGAGATCTCTTCTGATAGTCTAGCACCAATAGCAGATACAGTTATAGGTTTAGCCTGGGTCATTAAACACATCATATCTGTATAATGCACACCACAATCTACTATGGGAGATACACTTTTCATTAATTCTTTGTGAGTATTCCATTGTGTACCAGAACTTTGTTGATTCAAATTCATACGCATGACTAATGGTTTTCCTAATGTTTGAGCAAGCTCTTTAAACTTTTTCCATGCAGGATGCACTCTTAGGATATAACCGATAACGAGTTTTTTGTTTTCTTGCAAAGCAAGTTTTATTAAGGAACTAGCTTCTTCTAGTGTTGTGGCTAAAGGTTTCTCTACAAAAACATGAGCACCAGCTTGCAAACTTTTACGTACATATGCTGCATGTGTATCTGGATATGTATTTATAGAAACAACATCTGGTTGCGTCATTTTCAAAGCATTTTCGAAATCACTAAACATGGGTAAACTGCCTAATTCTAGTGATAATTTTTCACGACTTTCTGGACTCCGACTCACAAGACCGACAATAGCGAACTCTTCTATTTTATGATATGCTCTCGCATGAGAAGCTCCCATGTTTCCACATCCCACTACCAAGACTTTTATTTTTTTTGCCTTCATGATGTTTTTTTGGTATTAATTTGACTTTTAATGAGAAACCATTATTCCTCCATCAATAGTTATTGCCGAACCTGTCATCCATGAAGATTTTTCTGAAGCCAAAAATACAGCTAGCTCAGCTATATCTTCTGGAGACCCCAAACGTCGTAATGGTGTGGATTCTTTAACAGCATTTACAGCTTCTCGCGGTTGATCAAATGCTTTTGCCGAATCCCAAATTAACGGTGTATCTACAGGACCAGGACATATTGCATTAACTCGTATGTTAGGCCCGTAGTCTAGTGCCATTTGTTTTACCAAAGAAACCATTGCTGCCTTTGAAGCACAATAAGCTGGATGATTAGGGAAATTTTTGAATGCCGCAATAGATGCATTGGCAATAATAACACCTTTTTGTTTGATTATATGGGGGATAGCGAACTTACTTAGATAAAAAAAAGAATTAAAATTGGTGTCAAAAGTATGTTGCCAATCATTGATCGAAATATCAGTGATTTTACCCAAACCCAGTATTCCGGCATTAGCAATAATACCATCTAATCGCCCAAAAGTCTCTAATGCACATTTTACTAGTTTTTCATTTATTGCTGGTTTCCCAACATCACCCTGAACAAATAAAGCTTTTTTGTTATTACCAAGTAGTATCTCTAGAACTTCATTGCCTCGTTCATTATTTCTTCCATTGATAACCAAAATAGCCCCTTCTTTGGCAAATTGAAGTGCTATAGATTTACCCATACCACTGGTAGCACCTGTTATGATAAATACTTTGTTTTTAAGAATCATTGTTTAGTATTATTTTTTAGATAAAAGTGCCGTAGCTATAAAACGTAACATTATTGTATAAACCTGTTTAACAAGACCAATTGGTAGGAACCCTATCCCATCGATGATTTCTTAAGTTTGATATCCAATGTTTTGATAAGCCAAGACCATCACTTATTGCCATATTAGCTTTTACATTTCGTAATTGCCTCATTCCTGGGATCATTGCGCTAACAGTTGGGTTGGATGCGATAAATCGTAATGCTAATTCGGCCAATGGCATCTCTTCTCCTAACACTTTTTTTAATTGTGAAATACGCTCAATGGTGGGAGGCAGGTTTTCTGGTCCAAAATATATATTTCTAAAATCACCTTGTTCCCATTTAGATTGTAATGATAGTTTTCCTGTAAGAGATCCTTCATCAAAAGGTACTCTTGCAATTACAGCAATATCATTTTTTTTGCAATAAGGAAACAATTGATCTTCAGGAGATTGATCAAATATATTGTAAATGACTTGTACCGCATCAATCAATCCACTTTCTAAGGCTTTTATACAATTAGAAGGTTCCCAGCGGTTTGCGCTAATTCCAAATGCAGAAACTTTTCCTTCTTTTTTTAATTTGAGAATGGCTTCTTTCCACTCATCATTATCTGCCCAACTATCTTCCCAAACATGAAATTGTTGTAAATCAATAGTTTCAACACCTAAATTCATCAAACTTTTTTCAGTGTATTCTATGATATGGTCTGAAGGATATATATCCTCCAAGGTTGAAGATTTACTAGGAGGCCATTGATCAATTTTTGGAGGGATTTTCGTAGCAGTGTACAGTTTTTTTTCAGAATGTCTTTTGAGTACTCCAGCTAAAATCCTTTCACTTCTTCCTTCGGCATAACCCCAAGCCGTATCAAAAAAATTACATCCTAATTCTACAGCTTTATCAAGAGATTTATTTGAAGTAATATCGTCGGATTCTGACCATCCTGCCATACCCCACATGCCATATCCTACCTGACTAATTTTCCAATCTAATTTTCCGAATTTTTTGTAGACCATGTTTTTGTTTTCTATAATAGTTTTATTTTGAAAAAAAATGTTTGAAATAGATTTCTTAATCTATAAGTAAGTTTTTATAAATGGTTTTTGTTAATGTTCCATCATCGCCTTCTAGTCGCCAAAACATGATTCCTCCCATTTCTTTTTCTTTCACAAAATTTGTTTTATACTGTATTGATTTTGCATTATCATAGGTTAAAAAAAGAGAATCTTTTTTTCTCCATATGTAAGGTGTTTTAGTCTCATCATTCCAATAAGCGGTAAATTTGTTTTGTTTTAGACTATCCGTAATTTGGTAATAATCATACGAACCAGATAAATTACCTTGAACAAACTGATATTGACCATTAGATGTAGGTAACACGCTTTTCCACCATCTGCCATAAAAAGGAATTCCAAGTACAATTTTATGGACCGGTATTCCTGCTTTTATGTGTTGTTGTACTGCTATTTCTGCACTCCTTACAGATTGCTCTGCTTGTTCTGATTTGGCTGCATATAAATTGGCATGATGTCCAGTTTTTTTGGACCATCCGCCGCAAAAATCATAGGTCATTATATTTATAAAATCTAAATATTGCTGTGCTTCTTTCATATTCGTATGATCCAAATAATCTTGACTCGCACCAGTGGCTATGGTTAATAAATAAGTCGCTTCAGTTTGTTGAGATAATGAATCCATTTTCTTTCTGATCAATCGTAAAATAGATGTGAAATTTTCTTTATCCTCAGGTCGATGTACATTACCGTTTCCTTCAAGTCCTGGATATTCCCAATCTAGATCTATTCCATTAATTTGATGTTTTTGTAAAAAACGAATAGTACTATTTGCAAATTTCTCTCTTGAAGCATTTGTTAAAACTGCATCCGAAAAATTACCAGACCAAGTCCAACCTCCTATAGAAATCAATGTCTGGAGGTTAGGATTTATTTCTTTTAATTCATTCAATTTGCTAATATGTAATGAGTCGGTATCTTTACCCTCTACAATTTCTCCACCCTTAATATTGGCAAAAGCATAATTAATGTGTGTTATTTGATTCGCTCGTTCAAAATTGGACCCCCATTGATCCTTGTTCCAGTCGGTAACATAGGCAATGATTTTCTTATTCGTTAGGTTGGTGTTTTTAACAGTTTCTTTTTTAACACTATTGTTTTCTCGTTTTTTCTGACAAGCTATTAGAAAAAAACTAATAAGAAGGAGGAGTGAGATTCCTTTTTTAAGAGTTGTCATAAGTATTGTGTTTTATTGATTTAACAATTTTAAAAATGTCTATTTTTTAATATTTACTTTGTTAAGTAAAAGATTGTATGGTATCACACTTTGATAAAAACCTTCTTTTTATGTAATAAATAAGCTACGATTAGATAAAAACACACAACTAGTATAGCATAGATAAAAGATGAGAATTTAAGGCTCAAAAAATCATATACAAGAAATGTTTCAAATAACCAATGATGTATGCTGGTCTCTGCTTTTATAGTAATGAGGTAAAAAGATTTTGCTATAAAAATGGATAAGAAATATATGAGGATTGAATTGGCTCCTACTGCTTTAATAATATTACCTATCTGTATTTTTTTTTCATCCTGTATATAATATAAAAAGGCTAATACAATAGTTGCGTATCCAGCAGTTACAAGAACGAAACTACTTGTCCAAATAGCTTTGTTAATCGGAAAAGTAAAATCCCAAATATAGCCAGTTATGAGCAGTGCAATTCCTAATGTTAAAAGAATAAAATGTTTATTTTTTCGATAACTTATTAGTATTCTTCCAATAACCGAACCAATGCAAGCGGTTGCGATCGAAGGAATTGTACTTAAAACTCCTTCCGGATCATAATCATGCTTCCAGAGATGCCCTTTTAAAAAAAGAACATCAATATAATTTGCCCAATTATGAGTACTCCTATCTAGTGTAGGAGTTATATTATCCGGAAGAGGTACAAAGACCAGCCATACCCAATAAAGAATAAGACTAGCTATAATTAGTGTAATAAAATAGGCTTTACTACATATGATATATAAAATTGAAGTTATAAAAAAAACAACTCCTATACGCTGTAATACTCCTGGTATTCTTAGTGTATTAAAACTTTCGAAAAAAGGGAAATACGGTAGAAAAGCATTTAAAAAAAGGCCCAATACAATAAGTTTTAAACTTCGAGTCAATATTTTTTTAAACATGCCCAACTCCATTCTCTTTTCTCTATAAACTAATGCAATTGATATGCCTATTATGTATAGGAAAAATGGGAACACAAGGTCGGCAAAGGTTAATCCATGCCATTTTGCATGTAATAATGGAGCATATACATAGGACCAACTGCCAGGGTTATTGACTAATATCATAAGAATAATAGTAAGCCCTCTTAGAAAGTCTACAGAAGCTATCCTAGCATTAATCATTCAATTAGATTTTTACCTATTTTATTCCAAACTCTTTTAAGTAAAAAACCTGCTAACAATGTTGTTACACCTGTAATTGCGGCATTTTGAACCTCTCCATAAAGCATATAACCCGTTGTAAACAGGGCTCCATATACAAGGCAACATCCTAATAACATGGCTAATATCCCAGAGGGGACAGCCCATTTTTTATTATCGGTAACAATAGCAACATTTTTTTGATCAGCCTTATCAATAATTACTTTCCAACCGGGTCCACCTGGTTGTAATTTTTTATAAAAACTAAAAAGTTTTTCGTCTGTATCAGGTTTTGTTAGAAAAGTCACAATGATCCAAACAAATGTGGTTATAATAACTACAAATGGAATGCTAAACCAGGTAGGAAAAATACCATTAGTACCAAAAAGAGTTTCATTAACTCCAGATTGTGTTATGATTAGGGATATAATTCCCGAAGAAAACATAGCCGAGATTTCACTCCATGCATTTATTCTCCACCAAAACCATCTAAGAATAAATATGAGCCCTGTTCCCGAACCAAACATTATGATATATGTAAATATTTGTTCGGCATTATTTAATGCTAATGCTAGCAAAACACTTAATGCCATTAGTACTACGGTCGATAATCGACCAAACCCTACCATTTCTTTTTCGGTGGCATTAGGCTTTATAAATTGGCGATATACATCATTAACCAAGTAAGAAGCTCCCCAATTTAAATGGGTCGAAATACTTGACATATATGCAGCTATTAGAGAAGCTACTACAATTCCTAAAAGCCCACTTGGTAACTTGGTTAACATTGCTGGATAAGCTAAATCATGCCCTAGTTTATCTGCTGTCACATCTGGAAAAGCTTCTTGAATACTTGCCAAATCTGGAAATACTATTAATGATGTAAGTGCAACTAATATCCATGGCCATGGTCGCAGAGCATAATGCATAATGTTGAAAAAGAATGTGGCGCCGATAGCATGGTTCTCATTTTTTGCAGCAAGCATACGTTGTGCTACATATCCACCACCACCAGGCTCTGATCCTGGATACCATGAACTCCACCATTGTACTGCTAATGGTATAAATAGTAAAGTAATAACCGCTTCTTTATTTCCGAAATCAGGAAGTAATGAGATTTTATCGGCTACATTGGGATGGGATATTAAATTTTGTAACCCGTTAACTTCGGGTAAATTTACACAATAGTATGCTGCGCCTATGGCTCCAGCCATAGCAACAAAGAAAAGCAAGAAATCTGAATATACTACTCCTTTAAACCCTCCTAATGCGCTAAATATTACAGTAACTACAGCGGCATATCCAACAGTTTCTATTGCGCTTAATCCTAGCATTACTTGACCAATCTTTATGGCAGCTAATGTAATACCAGACATGGCTAAAACATTAAAAATCAAACCTAAGTATACAGATCGAAAAATTCGTAAGAAACGAGCTGGTTTTCCGGAATAACGAAGTTCATAAAATTCCATGTCTGTATTCACATTAGATCGTCTCCATAGACGTGCATATATAAAAACTGTAAGTAAACCTGTTAATAAAAAAGCCCACCAAGCCCAATTACCTGCCACTCCTTTTTGTCGTACAAGATCTGTAACCAAATTGGGAGTATCTGTCGAGAAAGTAGTTGCAACCATAGAGAAACCTAATAACCACCATGGCATGTTACGACCTGATAAAAAATACTCAGAAGCACTTTTTCCTGATTTTTTGGATACTATTAGGCCTATAAATAATGTGGTTAAGAAAAAAAATATGATGATTCCGTAATCGAGTTTACTTAAAGTCATTTTATTGTATTTGTTGATTAAGCATTTAAGTTGCTAATGATTTATTTTTGAAATGTGTTGATGCGTTGAAAATCAATTTTATTTGGAGAAACAATGTTGTTTGTATATTTATTCATTTAGAAGATTTCCTTTGTTTCTCAATATTTTTTGTTTGGCATGTATGGTATAATTCCGCCCAATAGGAATTCGTTTATTTTCTATTTCAATTTGGTTTCCTTCTATAGATTTTACTTTGTCGATGGCTATTGTATATGATTTGTGTACTCTGATAAAGTTTTCTTCGGGAAGTTCGTCAGTTATACTACTTAATGACTTATGAGAAACATATGTACCTTCTATACTAGATACTTTGATATAATCCCTTAAACTTTCTATATATAATATATCATGTAAAAATATTTTCATCAATTTCCGATCTACCTTCAAGAAAATATGAGGAGCTTGAGAAAATTCTGGAGAAGTTTTAGTTTTCTCCAAGTTTACAAATCTGGCCATTAATTTATTAATAGATTTTAAGAATCGATTAAATGGGATAGGTTTTACTAAATAATCTAATACTTCTAATTCATAACTCTCGATAGCATATTCTTTGTATGCAGTGGTTATAATAATTTGAGGGTACTTATTAAGACTTTTTAAAAACTCGATACCATTCATTCTTGGCATATTAATATCCAAAAATATTACATCGATATCACCACTTTCCAAAATTGGTAAGGCTTCTAAAGGATTCTTATAAATACCAGAAATCTCAATGTTCTTAAATTCTTCTAAGTATGATTCTATGATACCTACAGCTAAGTGCTCATCATCGATTATAATACTTTTAATAATCATGTTTTAGGGGTTTTTAATGTGACCTTATAGATCTCGTCTGTAGTTTCTATTTTAAGTTCATAATTTTTTCCATACAATAAATCTAATCTTCGTATAACGTTTTTTATACCTATACCATTTTTAAATTTAGATAAAGTTTTTGGGTCATAGCTATTTTCTGATATAAACGTTAATGTTTTATCCTCGGCTTCAAAAAAAACCTTTAAATCCATTTGCCCATTATTTTTAAAACCATGTTTAAAAGCGTTTTCAATGAAAGGTAAAAAAAGTAAAGGAGTAACTTCTATATTATCGATATTACCAATAATATTTACTTCAGTATTTATTAGATCACCATATCTTATGTTTTCTAAATCTATATAATTATCAATATATCTAATTTCTTGTAACAAAAACACCTTTTTTTTATTTGCATCATATATTATATATGACATAAATTGAGATAATTTAACAACAACTTCAGAAGCTTTTGATGATTTATGCAGAGTTAATGCATACAAACTATTAAGCGTGTTAAAGAAAAAATGAGGTTGTATTTGAGCTTTAAGATATTGCAATTCTGTTTTATAGTGTAGTGCTTTAAGTTGCTGATTTTTGCTCCTTTCTAAAATAAAATCTACGCTAAACTTTATTGATGAAGTAAGTCCTAATACATATAATTCGCCAAGTGTAACTGCTATAATATGATTAAAGCCAAAAGGCTGATTTTCTCCTTGAGCTTCTGGCCATATGTTTTCGGTAACAAGCCAATAATTTAAACCAGACCTTATTATATAATGCATTCCCAAGCTAAGAATTAAGAAAACAATATATTTGAGATACTTGCTCCTTAATAAGTACTTAGGAATAAGATAATAGATATTAAAATATACAATTATCAAATGGAGCGGGAATTCTACCAAATTCGATTTTAATGAATACCAATAATCATTGAAATAACTACCCCAACGTATCACATTAAAAAGAAAATAGGCACTCCAAAAGAAAAAGTGATATTTCCTTTTAATTGTCTTTCCCACGGGATTATCATAATTTTTAACTTCCTCTATATACAATGCAAAATTCCTTAAGTAATCATTAAAAACTGGTAAAAAGTATTACTAATTGTGTTAAAAAACAAAAAATAAACAGATAACAAAAAATTAACATTCGGGATGTCTTTTCATACATGTCGTTTGTTGTTTATTTTTTGTAGTTGGTATAAAAAAAATTTTTAAAGAATCGCGATTCCATACTTTAGAAGCAGTAAATAATCAATACAAAAGGAGAAAACATGAAAAAACTATTTTTATTCTTATTTCTATTTTCATTAGTAATACCTAATGTATTCTCGCAAGAGATACAGGTATCTGGGACTGTTACAGATTCAGATAAAAACCTTCCATTACCAGGTGTAAATATATTAGTAAAGGGAACTAGTATAGGAGCACAAACAGATTTTGATGGTAATTATACAATTAAGGCATCAACAGGAAATATTTTGGTGTTTTCTTATCTAGGTTTAAAAACTATTGAAGTTGCAGTAGGCACATCAAACAAGATTAATGCTGTCATGGAACAAGATTCAGAACAGCTAGACGAAATCGTTGTAACGGCATTTGGTATAAAACAAGAATCAAAAAAACTCGGATATGCAGTGCAACAACTTAAGTCTGAAACTTTGGTTCAAACTGCAGATCCTAATATTGGATCTGCTATTCGAGGAAAATTAGCAGGAGTTAATATTAATGCAAATTCAGGAGGTATAGGATCTTCGGTTTCTATAAATGTAAGAGGAATTAGTTCTTTGAGTCCTAATAATCAGCCGTTAATTGTTTTGGATGGTGTGATTATCGATAACAATCAAGGAGCGCAAGGAGATTTTGCTGAAGGAGTTGATTACGGAAATACATTATCGAACTTAAACCCAAATGATATAGAGAACATTTCACTCCTTAAGGGAGGAAATGCTACCGCATTATATGGATTTAGAGGAATTAATGGTGTTTTAGTAATTACCTCAAAAAAAGGAAGATCAGATCGGCCAACTGTCGAAATAAATACTTCTGTAACAGGAAGTTCTATTCTTAGAGCACCAAAACTTCAAAATCAGTTCGGTCAAGGTTTTTTTGACACAGCTAATAACGAACTTACTTATAGTATTACAGACGGTAATAGTTTTGGGCCTAGATTAGACGGATCTCAGCGCGAACGATTTGATGGTGTAGGGACGGCACCGTATTCTGGAAATGATAATGATTTCAAGGATTTTTTTAGAACTGGTTTTTCTTTTCTTAATTCAATAGCTGTCTCTCAAGGTACGGCAGATTATGATTATCGTTTTAGTTATTCTCGATCAGATGATGAATCTATTGTACCAGGAAGTGAATTGGTTAGACAGAATTTTAGTATCAAAGCAGGTGCAAAAATTACTGATTGGATGAAAGTTGTAGGAAAAATTGATTACATTAATCAAGATGCAAGAAATAGACCAGAGTTAACAGGAGGTCAAACAAATATAACACGAGCTCTTTCTTTGCGACCAAGAAATATCTCAAATACTTTACTTAGAGATAATTTTTTAGAACCAGATGGCACACCAAATACTTGGGCAGGAGCCTTTTTAACGAATCCTTATTATACAGCGAACGCAAAGTTAAACGAAGATGAAACAGATCGTTATTTAAGTTTGTTAGAGCTTAATTTTGATATTGTAAAAGGATTAAAAGCTATAGCAAGAGTTTCTCAAGATCATATTGTAACCAGTCAGCAAATATTTAACCCTCTGGGTGCTTTTGATATTGCTGCAAATGGTAGATTTATTGATACAAACTCAACGTCTAGAACGAATAATTATGACCTTATATTTACTTATAATACCAACTTAAACAATGCTATAAGTTTGGCTTCTACAGTAGGGTTTAGTCATTCTGATGTTTCATTTAAATCATTACGAGCTACAGGAGAAACATTTTTAATACCAAATTTTTTCTCTTTAAATAATTTTGAAGGTGTAAGTGTTACTCCTGGTGCAGCACGAAACTCATCTAACTCTGTATTTGGATCGGTTACATTTGGAGTTAATGACTTTTTGTTTACCGAATTTACAGCTAGAAATGATTGGAGTTCTACATTACCTATTGATAATGCATCGTTCTTTTACCCTTCAGTAGGTGTAAGTTTTGTAGCTACAGAAGCTATTCCGGCGCTTAGAGATAATGAGGTATTAACAAATTTAAAATTGAGAGGTAGTTATGCGCAAACCGGAAATGCAACAGGCGCTTTTTCACTCGTTAATACATTTAATGTCTCTTCTAATTTATTTAATGGACAGCGATTTTTCTTTTTCGGAAATGCAGAAGAAGGCGCTGGTGCTGGCCCGCAACTTAAAAATCCAAATCTTGTTCCAGAAATTTCTAACACTTTAGAATTTGGTCTTGATGCAGGTTTCCTAAGTAATAGAATAAATTTGTCGGCAACATATTATAGTATACGAACCGAAGATCAAATTCTCAGTTTAACACTTACTCCAGCTAGTGGAGCGGCAAATCAAGTTATTAATGCTGGATTAGTTACGAGTAAAGGTCTCGAATTTTCAATTAATGCTGATATCATAAAAAATGAAAATTTTAGCTGGTCGACAAGCATAAACTATACTACAAACGAAAATGAAGTAAAAGAATTAGCGCAAGGAATCACTCGAAACCCTTTATTTACTGATTTTAATGGTAGGATAATAGTGGCAGCCGAAGTAGGTACAAGCCCACAAGCATTATTTGGATCTACGTTTAATAGAGACGATAATGGAAATATAATTTATGATACTGCAGGTCTTCCTGAAGTAGGTGAAGTTGGAAAAATTGGTGACGCCGCACCAGATGCTTTTGTAAACTGGGGAAACACATTTACATACAAACAGTTTTCTTTAGGGTTCTTATTTGATGCTCGTTTTGGTGGTGATATCTTTTCTTTTTCAGATAGCCAGAGACATACAAGTGGTACCGCAATCGAGACTCTAGAAGGGCGAGAGTTTTTTACAGGAGGACAAGGAATTGCTTTACCTGCCAATGCAGTAATCAATGGTACTTTGAATCCAGGAGTAGCAGAAAATGGCGTGAACCCACAAACATATTGGGGTAGAGTAGGAGGAATTTCAGAAAACTGGATTGTTGATGGAAGTTTTATTAAGCTTAGAGAAATTTCATTAGGATATTCTTTTCCTAAAAAAATGATTAAATCTTTAGGGTTAAGCAATCTATCATTGAATTACATAGGAAGAAATCTAGCAATACTTCATAGTAACACAGATAATTTTGATCCAGAAACTGGATTTAATACCAGTGTAGGCGGGCTCGAATTTTTCGGGATACCATCAGCTTCTAGTCATGGTTTAAAAGTAAACATGACTTTCTAAATGATTATAAATAAAATGTTGGATGTAAATAAAAATAATATGAAAACTAAACAGAATGTATTAATAGCATTAGCTACTATTTTTATACTGGCAATGACGGTATCCTCGTGTACCAAAGATTTTGAAGAAATCAATACAAACCCTGTTGATCCAGAAAATGCTTCTATAGATGGAATCATGGCTGGTGTACAATATTTCGAATTCGCTGAACCTCGTTTTTTGACCTGGAGAGGAAATCTAATTTACTCAAGTCAATTCGCAAATCAGTTTAGTTATAATGCTGAAGGTTCTTGGTTTGGAGGTGATGCTTATGTGAATAACCAAGGTTGGACAGACGCTATATTTAATGCATCGTATCAAAAAGTTTCTCTGAATGCTAGGAATTTATTAGGAACCTATAATGATTTAGGAGATGCTAATGGGGCTGCAGTAGCACAAATAATGATGTCTTGGTTTTATCAAAAAATGACAGATATCTATGGAAATATCCCATACAGTGAAGTTATCGGAGATGAACTTATATTAGAAAACCCACAGCCTAAATATGATAACCAGAAGGATATATATATGGGTATCCTAACAAATCTTAAAGCGCAAATGGATGCTATAGGATCTTCTACACAAGTAATACAAGGAGCTGAAGGGGATTTTCTATATCAAGGAGATCCACAAAAATGGAAAACTTTTGCAAATACACTTCGACTTAGAATGGCGATACGGGCAAGAGATGCGTTCATTCAATCTGGTGATCAGGCATTTGTAGATGGAGTAATTAATGATTGTTTGAGTAATGCATTGATAGATGAATCTAATCAAGCCCTAGTATCGAAATCAGAAAGCGCACTGATTTTATCATTTCTTGATGGAGGTTTTGAAGATATATATCATGGATTTGGAGGTTTAGGATCTAAATGGGTGTTTTCGGATCGCTATATGGGGTTGTTAAATGATAATAACGATCCTAGAAGAGAGCAAATGGCAGAAGCTTCAACAACAGGAATGTATGAAGGTACAGCAATTTCTCAAAGAGGAGTAATCCCAAGAGATGATCTTGCCATTCCATCTGTGAAAATAATCGGTACTTCTACTACAGATGTTGCCAGTGTAGTTCCTACACAAGTATTTACCGCCGGTGAATCCTATTTTTTACAAGCCGAAGCTGCCTTACTAGGGTATTCAGGAAATGCTCAATCATTATATGAATTAGGAATAAGAGCAAGTATGAATTTTTGGGGTGTTGAAGGATCAGATATCGATGACTTTATTAGAGACGAAGCTATAGCAACTTTATCAGGTACCCCAGAGCAACAATTAGAGAGTGTATGGAATCAACGTTGGTTGGCATTGCTTATGAATGGATATGAGGCGTGGTCTTTAGTTAGAAGAACAGATCTTATTCCTACGCTTACGGATAATGACGTGTTTTTTGTTTCGGCTCCAAACAATGGTAGAGTCCCGAGAAGACTACAATATTCTACAGGAGAACTTGTCGCGAACGAAGCAAATGTACAACAAGCAATCGAAGATCAAGGACCAGATCAAATGACTACAAATTTATGGTGGGATATTCAATAACCCATTAATATTCAATCTTAGAAAAAGATAAAACAATCACATTAATATTAAAACAGATTCGATTAATGTGATTGTTTCCAATCAGAATATAGAAATGTGTACACATTAGTTCAATACCAAAATTAAAATTGATAATGATAAAAGATATTAAATTCAGACAAGTAGGTAAGTTCGAGGACACGAAATTTGAAAAAATTCATAGTGAAATATTTCAAGAATCTTCTTATGCATCTAAGTTAGTTGCTCATGAAATATCTGATCTGATTAAGCAAAAACAAAAAGAAGGTAAACCTTGTGTTTTGGGATTGGCTACTGGATCGTCTCCGATAAAAGTTTATGAGGAATTGGTGAATTTATATACTCAAGGAGAATTGAGTTTTAAAAATGTAATCACATTTAATCTGGATGAGTATTATCCTATGAATCCGGATAATCAGCAAAGTTATTATCATTTTATGCATCAGCATCTTTTTGATCATATTGATATAAACCCTCAAAACATTAATATTCCATCAGGTAATATTGCTCAAGAAGAAATAGACCAATATTGTATTGATTATGAGATGAAAATCAAAGAGTTAGGTGGTCTTGATTTTCAGCTTTTAGGAATCGGAAGAACTGGACATGTAGGATTTAATGAACCTGGGTCTCATCAAAATTCTGGAACGAGAATTATTACCCTGGATCATATTACACGTAGAGATGCTGCATCAGATTTTAATGGAATAGAAAACGTACCAAAACGTGCTATTACAATGGGGATAAGTACTATTATGAATGCTAAGCGAATTTTACTTTTAGCTTGGGGGCATAAAAAAGCAACTATCGTTAAAGAAATGATCGAGGGTAAGATCATTTCAAGAATTCCGGCTTCCTTTTTACAAGAACATAAAAATGTTACCATTGTTATGGATAGCGAAGCGGCTGGTGAATTAACAAGAATTAAAACTCCATGGCTGGTTGATCAATGTATTTGGACAGAAGAGTTAAAATTAAAAGCTGTTACCTGGTTAAGTCAAAAAGTAAATAAACCTCTACTTAAATTAACAGATAAAGATTATAATGATAACGGTATGTCTGGCCTTCTTACATTAGAAGGGTCTGCTTATAAGCTCAATATCAAGATGTTTAACCATCTACAACATACAATCACAGGTTGGCCAGGAGGTAAACCAGATTCAGACGATACCAAACGTCCAGAGAGGGCACTTCCTTCTAAAAAAAGAGTACTATTATTTAGCCCACATCCCGATGATGACGTTATTTCTATGGGAGGTACGTTCTCAAGATTAATTGATCAAGGACATGATGTTTATGTTGCGTATCAAACTTCAGGTAATATTGCAGTGACGGATGAAGAAGCTTTGAAATTTGGAGAAGTAGCTATAAAGCTCACCGAATTTGCGAATACTCAAGAATGTGATGTTTTTAAGGATATAGTAACTACTATTAAATCTAAAAATCAAGGAGATATTGATGCCCCCGAAGTAAGAAAAACAAAAGGGTTGATTAGAAGAATGGAATCATATGCAGCTACGAGATACTTAGGGTTGCCAGATCAAAAAGTACACTTTCTTGACCTTCCATTTTATGAAACGGGACGAATAAAGAAAAATCCAATAGGAGAAGATGACATCAGTATTATCTCCAATTTAATTTCAGAAATCAAACCGCATCAAATATATGCCGCAGGAGATTTGGCAGATCCTCATGGAACACATAAACTTTGTTTAGACTCCATATTCGAATCATTGGATCGCCTTAAAAAGCTTGACTTTATGAAGGATTGTTGGGTTTGGCTATATAGAGGTGCTTGGCATGAATGGGATATTCATGAAATAGAAATGTCAGTACCGCTAAGCCCCGATGAGGTAAATCGAAAAACAAATGCTATTCTATTTCATCAATCCCAAAAAGATAGGGTGATGTTTCAAGGAGAAGACTCTAGAGAATTTTGGATGAGAGCGCAAGACAGAAATAGAAATACAGCAATACTATATGATAATCTTGGGTTAGCCAACTATGAAGCTATTGAAGCTTTTAAGAGATATCATTTTATTTAGTGACAGGCAAGTTTAATCTCTACAATTTTGAAGATGCAAGTATTATGTGTGATTTAAAAAATAAAATCGTAGTCTTTTTCATAGTGGTACTATCTATGATGCACTTTTGTTATGGGGTGACAGATAGTATTGGTACTACTAGTAGAGATGTAAATATTTTGCCTTGGCCTAAACATATTTCATTGGAAAGTACAGGTCAGTTTGTACTTTCCAATGATTTTTCGGTACATGTAAAGGGAGATTATAATCCCAGAATTAATACGGCCATATCTTATTTTCTGGATAGAATCGATCAAAAAACAGGAATCTTATTCATAGACAAGGATATAGTTGGCGATAGTCACAAGAGTAATCTTATTATTAGCATAAAACGCCAGGGTGATTTAGAATTATTTGAAGATGAGTCGTATACACTAAAAATTACAGCATCCAAAATTCTTTTAAATGCTACAACAGATCTAGGCGCAATACATGGTTTAGAAACATTATTACAGTTATTAACTCATAATAAAACATCATTTTTTTTTCCTTTAGCAGATATTGCCGATACGCCAAGATTTCCTTGGAGAGGGTTAATGATAGATGTTGCAAGGCATTATCAGCCAGTTCACGTTATTAAACGCAATATAGCGGCTATGTCGGCTGTGAAATTAAATGTGTTTCATTGGCATTTAAGCGATGATCAAGGTTTTAGAGTAGAAATAAAAAGTTATCCAAAGTTGCAAGAATTAGCTTCTGATGGATTGTATTATACTCAGGAAGAAATTAAGGAAGTTGTTCAATTTGCATCAGATAAGGGAATACGCGTGATTCCAGAAATTGACGTTCCTGGCCATGCAACAGCTATTCTTACTGCTTATCCCGAATTAGCAAGTAAGGATACACTATATCATATAGAACGCGGTAAAGGAGTTTTTGATGCTACTTTAGATCCAACGAATAAACAAACATATGAATTTTTAGAATCTATTATATCAGAATTGGCAGTGCTATTTCCTGATAAATATTTTCATATCGGAGGAGACGAAAACAAAGGGAAGCATTGGGGTGAAAATATAAAAATCCAAGAGTTTAAGAGAAAAAACAACCTGAAAAACAATCATGAAATTCAGACCTTTTTCAATATTAAATTACAAGAAATATTGAAAAAGAATGGAAAAATAATGATGGGATGGGATGAGATATTTCAACCTAATTTACCAAAAGATATCGTTATTCATTCTTGGAGAGGAAAAGAAGCGATGATCGAATCGGCAAAGAAGGGGTATCAATCTATTTTATCAAAAGGATATTATATTGATTTACTCTTTGATACAAAAACACATTATGTTAATGATCCTATTCCTTTGGATCATGGTTTGAAACCACAACAATTAAAAAATATACTGGGAGGAGAGGCAACTATGTGGGCAGAATTGGTTAGTTCGATAAATATAGATTCTAGAATATGGCCAAGAACAGCAGCTATTGCAGAACGATTTTGGTCCGAAAAAACCATTACAGATTTCAATAACTTAATTCCTAGACTTAATGCTGTAAGTATCTCTTTAGAAGATCATGGTCTAACACATTTAAAAAGTAGAAGACAAATATTGAGAAATCTTTTTCAAACGTTAGACATCGAACATCTTGTTGTATTATCAGAAGTCTGTAAACCGATAACAGCTCGCGAACGAGTTGGTCAATTTTATAAAACATTTCACCCGCTTACTTTATTTGTTGATGCGTGCACTCCCGATACACCTCAAACGATTCGTTTTTTTGGACTAGTACAAAAGTTTATGGCAAATCAAGAGAATAAAGAGGAGATCATAGAGATGTTAACGCTCTGGAAAGAAAATCATCAAAATATAATGGATAGTACAAAAAATCCAATACTAAATGAATTGTTAGAACTCTCGAAAACACTTGAAATGCTTTCAGAGATGACACTTAAAAAAATTAAAAATGAAGAAATATTCACTGTCCAAGAATTAAAAAAAGCAGATGACCTTTTGGTTATAGCAGATATGCCAATACAAAATGTTCGATTGGCTATTGTAGATGAATTTAAATCTCTGATAAAAGCAATTAATACTCATTATTAAGAAAATGGCGAATACTCTTAAATATTTTATTTTGTCAATACTTGTAGCACAATTCTTCATTTCGTGTTCTCTAAATGTAGATAGTAAAGATTTTACAGAAGAGGATCAGTTTACCGAAGGTATAGAAGGGCCAGCAACAGATAGTGAAGGCAATATTTATGCGGTAAATTTCCAGAGGCAAGGAACTATTGGTAAAATAACAAAAAATGGTAATGCTTCGATTTTTGTAGAGTTACCTAATGGTAGTATTGGTAATGGAATTAGATATAGAGGTACAGATCATATATATGTAGCCGACTATACTAATCATAATATTTTAAAAATTAACCTTGTTACTAAAGGGATAAAAGTTCTTGCCAATCAGCCTTTGGCTAATCAACCCAATGATTTAACAATTGCTCCAAATGGCACGATCTACGCAAGTGATCCAAATTGGAGTAATGAGACTGGTAATTTATGGAAAATTACCAAAGAGAAAGGGTTTGAGCTTTTAGAAAAAAATATGGGTACAACAAACGGAATAGAAGTAAGTCCAGATGGAAAAAAACTATATGTAAATGAATCTATACAACGAAATATATGGGTATATGATATTGATAAGGATAATAATCTAAGCAATAAGAAACTCCTTACCAGATTTAAAGATTTTGGTATGGATGGAATGCGCTGTACCTCTAAAGGTAATTTATATGTATGTCGATACGGAAAAGGTAGTGTAGTGGTTTTAACTCCAAATGGAAAAATTGTAAAAGAGTTTTTTCTAAAGGGGAAAAAACCAACCAATATAACTTTTAGTAACGATTATGAAATAGCCTATGTAACTCTTGCAGATAGAGGTTGTATAGAGAAGTTTAAAACACTTCAATATTAAGTTTTTAATTTTAAAAAAGGATCTAATGATATTAGTAGCAGATAGTGGTTCTACCAAGTGTGATTGGGTAATTATTGATAATACCGGAAAACGCATTGTAACCTATGCAACCGAAGGAGTAAACCCTCTGATATTGTCTCAATCCGATATTATGAATACGATTAACAAATCATCAGAGATTGTATATCTGAAGAGTTTGGTTTCTGAAATCTATTTTTATGGAGCGGGATGTGGCACAGAAAAAGCAAATAACAAGATAAAAACATGTTTGTTATCTGTTTTTAAAAACGCCGAATTAATTGATATACATGAGGATATAATTGCAGCCGTACATGCCACTACAAAACAACCTGGGGTGATAGCTATTTTAGGTACAGGTTCTAATTGCTGTTATTTTGATGGAATCGAAGTGATACAAAAAGTACCTTCGTTAGGTTATATTCTCGCAGACGATGCAAGCGGTAATTATTTTGGTAAAGAGCTACTTAAGAGTTTCTATTTACATCAAATGCCTAAAGACATTGAAGTAGATTTCAAAAATACTTTTGATTCGGATCTTAACATACTTTTTCAAAAATTATATAATTCGCAATACCCTAATCGATATTTAGCATCTTATGCTGGTTTTCTTTTTAAACATATCCAACATCCATTTATTAAAAAAATATTGGATAAAGGAATTCGCTTATTTATAGAAAACTATTTGATGTTATATGCTAAAGAATTGGCCAATGCTCCTGTTCATTTTGTGGGGTCTATTGCATATTATTCTCAGGATACTATCAATCACCAGCTACATGAAAAAGGTTTTCATGCCAAGAGTTTTATAAAAAAACCAATAGATAAACTCATTACCGCTATAATTTCTAACACAACTTCTACTGCTTTAAAAAAGATATCATAAATGAAAAGAATAATAACAATGCTTGGCTTCATAACCCTTTTTGGATCTTGTACCACATCTTCGACAAATGAGATTATAACAACCACAGATGTAGCAATTATCCCAAAACCTAATTCAATTACAAAAAGTGAAGGTATTTTCGAATTAAGAAATACAACTTCGTTTAAGTTTAATGATGTTTCCATTCAGCCAGTTGTAGATCTTTTTGTAGAAAAAATAAAGTATCTAACAGGTGTTTCAGTTCAAATTAATAAGGAGAAGGAAGAAGAAAGTAATATCCGTCTTGTAATAAATAAAGAGTTGGATATTAATGAAGAAGGATATCTATTTTATGTTAAAAATGAACATATAGTTATCGAGGCAAAATCGGCAAAAGGAATTTTCTATGGATTGCAATCTTTTGTTCAATTACTCCCTATAATTTCAGAAGAAAAAAAGTCTGAAGAATTGATCATTCATATTCCAAAAGTTGAAATCAAGGATGAACCTGCATTTGCGTGGCGTGGAACCATGTTAGATGTTTCCAGGCACTTTTTTTCCGTAGATTTTATAAAGAAACAATTAGATGTTCTTGCATCATTTAAAATAAATAAATTTCATTGGCATCTTACCGATGATCAAGGTTGGCGAATAGAAATCAAAAAATACCCGAAACTTACTCAAATTGGAGCTAAAAGAGGTGATAATAGTAACACTATGTATCATGGGTTTTATACACAAGAAGAAATTAAGGAGGTTGTAGCATACGCAAAAGAAAGGTTTATAGATGTTATACCAGAATTTGATATTCCTGGTCATGCATCAGCGATTTTAGCGTCATATCCTGATATGGCTTGCGTAAAGGGGCCTTTTGAAATCAGAAAAATTTGGGGGATTGATTATAATATTCTTTGCGCCGGAAAAGAAAATGTATATGTGTTTGTTGAAGACGTAATTAATGAAATGACAAAATTATTCCCGTACGAATATTTTCATGTTGGAGGAGATGAGGTACCAAAGAAACATTGGAAAGATTGTGAGTTATGCCAAAAAAAGATAAAGAAAGAAGGCCTTAAAAATGAAGAAGGACTACAAAGTTATTTTATGGCTAGAGTAGAAGAGATGCTTCAAAAAAGAAACAAGAAGATGATTGGATGGGATGAAATTCTAGAAGGAGGAATTACAGCAACCACTAATATTATGTCTTGGCAAGGAGAAGAAGGGGGTATAGAGGCGGCAAATAAAGGGCATGATGTGATTATGACACCTTTGGATTACACGTATTTAAATTTTTATCAAGGGGATCATATTGCAGAGCCAATGGCGTTTGGAGGATATACACTGTTAGAAAAGGTATATAATTATATACCTGTACCTAAAGCTATAGATAAAGATAAACGACATCATATTCTTGGATTACAAGGTAATTTTTGGGCAGAGCATGGCAATAGTGATTCTATAGCCGAATATCAGTTGTATCCAAGGATTTTGGCAATTGCCGAAGTAGGTTGGACAACTAATAAAAATTACAAAAACTTTCTTAAACGATTAGAAAAAACATATCCTCTATTGGATCAATATACTATTAATTATCATATACCATTGCCAGAAGGACCTATTTCTAATCGAATTGTTTTTAATGATAAAAAAACTTTAGAGTTTGAAACTACCCATCCTGTAGAGATGGTATATACAGTTGATGGGTCAGAACCTAATCAAAATAGCGAATTGTATAAAAAACCACTGACTTTTGATGAAACAACAATTCTAAAAATAGCTTCTGTTTTACCTCATGGTAAGATGAGTATGACTAGAGAATTATTACTTAAAAAGGAAGACCTAATACCTTCGGTGTCTCAATTCAAAAAATTATCCAAAGGCCTACAAGTAAAAACTATTATGGGGCATTTTGTTGATGTTAATACTATTAATGATACGCTAACTACAACCTATGAAACCATAAAGGAAATTAAGGATGTTAATGATACTTATGATTGGGGGCATGCTATTAAGGAAGAAAATTTCAAAGCAGTATTTATAGAAGGATATATTGATATTTTGGAAGATGGGGTTTATTTCTTTTCTAGTACTCAAGATCAAGTATGGATTGCAGATCAATTGGTTATAGATTATAAAAAAACAATAAAAAAACATCCGGAGACTAGTTCTATTGCTTTAAAAAAAGGGAAACATAAGCTTAAAATTGTATATCTAAACAATATAATAGATGGCTGGGCTTCCGATTGGAATACAGTCGAAATAAAATATAAGAAAGAAAAAGACACCGTATTTAATACCGTAGGTAAGGATATGATCTATTATCAAAATTCAGAAACAGATCTTTCTCTAAAATAATCCGCAAAAGCATGGAAACAGATCAAAAAAATGAATTAAAAATGATTTCTTCATATGAAGATTATCATACAAAATATGAACAAAGTGTAAAAGACCCAGAATCTTTTTGGTCAGAAATAGCAAATACTTTTGTTTGGCATCAAAAATGGGATAAAGTATTAGCATATGATTGGGAAATTCCAACAACAAAATGGTTTACGAATGCTAAACTTAATATTACCGAAAATTGCCTAGATAGACACTTAGAGTTTAGAGCCGATCAAACAGCAATTATTTGGGAGCCGAATGATCCCAGTCAACCTTCAAAGAAATATACGTACCGAGAATTGCATGCAAAGGTTTGTCAATTTGCCAATGTACTTAAAAATAAAGGTATTCAAAAAGGAGATCGAGTATGTATATATATGCCAATGGTGGTTGAACTTACGGTTGCAATGTTGGCCTGTGCCCGGATAGGGGCTGTTCATTCTATTGTATTTGCTGGATTTTCTTCTGAAGCACTGGCAACCAGAATAAATGACTCTTCCTGTAAAATGTTGATAACGGCAGATGGAGCATATAGAGGAACCAAAAACATCCCTTTAAAAAACATTGTCGATGAAGCATTAAAAAGATGCCCTATCATCGAATCTACAATCATTCTTAAAAATACGGCTCAAGATATTCACTGGGTACCTGGCAGAGATTCTTGGTGGCATCTTGAGTCAATGGATGTTTCTAATTATTGTGAAGCAGAAATTATGGACGCCGAGGATCCTTTGTTTATTTTGTATACTTCTGGATCTACAGGAAAACCCAAAGGTATGGTGCATACTATTGCGGGTTATATGGTATATACATCTTTCTCTTTTTTGAATGTATTTCAGTATCAACAAGGTGATATCTATTGGTGTACTGCCGATATAGGGTGGATCACAGGGCATAGTTATATCGTATATGGGCCATTGGCAGTTGGGGCTACATCAGTCATTTTTGAAGGGATACCGAATTATCCAGGGTATGATCGATTTTGGCAGGTGTGCGAAAAACATCAAGTATCACATTTTTACACAGCACCAACAGCTATTAGAGCTTTAAAAAAACATCCTTCATCACTGGTTGAAAAATATGATCTCTCTTGTCTTAAAGTGTTAGGAACCGTTGGAGAGCCTATTAATGTTGAAGCATGGCAATGGTACAATGATATAGTAGGAAACAATAATTGCCCCATTGTAGATACATGGTGGCAGACAGAAACAGGTGGGATTATGATTTCCTCATTAGCAGGAGTTACACCGCAAAAATCAACATTTGCAACATTACCCTTACCAGGAATACAACCAACATTACTCACTCCTAAAGGAACAGAATTATCTGAAAAAGAAGCAGAAGGAATCCTTGCAATAAAGTTCCCCTGGCCCGGAATGGCACGAACAATTTATGGTGATCACAACCGATATAAAAAGGTTTATTTTTCGGCTTATCCGGGCTATTACTTTCCAGGGGATGGTGCATTAAGGGATATAGACGGAAATTATAGGATTACGGGGCGTGTAGATGATGTAATTATTGTATCAGGTCATAATTTGGGTACTGCTCCTATAGAAAATGCTATTAATCAGCACCCTTTGGTGGTAGAGAGCGCTTTGGTGAGTTATCCTCATGAGATTAAAGGTAATGCACTATATGCATACGTTATCACTTATGATAAAGATGAGAAAGAAGAAAATTTACACAAAGAAATAAAAGAAATAGTTTCTCGTTTGGTTGGACCAATAGCAAAACCTGATAAGATTCAAATCGTAACAGGGCTTCCTAAAACACGAAGTGGTAAAATCATGCGAAGAATACTAAGAAAAATAGCAAATAACGATATAGCAAGCATAGGAGATACATCTACACTACTAAATCCAGATGTAGTAAATGATATTATCAAAAATAAGAAATAGAACTATATGCGATAGAACACATGATACATCTCCATGAATTCAAAAATATAAACTCAACATATACTGTACATAAAAAATAATATGAATAGAAACTATACTATCAATGATAGTTAACATAATTATTAACCTTTAACACAAACATTTTATGAACTTTTTTAAAAATCTTATTTTCGGAATAGCCATTTTACCAATGCTATTTTCATCATGCTCGAACGAAAGCTTTATAGAAAGTGAAAACTTAGGCGAAATCGAATTAAATGCAACCAAATCTTCGATTAGTGAACCAATAATATTAGGATATTTCCCTTCCTGGTCAGAGAGTTGGACATCTGGAGATAACGGATCTAAGTTAAGAGATATTCCTGAACATGTAACTCATGTATTCTTAGCTTTTGCCAGACCTAACCTTAGATACCAAAAAGGATCTTTGGATATTACCAATACAGGGATTCAAACACCATATGGCGGAGCAACTCTAAAAGGATCTGTGGCGGCCTTAAAATCTAAGGGTACTAAAGTAATATTATCGATAGGTGGAGAAACTTACTGGGGTTCGGATGCTGCTTATGATATCAATTATCAACAAATAAAGGATTTGGTAGATGATATGGGGTTTGAAGGAATTGATTGGGATTTTGAACCCAATGGTAGTTTTGCAACTATAGGTGATCCCATTAATGTTCAGAGATTTATTGATTTTTTTAATAACTCCCGAGCTATTATGCCTAAAGGACAATATCTTCTTGCCTGTGCACCTGCAGGAGTTGGTGCTTTGGGAGGTGTAAATAATGATGATCCTTCATCTCCTTTTGCACACAGTAATCGAAATACTTTATCAGGAGAATCTGATGCGAACTTGTACAATGCAACTACACCAAATCAAGCTATTAGTTTATTTGGATTTGCGACTACGGGTCATATGATACCAGTTATGGAAGCTGTTGGAGATAAAATAGATTTAATCGCATACCAAGGTTATAATACAGGTGCCGCTACGAACAGAAAAATCATGTATGATGCATACAAACATTATGCAGGAAAATATGGTTTCTCAATTGCAGCAGGAACACATTATCCTAACGAACCTTGGGGACCGTACTACACTTATACTTATGATAGCATGGCAGATCTTTCTGCTCATATTGCTTCCAATAACACGAACAATGATGGGATTATGATTTGGCAAATGTTATTAAGTGGAGGTTCATCTTCGGCTTATGGATATCTACATATTGCTAGCCAGGTGCTTAATGGGATATCTACATCTCAAGCGATTGCAAACGCAGAGAATTACCCAGAATCTCCCTACACCGGTGGTGGTGATGGCGGCGGTGATGGCGGTGGTAATGGTACTGGTTGTGATAATGCCGCACAGTGGAGCAGTGCAACTGTATATAATGGCGGTCAAGAAGCTATAGAACAAAATAAATTGTATAGAGCAAAATGGTGGACACAAGGAAACAATCCAAGTTCAAGTACAGGTAACGGACAACCATGGGAATTTGTAAGCAATTGTAGTGGCGGCGATGGCGGCGGTGATGGTGGCGGAGACGGCGATGGAGATGGAGGAGGAACAGGTAGCTGTACTTCTAGTCAATGGAATTCTTCTACGGCTTATACTGGAGGTGTAGAAACTGTATATCAAAATGCTTTGTATAGAGCAAAATGGTGGACACAAGGAGATATACCATCTGCAAATACAGGTGATGGTAAACCATGGGAGTTTATACAGAATTGTAATTAATTCTTTTATTTCATAGACTATTTAATTAGTCACCCTTTTTAGTTAAACAATTGTTTTAAGTAGAAACTCCGAAATGTGCTTGGTTAGTATTGAGTTTATTTTCGGAGTTTTTTTAAGGATGATATAATTCTAGTTCATATGTCAAGTATTGCAATTTTATTGAATACTATTATTCAAACTGGATATAATCTAATATCGATAGATCACATCTACAATCTGATCTATTAAGTTTTTTCTCAGTTGTAAAGGAGCAATTCTAAGAATTCAAAACATTAAAAAAACGTAAATCAAACTTTCTAATCATGAAAAATAATTGTCATTATTTATTCAAAAACTCATGCATGCCTATAGTGTTGTTAATGCTAATGGTTATGTTTAGTATTAATACTAGCTATGCAGACATTATAAAGCGTAGTAAGGTTAATAATGAGATCAATAAAATTATAGAAAAAGCCTTACCTGATGCAGAATATATATTAATTCAAAATAACTGTGAGAATACTCAATTATGGTCATCAACTAATACATATACTCAAGGAAACGAAGTACAACTTAATGATAATAAATATATTGCTAATTGGTGGACGCAAGATAATCCTGAAACTAATAATGGCCCTTCGGGAAGTGGCCAACCATGGACTTTAATAGGACCATGTGGAGGGCTAAATCAGTCACCAACTGTTAGTATCACTCTTCCTACTAATGGTACTGTTTTTGACCAAGGTGATGTTGTAGCTATAGCTGCAAATGCCTCAGATCCTGATGGATCTATTACTCAAGTAGAATTCTTCTCGGGCACAACAAGTCTTGGGATTGATACATCAAGCCCTTATAGCTTAAACTGGACCAATGCTGCTGCGGGTAATTATAATATAACTGTTAGCGCAAGGGATAATAACGGCGCAACAACTACTTCATCTGCTGTGACAATTACGGTAAACCCTGTAGGACCACAGTCCCCAGTTGTAGGTATTACTTCTCCTTCTAATAATACAAATTTTACAGTTGGAAATAGTATAAATATTACAGCCAATGCTTCAGATGCAGATGGCTCTGTGAGCTTGGTAGAATTCTTTCAAGGTACTACAAAACTCGGTGAAGATACATCTGCTCCTTATTCTTTTACTTGGTCTGGAGTTGCTGAAGGAAACTATGCATTAACTGCTATTGCAACAGATAATGATAATAACACAACAACTTCTTCTTCTGTTAATATAAGGGTTAGGCCTGCTGGCGGATCAGACGGAGAATTACCCGATAGAGTAATTGTAGGATATTGGCATAATTTTGATAACGGTTCTGGTTTCATACGTCCCGAAAATGTGTCATCTAAATTTGATGTAGTTAATATTTCTTTTGCAGAACCTGTTTCTGGTAGTACTTCTCTTATCGATTTTACACCTGATCCGGCAAATATTTCTGATGCAGATTTTAGAAATGGTATTCAAATATTGCAAAGTAGAGGTCAAGAAGTAGTGATTTCGATTGGAGGAGCAAATGGGTTGGTGCAGTTAAATACAATAGCCGAAAGAGATGAATTTGTTAGTTCAATGATTTCTATTATCGAAAATTATGGTTTTGACGGAATGGATATAGATTTTGAAGGACAATCATTATCGCTTAATTTTGGGGATGACGATTTTCGTAACCCGACTACACCTCGTATTGTAAATCTCATTGATGCAATTAATACAATAACGGATCATTTTGGAAACAAATTCGTTCTTACTATGGCGCCCGAAACGTTTTTTGTTCAATTGGGATATAGTTTTTATGGAGGTATTTCTTCTGGAGCCGATAGAAGAGCAGGAGCTTACCTTCCAGTTATTCATGCATTAAGAGATAAACTAACCTTCTTGCAAGTGCAATATTACAATTCTGGATCTATCACAGCTTTGGATGATCAGTTCTATGCTATGGGTAATGCAGATTTTTATGTGTCATTAGTGGATATGCTTTTAAAAGGATTTCCAATAACAAGAGATACTTCTAAGTTTTTTCCCGCCCTTAGACAAGATCAGGTTTTGATCGGTCTTCCAGCTAATGCTAATGCAGGTGGTGGATTTGCTCCGCCAGCCGAAGTACACAAAGCGTTGGATTATTTGATTAAAGGGATTTCTTTTGGAGGTAATTATACGCTTACACAAACGTATCCCAATCTTAGAGGATTAATGACCTGGTCTGTAAACTGGGATGCTTTTAATAATTTTGAATTTTCTAATGAACATAGAGCTTATCTAGATGCTTTGGATAATAGTAATCCACAACCTACAGTAAATATAACCGCTCCAGTAAATAATGCTGATTTTGCAATAGGAGATACTGTAACGATAAGTGCAAATGCTTCTGATAATGGTAGTGTTACTCAAGTAGAGTTTTTTGTTGATGGAACAAGTGTAGGTATCGATACAACAAACCCATACAGTACTACATGGAGTACAAGCACTGTAGGGACATATAATATAACGGCAACGGTTACAGATAATTTAGGTGCAATTGTAACATCAAATTCTGTATCTGTTGATATTATAGATACTTCTAATGATCCTCCTGTAGTTGCTATATCTTCCCCTTTGGCCGGAACAACTTTTGATGAGGGAACAATTGTTTCTATTACGGCAAACGCATCTGATACCAATGGAACGATAACTTCTGTAGAATTTTTTGTAGATAACGTGAGTGTAGGTACTGATACTACGAGCCCGTACAATGCAACATGGAGTAATGTAACATCCGGGACTCATAATTTAACAGCCATTGCTACAGATAATCAAGATGCAATAGGCAATTCTTTACCTATTGAAATTACAGTAGATCCAATTTCTGGTGGAGGGTGTGCAGGTATACCTATATGGTCATCATCAAATACCTATACCCAAGGAGATGAAGTGCAACTTAACAGTAAAAAGTACCTTGCGAATTGGTGGACTCAAAACAATCCAGAAACAAGTAATGGTCCCACAGGAAGCGGACAGCCATGGACATTGTTAGGATCTTGTTCTGGAGGGACTAATCAATCCCCTAACGTTAGCATAACGTCTCCATCTACTGGCAGTGAATTTGAAGAAAATACCACAATTGAATTAACTGCAAATGCCACAGATGATGGAAGTGTTACTCAGGTAGAATTTTTTAATGGAAATTCAAGTTTAGGAATTGATACAACAAGTCCATTTAGTATTAATTGGGATAATGCTGTTGTAGGGGAGTATACTATAACTGCCATTGCAACAGATAACGATGGTGTTAGTACAACTTCTAGTGCTATAAATGTTTCAATCATTGCTGTGTCAAATTCATTATCTGTAAGCATAACATCACCGAACGCAGGAACGGTATTTACACAAGGAAATGCAATTTCAATAACTGCTAATGCGTCCACTACTAATGGTAGCATTGCTCTAGTAGAATTTTTTGATGGCACAACTAAATTAGGAGAGGATACTACAGCTCCATATGGTATTTCCTGGTCATCAGGAAACTTAGGAAATCATTCTTTAACAGCTAAGGCTACTAATACTAATAATGATACAACTACTTCTACTGCCGTAAATATTTCTATTACCGATGGTACACCTCCGCCGCCAACAGATCTTGCAAAACATATTATGGTAGGATACTGGCATAATTTTAATAATGGTTCTGCTGTATTGAATTTGGGAGATGTATCTACTGATTGGGATGTAGTAAATATAGCATTTGCTGAGCCTGCTACTTTTGGACAGGCGGATATGGCCTTTACGCCAAGCAATGATGTTACCACAGAAGCACAATTTCGTCAAGATGTCACTTTATTACAAAGTAGAGGGCAAAAAGTGCTTATTTCGATAGGAGGAGCTAATGGAAGAATTGAACTTCTTACGCCACAAGATGCTCAAACGTTTGCAAGTGCGATGATCGCTATTATTGAGGATTATGGTTTTGATGGTATGGATATCGACCTTGAAGGTACGTCACTTGGATTATCTACAGGTGATACTGATTTTAGAAACCCAACATCTCCTAAAATCACTAATTTCATTGCTGGTACTCAAGCTGTATTAAATCATTTTGGGCCAGATTTTATACTAACCGCTGCGCCAGAAACTGCATTTGTACAGGGAGGAAATAGCACATATGCAGGCTCATTTGGAGCATATTTACCTGTAATTTATAATTTTAGAAATAGATTAGATTATATACATGTACAGGATTACAACTCTGGATGTATGTTAGGTTTGGATGGTGTATGCTATTCTCAAGGTAATGCCGATTTTCATGTCGCTATGACCGAAATGTTGTTACAAGGATTTCCGGTAGCGGGCCATACGGTAAACTTCCCAGCTTTACGACCTGATCAGGTGGCTTTTGGTATACCAGCATCTCCACAAGCAGCAGGTGGTGGATATACTGCACCAGCCGAGGTGAAAAAAGCATTGGATTATCTCATTAAAGGAATTTCATTTGGTGGTAGATATACCTTAGTTAATCCTAGTGGATATCCTGAAATGAGGGGGTTAATGACCTGGTCAATTAACTGGGATGAGTTTTTTAATAAAGAATTCTCATTAAATTATAGACCCTATTTTGATGCTATTTTAGGACGTACTTCTATTAAAGGAAGTGGGTTGCTATCTGATACAGCAATGGCCATAGATGCCTATCCTAATCCTGTAACTACAATGGCTAATTTTAGGCTTAATTTACAAGAAAAGAGCAATGTTGATTTGTTATTGTATAACCTCTTAGGTAATAGGGTTCAAGTATTAAATAACAATAAATATTTAAAAAAGGGAATTCATGATTACCAATTAGATATGAGTAGCTTTCCTAATGGGATTTACTTTCTCCAATTAAGAGTAGATAGTACAACTCAAACTCTGAAATTGCTTAAGAACTAATAAAATATTAAGCACTGTATAAAGAGGTTGTTAAAATATATTTTAAACAACCTCTTTATTTTTATCTATGGATGTTTTAAAAGAAAATAATCAAATAAAGTATAAAACTATGACCGCGAATAAGGTAAATAGAACTCAACGTCACTTACTCTTAAATAGTAGAATTTTGGTATTGTTTTTTTTGATGTCATTTTCATTTTCGTGCACAGATAAAGAAGAAATAAAGCCTTATCCAGCAACTTTATTCGAAAAAATAGAAAGTAAATATTCTAATATTACTTTTAAAAATAATATTTACGAAGATGAATTCATGAACGCGTTCATATATGAATATTATTATAATGGAGGAGGAGTTGCAATTGGCGATATTAATAATGATGGATTGGATGATGTTTATTTCACTTCTAATTTTGAAGAAAATCACTTATACCTTAATAAAGGGAATTTAAGGTTTCAAAATATTACAAAAATAGCTAATACTAAAGGAGGAAAAGGGTGGACCACAGGGACGAATATGATAGATATTAATAATGACAATTTATTAGATATCTATGTATGTAAATCCGGACCGTTTAGAGGATCTCAAATGTTAGAAAATGAACTTTATATCAATAAAGGACTGGATCAAAACGGAATTCCAATTTTTGAAGAATCTGCAAAAAAATATGGAATCAATGATTCGGGCTACTCAATTCAATCAGTTTTTTTTGATTATGATAAAGATGGTGATTTAGATATGTATTTAATGAACCATAATCCCGAAACATTAAAACCTGGTACACTGACCAAAGGGAGATTAAAACAATCGCAAATTGGAGATAAGTTTTATGTCAATGAAAATGGTAGATATATAGATAAAACAAGCGAAACTGGTATTTATTCTAATGAAATATCTTATGGTTTAGGATTAGGGGTTAGTGATTTTAATCTTGATGGATGGCCAGATATTTATGTGTCTAATGATTATGAAGAACATGATTATATGTATATCAATAAACAAGACGGAACCTTTAAAGAAGTAATAAAAACTGCCACAAAACATATTTCTAATTTTTCTATGGGCAATGATATTGCAGATGTGGATAATGATGGCTTTGCAGATATATTAACCTTAGACATGGTTTCTGAACATAATTATGGAATTAAAACCAGTATGCCATCTATGAATCCCGAAAAATTTAATCAAGGTGTAAAAGAAGGGAGACATTTTCAATATATGTATAATACCTTTCAAAAACATACGACCCATATTGATTCTTTAGGAATTCCACATTATACCGAGGTAGGTCAAATTATGGGGATTTCAAATACAGATTGGAGTTGGGCTCCTTTATTGGCTGATTTTGATAATGATGGAAGAAAAGATATTTTTATTACAAATGGTATAAAAAGAGATTTTAGAAATAAAGATTTTCATAATAAAATTCAAACTTTTATAAGAGAGAACGCGGATGCTTTTACAAACCCTAAAAAAATAAAACATTTAATTTCTCAAACACCCAATAGACCTCATAAGAACTATTTTTTTAAAAACTCTGGAAATTTAGAATTTACTAATACATCAGATACATGGGTAAATAATACAATAAAAGGCTATTCTAACGGAGCTGCATATTCAGATTTGGATAATGACGGTGATTTGGATTTGATCATTAATAATGTTGATCAAGAGGCAACAATATTGCGAAATAATACGAATACAATTAGTAAGAATAATTTCATAACTATAGATTTTATTGGAGATCAATACAACAAAAAAGGAATTGGCGCCAAAATAATAGTATACAGTAATAAAAGAGAGCAAGTTTATGAGAATTACTGTGTAAGAGGATATCAGTCTTCGGTACCTCCCAAAATTAATGTAGGATTAGGAAAAGATGAGCATATAGATTCATTAAAAGTTTTTTGGCCAGACGGTAAAGTTCAAAAAACCAAAATAACTGCACTAAATAGAAAATATACCATAAACTATTTTGAGGACCCAGATAGAGTTGAAGAAGGTTCTTTTAAAGGCTCAAATACTTTTTTTACAGCTGCTAATTTATTCCCCGATATAACCCATGTAGAAAATAAATATGACGATTATCAACATCAAATCCTGTTACCTCATAAACTCTCACAATTTGGACCGGCCATTGCAGTAGGAGATGTTAATAATGATAAAATTGACGATGTGTTTGTTGGGCAAAGTACAGGAACTTCTTCGGCCTTATTAATTCAGAAAAATAATGGAGAGTTTATAATGCATCATGTTTTTAATGAAGATAGAAAATACGAAGATATTGATGCCAAGTTTTTGGATTATGACCTTGACGGTGATCTTGATCTTTATGTGGCAAGTGGAGGAAATGAGTTTATAGATAATGCATTTGAGTACCAAGATCGTTTATATGAAAATCGATCAGGTAAATTTATAAAGAGAACAGATTTGCTCCCATCTTCTATCCATAGTAGTAGTTCAAAAATTAGTATTGCAGATTTTAATAAAGATGGATATCCTGATATTTTTATTGGCGGAAGACACAAACCACATCAATACCCCGAACCTACGAGTAGTTATCTTTTAATGAATGTTAATGGAAAGTTTGAAAATGTAACTTCGCAATACATACCAGAGTTAAATGATATAGGAATGGTGACTGATGCAGTATGGTCTGATTATAATAATGATGGAGCAATAGATCTAATTATTGTTGGAGAGTGGATGTCGCCAACAATTTTTAAAAATACAACACACGGTTTTGAAATAGTAAAATCTAATCTTCTAAACAGTCTTTCGGGTTGGTATTTTAGTATTAAATCGCAAGATCTAGATAATGATGGTGATCCTGATTATGTGTTAGGTAATCTAGGTACAAATTATAAATATAAAGCATCAAAAAAAGAACCTCTCACACTATATTATGATGATTTTGATGCCAATGGAAAACAGGATATCATATTAGGGTATTATAATTTTGGCGCACTATATCCGGTTAGAGGAAAACAATGCTCTTCGCAGCAAATCCCTTCTTTATCAAAAAAAATACCAACCTATCATCAGTTCGGTAATGCTACTGTATTAGATATTTACGGGAAAGAAAATTTAGAATCTGCATATACATTATTGAGTTATAATTTTGAAAGTGGGATTCTTGAAAATAAAGGTTCTGGCGATTTTGAATTTATACCATTTCCAAAAATGACCCAAATCTCTTCGATAAATGATATATTAATTAAGGATGTAAATAACGATAATAAGAGTGATATTATAATAGCGGGTAATTTATATACTTCTGAAATTGAAACACCACGCAATGATGCGGGATTTGGTATGGTAATGCTTAATAATGGTGATTTACATTTTAGTAGCGTTCCTGCCCATAAAAGTGGATTGTTTATCCCTTATGATAGTAAATCTTTAGAGTGGATTACAGTAAAAGAAAATACTTTTTTAATTTCAGGAAATAATAACAATATCATTTCTACCTATAAACTAATAGAGGAATAAAGGAATTAAGTATAAAAAGAGTTTGTTTTTTTTGATTAACGAAATTTCAAGATGATGCGTTACGGAATTATTAGAAAATACAATAGCCAATTTTTAGACTCAATTTACAAGGAAAGAGAAGTTTTGATTTATTATTGTATCGCCTGATTGAAATTTGACATTTGAAACGAATTGCTTTTAGCGTTTTTATATATAATTGTTTAATTGAATTGTAAAACATTAATTTAGCATAAAAACCAAAATAAATGATTGATATTTTTTATTCTGAGTTTAATGAACCTCTTTCTAATGAATATTGGTCAGTTTATTTGAATATGCTCACTGATGATTTAAGAAAAAAAGCACTAAGTTATAATAGATGGCAAGATCGTCATGCTTACGTTTTTGGGAAGTTGTTACTGCTCCAAGGTCTTTCCATGCATGGATTTGATAAAGATGTTTTTTCCCAAATAAAATATACAAAATATGGCAAACCTTTTTTAGAAGGAAATATTAACTTCAATATATCGCACAGTGCTAAAAGGGTAGTTTGTGCCGTGGGAGAAAATGTACAGCTAGGGATTGATGTAGAGGCTATAGAAAATGTTAATTTTAATGATTTTGAGAATGTAATGACTGATTCGCAGTGGCAATTCATACATAATTCTTATAATCCTTTGAAATCTTTTTTTTCTTTATGGACTATGAAAGAAAGTGTTATTAAAGCAGATGGTAGAGGCCTTTCAATTCCTCTTTTAGAAATTCACATAGATAATAATATTGTGAGATATGAACGTAAAACGTGGCACCTTAAAGAGTTGTATTTTGATAATAATACTTGTTCCTGTTTAGCAACTAACTTGCCAAATAGCCCTGTACGATTTACAAAAGTTAATTTTGCTTTTGGAATAGAAAAGATACAGACATCGTTGGGATATAAATCTAGTAAAATGAATATCCGTTAGTTTGTTGTTTTTTTCTTGATATGAATATCTTAATTGTTCATACAAAGGGTAAAATAGTTTTTTCAAATCCTTTTAGAATAGTTAAAAAACAGTTAAAACAATGTTCGCTAATGTTTTGAAAACCCGCAAGAATAATTGTTTTTATAATGATAGTTTGTTGAAAATCAATTATTTGATTTTTTGTACAAAAATAATGATTATCCATTTTCTAACTTTCTTTCATTTTTTAATAAAATTATCAGTTTTACCATAACCTATAAATGATAAAACCTACGTATATTTACGTAACAAATTTTTGACAATTTTTTATTGAGTTATATTTTTTGAAAAAAACTTTAGGCTTTGTAATATTAAATTATATATTTGTCAAAGAGGTTTTACTCGATAAGACCATATTATTTCTTTAAAGACTTTCTGTAAGTCACTGTGGCGTAGCCCTGTTTAATAATCACATTTTTTTTAAAATATTATAAAGACATTCACTTGAAGTGATTTTGTCTTTAACTAAATGTCTTGAGAAAAATAGCTTGTACTATAAAATTCAATTTTTTTTGATGAAAAAGTAAGTATTGCTTCTTGATGGAGTAAAATCAAAAAAGAATATTCAAAAACCTTTTTTCTGAATGTATTTGGCACTCGATAATTATAAAATTTGAGGTGTGCATAATATTATAAATATTTTTTATATATCTAAAAAATGTCAAAAAATCAATCAAACCTTGACTTTAATTTTCTAACACTTAACGAAATGTTAAGTGCTAGATGTCAATTGGATAAAGTAGGAGTGGGTTTTATTGAAGGAACTGACAAGGAAGAATTCTTATCATATACAGATTTATATAATACTTCATTAAAAGTATTGGCATTTCTTCAAAACCTTGGAGTTCAACCAAAATCAGAACTGGTAATTCAGGTAGAGAATAACAGGGATTTTATTCTATTATTCTGGGCTTGTGTTTTTGGTGGAATTATTCCAGTTCCTGTTACTGTGGGCTATAAAGATGAAAGCTTAACAAAATTAATCAATATTTGGGAAATACTAAATGATCCATATTTTGTAAGTACTCAAAATAACCTAGATAAAATCAATAATTTCATTTCTAAAGAAGATACCAATGAAAGTTATACGTTTTTACAAGAGCGTTTTATTGATGTAAGTAATATTACGATTGAAACAAACAGGACTGTGACTCTTTTTGAAGCGAAGGAGGACGATTTAGCATTTATTCAGTTTTCATCAGGGTCTACGGGAAGTCCAAAAGGTGTTATGTTAACTCATAAAAACTTACTTACTAATCTTTATGATATTAGTACATCTGCACATTATGATATAAATGATAAAATGTTGAGTTGGATGCCTTTAACTCATGATATGGGGTTGATAGGGTTTCATTTAAACCCTATGTTTATGGGGGTACAGCACTATTTGATTCCAACCAATTTATTTGTAAGAAGACCATTTTTGTGGTTAGAGAAAATTTCAAAATATAGGGTTACCATTTCGTGTTCCCCTAATTTTGGATATCATTATTTATTAAAGAATTGGAGAGACATTAATAAAGGTACCCTAGATTTATCTTGTTTGCGCATAATATACAATGGAGCAGAGCCTATTTCCGTTGATATAGTAACTAAGTTCATTGATAAATTTGAAGAATATGGACTTAATAATGGAGTAATTCGCCCAGTTTATGGATTGGCAGAAGCTTCGTTAGCAGTGTCAATGTCAGGTATAGGAGAACCTATAAAATCTATTAATCTAGATAGAAATCACTTGGGCATTGACGATAAAGTAGAGCTAACAGTCAATACAGAAAAAAGTACTTCTTTCGTTAACGTTGGGGGAGCAATAGAACATTGTAAAGTGCGGATTACGAATACAGATAATGTAGAATTATCGGATAACCATATTGGTGTTGTACAAATAAAAGGGGATAATGTAACCAAAGGATATTATAATAATAAAACTAAAACAAGTCAGATTATAACTCCTGATGGTTGGTTAAATACAGAAGATTTAGGTTTTTTATCAAATGGTTCATTGTATATAACAGGTAGATCTAAAGACGTAATTTTTAAAAATGGACAAAATTTTTATTGTCATGATATTGAACGAATTGCAGAAAATGTTGATGGTGTAGAATTGAATAAAATAGCAGTTTCAGGCTATTTTAACCCCTATACACAAGAAGAAGAGGTTATTGCTTTTATCATTCATAAACAAAAATTACTTGATTTTGTACCGATTATAACTGCATTTAATACCTTAATGTCGACAAATTTTGGGATTGCATTTACGCATGTTATTCCGGTTCGTAAAATTCCAAAAACTACAAGCGGAAAATTACAACGATTTAGACTTTTACAACAATACAAAAGTGGGCTTTTTGATGATGTTAAAATGGAGTTAGATGCTTTACTAAAAGTTTCTGAGATAAAACCTATAGAGCCATTACCATTTTTCTCTTCTGATATAGAACAAAAACTCTATTCAATATGGCAAAAAGTTCTGATGGTTGATAAAATAGAGATCACAGATGATTTTTTTTCAATAGGAGGTAATTCGTTACGCCTTGCCGAGGTAAGTATGCATATTTATGAGGAGTTTGACATAGAACTTCCTTTAAATATTTTATATGAAAATCATACCATAGCTTCTACAGCAAAACAAATAAGTGAATATTTAAGGAAGAAAAAAACATCAATTTCTGTATCTGTAACAAAAGAAAAATATAACCTTTCATCTGCTCAAAAGATGTTGTTTTATGCTTGGGAAGTAAATAGAGATTCATTGGCATATAATAATCCTAGCGCGTTTATCATTGGTAATGAAATTAATATCGAAAAACTTCAAGATTCGATACGATGTTTAATTCAGAAAAACAGTACATTCAAAATGTATTTTAATTACTCTGAAGATTTAAGTTTCTCTTACTTGAAGGATGCTGAAGTAAATATTAGACTGGATGAATGCGAAGAGAAAGAAAAGAATAATAAACTTAAGTCTTTAATAAGACCTTTCGATTTGTCTAATCCTCCGCTCTTTAGAATACACATACTACATGTGTCGAGAAAGTATTTTATTCTGTTTTTGGATTTTCATCATATCATTTTTGATGGTATTTCGGTTTATAATTTTTTAGAAGATCTTTCAAAATTGTATGACGGAAGAAAGCCTCATGAATTAGTACATGAATATCAAGATTATGTAGCGTGGGAGAAAGAGACTTTTCTTTCAGAACGATTTAAGCGGCAAGAAGAGTATTGGAATAACCATTTATCAGATGCTATTCCCATTCTTAATTTACCAACAGATTTTAATAGGCCTTCAATTTTTTCGCAAAAAGGAGGCAAAATAGATTTTCTATTAGAAGCAGAATTGGTTTCGAAATTAAAAACGATTGCTAGTGAAAACTCATGTACAATCTTTGTAGTTTTATTAACAATTTACCAGCTTTTTCTCTCAAAATATTGTCAACAAAAAAATATAGTAATTGGAGTTCCTGTGTCGGGTAGAAATCATGTTGATCTGCTCAAAATGTACGGTATGTTTGTTAATAATATTGTTGTAAAAAGCGTAATCAATGATAAGGATAACTTCATTCAATTACTGGAAAAACAAAAACGTAATATGATTGAAGGGTTAAAAAATCAAGAATACCCTTTTTATAAATTAATAGAGAATAGTACCAAAGAAAGAGATGTTAGCCGTAACCCTATTTTTGATACTATGTTTGTGTTTCAAAATATGGGAATACCTAATGTAACATCATCTTCATTAACTTATAAAAGACAATTTTTTGATCCCGGATATTCAAAGTTCGATCTTTCATTAGAAATTTTTGATCAAGATAGCGTGATGGAATGCGCTTTTGAATATAACTCAAGTCTTTTTCGCAAAGAAACCATAAAACAATTTGTAGTATATTTTAAAAATTTGGTTTCTCAAGTTGTTAATTCTTCGAATGGTTTTACTGCAGAATTTCAGTTAATTGATAAAAAAGAATATGACCAAAAGATTAAGGTTATTAATGATACAACAAATACTTATCCTAAAAATAATAAGATTCATGAACTTATTGAAAAAGTAGTAGCAAAAAAAACAGATGCAATTGCGATGGTATTTGGTGATACTCATATCACATATGCAGAGCTTAATAGAAAGGCAAATCGATTAGCTCATTATATTCGAAATCAACATGATACACAAGGACCAATAATTGTGTTTATGGATAGAACACCGGATTTCTTGATAAGCATTTTGGCTATTTTAAAATCTGGAACATGCTTTTTACCAATAGACGTTGAAATTCCTAGAGATAGATTAGAGTTCATACTGGCTGATAGCAAAAGTAAAATGGTCATAACAAACAGTAAATATGCTGATAGGTTTGATAATTTGGAAGGGCCTTATGTTTTAGATATCAACGAAGTTCGAGAAGATAATAGCTTAGATTCGAGTTCTTTAGGGAAAATAAAAACCGGGGATATTGCATATGTTATATACACCTCCGGAACCTCGGGTGACCCCAAAGGAGTTGTAGTAGGGCATAAATCATTAGTTAACTATATTTCTTGGGCTGCTAAGTACTATTTAAATGATGAAGAAAGTTCATTTCCTCTTTTTACATCAATAGCCTTTGATTTAAGTATAACATCAATTTTCATCCCTCTAATAACAGGGAATAAAATTATTATATATGAAGATATAAAACACGAGGTTCTGATAAAAGAAGTAGTCTTAGACAACAAGGTTGATATTATTAAACTTACACCTTCTCACTTAAAAATATTAAAAGAAATTGAACCAATATTCAAAAATTCAAGAATAAAAAAGATTATTGTTGGTGGAGAAAAGTTTGATGTCTCTTTGGCACATCAGATTTACAATATGAAAGCAGGTGAAATTGAGATCTATAATGAGTATGGACCAACTGAAGCAACGGTGGGCTGTATGATTTATGATTTTAATATTAAAGAAAATTTAGACTGTCAATCGGTACCAATTGGTAAACCCATTAATAATACAAGTATTTATGTTTTAAATACATCTTTAACTCCAGTTCCTTTAGGTGCAAAAGGAGAAATTTATATTTCTGGAGATTGCCTGTCGATGGGATATTTATTTAATGAAAAATTAACCAATCAGACATTCATTCCAAATCCTTTTATTAAAGGGCATTTTATGTATAAAACGGGTGATTTGGCTAAATACCTAAGTGATGGAAATATTGAATACATAGGAAGAAGAGATAGTCAAATTAAGATAAATGGATATAGGGTAGAGTTGTCAGCTATTGAAGAGTGTTTTAGGAACTGTACTATAGTTGAGGATGCTATTGTTGTCCTAACAGCCTTAGGAGGAGAAGATGCACTAACAGCTTATTATAAATTGATACCAGATTTTAAAGGAAATTCTGTAAAGGAAATACGGACTTATTTAACTTTAAAATTACCTCGATATATGATTCCGTCTCACCTAATAGTTGTAGAATGTATTCCTCTTACGGTTAATGGCAAACCTGACTATAAAGCACTTCCTTCTCCAATAATGAAGTTGGATAAATCACAAAGTGAAAAATCATATACAAAGGTTGAAGAATTGTTGATTCAGGCATGGGAAGAAATACTACTTATTGAGAATATTACTTTAACAGATAATTTTTTCGAATTAGGAGGTGATTCGATCAAAGCGGTAAGAATAGCTTCAATGCTAAGACAAAATGGTATTTTGATTGAAGGAAAGGATATTTTGACATTTCAGACTATAGAGGTACTCAGTAGTAATGTGAATACTTTAGAAAATAAATCGATTTTCGAGCAAGATATGTTTGAAGGTGATATACCATGGACACCAATATTAACTTGGTTTTTTGAGAAAGAACATCAAAATTCAAATTATTATAACCAATCCGTTTTATTAAACATAAACTCTAGTATAGAAATAGAAAATTTACAAAAGGTTTTTAGAGAGATTATAACTCATCATGATGCATTTCGATTAAATTTCAATAAAGAGTTAAAAACTATTTATTACAATAATGATCTTTCGATTAATGATTTTGTGTTAGAAGAAATTTTTGTCAAAAACAATGATGAATTAAATATAGCATGCGAAGAAATCAAAAAATCAATAAATATCGAACATTCTGTATTGTTGAGAGCAGCTGTTTTTTATATCAATGAAAAACAAAAACATGTGTTTATCACATCTCATCACCTAGCAGTAGATGGTATATCATGGCGTATTCTACTTACAGATCTTTACAAGGGTTATTCGCAAATATCTAAATTAGAAAAAATAAGATTGCCTAAGAAATCTGCTTCTTTTAAAATTTGGAGTCATAAGCTAAAGGAATTAGCCTTGTCACCAAAATTTGAACAGGAATTAGATTATTGGAATAATATAGAATCAACCATATTCGAATTACCAAAACGTAGTATAGAAAAAAAGCACCCAACAGTAAGCGATTCTGCTTATATACAACACAAAATGAGTCAGGATCTTACTACGGACTTGCTTCATAATGTGCATGATAAATTTGGAACAGATACATCTATTCTGCTTATGGCGGCTTTAATTATTACGCTTAACGATTGGAAACAATTTAAAGAAACTATTGTCCATATAGAAAATCATGGAAGATTAGTTGATGGTGTAGAAGTTTATAATACAATAGGATGGTTTACAAATTTATATCCGGTCAAGTTACAATACGATGAGGATATGTCGAGTGTTATTAAGAAAACAAAAGAAACTATAAAAGGAGTGCCCAGTAATGGGATCGGATATGGAATAAATAAATATGAGAAGGGAAAACTATCAACTTCTAATGAGGTGCCAGAAATAATTTTTAATTATTTAGGGAATTTTAATGAAAAAATTAAAAACGACCTTTTTTCACTAAATACTCAAAAGTTAAGAGTGGATTCTGATCCTTTAAATTTTATTTCTGCTTATTGGGAATGGAATCTAATGATTATAAATAATAAATTGAACTTTGAAGTTACTTATGATAGTAGGGCTTTTAGTAGTACAGATATGAATACTGTTGTTCAATTGTTTGAAGATAATTTAATAAAACTAATTCAATATATTAAGAAGGAGGAAAATATTCATTTCACTCCTTCCGATTTTAACACATTAGATTTAGATCAAACAGAACTTAATGCCTTGTTTGATTAAAGCTTGATGACCTTTTAAGAAAACTTAAAAGTATCTATATGAATTAATTTGAGTACTTGATTGTACTAAATCTCTCACATATATTTTTCTTTTATGTACGTGCAATGCAAAAGCGTGTTTTATGTATTGATTTAAACATAACAATGCCTTTTTATTTTTATTAAACATTCTATAAATACGAAATAATGTTATCAAACATTTTAAATAAAGTTGGAAACACCCCTCTGGTATCTCTGAAAATAGAGTCACTGCCTAATATTAAGGTATTTGCGAAACTGGAATTTTACAATCCTACAGGAAGTGTTAAAGATAGAGCAGCATGTTATATCCTTAACAGAGGTTTGAATGAAGGTATCATAAATAAAAATAGTGTAATTATCGAATCCTCCTCTGGGAATTTTGGAGTTGCCTTATCTGCCTATGCTAAGTTACATGGATTGCGTTTTATTTGTGTAATCGATAAAAATACCTTACCAGTTAATGAAATGTTGATTAAACTCCAAGGAGCAGAAATAATTAAAATCACAGAACCAGATGAATACGGAGGATATTTATTAAACAGAATAAACAAAATAAAAACTCTCCTTAAAGAACGTCAAGATTTATATTGGGTTAATCAATACGAAAACCCTTTAAATGCCCAAGCATATTATTCTTCGTTAGGGAAAGAAATCTGCTTGGAAGCACCTGGACAAAAAGTGGAGTATGTGTTTATGGGAGTAAGTTCTGGAGGCACTATAACAGGAGTATCTAGACGTGTTAAAAAAGAAAATCCAAACGCGAAAATTATTGCTGTAGATATTTATGGCTCTGTTATTTTCGGTGGTAAAGCTAAAAAACGATACATCCCGGGTATAGGCTCAAGTATGACACCAACCATCCTTGATGAAGCATTCATTGATGATGTGGTAATGGTAAGTGAGTACGAAACTATAATTGCATGTAAAAAATTATTGGAAAAATACAGTTTATATGCTGGAGGATCTTCTGGTTCGGTATACGCTGGTATTAATAAATATTTTAAAGAGCTAAATATTGATCATCCGGTAAATGTGATGTGCGTTTTTGCTGATAGAGGTGAGAGATACATAGAAACTATATTTAATGAAAAGTGGTGCGAGAGAATAAAACCATATACGGAGGATGCCGCAATAATACATGGATAATGTTTTAAAGTATATCATAACCTAAAAAAAACAAACTTTCAAAATCAATTCTTTTAAATTAATAATACAATGATCTACATAAGTGAAAAAAAACTAAGAAACACTGCACCCAATTGGTCCCAAAATATTGATGTAATTGAAGACTGTGTAAGATGTATGCGTACAGAGGATTTTGTACAACCCATAAAACCTTATTTGCGATTCAGAAATTTAACAAATCGAATAATTGCAATGCCAGCTTTTGTTGGTGGTGATATTAACATGTGCGGTATCAAGTGGATCTCAAGCTTTCCGGAAAACCCAAGTAAATTTAATGTTCCTAGAGCGAATTGTGCCGTAATAATCAACAATCCGGAAACAGGAGAAATAGAGGGGATCATTAATAGTGCTAGAATTTCTTCGCTAAGAACAGCTTCTGTCAGTGGTTTTGTGATTCGAAAGTATTTGGAGACTAAACATATCGACACTCCTACTATTGGTATTATTGGTTTTGGGCCTATTGGCCAATATCATCTTGAAATGTGTGCTTCAATCGTAAAAACGAATTCTTTAAAAATATTGATATATGATTTGAAGGAGATTGATGAAGATAAAATTCCTGATGAAGTTAGAGATTGTGTAGAAATAGTAGATAGTTGGCAAAGTGTATATGATAATGCAGATATTTTTATGACCTGTACTGTTTCTAAAGAAAGATATATTGATCGAAAACCAAAACCAGGATCTCTTCACCTAAATGTATCTTTAAGGGATTACAAATCTGATGTGTTTAATTGGTTTAAAGATGGATTGATTGTTGATAATTGGGAAGAGGTTTGTAGAGAAAATACGGATATAGAGATGTTTCATCTTGAAAAAGGGTTACAAAAAACAGATGTTATTTCGATGGATAAATTATTAGATCCCACTTGGATAAATTCTTTATCAGACGAACAGGCCATTTTGTTTAACCCAATGGGAATGGCAATATTTGATATTGGTATTTCTCAGTATTATTTAGATAAAATGAAAATAGAAAATGAAGCATTAATTCTAGAGAATTAAGATGGTTTTTGATAGTAGTGTTCGGACAGTCGTAGCGTAATTTCTGATCTTAAAAGTATTAAGATGGTGTAGAGGTTTTAGTAAAAAACTAAAATCACAAGTTAAACATGGTCATTGTATACTTAATTTATAAAGGAATAAACATATTATAAGATAATAAAGATGAATAAAAAAATATATATTCTTACTTTTATAGTTCATGTGGTTTCATCCATATGTTTTTGTATACAATCTCAAAGTTTTCAGGTTGATAATCGAATAATTAATATTAAAGAACTCGATCAAAAAATTAATAAGATTTTAGATGAAACCGATATTCCTGGCCTTTCCTTTGCGATATTTGATGAAGGAGAAATAGTTTTTTATAATGCATATGGGTATAAGGAATATAAAAGTTCAGTTAATGGAGATGTGGAAGGAAAAGGAAAGGTTGATAAAAATACAGTTTTTGAAGCATGTTCTTTATCGAAAAGCTTTTTAGTTTTTGCTGTGCATAGGCTCGTTGATCGAGGTATTTTGGATTTGGATAAACCACTTCATGAATATTTACCGCATCCTAGGTTAATACATGATAATAGGTATAAGAAGATAACGGCAAGAATGGTTTTATCACATTTTTCAGGAATAGAAAACTGGCAATTTTATAATAATCCGGATGTACTTGAAATTATTAGTGACCCAGATACAGCTTTTAATTATTCTGGAGAAGGGTATATTTATTTGTCAAAAGTTATAGAAAAAATCGTTGGATTAGATATTCAAACTTATATGAAAAACCTGGTTTATGAACCTCTTAATTTGGAAAGAACTTTTACTACTTTCTCTGCTGATTCTAGTAAACCCAGTAATTATAGTGTTGGACATAATGCGCTTAGAAAATCTTTTCCGAAAATAAAAAATAAAGAACCTGAAATAGCTTCTATGATAAGTACAACGGCAAAAGATTATGCAAAAGTTTTAATAGGCATTTTTGGTGATAAATATTTATCTAAGGATAGAATTGATGACTTAATTCGAACAGGAATAAAAAAAGATAAAGGTTCACTATACGGGCCGGGTTTCCAGGTTCATCACACTGAAACATATAATGATACTGTCGTTTATCAAAGTGGAAATAATGATGGTTTTAAAGGTTTTGGATTTTATTCTGTTACAAAGAATTCAGGTTATGCTATGTTTGCTAATGGAGAATTGGGTGACAAAATTCAAAAAATATTAGATGATATAACATTGAATCACGGTTTATTCGGTGATGTTCATCAATATCCGGATCCTAGTTTCGAAATTCTAAATATTTATAATGAATATGGATATTCTGAAGCTTTATCTAAGTTTAAAGAATTAATTTTTCATCCTGATGAAGAAATGTTATCAAAAGAAAATATAGAAAGAATAATAGATGTTTTTATGTATAATGACCCCAAATTTGTAGAACAAATTGCAATGTTATATCATGAGAAAAAGCCAAATTCGCTTCGCCCGTTGTTTTTTCTGGGTAAAGCAAAAATGGAGGATGGGCGTTATAATGAAGCAATCCTAGAATTTAAAAATGCTATGAAAAAAGATAGTTCATCTAATGCCTTTTTTGAAGAAATGATATCCGTTTGTAATGAATTGATTAAAAAGAATAAATTAGGAATTAAATAAATTTGTACACACGAATAAAAACTAATAAACTCTACTAAAATGTCAATAGAAGTAAAAAAATATTTTAGAAGTATCAAACGTTCCAAAATCAGTTTCATCATCAATTTGATTGGTCTTTCATTGGGTATGGTTTGTGTTTTACTTATTTACCTATGGTCCAAGGATGAAATTGAGTACGACAAGTTTCATGAAAATGATAACCAATTGTACCAAATGATGATAAATCAAAGGCTAAACAACGAATTTCAAACAAATAAGTATAATTCGTTACCCTTTATAAATGCAATTGCCGAAAACATCCCAGAAATAGAGGATGTCGCTTCAGTAGTAAAGTCATATTCAACTAATGTATTATCACTAGGACAAAAGAATATTAATGTAAAAGGGATTTACGCCAGCAAAGATTTTTTTAATCTTTTTACCTTTAATTTATTAGATGGTAATAAAGAGAGTACTCTAAAGGACAAGTACAATATTGTGCTTTCTAAAAACCTAGCTGAGAAATTATTCGGGACATCAGAAAATGTTGTTGGAAAGTTTGTTAAGTTTGATAATAAACAGGAATTCTTGGTTACTGGGGTAACTGCTTCTTTTCCTAAAAATTCTTCTATCCAGTTTGATTATGTTATACCTATTTCTTTGTACGAAGAACATACTGGACTTGAATTAACATGGGGAGAAAATGTTGTCGAAGGGTTTTTTCTTATGAATCCTAATATTGAATTGAGTTTTGTGAATAGAAAGATCAAAACCTTTTTAGGTGAAAATGGTATTGATACGAATCAAACTTCTCTATTTGTTAGACGTTTCTCAAAAGGATATTTGTATGGAGATTATGATAATGGTATCCAAAAGGGGGGTAGAATAGAATATGTGCGACTTTTTATTATCATAGGTATTGTTATTTTGGTTATTGCCTGTATTAATTTTATTAGTCTTTCTACAGCAATGGCTATGGATAAAATGAAAGAAGTAGGGATTAAAAAAGTACTAGGAGTAGAGAGAAAATCAATCATTGTACGATACCTTGGAGAATCTACGCTGTTGTCTCTTTTTTCATTCTTGATTTCATTAATTTTTGTTTTTTTACTGCTTCCATGGTTTAATCAACTTACAGATAAAAATATGACATTAAGTCTTAATTATGACTTAATTTTACCCTTCTTGTTGATAGTATTAGCGGTAGGTATACTATCTGGGATTTATCCGGCACTTTATATTTCTAAATTTAAACCTGCGCAAATACTTAGGAATAGTATTTTAAATGTAGGAGGAAATCAAATATTAAGAAAAGGTTTAGTTATAACTCAGTTTACTGCATCCATAATATTAGTTGTATTCACTTTGGTCACTTATGATCAGTTTTCTATGATTCAAAATAGGAACTTGGGATATGATAAAGACAATGTTTTATATTTTGAAATGGATGGTGAGGTTGTTAATAAACGAGAAACTTTCCTTACAGAACTTAGGCGTGTTCCCGGAGTTGCTCAAGCATCAAGTGTATTTGTATTAAGGGATGGGATTTTAGGTCAAGATATGGTTACTAATGATATCACCTGGCCAACCAAACAAGCAGACGAAATCTTACTTATAGATTATAGGATCGTAAATTATGATTTTATAGAATCATTGGGTATTGAAGTTTTGGAGGGAAGATCTTTTTCTAAGGAATTTCCATCTTCAAATTCAAATGTTTACGAAATTGTTTTAAATGAGACCGCTGTAAAGATGTTAAGATTAGAACAGCCAGTTGGTAAGATCATCAATATATGGGGAGGTGATAAAGTGATTGTTGGCGTGGTTAAAGATTTTTCTGAATCTATTTATGACGGTAAAATTAAACCAATGGTATTCATGCATTTGATTAATAGAGGTTTTGGAGCCTTCAATACAATTGTAACTAAAATTGATCCTAGTTATAAATTATCAGAGACAATAAATAAAATTGAATCCTTTCATGCTAGTTTTAATCCAGGATTTCCTTTGAATTATAAATTTCTGAATCAAGATTTTCAAAATCAATATTCTTCAGAGAGAAGATTATCGGTTCTATCAAGATGTTTTACAGCACTGGCTATTATAATATCATGCTTAGGCTTATTTGGACTAACTGTTTTTACGGTTAATAAAAGAAAGAAAGAAATTAGCATTAGAAAAGTAATGGGATCAAGCGGTTCTCAAATTACCATATTATTGTTTAAAGATGTTTTTAGGCTGGTTATCATTACCTTATTAATAGGTATTCCAATTTCTTATTTTTGGGCACAAAATTGGCTTGAGAATTTTGCAGTGCGAGTTGATTTAAAACCATGGATTTTTATTATATCGGGACTTTTCTTTTTCGTTTTAGTAGTTTTAATATCAGGTATTCAGGCATCTAGAATATCTTCGATTAACCCGGCAACAACTCTAAAGAACCAAACATAATTGTCATTAGATTTTGTTTTTTTATCCTCATTAAATTTGAGGAATAGATATTCTTACTATGTTGGGTAAGCATATCTATGTTAAAAATTTTGCTCCTCTATTAAAGTGGACTTCACTTTAATGGAAGCAACTTTATACCCTTAAATGATCCAATTTATTTAGGCTGAATAGGTATATCTCACCCTATTTTAAATTATGATCGTAAGGATGTAATCTTAATCACAAATTTATTTATATGAGTACCAAAATTTCCAAACAAAACGTTCAGGATATCTTTGAATTGAGTTTAGTTCAAAAAGGTATGCTTTTTGGTCATTTACATGATGATAAATCAGGTATATATAATATTCAAATAGTATTTGATATTAAGGGAAATCTAAACATTGATTCACTGGAGAAAGCGATCTTTGAGGTAATTTCTAAAAATGAAGTATTACGATCTGTTTTTACCTGGGAAATTATAGATAAACCACTTCAAATAATTAAAAAAAATGTACCTCCGAGTATTACAATTCTAGATTTAACACATCACAATCTGAGGGGTAGAAATGCTTTTTTTGACTCTTACCTAGATAAAGACAAACAAAGTAGATTCGATCTGACATCAACACCTATTAGGTTTGGAATAATAAAGTTTTCAGAAGTACATTATAAATTACACATAACACATCATCATATTCTGTATGATGGTTGGAGCACTGGGGTTTTACTTAAAGAATTGTTTTCATTTTATAATTGTTTTACAAAGGATAACACTCCTCTTGAAATTAAAAAAACAAGTTACAAAGACGTTCAAAATGACATTAAAAATAAACTTGAAACTTATGATGGATCGGTGTATTGGAAAGATTATTTATTCGAATACAATATAAATAATTTATATGTAGAGAAATCATTAACTAGCAATTCAGGAAATCTTCAAAAAATTTATGTATCGTTCGATTCGGATATAGAATCTTATGCGACACGAAATAAGGTGACTAAAACATCTATAATTTATTCTGCATATGGTTTACTTTTACATAAATATCTTTTTACATCGGATATTGTTTTTGGAACTACTGTTTCCTGTAGAGAAGCAAGTGAAAAAAATTCTGAAGATGTTATTGGAAATTTTATCAATACAATCCCGTTTAGATTAGCTGAAGTTGATGATAAAACACTCAAAGAAATTATCCTTTCAACTCATCAAAACCTAATCAAACGAAATTCTTATCATAATACTTCTTATTTCGAGATTAAACAATTAATAGGATTATCACATCATAATGAACTTTTTGATTCTGTTGTTGTTATAGAAAATTATCCCGTAGATACAAATATTCTTAATAGTACAGAAGATTGTCAAATAAATTTAGATACAGTCTATGAAAATGCCGGTATACCCTTACATATTACGGTTTATACTGAAGATACTTTAAAAATTGAATTTGTATTTGATACTAATAAATTCTCTGACGAAATTATAAGGAAACTGTCCGTACATTTTGAAGTTATTCTAAATGAAATTTTAAACAACCCTAATAAGAAACCTCAGGATATAAATATAAATTCTAGAGAAGAGGTAAATCATCTTTTGAGATTAAACCCTCCTCCGGTAAGGTATCCGGATAATAAAAATATAATTGGATTATTTGAATCTTGCGCTCAGACAAACCCTAACGAAATAGCAGTATTTAATGATAAGGAATCTTATACATATAAATCTTTAAATGATAAAATAAACCAACTTGCTAATTTCTTAATCGATAGAGATGTAAATAAAGGAAATGTTGTTGGTGTTTTAATGGACCGATCAGTCGATTTTATAACATGTGTTTTTGCTATTTTGAAGGTGGGAGGTTCATACCTTCCTCTACCAATAAATTATCCTAATGAGCGGTTAAGTTATATGCTAAAGGATAGTGGAGCTACTTTTGTTTTGTGTAACAGATCAGCTATAGAGAAAAAGGAAATAGAAATACCATGTCGATATCATTGTTATCAAGGTGATCATGATCTTGTTAAGTATAGCACAGATAATATAAAGACGCAGATTCATAAAGATATTTATGTTATTTATACTTCTGGATCAACAGGAACTCCTAAAGGAGTAAAAGGATCACATAAAGGACTCTTAAATCGACTCAATTGGGCTTGGAACGAATATCCTATTAAAGAGGAAGAGGTTCATTGTTTTAAAACTAATATTGGATTCGTGGATCATGTGGTTGAAGTATTTTTACCATTGCTATCAGGAATTCCTTTACGTGTGTGTAGCGAGGAAGAAATACTAGATGTATCCAAGATGTATTATCTTTTGGTTATGGATAAGATATCTCGTCTTACCGTAGTCCCTACTTACCTTACTTCGATATTAGAAATAAAAAAAAGCATAGAAAAAAGAGAAAACCAACTTTCTCTACAATACGTGTTTAGTAGTGGAGAATATTTACCTTTTCAGTTAGCTAAAGAGTTTTATCAGGAATTTCCGGATACACTATTAGTTAATGTTTATGGTTCTACAGAGGTTGGAGCAGATGCAACGTATTATAATGTAGAAAGATATTATGTTGAAGACATCTTACGTTATTTTACAGATCAAAATACTCCTATGGACTATTTTGAGAATAGCAATTTTGAGAATTGTATAACCAAGCCCAATGTTGAAATATTAGAATTAACGAATAAGTTTAAAAATTATAAAATTCCGGATTACCCATCCAGCCCTCAAGAATATTATTCTAATTTTAAAAAAAGTATTCTACCTTATTCAATAAATACAGCTTCTCCTAAATTTATTGGGCATATGACATCGGTTTTGCCAAACTATGTTCATGATATGAGCAAACTTATATCACAACTTAATCAAAATTTGGTTAAAATTGAGACGTCTAAATCACTAACATTTATGGAAAGAGAAGCAATAGCAATGCTTCATAGAATATTCTATTCTTTTCCTGATAGTTTTTACAGCGAGCATATTCAAAGATTAAACTCTAATTTAGGAATTGTTACAAGTGGCGGTAGTACAGCAAACATTTCAGCATTATTAAATGCAAGAAATAAATTGCTTTTTGATAATGATAATACTGATGAAAGTGTATATCAAATAATTAAACATAAAGGATATAATGATCTAGTTATTTTGGGCTCTAGATTAATGCACTATTCAATTGATAAAGCTGCATCTCTTCTTGGTTTAGGAACCAAAAACATTATCCATCTTAAGGATACTAACGATGGTACCCTTGATTTAGAAGATTTAAAGAATAAAATCGACTATTGTAAAGATCAAAAACTTTTGATTGTCGCTTTAGTAGGAATTGCAGGATCTACAGAGACGGGAAGAATAGATCCCTTAAAAGAAATGGGGGAAATAGCTAGAAACAATAATATACATTTTCATGTGGATGCTGCTTGGGGTGGTTTATTAAAATTTTCGGATAAATATGATCATCTCATAGATGGAATAGAATTGGCAGATTCGATTACATTTTGCGGCCATAAACAACTCTTTTTACCTCAAGGTATAAGTGTTTGTTTATTTAAAGATCCTTCAGGATTAAGTTATAATGCAACACAAGCTAGATATCAAGCGACGGCAAATTCATTTGATTTTGGGCGTTATACTCCTAATGGATCTCGATCTGCATTGTCTCTTTGTTTGCATGGGGCGCTCAATATTTTTGGTAAGAAGGGGTATGGACTGTTGATGGAAAAAGGAATTGAATTGGCGAAGGTTTTTGAAAGAATAATTATAAATACCGAAAGTTTTGAGTTAATTTCAAGTCATATCAATATCATTAACTACAGATATATTCCAATCCGTTTTAGAAATAAGAAGTCATTAAATTCAATAGAAATTGAGGAAATAAATGAGATAAATTTAAAAATCCAGAAAGCACAATTTTTTAAAGGAAATACATTTGTTTCTAAAACAAGAGTAACATATAAAGAGGAGGATTGTGTGGTTTTTAGAGTGGTCCTTTCCAATCCTTTAACTAGACTTGAAGATCTTGAAAGTGTAATTACAGATCAGTTTAATATTATTGAAGAATTATATGATGAAAAGAATATACTTTCCTTAGAATATGATAATATAATTGATCAGAAGCGTCATAATAAAATAGAACTTGATGAACCGGAAATCCGCACTATACCTATAGGAGTTCCTATTTCGAATACCGAAATAGCCATTCTTAATAAGCATCATCAATTACAAGTAGAAGGATTCACTGGAGAAATATGTATATCCGGACATGGCTTGGCTTCGGGTTACGCAAGTAAAACATCTTCTTTTGACTATACTTTGATTAATGGAAAACAATTTTACCGAACAGGAGATATAGGTAGATGGATGCCTGATGGTCGTATAGATTTTTTAGGAAGATCAGATTTGCAAGTAAAGTTGCGCGGTCAGAGAATTGAATTGAGTGAAATTGAAGCGAGTTTAAATAACCATAAAGGGATTCAATCCAGCGCTGTTATGGTTAAAGGTCGGTATTCGTCTGGGAATTTAATAGGATATTATCAATCGAAAAAAGAATTGGAAGCATCAGAGCTTATGGAGTTTTTAGCAGATAAACTACCTCCATACATGATTCCCGTTGATTATATCTGGCTTGAAAAGATGCCAATAATGCCTAATGGTAAAGTAGATAGAAAATCATTACCTGATGATATAATGATTTCAGGAATCAATTTTGTCGAACCTATTAGTGAAACTGAAAAAGGACTTTCTGCAATATGGATGAAAATTCTAGAACTAGATGATGATTTTTTTGGAGTGAATACTAGTTTTTTTAAAGTAGGTGGCCATTCTTTGAATGCTATTGTTTTAGTAAATGAAATTCAAAGAAAATATGATGTAGAAGTATCTATACGTGATATTTTCTTTAGAAATACGATTTTATCATTGTCTGAGTTGATAGATACCAAAATTTGGGTACTAAGTGGTTGTGAATCTGATGGCACCGAAAATGATAAAGTTTTCATATAACATAGAGATAAATTTATTCACATCTCATGGATACACTATTATTAGAGTTAAGAAATAAAAATATAGGTGTTACCATTGTCGAAGGTAATATCCAGTTAGATGTACCTAAGAATGTGGATGCTTCTGATTTGATAACTAAAATCAGAACTAATAAGTTGGCATTACTTGAATATTTAAATAGCGTAAATCGAAAAAGTAAAAATATCTCGAAATCCCCGATTAAGGATTATTATGCTTTATCAGCAGCTCAGCGCAGGTTGTACTTTTTATATGAATTAGATAAAGAATCGTTGGCATATAATCAGTTTCAGGTACTTGAACTGGATGGTGTTTTGGATAGTGATAAGTTGAATTTAAGCTTTCAGGGTTTATTGGCACGACATGAAATATTACGTACTTGTTTTGAGGTTGTTGATGATTCTATTTATCAAAAAATATGCGAATCGGTTGATTTTGAGATTGCTTATTATGAGTCATCATTAGATGAATATGATAAAGTATTAGATGATTTTATTCGCCCTTTTGATTTAGGAGTTGCGCCTTTATTTCGTGTGGGTGTTATTGCACTTTCAAAAGAGGAACATCTATTAATTGTAGATATGCATCATATCATTACTGATGGCGTCTCTCATGGTCTTATGATTCATGATTTTATGTCATTGTATGAGGGTTTAAGTTTAGAGTCATTACCATTGCAATATAAGGATTACTCAGAGTGGCAACAGAGTGACGTGTATCAGTCAGGACTACAATTACAACGGAATTATTGGCTAGCCGAGTATTCTGAGGAGTTATCGTTGTTAACTCTTCCTATGGATCACTCTCGTCCAGAGATAAAGAGTTATAGGGGTAGTAATGTTTCACTTCACTTAAGTGGTGAAGTTACAAGCAGTTTACGCGAATTAGGAGATAGAGAAGGAGCGACTTTATTTATGACCTTACTTTCGATTCTCAATATTTTATTGAGTAAGTTAAGTAATCAAGAGGATGTTGTGGTTGGTACGGGTGTTGCAGGTCGTTCACATGCAGATTTAGAAGGTATTGTTGGTATGTTTGTCAATACCTTGGCGATTCGTAATTATCCTAAAGGGGATTTAAGTTTTAAAGATTTTTTAGAAAATGTAAAGGAGAAGACTTTAAAGAGTTTAGAGTATCAGAATTATCCTTATGAGGAGTTGGTAAATCATTTGGATCTCCCAAGAGATACTAGCCGTAACCCTTTGTTTGATGTTGCATTTGTGCTTCAAAATTTTGATAATAAAGAATTACATTTTTCAGATGTAAAAGCTAATGTAAAGGATGTAGAAAATAAGATTTCCAAGTTTGATTTGCAATTAACCGGATTGGAATCTGATGAGGGCTTAGCTTTAGATTTTGAGTATACAACAGATTTATTTGATAAGGATACCATAGTTCGTTTTGTTACTTATTTTGAGCGTATTGTAGATACAGTATTATCCAATCCGGATATTTTGTTAAGAGATATTGTTGTATTGGATGAAAAGGAACAAGTAGTGTTATTAGATAATTTTAATGCTACTGAGGTTGATTATCCAAGAGATAAGACGATTATAGAGTTGTTTGAATCGCAAGTAAAGGCTAATCCTTTAGGTACAGCATTAGTTTATGAAGGCAAAAAACTTAGTTATAGAGACTTAAATTCTCGTTCTAATGCCCTAGGATCTAAGTTAGTAGGGTTAGGCATTGGTAAGGGAGATATTATCAGTGTTTTATTATTGCAGTCTTTTGATATGGTGATCAGTCTTTTAGGTATTTTAAAGTCTGGAGCTTCATTTTTACCTATTGACGCTAAATCTCCCAAAGATCGTATATCCTATATGTTATCCGATAGTGGTAGTAAGTTG
>NZ_OMPE01000002.1 GCF_900312815.1 Aquimarina sp. AU474 | reverse complement strand
GTTTTTCCGAAATACAAAACTCAATAAAATCTCAATGAACTAAACAAAACTTAAACCCCGTTTTGCGGGTGCAAACATATAACCAAAAATCCATTCCACAATACCTTTTTTAAACTATTTTTTAAAGAAAAAGAAAAGCACTGATTTTAAAAAAGATAGAAAGCGAAGATAAGAAAATTAATCAAATTGAAGATGTGTTTTTTGCAAATTTTCTTACCTAAAAGATATACTTAAAGCTTCACCTATTAAAAATTAATAGTATTAATTCTTAATAGTTTTTGTTTTGGTTGTATCAGACCATTTATTACGTAAGTCATAAAAGCTAAAATCTAAAGCCGTCTTTTGCTCTTTTAAAACGTTAGCCTGAAAACCACGTTGTAATATATCCTCTATCCAATAATCCTCTTCTATATTAATAGGGTCATACTTTTCTTTTAGCGATATACTAAAAAGACTAGCTGTCTTATTATACCAAAAAGCTCGCCAACCACTTCTATATTCTTTTACGAGTTCGAACATAGTCTTCCCCGTTTGACGATTAATTAACTTTACTAAGATTTGCCCCTCGGTTCTGGTGAGTTTTTTTAATTCGGCCGTGAATTCTTCTTCCATATACTTTTGAAGAATCTTCACATATTTCTTCCTTCCTCGCTTAGAGTTTATATTCTCCAATCTTTCATTAAGTGAAATTAACCTATCTGCAGCAAGTTTAGCATAAGGATATACTTTACGGGTTTTACGTCTTAAGATTAGATATCTCCTTCTTGCTAATTTATCATCAAATTTAAGTCGTCCTAAAATAACAACTTCATCAAGATCTATAGCTTCATGAGGAATAGTATCTCCTTCTATAATATAGTATTGAACATAACCCGTGGTATCTACCTTAGAAGAATCAATTCTAGGCTTTACTTCTTTTTGTGCTAAAAGAACTCCAGCATAAAAAAACACGAAGATATGTATTAACTGTCTTAACATAGTAAATTTAGGTGTCCCAAAATTATTCTAAAATTAGTAATTAACATATTTTAAATCGCTAAATCTATGTGAATATTATTAAATTCGTAAAAAAACAAAACTTGATTATATAATACTATGGCTAAAAAAAGCATACTTAATAAAAAGTCTTTGACTTTTCTTGAAAAATATTTAAACAATGCTGCTCCAACGGGATATGAATGGGAAGGGCAAAAAATCTGGATGAATTACTTAAAACCTTATGTTGATGATTTTATTACTGATACTTATGGAACTGCTGTAGGTGTTATTAATCCTAAGGCCAAATATAAAGTAGTTATCGAAGGGCATGCCGATGAAATATCCTGGTATGTAAATTACATTACGGATAATGGTTTGATATATGTTATTCGAAATGGAGGAAGTGACCATCAAATTGCAACTTCAAAACGTGTAAATATTCACACAAAAAAAGGTATTGTAAAAGGAGTTTTTGGATGGCCCGCTATACACACTAGAAAAGGAACTAAAGAACAAGCCCCTACTCTCGAAAACATTTGCATAGATGTAGGCTGCTCTACCAAAGAAGAAGTTCTTAAACTTGGAGTACACGTAGGTTGTGTAATTACATATCCTGATGAATTTTTTATACTTAATAAGAATAAATTCGTTTGTAGAGCACTAGATAATCGTATGGGAGGTTTTATGATTGCCGAAGTAGCTCGACTTTTAAAGGAGAATAAGAAAAAATTACCGTTTGGATTATATATCACTAATTCTGTACAAGAAGAAATTGGTTTAAGAGGCGCCGAAATGATTACTCAAACCATAAAACCTAATGTTGCGATTGTAACAGATGTTTGCCATGACACCACCACACCTATGATAGAAAAGAAAACTCAAGGTGAAACTAAAATCGGAGATGGGCCTGTAATTTCTTACGCACCTGCTGTTCAAAATAGATTAAGAGAATTACTTATAGACACTGCCGAGGATAAAAAAATACCTTTTCAGCGTATGGCCTCTAGTAGAATGACTGGTACCGATACTGATGCTTTTGCATATAGTAATGGTGGTGTTGCTTCTGCCTTAATATCTTTACCATTGAGATATATGCATACCACTGTAGAGACAGTGCATAGAGATGATGTAGAAAATGTTATCAAACTAATTTATGAAAGTTTACTTAATATAAAATCAGGAGATACTTTTAGTTATTTTGAAAAGTAAAATTTACTAATATAGATTACATAAAACTGCTTCTTTACTGAAGCAGTTTTTATTTAATGATCTACGGATTCACCAGCATTGTTAGGAATTCTAATATCCTCGACAATAGCTTGAACTTCTATAGGCGGGGCAGCGGTAAAATAGCATATAAATAATGAAACCATAAAATTTATAAGCATTGCAACGGCTCCAAATCCTTCTGGTGAAATGCCAAACCACCATTCTTTTTTAGAAGGTATAGTCTCATCAAACCATCCTAACTTGTATTTCATCATATACAATAACATACATAGTATCCCAACTACCATTCCTGCAATAGCGCCTTCTTTATTCATGCGTTTATAAAATATTCCTAATACAATTGCAGGAAAAAAAGAAGCTGCCGCCAAACCAAAAGCTAACGCCACTACAGCTGCAACAAATCCTGGGGGGTTAATCCCGAAATAACCAGCTACACAAACTGCTGCAACCGCAGAGATACGGGCTGCAACGAGCTCTCCTTTTTCGGAAATGTTTGGTTTGATCATTTTCTTTATTAGATCATGCGATACTGAAGATGAAATCACTAGTAATAATCCAGCAGCAGTAGATAATGCCGCAGCTAAGCCACCTGCAGCTACTAAAGCTATTACCCAATTCGGGAGTCTAGCTATTTCAGGATTAGCCAATACCATGATGTCCCTATCTACAAACAATTCATTCTTATTAGATATATTTATATTGGTGATTACCCGCTCACCATATTGACCTCTTTTTTCATTCTCAAAAATTGGTTTGTTTTTATTTCCCTGTACAGCATGCCCTTTATGATATTGCACTTTCCCATCTTTATTCTTATCAATCCAACCCAATAATGCTGTATCCTCCCAATTTTTGAACCATCCAGGTAGTTCTTCATACTCTTTATTATGTACTGATTCTATAAGATTGGTTTTTGCAAACACAGCTACAGCCGGAGCTGTTGTATATAGTATAGCAATAAGGAGTAACGCATACCCTGCAGATTTGCGCGCATCTTTTACTCGTTTAACTGTAAAAAAACGTACAATGACATGAGGTAACCCGGCAGTCCCCACCATCAACGCCAGGGTAATTGCAAATACATCCAGTATGGATTTAGAGCCATTAGTATATTCTTCGAACCCTAACTCGGTACTAAGGCCATCTAATTTGTCGAGCAAAAACATTCCTGAACCATCTGCTATTTTATCACCAAAACCTAATTGCGGAATTGGATTACCTGTCATTTGAATAGATATAAAAATCGCCGGAACCATAAAAGCAAAAATTAACACACAATATTGAGCAACTTGTGTATACGTGATCCCTTTCATCCCCCCTAATACGGCATAAAAAAGAACAATAATCATCCCAATAAAAACCCCAGTATTAATATCTACCTCCAAAAACCTAGAGAATACTATCCCCACTCCTCGCATTTGTCCCGCTACATAAGTAAATGATACTAAAAGCGCACAAAACACAGCAACAGATCTTGCCGTTTTCGAATAGTAACGATCTCCTATAAAATCAGGAACGGTAAATTTTCCAAATTTCCTTAAATACGGTGCCAATAAAAGTGCTAAAAGCACATATCCTCCTGTCCACCCCATTAGGTAAACCGAGCCATCATATCCGGCGAAAGCTATTATTCCTGCCATAGAAATAAATGATGCGGCACTCATCCAATCGGCAGCTGTAGCCATTCCGTTAGCCAATGGAGAAACTCCTCCTCCAGCAACATAGAAATCTCTGGTCGAAGAAGCTTTAGACCAAATTGCAATACCAATATAAATTGCAAACGTTATTCCTACTAAAATATACGTCCAAGTTTGTACACTCATACCCCTTACTTATTAATTTCTTTTTTCGTTATCCCGGTCATACCCATATTTCTTATCGAGATTATTCATTAACCTAACATATATGAATATTAGTATCACGAATACATAAATAGAACCTTGTTGAGCAAACCAAAACCCTAGTTTAAAACCTCCAATGCGAACTTGATCAAGTACATCTTTAAATAAAATACCTGCGCCATAGGATACAATGAACCATATACTCAAAAGAATAATCAAGTATTTTAAGTTTTGTTTCCAATATGCTTTTGCCTTATGTTGTTTTTCTGACATAATTTTGAGTAAAAAAGTGTGCTTTTAAGTTTATGAAATTAATTAATATAAATTAGAAATCCGCAAGCAATGTTTTTCTTCTTTATACTTGATGATATTATCACCATTTGCATTATCTTATTATCGCATTACAAAAACTGATATTTTCATTACATGCCGGATGAATTAATAGACATATTAGACCACACTGGAAATCCTACTGGCGAAGTACGGCTTAAGTCTGACGTGCACCGATTAGGTTTATTACATGCCAGTGTGCATATATGGTTTTATACTAAAAAGGGAGAATTATTAATACAAAAACGAGCAGAAGACAAGGACACTTACCCTAATCTATGGGATGTATCTGTTGCAGGACATATCGCCGCTGGAGAAACTCCAAAAAACTCTGCCCTTAGAGAGATTACCGAAGAAATAGGTCTTACTATCAATATAGAAGATTTATTATTTATCGGAACATACTTAGCCAAGAAAATCCCTACTCCTTTTATTTTAGACAATGAAATACATCATATTTACATGACGCCATTAAAAGTTCCCCTAACATCTTTACAATTACAACAAGAAGAAGTAGCCGATATTACTTTAATAAAAATTGATGAATTAATTAAGGCCTTAAGCAATCATAATAAAGCAAAAAAATATGTCCCCCATGATAAAAAATATTTTGAAATGATTCTTAAAGAAATTGAAAATCGACTATCGTGATACGACTATTACGACTAACTATTACAATTCTTGAATAGCTCATTAAACTATAGTATTTTCGTATCATAATTAACAAAACAATAAATAAAAACTATAGATATGTTAAACAAAAAAACAATAGATACATTAAATGTATTATTAGCAGATTACCATATGCACTATCAAAAGCTAAGAAATTTTCATTGGAATATAACTGGGCCTCATTTTTTTGAGCTTCATTTAAAATTTGAAGAACTTTATGAAGATGCTAAACTAAAAATTGACGAAATTGCAGAAAGAATACTCACACTTAGGGGTAAACCTTTAAGCAATTTTAGTTCATATTTGAGTGCTTCTAATATTAAAGAGTCAGATAACACTTTGGTGGATCATCAAATGGTGTCTGCAATTTTAGGAGATCATCAAGCGCTTTTGGCTCAACTAAAAAAGGTGAATATAGAAGCTGAAGAACTTAAAGATGATGGTACATTAGATATTACAGGAACCTATATAGGAGAATTAGAAAAAACTAGTTGGATGTTAAATGCTTGGAATCAAAGAAATTAAAGTAACAGTTTTATTGTATCTCATGACATTGGCAACTTTTACTGTAAGTTGTCAAAAATCAGAGAAGACAAAACTTAAGCGAATAAATACACTTTCTAACCATATTGGCGAGATATCGGGTATTACTTCTTTATCCAAAAATCAACTATTTGCAATAAATGATTCTGGGAATGAGAATATACTGTTTCAATTAAACCAAGAAGGAGAGATCATTGCAGAAATTAAAATTCCTGGCACTAAAAACATTGATTGGGAAGATCTTGCCTATGATCATGAAAACAATATTTATATCGGAGATTTTGGCAACAATGCAAATGACCGTAAAAACCTAGTAATTTATAAAGTTTCAGGAATTTTATCTAATCAAATAGCAGTTTCCGAAATTCGATTTTCATTAGAAGATCAAAAGAAATTTCCGCCCAAGAAAAAGAATTTAAATTATGATATAGAAGCTTTTATCTATGCAGATGAAAGCTTCTATTTATTTACAAAAAATAGAAGTTCGAAATTTAAAGGAACGACCAAACTTTATAAACTTGCAGCTACTCCAGGTACACATACAGCCAAAATTATTGGCACATACAATACTTGTAATGATTCTTCAGATTGTTTTATAACAAGCGCAACAATTAACAAAACAAAAGATAAAATAGCATTACTTACCTATAACAAGCTTTTTATTATTTCTGATTTTCAAATCGATAATGTATTTGAAGGCAGTATACAAAAAATAAGATTAGGGCATTACTCTCAAAAAGAGGGTGTTTGTTTTAAAAATGATTCTGTAGTATTTATTACTGATGAAAAAACAAAACATAAAAAGGCCAAACTTTATGAATATCCTTTGGATTGATTTTAAGTTTAAAAATCTAAACCAATTCCAAAGGTAAAACGTAATCCATCATCACTGTTAAATAATCCTAATTGCCCTCCTACAGTTTCCATAGCATTTACCCACATTCCTCCTCCAAAAGAGTTATGCCATTTATCCGAGTCTTCCCCATCTAACCACACTCTACCAACATCGGCCCCTCCATATACTCCTATTTGCAATGGCAATAAACCAGTTTTAAATCTATTAAAACTATACCTAAGATCATTACTAAAAGCAAGCGCACTTTCTCCGGTAAATCGCTCTAACCTAAATCCTCTTAGCCCTTTGGCACCTCCTAATGTTGCTGCTTGATAGAGTTCAAAATCATCACCTATATTAATTTGAGCAATAAGATCTGTTTTGAGTACTAGTTTGCGATTTTTAGAAATTGCATTATAAAAACCTATTTTGGGAATAACATACCCAAACATTGTGTCTGTATCATCTACATTGGCAGTTGCACCGACCTGTAGGCTAAATAACATTCCTCTAGTTGGATTTACTTTGTTATCATAGCTTTCAAAGGTATAATGCAGATCTAGGTTTGCAAAAAACTTTCTCTCAAAGAAATCAGGATCTGCAGTTACAAAATCTAAACCCGAGGTTATAAATCGATCAGGAGTATCATTTATTTCAACTCCCTCGTACTTTCCTTTAATAGAAAACTGACTACCGTAATTATTTCTTCTAGAAACACCAATACCTATAGACCATATACCTGTTTTAACTCGATTAAAGTCCAAATCAAGTTCATCATCAAAATTTGCAGTTTCGTTTCCAAAACCAAAAAAGTTTTGTGCAAAATTCTCACTCGTATACACACCATCGATTAAAAAATTCCAGTTCCCTAAAGCATTCATGAACTCTCCTGAATAAGAAATATCGTATCCTTCTGTTTGAAAATAATACGCAGCTCTTATTCTATGTTTGCTTTGATACGGATTGTTTTTAAATCCTTTTACCGTGTAAATATTTGTGAGATTAATATTAACTCCATCATCTGGATTGAAACCAATAAAGGGAGTCACCACATTCGTTTTGTCTATAAATTTATTATAATCATATACATTATAATTATAAATATCGGTTAGTCTTACCTTTGCTCCATTTTTTTCCTCTATCGTATTCGCTTTTGATTTATGATCATAAATCTTCACCTTTCTTCCATTTTCAATTCTATAAACATCATTGTTTTGTCCACCAACGATTCGTATTTGTATAGGATTTCTTCCTTTTCCCTTTACCACAAATTTATCATCATCATCTAGACCATAAACCCATATTTCATTAGTTTCTTTAGAACCGTAAGTTGCTTCTCTGTATGGAGTTGCAGCACTTCCTTTTTTAATTCTAGAAATTTTAATTGTTGTTTCATTATCTTTTCTAGTAATTTCGAAGAGGTCATCCTTATCTGTACCAGCGATAATAACATGTTTGGATAGATATTTATAATAGCGCGTAGCAATATCTTCAACGCTGTTTCTTCTATTTTTTAGAAACCCTTTGATTTTTGCAATCGTCTCATCTTGCAATTCTTCTGGCAGATTACTAAATGCTTCTTCAATAGCCTCATCTGTTAAGCTATTTTTTATATGTTTGGCCTGAGACAACCAGACTTCTTCTGTAGCATTTGGGATTAATGCTTTATCCAAACGAAGTCCAGATTGATTGATCCATCTTATCTTTTTAAGTTCATCATCATACACTTGAAATTTACGAGATAATGGAGATATAAACTTAACAATATTCAAAATTATCCCATCATAATTACTAAACACTTGATCTCTATCTCTAGGGATTGGTCTATATATTTTTCCTTTATCGGTTTCAAATTGAGCCCATCTCCATTGATCAGGATGGCGATCCCAATCTCCTAGTATCATGTCAAATAATCTGGCTCGGATATAACTCTCTTCATCAACCTGGTATTTCTCATCTTTGCGCAATTTACTCAACATGTCATCAGTACTCTCGATATCATCAGGTTTACCAAAAGAATCCTCATCTCTATACTCTTTACCAGGGCGTTCTTCTAAAAAATATATTTCATTACCAAAGGTCTCATTATATTTACCCAAAGCTGGATGCTTAGGTATATAATAAATTTTAGGATTTGTATGATATACTCCAGCGGCGTTTGCCAATGTGCCTACCGCCAAAAAGGCATAAGGATAACTTGATGTATAAAAATCTGCTAGTATATCCTCTGTATATGTATCATCAAACCCATTATTAAGATAGGTAAATTTAAATGCTCCTTTTTGTAAAAACTGAGTCACACTTTTTCGCATTGCCCTTAGGCTATAACGTTTTCCATCCTTATCAATTAACCGCAAAGATCTTGTTACTTGCCCTCCACCCTGTCTATCAATAGTAAAACCACCCATAAGTGTATCAAGAGTAGCTATAGGCACTTTTAAATCTTTACCATAAACATCTCTATAATGGTCTCCCCACAACAATTTATACAATCCAGATTTCTTTACTTCATCTTTATTATAGATAGAAGCCGAAATCTCATTTTCAAAAGTATTAGACATTCCACTCGTATCAAATTGTTTTTCTTTTGGGTGCACTCTATTTTGATACACTAATTTAGGATTGTCATTTTCATTACCGTAAAAACGAACATTAGAAGAACCATCTGTATACACATCGAGTACTGCGAACCCTTGCCCTGGGTAAGAGAACAAACCATCTTTTCCTAATGCCGCCGCAGAAACCTTAGACCCAGATCCTGAAACTATCTGCTTAACACCTTCACTATCTATGTACTGCAAGGAGTGTTCATGGCCAGAAACAAAAACAACTTTATCGACTCCACGCGCCATAGTAGATAATCTACGCATAAATTTATTATAATGTGTATTAGATACATCTTGAGTAGACACTCCTCCTTGAGAACGAATTAGTGTTGCCAATGATCCTAAAATAGGTAACGGTATTTTCTTTTTTGAAGGAAAAATATGTTTATCAAAACTAAACTTTCCTCCATGAGCGCCATTAGTATACATGGGATGATGCATAGCAACAATAATCGTTTTTTTACTGTGTTTCTTTAATTCGCCTTCTAATTCTACAAAAAACTTATCCCGTGTTTTTATCTCACAATTATCATTAATGGTTGGGTATTTATCCCAATTAGCCAAATACCATTGTGTATCTAATATTAATAGATGGACCTTTTCATTAACTTCTACACTCTCTATTGGGCATCCATTATTAGGCAAAAAAGATTCTTTTTTCTTTAATTCTTTCTGAACATATTTTTCCTCTCTTCGAAGACCTTCAACTCCATTATTATACCAATCATGATTTCCAGGAATGAAAATAGCTTCTCCTTCAAAATCTTTAGCTAGGTCTATTTGAGTATTAATCCTATGTTCTGCCAAATCTCTATCCGGAGCATCTTTTGGCGGCATTCCTTTTTGATAGATATTATCTCCAAGAAACAATAAGTAATCTCCTTTAGTTTGGGCAGTATCCAGAACTTTTTTTAGAATACTAAGTCCTTTTGTGCTTTCCTTCATTTTTGCATACCCAGCATCTCCAACAAGGTAAAATGTTTTTTCAATAGGAGTACTTGGTAATGTTTGAGTGAAATTTTCGACTTTGTATTGAGGTGAATATGTTGCGCAAGAACTAAGTAATAATGCAACACTAATAATTAGAATGTTTTTATATTTATTCATTGTTGTGAAGTACAATATCTTTTTTTTAATTACTTTGGTTATCGAAAAATTATTAATATGCCTTCTCTTTTAGAAAAAACGGATAATTTCGTTTTGGAGCTTTTTGAAAAAGAACTCCCAAATTCATGTATGTATCATAATTATGATCATACCAAAAGAGTATTTAAAAGTACAAAAGAAATCATTGATAGCACCAATTTATCGCACGAAGATAAAGAAGTTTTATTGTTGACCGCTCTATTACATGATACTGGATATTCTAAAAGTTCTGATAATCACGAAGAACGCAGTGTAGAGATTGCCAAAGATTTTTTAACCAAGCAAAATGTTTCGAAAGAAATTATTGATAAGGTCTCTATCCAAATCATGGCTACCAAAATGGAACACACTCCTACTAATCTTATGGAAGAGATTATTAGAGATGCCGATGCTTCTCATTTTGCTAAAGATTATTATGGTGAAACTAGCGAGTTGTTGCGATTAGAATTTAAACTCAATAATGTTAAAAACCTAAATACATCGGATTGGCTTAAAGCAAATATCGATTTGTTTAAGAACCGGCATAGGTACTATACAGAATATGCAATCGAAAACTGGAAACCTAAAAAAGAAGAAAACCTTTCAAAAATGCTTGAAAAGCGCGAAAAATTAAAAAAAGAAAAGAAAAAAGAAAAAGACAGGCTTAAAAAAATACTTAAGGAAGAAAGCCCTGAAAAAGGAATACAAACTCTATTTAGAGTTACCTTGAGAAATCACCTTAAATTAAGTGATATAGCAGATACAAAAGCCAATATCTTGTTATCGGTAAATGCGATTATTATATCACTTGCATTATCTAATCTAATACCAAAACTAGATAACCCTTCAAATCAATATCTAATCTTTCCTACACTTGTATTTATAGTATTTAGTATTGCATCTATGATGCTTTCTGTTCTAGCTACAAGACCAAATGTAACCAGTGGAGAATTCACTAGAAAAGAAGTTGAAGAGAAAAAAGTAAATCTATTGTTTTTTGGTAATTTTCATAAAATGCCGTTAAACGATTATAAATCTGCCATGCACGAACTTATGGATGATAAAGACTACATCTATGATACTATGATAAAAGATTTATATTTTCTAGGTAAAGTATTACATCGAAAGTACAAGCTACTACGTATTACATATACCGTATTTATGATAGGAATACTTAGCTCGGCAATTTCATTTTTAATAGCCTTTAATACGTTACAGTAAAATAAATAGATTTAATTGATTTCTTTCATCAAATCTTCGTAGGTATAATATTCCTTGTCTTGTTCATCTTTATTATAAAGAATATTTACACGTAACGCTTTTAAACCTGTAACCCCCTGTAAATCATCAAGCTCTACAACTTCTATCTCATTTTCTAGATAATTTTTGGATTGAAGGAAATTAAGGTACTTGATATACTCGATTTCATCAGATCGTTGTGAATAGATCACAACCAATTTTCCTTTTTCGGTAACACGTTGATCAGTTCCTTTTATCTTGGATTTATCAACTCGTTTTTTAACTACTTCATACCTTGCATTGTACGTACCATCTACATCAAAGCGTTTTTCATCCATTCTAAACCGAACGGATAAAGATGTATTAAACACCAAAACCATAGATGCAACGTCCAAAGCAACAGGCAAGTCTTTGTTCATTTGGTAATATGCATTTTCCATCTCGCACATTATTTGCAATTGCCATAATCTAAGGTTGTATAGGTACACCTTATTAAAACTATTATGCTTTGTGATCGATTCGCCAATATACATATTGTGCTCTACTCCATCAGATTTGAAACGCTCAAAATAATGAGGATACATCCCTTGAGCTTCGTCTTGTTTCTGATCTAATAATGCTGCCATTTTTTTATTAATAAGCATCACAGATTCATCATACGCTTTACGATGTTTGTATACTGTTTTTATACCTTTATCTAGCATATCCTCATATTTATCTATAAGGTTGCTTAACTCCTCGTTTTTCTTTTTAAGATGCTTAAACAAAGGAGTGATTTCTTTTTTAATAAAATTAATTATAGTTTGTTCGCTATCCACCTGTAACTGTTCGGTGATAATATCGATATATTGATTTGTTCTATAATTTATTTGCTCATAAATCGGTAGTGGATCTATCTCTATTACTTTGTTAATTACCTTAGCTATTCCTCTAAGTTGTAATACTAAATCCTTTTGTATGGCATGATTACGAGCATCAGAAGATCCCTTAATATCTATTTGACCATATAACGGGTATACATTTTCAAAAACCACCTCTCTAAAAGAAACTGGGTTTTCGTCAACCATAGCGCGCATAAAACGTTTTGCTTCTTGTCTAAATTTCCAATGCACACTAGGATGGATTGATGTACACTCTTGTTGGATAACTAATTCTAGTTCGTTTTCCGCTTTAGCTTTTGATCGTAATACCGAGTCTATTAGATACGGCATCACATCTTGCAATTTATTAGCATTGATACTATTTAGTTCTTGAACATTTGGCGATACAATTTCAAGAATACCCAACAATTTACCATCACTCTTTATAGGAGCTATAATTGCGCTATTAATACCCTGTGCAACAAGGTTTTTATACATTTTCTCATCAGGAGTAGATTTCTGATATCTTTTCACATCAGAAATCGCAAAGTAAGTAGATTTTTCAAACAGGTAATAATAAGTTCCTTTACAAAGTGCAGCTTCACAGCTATCTGAATATCGATCATACAAAATATAACTGTCTATATTTTTAAACGGAACTCTTTCAAAAACATCTTCTTCATAGTTATAGTTAGAAAAACCAACTTTAATTTCGGTAAGATTAAATATTGCTCTAAAAATTTCTTGAAAACTACCTACAAAATCTCCCTGAGTTTTATCATATTTAATAAGACTAGTCTTAAAATCTGACAGAGAAACATCGGTAGTAACATCAAACATATTGGCTATTATTACGCCTTTAAAAATCCAACTGTCCGTAGGGAATTTTTCTTTCCAAACTTCTACATTATCAAAGTTGTCCAACAATTCTGCTACATCCTCATCGGTAATATCTTTTGCCTTATCTGTCTTAATAATCTCTATAAAATCTCCATTATATAAGATCCTATAATGCCTGATTATTCCATTTGCATCAGGGATATCATAAAAGAAAGGTCTTCTAAAATCTATATTATAACCATAATACGTGCCTAAAATAATACTACATCCCATGATATAATAATGATCCTCATCAAGGTTTTTGATTTGAGGTTCAAAATCTTCGCCTGCGGTTTCTATAATACTTTGATACCTTGAAGTTGATTTTAATACCGTATTATGAAAAGGTATTGTAGCAATTTTTATTTCATTTTGTTGCAATACCTGCGCGAAAGAATCTTCCAAAACCATATCGATTTGAGGAAGTAATTCGATCATTCTTTCTTCTTTTTGCACTCCTTCATCTAATTCCGGATATTCTTCAGCTATTTTTAAAACGCGTTCAGCCCTTTCTCTAAGGAGCGGATTATCACTCTTTAAAAACCCTCTATACTGCTCAAAAAATTTAGAAAAGCTAATCCAAATGTCTAGTGGAAAATCCTGATCTAACCCCATCATACTCGATCTTTTATACTAGTTTTAACAAAAATACTACAAACCAAATTGTATAGCTAGTTATTAACAATTAATTATATCATAACGACGAACGAATTATCAATAATTGGACCCAAAATCAAAATATGACCATTTTTCACAAAATTTCATATTTCAAAAAGGGTTTAGCGGTCATCTATTAGACTCCCTAGCCCCATGATTTGTTACACTTCATCTTAAATTTACAAAAAGTTTTTTTCTTTATGAAAAAAAAATAAACATAAATCTATGATAGGAAAAAGTTAATTTTTGGTGTTTATACAAAGGATTCTTTATTTTTAACGCCATAAATCTAAACACCATGAACATTGTAAAAACAATATAATTGACTACTATTACAAAATAGAAATCAATTATTGATTTACAAGATCGTAAGTGTGTCATAGGTTATGCCACATTTACAAAATAAAAAATATACAGATGAAAAGAATTGTACTACTGGCTTCAATACTATTGATTGTTGCTTGTCAAAAAGAAGAAAAGGGGTATTTGATTACCGCAGATGCCGAAGGTTTTGCCGATGGTTCTGAAATTTATGTCAATGCCATAAGCCAATCAAATCGCCCAGTTATTATTGACACGGCTATAGTAAAAGAAGGTAAAGTCAGAATTGAGTTACCTCCAGCCGAAAGTAATGATTTCAATTACTTAACATTTAAAAATCTTTCAGGAAATGTATTGTTCTTGGCAGAAAACAATCCTATACACATAACCATCTATAAAGATAGTTTAAGATCATCAGTAGTTAAAGGAGGCACAGAAAATAAATTATTTTTCGAATATTTAAGTACTCTAAAATTATTTAATGAAGAAAAATTAGAATTGAATACCCAATACCAAATTGCTTCAAAACTAAAAGAAGCAGATAAAGCTCTAAAAATAGCAACACAAAGAGAAGAATTAATTGAAAAAGAAAAGCAATACCGAAAAGATTTTGCCGATAAAAACAATTCTTCAATTGTAGCTGTGATGGCATTGACAGATTTATTAAATCTAAAAGTAGTTTCGGCAAAAGAAGCAAAAAGTCAATTTACAGCGCTAGCTGATACACTTAAAACTTCAAGATTAGGCAAAAACTTAGATCGATTAATTAATAACGCAATGGCTGTTTCTATGCAAAAAAGGATTGATATAGGTAGCGCTGCCGAAGATTTTTCTGCGCCTTCACCAAATGGTCAAACGCTATCCTTAAAAGGATCTATGGGTAAGGTTACTATTATAGATTTCTGGGCCTCTTGGTGTAAACCTTGTAGAATAGAAAACCCTAACGTAGTTAAAGTATATAATAAGTATCACGATAAAGGACTAAACATTATAGGTGTTTCTTTGGATAAAAAACAGGAATCTTGGACCAAAGCTATTGCAGATGATAATTTAGATTGGAATCATGTATCTAACTTACAGTTTTGGCAAGATCCTATTGCTCGTGCATATGGAGTAAGATCTATCCCTGCAACTTTTATTCTAGATGAAAAAGGAAATGTAATTGCAAAAAATTTACGTGGGCCTGCTTTAGAGAAGAAAATCTCAGAATTACTTGGAGAGCAATCCTTATAAACCTAATGGTTTAAAAAAGTATCAATAACGACCCTTCGGGGTCGTTATTAGTTTTACAATTTCCCTAAGCGTTGTAAAATAAATAATATGATAATTGGGACTGCTAACAAACCTATCATAAACAAGTTTTCTTGAAATAACCATGGCGCCATCAGTAATGTAATTAGATATCCTCCAACTGCTCCCCCAAAGTGAGCATCATGACCAATGTTTCCTATTTTATTTTTCATTCCAAAAATAGAATATAAAAGGTATCCTATCCCAAAAATATAAGCAGGAATAGGAATAGGTATAAACATCAAATACAAACTCATATCTGGTCTAAACAATATACCTGCATAAATGATCCCAGAAACCGCACCACTAGCTCCTACTGCACTATAATGATATTCATCCTTATGAAAAAACAATGAAAATAAGTTTCCAAATAAAAGGCTTCCAAAGTACACTACCAAAAACTTAATATTTCCTAAAAACTCCAACACTACAGGAGCAAAAAAATACAATGTAAACATGTTAAAAAACAGGTGCATCGTATCCACATGAAGAAAACCCGAAGTGATCATGCGAACTTGTTCACCACGTTTGATTCCGCCTATATTAAATTTGTATCGTTCAAAAAAAGAAAAGTCATTAAAACCTTTTAACGACATCAATACATTAATTCCTATAATTACAATTAGTACAATATCAAGTGACTGCATTAAGCTTTATTTTTGATCCAAATATACCATATTTTATGGCATAAAACACTTGGTTATTGTCTTGTTGTAATTAGGAAAAATTTATGAAATAAAAGCTCTAATAATTTTATCTTTGTATGCTTTAATTTGGTTGCAATGCAGTTGTTAGCATATCGTCTAGTTTACCCGATATTGTGGTTTATCTCTATTCTACCCTGGCGTATATTTTATATATTTTCTAGTGGGGTTTATCTATTTACTTATTACATTATACAATACAGAAAAAAGATAGTAACTGAAAATCTCTCTCTTGTTTTTCCGGAAAAAACGAAGAAAGAAATTTTTAAAATACGACGACAGTTTTATAAACATATGTGTGATATTTTTCTCGAAATGGTAAAAAGCTTGTCTATTACCAAAGAGGAGATGACCAAAAGGTTTGAAGTCGTAGATATAGATGTTTTTAAAGAGATACAAGCTAAAAACAAAAGCATTATTGTTTTAATGGGTCATTATGCCAGTTACGAATGGGCCATTGCCGCTCAATTTATAATGGACTTCCCTATAGTAGCGGTATACAAAAAAATTAAAAACAAACATTTTGATCGGTTAGTACGACGTATCAGAAAAAAATTTAATACTCGTTTAATTCATAGTCATAATGTGATTAAAGAAATTACAAGAGACAAAGTACACCATAAAATTTGTGCTTATGGATTATTATCTGATCAATCTCCAAGGTTAAAAAATGCGGCATACTGGACCGATTTTATGGGTATTAAGGTTCCTGTAATATTAGGTGGTGAAGTTTTAGCCAAAAGAATGGATCTGCCAGTAATGTTTCTTAAGGTAGATAAAGTAAAAAGAGGGTACTACCAAGCCAGGTTTATTCCGATCACGGATAATGCAAAACACTGCGACGATCATTATATTACAAAAACATACCTAGGGATGCTAGAAGAACAAATCTATGCAAAACCAGAATATTATCTATGGACTCATAAGCGTTGGAAACATAGAAATGCTACTATTCCAAAAGGAGCTATTGTTGATTAAATAAGATTTAATTTTTCACTTCTAAACGAATTCGTTAATCGGCCTTTTTTAGATTTCTTTAATATAACACAAGTTCGTTTTAACGAAATATCTTATTTTCGCGACAAACTCTACCCATTTTATGCAATTTATTATTTACTGGCTGGTATATCCAATGCTTTGGGTTATTTCAAAATTACCTTGGCGATTATTCTATGCCTTCTCAACAACAATTTTTTTCTTTGTATACTATATAATTCGTTATCGCAGAAAAACAGTGACCGAAAATATGGAACTTGTTTTTCCCGAAAAATCGAAAAAAGAAATTAATGCGATAAGAAAAGGGTTTTATCAACACATGTGTGATATGTTTCTCGAAATGATTAAATCTATCTCTATTTCTAATGAAGAAATGATGAAACGATTTAAAATCACTAATATTGAGAAATTGCATCAATTAGAAGTAAAAAAACAAAACATTATTGTTTTTATGGCGCATTATGCAAGCTATGAATGGTCTAATGTTGTTGATATACAAACAGCTTTTCAGGCGGTGGGTATATATAAACAGATCGGCAATAAATATTTTGATCGATTAGTTCATGACATAAGAGCACGATTTGGCTCTAGAGTGGTAACTACAAAAAATGCGATGAAAGTAATTACAGAAGATCAAAATACAGATGGATTATATATGTACGGATTGGCTTCCGATCAATCTCCAAAAATGCATAATGCCATGTATTGGACAGATTTTATGGGTGTAAAAGTACCTACTTTTATGGGCGGCGAAGTACTCGCAAAACGTCTCGACCTAAATGCGTATTATCTAAAAGTAGAAAAAATAAAAAGAGGATACTACGAGGCAGAATTCGTTACTATTACTGAGGATTCTAAAAACAGTGAAGATTACTCACTTGTAAAAGCGTATTTGAGGATTCTTGAAAAACAAATTAAGGATAATCCTCAGTACTACCTGTGGTCTCACAAACGTTGGAAACATCGAAATGCAGAAAAACCTGAGGGTGCTACTATAGATTAATTGATTATAATGAATTAATACTGCCAAATAAGCTTACCTTTACCTACTTCTAACTATCCATTCATGCAATTATTGATTTATAGCCTGGTATATCCTATAATACTAGGCATTTCTAAATTACCTTGGCGATTATTTTATGCTTTTTCAACTTGTTGTTATGTATTAATCTACTACATAATTAGGTATAGACGTAAAACAGTCACAGAAAATCTAATTTTAGTTTTCCCAGAAAAATCCAAAAAGGAAATTAAAACTATTAGAAAAGCTTTTTACAAACATATGTGTGATATGTTTTTAGAAATGACAAAGTCTCTTTCTATTTCTAGAGAAGAATTAATAAAACGATACAAGGTTGTAAATCTCGAAGAATTTCATGAATATGAAAAAAAGAATAAGAGTATAATTACCTTAATGGGTCACTACGGAAGTTTTGAATGGTCTAATGCCGTCGATTTAGTATCAATAAACCCTTGTGTTGGAATATATAAACAAATCAAAAACAAATATTTTGATAATTTGGCGCATAGAATTCGCGGGCGTTTTAATTCAAGACTTATTGCAAGTCACAAGGTAGCAAGGCAAATTATTAAGGACAAACAAGAAAATACAGTTTGTGCTTATGGTATGATTTCTGACCAATCTCCAAAAATTAATAATGCAAAGTATTGGACAGATTTTTTAGGAGTTAAAGTACCTATTTTTATGGGTGGAGAATTTTTAGCACAACGTCTTGATGTAATTGTTTTATACCTACACGTAGAAAAAGTAAAAAGAGGACATTACGAAGTGAAATTTATTCCGATTACAGAAAATAGTAAGGAAGAAGAAAAGTATTATGTTATCAAAACATATCTGCAATTACTAGAAAAGCAAATTCGTGAAAAACCTCAATATTATCTCTGGACGCATAAACGATGGAAACATAAAGACACTCCAAAACCCGAGGGTGCTATTGTAGATTAGCACCTACATGAAAAATCACGTAGGCGCTTTTGTTTTATCTTATTATATTCCTGCTATTTCTTTTAGAGTTGCAATAGTATCTTCAGCTAATTGATCTGCTTTTTCTTGACTTAAAGCTTCGGTATATATTCGTATTATTGGTTCGGTATTACTTTTACGTAAATGAACCCAACAATCGGCAAAATCAACTTTTACCCCATCGACTGTAGAGACTTCTTCTGAAGCGTGTTTTTTATGAAAACCGCTTAAAATCGCATCAACATCTAGGTTAGGTGTTAATTGAATTTTGTTTTTACTCATAAAATAAGATGGGTAGCTATTTCTTAACTCGCTAACACTACATTTTTTTTCTGCCAAATGTGTTAGAAAAAGTGCTACTCCTACCAAAGAATCTCGCCCATAATGTAGTTCTGGGTAAATAATCCCTCCATTACCTTCGCCACCAATGATTGCATTGTTGGCTTTCATTGTTGTTACTACATTTACTTCACCCACTGCACTAGCTTCATACGTTCCGTTGTGTTTTTGAGTAACATCTCTTAAAGCTCTACTAGATGATAAATTCGAAACCGTATTTCCTGGTGTTTTACCTAGAACAAAGTCTGCACATGCTACCAAAGTATATTCTTCGCCAAACATTTCTCCATTTTCACTCATAAATGCCAAACGATCTACATCAGGGTCTACAGTAAGACCAAAGTCTGCTTTTTCTTTAACTACTAATTCTGATAAATCCGTTAAGTGTTCCTTTAGAGGTTCTGGGTTGTGCGGGAAGTGTCCATTAGGTTCGCAGTACAATTCTACTACTTCTACTCCCATTTTATTAAGCAGCTTTGGTATTGCAATCCCTCCGGTAGAGTTTACAGCATCAACAACAACCTTAAAATTGGCATCTTTCACTATCGATACATCAACAAGAGATAAATTTAGTACTTCATCAATGTGCTTATCAATATAAGTATCGTTAACAGTAATACTTCCTAAATCATCAACTTCTGCAAAGATATACTCATCATTCTCTGCGATATCCAGAATTTTCTTTCCGTTTTCTGCATTTAAAAATTCTCCTTTATCATTAAGAAGTTTTAAAGCATTCCATTGTTTTGGATTATGACTAGCGGTTAATATAATCCCACCATCGGCATTCTCAATTGGCACAGCAACTTCTACCGTTGGTGTTGTTGAAAGTCCTAAATCAATTACATGTATTCCTAAACCTACTAGGCTATTCATTACCAATTGCTGTATCATTGATCCCGAAATTCGAGCATCCCGCCCTACAACAACTATAGGATGTTCTTTATTTGACTCTTTTTTAAGCCAACTACCATAAGCAGAAGCAAATTTTACTGCGTCTACAGGTGTAAGGTTATTTCCCACTTCACCTCCTATAGTACCTCGTATTCCCGAAATTGATTTTATTAATGTCATATTTAATATTGGTTCTTTGATTTGATCGCAAATGTACAAGGTATCCCACATTACTCCAACTTTACTATTAAAGTTTACAAAAAAACAATTTTGGCAATCTAAAAAATTGTAAATTTCGCTAATGAATTTTTTAGCTCATATCTACTTATCAGGTCAAGATCCTGAACTTAAAATAGGCAATTTTATAGCCGATTCTGTAAAAGGAAAAAAATATTTAGATTATCCAACTCGTATAAGTCAAGGAATAACGCTACATCGTAAAATCGATTCTTATACCGATTCTCACCCTATTGTAAAAAAAAGCGCGTCTAGATTATTTCCCAAATATGGGCATTATAGTTCGGTTATTGTAGATATTCTATATGATCACTTTCTGGCAGCAAATTGGGCAGATTACTCCAATATTCCTCTCGATGAATATATCCAGGAATTTTATAACCTTCTTCATGAATACTATGAGGTAGTACCGAAAAAAATTCAAGATTTCATGCCATATATGATAGAAGATAACTGGTTATTAAGCTATGCGACTATTCCAGGAATTGGCAATGTACTTTCGGGTATGAATAGAAGAACCAAAAACAGATCTAAAATGAATCTTGCTGTGATTGAGCTAGAGCAATATTATTCAGAATTTGATAACGAGTTTCGTTCTTTCTTTGAAGAACTTGAATTATACACCAAAAATGAGATAAAAACATTATGAGGCCTATATTATATCTCCTATTATTTGTTTTAAGTTTTTCATGTAAAACCAGTACCAAACAAGAACTCAAAAAAGAACCTATTAAAGGTGTCATTGCTAAAAAGGCGATGGTAGTATCTGCTAGAGAGGAAGCTTCTAGAATAGGAAAAGAAATAATGCAAAAAGGAGGTAATGCATTTGACGCTATGGTAGCTACAGAAATGGCCCTAGCAGTTGCTTATCCATATGCCGGTAATTTGGGCGGGGGTGGTTTTATGGTCTATCGTAAAGCTGATGGAGAAACTGGTGCACTAGATTATCGTGAAAAAGCTCCTTTGGCTGCATCAAAAGATATGTATTTGGATGAAAACGGAGACCCAATCGCAGAAAAAAGTCAGTTAGGAAGTTTGGCAGTAGGTGTTCCTGGTACAATTGCAGGTATTTTTGCCGTACATCAAAAATTTGGCACATTACCTATAGAAGACATTTTAACTCCTGTGGTTTCTTTGGCAAAAAAAGGGTTTGTAGTGACCAAAAAACAGGAAAAACGATTTGTCAAGTATAAAGATCTCTTTTTTAAAGTGAATGCGGATACTATCCCAATTCTTAAAGGATATAAGGCTAACGATACTCTAAAAAATCAAAAACTAGCTCAAACCCTCCAAAGAATTATAGAGCATGGTAAGGATGAATTCTATAATGGAGAAACAGGTCAAAAACTGGTTGATTTTATTCAATCTAATGGAGGAATTATTACCATGGAAGATCTAAATAAATATGAAGCAAAATGGAGGCAACCTGTTCGATTTGAATATAAAGACTTAAGTGTAATTTCTATGTCACCTCCATCAAGTGGGGGTGTTTGTTTGGCACAAATCATGAATATGATAGAACCCTATGACCTAGCGTCGTATGGTCACAATCAACTTAAAACCATTCAGGTTATTGCAGAGGCCGAACGAAGAGCCTATGCAGATCGAAGTTTTTATTTAGGGGACCCTGATTTTGTAAGAATACCTATAGACACCTTAATTAGTGACCCGTATTTAGAATATAGAATGGAGGATTTTAGTTTTGACAAAGCTACTCTCTCTTCAGAAATGAATTGTGGAAACATTCCGGGTTACGAAAGTGAAGAAACGACCCACTATTCTATTGTTGATCAATTTGGAAATGCTATTTCGGTAACAACTACACTTAATGGAGCGTATGGATCAAAATTATATGTGAACGAACTTGGTTTTTTTCTAAACAACGAAATGGATGATTTTAGTGCTAAGCCGGGTGTTCCAAACATGTTTGGGTTAATTGGTGCCGAAGCTAATGCTATTGCTCCAGAAAAAAGAATGTTAAGCTCTATGACTCCTACTATTGTAGAAAAGAATGGAGAATTTTGGATGTCGGTTGGTACACCAGGTGGTTCTACTATTATCACTTCTGTTTTACAAGCCATTCTTAATGTAAAAGAATTTGATATGACTATGCAAGAAGCGGTAAATGCTCCTCGTTTTCATCACCAATGGTTACCCGATGTGGTCGTTTTTGAACCTGAATCGTTTGATAAGAACTTATTAAATGATTTAGAACAAAAGGGATATAGTATAGATGAGGAGACTTCTAAAATAATAGGAAAGGTTGATGGTATTCTTATGCTTCCAGACGGAACTTTAGAAGGTGGTGCTGATAAGCGCGGTGACGATACAGCTGTTGGCTTTTAAATACTAAAAAATGGATTTTATACCAACTTTGATTTCAAAATTTGAAGAGCAATCAGATGCCGAAAATGCAGTTGCAATGGAAAAGTACTTGAAAAATCTTTTTTCAATGTATGGTATAAAAGCACCTGTAAGAAAATCACTTTTAAAACAAACTATTAATAAATTCAAATCTGAATTATCAAGAGATCATGTTATTAATATCGCAAATGCCTTATATAACAAACCACAACGAGAGTTACATTATTGCGCTATAGAACTGACAGATCGTTTTTTTAAAAAGAAATACGAAGTTGATGATATCAAGTTTATAGAAAAATTAATCACTACCAATTCTTGGTGGGACTCTGTAGATTTTATTGCCAAACACATTTTGGGTAATTATTTACTTCAATTTCCTAGTCAAATTCAAAAGGTTATACCCAGTTTTTCTTCTTCAGAACATATGTGGTTAAACCGAAGTGCCATTTTATTTCAACTAGGTTATAAAGAAAAAACCGATTCTAAATTATTATTTGCACTTTGCAATCAACATAAATTATCTAATGAGTTTTTTATTAAAAAAGCTATTGGATGGGCATTACGTGAGTATTCAAAAGTGAAACCTGAAATTGTTCAATTTTATGTTGCCAAAGCATCTCTTAAACCTCTATCCGAAAAAGAAGCTCTAAAAAGAATTCTATAAAAAATTATAAAGCAAAAAATATTTGTTTTAAAGCGTATTTTATATTCTTTCTGATATGTTTTTGTTAATTTAACTATGTGATTACATTTATATCTTACATACAGCAATACGTTTCAATCTCTGATGAAATAAAAAAAGAAATTTCTGACCTAATTTTGATTGAAAATATTTCAAAAGGGGATATCCTTTTAGAAGAAGGGAAGATTTGTAAAAGAATATATTTTATTGAAAAAGGAACCTTAAGAACGTATTTCTATCAAAAAGGAAAGGATATCACATATTGGATTTATCCAGATAATTCTATGGTAACATCATGGCATAGTTATCTGTCATGTAAACCATCATCAGAGTATATTCAGGCAACCGAAGATTCGATCGTTTGTTCTTTGACATATACCCAATGGCAAGAGCTTTATACAAAATATCCAATACTAGAACGTTTTGGTAGATTGATCCTCGAAGAAGTAATAGCACTCATTGATGATTTTTATAAAGGATATTATTTTATGTCATCCAAAGAAAAATATGAACTTCTTGTTTCTGTTTTTCCTGATATTACTCAAAGAGCAAATCTCGGTCATATTGCTTCAATGATCGGTATTAGTCAGGAGACCTTAAGTAGAATCCGTAGCAATTAAAAAAACACATATAATATATTTTTTGACTTAGATCAAAGAGTTGAATTTCTGGGTTAGTTAATTTTGTAAAAAATAAAATATGAAATCATCTACATTGTTATTTAGAAGTCTAGCTATTCTTATCCTTATTGCTGGTTCTGCACACTTAGTAAGTTACGCCTCAATAAATTCTGAAAGTCCAAAATCAAATAGGAAAGAAGATACAAATAACACTCCAGTTTCTGAAACAGAAAATTCTAAAACCTCAACTACTTCAGAAATAGAAAATAAAGAGTCTATCAACTACTCAACTGATTACATTATAGGTAAATGGGAGGTAGCATACACTTCTAAAGATTTTAAAGGAGTCGTTATCTATAATTTGAAAAAAGAAAAAGGCATTTTTAATGCATATACTTATCAATATGAAAATGAAAGTGGAGACATCGAACAAGCCAAAAAATCCAAAGTGTTAATAATTGAAAAATTCGATGGGTATAAAGGGGCAGGTAAGTATCTCATAGATTACGAAGGAAAACAATATGATGTGAAATGTAATATTGATATGATTAATGAGAACACCTTTAAGTTAAGTTATGACTACTATGGATATAGCGATGTTGAAACCTGGAAAAAATTATAATTTATGATTGAGTTCTTATCAAAAAAACTGAACTGGTTTGAAGTAGAATATTGGTTCTATATCCTAAATGATCTAAGTTTGGTATATATCATTCTTCCATTTTTTGTATTGGAGTTGATTCGCTATGCTTACCTAAAACGTCTTACAAAAAATTTAATCCTAGACTCTATAGCCAATATCATTACTTTTGGCGCCTTCTTTGTCATCGAAATAATATTAGGTTTACTGGCTATAACCAAAGTATATTTTTGGGTGTATAATAATCTTAGTTTACCACATCTAGAACTAAATTGGATTACCATAATCACCTGTGTTTTATTAGCCGATTTAGCTTACTATTGGGAGCATCGTATGATGCATCGTATAGGTATTGGGTGGGCAACACATACAGTGCATCACAGCTCGCCACATTTTAATATGTCTGTAGCTTATCGTTTTGGACCTTTGGATGCTATTTTGCCTATAATTTTTTCGCTACCAATTGTCTTATTGGGCTATGATCCTATTTTAGTTCTATTATCCGAAATTTTTGTACAAGTATTCCAAACACTATTACACACAGAAATTATTGGTAAACTCACAAAACCGGTTGAGTATATTTTTAATACGCCATCACATCACCGGGTACATCATGGATCAAATAAACAATATTGGGATAAAAATTATGCAGGGATTTTTATAATTTGGGACAGGTTACTAGGTACTTTTGAACCTGAAGTAGAGAAAGTGAAATATGGTATTTCTGAACCTTTGCACTCGAATAACCCTATAAAAGTGTTTTTTCATGGTTTGACTCGATTATATGATAAAATCAAAAAGACTAGTGGATTTAAAAATAAAATCTTAGTATTTGTTAAACCTCCAGGATGGGAGCCAAAATAAATGTATAGGCCTATAAGATTTAAACTTACCACGAACATATCGTAAATAAAAAACTCGCGAAATAATTATTTCACGAGTTTCATTTTTTATAAAAGTTTATTAGAAATCAAATCCCATTTAAACTTGGTAATTTACATACCTATAATTACTTCACTTCTTCAAAGTCAACATCTTCTACATCGCTATCGCTACCTTCAGAATTTCCTCCTGATTGGTCAGCTTCAGCATCAGGACCCGGTTGTCCATTTTGTTGAGCCTCGGCTTGAGCTTTGTACATCTCTTCACTTGCAACTTTCCAAGCTTCATTTATCTTATCAAGAGCTGGTGTAATTATTGCCAAATCTTTAGATTCGTAAGCTTTCTTTAATTCTTCTAAAGCATCTTCGATTGGTTTTTTCTTATCATCAGATAATTTATCACCAAACTCTGTTAATTGCTTTTCTGTCTGAAAAATCATTCCATCTGCTTCATTAAGCTTATCCGCAGTTTCTTTTGCTGCTTTATCTGCTTCAGCATTTGCTTCAGCTTCTTGCTTCATTTTCTCAATTTCTTCTTCTGTTAATCCAGAAGAAGCTTCGATACGAATATCCTGAGATTTATTTGTTGCTTTATCAGTAGCAGATACTTTTATAATACCATTGGCATCGATATCAAAAGTAACTTCAATTTGTGGAGTTCCTCTTTGTGCTGGTGGAATACCATCTAAGTGAAAACGACCAATTGTTTTATTATCTGCTGCCATAGGACGTTCTCCTTGCAATACATGAATCTCTACAGAAGGTTGATTATCTGCCGCTGTTGAAAACACCTGAGATTTCTTAGTAGGAATCGTAGTATTGGCATCAATAAGCTTCGTCATTACATTACCCATTGTTTCAATACCTAGAGAAAGAGGAGTTACATCTAATAATAATACATCCTTCACATCTCCAGTTAATACTCCACCCTGAATAGCAGCTCCAACAGCTACAACCTCATCAGGGTTTACTCCTTTACTTGGTGCTTTGCCAAAGAACTTCTCTACTGCTTCCTGCACTGCAGGGATACGAGTAGATCCACCTACTAATATAATTTCATCAATATCACTAGTAGATAATCCCGCAGCTTTAAGTGCTGTACGACATGGTTCTACAGTACGTTTTACTAAATCGTCAATTAATTGATCAAATTTAGATTTGCTTAATGTTCTTACCAAGTGCTTAGGGCCACTAGCAGTAGCCGTAACATAAGGTAAATTGATTTCTGTTTGTGAAGAAGAAGATAATTCTATCTTAGCTTTTTCTGCAGCTTCTTTAAGACGTTGTAAAGCCATTGGATCTTCACGAAGGTCCATATTCTCATCTGCCTTAAATTCTTCTGCTAACCAATCGATAATCTTTTGATCTACATCATCACCACCTAAGTGAGTATCTCCATCTGTAGATAGTACTTCAAATACACCATCTCCTAATTCTAAGATAGATACATCATGCGTACCTCCACCAAAATCAAATACAACGATCTTTTGATCTGTTCCTTTTTTATCTAACCCATAAGCTAACGCTGCTGCAGTAGGCTCATTAATGATTCTTTCTACTGTAAGTCCCGCTATTTCACCAGCTTCTTTAGTGGCCTGACGTTGTGCATCATTAAAATATGCAGGTACCGTAATTACAGCTCTAGAAACGTCTTGCCCTAAATAATCCTCTGCCGTTTTCTTCATTTTTTGAAGTGTCATAGCAGACAATTCTTGAGGTGTATACAAACGACCATCGATATCTACTCGTGGCGTATCATTATCTCCTTTTACTACTTTATAAGCAGCTCTTTTCGCCTCTTTTGCAGATTCAGAGAACTTATTTCCCATAAATCTCTTTATAGAAGATATAGTCTTAGTTGGGTTAGTAACAGCCTGACGTTTTGCAGGATCTCCTACTTTAATTTCTCCTCCTTCTACAAAAGCAATTACAGATGGGGTTGTTCTTTTACCTTCAGCATTAGGGATTACTACAGGCTCATTACCTTCCATTACAGAAACACAAGAGTTGGTTGTCCCTAAGTCTATTCCTATTATTTTACTCATTTTATACTTATATTGTTATACTATTGTTCATAATAATTTAATCCTGTTAGGTCAATGATTATGCCATTGCCATCTGTATGACAGGATGTCACTATCCTATTCTAACATATTTAGAAACAGGCGTCTATTTCGTAAAGAAAAATTAGATCAACTATTCTTTAAAAAACATCTGTATTTATTACCAAAAAACTATATTTACCCTCTAAATTGTTTCAATAATTACGAATTATGGAATGTATCAGTATTTTTGACATGCTGAAGATAGGTGTTGGTCCTTCAAGTTCCCATACACTAGGTCCTTGGCGTGCCGGAAGAAGATGGATCGCCGAATTAAAGAAAAATAATAATTTTGAATCTGTCACATCGATTACCGTCGATCTTTTTGGTTCATTATCATTAACCGGAAAAGGGCATGCGACGGATATTGCAGTAATTTTAGGTTTATGCGGTTATGACCCCCAAACTATAGATGTCTCTTCTATTTCATCCATTGTTGAATATATCACCTTTTCAAAACAACTTAAATTCAATAATGAATTTTCTGTTTCATTTGATCCAGCAACACAAATCATTTTTAATAGAGAATTTAAAGATTTTCATCCTAACGGGATGACATTTCATGCCACACTAAAAGACAACCAAAAAGTTTCTTCTTCTTTTTATTCTATTGGCGGAGGATTTGTTGTAAAAGAAGAAAGAAAGAGAAAAGAAAAAAAATTAGAAGCTTTTGAATGTTTTCCTCTTCCTATTCAAAAAGCCACAGATTTGTTAGCTTACTGCATTAACGATACTAAAAAAGTATCTGATATTGTTCTTGAAAATGAAAGATCCCTACATAGTGATCAAGAAATAGATGAAAGAATTGCTCAAATATGGAAAGTAATGCTAGAGTCTATGTATACAGGTTGTCATACAGAAGGCACACTTCCTGGTGGATTAAATGTGAGACGAAGAGCTTTTGATACTCACAAAAAATTGATTGGCGACACACGCTATAATTCTCCCGAAGAATGGATTGAAGCTATTCGTAATACGGAAGTTAAATTTCGACAGATATTAAAATGGGTATCTTGTTTTGCGTTAGCCGTAAATGAAGTAAATGCATCCCTGGGAAGAGTCGTAACAGCGCCAACCAACGGTAGTGCTGGAGTTATTCCTGCCGTTATGATGTATTATATGGTTATAGAAAACCATGATGCCAATTTTGATGATGTTAAACAATTTATGCTAGTTGCCGGAGAAATTGGTAGTCTATTTAAAAAAGGAGCGACTATCTCTGCTGCAATGGGAGGATGTCAAGCAGAAATTGGCGTATCTTCTGCTATGGCAGCAGGTGCTCTTACAGAGTTAATGGGAGGAACTCCCGAACAAGTACTAATGGCCAGTGAAATTGCAATGGAACATCATCTCGGTTTAACCTGCGACCCTATTGGAGGACTCGTACAAGTTCCTTGTATAGAAAGAAACGCAATGGGAGCCATAAAAGCCATTAACGCATGTGAGATGGCTCTGGATACTGATGCTGCCAACGCAAAAGTACCGCTAGATAAGGTTATAGAAACCATGTGGGAAACTGCCCAGGATATGAACACCAAATACAAAGAAACCAGCGAAGGAGGTTTGGCCATCAAAGTAAGTTTAAGCGATTGCTAGAACCTATTTAACCTATTTAACCTATTCTTAGATATTTTGGTAGATGTACGCCCTTTTGTATGTACTATTTACACCCTTCTTTTTTCCTAGTATCGGCTAGAGCAATTATTTTCCAGGATTTTCCATCGTTAAATAATTGAAAAACATTAACTCCACAATGGCTAAAGCTGTCATTAAGGTAAAACTCATAAGGTGTCCAAGCATTTGCAATGTTTGCATCTGCATCAATTTTAAAAAGTAGTAATCGCTCATCCCATTTTTGATCTGCAGGTCTATTTTGAATTGCGCTCAATAATTTTTCTACAGCCACTTTAACAGTCTTTAATTCTCCTTCTTTATTCTTAGCAATTGTTTGAATTGCTATATTAGGATCGATTGTCTTTTTCATTTTTGCTGTATCTCCAGAATGAAATCCTTCGAAGAATTCTAATATAGTGGCTTTTACTTCTTTTTGATAACGAGTATTATCATTTTTAGAAACATCTTTTTGAGCATGTCCATTACTTATGAAAGCAAAAAATAACAAAACAGAGGTGAGTGATTTATACATAATATCGTTTTTTTGATTTGTATAAATGTATGATTTTAATCGCTTTCTTTTATCACTTCATTTTATTTAAACAGTATAAAAGAAAATACACTTGTTCTCATATAGGTAAATGATTACTTTTACAGCTCTAAAATTTCGTACATAATGTCTACAGCAAAGAAAGATTACAAACGCGTAACAGTAAAATCTCTAGTAGAGATGAAAGCAAATGGAGAAAAAATATCCATGTTAACCGCTTATGATTATACTATGGCCAAAATTGTTGATGGCGCTGGTGTAGATGTTATTTTGGTAGGTGACTCTGCCTCTAATGTAATGGCCGGTCATGAAACTACTTTACCTATTACTTTGGATCAAATGATTTATCATGCATCATCTGTAATTAGAGCTATTGATCGAGCCCTTATTGTGGTAGATTTACCTTTTGGAAGCTATCAAAGTGACCCAAAAGAAGCATTACGTTCTGCCATAAGAATTATGAAAGAGTCTGGAGCTCATGCTGTAAAGATGGAGGGTGGAAAAGAAGTTAAAGAATCTATTAAAAGGACTTTAAATGCAGGGATTCCTGTAATGGGTCATCTTGGTCTAACTCCACAATCTATATACAAATTCGGAACCTATACGGTTCGTGCCAAAGAAGAAGAAGAGGCTAGAAAACTAAAGGAAGATGCTCTTATGCTTGAAAAAATTGGGTGTTTTGCAGTAGTTCTTGAGAAAGTACCTGCACAACTTGCCAAAGAAGTTGCAGAGAGTTTAACGATTCCAATTATAGGAATCGGAGCAGGGAATGGTGTAGATGGACAAGTATTAGTGACTCACGATATGCTCGGGATGACTCATGAATTCAATCCTCGTTTTCTGAGACGTTATTTAGATTTATATACTGAAATGACTAATGCTTTCAAAAAGTATGTAATCGATGTAAAGGCTGTAGATTTTCCTAACGAAAATGAACAGTATTAAAAAACTAATCCTTATATAGATTAGATGTCTAAAATCATCTCTACCCAATCCAATCTTCAGGTTCTTTATGAAGATAACCATGTTATTATTATCAATAAACGTCCTGGAGACATCGTTCAAGGAGATAAGACTGGTGACAAACCATTGAGTGATGTGGTAAAGGAATATATTGCCAAAAAATACAATAAACCTGGTGCGGTATATTTGGGTGTGGTCCATCGGTTGGATCGCCCAACAAGTGGCATTATTGTATTTGCACGAACAAGTAAAGCATTACCAAGGCTTAATAAAATTTTTGCAAATAAAGAAGCTCAGAAAACATATTGGGCGGTGGTAAAAGACAAACCTCCTAAAGATAACGACACTCTTATTCATTGGTTAAAAAGAAATCCAAAACAAAATAAATCATACGCCAATAAAAACGAAATTACAGATAGCAAAAAAGCCATTTTAGATTATAAAATCATCAAAAAACTAGATAATTATTATGCGTTAGAAATTGACCTTCATACGGGTAGACATCATCAAATAAGAGCCCAACTTTCCGCTATTGGATGTGTTATAAAAGGAGATTTAAAATATGGCTCTAAACGAAGTAATCCAAATGGAAGCATACATCTTCATGCCAGAAAACTTACATTTATGCATCCTGTTAAAAAAGAAGAATTAACGATTATTGCTCCTCCTCCATCTGACCCAATTTGGGATAGTACATTATAATTAATTATTCAATTAAAAATAATAAACCCTATTTTATTTTAGAATATTATTTGTTTCAAAATCGTACTTCTACTTATAGGTTCTTATACTTTCAACTACAACCGATGTCAATATTAAAGCTCCACCAATAACCGTAGAGAGAACTGGAATCTCATGTAAAAAAAGTATTCCAATAATAATACCATAAACTGGTTGAACACTACTTATAATACTCGCTGTGGTTATGGAAAAACGTTTAAAACTTTGTAAAAACAAAGTATGACCTATGGCCGTGGTTAATAAAGCTAATGTAAGCGTTGGTAACCATTGTTGTTCGATACCCGAACTATCCATTACTAACATAAAGGGTAGTAAAATAACGCTAACCACCACCAACTGATACCACATTAATATTGAGCCATTATAGTTTCTTACTTTAGTTTTCATAATAAGGTTGCGTAACGAGTAACACAATGCCGAAATGACACCAAGAACCACCGCTTTGGTATAAGAATTGCTAAAATCTAAATCGGGAACCAAAAAATATATGCCGACTAAAACTAAAAGCGTCAAAAGGATATGAATCTTTTGGAATTTTGTTTTTAATATGATTGGTTCTAATAATGCTGTAATAACTGGATACGTGAATATAGATAACATACCGATAGCCACATTGGACAATTTTAATGCGTAGAAATAGGTAACCCAATGTAAACCCATTAACACTCCGCTTAATATAATTACAAGGCGATCCTTATTACTAACTTTAAACGACATCCCTCTCCATTTACAATACATAAAAAGTAAAATCCCTGCTAGAATAGCTCTAAAACCAATTATTACAGGAACCGGCATATCGATATACCTTCCTAAAGCTCCTGAAGTACTAATTAAAAGCATCGCCAGATTAAGCTCGAGTATATTTCTTAGGTGTTGATTATTTTTGGACAAACGTTATCGAATTAAAGAAAAATTAGAATTAAACACTTTAGATACACCTTCTTCGATATATAGGACTTTAAACCAATAATCACTGGCCGGTAATAGATTACCATTGTAGGTTCCATCCCAATTACCTCTAGCGCCCAAATCTTTTAAAAGCTTCCCGTATCTATCAAAAATTAAGATTTGAGATATAATTACATTAGTATTTCCTACTATTCCCCAGGAATCATGAAAGCCATCCCCGTTTGGAGTAAAATATCTTGGATAATCTACTATTATTCCAACATTAAACTCTAGTTCTCCACACATTCGAAGATCTCGAACGTATACTATGTGTTCTCCTCTTGGAACACGAGTAAAAATATTAGATTCTTGCCAACTTCTATTATCTAATCTAAATTCATATTCTCCGTTACCCACTACCGTAACTTCAATCGTGGCATTATTAGAAAACGCTCCTGATAACACTTCTGCAGTAATATCTTCTGGCGGATAAGAGTTTATGACTGTTGTACTTTTGGATAAAGTACATCCACTAATAATACTTGTTGCTAGTACACTATATATTCCCTCGTCACTTGGTAAAAAAGAGTCTCCAGTTTCTCCTGGGATCTCATTTCCGCTAACTGGTGTAGTACCAGTAAACCATTCAAAAGTATAATCTAGAGGGTTTAGCCCGGTTTCAATACGATCTGTTGGTAATAAGTTTATTTGTGTTCCATTACCTTCTAGACACGATGTATATTCATCTTCAAATTCAATTGGATCAAGAGGGTTAGCTATTAGAGTAATATGCTCTCCAAGCCCCAAACACGAGTTGGCTACGTTGTTCTCTACTCGAACATAAAGATTTGATATAAATGGTGATGAATCATTTCTGTAATTTGAAACATTTATTATCTCATTTTCCTCGGACAGTGCGTCTTGTTCATTTTCGTAATACTGGATGGTTAAATTTTGACCTCCCGGAAATAATTGGAGAATTTGATTTGTGGCGTTGCTAAAGTTAAATGTTGCTATTCCATCTGTAGGATCACTATCATTAGCCTCACAAATTACATATGTAAGATTAAAACTTGCTGGTATCTGAGTTGTTGAAACTTCTAGATCTATTCTAGATATCGAAAAACAATTTGTAATAGGAGATGTTACTCGTGCATAAACCGTACTATTTTGTACTATTGGATTAGTATACGTTGTAAAGTTAGTGATTTGATCTGCTGTATTTCCTATAATAGCTTGCCCCTCGGTTAGATAATAAGTGAACGTTTCATTAGCTGCATTAGGTGATATTAATGAATTAGCTTCAGATAAATTAAATAATGAAAATCCATCGGTATCATCATCACACTGTAGTAAAGAAACCACACTTGCAACCATTGGTGGTGCTACAAATTCTATATTTATCGAATCCGTAGAGGTACAACCACTAGCGATTTCTACTTCTACGCTATACGCCCCTTCTAATGTAACTTCTAATTGAGCACCTCCTGCCAATAAGGTCGTTCCATCCCCTGCAACCAAAGGTAACCCATTTCTAGTCCATGTATAGGTAACACTACTTCCTGCAGAAGCATCCAAAATGATAGGAGTACCTATGCACCCCGGGTTTCCAGAAGCTAATGTTCTATCATCTCCCAAATCTCCACCAATCTTAAAACTTCCTGCAGACAAAAACACTGCCGAATCGAATGCCCCATCTCTATTTTCTGCTATAACTAATTTAATAGTATATCGCTCACCAATAATAACATCTCCAGATGCTGTAAATACTTCAGTATAACCATTAAAATCAATTGGCGCGGCACCACCTGGGGGAATTGTTCTATTATAAAAATTTTCGTTTTGAGGCGGACATTCCGAAAGTCCATCGATAACATCTTCGTAATCCCCGTCATTATTTAAGTCGACTCCTTCATTTACGGTTGTTACTTTTATAGCTGTATTCGTACCAGGTACTACTGCTAGGTTTCTTGAACTACCCGAAGAATCTGTAAGGATAAAGGCAAAAACATCAGAAAAAGTGCATGGAAATCCTCCAAAATACTCCTCTGAAGCAAATAAGAAATCAAAACTGATAAAATCTATTGTAGGAACAAAATCAAACTGAAGATAAGTTGCATTAAACAAATTGGGTGTACTCGTAATGACTCCTAAATCGTTATCTCCACCCCACGCAGTAGCATTACCTTCGGACAAAGCTACCGTTCCATTTGGACCAACGGCACTCCTAGCATTTCCTGTACTTAAAATGATTCCTTTATCAATTTCAAAACCAGAGCCATTAGACTCGAAATAACCTATACCATTAAATCCAGAACTAGTACCCGTAAAAGATGATATATTTTCTACTATAGCACAAGGACTATCTATCAATACATCTTCAACCAATTGTTCTATTGTAAAAGAACTATCATCTACGCGTATCTGACCTTGAATAGTACAAGTGAAGATTACTAAAATAAACAACAGTAATTTTTTTATCATATATCTATTTCTAATTTGCAGTATTAATGTAGGATTGTGGTTTTATAATAACATGAGTACAATATCCTCATTAAACAACAAATTAAGAGCAAAACACCCTATTTTATTCTTAAAAATTAACATATTCTCTTAACGAACAAGCGTCTTAGCCTTTTCTTTAATGATATCTGCTACCGGTCTTCCTTCAATATTGCTTTCTAGCCATGACAAAATATCTAAATATAAAAAGGCTCTTTTTTCATAGGGGTGGTCTTCGTATTTTTTTAATGTGCTATGAAGCTTTCTAAATTCTTCCTTGATTTGATGAGGAAAAATATCTCCAAGGTTTCTCAAAAATTTAATCATTTCTTTTTGTACTTCATGCAAATCATCCATCTTTATTAAAAATCTATAAGTTTCCTTTAATTGACTCTCGAGATGATAATCCATACCTGCTTCATAATGCGCAACCAAACTCAATACCCTAGAAAAACACATTAAATCTTCTCGCATTTTTAAAGCCTTGTTATTAATAATTTTTGCCAGATACTCAATACATTTTTTGTGATTTGCCATCCCAAAATACAAACAACCAATTTTATAGTATAATACCATAATATGATGATCATCTATACGATTTTTAAAATTAGTTACCCCGCTAAGAATTTCATCAACCAAATATTCTCCTTCTTCAAAAGTACCTTCCAGGAAATGAATATTCAATTTATTATTATAGATAAATTGAAAAGAAAGCACTTCAATATTATCATCCATAGGAAAAGTCTCTTCTCCAATAGTTTTTTCTAACCTATCTAAAGTATCCTGTAACTGGGTTTTGTCTTTTATTAAAAAAAGTGATTCTAATAAATAATGGTTCCCTCGTAAGAAAAAAACAGGATTAAGACCTATCATTTTGGGGTGTTCATAAAATAAATCAACCCATTTTTTTGAGTACTTATAGCATGATAAAAAATCTTGAATGATAAAACTATACCATAAATGTGCTTTATACAACCACAGTTTTTCTCGAAACCCTAGCATATTCCAATCATATGCCGGGAGTTTACCATGAAAATAATTTGTAATTATATTATGTTCTTTATCATTTCTTACATAACCACTTTTTAGCATTAATCCATACAGCTGAAGAGACAAATTAGATAACTTACTCGTTAATACATTTTTCATGCTTAACATCTTGGCCTCTACAGTTAACTCATCTGCCCTACTATTAATACTACGTGTAATGTATTGTGTCTCTATTATCTTTTCTAACTCTACAATTTCATAAGCTATATTATGTTCCTCATTTTCTTTTGCTAATGCTTTTGCTTTGTCAAGAATTTTTAAACTTTGCTTATACAAGCCTTTATGATACAAAATTGATGCAAAATCCAATTGTTCACGTATTTGAGATCGTATATTTTGGTGTAAAGGGCTTAATCTTAGACTAATTAATATTTGCTTATATAGATGAGCTTTTAGATTTGAAAGCTGTTGTTTTTTAACAATACCTTTTCTAATAATTAGATCTTCATCCAATATATCATTTTTGTCTAAGTGATTAAACAAAGCCAAAAATTTTGAATCTGTATTGACTCCTAATCGACCTACATACACTTTAAATTGTCTTTTTTCTGACTTAGAAAGCGACTTTACCAAAACAAACAAAGGATCTTTTTGATCATTAGTCATTGTATGAAAATATATAGTAATTAACTGATTAAAAGAAAGTTAAGTTTTATGTAAAACATTTTAGCATTGTAAAACATTACTTCAAATACTTCCCTTTTGAATTCCCAAAATATAAATTCGTAAGAGATTAATGAAACATCTGCTGATAATATTTCAAAAAGATGTTGTTTTAAACGAAGCACTAAATTCATAATTCACGCAATTCCTATGAGTGATAATAAAGTACAAATATTTGACACGACCTTAAGAGATGGAGAACAAGTCCCAGGTTGTAAATTGAACACGAAACAAAAATTAGTTATCGCCAGACAACTTGATTTACTAGGTGTTGATATTATTGAAGCTGGGTTTCCGGTTTCTAGCCCAGGAGATTTTGCTTCTGTAAATGAAATAGCAAAAATAGTTAATAATGCTGTAGTATGCGGACTTACTAGAGCTGTCGAAAATGATATCAAGGTAGCTGCAGAAGCGCTTAAATACGCAAAAAGACCAAGAATACACACAGGAATAGGAACATCAGAATCCCATATAAAATATAAGTTTAACTCAACTCAAGATAAAGTTATAGAACGCGGTGTTGCGGCCGTTAAGTATGCTAAATCTTTTGTTGAGGATGTTGAGTTTTATGCAGAAGATGCTGGTCGCACCGGCAATGAATTCTTAGCGCGAGTTTGTGAAGCTATGATCAAAGCCGGGGCGACCGTTCTTAATATTCCAGATACTACGGGATATTGTTTACCCGAGGAGTATGGAGAAAAAATCAATTATCTAAAAGAAAACGTAAAAGGGATTGACAATGTGATTATTTCTTGTCATTGTCATAATGATTTAGGATTAGCTACTGCTAATTCTATTGCAGGAGCCGTTCATGGTGCGCGACAAATTGAGTGCACGATTAACGGAATTGGTGAACGTGCTGGTAACACCTCTTTAGAAGAAGTAGTTATGATTATGAAGCAACATCCTTATTTAAATTTAAATACGGATATCAATTCTAAATTATTATACGAAACTAGTCTTATGGTATCAGATCATATGGGTATGATGGTACAACCAAATAAAGCCATTGTAGGAGCTAATGCTTTTGCCCATAGTTCTGGGATTCATCAAGATGGAGTTATCAAAAATCGAGAAACATACGAAATTATCGATCCGGCTGAAGTTGGAGTTACTGAATCAGCCATTGTTCTCACAGCCCGAAGCGGTCGAGCGGCATTAGCCTACAGAGCGAAAAAGGTTGGGTATGAATTAACCAAACTTCAGCTGGACGATGTGTATAAAGAATTTCTAAATTTTGCAGATTGCAAAAAAGAAGTAGTGGATGAAGATATTCACTTAATCATGAAAAATACTAACGTAACTGCTGCTATAGTAGCCTAACCATAAAACATCTTTATAACAGACCTGTTAGGTTTTTACTCCCGACAGGTCTAAAAAGTTAATTAATGAAGAAAACCTTATTTGATAAAGTTTGGGATGCACATGTAGTAAAAGAAGTCCAAGATGGCCCTCAGGTATTATATATAGACAAGCATCTTATCCACGAAGTAACTAGCCCACAAGCGTTTGGAGAACTAGAACAACGTGGAATTCCTGTTTTTAGACCTAATCAAATTGTTGCAACAGCAGATCACAATACTCCAACAGTAGATCAGCATCTGCCTGTAAAAGATGATTTGTCTAGAAATCAGCTAAGTAGATTAACCGCAAACTGCGAAAAAAATAACATAACACTCTATGGCTTAGGCCATCAATACAATGGTATTGTACATGTCATAGCTCCTGAATTGGGTATTACACAACCAGGAATGACTATGGTATGCGGAGATAGTCACACATCTACTCATGGTGCATTTGGTACCATAGCTTTTGGAATAGGTACCAGCCAAGTAGCTCAGGTATTTGCAAGTCAATGTTTACTACTTCAAAAACCAAAAAGTTTACGAGTAAGTGTAAACGGGACATTAAAACCAGGTGTATTACCAAAAGATGTTATCCTCTATATTATTGCAAAATTAGGCACCAATGCAGGTACAGGATATTTTTGCGAATATGCGGGTAATGTATTTCAAGAAATGTCTATGGAAGGTAGGATGACTGTTTGTAATATGAGTATCGAGATGGGTGCCAGAGGCGGTATGATTGCTCCTGATGAAATTACTTTTGAATATGTAAAAGGTAGAAAATTTGCTCCCCAAGGAGAAGAGTTTGAAAAAAAAGTAGCCTATTGGAAAACGCTACCTACTGATGAAGGTGCTGTTTTTGATAAAGAATATCATTTTGATGCTGCAGATATCGAACCGATGATTACATACGGTACAAATCCAGGAATGGGTATAAAGATTTCTGAAAATATTCCTGTAGAACATAATGCTTCTTTCGAAAAATCATTGGCGTACATGAATTTTGAAAAAGGACAATCACTAATTGACCAAAAAGTAAACTTTGTATTTATTGGTAGTTGTACCAATAGTAGAATAGAAGATTTTAGAGTAGCTGCTCATTTCATTAAAGGAAAAAAGAAAGCCGATAATGTAACAGCATGGTTCGTTCCGGGTTCACAACAAGTTGCGCAACAAATTGTATCGGAAGGATTAAATGAAGTTTTTGAAGAAGCTGGTTTCAAATTAAGGCAACCAGGTTGTTCTGCTTGTCTTGCAATGAACGATGATAAAATTCCTGAAGGAGAATATTGTGTTTCTACTTCCAACAGAAATTTTGAAGGTCGTCAAGGACAAGGAGCAAGAACCATTTTAGCAAGTCCTTTGGTTGCTGCTGCGACTGCTATCGAAGGAAAAATTATTGACATCACTAAACAATTGAATTAATATCATGGATAAGTTTACAAAACTAACATCCTCTGCAATACCATTATCTATAGAAAATGTAGATACAGATCAGATCATTCCAGCACGTTTCTTAAAAGCAACTAGCCGTGAAGGGTTTGGAGAAAACCTATTTAAAGATTGGAGATTTCAAAAAGATGGTAGTATAAACTCAGATTTTGTATTTAATAATTCGACATATAAAGGGCGTATTCTTGTAGCTGGAGATAATTTTGGTTGTGGATCTAGTAGAGAACATGCAGCATGGGCAATACATGACTATGGATTTAAAGTAGTGGTATCAAGTTTCTTTGCTGATATTTTTAAAGGAAATGCCCTAAATAATGGAGTGTTACCTGTACAGGTTTCTCCAGAATATCTACAAGAACTTTTTAACGAAATAGAAAAAGATCCAAATACTAAGATTGAAGTTGATCTCGAAACTCAAAAAATAATCATTTCGAGTACAGGGTCTTCTTCAGATTTTGAAATTAATAGTTATAAAAAAACATGCTTACTGAATGGTTATGATGATATCGATTTTTTGATTAGTAATAAAGAAGCCATCGAAGTATTTGAAAATAATAGAACATAAAAAAACAGATCATAATTCATGAAATTAGATATTGCAGTATTATCAGGAGATGGTATAGGGCCAGAAGTAACAGCTCAAGCTATAAAAGCTTTAGAAGCTATATCTCATAGTTTTGATCATACCTTCTTATTCAAAGAAGCATTGGTAGGAGCTATTGCTATAGACAAAACTGGAACCCCCCTACCCGATGACACTTTAGAACTTTGTGTCAATACAGACGCCGTTTTATTTGGAGCTATCGGAGACCCAAAATATGACAATAATCCAAGTGCTCCAGTTCGACCAGAGCAAGGATTATTAAAACTAAGAAAAGAGCTTGGTCTATATGCCAATATAAGACCTGTAAAAGCCTATACAACCCTAATAGACAAATCACCACTTAAACCAGAAATTATTGGAGGTACTGATATTTCTATTTATAGGGAATTAACTGGTGGTATTTATTTCGGGAAAAAAGAATTAAGCGCAGATGGTACTGTTGCATCAGACTTATGTGAGTATTCTAAAGAAGAGATAGAGCGTATCGCGCATTTGGCATTTCAATCTGCGCAAAAGCGAAGAAAAAAGCTAACGCTAGTTGACAAAGCTAATGTATTAGAATCTTCTCGTCTTTGGAGAAAAGTAGTTACCGAGATTGCCAAAGCATATCAAGATGTCTCCTTAGATTTCTTGTTTGTAGATAATGCCGCAATGCAAATGATCTTAAACCCTAGTCAGTTTGATGTAATTTTAACCGAAAATATGTTTGGTGATATTATTTCTGATGAAGCCAGTGTTATTGGAGGATCCATCGGCTTGTTAGCTTCGGCATCTATTGGTGATAGCTGTTGTATGTTTGAACCTATTCATGGTTCGTACCCACAGGCAACTGGTAAAGGAATTGCAAACCCTATTGCTGCAATACTATCTGCGGCGATGCTATTAGAGCATTTTAATTTGATAGGCGAAGCTAATGCGATAAAAGATGCTGTAGAAAAAGCTTTAGAATTAAATCTAACTACTCCGGATCTAAATACTACGAATCCTTTGTCTACCGAAAAAGTAGGGGATTTTATAGCGGATTATATTTTAAATCCTGAAGATTCGAATATTAATTTTGAAAATATTCATGTAGGACAATCTACGATTATCTAGTATAATCATATATTCTGTTTTGAAAAAGCAACTGGTAATCGGTTGCTTTTTTATTTCTAGTACATCTTCAACAATCGTTAAAACGACTCAAAAATAAAATTTTAACATATCTAATTCTTTTAAAGCTATATGTTTATTCTTAATTTAGTGAAGCTAATGAAAAAGAAAAACCATGTTGTTTCCTAGAACTAATATCGAGCAAAAATTAAACAAATTAAAAGATAAAGAGTTTGATGCTAATACTTGGAGAGATCAGCTAGAGCAAATTTTCAAAAAAGACATGGACCATGAAGAAAGAATTCTACAGAACTTAGGTACAAAATCTAAAGAGGTTATAAATAATTTTAATTTTGATATTTTAGAAAGTCAACATATCTATCACCTGGATCAGATTAAAAAAACCTGTATTGACTATCGCTTACGATTTCTGGATTCTAAATATTTTAAAGGAAAGTTACCGGTTTCAGCGGTTTCTGCTATCAAAGAATTAGAGAAAATACATCAAACCGAAATCAATGGGTTTAAAATCATAGCGCCGTCAAAACTTTTTAAACTTGAAAATGCAGACGATCCCCTACTCTTTGCTCCCTTGGGTAATGATTATTTTTATTTAATTCATAAATGGGGAAATGATTTGCACCCATTGCGTAAAAGAGTGATGTGGTTTTTTAAAAGTTTTGAAAATTTACTAGTTCTTACGTTTTTAGTAAGTCTTTTACTTACTTTTATGGTTCCAAATGGTTTGTTTAGTAAAACAAACGATACCACAACCTTTATCATGATCTTTTTGTTCATGTTTAAATCTGTAGCTGCGGTAGTACTGTTTTATGGATTTGCGTTAGGCAAAAACTTTAATACAGCTATTTGGAATAGTAAATATTTTAATGCGTAATTATCATTTTATATGTTCCCTGAAAGCGAATACGAAAGAGTATATACCGGTAGTCTAATCAATGTTCAATTCTTACAAACATTACTTCAAGATAGTGGTATCAATTCTATTACTAGAGATGATATGAAATCTGGTATGCTTGCTGGTTTTGGCGGTGGTATTCCTGATCACATCCAACTTTTTGTAAAAAAGAATGATATAAAAGAAGCTATCCCTATTATCGAAAAAAGTTTATCCTAAGTTATGGAAGAGAACAATGAAAAAAATCCTCGTAGAACATGGGATTTAATGATTGGTATTGCACTGGTCATTTTCGGAAGCCTTAGACTTTATAATCGATTGCAAAATGATCAAGAATGGGGATTTAGAGCGATCTTAACGATATCCTTTGTGCTATATGGTGCTTTTTTAATTTTTCGACACTTTAAAAATTCTTCAAAAGATTAATCTTTCTTTTCCGGGATTTTACTCATTGCCAATTCTGTAATTGCGGTTATGGATAACGACGGATTTACTCCCGGATTTGCAGATATCATGGCACCATCACATACAAACATATTTTTATATCCAAATACCTTATTATCCTTATCAATCACTCCTTTGGTTATATCCGCTCCCATAACTGCACCTCCCAGAATATGAGCTGTAGAAGGAATTCCTGCCAGTGGTTCTAATCCAAATACCGTTTCTTTTCCTTTGGCTATTGATGCATATTGCTTTGCCAAATTCAAGGACTCAGGAATAAATGCTGATGGCTTTTTACCTTCGGCTACACTGGTATTCATTGTTCCAAAAGAACTTATTCCAAATTTTAATGTACTATCTAAGGTTTGCATAAATAACAAAACAGTGGTGCTTTTGGCCCAATCTCTTGATGTATATAATTTAAGATAAGATAGAGGATGTTTTATAAAACTTGTAACCATTTTTGCAACTCGAACTATAGTATTTTTACCATGTGTTAAGGGTAGATGTGATAAACGCCAAAACCCAGAGCCTTTAGCATACCTCACGATTTCTAGATGACTGTTGTCATCGGTATTAAGAATAGATCCTATAGCAACTCCTTTAGACATATCTTTTTGCCCATCAAGATTAGTTACACTTATCAAACTTTCGTTATTTGTTCTAATGTCATGACCCAAACGGTCGGATAATCTGGGCAATGATTTTCGTTTTAATTTTAATAACAACTTCACTGTTCCTAGTACTCCTCCAGAAAAAATAACACCGCCGGTTTTTACCGTTTTTTTAGTTTTAAACAATTTTGTTGAAGATTTAAATTTTACTTCATATCCCTCTCCGGCAGGCACTACGTCATATACTTTTTGCTCCGCAAGAATTTCTGCTCCTAATCCTTGAGCGAGATGTAAATAGTTCTTGTCTAATGTGTTTTTGGCTCCTACTCTACAACCTGTCATACATCCACCACAATAATTGCACCCCGTGCGATCTGGTCCTTTACCATCAAAATATGGATCTGAAACCGTTGTATTAGGTTGCCCAAAAAATACCGCGACATCGGTAGCTTCAAACTTATCTTCAATACCCATATTTCCTGCCAGTTCTTCTAATATCTTATCCCCATCAAAAAACTTTGGATTTTTTTGAGCACCAAGCATACTAAGTGCAGTTTTATAGAAAGGAGCCAATTCGGATTGCCAATCGGCCAAATGCCCCCAACTACCAGAAGTAAAGAATTCTTTTTTAGGCACTGGTAATGTATTTGCATAAACCAAAGATCCTCCACCTACCCCTGTACCCGAAATCACAACTACATGTTTAAAAAAAGACATTTTCATGATCCCAAACCATCTAAAAAAAGGCATCCATAGCCATTTCTTGAGGTTCCAGTTCGATTTAGGAAAATCTTTAGGTGCATACCATTTTCCTTTTTCGACTACCAATACCTTATATCCTTTTTGAGATAAACGTAGTGCACTTACAGATCCTCCAAAACCGCTTCCTATAATTACGTAATCATATGTTTCTGTATTCATGATCTTAAGGTTATATTAGTTTTGGCACGACAAATACAAGGTAAGATATATCCCTGATCTCGTTCATTTTGTAATAGTGCAATTTCGGTTGTAGTATTCCATACCACCTCTCCTTCATCCAGTTTTACTTTACATGTTCCGCACTGCCCCATTCCGCAAGCATAGGGTAATTCCTGTTTTTCTCTTATAGATGCTTCTAGAATGGTCTCGGCACTATCTGCAAAAAAGGATATTTCTCTTTGGTGTAATACCGATTGTATATTATGTTTCTTTCCCGAAAGTTGTTTTCTTTGAAAAGAAAACTCTTCTATCATGATTTGATGATCGGCAATTCCTATTTTTTGTAAAACTCTTTTTGAAGCATTCATCATCGGTAACGGGCCACAAATATAACACAGCATCTCGCTTCCCAAGTGTTCCAAATGCGTACACTGTTTCTCTTCAGTCAAGATATCTAACTCTATTATACAACTAAATTGATCTGGATACAACAATGATAACTGATCAAGATCTTTCTTGAAGATTACATCTTTAACACTTTTACAACCGTAAAGTAAGGTCACTTTGATATTTGAATTCGTTAAAACAAGTTTTAAAATAGAAAGTATAGGTGTAATTCCGCTTCCTCCTGCTATTAAAACTAAAGGAGTATTTATCTTTTCTGGTAAGACAAAATTGCCATAAGGTCCTGAGACACGTAGTTTATAATTTCTCTTTACTTTATCCAACAGATGATTAGATAGTTTTCCACCAGATACACGTTTTACTCCTACAGAAAGCATACCTGTTGATGGACTTTCACAAATAGAATAGCATCTACTAATGAATTCATTTTGTACATCATCAGAAATTACCACATATTGACCTGCCTTAAAAGTAAAAGGAATATTATCTAGGTTTTTAAAAGTAATTCTAATTGTATCGTGAGTCTCTACTTGTACGTTTCCTACTTCAAGAATATAACTCCAATTTTTTCCTGTAAGTAAATCCGTATAGGTGTTTTTCTTTTTTAAGAGATAAGCATCCTGATCTCTAAAACCTTCTATTGGAGATTTTTTCTCCAAAAGTTCTTTTTCATAATCCAAAAAACAACGTTTGTATTTGTAAAAAGGAACTCTAGGAAATAAATGATGCATTAAATGATAACTTTGATATAATGATACAAATTCAAGCCCTGGAATCGTAATTACCCTTGTATTATGATATTTTCCTGTATTATGATGAGGATAATGTGGTATCCAATCAAAAGAAAATGCCAATATGGGTGCTGCAATCAATGCAGATAAAATAAATACATATAATAATGCATATCCTTCACCAATAATTATAAATGTTCCCATTAGGAATATTATCAAAAAAGTAAAGAGTATAGATTGTCCACGAATTGATTTCATTGCGGGATCATTTTTACTGTCTTTACCTAGTGTTAATCCGAAGTAATGGCCAATTAACGTTGTACATCTAAAAAAGATAGATAAAGCATTAGATCCATTTACGTAATTATCAGGATCCTTTATTGGGTCGTTTGTATGTGCGTGGTGACGAAGATGAATAATCACAAATGCACAATATGGAAACATTAAAAATAATGAAGATACCCAACCCAATGTTTTTTCAATAAAAATGAATGATTTTACTCCTCCAGAAATATTACTATGACAAGCTTCATGAGCTATAGTAAACATACCATATGCCAAAATCGCACCTATACAAGAGGTCCATCCCCCCAATCCTTTTTTATACGCATACCACAAAAAACCATACCCAATTAAGAGGCCTAAAAATAAGAATATAGTCGGCCAAGCTACCTTTCCTGTATATTTTTGCCATACTGCTTGATTCTTCATGAAATAAATAATTAAGTTTGAAGTTAGAATAAGAATTTATCGAACTATTTAATCAAATATAGTTCGATTTTGATAAATTACCAAATATGGGAAGAAAATCTATTTCTAGAAACCGAAAGGAAAAAAGTAAAAAGGTCGAAAAGTGGACACAAGCAATATTGCCAAAACTGAAACATGCCGATTTAGGAAGTTTGACTATGGATGATCTTGCCATTTTAATGAACAAAAGTAAATCTACTATATATCAATACTTTACAACAAAAGAAGAGATTTTTGAGTATATCACCGAAGTACGCATAAATAGATTATATGAATATAAGAACGAGATAACCCAAGAAATTGTGCAACTTGATTATAGATATAGTACTCTGGTTAATATCCTAACCGAAGGAGCCAAAGATATCTCCGCTTTTTACCTAAGACAACTACAAAAGTATTACCCCACGGCCTGGAAAATTATAGAAGATTTCTTATTTTCCTTATTACAGGATTTAAAACAATTCTATATATATGGCATAGAAAGTAAACAATTCAAACCTGTTTCTACTGAGCTACTGATCAAAATGGATGAATTTTTTATCCTGAGGTTAATTACTGATGACACCTTCTTTAATCAAAGTAAAGAAACGCTAGAGTCTACTATAAAAGATTATATGTTTTTAAAGTTTGAAGGATTAATGAAGTAAATCAAAAGCTCAATTCTTCCTGTTTTTCTGTTAATCTAAAACCTGCAAATACACCATACCCATCTTCGCCAATAATATTTGAAGGTGGTATTATTGGTCTAAAAAAAGGATCTCCATCATCAGATCTTCTAGAGTTTATAAAATTTGCTTTTAAAGTATTATAAATCAACTCATCTGTATGGGCAACTTTTGTTGTAATTTCAAGGCCATTGTTTATATTCACTACAGTGCCATTAGAAATAACAGGAAATCCGTCTCCTGTAACATCAGTAGCAAATCTTTGCAGGTCAAAAAAAGCAATACCTAATTCTGCATCTGGTATCCCTGCAGGTTTATATTCGGCTCCTACAATATAAAAGTTATTTGAACCTGAGATGTCATCAAATTGTACCCTAAGATTCTCTCTTCTCTGACCAAACTCATCAATTCTAAAACCCAATGAAGTATTTATTTCTTCTACCTTTTCTACAGGAATAGTGCACGAAGCGGTAAACTCTTTTCCCTTAGCCGTAACTCTCAAAGCATATTTGTTTCCAGGTTCAATAGCAAATAAACTTGATGATATTATGTACCGTTTTAAAGTATCGTCATATATCAATTCTATTGTGGTCCCATTTTCATCTGCTATAGTCACCATGGCATCCTTAATAATTAAGCCATCTTCTGTTCCAAGATAGGCATCTAGGTTTTCATCAAAAATAGATCGAGTTTCTGAAACCGAAACCTTAATTCGATCTTCCTCTGGTGAAATAAATCCGTAAATAAGGACCAGTTCTTTTCCTTCAGGTTGTGCTATATTTTCATCCACAAACTCGGTACATCCTGAAAATATCAATATCATAAAAAGTAATCTATAGTACTTCATCTGTAATATTTTTAAAATTTCAAATTATAATTAAAGGATGGTACAAATTGAAAAACATACCCTTTACTTAATACTCTCCTATTGGTTTCTAAACCAGTATTTTCTACTTTATAAAAGAAAGGGTTTTTTCTTGCATACACGTTGTAAAATGAAAACCCCCAAGTTCGTTCTCGTTTGCGTTTTGTGGTTTTATGAAATTGCACTCCTAAAACCAACCGGTGAAAATCTTCACCTTTAAAGTTATTCTTTTCTTCATTAAAAACCGAAACACCAGGAATACTTCCATCTCCGATAGGAAAATCAGTAGTAGGATCAATACCTACTGTATTGGGAACATTAAAATTAATTCCTGAAGAAAACACCCAATTTGCAGATAGTGTCGTTTTCTTATTTGGTTTTTTTGGCCTATCCAACTTGTAAACTGTCACGAGTGAAATATCATGCCTTCTATCAAAACGATCTCGAAATTTTCTGCCCTGATTTAATTCATCAAATTGTCTTTCGGACCAAGACAATGTATATCCAAGCCAACCTGTAAACTTTCCTCTTTTTTTACGTAATAGAAATTCTGATCCATATGCCCATCCTTGACCAGTCGTTAAGCCATTTACAAAATCAACAGTTTGAATAGAACTTGCGATATTTGATAGATCATTGATAGTGGCAAAGGAAGCGCCTTCTTTAAATTCAATAATATCGTCCATTTTTTTATAATAAGCCTCTATAGTGGCCTCATACATATCTTCTCCAAAATCTTTGGCCAATCCTAAGGCTACTTGTTCAGAAAGCTGGGGCTTGAGTCCATCGGTAGAAGAGATCCATAAATCAGTAGGCAACCCCAAACCACTATTTGATAACCTATGAATGTATTGATTCATCTTTGCATACGAAGCCTTTATAGCCAATGTAGGTTTTAGACGGTAAGCTACAGAAAACCTAATCTCTGGTTTAAAATATACTTTTGACTTATGTTGAAAATAACTTAATCGCAACCCTGGATTAACACTTAGCTTTTCATTAACTTCCCAATTATCTTCTATATATAAAGCACTTTCAAATGTTTTGATTTTTTGAGTATTAGAAACATTAACGTCTTCACTATCTCTAATTGTAATCGCCTTGGGAGTAAAATTGTGATATGTAGAGAGCATTCCAAATTTCAAGGTATGATTTGGAGTAGGATAATAATTAAAATCTAATTTTAACCCATAATCATCAATTCCAGAATTAGAACTATTAAAAGAAGTATTATTAATATTACTCTCAAGTATTTCATTTTTGAACCGGTAGTTACTAAAAATTAGAGAAGTATTAGAAAACAGTTTATTGTTAAATTCATGATTCCATCGTAAAGTAGAAGTGATATTACCCCATTGTATTTTTTCATCGGTTTTGTCATTTACCCCCTCGCCCTCAAACCTTTCTTTCCTTTTATATTTATCTTCTCCAAAATACAGGCTCCAATACAGCTTGTTTTTCTCGTTAAAAACATGATGGATTTTTGTGTTTATATCACTAAAATTATAACTAATATCATTATTACTTTCTAAAAAAGGGCGCACCAATAAATCTAAATATGTTCTTCTACCACTCAATACAAATGAAGTTTTGTTCTTTTTAAGCGGACCTTCTAATAAAAAAGAAGACGAAATAAGGCTTAGATTCACATTACCTTTAAGCTTTTCTTTATTCCCATTCTTTGTATCAATTTTTACTACAGAAGATAACCTACCACCATAACGCGCTGGAAAGCCACCTTTATACATTTCTACTGTTTTTATAGCATCACCATTAAAAATAGAGAAAATACCAAAAAGATGATTTGAATTATACACAATAGACTCATCCAAAATAATCAGGTTCTGATCGGGTGTTCCTCCCCTTACATAAAACCCTGCAGATCCCTCATTACCGGATTTAACACCAGGTAATAGTTGTAAAGTTTTAACCGCATCTTTTTCTCCAAAAATAGCCGGGGTGTCTCTTATTACACCTGGAGTAATACTTTCGGAACTCATTTGGGTAATCTCGCTCTTTAAAGAACCACGATCCGAATTAATTATGATCTCATCAAGATATTGAGTATCTGGCTCTAAGCTAAAGTTAAGGTTGATATCTTTAGTAAAATCAATATTTTTAACAATAGGCTTGTAACCTATAAATGTAATTAATACTTCATGTTTACCTTCTGGTGCCGATAAAGAATAAAAGCCATAATCATTGCTAATGGCCCCTATACCTTGCTCTTTTATGTATATCGAAACATTACTTAAATACTCCTGACTACCTTCTTCTAGTAGATATCCGCTAAGTGTATATTTTTGAACTCTTTTATAAATCAAAAGCTTTTTACCCAAAACTTTAAAACGATAAAGTTTTGACGGAAACAAAACTCTAAGCACTTGATTAAGAGTTTGATTATTAGCATTAATAGATGTTTTCTGAGATAAGTCGATAGTATTACCCGAATAAGTGGTTGTAAATTCGAATTTACTTTCTAGCTCGTTAAGAATATCGGCTATAGAGATATCTTTCTTTACTAGGCTAACTTTTTTATTAAGAATAGTCTGTTGTGCATAACTGCTCAAGGATAAGAATGTAAGAAGTATAAACCACTTATTTACCATTTTCACTTTTACAACCAAATCAAACATTCAAAATATTTTAGTGCAATTATAAAGAATGTTTTTTACGAATTACAATTTCCTCCTTTAATTAGGATACGATTGGTTCCAATTTTTTGATGTGTAATATCAAACAATATGGTAAGTGTTTCTAAGACATCATCCAAAGATTCGTCTTCGAAGACCGATGTTAATGTACAATCTTTTAATTGTAGATTTTCAATAACCAGCTCAACATTGTAAAACTGTTCGATATCCTTAACTACATCGCTCATAACAACATCTTCAAATTTCAATACTTTAGATTTCCATGAAATAAAATTAGGATTATCATTTACTTTTTTAAGCAAAATTCCATTTGCCTTTGCTGTAACTTTATCACCTGGTAAAAGAATTTCTTGATTACCATCGGAAGTAAATTGCACTTTACCTGTTACTAAAACGAGTTTGGTTTCCTTAGTATTTGTATCTGTTTTTAAATTAAAAGAAGTACCCAAAACCTTAGTCTCGGTATTGTTAGTGCTCACCACAAATGGTTTTTCTGGGTTTTTGGCAACTTCAAAAAACCCTTCTCCTTTAAGTTGAGAAGCTCTTGTTTTTCCTTCAAAATCCTTTTTATATGTTAGCTCGCTACCTTCGTTAAGCCATACGACTGATTGATCAGGAAGTACAAATCTGTTTTCTTCACCAGTTTGTGCAATTAATGTAACATCGGCATTAAAGTAATTCATAAAATATGCTCCCAAACCGATAATGACGGCTATAGATGCGGCTATTTTTAAGAATGCTCTATTGTTTTCTTTAGTCTGAATATCTTTTTGAGAAGATGTATTTGAAGTAAATTTATCCCACTCGTCATTTACATTTATTTTATCAAAATCGTCTATTTCTTCTGAAGCCTTCCATAATTGTTCAACTTCTTCAAAATAGTTTTTGTTTATTTCAGATTGGGCAATCCAATTTTTCACAAACTTTCGTTCGTCCTCCTGCACATCATCTTTTAAATAACGTGTTATAATTGGCAGTATGTGATCTTCTTGTTCAATATTCATATTCAATTCTAAATCCGGTTCTAAAATAGCAAATAAATAACATATGCCCCCGATCATGCTTGCTTTAAAATAGTAAAGCTCTATTCTTTCTGTATTATTAATTACTTTTATTTAACGACCAAATTATTCGTCATTACCTCATATAACAAGAGAATGCCAAAAAAATGTAAGGTTCTTTACATTTAAAAGGTTATTTCTTTTTCGGTTAATTGATATCCGGCAAAAACTCCGAACCCACTTTCTCCTTCTATATTGGTAGGTGCAATAACAGGTTCAAAAAAAGGATCGTCCTCATTATAATCATTTAAAAATGTAGCCCGCAAAGCATCGTATAATATCTCTTCTGCATTTGCCACTTGTACATTCGCTTTACTACTTTGAGAATCAAAAAATTCGTTAAAGATACCATCAACAGTAACAACAGCATTTTCTCTATTACTATCAGTAGTAAATTGTTCAAACTCAAAATCCACATCAGTAACACTATCTTCTCCACTATTAAATGCTTGAGTTACCTTTGCCCCAACAATATAAAAGTTTCTTTTATCTGCTATATCATCAATTTTTAATTTTAGTTTTTTGTTTCCAAAAGAGTCAACATCATTATTGTTTGTTATTTCGCTTTCTATGTTTTCTACCAATTCTGATGGTATAACACATGATGACTTATAATCTTTACCTTCTGCCGTAACAGCTAGAAAATATTTTCTACCGGGTAAAATAGCTAAATCTGTTGCTGGTATTTCATAACTAAATGAAGTACTAGAATAAATCAAAGTTACTTGGTTATCATTTTCATCCGTAATCGTTACTGTTGCATTACTAATCACTAAATCAGCATTGTTAGTAATTGTACTTTCTGCTCTCGATTTAGATTTAGAAATTTGCACTTTTAATGTGGTGTCTTGTGGTGATAAATATCCATTGATTACCACGAATTGTTCTTTTTCTAATAAATCACTGGCATCTACACTTGTTTCACAACTAAGAAATGTAACCCACAAGGATCCAATTAGCAGATATTGAGAGTATTTCATTAATCTTTTTGTGTAATTTTTTAATGAGTTTGATTCGATTGATTTCATGATCTAAAATTTATAAGTATAATTAATAGATGGTATAAATTGTAATATGGATACTTTTTTAAGCTGTGAATCGTCAAAATAATAAAAGAATGGGTTTTTTCTTCCGTAAATGTTATACACTGAGAATCCCCAAGTACGCTCTCTATTTTTTGCAAATTTCTTATGGAATTGTACTCCTAGATCGAAACGATGATAGCTTTCGCCTCTAAAATTATTTCGTTCGGTACTAAAAGAAGTTGTTCCGCCAGTGTTAAACAATCCAATAGGGATTGGAAAATTACTTGTGTTGGATAACGCCTCCCTATCTGGTAAATTAAAATTATTACCTGTAGAAAACACCCAGGATCCTGAGAGCGTAATTTTTTCGTTCGGTTTGTAAATTCCTACCAAAGACAAATCATGACGTCTATCATATCTCGAAAAGAATTTTCGCCCTTGGTTTAATTCATCAAACTGTCTTTCAGACCAGGACAAAGTATATCCCAACCAACCTGTTAGTTTTCCTGTCTTTTTTCTTAATAACAATTCTGCGCCATAGGCCCAACCTTCTCCTGTAGTGATGTTTTCTTCCCAATCAATTTCTCTTCCAGTCTCTAGATCTTCTAATAATAAGAATGAAGCTCCTTCTTTATAAGAAATGACATCATCCATTTTTTTATAATACCCTTCTAATGTTATAGAGTATCCTTCTTCGAAAAAATCTTTTGCTAAACCTATTGCATATTGTTGAGATACTTGTGGTTTTAACTTATCTGTAGACGATACCCATAAATCTGTGGGTAAGCCAATACCAGAGTTAGATAGCAAATGAATATACTGATTCATTTTTGCATATGAAGCTTTTAATGCAAGATCAGGTTTTATATTCCATGCTATCGTAGCTCTGGGTTCAAAATTAAGATAACTTTTTGATTTAAAATTAAAATGGGTAACTCGTACTCCGGGATTAAAACTCAAGGTATTAGAAAGTTTCCAATTATCCTCGGCATATACTGCACTCTCCAAAGATTCTATTTTTTGTTTAACATCTGCATTATCCTCTCCTGTCGCCCTAAGTCTTGATTGTTTAGGAATAAAACTATGATAGGTAGAAGCAATTCCAAAACGTACAGAATGTTGTGGGTTTGGATAATAATCAAAATCGGCTTTGATACCGTAGTCGTTGATCCCAGAACTTAGTTTAAACAAAAAACGACTGTCATTAAGTTTTTCATCATATTTAAGTCCAAAATTGTAATTACTAAAAATAAGAGACGTATTAGAGAAAAATTTATCACTAAATTGATGATTCCATCTCAAAGTAGACGTTATATTACCCCAAAACAGACGCGTTTTAAAACGTTCTCCGTTTGACTTTTCATCACCTGTAAACCTATCCTGTCCAAAATAATTACTCCAATACAATTTATTTTTCTCATTAAAAACATGATGAATTTTAAAGTTCAAATCCATGAAATAAAATCCTGCCTTAAAATCCGAACTTTGAAATGGTTTTGATAATAAATCAGCATACGTTCTACGACCACTAAAAATAAAAGATGTTTTTCCTTTCTTAATTGGCCCTTCTAATAATAATGATGATGAGATCAACCCCACGTTTACCTTTCCTGTTAGTCTTTCTTTGTTTCCATTTTTGGTATCTATTTTTAGAACCGAAGATAGTCTGCCTCCAAATCTTGCAGGAAATCCGCCTTTGAAGGTTTCTATTGATTTAATTGCATCCCCGTTAAAAACAGAAAAAATTCCAAACAAATGATTAGAATTATACACCGGAGCTTCATCTAATATGATTAGATTCTGATCCGGTGTACCCCCTCTTACAAAAAAACCTGCACTCCCCTCATTTCCTCTTTGTATACCTGGCATTAATTGTAATGCCTTAATTACATCTTTTTCTCCCAAAATTGCCGGAATATCCTGTATTTCTGATGGTTTAATTGTTACAACACTCATTTGTGTCACTTGACTTTCATTCACCCCTCTATCTGCATCTATAATTACCTCACCAAGACTCTCTGTAGACAATTCCATATCAATATTGAGCTCAATATCATCTGTAAGATTGACTACTTTCTTTACTGTTCCATACCCAACAAAAGAAACAATTAACTCATGAGTACCTCCTGGTACAGTAAGTGAAAAGAAGCCATAATCATTGGTTGTAGTTCCTACTTTACTTGTTGGAATATAAATAGATACCATGGGTAAATATTCTTGACTTCCTGTTTCTTTAATATATCCACTTATTGTATATTTTTCTGATGACGGGTCAACCTTATCAGATTGACTAAATAATACATTAATGCTCATGAGTAGCACCCCAAAAGCTAAGATTACTTGTTTTGTTCCCAATTGGCTAAGTATTTTTTATGATTATTCTTTGGTTAATTATGATTGTGATTCACAAAAAAATATGATATCACAGTATGATTCGTTGAAACCATAATCGTTGAAGCTTTTGATAATAAAAAATATTATCTTGACTTTGCGACACCCAATTTTTCACGAATGTTTCTTCCTCTGGTGTAGATTTTCCAGAAAAATATTTAATTAAAGAATACTCTAAACTACTTTGGTTTTGCGTGTTCATAACTGGTTTATTTTTGTAATAGAGTTGAAAAAAACTACTCTACTGTTGTTCATTCATATGTTATGACGAACAAAAAACCACTTACACGTAAGCATGAAGTAAAAAAAAATGAGAAATATTATAAAAGTTTAATAATCAGGTAAATAAAACTCAATGCAACAGAGATTTTTATCTTTTTAATTGCATTACTAATATGAGTTTCAACAGTTCTCTTGCTTAGATTTAACTCATCAGCTATCTCCTGATTAGTTTTTCCTCCAAATCTACTAAGCATAAATATTTTCTGATTTTGTGTTGGCAGAGTTTTTATAATTCTATGAATTTTCTCCTGTAATTCAGTATATCTAATTTGATCTGTATCTTCATCTTCGGTGTACGTCGAAGATTCATAAAGAATAGTGTCTTTATGTTGTTGACGAATCTTATGAAGCTTAATGTAATCTAAGCATCTATTTCTAACCGATGTGTACAAAAAAGATTTTAGAGATGTATGTATTACTAATTCATCCCTTTTTTCATAAAGTTTTACAAAAGTTTCTTGTGTAATATCTTTTGCTGTATCAAAATCTAACACGTACTTTTTTGCATATATGGTAAGTACCTTGAAATATTCTTTAAATACAGATTCAAAAACCTTTTCGTTTTTATTTCTGATTTGCTCTATGATAAGTTGATCGCCCAGCGTAGATTTCTATTGGTTAGTTTGTATGAATACTAATGTAACGTAAACAAAGTTTAACTAGTATACCGATAAAATACGATAAATATTTAAACATGTTGCAATCGTAACTATTACACCTTAACCGCATACATCTTCTCACGCAGTTCTTTGATCTTAGGATCGCTCATGTACTCATCAAAAGTACTATAGCGATCAATTACTCCATTAGGAGTAAGTTCTATAACACGATTACCCACTGTTTGTGCAAACTCATGATCATGAGTTGTAAAAAGTACTGTACCTTTAAATTTCTTTAAAGAGTTATTAAATGCGGTAATAGATTCAAGATCCAAGTGATTAGTTGGCTCATCTAGCATCAATACATTGGCTCTTGTCATCATCATTTTTGATAACATACATCGCACTTTTTCTCCTCCAGATAATACATTAGATTTTTTAAGAGCTTCTTCTCCACTAAAAATCATTTTACCTAAGAACCCTCTAATAAATACTTCCTCCCTTTCTTCTTCAGTGGTAGCCCATTGTCTAAGCCAATCTACTAGAGATAAGTCATTTTGAAAATACTCACTATTATCTGCGGGTAAATAAGATTGTGCAGTTGTAATTCCCCAAGCGATTTTTCCTGAGTCTGCCTTTTGTTTATCATTTAATAATTGGTAAAACGCGGTGGTAGCCCTAGAGTCTTTTGAGAAAATAACTACTTTATCTCCTTTATTTAAATTAACATCTATGCCTTTAAATAATGTTTCCCCTTCAATACTCATTGCTAATCCATCAATATTCAGGATTTGATCTCCTGCCTCTCTATCTCTTTCAAATATGATCGCTGGATAACGACGACTAGATGGCTTAATATCTTCGATATTAAGCTTTTCTATCATTTTTTTACGCGACGTTGCTTGTTTTGATTTGGCAACATTAGCGCTAAATCGCGCAATAAACTCTTGTAATTCTTTTTTCTTCTCTTCAGACTTTTTATTCTGTTGAGCTCTTTGTCTTGCTGCTAATTGAGAAGATTCATACCAAAATGTATAATTACCACTGAAATGATTAATTTTAGAAAAATCAATATCCGAGATATGTGTACATACTGCATCCAAAAAGTGACGGTCGTGAGATACTACAATAACTGTATTATCATAGTTACCCAAAAAAGTTTCTAACCAACTTATAGTTTCATAATCCAAATCATTGGTGGGCTCATCCATAATAAGTACATCTGGACTACCAAAAAGACATTGTGCAAGTAATACTCGTACTCTTTGTTTGGTATCTAGATCAGACATCTGTGTATAATGTAGATCTTCTTTTATTCCCAAATTCGAAAGCATTGCTGCTGCATCACTATCTGCATTCCAACCGTTCATCTCTTCGAACTCTACCTGAAGTTCTCCTATTTTTTCGGCATTTTCATCAGTATAATCCGCATACAATGCATCAATTTCCGTTTTGATCTTGTATAATGGTTTATTACCCATAATTACTGTTTCGAGAACAGTAAATTCATCATATGCGTAATGGTTTTGTTCTAAAACAGACATTCGTTTTCCTGGCTCCAGGTGCACGTGACCCGAAGTAGGCTCCATAATTCCCGAAAGGATTTTTAGAAAAGTAGATTTTCCGGCTCCATTAGCGCCGATAATACCATAGCAATTACCTTGAGTAAATGCAGTATTCACTTCGTCAAAAAGTATACGCTTACCAAACTGAACTGAAAGATTAGAAACTGATAACATGATAAAATAGATTGTTAATTCGAATTCGGCGCAAAAGTAGAAAAATGGTTTCACAACCTGAAACAATCTATCATTAATTTATAGGTATACTGTATTATATTTTTAAGCAGAGATCAGTTGTCAATTCATTCTTTATTTCTATTTTTTTCTATTTCTAATTTGGATAGAATATTAATTACTAAAGAATTAACGAATAGTTAACAAATGTGGAAAGGGTTTAGAATTATTTTTGGCTAATTGTTAGTTAATTTGGTACCCAAAATGCAGTTCTACCCATATAGATATATCGCATCTATTTCACTTTTATGGTGTTGTTTATGTAGTTGTGAATCTTCGGAGAAAATCAATAGAGAATACACCTACTTTGGTGGTGAAATTGTGAACCCTAATTCGGATTATGTTGTCATTTCTAAAAATGATGAACCAGGTGATACAATACCCTTAGATAGAAATAATCGTTTCTTTTATAAAGTTGAAAATCTAGAAGACGGTCTGTATTTATTCAAACACAAACCAGAAAATCAATTAGTTCTTTTAGAAAAAGGTGATAGTCTACTTATCAGACTTAATACTTTAGAATTTGATGAATCTCTTGTTTTTTCTGGCGACGGCTCTCGAAAAAACAATTTCTTGATTGATATGTACTTGCTAAATGAGCAAGAAAGAGCAAAATTGAAAAGGACCGATCTTCAGTTATCACCATCTTACTTTAAGAAAAATCAAGATTCATTACTAAAACAAAAATTAAAGGCGTACAATAAGCTTACTAACAAATATGAACTGAGTGCGCTTGCAAAAAAGCTTGCCCAAGCAAGTTTTATATTTGACTACTATACACGTCATGAATTATATTTTCATAGTAGATATGGTATCGGAGGTATGGATTCTGCAAAAGATTTACCAGCATCTTTCTTTGACTTTAGAAGAGATATTAATTTTAATGACAATGATCTAAAAAAATTATACGCCTACAATAGGTATTTAAATTATTACTTCACAAATTCTTCTCTTTCTAATTATTCTAATAGTTCATCTTATTATAAAAGAAGAACAGAAAGTGTTGTACATAAATTAAATCTGATCGATAGCTTAGTCGATCACCCGTATATCAAGAATAACCTTTTAAGAAGAGTAACCACTAACTTTTTATTAAATAGTAAGAAAAACTACGATTCTAACAAAGTATTAAAACACTACTTATCTGTTAGTTCTAATAAAAAGTCTCAAAAAGAGTTAAAAAAATTATCAAGAGCGATTTCTAGATTAAGGCCTAATAAAACTCTTCCCGATCAAGAATTGATTGCTTCTAATGGAGATCGAGTAAAACTTTCTTCTCTTTTTAATAAATCCATAACTGCATTATATTTTTGGTCTATGGAGAGCAAAGATCATTACATAAGAGCCCATAAAAAAGCATCTTACCTTAGTGCTTTATATCCTGAGATCGAATTTATTGCTATTAATACTGATGATGATCAAACAAAGAATTGGTTAAAAACCATAAAAAGACATCACTATAACTTGGGCAATGAATATGAGTTTAAATACCCCAAATGCTCTTCAGAAGAACTTGTAATACATTCTAGTAACAAAGTTATTCTTGTTGATCAAGATGGGAAAATAATAAACGAAAAAGCTAATTTATTTTCTTCTGTTTTTGAAAAACAACTTATGCAATACACAAGGTTAGCTAGTTTAGGTAACTAAAAAAAGCTACTCTTTTCAAAGTAGCTTTTTCAATATACATCTTAATTATATTTTCTAGTTTCCTTTTTTATAATCTGCAAGGAATTTTGCTAGTCCAATATCTGTTAAAGGGTGTTTTAACAATCCTTCTATTGAAGAAAGAGGCCCTGTCATTACATCTGCGCCAATTTTTGCACAGTCAATCACATGCATTGTATGCCTTACAGAAGCTGCCAAAATCTGAGTATCAAAACCATAATTATCATAAATTAACCTGATTTCTGCAATAAGATTAAGTCCATCTGTAGAGATATCATCCAATCTTCCAATAAAAGGAGAAACATATGTAGCCCCCGCTTTTGCTGCCAATAAAGCTTGACCTGCAGAAAAGACCAAAGTACAATTTGTCTTAATACCTTTATCACTAAAATATTTGATAGCTTTTATCCCATCTTTAATCATTGGCACCTTTACAATAATCTGATCATGTAGTTTAGCCAACTCCTCACCTTCTTTAATGATACCTTCAAAATCCGTAGAGATAACCTCTGCACTTACATCTCCAGTAACAATATCACATATTTTCTTATAGTGATTAATAATATTTTCTCTTCCTGTGATACCTTCTTTAGCCATCAATGATGGGTTAGTTGTAACCCCATCCAAAACACCAAGATCTTGTGCTTCCTTTATCTGATCCAGGTTTGCAGTATCAATAAAAAACTTCATAGTATTGTATTTAAATTGTTGTGTATAGTAATTATATATTTTTCATTTCCGGTGCGAATATAAAGATATTCCTTCTTGATTGATAGTATCCTGCATTAATTGCGCTTAAATATTTTTATTTTTTAAGTAAAAAAATTATAGCTTATAATGATTCATTAATAATTTCTCGTATACCCTATCTGGCAATATTCTTTTTAGAACAACAGAGAATTTTTGCATAAATACCCCTACCTTATAATGAACCTTAGGTTTTTTTGTATTTATCACTTTAAAAACGACCTTAGCCATTTCTAGAGGGTCACTTCCAGCATCAACATGGTCATCCATTAATGCTAATGAATCTCCATACGATTTTTTATACGGTGAATCTGATAATACCGGTGCGTGATATCGGCCCGCTGCGATATTCGTTGCAAAATCTCCAGGAGCAATATTTGTCATATTAATATTAAAGCTTTTTAGCTCCATTCGCCAAGCTTCAGTAGTAATTTCTAATGCAGCTTTAGATGCACTATAAACGCCTCTAAATGGTAATCCCATATATCCAGCTATTGAGGTGATATTAATTACAAGACCACTTTTTTGTTCTCGCATTAAGGGTAATACTGCTTTAGTAACATTAATAGCTCCAAAATAATTCGTAGTAAAATTGCGCTGTATTTCTTCTTCAGGAATTTCTTCTAATGGCCCTGTAATCCCCGCGCCTGCATTGTTTATTAAAACATCTATACGACCTTGTTCTTCTTGGATCTTCTTAATTGCAGATTGAATTGTAGAACGATCAGCAACATCCAACTTCAGTAATGTAAAAGGTTCAAAATTAGGTAGTTTTGAAGGGTTACGGCTAGTGCCGTATACAATATATCCTTTTTGTTTAAGATAAGTACCTATTGATTTTCCTATTCCTGAAGAACCACCGGTAATTAAAACAACAGGAGTTTTTTGAGCTACATTCATGATCGCAAATATACAATTATGATTTACGAATAATATCTAAAAACAAATTGAATTACAATGAAATGAAAATTGGTCAAATGAAAATTAAGAGCACAAAAAAAGGCAAGCTACCTACATCACACTGCTACAACCGTTTACCTTTGCTGCGTTCCCGCCCTGGAGGATTCAACAGGAGCTAGTTGTGTAGGACTTGCCGCTGCAAAGATACAATCTTTACTAGATAAAACAACGATTTTTTAAACCCAATTAAAATAAATATCTTGCTTCAAATTTAATCATTGCAATGAACATTCGTAACTCCTTATTCGTCATAACATTAAGCTTAGTCATTTTTTCTTGTGGAAGCAATCATGATAAGAAAAAAAAATATTTTTCTGTTGTTACAGAAAATGATCAAGCAATATTCAAGCTAGGCGAAACGATAAAAGCGCATGTCAAAAATGATCAAAATATCACTATAGATTCCGTTACTTATATCTTGGACGGTAAAAAAACGCCTTCGAAAACAGACTATAGCTTTGAAGAAAAAATAGATACCGAAAAGTTAGGTACCCATATACTTAAAGCACATGTTTTCTATGATGGAAATATTGATACTATTACAAAAAAAATTACTTTACTTTACAATACATCTCCCAAACTATATTCCTATAAGATTGTAGCTGAATATCCCCATGATAAAGAAGCTTTCACCCAGGGATTAGAATTTTTTGGTGATACCTTATATGAAAGTACAGGAAAAAAAGGAAAATCATCATTAAGAAAAGTCAACTACAAAACGGGAGAAGTGCTTATTAAAAAAGAAATCTCGAACGAATATTTTGCCGAAGGGATAACTATAGCAAATAACAAAGTATACCAGCTCACATGGTTAGCCAAAGAAGGTTTTATATATGACCTTTCTACTTTAGAAAGAACCGGGAGTTTTGCATATAACACAAGTAAAGAAGGTTGGGGATTATGCAATGATGGTCAACGAATCTATAAGAGTGATGGTACAGAAAAAATATGGATTTTAGATCCGCAAACCTTAGCCGAAAAAGAATATATCCAAATAGTTACTAATAAAGGTCTGAAAACGAAATTTAATGAATTAGAATGGGTGGACGGAAAAATATATGCGAATACATGGCCAAAACATGGTTCGACAAACAAATCTAATCTCAAAACCAGTATTACGATTATTAATCCAAAAAATGGAGCAATAGAAGCTGTGGTAGATTTAAGAGGGCTACGAGACAAAGTGACTCAACATCAGGATCTTGACGTTTTAAATGGTATTGCCTACAAGGCCGATACCAAACAGCTATTTGTTACTGGAAAGAATTGGGATAAGCTTTTCGAAATCGAAATCATCAAATAGATAATTGCAACATCATAATAACTACCTCGTTATTGTAATAGACAGATAATAAACCGTACCTTTGCGGCTTATTTTTATTTATATGAACAAATTTGAAGCTTTAGGCCTCGGTGATGAAATTCTAAAGGCGGTGAATGATATGGGGTTCGAGACCCCAAGTGAGGTGCAAGAAAAGGCTATTCCTATATTACTTAACGAAGATACAGATATTGTAGCATTAGCGCAAACTGGTACAGGAAAAACAGCAGCCTTTGGTTTTCCTTTAATCGAAAAAATAGATAGTAAAAGTAGAATTACTCAGGGATTAATTTTGTCTCCTACGCGAGAACTTTGTTTACAAATTACCAATGAGCTAAAAAACTACTCTAAATATGTTTCTGGATTGCACACTGTTGCAATTTATGGTGGAGCTAGTATTACTGACCAAGCCAAACAAATCAAAAGAGGCGCCCAAATTATTGTGGCTACTCCTGGACGTATGCAAGATATGATCAACCGTAAACTGGTAGATATCTCTAATATTGGCTACTGTGTATTGGATGAAGCTGATGAAATGCTAAATATGGGATTCTATGAGGATATCAATGCCATACTATCTCATACTCCAAAAGATAAAAACACATGGTTGTTTTCTGCAACCATGCCCAAAGAAGTATCAACAATAGCAAAACGTTTTATGAACACCCCGGTTGAGATAACCGTAGGTCATAAAAACACGGGTTCTAAGAACGTTTCTCACGAATATTATATAGTGAACTCTCGTGATCGTTATGCTGCTTTAAAACGATTGGCAGATGCTAATCCTGATATTTTTTCTGTGATTTTTTGTCGTACCAAAAGGGACACTCAAAAAGTAGCAGAAAATCTTATTGGAGATGGGTATAATGCCGCTGCATTGCATGGAGATTTAAGTCAAAATCAACGTGATTTGGTGATGAAAAGTTTTAGAAATCGACAAATACAAATGCTAGTTGCAACAGATGTCGCAGCCCGTGGTATCGATGTTGATGATGTTACCCATGTTATAAATTATCAACTACCAGATGAGATTGAAACATATACGCATCGAAGTGGTAGAACAGGGCGCGCCGGTAAAAGCGGAGTCTCAATGGTAATCGTATCTAAAAGCGAAGTCAGAAAAATAAAATCTGTAGAACGCATCATTAAAAAGAGTTTTGAGAAAAAAGAAATTCCTAGTGGTGAAGAAATCTGTCAAGTACAACTATTTCACCTTGCCAGTGATATCGGTAAAGCTGAAATAAATCACGAAATTGATACATATTTACCTTCTATTAATGAAGTTTTAGAAGAATTTTCTAAAGAAGAACTTATAAAAAAGTTTTTCTCTGTAGAATTCTCTCGTTTTCATAACTACTATAAAAATGCCAGAGACCTTAATGCCTCAGGAGGCGAAAGAGGTGGAGATTCTGATAGTGGTGATGGTAGCACAAGATACTTTATTAATGTAGGAGAGAAAGATGGATTTGATTGGATGACTCTTAAGGATTTCCTTAAAGAAGTACTCGAATTAGGAGGTGACTCCTTATCACGTGTTGATGTTAAAGAGAGTTTTTCTTTCTTTAATACCAGTGCAGAACATCAGGAAAGAGTACTTTCTATTTTCGAGGATTTCAAAATGGAAGGTCGTAAAGTTAATGTAGAAATCTCTAAAGGCTCAGGTTCTGGTGGCCGTAGAGGTGGTGGAAGACGTCGTCGTGATAATGGTGGCGGCGGATTTAAAGGAAAACGTCGAAGCGATGGTTTTAAACCTAAAGGTAAAAGACGTTTTGATAAAAATGATAGTAAAGATAGTGGCGGTGGCCTAAGAAGAGATCGCAGAAAACGTAGTGATCGCAGATAATTTTATGTGGTTTTAACAACTGTATTTAAATTTTGGCGCGATTTTTATGTTATATTCAGATAAATTGAACGTCTTATAGTGTATGAAGAACATATTATTTTACATATTACTTATTTCAGGTATAACAGCTTTTGCTCAAAATGATCCAGGTATAGTAACTGGTAAGGTATTAAATGCCGCTACTGATCAAAAGTTAGAAAACGTACATATTGTTAACTTAAGTCAAGTGATTGGTACTATTACTAATAAGGATGGAGATTTCACAATTAAAGCCCAGGTAAACGATACTTTGTACTTTTCATATATTGGCTATAAACCACTACGGGTAAGAGTGACCAATGACTGGATTAAGTTTGGGGATGTTAAAATTAAAATGACCGAGCTTGGAATAGCTTTAGAAGAGGTTGTTGTTGCTGATGTTCAATTAACAGGGTATTTAGAAATCGATGCCAAAAGAATCCCGGTATACAATAATTATAGATATAGTATTGCAGGATTAAGTTCTGGATATGAAGGAGGAAGCCGACAACCTGGAGCGGTCAATAAGGTTTTAGGGGCTATATTTAATCCTGCGGATTTTTTGTATAATATTTTTAGCAAACGATCCAAAGAGCTTAGAAAACTTCGTAAAATGAAGAAAGATGATGAAATCAGAAACCTTCTCGAAAATAAGTTTGATCGTGCTACGCTAATGGCTCTTCTTCAGGTAGAACGTCTTGATATAGATGAAATCCTACGTAACTGTAATTACTCTGTTGATTTTATAAAATTTGCCAATGATCTTCAAATCCTTGATGCTATCAGTGAGTGTTACGAGGAGTATAAGGTTTTAGATAGAAAGTAAGCAGTATATTCAATGCCTATTTGGAAGAATGTAATGCTATTCTGTTTCCTTCAGAATCCATAAAAAAAGCCATATACCCATGGCTTTCGGATATTTGTTTTTTATCAGATATTACTTTTCCTCCTGCAGCTACTACTCTACCGATTTCGTTTGCAACATCATCACATGCAAAATATACTAAAACGCCATACTCACTAGGTGTATAATGTTCTTTGGCATGTATAAGTGTACCCGTAGCTATTCCCGTTTCATTTTTGTTCGGAAACCACCCCATTTCTATACCGTCTAATTGATGTCGTTGTAGCTCAATATTAAACACTTTTTCATAAAAGGTCATTGCTCTATTCATATCCATAACCGGAATTTCAAACCATGCTACCATAATTGTTTCTTTTTATTGTTTTTAATCACATATTTTCATGATGATATCTTGCTATAATTTGCTCATGACTTTTAATTATCTTCTTAGCCCATTCCATTCGCTTCTCTAATTTTTCCTCTTCTGATAATTCCCAATTTAATTCTGTAGCTCTTAACTTAGATGTAACATCTTGTAATATTATGGCCGCCGAAACAGAAATATTAAGACTCTCTGTAAATCCCACCATTGGTATATGTAATTTACAATCAGCTGCATTAAGAACCACTTCACTTAGACCTTGTTGTTCTTGCCCAAAGAAAAACGCAGATGGTATATTTACATCAAAATCACTTAATGTCTTAGAATCATCATGAGGTGTAGTCGCTACAATCTGATATCCCTTTTCTTTTAAAGTTTTTATGCATTCATTAGTTGTGGCATATCTATTAATATCTACCCATTTTTGTGCTCCCATTGCTATCTCCCGATCTATCCGCTTGGCATTAATTTCTTCAATTACATGTACATTTTGTACGCCAAAAACATCACAACTTCTAATCACGGCACTTGTATTGTGTAATTGATACACATCCTCTACCGCTACTGTAAAATGATTCGTTCTTTTATCTAATACTTTTTTATATAAAGCCAACCTTCTTGGGGTAAGAAATGACTCTAAATATTCTAGAAGTTTTATATCCATAATAATGCTAAAGTATAAAAATAACAATTAGGAAGATATATAAAAAAGCTGCCAGATTATATAACCTGACAGCCATCCTAAATCTACATTTAAGCTAAAAACACTTAAAATCTTAAAATGCTTATTTATACGTAACAAGCATACATATTTTTCACAAAAGTAAAACCCCCCGGAATTACCCCTAAAGCCGAGGGGTTTAAAGTAAACACATCGTCAAAATGCATCGTTATAACTATACACCAAAAACGGCGAATAGTTTATTTCTTTATTCTTTATTAAATTTCATATCATTCATTATTATACAACACATATGATTATTAAATGATCATGTAATCATATATGATTTATTAAGGCGTTCAATAGTCATATGATTATATATCATATAGATTATACGCATTGAAAATTTTGTTAACAAAGTCTTAAAAACAATAAGGGAATACCGTAAATGAGAGATAGAATTCCTATATTTCGATCTGATTTTGATCAAAATAATAAGAATACATTTTTCTTTAAGAAAAAGATAAATGTTACTTGGATATAGAACATATCCGATAAACACAAGAAGTGAAAATCCACTCATAATGGTTAATTTAATATTAATCGTTATTCAGACCCTGCTTTTGTTGGCTCGCCAAAGTTTTACAAATAGCGGGGTTGTTTTTATTCATTTAGATTATTTCTATTAAATTTATAGAAATACTAATTTCTAAATTATCAACCCTAAACTCATATATTTCAGATGGATATTATTTCTAATTATCATATACCTGTCAATATTAGTTTAATATATATCTCCTAAAAGATATATCCTTTCTATACATTATGCAAGGTGTTTACTATAAAAAAGTGATACTATAAATATATACCACTATAAAATATTTGTTTTATATAATTATATAAAACTTAATTAAATACTAAAGCTCAGTGAGGGGTAAGAAATTAAGCTTTTGTACTCTAAATTAATAATATTGTTTCTCATAAAAAAAACAATACCTAAATATAATCACAATTTGCTTAATCTACCTACATTAAGACATCATAATAATTACGGTTTTACCTTAAAAAATATGATATTCTATGAAACTAAGGAAGTTTTAACATTTCCAATCTATTGCAAACTGCTAAAAATCTAATTTACAAACCCTTACAAATCTCACTTATTTGATAAATCTCTTTCTATTTAATTTTCAAATAGAGAAAAAGATTTTATAGTTCCTATTATTCGGCTTTTCGCTTTTAATTTCTGCTCATTAACCATTGATACATATCTCTAAAAAACACTCTTTTATTACAGATAGTCCATAAAAAAGAGGGATACAAAAACGTTTTCTCCTAATAGTCTGATTGTTAACATAGCTTTTAGGCCTACTTACATCCTTATTATGCTTTCTTCAACAAAAAAATTCTCGAAACGCTTATTTCTTATTCAAAACTATTTCAAAAATTGTTTTCAAACTAATTGAGCAAGTATACAATCCGGGTTAACTATTGATTTAATTAATTGCCCATACTTAACTTATTAAATTAACCTTCTTTTCAAACCTCTATAGTGCACAAATATGCATTCCAACAATTTTCAAGGTTATTAAATTCAGAAAAACATCAACATAATCACTAGGTTCTATTTTTTTTAGGAATAGATTAAAAAAAACGTGGGGTTAGCATTCTATTGTACTTTTTGAAAAGTTCAAACCGTAACATTACTTCGTAACTACCATCATTGAATTGAGATTGCCCTAACTCTGTAGTTTCTCTATCATATGAAAAACCAATCATCATGGAGTCTGATATTTGAAAAGCCACTTGCCCTGTTACTGCAGCACTCCAACGATATGCAACTCCTAAAGTTAATTTTTGATATAGTAAAAAATTACCTGACACATCTACTTGTAAGGGAGTTCCAAATACCAATTTGGTTAATACGGCTGGTTTAAATTTTAAATCATCAGTAAGATCAAAAACATGACCAGCAATGAGGTAATAATTAATACGTTCTTCTGCCAAAAAACTAACTGCATCACTGCTACTGCTTGTCGTACTCTCATCAAAATGATCAGTTTCTAAAAGATTTGGCACACTAAAACCTAAATAAAATTTATTAGTATGGTAATACACCCCAGCTCCCACCTGAGGACTAAACTTATTATCAATATTAGTCTCAAATAAAGCATCATTAGCATTAATTCGACTTAACTCTTGCAGATTAACATTTAATAATTGCATTCCTCCTTTTAATCCTAAACTCAATTTTCCATTTTCTGATGTACGTAACGTATACGAAAAATCAATATCAATATAGGTTTCATCAGTAGGCCCGATTTCATCATTAACAATTGATAATCCTAGACCAATTCGTTCATTGGTTCCGATAGGAGAATTTAAAGTTAAAGTTTGGGTGCGTGGAGCTCCGTCTAAACCAACCCATTGACTCCTATGTAATCCCATTACACTCATCACACCACGACTACCAGCATAAGCTGGATTCACACTTATAGTATTATACATATATTGCGTGTATTGAGCATCTTGTTGTGCATACGTATTAAAAAACACAAGACTAAAAATTGTTAAAGCAATAATTGTGTATATTTTTTTCATTCCCTTCAATTTACGTTTTCTCTAACCATAAGTAGAGTCTCTACTCATGAGTACTTTAATTTTGATCAATTATCGGTTAATGTACAAGTATCCCATTCTACTCTTACGTTCTCCAGATCCAAGAACATACTCCAGAACATAATAATAGGTTCCGACTGGTAATTGATCTTTGTCAGAAATTGTTGTTCGTCCATTAGAAATACCACTAAAGAAATTATCATTCCTACCATAATTTTTAGATTCAAAAACCTTTACACCCCAACGATTATAAATTTCTAACTTGTTTTCAAACCTCTCAATTCCGTCAATCATAAACACATCATTAACTCCGTCACCATTTGGTGATAATCCTGAAAAAACCGTGACTCCATCTTCTCCTGAAGTAAAGTTTGGCTCTAAATAATCTGGTATTCCATTATCATCACTATCAAAAGCATCTTCTGGATTTCCATTACCATCGGGGTCTGGATTTTCATCAATAGTCAATAAACCATCGTTGTCATCATCTACATCCTGAAAATCATTTGTACCATCAGCATCAGTATCTTGTATTGGGTAATTTATTATTCCAGAATCTTCTTCCCCAACTTCTTGGACATTATCAGGTATTCCATCGGTTCCAACAGTACCTTCTATTCTACCGTCAGGCGAAATAACCAAACTTTCGGTTTCAACTCCAGACTCATATACATCCAAAACGCCATCGCCGTCAGCATCAAGATCCAATCGATCTACGATACCATCACCATCAGTATCCAAATTAGGATTTCCATTTTGTTCTACATCATCAGGTATACCATCATTATCATCATCCAAATCAACAATATTTGGTACTCCATCTCCATCACTATCCAAAATACTTATAGTAGCATCATCAGGATCACCATCCATATCAAGATCTTCATCGGTCGAGTTATTGGGATCATCAGAAGTTTCAGAAATCATATCTCCTGACGGGGTTACTCCTATGACTTCCGCTCTGTTTATTACTTGTCCATCAATAATATCTTGTTCCGTGACTATATGCTCTGCTATCACTGTTGTTATACTACCAACAACCAAGGTCGTAATTGGTAAGCCAGAAACAATTGTTGCGTTATTATCAATGACAGTTATATTGTTAAGAGTAACTGTTCCTACGTTTTCTATTTCAATCGTATATGTAATTCTATCTCCAACAGTCGAAAAAGTACCACGATCTGCTGATTTTGTAACACCTAATCTACCCACTGGAGCTAAACCAACTTCAGTTTCTGTAGCATCATCTGGATCTGGAGTAGTTGGGTCATCAGACATATCGGTTATTAAAATCGCATCAGGAGTATTTGCAGCTACATCTGCCCTATTAATTACAATACCTGCATCAAGATCCGCTTGAGTAATAGTATGTTCAGCTGTTACTGTAACACTATTTCCTGGAGATAAATTGGTAATCATATTTGGTAAAATACTTCCAATATCTGCATTTGCATCAGATACTATAATGTTCGAAAGTGTCACGTTTCCTGAGTTAATAACTTCTAATGTATACGTGATTACTTCGCCAAGAGTATCATATAGGCCATCGGTAGCATCATTTGCTACTTTAGTTAATGTTACTATTGGATTTTGATTTAGGATTGTTACTGTATCATCATCTGGATTATTATCTCCATCTTCATCTATATTAGTTGTATCATCAGGATCATCTGATAGACTAATAATAGTATTGCTATTTATATCTGTACCACTTACGGTAGCACTATTTGCAAAAGTTCCATTGTCGATATCTGCCTGTGTAATAGTATAAATTGCTGTATAGGATGTATTATCCATTACACCAGGAGGTAATACAGGTATTGGAGTACCAGTAACAACAACTAATGGATCGGTAATCGTGACATTTGTTATTATAGAACTCCCTGTATTTGTTATTCTAAACTCATAGGTAATTGTGTCTCCTTCATTAACAATGCCGTCCCCACCATCATTTAAAGTATCAATTTTTTCTACAATAATATCAATTACTCGTTCCCTCCAGTTAGGCTCTCCTCCTGGGTTATCGGTATCTGGGAAAGGGTTATTAGCCGTTTGACCGTTATTGGTTGGATCTAAATTGGCATCATCAATATCATAATTATCATCCAATCCATCTCCATCGGCATCGTTATTTGCTAAAACTATTTCAGGAATTCCATCATTATTAGTATCATAAGCCTCTATTGAATCGCTTTCTCCATCATCATCACTATCAAGATCTATATAATCAGGTAAATTTTCTGAAGTATTTCCATCGGTATCGACAGGAACAATAGAATTTCCTCCATTATCAGGATCATAACTATCATCTATGCCATCATTATCTGTATCATTTCCGCTCGGAGCTATATATCCTACAGTTAACTGACCTTCGATATTATCAACAATTCCATCATTATCCGCATCTATATCCAAGTAATTAGGATTTACATCTGAATCTGAATTAGGAATAGTTAATGCCGTTCCTGTGATTACTTCCCCTGCTCCACTTCCACTATCTATAGTGTCCAAACTATCATCTAAACCGTCATTATCATTATCTATCATACTCGTTGGATCTCCAGAAATTGGATAATCAGTTTCTCCATCTCCATCGCCATCCGTTCCACCTGCTTCTACAATATCAACAATTCCATCATTATCACTATCTCTATCCAAATAATTAGGAATTCCATCACCGTCAAAATCTAAATTATCATTGATACCGTCACCATCATTATCTACATAACCTATAATATCCGAATCTTCAAAATTCAATACTCCATCATTATCATTATCTCCTGTTGGATCTATACCATCACTCTCTATGGTATCTGCAATACCATCATTATCATCGTCAAGATCAATATTGTCTGGTATTCCATCTTTATCACTATCAATAGTTATTGTTAATACATTAGTAATACTTGTACACACCACACTATTCAATGTACTAGTATCCACTCTACGGAACCATGTATTACGAAGTAATGTTCCATGATCGTACGTGGCTGTAGTCGCTGTAGCAATATCACTAAAGCCAGCACTATCGCTAGTGGTACTGATCTGCCATTGATAGGTAATTGTACCATCAGCAGTAGTACCCGTAGTCTCACTAAAGCCTGCTACATCTCCACCAGAACATACCGTCTGATCTGCAGCAATGACTCCTGCAGTAATATTGTTTACCGTTACTGCTAACACATTAGTGGTTGCTGTACACGCTACACTATTTAAGGTACTGGTATCTATTCTTCTAAACCAACTATCCGCTGTTACTGTACCATGATCGTACGTCGCTGTAGTCGCTGTAGCAATATCACTAAAGCCAGCACTATCGCTAGTGGTACTGATCTGCCATTGATAGGTAATTGTACCATCAGCAGTAGTACCCGTAGTCTCACTAAAGCCTGCTACATCTCCAC
>NZ_OMPE01000001.1 GCF_900312815.1 Aquimarina sp. AU474 | reverse complement strand
GCATAAAAAAAACCCTTCATTATAGTAATGAAGGGTTTTCAAAGAAGGCGGCGACCTACTCTCCCACGATTGTAGTACCATTGGCGCTAACGGGCTTAACTACTCTGTTCGGAATGGTAAGAGGTGAGCCCCGTTGCTATAACCACCTTAAGTCTTTAGCTCTGGTTGAACTATAATATTGTTGACATATTGATTATAAAAATACGTAAAGAGTAAACTTGATAAAGAGAATATAAAGCAATTTGCTACCCTGGTTATTAGATAACCAGGGTACGACATAAGCCTATGGGTTATTAGTACTACTCGGCTATGACATTACTGCCTTTACACCTATAGCCTATCAACGTGGTAGTCTCCCACGACCCTTTAAAGAAATCTCATCTTGTGGTGGGTTTCGCGCTTATATGCTTTCAGCGCTTATCCCTTCCGAACGTAGCTACTCTGCCATGCCTCTGGCGAGACAACAGATACACCAGCGGTTCGTCCAACTCGGTCCTCTCGTACTAAAGTCAGATCCACTCAAATTTCTAACGCCCACTGTAGATAGAGACCGAACTGTCTCACGACGTTCTGAACCCAGCTCGCGTGCCACTTTAATGGGCGAACAGCCCAACCCTTGGGACCTTCTCCAGCCCCAGGATGTGACGAGCCGACATCGAGGTGCCAAACCCCCCCGTCGATGTGAGCTCTTGGGGGAGATCAGCCTGTTATCCCCGGAGTACCTTTTATCCTTTGAGCGATGGCCCTTCCATGCGGAACCACCGGATCACTATGCTCTACTTTCGTACCTGATCGAGCTGTATCTCTCTCAGTCAAGCCTGCTTATGCCATTGCACTCTACGCACGATTACCAACCGTACTGAGCAGACCTTTAGAAGCCTCCGTTACTCTTTTGGAGGCGACCACCCCAGTCAAACTACCCACCAAGCACTGTCCATCTCACGATGTTAGGCTTCGAATAAGCAAAGGGTGGTATTTCAACAATGACTCACACACGCCTGGCGACGCATGATCAAAGTCTCCCACCTATCCTACACATTACTTATCCAAAGTCAATACTAAGCTATAGTAAAGGTTCACGGGGTCTTTTCGTCCCACAGCGGGTAACCGGCATCTTCACCGATACTACAATTTCACCGAGCTCATGGCTGAGACAGTGTCCAGATCGTTGCACCATTCGTGCAGGTCGGAACTTACCCGACAAGGAATTTCGCTACCTTAGGACCGTTATAGTTACGGCCGCCGTTTACCGGGGCTTCAATTCAATGCTTCTCCGAAGATAACATCTCCTCTTAACCTTCCGGCACCGGGCAGGTGTCAGGCCATATACATCATATTTCTATTTAGCATAGCCCTGTGTTTTTGATAAACAGTCGCCTGGACCTTTTCACTGCGGCCCATCTAAAAGATGGGCGACCCTTCTCCCGAAGTTACGGGTCGATTTTGCCTAGTTCCTTAGCCATGAATCTCTCGAGCACCTTAGAATTCTCATCCCAACTACCTGTGTCGGTTTACGGTACGGGCTGCCTGGATCGCTTTTCTTGGAAGTCGATTCGCTAGATTATCACCTCGGCCGTAGCCTTAGTGTACTATCAGGGCATTACTGCTCCTTTCAACGCACTATTCCGTCAGTGCGCACTAACTATTCGCCTCCGTCACTTTTAACTCCGGCAGGTACAGGAATATTAACCTGTTGTCCATCCACTACCCCTTTCGGGTTCGCGTTAGGTCCCGACTAACCCTCAGCTGATTAGCATAGCTGAGGAAACCTTAGTCTTTCGGTGTGCGGGTTTCTCGCCCGCATTATCGTTACTTATGCCTACATTTTCTTTTGTAGCTACTCCAACATGGCTCGCGCCACATCTTCAACGTCACTACAATGCTCCCCTACCACTTCTTACGAAGTCCATAGCTTCGGTAATATGCTTATGCCCGATTATTATCCATGCCGAACCGCTCGACTAGTGAGCTGTTACGCACTCTTTAAATGAATGGCTGCTTCCAAGCCAACATCCTAGCTGTCTAAGCAGTTCAACCGCGTTTTTTCAACTTAGCATATATTTTGGGACCTTAGCTGATGGTCTGGGTTCTTTCCCTCTCGGACATGGACCTTAGCACCCATGCCCTCACTGCTGGTAAACATTTTATAGCATTCGGAGTTTGTCAGGAATTGGTAGGCGGTGAAGCCCCCGCATCCAATCAGTAGCTCTACCTCTATAAAACTATACCAACGCTGCACCTAAATGCATTTCGGGGAGTACGAGCTATTTCCGAGTTTGATTGGCCTTTCACCCCTACCCTCAGGTCATCCCAAGACTTTTCAACGTCAACGGGTTCGGTCCTCCACTTTGGGTTAACAAAGCTTCAACCTGCCCAAGGGTAGATCACACGGTTTCGCGTCTACTACTACTAACTATGGCGCCCTATTCAGACTCGCTTTCGCTACGGCTCCGATTCTTAAAATCTTAACCTTGCTAGTAAAAGTAACTCGTAGGCTCATTATGCAAAAGGCACGCCGTCACCCCTAAAGGCTCCGACCGCTTGTAAGCGTATGGTTTCAGGATCTTTTTCACTCCCTTATTCAGGGTTCTTTTCACCTTTCCCTCACGGTACTGGTTCACTATCGGTCTCTCAGGAGTATTTAGCCTTATCGGATGGTCCCGACGGATTCATACAGGGTTACACGTGCCCCGCACTACTCAGGATACTACTAGATTGATACGCTTTACTTATACCAGGCTATCACTGTCTATGGCTCCTCTTTCCAAAGGATTCTAATTCATTATATCGCTCATATTGTAGTCCTACAACCCCAGCATTGCCGTAACAATACTGGTTTGGGCTAGTCCGCGTTCGCTCGCCACTACTAACGGAATCACTTTTGTTTTCTTCTCCTCCGGGTACTTAGATGTTTCAGTTCTCCGGGTTCGCCTCCATTGCTGGATGATATGTCTTCAACATACCGGGTTGCCCCATTCGGATATCTGCGGATCAGTCTGTATGTGCCAGTCCCCGCAGCTTTTCGCAGCTTATCACGTCCTTCTTCGCCTCTGAGAGCCTAGGCATTCCCCATACGCCCTTAATTAGCTTATGTCTCTTGCTTTAACTTGCTCTTTTTAGTTTTTGCCTATACTAATCAAGTAACTAATTAGTATAAACCTCTTTTTTATTCACTAATTACACTCTTTCAAATGCAATTAATGCTCGTATTTTTAAATCAATATGTCAATGAACGTTAATCCTATTAATAGTACAGAATCAATGTCTATAAAAAACTTTTTCACTATCGTGAATCCTGTGCTTTTATAAACTATCGATACCCTATACCTAAGGAATCGTGGAGAATATCGGAGTCGAACCGATGACCTCCTGCGTGCAAGGCAGGCGCTCTAGCCAGCTGAGCTAATCCCCCGTCTTCTATTAGTTGACCCTACGCCACTATATAGTTGACAGTAACACAACTTCTAGAATTTCCTTTAGTATTTCAAATGAACTTCGTAGTCTCAGGCAGACTCGAACTGCCGACCTCTACATTATCAGTGTAGCGCTCTAACCAGCTGAGCTATGAGACTTCTTCATAGTTGAAAATCGATGGCTTAAGCTAAAAGCTATTCCGAAAAATAACTAACTAACCCATATATAACCAACTAAAAATTATTAATCGACAGCTAAAAACTAAAAACAATCCAACAAAAAAACTTCCGTCGCACTATCTCTCTAGAAAGGAGGTGTTCCAGCCGCACCTTCCGGTACGGCTACCTTGTTACGACTTAGCCCCAGTTACCAGTTTTACCCTAGGCCGCTCCTTACGGTGACGGACTTCAGGTACTCCCAGCTTCCATGGCTTGACGGGCGGTGTGTACAAGGCCCGGGAACGTATTCACCGGATCATGGCTGATATCCGATTACTAGCGATTCCAGCTTCACGGAGTCGAGTTGCAGACTCCGATCCGAACTGTGATAGGCTTTATAGATTCGCTCCTTGTCACCAAGTGGCTGCTCTCTGTACCTACCATTGTAGCACGTGTGTGGCCCAGGACGTAAGGGCCGTGATGATTTGACGTCATCCCCACCTTCCTCGCGGTTTGCACCGGCAGTCTTGCTAGAGTTCCCGACATGACTCGCTGGCAACTAACAACAGGGGTTGCGCTCGTTATAGGACTTAACCTGACACCTCACGGCACGAGCTGACGACAACCATGCAGCACCTTGTAATATGTCCGAAGAAAAGTCTATCTCTAAACCTGTCATACTACATTTAAGCCCTGGTAAGGTTCCTCGCGTATCATCGAATTAAACCACATGCTCCACCGCTTGTGCGGGCCCCCGTCAATTCCTTTGAGTTTCATTCTTGCGAACGTACTCCCCAGGTGGGTTACTTATCACTTTCGCTTAGCCACTCAAACCGAAGTTCGAACAGCTAGTAACCATCGTTTACGGCGTGGACTACCAGGGTATCTAATCCTGTTCGCTACCCACGCTTTCGTCCCTTAGCGTCAATATATTGTTAGTGATCTGCCTTCGCAATCGGTATTCTGTGTAATATCTATGCATTTCACCGCTACACTACACATTCTAACCACTTCACAATAATTCAAGTCTAGCAGTATCAATGGCAATTTTCCGGTTGAGCCGAAAACTTTCACCACTGACTTACTAAACCGCCTACGGACCCTTTAAACCCAATGATTCCGGATAACGCTTGGATCCTCCGTATTACCGCGGCTGCTGGCACGGAGTTAGCCGATCCTTATTCGTAGAGTACCGTCAGAGCTCTACACGTAGAGCGGTTTCTTCCTCTATAAAAGTAGTTTACAACCCATAGGGCAGTCTTCCTACACGCGGCATGGCTGGATCAGAGTTGCCTCCATTGTCCAATATTCCTCACTGCTGCCTCCCGTAGGAGTCTGGTCCGTGTCTCAGTACCAGTGTGGGGGATCTCCCTCTCAGGACCCCTATCTATCGTAGCCTTGGTATGCCGTTACCATACCAACTAGCTAATAGAACGCATAGTCATCTTTTAGCAATAAATCTTTAATCAATAAATAATGCTATTCATTGATACTATGAGGTATTAATCCAAATTTCTCTGGGCTATCCCTCACTAAAAGGTAGATTCTATACGCGTTACGCACCCGTGCGCCGGTCGTCAGCAAAGTGCAAGCACTCCCTGTTACCCCTCGACTTGCATGTGTTAAGCCTGCCGCTAGCGTTCATCCTGAGCCAGGATCAAACTCTTCATCGTTTGTCTTTAAATATTATCTAAAACAATACAACGGAATTTAACGTCTTCTCTTTGATGTTTCTAGTCTTTATTCTTTGTAATAAATTATCTCTAATTTAATACGCGCTGTCAATCAATATGTCTATGAACTTTTTTACCCCTAAACCGATCTTCATCGGTAGTAAGTATCGATAGTAAATAAGGAATCGAACCCCATGAAATTACGCCTCGTAACCCCTACTCCAGTACCACTTTTTTTCTTATGAACTTCGCTTGTCTCTCAAAGCGGGTGCAAATATACAACCCCTTTTTTAACCACCAAAACTTTTTTAATTTTTTTTGAAAAAAGTTTTTCCGAAATACAAAACTCAATAAAATCTCAATGAACTAAACAAAACTTAAACCCCGTTTTGCGGGTGCAAACATATAACCAAAAATCCATTCCACAATACCTTTTTTAAACTATTTTTTAAAG